>NZ_VAUP01000042.1 GCF_005871085.1 Xanthobacter autotrophicus | reverse complement strand
GGGCGACGAACGGCTTCAGAAACTCCCCCAGCGCCTCATCCCAGATCGTCATGGCCTGCGCTCCAATCCGAGCGCAAACCTCAACACCTCAGCCTTATCAATCCGTTAATCTGCCAAAGTAGTGCTAGGTAGCGGACTCATAACGCATTGATCCAGATGCGTGCGGCGGCGAGCTTGAGGGCCGCGAGGAAGTTTTCCGGGCGGCGGTCGTAGCGCGTGGCGAGGCCGCGCATCTGCTTGATATGGTTGAAGAAGAGCTCGATGGCATTCCTCTGGCGGTAGAGCCAGTGGCTGAAGGCGAAGGTGCGCTTGCGGATGACGCGCGGCGGCACGTTGGCGAACGTGCCGCGCTCCGCCGTCTCGGCGCGGATGGCGTCGGTGTCGCAGGCCTTGTCGGCGAGAAGGATGCCACCCGCTGGGAGGCGGGCCAGTAACTCGCGCCCCACCGGCGCGTCGCCGGCCTGCCCAGCCGAGAGGGTGAGGTGGATCGGCCGCCCTTCGGCATCGACCACGGCATGGATCTTGGTGGTCAGGCCGCCCCGGGAGCGTCCCATGCAACGATCGTTGTCGCCCCTTTTTTAATCGCGGCCCCATGTTGGTGCACGCGAACGCAGGATGAGTCGATCATCACAATATCGCCGTCATAAGCAGCCGAGACCGCCTCCAGCAGCCGGTCCCAGACCCCGGCCGCCCGCCAGCGTACGAAGCGGTTGTAGAGGGTTGTACGAGGTCCATAGCGCTCCGGCACATCCCGCCACGGCGCACCGGTCCGAAAGCGCCGGAGGATGCCGTTGATCACCCTGCGGTCATCTACCCGCGCAACACCGCGCACCTTGTTCGGCAGCAGCGGCGCGATGATCGCCCATTCCTCGTCTGTCAGTTCGTGACGGCGCATCAACCTCTCCCATATCGGGAGATGTTGATGCGCCGTCGGCTGGCTGGTCTCCGCCTTTTCCACCGCGCTCCTGGGAACTTTTGGGAGGGACACCTGTGAATATCGCTCTTGAAGCTGTCTTGCGGGCCCTCGGCCTGTTCTATGTACTGAGTGGCGTGCTGGTGGTGCGATCGCTGGCCGTGTCGGCGATGGCGGATGCCACCTATTCGGCCATTGTGGGCACGCCGACGCACCCGGCGGAGCGGGCCCGCGAGATCTGGCTCGCCGCCGGCTCCGTTCTGATCGGGGTTGGCGGGCTTGCGCTGGTCTTGCTGCTGGATGTGGCCGCAGTCCTGTTCATTCTTGGAGCAATCCAGCAACTGGCCTACCTCGGCTTCATCGCGCCGCGCTATTTCGATCCCCATGATGAGCCGGATGCGGGCGGGCGGGCGAAAACCTGGAATGCAGCCATCGTCTACGTGGTGGCGACGGCCCTTGTGGCGGCGGCGGCGCGTGGCGGTGTGCTGCGGCCCTGGCTCGATGCGCCTGTCTGGCTCCTCGTCGCGGCAGGTGTCGCGATCGTCGCGGGCGTTGTCTGGACGGTGCGGGCGCTCAGTGTGCGCGGGTCTGTCGGGAAGGCCGAATAGGTCGGCCACCGGCGCTGGCTTCTAGCGCGGCTCGATCTTCCGGGCTTCGGTGTCGGCGAGGCCGACGAGCAGGTGGCGACCGCTGCGGTCGACGTGGAAGATGCCATAGCGGGCCTGTGCATAAAGCTCCGCGTGGCCCTCCTGGAACAGGAAGGAATGGGGCTCGATGAGGACCCCGTCGCCGGCCGCATTGCTTCCCACGTGGAATGCCAGCTCGCCCGTGCCTGGGGTGCCGGCGACACGCCGGTAACTGCCGATACGGCGCGCGTCGAGGGCGATGATGATGGCTCCGGATGGCGCATCAAGGGCGATGCGTTCACGTTCCAGCCCATAGGCAAGGCGCATGTAGTCGCCCTGTATGAGCGAACGCGGATCCGCAGGGGCGAGCTGCAGGAGCACCACCTCGCCCGAGTTCACGAGGGCTTCGAAGTCGCGTACGCTCCAGCCCAGCACGGCCAGCACGGCGAGGCTCGTCACGAGGAACAGCGCGCGCCGGATGGTGTTGCTCACGGCGTCTCCTCCCGGTCCCAGCCGAAATGGGCGATCACCGCCTGTCCGGCCAGCAGGAGAAGGCCGCTCCCCACCAGCGTGGCCGACTTCTCAAGGAAGGTCATTTCCCGTCCATAATACCACAGCACCAGGAATACGGGCAGGGCCAGAATTCCCGCCACGCGCAGAGGCACGTCGTGAAGCGCATGGCCGATGATGAGCACGAGCAGGGCGAAGCTGATGCCCGGCGCCCCCGCGAGGCCGAGAAGGATGGTCCCCGCGACCGCGGCAAGCAACGGCGGCTGGGCCAGTCGGTCGAGCCCGCCCGCCACCCAGCCGATCACGCCGATGAGGGCAAGGGTGAGCACCGCCTCGACTGGGCGTGGGTCCATGGGCTTGCCGTTCGCCCACGCCCCTGCATCCTGGCCTGCGGCGAGGATGCAGACGATGGTGCCCATGAGGGCGAGGGCCGCGGTGCCGATGGGTCGCAGCGCCAGCGGCACGCGATGGGACAGGAGGAGAAGGCCGGCGATTCCCGCGGCAAGGGTGAAGAGCGCGGCGACGGCAAGGCTGGGATCGGCGCCGAAGTTCCGGCGCAAGAGGATCTCCAGCATTGCCGCCACCCCTGCCGCATAGGGCGAGAGCACGCGGTCGAGCGAGGCGGCCGTCACCGGATAGGTGAGGATGGTAACGGCGAGGATGGCCATCGTGGGCGCCCAAGGCGTGTTCCTGCCCACCAGGATGATGATGCCGAAGACGCTTATCACCTTGCCCAGCGCCAGGGCCGTGAAGGCGGTCTGCGCGAGGACGTCGCGGCCCATTCCCGCCGGGACACGCGACCGGGACACCGACAGGGCGATGCCGGCGGCGACGAAGGCGAGGCCCCAGGCAAGCAGGTTCCCGCCACTGTCGAACGAGATCAGGTCTGCGATCACGATGAAGGCGAAGAAAAAAGCCGTCGCGAGGACGGTGCCGACGGCCGCGAGGATTTTCAGGTGCAGCGGCGGACGTTCTACAGCGGCGTCGGCGCGGATCGCCGCGACCACAGCTGCTTGCGCTCCGTGCGGCAGCGCACCAGAGGCCGTCCAGGCGGCGAGGAGCGTTCCAGCCTCAATGGAGGGCCGTGTCATGGCCGTACCTCCAGCTTCCGCGACGTGGCCCTGAGCCAGGCGATGGCGGCGGCGAACAAGGCGAGCGTGGCAACGCCCATGATGAAATAGGTGCCGATGTCGGCTCGCTTGCCGCCGCTGGCCAGCAATCGGAACAGGCCGAAGTCGGCGATGATGCAGGCGGAGAGCGCCACGGCTGCCAGCATGGCAAGGTCAGGGATCGGGCGCCGGTAGACCACGGCCATGGCTGCAAGGCAGAGGGGAATGGCGACGAGCGCCCCCTCTTCCGCCGGGCGGAAGCCGTCGAACTCCTCCAGCAGCGCGATAGCCAGATGGACCGTTGCGGCCAGCAGCGGGACGCCGAGGAAGAACCGCGTCCAGCGTGCCGTCAGCCAGGCGATGCCCCGCGCCGCCAACGTCTCGCGACTGAGCAGCGCAATGCCGAAGAGGGCCATCAGGCTGAGGTTGCGGCCGCTGTGGAAGACGGTATCCGCCGGCTGGGTCTGGTCCCACCAGGTGATGATGGTGACGGCGGCGACCGCGATCCACACCGCCCATGTGGCGGCCGATCCCGCCAGCAGGGTCCAGGCCAGGGTGAGGCCGGCCCAGGCGGCGAACAGGGTCCAGGCGTCCGCGCCGGTCTGGTAGATCTGGCCGGCCACCGCCAGGAACACGCCCACCAGGGTCACCGCGGCAGCAGCGGCCGTTTCCGACACGCGCCGGCCGAAGCCGAGGATCACCACCGTGAGGCAGGCGGCGGCGATCAGCGCGGCGATGACGCCCAGCCGGGTGAGGGGCGGGATGCGGTTCCAGTTGAAGGCGAAGAAATAGATGATGCCGGAAAGCACGAGCGCGGCACCGGCCGTACCGAGCAGCCGCCCGGCCCACAGGCCCCATCGACGCGGGGGCTCGATCAAGGTGAGGGCGATATCGCGCGCCTCTGCCGTGATGAGGCCGCGCGACGCCAGGCGCTCCACGGCGTGGCGATCCACCCGGATCGCCGCTAGATCTCCCATGTCGTCGATAACGTTCTCGCTCATGCGTATGCGTCTCGTCTTGCCGCGCCTGCGGGTTAGGCTAACCTCGCGCAGGACGTCAACGAGGTCGAACCATGATCCGAGCCGCCTGCGCAGTCGTCCTCGTGCTTGCCGCGACGCTGCCTGCGGCGGCGGTGGATTGCCCGCTCGACAAGGCAGTCTACACGCCGCTCGACGCCGACGACGACTGGAGCGCAGCGGACGGCGTCATCAATTCGTGGGAGATCACCCATCCCCTGAAGCCGGATACCTCCGCCGACCGGCCCTGGGTGGTGCGCCTCGCCGAAAAGCGCCAAGGCCTCGCCGCCGAGTTCGCCATTGCCGACCCGCCCGGCTTCAGCGCAGCCCATGTCTACATGCTGGTGCCGCCGGGCGGCACGGGCAAGGGGCTTGATCCGGGCAAGGCCCCTGCGTCCCTGCTTTATTACTTTGGGGACGACCTGAAGCGTGTGGATCCGAGGGGCGAGGCACCGCCCAAGGCGCCGCCGTTGATGCAGCTTCCCGGCCTGTCCAAGGCCTTCTGGGCCTGGAAAAGGGACGGGCGACGCTTCATTCCGCCCGATGGCCTGTGGAAACTCACCGCCTGCCGGAGCTGATGGGGCGCCGCAGGGGAAGGGGTCACTTTCGGGCCATATTTCAACGGCCTATAGTCGCAGAGATCCAGGGGGGAGGCCCTGCCGGGGCATGCGGGGGGTGGCGGACATATCGTCGAGGCACCCGGTGAGACGGCGCAGGATTCCCTGCGCTTCGCAGGGATATGCCTTGTGGCGGCCGGTGGTCCACCGGCGCGCGGGCTGTCTGTTGGCCGCAGTCGTGCTCGGGCTCGGGCTGTTTGGTCCGCAACTGGCGGCGGCGCGCAATCTGGCCCTGCTGGTGGGCGTCGCCGATTACGACGAGCCGAAGATCCGTGCCTTGTCCGGGCCCCGCAACGACGTGATCCTGCTGTGGCGCCACCTCTCCCGCCACGGCTTTAATGCGGACGACATCACCGTGCTGGCGGAGGGGTTGCCGCAGGCGGCGGAGGTGCCGCGCCCGGAGGCCGCGCCGACGCGCGCGGCCATCATGGATGGGCTCGCCCGTCTCGCGGAACGGGCCGGCCCCGGCGATATGGTGCTGTTCCACTTTTCCGGCCACGGTACCACCCAGCCGGAGGCCGCCCCTGACGATGGCGCCGTGCCCGAGGCCGGCGGTCGCGACCAGGTGCTGCTGCCGAAGGATGCCGGCCTTTATGATCCGGCTGCGCGCACCATCCGCAACGCCATCATCGACAACGAGCTGGGGGCCGCCCTCGACCGCATCCGGACGAAAGGCGCCACGGTCTTCGTCGTGGTGGATGCCTGCCACGCCGGGACGGTGACCCGCTCGGCGGACATGGCGCGTGGGGTCGATGCTGCCGCGCTGGGGGCGCCGCAGGAGGTGACGGGCGCTGCCGCGTCGGCGCCCTCCCACCGGCCGGTCCGTGTCCCACAGCGCGGCGGTACTCTGCGGAGCGCGGGTGCGCAGGCCCCGGCGGAGACCGGGGCGCTGGTCGCCTTCTTCGCGGTGGATTCCTGGACGCCGGCCCTCGAGCGCGCCTATCCGGCGCCGGCCGCGGGCCTGATCGAAAAGCCCGGCGCGGACGGCGCGGCGCAGGCGACCTTCGGGGTGTTCAGCTGGCACCTGCTGCGTGTCTTGGACAGCGGGCGCGCCGCCACCTTCCGTGACCTCGCCCAGATGATCTCCCTCGACATGGCGGCGGCCGCGCAACTCGCCCATGCGCCGCTGCCGGTATTCGAGGGCGACCTCGACCGCAGCCTGCCCGGCGCCACGACAACCGGCCCCCGGCGTTTCGCCACGCGTCGCGAGGGCGAGGATCTGGTGATCGAGGCCGGGGCGCTCCAGGGGTTCGATGAAGGCGCGGAAATCGCCCTGTTCGACGGCCCGCTGGCGGATGCGCTGCCCCTCGGCAGGACCCGCCTGCCAGGGACCGGCGCCGGTGAAAGCCGGGTGCCGCTGGCCGACCTGCCGCCCGGCAGCGCCACGCGCTCGGGGAAGGGCCTGTGGGCGCAGATGGAGCGTCCCGGTGTCGCCTTCCGCTTCCGGGTGGCCAATGTGGAGCTCCCCGAAGCGGCGCAGGCCATCGCCCGCGCGCTGGCGCCGGGCGAGGGGACGCCGGCCATCGGCGTCGAACTGGTGGTGCCGGGCCAGCCGGCCGACCTCAACCTGCACCTGGTGGGCGGGCGCCTCTGGCTGGTACCGGACGGCGGCCGTCTCGTTCAGGACCCGCAGGCCTATGGCCGCAGCTTCTCCATCCCCGCCGACGCGGATCCCGCACTGTTGCGCAACGCGGTTTGGGTCTTCGCGCGCGCGGCCAATCTGGTGCGTCTTGCCAGCGTGGTGGATATGGGTGGGAGCGCCACTTCCGGTGACGTTGAGATCAGCCTCGACCTCATCCGCGAGACCGATGGGGCGCAACTGGCCGATCCGCGTCGCAGATGCACGCAGGCCGCGCGCCCCTCGGCCCCGGTGTCGGTGGACAGCGGGGTCGCGGCGCCCCTCGCCCATTGCGACACGGCCCGCCTGACCATCGCCAACCGGTCCGAGCGCGACATCGACCTCGGCATCTTCTTCCTCGATCCCCTGGGGGGTATCGACGTGCCGGTGCGCGGCTGGCGCCAGAGCGGCTGCGTCACGACCCTGCCGGCCCGCGCCTCCGGGCCCCTGGTGGTGCGCACGACGCTGACCACGTGGGGCAAGGATGGCCCGTCGCAGATCGGGCTGCACCGTATTCTCGTGTTCGCCTTGCCACGGGCAGGCGGTATCCCGCCGTCGCTCTGCCACCTGCTGCAACGGGACGTCGCGTCCGCTTCGGCCGGCACCCTGCGCGGCACCGGCCAGCGGGGCTTCCTCGATCTGCTGGGCCGCGCGGCGCTGGTCGCGCCCGGCCTGCGCGCCGCCAATCCCTTCGACGCGGAGGACGGCGCTGCGGGCACCGTCGTGGTGCGCCAGTTCAGCCTCGATCTGCTGCCGCCGGAGGCAAGCCGGTGATGCGCCGCGTGCTTCGTCTCATCCTGCTGGGTGTCTGTGCGCTTGGTTTGATCCGGCCTCTGGGCGCGCAGGAGCCATCGCCCGCGCAGCTGCGCGATGAAGCCTTCCAGGCGGCGCAGAAGGCGATGCTCACCTCTGCCAGCATGGCCCTTGCGCAGCTCGGCGTGCGTTTTTCGGCCGGTTCCGACGAACTCGCCCGGCTGGTGCGCCAGCGACAGGACCTTGTCGCCGCCTGGAAGGGGGCGGACCGCGCGCTGGTCAAGGCGCTCAGCATGGCGGGCGGCGACAGCGGGGTGAACAAGGATGTGGAGGCGCGCCGCGCCGAGGCGAGCGCGCTTCAGGCGCGGATCGCCGACAGCGACCGCGACATGGCCGCGCGTTTCCCCGCTTACGCCGAGCTGTCGCAGCCGCAGCCGGTCTCCATTGCGGCGACCCAGGCCCTGCTGGGGGAGGACGAGGCGCTGGTCCTGGTCTTCGTCGGCACCCGCGAGGCCTTTGTCTGGGCGGTGACCCGCGACGAAGCCGACTGGCACCGTGTGCCGGTGACGCGCGATGCGCTGGTAGCGCAGGTGAAGGCGCTGCGTGCCGGCCTCGATCCCGCCGCCGTTGCCGTGATGCGATCCGCCTTACGCGACTTCGGGGATACCGATGTGGCGGGAGATGGCCTCGCCCCCCGCGGGCATGTGGGTTTCAGCCGCGCTGGTGCCCACGAACTGTTCCGCCAGATCCTCGCGCCGCTCGACCCACTTCTGGCGCAGCGCCGCCGCGTCTTCATCGTCGTCGAGCGACCGTTCGATGCCCTCCCGTTCGCGCTGCTGGTGACCGAGGCGCCGCAGGGCGAGGATACCGACCCCGCCGCGCTGCGGGAGACGGCGTGGCTGATCCGGCGGCAGGGCATCGTCACCCTGCCCTCGGTGTCGAGCCTCAGGTCGCTGCGCGCCGCGCCCGCCACACCGGCGCCGTTGCCGTTCCGGGGCTATGGCGCCCCGCTGCTGGGCGGGAGCGGTCCGCCGGCACAAGTCGCCTCAGCTGCGCCGGACCTGACTGGTGCCCTGCTGCGTGGCGGGCGGGTCGATCTGGAGACGGTGCGCGGCCTGTCGCCGCTGCCGCAGACGGAGGGTGAGCTGCGCCGTCTGGCAGAGGCACTGGGCGCGCCCACGGACGCCGTGCAGGTGGGGGCCGCTGCGACCAAGAGCGCCGTGCTGGCGGCCGACCTCTCCCGCTATCGCATCCTCGCCTTCGCCACCCACGGTCTTCTGGCCGGCGACATCCCCGGCCTGTCCGAGCCGGCGCTGGTCTTCACGCCGCCCGCAGCGGAGGGGGCCGACGATGGCCTCCTGACCGCCTCGGAAGCGGCACGGCTTCATCTCGCCGCCGATTGGGTGATCCTGTCCGCCTGCAACACCGCCGGCAGCGATGGAACGCCGGGGTCAGACGGTCTCTCCGGCCTCGCGCGGGCCTTCTTCTATGCTGGTGCGCGTACGTTGCTGGTGTCCCATTGGCCGGTGCGGGACGACGCCGCGGCACGGATGACCACGGGCACCCTCGCCGCCCTGCGGGCTGATCCCGCGCTCTCCAAGGCGGAAGCGTTCCGCCGCGCGACCCTCGCACTGATGGCGGATTCCTCGGATCCGACCCTGGCGCATCCGGCGATCTGGGCGCCTTTCGTCATGGTGGGGGAGGGGCGATGAGTCTCCGCCGTTGCCTCGCCCCGGTGCTGGTCGCGAGCCTTCTCATCGCCAGTCCCGCCAAGGCCTGGGCGTCGGCCGCGGCACCGCAGTCGCCCGCCCCGGAGACGCAAGGGGCGGCTCTGGTCGACCAGCTGGACGACGTCTACCGGCTGCTGGGCGCGGACAGGCCTGGCGAGGCCAGGGCGCTGCTGGAGGCGTTGCGCCGTCCCCTGGAGGATGCAGGAGATCCCCATCAGCTGATCCGGCTCTACGACCTCATCGGATACGTGGGCCATGAGTTGAAGGATCGCGCCATCGAGATCGATGGGAACGCCCATTCGGCGATCCTGAACTATCAGGTCGCGCCTCTGGATGCGCCCGATACGGTGCTGGCCGAATTCTCTTTGGCCGCGGCTTATGGCAGCCGCGACGGACGCGACGGGCAGGTCTTCGCTCTCGCGCACGTGCTGGCGGCGGCACAGCGCGCGCGCCGGGTCGGCCCGCCGTCCTCCGACCTGGAGGAGCTGGAGGCCCAGGCCGCCGCGCTCATGGGTCAACGGCTGCAGGGCGACGGACGGCCCGAGATCGCTCTCGTCTTCCTGCGCCGCGCCCGCGTGCTGGCGGACCAGGGCCATATCAATGCGGGCGATGTCCGCAAGCTCGATCGGCTCATCGGCGAGGCTGAGGGTGACGCGGAGGCGCGCCGCGACCTGCTGCCGGCGCGGCTCGAGGACTGCACGGGACATGCCGGGCTGGAGTCGGCGCAGATGGCGGCATGTCGGCGGAGCGCGGATCTCGCCGTCGCGCGCGGTGACGCAGCGGCGGCGGACGCGATCCTGGACCGCCTCATCAGCGACGTGCCCCGTGCGTCGTTGCGGGCCGATCGTTACGATGCGGCGCGGGACCTGCTGGTCGTACGTCTGCTGCATCGGCAGGCCAGCGATCCGCAGTTGCGCGTCAGCGCCGAACTCATCGCCAACTATCTCGCTTATACGGGCGAGGTGACGTCCGCGGCCATGGTCGGGGCCCGTGCTGCCCGCAGCGCCATCGATGGCGGCACCTACGACCTGCAGTTGGCACAGACTTGCGGCCACATTGCCAGGCGCGCCCTCCGGGCTGGCGCGCCTGACCTGGCACGGCGCATGATCGCGCTTCAGCGCGAGGTGCTCCTGGCGGGCCTCGCCGAGGCCGGCGGGTCGCTGTCTGTCGCCGATCCGCCGGCGCTGCAGCGGCGGCTCACCGCTGCGCTGCTGCGGATCGAGAGCGCCCGCATCGCTGTGGGAAGCACGCTGTTGCGCTTCGCCGAGGCCCAGTGGGCAGAGGTGGAACGCCAGATCGCAACCATCGACCTTGCCGCCTTCGACACCATCGAGCGCCTGACCGTCGTGGAATATGCCGGGGTGGAGGACTTCGTCGTTCCCAGCTACGCCGCGGCTGTGGAGTTCATGGGGCGGCTGGCGCGGCGGCTGCCCGCGAGCGACCCGCGGCACGATGAGGCGCTTGGCGGCTGGGTGAATGCGTTGGAGGTCTGGTGGGGCGACAGCGCCGGTGCCGATGCGCTGGCTGAGGAGGCGATCCGAGAGATCCGCGCCGCGCCGGAGGGGCGCGATGTCGCATTGGTGAATCTGCTGGTGGTCCGGTCCGGCATCGTCGCGCCCACGAACCCGGCTCTTTCGGCACGGCTGACGCGGGAGGCCTACGAGATCGTCGCGGCGCGACCGGGCGAGGAAACGCGGCGCATCGAGTTGCTCCTGGACATGGCCCTGGACCAGGCCGACAGCAGTCTGGTCCGCGCGCTGGTGGCGGAGGCTGCGAAGCTGGCCGAGGCGGGCGGACAGGTCGGTCTTGGCGCACGGGTGCGGCTCGACCTGAAGCGCGCCTTCATCGCCTTCGACGACGGCGACACCGATCTGGCTCTGCACCTCGGCGAGGGCGCCCTCGCGCGCCTTGTGGCGGCCGGCAAGGGCGGCACCTGGATGGTCGTTACGCCGGCCCGCGACCTGGCCGGCCTCTACGCAGCCCTCGGCCGCATGGACGATGCCCGCAAGACCTACGAGACCCATGTTCTCGCGCGCAGCAATACCATGGTGGACGGCGAGGAGAAGGCCATTTCCGACCGGTTGGGGCTCGCCAATCTGGAAGCCTATTACGCGCCGGACGGCAACACGGTGCGCACCCTTTCGACCCTGCTGGAGCGCGCGCGTCTGCGGGTGAGAGCCGATCGGGACCTGGTGCCGCGGATCCTGCGTGCGCAAGCCTTTGCCTATCACGGCCTGGGCGACGGCGCGCGGGCGCGGCGGGTAGCCCGAGATGCCCTGAGCGCGCCTCGGCCACCCACGAGCGATACCGAAACCGAGCGCGAGGACCGCAAGCTCCTGGAGGCGCTCGTGGGCGCGGACTGGCAGGGCAGCCGCTTGGTGGTGCAGCCATGATCGCGCACAATTCGATCCGGATCGGCGCGGCCGTCCAACAGCCTTCGTCGCGGGAGCTGGGCTGGCCCGTTCCGGTCCGGCGGACAGGCCGCATCACGCGGTGCGCGCGGGCCGACATTATCAGGGTCGATCCTCTTTTCCCGCGTCGCCCACCCTAGCAATGCGGCTTCTCGGAGCCGGGATGCCGGCCTTGCAGTTCCTCTTCCCCCTCCTCACAGAGTGGTTCC
This sequence comes from Xanthobacter autotrophicus, assembly GCF_005871085.1. Taxonomy (GTDB): domain Bacteria; phylum Pseudomonadota; class Alphaproteobacteria; order Rhizobiales; family Xanthobacteraceae; genus Xanthobacter; species Xanthobacter autotrophicus. Next base: position 213,137 of record NZ_VAUP01000042.1, on the reverse strand, counting down.
CATGCAACTCCAGTCGTCTCGATCCCACGCCTCCAGGGAGGGCCTCCGGCTCCTCGCGTTCGCCGCATGTCTCATCGGCGGCACCGTCGTCGCGCAGGCGGAAGGGCCCCAGGCCCAGACATCCGCGCCCGGCGATCAGCTTCTGCTCCCGCAGGCGTCCGGCACCGCCGGCGCGCGCCCGGCCACCCTGCCGGCGTCGGATGACGTCGGTCCGGCCGAACTGGCGGCGGATCGCCGGCCCCGGGCGGACGATCCGCGCTCGCTGCCCTATACCGCCGCCGGGGTCGCCGTGAAGTCCGGCGGCCTGCTGAAGCGGGGCACCAACGAGAAGATCGTTGGTGGCACGGAGGCGACGCCGGGCTCCTATCCGTTCCAGGCTGCAATTCTCCGCGTCGCCACCACCAACGGCAAGGTCACCGGCTTTTCCCCCATGTGCGGGGGCACCGTGCTCACCTCGCGCTGGATCCTCTCCGCGGCCCATTGTTTCGTGGAGGGCGCGGGCGGCAAGGTGGAGGGACTGCGCAGCACCAAGAACCTGGTCGTCCATGTGGGCAATACCAGCCTTCTGGCCGAAGACGACGAGCGTGACTGGATCCCGATCAAGCGCATCGTCGCCCATCCGAAATACGTGACGGGCACCAACGTCAACGACATTGCCCTGGTGGAACTGGAGCGCGCGCCCAAGCGCGGCGTGAAGGTGCAGCAGGTGACGGTGGTGACGCGGGACACCGAGCCCGCCGTTTTGCCCGAACAGGCCGAGCTTCGCATCATCGGCTGGGGCACCACCTCCGAGGGTGGGCGCCCCTCGCCCGATCTCCTTGAAACCCGTCTGACCGCGGTGGACCGCAACCGCTGCAACCGCGTCCTCACCTCTGCGCTGGTCGGCTCGCCCGATGCGCGCCGGGCGCTGGAGGACCTGAGCTACGTGTTCAACCTCACGCCGGCGGCGCGCCGGACGCTGGAGCAACAGCTACCGCAGATTGGCGGCGTGGTGACGCCGCAGATGTTCTGCGCCGGCGCCGCGGTGGATGGGGTGGATACCTGCCAGGGCGATTCCGGCGGCCCCATCCTCAGCCGCAAGGACGACGGGTCGCTCGTGCAGGTGGGCATCGTCAGCTTCGGCATCGGCTGCGGCCATGCCGAGTTTCCCGGCGTCTACACCCGCCTTGCCCTCTATATCGACTGGATCAAGGCATCCATCGCCCCGCCGAGCCCGCCCCCGGCGGCGCCGGCCAATCCGCAAGCGCGGCGCTGAGCCGGCGGCAAGGCCGCGCAACCGGATCGTGCCGGCCTCGCCCTGCGCCATCGGCCCCGGTCCCTGACCGGTGTTTGGTGGACGATGTCCCCGCGCCGCGCGGTCCTACGGCTTGACCGGCTGGCTGACGGGCCAGAAGGCGAAGGATAGGCTGGCGCTTTCCAGCGGCAGCCGCCCGCCGCGCGTCGTGCCGTCCACGAGGTCGTCGAGGCCGGTGCCCTCGTCACCGCGCGTCGCCTGGCCGGCGAGGTCGTTAAAGCCCGTCAGGGCGCAGAGGGAGGGCAGGTCCGTCTCTCCTTCGATGAACGGAACGCCTACGACGAACACCCCGTTGCTGGTGCCCGGCGCGTGCCCCGGCACAATGGCGCGGGGATGGTAAGGCACCTCGAAGACCAGTCGCCGCCCCGGCTCCAGCCGGTCGGAGACGGTGAGGCCAACCGGACAGGTGGGCCGGCGCGCCATCAGGTTCCAGGCATCGTCGAGAAAGAAGATGGCGGCCAGCACCGGACGGGTGCTGCGGTTCTGCACCGCCACTTGCACCTTGTCGCAGACGGCTACGGACCCATCCTCGGCCACCGTGGCGGGTGTGCCCTTGAATGCGCATTGCCGCGCCGTCGGGTCGAGGCCGAAGCGCCTGACCTCCGTCGAGAGGTCGAGGTCGCGGCCGGCGCTTGCGGCGGTTAGTGCTTGCAGCCGTAACAGCTGACGCGCGCGCAGCACCGCGCGGGCGATTGCCGTGGTGGCGCTATCGGTGTCCGTTTCGGGTGTGATCGCGGCGAGCGGGCCGGCCTCCATCGCCAGGGGGTCGAGGCCGTCGGGCATGAAGCGCAGGCCGTCGCCGGTCATCCACGCCACCAGCGCTGGCGCGGCATCATCCAGCCGCGCCACGTCCTTCAGCGGTCCGGAGAGGGCGGCCTGGAAAGCCTGGTGCAGCCGCGCCTCCTGCGCTGCGTCGGGCGCTCCGCGGCGGGGCCATGGACGCGGGCGCGAGATGGTGAAGGCGGCCTGGGGCGCGGGGCGCGCCAGACGGGCATAGGCGGCCTTGTCCAGAACCGCCGAGCCTGGCACCGTGGGACAGCGGGTGCGGGCCGGCACACAGCCAGGCTTGAGCGCCACGAGCCGGGCGCGGGTCGCTTCCACCTCCTCGACCATGGCATGGCCGGAGGGCTTGCCGGCCGGCTGCGCCGCGCTGTCATAAAGCGCGACGAGTGCGCCGGTCTCCACGCCCTCGATCTGGCCGGCATGGAGGATGCCGGCCCCAACCCGCCATGTTGAACCGTTCTCGGCAGTCGCCGTGCCGCCGCCGGGCACTGGGCCGTCCATGCCGTCGCCTTCAAAGCTCGGCGTCTGCCGCGCCTGGAAGGCGGCATCGGCGCGCAGCACGCGGCCGGTCTCCACCATCAACTGGCGATAGCTGAGCGCCGGCGTGCGTTGCAGCACGTCGGCGAGGGCGGTTGTGAAGATGGAGCCCCAGACCCGTCTTTCCATGGGCGCGCCCGGCGGCAGCGCCACTTCCCGGGCCGTCTCGTTGGGCTGCGACGCGTAGAAGGCGGTGAGCCTCCCCGACCCCGGTGGCAAGTCCGGCGCAAAATCCGCCAGCACCGTGGTCTTCTCGGGCGTCATGGCGCTTGAGGTGGACAGGCCGATGTCCTCGAGCGAGATCTTCTTGTCATGGACCCCGTCGCCCACGGCGCGCGAGGCCGAGCCGGAGAAGCAGCTGTCCAGGATGAACCAGACGTCCGCGCCGCGGCTGCGGATGGCGTCGAGGCGCGCGCCGAAATCCGGTCCGGCGATGGCGTTCTCGAACTGGTTGCGCGCTTCGCCCGCCTTGGGCGGCGCGGCGTCGCGGGGCAGGAACACCTGGTCGAGCCCGTCCACCTTCAGGGCGGTACGCGAGGGCTGGCGGGTGCCGTGGCCCGAGGCGTAGAAGATGACGAGGTCGCCTTTCTGCGCCGCGCCGGCCAGGCGCTCCAGGCCGGCAAGTATGGCAGCGCGGGTAGGGGAGCCGGCGGTGCCTTCGACGCCGTCGGCCAGCACCACGACGTCCTCCGGCGCGACGCCGCGGGTCTTAAGCGCAAGCTGCATGCGGCGCACGTCGTTGGCCGGGGCCTTCAGCTGCCTGTCGGCCGGAAGGGCTGGATAGTCCGAGACGCCCACAAGGAGCGCCAGCGTCCTTGCCGTGGCACCCTCGGCCGCGATGCTGCAGCCGAGGGCTACGAGCAGCGCCAGCGCGGCGCGGTGCGCCGGCCTCATCGCTTCGGCTTCCAGCCTTCGGCGAGGCGGCGAAGCAGTTCCTCGGCGGCCGCGTAATGTCCCGCGTCGGCCGCGAGCGCCGCTGCCTGCAGGTCCCATTCCGCCGGCTTGCGCTCAAGCAGCCAAAGCGCGCTCGCCACCTGCCCGAAGGCTGGCGTGGGCGCGCCTTCGCTGATCCAGGCGGGGACGGGTGGCGGGTCGGCTTGGGCCAGGAGGCCCACCTGCACCGCCTCGTCCGCACTGTCGCGGACCTCCAGCACCAGCGGGCCCGAGGCCGTGGACGGCAGCGTCAGGGCGGCGGAGCGCCCGGTCGCCGGAGTGGCGGAGAGCACGGCCCCTCCCTCCCCGGGAGCGCGGATCTCGATGGTGAAGGGCGCCGCGCCGCCTTGCCAGCCCAGCCACAGGCGGGTTCCCGGCACCATGCGCTGGGCTGCGCCACGGCCCATCTGCAGCCGCAGGGTTTCGTCGTTGCGGCCAATGAGATTGACGGTGCGCGCCGCCGGCTTGCTTTCGAACAGCTCGCCGATCATCGCGGCAAGGGCGCTGAAGCGTCCTCCGGAGGGGAGCGCACCGGTCACACGATGCGGAGAGTGCGTGGCATCGACCCGCAATTGGCGATCGTTCACTGTCTCGATGGTGACCGCCGCACCGGCATCGCGGACCACCACCTCGTCGCCGTCGAACAGCGCACCGCCGATCTGCACGGGCATCTTTTGCCCCTCGCGCTGCACATGGGCCGCCATACCCGGATCGGTGGCCGGCAGTTCCATGCCGACGATGTAGCCCGCAGGGGTGCGCATGTCGGCATCACGCGCCATCGCCGGCATGACGGCGACAAGCACGAGCAGGGCCGCCAATGCGTGGCGCAATGCGGGGAGCAGCGGGGCAGCACGCGTCACGTGATGGTCTCCGTTGGTTGCGCGGCGGGCGGCTTCTCCGGCTTCAACAGGGCGCGCCATCCCCGCGCGCGCCAGTCCTTGCCGATGGCATGAATGCCCTCGATGGTCGAGAGGAAGGCGACCATGCCGAGCGCCGCCAGCACAATGTCGCTGGCGGTGGAGGGGGCGAAGATGCGGCCGAGCGCCATCAGCGCGGCCAACACGGCGACGGCGACGGCGAGAGCCGCCGCGAGCGGCCGCAGCCGGGAGGTGATCGCCACGAGCGCCCCGAGAAGGGCCAGCGCGATCAGGGTTGCGCCCAGCGGCCCGACGGGCTGGCCGGACAGCACCGCGGGCGCGGTCGCCACGGCATTGGCGACGATGAGCGCGCCCGGCAGGAAGCCGATGGGCGTGAGGTGGCCGTCCAGGCTCTCGGCATGGCTGGCGCCGATGATAACGAAACGGTCGCGCAGCAGGTCGTCGGCCACCGCCTGCGGTGACACCACGGCGCCCGATGCCGACATCAGCGCCCGCGCTGGCATCCGGCGGAACAGCGGCACGCGCCGGCCATCGCGCGTAATGAATTGCGGAGCGGCCAGGTCCGGTCCATCCGGGATCAGGAAGGCGATGGCGGCGCGCTGGTCGGGATTGCGAGGCCAGGCGGGGGGCGATGCGGCAGCCGTGCCGGGTGCGCAAGCCGTTTGCGTTCGGCTGTCGGCGAAGGCATTCAGATCAGAAAGCGGCCGGGGGTGAGCACTCGCCACCGCGGCGGCGAAGAGTTGGGGCGAAGGCAGGGTCGCGCCGGGGCCGGGCGCACAGGTGGTGTGGCTCAGCTGCCAGCGCCGCACCACACGGTCCTCGTCGATGCGGCTCACGCTCGCCGCCCAGATCACATTCGGCTTGCCACGCACGGCTGCATCGAGGACGGACGCCTGCTCGGCCAGTGCGTTGATGGTGTTGCCGGCCTGGTCGGCGGCTCCCAGGCGCCGGGCAAGGGCGAGGGGCGGCGCGTCCGGCGGATACGCGGCGAGGACGGCGGCCAGCGCCGCGTCGCCCGCGGGGGATCCAGGCCGGGAGGTATCCATGTCGAGGAATATGCCGCTCGCATGCTTGGCGGCGGCGAGGGAGAGCAGCCCGGCAAGGACTTCTCGCGGTGCGCTCTGGGGGTGGCCGAGCGCAGCCATGGTGGATGGGTCGATGTCGATGAGCGTCACCGGAATGGCGTCGCGCGTGGCGCCGGACAGGACGGCGGACCAACGCACCATGCGGTCCTTCTCGCCGAGATTGGCGCTGAACCCCGCGATCCGGTCGGCGAGGCCGAAAGCCGAGAAGAAGCCGATGACGCAGGCGATAAGCACCGGCTTGGTGAGCCGGCCGATCCACCTGAACGGACTTTTCACCAACGGGTCGACCTCGGTAGAAGCGCCGGGCGCATCCGGCTAACAAGCTGTGAAATAACAGATACAACTCCAGCATGGCTTTGGAAAGAGGCGCGCCGACGCGCGGCGTGAACCATCTTCGCCTGAACGAGCGACCTGCTCCCACGGCAATGCGGTGGCGCGGCGCGACGGGAGCGTCCCGGCCTCGTCGCGGTGACAGCGCCGTGCGTGGCCTCGCCGAACACATCGGCGACTTCCACAGGTTCTTCTTCGCCGGCCCAAGCCTTCGGGTTCAAGTGTAAGCAATTGATAAAATTCTACTTCCGATCGCTGAAGGACCGCTGCCTCTGGGCGTACCGCTCGCCGATATCGGCAAGATCGCCGGCATCGGGTTCAACTGCCATGACCACGCTCGTGCGCACGGTATTTTAATGCCGTCCAGGCGGCCGCGACCCCATCCCTGCCGCCGGTCGGCGCAAGAGGCGGCTCGTGATCGGCGCGGACCGACTCAGCGCCGCGACCAGGCCAGCAGCTGCAGACCGGCCGCCAGTGCGGCGAAGGCGGTGCCGAGTATGCATACCAGGAACCATCCTCCGGCGCCCCAGGCCAGGGTCGCGAGAGCCGAACCGAGCGCGCCGCCCAGGAACATGGCGCCCATGAGCACCGTGTTGAGCCGGCCGCGGGCCGCCGGCCGCAGGGAGAACACGATGTGCTGGTTCGAGACGAGGGCGGTCTGCATGCCGAAATCGAGCAGGATCACGCCGACGACCAGGCCGGCCAGCGCGCCCCATGCGCCGAAGACGATCCACGACGCCAGGGTGACCACCGCTCCGAGGACGACGGCCCGCGTCGGCCCATGCCTGTCGGCGAAGTGGCCCGCAAGGGGTGCCGCCAGGATGCCGACGGCACCGACGAGGCCGAACAGCCCGGCGACGTCCGCGCCAAGCCCGAAGCGCGGCTGTTCCAGCCGGAAGGCCAGTATGGTCCAGAACACGGTGAAGGCTGCGAACAGCGCGGCCTGGGTCAGCGCCGCCAGCCGCAGCGCCGGGAACTCGAACCAGAGGCCCGCGATGGAGTGCAGCAGCCGTCCGTAGCTCATCGTGGACTCCGGCGCGCTGCGGGGCAGGATCGCCGCCATCAGTGCAGCCGCCGCCAGGGCCATGGGGACGGCCAGCCAGAACATCTCCCGCCAGCCGCCGTGGGTGGCGACGAAGCCCGCCAGCGTGCGGCTGAGCAGGATGCCGGTGAGCAGGCCGGCCATCACCGTGCCGACCGTGGACCCGCGCCGCTCCGGCGCCGCCATGTGGGCCGCGAGGGGCACGATCTGCTGCGCGACGGTGGATGCCAGGCCGACGGCAAGCGAGGCCAGCAGGATGAGCGGCGCGCTCGGTGCCAGCGCCGTCAGCACCAGCGCGGCGGCGAGCAGGATGAACTGACCGACGATGAGACGTCGGCGCTCCACCAGATCGCCCAGGGGCACCAGCAGGAAAAGACCGATCGCATAGCCGAGCTGGGTCGCCGTCGGGATGGCGCCCGCGAGGCGGCCCGGCAGATCCTGCTCGATGAGTGCCAGCATCGGCTGGTTGTAATAGATGTTGGCGACCGCGATGCCGGCCGCCGCCGCCATGGCGAAGGTCGCGCCGCCGCCGGCAACAGCTTTCAGAGGCAGGCCGCCTTGCGTGACTTCAGGGTTCGACATGGCGAAGAGTAATCCTGAGTTTCCCGGGATGATCGGTTCTCGCGCTGCCGACAGCACCGGGCGGGTTTGAATGATGGGTCGATGGCGGATGACCGTCAGGGCGCGCCATTTCCGGCGCGCCGGCGATCCTCCGGGCGTGAGGCGTTGGCGGACGCCTGTGTCTCAGGCCCGCGCCTTCGCGGCCGAGCGGATCACCGCAACAAGCGCGTCGACGTCGCGGGGACCGTCATAGCGTTCGCCGTTGATGAACAGGCACGGCGTGCCATTGACACCGCTGCGCACACCACTGGTGAAGTCATGGCGGATCTTCGGGTCGAAACGGCCATCGAACCCCGCCTGCAACGCCGCATCGCCGATGCCGAGAACACGGCCGTAGGCGATCAGGCTTTCATCGTCGAGCGCGTCCTGATGCTCATAGAGCATGTCGTGGGCCGCCCAGAACTGGCCCACGCTGGCCGCAGCTTCGGCGAACTCGGCGGCCCGGCCGGCATGGGGATGGGCGTCTGTCAGCGGGAAGTTGCGGAACACGAAGCGCAGCTGCTTTCCCAGCGCATGCTGGACGGCCTTGAGCACCGGATAGGCTTCCCCGCAATAGGGGCATTCGTAATCGCCGTACTCGACGAGGGTGACGGGCGCGTCGTCCGGCCCGAGCGCGTGGTCGTCGGCACTGACGGCTGTTGTGAGGTGGCTCATCACAGGGCTCCGGCGGCTTGGGGCTGGCCGACCATCGCGTCCAGCGCATTCAGGATGCCGTCCGCTCCCGGATTGAGGCCGACGGGGGAGACGTAGCTCCAGCGGATGACGCCTTCGCCGTCGATGACGAAAAGCGCCCGTTCCGAGGTGCCTTCATGGTCTCGATAAACGCCGTAGCTGCGCGCTACCGCGCCCTTGGGCTCGAAGTCGGCCAGCAGGGGAAAGTGCAGCTTGCGCGCGCTGGCGAAGGCCGCATGGCACCACACGCCGTCCGTCGAAATGCCGACGAGTTGGGCGCCATAGCGGTGAAATTCGGGAAGCACCCCGTTGTAGAGCCCCATCTGGTCGCCGCAGACCGGGCTCCAGTCCGCCGGATAGAAGGCGATGATGACGGGGTTCCCCCTGAGATCGGACAGCGACAGCATCTGGTCGGGGGTGGAGGGAAGCGAGAATACCGGCGCCGACTGACCGGCCTTGAGGGGGCCGGCGGAGGGGGGCACGTTCGGGTTGGACATCAGGTCAGCTCCGCATTGAAGGGCGCCGGCCGGCGCGAAGGCCGTCCGGCCGCAGGACACCAGGGGTGCGTTCAGTGGTTGGAGCGGGTCGCTTCGTAGAGGAACCAGGTGCGGCGCTCGGTCTGGTCGATCCAGTTCTCGATCACGCTGGCGGTGGCCACATCATTGTATTCGTCGCACACCGCATGGGTGGCGCGCAGGAAGGCGGTGAGCTGCTGATTGTCCTGCGCCAGCTCGGCCAGCATGTCCGGGGCGGTCACGAAGTCGGCGTCATTGTCGGCGATGCGCTGGAGCCGCTGGATCTGGCCGATCGACCGCAGGGTGGTGCCGCCGACCTTGCGCGCGCGCTCGGCGATGTCGTCGGTCATGGCAAACAGCTGTTCGCCCTGGTCGTCAAGCATCAAGTGGTAGTCACGGAAATGCGGGCCGGACATATGCCAGTGAAAATTCTTGGTCTTCAAATAAAGCGCGAAGACATCCGCCAGCAGCGTGGTCAGGGCGGCGGCAATGTCGCGCGTGGCTTCTTCGCCGAGATCGCTGGGGGTACGCAGCGGCGCGATCTGGCGCATCTTGGCCGGGGTATGGGTCATGACGGAAACTCCTTGAATGAAGAAATATTCAGCGTGGCGGCGGCTTGCGCGGCGCTGCGGTGAAAGCCGCTGTCATCACGGTCTTGAAGGTAAAGCCCCGGCCGTCGGGCCGAAATCGGTCGTTGGGTTGGTCCGCTCATACTTGAGTTTGCCGGTCCTCTCCGAAGGTCGGGCCCAAGGTGAACCGGCAACGGGCGAGGGGTGACGTGGGTGCCCTTGACAGAGGGGGGTGGGGGCAGGCGCCACGCGCGCTCAGGCCGCCCCTGGCCCGAGCTGATCGGACACCGCCCAGCTGAACGCGCCGCCGACGGCGATGCCGCCACCGGCCGCCCCTGCGAAATCCGCGAAGGAGCCCAGTCCGGGCACGATGCCGGTCAGAGCCGCAGCCACGGCGAGGCGCAGGCAGATCAGCGCGGCGGCATCGTTGAACAGGGCCTCGGCTTCCAGCAGCCGGAGAATGCGTGTGGGAATGGAAATGTGGGTGGCGATGGCGCCTGCGGCCACCACGTCGGTGGGAGACAGGACCGCCGCGAGCGCGAAGCACATGGCCGGTGGCATGGCGGGAATGAGGAGGTGAAGCATCACACCCACGCCGCCGACGGTGAAGACCACAAGACCCAACGCCAACGACAAGACGAGCGGGGCATTCGCCGCAAGATCCGTCTTGGAAGCGCGCCACCCGTCGAAAAACAGGAGCGGCGGCAGGAAGATGAGGAAGAAGAGGAAGAATAGTTCCGGCCTCAGCGGCGTGTCGAAGGTGGTGAGGAAGCCGATGACCACACCCGCCGCGACCTGGACCAGGGGCAGGGCGATGCGGTCGGCCAGGGCGCGGCCGACCCAGCTGGCCACGACGACACCCGCGAGGAGCACAAGGATGGAATTGATGTCGGTCATGCGCGAGGTCCGCTCGATGGCCTCGTCGTGCCCGTGGCAAGGTGCGGGTTCTCGGACCTGCGGCGCGACACCGCCGGCTTCGGGAAGCCGACGGCATCGCGCGCGGCGCCTCAGGCCTTCACGAAGGCGAGCAGGTCGGGATTGAGGATGTCGGCGTGGACCGTCAGCATGCCGTGGGGAAAGCCCGGATAGACCTTCAGTGTCCCGTTCTGCACAAGCTTCACGCTGAGACGCCCGGCATCATCGATGGGCACCACCTGATCGGCATCGCCATGGAGGACGAGGGTGGGCACGGCCATCCTTTTCAGGTCTTCGGTCTGGTCCGTCTCGGAGAAGGCCTTGATGCCTTCGTAGTGCGCCTTCGCGCTACCGACCATGCCCTGGCGCCACCAATTCTGGATCACGCCCTGCGAGACCTTCGCACCGGGGCGGTTGAAGCCGTAGAACGGCCCGGATGCCACATCCAGGTAGAATTGCGAGCGGTTGGCCGCGAGCGCCGCGCGGAAGCCGTCGAACACCTCGATCGGGGTGCCGCCGGGATTGGCCTCGGTCTTCACCATCAGCGGCGGCACCGCGCTCACCAGCACCGCCTTTGCCACGCGTCCCTGGGGCTGGCCGTGGCGGGCCACGTAGCGCGCCACCTCGCCGCCACCGGTGGAATGGCCGATATGCACAGCATTCTTCAGGTCGAGATGTTCCATCACCGCGGCCGCGTCGGCGGCGTAATGGTCCATGTCATGGCCTTCGCTCACCTGGGCCGAGCGGCCGTGGCCGCGACGGTCGTGGGCGACCACGCGGAAGCCGTGCTGGAGAAAGAACAGGATCTGCGCATCCCAGTCGTCCGACGACAGCGGCCAGCCATGATGGAAGACGATGGGCTGGGCCTCCTTCGGGCCCCAGTCCTTGAAGAAGATGTCAACGCCGTCCTTGGTGGTGACGTAACCCATGGTCCTGGTCCTTCTGCTGTGTGAAGCGGCCGGCGTCTCCGCGGGACGGATCGAGGTGGCGGCGACAGCCGTCCCCGCTCCCGCGGAGACGCGGGAATGCGAATTTGAGATGCGATGATCGAGCGGCCCTGCACGCGACTGCGTTGCGGGCGTATTGCCGGTACGGGTGCGCTCTTGAGGCTTGAAGTGCGCCCCGGACAACATCCAACTTAGCTGTCGGACGTGCGTGGATCACCTATACATGGGTTTATCGCCGAAATACAAAAGACCGATCATGAGGCGGCGACTATCATTTCTGCTTGAGTCCATATGGACTTCAGTGCGCCGCATGGCGCGCGGATGGATGGGATGGGGCCTGGCCCCCGCATGCGAGCGGTCCGCCAGAACCTCACCTTCTGCGTGCTCCGGAAGGCCTGAAGCCGCGTAGCAGCTCCGGGGGGATCAGGCGGGGTGCCCGTCCGCGGATTTCCCGCGCCCATCAGGATCGCCGGCGCTCCCTGTGCCTTGCGCCCGGCTCCCCGCGCGCGCCGCATGGGCATGCGGTCGCGGATGAGAGCAGTCTTATCTGGGGGGCACTGCGGATGCGGTGGCGCGCCTTCCAGGTCCCGCCGCTGGTCCATGGCCCGTGCGTTCCAGGAAGAGGGGCAGGTCTTTCCGAGCCATTGTGGTTCCACGGCGGGGGGCGGATGATGATCAAACGCGGTGTTGCCATAACCTTGATCCGTGCCGGTCCCGTGGCGCGCACCGGGTCCGCCTCCGCATGGCGAGGGGTGATCGCACCCATCTCTTCCCCCTCAGTCCATATGGTTCCACCGTGCGCAGATCATGCGCGGCGGCGCTCTCTCGCTGATCGGAGACTGCGGCATCCGTCACGCCGCGCCCGGTACGCTGCCGCTCGGCGTGCTGCGGGACGCGCTCGCGGCCCTGCTCGGCCGGACTTCGGGCAAGGTCCGCTGCATCCATCTGGAAGGGGCCGTCTGCCACGGGCAGAATGGGGTGGAGGGTTCACCGGCAGCCGGCTCTGAACGCTTCCCCCTGATGGGGCAAGGGCCCGCCGTGCGATGATGGGTGCCCAGCCCTCGCGCTGAGCCAGACAAGACACCGCCGGTTTGCCGCCACGCCGTCGCACCGGCTTTGAAAGACAGGAGCAGTTGATGAACATCGACCTTTCGGGAAAGTCCGCGCTCGTCACCGGTTCGACCGAGGGCATCGGATTTGCCATCGCCAGGGGATTGCATGAGGCCGGCGCCCAGGTTGTCCTCAACGGGCGATCGGAGGCGAAGGTGGACGCGGCCGTCGCCCGGCTCGGCGGCGTGGCGCGCGGCCGCGCCATCGATCTCGGCACCGCTGAAGGCGCCGCCGAGCTTGTTGCGGCCGAGCCTGCTTTCGACATCGTCGTGAACAATCTTGGCATCTTCCAGCCGTCCGACTTCTTCGAGACCGACGACGCGGTCTGGGAGCGGCACTGGAACATCAATGTCATGTCCGGCGTGCGCCTTGCCCGCGCCTATCTGCCCGGCATGGGGCAGCGCGGCTGGGGCCGCATGCTGTTCCTGGGGTCGGAATCCGGCTTCAACATTCCGGCGGACATGATCCATTACGGGGTGAGCAAGACGGCCGACGTCGCGCTTGCCCGGGGGCTTGCCAAGCGCATGGCCGGGACGGGCGTGACCGTCAATTCGATCCTGCCGGGTCCGACGCTGTCCGAAGGTGTCGCGGAGATGCTGAAGGACGAGGTCGCGGCGGGGAAGACCCTGGAGCAGGCGGGCGTCGATTTCGTCAAGGCGCATCGGCCCAGCTCGATCATCGGCCGGCCGGCGACCGTGGAGGAGGTCGCCAACATGGCGGTCTACATCGCTTCGCCGCTCGCCTCCGCCACCACCGGTGCCGCGCTGCGCGTCGATGGCGGTGTCATCGAATTCATCGTTTGATGCCGCGCCGGGAGAGACCTGCATCATGAGCCCTCGCCTCCTCATCGTCGGCGGTTCCATCGGCGGCCTGTTCGCCGCCGTGCTGCTGCACCGGGCCGGCTTCGATGTGACCGTGACCGAGCGCTCGGTCCACGGGCTGGAAGGACGCGGGGCGGGCCTCGTCGCCCAGCGCGAAGTCTTCGCCATCCTGCGCGAAGTCGGCGTCGAGCATCTGGCCCATATCGGGGTGACGGCCCACGAGCGGATCTATCTCGACCACGCGGGGCAGGTCATCCATCGGCAAAGGACCCCGCAGACGCAGCTCTCCTGGGACGTGCTGTTTCGCACCTTCCGCGAGCTGCTGCCCGATGATCGCTATCACACCGGGCGCCAGGCCGTCGCCGTGGTGCAAGAGCCGGATGGCGCCCGGGTGAGCTATGAAGATGGCGGGCAGGAGAAGGCGGACCTGGTGATCGGCGCCGACGGGGTCGGCTCGACCATGCGCGTGGCGGTCTCCGGCCCGCATTCGCAGCCGGACTATGTGGGCTATGCCACGTGGCGCGGCCTCGTGCCCGAGGGGCAGGTTCCGCAAATGGCGGCGGCGCAGCTTTTTGATCGCTTCGCGTTCTACGAGATGCCGGGCTCCCAAATCCTCGGCTATCTGGTTCCCGGACCCGACGGCTCCACCGCCGTGGATCGCCGCCGCTATAATTGGGTCTGGTACCGCCGCTACACGCCGGATGAACTCGATGGCGCCCTCACGGATAGGGACGGCGTGCGCCGCCCCGTCTCCCTCGCCCCCGGCCGGGTGCGCCCGGAGACGGTCGCTGCCATGAAGGCGGATGCGGAACGGCTGCTGCCCCCCGCCTTCGCCGCGGCGGTGGCGGCCGAGCCTCGGCCGTTCCTTCACGCCATCTTCGACTATGCGCCCGCGCACATGGTTTCAGGGCGGGTGGCGTTGATGGGCGATGCGGCATTCGTGGCGCGGCCCCATACCGCGATGGGGGTCGCCAAGGCGGCGGGCGATGCCTTCGCCCTGCGCGATGCGCTGACCCGCGCCACCGACCTCGACGCGGCGCTTGCCGCCTATGAGGCGGAGCGGGCGCCGGCGGGAGCGGCCATCGTGGCCTACGGGCAACGGCTTGGCCGTTCGCTGGACTGATCCGGCGTCGCAGTTAAACCAAGGTAGGTCCCAGGGAGCGTACGTATAGTTTTTCCATGGCTGGCCGCGACTATGCTGAAAAAAGCCCGGATGGGCCCAACATGGCATAGCAACGGTGGGCACCGTGTCAGACTTAAGCTTCGAAAGATGGCATCGTCCGCTCACGCGGCTGCGCGGGGCACTGGAGCCGTTCCGTCCCTTCGGAGCCCGCACCCTGTTCGGCGTTCGTCTCGCGACCTCGGTCTGCCTTGCCTTGTACATCACCTATTTTCTCGAACTCCAGAATTCGTTCTGGGCGGCGACGACGGCGGCCATCGTCTGCCAGCCGAACCTCGGTGCCTCGCTGCAAAAAGGACGCTACCGCGTCATCGGGACCATCATCGGGGCGCTGGTGATGGTGGCGTTGCTTGGGCTGTTCGCTCAGGACCGCAACGCGCTGGTGCTTTCTCTGGCACTGTGGTGCGGCTTGTGCGGCTTCGCCGTGGTGATGCTGCGGAATTTCGCCTCCTATGCCGCCGGGCTTGCGGGTATCACCTCCGCCATCATCTTCGCGGATACGATCGGCGATCCGACCTCGGCGTTTTTCCTCGCCATCGCCCGCGTGAGTGAAATCGGCATCGGCATCGGAGCGGCGGCGCTGGTCATTCTCGTCACCGATTTCGGTGCGGCGGGGCGGCATCTCGCCGGGATGCTGGAAGATACGGCCGGCCAGCTCGCGGCGGGCTTCCGCGCGACGCTGCACGCGCAGGACGAAACGCCGGAGCTGCGCACCGCGCGGCGGAACGTCACGCGGGCGCTGGGTCCGCTCAACATCGCGATCGACAACGCCATCGGCGAATCCTCCTACCTCCAGTCCCGGAGCGGCAACCTGCGCGCCACGGCCGCTGCGCTGCTGACGGCTCTGCTCGGCTGGCGAAACGTCACCTATCGTCACGATTTGGCCGGCGCGGGCGCCGTCAGCCTGAAACGCCAGCTGGGCTCGCAGCTGGGGCGGCTCGATCCCGCGCAGATCGTCCGGGATCCGGCCCGGTTTCGGGACATCTGCCGGCAGGTCCTCGCCGACATCCGCGCCATCCCAAGCACCGATCTGGCCAGCGGCATGGTGGTGGATGCGGCCCGCGACGTGGTGATCAGCCTGGAGATGATGGCCGACAGCGTCATGCTGCTACGTGGCCAGGGGGGAGAACGCCGGAGCTGGCCGACACCGCCCATGGTTCTCGCCGACCCGCTCCCCGCCCTGCTGGGTGGCGTGAGGGTCTTCGCGGCGGTGCTTGCAACCGCCACCTTCTCGATCGTCACCGCCTGGCCCAGCGGCCCGTTCGCCGTGGTCTTCGCCGCCGTCGCCACGCTGGTGTTCGGATCATTCGGGGACCAGGCTCGCGCCCTCGCCAAGGACTATACGATGGGCGCGGCCCTGATGGCGGTGGTCGGCGGTGTCCTGTATTTCGGTGTCCTGCCGTCGCTCTCGAGCTTCCCGGCACTGGTTGCCGCGCTTGCCCTGGTGCTGGTGCCGATCGGGATCATGCAGGCCGGAACGTGGCACCCCATCGTCTTCCTTGCCATGTCCATCGCCTCCCTGCCGCTGCTCGGCGTGGGCAACCCGATTGCCTACAGCGCGTCCGGTTACTTCAACCTCGCGCTTGCGTTGGTTTCCGGAAGTGCCATCGGAACGCTGTTCTTCGTCGTCATGCCGGTGATCGAGCCGGAGGTGCGCGCGCGGCGCCTGCTGGCCCTGTCGCTGCGCGATTTCCGGAGTCTCGCCCGGGGTGAACGCCCTGCCGCTCCTGCGCGCTGGACCGAGCTTCTGGCCCGGCGGATCGAGGCCCTGCCACCGCAGGCGACATCGGAACAGGCCGGAGGCCTGATGGCGCTGCTCGCCCTCGGACGGGCGGTTCTCTCCCTCCTGAGGGCGCTTCCGGGGGAGGCCGAACGCGGCGTGTTATCGCAGGCGCTCGGCGCGCTCGCCGCGGGCCAGCTGGCAAGCGCCCGCGTGGCGTTCGGCGCGCTGTCCCGCATGCCGGCGCAGATGCATGTGCGCACGCAGGTGACGGTGATCCTCGATGCCATGGAGAGCCATTCCGGCTTGCTGACCAGCCCGGCCGACACGGGCGGTCTTTTCGGCTTTCACTTGGATGAAAGGGGCTGATGCCATGTATTCCGAAATCGACATTCTCGGCGTTTACATCGCGCCGTTCGTGGCAATGATCGCGGCGGCGTGGATCGCCACCCTCCCGCTGAGCATGATCAGCAACCGTTACGGGCTGCCCCGGATGGTGTGGCACCCCGGCCTGTTCAACCTCTGCATCTACATCATCGTTCTTTCCCTCATCGTGCTTGCCGTGGGAGCGCGCTCATGACCGCCGTCGACAGTCTCGCCGGAAGCCGGCCCTCCCCAGTCCGTCGCCTGGTGCCGGTCCTGCTGACGCTCATGGTCGTCGGCGTCGCGGCGCTGCTTGGATGGTGGATGTGGCTTGCCTACATGACCACGCCCTGGACGCGTGATGGAACCGTGCGGGCCTATGTGGTCACGGTCACCCCGCAGGTCTCGGGGCGCATCGTCGATCTTCCCGTGAAAGCCGACCAGTTCGTCCACAAGGGCGATCCGCTGATGGAGATCGAGCCCGACGACTACAGGATCGCGCTCGCCAACGCGCAGGCCGCCGTCGCGCGCGCCAAGGCCGACCTCGACAACAAGCAGGCCGAAGCCCAAAGGCGCGCGGAACTCAGCGCCCTTGCCGCCTCCCGGGAGGAGAAGCAGAGCTTCGCCGCGGCGGCCGACATGGCGGCCGCCGCCTATCAGCAGGCTATCGCCAATCGCGACAAGGCGCAGCTCGACCTGAGCCGAACACGGATCGTCTCGCCGGTGAACGGCTACATCACCAACCTGCTCACCCAGCCCGGAGACTTCGCCACCAGCGGCCAGCGCGCGCTCTCGGTGGTGAACAGCGACAGCTTCTGGGTCGATGGCTATTTCGAGGAAACCCTGCTCAACGGCATCCATCTCGGCGACAAGGCCGAGGTCTCGCTCATGGCCTATCCGGAACGGCTGACCGGTCGCGTGACCGGCATCGGGCGGGGTATCGCCGTGTCCAATGCGCAGCCCGACGGCTCCGGCCTCGCGACGGTGAACCCGGTCTTCACCTGGGTGCGCCTCGCCCAGCGCGTGCCGGTCCGTGTGCTCCTGGATCATGTCCCGCCCACGGTCACACTGGCCGCTGGCCTCACCGCCACCGTCTCCATCGTCCGGGACGGGACGACGGTGGCCGCCCCAGCCGCCGCCCCGGTGGCCGCCTCCGTCGCGGCGTCACAGGGGATGCCAGCCGACGCATCGCGCTCTCCTCGGTGAGCGGACGGACATTCCTTCATACCAAGGTTTGCCCTGCGCATATGTGAAGATCATTTATGCGGTCCGAGGCTCCCAATACGAATTGTATCGAAGGTTTATCAGTGAACGACAGCAGATTCATCCTGCTCGCGTTCCGCCGCCATCTGAAGCCTCGCATCGTCAGGAGCGACCCATGGGTATAGCGAAGACTATTCGTCCCTATCACGAACCTGCGGGCGGGTGGGGCGCACTCAACGCCATGGGCGTCGCACTGGTGAAGCAGCATACCGCCATCTCCGGGATGGCGACCCTTTCCCGCATGAACCAGCCCGGCGGCTTCGACTGTCCCGGTTGCGGCTGGGCTGATCCGAAGCACACCTCGCCCTTCGAATATTGCGAGAACGGCGGCAAGGCGGTGGCCTGGGAGGCGACCACCAAGCGCTGCACGCCGGACTTCTTCGCCGGCCGGACCGTGGGCGCGCTTTCCGCCTTGAGCGACTATGAGCTGGAGATGGAGGGCCGCCTCACCCATCCCATGCGCTATGACGCGCCCAGCGACCGCTACCTGCCGGTGAGCTGGGAAGAGGCTTTCGCCATCGTCGGCCGGCACCTCAACGCGCTGGCCGATCCGAACATGGCGGATTTCTACACCTCCGGGCGCGCCTCCAATGAAGCCGCGTTCCTTTACCAATTGTTCGCCCGCGAATACGGCACCAACAACTTCCCCGACTGCTCGAACATGTGTCACGAGGCGACCAGTGTCGGGTTGCCCCAGTCCATCGGCGTCGGCAAGGGCACGGTGCTGCTGGAGGATTTCGAGCAGGCCGACTGCATCTTCATCTTCGGCCAGAACCCCGGAACCAACTCACCGCGCATGATGACGGAGCTGCGCAACGCCTCGCGTCGCGGCGCCACCATCATGTCGTTCAATCCCTTCCGCGAGCGCGCGCTCGAACGCTTCCAGTCGCCGCAGAATCCGGTGGAGATGGCGACCCTCACCTCCACGCCCATTTCATCGCGGCTCTACCAGGTGAAGGTCGGCGGCGACGTGGCGCTCATCAAGGGGCTGATGAAGCATCTGGTGGCGGCGGACGAGGATGCCCGCGCCCGCGAGGCTGCCCCCGTCCTGGACTGGGATTTCATCCGGGGCCACACCGTCGGCATCGAGGCGCTGGTCGCCGACCTCAAGGCGACCTCCTGGGCCGATATCGAAGGCCGGAGCGGCATCGCCCGCGCCGATATGGAGATCGCCGCGCAGGCCTACATGAAGGCCGAGCGCGCCATCCTGGTCTACGGGATGGGGATCACCCAGCATCGGCACGGCACGCAGAACGTCCAGCAATTGGCCAATCTTGCGCTTCTGCGCGGCAATGTCGGCCGCGAGGGGGCGGGCATCTGCCCGGTGCGCGGCCATTCCAACGTGCAGGGCGACCGCACGGTCGGCATCACGGAGATCCCGAGCAAGGCCCTGCTGGATGCGATCGAGGCCCGCTTCGGCTTCACCCCGCCGCGCGCCTTCGGCCACAACGTGGTCACCGCGCTCGAAGCGATGGTGCGGGGTGAGACCAAGGTCTTGATCGGGCTCGGCGGCAATTTCGCCGCCGCGATCCCGGACTGGCAGCTGACCCAGCAGGCCATGCGCGGGCTGGACCTCACCGTCCATATCGCCACCAAGCTCAACCGCAGCCACCTGGTCCATGGGCGCGAGGCGCTGATCCTGCCGTGCCTCGGCCGCACCGAGATCGATGTGCAGGCGGGTGGGGTGCAGTCGGTCACGGTCGAGGATTCCATGTCCATGGTCCATGCCTCGACCGGCCACAATCCGCCGGCCTCCGAGCACCTGAAGAGCGAGCCGGCCATCATCGCGGGACTGGCGCGGGCGACGCTGGGCAGCCGCTCCAGGGTGAACTGGGAGGCGCTGACCGCCGACTACGGGCTGATCCGCGAGGACATCGAGGCGGTGTTCCCGATCTTCCAGGGCTACAATGCGCGCATCCGGCAGCCCGGCGGCTTCCATCTCACCTCGCTGGCGCGCGAGCGCATCTGGGCGACCGCATCGGGCAAGGCCAACCTCATCGTCTGCGAGGGGCTGTGCGAGGACCGGAAGGTGGACGACCCGGACGCCCTGTGGCTCACCACCGTGCGCAGCCACGACCAGTACAACACCACGCTGTATTCGCTCTCCGACCGCTATCGCGGCGTCTACGGCCAGCGCGACGTGATCTTCCTGAGTGAAGCGGAGATGGACAAGCGCGGGCTGAGGGCCGACGACCGGGTGGACATCGTCACCCTCTCCGAGGACGGGATCGAGCGGGCGGTGCGCGGCTTTCGCATCGTTCCCCACGCCTTTCCGGCGGGAAGCTGCGCAGCCTACTACCCCGAGACCAATCCGCTGGTGCCGCTCTATGCCCACGATCCCCAGAGCTTCACCCCCGCCTCGAAGGGCGTGCCGGTGCGCCTCGTGAAATCCGACCTCCAGTCGGGAGCGCAGTGACCATGGACGCGCTCGCACTCTCGCGCCTGCAATTTGCCTTCACCATCGGCTTCCACATCCTCTGGCCGACGCTGACCATCGGGACGGCCTGGTTCGTCACGCTGCTCAGCTTCCTGTGGTGGCGGACCGGCAAGCTCGTCTATCGCGACCTGATGCGCTTCTGGATGCGCCTGTTCGCGCTGGGCTTCGGCATGGGTGTCGTCACCGGGATCGTGCTCAGCTACGAGATCGGCACCAACTGGGCCGGCTTCTCCCGCTCGGTGGCCAATGTCCTCGGCCCGCTCTTCGCCTATGAGACCATGACCGCCTTCTTCCTGGAAGCGGGCTTCATCGGCATCATGCTGTTCGGCGAGGCGCGGGTGTCGAAGGCGACCCATTTCTTCGCCTGCCTGATGGTCGCCATGGGCGCCCTCATCAGTTCCACCTGGATCATCGCCGCCAACAGCTGGATGCAGACACCCGCCGGGGCCGTGGCCGATGCCGAAGGCGTCTTCCATGTGGTCGACTGGGGGCAGGTGATCTTCACCTCGTCCTTCCCCTATCGCCTCGCCCACATGGTCTGCGCGAGCTTTTTGACCTGCGCCTTCGTGATCGCCGGCGTTTCCGCCTTTCATCTCTGGCGCGGCCAGCATGTGGCGGCCTCCCGCACCGCCTTCTCCATGGCGCTCTGGCTCGCGCTGGTCCTCGCCCCGCTCCAGATCTTCATCGGCGACCTGCATGGCCGCAACACGCTGCAGGAGCAGCCGACGAAGCTTGCCGCCATGGAGGGCCTGTGGGAGACCACCCGGGGCCCGGCCATGACCGTGTTCGCCTGGCCGGACATGGCGGCGCAGAAGAACCTCTATGCGCTCGACATTCCCCATCTCGCCAGCCTCTATCTCACCCACAGCTGGGATGGCGAGGTGGAGGGGCTGAAGGCCGTCCCGCCGGCCGACCAGCCCAATGTGCCGGTGGTGTTCTTCGCCTTCCGCATCATGGTCGGCATCGGCATGCTGCTGCTGGCGACAGCGATCACCGGAGCAGTGCTGCGGCTGCGCCGACGGCTCTACGAGGCCCGCTGGTTCCATCTGGTGGCCATGGCGACGACGCCGCTCGGCTTCGTCGCCGTGATCGCGGGCTGGACCGTGACCGAAGCCGGGCGGCAGCCCTGGATCATCTACGGAGCGCTGCGGACCGCCGACGCGGCAGCGCCCGTGGCTGCCGGAGCGGTGACGGCGAGCCTCGTCATCTTCTTCGCCGTCTACAACCTTTTGCTGCTGGCTTTCGTCTGGTTTGCCGGCCGTGTGGCGCTCACGGGCCCGACGGATACCTCGCTACGCGTCAGCGAGCGGCCCGGCCTCGAACGCACCAGCGTCGATCTGTTCGCCACCACTCCTCCCCCGTCGCTAGCCCATGGCACCGGACAAGCGAAGGCCTGACCATGACCGAGCTAATGCAGGCGGACCATGTGCCGCTCCTCTTCGCCGCCGTCGCCGTATTCTGCGTCACGGTCTATGTGCTTGCCGACGGGCTCGACCTCGGTGTGGGCATCCTGTTCCTCGCCGCCCCGCGGGACCAGGACCGCGACGTGATGATGGCTTCCATCGAACCCGTGTGGGACGGCAACGAAACCTGGCTGGTGATGGGTGGCACCTTGCTGTTCGCGGCCTTTCCCGCCGGCTATTATGTGCTGTTGCCGGCGTTCTACCTGCCCATCATGTTCATGCTGTTCGCTCTCATCTTTCGGGGCGTCGCCTTTGGCTTCCGCCTGCAGGCGACGCGCTACCGCCCGGCCTGGGATGCAGCCTTCTTCGCCGGCTCCGTCCTGGCCACTTTCTGCCAGGGGCTCATCCTCGGCGGCCTGATCAATGGCGTGCCGGTGGAAAACGGCATGTTCGCCGGCGGGCCGTTCAGCTTCCTGAGCCTGCTCGGGGTCATGTGCGGCGTTGGCCTCGTGGGTGGCTATGGCCTGATCGGCGCCGGCTGGCTGATCTGGAAAGGGCAGGGGCCGACGCAAGTCTTCGCCCGCGAGATCGCCCACGCGGCCCTGATCCTCACCGCCGTGATGATGCTGCTCGTCAGCCTGTGGAGTGCGTGGAGCGTTCCGGATGTCGCCGAGCGCTGGTTCTCCCTCCCGAACCTCCTGTGGCTCGCGCCGGTTCCGCTGGTGGCGCTCGCGGTGGTCGTCTCAATCTGGCGCGGCATCTGGACCGCGCGGGAAGGCCAGACCTTCGTGCTGTCGCTGGTCCTTTTCGCCCTTGGCCTCATCGGCCTCGTGGTCAGCTTGTGGCCCTATGTCGTGCCGCGCCAGGTCACCGTCTGGGACGGCCTCGCCGATCCCCAGTCCCTCGCCTTCGTGGGCATTGGCGTTGCCGTCATCATCCCCATCGTGCTGGCCTATCAGGTCCATGCCTACTGGGTCTTCCGCGGCAAGACGGTGGATCACGGCGGCTATGGAGGCGAAGCCTGAGATCCGGCGTGCCATCGGCCGCCGCGAGTGCGCGCCGCGGTGGCGCGCACTCGGCAAGCCATCGCCAGTCGCCGCCCCCCGGCTCAAGGTGCCGGGATCGCGCTCCGGACGATCATTCGGCCAATGCCAGGCTGAAGAAGAAGGTACTGCCTTCTCCCGTGGTGGAGCGGGCCTCGAGCGTGCCCCCGTGCGCATCGATGATCGAACGGCAGATCGACAGTCCGATGCCCATGCCGGAGTGCTTGGTGGTGAAGAAGGGTTGGAAAATGTGGCTGAGCACCTCCGGCGTCATGCCGCACCCCGCATCGCCGATGTCGAGGCGGACCGCCCCCGCCTCGATGGATGTCTCCACCCGCAAGCGCCGGCGCGCCGCTTCGGTTTCATCCATGGCGTGAATGGCGTTGGTGATGAGGTTGAAGACCACCTGCTGCAGCTGGACGGGGTCCGCGCGGACAGGCCGGCGTTCGACGGCGAGGCGATCGACCAGCTCGATCCCATGGGCTTCCAGGTCCTTGGCGATCAGTCGCAGCACATCCTCGACGAGGTCTTCAAGCCGGACCGTCTCGAAGGCCGGCGGCGCCTGCTTCGAAAGCGAGCGCAGGGATTTGACGATGCCGGCCGCGCGCATGCCCGCGGCCCGGATCTGCTCCAGCCCCTGCAACGCTTCCTGGAGGTCGGGTTGCGGGCGCCTGAGCCAGCGCACGGTCGCATCGGCACTGGCCACGATGCTCGTCAACGGCTGGTTGATCTCATGGGCGATCGAGGCGGCATAGCCGCCCATGGCCGTCATCCTTGAGGCGCGACCCAGCTCCGCCCGCGCCTCACGCAGGGCGAACTCCGCGCTGGCGCGCCGCGTGTTCTCGTCCAGCAGGTCCTTGTAGAGCCGCGCGGCATCGAGCGAGATGGCCGCCTGGGGCGCCAGAAGCTCCAGCATCGCGGTTCGGTTCGGTGTGAAGATGTCGGCCGCCAGGCTGTTCTCCAGATAAAGGATGCCAACCAGGGCGCCGCGCTTGATCAGCGGCATGCACAGGAGCGAACGCACCAGGGGCGCATCCGGCCCACCCAGGCGCAGGCGTGGCGCCTCGGAGAAGGCATCGGCGAAGACCACCGTCTTGCGGGTCCGCATCACCGTGTTCAGCACCGGGAGCGGCAGGTCGCGCGCCGTGGGAAGCGAGGTGTGGACATCGACCTTCACCTGCTGGTCCTCGATGCGGGCCGAGGCCTCGATGACGGGATCTTCCCCCCGCATCAGCAGCAGCAGTCCATATTGCGCGCCGGCGTGGATGATCATGTCCCTCATGAGGGTGCGGATGACCTGTTCCAGCCCGACTTCCTCGGCCAGCGTCTGCGCGGCCTTCGTCATCACCGCGAGATTCAGCTCGCCTTGTCCCTCCTCGCTCGGCCGGGGCACATCCTGGCCAAGGGCCAGAAGCGGGAAGCAGCGCATCATCTGCGCGACCTTTCCCTCGGCGCCCCAGTGACGATAGTGACGGATGGCGGCGCGCATATATCCCTCGGTCGGGATCTCCAGCCCCATCTCCTGGTAGCAATAGCCCGCCAATTCATAGGCCAGCGCCTGCTCGTGCACGAAGCCGGCCGCCGCCGCCGCGTCGGCCGCCCGTTCATACAGGGATTGCGCCGCCGTCCGCGCCCCCGAGAGGCGCGCGGCCTCGGCCTCCAGCAGCAGGTGCTTGCATTCGAAGGTCAATGGATTGAGCCGGGCCCAGCCGGCAAAGCGCTGGCGCAGGTCGGCCACGCGCGCGAGCACGGTTTCCGGTGCGGCCACCGCCTGCGAGGAGCGCGCCAGCGCCAGCACGAAGAACATGGCGCAGGACGCCGCATCGATATGGGCGGGCGCGGACCAGGTCAGGCGCATGCCCTTTTCCAGATGTGCGACGGCCTTCTCGGTATCGCCGAACATGAAAGCGGTGAGACCCGCATAATGATGGACCCAGAACCGCGTCGGGATGGAGGCGATCTGGTCCTCGGGAACCACGTTCTCCCGGTCATACTCCCCGGAAACGAGTGTATTCACGAGGCGAAGCTGGGCATCGAGGATGTATTCGATATCGCGGTACCGAAACTGGCGGGTCCAGGCCAGGCCTTCCTCGATTTCCCCGCGCGTGGCAGCCAGGGGCGCGCCCAGCATCAGCAGGTCGGAGGCGATATGGTTGCGCGCATAGCAGGCCATGCCGAGGTCGCCGGCCGCGCGCCCCACCTGTGCCGCTTCCCGCGCTTGGGCGAGCGCGAAGCCCAGCGGACGGGTCCAGGCGATGATCTGATCGAGCGCGACCAGCGTGGCTGTGCGCTGGGCCTCGTAGCCGTCGCGCTGGACCATGTCATGAGCTGCCATGGCGTAGGTCGCGCCGTCTTCGTAGGCGCCGTAATGATGTGCGCTGAAAACACCGAACCATGCCAGGCCGTAGGCGGATTCCGGCGTCGTGCCATGCTCGAGCGTGAGTTCGACGATCCGGATCAGATGCAGGAAGCGCAGGCCGCTCTCGACGAAGAACGACGCGGCAAGCGTGGGCAGCAGGGCGAGCGCCGAACGCATGGACGGATCGGTCATTTCCGGCAGGGCCCGCAGCTCGGGCATGGCGACGCCGTCGAGCCGGGCGCGGCAGGCCCGATAGGCAAGATCGAGTTGCTCGGCATTAGGTGAGCGCTCGAGATCGACGCCCAGCAGGGCCAGCCCCGCGAGGGCGGCGTCTATGGCGCGCTCATAGTCTGACTGGACAGTGTGGGCGATGGCTTTCAGGCGGAACGTATCCGCCCGGTCGACGGGACGGACGGCCAGCGCCAGCAGCCTGTCGATGGCGACGAGCGCCTCGTCGATCTTCGCAAGCGCCAGGAGACTGTCGCAATAAAGCCATTCCACCTCGACGAACAGGGCGTGATGGCTCTCGCGCCAGCCTGGCTCCATCATGTCGCGCGCGATGACGAGATAACCGGCCGCCTGCGGGACCGCGCCGGCATTGCGGGCGCGCCGCGCCGCCATCCGCAGGACCCTCACGAAGGACAGCCGCTCCGCCTCGCCGAGCGCCTCGCGGTCGGCCCGCTCGATCTGCGCCGCGATGCTGAAGGCCCAGTCGGCGTTGGCGTCGCCGTGCATCTCGACCATGCGCCGTGCAACGGAGAGGTGCTCGGCGGGCCGCTCGTCCTCCGCCGTAAGGGCATATGCCGCTTCCAGCACGCGGTCATGGGCGATGAGGTAGTCGGTCTCACGCCGTAGCAGCAGGCCGGACTCCAGCAGCGGAGCGGCAACCGCCTCCACCTCGGCCGGGTCCTGCCCCAGCAGGCGCAGGAAAAGCTCGGCCGGGCAGCGCCCCCCGGCGCAGGCCAGCCGGCGCAGGAAGGCGCGCTGGTCCGGCTTGAGGGCATCGAGCCGCTGCAGCATGAACTCCGAAACGGAATCGTACGCGCCGAGCCGCAACCGATCCCAGTTCCAGCGCTGCCGCTCGGGATCGAATGTGACCACCTTGTCGTCGACGAGCTTCTGCAGAAGCTGGCCGATATAGAAGGCATTGCCCTGGGTCTTGCGATAGATGCTCTCGGCCAGCGCACCCACGTCCGCGGGAGAGCTGTTCAGCGCGATGGAGACGAACTCGGCGGCATCCGCGCTCGACAGAGGACGCAGACTGATCTCGCTGACCGGTGTCCGGCCGCCGCGTGCCTCCTGCAGCAGGCCGCGCAGCTCAGGCTGCTGGGCGCGTTCTTCTTCGCGATAGCTGCCGATCAGCAGCACGTGCGGCGGCGGTTCGTTCAGGAAGGCCCGCAGGGTTCCAAAGCTCGCCGCATCGAGCCATTGCAGGTCGTCGAGGAACAGCACGAGGGGCGTCTGAGGCGTCGCAACGGCCGTCACGGTCTGGAGGATGACCCGCGCGATGCGCGCCTGCGCCAGGGTGGCCGTTACATCGGGCAACGGGCCGGCTTCGGAGAGAACGAACTCGGCTTCCGGGACGAGATCGATCAACAGACGGCTGTAGCCGGCAAGGGCGGCGGCAAGACGCGCGCGCGTGGCTTCCAATACGGCAGTATTCTCACTCAGCAGCCGCATGATGAGCGTTCGCAGGGCCTGAACAAAGGGCGCATAGGGAATGCCCTTCTGAAGGAGATCGCTCTTGCCGGCCGCGAAATGAACATCCGCCGCAAGCCACACCTTCGACAATTGTTCGACGAGGGCGGATTTGCCGGCGCCCGCCTCGCCGGAGATGAGCACCAGCTCGCTCTCGCCGCTCTTGCGGACCCGTTCGAAGGCCCCCACGAGATCGGCAAGCTCCGAGGTGCGACCAAACAGGCGCCTCGACACTTGCGCCCGCGGCGCGAGGTCGCCCCGTCCCAGCGCGAAGCTCGCCATCCCACCGGTCTCGGCGAGCGCGGCGCGGGCCAGGCGCAAGTCGGCCTGGAGCGATTCCGCGCTCTGGTATCGGTGCCCGGGATCCTTGGCGACGAGCTTCAGCAGGATGTCGTCAACGACGGCGGGGACATCGCCGCGCACGGCGCTCGGCTTCACCACGTCGACGGCCACATGGGCGTGCAGCCACTCCGCCACGTTTCCCCCGCTCAGCGGAAGGCGCCCGACGAGGCGCTCGTACAGGACGACGCCCAGCGCGTAGAGGTCGCTTCGCACATCGCAGGCGGGGCGATGGATCCGCGCCTGCTCGGGTGCGGCATAGGCCATGGTCGCGGGCGACAGCACCGCCGCGCCGGCCTGCGGATCCGCCTGCGACGCGACCGAGCCGGCAAAATGCCGGAAACGGATGCGGCCCTCGTCCTCCACCAGGACAGATGACGGCCGCAGGCCGCCGTGGACCACGCCGAGCCCATGAAGCCTGGATAGCGCCTCTGCGGTGGCAGCGGCGACATCCAGAAAGCGCTCCAGCGTGAGCGTGTCGGCGGGAAGGTCCGCGAGTGTCGTAGAGGTGTGGTCCGGGTAGAGGAGGATGACGTGATCGCGATGCTCCAGCCGCCGCGGCACCTCCACGAGATGCTCCGGAAGCTGCCGGGTCACAAGCGCTTCGCGATCCAGCGCCGCAGCTGCCGCACTCCCCCGCGGCGCGCTCCTGACACGCCATTGCCGGCCGGTCGCATCATTGCGCGCCAGGCCATGCTCGATCCCGTCTTCATTGCCCTCGGTGCTGAGCGTGAGGTGGCCGAAGGTGATCGTGTCTTTATCGCCCTGGTGCGTCGGATCGGTCCGGTCGTATTCCCCCGCCTCGCGCACGCGCCGATCCATCATCGCCTCCGCGCGGCGGTGGCGCGGCAAACGGCTGGCGAGAGCGGACGATGAGGTCGGTCCATTGCGTGCTTCCTTCCGATTGGCTGCCGCGTGCTCGGCCACGATCCGCCTGTGCCGCTGGGTGAGAACATTATTCCGGTCGCAGGCCTCGATCTTGAACAGGAGTGTCGTTTCTTGGAACGAAAGGCGGATCTGATGCCCGCTGCACAGGATCATTGCGGCTGAACGCCCCTGATCCCCTCGGAGAACGCCTTCGGGACTGCCGTCGGGATTGCCTCGGGGACTGCCTTGGGGAACGGCGGACGTCACCGGCGAACACGCCCATGACGTCCCTCAGCTCGGCAAGGTCGCGAACGACGCATATCTCCGCTCACGACATTGCATAATGGCCACGCCGAAGGGGCGTGAACCAGAAGACGCTAGTCGACGTCCAGGGGAGTGTTCGCGCTGTCGAGGAATTCGACAGTCGTGAAGACGAGCTCGGTATCGCCGATATTGGTCAGATCGTGCATCATGAAGTCGCCGGTGGCGAAATGGTGATGCTTGGTATCGCCCGGATCATAGGTGACCTCGGCCACGCGCCCGTCCGCATAATGGGAGCGGGCGCGCCCTCCGGTCACCGCCGTCCAGAAATAGTCGAGCACATGGGTGTGGAAGCCGATCCGCTCTCCAGGCCTGAGACTGAGGTGCCACACCCGCACCCGGTCGCTCTGGGATACGAGGCGGCTGCCGACGCGGCCGTTGCCCCGGCTGGCATGGAGGTCGGCCCGCAGCGCTTCGGGCCAGTCCAGCGGGGCTTCGACTGTGGCATAGCTCGTCGTGGTCATGTCGCATCTCCTTGGAGTATGAGCGCGTCAGTCGAGGGCGAAGCCGGTCTGGGCCCTCACATGCTGCGCGGGGAAGGCCGCCCGCACCCGCTGCGCCGCCGCGCTGCGGTCCGCCAGCGACACGCAGATCGAGACCAGGAAGGCCAGCGGCACGGAGAAGAGCGCCGGATTGTCATAGGGGAATGGCGCCGGCCCGAGCTTCAACGTCGCCGTCCACACGCTCGGGCTCAGGGCCACCAGCACCAGCGCAACCACCAGCCCCGTCACCGATCCGGACACCGCCCCACGGGTGGACAGGCCGGGCCACGACACCGACAGAACGATCACCGGGAAGTTCGCGCTCGCCGCGACGGCGAACACGAGCCCCACCATGAACGCAATGTTCTGGTTCTCGAACAGCAGGCCGAACCCCATGGCGAGCACGCTGATGAGCACCGCCGCCGCCTTCGAGACCCGCACCTCCTCCTGCTCGGATGCGGCGCCGCGGCGGATGACGCGGGCGTAGAGATCGTGGCTCGCCGCCGATGCCCCGGCGATGGTGAGGCCCGAAACCACCGCGAGGATGGTTGCGAAGGCCACCGCCGAGATGAAGCCCAGCAGCACCGAGCCGCCGAGGGCGTTGGCAAGATGCAGGGCAACCATGTTGGTGCCGCCGATCACCGCCCCCGACGCATCCTTGAAGCCGGAATCCGCCATCACCACGGCGATGGCGCCGAAGCCGAGGACGAACAGCAGCGTGTAGAAAATGCTGATGAAGCCGGTGGCCACCAGGACCGATGCCCGCGCCTGCCGCGCATCGGTCACGGTGAAGAAGCGCATCAGGATGTGGGGCAGGCCGGCCGTTCCGAACACAAGGGCGATGCCGAGAGAGATGGCCGACACGGGATCTTTCACCAGCCCGCCGGGCGCCATGATGGCGACGCCCTTCGGGTGCAGCGCCACGGCGTGGGCGAACAGCGTTTCCACGCTGAAGCCGAACCGGGCGAGGATGAGGACCGACATCACCACCGAGCCGGTGAGCAGCAACACCGCCTTGATGATCTGCACCCAGGTGGTGGCGAGCATGCCGCCGAAGGTGACATAAGCCATCATCAACAGGCCCACGAGGCCCACCGCGGCCCAGTAGGGCAGGCCGAAGAGCAGTTCGATGAGCTTGCCGGCCCCCACCATCTGGGCGATGAGGTAGAGCAGCACGATGACCAGCGTGTTGGTGGCCGCCACCACGCGCACCGGCACTTCCGAGAGCCGGTAGGCCACCACGTCGGCGAAGGTATAGCGTCCAAGGTTGCGCAGCGGCTCCGCGATGAGGAACAATATCATCGGGAAGCCCACCAGGAACCCGATTGCATAGATCATGCCGTCATAGCCAGAGCTGTAGACCAGAGCGGTCACGCCGAGGAATGTCGCTGCCGAAGTATAGTCTCCGGCTATGGCCAGGCCGTTCTTGAAGCCGCTGAGGCCGCCACCGGCGGCGTAATAGTCTTGCGCGCCGCCGGTACCCTTGCGGGCGGCCCACCAGGTTACGCCGAGACTGACCGCCACGAACAGAAGGAACAGGCCGATGGCGACCGGATTCAACGGCTGCCGGCTTCCGCCTTCCGCGATGGCGCCTGCCGCCGCCGCTGGAACGGCCGAGGCGAGGACAACGATGCAGGCCGAGAAGCCTGGATAAAGGAGCGTTCCGGCTTTCATTGCATCTCCTCCTCGAGGCGCGTCGTCAGATGATCGAAATGACGATTGGCGACGGCTACATAGATCGCCGTCAGCACGAAGCCGAGGCTCAGCAGTCCGACCCCGGCCAGGATCCCCCAGGTGGTGACCGCGCCGGGCAGCACAGGCGTGCCGAGCGCGCCGGGTGCCAGCGCCACGGTCAGGATGTAGGCGAAGTAAAGCGTGGCCATGGTCGTGGCCAGCGAGAGACCCAGGCGGGTCCGGGCGGAGGCGAGGCGCCGGAAGTTGGGGTTGCGGCGAATGGTTTCGATGCGAGCCGCGATATCCTGCGGGGCCGACACGTACCGCGTGGGGCAGACATTGACGTGTTTCATGCGGCGATCCCCGTGGCGACGGCGGTTTCGCTCATGACGGCCTCGGGACGACGGTGCCGCTCGGCGCGCGCCCGCTCATCCGCGTCGAGAATCTGGGCCTGCATGTAGGCGCCCAGGTGCCGTGCCCGCTGGACCACGGCCCGGCCGAAGGAAAGCCGGCGCGCCTCGAAGGCGGCGAGCGCGGCCTCCACGTCGCTGCCATCGTCGAGGGCCGACACGAGGGCGGCGGCGTCCGCGGCCGCCTTGGTCACGCCCATGCCCACGTGGGGCCGGGCGACGAAGGCGGCATCGCCCAGGATCACCACATGGGGCCCGAGCCGCATGCGCGGCGTCTCCAGATCCTGGATCGCCTGCAGGAAGGGCTGCGGCGTGCGCTCCACCACTTCGGCGAACTGCGGGGCCAGCAGGCGGCGCGCGTCGGCCCGCATGGCGGCGACCACCTCCGGCCGGATGAGGTGGGGGGGAATGGAAAGCGGGTGGCGTTTCCCATCCACGTTGGTGAGGAGGTCGGCGAGCTGTCCGTCGCTGGCCGCGGGCCGGTACCAGACGAAATTGTAGCGTCGGTGGCCGTCTTCGAGCTGCTCGTCCGCGCCGGCCACGGGATAGCCGAGCATCTGTTCGCCCGGGGGCAGGCTGAAGGAGAAGTGGCCGCAAAGGGCTGCCCGGGTCGCGGCTGAGAGAGCAGCCTCATCGACCAGCCCCCGCCAGGCGACATAGCCGGCATAGGTGGGCTGGGCCTCGGGCAGGAACGCCGCCCTGACCGTGGAGAACAGCCCGTCTGCGCCCACGAGGAGGTCGGCCTCCTCGGTGGAGCCGTCGGCGAAATGCGCCCGCACGGCATCGGCACGATCCTCCACCGACACCAGATTGCGACCGTGGTGATAGGTGCCGTCCGGCAAGGCGGAGCGCAGCAGGCGATAGAGATGGCCCCAGGATGTGAGCACCTGCGGCAGGTCGAGCTGCCCGGCGAGCCGCCCCTCGCGGTCGAAGACCCGCCGGCCGCTGACGCCCACGCCCACGCGCGCCTCGGTGACGTCGATGCCTGTCCGGGCGATGACATCGAACATCTCGGGGTGGGTCACGATGCCGGCGCCGCGGCCGGCAAGCTCGCTGCCGATGCGCTCGAACACAGCCACGTCCCAGCCCGACCTGCGCAGCAGGAGCGCGGTGAAAAGCCCGCAGATTGAGCCGCCGATGATGATGGCGCGTTTCCGCTTCGGCGCGCGGTCCAGCCCGCCGCCGGTGCTGTCTCCTGGCATGGGTATTCTCCCTCGGCTCCGCCGGCGCCGGATGTCGAGTTCGGACGACCTTCCGGTTCGCACGTGCCGTTATGTGTTGATGGCGTCGAGCCCCCGTCGGCCGGCTTTGCCAGTCCTGCGGTGCCCGTCCGATATTTATCGGATGATAGATAGTGGCGCGCGGTCCGGCCGGCGTCAACTCTAATTTATCGTTCGATTATTTTTTGCGTGCCCCGGCCTTCCCGGCCAGTGCCGGCTGCGGAAGCACCGCGGCGAAGGCGGCCGGGGCGCCGTGGAGGAATGCATTGACCTTGAAGTCGATGTCGGCATCGAGATCGGCGGGAATGGGCATGCCGTAGATGAACTTGCGCACGCCGATATAAAAGATCGCTGCGTGGAGCGACCATATCAGCTCGATCTCCGCCTCCGTGACCGGCGCGGTCTCGTCGAGGCCGTGGGCGGCGCGGATCTCCATCACGATCCGGTCGAAGAGGCGGGCCCGCAGGAAGGCGAGGTAGCGACTGTTGAAGTCGAGACCCTTGAGCCCGGCAAACATGAACAGCCGCACCCATTCATAGGTCTGGATCAGGGCAGCATAGGCCCGGTAGAAGCGCTTGAGGCGCTCATCAATGGATACGGAGCGGTCCGCGATCTCCGTCTCCCACTCGGTCCGCCAGCGGCTTTGGTAGACCTCCTGGTAGACCCGGTCGAGCAGCGCGTCCTTGCCGGGAAAATAGCGGTAGAGCAAAGGCTGGGTGATGCCGAGCCGCCGCGCGAGATCGCGCGTGGCACCGTCGAAGCCGTGTTCGGCAAAGAAAGCGACCGCGCCGGCGACGATGTCCCGCTCCCGCTCCGCGGGCGAGAGGCGGCGTCGCGGCGGCGACTGGACTTTGGGTGCAGGCAAGGCGGTCATCCGTCTTTATCGAACGATCATTTCTAGCACCTCCTTCGGCGTCTTCGAAAGGGCATTGGCGCCGCATGTGTGGAGGTTGTTCCGCCGGCGGAGCTGGCCGCGCGACATCTTCGGCCATTGCAAGGGGGGCGGCGCTGTTCCCGGTGCAATCCGCATGTCCGCCCATGTCAGCTTTGCAATGGCTTTTCCAGGCTTGCCGCGTCTGGCAGGCACTGGATGATCATTCTTTTGGCATCAGAAGTCTGCTGTGCGTCTCAAGTGCGGGTAAATACTACCTCCATGCGTGTTTATTTATCGTTTCTGTCGCTGTGTGAGCAAATCTGCTCAGACGTCCCCAAGAAGGGGGCTAGGATTTTCTTAACAAAATGTTTCCAGTCGCGCACAGCTTGAGCTTGTCGCACGCAGTCGTGTGTTGATCGCTCTATACAGATGTGTGCCCCGAAGTGAACAAATGGCTTGCGTTAATACTTGTCCGCGAGCAAATCATGGAGGTCCCTCAACATGAATGGCACATTTTTCAGCGTCTCGGGTCTCGATCCGCACGACAGCGCCGATATCGCCTTTGTCTGGTGTCGTCCTCATGGCCAGGACGACCGCATTCTCGTGGGATCCGGACATGTGGTCCCGGCTGCAAGTAATCCCCCCCCTGGCATCCAGGCGGGACAGTTTTGCGTCGTTTTCCCGCTGCCGAACGACTGCTCCGCCGACAGTATCGTCGTTACTGGCGATCGGGATGGCAAAGTCGTTTTGTCTGATATCACCATAAAACAATGTTCGCCCAGCGTGGGATATCGGCCCGCGGCGATCTCTGCTTCCGCCGCCCCGGCGGCGTGAACCTCCAGCCATCAGCGGACACCATCAGCGTTAGCTCAATATTGCCTTGAGATGTTTGGCAAATAATGATGGAACGCAAAAGGAGTCAAACGTCATGAGTGAGCTGATTCAGGTCCAGGGCCGAGATGTGTCCGGCACAACAATGTTCATATACTACAACAATGGCGGGTCTTTCACGCTTCTTGGCAGTGCCTCCAACACCACTGCGGCGAATGACGCGCAGGATGGTGGCAATGTCGGCCTGGCGTCTTATGCGGCGCTCATCTATCTGCCGGATGGTTTTGATCCGGCAAATGTCGTCGTCTACAATCAGGCGGGAACGGTCCAGACGCTGGGCACGGATCCGTCCCTCAGTGGTGTCTATACAGTCACTGAAGTAAACCCGGTCGGAGCTACCGGAGCCACCGGCGAAACCGGTGCCACAGGTGCCACAGGTGCTACGGGTGCCACTGGCGAAACCGGAGCCACAGGTGCCACCGGAGTCACTGGCGAAACCGGTGCCACAGGCGCGACTGGTGAGACGGGTGCCACTGGAGCCACTGGAGCCACCGGCGAAACGGGCGCCACGGGTGCAACCGGTGAGACGGGTGCCACCGGAGCCACTGGAGTCACTGGCGAAACCGGTGCCACAGGCGCGACTGGAGAAACGGGCGCGACGGGTGCCACTGGAGCCACCGGCGAAACCGGTGCCACAGGCGCAACCGGTGAGACGGGTGCCACTGGAGCCACGGGTGCCACCGGCGAAACCGGAGCCACAGGTGCCACCGGAGTCACTGGCGAAACCGGAGCCACAGGCGCGACTGGTGAGACGGGTGCCACTGGAGCTACCGGAGTCACTGGCGAAACCGGTGCCACGGGCGCGACTGGAGAAACGGGCGCCACTGGAGCCACGGGAGCCACCGGCGAAACCGGTGCCACGGGCGCGACTGGAGAAACGGGCGCCACTGGAGCCACGGGAGCCACCGGCGAAACCGGAGCCACAGGCGCGACTGGTATCGGCGAAACGGGTGCCACAGGCGCAACCGGTGAGACGGGTGCCACCGGAGCAACTGGAGCCACCGGAGCGACCGGAGCCACCGGCGAAACCGGAGCCACAGGCGCGACGGGTATCGGCGAAACGGGCGCCACAGGTGCAACCGGTGAGACGGGTGCCACTGGAGCGACCGGTGCCACCGGCGAAACCGGAGCCACAGGCGCGACGGGTATCGGCGAAACGGGCGCCACAGGCGCAACCGGTGAAACGGGTGCCACCGGAGCGACCGGAGCCACCGGCGAAACCGGAGCCACAGGTGCGACGGGTATCGGCGAAACGGGTGCCACAGGTGCAACCGGTGAGACGGGTGCCACTGGAGCCACTGGAGCCACCGGAGCGACCGGAGCCACCGGCGAAACCGGAGCCACAGGTGCGACGGGTATCGGCGAAACAGGTGCCACAGGTGCAACCGGTGAGACGGGTGCCACTGGAGCCACTGGTGCCACTGGAGCCACCGGCGAAACCGGAGCCACAGGTGCGACGGGTATCGGCGAAACAGGTGCCACAGGTGCAACCGGTGAGACGGGTGCCACCGGAGCCACTGGAGCCACTGGTGCCACTGGAGCCACCGGCGAAACCGGAGCCACAGGTGCGACGGGTATCGGCGAAACAGGTGCCACAGGTGCAACCGGTGAGACGGGTGCCACCGGAGCCACTGGTGCCACTGGAGCCACCGGCGAAACC
Organism: Xanthobacter autotrophicus; assembly: GCF_005871085.1. GTDB lineage: Bacteria > Pseudomonadota > Alphaproteobacteria > Rhizobiales > Xanthobacteraceae > Xanthobacter > Xanthobacter autotrophicus. The sequence goes on along the minus strand of NZ_VAUP01000042.1, from coordinate 177,881 downwards.
GGAGCCACAGGTGCGACTGGTATCGGCGAAACGGGTGCCACAGGTGCAACCGGTGAGACGGGTGCCACTGGAGCCACTGGAGCCACGGGTGCCACCGGCGCAACCGGAGCCACAGGCGCAACCGGTGAGACGGGTGCAACCGGAGCAACTGGTGAGACGGGTGCCACCGGAGCCACCGGAGCCACTGGAGCCACTGGAGCTACCGGAGCCACCGGCGAAACGGGAGCCACAGGCGCAACCGGTGAGACGGGTGCAACCGGAGCAACCGGTGAGACGGGTGCCACTGGAGCCACTGGTGCCACCGGCCCGACCGGCTCGACTGGAGCCACTGGTCCGACGGGTTCAACTGGAGCCACCGGCCCGACCGGCTCGACTGGAGCCACTGGTCCGACGGGTTCAACTGGAGCCACCGGCCCGACCGGCTCGACTGGAGCCACTGGTCCGACGGGTTCAACGGGAGCCACCGGCCCGACCGGCTCGACTGGAGCCACCGGTCCGACGGGTTCAACTGGAGCCACCGGCCCGACCGGCTCGACTGGAGCTACCGGCCCGACGGGTTCAACTGGCTCAACCGGGCATACCTGCGATACCGGACACGGCGGAGGGAAGCCGCGGATGAGCTTCGCGGGAGGGCATTCGAAGTGCTGCGATGAACAGGCGACGGCGAAGCTCAACAGCGCCAGCGCCGGTTTCGAGGGCTCGGTCAAGAGCATCGTGCAGAAGTCGGGTGCGAGCCTGAGTGCTCAGGATATCGCGTCGCCCAACGTTGCCTCCTCGAGTGTTGCGAACGGCGATAGCCAATCCTTGGCATCGGGAGCGCCGCCGAACACGGGAAGCACATCGGGTTCGGTTTCCCCGAGCTTCGATAACCACCACACGCCGATCATGACGCATCTCAAGCATTGATCTGCGAACAAGCGGGGAAGACCGGCCGAAAGGCCGATCTTCTCCGATTTTTCATTTCGGACTATCAGCCGGACTTACCCAGGTTCTTTTCCGCACGTCGAGGATCCGACAGATGAAACATCGCTGGGCCATCATGACTGCGGGCTTCTTCTCGTCGGCCCTCAATATCTTTCTCCTGACGACGATGGTCATCTTCATTCCGATGTTTGGCCTCGGGGTCGCGAGCGGTGTTACCGAACCCCTGCTCGCGCTCGGCTACATCTTCATCGGCGCGGTCGGCGTGCAGGGGCTGCTGGATGCGGGAGACGGGGTCTTCGCCAAAGGCTGGCGATCCGGCAACGCCAACGCCCCGGCGCAACAAGGTCCTTCTTCGCCGCTCCGTGCGTCCGCGCCGGGCGCCGGCACGACCGGCCCTGATGCGCCACAGGCCATGCCGGATGAAGCGCCCAAGCTCGCCCCCGACGCTTCCGGCACCGGTGAAGCATCCGCGCGGCTGGCCGCGGCGATGACCATCGCCCGGTATCACGGCATCGACCCCGATCCCCGTGAAGCCAGATCCGTCATCGCCGAGGACAGCCCTTCTCCAGCCGCTCTGGTGGCATGGTTCCGGCGATCCGGCCTGTGGGCGCACAGCATCCGTCTCAATTTCCATCAATTGATGAAGATCGACAGTGCGGCGCCCATCCTGCTGCTGCTGTCCGGGGGCGACGCCGCTTTGGTGGTTGGGCGCGATCGCGAGCGCGGCGTGCTGCTGTTGCGCGATCCGCTTGCGCCGGCATTCGAGCCTCCGGTGGCTGTGGCGGAACTGCGCCTCAAGCAGGTCTGGGATGGCGCGACCCTTCTCGTGCGGGCCTCCCGCGCAAGCAGCGAGGATGAGGCGCCTTTCGATCTCGGCCTGCTCACGCGCCTGGTCTGGGGAGAGAAGTCGATCCTGCGGGATGTCATGATCGGCTCGGTCACCATAACGATCCTCAGTATTCTGCCCGTATTGATGATCATGACGACCCTGAATACCGTCATCATGTATCGGAGCTTCAATACGCTCACGCTGATCATCATCGTGCTGGTCATCGCGCTCGTCTTCGAGATGCTGATCACATGGGCGCGGCGGATGCTGCTCGTCATCCTCGCGTGCCGGCTGGATACGCGGCTCAATCTTGCCATCTTCGATCGGCTGATGACGCTGCCCATTGATTTCTTCGAGCGCAATCAGGCCGGCGAACTCTCCTACAAGATCGCGCAGTTCTATCGCGTCCGCGACTTTCTCACCGGCCGGATGATGACGACCTTCATCGACATCGCCATGGTCGCCCTGCTGCTGCCCGTCCTGTTCTACATGGAGGCAACCCTGGCCTGGACCGTGCTGATCGCCGCCGGCTGCATCACCGCGATCATCGCGGCATTCCTCGGGCCGCTGGCGCGCATGACGGCGAAGCTGGTTCAGGCGGAATCCAACAAGGGCTCGACACTGGTCGAAAGCATCTACGGCATCCGCACCATCAAGTCGCTCTGCCTGGAATCCACGCGCGCGGCGGAATGGGACCGGCGCGTCGCCGAGCTGGGTGAGCTCAACCTTCAGATGGGTAAGCTGAGCAACTGGCCGATGGTGCTGGTGATGCCGTTCGAGAAGTATACCGTGGCCGGAGTGCTGGCGCTCGGAGCCTTCATCGCGCTGAGTTCGGACAATCCGCTGTCGCTCGGGGGCCTCATCGGCTTCATGATGCTCGGCGGTCGCGTCGCCGGCCCGCTGGTCAATCTCGCCCGCCTTCTGCAGGACGTCCAGGAAGCCCGTCAGGCGCTCTCGCAGGTCGGCTGGGTTCTCAACCGGCCGACCGAAAGGCGGGCGCTGACCCAGGGGCTGAGGCCGAAGTTCCACGGCGCCATCAGCTTCGAGGACGTGACCTTCAAGTATGAAGGCACCAAGGTCCCGGCCCTCGACAAGATCAGCTTCGCCATCGAGCCGGGCACGATGCTCGGGCTCGTTGGCCGCTCGGGGTCCGGGAAATCCACGATCACGCGACTGCTGATGGGCATCAACCGTGACTATTCGGGCGCGGTGAAGATCGACGGCACGGATCTGCGGGAGATCAACCTGCGCCATCTGCGCCAGAGCTTCGGCGTCGTGCTGCAGGACAATTTCCTGTTCCGGGGCACGGTGAAGGACAACATCCTTGCCGGCCGGCCCGGCCTTACTTTCGAGGATGCGGTGCGCGCGGCGCGGCTCGCCGGCGCGGAGGAATTCATCGAGCGCCTGCCTCAGGGCTACGAGACCTGGATCCAGGAAGGCTCACCCAACCTGTCCGGCGGCCAGCGCCAGCGGCTGGCCATCGCGCGCGCGCTGATCGTGGACCCCAAGCTGCTGATCCTCGACGAGGCGACGTCTTCGCTCGATCCGGAGAGCGAGGCGCTGATCAACGCCAATCTCCAGCGGATGGCAGCCGGGCGCACCATGGTGATCGTTTCCCACCGCCTCTCCTCGTTGGTCGATTGCGACCAGACCCTCGTGCTGGATCGCGGCAAGGTTGTCGACCTTGGCCCGCACCATGAGTTGGTCGAGCGCTGCGCCGTCTATCGCCATCTCTGGCTGCAGCAGACCCGTCATACGGACCCGCAAGGAAAAACCCATGTTGCGCCTGCTCCGAACTTCACCCAGAGAGGCTGACGACGCCGCGGGCGGCAAACCCCTCCCGCTGGCCGTGCTCGAATTCGAAAGCCCGTCGGCGGCGGTCATCGCCACCCGGGTGCCGAGGCTATCGCGCGCGATCAATCTCTTCGTCTTCCTGCTCGTCGTCTCGCTGCTCGTCGCCTGCGGGCTGATCCGCATCGACAAGGTGGTTTCGGCCACCGGCAAGCTGGTGGCCGATGCGCCCAATATCCTGCTCCAGCCCTTTGATCAGACCATCGTCGAGAGCATCGACGTGCGGAAGGGCGACATCGTCCGCAAAGGCCAGGTGCTGGCCCGCCTCAACCCGACCTTCAGTTCCGCCGACGCGGTGGCCATAAAGGATCAGGTTGATCTGCTCACCGCCAAGACCGCGCGGCTCAAGGCGGAGACCCTTGGCGCGGTCTACCTGCCAGACCTGACCAATCCGCACGCGGAGCTCCAGGAATCCATCTTCCGTCAGAGATCTAGCGGGAACAGCTTTTCTCTTTTGAACTTCGACCAGAAGATCAACGAGCTGAAGACCCAGATTTCCGGCAATAATTCTCAGGCCGAATATTTTGTCGAACGGCTCGACCTTGCGGTGAGGGTCGAGGGAATGCGCCAGAAGCTCGAGGATCTGAAAGTCGGCAGCCTGCTCAACACGCTGCTGGCCCAGGATACCCGGCTGACCATGGCTGCGTCGCTCTCCCAGGCGAAATCGGATGCCGCCCAGGGGGGGCGCAAGCTGGCCGCCCAGCAGGCCGAGCGCGAGGCTTTCGTCCAGCACTGGAACAGCGAGACCTCCCAGGAACTGGCCGATACGCGTCGCCGGCTGGTGCAGGCCCAGCAGGACCTTGCCAAGGCCGATCTGCACCACGAGCTCGTGGCGTTGATCGCGCCCCGCGACGCGATCGTGCTCTCGGTGGCCAAGATCTCGGTGGGTTCGGTGGTCAGCAGCGCGGAGCCGCTGATCTACCTTGTTCCGCTCGATGCGCGGCTCTCGGTGGAGGCGGATATTTCCGGCATCGACAGCGGCTACGTTCGTCAGGGCGACCAGGTCACCATCAAGTTCGACACGCTGCCCTACCTGCAGTACGGCAGCGCCCGCGGATCGGTAAGTGCGATCAGTGCCGACAGTTTCAGCCCGGAGACCACGGTTCAGGAAGGCGGCTCGGCGCTGCCAAACCGGCCGCGCTCGCTCTATTACAAGGGCGATATCGTGCTCGATGAGTTGATGATGCACGACACCCCGCCGGGCTTCCGGCTGATGCCCGGCATGCCGGTGACGGCCGACATAAAGGTCGGGACGCGGTCCGTGCTGTCCTACTTCATCACGAAGATCATGCCTGTTGCCTACGGCAGCATGCGGGAGCCATGAACCGTGACCCACATGACCCTGTCGCACTTCTTCGCCGGACGGCTGGATCGCTTCGCGTTCGGCTCGCCGGAGCGGGCACGCCAGCGCGCCGAGCGCCTTTGCGAGGCGTCTCCCGGGCGCGCGTTCGCCTTGTTCGTCGTGGCCGCCGAGGCGGGGGACGCCGAAGCGTCTTTCAGGGTCGGCGAGTGCCTTGTTGAGGGAAAGGGCACGCCCAACGACCTTGTTGAAGCGGCGCGCTGGTACCATCGGGCGGCGATCGCCGGGCATGTGCGCGCGCAGTGCGGTCTCGCCCAGCTTCATCTGTTCGGGCTGCCGGAGGCGGCGGTCGAGCGCGACGCGGGGCTGTTCGAGCCGGTCGCGAGCAGCCAGGCGGATTTTCACGCGGCGGAGATCTGGGCCCATCGGGCGGCCGATGCCGGTGCGGCCGATGCCCAGGCCATGCTGGCCTATATCTTCTCGGCTGGGCCGCCGGACCTGCGCCATCCCGAGGCGGCGTTCGACTGGTACCGCAGATCCGCCGAACAGGATTGCCCGCAGGGCCAGCTCGGCTACGCCATCGCCCTGATGATGCGCGATTCCACGGCGGAAAACCTGGCTGTCGCGCGCCAGCATATGCTTCGCGCGGCGGAGGCGGGCCTGCCCACGGCGCATTACCTGCTCGGCGTCAGCGCCGAGCGCGCGGTGGGTACGCCGCTGGACGAGGTCGCCGCCCGTCATCACTACGCCATCGCGGCGAAGGCCGGACTGGGCAAAGCCCAAGCCCGGCTGGGCCTGCTTCTGCTGGAAGGCCGTGGTGGAGCGGTGGACGCGCTGAATGGGGAAACCTGGCTACGCCGCGCGGGTCTGGGCGGCGACGCCGACGCGGCGGCGATGCTCGGTGGTATCTATGCCCAGGGTGGTGCCCTGCCGCCAAACTACGCGGAATCGGCCCATTGGTTCCGCATCGCCGCGGAACGCGGGCACAGCGCAGCGGCTCGCGCGCTGGGGATGCTCTACCTCACCGGCGCCGGCGTGGTCCGTGATCCCGATGAAGCGGCAATCTGGTTCAAGCAGGCGGCCGAGGCGGGAGATCCCCCCGCCCAGGGCAGCCTGGCAGCCCTGCTGCAGGCGGGGACGGCTGCGAGCCTCACCGATGATCCGCCGCCGGTCCACGAATGGTTCGAGCGCGCGGCCGAGCAGGGCGACCTGCTGGGGGCGTTCAACTATGCCGTCTGCCTTGCCGAGGGCTTCGGCCTGCCGCGCAACGACGAGCGCGCCGCCTTCTGGCTGAAGCGGGCCGCCGAGGGCGTGGTGGACGCGCAGTATTGGTATGGCCGGATGCTTGCGGACGGCCGTGGCGTGGCGCAGGACGAGGTCCAGGCCGCCATCTGGTTCACCCGTGCCGCCAATGCCGGAATGGCGGAGGCGCAGGCGGCGCTGGCCGAGATCCACATGGATGGCCGCGGGGTGCCGCGCGACCATCAGAGCGCGAAATCCTGGTTCCTGCGCGCGGCGTCCGAGGGTCACGCCGGCGCAATGTTCGCCCTGGGAGCGCTGCATGCGGGCGGACACGATATCGAGCCGGACCTCCCGCAGGCCCGGCGCTGGTTCATGGAGGCGGCCGAGGGTGGTAACCCGCGCGCCGCCCTCATGCTTGCGCGCTACGCGGCACGGGGCCTGGGCGGCCCGCTGGATATCGAGGCCGGCCGACGCTGGTACGTGCAGGCGCAGGCGTTGGGACTGCCCGAGGCGGCCGACGAACTGGCCGCATTTGAGCGGTCGCTGGCCATCGACGGCGGGATGGCGGCCGGCATGCCGACCGGCGCCGACGCGCCCGAAGCCGCGTGATGCCGATGGCCGACCAAATCCACCCTCCGGCTGCTCTCGTGCCCGTGCGGCGCATGCGCTTCACCTTCTCGGCGTCCCGTAAAGGTGGGGCCGAGAATGCGGACCTTGATAGACGCTGCTCCCCTTTCCGCCGCAGCCCGACCGTTCGGAGCCTGATCGAGAGCGCACCTGAACCGTGGCGAGGAGACAGGCATGCCTAGCGCGTCCCATGCGCAGTTTGACCTTCTACCGGTTGGCGAGCAGTGCCCTTATTTTCCCTGGCAACCGGTTGGGCGCGCCCAATTGCGCGCAGCTTTCCTCCCACCGGTCGAGATAGTCGGGCAGGGGGATGCCGCTGCGCCCCGGCCAGCGGTTCAGGGCTCCAAGGTCGGCAACCGCGTCCGCATCATCCTCCAGCAGGCCGAGCATGGTCGACACCGCCCCCTTGGCGTCGTCGAGACCGCCGTGCGTTTCGAAGAATACGTCATGGGCGGCGAACCAGGCCGGGAAGCCGGCCGCCATGCCCTGGGCCAGCGCCGTGGTCCGATAGCCGGCGAGGAGGGTTTCCCGGTAGTCTCGGATGGACGTGGCATAGGCGGCATCGTTCGGGAACGGGGGGCTGCGCGCCCACCCGTCGGCCATGCGCCCCAGCCCCCGCAGGGTGAAAGCCTCGGCCAGTGCTTCCTCAAGCCACTGGCAGGGGTTGCGCGGCTTGGCATTGCGCTCCCAGCTGTTGCAGAGCACATGTCCCAGTTCGTGTCCGAACTGATAGGCAAGGTTGCACCAGTCGCGGGTGCCGACGATGACGGTGACCCAGGCCGTGGTCGAATTGCCGGAATGCAGCCACACGGAAGGGTTTTTGCCGGTCTTGTTGTCGATCCGCAGCCGCTTGGGCTGGGCGTCGGAGACAAGCGCCACGCCCCCCAGGCAACCAGCCCGCATGCTCCCGATCACCACGCTGGCGTCCGCCGGCGTCGAACCGCCCCAGTCGCCGCCAAGCTGAAGCCGGGCACCGAGCAGATCGGTTTCGCCGGGCACCACCTCGCTGGGCCTGGTCCATGCCAGCGCCCGCCGGATGGGCAGAAGCAGGCCAGCCCCCAGCAGGGACAGAAAGCAGCGTCGTTTCATGGTCGGCCTGCGACTGGCATGGAAAAATCCCTTTCATCGGGATCAGGCGCGCCGCCGGTCCTGCACGCGGAGGACGTTCGATGAACGCTGCAGGTCAGATGGTCTGTCTGAACATGATCGTCAAGGACGAGGCCGAAGTCATTCGTCGGTGTCTGGACAGCGTGCGCCCGATCATCGATCGCTGGGTGATCGTGGATACAGGATCGACCGACGGGACGCAGGACATTATCCGCGCGCATCTGAAAGATCTGCCCGGCGAGTTGCACGAGCGGCCATGGCGGGATTTCGCGCACAACCGTTCGGAAGCTCTGGCACTGGCGCGCGGGAAGGGTGATTACACTTTCATCATCGATGCCGACGACACGCTGGAAATCAACGGCGATGGCGCCTTGCCCGCGCTGACCGGCGATTCCTACATGGTGACGATCAACGATGCCACCATCGTCTACCAGCGCCCGCAACTGGTGCGCAGCGCACTGCCCTGGCGCTACGAGGGGGTGCTGCACGAATACCTCACCTGCGAGGGTGCCGCTCCCCACGGGCGCTTGTCCGAAATTACGATGCGGCGCAACAATGATGGCGCCCGCAGGAAGGATCCGACGACATACCGGCGCGATGTGACCATTCTGGAAGCTGCATTGCGGACCGAGACCAATCCCTTCCTGATCGCACGCTACCGGTTTTATCTGGCGCAAAGCTATCGCGATTGCAGGGACCGCGAAAAGGCACTGGAAAACTACCTGCTGCGGGCCGAGCTCGGCTTCTGGCAGGAGGAGGTTTTCATCAGCCTCTATGCGGCCGCGCAGTTGAAGGAACAGCTTGGACGCCCCGAGCGGGAGGTCATCGACGCCTACCTTCGTGCCAGCGATGCGCTGCCCACGCGCGCCGAAGCCCTGCACAACGCCAGCCGATTCTGCCGCCACAAGGGGCGCCATGACGAGGGATATCAAATCGCCAGGCGCGGACTGGCCATCCCGTTGCCGACAGACGCCTTGTTCGTGGAACCGTGGATCTACGGGCACGGGCTCCTGGATGAATTTTCGGTCAATGCGTATCACTCCGGGCGCAAGCGGGAGAGCCTTGATGCCAGTCTGAAGATCCTCACCACGGCGAAGCTTTCGGCGGAGGATATGGCGCGGGTGGTGGAAAATGCGCGCCTCGCCAGCGAGGGCCTGCCACGCGGCCCCCTTCCGGGGGCTTCCGCCGCCGAAAGCTTGGCCGAGCTGCACGGGCTGCGGCCGCAGCGGGCGCTTAGGTCCCGCGTGAAGGGGGAGCCGCGCGTGCTCGTCGCCATACTGGCGAGCCAGAAGGAGGCGGTTCTGCCCCTGTATCTGGAGTGCATCGAAGCGTTGGACTATCCGAAATCGGCCATCGTCCTCCATATCCATGCCTGCGACAGCACGGACGGAACCGAGCGCCTCCTGCGCGAATGGGTCGAACGGAACGGTGACCTCTACGCCGGGGTGGAGTTTGAATGCGATGATGTGGAAGGGCACGCCAGACCGCTCGGGGGCCATGAGCGGGAGTTGGAGCGGGAGTTGGAGCGGGCTCGCCGTCTCGGGCAGGTCCGCAACGGCTGCTTGGACCGCGCGGAGGAAAATGCCTGCGATTTCTGCTTCATAGCGGATGTGGGCCACTTCGTGCGACCTTGCACGCTGCGGGAATTGGTGGCGCTCGATCTGCCCATCGTCGCCCCCTTCCTGCGCTCGGTGGAGCCGGGCAACCCCTATTCAAACTATCATTCGCAGATCGATGCGAACGGATACTTCAAGGAATCTGATCTATATTCCCTGATCCTGGGGCAACAGGTGCGTGGTATTCTGGAGCAGCCGGTCGTCAACGGCTGTTATCTTGTCCGCACGGATGTGCGGGAGGGGCTGTCCGGCGAGGACGCAACCGCGCGCCATCCTTACGTTATTTTTTCGGAAAGCGCGCGCCGGCTCGGCGTTCCACAGTATTTGGATAATCGACAAGTCTACGGCTATATGGTGCTCCGCGACGCAGGGGATCTCCACACCTCTGGCGAAGTCGAGCGCGCGAGATTTCTGCTGCGCAGCGTGGATACTTATGCGGAAGGTGTCTGTGAGCTACCCGACCGATCAAGCCGGGACTGGAACAAGCGCCTGAAGGTCTTGCCGACAACGCCCTATCCGCTCAGGTCGGTTTCATTCGAGGGGTGAGCCCGTGCCTCGAAGAGTCCGGGATCGGTAGCGCCTCTCAGTTGCGGTCGATGGCGAGTTGGTTGTCGATCGAAGCGCAATGCCGCCATGTCGGAAGGGACAAGGAAATGTCACTCTGTACAAAGGCATATGGCGATCATTCTTCGTTGTGCTCGCCCTTGGCGGGGCGGCTTCTGATATGGGGATTATCGAGTAGCACGACGTTCAGCAGGGAGTTGTGAACCTCTATGGTGCCGTTGTAATCAATGAAGCCGAGTTTGCGAAACTTGTTCATGAAAAAGCTGACGCGAGACCGTGTGGTTCCGATCATTTCTGCAAGTGTCTCGTGGCTGATCTTGTACAGGATCGGCTCCGGCTTTTCGTCCTTGCCAAATTTTGCCAACAGCAAAAGGAGGCGGGCAAGACGTTTTTCGCTGGAGTTGAATAATTGATCGACAAGGTCTTCCTCGGTCCGTATGTTCCGAGACAAAAGATGTGCGATGAACAGGGTTGAGAATGCGGGTTCGTCGTTCAAGGTTCGGACAACGGCTGTTTTATCTAGACGCAAGATCACTGATTCCGCCATGGTTGTGACGGTGGCCATGCGGACGACCTGTCCGGCGAGGCATCCTTCTCCGAAAAAATCACCCACGCCAAGGATGGCAATGACGGCCTCCCGGCCCTGCTCTGAAACGACAGCAATCTTTACCTTTCCGCTTTGGATGTAGAAGACTGAATCGGCGGGTGAGCCCTGTAAAAAAACCAAACTTGATTTTGGATAGGATTGCATACATCGCCCCTCCCCGACCTTCGTCAGAAAGTCGGTGACGTTGAATGATGCTTTTTCGGAATCTGTCATGTCAGGGCTTTCATTTCACTTATTATATATATGGTGGGTTTTCGAGAATTGAATGGCGGATATGTCGGTCGCCTTGCGCTGGCATTCCTTAAGGGTTTTCCGGCGCGCGCAGGAGAGGGGCGATCGGGTGGGGCAGGGAACTTGACGTGTCGCGTGGGTGCTATCCCCCGAGTGGCAATCTTGCCTTGCGTCACGGGTGATCCGACGCTCGAGCTGGAGCATCCGCCGCCCGCGAAAGGCTGATCCGCGCCGTGCCTGTGGCAGGGCGTTCCCAAGGGGAGCCCCGCGGGATGCTGCTTCGAATCGAGATGATCGGCTCTTGTGGGCAGGAGGCACGGTGCGGGCGAGCCTCACAAAGGATTGGTTCTGAAGCCGGATGTTTGAACCGAAACGGTCTCCGGTGAACCCGGTTCCATCCCTTGACCGGAAATCGCGAGGCGGCGGAGGCCGCTAACGCGATAGGAGCGTCGCTGGCGGTAGCCGGAGAAGCCGGGCGTGGACTCTAGGACTGGCCAGCCCCGTCCAGCAGGGCGTCCAGGACTGTGCATTCCGCCGGGCTCAGACGAAATTCGAAGATGGCCAGGTCCTGCGCCATGTGCTCGCGGGAGGAAGTGCCGGTCAGGCACACGATGTTCTTCTGGGTCAGGAAGCGAAAAAAGACCTGGGCGGGGCTTCGCCCGTGTTTTTCCGCGATCTCCACAAGGGCGGGTTGGGCCAGGATCTCGGGATTGGCGGTCAGGGTCCAGAAGCTCTGATAGAGAATGCCTTTGTTCCCGCAGAAGACGCGGATGTCCCGGTCGTAACGGGTCTTGGCGTGAAATCGGTTCTGGATCAGCGCGGGCTTGAAACGGGCTTGCCCGCACAGGCGTTCCAGCCGCCCCAATTCATAGCAGTTGCTGATACCCAGCTGGCGGACGAGGCCTTGCTCATGGAGGCCTTCCATGGCGCGCCACACCTCCAGCGTATCCTTGTCGTCGGGATAGGGGGAGTGAAGCACAAGGCCGTCCAGATAATCCGTGCGCAGGTTGCGGAGCGACGCCTTGAAGGACTGGCGTACCTGCTCGGCCAGCCCGGCCTTGGGGTCGTAGGGGACCGTGTCCGGGTCCTGACCCTGAAAAGAGGTGAACTTGGTCTGGAGATAGATGTCCGAGCGGCGCAGCCCCTCCCTCAGGGGCGCTGCCAGCCCCTCGCCGACGCCGGGCTCGTGGTAGTGCTTCGGCTGGCAGGCCGTATCGATGCCCCGGAAGCCCGCCCGCAGGGCCATCTCCACCAAAGAAGCGGTGCGCTCCTTCTTCCAGGCGGTGCCGTAGATGATGCGGGGCATGGCCACGCCATAGGCCGAAACGACGCGGCGACCATCCTCGCCGCCTTCCGTTGAAGCCCGATCCGGCGCAGACATCCTCATGCCTCCCGTCATGCCCTCAGGCTCCTCCGGTAAAGACCGTCAGCACGCCGGTATAACCGTACAGATGATGGCGCGCGATCTCTCCCCCGGCGAAGAAGCCGACCAGGGGCACCGGGCCAAGGCCCTCGCTGACCATCTGGAACTCGGCGTTGCGATGGCCGAAATGGGGGCCGCCGCGTCCGGAGCAGCTGATGTAAAGGGCGCCCCGGATCCCGCCGGCCGCCTCGGCCTTCGCGCGCACGTCCGCGACGATGCGCAGCAGATCGGCTCTGGCCGCCTCGGCGTTGCGCTTGCAGAAGGCGAGCTGCATGCCGGCTTGCATCTGCTCCGCCACCACCAGCACGCCGGCCTTGCGCCCGACCCCGAGCAGGTGTCGGACCTCCGTATTGGTGCCGAACTGGCCGGGCTGGGTGGAGACATCCTCTCCGGGGGTGATCAGTCCCGCCAGGGTCTGCGACAGGTCCTGGCGTAGCTCCGGGTCTGGCGTGTCCTCGGGCAGGCCCAGATCCGCCAGCACGCAGTCCAGCGCCCGGCCATTGTCGAGGGTGACAAGATAATTGCCCTCGGCACGGGTGATGGTGCGCTGGGGGCCGATGGGCTGGCAGCCCTGGGTCACGCGGGACAGGATGGACACCTCGGGACCGAAGGCCACCCCCGAAACACCCCCCAGCAGCACCTCGTCGGCAAAGAGCAGGGGCTGGTTGCGGGCTGACGACAATCCGCCGAACAGGTAGCCGGTGGTTGTCTTACCGCTCAGGGTCTTGAGCTGGGCGGGCAGGTCTGCGGCGCCGCCATCGGCATGGACCAAAGCAGTGAAGGCCTCGAAGCCGTCCGCGCCGGGCTCCAGCGGTGAGGGGCTGGAGAACAGCTTGAAGGACCCCGCCGGGAGATCGGCCAGCATCAGCACCATGCCCGGCTCGTCGAAATACTCCACCGCCTCGGCCGCCACCCCGACCCCCACGGTGCCGACCCAATGGACACCAGGCATGCGCTCCCGCAGGGCATCCATGATGTTGCCCGCAGCCTGGGTATAGTGGTCGGTGATGTAGCACCAGCCCAGGTTCGGCTTGAGCCCATCCTGAAGCTGATGGCGGAGCTGGGCCCAGCACGCGCCCAAGGCGATCTGCCAGTTGGCATCACCCGCATGGGCTTGGATGAATGTGTTCATAAGAGGCGATCTGCATGAAAGGTGGGGGTATGAACAAGGATGAGTAGTGTTCCCGCCACACCGGCGAGGGACGAACAATCACGTGGTGCCTGGGCGCGTTTTCCGAAGCCGGCCCAAGCGCTCCGCCGTGACGGCCTGTATTGCAACCGACAGCCCTGAGTCTCTTTCGACGAGCGAAGCAATCACCATGCCGCCCGTCGTCAGCGCGCGGACAGGTAGCCCGGAAACCGCTGCGCGAATTCGGGATAGTAATGTGGGACGATCGCCATATCGAAGCGCCCAAGGATGTTCTCTTTCGGCTCCCGATCCAGCAGGAAGCGAAAGGCGGCCTCGACACACCTGACCGGGCTGTGGGCTCCCGCCGTCAGATCTTGATAGGTGGCCGGCGCCATGGTGACCACGTGACGGGTCTCCCCCATCTCGTCCCGCACCACCACTTCGAATTTCAGGGGATCCCCGCCGGCGCTCTGCCGCACCTCGATCATTCCGATGCCTCCGGTTGTCGCGCGAGAATATCCCGACTGCCGTGGCAGTGGGCCCCCTTGCTTTCGGGCGAGGGCCTCGAATGTGGGTCGGCCGGCATTTTGCTCACTCTTCCGCGTGCCACCGGCGCCGCCGGAAGCCGGCGGATGCATCCGCCTTCAGCCGCGACATCTCGTGTTCAAGATAAGCCTGGCCGACCAGCAGGGCGCGGATGGTCTCGCGCGGATCGCCATCGCAAACCGCCAGGGCCTCTTCGATCTCGGCGTCGCTCACGTCAAAAGGGGAGCGTTCGGCGGGCATGGGCTCGCTCGGCATGGTCGTCTCCGGTCTGGTTGCCGGCCTATGGATTCCATGAGAACGAAGATAGAACAAGCCACGAGATGTAGGGGCTTTCATCGCACCGAGGCGGGCTGACCCGGTAACCCCTTCCAGCGATTGACAACAGGGCGCGCTCAGGTCTCGCGCCCGCTCGAGGTGAAGCGGACGGTCAGCACCCGCGCCGCTGCCACCCGGGCGAAGGCCTCGGTCATCAGCACCGGCGTGCAGTCGCTCAGGGCAAGAACGGCGGCGGCCACGAACGCGCGCTGAAGGTCGGGCGGGCCGCTCAGCACCGAATATGTGGCAAGCGGCTTTCCGCGCAACTCGCCCTTTCCGGTGAGGCCGAAGCGGAGGGTGATTTCAAATCCCACCGTTCCCGGCGGCGGCGCCCAGCAGGCGAACAGGGCACGGGACAATTCATCGAAGGAATTCACCGGCACCGCATTCGCCGGCGGCCGCGCCGGAGGCTCGGCGAGGGCCGCCCCGCCCGTGGCCCCCGCAAGTTGCGCCATCAGCAGCGCGGCGAGGAGCTTGCGCAACAAGGGCCTGCCGGGCTGAGGTTGGAACCGGATCATCATTGGCGTTCCGCCCGCGTGCCCACCGCTTGCGGGCGCAAGGCGGCGAGACTTGTAATTATCATATCACGCCCTGCCTTGAGCTTAGCGCCCCTGGGCCGCGTGCCCCCGCGTGCCAAGCTGCTGGCGCGGCCCGAGCCCTGCGGGTCACTCCGGCTTTTGCGCCAGGGCGGCGGGCGGGGCGGCGCAGGCGGCCTCGAACGCGGGGATCCGCGCGTCAAAAAGGCCGTTGACGAGGGCTTCGGCCAGCAGGGCATGGCCCTCGCCGTTGAGGTGGCCATTCATGGCGTAATAGATGCTGCTCGACGGGGTCCCCGGCACGATCTGCGTCGACATGTCGGCGAAATGTGCGCCATGGGCCTGGGCGCGACGGGCGATTTCGCTCTGCAGGTGCGCCGGCGCCATGCCCTTGGCGAGGTGGGGCGTGGCCAGCATGGCGGCTTGCGACCGCTCTGGCGAAAACAGGATGATCAGCGGAATGTCGGGGCCGATGGCGGCCTTCACGCGCGCGATGTCGCGGTCGAGATGGGCGAGGCGCTCCTGCCAGTCCTGGGAGAGCGGCAGCCGCATGAAATCGGCTTTGTGGCCGGAGCGCCGGTAGATGGGCACGTAATTGTCGTCGTTCCGCAGCAGCAGGTAGGATTCCATGTACAACAGCCGCGAGCGGGACAGTTGCACCTTGAGTTCCTGGATCCAGCCGGTCTGGTGCTTGGCGATGGCGCCCGGCGCCGGTGTCGCGTGGTCCATCGAATTGTCGAGCACCAGGTCGGTGGGGGACACCACCAGCACGATGGCGTCGGGATCGAGCGCGGCGGCGGCTTCCGCGCTGGCGGTCAGGCGCACCCCCATGTTGCCCTCGGCCCCCAGGTTCTGCACATCCACCGGCAGGCGGCAAAGCGCGGTGAGGCTTTCCCGCGCCCGGGCCGAGACCGAGGTCTCGTAGGGCACGAGATATCCCGCCGCCAGCGAACTGCCGATGATGGCAAGGCGCAGGCTTCCGGGCTTTTTCGGCGTGCACGGGTCGGTGCTGCGGTAGCCGCATTCATTGTATGTCATGTCCACCCATGGGCCTTCCGGCACCTTGATGCGGGACGCGCAATTGGCGGTCGCGTGAAAGGCGCTGGGGCGCGGGTCGCCGTAGACCACGCAGCGGTCGGCTTCCGAATAGGGGAAGAAGATGCGCAGCGCCGCCTCCACAGGCACGGCCACCACCAGCACTGTGGCGATCACGATGAGGGGGAGGATGAAGTAGTCGCGACGCTCCAAGGCGTGTGCTCCGGCTTTACACTTCAGGAAAGATCAGGCGCCGACAAATGGGCCATGCACGCCGATCGGCCCACGTTCTAGAAGTCCTTGTAGACGATGTCGGGCGCGGGCGAGGTCATGACGCTCTGCACCGTGACCACGCCCATCACCAGCAGGGTGACGAAGACGGTGCGGGCATAGCGGCTGAGCACCAGCGGCCGGCCGTCGAGCTTGGGCCCACGCAGCAGCCCATCCACCGAGATCAGCACCTGAAGCGCCACGCAGGAGGCCAGGATGAGGATGAGCGCCGCTGCCACCACACCGCCGAAGCCGATGCCCCGGGCGATCTCCGCCAGTTGCGCCCAGTCCGACC
The DNA here is from genome assembly GCF_005871085.1 of Xanthobacter autotrophicus. GTDB lineage: Bacteria > Pseudomonadota > Alphaproteobacteria > Rhizobiales > Xanthobacteraceae > Xanthobacter > Xanthobacter autotrophicus. Next base: position 161,434 of record NZ_VAUP01000042.1, on the reverse strand, counting down.
AGAACCACAGCAGGGTGAAGGCCACCCAGGTGAAGGTGAGGCCGCGGCCGACGAACAGGTAGAGCGGACGGGCGCTGAGCGCCGCGAAGGGCTTGCGGCCCATCTTCTCCTGGAGGATCGTGCGGTAGATCTGGTTCACCGCCACCCCGAGGCCGTTGAGGAAGCCGAAGAAGAAGAATTCCGACGTGCGGCCGTGCCAGGCGCCGATCAGGAAGAAGGTGGCAAACAGCGACACCGCGCTCGCATAGGCCAGGAGCTTCGGGTTCTTCACGTTGCGCATGATGGAGGCGAACAGGGGCGTGTAGACATAGGTCTTTAGCCAGTTCGACAAGGACATATGCCAGCGGTTCCAATAGTCGATGAAGCTGGCGGCCGTGAACGGCTTGTTGAAATTCTCCGGTAATTCGATGCGGAACAGCCGGGCGATGGCGATGACCACGTCGGTGTAGCCGGAGAAATTGTAGAACAGGAAGATGGGAAACAGCGCCGCAAGCCCTGCCGCGCAGAAGATGCGCGTGAACAGGCCGGGCGCCTCCACCACCTGGAATTCCAGCGCGTGCTGCAATTCGGCGACGATGGCCGCCGCCGCCCAGACCTTGAAGCAGCCGATCACCAGCCGCTCCAGCACCTCGCCGAGGACCGCCATGTCGAGGGGGCGGGGGCGCGTCTCGGTGGTGTCGACATAATCCTCGTAGCGCTGGATCGGTCCGGACACCAGCGCGGTGAAATTCAGCGTGAAATTGAGATAGGATATGAGCGAGAGTTTCTGCAGCCGTTCGTCGCTGTGGGCGTCCACCACCAGGTGAAGCACCCGGAAGAAGACATAGGACAGGCCCACCTGCACATAGACCATGTGCAGGAAGCTCTCCTCCGGCAGGAAGGTGTATTTCTTCAGCCAGCAGAACAGCAGGATGGTCGCGCCCACCGTGAACCAGAAGGCCCACGCGGTCTGGATCGGCGCGCAGCCGCGGATGAACAAATAGCCGATGGTGAGGAACGCGGCATAGGGGATGAGGTCGTAGCCGGTGGCGGCGAAGGTGGCGAGGAAGGCGAAATTCGCCACCAGCAGCACCAGCCGCCGCGCCGCGCCCACGGGAACGATATTGTAGATCCCCGCCGCGACCAGCGCGAACAGGAAGAACTCAAAGGAAGGGACGCTCATGTCTCACTCGGCGGCGATCAGTTCCGGGGCCGCGTTCGCGTAGCGAACGGGTGGGGTTTGCACCTCGACGCTGGTGGCCAGCGTCCAGAGGCTGTTGCCGTCCGCACCCGTGGACAGGGTCGTGAAACCGAGCTGGGCATAGTGATCGCGCACCAGGGCGTTGCGTTCCGTGGGCCGGTATTCGCCGACCAGCTCGGCGATGCCCTGCCGCCGCGCCGCCTCGACCAGATGGCGCAGCACGATCTTCTCCACGCCGCGCCCGAGCACGCGGCAGCTCATCAGCCAGGTGTCGATGAGCCAGCGGTTGCCCTCCATGGTCCGGCAGGCAACGACGGAAATCATGCCATTGTCGCCGAACCGGTCCTTCAGCCGCACCTGCAGGGTGAAGATGGAGGGGTCTTCCTCCATGGCCTTCACGTCCGCCTCGCTGTAGCGGCGGCTGGTGAGGTTGAACTGGTTGCTCTTGCTGATGAGCTGGTAGATGCGCGGGCGCCCGATGGCATCGAACGGCCGCAGGTCGATCTCCATGTCGAGGGCGGCCACATAGTCCTCGATGCTGGCCACGCCCTGGCCGAGGGAGGCGCGGCGGGCGTTGCCCTCGTAGAAGGCGGCGCGCTTGCGGTCTTCCTCGGAGAACAGGGTGGCCTCGAAATAGCCGGCGGCGCTCAGGGTGCGGGCGTAGAGCGCCGGGTCCTCGGGCAGTTCCGGCACGGCGACCTGCGGCAGATACTGCCGCACCAGGTCGCGCTCGGCCGGGTTGTCGTCCAGGAACACGAAGCTGTCGAGGCCGAGGGACAGCTCCTCGGCGATGGCCTTGATATTGGTCGCCTTGTCGTTCCAGTTGGCCTGGAACACGGCGATATGATCTTCCCGCAGCAGCATGTCGGGATGCTCGCGGAAGGCGGCGCGGGCCACGGCATCCGTATTCTTGGACGACACCGCCAGCACGATGCCGCGATCGCGCAGGGACAGGGCCAGCTTCTGCACGCTCAGGAAGGCTTCGCCGGTGCCGTCGCCCTCGCCGATCTTGATGCCGGCGAGCCCGTCGTCGCCGATGACGCCGCCCCACACCGTATTGTCGAGGTCGAGCACCAGCACGCGGCGACTCTTGCCCTTCAGCGCCGCCAGCAGCCGGCACAGATGGTCGGCATAGAGGGGGGCGTAATCCATGGAGAAGGGCAGCTTCGCCATGTTCCACTGGGTCGGCGCATGCCATGCGCCGAGGCCGACCGTGCGCGCCAGCGCGTCCACGTCGAACATGACGCAGCCCTCGATCGGGGGCATGTCGATCAGCCTGCGGTTCAGGCCGCCGACCATCTGCTGCGGCGTGCCGGCGAGGCGCCGGTCGAGGTGGCCGAACAGGGTCTCCGGCGGCGGAGCGATGGTCTGGACGATGATGTGGGCGGCGGGATTATGCTTGCGCAGCGCCGCGCACAGGTCCTGGATCAGCACATAGGCGCCGTCCACCGACACTTTCGCGGTCGCAGTATCGCCGATCGGCGCGCTGAGCGGCAGGCCGCGATGGTCCATCGCCAGCAGGATAGCGTCGCAACCGCTCTGGTTCAGCCGCGAATCGGCCAACATCGCCTCGTTGAGGGTCTGGCCGTAGTTGCAGCCGATGGTTTCGATCCTAAGGCCGTGCCGCAGGCCCGTCGCCTCGATCGCGGGCAACAGAAGATCAAGGGTGCCGTCGCCGATCACGCCAAGCCGAAGCGGTGCAAGCTGCGCGGGCGACGCATCATCCAGCCTGGCCGCGCGCAGCAGCGACGCCAGGCGGTTCAGCTGCGTGCCGTCAAGAAAATACCCTGCAAGCTTACGGAATGCAGACGAGTTTCCTTCGTCCTTCAGTCTCTTGCATGCCTCTCGAAAGTCTTGAACACGAGGTAGCCACGCGAGGTCTCGGTAGATTGCCGCCATAATCGCCCGATCCTTCTTGCTCGGACCTCCCCAGAGTGCATTTCCTCAGATCAATACCTTTTGTGGTATTTTTATCTGTTCCATTAGATTTTACTGGCGATGAGGCTCACCAGATCACCGAGCTTCGCCAGTGACGCGGCCTGCGCCGCAGAAAGCCGGATCGAAAATGCCGTCTCCACTGCCAGAATGAGTCTGATATTGGCCAAGCTGTCCCAGCCTTCTACATCAGCTGCCGTCATTTCAGGAAACAAAACGATATCGTCGTCCTGAAATACATTACGGAATACATCCGTAAGCTTTTCATAAACGTCTGGATGTTCAAGCGTCACTTCTTTTCCATCCCGTTTCATGAATCGCTGGATAGTCTACATGACTCGTGGAGCGGCATTCTTGCGAAAATTCGCCGAATAACATTCGTAATCACTGCTATTAGCTTTCATATGACAGAGGGTATGATGAAAAATTACTCTTTTCATCGAAAAGAAAGCTGTCTTCGCAGGTGCAGCAATGGTAATCTGATCAGCGATTTGGAGTCAAGTTCCAACAGGTGTCCCGTTTGTCGCAATTTGCGACGCGGAAAAGGGTCGGGAGGCGAGGCGCGATGTATGATCTGCTGATCAAGGGCGGGCAGATTGCAGATGGCACCGGGGCGCCGTCGTTCACGGGCGACGTGGCGGTCAAGGACGGCGTGATCGTCGCGGTCGGCAAGGTGAGCGGCGTCGCGCGCGAGACGGTGGACGCCGACGGCCTCCTGGTCACCCCCGGCTGGATCGACATCCATACCCATTATGACGGCCAAATGAGCTGGGACGAGCAGCTCGCCCCCTCCCTCTGGCACGGGGTTTCCACTGCAATTTCAGGCAATTGCGGAGTCGGATTCGCACCGGTGAAGCCGGACAGGCACGACTGGCTCATCCAGATGATGGAGGGGGTCGAGGATATCCCGGGCACCGCTTTGTCCGAGGGCATCTGCTGGGGCTGGGAGACCTTCCCCGAATATCTCGACTTCCTCGACCGGCGTAGTTTCGCCATCGATGTCGGCTGCCAGATCGCCCATGGCCCCCTGCGCGGATATGTCATGGGCGAGCGCGGCATGACCAACGAGGACGCCACCCCCGAGGACATCGCCGCCATGGCCGCCATGGTGCGGCAGGCCCAGGACGCCGGCTCCCTCGGCTTCACAACCTCGCGAACAGTTGTGCACCGCGCAACGGACGGGGAGCCGGTGCCCGGCACCTTCGCCTCGTTCGAGGAGCTGTACGCCTTCGCCGAGGCGGTGGTGGCGAGCGGCCACGGCGTGATGGAAGTGGTGCCGGCGGGCCTGCTCGGCGAGGACATCGTCAACCCGGCGCGCGACCTCGCCTGGATGAAGGAGATTTCCGCGCGCACCGGCTGTCCCATCACCTTCCTGATGGGACAGAACCACATCCAGCCCAGCTTCTGGCGCACCCAGCTCGACGAGACCGCCCCCGCCGGCAGCAACGGCCCGCTGGTGCGCCCGCAGATGTTCTGCCGCTCCATCGGGGTGATGGTCTGCCTGGAGAGCCGGCACCATCCGTTCCTGGGATCGCCCATCTACAAGGAGCTGTCGAAGCTGCCTTATGCGGAGATGGTCGGCCGGCTCAAGGCCCAGCCCGAGCTGCGCAAGGCCATGGCGCTGGAGGGCGTGAACGACGTGCTGGGCTTCCCCACCGGCTTCAACCAGTGGCGCGGCGTCTATCCCCTGAGCAATCCGGCCAATTACGAGCCGGCGCCGGAGACCAGCATCCGCGCCACCGCCAAGCGCGAGAACCGCGACGCCCGCGAGGTGGCACTCGACATCCTCCTGAGCGAGGACGGCAAGGGCTTCCTGCACCGGCCCATCATGGGCTATGCGGACGGCAACCTCGACCCCACCTTCGACCTCTTGAGCAGCGCCCACACCATCCCCGGCGGCAGCGATGCCGGCGCGCATGTGGCCACCGTCTGCGATGCCGGCGCGCCCACCTTCCTGCTCACCCACTGGGTGCGTGATCGCCAGCGCGGCCCGCGCCTGCCGCTGGAACACATCGTGCGCAAGCAGAGCTTCGACACCGCCAGCTTCTACGGCCTGAACGACCGCGGCCGCATCGCTCCCGGCCTGCGTGCGGACGTCAACCTCATCGACTATCCCAACCTGCAGCTCGGCAAGTTGCACATGATCTATGACCTGCCCAACGGCGCCCAGCGCCTGATGCAGAAGGCCGAGGGCTATGTGGCGACCTATGTGAAGGGCGTCGGGGTGACGAAGGGCGGCGAGGACACCGGTGCCCGTCCCGGCCGCTTGGTGCGGGGTGCTCCGGCGGCGCGTATGCTCTGATCTGCGGAAGGCGGCTTCGGGCTGGCGGCCTTCTGAGGCTGGCGGGCCGCGATGCCCCGGCGAGGGTGCGGCGGACAAAAGCGGTGCCCAGGGTGACGGCCGTGGGGCGGGTCGTGCGGCCATCCGCAGGCCGGCGCGACAGGCCACGCCCTGCGTTCAATCTGCGTTGGCGTTCAGGATGCGCCCGTGCTCAGTCGGGCGCTGCGGTTGTCGTCCCGCCAGAACCCGCCACGGTCATGGCCAGCGCGGCGCCGGCCATCAGCGCTGCGGCCAGCACCACCGGCAGGGCCTGCCCCAAGCCGCCCAGCGCGCCGGAAATCACCGACGAAACGCCCCACCCCATGGCCGCCGCCGAGCCGACCATGCCCAGGATCCAGCCCTGCCGCTCCGGGGTTACGCGATCCGACAGCATGGTGACGATGGAGGGATAGGCGATGTTGACGGTGATGCCAGCCACCAGCGCCGCCGCATAGGCCTGATAGGCCGAGCCCAAAAGAAGGCACGCCACCATGGTGGCCGCATTCAGGGCGAGCCCGGCCACCGCGAGGCTGCGCATGCCGAAGCGCTCGGCGAGCGCCGGTTGCACCAGCCCGTTGGAGATGCAGAACCCGATCCCCATGATGGACATGAAGGCGCCCACCTGATGCAGGCTCATGTCGAGCCGGGGCGCCTCCATCAGATAGACCGAGACGAAGACGAAGAAGCTGCCCCACGCCACCTGCATCAGCAGGAAGCCGCCGAGGATGCCGCGCACCGCCCTGTCGCCTGCCGCCTCCTTGAAGCAGCGCACGCCTTCGAAAATGGAGATGGTCGACCAGTCCACCTTGCGTCCGGGCTTCTCCTCCTCCCGGTAGCCGGTCCACAGCAGCACCAGGGCGATCAGCGTCAGCGCCGTGCACAGGTGCAGCGGCGCGGAGAAGGAGATGGTCGACAGGCCGGACGCCACCACCGGGCCGAGCACGAAGCCGAGGGAGGAGAACAGCATGCTGTAGCTCAGCAGCCGGGCCTTGTTGCTGCCGGTATCCACCAGCGCCGCCTGCGCCGTGGGCTGGGCGGCGGCGGTGGCGCCGCCGATGAGCCGGCCGAGGAACAGCAGCGGCAGCAGGTGCAGGTCGATGGCAAGGCCGGCCAGAAGATTGCCCAGCAGCACGCCGGCCCCACACAGCAGCAGCACGGGCCGGCGGCCCCACTGGTCCGACAGGCGCCCCAGCACCGGCGCCATGTAGAGCATCAGAAAGACATAGGTTGCGACCAGCAGCCCGCTGACGAAATTGCGCAGCGGCAGCGAGGCATCCGGCAGGAACACCAGCGTGGCCGGATCGATCAGCAGCGGTCCGAGCAGCGGGATGATCACCGTCGCGCTGATGGAATCCACCAGGATCAGCAGATAGAGCGCGATCATGCCGGCGCGGCGACCGGCACGGCGACAGGGTCGTTCAGGTGCGTCTTCAGGCTCTCCCGCATCCGGTCGGCAAGGCCCTTGATGGTCTCTTCCTTGTAGTTGAAGGAGGAGTACTGGAACCGCACCAGCAGCTTGCCCTCATGTATGACGGCGACGAGATACAGCCAGAAGTCTGCCGGGTTGTCGGCGAAGGCGTGGTTCTTGAGGTACAGAAGCTCGTCTTCCGGCTTCTCGAACACCGCGCCGTGGAAGCTGGCATCCCAGGTCTCGCCGAAGAAATTGTACAGGATCTTCACCTGGTCCTGCACCGCCAGCTCCGCCCCGCGCGGATGATAGGCGCGCAGCGCGCCATGGGCGATGCCGTGCCGGGGCATGGCGTGCAACTGCCCGGCCACGTCTGAAAGCCCGCCCGACAGCACGATGGGCGTGTGGGTGGTGAACCAGCCGCAGATACGGGTGGGATCCACCCCCTCCACCACCGGCTCGCGCCCGTGGCCCACCACGTGAAGCATCAGGCGATCCTGCCCGGAAGCTTCCACCAGGGCGGCGGCGACGCGCTCGTAAGGATTGTGCGGCGTCTCCTCCAGCATGACGCTTTGGAAGGTCACGATGTCCCGCTGCCGGGCGCCGGGCTGGTCGCTGTCTGGGGTGAAGGTCGGGCCCTGCTGCTCGAGCCAATAGGGGAATTGCGCCTCCGCCTCGGGGGTGGCGGCATAGCTTATGAGGCCTTCCACCCACGCCTTGTAGGTGCCGCCCGCCGGAGCCAGCGGCTGGCCCAGATAGGCCCGCTGCAGGTCCGTCACCACCGCGCCCCAGGACAGGCCATCGGTCACCAGATGGTGGCAGATGAGCACCAGGCGCTGGCCCTGTTCGGTGGTGAACAGGCCGGCCCGCATGATCGGGCCCTGCGCGATGTCGATGGTCTCCTGCATCTGCGCCGCCCGCGCGGCCACATCCACCAGCGGGATGTCGGCGCATTCGAGCGGCACCTCGATGCCGGTCTCCACATAATATTGGCGCCCGTCATGGAAGCGGAGGCGCAGGGCGTCGTGGTGCGCCACCAGCTTTTGCAGGGCCTCGCGCAGCCGCTCCGGCTCCAGTGCGCAGCGGAACACGGCGGAGACGTTGAACTGCTGCGGCCGCTCACTCGCCCAGGTGAAATAATAGCGCTGCATGGGCGACAGCGGCTCGTCGCCGGTGGCCTCGCTTGCGTCCACCGCCCGCACCGGGGCAAGGCCCTGCACCAATTCGGCGATGGTGGGGGTGCGCTGGAGCGCGGTGGGATCGAGCGGCAGCCCCACCTCCCGCGCCTTGATGCCGAGCTGCACCGCCAGCAGCGAATCGCCGCCCAGCGCATAGAAATTGTCGTGGATGCCGACGGGCTCGTGCTTCAGCACCGCCTGCCAGATGTCCACCAGCGCAGCCTCGGTCTCGGTGCGCGGCGGCACATAGGGCAGTTCGCCGGGCATCTGCGCCACGTCGGGGCGGGGCAGGGCCTTGCGGTCCACCTTGCCGTTGGCCGAGAGCGGGATGCGCTCCAGCGGCACGAACACCCGCGGGATCATGTAATAGGGCAGCTTGTCCTGCAAAGCGGCGCGCATCTCGGCGGCGTCCAGCGCGCCCTCCGAAACCACATAGGCCACCAGGAACTTGCCCTTGCGGTTGGGCTGGTCCTGCCCGTCCACGATGGCGGCCTTCACGCCGGGCAGGGCCTCGATGGCGCCCTCGATCTCGCCCAGCTCCACCCGGAAGCCATTGACCTTCACCTGGAAGTCGGCCCGGCCGAGGAATTCCACCTGTCCGTCGGGCAGCCAGCGGCCGAGGTCGCCGGTATAATAGATGCGCTCGCCGGTGGCGGGATAGGTGATGAAGGCGGCGTTGGTCTTCTCTTCGTCGTGCCAGTAGCCTCGCGCAAGGCAGACGCCGCCCATGAAGATGCGCCCCGGCATGAACGGCGGGCAGGGGTTGAGACCGGGATCGAGCACCAGCATCTTCTGGTTGGGCATGGCCCGGCCATAGGGGATGGTGGTCCAGATGGGGTCCACCGTGCCGACGCGGTACCAGTTGGAGAAGATGGAGGTCTCGGTGGGGCCGCCGATGCTCCAGATCACCGCGCCGGGGGCGAGCGGGCGCATGCGGTCCGGCAGGTCGGTGGGGATCTTGTCGCCGCCCATCATGAACACGCGGATGGAGGGCAGCGCCTCGCCCGACTGCACCCACATGTCCACATACATGGGCACGCTCAGCCAGATGGTGGCCTGATGCTGGCGCACCAGCTCCACCCAGTGCGGCGGCTCCAGGTGGCGGTCCTCGTCCGGGATCACCACGCCGGCGCCGGCCGAGAGCATGCCGAAGATGTCGTAGACCGAGAGGTCGAAGCTGAAGTCCGACAGCTGCAACGACCGGTCGCCCGGCCCGACGCCGTGCTCCGCATTGGCGTTGCGCAGGCTGTTCATGACGGAGAAATGGGTCAGCGTCACGCCCTTCGGCTTGCCGGTGGAGCCGGACGTGAACAGCACGTAGCAAATGTCGCCGATGGCGTTGACGGAGGATGGCCGGGTGTCCGGCTCGTCCGCCCATAGGGCGGCGTCATCCACGGCGAGGCCGGGGCGGCCGAGGCGGTCCAGCACCCGCTGCTGGCTCAGCACGATCTCCACCTCGCCCTGCGCGTTCACCGCGTCCATGCGCTCGGGCGGCCAGGCGGCATTGATGGGCAGGTAGCCGGCGCCCGCCTTCAGGATGGCCATGCAGGCCACCGCCTGCTCCCAGCCCTTCTCCATCATCACCGCGACCAGCGTGTTGGGCTTCACCCCCCGCCGACGCAGCCCGTGGGCGATGCGGTTGGTCAGGCGCTCCATCTCGCCATAGGTCACCACCCGCTCGCGCATCAGCAGGGCAGGGGCCTCCGGCTGGCGCTCGGCCCAGTCGGAGAAGGCGTCGTGCAGCAGTTGCAGGTCGGGCCGGGGCGCGGGCGGCGGCGTCCACTCGGTCTCGATCCGCTCGACCTCCGCGTCAGTGGCGAGCTTCAGCTTGGACAGTGGGGCATCGGGCTGGGCGCTCACCGCATCGGCGAGCAGCGAGAGGTGGGCGGCCAGTTCCTCGGCGAAGCGGCGGGTGAACTGGGCGGCCTGGTATTGCAGCCGCACGTCCAGCCGCTCGCCCTCGGCGAAGGCGAGGAACAGGAGGTCGTTCTGGCAATCCACCGTCTCCAGCGGCAGCGGCGTGCCGAGGGCGAACGGCCACAGGGGCTTGGCCCAGGAGACGGAGACGTTGGGCAGCTGGATGCCGTCGGACGGGCGCGCCTTGCGCAGGCCGGCGATGACCTCCTGGAACGACAGGCGGTCATGTTCGCGTGTGGCGCGCCGTTGCTCCTGCACCTGCTGCACCAATTGAGCAAAGGTCAGTTCCGGCGTGAAACTTGCGGTGGCGATCAGCGTGTTGACGAAGGAGCCCATGGAGCGCGCGAACGGCTTCCCGCGCAGGTCCGTGGGATAGAGCACCGCCACCATCTCCTGCTCGGTGTAGCGGTGGATCAGCGCCTGGATCAGCGCCAGCGTGGTGATGAACGGGCTGACATTCATCTGCGGCAGGCGCAGCGAGAAATAGAGGTTGCCGTCCTTCTCGCCCTGGTAGCTCTCCCGCCGTGTCGGCAGGCCGGCGTGGAAATCGGACTGGGCCAGCGCCTGGGCCCAATAGGCCCGGTCCGCCTCGTGGTCGGGGCTGTCCAGATAGGCACGCTCGTGGGCGTCCCACGCCGCCGGGCCGGGGCCGGGCTCGGGCACCGCCTCCCCGTGATAGCGGGCGCCGACCTCCTCCATCAGCAGCATGATGGAGCCGCCGTCGAGCACCATGTGGCTGCCGTTGAGGACGAAGATGTCACCGGAGAGCACGAACCGGAACAGCGGCCCGTTCTCCACGTCGAAGGGCTGGGTGATGGCCCATTCCCAGCTGTCCGAGCGCTCCAGCACGCGCTCCGGAGTATCCAGCACCACCTGGTAGGGCTTGCCGTCCACCTCGCGGATCACCGAGCGCAGGGCCGGGTGTGCGGCGATGGTCTCGCGCAGGGCCTGCTCCAGCCGGTCGGGGTCCACGTCGGGGTTCAGGCGATAGACGAAGGGCACGAAATAGGCCGAGCTGTCCGGCGCCCGCTTGCATTCCAGCCAGATGCGCTGGGTGACGACGGCAAGCGGGATCGGGGCCATGGCGACGTTCATCGAGCTTTTCCCGATGCTGGCGCGCAGCATGGCCGCGCGGCGATTGGATGGGGCGGGCGGTCGGCGAGCGGCCGGATTGAGGCAGGAAATCGGCCGTCAATCAAGTGGCCAAGCTCACGTTCCGCGTCCCATCCGACGCCTTTGATGGCCGGTCGCGGGCCTGCCGGCCCGGTGACGGTGGAGGCCGGCACCTGGGTAACGACCCATGAGCTTGGCTCATGGGTCGTTGAGCCAAGCCCGCGCGACGCTGAACGATACCCTTTCGGCACCGGTCAAAGGCCGGAGCCGTTGGGGTAGGTCAGATGTTCGTCTTGTCGGCGCCCTTCAGCTCCAGGATCTGCCGCGCCTCGTCAGGGGAGGCGACCTGAAGGCCCAGCCCTTCGATGATCTTCACCGCCAGCTTCACCTGGTCGGCATTGGAGGTGGCGAGCTTGCCGCGCCCGGCCCACAGCGAATCCTCCAGCCCCACGCGGATGTTGCCGCCCATGGAGGCGGCCATGGCGGCGATGGGCAGCTGATTGCGCCCCGCCCCCAGCACGGACCAGCGATACTGGTCGCCGAACAGCCGGTCGCAGGTGCGCTTCATGTGCATCACGTCCTCCGGATGCGGGCCGATGCCGCCCAGAAGGCCGAACACCGACTGCACGAACAACGGCGGCTTCACCAGCCCGCGATCGAGGAAGTGGGCGAGGTTGTAGAGGTGCCCGATGTCGTAGCACTCGAACTCGAAGCGGGTGCCGTTGTCGTAGCAGGTCGACAGGATGTACTCGATATCCTTGAAGGTGTTGCGGAAGACGAGGTCGCGCGTGTTCTCCAGATGCGCCTTCTCCCACGGGTGCTTGAACTCCTTGTACTTGTCGGCGAGGTGGAACAGGCCGAAATTCATGGAGCCCATGTTCAGGGAGGCGACCTCCGGCTTGAAGGTGGCGGCGGGCAGCACGCGCTCTTCCACCTTCATGTAGGGGCTGCCGCCGGACGTGATGTTGATGACCGCGTTTGTCGCCTGCTTGATGCGCGGGAGGAAACGGGCGAAGCCTTCGGGCGTCTGGTCCGGCTGGCCGGTCTCGGGATTGCGGGCGTGCAGGTGCAGGATGGCGGCGCCGGCCTCCGCCGCCGCCAGGGCTTCGGTGACGATCTCGTCCGGGGTGATGGGCAGATGGGGCGACATGGTGGGGGTGTGGATCGCCCCGGTGATGGCGCAGGTGATCACCACCTTGCGGGACGCGGTGGAGGGGGCCTTGGGGGCAGGCGTGGTCTCGGCCATGGTGTTCAAGCCTCTGTGGAAATCGGGAAATGAATGGAAGAGTGGCTCAGGCGCCGATGTCCTTGGCGGCCTTGCGCTTGTGGGCGGCGAGCGCCATCAGGCGCCGGTCGCGCCATACCTGCCGCTCGGCCAGCCCATCTTCGGGCAGGCGGGCGCGGCGCTCGGCGAGCACGGTTTCGAGCACTGGCCCGGCCCAGTCCACGCGGCGCCACTGGTCGGGGGAGATGCGCTCGTAGATCTGCTGGTAGCGCGCCACATAGTCGGCGACGCCGCCCGGCGCGTTGAGGTCGATGGTCTCGAACGGCCCCATGAACGACCAGCGCAGCGCGAGGCCCTCGCGGATGCCGATGTCCACGTCCTCCACGCTCGCATAGCCGTCCGCGACCAGGCGGAAGGCCTCCTCCAGCAGGGCGCCCTGCATGCGGTTCATGACGAAGCCGTCCAGCTCCTTCTTCATCACGATGGGGGATTGGCCGGCGGCGCGCATGAGGTCCGCAGCGCGGGTCATGGTGTCGGCGCTGGTCCAGGGCGCGGGCACCACCTCCACCGCGGGGATCAGATAGGGCGGGTTGATGGGATGGCACACGCACACCCGTTCCCGGCCCTTCAGGTGCTTGGAGAACAAAGACGGCAGGAGCGCCGAGGTGGAGGAGGCAAGCACCGTGTCGGGGCCGGCGAGGGAGTCGAGTTCCTCATAGAGGTACTTCTTGACGGCGAGGTCTTCCGGCGCATTCTCCTGCGCATGGGCGGCGCCATCCAGCGCCTGCGCATAGGAGGTGGTGGCCGACAGCCGCGCCCGTACGGCCTCAGGGGAGGCGCCGTTCAGCAGATCGTTGTCGGCGAGGTCCGGCAGCACGCCCTCGATATAGGCCAGCGCCGCCTCAGGGGCGCCCTGCGCGTGGTCGGCCAGCGCCACGTCGAACCCGGCGCGGGCAAAGGTGATGGCCCAGGCACGGCCGATGAAGCCGGAGCCGATGATGGCGATCTTGGTCATGGAAGCCTCTTCAGAATGAACCTTTGCGAGAGGAGGGCGCCCTTCACAGCCGGTTTGGAAACGCAAAAGGGCATACCCGTGATCACTCCCGTCATGCCCGGGCTTGTCCCGGCCATCCACGCCGAACCGCCTGGAACAGCGTACGAAAATCGTTCCCAGCCTCTCCGCGTGGATGGCCGGAACCCGCATGTTTGCGGGCTCCGTTCGCAGGAGCGGAAGTCGGCAACAGCCCACTTCCGGGACAAGCCCGGCCATGACGGAGGTGAATGGCCTGAGAGGGCTGCAAGTGCCATCCGGGCGAATGCTCGAATGGGCCTCACAGCCACAGCACCTGCCGCCGCAAATCGAGGTCGCGGGCCAGCGGCCGGGCGGGGCCTTCGTGCATCACCTGCCCGCGCTCCAGCACCACCGCCCGGTCGGCGAGGTTCAGCACCACGTCGAGATGGTGGTCCACGATGACGAGGGTCAGCGACTGGCGCAGCCGGTCGAAGGCGTCGAACAGTTCTTCCGTTACCGCCGGCGACAGGCCTTCGAACGGCTCGTCCAGCAGCAGCACGCGGGTGTCGCCCATGAGGGCGCGGGCCACCGCCACCATCTGCTGCTCGCCGCCGGAGAGCAGGTCCGCCGCCGTGTCGAGGCGCACCTTGAGGCGGGGGAAAAGCTCCAGCACCTCTTCTTCGGAAAAGTGCTTGCCGGCCCCGGTGATGCGCTTCAGCCGTCCCAGCTCCAGATTGTGGCGCACGCTCATGCCGTGGAACAGGGCGCGGCCCTGCGGCACGTAGCCGACGCCCCGCCGCGCGATGGCGGCGGAGGACAGGCCCGCGAGTTCATCCCCCGCCAGCACGATGGAGCCGGACGCCGGCTTCACGATGCCGGTGATGGTCTTGAGCAGGGTGGACTTGCCGGCGCCGTTGCGGCCGAGCAACGCCAGGATCTCCCCCTCCTTGGCCTCCAGTGACACATCGGTGAGGATGCGGCTCTTGCCATAGAAGGCATCCACCTTCGAAAGCGTCAGCATGGGGGTGTCGGTGGCCGCCGACTGAAGGTCCCGCGACGCCAGCGCCGCCGAGCCGGAGCCGATATAGACCTCCTGCACCTTCTTGTTGGAGCGCGCGTCCTCCACCGTGCCGTCCACCAGCACGGCGCCATCGGCCATGACGGTGACGGCATCGGCCAGCTCGAACACCCGGTCGATGTCGTGCTCCACCAGCAGCACCGGCACCTGCGCCGAAATCTGCTTGATGAGGTTGGACACCCGTGTGCGCTCGGCGGCGGCCAGGCCGGCCAAGGGCTCGTCCAGCAGCAGCACCCGCGGGCGTGACGTGAGGGCGAGCCCCATGTCGAGCAGCCGCTGCCCGCCATAGGAGAGGGCGCCGGCCTCCGCCTTCTCCATGCCGGCGACGCCGAGGAAGTCCATCATCTCCCTGGTCTCGGCGACGATCACGGGAATGGCGGCGGCGTCCCGCCAGGGGTCGAGCCGGCTCTTGTGGGTGGCCTGCACGCCGAGGCGCAGGTTCTCTTCCACGGTCAGGGTGGGGAAGAGATTGGTGATCTGGAACGAGCGCGACAGGCCCTTCATGCACACCGCTTCCGGGGCGAGGCCGTCGATGCGCTCGCCGGCGAGGCGGATCTCGCCCGCGTTGGGCGGGAACATGCCGGAGATCATGTTGAACGTGGTGGTCTTGCCCGCGCCGTTCGGCCCGATCAGGGCGTGAAGCGTGCGGTCCTTCACCGCCACCGCGCCCTCGCGCACCGCCTTGATGCCGCCGAAGCTGCGGGCCAGGCCCTTCGCCTCCAGCACCGGCTCGGGCCGGTCCCAGCGCGGGCGGGCGGTGAGGCCGGCGGGCAGGGCGCCGACCAGCGCCCCGGTGCGCTGGCCCATGGCGGCGGCTTCCTCGCTCTTCTTGCGCAGGGGCGCGATCAGGCGGCCCGCCACACCCACGAGGCCGGTGGGGGAATAGACGATGAAGGCCATGAACAGCAGGCCGAAGTAGAACAGCCAGTTGGGCGTCCACATGGACAGGAACTCGCGGAACAGCACGAAGAACAGCGCTCCAAGAGCCGGCCCGAGGAAGCTGCGCATGCCGCCGATGACCACCATGGCCAGAAGCTCGCCGGAGAACGCCACCGCGATGGGGTCCGCCGAGGCGAACCGATGGTTGAAGCTCATGAGCGCGCCGGCCAGTGCCGCGACGCCGGCCGAGAGGGTGAAGCAGGCGATCTTGTAGGCCCGCGTGTCATAGCCGATGAAGCGGGCGCGCTGCTCGTTCTCGCGGATCGCCACCAGCACCGAGCCCATGGGCGAACGCACGAACCGTTGCAGCTTGAACACCACCACGAACATCACTACCGCGACGACCACATAGAAGGCTGGTCCCGTCTCCAGGTCGAAGCCGAACAGGGTGCCGCGCCGCACCCCGCCGATGCCATTTTCGCCGCCGGTCACGGCGGTCCAGCGGAAGGCGACGGAAAACAGCAGGGCGGTGAAGGCCAGCGTCAGCAGCGAGAAATAGACGCCGCGCCGGCGCAGCACCACGAAGCCGATGGGAACGGCGGCGAGTGCCACCACCAGTGCCGCCGGCAGCGCCAGCACCACGCCCCATCCGGGCAAGAGGTGGTGCTGGAGCAGGGCCGCCGCATAGGCGCCGAGGCCGAACCACGCGCCATGGCCAAAGGAGACGAGGCCGGTGTAGCCGACGAGCAGGTTCAGCGCCATGCAGGCCATGGCCAGCAGCACCACGTCGCTGGCGGAGGTCAGGGTCAGGCCCAGGGCGGACAATACCGACGGCAGCGCGATGAGGCTTGCGGCCGCGACGAGCAGATTGGCGTTGCGCGCGAGCATGGCGCCTCCTTTGCCCGTGCGGGCGGACAGATCGGGGCGAAGAGTGGAGGTGGGGGGCTGGAGCATGGCCGCCTCACTCGAACCGCAGGATGCGCTCGCCGAAGAGGCCGCGCGGCCTCAACAGCAGCACCATCAGCATCAGCAGATACATGGAGGCCTCGGCTGCCGGTGGGATGAAATACACCGTGAGACCGCGCACCAGCCCGACCAGCAGCCCCGCCAGCACCACGCCCCAGAACGAGCCCAGCCCGCCGATGACCACCACCACGAAGGCGGCGGTGAGGATTTCCGCGCCCATGGCCGGATGCACGCCGGAGATGGGCGCGAGCATGATGCCGGCGAGCCCCGCAAGGCCGATGCCGATGGCCGCCACCGCCGTCAGATAGGGCCGAAGCGAAATGCCGAGTGCGCCCACCATGTCGGGGTTCTGCACGCCGGCCCGCACCACCCGGCCGAAGGCGGTGCGCTGGAGCAGCAGCCATAGGCCCAGCACCGCAGCTGCGGCGACAAGGAGGATGGCGATGCGATAGCGCGAATAGATGAACTCGCCGACGAACACCTGGCCCTTCAGGAATTCGGGGATGGCGAAGGGAATGGGCGTCGCGCCGAAGGTCATGCGCAGCGCCTGCTCGATCACCATGGCGAGGCCGAAGGTGAGCAGCAGGGAGAGGATGGGATCGGCCCGGTAGAAGCGCGAGAACAACAGGCGCTCGACCACCATGCCGATGACCGCCACTGACAGCGGCGCCGCGACGAAAGCGGCGGGAAAGCCGAAGCGGTTGCCGATCTCAACGCCGATATAGGCGCCGATGGCATAAAAGCCGCCGTGGGCGAGGTTCACGATGCCGCCCAACGAGAAGATGAGCGAGAGGCCGAGCGCGATGAGCAGGTAGGCGACGCCCACCAGCAGCCCGTTGAGCAATTGCTCGATCAGGAAGACGAGTTCGAGGGGCATGGGGTGTTCTCCGGCCTGAGGCGGAAACCCGGCACGCGTGCGGCGCATCGCGTCCCGGATGACGGCAAGCCCCCCACCCGCGGGTGGCGCGGGAGAGGGGCGGCATCGCGATGGCTCTCAGGCCGGGAAGGTGCAGGCGTTTTCTTCCGGCGTCGGGGCGATGGCCGAGAGCGCGGTCTCCGGGCCGGGCACGGCGGGGCCGAGGATCATCAGGTCCCACTGGTCCTTCACCTCGGCCACCGGCCGGGCGGTGACTGTGTACATCTCCTGGATGAGCTGGTGGTCCCAGGCGCGGAAATAGCCCTTGCGCCCCTTCAGGATGTCCAGTTCCGGCTCCTTCTCGAAGAAGCCGATGAGATCGGCCGCCGTGGTGCTCTTGGTCTCGATCATGGCGCGGGCCACCACCTTGGTGGCCACATAGTCGCCCCAGGCCTGGTTCTCCGGCGGCTTGCCGAACTTCTTCACGAACGCGGCCACGAAGGCTTTCGAATCTGCGGCGGGCACGTCGTGATGCCAGATCATGGGCCAGAGGCCGCCGAACGTGCCCTTGCCCGCGCCCCACGCCACCGCCGTGTCGAAGCCGAAGCCACCGAACGGATATTTGAGGCCGAATTCCGAATACTGTTTGATGAAGTTGGTGATCTGGTTGCCGGCGAGGTTTGAGATTACCACGTCGGGCCGCGCCTGGCGGACCTTCAGCAGATAGGGCGAGAAGTCGGTGGCATCGGTGGGCACCAGTTCGTCGGCCACCACCTCGCCGCCATTGGCGGTGATGTAGCGCTTGGCCACGCGGGAGAGATCATGGCCGAAAGCGTAGTCGGCGGTGAGGAAGAACAGCTTCTTGCCCTTCACCAGCCCGTCGCGAACCATGGCCGCGCCCACTGCCTTCACATATTGGGTGTTGGCGCCCTCCACATGGAACATGTAGCGGTTGCAGTCCTTGCCGCGCAGGGCATCCGAATTGCCGCCGGTGTTCACGAACACCACCTTGTTGCGCGCCGCCACCTGGGAAATGGCGAGCGCCGAGGCGGACGAAATCTCGCCGATGATCACCGGAACCTTGTCGCGCTCGATGTAGCGCTCCGCCTTGGAGGAGGCGGTGGCGGGGTTCACGCTGTCTTCCATCACCAGGTTGATCTTGCGGCCGTTGATGCCGCCGACGGCGTTCAGCTCCTCCACCGCGAGCTGCACGCCCATCTGCCCATAGGCGCCGAGCGGACCGAGGAAGCCGGTGAGCGGGGTGAGGTGGCCGAAGGTGATGGTGTCGGCCTGAGCTCTGACGATGGCCGGCATGCCGACGCCGCCGAGCAGCGCGGCTGCGCCGACGCCCTTCAGCAGGGTGCGGCGGGCCAGCGGAGCGGACGCAAGCGAGGCGGGATGTGAGGTGTCTTTCACGGCGTGGGTCTCCTCCCTTTTGAACCGGCGTGTTGCGGAGGCGGGATTTTCCCTGTCCAACCCGCACCGGATGATTGCCGATAGGCTCGGCTATCTGTTATCTGTGATCACACATAGCAGACGGGAAACATGGAACACAAGACGGCATCTGCGGACGAGCAGGAGGACGGAGCGGCGGGAGAGGCCTCCGGAGGCCTCGACGCACGCGTGGGCCGCATCGTGCGCCAGACGCTCGCGGACCAGGTCTATGGTGACCTCAAGGAGATCCTGCTCGCCGGCCGTGCCGCCCCGGGCGAGCGCTTCACCTTGCGGGGCCTCGCGAGCGCCATCGGCACCAGCGCCATGCCGGTGCGCGAGGCGGTGTCGCGCCTGGTCGCCGAGAATGCGCTGGAAGTCCTCCCCAACCGGGCGGTGCGGGTGCCGCTGATGCCGCGCGCCCGCTTCCAGGAACTGCGCCTCATCCGTTGCAGCCTCGAGGGCCTCGCCACCGAGATCGCCGTGCGCGAGGCGACCGACGTCGAGGTCGCGGAAGTGGAGCGGTTCGAGCGTCTGTTCGCTGCTGAAAGAGACAAGCCGGCGCCGGACGGCGCCGTCGCCATGTGCCACAACAAGGACCTGCATTTTGCCCTCTACCGGGCTGCCCATTTGCCCACCCTGTTCCAGATGATCGAGGGGCTCTGGCTGCAGATCGGCCCGGTGCTGAACCTCGATTTCCGCGCCGGCCCTGAGCGTGTGCGCCAGGGCGAGGCGCACATCCGCCACGCCGCCATCGTTGCCGCCCTCAAGGCCCGCGACCCGGAGGCGGCCCGCGTCGCGCTCGTCGCCGACATCTGGAGCGCAGGCGACTTCATCCTCTCCCGCGATGTCCTGCCGGACTGACGCGGCCTTCACACCCAGAACAACAAGCACTTCAACGGAGAAACGCCATGGACCTCGGCATCGCCGGCATTCGCGTCATCGTCACCGCAGGGGCGGGAGGCATCGGCCTCGAGATCGCCCGGGCCTTCCTCACGGAGGGTGCGCGTGTCGAGGTCTGCGACGTGGACGCGGCGGCCCTCGACGCCCTCGGCGAGACCGCGCCCGGCGTCACCGGCTCCGTCTGCGACGTAGCCGACCGCGCGGCGGTGCAGCGCTTCATGGATGACGCCCTCGGCCGGCTCGGCGGGCTCGACGTTCTGGTGAACAACGCGGGCATCGCCGGCCCCACCGGCCGCGTGGACCAGATCTCCCCCGAGGACTGGGACCGCACGCTGGCGGTGGACATCACCGGCCACTTCAACGTGACCCGGCTGGCCGTCCCGGCCCTGAAGCAGAGCGACAATCCCTCCATCATCGGCCTTGCCTCGGCGGCGGGGCGGTTCGGCTTTCCCTTGCGTTCGCCCTATGCGGCGGCCAAATGGGGAGTGGTGGGCTTCATCAAGTCGCTGGCCATGGAACTGGGCGAATTCGGCATCCGCGCCAATGCCATCCTGCCGGGCTCCGTGGACGGGCCGCGCATCCGCTCGGTGTTCGAGCACAAGGCCCGCGAGCGCAACATGTCCATGGAGGAGGTGCAGGCCATGGCACTCTCCGCCACCTCCCTGAAGCGCCTCATCCCCCCGCAGCATCTGGCCAATGTGGCGGTGTTCCTCGCCTCCCCGATGGGCTCAACCATTTCCGGCCAGGCCATCGCCGTGGACGGCGACCTGCAGATGCTGGTCTAGCCATCGCCGGAAGGCGAACCGCCAGTCATCGCGGCCGCTCCGAGGCGGACGCGCTTTCTGGCGTGTTTTCCGGTTGCAGGCCCGGCCCGTGGGTCGATCGTGGGCAGCGTCCGCCTTATATGCGGGTATCGGCGGCGGCCCGCGCGTGGCTGAACGCCGGGCCGGTGCGGCAGAGGAGGCACCAGATCGTGGCGGTACGGCATATCATCACCTTCCCGGATGCGCGCCTGCGCAGCGTAGCCACGCCCGTGACCGTCTTCGACGAGGCGCTGGAACAACTCGTCACGGATCTGCTCGACACCCTGCGTGCCGCTCCGGGGATCGGGATCACGGCACCGCACATCGGCGTTCCGCAGCGGGTGGTGGTGCTGGAGCTTTCGGCCGAGGACGGGGTGCGCGCCTATATCAATCCGCAGATCGTGTGGGCCTCGGCGGAGCTGATCCGGCATCCGGAAGGCAGCGTGTCCATGCCCGGCGTGTCGGAGGAGGTGGAGCGTCCGGCGCGCGTCCGCGTGCGCTACCAGGACCTGAGCGGCGCCGAACACGTCGAGGAGGCCGAGGGCCTGCGGGCGGTCTGCCACCAGCATGAGATCGACCAGCTCGACGGCGTGTTCTGGACCCAGAGGCTCTCGCGACTGAAGCGGGAACGCGTGATCAAGCGCTATGAGAAGGCCCGGGGGGCGACGCGGGGCTGAATCCGCGCCGTCCTTCCCGGGGTTTACGCCTCAAGCGTTGCGTTCACTTCGCGAACAGCTGGCCGAGATCCTCGAAGGCCTTTATCTCGATGGCGTTGCCGCTCGGGTCGCGGAAGAACATGGTTGCCTGCTCGCCGGGCTGGCCCTTGAAGCGCACATAGGGCTCGATGTCGAAATGGGTGCCCGCCGCCGTCAGCCGGTCGGCCAGGGTCTGCCAGTCGGCCATCTTCAGCACCACGCCGAAGTGCGGCACCGGCACGTGATGGCCGTCCACCGCATTGCCGCCCCGGTCGGCCTCGGCCATGCCGGGCACTACATGGGCGACGATCTGGTGACCGTAGAAATCGAAATCGATCCATTCATCGGAGCTGCGCCCCTCGGGGCAGCCGAGCTTTTCCCCGTAGAAGGCGCGGGCGGCGGCAAGATCATGGACGGGGAAGGCGAGGTGGAAGGGGCGAAGCGAGGGGGAACCGAGCGACATGGGGCAATCTCCTGTGCACGTCATTGCTACGCCAGTCCGAAAGACGATAAAAGCTGCGGGTGCCTGACTTCAGGCATCAGGAAAGCTACGGATGGAAACCGAGTTCGTCAGGACCGCCATCGCCGTCATTGAGGAGCGCTCCATTGCCGCCGCCGCGCGGCGGCTCGGCCTGACGGCCGGGGCCGTGGCGCTGCGGGTCAAGACCCTTGAGAGCGAGCTTGGCACCAGCCTGGTCGGCAGGACCGGGCGCAGCATCGCGCCCACCGCGTCGGCGGCGCGGCTGCTGCCGGGCCTGCGCGCCATGGTCGACCAGGCGACGGATTTGCAAAGGCGCGCCATCGACAGCGGCGGCATCGCGGGGGAACTGCGGCTGGGCACCATCGCTACCGCCAGCACCGGGATTCTGCCGCCGCTGCTGTGCACCCTCACGGCCCGCCATCCCGACCTCGACGTGATGATCCAGCCGGGAACCTCCCTCGACCTGTGCGAGAGGGTGCTGGACGGCTCGCTCGACGCCGCCATCGTGGTTGAGCCGCCCGCGCCTTTGCGCAAGGGCGAGCGCTTCAGCCCCTGGGCCGTCGAGCCGCTGGTGCTGATCGCGCCTCCCGCCTGCGCGGGGCGCGACCCCATTTCGCTGCTCTCCAGCGAGGCCTTCATCCGCTACGACCGGCGCAACTGGGGCGGCCGGATTGTCGACCGCTTTCTGCGCACCACCGGGATTGTGGTACGAGAGCGGATCGAGCTGGACGCCCTGGACGGGATTGTGGCCATGGTTGCTGCCGGCCTCGGCGTGGCGATCATCCCGGACTGGACCGGGCCGCGCCTTGAAGGGGCAAAAGTGCTGACCCTGCCGCTGCCGCCGCCCCAGCCAACACGTACCATCGGCCTCTACAGCCGCACCCTGTCGATCCGGCAGGATCTGATCGCCCTGGTCGAGGACAGCTATCGCACCGGTACGGGCACGGCGGGCCAGGCGTGACCGCAACGGGATGACCGGAGTGGGTCAGGCGGCGCCGGGCATGGCCTTGGCGCGCTGTCTTCCGCTCAGGGCCAGGGGCTTCAACAGTTCGGCGCAGACCAGATAGGTGACCACCACGCCGGCGATGCCGAGGAGCATGGCGGGCGGCGGCGCCACGAAGCCGAACCAGGCGCCCATGGGCGTGAAGGGCAGGGCCAGTGCCACCAGCAGCGCCACCAGCGAGGAGAGGGCCAGCGCCGGGCTGGGGAGGTCCTGCCACGGACGCCCATTGGTGCGGATGATGAAGATGACGAGGATCTGCGTCGCCATGGATTCCAGGAACCACGCGGTGCGGAATTCCTCCGGCGCGGCGTGGAACACGAACAGCAGGGCGCCGAAGGTCAGGAAATCGAACAGCGAGGAGAGCGGCCCCATCACCCCGGCGAAGCGCAGGAGGCCGTGCATGTCCCAGACCTGCGGCCGCTGGGTCGCCTCGGGGCGCACGTCGTCGAATGGGATGCCGATCTCCGAGAGATCATAGAGCAGGTTGTTGAGCAGGATCTGCGTCGGCAGCATGGGCAGGAACGGCAGGGCGATGGAGGCCACCGCCATGGACAGCATATTGCCGAAGTTGGAGCTTGCCCCCATGCGCACGTATTTGAGGATGTTGGCGAAGGTCCGCCGGCCTTCCTGAACGCCATCGGCCACCACCTCGAGGTCGGAGGCGAGCAGGATCATGTCGGCCGCGGCCTGGGCGACGCCGGTCGCCCCCGCCACCGACAGGCCGATGTCCGCCCCCTTCAATGCCGGGGCGTCGTTGATGCCGTCGCCGAGATAGCCCACCACCGCGCCTCGGGCCTGCAAAGCCTTGATGACGCGCGATTTCTGGTCGGGGGCGAGGCGTCCGTAGGCGTCCACGGTCTGTACCCGGACGGCCAGGGCGTCGTCGCTGAGCGCAGCGATGTCGGTGCCGGACAGGACCGTCTGCGCGTTCAGCCCGACGAGGCCGGCGAGGCGCTTCACCACGATGGGATCATCGCCCGACAGGATCTTCAGCCGCACGCCGGCCGCGCCGAGCCGGGCGATGGCGGTTGCCGCCGTGGCCTTGGGCGGATCGGCGAAGGCGCACAGGCCCTCGAACACCAGCTCCTTCTCGTCGTCGGCCGCGATCTCATGGGGCGCGCCGGACCATGCCCGCGAAGCGATGGCGATGGTCCGCAACCCGTCCTGGGCCAGGGCATGAACCGTTTCGAGGGCGTGCGCGCGCTCGGTCTCGCCCATGGGCGAGCGGACATCGCCGGCCCGCTGCGCCGTGCACAGGGCCAGCACCGCCTCCGGCGCGCCCTTCACGATCAGCAGCGGACCCTCCGGGCCGGCTGTCAGCACCGATCCCAGGCGACGCGAGAAATCGAAGGCCTGCCGGCCCGACAGCAACCAGCCTTTCGCAGCCTCGGTGGAACACGCCACCAGCGCCGCATCGAGCGCGCCGCGATCGCCGCCGAGGTCCGCCGCGACAGCACCGAGCCGGGCGGCGCGCGGGTCGTCGGCCCCCGCCTCATCGAGGCTGCGGGCCAGCGTAATCTCGGCGGAGGTCAGTGTGCCGGTCTTGTCGGTGCACAGCACCGTCATGGCGCCCAGATCGTGGATGGAGGCCAGCCGCTTGACGATGACCTTGCGGGAGGCCATCCGCATGGCGCCGCGGGCCAGCGTCACGGTGGTGATCATGGGCAGGAGTTCGGGCGTGAGACCAACGGCCAGGGCCACGGCGAACATCAGCGAATCGAGCGCGGGGCGTCCGAACGCCACACGGGTGGCCAGCACCACCAGCACGAGGCCGAGCGTCAGGCGGGCGATCACGAGGCCGAACTGGTGCAGGTCGCGCTCGAACGGAGAGGGCAGCTGCGCCTGCGCCAGGGCCGAGGCAGCGGCGCCGAACACGGTGTTGCGCCCGGTGCCGACGGCGAGCGCGATGGCCTCCCCGGTCTGCGCCACGGCGCCGCGGAACAGGGCATTGGCGGCCTCGCCGGGGCTTTCGCCGGCGCTGGGGCCGGCGCGCTTCGCCACCGGATAGGGCTCGCCCGTCAGCGCCGCCTCGCCGGCGGTGAAGGCCTTGCAGTCGAGGATCAGCGCATCGGCGGGGATGATGTCGCCCGCCCGCACCCGCAGCAGGTCGCCGGGGACCACCTGGTCCACCTCGATCTCGCGGAAGACGCCGTCGCGCTTCACCTCGGCCTTCAGCGCCACCGAGCGGCGCAGGATCTCCGCCGTCCGGGCGGCATGGCCTTCCTGCACCGTGTCCAGCCCGATGGACACCACCAGGATCACCACGATGATCGATCCGCCCACGGCATCGCCGGTCAGCACCGAGACGATGCCGGCGGCAAGCAGGATGAGGGAGAGCGGTTCCAGCAGGCGTCGGAAGATGGCGCGGGCGAGGCTGTCGGCCTTCGCCTCCACATCGCTGTTCGGCCCGTATTGCGCCAGCCGGCGGGCGGCATCGTCCGTGCTCAGGCCATCGTGCCCGCAGCCAAGCCGGGCGCAGACGGCTTCGGGAGGCTGGGTCCAGAAGGCATGCAGGCTGTCGGGTCGCTTTTCCCGGGAGGTCGCGGAGGCGGCGTTCACGATGTTCCCTCGATCCCCGGACCATGCGCGGGCCCCGGCATGATGCCCCATCTTCGCACGTCCGGACGATGTCGGAGCCGGCCATCTCGGCAGGATCGCGTCGTTTCCCGGCTATGGAAGCTTCCGGGTGGAAATCCCCGGGCGTGACGGCCGGGAGAATGGCAAGGCGCTTCCGGCCGATCAATAGCGGGCTACCCCGGAGGCGCGACGCCTGCCGCGCGCCAAGAGCGCGCCAAGAGCGTGCCACGAGCGTGGCCGCAGCGGGTTGGCCGGATTGAAACCGGGCTGAAACAATGGTGGCCTAATGCGCTTCCCCGCAGCGCGGGGTGCACCGATGGTGCTCCGGGGCGGCGGGGCAGGAGGACGCGATGACATCGCCTCTGGATACGCAGGAGCCCGGCCCGGCCGACGGCGGCAATGCCAGCCTCGTCCGGCTCTCCGACCTCGGCCTGTTCACTGCGCTGTTCCAGTCCATTCCCGGCCGCGCCGTGCTGCTGGACAGTGCCGGGATCTGCCGCTTCGCCAACCAGGAGTTCATGGACTTCATCGGGCTGGGTCGGGATGAGGTGATTGACCGGCCTGTTCAGGACTTCCTCGAACCCAGCGTGCTCGAATCCTACGCCCCGCTCATGGAACGGGTATTCGGCGGCGAGCCGGTGCGCCGGGTGGCCTGGGTGGATTACGGCCGACTCGGCAAGCGATACCTGGAGGAGGTGATCTCGCCCTACCGGATGGACCTCACCGGCCCGGTGGTAGGCTGCTTCGGCGTCGGCCGCGACCTCACCGACATGAAGCACCAGGAGATGGAGATCGTCCGGCGCACGCAGGCGCAGATGGAGGCCGAGGCCTATCACGCCGCCATCGTCGGCACCGCCCTCGACGGCATCGTGGTGGTGGACGAAGAGGGCACCGTGGTGGATTTCAATCCGGCCGCCGAGCAGATCTTCGGCTACCGGAAGGGCGAGGCCATCGGCCGCTCCATCGCCGAGCTGCTGGTGCCGCCGGAATTGCGCGCCGCCCACGCGGCGGGCATGCGGTCCTACCTCGCCACCGGCATCACCCGGCTGATCGGCCAGCGGCTGGAGCTGCCGGCGCTGCTGGCCGACGGCACGCGCATCCCCATCGAACTGGCCATCACCGACGTGACCCGCGGCGAGCGCCGGCTATTTGCCGCGCACATGCGCGACCTGCGCGCCGCCAAGCAGGCGGAAGAGGAGATCAAGCGGCAACGCAACGCGCTCCACCAGAAGGAGAAGCTCGCGGCGCTCGGCTCCCTGCTTGCGGGCGTCGCCCATGAGCTGAACAACCCGCTGTCGGTGGTCACCGGCCAGACCATGCTGCTGCGCGAGCAGGTCCTGAAGGAAGCCAGGGGCCTGCCCAGGCTTGAGAAGGTCATCCAGCGCTGCGACCGCATCGAGACGGCCGCGCACCGTTGCGCCCGGATCGTGCGCAGCTTCCTCGACATGGCGCGCCAGCGCGAGGCGGAGCGCCGGGCCACCAATCTCGCCGACGTGGCGCGTGAGGCCGTCGAGCTGCTGGGCTACAACATGCGGGCCTCGGGGGTGAATGTCTCCCTCGTCATCGAGCCCGGCCTGCCGCGCCTGATGCTGGATGCCGGCCAGATCCACCAGGTGCTGCTCAACCTGCTGGTCAATGCCCAGCAGGCCCTGGAGGAAAAGGCGGGCGACCGGTGCGTCACCGTCTCGGTGGCGGCTGATGCGGATCGCGGGTCCGTGCTGATCCGGGTCGGCGATAACGGGCCGGGCATCGCGGAGAACATTCGCTCGCGCATCTTCGATCCCTTCTTCACCACCAAGGCCCAGGGCGTGGGTACCGGCATCGGCCTCGCCGTCTCGCGCGGGCTGATCGAGGCCCATGGCGGTACGCTGGAACTCGGCGCGGGGCCGGACGGCGGCGCCCTGTTCACCATCCAGCTGCCGCTGGAGGAGGCCGCGGCCGAAGCGCCGTCGCCCGTACCGCAGGAGGACGCTGGGCATGCGGTCGGAGCGCATCTGGGATGTGTGCTCATCATCGACGACGAGCCGGACATCGCCGGGCTGCTTGCGGAGATCGCCGAAGGCAGCGGCTATGCGGCCGTGGTCGTCCACAGCGGCCGGGAGGCGCAGGCGCTGCTGGCCCGCGCGCCTGCCGCCGGCGGGCACGACTTCGCCGGCATCCTGTGCGACATCCGAATGCCCGACGGTGATGGCCCGAGCCTCTACAACTGGCTGCTGACCCACCGGCCCGAGCTGTCCATGCGGATCGGCTTCATCTCCGGCGACACGCTTGGCCCATCCGCCGGCCGCTTTCTGGCCCGCTCGGGATGCCCGCTCATCGAAAAGCCGTTCACGCCCGCCGATGTCCGCGCCTTCCTGGGCGATCTCATCGCCGATCAGGTGCCGCCGCCTGAAACATTTGAAACACGGCGGACCGAGAACTGACCGCGTCCCGCAACACACGCCGGCCAAAGTGCGCCTCGTTCATCCTCGGGACGCTCATGCACGACGACCAGATCGCACTTCTCGAAACCAGCTTCGCCGAGGTTTCCGCGAGCCGGGACGCGGCGGCGCTGTTTTACGAGCGGCTGTTCGTGCTTGATCCGGCACTGAAGCGGCTGTTCGGCGATACGGATATGGCGGGGCAGGGCGAAAAGCTTTTCGCCGCGCTGGGCCTGGTCGTCGCCTCGCTGCGGAGCCTGGACAAGGTGGTTCCGGTGCTGGAGCAGCTCGCCGTGCGTCATGTCCGCTATGGCGTGCGAGATGGTCACTACGCGACGGTGGGCGCAGCCTTGATCGAGACCCTGTCGCTTTATTTCGGCCGCCGCTTCACGGCGGAGCTGCGCCGGGCCTGGGTCGGCGCCTATGAGGCCGTGGCGGGGGTGATGATGGCGGCCGCCCGTCGCGCCGCTGTAGAGGGCGGCACGGCCGCTGACATGCTTTCGCGTCCCGCCTCCGCGGGCGCGTCCTGAAACGCGGACGGCGGCATCCCCGCGCTGCCGTTCCGTGTGCGATCCTCCGGCCGGAGCCTCCCGTTCAGGGAGACCCCGGCCGGAGGTGTCGTCATGTGCCCCGGGGACCGGGCACGAACAGATAGCCGACTCCCCGCACGGTCTTGATGGCCTGGGGCTTGGCAGGGTCGGCTTCGATCTTCTTGCGCAGGCGCGTCACCCGCACGTCGATGCTGCGGTCGAACGGCTCGTTGTCCCGGTCGTGGGCGAGGTCCAGCAGCCGGTCGCGGGTGAGAACGCGGTTGGGGTTCTGCAGGAACACCCGCAGCAGGTCGAATTCCATGGCCGTGAGCATGTCCCGCGTGCCGTCCCGCTTCACCAGGCAATGGGCCTGCATGTCGAGGAAGACAGCGCCGCACGGCACCAGCTCCGCAGGCACGGACGCGGCGCCGTTCGCCGGCACTGCCGGCAGGGGCGCGGTGTAGCGGCGCAGCACGGCGCGGATGCGGGCTTTGAGCTCACGCAGGTCGAACGGCTTCAGCACATAATCGTCGGCACCGACTTCAAGACCCGCCACGCGATCCACGATGTCGTCGGCGGCGGTCAGCATGATGACCGGCGTGGCGGAGGCCGCGCGGATGCGGCGGGCGATGGTGAGGCCGTCCTCCCCCGGCATGCGCACGTCCATGAGGATGAGGTCCGCCGGCTCGCGGGCCAGGAATGCATCCAGCTCGCGCCCGCTGGCGGCGGAGCGCACGTGAAAGCCCTGGCCGGCGAGATAGTCCGCCACCGTTTCGCGCACCGCCTCCTCGTCGTCCACGACGATGATGCGTGGGCCCGTCTCGCCGCCCGCCGATTGCCCCGCCATTGTCGCGCGCCAGAAGCGCTCCCCTTCGTCTGATGCCCGCCGTGCGAGCATTCTAGGGGGGACAACTCCTGGACGGAATGGTCAAGGCGCAGGTTGGGTCGCGACCCCTTGCCCCGTCAGCTGCAATTGGTGACCTGGTTGGAGCAGATGCCGCGCCACCAGCCGCGGCGGCCGTCCCGGCTCTCGGTCAATGCCCAGTTCGCCGAGCAGGCGAAAAGGCGCACCAGCGTTCCGTCGATGGAAAGCGCGCCATCGGGGCCCGCCACGTCCGTGCCCGGCGGCTCGCCCGGTGCATCCACATGGGGATAGGACAACAGCCGCCGCACCGGCATCTGCGAGTTGGCATAGGCCCCGCCAGCGTCGCTGGCCCGAATCCATCCGGTGCCGGAATAGGTCTTCGGATAGCCCCTGGGCGGCGGGTCGCCATAGGGCGCGCCGGGCGGGGTGGCATGGGTGATGCGGAACCAGCCGTGGCTGTAGCCGGTGATGTCGAATTCCACCCGCCACCCCTCTTCCGAGCCTTGCCCGGACTCGGGGGTGACATGTACCGGCGCCAGGCGGCCCACCACCTTCGCCTGCGCCGAAGGCGCGGCGCGCACCGGCAAACTGTGCCGGGTGTTGTTGAGTGCCCATCCCTTGATGCGGCACGGTTCCACCTCCGGCTCCGCCTTGCGCGCGGCCGCCAATACCGCGCGCAACTCGGCCTGGTAGGACTCGCTGTCGTCGTCGTCGGCTGGCTCGTCGGGGCGGCGCGGGCGCACGGTGGTCGTGGCCACAGCGAGCGTGCCGTTGTCCGACTTGAGATGCACCTCCAGCATCTGGAGGGGCGTGAACACGCTGCCGGGAGTTGCGGGCGAATCGGCCCCGGCGGGAAACACGGCGACGGTGGCCTTCAGCGCCGTCTCATCGAGGTGGATGACGCGCCCCGCCACCAGCGAGGGCGGCAGCTTCGCCTTCGCCTCCGCGAGCCAGCCGGTGTCTTGCGCCTGGGCCGGGAGCGGGACCGCGAGCCAGAGGGCGAGGCCCGAAGCGAGGGCGATGTGGAGCAGGGGTTGCGCCGTCCGGGGGCGGCTCATTTGGGGGCGACCACCCGCAGCGGGGTGGCATAGGGCTCCACGCGGAGACTGTCGCTGCCGATGATGCTGATGCGACGCAGCGGCGCCTGTTCCAGCTCGCCGTCGGGCGCCTTGCGCACGGCATACTGCCAGAGGGTCAGCTCGCCCCCGCCCTTGAGGGCACGTCCGATGACGGTGACATCATTGCCACCGAGGGACGCTGCGTCCTGCGGTCCCACCCCCACCACGATCTCGTCACGCACGGTGATGATCTTGAACAGGTGCACGCCTTGCTCCGCTGCCGTGCTCGCGAACGCCCAGGCGAGGGCAAAGGCCACGATGAGGGTGGCGATGAGGGTAGCCAGGAACTGGCGCGCGGTCCGCGCCCGGCTGCGTGGTGAACCGGCAGGCAGTGTGCCGGTGAAGGGCGTGGCAGGCGTCATCAGGTGCTCCCGGGTCCTCGGAGGCCTGGTCGTTAGCAGCTTTGTGTTTCCGGTGTTTTTCGCCCGACACGAGGCGGCGTCGGATGGTGCGGGGATCAGCGCCCTCCACGCGGGTCGAAGTCCCGCTGTCGCCGTGCCTTGCTTCCGTCCGATACCGGTGGGCGGTACCGGACGGCGACCATGCCGGCTGCACCCACCTCGCGCGAGCGCACCCGGCAGTGTACTGGCCAAGGCACTTGCCCCCTCCCTTTTGAGGGAGGGGGATTTTGGTTTTGAGGTTCAGTTTCTGCGTGCTGCGGTGTGGACGATGGTTCCCACGTGCTCGCCGCGCAGTGCTGCGGTGAGGCGGCCGGGGACGAGGCCGTTGACCACCTGCACGCGCTCGATGTGGCGGGCGGTGGCCATCACCTCGAGGAGCGCGCGGTCGAAGGGCAGGGTGCCCTCGCCGGTGGCAAGGTCGGCGGCGCTGACCTCGGGCAGGAACTTGGCGGCGGCACCGTCTGGGCCGTTCGGATCGGTGGAATAGACGCCGTCCACGTCCTCCACGATGGTCATGCCCGCCGCGCCCAGCGCATCGGCGAGCAGGAAGGCGCCGGTGTCGGCCCGGTGGATCGGGATGCGCGATCCGGGGAACTCGTGGTGGTGATAGGGCGGGAAGGCGCTTCCCACCACCGCGCGGGCGGCGGACAGATGGATGGCAAGCTGGCTGGCGATGGTGGGGTGTTCCACGTAGGAGACCCCTTCGGGGGCCAGCAGGGAGGCGAGGATGTGGCCGTTCTGGCCGGCCTCGCTGGCGGCGAGGGGGGCGAGGGTGCCCACCGGCAGGCCGAGGTCGAGGCCGACGCCGTAGAGGTGGCGGGCGCGGATGCCGGCGCCGGTGAGGATGAGCAGCCGATGCTCGGGCAGCAGCTTGCGGATCTCGTCGACGATGGGAAGGATGGCCTTGGACCCGCGGTCCATGATGGCGCGTCCGCCGATCTTCACCACCTGCAGCCAGGGCAGGAGGCGGATGGGCTTGACGCCTGCGACAGGGCGGGTGAGCTGGCCGTCGAGGAGGGTCTGGCTGGCGAGCGGCGAGGCGACGTGCTTGATGCCGGTGGTGATATCAGACATGGCAGTTCTTCTTCAGCTCGCGGTGATGATGGTGCCGACATGCTCGCCGGCGAGCGCGCGGGTCAGGTTGCCGGGGACGAGGCCGTTCACGACCTGGACCTCGCGGACGTGGCGGGCCTTCTGGAGCAGGTCGAGCATGGGGAACTCGAGGATCGAGTCGGCGAGGCCACGGGCCTTCATCTCGTCGACGGATGTCCTGGGGATGAAGGTTGCGGTCTTGTCGGTCTTCGGGTTTCCGGTGTAGAGGCCGTTCTCGTCCTTGACGAAGATCATCTGCTTGCAGCCGAACTGTTCGGCGAGCAGGAAGCATCCGGCGTCGGTTCGGTAGGGCGGGATGACGCCCTCGGCTGCGGGGCGGGTCCACAGCGAATAGGGCGGCATGCCGGCGAAGATCACGGCCTGCACCTCGGCAAGATAGAGCGGGACGGCGGAGAGGCCGGCGCCGTCAACCTTGGAGATGCCGTACTTGGCCAGCAGCTGGCCCAGCATCTCGGCGTTCTGGTTGGCGACCGAGGCGCCGAGCTGGGACAGCACGCCGGCGGGCAGGTTGAGTTCGGCCGCGATGGAATAGAGGTGCCGGGCCCGGGTGCCGGCGCCGGTGCCGATGAGCAGCTTGTGGGCCTTGCGGGCGGCGACGATCTCTTCGACGAGCGGGTAGACGGCGGCGCGTCCGCGGTCGATGACGCTCTGGCCACCGATCTTGATGACGGTGGCGTCCGGCAGGATGCGGAAATCCTCCGCCGTCTCCGCTGCCGCCAGAAGCTGCGTGTCGGTCAAGGACCGCTGCATGAGGAGCGTCTCAAGCTCCGCCGTCGTATGGGACATGAGGTGCCTTTCGGTGTTCAACGTATTGTATTGTCTTCGAAAGGTTCGATACGCCCGGCAGGGAGGGGCCGCAATATGCGATAATCACGTACCTTTTCCGGTCCGGGAAAAAACGACACGAAACGCATGCTTATGACGAGGCGCCCCGGGTTTTGGCCGACGCCGGGGCAGCTTCGCTCCGGCCCCGCGCGGGCCTTTCGCCAGTAGCCGATAGGGGAGCATGCGGCCGCGGCCCGGGACTTCGGGAAAAGTCGAGGCACGCCTCCGCTGCCGGCGCGCGGGGTGCCCGCACCGGCAGCCGGCACTGCAACCGACATGGGGCAGGCCCTCTCCCTGTCGCCTCAGCGGGTGGAGAGCGGCAGCGGGGGCGGCGGGGTGGTGGCGCCGGGACCCAGCGAGCGTTGCACCATCACGCTGTCCGCCCAGCGGCCATAGCGATAGGCGACCCCTGGCAGATGCCCCACGCGCACGAAGCCGAACTTCTCGTGCAGCGTGAGCGAGGCGGTGTTGTCGGCATCGATATAGCCGATCATCTGACGAAAGCCGGCCGCGGCGCAGGCATCGATCAACCCGCGCATGAGATGGCCGCCGATGCCCTCGCCCAGATGGGCGTGGTGCACGTAGATCGAGTGCTTGACGCTGTAGCGATAGGCCGGCCGTTTACGGAACAGCACCACATAGGCATAGCCCACCACCACCTCGCCGCGGGTGGCGACGAGGTGGGGGAAGCGCCGGCTCTTCAGGTTCTTGCGGCGCTCGCGCAGGTCGTCCGGCTGCGGCGTCTCGCCATCGTCCACGCCTTCCTCGACGCCGCGACGGATATGGTGGCGATAGATCGCCAGCATGGCATCCACGTCCGCTTCCCGCGACGGGCGGACGACGACAGCTTGCTCCTGCTCCATGGACGAACCCGACACTCCCAAGCTGACCAAAGCCTATTCCGCAACCACATAAGTATGGAGCCGCACGCGGCCGGATGCATCCGTCTCGCGATAGACGCCCTGGATCTCCACGTCGAAGCCGGGGAAGGTGTTGAAGCTGGCTTCAAACATCTTGAGATAGTCGATCATGGGCTTGGCCCGCTCGGTCAGCCGCTCGCCCGGCACGATGGTGGCGATGCCCGGCGGGTAGACAACGAAGGGCGTGGTCGCGATACGACCGGCGATGGCGTCGATGGGCAGGTAGTCCACGTCGTTGCGCACCAGGCAGCGCGCCGCGTCGTGGGGCGACAGCGCGATGTCCGGCAGGTGCGCGGCGCAGAATTGCATGGCCTGGAGCGCGCTGACATTGGCGGCGCGGAAGAAGCGGTGCATCTCCCCGCACAGGTCGCGCAGCCGCACGCCTCCATAGCGGCCGGGGCGGCGGCGGAAGAATTCCGGGATCGCCTCCTCCAGCAGCACGTTTTCGTCATGCAGCTTCTTGAAGGCGACGAGGCCGGAGATGAGGGTGCCCGCCTTCGACGCCTCGACGCCGGGGGTGAGCAGGAACAGCAGGGAATTCAGGTCGTTCTTCTCGGCGACGATGCGGTTCTCGCGCAGATATTGCGCCACCACAGGTGCGGGAATGCCGTGCTCGGCATAGGCGCCGGTGGCGCGGTCGAAGCCGGGGGTCAAAAGGGTCAGCTTGTTGGGGTCGGTCATGGCGAAGCCCGCCGCCATGCCGTCGAAGCCGTGCCAGGACGCGCCGGGGGTCAGGTGCCAGAAGGCCGGATTGGTGGCGAGGAGGTCGGTGGCGACGCTCTCCCACGGCACCTCGTGCACCGCGCCGGGGCTCGACACGTCGGGGATGGCGACCCGGTCGGGCACGAACGGCTCGAAAAACCAGCGGCGCTCGGGGCGAAGCTCCTTCTCCTCGAACTCGCGGCGCACGGCCCGGATTTTTTTGCGCAGCTCGATGCCGAGGCGGATTGTGTCGTCCCACAACACTTCGCCCGAACGGCCCTTCATCATCTGCGCGCCCACGTCGAGGGAGGCGAACAAAGGATAGAAGGGCGAGGTGGAGGCGTGCTGCATGAAGCTCTCGTTGAAGCGCCGGTGCTCTACACGGCGCTTCTGACCGGTGATGTGCCGGTCCTTCATGTGGATCTGGGACGCCTGGCTGAAGCTCGCCAGCTGCTTGTGGGTGGACTGTGTGGCGATGATGCCCGGCGCGTCGGGGCCGAGGTCGGCCAAGCCCATGGCGAAGCGCCCGGCATAGAGCGGGTGGAACTTCATGAAGCCCGCCCATGCCTCGTCGAACAGGATGTAGTCGGTGAGGTGGCCGATGGCCTTGAGGATCATCTCGGCATTGTGGATGGTGCCGTCATAGGTGCACTGCTCCACCACCGCCACGCGGAATGGACGCGGCTTCTGCCACGCGTCGGGGTCCTTCACCAGCGGGTGGGTGCGGATGCGCTCGCGCAAGGCGGTCTCGTCCAGAGCGGCGAAGTCCATGGGGCCGATGAGGCCATGGGCGTTGCGCACGGTGGGCACATAGACCGGGATGCCGCCGGAGATCATCAGCGCGCCGTGGTGGGCGGCCTTGTGGTTGTTGCGGTCGAACAGCACCAGGTCGCCATCGGTGACGAGGGCCGAAAGCGCCACCTTGTTGGAGGTGGAGGTGCCGTTGAGGACGAAATAGGTCTTCTCGGCGCCGAAGATCTTCGCCGCCTCCTTCTGCGCCGCCAGCGCCGGGCCCTCATGGGTCAGGAGGTCGCCGAGATCGAGAACGGAATTGTCGAGGTCGTCGCGGAACACCGCCTCGCCCAGATGCTCCATGAACACCCGGCCGATGGGGCTGCGGGAATAGAACACGCCGCCATTGTGACCCGGGCAGGTCCACAGCTGGTTGCCTTCCTCGGCATAGTCCACCAGCGCGCCGAAGAAGGGCGTCTTCAGCGTCTCGGCATATTGCTTCAGCCGGCTGATGAGGTTCTTGGCGATGAAGGCGGGGGTCTCCTCGGAGAGGAAGACGTAGCCGTCGATGAAGTCCAGCACCTCCACCGGCACATCCTCGAAGCGCTTGCGGCGGATCAGCAGGATGATGGGGAAGTCGAGGCCGCGCCGGCGCATCAGGTTGATGAGCGAGGCGGTCTTGCCCTCCAGCCCCTTCTTGCCCCAGTCCACCAGCATGCAGCCGATGGCGGCATCGGTCTGCACCGCGATCTCGGCGTCTTCGAGGTTGCGGGCCTTCACCACCTCGAAGCCGGAGCGCTCGATCTCCGCGACGATCTGGTTGTAGCGGGCGCCCTCCAGATCCTCTGCGTCGAAGACCGGGGTCGCGAACAGGAAGTTGAATCGCTTGAAATAGTCCATGTGGGGCACCCGATCTGATCCGGCGGGAGATGTCGACTCCTTCCGTGACAAGCCGGCGACAGAAGTGTGACGATCCTCCGTCCGCCGCCACCCCTGCCCCCGCGGGAGGCGGCTTATCCCCCGACGCCGGATCAGCTGCCCAGATAGGCTGCCCGCACGTGCGGATCGTCGATCAGCTCGGCGCCGGTGCCGGACTTCACGATGCGGCCGGCCTCCAGCAGATAGGCGTAGTCGCACAGTTCGAGCGCCGCGAAGGCGTTCTGCTCCACCAGCAGCACGGTGGTGCCGGCGTCGCGGATGGAGCCGATGATGGCGAACATCTGCTCCACGATATTGGGTGCGAGCCCCAGCGAGGGCTCGTCGAACAGCACCAGGCGGGGACGGGACATGAGCGCCCGGCCGATGGCCAGCATCTGCTGCTCGCCGCCGGAGAGGGTGCCCGCCATCTGCGCGCGCCGTTCAGCGAGGCGGGGGAAGGTGGCGTAGATGCGCGCGTAGTCGTCCCTGAGGGCGGCATCGCTCGGGCGCAGGTATGCGCCCATGGCGAGGTTGTCGGCAACGCTCATATGCGGGAACACCCGCCGGCCCTCCGGGCAATGGGCGACGCCGAGCCGCAGCATGAGCTGTGGACCGGCGCGGGTCACGTCGTCCCCTTCGAGCCGGATGGCGCCGCCGCGCGCCGGCACCAGGCCCGAGATGGAGCGCAGAGTGGTGGATTTTCCCGCCCCGTTGGCGCCCACCAACGCGACGAGCTGGCCCTGGCCGACGGTGAGCGAGATGCCTTTCAGCGCCGCCACCTGCCCATAGCCGCAGACGAGATCGGAAATCTCAAGCATGGACCGGCTCCTTGTGCTCCAGCTTGGCGGCGCTCTTGCCGAGATAGGCCTCGATCACCTTGGGATCGGCGCGGATCGCCGCCGGCGGGCCTTCCGCGATGAGGCGGCCGTAATTGAGACAGACGATGCGGTCGGACACTTCCATCACCATGGGCATGTCGTGCTCCACCAGAAGTATGGTGACGCCCTCGTCCCGCACCTTGCGGATGAGGCGCACGAAGCCTTGGGTTTCCGACGCGTTCATGCCCGACACCGGCTCGTCCAGCAGCAGCATCTTCGGCTCCACTGCCAGCGCCAAAGCGAAGCCCACGAGGCGCTGCTCGCCGTAGGAGAGGGAGCCCGCCTTCTCGTCGGCGCGGGCGGCCAGGCCCACGAGGTCGAGGATGGCGTCGGCCCGCTCGCGCACTGCGGCTTCCGCGCGCCGGCCGCGGGGGGTGGGAAACAGGCGGTCGAGGAGCGCCACGTCGCCGTGGCGGTGGAGGCCGATCAGCACGTTGTCGCGCACCGTGTCGTCGGCGAACACGCTGGTGCGCTGGAAGGTGCGGGCCAGACCCAGCCGGGCGATCTCGTTGGGCCGGGTCTGGGAGAGGTCCTGGCCGCGAAACAGCACCCGGCCCTGGGTGGGCTTGAGGAAGCCGGTCATGATGTTGAAGGCGGTGGTCTTGCCGGCGCCGTTGGGACCGATGAGGCTCACGATCTCGCCGTCATGCACGTCGAAATGCAGGTCGGCGATGGCGGTGAGGCCGCCGAACCGCATGCCCACATGCTCCACATTGAGGATGGCGGTGCCCGCAGGATGATTCATGGGCGTGCTCATGGGTTGGCCCCCGCTTCGGCGGGCTTTGCCGCGCTCTTGGTCTCGGTCGCCGGCCTGCGGCGCAGGGCGAGGCTCTCCAGCGCCGGCACGATCCCGCGCGGCATCAGGAACAGGATGGCGATGAGGATGGCGCCGTAGACGATCCACTGCGCTTCCGGCGCCATCACGGGCCTGAGCGCCACCGGCAGCAGGCCGAAGAGGATGCCGCCCACCAGCGGGCCGGCCAGCGTGCCCTTGCCGCCCGACACGACCATGATGACCATGGTGACGGTGTAGGAGAACAGGAACACGTCCGGATCGATGATGCGGATGTAATGGGCATAGAGGCTGCCCGCCGCCCCCGCCATGGCAGCGGAGATAGTGGCCGCCACCGTGAGCGTGCGGGTGGCGTTGATGCCGAGGGAGAGGGCGAGGGATTCGTTCTCCTTCAGCCCGCGCATGGCCCGGCCGAAGCGCGAGGCCACCAGCCGGGCGATGATGAGATAGCTCACCGCCGCCACCGCCAGCACCAGGTAATAGTTCTGCATCTTGGAGCGCAGCGCCACGTCGCCGAGGCCGGGCACCGGCAGCACCATGTTGGGGATGGCGGTGAGGGCGAGGGGCCCTTGCGTCAGCTCCACCCAGTTCAGCGCCACCAGCCGCACCACCTCGGCGAACGAGATGGTGACGATGACGAAATAGGCGCCCCGCACCCGGAACGACAGCCGGCCGATGAGATAGCCGCACAGCCCCGTAAGGCCCACGGCCAGCACGAAGCCCAGCAGCGGCGATCCGCCCTCATGGGTGATGCGCAGGCCGAACGGCAGGCTTACGTCGAAGCCCAGCGCGGTGAGCGCGCTGACATAGGCGCCGATGCCGAAGAAGGCCACGTGCCCGAGGCTGAGCTGCCCGGTGAAGCCGAGCAGCAAATTCAGGCTCATGGCGCAGATGGTGAGGATGCCGGTGATGATCAGGGCATTGAGTAGATAGGGGTCCTTCAGCCCGAGCGGGACCAGGGCGAAGACCACGAGGAAGAGGGGGGCGATGAAGCGCGTCATCCGATCCGCTCCGCGCGGGCGAACAGGCCGGTGGGCTTCACCAGCAGCACCGCGATGATGATGAGGAAGCCCATGGCGTCGCGATAGCCCGACGAGATGTAGCCGGCGCCCAGTTCCTCCGCGAAGGCGAGGATGAAGCCGCCGATGGTCGCCCCGGAGATGGAGCCGAGCCCGCCGAGGATGACGATCGCGAAGGCCTTCACCGCCGCCAGCTCGCCCATCTGCGGGGTCACCACATAGACCGGCCCCAAGAGCGCCCCCGCCGCCGCGGCCAGCGCCGAGCCGATGGCGAAGGTGGCGGTGTAGATGAGGGAGACGTTCACCCCCATGAGGGCGGCGGTGTCGTGGTCCTGGAAGGTGGCGCGCATGGCGCGGCCGAGCCTCGTGCCGTTGATGGTGAAATAGGTAATGGCGATGAGGGCGATGGCCGCGGCCAGTACGAACAGGTTCACGTAGGACAGCGACACCGGCCCGATGACCAGCGGCTGCGCCGGGAACGGGGTCGGCACCGCCTTGGCGACGCCGCCGAAGATCCAAAGCGTGCCCGACTGCATGATGATGCCGGCGCCGATCATCACCAGCATGGTGGTGTCGATATCGGAGCGGCGCAGCGGCCGCAGCAGCGTGAATTCGATGAAGGCCCCGAGCAGCAGGCCCGCCACCAGGGCCACCGGCAGTGCCACGAAGAAGTTGAGGCCCAGCGCGACGGCGGCCAGGTACATGGCATAGCCGCCGAAGGTGTAGAGCGCGCCGTGGGTGAAATTCACCACGTTCATGATGCCGAAGATCAAGGTGAGGCCGATGCCCAGCAGCGCATAGGTGCCACCCAGCACCAGCGCATTCAGGATGTGTTGCAGCAATTGGTCCATCTGGCCTGTCCGTCTGGCATTCGGGGCGGTGCGGGGCGGCCTTGCGGGGCCGCGCGGGAGGGGCTTGCGCGCCACGGGAGCGAGAAGCTGGGAGCGGGGTGAGGGATAGCTTGCGCAATCAGGCAGTTGAGTGCGTGCAGTCCCTCACCCCGGCGCCCCCGCGCAAATGCGGGGAAACACCGGTAAAGGGCGGGCATCAGCCGCCGAGCTGAACCTGCTTCACCTTCCCGTCGGTGATCTCGATCAGGTAGACGTTGGGCTTCGACTGGCCGCTTTCCTTGCCCGTCGGGCCGCTCTTGGCGAACTTGATGGGGCCGTTGAGGCCGACGATGTCCACCTTCCAGAAGCCCTTCTGGATGGAGGCGGGATCGGTGCCGCCGCCGGCCGCGATGGCGGCCGCCACGGAGCGGATGCCGTCATAGCCGCGGAAGCTCTCGGTGGCGCCGGCAAACTCGAAGCCGCGCTTCTTCCACTCGCCGAGGAAATAGGCGGTGGCCTCGGGGTTCGGGGTCTTCTCCGGCCACCAGGGCAGGAAGGTTGTGAGGTGCATGGTGTTGTCGGCCGCCGCCCCGGCCTGGGCGATGATCTGGTCAGGGTTCTGCGAGCCGCCGGTGGTGATGACGCGCTTCTTCAGGCCGAGGGCGGCCATCTGCTTGAACAGCAGGGTCAGCTGGTCCACGGCGCTGGTCACCATGATGGTGTCGGCGTCGGAGGCCTTCAGCTTGGAGAGCTGGGCGCTCATGTCCTGGGCGGACTGGTCCATGGTCTCGGTGAGGCCGACCTCGACGCCGTTGGCCTTCAGCATCTTGGAGAAGTCGGCGGCGGCGCCGCGGCCCCAGTCGTTGTTGATGACGAGGAAGTCCACCTTCTTCAGCCCGAGCTTCTTGGCGATGGGCTCGAACGCGTCGGCCTCCACCGAGGACGGCGGCGAGATGCGGAAGATGAAGGGATTGCCGGAGGTGGTGATCTTGCCGGAGGAGGAGGTCTCCACCAGCATGGGCACCTGGTATTCCTCCAGCTTCGGCATGGTGGCCAGCGTCAGGCTGGAGCCCCAGGAGCCCATCAGCACCGGCACCTTGTCGGAGGTGATGAGCTTTTCCGCCACCGATGCGGCCTCGGTGGGGTTGCTCTTGTTGTCCTCGATGACCAGCTCGATCTTCTTGCCGAGCACGCCGCCCTTGGCGTTGATCTCGTCGGCGGCGATCTTGGCGCCGTTCACCACATAGGTGCCGGAGGCAGCGAACGCGCCGGTGAGGGGCTCGTTGACGCCGATCTTGATGGTGTCGGCGGCCATCGCCGTGCCGGCGAGGAGGCTGAAGGCGAGGGCCGCGAGTGTCGTCCTGCGCGAAATCATCATGATGGTCTCCAGTCTCAAGGGGCAGTCAGGGTCAGGAAGCGGGGCGGATGCGGCGCCACAGGGCGCCGAGCCGTTGGAAAATCAGGGCTGTAAAAAGCTTGAGCGGGTTGAGGCCGGGGCCTGCCGCCGCCGGGGTCGGCGCGCCGGACAGGCGGGCCGCAAGATTTGTGGCGAAGTCGGCGATGAGCCGTCCTGCCACCTCGCGCACCAGGCCCGGCCGGCCGAACTGGGCGAGCGGCCCCTTCAGCGTGTAGCCTACGGTGAGCGCCACGCGGGCCGAGCCCGGCGCCGTGCCCGGCAGGACGCAATAGCGGATCTCGCCTTCCGTGCGCGAGCGGCCGTCCGCCCCGGCGCCGTGGATGATGCCGCTGGCGGTGGCTTCATTGCGGCGGATGCGGGCGGTGCCGCGGAAGGTGGTGCCGATGGGGCCGAGCTTCACCCGCATGCCGCCTTCCACCAGATCGGCGGACGGCATGGCATCGATGACCGCGCCCGGCAGGCAGGCCGCCACCTCCTCGATCTTGCCGAAGAAGGCGAACACGTCGGCGGGCGGGAACGGCACCTCGAAGCCCTGCTCGAAGCTGTGGGCGGGGATGAAGGTTTCGCCGAGGGCGAGCGGGGCCGCAGCCGGCGCCGCGAGGGCGGCGACGTTCGCCAGCGGAACGGCGAGCACGGTCGCCCCGCCGGCCCGCGCGCCCACCGGCCCGAGCCGCCGCTCGGCCGTGGCCGGGCCGATGCCCTGCGCCCGCCGCGCGGCAATGACCGAGGCCACCGCCTTGACGATGCCCGCATAACCCGTGCAGCGGCAGAGGTTGCCGGCAAGGCCGAGGCGGATGCGCGCCTCGTCCGCCTCCGGCAGCCGCAGCACCAGGTCGCGGGCCGAGACCAGCATGCCCGGCGTGCAGAAGCCGCACTGCAAGGCGTGCTCGCGATTGAAGGCGGCGCGCAGCTCGGCGGTCACCGCATCATCGTCGAGCCCCTCGATGGTGACCACATCCGCGCCCTGGCAGGCGGCGGCGAACGAGAGACAGGCGCGGGCCGGCTCGCCGTCCACGAGGATGGTGCAGGCGCCGCACACCCCGTGCTCGCAGCCGAGGTGCGTGCCGGTGAGGTTCAGCGTGTCGCGCACCAGATCGGCAAGGTTGGTGCGGGCTTCCGCCGCCGTTGCGACGGGCCGGCCGTTGAGGGTGAGGGTGATCATGGGCGAGGCGCCAAGGGCTGCGCCTTCCGGCCGGGGCAGGGCGTTCATGCGGCGCTCCGCGTCTCGGTGAAGAGGGTGGCGGCCTGCACGGCGGCGCGGCGCAGCACCTCCACATGGACGTGGCGGTCGACCGCATCGTCCATTCCGGCGGCGGTGAGGGCGGCGTCGGCGGCCGTTGCGTCGAAGCGGGCGGCAAAGCCGGCATCGATGTGGCCGCCGAACAGCCGTGCGGCATCGGGGAAGAGAAGGGGCGGGGCGTCGATGGCGCCCATCAGCGCGCGACAGCTCCCCGCCTCCGGGTCCACCAGCACGGCGCCGATGGCGTGGGCGAACTCGCCCACCTTCCGGCAGTGCTTCACATAGCCGAAGCGGGCGGAGGCGGGCACCTTGGGCACCTGTACCGCGACGAGGATCTCCCCCGCCGCGAGCGCTGTCGAAAGGGCGCCGGTGAGAAAGGCCCCGATGGCGAGGCGGCGGGTTCCGTCCGGGCCAGCGATTTCCACCTCAGCGCCGAGGGCGGACAGGGCATTCACCCAATCGGCGGCGGGGTCGGCATGGGCGAGGCTGCCCCCCAGGGTGCCGCGATTGCGCACCGCGCGATAGGCGATGCCACCCGCCACCCGGCGCAGGATGTGCGCGCCCACATCCGGCACGCGCCCGTCTTCCACGTCGGCATGGGTGATGAGGGCGCCATAGACCACGTGGCCCGGCTCCTCGCGCACTGTGCGCAGGGCGTCGATGCCGGTGAGGTCCACGATCAGCTCGGGCGTGGCGAGGCGCAGGTTCAGCATGGGGCCGAGGGACTGCGAGCCGGCCATGGCCTTCGCTCCGTCGCCGCCGGTGGCGAGGAGAGCCGTGGCGCCGGCGATGTCGCGCGGACGCTCCATGCGGAAGGGCGCGGGCTTCATGCGGCGCTCCTGCGGTTGGCGCGAGCCTTGAGCACGCTCTCGACGATGCGGCGCGGCGTGACGGGCGCGCGCAGCATCTCCGCCCCGACCGGGCGCAGCGCATCATTGATGGCATTGGCGA
Organism: Xanthobacter autotrophicus; assembly: GCF_005871085.1. Taxonomy (GTDB): domain Bacteria; phylum Pseudomonadota; class Alphaproteobacteria; order Rhizobiales; family Xanthobacteraceae; genus Xanthobacter; species Xanthobacter autotrophicus. The sequence goes on along the minus strand of NZ_VAUP01000042.1, from coordinate 118,802 downwards.
TGGCCGCCGGCGGCGCGATGGCCCCGCCTTCGCCGATGCCCTTCACGCCGAACGCCGTGTAGGGCGAGGGCGTCGCCATATGGTCGATGAAGGGCAGTGGCACTTCCGGCGCGCCGGGCAGAAGATAGTCCGCCAGCGTTGAGGCCAAGGGCTGGCCGGAGGTGTCGAACGGCATTTCCTCGTAAAGCGCGGTGCCGATGCCCTGGGCGAGGCCGCCGAGGATCTGGCCGTCCACCACCATGGGGTTCACCAGCGTGCCGCCATCTTCAACGATGACGTAGTCGAGGATTTCCACCTCGCCCAGCTCGGGATCCACCGCCACCACCACCGCATGGGCGGCATAGCTGAAGGTGCCGCTGTCACGTTGCGGCTTGTAGCCGGCTGTCACCTCCAGCCCGTGGGGATCCACGTCCGCCGGCAGGTCCTGCGGGCGGCGATACCAGGTGTGGGCGACCTGGCTGATGGTGACATCACCCGCGGGGCCGACCACGCGGCCGTTTTCGAGCCGCACCTCGTCCAGCCGCGCCTGCAGCATGTGGGCGCCGATGCGCCGGACGCGCTCGGCAAGCTCCGTGCAGGCGGTGGCCACCGCCCCGCCCGCCATCACCATCACCCGCGAGCCCCAGCTTCCGGTGGAATAGGGGGTCATGGCGGTGTCGCCATGCACCAGCCGGGTGCGGGCGACGGGAATGCCGAGGATTTCGCAGGCCACCTGGGCCAGCGTCGTCTCCAGCCCCTGGCCGTGGGAATGGGCGCCGATGCGCAGCTCCAGCCCGCCGTCGGGGGTGAGGCGCGCGCCGGCCTGCTCGTGTCCCGGCACCATGGGAATGCCCCAGCCCGAATAGACCGAAGTGCCGTGCGCCGCCTGCTCGCAATAGATGGAGAGGCCGAGGCCGATGCGCCGCCCGTCCCTCTCGCCCGCCGTCTGACGCGCGCGCACCGTATCCGCCTTGATGGCGTCGAGGGCGCGATGGAGCGCCTGCGGATAATCGCCGCTGTCGAAATGCTTGTTGGTGATGTTGTCGAACGGCATCTGCTCGGGCCGCACCAGGTTCTTCAGCCGCACCACCTCGGGGGGAAGGCCCAGCTCCGCCGCCAGCGCATCCAGCGCCACTTCCAGCGCGAAGCACACGCCGGTGCGGGCCACGCCGCGATAGGGCAGGATGGGGCACTTGTTGGTGGCCACCGACCAGGTGCGGCAGCGATAGGCCGGAAAGTCGTAGGGGCCGGGCAGGATGCTCGCCACCTGCGCGGCTTCCAGGCACGCGGAAAAGGGATAGGCCGAATAGGCGCCGCTATCGACGCTCGCCTCGCAGTCGATGCCGCGCAACGTGCCGTCGCGCTCGGCATAGAGCGTGATTTCGTAATGGTGCTCGCGGCAATTGGCGTTGGCGGTGAGGTGCTCGCGCCGGTCTTCCAGCCAGCGCACGGGGCGGCGCAGCTTCTGCGCCAGCCAGCCGAGGCAGACCTCCTCCGCCAAGAGGATGGCCTTGTAGCCGAAGCCACCGCCCACATCCGGAGAGATGATGCGGATCTGGCCCTCTTCCATCTGCAGGCATTCGGAGAGGCCCGAGCGCACGATGTGCGGCATCTGGCTGGCGGTGTGGACCACCAACTGGTCGCAGCGGTGGTCGAAATGGATGACGGCGCCGCGCCCCTCGATGGGGGCCATGCACTGGCGTGCGGTGGAAATGGTGCGCGAGACCTTCACCGGCGCGTCGAAGGCGGCCTCGATGTTGATGTTCACGAGGCTTTCCAGAAAGACATTGTCGCCCCAGTGCTCGTGCACGAGGGGTGCGCCGGGCTTGCGCGCCTCCAGCATGTCGTGGAGGGCGGGCAGCTCTTCGAGGTCCAGCTCAACGCGCGCGGCCATATCCTCGGCCTCGGCACGGGTGTCGGCGACGCACATGGCGATCAGCTCGCCCACCTGACGCACCTTGCCGGTGGCCAGCACCGGCTGTTCGGACACCTTGAAGCCCGGCAGCCCGGAGACGGCGCGGATGGGCTTGACACCGTCGAGATCGGCGGCGGTGAAGACGCGGTCCTTCAGGTCGTCCGGCACATGGATGCCGCGGATGCGGGCATGGGCGAGCGGGCTGCGGACGAAGGCCACGTCCTGCATGCCGGTCATGCGGATATCGGCGATGAACTGGCCGCGACCGCGCATCAGCCGGTCGTCTTCTTTCCGCGGAAGACGGGCGCCCACACCCTCCTGTCGCGGAAGCCGGGCGCCCACGCCTTCGTGGGCCTGGGTCTCGCTCATGCGGCGGCTCCTGCCATCAGGTCGAGGGCGGCGCGCACCAGCTGGCCGTCGGGGCGGCGCAATTCATCGAGGATGGAGAAGTGGTTGGCGCCGGCGATGGGCAGCAGCGCGCCCGGCGCGTGGGCCGCCGTCCGCCGGGCGGCGAGCGCACGGGAATCGTGCACCAGGGCCGGCAGTTCCGCCGTGCCGTAGGCGATGGCGAGCGGCTTTTGCGACGGGGCATGGCGCAGCGGCGAACAGGCCGCGATGTCTTCATCCGATAGGTCGAGCGGGCCATTCAGGAAGGTGTCGCGGATCGGCGCCAGCTCATAGACGCCGGACACGGCGAGCCCGGCGGCGACCGCTGGATGGTCCAGCTGCATCACCGCCAGCTGCGCGCCGGCGGACCAGCCGGAGACCACCAGCGGGCCGGTGACGCCATAGGCCGCGCCATCCCGGGCGATAAGGTCCAGCGCTGCGCCGATCTCCGCCACGATCTGGCCGAGGCGGGCCTCGGGCGCCAGCGTGTAGCCGGGCAGGGCCACCGACCAGCCATGGGCCAGCAGGCCCTGCGCATAATGGGCGAAGGCCTCGCGGGTGTTGCGCTGCCAGTAGCCGCCATGGATGAAGACCAGGCCCGGCGCACCCGGCTGGCCGGGATAAAGGTCCAGCTTCTGCCGCGCGCCGTCGCCATAGGGGATATCGAGATGGGCCTGCGCCGTGGCGCGGAATCCAGCCGCCGCAAGGTCGCGCGCCGCCACCCACGCCGCGCTGTCCGGCACTGCGGCGTTGTTGTTGTAGGCGGCATCCCGCTCAGCCTGGGACAGGGTGTCCCACGCCGCCTGCGGGGCCGGAGCGGAGGCCCCGCTCACGCCGCCACCGCCTGGGGCAGGATGGGCGCGTCGGCGTCAAAGCGCTTGCCGGCGCGCAGGCAAAAGGCCGGGGTGAGCAGGCGCTCGGCGATCACCTTGGTGTCTTCGTTGTCGCGCAGCAGGAAGCGGCCGCGATGGTCGTCCAGCACCGAGACATCGGCCGCATAGCCCACCTTCAGCGCGCCGAGGCGATCGGTGAGGCCGATCATCTGCGCCGGGTTGCTGGTGACCATGGGCACCACGTCCTGAAGCGACAGGCCGAGGGCCATCATGGAGCTCATGGCCTGGGTCAGGCTGAAGCGGGCCTGGCCCTTGAAGGGGTGGTTCTCGTCGTCATAGTGCTCGGCCGGAGTGCCGGCGGGCGGGGGCACATGGGTGTTGTAGCCATGCATGTCGGCACCCAGCGTGTGCGGCACCACGCCGGCGGAAATAGCTTTTTTCGCAAGGCGGTAGGAGAAGTGGCTACCGTGGCCCACATCCACCTTCAGGCCGCGGTCGAGGGCGGCGCGGATGACGTGATGGACCTCGCCCTGCTGGTTCACGAAGCCGCCGGGATGGCGGGTGAAGGGATGGGCCAGCACGTCGCCTTCCTTCAGCAGCGGGATGACGCGCTCCAGGATGGTGTCGGCATCCTCGCCGTTGGCGCCGCTCTCGGGCAGGCCCCACAGGGTGCCGAAATGCACGTAGAGCGGGACTTCGGCGCGGCGGGCGATCTCCGCCGCCATCTCCATCACCTTGATGCCCCAGCGGGCGAAGCCGCCGATTTCCGCATGGCCCTTGATGCCGCGCACCAGGTCGCGGTTGGCGACGGCGGAGCGTACGGTGGCGTCGATATCGACACCTTCGGGACTGTACAGGTTCGGGTAGTAATGACCCTCCAGCCCGCCCACCAGATAGGCCGAGAGGAACGCATAGATCCGGGTATCGGCAGGTTCGGCGATGAACTTCCGGAACCCCGGCAGGGTCATGCAGGAGGGGCCGCCCTGGTCGATGACGGTGGTGACGCCAGAGTGCACGCCCACCATGTCCGGGTTCAGGCCGAAGCGGCCGGTGACGTACTGGTAGACGTGGCCGTGGGTGTCGATCATGCCCGGCAGCACCAGCTTGCCGGAGACGTCGATGGTCTCCACCGCGCTCGACGGCAGGATGGTCTGTTCCACCGCCGCGATCAGTCCGTCGCGGATCGCCACGTCATAGGTGCCGTCAATGCCGGAGGCGGGGCAGATGACATGTCCGCCCTTGAGGAGGATATCGTAGCCCGCAGGTTCAGCCATCTGGATCTCCGTCCATATTTGCGCGGTGGCGCGCCGCATTGAAAAAGCGAAGTATGCTTCGTATTTCCGTTATGCACGGCATGTGCCAGAATTTGATCTGGATCAAAACTTGGGCCGGCGCGGGCGCCGGAAGGGATCGCGGGTGTGACGAAATCACAAGCAAAATCAAATGTATCGAAGGCAAGTGTGGAGAATGCGGCCGGCGAGGGGTGGCCTTTGTCCGACCGGCCCGGCTTCCTCGCCCGGCGGGTGCACCAGATCCATGTCAGCCTGTTTTCTGAGCTGTGCGCCCCATTTGGTGTGACGCCGGTACAATACAGCCTGCTGTCGGCTTTGGCGGGGCGGGAGGCTGCGGACCAGACCACCCTCTCGCGCATCGTGGCGCTGGACCGCACCACCACCACCGGCGCCCTCAAACGCCTTGAAACGCGAGGGTTGGTGCGGCGCGGCACCTCGGCCACGGACCGCCGGTCCCAAAGCTGCGCCTTGACCGAGGACGGGCGGCGCCTGCTGGAGGAAATGGAAGCCATGGCCCGGAAGGCCCATGCCGCGACGGTGGAGATGCTGAGCCCTGAAGAGCAGGGCCAGTTCATTGAGATCATGAAAAAAATCGTCGCCACGCACGGCGGGCGGCAGACCCCTTTCGATCTGCTCTAATTATGAGCAGACCAGGGTCCAAGGAACAGGCGCCCAACGAGCGGGCAGTCGGCGGCAGGCCTTAGGCTCCGTTCAGAAGCCCGGCAGGCCGTCATGGACCAGCTTCGCACCCACCGCGGCGAGGATGAGGTAGATGATGCCGAAGAAGCGGTCGGCCGGCACCCGCCGCACCAGCTGCACGCCGGCGAAGGTGGCGATGATCGCCACCGGAAGCAGCACCGCCGAGGTGGCAAGGTTCGCCCCCGTGATCTGGCCGAGGGCGAGGAAGAACGGCACCTTCACCCAGTTGACCACCGAGAAGAAGGCGGCGGTGGTTGCTGCGAACTGCTCGGGCGAGAGGCGGGGCCGGCGCAGCAGGTAGATCATCATGGGCGGGCCGCCGGCATTGGCGATCATGCTGACGAAGCCCGCCACCGCGCTCCACAGCGCCGCCGACCCCCGCCCGGCCTCGCCCGCCGGTCGCTTGAGCCCCTTCGACAGGGCATGGCGGGCGGCCTCGGCGATGGAGAGAAGCCCGATGCCCAGGGCCACCGCCTGGTCGGAGACGGACGCCGCCAGCAGGTAGCCGATGACGATGCCCACCACCGCGGCCGGCAGGGTGCGGCGCAGCTCGGCCACGCTCCAGCGCCGCCAATAGGCATAAAGGCTCACCACGTCCTGCACGATGAGCACCGGCAGAAGGATGGCGGCGGCCTGGATGGGGGACATGGCCAGCGCCAGGATGGGCTGGGCAAGGACCGACAGGCCGGTGAACCCGCCCTTCGACATGCCCACCAGGATCGTCGCCGGCACCGCCGCCGCATAGAACACCGGATCGACGATCACGCACCGCTCTCCCACCGAGGCGGGCAGGGATACCCCCGCCCGGCCGTTTCCGCCAGAGCGTGGCGGCGCAAGGGATGGGGTGTGCCGGGCCGACGTTGGATCAGCCTGAAGCTCTGCTGCTTCGACCGGGCACGGTGCGAACCCTCTCCCGACCGAAGCCGGATGTTTCCGGCTTCGGTCCTTAGGAGCTGAACTCGGCAAAAGCCGAGTTCAGGCGGGGGAGTGTGCTGGCCGACTTGGGATGGCGGGAGGGTTGGTGATTGAGAGCGATGCGAACCCTCCCCCGCATGCGGGAGAGGGCAGGGAGGGGGCAGGCTTTCTCCGCCAGGCCCGCCGCTTGTATTCCGTCCCTGCCGCCTCTGCCCCCACCCCGACCCTCCCCGGCACGCGGGAGAAGGAGCTGGCCGGCGCGGGATGGCGGGAGGGTTTGGGACTGAGAGCGATGCGAACCCTCTCCCGCGTGCGGGGGAGGGCAGGGAGGGGGCAGGCTTTCTCCGCCAGGGCCCGCCGCTTGTATTCCGTCCCTGCCGCCTCTGCCCCCACCCCACCCCTCCCCCGCAAGCGGGAGAGGGAGTGGGCCGGTGCTGTGCATAAGCTCCGACACCACCGCCCTCGCGCCGGTTTTCATCGGCGCGGGACGCTCATATGATCGCGCACCGTCTCCCGCGAACCCCGCCATGCCCTCTTTCCTGATGGACCGACTGGTGAAGCCCGCTGCCCTTGCCCTGAGCATCGCCGGCCTGCCGCTGGCGGCCGATGCCCGCACCGACCGTCCGGCCCTGTTCGTGGATGTGGCCACGCTGGTGCCGGACGCCGTGTTCGACGTGCGCTATTTCGGCTCGGACAATTTCGTCGGCACGCGGGTGGACGGCTATGGCGCCGTGCGCTGCTTCCTCACCCGCCCGGCCGCCGAGGCGTTGGCCGCCGTGGCGGCGGAAGCGAAGGCGAGCGGCCTCGGCCTGCGCCTGTTCGATTGCTACCGTCCCGCCCGCGCGGTGGCGCACTTCGCCCGATGGGCGAGCGATCTCGCCGACACCCGCACCAAGGCCACCTTCTATCCCGACGTGGACAAGAAGGACCTGTTCGCCGAAGGCTATATCGCCGCCCGCTCCGGCCATTCGCGCGGCTCGACGCTGGATCTGACCCTGTTCGACCGCGCCACCGGCGCCGATCTCGACATGGGCACGCCGTTCGACCTGTTCAGCCCGCGCTCGTGGCCCGGCTCGGATGCGGTGACCAGGGCGCAGAAGGCGAACCGCGACAGGCTCTCCGGCCTCATGGCGCGGCACGGCTTCCAGCCATTCGACAAGGAATGGTGGCACTTCACCCTGAAGGCCGAGCCCTTCCCCGACACCTATTTCGATTTCCCCATCGAATAGGCGCGTCGCTTGAGCGTACCCACTCGGCATCGGTCAACGACTGATGCTGATGGTCTTAATTCGGGGAGATTTCCTCCACCTTCAGCCGGCGGCCCTGGGTGTCGAAGAAGTCGCCCTGGTTGATCACCAGCCGGTCGGCGTCGAGGCGCTGCTCCAGCGCCCGCAGGCGTCCGCGCGCTTCCCCATTTTCCAGCGGGCCATCGGCATCGAGCTGGGCGAAGAAGGCCGCGCCGTCCCAGGTCTGCCGGGCACCGGCGAACAGGGCGGCGACCTCGGCCCAGCTCACCTCGTCGCCCACGATGTTGAGGAAAGTGGAGGCAAGCGGCAGCACCTGCGGCTCCTCGATGCGCACCAGTACCACGAGCGCGGTGAAGCTGCCGTTCTCGCCATAGGTGGCGGACAGCCAGCGGTCGAAATCCGTGGTTTTGCGGGTCTTCATCTTACCGGTCTTCATCTTGGGCATGCCCGCACGCTCAATAATCCACCAGGGGCGTGTCGCTCAGATAGTGCTCGAACAGGTACCAGAATGGGCTCTGCCGGGTTTCAAGGTACCAGTCCTCGAAGGCGGCGAGAGCGGCCTGCGGATCGCCGCCGGCATCCGCCTCGCTGAGGGCCAGGGCGACGGCGGCGAAGCGGGCGAGCACCTCGGTGCGCGCGTCGCTGTCGGAGGTCCAGCCGAGCCGGGTGCGCAGCAACGCCTGACCGGCGGCCACCGCCATCTCGGCATCTTCGGTTGCGTCCACGGCGGCGACCAGCGCCGCCATGAGGTCGGCGCGCCGCCACGCATGGGCGCGGGCGGCGGCGAGCTGTTCGATGCGCGCGGCAGCCTCGCGCCGAAAATCGGTCTCGGCCACGCCGGCGTCGTGCTTGGCCGCATCGAGGCGGGCGAGGAAGGCCACGCGCGCGGGTGATGAAACGCCGGGCGCTGGCGCGGCGGGCGCGGCCTCGGGCGCGACGTCTTGGGTGCCCTGTTCAAGCTCCGGCGTCATTTGGCTTTTCCAAGGGCTTTTCGGGGATCTGGCGGAAGAGAGTGGGAGTCGAACCCACCAAGGACCGGCTCGCGGCCCCTCCCGGATTTGAAGTCCGGACGCCCCACCAGGGACGCTTCTCTTCCCCGCGCCGACGGCGCCGGCGAATCGCTGGAAGTCGCATCATTTCCCGAGCCGGCGAACAGGTCCAGCCGGAACGGGTTGATGCGGCGCAGATCGCCCCGGCGCAGGGTGACGCCGTGGCGGTCGAAGAAATCGAGGATCTGGATCGCCACCTTGCGCCCATTGGAGACCTCGTCGCGGAACTGGGCGGCGGTGAACTCGTCCTTGATGCGCGGGCCGGACAGGCGTGTCAGGATCTCCACCATTTCGGCCACCACCGGGCGCAGGAAGAAATGGTCGTGAGCCACCTCGTCCGCCCGCCCGGTGCGGCTGGCGAGCTTCATGAGGCGCCGTACCTCCGGCTCGGCAACGCCGAGGAGGCTGGCGAGGTCGCGCACCCGCGGCGGACGGAAGCGCTCGGTGCCGCCGATGAGCGGGGCGATGCGGCTCCACAGGGCCTCGTCGGCGGCGGACAGGCGCACCTCGAAGCCGGCCAGCCGCACCCAGGCGCCCTCGCGCTTCACCGTGTCGCCGAGGCTCTCCAGGGCGGACAGGAAGGCCGGCGCGGGCAGGCGCGGCACCAGCAGCAGGCGCAGCCGCTCGCGGCCCATGCCCGGCAGGTCGGGATTCTCGGCGTGGAAGGCCTGCAGCGCCGCCAGCAGCTGGCCGGTGAAATCGGCGAAGCGGCTGGCGGTGATGGCAAGTGTCGACGTGCCGGCCGCAAGCTTCACGATGCCGAGGCGGTCGGCCAGCGCCTCAGTCTCCTCGGCGGTGAGGGTGTGGTCGCGGGCGAAGGCGGTAAGGTCCGTGAAATAGGGGTCGATGGCCAGCAAGGCCGCCAGAGCTGTTGCGGGATCGCGCTCGGCGAGGGCGGAGAGCTGCGCCAGCCGCTCGGGGGTGCGCCGCTTGCGTTTGGGCCCACGCAGGTCAAGGAAGCGCCCGCCGCCGATGGTGCGCTGAGCCGAGGTGTCGCGGATGACGAAGCGGTCGCCCACCGCCGCCGCGATGGGCTCTTCCAGCACCAGTTGCACCTTGGCCGACGCGCCGGGGGCGATGGGATCGCCCAGCAGCACCAGCCGCGCCCCCACCTCCCGCGCCGCATGGTGCAGGCGCACCGGCAGCCATTGGGCGATGGAGCGCTTCTCGCCCGCCAGCACGGTGAGTTCGGCGTCGATATGGTCACAGGGGGCGTGCAGCGCCGGATCGAGCACCACGTCGCCGCGGGCGATGGCGCTCTTGCTGATGTCTTCGCCGGCCAGGTTGAGCCCGCAGCGGTCGCCGGCGACGCCTTCCTCCGCCACCCGGTCCTGCGCCCGGATGGAGCGCACGCGGGCGGCAAGGCCGGATGGGCTGACGACGACCCGGTCGCCCACGCGGACGGTTCCCGACAGCACCGTTCCCGTCACCACCGTTCCCGCCCCGGCGAGGGTGAAGCTGCGGTCCACCGCGAGGCGGAAGCGCCCGCCGCCGGCCCGCTGACCGAGCTGCCGCGCCGCCGCCGCGAGGGCGTCGCGCAAGGCGGCGATGCCTTCGCCGGTGGTGGCGGAAACGGGGTGGATGGGCGCGCCGGCAAGGGCGGTTGGGGCGAGAAGGGCCGCGATCTCCGCCTCCACCGCGGCGCGGCGCCCGGCGTCCACGAGGTCGGCCTTGGTGAGGGCGACGATGCCTTGGCGGATGCCGAGGAGGTCGAGAATGGCGAGATGTTCGCGGGTCTGGGGCATCACCCCGTCGTCGGCGGCCACCACCAGCAAAGCGAAATCGATGCCGCTGGCCCCCGACAGCATGGTGTGCACGAATTTTTCGTGCCCCGGCACGTCCACGAAGCCCAGCACCGGAGGGCGGGCTTCATCGCCATGCGCTTGGGCTTCGCCCGCCTCCTCGCCCTCCAGAGGCAGGTAGGCGAAGCCGAGGTCGATGGAGATGCCCCGCGCCTTCTCCTCCTTCAGCCGGTCGGTATCGACACCGGTGAGCGCACGCACCAGCGTGGTCTTGCCATGGTCGATATGTCCGGCCGTGCCGATGATCACGTCAGGGCAGCTCCCCCAGCGGAATGGCGGCGCGACGCTGGGCGGCGGCTTCCTCCTCCGGCGTCAGGCTGGCGCGCACGGCATCGAAGAAACGTTCCGCCAGCGCGCTCTTGCCGGCGCGGGCGCGCAGCAGCCAGGCGAAGGCGGCGATATGGTCGCGCGGCACCCCGACACCCATGTGGCAGGCCGCGCCCAGCATGGCCTGCCCGTCCGCGTCGCCGGCCTCGGCACCCTTGCGCCACCAGCGGGCGGCCTCCACCGCATCGCGCTCCATGCCGAGGGCATTGTGGGCGATCATGCCCAGCCGCGTCATGGACGAGGCGATGCCCTGGTCCGCCGCAGCCATCGCCCAGCGCCGCGCCTCCACCGGATCGGCGGGGATGACCTCGCCTTCCAGCAGCATCCAGCTCAGCATGTCCTGGGCCGGGCCGTCGCCATCCTCGGCGGCGGCGAGATAGAGCGCGGCGGCCCTGGCATAGTCCTGGGCGACGCCTTCGCCCTTGAAGTAGAGGGTGGCGAGGTTGCGCCGGCCCACCGGGTCGCCACCCTCGGCGGACAGCTCCAGCCAGCGGCGGGCGAGGTCCAGGTCCTTGTCCACGCCCAGCCCGTCGATGAAGCAGGCGCCGATATTGTTCTGCGCCCGCGCATTGCCGGTGCGCGCCAGCGGCTCCCAGATGGACAGGGCGGTTTCGTATTCCCCGGCGGTGGCGGCGGCGAGGGCGGCCGCCATCTGCGCCTCCGGCGTGCGGGTGTCCTCGGGGACCTCAGGCTCCGGCTCCGATTCGGGCAGGGCCTCGACCGGCAGGGGCTCGGCGTCCGCGGTCGGGGGGACGGGCGAATCGAACGGCGGCTCGTCGCCGAAGTTCTCCGCCACCAGCAGCCGCTCGAATTCCACCTCGTCGAAGGTGGCTTCGTCGAAGGTGGCTTCGGCCCGTGCGGGCCCTTCGGGTTCCCGCGCCGCCGGCGGGGCGACGACGGGCGTCTCGCGGGCCGGGATGTCGCGGGAATGGGCTTCGCGCGTCGGTGCAAGCCGGGGCGGCGCCTCGCGGGTCGGGAACTCTCGAGAAGAGAACTCGCGGGAGGCCATCTCTCGGGGGGGAGACTGCGGCGGCACCGGCGCGGGCTCCTGGCGCGGGCGCTCGTCGAGCCGGGGGCGGCGGTGGAGCGGGCTCTCCGGCTCGGCGGCAGGGCTTGCGGCGCGGCTACCCGACAGGCCGGAGGCGATGTCGCTCAGAAGGGCGTCGAGGTCCGCCTCCGCCGGCGGGTCGGTCTCCTCGGGCGGGCGCTGGGGGCGTTGCGGGAAGGGGCGCTCGCGCGGCGGATCGCCGGCCTCCGGCGTCTCGCCCGGTCCCCCCTTGCCCTTCAATCGGTCAAGCCAGCTCATGAGCCCCCTCCAAAGCGGTCACGGACGCAAGAAACGCCGCTTCGTCTTCAAGGCATCTCAAATCGAGCACAAGAGCGTTATCGTCAATCCGTCCGATCACCGGAACCGGCAGTCGGCGCAACCGATCGGCGAGCCGGTTCAGCGCGCCGCCGCTGCCATCGCGGCTGGCAATGGCAAGACCCACCCCCTCCAGCGTCTCCAGCGGCAGGGCACCGGAACCGATCTGGCTGCGACATGACGTTTCGTCAACCGTGAAGGCAGGGCCGAGAAGGGTGGCGAGGACGGGCGCGAGTCGCGCGGCCTGGGCGGCCATGTCCTCTGGATGGCGAGTGAGGTATCGCAGGGTGGGCAGACGCTCGGCCAGGCGATCGGGGTCGCGGTAGAGGCGTAGCGTCGCCTCGATGGCCGCGAGTCGCACCTTGTCCAGCCGCAGCGCCCGCTTCATGGGATTCTTGTTGATCCGCGCGATGAGGTCGCGCCGGCCCACGATGAAGCCCGCCTGCGGGCCGCCCAGCAGCTTGTCGCCGGAGAAGGTGACGATGTCCGCCCCCTCAGCCACCGCCTCGCGCACCGTGGGTTCGTGGACGAGGCCGTAGCGGGTGAGGTCCGCCAGCGTGCCGGAGCCCAGATCATTCACGAGCGGCACCCCGCCGGCCTGTGCGATCTCAGCCAGCTCGCGGGGCGACACCTCCTTAGTGAAGCCCTCGATGCGGTAATTGGAGGTGTGCACCTTCAGGATCACCCCGGTCTCGGGGCGGATGGCGTCGCGATAGTCGCGGGCGTGGGTGCGGTTGGTGGTGCCCACCTCGTCCAGCTCCGCGCCGGCCCGGCGCATAATCTCCGGCATGCGGAAGGCGCCGCCGATCTCGATCAGCTCGCCGCGCGAGACGATGGCCGGCTTGCCCTGCGACAGGGTGTTCAGCACCAGCAGTACGGCGGCGGCGTTGTTGTTGACGAGGGTGGCGTCTTCCGCCCCAGTCAGCTCGCAGACGAGGCCGCGCACATGGTCGTCGCGCTCGCCGCGCTTGCCGCCGTCGAGGTCGTATTCCAGGGTGACCGCGCTGCGCATGGCCCGCACCGCCGCCTCCACCGCTTCTTCCGCGAAGATGGCGCGGCCGAGATTGGTGTGCAGCACCGTGCCCGTGAGGTTGAACACCGGCCGGAGGCTGGGGGCCGCCGCAGCGTCCAGCCGGGCGAGGGCGCTGGCGGCGATCTCATCAGGTGTCGCCGGGCCGCCGGCGCCGGCGCGCAGGGCGGCGCGGCGCTCGTCGAGGGCGGTGCGCACCGCGGCGGTGGTGGCCTGCCGGCCGTGGCGGTCGGTGGCGGCGCGGGCCAGCTCGGCCTTCAATACGGCATCGACGGAGGGCAGCACGCGCAGGGGTGCGGCGGGGGGTGCGGCGGCGTGGGATGACGCAATGTGTGCGGACATGGCGCCCCCCTCAATAGCCCAGCAGGAAGGGATTGAAGGTGGAGCGCCGGTAGGGCCCCTCCTTCTGCTTGAGGTCGAGGCCGAGGCTGGCCACGTCGTCGGCCACGGGATCGAGATCGGGGTCTTTCGAAAGATAGAGCACCTTGGCGTAGGAATGGCAGGCGTCGCAGGTCTCGGCCTTGATGGCGCCGTTTCCGCCTTCCATCTCCTGATAGGCGATGCCGCCGGTGGAGCCGCAGGCGGTGCAGCGCACCCGCACGAAGTTCCACCACGTGCCGCACAGGGCGCAGGCGCAATAGCGCGCGCCGGCGGCCGACGGCCAATCCACCACCACGCTCGCGACAGGAGGGCCGCCGCAGGCCGGGCAGATGCCGTCGCCCACCGGCACCAGGGCTTTGGCGTCCAGCTGGGCGGCGCGGCGGGCGAAATGCACCTGAAGCGCCGCTGCCATATAAAGATGCTCGGCCAGCGCCTCCACCGGAATGGAATCGGCCAGCACGTTGCGGATCATCTCGCCGCGCTCGGCGTCCGAGGCGGCCAGCACGTGGGCGAGCGCGGCCTCGGCCGGCTCCGGCTTCTCGATGGCGCGGGCCTGGGACAACAGCCGGTCGAAAATGGCTTCGAACGCCGCGTCCGAGGTGAAGTGGCTGCGGTCCAGCGGCGGCATCTCGTGGGCGCGGGCGCGCTCCACCGCTTCCGCATCGGCCGGCTCGGGCGCGGGGGCGCGTTCCGCCGCCACATGCTGGGCGCGGGCGATGTGGGCCAGGAAGGAGAGGTAGGGGCCGAGCGGATGGCCTTGCGCCAGCCGGGCGAAGCGCTCGGCGCGGCGCGCGAACAGGTTGGCCGGGTCCGGCAGATGGGCGAAGGCGGGCGCGGTGACCCCTTCCAGCACCGAGGGGTCGGGAAAGACGGAGCCGGGAGGGCTCGATAACGGACCTGACGAACGCACCATTTGAACCTCACGAACCTCACGGGTCACGTGCAAGAAGCCCGGCCGCGCGAGGCCGCAGCCGGGCTTGCATTATACGCCTGCGATTACTCTGCGGGAGTCCCCCGCGTGCCGGTGGGCCGCGACGGCTTGCGGGAGACCAGTTCGCGGAGCCATTTGCGGTGGTGCCGCCACGCCCAGCCGCCGGTGACCTGCCCGCGCGTCATGGCGCTGATGGTGCCCTTCACCCAGATGGCGGCATAGACGTGGACGATCCACACGCAGATGATCGCCACCGCCGCCACCGCATGCACCAGCAGGGCGACCCGCTGCTGCTCGATGCTGGTGAAGGTGGAGAAATAGGCGTTCCAGATCACGACGCCGGAGGCGATCAGCACCACGATCAGAAACGACATGCCCCAGAAGACCATCTTCTGGCCGGCATTATACTTGCCCAGCTCCGGCAGCTTCTCCTCGTGGCCGGCGATGACATCGCGGATGCGCCGCATCCAGGTGCCGTCCTCGCTCTTCCACAGGTTGGCCTTCCAGAAGCGGAAGAACATGCCGGTGAAGGAGAAGAACAGCACCACCCCGATCCACGGATGGATGGTGCGCGTCATCTGTCCCCCACCGAACAGGCCGGTGAGGAAGAACAGGCTGGGGTGGAACAGCGCGAGGCCCGAGATCGCCAGCAGGATCAGGCTGATGGCCGTGATCCAGTGGTTGATACGGGCCCCCACCGTGTAGCGGTCCACCTGCACCGGGCGGCCGGGATGGACAGCATCGCCGGATTCGACGTCATAAGGCTGGCTCATGACTGGCCTCCATGGGCGGGTTCGCCGCCGGGATTCTTGCCTTGCGTCAGCATCTCGGCGTTGGCCTCGTCTTCCGCCGTCACCTTGTTGGCGCCCGCCACCAGATAGTGCAGGGCCCCGGCGACGGCGGCGAAGCCCATCACCCCCAGGCCCACATATTTGGTGACGCCCTTCCAGGCCTCGACGATGCGGCTGATGCGCGGATTGTCCGGCAGGCCGGCATAGATGGAGGGCTGGTCGGCGTGCTGCAGCACATACATCACATGGGTGCCGCCGACGCCGGGCGGATCATAAAGCCCCGCGTTGTTGTAGCCACGGGACTTCAGGTCCTTGATGCGCCCTTCGGCCCATTCCTTCATCTGCGTCTTGGTGCCGAACACGATGGCCTGGGTGGGACACGCCTTCTGGCAGGCCGGCCCCTGGCCCACGGCCACGCGGTCGGAGCACAAGGTGCACTTGTAGGCCTTGTGGTCGGTCTTGGAGATGCGGGGAATGTTGAAGGGGCAGCCCTTCACGCAATAGCCGCAGCCGATGCACTTGTCGTGGTCGAAGTCCACGATGCCGTTGGAATACTGCACGATGGCGCCGGGCGCCGGGCAGGCCTTCAGGCAGCCCGGATCGGCGCAATGCATGCAGCCGTCCTTGCGGATGAGCCACTCGAGATTGTCGGTCTCGGGGTTCACCCACTCGGTGAAGCGCATGAGCGTGAATGAGTTCTCGGTCAGGTCCGGCGGGTTGGTATAGCTGCCGTTGAAGGTGCCGATCTCCTCGTGGAGCTCGTTCCATTCAAGGCACGCCGCCTGGCAGGCCTTGCAGCCGATGCACTTGGACACGTCGATGAGCTTGGCCACCGGCTCCTTGAACTCCACCGGCACGCGCAGGTTGGAGGCCGAGCGCCGGATGAGGTCATTGTCGCCGAACTTCGCCGGGGTGGGGGTGACCGGAGGGTTGGGGATCGGAGGAAACATGCTGGTTCTCCTTCTCCTTACGCCACCGGCCCGGTGGAGGGCTCGATGTTGACGAGGAAGGCCTTGAACTCGGGCGTCTCGATGTTCGCGTCACCCACGAACGGGGTGAGCACGTTGGCCGGGAAGCCCTTCTTCGCAGCGCCCACGAAGCCCCAGTGGATCGGGATGCCCACGATGTGCACCGGCTTGCCGTCCACGATCAGCGGGCGGATGCGCTTGGTGACATAGGCCTTGGCGAAGACGGAACCCCGCTTCGACCACACCCGGACCCATCCGGCATTCTTGATGCTTTTCTCCTTTGCCAGTTCCTCGGAGATTTCCACGAAGAATTCGGGCTGTAGCACCGCATTCACGTGGTTGTTCTTGGTCCAGTAGTGGAAATGCTCGGTCAGGCGGTAGGAGGTCGCCGCATAGGGGAACTCCTTGGACGCCGTGTCGGCGAACTGGGCGAAATCGTCCTTGAACACGCGCGCCACCGGATTGCCCCGGATCTTGGGGGCGATGAGGTTGGCGACCGGGCTCTCGAACGGCTCGTAGTGCACCGGGAACGGGCCTTCCCGCATCATGCCCCGGGCGAACAGGCGCGAGACGCCTTCCGGGTTCATGATGAAGGGTCCCACATCCTGCGGCTTGGCGGTGGGGGCGATGTCGGGCACGTCGTAGCCGGTCCATTTCGACCCGTCCCACTCGATGAGCTTGCGCGTGGGATCCCACGGCTTGCCGTCGATGTCGCAGGAGGCGCGATTATACAGGATGCGCCGGTTCGCCGGCCAGGCGAACGACCATTTCAGGTAGGCGCCGGTGGCGTCGGGATCGGAATTGTCCCGGCGAGCCATCATGTTGCCGGCCTCGGTGTAGCTGCCGGAATAGATCCAGCAGCCTGCCGCCGTGGAGCCGTCGTCGCGCAGCACGCCGAACGTCGCCACCTGCTTGCCGGCCTCAAGGACCTTCTTGGTGGGATCGTTCGGGTCGAGCACGTCCTTGAGCACCGAGCCGTTCAGCTCCTTGGTGAGCTCGACGGCGGTGGGCTCGTGCGGGTCCTTGTAGGTCCACGTCAGGTTGAGGATGGGATCGGGGAAGGCGCCGCCTTCCTTGCGATACAGCTCCTTCATCCGCAGGTGGATGCCGGACATGATGGCGGCGTCCGTCCGCGCCTCGCCCGGAGGCGAGCCGGCCGGCCAGTGCCATTGGATCCACCGCCCGGAATTGACCAGGGAGCCCTCGTCCTCCGCGAAGCAGGTGGTGGGCAGCTGGATCACTTCGGTCTGGATCTTGGCCGTGTCCGCCGGATTGTAGACGCCGTGGTTCTCCCAGAAGCGGGCCGTCTCGGTCTGGAGCGGGTCCATGACCACGAGCAGCTTGAGCTTGGCGAGCGCCTCGGCGAGCTTGCCCCGGTTGGGGAAGGCCTGCATGGGGTTGAAGCCCTGGCAGACATAGACGTTCATCTTGCCCTGCTTCATCAGCTCGAAGGCGCGCAGGATGTCGTAGGCCGGCACGTCGAGCTTCGGCAGGTAGTCGAACGCCCAATTGTTCTCCGCGGTCGCGGCGTCGCCCCACATGGCCTTCTGGAAACTGACGAAGAACTTCTTGTAGTTCTGCCAGTAGCTCATCTGGTTGGGACGCAGCGGCTTGAAGCCGCGGGTGGACATGTAGGCGTTGAAGTCCGGTTCCCGCTCCGTGGGCAGGGTGAGATAACCGGGGATCATGTTGGACATGAGCCCGACGTCGGTCAGCCCCTGGATGTTGGAATGCCCGCGCAGCGCATTCATGCCGCCGCCGCGCACGCCGATATTCCCGAGGATCAGCTGAAGCATCGCCATGGTGCGGATGTTCTGCGATCCCTTGGAATGCTGGGTCCAGCCGAGGGCGTACATGGAGGTCATCGTCTTGGTCTTGGACGAGCACTCCGAGATCATCGACGCCACCTTCAGGAACTTGTCCTTCGGCGTGCCGGTGATGCGCTCCACGAGTTCAGGCGTGTACTGGGCGACGTGGGCTTTCAGCAGATTCCACACGCAGCGCGGATGCTGGAGGGTGTCGTCCACCACCGCATAACCGTCGGGACCGATCTCATAGTCCCAGGTGGAGCGGTTGTAGTCGCGCTTTTCCTCGTCGTAGCCGGTGAACAGCCCGTCCTTGTAGGCGAAGCCTTCCTTGACGATGTAGCTGGCGTTGGTGAACGCCTTCACGTAGTCCCACTGCACCTTGTCGTTGGCGATGCAATAATTGATGACGCCGTTGAGGAACGCGATGTCCGAGCCCTGCCGGATCGGGGCGTAATAGTCCGCCACCGCGGCCGAGCGCGTGAAGCGCGGGTCCACGACGATGAGCTTGGCGCCACGGTTGGCTTTCGCCTCCGTAACCCATTTGAATCCGCACGGGTGCGCTTCAGCGGCATTGCCGCCCATGATGATGACGAGGTCCGTGTTCCGGATGTCGGTCCACGAATTGGTCATCGCGCCACGGCCAAAAGTTGGGCCCAAACTGGACACCGTGGGGCCGTGTCAAACCCGCGCCTGGTTGTCGAACACCAGCATGCCAAGCGAACGTACGGTCTTGTACGTGCACCAGGCGGTTTCGTTGGTGGTTGCCGAGGCGGCGAGGAAGCCGGTGGTGGTCCACCGGTTCACGGTCACGCCGTCCTTGTTCCTGGCAATGAAGTTGGCGTCGCGATCGTCCTTGAACGCGCGCGCGATCTTGTCGAGCGCCGCGTCCCAGGAAATGCGCTCGAACTTGTCGGATCCCGCGCGCCGGATCATGGGATATTGCAGGCGCGTCTCGGACTTGACGATGTCGAGCAGGGCCGCGCCCTTGGGGCAGAGCGTGCCGCGATTGGTGGGATGGTCGCTGTCACCTTCGATATGGGTGATGTCGGCCTTCTCGCCCTTGGCGAGGTTGCCCTTGGCGAAGATGAGAATGCCGCACGCCACCGAGCAATAGGTGCAGGTGTTGCGCACTTCCGTGGTGTCGACGAGGCGGAACGGCTTGATGGTGGAGGCGTAGGCCTCCTCGATGGCGCCGAAGCCCATCGCTCCAAGGGTTGTTCCCGCCACGCCCGCGCCCGCCGTTTTCAGAAACTGGCGGCGCGAAAGCTCCATGTTCATCGAAGGAAACCTCCGACCTTTTGTGCCCCGTACCGGGGACGATTTCAGGCGGTCGCCGAGACCGGACTCATACCGGAATTCCGCCTGGTAGACGGTATTTTGGAACTGGAATGATGTCAATTAACGGAGGGACAACTTCCCGTGTTTCCACGAGAATTCCCGCCGCCGCCATGCTGCAATGCAATCCAGCTACAAGCTTTGGATAGAAACGTCGTGCGATCTCGAAATTCTTCCCGTCCTCGTCCCAATGCGGCGCGGCATGGGGCGAGGCTTCACGGACTTGAGCGTTGACCCTCCGCGCCGGGTGTTCCAGATTGGTCGGGTGAAAATCATGTTCGCTCCCGCGGGTCGGGGCTCACAGCCTGTTTCATCTTTCCCGTCGAAAGATCAGGGCACGGCCGGTTCGGTGCATGGCTTCGGTGCATGCGCGCGCCCGGCCGTGGACGGGGCTTGGCGCGCGCTCCGAGCCACCGGAGCCCTCGCCATCGGCGCCCTCGCAACCGGAACCTTGGCTGCTACCAGTCCTGCCATGCCGTTCGCGGCCACGCCGGCCCATGCGTCCTCGGATGCCGCCCCGGATGGCCCCGCGACGGATCCGCAACCGGTGCCGCGGCTCTTTGGCGCCGTGGCGGGTCACCCGGCCGCCCCGCCGCTGCGCCTCGAGGCCCTCGACGGGCCGGTGTTCAATCTTGCGGATTCGCACGGTGTCACGGTGGTGCATTTCTTCGCCACCTGGTGCGCGCCGTGCCGCACCGAGCTGCCGGCGCTCGGCCGTTTCGCCGCCCGCACACCGCAAGTGAAGGTCGTGCTGGTGGATGTGGCCGAGGTGCCGGCGCGGGTGCGCCGCTTCTTCGCCGATCAGCCCGCGCCAGGGCCGGTGCTGATGGATCTCGACCGCGCCGCCGCGCGCGCCTTCGGCGTCAGCCTCCTGCCCGCCAGTTTCGTGGTCGCCGAAGGGCGCATTGCGCTCGCGGTGGATGGCGAGGCAGCGTGGGACAGTCCCGACACCGCCATCGCCATCGCCAGACTGCACGGGTCCGGCGCCCCGCCGCGCGACCCTTCCAGTCCTGCGGAAAACGACAATAAAAGCCAGGAGGAGCAGTGACATGACCACGAGACGAGACCTGCTGAAGGCCGGAGCCCTCGCCACCGCGGCGGCGGTCCTGCCCCGCGCGGCCTTCGCGCAACAGGCCGCCGCCCCGCAGACCTTCGCGCCCGCCGTCGGCAAATGGCGCAGCTACCAGATTGTCACCACGGTGGAGATCCTGAAGCCGGAGGGCCAGGTTCAGGCGTGGCTGCCGGTGGCCTCCTTCTCCAATCCGGACTGGTTCAAGCCCGGCGAGAACAGCTGGACCACCAATGCCCGCTCCGCCCAGCTGGTGCGTGATCCCCATTCGGGGGCGGACATGCTGCATCTCGTCTTCGCGGACGGCGAGAAGGCGCCGCGGGTGGAGCTCACCAGCCGCGCCACCAGCCGCGACTGGGCGGTGGACCTGACCAAGCCCGGCAAGCCGGCCCCGCTCGCCGCCGCCGCGCGCGCGCGCAATATCGCGTCCACCGATCTCATCCCCACCGACGGTATCGTGAAGGCGACGTCCGACAAGATCGTCGCCGGCAAGAGCGGCGAGCTGGAGAAGGTGCGCGCCATCTTCGAGTGGATCGTCGAGAACACCTATCGCAACCCGACCACGCGCGGCTGCGGCATCGGCGACATCGCGGCGCTGCTCAAGAGCGGCGATCTCGGCGGCAAGTGCGCCGATCTCAACGCCCTGTTCGTGGGCCTGGTACGGGCGCAGGACATTCCGGCCCGCGATGTCTATGGCCTTCGGGTGGTGCCCTCGCGCTTCGGCTACAAGAGCCTCGGCGCCAATTCCGAGATCGTCACCAAGGCGCAGCATTGCCGCGCCGAGGTGTTCCTCTCCGATTTCGGCTGGGTGCCCATGGACCCGGCCGACGTCCGCAAGGTGGTGCTGGAGGAGCCGCCGGGCAAGCTTGCCCTCGACGATCCCAAGGTGGTGGCGGCCCGCAAGGCGCTGTTCGGCTCCTGGGAGGGCAACTGGTTCGCCTTCAATACCGCCCATGACGTGGCGCTGCCGGGCTTTGCCGGCCCGCGCCTCGGCTTCCTCATGTATCCGCAGGCGGTGAACGCGGCGGGGCTACTCGATTGCCTCGACCCGGACAATTTCAAGTACGTCATCCGCGCCTCCGAAATCGCGGTGTGACCACCCTCGCCGGTCGGGGCGAAGGCCCCCGTCGCCATGCCAGGTCGTGACAGCCTTCGGGACATCACGACCTTGGGGGCGTGGCAGAAGCGGCGGGGGTACCCGCCGGCGGGTTCAGAGCAAGGTCCGGGCAGGTGACAGCCCGAACGGACCGGCCATCACTGGAATGAGGGCGCGCTGGCCCGCCGGGATGCGGCGGAGGGTGTACCCGGAAACGGAAACCGTACCATGCTCGACGTGCCGACCGTCCGCCTCACCAGCCTTGCCCACGGCGGCGGCTGCGGCTGCAAGCTTGCCCCCTCGGTGCTGCAGGACCTGCTGGCCGGACAGGCCCAGGGCGGGCCGTTCGAGCGGCTGCTGGTGGGCACCGAGACCGGCGACGACGCGGCGGTGTGGGATCTCGACGGCGGCACGGCGATCATCGCCACCACGGACTTCTTCATGCCCATGGTGGACGATCCCGACCATTTCGGCCGCATCGCCGCCACCAACGCCATTTCCGACATCTATGCCATGGGCGGCACCCCATTGATGGCGCTCGCCATCCTCGGCATGCCGCTGGGCAAGGTGGACATCGCCACCGTGCGCGCCATCCTCGGCGGCGGCGCGGCCATCTGCGCCGAGGCGGGCATCCCGGTGGCCGGCGGCCATTCCATCGATTGTCCCGAGCCGGTCTACGGCCTCGCGGTGATCGGCTCGGCGCCGCGCGGGCGCATCCGCCGCAATTCCACCGCCCAGCCGGGGGATGCGCTGATCCTCACCAAGGCGCTGGGGGTGGGCGTCTATTCCGCCGCCTTCAAGAAGGAGGCGCTTGGAAAGACCGCCTATGACGAGATGCTCGCCTCGGTCACGAGGCTGAACCGCATCGGCACCGAGCTGGCGCAGGACGAGGCGGTCCACGCCATCACCGACGTGACCGGCTTCGGCATTCTCGGCCATGGTCTGGAAATGGCCCGCGGCTCCGGCGCCACGCTGCGGCTGTCGCGGACGGCGCTGCCTTGGCTGTCTGAGGCGGAGAGCCTGGTGCAGCAGGGCTTCGTCACTGGCGCGTCCCACCGCAACTGGGCGAGCTATGGCCACGAGGTGGATTTGCCGGAGGGGGCTGCCGAGTGGCAGCGCCACCTGCTCACCGATCCCCAGACCTCCGGCGGCCTGCTGGTGGCCTGCGCCCCCGAAGCGGCGGACCGGCTTCTCGCCGCCATTCACGCCGCCGGCTATGCCGCCGCCGCCCGCATCGGCACGGTGGAAGCGGGGCCGGGCCGGGTGGTGGTGGAGGGCTGAAGCCGCCGACCGGGGCTTCGCCGCCGCCGCGTTTGCTCTGACGAGACGGGAACCACGCGGTTTTTCGGGACGTTCTCTTGGATGAAAGGAGAACGGCCATGGCCTCGAACGCACTTCCGACGGCGCTCCGGCGCGCCTCTCCCCTGATCATTCCCAAGGGCACCGTCACCAGCGCGCGGATCTTCGCCACCGGCATCGTCGGGGCGGTGATGTTCGTTATGGCCTCGGCGGTGCCATCCCCCGCGGCGGCGGAGGCGACCGCAGCGCCCGCGAAGGGCGTTTGCGAACAGCCGGCCCATGTGGCCGAGACCCCGCCATCGCAGGGCGCCGGTTCCGGCACCGAGCCGGGCGGGGCAGGCTCCACCGGCTGGTCGGGCGGGACCGGCGGGTCCTATATCGGCACCACGCCGCAGGCTTCCACGCCGGCCTCACCCGACCGCCAGCCGGAAGTCGTCACGGGTGTGGATCCGAAGGCTGAGCCGCCAAAGGCGCCGTGCTGAAGGCCCGCGCGCGGGTCCAGCTGATGTCGCCAAGATCGTAGGCCAATTGCCGGCGCACCACCGCCGCGTCGGCATCGGAGGCATCGCCCGTGCGGGCTTCCACGCGCCGGATCAGTTCGCCTTCGGAATCTTCCAGCCACCAGCCTTGGAAATCCGCGCCTGCCACCCGCGCCACCTGAGCGATGGCGTCACGCTCGTCCGGCCGGGCATGCACGGCATCCACGATCACGCTGTGGCCGGTGGCGAGCACGCGGGCCGCAAGCGTCCGCAGGCGGGCATAGACCTGCTGCGTCGCTTCCGGGGTATAGGCCTCGGGCGGCAGCTTCTGCGTCTCCGCCACGCCGGACAGGCGCTTGCGCTCAATGTCGCTGCGCAGGATCACCGCGCCCGGCGCGCGGCCGAGCGCCGGCGCCATCCTCGCCGCCCACGTGCTCTTGCCGCTGCCGGACAGGCCCCCCACCGCCCACAGGCAGGGGCGGCCGGGCCGAGCCTCGGGCATGGTCGCATCGTTCAGGAGTGGCGGTGCGCTCGTCTCCGCGCGGCTGGAATCGAGAAAAGCGAGGGCCTGCGCGAACGCGGCGCGCACCCGCGTCTCCCCCTCCGCCTTCCGCTCCCCCGCCAGATGCCCGAGCCCGGCGGCTTCCACCTTGGCGCGGATGCCGGCGCGCAGGCTGAGGAAGAAAGGCAGGGCTGCGAGCCCGTCGACCTCGTCATCCGCGCTTGCCCACAGGCAGCGGTTGAGGATGGCGTTGGCCGCGTCCCGAAGCCCCCGCTGCCACAGGTCCATGATGAGGAAGGCAAGGTCGTAGAGCACGTCGCAGGTGGCGATGTCGTCGTTGAACTCGATGGCATCGAACAGCACCGGCTTGCCGTCCAGAAGCACGATGTTGCGCAGGTGCATGTCGCCGTGACAGCGGCGCACGAAGCCTGCTTCGCTGCGGGCGTTCAGAAGCGGCACGATGCCCGCCAGGGCGTCTTCCGACAGCCGTGCCAGCCGGGCGACCTCCTCCGGCGGGAAGAGCTCGGGCCGGGCGGAGAATTCGCTCGTGTTATCGGCGAGGTAGGAGGCGAGCCGGGAGGCGGTGTCGAACCCGCGCCGCACCGGCGCGGCCGCATGGGCCGCAACCACCGCCGCCGCCAGCGCCTTGACGAGATCGGGCGAAAGTTCGCCCCGCTCGGCCACCTTGTCGAGTGTAAGGCCGGTGTCGAAGCGGCGCATCTTCACCGCATGCTCCACCGCCTCGCCCGCGCCGCCCAGCGCAAGGCCACGGGCCGTGCGCACGATGGGCACCACGCCGAGATACAGCCCCGGCGCCCCCGCGCCGCTGATCGCCACTTCCGCCTCGCAGGCGGCGTGGCGCTTCTGAAGCGTGGAGAAATCCATGAAGGGGAAGAACACCGCCCGCTTCACCTTGTAGGCGAACGGGCCGGCGAGGAAGACCGCCGCCCCGTGGGTGTCGATGCGCACCACCTTTTCAGCGATGCCGTGGGTGGCGGGATCTTCCAGAAGGGCGAAGACGGCGCTCTGGTCGCCCACCACATGGTCGGGCGCGGCGGGCGGTGCGGGCGGGTCCGTCGGCGCCGTCATGGATCGATCCGTCATGGGAGGAAGCCGCCCCGGCGCAGGGCCGGGGCGGTTCGAGATCAAGGCCGAAGATTAAGGCGTGATGGCCACCTTGAGAACGCCGTCGCGCTGGTGCGAGAACAGGTCATAGGCCTTTTCGATGTCGTCCAGCTTGAAGCGGTGGGTGACGAGGGCGCGGGCATCCACCCGGCCCGAGGCCACCACATCCATCAGCCGGCGCATGCGTTCCTTGCCGCCGGGGCAGAGCGAGGTGACGATCTTGTTGTCGCCGAGGCCAGCCGCGAAGGCATCGAGCGGGATCTTGATGTCGGTGGAATACACCCCCAACGAGGAGAGGGTGCCGCCGGGCCGCAGCACGCGCAGGGCGGCCTCGAAGGTCTCCTGCCGGCCGAGGGCCTCGATGGCCACGTCCACGCCGCGCCCGTCGGTGAGGCGCAGGATCTCCTCCACCGGATCCACCTTGGAGAAGTCCACCACCTCGTCCGCCCCCATGGCGCGGGAGACGTTGAGGCGCTCGCCCACCCGGTCCACGGCGATGATGCGGGTGGCGCCCATCAGCCGGGCGCCCGCCGTGGCGCACAGGCCGATGGGCCCCTGCGCGAACACCGCCACGGTGTCGCCGATGCGCACCTTGCCGCTCTCGGCGCCGGCAAAGCCGGTGGACATGATGTCCGGGCACATGAGCACCTGCTCGTCGCCGAGGGCTTCGGGCACCGGGGCGAGGTTGGTCATGGCGTCGGGCACCACGAGATATTCGGCCTGGGCGCCGTCGATGGTATTGCCGAAGCGCCAGCCGCCCATGGGCTTGAAGCCGTGCTTCATGCGCGGGCCGTCCTGCGAGGCGCAGCCGCACAGGCACGCATTGGAATAGCCGGACGGGGTGATGGCGCCGGCAATGACGCGCTGGCCCTCGGCGAAGCCTTCCACCGCCGAGCCCAGCTTCTCGATGATGCCCACCGGCTCGTGGCCGATGGTGAGGCCCTTCTCGACCGGATATTCACCCTTCAGGATATGGACATCCGTGCCGCAGATGGTGGTGGTGGTGATGCGGATGAGGGCATCGAGCGGACCCACGTCCGGGATCGGCTTCTCGTCCAGGACGATGCGGTTCTTCTCCACGAAGATGGCCGCCTTCATCTTCGCCCTGCCGGGGCGGGTGCGCTCGACGAAGCCGGAGCGTTCGATGGTTTCGGTCATGGCGTTCCTTCCTGATCCGTCCCCGGTGGGGAAACGTGGGGACGCTTCGGTGCCGTGGTAACTGGTTAGGATAACAGGGCCGGCCCGGCATTGATGCGGGTCAACCGGCGCGTGCAGAGTGTCGGCGCGCCATGGGGCGCTTTCGCGGCCTCGCGGCCGGGATGGGCGAAAAAGGCCGGCGGGCTGTCGGCTGGGTGAGATGCCGCGCGTCTTTCAGGCAGGACACCGCGAGGATGCTGCCATGGCCACCATTTCCACCCCGAAGATCTCGCCTTGCCTGTGGTTCGACGGCGACGCGGAGGATGCCGCCCGCTTCTACGTCTCGCTGTTCCCGGACAGCGCCATTAACAGCGTGCACCGCAACGCCGCCGAGGGGCCGTCCGGGCCGGAGGGCTCGGTGCTGCTGGTGGTGTTCACGCTCGCGGGCCAGCGCTTCCTCGCGCTCAATGGCGGGCAGAAGATGGAATACACCCACGCCATCTCCTTCCAGGTGGATTGCGAGGACCAGGCGGAGGTGGACCGCCTGTGGGCGGCCTTCACCGCCGAGGGGCGGGAGGAGCAGTGCGGCTGGCTGCGCGATCGCTGGGGCGTCGCCTGGCAGATCGTGCCGCGTGTTCTCCCCCAGCTTCTGTCCGGGCCGGACCCCGCGAAGGCGCGGCGGGTGATGGAGGCCCTGTTCCAGATGGTGAAGCTGGACTTCGCCGCGCTGGAGAAGGCGGCGGCAGGATAGCGCGCCTGAACCCGAAGAGGATCCCGGGCCGCGGGGCGGGGATGCGGGCGCGGTGTGCGCCCGGGCGTTCGGGTGTAGATTGAGGCCGGCCCGGAAGGGCCGGTCTTTCTTTTCAGGACGCGGAAGCGTCGTCATTTTTTCAAGCGAGGATTTCATGGTTCAGGAGAATGCGGCCGGCGAGAGCGACGCGCCCCAGATTCCCCCCGCTGCTCTGGAGCGCTGGCAGACCTTTGCCGACGACACGCCGCTGCAGCTCACCCTCACCAAGGGCGACCTCGACAATCTGCTTTTGGCCCTGCGCAATCTTGCCATCGGCCAGAGCGAGCTGGTGGCCGCCCTTGCCGCCCATACCAATCAGGACCAGGAGGGCTCCGTGGATGCCATGGTGCGGGCCAATGAGGTGGCGCGCATGGCGTTCGGGCGCATCAATGCGCTGATCGGCGCGATCATGGGCGCGGCCGCGCCCGCGCCCGGCGGTGGGCGCTGAAGCCGCCATCCCTTGACGACGCCTCCCTTCGACGCCGGCGATCCGGAGCACGCCATGTCCAAAGACGACCTGCCGGCGGGTGATGCCCGCCGCACGGTGCCGCGCGTGTTCGGCGGCGGGGCGCTCATCGGCACGCTGGGCGGGCTGATCGGGCTCGGCGGCGCGGAGTTCCGCCTGCCCTTGCTGATGGGGGCGTTCGGCTTTGCTGGGCTGGAGGCGGTGATCCTCAACAAGGCCGTGAGCCTGGTGGTGGTGGCCACCGCCCTCCCGTTCCGCGCCCGCACGGTGCCGCTGGCGGAGGTGGCGGCGCAGTGGCCGATCATCCTCGACCTTTTGGCCGGAAGCCTTGCCGGTGCGTGGATCGGGGCCGGCTGGGCGGTGCGCCTGAAATCAGGGACGCTGCACCGGGTGATCGCGGTGCTGCTCGTCGCTATCGCCGTCGTGCTTGCGCTGTGGCACGACACCGCCGCCCATGAGCCGCTGCTTCACGGCTGGGTGCAGATGCTGGCGGGGGCCGTCGGCGGCTTCGCCATCGGCATCTTCGCGTCGCTGCTGGGGGTGGCGGGCGGGGAACTGCTCATTCCCACGCTGGTGGTGTTGTTCGGGCTCGACATCAAGCTGGCCGGCAGCCTGTCGCTGGCCATCAGCCTGCCCACCATGATCGTGGGATTTGCCCGCTACAGCCAGGACCGCAGCTTCGCCGTGCTGGGTCGCAACCGGCGCTTCGTCCTCGTCATGTCCGTGGGCTCGGTGGCCGGAACCCTCATCGGCGGCCAGTTGCTGGGTCTGGTGCCGAATGCGGTGCTGCTGCCGCTGCTCGCCGCCATCCTGCTGGTGTCGGCCTACAAGATCTGGCGGCATGAAGAAGATGCGCCCGCCTGAAGCCGCAGGGGTTCAGGCGGGCGCCGGTCTCAGGTCTCAGGCGTGGGCCGGCTGGGCGGTGGTTTGCGCGCCGGTGCGGACCTTTTCCACCAGATGGCCGGCGAGGCGGTGGGCCATGGCCATGATGGTGAGGGTGAGGTGCTTGTCGGGCAGCACCGGAATCACCCCGCCGTCGCAGACATAGACATTGTCGAGGTCGTGGCACTTCAGGTTCGCGTCCACCACGCCCCTGGCCGGGTCCGCCGAGATGGCGGTGGTGCCGGCATAGTGGATGCCGGTGCCGCTATTGTCCCGCGACGGATAGATGGAGGTGGCCCCGGCATGGCGCAGCACCGTGCGGCCCCAGGCTTCCATGGCGTCCATCATCCTGTCCGCCTTGGCGGAGGACGAGAAATCCACTGTCACATGGCGCACGCCGAAGCGGTCGTAGCTGCCCGCCGGCCGCACCCGGTTGGCGGGGTTGGGATCGCCGGCGCAGAACAGGCCCAGCGTCACGTAGCTGTGGAACATGAAGCGGGAGAGCCGCTCCTTCATGAAGGGCGGGAAGCGCTTCATGCCCACCAGATAATGGGGCACGTCCGGCACGCCGTGGATGGCATGGCCGATGAAGGGGAATTCCTCCCCGTCCGGCAGGGTGCCGCGCGACAGCAGGATGAGCAGGTCGCCATAGCCGATGTCGAAATCCCGCCCGCTGCCCCACAGCTTCCAAAGGGAGGTGGAGAGCACCGACTTGGGATTGTCCTGCAGCCGCAGGCCGAGCTGGCCGAAGGCGTTGCCCATGCCGTGCGGGGCGACATCGTCGGCCGAGTTGAACAGGATGCGCGGGCTCTCGATGGCGCCGGTGGCCAGCACCACCTTGTCGGCGGTGAGCAGGCGGGATTCGCCGGTGGCCATGTCGCGGTATTCCACGCCCAGGACGCGCCGCGAGCCGGGCTCGCGCAAAAGCCGCACCACCTTGGCGCCGGTGCGCAACTCGTAGTTCGGCAGCTTGGCGATCTCCGGCAGCAGGCGCGCCGTGAACTTGTAGACCGCGCCGGTGGGGCAGCCGGAGGTGCAGATGCCGGTGGAGGCGCAGGCGTTGGGGCTGTCGGGCCGGGTGTCGATGGCCTTGCGGTTGGGAATGGCGCGGGAATGGGGCTCCTCGAGGCCGTTCACCGCGTCGACGATCATCTGGTCGGCGGGCCGCAGGGGCTTGGGCGGCACATAGATGCCGTCGGGCAGCTCGGGGATGTCCTCCGTCGTGCCGCATACCACGATGCGGCGCTCCACCGCGTCATAGTGGGGCGCAAGCTCGGCGTAGCGGAACGGCCAGTCGGCGAAATCCTTCTCGGAGAAGCGCACGCTCACGCCGTTCCACAGGTTCTGCAGGCCGTTCACCTGGATGATCTGGTAGTGGCGGAAGCCGCCCTCCGGCCAGCCGGTGGAGCCGTCCTCGCCCTTCTCGAACAGGGGATGGACGAACAGGCTGTCGTGGGGCTCGGCGGGCCACACGGTGTTGGAGCGGATGCCGAAGTCGAGCGCCGTGCCCGGCGGGTCGACGCGCTTGAAGTGGTCGTCCGCCAGCTGGCCGCCCTGCTCCAGCGAGACCACGTTGAGCCCGGCCTTGGCGAGTTCGTAGGCGAGGATGCCGCCACCGGCGCCGGTGCCGACGACGATCACATCGCAATGGGCCGCTTCAGCCACGCACGCCTCCCAAAGGCCACTCGCCCACCGTGCTCAGGAACGCCGGCGAGGCGAAATAAACGTATTCGAAGAAGGTGTGCACGGCCTCTGCGTCGTGGCCCAGGTGCTTGCGCTCCACTTCCCCGCCCTCGGCGAAGCCGGAACGCTGGGCGATGCGCCGGAAGGCGCCGTTGAGCTGGTCGTTGAGCTGAACGATGCGGACGAGGTCGGGCAAAAGCGGCTCAAGCTCGCGGTGGTAGTGGTCGAGCGGCAGCACCGCCGCCACCAGCGGCGCGAAATCGAGCGGCGCCGCGGCAGGGCTCGCGGGTTCGGGAGGGGTGGCCATGGCTGGGCGCTCCTCAGGCGGCACGGGGCGTGAAGCGGCCGAGGTCGCGCAGGGGGCGGCCGCTGTCGAGGTGGCGCTCGATCTCTTCCAGGCTCACGCCGGAGGTTTCGGGCACCAGCCATTGGGTGAAGGCGAGGCCGACGACGCACACGACCGCATAGAGGCCGAACACACCGGCGAGGCCGAACTCGGCCACCAGCACCGGGAAGCTGAACACCACCAGGAAGTTGAAGCCCCAGTTGACCAGCGAGGCGACGCTCATGCCCAGCGCCCGCACGTCGAGCGGGAACACTTCCGACATCATCACCCACGGCAGGGGGCCGATGGCGATGGCGAAGGAGGCGATGTAGAGCACCAGCCCGCCGAGGGCGAGCTTGCCCATCATCTCGCTGCCGGTGGCGGCGCCGATGGCGATGACGCCCAGCGCCACCGCCGTGCCGGCGAAGCCGATCAGCAGCAGCAGCCGGCGGCCCAGCCGGTCGATGAGCGCCATGCCGACGATGGTCATGAGCACGTTGACCACACCGATGCCGGCGGTGGCCAGGATCTGGGTGGTGGTGGAGCTGAAGCCCGACAGCTCGAACACGGTGGGGGCGTAATAGATCACCGCGTTGATGCCGGAGAGCTGCTGCAGCAGGAACAGGCCCATGGCGACAATGAGCGCCGGCCGCACCCGCGGGGCGATGAGGTCGGAGAGGCGCGCCTTGCGGTTCTCGTCCTGGACGGCCCCGGTGAGGATCTCGGCGAACTCGGCCTTCACCGCCGGATCGCTTTCCGACTTCTCGCGCATGCGGGCGAGCGCCGCGCGGGCCTCAGCCTCCCGGCCGCGAACGGCGAGCCAGCGCGGCGTGTCCGACAGGCCGAAGATGCCCACGAACAGGGCGATGGCGGGCACCGCGCCCACCGCGAACATCCAGCGCCAGGATTCGTGGAAGGCGTAGCCCACCACATAGGCGCCGAGGATGCCGAGCGTGATGGCGAGCTGGTAGATGGAGACCAACATGCCGCGCTGCGCCGCCGGCGCGCATTCGGAGATGTAGAGCGGCGCCATCATGGCGGCAACGCCGACGCCGAGGCCGATGATGAGCCGGGCGATGGTGAGAGACCACAACCCAAAAGCGAAGGCGCTCAGCAGTGCGCCCACAACGAACAGGACGGCGGCGGCCAGCAGCAGCCGGCGCCGGCCGTAGGCCAAGGCGAGGCGGCCGGCGACGATGGCACCAAGGAAGGCGCCGAACGGCACTGCCGCCGTCATCATGCCTTCGGCGACGGGATCGATACCGAGGTCCCGGCGCAGCGGCGCGAGGGCGCCGGCGATGACGCCTTCGTCGAAGCCGAACAACGCCCCGGCGATGCCGGCTATGGCGGCGATGAGGTACATCATGGGCGCCCCTCCCGGAGTGCGGTTTCTGGTGTCTGTTATGCGGAACCTTGGCCGCGCTCTCAATCCAGGACGCAGAGCGCGGTGTAAGACCAGCTTGCGACGCAGGCCGATCGGCGCGTGCTCTAGGCGAGCACCACTTTCGCGACCTTGCGCATGGCGGTGATGATGTCGTCCACGTCCTGCGTCGTCAGCGTCGAGGCGATGGTGAGCAGCGCGCCCCGGGCGTTCAGCTCGTCGCAATGGGGCAGGGCGCCGGCGGCATAGCTGTAGTCGGCGCCGAACGCGTTGGAGGGGTGGGTCCAGGGGAAGCCGTCGCGGCTGTCGGACCTCTTGTTCACCAGGCTCGGAATGTTCGAGTACCAGTGCATGCCCCATTCCCGCATGGTGAGGCAGGCCAGCGAGCCGGGCGGCCCGGCGATGCCTTCGGCGCGCAGGGCGTCGACGAAGCGGCGGGCGGTGGCCTCGTCCTTCAGCGTCATGATGAGGAAGGGGCCGGTGTCGCCGTCCCGGTCGGGAATGGTGCGGAAGCCGAGGCCGGGGGTGCCCTCAAGCGCGTCGCGGATGCGCCACTTGGCGGTGCGCATGGCGCCGGTGATCAGCGGCAGCTTGCGCATCTGGGCGAGGCACATGGCGCCGGTCAGCTCCGACATGCGGGCGCCGACGCCCCACAGCTGGCAGGTCTCGTCCGAGGTGTCGAGCCGGCCCTGGGCGTTGCGCGGATAGCCGAGGTCGTGCAGCGCCACGATGCGGCGATACAGGTCGTCGCGCTCGGTCACCACCATGCCGCCGTCGCCGGAGGTCATGTTCTTGTTGAGCTGGAAGGAGAAGATGCCGACATCGCCGAAGGTGCCCACGGCCTTGCCGTTCTGGCTGGAGCCTGCGGTCTGGGCGCAATCCTCGATGAGGCCGATGCCGCGCTCGCGGCAGATGCGGGCGACCTCCGCCACACGCCCCGGTGCCCCGCTCATGTGCACCATCAGCGCGGCGCGGGTGTTGGGGCCGATCTTGCGCTCCACGTCGGCGGGGTCGAGGGTGAAGCAGTCGTCCACGTCCACGAGGCGCGGGATGGCGCCGGCGCGCACCACGGCGCTCACGCAGCTCACCCAAAGATAGCCGGGCACCAATACTTCGTCGCCGGGGCCGATCTCAAGAGCGGACATGGCAATGGAGAGGGCCGCGGTGCCGGAGGAAACGCCCAGCGCGTGCTTGTGGCCGAAGGCGGCGCACCATTCCTTCTCGAGGGTGTCCACCATGTGCTGGAGGTCGGGCCCATAGAAGCGGAAGGGGCTCTTGGCGCGCACCACGCGGGAGACCAGCTCCAGCTCCTCGTCGCCGATCCAGTGGGCGCCGGGCAATTCCCACGGCAGCGGAGCCTTGCGCACCGGCTCCCCTCCCTCGATGGCGAGACGATTGGCGTGCTCATGCGCAGTGGCCGAGGCAGTCACGTGACGCTCTCCCCTGAATACCGGATTTGTCGATTGAAACCTGTCAGGCCGGGATTTTTCCTGTACTTATGCTCCCGCCTCGCCACAGCTTACAAGTCCTTTCCGTTTGACGGCTAAAGGATACCTCACCGCGGCTACGGACCCTCCGGAGCGACCCCATGAAGACGCTGCTGCTCACCGCCAGTCTGGTGCTGCTGTTCGGCATTCTTTTCGGTTTCAGCACAGCGTCCATCGCCGGTGTCGTCGAGGCCATCGCCCAGGCGTTCGCCCTGTCCACCCGTGCCACCGAGATGGTGGTGACCTCCCTGCTGGTCGGCTGCTTCATCGGTGCCGCCGCCGCCGCGCCGGTGTCGGCGCGAATCGGCCGGCGTCCCGCCTGCCTGCTCGCCGCTTTGCTGGCCATTGCCGGCTATATTCTCATTCCGCTGGGACAAGGCGTTGCACCCGGCCCCGGCATGCTGGTGGCCGCCCGCATCCTCATCGGGCTCGGGGTCGGCCTGTCCTCCATGGTGGTGCCCATGTATGCGGCCGAGGTCACGCCGGCGCGACACCGGGGGGCGGTGGTCTCCCTGTTCCAGCTCGCCATCACCGTCGGCATCCTTGCTGGCTATGCGGTGCCGCTGGCCCTGATCGGCCGCGCCTCGTGGCAGCAGATGCTCGGCGCCGGCGTGCTGATCGCGGCGGCTTGCGGCGCCATCGTGCTGCTGCTTCCGGAAAGCCCGCGCTGGCTCCGGTCGAGGGGCATGAGCGCCCGCGCGGACGCGGCGGCCCGGGCGCTGGGCATCTCCGCCGAGATGGGGGAGGAGCGCGCACCGGACGGGGCCAACTGGCGCGCCGTGCTCGGCCGCGGCGCCACCGGGGCGGTGCTGGTGCTGTGCAGCGTGCTGTTCGTGCTCCAGAATTTCTCCGGCATCGACGGCATTCTCTATTACGCGCCGCACATCTTCACCGAGCTGGGCTTTCCGGCGGGGACAGCGGCGCTGGCCGCCACCTTCGGCCTCGGCCTGTTCAATGTCATCGCCACCATTGCCGCCATGGCGCTGGTGGACCGGCTCGGCCGCCGGCCGCTGCTGATCGCGGGATCGGCGGCCATGGCCGTGAGCCTCGGCGCCGTGATCGTCGCGGCGCTGGCCGACTGGCCGTGGGTGGCGCTGGCGGGGCTGTGCGCCTACATCGTCGCCTTCGCGCTCAGCCTCGGGCCCTTGCCCTATGTGCTCATGTCGGAGCTGTTCCCCTCCGCCATCCGCGAGCGGGGCATCGCGGTGGCCTCGGCCACCAGCTGGCTCTTCAACGGCATCGTCGCCGGCACCTTCCTGTCGGTGGTGCAGGGTATCGGCCTTGCGGGCACCATCGGCATCTTCTTCGTGGTCTGCGTGCTGTCGCTGGTGGTCTCGGTGCTGTTCGTGCCGGAAACGCGCCGCGTGGGGCTGGAGGAGATTGAGGCTGACGTGCTGGATGGACGGCCGCTGAGGCAGCTCGGCGCCGGCGGCTGAACGGGGCTGCCAAAGGGGTGATCACGCTGCGTCAAGTCGATCGCGCGCGCTCTGGTCGCCCACCGCGACCTCCGCTATAGGGGTACGCGGTTGCAGTGCGCTAAGAGGAGTTGTCCCGTGGCCGACGTGATTCATCGCGCGCCCGAAGCCGTCGTTTCCGCAGTCCTTCGGCTGGGAGCGTCGGCGGTGCTGCTCGGCGGTGCCCTGCTGTTGGCGGGATGCGGCGAGGCCCCGGAGGCGAAGGCCCCCGAGCCGCGCCCGGTGCGCACGGTTCTCGCCACCAGCCGCGCGGCCAGCGATGCCGTGACCCTCACCGGCCAGGTGGAGGCGCAGAACGAGGCCACCTACGGCTTCCGCATCGGCGGGCGCATCATCGAGCGCCTCGTCAATGTGGGCGACCAGGTGAAGCCCGGCCAGGTGCTGGCGCGGCTCGATCCCCAGGACGAGCAGAACGCCCTGCGCTCGGCCCAGGCGGCGCTTTCGGCAGCCAACGCCAATCTCAGCCAGACCCGCAACCAGTATGAGCGCCAGCGCCAGCTGCTGGCCCGTGGCTTCACCCCCCGCGCCCAGTATGAGCAGGCCGAGCAGGCCTTCCTGAACGCCCGGTCCCAGGTGGAGGACACCGAGGCCCGCCTGCGGATGGCCGAGGACCGGCTCGGCTTCACCGAGCTGAAGGCGGATTCCGCCGGCGTCGTCACCCAGCGCCGGGCCGAGCCCGGCGAGGTGGTGCAGGCCGGCCAGCCGGTGGTCGAGGTGGCGCGCCGCGACGGCCGCGACGCCGTGTTCGAGGTGCCGGCCGCCCTGCTCACCTCCCTGCCGGGCGATCCCGAGGTGGAAGTGACCCTGTCCGGCGATCCCGCCGTCAGGGCCATCGGCCGGGTGCGCGAGGTGGCGCCGCAGGCCGATCCCGTCACCCGCACCTTCCGCGTGCGCGTCGGCCTCATCGAGCCGCCGGAGGGGCTGCGGCTCGGCACCACGGTCATCGGCCGGGTGGTGGTGGACAGCGGCCCGGTGATCGAGATCCCGGCCAGCGCGCTCACCCGCTTCAATGACAAGCCGGCGGTGTGGGTGGTGGACCCCAAGGCGCAGACCGTCTCCCTGCGCAACGTGGAGGTGCTGCGCTTCAGCCCCGCCACCGTGAGTGTGGCCGAGGGGCTCAAGCCCTCCGAGATCGTGGTGACGGCGGGCGTGCAGGCGCTGCATCCGGGGCAGAAGGTGCGCCTTCTGGGGACCCAGCTGTGAGCGGCGGCTTCAACCTCTCCGCCTGGGCGCTGAAGCACCGCTCGGTCATCATCTATCTCATGGCCATCTCAGTGGTGGCCGGCATCATGGCCTTCCGGAACCTGGGCCGGGCGGAAGACCCGACCTTCGTCATCAAGACCATGGTGGTGCAGGCCAACTGGCCCGGCGCCACCCTGGAGGAGACCTTCCGGCAGGTGAGCGAGCGGCTGGAGCGCAAGCTCCAGGAGGTGCCCAAGCTCGACTATCTGGAGAGCTACACCAAGCCCGGCACCACCACCATCTTCGTGCACCTGAAGGGCTCCGCCACGGCGGCCGAGGTGCCGGACATCTGGTACCATGTGCGCAAGAGCGTGGGCGATATCCGCCACACCCTGCCGCAGGGCATCGTGGGGCCGTTCTTCAACGACGAGTTCGGCGACACCTTCGGCATCATCTACGGCTTCACCGCCGACGGCTTCACCCATCGCGAGCTGCGCGACCATGTGGAGGACGTGCGCTCCGAGCTGCTGCACGTGCCGGATGTCTCCAAGATCGAGATCCTCGGCGCGCAGGACGAGCGCATCTTCATCGAATTCTCCATGCAGGAGCTGGCCAGCCTGGGCATCGACCGCGCGGCTGTGCTGTCGGCGCTCCAGAGCCAGAACATCGTGCGCCCCTCGGGCGAGGTGCAGACCGGGGCGGAGAACATCTCCATCCGCGTGTCCGGCGCCTTCACCTCGGAGGCGGATGTTGCCAACGTGAACTTCGTGGTGAACGGCCGGCTCATCCGCCTCGCCGACATCGCCACCATCCGGCGCGGCTATGCCGACCCGCCCCAGCCCATGTTCCGGGTGAACGGCCAGCCGGCCATCGGCCTCGCCATCGCCATGCGCGACGGCGGCGACATCCTCGCCATGGGCAAGTCCATCGACAAGACCATGAACCGCCTCATCGCCAACCTGCCCGTGGGCATCGAGGCGCATCTGGTGGCGGACCAGGCGGTGACGGTGAACAGCGCCATCGCCGAGTTCATGGAAAGCCTGTGGCAGGCGGTGGCCATCATCCTCGTGGTGTCGTTCATCGCGCTCGGGGTGCGGGCCGGCGCCATCGTGGCCCTCGCCATCCCGCTGACGCTGGCCATCGTGTTCGCGCTGATGCAGCTGGTGCACATCGACATGCAGCGCATCTCGCTGGGTGCGCTCATCATCGCGCTGGCGCTCATGGTGGACGACGCCATGACCACCACCGACGCGACGCTCACGCGCCTCGCCGCCGGCGACGACAAGGTGACGGCGGCGTCCTACGCCTTCAAGGCCTATGCGGCGGCCATGCTGGCGGGAACGCTGGTGACGGTGGCGGGCTTCGTGCCGGTGGGCTTCGCGGCCTCGTCGGCGGGCGAATACACCTTCACCCTGTTCGCCGTGGTGGCCATCGCGCTTCTGGTGTCGTGGATCGTGGCGGTGCTGTTCGCCCCGCTCATGCAGGTGCTGATCCTCAAAGCCCCGCCCAAGGACAAGATCCCCGATCCGGACGCCCCGCCCACGGGTGTCATGGGGATTTACCGGTCCTTCCTGATCCTGTGCCTGCGGCTGCGTTGGGCGACCATCGCCGTCACCCTCGGCCTGTTCGCGCTGTCGGTGCTGGCGCTGCCGCTGATCCCGTCGCAGTTCTTCCCCTCCTCGGACCGGCCCGAGCTGCTGGTGGACCTCGCCTCGCCGCAGAACGCCTCCATCTACCAGAGCGAGAAGGTGGCCGAGGCGTTCGACGCGGTGCTGGCCAAGGATCCGGACGTGGCCCGCTGGTCCACCTATGTGGGCCGTGGCGCCATCCGCTTCTATCTGCCCCTCGACGTGCAACTGCCCAACGACTTCTTCGCCCAGACCGTGATCGTGGCGAAGGACGTGGCCGGGCGTGATCGCCTGAGGGTCAAGCTGGAGAAGGTGCTGGCGGAGGACTTCCCCCAGCTCGTCGCCCGCGTCTCGCCGCTGGAGCTGGGCCCGCCGGTGGGCTGGCCGGTGCAGTATCGCGTTTCGGGACCGGACATCGAGAAGGTGCGGGCCATCGCCTTCGACCTTGCCGCCGTGATGGCCTCCAACCCCAAGGTGGAGACGGTCAACTACAACTGGATCGAGCCGGCCCGTCAGGTGCGCATCAAGGTGGACCAGGACGAGGCGCGCCTGCTCGGCCTGTCCACGGCGCAGCTCGCCGGCGTGCTCAACACCGTGCTGTCGGGACAGGCGGTGACGCAGGTGCGCGACGACATCTATCTCGTCAACGTGGTGGCCCGCGCCACCGACGAGGAGCGCGTCTCGCTGGCCACCCTCGGCACCCTCCAGGTGCCGCTGCCCAGCGGGCGGACCGTGCCGCTGAGCCAGATCGCCACCTTCGACTACACCCAGGACTATCCCGCCATCTGGCGCCGCGACCGGGTGCCCACCCTGACGGTGCAGGCGGACGTGCGGCGCGGCATCCTGCCGGAAGGGGTGGTGGCGCAGCTCGGTCCGAAGATCGACGCCCTGCGCAAGACCCTGCCGGCGGGCTACGCCATCACCGTGGGCGGCACCGTGGAGGAGAGCGCGGCCTCGCTCGCCTCCGTGGTGGCCGTGGTGCCGGTGATGCTTCTGCTCATGTTCTCGGTGCTCATGTTCGAGCTGAAGAGCTTCCAGCGCCTCGTCATCGTGCTGTCGGTGGCGCCGCTGGGCCTCATCGGCGTGGTGGCGGCGCTCCTGGCCTCGGGGCGGCCCCTGGGCTTCGTCGCGATCCTCGGCGTGCTGGCGCTGATCGGCATGATCACCAAGAACGCGGTCATCCTCATCGGCCAGATCGAGGCGGACCGCGCGGCGGGCAAGACCGTCTGGGATGCGGTGGTGCATGCCTCCTCCACCCGCTTCCGGCCCATCATGCTCACCGCCGTGTCCACGGTGCTGGGCATGATCCCCATCGCGCCCACGGTGTTCTGGGGGCCCATGGCCTTCGCCATCATGGGCGGCCTTCTGGTGGGCACTCTGCTCACCCTCATCTTCCTGCCGGCGCTCTATGTGGCCTGGTTCGGCCCCGATACCGGTCCCGAGCCGGTGGCCGCGCCCAAGGCGGAGCGGACGCAGGCGGCCTGAGGCGGCAAGGGTCCCGTCCGGGGCCGCACTCAACCGGGGCCGGGTCGCAAGGCCGGGCCCCCAAGACAAGAAGGTGCTTTGCCGGCCGGGCGACCTTCCGTCGGGCCGGCATCTGCTCCACGACATCGGGGAGGGCACGACCGGGGGCTGCAAGAGGCGGCGACGACGGCGACGCGGCGCGTTCACAGAGGTGTCGAAGATGGAACGGGAACCGGTACTTGTTGATTTTGCGCTTCAGGGCGGTGGCTCCCACGGTGCCTTCACCTGGGGGGTCCTCGACCGCCTGCTGGAGGAAACCTGGCTCGACATCGAGGGCGTGTCCGGTACCTCCGCCGGCGCCATGAATGCGGCGGTGCTCGCGGACGGCTATGCCGCCGGCGGCCGGCAGGGCGCGCAGCAGGCGCTGGAAAGCTACTGGCGCCACGTGTCCGAAGCGGCGCGCTTCAGCCCGTTCAAGCGCTCGCCCATCGACAAGATGTTCGGCCGCTGGTCGCTCGACAGCGCGCCGGGCTTCCTGTTCATGGACATCATGACGCGCATGTTCTCGCCGTATCAGTACAATCCCATGGGCGGGAATGCGCTGGCGCCGATCCTGGCCAAGGAGATCAACTTCGAGCGCCTGCGCTCTTCGCCCATCAAGGTGTTCATCACCGCCACCAATGTGCGCACCGGCCGCCCGCGGGTGTTCCGCAACGCCGACATCACCCCCGAGGTGCTGATGGCCTCGGCCTGCCTGCCCACCCTGTTCCAGGCGGTGGAGATCGACGGCGAGGCCTATTGGGACGGCGGCTATTCGGGCAATCCCACCCTGGCGCCGCTGGTGAGCGAGCTGACGTCGGACGACACCATCCTCGTCCCCATCAACCCGCTGGAGCGGCCCGGCACGCCCAAGACGCCGTCGGAGATCCTCAACCGCCTCAATGAAGTGTCCTTCAATTCGGTGGCGGTGAAGGAGCTGTACATGATGGCGATGCTGCAGCGGCACGTCAGCGAGCTTTCGGGCGACACGGAAGCCTGCAACTGGGCGCGCATGCGGGTGCACATCGTGCGCAACCCGATCATGGCGGAGCTGGGCTTCTCCTCGAAGCTCAACGCCGAGTGGGACTTCCTGACCATGCTCAAGGAGGAGGGGCGCAAGGCGGCCCAGGTCTTCCTCGACGACCATGGCCACGACATCGGCAAGGCGTCCACCGTCCGCTTCGAAGAACTGCTGCAGGAGCTGTGAACCATGGGTCTCATCGGCATCCTGGTCGGCCTTGCCGTCCTCATCTTCCTGGCCTTCCGGGGCTCCAGCATCCTCATCCTCGCGCCCATCGCGGGGCTGATCGCGGCCGCCTTCTCCGGTGAGCCGCTGCTGGCGAGCTGGACCCAGACCTTCATGCGCAACGCTGCGGATTTCGTCGCGCAGTTCTTCCCGCTGTTCCTGCTCGGGGCGCTGTTCGGCAAGCTGATGGAGGATTCCGGCTCGGTCACCTCCATTGCCAATACCATGACACAGAAGCTCGGGCCGCAGCGGGCCATCCTCGCCGTGGTGCTGGCGGGCGCCATCGTCACCTATGGCGGCGTCAGCCTGTTCGTCGCCTTCTTCGTGCTCGCGCCCATGGGCGTCGCCCTGTTCCGCTCGTCCGGCGTGCCGCGGCGGCTGATGCCGGCGGCCATCGCGCTCGGCACCTCCACCTTCACCATGTCGGCCATGCCCGGCACGCCCTCCATCCAGAACGCCATTCCCATGCCGTTCTTCGGCACCACGCCGTTCGCGGCGCCGGGCCTCGGCATCATCGCCTCGCTGGTCATGCTGGGCTTCGGCATGTGGTGGCTGAAGCTGCGGGAGAACGCGGCGCGGGCCAAGGGCGAGGGCTTCGGCGCGCTGATCGCGGCGCCCGACGAATCCGCCGAGCTGGCCGCCGATGATCCGCTGGTGCGCGAGCGGGCGACCACCGCCGGCGCGTTCGACCCCTCCGAGATCCATTCGAGCGACGAGGCGGCCCGGCAGCCGCCCATCCTGCTCGCGGCCCTGCCGATCATCGTGGTGATCGTGGTCAACCTTCTGATGTCCTTCGCCATCCTGCCGCGCATGGACACCGCCTTCCTCGCCACCGACCAGTGGGGCAACACCAGCCTCTCGGCGGTGGGCGGGGTGTGGTCGGTGATCGTGGCGCTCACCGCCGCCATCATCACGGTGATCGTCATCAACTTCCGCAGCGTGCCGGAACTGCGCGCCACCATGACGGCCGGCGCCAACGCCTCGGTGCTGCCCATCATGTCGGTGGCGAGCCTCGTGGGCTTCGGCGCCATCGTCGCCTCGCTGCCGGCCTTCATGGAGGTGCGCAACTGGGTGTTGTCCATCCAGGGCGGGCCGCTGGTGTCGCTGGCGGTGGCCACCAACATCCTTGCCGCGCTCACCGGCTCGGCCTCCGGCGGCCTCACCATCGCCCTCGATGCGCTCGGTCCCACCTACATGAAGATCGCAGCCGAGATCGGCATGGACCCGGCGCTGATGCACCGCGTCGCCGTCATCGGCTCCGGCACCCTCGACAGCCTGCCCCACAACGGCGCGGTGGTGACGCTGTTGTCGGTGTGCGGCATCACCCACAAGGAGGGCTATCTCGACATCGTCATGGCGGCGGTGGTGGGCGCGCTCATCGCCCTTGCCGTGGTGATCGGGCTCGGCACCCTTGTCGGCAGTTTCTGAGGCGATGAAGCGGCCGCTGGCCATGGGTAGCGGTGCCATTCTCACCACCACATCTGCCGGGGTGGAAGGCTTTGTGCTTTCCGCCCCGCGCGGCTAGAGCATATCG
This sequence comes from Xanthobacter autotrophicus, assembly GCF_005871085.1. Taxonomy (GTDB): domain Bacteria; phylum Pseudomonadota; class Alphaproteobacteria; order Rhizobiales; family Xanthobacteraceae; genus Xanthobacter; species Xanthobacter autotrophicus. The sequence continues at coordinate 77,461 of NZ_VAUP01000042.1, read as the reverse complement.
GCGGCGGTCGGGCCGCCGCCCAATGAAACCATCACACCAGCCGGAACTGCGGGGGAAGACATGCCAGCCACCTTTGAGGTCTCGGGCTTCCTCACCTTCACCCTCGCCATCGTGGTGTATTTCATCGGCGCCGGCCTCAACGGCGTGATCGCCCCGCTGCGCCGCTGGAACATTCCAGAGGCGGTGACCGGCGGCCTGCTCGCCGCCGTGGTGACACTGTTGTGCTATCGCGTGCTCGGCCTTGCCATCTCGTTTGATCTCGCCGCGCGCGACATGCTGCTGCTGTATTTCTTCACCGGCATCGGCCTCAACGCGCGGGTGTCGGACCTGGCGCTCGGCGGGCGGCCGCTGCTCATCCTGCTGGGGCTCACCGTGGTCTATCTCGGGCTCCAGAACGCCGTGGCCATCGGCGGCACCAAGGCGCTGGGGCTGCCGGACGGCCTCGCACCGCTGCTCGGCTCGGTGTCGCTCATCGGCGGGCACGGCACCACCATCGCCTGGGCGCCGGCGATCTCCGAGCGCTTCGGCCTGCCCAACGCCCTGGAAGTGGGCATCGCCAGCGCCACCCTGGGCCTCGTCATCGCCAGCCTCGTGGGCGGGCCGGTGGCGGGCATTCTCATCAGCCGCTTCAAGCTGCGCAGCGACGAGATCCTGGCCCCCATGGTGGGCCTGCCCGACGACGACGTGGGGCCGGACGCCGGCAAGGTGACCTACCGCAACATCCTGAGCGCGCTGCTGGTGCTCAACGTGGTGATCCTCACCGCCTATTCGCTGGAAGGGCTGGTGGAGAAGACCGGCATCAAGCTGCCCCTGTTCGTGGTGTGCCTGCTGGTGGCCATCGTCCTCACCAACACGCTGCCCCATGCCATGCCGCGCATGGCGTGGCCGGCGCGCACCCCGGCGCTGGCGCTCATCTCCGACCTGTCGCTGAAGATCTTCCTCGCCATGTCGCTCATGAGCATGCAGCTGTGGACGCTGGGCGGGCTCGGGCCGGCGCTGGCGGTGGTGCTCGGCCTGCAGACGCTGGTGGCGGTGCTCTACATCCTTTTCGTGGTGTTCCCGGCCATGGGGCGCGACTATCAGGCGGCGGTGCTGGCGGCCGGCTTCACCGGCATCAGCCTGGGGGCGACGCCCACCGCCATCGCCAATATGACGGCGGTGACGCGCACCCACGGGCCGGCGCCCATCGCCTTCATCATCCTGCCGCTGGTGTCGGCCTTCTTCATCGACATCGCCAACGCCCTCGCCATCGGCTTCATGCTGCGCTGAGGGCGGTCGCGTCCGGACGCGGTGGGGTAGCGCGCGCCTCATAGCCGTTTGGACATTCGGAAGGGCATACCCGCGCTCGCGCCTGTCATGCCCGGGCTTGTCCCGGGCATCCGCTCCCGGGCATCCGCGCAGAACCGCTTGGGAAGGCATCCGAAAGCCCCTCCTGGCCTTCCCGCGTGGATGGCCGGGACAAGCCCGGCCATGACGGCGCATGCAGCGCCGAAGAGGGCTGCAGGCGCCGATCCGGGCGGTCTTCAAAGACTGCGCTCATTCACATCAGAATAAATCGAAACTGAAGATCGATTTGTAATAATTCTCGATCGTTCGTTTTCAATACAACATATGGGTACGCTGAATTTTTCGATTATTCAATCCGTGAATATCCTCTGTTGTTGAGCTAAATTCGTATGGCTAGCATTTGTTTGCAAGTTGGGGTGCCGATGCCAGTCAGCATTCCGTTTTCAGATTTGAATCACTCCATAAAGAGACAAGTCCATGATTGTCACGGTGATCTTCGGCTCCGATGGCGGAGCCACGAAAGGGGTCGCGTCCAAGATTTCAAAGAAATGCCAGGGCCGTTCGGTGGACATCAAGACCGCGACCAAGGCCGATTTCGAGAATAGCGATCTCCTCATCCTCGGCTCGCCCACCTATGGCGACGGAACATTGCAGACCGACTGGGAAGAGAACATCGACAAGCTGCGCAGCGCCAACCTGAAGGGCAGGAAGGTGGCGCTGTTCGGCACCGGGGACCAGGAGAGCTATCCCACCTCCTTCGTCGATGCCATCGGCATCCTCTACGACGAGGTGACGGACCTCGGCGCGGTAGTGGTCGGGTTCACCGACACCGCCGGCTACGACTATGTGGGCTCCACGGCGGAGCGGGACGGCCAGTTCGTCGGCCTCGCCCTCGATCTCGATACGCAATCCGGCCTGACGGACAAACGGGTGACGGCATGGCTCAGCAAGCTGCTCTAGGCCCCGGCATGGACGTGCCGGTGGATGCGTCCCTCGCGGAGGAGGCCCTGTGGCCTCCGTCCCCGGCTGCCGCCGTCGCGGAGGGCTGCGCCGCTCCGGTGATGCGACTGTTCCAGCATCATGTCTACGAATACGGGCGGGGCGTGCGCGCCCTGTTCCTGATGACGCTCTGCCGCGCCGAGCTGCCGCTGGTGCTGGCGCGGCTCGGGCGCCACGGCATCGACCATTTCGTGCAGGAGGTGAGCCCGGTGAAGGTGAACCTCTTCTTCGGCCGCCCGGCCTTCGTGGCGGTGGCGCGGGCGGTGGTCACCCGGCCGCTCAACACGCTGACGGCGGAAGAGGATTTCATGCTCGGCACCCTGCTCGGCTACGACAAGGAGCAGCAGTGCCGGCGCTACCTCGGCCGGTCCGGGCGCGCCCAGCCGGAAGAGGTCGCCCTCGCGGCGGAATAGGGCGGGCTCAGCGGGCGCCTTCGCTCTCGGCGTAGCGGGTGGCCAGCGGCAGGGAGGCGGTGGCGAGGAAGGAGCGGTAGCGGCGCCTGGCATCCATGGCGGTGCCGTTGTCGGCGATGGCGGCTTCCTGCAGTTCGGCGAGCGCCCAGGGGGTGGGTTCCACCGGGATGGCGACGATCTCGGGCGCGGCGCGCGAGGTGATCTCGATCACGTCGTGGGGGGTGAGCGCCTGGAGGGCGTGGGTGGCAAGCTGGCGCTGATAGGCGCGCCGCTCGGGCGAAAGCTCGTCCCACGGCTCCAGCAGGGGATAGCGCTGCCGGGAGAAAGCGTGCATCGCGCGCGCCATGCGCTCCACCATGTCGGTTGCCACCATCCCCGCCTCTCAACGCCTGACAAACTGAAGCCCGGGACCCCGGATGGAAGGCAGCATGCCAGACGCCCCTTTCCCGGAAGTTGCCGGGCGGGCCAACCTTCCGACATGGTCAATGGAAGGTTAATGCCCATGGCCGTTGGGGCGGCGCCTGCGTCATCGCGCTGCCGCACGGGCCGGCGATTATCGGCCCGCCTTGCATTGCGGCGGCGTCGGCCGCTGCACTAGGATGCGGGCCGAAACGGGATCAAGGGAGTAAAAGCATGTCCGTGAAGCTCAGCGACCTGAAGGTGAAGCTGTTCACCGACGGGGCCGACAAGGCGCAGATCGTGGAAATGGCCAAGCAGCCCCACATCGCCGGCTTCACCACCAATCCGTCCCTGCTGCGCAAGGCCGGCGTGACCGATTACGAGGCCTATGCCCGTGATCTCGTCGCCGCCGTGCCGGATCGCCACATCTCGTTCGAGGTGTTCTCCGACGATATCCCGGAAATGCGCGCCCAGGCCCGCGTCATCGCCACCTGGGGCGAGCATGTCCACGTCAAGCTCCCGGTCTCCACCACCCGCGGCGAGACGCTGTACGACCTGGTGCGGGACCTGGTGAATGACGGGGTGAAGGTGAACCTCACCGCCATCTTCGACGTTCCCCAGGTGGAAGAGGGCGTGAAGGCGCTGGCCGGCGGCGCCCCGTCCATCATCTCGGTGTTCGCCGGCCGCCTCGCCGACCTCGGCATCGACTACAAGCCCGCCATCTCGCGGGCGGTGGCTCTGGCCAACGCCACCAACAATGTGGAGGTCATCTGGGCCTCCACCCGCGAAGTGTGGAACGTGATCGAGGCGGACGAACTGGGCTGCCACATCATCACCGCCCCCGCCGACGTGCTGAAGAAGCTGCCGGCGCTGGGCTCGCGCACCGCCGCCGAGCTGTCCCTCGACGCGGTGAAAGCCTTCCGCGCCGATGCACTGGCCGCCGGCCTCACCCTGGACCTGAAGGGTCGCGCCGCCGCCGAGTGACCTTTTTCGGGGCACTGCCTTCGTTGGAGGCAGGCCCCGGCATTGCACACATCGCCCGCGCTGTTACACTGGCAACAAGGCGCAGCCGGCCGCTGACCCAGCGGCAGGCCTGAGCGCATGTTTCCGCCTTGCGGCGAGGGGATGGACATGAGGGACGAGACGCACGGGCCCGTAGCGGGTCCGGGGCAGTCTTGCCGCGAGCGTGCCGTTACGGAAGGCGTAACGGATGCACGTAGCGGGACGACGGGGCCTGCGGCTGCGGCCATTGATCCGGCTGCTGGCTGCGATTCGTCCCGCCCGTTTCCCGCTCCCGACGTGGTGGCCACCGTCGGCCAATCTGCTTCTTCCGATCAGGCACCGCCCTGCGCCGCGTCGACGAGCCCTGACCTCGCCCCTCCGGTGTTCGCGAATCACGCGCCGTATTATGCTGCCGCCCATGCCAGCGCGGTCTATGCCGCCATCGATCTCGGCACCAACAATTGCCGCCTTCTGGTGGCGCGTCCCACGGCCCGCAGCTTCCGGGTGGTGGATGCATTTTCGCGCATCGTCCGCCTCGGCGAGGGGCTGACCGCCACCGGCCGCTTGTGCGACGAGGCCATGAGCCGGGCCGTGGCGGCCCTTGAGGTCTGCGCCGCCAAGATGGACCTGCGCGGCGTCACCCGGGCCCGCATCGTCGCCACCGAAGCCTGCCGCGCCGCCGACAACGGCGCCGAATTCTGCGCCCGGGTGGAAGAGCGCACCGGCCTCCAGCTGGAAGTGGTGGACCGTCGCACCGAGGCGGGGCTCGCCGCCACCGGCTGCGCGCCGCTGGTGGACCCCAGCTGTGACGGCGCCGTGCTGTTCGACATCGGCGGCGGCTCCACCGAGGTGGTGTGGCTGGGTCGGCGCTCGGCGGGGGATGACGGGCCGCCGCGCGCCCGCATCCGCTCGTGGGTGTCGCTGCCAGTGGGCGTGGTCTCCCTGTCCGAGCGGCATGGCGGTGTCCGTGTCTCGCCCGATGTGTTCCATGCCATGGTCAACGAGGTCTGCGGCATGCTGGACGGCGTGCGCCAGAGCTGGGGCGTGCGCGCGCCCGGCCGGCTGCACCTGCTCGGCACCTCCGGCACCGTGACCACGGTGGCCGGCATTCATCTGGGTCTCGACCGCTACGACCGCACCCGGGTGGACGGTGCGTGGCTCGGCGCCAGCCACATCGAGGAGGTGGTGGAGCGCCTCATGTGCATGTCCTTCGAGGAGCGGGTGGCCAATCCCTGCATCGGTGCCCAGCGGGCCGACCTGGTGCTGGCTGGCTGCGCCATCATGGAGGCGGTGCGCCGGGTTTTCCCCGCCGATCGCCTGCGGGTGGCGGACCGGGGCTTGCGCGAGGGCATGTTGGTGCAGTTGATGCGGGCTGACGGCGCCTGGCGGCGCAACCGCCCCGCCGGCACCCCCTCCGGAGACGCACGCGCGTGACCACCCCACCCCGCGGGCCGGACGGCCGGCCTTTGAAAGTGCGCGTGAAAAAATCGCGCGGCCGCACCACGTCCTCCCAGAAATGGCTGCAGCGCCAGCTCAACGATCCCTACGTCGCCCGCGCCAAGCGCGAGGGCTGGCGCTCGCGCGCCGCGTTCAAGCTCATCGAGATGGACGAGAAGGCCCGGCTGCTGAAGCGCGGCATGCGCATCGTGGACCTCGGCGCCGCCCCCGGCGGCTGGAGCCAGGTGGCGGCCAAGAAGATCGGCCTTGAGGAAGGCCTCGGCAAGATCGTCGCCATCGACCTGCTGGAGATCGAGCCCATTCCCGGCGTCGAATTCGCCCAGATGGACTTTCTGACCCCCGACGCGCCGGAACGGCTGATCGCCATGCTGGGCGGGCAGGCCGACCTCGTCATGTCCGACATGGCGGCCAACGCCACCGGCCACAAGAAGACCGACCATCTGCGCATCGTCGGCCTGGTGGAACTGGCGGTGGATTTCGCCCGCCAGGTGCTGGCGCCGGGCGGGACCTTCCTCGCCAAGGTGATCCAGGGCGGCATGGAAGCGACCCTTCTGGCCGACCTTAAGCGCGACTTCACTCAGGTGCGCCATGTGAAGCCGGCCGCCAGCCGTGCCGATTCTGCCGAGCTGTATGTGCTGGCCACCGGCTTCCGGGGCGAGGCGGACCGGGCCGCGACCGATGACGCCGGGACGGATGCGGCTGAGACCCCCGAGGCGCAGGCGCCCCGCGATCAGTGATCCGGCCCCACCTCGCTGCGCGGGTCGGCGAGGTCCGGCTTGCGGCCGGTGAGTTCCGCACCGGCATTCCGGGGCAGGCCGACGAAAAAGGCGAGGCTCGTGAGGCTCACCACCGCCACCACCAGGAAGGCGGCGGCGAAGTCGCCCTGGGTCACCGCCATCTCGCCCCGGTCGGCGCGCATGGTCTCCAGCACGAAACCGGCCAGCGCCACGCCGCAGGATAGCGACACCTGCTGCGCCACGCTGGCGAAGGAGGTGGCCCGGCTCATCTCCTGCGGCTCCACTTCCGCGTAGCTCAGCGCATTGAGCGCGGTGAACTGGAGCGAGCGCAGGAAGCCGCCCACCAGCAGCAGCATCACGATGATCCAATGGGGCGTGAACGGCGTGAAGGCCGCGTTCACCGCGATGAAGCCGGCCGAAAGCACGGCATTGGCAAGCAGCACCCGCTTGTAGCCGAGCCGCCGCAGCAAAGGTGCGGCGGTGAATTTCATGATGAGGGCCCCCGCCGAGGCGGCGAAGGTAAGCATGCCTGAGGCGAAGGGCGACAGGCCGAACGACAGCTGCAGCATCAGCGGCAGCAGGAAGGGCAGGGCGCCGATGCCCACCCGGAACAGCGAGCCGCCCACCACGCCGGCGCGGAACGAGGAATGCCGCAGCAGGTTCAGGTCCAGCACCGCATGGGGCGTGACCCGCGCATGGCGCACATAGAGCCACAGGGCGCCGGCGCCGATTCCGGCCACGGCGAGGGCGGCCCACACCGGTACCAGTTCCTGCCCCAGCACGGCGAAGCCGAAGACGAGGCCGGCAAGCCCGATGCCGGACAGGACGAGGCCCTTCAGGTCCAGCGGCGGTACGTCCTCTTCGCGCACATTCTCGATGAAGCGGGTGGCCAGGAATACCCCCAGCACCCCGATGGGCACGTTGATGAAGAAGATCAGCCGCCAGTCGAAATAGGTGGTGATGAAGCCGCCCAGGGGCGGGCCGAACACTGGCCCGAGTAGGGCGGGAATGGTGAGCCAGGCCAGCGCCGACACCAGCTCCGTCTTCGGCACCGACCGCAGGATGACGAGGCGCCCCACCGGCACCATCATGGCCCCGCCCATGCCCTGGACGATGCGGTAGAGCACGAAATCGGTGAGCGAGGTGGAGAGCCCGCACAGGATCGAGCCGATGGTGAAGATGACGATGGCGGAACGGAACACTGTGCGCGCGCCATAGCGGTCCGCCGCCCAGCCGCTCGCCGGAATGAAGACGGCCAGCGAAAGCAGATAGGAGGTGAGCGCCAGCTTGAGCGCCACCGGGTCTTCCTTGAGATCAGCGGCGATGGCGGGCAGGGAGGTGGCGATGACGGTCGCGTCCACCTGTTCCATGAACAGGGCACAGGCGACGATGAGGGGGATGAGAACCTGCGGCGGCAGCGCGTGGCGCGGCATGTGTGTTTCCGTAGGGTCGCGCCTCGGAGCTGGGCGGCGCGTCGGGTCCAGCGTTCCGAATAGGGGCTTCGTCGGTCGTGATCAACCATCCGCAGGGCCAGCGTTCGGCCCAAGGCACCTTGGGTCAAGCCCGCGCGGCGCCTGAGCGTCACTCACCTGGCATCGGTCAACGACCGATGCCGACAGTCTTATCACGATGCCTTGCGGGGGCGCTGAGCCGCACCATATGGATGCCGAGGCCTTTAAGGAGGGCCTGACGCGACCATGATCTACATTCTCGCCGCTCTGCTTCCGCCGCTCGGCCTGCTGGTGAACGGACAGCCGATTTCGGCCCTCATCAACCTGATCATGATCGTGCCGTGCATCCTGCTCGGCCTGATCTTCCCGCTTCTGTTCCTCGTGCCCTCGGCCCATGCGGTCATCGCCGTGCACATGAAGCGCACGGATCGTCGCCAGCGCCAGGTGCTGGAAGCCATCCAGCGCAGCGGCGTGCCGCCCGCCGATTGGCGGCCCTGAGCGGCGCAACGGTGTCCCCTCCGGCCCAGCCGGAGGGCGACTCGCGTGCCGTGCGTAAGCGGCTCCCCTTCAGTCCACCGTCAGCACGATCTTGCCCACATGCGCGCTCGCATCCATGCGGGCGTGGGCGTCGGCCGCATTGGCCAGCGGGAAGGTCTCGTCCATCACTGGTCGGTACTTGCCGGCGGCGATCAGCGGAAACACCTTTTCCACGATGGCGGCGGCCAGCGCCGCCTTCTCATCCACCGGGCGCGAGCGCAGGGTGGAGCCGGTGTGGGTGAGGCGCTTCAGCATGAGCCGCATGAAGTCCACCTCGGCCTTGGCGCCCTGCTGGAAGGCGATCTGCACGATGCGGCCGTCCATGGCTGCCGCCTCGTAATTCTTCTGGATGTAGGGGCCGCCGATCATGTCCAGGATCACGTTGGCGCCCTTGCCGGCGGTGAAGCTCTTCACCTCGGCGACAAAATCCTGGGTGCGGTAGTTCACCGCCAGATCCGCGCCCAGCGTCACACAGGCGGCGCATTTCTCGTCCGATCCCGCCGTCACCACCACCCGCGCGCCGAAGGCCTTGGCGAGCTGGATGGCCGTGGTGCCGATGCCGCTGGACCCGCCATGCAGCAGCAGGGTCTCGCCCGCCTTCAGCTGGCCGCGCTCGAAGATGTTGCTCCACACGGTGAAGGCGGTTTCCGGCAGAGCCGCCGCCTCGGCGGCGCTCAGGCCCTCGGGGATGGGCAGGGCGGTGGCCTCGTGGGTGGTGCAATATTGCGCATAGCCGCCGCCGGTGACGAGGGCGCACACCCGGTCGCCCACCTTGAAGCGGCTCGCGCCTTCGCCGAGGGCCACCACCGTGCCGGCGATCTCCAGGCCCGGAATGTCGGACGCGCCGGGGGGCGGCGGATAGAGGCCCTTGCGCTGCATCACGTCCGGTCGGTTGATGCCGGCCGCCTCCACCTTCACCAGCAGTTCGCCGGGGGCGGGAGCGGGCACCGGGCGCGTGCCGGGCACCAGCACCTCCGGCCCGCCGGGCGCGGAGATGAGGATGGCGGTCATGGTTTCAGGCAAGGGGGGAGGGGACACGGGGGCAGCGGACGACATGAACGGCTCCGAAAGGACTTCCGAAAGGACTTGCGGCGCGGCGCCTGAGGCGCAGTGTCTTGAGGCGACGGCGCGAGAGGGGAAACCGGCCGGTCCGACTCAATCCGGCTGGTGAAATCCGCCTTCGTCAAAGAGTTGGCAGCTCTTGCGAGCACCCCCTTTTAACCGAAGCGGGGACGGGCAAAATAGGAGAAGGCGGTTCGGACCTGAAGTCCGCACCGCCACGCGAGGCGACAATAGGGAGGGGCGCGCAAGATGCCAATGGACGACGAAGCTTTGCCCCCGCCGCGCGCGCCGCTGGTTGCGGCGGACATCTCACGCCTGTCGGTGGACGAGATCGAGCAGCGCATCGCCGACCTCAAGGCGGAGATCGCGCGCCTGGAGACGGCGCTCACCGCCAAGCTCGCCTCCCGCGCCGCGGCTGACGCCGCTTTCAAATTGTAGGGATGCTGACCGGAGGGGGCAGGGTTTTTAGCGGCCACGCGTTAAGGCGGCCTTAATCCCTGCCTGCCAAACTCCACTTGTCCGCAGCGTTCCTCCCAACACCTGACCGGACATGTGACCGAGTACCTGGACCAAGTACCTGGCAACTCTCCCTGTCAGACTTCGGAGCCGCCGCAAGGCGGCTCTTCTTTGCGCGGGGTGCCCGATATCCCCAGCGCTTTTGGCGCCCGGCCCCTTTACGGGCGTGCCCGCGTTCCGCTTGATGCACGCCCTTGTGTGAGGAGCGCCGACGTGCGGGACCGGGACGGGGCGGCTGCTGCCGTCATCTTCAGCGGAGGTATGGAGACGCTAGCGTCCGCGCAGGCGCGCCTGTCCTCGACCCAACTCGACCCATCTGCTGCCGACGCCTTGCGCCGGCTCGTGCTGGATGCGTCTTCGGCGCTGCTGATGCTCGACATGCTGGGCGACGGCGACATGGCGCCCGAGGCCTTCGGTCGCGAAACCGCGCGGCTTCATCTGGCCCTTCCGGCTGGGCTCGTCGAACGGCTGCCGGCGGCGGCCCGGATCGGGGCGCTGGAACTCGCGACCTTGTGCGGCGCACTCGCAGCGCGCCTTCAGGCCGCTGCGGCCCTGACGACCGCCAGCGCATCGCGCAACGCAAAAAGCCGCGACGGCGGCACGACCGCCCGCGGCTTCAACTGATGATGCGATAAGCTGAACGGCGAAAGGCTTCCCCTGCGCCAGAACGGCAAAGCCGCACCATCTGGCCCTGCGACGCAAATACGCAGGGCCGGATATGGCGGCGGGTGCCGATCAGCCCTTGAGCAGGGCGCCGAACTTGCTCTTGAAGCGGGAAACGCGGCCGCCGCGGTCCATCAGCTGCTGGGTGCCGCCGGTCCACGCGGGATGGGTGCGCGGGTCGATGTCGAGCTGAAGGGTGTCACCCTCCTTGCCGTAGGTCGACCGGGTCGTGTACTCGGAACCGTCCGTCATCACCACCTTGATGAAGTGGTAATCGGGGTGGATGTCGCTCTTCATTGGTTCAATCCTTTATCGCCACGCCGACGCCCTCCCGGGTCCGGCAGCGTCAATTTCGGTTCCTGACGGAAGTGGCGGGTCTATAACCGAGTGCATGCTTTGACACAAGCCGACACCTCAACTGCCCCCAACAACGACGCGCTTAAGCCCGAGGCGCCGAACGGCGAAGCCTCGCGGCGTCGGAAGGCCAACCTGAAGCCGCTGAGGGGCCTTGCCCCCTACCTGTCGCGCTATCGCGGCCGGGTGGCGGCGGCGCTGGTCGCCATTCTGGTGGCGGCGCTGGCGACGCTGGCGCTGCCGCTGGCGGTGCGGCGCATGATCGATTTCGGCTTCGCCGCCGACCATGCCGCCCTGGTGGATCGCTATTTCGCCGTGCTGGTGGCGGTCGCGGCGGTGCTCGCCGCCGCTTCCGCCGCTCGCTATTACCTCGTGACCACGCTCGGCGAGCGCGTGGTGTCGGACCTGCGCACGGCAGTCTTCGCCCGTCTGGTGACGCTGGACGGCGCCTTCTACGACACCGCCCGGTCCGGTGAACTGACCTCGCGCCTCACGGCGGATACCACCCAGCTGAAATCGGCGGTGGGCGCCTCCGCCTCCACCGCCTTGCGCAATCTGGTGCTGTGCGTGGGCGGCATCGCCATGATGGTGGTGACCAGCCCGCGCCTGTCGGCGCTAGTGCTGGTGGCCATCCCTATCATCGTGCTGCCGCTGGTGGCCTCCGGCCGCAAGGTGCGCCGGCGCACCCGCCACGCTCAAGATACGCTGGCCGACGCCTCGGCCTATGCCGCCGAGGCGCTCAACGGCATGCGGGCGCTGCAATCCTCCAGCGCGGAGGGCGCCGCGCGGGCGCGCTTCGACGGGGCGGTGGAAGAGGCCTTCACCGCCGCGCAGGACGCGACGCGGGCGCGGGCCTGGCTCACCGGCGTCGCCATCTTCCTCATCACCGCCAGCATCGTGGCGGTGCTGTGGGCGGGCGCCCAATCGGTGCTCGGCGGTACCATGAGTTCGGGGGCGCTCAGCCAGTTCGTGCTCTATGCGGTGCTGGCCGCCGCCTCGCTGGGCAATCTGTCCGAGACCTGGGGCGAGGTCTCCGCCGCCGCCGGCGCCGCCGAGCGCATCGGCGAGCTGCTGCGGGTGGAGCCGCAGGTGCGCACCCCGGCCCGCCCGGTGGCGCTGCCCGCGCGCCTGTCCGGCGCGATCCGGTTCGACGAGGTGTCCTTCGCCTATCCGACCCGAGCTGACGACAATGCCCTCCATGCCGTCTCCTTCACCGTGCGGCCCGGCGAGCGGGTGGCGCTGGTGGGGCCATCGGGGGCCGGCAAGAGCACGGTGTTCCAGCTGCTGGAGCGGTTCTATGATCCGCAGGCGGGGCGCATCTTGCTGGACGATATCGACATCGGCTACGCCGATCCGGTGGATGTGCGCCGGCAGATCGCGCTGGTGCCGCAGGAGGTTGCCATCTTCGCCGACACCGTGCGCGCCAACATCCGCCTGGGCCGGCCCGACGCCACCGATGCCGAGGTGGAGGCCGCCGGCCAGGCCGCGGCGGTGGACGAGTTCGTGGCGCGCCTGCCGCAGGGCTGGGATACCCTGGTGGGCGAGCGGGGGGTGACGCTCTCCGGCGGCCAGCGTCAGCGCATCGTCATCGCCCGCGCCATCCTGCGCGCCGCGCCCATCCTGCTGCTGGATGAGGCGACAAGCGCACTGGATGCGGAAAGCGAGACCCTGGTGCAGACCGCGCTGGAGCGCTCCATGGAGGGGCGCACGACGCTCGTCATCGCCCACCGCCTGGCCACCGTGCTGGAAGCCGACCGCATCCTCGTGATGGAGGCCGGCCGCGTGGTGGACGAGGGCACCCATGCCGAGCTGGTGGCCAAGGGTGGCCTCTACGCCCGCCTCGCCCAGCTCCAGTTCAACGCGGCTTGATTCCAACGGCTGTTGAGCTTGACTCAATGGCCGTTGGTCTAAGCCCGCGCGGCGTATGAGTGTGACCCTCTCGGCATCGGTCAAAGACCGAGGCCGTTGGTCTAAGGCCCGCGCGGCGCCTGAGCGGCATCGCCACCGCGCCATTCCATGCGGAAGGTGCGGCGGCCGGACATGGGGTTCTCGCCCTCGGCGACGATGGTGAGCCCCATCTTCTCGTAGAAGCGCACCGCGCGGGGATTGTCCTGGTTCACGTCGAGGGCGACGAGGGCCGGGGAGATCCGCCGCGCCTCATCCATCAGCGCCTCGGCCGCGCCCTGTCCCCACACGCGCGGGGCGACGGCCAGCTGGTCAAGATACCCGGTGCCGGGATGGATGACCACGAACCCGGCCACCGCACCCTCCCCATCGAGCGCCACCCGAATCAGCGCGCCGCCTGCGGCGAGGTCATCGAGATGGCTTTCGAGCCATGGCCGGCGGGCCTCGAAATCGATCTCCGGCAGGGTCTTCACCCAGCTTTCCACCCACAGCTGCGCCATGGCGGGACGATGGGCGGGCAAAGCGGGGGCGAGAGTATAGGGCATGGGAATGTCACGCCTTGGCTCATGACGACGAGGCGGCTCGTGCCGATCCACCTTCTTCGTCGTCAAATCCGGGCATCCAGCCTGAGCCAGACGGGTTGCCGGGCGCTTAACGTCCATGGCGCAGGTCGGTCACCGTTCCGTCAGCTTCAGTTCAATGCGGCGGTTGCGGGCGCGGGCGTCCTCGGAGGCGGATGTGTCGATGGGCTGGTATTCGCCGAAGCCGGCGGCGATCAGGTGCTGCGGGCTCACCCCCTTGGAGATGAGGTACTGAACCACCGCGATGGCCCGCGCTGCCGACAGTTCCCAGTTGGAGGGGAACTGGGGCGTGGCGATGGGCCGGTTGTCGGTATGCCCGTCGATGCGCAGGGCCCAGGAGATGTCGGGGGGAATGGATTTCTCCAGCTCGAGGATGGCACCCGCCAGCTTGTCCAGCTCGGCCAGCGCCTCGGGGCGGGGGGTGGCGGAGCCGCGGTCGAAAAACACTTCCGACTGGAACACGAAGCGGTCGCCCACCACGCGCACGTCCGGCCGGTTGCCGAGGATGTCGCGCAGGCGGCCGAAGAATTCCGAGCGGAAGCGGGTCAGCTCCTGCACCCTTTGGGCCAGCGCCACGTTGAGCCGGCGGCCGAGGTCGGTAATCTTGGTCTGGCTTTCGGCGTCGCGCTTCTCGGCGACGTTGAGGGCCTCTTCCAGCGCCGCCATCTGCCGGCGCAGGGCGGAAATCTGCTGGTTGAGCAGCTCGATCTGGGCGATGGCGCGGGCTGCCACGTCCTTCTGGAGGTCCACCTCGCGGGCGAGCGCCCGGGTGCGGCCTTCGTCGGAGGTGGGGACCGGGGCGGCGGAAAGCTGGCCCTTGAGGCGGTCGCGCTCGGTTTCGGTGGCCTCGAGCGAGGCGCGCAGGGTGGCAAGCTCGCCGTCCGTGGTCTGGCCGGTGGCGCGCTCCAGCGAGAGCAGCTCGGTGAGCTGGCGGATCTGCGCCTGCAGCCGCTGCATCACATTGTCCTTGCCCGACATCTCCTGGGTCAGGAAGAACTGGGTGAGCATGAACACCGACAGCAGGAAGATGAACACCAGCAGCAGCGTGGACAAGGCGTCCACGAAGCCGGGCCAGTAGTCGATGTGGCGGTCGCGACCGCGTCTGCCCAGGGCCATGGCTCAGCTCCCGTTTCCGCTCATGCCCCGATCGCCGCGTCCGCTCATGCCCTGATCCCCGTATCCGCTCATGGCCTGCTCCGGCCCGAGGTCTCGTCCTCCAGCCGGCGGACGAGGCGCTTCAGCTCCTCCTGCTGGGCGCCCTGCGCCTCGATCATCTGCTTCAGTAACGCCTGTTCCGAGCGCATGTGGGTGACGAGGCCCTGAAGGCTTTCCGCGAGCTGGGACATGGCGGTGGTGACCCGCTGGGACCCCGCCTCGGTCATGGTCTTCTCCAGCCGGCCCATGGCAGAGACCAGCGGAGCGGTGTCGAAGGCCGGCTGCGGCGGCGGCAGGGCGAGGGGCGGGGTCGCGGGCTGCGCCGAAGCGGACAGGCGCGCCGGGTCGCGCTCGGCACCGAAGCCGCGGGGCGGCTCGCGTGGCGCATCGTCGAGGTCGCGCACGGTGGTGGAGAGCCAGTCCTCCAGATCGGTGTAGAAGCGCGTCTGCGCCTGGCCGGCCTGAAGATCGAGGAAGCCCAGCACCAGCGAGCCCGACAGGCCGAACAGGGAGGACGAGAACGCCGTGCCCATACCGCCGAGGGGGGCGGCAAGGCCGGTCTTCATGTCCTCGAAGATGGAGCCGGCATCAGGCCCCACCTGGAGCGAGCTGATGACCGTACCGATGGAGGAGACGGTTTCCAGAAGGCCCCAGAAGGTGCCGAGCAGGCCGAGGAACACCAGAAGGCCGGTCAGATAGCGCCCCATGTCCCGGCTTTCGTCGAGGCGGGTGCCGATGGAATCCAGGATCGAGCGCATGGTGGCCTGGGAAATGGACATGCGCCCCACCCGGTCGCCCAGTAGCGCCGCCATGGGCGCCAGCAGGGTGGGCGGGCGCGCCACCGCCAGCCCCGGATCGGAGAGGCGGAAGGAATTCACCCATTCCACCTCGGGGAAAAGCCGCGCCACCTGCCGGATGGCGAGGATGATGCCCACGGCGAGCACCCCGAAGATCACGCCGTTGAGGCCCGGATTGTTGAGGAAGGCGGCGACGATCTGCCGGTGCAGCACGGCGGCGAGCGCCGCGCACAGGGCCAGGAACACGATCATCCGCACCAGGAAGATCTGGGGGGACGATACCTTGATGTAGGGATCGACGACGCGCGCCATGAAGGGTCCTCGAGCGGAAGGGGCATCGAGCGGAAGATCCAGCCCGGTCCTGATAGCAGATTGCGGTGAGTCTGGCTCACCCCAATCCACCCAAGGCCGCGCGGTGCCCGACTATGGCACAGCGCCGGTACCCGGTGAAACCGCCATCACCTTGCGGAACACCAGCGACAGGTTGTTGGACGGCATCTCGACCACCCGCGCGAGGGCGAGGCCGTTCTTGGCCGCGCAGGCGGCCACGTCGCGAAGGTGGCGCAGTCCGAAGCGCGGGTCCTGCCGTTTAAGGTCGGCGTCGAAGGCCACGTTGCTGGGGGCGGTGGGCACGCCGTCCTGCAGGAACGCACCATAGGCGAACAGCACGCCGTCCGGCGGCAGGCGGGCACCGGCGCCGCGCATGAGCCCTTCCGTCGCCTCCCACGGGCTGATGTGGATCATGTTGACGCATACCACCGCGTCCACCTTGTCCACCGGCCAGTTTGTGGCAGCGGCATCCAGGGCGAGGGGCGGGCGCACGTTGGCAAGGCCTTCCGCCGCGGTCCAGGCGGCGATGGAGGCCCGCGCCTCGGGGGAGGGGTCGGAGGGTTGCCAGGTGAGGTGGGGCATCCTGCGGGCGAAATACACCGCGTGCTCGCCGGTGCCGCTGGCGATTTCCAGCACCAGCCCGGTTGCCGGCAGAAGTTGCAAAAGCTGGGCGGCGATGGGCTCGCGGTTGCGCGCGACCGCCGGGGCGGAGCGGCGCGCGTCGGGGGACGGATCGGGCAAGGGGGGAATTCTCCGCTGTGTCAGGGGCCCGGGTCGCCAGGGCAAAGGTTGGACCATAGGAGCTGGGTTGGCGTCATCTTGGCGGGAGCGGTCCCCGGGCTCAACCGTGCGTCATGGCTCCATCCGTCGCAGGGCGCCCCCGCTGGCCGAAAAATGAATGCGAGATAATGTGCGATCACGCGTTCGCGGCGATATAAGGAACGCAACCTCGCGCGAGACCGGAACCCTTCTTTCATGACGACAAGCCGTGACGCCAGTTTCCTGGAAGGCGCCTTTGGCCGGGCGCGGACCCCCGTGTCGGATCGCGCCGGGCCAGAACGGGTTGCGCATGAGCGGGCCGCTCAGGCGGGCGGTGCTCATGGGGCCGGGGCTCTTGGGGGCGGTGCTCTTGGGGGCGGGGCTCACGAGAGTGCCGGGCTCGACCGGGCGTTCGATGATCTCGCCACCTACATGAACGCCTGCATCCTTGGCCAGCCGGCCTTCGTGGAATTGCTGCTCATCGCCGTGCTGGCCGATGGCCACCTTCTGGTGGAGGGCGCGCCGGGCCTTGCCAAGACCAAGGCCATCAAGGCTCTGGCCCGCGCCATCGACCTCAGCGACCAGCGCATCCAGTTCACGCCGGACCTTCTGCCCTCCGACCTCACCGGCACCGACATCTATCGGCCCGAGGACGGCACCTTCCGGTTCCAGAAGGGCCCGCTGTTCCACAATTTCATCCTCGCCGACGAGATCAACCGCGCCCCGGCCAAGGTCCAGTCGGCCCTGCTGGAGGCCATGGCCGAGCGTCAGGTGACGGTGGGCGGCAAGACCTACCGCCTCGACGACCTGTTCATGGTGATGGCCACCCAGAACCCCATCGAGCAGGAGGGCACCTATCCGCTGCCCGAAGCCCAGCTCGACCGCTTCCTGCTGCACGTGCGCATCGATTTCCCCGATATCGCCGCCGAGCGCGAGATCCTGCGCCTGGTGCGCGGGGAGGCGCGGGGCGTGGCACCGGACTTCGGCCCGCCCCTGCCGCAGGAGGTGGTGTTCGCCGCCCGGCGCGCGGTGGCGGCCGTGCATATGGCTGAGCCGGTGGAGGAATACCTGCTTCAAATGGTGCAGGCGACCCGTCATCCCGAGCTTTACGGTGCCGATCTGGAAGGGCTGGTGAGTTTCGGGGCGAGCCCGCGCGGTACCATCTCCCTCGACCGCTGCGCCCGCGCCCATGCCTGGCGGCGCAAGCGCGACTATGTGGTGCCGGAGGATGTGCAGGCGGTGCTGAAGCCGGTGCTGCGCCACCGGGTGCTCATGACCTTCGAGGCCGAGGCGGACGGGGTGACGAGCGACGATTTCATCGACCTCCTCATCTCCCGGGTGCCGGTGGGCTGAGGTCGCGGACCGCCATGTCGAAACGGGAGATGTCGGAAAAGGATCCGTTGAAGGGCATCGTTGCCCGCCTGCCGGACCTCTTGGCGGTGCGCCCGCGCGGGGGCGGCGGCTTTGCGCCCGGCGGCAAGGTGCGGACCCACCAGTTCGGCGGCCACCGCTCGTCCTTCCGCGGCCGCGGCATGGAATTCGACGAGGTGCGTGCCTATCATCCCGGCGATGACGTGCGCACCATCGACTGGCGCGTCACCGCCCGCACCGGGCGGACCCACACCAAGCTGTTCCAGGAGGAGCGCGAGCGCCCCGTCCTGATCCTCGTCGATGCGCGCGCCGCCATGCGCTTCGGCACGCGCGGCAGCTTCAAATCGGTGCTGGCGGCCAAGGCGGCGGCGCTTCTGGCCTGGGTGGGCATCGCTGGCAGTGACCGGGTCGGGGGCGTCGTGCTGGCGCCCTCCGGCGTCGGCGCCTTCCAGCCGGAACGCAGCCGCAGGCGCATCCTGAACTTCGTCCGCGCCGTGGCAGATGCCACCGCCGAGCCGGCGCGGCCCGAGGCGACCGGCCCTGCGCTGGCGGAGGCCCTGGCGCGGACCCGTGCGCTGGCGCGGCCCGGCACGCTCGTTTTCCTCGTCACCGACTTTGCCGATCTAGACGCTCATGGGGTGCGCGAGATGGAGCGGCTCGCGGTGGACAACCACGTCACCTGCCTGTTCGTGTTCGACCGGCTGGAGGCGCATATGCCCGACCCCGGCCTCTATCCCGTTACTGACGGGGTGGCGGTGGCGCGGCTCGATGCGGAGCGGGCGGCGCTTCGGGCCGCCTATGCCCAGCGCTTCGCCGCGCGCCACGACGGCGTCGAGCGGATCTGCCGCGAACGCGGCATGACCTTCCTCGATCTTGAGACCGGCACCGATCCGGCGGACGTGCTGCATCCTGAACGGCTGCGACCGTTCCAGTCGGCGGGGCGGCGGGTATTGGGGCGTGCCTCGGCATGACCTCTCCCACCACGACCGCTCCCTCCGTGCCGGATTTCTCGACCCCGGATTTCCTGACGCCGGGGGGGAAAATCCCCGACGCCCCTCCCGCCCCGTCCCTCGAGGAATCACTGGCCACTCTGCGGGATATCCATCTGCCTCCGGACGTGCCGTTCTGGCCGCCCGCGCCCGGTTGGTACGCGCTGGCCGGCCTGGTCCTGCTGGTGGGGGTGGTGCTCGCCATCCGCGAATGGCGCTGGCGGCAGACCCTCGCCTACAAGGCTTTGAAGGAGTTCGAGGCGACGCTGGCGCAGGTGGGCGCCCAAGACGGCGGCCGCGATGGCCTGCCCGATCCCCAGACCATCGCCGTCGCGGCCTCCGGCGTGCTTCGCCGGCTCGTGCGCGCCCAGTCGGGGGATGAGGCCACGGCCCTCACCGGGGAAGCGTGGGCGCGGGTGCTGGTGGCCGGCAAGGCCGGCTTCGGCGTTGCCGAGGCCGCGTTCCTCGCCCGCGCGCCCTATTACCCGCCGGCCGCCGCCCCCGATGCCGGGATCGCGCCCAAGGCCTTTGTCGCCGCCGTGCGGCGCTGGATCAGGGCGCGCGCATGATTACGCTGCAATGGCCCTTCGTGCTGGCACTGCTGCCGCTGCCGTTCCTGGTCCGCCTGCTGCTGCCGCGCGCGCCGGAGCGGCGGACCGGTGCCCTGCGCCTGCCGTTCTTCGCGGAACTGGCCCACGCCGGCCTCGTCGCCAACGGCCGTCCCCGCTTCAGCCGCCTGCGGCTGGCGGCGCTCGCCTTCATCTGGACCCTTCTGGTCATTGCCGCCGCGCGGCCGGTCTATGTGGGCACACCCATCGCCATCCCCGTGGAAGGCCGCGAGATGATGCTGGCGGTGGATCTCTCCGCCTCCATGTCGTCGCCGGACCTGGTCCAGTCCGGTGTGCCGGCGAACCGGCTCCAGGTGGTGAAAAGGGTGGCGGACGACTTCATCGCCCGCCGCACTGGCGACCGCATCGGCCTCATCCTGTTCAGCACGCGGGCCTATGTGCAGGCGCCGCTGACGCTTGACCGCACCGTGGTTCGCCAACTCCTCGCCGAGGCCTCCATCGGCATGACCGGGCGCAACACCTCCATCGGCGACGCCATTGGGCTCGCGGTGAAGACCCTGCGCGACCGACCGGCGAAGGATCGCGTGCTGATCCTGCTCACTGACGGTGCCAACACCTCCGGCGTGCTCGACCCCATGGAGGCGGCGGCCATCGCGGCGAAGGAGAATGTGCGGATCCACACCATCGGCGTCGGCGCCGACGGCATGGATTTCATGCCCGGCGCGCCCATGAACCCGTCCGGCGACCTCGACGAGGAGGCACTGAAAAGGATCGCGGGACTCACCGGCGGCCAGTATTTCCGTGCCCGGAACGACAAGGGCCTCGCCGCCATCTATGCCGACATCGACCGCCTTGAACCGGTGGCCGGGGACCCTCAGTTCGTGCGGCCCTCCATCGCCCTGTTCTACTGGCCGCTCGGGGCGGCGCTGCTTGTGAGCTTTCTCATGTCGGCGCTGCTGGTGATGAACCGGCCGCTGGGCCGCCGCGCGGGCGGGGCTGAGCCGGCGCGTGTGGAAGGCTCCGCCTGATGCCCGCGAGCTTCCATTTCCTGCGGCCCGAATGGCTGCTGGCCCTGGTGCCGGCGGTCGTGCTCACGGCATTGCTGTGGCGCCGGCTCAAGCAGGGATCGAACGATTGGTCGCGGGTGGTCGACCCCCATCTGCTCGTCCATCTCGCCGCATCGGGCGGGCGCCAGACGGGCCGCTGGCCGATTGCGCTGCTGCTCGTGGGCTGGGCCGCGGCCATCCTCGCCATTGCCGGGCCGACCTGGGAGAAGCTGCCGCAGCCGGCGGGCGGGCGGTTGGAGCCCGTGGTGGTGGCGCTCAGCCTCACCCGCTCCATGGGCGCCAGCGATGCCAGCCCCACCCGCCTTGCCGCCGCCCGCTACAAGGTGGCGGACGTCCTCTCGCGCATGCGCGGCGGCGAGGTGGCACTGGTGCTCTATGCCGACATTCCCTTCACCGCCGCGCCGCTCACGCAAGACGCCCGCGTGGTGGGCCAGATGCTGCCGGACCTCGCCACCAACCTGATGCGCGGCGGCCCGGCCCGCACCGATCTCGCCATCGAGAAGGGGGTGGAGCTTCTGAAGGGCGCCGGCGCTTCCAGCGGGCGCATCCTCATCCTGGCCGACAGTACCGGAGATGATCCCGCCAAGGCGCAGGCCGCGGCCAGGGCGGCGGCGGCGGCGGGCTTCAAGGTCAATGTGATCGGCGTCGGCGCCTCGGGTGCGGATGGGGCGGCGCCTCTGGATGCGGCGGGCCTCTCGGCCCTCGCGGTTGCCGGGCGCGGCACTTTCTCCCGCCTCACCGCCGACGACAGCGACCTGGAAAGCACCCTGCCGCTGACGAGTGCTTCCGCCACGGCGCCGCCGGTCGATCAGGACGGGTTCACAGCCGACGTCTGGGCGGACATGGGGCCGTTCGTGCTCCTCATCTCCGTGCTGCTGGCGCCGCTGGCTTTCCGGCGGGGGTGGATCGCCGTGCTGCTTCTCGCCGCCCTGCCGGCCATGTTCGCGCCCAGTCCGGCGGCGGCGGGGACATGGGACGATCTGTGGGCGCGGCCGGACCAGCAGGGCGCCTCCGCCTTCGGCGCTGGGGACTACGCCACCGCCGCCCAGCGCTTCGAGAACCCGGCGTGGCGCGCGGCCGCCCGCTACAAGGCCGGCGACAACCCGGGCGCGGCCGAAGCCTATGCGCGGATGCCCGGCGCCGACTACAACCGTGGCAACGCGCTGGCTCGTTCCGACCGGCTGGAGGAGGCCGTCGCCGCCTACGACGCCGCGCTGAAGGCCGATCCTGCCGACGCGGATGCCAAGTTCAACCGCGACTTGGTGCAGGGCATCATCGACGCCCGCAAGAAGAAGGACGACGAGAAGAAGAACGACCAGAAGAAGGACAAGGGCAATTCCGGCGGCGGGGGAGGCGGTGGCGGCGGCAAGCAGGATGCCGGCGGCAAATCCGATCCCGGTAAGCCTGATCCGAACAAGTCCGACCCTTCCAGGCCCGACCCTTCCAAGCCCGACCCTTCCAAGCCCGACCCTTCCAAGCCCGACCCTTCCAAGCCGGATAATCCGAAGCCGGACGCAGGCAAGACGGGCGCCGACCCGCAGAAGGACAAGCCCGGCGAGCCTGACAAGGGTGATCCGCAGCAGTCCGGAGCTGCGCCACAGCCGCCCGGACCACTGCCGGCGCCTGCGCCGCTGCCGCCGCGCCGGCCGCCCGAGATCGCCGCTGCCCCGCAGCCGTCGCCGGACCAGCCCCCCCAGCCTCAGCCGCAGGCGAACCCGCCTTCTCCTCCGGCTGCGCCGCCACCGCCCCTGCCGCAGGGCACGCCCGATGTGCCGCATGACAGCCGGGACGCGAACAAGGCGTTCGAGCCTCCGCCCTCTGGCCCCACCCAGGTGGCGCCGACCGCCGCCGCGCCGCCGCCGCCGCCCGGTGGCAAGGACGCCAAGGCGGCGCTCCAGTCCCTGTCCGACGACGAGCAGAGCCGTGAGCAGGCGCTACGCCAGGTGCCGGATGATCCCGGAGGCCTGCTGCGGGCCCGCATCCGCGCGCGCTACATGGGCGGTCCAGCGAACATCCAGGTGGAGGGCGAGCCATGATGCGCGTCGTGCTGCGCCTCGTCCTCCTGCTGGTTGCGCTCGTCGCTGCGACGCCGCTCTTGGCCGGCGCCTTCAAGGCAAGCATCGAACGGCTGCCCACGGACCAGGGCGAACCCTTCGAGCTGGTCCTGAGCCTTGCCGGCCGCGACAGCCTGGAACCGCCGAACGTGACTTCCCTGTCGAAGGACTTCGACATCCTCGACCGGCGCAAGCGCAGCCGCATGGACACCGTGGCCGGGCAACGGGTCGAGGTGAATGAATGGGTGTTGACACTGGTGGCGAAGCACGCCGGCCGTCTCACCATTCCTGCCCTTTCGGTGGGCGGGGAGACGAGCGCTCCCATCGATCTCACCATCGCCCCGGGCGCCGCCATCGAGCCGCCCGATGACGAGCCGCTCTCGCTGGCGGTGGACGTGCAGGGCACACCGCCTTTCTTTCTCCAGAGTGAGATTCCCGTGGTGGTGCGCATGTTTGACCGCGTCGGTGCGCTGGAGGCGACGGCGGGACAGCCGGAGGCCGATGGCGCCTCCTTCACGCCTGACGGCGGGCTGAAAACCTATTCCCGTGTGTTCGGCCGTCAGCGTTTCCGCGTGGTGGAGCTGCGCTACGTCATGCGGCCCCAGCGCACCGGCACCATCCAGATTCCCTCCGTGGCGCTCAAGGCCTCCATCCCCACGTCTCCGCCGGGCGCGCAGGAGCAGGCCCGCACCTTGGGGCGGCCGGCCATGCCGTGGCTCGGCGGCGGCTTCAATGCCGGCCGCAAGGTTACGGTCTATTCCAATCCGGTGGAGGTGGAGGTGCGCCCGCGCCCCGCCGGCGTCACCGGCTGGTTCCTGCCGGCCCGGTCCGCGACGCTTCGGGAAAGCTGGTCGCGTCCGCCGGGCGAAGCCAGGGTTGGCGGTGCGCTGGTACGCACTCTGCGGCTGGAGGTGAAGGGCGCGAGCCCCGGCCAGTTGCCGCCGCTCGCCGCGCCGGAGGTGGAGGGCGTCCGCCAGTACGCCGACGAGGGCAAGCCTGAGGCCACGTCGGTGGACGGCGGCGTCGGCGCGGTGGTGGAGACGCGGGTCTCCGTGGTGCCCACGCGCGCCGGAACGGTGACGCTGCCGGCCATCTCCGTGCCCTGGTGGAACATTGTGGCGAACCGGGCCGAGACCGCCACTCTGCCGGCCGTGACCCTCACCGTGGCGGCATCCGCCGACGGCAGCGCACCGCGGGCGCAGGCCTCTCCCGTTGCCGTGCCCGCTCCATCGCCGACCGCCGGTGGACCGCAGGGCGGCTGGAACGTGCGCGATGTGCTGGCCGTGCTCGCCGTGACCGTGCTGGTGGTCGGAACCGTCTTCTACAGCGGCCGCCGGCGGCGCCCGGGCGAGGCCGAGCGTGCGCCGGACCCGACCTATCCCGGAGCTGTCCGGCCGGTCGGGAGCGGACGCATGGCCGGGCGGCCGGCGTTGGTGCCCCTGGATGTGGAGGCGGCGGCGCGGGCGCTCGATGTCGCCTGTCGCAGCAATGATGCGGCCGCCGCCCACCGCGCCTGGCTCACCCTCGCCCGTGCCATGGGCGGGATGGGCGGTGAGGCACCGCGCACCCCCGGGATGGCGCAGGCGGTGGCGGAACTGAACCAGCACCTGTATGCGGGCGATGCGACGGCGTGGGATGGGCGCGCCTTGCGCAAGGCTCTCGCCGCCGAACGACGCGCCGCGAAGGCGCGCAACGGTCGCAAGGCCCGTGGCCTCCAGCCGCTCTATCCCACATCCCGGTGATCAGGCGTCCGGCCGGAGGGTCTGGTTCCGGGCGGCGCTGCGGCTAGACGCTGCCCCACACCCGCAACATGAAATCGGTGAAGATGGAGACCGCCGGCGAGTGTACCGGCGTTGCCCAGGCGGCGACGGTGACGATCTTTTCCGACACATCATCGAGATCGCGGATGACGATGCCGCGCCGCTGCAGGTTGCGCACGCAACTGGCATAGACCGAGACCCCGGCGCCCGCCGCCACCAGCCCGAAGATGCCTTCCGAGGAGGAGGCCTCCTGCGCGATGCGCGGGGTGAAACCGGCGCGGTGGCAGATGGAGAAGAAGGCGTTGCGAAAGGCGCCCCAATTCTCCCCCGAGCCGAGCACGAAGGGTTGGTCCGCAAGGTCCGAGAGGCGCAGGGTGCGCACGTTGGAGAGCGGGTGGGTGATGGGCAGCAGCGCCACGTAGCGGTTGTCGTCGAAGGTGTAGCTCGCCATGCTCGGCTCCTCGAACGGTCCGATCATGAAGCCGATGTCGATGCGTTCCGCCAGCAGCGCCTCCTGCTGCTTGAAGGTGGGGATGAATGAGATCTCCAGCCGGATTTCCGGCCGGTAGCGACTGAAAGCGCTCAGGAATTCCGGCAGCCGGCCGTTGATGGCGAAGTCCATGTAGCCGATGCGCAGCAGGCCCACCTCGCCGCTGGCGGTGCGGCGGGCATTGGTGACGGCGCGCTCCAGCCGCTCCAGGGCGGCGCGGCCGTCGGCGAGGAAGGCCTTGCCGGCCTCGGTCAGTTCCACCGAGCGGGTGGTGCGGGCGATCAGCGGCACGCCCACGTCCTGCTCCAGGTCGCGGATCAGGCGGCTCATGGCCGGCTGGGTCATGTGGGCGCGCTGGGCGGCGCGGCTGAAGTGCAGTTCCTCGGAGAGGAGGACGAAGGCACGGACGTGGCGGAGATCGAAGCGCATGGCGTCATTCATATCAGAAATTGCATCAATCGTGCCGAATTTGGAATTTCTCCTGTCATAGAAGATTGAGCAATCTTGTCCCTGCAAGTCCGGCGCAGACGGGCGGAAAACCAGCAGGGACAACGACTATGGCGTTCGAGGAAGATCTCGATGCGGCGCTGACGCGCGCCTTCGAACAGGCAACCTCCCTGTACCAGGGGCGCGGCTTCCAGCGGCGGGTGGGATTCGGCAGCCGGCCGGCGCTGATCAACGTGGATCTGGCCAATGCCTGGACCCGTCCCGGCAACCCGTTCACTTGCGAGAAGATCGACGACCAGATCATCCCTGGGGTGCAGGCTCTGCTCGCCGCCTGCCGGCGCAACGGCCACCCGGTGGTGCATGTGACCACCTGCTACCAGGTCACCGACGAGACCCAGGCCGCGACCGATATGGGCTTGTGGCACCACAAGATTCCCATCGAGGTGGTGGACCAGTCCAAGCCCGAACTGTGGGCCATCGACAGCCGCATCGAGCCGGTGAAGGGTGAGCAGGTGCTCATCAAGAAGCGGGCCTCCGCCTTCCATGGCACCTATCTCGCCGGCTTCCTGCGGGCCAACAATGTGGACACCATCCTGGTGACCGGCGTCACCGCCTCCGCCTGCGTGCGCACAACGCTTTGCGACGGTCTGGCGGAAGGTTTCCGCACCATCGCGGTGAAGGAGTGCATCGGCGACCGGGTGCCCGGCGCGGTGGCTTGGAACCTCTTCGACATCGACGCGAAGTTCGCCGATGTGGAGCCGCTGGAGCGCTGCATCTCCTACCTCGACGAAGTCGGCGCCAAGTCTCGCGCCGCGGCCTGATCGGGTCGCCGCGCTCCGGCGCGGCGACTTCAAGACGTTCTCCGACATCGACGACTTCGACTTCGACATCAAAAAATAAAATCCAGAGGCGGACATGACGAAGACTGATCTCACCCTTTCGGGTGCGCCATCCCGGCGTGCCGTCCTTGGAGCGCTCGGTGCGGGGGCGGCGGTGCTCGCCGCCCCGCGCCTTGTTCGCGCGCAGGAGGGGACCCTCGTCGTCTCCAACTGGGGTGGCGACTGGAACGAGCGGACCATCCGCTTCGTGGAAGCGCCGCTGGTGGAAAGCCGCGGCATCAAGATCGTCCGCGACCTCGGCATGGAGCCGGAGCGCAAGGCCAAGCTGATCGCCGAGAAGCGGCTCAAGCGCGGCACCATCGACGTCATCCACATCAACGAGGGCGACAGCGTGGAGCTGAACGCCCAGGACGTGCTGAGCGACATCGATTTCGCCAAGGTGCCCAATTACGCCGACGTGGTGCCGGCGCTGAAGTCCAAGCCCTTCTTCGTGCCGTGGCTCTACAGCGGTGTCTCCATCATCTACAACAAGGACAAGGTGCCGAACCCGCCCAAGTCCTATGAAGAGCTGTGGGACAAGAAATGGGCCGGCAGGATCGGCCTTACCAACCAGCTTTACTTCAACTACATCATGATGGCCGGCCTGATCAAAGGCGGCAACGTCACCAATACCGAGCAGGGCAAGGAACGGCTGATCCAGCTGAAGGAGCTGACCCAGCCGCGCATCTATGCTGCCCACCAGCAGCTCGGTGCCGGCCTCGTCAATGGCGAGGTGGACATCGCGGTGAACTACAAGGCGCGCGGCCTGCAATGGGCCAATGACGGCGCCCCTCTCGCCATCCAGTATCCGTCCGAAGGCGCCATCGCGGTGATGTTCGGCGCGGCCCTGCCCAAGCGCGCGCCGAGCCCCGACCTCGCCTATATCTATTTCAACGCCATGCTGGACCGCAAAGCCATGGCCGGTCTTGCCGGCGCCAGCTTCTACGCCCCGGCCAACGCCAAGGCGGAGCTGACCGACGAACTGCGCGCCAAGGTGGACTTCACGGCGGCGCAGGCGGCGGCCCTGAAATTCCCCGATTACGCCCACGTGGCGAAGAATACGGCGGAATGGCTTGAGTGGTGGAACAAGAACATCGCCCGCTGAGCGCGGCCGGCATGTCGGGTTCGGCCATGTCCGCAGCAACGACCAACCCCGGCGGCGCCACCGCTCCGCCCCTTAATCTTCCCGCGCCGGGTGCGCGGGAACGCCGGCGCCTGTCGCCGGCCTTCGGCCTCGCCGCGCCCGGCACCCTGTTCGTGGTGCTGGCGCTGATGGGTCCGCTCGCCCTCATGTTCCGCTATTCGCTGAACCGGTTCGTGCCGGGGCAGATGATGGTGGAGGCGCTGACCCTCGCCAACTACCAGAAATTCTTCGCCGACAGCTACTACCAGGAGGTGCTGGCGACCACCCTGTGGGTGTCCGGCCTCTCCACACTCCTGTGCCTCCTTGCCGGCTTTCCGGTGGCGTACTTTCTGGTGCGGCAGGCCAGCGACAAATGGAAGGGGCGGTTGCTCCTCCTCGTCATCCTGCCGCTGCTCATGGGCAATGCGGTGCGCACGGCGGCGTGGATGGTGATTTTGGGTGACAAGGGCTTGTTCAACGCATTTGTCAGCACCCTCGGCCTGTCGCCGGTGAAGCTCATGTACACACCCACCGCCGTGGTTATCGGCCTCGTCTCGGTGCTGCTGCCGTTCATGATCGTGACGCTGCAGAGCATCATCGAGGGCATCGACGCCAATCTGGAAGCCGCCGCCTCCAGCCTTGGCGCCTCCCACCTCACCACCCTGTGGCGGGTGGTGCTGCCCTTGGCACTGCCGGGCATCCTCGCCGGCACCATGCTGTGCTTCATCCTCTCCATGAACGCCTATGCGACGCCCGTGCTCATCGGCGGCCCGAGCTTCCAGATGATGGCGCCCGCCGTCTACCAGCAGGTGGCGAAAGCCATGAACTGGCCCTTCGGCGCGGCGCTCGCCTTCGTGCTGATGGCGGTGACGCTCGTGCTCACCACCACCGCCAACGTCCTGGTGCAGCGGCGCTATCGCCGCTGGAGCGAGTGAGGGGGGCTATGGGCATTCTCGCCATCAACCGCATCTACGCCGCGCTCTCGGCGCTGGTGCTCGCCTTCGTGCTGCTGCCGCTGGTGGCCATCGTGTGGGTGAGCTTCTTCGCCAACCGCATCCTGTCCTTCCCGGCCACCGGATATACCTTCAGCTGGTATGTCCGCGCCTGGGAACAGGAGGCGTTCCGCAACGGCTTCATCACCAGCGTGGAGACCGCGCTGGTGGCGGTGGCCATATCGCTGGTGCTGGGCGTGCCGGCGAGCCTGGCCCTGGTGCGCTATCGCTTTCCGGGGCGGGACGCCATCCAGACCGTGCTGCTCTCGCCCATGGTGGTGCCGGGCATCGTCGGCGGGGCGGCGCTGTTCATGGCCTTCATCGAGCTGGAAGTGCTGCTGGACGTGGAGATCGCCGGCACCTTGCCGGGCCTGCTCATCGCCCATGGCCTCATCGCCTTGCCGTGGACGGTGCGGCTGGTGACGGCCTCCCTGGTGGGCATGAGCCCGTCCTATGAGGAGGCGGCGCGCTCGCTGGGCGCGGGGGTGCTCACCACCTTCTTCCGGGTGACTTTGCCCATCATCAAGCCCGGCATTGTGGCGGCGGCGCTGTTCTCCTTCGTGGTGTCCTTCATCGACCTTGAAAAGTCGATCTTCCTGGTGGGGCCGGGCCGCACCACGCTCCAGATCGCGCTGGTTTCGTATCTGGAATGGAACCTCGATTCCACGGTGGCGGCGGTCGCGACCGTGCAGATCCTCATCATCGGCGCGCTGCTGATCGCCAGCGACCGCTATGCCCGCCTCGCGCGGGCCTTCTGAAACGCCTGTTTTCGGAGTGACCTGAATGTCCGACGTCGTCCTCCAGTCCATCGTCAAGCGCTACGACGCCACCACCGCCGTGGACAATGTCTCGCTCAACATCCGCCAGGGCGAGCTGGTGGCGCTGCTCGGCCCCTCCGGCTGTGGCAAGACCACGACCCTGCGCATGGTGGGCGGCTTCATCCCCGTCACCGAGGGGCGCATCCTGGTGGGCGGGCGCGATCTCACGTCGCTGCCGCCCAACAAGCGCAACATGGGCTTCGGCTTCCAGAACTACGCGCTGTTCCCGCACATGAGCGTGGGCGAGAACGTGGCTTTCGGGCTTCAGATGCGCAAGCTGCCCAAGGCCGACATCGCCCGAAAGGTGAAGACGGCGCTCGACCGGGTGAAGCTTTCCCATCTCGCCGATCGCCTGCCCAAGCAGCTCTCCGGCGGCCAGCAGCAGCGGGTGGCGCTTGCCCGCGCGTTGGTGATCGAGCCGGACGTGCTGCTGCTCGACGAGCCGCTCTCCAACCTCGACGCGCAATTGCGCAACGAGATGAAGCTGGAGATCCGCAACATCCAGCAG
Source organism: Xanthobacter autotrophicus (assembly GCF_005871085.1). GTDB lineage: Bacteria > Pseudomonadota > Alphaproteobacteria > Rhizobiales > Xanthobacteraceae > Xanthobacter > Xanthobacter autotrophicus. The sequence continues at coordinate 47,990 of NZ_VAUP01000042.1, read as the reverse complement.
CAGCTCGGCATCACCACCATCTTCGTCACCCACGATCAGGATGAGGCGCTCTCGGTGGCCGACCGGGTGGTGCTGATGCGCGCCGGGCGCATCGAGCAGATGGGCGCGCCGGACGACCTGTTCGAGCGGCCGGCCTCCCACTTCGTCGCCGAATTCATGGGCGTGACCAACCTGTTGGCCGGGACGCTGGAAAGCGTCGGGCGGTTCCGCCTCAAGAGCGGCGAGGTGGTGGCGGTGCCGGTGGCCGGGCTCTCCGGAGACCTCGCTCTGGCGCTGCGGCCCGAGCGGGTGATCCTCGACGGCACCGACGAGGCGCTGCTCGCCAACACCCTGTCCGCCGAGGTGGAGTTCGCCACCTATCGCGGCCTCGTCATCGATTATCGCGTGCGCCTGCCCTCGGGCGTGACGCTGATTGCCCGCCGACCCTCGCCGGCGGTGGGCGGCCCCGCGCCGCTCAGCCCCGGTCGCGCCGTGCGCGTCTCCTGGCAGCCCGAGGCCGGAACTCTCGTGCCGGTGTGAACGGGCACCCGTTCCCTTTTCCAGTATTCGCCGGCGTAAGGCCGGCACCTCAAGAAGGCATTTCGCCGTGAATTTGCACGTTTCGCCCACGAAGGAAGATCAAGCCGTGTCCAGCCTGCACGAACAGCTTGTCGTCATCGACGGCCTCATCATCTCCGATTTCGGCCGCGCGGTGTTCGAGGACATGCGCAAGGGCGGCCTCACCGCCGCCAACTGCACCTGCTGCGTGTGGGACAACTTCACCGAGACCATGCGCAATATCGCCAAGTGGAAGAAGGATTTCGCGGCCAACGCCGACATCATCTCCCAGGTCTACACCACTGAAGACATCCTGAAGGCGAAGGCCGAGGGCAAGACCGGCATCATCCTCGGCTGGCAGAACACCTCGGGCATCGAGGACCGCATCGAATATCTCGAACTGTTCCACGAATTGGGCGTGCGCATCATCCAGATGACGTACAACACCCAGAATTACGTGGGCTCCGGCTGCTACGAGGGCACCGACAGCGGCCTCTCCGACTTCGGCCACGACGTGGTGGCGGAGATGAACCGCCTCGGCATCCTGTGCGACCTGTCCCATGTGGGGCCGAAGACTTCGGAAGACACCATCAAGGCATCCAAGAAGCGCGTCGCCTATTCCCACTGCCTGCCGGCGGGGCTGAAGGCCCATCCGCGCAACAAGAGCGACGAGCAGTTGCGCTTCATCGCCGACAAGGGCGGCTTCATCGGCGTCACCATGTTCCCGCCCTTCCTGGCGAAGGGGCCGGAAGCGTCCGTCGCCGATTACGTGGAGGCGATGGAGTACATCATCAACATCGCCGGCGAGGACATCGTGGGCGTGGGCACCGATTTCACGCAGGGCTACGGCAAGCCTTTCTTCGACTGGATCACCCACGACAAGGGCTTCGGCCGCAAGCTCACGGATTTCGGCGCCGTCATCAATCCGGAAGGCTTCCGCGAGATCGGCGACTTCCCGAACCTCACCGCCGCCATGGAAGCCCGCGGCTGGTCGACTGCCCGCATCGAGAAGGTGATGGGGCAGAACTGGCTCCAGCTGCTCAAGGACGTGTGGGGCGCTTAAGCCTCACATCGTCTTCCATTCAACGCGGGAATACTGAAAAAATGGCCAAGCCCGAGATCGAGATCGACGTGGACCCGGCGACGGGGCGCTGGTTCGTGGACAAGATGCCCATGATCCTGGTGCCCCAGCATTTCTACAACAACAACCACTTCGCCATCGAGGGCGCGCTGGGGGCGCAGGCCTTCGACGCGGCGCTGGCGCCGGCCGGGCACCTCTCGGCCTACGTGTGGTGCAGGAAGCAGGCGGAGGTCTACGGCCTCGAAGGCGTCGATGTGTTCGCCCACTACATGAAGCGGCTGTCGCAGCGCGGCTGGGGCCTGTTCTCCATCCTCGCCATCGATCCCGTCGCCGGCACCGCCACCATCCGCCTCGACAACTCCTCCTTCGTGACGGACGAGACGCGTAATGCGGGCCGCAAGCTCTGCTACATGTTCGCGCCGTGGCTGGCGGGGGCGCTGGAATTCGTCTGCGAACAGGCCGGCGCGCCGCAAAAGCTCGAAGCCCGTGAGGTGCAGTGCGCCGCCGAGGGGCACGACTTCTGTCTCTATGAGGTCAAGCCCGCCGCCTGAGGCGGGCGTCTTTTTCAACAATACCTGAATAAGCGACCCGAAACCGGGCGCACCTTCCATCCGACCAGAGGACTTGAGGAACATGAGCGACAAGATGAACATGTCTCGCCGCACCGCGCTGAAGACGTTCGGTGTGGCCGCCGCCGGGGCGCTCGCGGCGCCGTCCGTCATCACCCGTTCGCTGGCGGCCGGCGAGACGCTGGTGGTCTATAATTTCGACGGACTGCTGGGCAAGGTGATCAAGGATCACTGGATCGACCCCTTCAGCCAGACCACCGGCGTGAAGGTGGAAGTGCTGACCATGCAGGGCTCGTCCCCGCCCATGGCGAAGATCAAGGCCCAGGTGGATGCCGGCCGCCCCGATGCGGACGTCATCCCCATGCAGATGCCCGATTATGTCTTCGGCGTGCGGAACAACCTGTTCCAGACCATCGACGCCAAGGATATGCCGGAATACGCCAACCTCTATCCCGATTACATCACCCCCCACGGGCCGAAGCTGGTATTGTGGAGCTACGGCCTCGCCTACAACACGGACAAGATCAAGACCGCCCCCACCGCCTGGGCCGACCTGTGGGACCCGCAGTACAAGGGCAAGGCGGCGCTGAACGAGGCGCTGTTCGACCAGGCGCTGCAGATGGCCAACCTCGTCGCCAAGGGCAAGCCCCTGCCGGTGGACGACGCCACCTTCGCCGCCCTCACCAAGCTGCGCCCGAATCTTGCGACGCTCTGGACCACCGGCGCCCAGGCCGAGCAATTGCTGCGTACCGGCGAGGTGTGGATCATGCCGGTGTGGAACGGCCGCGTGTATCCGCTGAAGGACCAGGGCGTGCCGATTGATTTCGTCTCGCCGAAGGAAGGCTTCTTCACCCGGGCCGACCCGTTCTGCATTCCGCGCGGTGCGAAGAACCCGGACCTCGCCAAGGCCTTCATCAACTTCTCCTGCACCGTCGCCCCGCAGCAGGCGCTGGCCAAGGGGCTGTTCTATGCCTCGCCCAACCAGAAGGTGGTCTATCCGCCGGAGATCGCCAAGCGCGTGGTGGTCTCCACCCGCGAGGAACTGGCGCGCGCCGTGCCGGAGGATTTCGAGGTGATCGTGGACAATCTGCCCGATTGGCGCCGGCGCTGGGACGCCTGGAAGCAGAGCTGAGCGAAAGCCGGTCGCGGAGCCCTCGTCATGGCGAGCGATGCCTCTCTTCCATCCTCCCTCGCGGACCCTCGGGGCAAGCGGATGTCATTGAAAAACCTCGGTCGTCAGGGTTTCGGCCGGCTCGGATGGTGGGGGCTTCTGGCCCCCGCCATGGCGCTGTACGCCCTCGTCTTCTTCATGCCGCTCGGCGTGCTGGTGGGCGAGAGCGTGCACCCCTCCGGCGCGCCCCAGCTGTCGCTCGCCAATTATGCCGCCTTCTTCACCGATGGCGTCACCTTCTCCATCTTCGCGCGCACGGTGCGCCTCGCCTTCTTCGTCACCCTCACCTGCCTCGTGTTCGGCTATCCGCTGGCCTTGTTCATGCGGCGGGCGGGGCCGGTGCTGCGGCTGGTGGCGCTCACCATCGTGGTGTCGCCGCTGCTCACCTCGGTCATCGTGCGCAATGTGGCCTGGCTCCTGGTGCTGGGGCGCGAGGGCATGGTGAATACGCTGCTGCGGCAGGCCGGCCTCATCGATGCGCCGTTGCCGCTGCTCTACAACACCTTCGGCGTGGTGGTGGGCGTCACCCACGTCTATCTCGCCTTTCTGGTGCTGCCGGTGTTCTCCTCGCTGCTCGCCATCGACCCGTCGGTGGAACAGGCGGCGTCGAGCCTTGGCGCCTCGCGCTTCACGGTGTTTCGCAAGGTGACGGTGCCGCTCTCTTTGCCGGGGGTGATCGCGGGATCCACCCTCGTGTTCGTGCTCACCATGGGGGTGTACCTGACCCCGGTGATCATGGGCGGCAGCTTCGTCACCACCCTGCCCATGGTGATGACAGATCTGGTGCGCACCCAGTTCGACTGGAGCCGGGCGGCGGCCTTCGCCATCGTGCTTCTCGCCTTCATCGCCATCGTGATGGTGGCATCCAGCCGCGCCGAGCGGCGCATCGAGCGCATGCGCGGGGAGCTGTGATGAGCGAAAACCGGATCGGCCTCCTCGTGGGTACCATCGCCGTGACGGTGATGGTGTTCCTCATCCTGCCCCAGCTCATCCTGCTGGTGCAGTCGTTCACGGCGGAGGATTATCTCTCCTTCCCACCGAAGCATTTCGGGCTTCGGTGGTACGCCTTCATCTTCGGCGACGAGACCTGGCGGCGGGCACTGTCCACCAGCCTGCTCATCGCCGTGCTGGTGACCCCCCTTGCCGTCATCATCGGCACGGCGGCGGCCATCGGGCTCGATCGGGGGCCCATGCGCATGCGCAAGGCCATGCGCACCGCTCTGGTCTCGCCCATGGTGCTGCCCCATGTGGTGCTGGGCATGGCCATCTACCGGGTGTTCCTGCCCCTGCGCTTCGACGATACGCTCGCGGGCTTCATGGTGGCGCATCTGGTCTTGTGCGTGCCCTATGTGATCGTCACCGTGGGCGCGAGCCTTCAGGCCATGGATCGCTCGCTGGAACAGGCCGCCATGAGCCTTGGCGCCTCGCTTCCGGTGGCCTTGTGGCGGGTGGTGCTGCCGCTGGTTCGTCCGGGGGTGATCGCGGGGGCGGTGTTCGCCTTCATCACCTCGTTCGACGAATTCATCGTCACCTACTTCCTGGCGAGCCGGCAGACCACCGCGCCCATCCAGATCTTCTCCAGCCTGTCCTATCAGCTGGAGCCGTCCATCGCGGCGGTGTCCGGTCTGACGCTGGTGGTGACGGCGGCCCTGTGCGGCCTGCTCATCCTGCGTGGGAGCATGGCCGGCACGACGCAGATGGCGTGAGGGGAGTGTTTCCGCGCAAAGTTTCCGCCCCGTACGGTGAACCCTCTCCCGCTTGCGGGGGAGGGCAGGGAGGGGGCAGGGCGTTTCCGCATTCCCGCTGTCGGTACTTGTGGCGCGGTGCTGCCCCCACCCCAACCCTCCCCCGCCCGAACTCGGCTATTGCCGAGTTCGGTTCCCCAAGAGCCGAAGCCGGAAACATCCGGCTTCGGCGCGGGAGAGGGGGCAGATCGCGCGGTCGACGGTGAAGACGAAACAACAAAAAGCGCGGGACGGATGACCTCCGTCCCGCGCTTTTCTTTTCACCCAACCCCCGCGATCAGGCGAATTCCTGTGCCACCTCGGTGAGGAAGCCGGACACATAGGGCGCGAACGAGCGCCAGCATTCCACCCGGAAGCCAGAACCCAGCCGCACCACCACCACGTCGGCCTTGCCGAGCAGGGTGCGGGTGGCGCTGCCTTGCGGGAAGGCGGCGTCAGACAGGTCCAGCGCGATGCCGGCGTTCAGCACGTCCGCAGCGTGCGGGCCGGTGACGGCGATGCCCACATTGCGGTGACCCACGGCCACCAGCGAGAAGAAGCGGCCGACAAGGTCGGCCTCCAGCGCCGCCTGGGCGGCAGCGCCTTCGCCTTCGGGCAGCACCAGCAGCCATTCGTCGGGGCCGAGCCGGGCGGCGAAGCGCTCCGCCATGCCGTGGGCGGTGTTGAGGGCGCCCGACAGGTCGAAGCCGCCGGCGGTGCCGGAAAAGCCCTTGAGCCGCAGCACGAAGCGATCGGCCGGGGGCAGGGGGGAGACGATGCCGCCTTTGCCCACAGGCAGGACGGGGGTGCGGCGGGCCGCTTTCGGGGTATCAAGCATGGAGCGCTCCTTCCGTCTGGACGCCGTTCACCCTTTTGCCTTCTGGATCGACGAACACCGGCGCGGTCACCTTCACGGTGGTGAACCCGGCGGGGGTGGTGACGTGCAGGGTCTCGCCCATGCGCGTCCGGCCGCCGGCAACCAGCGCCAGCGCGATGGGATGGCCAAGGCTGGGGCTGAGATAGGACGAGGTGACGTGCCCCAGCATGGTCATCGGCACCGCCTGAGCTGGATCGGCGACGATCTGCGCCCCCTCGTCCAGCACCGTGCGGCCGTCGAGCGAGGCGAGGCCGACCAGCTGCTTGCGGTCGGCCAGCGCCATGTCGGGCCGCGCCAGCGAGCGCTTGCCCACGAAGTCGCGCTTCACCTTGGAGACCATGCCGCCGAGGCCGAGATCCTCCGGCGTCACCGTGCCGTCGGTTTCCTGCCCGACGATGATGAAGCCGCGCTCGGCGCGCAGCACGTGCATGGCCTCGGTGCCATAGGGCGTGATGCCGAAGCGCTGGCCGTAATCGTAGAGCGCCTCCCACACCGCGCGGGCGTGGTCCGCCGGCACGTTGATCTCGAAGCCCATCTCGCCGGTGAAGGAGACGCGCATGAGCCGGGTCGGCACGCCGCAAATTTCGCCCACGCGCACCGCCATGTGCGGGAACGCCTCGCCCGCAAGGTCGATGCCGGTGACGAAGGGCTGAAGCACATCGCGGGCCTTGGGGCCCTGAAGCGCGATCACCGCCCATTCCTCGGTGGTGGAGGTGGCGAAGACGTTGAGGTCCGGCCATTCAGTCTGGAGATAATCCTCCATGTGGGCCAGCACGCGGGGCGCGCCGCCGGTGGTGGTGGTCACATGGAACAGGTCCGGGGCCAGGCGGGCGACCACGCCATCGTCGAAGATGAAGCCGTCTTCCTTCAGCATCAGCCCGTAGCGGCACTTGCCCGGTTCCAGTTTCAGCCACGCATTGGGATAGATGCGGTTGAGGAATTCCGCCGCATCCGGCCCCTTCACCTCGATCTTGCCCAGCGTCGAGGCATCGAAGATGCCGACGCTTTCGCGCACCGCCTTGCATTCGCGCGCCACCGCCGCATGCATGTCTTCCCCCGCCTTGGGGAAATACCAGGCGCGCCGCCACAGCGAGACGTTCTCGAACTTCGCGCCGTGCTCCACCGCCCACTCATGCAGCGGGGCGGTGCGGATGGGATCGAACAACTGCCCCCGCGCCGAGCCGATGATGGCGCCGAAGGTCACCGGCGTATAAGGCGGGCGGAAGGTGGTGGTGCCCACCTGCGGAATGGGCTTTTCCAGGATCTCCGACAACAGGCCGAGGGCCGCCATGTTGGAGGTCTTGCCCTGGTCGCTGGCCATGCCGTTGGTGGTGTAGCGCTTCACATGCTCCACGCTCTCGAAGCCCTCGCGCACGGCAAGGCGGATGTCCTTGGCCGTCACGTCGTTCTGGAAGTCGAGGAAGGCACGCACCTTCTTCGGATCGTCGTCCGTGGGCAGCACCCGCGCCGGGGCAAAGCCGGTGGGGGTCGCCGGGGCTGCGGCGAACAGGCGGGAGCCGTCCGCGCCCGCCGCACCGCTGCCGGCGGCCCAGCCTTCGGCGAGGATGGCGGAAAGGCCGTAGGTGCCCTTGCAGGCGCCGGCGGAGCGCTCCTTCTGCACCGAGATGCCGGGGACGAAGGCGTCGATGTCCGCGCGGAAGATGAGCTTGCCGCGCGACTGGGAGAACAGGTGGACCGAGGGCGTCCAGCCGCCGGAGATGCCGGCGCAATCGCACGGCAGGGTGCGCCGCGCGCCTACGCCCTTGCCGGCGGTGAACGGCGCCACGATGAGGCCGGTGAGCCCCTTGCCGCCGGTGGAGCCCACCACGGTGTGGCCGGCGAGGATCTCGATGCCCGCGGCCAGCGCCTTCTCCGGCCCGATGGCGCTTTCCGGCCGCGTGTCCACGATGGTGACATCGAGCCCGGCGGCCTTGGCGTCCGCCGCCGCGGCATAGGCGGAGGCGCCGTTGGTGGCGAACACGATGCGCCGGCCCGGCGCCACGCCGTAGCGGTTGATGTAGGTGCGCACGCTTTCCGCCAGCATGATGCCGGGGCGGTCATTGTCGGCGAAGGAGAGCGGGCGCTCGTGGGCGCCGGTGGCGATCACCACCTCGGCGGGCCGCACCTGCCACAGCCGCTCGCGCGGCAGTTTGGGGTCGGGCCGTTCCAGATGGTCGGTGACGCGCTCGGTGAGCACCACGTGGTTGTGGTTGTAATAGCCGAACGCCGTGGTGCGCGGCAGCAGGGTCACGTTGGCGCGGCCTGCCAGCGTCGTCAGCGCGTGCGCCACCCATTGGGCGGCGGAGACGCCGTCGATGGTGGCGGTGCGCTCCGCCAGCAGGCTGCCGCCCATCTCCGCCTGCTCGTCGGCGAGGATCACGCGGCGGCCATTCTCGGAGGCGGCCAGCGCTGCGGCAAGGCCGGCCGGTCCCGCGCCCACCACCAGCACGTCGCAATGGGCGTTGCGGTGCACGTAGCGGTCGGCGTCCGGAACGTCGGGGGCCACGCCGAGGCCGGCGGCGGCGCGGATCTTGGGCTCATAGAGCTTGTCCCAGAACGAACGCGGCCACATGAAGGTCTTGTAGTAGAAGCCCGCCACCAGGACCGGCGACAGGCGGTCGTTCACCGCGCCGATGTCGTGCTCCAGCGAGGGCCAGTGGTTCTGCGAGGAGAGCTTCAGCCCGCCCACCGCCTCGATCACCGTGGCGCGGTTGTTGGGGTCGGCACGGCCGGGGCCGCGATCCACCTTCAACAGCGCGTTGGGCTCGTCGGAGCCGTGGGTGAGGATGCCGCGCGGGCGGTGATATTTGAACGAGCGGCCCACCAGGCGGATGCCGTTGGCGAGCAGGGCGGAGGCCACCGTGTCGCCGGCAAAGCCGTCCACACTCTTGCCGTTGAAGGTGAAGGCCAGCGGCTTCGCGCGGTCGATGCGGCCGCCGGAGGGGAGGCGATTGGATTGGGCCATCTCACTTGCCTCCTTCGGTCGGGAGAGCGGGCCTCGGCTGGCCCATCTCGTAGCTGGCGAGGAAGCTGTCGCTCACCGTGTTGCGCAGGGCGTTGAACCAGCGGCCACAGCCGTGGGAATGCAGCCAGCGTTCCGCATGCACGCCCTTGTTGCTGGTGCGCACGAAGAGATACTCGGCCCACTGGGCATCATCGAGGGCATTGGGGTCGGCCGGGCGGGCGATATGGGCCTCGCCGCCGCAGTGGAATTCCACCTCGGGGCGCGGTCCGCAATAGGGGCAGGGGACGAGGAGCATGGTTGAATTCCTCAGTGCGCCACCGCCGCCGCCGCTGCCTCGTCGATGAGGCGGCCGGTGCGGAAGCGGTCGAGGGTGAAGGGGGCGTTGATGGGGTGGGGCTCGTCGCGGGCGATGGTGTGGGCGAACACATGGGCCGAGCCCGGCGTCGCCTTGAAGCCGCCGGTACCCCAGCCGCAATTCACATAGAGCCCCTTCACCGGCGTCTTGCCGACGATGGGCGAGCGGTCCGGCGTCACGTCCACGATGCCGCCCCAGGAGCGCAGCATCTTCATGCGGGTGAATTGCGGGAACAGCTCGCAGATGGCGTCCAGCGTGTGGGTGGTGATGTGCAGCCCGCCCTGCTGGCTGTAGGACACATATTGGTCGGTGCCCGCGCCGATGACGAGTTCGCCCTTGTCGGACTGCGAGATGTAGGCGTGCACCGCGTTCGACATGAGCACGCAGGGAAAGCACGGCTTCACCGGCTCCGACACCAGCGCCTGCAGCGGGAAGCTTTCCAGCGGCATGCGCACCCCGGCCATGCCCATCACCATGGAGGTGTGGCCGGCCACCGAGACGCCGATCTTCTTGGTCTTGATGGAGCCGCGCGAGGTTTCCACCCCCGTCACCGCGCCATCCGGGCCGCGGGTGATGGCGATGACCTCGCAATTCTGGATGATGTCCACGCCCAGCGCATCGGCGCCGCGGGCATAGCCCCACACCACCGCGTCATGGCGCGCCGTGCCGCCGCGTCGCTGCAATGCCGCGCCCATCACCGGATAGCGGATGTCGGGGGAGATGTTCAGCGGCGGGCAGAAGTCCTTGGCTTCCTCCGGCGTCATCCACTCGTTGTCGATGCCGTTGAGCCGGTTGGAGTAAACGTGGCGCTTGAAGCTCTGCACGTCGTGGACATTGTGCGCCAGCATCAGCACGCCGCGCTGGGAGAACATGACGTTGTAGTTCAGCTCCTGGGAAAGACCTTCCCACAGCTTCACCGCGTGCTCGAACAGCGCGGCGCTTTCGTCATACAGATAATTGGAGCGGATGATGGTGGTGTTGCGCCCGGCATTGCCGCCGCCGATCCAGCCCTTTTCCAGCACCGCGATATTGGTGAGGCCGTGTTCCTTGGCGAGATAATAGGCGGCGCCCAGCCCATGACCGCCACCGCCGATGATGATGGCGTCATAGGCGGCCTTGGGCGTGGGGTTGCGCCATTGGCGTTCCCAGCCCTGATGGCCGTTGAGGGCTTCGGTAAGCAGCGAGGAAATGGAAAAGCGGCGCATGGGCCTCACGTCCTTGTTCTGCAGGCAGGATGCGCCCGGCCGGGGCGGCGATCTCGTTCAAATGCGACTGGGTTCTGGAATGGATGCGACGGGGGTGGGTAGGGCGCTTCATTGCGGACCAGCGGCCGCCAGTCGGATCGGGCAAGGCGGGCGGCGAGCCCCCTAACTACCCGTCATGGCCGGGCTTGACCCGGAAGTCGGCTGTTGCCGACTTCCGTCCCTGAGAACGGAACCCGCAAACATGCGGGTTCCGGCCATCCACGCCGCTCCGCCTGTACGCCGTTCGTCATTTTGCGGCCAGCCGTACCGCGTGGATGCCCGGCACAAGGCCGGGCATGACGGCGGTGCAAGACGACCCGGCTTTCGTTCCGCTCGTCCGGGCATGACCGCGACTCCTAAGGGGCCCGCCCCCTCACATCCCCGCATAGAGCGGGAAGCGGGCGCACAGCTCGGCCACCTTGGCGCGGGTCGCAACCTCCGCCTTGCCGTTGGCCTCGGCGCCGTTGGCGGCAAGTCCGGTGAGCACGTCGGCGATGAGGTCGCCCACTTGCTCGAACTCGGCGATGCCGAAGCCGCGCGTGGTGCCCGCCGGGGTGCCGAGGCGAATGCCCGAGGTCACGAACGGCTTTTCGGGATCGAACGGAATGCCGTTCTTGTTGCAGGTGAGGCCGGCCCGCTCCAGCGCCGCCTCCGCCGCCTTGCCGGTGACGCCGAAGGGGCGCAGGTCCACCAGCACCATGTGGCTGTCGGTGCCCCCCGAAACGATGGCGGCGCCGCGCTCCGACAGCCGGCCGGCGAGCGCGCGGGCGTTGGAGACCACCTTGAGCGCATAGGTGCGGAAATCGTCGGTGAGCGCCTCGCCGAAGGCCACCGCCTTGGCGGCGATCACATGCATCAGCGGGCCGCCCTGGAGGCCGGGGAACACGGCGGAATTCAGCTTCTTCGCCAGCGCCTCGTCATTTGTGAGGATGAGGCCGCCGCGCGGGCCGCGCAGGGTCTTGTGGGTGGTGGTCGTCACCACATGGGCATGGGGGAAGGGCGAGGGATAGGCCCCTGCCACGATGAGCCCGGCATAGTGCGCCGCATCCACCATGAGGTGTGCGCCCACCGCGTCGGCGATGGCGCGGAAGCGGGCGAAATCGATGATGCGCGGATAGGACGAGCCGCCGGCGATGATGAGCTTGGGCTTGTGCTCGTGGGCCAGGCGCTCCACCTCGTCATAGTCGATGAGGGCGGTGTCGCGCGTGACGCCATAGCCGATGGCCTTGAACCACTTGCCCGACAGGGTGGGCGGCGCGCCGTGGGTGAGGTGGCCGCCGGCCGCCAGCGACATGCCGAGCAGGGTGTCGCCGGGCTGGAGCAGGGCCATCAGCACCGCCGCATTGGCCTGCGCGCCCGAGTGGGGCTGCACATTGGCGAAGCCGGCGCCGAACAACTGCTTGGCCCGATCGATGGCGATCTCCTCCACCACGTCCACATGCTCGCAGCCGCCGTAATAGCGCTTGCCCGGCAGGCCCTCGGCATACTTGTTGGTGAGCACTGACCCCTGCGCGGCCAGCACCGCCTCGGACACGATATTCTCCGAGGCGATCAGCTCGATCTGGTCCTGCTGGCGCTTCAACTCGGCGCGGATGGCGTCGAACACGGCGGGGTCGGCGGCGTGGCTGGGGTCTTGGCTGGGGGGAACGTGAAGGGTCATGGGCGTTGGTCCTTCTGGAAGGGATGGGGGATGGTTTCGTGCCCCGGCCGACTGGAGCGCGAGCGCAAGGAGAGCCGGGGTCCAGCGCAAGGGTTCGCCGCAGGCGGCGTGAGCGGAGGCCGTGGCGGGTAATGCCGGCTTCGCCGACTTCTCCCCTGGGCCCCGGATCGGCGCTCCGGCTGCGCCGTCGCTGGTCCGGGGCACGGGGGGACGGGGCGGCTCAGCATTCGGGCACGTTGACCGCGAGGCCGCCCTGCGAGGTTTCCTTGTATTTGGACTGCATGTCGGCGCCGGTCTGGCGCATGGTCTCGATCACCTGGTCGAGGGAGACGTGGTGGATGCCGTCGCCGCGTAGGGCCAGCGAGGCCGCCGCGATGGCCTTGTTGGCGCCGAAGGCGTTGCGCTCGATGCAGGGGATCTGCACCAGCCCGCCGATGGGATCGCAGGTCATGCCCAGGTGATGCTCCATGGCGATCTCGGCGGCGTTCTCGATCTGCGCCGGGCTTGCCCCCAGCACCGCCGCGAGCCCCGCCGCCGCCATGGAGGCGGCCGAGCCCACCTCGCCCTGGCAGCCCACCTCGGCGCCGGAGATGGAGGCGTTGCGCTTGATGAGCGCGCCTACCGCCGCCGCCGTCAGCAGGAAGGCGTGGAGCTGGGTGTGGGTGGTGTCGGGACAGATGTCGCGCACATAGCGCAGCACCGCCGGCACGATGCCCGCTGCCCCGTTGGTGGGGGCGGTGACGATGCGCCCGCCGGCGGCATTCTCCTCGTTCACCGCCATGGCGAACACCGAAACCCAGTCCATGATCTCGTGGGGCGGGCGCTGGTTGGCGAGGCGATCGGCCTGAAGCTGGGCGTGGATGGCCTTGGCCCGCCGCTTCACCCGTAGCCGGCCGGGCAGGGCGCCGTCGCGGGCGAGGCCCCGGTCGATGGAGGCGAACATGGCGTCCAGAATGGCATCGAGGCCGCGCTCCACGTCGGCGCGGGGGCGCAATGCGCATTCGTTCGCCATTTGCAGGTCGGCGATGGAAAGCTGCGCGCGGGCGCAGGCGGAGAGCAGCTCCGCCGCCGTGGCGAAGGGGTGGGGCACGTCCTGCGCCGGCGCCTCGCGGGCCTCGCCCTCCTCCACCACGAAGCCGCCGCCGATGGAATAGAACACGCGCTCTTCGAGGATTGCGTCGTCCTCTCCAAAAGCGCGGAAGCGCATGCCATTGGAGTGCAGCGGCAGCAGCGTGGCAAAATCGAAGATGAGGTCGCGCTCGGCATCGAAGGCGATGCGGACAGCGCCCACCTCGATGAATTTCTGGATGGCGAGGCGGGCAGTGAGCACCGGCACCTCGTCCGGGTCCAGCGTATCGGGCGCCGCGCCCATGAGGCCGAGGCAGATGGCGGTGTCGGAGCCATGGCCCTTGCCGGTCCACGCCAGCGAGCCGAACAGCTCCGCCGTGACGCGCCGCGTGCCCTGCGGCAGCCCATCGCGAAACCGCCGCGCCGCCACCATGGGCCCCACCGTGTGCGACGAGGACGGGCCGATGCCGATCTTGAAGAGGTCGAACACGCTGATCATCCGTAGCCTCTGCCTTGGGGGTGTGGGGTGCTGGAACCCTCTCCCGCTTGCGGGGGAGGGCAGGGTGGGGGCTGCGGTGTTCCCGCCCATCGCTGGAGTGGGTGGCGCGGCCCGCCCCCTCCCCAGCCCTCCCCCGCAAGCGGGGGAGGGGGCGACGGCGCCTGTGTCACCACCCGTCCCGCCCGGTCTTGACCTGCCCCCGGACGGGGCCGATGCTGCGATACTGCCCGCCGAAAGCGCATTGATCTCGGCGCGGTGCGACCCTTGTCTGGAACAGATGCGACATTCGCTGCCCTCCCGAACGCCGCCGGGCGCCCGGCACCCGAGCGCCAAGCTGCGGGTGGGTTTCGTGCTCATGCACAATTTCACCCTCACCGCGTTTTCGAGCTTCGTGGACGTGCTGCGCCTCGCCGCCGACGAGGGCGACCGCTCGCGTCCCATCGGCTGTTCGTGGCAGGTGATGAGCCCCGGCCGGCGTCCGGCGCGCTCGTCCTGCGGCATCGACATCCAGCCCACCGCCGATCTCGGCGATCCCGGCGATTTCGACTACATCGTGGTGGTGGGCGGCCTGCTGCACGGCATGCCGCCGCTGCCGGCCGCGGTGGCCACCTGGCTCCAGCGCGCGGCCAAGGCGAACGTGCCGCTGGTGGGGGTGTGCACCGGCTCGTTCGTGCTGTGCCGGCTGGGGCTGATGGCGCAGCGCAAATGCTGCGTCAGCTGGTATCACTACCGCGACTTCCTGGAGGAATTCCCCACCCTCGTGCCGGTGGCCGACCAGCTGTTCGTGGTGGATGGCGACCGCATCACCTGCTCCGGCGGGGCCGGGGTGGCGGATCTCGCGGCGCAGCTGGTCACCCAGCACCTGGGATCGGCGGTGGCGCAGAAGGCGCTGAACATCCTGCTCATCGACCGCCCGCGCACGGCGGACAGCGCCCAGCCGGCGCCGAGTTTAGGAGGGCAGGGTGCCGGGCCGGGCGCGGGAGACGGCGGCATCGCGGATGCCCGCGTCTCCCGCGCGCTGCTGCTGATGGAGCAGAACCTCGCCGAGCCCTTGCCCATCGCGGCGCTGGCCGATGCGCTGGCGGTGAGCCCGCGCCAGCTGGAGCGGCTGTTCGCCGAGCGCCTCGGCGAAAGCCCGCAGGAGAGCTATCTGGCGCTGCGCCTGCGCCACGCCCGCTGGATGCTGGCCAACACGCCGTTTTCCGCCGCCCGCATCGCCGCCGACCTCGGCTTTGCCGATGGTTCCCATTTCGGGCGGGCGTTCAAGGCGCGCTTCGGCGAGACGCCCGCCGCCTTCCGCCGCGACGCCGCCCGCCCCGCCCGCCGCTCCGCCCCGGCGGAGGAGACGCGGGTGTTCGACTAGAGACTCCGGTCCGACCGGGGGCAAGACGAGGAGACGACATGAGTACGACCGAGTTGAACACCACCCCGGCGCCTTTCGTGGTGATCGCGGAGTTTGATGTGGAGCCCGCCCGCCTCGCCGATTTCCTCGCCGTCGCGCGCGATGACGCGGCCCATTCCGTAGTCGACGAGCCGGGTTGCCAGCAGTTCGAGGTGACCGTGCTGGAGGGGGCGTCCACCGTGGTATTCTTTGAGGTCTATGACGACCGCGCCGCCTTCGACGCCCATCTGGAAACGCCCCACCTCGCCCGCTTCCGCGATGCCTTCCCGGCCCTGATCCGCTCCGAGCCGACGGTGCGCTTCGGCGCCTTGCGCAGCGTGTAGGAGGGCGTCGCCACTGGTCATTCCCGTCCGAAGCCGGAACCACCCGGCTTCGGTGCGGCAGCGGGGCTCCCTTTCAATTTGAAGCACGACCTCCCGCACAAAGCCCTTGCCAACGCCATCCGTTTTGATCAATATCTCAATCTATATTGAGGTATTGAAATGGATGAAGCCCACGCCCTTGCCGCCTTCGCAGCCCTCTCGCAAGAGACGCGGCTGCGCATCGTGCGGTTGCTGGTGCAAGCGGGGCCGGAGGGCCTCGCCGCCGGAGCCATCGGCGCGGCCATGGATGGGGCCTCGTCCTCGCGTATGTCGTTTCACCTGAGCCATCTGGAGCAGGCGGGGCTGGTGGCGTCGCGGCGCGAGGGGCGGTCCATCCTCTACAATGCGGTCTATCCGACCCTCTCGGGGCTGATCGCCTTCCTCATGCGCGACTGCTGCCAGGGCCACCCCGAGGTGTGCGCTCCCGCCGTCGCCGCCTTGTCCTGCGCCTGCGAACCCGCCGAGGAGACCCATGCCTGACGCAACTCTGCCTGACGCCACCACGGGGCACGTCTTCAACGTGCTGTTCCTGTGCACCGGCAATTCCGCCCGCTCGATCCTCGCCGAGAGCATCCTGAACAAGGACGGCGCGGGCCGCTTCCGGGCCTTTTCTGCCGGCAGCCAGCCGAAGGGCGAGGTGAACCCCTATGCCCTCAAGGTGCTGGCCGCCCTTGACTATCCCGCCGAGGGCTTCCGCTCCAAGAGCTGGGCGGAGTTCGCGGCCCCCGACGCGCCGGTGATGGATTTCGTCTTCACCGTCTGCGACAACGCCGCCGGCGAAGCCTGCCCGCTCTGGCCGGGCCAGCCCATGACCGCCCATTGGGGCATCGAGGACCCGGCCGCGGTGGAGGGCTCCGACATCCAGAAGGAGGCCGCCTTTGTCGCCGCCTTCCGCTATCTGCGCAATCGCATCTCGGTGTTCACCGCCCTGCCCATCGCCAAGCTCGACCGGCTCGCGCTGGGCGCGCAGCTGCGGGAGATCGGCCGGCTCGACGGCAGCACCCACCCCCGCCCGGATGTCGCGTGAGGCCCGCCATGGACGTGATCATCTACCACAACCCCGCCTGCGGCACCTCGCGCAACACCCTGGCCATGATCCGCAACGCGGGCATCGAGCCCCATGTGATCGAATATCTGAAGACGCCGCCGTCGCGCGCGCTGCTGGCTGAGTTGATCGCCCGCGCCGGCCTCACGGTGCGCGGCGCGCTGCGGGAGAAGGGCACGCCCTATGCCGAGCTCGGCCTCGCCGATCCGGCGCTGGACGACGATGCCCTGCTCGACGCCATGATGGCCCACCCCATCCTCATCAACCGTCCGCTGGTGGTGTCGCCCAAGGGCGTGCGCCTGTGCCGGCCGTCGGAACTGGTGCTGGACCTGTTGCCGCCCCAAAAGGGCGCCTTCACCAAGGAAGACGGCGAGCGGGTGGTGGACGCCGCCGGCCAGCCCGTTGCCGCCGGCTGACGCACGGCAGAGAGATTTCAATCATGTCTATTTTTGAACGGTTCCTCACCGTCTGGGTCGGCCTGTGCATCATCGTCGGCATCGCGCTCGGCCATCTGGCGCCGTCCGCGTTCCAGGCCATTGCCGCCGTGGAGGTGGCGCAGGTCAACATCCCGGTGGCGGTGCTCATCTGGCTGATGATCGTGCCCATGCTGCTGAAGATCGATTTCGCCGCCCTCACCGAGGTGGGGCGCCACTGGCGCGGCATCGGCGTGACGCTGCTGGTGAACTGGGCGGTGAAGCCGTTCTCCATGGCGCTTCTGGGCTGGCTCTTCATCGGCTGGCTGTTCCGCCCGCTGCTGCCGGCCGACCAGATCGACAGCTATATCGCCGGCCTCATCATCCTCGCCGCCGCGCCCTGCACCGCCATGGTATTCGTGTGGTCGAACCTCACCAAGGGCGAGCCCCATTTCACCCTGTCCCAGGTGGCGCTCAACGATGCCATCATGGTGGTGGCCTTCGCCCCCATCGTGGCGCTGCTGCTGGGGCTCTCCGCCATCACCGTGCCGTGGGGCACGCTGGTGCTCTCCGTGGTGCTCTATATCGTGGTGCCGGTGATCGTCTCCCAACTGGTGCGCCGGCGCCTGCTGGCGCAGGGCGGCCCGCCCGCTCTTGAGCGCGTGCTGGCGAAGCTCGGCCCTCTCTCGTTGGTGGCGCTGCTGGCGACGCTGGTGCTGCTGTTCGGCTTCCAGGGCGAACAGATCATCGCCCAGCCGCTGGTGATCGCGCTCTTGGCGGTGCCGATCCTCATCCAGGTCTATTTCAACTCGGGCCTCGCCTATCTCCTCAACCGCATCGCGGGCGAAGAGCATTGCGTGGCGGGGCCGTCCGCCCTCATCGGCGCGTCCAACTTCTTCGAGCTGGCGGTGGCGGCGGCCATCTCCCTGTTCGGCTTCCAGTCGGGGGCGGCGCTCGCCACCGTGGTGGGGGTGCTCATCGAGGTGCCGGTGATGCTCTCCGTGGTGTGGATCGTGAACCGCTCCAAGGGCTGGTACGAGCGCGGCGGTCCGGCCGCCAAGCCGGCGCGGACCACGCCGTGACCGACGATACCCTGCCCAATGTGGACGCCCGCGTCCTCCCCCTCCCGACTATCGATGCCCTGCTGCCGGCCGCGCCCTCCCGGCATCCGCCGCGCATCCTGCTGCTGTATGGCTCGCTGCGGGAGCGCTCCTACAGCCGCCTTTTGACGCTGGAGGCCGAGCGGCTGCTGCAGCATTTCGGCGCCGAAACCCGCATCTTCGATCCCCACGATCTGCCGCTGCCGGACGGGGCGCCGGTGGACCATCCCAAGGTGCAGGAATTGCGAGAGCTGGCCTTGTGGTCCGAGGGGCAGGTGTGGTGCAGCCCGGAGCGGCATGGCGCCATGAGCGCGGTGATGAAGGCGCAGATCGACTGGATCCCGCTCGCCATCGGCGCCATCCGTCCCACCCAGGGCCGCACCCTGGCGCTGATGCAGGTGTGCGGCGGCTCCCAGTCCTTCAACGCCGTCAACCAGATGCGCATTCTGGGCCGCTGGATGCGCATGCTGACCATCCCCAACCAGTCCTCGGTGGCCAAGGCCTATGCGGAGTTCGACGCCGCCGGCCGCATGACTGCCTCCCCCTATTACGACCGCGTGGTGGACGTGATGGAGGAACTGGTGAAATTCACCCTGCTGACACGGGACGTGGCGCCTTATCTCACCGACCGCTACAGCGAGCGCAAGGAAGCCGCCGCGGCGCTGGACGCCCGCCTTGCCCTCGACGCGGCCGTGCGGTGAGGGCAGGGCGGCTCCTCTCAAGATTTCATCGGCTGAATGGGTCACCTGGACTCCGAAAACACTATTTCGCAAATTGCGAATACAGGCTTTGACAGACCATGTGGCGGTGAATTGCACAGCTTTCCCTTGCCGTCGCGCTCCCCATGTGCACCCTATCGGATAGTGTTCCCGACGGGGCGGACGGCAACATGGCAACGAGAACAATCACATGGTCATGGGGCGCTCATGAGGTCGTCACGTTCGACCCCGCCACGGATGTCCTTGATTTCGGCTGGCTGAACGCCAGCGATTTCACCATCACCGAAGTCGATGGCTCGGTGGTCATCGCGCTTCCGGCCAATGCGCACAGCTATACGCTCGAAGGGATCAGCCTTTCCGATCTGTCGCTGACGAACATCAGTGCGTTCGATGCATCGGTGTTCGCGCAATGGAGCGCCGCCATCGCCGCCGACACGGGCGCCACGCCCGCCGCCGGCACCCTCGTCGCGCTGGCCGCCGCGCGCGACACCGACACGGTGGTGAGCTTCGATCCCGCCACCGACAAGCTGGATTTCAGCGGCCTGTCCGCGACAGACTTCTCCATCGCCGAGGTCAACGGTTCGGTGGTGATCTACCTGGCGGCCGAGCGCCAGACCTACATTTTGGAGGGCGTGACGCTCTCCCAGCTCTCGCTGGCCAGCATCGCCAGCCAGGATGCCGCCGTGCTCGCCGAATGGAGCCAGGCGCTGGCCAACCCGGCGCTGGCGAATCCGGCGGGGAGCGGCGCGGGGACGCCCGGCAGCGGCGATGCCGTCACCACCACCCTCGGCTGGCACTGGAACACGCAGACGGTGCTGGCCTTCGATCCCGCCATCGACAAGCTCGATTTCGGCTGGCTGACGCCGCAGGACTTCTCCGTCGTCGAGCTGAACGGCTCGGTGGTGATCCTGATGCCCGCCGCGCAGCAGAGCTACACGCTGGAGGGTGTGACCCTCGCCGAATTGTCGGCGGCGAACATCACCGCGCGCAGCGCCGTGGTCCTCGATGAATGGGCCACGCGCCTGTCCGGCACGAGCGGATCGGGGAACGGGTCAGACACCGGTTCCGGCGGCAGTGTCCCTACCCCCACCGTCATCGAGGCGCCGGCCTGGACCGACGCCAAGGCCTATGTGGCCGGCGACCAGGTGAGCGTCGGCCACCTCGTCTACCAGGCCAACTGGTGGACGCTGGGGACCGATCCCGCGAGCGACCACGGCCCGGTGGGCACCGGCCATGTGTGGAGCGTCATCGGCTATGCCGACCTCACGCCCGTGGCCCCCGACGCGCCGGATGGGCTGCACCTTTTGACCACCACCGAGACTTCCGCAACCCTCACCTGGGCCGCCGCGGAGGTTCTGGGGGTTGGCACCATTTCGGGTTATGCCATCTATCGCGACGGCGAGCTGGTGGGCACCACCACGGACTTGAGCTTCAAGGTTTCGGGCCTCGCGGCGGACACCACCTATCATTTCTCCGTGGTGGCCATGGACGAGGCCGGCACCTCCCCGGCGGCCATGCCCATTGCGGTGACCACCGATGCCCCCGGCACCGATGCCGCAGACCAGCAGCATTTCTCGCCCTATTTCGAGATGTGGCTGCCCTCCAGCCAGAACCTCGTCCAGACGGTGGAAGATGTGGGGCTCACCTCGGTCACCCTCGCCTTCGTGCTGGGCACGGGGCCGGACCAGATCGGCTGGGGCGGGCTCGGCTCTCTCGACAACGACACGCTGGCCAACGGCACTACCATCTCTTCCATGGTGGCGCAGTTGCAGCAGAAGGGGGTCGACGTCACCATCTCCTTCGGTGGCGGCTATGGCCAGGAGCCGGCGCTCTCCTTCACCAACGCGGCGGACCTGACCGCCGCCTACCAGTCAGTGATCGACAAGTACAACGTCACCTCCCTCGACTTCGACATCGAGGCCGACGCGCTGACCAACACGGCGGCGAGCCACCTGCGCAACGAGGCCCTGGTGGCTCTGGAGGAGGCCAACCCGGACCTCAGCATTTCCTACACCCTGCCGGCGCTGCCGACGGGCCTGAACCAGGCCGGGCTGGACCTGCTGGCCCAGGCCAAGGCCGACGGGGTCGAGATCGACACCGTGAACATCATGGTGATGAATTACGGCGCCTATTACGACAGCGGCGACATGGGGCAGGATGCCATCGATGCGGCCGAGGCCACCATCGCGCAGCTGCATCATCTGGGGCTCGACGCCAAGGTCGCCATCACTCCCATGATCGGCCAGAACGATATTCCCGGCGAGGTCTTCACCCTGGACGATGCCCGCCAGCTGGTGGATTACGCCGAGGGCAATGACCACATCGCCTATATCGCCATGTGGTCCCTAGGGCGCGACCATGGCGACGACGTGGGCCACCTGACCGACAGCAGCAGCGGCGTCGCCCAGCACGATTACGACTTCGCCAAGATCTTCTCCATGGTGTGAGCCCCGGGGGGGCAGCCGCTGGCGGCCCCGGCCCGGGCGGGCCGGCGCGGAGCGATGGCGCCACGCCGTTCGATCCCCATCCGCGCTTTGGACTGTTCGTCCTGCGGATCGGCAAAGACGCCGGCGCGGCCGGCGTGCCCTCGAGCGGGCTGCCTTAACCACGTCCCTTAACCCTGCAGCCTGAATCCTGTCGACGGCGACATCATTCCCCGGTCGGCCGCCGAGATGGACATTCGTCATATGGCACCGCGAAGCCGGCGGTGACATCCGATCTTGCCCGCCGCACATGCTGCTGCGCCGCACCTGCACCTTTGAATACTTGCACCACACCGAAAAGCTTCGCCGGTGGCCACCGGCGCGGGGTCGCGCAGGCCGGGATGGCGCGTGCCGTCACGGGTGGCGATCCCCCTGGATGTCGAGGCCGCGCGCGTCGAAGCCATCGCCGGTCGAGGGCCTCCTGGCACGCCGCGCGATCCCGCCAAATCAGGTGCCCCCCAAGCTGACGTTTCGAAAGCTGGTCGTCTGTTGCTGCGATGCAACACACATATGGCGGTTTTAATGTACCGTTGGTGGTTCTCGAGTGTGGCTTGAAAGGGTCGGGGATGAAGCGGAAGCGGTCTGAACCTGAAGTGATTGTTGCGCAATTGCGTTCAGGAGCTTCGCTCATTGCGATAGCTTTGGCTGCGCTCACGGTGTCGGCCCCCGTCTCGGCCTCCAGCTGCGGTGACGGCAATGCGCCGGTCGGCGGCGCATGCGCGACCGTCGCGTTCAACCCCGTGGACAATGACGCGCAGGCCGGGGCCACCATCGTCAATGGCGGCGACACGGTTACCCTCTCCGGCGCCAACCAGTTCGTCGACGGCGAGACCGGCGTGGCCGGCAGCCAGCCGCTCCAGGATTTCGCCATCGTCTCGGGCGGCGAGAATCTCGCCACCCCGGTGCTGGCCAAGGGCTCGCAGAACGGCACCGCCAGCTACACCGACCCCATCACCGGCTCCACCCGGACCGTCAATGTCTATGTGAACGGGCAGATGGCCGCCCCGGAGTTCGGCACGACCATCCGGACGGTCTATGAGGGCGTGGGTGACAACCAGTATATCGACGCTCGTATCGGCTCCGTGGACAGCAGCGGCGGCACGCTGAACATCACCTCCACCGGCAATTTCACCATCGCGGCCAAGCAGACCACGCTCTACAGTGCGGACGGGACCGGCGACGCCGATTCCAAGCTCTCGTGGCAGACGCCGGGCAACACCAGCATCGTGATGAACGGCGCGACGCTGCCGTCCAATCCGGCGGCCGGGGAGGACACCGCGACGTCGAGCGCCCTCGCCGGCTGGCCGACCACGGTCACGGTGAACGGCTCCGACTACCTCATCACCAGCCTGGCCGACTATCAGGCCTTCAACACCACCCTCATCGGCCTGATCGAGACGGGTGAGATCGACCAGACGCAGTACGACGCCTACATGACGCAGGCCGCCAACCTGCAGACCGGCAGCGTGCGCTACACCGCCGCTGATCCGGTGCCGGATCCCAGCGACGACGTGCGGAAGAGCATCGGCACCCGCTCGGTGCTGTCGGCCGACGGTGCGCGGGCGAGCGCGGAGATCGCGGCGGGATCGAGCCTCACCGTCAACGGCGCCAATGGTGGCGTGCTGCGCGCCTCCAACGGCGCCAAGGTCAGCAATGCCGGCACCCTCGTCGCCAATGACGGCATCGCGGTCACCCTGCGCAGCGGCTCCACCGGGACCAATGCCGGCGTCATCACCGCCAAGGACAGCGCCGCCGGCGTCAACGCCGACGCATCGAGCTTCACCAACGCGAACATCATCAACAAGGGCATCGGCAACAATTCCAACGCCATCACCGCCACCAACTCGACGGTGGTGAACAGCGGCATCATCAATCTCGGGACGACGGCAAGCTCGGCCAACACCTCGGCCTATGGCGTCGACATCACCGGGGGCTCGTTCACCAATACGGCCGACGCGGTGATCTATATCGGCCGCGGCGAGCAGACCGATCCCAATGCCCCCGCAGCCGACGTGGCGCTGAATCTCGGCGGCAACCTCGCAGCCATCAACGTGCACAGCGGCGCCACCGTGAACAACGAGGGCGCCGTCGTCATCGGCACCCTGACGCAGGGCGCGTCCGGCATCCGGGTCGACGGCGCCAGCAACGTGCAGGTGGACAATTCCGGATCCATCACCGTGAAGGGCGCCGCGGCGGACGCGCCGCGTCTCAATTCCGGCATTTATGTGCGAAATTCCGGGACCGGTGGCAGCAGCATCACCAATTCCGGCAGCATCGTCGTCGAGGGCGTGAACGGCATCGGCATGCAGGTCATCGCCGACGGCGCCGGCACTGCCGCCAACGCCACTTCCACCGGCACCATCACCGTGGCCGGCGGCGCCGATCCGTCCAGCGGCACGCGCAATTTCGGCGTGTGGGTGGAGGGCGATGAAGGTGGCGCCGCCACCTCGGATATCTCGGGCTCTGTCACCCTCACAGGCGTCGGCGCTATCGGCGTGCATGCCCGCGGCAACGCCGACGTGACGGTGGAAGACAGCGCCACGGTGGTGTTCGCCTCCGGTACGGACCAGATCGGCTACTTCATCTACGGGCCGGACGCGAAGGTCGCCGTCCTGCGCAACGATCTTGAAGTGAATACCGAGCGCTCCACCCTGTTCCGCATCGCCGACGGCGCCGTCTTCGACGGCAGCGGCTACACCCTCACCGCCAGCGGCAAGGATTCGGTGGGCGTGCTGGGCACCGGGGTGGGTACCAGCATCGAGACGAAGGGCAGCACCTTCTATCTCACCGGCGAGGGCGCCAACGCCGTGACCGTGGAGGGCGGCGCCATCGGCACCATCGACAGCGCCACCGCAATCCATCTGGATGCGGCCAACACCGTCGCCGGCATCGCCGACGGGCAGAAGCACGACATCTACGGCAATGCCGTGGGCGACCCCGACGCCACCACGAAGCTGACCAACGCCGCCGCCCTCACCTCCACCCAGACCGGCGTGACCGGCCTCATCGCCCGCAACACGGCGACGGTGGAGAATTCCGGCGTCGTCACCTTCTCCGGAGCCGGCAGCACGGGCCTCCTCGCCGAGACCGGCGGCCAGGTGACGAACACCGCCAAGGTGACCGTAAGCGGGGCCGACAGCTTCGGCCTCGTGGCGCAGGACGCGGGCAGTCAGGTGACCAATTCCGGCACCGTGCTCGTCGAGGGTGCCAACAGCGTCGGCCTCCTCGCCCAGGACAAGGCCAAGGTGATCAACACTGCCACCGGCGTCGTCACGGTCACCGGCCAGAGCGGCATCGGCCTTGCCGCCCGCACCGCGGGCACGCTGGAGAACCATGCCCAGGTGAACGCCAACGCGAACGGCACCACCGGCATCGAATCCAGCGGCAAGAGCACCGCCACGAACAGCGGCGATGTCGCCCTCAATGGCATCAACAGCACCGGCCTGCGGGCCGATGACGGTACCATCGGCAATTCCGGCGACGTGACCTCCACCCGCGCCGGCAATACCGGTCTTGCCGCTCTCAACGGCGGCAAGATCACCACCACCGGCGACATTCTCCTTTCGGGTGCGGGCAGCATCGGCCTGCACGGGGAGAGCGGCGGGCGCATCGAGGCGACGGGCTCGCAGATCGACGTCACCGGCTGGGCCATCGACGCCACCAACGGCGCCTCCACCTTCGCGCTGGCCGGCGTCACCGCCGCGGGCACGTCCGGTCTCCTGTCGGCGACGGACAGCGCCGCGACCGTAGTGAACGCCACCGGCTCCGACCTCTGGGGCCGGGCCTATACGGCGGCAGGTTCCACCTCCGCGCTGACCCTGGCCGGCTCGTGGTGGACCATGCCGGCCGATTCCAACGTCACCGACCTGGTGAATGACGGCTCGCGCATCGTCTTCGTCTCGCCCGCCACCGGCGGCTTCAAGACGCTGACCGTGGACAATGACTACACGGGCGCCAATGGCGGCACGCTGGCCATGTCTTCGACACTGAACAACGGCCTCGTCCAGCTCACCGACAAGATGGTGGTGCACGGTGACACCGCCGGCAGCACCGTGCTGGACATCTCCAATTATAACGGCCTCGGCGCCTACACCCCGGGGGACGGCATCAAGGTGGTCCAGGTGGACGGCACCAGCGCCGGCACCTTCGCGCTGGCCCAGGATCTCTACGCCGGGGCTTTCGAGTATGACCTGTTCAAGGGCGGGCGGGTCGATCCCAATGATGGCGACTGGTACTTGCGCTCCTCCCTCTCCGCGGGCGCGCAGACTTTGCTGCCTTATGCCGACAGCCTGCTGCGGTTCGGCCAGACCACCATCGGCACCCTTCAGCAGCGCACCGGCAACCGGCTGTGGGCGGATGATGTGCCTGTGGCCTCCGGGCTCGTCACCAAGGCGCCGGCGAAGGCCGTCGGCTCAGGCACCGACGTGGTGGGGGGAGGCGTGTGGGGCCGGGTGCTCGGCCTCACCGGCTCCATCAGCGCCACCGGCACCGGCGTCGGCTACGACCAGAACCTGTGGTTCGCCCAGGCGGGCGTGGACGGGGTGCTGCACGAGGATCGGAACGGCGCGCTGGTGCTCGGCATCATGGGCACCTACGGCACCGGCTCGGTGGATGTGGCGGTGTCGCCCCATCCCACCCTGCTGCTGCCGCGCCAGGGCACGATCGACACCACCGCCTACGGCATCGGCGGCAGCCTTACCTGGATCGGCACGGACGGCTTCTATGTGGACGGCGTCGGCCAGGCCACCTGGTATGACAGCGACCTCTCGGCGACCGGCTTCCCCGCCCTGGTCGATGGCAACAAGGGCTTCGGCTATGCGCTGAGCCTGGAGACCGGGCGGCGCTTTGCGCTTTCCGGCGGCTGGACCGTCGTGCCGCAGGCGCAGCTGATCTATTCCTCGGTGAGCTTCGACGACTTCTTCTATCTCAACCCCAACGGCTCGTCGGCGGGGGTGAGCGGGGGCGGCGGCGACAGCCTGCTGGGCCGCGCCGGGGTGCGGCTGGAGAACCTGTCCCGCAACGTCGCCAACGGCCAGCGCCTGCAGGGCTACGGCATCGCCAACCTCACCTACGAGTTCCTGAACGGCACCAGCGTGAACGTGGGCTACACGCCCCTGACGCAGGATGCGGAGAAGCTGTGGGGCGAGGTGGGCCTCGGCGGGACCTGGGCCTTCAACGACCGGTTCTCACTCTATGGCGAGGGGCTCTATTCCACCGCGTTGAGTGACTTCGGCGACAGCTACACCGTTCGTGGCACCGTGGGCCTGCGCTATACGTGGTGAGGGGGCTTCGGCCCGCCAGAAGCCGATCCGAAACCCCGGCAGGTCACCTGCCGGGGTTTTTTGTTGGCCTGGCTTTCGCGGTTGCCGGGGAGGGCGGCCGCGGTGCGACATCCAGGGCGCCGCAGGTACCTCGTGTCCCGCGCCGCGGGGCAGGTGCCCATCCCGTCCCGGCTGCCATGGGGAGGATGGTCATGCCGGCGCGAGGATCGCGCCGGCGGAACCGGCGATTATGGAGCGGGCGCGGGGGTGGGACTATCCAGCGACTGGCGGATATAGGCGCTCCAGGCGGCGTCGGAGGCAAAGCCCTGCGGCGCCGAAAGGCCATCGGGCAGCGTGCGGCGAAGGGCGAGCGTCTCGGCCGGCATGGAATGGTCCACGAGACCCAGCTGCTGGAACAGGCTCAGCGAATAGCCCGGCACCCAGCGGCGGATGTCGTACCAGCGCACATGAATGAAGGCTTCGGGCGCAAGATTGATGAACGTCGTCATGCAGCTTTCCGTCAGCGTCGAATAGAAGATCGGCTGCCGATGGATGGCGTTGACGAAGGCGAGGACGCGCTCGAAATACTGCCGGAGCACGGCCTTGTCCGCGAGCAGGGGATAGATCTGCACCGGATCGGGCGGCGTGCGGGCGAGCCGCTCCCAGATCAGGTCCCGCTCCGTGGCGAGAATGGGATAGAGCGGATCGCGGCGGAAGAACCCTGCCAGAGGATCGAAGGACTGCCCCTTCGCCTGTCGCGATTCCATGGAGATGATGACGTGCCGGCCGTCGGCGAAGCGGAACGTCAGCATGACGTGGGCAAGGCCCTTCAGGTCGCCGAACGGCTGCAGGATGAGATCGGCGCCATCGAGCGTCGACAGGTCGAAATCCGCTCGCGTCCAGTGGATCACCGGCGCGGTGCCGGGCGCATGCGCGGCGTCGCGGAAATTGACGATGGTGATCCTGTCGCCCTGCCGCTCCATGTGAGGCGACTTCTCCATCAACGCCACCCAGTCCTGGGACGGTGGCGTCTTGATGGCATAGGCGAAGGCGAGCCCCGACACGAACAGCAGGACCGCCGTGCGCCGCGCGAGACGATGCCCCAACGGCAGGAACCACAGGCCGCAGGTCAGGATCGGAAAGGCCCACGCGCCGAACGTCCGCACCCATTCCGGCCACGGCAGCCAATAATGTATGGCAAATCCGAAGAAGACGGCCAAAAGGATGATGGTAAGGCCAAGGAGAGCGGCGGCTGTCCGCAGCCAGCGCGAGGCCTTGCGCGGGGCGGCGGGCTCGCTGTTCCCTGTATTGCGGGATCGGGTGTTGGCTGAAGTCCCCGCTTTCAGCTGATCCGGCGAATCCTCTGCTAGACGAAGCACATGCTTGTCTTCAGTTTGGGGCTTCCGTTCACGCATGCACCGCCGCTGTGGACCCGTCACCAGAACCGCGAAAACCCGCGATGACCACCGTTACGGATACCCCACCGCACGCCGGCGGGAAAGCCCCCAGCGCGCCCGGATCCGGGCCCGTAGAGCATGCCCTGCGAAGCCTCAAAGCGAACAGGGATGTCACACACCCGAGGCGGGACCGCGCCGGCCCTGCCGCGCGCTGGCAGGGTGGAGATCGCGTTGAGCGCCGGCCTTCGTTCCGACTGCCGGCGCCCGCCTCAGGCGGAGGCCGGGGCGGTGGGGGCGCCGAGGGCCAGGGCGCCGGCGAAGTCCCGCAGCAGCCGCGCCACGACCCGTGGCGCCTGGAGCGTCGGCGCGTGGGCGCAGTCCTCGATGAGCTGGAAGGTGCCGTCCGGCGCCAGGGCGGCCAGCGCCTCGGCCATGGCCGGGGGCGTCGCCTCGTCGTAGGCGCCGGCGCAGGTGAACAGGGGAACGGCGAGGTCCTGTGCCGCCGCCCGCAGGTCCAGCGTGGCGAGCAGGCCGCACGCCTCCTTGAACACCTCCGGATCGGTGGCGATGAAGGCGGCGCGTCGCTCGGCGAGGATCTCGGGGACCGCGCCGGCCATGTGATCGGGGAACAGGCGGCGCATGGCGGTGTCGGCGATGGCCTGCAAGCCCGCCTCCTCCGCCTTGGACGCCATGAAGCGGAAGGCGCCGCGCCCTTCCTCGGTGAAGGCCGCGCCGCAGCCGGCCAGGAACAGGCCGCCGACAGTCTCGGGATGGCGCAGGGCGGTGGCGAGGGCCACGAATGAGCCGTAGCCGTTGCCGAACAGGAGCGGCGTCTCGCCGGGGCAGCAGGCGCGCACCGCATCGGCGATGCGGTCGGCCAGCCCATCGAGGCCGCCGGGGCAGCGCGGCGAGCCGCCGAAGCCGGGCAGGTCGAGCAGCACCAGCCGGAAGTCGTCGGCCAGAAGCGCCACCATGGGCTCAAGGCTGCCGCGATCGGAGAGCAGCGAATGCAGGAAGACGATGCTGGGGCCGGTACCGGTCACATGAGCGGTGAGGCCGCCGGCACGGCTGTTGGCGCTGAGCATCAGTGCACTCCCAGATGGTGGGCCATGAGGTCGGGATCGTTGGCCAGGGTGTCGGGGCCCCCGCGCCAGGCCACTTCGCCGGACGACAGGACGACGCAGGTGTCCGCGAGCCGGAGCGCGAGCGGCAGATTGTGCTCCACCAGCAGGATGGAGAGCCCGGCCGCCTTGAGCGCGGAGATGGCGTCGGCCACCTCCGCCACGATCTGCGGCGCCAGGCCCTCCGCCGGCTCGTCGAGCAGCAGCACGCGGGGGTTGGTGGCCAGAGCCCGGGCGATGGCGAGCATCTGCTGCTCGCCGCCGGACATGGACCCGGCGAGCTGCCTCCGCCGCTCGCGCAGGCGCGGAAACAGGGCCTCCACGCCGGCGATGTCGAAAACCCGCGTGGCGGCATGGCGCGGCGCACGGTAGGCGATCTGCAGATGCTCCAGCACCGTGAGCGAGGGGAAGATCCGCCGCCCCTGCGGCACGAGGCCGATGCCGGCGCGGCAGATGGCTTCCGGCCCGCGCCCTTCGAGGGGCGCGCCGAACAGATCGATGCGGCCCTGCCGCGTGCCGAGCAGGCCGGCGATGGCGCTGAGCGTGGTGGTCTTGCCGGCCCCGTTGCGGCCCAGCAGGGCGGTGACCGCCCCCTCCGCGCAGGTGAGTTCCAGCCCGCGCACCGCGCAGATTTCGCCGTGATAGACGTGGACGTTGGAGAGGCTGAGGGCGTCAGGCACCGAGATACACCTCCCTGGTGCGGGGATCGGCGGCGATCTCCGCGCGGCTTCCGGTGATCACCACGGAGCCGTGGTGAAGCAGGGTGATGCGCTCGGCGAAGGCCAGCGCCACGTCCATGTCGTGCTCGATGAGCACGATGGTGATGTCCTGCGGCAGCGTATCGAGCAGTTCCTGCACCATTACCCGCTCGTCGCGGGACAGGCCGGCCAGCGGCTCGTCCAGCAGCAGCACGCGCGGCGCGAGGGCGAGGGCGAGGGCGATTTCCAGCCGCCGCCGATCGCCATAAGCCGTCTGCGAGACGGTGCGGTCGGCGAGGTCCGCCAGCTTCACGCGCTCCAGAATGGCAAAGGCTTCCGCACGCATGTCGGTGTCGTCGTCGAAGTCGCGCCAGAAGCGCCATTTCTGCGGCCTGAGGCCGTTGAGGGCGAGCATCACGTTCCGGCACAGGGTCTCGTGCGGGAACAGGGTGAGGATCTGGTAGGTGCGCGCCAGGCCGCAAGCGGTGCGCTTGCGTGGCGGCAGGCCCACCAGTTCCTGACCGAACAGGCGGATGGAGCCGGCGGTGGGCGGCAGGTCGCCGCAGATGAGGTTGAACAGGGTGGTTTTGCCCGCCCCGTTCGGTCCCAGCAGCAGGTGGCGTTCACCGGGGCGAATGGCGAGTGTCACATCCGACACCGCCGGCAGGCCGCCAAACTGCTTGGACAGGCCCTTGATCTCGAGGGCAAGCTCAGACATCGGCGCGCTCCCGGGGCACGAGTTTCGGGGCCGGGGCCGGGCGCAGGCGGGCCAGCGCTGCCCGCAGAAGTCCGAAGCCGGGGACGATGCCATCCGGCATCAGCAGCACGATGGCTACGAAGGTGCAGCCGAGCAGCATGACCCAGCGCTCGATCCAGATGGAGGCGAGGTTCTTCAGGAGCACCACCAGCGCCGCGCCGATGAGCGGGCCGGCCAGCGTGCCGGCGCCGCCGGCCACCACCATCAGGAGCACCTCGGCGGAGGCGGTCACCGCCATCATGTGCGGGCTGACGAACTGGTGATACCAGGCATAGAGCAGCCCGGTGACGGCGCCCCAGGCGGCGGCCAGCATCCAGGCGGAGAAGCGGATGCGCCACACGTCGTAGCCCACCGCGCTCATGCGCCGCGGCTGGTCCCGGGTGCCACGCAGGGCGACGCCCATCGGGCTGTCGAAGAAGCGCCCGAGCTGGATCAGGGCGAGCGCCAGGGTGCCGACGCACAGCCACAGGAACACCTCCGGCCGCTCCAGCGGCAGCAGGCCGGTCCCGGGCCGGGGAACGGCGGAAATGCCGTTGTCGCCACCGGTGACGGAGGTCCAGCGATAGGCGGCGCCCCACACGATCTGGCACAGGGCCATGGTGATCATGACGAAGCCCAGGCCGGTGGCGCGCAGGGCGACGACGCCGAACAGGCCGGCCACCAGCATGGTGCCGCCGATGGCCAGCAGGCCGGCCGAGACCGGGTCGAACCCGCCGAGCGTGGACAGCCACGCCACCAGATAGGCCGACAGGCCGGGGAAGACGGCAAAGCCCAGCGAGTTGAGCCCGGCATGGCCCACCAGCACGTTCAGGCCCAGCGCTCCGATGGCGGCGATGGCGACCTGGCTGGTAAGGTTCACGTAGAAGTGGGAGGGGGTGAACACGGGCACCAGCGCCATCGCCGCCAGCACCACCGCGAAGGGAAGCATGCGCCGGGTCATCCGAGCCTCCGGCCGAACAGGCCCTGTGGCGCCACCGCGAGCACGGCGACCATGGGCAGGAACAAGATCACATAGGCAAGGTCGGGCACGAGCACCTGCCCGAAGGTGTAGATGAAGCCGATGATGTAGGCCCCGACGAACGCCCCGGCGAGGGAGCCGGCGCCGCCCAGGATCACCACCAGCAAGGCCAGCGGCAGCATGTCCTGGTCGAGGCTGGGATAGACCGACAGGATCGGCCCGCCGATGACTCCGCCGAGCCCGGCGAGCGCGGTGCCGAGGCAGAACACGGCGGTGAACAGGGTGGAAGCCGATACGCCGATGGCGCGGGCCATGCCGACATCGTCCACCGCGGCGCGGATCATGGCCCCGGCCCGGGTGCGCTCCACCAGCAGCCACAGGCCGAGGGCCACGGCGGCCGAGGCGAAGATCACGAACAGCCGGTAGCGCGGGAACACCACGTCGCCGAAGCGCACCGCGCCGGCCAGTTCCGGCGGCGGCGGCAGGCGCATGGGGTCACCGCCCCAGGTCATCAGGCAGGCGTCGGCGATGATGAAGGCAAGGCCCAGGGTCAGCAGCACCTGCGGGAGGGTGCGGCCGGCGAGGTGACGGAGCAGCGTGCGCTCGATCACCCCGCCGAGCACGCCCACCAGTACAGCGGTGGTGGCGGCGGCGGTCCAGAAGCCGAACCCCGCCTTCACCAGAGCGAGGCCCACATAGGCGCCGAGCATGAACAAGGCGCCATGGGCGAGGTTGGCGACCCGCATCAGCCCGAAGATCAGGCTGAAGCCCGATGCCAGCATGAACAGGAGCCCGCCCAGCGCGAGCGCGTTGAGAGTCTGGCTGACCCAGAAGGCCATGGAGTGTCCTCAGGAAGACGCAGTGGGAGGACCGGGCGTCGCAAGGCTCCGAACGGGAGCGGCCCGAAATGAAGCGGCGAGGCCGGCCGCGAGCGCCGATGGACGGTGCCCGCAGCCGTGTCGGGTCCGGCTCAGTTGCCCAGATGCCTGGCCGGCGGGTAGTCGCGGCTGTAGACCGGATCGGCGAGGAAGGCCTTGGGGTCGTAGGTCCAGAACTGGCTCACCTTCGGATAGGTCTTGAGCACCACGTTCTGGAGCCGGCCGTCCTTCTCCTCGGTGCGGCGGATGGTGACGGTCATGATGGGATTGCCATAGGGGTCGAGGGCGACCTCGCCGAACGGGCCCTTGTCCAGCTTCACCTCGCGCAGGGCCTTCATCAGCGCCTGCTTGTCCTCGACCTTGCCGTCGACGGCTTTCACCGCGGCGTCGAGGAAGGCGCAGGCCTCGTAGGCGCCGGCGGTGTAGTAGCCGGGATCGGCACCGTACTTGGCGCGGATTCCGGCGGCGAACTCCTTGTTGCCGGGCACGTCCTGAGTGGCCGTGTACCAGCCGGAGGAGATGACGCCCACCGCTTCCTTGCCCATGGACTTGAGGATGCCCTCGTCCACGGTGGTCATCTGTGCGATCACCTTCGCCGGCGCGCCGTATTCGGCGTACTGCTGGAGGAAGCGCAGGCCGTTGCCGCCGGCGAAAGCCGCATACACGGCGTCAACGTCGCTGGGGATCTGGCTGATGTAGCTGCCGTAGTCGGCCACGTTCAGCGGCGGCCACAGCTTTTTCACCACCTTGCCGCCATTGTCCTCGAACGCGCGCTGGAAGCCGGCCGTGGCCTCGTGGCCGAAGGCGAAGTCGTCGCCGATGGTGACGACGCGCTTGAGCTTGAGATCCTTGGCGGCATATTCGCCGAGCGCGTGGTTGGCCTGCGCCGAGGTGCCCACGGCGCGCACGAACCACGGGTTCTGCTTGCGCTGGGTGAGGTCCTCGGCCGCGGCGGACGGCGAGATCACCGGCACGCCCACCTGGCGGATGTAGTCGTCGATGGCCAGCGCCTCGAAGGCGGCGAGCGGACCGATGATGGCGTCGACCCGCACACGTTCCACCAGTTCCTGCGCGCGGGTCTTGGTGGTGGCCGGCTGGCCGGCGGTGTCGACGGTGATCAGCTCCACCGGCCGCCCGCCCATCTTCCCGCCCCGCTCGGCGAGGCAATACTCCAGGCCCTGCTCCATCTGCTTGCCGCCGGCGGCCAGCGCGCCGGAGCGCACGGTCATGAAGCCGACCTTGATGGGGGCCTGCTGCGCCAGCGCCGGCGCGGCGCACACGGCGGCCAGCGCCGTGGCCAATAGCCAGGCTTTGCAGCTGGCCTTGCTGCGGGTTCTGCGGAACGTCACGGCGGATGTGTTGGTTGGCATCGGGTCTCTCCCCAGAGCGGCTCTTGACGGCATAATTTTCGTTCGTGATATTTCACGCAGATCGAAAACGGTGCGTCAAGACATCTTTTTTCGTTGTTATATCCAGAGAAATAAGCGATTTGTCGTGAGACGATGGCGGGGACTGAGATATGTTACTAGAACACGACAGTAGCTCTGATATTGCAGTCGCGGTGCCTTCGCTGCTGCGCGACGCCGTCTATGCCCGCCTGCGCGAGGAGATCCTGGGCTGCCGCCTGACCCCCGGCGAGGAGCTGCGCGAGCAGGAGCTGGCGGCCCGCTTCGACGTCAGCAAGCAGCCGGTGCGCGAGGCGCTGCTGCGCCTTGAGCAGGAGCGCCTCATCACCGTGCTGCCGCGCCAGGGCTACCGCGTAAACCCCGTGTCGCTGG
Organism: Xanthobacter autotrophicus; assembly: GCF_005871085.1. Classification (GTDB taxonomy): domain Bacteria; phylum Pseudomonadota; class Alphaproteobacteria; order Rhizobiales; family Xanthobacteraceae; genus Xanthobacter; species Xanthobacter autotrophicus. The sequence continues at coordinate 13,868 of NZ_VAUP01000042.1, read as the reverse complement.
CCGACGCGCGCGATATCTTCCGCTTCCGCGAGGTGATGGAGCCCGCCTGCGCCGCCGATGCGGCCCGGACCGCGGCCGATGCCGCGCTGAAGGCGCTGGACGCGTTCCGCGAGTTCGATTCCGGCAAGATGGATTTCATCAAGTACAACCGCGCTTTCCATGTGGCCGTCGCCATGTGCTCGCCGCATCGGCGCATGCGCGAGGAGGTGGCGAACCTCGTGGCACAGGCTGACCGCCTGGTGCTGGTTTCCATCGGTGCCATCGAGGGGCGCGATCCCGACCGCCTGATTGCCGAGCACGCGGCCATCATCGACGCCCTGCAGGCCCGCAACGGCCGGCAGGCCGCGCGCCTGCTGCGCGATCATATCGCCGATGCCGAGAAACGCGTCGTGGCGGCGCTCACGCGCCACGCCGTCATCCTTTAATCGCAAACGGAGAAAACGCCATGAACGTCAAAGCCGAGGTCGCGGTCGCCGCGCGTGGGAACTTCATCGATGGCCGCGAGGTGGACAGCATCGGCGGCGGCACCGTGGACGTGCGGAACCCGGCCACCGGCGCGGTGATCGCCACCATCCCCGACAGCACCCGCGAGGACGTGGATGCGGCGGTGAAGAGCGCGCGTGCCGCCTTCGCTGGCGACGCCTGGGGCGGCATGGCCCTGCGTGAGCGGGTGAAGCTGGTGAACCGCATCGCCGACGCCTTCGAGGCGGCGCTGCCCGAGCTGTATTTGCTGGAGACGCAGAACAACGGCCGGCCGGTGAACGAGACCCGCGCCCAGCTCGGCCGCCTGCCGGACTTCCTGCGCTACTTCGCCGGCCTCGCCATGAGCCGGCGCGACGCGGTGATCCCGGTGGAAGGGCCCTACCTCAACTACACCCGCCGCACCCCCATCGGTGTGGTGGCCAACTGCACGCCCTTCAACCACCCGCTGATGATCCTGTGCAAGTCGCTGGCGGCGGTGCTGGCCTCCGGTTGCACCACGGTGGTGAAGCCGTCCGAATATACCCCGCTGACCACGCTGCGTCTGGCCCGGCTCATGAGCGAGAACGGCCTGCCCCCCGGCGTGTTCAACGTGGTCAACGGCATCGGCGCCAATTCCGGCCGCTTCCTCGCCGAGCACCACGACATCAACAAGCTGGTGCTGACCGGCGGCACCGAGGCCGGCCGCATCGCCGGCTCGGCCGCCGCTCGCGTCTTCGCCCACCAGACCCTGGAACTGGGCGGCAAGACGCCGGTGATGGTGTTCGACGACTATGATGTGGAGCAGGCGGTGAACTACGCCGCCTTCGGCGCCTTCGTCGGTGCCGGGCAGACCTGCGTGTGCGCGGCGCGGCACCTGGTGCAGCGCACGATCTACGACGCGTTCGTGGAGCGCCTCGCCGCGAAGGCTAAGGCCATCCGCATCGGCGACCCGCGCGACAGCGAGACCCAGCTCGGTCCGGTTATTTCCCGGCGCCAGCTTGATCGCGTTCTGTCCTTCGTCCAGGCCGGCCACGACGACGGCGCCCGCCTCGTCGCCGGCGGCCAGCGCCGCATCGTGGACGGCCACGAGAACGGCTTCTTCGTGGAGCCGACCGTGTTCGCCGATGTGACGCCGCAGATGCGCATCGCCCGCGAAGAGGTGTTCGGCCCGTTCACGGTGGTGATCCCCTTCGATACCGAGGAGGAAGCCCTGGCCATCGCCAATGACAGCCCGTTCGGTCTCGCCGCCGCGATCCGCACCCGCGACGTGCACCGCGCCCACCGGGTGGCGGCGAAGGTGAAGGCCGGCATCGTCTGGATCAACGACCACCATCGCCTCGATCCGGCCTCGCCGTGGGGTGGCGTGGACGAGAGCGGCATCGGCCGGGAGTTCGGCGTCGAGAGCTTCGAGGACCATTTCGACGTGAAGTCGATCATGCTCTCCACCGAGGGCAAGCCTTTCGACTGGTACAAGGGCACATCCCAGCAGCCCCGCCTCAACTGATGCCGAGGGTCCGGGAGCTTGCCTCCCGGGCCCTCGAGCCCGCCTCCCTGTGGGGGCGGGCCGCGCCGCCGATCGAAGGGCATGCGTCGCAATGGCCGGCGCCGCATGCCCCTGGTCTTTTCGGGTCGGTGGAGATGCGCGGTCCTAAGTACGGACCACTGTTCTGCCTCGGACGCGGCCGGCAAGGATGTCATCGGCAAGCTTGGGGAGGTCATCGAGGCCGACTTCCTGCGTCACCAGATCGAGGTCGCCCGGCTCAAGCAGTTCCGAAAGGCGCTTCCACGCGTGCGCGCGCCGCTGCGTGGGACAATTCACGGAATCGACCCCGAGGAGCGCCACGTTCCGCAGGATGAAGGGGAAGACCGTGGTCGGCAGGTCTGTCGATGCGGCGAGGCCGCAGGCGGCCACCGCGCCGCCATAGACGGTCGAGGCGAGCACGTTGGCAAGGATATGCCCACCGACCGTGTCGACCGCCCCATGCCAGCGCTCGCCCTGCAGGGGCTTCCCCGCTGCCGCGTAGGTGTCGCGATCGACGATGTCGGCGGCTCCGATGCTCTTCAGGAAGTCTTCCTCGCTGCGGCGGCCGGTCAGGGCACTCACCTTGTACCCGAGGCGCGAGAGCAGGCGCACCGCGACACTGCCCACACCACCCGCCGCGCCCGTGACCAGCACGTTGCCGCCGGCGGCGATGCCGTAGCGTTGCAGGGCATCCACGCAGAGCATGGCGGTGAGGCCCGCGGTGCCGATCGCCATGGCCTGGCGGCTGGACAGCCCTTCGGGCAGTTTCACCAGCCATTCGCTCTTCACGCGCGCCCGCTGCGCAAAGCCGCCGGACCAGTTTTCGCCCACGCCCCAACCGGTGAGCACCACCTTGTCGCCGGGCTGGAAGTCGGGAGAGGCGCTGGAGCGAACGGTGCCGGCAAAGTCGATGCCCGGCACCATGGGCAAGGCACGCAGGATGCGGCTGAGGCCCTTGAGGGCGAGCCCGTCCTTATAGTTGAACGAAGAGTATTCGACATCGACCGTTACATCCGCCTCGGGCAGATCCGCTTCGGTGATGGTTTCGAGAGCGATGGACTGACCAGCCTCTGTCTTTCGCGCCATGAGGGCGCGAAATGTTTCGTTGCTCATGCGACGTTTCCCTGTGGTCTTGTCTGTGAAACACCAGATCCAGCCCGATGCCTGCGAACGGGCGTCAACGGCGAGGGGCTTTGCGGGCCTCGTCGGCCTTCGCATACTGAGCGCGGATGTAGTGGACGAGCCCGCCGAGGGCCTCGACGGCGGCCTCGCCGTCCCGCTCCCTCAGGGCCGCGAGCATGCGCTCGTGATGGCTGACGATCTCCTTCCGGTCGCGAACGCGGAAGATGATCATGTTGCTCACCGGCATGAGGGCTTCCACCACCGCGTTCATGAGGAAGCGCAGCAGTGCGTTGCCCGCCGCGTCCACCACTGCCCGATGGAAGCGCACGTCGGAGGCGCAGAAATCCTGGTCGGAGACGGCGGCTGTCTTCTGCAGGGCGATCTCCGCCTCCAGCGCCGCAAGATGGGCGTCGGTGCGGTTCTGCGCGGCGAGGCGGCAGCACACGGCCTCCATCTCCAGCCGGGCCGTGGCCATCTCCTCAAGCGTGATGCCGCCGCTCGCCACCATGAGGGTGACCGAGGTGCCGAGGCTGGCCGCCAGATCCTCGGCCGACGGCCCGGTGACGAACGTGCCGCCGGTCGGTCCCCGCCGCGAGCGGATGAGGTGGCGCGCCGCCAGACGCTTCAGCGCCTCGCGCACGGTGGGGCGCGACACGCCGAACTGGGCGGCCAGTTCCTCTTCGGTCGGCAGGCGCTCGTCCACCTTGAGCCGCCCGTCCACGATCGCCTGCTGAAGCTGGTCCGCGATCTGGCTGGCGGCGCTGGTGGTGACAATCTGGCCGTAAGTCGGTTCCATCTGGTTTGCCCGCACTCCCTGTCTCACCTTCTTGGTCTCAGAAGTGGACGGTCAAATCAACCTAAAAATTATTTGTTTGACAAATAGGGGAATGAACGTCTTCGTTTGGGTGATCGCGGACGAAGACGCCGCGGCCGAACAATGCCAGGGAGAGAAAAATGCGCGCTGCCATTGCCGCGGCGGCCATGCTGTCATGCGTGGTCGCAGCCCATGCGGAAGACCTTCCCACCTTCCGCATCGGCGTGCTCAACGACCAGTCGAGCCTCTATTCAGACATTGCCGGCCCTGGTTCCGTCACCGCGGCGCAGATGGCGGTGGAGGATTTCAAGCCGGAAAAGCACGGCTTCAAGGTGGAAGTGGTCGCGGCCGACCACCAGAACAAGGCGGACGTGGGCTCCTCCATCGCCCGGCGCTGGTTCGACCTCGACAAGGTGGACGCCATCGTCGACGTGCCCACCTCGTCGGTCGCGCTCGCCGTCGCCGACATCAGCCGCGACAAGAACAAGGTCTTTCTCGTCGCCAGTGCCGGCACCTCGGACCTCACCGGCAAGGCCTGCTCGCCCAACACGGTCCACTGGACCTACGACACCTGGGCTCTGGCCAACGGCACGGCCCGCGCCATGATCAAGCAGGGCGGCTCGTCCTGGTACTTTCTCACTGCCGACTACGCCTTCGGCCACGCCCTGGAGCGCGACGCCGCCGAGGTGGTGAAGGCCAATGGCGGACAGGTGATGGGCCGCGCGCTGGCGCCGTTCCAGACCTCGGACTTCTCGTCCTTCATCCTGCAGGCCCAGGGCAGCGGGGCAAAGGTGGTGGCGCTGGCCAATTCCGGCGGCGACACCATCAATTCCGTCAAACAGGCGGCCGAGTTCGGCCTCACCCAGAAGCAGAAGCTGGTGAGCCTGCTCATCTTCCTGTCGGACATCCACGCCCTCGGCCTCAAGACGGCACAGGGCCTGATGCTGACAAACGCCTTCTACTGGGACCTCAACGACGGCACCCGCGCTTTCGGCAAGGCCTTCGGCGCCCGCAACAACGGCCGCATGCCCACCATGAACCAGGCCGGCACCTATGCCTCCACCCTGCACTGGATGAAGGCCATCGCCGCCATGGACAAGGCGAAGGCGCACGACGGAGCGGCCGTGGTGGCGCAGATGAAGGCCATGCCCACGGACGACCCGCTGTTCGGCAAGGGCGAGATCCGCGCGGATGGGCGCACCATTCACGACATGTACCTGTGGCAGGTGAAAGCGCCGGCCGACTCCAAGGGCCCCTACGATTATCTCAAGCTCATCGCCACCATCCCCGGCGCCGAGGCCTTCCGCCCCATGTCGCCGGAGACCTGCCCCATGCTGAAGAAGGCCGGCTGAGGTGGGCGCGCCGGCGCAGCCCGTCATCCCGCTGAAGGGCAAGGCCTTCTCCCTGGCGATCCTCGTGATCGCCGAGGTCGCCGCCATGGCGACCTGGTTCGCCACGACCGCCTCCCTCGGCGCCATCCGGGCACAATGGGACCTGTCGCCGTTCCAGGAGGCCCTGCTCACCAGTTCCGTGCAGGCGGGCTTCGTCGCCGGCACGCTTCTAAGCGCGCTGCTCTCCCTCGCCGACCGGGCGGACCTGAGGACCCTGTTCTCGGCGTCCGCCCTCGTCGCCGCGTTGGCCAACGGCGCAATCCTGCTGTTCGAGCCCACCGACCCGGCCGTGGCGATCCTGCGCTTTGTCACCGGCATGTGCATGGCGGGTGTCTATCCGGTGGGAATGAAGCTTGCCGCCACCTGGGCGCGGGGCGACCTGGGCCTGCTCATCGGCATGCTGGTGGCGGCTCTTACGCTGGGCTCCGCGTCGCCGCACGCCATGGCGGCCATCGGCGGGCTCGACTGGCGGGCGCCCGTCGCGGGCGCGGCCGCGAGCGCTCTCATCGCCGCGGTCCTCATCCGCTTCGCGCAATTGGGGCCCAACCAAGCCAAGGCGCCGCCCTTGCGCCTGTCCAATGCCCTCGATGCCTTCCGCCGGCCGGCGCTGCGGCTCGCCAACCTCGGCTATTTCGGCCACATGTGGGAACTCTACGCCATGTGGGCGTGGATCGGCGCCTTCTTCGCAGCGAGCTTCGCCATGCGCTACGGGGACGCCCCGCCCTTCGACCCGCGTCTCGCCACCTTCGCGGTGGTGGCCATCGGCGCGCTGGGCGCGCTCGGCGGCGGGTTCGCGGCGGATCGTCTCGGCCGTACACTCGTCACCGCCCTGTCCATGGCCGTGAGCGGCCTGTGCGCGGCGGGCATCGGCCTGCTCTTCGGCGCCTCCCCCTGGCTGCTGCTGCCTGTCGCCCTGGTCTGGGGCGTGAGCGTGATCGCCGATTCCGCGCAATTCTCCGCCGCCGTCACCGAATTGTCCGACCGGAGCCTGGTGGGCACCATGCTCACGGTTCAGACCTGCGTCGGCTTCCTCATCACCCTGGCGAGCATCCATCTGCTGCCCTATGCGGTGGATCTGCTCGGCTGGCGCTACGCCTTCTGCCTGCTGGCCATCGGCCCCTTCCTCGGCGTCCTCGCCATGCTCCGCCTCAGGCTGCGACCCGAGGCTTCAGCCATGGCAGGCGGTCGCCGCTGACGTTACCCGACGAGGCACCCATGACCTATTCCAAGATCCTCTACGAGACGCTCCATGGCGTCGCCCGCATCACCCTCAACCGGCCCGAGCGCACCAATGCCCTGGATCAGGAGATGCTGGGCGAAATCAATGCCGCCATGGACGAGGCCGAGGCCGATGCGGAAGTGAAGGCGGTGATCGTGCGCGGAGCCGGCAACGCCTTCTCCTCCGGCTTCGACCTGAAGGCGCAGATGGAGGCGCGCCCGGCGGGCGTGGATGCCTGGCGCCCGCTGCTGCGCAAGGATTTCGACACGGTGATGCGGTTCTGGCATTGCCCCAAGCCCACCATCGCGGCGGTGCGCGGCCCGTGCCTTGCCGGTGCCTGTGAGCTGGCCCTCGCCTGCGACATGACCATCGCCTCCGAGGATGCCTTCTTCGGCGAGCCGGAATTGAAGTTCGGTGCCGGCATCGTGGTGATGCTGCTGCCCTGGATCGTCGGGCCCAAGATCGCCAAGGAGATCATCCTCCTCGGCGAGGACCGGGTACCGGCACGGCGCGCCGCCGAGATCGGCATGATCAACCGTGTGGTCGCTGCCGAGAGCCTCGACGCCGAGGCCCTGCGCATCGCCCGGCACATCGGGGCCATCGATCCTGGCCTGGTGAAGGAGACCAAGCGCGCACTCAACCGGGCGCTGGAGACGCAGGGCATGTTGCAGGCGCTGGAAAGCGCGCTGGAGATCGATCTCGCCATCGAGGGTGCCGGCTCGCCCGACAAGATCGCCTTCTTCGATGTCGCCCGACGCGACGGGCTGAGGGCAGCCATCGCCTGGCGCGACGCGCGCTTTCCCGCCCGCGACGCCTGAGGAGATCGCCATGCCCCCGGACACACGGCCAGGCGCACTCTGCGGCATTCTTTCAACGGCAACTGGCGCAGTCGAGGATGACTGCGCCACCTCGGAGACGGGGGACCTTGCATCGGCCGCCGCGGTTCTTGCCGCGCGCCTTGGCGCCGCCGGGGTCCGGCCCGACGAGCCGGTGGTGGTGACCGTTGCCAACCGCGTGGCGGACCTCGCCGCGCTGTTCGGCGTCTGGCAGGCGGGGGGCGTGGTGGTTCCACTCCATGCCGCAGCCGCCGAGACCACGCGCGCGGCGATGCTTGAACAGGTCCGCCCCCGCTTCCTCCTCGCCGATGGCGAACTGATCACCCTGGCCGATGCCCCGCCGCCGGAGCGTCCGTTGCTGCGGGGCGCGGCGCTGGTGGTGTTCACATCCGGCTCCACCGGCAAGCCGAAGGGCGTCGTGATCGGCCACGATCGCCTGGCGGCGAAGCTCGACGCCCTGCAGGAGGTTCTGCGGCTGTCGCCGCTGGATACGGTCGTCCTGCCGCTGCAGCTCATTTTCATCTTCGGCCTGTGGGTGGCGCTGCTGTCGCTCCGGGCGGGAGCGCGGTTGGTGCTCGTGGGCAAGTTCTCGCCTGCCGCGCTGCGCCAGCGGCTTCAAGGTGCGACGGTGCTGGCCACCGTGCCCTCCATGCTGCGGACCATGTTCGGCGAGGGAGAGATGGAGGCGCCCGCGCTGCGTGCCATCCTCACCGGCGGCGAGGCGCTGGGCGCGCACTTGTCCGGCCAGATCTCCCTCCAGTTGCCCGGTGCCGGTGTCTTCGACCTCTACGGCCTGACCGAGACGGGGTCCTGCGACTTCTGCCTGGCGCCACGCGATGCTGCGTCCGGCCGCGGCTCCATCGGCTTGCCGACCCGGGGCGTCACCTACCGCATATCCGCTGATGACGCTGCCCCCGTTACGGCACCGGCAGGCGCGCCACGGGGCGAGCTGCAGGTTCGCTCGCCGTTCGGCATGCTGGGGTATCTGGACAATCCGGATCTGACCGAGGCCGCGTTTGTTGATGGTTATTTCCGCACCGGCGACGTGGCGCGCCAGCGTCCTGATGGGTTCGTCGAAATCGTCGGCCGCATCAAGGAGATCATCTCGCGCGGCGGCAACAAGATCGCTCCGGCCGAGATCGAGCTGATGCTGTCGGCGCACCCCGAGGTGGCACAGGTGCTTTGTGCGGGCGTCCCGGACCTGCGGCTGGGCGAGGCCCTGCATGTCGCCGTGGTCCTCAAGCCGGGGCGCACCGCGTCCGCCGACGCGCTTCGCGATTGGTGCAAGGGACGGACAGAGCGCTTCAAGGTGCCTGACGTGATCCATATGGTCGATGTGCTTCCGACGGGCCCCACCGGAAAGGCCCTGCGCGCGGGAATTCGGGCGTTGGCCCAGGCCCGCAAGCTGTAGTGGCGAGGGGCCCGGCATCTATCGTCGGATAGCTTCATGCCAACAGGCCAAGGCCGACCTCGGCCGACACCGATGGCCCAAAAATCCTTTGATTTCTGGAAGAGAGCGACGGTGATCGACGTCAGTCGACGGGCAAATGGTGCCGGATGAGGGGATCGAACCCCCGACCTTCGGTTTACAAAACCGCTGCACTACCGCTGTGCTAATCCGGCGCCGTATTTCTGCTCTAGCAGCGCAGCCGCGGCGCCACAAGATCCCCGAAAAGGAGCGGCCCCGCCTTTTGGGGCGGGGCCGTCCTGCCGGGCCGGGCGCGATGCGGGGGAACCGCGCGCCGGCGTCAGTGCCAGTGATCGATGTTGCGATCCTTGGTCTCGGGCACGAACAGGAGACCAATGACGAAAGTCATCAGGGCGATCACGATCGGGTACCAGAGGCCGTAGTAGATGTCGCCGGTGGCCGCCACCATGGCGAAGGCGGTGGCCGGCAAAAGGCCGCCGAACCAGCCGTTGCCGATGTGGTAGGGCAACGACATGGAGGTGTAGCGGATGCTGGCCGGGAACAGTTCCACCAGCGCTGCCGCGATGGGGCCGTACACCATGGTCACGAACAGCACCAGGATGAACAGCAGCCCGATCACCGCCGCCGTACGGGGCTGGAAGATGTCGAACGGATGGGACATCTTGACGATGTCCTTGTTGGTCGCCGCACTGGGGTAGCCGGCCGCCTGAAGCGCCGCGATGGCGGTCTTCGAGAAGTCGGCGGTGTAGGGCACCACGGCGTCGTTCACCTTCAGCTGCACCGGTGAGCCGGCGGGGCCTGCTTCCGTCGAGTATTTCACCGAGGACTTCGCGAGGAAGTCGCGGGCGATATCGCACGGGGCGGAATAGATCCGGGTGCCGACGGGGTTGAACAGGCTGCCGCAGTTGGCGGGATCGGACACCACCGTCACCCGCACGTTCTGGATCGCTTTCTCCAGCGCCGGGTTGGCGTAGGAGGTGATCATGTTGAACAGTGGGAAATAGCTCGCCGCGGCGATCAGGCAGCCGGCCAGGATGATGGGCTTGCGGCCGATCTTGTCGGAGAGCCAGCCGAAGAACACGAAGAAGCCGGTGCCGAACACCAGCGACCAGGCGATCAGCAGGTTGGAGGTGTAGCCATCGACCTTCAGGATCGATTGCAGGAAGAACAGGGCATAGAACTGGCCCGTATACCACACCACGCCCTGGCCAGCGACGAGGCCGAACAGGGCGAGCAGCACGATCTTCAGGTTCGACCAGCGGCCGAATGCTTCCTTCAGCGGCGCCTTGGAGGTGGTGCCGTCTTCCTTCATCTTCTTGAAGGTCGGGCTTTCCGAGAGCTGGAGGCGAATCCAGACCGAAACGCCGAGCAGCACGATGGAGACCAGGAAGGGAATGCGCCAGCCCCAGTCGCGGAAGGCCTCCTCGCCGGTGAGGGTCCGGGTGAAGAGGATGATGATGAGCGACAGGAACAGGCCCAGCGTCGCCGTGGTCTGGATCCAAGAGGTGTAGAAGCCGCGGCGGCCGTGGGGGGCGTGCTCGGCCACATAGGTGGCGGCGCCGCCATATTCACCACCGAGCGCGAGGCCCTGGAGCAGGCGCAGCGCGATGAGGATGATGGGCGCGGCAATGCCGATGGTGGCGGCATTGGGCAGGATGCCGACGATGAAGGTCGACAGGCCCATGATCAGGATGGTGACGAGGAAGGTATACTTGCGGCCCACCAGGTCGCCCACGCGGCCGAACACGATGGCGCCGAACGGGCGCACCAGGAAGCCGGCGGCGAAGGCCAGCAGGGCGAAGATATCCCGGGTCGCCGGCGGATAGGCGCTGAAGAACTGGGCGCCGATGATGGCCGCGAGCGAGCCGTAGAGATAGAAGTCGTACCATTCGAATACAGTGCCGAGGGAGGAGGCGAAGATGACCTTCTTTTCCTCCCGGCTCATGGGACGCGCCTTGGCGGGCGCCGTTGCAGTCGTCACGCTCATGGAAAAGTCCCTCCCGTCGCATCAGGGCTCCGCCGGGGCGGATGTCGAACTGAACACGATCTGTCGGAAGGCGGGCCGCATCGGCGCAACGCAAGGAATCCGCGCGCGCGGGATGCGGCGGTGTCCTTTGGCGTTCCTCCGTCGGCCCGCCGCGTCCGCCTCTGGCGTGCGGATCTGTTCCGGCAGGCTTTTACTTGGTCAAAGCTTTTACTTGGTCAAAAGAGAGCGCGGTGTCCGATCGGATTGAACCGATCCGGTCAGCGTGCTCAGGAGCCGGACCCGCCCAGATTCATGCGATCTGAATCGGCGCGTGCTCCCAAGCGCGATGCGCCACGGCAATACCATGACGAAGGCCGCGCATAGTTACGATTGGTCATTGGTCTTAGGTGCAGCCGCGAACAGTTTCGCGGCACTGCAAGATGTTCGGCCGCCAATGCTTGGCCGGGTCCGGCGTTCGGCGGTCAGCCGCGCTTCATCACCCGCCGCGCCATGCCCAGGGAGAGGGCGGCGGCATTGGACACGTTGAGGCTCTTGATGGCCCCCGGCAGATCGATGCGGGCGAGCACATCGCAGGTCTCGCGGGTCAGCTGGCGCAGGCCCTTGCCCTCGGCGCCCAGCACCAAAGCGAGGGGCGCGCGCATGGGCGTGTCTTCCAGATCGGCCGGGCCCTCGCTGTCGAGGCCCACCACCAGCATGCCGTTCTCTTTCAGTTCCGTGAGCGCGCGCGAGAGATTCGTCACCAGGCAGAAGGGCACATGCTCCAGCCCGCCGGAGGCGCTCTTGGCGAGGACGCCGGTGGCGGCGGGGCTGTGGCGGGCGGTGGTGACGATGGCGCTGACCGCGAACGCCGCCGCCGAGCGCACGATGGCGCCCACATTGTGCGGGTCGGTGATCTGGTCCAGCACCAGCACCAGATCGGTCTTGGCGATGTCCTTGAGGCGTGGGGAGGGCAGGTGGTCCACCTCGGCGAGCAGGCCCTGGTGCACCGCGTCGGCGCCGAGCAGCTTGTCGATGTCGCCCGGCCGCACGATCTCGGGGGGGATCGGCGGGGTGAGGCCTTCCTCGGCGAGGCGGTGGATGGCGTTCTCGGTGGCGCGCAGGCGCCGGAAGCGGCGCTTGGGATTGCCGATGGCTTCCGCCACCGTGTGCCAGCCATAGAGCAGGGCCACGTCGTCCGCCCCCGCCCAGGACGGCGGCTTGCCCCCGCCCTTGTTGCCGCCGCCGCTGCCGCCTTTGGCCCAGCGCGGGGCGCCGGGCGCGCCGGGGCGGCTCGTGAAGGGCGGGCGGGAGCCGGGGCGGCGGGGTTCGCGGGGCGGACGGTCGGACATGGGGAGGCTTTGTCAGACCGCGCCGCCGGGCGCAAGGGGCGTTTGGCGGAGAAGCGTTGCTCGGCGGGTGCGGCGCGACGGGCTCCGGCCGGCAGCGATCGCACCGGCCGGGGTGCGGCACCGGCGGCGCGCCGTCCACAGGCCGTGTGCGCCGGCATCATTTCCGGTTGACTTCAGCGCACAGCTTTCAGATAACCCCGATCCTCGGACGGCGATTTGAGCTTGCTCGTCGCCGGCTTCGCGCTGCTGGGAATTCCTTGAATCACCAGCTTGGCAAGAAACCTTCCCGGCCTCAAGCTGGGAAGAACCGGTGCGACGGGCGTCGATGGAGGGGTGCCCGAGTGGTTAAAGGGGACGGACTGTAAATCCGTTGGCTCTGCCTACGTTGGTTCAAATCCAACCCCCTCCACCACCCGTCGTGCGGGCCGAGACGAGACCGGCGCAAGCCCGGATTTGGCTTTTGGCCGCCTCCAGTTTCAGCACCTGAGGCTTTGAAGGTGTCCGCGGGCGCAAGAGTCCCGGGCCGGTGTCTGCCTTCACGGAAATGGCGCCCCGCCGCCGTTCCAGAGCCTGCCGAAGGGATTTCCCCCTCACAGCCTGTCTGGAAATTCATCAGGTCATAATCGCTATCGCCCCCGGCCATGGCCGCCCTGAAGTACCGGAGGCGGTTGCAAGCGCCCAGCCTCCCGAGGGGAGGGGCCATCGCCCTCCGGACTTGTCCCCAGCCCCGTCGGCCCCGTCTTCCGCCCGCCGGAAGGCTGTGTTAAGCGTCGCGACGCGCGGGTGTAGCTCAATGGTAGAGCAGCAGCCTTCCAAGCTGAATACGAGGGTTCGATTCCCTTCACCCGCTCCAATGCACCTCCGGCATATATCCCTTCGGCAAGTTTCCACTTCCGCTTGCGCTTCCTTTGAGGCAGCTTCCGGCCCGCCTACCTCCGGGGGAAGTCCGTGCGCCTGCAATTCCTGATCTGGCCGATCCTGCTTGTCACCCTCGCGGCGTGCGCGTCGTTGCCCGCGCCGTCCATTTCGCTGGCCGACCTCGGTCAGTTCCGCCTCGCCGGCGTCGAGGTGAAGGGCGCGCAGGCGTTTGGCTCCTGGCCGGCGGAGGAGGAGGCCTATCTGGCCGCCCACGCCCTCGACCAGGACACCATCAACCGGATCAAAACGCGCCCCATTCGCGAGGAGCCGGCCATGGCCACCTTCGCGCTCGCGCGCGCGTCGCATCTAATGCAGCAGGAGATGACATCGGCGACAGCATCCATCTTCACCGGGCAGAAGCCGGTGAAGATGGTGGTGGACCTCCGGCGCTTCGACGTGCCCTCGGTGGCGCGGCGCATCTTCACCGACCAGGTGGCGACCCTGTCCGGGCGGGTGCTGCTGGTGGACCAGCACGGCGTGACCCTGCTTGATTCCCCTGACCTTAACGTCGCCATTCCCTTGCTGGGCGGGCTTTCGACCCCGGTCGCCTCGGCGGTGGAGGCGTCGTCCGGCAATGATCCGGGGGCTGGCCTCGTGCGCAAGTTTGCCGAGGCCTATCGCGGGTGGCTCTTGCAGAAGTAGGAGAAACCCCCTATCCCACGGCGGCTTTTTTCGCGGCCCGTGCGGGGCGCTTGACCGACTGAGAGAGAACGATGGCCAAAGAGAAGTTCAACCGCTCGAAGCCGCACTGCAACATCGGCACGATCGGTCACGTGGATCATGGCAAGACGTCGCTGACTGCGGCGATCACGAAGATCCTTGCGGAGACGGGCGGCGCGA
>NZ_VAUP01000040.1 GCF_005871085.1 Xanthobacter autotrophicus | reverse complement strand
GAGGTGTTCCGCGCCTGCCGGTCGCGACGGGGCGACAACGGGCGCGATGACCGCAAGTTCCTCGAAGCCATGCACTATTTCACCGTGCACAACATCTCCTGGCGGGCGCTGCCGGCCGAGTTCGGCGCGTGGAACAGCGTCTGGAAAAGGTTCTGGCGACTGCGCCAGGCCGGCGTGTTCGAGCTGTTCTTCGAAACCCTGGCATCCCTGAGCCGCACGGCGCATCTGGTCCAGATGTTCGATTCCACCGTCGTGCGCGCCCATGTCTCCGCCGCCGGGGCAAAAGGGGGCAGCAGGGCCAGGCCCTCGGCCGATCGCGGGGTGGCTTCTCCACCAAGATCCACCTCAAGAGCGATTTCGACGGCCAGCCGATCGCCTTCCACCTGACCGGTGGTGAGGCCGGCGACAGCCCACTCTTCAAGCTGCTGCTGGATCTTGGTCCCGATGTGAAGCCGCGCGCCGCCCTCGCCGACAAGGGCTATGACGCCAAGGCCAACCGGGCCATGGCCCGGGCTCGCGGCCTCGCGCCCGCCATCCCCTTCAAATCCAATGCGAAAGACCGCCCGGTCTTCTTCCCGAAGGCGCTCTACCGGGGCCGTGCCCGCATCGAGCAGTGCTTCGGAAAGCTGAAGCGATTCAAGCGCGTCGCCCTGCGCTGCGAGAAGACCGAATGCGGCTTCGC
>NZ_VAUP01000039.1 GCF_005871085.1 Xanthobacter autotrophicus | reverse complement strand
CACTACTTTGGCAGAATCAGATTGGCGGTCTCCAGATGGCCCTTCGGCAGTGGGGGCAAGTTGGCGGTAGTGATGCGGAGGAGAGTGCCTTGAGGACGGCTCTGCGGACCTGAGGCAAGGTCGGCCGTGGCGGTCCGTGACGCAGGCTTTTTTTCTCCTGCGGCCTCTACGAGGCGCCGATGCTGGAGGAAGGCGTAGGCGATCATGGTCATCAGGGCATGGCGGTGAAGGCCGCGCCAGGAGCGGCCCTCGAAGTGGTCGAGGCCCAGTTCCTCCTTCATCTGCTGATGGCCCTGCTCGCACACCCAGCGCGCCTTGATGGCGGCGGCGAGCTTGGTGAGGGAGGCTCCGGCGGGCAGGTTGGCGAGATAGTATTTCCGCTCGCCCGAAGACCGCCATTCGCCCACCAGCCAGGCCTCTTCCCCTGGCATATGCTGCTGGCCTTTGTCATGGATGCGCTGGGGCAGCCCGTCGGCGATGCGGATGCGGCAGGCGGCAAAGCGGGCGCTCAAGGGACCCCTGGTGCCGCGCCGCCAGGAGAGCTTGCGCCATCGGGCCTCGGCCAGCACCGTCTCGGCGGAGGCGGAAAGCTGGTCGGGGATCTGGTTCTTGCGCGGCCGGCCGCGCCCGGCGACGGGGAAGACGAGCGCGACATCGGCCGGATAGACCTTCTGATGCTTCGGGATGCCCACGGCCCAGGTGAGACCACGCCCGCTCAAGCCCTGGCGGAAGGACGCGGACAGGCCATAGCCGGCGTCGGCCAGCACCAGGCCGAAGCGCACGCCCTGCGCTGTGACGCGATCGATCTCCTGAAGGGCGATCTCCGGCTTGGAGCGCGGCGCCTGGAACGGCTCCGGCACGCCGGCAGTGACCATGCGCTCGACATCGCTGGTCCAGCTCTCGGGCAGGAACAGGCGCAATCCCAGGGCGACGGGCACCTCGTCCCTCGCCAGTGTCACGGATACCAAAGTCTGGCAGTTGGCGCGCTTGCCGAGCATGGAGGCGTATTGCGGCGCCACGCCCACCGAGTGGCTGCCCTTCTTCGGGATGCCGGTGTCGTCGATGACGAGGACGGCATCGGGACCGCCCACGAGGCGGTCGGCGGTGCGGGCGAGTTCCGCTTCGAGTGGCCCCTCGTCCCAAAGGCCGTCGCAGATGAAGTGGTGGAAGCGGTCGTACCGCGCCGGATCGAGACGTTCGGCCATGGGCTGCATGCTCTTGCGCTCGCCCGGACCGATCAGGCCCGCCACATAGAGCGGGCAAATCTGCCGCCGCTTTTTGTGCCCCAAAAGGGCGACGAACGGCTTCAGAAACTCCCCCAGCGCCTCATCCCAGATCGTCATGGCCTGCGCTCCAATCCGAGCGCAAACCTCAACACCTCAGCCTTATCAATCCGTTAATCTGCCAAAGTAGTGCTA
>NZ_VAUP01000041.1 GCF_005871085.1 Xanthobacter autotrophicus | reverse complement strand
CGGGCTACGCCGGCGTCGAGAACGAGCTGTTCTTCAAGGACAATACCATGATGCTCTTCGGCGACGCCAAGAAGGTCACCGAAGAGGTCGTAAAGGCCCTCGGACACTGAACAAAGGCCTGGCACGGCCGCATGACCCGCCAGAGAGCCGCCCGGTGCCAGCCGGGCGGCTCTTTTCATTGGTGTACATCTGTGCTTTCCCCGGCTTGACTGCCCACGGCTTCTTCCGCAAAACGAACTCCAATCGCGGTCCGGCTCAATAAATTCGGGCGCGTCAGGGATTGGGCGATGACACGTTGGACCCACGGGCTCGTCAACCGCCTCGTCCTGTTATGTGACATCGTCATGGCGGCGCTGGCCGCCATTATCGCCCATGGGCGGTGGGACTTCCTGTCCTGGAGCCAGATCGCCATTCTCTGGGCGATCGGCGTCTTCGCCTATGTGCAGATCCTGCAGGCAGGCCGGGCCTATCGGGTCGAGCATTATGACCGCCCGTTGCGCCAGCTCGGGCACCTGGCGGTGGCCGGCGTACCGGCCGGCGCGCTGCTGGCGATCTGCTACTACGCCATCATCCCCATCGGCTCGACCAACCTTGCCGCGCTGCTCGGCTGGGGCGTCCTCACCGCGGTGGCCCTGATCTTCGGCCGCCTGGTGCTGGTGCGCACCGGCGTGGCGCTGGTGCAGACCCGAGGGGTCCTGCGGCGCAATGCGGTGATCATCGGGGATCCGGCGAGAGCCCGCGATTTCGTGCATCGCTACCGCGAGGAGGAGGGCGCGAACGGCCTTATCACCTTCGTCGCCATGTTCGACGCGGGACACCTGCCGGGCGAGATGACCCCCCCGCCGCCGGCGCCCCCGGGCGTTCCGCTGATGGGCGGGCTCGCCGACCTTCTGGAATATGTAAAGCACAACCCGGTAGACATCGTGGTGGTCGCCAAGAGCTGGGAAGATCCCGCCGCCATCAGCACCATCGCCAACCAGATGTACCAGATCGCCGCCGATGTCATCGTCGAGATGGATCCCGACCGCTTCATTCTCAACGACGCCCGGCTCACGCGCATCGCCGGCGAGCCCGCGCTTCAGGTGCAGCAGCAGCCGCTCAAGGGCTCGCTGGGGCTGTTGAAGGGTGTCGAGGACTATGTGGTTGCCACTGTCGGACTCATCCTCACGGCCCCCATCCTGCTGGCCGCCGCAGCCGCCATCAAGCTGGATTCTCCCGGCCCCATCCTGTTCCGCCAGCCGCGCGTGGGCCTCAACAACCGCGTGTTCCCCTGCTTCAAGCTGCGCACCATGCGGGTGGACCTCGCCGACGACGGCTCGCGCGGCACCACCAAGGACGATCCGCGCATCACCCGGGTGGGCGCCTTCCTCCGCTCCACCTCCATCGACGAACTGCCCCAGCTCTTCAATGTGCTGCGGGGAGAAATGTCGGTGGTGGGGCCGCGGCCGCACGTGCCCAACATGCAGGTCGCCACCAACGTGCGCTACGAGGCGATCCGCCAATATGTGGCGCGCTACCGGATGAAGCCCGGCATCACCGGCTGGGCCCAGATCAACGGGATGCGCGGCGGCATCAACACCCTCGAAAAGGCCGAGCGGGGCGTGGAACTCGACCTTTTCTACATCGAGCACTGGTCCATATGGTTCGACATCAGAATCATGCTGCTCACCATCACCAAGGGCATGGCCGGGCCTGCGGTGTTCTGATCGCCCTGGTGGTTCTGGCTCTTGGGTTGCCGCCCGGCCGCGCCGGCGCGGTGGAGGCGGAGCGACGGCCGTTCCTCGCCTATCTCGCCTCCTGGGCTGAGGTGGCAACGCAGGACCCCGAGAAGACCCTTCTCGCCCGGCTGCCCGGCGCCATCTCCCATGTGGCGCTGGGGTTCGTGAAGCCGGACCTCGCCTATGCCGGCGACCTCGACCTCTCGGGCACCGGCCTCGCCTTCCCCTTTTCCGGTACGGTCCTCAAGGAGGCCATCGCCGCGCTGAAGGCTCAACACCCGAATACGAAGGTGCTGCTGGCGGTGGGCGGCTGGGGCTATTTCGGATGGGATGCGCGGGATTTCCGAGTCCTGGCGCAACTGGTGAAGGATCTCGGCGCCGACGGCGTCGACCTCGACTATGAGACGGCGGATTCCGGCTGCGCCCACACGCCGGACGGCCGAATCGCCTGCGCCGACGATACGCGCGCCATCGCGGTACTGAGCGATCTTCGGGCGGCGCTGCCCCGGCCTCATGTGGTGAGCCTTGCCGGCTGGAGCGTCGGCGCCTATGGCGAAGGCGCCTTCGCCGCCGCGGCGCCGCGCTTCGGCCCCTGGGTCGGCATGATGCGGGCGGTGCTGAAATCGGAAGCGGCGCGGGGGCTCGATCTGGTCTCGGTCATGTCCTACGACGCCGGTCCGGCCTATCAGCCCCTGGAGGCTTTCCGAGCCTATCGCAGCCTGTGGCCGGGACCGCTGGCGCTGGGGATTCAGGTCATGCCGTCTGAATCGGGCGGGGCGCGCTTCACGGTGGCGCGGACGGTGACGCTGCTTCAGGAGGTGCTGGCCGATCCCAAGGCCGGCGCCATGCTCTACGGCCTCGGCCTGGTGCCGCCCGGCCCCACGGGCCCGGACAATCCCGACTATCGCAGCCTCACACGGGCCATCTGCGTCAGCCTCAGCCTTGCGGGGTGCGACGCGCCGGTGCCGTGAGCGCTCGCATCAGGCCAATGGCGCATGCGCCATTGGCCGAGCCCGCGCGGCATTTGAGCGTTGCCCACTTGGCATCGGTCGAAGACCGAGGCCGATGGCATTGTGCCAATGGCGCATGAGCCATTGGCCGAGCCCGCGCGGCATTTGAGCGTTGTCCACTCGGCATCGGTCGAAGACCGAGGCCGATGGCATTAAACCTGCGCGGAGCGCAGGCCGCGCGCGAAGGCGAGGAGGTCGCCGCCGGGAAACAGATGCCCGGCGATGCCGGCCGCCGCCGCCGCTTCCATGTCGGAGGGCTGGTCGCCGATGAGCAGGCTGCGGCCGCGCGCCACTGGCCAGTGGTCCATAAGGTCGAGGATCATGCCCGGCGCCGGCTTGCGCCAGGGATGGACCGCGCGATAGGCCGGCACCGTCGCGTCGGGATGGAAGGGGCAGTAGCGCCAGTCGTCCACATGGGCACCGACGGCCGCAAGCTCCTGCGCCATCCAGCCATGCAGGGCCGCGACCTCCGCTTCCCCGTAAAAGCCCCGCGCGACGCCGGACTGGTTGGTCACCACGAAGACGAGATGGCCGAGCGCGTTGAAATGCCTCACCGCTTCGCGGGCCCCGTCCACCCACCGGAAGTCCTTGGGGGCGTGGACATAACCCGTATCCACGTTGAGGACGCCGTCCCGGTCGAGGAACACCGCCGGGCGGGGCGGGCGTGGGGTGTTCACTGCACCATCTCCTGCACTATCGGGCGCGACCATAGAAAACGGCGGCTTCCCCCGCCAGCCCGTCCCCTCTTAAGCCGTGCGTTGAAGCGTCGCCGCCGCGCCGCCCTGGCGCCGCACGGCAGGCGCTGTCGCCGGCAGTTCCCCTGCCTTTGCCTCCATTGTCTTCCCTCCCGCCTCTGCTATGAGGAAGCGTCAGGGTGGCGAAGACGCCTTTTCCAGCGAGGCGTGGCGGCCTGCGAACAGAGCGCATGCTGAGATCATTGAAGGCCATCCTCGAGCGCCGGATGCCGCGGGCATTCGCATTGCTGTGTCCGCTGGTGGATGCGCGCGCCGCCCATGACCCCGACAGCGAGGTCCGGCTTCTGCCGCTGCTGGTGGCGCCCGGCGACACGGTCTGCGACATCGGCGCCAACCGGGGGTTCTTCACCTATTGGCTGCTCAAGCGCGGCGCCCGGGTGCTGGCCTTCGAGCCGAATCCCCGGCTGGTGCGCATCCTGAAACTGCGGTTTCCCGGCGAGATCGGGTCCGGTGCGCTGACCCTGTTCGAGACCGCGTTGAGCGCCGACGCGGGTGCGGCGGTGCTGCACATTCCACGCGATCTGTCGCCGCTTGCCACCCTCGACGGAGACCTCGCGCAGCAGGTCGAGGGGCCGACGGACAACGTGCGCGTCCCCATCGCGCGGCTCGACGCCTGCGTGAGCGTGCCGGTGAGCTTCATCAAGCTCGATGTGGAGGGGCACGAGGTGAAGGTGCTCGAAGGCGCGAGGGGCATCATTACGGCGACCCGTCCCACCTTCCTCATCGAGGCCGAGGAGCGCCACCGGCCCGGCGCCGTGGCGGCGGTCCGGCAGGTGCTGGAACCCTTCGGCTATCGCGGCTTCTTCCGGCTGGGGCGCGAGATGCGGCCCATCGCCGAGTTCGATCCCGCCGTTCACCAGCCGATCGCGTCTTTGACGTCGGATGGCGCGCGCCCCCGCAAGGGCACGCTCTATTTGAATGATTTCTATTTCGCTGCTCGGCCCGACATCATCGCGCGCCTGGAGCGCTGGCGGGGCTGAGCCCGACGGCCCATGAGCCTTGCTCGTGGGCGGTTGGTCAAGCCCGCGCGGCGCCCGGCTCCGGCCATTAAAAGGCCGATGGTCTGAGCCCTCGCCGTCAGGCGAGGGGGCGGCCCTGCGGGTGGAGTGCCACGTAGTTGCCGAACCGCGTGGGGCGGGTTGCGAGCGGGGTCAGCGTGCCGTCGTCCTGGAGCTGGAAGAAGCCGTAGCCGAGCGCGCCCAGCGCCACCCAGGCCGCCGCCGGATCGCCGCCGTCCTTCAGTAGGGTGGGGCAGTTCATCTCAAAGATGACGGCAGGGTGGAAGCGGCCCAGCGTCCCGGCGGCGCCCTTGATCACACGGTCCTCCGCGCCCTCCACATCGATCTTCAGGCAATCCACCCGCTCCAGCCGCAGGTCGGCGGCGAGGCGGTCGAGGGTGGTGATCTCCACTTCCTCGCTCTCGCTGCTGGTGCCGTCATTGATGAGAGAGAACGCTTGTGGGTCGTCGCCAAGGGGATTGTGGAACAGCACCGCCTTGCCTTCCGTGTCCGAGATGGCCTTGGGCACGATGGTGACGTTCTTGAAGCCGTTGAGGGCGAGGTTGTCGGCGAGCTGGCGGCCGGCCACGGCACCCGGTTCGGCGGCCACCACCCGGCCGGCGAAAGTCGCCGCCTTCAGGGTGAACAGGCCGATATTGGCGCCCACGTCCACAAACACGTCGCCGGAGCGCAGGAATTTCTCGAGATAGCGCACCTCCGGCTCCACCTTGTCGCGCAGCAGGAACACGCTGGTGGTGGTGAAGCGCAGGTCCGCCGGCAATTTCACGCGGGCGCCGCCCGGGGTGATCTCGGCGACGGGGCTGCGGCCCAGCGCCACATGGGCCGCGAGCGAGATGGCCCGGCCGGTGACGGTGAGCGGGGCCTCGCGGAAGGCCGGCTCGTTCACGAGCTTATTCACGCGTCTCCACATGTCACTGACCCCTTGGCTTCGACATCGCCCGGCCCGCACGGTGCCCCCAGCCGGACGCCGGGAATAGACAGCCCCCGCAACGCTTCGGCAAGCGCGTGCAACCGCTTTTTTCGCGCGCCAGCCCATTGCCGGTCATGATGTTGCGGCCCGGTTGGCCCGGGGCTTGCGGCTCATGAGCCGCAGTAATGGCTTTTCGACCGCCAGATGCACCGCGATGGCTATGATGATTGCACCGCCCACCCCGGCGACGGCGCAGGCGATGAACGCGAGCGGCGCCGGCAGTGGAAGGTGGACGAAGACCTGTCCCACGGCCGAAAGTACCATGCCGTGCACCAGATAGAGCGCATAGGAGGCATCGCCCAGCAGCACGAACGCTCCGATGCGCTTCACCGGCCGCGCCCGCTCCAGCACCAGGGCGCCGGCCACCATCAAAGCGGCGGGAATGCCCCACTGGATCACCCGCGTCCCCGCCGGCACATCGCCCTGCGCGAGCAGCGACACGAAGCCGGCGGCGAGGAAGACAAAGCCCCAGCCGCGCGCCAGTGCCGGACCCTCCAGATACCACAGGCCCAGAGCGAGGCCGAAGACGAACTCCAGCATGATGGGCGCGGTGTAGAAGGCGAGGAACGGGTTCTCGCTCGGCACAAGGCGCCCGAGGACGGCGAGCCCGGCGAGGAAGAGCGTAATGGCGGTCAAGCGGACGCGATCGGGCAGCAGCAGCGCCATGCCCCACACCAGATAGAAGAACATCTCGTAATTCAGTGTCCAGCCCGGAACCACCAGCGGCTCCAGCGTGCCGAGCACGGGATGGCGCGCCGGCAGGAACAGGTAGGAGGCGAGGATGTGCCAGGCGTCCGCCTTGCCGCTCTTCACCAGCTGCGGCGCCGCCAGCAGCAGCGCGAGGCTCGCCGTGGTCACGATCCAGTAGAGCGGCACGATGCGCACGATGCGCTTCACATAAAAGGTCGCCGTGTAGCCGTCCCGGCCGCGGGTCGTGACCAGCATCAGGAAGCCGCTGAGCACGAAGAAGATATCGACACCTGCCGCGCCCGACTGCGGCCACGGCGCCGTGAGCCCGAGGCGCGACAGCGGCGCCCCGAGGTGGAACACCACCACCATGAGGCTGGCCACCGCCCGCAGATATTGCAGGGATTCAAGCATGCCGCATCCCTGCGGCGCGCTCGGCGCGGTCAGCCGGCACGTGCGGTTGCTCCCGAGCGTCCGAGGATCACGCGACGGTCTCCCGAAGTGCGGCCGATGCCGAGCAGGCGAGGGTCGCCCGGCGGCGGGCCGGGCGGCAGTGCGCGCCGGCGCCGGTCGAGATAGATGGTGAGCGCCATGACGACGCCAAGCTCTCCGGGTGTGAAGACCACCGAATACACGGCGGAGCTGATGATCAGATACAGCACGTAGTCGCTGAGGGCGAGGGCGAAGGGGTCGTCGAGGCCCCGCGTCAGCCGGAACGCCGTGACAAAGCACCCGAAGTGCAGCGCCGCGAGCAGGACGGCGCCGATGATCCCGTATTCGAAGACGACGCCGATCCATCCGAGATCCGCGATGAAGAACTGGTCGTTGCCGAAGATGTCGTTGAGCGTCACCGTGCTGAAGCGCGTGGTGGCGCCGACCCCGAAGATCCAGCGCATGGGATCGTCGCCGAGGAAGGCGAAGGCCAGCGCCGAGGAGTTCTGCCGCACCGAGAGCGAGGCGCCGAACGCGTCCTGCGCATCACCGGGCGCGGCGCCGCCGGGGAGCAGGCCCAGCTTGCGCCCCACAAGGAAGACGCCCACGGCCACCGCCGCCAGCCCAAGCCCGATCACGATCCGGCGCGCCCGTTGCGGCAGCGACATGGTCATGCCGAACGCCACCACTACCAGCGCCGCGGCGATGGCGGCGCGCTGCTTGTAGATCAACAGCATGGGTGCGAAGGCCAGCGCGACGCAAAGCCCGTAGACGATGTTGCGCCTGAGCACGAAGGCGCGGGAGAGGAAGAACACCAGGATCATGCCGAAGAACATGGGCATGTAGACCCGGTAGCCGCGTTCCAGGTCGAACAGCAGCAGCTTGCTGTCGGCGGGATTGTCCGCATACCAGGACGTGGGCGCGACCAGATAGATGATCACCATCAGGAAGAAGGTTGCCGCGCCGAGGCCGAGCATCGCCTTGCGGATGCTCTCCGGCGGCACGGCCAGCAGCGCCAGCAGCGCCGACAGGCTGAAATAATAGGTGAAGGGCCACGCCTTGATGGTGGTGGTCAGCGCGTCGAGGAAGCCGTTGCCCAGCTGGATCACCGACACCAGCGGCGTGAAGCCGAGCCCGTAGGCCAGCACCACCAGGAACATCCGCCCCACCGGCAGCTTCAGCCGGATCATGCCGTAGAGCGCCAGCGGCAGGGTGAGGAACGGCCAAGCTTTCGACAGCAGGTACGGCGCCGGATACTCGTTGAGATAGTAGAACACCTGCGCGAACAGCGGCAGCGTCGCCGCGAAGGCGAGCTTGGCGAGCACGTGCGCGCCCCCATCGAGCGTGGGCGCCATGCCCGTGGCGCTGCGGCGCAGGGGGATGACCACGCGGCGTTGGGGCGGGTCCCGGCTCGCGGGCTGGTCGGTCACGGTTCCCCGTCTCCGCCGCGTTGCATGCCGTAGGCGGCGGGATTTAGCTTCGCCTTGGCGGCGATGAGGAAGATGGGCAGGGAATCCACGAACACCCGCTCGAAATGGGTGCTGGGGCTCTGCGCCAGCCGGTACAGCCATTCGAGGCCCAGCCGGCGGAAGGCGGGGCTGGCGCGCTGGACGAGGCCGGTGAGGAAATTGAGCGCGCTGCCCACGCACAGCCCCGTGCCCACGGCGCCGCCACGCCGGGCGATCATGTGCGCCAGATATTCCGAGCGCGGTGCCCCCACCACCAGGAACACGTAGCGGGCGGGATGCTCGATGACGAAGCGGATGGCCGCTTCCACCGCGGCTGGATCGTTGA
Source organism: Xanthobacter autotrophicus (assembly GCF_005871085.1). GTDB lineage: Bacteria > Pseudomonadota > Alphaproteobacteria > Rhizobiales > Xanthobacteraceae > Xanthobacter > Xanthobacter autotrophicus. The sequence goes on along the minus strand of NZ_VAUP01000041.1, from coordinate 239,539 downwards.
TGAAGCCCATGGGCGGCACGTGGAGATTGAGCGTGCGGATGCCGTAGCGCGCCATCAGCCGGCGCTTCATCTCCTCGCTGCCGCCGATCACCGTCACCGGGTCGTCGGGCTGGATCACGTGCTCGAACAACTCGGCGGTGAGGTCGCTGCCGGGACACAGCGGAATGTCGAGGCCGAACAGGCGTTCCGCCAGTAGATGGGGCACCGCCCCGTCGAGCACGTTGAGGCCGGCGTCCGCGAGGGCAGCGGCAAAGCGCTCGTCCTTGCGGGTGTTGAGCCGCACCAGATGGGAGGCGTTGGAGGTGATCACATAGCTGAAGGGCGCGCCCATGGGCCGCGCGCCGAGGACCCGTGCGGCGCCGGGCACGTCAAGGCAGGCGAACGGCGCGCCAAGGAAGGTCTCGGTGCGGTAGTCTGGTGGCGTTTGGAATGCCGCGCGCATGGGTGTTCGACGCCTCTGGTCCGCACCCTCCCGGCGCCGGACTGTCACGAACCGGGGGCGCAGGGGCAGGCGCGCCCTCTCACTTCAGGAAACGGAACCGCAGTATCCCATGAGCGTGCGATGCAAGCCGATGGACGCGTGTTCTATTGCAGGATCGAGGTTCCGCCGCCGGTGGTGGAATAGGAGCCGATCGTATAGCTGAACTGGCGCTGGAACGGCACCACCTTGTTGATGAACTGGTCGATCCACAGATTGACCTCGGCGATGGACGAGCGCGGCACATAGATGATGTCGCCACTCACCAGCGGAACGTCGTTGGCGTCGAACCCGGTCTGGATCACGTCGCGCACATTGACGAGACGCAGCATGGGCTCGTTGTTGGGGCCGCGGCGGATGAGTGCCACCTGCCCGGTGCGCGATTCCTCGGTGAAGCCGCCGGCGAGCAGGATGCCCTGGAGCACGCTGGTGCCCATGTCGGCGAGCTTGAAGGCGCCAGGATGGGCGACCATGCCGCCCACATAGACGCGGGCCGAGGAGGCTTCCTCCAGCGAGACCACCACTTTCTGGTCGGTCAGTTCCTTGCGTGATTCGCGGCGCACATAGTCCTGCACCCCGGACAGGGTGGAGCCCTCCACCCGGATCTGGCCGATGGCGCGCGGCGCGATGGAGCCGTCGGGGCTCACGGTCAGGTCCTCGTCCATCTCGCGGGTGATGAAATACTTGATCTTGATCTTGTCGCCCGGTCCCAGCCGATAGCTCGGCACCTGGTCGTTCCACGGCTTGAAGCGCTCCACGTTCACCTCGGTGAAACGCAGTTCGTGGCCGGTGGTGAACGGCTCGGTGCCGGTGCTCTGGGAGGTGGCGATGGCGGCGCAGCCATTGAGCGCGAGGCCCAATGCGAGGAGGGCGAGCGCGGCCCTGCGCCTTGCCCCCCGCGCCCGAAGTCGGTCGTTTCGGGCCGGGCCGCGAGCGGTGTTCACCACGCCGCATTCTGGCAAGACCATCGACCAACTCCCGCGCCTAATCGTATTCAAAAGGTTAATGCGAAGATTTTCCGGCATGGGCGGACCGCTCTGCACGGTGCGCCAATGGCAAATCTCCGGCGAAAACCCTCGAACGTGGTAAAGCGACCCTAAAGCGGCGTGGTTAACGAAACGCTTAACGATGGTGCCGAGAAACCGATGTCGGAGGGGGCGGCCGTGATGAGGCCTGCGCGCCCCGGCGACCCATCTCCGCCGACGGGAACGATGGGGGATCGGACAGGCGCTGTGGTTCTCGGAGTGGGAATGGGGGCGGTTGGCGCACTCTAACTTGAGGATAGAGCACGCGTTATCCGATCAGCGTGCGGCCCAGGCGGGTCGACGCGTGCTCAGGCGCGGCGATAGAGCCAGTTCGGCAGGTAATAGCGCCGGCCGAGGAAGACGAGGCCGATGGTGAGGCCCCCGCTCTCCGCCACCTGGTCGCGCAGGCGGAGCACCGCCGGCTTGCGCGACTTTTCCGCCTGCACCGCGAGAATGTTGGCATCCACCAGCTGGCTGAAGCGCTGGGTGACGAGGGAGGCGCCGGGCAGGTCCGACGAGATGACGACGCAGTCGAAGGCGCGGCGCAGCTCGGCCATCATCAGTTCCGCTTCGGCGATGGGCAGGCGGAAGTCGAGAAGCGGCGAGCGTTCCGCGTCGGCGGCCGCCCACAGCAGCGGCACCGGCGTGCCGGTCACCGCGATGCCGCCGCGCACGTCGCCGCCGCCGGCGGCCAGCGGGTAGGGCGCGGCGCTCGACAGGTCGATCAGCAGCGTGCGCAACTGGCGCCGCGCGGCGAACTCCTCCGCCAGCCGCCGGGCAAGCCAGGGCAATGCGTCGTCGGCATCGGGGGAGAGGAAATGCAGGACCCGCAGCGGCTCCTCGTCGATGCGGGTGTCGAGCAGCAGGGTGGCGCAACTGCCGATGGCTTCATCCGTGGCGGCATTGCCGGGCCGATCCGCTTCGGCATCGAACACCGCGAGCACCGGCAGGCCGAGCGCGCGCTCCGCCTCGGCGGGGGTGACGAAGGAGGTGCGCAGGGTGGAGGCAAGGGCCCCGGCCGCGCCGCCGAACAGGATCGCCGCGAACAGGCCCGCCGCCACCAGCGGCAGCGCCAGCGAGCGCTTGGTGACCGCCGAGCCGGCCTCCTGGACCACGCGCACCGCGGATTGGCGGGACTGGGCAGCTGCCTCCTCGATGGCGGCGGCCACGGCCCGGCGCTGATATTCGCGGAAGCCTTCGCCCAGCGAATCGCGCTTGCGGTTCAGCTCAATGAGCGGCGTCTCGGCGGCGCGCAGCGCGGCGAGGCGCTCCTCGGCGAGGCGCTGCTGCTGCACCAGCTCGCCTTTCTGCCGGCCGAGGGAATCCTGCTCCACCTTGAGGCTCAGGATCATGTTCTGGATGTAGTTGACCTGCGGGTTGCGCACCGCCCGGTCGGTGGAATAGCGCCGCTCCGAGCGGGTCTTGATGCGCGCCCGGATGGTGGCGATCTGGCGATCGAGGTCGCGCAGCAACTGGCTGCCCGGGGCATATTGGGATGCCACCCGGTCGCGCTCCAGCAACAGCTTGGAGAGGGTGTTGTTGTCCTCGTCGCCGGGCAGGGCGTCGGTCTTCTCGGAGAAATCGAAGACCGAATCAGGCAGCGCCGCGAACTGTTTCTCGGCCTCGGTCACCTGGGCGGCGACGGCGACCTCGCGCTCGGCCACCTGCCGGCGGCGCTGGAGGATGCTGTCCACCTGGTTGGAGGCGAGAATGGCGTCCTGGGCGAAATCGATGATGCCGGCCTTGACCTTGAGCTGCTCGATCTCTCGGTCCACGGCGGAAAGGTCGCTCTGGAAGCGGTTCACCTCCAGCATCAGGATCTTGGCGGTGGGGTTCTCGAACAGGCGGCGGCGCGCGGCGAGATAATTCTTCACCAACGCGTCGGCGGCGGCGATGGCCACGTCGCGGTCGGGATTGGTGAAGCTCACCTTGATCACGTTGGAGCCGGACTGCACCGAGGCCCGCAGGCTGGCCTGGAAACGCTCCACCGCCTTGTCCATCACATCCTTGTCGGAGCTGAACAGGCGGGTGATGGCGGCGAGCCGCCCCGGCGGGAACAGCCGGTCCGTGCCGATCTCGACCACCGTGGCGCGGGCAACGTCGGCGCTCTCGATGATCTGCACTTCCGATTCGACCTGCTTCAGGCCCTCGATGCTGAGCACGGCCGGGCCGGTGTCGGTCACATTCTGGGCGTTGGACACCTCGCGGCTCACGATCACCATGAGCAGGCTGGAGGCGGTGTATTCGGTGCGGCTGGTCGCGGCCACCGCCAGCGCCACCACGAGCGGGATCAGCCCCGCCAGCAGCACGATGCGGATGTGGTAGAAGGCGGCGATCAGGAAATCGCGCAGGGTGAAGGCGGGCGGCGTGGATCCCGTGGCCGGTTCCGTGGCGCCGGTCTGGGCCGCCTGCGGCATCAACATGCGTCCCCCTGCTTCACGCCCGTCTCCCCTGTCTGACCCTTGCTGCGGCGCGGACGGGAGGCTTTTCCCACCCTGCAACGCCGCGCTTACTTTACCGTTAAGAGAGGGTTGCGTCCGGCGTGAGGCGCGACCGGTCTGGATGGATCAGAACGCCTGCGGCATCAGCCGGCGCACCATGAGGCTGGCGCCGATGGCGAGCTGGGCTGCGAACACCGCCGTGGCAATGGCCGCCCCGATCATGCCGAAGGGCGGGATGAGCAGCACGCACAGGGCGCCGCAGACCACGGTCTGCGCCAGCGTGAGCCAGCGCAGCACGCTGCCGTGGCCGGCCATGGCCAGCACGATCTCTTGGCACGGCAGCAGGCAATAGACCAACTGGCCGACGCCGAGGATGACCAGCGCCGTGGCCGCGATCTCGAACCCCGGTCCCACCAGATGCAGCACCTGCGCCGGGGCCAGCACCATCACCGCCACCACGGGGGTGCCGAAGACCGCCACCGCGAGCCGCACCCGCCGGTTGAGCTGGCGCAGCTCGGTCCACTGTCCCTGCCGGTGCCGGGCGGCAAACGAGGGGGCGGCGACGCTGCCGATGGAGGTGCTGACCACCCACACCAGCATGGAGATGCGGTTCGCCACGCTGAACGCGCCCACCTGGGCGGGCAGGCCGAAGGTGGCGAGCAGCAGCACCGGCAGGGACGGCAAAAGGATCTGCACGATCTCCACCACCGAGAGAGGCGCGGCGGTGCGCCACAGGGCGGGCAAAGGTGCTGCGCCCGGCGCGCCCGGCGGCGTATCCGTGTGGGTGTCCACGAAGCGATGGCGCTCGCGGAAGAGCAGCACCGCGCCCACCACCGTGGCCGCCACATTGGCCCCGGCGAGGGCATAGAGCAGACCGTCGAGGGAGGTGACGCCCGCCACCACCGCCGCCAGCGTCAGCACCGGCCACAGGCCGTTCTGCACCAATTGCCCCGCCGCGCCCTTGTGGAGGCCGAGCAGTGCGTTGCCGATGAAATAGCAGGCGGCCTGGGGCAGGATGACGAAGGTGGAGAGCAGCAGCGGGCGGGCGGCCTCGGGGTCGCGGAACACATAGTCCGCCAGTGGCTGGGCGAAGGCGGCGGTGAGCGCCGTGACGGCAAGACCGAGGCCCAGCACCGCGCCAAGGCCGACAAGGAAGGCATGCCCTGCCGCCCGGCCCTTGCCCACGGCCAGCTCGGCGGCCAGATGGCGCACCACCGCCCGCTCGAACCCGCCCCGCGACACCGTGGCCAGCACCCCCACCACCGTGAGGCAGAGGAAGAAATAGCCCGAATCATGCACCCCGAGCGCCCTTGCCCCGAGCATGTAGAGCCCGAGCTTGCCCACGAGTTCGAGGCCGCGGGCCATCATGGCGCCGGCATAGGTGCCATAGGTCCGCACAAGGGTGACGAAGGAGGGGGACGGCGTCGCGGTCACGGCTGTGTCCGGCCGGCGGCGATGGCGCGCCGCGCGTCAGGCGGATAGGTCCGGGTGAACCCGGCTCGGGATGGTTTCGTGATCATGCCGGCCTTGCTCACCCCTGTTCCCCGTCCGTGGCCTTGATCTGGAGCATGTTGGCGCGAAATGCACGCCGGCTCGGGTGACGAACGTGCGATGAAGGGAGAGATAGAGCATGTCCGATGAACTGGCGTGAACGGAAAATACGCGCGCGGCGCTCTACACTGCGGCCGGCGCCTTCGTGCCGGACGGGGCTTGGCGCAGACTGGGATTGCCCAACGCCGGGTCCGGCTCTCCCAAGGGCGCCATAATGCCCGCGGGCGGCGGAGGAAAGCGGCCGGGCCGGGATTGGTGATCGTGGTGCAGCAGGGGAACGGGGCCTGGAATGGTCGTGGGGATCAGGATGGGGACAGGGCGCGCGCGGCGCACGCAGCGGCGCGCGGCAGGTCGGCGGGACCCGGTGCGCGGGCTTGCGTGGCAGGCGATCGTGACGCAGGCGCTGATGATGCTGACGCTTGTGACCGCGCTGGTCGGAGCCGGTGGGGCCATCGCCCAGCAAGCCCCCATGCAGAGCCTTGAGGGCCTACCGGCGCGCCCGCCCGTCAATCCGGACGTGGACCCCTATCCGTTCGATCCGTTCCTCTCGCTGCGCAGCTACCTCAGGCAGCGCCTGCCGGCGGGCTGGTGGGCGCGCGACCCGTCCTATGAGGCCGGCGCCTTCGTGGTGGTGGTGCATATTCCCGAAAGCTGGCGGGGCAACCCCACTTCGGCCATGCTGCGCCTGTGCCCGGAACCGTCGAGCACGCTGTGGGAGCGCATCCAGGTGGTGGAGCTGCGGCCGTTCTATCGCCAGGCCCCGTGGCCTGCGGCCACCTGTCGGCGCTGACGCCAGCGCGGCGCTGCAAGCTTCAGACTTCGTCGCGCAGGGAACGGTGGATGTGGATCGGCGCGGCCGGCGCCAGATGGCGGCCGGAGTTGCGTTCCAGCCCGATCAGGGCGGCGATGGCCACGAAGCCGAAGAACACGATGCTGCTGGCGGTGGTCAGCGTGAGCACGGCGCTGCCGAGGATCACGAACGCCTCCGAGGGACGGGCGATCAGAACCACGAGGAATACAAGGCCGAGGATCGCCGGCACAAGAACGCGAATGACTGACATCTCGCCTCCTCCGGCACTCTCAAGGTTGACGATAGATTTTTAACACGGAATGCGCGGGGTTGAGAAGCACCGTGCGCCCGGGCCGGAAACGGGGCGCCGCCGGCCCTCTTGCGAGGCGCCGGCCAAGCAAAAGGCCGCCACGCCAAGGGCGGGCGGCCTTTTGAAAAGGCGTGATCCGGGAAGGACCTGCCGTCAGATCTGGCGCTCGACCATCATCTTCTTGATTTCGGCGATGGCCTTGGCCGGGTTGAGGCTCTTCGGGCACGCCTGGGCGCAGTTCATGATGGTGTGGCAGCGATACAGCCGGAAGGGGTCTTCCAGATAATCGAGCCGGGAGCCGGTGCGCTCGTCGCGGCTGTCCTTCAGCCAGCGGGTGGCCTGGAGCAGGGCCGCCGGGCCGAGGTAGCGGTCGCCGTTCCACCAGTAGCTCGGGCAGGAGGTGGAGCAGCAGGCGCACAGGATGCATTCGTAGAGGCCGTCCAGCTTCTCGCGGTCGTCCTTGGCCTGGCGCCACTCCTTCTCGGGGGGCGGGCTGTCGGTCTGCAGCCACGGCTCGATGGAGGCGTGCTGGGCGTAGAAATGGGTGAGGTCCGGCACCAGATCCTTCACCACCGGCATGTGCGGCAGCGGATAGATGTTGACCACGCCCTTCACCAGCACCTCGTCCATGCCCTTGGTGCAGGCCAGCGTGTTGGTGCCGCCGATGTTCATGGCGCACGAGCCGCACACGCCCTCGCGGCAGGAGCGGCGGAAGGTGAGGGTCGGATCGACGGTGTTCTTGATCCAGATCAGGCCGTCGAGAACCATGGGCCCGCAATCCTCGCGGTCGACATAATAGGTGTCGATGCGCGGATTGCGGCCATCGTCCGGGTTCCAGCGATAGACGCGGAACTCGGTCAGCTTCTTGGCGCCCTGCGGCTTCGGCCACACCTTGCCGGGCGTGATCTGGGAGTTCTTCGGGAGGGTGAGCTCAACCATGGGACGTCCTGGAACGCTGGAGCGGTAACCGCCCGCAGGATTTCTGGCCATGGCCGCGCGCGGTGGGCTTTTCCGCCCTCGCCGCGCGCGGTCGCGATGACACGATCAGTACACGCGCTTTTTGGGCTCGATGTACTGGATGTCGTTGGACAGCGTGTAGGTGTGCACCGGCCGGTCCTCGAGCCGCACATCGCCGGATGCGGTATCGAAGTAGGCAAGCGTGTGCTTCATCCAGTTCACGTCGTCGCGGTCCGGGAAGTCCTCGCGCGCGTGGCCGCCACGGCTTTCCTGGCGGGCGTTGGCGCCCTCCATGGTGACGATGGCCTGGGCGATGAGGTTTTCGAACTCCAGCGTTTCCACCAGGTCCGAATTCCACACCAGCGAACGGTCGGTGACGCCGATGTCGCTGGCGCCCTTGTAGACGTCGTGGATCAGCTTGCAGCCTTCCTCCAGCACCTCGCCGGTGCGGAAGACGGCGCAGTTGCTCTGCATCACCTTCTGCATGGCGAGCCGCAGCTCGGCAGTGGGCGTGCCGCCGGAGGCGTAACGGGCCGCGTCAAGGCGGGAGAGCGCGAGGTCCGCGCTGCCGACCGGCAGTTCGCGGTGCTTCTCGCCGGGCTTCACCAGCTCGGCGGCGCGCAGGCCGGCCGCGCGGCCGAACACCACGAGGTCGATGAGCGAATTGGAGCCGAGGCGGTTGGCGCCGTGCACCGAGACGCAGGCGGCCTCGCCGATGGCCATCAGGCCCGGCACCACGGTGTCGGGATCGCCCTTCCGCTTGTCCAGCACCTCGCCGTAATAGTTCGTCGGGATGCCGCCCATGTTGTAGTGCACGGTCGGGATCACCGGGATCGGCTCACGCGTCAGGTCCACGCCAGCGAAGATCTTCGCGCTCTCCGAGATGCCGGGCAGGCGCTCGTGGAGGATGGCGGGGTCCAGGTGGTCGAGGTGCAGGAAGATGTGGTCCTTGTTCTTGCCGACGCCGCGGCCCTCGCGGATCTCCATGGTCATGGAGCGGGAGACCACGTCCCGGGAGGCAAGGTCCTTGGCCGAGGGGGCGTAGCGCTCCATGAAGCGCTCGCCCTCGGAATTGGTCAGGTAGCCGCCCTCGCCACGGGCGCCCTCGGTGATGAGGCAGCCCGAGCCGTAGATGCCGGTGGGATGGAACTGCACGAATTCCATGTCCTGCAGCGGCAGGCCGGCGCGCAGCACCATTCCGCCGCCGTCGCCGGTGCAGGTATGGGCGGAGGTGGCGGAGAAGTAGGCGCGGCCATAGCCGCCGGTGGCGAGCACGGTGAGGTGCGCGCGGAAGCGGTGGATGGTGCCGTCGTCGAGCTTGATGGCGATGACGCCCCGGCAGCGGCCGTCCTCATCCATGATGAGGTCGATGGCGAAATATTCGACGAAGAATTCGGCGTGGTGCTTCAGCGCGGCGCCATAGAGCGTATGCAGCATGGCATGGCCGGTGCGGTCCGCCGCGGCGCAGGTGCGCTGGGCGGTGCCCTTGCCGTAGTGGGTGGTCATGCCGCCGAACGGACGCTGGTAGATCTTGCCGTCCTCGGTGCGGGAGAAGGGCACGCCCCAGTGCTCCAGCTCGTAGACGGCGGCCGGCGCGTTGCGCACCATGTATTCGATGGCGTCCTGGTCGCCCAGCCAGTCCGACCCCTTCACGGTGTCGTACATGTGCCATTCCCACTTGTCCTCGCCCATGTTGGCGAGGGAGGCGGCGACGCCGCCCTGGGCGGCCACCGTGTGGGAGCGGGTGGGGAACACCTTGGTGATGCAGGCGGTGCGCAGGCCGGCTTCCGAGCAGCCTACCACGGCGCGCAGGCCGGCGCCGCCGGCGCCCACCACGAGCACGTCGTAGGTGTGGTCCTCGATGGGGTAGGCAGAGCCGTTGAAGCCGGGCGCGGCGGTCCCGTTGGTTGCGGTGTCGGCCATGTCAGCCTCCCATGCTGATCTTGAGCACGGCGAAGGCGCCGGCGAGGGCAATGGCGATGCTGAAGAAGGTGTTGGCCACGATGAGCAGCACCTTGAGGGACTCGGTGTGAATGTAGTCCTCGATCACCACCTGCATGCCGATGCGCATGTGCGTGGTGACCGAAAGCAGCGTCAGCAGGAGAACCACTGCCACGAACGGGCTGCCGAGGGTGGCGCGCGTCGCCGCGTAGCTGGAGCCGGCGAGGCTGATGACGATCGCGATGAAGGCGATCATCAGGATCAGGTTGGCGAGGCCGGTGACGCGCTGCTTGAAGAAGTGGTCGGTTCCGGAGTGGGCGGAGCCCAGGCCTCGTACGCGGCCGAGGGCCGTGCGCATGGGGGTGTGTCCTGAGGACGGGGTGGTGCTCATGTGATCCTCCTCAGCCCTTCACGGCCAGGCCGACGACCCAGAGGATCACGGTCAGCGCCACAGAGGCGGCCAGGCTGGCCTTGGCGAGGAGCACGCGCTCCTGCGGGCCGAAGCCATGGATGAAATCCCAGATGAAGTGGCGCACGCCGCCGAGGGCGTGGTGCAGCAGCGCCCAGGTGTAGCCGAACAGCACGATGAGCCCGATGGGCGAGCCCGCTACCGAGCGGAAGCTCTCGAAGGCCGAGGGGGAGGCGGCGGCGGCGAGCAGCCACCAGACCAGGATCACGGTCCCGAAATAGAGCCCGACGCCGGTGATGCGATGCACAATGGACATCACCATCGTGAACAGCGGACGGTAGATCTGTAGGTGGGGCGAAAGGGGGCGATCAATACGCTGAGGGCTGTCGGCCATGGGGCCTCCTCCAAAAAATCGACCGATCAGGTATCTCAATCGTCGTCACTTCGCAACGATTCCAAAGCACCTTGGCGGGGCTTTAAAACCGGATACGTCGCGTACCGCAATTGGATGATCGTTGCATGCCGCGTTCGCGTCGCGGCGGATTGCTGCGCTGCCAACGGTCCGGGCTCAGGACGGGCCCGGCAGCGGGCGAAAAAAAAACAGCGCCGGAGGACCGGCGCTGTTCTTAAGGTCAGGTCTGAAAGGACCGATCAGAAGCGGTAGGTGATGCCCGTACCGAAGATCCAGGGGTTCAGGTCGGCGCCGCCGGTGAGGTAGCTGCCGCCGACGGTCTGCAGGGTGAAGGTGGGCTCCAGGAAGAGCTTCTTCACGTCGACGTTGATGCCCCAGTGACGGTCGATCATCCAGTCGAAGCCGGCCTGGAGCGCGAGGCCCCAGGTGTCATGCACGTCGACGCTGGCGAACGCCGGGTTGGTGGCGTCCTGGCTGAAGAACACGGTGTAGTTCACGCCGGCACCGATATAGGGCTTGAAGGGCCCGAAGTCGGTGAAGTGGTACTGCAGGGTGAGGGTCGGCGGCAGCAGCCACACCTTGCCCACCTGGCCGAGGCTGGAGATGGTGCCCGAGCCGTTGATGTCGTGCGGGGTGACGCCGAGGATGAGTTCGGCCGCGATGTTCTTGGTGAAGTAATAGGTGATGTCGAGTTCAGGCACCACCGCGTCGGAATAGGTGAGGTCGGAGCCGAGGATGCCGTTCACCGAGCCGCCGTTTTCCGGCATCACATAGAGGCCGCGAACGCGGATCTGCCAGGGGCTGAGGGGCGCCTCGACCACCGGGGCCGCCTTGTAGGCCGGCGTCGACAGGTCCGCAGCAGACGCGCCGCCAACCGAAAAGGCGGCGATGCCCGCCGCAAGAATAGCACCCAGACCGAACTTCTTCATTGCCCCGCTCCCGCGAACTTGATTCAACAAACCATAGGGCAACACTTCACTCCGCCGATCCTCCAAAAGTTTGATTTATGTCAATTCTGAGCCTATCGGGGCAGAAGTGTGGCGCGGCGGCCACAGACCCGCCCCCCGCCTGCCGCATTTTCCGGGCATGGCTCAGGCCTAGGCATCAGGTTCGGTCCCGCTGCTGATTCCTCTTTTTCGTGAATGGCTTCTTCGCTCATGTCCTGTTCTGCCGCGGCCCCGCCGCGCCCCCCGGCGGGCGGTCGCTCGACCTTGACCCAGCGTCAATCGCGCCAAGGTCGCGTCCGGCACGGGATCTGCCAGATCATGGGTGTTCTTGCGCTGTTCGGGGCGGTGTTCACGATTCCCCCCGCGGTGGCGGATGGCGTGCGGGACCTGCGGCTTTCGGTGAACGGCGAGGACCGGCGCTATGTGGTGGTCACGCCCGAGGGCGTCAGCGGGCCGGTGCCCGTGGTGATCGCGCTCCATGGCGCGGCGCAGACGCCGGAGAGTTTCCGCGCCTATTTCGGGCTTGATGCGGCGGCCGCGGCCCACGGCTTCGTCGCGGTGTATCCGGAAGGCGAGGGCCGGGTGTGGAACGACGGCCGGCCCGCCGCCATGCGCCTCAAGATGGTGCTGAGGCCCGGCGACGACGTGGCCTTCCTGGTGGCGCTCGCCCGCAGCCTGGCGGAGCAGGGCATCGCCGATCCGGCGCGCATCTATCTCACCGGCATTTCCAACGGCGGCTTCATGGTGCAGCGCATGGCCTGCGAACATGCCGAGCTGTTCGCCGCCTATTCGTCCATCATGGCCACGGCGCCGGCGAATTATCGCGAGGAGTGCAAGCCCGACCGGCCGGTCCCCATCCAGTTCATCCACGGCACGGCGGATTCCGTCATCGCCTATTCCGGCTTCTGGACCCCGGTGGGGGCGACCCTGTCGGCGCCCGAGAGCGCGCGCCTGTTCGCCCGCATCAACGGGTGCGGCGCCTCGACCCAGCGCGAGCTGCCCCATCTCGACCTGACCGACGTCACCGCCGCGACGCTGCGGCGCTGGGACAATTGCCGCGACGGGTCGGCGGTGGAACTGATCAGCATCGAACGCGGTGGCCACCAGCCGCCGGCGCGGGTGGACACCAAGCCGGACCTCGCCACGCCCTTCCTCGGCCTGCGCGGCCGCGACGTGGATTCGGGTGAGGAGATCTGGCGCTTCATGTCCGCTTTCGGCGGCACCGGCGCAGTCCCGCCGCGCCTTGGCGCGGTCACTCCTGCGTCGCGGCCCGGGGCGGTTGCCGCCCCGTCGCGGCCGGTCGCGGTGCCATTGCCGCCGCAGTCCCCGCTGCGGGGGAACCGCACGGACGCCGTGGTGCGCCCGGCGGCGTCCGCAGATCAGCGCGGGATCAGCGCCCAGTAGTCGAGGTCGAGGATCACGCTCGGGTCATAGTCCTCGCCGGTCTCGGTGGCGACCTTGGCGGGGAAGTCGCCGGTAAGGCGGTCCTTGGTGGCGATGGTGCGCAGGCGCAGCGCGCCCACGTCCTCGCGGCCTGGCAGGGGCTGGGCGTCGAGCACCTCGGTCCAGGCGTGCACGGTGAGGCCCGCGAACAGCGGCGCCACATGGCGCCCGCCGTTGATGGCGGCCACGTGGAACACGTTGGCGAGACCGTTGAAGGACAGCGCGCGGGCGATCGAGATGACGTGCCCGCCATAGATCAGCCGCCGGCCAAACCGGCCCTGGCCCTCGGTGAACTGGTTGAAATGCACCTTCGCGGTGTTCTGGTAGAGGCGGGTGGCGATCATGTGCTCCGCCTCCTCCACCGTCATGCCGTCCACATGGTCGATGCGCTCGCCCACCTGATAATCGGCGAAGCGCGCCTCCGAGCCGGCGAGGTCGTTGCGCCATCCCTCGATGTCGAGCAGCGGCACGGCGCCGCCCAAAGCGTCGGGGGCCAGCGCCGCCGGCAGCTTGGGCACCACGGTCTCGGGGGCGGGGCGGGAGGTGTCGGCCTTGCGCACCATCACCCAGCGCACATAGTCCAGCACCTCGGTGCCGTCCTGGTTGAAGCCCACCGAGCGCACATAGACGACGCCGCTCTGGCCGTTGGAATTTTCCCTGAGGCCGATCACTTCCGACACGGCGGTGAGGGTGTCGCCGGGATAGACCGGGGCGAGGAAGCGTCCGCCGGCATAACCGAGATTGGCCACCGCGTTCAGGGAGATGTCTGGCACCGTCTTACCGAACACCACGTGGAAGACCAGCAGGTCGTCGACCGGGGCGCGCGGATAGCCGATGGCCTGCGCGAAGCTGTCGGCCGACTGTACGGCGAAGCGGGTGCCATAAAGAGCGCTGTAAAGGCTCACGTCGCCGACCGTGACGGTGCGCGGCGTCGCGTGGCGGATCACCTGGCCGACGCTGAAGTCCTCGAAGAAATTGCCCCGGTTGGTCTTGCTCATCTTCATCCCCCCGTGTCCCGCCATGTTGCAGAGCGGCGCGGTGCGACGCAACAGCCGAGCCGATCGTGGTCGGCGCCGAGCGCTTGACGCGGCCCGCGTGATGGTCCTCATGGGGGTAAGGCGCTGTGGGCGGCGCCGCCATTCGACAAAGGGGGCAAGGGTGTCGGGTTCGGCGAGCCAGAAATTGTCGTTCCAGGCCATGATCTTCACGGCCTGCCTGTTTCCCTTCTACATTCTCGCTGCGACGCTCACCAATTCGGCGGCGATCCTGACCGACCTGTTGGCGACGTCCTTCGACCTCACCGCACTCACCGCCTGCTGGCTGGTGCTGCGGATCGCCCACAATTCCCATTCGGGCAAATATGCCTACGGCCTCGGCAAGCTGGAAAACCTCGCCGAGCTGATGATCGCCCTGCTGCAGACCGTGCTGGTCTTCATCGCCGGCTCCAATGCCATCATGCGCATCATCCATCCCGAAGGGGTGAGCGGGGCGGAACTGGGCCTGTTCGTGACCGCCGCAGCGGTGATCGGCAACGCGATCTTGAACCGCAAGGCCACGCGCCTCGCCCATGAGACGCGCTCGCCGGTGCTGGCGGCGCAGGCACGGGTGCATCTGGTCTCGGCTACCGCCTCGGGCTCGGTGTTTGTCGTCACGGTGGTGCTGTCGATCTTCAACGACGTCACCTGGATGTATTATCTCGATCCGGCTGCGTCGTTCGTGGTCATCGGCTTCATGATCTACAACATCTTCGCCATGCTCTCGAATTCGGTGGCCTCGCTGCTCGACCAGGCCATCGACGAGGCGGGGCAACTGCGCATCCTCAAGGTGCTCACCAGCCATTTCGACGATTTCGACGAACTCGGGGACATCCGCACCCGGCAGTTCGGCGGAAAGATGTTCGTGGAACTGCACCTCGGCTTCGAGGCCGACTGGACGGTTGCGAAGACGCGGGCCGTCGTCGCCCGGCTCACCGAAGCGGTGAAGCAGGAGTTCAGGCAGGCGGGCGACGAGGTGGACGTGGCCGTGGTGCTCATCCCCGCCCACGGGCTGGCGGTGGAAGCTGCCTGACCTCGAGGTCCGGGGCGGGCGCGGGCCGAGGCTCCCCTCCCTGGGGGCGAGCCCGAGTGCGCACGCCCGCGCGCCAATGCATCAGCCCATCAGTGCTCGGACAGCACCACGTCGTCGGACCACTCGCCCTCCACCTCCTTGATGATGGCCTGGCCGCAGATGACGCGGCCCTGCACCGTATCGAAGGTCAGGGTCGGAGCGCCGTGAAGTTGCCAGCCTTTGTTCAGGGCGGCGGAGACACGCTTGCAGAAGGCCGCATCGTCGGGGCCGGTGAGGTAGCGGTAGAGCTTCATGGGTCTTGTCCTGGGACGAAGGGCGGGGCGCGTCAGAGCCGTGCGCCGGCGCGGCGGGCGGCTTCCACGCGTTTCTCCTGGAAGGCGCGGGTGTTTTCGCGCACCTCGGCGACGAGGCGGGGGTCCTCCTTGTCGCGGGGCGGGAAGGCGGGCGCCGGCTGGTATTCGATGGCGAGGGCGATGCGACGCGCCTCGTCCTCGCCGGCGATCTCGGCGGCCAGAGCCAGCGCCAGGTCGATGCCGGAGGAGACACCCGCTCCGGTGAAGCGATTGCGATCCACCACCACCCGCTCTTCCACCGGAATGGCGCCGAGCAGGGCCAACTGGTCCAGCGACAGCCAGTGGCTGGTGGCGCGATAGCCGGTGAGCAGCCCGGCGGCACCGAGAATCAGCGAGCCGGTGCAAACCGAGGTGACGTAGCGCGCCTGAACCGCCATGCGGCGCAGGAAATCAAGCGTCGGCCCGTGATCCATCAACTCCAGCTGGCCGGGGCCGCCGGGGACGAACAGCAGTTCGCAGCCGGCGACCTCGTTAAAGGTGGAATTGGCCGTGATGGCGAGGCCCGCCACATCCACCACCGGCCGCCTGCAGCTCTCGGCCACGATCTCCAGCCGCGCGCCGGGCAGGCGCGCGAACACCTCGAACGGGCCGGTGAGGTCGAGCTGGGTCATGCGCGGATAGGCGAGCATGACAATGCGGAACGGGGCCGTGGCGGGCTGGGACATGATGCTCGGACCTCGTGCTGTTGGCCTCAGGCGCGGGCGGCGATGGCGTCGGCGAGGGCCACCGTGCGCTTGGCCATCTCGGCGTGCAGCAGCTCCACCATGCGCCCGTCGAGGGTGATGACGCCCTTGCCTGCATTCTCCGGCAGCGCGAAGGCGGCGATGATGGCGCGGGCGCGGGCCACCTCCGCCTCGGGCGGCGAGAAGGCGATGTTGCAGGGCTCGATCTGGCTCGGATGGATCAAGGTCTTGCCATCCATGCCGAATTCCACCGCCTGGGCGGATTCGGCCTTGAAGCCGTCGAGGTCCTGGAACTGGTTCCACACCCCGTCGAGCACGTCCACCCCATAGACCCTTGCTGCGGCCACCACCAGGCTCAGCCAGCCCACCATGGGCGCTCGGCCGGGTACCAGGGCCGCCCGCGTCTCCTTGGCGAGGTCATTGGTGCCGAGCACGAACACCGTGAGCCGCGTCAGCGGGTCCTGAGCCGCCTGGGCGATGGCCTTGATGTCGAGTATGGCGAGGGGCGTCTCGATCATGGCCCAGACCCGCGTGGTCTGCGGCACCTTCAGCGCCTCCAGCCGGCGGCCCACCGTGACCAGTTGTTCCACGGTCTGCACCTTGGGCACCAGGATGGCGTCGGGCGCGGCGCCGGCGGCGGCTTCCAGGTCGTCCGAGCCCCACGGCGTGTCGAGGCCGTTGATGCGGATCACCACCTCGCGCGGGCCGAAGCCGCCGGCCTTCACCGTGTCCACGATGCGGGCGCGGGCTTCCGCCTTGGCGTCGGGCGCCACCGCGTCCTCAAGGTCCAGGATCACCGCGTCGGCGGGCAGGGTGCGGGCCTTTTCCAGCGCGCGGGCATTGGAGCCCGGCATGTAGAGCACGCTGCGGCGCGGGCGGATGGCAATGGCGGCTCCAGCTTCGGCACCCATGGGGACTCCCTTCGCACATCGATGCGGGTCTTGCCGCACCTTATCGTACCGAATCGGTAAAGCGACGCCTGTGCTTTGAAAAGGGGTTCGGCCGGGCTCCGGCATGCGACCTTGGACGGGCGCGCCGGAGCGCCCGGATCTCGTGCCGGCCAGCGAACCTATCGCGCGGGGGCGGCAGCGGGCTCGCTGCCTGGTGGGGGCCAGGTGAAATCATCGGCCCGGCCGCGCACCGGGGTGGGGGCGATGCCCTCCTTCAGCACCCGGGAGGCCGCCTTGGCGCTGGCCGACACGGCGATGGGGTCCGCGCCCTTCGCGGGGGCCGGCGGGCCGGCGAGGGCGGCAGGGCGCGTGCTGGCGGGGCTGGTGGCGTCGACCGCGGGCTGGGACTTGCCCGATTCCTCCAGCATGCGGTTGATGTCCTTCTGCACGAAGAAGGCGAGCTTGCGCCCGCCGGCGCGGGTGAAGCGAACACCATCATTGAAGCGCAGGCGGCGACGCTGGCCGTCCACCGCCGGGCCGTTGGCGAGATACTTGCCGTCCTCGTCCACGAAGCCGTCCCACACATTGGCGAAGGTGAGGCCCGCCCGTGCCGCGCGGGTGCGCAGCAGTTCGTTGAGCTTGGCGTAATCGTCGGAGAGCGACGTGTTCGCCACCGGTGCGAGGCCGGTGACGATCACCCGCCCGGCCTTGTCGCGCAAAGCGGTCAGCACCTCGTCGACGCGCTTGCCGTAGAGTTCCAGCCAGCGCTCGGTGAGGGGCTGGACCAAGGCGTCGCCGTCCTTGATGGGCTGGAGATCCTCGGACCCGAGCGCCACCACGGTCACCGAGGGGCGCGCGGCGGCGATGGCGTCCGGCGCGCGGGCGATCCAGTCCACCGGCGCGGGCAGATAGCCGCTGTCGTCGGCGGTGTTGTCGATGACGGCGATGCGGGCGCGGTCAGGCGCGTAGGAATCGGCGAGGCCTTGGGCGAGCTGGGTGGCGAGGCGGTCGCCGATCACCAGCACGAACTGGTTGGGCGCGGCGCGCTTGCCCTGAACGGCAGCGTCAGCGGAGCCGTAGACGACGCCTTCCGGCTCGGCGGGGGTGGGGGGCCGCTTGGGCTGCTGCTGCGGGAGCTGCTGGGGCTGTTCATACTGGGGCTGGGGCTGGAACGGCCACCAGCCCGAGTTCTGGCTGGGCCGTTGCGGCCGGGGGGCGGCCTGCGGAACCGAGCCCGGGGGGCGCAGGAAAGAGAAGAAATCGGCCTGTGCAGAGGCCGGCCGCCCGGCGTCCCACGCCAGGGCAAGCCCAAGGGTGAAGAGCGCGACCAGAACGGCGAGGCCGGCGCGCAGCGGGCCGGGGCATCCGGACAGGCGAGCGGCCGTGTGCGAGCCGCTGCGGCGGCATCGGGACTCCGGCCGCCATGCCGGCTGGCCAATGGATGCGATCTGAACCTGACGGCACATGCGCTAGCAATGGACCAGCCCGGCGTCGGTTTCAAGGCGCGGTGCAGCAGTCAGGGCGGGGGTCCGGCCTGCGGGAGCGCGCAAAGCACGTGCTGAAAGGGTGGCGTGTTCCTCAGGCCCGCAGGCGGCGACGCGGGCACATTAGTGGAGCGGGGCAGACCCGACAGGGGGCCGCCGGACCAGGATTCGGCGGAACTCGTGGCTTGGCTACTCGTGCCTTGGGTACTCATGCCTTGGGGGCTGGTGGATTGGCGCCTTTTGGACTTGGATCCCGTGGACTTGGATCTCGTGGACTTGGATCCCGTGGATTCAGCCTCTGTGGATCGGGGCGCTGTGGACTTGAACTCTGTGGAGCCCGTGCCTCATGGAACTGGCTCTGCCAGCCGAGGACGCGCCAGCAGGGCTTGGCGCGTCCGGGCGGTTTGGCGGGACGGCGAGGGGCCCAAACGAAAAGGGCCGCCCGAAGGCGGCCCGCATGTCAGCTCAAAAGAGACCCTGAGGCGCTCAGTTCAGCTTGGTCTTCACTTCGCCGATGGCGTTGGAGATGAGGCGATCGCCCACATCGCCGCGCGCGGCGGAGCCCAAAAGGACCTCGGCGGCCCTGGCGGCGGCGTCGGCGGCGATGGCCTTCACGTCGGCCACGGCCTGAAGCTCGGCCTGGGCGATCTTGTCTTCCGCCATCTTGGTGCGGCGGGTGACGAAATCCTCAAGCTTGGCCTTGGCCTCGGAGGCGAGGCGCTCGGCTTCCGCCTTGGCGGCGGTGACGATGGATTCGGCCTCGGCCTCGGCCTCGCGCTGCTTGCGCTTGAATTCAGCCACCAGCTTCTGGGCCTCTTCCTTGAGGCGGCGGGCCTCCTCAAGCTCGGCGGCGATGCGCTGGCCGCGGCTGTCGAGGGCGGAAGCGATGGTGCGATGGGCGCCCACATAAATCAGGATGCCGACGAAGAGCAGAAAGGCGACGGCGACCCAAAGCTCGGCCAGACTCATCTCGTTCATCGCAGGGTCCTCAGATCCGTCGGCGGCCATAGGGCCGCATCTGCGGGGCAATGCCCCTTACGTGCTGGTCCACCGGAGCGGCGGGGCAACAACCGCGGATTATGCCGCGGCGGAGAATTCGAACGGCCGCGCGATGGCGCGGCCGAAGTGCGGCCCGATCAGGCCGCGTCCTTCTTGACGAGCGCCCCGTCCACGGCCTTTTCCACGTCGGCCTGCGCAGGGCTGGTGCCGATGAGGGTCGAGACGATGGCGTGGGTGGCGTCCACCGCGATGCCCCGCACATGGGTGAGGGCTTCGGTCTTGGTGGAGGCGATGCTCTGTTCCGCGGTCGCAAGCTTGGCGGCGAGCCCGGCTTCGAGCGACTTGCGGTTGGCTTCGGAATCGGCGGCGAGCCGGTTGCGGGTTTCGCCGGCGATGGAATTGGCCTTGGCGCGAGCCTCGGCAAGGGCCTTCTCGTAGGAGGCCTGGGCGGCCTCGCTCTCGGCCTTGTGCTTCGCCGCTTCCTCGAGGTCGTCGGCGATGCGGTCGTGGCGCTCCTCCAGGATGCGGCCGATGCGCGGCAGGGCCACGCGGCTCATCAGGAGGTAGAGGAGGCCGAAGCTCAGGACGAGCCAGAGCAGCTGCGAGGCAAAAGTGGTGGCATCGAAGGGCGGGAAGTGGCTCTTCTTGCCATGCCCGTCTTCCGCATGGCCCGCGGCAGCACCGTGGGCCGCCGCCGGGGCCGCCTCATGGGTGCCCTGGCCTGCGGTTCCGACCGGCGGGGCCGCCTGCGCCACCACGGCCGCCGGAGCGGAAGGGTGATCGCTCGCCGCAAAGAGGGGAGCGCCCCAGAGGGCCGCACCCGTCATCGCCAGCGCGACAGTCATTTTCCACGACTTCATCATGGTTTGCCCGCCTTCGCACCTGACCTTAAGCATCACGGCACCCGGGCGGAACCGCCCGGGAACCTCGTTCGTCCGGGCGATCAGGCCACGAACAGGAGGACGAGGGCGACGACGAGCGCGAAGATGCCGAGACCTTCCGCGAGCGCCGCGCCGATGAACGCGCGGGCGAACTGGCCGTCGGCGGCCGACGGGTTGCGCAGGGCGCCGGCAAGGAAGTTGCCGAAGATGTTACCGACGCCGACGGCGGCGAGACCCATACCGAGGCAGGCGAGACCGGCACCGATGAACTTTCCAGCTGCGGGATCCATGGGACTGCTCCTTGAGAATGTTTTGGATTTAGGGATCGAAGATGCGCCGCCCGGTCAGTGACCGGGGTGGATCGCGTCGTTGAGGTAGATCGAGGTGAGCACCGCGAAGACGTAGGCCTGCAGCATCGCCACCAGAAGCTCGAGGGCGTAGAGCGCCACGATCATGAAGAAGGGCAGTGTCGCGCCGAACCAGCCGACCACGCCCGCCGAGGCCAGGCCCACCACAAAGAAGGCGAACACCTTCAGGGCGATATGGCCCGCCAGCATGTTGGCGAACAGACGCAGCGACAGGCTGATGGGACGCGAGAGGAAGGACACCACCTCGATGATCACCAGGAACGGCAGCAGGAAGGCCGGCACGCCCGACGGCACGAACAGGTGCAGGAAGTGGGTGCCGTGGCGCATGAAGCCGTAGACGATGACCGTGCCGATCACCAGCAGCGCCATGGCGGCGGTGACGATGAGATGGGCTGTGACCGTGAAGGTATAGGGAATGAGCCCCACCACGTTCGCCACCAGCACGAAAGTGAACAGCGAGAACACCAGCGGGAAGAACACCATGCCTTCCGAGCCGGCCGAATCGCGCACCATCTTGGCGATGAACTCGTAGCTCATCTCTGCCGCCGACTGGGCCCGGCCCGGCACCAGGGTGCGGCCGCGGGTGGCGTAAGTGAGGAAGAAGAAGATGATGGCTACGATGCCGAACATGAACAGCGCGGCGTTCGTGAAAGAGAACTGCACGCCGCCGAAATTCAGCAGGTCCACGTAGCGCTTGATCTCGAACTGGTGGATCGGATCGACGGTCATCCGAACGCGCCCCCTGCCAATGCGGCCAAGCCGCTGGAACCAAAGATCACGGCGAGAAGCCGCGACGGCCAAATAGACGAGACGACCGGAACGATCGTCAAATTGCCCAACCGGCACGGGCCGCATGAACGGATCCGGCCGCAAACAAAAGGCGGCATTTCGCCGCGAACAAATCATCCGGCCCCACCGCGCCTTGAAATCCTTGAAGGATTGGCGCTCGTCAGGTCCCGGTCTTGCCACGGTTCCGGCCTTCGCCGGAGGCCCGCAGCATATTGGTCACACCGGCGGCAAAGCCGAACAGCGTGAAAACGATCATGCCCCAGGGCGCGATCGAGAAAAGCCGGTCGAGGCCATAGCCGATGAGCGCGCCCACCAGTACGCCTGACACAAATTCCGCGCCCAGCCGGAAGGCGAGCGCGGCCCCCGATGAGGCCGAGGTGTCCCGCCCCTTCGGAGCGGCTGTCTCGGTCTTCGAGCGAACCTGGCCCAACGATGAGTTGAGCTTTTCGAGCCTTGCGGAAAGCTCGGTGTCACTGGGCCGGGAGCCCTCCGCCCCGCCTGGTCCTTGCTTCCTCCCATGGGAGGCATCGTCAGGTCCGGACATGGCGCAAAACCCCGGCTTCGGTGAAGGGCGTGCGGCCCTTCCCCTTGAAACCGCGGCGCACCATAGTTGCGTCAAAATTGAGTGTCAAGGCGCGCGGCGCTCATATTAAACAATTGAAACGAAAAGAAAAAATTGTGGCTGCGACATCGTGCTTCGCCACGATCGCCCGCCGCTTTCCGTTTGGGCGCCCCACCCTTCACCCGATCGATGGGGGCGCCGGTGCCCGGATGGGGCAGGGTCAGACCGCTTCCAGCAGCCGTTCGGCGCGCTGCAGGTCCACCGAGACGAGGCGCGAGATGCCCCGTTCCGCCATGGTCACGCCGAACAGCCGGTTCTGGTGGGCCATGGTGATGGGGTTGTGGGTGATGGTGAGGAAGCGGGTGTCGGTGAGCTTCGTCATCTCCTCCAGCAGGGTGCAGAAGCGCTCCACATTGGCGTCGTCGAGGGGCGCGTCCACCTCGTCGAGCACGCAGATGGGCGCGGGATTGGTCAGAAACACCGCGAAGATCAGCGCCATGGCGGTCAGCGCCTGCTCGCCGCCCGACAGCAGCGACAGGGTCTGCGGCTTTTTGCCCGGCGGCTTGGCGATGATGTCGAGGCCGGCTTCCAGCGGGTCGTCGGCCTCGGTGAGCACCAATTGAGCCTCGCCGCCGCCGAACAGGGTGTCGAACAGCTTCTTGAAATGGCCGTCCACCACCACGAAGGAGGCCTGAAGCCGTTCGCGGGCTTCCCGGTTGAGGCTGAGGATGGCGCCGCGCAGGCGCTTGATGGCCTCCACCAAATCGTCGCGCTCGCCCACCAGCTTGATGTGCTGGCCCTCGGTCTCCTCCAGTTCCACGTCGGCGCGCAGGTTCACGGCGCCGAGGCGTTCGCGGTCGCGCTTGGCCCGCTCCAGCGTCGCCTCGATGGCGGCGACGTTGGGCGCCGGCGCGTCGGGATCGATGCCCGCCTGTTCGCGGGCCAGCTCCGGCGGGCCTTCCAGAATGTCGGAGATTTCGCGCAGCAGGTCGTCGCGGCGCTGGCGGGCAGCCTCCAGCCGCGCGTCGGAGCGTGCCGCCTCGGCCCGCGAGCCGGACATGGCCTCCAGCGCATCGCGGGCGGCGCGGTCGGCGGCGGCAAGGGCCGCCTCGCCCTCGGCGAGGTGATCGGCAGCGTCGCGGCGGGCCCCTTCCGCCGCCTCCAGTGCGTTCATAAGCGCCCGGCGGCGGCGGATGAATTCGGACGGGGCGTCTTCCAGCGCGTCCAGCTCGGTCCTGGCCTCGGCCTCGCGGGCGGCGACGGCGGCGAGGCGGTCGCCGGCCCCGCCGGCGCGCTGCCGCCACGAGCGCTCCTCGCCGATGATGGCCTCCAGCCGGCGCTGGCGCTGGGTATTGTCCCGGCGCACCGCGTCCAGCCGGGCTCGGGCTTCCGACACGGCGGCGCGGCGCTCGGCGGTTTCGGCGCGGGCGCGGGCCATCTCGGCTTCCAGGATCTGCGGGGTGTCGAGGGCGATAAGCTCGCCCTGCGCCTCCTCCATGCGCGCCTCCCCCTCCTCGCGCACCGAGGCCAGGCGGGTGCGCGCCTCGGCCAGCGCCGAGAGGCGGGCGAGGTGCTGGGCGGCGCGGCGCTCGGCCGCTTCCAGCGCGGAGCGGCTCGCCTCGGCGGCGCGCTGGGCGGCGCGGCGGGCCTCGCGGGAGGTGTTCTCGGCCTCCGCCGCGTGGCGAAGCGCGCTGTCGCGGTCGGCGAGGGCGGCGCGGATCTCGTCCAGATGGGCCTCGGCCACCGCGGCCTCGGCCTCGATGTCGGTGAGGCGGTTGCGCTCGGCAAGGCGGCGGGCGGCGGCGGTGGGGGCATCCGCCGCCGCGACCACCCCATCCCAGCGCCAGAGGTCGCCCTCCACCGAGACGAGGCGCTGCCCGGCCTTGAGGCGGGGAACGAGCCCCGCCCCCAGCGCGCGCGGAACGATGCCCACCTGCGCCAGCCGGCGGGTGAGGGCCGGTGCGCCGGAAACGAAGCGGGACAAGGGCTCGGCCCCGTCCGGCAGGGCCGGGTCGGCGGGGTCGGCGGGAGCGCCCGCCCAGCGCGCCGGGGCGGCGGCATCCACCGGTAGGTCGAGGTCGTCCCCCAGCGCCGCGCCCAAGGCGGTCTCATAGCCCTTGGCGACGGAGACGAGGTCGGCCACCGGCGGGAAGCGATGGTCGGTGGATTGCAGCAGCTTCGCGAGGGTGCGCGCCTCGGTGTCGAGGCGGCCGAAACGCGATTGCGCCTCCGACAGGGCCGGGCGCAGTTCCTCCATGGCGCGGCGGGCGGCCTGATGGGCGGCCTCGGCCTCGATACTGGATTCTTCAGCCTCGGCGAGGGCGTCGCGTGCGGCTTCCGCCTCCATGCGGATGCCCTCCAGCGCCTCGGTGCCGGCCTGCTGCTTCAGGCGGGACTCTTCCGCCTCCACCGAGGCGCGCTCGGCGGCGTTGCGTACCAGCCGGTCACGGATCTCGCGCACCGCCTGCTCCAGGCTGGCCCGCCGCGCGCCGAGGTCGGCAAAATGCGCGGTCTTCTCCTCCAGCGCTCGCTCGGCCTCTTCCAGGTGGGCGGCGGCTTCCTCCAGCCGGTCGGCGGCGATGGCCTCCAGCTCCGCCGCCTCCTCCTGCTCGAAGCGCAGGGTCTCGGCCTCGGTGGCGAGGCGCTCCAGCACGCCTTCGGCGTCGGCGGAGAGGGCCCGCTCGCGCTCGGTATCCTGGGCGAGCTGGATCAGGCGGCGCTCCAGCTCGTCCTTGCGGGCGGAAAGCCGGGCCTCCTCGGCATCCAGCTCCGAGCGGGCATGGGTGAGGCGCTGGAGCGCGGCGGCCGCCTCCGCCTCCTTCTGCCGCAGGGCGGGGAGGGCGTGGGCGGCCAGCGCCTGAAGGCGCGCCGCCTCGGCCTGCATGCGGGTGTGCTCGGCGCCGTCGCGGTGGGCGGCTTCCACCGCCTGCTCGGCCTCGGTGAGCGCGCGGGTGACCTCGCCCCAGCGCAGCCACAGCAGCGTGGCCTCGCATTGTCGGATCTCGGCGGCCAGCGCCTTGTAGCGCACGGTCTGGCGCGACTGGCGGCGCAGGCTCTCCACCTGCCCGCCGAGCTGGGTGATGACATCTTCCAGCCGCAGCAGGTTCTGCTCGGCGGCCTTCAGGCGGGTCTCGGCCTCGTGGCGGCGGGCGTGGAGGCCGGCGACGCCGGCGGCTTCCTCCAGGATGCGGCGCCGCGCATTGGGCTTGGCGCCGACGATCTCGCCGATCTGCCCCTGCCGCACCAAAGCCGGGGAGCGTGCGCCGGTGGAGGCGTCGGCGAAGATGAGCTGCACGTCGCGGGCGCGCACGTCCTTGCCGTTGATGCGGTAACTGGATCCTTGCCCGCGCTCGATGCGGCGGACGATCTCCAGCTGGTCCCATTCGTTGAAGGCGGCGGGGGCGGTGCGGTCGGAATTGTCGAGGCTGAGCACCACCTCGGCGGAATTGCGCGCCGGCCGCCCCGTGGTGCCGGAGAAGATGACATCCTCCATGTCGTTGGCGCGCATGGCCTTGTACGAGCTTTCGCCCATGACCCAGCGCAGCGCCTCGACGAGGTTGGACTTGCCGCATCCGTTCGGCCCCACGACGCCAGTGAGGCCGGGCTCGATCAGGAGATCGGTCGGCTCGACGAAGGTCTTGAAGCCCACGAGCCGCAGGCGGTCGAACTTCATGCGATCGCGCGCGTCCGGAGGGGCGAAAGGGGGGAGGGGGTCATCAGCGCAGGGTGTGCCAGCCTTTGGAGGGTTTGGTCAAATCAGCGTGCCCCCCCTTGGGGACCCACGCAAGCCTCGGTGGAGCAACGATCCACAGAGGGGCGCGGGTGGGACGGCTTGTGCCCGAGACGGCGCACGATGCAAGGTTGTACCGGCGGGCCGCCTTAACTTGCCGGGCCGAAAGCGCTAGAAGTCGGGTCTCATGCCGACGGCTCCGGTCTGCGACCGGAGCCGAGAGGGCTTCGCCCCGCAACTCGGGTGTTCCCGAGTTGCGGATTTTAAGACCGGTTCCGGCAAAAGCCGGAGCCGAGCGCCGCGCGGGCTGAACCAAACAGCGGTGAGTGAGGCTCATCGCTGTTTGGTAAAATGCCGATTGCAAGCGCGCGGCGAACGCCCATCTATGGGCTGTCCGCCCCGGCCAAGCCGGGCGGGCTGACGATTTCGGGGATTGCGACACATGCTGTTGAACCAGGCGGGCGCCAAGGGCGCGGGAGCAGGCGCGAGCACGAGCGCCGGCAACGGGGCGGCCGGCGGCGACATCATCGATACCACCACCCAGACCTTCATGGCCGAGGTGATGGAGGAATCCAAGCGCCGCCCGGTGCTGGTGGATTTCTGGGCGCCGTGGTGCGGGCCGTGCAAGACCCTGACCCCGGTGATCGAGAAGGTGGTGAAGGCCGCCAAGGGCAAGGTGCGCCTCGCCAAGCTCAACATCGATGATCACCCGGTGATCCCCGGCAAGCTCGGCATCCAGTCCGTGCCCACCGTCTATGCCTTCGTGAACGGCCAGCCGGTGGACGGCTTCCAGGGCGCGCTGCCGGAGGGTCAGGTGAAGGCCTTCATCGATCGTCTCATCGGTCCCGCCGATGACGGCCTTGAGGAAGCGCTGGCCGCCGCTGACGGGGCGCTGGCCCAGGGCGACCTCACCGCCGCCGCCGAGATCTTCGTGGGCGTGCTGGGCGAGGAGCCGGACAATCTCAAGGCCCTTACCGGGCTCGTGCGGACCCAGGTGGCCGCCGGCGCGCTGGAGCAGGCCAAGGCGACGCTTGCAATGGTACCGGCCGACAAGCAGAACGACCCGCTGGTGAACGCCGCCCGTGCCGCGCTGGACGTGGCCGAGCAGGCCGCCGCCCTCGGCGACCTCGCGACGCTCGAAGCCAAGCTGGACCTCGACCCCTCTGACCATCAGGCCCGCTTCGACCTCGCCTTGGCGCTGAACGGCAAGGGCCGGCGCGAGCAGGCGCTGATCCATCTCCTCGATATCGTGAAGCGCGACCGCGCGTGGAACGAGGATGCGGCCCGCAAGCAGCTGGTGCAGCTGTTCGAGGCGTGGGGCCCCACCGATCCGCTCACCATTTCAGGCCGTAAGAAATTGTCGGCGATCATGTTCGCCTGACGGGCGTTGTTTTTAAGGATTTTTCGTCTTGGCTGCCAATCGCACCTATCTGTCGCCGACGGAGATTCCGCCGGTGATCCCGGTTTTTCCGCTCACCGGCGCGCTGCTGCTGCCGCGGGCCGACCTGCCGCTCAACATCTTCGAGCCGCGTTATCTCGCCATGGTGGACGACGCGCTCGCCGGGGGCCGTCTCATCGGAATGGTGCAGCCCGACGAGGCGGCGCCAGTCTCGGCGCGTGGTCCCGGCGTGTACAAGGTGGGTTGCCTCGGCCGCCTCACCCAGTTCAGCGAGACCGGGGACGGCCGCTATCTCATCACGCTCACCGGCATCTGCCGCTTCCGCATCGTGGAAGAGCTGGATACCACCACGCCCTACCGCCAATTCAAGGTCGATGCCCTCCCGTTCGCCCATGATTTCGAGGCGGAGGCCGGCGAAGCGGCGGTGGACCGCGATGCGCTGCTGTCGGCGCTGGCGGCGTTTCTCGACGCCAACAAGCTGGAGGCGGACTGGGACGGCATCCGCGAGGCCGGCACCGAGACGCTGGTGAACGCTTTGTCGGTAATGTCGCCCTATGGCGCGCTGGAGAAGCAGGCGCTGCTGGAGGCGGAGAATCTGAAGGCCCGCGCCGACATGCTGGTGGCCATCACCCAGATGATGCTGGCCCGCATGCCCGGCGACGGCGAAGGCTCGCTGCAATAGGGGCGGGCTGTCGGGCGAAGAGCGCCGCGCGTCGGCGCCGATTGAAAAGCCGCCTTCGCCTTCACTCATGGATGCCGAAGGCGGGCGCGGACCTGTTACCGCCACAAACGTGATGAACTGGTGCGCGTGAAGCGCGCCGGCGTCGGCTCACGGCTCTTCGGCGAACCTCAGGCGGCCGGCGGGGGCGAGGGTGCGGGCGTCGAAGGTGCGGATCTCGACGGCGCCGCCCACGTCGAGGGTCAGTACCACCACGTCGCCGGAAACGGCGGTGGCGGTGATCTTGGCGCCCTTGGGCAGAAGCGCGGTCATTTCGCCGGTCGCGATGGGCTTTGCCCGTATCATGCGATAGCCGATGACGCCGAAGACCGCGGCCACCCCCAGCACCATGACCAGCATGGACAGGCTGGAGAAACGGCGAAACCGCTGGATGATGCGCTCCTGCTCCGGGGTCAGCGCCTCTTCCGGGGTCTCGGTGGGGGATGGGCGATGAAACATGAAGGGGCCGTGGCTCCTGACGGATCGAGAATGGACGCGACCATGACCCAGGCCCAAGTGAACCAGGCCGAGATGAACCAGGCCGAGACCGGCCTAGAGGACCTGGACGAGGGCTTCACCCTCACGGTCCAGATCGCGGCGGAAGACGCCGGCGACCGGCTGGATCGTGTCCTGGCGCGCCGGTTGGCGCTTGAGGCTCCGGAACTCAGCCGCACCCGCATCCAGCGTCTCGTAACGGAAGGCCGGGTCTCGGTCAGCGGGCGTGTGGTAGGGGACGCGGCGGGCCGGGTCAATGCCGCTGATGTCTATACCCTGTTCCTGCCGCCCCCCGAGGCGGCCGAGCCGGTGGCGGAGAACCTGCCGCTCACCATCGTGTTCGAGGATGCCCATCTCGTGGTCGTCGACAAGCCGGCCGGGCTGGTAGTGCATCCGGCGCCAGGCCACGCCTCCGGCACGCTGGTGAATGCGCTCCTGTACCATTGCGGCGACAGCCTCTCCGGCATCGGCGGGGTGCGCCGGCCGGGCATCGTCCACCGCATCGACAAGGACACCTCCGGCCTGCTGGTGGTGGCGAAGTCCGACGTGGCCCACAAGGGCCTCGCCGCCCAGTTCGCCGACCATGGCCGCACCGGGCCGTTGGATCGGGCCTATCTCGCCTTCGTCTGGGGGGTGCCCGAGGCGCATGGTACGGTGGACGCACCCATCGACAGGCATCCCAGCCACCGCCAGAAGATGGCGGTGCGCCTCTCCGGGCGGGAAGCCATCACCCATTGGGAGGTGCAGGAGGCCTTTGTCGGCCACGGCCGCACCAACCTGCGCAACAAGGGCCAGGTGAAGGGCGAGGTGAAGATGGAGGAGGGGGTGGCCAGCCTCATTGAATGCCAGCTGGAGACCGGGCGCACCCACCAGATCCGCGTCCACATGGCTCATGTGGGCCATCCGCTGCTGGGGGACGAGGTCTATGGCCAGGGCTTCCGCACCAAGGAAACGCTGCTGCCGGAGGCCGCCCGCGAACACCTCGCGCGCCTCGGCCGGCAGGCGCTGCATGCGGCCCGGCTCGGCTTCGCCCATCCGGTGACGGGGGAGACGTTGTCGTTCGAAAGCCCGTTGCCGGAAGACCTTGCCGCCCTCGCCGAGGTTCTGGGCGGGCGTGCATCCGCGTAAATTTCTCTCTCATCGACGTGAGAGGATGAAACCTATCCGCATTCCGCTCGTATCTATATCATGATGCGTCGCGGTCGGCGTCATGCGGCCGCTGAGGCGGTCGCCCGGACGGGGGCCGCGGGAGAAGGAGGCCTCGTCATGGCCCAGCCGAAGTCCATGTCCATTCCGTCCGCCGAAGGCGGGCTCTCCCGGTATCTCGAAGAGATCCGGCGGTTCCCCATGCTGGAGCCGCAGGAGGAATATATGCTCGCCAAAAGCTGGCGCGAGCACGGGGACCGCGATGCCGCGCACCGGCTGGTGACGAGCCACCTGCGCCTCGTGGCGAAGATCGCCATGGGCTACCGCGGCTATGGGCTTCCCATCTCCGAAGTGATTTCCGAGGGCAATGTGGGCCTCATGCAGGCGGTGAAGCGGTTCGAGCCCGAGAAGGGCTTCCGCCTCGCCACCTATGCCATGTGGTGGATCCGCGCCTCCATCCAGGAATATATCCTGCGCTCGTGGAGCCTCGTGAAGATGGGCACCACGGCGGCGCAGAAGAAGCTGTTCTTCAACCTGCGCAAGGCCAAGAGCCAGATTTCCGCGCTGGAAGACGGCGACCTGCGCCCCGAGCACGTGAAGCAGATCGCCACCAAGCTCGGCGTCACCGAGCAGGACGTGGTGGACATGAACCGCCGCCTCTCCGGCGACGCCTCCCTGAATTCCCCCATCCGCGAGGATTCCGAGGGCGGGGAGTGGCAGGACTGGCTGGTGGACGAGCGCCTCGACCAGGAGGAGCAGCTCGCCGAGAGCGAGGAACTGGACAACCGCCGCGCCGCGCTGTCCGGCGCCCTCTCGGTGCTGAACGACCGCGAGCGCCGCATTTTCGAGGCCCGCCGTCTCTCCGAGGACCCCATGACCCTGGAGGACCTCGCCTCCGAGTTCGGCGTCTCCCGCGAGCGGGTGCGCCAGATCGAGGTGCGCGCCTTCGAGAAGGTGCAGAAGGCGGTCATGGACAAGGTCCGCCAGGCCGAGGCTCCCACGGCGGAAGCGGTGGGGGCGTGAGGTCGTGGGCGCCTGACGGGCGTGGGCGGACGGCATTCGCGCGGAACGTCGAAACGGACAGCGGGATGCAGCGTCCGTTTTTTCGTGCCCGCCGGGCGAGGCATGTTGCCTCGGCTCAGGCGGAAGCCTTCAGCAGCGGTGCCGTCGGCGGCGAAGGTGTTCGACACGCTCTTTTGGCGACGATCCCCTGAGGGGCAGGTTCCCGCTCTCGCCGCCCCTACTCTGGCTTGCGCGAAAGCGTAATGGCCACATGAAACGCCCTGCCGGGATCGTTTCCGGTGCTTGCCACGATGAAGAACGGGCGACCTGCGAAGGCAAATTCGTAGGTGCGGCTTGTCAGGCCATCCCTTTTCCGCTCCTCAGAGAGGTGTGCCTTGAGGCCGGCCCGTTCGAGGGTCGACTGAAGCAGCGGGTCCACCCGTGTGATGTCCGCATTCTCTGCGAATACGCTGCAAACGCCAACGTCTTCGGAGATCAACGCCATGCGGGTGATCTTGTTCGACGCATCGAAGCCCACGCCCTCGCTGTTGCGCATGAACACGGCACTCGCCTCAGCGCTGAGCGGGGGAACGTTGTGGGAGGCAAGGAACTGACGCACCCGGGTCGGGTTCCCGAGGTGCCGGAGGCAAGCCTGGGAAAACAGGCCCACCGCTTGATCTGCGCTGTCGGATTGAGGCTGTTGCGATTGCGCGGATGCGACGCCGATCAACCACGCTGTGAGCGCGAGGATTGCCCGCGGTCGGTTCCCAGCCATTGCCCTGCACTCCAGATTTGGTATTCTGCTGCATTACAATTTTAGAGGGTGCCATGGCAAGGCGAGCGCCCGCCTCGCCGAGGTTACGGAGGATAGGACGGCAACCGGGGATGCCCGGGTCTATCCACATTCAGGTACCGTTTGCCTTCAGGAGCCCTGTGCCGCCGGCCGCTCGCCGCGCGCCACATGCAGCATCATCAGCTCGCCCACGTTCTCCGGCGTCAGCAGGCCGACCAGCCTGCCGGCCTCATCCACCACGCCCACGGCCGGGACCTGGGCGGAGGTGATCAGCTTGAGCGCCGCATCGAGCTTCGAGCGGGCCTCCACCACCGGAATGTCGGCCTGCATCACCTCGATCACGGCGGTCTGCGGCCCCTGGTCCTTCATGGCGCGGATCATGGCGTCGCGGGTGAGCACGCCGCGCAGGTGGCCGGCGCCGTCCACCACCGGGAATTCCTTCTGGGTGGAGCGGATGAGGGCGTCGGCGGCGTCGTCCACGGTGGATTGCGGCCCCAGCGTTTCGAAATGGGTGATCATGGCGTCCGACACCAGCAGGCCGCGCGAGGCTTCCTTCAGCTGCACCTGACCGGCCTCGCCGGACGCGGCGAGGAACACGAACACGCCGATGATCATCAGCATGGGATTGGTGAAGATGCCCAGAAGCCCCATGCCGATGGCGAGGCCCTGACCAATGGAGGCGGCGGTGGCGGTGGCCTTGGCATGGCCCATCCTCATGGCGAGCAGCGCCCGCAGCACCCGTCCCCCGTCCATGGGAAAGGCGGGGATGAGGTTGAACACCACCAGGAAGATGTTGGCGCCGGCCAGCTTCACGAGGATGGAGGTGCGTGGATCCTCGATCTTGGCGAGGCTGTCCGCCGTGAGGTCGGTGCCGCCGAGGGTGGCGCTCAGGATGACGAGCAGCACCAGCGCGATCACCACATTCACCAGCGGCCCGGCGATGGCCACCACCAGCTCCTGCGCCGGATTCTCCGGAATCCGTTCCAGATTGGCGATGCCGCCGAACGGCCACAGGGTGATGTCCGGGGTCTTCACCCCGTAGCGGCGGGCGGCGAAGACGTGACCCAGCTCGTGCAGCAGCACGCAGGCGAACAGCAGCGCCACGAATAGCACGCCTTCCCAAGCGGCGGAGGCGCCCCCCGACCGGTAATAGGCCGCCCAGATCCACACCAGGAACAGCAGGAACGTGACGTGGATGCGGATCGCGGTCTCGCCGAGCCGGCCGACGGTGAGGGACCAGGGCATGGGAATCTCCTTGTGCGCCGCGCCGGGTGGGCGGCGGCGCGGGGGGACAACGGTCTGCTTCGGTCTAGACCGGGAAGGGCGCAGGTACACGTGCAAAGCGCAGAATCGGGGGCGCGCGGGCGGAAAGCACCAGTGGGCCGGCGCGGCAGGGCTCGCCGCGTGGTCCCGCCCCCTCCGCCGGGCGCGGACTTCGCTCCGCGGTCGGCGTTCGCGTCGACCATCCCTCGCTCTTGATAGTAAGGATTATTTACTATATTGCTCCCTTATTATGACTGCTCCCGCCTCCGCCTGCCCCCCCGCCCGCCCTGCGCCCAGCGAGCCACCCCTCGGTTTCGTCCTGGTGGATGCGGCGCGGCTGTATCGCGCGCGCATCGACCGCGCGTTCGAGGGCACCGGCCTCGGCCTCACCGCCGGGGAGGCGCGCACGCTGGCCTATGTGGATTTCCATCCGGGCCTCAGGCAATCGGCGCTGGCCGAGAAGATGAATGTGGAGCCCATGACTTTGGTGGGTTTCCTCGACCGGCTTGAGGCCGCCGGCCTCGTCACGCGCGAAGCCGACCCCAAGGACCGCCGCGCCAAGATCGTGACGGTCACGCCCGAGGCGACACCTTGCCTTGCCGGCGTGCTTGCGGCGGCGGCGGACGCGCGCCGGGAGGCCACCTGCGGCTTCTCGGAGGCCGAGCAGGCGCTGCTGCGGGATCTTCTCGTCCGGCTGCGCGACAATCTCGCGCGGGAGCATCGTTCAAGGGACGAGAAATGACGGTCGTCCGCCCCGGCACGTCGCCGGCGCCGGCCGCCGGGGGGGCCGCCGCGCCGCTCATGAGTGAGCGGGAAGTGTCGGTCATCGGCGGACTTATGGTGATGCTGGGGCCCATCAGCCTCGCCATGTACACACCGGCCCTGCCGACGCTGGTCGCGGTCTTCGGCACCAGCATCGCCACGGTGAAGCTCACCCTCACCGTGTTCTTCATGGGCTTTGCCTTTTCCCAGCTGGTCTGCGGGCCGCTGTCGGACGGCTACGGGCGGCGCCCGGTGGCTTTGGGCTTCTTCGGCATCTATCTCGCCGGCAGTGTCGTCGCCATGCTGGCGCCCACCATCGGCTGGCTGATCGCCGGGCGCGCCTTGCAGGGCATCGGCTGCGCCGCCGGCATTGCTTTGTCCCGCGCGCTGGTGCGCGACCAATATACCGGCCAGGCGTCGGCGCGGGTGATGAACCTCATCGGTACCATGCTGGCCATCGGCCCTGCGGTTTCACCCACCCTGGGCGGGCTCATTCTCGGCACCGCGGGCTGGCACGTGATCTTCATCGCCATGGCGGCCTATGGCCTCGTGCTGGTGGCGGTCCTCGCCTTCCGGGTGCCGGAGACCAACCTGAGGCCGGACCGCGCGCTGGCTTCCCCACGCGGGGTGGCCACCAGCTATCGCCGCCTCCTCACCGACCGCCTGTTCATGCGCGCGGCGCTCACCGCCGGCCTCAGCCTCGGCGGCATCTACACCCTGTCGGCGCTGCTGCCCTTCATCCTCATCGAGCGGGTGGGGCTCTCGCCCACCGGCTTCGGCCTCGCCATGCTGATGCAGACCGGCGCCTTCATGTCCGGCACCCTCATCGCCCGGCCGCTGTTGAAGCGTCACAGCGCCCACGCCCTGATCCTGCCCGGCCTGCTGCTGGTGCTCGCCGGCGCCATGGGGCTGGGGTTCGGCCCGTTCGTGCTGCCGCTGACCACCGCCAGCGTCATGCTGCCCATCTCGCTCTGGGCCTGCGGCATCGCCCTGATTCTTCCCGGCTGCACCACTGCCGGCCTCGCGGGATTCGCGCCCATCGCGGGGGCGGCCTCGGCACTGATGGGCTTCCTGCAGATCGGCAGCGGCTTCCTCGGTACCTCGCTGTCGGTGCTGTTTCCCTCGCCGCTGGCCGCCATGGTGACGCTGCTGCCGGCCTTTGCCGTCACGGCCGCCAGCGCCCACCTGCTGCTGGCGCCGCGCCGGGAGCCCGCCCTGGCCGCGGGGGCCGCCGGCGTGGAAGCCGCCGATCTGGAACTGGCCGCCGATCCGCTGGGCGTGGTGGGCGCCGCCGGCGACGAAATCGAGGTCGGAACCTACAAAAAGCCCTTCTGAAGCAGAGGTTGCGGCCACACGATACCGTTCGCGCCACAGAGGCGATGTCACAGGTTGACCCCGGCCGATCGGCGATGGTCAATGCCGGCGCGCCCGGAGCATCGGGCTGCTGGGGGGATATCGTATGAGATTTGCGGGACTAGCTCTGGCCGCCGTGCTGGCGCTTGCCGGGGGGCAGCTTGCCGTGGGACCGGCCAAGGCCCAGACCGTCAGCTACGCGCAGGCGGCCGGCCTCCTCGCGCAGCATTGCGGCGGGGACATCATGAAGCACTGCCGTGGCCTCAACCTCGGCAACAATGCCGTCGGCAATTGCCTGGCCCAGAACGCCGCGCAGCTGACGCCGGCCTGCGCTGCCAACCATGCCGGAATCCGCGAGATGACCGAGGCGCGGGCCGCGGCGCAGAAGCAGGTCTACAAGACCTGCGACCGCGACGCCGCCCAGTTCTGCCCCGGCCTCGTGCCCGGCGACGGCAACATCGTTTCATGCCTGCTGGAGGCGTCCAAGGTGGTGAGCGCCACCTGCACGGCCTCGCTCGTCAATGCCGGCTACGGCCAGTGAAGGGAGGGCTCAGCATGACCATGTTCCGTTACGCCAAAACCCGCCTTGGCGCGGCCCTGCTCCTCGCCGGCACCGCCGTGGTTCCCGCGCTCGTGGGCGTGCAGCCCGCTGCGGCCCAGGTGTTCACCCCCAACGCCCAGATCGTCCAGGGGCTGCAAACCTCCGTGGATGATGTGCCGCAGGTGTCGGCCGAGGCCCTGCGCGGCCTCGCCCAGGCGCACATGAAGTATACCGGTCCGCCGGAAAGCCGCCCGCCGCTGGCGGTCCAGCTCGACCAGCTGGCCCAGATCAACGTGGAGATCGTGTTCGACCTCAACTCCGCGATGATCAAGCCGGAATCCTACCGCACCCTCGGTTCCATCGCGGACGCCATGCACAATCCGGTGCTGCTCGGCTACAAGTTCCTGGTGGTCGGCAACACCGATGCCACCGGCACCCGCGAGCTCAACATGAAGCTCAGCCAGGAGCGCTCGGACGCCGTGGTCGAGGCGCTCTCCACGACCTTCCGGGTGGACCCGCGCCGGCTCCAGTCCGTGGGTCTCGGCGAGGAGGCGCTTCAGGATCCCAAGCATCCCGACGCAGCCATCAATCGCCGGGTGCAGATCTTCAACGTCGGCCGCGCCGGCGCGCTCGCGCAGCAGTAACGGTCCGATCCTGAAAACAGCGCCGCCGCCCGGACCAAGGCCCGGGCGGCGGCGTTTTGCGTTTTGGGCCGGTGATGACGCTGGCTCAGGGCGTGATCCGATCAGATTGAATCAAGCCGATCGGCGCGTGCTCCCGGCCGTCGGCGTGCCGGTCAGGACGGCTTGCGAGCCTTGCCGGGCTTGGTGGCGGCCTTCGCCGCGACTTTCGGGGCCGGGGCCTTCGCCACTTCGGATTTTTTGACCTCGGCCTTCACGGCCTTCGCTGCCGGAGCCTTGGCCGGGGTCTTTGCGGCAGAGGTCTTTGCGGCCGGTGTCTTCGCGGCTGGCTTCGCGGGCTTCGCCTCGACCGGCTTGGCGGCGACCTTGGCTTCAGCTTTGGCGGCTGGCTTGGAAGCTGCAGCCTTGGGAGCCGCCTTCGGCGCGGCAGTAGCCTTTACCGCTGGGGCCTTTGCCGCCGTCTCAAGGGTGCCCTTGGTAGCAGCTTTGGCAGCACCCTTGGCCGTCGCCTTCGGCGCGGTCTTGGCCGGTTCAGCCTCGATCTTCGGGGCGGGTGCCTTGGCGGTCTTGGCAGCGGCCTTCACCGGGGCAGTCTTCGCCGGGCTCTTGGCAACGCCCTTGGCCGGGGTATCCGCCTTCGGCGCGACGGCCTTGGCGGCGGTCTTGGCTGCGGGCTTGCTCGTGGGCTTGGCGGCCTTGGCCGGCGCCTTCGCCTCGACTTTGACGGCGGGTGCCGGCTCGGCGGCCTTCGGCGCCGGCTTGGCCTTGGTCACGGGCTTCGCGGCAGGCGTGGCGGCGGGAGTCGGCGCCACGGCCTTGGGCTTGTCCGGGGCCTGGGTGAGGGCGGAGCCGGCCAGCGCCAGGATCTCGTCGTGGGACAGGCTGGAGGGATCCTTCAGCGCCTTCGCCGCGATGGTGCTCACCTTGTCGCTCGTCACTTCCGGCTTCTTCGCCAGTTTCTTGGCCATGACTCATCTCCGAATTCAACGCGCCGGCGCAGAACCTTCGGTCGAATCAAGACGCCCGCCAGCAGTCGATCCATCTCCGGATAGATTTTCAGAATGGTTAACGGCAATTTTTCACCATGTTCGTCAAAGGGTTGGATAGGCGGCTTGACGCCGTCGGACGGGCGTGCGGCCATCTTCTCGGCCGCTGGCGCGGGCAAGGAAGCCAGAATGATTCGCGCCGCGCGGCAGGTGTGTGCCTGTGGGCGCGCGGCTGTCACAGCCGCGTCGGCTGCGTGGCGTAGGGTGCGATTCGGCGGGCGGGATGCCGCCGCAACGTTTTCGAGCCAGGTGGATATCGGTTCGCGGGACGAAGGCGCGCCAGAGCGCGCCGCTCACATTGCATCGTGATCGTATCCCGGCATCCCGATCTTCATCCTGACGCGGGCTCCATCTTTCGGGGCGAGAGAAAGACCCATGCCGATGACCGGACGGCCCACCGTTCTCTTCGTGTGCCCGGACAATGCGGGCACGAGCCTGATGGCGGAAGCCATCGCCCTTCACGGCCACCGGGGGCTACGGCCGTTCAGCGCCGCCGCCTTGGTGCCCGGCGCAGTGGACCCCGCGCTCATCGATTGCCTTCAGGCCGCGCGGGTTCCCGCCGATGGCCTTTCGGCGAAGCCGGCGGGCGTGTTCGGCCTGTCCGGCGCGCCCCGGCTCGACGTGGTGGTGGCGCTCGGGGCGCAGGCCTGGCGCGCCCTGCGGCGCCAGCCCTTCATCGGCCTGCTGCGCTTTGAATTCTGGCAGCTGCCCGAGGTGGCGCGGGACGAAGGCCTTGCCGCCCGGCGTGCCGCCTATCGCACCTTGCTTCCCGACCTCGACGGCGCCATCGGCCGGCTGGAAGAGCGCATCGCCCTGCGCATGGCCCGCGCCGCCGCCTGATGCAAAAGGCCGATGAGCCTGGCTCATCGGCCTTCGGTCAAATCCCAGGCTTAGCGCCCAGAGCGGGGCTCAGTCGGCGATCTTGCCGCCCAGTTCGTCCTCGATATGGATGCGGATGATCTCCTCGAAGGAGCTTTCCGCCACGAAGCCCAGCTCGGTGGCGCGGCGGGGCTCGAACTTGCGCGGCCAGCCGGACACGATCTTCTCGATCACTGAATCGGGTGCGCGGGTGATGCGGGCCACCGCCTTGTCGCCGGCCACCTTGCGCAGCGCCTCGATCTGCTCGCCCACCGTCACCGCGAGGCCCGGCATGGTGAGGTTGCGGCGCGGGCCGACCTTGTCGCCGTCGAGAGTGGCGGCATGGATGAGGAAGCCCACCGCCGAGCGGGGCGAGGCGTGCCAGTGCATGACATCCTCCGACACCGGCAGCACCGCGGCCTGTCCCGCCAGCGGCTCGCGGATGATGCCGGAGAAGAAGCCGGAAGCCGCCTTGTTGGGCAGGCCGGGGCGCACGCAGATGGTGGGCAGGCGGATGCCGATGCCGTCGAAGAAGCCGAGCCGCGTGTAATCCGCCAGCAGCAGCTCGCCCATGGCCTTCTGCGCGCCGTAGGAGGTGAGCGGCGTGGCGAAGAACTCGTCGGGAATGGCATCCGGGAAGGGCGCGCCGAACACCGCGATGGACGAGGTGAAGACCAGGCGCGGCGTGTAGCCCTCCATGAGGCGCACGGCATCGAACAGATGGCGCGTGCCGTCGAGATTGATGCGGTAGCCCTTGTCGAAATCCGCCTCGGCCTCGCCGGAGACGATGGCCGCGAGGTGGAAGATCACGTCGGGCTTTTCCGCCACCACCACCGCCGCCTCGCCGGGCACGGAGAGGTCCGACACCCGCGTGTCGATGGGAAAGGGCGCCTGCGGCGGCTTGGGCGGCACCACGTCATGGGCGGTGAGGCGGGTGATGGGCTTGCCGCCCAGCCGTCCCTCGCGGGCGAGGCGTTCGATGAGCTTGCGGCCGACCATGCCGGCGCCGCCGATGACGAGAATATGCATGTCAGGGGTCCCTCAGGGCCATTCGAGCGAAGCGGCTCGCGGATCGCTCGAAGACGGCGTTTGGCTAAAGGTTCAGGGAACGTCGCGGGGGCGGGCGCCTAGAGCGCCCAGCCGCCGTCGATGATGTGGATCTGCCCGGTGGTGAAGGCGCTCTCGTCGGAGGCGAGATAGAGCGCGAGTGTCGCGATCTCCTCCGGCGTGCCGAGCCGGCCCATGGGCTGGCGGCCGACGAAATCGGCCCGCACGTCGTCCAGCGAGCGGCCGGTCTGGGCCGAGACGGCGGCGATGCGCTCGTCCAGCGAGGGCGACTGGATGGTGCCGGGGCAGATCACGTTGGCGCGCACGCCCTTCAGGATGAAGTCCGCCGCCACCGCCTTGGTGAGGCCGATGACCGCCGCCTTGGAGGCGCCGTAGACATAGCGGTTCGGCACGCCGCGGATGGAGGACGCCGCCGAGGCGATGTTGACGATGGAGCCTTTGCCCTTCTCCAGCATGCCCGGCAGGAATGCCGAGATGGTGCGGTGCATGGCCTTCACATTGAGGTCGAAGGAGAAGTCCCAGTCCTTCTCCGAGGTGTCGAAGATGTTGCCCTGGTGGACGTAGCCGGCGGCATTCACCAGCACGTCCACGGGGCCGATCTCCTTGGCCAGCGCGGCGACGGCCTCGCTGGAGCGCACGTCGAGCTTGCGGGCGGTGCCGGGAAAGCCTTCGAGCTTGGCGGTGTCGAGATCGGTGGCGATCACGCTCGCGCCCTCGCGCACGAAGGCTTCGGCGATGGCCCGGCCGATGCCCTGTCCCGCCGCCGTCACCAGCGCGGTCTTACCCTGAAGTCGTCCAGCCATGGCGTTCCTCTTGAGCTTTTTGGGGTTGGTGAGGCGATGCCTCACAATGCGGCGCGGATGTCCTCCAGCCGCTGCTTCTGACGGCCTTCGGCGTCGAAATTGGCGGGATCGAGCCAGGCCTCGAAGGCGGCCCTGGCGCACGGCCATTCATGGTCGAGCAGGGCGTACCAGGCGGTGTCGCGGCTCAGCCCCTTGATGATCATGTGCTGGCGGAACAGGCCCTCGTAGCTGAAGCCGAGGCGCTCCGCCGCCCGGCGCGAGGGGGCATTGAGGGCGTTGCACTTCCACTCGTAGCGGCGATAGCCGAGATCCTCGAAGGCGTGGCGGGCCATGAGATACATGGCCTCCGTTGCTCCCGGGGTGCGCTGGAGCGCCGGGGTGTAGAGGATGTTGCCCACCTCGATCACCCGGTGCGCCGGCTCGATGCGCATGTAGGTGGCGTGGCCCACCGCGCGGCCGGTCGCGGCCTCGACGATGGCGAACAGCAGCGGGTCGGCCTTGGTGGCGGCCTCGGCGTAAAAGCGCGTGAAGGCGGCTTCGTCCGGGAAGGGGGCGGCGGAGAGATAGGCCCACAGCGCCTCTTTTCCCGGCCCGTGGGAGAGGGCGTAGAGCGAAGCGGCGTGCCGGTCGGCGTCGAACGGCACGATGGCGACGTGACGCCCCTGTAGGGTCACGGGCGCCGGCCGCCGGGCCGGGCCGCCCTCCACAGGGGCGCCCAAGGGCACCGCGTCGGCGACCTCACCGGGGACTGCGCCGGAACGGATGCCCGACGCCGCCTGTTGGCTCATGGGTCTGCTCGCTCAGTGGTTGTCGCGGGGAACGCCCATGGTCTGGGCCACCCGCTGGTACTTCACTGCCGGCTTCAGCACCATGCCCTCGTCGAACTGCGCCACCATGGAACGCTGGATCTCCTGCCAGGGGGTCTGGCTCTGCGGCATGGGGAAGCCGCCGTGGCCCTGCAGGTCGGCCCGGCGCTGGTTGAGCTCCTCCGGGGAGATGAGGATATCGGCGGTGCAGGTATTAAGGTCGATGCGCACCCGGTCGCCGGTCTTCAGCAGGGCGAGGCCGCCGCCGGCCGCCGCTTCCGGCGAGGCGTTCAGGATGGAGGGCGAGCCGGAGGTGCCGGACTGGCGGCCATCGCCGATGCAGGGCAGGGCATGGATGCCCTTCTTGATGAGGGCGGTGGGCGGCTGCATGTTCACCACCTCGGCGCCGCCTGGATAGCCCAGCGGGCCGGTGCCGCGGATGAACAGCAGGGTGTATTCGTCGATGCCCAAGGAGGGATCGTCGATGCGGTGGTGGTAGTCCTCCGGCCCCTCGAACACCACGGCGCGGCCCTCGAAGGCCTCGGGATCGTTGGGGTTGGAGAGGAAGCGGTCGCGGAACTCGGGCGAGATCACCGAGGTCTTCATCACCGCGTTGTCGAACAGGTTGCCGTGCAGCACGATGAAGCCGGCATCCTCCTTCAGGGGCGCGTCATAGGTCTTGATGACCTCGCGGTCCCAGGAGAGCTTGCCCTTGCAGTTCTCGCCGATGGAGCGCCCGTTCACGGTGAGCGCGCCCTCGTGGATCTTGCCCTTCTCGATCAGTTCCGCCACCACCGCCGGCACGCCGCCGGCGCGGTGGAATTCCTCGCCAAGATATTCGCCGGCGGGCTGGAGGTTCACCAGAAGCGGGATCTTGTGGCCCACCGCCTGCCAGTCGTCCACGTTCAGCGGCACGCCCACATGGCGGGAGATGGCGTTGAGGTGGATGGGGGCGTTGGTGGAGCCGCCGATGGCGGAATTCACGCGGATGGCGTTCTCGAACGCCTCGCGGGTGAGGATGTCGGAGGGCTTCAGGTCCTCCCACACCATGTCCACGATGCGCTTGCCGGTGTCGTAGGCGATCTGGCCGCGCTCGCGGTAGGGGGCGGGAATGGCGGCGCAGCCGGGCAGGGACATGCCCAGCGCCTCGGCGAGCGCGTTCATGGTGGAGGCGGTGCCCATGGTGTTGCAATGGCCCACCGACGGGGCGGAGGAGGCCACCACGTCCATGAACTCGTCATAGTCGATCTCGCCGGCGGCGAAGCGCTCGCGGTTCTTCCATACCACGGTACCGGAGCCGGTGCGCTCGCCCTTCCACCAGCCGTTCAGCATGGGGCCGCCGGACAGGACGATGGCCGGGATGTTCACGGTGGCCGCCGCCATGATGCAGGCCGGGGTGGTCTTGTCGCAGCCGGTGGTCAGAACGACACCGTCCAGCGGATAGCCGTACAGGATTTCCACCAGCCCGAGATAGGCGAGGTTGCGGTCGAGGGCGGCGGTGGGCCGCTTGCCGGTCTCCTGGATGGGATGGACCGGGAACTCGAACGGCACCCCGCCCATGGCCTCGATGCCGTCGCGCACGCGCTTGGCAAGGTCGAGGTGGTGGCGGTTGCAGGGGGAGAGGTCCGAGCCGGTCTGGGCGATGCCGATGATGGGTTTGCCCGACTGCAGCTCTTCCCGGGTGAGGCCGAAATTGAGGTAGCGCTCCAGGTACAGCGCCGTCATGCCGGGGTTGTCGGGATTGTCGAACCAGAGCTGGGACCTGAGCTTGAGGCCGTGCTTCTCGGGCTGGTCGCCTTGACCGGACATGGGCGTCTCCATGGGAATCTGTGTGCTCCGGCGTTCCGACGCGCCGGTTCTAATCGATTTGATTTTGGCGATATATGCGCCTCGGCGCGCCGGAAATCAATCAGGATTGGAGCGGCAACAAACAGAAAAGGGCGGCCGAAGCCGCCCTGAGCCAAGCGCGGTACGTCCGCGTTTCAAGTCAAAGTCCGTGCCCGCGATCAGGAGGCAGCGCCGAGGGTGGCGAGGGCCGCGTCGGCGTCGGCGCGGGTGGCGACCACAGTGGCCAGTTCGCCCAGGCCGGTGGTGAGCAGAACCTCCTCCACCGTCGGCGCCGCGCCGAACAGGATCAGGCGCCCGCCCCGGCGGGCCAGAGCCTTGGCGTTGCTGATGAACAGGCGGATGCCGATCGAGGCGACGAAGGGCGTCGCCGACAGGTCCACCAGGGTCGCCTTGGCGTGGCTCGACACGGCGCTGAAGGCGACCTCGATCTGCGCGGTGCCTTCGATGTCGAGCCGACCGTCAAGCATGATGAGAACCTGTTCGGGGCCAAGGGCGTGGGTTTCGATTTTCATGGAGGTGACCGGGCTTGAAGGGCGGCGGCGACCGCGTGGATCGCGTCCAGGGAGTTGCCGGCCTCTATTCCATCGGCATGTTTCAGTTGTGTGTCGCGGGCCGGACGGTTCCGCCTCGCGCTCGCCGAGAGCTTGCCCCGGGAGCTTGCCCAGGGGTTTGCACCACGCCGGGAAGCGTATAATCCATCTCGCACCCGCGATGTTCACCGCTTCACGATCCGCGCGCCCCGCGCGCCAGCCGAACCGCCCCGACGCCGGCCCCCTGCCCGCCGCGGACAGTCCCGGTCGCGCCGCCGGCATGGTGCTCGACCGTGTGGTGCTCGATCGTGGCGCCCGCTCGGTCTTCGCCGGCCTGTCCCTGACCCTGTCCGAGCGCCGCATCGGGCTGGTGGGTGACAACGGCTCGGGCAAGAGCACCCTGCTGCGGCTGCTGAACGGCCTGCTCCTGCCCGATGCGGGAACCGTCACCGTAGCCGGCCTCGACACCCGCAAGGAGCGCCGACGCCTGCCGGCGACCGTGGGCTTCGTGTTCCAGAACGTGGACCACCAGATCATTTTCCCCACGGTGCGGGAGGAGATCGCCTTCGGCCCCATCGCCCAGGGCCGCCCCAAGGCCGAGGCCAATGCCGCCGCCGATCTTCTGCTGGCCCGCCACGGCTGCGCCGGCTGGGGCGAGCGGGCGGTGGCCGACCTCTCCGAGGGCCAGAAGCAACTGGTGTGCATCCTCGCCGCGCTGGCGGCCGGGCCGCGCATCCTGCTGCTGGACGAGCCCTTCTCCAGCCTCGATCTCACCACCCGCCTCGGCTTCGCCGCGCGGCTCGCCGACCTCGACCTCCAGGTGGTCATGGCGAGCCACGATCTGCACCTGTTCGATGGCTTCGACCGGCTGCTGTGGCTGAAGGGCGGCATCATCGCCGCCGACGGCGCGCCGGGGGAAGTCATCCCGCTCTATGAGGCCGATGCCCGCGCCCGCGCGGCCGCGGGGGGCCTGCCGTGATCGCCGGCTATCTCTCCGGCACCAGCCTGCTGCACCGGCTGCCGGCGGGGGTGAAGCTGATCGCGCTCGCCGTGCTGTCGGTCTTCATCCTGCCCATCGGCGATCCGCTGGTGCTGGCCTTTGTGCTCGCGGCGGTGCTGCTGGTCTATGCCAGCTTCGGCCGGCGCGGGGTGCTGCGCATCCTGGAATGGCGCAGCCTGCTGCCGTTGCTCGCCATCATCTTCGCGCTTCAGGTGTGGGCCGCCTCCCTGTCGGTGGCGGTGGCGAGCGTGCTGCGCATCGCGGTGATGGTGCTCATCGCCGATCTAGTCACCCTGTCCACGCGGCTGCAGGACATGATGGACGCCATCGCCGTGCCGCTGAAGCCGCTGGCGCGGTTCGGGGTCGATCCAGAGCGGCTGTCGCTGGCGGTGGCTCTGGTGCTGCGCTTCGTGCCGGTGCTGCTGGAAAGCTGGCGGGGACGCGAGGAGGCCTGGCGCGCCCGCAGCCCGCGCCGGCCGGGGCTGGTGCTCATCGGCGCCTTCTTCTCCGGCGCGCTTTCCACCGCCGACCAGGTGGCGGAAGCCCTCGACGCCCGGGGCTTCGGCATGCCCGATCAGCCGGAGCCGCCCGCCCCGCCCACCTCGTCGCGCCCGAACCCCTGAAGGATCGACCATGGACACCCGCACCCTCGTGCGCATCGCGCTCATCGCCGCCCTCATCGCGGCGCTGGGCTTCGTGCCGCCTATCTACATGCCGCTGGCGGCCGGGGTGCCCATCACCGCCCAGAGCCTCGGCGTGATGCTCGCCGGCCTGCTGCTGGGGGCGCGGGCCGGGGCGGCGGCGGTGGCGCTGTTCGTCTTCGTGGTGCTTTTGGGCGCGCCGCTGCTCGCGGGCGGGCGCGGCGGCCTCGGCATCCTCGCCGGGCCCACCGCCGGCTTCCTCATCGGCTACATCGCCGGGGCCTATGTGGCGGGGCTCCTGGCCGAACGGCTGAAGCTGCCGGCTTTCGCCTCGGCCTTGGTGGCGTCGGTGGTCGGCGGCATCGGCGTGGTCTACCTGTTCGGCATCCCGGTGCTGGCGGCGGCGGCGGGCATCGGCCTGTCCAAGGCGGTGATTGGTGCGGCGGTGTTCCTGCCGGGCGACCTGA
Source organism: Xanthobacter autotrophicus (assembly GCF_005871085.1). Lineage (GTDB taxonomy): Bacteria > Pseudomonadota > Alphaproteobacteria > Rhizobiales > Xanthobacteraceae > Xanthobacter > Xanthobacter autotrophicus. The sequence goes on along the minus strand of NZ_VAUP01000041.1, from coordinate 194,849 downwards.
TCAAGGCGGTGGGCGCCTCGGTGCTGGTCACCACCGTGCTGCGCAACTGGTCGGTGGCGGCGCAGCCGCGCCCGTGAGCATCACCCGCCATCTCGCCCGCCACGGCCCCGAGCGCCCCGACGCGCCGGCCCTGACCTGCGAGGGCGAGAGCATCACCTACAGCGCCCTCGCCGCGCTGGTGCAGCGTATCGCCGCCCGCTTCGGGGACGCGCCCGAAGGCGGTATCGCGCTCGACCTGCCCAACGGCGCGGCGCTGGCGGTGCTGTTCCTCGCGGCCGCCCATGCGGGACGGGAGGGGCAGGTGTTCGACCCCGCCTGGCCGGCGGGACAAAGGGCGGACATCCTCGCCCGCATCCGACCGGGATTGCTGGTGTCGTGCGGTGCGGATGCGGATGTGCGCCTGTCCCCGACACAAGGGCTGGCGGGCCTTGCCGAGGCCATCGGTGCCGGCGCGGACGCGGTGACGGCGCCGCCGGATCCGGACCTACCCTTCCCGGACTTGCCCTTCTATGTGGGCTTCACCTCCGGCTCCACCGGCCTGCCCAAGGGCTATCGCCGCACCCACCGCTCCTGGACCGAGAGCTTCGATGCCGACACCCGCGAATTCGGCATCGGCCCCGGCGACGTGGTGCTGGCGCCGGGGGCGCTCACCCATTCCCTGTTCCTTTATGCGCTGGCGCGGGGCCTCGATGCCGGCGCCCATGTGATCCTGTCGAAAAGCTTCCGCCCCCGCGCGGTGGCGGACCTCGCGCGGCGGCATAAGGCCAGCGTGCTCTTTGGCGTGCCGACCCAGCTCGCCTTGCTGCTGGATCATCTTGCGGCGGAGGGCGCACGGCTGGACCACGTGCGCCTCGTGCTGTGCTCGGGCGCCAAATGGCCGGCGGGACGCAAGGCGCTCTTCTCCATCCACCTGCCCAGGGCCGGTTTCGCCGAATTCTACGGCGCGTCGGAACTCTCCTTCATCACCGTGGCCAAGGGCGACGAGCCAGTGCCAGAGGGCTCCGTGGGCCGGGCCTTCGATGGCGTGCGCCTCGCCATCCGCGACAGGGCCGGCCGGCGCCTGCCCATGGGGCGCACCGGCCTCGTGTTCGTGGAAAGCCCGTTCCTGTTCCTCGACTATGCCACCGGCGACAGCGCCGACCTTTTGCGCCACGGCCCGGAAATCAGCGTCGGTGACATGGGCCGGCTGGACGCCGCCGGCTTCCTCACCCTGGCGGGGCGGGCCAAGCGTATGATCGTGACCTCCGGCAAGAACCTCTATCCCGAAGAGGTGGAGCGGCAGCTGGAGCTGCACCCCGCCATCGCCGCCGCCGCCGTGATGGGCGTGCCTGATGGCAAGCGCGGCGAACGGCTGGTGGCCTTCCTCCAGCCGGAGGAAGGGGCGCAGATGGGGGCATCGGTGACACGGGCGGACCTCGTGGCGTGGCTACGGCCGCGTCTCGCCCTGTTCAAGGTGCCGCGGCTTTATGCGCGGGTCGCCCGCTGGCCGCTGACCGCCTCCGGTAAGACTGATTTCGCCGCCGTCGCCCGCCTGTGGCCGAACGATTGCGAGCTGATCCCATGACCGGTGTCACGCAGGGCCGCGTCGCTCTTCTCGCCGCCAGGCGCACGGCGGTGGTGCCGCGCGGCGGCGCGTTCCGGGACATCGAGCCCTTTGCCCTGGCGGCGGCCCTGATCGGCCCGCTGCTCGCCGAGGCCGGCATCGCGCCCGAGGCGGTGGACGAGGTGATCCTCGGTAATGCCCTGTCCGGCGGCGGCAATGTGGCGCGGGTGGCGGCGCTGGCCGCCGGCCTGCCGCAGCACATCCCGGCGCTGACGCTGGACACCCAGTGCTGCTCGGGCCTCGACGCCATCCGCATGGGCGCGGCCCGCATCGCTGCGGGGGAGGCGCGCTATGTGCTCGCCGGCGGCGTGGAAAGCTTCAGCCGCGCCCCGCTGCGCGCCCATCGCCCGCGCGCGAAAGACGAGGCGCCGCTTTTCTACCGCCAGCCGGCCTTCACCCCCTGGCCGGAGCGCGAGCCGGACCTTGCCGCCGCCGCCGCCGCGCTGGCGCGCGCCGAGGGCATCCCCCGGCAGGCGCAGGAAGCCTTTGCCATGGAAAGCCATCGCCGGGCGCTGGCCGCCGCGCCGCCGGATGGCGAGATCGTGCCGGTGAACGCCATGGCCACGGACCCATTCGCGCGGGCTTTGTCCCCGGCCTTGCTCGCGCGTCTGCCGGTGATCGCAGGGGAGGCGGCCTTTGGCGTCACCGCCGCCACCACGGCGGTGGAGGCGGATGCGGCGGCCCTCGTGCTGCTCGGTCCGGGTGGCGAAGGACGGATCCGGATCGTCGGCGCGCTGGCGCGGGGCGGTGATCCGCTGATGCCGGCATTGGCGCCGGTGGCGGCGGTGGACGCCCTGTGCGCGCGGCTCGGCCTTCATGCGCGCGACATGGATCATGTGGAACTGATGGAGGCCTACGCCGCCCAGGCACTGGCCGGCATCGGGCGGCTGGGCCTTGATCCGGCGCGGGTGAATGCGCAGGGCGGCGCGTTGGCCCGGGGCCATCCCATCGGGGCCTCGGGAGCGGTGCTGGCGGTTCGGGCCTTCCACCGGCTCCGGGCGGCGGGCGGCCGGGCGCTGGTGGCCATCGCCGGGGCGGGCGGCATCGCCAGCGCCATGGTGGTATCACGGCAAGACGAAACCCTCCGGCCGTGGCAGGATTGAAGGATGGGATCTGGACAGGACGCTGAACCGCAGATGGATGCGCAACCGGACACCGCCGGCCCCGCTGTGGCCCCGGCCCCCGCCTCGGCGGCAGGACAGGCGCTGGTGTTCGCGCTCATCGACGTGCTCGACACCCTGAAGGAGGCGATCGAGGATCCGGACCCGGTGGAGATGGTCCATGACGCCCGCAAGGCCATGAAGGAATTGCGGGCCCTGCTGCGCCTCGTGCCCGGCGAGACCGCTTCGGCCCTGCGCCGCCATACGGCGGAGGTGGCGCGTGCCCTGTCCGGCGCCCGCGACAAGGCGGCGGCCTTCGAGGCCATCGACGTGATCGAGGCCGCCGGCCTGCTCATCGCCTGCGACGCGGCGGATGCCCGTGCCGCCATCGGTCCCGATGCGGAGCCGCCAGAGGAGGCCGAGCGCCATCGCGCCGCCCTCACCGCCTTCGGGGCCGAGGTGCGGGCAACGCTCGCGGGGGATTTCGGTGCCGAAGTGGCCGCCGCCGACGTGGGGGCCGGGCTTGTGAAAGCCTACCGCCAGGCCCGGCGCGCGCACTTCGCCGACCCGCACGTCCTGCACGAGACCCGCAAAAGGGTGGTGGCCCATCGCTACCAGATGAGCTTCATCGCCTCCGCCTTCGGGGGGCGGGGGGCCAAGCGCGCCCGCAAGGCGCAGCGCCTGCGGGACATATTGGGCGCCCATCAGGATATCGAGATCCTGCGCCCCATGCTTCAGAGCGCACCGGATCTGGCGGAGGGGACGCGGCTCCGGCTCGACTTCGCCATGGGCCTCGCCCAGAAGCGGCTGAAGAAGAAGGCCGAGCGCCGGCACAAGGCGCTGTTCCGGCTGCGGCCCAAGGCGTTTCTTGCGCGCTATCGGAAGTCTCTCGGGCCGGTCGCATCCATTTGATGAGGGTCAAGGTGCCTTAATCGGCGTCGCGCATGCTCTATCTTTGGATCGCCCTCTCCCGCGCCATGAAAGCGCCCCGAGCACGGGCAAGGAACAGATGTGCGCCGCTGGCGACCCGCCCGGCGGCTCCCGAGTTTGCGAAGAGACCGGCCGATGCCCCTCGAAACCCGCGTTCCGTCCTTGACCCTCGTCCCGACAGCGCCATCGGAGGCGCCCGTCGGGGTGGCCCCGAAAGCCGGGCTGGTCGCGGCTCCGTCCGCTTCTTCGTCCCCCGCGTCCGTGCCGGAGCGTCCCGCCCTGGATTTCTCCCGCCTGCCGGAGTCCGCCCGGATGCTGGCGCAGGTGTGGGCGCGCATGACTTGCCAGGACGACGAGGATTTCGACCGGGGTTCCGGTCCCGAGGCGTTCCGCGCTGTGGACCGGGCGGCGGCCGCGCTGGTGGCGCGGGCTACCAGCGGCATGTCGCCGGCGGCGCTGTCGCTGGCCTATCTCGACTGGTGGATGCATCTGGCAGCGGCCCCCGGCAAGCGGGCGGAGCTGGCGCTGAAGGCGTGGCGCAAGGCGTCGCGGTTCGCCTCCTATGCGGTGGCTTCCAGCCTCGACCGGACCTTGCCCAATTGCATCACCCCTCTGCCGGGCGACGACCGCTTCAGCGCCCCGGTGTGGCAGGACTGGCCCTTTCGCCTCTGGTACCAGGGCTTCCTGCTGAACCAGCAGTGGTGGCACAACGCCACCCATGGCGTGCCCGGCGTCAAGCCCCATGACGAGGCGCTGGTGGCCTTCATGGCGCGGCAATTACTGGACGTGTTCTCGCCCTCCAACTCGCCCCTCACCAATCCGGAGGTCATCCGCCGCACCCGGGAGACGGGCGGGATGAATTTCGTGGAGGGTGTCCGCAACGCGCTGGCCGATTTCGCCCGCAAGGCGAGCGACGCGCCGCCGGTGGGGGCGGAAGCCTTCGCTCCGGGGCAGAACGTGGCGGTGACGCCCGGCGAAGTGGTCTTCCGCAACCACCTCATCGAATTGATCCAGTATCGCGCGACCACCAGCGAGGTGGCGGCCGAGCCGGTGCTGATCGTGCCGGCCTGGATCATGAAATATTACATCCTGGACCTGTCGCCCGAGAACTCGCTGGTGCGCCATCTGGTTTCGAAGGGCCACACGGTGTTCTGCATCTCGTGGCGGAACGTGACCCAGGAGGACCGTCACCTCGGCTTCGACGACTACCGGACGCAGGGCGTCATGGCGGCGCTTGAGGCCATCGAGGCCATCGTGCCCGGCAGCAAGGTGCATGCGGCGGGCTATTGCCTCGGCGGCACGCTCCTGTCGGTGGCCGCCGCCGCCATGGCGCGCGCCAACGATGCGCGGCTTGCTTCGGTCACGCTTCTGGCGGCGCAGACCGACTTCTCCGAGGCGGGCGAACTCCAGCTCTTCGTCGATCCCAGCGAGCTCTATACGCTGGAAAGCATGATGTGGGACCAGGGCTATCTCGCCGCCGGGCAGATGGCCGGGGCATTCCAGATGCTGCGCTCCAACGACCTCGTCTGGTCGCGCCTCGTCCACGAATATCTCATGGGCGAGCGCGCGCCCATGAACGACCTCATGGCCTGGAACGCCGACGCGACCCGCATGCCCTATCGCATGCATTCGGACTATCTGCGCTTCTTCTTCCTCGACAATGACCTCGCCGCCGGCCGCTATCGCGTGGACGGGCGGCCGGTGTCGCTGCTGGATATCCGGGTGCCCCTGTTCGTGGTGGGCACCGAGCGGGACCACGTGGCGCCGTGGCGGTCGGTGTTCAAGATCCACCAGCTCACCGACACCGACGTGACCTTCGTGCTCACCTCCGGCGGGCACAATGCGGGCATCGTGAGCGAGCCGGGGCACAAGCACCGGCACTTCCGCCTGCATGAGACCCGGTATGGCGACATGCACCTGGGTCCGGACGAATGGATGGAGGCGACGAAGCCGCAGGATGGTTCCTGGTGGCTCGCCTGGGAGGCCTGGCTGGCAGCGCGCTCCACCGGGCCGGTGGGCCTGCCGAAGATCGGCGGCCCCGGCTATCCCGCGCTCGGCCCGGCGCCGGGCACCTATGTGATGCAGCGCTGAGGGCTTCCCGCTCCGGGGGTCACGGCACCAGCACGGCCGCGCCCTTGAGCCGGCCGTGACGCAGGTCGTCGAGGGCTTCGTTGGCCTGTGCCAGCGGGTAGGGCGTCACATGGGTGGTGACGCCGGCCTTGGGTGCCAGCGCCAGGAATTCGTGGGCGTCCGCCCGGGTCAGGTTCGCCACCGACAGGATCTTTCGCTCCTCCCACAGCCATCGGTAGGGGAAGGAGGGGATGTCGCTCATGTGGATGCCGCCGCACACCACGCGCCCGCCCTTTCGCACCGCCCGTAGCGCCTGCGGCACCAGCTCCCCCGCCGGGGCGAAGATGAGGGCGGCGTCCAGCAGCTCGGGAGCGGGGGCGTCGGAGGGGCCGGCATAGACGGCGCCGAGGGAACGGGCGAAATCCTGCGCCGCCTCATCCCCGGGCCGGGTGAAGGCATAGATCTCCCGGCCCTGAAAGCGGGCCACCTGGGCGATGATGTGCGCCGCCGCGCCGAAACCGTAGAGGCCGAGGCGCCGTCCCTCCCCCGCCATCTTCAGGGTGCGCCAGCCGATGAGGCCGGCGCAGAGCAACGGCGCCAGCGCGGTGTCGTCACCCCCTTCGCCGAGGGGATAGACGAAGCTGGCATCCGCCGCCGTGTGGGTGGCGAAGCCGCCATCCCGCGTGCAGCCGGTGAAGACCGGGGTGTCGCAGAGGTTTTCCTCCTGCGCGGCGCAATAGGGGCAGGTGCCGCAGGCGTGGCCAAGCCAGCCCACGCCCACCCGCTCCCCGAGCCTGAGATGGGACACACCGGCGCCGAGGGCCGCCACCCGCCCGACGATCTCATGGCCGGGCACGATGGGCAGCAGGGTCTGGGGCAGTTCGCCGTCCACCACATGGAGGTCGGTGCGGCAGACACCGCAGGCGGTGACCTTGATCACCACCTCGCCCGGCCCCGCGACGGGATCGGGCCGCTCCTGCGCGACCAACCTGTCGCCGCTGCGCTTCAGGACCATGGCGAGCATGCGGACCTCCGAGAATAGACCGATGGCGGGTGAGAGAAGCTCACCCGCCATCGGTCAAGCCCGCGCGGCGTTTGAGCGTAACCCGCTCGGCGTCGGTCGAACACCGAGGCCGATGGTATAAAGGGCAAGGTTCGCACCCTTGCGGCCATGGCGCCAATGATCTTGAGCAAGCTGCGTCGGCGTGCGCCGCGTCAGCTGCCGCCGATGAAGATGCCTGCCGCCAGCACCAGCGCGCCGCCCAGCACCACCTGCATCACCGAGCGCCAGAACGGCGTTTCCATGAAGCGGTTCTGGATGAAGGCGATGGCCCAGAGTTCGATGAACACCACGATGATGGCGATGACCGTCGCGGTCCAGAACTCGGGGATCAGGTAGGGCAGGGCATGGCCGAGGCCGCCCACCGCCGTCATCACGCCGGAGGCGATGCCGCGCTTGATGGGCGAGCCGCGGCCGGAGATGACGCCGTCGTCGTGGATCGCCTCGGTGAAGCCCATGGAGATGCCCGCGCCCACCGCTGCGGCGAGGCCCACCAGCAGGGTGGTGTGGGAATCCTGGGTGGCGAAGGCGGTGGCGAAGATGGGGGCAAGGGTGGAGACCGAGCCGTCCATGAGGCCGGCCAGGCCCGGCTGCACCCAGGTGAGCACGAACTGGCGGTGGGCCTTCTCGTTCTCCTCGGAACGCTTGTCCACTGGCAGGTAGCGGTCGGCCAGCGCGCCGGCGATCTCCTCGTGCTGCAATTCGGTCTGATAGAGGCTTTCCAGCAGCTTAGCTGTGCCGGGATCGGTCGCCTTCTTCTTGGCCTGAAGGTAGAAATTGGCGGATTCATCTTCCATCCGCCCGACCTCAGCGCGGACGCGCTCAAGGCCGAGATTGACCACCGCCCACACCGGGCGGCGATGGTAATAGCCGGCGATGCTCTCGCGCCGGATCAGCGGCACGTGGGGGCCGTAGCGGCGCTCATATTCGCGGGTGAGGCTGGTGGCATGACCGCGCTCCTGGGCCGCCATGGCCTCGAACACCTTGGCGGTGTCCGGATAGTCTTTGCGCAGGGTCTCGGCATAATCGGTGTAGGTGTAGGCGTCGTCCTCTTCCGAGGAGATGGCGAGGGCGAGGATTTCCTGTTCGGACAGATCGGCGAACCGACGGCGCCCGGGGAAAAAGCGCGACATCCCGGATGACTCCAAATTAGAATATTTCTAATATCATTAGACTAGCGATGGTTCGCAAAGGCAATGCGACCGCATGGCCACGGGCAGGGAGAGATGGATGCCCGGGGCGGCACCGACAGTGATGGGCGTCGGCCTGGCGCGCAACCGCTACCTCCTGCTGACGGCCGCCGTGCTGCCCCTGGTCGTCGGCCTCGGCCTGCTGGTGGCGGGGCAGGATCGCGCGGCGTTCTTCGCCTTCGTGGCCGGCACCCTGCCGGTGCTCGCGGTGCTGGTGTTCGACATCGCGCGGGCGCTGGGGGAAGGGCGGTTCGGCCTCGACCTGCTCGCGGCCCTCTCCATGGCCACGGCGCTGGCCTTCGGCGAGCCGCTGGCGGGCAATGTGGTCGCCCTCATGTATGCGGGCGGCCAGCAGCTGGAGCGCTTCGCCGAAGGCCGCGCCCGGCGGGAGATGACCGCGCTCGCCGCCCGCGCCCCGCGCTCGGCACTGCTGCGGGAGGGCGACACGCTGCGCGAGGTCCCCATCGGGGTGCTGAAGGGCGGCGACCTCATCGTGGTGCGGCAAGGCGACACCATCCCCGCCGACGGGCGCATCTGCGGCGGGCCGGCGGTGCTCGACCAGTCCTCCCTCACCGGCGAGGCGCACCCGGTGCGGCTCGAGGAGGGGGAGGAGGGGCCATCCGGCGCCGTGAACGTGGGCGGCGCCTTCGACGTGCGGGTGCTGAGGCCGGCGGACGAGAGCACCTATGCGGCCATCGTCCGCCTGGTGGAGGCCGCCGCCGCCAGCCGCGCCCCCATGGCGCGCCTCGCGGACCGCTATGCCCTCGGCTTCCTGATGGTGTCACTGGGGCTGGCGCTGGCGGCGGCGTTCCTCTCCGGCGATCCGCGTCGGGCGCTGGCGGTGCTGGTGGTGGCGACCCCGTGCCCGCTCATCCTCGCGGTGCCGGTGGCGCTCATGGCCGGCCTGTCGCGGGCGGCCAAACGCGGGGTGCTGGTGAAAAGCGGCGGCGCGCTGGAGAAGCTTGCCGCCGTGCGGGCGCTGGTGATCGACAAGACCGGTACGTTGACCCACGGCCGGGCCCAGCTTCAGGAGATCCGCGCCGCGCCGGACTTCGCCCCCGACGAGGTGCTGCGCCTCGCCGCCGCGCTGGACCAGGCCTCCAGCCATGTGGTGGCGGCGGCGCTGGTGGCGGCGGCCAAGGCGCGCGGCCTCGCTCTCGCCGTGCCGGAGTGTGTGGAGGAAGAAGGCGGTGTCGGCGTCACCGGGCGGGTGGAAGGCCGGGAGGTGGCGGTGGGCGGCTATGCCTTCGTCGCGGCGCGGGCCACCGGCGACGGGGACGCCCTGCGCGCCAGCCTGCCGGCGGCAAGCGCGGTGGTCGCGGTGGCCATCGACGGATGCTTTGCCGGCCTGCTCATTCTCGCCGACCAGGTGCGGGACGATGCGGGCGAGATGGTGCGGGCGCTCCGGGCCGGCGGTGTGGACCACATCGCCCTCGCTTCGGGCGACCGGGTGGAGGCGGTGGAGGCGCTGGGCCGCAGCCTCGACCTCGACAGCTGGGCCGGCGACCTTCAGCCCGGCGGCAAGGTCTCCCACGTTACCGATGCCCGTGCCCGCGCTCATGCGCGGCTCGCCTCGGGCACGGTGATGATGGTGGGGGACGGGGTCAACGACGCCCCGGCGCTGGCCGCCGCCGACGTGGGCGTGGCGCTGGGCGCGCGCGGCGCCGCCGCCTCCGCCGAGGTGGCGGACGTGGTGCTGCTGGTGGACCGCCTGGATCGGCTCGCCGAAGCCATGGCCATCGCCCGGCGGGCGCTCGCCATCGCGCGGCAGAGCGTGTTCGTGGGCATCGCCCTGTCGCTCGTGGGCATGCTGGCCGCGGCCTTCGGCCTTCTGGAGCCGGTGGCGGGGGCGCTGTTGCAGGAAGCCATCGACGTGGCGGTGATCCTCAACGCCCTGCGAGTGCTGATCCCCGGGCCGGGGGAGGGGTGAGGGCCTACCCACTTGGCATCGGGCGAAGACAAAAGGCCGATGGCATGAGGCACAAAAAAAAGCCGGCCGCCCCTTCGGACGGCCGGCGCTTGGTCTTTCGCAGGTCAGATCACTCCGAGACGCTCACTCGGAAATCTTGCGCGCCCGGCTGCCGAGGGTGCGCAGGCGCAAAGCGTTAAGCTTGATGAAGCCCGCCGCGTCGCGGTGGTCGTAGGCGACCGCGCCTTCCTCGAAGGTGACCAGCTCCTGATTATAGAGCGAATAGGGGCTCTTGCGGCCGATGACCGTGGCGTTGCCCTTGTAGAGCTTCACGGTGACTTCGCCGGTCACATAGGCCTGGGAATGGTCGATGGCGGCCTGCAGCATCTCCCGCTCGGGGGAGAACCAGAAGCCGTTATAGATCAGCTCCGCGTAGCGGGGCATCAGCTCGTCCTTGAGGTGCGCCGCGCCGCGATCGAGCGTGATGCTCTCGATGCCGCGATGGGCGGCAAGCAGGATGGTGCCGCCGGGGGTCTCGTAGACGCCGCGGCTCTTCATGCCCACGAAGCGGTTTTCCACCAGGTCCAGGCGGCCGATGCCGTTGGCCTTGCCCAGCTCGTTGAGCTTGGTGAGCAGGCTCGCGGGGGACAGGGCCTCACCGTTGATGGCCACCGCGTCGCCCTTGTCGAAGGCGATGGTGATGAGGGTCGCCTCGTCGGGAGCCTCCTCGGGGGAGATGGTGCGCTGGAAGACATAGTCCGGCGCGTCCTCGGCCGGGTCTTCCAGCACCTTGCCCTCGGAGGAGGAGTGCAGGAGGTTCGCGTCCACCGAGAACGGCGCCTCGCCGCGCTTGTCCTTGGCGATGGGGATCTGGTGCTGTTCGGCGAACTCCAGCAGGCGGGTGCGGGAGGTGAGGTCCCATTCGCGCCAGGGGGCGATCACGGTGATGTCGGGCTCGAGGGCATAATAGGCCAGCTCGAAGCGCACCTGGTCGTTGCCCTTGCCGGTGGCGCCGTGGGAGACGGCGTCGGCGCCCATCTTGCGGGCGATCTCGATCTGCTTCTTGGCGATCAGGGGCCGGGCGATGGAGGTGCCAAGCAGGTACAGCCCCTCATAGACCGCATTGGCGCGGAACATGGGGAAGACGTATTCGGCGACGAATTCCTCGCGCACGTCCTCGATAAAGATGTTCTCGTCCTTGATGCCGAGCAGCTGCGCCTTCTTGCGCGCCGGCTCCAGCTCCTCGCCCTGCCCGAGATCGGCGGTGAAGGTGATCACCTCGCAATTGTAGGTGGTCTGGAGCCATTTCAGGATCACGGAGGTGTCGAGGCCACCGGAATAGGCCAGCACCACCTTCTTCACGTCACGCGCCATCAGGTCTCTCGGGAGTTTTGCAGGGATGGGAAAGGGCGGCGCGGACTATAGGCCCGTGCGAGGCGGAGGCAAGGGCCGGCGCCGGACCCTGCGCCAAACGCGCTGGATGAGGGTCCGCAGCTTCAGCCCGGTCCGGCCGATGATGAGTTCGACTGCTGCGTCGCTCGGGGCGCCCTTGCGGTCGTAGAGAAAATAGCGCGTCAGCACCACGAGCACGATCACCAGCACGCCGGAGAACACCACGTCGGTGAAGAAGTGGCCGCCGAAGGCGATGCGCAGCCCCCCCGCCACGCTGGCGAACACCACCGCCGCCACCATGGCCACCGCCCCGGCCGGGCCGGGCACGAGGCTGGCGGGCGCCGTCATCCAGAACCCCAGCGCGCCCTCGCCGGAGACGAAGGAGCAATTGCCGGGGCAGGTGCCGTCGGTCTCATACCAGGACTTGAAGGCGTCGCGGCCGCCGAAGGTATCCACATGCACCGGTCGGGGCCGCCCCCATTCCTGCTTCAGGATGCCGTTGACGAGCAGGCCCGGCCCCACCGCCATGGTGAAGGCGAGCAGCACGGCGGCCCGCGCCGGCATGAACATCTTGCGGCGCGGGAACAGCAGCTTCAGCACGATGGCGGCGAAGGCCGGCGCGGCGATGGCCCAGGGGATCCAGTTGGCGAGATTGCGCACGGTTTGCGCCCAGGGCGCGCCGGCGAGGACGAAATGGCGCCCCTGCGCATCCCAGAACAGGCTGGCGATGGCCATGTCCCAGTCCGGGAACACGGTGAACAGGATCGCCACCGCGGCGCCGATCACCAGCGCGAAGAACAGCACCCACTTCAAGGCGTCACCCGACCTCCAGCCACTTTGATCCAACCGCTTGCGGAAAGGCCGTGCCCCGCCGCAGATTGAGGCAGCGATGTACAGGCAGGACGCGCCCATGGCCAGCGGCACCCTCGATTTCTATTACGAGTTCGCTTCGCCCTACTCCTATCTGGCCGCCGCCCGTATCACGGCCTTGGCCGAGCTGGCGGATGTGCAGGTGGTGTGGAAGCCGTTCCTGCTCGGGCCCATCTTCGCGGGACAGGGCTATACGACCTCGCCCTTCAACACCTATCCGCTCAAGGGCGCCCACATGTGGCGGGACCTGGACCGGCTCGCCGTGCTGGCGCGCTTGCCGCCGGTGACCAGGCCAGACCCGTTCCCGGCCAACGGGCTTTTGGCGGCGCGCCTCGCGGTTTATCTCAACGATGCGTGCCGGCCGTCCTTCACCCGAGCGGTGTTCTTCGCGGAGTTCGCACAGGGCCGCGACATTTCGGACCGCGAGACCCTGCGCCAGATCCTGGCCGGGCTCGGCCATTTCTACGGCGATGTCGTCGCCGAGGCGGAGCAGCAGGAGAACAAGGACCGCCTGCGCCACCAGACCGAGGAGGCCAAGCACCGCGGCATCTTCGGCGCCCCGAGCTTCGTGACGGCGGACCGCGAGCTGTTCTGGGGCAACGACCGGCTGGAGATGGCCCTCGACCACGCCCGCAGCCTCGCCAGGGGAAGCCTCGCCAAAGGCAAATGACCGGCGCGCGCCTCGGCGGGCAGGCCGCGCGGCGTCAGCCGCCGTTCTGCTGCGGGGCGGCCTGGGCCGGCGGGCGCTGGAGCAACTCGCCCCAGGCGGAGAAGGCGTCGTTGAAGGCCTGCTCGCCGGCCGGACCCTTTTCGAAGGCCAGAACCGCCTTCTTGTTGTTGGTGTAGGTGATGAGCGCGTCCAGCCACGGATAGGCCTGGAGCAGGGTCACGTTGCGCTGGCGATCGGCCGCCTTCTCGGAGAGGCCAACCAGGAACAGGGTCGGGTTCACCCGCACCGCGAGGCCGGCAAGCGGGGTGCCGAGGGCCTGCTGGTTCGGCTTCATGCGCACCGCGTCCACATTGGAGACGCCGCCAAAGGGGAAGTCGTCCGGCAGTCGGAAGCCGATCTCGATGGTGTGGGAGGCCGGCAGAGTCTGGTCGGTGTTGCGGCGCAGTACGAAGCTCATGTTGATCTTGCGCTCGGGGATGACCACGTCGCCGCGCAGGCCGATGTCGGGGGGCAGGCCGGGACCGGCGTTCACGGTCTCTGTCTTCCACACCACCGTGCCCTCGAACACCTGCGGCTGGGCGCCGCCGGGGGTCTCCTCCAACAGCACCGCGCGGGCGGAACCTCCGCCGGTCCGGGGGGGCGCGGTCGGGGCGCGCCGGGCGGCGTCGCCCGAGGAGCGCACCACCCGGTCGGCGATCTTGGGTTGGTCGCTGGACCCGGACGCGGTCGGCGCGGCGGCGCGCTGCTCAGCGGTGCCGCCCAGGAACATGTCGCGATACACCACCGCGAAGGCGATGCCGCCCAGTACCAGCAGGGCGAGCGCCAGCCACAGGGCGAATTTCTTCCACGAGGGGCCGCCCTCCCCATTGGCGGGGCGGCGGGCGCCGCTGGCGGCGGCGACACGGCTGCGCACCTCGCCGCGTCCGCGCACCGGCGGGCGGCTGTCGGCTTCGTCGTCCTCCTCCTCGCTGCGCTGGCGGGGCGGGAGGCGGCGCTCGGCGCGGCCGTTGGGTTCGGGGGCGGCGGGCGCCGTTGGCAGCGGCGCGGCCGGAGCCGGCGGGCGCGGAGTCTCCTTTGCCGCAACGGGGGCGGCGGGTGGGGCCGGCTCGTCCGGCTCGTCCGTGTCTTCGTCCTCGGCGGTGTTCCTGGGAGCGGGGGCCTCGTTGTCTTCCGCCTCGTCGGCGATGGTGTCGGCTGAATTGTCCTGCTGGGCGTAATCGGCCTCAAGCCGGCGGATGGCCTCCTCGAGGCTCATGCGCTCGCGGGTGATCTCGCCTTCGGGCAAGGGCGGGTCCACCCCCCGCAACTGCCGCATGAGGGCCGTGCGGGCGCGGTCATAGACCGCGCGCCGACCCTCCCCGGTCTTCTGGGGCAGGCTCGAAATCGCGCGGACCAGCAGCGGGTAGTAGTCAGCCATGAGAGACGTGCGCTTCGCCTTGAGCCGTTAGGGCGGCATTTTGTGACCAAAGGTCACGCAAGACGCCCTATCGCATTTATATGCCGCATTTCCTCGATGCGAACCGGAGTTCGCGCCGCGTGAAAATGCTCCGGACCCGCGTCACGCCCGAAGATCAGGCCTGAAACGGATTGTGGACCAGAATGGTATCATCGCGCTCCGGGCTGGTGGAGAGCACGGCCACCGGACAGCCGATGAGCTCCTCCACCCGTCGCACATACTTGACCGCTTCCGCCGGCAGGTCCGCCCACGAGCGGGCGCCGGCGGTGGAATCCTGCCAGCCTTCCATGGTCTCGTAGATGGGCTCGGCGCGCGCCTGCGCCCCGCTCTCCGCCGGCAGGTAGTCGATTTCCTTACCGTCAACCCTGTAGCCCACGCATACCTTCAGTTCGGTAAACCCGTCCAGCACGTCGAGCTTGGTGAGGGCGATGCCATGGATGCCGCAGGTGCGCACCGTCTGGCGCACCAGCACCGCGTCGAACCAGCCGCAGCGGCGGGCGCGGCCGGTGACGACGCCAAACTCGCGGCCCTTGCTGCCCAGGGTCTGGCCAACTTCATCGGTCAGCTCGGTGGGGAAAGGGCCTTCGCCCACGCGGGTGGTGTAGGCCTTGGTGATGCCGAGCACGTAATCCAGCGCGCCCGGGCCGATGCCGGTGCCGCTCGCCGCCGATCCCGCCACCGTGTTGGACGAGGTGACGTAGGGATAGGTGCCATGGTCGATGTCGAGCAGCGCGCCCTGCGCGCCCTCGAACAGGATCTTCTTGCCGTCGCGCCGGGCCTTGTCGAGCAGCTCCCACACCCGGTCCATGAAGGGCAGGACCTTGGGGGCGATGGCGAGCAGCTCGGCCACCAGGGCGTCGCGGTTCACCTCTTCCATGCCGAGACCGCGGCGGATGAGGTTGTGATGGGTCAGCAGCCGATCCACCTTGGCCGGCAGGCTGGTCGGATCGGACAGGTCCACGAGGCGGATGGCGCGGCGGCCCACCTTGTCCTCATAGGCCGGGCCGATGCCGCGCTTGGTGGTGCCGATGCGCGCACCCTCGGCGGTGGCGCTCTCGCGCAGGGCGTCCAGCTCGCGGTGCAGCGGCAGGATGAGCGGAACGGTTTCGGCGATGCGCAGCCGGTCGGGACCGATCTCGACCCCCTGGGCGGCGAGGCGGGCGAGTTCGTCCACCAGCGCCTGTGGGTCCAGCACCACGCCGTTGCCGATCACGGAGAGCTTGCCGCCGCGCACCACGCCTGAGGGCAGGAGGGAGAGCTTGTAGGTGACACCGCCGACGACCAGCGTATGGCCCGCATTGTGGCCGCCCTGGAAGCGGACCACCACGTCCGCCTGCTCCGACAGCCAATCGACGATCTTACCCTTGCCTTCGTCGCCCCATTGGGAGCCGACTACCACCACGTTGGCCACCTTAAGGCGCCTCCCGGTCCGGCGCGGGTGCATCGCAACGCACGCGCGCACAAAGGAAAGCCCCGGCTCAGGTCCGGGGCGTTACCCGAGCGTCTTAAGGGATCGGCGCTGGCGAGGCAAGGTAAACGAGGCGCGGCGAACGCTGTGAAGGCGCGGCATGGCAAAGCCGTTGGCGCGGGGGCATGGTTCGTGCTCTATCTGGCGCGATGAAACCGCCCTCCCGCGCCCAAAAGCCCGCCCGCCGCCCCGGTTCAGGACCCGCCCCGGCTCCTGGGAAGCCGGCTCCTGGGAAACCTGCTCCTGGGAAACCGGCCGCCGCGACGCCCGGCCTTGCCGCCCGCATCCTCGCCGTGGACGGCCTTGAGCAGGTGCTGCGCCACGGTGCCGCGCTCGAGGATGCCCTCGACGCCGATGTCGCCCTCGACCCGCGCGACCGGGCGCTCGCCTACCGCATCCTCGCCACCAGCCTGCGCCGCATCGGCACCCTGCGCTCCCTCATCGCCAAGCTGATGGAGCGCGGCCTGCCGAAATCGGCGCCGCGGCTGGAATCCGTGCTGCTGGCCGGGGCGACGCAGATCCTGTTCATGGACGTGCCCAACCACGCCGCCGTGGGCCTGTGCGTGGACGTGGCCCGCGCCGACCGCAACACCGCCGGGTTCGCCGGTCTGGTGAATGCGGTGCTGCGCCGCCTCACCCGCGAGGCGGACGCGCTGATGGTGGGCATCAGCCCCGATTTCGCCGACACGCCGGAATGGATGGGCCAGCGCTGGATCAAGGCCTATGGCCTGGAGACCACCCGCGCCATCGCCGCCATGCATAAGGTGGAGCCGCCCCTCGACATCACCGTGAAGGCCGACCCGGCGCTCTGGGCCGAGCGCCTGTCGGGCGAGGTGCTGCCCACCGGCTCGGTGCGCGTCCTTCAGGCCGGCCCCGTGCGCGCTCTGCCGGGCTTCGCCGAGGGCGACTGGTGGGTGCAAGACGCCGCCGCCGCCTTGCCGGCCCGGCTCTTGGGCAATGTGAACGGACTCAAGGTGGCGGACCTGTGCGCCGCGCCGGGCGGCAAGACGGCGCAGCTTGCTGCGGCGGGGGCCATCGTCACCGCCGTGGATCGCTCGTCGTCCCGCCTCACCCGGCTGAAGGAAAACCTGGAGCGGCTGAAGCTCTCCGCCCAGGTGGTGGCCGGGGATGCGGCGGACTTTGCCGGCGGCCCGTTCGATGCGGTGCTGCTGGACGCGCCGTGCTCGGCCACCGGGACCCTGCGCCGGCATCCGGACATCGCCGTCAACAAGCGGCCGGGAGATCTTGTCACCCTTGCCGCCCTCCAGGCCCGGCTGATCGCCCATGCGGCGGACCTGCTGAAGCCCGGCGGCACGCTGGTCTATTCCACCTGCTCGCTGGAGCCGGAAGAGGGCGAACAGCAGGTGGAGAGGCTTCTGGCGGCCCGCAGCGACCTTATCCGCGCACCAATCGTGCCCGGAGAGGTGGAAGGCATCGATCCGTTCATAACTCCTCAAGGGGATGTGCGCACTCTTCCCAGTCACTGGATGCGGGGGGAGGCGGAGCGGTCGGGTCTCGACGGCTTCTTCGCCGCCCGGCTGAAGCGCCGGGCCTGAGGTCTCAGGCCCACGCGGCTCGACCGGCCTTCCCATCCGTTGCGAATCAGTCGGTGAAGACGAGCGCATGCGGATTTGGAATGGAGCGGCGGGCCCCCTTCAGGCCGTGGCCAGAGGCTACCTGGCCAAAGGCTTCCTGGCCAAGGGTCTCGCCCCGTTGGCGGGGAGATCCGTGAGCCGAAGCGGCCTCAAAGAGCGCACGCGCCTGATGGCCCTCCTCGCGGAGCTGTGGTCGCAGCAGGTGCTTGCGCGCCTCGGCGGCCGCACCATGGCGCTCGGCTACGTGCCGGTGCCGGTGCCCGAGCGGCTGCTCATCGCCCCCCAGGACCTGCGCACCGGCGACGCGACGCTGGCGAGCGAAATCTATTCCGG
Source organism: Xanthobacter autotrophicus (assembly GCF_005871085.1). GTDB lineage: Bacteria > Pseudomonadota > Alphaproteobacteria > Rhizobiales > Xanthobacteraceae > Xanthobacter > Xanthobacter autotrophicus. The sequence goes on along the minus strand of NZ_VAUP01000041.1, from coordinate 177,203 downwards.
GCGCTTTGCCTTCGCCGGCAAGGTGATGCTGCTGGACGGGCGCACCCCGTTCGAGCTGGTGCCGCCCTCTGTGGAATGGGCCGAGGCGCTGCACGGCTTCGGCTGGCTCCGGCACCTGAAGGCCGCCGGCACCACCATCGCGCGCGCCAATGCCCGCTCCCTGGTGGGCGATTTCATGCGCGATCCCGGCAAGGCCCGGGCGGTGGCGGCGCGGCCCGATGTGGCGGCGCGGCGTATCATCTCCTGGCTCACCCAGGCGACGTTCCTGCTGCAGGACGCCGACCACGATTTCTACCGCCGCTTCATGCGCTCGCTGGCCCGGCAGGTGCGCCAGCTGCGTCGCATGGCCAATGACGCGCCGGACGGCCAGCCGCGCCTTTTGGCCATCACCGCCCTCGTCTTCGCCGGCCTGTGCATGTCGGATCAGGGCCGGCTGCTGAAGGCGGCGGACAAGCGTCTCTCCGAGGAGCTGGACCGCCAGATCCTGCCCGACGGCGGCCCGCTCACCCGCAATCCCGGCATGCTCATCGAGCTGCTGCTGGATCTTCTGCCGCTGCGCCAGGCCTTCACCGCGCGCAACCAGCCGGCGCCCCCCGCGCTGATGAACGCGGTGGACCGGATGATGCCCATGCTGCGCTTCTTCCGGCACGGCGACGGGGCCTTCGCCCATTTCCACGGCATGGGACACACGGCGGCGGACCAGCTCGCCACCATCCTCGCCTTCGACGACGCCCGCGGCGCGCCGGTGGCGAACGCGCCCTATTCCGGCTACCAGCGGCTCGATGCCCGCACCCTCATGGTGATCGCCGACACCGGCCCGCCGCCCCCCGCCATGGCGAGCTGGGAGGCCCATGCCAGCTGCCTGGCCTTCGAATTCTCGTCCGGCCGGCACCGCATCGTCATCAATTGCGGGGTGCCGGAGGTGCATCGGGAGATGTGGCGGCAGGTGGCGCGCTCCACGGCGGCCCATTCCACCGCCGTCATCGCCGACACCTCGTCCTGCCGCTTCCTGCAGGGCGGTTCCATGACGCGCATCTTCGGTGCGCCCATTGTCTCCGGGCCGAAGCACGTGGAGGTGCAGCGCGGCACTCGCAACAACGCCCTGCTGCTGCGCGCCAGCCACGATGGCTATGCCGAGCCGTTCGGCCTCATCCACCAGCGCTCGTTCCGCCTGGCCATGGAAGGCAACCGGCTGGACGGCGAGGATGTGTTCAAGGCCGCCGAGGAGGGCGCGAAGCTCCCGGCGGAGACCTTCGCCATCCGCTTCCACCTGCACCCGTCCGTGACCGTCGAGCGGCTGGACGATCCCCACACCGCCCTGCTCAGCCTGCCCAACGGCGAGGCCTGGGCCTTCGCCGCGCCCCACGTGCCTTTGGGGGTGGAGGAAAGTGTGGACCTCGCCGCCGCCGGCGGCCCGCGCCGCACCGCGCAGCTGGTGCTGTCGGGCGAGGTGGTGCGCACGCCGCGCGTCATCTGGACCTTCGTGCGCACCCGCGAGGCCCAGAGCGTGCCGCCGGGCCGACCGAGCGGGCGGGGGTAGGGCGGGAGATCGCCGCAGCTGCTCCCTCTCCCGCTTGCGGGGGAGGGGTAACATCGTTCCCGGCCGGGGCAGCGGGCTGCCAAATCGCGACAACACCACAGACCGCCGGCTCCCCCCTTCACCCCGCCGGCGCCGCTCCCCCGACGAGGCGGCCGTCGAGGGCGGGTTCCAGCACCGGGGCGAGGCGGGGCTTGCGGGCGGGGATGGGGCGGTAAAGCTGCTTGGTCGCCTCCACCACCAGCGCCCCCGAGAACGGCAGGGACAGCCGGGCGCCGACCCGCTCCCAGGCCACCGCCGTGCGCAGGAACCAGCGGCTCGGCGGCGCGTACAGTGCCTCGTTCCAGCCCACGGGGGTGAACAGGGCCTGCCGCAGCAGCGTCACTACCTGCCCGCGGGAGAACGGGCGGCCATGGCCGAAGGGCGTGGTGTCGATCTGCGCCCAGACGCCGCGCCGGTTGGGCACCACGGCCAGCAGCCGCCCGCCGGGGGCCAGCACCCGCCACACCTCGTTGAGCATCTCGGCGGCGTTGGGGGTCATCTCCAGGGCATGCACCGCCACCACCCGATCCATGCTGGCGGTGGGAAACGGCAGCAGGGTCTCGTCGGCCAGCGTGGCCAGCGTTGGCGCGGCGGAGGGCCAGCGCACCACCCCCTGCGCCGCCGGCATCACCGCGAGGCAGCGCTCGGCCTCCTCACGGAACACGCCGAGATAGGGCGTCGCATAGCCGAGGCCGAGCACCCGCATACTGGTGACGTTGTCGAAGCGCGCGCGGATGGCCCGCCCCAGCAGGCGCCGTGTCATGATGCCGAGGGGCTGGGCGTAGAAATTGCGCAGGTCGACGACGTCGAGAAACATGGATCCCCTTCTTCCGGCCGCCACCGGTCTGCCGAACGCGGGGTGTGCACACCCCGCCGGCCGCTCTTCCGCTCGGCGGTTTAATAGAGGATCATGCCGGCCGCGTCCGCAACCCATTCGGACGTCCAGTCGAACAGCGTTCCGCTCGCGCTCCGGAGACTCCAGACCGTGTCAGCCGAAATCCGCCTCGTCCCGTGCCTTTCCGACAATTATGCCGTCCTCATCCACGATCCGGTCACCGAGGCGACCGCCGTGGTGGACGTGCCCGAGGCGACACCGGTGATCGCGGCCCTGGAAAAAGAGGGCTGGACCCTCACCCACATCCTCGTCACCCATCACCACGCTGATCACACCCAGGGCATCCTCGCGGTGAAGGCGCGCTTCGGCGCCACCGTGGTGGGCCCGAAATCCGAGGCCGACCAGATCCCCGGCCTCGACGTGGCGGTGGTGGATGGCGATCCGGTGGCGGTGGGCTCGCTGGTGGGCCGGGTGCTGGAGACCCCGGGGCACACCGTCGGCCCCGCCACCTACCTGTTCGAGGGCGAAAAGCTGCTGTTCTCCGGGGATACCCTGTTCACGCTCGGCTGCGGACGGCCGCTGGAATGTGAGCCGCCGGTGCTGTGGGAGTCGCTCCAGCGTCTGCGGGCGCTCCCTGAGGATCTTCAGGTCTACAGCGGCCACGAATACACCCTCGCCAACGCCCGCTTCGCCGCCACGGTGGACCCGGACAATGCCACCCTCATCCGCCTCTATGGCGACGCGCAGAGGAAGCGGGATGCCGGCGCCCCCACCATCCCCTCGCGGCTGGGCGACGAGCTGGCCGCCAACCCCTTCCTGCGCGCGGACGATCCCGCCATGGCGGAGCGTCTCGGCATGGTGGGGGCGGAGCCGGCCCTCGTCTTCACCGAGCTGCGGCTGCGCAAGAACGCCTTCAAGGGCTGACCGGTGACTGATGCGCTCAATGGGCTGACCGCCGAGGAGGTGGTCACCCTGCTTCAGCTCCAGCCGCACCCGGAGGGCGGGCATTTCCGCGAGACGTTCCGGGATGCGCCTGCGGGCCGGGATGTTGCGGGCCGGGATGCTGCGGGTGAAGCGCGCGGCGCCTCCACCGCCATCTATTTTCTGCTGAAGGCGGGCCAGCGCTCCCGCTGGCATCGGGTGGATGCGGCCGAGGTCTGGCACTGGCATGCCGGCGCGCCGCTGACGCTCGCCATCGCCGATGGTGACGGACGGCGCGAGGTGGCGCTGGGGCCGGATCTCAAGGGGGGAGAGCGGCCGCAGGCGGTGGTGCCGCCGTTGGCGTGGCAGGCAGCGGAAAGCCGGGGGGCCTGGACGCTGGTGGGCTGCACCGTGGCGCCCGCCTTCTTGTTCGAGGGCTTCGAGCTGGCCCCGCCCGGCTGGGAGCCGGACTGAAGCTCGCGCGATACAGTTCGCGCAAGACGCGCGGGTTTCGGAGGCCGGCTCGTCCCGTCGATGACCCGGAGCAAAACCCCGGCGCGCGCAGACCGGCGACAGCCGGTCTGATGTCACTTATCCGGTGGCCACCTAGCCGATGCTGCGGGCGGCCGACATGGCGATGGCGTCGCCTTCCACCACGTCCGCCGTGTTTTCCGCGCCCATGAGCACGAGCAGCTTGGCGCGGGCGCGGTTCACCCGGCTCTTGATGGTGCCGAGCGCGCAGCCGCAGACCGCCGCCGCTTCCTCATAGGAGAGCCCCGCCGCCCCCACCAGGACCAGCGCCTCGCGCTGGTCGTCGGGCAGCTTGGCGAGGGCCTCCTTCAGGGAGGAGAGGGTGGCCGACCATTCCTGGCTGGGGCCGATATTGGTGTCCTGCTGGGCCAAGGCGCTCATGCCGTCATTCTCGCGGCGGCGCTTGCGGATCTCGGTGTAATAGGTGTTGCGCAGGATGGTGAACAGCCAGGCGCGCAGGTTCGTGCCCGGATCGAACTTGTCCATGTTGGACAAGGCCTTGAGCAGCGTTTCCTGGACCAGATCGTCAGCTTCCGTGCGATTGCGCGTCAGCGACCGCGCGAAGGCGCGCAGCGCCGGAAGGAATTCGAGCACCTGCGTGCGCAGGGCGGCGGCGTCCATCTCTCGACGACCCCTTTCCGGGAGATCCCTTTCGCGATCCGCGAGCAAGTCCATTCGGCGGCCTATCTTTCGGGCGAGTCGGGTGGGCAACTCGGGGTGTGGCAAAAGCGGCGATCGGTCACGTTGCGCGATCTTCTTAACGGCTACCCGCGGTTGTAGCGCGCCGGCCACAGGCTCCCGGGCAGGAAAAACGTGCTCGCATGGTGTCGCCCTCCCCAAATCAGGTTGCCCGACCGGCGCTTGCCGAACGGGATGTCGGCCGTGGAACGGTGCCGACAGCGACCTTGCCCGCAAGCGTGGCGGGTCGCGTTCAGTCAACGTCGCCGGGGGCCTGCCGGTTCCATCCCCGGCGTCGGTATCCGGCGGCGGTGTTCAGGAGGTGCCGCCGGTGGGAGGGGTGCCGCCCGACTGGCTGCTCTTCTGCCCGCCCTTCTGCCCGGCCTGCGAGGCCAAAGTACGGTCGCGCGAGAAGCTGCGATGCTCGTCGGCGACGCTCTGGCCGCCCTTGCGTCCGGCTTCCGCCGCCAGAGCGCGGTTCTGGAAGAAGCTGCGCTTTTCGGCGGGGACGCTCTCGCCGCCCTTGCGGGCGATGGCTTTCTGCTTCTCCGCGTCCATGGCGGCGAACCCGCGTTGCGACGTGCCCTTGGTTCGAGCCTTGTCCATGTGCTCTCGCTCCTGCCAATGGGAAACGTATCGCCACGGCGATACCCCTGGAGCCGGATCCGAGGGGTGTTCGGCGAATCCGTCTCCCGATCCAAAACACCGCATTGCCCGGTCGGCTCGATGCGCAGGCCGGTCAGCGCGTGCTCCTAGGACAACGAGCCAGAGCGGCTCCGGTTCCGATAACCGGAGCCACTGGATGAAATTCGCCGGCGGGGGCGCCGGCTGCGGGGTCGTTTCATAAACGGAGTCAAGGCATTGAGGGCCGATGGAGGCGCCCGTCCGGGGTTCGATTGTGAGCGGCGGAGCCCGCGATCGAGCCGGCGCGCGGTCCGATGGTGCATCTGTGCGGTCCTGCAACCGGTTTCACCGGAGCGCACCGGGGGGCGGCCCGCGCCGCGCGCCCCTCAATCGACCCGGGCGGCGGCCTTGGGCGCTGAGTTCGGGCGGCAGGGGAAGTCGCCGGCCACCACCATGGCGCCGCTCGGCTCGTCCCGGCGGCTGAGGCTGCCACCGAGCTGGGCGGCGAAGCCGGCGGCGAGGTCGAGGGGCATGCCGTTTTCGCCCCAGCGTCCGGCGCCGCTGCGCAGGGCGAGGTGCAGGCGTTCGCCGCTGCGGCTCCCGCTCAGCACCAGGGGGGCAGGGGAGGTGCCTGGCGGCAGGCCGAGGTTCAGCACCACTTCCACCACCATGAGGGCCAGCGGCACCGCCATGTCGGTGGGCAAAGGCGCATCCTGCGCCTCCACCGTGATGCGCACGCTGGCGTCGGTGCTGCCCTCGATCAGGGAGGCCAGTTCACCGAGCAGCTCGCGCAGGTGTACCTGCGAGCCGTCATTGGCCTCGTAGAGGATGCGATGCACCAGGGCGAGGGTGTTCACCCGAAGCCGCAGCTGGTCGAAGCGGCGGCGGTCCTCGCTCTTGCCGATCCCAGATCCGTAGAGGCTGAGCAGGCTCACCACCACCTGGAGGCTGTTCTTGATGCGGTGGTGGATCTCGCGCACCAGCGCGGTCTTCTCGGCCAGGTTCTCGCGCAGGCGGGCGTCGCGGTGGCGTACGGCGAAGGCCATGTTCTCCACCGAATGGCCGAGCACGCGGAATTCCGAGGGCGCCGCATCGAGCCGGGTCGGGCGGAAGCCGTAGTGGCCCTGGGCGTAGACCGCCGTCACCCGGCGCAGATAGAGCAGCCAGCGCAAGATGATGCGGTCCACCGCCACCCACAGGGCGATGAGCGACAGGATGATGATGAGCGCCGGCAGGGCGATGCTCGCCGCCACCGTCACGAAGGTCCAGCCGAACAGCCGGTCGGAGGGCATGGCGAAGGCGACGGTGAGCCCATCGCGGCCCAGGGGCGCGGTGGCGAAGGTCCAGCTCTCGCCGGCCGGGTCGGTGCTTTCGTGGAGGCTGCTGGGCAGGTCGCGCCCCGCAGTGCGGAACAGGTCGCGCTGGAACAAAGCGGCGCTCATGGTCCGGGCGTTGGACACCAGCTCCTGGCCGCGGCTGGAGAACAGGGCGACGATGCCGACGGAGGGCGGGGTCTGCTGCCTCAGCAGGGTGTCGAGCCAGCTGACGTCGATGCCGAGGGCGATGGCGCCTTCCAGCCGTCCGGCGGCGTCGCGCAGGGGCAGGATGCCCACCAGCACATCCAGATTGGCGCCGGGGCTGCGCGCCGGCCCCACCAGGCTGAAGCCGGTCTTGGCGATGGCCTCCCGCCACCAGGGCTCCTCGCCCACCGAGCGGCCGGGGAAGGGCAGCGCCGCGCAGGTCACCGCGCCGCTGGCATCAAGCACGCCGATATTGGCGGCGAAGGGCAGGCTTATGGTCGCCCCCCGCAAGGTGGCGGTGCAGGTGGCGCCCGCGTGGCGCACTTCCTCCACGTTCTTGAGGGCATAGAGCACGTTTTCGGTGGAGGCGAAGATGTTCTGCTGGGTGCCCGCCGCTGCGACGGCCTGTTGGAGCAGGCGCTGGCGCGCGTCTTCCTCCGCGTTGGAGAGCTGCGCCAGGCCCTGGACGATATTGAGCACGGCGATGGGTGCCAGGGCGAGGAGCACGACCAGGAGCAGGCGGCGCCGGACGCTGTCGAAGAGGGTCCGTGGCTGCCCGATTGCCGAGGCAAATATGGCGCTGCGCTCCTTGTGACGTGCCCGTGCAGCCTCCGCCTTGCCCAAATCCATGATCGCTCCGCATGGACCGCGGGTGCTCCGACCGACCGGAATCCCGCGCCTGCGCCTCTTTTTGACGAGCCCTGGCCGAAACCGGCAACTCGCCCCTTAAGCTCGCCTGCGCACGCAGTATAATGCCCTGCGCGGTCCGAGGTTCCCAAGGCGCGGGAACTTCATGCGCTTCGCAGGCGTTACGTGGGTTTGACAGCTGTCGCTTCAGCTTGCCGTCCGGCGTCTGGCAAAATCTGGGTTCTGCACGTTTCGGCGTTGCGGAAGCTGGGTTTCATCGGGCGGTCCTGGCAAGCCGGCCGGCTGGTCCGGACACCGGATTTCAACACGTCAGTTCCAAGGGATTTGGCATGGCATTGAACTCGCTCGTCAAGCAGCTTCCGTTCCTGCGGCGCTATACGCGGGCGCTTGTGGGCTCGCAGTCGGCCGGCGATCTCCTCGTGCAGAACACGCTCCAGGCCATCCTGGATCGCAAGGTGGCGGTGGATTCCGCCGTCTCGCCCCGCGTCGCGCTCTACAAGGCGTTCCACGAGGTGTGGAACCGCCAGCCGCAGGGCGGCGCGGTGCCCTCGCGCGCCGACCAGCGCCTCCAGGCCATGGACCTGTCCTCCCGCGTGGCGCTGCTTCTGACCGCCATGGAGGGCTTCTCCTTCGCCGAGACCGCCAACATCCTCGGCACCTCCCTCGACGAGGTGGAGGCCCAGGTGGTGGCGGCGCAGCGCGAGATCGACCGACAGATCGCCACCCGCGTCCTCATCATCGAGGACGAATGGGTCATCGCCCTCGACCTCAAGACCCTGGTCACCGAGCTGGGCCACGAGGTCATCGGTGTCGCCCCCACCCATTCCAAGGCGGTGGAGCTGGCGAAGGCGGGCAATTTCGGCCTGGTTCTGGCCGACATCCAGCTCGCCGACGGCTCCTCGGGCATCGAGGCGGTGACCGAGATCCTGGAGAGCTTCAACGTGCCGGTGATCTTCATCACCGCCTTCCCCGACCGCCTGCTCACCGGCGAGCGGCCGGAGCCGACCTATCTCATCACCAAGCCGTTCCTCACCGAGACGGTGAAGGCCACCATCGCCCAGGCGCTGTTCTTCCACGAGGCGAAGGCCGAGCCCGAGAACCTCAAGGCGAAGAGTGCCTGAAGGGGCCGGTTCCGCTGGAACCAGCGGGCCGCTAGAATCGTCTCTATAGGGAAGGGTGCGGCCGGCATGTCCGGCCCCGCCTGTCATCTCACCGCGACTTGCGGCTCCCGAATTGCGGCGCCCGACCGCCCGCCGGGGCGGCTGTTCGTGCGGTCCGGTTCGCGACCTACGGTTCGTGACCCCTTCATCATCCGAGTTCACCCGTGGAGGAACCATATGGCCCAGAAGCCCGAGATCGTGAGCACCACCGCCGAGCCGAGCCTGAGCGACGTCCGCGCCGACCTCGACCAGCTGCGGGCGGATTTCGCCCAGTTGATCGACACCCTCGGCAAGACCGCCAAGCACGGCGTCAAGGGCGCCAAGGGCGAGGCCTCGAATGCCGCCGAGGACGTGACCGACTGGGCCGAGGGTCAGTTTCTGACCCTGCGCGAGAGCATCCGCGAGCAGCCCATCACCGCCTGCGCCATCGCCGCCGGCGTCGGCGTCATCCTGGGACAGATCCTGCTGCGGCGGTGAGCCGGCCCTTCAGCCCGATCCGGCGCCCCCCGCCGACGGGCGCGCCGGCCCGAGGAGAGCCGGGCCCGGCGCTGGGGTTCGCCCAACAGTTTGCTAAGAGTGCGCCGCGGGCGCTTCCATATGGGCGCGGGCGGTGCCCGCGCCCTCACTCGTTTTCGATGTCGAAGCCGAGCTTGCGCAGGCCATTGCGCAGGGTGGCGCCGTCATAGGGCTTGCCCATCAGCGCGATCCGGGGCGAGGCGCCGAATTCGCCTTCCAGCTCCTGGGTGCCGTAGCCGGTGGCGATGATCACCGGCAGGCCGGGCGCGATGGCGCCGAGCCGGCGCACCACCTCGTCGCCGCGCATGTCCGGCAGACCCACATCCACCACCGCCAGCACCAGGGCATTGCGCGACAGGTCGGCCACCGCCGCCTCCGCATGGGCAAGCGCGGCGTGGCCGTGGGACGCCACCGTGACCTCGAAGCCGTGATCCTCCAGGATCTGCCGCGCCACCATGGCGACGAACGGCTCGTCCTCCACCAGGAGAACGGTGCCGCGGTTTCCCGGAGCCTCCAGCACGTCCGTCACCTTCGCGACCAGTTCAGCCTGGGTGAACGGCTTGGTCAGGAGGCGCACCCCGTGGTCCAGCCGTCCATAATGAATCGCGGCATTCTTCGCCTGCCAGGTTGAAAATAGCACCCTTACCGTGGTGAGCCGCCGCCGCACCTCGTCGGCCAGATGGCGCCCGTCCATGTGGTGCGCGTCCATGGGGCCGCCGTCCCCGTCGGGCTCATCCGGCCCGGCGCCGAGGCGCAGGTCGGTGAACAGCAGGTCGGGCGCGGCCCCCGCCTCCAGCGCCGCGAGGGCGCTGGCGGCGTCGGCGGCTTCCACCACCGTGTGACCGGCCGCGCGCAGGGTGGCGGTCGAGAGCGCGCGGAGCGCTGCGTCACGCTCCACCAGCAGCACGCTGGCGGCGCCGGCGCCGCGCGGGCGATGGGCGTGGGGCGGCACCGGCTCGCTTGCCACGTCGTTGGGGTGGCGCGGCAGGTAGAGCTTCACCGTGGTGCCGGCGCCGGGGGCGCTGTAGATCATCACGTGGCCGCCGGACTGCTTGACGAAGCCATAGACCTGGCTGAGGCCGAGCCCGGTACCCTCGCGCGGGCCCTTGGTGGTGAAGAAGGGCTCGAACGCCCGCGCCCGCACCTCCTCGGCCATGCCGGTGCCGGTGTCGCTCACCACCACCGCCACATATTGCCCCGGCTCCAGGTCCTCGTGGGCGGCGCAATAGGCTTCGTCCAGATAGGCGTTGGCGGTCTCGATGGTCAGCGTGCCGCCGAAGGGCATGGCATCGCGGCCGTTGACCCCCAGGTTGAGGATCGCATTCTCCAGCTGGTTGTGGTCGATCTCGGCGCGCCATAGCCCTCCGGCCAGCACGGTCTCCACCGTCACCCGCTCGCCCAAAGCGCTGCGCAGCATGTCGGACATGCCGGTGATCAGCTTGTTGATGTCGGTGGGGCGCGGATCCAGCGGCTGGCGGCGGGAGAAGGCGAGCAATTGCTGGGTCAGGGTCGCGGCCCGAAGCGCGCCCTGGCGGCCATAGTCGAGGAAGCGGCGGATCTCGGCGGCGTCGGTGTTGGCCTCGTCCTTGGACACGCGCCGCTCGGCCGCCTCCAGGTTGCCGATGATGACGGTGAGCAGATTGTTGAAATCGTGGGCGATGCCGCCGGTGAGCTGGCCCACCGCCTCCATCTTCTGGGCCTGGCGCAACTGCGCCTCGGCCTTCAGGCGGTCCTCCATCTCCTGCTTGAGCAGAGCGTTGGCCTGGGCCAGCTCCACGGTGCGGGCGCCGGCGAGGCGCTCCAGGTCCTCATTGGTGCGGGCGAGGGCCTCGCGGGCGGCGACGATCTCGGAAATATCGGTGCAACTGCCGTACCAGCGGTCGATTCGCCCGTCGTCGTCGCGCACCGGGACCGCGCGGCACAGGAACCAGCGATAGCTGCCGTCGCCGGCGCGGAACCGGCATTCGCGCGAATAGGGCGCCCCCGAGGAGAGCGAGCCCTTCCACGCATCGAGCGCCGCCCCCTGGTCTTCCGGATGGAGATGCGTATGCCATTCCGACACCTCGCCGGGGGGAGGGGTGACGCCGGTATATTCGCTCCAGCGGCGGTTGTAGTAATCGCCCTTGCCGTCGGGCGTGGCGGTCCAGACCATCTTGGGCAGGGCCTCGGCGAGCAGGCGATAGCGTTGCTCGCTGCCGGCCAGGGCCTTTTCGGCGGTCTTGCGCCCGGTGATCTCGGTGACGATCATGCCCACGAGGCTGATGGCCTCGGGCTCCTGGTCGATGGCCTCGCCGCTTGAGGGGCTTTCGCCCGTTTCGCTTTTCGCCGTGCTCCGGCCAGCGGGCGCGCCCTTCGTGCGCACCGGGAAAAAGCTCACCAGGAAGTGACGCCACACGCCCGGTGCCGCCGGGGTGGCGCCTTCCACCTCCACGTCGGCGAGGACGGTGCCGGTGGCGCGCACCTGTTCCAGTCCGGGGGTGATGGCGTTGGAGAGCTGGGGCAGCATGTCGACGAGGGAGCGGCCCACATGCTCGCCGGCGGGAATGCCCACCATCCGCGCCAACGTCTCGTTGACCCGCATGAAGCGCAACCGGCGGTCGAAGAAGGCGAAGCCAACTGGAGCGTGCTGCAGCAGGGCTTCCAGCGTCGCCACCACCGTGTTCTGCTCGGTCACCGCCGTCAGCAGCGCGCCGTGGGTGGCGTTCAGGCGCCGAACGCTCACCCGCATCAAGGTGCCGATCAGCCACAGGCCCAGGGCGTTCACCGTAAAGGAGAACAGGCCGGCCACCGCGCCGAAGCTACCCTCGGCGGGGCCGCCCAGATTGCTGCCCAGACTGCTCCACGCGCTGGCTGGCAGCAGCGCGCCATTGGCGAGGACCAGCGCGACCACGGCGACAAAGCCCACCCGCGCGCCGCTGATCAGCGTTACCACGACCACGGCGGGCAGCTGGAACAGGAACGGCGCCAGCTCCCGCAGCGAGAGACTGAGCCCGTAGCGCAGCCCGAACGCCGCCGCCAGAACCACCGATGCGAAGCCCAGACGTGAGGCGAGCGTGCGCGGCTCTGAAATGACTTTGAGGAAAAGGCCGGCAAGGCCCCGGCTGGACAGGTTCATCCATGCTCCTGCAGCGAACGGGTCGCCACAATGCCCCTGATCGGGCGACAGATTCAACCTTCGAGCCGCCGCAAGGGTTTCGCGGCGGGTGATCAAGGATGCGGCGCCCTGAGACGATGGAGCACCGTCGTCGTCCAGCTTGACCGGACGGGCCCATGTCAGAGGCCGGGACAATGCGGCGGGGATGACGCGGCGAGGGCTTGGAAAGCGGCGAGACGGCCCCTCCGGTCAAGCCGGAGGGCAACGCGTGGGAAGCGCCGGCCTGCTCCCTCTCCCGCGTGCGGGGGCGGGATGGGGAGGGGGCACGGTGCCGGGGCAGAACGCCGGCGGCGGGTTGGCGGACGGGTTCAGCCCCTCTCCCTGCCTTCCCCGCAAGCGGGAGAGGTTTTTCAGCCGGCCCGGCCGGAGCATTGGATTTCCAAACTGAGACACCACCGGGCGCTGGCCCGAGAAGCCTCGGCCTTCAAAAGAAAACGGGAGCCTCCGGCTCCCGTCTCCCCGCCCGGACATCCGCTGCCGGAAGACCGGCGCTGCGGGATGCCCGGTGTTCAGCCGCCTGATCAGCGGGTGGCGGGCGGCGTGGTGGCGGGACGGGTCGGCGTCACGCTGCCGGTGGTGGCCGGCGCCGCCTCATACTTGGCGAATTCCGGCGCCGCCTTCAGCTCGTCCTTGGTCTTGCGCAGCACCAGGCGGTTTTTGCCGTCAGCGTTGCGGGTCACCTCCACCGCCTGGAACGGCACCGCGACATCCTTCTGGCCGACACCCAGGAAGCCGCCCACGCCGATCACCGCGGCCGTCACGGTGCCCGTGCGGTCGAGGACCAGATCATTGATCTCGCCCAGGTTCTCGTCGGCGCCGCCGTAGACGTTCATGCCGATGAGGTTGGACGCCAGATGCTGGTCGGCGCGCTGCTGCTGGATAAAGGCCGAATGGCCCGAGGTCCCACCCGGCGTCATCGGGGTGGTGGCGGCCGGGGTGTTGGGCATTGCCGGCGGAACCGTGGTCTGGGCCATGGCGGTGGTGGACAGAAGAATGGTCGCCGCAGCGGCGTAAATCGGCATCTTGTTCATGATTTTCTCCTCGCAGAAGTTGCGGATGCACGAATGGCTCAGGTCGAGGTGATCAGGACAGAAGCTTCACCGAAATTTCAGGAAACCTCTGCGCTCGTGATCCGGACACTGAACAATCATCCGTCTCAATTTTATGGACAGACGAAGACGTTCATCTTCGGTCTGCTGCAGGGTAAACTCTGCGCACGGGGAGGGGTTCCAACCTTAATTTGGGGTGGTGGCCGGCGCCGCTCCGATGCCCCGATGCACCGGTGTCACCGCGCGCGCCGCTCTTGCGCGGCGAAAGGCGGCATGGCACAGCCGGATCAGCCCCGACCAAGGACTGAAGGCGCATGTTCCGCACCCTCTCCGACTTCATCACCGACATCACCGGCGGCGCCCGCGAGGCGGCTGCTTTCGACGAGAACGACTATCGTCTGGCTGCGGCCGCCCTGCTGGTGCACGTGATGTCCATCGACGGGGCGGTGACGGTGGAGGAGCAGGCTGTGCTGCGCACCATCCTCGCCAACCGCTTCGGGCTCGACGAGAAGGAGAGCGAGGCCCTGGTCGAGCTTGCCATTGCCAAGGATGCCGAGGCGGTGGATCTTTATGCCTTCACCAGCGTGCTGAATCGCGCGCTGGACGACGAGGGTCGCCGCCGCATCGTGGAGATGATGTTCGAGGTCGCCTATGCCGATGGCGGCCTGAGCGAATTCGAGGACAACCTCGTGTGGCGCGCGGCCGAACTTCTGAACGTCGGCTCGCGCGATCGCATCCGCATTCGCCGCGAGGTCCGGGAGGAGACGGAAACAGGCGGTGAGCAACCCGAATAGCTCTGGCAAAGGCTTCGTGCCGGCAGGTCTGGAACCGACCGGTCTGGAGCCGGAGGGGCGCACGGATCGCTCCACCCCGGCGGGCGGGCCGCCCGCAGCCGGCACCGTTCTGGTGGTGCTCCATCAGGCGCGCTCCACCCCCGGCCGCATCGGCGAACGCCTCGCGCGGCGCGGCTATGCCCTTGATGTCCGCCGCCCGGCCCTGGGCGATGCCTTGCCGGAGCGCCTCGACGGCCATGACGGGGTGGTGGTGTTCGGCGGCCCCATGAGCGCCAACGACCCGACCCCCTTCATCACGGAAGAGATCCGCCTTCTGGAGCGGGCCTTGGCCTGCGCCACCCCCAGCCTCGGCGTCTGCCTTGGCGCGCAGCTCATGGCCAAGGCCCTCGGCGCCCGCGTCGCCCCCCATGAGGAAGGCGCCTGCGAGATCGGCTATTACCCATTGGAAGCCACCACGGCCGGCGCCGCCCTGATGCCGTGGCCGAGCCATGTCTATCACTGGCACTCGGAGGGCTTCGACCTGCCGGCGGGGGCGGAACTGCTGGCCACCGGATCGGCCTTCCCCAACCAGGCCTTCCGCTATGGCGGCACCGCCTATGGCCTCCAGTTCCATCCCGAGGTGACGCGGGAGATGATGTGCGCCTGGACCGAGCGCGGCGCCCACCGCCTCACCAGTCCCGGCGCCCAGCCTCGCGAGGCGCACCTCGACGGCTGGGGGCGCTATGACGGGGCGGTGTGCCGCTGGCTCGATGCCTTCCTCGACGCGTTCCTCGGGCCGCGCCGTGGATCGGGCCTCGTGCCGGGCGGGCAAACCGAACCGAACTCGGCCTGAACAGGGCCGATGGTGACGAACCTCCCGATATGGCGCCGGGGGCCGCACGACTGTCATCCACATGGGGTATGGTAGCGTAGCGATGCTGTTTCCGCCGGCCCGGCGGCGCTGATCTGGAGATCCACCATGGATGCCCGCACGCCCGCCGCCGCCATAGCCGGCATCGGCTATTCCATCCGCGCCTCCGCGCCGGAGTTCGAGGACCTGCCCGCGAAGCTCGACGAGGCCGAGGCACTAGGCGTTGATTTTGTTGAGCTTCCCGCCTTTGCCTGGACGCTGGTGGTGGATGGGCGGGTGCTGGAGGACCGGCTCGAGCGGCTGGTCGCCATGACCCAGGATCGGCCCTTCGGCTACACGGTCCACGGGCCGCTGGCCATCAATCTCATGTCCCCCAAGGCCCGCCTGCCCCGCCACGAAGCGCTGCTGGATGCCATGATCGCCATCTCCGGCGCCCTGGGGGCGGTCAACCTCGTCCTCCACACCGGCTGCGTGCGCGGCGACGACGATGTGGACGTGGCCTATTCCCGCCAGCGCGACGCCCTCGCCCGGGCCGGCGACAAGGCGGGAGAAGTGGGCGTAACCCTTTGCGTTGAAAATATCTTCCGCTTCGAGCCCATGCGCGAGACGGCCTTGCCCTCGCGCCTTGCCGGTGAGCTGGACGCCTTGGATCACCCCCATGTGCGCGCCACTCTGGATGTGAGCCACGCCCTGCTCCGCACCACCGAGGCTCGGGTGGATTTCCTAAACGAGATCAGTGTTTTGGCCCCCTTTTGCCGGCACGTCCACGTGCATGACAGCTTCGGCCGGCCGCTGGAAAGCTGGACCATGGACGAGGCCGAGCGCCTGGCTCTGGGCGAAGGCGACCTGCACCTGCCGGTGGGCTGGGGCGCCATCAAATGGGACGACGTGGCCGCCCGCTGCCGCTTCGCCCCCGGCACTGTGGTGAACCTGGAGCTGCATCGCCGCTACTGGAGCGAGCTGCCCGCGCAGATCCCGGTGGTCCGCGCCCTCGCCGCCCGCTTCGCGGCGACCGCCGGCGTCCCGGCCTGAGGCGGCCTCTGCGCCGGGCGCGGAGAATGCGCGTCAAAACAAAGGGCTAGGGCGTTTCGTGATCCGTTGGGCCGCGAAACGTCCTATCTTGTTGTTTTAACGCAATTTCGGACGTGAAAGCGTTTCACACATGCGCTGAAATTGCTCTAGCTTGGCGCCGGGAGGATCGCCGCCATGCACAGAGCCGAAGAGCCATTAGCTGCCGCGCCGAAAGCCAAAACGATTGCATCCACGGCCCCCATCCTGGCCCCTGTCCACCCAAGCCGCCGCCTGATCTCCCCCAGCCTCGCAGCCTTGCTCGCCCGCTACAGCGTCTTCATCGCGCTGGTGGCCGGCGCCCTCCTGAGCCTGGTCCTGTCCTTCACGGACCAAGTGGCGTGGCTGATCGTGTTCTGTGTGCTGTTCCCGCTGGTTTTGGTGGGGGTATTCGACATCACCCAGTCCGAGCACTCGCTGCTGCGCAACTATCCGGTCATCGGCTCGGCGCGCTGGGTGTTCGAGGCGCTGCGGCCCTATCTGCGCCAGTATCTCATGGAGGACGACCTCTCCGAGCGCCCGTTCAACCGTGATGAGCGCTCCATCGTCTATGCCCGGGCCAAGAATGAGGAAGACCGCCAGCCTTTCGGCACCGAGCTGGACACCTATTCTGCCGAATATGAGTGGATGACCCATTCCCTCGCCCCGGAGCCGGTGGCCCATGAGCCGTTCCGCGTGAGCGTGGGCGGGCCGGCCTGTGCGAAGCCTTATTCCGCCTCTGTTCTCAATATCTCGGCCATGAGCTTCGGCTCGCTGGGACGCAATGCCATCGAGGCGCTCAATCTCGGCGCCAAGACCGGCGGCTTTTACCACGACACCGGGGAGGGCGGATTCTCGCCCTATCACCGCATCCATGGCGGCGACATCGTGTGGGAGCTGGGCTCGGGCTATTTCGGCGCCCGCAACCGCGACGGCACCTTCTCCCCCGAGCGCTTCGCCGACCGCGCCGCCGACCCCCAGGTGAAGATGGTGGAGATCAAGCTCTCCCAAGGGGCCAAGCCCGGCCATGGGGGTGTCCTGCCCGCCGCCAAGGTGACCCCGGAGATCGCCGAGACCCGTGGCATCCCCATGGGCGAGGATTGCATCTCCCCCGCCCGCCATTCCGCCTTCTCCACGCCGGTGCAGATGATGGAATTCGTCGCCCGGTTGCGCGATCTGTCGGGCGGCAAGCCGGTGGGGCTCAAGCTGTGCGTGGGGCATCCCAGCGAGGTGTTCGCCCTTGCCAAGGCCATGCTGAAAACCGGCATCCGGCCGGATTTCATTGTGGTGGACGGTGCCGAGGGCGGCACCGGCGCGGCGCCGCCGGAGCTGGCCGACCATCTCGGCATGCCGCTGCGCGAAGGCCTCATCCTCATGCGCAACGCTTTGGTAGGCACCGGGCTGCGGCGCGAGGTGCGGCTTGCCGCCTCGGGCAAGGTCACCTCCGGCTTCTCCATGGCGGCGAACATGGCCATCGGCGCCGACTGGTGCAACGCGGCCCGCGCCTTCATGTTCTCGCTGGGCTGCGTCATGTCCATGCGCTGCCACACCGGCGCCTGTCCCACTGGAGTCACCACCAACGATCCCCATCTTCAGCGCGGCCTGGTGGTGCCGGAGAAGGCGGAGCGCGTGGAGAGCTTCCACCGCCACACTGTCCATGCGCTGGCGGAGCTGGTGGCGGCCGCCGGTCTCTCCCACCCCGGCGAGCTGCTGCCGCACCATGTGTGGCACCGGGTGAGCCCCATCGAGGTGAAGCCGCTGGACCGGCTCTATCCGTTCCTTGCCGCCGGTGCGCTGCTGGAGGCGCCGGACGAGACATTCTATGGCGCCGACTGGCAGGCCGCGGATGCGGACAGCTTCGCCCCCCGTGCCGCCGTGGGACCGCGCCGGGCGGCATGACGTTCGGTGCGTTGCGACCGGCGCCGTCTTGCGGGAATGGGACTTGCCTCCCATATCCGGTCGGTCGGGGTGCCGTAAGGGCCCCGGCGGGCGCGGCCGGAGCGGTGCGCGCCCGGCAATGCAAAGTCGCTTGACGAGGGCTTTGACCGATGTCGCGGATGTCTTCGCTGTCGTCCCCGTTTCTCTTGGGGTTCGACGAGGTCGAGCGGGCGCTCGACCGGGTCGCCAAGAGTGCCGAGGGATATCCTCCCTACAATGTGGAGAGGATCGAAGCCGCCGGCGAGCCGCTGCGCCTCAGGATTACCCTGGCGGTGGCGGGCTTCACGGCGGAACAGCTGGAAGTCGTCCTCGACGAGAAGGAGCTGACCATCCGGGGCCGCCAGGTCGAGGATGGCCAGGGTCGCGTATTCCTGCACAGGGGGATCGCAGCCCGGCAGTTCCAGCGCACCTTCGTTCTGGCCGAGGGCATGAATGTGCTCGGAGCCGAACTGAAGAACGGGCTGCTCTCGGTGGATCTGGTTCGCCCGGAACCCGCTCGCCACGCCAAGCGCATCGACATCGTCTCCCGCCCGTGAGGGGAGCCGTGCCGCATTGCCCGGAGTGAGGAGTAATCAGATGACACACGATACCGAACACCAGATCACCCCGGCGGAAATCACCCCCGAAGCCCTTGCGGTTCTGGGCGGCGGCGAGATCGCCTATGTGCGTTCCATCCGCTCGGAGGACGTGCAGGCCCTGTTCCCGCAGGCGCCGCAGATTGCGCCGGGGATGAAGCTTTTCACCCTGCATGCGGCGGACGGCACGCCGATTATGCTCACGGACAGCCGCGAAGCAGCCCTCGCCAATGCCATGGAGCACCAGCTGGTGCCTGTGAGCGTGCATTGAGCAGGCTTTCAAGCTGAGCATTGGAAGGCTGAGGTGCCGCGCGCTGTTGGTCCTATTCGGGCGGAGGTGCGCGGCGCTGATTCGTGCCCTTTGATCGGGATGGCTTGAGGCGGGATTGACGTGCCGCTCAGGCGGCGTTGGAGGTCGATGCCGCCGTAAGCAGGGTATGGATGGACGCGGCGTCGCGGTTGGCACGCAGCTTTTCCACCACATCCGGGTCCCGCAGCATGCGGGCGACGCGGGCGAGGGCCTTCAGATGGTCCGCGCCGGCGGCCTCAGGTGCGAGCAACAGGAAGACGAGATCCACTGGCGCGCCGTCCAGCGATTCGAAGTCGATGGGCTTCTCCAGCCGCGCGAATAATCCGAACAGCTTGGTCAGCCCCGGCAACTTGCCGTGGGGAATGGCGATGCCGTTGCCCACCCCCGTGGAGCCGAGGCGCTCGCGCTGGAGGAGGGTCTCGAAGATCTCCCGCTGGTCGCGGCCCATCAGGACGGACGCGTGATGCGCCAATTCCTGGAGAGCCTGTTTCTTGCTGCTCGCCCGCAGCATGGGGAAAATAGCTTCCGGGGCGAGTAGGTCGGCGAGAGGCATGGAGCGGATCCCTGCGGCGAGCGGCCGAGGCTCGAAATAAGCGGCGGACGCGAGAGCCGGACGACGGGCGAAGAAGCAGGCCTCTGCTTCCCCTCCCGGCTCGATCCGTCTCTGTTCAACACGCGGAGGGTCACCCCCTCCCGGAGGTCGTCGTCGCGGCCTCCATTACTGGGATCGTGCTCTGCGCTCAAGCCACGGTCCGCTGGCGGGCCGAACGGCTTCGGGCCAGAGCCGTCCGGATGGGTTCGATCCGAACGGTAAATCCGTCTCCGGTTCACGCAAAGAGCCCAGATTTTCGACGCGATGGCGATGCCGCTGCGGCGAAGGGGCTCCGACCCGGAGCAACTGCCAAAATCCAGACCAAAATCCAGCTTGGGGAACGCGGTGGCCGGCCAGATTGCGGCGCAACCCGACCGGCACGCGCCCTCTTAACTTTAAGACAGAGAACGCCGCTCGCCAATCAGCACGCGGTGCGCGCTGATTGGCGAGTGCCCTAGTGGAGATCTTCAGCGGCGGGATCGATCCAGCCCACATGACCGTCCGGGCGGCGATAGACCACGCTCACCCGCCCGTGCCCGGCGTGGCGGAACACCACCACCGGCGCGCCGGTGATGTCGAGCTCGACCACGGCATCGGCGACGGAGAGCGATCGCAGACGGCTCACCTGCTCGGCGACGACGGTGGGGCTCCAGCCTTCCAGTTCCTCGTCGGTCTCCCCCTCTGGGGCGGCGCTGAGGACGTAGCTCTGGGCGGCGAAGTCGTTCCCACCATTGCCATGGCCGTGTCGATCCTTGAGGCGCTGCTTGTAGCGCCGCAGGCGCTTCTCGATCTTCTCCACCGCCGAATCGGCACAGGAGTTGGCGTCCTGGGCGCTGCCATGCGCTTGCAGGTTTACACCCGAATCGAGATGGAGCAGGCATTCGGAGCGGTAGCCCGAACCGTCCCTGGAGACGGTGACATGTCCCGACCATCCGCCATCAAAGTATTTGGCGAGGACTTCGGAGACCCGCTCGGTGAGACGCAGACGAAGGGCTTC
Source organism: Xanthobacter autotrophicus (assembly GCF_005871085.1). GTDB lineage: Bacteria > Pseudomonadota > Alphaproteobacteria > Rhizobiales > Xanthobacteraceae > Xanthobacter > Xanthobacter autotrophicus. The sequence goes on along the minus strand of NZ_VAUP01000041.1, from coordinate 156,885 downwards.
GCCCACGTCGATATTCTTTCCGGACACGCGTAGGGCCATGCGATTTGATCCCCTATGGAGGGGCCGAGTACTCGACCCATCCTGCATTACAAACCGGCCGGCTATCTAAGTGGTAGGAGTGCTTTGCCGACGTGTCAACGGAAGACGCATGCGAAGCGCCGGCCCCGCACAGCTCCCGTCATGCCGCCTGTCATGCGTCGCCTTCGCCTGATCGCCCGGCTCAGGCCTGCCGGCGCGAGAGGTGGGGCAGCATGCGTGAGAGCACCCCGTCGCGCTTGATGATGCCGTGCCAAAGGCCGGCTGCGATGTGCAGGATCACCAACGCGGTGATCAGATAGGCGAGCCGCTGGTGCCATGCACCGAACATGTCGGCGAGGGCGTCGTTCTTGCCTACCAGGTTGGGCAGGGTGAACAGGCCGAATACGCTCACCGACGCACCGAAGGCGTTGGAGGCGAGCCAGCCCAGTGGCGGCATCACCAGCAGCAGCACATAAAGCGCGTAATGCACGATCTCGGCTCCCAGCCACAATGCGAAGGGCAGGTTCGCGGGGCGCGGCGGGGGCGGATTGAGGATGCGCACCACCACCCGCACCACCGCGAGGCACAGGATGGTGAAGCCGATGGATCGGTGCAGGTCGAAGAACCAGTCCTGCGCCGGCCCCGACGGCAGGTTCATCATGGCGAAGCCGGCAGGGATCACGGCGAGGACGAGCAGCGCCATGATCCAGTGCAGCGCCCTAGCCGGCAGCCCGTAGGCGGCGGGCGCGGGCGGTGCGGACGGCGTTTGATTTGGAATCGCTGGATTGGGCATCGTCGGCTTGGGCCTCCCTCCCGGCGGCTCGGGCGAGATCGCACGCGAACAGTACGTCCCCGTCCGGAAATACATGCGCCCGTGCGGCGGGCCGCAAGGCGTCCGCCAGAGTGTCGCACGCCTTGCGCGTCAGTCCGATCCGGCCGGCGCCGAGGATGACCGGGGACACGAAAACGTGAAGGGCATCAAGGCATCCCGCCTCCAGGAAGGCCGAGAGCGTATGCGCCCCGCCCTCCACCAGGATGCGGGTCAGGCCAAGGGCGGCGAGGGCCTCCAGCATGGCGGCGGGCTCGAAGGCGCCCGCCCCCTCCATGGCTATGACTTCCACCCCCTCGGCGACGGGCGCAGCGACTCCGGCCCGGCGCACGACAATGCGGCGCGCGCCGTCGGCCGCGAAGCAGCGGGCGGAAGGATCGGCGCGGCCGGAGGGGTCGATGATGACCCGCGCCGGGCTCTGTCCCGCCACGCGGCGGACCGTGAGCAGCGGGTCGTCGGCGACGACGGTGCCGACCCCCACCACCACGGCGTCCACGCCGGCGCGCAGGGCGTGCAGGTGGTCGAGGGCGTGCGGACCGTTGATATATTTGGATTCGCCGGAGGGCGTCGCGATCCGCCCGTCCAGGGATTGGCCGAGCTGGGCCACCACGAAGAGCCGTTCGCCCTTGTGAACAGGATGATATATCGCCACTTCAGAGGCGGTGGTCGCCTGATGCGGCGACCGGTGCCGGGTCGTGTCATCCATCGGTTCTCGCCCGCCGTAGAGATGGAGCATGTGGAGCAGGAACGCCATACGCTCTGGTTTGTTACGACCCTGCTGCGTTTGTGGATCTTTTCTGGCGCGTTGCGGCGCCGCCTCTGCCTGTAAGGGGTCTTCATGACAACGGTGGTTGACGGTCTCGGCCTTGGCCATGGCGCCGGTGAGATGGCGGTGGAGCGGGCCTTGGCGGAAGTGCGTGCCGGCCGTGGCGTACGCCTTGTGGCCATCGGCGCGGTGGTGCTGGTCATCGGCGCCGAAACCTTCGATGCCAGGACCGCCGCCGCCCTTGCGGCCGCAGGGGCCAGTGAAGCCCGCCTCGTGCTGCCGGCGCCGCGCCTGTTGAAGCTGGGCGCCCCGCGCGCCCAGGCGGGTTCGGTGTCCATTCCCACCCTCAATGCCGAACGCGTCGCGACCCTCGCGCTGCGTGTCGAGGCACGGGTAGATGCGCCGGTTGCGCCAGCCAATGCCCTCGACCACGCCGCTTTGGAGCTTCTGGGCCTTGCCCTCGTCCTGCCCGCCGCCGTGGTGTGCGTGGTGCCGGGCGAGGCGGTTGCCGGCCTCCTCACGGTGGATGCGGCGGACGTGATGGCCTATCGCGCCAGCCAGGTGGCTCGGCTTGCCATCGTCGGGCGCGCGCCGGTGCCGCTGGAAGGCGCGCCGGAGACCGAATTCGTGGTGTTCCGAGGCGGTGAGGGCCTGCGCGACCAGGTGGCCATCGTGGTGGGCCGTCCAGACCTGTCCGCCCCGGTGGCGGTTCGGCTGCATTCGGCCTGCCTCACCGGTGACCTGTTCGGCTCGCTGAAGTGCGATTGCGGAGACCAGCTGCGCGACAGCGTGCGCCGCATGGCCGAGGGCGAGGGCGGTATCCTGCTCTATCTGGACCAGGAAGGGCGCGGCAACGGCATCTCCAACAAGATGCGGGCCTATGCCCTGCAGGCCCAGGGTTACGACACCTATGACGCGGACGCGGCGCTGGGCTTCGACCTCGACCAGCGGCGCTTCGACTTCGCCGCCGAGATGCTGCGCCAGCTGGGGGTGAAGGCGGTGCGGGTGTTCACCAACAATCCGCAGAAGATCGCGGCGCTGAAGGCGGCGGGCCTCGACGTGGTCTCCGACCAGCGGGTGCTGGGTCGTCCCACCGCCGAGAATGTGCGCTACCTCGCCTCCAAGCGCGACCGTGCCGGGCACTATATCGATTTCGACGCCCTGGCCGCCCGCGCACCGGACTGACGCTCCGGCACGCGAAAAAAGCGGCCAGACCGGTTGTCGGGGGTATTCAAAACGATTTAAAACCGCACCAGTCACGCACGGCAAGACGTGGGACGAGAGCTCGGTACGAGACACGTCGAGAGACTGGGAGAAGCGGCCATGAGCAAGACGGGGAAGAAGATCGCCATCGTGACCGGTGCGGGTTCGGGCGTCGGGCGGGCGGTGGCGGTGGCGCTGGCTGGGGCCGGCTATGGCGTGGCCCTGGCTGGCCGGCGTCTCGATGCCCTTCAGGAGACCGCCGCCGAGATCGGCTCCGACGCCCTGTGCGTGCCCACCGACGTGACCGATCCTGATTCGGTCCGCGCCCTGTTCACCGCCACGGTGGAAAAGTTCGGCCGGGTGGATCTGCTCTTCAACAATGCCGGCACCGGCGCCCCGGCCATTCCCATGGAAGACCTCACCTTCGCCCAGTGGAAGCAGGTGGTGGACACCAACCTCACGGGCCCGTTCCTGTGCACCCAGGAGGCGTTCCGGGTGATGAAGGCGCAGGAGCCGCGCGGCGGGCGCATCATCAACAACGGCTCCATCTCGGCCACCTCGCCGAGGCCCTATTCGGCGCCCTATACGGCGACCAAGCACGCCATCACCGGGCTCACCAAGTCCACCTCGCTGGACGGGCGCGTCCACGACATTGCCTGCGGGCAGATCGACATCGGCAATGCCGATACCCCCATGGCGCAGAAGATGAAGGCCGGCGTGCCGCAGGCGGACCTCTCCATCAAAGTGGAGCCGGTGATGGACGTGGCCCATGTGGCGAGCGCGGTGGTCTACATGGCCAGCCTGCCGCTGGATGCCAACGTGCAGTTCATGACCATCATGGCCACCAAGATGCCCCTTATCGGCCGCGGCTGATCCCACCTATGACGCGCCCGGGCGGGCAGTGTGCCGGCCCGGGCGCGTCATCAGGGACAAGCCTCGTCAGCGGATGAACTGGTCGACGAAGCCCGCGCCGAGGCCTGCGGCCGCATAGTGGGCGCGGCATTTGTCGATGCGGGTGAAGACATCATCGAAGCCGGTGACGGCGCCGTCCGGGTCCACGTAGATCATGGTCCCGTTCACCTGGAACAGGGTGATCATCTCGTCCACATGCGGGTCCACTACCAGCGTATGGGTTTCCCCCGGCGCCTCGTAGACATAGCCGCCCTCGCTCGCCACCCAGTCGTGCTCCAGATAGCGCCACGAGCCCTTGATGACGTAGCCATGCACCGGCTGCGGATGGCGATGGCGAGACAGCACGCCGGCCCGGCGCACCCGCAGCACGCTCATCCAGTAGCCGGATGAGGCGGACAGCAGCAGCGGGCGGAACCAGACATTCTTCTCGATGGGCACCCACAGCCGCTCGTCCTGTGGCACCGCCGCAGCGATCACCAACTCGGGGACGGCCTCGGCGGGCTGGGGCTTGCGGTATGGCTGCCAGCGCTCGTCGACGGGAGCGGGGGCAGAAGCGCGCTGTTCAGCGGTGGTCATTCTTGAGTCCTCCCATGAGCGCCCCCGTGGCCCGTGCCTGGGGGCGCTATTGTCGTGATCAGGCCGCCTTGCGGATGCCCATGGCGCAGCGCGCCACCTCGGCGATGCCCGCCGCGTCGAGGCGGTAATGGGCATAGAGGTGGGTGGGCGGCGCGATCAGGCTGTATTCGTCGTGGATGCCGTGGCGCACCAGGCGAACGCCGGCGCCCTCGTCAGTCAACACCTCGGCGATGGCGCTGCCCAGCCCGCCCAACACATTGTGCTCCTCCACGCTCATCAGCACCTGCGAGCGGCCGGCGGCGGCGAGAATGGCGGCGCGGTCGAGGGGCTTGATGGTGGGCATGTCGATGACGCCCACGCTGTGGCCCTGCGCGTTGAGCGTCCGCGCCGCCTCGAGCGCCGGATGCACGGTCATGCCGCAGGCGATGATGGTGATCTCCTCGCCCACCATGTGCTCGATGGCCTTGCCGAAGGTGAAGGGGGTGTCGAGGGGGTACACGTCCGGCTCGCGGCCCCGGCCGATGCGGAAATAGATGGGCTCGGGATAGTCCGCCGATGCCTTGATGGCGGCCGCGAGCTGCGGGCCGTCGGCGGGCGAGACCACCGTGAGGTCGGCGATGGCCCGCATGGTGGCAATGTCCTCCGTGGCGTGGTGGGAGGTGCCGTAGAAGCCCAGCGAGATGCCGGTGTGATGGCCGATGAGCCGCACCGGCTGGGCGCAATACGCCACGTCCATGCGGATCTGCTCGCAGCACAAAAGGCCGAGGAAGGAGGCGAACGTCGCCACATAGGGCTTGAGCCCGGTGGTGGCGAGGCCGGCGGCGGCGGTCACCATGTTCTGCTCGGAAATGCCGAACTGGATGTAGCGGTCCGGATAGTGCTCGGCGAACTTGTTGAGGCCGTTGGAATATTGCAGGTCGGCGGAGCCTGCCACCACCGGCTCGCCCGCCTCCACCAGGGAGATGAGGGCGTCGGAGAGATGGCTGAGGCCGGGGGTCTTGGCATTCAGTTCGCGGTACTGCCAGGAATTGGGCGAAAGGGGCCGGTTCATGGAAGGGACGTCCTCGGCTCAGATGGTGCGGTTCATGATTTCCTCGACAGCCCGTGCAGCGTCCGAGGGGTCGAGATAGCCGAGGTGCCAGCCGGGCTCGGTCTCCATGTAGGAGACGCCCTTGCCCTTCAGGGTGCGGGCGATGATGCAGCAGGGCCTGGTGCGCGCCTCATCCGCCTTCACCTGCCGCAGCAGGGTGGTGAGGGCGTCGAGGTCGTGGCCATCCACGGTGTGGACCTCCCAGCCGAAGGCGCGCCATTTCTCGTCCAGCGGCTCGATGCCCATCACGTCGTCCACCGCGCCGTCGAGCTGGAAGCCGTTGCGGTCGATGATGGCGACGAGGTTCGAGGCCTTGTGGTGGGCCGCCGAGATGGCCGCTTCCCACACCTGTCCCTCCTGCATCTCGCCGTCGCCGAGCATGACGAAGACGTTGAAGGCCCGGTCCTGCATCCGTCCGCCCAGCGCCATGCCGAGGCCGGCGGAGAGCGCGTGGCCGATGGAGCCGGAGGAGAAGTCGATGCCCGGCACCTTGCGCATGTCCGGGTGGTCGCCGAGCGGATTGCCGAGGCGGGTGTAGTTGTCCAGCGTCTCGCGGTCGATGTAGCCGAACTCGGCGAGGATGGGGAACAGGCCCACGGCGGCGTGGCCCTTGCCCATCAGGAAGCGGTCGCGGTCGGGCCGGCGCGGGTCGCCGTGGGCGATGTCCATCACGTCGTAATAGAGCGCGGCGAAGATCTCTGCGGCGGAGAACACCGAGCTGTAGTGGCCGACCTTCGCCACCTCGATCAGCCGGATGGTCTCCAGCCGCACGAAGCGCGCCTTCTCCCGCAGCAGGGCAAGGGTTTCGGCGGTGGGGCGGAAGTTGGACGCGGGCCGCGCGTCGGAGGGCAGGGTGCGTTCGCGTGCGCTCATGAAGGCTCTCTGTCTGGGCGTTCCCCGGGACCGGCCGCCTGTCGCCTTCACGCCCGGCGGGTGCGAGGCGGATGAGCGGCATCGGCTCCGGTTCAATAAAATATGATATATCATCTATCAAGACGCGTGCCTAGCGGGCTGGGGAGAGAACGCTTGGGGACGTGTGAAACGAAAAAGGCCCCGGCGGGTGCCGGGGCCTTAAACCTTCAGAGCGAGGATCGCGACGTTGCCGCCGCGACCTTAGAGCGTTAACGCGTCTTCTTCACGCGAACCGGTATCCACTTTGCTCGAAAACGCTGTGGCGTCAGTTGTTACGGTTGCCGAACAGCTGGAGCAGCATCATGAACATGTTGATGAAGTCCAGGTACAACGAGAGCGCGCCCATGATGGCCTTCTTGCCGGCCACCGTGCCGTCGTCACCGACGAAATACATCTCCTTGATGCGCTGGGTGTCGTAGGCGGTGAGGCCCGCGAACACCAGCACGCCCACCACGGACACGATGAACTGCAGCATCGTCGAGCCGAGGAAGATGTTCACCACCGAGGCGATGATGATGCCGAACAGGCCCATCATCAGGAACGAGCCCATGCCGCTCAGATCCTTCTTCGTGGTGTAGCCGTAGAGGCTCAAAGCGCCGAAGGTGGCCGCGGTGATGAAGAACACCCGCACGATGCTCTCGTGCGTGTACACGAGGAAGATCGTGGACAGGGACGTTCCCACCAGGGCCGCATAGACCCAGAAGGTGATCTGCGCCGCCGATACGCTCATGCGCTCGATGCGGAAGCTCAGGAAGAATACAGCGGCGAGCGGCGCGAACATCACCACCCACTTGAGCGGGCTCACGAACAGCGCGTAGCCGAACTGAGTCAGCATGATGCCGCCCGCCACGCGACCGGCCGCCTGGCTCGGATCGGTGGTCACCGACAGCAGGTAAATGCCGAGCGCCGCCGCACCGGTGATGGCGAGGCCCAGCGCCATGTAATTGTAGACGCTGAGCATATACGTGCGGAGGCCCTGGTCGATCGCGGCCTGCGAGCGTGCCACCGACGGGTTGAAACGCCCGGCGACGTTGCGATCATAATCGGACATCGTCGTTCCCCTTTGAGAAATCGAGTGACGCGCCAGCCGACCGGAGCCAAGCCTACGCGTCCGAGGTCAATATGGTGGGTTCGCGAAAGGGCGGCAAGACAAGCCAGGATGAAATTTACGCAAGGTCACTTTACGTCAGGTGGTGACCCGCCTTCGCACCTGCATATAATTGCAACCGGGCTGGGGTGTAGGCGCGATGGGGACGCAGGGGGCCGACGAAGCGCGCAGGGGAGAGGCGTTCGCTGCACCGCATCGCGGCGGGCGGGAGCTTTGCCGGCTTGTCGCCTTTGCCGCCCGGTGGGGTGCGCCAATGCGTCTCGTCTTGTCCGTGTGGGCCCTCATGCTCTTTGCCGCCTTGCCCGCCCGGGCGGGGGCGTGGACCCAGGAGGAAGGACACGGCCAAGTCATCCTGCAGGGCAGCGCGGTGCATTCCGGCTCCGAGTTCGGCCCGTCCTCCAAACTCTACGACAGCCGGCCTTACGACAAGGTGGAGGCGACCCTCGTCTTCGAATATGGCGCCTCCGACTGGCTGACCCTCATCATCGCTCCGCAGTTCCTCGCGGTGGACCTGGGCGCGCCGGCGCCAACCTCCTATGCCGGACCGGGCTATACGGACGCGGGCGCGCGGGTGCGGATCTACAACGAAAACGACGTGGTGGTCTCGGCGCAGGTGGTCGGCCGCCTGCCCGGCACCGGCAATTCCCAGAGCGCGGCGGCGGTGGGTTATGAGGACGCCGAACTGGACCTGAGGCTGCTCGCCGGCTGGTCCTTCCCGCTGTTCGGCAAAGCCGCCTTCCTCGACCTGGAGGCGGCGCAGCGCCTGCGCTTCGGCGATCCGCCGGACGAGTTCCACCTCGACCTGACGCTCGGCGTGCGGGTGGCCGAGCGCTGGCAGGTCCTGTTCCAGTCCTTCAACGTGATCTCGGAAGGAGCAGGGGAGGGGCCGTATTTCGGCACCTCGTATGAATATTACAAGCTCCAGCTCGGCGCCGCCTATGACCTGAGCGAGGCCGTGACGCTGGGCGTCGCCCTGGTCTCCACGGTCTTTGCCCGCAACGCGCCGCAGGAGAATGGGGTGGTGCTCACCGGCTTCTATCGCTTCTGACTTCAGCGCTTTTCAGGCGTCGTGGTGACGAGGCGGATGCCGAGGGCGATGGGCACGATGCCGACGAGGTCGAAAGGCGGGATCTTCTCCCCCAGCAGCAGCCAGCCGAACATCAGCCCGAGGGGCGGCATCAGGAAGTGCAGGGCACTGGCGCGGGTGGCGCTGGTGCGGCCGAGGATGAAGAACCACAGGCTGAACGCCCCCACCGATCCGGCAAGCGTCAGGTAGGCGAAGGACAAGGCCAGCGGCACGGTGAGATGCACGTCGGCGAGGTCCTCACGCCACAGCGCGACCGGTAGCAAAGCGAGCCCGCCGGCAAGGGACTGGATGCCGCTGCCCACCCACAGGGAGGCGGAGGTGCGCACCCGCTTGAACAGCAGCGTCGCCGCCGCCAGCGTCACCAGAGCGCCGGCCACATAGGCCACCCCCACCGGGTCCTCGTGACCGGAGACGATGCGCGAGCGCACCACCAGCGCCACCCCCGCCATGCCCAGCACCAGGCCGCCGAGCTTGCGGCCGGTCAGCCGCTCTCCCAGCAGGGGCGCCGCCGCCAGCGCCGTGAGCAGCGGATTGGCGGAGATGAGCACCGCCGTCAGCCCCGACGACACATGGGTCATGCCCACATAGCTGAGGCCGAGATAGCAGGTGTTGTTGAGGATCCCCATCAGCGCCAGGGCCATGAGGTCGCGCCGCGTGAGCCGCGAGAATTCTGCGCGCGGCAAAAGGAGGGCGCAGCCTGCCAGCACGATGCTGCCGGCGATGAGGAAGCGGGACGCCAGCAGCAGCAAAGGCGGGCAATCCGCCAACGCGATCTTGGCCACGGCAAAGGCCGAACTCCAGATCAGGCAGAACAGGATGATCAGGAGCGGCAGGGCGTTGGGTCGGCCGGCGACGGCAGGGGGCGCTTCGATGGCGCGGAGGGGCAAACTCACGGGGACCTCCTTGACCGCCGAGGGCACCGTGTTGGGGACCCGCCTTGGCCAGAGACCACGAAATGAGGGAATTGAAAAATTGAATGTCATGATGTTGACTAGTGGATAATCGAATGAGGCCACCATGCTCGATATGGATCTGCTGAAAGCCTTCGTGAGCGTGGTGGATGCCGGCGGCTTCACCCGCGCCGGAGAGCGCGTCCACCGCACGCAGTCCACGGTGAGCCAGCAGATCCGCCGGCTGGAGGACCAGCTCGGACATCAGTTGCTGGTGAGGGACACGCGCGGCGTGACCCCGACCGCCGAGGGCGAGCGGCTGCTCGGCTACGCCCGGCAGATCCTCGCCCTGGGGGCGGAAGCGCGCGCCGCGCTCACGGGGGCGCCGCCGCCCCGGGTGGTGCGGCTCGGCATTCCCGACGATTTCGCCCTGGTGGCGCTGACCGGGGTCATCGCCGAATTCGTCCGGGCCCTGCCGGGGGTGCGGCTCGCCGTCACCTGCGGCCTCAGCCGCGACCTGTCCTCCGCCATGGTGCGCGGCGAGCTGGACATCGTGCTGATGAAGCGCGAGCCTGGCAGCGGCCCGGCGGAGGCGGTGTGGCCCGAGCGGCTCTACTGGGTGGCGGGGCGCGACGCGGCGCCGGCCCCCGGAACGGTGGAGCTGGTGGCCTTCCGGCAGGGCTGCCTGTATCGCAACCGCGCGGTCCAGGCGTTGGAGAAGATCGGTCGTCCGTGGCGCATCGCCTATGAATGCCCGAGCCTCATCGGCATCGAAGCGGCGCTGGCCGGAGGTCTCGGCGTGGCCGTGCTCAATGCGCGGTCTATCGGCCCGCGGCTGCGGGTGCTGGACGATCCCGACCTCTGGCCGCCGGTGCCGCCCACCGAACTGACCCTCCTGGTGGCGGAACGCCCGTGTGCCGCCACGCGCGACCTCGCCGGGCTGATCATCTCCTTCTGCGACCGGGAGGCCGGCCTCGAACACGCCGCCTGAGTGCGACCGCGCCGAGGCGGCGCCACAACCGCCTAGGCGGAATGCCCGGCGGCTTCCAGGATCAGGTTGGTGATTTCCAGCGGGTGGGAGATCAGCGACAGATGGCTGGATTTCACCTCGATGGTCTTTGCACCCATGCGCCGCGCCATGAACCGCTCGAGGTCGGGATTGATGGTGCGGTCTTCCGTGGAGACGGCATAGAAGCTCGGCTTCGAGCGCCAGGCCGCCTGCGTGGTCCTGCCGGTGAGCAGCGCCTTCCGGAAGGGCTGCTGGACGGCGTACAGCACCCGCGCCTGGGCGGGAGGGAGGTCGCCCGCGAAGTCGCGGAGGAACGCTTCCTCGGTGAGGCGCCCCTCATCGCCGTCGAAGACGATGCCGGCGGTTGCCGGTGGGGTCGCAAAGGTCTTCGCCAGAGCCGTGTAGTCCTCGCCGGCGTCGGGGGCCCGTGCGGCCACATAGACCAGCGACGATACGTTGGGATGCAGGCCGGCCTCGGTGACGATCATCCCTGAAAAGGAATGTCCGACCAGCACCGTCGGACCATTCTGCCGCTCCAGCACCCGCAGGGTCGCGGCCACGGCATCCGGCAGCGTCGTGAGGGGGTTCTGCACGGATGTGGCATTGAGCCCGGCCGCCTGCAGCCGGGCGATGACCTCCGACCAGCACGACCCGTCGGCGAACAGACCGTGCACGAGCACGATATTGCGGGATACCGCCGCGGCAGCGGTAGCAGCGGTAGCAGCGGTCGCGGCCATGCCGCGGCTGGAAACGAGGGACGCCGCCGCGCCGGCTATCAGGGCTGTGGAAAACGCACGTCGGTTCATATCCATGATGTGTTCCTTCCCCCCCAGAGGTTGCAGCGCGACGGGTGTCGCGTGCCTCGAAAGCTAAGGGGGCCGGCCCATCGGGTCTTTCGCGTCACACCGCGGATTGCGGGATCGCAGGGCGTCCAGCCGCGAGTGCCGCGATTGGCTCCGGTTGACCGCACGAGCGTGAGCGCCTCCACTCTCCGGGAGGCCCGACCGGTATCCTATTCGCTCACCAGCAGCCGCCGGCCGATCTCGCCGATGCCGATCAGGCCGGGGGTGGCGTGCGTCACCACATGGATGGGGATGAGCGACAGGCGGTCGAGATAGGGCGGATGTTCCTCGAAGGCGGCACGGAACGGGCTTTCGGTGAACAAGGGCGCCATGGCCCGGCCGATGCCCCCGCCCACATAGACGCCGCCCTTGGCATCGAAGGCGAGGGCGAGGTCGCCCAGCACCCGGCCGAGCAGGCGCAGGAAAATGTGGCAGCTTTCCTTTTCCTGCCACTGGCCGTCCAGCGCCGCCTTGATGATGGCGTGGGACGACAACTGCTCGCCGGAGAGGATCCGGTGCAGCCGCACCAGTCCCGGCCCGGACAGGACGTGCTCCACCGAGACCGGCCCCAGGTCGCGCACCAGATGGGCGACGATGCGGGCCTCGTCCGTGGTCACCGCGCCAAGGCGCATGTGGCCGGCTTCGCTCGGAAGCACCTCGTAGCCGTCTTCCCGGGGCAGGATGAGGGCGGTGCCGAGCCCGGTTCCGGGGCCCGACAGCAGCATGGGGGCGCCGGCGACGCGGCGGCCGGTGCCCACTTCCATCAGGTCGTCGCGGGTCAGCAGCGGCAGGCCGTGGGCGAGGGCCTCGAAATCATTGAGCACGGTGAGGTGCAGGAAGGACAGTTCCCGGGCGAGGGCCTCGCTGGAGAAGCGCCAGTTCCGGTTGGTCAACCGCACGGTGTCGCCGTCGATGGGACCGGCAACGGCGAGCGCCGCGCAGCGGGGCGGCTCGCCACCAAGCGAATCAAGATAGGTCTTGAGCAGGTCCTCGATCGACCCGTAGGAGTCGTTGGCCTCAAGGCGAATGTCGAACGGCACCCCGTCCACACCTGCGCGGGCGATGCGCGTGGTGGTTCCGCCGATGTCCGCAAGCAATACGGTGGGAGCCATGGGAGAGTCCGATGGATAGGGCGCCTCGCGCATGGGACGCCGATGCAGTCGCGATCGAGGCCTGCTGCGCTCAGCGCCTTGTAATTTAAGCCCGAACCGCCCGGCCTGTCGGAGCCGGTCGGATGCGTGCTCTACTGCGCCAAGCGCCGGCCGGACGCAAGCGCCGGTTGCCATCCGTTCCGGCTACTGAGATGGCTTGCCCGTTCTTCTCAGGGCGGGGCATGGCGGCTGCGGACAGTCGACCATAGCGACAGGATCGGCTCAGGCCGGTCACGTCCCCGAGACCTGCCAACCGAAATGATCGCAGGAGAACCGGAGCGATCCATGCCGCGGCGGCCGCGCGGTACGGTGGATCCGCTCTGCGCGACCCCGGTGAAACCGTTCGGACAGTTGGCGCGGAACGGCTCCCGGCGGGGCCCGGCCGCCTGCGGCCATGGGTAAGGTGGCGCCGTGCCTTCACGTGCCGTAAGCTCACACTGAAATTGTGTGTCCGGCCAAACTGTGCGTCTCATGCAGATGGGGGCTGGCGGGACCGCAGCTTCGACGTACATAAGCTGAGATCGGCTTCGGTCCGCGGCGCGGTCGGCGGGAGATGCCGGTACGGGGCAACACGGCGATGCGGCTTTGCCGCGGCGCCCGAAAGGCATGGCGAAGCGCAGTGCTGGACATTTACACGATCATCTTCCTGGCCCTCGCGGTCTTCATCTTTGTGCGTCTGCGCAGCGTGCTCGGACAAAGGACCGGGCGCGAGCGCCCGCCTTACGATCCCTATTCCCGCGACACCGCCCGCCCGCCGCAGCAAGCCTCCGACAAGGTGGTGCCCCTGCCTGAGCGTCCGGTGACTCCGCCCGGCGCCGTCGCCCCGGAGGACGAAACCCCGCCGGCCTATCGCTGGGAGGGCGTGGCCGAGAAGGGGTCCGCCACCGCTGCGGCGCTCGACGAGATCGCCCGCTTCGAGCCCGACTTCGATGCCAAGCATTTCCTGGTCGGCGCCCGTGCCGCTTATGAAATGATCGTGACCGCCTTTGCCGCCGGCGATCGCCGCGCGCTGAAGGACCTGCTCGCCAAGGATGTCTATGACGGCTTCGTTGCCGCCATCACCGACCGCGAGAGCCGGCACGAGACCATGGAATCGCGTTTCGTCGCCATCGAGCAGGCCGAGCTTCAGGACGTGACCGTTCGTGACCGCAATGCCCAGCTTACGGTGCGTTTCGTGTCCAAGCTCATCTCGGTCACCCGCGGCGCCGATGGCGCCGTGGTGGACGGCAGCCCGGACACGGTCGCCGACGTGACCGACGTGTGGACCTTCGCCCGCGAGCTCGGCACGCGTGATCCCAACTGGAAGCTGGTGGCTACCGAAGCCGCCCAGTGAGGCGTCCGGTGCGGCACGGCCCTTTCAGTGTGGACGATGGCCGGGATGCGGGTCGCGACCCTGCCTGTCCCGATGTGGCGGGCGAGAGCATGTCGCACCGTCTGCGCGGCATGGCGGCTGCGGTCCTCGCCCTGGTGGTTTTTGCAGTCGCGCCGGCCCGTGCGGACCTGCCGAGGCTGGCCATGCTGAGCGAAGTCGCCCCGCCTGATATCGCCGGATCGACGCTGGTGCCGACCGCCTTCGGTGTCATCGGCGGCTGGGCGGCTGACGACCATGCCAGCGCCTTCCAGACTTTCCTGACCAGTTGCGCTGCCCGCCGCGCGCCGCCGGCCGAGGTGGGCCCCGCGTCCGCTCCGACGCTGGCTGCCGGCCTCGCCCATGCCTGCGCCGCCGCCGCGCGGCTGGGCACCGCTGCCCCGTCGCGGGAGGTGGCGCGGCTTTTCTTCGAAGCCAATTTCCGCCCCTATCGCGTGGTGCCGGACAAGGGCGGTGAAGGCTTCTTCACTGGCTATTACGAGCCGGAGGTGGAAGGCGCGCTGGCACCCGGCAACGGCTTTGACGTGCCTGTCTATAGTCGGCCGTCCGACCTGCTCATGAGCGGCGGCGGCCCGACCCCCAATTCGGGCGGCGCCGTGAGGCGGGAGGGTGATGCCCTCGTGCCCTATTTCGACCGCGCCGCCATCGAGGATGGTGCGCTTTCGGGACGCGGGCTGGAAGTCGCCTGGCTGAAGGACCCCATCGACCTTTTTTTCATGCAGATCCAGGGCTCGGCCCGGGTCCGCCTGCCGGACGGCAGGGTGCTGCGCCTCAACTACGACGGATATAACGGCCATCCCTACCTGCCCGTGGGCCGGCTCCTCATCGCGCGTGGCCTCGTGCCGCGAGAGGAGATGTCCATGGACCGCATCCGCGCCTTCATGGAGGCGGATCCGGAGGCGGGCCGGGCGCTCCGGCGCGAGAACCGGTCCTATGTGTTCTTCAAGGCCCTCGACCTCGGCGGCGAGGCTGGCGCCATGGGTGCCCAGGGCGTGCCGCTGACCGCCGGCCGCTCCATCGCAGTGGACCGCAAGCTGCACACCTATGGTGCGCCGGTGTTCGTGGCGGCGGACCTGCCGCTGTCCGCGGCGGGCAACCGCGAGCCGTTCCGCCGCCTCATGATCGCGCAGGATACCGGCTCAGCCATCGTCGGACCGGCGCGGGCGGACCTTTATTTTGGCACCGGTCCCGAGGCCGGCGCGGTGGCCGGGCGCATCCGCCATCCCGGTAGCTTCACCCTGCTGGTGCCGCGCTTCGCGCCCGCCGGGACGCCGGGACATCCCCGATGACCCGGCGCGGACGGCGACGCCACCTCTCGGCGGAGGAGCGCGCGCTCTGGGACCATGTGGTGCGGTCGGTGACGCCGCTGAAACTGCCCGCCGTGCCGCAGGATGTCGCTCCGCTGGTGCCCGACACACCGCCGGTGGCGCCGGAACCGCCTGCCGCTGCTCCTCCGGCCAAGGCCGCCAAGGCCGTCCGCTCCAAGGCGCCGCCCGCTCCCCCGCCCGCGCCGCCCCTCGCCTCCCTGGAGCCGAAGACCCGCCGGCGGCTCACCCGCGGGGCGGAGGTGGATGCGCGCCTCGACCTGCATGGTCTCACCCAGGCCGCCGCCCATCGCCGGCTGCGGCTGTTCCTGATCGAGGCGCAGGCGCTGGGCCATGGGCTGGTGCTGGTCATCACCGGCAAGGGCGATCCCGACCGGCTCATGAGCACCGGCCCAGCCTTCGGCGAGGGGCGGGGCGTGCTCAAGCGCGCGGTGCCGTTGTGGCTCGCCGAGCCGGATCTGCGGATGGTTGTGGTGGGCTTTGAAGCCGCCGGCCGCCGCCATGGCGGGGAAGGCGCGCTCTATGTGCGCATCCGCCGGCGCAAGGCCTGAGCCTCAATCCCCGATGCAGGCGGAGGCGGGCATCTCGAAGGTGCGCCCGTCGCCCAGAAGGTGGGCAGTGAAGCCGTGCGGCGGAAACAGACCGGCGATAGCGGGATCGCGCACGCTCAGGCCACCGGCATAGGCACCGAACGCCGGCAGCACCATGCGGCTGCCATCGGTGACGAAGCAGCGCCGTCGCACGCCCCGCCCGCGCAGCGCGATGCGGGCGGCGGGATGCAGGTGGCCGCAGACTTCGCCCGGCGCGGGCCCTTCCGACGGCTCGTGGCGAAACAGCAGCGGGCCGTGGGTGAGCGCGGCCGTGCCCTCGCCGCCGAGATCGGTGGGCATGGGATCATGGTTGCCGGCGATCCACACGAACGTGCGGCCGGCCTGGATGCGGCGGATCTCCTCGCGGACCGGATCGGCCATGCGCTCCACCGCCCAGCGGTCGTGCAGGCTGTCGCCGAGGGCGATCACCAGGCGCGGCTGGTGCACGGCGATGGCGGCGCCAAGGCGCTTCAGGGTGTCGATGCTGTCATAGGGCGGCAGCATCTGGCCGCGCCGGGCGAAGGCGGAGCCTTTCTCCAGATGCAGGTCCGCGACCACCATCAGCCGCTCGTCCGGCCACAGCAGAGCGCCGGAGGGATCCAGCACCAGCTCCGCGCCCGCGAGGATGATGGTGGCAAGGGGCGATACGACTGATTCGGCGCGCGCGAGCATGGCGGGGATTGTGCCCAATGTCCGCCGGCGGGCAAGCGTTGCATTGGCGGGGATGCGTAACCCATGCGGGTTATTCAGCGGGAACTGCCCCACACACCCGCCTCCACCAGCATCCCGACCATGTCGTCCGGCCACACTTGCTCCGTTGCCCGCGCCAGATCGGCCTGCGACCACCAGGCGTGCTCCGCGACCACCGCCCGCTCCTCGGCGGTCCACAGCGCCGAGGACACCTCCAGCGTCGCGACGCGGATGAGGAAGTAGCGCTCGTCGGCTTTCACCGCGATCCCGTCCGGCATGGTGAAGGTGACAATCCGCCGGGCGACCTGCGGTCCGGGGTCCGCGATGCGAAGGCCGGTTTCCTCAAGGAGTTCCCGGCACGCGGCCTGCTCGAAGCTCTCGCCCGCATCGAGCCCGCCACCGGGCGGCGCCCAGAAGATGGAGCCGGCCAGCGCGCCGGTCCGGTGCACGAAGCGGAACAGCAGCAGGCGGCCCTGTGCGTTCACGACCAGCAGGCGGGAGGAGGGGCGCTGTCTCATGGGCTCAGCCGGGCGATGGTTCAGAAGAAGCTCTGCGGGTCCACGTCGATGGCGACGCGGATGTTGCCCGTCACCTTCGGTGCCGTGGCGCGCCAGTCGCGCAAATAGCGGGACAGGTCGAAGGCGCGGGGGGCGCGCACCAGCAGCCGCCAGCGATGGCGCCCGCGCAGGATTGCAAGCGGGGCTTCCGCCGGGCCGAGGATGCGCACCCCCGCAACCATGGGCGCGGAGGCGGCAAGCCTTCGGGCATGGCCTTCCGCCACATGGCCTTCGCTGGCGGAGACGATGAGGCTCGCCATGCGGCCGAATGGCGGAAGCTGGGCCTCCTCCCGGGCGGCGATCTCGGTGTCGTAGAAGGCGTCCCGGTCGCCGGTCACCAGCGCCCGCATCACCGGATGCTCGGGCATGTGGGTCTGGATGAAGCCGCGCCCTTCGGTCTTGCCGCGCCCGGCGCGCCCGGCCACCTGATGCACCAGTTGGAAGGTGCGTTCCGCCGCGCGCGGGTCGCCCTGGCCGAGGCCCACGTCGGCGTCCACCACACCCACGAGGGCGAGGCCGGGGAAATTGTGGCCCTTGGCCACCAGCTGGGTGCCCACCACCACGTCCACCTCCCCTTTGGCCACCGCGTCCAGTTCGGCGCGCATGCGCTCCACCCCGCCGGCGAGATCGGAGGAGAGGACGAGGGAACGGGCGGCGGGAAACAGCGCCTGCACCTCCTCCTGAAGCCGTTCCACGCCTGGCCCCACGGGGATGAGGCTGTCCTTGGCGCCGCAGGCGGGGCAGGCCTCCGGCACCGGGGCCTGATAGCCGCAATGGTGGCAGGTGAGACGGCGGCGGAAGCGGTGCTCCACCAGCCACGCGGTGCAGGAGGGGCAGCGCATGCGATGCCCGCAGGAATGGCACAGGGTGAGTGGCGCATAGCCCCGCCGGTTGAGGAACAAAAGCGCCTGCCCGCCCGCCTCCAGCGTATCGGTGATCTCCGCTTCGAGGCGCGGCGCGATCCAGCGGCCTTTGGGCGGACCCTCCTTGCGCAGGTCGATGGGCAGGAGGCCCGGCACCTTGGCGCCGCCGAAGCGCACCGGCAAAGCGAGGCGGTGGTAGCGCCCGCGCCGGGCGTTCACCTCGGTCTCGATGGAGGGCGTGGCGGAGGCGAGCACGATGGGGGCGGCGGCCAGCCGCGCCCGCACCACCGCCATGTCGCGGGCGTGGTAGGCGACGCCGTCCTCCTGCTTGTAGGCCGGGTCGTGCTCCTCATCCACGATGATGAGGCCGAGGTCGCGGAACGGCAGGAACAGGGCTGAGCGGGCGCCGGCCACCACCTTCACCTGTCCCGAGGCCACCTCGTTGAGGATGCGCCCGCGCCGCCGGGTGGAGACGCCGGAATGCCATTCCGCCGGCTTCACCCCGAAGCGGGTGGTGAAGCGGTCGAGGAAGGCCTGGGTGAGGGCGATTTCCGGCAGCAGGATCAGCGCCTGCCGGCCGTCGCGGATGGCCTGCGCCACCGCCTCGAAATAAACCTCTGTCTTGCCCGAGCCGGTAACGCCATCCAGCAGGAAGACGCCAAAGCCCCTGGCGTCCACCGCCCCGCTGAGCGCGTGCGCGGCCTTCGCCTGCGGCTCGGAGAGCGTGGGCGTGGCAAAGGTCGGGTCGGGGGGATAGGCGGCGGGCTCGGGGGGCAGCACCACGGTTTCGAGCGCGCCCTCGTCCACCAGCCCGTCCACTACGGAGGGGGAGACCCCGGCCTCCCGCGCCGCCTCCGACTTGCCGCGCACGAAGCCGTCGGCGAGGAGGTCGAGCAGCCGGGCGCGGGCCGCCGTCATGCGCGCCGGGGCGGGGCCGCTGACACGCACGCCCACCCGCTCGCGACAGGCGCCGGGGCTTTCCCCGTGGCGCAGGGCCATGCGCAGCACCATGCCGCGCGGGGCGAGGGTGTAGTCGGCCATCCAGTCGACCAGCTTCAGGAGGTCCGGCGGCAGCGGGACATAGTCCAGCTTCGCTTTCACGGCCTTGAGCTTGGCCACATCCACCGGCTTGCCGGATCCGCCGCCGGGGGGACGCGGCCAGACGCAGCCGATCATCCCGCGCGCGCCGAGAGGCACGTGCACGAGGTCGCCGGGGGAGAGCGTCATCCCCTCGGGCACGAGATAGGAATAGGGGGTGTCGAGGCCCAAGGGCAGCAGGACATCGACCGTGCGCGCACTCATGGCGGTGTTTTGGTCCGTCCGGCGGGAAAGGTCAAAGGCGCCTGAAACGCGCTTCGATGCGGGCCGAAGGCGCGCTCCGGGGGCGGCCTGCATTTCCATGGAATGCAGGCTCAAGGTGCAATAGCTTGGCCGTGGTTCATGTCCAATGGGAGGTGGGAGTGGTTGCTTCTGCAGAACAACCCGGTGAGGGCGTGCCCGCCGCCGGTCCCATCCGCAAGATCGCCCTTGAAGAACATTTCACCACCCCCGACCTCGCCAGCCGCAACGTCGCCCGGCCGACCCGCAGCGATGCGCTGTTCGCGGACATCGAGCGGCGGCTGGTGGATTTCGGCGACCTGCGGCTGGATACCATGGACCGGGCGGGCATTTCGCTGTGCGTGCTGTCGGTCACCACGCCGGGCGTGCAGGCCGAGAAGGACACGGCGACCGCCATCGGCCTTGCGCGCAAGGCCAATGACGCGCTGGCCGAGGAGGTGCGCCGTCAGCCCAAGCGCTATGCCGGCTTTGCCCACCTGCCGATGCAGGATCCCAAGGTGGCGGCCGACGAGCTGGAGCGGTGCGTGCGCCAGCTCGGCTTCAAGGGCGCCCTCATCAACGGGCAGACCAACGGCCAGTATCTCGATGCCGACAGGTTTCTCCCGTTCTGGGAGCGGGTGGCCGACCTCGACGTGCCGGTCTACCTCCATCCCGGTGAATTGGCGGATGCGCCGGCCATGTTCGCCGGGCGACCGGAATTGGGTGGGGCGGTCTGGGCATGGACCGCGGAGACGGCGAGCCACGCCCTGCGGCTGGTCTTCGGCGGCACCTTCACCCGGTTCCCGACCCTGAAGGTCATTCTTGGTCACATGGGGGAGACGCTGCCCTCCCTTCTGTGGCGGTTCGACAGCCGCTGGCAGTGCACCCTGGGAGAGACGCTGCCGCCGGAGCAATTGCCGTCGGCCATCATCCGGCGCCACTTCGCCATCACCACGTCCGGGGTGTGCGATCCGATCGCATTGGCCGCCGCCATCGCGGCCCTGGGCGAGGATGCGGTGATGTTCTCGGTCGATTATCCCTATGAGGACACGTCCACCGCGGCCGCCTTCATCGAGGCGGCGCCGCTGGATCCAGCCGTGCGCGCCAAGGTGTGCCACGCCAATGCCGAGCGCATCCTGAAGCTGTGAGGGCGCGCCGCCCTTGCGTTTGCGGCGCCTCCCGTCTACCTCCAAGCCATGAAATTCCTCGATCAGGCCAAGGTCTATGTGCGCTCCGGCGACGGGGGGGCGGGTTGCGTCTCCTTCCGGCGCGAGAAATTCATTGAGTTCGGCGGTCCCGATGGCGGCGACGGCGGACGCGGCGGCGACGTGTGGATCGAGTGCGTGGATGGCCTCAACACGCTCATCGACTATCGCTACCAGCAGCATTTCAAGGCCAAGAAGGGTGACCACGGCAAGGGCGCCAACCGCACCGGCGCTCGTGGCGCCGACGTGGTGCTGAGGGTGCCTGCCGGTACCCAGATCCTTGACGAGACGGAAGAGACCGTCCTCGCCGACCTCACCGAGGTGGGCCAGCGCATCAAGCTGCTGGAAGGCGGCAATGGCGGCTTCGGCAACGCCCAGTTCAAGACCTCCACCAACCAGGCCCCGCGCCGCGCCAATCCCGGCCTTGAGGGCCAGGAGCGGTGGATCTGGCTGCGCCTGAAGCTGATCGCCGACGCCGGCCTCGTGGGCCTGCCCAATGCTGGCAAGTCCACCTTCCTCGCCGCCACCACGGCTGCCAAGCCGAAGATCGCCGACTATCCCTTCACCACGCTGCATCCCGGCCTCGGCGTGGTGCGGGTGGATGGGCGCGAGTTCGTGCTGGCCGACATTCCCGGCCTCATCGAGGGCGCGCACGAGGGGGTGGGCATCGGCGACCGCTTCCTCGGTCATGTGGAGCGCTGCCGTGCGCTGCTGCATCTGGTGGACGGCACCTCCGAGCACGCCGGCAAGGCCTACAAGACGGTGCGGGCCGAGCTTGCCGCCTATGGCAACGGCCTCGACGAGAAGCCGGAAATCGTGGCCCTGTCCAAGGTGGATGCGCTTTCCCCCGAGCTGCTCAAGCAGCAGAAGGAGCGCCTGAAGCGGGCCGCCAAGAAGACGCCGCTTCTGCTCTCGGCCCAGTCGGGGCAAGGGGTTCAGGAGGCGTTGCGCCTGCTGCTCTCCGTGGTGGAGCAGGAGCGCGGCGCCGAAAAGGAAGAGGAACCGCGGGACGCGTGGAGGCCGTGATCTGGCGGCAGTGATCCACCGCGGCCATGCCATCGGAGGGATTCGGCGGGCTTGAACTTCGGCGACCCGATGGCCTATGCCGTCGCCGGGGCGCATGTCGCGCCGCTTCTCTTCAAGGGGGATGACCTCTCACGCGCCGGCGCGTGCCGCCCGTCCGCCGGCGTGCTGAAGGTTCCAGAACTTCGATGACATCGACAGATTCAACATCAGATCCGACGGCGCCCAATTCGACGGCGACGAAGACCCCCGTCTTCACCGACTTCCGCCGCATCGTCATCAAGGTGGGCTCCGCCCTGCTGGTGGACCGCGACCACGGGCGGGTGAAGCTCGCCTGGCTCACCTCGCTGGTGGAGGACATCGCGACGCTCCATGCCCGCGGCTGCGAGGTGATGGTGGTGTCGTCCGGCGCCATCGCCTTGGGGCGCACCGTGCTCGGCCTGCCCAAGGGACCGCTGAAGCTGGAGGACAGCCAGGCCGCCGCCGCCGTGGGCCAGATCACCCTGTCGCGCACCTGGGCGCAGATCCTTGGTCACTACGGAATTACCGCCGGACAGGTGCTGCTGACTCTCGGCGACACCGAGGAGCGCCGGCGCTACCTCAACGCCCGCTCCACCCTCGGCCGGCTGATGGACCTCAAGGCGGTGCCCATCATCAACGAGAACGATACGGTGGCCACCACCGAGATCCGCTACGGCGACAATGATCGCCTCGCCGCCCGGGTCGCCACCATGGCCAGCGCCGACCTCCTCGTGCTGCTCTCGGACATTGACGGGCTCTATACCGCCCCGCCGACGCAGGACCCCAACGCCACCCTCATCCCGGTGGTGCCGCGCATCGGCGCCGAGATCGAGGCCATCGCCGGGGATGCGGGCTCCGAACTCTCGCGCGGCGGCATGCGCACCAAGATCGAGGCCGGCAAGATCGCCACCTCCGCCGGCACCCACATGGTCATCGCCTCCGGCCACGTGAAGAACCCGCTGAAGCGCATCGTGGAGGGCGGGCGCTGCACCTGGTTCCTCACCTCCGCCAACCCCGTCCGGGCCCGCAAGAGCTGGATTGCCGGGGCGCTGGAGCCGCGCGGCACGTTGCATCTGGACGACGGCGCGGTGGCGGCCCTGCGCCGTGGCGCGAGCCTTCTGCCGGCCGGGGTGAAGCGGGTGGAGGGCCTGTTCGACCGCGGCGATGCGGTGGTATTGCGCGGTCCGGACGGCGCCGAGGTGGGCCGGGGGCTGGTGGCCTACGATTCCACCCACGCCGCCCGCATCATGGGCCGCACCACCCCCGAGATCGAGGCCATGCTGGGCGGCCAGGGCCGCTCGGAGATGATCCACCGCGACGACATGGCGCTGGGGGTGGAGTGAGAGGGCCTTCCTAAGCCCGAAGGCCCATGCTGCCGCTGCGTGATCGGCAAGTTGCCGCACCGTCCCGCGCTCGACAGGTTGCACATCCTCCAATACCGGCTGTGCCCGCGACGGTTGAGGGGGCCGGCTGTCGCCTGTCGCGATTGGTCACCCAGCGTCGAGGGCGGCCATGGACCATGAAAAGCTTCCGGTTTTCGACACGGTGAAGCTCGCGCTGCGCTGGGGCGTCTTCGTCGTGCAGCGGCATTGGCTGATCATCCTGATCTTCGCCGTAGCCCTTGTGGCCATATCCTTCGCCCAGATCGCGGTGGTGGCGCAAGGGCAGGTGCAGGTGCCGAGCGTGCGCTTGAGCCTGCTATCGCTTGCCGACGGGGTCCTCCTGAGCGTGCTGTCCATCGTGATTGCGCTGCTGACCCATAACGAGGTGCTGCGCGGAGCCGCCGGCCTGAATGCGCAGACGCTGGGGTGGGGGGCGGGGCGCGTTGTCGGCTATGCCCTCGACTCCCTGGTGCTTATGCTTTTTGGCCTGCTGGTGATGTTTCCCCTGCTCTTCGCGTTCATGGGGGTGGACAGCCTGTTCCGGCAATTTGTCTCCCCGCTTATGCCGGAAGCGCTGATCTTCGTGTCGGTGATCGGGGCGTGGCTGGCCGCCGTCTTCGTTGGGGTTCGCCTCATGCTTCGCCTGCCCTCCCGGGCGCTGGGGCGGCCCATACCGTGGCGCGAGGCCTGGCGCCTGGGGCGCGGCAATTCGATACGCCTTTTCTTGGCCAATGGGCTTTTGTTTCTCGCGCTGATTGGCGTGGCACTGCTCCTGCTGGCGGCTCAGTTTCTGGCATCGATGCTGGGGCTTGCGGACCTGAGCCAGGAGACAATAACGGTTCAGTCGCAGGTGCCCATTCAGGGGCAGTGGAGCTTTATGGCGAACGAGACCTTCAGTTTGACCGGCGGATCGATACCCTCCGTCTGGGGCGCGCTGCTTGCGTTGCTTGGAAATTTCCTGGCTCTCGCGGAGTCGGTCTTCTTCTTCGCCTTGTTGTCCGTGTCCTATGCCGAGCTGAAGCGGATACATCAGGAGCCGCCGGCGCTCCCGAGGGTCGATCCGCGTTTCTGATCGGGAGGCCGCCGCATCGCCAGCATCGCCTTGGCGACCAACGACCACGCCGCCAGTCCGGTACCCTGCTCCGGCCTGTCGCATTTCGCCTCTGACGTGCTAATCAGGATGGTGATGCCTATCTTATGAGGCACCATCGTCTTATCCGTCAGCGAGACCCTGCCATGGCCACCGCCTCCGCCGCCCGTACCGATGTTTCCGCCGTCGCGGGCCGGTCCGTGCCGCCGGCGGATACCGGGGCGGATCTTGCCGCTTATATGGGCGACATGGGCCGGCGCGCCCGCGCCGCCTCCCGCGCCCTCGCCCTCACCGCGCCCGAGGCGAAGACGCAGGCGCTCCATGCCGCCGCCGCCGCCATCCGCGCCGCCGCCGACGAGATCCTCGCCGCCAATGCCGGCGACGTGGCCAAGGCAAAGGCGGACGGCATGACCGGCTCGTTCCTCGACCGCCTCACCCTTACCCCCGCCCGCATCGCGGCCATGGCCGAGGGCGTGGAGCAGGTGGCGGCTCTGGCCGATCCCGTGGGCGAGGTGACCGAGAGCTGGACCCGCCCCAACGGCTTGAAGATCGAGCGCGTGCGCACGCCGCTGGGGGTCATCGGCGTCATCTATGAGAGCCGGCCCAATGTGACGGCGGACGCCGCCGCTCTGTGCCTGCGCGCCGGCAATGCCGTGATCCTGCGCGGCGGCTCCGACAGCATCGCCTCGTCCGGCGCCATCCATCGCGCCTTCGTCTCCGGCCTCAAGTCCGCCGGCCTGCCGGAGGATGCGGTGCAGTTCGTCGCCGTCGCCGATCGCGCGGCGGTGGGGCTGATGCTGGCCGGGCTCGACAATAATATGGATGTCATCGTGCCGCGCGGCGGCAAGAGCCTGGTGGCGCGGGTGCAGAGCGATGCGCGGGTGCCGGTGTTCGCCCATCTGGACGGCATCAACCACGTCTATGTGGACAAGGCCGCCGACCTCGACATGGCCAAGACCGTGGTGCTGAACGCCAAGATGCGCCGCACCGGCGTCTGCGGCGCCGCCGAGACATTGCTGGTGGACCAGGCGGTGGCCGCCACCCACCTGAAGCCGCTGGTGGAGATGCTGATCGACGCCGGCTGCGAGGTGCGCGGCGACGAGGCCGTACAGGCGGTGGACGCGCGGGTGAAGCCCGCCACGGCGCTGGACTGGGACACGGAATATCTCGACGCCATCATCGCCGCCAAAGTGGTGGACGGGCTCGCCGGCGCCGTCGCTCATATCGAGGCCCACGGCTCCCACCACACCGATTCCATCGTCACCGAGGACGTGGCGACGGCGGAGCGGTTCCTGGCGGAGGTGGATTCCGCCATCGTGCTCCACAATGCCTCCACCCAGTTCGCCGACGGCGGGGAGTTCGGCTTCGGCGGGGAGATCGGCATCGCCACCGGGCGCATGCATGCCCGTGGCCCGGTGGGCGCCGAGCAGCTCACCTCGTTCAAATACCGCATCCACGGCTCGGGGCAGACCCGTCCGTGAGCTTTCCACCCGCCAGCGCGGGGACGCGGGACGGCGGCGCGGTGAGCCCCCGCGCCGCGCGCCACATGCCGTGGGTGACCGATGGCCTGCGCGTCGGCCTGTTCGGCGGCAGCTTCAACCCGGCCCATGAGGCCCATCGCGCGGCGAGCCTGCTCGCTTTGCGGCGGCTGCGGCTCGACCGGGTGTGGTGGCTGGTGACGCCGGGCAATCCGCTGAAGGACAATCGGGCGTTGCCGCCACTGGAGGAGCGTGTCGCCATCGCGCGGCGGGTGGCGCGCCATCCGCGCATCGACGTGACCGGCTTCGAGGCGGATCTGGGCGTGCGCTACAGCTACCAGAGCGTGGAATATCTGGCCCGGCGCCTGCCCACGGTGCGCTTCGTGTGGATCATGGGGGCGGACAATCTCGCCCGTTTCGATCGCTGGCAGCGCTGGCGGGCCATCGCCGATCTCATGCCCATGGCGGTGGTGGACCGCATGGGCGAGAGCCTGGCCGCCACCGCTTCCGTGGCGGCCCAGGCGCTGGGGCGCTACCGCATCGAGGAGACCGATGCGCCCCTGCTGGCGGAGCTGAAACCGCCCGCCTGGGTGTTCCTCCACGGGCTGAAATCCCCCATGTCTTCAACGGGAATACGGGCCGCGCGCGGGGGGCTCGACGGGCCGGTCCGCCAAACATCTTGAATTTTCGTTGATTTAGCCCCATTGTGCGGGGGTGCGACGGTTTGTGCCGTCGCCTCCATCAAGAGGATTTGGACCCCTGTCCACGACGGCACTTCTGGCGGCCGCTGAGATGACACCGCCCGCCACGGTCTCCCGGGCGCTTCCCGACGCCGAGGAGATTCTCGCCCTCGTCACTGCCCGGCTCGAAGACGACAAGTCCGAGGACATCGTCTCCATCGACCTGCGTGGCAAGACCTCCATCGCCGACTACATGGTGATCGCCTCCGGCCGCTCGCAGCGGCATGTGGGTGCTGTCGCCGAGCACCTCATCGAGGCGCTGAAGGCGGCTGGGATCAAGCACGTGCGGGTCGAGGGCCAGCCGGCCTGCGACTGGGTGCTCATCGACGCGAACGACGTGATCGTCCACGTCTTTCAGCCCGAGGTCCGCAGCTTCTACAACATCGAGAAGATGTGGTCCGGGACGCGCCCCTGATGCGCCCCGGCACGGCTTGCTGAGAGCCGCGTGCGCCTCGTTCTTGCCTGTGTCGGCCGGCTGAAGGCCGGGGCCGAACGTGACCTCGTCACGCGCTACGTGGACCGCATCCGTCCTGCCGGCCGGGCCCTGGGCCTCGGCCCCTGCGACATGATCGAGATTTCCGAATCCGCCGCCCGCCGTGCCGAGGACCGCATGGCGGAGGAGGGCGCGGCGCTGCTCGCGGCCTTGCCCGCGGGGGCGGGGCTGATTGTGCTCGATCCGCGCGGGCGCCAGCTCTCCAGCGAGGATTTCGCGTCGCGCATGGCGGCCCAGCGCGACGGCGGGCTATCGGCCCTCGCCTTCGTCATCGGCGGTGCGGACGGGCTGTGCGACGCGGTGCGGGACAAGGCCACGCTCATGGTCGCCTACGGCACCGCCACCTTTCCCCATCAATTGGTGCGGGTGATGCTGGCGGAGCAGATCTACCGCGCCGTGACCATCCTTTCGGGCCATCCTTACCACCGGGCATGAGGCGATGGCGGCCCGCCTGCATTGACATCGGCGCCTTCGCCCCTTATCACGCCGGCTCGATCCAGCAACACGGTGTCGAAACGGGCCGCGCGGAAACGCGCAGCGGTCGGCCGGAAAGAGTTTGTCATGAAGATCCGCAATTCGCTGAAGTCGCTGCTCGGCCGCCACCGGGACAACCGTCTCGTCCGCCGCAAGGGCCGCGTCTACATCATCAACAAGACCCAGAAGCGCTACAAGGCGCGCCAGGGCTGAGCCGCGCGGGCGTTCACCTCTGCCCGCGCCATTGCTTGCCCTACCGGGTTCTGTGCTAGCCTCTGTCGCCTGCCGTCTCCCCGCATCGTGACCGCCCCGCCCGGCTTCCCGCCGGCGGGTGAGTTGACGTGATCGGCGCTTGGGCGGAAACTTCAGGAATGACCGAGGACACGCCGCCCATTCCCGCCCCTTTCATCCGCACTTTCCGCAGATGGGAGAGGCGCGCTTGGCCGGCTGCGCTTCTTTTCTCTCTTCCCCTCATGGTCGCGTTGTCCACAGGTGCCGCAGCCCAATCCGTGCTGCCGGGAGAGCGCATTCCCGTGCCGTTGCCCGGCGTGCCCACGGGGCCGTCCGAGGCCCGCCCGCCTGCAGAGGCCGCCCCCGCGCGCCCGCGCCTGCCCAAGGACAAGCGCACCCAGCTCGAAGGCCTGTTCGCCGCGCTGAAAGTGGCGCCGGACGACCGCAGCTCCAAGATGATCGCCGACCGGCTCGACCAGCTGTTCTCCGAGTCCGGCAGCCCGAGCGTGGACCTGCTGATGGCGCGGGCTGGCGCGGCCGCAGAGGCCAAGGCGTTCGACCTCGCCCTTCAGATCCTCGACCAGGTCATCGAGATCGAGCCCGACGATCTGGGCGCCCGCAGCAAGCGCGCTACCATTCTCTACATGCGCGACGATTATGGCGGCGCCCTCGCCGACATCCGCGAGGTGCTGGCCCGCGAGCCGCGCCAATACGCCATGCTCTACGGCCTCGCCCTCATCATGCGCGAATTGGGCGACGACAAGCGCGCGCTGGAGGCGGTGCGCAAGGCGCGCGAGGTCAATCCGCGCCTCGACGGCGCCGAAGAGATGGAAAGCCAGCTGTCGTTGAAGGTGGAAGGTCGCGGCATCTGAGGCCGACCGCCCCGGCGCCGTCCTTGCCGGGCCCGCCTTATCTGGGATTGCCTATCTAGGTCTGGGCGGCGGGGGAGGCGGCGGAGGCACGTTCGCCTGTGCCGGCTTGCTCTGTCCCGATTCGGTCAGCTGCACGGTCCAGGCCTTCTGCTCCTGAGTGTCCACCTCGAAGAAGCCGGTGCGATCGAAGCCGCGGGCGAGGCAGTCGTCGGCGGCCTTGATGGTGAATTCCTTTTCCCGCGTGCACATATAGGCCTTGCCGGCCCATTCCCCGCCCTGGTCGTAGTCCACGGCGTAGAGGTAATAGAACCGAGCCGTCAGCTCGCCGCGCAGCAAGGTCTCGCAGCTGTTCGCCGAGACGTTCCACCAGCCTTCCGTGGTCCAGATATCGCCGTCCTTGTAGCCGAGGGCGATGCCGATCCGGCTCTGGGTGCGGTTGCACAGGCGGAATTCGGCGGCGGCGGCATCGGGAAAGAGCGACACGGCCGGCACCGCCGCGCACAGCACGAGCAGCGCTTGGCACAAACGGCGGCTGTCGCGCGACATCGCACGCGCGAGGCGCTGGCTCAGGGGGAAGAAACGGGTCATGCCGTCGGAGGGGAAGGACATGTCGCGATGGTGTGTGCCTCTCCGGCACCGGCCCGTCAATGCCCGCGCGAGGATGGGCGGTCTGGCGGGCGGTCTTGGGCCGTTGCCGCCCCTTCTGCCGCCGGATCGGGGCGCGAGCGAGGCAGCGCTCGCCCCTCGGCCTGCCGCGGCCGGGCCACCACCAGCCCGGTGAGGATGAGCAGCCCGCCCACCGCCTGAAGGGCGCCGATGGGTTCGTGCAGCAGGACGGCGCCGAGCACCGCCGCCGACACCACCTCCAGGAAGAACACCAGCGCGCCGAAGGCCGGCGGCACCAAAGCGAGTCCCACCGCCATCAGCCCCTGCCCGCCCACCTGGGCGACGAGGGCCAAGGCCACCAGCGCTGCCACCCCTCCGGCGCTCGCAGGCCACAGGTTCAGCTCGGCGAGAAGAGCCACCCCGAACAGGATGACTGTCGTGGCGGCGGTGGACACCAGCGTCGCTGCCGCAGCGCTCCGCGTCAGTCGGGCGCGGCTCAGGGCGAGGAAATAGCCGGCGAAAAACAGGGCGGTGACCAGTCCGGCGGCGTCACCCGGCAGGTGGGCGGGATCGAACTGCCAGCTGCGGCCCACCAGCGCCAGCGCCCCGAGCCCGCACAGGCCGAGCCCGGTCCAGCCGGCGCGGGAGACCTTCTGGCGCAGCACCAGAACGGCGAAGGCGGTGATCCAGACCGGGGAGGTGGTGGCGAGCACGGTGGCATTGGCAACCGTGGTGCCGAGAATGGCGAGGTGCCAGAAGATGAGGTCGCCGGCAAAGAAGCCCCCGGCCAGCAGCGAGGCGCGATCCGGCCGGAACGCTCGGCGCCCCTCCGCCAGCGCGGCCCAGGCGGCGAGCACGGGCAAGGCGAGGCCCACCCGCCAGAAGGCGCTGGCGAACGGCCCCACATCCGCCTGCCGCACGAACAGGACCGAGGCGCCCATGGCGAGCGCGCCGAGGGTCAGTGTCGCGATGCCGAGGGCGAGGCGCGGGAAGGGCTGGGCTGTCACGGATGGAATCGGGTTCGGGGCATCAGGCGCGCCGGAAGCGGCGGTCGAGGCTGGGCGGGGTATCGCGCCAATCCCGGCCCGCCGCAACAGGGCCGGTTTCTCCCGGGTGGTGGGGCCATCGGACCGGCATTTCGGATCGAGATACCATAAGTTGCCGTCCTATCCCGGCTGCGGCGTGGATAGCGGGGACGCATCCTTGACGCGGACCCGCGCGGCGGCCTCTATCTTCCTCCCGTTCTGGAGCCGTGCCGGCTTCGGACCCGTATTTCGCGCGTTCCGCAGGCTGGCTTGGCCTTTGGAGCGCGCTTTCGAGCCAAGGAGACCGGCCAGGTGGCTGAAGACGTATCAGACGGCCCCGCGGGCTTTGCCAAGGAGCAGCTCAAGTCCTTCATCGAGCGCATCGAGCGCCTCGAGGAGGAGAAGAAGGCCATCGCTGACGACATCAAGGATGTGTTCGCCGAGGCCAAGGCCAACGGCTTCGACGTGAAGGCCCTGCGCGCCATCCTCAAGATCCGCAAGGAAGACGCGGAGGAGCGCAAGGAGCTGGAAGCGATCGTGGAGCTTTATCTCCAGGCGCTGGGCATCTTCGTCTAGGGCATTTTCAAGCGAAGCGGACAGCGCTTCGCTTGAAAAAAAAGCGCGTTAACACAAGCTTCTGGAGCAATTCAGGGCGGCGGGGAGTGCCCCGCCGCGTCAGCCGCCTATCTCAGGTGCGGGCGCCTTCGCCCCTCACATGCGCTGGGTATAGGCGAGGGCGGGCGCGCGGAACACATAGGTGGGCAGGTCCGCCACCGCGGTGCCGGAAAAGCGCGATTTCAGGCCGAACGAGGCATCCCGCGAGAAGGCGGTGGCCACCACTTCGTGGGGCGGCGCCATGAAGGTGGCGAGCTGCCGCAGCTCCGGCGTGCGCAGATACAGTTCCGTGGCGAGGCTCGGCGACAGGAACAGCCGGCCGAACGTGATCTCGCTGACCCGGGCGCGCGGCTTTCCGGGGGTCGCGGGCGCGTGGGCCACGGTCGGGGTAGGGGCGTTGGGCATCATGCCGCCCGAGAGGGCGCTGCGCTGCTCGCTCAGGGGGCCCGGAGAGGCATAGCCCAGCGCCGGACCGTCTTCGCTCGCCACGCCGCGGGTGATGACGGCGGGCAACGGCGCCGCACCGGCATTGGAGCCGGGCGCGGTCAGGCTCGCCACCCGGGCGTCGCGACCACCGGCCTCGGCCGGGCGACGCTGGGGCAGAGGGGCGAACAGGCTGGCATTGGCGGCCACCAGCGCTCCGGCGGCGATCTCGGCCGGACGGGACGGGGGCACGGGCGCGGTCGCCACCTGGACGGCGGCGGTGGCCGGCGCGGGTTTGGCGCTGGCGCGGGCGGGCGCGGTTTCCTGGGTGGCGGGCTCCTGGGCGCTGGCGGCGGCCGCGACGGTGGTGGTCTCGCCGCCCTCGTCGTCCTCCGCATCCTTCTTGCCGAACAGGCCGGAGAAGAAGTTCTTCACGCCCTTGCCGCCATCGGCCGAAGCCACGGCGACGCCGGCCTTGGAGCCGCGGGCCTGGATTTCGGCGAGGGCCGCCGCATAGCCCGAGAGCGGGCGTCCATCGGTGCCCACATGCACGGTCTTGCCGTCGGGGAAGACGCGGGCGAGCTGGTCATGGGTCATGCGCGGCCAGTGGCGCACGTTGCCCGTGTCCATGTGGACGAAGGGCGAGCCCGAGGTGGGATAGAAGCCCACGCCGCCCCGCTGGAGCCGAAGGCCGGCCACGCGCAGCTCGGTGAGGTTCACGCCCGGAATATAGAAATCCATGGCCCGGCCCAGCATGTGCTGGGAGAATTTCGCCACGCCGCTGGAGCGCGCGCGCAGCATGGAATTGGTCTCGGGCGAGCGGTAGGAGGACACGATCTGGATGGGCGCCGTGGCGTCGGTCTCGCGATAGACCTCCCATACGATGTCGAACAGGGCCGGATCCATCTGCGTGGACTTCTGGTTGCGCCAGTCCCGCAGGAAATGATTGAGCTGGGCCAGTACCTCGCCGTCATAGCGGCCGTTCTTCTTGAAGGTGAAGCTGCCGCTCTCGCCGGAATGGGTGTGGTGCAGGGTGATGGTGCGGGTGTCGCCGTTGGCCACCGCATTCTGCAGCGACGAGGTGCCGGCGATCAGCAGGCTCGTCCCGATGGCGACCGCCCGGAGCGCAGGCAGCCCTGCGAAGCGCAAGGCTTTTGCGCGCAGGGATCGGGCGGCGGTGGTCGCGGAACGGATGGCCAATGTCTCGAACCCGAGGCTCAGATGTCAAGGACGCCGCGACTGTTGCCGCGACGCTATGGGATGAGAGTCTTGTCGGGTTCGGTTAAGGGTGAGTTGACACCCCGCGCCCCCATGCGGCCGCCGCCGAGGTTTCCCCCATTGATCGGTCACGGGTCCGTGAGTTATCGGCGGAGTGTGGCAAAAACGTGCCGCTCCTTTCGGCAGGCTGTGGCTTTGCCGCACCAGGCAACCTGTTACGTGCGATATTCACAGGGTCAAAATGCGGCAGACTGACGCGCTATCGCAGCGCGATATGTTTCAAATCATTGAAAAATAAAGGGACGGCCGTTGGGCCGTCCCTGTCGTGGCGGTATGGTGTGAAGGGTCAGCGCGTCTTGGGCGCGGTACCCCGGGTGGAAGTGCCGTCGGCGATTCGCTGCTTGCTGGTGAGGCCGAGCAGGGTCTTGGTCTCGGCATTGATGCCGTAGAGGTCCTCGCGCACCGCAAGGCGGCCGGCATCGTCCACCACCACGTTGAAATAGACGATGTGCACCGGGAAGCGCTGCTTCAGGTTCACATAGCGCTCGGAGCTGCCGAACATCTTGCCGATGCGCGACTGGGTCCAGTTGTCGTTGGGCAGGCCGAGATTGAAGATGACCTCGCCGAACTTGAGCGGCTCATAGACCCGCACGCAGCCATGGCTGTAGGCGCGCCGGTCGTTCTGGAACAGCGCCTTGGACGGGGTGTCGTGCAGGTAGACCGAATGGTCGTTGGGGAACATGAACTTGATGCGTCCCAAGGCGTTGCGTTCGCTGGGCACCTGCCGGAAGGAATAGCCGCCGGACCCGTTGCGCACCACTTCGATGCCGCGCCGCGCCAGCGCCGAGGGGTCGGAGCGCAAAAGCGGCATCATTTCGTTGCGGGCGATGGACGGCGGGATGTTCCACGCCGGGTTCACCACGATGTACTGCATCTCGCGCGTGAGCAGGGGGGTCGGCGTCTCCGGCTTGCCCACCACTACGCGCGTCTCGTGGATCTCATGGCCGCTCTGGTAGATGCGGACCAGGAATTCCGGAATGTTCACCATCACATAGGCTTCGCCGAGGTCACGCGGCAGCCAGCGCCAGCGCTCCATGTTGGCGATCACGTCCGACTTCAGGCTGCCGCCGCCCGGGGTGGCGCCGGCGTTGAGGGCGGCGATGGTGGAGGGGCCGATGATGCCCGTGGGCTTGATCTTGGCGGCCTCCTGGAAGGCCTTCACCGCATCCACCAGCGCCGGGTCATAGGCGTTGTCGTCCGCTGCCCGGCCGGTGATGCCGAGGCGGGTGCGCAGGGTGGGAATACGCGGGTCGCTGGCGCCGGGGCGGATCTGCGCGCCGGGCGGAACGGCGACCACGCCAGGGGTCTGGCCGGTCACCCGGGCGAGCTGCGCCTTCAGGGCGCGATAGCCGGCATGGGTCGGGTTGAAGGCGGCCAGCGCCGCATTGGCATCGGGGGCATAGGCCACCTTGGCCAGCACCGCCGTGGGATCGGGAATATCGCGCACCGGCGTCACCAGCGCCGAGATGCGGCCGGGATCGAAGCGGCCGGCCTGGGCGTGGCGGGCATAGGTGAGGACGGCGACGGCGAGCTTCAGCTCGGTGCGGGCGAGATCTGCGGCGGTGGCGCCGGGCCTCGGCAGGGGCACCGCATAATCGGTGGGCTCAAGGCCGTCCTCGCCGGCGGCCTCGAAGCGGGCGATGGCCGCCTTGCCACGGGCGTCGACGCCCTTCAGGCCCACGAACACCGGCATGTTCTGCCGTGCGCCGTAGAAGGCGACGAGGGCTTCCTGCTCCTTCTTCGATGAGGTGACGCTCTCGGGCGTGGCCAGCAGCGCCGCGATGGCCTCGGCCACGGGGGCGAGAGGATCTTCGGCGGCGACCGTCACCGGGGGCGTCGCGGGGGCCGGGGTCACGGCCGGTGCGGGCGCGGCGATTGTCGCAGCAGGCTGCACTGCAGCCGGCTGTGCCGGGGCGGGCGCCGTCTCGGCGTGGGCGGGCTGCGCGGGCGCGGACGGGTGCGACGGATGGATCTGCGGCGTATCGCCGGCCGAATCCA
This sequence comes from Xanthobacter autotrophicus, assembly GCF_005871085.1. Classification (GTDB taxonomy): domain Bacteria; phylum Pseudomonadota; class Alphaproteobacteria; order Rhizobiales; family Xanthobacteraceae; genus Xanthobacter; species Xanthobacter autotrophicus. The sequence continues at coordinate 122,827 of NZ_VAUP01000041.1, read as the reverse complement.
CGCCACCGCGCACGGGCGCGGACGATGTCGGGGCGGAGACGGGTGCAGGCGTTGCGGCGGCAGCGCGGGGGGCGGAGGCCGTCACGGGAGGCAGCGGCGTGGTGAGAGGCGCGTCGCCCGTTCCCATGCCGGCATTGCTGGTGACCGGCACGGCGGCGGGCGGGTCGGGCTGCTCCGCCCAGGCGGGCATGGCCACGGCAAGTGAAGCGGCGAGCGATGCGCCCACGAGGCCCCGGGCCATCAGCCGGGCAAGTGGTCCCGCCACCCCCTCGTCCTGGTGCCGAAACCCTTTAGCCCCGTACCTACTGGCCCCAAACATGGCCTTCTCCTCGCCGCAGCCCCGCCCGTTGGTGCCCCGCTCCGGGGTTCCGATCAACTCACAAGCTTGAGCGGGCAAAGGTTTTCACTCACTTGTCACTCAGCGGCAACAAACCGCTCGACGGATGGTTCCCCGTCGCGGTTGCGGCCTACCGCGTCAAGGTCCAGCTCGGCGAGCTTGCGGTAGAGGGTGGAGCGGCCGATGCCGAGACGGCGGGCCACCTCCGCCATGCGCCCGCCGTAGAGGTGGCAGGCAAAGCGGATGGCCTCGGCCTCGATCTGCTCCAGCCGCCGGGCATGGCCGGCGGCATCGAGGCGGGCATAGGCCAGGCTGTCGCTGCGCAGCGTCGGGGGCAGCAGGGCGTCGGGACTGCTGTCGCGGACGGTCTGCGCCACGGCGAACGGGCCGGACGCGGGGGTGAAGGCCACCACATTGTCCGGCTGCGCGTTTTCCGGCTGCACAGCGTCCGGCTGGGTCCGCGCGGGCCGGGTCGCCGGTGGCGCGGCGCGGCCGAGGGCCACCGCATTGGCAAGGGCTACCTGAAGGCGGAGCACGCCGGCCGGCTTCACCACGAAATCCCGGGCGCCGGAGCGAATGGCGCCCGAGGCGGCATCGAGCCCGGCCGCCGTCACCTGCACCACCACCGGAACCGCAAGTCCGCGCGCCGCCATGGCGTCGAGCACGCCCATGCCGTCGAGGCCGGGCACCACCAGATCCAGCAGCACCACGTCGAAGGCGCGGACGGCCAGCTGGTCCAGCGCCGCGTCGCCGTCCTCGGCCAAGGTCACCTCGTAGCCGAGGCCGGCGAGGGCCGACGAGAGGCGACGGGCCTCGACGGGGTCGTCTTCGACCAGAAGCAGGGGCAGGGTCATTCAGGAATCGCTTGCGGCAGGACGGAAGAGAGAATCACCGGGAGCTTGGCGGGGGATGGTTAAGAACCCCTGAGCACCTCCGGCCTCCCCGTCCCGGCCCTGCATTCACACCGGCGCGTCGGGGCCGGCTTGCGGCGCCGGCCCAATGCGGCGATTTTGTCCCCGACGACCGGCGCCCGCGGTGCGAGCCGCGCGCGCCGCCACGGTCCGGAGGTTCCATGTTGCACCCATTCTTCCGTTCGCCCGCTTTGCGCGCGTCCGCCCATCCCGTTCTTTCGGCCGACTTCGAGAGCGCGTTTGCCGCCGCCCGTCACGCCGCGCCAGCCACCGCCGCAGCGGTGCCCACCGCCGAGCGCCTGCCCGAATGGAACCTGACCGACCTCTACCCGGCCATGGATTCGCCCGAGCTGAAGGCGGACCTGGATAAGGCCGATGTCGCCTGCACCGCGTTCGAAACCGCGTTCAAGGGCAAGCTTGCCGCCCTGCTCGCCCTTCCCGACGGCGGCGCGGCGCTGGGCGCGGCGGTGAAGAGCTACGAGGAAGTGGACGACCTGCTCGGCCGCATCGCCTCCTACGGCAGCCTGATCTATGCCGGCGATACCTCGGACCCGGCCCGCGCCAAGTTCTACGGCGACATCCAGGAGCGCCTCACCGACGCCTCCACGCATCTGTTGTTCTTCACGCTGGAGATGAACCGGCTGGACGACGCGGCCCTCGAAGCCGCCATGGCCGATCCGGCGCTCGCCTATTACCGCCCCTGGGTGGAGGACCTGCGCAAGGACAAGCCCTACCAACTCGACGACAAGATCGAGCAGCTGTTCCACGAGAAGTCGAACCCCTCCCGCGGCGCCTGGAGCCGGCTGTTCGACGAGACCATCTCGTCCCTGCGCTTCACCGTGGACGGGCAGGACCTTGCCATCGAGCCCACCCTCAACCTGATGCAGGACCCGAGGGAAGAGGTGCGCAAGTCCGCCGGGCTGGCGCTGGCCGACACCTTCGGCAAGAACCTGCGTCTGTTCACCCTCATCACCAACACCCTGGCCAAGGACAAGGAAATCTCCGACCGCTGGCGCGGCTTTACGGACGTGGCCTCCTCCCGCCATCTCGCCAACCGGGTGGAGAAGGAGGTGGTGGACGCCATGGTGGAGGCGATCCGCGTCTCCTTCCCGCGCCTGTCCCACCGCTATTACGCGTTGAAGGCCCGCTGGTTCGGCAAGGACAAGCTGGAGTTCTGGGACCGCAACGCGCCGCTGCCCAAGGTGGAGACCCGCGACATCGGCTGGGGCGAGGCCAAGGACACGGTGCTTTCGGCCTACGGCGCCTTCTCGCCGAAGATGGCGGACATCGCCCGCACCTTCTTCGAGAAGTCCTGGATCGATGCCCCGGTGCGCCCCGGCAAGTCGCCGGGGGCCTTCGCGCACCCCACCGTGCCCTCGGCTCATCCCTATGTGCTGCTCAACTACCAGGGCAAGCCGCGGGACGTGATGACGCTCGCCCATGAGCTGGGCCACGGCGTGCACCAGGTGCTGGCCGCCCGGCAGGGCGCGCTGATGGCGCCCACCCCGCTGACCCTGGCCGAGACCGCCTCGGTGTTCGGCGAGATGCTCACCTTCCGCCGGCTGCTGGACGGCGCCGAGACGCCTCGCGCCCGCAAGATCATGCTGGCCCAGAAGGTGGAGGACATGATCAACACGGTGGTGCGCCAGACCGCCTTCTACACTTTCGAGCGCGACGTCCACATCGAGCGCCGGCAGGGCGAGCTGACCTCCGAGAAGATCGGCGAGATCTGGATGAAGGTGCAGGGCGAGAGCCTCGGCCCGGCCATCCACCTCGGCACGGGCTACGAGACGTTCTGGACCTACATCCCCCACTTCATCCACTCGCCGTTCTACGTCTACGCCTATGCCTTCGGCGACTGCCTCGTGAACTCGCTCTATGCGGTCTACGAGAATGCGGCGGACGGCTTTGCCGACCGCTATCTGGAGATGCTCTCGGCGGGCGGCACCAAGCACCATGCCGAGCTGCTGGCCCCGTTCGGCCTCGACGCCCGCGACCCGGCGTTCTGGCAGACCGGCCTGTCCCTCATCGACCGCATGATCTCCGAGCTGGAGAGCATGGAGGGATGATCGCAGCACCCGGCCTTGCATCCGGCGGGGGAAACCCCGTCGGATGTGCCGGCCGGAACGCGAAGGTTAACGTCTCCTAAACCCTGTTTCCCCGAGGATCGGGGCCATGACCGCAAGGGCCGCCCTGCTCCTGTCGCTCGCGCTCGCCGGCCTGCTGCCGGCGGCGATGCCGGCGCTTGGCCAACCGGGCGCTGCGCCCGCCGTGGTGCCGCTGCCGCCCCCCGTACCCTCGCGCTCCGGCCTTGATACCGATGCGCTGAAATCCGACCTGCGCGGCACCGAGGAGGCGCAGAAGCGCCTGCGCGTGGAGCTGGAGGCGGCCAAGGGCGATCGCGCCCGGCTCAACCAGATGCTGGTGGAAACCGCCACCCGCACCCGCTCCGTCGAGCAGCAGCTTATCGACGTGGAGGGGCGGATCGTCATGCTCGACGGCTCCGCCGCGGACCTCAGCGCCTCCCTCGCCAAGCGGCGCGGCGTGCTGGCCCAGGTGCTGGCGGCGCTGATGCGCATGGGCCGGGAACCGCCGCCGGCCCTGCTGATGCGCCCGGACGATGCACTGGACGCGGTGCGCTCGGCCATTCTTCTCGGCGCGCTGCTGCCGGAATTGCGGGTGGAGGCGGAGACGCTGGCGGCCGACTTGTCGGAGCAGGCGCGGGTGCGCGGCGAGCTGACCGCCGCCCGCGACAGCCTCACCCGCCTGAAGGCAGAGCTGGACGACGACCGCAAGCGGCTCTCTATCCTGGTGACGGAACGTCAGCGCCGCCAGGCCGAGGAGCAGCCGGTTCCGCAGGCCGAAAAAAGCCAGGCCGAGACCGTCGCCAAGGCCACCGGCGACGTGCACGATCTCGTGACGAGACTGGAGACGGAAGTGGGGCCGTCCGCCCGCGCCGCCGACGCCGCGAAAGCCGTCACCCGCCCCGTCGAACCGGGCAAGCCGGACCTCACCGCTTTGCGCAATCCGGCACGGATTACCCCCGCCATCGCCTTCAGCCAGGCTAAGGGCTTGCTGCCATTGCCGGTTGCCGGCGTGACGGTGAAGACTTTCGGCGCCCCCGACAGCGTGGGCGGGGCTGAGAAGGGCATGACCATCGCCACCCGCGCCGGCGCCCCCGTCAGCGCGCCGGCGGATGGCTGGGTGGTCTATGCCGGGCCGTTCCGCAGCTACGGACAACTCTTGATCATCAACGCGGGCGGCGGCTACCATATCCTGATGGCAGGCATGGAGCGGATCACCGTCGACCTTGGACAGTTCGTTCTCGCGGGCGAGCCGGTGGGGGTGATGGGCGGCCTGTCGCGGACCGCGGGACCGGCGGCGCGCGGCGCGGCGGTACCGGCTTCAAGCCAGGGGCCGACGCTGGCCGCAGGTCAGGCTCCGAGCGTTGTTCCGACAGCCGGATTACGTTTTGGCAATGAGGCTGGCACAGCCTTGGGACAGCCCCAATTATATGTCGAGTTCCGAAAAGACGGGATCTCCATAGATCCTACCCCGTGGTGGGCCGCAACGGACAGTCAGAAGGTACGTGGATGATGCGTCGGACGTCTCTATTTCTTTTCGGCGTGGCGGCTGGCGCCCTCGTGGCCGTTGCAGCGGTCCAGCCGCGTGTGCTGGCGCCTTTCTTCCTGGGCACCGCCGCCGAGGCTGCGTCCTCGGACACCTACAAGCAGCTCAACCTGTTTGGCGACGTGTTCGAGCGCGTCCGCACGGACTATGTGGAGAAGCCCGACGACGCCAAGCTGATCGAGTCTGCCATCAACGGCATGCTCCAGTCGCTTGATCCGCACTCCTCCTACATGGACGCGAAGAACCACCGCGACATGCAGGTGCAGACGCGCGGCGAATTCGGTGGCCTCGGCATCGAGGTCATCATGGAAGACGGCCTCGTGAAGGTGGTGACTCCCATGGAGGACACCCCGGCGAGCAAGGCCGGCATCCTCTCCGGCGACCTCATCGCCAAGCTGGACAACGACCAGGTGCAGGGCCTGACCCTGAACGAGGCCGTGGACAAGATGCGCGGCCCGGTGAACACGCCGATCACGCTGACCATCCTGCGCAAGGGCGTGGAGAAGCCCATCGAGATCAAGCTGGTGCGCGACACCATCAAGATCCAGACAGTGCGCTCGCGGGTCGAATCGGACGATATCGCCTATATCCGCCTCAACTCGTTCACCAACGAGCAAACCTACGAGGGCCTGAAGAAGGCCATCGACGAGCTGACCGCCAAGATCGGCCCGGACAAGATCAAGGGCTACATCCTGGATCTGCGCAACAATCCCGGCGGCCTGCTGGATCAGGCGGTGGCGGTGTCCGACGCTTTCCTGGAGCGTGGCGAGATCGTCTCCACCCGCGGCCGCAACGCCGAGGAGACGCAGCGCTTCAACGCCCGCGGCGGCGACCTCACCAAGGGCCGGCCGGTGATCGTGATGGTCAACGGCGGCTCGGCCTCGGCCTCGGAGATCGTGGCCGGCGCCCTGCAGGACCACAAGCGCGCCACCGTCCTCGGTTCGCGCTCGTTCGGCAAGGCTTCGGTGCAGACCATCATTCCGCTCGGCCAGAATGGTGCGCTGCGCCTGACCACGGCGCGCTACTACACGCCGTCGGGCCGCTCCATCCAGGCCAAGGGCATCGAGCCGGACATCGTCCTGGTTCAGGACCTGCCGGACGAGATGAAGCAGAAGCTCGGTGCCGCCGCTGATACCACCCGCGGGGAAGCCTCCCTCAAGGGCCACCTGAAGAACGGCGACGACGAAGCGACGGGCTCGCCCTCCTACGTCCCGCCGGATCCGAAGGACGACACCCAGCTGAAGCTCGCCGTCGAACTGATGAAGGGCACCGTCAAGAACGCCGCCTTCCCGGCGAGCCCCAACAAGGCCTCCCAGGCGAACTGAGGTTCCCTGAAGGGGTCTGCCCTAATCCTGGGCGCCTGAAATTTATGCAAATGCCCCGTCCGAGACATCGGGCGGGGCATTTTAGTGTGTCCCGCCCTGCTCCATCCCGTCACGGCATGCCGCCCCGGATCCCATGCGTCGTGTGACCGCCGCGTGACACCTCGCCTCCTGCGGGAAAGGCGCGCCCCCCGATCACCTTGGCATAGGCCTTGCTCAACCCTTGGACGAAAGGCGCTGTGGCGCCGTGTCAGGGAGGCAGGCGCGACATGCGCTCAGATCGCAGGACTTTCCTTCAGATGGCGTTCGCCGCCGGCGTCCTTCTCGGCGCCATGGCCCCGGCGGCGCTTTCGACGGCCGCGCGGGCGGACACCCTCGACAGCATCATGAAGGCCGGCGTGATTCGCATCGCCGTGCCGCAGGATTTCCCACCCTTCGGATCGGTGGGCGTGGACCTCAAGCCGCTCGGCTATGACATAGACGTGGCCAACCTCATCGCCGCCAAGCTCGGCGTGAAGGCGGAGCTGGTGCCGGTAACCAGCGCCAACCGCATTCCCTATCTCCAGACCAAGAAGGTGGACCTCGTCATCTCCAGCCTCGGCAAGAATCCCGAGCGCGAGAAGGTGATGGATTTCTCCGTGGCCTATGCCCCGTTCTTCAACGGCATCTTCGGCCCCGCCGACGTGAAGGTGGAGAAGGTGGAGGACATCGCCGGCATGACGGTGGGCGTCACCCGCGGCTCGGTGGAGGACCTGGAATTGACCAAGGTCGCCCCGCCCACCGCCGACATCAAGCGCTACGAGGACAACAACTCCACCATCTCTGCCTTCCTCTCCGGCCAGGTGAAGGTGGTGGCCACGGGCAACGTGGTGGCGGCGGCCATCCTCGCCCGCAACCCGCCGAAGAAGCCGCAGGTGAAGGTGCTGATCAAGAACTCCCCCTGCTTCGTGGGCCTCAACAAGGACGAGCCCCAGCTGCTGGAGAAGGTCAACGCCATCATCACCGCCGCCAAGGCGGATGGCTCGCTCGAGAAGATCTCCCAGAAATGGCTCGGCGCGCCGCTCCCGGCGGATCTGTGAGGGCCTGAGGTTCAAGCGCGCGCAGCTTCGGCCGGCGCGCGGCAGCTCGCTCCGCTTGCGGGAGAGGAGTGAGTTTCGAGGCGCCGGCCCGGGGTCCGGCGCCCGGGACCGGTGTTGGGTGCCGCCAATGGGGGAAGGGCACAGATGGCCTACAGTTTCGATTTTTCCTCCCTGGCCGATTATGTGCCGGTGCTGGTCAAGGGTGTCGCCATCACGGTGGAGCTGATCGCCGTGGGTGGCGCGCTGGGGGTCACCCTCGGCATCGCCTGCGCCTGGGCCAAGACCCAGGGGCCGCGCTGGCTGCGGCCGCTGGTGGAGGCCTATGTGGAGCTGATCCGCAACACGCCGTTCCTGATCCAGCTGTTCTTCATCTTCTTCGGCCTGCCGGCCATCGGTGTCGGGCTCACCGAGATGCAGGCCGCCATCCTCGCCATGGTGATCAATCTCGGCGCCTACGCCTGCGAGATCATCCGCGCTGGCATCGAGGCGACCCCCAAGGGCCAGTTCGAGGCCGGGGCCTCCCTCGCCATGAGCCGGTTGCAGACCTTCCGCCACGTGGTGCTGGTGCCGGCGCTGCAGAAGATCTGGCCGGCTCTGTCCTCGCAGATCGTCATCGTCATGTTCGGCTCGGCGGTGTGCTCGCAGATCTCGGTGGAGGAGCTGACCTTCGCCGCCAACTTCATCCAGTCCCGCACCTTCCGGGCGTTCGAGGCCTACATCGTCGCGACCGTGCTCTACCTCGTCCTTGCCGTGCTGGTGCGGCAGGTCATGCGGGGCATCGGCGCCCTGGTCTTCCCCCGCAGGAGTGTCGCGCGATGACGGCGTTTTCCACCTGGGACATCGTCTCCAACCTGCTTCTGGCCGCCCGCTGGACCGTGCTGCTCTCGCTGCTCGCCTTCGTCGGCGGCGGCGTGGTGGGGCTGGTGGTGCTCTATGCCCGAATCGCCCGCAGGGCGTGGCTGCGCCGCGCCGCCGGCCTCTACATCGAGCTGTTCCAGGGCACGCCGCTCCTGATGCAGCTGTTCCTGATCTTCTTCGGCCTGCCGCTGCTCGGCCTCGACGTGTCGCCCTGGGCGGCGGCGTTCGTCTCCCTCACCCTGTGGAGTTCGGCCTTCCTCGCCGAGATCTGGCGCGGCTGCGTCGAATCGATCCCCAAGGGCCAGTGGGAGGCCTCGTCCTCGCTGGCCATGAGCTTCGTGGAGCAGCTGCGCTACGTGATCCTGCCCCAGTCCATGCGCATCGCCGTGCCGCCCACGGTGGGCTTCTCGGTGCAGGTGGTGAAGGGCACGGCGCTCACCTCCATCATCGGCTTCGTGGAGCTGTCCAAGGCCGCCACCATCATCACCAACGCCACGTTCGAACCGTTCACGGTCTACGGCTTCGCGGCGCTGATCTATTTCGCCCTGTGCTGGCCCCTGTCGAAGTCGAGCCAGATCCTGGAGAGGAAGCTGAATGTCGCTCATCACCATCACTGAGGTGCGCAAGAGCTTCGGCCAGAACGAGGTGCTGAAGGGCATCAACCTCGACATCGAGCCGGGCGAGGTCATCGCCATCATCGGCAAGTCGGGCTCCGGCAAGTCCACCCTGCTGCGCTGCGTCAACGGGCTGGAGACCATCGACCAGGGCTCCATCGTGGTGGCCGGGGCCCAGCTGGCGCCGGACGAGCTGCACCTGCGGGCGCTCAGGCTCAAGGTCGGCATGATCTTCCAGGGCTTCAACCTGTTCCCCCACCTCACGGCGGGGCGCAACGTGATGCTCTCGCCCATGGTGGTGAAGAAGGTTTCGGCCAAGGAGGCGGAGGCGGAGGCCCGGGTGCGGCTGGAACAGGTGGGCCTCGGCCACAAGTTCGATGCCTACCCGGACCAGCTCTCCGGCGGCCAGCAGCAGCGCGTGGCCATCGCCCGGGCGCTGGCCATGAAGCCGCTGGCCCTACTATGTGATGAGATCACCTCCGCCCTCGACCCGGAACTGGTCAACGAGGTGCTCGCCGTGGTGAAGGCCCTGGCCGAGGAGGGCATGACGCTCCTCATGGTGACGCACGAAATGCGTTTCGCCCGCGAGGTCTGCGACCGCGTGGTGTTCATGCACCAGGGCCGGGTGCATGAGATCGGGCCGCCCGAAGACGTGTTCGCGCACCCCCGGACGCCCGAGCTGAAGCAGTTTCTCGGTGTGGCATAAGGCGGCGCGTGGCGGCTCCGGTGGTATCCGGGCATCGCGGTGCGGCAATGCGGCCTAGGCGCCATCGTTCGGTCATGTTGCCGCCCACTTCTGCCTGTGTTAGGCACACCGAGATTTCGAGAGGCGGGTTCAGCCCTCTCGCGGGGTCGCACTAGATTATTCCCAACAGATCAAGGGCTTGGGCAATGGCTGCGCAAGGCGCGCAGCATGGGCTGCAAGTTCGAGAGAGGTGCGGGGTGGCGGATACGATCGTGTCAGGCATGGCGGGGCGCTACGCGACCGCGCTATTCGAACTGGCGACAGAGGCCGGCGCCGTCGATTCCGTGAAGACGGATCTCGATCGCTTGTCGGCCCTTATTGCAGAGAGCGCGGATCTGGCGCGGCTGGTCAAAAGCCCGGTCTTTTCGGCCGAGGAGCAGCTCAAGGCCATTTCGGCGGTACTTGATCAGGCGGGCATTTCCGGTCTCGCCGGGAATTTCGTGAGGCGGGTGGCGCAGAACCGCCGCCTGTTCGCGTTGCCCCGCATGGTTGCCGACTATGCGTCCCTCGTCGCCGCCCAGCGCGGTGAGACGACGGCGCAGGTGACGGTGCCGGCTCCCTTGAGTGATGCGCACTTCTCCGCGCTCAAGGAGGCGTTGGCCCAGCAAACCGGCAAGGACGTGATTCTCGACGTGACCGTCGATCCGTCCATCCTCGGTGGTCTCATCGTGAAGCTCGGCTCCCGCATGGTCGACGCCTCTCTCAAGACCAAACTCAATTCTATCCGGCATGCGATGAAAGAGGTCCGCTGATGGACATTCGAGCCGCTGAAATCACCGCCATCCTCAAGGAGCAGATCCAGAACTTCGGCCAGGAGGCCGAGGTTTCCGAGGTGGGTCAGGTTCTCTCCGTCGGTGACGGCATCGCCCGCGTCTACGGCCTCGACAATGTCCAGGCCGGCGAGATGGTCGAGTTCGAGAACGGCACGCGCGGCATGGCGCTGAACCTCGAAATCGACAACGTCGGCATCGTGATCTTCGGCTCGGACCGCGAGATCAAGGAAGGCCAGACCGTCAAGCGCACCCGCGCCATCGTGGACGCTCCGGTCGGCAAGGGCCTGCTCGGCCGCGTCGTGGATGCCCTCGGCAACCCGATCGACGGCAAGGGCCCGATCATGTTCACCGAGCGTCGCCGGGTCGACGTGAAGGCGCCGGGCATCATCCCGCGCAAGTCGGTGCATGAGCCCATGCAGACCGGCCTCAAGGCCATCGACGCGCTCATCCCCATCGGCCGCGGCCAGCGCGAGCTGATCATCGGCGACCGCCAGACCGGCAAGACCGCCGTGGCGCTCGACTCGATCCTCAACCAGAAGCCCATCAACCAGGGCACGGACGAGAAGGCCAAGCTCTACTGCGTGTATGTCGCGGTGGGCCAGAAGCGCTCCACCGTCGCGCAGTTCGTGAAGGTGCTGGAAGAGCAGGGCGCGCTGGAATATTCCATCGTGGTCGCCGCCACCGCCTCGGACGCGGCCCCCATGCAGTTCCTGGCGCCGTTCACCGGCACCGCCATGGGCGAGTATTTCCGTGACAACGGCATGCACGCCCTGATCATCCACGACGACCTGTCCAAGCAGGCCGTGGCCTATCGCCAGATGTCGCTGCTGCTGCGCCGCCCGCCGGGCCGCGAGGCCTATCCCGGCGACGTGTTCTACCTGCACTCCCGCCTGCTGGAGCGCGCGGCGAAGCTGAACGACTCGCTGGGCGCCGGCTCCCTCACCGCTTTGCCGGTGATCGAGACCCAGGCGAACGACGTGTCCGCCTACATCCCGACCAACGTGATCTCCATCACCGACGGTCAGATCTTCCTTGAATCGGACCTGTTCTACCAGGGCATCCGCCCGGCGGTGAACGTCGGCCTGTCGGTGTCGCGCGTGGGCTCCTCGGCCCAGATCAAGGCGATGAAGCAGGTGGCGGGCAAGATCAAGGGCGAGCTTGCCCAGTACCGCGAGCTGGCCGCCTTCGCCCAGTTCGGCTCGGACCTGGACGCCTCCACGCAGAAGCTGCTCAACCGCGGCGCCCGCCTCACCGAGTTGCTGAAGCAGAGCCAGTTCTCGCCCCTCAAGGTCGAGGAGCAGGTGGCGGTGATCTTCGCCGGCACCAACGGCTATCTCGACCCGCTGCCGGTCTCCAAGGTGCGTGAGTTCGAGCAGGGCCTCCTGCTGGCCCTGCGCTCCCAGCACCCGGAAATCCTGGAAGCCATCCGCTCGTCCAAGGAACTCTCCAAGGACACCACCGAGAAGCTGACGAAGGCCATCGACGCCTTCGCCAAGAGCTTTGCCTGAGCGGCGCCTGTTCCTCGAACCTGACGGACGGGCACCATGGCGAGCCTGAAAGACCTAAGGAACCGCATCGCCTCGGTTAAGGCGACGCAGAAGATCACCAAGGCGATGCAGATGGTCGCCGCGGCGAAGCTGCGTCGCGCCCAGATGGCGGCGGAAGCGGCCCGTCCCTATGCCGAGCGCATGGATACGGTGCTGGGTAACCTTGCCGCCGGCATTGTCGGCGCCGGTCAGGCGCCGGTGCTGATCGCCGGCACGGGGCAGTCGCAGAAGCACCTGCTTCTGGTCTGCACCGGCGAGCGCGGCCTGTGCGGCGCCTTCAACACCTCCATCGTGCGCCTGGCGCGCGAGAAGGCGCAGCAGCTGATCGGCGAAGGCAAGGACGTGACGTTCTTCTGCGTCGGCCGCAAGGGCTACGACCAGCTGCGCCGGACCTATCCCGACCGCATCATCGAGCTGGTGGACCTGCGCAGCGTGCGCACCCTCAGCTTCAAGGATGCCTCGGCCATCGCGTCGAAGATCCTCACCCTGCTCGACCAGGGCGCCTTCGACGTGTGCACGCTCTTCTATTCCAACTTCAAGAGCGTGATCTCGCAGATCCCCACCGCCCAGCAGATCATCCCCGCCGTGTTCGAGGCGCAGGACGAGGGCGAGGGCGGCCCGGTCTATGAATACGAGCCGGCCGAGGAGGATATCCTCGCCGACCTGCTGCCGCGCAACATCGCCGTGCAGATCTTCCGCGCCCTGCTTGAGAATCAGGCGTCTTTCTACGGCTCTCAGATGAGCGCCATGGACAACGCCACCCGCAATGCGGGCGACATGATCAAGAAGCAGACGCTCATCTACAACCGCACCCGCCAGGCCATGATCACGAAGGAACTCATCGAGATCATCTCCGGCGCCGAGGCCCTCTGAGGCCCGGGACCAAGGCTCGGTCGGAACCAGGACACGAGGACGACGAAAATGGCGAACAAGCTCGGACGCATCACCCAGGTCATCGGCGCCGTCGTGGACGTGCAGTTCGACGGCCATCTCCCGGAAATCCTCAACGCGCTCGAAACCACCAACCAGGGCAACCGGCTGGTGCTCGAAGTGGCGCAGCATCTCGGTGAAAGCACCGTGCGCTGCATCGCCATGGACGCCACCGAGGGTCTGGTGCGCGGTCGCGAAGTCTCCGACACCGGCGCGCCGATCCAGGTGCCGGTGGGCGCGGCCACCCTCGGCCGCATCATGAACGTCATCGGCGAGCCGGTGGACGAGCTGGGCCCGATCGATGGCGAGGCCATGCGCGGCATCCACCAGCCGGCTCCCTCCTATGCGGAGCAGGCCACGGAGGCCGAGATCCTGGTCACCGGCATCAAGGTAGTGGACCTCCTCGCCCCCTACGCCAAGGGCGGCAAGGTGGGCCTGTTCGGCGGCGCCGGCGTGGGCAAGACCGTGCTCATCATGGAGCTGATCAACAACGTGGCGAAGGCGCACGGCGGTTATTCCGTGTTCGCCGGCGTGGGTGAGCGCACCCGCGAGGGCAACGACCTCTACCACGAGATGATCGAGTCCAACGTGAACAAGGACCCGCACGAGAACAACGGCTCTGCCGCCGGTTCCAAGTGCGCCCTGGTGTACGGCCAGATGAACGAGCCTCCGGGCGCCCGCGCCCGCGTCGCGCTGACCGGCCTCACCGTCGCCGAGCACTTCCGCGACCAGGGCCAGGATGTGCTGTTCTTCGTGGACAACATCTTCCGCTTCACCCAGGCCGGCTCGGAAGTGTCGGCTCTGCTCGGCCGCATTCCCTCGGCGGTGGGCTACCAGCCGACTCTGGCCACCGACATGGGCGCGCTTCAGGAGCGCATCACCACCACCACCAAGGGCTCGATCACCTCGGTGCAGGCCATCTACGTGCCGGCCGACGATCTGACCGACCCGGCGCCCGCCGCCTCCTTCGCCCATCTGGACGCCACCACCGTGCTGTCGCGCTCCATCGCGGAAAAGGGCATCTACCCGGCGGTGGATCCGCTGGACTCCACCTCGCGCATGCTCTCCCCCGCCATCCTCGGCGACGAGCACTACAATACCGCGCGTCAGGTCCAGCAGACCCTGCAGCGCTACAAGGCGCTCCAGGACATCATCGCCATCCTGGGCATGGACGAGCTTTCCGAAGAGGACAAGATCACGGTCGCCCGCGCCCGCAAGATCGAGCGCTTCCTCTCGCAGCCCTTCCACGTGGCGGAAGTGTTCACCGGTTCCCCGGGTAAGCTCGTGGACCTGAAGGACACCATCGCCGGGTTCAAGGGCCTGGTGGAAGGCAAGTATGACTATCTTCCCGAGCAGGCCTTCTACATGGTCGGCTCCATGGAAGAAGCCATCGAGAAGGGCAAGAAGCTCGCGGCCGAGGCCGCCTGAGCGAACGATCGCAAGAATGGCTCCGGTCACGTTCGCAATGTGACCGGAGCGCAGGAATTACCTGCCAGGGGTTGAGACGAATTTGCCGCTCAGAGTGTTGTCCTCACGTGGCAAATTTGAATCAGGGGTAGGGGAATGATGAACATTAAGGTCCTGGGCCTTGTGCTGGGACTTCTGGCCGGCGGCATCACCGGCTGGCTCACCCGGCCGCAGGTCGCCGAGATCCGGCTGCCGGGCCTCAACATCGAGCTGCAGGGTGAAAGCCCGAGCGGCGGGTTGACCTCGGAGCAGGGCCGGCACATTGGCCTGGCCGCCGTGGTAGGGGCGATCATCGGGCTCGGCGTCGGCTTCGTGGCCGATCGTCGGCGCTGATGTCACGGAAGCGGCTGCGCCCGGGCTGATCGGCCTGTGCGGTGAAGCCGTCTTCCTTCATGGAGTGGGGGCGTCCATCCAGGCTGGATGGCGCCCGGAGGAGCACCCGATCTTGGGGCGCCTCCCTTTCGGGACGACCCGGAGACGAGAATTATGGCGACCTTACCCTTTGAGCTGGTCTCGCCCGAGCGGCTCGTGTTTTCCGGTGCCGTGACCGAGGTGATCGTGCCCGGCGCGGAAGGCGAATTCGGCGTGCTGGCGGGCCATGCCCCCTTCATCGGCATGCTCAAGCCCGGCATTCTCACCATCAAGGGTGACGGGGCGCCGCGCGCCTATTTCGTGCGGGGCGGCTTTGCCGAGGTGAACCCGGCCGGCCTTACCATCCTTGCGGAAGAGGCGAAACCGCTGGATGAGCTGGATCTCGGCGCCCTTCACCAGCAGATCCAGGATGCCAAGGAAGACGTGGCCGACGCCACCACCGACGAGACCCGCCAGCGCGCGTCGCGGCAGCTCGCTGATCTCGAGCAGGTCTATGCCGTCCTTGAGGGCGGACGGGCCGCCGGCGGCCATTGAGGCCATTCGCGCTCCGCGGTTGGGTTTTGCGGGCCGGATAACCGGACGCGGCCTCATGGCGGGGGATCGGCGTGGCGATACACCAGAACAGTCGGACGGCGGCCGCAGGGCCGCCGTTTCTCGTTTCGAGGCATCGCACTAAAATTAATTAAAACTATGGATTAGCTTAAATATGTAATGGTACGCTTCTTGCGGTTGAGAATTGATCCAACCGGGAGAGATGCCATGCTGAATGCACCGCCCCACGGGCAGCTTCCCGTCGTCGCCACGTCGCCGCTGCTGGCGGGCGCCGCGCCCGCGCAGGCGCTCCTGCTCACGGAAAATGCTGCCCTCACCAACGGGCCGCCACTGTTGTTCCAGCGCCTCACCGCCAAGGAGCGGGAGGAGGTTCTGCGCGAAGGCCAGAAGCGCGTGGTCTATCGCGGCAAGATGCTGTTCTCGCAGGGCACGCCTCACGACGGCATCTTCCTGATCGAGAGCGGCCGCATCCGTGTCTTCTATATCGCGCCCTCGGGCCGCGAGATCACTTTGGCTTACTGGAATTCGGGCAATTTCGTCGGTGGGCCCGAGCTGTTCGGGCAGGGGCATCATGTGTGGTCCGGCGTCGCCGCCACCAATTCCGTGGTCGTGCATCTGACCGGAAAGACCCTGCGCCGCCTCATCGCGCAGATCCCGTCCTTCGCCATCGGCCTCATTGAGGGGCTCACCTTCAAGGGAAAATGCTATTCGGCCCTTGCCCAGATGCTGGGCACCCGTTCGGTGACGGAGCGCCTCGCGCACCTGCTTCTGCATCTCACGGACGCCTATGGCGTGCGGGAAGATGGCGCCATCGTCATCGGGTCGGCCTTCACCCATGCCGACCTCGCGCACATGGTGGGGGCGACGCGCCAATGGGTCACCATCAGCCTCAAGCGTTTGCAAGAGCAGGGGATTCTGAAGGCCGAAAAGGCCCGGATGGTGATCTACGACGTGGCGGCGCTCCACGCCATGCGCGGCGATCGCTGAGGGCGCGGCCTCGGTGTGCGGACACTGAGCCGGTCAGGCAGGCATCCAGTGATGAAGAAAGAGGCGGGTCCTTAAAGGAGGCAACTAATCGACAGCCCGGCCGCTTCTTCCTTTGAATGAATGGAAGCTGGCGCCCGAAGATCACCGTCGAGAGCCGTCTTTGCCCCAAGAGGTGGATCCGATGACCCCATTTTGCGCCAATCCTTTTCGCTCCCGCCTGCTTCGCACCCTTGCCTTCGCCCTCACCGCGAGCTGCGCTTTTGCTGCTGCCCCCGTCCAGGCCCAGACCGCCATCAGCTTCGGCATCGGCACCCAGGACACCACCACCAACACGGTGACCACGGGCGTGGTCATCAAGGAGCTCAAGCTGCTGGAGAAGTACCTGCCGAAGGACGGCAAGTACGCCAACGTCGCCTACACCATCGACTGGCAGAATTTCACCTCCGGCCCGCCCGTTACCAACGGGATGATGGCGGACAAGCTCCAGTTCGGCGGCATGGGCGATTTTCCGCTGGTGGTGAACGGTTATACCTTCCAGTCCAATCCGCAGTCCAAGTCGCAGCTCATCGCGGTGGCGGCCTACAACATCCATGGCTCCGGCAACGGCGTGGTGGTGCACAAGGATTCGCCCTATTACGAGCTGTCCGACCTGAAGGGGAAGGTGCTGAGTGTGCCGTTCGGCTCGGCGGCCCACGGCATGGTTCTCAAGGCCATGCAGGACAAGGGCTGGCCCAACGACTATTTCAAGCTGGTGAGCCAGTCGCCGGAGGTGGGCTCCACCAACCTCCAGGAAAAGAAGATCGACGCCCACGCCGATTTCGTCCCCTTCGCCGAGCTGCTGCCGTTCCGCGGCTTCGCCCGCAAGATCTTCGACGGGGTGGAGACCAACGCCCCCACCTGGCACGGCGTGGTGGTGCGCACCGATTTCGCGCAGAAGTATCCGGAAGTCGTGGTGGCCTATCTCAAGGCGGTCATCGAGGCCAATGACTGGGTCCGCAAGGATCCGCAGGGCGCTGCCGAGAAGATCGCCAAGTGGACCGGCATCGACAAGGAAGTGGTCTACATCTTCCTCGGCCCGGGTGGCATCATGACCATGGATCCCACCATCAAGCCCCAGCTCGTGGCCGACGCGGCCGAAGATGCCGCCGTGCTGCAGAAGCTTGGCCGCATGAAGGAATTCGACGTCAACGCCTGGGTCAACGACACCTATGTGCGCCAGGCCTTCAAGGAATTGGGCCTCGATTACGAGGCGCAGCTCAAGAGCCTCGCCAATTACGAGGTGAGCGGGGACGACAGCTTCTGCAAGGTGAAGATCACCGAGCCGCGCCAGGCCGGTGAGATCTGGATCGAGGGCGAGGGCATCAAGCCCTATTCCAGCGCCGCCTGCACGCTGGGCGCGCTGGCCGAGCTGACCGCCCAGGGCAAGAAGGCCAACATGACCTATCTGTTCGATACCGCCCGCGGCATCAAGCTGTTCGCGTCCGACGCCTTCTATGCGGTCACCGCGAAGGACGGCAAGAGCGACATCAAGCCCTTCATGCTCAAGGTCGACGCGGAAGCGGCGGCGGCCAAGGGCGGCGGCAAGGTGATGAGCTTCGGCGATGCGCTGAAGGCCGCCACCGCCGGGCGCGGGTGAGCGCCATGACGCGCGCAGCGGTGAAATCCAACGTGAAGATGCACACGCCCCTGCATGTTGCCGGTACCCCGGCGGACGGCGCACCCTGCGTGCCTTCCGCCGCGCCGTCGGCGCCGGTCACGGCGTCGGGGGCCATCCTGCTGCGGCCGGAGCGTGCGCCGGTCGCTCAGGTGGTGACGGCGGACGGCTCGCTGCCCGGCCTTGCCCGGCGCTGGCTGAGGCTGAACATGCCGGCGATCCGGGCGACGCTGCTCGGGGCGCTGGCCATCAGCCTGTTCATCCTCGCCTGGCACGTGGTCACCGTGAACCGCATGGACCTGTACGTGCGCTTCCTGAACGTGCCTTCGCCGGAGCAGGTGCTGGAGAGCGCGCGCACCGCCTTCTCCACCGGTGCGTTCTTCGAGCACATCGCCATGTCGTGCCGCCGCATCTTCATCGGCTTCGCCATTGCGGCGCTGGTGGCGGTGCCGCTGGGGATGCTCATGGGACGGTTCGCGCTGCTGAAGGCGTTCGTATTCCCCGTGTGCGAGGTGCTGCGGCCCATTCCGGCCATCGCCTGGGTGCCCATGGCCATCATGCTGTGGCCCACCAACGAGCAGAGCATCGTCTTCATCACCTTCCTCGGCGCGTTCTTTCCCATCCTCATCAACACATTGCACGGCATGGCGAATGTGGACGAGGTGCTGGTGCGCGCCGCGCGCTGTCTCGGGGCCAGCGAGCGCGCCACCTTCCGCGAGGTCTATTTCCCCGCGGTGCTGCCGCAGGTCTTCACCGGCCTCACCGTGGGCATGGGGGTGGCCTGGGTGTCGCTGATCGCGGCGGAGATGATCTCCGGCCAGTTCGGCATCGGCTACTTCACGTGGGAAGCCTACTCCCTGGTGCAGTATCCGGACATCGCGCTGGGCATGATCACCATCGGCGTGCTGGGGCTCGCCTCCTCCTTCCTCATCCGGCTGGCCGGGCGGGCGGTGACGCCGTGGTCCCGCACCAAATGAGCGCCACCCCCATGAGCGCTCCCCGGATGAGCGTTCCAGACGCGAGTTCTTTGAAAGCGAGGCGCGCCATGGCCATTCCCGCAACGGCCCCCACCCAGACTGGGCTCATCGAGGTCACCGGCTTCGAGCTGGCCTACGACACCATCGACGGCGCGGTGATCGCGGTGAGCGACGCCGACCTGGTGGTGAACCCCGGCGAGTTCGTGTCCATCATCGGCCCTTCGGGCTGTGGCAAGTCTACCTTGCTCAATGCGGTGGCGGGCTTCCTGAAGCCCACCGCCGGCCAGGTCACCGTGGACGGGGAAGCGGTCAAAGGCCCCTCCGCCGACCGGGGCATGGTGTTCCAGCAATATTCCCTGTTTCCGTGGAAGACGGTGCGGGAGAATGTGGAATTCGGACTCAAGATGCGCGGCATGGGCCGCTCCGAGCGGGCGGTGGCCGCGCGCACCCTGCTGGGGCTCGCCGGCCTGTCGGCCTTCGAGAACCATTATCCCGACCGGCTGTCCGGCGGCATGAAGCAGCGGGTGGGCATCGTGCGGGCGCTCGCCACGGGGCCGAAGGTGCTGCTGCTGGACGAGCCGTTCGGCGCGCTCGACGCCCAGACCCGGGTGATCATGCAGCAGATCCTCACCAACCTGTGGCAGCGGCTGGGCATCTCGGTGCTGTTCGTGACCCACGACATCGACGAGGCGATTTTCCTCTCCGACCGCATCTATGTGATGACCGCGCGCCCCGGCTGCATCAAGGCCGAGGTGACGGTTCCGCTGCCCCGCCCGCGCGATGCGGCCTTGCAGCTCTCGCCGGAATTCATCCGCCTGCGGGCCGATCTCGGGGCGTTGATCCGCGAGGAAAGCCTGAAGGCCATGGGTGGCGAGCTGAACGAGGATGCCCTGAAGGGCCTCGCGGTGAACCTGAACGGCTCGAACCTCGCCCAGGTGGTGTGAGGGCAGGGTTGGCGTGCGCCGCCGCGATTGGGGGGGCGCGGCCGCCTGCCGCCCCCCAAATCCCCTATTCCCCTATCCCTCCGTCACCCTCCGGCTCGACCGGAGGGTCCACCCCTCCGCTTGCTGCGCCTCTTCAGCTCTTGCGCGCCGGACGCGGCGGCTGCGCCGGATGATGACGGCCGTCCGGTTTGTCCCAAGATAAAAGACTGCAATTAATTGACCCCGCAGGGCCTTAACACTCAGTCTTGCGCCGCCGCCGGGCTAGTCTTGTTGCAGACTTAACAGGACCTGCCCCATGGCCTATGTCGTTACTGACAGCTGCATCCGCTGCAAATTCATGGATTGCGTCGCCGTCTGCCCGGTGGATTGCTTCTACGAGGGCGAGAACATGCTTGTCATCAATCCGGACGAGTGCATCGACTGCGGCGTCTGTGAGCCGGAATGCCCTGCCGCCGCCATCGCTGCCGACACCGCGCCGGAGGCCGGGCCGTGGATCGCGCTGAACGCGCAGTATGCCGCCCTGTGGCCCAACATCGCCGAGAAGAAGGAGCCGCCGGCGGACGCCGCCCGGTGGATGGACGTGGCCGACAAGTTCGAGAGCGCGTTCTCGCCCGCGCCGGGGCAGGCGACCAGCCCGTCCGCGTCCGGTGCGGCGTGAGGGGGCGGCGATGAGCACTCTCAACACCGAGACCGTCCTTGAGGTTCGCCACTGGACCGACCGCCTGTTCTCCTTCACCGCCACGCGCGATCCGGCGTTCCGCTTCAAGAGCGGCCAGTTCACCATGATCGGGCTGCCGGAGGGCGAACGCCCGCTGCTGCGCGCCTATTCGCTGGCCTGCGCCCCCCACGAGGATCAGCTGGAATTCTTCTCCATCAAGGTACCGGATGGCCCGCTCACCTCGCGCCTGCAGATGCTGCAGCCGGGCGATCCCATCCTGGTGGGGCGGCGGCCCACGGGCACGCTGCTGCTCGATAATCTGAAGCCGGGCAAGCGGCTCTATCTTCTGGCCACCGGCACCGGGCTGGCGCCGTTCGTCTCCATCGCCAAGGATCCGGAGGCCTATGAGCGCTTCGAGCACATCATCCTGGTGCACGGCTGCCGCGAGGTGGCGGAGCTGGCCTATGGCGAGGACGTGGTGGCGGCGCTGAAGGCCCACGATTTCCTCGGCGACTATGCCTCAACCCAGCTGCTGCACTATCCCACTGTGACGCGCGAGCCGTTCCGCAACCGTGGCCGCGTCACCGACCTGATGGAGAGCGGCCAACTCTTCGCCGACCTCGGCCTGCCCGACCTCGACCCGGCCTTTGACCGGGTGATGCTCTGCGGCTCGCCGCAGATGATCGCCGACACCCGCGACCTTCTGGAGCGCCGCGCCTTTGCGGAAGGGGCGGGGCACCGGCCCGAGACCTTCGTGGTGGAGAAGGCCTTCGCCGAGCGGTGAGGGCCTGGCGCTTTGCGCTTTGATACCGCCGTCATACTCCCGGCTTGTCCGGGGATGACGGCGGTGCCTGCGCGCCGTCAGGCATCTCGGAGCGATGCTGGAATAACCATTAATTTCGATTAATTGTAGAAATATAACTCATTTGATCGATGCTTGCTGCGGCGCGATCCTCGCGGCGTCCGAGGAGCCCGTCATGACCGACAAGCCGTTGTCCGATCCCGCCGCCATCGTGGAAGCTGCTCCGCCGCTTCCCCGCGCGCCCCATTTCCTGACCGGAGCGTTCGGTGGCATCCTCCCGGGGCTGGGGCTGACGGTGCTCATCGCGGCGGCGGCCTATGGCCTGCGGCAGATCCCCGGCATGGGGCTGGTGAGCCCGCTGGTGCTGGCCATCGTCATCGGCATGGGCCTTCACAACATTTTCGGCACGCCCGCCATCGCCAGGCCGGGGGTGAAGTTCGCGCTGCGCCGCATCCTGCGCTTCGCCATCGTGCTTTTGGGCCTGCAACTCACCTTCGCGCAGGTGCGTTCGGTCGGGTTCGTCGGCTTTTCCATCGTGGCCGGAACGCTGTTCGCCACCTTCTTCGCCACCCGCTGGCTTGGCAAGCTCATGGGCGTGGACCGGCAATTGTCGGAACTGATCGCGGCCGGAACCGCCATCTGCGGCGCCTCGGCGGTGATCGCCACCAATACGGTGACGCGCGGATCGGACGAGGATGTGGCCTATGCGGTGGCCTGTGTGACCGTGTTCGGCTCGCTCTCCATGCTGATCATGCCGGCGCTGCTGCCCTACACCGGCCTCGATGCCCACGCCTTCGGCCTGTGGACCGGCGCCTCCATCCACGAGGTGGCGCAGGTGGTGGCCGCCGCCTTCCAGGGCGGCCAGCAGGCCGGCGAGTTCGGCACCGTGGCCAAGCTCTCGCGGGTGATGCTGCTGGCGCCCCTCGTCATCGGCCTCGGCGCCGCCGCCATCTGGCGCGCCCGCGGCGACAAGGATGCCGGCCACGCCAGCCCGCCCATGCCGTGGTTCGTGTTCGGCTTCATCGGCATGGTCATGCTGAATTCCACCGGCGTGGTGCCGGAGGAGGTGAAGGCCAACATCGCCATTGTCACCACCTTCCTGCTGGCGGTGGCGCTGGGGGCCATGGGGCTGGAGACCGACATCGCCAAGCTGCGCCTCAAGGGGGCAAAGCCCCTGCTGCTCGGCGCCGTGGCCTGGCTGTTCATCTCGGCGCTGAGCTTTATCCTCATCAAGACGCTCATGTGAGCCCGCGCGGCGCCTGAGCGTGCCCTCTCGGCGCGGTCGCAGACCGGGGCCGTTGGCATAAGATAGCCCGCGCGGCGCTTGAGCGAGGCAAGAGCCCGCGCGGCGGCTGAGCGAAGCAAAGTGAGCGCGTCCATGACGCTGGAGCAGTTGAAGGTCTTCGTCGCCGTCGCCCGCGCCCTGCACATGACGCGCGCGGCCGAAGGGCTGAACATGACCCAGTCGGCGGTGAGCGCCTCGGTGGCGGCGCTGGAGGCGTCCTGCGGCGTCGCTTTGTTCCACCGGGTGGGGCGGCGGATCGAATTGACCGAGGCCGGCCAAGCCTTCGTTCCGGAAGCCGAGGCGGTGCTCGCCCGCGCCGCCGCCGCCGAGACCGTGCTCGCGGATCTCTCGGGCCTGCGGCGGGGGCGGCTGGCGCTGGAGGCCAGCCAGACCATCGCTAACTATTGGCTTGGGCCGGTGCTCAACCGCTTCCACACGCTCTATCCCGACATCACCCTGTCGGTGGTCATCGGCAACACCACGCAGGTGACCGCGGCAGTGCGGGAGGGCGCCGCCGACCTCGGCTTCGTGGAGGGCGAGGTGGAAGAGCCCCTGCTCGCCCGCACCGCGGTGCCCGGCGACCGGCTGGTGCTGGTGGTGGCGGCGGACAGTCCCTTCGCCGAACGCCGCGCCATCGCCCCGGCCGATCTGTTCGACATGCCGTTCGTGCTCCGTGAACCGGGCTCGGGCACGCGGCAGGTGTTCGAGGATGCGCTGCGGGCCTCCGGGCTCGACCCCGGCGGGCTGAAGGTGGTGCTTGAGCTGCCCTCCAACGAGGCGGTGGTGAGCGCGGTGGCGGCGGGAGCGGGGGCGACCGTGATCTCCGATCTCGTGGCGGCGGCGGGCCTCGCCACCGGCACCCTGCGCCAGCTGCCCCTGACCTTTCCGGCCCGGCGCTTCTATGTGCTGCGGCATGCCGACCGCTATCATTCGCGGGCGGCGCAGGCGCTGATGGCGCTGATCCGCGAACCGGAGGGGGCGCAAGCCGCGGCGGCGGCGCCGGTCAGCCGCCCGCGGTCTCGAGCTCGGCGCTGACGGCGAGCCATTCCTCTTCCACCTGGGCCAGCTTCTCCACCGCCTCGGCGCGGGCCTTGGCGAAGCGGGCGGCGTCCAGGGGCTTCTTGGCGTGGAGGTCCGGCACGGCAAGCTTAACGTCGATGCCGGCGATCTCCTTCTCCAGCTTCTCCACGGCCGCTTCCAGCTCGCGGATGCGCTTCTTCAAGGGTCCGGTGGCGACACGCCGCTTGCCGTCGGCCGGGGTGCCGTCCTTCTTCAGCTCGGCCTTGTCCTTGCGGCCGGCATCGGTCATGCGGTCGCCGTCGGACTTGGAGAGCACCTCGCGCTTGTACTGGTCGAGGTCGCCGTCATAGGCCTTCACGGTGCCGCCGGAGACCCGCCAGAGCTGGTCGGCGCAGGCTTCCAGCAAGTGCCGGTCGTGGGAGACCAGGATGACGGCGCCGGGATAGTCGTTGATGGCCTCGATGAGGGCGGCGCGGGCCTCGATGTCCAGATGGTTGGTGGGCTCGTCGAGGATCAGGAGGTGCGGCCCGTGGAAGGTGGCAAGGCCCAGCAGCAGCCGCGCCTTCTCGCCGCCCGAGAGGGCCGACACCTTGGTGTCGGCGGCACCGCCTGAAAAGCCCATCTCCGCCGCCCGCCCGCGCACCCGCGCCTCTGGCGCGTCGGGCATGAGCTTGCGCACATGCTGGGCCGGGCTGTCGCCGGGGATCAATTCGTCGATCTGGTGCTGGGCGAGATAGGCCACTTCCAGCTTGTCGGCGCGCACCACGCTGCCGCTTTCGGCCTCCAGCCGGCCGGCGATGAGCTTGGCGAAGGTGGACTTGCCGTTGCCGTTGGGACCGAGCAGGGCGATGCGGTCGTCCTCGTCGATGCGAAGATCGAGATTGCGCAGGATGGGCTTGCCCGGGACATAGCCCACCGACACATGGTTCATCACCAGGATGGGCGGGGACAGCAGCCGCTCCGGGTGGCGGATGGAGATGGCGGCCGCCTCCTCGCTCACCTGGGCGGCCAAAGGCTCCATGCGGGCGAGGGCTTTCAGGCGCGATTGGGCCTGCTTGGCCTTGGTGGCCTTGGCGCGGAAGCGGGCCACGAAGGATTCCATGTGGGCGCGCTGCATCTCCTGCTTCTTGCGCGCCTTCTGGTCGAGCAGCAGCCGCTCGCGGCGCTGGCGGTCGAAGCCGGTGAAGCCGCCCTTGTAGAGGGTCAGCTTCTTGCCGGTGAGGTGGAGGATGTGGTCCACGCTCTCGTCGAGCAGGTCGCGGTCATGGGAGATGAGGATCACCGTGCGCGGATAATGCGCCAGGTAGTCCTGCAGCCACAGGGTGCCTTCAAGGTCGAGATAGTTGGTGGGCTCGTCGAGCAGCAGCAGGTCCGGCTCGGTGAAGAGCAGGGCGGCGAGGGCCACGCGCATGCGCCAGCCGCCGGAAAATTCCGAGCACGGCCGCTGCTGCGCGCTCTCGTCGAAGCCGAGGCCGGCGAGAATGGTGGCCGCCCGCGCCGGCGCCGAATGGGCGTCGATGTCGAGGAGCCGCATCTCGATCTCGCCCATGCGCATGGGGTCATGGGTGGTCTCGCGCTCGTGCAGCAGCTGGGCGCGCTCGGTGTCGGCGGCGAGCACGCGCTCCAGAAGGCTGTCGGGACCGGCGGGCGCTTCCTGCGCCACGCGGCCGATGCGGGTGCGGTTGGGCAGGCGCACCGCGCCGCTCTCCAGCTCAAGCTCGCCGACGATGGCCTTGAACAGGGTGGTCTTGCCCGAGCCGTTGCGCCCCACCACGCCCACCCGCGCATTCTCCGGAATGGCGACAGAGGCATGGTCGATGAGCAGGCGCCCGGCGAGGCGCAGGGAAATATCGTCGAGAACGATCATGGTCGCGCCTTTTCGCAGGCGCGGGCACCGGGGGCAAGGGGCGGGGAGCGCCGCCCCTTGCAATGCACCTGTGTTGTTCTGCGTCCTATCACTCCGCCGCGTCGGCCACCTGGGCCGGTTTCACCCAGCGCAGCACCGGGGCGCGGGCGGCGCGGGTTTCGTCGAGGCGGCGGCGCGGGGCGTAATAGGGAGCGCCGAGGAAGCGCTCCTTGTCCCCGGCCTTGGCAGCCATGGCGAGATCCCGTAGCGCCGCGATGAACAGATCCAGCGACGCCTTGGATTCGCTCTCCGTGGGCTCGATGAGCATGGCCCCGTGCACCACCAGCGGGAAATAGACCGTCATCGGGTGGTAGCCCTCGTCGATGAGGGCCTTGGCCACGTCCAGGGTGGTGAGGCCGGTGCCGGCGAGCCAGGTGTCGTCGAACAGGGCCTCGTGCATGGCCGGCCGCTCGGCGAAGGGCGCGCTCATGAGGTCCATGAGGCAGGCACGGATATAATTGGCCGACAGCACCGCGTCTTCCGAGGCCTGCCGCATGCCGTCGGCGCCGTGGGAGAGCATCCAGGCGAGCGCCCGCACGAACATGCCCATCTGGCCGTGGAAGGCACTCATGCGGCCCAGCGCCTGCTCGGCACCGTCCGCGCCCTCGTCCTCCACCAGCACCAGCCCGTCCGCTGTGGCGACCAAAGCCGGCACCGGGGCGAAGGGGGCGAGGGCGTCGGAGAGCACCACCGGCCCCGCGCCCGGCCCGCCGCCGCCATGGGGCGTGGAGAAGGTCTTGTGCAAATTGATGTGCATGGCATCGACCCCGAGGTCGGCGATGCGCACCTTGCCGAGGATGGCGTTGAAATTGGCGCCGTCCGAATAGAAATAGGCGCCCGCCGCGTGCACCGCCTCGGCGATGGCCACCACGTCGCGCTCGAACAGGCCGCAGGTGTTGGGATTGGTGAGCATCAGCGCAGCCACCTCGGGGCCGAGTGCCGCCTTCACCGCCTCCGGGTCCACCGTGCCGTCGGCGCGGGCGGGGATGGCGCGCACCTGATAGCCGATGAGGGCGGCGGTGGCGGGATTGGTGCCGTGGGCGCTCTCGGGCACCAGCACCACGTGGCGCGCGTCGCCATCGCCACGGGCGGCATGAGCGGCCTTGATGGCCATCATGCCGCACAGTTCGCCGTGGGCGCCGGCCTTGGGGGTGAGCGCCACCGCCTGCATGCCGGTCAATTCCAGCAGATAGCGCGACAGCTCCGCCATCAGGCCGAGCGCGCCCTTCACCGTGGATTGCGGCTGGAGGGGATGGATATCGGCAAAGCCCGGCAGGCGCGCCATCTTCTCGTTGAGGCGCGGATTGTGCTTCATGGTGCACGAGCCGAGCGGGAACAGGCCGCTGTCGATGCCGTAATTCATGCGCGACAGGCGCACGTAATGGCGCATGGCCTCGGGCTCGCTGAGGCCGGGCAGGTCCAGCGGCGCGGTGCGCGCCTGGGTGCCGAGGCGGTCGCGGAACGGCGCAGGCTCGGCGATGTCGACGCCGGTCACCTCTATGCGGCCGATCTCGAAGATGAGGCCTTCCTCCAGGTCCAGCGCGCGGTTGCCGGTGAAGGTCTCGGGGCCGGAGAGGGCAATGGAATGCGGCGTGGTGGCGCCGCGGCCTTCGCGGTTCATCACAGCACCTCCTTCAGGGCGGCGGCATAGGCGGCGCGGTCGTCTTGCGTGGTCGTCTCGGTGGCGGCGACGAGGATGAGGTCGTCGAGCCCCGATGTCGGCGCGAGGCGCGCATAGGGCACGCCGGCGAGAATGCCTTTCGCCGCCAGCTTCTCCACCACGTCCGCCGCCGAGCCGGGCACGCGCAGGGTGAATTCGTTGAAGAAGGTGTCGTTGATGACGCTCACGCCCTTCACCGCCGCCAGCCGGTCCGCGAGGTCGGAGGCCGCTGCGTGGTTGGCGCGGGCGAGGCGGGTGAGGCCGGCCTTGCCCAGCAGGCTCATGTGGATGGTGAAGGCCAGCGCGCACAGGCCGGAATTGGTGCAGATGTTGGAGGTGGCCTTCTCGCGGCGGATGTGCTGCTCGCGGGTGGAGAGCGTCAGCACGAAGCCGCGCCGGCCTTCCGCGTCCACCGTCTCGCCGGCAAGCCGCCCCGGCATCTGGCGCACGAACTTCTGGCGGGTGGCGAACAGGCCCACATAGGGCCCGCCGAAATTCAGCGCATTGCCGATGGACTGGCCCTCGCCCACCACGATGTCGGCGCCCTGCGCCCCCGGCGGCTCGATGAGGCCCAGCGCCACCGCTTCGGTGAACACCGCCACCAGCAGCGCGCCGGCCTTGTGGGCAGCTTCGGCGATGGGCTTCAGGTCGACGAGATTGCCGAACACGTCCGGCGACTGCACCACCACGCAGGACACCGTGTCGTCGATGGGGGTGAGGAGGTCTTCTTCGCCGAACGGGGCGGGGGGCAGCGCCACCACGGCGTCGGCGGCGTAGCGCGACAGGGTCTCGATGGTGGCGCGATAGTGCGGGTGCAGGTTGCCTGCCAGCACCGCCTTGCGGCGCTTGGTGACGCGGTGGGCCATCAGCACCGCCTCCCCGGCGGCGGTGGAGCCGTCATACATGGAGGCGTTGGCCACCTCCATGGCGGTCAGCTCGGCCACCTGGGTCTGGAACTCGAACAGATATTGCAGCGTGCCCTGGGCGATCTCGGGCTGGTACGGCGTGTAGGAGGTGAGGAATTCCGAGCGCTGGATCAGGTGGTCCACGGTGGCCGGCACATGGTGGCGATAAGCCCCCGCGCCCACGAAGAACGGCACGGAGCCCGCCGTCACGTTCTGCCCGGCGAGGCGGGCCAGCGTCCGCTCCACCTCCAGCTCGCTTTTGTGGAGGGCGAGGCGCGGCAGCGCGGTCTCGCGCTTGTCGGCGGGGATATCGGCGAACAGCTCATCCACGCAGGCGACGCCGATCCGCGCCAGCATTTCGGCGCGGTCCTCGGGGGTGAGGGGGAGATAGCGCATGGGAATCCCGGGTCAGGCGGTGGTGAAGCGCGGCGTGATGACGATGTCCGCGCGCACGGAATGGGCGATGAAGCATTCCTCGTGCGCCCTGTGATGGATGGCCTCCACATCTGCCGCGGTGGGCAGCTTGTCGCCGGAGAAGACCATTACGGGCGTGAGGGTGATGCGGGAGATGAAGAGCTTGCCCTTCTCGTTGGGCGTCATCTCGCCCACGGCGGCATCCTCGTAGCTGTCCACGCGGAAGCCGCCGCGTCGGGCGAAATCCAGAGCGAACAGCATGTGGCAGCTGGCGGCCGAGGCTACCAGCGCCTCTTCCGGGTCCACCGCGTCCTCACGGGAGAGCGGCACGCGCACGGAGGACGGCGCCGACGAGCCGGGCACTTCGAGGCCGTCGAAGGCCCAGACATGGGCGCGAGCATAGCGCCCATCGGTGAAGACGGCATCGCCCCGCGCCCAGCGTATGGTCGCTTTGTGGTCGCTCGCCATGGTCAGGCCAGGGTGTCCAGGAAGTCCTTGTAGGCGTGCTCGTTCAAAAGCTCGTCCAGCTCGGCGGGGTTGGAGAGCTTCAGCTTCATGAACCAGCCCTTGCCCTCCGGAGCCTCGTTGACGAGGCCGGGGGCGCCTTCCAGCTCGCTGTTGACCTCCACCACCTCGCCGGAGAGCGGGGCGTAGACCTCGCTCGCCGCCTTCACGCTCTCCACCACGGCGGCCTCGCCGCCCTTCGTCACGACCTTGCCGATCTCCGGCAGCTCGACGAACACCACGTCGCCCAGCTGCTGCTGGGCGTAGTCGGAGATGCCCACTACGGCCACGTCGCCCTCGACGCGCACATATTCGTGGTCCTTCGTGTAGCGCACGCTCGTCATGGATCAGGCCCCAGTTTTAGGTTTGCGCGCATAGCGCGTCGGCACGAACGGGAGGGATGCGACGGTGGCCGCCAGGGCCTTGCCGCGCACCAGGATGTCGAGGCGGGTGCCGGGCGCCGACAGGGCCGGCGGCACATAGCCCATGGCGATGGGGGCACCGAGCGTCGGCGCGAAGCCGCCGGAGGTGACGCGCCCCACCACGGCGCCATCGGATGCGATCTCGGCCCCCTCGCGGGCCGGGGCGCGACCCTCAAGCCTCAGCCCCACCCGGACGCGGGCCGGGCCTTGCGTCAGCTCGTCCTGGATGCGCGCGGCGCCGGGAAAGCCGCCCTCGCTGCGTCGCCGCTTCTGGATGGACCAGTTCAGCACCGCCTCGATGGGGGAGGTGGACAGGTCGATGTCGTGGCCATAGAGGCAGAGCCCGGCCTCCAGGCGCAGGCTGTCGCGGGCGCCGAGGCCGATGGCCTTCACCTCCGGCTCGGCGAGCAGGGCGGCCCAGAGCAGGGGGGCGCTTTCGTTCTCAACCGAGATTTCAAAGCCGTCCTCACCGGTATAGCCGGAGCGGGAGACCTCCACCGGGATGCCGTCGAAATCCGTGGGGATGGACGTCATGAAGTCCAGCGCCGTCGCCTGCGGGCAGTGGCGAGCCATCACGGCCGCTGCCTCAGGCCCCTGCAGGGCGAGCAGCGCGCGTTCCGGGCGCTCGATGAGGGTGACGCCCGCCGGCAGGTGGGCCGCGATGTGGGCGAAATCGCCAACCTTGCAGGCGGCGTTGACCACGAGGATGAGGGTGCCGTCCCATTCCGGCGCCAGCGGCCGCGTCACCATGAAGTCGTCGATGATGCCGCCGTCCTCAGCCAGCAACTGGGAATAGCGCTGCTGGCCGGGGGAGAGGTTCAGAAAATCCGCCGGGGCGAGGGCTTCGAGGGCGCGGGCGGTGGTGGCGTGGTCGGGCCCCTTCAGCAGGGCCTGGCCCATGTGGGAGACATCGAACAGCCCGGCATGGATGCGGGCCCAGCCGTGCTCCGCGAGGATGCCATCGGGATATTGCACCGGCATCTGGTAGCCGGCGAAGGGCACCATGCGCGCGCCGAGGGCGCGATGGGCAGAGAACAGCGGGGTTTCGAGCAGAGGCTCGGAATGATCCAAGGGGGACTCCCGGACGACAGCGCCAATTTCCGGACCGGTCCCTGCGCCACGACACATCACGTCGTCGCGACACAGACGCGGGTCCGCGCGGCGCCCCCTCTGTCTTAGGACCTGAGAGATTTCACCGCGCCTCGTGGAAGGGCACGGCTTACTCCTTCGGTGAGCGCCAGGGACGCGCGCTGCCGCGCAGCACCCGCGCTGCTTTCCAGAGTTTCGTCCCCCTGCGGTCCTTTGGCCTGAGCGGTTCCGGGGCGGTTGCGCCTTCGGCGCCGGCGTACCTTGCGGCCGCCGGTCTCTCCCGCAGGGATCGTCCGATCACGCCCAAGCCGAAGCCTGGGCGTGCGTGCAGCATAAGCCAATAGCGACGGGCGTCAACGCGCCCAACCTCAACGCGCCCAACCTCAACGCGGTGGCGGCGAGAAGGTGCTGGTGGAGGGCGGCGCCTCGAAGCCACCGGTGGAGGGGGCCGGCGTCAGGGTGCCGCTGCTGCCGGGCGGCGGGCCGAACACGTCGCCCTGGGGGGCGCCGCTGGTGGCGGCCGGCTTCTTGGCGGGGGTGGCCGCCGGCGCTTCGGAGGTGTCTGCAGCCGGCTTGGGTCTGGGCTTCGGCTTGGCGCCCGGAGCGGGCTTGCGCTCCTTCACCTCGCTCCCCTGCGGGTCGAAGCCCACATAGATCACGTGGCGCTCCATCTCCCCCGGCTTCAGCAGCGGGAAGGCAATCTGTTCCTCCACCACGGTGAAGGCGGCGTGGCCCGGATCGGCGGGCACGTCCACGGCCACGTTGAAGAATTTGGTGGTGATGGTCTTGGGGGACGGCCCCTCCTGCACCACGGCGATGCGGATCGGCACCTTGACCTGGCCGGACGTGCCCTTCTCGCCCATCAGGACGCGGCCCTCGATGCCGACGCGGACCATCATGGTGCCGCCGGAGATCGAGCATTCCCGGGCGAGGCGGCCGAGCGTGCCCTGGTAGCGCAGGCCGCCGCCGGCGGTGACCTGCCAGGAGCCGGCGCCGGTGCGCACGGTCACCGGCGGGCAGTCATAGGTCAGAGCTTCGGGGCCGGTGCCCACCACGAGGGCGTCGGTGGTGGCGCTGTTGACCACGCCGGCGGAGGAGGTGCCGGTGCGGGCGACGCCGGTGTCCTGCGCGCCGAACGCGCCGTCCAGCCCCTCGCCCCCGGCGCAGCCGGCGAGTGCCATGGCGAGCAGCGCCGGCAGCGCGAGCTGAGGCAGGCGCGAAAAGCGGCGGGCGCGCGCGCCATCCGCCGCGCGAGTGTCCGCAGCCGTTCCGTATGCACCGGCCAATTGTGCGCGCACCATGTCCATCAACTCCGTGGGCGCCCCCGATCAGATTGCCTTATAGCAAAGGGGGCAAGGGCTCGGGAACCGCCCCCCGGCGTTTCAGGCGGGTGCGACCGGTTCTCGTGCGGATTAAGGTTACCCAGCGAACCCGTCCGCCGCGGCTGGGCGGATCGCACGGCGACCGGATGCCGGGAAGTCCCGGCATCCCTGCCACCACGAAGGCTAGCCGCCCAGGCCCACCGGCTTGCCCACCACCACAACGAGGGCGTCGCGGGCGGTGGCGAGGCGCGCCGCCACGCGCTTCAGGTCGTCGAGGGTGACAGCGCCGATGAGGGCGTTGCGCCGGTCCACATAATCGATGCCCAACTCGTCCAATTGGATCTGGAGCAACTGCCCGGCCACCTTGGAGGAGGTGTCGAAGCGCAGGGCATAGCTCCCCACCAGATAGCTCTTGGCTTCGTCCAGCTCGGTCTGGCTCGGCCCGTCCTTCAGGATCTTGCGGAACTCGTCGGTGATGATGGCGATGGATTCACCCGCCCGCTCGTTCTTGGTGGCGGTGCCGGCGAACCACAGGCCAGTATGGCCGAGGGCCACCTGGTAGGAATAGACCGAATAGGCCAGCCCGCGGGCCTCGCGTACTTCCTTGAACAGGCGCGAGGAAAACGCACTACCGCCGAGGATGTGGTTGAGCACGAAGGCCGGGATGAAGTCGGGGTCGCGCCGCTCCAGGCCGCCGGTGCCCATCACCACCACCGACTGGGACACGTCGAGGGGGATGACCTCCACGGTGCCGATCTTCTGCGGTTCCACCTGGGGCACGGGGACCAGCGTGGCGGTGGCCGGCAGGGTGCCGAACACGGCGTCGAGCCGCTTGCCCAGTTCCTCCGCGCTGATGTCGCCCACCACGGCCACCCGCAGGTTGGAACGGGCGATGGCGCGCTTGGCGAAGCCGGCGATGTCGTCGCGGCTGATGCGGGCGACGGTCTCCAGCGTGCCGTCCACCGGCCGGCCATAGGGATGGTCCGGGAAGGCAAGGGCGAACCAGCGGTCGTTGGCAATGGCGTTGGGCTCGGTGGACCGGCGGCGCAACATGGCCATCTGCGAGGCGCGGATGCGTTCCACCGCTTCGCTGTCGAAGCGCGGCGAACTGACCGCGAGGCGCATCAGGTCGAACGCCTTTTCCCGGTTCTCCGACAAGGTGCGCAGGGAGCCGCGGATCTCGTCGCGGCCGGCATCGAAATGCAGCTCCACCGCGTGGTCGGCGAGGGCGGTCTGGAAGGCGGCGGCGTCCAGGGAGCCGGCGCCCTCGTCCAAAAGGGAGGCGGTGAGATTGGCGAGGCCGGGCAGCTCCTTGCCGTCCTGGGAGGCGCCGCCGATGAAGGCGAATTCCACGGCGATCAGGGGCAGGGTGGTGTCATGCACCAGCCACGCCTTGATGCCGCCGGGGCTCGTCACCTCGGTGATGCGGCTCGACTGGGACTGGGCCGCGGTGGCGGAAAGAAGGGAAAGGGCCATGGTTACCATCGCAAAGAGGAGACGACCGGCGCGCATGGCGCTGCCGGTCCGGTCGGAAAGGGGGGCGGGGCCAGCCCTCACGAGCGGTCGTCCTTCTTGGTTTCGCTTTTCGGGGCGGCGTCCTTTTTCGGTTCGGCCTGCTTCAGGTAGCCGGTGACAGCGCGATCGGTTATCAGATACCGGCGCGCGGCATCCTTCACCTGCTCGGCGGTTACCGCCTTGATGCGATCGGGCCAGGCCCGCACATCGTCGGCCGACATGCCGGTGGCCCAGGAGGCGCCATAGATGCGGGCGAGGGTGGCCTGGTTGTCCTGCGAATAGATGGTGTCGGCGGTGAGCCTGGTCTTGGCGCGGGCCAGTTCCAGGTCGTCCACGCCCTTCTCCTGCAACTCGGCGATCACCGCGTCCACGGCCGCCTCAAGGTCCTCCAGGCTCACGCCGGGGCGGGGCGAGGCGTAGGTGACGAAGCGGGTCGCATCATATGCGGTGCTTTGATACCATGAGCCGGAACCCGCGGCGATGCCCTTCTCGGCCACCAGGGTGCGATAGAGGCGGCTGGTCTGGCCGCCGCCGAGGATCTGGCCGAGCACTTCCAGCGCCTCGGCCTCGCCGGGCTGGGCGGTGCGGGAGGAGGGCACCAGGTAGGAGCGCTGCAGGCTGGGCTGGGCCACGCGCGGGTCGGACAGCGCCACCCGGCGGTGGGCCTGGGGCTCGGGCTCCTGCGGCCGGTTGCGGGGCGGGGTGTCGGCGCGGGCCACCTTGCCGTAGGTCTTCTCGGCGAGGGTGCGGACCGCCTCCGGGTCCACGTCGCCGGCCACCACCAGCAGCGCATTATTGGGCGCGTAATAGCGGCGGTAGAAGGCGAGGGCGTCTTCGCGGTTCAGCCCCTTGATCTCGTGTTCCCAGCCGATGATGGGGTGCTGGTAGGGGTGATTCATGTAGGTGGTGGCCTGCAGCACCTCGGAGAGGCGCGCGCCGGGATCGTTGTCGGTGCGCATGCGGCGCTCTTCCAGCACCACGTCGCGCTCGGGCAGCACCACTTCGTCGGAGAGCTTGAGGCCGGTCATGCGGTCAGCCTCGAAGCCCATCACCTTTTCCAGGTGCTCCTTGGCGACACGCTGGAAATAGGCGGTGTAGTCCTGCGAGGTGAAGGCATTTTCCTGGCCGCCGAGACGCGCCACCTCGGCCGAGAACTGGCCTTGCGGGTGGGCGTCGGTGCCCTTGAACATCAGGTGCTCGAGGAAATGGGCGATGCCGGACTTGCCGGCCTGCTCGTCGGCCGATCCCACCTTGTACCAAACCATATGGGTCACCACCGGGGTGCGGTGGTCGGGGATGACCATGACCTGAAGGCCGTTGTCGAGCTGGAACTGGGCAACTTCCGGCCCCGCCGCGTCAGCAATGCGGGGGGCGGCTGTGGCCGCGGTGGCGGCGAGAATAGCAATCATGGTGAGGCGGCTCATGAACACGTGGCGATCTTCCGTCATTCGACGCGCCGAACGACGGGCACGTCAAGGAAAGATAGGAAGCCGGGCGCGGACGCAAAGGCGGCGCCCGTCAAGATCGCCCCGCCTGGTGGATCGACCGAAACCGGTGGTCCCCATCCGCTTTGAAAAGTTGATCCACCAGATCAAAGTCTTGTGGTCCGACCGGGACGGATGAGTTCCATCTGTTCCGGTCGAACCACACGGCTGGTGCGTCACTGGCGATCAAACAGGGTCGGGAGCTTGAAGGTCTCTTTCTTCGGCTCCACCACGCCGTAGGGGGCGTTGGGGGCCGGCGTCTGGTAGCCCGGCGGGGGCTGGATCAGGTTCTCGCGCTCCGGCTCGCCGTTGAAGGAGAGCTGTTCCTGCTTGCCGCCCAGGCCGCCCATCCAGCTGGTGAATCCGAGCTGGGACGGCAGCAGAACGTCGCGCTTGGATTCCGCCCCGACGGGCTCGGTCGGCGAGGACGAGTTGCCGAGGTTCTTGTGCTTGCCGCCCTTCAGCTCGGACGGCAGCAGCGGCCGGCCCGGATCGTCGCGCACGATGGGGGTCTTGGATGTCTCCGCCTCGCGCTTGCGGCGCTGGACGTCGGGATCCTTCGGCCAGTTGGGATGGGCGTCCGCCGCGCTCGCCTGGGGCGGGGGCAGGATTTCCGGCACCTTGGGCGGCACCACCAGGGGCGCGCGCTCGCGATAGTCGATCTCGGGCTTGGGCTCCTCGTCCTTCAGGCCGAGGAGCTGCATGGTGCTCTCCATCAGGCTGGAAGACCCGTCGAAGGTCTGGGCGGCTGCCGGCCGGTGGGCCACCGTGGTGAGGAGGCCCGCGCCCAGCAGGGCCGCAGCCAGAAGGCGGGCATGCCGCAACAGCGTCCGCGCGCCATCACCGGCGGGAGTGGAAAGAGAGAAGGCGGAAGGATCGCCTGCGGCCCGCTCGGCGGCGATGCCGCGTGAAAAATTCGGGCTCACGTGCATGGTTCCTGTTCCCCGATGTCCTGTTTCCCCGAGGTCCCTGGCGGCCTTTCTGAACTGGCTTTCAGAACTGGCCATCGAGCCCGCGCTCAGCCTCGCTCACGCTCGGCTTCGGATTTCGACGCCATTGGCGAGACCGAGGGCGGCGATTTTGAGGCGCGACCTAAAAACGCATCATAAAGAAGCAGCCCCACCCCCACAACCACGGCCACGTCGGCCAGGTTGAACACGTACCACCGGTAGCCCATGGCATGGAGCGAGACGAAGTCGAACACCGCGCCATAGACCACCCGGTCCACCGCATTGCCGATGGCGCCGCCGATGAGGAGGCCGAGGGAGAAAGCCTCCAGCCGCCCCCGCGATCGCGTCAGCCAGACCGTGAAGAGCAGGGCGGCGGCCACCTTGATGGCTACCAGCACCCAGCGCCCGGTCTCGCCCTGCGGGAACAGGCCGTAGCTGATGCCGCTGTTCCACAGCGCCACGAAATCAACCCCCGGCGCCACCGGGTGGAGGGGATCCACCCACTGGCGCGACCAGGAAAGGACAAGGCTCTTGGTCGCCTGGTCCGCCACCAGGACGAGGACCGCGACGAAAAGGCCGAAGAGGATGTGGCGTCGGCCCATCGTCACCTCACTGAGCCGCGGCCTGGGCGGCGTAGAATTCCCTCAAGGCGTCGGCATCACGCGGGGTCACGTCCGGGAATTGCGGGTCGGTGCCCACCTCGGCGGAGATCTTCCAGGAGCGGGCGCATTTGCGGCCCTCGGCGCGCACCGGCACCACCGCCACGCCCGGCACGTCGGGCAGGCGGAAGGCGTCCGCCGGCCCCTCGGACCGAATAAGGGTAGCGGCGCTGGTGATGGTGATTTCCGCAAGGTCCAGCCCGTCGAGGGCATCGGCCAGCGCGGAATCGCTCACATAGACCTCCGGCGCCGCTTCCAGCGAGGAGCCCATGCGCTTGGCGGCGCGCTCCACCTCCAGTGCCCCCAGCACCACCCGGCGGATGAGGCGCACCCGGCGCCACTGGTCCGCCAGCGCGTCGTCGCGCCAGTCGGCCGGGGTGTCCGGGAAGCCGAGCAGGTGCACGGAGCCCTCCTCATCGCCGGTGCGGGCGATGTAGGCCTCCTCGCAGGTGAAGGGCAGGATGGGCGCGAGCCACGTGATGAGCCGCGCGAACACCGCGTCCAGCACGGTGAGGCAGGCCCGCCGCGTCACCGAGGACAGGGGATCGCAATAGAGCGCGTCCTTGCGGATGTCGAAATAGAAGGCCGACAGCTCGATGTTCATGAACTGGGTGAGCGCCGCATTGACCTTCTTGTAGTCGAAGGCGCGGTAGGCGGCGCGGATCTCGCCGTCCAGCTCGACGACGCGATGGAGGATGTAGCGCTCCAGCGCCGGCATCTCGGCGAAGGCCACATGCTCTTGCGGCCGGTCATGGTGCAGGGAGCCCAGCAGCCAGCGGATGGTGTTGCGCAGCTTGCGGTAGGTGTCGGCGGTGGTCTTCAGGATTTCCGGGCCGATGCGCAAATCGTCTGCATAGTCGGAGGCGCACACCCATAGGCGCAGGATATCGGCACCGGACTGCTTGATCACATCCTGCGGGGAGGTGACGTTGCCCAGCGACTTGGACATCTTGCGGCCGTCCTCGTCGAGGACGAAGCCGTGGGTCAGCACCACGTCGTAGGGCGGGCGGCCGCGGGTGCCGCAGCTCTCCAGAAGCGAGGAATGGAACCAGCCGCGATGCTGGTCCGAGCCTTCCAGATACATCACCCGGTCGTTGCCTTCGGGCGGCCGGTTCGCCTTCAGGTCCGCGCGCACTTCGAGCGTGAAGGCGTGGGTGGAGCCACTGTCGAACCACACGTCCAGCACGTCGTCCACCTTGGCCCAGCCCTCGCCGGCCCGCTCGCCCAGGAAGCGGGCGCTCGCGCCTTCCTTGAACCAGGCGTCGGCACCCTCCGAGGCAAAGGCCTCGGCGATGCGGGCGTTGACTGCTGCGTCCTTGAGGATCTCGACGGTGCCGTCACCCTTGTCCTTCACGAACACGGCGATGGGCACGCCCCAGGCGCGCTGGCGCGAGACCACCCAGTCCGGCCGGTTGGCGATCATGCCGGTGATGCGGTTCTCGCCTGCCGCCGGCACCCATTCCACCGTCTTGATGCCGGCAAGCGCGCGCTCGCGCAGGGTGTCGGGCGCGTTGCCGGCCAGCGTCGCCGGGCGCGGGGCGAGGGTGCCGTCCGCCGAGCGGATGTCCTGGTCCATGGCGATGAACCATTGCGGCGTGTTGCGGAAGATCACCGGCTTCTTGGAGCGCCAGGAGTGGGGATACTGGTGCTTCACCCGCCCGCGCGCCAACAGGTTGCCCTGCGCGATCAGGGCGTCGATGATGGCCGGGTTGGCATCGCCCTTCTCGCCCTTCTCGGTGATGACGCGCTTGCCCTCGAAGCCGGGGGCCTGCGCGGTGTAGAACGAATCCGCGTCCACCGTGTAGGGGATGGCGGGGCTGATGCCGCGCTCCTCCAGCCAGCGGCGGTGGTGGGTCCAGATCTCGAAATCCTCGCGGCCGTGGCCGGGCGCCGTGTGCACGAAGCCGGTGCCCGCGTCGTCGGTGACATGGTCGCCGTCGAGCAGGGGGACCTGGAAGCTGTAGCCGAGGGCGGAGAGAGGGTGGGCGGTGATGAGGCGTCCGAGCACGTCCGCCGGCACGTCGCCGCGCCGCTCGAACGTGGTGACGCGCGCCTGCTTGAACACATCTTCCGCCAGCTTGTCGGCGAGGATGAGCTTGTCGCCGGCCTTGGCCCAATTGTCAGCGGCAGCGTCCGTGACCTCATACAGGCCATAGGAGATCTTGGACGAATAGGAGATGGCGCGGTTGCCGGGGAGCGTCCAGGGCGTGGTGGTCCAGATGACCACAGAAGCGCCACGCATAGCAGCCCAAAGATCATTGTCCTTGAGCACCTGCTCTGAGTCCCCGTGCACGCCAAAAGCACCGGGATTATTCTTCAGCGGAAACTTCACCCACACCGTATCGCTGGTGAAATCCTGATACTCCACCTCGGCCTCGGCCAGCGCCGTCTTCTCCACCACGGACCACATCACCGGCTTGGAGCCGCGATAAAGCAGGCCGTTCTGCGCGAACTTCATGATCTCGCGGGCGATCTGGGCTTCGGCGGCGAACGCCATGGTGGTGTAGGGGTGGTCCCAGTCGCCTTCCACGCCCAGGCGCTTGAATTCCTCGCGCTGCTTGTCGAGCCAGTGCTCGGCATAGGCGCGGCATTCCTGGCGGAAGGCCACCATGGCGGCGGCGTCGGTGAAGTCGGGCTTGGTCTTGCCCTTCTTGCGGTAATTGTCTTCCTCGATCTTCCACTCGATGGGCAGGCCGTGGCAGTCCCAGCCGGGCACGTAGTTCGAGTCATAGCCCAGCATTTGCTGGGAGCGCGTCACCACGTCCTTCAGGATCTTGTTGAGCGCGTGGCCGATATGGATGTTGCCGTTGGCATAGGGCGGGCCGTCGTGCAGCACGAAGCGGGCGCGGCCGCGACCCTGTTCGCGCAGGCGGCCGTAGAGGTCGGTGCGGGCCCAGCGGGCGAGCAGCTCCGGCTCCAGCTTGGGCAGGCCCGCGCGCATGGGGAATGGGGTCTGCGGCAGCAGCAGGGTCTTGGAATAGTCCGGAGCGGCGGACGCCTCGGCCGCGGAAGTGTCAGATACGGAAGTGTCAGGTGAGGTCATGGAATGCTCGGGGCATGAAATGTCGGATCAGGCGAAACAAACCCGGCGGCCCCCGCGCGCTCAGGCGCGCCGGCGGGGGGCCGGGCCGATAATTCGCGCCACACGGCGCGCGCCAGGGCGGGGAGGCACCCCGCCGCACTGAAAAGATCCACACATGGTCGGGCTTCTAGCAGGCGCCCCGCGCCGCGAAAAGCCCGCAGATGAGCGCAGCGGGAGCCGGCGAAGGGGCTCGGCCTAAGCGGCGCCCCGTCCGGGTCCCCTTCACGGCAACGAAAAAAGCCCCGGCACCAAGGTGCCGAGGCTCTTCTTCGTTCCCCTCTTTTTAGTCCGGCGGGGCGGCGCACCCGAAGGCGCGTCGCCCCGGAAAGATCACGAGTGGTAGGCGCGCTCGCCGTGCTCGTTGATGTCGAGGCCCTCGCGCTCCACGTCGGTGGTGGGACGCAGGCCGACGACCACGGAGATGATGAACAGGATCACCGCGGTGCCGACACCCGACCACACGACGGTGACGCC
The DNA here is from genome assembly GCF_005871085.1 of Xanthobacter autotrophicus. Lineage (GTDB taxonomy): Bacteria > Pseudomonadota > Alphaproteobacteria > Rhizobiales > Xanthobacteraceae > Xanthobacter > Xanthobacter autotrophicus. The sequence continues at coordinate 82,977 of NZ_VAUP01000041.1, read as the reverse complement.
GACGGCCTTGAGCTGGGCAATGACCTGGGTGGCCATGTCGTAGGGGGCAACGGCGCCGGTGGTGTAGTCGAAGATGCCGGTGCCGCCGAGGGCCGGGCTCACCAGGATGCCCGTGGCGATGGCGCCGACGATGCCGCCCACGCCATGCACGCCGAACACGTCGAGCGCGTCGTCATAGCCGAGCGCGTTCTTGATGGCCGTGCAGAAGATGAAGCAGATGGGGCTGACGATGAGGCCCAGCACCAGCGAACCCATGATGCCGGCGAAGCCCGACGGCGGCGTGACGGCCACGAGGCCGGCGACGATGCCCGAGGCGAGGCCCAGCATGGAGGGCTTACCCTTCACCAGCCATTCCACGAACATCCAGGAGACGGCCGCGGCACAGGTGGCGATGAAGGTGTTCATCATGGCGAGGCCGGTGACGGCGTTGGCCTCGAGGTTGGAGCCGGCGTTGAAGCCGAACCAGCCGACCCACAGCAGGGAGGCGCCGACCATGGTGAGGGTCAGCGAGTGGGGCGAGAGCGCCTCCTTGCCGTAGCCCAGGCGCTTGCCGACCATGAGGCAGGCGACGAGGCCGGCGATGCCGGCATTGATGTGCACCACGGTGCCGCCGGCGAAGTCGATGGCGCCGAGGGAGAAGATGTAGCCGGCGTCGGCGAGCACGCCGTCGAGGGCGGCCTGGGCGGCGGTCTTGGCGGCGCCGTCAGCGGCGGCAGCCACGGCCTTGGCGGCAGCGTCGATGGCATCCGGGCCGGCCCAGTACCAGACCATGTGCGCGACCGGGAAGTACACGAAGGTTACCCACAGCGGCACGAACAGCACCACGGCGGTGAACTTGGTGCGCTCCGCGAACGCGCCGAAGATCAGCGCGGGCGTGATCATGGCGAAGGTCATCTGGAACGCGATGTAGACGAACTCGGGGATGGCGACGCCCACCGAGAAGGTGGCGGCCAGCGATTCGCCGGTCACGCCCGACAGGAAGGCCTTGGAGAAGCCGCCGATGAAGGGCGAGCCGCCGGTGAAGGCGAGGGAGTAGCCGTACAGCACCCAGATGAGGCCGACGATGGCCACGCAGTAGCCAACCTGCATGAGCATGGACAGCATGTTCTTGGCGCGCAGGAGGCCGCCGTAGAACAGGAACAGGCCGGGGACCGACATCATGAGAACGAGGACTGCGGACGTGAGCATCCACGCCACGTCGCCCTTGTTCACGGTGGGGGCCGCCGCGGCGGCTGCGGCGGTCGTGGTGGCGTCGGCAGCAGGTGCGGCCGTCTGGGCCAGCACCGGCAAGGCAAATGCCGTTGCCAGAAGAAGCGCGGGAATGCCCACGCGGGACCACGTCTTGGACGTCATGGATGAAAGCTCCGTCGAATGAGAAAGGCTCAAAGCGCGTCGGCGTCGGTCTCGCCCGTGCGGATGCGCACGGCGTGCTCGATCGGCAGCACGAAAATCTTTCCGTCGCCGATCTGGCCGGTCTTGGCGGAAGCGGTGATGGCTTCCACCACCTTGGAGACCTGGTCGGCGGACACTGCGACCTCGATCTTCAGCTTCGGCAGGAAGCTCACGGCGTATTCGGCGCCGCGGTAGATCTCGGTGTGGCCCTTCTGACGGCCGTATCCCTTCACCTCGGTCACGGTCAGACCGTGCACACCGATACCGGTGAGGGCGTCGCGCACCTCCTCCAGCTTGAATGGCTTGATGATGGCCATGACGATCTTCATGGATCGGTCCCTGTTCCCTGATGCCGATGCGCCGCAGATGACGCGTTTCGGCTGTTTTCTCGCGGCGGCTTCGCTGAGCGGGTCGAGGAGATCCACGCCGCGGCTGGCAAGCCTGCGCAGGAGGGAATCAAGTACCGTGCCAAGTCATAGGGGCGGGCAATCGGCGTGCCTATTTTTAGGCCACGCAACGGAAGGCCGTCGGTTTGCCGCCGCCTTGCCGTTATTTTTGCCTATCTATTAATCGTCATGAGCAATATAGCAGCATTGCGACTTCGCGGTCGCGAAATAGGGTTTTATAATACCATTCTAGAGCCTTCAGCGAGGACTGACGGGCCGCATCAGGCCTTCCTGTGCCGCTGAAGCTACCAGTGCGCCGTCGCGGGTGAAGATTTCACCCCGGCAAAAGCCGCGTGCACCGGCGGCCGTGGGGCTCTCCTGGGTGTAGAGCAGCCAGTCGTCGGCCCGGAACGGGCGGTGGAACCACAGGGCGTGGTCGAGACTGGCCACCTGCAAGTCGCGGTCGAACACCGACTTGCCGTGGGGCAAAAGGGCGGCCTGGAGCAGGGCAAGGTCCGAAGCATAGGCAAGCACCGCCTGATGCGTGGGCAGATCGTCCGGCAGCGGGCCGCGCGTGCGCAGCCACATGCTGGGCCGCGCGCCGGGCGCGCCCAGGTAGGCGGGGTCGAGGCTGGTGGGCTTCACCTCCAGCGGCCGCAGCGCCATCCAGTCGCGCTTGGCGGCGGAAGGAAAACGCGCCATCAGCTTGTCGCGCCATGCATCGTCGGAGGGCAGGTCCTCCGGCGCCGGCACGTCGGGCATGGCGCCTTGGTGCTGCAGCCCCTCTTCCACCACCTGGAACGACACCGACATGCTGAAGATGGCCTGCCCGTGCTGGATCGCTACCACCCGGCGGGTGGTGAAGGAGCGCCCGTCACGGATGCGGTCCACGTCGAAGATGATGGGCACGCGGGGATCGCCGCCCAGCAGGAAATAGCCGTGGAGGGAATGGGTGACTCGCTCGGCCTCCACCGTGCGCCGCGCTGCCACCAGCGCCTGCGCCACCACCTGTCCGCCGAACACCCGTCCCCCGTCCGGGGTGATGGTGCGACCGCGGAACAGGTTGATTTCAAGGGGTTCGAGGTCGAGGATGCCCAAAAGCGCATCCACGTCGGACGGTGATCCGGTCATAGGGCTTGGCTCGCTGAAGGCCGGCGCGCGGCGCGCTCCGGAGGGAAGGGGTCGTCCGAACACGCCATGCTCGCGCGGATTGCGTCAAGACCCTTTTGGTCAGGTGCCTTCCGTATAGGGTGGGAGCCGGGACGAAGCGGATACGGGATCGGCGCAGGCCGGACCATAGGATCAGGGAGTGAAGCGATGACCGGGCTGAACATGTCCGAGCCCCAGGCCGGGCACACCGGAACCGGCTTTTCCGCCGCCACGGCCGTGCCGCGGGCGGATGTGGCCCGAGCGGATGTGGCCATCGTCGGAGGCGGGCTCGCCGGCCTCAGCCTCGCGCTGGCCCTGCGCCAGGGGCTCGGGCCGGATGCCGACATCGTACTGTTCGACCCCTATCTGTCCCACGCCACGGTGGATGACGGTCGCTGCTCGGCCATCGCCGCCGGCGCGCGGCGCATGCTTACCACCCTCGGCGTCTGGCAGCATGTGGGCGCCAAGGCGCAGCCCATCCAGACCATGGTGGTCACCGACAGCCGCACCAAGGACGTGGCGCGGCCCACCTTCCTCACCTTCGACGGTGATGTGGAGCCGGGCGAGGCCTTCGCCCACATGGTGCCCAACGCCGACCTGCAATATGCCCTCATCGATGCGGCGCGCTCCGCCGGTATCGACCTGCGCGCCCAGTCGGTGGACGATTTCACCGCCGACCGCTCCGGCGTGAGCCTGTCCGCCGCCGGCGCGCCGCAACTTTCGGCCCAGCTTCTGGTGGCCTGCGACGGCGCGAAATCGCGCATCCGTGGCATGGCCGGCATCGCCAATGTGGCCTGGGGCTATGGCCAGAGCGGCATCACCTTCGCGGTGGAGCACGAGCGCCCCCACGAGGGCCGGGCCGAAGAGCATTTCCTGCCCCCCGGCCCGTTCGCCATCCTGCCGCTTCCGGGCAACCGCTCGTCCATCGTGTGGACCGAGCGCACCGAAGACGCCGACCGCATCGTGGCGTTGCCGTCCATCATCTTCCAGGAGGAGCTGGAGCAGCGCTTCGGCCACCGGCTCGGCTGGGTGAAGCCGGTGACCAAGCCGCGTGCCTATCCCTTGGGCTTCGCCATGGCCCGCAGCTTCATCGGCGAGCGCCTCGCTCTGGTGGGAGACGCGGCCCATCTCATTCACCCCATCGCCGGGCAGGGGCTCAACATGGGCCTGCGCGACGTGGCGGCGCTGGCCGAGGCGGTGACGGATGCCGCGCGGGTCGGGCTCGATTTCGCCGGCCCGGCAGTGCTGGAGCGCTACCAGCGTTGGCGCCGGTTCGACACTTTGGCCATGGGGGTCGCGACAGACGGGCTCAACCGCCTGTTCTCCAACCGCTCCGACGCCTTGCGCGCGGTGCGGGACCTGGGCCTGGGTCTGGTGGACCGCATGCCGCGCCTCAAGGGCCTGTTCATCCGCGACGCGGCAGGCCTCACCGGCCAGGTGCCGAAGCTGCTGCGCGGCGAGGCGCTGTAGCGCGTTTTCGAGAGGGCGATTTCGCGCGAAGCGAATACCGGTTCGCGTTCAGAAAACGCGGGCGCCATCTTGGAGTGAGAGGGCGTTTCACCGGTCAGATTGCTTCCACCTGGCGAGATCGCGCTCAAGCGGCGAACGCGCGTCGGCGCGGGTTGCCGTGTGTTGGTGCGGGCGCGCGCCTCCGGCAGGGAAATCCATATGAGAATTGCGCCTTCGGGTGCGCGGGTCATTCTCATGCCAGTCAAAGTCGCACCGCAGCCGATGCGGTGGCCTGGATGGCCGCGCGATTCGCCGGCCAGCCCGCGCCGGACAATTGCGGGCCGCGCTGAGCGCCCAGCCCGTCGCAAGGACAACGGGTCGTGCGCCGGAGCGCGACCCGTTCAGTCTGCCGTTCGGTTGAACGGCCAACGTGCCCTCAGCGGGTGAGTTCGCTCTCGTCGAGCTTGCGGGCCTCGTCCGCGAGCATGATCGGGATGCCGTCGCGGATGGGATAGGCAAGCCGCGCGGCCCGCGAGACCAGTTCCTGGCGGTCGCGGTCATACTCCAGCGGCGCCTTGGTGAGGGGACACACCAGGATTTCGAGCAGCTTTGGGTCCACGTCGTGGCCGGGGCGCTGGGCTTGGATCATCGCATCACTCGTCAGGGCGTTTTCAGGCGCGGCGCAGACCGGCTCGCGCGAAACCGCGTTGGAAACCCGCCGGCGCGCGCTTGCGATTCACGGAACCACGCCGCTACGCCGGGTCGCCCCGCGTCTGGGCGAGGCGGCGCCACCATAGCGGGGGCAAGCGGCTGTTTCACCCTGTTTCTCGCCCATCCATCAGGCGCGCTGATGCTGCCATCAGCCGGATTCGTTGTCGCCGGGGCGGCCGGTCGCCTAAGCAGCGGGGTGACATCAACCGCTCGAAGGCATCCATGGACCGCCGCCCCCACCGCCGATCGTCCCTCGGGCTCGTCCTCGGCCTCGTCGCCGTGGTCATGTTCGGCGCGACGCTGCCCATGACGCGGCTCGACTTGCACGATCTCAGTCCCTGGTTCATCAGCTTCGGCCGCGCGGCGCTGGCCGGCTTCTGTGCCCTCGCGGTGGTGCTGGTGCTGCGCCGGCCGTGGCCGTTCGGGTCGCGCCAGACCCGGCGCGACCTGCTGCTGGCCACCCTCGCTTTGGTGTTCGGCTTTCCCATCCTGATCGGCATCGCCACGCAGACCGTTCCGGCGGCACACGGCGGCATCGTGCTCGGCCTCCTGCCGCTATGCACGGCCATCGCCGCCACCGTGCTCGCCGGGGAGCGTCCCGGCCTTGGCCTGTTCGCGGCGAGCGCTGTCGGCGCCGGGCTGGTGGCCGCCTTCGCCCTGCGCAACGGCGCGGCCGGCGGGTTTGGCTACGGCGACACGCTGCTCTTCCTGGGCGTGGTGGTCTGCGCCGCGGGCTATGCGGTCTCGGGGCGGCTGGCCCGGCGCATGGCGGGTTGGGAGGTGATCGCCTTCATGCTCATCCTCGCCCTGCCGGTCACGGCGCCGGCGGCGCTCCTGACCTTTCCGTGGGGGCGGACGGTGGCCGGTGAATCGTGGGCGGCGCTGCTCTATCTCGGGCTGTTCAGCCAGTTCATCGGCTTCTTCTTCTGGAATGCCGGGCTGGCGCTGGGCGGCATCGCGCGGGTGGGGCAGGTGCAACTGCTCCAGACCTTCGTAACGGTCGGCCTTGCCTGGCCCATCAACGGCGAGCGGCCCGATGCCGAGACGCTGCTCTTTGCCGGCGCCGTGGCGGTGGTGGTGGCGCTGGCTCAGCGGCTGGGTCGGCGGGGGCCGGCTCCTGTTGCCAGAGATCCGATCCCCTGACGGCTGTCCAAACGAAAACGGCCCTCCGGGGGAGGGCCGTTCACGGTTTTGCCTGAAAGCGCAAGGCTGGCTCAGCGTGTGGGCTCAGGCCGCCTTGCTGCGGGCGGTGATGAGCTTGCGGTTCACCAGCACCTCGGCGATCTGCACCGCGTTGAGCGCGGCGCCCTTGCGCAGGTTGTCGGACACGCACCAGAAGTTGATGGCGTTGTCCACGGTGGGGTCATCGCGCAGGCGCGAGATGAAGGTTGCGTCCTCGCCGGCGGCCTCGTGCGGGGTGGCGTAGCCGCCCGGCTCGCGGGTGTCGATGACGATGATGCCCGGGGCCTCGCGCAGGATCTTGCGCGCGTCTTCGGCCGACAACTCCTTCTCGAATTCGACGTTCACCGATTCCGAGTGGGAGATGAACACCGGCACGCGCACGCAGGTGGCCGTCAGCTTGATCTTCGGATCGAGGATCTTCTTGGTCTCGACCACCATCTTCCACTCTTCCTTGGTCGAGCCGTCATCGAGGAAGACGTCGATCTGGGGAATGAGGTTGAAGGCGATGCGCTTGGGGAACTTCTTCGGCTCCACCGGATCGGAGACGAAGATGGCGCGGGTCTGGGAGAACAGCTCGTCCATGGCATCCTTGCCGGCGCCGGAGACGGACTGGTAGGTGGAGACCACCACGCGCTTGATGGTGGCGGCATCGTGCAGCGGCTTCAGCGCCACCACCAGCTGCGCCGTGGAGCAGTTGGGATTGGCGATGATGTTCTTCTTGGTGAAGCCGACGATGGCGTCCGCATTCACCTCGGGCACGATCAGCGGCACGTCGGGATCCATGCGCCACTGGGACGAATTGTCGATGACGACGCAGCCCTGCGCGCCGATCTTCTCCGACCATTCCTTCGACACGGCTCCACCCGCCGACATCAGGCAGATGTCGGTGTCGGAGAAGTCGTAGGTTTCGAGCGCCTTCACCTTGAGGGTTTTGTCACCGAAGGAGACTTCCACGCCCTGCGAGCGGCGCGAAGCAAGCGCCACAACCTCGTCCGCGGGAAAGCCCCGCTCGGCGAGGATCGAGAGGATCTCCCGGCCCACGTTGCCCGTGGCGCCGACGACGGCGACCTTGTAACCCATGATAGTCCTCGGAATCTGCCGGCCCTGTTGGCCGGAACGGGGGTTTTAGGCCGAACGGCACGCGCTTGCAAATCTCAAGATCGCGTGCATGCGCACGGCGAACTGTTGCGCCAGCGCAACGCGCGGCGCCCCACGCTCGGGGAACATCCCCTGCCGCCTCCGCGTTTCCTTGCGCGACGGGCGGGAGTGTCCTAATTCAGGCAGGGGCGGCGGCTGTGCCGTTTCGGGAGGATGTCATGCGTGTCGCGCCGTACTTCACCATCGCCGCGGCGTTCCGGGTTGCGCTTGCGTTGACGTGCGCCGTGGCGCTGACGGGCGTTGCTTCGGTCATGTCGGCGGACAGCGCATCGGCGCAGACCACCGTCAAGAAGCGCAGCCGCATCGAGATTACCCGGCGCTCCTACCTGGATCCCGGCACCGTGGTGAAGCCCGGCTCCAAGTCCTACCTGGATTACGCCTTGCCCCCCGGCTGGTTCTACCCGACCTATGACGGCGGCGGCGCTTCCGGCACCGGCCCCATCAGCGGCATCCGCTCACCGCTGCCCGGCCCGTTCGATCTGCCGGGCTACTGATCCGGCGTAACGCCATCCGGCTGGGATGCGCGGAAGGAGGGCCGCAAGGACGCGGCCCTTTTTTAGGCCTCATAAACACATGAATCTTACGTGAGATGATTTTTCTCCCGTAGCGGAATGACATTTGGCGCACGCCACGCCATAACGAGCGTTCGATTGCGGCCGTGCCGCGCTCTCCCAGCCAGACAGCCGACAGGGCCGCGTTCATGCCCCGCCTTCGTTTCGCGTTTCCGGCCGGGGCCGGCCGCCGGGCCCCGCGCAGTGTCATTCCCGGCTTCCGCCTCTCCCTAGGGCTGACGCTGCTCTACCTCGGCCTGATCGTGATGCTGCCCATCGGCGCGCTGCTGCTGAAGGCGGCGGATGTGGGCTTCTGGGGCTATATCGCCATCATCACCTCGCCGCGCACGCTGGCGTCGTTCCAGATCACCATCACCACCGCTGCCGCGGCCGCCCTGTTCAATGCGGTCTACGGCCTGGGCCTGGCCTGGGTGCTGGTGCGCTACGAGTTTCCCGGCAAGCGCCTGCTGGACGCCATGGTGGACGTGCCCTTCGCCCTGCCCACGGCGGTGGCGGGCCTCGCGCTGACTGCCTTGTTCGCGAAGAACGGCTGGTTCGGCGCGCCGCTGGCCCAGTGGGGCATCCAGGTAGCCTATGCGCCGGCGGGCATCGTCTGCGCCATGGCCTTCACCTCCATCCCTTTCGTGGTGCGCACGGTGCAGCCGGTGCTGGAAGACATGGAGCCGGAGCTGGAGGAGGCGGCGGCGACGCTCGGCGCCACGGACTTCACCATCTTCCGCCGAGTGATTTTCCCCACCCTGTTTCCCGCCTTCCTCGCCGGCACCTCGCTCGCCTTCGCCCGCTCCCTGGGGGAGTTCGGCGCGGTGGTGTTCATCGCCGGCAACCAGCCCTTCCGCACCGAGATCGTGGCCCTGCTCACCTTCATCCGGCTGGAGGAATATGACTATGCCGCCGCCGCCGCCATCGCGGTGACCATGCTGGGGCTGGCCTTCCTCATGCTGCTGGTGGTCAACGCAGTGCAGACCTGGCACCAGCGCAGCGCCATGGGGGAGGGCTGAGATGGCGGCTCCGGTCAACCGCAATCGGCATCGCGTGGGGGATGGGCTGCGCACGCGGGCGGTGCTGCTCACGCTGGTGCTCGCCACCACGGCGCTGGCGCTCATCGCGCCGCTCGCGGTCATCTTCTCCGAGGCGTTCGCGCGCGGCTTTTCAGCCTATGCCGAGGCTTTGGTGCGGCCGGATACGCTGCATGCCATCGGTCTCACCCTCATCACCGCCCTGGTCTGCGTGCCGGTGAATATCGGCTTCGGCATCGCGGCGGCCTGGGCCGTCACCAAGTTCAGCTTTCCCGGCCGCAACCTGCTGCTGGCGGTGGTGGAGCTGCCGTTCTCCATCTCGCCCATCGTGGCCGGCGTCGCCTATCTGTTCGTTTATGGCGGGCAGGGGCTGTTCGGCCCGTTCCTGCAGGCCCACGACATCAAGATCGTGTTCGCGCTGCCGGCCATCATCCTCGCCAGCATGTTCGTCACCGCGCCGTTTGTGGTGCGCGAGCTGGTGCCGCTGATGATGGCGCAGGGGCGCGACGAGGAAGAGGCGGCGGTGAGCCTGGGCGCCAACGGCTTCGACGTGCTGCGGCTGGTCACGCTGCCCAACGTGCGCTTCGCCCTGCTCTATGGCGCGGCCTTGTGCAACGCGCGGGTGATGGGCGAGTTCGGCGCGGTCTCGGTGGTGTCGGGCAATATCCGCGGGCAGACCTCGACGCTGGCTTTGCAGATCGAGCTTTTGTACCAGGACAGCCACGTGCTCGCCGCCTTCGCCGCCGCGACGGTTCTTGCCGGCGTGGCACTGTTCACGCTGGTTGCAAAATATCTCATCGAGCGCGCCGAGCGGGCCCGCGGGGAGCGAGCCCCGGCCCGGCGGCCGGGGCACTGAATCCGCTGCCCTGAGCCGAATGCTCCGCCTTGGGTCCGAGCCGGCGCCGCGCCCGAGCATGCCCTCCGGCCTCTGTCGCAGACCAAGGCCATTCCTGTGATCGCGGGGGCGAGTGCGGCGTCGTCCGAGCGGGGTGCCGTTGGGCCTCAGCCGCGCGGGGCCGGCAGGCCGAGGGTGGTGGAGGACGGCTGCTGGACGGGTGTCACCCGCTTCAGCTCGCGCTTGGCTTCGCGCGCCGCGCGGCGGAAACGGCCCTGCCGGGCCCATACCACGATGCCGCCGGCCAGCACGCCTACGATCAGCGCGGCGAACACCAGCGCGAACAAAGGCAGCGTCACCGACAGCGCAGGCGCATCCGGCGAGAACGGGTCGAGGGACAGGGTGACGCTCTTGCGGTTCGCCACGGCGAGGGCCACCGCCACGATAGAGAGCGGCAGGCCGATGAGGATGGAGAGGATGCGGGCCACGGGCGCCTACTTTCCGGTGTTGAGACGCTCGCGCATCTCCTTGCCGGTCTTGAAGTAAGGAACGGTTTTCTCGCTCACGTCCACCTGCTTGCCGGTGCGCGGGTTGCGGCCGACGCGCGCGTCGCGCTTCTTCACCGAGAAGGCACCGAAGCCGCGCAACTCCACCCGGTCGCCACGCTCAAGGGCGGAGGCCACCTGCTCTAGGATGGCGTTGACGATGTTCTCCACATCGCGCTGGTAAAGATGCGGGTTGGCCTCGGCAATCTTCTGGACGAGTTCCGACTTGATCATGATGGCCGCATGTCCCTTGAGAACGATCCGCTGGGTTTGGCGGAAAGGCCGCCTTCCGGCGACGGATTGCCGCGTTTAATGCAGGAGCCTCAAGCTCTTGTCACCCGTCGGTGCGAGGGTGCCAGAGGGCCAGTAGACCGTCAAGCTGGGCGCGCTCCAGCGCGCCGCGGGCGGTCTGGGTGAGGAACTCGGCCGCCTGGGGGAAGCCCAGCGCCGCCACCGTGCCCCGCGCGGCGCCGAGCAGCCAGCCGAACTCCGAATCCACCTCCCGCGTGCGCCAGCTGCGCACCCGCAGGCTTTCCGGCACGCCCTTCTCGCGGGCAAGCCAGGCCCGGGCGGTGCGCTCATCGCCCAGCTCGTCCACCAACTGAAGGTCGAGGCCCTGGTGGCCGGTGAAGACGCGCCCGTCCGTCACCGTGGCAAGCTTGTCGTCGGACATCTTGCGCCGCTCGCTCACCAGGCCCTTGAACCAAGCGTAACTGTCCTTCACCAGCGACTCCACCGCCGCCCGCGCTTCCGGCGTGGTGGGGGTGTAGGGATTGGGCGAGGCCTTGAGCGGGGAGGACTTGATGTCCTCCATGGTCACGCCCACGGTCTTCATCAGCTCGGTGACGTTGGGATATTGGTAGATCACGCCCACCGAGCCCACCAGTGCGTTGCGCCGGGCCACGATGTGATCGGCGCCCAGCGCCGCGATATAGGCCCCCGACGCGGCGATGCCTTCCACCACAGCCACCACCGGCTTCTTCTCGGAAAGGCGGCGCAGGGCGTCGAACAATTGCTCGGAGCCGGTGACGGTGCCGCCGGGGCTGTCGATGGACAGGATCACCGCCCGCGCCCGCGAGCGGCCGATCTCCTCCAAGAGCTCGACCCGCGCGCGGTCGTTGCGGATGATGCCGCCGATGGTCACCCGCGCCACATGGGGGGACGAGGCCGAGACGCTGTCGCCCGCCACCGAGGCCGCCCCCACCGCGAGGGCGGCGACGGCGGCGAGCACGCCGAGGGTGCGCCAGAAAGTGACCTTCCGCCGCAGGCGGCGGCGTTCGACGATCTGGTCCGCGTCGAGCGACATGACTCAGCTCCTTCAGGGCACACCGGCCGCCGGAGGCGGACAGGACCGATGGGCCGCACTTAAGCAGGTGGCCCGGGGTTGGCAAGGCACTCGTGGTCGGGGCACTCCTTGGCGAGCCGTCCGTCGGCGACCCTGCCGGAACCCCATATCGGCAAAGCAGTTCCCGCGGCGTGGCGTCCCGTCACCGTGGTCGGGACGCTCACCAGCGGTCGCCCGCCGGCGCGCCGCGCCACTCGGCCACGCGCCGCCCGGTGGCGGGGGACATGTCCTCCGGCAGGGCATCGGGCGCAAAGAACTCGGCGGCAACGATCTCCATGTTGCGCTCCGGCCGGGGCCCGACGATGAGCCCGCACGTGCGGTACAGCACCACATGGTCGCGCCCGCCAACGCGGGGGTTGAAGAAGACGCCGGCCAGGGCGAGCGGCCCGTCGGCCTCCACATTGGCCTCTTCCTTCAGCTCCCGCCGCGCCGCCGCCTCCGCGCTCTCGCCCACGTCGACGCCGCCTCCCGGCAGGTGCCAGCCCGCCACGTAGGAATGGCGCACCAGCAGCACCCGCTGCGCATCGTCCACGGCGAGCACGCGCACCCCGAGCGTCATGCCGTGACGCAGGCGCCGGAGGAAGTGGAAGAGCGGAAGCATGATCCAAGCATAGCCGAAGCCGGCTCAGTGCGCCTCGCGATTCGCACACGGCATGCGAGAGGGCTTGCGGGGCCGATGGGCCTATAAGGCCGCTGCCGCCCGGGCCGCCAGTTCCGCTGCCTCGATGGCCTCGGCGCGCTGGAAGGCGGGGCGGGCAGTGCAGCGGGCCACATAGGCCGCCACCCGCGGCGTGGGCGAGACCACCTTGAGCAGGTGGATGGCGTACCACAGGTCCATGGCCAGCATCACGTCGGCGGCGGAAAAGGCCTCGCCCAGCAGATAGGGGCCGTCCTTCAGTGCCTCTTCCACCACCTCCATCACGAGGTCGAAGCTGCCCCAGCCGGCGGCGCTCTTGGGCAGCTCGATGCCCTTCATCTTCTGCAGGAAGGCCGGCTCCATGCAGCCGGCGGAAAAGAACATCCAGTGGAGATAGCGCGCCCGCAGCGGATCGCCCACGGGCGGGGCAAGATGGGCCGCCGGCACCCGCTCCGCCACATAGGCGCAGATGGCACCGCTCTCGGCGAGATGGGCATCGCCATCGCTCAGCGCCGGTACCTTGCCCATGGGATTGATGCGGCGGAAGGCGGGATCGTCCTGCTCGCCCGTGCGGATATCCACCAACTGCCGCTCATAGGGCGCGCCGGCCTCCTCCATCAGCCAGAGGATGCGGAAGGCCCGGGTGTGGGGCGCCCAATAGAGTTTCATGCTGCTCCTCCGCTAGTGTTGACCTGGAACATAAAGGGAACAAATAGCGGCGTCGAGTCGGTTTTGGGGCCTTGCGATCCCGGCTCAGGCATGGATAATACCAGAACGGCCTGGGGTGCCACGCATCATGCGCGGCTGAGATCACACCCATCGAACCTGTCTGGGTCATTCCAGCGTAGGGAGACGCCGATGAGCGCCAGCTTGTCGACCTTTACGTCCAGTTCTTCTTCAGCCGGCTCAGCGGCGGGCCACGGCGCTGCGCGCCCGCGCGTCGCCATCGCCGGCGGCGGGGTCATCGGCCTCGCCCTCGCCTGGCGGCTCGCCGAGGCAGGCTGCCTCGTGGAGGTCTTCGAGGCGGGCGAAACCGGCCAGGGCGCCAGCCGCGCCGCCGCCGGCATGTTGGCCGCCTGCGCCGAGGCCGAGCCGGGGGAGGAGGGCCTTCTCGCCCTCAACCGCGCCAGCCAGGTGCTGTGGCCCGCATTCGCCGCGGAGCTGGAGCAGGCGGCGGGGTCGCCCGTGGACCTGCGCACCGAAGGCACCCTCACCATCGCCCTCACGGCCGACGACCTCGCGCGGCTTCGGCACCTGTTCGCCCTCCAGCAGTCCCTTGGCCTGCCGGTGGAATGGCTCACGGCGGCGCAGGTGCGGCGGCGCGAGCCTTATCTCTCGCCCAAGCTTGCGGGCGGCATCCTCACCCGTGAGGATCATCAGGTGGACAACCGCAAGGTGGCCGCCGCGCTCAAGGTGGCGGCGCTGAAGGCTGGCGTAAGCATCCACGAGCACACGCCCGTGTCGCGGGTGGAGACTGTCGGCGGCCGCGTCACCGGCCTGGTGGCGGGCGATGCGGTTCATCCCGCCGACGTGGTGGTGCTGGCCGCCGGGGCCTGGAGCCGGGGCATCGACATCGCCCCCGCCGCGCCTTTGCCGGTGCGGCCCATCAAGGGCCAGATGCTGGCGCTGCGGATGGACCCCGCCGCGCCCATCCTCTCCCACGTGCTGTGGGCACCGGGCGCCTATCTGGTGCCGCGCCACGATGGCCGCCTCATCATCGGCGCCACCACCGAGGAGAAGGGCTTCGACACCGACCTCACCGCCGGCGGACAACTCGCGCTGCTCACCAATGCGTGGCGGGCCCTGCCGACGCTCGAGGAACTGACCATCATCGAGCAATGGGTCGGCTTTCGCCCCGGCAGCCGGGACGATGCCCCCATCCTCGGCCCGAGCGAGGAGGTGGACGGCCTGATCTACGCCACCGGCCACCACCGCAACGGCATCCTGCTGCTGCCGGTAACCACGCAGGTCATCGCCGACTATGTCCTGTCGGGCCGCATGGCGGACGTGGCGGCGCCGTTCGGCGCGGCGCGCTTCGCCCCGCGCGCGGCGGCGGAGTGAGCATTATGGTGCTCGCCCTGAAGGTGAACGGAACGCCCGAGGATCATCAGGCGGCGACGGTCGCCGACCTGCTGCGCGCCAAAGGCCTTGATCCCGAGCGCAAGGGCATCGCGGTGGCGGTGAACGGCGCCGTGGTGCCGCGCCGCACCTGGGGCGAGGCGGCGCTTGCCGCTGGCGACGCGGTGGAGATCATCGAGGCCAAGCAGGGCGGCTAAGCAGGCGGCTGACTGCCGCGCCCGCCCCGCCAAAACAAACAGGCGTCGCCGGACGACGCCGGGACGAAACTCCAAGAGGCGCCCCCCGGCGGCGCCGGGAAGCATCACCATGAGCGCCTTTTCCACCTCTCCCAAGGATTCCACCTCTCCCAGGGATCCGCTCGTCATTGCCGGGCGCACCTTCTCCTCGCGCCTGTTCCTCGGCACGGCGGGCTATCCCAACCAGAAGGTGTTTCTGGATGCGCTGGAAGCGTCGGGATCGCAGATGGCCACCGCCTCCATCCGCCGCATCAGCCTCGCCGGCTATGAGGAGAGCCTGACCGACCTGCTCTCCGGCCGCGTCCATATCCTGCCCAACACCGCCGGCTGCCAGACCGCCAAGGATGCGGTGCTCACCGCAGAGCTGGCCCGCGAGGCGCTGGAGACGGACTGGGTGAAGCTGGAGGTGATCGGCGACCGTGAACTGCTCTATCCCAATGTGGAGGAGTTGCTGAAGGCCACCGAGGAGTTGGTGTCGCGCGGCTTCGTGGTGCTGCCCTATTGCAACGACGATCCCGTCACCTGCCAGAAGCTGGCCGATCTCGGCGCCGCGACCGTGATGCCGCTGGGCTCCATGATCGGCACCGGCCTCGGCATCGCCAACCCGCACATGATCGAGCTGATCTGCGCCCGCTCGCCGGTGCCGGTGGTGCTGGATGCGGGCATCGGCACCGCCTCCGATGCGGCTTTGGCCATGGAGCTGGGCTGTTCCGCCGTGCTGCTCAATACGGCGGTGTCGAAGGCGCACGATCCGGTCCGCATGGCCACCGCCTTCCGCTATGCCGTGGAGGGCGGCCGCCTCGCCCGGCTCTCGGGCCGCATTCCGAAGAAGCTGCACGCGGAGGCCTCCAGCCCCGAGTTCGGGCTGGTGGGGAGCTGAGCGCCGCGTGCTGCCCGAGCCGCCCCTGCTGCTGATTACGGATCGCGCGCTGGCGCGGGGGGGCCTCGCGCAGGTGGCGGTGGAGGCCTGCGCCGGCGGATGCCGCTGGATCAGCCTTCGGGAAAAGGACCTGCCGGCGGCGGAGCAGATCGTCCAGTTCGCCCATCTGCGCGAGGCGACACGCGCCTTTAGCCCCCGCCTGACGCTCCACGGCCCGGCTGAACTGGCGCGCGCCGCCGGGGCGGACGGGGTGCACCTGTCCGGCGGCGGGCATGCGGGCGCGGCGCGGGCGATGCTGGGTGCGGATGCGCTGGTGGGACTCTCCATCCATACCCTGGCCGAGGCGCGAGCTGCCGATGGGGTCAGCCTCGACTACATCACCGTGAGCCCGGTCTTTCTGACTGCGTCCAAGCCCGGCTACGGTCCGGCGCTGGGGACTGGTGGTCTCGCCGCCTTCGCCGCCGCCTCGCCGGTTCCGGTGATCGCCCTTGCCGGCATCACGCCCGCCAATGCCGCCACCTGCCGCGATGCCGGTGCCGCGGGGCTCGCGGTCATGGGCTCGGTGATGCGGGCCGAGGATCCGGCTGCGGAATTTTCGGCCCTGCTTGCGGCATGGGGCAGCAAGGGTCCGAACAACGCGCCTGCCTGATCCCGGCACGCCCTTGCGTGCGCGGGCCAAAAGCTGAACCCTGCCGAAAACGGGGGAGGCGGGCATGGGGCAGCGATCGGGACAGGATTCAGCGCAGGCACCGGCGGATGTGATCGTGGTCGGCGCAGGCCCGGTGGGGCTCACGCTGGCGGCGGAGCTGGCGCGCCACGGGGTGCGCTGCCGCATCCTGGAAAAGGCCGCCGCCCCGTCCATCTACTGCCGCGCGCTGGGCGTCACGCCCCGGACCCTGGAAGTCTATGAGGACATGGGCGTCGTCCGCGCCATGATCGACGCCGGTCTCTGGCTCGACGGGCTCTGCCTGGCGGTGGACGGGGCACCGGCGCGGACCATCGCCCCCGACCTGTCCGATCTGCCCTATGGCACCCTCGGCATCCCCCAGCCCGTGACCGAGCGCATCCTGTCGGACCATCTCGCCGGCTTCGGCATTGAAGTGGAGCGGGGCATCGCGGTGAACGGCCTCGTGCAGGCGGGGGAGAAGGTGCGGCTCGACCTCGTCGGCCCGGACGGGCGGGAGGATTTCGCCCATGCCCGCTTCGTGGTGGGATGCGACGGTGCGCACAGCTTCGTGCGCCATGCCCTCGGCATCCCGTTCGAGGGCGATGCCTTTCCCTATCCCTTCATGCTGGGCGATGTGCATCTCGCCTTTCCGGGCGACCTGAAGCCGGCGCGCGGCATCGCCCTGCGTCTCATGCGCCTGCGCGAGGATACGGCGCCCGACCTGTTCATCGCCATACCGCTGCCGGAGCACGGGCGCTACCGGGTCTCCATGCTGGCGCCGGAGAACCTGGCGAGTGCGGGGTCGGGCGAGACCCACGGCATCCAGTCCGAGCGGCCGGGGCCCTCGCTCGCGGACCTTCAGGAGGTGGCCGACCGCATCGCGCCGGGGCAGATCATCGCCAGCGACCTGCGCTGGTCATCCCAGTTCCGCATTTCCATGCGGTTGGCGGCGCGTTATCGCGAAGCTCAGGTGTTCCTGGCGGGGGATGCCAGCCACATCCATCCGCCCACCGGCGGGCAGGGGATGAATACCGGCATCCAGGATGCCTACAACCTCGCCTGGAAGCTGGCGCTGGTGATGCGGGGCAAGGCGCCCGCATCACTCCTCGACAGCTACGAGGCCGAGCGCCGGCCGGTGGCGGAAGACGTGATCGCCCGCACCGTCGCTGAAAGCATGAATATCGGCGGCTCGGGCGGCGCCCGTGACCGGCTGGCCGATACCCAGATCCGGGTGTCCTATGCCGGCCTTGCCGGCGCGGCGCTGGCGGGCGGCGCTGCGGCGTTCGAAGGGCTCCCCGGCGACCGGCTGCCGGTGGCCGGCGACCGGGCGCCGGATGCTTTGGGCCTGAGGCGTCGGGGGGTCGGTACGCCGCTCAGGATGTTCGACCTCCTGCGCGGCACGGATTTCGTGGCGGTCGTCGCTCTCGACGGGACGCGCGACGCCCTCGCGGCTGCGGAGGCCCTCAGCGCGGAACTGTCCGGAAGCGGCGTGTCGGTCCGGGTGGTGGCGGTGGCGCCGGCGGGAGCCGGCCTTTCCGATCCCTATGGGGTAAGCCTGGTGGCGGACGAGGCGGGGGCCTTTGCCGCCGCCTACGGGCTCGGCACGGGCGAGGCGGTGCTGGTGCGTCCGGACGGCTATCTCGCCTGGCGAGGCAATGCGGAGGAGGTCGCCGCCGCCCTGCGGCAGGCGGTAGGAGCGGGGTAGGTTAACGCAGGTGCTTCTGGCGCCATTTCGGGCTGCAACGAAGCGTATCCGGCTTCAGGCCAAGATTTCGAGCGTGATTTGCCGCCAACATGGCACCGACACTATTTCCATCCCGACCTTTCGTGCTCTAGCTTTCGGACACCGATGGAATTCGGATGTCGTAAGGGGGAAACGCCATGGCCGTTACACGTCGTACTTTGCTTGCGGGCCTTGTCTCGTGCCCAGTCTGTGCCAGCGCCGCGCACGCGGCCGGTGCGCACTGGACGTATGAGGGCCACGGCGGCCCGCAGGACTGGGGTTCGCTCGAAAGCGGCTTCCAAGCCTGCGCGGTCGGAAGCCAGCAGTCACCCATCAATCTGGAAGGCGCCGTGCAGGCCGCCGGCGACGGGCCGACGCTGGCGTGGAAGCCGGACGCCTTCAGAATCGTCAACAACGGCCACACCATCCAGGCCGACGTGGTGGGCGATGCGGGAACCGCCACCATGGGCGGCAAGACCTACACCCTGCGCCAGTTCCATTTCCACGCGCCGAGCGAGCATGCCCTGAACGGGGAGCGCACGGCCATGGAGGCGCATTTCGTCCATGACCTGCCCGGAGGCGGGCTGCTCGTGGTAGGGGTGTTCCTGAAGCCGGGCGCGCCCAATGCCGCCTTCTCCGAACTGATGGCGACGGCACCGCGTTCCGAGGGTGCGGCTGCACTCAAGGCGCCGCTCGATCCCACGGCATTGCTGCCGGCGCAGCGGGCCACCTATCGCTACGAGGGCTCGCTGACCACGCCGCCCTGCTCGGAGGTGGTGGACTGGAACGTCTTTGCCGAACCCATCACCGTGGCGGAGGCCGACATTGCCGCCTTCCGCGCCATCTTCCCCATGAACGCCCGGCCGCTGCAGGCGGTGAACCGCCGCTTCCTGCTGCGGCTCAACTGAGGCTGATGCCCCAAGGCTCAAGGACATCGGTCGTCAGGCCGCGCCAATGCAAAAGAAAAGGGCCGGCGCAGCGCGCCGGCCCTTTCCATTTCTGCCGATCGCAAGAATGCGATCAGTCTTCCTTGGTCTCTTCCTTCTCGTCGGTCTCGCCGCCGGCGGCACGCTGCTTGAGCGCGGCACCGAGGATGTCACCGAGCGAGGCACCGGAGTCCTGCGAGCCGTAGGTGGCCACGGCCTCCTTCTCCTCGGCGATCTCAAGCGCCTTGACGGAGACCTGCACCTTGCGCGCCTTGCGGTCGAACAGGGTGACGCGGGCGTCCAGCTTGTCGCCGACCGAGAAACGCTCGGGGCGCTGGTCGTTGCGCTCGCGGGCCAGCTCGGAGCGCTTGATGAAGGCCGACAGGTCGGTGCCGGTGAGCTTCACCTCGATGCCGCCGTCCTTCACGTCGGTGACTTCGCAGGTGACGATGGCGCCCTTCTTGACTTCGCCAGCCTCGGCGAAGGGATCGCCGGCAAGCTGCTTGATGCCGAGCGAGATGCGCTCCTTCTCGACGTCCACGTCGAGCACCACGGCCTTGACCATGTCGCCCTTGCGGTATTCGTCGATCACCTGCTCGCCCGGACGGTTCCAGTCGAGGTCGGAGAGGTGGACCATGCCGTCCACATCGCCGTCGAGGCCGAGGAACAGGCCGAACTCGGTCTTGTTCTTGACCTCGCCTTCCACCACCGCGCCGGGGGCATACTTCTCGGCGAAGGCCTCCCAGGGGTTCTGGAGGGTCTGCTTGAGACCGAGCGAGATGCGGCGCTTGGCGCTGTCCACTTCCAGCACCTGGACCTCGACCTCCTGGGAGGTGGAGACGATCTTGCCGGGGTGAACGTTCTTCTTGGTCCACGACATTTCGGAGACGTGGATCAGGCCTTCGATGCCCGGCTCCAGTTCCACGAACGCGCCGTAGTCGGTGATGTTGGTGACGCGACCCTTGAAGCGGGCCTCCACCGGATACTTGGCCTCGATGCCCTCCCAGGGATCGCCCAGAAGCTGCTTCATGCCGAGCGAGATGCGGTGGGTCTCGTGGTTGATCTTGATGATCTTGACCTTGACCGTCTGGCCGATGTTGAGCACCTCGGTCGGGTGGTTCACGCGGCGCCAGGCGATGTCGGTGACGTGCAGCAGGCCGTCGATGCCGCCGAGGTCAACGAACGCACCGTAATCGGTGATGTTCTTCACCACGCCGTCGATGGCCTGGCCTTCCTCGAGGTTCTGGACCAGCTCGTGGCGCTGCTCGGCGCGGGTCTCTTCCAGCACGGTGCGGCGGGAGACCACGATGTTGCCGCGGCGGCGGTCCATCTTGAGGATCTGGAACGGCTGCTGGTTGTGCATCAGCGGGCCGACGTCGCGGATCGGGCGGATGTCCACCTGGGAGCGCGGCAGGAAGGCCACGGCGCCGTCGAGATCGACGGTGAAGCCGCCCTTCACCTGGTTGAAGATCACGCCGAAGACCTTCTCGTTGGCGGTGAACGCCTTCTCGAGCTTGATCCAGCTTTCCTCGCGGCGCGCCTTGTCGCGCGAGAGGACGGCTTCGCCCATGGCGTTCTCGACGCGCTCGAGATAGACCTCGACCTCGTCGCCCACCTGGATGGGGTTCTCGCGGCCGGGGCCGGCGAATTCGCGCAGCGCCACGCGGCCTTCGGTCTTTAGACCGATGTCGATGATCGCCAGATCCTTCTCGATGGCGACCACGATGCCCTTGACGACGGCACCTTCCTGCATGTCGGCGCGGCCGAAGCTCTCGTCGAGCAGGGCGGCAAAATCTTCACGGGTGGTTTCTACGGCGGACATTCACGCTCCAGACTTCTTGCGCCGGCATCTCGCGTTGCGAGGTCCGAACCGCTCGGGTGTCCGTCTTTCCATGAGGAAGGACGAACGGCCGCCGGCAAAGCGGCGGGCCGGCGCATGAGCCGGGCGGTACGGACGATGAATTGGGTGTCACGCTGTGCGCTCAGCGAAAGCCAGGGCGGGCTGCCTCCGACGATCAGGGCCGCGTATCCCGCGTACCCCTGCCCGCCCGGGCGGCTTCCTGCTTTTGAAGGAGCGCAGCCTCGGACCGGCGCTGAGATAGTCCAAAAGCCCCTCCAGCGCAAGGGCTGGTGCCAGATGACCGCGCGGGGGGCGACATGAGCGGCCGTCCCGCGCCGGATCGAGAGCCGTGTCTCCCCTTCCCCACCTGCGGGGACAGTGGGGAAGGGAAGGATCCAGATCCCCGAGAGGGATCGGGATCGGTCAATCCCGGCGTGTCGACAAGGCGGCACCGGGAAAGGCATGTCCGGCCGCCGCCACATGTTCGGCCGCTGCCGCTTCGGCCCGGACGACCAGCACGGGAATGGTCGAATGGGTGAGCACCTTGGTGGTCTGGCTGCCGAGAACCAGGGCAGAGAAGCCTCGCCGGCCGTGGGAGGCCATGACGATGAGATCGCACTTTTCCCGCGCGGCGGTGGCGATGATGGCCTCGAAGGGGTGGTCGTTCTCCACATGTACGGTCGCGGCCGCCACGCCGCTGGCCGCGGCCTTCTCCGCCGCCGCACCGAGGACGCGGTCGGCGCGCTGCTGCATGGTGCGGCGATAGATGTCTTCCGTGTCGGCGATCTGCTCGGCCTCGGTGGTGAGCAGATGGAACGGCTCGCTGGCGGTGAGGATGACGAGGCGGGCGCGCAGCGCTGCGGCGAGGTCCACGGCCTGTGCAACGGCGAGATCGGAAAGGGCCGAGCCGTCGGTTGCGACGAGGAGGGTCTTGTACATCGTCTTCTCCCCCTTTCGGGAGAGAGAATGATAGCAAACGTGGGATCGGCTGCGGCTTGAGGCTGATCAACTTGGCGGGAGCGGGCGAATTTCAACGCCCGTCCCTGCGCCCGGCCTCATTCGGCGATGATCTTCACCTTCTCGCCGTACTTGAGCTTGGCTGAGGCATCGAGGCCGTTGAGGATCAGGAAGCGTTCCGTGGGCCGGTCCGGCACCTGCATGCGGGCGGCCATCTTCTCCACGTTGTCGCCGAGCCCGGCGGTGACGATGCGCACGCGCAGCGGCTTCACCGTCTCCGCCTCGCCGGAGGAGACCCGCCGGAAGGTATCGGCAGCGGCGCGGAACTGCTTGTCCAGCTCCGGGGTCAGTTCCCGCGCCGCGAAGATGAGGCGGTACACGTCCGAACCGAAGCGGATGGCGAACATGCGGAACGACCACTGGTCGCCGCGGGCGATGGCGGTTGAGGCGGTAAATCCGTTCACGGTGAGGGTTTCCACCGTGTTGATCTCCACCCCCTCGACCCAGCCGGAGGACAAGTACTGCGCCAGCGACTGGTCCGGGGCGACCCGCACCGCGTCGAGGCGCAGCGCCTCCCGCCCGCTCTGGGTGGCGCCCAGCACCGCCTGGGAGGTGTTCTCCAGCGAGAATCCTTCGGGCGCGGTGAAGGTGAAGCCCAGCTTGGGATGGAAGAACTTGCGCCCGCGCACGAAGCCTTCCTTGGGATCGTCGCCATAGACCATGCCGTCGATGGCCGAGAAATAGGCGTTGCGGTCGCGCTCGCCGTCGCCCTGGGGGGCGCCGTTGGCATATTGCCGGGCATTGGCGATGGCGATGGAGATGCGCTCGGGCGTCGCCGGATGGGAGGACAGGAAGTCCATGTCCGGCGTGGTGGAGGACGAGCCGGAGAAGGCCGCGCTCTTCAGGTCGCCGAAGCGGCCCATATCGGTGAGGAAGCGCGAGGCGCCATAGGGATCGAAGCCCGCCCGCGCGGCGATGCCCACCCCGATGGCGTCGGCTTCCAGCTCCTGCCCGCGCGAGAACGAGGCGAGCGTCCGCCGGCTCTTCTGCATGGCCAGCGCGCCGAGGTCGGGATCGTTGACCACGTCGGAGATGACGCGGCTCACCAGCACCGCCTGCTTCACCTGGTCCTCACGGATGGTGGCATGGCGGGCGATGACATGGGCCATCTCGTGGGCCAGCACCGAGGACAGCTCGGACGTGTCGTTCGCGAGCGAGAGCAGGCCGCGGGTGACGTAGAGCGAGCCGTCCGGCAAAGCGAAGGCGTTGATGGCCGGCGAGTTCAGCACGGTGACGCGATATTTCAGGTCCGGCCGCTCGGAGGCAGCGACCAGGCGCTCCACCACCTGCTGGATCAGGGCCTTTAGCTCGGGATCGTTGTAGGCACCGCCGTAGCTTGCCACCAGGCGCTCGTGCTCGCGGCGCTGGTTGGGCGACATGTCGGCGTATTCGGACGCCGGCGCGGCCGAGGTCAGGGGCACGCTCGCCTGATCGAGGTCGAGACCGGCGCAGGCCGCCAGCCACAGCGGGAACAGGAGGGGAAGCGCCCGTGCAAGGCGGCTCAAGCGGAACATGCCCCAACGGCATGTAGCGCGCCCGGCCGCAGGCTGTCTCGCCCGCTCCGTCTTGCCGCCCGGCCGTTGTTGCCTCACGTCTCGCACCGAAACCTCATGCAAATGTGTCACTCGCCGCCGCGCTTTCCGCGCGCTGCCCGCGCCTGCGCGCCAGCCAGAAGGGCAATCTCACCCGGCCGCCGCAGCATGATGGCAGGGCCCCCTTCCGCACGGACCACGCCGCGGACCTGCACCAGGGTGCCGCGCAACATGGCTGGTTCAAGGCTATCGCCCATGATTGTGGCGAAATCCTCCCTTTCCATCATCGCAGTGAAATCTTGCCGCCAGCTTGATCCGAAATTGAGAAAAATCCGATCCCGTGTGCCGCCAGCCGCAAGCACCCGACCTTCTGCTACGGTGAACAGGCCCGCGCGGATGGCCATGGCCTCCTCGTCGCCGGCCGGTGCTACGGCTGACGGCTCTGCCCAGATGCCGCGCCGGGCGGTCCGGGCCTGCGTCTCGGCGGCGAGCCTTTGGGCGAGGCATTGCCGATCCTGACCGGTTGGCTGGGCATATCCGGCGCCCGCCTGCAGCAGCGCCGTGGCGAGATCTTCCTCGGCCGGCGCGTTGCGTGCCGGGCAGGCGAGCCATCCCGGCCCCGACAAGCGTCCGTGCCGATCCACGTGCGCGCTGCCGATCCCCACGAGGCAGGTGTCGAGGACCGCCCATGCCGCGGATTCAGCCGCGCGGGGCAGCGCCGCGTCGCTCGCGAGCCGGGAGGGCAGGGCGATGCCCTCCGGCATGAACCGCCGCCCGTCGGAGAGGAGGAGGGTACCCGTATCGGACCAGATTGCCGCAAGGCCCAGAGCAGGACCGGTGGCGCCGCCGGGTCCGGAAGCCTCTTTCGAGCCGGTCTCTTTCGCACCGCTCCGGGCTGATTGCGCACAGGCCCCATCCTGCGCCCCCGCTCCGGTGGAGGCCCCGGCAAGGGCACTCGCCATCGCGGCGACGGCGAGGAGACCGGTCGCCTTCCGGCGCATGCCCCGTCCCCGTGTCGTGTCCGGTACCTGCGCGCGGCTGCGGTCGAAGGGAGTGTCGTGGGGACGCAGGAGCATGGCCAAACGATAGCCCATGGGGGCGTGCCCATGAAGGTGCCGGCGATCAACTCTGCTTACACCCTCTTTCCACCGCCCCCTTTCCCCCGCCCGCCCGACGCTCTTTCCTCCCGCTGCGGCTCGTTCTAGAAGGAGGCTGTGTCCCGGTAGCTCAGCAGGATAGAGCAGCGGTTTCCTAAACCGCAGGTCAGGGGTTCGAATCCCTTCCGGGACACCATTATCCTTGTTTATCAGGGCCTTGGATGCCGGTTCGCCGAGGGGCTTGTCGTAGGGGCACTGCTGCCGACTGCAAGTGGGGCCGGGCGCCACCCGGCTGGTGGCTTGGCTGGTGGCTTGGCTGGTGCGGGGCGCGGGACCGGCTTGCGTCCGTTCCGTCCGGACGTTCATGTTCACCGGCTGAGGCATGGGCGGGTGGAGAGCCTTGGCCAGGACGAGCAGGTCGCCGGATGCCGAGGCGCCAGCCGATGATGCCGAGCGCCAGGCGCGCCAGCCGGCCTATGTGGCCCATATCACCGTACGGGAGGACGGCATGGACACCGAGCAGGGCTGGCGGACGATCGAACCGGGCATGGCGGTGACGGCGGCGATCAAGACCGGGCAGCGCAGGATCATCGAGTTCCTGCTGTCGCCGCTGCTCAGGTACAGGCATGATCCGGGGAGGGAGAGATGAGAGTTTTTTCATGCAGCCATGCCACGCACATCGACCGCAACCAACATGACGAACCTGCACTATTATTATAGCATGCAATCCTCGAACAACGAGACTGTCGTTCGCTAGAAATAGGGCCAATAACATGGACCATGCCTATATGATCGATCATTTAGTCGACATAAAGCGTTATGTTTACGGCGTATTCACGGGCGGCGATGAAGGTTGCGTTGAGGAAATCGAGTATGATGGAATTATTAGAAAATTTGATCTTGACCTTTGCTTTCAATTCCGCATTTGGGCGCCGGCCGGTCTCGAAGCATCCGCCCCTTTCCGACTGACTATAAACAGCCGCTCAAAATCGCCACCCGATTTCGGTTATGGGCCGTGGGGTGGATTTCAGCTCGTCTCGGAATCATTTGTGGACATTGTCGAAAATCTCGATCCCGGAATGCATCAGTTCATACGAATTCCAGAAACTTACATAAAAGGCGGAGTAAAAATAGAAAAAACATACTACATCATGAATGTTGTAAAGACTATAGATGCCATAGATATAGAAAATTCTAATGTTAGGCTAGAGAGAAGAAAAGTACAAAGCGCTACTAATGACGTTTTTGCGACAAAAATTCATATTCTTGACCCGTTCAAATTTTCATTTTTTCGTAATAATATTGGGAATGCAAACATGTGGTACGGATCAACAAGCGATATAAATAGATTATTTTTCTCTCAAAGGCTTGTTGGAAAATTATTGTCGCAAAAATTGTCGCCACTCCCATACATGGTGGTCGACTTAGTTTAGTAGAAGTTAATAAAATACAGAGGTCAAAATGTAAAAATCACTGCTCAAGTGCAGGCGTGATGCGGGGAGGGGGAGGTGAGGGAGGCGTCAGCGTCTGCAACCTCCGACTTCAATTATACGACAATGAAAGTGAACGCATAGCGGATATCCGAATAGGATGACCGAAATTATAGTGGAGACGCAACTTAGTGTGCAATGATACAGCTGAACAAAAGGATACTTTCGATGGATCCGTTTACCCCCGTGAAATTCGACAATGGAAAAATGGCCTACAACGGAACGGTTAGAAGTGAAGAATTTGGAGATGTTCACGAATTCTGGATAAAATTAAGTAATAGAAAAAAACTATATGGTTCTTTTAAGCAAATATACGACTATAGCGAGTATTTTTGCATATATATACATGAGTTTGGGTTTGAGACAGAAAAATTAGTTGGCGGAACTTCGAGTGAGCATCTCGTGGAATTTAGGGCAGCTGAAAAAGAAAATATTGAAAATATTATACATAATTTTTTTATCAGAGAGTCTAAGAGTAAGATATTGTATATATTTGATACTGAAAGGTCTATTTTCGACGGAAATATTAGATTTCGAAATGGTTGGATTAGGCTCGTGTAGATAATTGGAAAATAAACTTATATAATTAACAATTCTATCGTAATTATAAATTTATGAAAATGAAATAAATATAAATTTCAGAATATAAGTCTATAAATAATATAATATATTTAAAACAATTGTTTTCGGTAAATATTGTTTTTCGTAACGCTACGCGTTGGTATAGATTGCTTTGAACTGCGTATGTCGCAACATTTGTACGGGATCTCGCGATTAATATTGCTCTCCACCCGCTTCAATCCGCCGGCGTCGCCTCAGTCTCACTTGCGCTGGTGGCGGCGTTGGGGTCGCCGGGCTCGGTTTCCCAGGCGAGGCCGGGGATGGCCACGATCCGTCGGCCCTGGCTGTCGAGCCGGCAGACGATCACCTGGCGCTCTTCCATATAGGCCAGAAGCCGCCGCGCCCGGCCGGGGGAGCGGCTGCCATAGGCGCGGGCCACGTCGGCGTCGGAGGGGCAGGTGCGGTGGTCGAAAGCGGCGCGGGCCAGGGAAAGGAACACGCCCTGCATGTCCTCCGGCAGGGTGCCGGCCATGGCCAGAACCTCCGCCCACGGGGAGTCTTCCGCTTCCGCCTCGGCGGCATCGATGCCGGCATGGGCCACCGCCAGACGGCGACGGAAGGCCGAGAGGCTCAGGGCGTCGCCGCCGATGCGGTGGATGCGGCAGCGCACCAGGAAATCCTGATAGAGCACCGAGATGGTGCGGAAGCCCGCGTCCCGCTCGCTCAGGATCTCGCGCAGCGCCGCATCGATGGCGGCCTGCCGCTGCTCGGGCGAGAGGGCGGGCGCCTGCGGCGCGGCCGGCGGCGGCGGGGTCGGGGGGCCGCTGCGCGCGAGCTGGGCCAGTACGTCCGCCGTGGGCGCCACCGCCGGCGGACGGCGCGGCACCAGCGGGCGGACCTCGTCGGCGCCGGGCATGAAGATCAGGTCGTGGGCGTCCTCGGCGGCGGCGGGCTCCGGCAGCGGCACCAGCTTGGGGCTGGTGGAGCGCGCGGATGTCTCCACTGGGCCGATGTGGATCGGCAGCGGCCGCCGGGCCAGCGCCGGGCCCAGCGCGATGAAATGGCCGCTCTGCAGGTCGCGGAACATCTCGGCCTGCCGCCGCTCCATGCCGAGCAGGTCGGCGGCGCGGGCCATGTCGATGTCGAGGAAGGTGCGGCCCATGAGAAAGTTGGAGGCTTCCGCCGCCACGTTCTTGGCGAGCTTGGCGAGGCGCTGGGTGGCGATCACCCCGGCCAGGCCGCGCTTGCGGCCACGGGACATGAGATTGGTCATGGCGCCGAGCGACACCTTGCGGGCCTCGTCCGAGACCTCGCCGGCGGCGGTGGGGGCGAACAATTGCGCCTCGTCCACCACCACGAGAACCGGATACCAGACGTCGCGGTCGGCATCGAACAGGCCGCCCAGGAAGGCGGCGGCGGCACGCATCTGCTGCTCGGCGTCGAGCCCTTCGAGGTTGAGCACCACCGAGACCCGGTGCTGGCGCACCCGCGCGGCGATGCGCTGGAGGTCCGCCTCGCCGCGCTGGGCATCCACCACCACATGGCCGTAGCGGTCGGCCAAAGTGACGAAATCGCCCTCCGGATCGATGATCGCCTGCTGCACCCAGGGGGCACTCTGCTCCAGCAGGCGGCGCAGCAGGTGGGATTTACCGGAGCCGGAATTGCCCTGCACCAGCAGGCGCGTGGCCAGCAGTTCCTCCAGGTCCAGCACGGCCGTGTCCCCGCCCGCGCGGGTACCGAGGTCGATGGATACCTTGGCGGGCGCCGTCATCGCGGCGACCGCCCTGCGGGGAGGGCGCAAGACGTCATGGGGGCAGTCATATCAATTCGCGCCGCCGGTTCAACCGCGCGCCGCAGCGAGCGGGGAAGGGCTGTGGCCGGGCCGCGCCATCTCCATCGACACATTTACCTCGAAACGTCTGCGAAAAGAATGCGTTGCTCCATGGCTTCGGTGCCACTCCGGGGGCGCCATGCATGCGCAAGATGCCAAGCCAGGGCCGCTATGCGCCGCAGCTGGTATTTTGATGCCCTTTTAACAGCGACGTTGAGGGCGGGAGGGTTTCTCGCCCGGCACCGGACCGTTCCCGGCCAGCGTCGGCGCATTCCACGGGATTCTGGCTTCAAACCTGCATGCTGGCACCGACGGTCCAGCGGCCGCGAACCCTTTCGGACAAAAGGGGACGCGGCGCCGGCTCATGCATGGAAGCGCGTGGCATGACGGACAAAGAGCAATGGGTCGTCTGGAACGGCTCGCTGGGGGTCCTCGATACGGTGACCATCGGCCTGATCGAACAGGGTGCGGACGGCCGGAGCGCGTATCTCGCCCCGCCTTACGGGGTGGTCGGGCCGTTCAGCCTCGATGAGCTGGAGACGAAGGGCCGGATCGCCTTCGGTGAATGCCTCGTCATGTCGCGGGTGAGATGGCAGGAAGATCAGGTGGAGCTGCGCATCGAGGCGCGCAAGAAGCGTCAGGCCTTCATGTCCCGGCTGAATCTCGACGACGACGACAAGGAGCACCGTGAGGCCCTGGACCTGCCCATGGACGGCGCGCTTGAGCCGTCGCAGATCAATGCCGCCTTCCGGCGCCTGGCCAAGAGCGCGCATCCGGATGCCGGCGGCAGCGACGAGCGGTATCGCCGCATCGCCGAGGCGCGAGACGCGCTGCTCGACCAGTTCGCCGACGCTTCATGAGCGCGGAGCCCGTGCCACCTGAGCCGTCCGCTCGAACAGGGCCGGCAGATCGGCGGGGCAGGCTCAAGATCGGGTCTCACCTTTCGTCAGGGGCGAGCGGGCCGGGAGGCTGCGACTGAAATGCATCTCGATACCGTCTAAAGGCCAGCCAAGGGATCATCCGAGAGATGATAGGCAGATTATCCCTGCGTTTGATTCAGCATGAGCTGTTCCTGCACTAGGCGCGTCGCGATTCGTTCGCTTACATTGGCCGCCTCTGCCATCCCCTCCGGCTGAAGTGGCCATTAGTTACCTCAGTCCGGCCCGGATGGAAGAAGAGCGGCTTAACCCCGGCCATGCGACCGGGGAAGACCGGCGGGGGGAAAATGACCGGACGTTCCTGGGCGCCGCGCGGCGCCGTCAGCCTTGTGTGCCTGACAACGCTGCTTGCGCCGTGCATGGCCGAGGCGGCCGATCTACCGGTCAAGGCCCAGGCCGCGGAGAATGTGAAGGTCTGCGCGGCCTATGGCCCCGGGTTTTACTACATTCCGGGCACGGACACCTGCCTCAGGGTCGGCGGCTGGGCCCGCATGGACACCTATATGAACGTCGCGGCGATCTTCTCCCAGGGCTCGGCGTTTGGTGGCCCTGGATATTCGCCATTCGCCTTTCCCTTCCGCGACGCCCATGACGCCGATTACTTCACCCAGGGGCGCGGCGTCGCGGAAATCGATGCGCGGACGCAGACCGATTACGGCACGTTGCGCTCCTACTTCCGTGGCGGCGCCGAATGGGATTCCCAGACCGGCCCCGGCAATGGGCCCGGCCCGGCGCTCTATGTGGAGCGCATCTTCATCCAGTTCGCCGGGCTGACGTTCGGCTACACCCAGTCGTTCTTCGACACCGGCATCGGCTATTCCATCGCGACCCTGTTCGCCGGCTCGAACACCTGGAACACCACGGCGGCCTATACGGCGGAGTTCGGCAACGGCCTGTCCGCCTCGATCGCCATCGAGGACGCGGCCAACCGCACCACCGGCGTCCAGGCCACGGGCGTAAGCATCACCGGCGTGACCTCGCCGTCCGACTTTCCGTTCGTGAGCGGCGGCACCGGTGTGCCCTTGCTCTATTCGAACTACCAGGCCGGCCAGCAGACGCCGGATATCGTCGCCAACCTGCGGGCCGAGGGATCGTGGGGGCTCGTGCAACTGGCCGGGGCGCTGCACCAGGTGGAGGCGATGCCCCCCGCCTATCTCGGCGCGGCGTTCATCGGCAGTTCCAGCACCAGCCAGTGGGGCTATGCCCTCGGCGCCTATACAGAGATCCGGCTGCCGTTCATTGCTGCGGGTGACAGCCTTTATCTTCAGGCCAACTATTCCGAAGGCGCGCTCAATTATGCCGGCCTTGCCGCCGGCAACCAGAACCGGCTTCAGGCCATCGGCTTTGTCCCGCTCACCAGCTATGGCCTCATGAGCGGCGCCTATTATCCCCTGGCCGACGCGGTCATGGGCCCCGACGGATCCTACGAGATGGTCGGCGCCTGGGCGATCCAGGGCCAGTTCCGGCATTTCTGGGTCCCCGCGGTGCGCTCCGCCGTGTTCGGCGGCTATGTCAGCGTTGACGTGCCGACCAATGTGGTGGGGGCGGCGAGCTTCGCCATGTGGCAGGCGGGCGTGAACACCTTCTGGTCGCCGGTGCGCAATCTCGATATCGGCGCGGAGGTGGTCTACACCGCCGTCGACGGCAGCCGGCCTCTGGGCATCACCAACGCCGTTTCCGCCAGTGGCGCCGTCATCCCCACCCTGGTGGGCGGATCCGCCAATGCGGTTTCGGGCGCGGTGCGAATCCAGCGCAGCTTCTGAGGGCCATCGGCTGCGCAGCAATATACCCTCGGCCTCGGACGTTGACCGAGGCCGAGCGGGTCCGCTCAAGCGCCGCGCGGGGTTTCACCGACAGTCCGTGAATCAAGCTCCCGGGCTATTGGTATTACAGGCGGCGCAGGCTCACCTCCGCCACCTCGTGCTCGCCGGTCTTGCGCAGGATGAGGTCGGCGCGCTGGCGGGTGGGCAGGACGTTGTCCATGAGGTTGGGCAGGTTGATGCCGCGCCAGATGGACAGGGCGGTGGCGCGGGCCTGGTCTTCCGTGAGCTGCGAGTAGCGGTGGAAGTAGGACAAGGGGTCCTTGAAGGCGGTGGCCCGCAGCCGCATGAAGCGCTCCACGTACCAGCGCTCGATCACGTCCTCGTCGCCGTCGATATAGACCGAGAAATCGAAGAAGTCCGAGACGAAGGGGATGGCCTTGCCGTCCTTCGGCGGACGGGTGGTCTGCAGCACGTTGAGGCCTTCGACGATCAGGATGTCCGGCCGGTCGATCTCCACGAACTGGTCGGGCATCACGTCGTAGAAGAAGTGCGAATAGAGCGGCGCGCGCACCGGCCGCCGGCCGGCCTTGATGTCGGTGAGGAAGCGCAGCAGCAGCGGCAGGTCGTAGCTTTCGGGGAAGCCCTTCTTGTCCATCAGCCCCTCGCGCTCGAGGATGGCGTTGGGCAAAAGGAAGCCGTCGGTGGTGACGAGATCCACCTTGGGCGTGTTGGGCCAGCGCGCCAGCAGCGCCTGCAGCACGCGGGCGGTCGTGGACTTGCCCACCGCCACCGATCCGGCCACCCCGATGATGTAGGGCATCTTGCCTTCCCCGTTCGCCTCGCTGTCGCGCTGGTCGAGGAAGTGGCTCATCGCCCGGAAAAGCTTTTGTGTTGCCGCAACATAAAGTGAAAGCAGGCGGGATAGCGGGAGGTAGATTTCCTCCACCTCCTGCATGGAGAGATGGACGCCGAGGCCCTCCAGCCGGGTGATCTCGTCCGGGCGCAGGGTCATGGGCGTGTCGCGCCTCAGCGCGGCCCATTCGGCGCGCGAGAAGGTGCGGTAGGGCGAGAGGCCTGGGTCGAGCCGTCGATCCATCGTGTGCCTCGTGCTCTTCTCAGCCGTGCTGCCGGGCGGCTTTTTCGGCGAGGCCGGACTGGCCTGTTCGTCGCGCAAGCTCCGCATGGACATCGGCCAGCGGCACCCCGCGCGCCTTCAGCAACACAAGCAGATGGTAGAGCAGATCGCTGGTTTCCGCGACGAGCGCCTTCTCGTCGCCGGAGACGGCGGCGATCACCGTTTCCACCGCCTCCTCGCCCAGCTTCTGGGCGCATTTCTCGACGCCCTTGTCGAGCAGCGAGCGGGTATAGGACGCCCCCGCATCCGCCGAGGCGCGCGCCGCGACGATGGCTTCGAGGTCGGCGAGGGTGAAGCTGTCGCTCATGACGGTGGCCCGGGAAGGGAGGGCGGGGAAGGGAGGCGGAGAAGGGAGGATCGAGGCGCTGGGCCTAGACATCGAGGCGGACGGGAAGCCCCGCCTCGGCCAGGCGTTCCTTGGCCTCGCGGATGGTGAAGGTGCCGAAATGGAAGATGGAGGCGGCCAGCACCGCCGAGGCGCCACCCTCGCGGATGCCGTCCACCAGATGGTCGAGGGTGCCCACGCCGCCGGAGGCGATCACCGGCACGTGCACCGCGTCCGCCACCGCCCGGGTGAGGGCGCAGTCGAAGCCCTGGCCGGTGCCGTCCCGGTCCATGGAGGTCAGCAGGATCTCACCGGCGCCGAGGTCCACCACCTCGCGGGCGAACTGGATGGCGTCGATGCCGGTGGGGGTGCGCCCGCCATGGGTGAAGATCTCCCAGCGGTTCTCCTCGCCCTCTTTGCTCACGCGCTTGGCGTCGATGGCCACCACGATGCACTGCTCGCCGAACTTCTCGGCCGCCTCGCCCACAAAGGCGCGGCGGTTCACGGCGGCGGTGTTGATGGAGACCTTGTCGGCGCCGGCATGGAGCAGCGTGCGCACGTCGTCCACGGTACGCACGCCGCCGCCCACGGTCAGCGGCATGAAGCACTGCTCGGCGGTGCGGCGCACCACGTCGAGGATGGTGCCGCGGTTCTCGTGGCTGGCGGTGATGTCGAGGAAGGTCAGCTCGTCCGCGCCGGCGAGGTCATAGGCGCGCGCCGCCTCCACCGGATCGCCGGCGTCGCGCAGGTCCACGAACTGGACACCCTTCACCACGCGGCCGTCCTTCACGTCGAGGCAGGGGATGACGCGGACTTTCAGCATGTCACACCTATCGTCCCGCCACCAGCGCCAGCGCCTCGCGGGCATCGAGCCGGCCGTCATAGAGGGCGCGGCCGGTAATGGCGCCTTCCAGCTTCTTCGCGCGCGGGGTGAGCAGCGCCTCGATATCGGCCAGCGACGCCAGGCCACCCGAGGCGATCACCGGCAGGTTCACCGCCTCCGCCAGCGCCACGGTGGCGTCGAGGTTCAGGCCCTTCAGCAGGCCGTCGCGGGCAATGTCGGTGTAGATGATGGCGGTGACGCCGGCATCCTCGAACCTTCTGGCGATGTCCACGGCGGCGATGTCCGAGGTCTCGGCCCATCCCTCCACGGCGACGCGCCCGTCGCGGGCGTCGAGGCCCACCACGATGCGGCCGGGATGAGCCTTCGCGGCCTGCTTCACGAAGTCCGGGTCGCGCACTGCGGCAGTGCCGAGGATGACGCGGGTCACCCCCTTCTCCAGCCAGGCCTCGACGGTCTTCAGGTCGCGGATGCCGCCGCCGAGCTGCACGGGGATGGAGACGGTCTCCAAAATCCGCTCCACCGCCGCCGCGTTGACCGGCTTGCCGGCGAAAGCGCCGTCGAGGTCCACGAGATGGAGGTAGCGAAAGCCGAGGGTCTCGAACTCCGCCGCCTGGGCGGCGGGATCGCGGTTGAACACGGTGGCCCGCGCCATGTCGCCCTGTTCGAGGCGCACGGCGAGGCCGTCCTTGAGGTCGATGGCCGGAAAAAGGATCACGGATGCCACTTCAGGAAATTCGCGAGGAGCGCGAGGCCGAGCCTCTGGCTCTTCTCGGGATGGAACTGGGTGCCGGCCACGTTGTCGCGCGCGACCATGGCGGTGATGGTGCTGCCATAGTCCGTGGTGGCGACGAGGTCGATGCCGTCGGCCGGCTTCAGATGGTAGGAATGCACGAAATAGGCGTGCAAGCCGCCTTCACCGGTGGGAATACCGGCGAGGAGGGGGTGTTCGCGCGCAGTCTGGAGCGTGTTCCAGCCCATGTGCGGGATCTTCAGTTCGGGGTCGGACGGGGCGATGCGCTCCACTTCGCCGCGGATCCAGCCGAGGCCATCGGTCACGCCATGCTCCAGCCCGCGTTCGGCGAGCAGCTGGAGGCCGACGCAGATGCCGAGGAAGGGGCGGCCGCGCTCCTTCACCGCCTCGGTCATGGCTTCCACCATGCCCGGCACGGCGTCGAGGCCGGCGCGGCAGTCGGCGAAGGCGCCGACGCCCGGCAGCACCACCCGGTCGGCGGTGCGCACGATCTCCGGATCGTTGGTGACGATCACCTGTTCCGCGCCCACGTCGAGCGCGGCGCGCTCCATGGCCTTGGCGGCGGAGTGGAGGTTGCCGGAATTATAATCGATGATCGCGACGCTCATCCCTCAGGCTCCCGGAAAGGCGCCGATGACGCCGGCCTGGCCGCCTGCGAAGGCGGGGGGCGCCATGGGGCGGATGGCCGGCAGGTCGGCGCGCGCCAGCGGTGCGGGACGGGCCGCGACCCAATCCGCGAAGAAGCGCTGTTCCGCCTCGTCCCGGTTGGGAGCGATCACCACGCCGGCTTCCTCATAGCCCTTGCGGGCCAGCTTGCGCTGGCGCAGGGCCGGAAGCTCGAAGGCCAGCAGCAGGTGGAACCCCGCCATCACCACGTCGGTCACCGCCTGGGCGAGGCCGGCGAAGTGGGCGGTGAGCTGGAGCACCACCACCACCGCCACATAGGCGGCAAGCGGCAGCCACAGGCGGAAGCGCGCCAGCACGAACGGCGCGAAAAACAAAGTCGCCCACGAGAATTTCTCGCGCACGAACACGGTGCGGCCGGCCACCGCCTCGGCGGTGTCGCCGGGTTCCGTCCTGCTCAGGACCGTCCAGATGCCCATCGTCCGGCTCCTCAGGTTCCCAGCGCGCCCTTGGTGGAGGGGATCTCCCCCGCCGCCGCCGGGTCCACCGCCACCGCAGCCCGCAGCACCCGGGCAAGGCCCTTGAAGCAGCTTTCCGCGATGTGGTGGGCGTTCACGCCGTACAAGGTCTCCACATGCAGGGTCAGCCCGGCGCTGGAGGCGAAGGCCTGGAAGAACTCGCGCACCAGCTCGGTGTCGAACTCGCCGATCTTGGGCACCGCGAATTCGGTGCGGAATACCAGGAACGGCCGGCCCGAGATGTCGAGGGCAACCCGGGTCAGCGTCTCGTCCATGGGCAGCAGCACGTCGGCGTAGCGGGTGATGCCGCGCATGTCGCCGAGCGCCTTCTTCAGCGCCTGGCCGAGCACGATGCCCACATCCTCGGTGGTGTGGTGGAAATCCACATGGAGGTCGCCGTCGGCCTTGATCTCAAGGTCGAAGCGGGCATGCCGGGCCAGCAGGTCCAGCATATGGTCCAGGAAGCCGATCCCGGTGGAGATGGCAGAGCGGCCCGTTCCGTCGAGATCGACGGTGAGGGCGACGCGGGTCTCCTTGGTTTCGCGGACGATGTCGGCCTTGCGCATGGAACTCCTCCAAGGCCGCGGGTTCTATCAGCAACGTCGCTGCATTGCCATATGGCGAAGAGATGACGTTTTCAGGCGTCCGATCCTCCCCTCGCCGCGCCCGGGGCGATGTGGCATAGCAGCAATTCCAGCGGATGGGGGATGCGGATGCCGACGACGCAGAACGACGGGCTTGAGCTTGCCTATCAGGTAAGCGGGGAGGGCCCGCCGGTCCTCATCATTTCCGGCCTGTCTGCCGAGCGCTCGTTCTGGGCGCTGACACGGCCGCTACTCTCAGGCTTCACTCTCGTCGAGTTCGACAACCGCGACATCGGCAAGAGCGCGCGAGCCAAGGCACCCTATGTCGCCGCCGACATGGCGCGAGACGCCCTCGCCGTGCTCGACGCGGCGGGAATCCAGAAGGCGCATGTCATCGGCCATTCCATGGGCGGCATGATCGCTCAGGAACTCGTCCTCATGGCGCCGCAGCGCGTGGACCGGCTGGTGCTCTCCAACACCATCGCCCGCAACGACCTCTACACCACGCAGATCATGCGCCTGCTGAAGGAGCTGCGGCTCCAGCTCGACAACGAGCTGACCTTCGGCGCGGCGCTTACCAGCTTCGTTCTGGGCATGGGTACGCTGAAGAAGATCCCGCTCTTTGCTGCGGTGCAGCAATCTCTGGATGCCGGGCTCTACCAGGGGAAGGACGCTTTCCTGCGCCAGCTCGAGGTCTGCACACAGGCGGACACCCTGGCGCGGCTCGGCTTCATTTCGGCGCCGACGCTGGCCATCTATTGCGATGACGACCGGATGTTCTCGCCGCACATGGTGCGGGAGATCGCGGACGCCATCAACGGCGCGGTGCTGGATGAGATCGTCGACAGCGGGCACTGCCCCATGGTGGAGGCCCCGGAGAATTTCGCCACCACCGTCCGCGCCTTCCTGAAGGGCAGCTGACGGCACAGAATGGCGCCACTCGGTTGCGTCCGCGCGGGAACGCCCTAAGTAAGGCCCCGAGCGGAGCTTTTCATGCAGCATTCCCCGGATACCATTTACGGCACCACCATCGTCACCGTGCGCAAAGGCAACCGCGTCGCCATCGCCGGCGACGGGCAGGTGACGCTCGGCCAGACCGTGCTGAAGTCCAATGCCCGCAAGGTGCGCCGGCTCGGCAGGGGGGATGTGATCGGCGGCTTCGCCGGCGCCACGGCGGATGCCTTCACCCTGTTCGAGCGCCTGGAATCCAAGCTGGAGCAATATCCCGGACAGCTTCAGCGCGCCGCGGTCGAGCTCGCCAAGGACTGGCGCACCGACCGCTACCTGCGCCGGCTGGAAGCCATGATGATCGTGGCGGATGCCTCCATCTCCCTCGTGCTCACCGGCACCGGCGACGTGCTGGAGCCGGAAGTGGGGGTGGCCGGCATCGGCTCGGGCGGCATGTTCGCGCTGGCCGCCGCGCGGGCCCTGCTCGACCGCGAGGAGGACCCGGAAGCCATCGTGCGCCGCTCGCTGGAGATCGCCGCCGACATCTGCGTCTATACCAACCGCAACATCGTGGTGGAAACCATCGGCGCCTGAGGCCCCGCCCGCGCCTTCACGGCGCGACGGACCGCGACCCGAACGCCACCAGATTCCATGAGCGACCCTTCATGAGCGACTTTTCCCCCCGCGAGATTGTCTCCGAGCTGGACCGCCACATCGTTGGCCAGGCCAATGCGAAGAGGGCGGTGGCCATCGCCCTGCGCAACCGCTGGCGGCGCCAGCAGCTGGACGACAAGCTGCGCGAGGAGGTGCTGCCCAAGAACATCCTCATGATCGGCCCCACGGGCGTCGGCAAGACCGAGATTTCCCGTCGCCTCGCCCGGCTTGCCGGCGCGCCTTTCCTCAAGGTGGAAGCCACCAAGTTCACGGAAGTGGGCTATGTGGGCCGCGACGTGGAGCAGATCGTGCGCGACCTCGTGGAGGTGGGCATCGGCCTCGTACGCGAGGCGCGGCGCAAGGATGTGCAGGCCAAAGCCCATCTCGCCGCCGAGAACCGGGTGCTCGACGCCTTGGTGGGCGCCACCGCCTCGCCCGCCACCCGGGACGCCTTCCGCAAGCGCCTGCGCGCGGGCGAGCTGGACGACAAGGAAGTGGAGATCGAGATCCAGGCGGGCGGGCAGGGCATGCCCATGTTCGACATCCCCGGCATGCCCGGCACCCAGATGGGCGCGGTCAATCTGGGCGACATGCTGGGCAAGGCCTTCGGCGGCCGCTCCAAGCCGCGACGGGTCAATGTGAAGGAGGCCCATCCCCTCCTGCTCGCCGAGGAGGCGGACAAGCTCATCGACCAGGACGCCATCGTCCAGGACGCCATCCACCAGGTGGAGAACAACGGCATCGTCTTCCTCGACGAGATCGACAAGATCGCCGGCCGCGAGGGCCGCTCGGGCGCGGATGTCTCCCGCGAGGGCGTGCAGCGCGACCTGCTTCCCCTCATTGAGGGCACCACGGTTTCCACCAAGCACGGGCCGGTGAAGACCGACCACATCCTGTTCATCGCCTCCGGCGCCTTTCACGTCTCCAAGCCGTCGGATCTGCTGCCGGAGCTTCAGGGCCGGCTGCCCATCCGGGTGGAGCTGGAGGCGCTGACGCGGGCCGACTTCGTGCGCATCCTCACCGAGACCGAGGCGAGCCTCGTCAAGCAGTCGGTGGCGCTCATGGGCACGGAGGGCGTGACCCTTACCATCACTGCCGACGCGGTGGAGGCCATCGCCGACGCGGCGGTGGAGGTGAATTCAAACGTGGAGAATATCGGTGCCCGGCGGCTCCAGACCGTCATCGAGCGGGTGCTGGACGATCTGTCCTTCTCTGCCCCCGACCGCTCTGGCGAGACGGTCGTTGTGGATGCCGAATATGTGCGCTCGCGCGTCGCCGACCTTGCCCGCAACGCCGACCTGAGCCGCTTCATCCTCTGACGGAGCCGGATGTGCCGGCCTCTCTCAGGAGAGCCGGCGCCGGTCCTGCCAGGCGAGCTTCTTGCGGTAGAGGGTGGAGGGGCTGAGATCGAGGGCCGCGGCCGCGAGCGGGATGTTGCCATCGAACGCGGCGATGGCCGCCTCGATCACCCGCCGCTCCACGATGGCGAAGGGCTCGACCCGGCCGAAGGTGCCCCCGTGCGCCGCGTCCATCAGCATGGCGGCGGCCTGGGCGTTCGGGGCTTCTTCCGGCAGAGGCGCCTCGGGCTCCTCGAACAGCTCGGGTCCCAGCAATCCGCCGTCGCCGAGGATGACCGCGCGCCGCATCAGGTTCTGCAGTTCGCGCACATTGCCCGGGAACGACCGGGCTCGCAGAACGTCGGCTGCGCCGGGGGCGAGACGCGAAATCGGCCGCCCTTCCTCGCCGGCGAAACGGGCCAGGAAGGCTTCGGCCAGCAGCACCACGTCGTCGCCGCGCTCGCGCAGGGGCGGCAGGGTCAGGGTGAGAACGTCCAGCCGGTAGAACAGGTCCTCGCGCAGGCGGCCGGCGCGCACGTCCTCCAGCGGATCGCGGGCGGTGGCACAGACGAGGCGTACGTCGCTCTTGCGCTCGTCCGTCTCGCCGGCCCGGCGGAAGCGGCCTTTCTCAAGGAAATGCAGAAGCTTGCTTTGGGTGGCGTTGTCCAGCTCCGACACCTCGTCGAGCAGCAGCGTCCCCTCGTGGGCGCGCTCGAGGGCACCGGGACCGGTGAGGCCGAACACGGCTTGTTCCATGTAGGTGGCCGGAATGGCGGCGCAGTTGAGGGCGTTGAAGGGGCCTTCCTGCCGCGTGGAGGCCACGTGGAGGGCCGAGGCCGCAAGGCCCTTGCCGGTTCCGCTTTCCCCGGTCACGAACACCGGCGCGCGCGAAGCCGCCAGCCGCTCGATCTGTTCATAGACGGCCAGCATGGCCGGCGAGCGGCCCAGGAAGCCGCAGAAGTCGCCGCTGCGCGGCAGTTGCGGACGATCGCGGCGCCGCCGCTCGGGACGACGGGCCGGCGTGGCGGCCAGGAGGCGATCCACCACCTCCTCGGGACCGACGGGCTTGATCACCACGTCGTCGGCCCCGGCGCGCATGGCGGCCACGGCATCCGCCACCGAGGCCCCGCGCGCCAGTGCCACCACCAGCGTTCCGGCAAAGCCGGCGGCCCGCAGTCGCCGTGTGGCCTGTTCCGGTTGGTCAGCCGCCAGCAAGATCGCCGCACAGCGCGGCGCCAGGGGCAGGCCGGCCGCCAGATCCTCCGCCTCAAGCACATGCAAGGCATCGCGCCGGGCGAGCGCGGCGCGCATCATGGTGCGCACGTCCGCTTCCGGGTCGCAAACCAGAACGCAGGTACGCCGGTCGGTCGGTGGGGCCGATGGGTTTACAATCATAGCATGTGTTCGTGGTAATAAGTTACGGCAAGGGTAAGCGAAGATCACACTAGACCAAGCTATCGGTCCGGTCTCTAGAGCGCATCAGGCAGGATTGGCTCGCGATACTGCATGGTAAAATGGCAT
The DNA here is from genome assembly GCF_005871085.1 of Xanthobacter autotrophicus. Taxonomy (GTDB): domain Bacteria; phylum Pseudomonadota; class Alphaproteobacteria; order Rhizobiales; family Xanthobacteraceae; genus Xanthobacter; species Xanthobacter autotrophicus. Next base: position 42,779 of record NZ_VAUP01000041.1, on the reverse strand, counting down.
GAAAACAAGAACCTGAAGCGCTTTAGGTGAATCGGTTCCCAATCTTGAATCTGGATCGGTACCATATGCCGCTGGCGGCGCATGGGAGCTGTACCCGGGGACGGAATCCTTGACGCTGCGTGCGACCGCAAAACTGCCGGGATCCTGGCCGTCCACCCCGCGCATGCTTCGATCCGGGCGCTCACGGGACGCGGTCAGCGCCTTGGTCCGGCGCATCTGTCGGCTCCGAAATGGCATTTGATTTGCGCGAAACATTCTATCCACGCGGTGGTTTGCCGGCCACGGCCTCGCGCGAGAGACCGGCGGTCTCCAGCGCGGAGAGGGCCTTGTCGGCCAGCGCCGGGGCCGGCAGCAGGCGATGGACGAGGCGGCGGACGCCTTCCGCTCCGTCCGGCATGCGGTGGAGCAGCGCGCCGACCGCTTCGCGGCTGTCGTTTGTGCGGCCGAGGGTGTGGAGGCAGAGCGCGAGCGCCAGCTTGTTCTCTATGGCCGAGTGCAGCGTGAGCTGTGGCACCAGAGCTTGGGCGGCGAGGACGTCGTTCCGCATGAAGGCGGCCATGGCCAGGAACGCATCCTGGAGATTGGTGCGGACCGCGCCTTCGCGCCGGGCGCGCAGGAGCAAAGCCTCGCCTTCCTCGACGCGACCGGAACCGATGAACACGGTGGCCACTGTTGCCGCCACGTCGAAATCCAGCGGATTGAGCTTCAGGGCCTTCTCGGCGGTGGCGACGGCATCGTCCGGTTCGCCCGCATAAAGCTGGACCACCGCGAGGGTGCGGGCGGCGTAGGCGCTCGCCGGGGCCAGTTCGGAGGCCAGTTCCGCTTCGTCAAGGAACTCCCCCATTTCCTCGGTGGTGGGGTTGGGGGTGTCGTCGTGCAGGGTGGCGTAGAGCTGTACCGTCGCCCGCACGGCGTAGCCGAGGGCGAAGTCGCGCTCCCGTTTGGTCAGCTCGGCCAGGCATGCGGTCCCGTTGCCGCGCTGGCCCTGCGGGTCGCCGCGAATGTAGGCGATGGCGGCGGCGATGCAGCCGAAGCCTGAATCCGGGGCCTTTGCCAGGGCTTGCGCCCGCGCCCGGACCGGGATGACTCCGTAGCTTTCAATGATGGCCACGGCGACGTCGTGAACCACGCGGCGCTCACTGTCCGCAAGGCCGGTCCCCTGGGCGAGGCCGTCGAGGGTGGCCGACCAGATGATGGAGCCGTCACAGCGGTCGGTAATCCGGGTGACCAGCGAGAAGGTGCCGTCGGCACGGCCTTCGGCGAGGCCGGCGAGGGCGAAGACCGAGCGCGATTGCGGTCCGGAACAGGCCTCGGGCACACCCGCTTCGTGAGCGGTGGCGCCAGCCGCCTTCACCTCGACGAAATCGAAGCGGGCGAAGGCGTCGCGCATCCGCTCCTCGATGGCGCGCAGTTCGGTCTCCGTTGGCGCGCCGGGGCCGGAGGCCTCGAACGGGCGCACCTCCACCACCGGCAGCCGGATGCGGTCCGCCATGGCCGCCCCGCGGTCGGACTTGAAAGCGGGGATCCGGGGTGCGAACAGGGCCAGCCCCGCGACGATCACCACAACCGCCGCCGCGGCCATCAGCGCGCCGGCGCGACGCCAGAGCGGCTTCGGTGGTGGCGCGTCCGGCATCGTCGGTGCGGCCTGCGGCTCCGGCCCGGAGGGCACCGGCTCGACGGGTGCTTCCGTGCGGGGATGGAACAGGGGGACATACCCCCCCTTGGGAATGTCGATGACGAGCGGATCTTCGGCGCCCCCCGTGGCGTAATAGCGCTCCAGCGCGCGCCGCAACCGGGTCGCCTCCACCCGCACGATGGGGTCGGACTGGGGATCGAAGGAGGGCGGGCGGCCGAGGGCCTCCACAGCGATGGTGTAGCCCTTGATCTCGTCGGCGCGACCATCGAGGGTCGCTTCCACGACGAAACGCAGGAACGCCGCGAGGCGCGGCGACGAGGTGAAGTCGGGGGCGGCGAGCACACGGTCCAGCGCGGCACGAACGAGGACCGCCTCGTCGCCGCCGGGCGGCAGGGCGTCCGCGGGTGCCGCAGCGTCGACGGTCTCGACGGCGTCCGGGCTACCAGCCTCTGTGGTCTGCTCTACCAAAGTACCTTCCTTACGCACGGTCACAATCTTTGTGGGTCAGAACCCAGGCGCGTGCAAGGGGCACGGCTTGCCGGTCCCCTTGCACGCCATCCGTCCCTTTGGAAACCGTCCCTTTGGAAACCGCCCCTTTGGAAACGGCGCCGTTTCCCAAGGGGCGGTGTACAGCTGGTCATCCCTTGAACGCAGCCGGCCCCGGCCTTTGGAGCGAAACCCGCCGTGGTTGCGTCGAGAAGTATCCCGCTCCAGTGTTTCCAGCGGCCACGCGCGCTGCTAGCTTCCGCACCGACGCGGCCGAAGAATGGCAGCCGGCAGGCCCACTCTCGCCTGGAGCTGCCGCCGCGCGGGAGAGGTTTCATCATGGCTCTGGACGATCTGGTCACCGAAGGCGCTGGCGTGGGTGCGGACGCGATTCCCAACGATCTCGACGCTTTCTGGATGCCGTTCACCTCCAACCGTTCGTTCAAGAAGCGACCGCGGCTCGTCTCCCGGGCCAAGGACATGCACTATTACACTCCGGAAGGCCGCGCCATTCTCGATGGCTGCGCCGGACTGTGGTGCGTCAATCCCGGCCATAACCGCGAGCCCATCGTCGAGGCTATCCGCCAGGCCGCCACCGAGGTGGATTTCGCCCCCACCTTCCAGTACGGCCATCCGCAGGCGTTCCGGCTCGCGAGCCGCATCGCGGACCTCGCGCCAGGCGATCTCGACCATGTGTTCTTCTGCAATTCCGGCTCGGAGGCGGTGGACACCGCGCTGAAGATCGCCCTCGCCTATCACCAGACCACGGGCGCCGGCACCCGCACCCGCCTCATCGGCCGCGAGCGCGGCTATCACGGGGTGGGCTTCGGCGGCATCTCGGTGGGCGGCATCGTGTCGAACCGCCGGACCTTCGGCACCATGCTCACCGGCGTCGATCACCTGCGCTCCACCTATGACCGGGAGCATCAGGCCTTCACCAAGGGCGAGCCGGACTACGGCGCGCATTTCGCCGACGAACTGGAGCGCATCGTCGCCCTGCACGACGCATCCACCATCGCGTCGGTGATCGTGGAGCCCATGGGCGGCTCCACCGGCGTGCTACCGACGCCCAAGGGCTATCTCAAGCGGTTGCGCGAGATCTGCGACAAGTACGGCATCCTGCTCATCTTCGACGAGGTCATCACCGGCTTCGGCCGCCTGGGCCATGCCTTCGCCGCCGAGCGCTATGGCGTGGTGCCGGACATGATCACCTTCGCCAAGGGCATCACGGCGGGCGCCGTGCCCATGGGCGGCGTGCTTGTGCGCAAGGGCATCCACGATGCCTTCATGAAGGGGCCGGAGCACGTGGTGGAGCTGTTCCACGGCTACACCTATTCGGCGCATCCTTTGGCTTGCGCGGCGGGTCTTGCCACCCTCGACCTCTATGCCAAGGAGCACACCTTCACCCATGCCCGCGCGCTGGAGCCCTTCTTCGCCGACGCGATCATGACCCTGAAGGACAAGCCCGGCGTGCTCGACATCCGCACCGTGGGCATCACCGGCGCCGTGGACCTCGCCCCGAAGGACGGCGCGCCGGGCCTGAAGGGCTATGAGGCGCTGGAGCGTGCCTTCCACGAAGAAGGCCTGATGATGCGCATCGCCGGCGACACGCTGGTGGTGACGCCGCCGCTCATCATCTCCAAGGATCAGGTGGGCGAGTTGGTGGAGAAGCTGGGCCGGGTCATCGAGAAGGTGGCCTGAGCCCGCGCCGGCTTCCTTTAAAAAGTCATGCCCCGGACAGGCCGGGGCATGACGGGTTCAGCAGGGGGTCGCGCAGCGGACGTGGCCCGCCCGGGCCCCCGCGGAGGTCAGAGCCGTCCCGTGAGCGCCAGCACGATCACGATGATCAGCAGCACGCCGACGATGCCGCCGGGCCCGTAGCCCCAGCCCGAGCTGTAGCCCCATCGCGGCAGTGCTCCGATGAGCAGCAGGACGAGGACAATAATCAGAATAGTGGACATGGACGGGCCTCCCTTATCGATCGGCGGAGCTTCGTCTCACCTCTCGCGGATGATAACGCCAGCCTGACCGTAGGGTTCCCGCTTGGTTCCTTTCAGAGCGGGGCGGTGGCCTGCGCCAGCCACTCCCGATCCACCTCGTCGAGATCGTCGGCCAGCGCCTGCGCAACCAGCGCGTGATAAGCGTCCACCTGCTCCCGCTCGGCGCCATCCAACAGGCTGAGGTCGATGAGGCGCCGGTCGTAGGGCACCAGCGTCAGGGTCGAGAAGCCGAGGCACGGCTTCTCCGCGCCCTCGACGGTGCGCCGCTCCACCAAAATCAGGTTCTCGATGCGGATGCCATAGGCCCCGGTGCGGTAATAGCCCGGCTCGTTGGAGAGGATCATGCCCTCGGCCAGCGCCAGGTGCCCGAGCTGTGAGATGCGCGCCGGGCCTTCATGCACCGACAGGCCGGCGCCCACACCATGGCCGGTGCCGTGGTCGAAATCCAGTCCCGCCGCCCACAGATACCGCCGCGCCAGCGGATCGAGCTGGGCACCGGTGACGCCTTGCGGAAACACCGCCCGGCTCAGGGCCAGATGACCCTTCAGCACCAGCGTGTAGTGGCGGCGCATCTCCTGCGTCGGCGTACCCACGGCGAGGGTGCGGGTGATGTCGGTGGTACCGTCCGGATATTGGGCGCCGGAATCCAGCAGGAACAACTCCCCGGGATGGATCGCCCGGTTGGTCGTGCGGGTGACGCGATAATGCACGATGGCGCCATTCTCCCCCGCCCCCGCGATGGTGGGGAAGGAGACGTCGGTGAGGTTGCCGGTGCCGCGCCGGAAGGTTTCCAGCGCCTCCACCGCCTCGATCTCGGTGAGATGGCCCTTCGGCGCCTCGGCGTCGAACCACGCGAGGAACCGCGCAAGCGCGAGGCCGTCGCGCACGTGGGCGGCGCGCATGCCGGCGATCTCGGCCGGGTTCTTGGAGGCCTTCAGCAGGGCGATGGGGTCGGTGCCCTTCTCCACGGTGCCGCCCGCCGCCTCGATGAGGCCGGCGAGACGCACCGGGGCGGTGGCCTGATCCAGCCGGACCTTGCGGTCCTTGGCGAAGGCGGCGAGCACGGTGTCGAGGTCACCGGTGCCGTGGAGGCGCGCATGCCCGGCCAGCGCCGCGCGCACCTCGTGGGAGAGTTTCAGCGGTTCGAGGAACAGCTCCGGCAGGCCCTCGCGCGGCACGATGCACCAGGCCAGCGGCAGCGGCGTGTGGGCCACGTCGCCGCCGCGCATGTTGAACAGCCAGGCCGCGCCGTGGGGATCGGAGATCAGCGCCCCGTCGAGCCTGGCTTCGGCGAGCTTCTCCTGAACCCGCAGGAGCTTGGCCGCCGTGTCCTCGCCGGCCACGGAGAGGTCGAGCAGCCGCACCGGCGCGCGGGGCGGCTCGGGCCGGTCGGGCCAGATGGCGGTGAAGGGGTCGGCCTCCAGCGGCACGAGGATGCCGCCGGCCGCACCCACCGCCTTGGCCAGCCGGTCGCGGCCGTCGATGGTGGTGCGCCAGGGGTCGTAGGCCAGCCGCGCGCCACGGCGGAGGTTCGCTTCCACCCACGCATCCGGGCGGGTCTGGGACAGGGGCACCACAGTGAAGGCAGACAGATCCACCTGGGCCGGGGCCTGGAGGGTGTAGCGCCCGTCCACGAACAAGGCGGCAGTGTCCTCAAGCACGATCACCGTGCCGGCGGACCCGGTGAAGCCGGTGAGGAAGGCGAGACGCTCCTCGCACGCCGGGACATATTCGTTCTGGTGCGCATCGGCGCGCGGCACCACGTAGCCGTCGACGTTGAGTCGCGCGAGTTCCGCCCGCAGCGCGGCGAGCCGGGCAGGACCGGCCGCGCCGTCGGCGAGGTCGTCGAAGGTCTGGAACACGGCCTTGAAGGCGCGGGGAGTCTTGTGGTGCAAGGTCATGGGCGGGGCGGCCGGAGCTGGGGATAAGGATATTGCGCCAACCATAGAGCCATATCAGGCGCATTGGGTACCGTTTCGCGGCACACGGTGGGCATACGCTCCAGACGGTGGGTATTTCGCGCAACGCCCTTGATGGAGAAGGGGGCCTGCGATTATGGTCGCCCGGCGCGCGGGCGTAGTTCAGTGGTAGAACGACAGCTTCCCAAGCTGTATGTCGTGGGTTCGATTCCCATCGCCCGCTCCATCCTTCCTTATTGAGCGCTTCGCATCCCTACCGCCCCTCGCGGATGGCGAGGCGCGTGGCGTCCACGCCGCGATAGGCCGAGGCGCGGCAGCTCAGGATCACCACCTGCATGCGGGTGGCCGCCTCGGCGAGGATCTCCATCATGGTGTCGAAGCGGTCGTCGTCGGCGAAGACGAGGGCGTCGTCGAGCACCAGCGAGGCCGGCTTGCCCTTGGCGATGAGGAGGTCCGCGAAGGCGATGCGGGTGAGAATGGCGATCTGCTCCTGCGTGCCCTTGCTGAGCAGGTCCGCCGCCTCCTCCCGCCCGCCGCGGCTCAGCGCCTCGGGCCGTAGGGTCTCGCCGAAGGCGAGGCTCGCATTGGGCAGAAGCCGGCGCACATAGGGCTCGATGCGGCGGGTGACCGGCTCCAGATAGCGACGGGCCGCCTCCTGCTGGGTTTCCTTCAGCACCTTGAGGAGCAGCGCCAGCGTGTCCGCCTCCTGCTTCAGGCGCTGGAAGGAGGCTTCGGCCGCGTCGGCCTCTTCGGTCGCAGCGGCGGCGCGGCTTGCGGGGCCTTCGCCACCCAGGGTCTTGGCCTGTTCCTCCAGCCGCGCCACCTCGCCGGCGAGGGCCGGCAGCTGGCCCTGCAAGGTCTCGCGACGCTTGCGCAACGCGTCGCGCTTGCGCACGAGGGTCGCCTCGTCCAGCACCTCGGCGGCGCGCTGGGCCGCCTCGCGATCCACGAGGGCGCGGCCCTCCGAGGTCCGCGCCGCGTCGAGGGCGACGGCGAGATCGTCATCCGCGAGATCCGCCATCTCGGAGGCGAGGTCCTCGGCCCGCCGGAGCCGGTCGCCCTCGGCGCGCTCCAGCGCGGTGGCAAGGGCCATTTCCCGCTGCTGGGCGCCCGTCAATCCGTCCAGCAGGGCCTCGCGCCGGGCTGCCGCCTCGGTCTCGGCGGTGCGCAGGGCGCGGGTGCGGGCCTCAAGGTCGGCAAGGCCCGCCGGGGCTTCCTTCGCTTCCGGCGCCGGAGCGGTGAGGCCGGAAAGCGCCCCGCGCAGCGGGTCGAGGCCCGCCGGGATACCGAGGGCGGTATCAGCCGGGCATTCGGCCTTCAGCCGGGTGCGCAGCCCTAGCAGCTCCGCCTCGTCGATGGCTCGCGCCCGCGCCGCCGCCCGCGCCGCGGCGGGGGTGGCCCGGCCTGAGGCGGAGAGAAAATCGGCCAGCTTCAGCTGGGCGTCTTCAAGCGCGGCGAGGGCCGGCGCGCCGCTCGCGGGCGGCGTGAGGGTGAAGCTGCCAACGCCGGGGACGGCGAGCACCAAGGGGCGGGTCAGGCGCACCGTCGTGCCGTCGGCGAGGGGCGCGCCATCCATGAGTATGGCCGGCGCGCCGAGCTCCAGCGCCACCTGCAAGGTGGCGGCGCCCGCCTCGACGGCGGCGCGGGCGGCGCCGATGGCGTCTTCCAGCTGGCGCAGGCGGTTCAGCGCCGCCTCGTCCATGCGCTCGGCGGCGATGCGGGCCTCGCGGACGCGGATCTCGCCGGCCAGCGCCTCGGCCCGCTCCAGCCGCGCGAAGGCGGCCACCAGCATGCGGCGGCGCTCGGCGGCATCGCGCTCGGTGCGGGCGGTGTCGCGGGCGTCTTCGGCGGCCCGCAACTCGGTGCGGGCGATTTCCAGGGCGGCAGCGGCCTCCCGCTCGGCGGTCCGGGCGCGGGCCGTGGCCTCAGCGTGGGCGGCGACATCGGCGGCGGCCTTGCGGGCCGCCGTTTCGGCCTTGGCGAGGGCGTCGCGCATCTGGGCGCGGGTGGTCGTGCGGGTTTCCAGCGCCGTGCGCTCGCCAGAGGCCCTCTGCAAGGCGAGTTCGGCGATGCGCAGCGCCTGTCCCGCCGCCTTGGCGCGGTCGATGTCCTCGCCGAGCCGTTTCAGATCGGCGTCGATCTCAGGGTCTTCCATGTCGCGGACGAGGCGACGCTGCTCGTTGCGCTTGCCCTCCAGCCGCTCCAGCAGGCCCTCGAACTGGGTCAGCTCGCGCTGGGCCTCGTCGGCCCTGACGCGGGCGGCCTCCGCCGTCTCCTGCGCCTGCTTCAGGCGGCCGGTGGCGCGGCCGGTGGCGGTCAGGAAATCGGCGAGGCTCTTTTCCACCTGCAGGACCACGGCCTTCGCCCGCCGCCCGCCGGTCACCGCGCCCACTTCCCCCGCGAGCGCTTCTTCCAGCGAACGCCGGGCGGTCTCGGCGGGGGCGCCGAGCTGGAAGGACAGGCCCTGCTCCACCCACAACAGGCCGAGGGCGCCGCGGCTTTCATCGTCGGCGCCGCGATTGCCGGCGCGGTTGAAGCCGAGCAGCGACTGGAGCTTTTCCTCCGCTGCGTCCGAGGAGAAGCGCCCGTCCGGCCCCTCCAGCGTCACCTGCGGCGCGGCCAGGAAGCGCTTCGACAGGCGCCATTCGCCGCCGCCCACGTCGAAGGCGAGATCCACCGTCGGCGCCACCTCGTCCCCTTGCGGGCGGAAGGACCGGATGCGGTCGCTCTTGGCGCTGTGGCGCTCAAACAAAGCGGCACGCAGGGCGTCGAGCACGGTGGACTTGCCGGTCTCGTTGGGCTCGCAGACGAGGTTGAGCCCGTCGGCGAAACCCTCCAGCACCACGGGCGCACGGAACTTGCGGAAATTCTCGATGGTCAGGCGGCGGATGCGCATCAGGCCTCTCCCGGCCGCTGGGCCCGATGATGCTCCACGTAAAGCCGCTCCAGCGCGGCGGCGGCGAGACGGCCCTCGGAGCCGCCTTCGGCCGCCATGACGTTGAGGCGCTCGGCGGCGGCACGCAGGTCGCCGAAGGCGTCGATCTCGGCAAGGTCGGTGTCGGTGGGGCGGGTGACGAGGCCGGCGAGGTCGAGGTCCAGCCAGCGCAATTCGTGGGCGAGGGCGTCCTCCAGCCGGCGGCGCACCGCCACCTTGTCGCCGAGGGAGACAAGGCCGCTCACGTGCAGCCGCGCCACCACGTCCTGCCGCGCGATCCCGGGGGCGAGGCCCGCCATGAGGGTGTCGAGATCAGAGGCGGCGGCGAGGCTCCAGTCGGCCTCGATCCAGTGGTGGCGGCCGACAGGAAGGTCGGTGACCTGCGGCGGCGCGCCGGGGCCGGCCAGTTCCACCAGCAGCGCAAGGCCGGTGGCCTCGCGGCCGAAATCGTCGGGCTCCGGCGTGCCGCTGTAATGGGTGCGCTCATCGATGCGCAGCCGGCCGTGCCAGTCGCCCAGCGCCAGATAGGCGAGGCCGGCGCGGCGGGCGCGGTCGGGGGCGAGGAGGTTGGTGTCGGGATCGGAGCCGAACGCCTGCACCGAGCCATGGGCCAGCCCGATGCGGATCGCGCCGGGCGGCGTCTGCGCCGTATCGAACCACGCGGTGGGATCGGACAGGCTGCGCTTGTGGGTGAGGGGGGCCGGCAGCAGCACGGCGCTTTCGCCGATGGCGATGGGCTCGGCTGCGGTGGCGGCGATCACGTTGGGCGGCGTCTCGGCCTTGAGGCGGGTCCACAGGCCGTCGGCGCGCAGGGGATCGTGATTGCCAGGCAGCAGCACCCATTTCACGCCTGCTGCCTGCCGCATGCGCGAGAGCGCCTGCCGGTAGACACGATCGCCGGGCTCGGCGCTGTCGAATACGTCGCCTCCCACCAGCACCAGCGGCGCGTCGTGGGCCTGCGCGGCGCGGGCGAGGGTGTCGATGGCGCCGAGGCGGGCTTCCTGAAGGGCTGCGCGAGCCTCTTCCGGCGCGCGCCCGAACGGCTTGCCCAACTGCCAGTCCGAGGTGTGGATGAAACGCATGCGGCCCTCCCGGGCCGGGAGCTTAGACGCCGGCGCCGCCGGCAAGGCAAGGCCTGTGCGCGGGGGTGCGGGAAACCGGCAGCGGGACTTGCGGTTGCGCGAAATGGTACGGGGTGGGGCACCGGCTGGAGGCGGCGAATCACCGGGGTCGCGTCGGGATCGGTGGGCAGGTCTCCTCCCGGGCAGTATGCGTCAGCGCGGCGCCACCTCAATCCAGCGCCGCCCTCAATCTGGCCCTCAATCCGGCGCTCGGGGTGCGAGGTCCGCCCCGGGGCCCTCAGGCCGCCTCGGCGTAGCGGGCAACCGAGAGGTCCGCGGTGTCGATGTCGGGGGATCGGCCGCCGATCAGGTCGGCCAACACCCGGCCGGAGCCGCAGGCCATGGTCCAGCCCAGCGTGCCGTGGCCGGTATTGGTGAAGAGGTTGTCGAGCTTGGTGGGGCCGATGATCGGCGTTCCGTCCGGCGTCATGGGGCGCAGGCCGGTCCAGAAGGTGGCCTTGGCGATGTCGCCGCCGGCAGGGAAGAGGTCGCCCACCGAGAAGGCGAGGGTGGCCCGGCGCGGCTCCCGAAGGGTCAGGTCAAAGCCTGCGAGTTCCGCCGTTCCGCCGACCCGGATGCGGTTTCCGAGGCGGGTGATGGCCACCTTGTAGGTCTCGTCCATCACGGTGGAACGGGGCGCCGCGTCCGGGTCAGTGATGGGCAGGGTGATGGAATAGCCCTTCACCGGATAGACCGGCAGCCTTATGTCCAAAGGCGCGAGCAGCGCCGGCGTATAGCTGCCCATGGCGGCCACATAGATGTCGGCGGTGACGATTTCGCCTCCCGCCAGCGCCACGCCGGTGATGCGCCCGGCCTCGTGCCGCAGCCTTTCCACCGTGACGTTATAGCGGAAGGTGACGCCTTGCCGCGCGCAGATGTCCGCAAGGTTCCGGGTGAAGATGTGGGCGTCGCCGGTCTCATCCCCTGGCAGGCGCAGGCCGCCGACGAACTTGTCCCTCACCCGGGCGAGGGCCGGCTCGGCGCGGATGCAACCGGAGGGGTCGAGCAGTTCGTAGCGCACGTTGTGGGCGTCAAGCACCTCGGTGTCGGAATGCACGTGGTCGAGCTGCTTCTGGGTACGGAACAGCTGGAGCGTGCCCAGCATGCGTTCATCATAGGCGATGCCGGTCTCGGACCTCAGGGCGTCGAGGGCGTCGCGGCTGTATTCTGCCAGGGCGACCATGCGGGCCTTGTTGCGCCGATAGGCCGCCTCCGTGCAGTTGGCCAGTAGGCTGGCGAGCCACAGATAGAGCTTCGGGTCGAGGCTCGGCCGCAGCACCAGGGGGCGGTGGTGCATAAGTAGCCACTTGATGGCCTTCACCGGCACGCCGGGTCCGGCCCAGGGCGCGGAATAGCCGGGAGAGACCTGGCCGGCATTGGCGAAGGACGTTTCCATGCCCGCGGCCGGCTGGCGGTCGAGCACGGTCACCTCGTGCCCGGCCTTTGCCAGGTAATAGGCCGATGCAGTTCCCACGACGCCGCTGCCGAGAATCAGAATGCGCATGGCGAAGACCCCTCCGGACCCACCCGCCCAGCCGGCACCCAGCTCCCGCCGGTGCCCCAAGAGGCGGCAAAACGACATTGAGCGCCGAAATCGGCGCAATCCAGTCCAGATCAAGCAATTTTCGCGCCTCGCCTACGATCACGTTTGCTTGCTTGGTCCGCAGGATATCAGTCGGTTCCCGGCGCCCGTGCGACGGCCTGTCGCTTCAGTGCAGGGCACTTCGTCGCTCAATGTTTGATCATGATCAAAGAACGATCTTTTGTCGTCTCATAGCCTCGAAATCGTTGACGGGGCCTTTGGGTATGCGGGCGGCGTTCGCGCCGACCGGCAGAAGCTTGAACAAGGTTGCAGGGTTGGCGCTGTCCAGTTGTTCGAGGCAGCGCGACGGTCTTCCGAAGGACCCCGTAGCGGATTTATTGATCTCTTCCAGAGGAGACGATGTTATGAGTGCCCTTGCCAAGCGCATTGAGCTGCCGGTTGAAGAAGTCCGCGTCCAGAAGGCCGATGACGTGCTGATTCACGTCCGCTTCAGCCCCAGCGCCGAAGTGCTCACGATCGATCGCCTGCCCGAGGGCGTGGCCCCCAAGGCTTGGTTCGAGCGCCTCTTCCTGAGCGCTGCTCCCTATTACCGGACCCTGTCCAACGGCCGCGGCTTCTTCCGCATTCCCGCCGAGGCGTTCGCGACCGTCTGATCGCTTTCTCTTTGGTTGAAGACAGACCGGCGCCGGCCTTTGGCCGCGCCGGTTTTTTGTTGTCAGATCTGCCCCTTACGATGAAACCTCTCGGTGGTGGCGTGCTGCACGGCGTCTTGGCGCCGGTGCCAAGAAGGTGTTGATATCGGACAATGACGACGGCGCGCGCCTGTCGAGACTTGCGCCGCCCGTCCATAAATTTGGGACAAGAGGGAGAGATCCATGTCGGAAACTGCCGCGCCGAATGCACTGCACGCAAGTCTCGGCGACGAGACCTTCATGACGGCCGATGACCTCAAGGCCTACATGCAGGAGATCGAGCAGTCGAAGCTGTCGAAGGAACTCGCCGCCATGGACCGCGCCGACAAGGCGCGCGAGGAATTGGTGAAGACCCTGTCGCAGCCGGTCGGCCTGACCCCCGAGATGCTGCAGGAGATCGCCACCAGCCTGCAAACCAAGATGCGCCTTGCCGCCCAAAGGGGCGAGACCGAGATCATGGTGATGCGCTTCCCCAACACCCTGTGCACCGACAAGGGACGCGCCATCAACAATGCGGAGGAGGGCTGGCCGGATAGCCTCACCGGCCGTCCACGTCAGGCCTACGAACTGTGGCGTGATCACCTGCGCGCCGGCCACTACAAGCTGAAGGCCATGGTCATCGACTGGCCGAACGGCATGCCCGGCGACATCGGCTTCTTCCTCAGCTGGGCCTGACCCGCCCCCAGGTTCGGGCGCCGGCAAAACAAGAACGGGAGGAACGCCATGGCCCACGACCACGGGAAAGACGATCACGGGAAAGATGACGACGCCGGCAGGAAAGAGCCGCTGAAGCGCAAGGAGTATGAGCAGGAGCTCAAGGCGCTGCACGCCGAACTGGTGAAGCTCCAGCTGTGGGTGAAGCACACCGGCGCCAAGGTGTGCGTGATCTTCGAGGGGCGCGATGGCGCCGGCAAGGGCGGCGTCATCAAGGCGATCCTGGAGCGGGTGAGCCCCCGCATCTTCCGCGTCATGGCGCTGCCGCCGCCCACCGAGCGTGAAAAGACGCAGATGTTTATCCAGCGCTACCTGCCGCTGCTGCCGGCGGCGGGCGAGATCGTCATCTTCGATCGCTCCTGGTACAACCGTGCCGGGGTCGAGCGCGTCATGGGCTTCTGCACCGAGGAGCAGGCGAAAAAGTTCCTCGCCACGACGCCCTTCGTGGAAAAGGCGATCGTCGAGTCCGGCGTCATCTTTCTCAAATACTGGCTCGAGGTGTCCGAAGAGGAGCAGACCCTTCGCATGGAGAGCCGGATCGACGATCCGCGCAAGGTCTGGAAGCTTTCGCCCATGGACCTGGAATCCTATTCGCGCTGGTATGACTATTCCCGCGCGCGGGACGAGATGTTCGAGGCCACCGACACCCAGTGGGCGCCCTGGTTCGTCGCCCAGTCGGACGACAAGAAAAGGGCTCGGCTGAACATCATCTCGCACCTGCTCTCGCGTATCCCCTACGAGGAGGTGCCGCGGGAGAAGATCAAGCTGCCCAAGCGCCAGAAGTCCCACGATTATGTCGAGGCAGACTACGCCCGCCACCGGGTGCCGGAGCGGTTCTGAACCGTTCCGGATCGCCCGTCAGCGCTGGTGGATGGCCGGCGTTGCGTCCGCCGGGGTTTCCCGCTGGGTCTTCAGGTCGAGGGCATGGGAAAGGAGCGCCAGGACGAGCCCCACCGCGGCGATGCCGGCGCCCATGAAGGGCAGGTCCGCATAGGGCAGTCCGGCGGTGAGCGCGAGGCCGCCGGCCCAGGCGCCGATGGCGTTGCCGAAGTTGAAGGCCCCCTGGTTGAGGGTGGAGGCGAGGTTGGGCGCCTTCGCCGCCTCGCTCACCACCCGCGACTGCAGTGGCGCGACGAGGGCGAAGGCGAGCACGCCCCACACGAACAGGGTGAGCGCCGCCGGTATCAGCGCATGGCTGGTGAAGGCGAAGGAGGCCAGTAGCGGGATGATCACCGCGATGATGCCAATCACCGAGGGCATCAATCGCCAGTCGGCCAGCCGGCCGCCGAGGAAATTGCCGCAGGTGAGGCCGACGCCGAACAGAAGCAGCATCAGCGTCACCCCCTGGGTGCCGATGCCGGTGACATTCTGGAGGATCGGCGTGATGTAGGTGAACACGCTGAAGAGGCTCGCCGACGAGACGATGCTCATGGCCATGGCGAACATGACCTGAGGGCTGCCCAGCGACTTGGCCTCCCGCCTGAGGTTCATGGGCGGCACCGCGATGGTGCGCGGCAGGAAGGCGAAGAGCGCCAGCGCTGCGGCGATGCCGATGGCGACCACCACGAAGAACGGGCTGCGCCATCCCATGGCCTCGCCCAGCGCGGTCCCCGCCGGCACGCCCAGCACGTTGGCCAGCGTGAGGCCGGCGAACATCATGGCGATGGCCTGCGCCTTGCGGCCGGGCAAAACGAGAGCGGACGCCACCACCGCCCCGAGGCCGAAGAAGGCGCCGTGGCATAAAGCGGTGAGCACCCGCGCGCCCATGAGCAGCCAGTAGGACGGCGCGAGCGCGCACATGAGGTTACCGAGGATGAAGACGCCCATCAGCACCAGGAGCGCGCGCCTGCGGTCTATGCGCGCCGTCGCCACCGCGAGGAAGGGCGATCCGAAGGTCACCGACAGGGCATAGCCCGTCACCAGGAGGCCGGCTTGGGGAATAGTGACATGGAGGTCGTCGGCCAGTTGGGGCAACAGGCCCATGATGACGAATTCGGTGGTGCCGATGCCGAAGGCGGCGGCGCCCAGCGCAAGCAGGGGCATGCGGGGATTGCCGCGCGCCGGGGCAGGCGACGGGGCGGAGGGCTGTGCGGCCATGACGATCACCGGATGGGGCGGATGCCGGTTTTGGCGCAGGGCGCCGGAGGATGAGCGTCAATTTATGCCGCAGTGCAACAAATTCTCCAAATGCATTTAAGCCCGGACGGATGCCCGCCTGATGCATGGCCGTTCCAGTTCATGGCGCGGCCATGGGCGCACGGAAGTCACGCCGGTGGCGGCGGGCCACAGGCGGGACTTCCATTGCGGGGCATCTTGAAGGGCGCCGCGCTCTGCGGGATCACATCAGCCGGCGCGGGGCATCCGGAACGAGCTTCATCGCGTCGGCGAAGGTCTCGAAGGCCACCCAGGCCCGACGCTGGAGTTCGGGCAGGCGGGCGGCTTCCATCTGGTCGAGCAGCATCTCGGCATGCTCGTGCACCGGATGCGAGCGGACAAAGCCGATGGCATCATCGAGCGAGCGCAGGACAATGCAGGAGCCATCAACACAGATCTTCAGCGGGCGACGGGCAGCTTCGAACATGGACGATCCTCCGTAGGGTTGCAGCGCGTTGGCTACGTCTTCTTGTGTCGGCCAAAGACGCTTGGCGCTTCCCGCATTGGGGGGAAGTGCACCCCGGGGGCGCACCGGATGTTCCGGGACCCGAGATTTCATGCATGGCCGAAGAACGGGCACGGAGGCTCCCGGAGCCCGCTCACCGGTGAAAACGCCGAGGTGCCGTGGCGGTTCCCGCTCATCTGGATTTTTTTCACGCCGCCCTGCGACGGGTTTTTCAGCTCATCCTCCAAATTCGGGATGTGAGCAGCGCGTAGCAGTTTAGAACCGTCGGTGTGCACGATGCCCGCTCGGCAAAGCGCGCCAGCCGGACGGCATTCCCCCGCATGCCGTCCGGCTGCCTTAATCGTAAGGCTTGCTTGCATCAGGAGCGTTTGCGGCAGGCTTGCCTGTTTCGGCACTCCCCATCGCATCGGCAGCGGAACCGTCAAGCTTCAGCAGAGTTGCATGAAGCGTGGCCCCTGCGGCCTGGAGCACCCGCCGATCAGATGGCATCGCATTCTGATCCGGTCCGGCTCCAACCGAAATGCGACGGTTCAAGGATTGCCGTGCCCTTCTTCTCCATCTCCAGCACCTGCGTTTCTTCCTCGCTCCCTCAAGGGAGGGTTCTTCATGCCTGAGCCCGTCACCGCCGGCGATGATCCGCTCTGGTACAAGGATGCGATCATCTACCAGCTCCATGTGAAGTCCTTCTTCGATGCCAATGACGACGGCATCGGCGACTTCCGGGGTCTCATCTCCAAGCTCGACTATATCGCCGATCTCGGCGCTACCGCCGTGTGGCTATTGCCGTTCTATCCCTCGCCGCGCCGCGACGACGGCTACGACATCTCGCTCTATGAGGGCGTGTCGCCGGACTACGGCACCATGGATGAGGCGCGCCGCTTCATCGCCGAGGCCCATGCGCGGGGCCTGCGCGTCATCACCGAGCTGGTGATCAACCACACGTCGGACCAGCATCCCTGGTTCCAGGCGGCACGGCGGGCGCCCAAGGGCAGCCCCGAGCGCAATTTCTATGTGTGGGCAGACGACGACAAGGGTTATCCCGGCGTTCCCATCGTCTTCTGCGACGTGGAGAAGTCAAACTGGACTTATGACGAGGTGGCCGGCCAGTTCTATTGGCACCGTTTCTATTCCCACCAGCCGGATCTTAACTTCGACAATCCGGAGGTGCTGGAGCATGTGCTCTCCATCATGCGTTTCTGGCTGGACCTCGGCGTGGACGGGCTGCGGCTCGACGCCGTGCCCTATCTGGTGGAGCGGGAGGGCACCGACTGCGGCAACCTGCCGGAGACCCACGCCATCCTGAAGCAGATCCGCGCCCATCTGGATGCCCACTACACCGGCCGCATGCTGCTGGCCGAGGCCAATCTGTGGCCGGAGGACACCCAGCAATATTTCGGCGCGGACGCGGACGAATGCCACATGGCGTTCCACTTCCCCATCATGCCGCGCATGTACATGGCCATCGCCAAGGAAGACCGCTTCCCCATCACCGACATCCTGCGGCAGACGCCGGAGATCCCGCCCACCTGCCAGTGGGCCATCTTCCTGCGCAACCACGACGAATTGACCCTGGAGACGGTGACCGATTCCGAACGCGACTACCTGTGGAGCGTCTATGCGGCGGACCGGCGGGCACGCATCAACCTCGGCATCCGCCGCCGCCTCGCGCCCCTGTTGGAGCGGGATCGGCGTCGGATGGAGCTGATGAACTCGCTGCTGCTCACCTTGCCCGGAACGCCGGTGATCTATTACGGCGACGAGATCGGCATGGGCGACAACATCCATCTGGGCGACCGCGACGGCGTGCGCACGCCCATGCAGTGGTCGCCGGACCGCAACGGCGGCTTCTCCAAGGCCGATCCCGAGCGGCTCGTGCTGCCGGTGATCCAGGATCCGCTCTACGGCTATGGCGCGGTCAATGTGGAGGCGCAGTCGCGCGACGCCCATTCGCTACTGAACTGGACGCGGCGCTTCCTGGCCGTGCGCCGGCAGCACGTGGCGTTCGGGCGCGGCACCTTCCGTCTGTTGTTCCCGCGTAACCGGCGCATCCTGGCCTATCTGCGCGAGCTGGAGGGCGAGGCGGTGCTGTGCGTCGCCAATCTCGCCCATACGCTGCAGGCGGTGGAACTGGACCTCGCGGAGTTCGAGCGGCGGGTACCGGTGGACCTGGTGAGCGGCACCTCCCTGGCCACGCTCGGCCGCGCGCCGTTCGTCCTTACCTTGCCGCCTTATGGCTTTTACGCCTTCAGCCTGTCGCAGACGGCGGCGGAGCCGTCCTGGCGTGACCCGGCGCCGGAAGCGCTGCCGGAATTTGCCACCCTGGTGGTTCGCGACGGGCTCATGGGCGCGCTCGGTGAGCCCCATCGCGCTGTCATCGAGAAGGAGGCGCTGCCGGCCTATCTCGCCCGCCGCCGCTGGTTCGAGGGACGCGCGGACGCCATCGGGGCGACGCGCCTCGGCTGGGCCATGCGCCTGCCGGGCACCGAGCGGGACGTGGTGCTCGCCGAGATCGAGGCCGAGATCGCGGGCACGACCGAGCGCTATCTCATGCCCCTGTGCATCGCCTGGGAGGACCAGCACCCTCCGGCCATCGCCGAGCAACTGGCCCTGACCCGGGTGCGTCAGGGCCGCCGGGTGGGCTTCCTGACCGATGCGGCGGTGCTCGACGGGCTTGCGGCCGGCGTGGTGCGGGCGCTTCGGGAGGATGGGCCGGTGCCGCTGCCGGATGGTGGCGCCATCGTCTTCTCCCGCACCGACCGGCTCGACGGCGTGACAGTGGAGCGGGGCGCGACGGCGGAGCTGATCGAGGCCGACGAGCCGGCCGCAAACCTCGTGATCACCAGCCAGGTGGCGGTGAAGCTGTTCCGCCACATGACGTTTGGCCATACGGCGGAAGAGGAGATGGCGCGCCACCTGACGGCCCTGGGCCTGCCGCATGTGCCGCCGCTGCTCGGCGCGGTCACCCGCACCGACCCGGCCGGCGCGAAGGCGCCGCTGGCCCTCGTCTATGGCCATATGCAGCACCAGGGCAATGCCGCGGACTGGACCATGGCCCAGCTCCAGCGTGCCCTCGACGCCGCCGCCTCCACGGTGGATGGCGCGCGCCAGCGCTTCGAGGACGAGATCGCCGGCATGATGGCGCTGTTGCGCAACATGGGGCGACGTCTCGGCGAGCTGCACGCCGCCTTGTCGATACCGTCGGACGATGTCAGCTTCACGCCGCAGGAGGCGAGCCCGGAGGCGCGTGCCATGTGGCGCACGCGGGCGGAAGCGACCTTCGCTGCCGCCCTCGACGTCATCTCCCGCCTGCCGGCCTCCGACGGAGCGCGCCCCAGCCGCCTTGCGGACCTGCATGGCGCGCGTGCCGCGCTGGTGGAGCGGCTTGGCGCGCTCTATTCCGGCGCCGCGCTGCCTGTGATCCGCATTCATGGCAGGTGCGATCTCCACCATATGCTGGTGGCGGGGGGCGATGCGCTGATCGTGGGTGCCCTCGGCGGTCTGGAGGGTGTGCCGGAAGGCGAGCGGGCGCCGCAGAGCCCATGGCGCGATGTGGCCGAGCTGCTGGCGGCACTGGAACGCGCCGCAGCGCGCAGCATCGCCGGTGGTGAGGCGGGCGCGGCGCGTGACGCGCCGGAGTTGAGGGCCGAGCTTGTCGCCGCCTTTCTGACGCGGGCGGAGCGCGCGGTGCTGGGTGGCTATCTGGAGCGCGCGCCAACGGGCGCAACCTCGTCTCGCGCCTTCGCCGACGCCTTCGTCCTCGAGGCGCTGGCGCACATGGTGGTCGCGAAGCGGGAGCAGCCGCACCGGACCCGTGCCCTCGTTGCCGGCCTCCACCGCCAGACGGCGCGCCTGTTGAAGGCCGCCGATGTAGAGGAGGCGGCCGCCCTCACCCGGGGGGCCTCATGATCGTCGTGGCGGGCCGCAGCCCGCGCGATGACGAGAAGGCGGCCGGGCGTGGTGTGCGTAGTGTCGCCCCTTGCCTGTCGCCGTCCCGGCGGATGCGTCCTTTCCCCGGGGGGGCGGGCAGGGGGGTGCGCGGATGCGGCACCGGCGCTCCTCCGGGGACGGCCTATCCTCTGATTAGAGGAGTTGTCGCGGTTCTCGATGTTGCGCTTAGCTCGCCAAGGTCAGGGCTTGGCTTCCCCGCAGTCTCGCGCTGACGGGATCGGGCGGGGCGTGAGTCCCGCCCGTAGCTCCTTCGGGATCATGGCTGCCCGAGGCTTCAGGGTGCCTCCCAATCAGGCGGATGCCGTACCCACGCCTTTGCGCCAGCCAAGGGCGGCGCTGATGGCGGCGGCGGTTTCCCGCACATCGTGGGACAGATCCGTCATCCGCTCGGGCTGCATGTATTGCGTGATGCTCGAGACGCTGACTGCGGCGACGATGGCGCCGCTGGCGTCGCGGATGGGCGCGGCCACGCAGCGCAGTTCCGCCTCGGTCTCCCCGAGGTCGAAGGCGACGCCGTTGCGGGCGTAGGTGCGCATCTGGGCGAGCCATTCCTGCCGGGCTGCTTCGGAGGGCCGCGCATCATCCGGCCGGCCCTTGCCGAAGAAACCGTTCCATTGGTCCTCGGTCATGTCGAGCACCAGCGCCTTGCCCAGGCCCGTTGCCCAGACGTGATGGCGGTCGCCCATATTGGAGCGGATCTCGAAGCGGCGCTGGCCGGGGACCTTGTCGATGTAGAACACCACTCCTTCATCGAGGATGCCGAGCTGCACGGTGTCGAGGGTGCGCTCCGCCAGCCGCGCGAGGTGCGCGCGGGCGGCTTGGTGCAAGGGCATGCTGTGGCGGGTCTGAAACCCCAGCTCCAGGAGCTTGGGTCCAAGGCTGTAGCCGTCGCCGGACGCGAAGTTGAGATAGCGCCGCGCGACCAGGGCTGCCGCCAGCCGGTGGGTCGTGGTCCGGGTGGTCCCCAGGCGCGCCGCCAGGGCGGCAAGGTCGGTGGTTCCGTCCGCGATGGCCTCCAGCACGTCGAGTCCGCGCATCAGCGTCTGCGCGCCTTCACCGGCGCCGACAGTCCGTGGCCTTCCCCGGGGTGCGGGCTTGGTTGCCTCTACGGAATCGGTCGGCACACCCGCTGGCATTGTCCCTCTCCTTGATCGAACACGCGCAAGACTGCCTTGACAATCGTCCCGGATCAAACTTTCATATCCCATATAACGTAATAATATTCCATATATTGGAATATTCAAGACCAAGAATTGTCGAATGGGAGATGATGGTGCCTTAGGCGTTCCGCGCCGGACGGCACCCCATCGCTGCCCCGCCTCCATGTCCGAACCAGCGCCGCGCCTGTGCGGCGATCGACGAGCCGCGCGCCAGCCGTGCGGCGCGTCGCTGCCGTTCGACCAATCCAGGGAAAACCGAAAGTGAAGCTCTTGCGTTATGGCCCTCAAGGCCAGGAAAAGCCGGGTCTCGTTGGCGACGACGGGATCATTCGCGACCTCTCCGGCGTGGTGCCCGACATCACCGGGGCCGTCCTGTCGCCGGAAGGCCTCGCCAAGCTCGCGGCGCTTGACGTTGCCAGCTTGCCCCTGGTGGAAGGCACCCCGCGCCATGGCGCGCCGGTGGCCGGTGTTTCCAAGTTCATCGCCATCGGCCTGAACTTTTCCGATCATGCGGCGGAATCGAACCTGCCCATTCCCGCCGAGCCGGTGGTGTTCGCCAAGGCCACCTCTTGCATCCAGGGTCCCAACGACAACGTGGTCATCCCGCGCGGCTCCACCAAGACCGATTGGGAAGTGGAACTCGGCATCGTCATCGGCAGCCGGGCCTCCTATGTGGAGGAGAACGAGGCCCTCGCCCATGTCGCCGGCTACGTCCTCATCAACGACGTCTCGGAGCGCGAATACCAGATCGAGCGCGGCGGCACCTGGGACAAGGGCAAGGGCTGTGACACTTTCGGCCCCATCGGCCCCTGGCTGGTGACGGCGGACGAGGTGGGCGACGTGCAGGCCCTCGGCATGTGGCTGGACGTCAACGGTAAGCGCATGCAGACCGGCAACACCGCTACCATGATCTTCGATGTGAAGACCATCGTGAGCTACCTGTCCCGGTTCATGACGCTCCTGCCTGGCGACATCATCACCACCGGCACCCCACCCGGCGTCGGCCTCGGGATGAAGCCCGAGCCGGTCTACCTCAAGGCCGGTGATGTCATGACCCTCGGCATCGACAAGCTCGGCCGGCAGCAGCAGACCTGCATCGCGTGGGAGAAGAAGTGATGGCGGACACCACGCGCTTTTCCGGCCGCGTCGCGGCGATCACCGGCGGCGCCGCCGGCATCGGCCTTGCCGTTGCCTCCCGCGTCATCGCCGAGGGCGGCAAGGTCGCCATCTGGGATCGTGATCCCGCAGCCGTCGCGAAGGCCACGGGCGAACTCGGCCCCAACAGCCTGGGCGTCGTGCTCGACGTGTCGGACTGGGACGCGGTAGAAGCCGCGGCGAAGACCACCGCCGAGACCTTCGGCGGCCTCGACATCCTGGTGGCCAGCGCCGGCATCACCGGCCCCAACACCACCACCTGGACCTATCCGGTGGAGGACTGGCGCAAGGTCATCGACATCAATCTCAACGGCCTCTTCTACTGCAACAAGGCCGTCGTGCCGTACCTGCTGGAGAAGAATTACGGGCGGATCGTCAATATCGCCTCCATCGCCGGTAAGGAAGGCAATCCCAACGCCCCGGCCTACAGCGCGTCCAAGGCGGGCGTGATCGGCCTCACCAAATCCCTCGGCAAGGAACTGGCCAAGAACAAGATCACCGTGAACTGCGTCACTCCGGCGGCGGTGCGCACGGCAATCTTCGAGCAGATGAGCCAGTCCCATATCGACTTCATGCTGTCCAAGATCCCCATGGGCCGCTTCGGCCAGATCGAGGAAGTGGCGGCGCTCGTCTGCTGGCTGGCGTCGGAGGAATGCTCCTTCACCACGGGGGGCGTGTTCGACGTCTCCGGCGGCCGCGCCACCTATTGAGCATCGTCCGGCCGGCGATGCTGCCGCCGGCCGGGCCAAACCCATCACCAAGCCTAAGCCGACGCCAAGGCCAGGAAACCAATCGGATTTGCGGGAGGATACTCATGTCATCGGTGGCTCTAGACGCGTCCATCGCCGGCGGCGATGCGATCCGCAAGCGGGTGCTCGGCAAGCTGCGCTGGCGCATCGTCTTTTATTGTTTCATCCTGTTCATCATCAACTATCTCGACCGGGTGAACGTCGGCTTCGCCGCCATTCACATGAACAAGGACCTGGGCCTCTCGGCCACCGCCTACGGACTTGGCGCGGGCATCTTCTTCATCGGCTACATCGCCTTTGAAGTTCCCAGCAACATGATCATGCACAAGGTCGGTCCCAAGATCTGGATCGCCCGGATCATGGTGACGTGGGGCCTCCTGTCGTGCGGCATGGCCTTCATTCAGGGCGAGACCAGCTTTTACGTGATGCGCTTCCTGCTGGGCCTCGCGGAAGCAGGCTTCGTGCCCGGCATCCTGCTTTATCTCACCTACTGGTTCCCGGCCCGCGACCGGGCCAAGGCCACCGCCGGCTTCATGACCGCGACCGTGCTGTCCACGGTGATCGGTGCGCCGATTTCCGGCTTCATCCTGTCAAGCAATCCCACATGGTTCGGCTTTGCGCCGTGGCAGTGGCTCTTCATCCTCGAAGGCCTTCCGGCGGTGATCCTGGGCGTCGTCACCTTCTTCTATCTCGTGGACCGCCCGCAGCAGGACACTCGCTGGCTGGATGCCGCCGAGCGCAGCTGGCTGATTGCCGAACTCGACCGCGAGAACCGCCAGGTAGCGACTGTGGGAACCCATGATTTCAGCGCCATCTTCCGCGATTATCGGCTGTGGTTGCTGACCTTGATCTACATGTTCAATGCCATGGCCGTGTATGGCGTCGTGCTTTGGCTACCGCAGATCGTGCGCTCCATCGGCGGGCTGACCGAATTGCAGACCGGCTTCGTCACCGCCATCCCCTTCGTGTTCGCCGCCATCGGCCTCGTCCTGGTGTCGCGCAACTCGGACCGCACCGGCGAGCGCAAGTGGCATACGGCGTTCTCGGCGCTCATGGGCGGCGTGTTCCTGGCGGCGAGCGCCGTCGCGCCGACCCCGCTCACCGGCCTGCTGCTGCTGAGCGCCGCGGCCTTCGGTGTGTGGGCGGTGCTCGGGGTGTTCTGGTCCCTGCCGACGCAGTTTCTCACCGGCGCTGCGGCCGCCGGCGGCCTTGCCGCCATCAACGGCTTCGCGCAGATCGGCGGCTTCGCCGGCCCCTATCTGGTGGGCTGGATCAAGGACACCACCCAGAGCTTCACGCCAGCCCTGCTGACCCTGGCGGCGGGTCCCATCATCGCCGCGGTGCTGTGCCTCGCCATCCAGGTGAAGCGGACGCCCGGCGCACAACGCTGAGGCCGCAGACTGGCAAGACGGCCTTTAAGCTGATCCGATCGGGTGGCCATGCCACCTGATCGGTGAGCGTGGGGACGGACCGCCGCGCGTTGGGGTCGGTTGCCTGCACCCTGCCTGATCATGCTTCCAGTTCGCCACTGGCTTCGAGGCCTGGTGGGGCGGTCGGCTTGTGCAGCATCATGACATGACCGCGCGATTTGCCGGGCAAATGGTTCAATTTGCTCGGATCGCGCTCCAGGCTATGGCAGACTCCCGTTCGTTTGATGGGGAGATGCATGTCGGACACCAATCGGGCCACACCGGCGGCGGGCGCCGCCACTGACGCTGGCGGATCGGTCTGGCTGCGGGAGCTGCCTTACATAGCCATCCTTTTGCTGACCCTGGGAGGGGTCGGCTATTCGGCCATGACTCGCAGCCCGCTGCAATATTATTGGGTCCTGGTTGCGTTCTGCAATTGCGCCACCTGCATCTATGAAGGCTGGAGCCGCGCGCGGGACAGGCGGGCGCGCTGGCGGCTCATTTGGACCCAGATCCTGCACTGGGCGGCGTTCCTGGTCGCGATGGCTCTGGTCTTCCTGCCCAGCGTACAGGCGGTGGCGGATGCCGATTCCACCAGTCTCATCGTGTTGCTGTTGCTGGCGCTCGGGACTTTCGTGGCCGGCGTGCACACGGCGTCCTGGCGGATCGGGCTCAATGGCGTGGTGATGGCGCTTTGCGTGCCGGCCGTGGCCTGGGTGGATCAGTCGGCGCTGTTGCTCTCGCTCGGCGCCTTGGCGGTGATCCTGCTGGGCGCCTTCGGCTTCATCCTCTGGGTCCGACGGAAAGCCTGAGCCGATCGGCGAGCAGGGCAAGCCAATCGGCGCCTTCTTTTTTGCGCCCCCTAGCGCTGGTCGAAACCGCCGATCGGCCTATCCTCATCCGACGCAGGCGCGGGTGAGCGATCGGCCTCGCCGGCGAGGCGCAGCGTGCGATCCAGCAGGACTTCGTAGATCGGCTTGCCGCCGAGCCAGTCGGCCACGAAGTTCGCGAACATACAGGTGAGCAGGGTGGGCACCAGCAGCGTGTAGGCTCCGGTCAGCTCCGCGAGCAGCACCACGCCCACGAGCGGGGCGCGGATCGTTGCCGAGAACAGGCCGCCCATCGCCGCCACCGCGAAGGCCGCCGCAGCGCCAGGCGGCAGGGGCATCAGCAATTCCAGGCCCAGTCCGAAAAGCAGCCCCAGGGCGGTGGCCATCGCCAGGATCGGGGCGAAGATGCCGCCGGGTACGCCGGTGGAGTAGCTGGCCATGGTGGTGACGAAGCGCACGGCAACGATGATCGCCATGGTCGCAAGGGGCAGGTTTTCCCGGACCAGCGACACGGCGAGTGTCTCGCCGCCCATGGTCGCCTCGGGCCGCAGAATGAGGAGCACCCCCACCGCGAAGCCCACCATGGCGGGGACGAGGTAGAACGAGGTCGATTTGCCCACCGCCAAGGCGAGGTCCATCGACCAGACCAGACTGCGGTTGAAGACGACACCCATGGCGCCAAGAAGGATGCCGAGGACGATGAAGGCCGGCAGGAAGTCCAGCGGCATTTCGGGAACGGTCATTTCCATGAACGGCCGCCGGCCTGCGATCGCCTGCGTGACGATGCCGCTCGTCACGGAAGCGAGCATCACGCCGGTATAGGTCTTAAGGGAGTAGGGGAATTGCCTGCGGGTTTCCTCGATCACGAAAAGGATCGACGCCAGCGGTGCGCTGAAGGCGGCGGCGAGCCCGGCGGCGGCGCCTGCCGCCAGAAGGCCTCTCGTCTCCTTGGTGGGCAGCTTCATGCCTTCGGAGGCGGCCTGCGCGATGGAGGAGCCGATATGGATGGTCGGCCCCTCCCGGCCGATCACCAAGCCGGAGCCGAGCGACAGGAAGCCGCCAAAGAACTTGACCGGCAGGACACGCCGCCAGCGGACGGTCCGCAGACCCTCCATGGCCCCCTCGATCTCCTGCACCCCGGAACCGCCGGCCTCGGGCGCGAAGGTTCGAACGATCCACACGGACACGAGCACGAGGCAGGCGGCGATGGCGCCGGTGATAAGCAGGAAATGCAGCTCGCCGACGCCGAGATGGGAGCGCAGGAGCGCCGGCCATTCGAGCAGACGGTCCGTGCCCAGATGCAGCAGTGTCCCAAGCACGCCGGTAATGGCTCCGACGACGATTGAGACGATGAAATAAACAGCATCGCCGGTACGGCTCGGCACGGCCTCATCTTGCGAACTCAAGGGGGATCTCCCGAAATGCTCCCGCGCGGCTGGCGGCTGCTGGATGCGGCGGAAGCGCGCCTTGAAGAGGGTCGTCACCTTCGCGGTCATAACCCGGATCAGGCCGATTGCGGTAGGTCCTCGTCGGCGCCTGTTCTTGGCGATCGCGGCAGGAGGCCCGGGCCCGCGCGCCGGACCGATCGCTGCGGCCGTCGTGGCCGCAGGGCGGGGCGCAGATCCCAGGGCCGGTCGCGCCCCTGGGGCGCTCGGCATGCACCTTGTCCGCGTTCGGACAGGAGCATGCCGATATCTGCCGGCATTCGGTTACGCCGGATTGAACGGCCCAGCCGGTCTTCGGGGGGCAACCGGCGTCACGCCTTGGGCTTACTTCAAGGCGGCGGTGACGGCGCTTTGAATCCACGCCTCGGGGGAGACCCCTGCCGCCTGGGCTTTCGCGGTGATGGCATTCACCACCTGCGGGGGGAAGCTCACGTCGAGAATGATCGCATCGGCAGTGTCGAGGGCATAGACCGTGCGCGTGATGCGCGCGGCGAAGCGGGTGACGCGGGCGGTCTTCTGCGCGTCGGTCAGCCCGCTTTGCGCGGCCACCACGGGGCAGTAGGCGGCGATCAGGCTATCGATGACGAGCACCGGGCTTGCGCCCTGCGCCTTGAGCGTGGTGACCGCCGTGTTGAGGCGTTCCACTTGATCGAAGGCATCGCCGGTGGGCAGGAGTGCCTTGATGCTGGCCGCCTGGGCGCTTTCCAGCGGCTTGGCCGGACACTCGAACGCGCCCGCCGCGAGGGCCGCATTGCCCCCGCCGATGATGAGAGCGAAAACCGCTGCAAGAAGGCCCCGACCGCGCATCATGCTAACCCTTTCAAGCTGTTTGAACTGAAACACGTGAAGAGTATCAGCCGGCGAACGCGTCGCCGCCCGATCGTTTTACACAGGCTCGGCGATTCGATCGCTGCGGCGGTTGCGGTGCGGGCGGAAAGCCGCCCGTACCGGAGAACAGGCGCGGCCGGAATATCCGCGCCGCCGGCATGATGCCGATCCGAACCATCGGTGCGACCGCGCCGGTCGCACCTCTTTCATCTTGGCTCCCGCCGGCGCGCAGTGAAGGCTCACCGGCGCTGGCCGGCGATCATGCGAAAGACTAGGCGCCCTTGAGGGCGGCCTGGAGTTTTTCCTCCTGCTCGGTGGAGAGGCTCGTCTGGAGCACGGTGCCACCGAACTTGGCCATGTCGGCCACCACCTTGTCCGCGGTCACCTTGCCGACGAGGATGCACAGGGCAGCCTGATTCGGACCGAGGGCCGAGCTGGCCTGCTTGATGAAGTCGTCATTGATGCCCACGTCGGTGAACTTTCCGGCGAGCGCGCCGGCGCCGGCGCCGATGGCCATGCCCAAGAGCGGGTTGAGGAAGATCAGCCCGACGAGGCCGCCCCAGAGCCCGCCCGAGGCCGCGCCCGCGAGGGTGGTGTTCACCATCTGGTGCAGCTTGATCGAGCCATCCTCCTGCCGGGCGGCGATGACGGCATCGCCCAGCTCGATCAGATATTCCTTCTGGAGCTTCAGGAGCTCCTGTCGCGCGGCCTCCGCTTTGGCCTCAGATTCATAGGCAATGATAACGAGGTCGGCCATGTCAGTCTCCAGGGTAGAGAGCGCGGATTCGCATCGGACCCGCGCACGTCATACAGAGCATGTCCGCGCGATACGCAACCCCCGTTGCCCCCGGGACAAAACGGATGGCCTTTCGGCAGGACGCGAGCCGGTCGCGCTTGCGGCGGCGACAGGCGATGGTCATCGCGAATTCGTGCACCCGCCGGCCCAGCCGGCCGCCCATGAGCCGCAGCGGAAGGAACATAGCGGCCACGCCGCCGACCGGATCGCCGCGCCACATCCATTGCCCGCACGCTGAGGCCGCGACCGCCGCTGCTGTGCAGGATCGGGCACGATGCGGCGGCCTTCTCGGACGGGGGAGCCTCTACCAATCCCGGGATCGCACGGCTTCCCTGGGAACGCCATCCGCTTGCCGATCCGAACTGCTGTTCCACTGGCAGGCGAGTGGATCAGGCGTACGTGCATCAGAATTTCAAGATATCAGAAGTACATATTTCGAAGAATATGCATGAATGAAGCCGGCTCATATTAATTGATCAATATCAGCCACCAGCCTGCAATATTTGCAGCGTATCTTAAGGGATCGAATGGCTTGCCGTCGGACACTGCGGGCATCGGCGGTTGCAGGTACACGTTGCGTCATTCGCCAGAAGGAGAGGCGCTGTGGCATTTGGTCTTCCGCATGGGGATAACATCAACCCCTTCTTCTCGGTGGTGACGGATGGCAATGCCTGGACGGCGCGCCAGCGGGCGGTGGCGCTCACCGCCCAGCTGTCCGAATGGTCCGCCGTCGGCGAGCTGACGTCAAAGGCCGCCGGCCGTCACTTCAACAACATATCGGCGACCCACGGCGAGCGCCTGCGGGGCACCTTCAATGCGCTGACGGGTCTCGTCGCCGAGATCACCAAGCCGAAAAGCTCCCCGTTTTCCCTCCTGGGTGATGCCCGTGCCTATGCCACGGACCGGGCGCAGCGGGCCATTCTGATGGCCGACGTTCTGCGCGAACGCGGGGACAATTTCTTCGCCCACGAGGCGGCCGGCTGCCCGCCGGTGCTGATCTATGATTATGAAGTGGTGGTGGATGGGCGGAAGCTGGAGCGCCCGTGCAACTACATGCTGCTTAAGATCACGCCCCCGGAAGGCGTCGAGGTGTTCGCCTGGAAGCGGCCCTATGTGATCATCGACCCGCGGGCGGGCCACGGCGCGGGCATCGGCGGCTTCAAGGCCGACAGCCAGGTGGGTGTGGCGCTGAAGGGTGGGCACCCGGTCTATTTCACTGCCTTCTGGCGGGAGCCTGAGCCGGGCCAGACCCTCGCGGACGTGGCGCGCGCCGAAGCGGTGTTCGTGCGCCATGTGCAGGCGGAGCATCCGGATGCGCCCAAGCCCGTGGTGATCGGAAATTGCCAGGGTGGCTGGGCCACCCTGGTCCTCGGCGCCTCCCATCCGGACATCACCGGCCCCCTGGTGCTTAACGGCGCACCGGTGGAGACCTGGTCGGGCGACGTGGGCTCCAATCCCATGCGCTACAATGCAGGCCTGCTCGGCGGGCAGGTCCAGCCGATGTTCTGGGCCGACTATGGCGACGGCGTCTTCGATGGCGCATGGCTGGTGCTGAACTTCGAAATGCTGAATCCGGGCCGCACCTGGTTCCGCAAGTATTACGACGTGTTCGAGCGGGTGGATACCGAGCGCGGCCGCTTCCTCGAGTTCGAGAAGTGGTGGAGCGGCTTCTTCCTGCTCAATGAGCCCGAGATCGTCTGGATCGTGCGCGAACTCTTCGTCGGCAACAAGCTTGCCCGCAACGAGGCCCGCCTGGAACACGGCCGCGTGCTCGACATCAAGCAGATCCGCTCGCCGATCATCGTGTTCGCGAGCCATGGCGATAATATCACCCCGGTCAAGCAGGCCTTGAACTGGATCATGGACACTTACGCCGACGAGACGGAAATCAAGATCCGCGGTCAGCGCATCGTCTACATGGTGCATGAGTCCATTGGCCACCTCGGCATCTTCGTCTCGTCCTCCATCGCCAAGCGCGAGCACCAGGAGGTTGCCTCGACGCTGAAGACCATCGAGGCGCTCGCGCCCGGCCTTTATGAAATGGTCATCGAGGATGTGGCCGGCGAAGGCCATTCCAAGCATTTCACCGTGTCCTTCGCCGAACGCCGGATCAGTGACCTGCCGGGCTATGGCGATGGCCGGCAGGACGAGTTGCCGTTCGGCGCGGTGGAACGGTCATCCGAGCTGCAGGGCGAGCTCTACGACATCTTCGTGCGCCCCTTCGTGCAGGCGAGCGTGACCCGGGCCAGTGCGGAACTCGGCCGGCAATTCCATCCGCTGCGCCTGCAGCGGGCGCTGTTCTCCTCCCGCAATCCGCAGTGTTCCGTGCTGCCGGCGGCCGCAGAGGCCACGGCGCGTGCGCGCGCGGCGGTGGCGGAGGACAACCCCTTCGTGCTGGCGGAAAAGCTTCTCGCCGACGCCTTCGAACAGTCCTTCGACATCGTGCGCGACCTGCGCGACGCCTGGTACGAGATGACCTTCTACAGCATCTATGCCACCCCGCAGATGCGCTGGTTCGGTCGCAACTTCAACTTCGAGCGGACCCGCAAGTCGAAGGAGGAACTGGTCGCCTTGCCGGAGGTCCAGTCGGCCCTCCTCCATGTGGCATCCGGCGGCTTCGTGGAGGCGGTGATCCGCATGCTGATCCTGCTGGCGGAGGCGCGCGGCACCGTGCGCCGGGATCGTCTGGAACGGTCGGCGCGGGTGTTGACCAAGGACGAGCCCTTCCGCTCGCTCCGGACCGAGCAGCGGGCGCAGATCATCCACGAGCAGAGCCTGATCGTGGAATATGCCGGCGCCGCCGCCCTGGAGACCTTGCCGCTCCTGCTGCGCACGCCGGAGGAACGGCGACGGGCCGCCGAGGTGGTGCAGTATGTGCCGGGCGTCCTCAGTGACATGGAGCCACGGACCCTCGCCATGCTCCAGCGCTTCCGGCAGCTGCTCGACCTTCCGCCCGCGACCATGGATGTCCTGGATGATCCGCTGTCGGCCTTGACCCAGGCCGCGCAATAGAGGTCCTGCACGGAGCCGGAGAGCTTCGCTCACCGGCTCCCGGACCCCGCCGCGCCGCGGCGGCGGGCGCATCCCACGCGGCGGCGTCCGAAACCGGTGCCGCTGAAGTCCGTGCCGCTGAAGTCACCGCGCCGGACGTCGGGCCGTGCCGTCGCCGGCCGACATGCCGGAAGACCGGGGCCGCATCGGTCCGGTGATGGCGGATATCAGCCGAGGCACATGGTGGGGACGTCTCCGGTGACGATGAGCTTCGCCGTGGTCTGGGCGAGGATCTCCTCGACCGAGATATCCGGGCCGCGCTCGCGCAGTACGAGACCATCCGCCGTGGGCTCGATGACCGCCAGTTCCGTGACAAGGAGACTGACCCGGCGCAGGGCCGTGAGCGGCAACGTGCATTCAGGCACGATCTTGGCCTCGCCTTTGGCGGAATGCACCATGGCGACGATGACGCGCTTGGCGCCGGCCACCAGATCCATGGCGCCGCCCATGCCAGGCACCATCTTGCCGGGCACCATCCAGTTGGCGAGGAAGCCCCGCTCATCCACCTGAAGCCCTCCGAGCACGGTCATGTCGAGGTGCCCGCCACGGATGATGCCGAAGCTCATGGCGCTGTCGATGGAGGCGGCGCCGGGAACGGCGGTGACGAAGCTGCCCCCCGCGTCGGTGAGGTGGGGGTCCTCCATGCCTTCCGGCGGGCGGGCGCCGAGGCCGATCACCCCGTTTTCCGCCTGGAAGAAGACGCCGTAGTCGTGCGGGATGTAGTTGGCGACCAGGCTCGGCAGGCCGATGCCGAGATTGACCAGCATGCCGGGCCTGACCTCCTGCGCCACGCGGCGGGCGATCACTTCCTTGGCGCTCATGCCCGAATGGGGGCGGCCTGTCACCTGCTGCTCCATTACGCGACCCTCGCGAGCATGTGGTCAATGATCACGCCCGGCGTCTTCACCGCGTCCGGCGGGATGACGCCGACCGGCACGATCAGTTCCGGTTCGACGATGACCATGCGACCGGCCAGCGCCATGATCGGATTGAAATTGTGCGCGGTGAGCGAATAGGTGAGGTTGCCGGAATAGTCGGCCTGCTGGGCGGCGATGAGCGCGAAGTCGCCCAGTATGGGCTTCTCCACCAGGTAGCGCTTGCCGTCGACCTCGATGACCTGTTTGCCGTCTTCCACTGGCGTGCCGAGGCCGGTCGCGGTGAGGACGCCGCCGAGGCCGACGCCGCCGGCGCGGATGCGTTCCACCAGCGTGCCCTGGGGCACCAGTTCCACCTCAATCTCGCCGGAGATCATCTTGCGCTGGATCTCCGGGTTGAGGCCGATGTGGGACATGATGGCCCGGGAAATCGCGCCGGCGGACACCAGCTTGCCGATGCCCTTGCCGGGCATCGCCGCGTCGTTGGCGATCACCGTCAGGTTCCGCGCGCCGCGCGCCACCAGGGCATCGATCATGCGCTCGGGCGTGCCGACACCCATGAAGCCGCCGATGAGCACGGTCGCTCCATCGGGAACCAGCGCCGCCGCATCATCCGGCTTGATCGCCTTCCTCATGTTCCCCCCTTCCTTACGCGCCGACGCCCGCCTGCTCCCAGAGAAGCCGCTTGGCGGCGCGGGCGATCACGATTTCCTCGTTGGTCGCAATAACCATGATGCGGGCCCGGCTGAAGTCCGTCGAGATGACCTGGGCGCCACTGTCGTTGCGGTCATGATCGAGCTCGATGCCTATCCAGTCCATGCCGTCGCAGATGCGTCGACGGATCTTGCGCGAATTCTCGCCAATGCCGCCACAGAAGACCAGGGCATCCAGGCCGCCGAGGGCCGCGGCGAGGCCGCCCAGTTCGCGGCGGATGCGGAAGACGAAATAATCCACGGCCTCGTTGGCCTCCGGCACGCCTGCGCTCTCCAGCACCCGCATGTCGTTGGAGATGCCCGACAGGCCGAGCAGGCCCGACTTGTTGTAGAAAATGTCCCGCACCTCGTCGATGGTGCGGCCTTCCTGCTGGACCATGTAGAAGATGACACCCGGGTCGACCTGGCCGCAGCGCGTGCCCATGGGCAGGCCGTCGAGCGCCGTGAAGCCCATGGTGGAGGCCACCGAACGGCCGTCGAGGATGCCGCACATGGAGGCGCCATTGCCGAGATGGGCGACCACGACGCGGCCGGCGTGAAGGAGGGGGGCGATGCGCTTCAGCTCCCCCGAGACGTATTCGTAGCTGAGGCCGTGGAAACCGTACCGCCGGATGCCCTTATCGTAATATTCGCGCGGCAGGGCGAACACGTCATTGGCCTTGGGGTGGTGGCGGTGGAATGCCGTGTCGAAGCAGGCCACCTGCAGCGCGTCGGGAAACGCCGCCCTGGCCGCCTCGATGCCGGCGAGATTGTGCGGCTGGTGGATGGGCGCGAAGGGTGAGAGCGTCCTCAGCTCCGCCATCACCTCGTCCGTCACCGCCATGGGCTCGGAAAAGCGGGGGCCGCCATGCACCACCCGGTGGCCCACCACTGCGGCGTGGGCCTTGGGAAAATGCTCCCGCAGCAGTGTGAGCACCGTCTTCAGCGTGCTCGGGTGGTCGCTGGCTTCGGAGGGCGAGAGCTCACGCTCGACGCGCGGCATGCCATCCCCGAGGCTCGCCTTCAGCCGCGGCTGCCGGCCGATGTTCTCCACATTGCCGATGGCGAGCTGCACCGGCGCACCGGTGATGTCGTAGAGGCTGAACTTGAGCGACGAGGAGCCGGCGTTGAGCGTAAGGGTGACCGGCTGCGTCATGGGTGCTGCATCTCCTCGGCCTTGGCGGCCATGCGGGCGTGATGGATGGCGGCAACGGCGCAGGATGCAAGCCGCGCCTTCGCGCTGTCGGCGCGGGAGGTGAGAATGATCGGCACCTGGGCGCCCATGACCAGCCCGGCTCCCTCCGCATGGGAGAGGTAGGTGAGCTGCTTCGCCACCATGTTGCCGGCGTCGAGATTGGGCACCACCAGCACGTCGGCCCGCCCGGCCACCGGCGAGACGAGGCCCTTGGTGCGGGCGGCCGCGATGTCGATCGCATTGTCCATGGCCAGCGGCCCATCCACCAGGCCTCCGGTGATCTGGCCGCGCTCCGCCATCTTGGACAGCAGCGCCGCATCCACCGAGGAGGGGATCTGCGCGTTCACCGTCTCCACTGCCGAGAGGACGCCGACCTTGGGCTGCTCGATGCCGAGGGAGATGGCGAGGTCGATGGCGTTCTGGACGATGTCCACCTTGGTGGCAAGGTCCGGGAGAATGTTGATGGCGGCGTCGGTGACGAGCAGCGGATGCGACACGCCGGGCACGTCCATGACGAAAATGTGGGTGAGCCGGCGGCCGGTTCGCAGGCCGCGATCCTTGCGCAGCACCGCGCGCAGCAGTTCGTCCGTGTGCAGGTGTCCCTTCATGATGGCCTTGGCGCGCCCGTCCGCCACCAGGTCCACGGCCGCATGGGCCGCGGCGCCATGGTCCGCCACATCGATGATCTCGATGCCGTCGAGGCTTTCCCCGATCGCCGTGGCCGCAGCCGCGATCCTGTCGCGGGCGCCCACGAGGATGGGCGTGATGAGGGTGTGACGGGCGGCGAGCAGAGCCCCGCCGAGGGAATTGGCCTCCTCCGGCGCCACCACGGCGGTCGCGAGGGGCTCCAGCGGCTCGGCGCGCGCCACCAGGGCGTCGAAATGGCGGTGGCGCTGGACCAGAAGGCCGGGGATGTCGTGCTCGTCGTACTGGAATTTGGTGCGCGGCGCGCTCACCGCCGCCTCGCCGCGCAGCAGCAGCTCTTCCGGCTCGTCGCGGTATACCGAGCTGGCGAAGACCACGGTGCCGTCGTCCCGTTTTTCCACCAGCCGCACCCGGGCCACCAGATCATCGCCCGCCTTGGCCCGCCCGAGGAATTCGAAGGTCTGCGCGCGGTAAAGGGTGCCAGCGCCCGGCAGGATGTTGCCGAGCACTGCCGAGATCAGGGAGCCGACCCACATGGCGGGGGCCGTCACCTCATCGGGGTGGCCGTCCCCGTTGAGGTCGTACCCCGGCAGGTGCGCCGGATTGTGGTTGCCGGACGCGGTGGCGAACACGAAGAGATCGTCTGCCGTGCACACCCGCTTCAGCTCGGCGGCGTCGCCCACCTGCAATTCGTCGAATGTCCGGTTCTCTCGCTTCATGGCGGGCTCGCCTCCGATGTTCTCGACAGTCCGGGAGAA
Organism: Xanthobacter autotrophicus; assembly: GCF_005871085.1. Classification (GTDB taxonomy): domain Bacteria; phylum Pseudomonadota; class Alphaproteobacteria; order Rhizobiales; family Xanthobacteraceae; genus Xanthobacter; species Xanthobacter autotrophicus. The sequence continues at coordinate 7,577 of NZ_VAUP01000041.1, read as the reverse complement.
GGGGGCGCTGGGCATGTCCCGGCCGAGGGGCCGGCCCCTGCGTGCACCGCCCTGCGTCACGCGATGATGTTGTATCCACCGTCGATCTGGTGGACGCCGCCGGTCACGTTTGCGGCCTCGCGGCTGGCGAGGAACGCGGCATAGGCGCCCACGTCCTCGATGGAGGCGAGGAGGTGGGTGGGTGCGCGCTCGGCTGCGGCGTTCAGCAGTTCGTCAAAGTGATCGATGCCCGATGCCGCGCGGGTCATGAGCGGTCCCGGCGAGAGGGCGTGCACCGAGATGCGCTTCTCGCCCAGCTCCGCCGCCGCATAGCGCACGACGGATTCCAGGGCCGATTTCACCGGACCCATGATGTTGTAGTTCTCGACCACTTTCTCCGCGCCGTAGAAGGAGACGGTCATGCAGGTTCCGCCCTGCGGCATCAGGGGTTCGGCGAGGCGGATCATGCGCAGGAACGAATGGACCGAAATGTCCATGGCCTTGGCGAAGCCCTCCGCCGAGCAGTCGATCACCCGGCCGTGCAGGTCCTCCCGCGGGCAGAAGGCGATGGAATGCAGGAGCGTGTCGAGCCGCCCCCATTTTTCGCCAATCTCCTCGAACACGAGCTCGAGCTGTCCCGGAACGCCGACGTCCAGCGGCAGGATGAGGCTCGCGCCCAGGTCTTCCGCCAGCGGACGGACGAACGTCTCCGCCCGCGCGTTGAGATAGGTGATGGCGAGATCCGCCCCCTGCGCTCGCAAGGCCTTCGCGCAACCCCAGGCGATCGACTGGTCGTTGGCGACACCCACCACAAGTGCCTTGTGTCCCTGGAGGCTGAACATGGATCCCCCGCCTGTTCCGGTCGTCGGAAAGCCAAATGCACGACCGTTCTTACGTCTTATGCTAAGCAGGGTTTTATAGTGGCAGTTTGAAACTTATATAACAGATTTAATTTTGATAATTATCAAATTGTAGAATGTCGATTTGCTTGAGTTGAGTGTCCAGCTTGTATCATTGTCTATTTACTTTGCGAATCTGCCTCTTGTCTCGTCGCGTCTTGTCTCGTCTTGCACTGGGCGGAAATGGCCAGGCGAACTTGGTCGCGCGCCAGGCGTCCGCGCGAGGGCCTGGCGCCTCGGTGCCGCATGAGGCATCGGGGGGCTCCAGCGAACCGCTCCCGGCGCGGTGGGCGAGATGGGACAGCGAGACCTGCTGCTTGCAGTTCCAGCACGGGCGAGCGATCGAGCGCGGTGATGCCGCGACCGGCAAGGGTCTCCCGATCGGCAAGCTGCTGCTCTACATAGACGGGGGCTTCCTAAGCCGCCTTCTTTTTCGCTGATGGCTTTACGCGAGCCTCGAGGTCAATGTGCGCGTCGCCCCAGGCTTTCAGCGCAGCGATGACGGGCGCAAGGCTCATCCCGTGCCGGGTCAGGCGATATTCCACCTTTGGCGGGACTTCGGGATAGACCTTCCGCTCGACAAAACCGTCGGCTTCCAGTTCGCGGAGCTGTGCAGTCAGCATGCGCGGCGTCACATTCGGCAGCCGCCTGCGGATTTCGTTGAACCGGAGCACCTCCTCCTGGAGCAGGTGATAGAGCACGACGCCCTTCCACTTGCCGCCGATCAGCGCCAGCGCGCCTTCCACGACGCAGCCAGGGCTGCAGTCCAGGCTCTTGTGACGGATGCGAGGCATCTGGCCCTTCCATTTCACAGTATCATTTTAGGTACTATAAGCGATATTTGTATGTTCTTGCAAGAATGGCCTATAAGGAGCACATGGTCTCCCAACAGCGGATGGAGACCAAAATGCGTGCTGTCGCCTACAGAGCCCCCGGTCCAATCGCGGGGGCTCAGGTTCTCGCCGACGTCGATCTGCCGACCCCGGTGCCCACGGGCCGTGACCTCCTGGTGGAGGTGCGGGCAATTTCGGTCAATCCGGTGGACACGAAGGTGCGCAAGAGCACGCCTCCGTCGCAGGGCGAGTGGAATGTCCTCGGCTGGGACGCCGCCGGGGTCGTGGTGGGGGTGGGGGCCGATGTCAGCCGCTTCAAGCCGGGCGACGAGGTCTATTATGCCGGGGATATCACCCGGCCCGGAGCCAATTGCGAGTTTCATCTCGTCGATGAACGGATCGTCGGCCGCAAGCCGCAGTCGCTCGATTGGGCTGGCGCCGCGGCACTGCCGCTCACCACGATCACCGCCTGGGAAGCGTTGTTCGATCGCCTGGACGTCAAACGTCCCGTCCCGGGCGCATCGAGCATTCTGATCATCGGAGCGGCGGGCGGCGTCGGCTCCATCGCCGTTCAACTGGCGCGGCAATTGACCGATCTGACGGTTATCGGCACCGCTTCACGGCCGGAGACACGCACCTGGATCATGGAACTTGGCGCCCATCACGTCCTCGACCATTCGCAGCCGCTGTCCGATGAAATCGCCCGCTTGAAGCTCGGCGTGCCAGGCTTCGTGCTGTCCACCACGCACACGGACCAGCATTTGCTGGAAATCGTCAAGCTGATCGCTCCCCAGGGACGCCTCGCGCTAATCGACGATCCTCAGGTTCTCGATATCGTCCCCTTCAAGCGCAAGAGCGTCTCTACGCATTGGGAATTCATGTTTGCGCGGTCGATGCACCAGACCGCCGACATTCTCCAGCAGGCCGCCTTGCTCGACGAAGTCTCGCGCCTGGTCGACGCCGGAGCGCTGAAGACCACGATCGCAGAGAACTTCGGCCCGATCACGGCTGAAAATCTCACGCGCGCCCACGCGCTCATCGAGAGCGGGAAGGCGCGCGGCAAGATCGTGCTTGAAGGCTTCGCCGCCGCTTAGCCCAACGCTTCGTCCTCCGTCGCGGGACAAAGGAAGTCCCGTCGGAGGACCTGCGCTTCCTGCGCTTCGGCGTGAGGCGCGCATCAAAAGGCAGGCCGGGGTGGCGCAGAAACCATCCGTCAGGCGGTGAAGCCGGTGATGAAGCCAGTGATGAAGCCGGTGATGAAGCCGGTCTTGGGGCCGGCCAAGAACACGACCGCCGTCGCCGCTTCCTCGACCCTGGCGAAGCCATGGATCGCGTGCGGTGCGCTTCTATGTGGCCTGGGCCTCCTCAATCCCACGACGGGCACCAAAGGCGGCAATCGGCCTTACCAGATCTTCTCGCAGAAGGACGTCGAGACCGTGGGCTGATCCGCATGCAGCAATCGCTCGGCCTGCCACTGCGGGAGATCGGCGAATTGCTGGCGGAAAACGCTGCGGGGCGGCTGACCTGCCGGAACGGTCGAAGACCGTTCCGGCAGGTCAGCCGAAGCAGCTCAAGGAGCGACGGGAACATATCGCCAGATGATCGCCTGTGTAATGGATAAACTGGCGTGGATCGAAAGCGGTGTCGGTCCTGCCCCGCGCTTCGACCACTACACCTGATCTGCCCTGGCCCCCTGCGCCACGGAACGATCTTAGCCCAACTGATCTTTGAATTGCGGGGCATCGAAGCGCTGCACCACCCAGTCGATGAACAGGCGCACCCGCGGCGAGAGCTGCCTGCTTGTCGGGTAGAGCACCGAAACCGGCATGGACAGGGGTGGAAACTCCGGCAAAACCTGCACGAGCCGCCCTTCCGCGAGATCCCGCTCGATGTGGAAGACCGGCATCTGCGCGAGACCTAACCCCAGCAGCACACCGTCGCGAAAACTCTCCGTCCCGGTGACGGAGAAGAACGATGCGACATCCATCCGCCGCGTCTGCCCATCACAGGTGAACTCGAACGGCGTCAGGCTCCCCGTCGTCAACGATCGGATGCCGACGGCGCGATGATTGGCCATGTCATCGGGGTGAGACGGCACGCCGTGCCGCTCAAGATAGGCTGGCGCTGCGCAGGTGATCCGGCGAAGCGTCGTCACGGTCCGCGCCACCAGGTCGCTGTCCGGAAGCGCGCCGTAGCGGAGCACGCAGTCGACTCCCTCGCGCACCACGTCGACCCACCGGTCGCTTTCACTCATGGCGATCTCGACATCCCGATAGCGCTCGAAGAACTGCGGTAGCGCTGGCAGGAGGAAGTGCCGGGCGAGCGTGCCCTGGACTTCGACCCGGAGCAGCCCACGGGGATTGGCGCCGCGAAACGCGCCCTCGGCGTTCTCGATGTCGTCTAGGATGGACATGCAGCGGCGGTAATAGGCCTCGCCGTCGAGGGTCGGCCGGACAGTGCGTGTCGTCCGCTGAAGCAGGCGCGCGCCCAGTCGGTCTTCCAACTGCTGGATGACCTGGGTCGCGGTCGAGCGGGGAACTGCGAGATCCCGCGCCGCCTGCGTGAAGCTGCGCCGCTCCACCACCCGCGTGAACAGCCGCATCACCTCCAACCGGTCCATTTCACGCGCCTCTCGCATTTATTCGTTCACGCAGAATAGTGATGTCCAAAACTCGGTGATTATCCGGAATTGAACAAGGTTCATGTTCCAGCCGCGCCCCGGAGCGCAGTCACAAGGAGAACCATCATGGGCAACAGCACCAAGGTCGCGCTCGTCACGGGCGCCTCGCGGGGCATCGGCGCGGCCATCGCGCGGCGCCTTGCCAAGGACGGGTTCATCGTCGTCGTCAACTGTGCCGGCACTGTCGCCGAAGCCGAGGAATTGGCCGCCAGCATCGAAAAGACCGGCGGCAAGGCTCTGACCGCCCAAGCCGATGTCAGCGATCCCGCCGCCGTCGCCCGCATGTGGGACGCTGCCGAAGCCGCGTTCGGCGGCGTCGACGTTCTCGTCAACAACGCCGGCATCATGCGCCTGGCGACGATCGCCGACGGCGACGACGCGCTGTTCGACAGCCAGATCGCCATCAACCTCAAGGGGCCGCGCAACACCATGCGCCTGGCGGCCCAGCGGCTGCGCAGCGGCGGGCGGATCATCAACCTGTCGTCGAGCGTGGTGGGTCTCTATCAGCCGACCTATGGCGTCTATGCGGCCACCAAGGCGGGCGTCGAGGCGATGACCCACGTCTTGTCCAAGGAGTTGCGCGGTCGCAACATCACGGTCAACGCCATCGCTCCCGGCCCGACGGCCACGGCCCTGTTTCTCGACGGCAAGCCGCAGGCGGTCATCGACACCCTGACCAAGCTTGCCCCGCTGGAGCGCCTCGGCCAGCCCGAGGACATAGCCAACGCGGTCGCCTTCCTCGCCGGTCCGGACGGCGCCTGGATCAACGGCCAGGTCCTGCGCGCCAACGGCGGGATCATCTGATCATCGCCCCAACCCATCATTGCGTCCGCCCTGACGCGGACCAATCCGAAGGGAATTTCCCCATGCCCAACAAGATCATCCTGGTCACTGGCTCGTCCAGCGGCTTCGGCCGGCTGACCGCCGAAGCGCTGGGCCGCGCCGGCCACACCGTCTATGCCATCATGCGCGACGTGGCCCGTCGCAACGCCCAGAATGCCGCCGAGCTGTCCGCGATCGAGAGCACCGATATCCGCCCCATCGAACTCGATGTGCAGTCCGAGCCGTCGACCAAAGCGGCCGTGGAAAAGATCATCGCCGAAAGCGGCCAAGCCGACGTGGTCGTCCACAACGCCGGCCACATGATGTTTGGCCCGGCCGAAGCCTTCACCCCCGAATAGTTCGCACAGCAGTACGACGTCAACGTGCTGGGCACCCAACGCGTCAACCGCGCGGTGCTACCGCACATGCGCAGGCGCCGCGAGGGCCTGCTGGTCTGGGTGTCCAGCTCCAGTTCGGCCGGCGGTACGCCGCGCTACGCCGTATTTCGCGGCGAAGGCCGGCATGGATTCGCTCGCGGTCCTCTACGCCCGTGAGCTGTCGCGCTGGGGCATCGAGACGACGATCGTCGTCCCGGGGGGCCTTCACCAGGGGCACCAACCATTTCGCCCATTCCGGCCGTCCGGCAGATGAGGCCCGCGCCGAATATGAGGCCGGCCCTTATGCGGGCTTCGGTGAGCAGGTGCAGAAAGCGTTCGCAGAGATCGTCCCCGACGATGCCGATCCCGCACCCGTTGCCGACATGATCGTGGACGTGGTCGACACGCCCTTCGGCACGCGCCCGTTCCGGATCCACTACGATCCGACGCAGGACGCGCGAACGTCGGCTTCGCCGTGCTCGACCGCCTCCGCGCCGAGATGCTCCACCGCGTCGGCCTGTCAGACCTGCTGAAGCCGGTGAAGACGGCCTGAGCCAGCCAGCGATGGCGGCCGGCTTCGCCGCCCGCCATCGGCGGATCTGCTCGCCAGCCCCAACAGGAGAAAAGACATGTCCACTCTCGCCCCTTCGCGCCAGGTCTTCGTCGTGACCACGCTCGTCGCCGCTGCGACCGCTGCGCTCGCAGCGGCCGCGAGCCTGGCGCTGACACTGCCCGTCTGGGCCATGTTCGTCGGCTGGATCGCGTTCTTCACGCGAGTCCAAGACACCCGGACCTCCGTCGAAAACCTGGTGTGCATCGGCCTCGGGATGGTGATCGGGCTGCTCGCCTCTCTGGCTATCCCCCAAATGGCCGCGAACTTCGGCCTGGGTGCCGGTCTGCCCATTGTCGTTTTCGTCGTGGCCTTGGTGGTCGTTGGTCTGCGCGGGCTGCCCGTGCTCAACAACCTGCTTGGCTACTTCCTGGGCCTCGTCGCGCGGTTCGCCGCGCATCTCGATCCTTCGCTTGAAAGCGTGGTGCAGCTCTTCACCGCAAGCGCAGTCGGTTCGATTGCTGGATGGGTGTCGCACAATCTGCCCCAGCGCATCCCGCTTCGGGCGTCAGTGACATGAGAGAAGGAAGGCTTCTCAGCGAACGGCGCGGCATAGGCGCCGTTTGCCCGTTGCTCCTCGCGCTGGACCGGCGTCAATTTCCTCAAGGCGCCCCCCTTGAACCGGGTCGCCATTGAAGATGCAACGGGCAGCATCATCGCACGCGTGCTGTCTGCCATCGAAACGTTGACCAGCCACTTTTCGCAGCTTCGTGTGCCCCTCGGATGGGCCTGAATCAGTCCCACTCGATGGTCGATGGGTTTGACGGCGCATTGTAGCTGCTGGCCTTTCCGCGCGCACTCCAAGTCTATACCAACCCGATACCATCAGGGGAGGGCGGTGTATTTGCGGATCCGATATAATGGTCCTGACCGCCATAAACGTGCGCGTATCATAAACGAAGTTCTCGAGAATTCAGACCTAAGGGGTGACGGCCCAGCACCTGCTCGGTGTTGGCGCAGACCTTCACACCTCGATAGTGCGCATTTGCACCCAGCTTGATTTGTTCGGCTTCGATCCCGGTCGCGCCGAATGTCGCCACCGTTTCGATGTCAGAGAGCCGATAGACAACTTGGCGCATCACCACTTCTGTCGATGCGCCTTCAAGGCGGTGGAGATAATTTTGTGGCACTCGGGTCCGTAAAGGGACCCTTGGTGCGGGCTGCGATGTTCGAGGCCCGGGACGTCACACTGCGAGTGCTCTCCATGCGAAACACCTTCAGATTGCTTTCCGGCTTGTGGCTCGGCGCGCTGGCGGCGTTGCCGGCCTCGGCCCTGCCGCTTGCGCCATCGCCCGTGCCCGAGACCGCCTCGGTCCTTCCCGTCGCGCAGGGCTGCGGCCCGGGCTGGTGGCGCGGGCCGTGGGGCCATTGCCGCGA
>NZ_VAUP01000038.1 GCF_005871085.1 Xanthobacter autotrophicus | reverse complement strand
CGGCCGACCTTGCCTCAGGTCCGCAGAGCCGTCCTCAAGGCACTCTCCTCCGCATCACTACCGCCAACTTGCCCCCACTGCCGAAGGGCCATCTGGAGACCGCCAATCTGATTCTGCCAAAGTAGTGCTAGAAGGCGGTGGCTATCGCCGCGACCATCTCCGCGCGCTTGCCCAGCGCGTCGAGGTTGCCGAGGGCGAGGTTCGGATCATGGGATTGAAGTCACGGCTGCTTCAGGCTCTGGTATCGGGTGATGGCGTAAACGCAGTGCCCACTCAGGGACTGAAATGGCGGAGAGAGAGGGATTCGAACCCTCGATACGGTTTCCCGTATACACGCGTTCCAGGCGTGCGCCTTCAACCACTCGGCCACCTCTCCAGCCGCGCACACCGAGATGCGCGCAGACCCCTTCGGAAAAGACAACCGCTGAAGGCAGACGCGTTGCGCCCACTCATCGGCCACTTCTCCGTACCGGGAGGGAACCCGGACGCCGTACCTTACGTCATCGCTTTCCAGGGGAACTCGAAGACCGGCAGCCCTTATGCAGCGCTGCATACCGGCGAGGCGGCGGAATATAGCGGCTTGTCGTCGTCTGGCAAGACGTTATCGCACGGCTACCCACAGGCCAGACCGCCGCACCCGCGGCACCACGCCGATACGGCGCGACAGCCGACCTCAGTGACCGTCCCGACGCCACTGCGGGCCACCGCCTTGCGCCCGAAGTCCGCGCCAAGCTCCGCCGCCGGGCAGATCGTCGAGCCTGAGGATCACCGTCCCGCAAGATAAAGGGGCCTGCGAAATCCCCCGAGTGAACCTGAGGCCAGGACATTCCTCCTCACGTCCAGGCCAAGCCATTGAGATCCGCACGTCGGCAGGGCCAGATCCCGTCAGGCCCGCGTGATTCCCAAGCGGCTTCGGTCGAAGACCTTCGCCAATCGCAAACCTTCACGCCGGGAGGCGCCCAGTGGCGGCGCTTGCCAGGCAGGCGCGGCGCACGCACCCGCCTGACGAGGTCCGCGCAAGGCGATCAGGGGGTTATCAATCGCGCAGCAAGTCGTTAATGGAGGTCTTGGAGCGGGTCTGCGCGTCCACCCGCTTCACGATCACCGCGCAATAAAGCGAGGGGCCGGGCTGGCCGTTGGGCAGGGGCTTGCCGGGCAGCGAACCGGGCACCACCACCGAATAGGCCGGCACTTCGCCCACGAAGACCTCGCCGGTCTCGCGGTCGACGATCTTGGTGGAGGCGCTGATGAAGACGCCCATGGAGAGCACCGAGCCGGTGCGCACCACCACGCCCTCCACTACTTCGGAGCGGGCACCGATGAAGCAGTCGTCCTCAATGATCACGGGGCCGGCCTGCAGCGGCTCCAGCACGCCGCCGATGCCCACGCCGCCGGACAGGTGCACGTTCTTGCCGATCTGGGCACAGGAGCCCACCGTGGCCCAGGTGTCCACCATGGTGCCCTCGCCCACATGGGCGCCGAGATTCACGAAGGACGGCATCAGCACCACGTTGGGCGCGATGAAGGCCGAGCGGCGCACGATGGCGCCGGGCACGGCGCGGAAGCCGGCGGAGCGGAAGTCCTTCTCGCCCCAGGCGGCGAACTTGGAGGGCACCTTGTCCCACCAGTGGGCACCGCCAGGGCCGCCGGCGATGGGCTCCATGTCGTTCAGGCGGAAGGAGAGCAGAACCGCCTTCTTCAGCCACTGGTTCACCTGCCAATTGCCCTCGGCGGCCTTTTCGGCCACGCGGGCGGCGCCACTGTCGAGGAGGGAGAGCGCCTCGTCGACGGCGAGACGCACCTCGCCGGTGGTGGAAAAGCCGATCTCGGCGCGCTTCTCGAAGGCGTCGTCGATGATGCGGGAAAGATCGGCAAGGCGGGCGGCGTCGGCCATGGGGGTCCTCCAGATCGGCCGCGCCCCCGCGCGGCCGGGCAAGTCAATTCAGGGCGAGTCAATTCAGGGCGGGATGAAAGGTCAGCCGCGTTCCTTCACGGCGACGAACTTGAGCTTGGGCCATTCCTCGATGGCGCGGTCCAGCACCCACTGGCTGCGGGCGAGATAGACCGGCGCCTCGTCGCGGTCGCGAGCGGTGGAGGAGCGGTTCGCCTCCATGAAGCGCTCCACCTCGGTCCGCTCGCCCACGATCCAGCGGGCGGTGACGAAGGACACCGCCTCGTAGCGGATGGGAACGCCGTATTCCTTCTCCAGCCGGGCGGCGAGCACGTCGAGTTGCAGGGTGCCCACCACGCCCACGATGGGGGCGGGATCGGACACCGGCTTGATGACCTGCACCACGCCCTCTTCCGCCATGTCCTGCAGCGCCTTCTGCAGCTGCTTGGCCTTCATGGGGTCGGAGAGCAGCACCCGGCGCAGGATTTCCGGCGCGAAGTCCGGCAGGCCCTCGAAGCGGATGGTCTCGCCCTCGGAGAGGGTGTCGCCCACCCGCAACATGCCGTGGTTGGGAATGCCGATGATGTCGCCGGCCACCGCCTCGTCCACCGTCTCGCGCTCCTGGGCGAAGAAGAAGATGGGGTTGGCGATGGCCATCTGGCGCTTCTCGCGCGGATTGAACAGCTTCATGCCGCGCTTGAAGCGGCCCGAGCACAGGCGCACAAAGGCCACGCGGTCCCGGTGGTTGGGGTCCATGTTGGCCTGCACCTTGAAGACGAAGCCGGAGACCAGATCCTCCGCCGGCTCCACGGTGCGACCCCGGGCGGAGCGCGGCAGCGGGCTCGGCCCCACGTCGCCAAGGCCGAACAGCAGCTCGGCGACGCCGGCCTCCTTCAGCGCGCTACCGAAATAGACCGGGGAGAGGTGGCCCTCGCGGAACGAGGCCAACTCGAACGGCGGCAGCACGCCGAGCGCCAGCGTCAGGCTCTCCACTGCCTCGTTGATGATGCGCTCCTCCACCCCTTCAAGGTCGATGAGGTCCTCCGGCGTCTCGAACGGCACCTCGCGCACCAGCGGCCCGCCGCGCTCGGTGGCGAGCAGGGCCTTCTTGTTGGCGATGTCGATGAGGCCACGGAAATCCACGCCCATGCCGATGGGCCAGGTGAGCGGGGTGAGGTCGAGGGCGAGGGTGGAGGACACCTCGTCCATCAGGGCGATGGGGTCGAGGCTCTCGCGGTCCACCTTGTTGACGAAGGTGAAGATGGGGATGTCGCGCAGGCGGCAGACCTCGAACAGCTTGCGGGTCTGGCTCTCGATGCCCTTGGCGGCGTCGATCACCATCACCGCCGCGTCCACCGCCGAGAGGGTGCGGTAGGTGTCCTCGGAAAAGTCCGAGTGGCCGGGGGTGTCGAGCAGGTTGAAGACGATGCCGTCGCGCTCGAAGGTCATCACCGAGGAGGTGACCGAGATGCCGCGCTGCTGCTCGATCTCCATCCAGTCGGAGCGGGTGCGCCGGCGCTCGCCGCGCGCCTTCACGTGGCCGGCCATGCGGATGGCGCCAGAGGCAAGCAGGAGCTTTTCCGTCAGCGTCGTTTTACCGGCGTCCGGATGGGAGATGATGGCGAAGGTACGCCGGCGGGCGAAGTCCGGCAGAGGCGCCGCCGCCGTGGAATGGGTCTCGTCGAGCATCGGGGCTATATAAGGCGAAACCGGATTTCGACAAACCGGCATGGCGGGAGTTCGCGATGATTGGCAGATCGATCGGAAACAATGGCGCCAATGGCGGTCCCGGAGCCCGGCGGCCACCTCTGGGGGGCGCCGGATTGCTGGTCGCGGCACTGCTGGCCGCCTGGAGCGGGCCGGCGGCGGCGCTGATGCCGCCTTACGTCTATGAGGCCGCGCGGCGCGATGCGGCCAGCGTCATCGTCATCGCGGTGCAGAAGGTGACGCCGCCGCGCGAAAGCTTCGGAGCCTGCACGGTCGCCGGCACCGTCGCCCGGGTGGAGCGGGGCACCGCCTACAAGCCGGGACAGGCGGTGAGCATCACCGTGCCCTGCGCCGGGCCCGGCGCCTCCCCACCCCTCGGCGGCACCATCTGGCAGCCGGTGGATACGCTGGCAAAGTCGCGCTTCGGCCGCGCCTACCTCGATGCGGCGGGCCAGGTGGTGCTGTCCCAGTACGAGCAGCTCACCGCCCCCTGAAGACTCGCCTCGTACCAGGGGCATGCTTTGTGCTTGGGGAGGGGGTGTGAGGACCCTTGGGTGGAAACCCGCCAACAGCACGGCAGTCCTGCCGGGGCGGGAGACCGAAGACCAGCGATCCGTCCTCTGTGGCGCCACAAAGGCCACAACGCCCGGAGGAACACGACATGACCTCTCCTGCCCCGGAGGTCCGCTGCGACCCGACGCCCGAGCCCGCACTCCACGATTTTGCCGCGCTGGATGCGGCCTATGTGTCGCCCACCTACCTGCGGACGCCGCTGCGGGAATTCCTGCTGACCACCGATCGCGGGCTTTATTGGCTTCGGACGCCGGCCGGCATCGGCAAGACCCTGTTCGTGCGCGGCATCATCGCCAGGAGGCCGGGGCGCGACCCCGCCGTCCTCGAAGGCATCGACAGCACCATTTCCAGCGACATCCGGGCCATCGGCATCCATCTGCACGGGCCCATGACCCCTCACGCACTGGTGGCGGCACTGAAGGAGGCCGTAACGGCGGAATTCGGCGTCGCGCCGGTGGAGGCATCCGGCGTGGAGCCGACGCAGGCGGATGTGCTCGCCCTGCTTGGCGCGGCGCGGGACCAGCTGACAACCGCCGGGGCCAAGCGGCTGTTGGTAGCCATCGACGGGCTGGAGCAGATCGGCGACGAAAGCGCCCTCGCGGTGCTGCCCTCTGCCGCCGCACTGCCGCCGGGCGTGGTCCTGCTCCTCACCTCACGGCCCCCCGAAAACTGGCCGCAGGGCCTGTTCGAAAAGGCAGCGGCGCAGGTGGGCGGCGGGGTGGCTCGCGACATCGGCTATGAGGACACAGTCTACACCGACACGCTGCGCGGCTATTTCAAGAACCAGATCCGGCCGCTGATGCGCAGCCGCGCCATCGCGCACCTCACGCATCTGCTGGAGACCAAGGCCGCCTTCGAGCGCGGCGGCCGAGACAACCGGCTGACCAACGATCCCGTGTTGCGGGATGCGCTGAAGGACGATTGGAAGAAGCTCACCAACAAGCATCCGCGCTATTCCGGCATCCAGCTGCCGGTGGTGCCGCTGGCCGAGCTGCTCGACCAGTTCGACCAGCTCTGGCTCGATCTGATCGATCGCTCCGACCGCCGCTTCGACCATCTCGCGGCCATTATCCGCGCCCTGGCGGACGGCTCGCTTCAGGTCGAGGAGGTAGCCGGACTGCCGAAGGGCGCGGGACTGGGCACCCATCTTGGGACGCTCTCCGCTCGGCCTGCGGCATAGGTGGCGGCGGGGCGCGCCCCCGTGCGACAGGCCGCCGCCAGGCTGGGGAGCTTGATCCGGCCCTAGTCCGTGCCGCCCGGTACGGCCTCGAGGGAGGCTTTGCTGGCCGTGTCCAGCGCCGGCATGCCCGTCCCCGCCGCGGTTCCGCCGGCGCGAGGGTCGGGACCCCCGCCCACCAGGCGCCGGCCGAACGCGCGTCCAGGCTCCTCGATGAAGCGCCAGGTGAGGCTGGCGACCACGACCACCACCAGCGCCAGTGCGAGGGACAGCAGCGTGCCCTGCAGGAGAGGCATCTGCGACCAGGGCGCGCCGTCCGGCTGCTCGCCGACGATCCGCTTCAGCACGGTGTCCGCCGACACCAGGATGAAGAAATGGACCATGTAGATCGAATAGGAGATCCTCCCCAGTGCCTGGAGCGGACGCGTATTCAGAAAGTCGCAGGCGAAGCCCCGGTCGGTATGCAGCAGCAGTACAAGCACCGTCAGCGGCACCAGAGCGGCAATGATAGTGGCCCCCTGGCACACCGTCAGGAGCAGGAGGATGACCAGCACGGTACCGCCCTGCCAGAGGTTCAGGGCACGGTCGGAGGCCGCAGAGAGCAGCTCCTTCAGCCGGCCCGAGCTCACCGCCTCGTAGCACAGGGCGCCGAGGAAGAAGCCGGAGAGGCCACGCAGTATGGCTGCCGGCCCGTAGAAGGCCTGGGCGAGGCCGTCATGGAGCGTGGCGGCATAGATGTAGGAACAGGTGGCGAAGAGGAGGATGCCGAGCGGCGCAAAGCGCCGGCGCAGCAGGCGCAGCGGCGCCGTCAGGGCGAAGGCCAAATAGGCGAAGACCTCGCAACTGATGCTCCAGCTCGGGCCATTCCAGAAATTCTTGTCGAACACGCCCCAGGCCTGCACCAGAAACAAGGTGGCGACGAACAGCCCCGGCGACTGGTCTCCGGTGAACGGCGGGCCATTGTTGAGCCTGACGCCTTTGTGCCAGAAATAGAGCTTAAGAAACTCCTGGGCCAGAAACACCATCAGCACGCAGAAATGCAGCGGATAGATCCGGAAGAATCGCAAGGCGAGGAAACGCCTCATCGCATGCGAGTCATCGATGCGATCCGCGTAGGCTGACGAAATCACAAATCCAGACAAGATGAAAAAAACATCTACGGCAATATCGCCATTGTAAACGAAAGGAACATATTTAAAAATACTCGAAATTACCATATGATAGAAGACAACAAGCAAAGCAGCCAGGCCCCGCAGACCATCAAGCGCGCGATACCTCGCACTTTCCATGAGTCACCTGCCAATATCTCTGTGACTGGATGTTCAAAAAGCTGGATAGACGGAATGTGTCTTCTGGACAGACTGCCATATGCCTGCAAGCCATTACTTTACAGACAGAAAACAGCCTTTTATTGTTAAACATAGATCAAGTTGGCGTCAATAAGACACCATCAAAAGCGGCAATCTGGAGTACCCACCTGCCAGACGTGTATCCATGGCAGGCGCCGAACAGTTCGCGTCACGGGCTGTTCGGATCACGCATTCCATTTTTGAATAAAGAGGCGATTCGCCGAGCAGATCGATTCTTGTCCGGATCTCACATGATACGCTGCGGCCGTTCGCCCGGCCGACATCCATCGTTCGAAAGTCTTGTTTCGGCGTGCCTTCACGCGAACGAGCGTCACCGTACAAGCGTCACCGTGCCGCTTCCGGGGCGCGCCAGCCCGATCAGATCAAGGTGAACTGAGCGGGCAGTGCTGCGCCTCACCAAGCCGGATCCGGCCAGCGCGGGCCCGGCGCCGGATCAGTCGCCCTGGCCGGGTTCCGGCGAGAACAGCTCTTCCTTACCGGGCTTGCCGTCCCACTCCTTGGCGTCGGCCGGCGGGTCGCGCTTGAGCGTGATGTTGGGCCACGCCTTGGCATATTCGGCGTTGAGCGCGAGCCACTTCTCGAGCCCCGGCTCGGCATCCGGCTTGATGGCCTCGGCCGGGCATTCCGGCTCGCAGACCCCGCAGTCGATGCACTCGTCGGGGTGGATGACGAGCATGTTCTCGCCCTCGTAGAAACAGTCCACCGGGCACACGGACACGCAATCCATGTACTTGCAGCGGATGCAGTTCTCGGTGACGACGTAAGTCATGGAAAATCCCTTTCGCGGGCCTCGGTTAGCGCAGCCCGGCGCGCCGTTCAAGCGCACGCAAGGCCGCAGCCACCATTACCCGTCACACTTCTGTTATTTCGTCGAAAAGCGCGCGTGCCGATGTAGCATCTCCTCGCCGCTGCGAAAAGCTAACGATTCGCAACACGCGCACGTTCCGGTCGAGGGCAATGGTGAGCACCTGCCCCGCCCGCACCGATTGCGACGGGCTCGTCACCCGCGCGCCGTCGATACGGACATGGCCGGCACGCACCAGATCCGCCGCTGCCTCCCGGGTGCGCACCACGCGGGCATGCCAGATCCAGCGGTCGAGCCTCTGCCGCTCCGCCGGATCCGCCACCGCACCCGTCACCTCACTTGCCCTTCTTCTCCGCCTCCAGGCGCGCCTTCAGCGCGGCGAGGGCGGCGAACGGGCTGTCCGGGTCCGCCGGCTTGTCGCGCCGGCGCTCCTGCTGCGGCGGCCGATGCTCGGCCCGCTGGTCCGCGCGATGCTCCGGACGCGGGCCACGATTGCCCTCGCCCTCGCGCGGTCCGCGGAAGGGACGATCGCCCCGGGGCGGACGCGGCGCGCGCTCGCCCTCGGTGCCGGGCGCTCCGGCTTCGGCGGCTGGCGCCTCGGCGGGACGGCGATGGGGGGGACGACCGTCACGACGCTCACCGCGACGCTCGTTGTCCCTGCCGCCCTCACGGCGCTCGCCATCCTTGCGCTCACCGCCGAAACGGCGGCCCTCGCCCTGCGGACGCTCGCGGCGGGGCGCACCCGGCGGACGGCCAGGACGCCACACCTCGATCATCTCGGGCTCGGCAGGCGCACCTTCCACGGCCTCGGGGCCACCGGGCGCCGCCGGAGCACTCACTTCAGCGGCCACCTCGGCGGCGGTGGGATCGCCGCTTTCGTCAACCGCCTCGACCGTTGCTTCCGCCTCGATCTCGTCGGCGATGACGGCGTCCGCCTCTTCCGCCTCAGCGGCGGGCTCAGCTTCGGCAACCTCGGGCTCGGGCGTCTCGGCCACGGCCTCAACGGCTGTGGCATCGGAAGCCTCGACCTCAGCGGCGTCGACCGCAGCAGCCTCGGCCCCCTCCACAGGCGCAGCCTCGGCGGGCGGCGCGTCGAACAACAGGTCGGCCTCGATAGCGCCTTCCGGCAACGGGGCGAATTCCGCCGGCGCCGGCGCAGGCACCGCGGCGGGAGCCTCGGCCTCGGGCGGGGGCGGCGGGCGGCGCTCCATGCGATAGCCCAGCGACTTGAGGATGGAGGCGAAATCCTCCCCCGAGCAGCCGGCGAGCGACGTCATGCCCACGGTCACGGTGAAACCGCGCCCATCCACCGCGCCCGCAGGCTTGGGGCCGGCGGAGCCCGGCCGCCAGGCCAGCGCCGGGCGGATGAGGTCAGCGAGCCGCTCCAGGATGTCCACGCGCACGGCGCGCTCGCCGCACACGCGGAAGCCCACGGCGCGGTACAGGCCCTTCTGGATCTCGTGATCCACCGGGATGGAGGTGCGCCCGGAGGCTGCCAGATGCGGCAGCTCGTCAAGGCCCTTCTGGGCGAGGCCGCCGTGCTTCAGCGCATAAAGCTCGGCCGCCAGCGACCGCGGGGCGGGCTTCAGCAGCGCGGGAAGATAGATGTGATGGGCGCCGAAGCGCACGCCATAGCCACGCAGGGTGGCGCGGGCGGCCTGGTCGAGCCCCTTCACCTCCTCGGCCACGCGGGCGCGCTCCAGCACGCCGAGGCTCTCGACGATCTGGAAGGCGATGCCACGGGCGATGCCGGTGATGTCTTCCGCCGTGCCGAGCTTGGTAAGCGCGCCGAGCAGCTTCTCGATATGGGCCGACAGCCACAGGGCGATACGGGCCTCCACCTGGTCCCGGACCGGGCCGGTGAGGTGCTCGTCGGCGATGATCTTGAAGCGCGGCTTCAGCACCTCGTCGCCGGGGATGAGCTTGGCCACCGCTTCCCCCGTCCAGCGGACGGTGCCGTCGAACGTGAGCACGAAGGCCTCGTCCACGGCCTGGGCGACGCGGGTGGCGCGTTGCTCGATCTCACCCGCCAGCGCCTTTTGGGCAGCGGCGCGCAGGGCCTTGGCCTCCTCCCCGCCCGCCGCCGGATCCGGGGCGAACTGGAAGCCATGGAGGTGGCCGATGACATGGCCTTCAACGGTAACGTCACCGGTCTTGCTGATTTCAGTTTCGAGCATCGTGTTCTCTCGCAGGCGCCGCATGAGCACGCTGGTTCGCCGGTCCACGAAACGCTGGGCCAGCCTTTCGTGCAGTGCGTCCGACAGCTTGTCTTCGACCCCTCTCGTGACGCCTTGCCAGTGCCCCGGATCCTTGAGCCAGTCGGGCCGGTTGGCCACGAAGGTAAGGGTTCTCACCTGCGCGATCCGGTTCGACAACGTGTCGATGTCGCCTTCTGGGCGATCGGTCAAGGCGATTTGACGCGCGAACCACGCATCGGGGATAAATCCGCCCCCCGAAAGATGCCCGAAAAGCGTTGCCACGAGCTCCGCATGGGCCCCCGGAGACACCTTGCGATAATCCGGCACCTGACAGGCGTCCCACAACCTTTCCACATCGGAGGGCGAGGCAAGGCGGGCTGTCACCTCCGTGTCCCGGCTCATGATTTCGAGCACGGCCACGTCGTCGGCGACCGGCGCGCGGGTCAGCCCCTCCTCCCTGGGAAGCTGGGACAGGCTGGCGAGAAGGGCGGCGGCGGAGCGGAAATCGGGGACGGCGTTGCGCCATTGCAACACCTTCGCGGTGTCGAACACATGCTCTTCCAGCCGGCCCACCAATTCCTCATCGAAAGGCGGGCAGCGGCCGGTGGTGCCGAAGGTGCCGTCCCGCGTCGCGCGGCCGGCACGCCCGGCGATCTGCGCCATCTCGGAGGCATTGAGCTTGCGGAACTGCCAGCCGTCGAACTTGCGGTCCGAGGCGAAGGCCACATGGTCCACATCGAGATTGAGGCCCATGCCGATGGCATCGGTGGCGACGAGATAATCCACGTCGCCCGACTGGTAGAGCTCCACCTGGGCATTGCGGGTGCGGGGCGAGAGCGATCCCATCACCACCGCCGCCCCGCCGCGCTGGCGGCGGATGAACTCGGCGATGGAATAGACCTCCTCCGCCGAGAAGGCGACGATGGCCGAGCGCCGGGGCAGGCGGGAAATCTTCTTCTCGCCCGCGAAGCTGAGGGTGGACAGGCGCGGACGCACCACGATGCTCACACCCGGCAACAGCTTCTCGATCAACGGGCGCATGGTGGCGGAGCCGAGCAGCAGCGTCTCGTGCCGGCCGCGCCGGTTGAGCATCCGGTCCGTGAAGACATGGCCGCGATCAAGGTCTGTGGCGAGCTGGATCTCGTCGATGGCGACGAAGGACACGTCCAGGTCGCGCGGCATGGCCTCCACGGTGGAGACCCAATAGCGCGGGTTCTTGGGCTTGATCTTCTCCTCGCCGGTGACGAGGGCGACCTTGTCCGCTCCCACCCGCTCGACGATACGCTGGTACACCTCGCGCGCGAGCAGTCGCAGCGGCAGGCCGATGATGCCGCTCTCGTGTCCGAGCATGCGCTCGATGGCGAGATGGGTCTTGCCCGTATTGGTGGGGCCGAGGACCGCGCTCACCCCCCGCGCCCTCACGCTGCGCGGCAGAACGGCCCATTGGGTGACGTCATCCATCGGCTGAAATCAGGTCCGCTCACGTGTGGGGGTTCTGTAGCATATCGGGACAGGGGCACCATGGCGAAAGGGGGGGCGTGAACATTTTGCGAACGGAACAGGCGCGAATCACCGCCTGGCCGTCCGTTCATGCCCCGTTCCGTTCCCCTCCTCCCGACCGTGGCAGCCGGCGCGCCCTTGTCCCACATCGGGACAACCGGCGTGGCTGCCAAGAACAAAAGAGAAACGAAAGGCGCGCGAATCACAGCCTGTGGAAAAGTCCCTTTTGTTCCTCCCCCGACGAGGGGGCCGGCGAGGCGCCCCCTGCCCTGCCGCTGCGAAACGCGAAGGCGGCGGCTCCCCTGCCGTCAGCCCCTTGACTTTATGCGCCTTTTCAGCCCCATGAAAATGCCGCGGGTAAGCGGCGGCACCTCAGGAGGCGACTGGTGTTTCTCAAGTGGGCAGAACTTTCGTCCCCGGCCATTGCTGCCCTCGACAAGACGCGCCTCGTCGCCGTGCTGCCCGTGGCCGCGGTGGAGCAGCATGGCCCGCACCTGCCCCTTGGAACCGACCTGTTCATCGCTGAAGGCTATATCGAGCGCATCGCCTTCCAGGTTCCCCGCGACCTGGACGCCGTGTTCCTGCCGGCGCAGGCGGTGGGCAAGTCCGATGAACACATCACCTTCGCCGGCACCCTCACCCTGTCGCCCGCCACCGCGCTCGCCGCCTGGGTCGAGCTGGGTGACTGTCTTGCCCGCGCCGGGGTGCGGCGGCTGGTGCTCATGAACACCCATGGCGGCAACGTGCCGGTCATCGACCTTGTGGCCCGCACCCTGCGCGTGAAGCACCGCATGCTGGCCGTCACCTGTTCCATGCACCGCTTCGGCTATCCGGTGGGCCTGTTCACGGATCATGAGCGCGCCCACGGCATCCATGGCGGCGAGATCGAGACCTCGCTCATGCTCGCCTTCCGCCCCGAATTGGTGGACCTGACCCATGCGGGGGAATTCACCCCCTACAGCGTGGCCATGGAAAGCGAATTCGCGCGGCTGCGGGCCAACCATCCGGTGGGCTTCGGCTGGCTCGCCGAGGATCTCTCCGGCGATGGCGCCATGGGCGACGCGCGCGGCGCCACCGCCCTCAAGGGTGAGGCGGCGGCTGAATTCGGCACGCGGGCCTTCATCGAGTTATTGAGGGACGTGTCGAATTTCGACCTGGAGCGCTTCGACCACCACGTTTGATACCGACGGCCTCGGCCTTCGACCGAGACCGAGAGGGTTTCGCTCAGACGCCGCGCGGGCTCAAGACCGCGCCTCGATCTCCGCCGCCGCGATCAGCTCCGGCAGGCGCGCGCGGTTCAGCGCCAGCCATTGCAGGGCGAGGATGAGGAATCCGTTGATGCAGCGCCCCTGCGCAACGGCGGCCAGCGCCTCGTCCACCGGCACGGCGAACGGCTGCGTCATCTCCGTCTCGTCCCGCGCGCCGGCCCGCGGGGGCAGCGCCCCGGCATCGAGGATGCCGAGATACATCAGGGCGAATTCGTCGGTGACGCCCGGCGTCGGCGTGAAGGTGAGCATGGGCAGGACGAGGCGCGGTTCCACGCCCGTCTCCTCGATGCATTCACGCACCGCCGCCGCTTCCGGGTCCTCGCCCGGTTCCACCAGCCCGGCCACGATCTCCACCATCTCGCCCCGCCCCTGGGGGAGGAGATGGGCGGTGAGGCGGAACTGGCGGATCAGCACCACCAGCTCCCGCCCGGGATCATAACCGAGCACCCCCACCACGCGGCCACCGCGGACGATGTCGCGCACCTGGGTGTCGGACGTGCCGTCGTCGTGATGCAGCACCAGCCGGTAGCGCTCATAAGGCCGGAAGCCCTTGGCCAGCAGATCCGGACCCTCCACGTCCACCCGCGCGGGGCGGTCCTCCATGACGGTCGGCTCTCGCCCTGTCATTGGCGCACCACGCCCTGGCCGGCGATCTCCAGGTTGAAGGCGGCGGCGAACAGGGCCCGCGTATAGGCTTCCTTCGGCTGCTCGAACACGGCGCGTGCCTCGCCCTCCTCCACCATCTTGCCGTCGCGCATGACCAAGATGCGGCTCGCCAGCGCCGAGACCACGCGCAAATCGTGGGAAATAAACATGAAGGTAAGGTCGCGCTTGCGCTGGAGCGCGCGCAAAAGGTCCACGATCTGCGCCTGCACGATCATGTCGAGGGCGCTGGTGGGCTCGTCCAGCACCACGAAGGAGGGCTCCAGCGCCATGGCGCGGGCGATGGAGATGCGCTGGCGCTGGCCGCCGGAGAACTCGTGGGGATAGCGGTGCCGGCTTTCGGGATCGAGCCCCACGTCTTCCAGCGCCGCCACCACCCGCGCTTCCCGCGCCTCGGCGGACAGGCCGCGCTGGTGGACCAGCAGCCCCTCCCCCACGATGTCGCTCACCGACATGCGCGGCGAGAGCGCCCCATAGGGGTCCTGAAACACGATCTGCATGTCGGACCGCAGCGGCCTCATGGCCTTGAAGGACAGGCCATCGATGCGTTGGCCGAGGAAGGCCACCGGCCCCTTGCTGGAGATGAGGCGCAGCATGGCAAGCCCCAGCGTGGTCTTGCCGGAGCCGGATTCCCCCACCACCCCCAGCGTCTCGCCCCGGCGGATGGCGACGGAGACGCCGTCCACCGCCTTCACGTAGCCCACGGTCTTGCGCAGGATGCCGCGCTTGATGGGGAAGTAAACCTTGAGGTCGGTGGTCTCCACCACGATGGGCGCATCGGGGACGATGGGGGCAGGATCAGGCTTCGGCTCGGCCTTCAGCAGCGCCTGGGTGTAGGGGTGGCGCGGATGGAGGAAGGTCTGCTCCGCCCCGCCCTGCTCCACGATCTCGCCCCGCTGCATCACGCACACCCGATCGGCGATCTTGCGCACGATGTTGAGGTCGTGGGTGATGAACAGCATGGCCATGCCGAGGCGGCCCTGAAGCTCCTTCAGGAGCTTCAGGATCTGCGCCTGCACGGTCACGTCGAGGGCGGTGGTGGGCTCGTCGGCGATGAGCAGGTCCGGCTCGTTGGCGAGCGCCATGGCGATCATCACCCGCTGGCGCTGGCCGCCGGACAATTGGTGCGGATAGGCGGAAAGCCGCTCCTCCGGCTTGGGAATGCCCACCTCGCCCAGAAGCTCCAGCGTGCGGGCGCGCGCGGCGGCAGCGCCCATGCCGCGGTGGAGGGTGAGCATCTCCACCACCTGCTGCTCGATGGTGTGGAGCGGATTCAGGGAACTCATGGGCTCCTGGAACACCATGGTGATCTTGTTGCCCCGCACCGCCCGCAGCTCGCGCTCGGGGACGGTGAGCAGGTCGCGCCCCTCGAACAGGATGCGGCCGGAGGGGTGGCTCGCTGCCGGATAGTTCAGCAGCTTCAGGATGGAGAGCGCGGTGACCGACTTGCCGGATCCGGATTCGCCCACCAGCGCCAGCGTCTCGCCCTTGGCGAGGTCGAACGACACATGCTTCACCGCCAGCGCCTGCCCGGTCCCGCTGGGATCATCGGCCCGGCGGAAGGCGACGGACAGGTCTTCGACGGACAGGAGGGGCTGGGTCATGGGTCCGTCCCTCACGAGAAGGTCTTGCGCGGGTCGAAGGCGTCGCGCACCGCCTCGCCCACGAAGATCAGCAGGCTTAGCATGAGCGCCACGGTGAAGAAGCCGGTGAGGCCCAGCCACGGCGCCTGGATGTTGTTCTTGCCCTGGGACAGAAGCTCGCCCAGCGAGGCCGACCCCGGGGGCAGGCCGAAGCCGAGGAAGTCCAGCGCCGTCAGCGTCATCACCGAGGACGAGAGGATGAAGGGCAGCATGGTCAGCGTCGCCACCATGGCGTTGGGCAGCATGTGCCGGGTCATGATGGTGAGGTTGCCCACCCCCAGCGCGCGGGCCGCCTGCACATATTCGAAATTGCGCGCACGCAGGAATTCCGCCCGCACCAGCCCCACCAGCGACACCCAAGAGAACAAAAGCAGGATGCCCAGCAGCACCCAGAAGCCCGGCACCAGCACCGAGGAGATGATGAGCAGCAAATAGAGGGAGGGGATCGCCGTCCAGATCTCGATGAAGCGCTGGAACAGCAGGTCCAGCCAGCCGCCGAAATAGCCCTGCACCGCGCCCGCCGCCACGCCGATCACCGACGAGATGATGGTGAGCGCAAGCCCGAACAGCACCGAGATGCGGAAGCCGTAGATGAGGCGAGCCACCACGTCGCGGCCCTGGTCGTCGGTGCCGAGCCAATTGTATTCAAGGCCCGAGCAGCCGCTCACCCCTTTCTTCTCCGCCACCGCCTTGCATTGGGCCTCGGTGAGCATCCAGGTGGGCGGCGAGGGCGCCGGAGTGGGCAAATCCAGATTGTGGGTGGAATAGGAGAAGCGGATGGGCGGCCAGATCATCCAGCCGCCCTTTTCGGCGATCAGCTTCTGCAGGAAGGGATCGCGATAGTCGGCGTCGGTCTCGAAGTCGCCGCCGAAGGCGGTCTCCGGATAGGCGCGCACCACGGGGAAATAATAGCCGCCGTCATAGGAGACGAGGATGGGCTTGTCGTTGGCGATGAACTCGGCGCTGAGGCTGATGACGAACAGCACCATGAACACCACGAACGACCAGTAGCCCCGCCGGTTGGCGCGGAAATTGGCGAGGCGGCGCCGGTTCAGCGGCGAGAGATCGAAGCGGCCACGCGGCTTCGCCGCGCCCGGCGGCTGGAGCTGGCCGTGGGGTGCGTCGCGGGCGGCGGGCACGTCGGTGGGCTCGCCCGGCTGGAGCACGGGGACTGCGTCCATTCTCAGACCTCCCGCGTCTCGAAGTCGATGCGCGGATCGACCAGCATGTAGGTGAGGTCCGAGATCAAGCCGACGATCAGCCCCGCCAGCGAGAAGATGTAGAGGGTGGCGAACACCACCGGATAATCGCGGTTGAGCACGCTCTCGAACCCCAGGAGGCCCAGGCCGTCCAGGGAGAAGATGGTCTCGATCAGCAGCGAGCCGGAGAAGAAGGCGGCGATGAAGGCGCTGGGAAAGCCCGCGATCACGATCAGCATGGCATTCCTGAACACATGGCCGTAGAGCACGCGCCGCTCGCTCAGCCCCTTCATACGCGCCGTGGTGACATATTGCTTGCGGATCTCCTCCAGGAACGAGTTCTTGGTGAGCAGTGTCATGGTGGCGAACGCGCCGAGCACCATGGAAGTGAGCGGCAGCACCAGGTGCCAGGCATAGTCGACGATGCGCTCCGGCCAGCTCATCTGCCAGAAGTTCTCGGAGGTGAGCCCGCGCAGCGGGAACAGGTCGAGGAACGAGCCGCCGGCAAACAGGATGATGAGCAGGATGGCGAACAGGAACGAGGGAATGGCATAGCCGACGATGATCACCGCCGAGGTCCACATGTCGAAGCGCGAGCCATCGCGCATGGCCTTGGAGATGCCGAGCGGAATGGAGATGAGATAGGTGAGCAACGTCATCCACAGGCCGAGCGAGATGGAGACGGGCATCTTCTCCCCGATCAGCTGCAACACGGTGATGTCGCGGAAATAGGAGCGGCCGAAATCGAAGGTGGCGTAATCCGTGATCATCTTCCAAAAGCGCTCGTGGGCCGGCTTGTCGAAGCCGAACTGCTTTTCGAGCTGCTTGACGAAGGCCGGGTCCAGCCCCTGCGCACCGCGATATTTCGAGCCGGCCCCATCCATGGCAGCGCCCGCCTGGGCAGCGGCGCCGGCGCCGGAGAAGTCGCCGCCTCCGCCGGAGACGCGGGAGGTGGCGGAGACGTCGTCGCCGGTGAGCTGGGCGATCACCCGCTCCACCGGGCCGCCGGGGGCAAACTGGATGACCACGAACGACACCAGCATGATGCCGAGAATGGTCGGCACCATCAGGGCTATGCGGCGGATGATATAAGCGAGCATCACGTCTCCCGATCCGGCCGGACGGTGCAGCCAAGCCGGCGCACCGTCAACCGCCCACCCTCAAGCGTCGGCTTCACCCCCCGCGCGCCGGCTCCGCGCCCGTGCTCCACCAGGTGTCGAGCGCGCCCAGATCATAGCGCGGCTTGGTGGCGGGGCGGGCGAACTGGTTCCAGTAGGCGATGCGATGCTGGCCGGAATACCACTGGGGGATCCAGTAGCGCCCGGCGCGCAGCACCCGGTCCAGCGCCTGGCAGGCGACGACCAGGGCGGCGGCGTCCGAGGCAGCCAGCGCCGCATTGATAAGCCCGTCCACCGCCGGATCGGCGATGCCCGCCACATTGTAGGAACCGCGGGTGCGCGCCGCCTCGGTGGAGAAATAGGCGCGCAGCTCGTCGCCCGGATAGGGCGCGAAGGAATAGCGCCGCACGATCATGTCGAAGTCGAAGCCCTGCAGGCGCAGCTGGAACTGGGCGGGGTCCACGATGCGGAAGGTGGCGTCGATACCCACCTTCTTCAGGTGACCGATGAAGCGCGCCGTATGGCGCTCCATGCCGCCGTCATCGTCCAGGAACTCGATGGTGAAGGCCTCGCCCTTGGCGTCCACGAGCTTGCCCTGCTGCACGCTCCAGCCGGCATCCTTCAGCAGGTTCAGGGCCTGCCGGCGCAGGTTGCGGTCCTCGCCGGTGCCGTCGGAAACGGGCGGCACATAGGGCTCGCCGAACACCTCTTCCGGCAGGCGATCGCGGAACGGCTCCAGCAGCTTCAGCTCGGCCGGAGAGGGCAGCCCCTGCGCCATCATCTCCGAATTCTGGAAGAAGGAGACGGTGCGGGTGTAGCTGTCGTACATGAGGTTTTTGCGGGTCCAGTCGAAATCGAACAGGATCCCGATGGCCTCGCGCACGCGCCGGTCGAAGAATTTTGGGCGGCGGGTGTTGAAGAACCAGCCCTGCACGCCGGAGAAGGAATTGTCCGGAAGGGTCTCCACCTTCACCCGCCCCTCGCGCACGGCGGGGAAATCATAGGCGGTGGCCCATTCGCGGGCGGTGAACTCCTCGCGAAACAGATAGGCCTTTGCCTTGAAGCCCTCCAGGCCAGCCACCCGATCGCGGAAATATTCGTAGCGCACGGTGTCGAAGTTGAAGCGGCCCTTCATCACCGGCAGGTCGCGGCCCCAATAGTCGGCGACGCGTTCATACTCAATGAAGCGGCCCTGCTCGAACTTCTTGACGCGATACGGCCCCGAGCCCAGCGGCACCTCTAGCGAGGACTGGTTGAACGGGTGCTTGGCAAGGAACGCCTTGGAAAAGATCGGCAGGCCAGCGGCGGTGAGCGGCACGTCGCGGGCCCGGCCGGGGCGAAAGCGCATCACCACTTCGTTCGGCCCGTCTGCCTCCACGGCAGTGAGGTCGCGCAGGGCCATGCGGATGGTCTCGTAGGCGTCGGCCTTGAAGGCCTCGAAGGTGGCCACCACGTCCGCCGCCGTCACCGGCGTGCCGTCATGGAAACGCGCCTGCGGGCGCAGCTTGAAGCGGTAGGTGAGGCCCTCGTCGGCGATCACCACCGAGCTGGCGAGGCGGCCGTACATGGCGCTCTTCTCGTCGCCGGCGGCGGTCATGAGCGTGTCGTAAATCAGCTCGATGCCCTGGGCGCCGTTGCCGCGCTGATTGTAGGGGTTCAGCGTGTCGAAGGTGTTGAGGGACTGGTTGTAGAAGGTCGCCCGGCCCATCTGGGAGAACGGCCCGCCCTTGGGCGCGTCCGGATCCACATATTCGAAATGGGTGAAGCCGGGCGGATAGCGCAGGTCGCCGAAGAAGGACAGGCCGTGCCGTTCCACCGCCGCAGCGGAGGCCGCACCCTCATTTGCCGCAGCGTCCGGCGGCGCGGCCTGCCCGCGCGCCATGACGGGCAGGAGGGTGACGGCGGAGGCGGCGGACAACAGCAGCGAGCGGCGCGACAGCCTCATTTGCTGGTCCCGCTGCTGTTCGCCCCGCCGCTGGCCGGGCCGACCGCATTCACCTTGGCCGCCTTGGCCGGATCGAACCACCAGATGTCGGGGAATGCGAAGGAGAAGGTGGGCAGGGTCGGCGGATGGGCGAAGCGGTCCCATCGCGCGGTGCGGGTATAGTTCAGCGTCCAGGCGGGGACGACATATTCGTTCCACAGCAGCACCCGGTCGAGCGCGTGGGTGGCGGCCACCAGGTCCGCCCGGTCGGTGGCGTAGATCACCTTCTCGATCAGGGTATCGACCGCCTTGTCGCGGATGCCGGCAAGGTTGCGCGAGCCCTCCCGGTCGGCAGCTTCCGTCCCCCAGAATTCGCGCTGCTCATTGCCCGGCGAAAGCGACTGGCCCCAGCCTGAGACGATCATGTCGAAGTCCCGCGCCCGCACCCGATTGATGTACTGGGAGGAATCCACGAGGCGGATGGTGACGGTGATACCGAGACGCTCCAGCGCCGGCTTGTAGAACACCGCCACCCGCTCCATGGCCGGGCTGGAGATGAGCAGTTCCAGAGTGAAGGGCTCGCCCTTGGCGTCCACCAGCTTGCGGCTCTTGATCTCGTAGCCGGCGTCCTTCAGCAGGCGGGAGGCCTCGCGCAAATTGGCGCGCCGTGACTCCTCCGTTCCGCTCTCGGGATTGGTGTAGGCGGTGGTGAACACCTGGGGCGGCACCAGGTCCTTCACGCTATTCAGGATGTCCAGCTCGCGGCCCTGCGGCAGGCCGGAGGAGGCAAGCTCCGTGCCGGAGAAATAGGAATTGATGCGCTTGTACTGGCCGAAGAAGAGGGTGTGGTTCATGCCCTCGAAATCGAGCGCATAGTTCAGCGCCCGGCGCACCCGCGGGTCCTTGAACTTGTCCCGCCGCAGGTTGGGAATGAAGGCCTGCATGATGCCGGAGGCGCGGTTCTCGAACATTTCGA
The DNA here is from genome assembly GCF_005871085.1 of Xanthobacter autotrophicus. GTDB lineage: Bacteria > Pseudomonadota > Alphaproteobacteria > Rhizobiales > Xanthobacteraceae > Xanthobacter > Xanthobacter autotrophicus. Next base: position 245,306 of record NZ_VAUP01000038.1, on the reverse strand, counting down.
GCACCACCCGCCCGTCCGCCCGCGCCGGGAAGTCGTAGGCCGTGGCCCAGTTCTTGGCGGAGGATTCGGTCCGGAAATCATAGGTGTCGGCCTTGAAGGCCTCCAGCATCACCGTGTCGTCACGGAAATACTCGTAGCGGATCTCGTCGAAATTATCCTTGCCCACATTCACGTTGAGGTCTTTGGCCCAATAGTCCTTCACCCGCTCGTAGGTGATGGAGCGGCTGGGCACGAAGCTCTTGATCCTGTAGCCGCCGGAGCCCAGCGGCACCTCCAGCGAGCCTTGGGTGATATCGCGCGGCTTGCCGGCGGCGTCGGTGCCGGTCCACCAGTGCTTGGGCAGGATGGTGAGCTGGCCCACGATCTGCGGCAACTCGCGGTTGCCGGCCTGGTCGAAGGTGAAGGTCACGTCGCGTTCGCCGGTCTTCTCCGCCTTCACCACGTGGCTGTAGTAGAAGCGCTGGTTGGGATTGTTCTTGGTTAGCGCCTCGAAGGAGAACACCACGTCGTCGGGGGTGATGGGGGTGCCGTCATGCCATTTGGCATCGGCCCGCAACCGGTAGGTGACGAAGGAGAAATCCGCCGGATGGCTCACGCCCTCGGCGATGAGGCCGTACTCGGTCGACACCTCATCATACGAGGCGGCCATGAGCGTATCATAGATAAGGGTGATGCCCGCCGCCGGCGTGCCGCGCGGCACCACGAAGTTGAAGGTGTCGAAGGTGCCGTCTTCGGCAAGCCGCAGCAGACCGCCCTTGGGTGCCGCCGGATTCACATAATCGAAATGGGGAAAGCCGGCGGGATATTTCGGCTGGCCCATAAGGGAGAGGGCGTGGCGGAACACCTGCGCGGCCGCCGGAGCGGCGCTGTCCGTGGCGGCCGGAGCCACCTGCGCCTGCGCGAGGCCGGCCGGGGCGACCGCGGCCCACGCCACGGCTGCGAGGACGGCGAAGCGGCGAACGGACGGCAGGGGCATCAGTGTCTCCAGGGCGATTCCGGTGATCTCGGCAATAACCGATTATGACACCGGGAGCGACGGCAGAAACATGGCGGCGGCCCAACCGGTGCCATGCCGCGTGCCACTCGCCGACAGCGCCTCCCAGAGCCCAGGTACGAAAAAGGCCGATCCCGGCGAGGGATCGGCCTTGGATTTCGTCATCCGGCAGCCCGGATGACAATGGCGTGAAAGAAACGCCCGTGGAACAGAGCCCCGCGCCGCCGCAGGGTCGGCGCATGCCCCGATCCTACTTCGCGGCCGTCGGCAGCGGCTTGGGATCGTGGGACAGGCTGTTGAGATAGGCGATGAGGTCCGCCCGCTCGGCTTCCTTCGGGATGCCGGCGAAGGCCATGGCGGTACCGGGCACCGCAGCCTTCGGGCTGGTGAGGAAGGTGTTGAGAGCCAGAGCCGTCCAGTCGCCACCCTTCGCCTTCATGGCGGCGGAATAGGCAAAGCCGGCGGCAGACGCGACCGGACGGCCGACGATGCCGTAGAGGTCCGGGCCGACCTTGGCGCCGGCGCCTTCCTGGAAGTTGTGGCAGGCCGCGCACTTCTTGGCAGCGGCGGCGCCCTTCTCGACCGAGGCGGTAGCAAACAGCTGCTCGATGGGCACTTCCGCGGCCTTGGCCGGAGCAGCGCCACCAGAGGCGCCCTGCTGCACGACGATATCAAAGCCGGGCTTGGCCGGCGCTTCGGGCGCAAACAGGATCTGCGAGACGATCCCCAGCCCGAGGGTCAGCGCCAAGGTGCCCAGAACCGCACCTACAATCTTGTTCAATTCAAAAAAGTCCATCGGCGCTTCGCCCCTCGGAGCCCTTTGTCCTCGCTGCCGCGGCGCATGGAATGGGATCCGGCCGGGCGTGCAAGCATGTCGATGAGCGGCGCGCGAAGAACCCCGCGCACCGTCGGCGACACTAACCACTTTGATCCGAGCGAGGCAACCCGTATAAGGCGCGCCCCAATGCCACTCCCCGCGCCCGCATTGGACGCGGCCCAAAGGGAGCCGCCGACCGCCATGTCCAGCGCCATTCCCAGCGCCCGCGTGCTCGTGCTGATCCCGGCGCGAATGGCCGCCACCCGCCTGCCGGGCAAGCCGCTGGCCGACGTGGGCGGGCGCCCCATGATCGTGGAGGTGGCGCGGCGCGCGGCCGCAGCCGCCGTCGGGCAGGTGGCCGTGGCCACCGATTCCGAGGAGATCGCCGCCGCCGTCCAGGCCTCCGGCTTCACAGCGGTGCTGACCCGCGCCGACCATCCCTCCGGCTCGGACCGGATCTTCGAGGCGCTCGGCGCGCTCGATCCCGATGGCACCGTGGACGTGGTGGTGAACGTGCAGGGCGATCTGCCCACCATCGCCCCGCAGACCATCCGCCGGGCGCTGGCGCCGCTTGCCGAGCCGGCCGTGGATATCGCCACCCTGTGCGCCGAGATCGTGGTGGAGGAAGAGCGCACCGACCCCAACGTGGTCAAGGTGGTGGGCTCACCTTTAGGCCACAACCTGCTGCGCGCGCTCTATTTCACCCGCGCCACCGCGCCTTATGGCGCCGGACCTCTCTACCACCACATCGGCCTCTACGCCTATCGCCGGCCGGCGCTCGCCCGATTCGTCGCGCTGGCCCCCTCGGTGCTGGAGCAGCGCGAGAAGCTGGAGCAGCTCCGCGCGCTGGAAGCTGGCATGCGCATCGACGTGGCGGTGGTGGACGCGGTGCCGCTGGGGGTGGACACACAGGCCCATCTCGACCGCGCCCGCGCGATTCTCGCCCGGGAAGTGGCCGAACAGAAGTGAGGACGTCATGATCCGCCGCATCACCTTCCAGGGCGAGCCGGGCGCCAATTCGCACATCGCCTGCCGCGAGGTGTTTCCGGATTTCGAGGCGGTGCCCTGCGCCACCTTCGAGGACGCCTTTGCCGGGGTCGAGAGCGGCGCGGCCACCTACGCGATGATTCCCATCGAGAATTCGGTGGCGGGACGGGTGGCGGACATCCACCACCTGATGCCCCAGTCGTCCCTCTCCATCATCGGCGAACACTTCCTGCCGCTGTCGCACCAGCTCATGGCGGTAAAGGGGGCAAGCCTCGCCACCCTCAAGAGCGTGCAGAGCCACGTGATGGCGCTGGGCCAGTGCCGCAAGGCCATCCGCACCCTCAACCTCACGGCAGTCATCGGCGCCGACACCGCAGGCTCGGCCCGCGAGATCGCGGAAGCCGGCGACGTGAGCCGCGCCGCCATCGCCTCGCGTCTTGCCGCCGACATCTACGGGCTCGACATCCTGGCCGAGAACATCGAGGACGAGGCCCACAACACCACGCGCTTCATCATCCTTGCGCGCGGCGGGGAATGGGCGCCGGCCGGCAACGGCCCGGTGGTCACCACCTTCGTGTTCCGGGTGCGCAACGTGCCGGCGGCGCTCTACAAGGCGCTGGGGGGCTTCGCCACCAACGGGGTGAACATGACCAAGCTGGAATCCTACCAGCTCGACGGCCGCTTCACCGCCACCCAGTTCTATGCCGACGTGGACGGCCACCCGGATGACCGGCCGGTGAAGCTGGCGCTGGAGGAACTCGCCTTCTTCTCCCGCGAGATGCGCATTCTCGGCGTCTATCCCGCCCATCCCTACCGGGCGCAGTTCGCGGCGGAGCAGGAGACGTTCTGAGGAGACGTGAACTGACGGAGCGCCGCTCCGTCAGTGATCGAAGCGCAGGGCGATGCGCGCCCTGCCGCCGCCGGTGCGGCCGAAATGCACCCGGTCCGACAGGCGCTTGAGCATCCAGGCGGCGAAGGACGCCTGTTCCTTCGCATCGCCCAGCAGTGCCTCGGGCGAGGGCCGCTCCTTGGGCGCCTCCACCACCTCGCCGTCATAGATGAGATAGACGTCGAGATGGGTTTCGTCGAAGCGCGCGCGCAACTCGATGGGTCCTTCGGCGATGCCCGAATCGATCACCAGTTCCAGCGCCTGCGCCACCGTGGGGATGGCGGTGGCGATCACATCCCGCCGCGCGCCCCACACATCGCCCTGCCGCTCCAGGAAGTCGCGAGCGAAGGGGAAGGCGTGCGCGCCCTCCGGCACAATCTCCCCGGTCTCGCGGGCGATGCCGATGCGGAACAAGAGGTTCAGCAGGATGGCGCTGAGCGCTCCCACCGTGAGCGGCGTGGAGAACAGTGGCTGGAGCACCAGCGGCAGCTGCTCTCGTAGCGGCAGGAGGGCCACTGAAAGTCCCGCCAGCACCGACAGCCCCACCACAAACACCCGCCGCTCGCTCAAGCGGCGGGAAGTGACGAGATCCATCCCCGCCACCACCAGATAGGACGAAGTGTAGAGCAGGATACCGCCGATCACCGGCGATGGAATGAGGGTGAGCGCCACGATGGCCTTCGGCAGGAAGGCGATGGCGAAGATCATGGCTCCGGCGAGAATGCCGATGATGCGCGCGGTGGACTGGGTGGCGAACGCCAGCCCCACCGAAGACGAGGAGAGCCCCGACTGGAAGCCGGAGGTCAGCCCGTTGAGGATGTTGCCGAAGCCGCAGGCAGTTACCGCTCTCTGGGCGGCCTGCATATCGGCGCGGCGCCAGTCGGCGTCGTTCATCTTCTCCAGCGAGACGGTGACCGAAAGCACGTCCACGAGGTTCATCATCACCAGCAGCGCCATCAGCGGGAACAGCGCCGGGGCAAACTGGAGGCTCGGCAGCGTCAGCGTCGGCCAGGCGACCAGGGGCGCCGCGGCAATGGCCGCATTCGCCTCCGGATGCCCAGCGCCGAGCACGAGGGCCAGCACCCAGCCGATGCTGGCGCCGGCAAAGACCGCGAACAGCTTCAGCCGTCGCGGGGCAAACACGGTGATGGCGACGATGATGCCCACGGTGGCAAGGCTTGCGAACGTGGCGTTCTGCGCCACCAGCGGCCCGTGGTCGAGCCCCAGCGCCCGGCGCAGGGCCGGCCCGGCCAGCGACACGCCGAGCATGCTCACCGCCACGCCGCACACTTCCGGCGGCAGCAGCACCCGCAACGGGCGCACCAGGCGCGCCATGAACAGCTGGCAGATGCCCACCAGCAGCGTGGTCATGGCCATGAGCCCGAGCCCGCCCAGCATCAGCGCCTGCGCGGCCAAGGGGATCGCCCCCGGCGCCGGGATGTGAACCGCGAGGTAGCCCGAGCCGAAGCGCGTACGCATGCACTGGATGATGGTGGCCACGCCAATGCTCATGGCGCAGGCCGAAAGCATGGCGGACATCTGGTCCGCCGGCAGCCGAGCCTCGGTGGCCGCCAGCACCGGATAGATCAGGAAGGTCACCGCCAGCATGGCGTGCTGGGCGGCAAGCGGCACCAGCGCGGCCGGCGGCACCTTGTCGTCGAGCCCGTAGACGAGGGAGGCCGGGCGCCGCAAGATGCGACCGCCGTGCCGCGGATCGGGAAAGAGGCGTTCGATCCCCCGCCGGAAACGGGACCGCGGCGACCGCGACCGCGCTTTTGCCTCAGGCATCGACACCTTCGACAAAGGCTCGAATGAGGTGATGGGCAATGGCGATGGGCGGCGGCACGAACAGGCCGTCGGGATGGGTGCGCGTAAGCATCAGGGCCGCCTCGTCCCGGTCGAACCAGCGGGCGGCCTCAAGCTCGTTGCGGTCGATGACGATGTCACGGCTTGTCGCTTCGGCGACGCACCCGATCATCAGCGACATGGGGAAGGGCCAGGGCTGGCACGCGCGATAGGTGACGCGTCCGGTGGTAATGCCTGCCTCCTCCAGCGTCTCGCGGCGCACCGCCTCCTCAATGGTCTCGCCCGGCTCCACGAAGCCGGCGAGGCACGACCACATGCCCGGCGCGAAATGCGGCTGGCGGCCCATGAGGCACTTGTCGCCCACGGCCGTCAGCATGATCACCACCGGATCGGTACGCGGGAAATGCTGTGCCCCGCAGGATGGGCAATCGCGTCGCCAGCCGCCATCCAGAATGCGCGAGGCGGTGCCGCAATTGGCACAGAAGCCGTGCCGGCCGTGCCAGCCGAACAGCGCCTTGCCGCAGGCGATGGGAGGCAGGTGGCGCGGCAGCACCAACCCGCCCACCGCAATGGAGCGCAGGTCCGTGACCTTCAGCCCCTGCCCTTCCATCGCTTCCCTCAGGCCGGGATCGAACGACAGGGCAAAACGCGGCGCACCCTCGTCGAGGCCAAGGAAGATCGGATCGCCCCGCCCCCGTGCCTGCGCCTCGGTGCGGGAAAAAAACGGATCGAAAACCGGGCCGTCGCCCTTGAGCGCCACGAGCTCGCCGCCTAGGAGGTAAAATCCTGCGGCAGGATCGGACAGGAGATCCCCGGACGGATCGCAGGCATCGGGGCGCAGGTGCGCGGCCCGGTCGAGCACGCTTCCGACATAGCCGAGGTCCGGCCAGGCGCCGAGTTCAGGACGGGAGAGCAGGGACATGGAAAGGCGCTGATTTCCGGCAGGACAGCCGCCTGTGCGGCCGGCGGCGACCGTCGCATGCACGCGGCCCGGAGGCAAGGTCGCACCTCCCACGCGAAGAAGAGGTCAGGGTCGGACGTCCCAGAGCCGGCGCCATACCTATTCTAGAGGATGGCGAGGCTGGTGCGCAGGGCCGCTAGACGTTCGTCCCGCGCCGACGCCGAAAGCGGCTCGCGGACTCCGACGCCGAACACGGGTCCCGGCCAGGCGGCATCACCCGGTTTGCGGCCCACCACATGCAAATGAAGCTGCGGCACCACGTTGCCGAGCGCCGCCACGTTCAACTTGGCGCAGTCGGAGCTTGTCTTGACCGCCGCCGACACGACCGCGATCTCCTCCATGAGGTGGAGCCGATCGGCGAAAGGCAGGTCGATGATCTCCACCATCTCGGCCCTGCGCGGAACCAACACCACCCAGAAGAAGCGCGCATCGTCCACAAGGCGAACATGGCACAGCGGAAGGTCGCCAACGGCCGGTCCATCGGCCTCGAGGCGAGGATCGAGGCGAAAAGCGTGGTGCTGGCTCATGAAACGGCTCCCTGGGGATCAGGCTTGATGACGCGAGATGCGAAGCCGCACAAGCTCGACCTTTAGCCGCATCGGACACCAATCCCTTCCCGGAGGTTGCAGACCCTGTGCCCCCGTCCCAGCCTTCCACCGATGCGCGCGGACACCGGGACGGCCGGCGTCACCGGGCCGCGCCGTGATCAGGGATGGTTGCCCCCGCCCGCACTTGCCGCTATGGAGGCGCGCAATCACCGCGCGCCCTTGATCGAACCCGCGCGGAAGGACTTTCGGGATGTTTCGCTCGGCCCATCTGATCCGCCTCGACCCGCGCGCCCGTCGGCGCCTCGGCATGGCGTGCCTGCGAAAATGACGCATCCCTGACCCCGGCCCGCCGCATCGCGGGCCGCCCAGAGACGTCTCCCATCCGTTTTCCAGGCGAAGAAAGGCACGAGCGATGGCTCGGCTGGTGATGAAGTTCGGCGGCACCTCGGTCGCCAATATCGAGCGCATCCGCAATGTGGCGCGCCATGTGAAGCGCGAGGTCGAGGCCGGCTACCAGGTGGCCGTGGTGGTCTCCGCCATGTCGGGCAAGACCAACGAACTGGTCGGCTGGTGCAAGGATGCCTCCGCCCTCTACGACCCGCGTGAATATGACGCGGTGGTCGCCTCGGGCGAGCAGGTCACCAGCGGACTGCTGGCCATCGTGCTTCAGGAAATGGGCCTCTCCGCTCGCTCCTGGCAGGGCTGGCAGCTGCCTATCTCCACCGACGACGCCCATGGCTCCGCCCGTATCCTCGACATCGACAGCGACAAGCTCGGCGCCGCCATCGACGGCGGCGAGGTGGCGGTGATCGCCGGTTTCCAGGGCATTCACCTGCCCACGGGCCGTCTCACCACCCTGGGGCGCGGCGGTTCGGACACCTCGGCGGTGGCGGTGGCCGCGGCGCTGAAGGCCGAGCGCTGCGACATCTACACCGACGTGGACGGGGTCTACACCACCGACCCGCGCGTGGTGCCCAAGGCGCGGCGCCTCGACCGCATCGCCTTCGAGGAGATGCTGGAAATGGCCTCGCTGGGGGCCAAGGTGCTGCAGGTGCGCTCGGTGGAGCTTGCCATGGTGCATAATGTACGCACCTTCGTGCGCTCAAGCCTTGTGGATCCCGACGCCCCCGAGACGGCGAACGTGGAAAAGGCCGGTACGCTCATCTGCGACGAGGAGGAGATCGTGGCAAACCAGATGGAATCGCAGGTGGTCACCGGCATCGCCTTCTCCAAGGACGAGGCCCAGGTCTCCATCCGCCGGGTCGCCGACAAGCCGGGCATCGCCGCCGCCGTGTTCGGCCCGCTGGCCGACGCCCACATCAATGTGGACATGATCGTGCAGAACGTGTCGGCCGATGGCTTCACCGACATCACCTTCACCGTCCCCACCGCCGATTTCGAGCGCGCCAAGGCGGTGATCGAGAAGGCGCGGGACACCATCGCCCACCAGGTGGTGGAGGGTGCCGCCGACGTCACCAAGGTGTCGGTCATCGGCATCGGCATGCGCTCTCACGCGGGCGTGGCGGCGCAGGCGTTCCAGGCGCTGGCGGGCAAGGGAATCAACATCCGGGCCATCACCACCTCGGAGATCAAGATCTCCTTCCTGATTGATGCGGCCTATACCGAACTTGCGGTTCGGACTCTCCATTCGCTATACGGGCTGGACAGCTGATGGACGGACCCGCGGGGGCACGCCGTTCAACGCAGAGCCCCGCGGGCACCTGAAACCCGCCCACATTTAAGGATGCGGCCGATGCGTGGCGCGCTCGGCGGTCCGCGCGTATTGCTCCGCCGCCTCCGTGAGGTGATGGCGGAGCCGGTCAGCGCGCAGGACCGTCTCGACAAGATCGTGGTGCTGATTGCCGCCAACATGGTGGCAGAAGTCTGCTCGGTCTATGTGCTCCGCGTCGACCAGACGCTGGAACTCTACGCAACCGAAGGCCTGAACCGGGACGCGGTTCACCTCACCGTCATGCGCGTGGACGAGGGCCTGGTCGGCCATGTGGCGCGCGAGGCGGAATCCCTCGCGCTGTCGGACGCCCACGCCCACCCGGAATTCTCCTACCGCCCGGAAACCGGCGAGGAGGTCTACAACTCCTTCCTCGGCGTGCCGATCCTGCGGGCCGGCAACACGCTGGGTGTGCTGGTGGTGCAGAACCGCGCCCGCCGCACCTACACGGAAGAGGAGATCGAGGCGCTCCAGACCACCGCCATGGTGCTGGCGGAGATGATCGCCTCCGGGGAACTGACCGCGCTGGCCAAGCCCGGTGCCGAGCCGGCGGTGCGCCGGCCCCTGCATCTGAAGGGCGTGGCGCTGGCGGATGGCCTCGGGCTCGGCCACGTGGTGCTGCACGAGCCGCGCATCAAGGTCACCAACGTCATCGCCGACGACGTGGTGAAGGAGACCGCCCGCCTCGACGCCGCCATCGGCAAGCTCAGGCACTCCATCGACCTGATGCTGGAGGACGACGGCCTCGCCAAGGCTGGCGAGCACCGCGACATTCTCGAAGCCTACCGCATGTTCGCCCACGACCGGGGCTGGATGCACAAGATGCGCGAGGCCGTGCTCTCCGGCCTCACCGCCGAGGGCGCGGTGGAGCGGGTGCAATCGGATACCCGTGCCCGCATGATGCGCGCCTCCGACCCCTATCTGCGCGAGCGCCTGCACGACCTCGACGACCTCGCCAACCGCCTGTTGCGCGAGCTGACCGGCCGCAATCGCAGCTCGGAGCGCGAGGCGCTGCCGGAAAACGCCATCCTCGTCGCCCGCAACATGAGCCCGGCGGCGCTGCTGGACTACGACCGATCGCGCATCCGCGGCCTCGTGCTGGAGGAAGGCGGCACCACCAGCCACGTCACCATCGTCGCCCGTGCGCTCGGCATCGCCGCCGTAGGCCAGGTGGAGAATGCGGCCGGCCTTGCCGATCCCGGCGACCCCGTCATCGTGGACGGGCAGGCCGGCGAGGTGCATCTGCGCCCGCCCGGCGATGTCGAGGAAGCCTATGCGGAGAAGGTGCGCTTCCGCGCCCGCCGCCAGGCCCAGTATGCCGCGCTGCGCACCCGCCCCTCGGTCACCAAGGACGGGGTGCATATCGAATTGCACCTGAATGCCGGCCTGTTGGTGGACCTGCCCCATGTGACGGAAACCGGCGCGGCGGGCATCGGCCTGTTCCGCACCGAGCTTCAGTTCATGATCGCCTCGGCCTTCCCGCGCATCTCGGAGCAGTTGAAGCTCTATCGCGCGGTGCTGGATGCCGCCGGTGAGCGCCCCGTCACCTTCCGCACCCTCGACATCGGCGGCGACAAGGTGCTGCCCTATATGCGGACTGTCGAGGAAGAGAACCCGGCGCTGGGCTGGCGCGCCATCCGCCTGGGGCTCGACCGGCCGGGGCTGCTGCGCAGCCAGTTGCGCGCCCTGCTGCGGGCCGGCGCGGGGCGCGAATTGCGCATCATGTTCCCCATGGTTGCGGCGGTGGAGGAATTCGACCGCGCCCGCGCCATCGTCGAGCGCGAGTTGACCCATCTGCGCAAGCACGGCCACGGCCTGCCCGAGAAGGTCTATATCGGCGCCATGGTGGAGGTGCCGTCCCTGCTGTTCCAGCTGGACGAGATCCTTTCGCGCGCCGACTTCCTTTCGGTGGGCTCCAACGATCTGGTCCAGTTCCTTTATGCGGCGGACCGCTCCAATGTGCGGGTGGCGGACCGCTTCGATCCGCTGTCGCCACCGGCCCTGCGGGCCTTCCGCCTGGTGGCGGAGGCCGGCCAGCGCCACGGCAAGCCGGTGACCCTGTGCGGGGAGCTGGCATCGCGGCCGCTGGAGGCGGTGGCCCTCGCCGCACTGGGCTACCGGGCACTGTCGGTGTCGCCGGCCTCCATCGGCCCGGTGAAGGCCATGATGCTGGAGCTGGATGTCTCCGCCGCCCGCAAGGTGCTGCTGCCCCTGCTGGAGGACAAGAGCGGCATGGCCGATCCGCGCGCCGCGCTCGCAGCTTTCGCCAAGGCGAGCGGGCTGCCCATTTAGGGCGCGTCCAAACGGCCGCCCCCACTGCGTTTTCTGGACGCAAACCGGCTTCACCCTTGCGGAAAACGCCTGAGACCCATGACCTCCCTGCCCACCGCCAAGCTCGACCAGTTGGTCGCGCGCCATGCCGAGATCGAGGCCGCCCTCTCCCGCGGCGCGGAGGGTGAGGAATATGTGCGCCTCGGCCGCGAGTTTTCCGACCTGTCGCCCGTGGTGGAGCAGGTGCGTGCCCTGAAGGACGCCGAGCGGGACCTGGAGGGCGCGCGCGAGCTTCTGGCCGAATCCGCCGCCGACCCTGAGATGCGGGAGATGGCCGAGGCGGAGGTGGAGCGCCTTGAAGACCGCATCGAGGCTCTAGCCACCGCCGTGCGTCTCGCGCTCCTGCCCAAGGACGCCATGGACGAGCGCGGCATCATCCTTGAGGTGCGCGCCGGCACCGGCGGCGACGAGGCCGCTTTGTTCGCCGGCGACCTCTACCGGATGTACACGCGTTATGCCGCCGAGAAGGGCTGGAGCGTGGAAATCCTCTCCGAGAGCGAGGGGACCATGGGCGGCTATAAGGAAATCGTCGCCGCTCTCCACGGCCGCGGCGCCTATGCGCGCCTGAAGTTCGAGAGCGGGGTCCACCGGGTCCAGCGGGTGCCGGCCACCGAGACCAGCGGACGCATCCACACCTCCGCCGCCACCGTCGCGGTGCTGCCTGAGGCGGAGGACGTGGACGTGGACATCAACGAGGCGGACCTGCGCATCGACGTGTACCGCGCCCAGGGCGCCGGTGGCCAGCACGTGAACAAGACGGAAAGCGCCGTGCGCATCACCCATCTGCCCACCAACACAGTGGTGGCGGTGCAGGACGAGCGCTCCCAGCACCGCAACAAGGCCCGGGCCATGGCGCTCCTGCGCGCGCGCCTGCTCGACGACGAGCGCCAGAAGAAGGAGGCCGGCCGCGCTGCCGAGCGCAAGGGCCAGGTGGGCTCCGGCGACCGCTCGGAGCGTATCCGCACCTATAATTTCCCGCAGGGGCGCGTCACCGACCACCGCATCAACCTCACCCTCTACAAGCTGGACGAGGTGATCGCCGGCACGGCGCTGGACGAGATCATCGACCCGCTGCTCACCGAGCACCAGGCCGCTTTGCTCGCCGCCGCCGAGGAGGCCTGAGCCGTGGGCAGGAGAGGCGTGGGCAGGAGAGGCGTGGGCTTGGGGCATCGTTTGTGGCTGAAGCCCTGACCATCGGCGCCCTGCGCCGGCAGATGGCGGCGGCCCTCGCCGCAGCCGGCGTGGAGACGCCGGACCTCGACGCCCGCCTGCTGCTGGCGCAGGCGCTTGGCTGCGCGCCGAGCGATCTTCTCCTGCGCGCCGATGCAACCGTGCCGCCCGAGGCGGAGACGAAGGCCCGCGCCTTTACCGAACGGCGGGCGGGCGGCGAGCCAGTGGCGCGCATCCGCGGCCGGCGGGAGTTCTGGAGCCTCGACCTTCACCTTTCCCCCGAAACCCTGGTGCCGCGCCCCGACACCGAGACGCTGGTAGAGGCGGCCCTTGCCGCGCTGCCCGACCGAAACGCGCCCCTCACCATCCTCGATCTGGGCACGGGCACAGGCGCGATCCTCGCCGCCCTGCTGGTGGAGTGTCCAAACGCCACCGGCACCGCCGTGGACCGCTCCGAGGGCGCGGCCCTGACCGCGCGCGCCAACCTCGCGCTCAACGGCCTCGCCGCGCGCGCCCATGTGGTGGTGGGCGACTGGGGAACGGCGCTGGCCGGCGGCTTCGACCTCGTGGTCTCGAACCCGCCCTACATCACCTCCTCCGCCATGCTGGAACTGCCCGACGAGGTCCGCCTGCATGACCCGCACCTGGCGCTGGAGGCCGGGGCTGACGGCCTCCTCGCCTACCGCGCCATCGCCGCCGATTTGCCGCGCCTCGTGCGTCCCGGCGGCATCGCTGTGCTGGAACTGGGCGCGGGGCAGGAGCAGGCGGTTTCGGAACGGGTTGCGGCGGCGGGACTTGAAGTGGCAGGCCCCGCACGGCGCGATCTTGCGGGCATCCCCAGGGCTCTCGTCGCCATCCGCCGGTAAGTTCCGTAGCGGGGACTGAGTTTCCGGGCTCGTACTTTGGCAGCACTCCAAGGTCGGCATCGCGCAAACTGAGAAAAAACCGCTTGGAACCTTGGAGGGAAATGGCTAGTGTCTATTTCAGGAATCGAACCGATGCGTTGGCCCAAGGGGCTGATGCGGGCTTCCGAAATCTCAAGCAGATGTTTCGGGCGCTATGGATGCGGTGGGATGATGCGCGCGCATGCTGCGCACACTCCAGCATCCGGCGGTGAGATCGTTTCACGGTGTTGAGCGCGCGCGGGCCTCATGGCTCGGCAGCGTATCGTGTAACGGCGGCCGTGCTGGGGGGCACGGGACGGGGCTCGATGATCGGACAGATCCGGACTTAACGAACGATCGCACTTTCAGACCAGCGCGAATGCCGGCGCAGGCGGCTCGCGAAGCTGACGTTCATGGCCTGCGAAAGCGGAACAGCGCGCATCCTGGCGTGCGCCGCCCGGAACCTATGTCGGGCGTGTTGCGAAAGTTCACCGGCGCATGGCGACCGGGCGCAGACGGCGGCGTGAACGCCGAGCGAGTAGAGATTGATCCACATGAGAAATGGTCAGCAGAAGCAGCGCATGCGCGGCCGGAACAACAACAACAACAACGGCAACCGGCGCAGCTCGAACCCTCTGACACGGGTCTACGAATCGAACGGCCCGGACACGAAGGTGCGCGGAACAGCCCACCACATCGCGGAAAAATATCAGCAGCTGGCTCGCGACGCCCAGTCGTCCGGTGATCACGTAGCCGCTGAGAATTATTTCCAGCACGCCGAGCATTATCTGCGTCTCATCGCCTCGCTCCAGGGCCAGTTCGCACCGCCGCCCGGCTTCGGTCGCGACGACGAGATGGACGACGAGGATATGGACGATGTGGGCGCGCTCGACGCGCCGCAGCCGCCCTTCAACCGCGGCGAGCAGCCCTATCAGCCCCGCGAGGCGCGGGAGAACCGCGACACCCGTGGCGACAATCGCGACAATCGTGGGGATGATCGCGGCCAGCGCGATAACCGTCAGGGCAATTACCGCCGCAACCGGGACGAAGAGGGTGGCGAAAGCTACCAGCCCCGCGAGCAGCGCGAGGCCCGCGAGCAGCGGGACCAGCGCGAACCGCGTGAGCAGCGGGCCCCCCGCGAGCAGCGCGACTTCCGTGAGCAGCGTGAACCGCGCGACGATCGCGCGCCCATTGAGCAGCGGGATTCCCGCGAGCAGCGCGAGCCCCGTGAAGACCGGGCACCCCGCGAAGAGCGCGCCCCGCGCGAGGAGCGCGCCCCCCGGGAGGATCGCGCGCCACGCGAGTTCCGCCGCCGCAACCGCGACGAGACCGGCGAAGGCTTCACGCCACGTGCTGCCCGCGTCCCCCGCAGCGAGGAGGCCGAGGCCCCTCGTCCGCCCCGCGCCCCGCGCGTGGAGGAGCAGGATCTTGGCTTGCCCTCCTTCATCACCGGCTCCCCCGCCATAGCCAAGGAACGCGCCGAACCCCGCGCTGAGGCGCCCCGGGCAGAGGCTCCACGTGCCGAAGCTCTTCGTGCCGAAGCTCCTCGTGCGGAAGCTCCTCGTGCGGAGCCCGCTCGCGAAGTCGCCCGCGCCGAGCCGCCCCGCCCTGAACCCGTCCGCGCCGAGCCCGCATCGGAGCCGGCCCGCGAGCCGGCGGCGGTCGAGGCCCCCGAAGTCGCCGCAGAGGCCGCCGAGGGCACGGATGCCCGCCGCGGCCGTCGCCGTCGCTTCCGCACTCGCGCCGAGGGCGCCACCGAGCAGGCGGCAGGCGAGGCCCCGGCCCCCGAGCAGCCCGCGCTCTTCAACGACTGAAACTGCCGTTGCAGCGGCCCTGGAATGCAAAACCCCGCCGGTCGCCCGGCGGGGTTTTTCGTTTTGGGCCAAGCACCTTCGCGGCACCCTCGCGGTACCTTGACGGCACCTTGACGGCGCCGGCGATGGCCGCGCGAACGCCCCTCAGCTTTCCTTGAAGCCGTAGTCGGGGATGCCCTGCTCGTTGCCATAGTATTTGTAGGGCAGGAACTTACCGGACATGGTGATTTGCACCCTGTCGCCCTTGGGATTGGGTTCGCGCACCATCTCCATGTTGAAGTCGATGGCGGACATGATGCCGTCGCCGAACTCCTCCTCGATGAGCGCCTTCCAGGCCGGACCGTTCACCATCACCAGCTCGTAGAAGCGGTAGATGAGGGGGTCGGTGGGGGGCATGGGCGTGCCGGCGCCGCGCATGGGCACCTCGTTCAGCATGCGCTCTTCCACCTCGGAGAGGCCGAACAGCTCGGCTGCCTTCTTCGCCAGCGGCTTCACCAGCTTCATCTGGCCCAGCAGCGCGCCAACCACGAGAAAAGGCGACATGCCGCCGATTTCCTCGCAGATGTATTTCCAGGTCCAGCCCTTCTCGCGCTTGATGTCGAGGATCTTCTCGGTGAGTTGCTCGCGCTTCATGGGTCTTGCTCTCCACTCTTGGTTTTGTCGGGCCGGCGCCGCGCGGTCAGTCGCGGGCCTTGGCAACGGCGGGAAAGGGAATGGTGTTGGCGGGCGGCGGCTCCGGCGGCACGCCCAGGCGCACCAGGGGCGGATGGCGCGGGTCGTAGCCCGCCGGCTTCTCGTCCCTGAAGGTGCGGCTGCGGGACACCAAGAAATCCACCAGGTGGTTGCGCACCGTGTAGAAATCCGGCTCGTGGTGGATGCTGTCGCGGCGGCGGTCGGCCGGCAGCGGGTTCTCCACCACCTCGGCCACCATGGCCTCCGGGCCGTTGGTCATGAGCACGATCTTGTCGGCGAGGTAGATGGCCTCGTCCACGTCGTGGGTGATCATCACCACGGTCTGGCCGGTGGACTTGCAGATGCGACGCACCTCGTCCTGCAACGTGCCGCGGGTGAGCGCGTCCAGCGCCGAGAACGGCTCATCCATCAGCATGATCTTGGGCTCGATGGACAGCGCCCGGGCGATGCCCACGCGCTGGCGCATGCCGCCGGAGAGCTCCGCCGGCTTCTTGGCCTCGTTGCCCTTGAGGCCCACGAGGTCGATGAAGCGCTTCGCCCGCTCCTCCACCTCGGTCCGTCCCGCCTTGCGCCAGCGCGAGGAGACCGCATAGGCGACATTGCCGAGCACGCTGCGCCACGGCAGCAGGGCATGGCCCTGGAAGATGACGGCGCGGTCGAGGCTCGGCCCGTCGATGGCCTGCCCATCCACCACCACCACCCCGTCGGACGGGGTCTCCAGCCCGGCGAGGATGTTGAGCACGGAGGTCTTGCCGCATCCCGAATGACCGATGATGCAGACGAACTCACCCCGCGGCACCTGCAGCCAAAGGTCCTCGAAGATGGTGGTGGAGCCGCCTCCCGCCGCCGGATAGCGCCGGGCGATGCCCTCGATGGAGATGAAGCGATCGGCATTCACCGTCTCGGCTGATGTCCTGGTCATGACGCTCACTCCGGAAAGGTCACGCGCTTCTGCAAGCGCGCCAGGATCAGGTCGAGCACCATGCCCACGACGCCGATGAGCAGGATGCCCACGATGACATTGGCGATGGAAAGGTTGTTCCATTCGTTCCAGACGAAGTAGCCGATGCCGGTGCCGCCCACGAGCATCTCCGCCGCCACGATGACGAGCCAGGCGATGCCGATGGAGATACGCATGCCGGTGAGAATGGTGGGCGCCGCCGCCGGCAGGATCACCGTGAAGGCCCGCCGCCATGGGCCGACCTCCAGCGTGCGGGCGACGTTCAGCCACTCCTTGCGCACCGCCCCAACCCCGAAGGCGGTGTTGAGCAGCATGGGCCACACCGAGCAGATGAAGATGACGAAGATGGCCGAGAGTGCGGAATCCTTGATGGTGTAGAGCGCAAGCGGCATCCAGGCGAGGGGCGAGATGGGTTTCAGCACCTGGATGAAGGGGTCGAGCGCGCGGTATGCGAGCGGCGACATGCCGATGAGAAAGCCCACCGGCACCGCCACCAGCACCGCCAGGCCATAGCCGATGAACACGCGCCCAATGGAATAGAGAAGCTGGAGGCCCAGTCCCTTGTCATTCGGCCCGTTGTCGTAGAACGGCCGCTTCAGGTTGTCCCAGAGCTTGGCCGCCACGTCGAGCGGCCCCGGCATGGCCGACTTCGCCCCTACGGTGGAGATGCCCATGAGCTTGGCATATTCCGGATCGAGCGCCGGCCCCGTGCTCGCGCTCGGGGTGACGGCGATCTGCCAGAGCGCGCAGAAGGCGACGAACAGCAGCACCGAAAGCAGGCCGGCGCGCACGCCGAGGCTCTTCATCGCTCAGCTCCGCTTGATGGCGAAGGAGGCGACGTATTCGGCGGGCTTCGCCGGATCGAACACCTTGCCCATCACCGAGAACGACTTGGAGGTGGTGGCCGGCGGGGTCAGCCCCATCTCCGTCATTACCTTGGCGGCGTCGGTGGCGAGGAACACCTGGTTGGCGACGGAGGCGTAGTCCACCTCGCCCTTGATCTGGCCCCAGCGCTTCATCTGGGTCAGCATCCACACCGCGAAGCTCTCCCACGGGAACGGATCGAAATCGATGCGCCTGGGGTCATCCTTGATGTTGCCGAGGCCGTCCGCGAACTTGCCTACCAGCACCTGCTCCAACACCGTCACCGGCGCGTTGAGATAGGCCGGCGGGGCGATGGCCTCGGCGATGGCCTTGCGGTTCTCGGCCTTGGAGGCATAGCCGGTGGCATCGATGATGGCCCGCAGCAGCGCCGCATAGGTGTTGGGCATGGTGGTGATGAATTCCCGGCTCGCCGCGAAGGCGCAGCAGGGGTGGCCGTCCCACATGGTCTTGGACAAAGAGTGGATGAAGCCCACGCCGTCGAACACCGCGCGCTGGGCGATATTGTCGGGGGCAAGGAAGCCGTCGATGTTCTCGGCTCGCAGGTTGGCCACCATCTCCGGCGGCGGCACCACGCGCAGTTGCACATCGGTGTCGGGATCGATGCCGTTCTCCGCCAGCAGGTAGCGCAGCAGGTAATTGTGCATGGAGAAGTCGTAGGGAATGGCGAACTTCAGCCCCTTCCACGACTTCACGTCCATCTTGTCCTTGTGCTTGATGCCAAGGGTGAAGGATTGGCCATTGATGTTTTCGATAGCGGCGGTGACGAAGGGGATCGGGTTGGAGCCGAGGCCCTGGGAGATGGCCAGCGGCATGGGCGCCAGCATGTGGGCGGCGTCGTATTCCTTGTTGATGGTCTTGTCGCGGATCACCGCCCAGCCGGCGGTCTTCACCACCTCCACGTTCAGGCCGTGCTTCGTATAGAAGCCCATGGGGTGCGCCATGATGATGGGGGTGGCGCAGGTGATGGGGATGAAGCCCACCTTCAGGTCGGTCTTCTCCGGCTTGCCGGTGGCGGCGAACGCCTCGGTCGCGGCGTCCAGCGGGAAGAAGGTGGCGAGCGCCGCCGCGGCGGTGGAGGCGCCCACCGCCTTCAGGAAGGCGCGGCGCTTCATGTCGTTGGGAAACAGCGCGCGCATGAGGCCCGAGGCCACCACATCACGATAGCGCGCCTCGTCGCCGAGCCCCGCCGCCCGCTCCGCCGATGCGTGCTCTTCCGGCGTCGCATGGCGCCCGCACAGGCAGCGGCCGAGCTTCGACTTCAGCGAGAACGGGTTCGAGAACATCGACATCAGGGCTCTCCAGGAGGGCGGGTTGCAAAGGTTGGGCGGGCAGATGACGCTGGGTAGGTGACGCCTCGTGATGGCAATGCCCGTGCCACGGCCTAGCCGGGTACGGGCACCGGCGGCGGAATGGCCAGCGCCTTGCGCGCCAGCATGTGGCTTTTGGGATCGTTGACCGAGCAGGCCGCCAGCAGACGATCCCCCGCGAAATACCGCACGCAGAAGCGTCCGGCGGCCACGTCGCCCTCGGTTTCGGTGCGCTCGAAGCCGTCGAGGAGGCCGGCGATCTGGAGCTTCACATCGTATTGATCGGACCAGAACCAGGGGATTGGATCGTATGCAACAGCACCACCAGTGATCGCTTTCGCGGCAGCCTTGGCCTGATCGATGGCATTCTGCACGGATTCAAGGCGAACCCGCCGGCCATAGAGCCTGCTCGGAAAAGAGGCGACATCGCCGACGGCATGGATGTCCGGCACGCTGGTACGCGTCGCCTCGTCCACGCGGATGCCGTTTTCCAGCACCAGCCCGGCCTCGGCCGCCAGTTCCGCATTTGGCACCGCGCCCACGGCGGCGAGCACAAGATCGGCCGGCAGCACCCGGCCGTCGGCCAGTTCCACCCCCGTCACCCGCTCCGGGCCCACCAGCCGGGCCACGCCCACGCCGGTGAGGATGGTGACGCCGTTGCCCTCGTGCAGGGTGCGGGTGAAATCGGAGATGGTGGCGCAGGCGACGCGGGCGAGCAGGCGCGGCTGGCCTTCCACCACGGTCACGTCGAGGCCGAGCTTTTTCGCCTTGGCCGCCACCTCGAGGCCGATATAGCCGCCGCCGATGATGACGAGCTTTGCCCCCGGCACCGCGGCGGCGCGGAAGTGCTTCACGTCATCAATGGAGCGGATGGAGAAGACGCCGGAAAGCTCCGCCCCCGGCACCGGCAGCGCGCGGGCGCGGGTGCCGGTGGCGATCAAAAGGGCGCTGTAGGCAAGGCGGGAGCCGTCCGCCAATTCCACCGTTTTCTCGGCCGGCAGCAGGCGGGGGACGCGGGTGCCGAGGCGCAGGTCAACGCCGGCATCCGCATAGAACTTGGGCGCCTTCAATTCGAGCCGGTCCTCGGTCATCTCGTCGCCGAGATAGGCCTTGGAGAGCGGCGGGCGCTGATAGGGCAGATAGGGCTCGTCGCCGATCACGATGATATCGCCGGCATACCCCTCGGCCTTCAGGGAGGTGACGGCCTGCGCCGCCGCCTGCCCCGCCCCAACGATGACGACGGGGGCGCTCATCGCGGCGCCCCCGACGCTTCGGCCACCAGTGCTGCCGCGACGAAATCCAGCCGGTCCTGGCCGAAGAAGAGTTCGCCATTCACCACATAGGTGGGCGAGCCGAACACGCCGGCCTCGATGGCGGCCACCGTGTTGCGCTGGACCTGCTCGGCGGCGGCCACGCTGTCGGACAGTTCCACGAGGTGCGCGCCATCAAGCCCCACCTCGTCGGCGAGGCGGATCAGGTTGGCGCGGTCGGAAATCTGGATGTCCCGTGCCCACACCGCACTGAGGCAGGCGAAGATGAGGGCTTCGGGGTCGATCCCCTCGCCTTGCGCGGCGGCAATCAGCCGGCAGGCGGGCAGCGTGTCCGTGGGCCAGAACGCCGGCTCGGTGGAGATGGGAATGCCGCGCAGCTTCGCCCAGCGCACGATGTCCTTCTTGCGGTAGGCATTGCGCACGGGAGATTGCTTGGCCGGGGCGGTGGAGCCGCCCTCGGCGAAGACTTTCAATATGTCCACGGGCCGCCAGAGAATGCTGGCGCCGTGCTCGCGCGCGATGGCGACGAGGCGGGGGTGCCCCAGATAGGCATAGCCCGATTGAGGGCTGAAATAGCAGGTGATCTCGGGCACGCTCATAGCTCCTTCGGTTCAGGCCGTGGCCGTCGCCGGATGCCCCTCCTCAATGGGGAGCGCCGGGTCGCGCGACCACTCGTTCCAGGAGCCAAAATACATCTTCACGTCCTTCACCCCCGCTTCTTTCAGCGCGAGGAAGGTGTTGGACGCCCGCGCCCCTTTGAAGCAGTAGAGATAGACAGGGGTTTCAGGTGAAATGCCCACCGTGGCGCACTCGGCGAGGATCTCGGGGGCGGACTTGAAGCGCGGGCCTTCGGCCGTGGGCTTCATCATGCGGTACCACTCGATCCACTTGGCGCCGGGGATGCGGCCCTTGCGCGGGCAGAAGTCCTTGCCATAGGGCGAGGAGCTTTCGCCGATCCACTCGTCCACGTCGCGCACGTCGAGCTTCGCGACGGCAGGGTCCTCCACCGCCGCGAGCATGGCGGCGGCGTCGATGATCACCTCGCCCGCCGCCTCATCCACCGGGAAGGCGGCGGCCTTCGGCTCGGGCACGGCGGTGGTGACGGGCAGGCCGGCGGCCTCCCAGGCGGCAAAGCCGCCGTGCAGCACCTTGATCTTGGGATAGCCGAGGAAGGTGAGCAGAAAATAGCCGCGGCAGGACTGGCCGAAGCCCGAATTCATGGACTGCTCGTAAAGCACCGCCGTCTCCTTGCCGGAGAGGCCGGCCTTGCCGAAGGCGTCGGCGAACTTGGCGCGCAGTTCCGCATAGCCCTCGGGGGTCGAGGTTGCGAGGAAGGTGAAGATCTCGTGGAGGTTCACCGCGCTGGGAACGTGCCCCGCCGCGTAGCTCTCCGGGTTGCGCGTGTCGATGACGACGGTGGGCTCGGACAGGATCAGCGTGGACAGGTCGGACGGCGAAATCAGAATGGCACTCATGGTGATCCCCTCTCGCAGGGTGGACGACGAGAAAACCGGAAGGTGTCGGAGGCTTTGCGCCCCTCGCGTGTTCTGAAATGGAGGCTTGGCACCGGCCGCCGCGTCTTTCATCGCGCCGGCGGGCACTAACGTGCTGAAGGCGCTAGGCTGGCATCTGGTCCAGCATCAGCTTCAACTGCTTGGTGGCCGGCGTGACGATGGCGACGAAATAGGCCTCGCGCAGGCGGCGCTGGCAGCGGCTGGCCCGCACATAGCCGCGAGCGCCGCAATGGAGCATCGCATTGTGCGCCGCCTCCACGCTCTTCTCGCCGGCGAGAAGACGGGCCGCCACCACGCGCCGCCAATAGTCCGGGCTGGCGTCGAAGGGGGTCTGCGCCAGCGCGTTCACCTCCGCCTCCATGGCGGCCAAGGTCTCGGCCATGGCGTCCGGCTGCACGTCGAGGAAGCGGTTGACGTGGCCCAGCGGGCCTTCCACCTCGCGCATCATGGCGATGCAGTCGCGGATGAGGCCGATGGCCATGCCCGCCTGCAACAGGATGAAGCCGGCGCGCATCTTCTTCACGAAAGGCATGGCCTCGTGCGCCAGCACCATGTCGTCGGGCACGAACAGGTCGCGGACCTGCACGCCGTAGGTGCCGGTGCCATCCATGGAGAGGAAGGGCTCGCAGGGCTTCAGCGTCACCGCAGGATCGGCGCAATCGATGAGCGCCATCACTGGCTCGCCGCCCTCCAGCGCGAAGATGGCGCCGAAGAAATGGTCCGGGCCGAGGTTCGACACCCACGGCAGGATGCCCTTCACCTTGTAGCCGCCATCCACGCGGGTGCCCTTCAGCTTCAGCGTCTCGATGCCGAAGAAGGACTTCATGGGATTGGACAGCGCCGTGCCGCCCAGCACATGGCCGGTGGCGGCGGCGGCCAGATACTTGGACTTGGCGACCGTGTTCTCTGAATTGATCAGGTACCAGACCAGGGTGTTCTGGCACCACGCCATGAAGGCGGAAGAGGTGCACACCTCGGAGATGCGGCTCATGCCCTCGATAGCCGCACCGAGCTGATGCCCCTCGGCGAGATGCAGGCGGAAGGCACCGGAATCGGCGAAGCGGTGCAGCAGGGTGGCCGGATAGGTGCCCTCGTCGATGGCGCGGACCCAGGCGGACAGGTCGGTCACCGCGATCTTGCCGATCTCGGCGAGGGCCGCCCCCGGATCGAGCTCGGATGCGGACAGATCATGCGGCGACAAGGCGGTCACGGCGGTCAGCGACATGGCAATCCTCAGGTCCCGGAAGGCGGAAGGTGGGGCACGCCCGGATCAACCGGGCATGCCGTGGAGATGGCGCAGGCCGGATCAGGCCAGCGCCACCTCGAGGTTGACCGGGCGCACGAAGGTGTTGGCCACCGGCGACCACTTGGTGACGTGGGAGATGAGGGCGTCCACGTCTTCCTTCGGCACGCCGTCGCACTCCATTTCGACCTTCACGCGCACGTCGGTGAAGCCCACCGGCTTCTCGCTGACATCGCCCGTGCCCCACACCGCGGTGATGTTGAGATCCCCTTCCAGCTGGAGTTCCAGCTTGCGCACGGTCCAGCCGCGATGCACCGCATTGGCGTGCAGACCCACCGCGAGGCAGGAGCCCAACGCAGCGAGGGAGGCCTCGGACGGGTTCGGCGCAGTGTCGTCGCCGAGCAGTCCCGGGGGCTCGTCCACGATGTAGGGGGCAAGGTTGCGGATGTAGTTCGCATGACGGAAGCGACCCTCGGCCACCGTCTTGCACTTCAGCGTCTTGATGACTTTCGGGTCGGCCTTGCCGGCGGCGATGAGCTTCTCGAGCCCGTCCTTGTCGATGGGGGCAAGACAGCCCGTGGTCGCTTCAGGCATCAGGCAGCCGGTCAGGAC
Source organism: Xanthobacter autotrophicus (assembly GCF_005871085.1). Classification (GTDB taxonomy): domain Bacteria; phylum Pseudomonadota; class Alphaproteobacteria; order Rhizobiales; family Xanthobacteraceae; genus Xanthobacter; species Xanthobacter autotrophicus. Next base: position 221,890 of record NZ_VAUP01000038.1, on the reverse strand, counting down.
GGTGTTGGATTGAGACATCGGGATCTTCCTCGGCAGATATAGACAGACCGGTCTGTCTTATGCACGGCACGTGCCAGACGCAAGCCTGACGTGCCGCACCCACCGGGAAACGGTGTTTCCTTAAGAGAAGGCAGGATTTTTCGAGTTTCAGCGCCGGGATTGCGCGGCATGAATCCTGCCTGTATTTAACAGACAGGTCTGTCTTTGTGCCCACCAAAGCGGCACGGTGGTGAGAAGCAATGCAGCAGGCGAAGACGGCGCGGACCCAGGCGCCCAAGGTACGTACGCAGAAGGCCCAGATGGGGAGTCCCCAGGCAGGGAGCACCGCGGGAACCTTCAATCCCCATCACGCCCTGGAGCTGCCTGCCGAGGCTGAACCGAAGGCGCGCGAGCGCATCATCGCGGCGGCGACGCGGCTATTCTGCCAATACGGCATCACCGCCGTGGGCGTGGACGCGGTGGTGGCGGAGGCGGCCACGGCGAAGGCGACGCTCTATAAGGCATTCGGCTCCAAGGAGCGGCTGGTGGAAGCAGTGCTGGAGCGCGAGGGCGCGGCCTGGCGCGACTGGTTCCTCGGCGAACTGCTCAAGGGAGAGGCAACACCTCTCTCCCGCCTGCGCCGCATCTTCCCGGTGCTGCGCGACTGGTTCGGCGACGACCGTTTCTTCGGCTGCCCATTCATCAATGCGGTGGCCGAGCACGACAAAAGGGATGATCGCATGCGCCAGATCGCCCTCGCCCACAAGAAGGTGGTGCTCGCGACCCTCTCCCGCCTCGCCGCGGAGGCCGGCGCGCCGGACCCGGACGGCGCCGCCCATCAGCTGGGACTGCTGATCGACGGGGCCATCGTCGCCGCCATGATCACCCGGGACGAGAACGTCGCCCTCCTCGCGGGAGAAACCGCCGATCTGCTGCTCGCCCGCATGACCGCCGCCGAAGTTGCCTGAGCTGTCGTCTTCCGGCGGCCCGGCGCCCACGCGGCCGGGCCGCATCCGCAAGGCACCGGACGCCGCTGCGCGCGCGGCGTCCGGTGCCCCGACTTTCCGTCCGCGCGACTGAAATTCACCCCTCCCAACTGTGCAGCCGCGCCGGCTTGACGGTGCGCCCCGGCGCCCCCAATACGGTCGGCAAAGAGGCTCGGGAGGAAATATCATGCGTATTCGCGCCGCCGTGCTCCGTGCGTCCCCTGTGAGCAAGCCCTACGGACAGACGCGCCCGCTCTCCATTGAAACGGTTGAGCTCGCCCCGCCCCAGGCCGGCGAGGTGCTGATCAAGATTGCGGCGGCTGGCCTGTGCCATTCCGACCTGTCCGTGATCAATGGCGACCGTCCCCGCCAGCTGCCCATGGTGCTCGGCCACGAGGCCTCCGGCGTGGTGGTGGAGCCGGGCCCCGGCGTGACCGATCTTGCCCCCGGCGACCATGTGGTGATGAGCTTCGTGCCCACCTGCGGCACCTGCCCTTCCTGCCTCGACGGGCGGGCCCAGATGTGCGGCCCCGGCCAGGCGGCCAACGGCGCCGGCACCCTGCTCGGCGGCGGCCGGCGGCTGACCTGCGATGACGGCACCGATGCCTATCATCTGTGCGGCATTTCCGGCTTCGGCGAATATGCGGTGATATCGCGCCGCTCCATCATCAAGATCGACCCCGAGATGTCGCTGGTGGATGCCGCTTTGTTCGGCTGCGCGGTGATGACCGGCGTCGGCGCAATCGTGAACACCTGCGGCGTGCGGCCCGGCCAGAGCGTCGCGGTGGTGGGCCTCGGCGGCGTCGGCCTGTCGGCGGTGATGGGCGCGGTGGCGGCCGGGGCGGAGCAGATTGTCGCCCTCGACCTGTCGCCGGCCAAGCTCGACATCGCCCGCTCGCTGGGCGCCACCGACACCTTCCTCGCCAACGATCCCGATGTGGTGGATGCCGTGAAGGCCGCAACGAAGGGCGGCGTGGACCATGCGGTGGAGATGGCAGGCTCCGCCCCCGCCTTCGAGCTGGCCTACAAGATCACCAAGCGCGGCGGCACCACCGCCACGGGCGGCCTCGCCAATCCCAACGCCCGGGTCTCGCTGCCCCCGGTGCACCTCGTGGCAGAAGAGCGCACCATCAAGGGCAGCTACATGGGCAGCTGCGTGCCGCCGCGCGACATTCCCCGCTTCATGGCGCTCTACCAGCGCGGCAAACTGCCGGTGAACCGCCTGCTCTCCTCCACCGGTCCGCTCGATGAGATCAACGAGGGCTTCGACCGCCTCGACCGCGGCGAGGTGGTGCGGCACGTCATCGTCTATTGAGCCGGAGCAGGCGGGGACGGGATTCCCTTCCCCGCCGCTTGGCGAGCACGACTTGGCTGACGCGTTTTCGCGCGAACCGGTATCCACTTCGCGCGAAAACGCTCTAAAGTCGCGCCGCATCGAACAGGAGAAGCCATGCGCGCCGTCATCCGTCTCGCCGTGGTCGCGGCGCTCGCCCTCGGCCTCGGCGGCTGCGACAAATGCGGCAACTGGTTCGGCCAGGGCAAGCCGAACGCCTGCCAGTCCGGCACGCCCAAATAGGCGGCCGGGTGCCCGAACACCCTCACCGTACGTTTGGATTGGGGACGCGACCCTTGGCTGCCTTCAGCCGCGCGATCTCGGCGCCGATGGGGCCGAACGGCCCATACTTGTGCTGCGCCTGCGGGAAGCCGTCCGCATAGGGGCCGTAGGGAGTGTCCACGGGCTTGTCGAGCAGGTCCGGGAAATCCCGGTCGAGCCCCGCGCGATGGGGCCGCTTCTGGCTTGCCACATAGGCCGCGACGTCCCAGGCGTCCTCCGGCGCAAGCACCGGCATGACCCAGCTGACGCCGTTCGGCATGTTGTCATGGACGAAATTGGCGATGGTGATGAGCCGGCTCATGCCCGCACCGTCATTGAAGCTGTCTGGCCCCCACAGCGGCGGCACCCCATAGCCGAAGCTTGCATCCACCGCGTTACGGCGCAGGCCTTCGCCTCCGGACCGGTGGCAGACGACGCAGGTCTGCGCATAGACCACCGCCCCGCGCGCGGGATCCGCCGGCCGGTCGAGCAGCGGGATGGCACCGGCGCCGGCCCCCGCGATGTTCGCATCCTTCGGCAGCGCCGAGGACAGGAGGGTGAGATAGGCGAGCAGGGCGCGCATGGGCCGCGCATCCCGTGGCATAGCGCGACCGTTCATGGAGCGCGTCATGCAGCTGTCGACGCGGTCCGCGAGCTCCGCCCGCTCGCCGGAACGGGTGGAATAGCGCGGATAATCCGCCGCCGCGGCCACCAGCGGCAGGCCGAATTTCTTGCGCCCGGCATCTAGATGGCAGTTGGCGCAGGCCAAGTTGTTGCCGGCGAAGCGCTGGGCCGGGTCGGCCGCGTCAGGACCGATATGGCGCGCGCTCTCCTCCAGCACCGAGCGGCCGTAACGGACGAGACGGCCGTTCTCGTCATCGGGCAGAAGATCGATATCGGGAATGTCCCACACCGCGATGCGTGCGTTGGCCGTGGCGAGGCTGGCAGCAAGCTCGGCCGCGGGCGGGGGAGGCGTGGCCTGCTGGCCCAGCGCCGCCCCCGGGACGAATGCCCCCATCAGGACCAGGCCTGAAAGCAGGCTGGCCGCCGCCCCATTGCGCCCTGCGCTTCGCCGCATCTCTTCCCCCACGGTATTTTGCGATGCCTGAAAAGGCCCGCCTTTCTTGCATCCATGCCGGCGCACCGCTATAAGCGCGCCTTCGCTCGCGGCATGCGCCCCCCTGGAGGCGTGCCGCGGTCGAAGACGCGTGCCCGCATCGCGACATGCGTCGTTGTAGAATCTTATCAATGTTAGGACGAGTGCCATGACTGCCATCAAGGAACTGAAGGCTGTGGCGCGCCCGCGGGCCGGCAAGGGGGCCGCCCGTGCCGAGCGCCGCGCCGGGCGCGTGCCCGCCGTGATCTACGGCGAGAAGCAGGAGCCGGTGACGATCTCGCTGAACTTCCGCGAGATCAACAAGACCATCTACGCTGGCCACTTCCTCACCACGCTGTTCGAGATCGACGTGGACGGAACCAAGCACCGCGTAATCCCCCGCGACTACCAGATGGACGTGGTGAAGGATTTCCCGCTGCACGTGGATTTCCTGCGCGTGTCCCAGGGCGCGACCGTGACGGTGGAAGTGCCGGTGCACTTCGTGAACCAGGAAGCCTCCCCCGCCATCAAGGCTGGCGGCACCCTCAACGTCGTGGCCCACGCCGTGGAGCTGGATTGCCCCGCCGAGTCGATCCCGGCTTCCGTCGAAGTGGACCTGACCGGTGCCAACTACGGCGACAGCTTCCACCTGTCCGACATCAAGCTGCCCGCGGGCGTGACCTGGGCCGGCCATGGCGATGACACGCTGGGCACCGTCGTCGCCCCGTCGGGCCAGGCGGATGCCGCGGCCGAAGACGCGGCTGAAGCGGCCAAGGCCTGAGCTGGCGATCTCCATCCTGCTGCCGCACTGGCAGCCGGATGGTCCAGAATATTCGGGCCGGAGGCGCCACATGTTCCTGTTCGCAGGGCTCGGCAATCCCGGCCCGAAATATGCCGGCAACCGGCATAATATCGGCTTTATGGCGCTTGATGCCATTTGCCGCCGCCACCGCCTCGGCCCGCTGCGCCGCCGCTTCCAGTCCATGGCGGCGGAGGGCGAGATCGGCGGCGAGAAGGTGATCGCGCTGTTCCCCGAGACCTACATGAACGAGAGCGGGCGCGCCGTCGCCGAGGCGCAGCGCTTCTACAAGATCCCCCTCGACCACATTTTCGTCTTCCACGACGAACTGGACCTGCCCCCCGCCAAGCTGCGCATCAAGAAGGGCGGCGGCAATGCGGGCCACAATGGCCTGCGGTCCATCACCGCCCAGTGCGGCAACGACTATTTCCGCATCCGCCTCGGCATCGGCCATCCCGGCGACAAGGCGCTGGTGCATGCCTATGTGCTCAACGACTTCGCCAAGAGCGAGAAACCCTGGCTCGACGCCATCTGCGACGCCTGCGCCGACTTTGCCGACCTGCTCACCCAGAAGCGGCCGGAGGAGTTCCAGAACCGCGCCCACCTGTTCCTGGATGCCCAGGGCTTCGGCGAGCAGAAGCGGGTGGGCGAGAAGGGCTGAGGCGCGGGCCTTCGCGGACCGATGCGGCCCGGCGTGATGGTCCCATGGGTTGCGGAGCCACGCCGTGAGGGGATATGCGGATGGCAAGAGCTGTCCCCGCGACATCCCTCGCCAATCTGACACTGCTGCCCCGATACCGGCCGGCGGCCAAACCCGAGCGTTCCATGGGCTTCAAATGCGGCATCGTCGGGCTTCCCAACGTGGGCAAGTCCACCCTATTCAATGCGCTCACCCAGACCGCGGCGGCGCAGGCGGCGAACTATCCGTTCTGCACCATCGAGCCCAATGTGGGTGACGTCGCGGTGCCCGACCCGCGGCTCGATACCCTGGCCGAGATTGCCGGCTCGGGGGCGATCATCCCCACCCGGCTCACCTTCGTGGACATCGCGGGGCTGGTGCGCGGCGCCTCCAAGGGCGAGGGGCTCGGCAACCAGTTCCTCGCCAACATCCGCGAGTGCGACGCCATCGCCCATGTGGTGCGCTGCTTCGAGGACGGCGACGTGACCCATGTGGAGGGCAAGATCTCTCCCGTGGACGACATCGAGACCATCGAGACCGAGCTGATGCTCGCCGATCTCGAAAGCCTGGAGAAGCGCGCGGCCGCGCTGGAGAAGAAGGCCAAGGGCGCCGACAAGGAGGCCAAGGAAACCCTCGACCTCATGACCCGCGCCCTGGTCCTGTTGCGCGAGGGCAAGCCCGCCCGCCTCGCGCAGGTGAAGCCGGAGGAAGAGAAACTGTTCTCCCAGCTCGGCCTCATGACCGCCAAGCCGGTGCTCTATGTGTGCAACGTGGAGGAGGCCTCGGCCAAGGAGGGCAACGCCCTCTCCGCGCAGGTGTTCGAGCGGGCCAAGCTCGAAGGCGCCATGGCGGTGGTGGTCTCGGCCAAGATCGAGAGCGAGATCGCCGTCCTGCCCCCCGAGGAGCAGAAGGACTATCTGGAGGCCATCGACCTGGACGAACCCGGTCTCAACCGGGTGATCCGCGCCGGCTACGAACTGCTCCAGCTTCTCACCTATTTCACCGTGGGGCCGAAGGAGGCGCGCGCCTGGACCATCACGGCCGGCACCAAGGCGCCGGCGGCGGCGGGTGTGATCCATTCGGATTTCGAGAAGGGCTTCATCCGCGCCGAGACCGTCGCCTACGACGATTATGTGAAGTTCAAGGGCGAGGGCGGCGCCCGCGAGGCCGGGCGCTTCCGCCTCGAAGGCAAGGAATATGTGGTCGCCGACGGCGACGTGCTGCACTTCCGCTTCGCCAACTGAAGCCCAGACCAATGGCCAAGAGCTTGGCTCATGGCCATTGGTCGAGCCTGCGCGGCATTTGAGCGTAACCCACTTGGCCTCCAACCAAGACCGAGGCCGACAGTATAAGGGATCGGGAATGGCCGGGCACGAGGGGCCGGTGGAGATCGGCCGTTTCACCTTCACGAAAGCGGAGATCCTGCGCTTCGCCCAAGCCTTCGATCCCCAGCCCTTCCATGTGGACGAGGCGGCAGCCGCTGCCTCCCCGTTCGGCGGTCTGGTCGCCTCGGGCTGGCACACGGCCTGCGTCTGGATGGGCCTTTTCGTGCGCGCGGCCGCAGTGGACGGCCTGCCGCCCGATCACCCGGCCGTGCTCTCGCCGGTGGGCGTGGGCTTCGGCATGACCGAGCTGAAATGGCTCGCCCCCGTGCGCGCGGGCGATACCCTCACCTTCTTCACCGAGGTCCTGGATGCCCGCCCCAGCGGCAGCAGGCCGGGCTGGACCATTTTTCACCGCCGCAACAGCGCCCAGCGGGAGGATGGCACGGAAGTCCTCACCTTCGAGATCAAGCACATGGCGCCGGCGGCTTTGCTCTAAAGCCAAGGCGATCTAAACTAACCACCTCTCTCTAGCCAGAATTAAAATTAATCACCTGCCGACTGGCTTCAATGCCCTCTACATTTCACGCGTTTTCTTCGAAACGAGATCGGATAAATTCAGATCGAGATCAAATTTCAACAACAGAACACTTGGGGTCCATCCTGAACATACCGCTATGAGATCGACTGGCTGAGGGACGCCATGTTATGGTCGCCCATGGGGTCGACGCTCTTTAGTCCCTGGTTCTGAGGAAGGCGCGCTGCGCTCCGCCAATCGCGTGGAGGGCTACGGCTTCCCGGTGCCGCTCAACATGCGGCACGAGCTGATCGGCGTGGACAAGATGATGTTCTGATCGCCCGTGCAGCCCCTTATCCCCAGCCCACCTTGACGTTTGCGGCATCCTCGCCTTCCATCGCAGTCCAACGACAGGAGGGACGCCTTGCCAGACATCTTCTTCGAAGATTTCATCATCGGTGAGGTGAAGACGTTCGGCTCGCACCAGTTCGGCGAGGAGGAGATCGTCGCGTTCGCCCGCGAGTTCGATCCCCAGCCCATGCATCTGGACAAGGAGGCCGGCAAGGCGTCCCTGCTCGGGGGCATGGCGGCGTCCGGCTGGCACACCTGCGCCGTCCTCATGCGGCTGATCTGCGACGGCTTCCTGTTGCGCACCGCCGGCATGGGCTCCCCCGGCATCACCGAGAACAAGTGGCTCGCCCCGGTGTTTCCCGGCGACGTGTTGACCCTGCGCCGCACGGTGCTGGAAAGCCGCACTTCCAAGAGCAAGCCGGACATGGGCCTCGTCACCTTCCGCTTCGAGCTGGTGAAGCCGGACAAGACCGTTGCCATGTCGCAGGTCTGCGTCATCATGATCGGCCGCCGCAATCCGGGAGCACGCCTCGCATGACCTATTTCGAGGAACTGGAAATCGGCGACCACGAGGTACTCGGCCGCCACACCTTCACGGAAGCCGAGATGATCGCCTTCGCCAAGCTCTATGATCCCCAGCCCTTCCATGTGGATCCGGAGGCAGCCAAGCGCAGCCATTTCGGCGCGCTGGTGGCTTCCGGCTGGCACACGGCATCCATGTGGATGAAGTTCTTCATCGCCTTCAACACGGGATCGACCAAGGCGCTCGAGGCCAAGGGCGGGCGCATGCTGGAGGTCGGTCCCTCCCCCGGCTTCACCAATTTGCGCTGGCTGAAGCCGGTCTATGCGGGCGACACCATCACCTACGCCACCGAGGCGCGGGAGAAGATCGCCACCCGCGGGCGGCCCCAATGGGGCCTGCTGAAGGCCTATAATTCCGGCACCAACCAGCACGGCGACCTGGTGATCGATTTCGAGAGCGCGGTGCTGGTGGCCCGCAAGGGCGGCTGAGCGGCCTCTCGCTCAGCCCTCCAGTTCCTCCTTCAGGATTTCCAGCCGCAGCCACTCTTCTTCCGCCGCATCCAGTGCGCCCTGGGCCTCGGTGAGCGCGGCCGAGGTCTTCTGGAAGCGGGCAGGGTCGCGGGCGTAAAGGGCCGGGTCGGCTAGTTCAGCGGCGAGCTTCTCCACCTTGGTCTTGAGTGTCGCCATGGTCTTCGGCAGGGTTTTCAGCGCGTGCTGCTCGTGGAAGGAGAGCTTGCGCTTGTCCTTGGACGGGGACGGTGCGGCCGTCGCCGGCTCGCTCTTTTCCCCCGCGCCGGCCTTGGCCTTCACCACCGGCGCGCCCTTGTCCCGCGCCTCCACGCCGCGGCCGCGCTGCGTCACCATGTCCGAATAGCCGCCGGGATATTCGCGGAACACGCCGTCGCCCTCGGCCACGATGACGCTGGAGACGGTGCGGTCGAGGAAGTCACGGTCGTGGCTCACCAGGATCACCGTGCCGGGATAGTCGGCCACCATCTCCTGCAACAGGTCTAGGGTCTCGAGGTCCAGGTCGTTGGTGGGCTCGTCCAGCACCAGCATGTTGGAGGGCAGCGCCAGGGACCGCGCCAGCATCAGCCGGCCACGCTCGCCGCCCGACAGCACCGAGAGCGGCGCGTTGGCCTGGTCGGGGGAGAACAGGAAGTCCTTCAGGTAGCCGATGACGTGCTTGGGCTGGCCGCCCACCATCACCTGATCCGAACCGCCGCCGGTGAGCGCATCACGCAGGGTGGTGGTGGGATCGAGCGCCGCGCGCTTCTGGTCGAGGCTGGCGATCTCCAGGTTGGTGCCCAGCTTCACCGTGCCGCTGTCGGGGGCGAGTTCCCCGGTCAAGAGCTTGATGAGGGTGGTCTTGCCCGCGCCGTTGGGACCGATGATGCCGATGCGGTCGCCGCGCAGGATGCGGGTGGAGAAATCCTTCACCACCGTGCGGTCGCCGTATGACTTGGAAATGCCCTTGGCCTCGATGACCAGCTTGCCGGAGGTCTCCGCCTCGCTCACCGTGAGCTTGACGTTGCCGACGGCGCGGCGCTCGTCCCGGCGGTCCTTGCGCATGGAATGCAGCAGGCCGAGGCGACGCACATTGCGCTTGCGCCGGGCGGTGACGCCGTAGCGCAGCCAGTCCAGTTCCGCGACGATCTTGCGGTCGAGCTTGTGGCGCTCGGTCTCCTCCTGCTCCAGCACCTCGTCGCGCCAGGCCTCGAAGGCGGAAAAGCCCTGTTCGAGCCGCCGGGTCTGGCCGCGATCGAGCCACACGGTGGCGCGCGACAGGGTTTCCAGGAAGCGCCGGTCATGGCTGATGAGGACGATGGCCGAACGCAGGCCCCTCAGCTCGCTTTCCAGCCATTCGATGGCCGGCAGGTCGAGATGGTTGGTGGGCTCGTCGAGGAGCAGCACGTCCGGCTCCGGCGCGATGACGCGGGCGAGCGCGGCCCGCCGCGCCTCACCGCCGGAGAGGTTGGAGGGGTCTTCCCGACCGGTCAGGCCCAGCTCGTCGAGCAGATATTGGGCGCGATACTCCTGATCCCCCGGCCCCATCCCCGCCTCCACATAGGCCAAGGTCGTGGCGTAGCCGGAGAAATCGGGCTCCTGCGGCAGGTAGCGCACGGTGGTGCCGGGCTGGAAGAAACGGGTGCCGGAATCCGGCGCCACCATGCCCGCCGCCACCTTCAGCAGCGTCGACTTGCCGGAACCGTTGCGCCCGACAAGGCACACGCGCTCGGAGGCGGAAACCGAAAGTTCCGCCCCGTCGAGCAGGGGTGTGGCGCCGAAGCGCAGATGGATGTCCTGGAGGAGAACGAGGGGAGGAGCCATGGCGCCGGATTAAAGCCCCCGGCGCCGGAACGCAAAGGGTTGCTGCGGCGCCGGCCGCTCGGCTCGGTTCGCAAGACCCGAAAACGCCCCGTCCGGACACGACCGCCCGGCCGGGGACGTCCCGTCAAACCATCAATGTAGGGTGGAAGATCCGTTGATCTTGGTCATCTGGTCCTTAAGGACCAATTTCTTGCGCTTCAATTCGGCAATGCGAACGGTGTCGGAAGCCGGACGTGCAAGTTCGCGGTTGAGTTCCTGCTCAATGGCCTGATGGCGCCGCTTCAACTCCTGAAGGTGCGACTGGATGGACATTCTAAGCCTCTCCCTGTCTGCAACACGACATCAGTCTGTCACGGAGCCGACGAAGAGTCGATTGCCTTTCTTGATCCTCCGGCAAGCTCCCATCTTGCAGCGCGGCAAGCGCATGCCATAGTCAGTACCGAATTCGGGGGAAGGGCGGCTGCCCTGTTGCATCCTTGGGAAGCGGTCGTTTTCCAGGGCCTCGGCGATGCGGCAGCGGGGTCGCGTATTTGTGTCCATGGGGGTCTGCCGGCGCCGCCCGGCGTGATGGCCCGCGGATGCCGATGCCGATCCTGCCGGTGACGGATGTGGGAATGACGAGCGACGACGAACGGGATCTCAGGATCCATCTCGAGCGGCTGAAGCAGGAGCATCGCGACCTCGACACCGCCATCGACGCACTGTTGGCGGTGTCCGGATCGGACGTGCTCCAGATCCAGCGGCTGAAGAAGCGCAAGCTGCAGCTGAAGGATCGCATCAGCCAAGTGGAGGATCAGCTGTTCCCGGACATCATCGCCTGAGGCCGCTGCGCCGCCAGACGCGGCACCGGACCGGGGCCGCCTGAGGAAGCCCTCCGGCCAGGCCGGAGGGCCAAGGCGGTGCGAAGGCGCTCAGAGCTGCGCGAGCAGAGCCGAGGCGCTGGAGATATCGGCCTTGGAGGGCACGTCCTCCACGTTCAGGCTCGTCACCACGCCGTCTTCCACCACCATGGAATAGCGCTTGGAGCGCACGCCAAGGCCGGCGGCCGAGCCGTCGAAGGTGAGATCGAGGGCGGTGGAGAAGGATGCGTCGGGATCGGACAGGAACACGATCTTGCCGTCCGCGCCGGAGGCCTTTTCCCAGGCGCCCATGACGAAGGGATCGTTCACCGAGACCACGGCGATGGCATCCACGCCCTTGGCCTTGATGGCGTCGGCCTCATGGACGTAGCCCGGCAGGTGGTTCTTGTGGCAGGTGGGCGTGAAGGCGCCCGGCACCGCGAACAGCACCACCTTCTTGCCCTTGAAGATCTCGTCGGTGGTCTTCGGCACGGGGCCGTCTTCGGTGGGAACGCGGAAGGTGGCGCTGGGCAGTTTTTCGCCGACCGAAATGGGCATCGTTTTCTCCGAAAGTCGCAGGCCGTTCCGGCCCGCGCCGACAATACGGGGTTTTACGGAGGAGAAAAGCGCGCCGGCAGTATCACGCGGCCCGTCGCAGAGGCGCCCGCGCACCCTTTCAAGGCGCCGGAACGGGCACCGTGGTGGTGATCGCCTTCGGGCCGTCCACCAGGGTCAAGGTGAGAGGCGCGCCCGTGGGGTCTACTCCGGAGGGCACGCCGTCCAGCGGCATCACGAAGCGGGCCACTCCATCAGGCAGCGCAGTCTTCTGTGGCAGCGGCAGGGCCCAGTGCGCATCGGGCCCTTCGGCGAACAGGTCGGCCTTTGGGTTCGTGGCCTTCACCTCGATGACCAGGCGATGGGGCGTTGCCGCAGTATCGAGCGCAACCGACCGCACCGAGGGAGTATCGACGGACCCCAGCGCCTGCGCGGCGGGCACGGTGGCGCGGGCGGCCGCGATGCGTGCCGCATCCTCCCCGCCGGCGGCGTCGATGACCAGGGAAAGGTCAACCTTCGCCGGCATGCACAAAGCCTCGCAAACGGCGAAATCAAACGCGATCTGGAGCCGCGCCGGTTTGCCGGGATCGGCAAGCTCCACCTTCAGCGGGAACAGCACCGCGCCCTTGTAGCCGATGGAAAACCCGCCACCGCCGTCAGAAAAGCGCTTCGGAGCCGGCCACGCTATGGAAACGCCGGCCACGTTCTGCGACCCCTCGAACGCCAAGGCCGGCGGCACGCCGCTGTCGCCGGGATAGCGCCAATAGGTCTTCCAGCCGGGAGCGAGGCGCACCTCGATGCCGGCATCCACCTGGACGCCCTCGACCGCCCCGGCGATGAGTTCCACCTCGGCCCCCGGGACCTTGGCGAGGGTGTCGGCCCGAGCCGGCAGGGCGGCAAGCCAAAGGCCCGAAATGGACAGGGCGGCAAGCCCCATGCGGCCGCTCTCGGCCAACGTGCGCAGCAAGTTCATGCCCCAGCCGGTAGCCTCTCCGCGGCGGCGCGCAAAGCCCCCTACGCGCACAAGCGTGTGACAGGCCAAGGTCGGACAAGAAGTCGGCAAGGGACGGACAAGGGGTGGTTAAAGCCTTTTCCGCATCCACCCCCTGCGGCGACGCGCTCAATTCGCATTTCCAAAAGTCCGGATGCGCGGTACCCTCTGACAATGATTGCGAGCCAGAAACCCAACGTCCCCAGCGGCGGGTCGAGCTTTCTCGACGGGCAGGTGCTCATCGCCATGCCCACCATGCGCGACGAGCAATTCGCACGCACCCTCGTCTATCTGTGCGCCCACTCAGCAGAGGGGGCCATGGGCATCGTGGTGAACCAGCCGGCGAGCCACATCGACTTCACCGACCTCCTGGTCCAGCTCGACGTGATCCCCTCCTCCGAGCGCATCTTGCTGCCCAAGAGCGCCGGAGCGGTGAAGGTTCTGCGTGGCGGGCCGGTGGAGACCGGGCGCGGCTTCGTGCTGCACTCGGCCGACTATTTCGTCGAGAACTCCACCCTACCCATTGATGACGGCATCTGCCTGACGGCGACGCTGGACATCCTGAAGGCCATTGCCGGTGGTCGCGGCCCGCGCAGCGCCGTGCTGGCGCTGGGCTATGCCGGATGGGCGCCCGGCCAGTTGGAGACCGAGATCCAGGCCAACGGCTGGCTGAATTGCCCGGCTGATTCGGATCTCATCTTCGGCGAGGGGGTGGATGCAAAATACAACCTGGCCTTGCGCAAGCTGGGCGTTGACCCCGGCATGCTCTCAAGCGACGCCGGCCACGCCTGACGCCGGCAGGCCGGTGGTTATGCCTGGGTCCCGAGAGTGCGACGCTCAGGCTCCGCGCGATTTATCCAAAGTGCGTTGAGTGAAACACGCCGGACAGTGGGTTCAGCCCTCGCCCCAGCGGCGGGGGCGATAGAAAGTGTGCACGCCGATGCGGTCGAGCTTGCGCATCTCCCTCACCCAGCTCGGGTGCACCCAGTAGGCGTGGTAATGGGTCGCCCGGCCCACGCTGGTGAGCCACAATTTGCCGTCCAGCATGTCGGCGGCGATATCCTTGGCCTGCACCCACATGTCCGGCTCGCGCACCACGTCGCGCACATTGTCGCAGGCGAAGGTGAACTGGCAGGCCAGATGCCGGTGGGCATTCTGGTAGACGGCGCCGCACACGTCGTTGGGGTAGTAGCCGGAGAACACCCGGTTGACGATGACCTGCGCCACCGCCACCTGCCCCCGCTTGGGCTCACCCCGACTTTCGAAATAGATGGCTTCCGCCAAGCACTTCTGCGCCCGCGCCAGTTGCTCGCCGGCAAGGCTGAGGCGCTGGGCGGGCGAGGGCCAGATGCCGTCGCGCTCGCCATCCTCCGCTGCTTCCACCGCCTCGGCGCCGGCGCTGGTGGCGATCTCGACCGCGCCGGTGGGGCGCGGGGCCGGGAGCGGCACGAAGCCCTGCTCGGCCAGGGCGTGATATTCGAACGCCAGCGCCGGAAAAACGTTGGGATCACGGCTGAAGACCGCGACCGGATCGTGATGGAGCGCCGGCTGCGCGTCGGCCTCTTCGATGGTCGCAGCGGGCGGCGCCTCCCCGGCGGGAGCGCCTTCGCTCTCCCGCACCGCGCCGAAATCGGGACCGAAGGAGGCATCCTCGGCGATGGGGCCGGAATTATCCTGGATCAGCGGCAATTCCAGCAGCAGGTCGAGGGCGAGTTCGAGGTGGGGCTGGCTCGGCCCGGTGCGTGCGGGCACATCCTCGGCGTCGAGAACCAGAGGCGGGGGATAGGCGAAGGCGTCGTCGTCCGATGCCGAGGCCATCGCCGCGGCGGGCGGCGGGGTAAGGTCATCTGCCATCGGCGCGCCGGCGATGGCAGCCGCCCTGAAAGCCTCAGGCGGTACGGCCACATCGGTGAGCGAGGCGGTGACGATGGCCGCCCCCGGTCGGATCACCCGCGGCGCGTCGTTGAACACCACACGCGGCTCGGGCAGTCCGGTGCCGATGGGCTGGGGCAGGTCCAGCGTGCTGACCTTGAGCGCCCGCGCCGGCGCGGCCAGCATGACGAGCCCGCTGGCGGATGAACGGGAATCGGCGCCATCCGCCCCGGCGATTGCGGGCGGCACGGCGGCGAAAGCGGCGGCAAGCAGGACAGGCGAAGCGAACCGCCTGATGCGTGTCCCTCGGTCTCGGCGAAACTCCATGGCTCCTGCCCTTGACGTGTCATCGTGTCCCTAATGGGGCGCCGGGGCGTTGCCCGGCGGTGACACGCAAGAGCATTGTCCGATCAGCCTTGCCCGGAGGTTAACAGCGTCGCGAGTTCCGCTTCGCGGGCGAACGGTGTCTTGGCACCGAGCGAGAGGCGGCGGGCGCGGGCCAGGCCATGGGTGCCGAAGCGCACGCGCACGGCCTCCTCAACCCATTTTTCCTCCTGCGCAGCCCGGTGCGCGGCGCGCCGCCCATTCTCGTCCATGAAGGCGAGATGGAGCGAAACGGCTTCGTCGAACGCCTCGAGCCCCTCCCCCGTCGCCGCGGACAGGCGGATGACAGGCACCGTCCAGCCGGCCGCGCCGGAGCCGGAAAGTGAAAGCGCGCCAGCCACTTCCGAGGCCGCCCGGCGCGCCACCTCCTTCATGTCGGCCTTGGTGACGACGATGATGTCGGGCAGTTCCATGACGCCCGCCTTCATGAATTGCAGGCTGTCTCCGGAGGCCGGCTGGATGCACAGCACCACCGTGTCGGCGACGAGGGAAATGTCCGCCTCCGACTGGCCGACGCCCACGGTTTCCACGATCACCAGATCATAGATGGCGCGCAGCAGCACCACCGCCGCCACCGAATCATCCGACAGGCCGCCGAGGCGGTCACGTGCGGCCATCGACCGCACGAACACGCCGCGGTCTTCCGGGTCGGTCTTCATGCGGGCGCGGTCGCCCAGGAGGGCTCCGCCGGTGCGCCGCGAGGACGGGTCCACCGCCAGCACCGCCACGGTGCGGCCGGCGGCGCGGGCGCGCTGCACCAGGGCGTTGGTGAGGGTGGACTTGCCAACGCCGGGCGGCCCCGTCAGCCCCAGCACATGGGCCTTGCCGGCCTCCGCCGCCTGATCGAGCAGGGCGACAAGGTCCGGCGTCCCCCGCGCGGTCTCCACCAAGGCGAGGGCCCGCGCCACACCGCGCTTGCCGCCGGTACGCAGGGTGTCGAGATCAAGCATGGGGGGCGGGGCGGCGGGGGCGGGAGCAGGCAGCATAAGGGCAAGTCTAGAGCGCGATCCGGCCAAATTGAACCAGCTTGCGCGGTGAATCGCCCTCAGACCTGAGGAAAGAGCAGGCGACGATCCACGAGCCGCCCGACGCGGGCCGCTGCCATCTGCCGAACAACGGAAAAAGGCGCCGGCCAGGGCCGGCGCCTCTCCCACTGATCGGATCCGTGCGGGGGAACGGAACCGATCAACAGCCGTGAATTCGTTAGATCAGCAATTGCCGCGGGACACGCGCACCACCGCGCCATTGCTTTGGCGCAGATAGCAGCGACCGTCATTGCCCCAGAAGTAGTAGGCGCGGTTACGGTCCTGCTGGTTGCCGATGATGGCGCCGGTGGTGCCGCCGATGATGGCACCCGCCGCAACACCGCCCGCCGAGCCGGTGGCGGCGCCGCCGATGAGCGCGCCGGCCGTACCGCCGATGAGCGCTCCGCCCACCGTGCTGTTCTGCGCGAACGCAGGGGACGCCGCGCCGACGAAGGCCGCGACAGCGAGGACGAGAGCGAGGCCGGGACGCTGGGTCATTGTCTTCCTTTCCGCAGCCACCGTATGTGGGCGATGGCGTGCTGCGATGGATGCTGATCTAGCAAAGCCAACATGAACGCCAGATGAGCGGAACGTTTGGCCGACATGCAGCTTCCCGACCGTTCTGCATCCCACGCCTGTCCCCGTAAAGGGCCGCAGACGTGCCGTGACAGCAATGGATCGTGATACCGCACGGCCGGCGTTTGCCGCGGCGGAACCAGACACCATTCGGTCAGGAACGGCTCTTGCATCGCAAGGCGGGTTGGGTGCAGGCTTCGGCACCCTCGTTCCCAGGACGATCATTCATGAGCGAACGCAACCCCTTCGGCGGGACCATCACGCACCTTTCGCCGGCGGAGGTCCGCCAAGGCCTCGCCGACGGCACCATCCTTCTCGTGGACGTGCGCGAGACAAACGAGATCCAGGCCGAACGCGTCCCGGGCGCCACGCCCTTTCCACTGAGCAAGTTCGACCCCTCCGCCCTGCCCGACCCGGCAGGCAAGCGCCTTGTCTTCTCCTGCCGCTCGGGCCAGCGCTCGCAGCAGGCGGCGGCCTACGCCCAGAAGGCGGGCCTGCCCTATGAGGAGCACATGAAGGGCGGCATCATCGGCTGGCGCGAAGCCGGCTTCGAGGTCGACCGCGGCTGAGCCGCTCCGCCCTTCGGATCCGAATCGTCACATCCGAAACGAAAACGCGCCGCCCGGGCCCCGGACGGCGCGTTTTTGTTGAGCCCAACCAAAGGCTCCGGTCTTTGACCGGTGCCGAGAAGATATCGCTCAAGCCCCGCGCGGGCTTGTTCGCGCCCGATCAGGCCGTCGCAGCGTCCAGCTCGGCGATGATGGCCTTGCCCATGTCCTGGGTGCCGATGGTCTCGGTGCCCGGGCCGGCGATATCGCCGGTGCGCTTGCCGGAGGCCAGCACGCCGGCGATGGCCTGGTCGATGCGGTCCGCCACCTCGCCCTGGTTGAACGAATAGCGCAGCGCCATGGCCAGCGAGCCGATCATGGCGATGG
Source organism: Xanthobacter autotrophicus (assembly GCF_005871085.1). GTDB lineage: Bacteria > Pseudomonadota > Alphaproteobacteria > Rhizobiales > Xanthobacteraceae > Xanthobacter > Xanthobacter autotrophicus. The sequence continues at coordinate 204,537 of NZ_VAUP01000038.1, read as the reverse complement.
GATTGGCGATGCCCTTGCCGGCAATGTCCGGCGCCGAGCCGTGCACCGGCTCGTACAGCGCCGCGCGCTTGCCTGTGACCGGATCGGCCGCGCCAAGCGAGGCGGAGGGCAGCATGCCCAGCGAGCCGGTGAGCATGGCGGCAATGTCGGAGAGGATGTCGCCGAACAAATTGTCGGTGACGATCACGTCATACTGCTTCGGCCAGCGCACCAGCTGCATGGCCAGCGAATCGGCGAGGTTGTGCTCCAGCTCCACGTCCTTGTAGGCGCGCTCGTGGAGGGCGGTGACCACCTCCTTCCAGAGCACGCCGGACTTCATCACGTTGTGCTTCTCGGAAGAAGTCACCTTGTTGCGGCGGGTGCGCGCCAGCTCGAAGGCCACGGAGGCGATGCGCTCGATCTCGTAGGTGTCGTAGACCTGCGTGTCGATGGCGCGCTTCTGGCCGTTGCCGAGATCGATGATGGTCTTGGGCTCGCCGAAATAGACGCCGCCGGTCAGCTCGCGCACGATGAGGATGTCGAGCCCCTCCACCACCTCGCGCTTGAGGGAGGAGGCATCCGCCAGCGCCGGATAGCAGATGGCCGGGCGCAGATTGGCGAACAGCTGCAAGTCCTTGCGCAGGCGCAGCAGGCCCGCCTCGGGGCGCGCCTCATAGGGCACGCTGGCCCACTTGGGGCCGCCCACGGCGCCGAGCAGCACCGCGTCCGCCGCCTTGGCGCGGACCATGGCGTCCTCGGAGATGGCGGCGCCGTGCGCGTCATAGGCGCAGCCGCCCACCAGATCCTCTTCAATGGCGAAGGAGGCGAGGCCCGCCTGGTCGAGCCAAGCGGCCACCCGTTTCACCTCGGCCATCACTTCGGGACCGATGCCGTCACCGGCGAGGAGGAGCAGCTTGTGGGTGGCCATGGGTGGTGTCCTTGGAGTCTCTTGGGAGTGCTCTTGGCCTGCGGCGTCTGGCAGTCCTGCCTCGAGCCGTCTTGGCGCTGTCGCCACCCTGAAGGCGGCGGTTCCGGCGCGGAGTGCTACGGCCTCGCCTCTTCAAGCGCAAGGGCGCCGGCGCAAGATCGTTGCTGCAGTGCGGCGCGATATCATCAGCCTCGGTCGTTGACCGATGCCAAGTGGGTACGCTCAAGCGCCGCGCGGGCTTGACCAATGGTCCGCGAGACAAGCTCTCGGACCATTGGTATCAGTCGCCCTTCACGAAGGCGGCGAAGGCCTGCGCATAGTCCTTGTGCCAGCGCGACAGGGGCGGCCGGTTGGCGATGATGTCCCCCGCCGCCCAGGCGATCCGCTTCTGGTCGAGGGCGCGGGTCACGTCATTGTCCGGGCACAGAATGTAGAAATCGCCGGCCGCAAGGCGCTCCAGCATGAAATCCACGGTCTGTTCCGCCGTCCAGGCGCCCGCCGGCTTTTCGGTCCGCCCGCCGGCCGCCAGCGGCGTGAAGACGAAGCCGGGAATGAACAGGTGGGCGGTCACCGCGCATCCCTCGATGTTGCGCAGCTCGTGGGCGAGGGCCTCGGTGAACACCTTCACCCCGGCCTTGGAGACATTGTAGGCGGGGTCGCCCGGCGGGGTGGTGATGCCCTGCTTGGAGCCGGTATTGACGATGAGCCCCGGCTTGCCGCGGGCGATCATCTTCGGCCCGAACACACGGGAGCCGAGGATGATGCCCCACAGATTCACCGCAATGACCTTCTCCCAGTTCTCCAGCGGGCCGAACAGGGCGCTGCCGGGCTGGATGCCGGCATTGTTCAGCAGCACGTCCGTGCCGCCGAAGCGCTCGGCCACCTCGGCTTCCAGCCGCTCGATGTCGGAGAGTTCGCTCACGTCGGTGGCAACGGCGAGCACATCGGCCGCCCCGCCGGTTGCGATGCCCGAGAGGCTGGCAGCGGCGGCCTCCAGCTTCTCCCCCGGCAGATCGGCGATGGCGACCTTCAGGCCCCGCGCGGCGAAGCGGGCGGCGGCGGCAAGGCCGATGCCGGAGGCGCCGCCGGTCACGACCGCCACGGCACCGGGAGCAAGGGCGGGATGGGCAAGCACGGGATCAGCCATGGCTTTTCTCCTTCAAAGGGGATGCCGTCTCAACGCCGCGTGGCGACGAAGGCTCCCCCGACGATGAGAGCGCAGGCGAGCGCCAGCGACCAGGATGGCGCGGCAAAGCCCGTCGCCACCAGCAGCAGCGTGGACAAAACCGGCGCGGCATAGGAGGCGACGCCCAGAAAGCGCACGTCGCCGCGCTTCATGCCGATATCCCAAGTGTAGAAGGCCAGCCCCACCGGGCCAATGCCCAGCAGCGCCACCGCCGCCCATTCCAGCGCGCCGGACGGCCACACGGTGCGTTCCAGCGCCAGATGGCACAGGCCCGCCAGCACCGCCGTGGCGAGGCAGAAGCCGGCCACCGCCTGGGTGGGCACATCCGCGAACTGGCGCGACGCCACCGAATAGGACGACCAGATGAAGGCGCAGGCGAAGGCGGCGAGATAACCCGGCGCAAAGCGCATCTCCACGCCGGTAAAGCCGCCCTTGCCGAGGAGGAGTACCACCGTTCCCGCAAAACCCATGAGCGCGCCGATCACATGGACGCGGCGCAGCCCGCCCCCCGGCAGGAAGGCGGAAAGCAGCACGATGAGCAGGGGCCATAGATAGGCGATCAGCCCGGCTTCCGCCGCCGGCGCCCATTTCAGCGCGGTGAAATAGAGGAAATGGTAGCCGAACAGCCCGCCCACCCCGTGGAGGTAGGCCAACGGCCGCTGCTTCAGCACGCCGAGCCCCGGCCCGGCCAGCGCCGCGCCCACGCCCACCGCCCCGCCGATGGCGAAGGTGAGCGCTGTGAGGAGGAAGGGCGGTACCTGTCCCGTCGCCGCCGTGAGCACGGCAAGGGTCGCCCACAGCAGGATGGCGAGCAGGCCGATGCGGGTGGCGGCGGCGGAGGTCATGACGCGCGGATCACGGCGCGCGGCTCAGGGGCCGAGCAGGTCGATGAGCGCGGGGATCAGCGGCTCGTCGGCGGGGGGCATGGGGATGTCGCGGAGACGGGCGGGGTGCAGCCATTGCAGCGCCTGGTGCTCCTTGCGCTGGATGGTGCCTTCCCAACGTCGGCAGATCCACAGGGGCATCAGCAGATGGAAGGTCTCGTAGCCGTGGCTCGCGAAGGTGAGCGGGGCGAGGCAGGCTTCCTTGACGGTGATGCCCAGTTCCTCGTCCAGCTCGCGGATTAGCGTCGCCTCCGGCCGCTCCCCCGGCTCCACCTTGCCGCCGGGGAATTCCCAGAGGCCGGCCAGCGCCTTCCCCTCCGGCCGCTGCGCCACCAGCACGCGGCCGTCCGCGTCCACCAGGGCGCAGGCGGCGACGAGAGTGATCTTCACGAGCGATAATCCCCGTTGATCGCCACATATTCCTTGGTGAGGTCGCAGGTGAGCACCCGGTCGGAGCCGCGGCCGAGGCCGAGATCCACGAACAGGTCGATCACGTCGTTCTTCATGTAGTGGGAGACCACGGCCTCGTCATAATCAGGGTCGCGGGCACCTTCGTGGGCGACGCGGTAGTCGCCGAAGGAGATGGTGAGGCGGTCGCGGTCGGCCGGCTCGCCGGCCTTGCCCACCGCCATCACCACGCGGCCCCAGTTGGCGTCCTCGCCGGCCACGGCGGTCTTCACCAGCGGCGAGTTGGCGATGGACATGGCGATGCGCCGCGCCGACTTCTTCGATACCGCGCCGGTCACCTGAATGCGCAGCAGCTTGCGGGCGCCCTCGCCGTCGCGGGCCACCTGCTCGGCGAGGTCGGCGAGAAGATCCACCAGCGCATGGCGGAAGGCACGCAGGGCCGGGTCGTCCGCGCTCTTCACCGTCTTCGCGCCCCGCGCCTTGGCGGCACCGGTAGCGAACAGCAGCAGGGTGTCGGAGGTGGAGGTGTCACCGTCGATGGTGACGGCGTTGAAGGTGTTCTTCACGCCCTTGGAGAGCAGGTCCTGCAATACGCCGGCGGCGATGGGCGCGTCGGTGAAGACGAAGGAAAGCATGGTCGCCATGTCCGGGGCGATCATGCCCGCGCCCTTGGCGATGCCGTTGATGGTCACCGGCACGTCGCCCAGCAGCACCTGCGCGGTGGCGAGCTTGGGGAAGGTGTCCGTGGTCATGATGGCGCGGGCGGCATCGAGCCAGGGCCAGTCCACGAGGCGGCCGGCGGCCTCGGTCAGGGCACCCTCGAACTTGGTGGCGTCCAGCGGCTCACCGATGACGCCGGTGGAGGCCAGGAACACTTCCGAGGTCTTGCAGCCCAGCGCCACGCCGGCAATCTCGGCCGTGAGCTGGGTGGCCTCGCGGCCCTTCAGGCCGGTGAAGGCGTTGGCATTGCCGGAATTCACCACCAGGGCGCGGGCCTTGCCCTTCTTCAGCAGATCGCGGCACCACTCCACCGGCGCGGACGGGCACAGGGACTTGGTGGTGACGCCGGCCACCGTGGTGCCGGGCGCGAACGACATGACCAGGACATCGGTGCGCCCGTGATAGCGGATGCCGGCGGCGGCGGTGGTGAAGGTCACCCCTGGCACCGGCAGCAATTCGGGCACGAACTTGGGCGCGAGGGGAGAGATGGTCGACGACATGGCTGTTCCCCGGTGATGGCGCGTCTCGTGTGCCGCAGCTTCAAGGCCAAGGCAAGGGCGCCGATGGCGCCGGTTGCCGCAGCCCCGCGCCAGATCTGCGCCCCCGCACCATATGCCCGTTCCTTGGCGCTGCCTAAACTTCCGCCCCGATGGCCGCCAGGGCCGCCTTCGCCACCTCCACGTCCTCCGCCCCCTTGCCGGAGCCGACGCCAATGCCGCCCACGCACACCCCGTCGAGAATGATGGGGAAGCCGCCCTCCAGATTGGTCAGCCGCCCGCCCGCGGCGATGGCCAGCTTCAGCTCCAGCGCGGGATCGAGCCGGCTGGTGGGCTGGCGGTGGGACGCGGCGCTGATGGCCTTCGACAGCGAGGTCTCCCGCGACAGGAGCTTGGCTCCGTCCATGCGCACGAAGGCGAGGAGGTTGCCGCCTTCATCCACGATGGAGATGTTCTGCGGCACGCCCATGGCTTCCGCCTTCACCACCGCCGCGTTGAGCGCGACCAGCGCGCCGGCATGGGTGAGCCGGGCGGCGGGACGAGTGAAGGCGGCGTTCTCTGTCGACATGAATGGCCTCTCTGTCTGTGCCGCGGCTCCGGCGTTCGACCGGCACGGCGGGATTTGGCTCAGGCGCCGCGGGGCTCGCTCCTGATCCAGTCGGCGGCGGGACGGCGGATGATATCAGCCAGGCGGGCCAGCATGGCATCGCACTGGGCAAGCTCCTCGCGGCCGATCCATTCGTCCGCCTTGTGGGCGCGGGCGATGTCGCCGGGGCCGCAGACCAGGGTGGGGATGCCCGCCTGCGCATAAAGCCCGGCCTCGGTGCCGAAGGCGATGGTGCCCGGCGGAGCATTGTCCCCGGTGAGCCGCGCCACGGCGGCGGCCTCCGGCGCATCGGGGGCGGTGGCGAGGGCGGGATAGGCGGAAAGCTCCTCCAGCAGCAGGTCGGCCTCGGGCGCTTGCGCCTTCAGGGCGGCGCGGGCCTCGTCCGCCAGCGCCTCTATGCGGCGGAACGGGGCGGCGGTGTCGCTGCCGGGGATGGTGCGCAGCTCGAATTCCATCACCGCCTGGTCCGGCACCACGTTGAGCGCCCCGCCGCCGTGGAGGGATCCGATGTGGAGCGTGGCATAGGGCGGATCGAAGGCGCCGTCCTGCGCGCCGGTCTTCAGTTCGTCCGCGAGATCCGCGAGCCGGGCGGCGAACCGGGCCAGCGCCGTCACCGCGTTGGCCGCTTGGTGCGGCAGGGCCGAATGGCCGGTGCGGCCCAGCGCCGTGGCGCGCCAGCCGGTCTTGCCCTTGTGGGCGCGCTTCACCTTCATGCCGGTGGGCTCGCCGACGATGCACAGCAGCGGCCGCGCCGGCAGGGCCGCCACCGCCGCCACAAGGTCGCCAGCGCCCTTGCAGCCGATCTCCTCGTCGTAGGAGAGGGCCACGTGCACGGGGGTCTGCGGATCGGCAGCGGCGAAGGCGGGCAGCGCCGCGAGGACGCAGGCGACGAAGCCCTTCATGTCGGACGTGCCGCGCCCATAAAGCCGGCCATCCCGCGCGGCGAGGCGGAAGGGATCGCTGGTCCACGGCTGTCCCGCCACCGCCACCACGTCGGTGTGGGCGGAGAGCACGATGCCGGCACGGTCCTCCGGCCCGATGGAGATCAGCAGCGCGGTCTTCTCCCCGCCGGCGTTGGGCAGGCGGCGCACGCGGGCGAAGGGGGCGGCGATCGCCGCGACGGCGGCGACCACCTCTTCATTCGGCGCATCTGTAATCGATGCAACCGAAATGAGTTTTTCAAGTATTTCTTCGGATGATACTTGCCTGCTCATGCCCGCCCCGCTAGAAAAACCATGAAAAGGAGACGGGAATGACCTATTCCATCGCCGCACGCTGCCCGCAAACCGGCGCCTTCGGCATCGCCATCACCTCGTCCAGCATCTGCGTCGCCAGCCGGTGCGCCTGGGTGAGCCCGCTCGGGCTCGTCACCACTCAGAATGTGACCGATCCCGCGCTGGGGCCTGCGGGCCTCGCGCTGCTGCGGCAGGGCATCGGCGCCGGCGGCGTGCTCACAACCCTGCTGGCCGGAACGCCGCAGCCCGCCTTCCGGCAGGCCAGCGTCATCGACCGCTACGGACAGGTGGCGTGGCATTCGGGGGCCGAGGCCCTGCCCATCGCGGCTGCTGCGGAAGGGCCCGGCTGTATCGCCCTGGGCAATCTCCTCACCCATGACGGCGTGCCGGCGGCCATGCGCGACGCCTTCCTCGCCGACCCCGCCCTGCCGCTGGCCGAGCGGCTGCTGCGGGGCCTGGAGGCCGGACTCGAAGCCGGTGGCGAGACCGGGGACGAGCATGCGGCGGGCCTTCATGTGGCATGCACCTATGACTGGCCGGTGGTGGACCTGCGGGTGGACTGGGACGAGGCCCCCATCGCCGCCCTGCGCGCCCTGTGGGACCGCTACGCCCCCGAGCAGGCCGCCTTCGAGAGCCGAGCCCGATCCCCGGCCACCGCGCCCAGCTTCTAGGAGTGCGCACAGGCCACGGCATCCGCTTTCTAACGGGCGCACGCCGGCATCATTTCGCATCGGAGGCGAAGGCCACGGCGTCGCCCGCCGCGAAATCGAGGCTGACGTGAGCGCCCGCCGGCCAGCGACCCGGTGCTTCATGGCCGGGCACCCGCACGGTGACGCGACCGCCCCTGGCGGCCGGAACATCCACCAGCACATCCACGTGGGAGCCCTGATAGACATGGGTCGCCACCGTGCCGGCGAGTACGCCGTCGGCATCGGCGAAGCGCATGGCGTCCGGTCGCACGAACAGGTCCACTGCGGCGCCCGGCACAAGGCCGTCCAGCGTCTCGGCACGCACCTGCACCCGGCCCTCGCCCAGGGCGACGGTGGCCATGTCGCCGAGGCGGCGTTCAAGGCGCGCCGGCAGCACGTTCACATCGCCCACGAAGGCGGCGACGAAGGGGTCGAGCGGCCGGCGATAGATCTCGTCGGGCGTGCCCACCTGGCGGATGCGCCCGTCGGACATCACCGCGATGCGGTCCGACATGGACAGCGCCTCGCTCTGGTCGTGGGTGACGAAGATGGTGGTGACCCCGAGCTTCCTCTGGATCTCCTTCAGCTCCACCTGCATGGAGCCGCGCAGATTCTTGTCGAGGGCGGAGAACGGCTCGTCCAGCAGCAGCACCTTGGGGCGGATGACGAGGGCGCGGGCCAGCGCCACGCGCTGCTGCTGGCCGCCGGAGAGCTGGCGCGGCTTGCGGTCGCCGAAGGCGGCAAGCTTCACCAGCGCCAGCGCTTCGGCCACCCGCTGCTCGATTTCCCTTTTGGGCACGCCGCGCATGCGCAGGCCATAACCCACGTTCTTCGCCACGCTCATGTGCGGGAACAGCGCGTAGTTCTGGAACACCACGCCGATCTCACGATCATAGGGCGGCGTCTCGGTCATCAGGCTGCCGGAAACGAAGATCTCGCCGCCATCCGCCTCCAGGAAGCCGGCGATGAGGTTGAGCAGGGTGGTCTTGCCGCAGCCGGACGGGCCGAGCAGCGTCATGAACTCGCCCTGGCCGATCTTCAGCCACGCCTCGTGCAGCGCGGTGGCGTCGCCGAAGCGTTTGGTGACGCCGTCGATCTGCACACCCACCGGGCGGGTCTGGGACGCCACGTCAGGCGGGATTGAGGACATGGAGGCGCGCTCCTGCGGATCGCGGCGTTCAGCGGGCATGCTCAACGTTCAGCACCTTTCCGAGGCCGAGAAACTGGTTGGCGAGGGTGAGGAGGCCCGCCGTCACCACGATGTAGATGACGGAGAGCGCCGCGAGCGTCGGGTCGGCATATTCGCGGACATAATTATACATGGCCACCGGCAGGGTTTGGGTTGCCTGGGCGGTGACGAACAGCGAGGCGGTGAATTCGTTGAAGGACAGGATGGCGGCGAACAGCCAGCCCGAGAACAGGCCGGGGATGAGGAGCGGCAGCGTCACCGTCCATAGCGCCATGCCGGGCCTGGCGCCGAGGCTGGCGGCGGCCAGCTCCAGCCGTCCGTCGAGATTGCGCAGCGACACATAGACCGAGCGCATGACGAAGGGCAGCACCAGCACCACATGGCAGACGATGACGAGGGCGAAGGTGCGCGTGGCATGCACCTGCGCGGCGAGGATGAGGAAGCCGAGGCCGATGGTGAAATGGGGGATCACCAGCGGCGAGGTCAGCATGGCTTCCAGCGCCCTCTTGCCGCGAAAGCTGTAGCGATCGATGGCGAAGGCGAAGCCCGCCCCCACCACCAGCGCGATGGAGGAGGCGAACGCGGTGATGATGAGCCCGTTCTGGAAGCCGACGGCGAAATCGCGATAGGTGAAGGCGCGCCGGAACCAGCGCAGCGACCACGACTGCGGCGGGAAGGTGAGGATGGCGCGATCGTTGAAGGCCGAGATGGCCACCACCACCGCCGGCAGGATGATGAAGGCGACGATGAGCGCAACCACGCTCCAGCCGGCGACCTTCAGAATGCGCTCGCCGATGCGGGCGGGGATAAGACGGCGGCGCATCAGTGGGCTCCGATCTTTTCCAGCGGGCGGATGGCCTGCTTGGCCATGGCCAGCACCGCGAAGGTGAGCGCGATGCCGGTGATGGAAAGCGCCGCCGCGAAGGGGAAATTGAAGGAGGCAAAGCCCAATTGGTAGACGAGGGTCGAGATCATGCTCACCCGTCCGCCACCGATCATCTGCGGGGTCGCGAAGGCGGAAAAGGTCCAGGCGAAGGCGGTGGAAACGCCCGCCACTACGCCGGGCATGGAGAGCGGCAGCGTCACCGTGAGAAAGGCCTTCACCGGCCCGGCGCCCAGCGAGGTGGCCGCCTTCTCATAGTCCACGTCGATGTGGGAAAGCGCGGCGGCAAGCATGATGACCATCACCGGTAGGGTCACGTGCACCAGCGCCACCACCACGCCGAAGGTGGTGAACATCATCTGCACCGGACGCTCCACGAGGCCAAGGCCCATGAGAATGGAATTGATGAAACCGGTGTTCCCCAGAACGATGATCCAGGAATAGGTCCGCACCACCTCGCCCAGGAACAGCGGCGTCACCGCCGTGATCAGCAGGAACGACTTCAGCGCCACGTTGCGCGTGCGCACCAGCGCGAAGGCCAGCGGATAGGCCACCACAAGGGTGATGAAGGCGGTGAGCAGGCAGATCCACACGGTCTGCACGAACACCTGCGCATAGAGCGGGCGCAGCAGCGCCTCGAAATTCGAAAGCGAGAAGCCGCCCGGGTCGAGCGATCCCGGCACATAGGCGCGGAAGGCATATTGCAGGATCGCCGCCAGCGCCGCCGCCGAGGCAAGGGCCGCCAACACGGCGGGCGTGACGAACAGGGCGAGGAAGGGGCGCTTGTTCATGTGTATGCCATTCGACCATTCTTGAGCCGTCCCGGTGTCCTGTCCGGGGCGGAGGGGAGAGTGGGCAGGGGCCCCACACTTCCCCTCCGCAGTGATGCGATGCCCGACCACCGATCAGGGCAGTCTGGGGGCCGGGCGTCCGCCTCACATCGCGGGCGGACGCAGAGCCGCGCCCGCCATGACCGGCAGTCTCGACGACTACTTGCTCGACGACTACTTGGCGATCATGTTCTCTGAGAACCACTTGCGCCATTCGGCGGTCTTCTCCGCGCGTAGCTTGTGGTCGATGATGATGGTCTCCTTCTCCCACTGCTCGGCGGTGGTGAAGACGCCCGGAAGCTTCGCCGTCTCGGCGCTCACCTTGGCGCCGAGCACGGTGGGCGAGCCCTTCTTCAGCTCGGCGATCTGGCCCTGCACCTCGGGATCAAGCGCGGTGTTGATGAACTTCTGTGCCAGCTCCTGCTTCTTGGAGCCCTTCATGATGGCCATGGTGTCGATGCCGAGCACGCCGCCTTCCTTCGGGATCACCAGCTTGATCGGAACGCCCTGCGCGATCATGTAATAGGCGTTCATGGACAGCATGATCTGCACCGGCGTCTCACCGGTGGCGATGAGCTGCTGGGAATTGGCGTCGTTGGTGTAGAAGGCCTTGAAATTCGGCTTCAGCGCCAAGAGCTTCTGCTCGCCCTTCTGCCAGTCCGCAGGCGAGCCGCCGGCCAGCAGCGCGGAGACCGCGATGATGTGGCTGGGATCAAAATCGGGGGCCGCGATCATGCCCTTCAGCTCGGGGCTCCACAGGTCCGCCCAGGACGAGAAGGTGATGTTCTTCGGCGTCAGGTCCGGCCGGTAGCCGATGGTGTAGACATAGGCCCAGGCGCCAATGTGATAGGGGCTCACCTTGGCCTGCGGCACCAGTTTCGACGCATTGGGGATCTTGGCCAGATCCAGCGTCTCGAACAGGTCGTCGGTGGCATAGAGCCAGCCCACGTGCGCGGTGGTGAAGGTGATGTCGCTTTCGGGAGACCCCTTGGCGAGCTTCGCCTTGTTCAGCCGGTCGATGGTGCCGCCGGTGATGTATTCCACCTCTACGCCAGTGTCGGCGGTGAACTTCTTGGCGATGGTGTCGGCGATGAGGTCACGGAAGCTGCCGCCCCACGTGCTCACCACCAGCTTTTCCGCGGCGCTCGCCGGACCCGCCGCGAGGGCGGCCAGCGCGAGGCCGAGGGCAAGGAACTTGCCTTTCATCCGTGTTCTCCTCTGGATCCGCCTTTGCGACGGTTGATTTTAGAAACCCGCCCGCCTGATCCGACGCGCAGCCTTTACGTAAATGTACGTAGAGCCGCACAGAAATGAAATAGGAAAATTGCATTTTGAAGTATTTTAGAAGCACTTGAGTGCATTTTTACTGCGTTAAACGCAGTCATTCCCCGCGCCGCTGGCGGCGCGAGGATGAAAGACCTTGGGCTTCACCGCCGTCCTGCCCGGCTGGTTCGGAGTAGCGGCCCGGCGGCGGAATGGATCCCCCGGTCAAGCCGGGATAGGACCCCGTGCGGAACGTGTCGCGGGTCGTCCGCCGCGCACCGCAACGCCCTCATGCCCGCTGGGCGGGGATCTCGGCGATGATGTCGATCTCCATCAGATATTCCGGCTTGGCGAGGCCCTGCACGATGAGGCCGGTGGAGACCGGATAGACCCCCTTCAGCCAGGCGCCCACCACGCGGTAGACCGGCTCGCGATAGGCCCGGTCGGTGATGTAGATGACGATCTTCACCACGTCCTCGAGCTTCGCGCCGGCCTCTTCCAGCAGCACTTTGGCGCAGGCCATGGCGTTCTCGGTCTGGGCGGCGGCATCGCCCACGCCGATGATGTTGCCGTCGAGGTCCATGGCGGTCTGGCCGCGCAGGTAGACGGTGTTGCCGGCGCGGACCGCCATGCACACGTCATTGTCGAGATTCTGCTCGGGATAGGCCTGCTTGGTGTTGAACGGGCGGATGCGGGTGTGGGTGGGCACGATCAAACCCTTATGCAGCGGAAAGGCGCCGATAGGCGCGGTTGGCGTAGAGGAGCGGCTCGGCCTCGGCCTCGATGCCGTGGACCGCGGTCACCTCGCCCACCACGATGCGGTGGGTGCCATAGGCATGGTGGGCGGCGAGCCGGCAATCGAAGCTCATGAGCGCGTCGGCGAGCACCGGCGCGCCGCTCGCCGCCACGTCCCAGCGGGCGGCAGCGAAGCGGTCCTCCCGCAGTTCGGGGATCTGGCCGGCGAAGGCGTCGGCGACCCGCGACTGGTGGTGGGCGAGCACGTTGGCGACGAACACGCCGTTGGCCTCGATGGTCGCCAACGCCGCGCTCTTCTCGTGGATGCACAGGATGACCGAGGGCGGTTCCATGCACAAAGAGGCGAGCGAGGAGACGGTGAGCCCGGCCTTCCCGGCCGGCCCATCGGTGACGATCACCGCCACCCCGGACGCCATACGCCGCATGGCCTCGCGGAACAGCGCCGGATCGATGGGAGCGCTCATTTCAGCGACCCCTTCACCTTGTCGGAGAGGCCGGCGGTCTTGCGCACAAAATCCAGCGGCCCCTCGAAATCGAAGCTCTTGTAGACCGCCGCCAGGTGATTGAAGTGCGGCGCCTGGGCGAACTGCACGAAGGCGAGGCGATGGCCGGCATAATCGGAGGAGACGAGATCACGCGCGAAGGCGAGCAGCTTGCGGCGGTCCTCCGATTCCCAATTGTCGTTGAGGGTGTAGAACTTCTTCAGCCAGTCCGCGGTGCCCTCGGCCTCGAACGCCGCCACGTTCGGGGTCACGCAGATCTGGCCGCCGATCAGTTCTCGGGTGGCGTGCATCATGGCCGGAAGCTGCGAGCAGGCGAGCACCCGCCCGGCATAGAGGATGGACTGGTTGGGCATCAGCAGGCCCGCCGGGCTCTTCTCGGCCAGCGCAATAGAGGCGGTGAGGTGGGCGTTGATGCCCTCGCGATAGACCGCGAGGTCCGCCAGCTTCTCCTGCACTGACTGCAGCTTGTCGAGGCCGGTCTGCTTGGCGTTCCACAGTGCCGCGCCGATCATCATGTCGGCCACGTAGAGCAGGCGCAGCACGTAAGGATAGGCCGAGTAGCGGTGCAGCGTGCCGCGCACGAACTGGGCCGCCTTGGTGTAGCGATAGAAGAACACGTCCTCCCATGGGATGAGAACGTCGTCAAAGATCACCAGCGTATCCACCTCATCGTAGCGATTGGCGAGGGGATAGTCGGCCGGATTGGTGCGGCCGGCGAAGCCGGAGCGGCAGATGTGCTTCACCCCCGGTGCGCCCATCTTCACGATGCAGCCGAGGGCGTAGTCGCTTTCCTTCTCGTCGGTCCAGGCGCCCACGGTGGGCTTGAGATAGGCCTGGTCCGCATAGGCGGCGGCGGTCTCGTATTTGGCGCCGCGGATGATGATGCCGGCGTCGGTCTCTTTCGTGACGTGCACCATCATGTCCGGGTCGCGCTCGGAGATGTGGCGGGAGCGGTCGCCCTTGGGATCGGTATTGGCGGAGACGTGGAAGGGGTCTTCCTCCACCACACGCTTGATGTGGTTGTCGATGTTGGCGGCAAAGCGCGGGTCGATGGCCGCCAGCATGTCGCGGCCGTCCTGCAGCGACCACATCTCGCCGATGGTCTCGTCGCCGACGCGGGTGACCACTCCGCCCACGTCCTTCAGCAGGATGTCCACGCCCTGCCGCTTGGCGTGCCAGTGGTCCTGGGTAGTGGGGGGCTGGTGGAAGATGGAATGCACTGCATTGTCTTCCACATAGGTCAGCGCCGGGGCGGTGGCCTCCTCGTGGTGGAGGTCGTACATGCGCGCCTTGATATCCACGATGGGCTTGAAGGCGGCATGGGTGGTGACATCCTTCACCCGCTCGCCGTCGATCCAGATCTCGCGCCCGTCGCGCAGGCCGTCCTTGTAGGCGGCTCCGGTCCTGATCATCTCGCGCCTGCTCCCGAATTGGTCATGCCTAGGATTGGTGCAGAGTGTGGAGCCGACGCTCGGATCGATAAAATATTTTCTCTGAGGCGAAAAGATCGGCTTTTATGATCCAGATCAATGCGCCACAGTGGGCTCATCATCGGAGTCCTGCCCACGTGGTCGCGTCCGCCCCCTGCCCGCTTTCAAGATCGCCTTTTCAATCCAGCGCCTTGGCCCGCCCGGAAGCCCTCTGGCGATGAACGTGTCCCTGCGCGCCCTGCGCTACGTGGTGGCGGCGGCCGATTGCGGCAACGTCACCGAGGCGGCACGCCAGCTCAACGTCTCCCAGCCCTCCATCTCCGCCGCCATCGCCCAGACCGAGGCGGATCTCGGGCTGCAACTGTTCGTCCGCCACCATGCGCGGGGCATCTCGCTGACCTCGGCGGGGCAGCGCTATGTGAACGAGGCGCGCCATCTCCTCGCCCACGCCCGCGATTTCGCCCAGACCGCCGAGGCGCTGGGCGACAGCCTGAGGGGCGAAATCGCGCTGGGCTGCTTCCTCACCATCGCCCCGCGCTTCATGCCCGCGCTGCTGGCACGCTTTGCCGAGGTGCAGCCGGGCATCACCGTGAAGCTGGAGGAAGGCGACCAGCGGGAGATCCTCGACGGCCTGCTCTCCGGCCGGCTGGAGATCGCCGTGTCCTACGGCTATGCGGTGCCGGAGGAATTGTCAGGCGAACTCCTCATCGATCTGCCGCCCCTTCTGGTGGTGGCGGCCGACCATCCCCTGGCGGGCAAGAGCGTGGTCTCGCTGAAGGACGTGGCCGATGAGCCTTTCCTGCTCTACGACCTGCCCCACACCCGCGACTATTTCTTCTCCCTGTTCGATGCCGCCGGCATCACCCCGCGCATCGCCTACCGCTCGCGCTCCTACGAGCTGATCCGGGGCCTGGTGGGGCAGAAGCGCGGCTACACGCTGCACAATGCCTCGCCCCGCACCACCATGGCCTATGACGGCAGCCGGGTGGCGGTGCGGCCACTGAAGGAACGCCTGCCGCCGGTGAAGGTGATGCGCCTCACCCTGCGCCGACAGCCCATGCGCCCGGCGGTGGAGGTGTTCGCGCGGTTCCTGTCCGATGCCTTCTCCCCCGGTGGCATGTTCGCCCCCGGCTCCATCGCGCCGGACATGGACTAAAGCGGTTTCGAGCGAAGTGGGCACCGGTTCGGGTGAAGAAAACGCGTTGCTCGCGAGGCTGCGCGGCACGATGACGTAGCGTAAAATTCAAATGGGATGTCGGGACGGCCGCCGGTATCCGTCCTTGGGGGGATGCAGGCCGCCATGGCCAGCCAAAACCGAGGAGAGCGACATGCGCGTGATGGTGATCGTGAAGGCGACGGCCGACAGCGAGGCGGGCCTCATGCCCTCGTCCGAACTGCTGGAGGCCATGGGCAAGTTCAACGAGGAACTGGCCAATGCGGGCATCATGCTGTCCGGCGACGGCCTGAAGCCGTCCTCCAATGGCAAGCGCGTCGCCTTCGACGGCCCGGGCCGCATCGTCATGGACGGCCCCTTCGCCGAGACCAAGGAACTGATCGCCGGCTATTGGCTGTGGGAGGTCAAGGACATGGAGGAGGCGGTCGCCTGGGTGAAGCGCTGCCCCAATCCCATGCCCGGCCCGAGCGAGATCGAGATCCGCCCGCTCTACGAGATGGCCGATTTCGGCGAGGCCCTGACCCCCGAGGCGGTCGCGCCCCACGACCGCGCCCGCGAGGCCATCGCCAAGCGCTAGAGCACGCGCCGATCAGCTTGCATCGCAAGCCGATCGGCCAACGCGTTCTCTTTCTTGAATTTAGAGAGACCGACCGCCGCAAGCGCGAGGCCCCCCCTCCCCTCGCGCTTCAATACCCCCGCTTGGGGTCCACCTGGTTCAAAACCTGTTCGCCCGCCTCGATGCGGCGGATGTTCTCCACGATCTGGGGCGCGGCAGTGCGCGGGATGGCGACGGAGGCGAGGTGCGGTGTCACCAGCACGTTGTACATGGCCCAAAGCGGGCTTTCGGCCGGTAGCGGCTCCACCTCGAACACGTCGAGGGTCGCCTCGGCAATGTGGCCGGAGCGCAGCGCCGCGATCAACGCCGCCTCGTCCACCACAGCGCCGCGCGCCACATTGATGAACTTGGCGCCCCTGGGCAGCTGCGCCAGCCGCTCGGTGTTCATGAGCCCGCGCGTATCAGACGTCAGCGGCAGCATCACCACCACGATGTCGCTGCCTGCGAGGAAGCCGGGCAGGGCTTCAAGGCCATGGAAGCAGGAAACGCCCTCCAGCGCCTTGGCGGTGCGCGACCAGCCGCGCACGTCGAAGCCGTGGCGGGCCAGTTCCAGCGCCGCCGCCGCGCCCAGGTCACCAAGGCCCAGCACGCCCACGCGGGTCTCATTCGCCGTGCGCGGATGCACATAGTGCCAGCGCCCCTCCCGCTGCGCCCGCTCGAAGGTGGGGATGTCGCGGGCGTGGCGCAGCACGCAGAACAGCACGAATGACGCCATCATCTGGGACATGTTGGGTTCGCTGAGGCGGGTGACCGGCACGTCCGGCAGATCATCCCGCGCCACCAGGGCATCCACCCCGGCGCCGAGATTGATCACAAGCTTCAGGTTGGGGAATCGCGCGAAGAAGCCGTGGGGCGGCTTCCAGACGAGCGCATAGCGCACCTGCGCCGGATCGCCCTCCACATGGCCGTCCTCCGCCCGCGCGATCCGCACGTCGAGGCCGGGATGGGCGGCCTGAAGGGCGCTCTTCCACTCCTGCCCGATGTCCACGGCGCTGTAGAACACCAGCGCCCCGCTCGCCTGCTCGCTCACTTCTGCGCCCCTTCCGCCTGCGCCAGCTTCGCCGCCGCGCTGATGGCGAGTTCGTAGCCCAGCGCGCCGAGCCCCGCCACGATCCCCGTCGCCGCCTTGGAGACGAAGGAATGGTGCCGGAACGGCTCGCGCCGGTACACATTGCTCATGTGCGCCTCGATAATCGGCTTGGGGAAGGCCAGCAGCGCGTCGAGGATGGCGATGGACGTATAGGTGAGCCCTGCCGCGTTGATGACGATGGCATCCGCCTTGGCCCGCGCCTCCTGGATCCAGTCCACGATCACGCCCTCATGGTTGGACTGGCGGAAATCGAGGGTGACCCCCAGCGCCGCCGCATGGGCCTGGCAGCGCGCCTCGATGGCCGGGAAGCTCTCGCTGCCGTAGGTGCCGGACGGGTCGAGGCCGTAGAGATTGGCGTTCGGCCCGTTGATGAAGAAGATCGTGGTTGCCACCGCGGGTGTCCTGTTTTCTGGAAGGCGAATTTGGCAGGCGAACTCGGAAGTCTCGCGCACTGTCACCGGCCCGGCCGCCCCCGGCCAATCGAAAGTTGGGATGGCAGGCATCGGCTTTCCTGATTTTGTGCGCCGCTCTTTGACGGTTAGCGGAACCGGAGCGCGATAACGGCGTTCTCAGGTTCGACGCCGCGCCGGAAGAATAATCGGATCATGTCAGCTCAAGGTCTCGCGCCAAGTACAATCGCAGCCGCACGCACCGTGCTGCTGGTCGAGGACGATGCCCTCGTCCGGCTGGTCACGGCGGGCGAATTGCGGGATGCCGGCCTCACCGTCATCGAGGCGGCCTCGGCGCAGGAGGCCTATGAGGCCATCATTGCCGGCCTGCACGTGGATGTGGTCTTCACCGACGTGCGCACCGAGGGCACGCTGGATGGCTACGAGCTTGCCCGCATGCTGAAGGCGGAACGCCCCAGCCTGCCGGTGATCCTCACCTCCGGCCATCTGGACAGTTCGGTGGCGGCCCTTGTCGCCCCCTTTCTCGCCAAGCCCTACAGCGTGGAAACAGTGATCCAGCTGATCCACGCCCAGTTCGCAAGCGGATCCTCCTGATGTCCGAACCCAATGCAACCGAGCCCGCCCCGACGATCCTGGTGGTGGAAACCGACATCCTCGTGCGCCATGTGATCGCCGACTATCTGCGCGGCTGCGGCTACCGGGTGCTGGAGGCGGCGACCGGCGAAGAGGCGGCGCTGATCCTGGACGTGGAGGCCGAGGGCATCGACATCGTGCTCGCCGACGCCGCAGCGACTGGCGACCGGGAAGGCTTTGCGCTGGCGCGCTGGCTGCGGGAAACCCATCCCCACATGGATGTGGTCCTGGCCGGCTCGCCGGCCATGGCCGCCGCCCAGGCCACCGACCTGTGCGAGGACGGCCCGGCGGTGGACAAGCCCTACCAGCCCCAGCAACTGGCCGACCGCATCCGCTGGCTCATGGCGCGGCGCGGACGGAACCGCTGAAGGCTGGCCTTTGCCGCCTGTCGCGGCCGCTCAGCGCAGCATGTAGCGCACGCCGAAGCGCACCTGATGGGCGATGGTATCGCTTACAGCGAACACCCCCGCAGAGGACGGCGACCCCAGGTCCAGGTAGCGGTAGCTCACATCCAGGCTGAGGTCGGAGGAGAGCGCATAGGACACACCCGCGCCCGCCGACCACGCGAACTGCCAGTCGTTCACCGCCGGACCGAAGGCGGCGGGCGCCACATCAAGCGTATTGATGGAAAAGCCCGCGCCGGCGCTGAGATAGGGCGTGAACCCCGCGACGGTGATCACGTCCCAGTAGAGGCTTGCCAGCGCTACCGTCGCGTTCGCGGACATCTGGGCCGCCCCGTTCTGGGTCGCGCCGAGGTCGAGATAGTCGAGGCTCACCTCGCCGCGCAGCACCGGCAGAAACCGGTAGCCCAATCCGCCGCCCACCGACCAGCCCGAGCCGGACAGATCACCCGCCGCAGGGATGCCCGCGGTGGAGACACGGCCACCGGTCGAGGCCACATAGCCGGCGTCCGCCCGCATGTACCAGCCGGAAGGGGCATCGTCCGAAACTTCGGGAGGCGCGAGGGAGAAATCGCCGGGGCGGCCGAGCTTGGCCAGCATGTCTGCGGCTTCCGGGTCAGCGGCCTGCGCCACCGTTCCCGCCCACAGGAAGGCCATCGCCGCCACGCCGGCGAAACCACAACGCCCCGCACTCCAAAACCGCACCATTGCTTGAACCCGTGCCAAGATCCGCTTTCGAAGCAGACCCTCGCACGGCAAGCTTTAAGGCCGGATTAACCCTGACGAACAGTTAAGCGGGCGCTCAGGCGGCCACCTTCTGGAGCACGTCGATGACATCGTCGACCACGTTCTCCACCAGGTCGCGGTCGTCGCCCTCGCCCATCACACGGATGACCGGCTCAGTGCCCGAGGGGCGGATAAGCAGGCGGCCGTGATTGGCGAGGCGGCGCTCCGCATCGGCGATCACGATCTTCACCTTCTCGTCCTCCAGCGGCCGGCCGCTGGCGTAGCGGACATTCTTGAGGATCTGCGGCAGCGGATCGAAGCGGTGGCACACCTCGGACACCGGCTTGCCCCGCCGCGCCACCACGGCGAGCACCTGAAGCGCGGCCACGAGGCCATCTCCGGTGGTAGAATAGTCCGACAGGATGATGTGGCCAGACTGCTCTCCGCCCACATTATAGCCGTCCGCGCGCATGCGCTCGAGCACATAACGGTCGCCCACGGCGGTGCGAGCGAGCGAGATGCCCTCCCCCGCCAGGTGCCGCTCCAGGCCCAGATTGGACATGACAGTGGCCACCAGCCCGCTGCGGGCGAGGCGGCCGTCTTCCTTGAAGCTCTCGGCCACCACCGCCATCAGTTGGTCGCCGTCCACCACGTGGCCCTTCTCGTCCACGATGATCACCCGGTCGGCGTCACCGTCGAGGGCGATGCCGATGTCGGCGCGCACTTCCCGCACCTTGGCGGACAGCGCGGCGGGCGAGGTGGAGCCCACGTCGCGGTTGATGTTCATGCCATCTGGCTCGACGCCGATGGAGACCACGTCCGCCCCCAGCTCCCACAGGGCTTCGGGGGCGACCTTGTAGCCGGCGCCATTGGCGCAATCCACCACCACGCGGATACCGTCGAAGGTCTGATCCCGCGGCAGGGTGCGCTTGGCATATTCGATATAGCGGGCGTGCACGCCTTCCAGCCGCTTGGCCCGGCCAATCTCGGCGGGCTTGGCGAGGCGCTTGGCCATGTCCTCGTCGATCAGCCCCTCGATCTCCCGCTCCACCTCGTCGGAGAGCTTGAAGCCGTCGGGTCCGAACAGCTTGATGCCGTTGTCGTCATAGGGATTGTGCGAGGCGGAGATCATCACGCCGAGGTCGGCCCGCATGGAGCGGGTGAGCATGCCCACCGCCGGGGTCGGCACCGGGCCGAGCAGCAGCACATCCATGCCCACGGAGGTGAAGCCCGCCACCAAAGCGTTCTCGATCATGTAGCCGGACAGGCGGGTGTCCTTGCCGATGACCACGCGGTGGCGGTATTCGCCCCGCTGGAAGGTCAGGCCCGCGGCCATGCCGACCCGAAGCGCCAGATCGGCCGTCAGCGTTGCGTTGGCGCGCCCGCGCACACCGTCCGTTCCGAAATATTTGCGCGACATGTTCCCTCTTGCTCCACGCTGGCGCGGGCACTGATTCCACAGGGGTTTACCTGCCTTACCATCCTTGGCGCGGGGCACGCGATCACTTCTGGTGACGCGCGCGTAATGAAGCCCCGCTCCCCCGCCCCGGGATGACGCCCCCGATGGCCTGTTCTCTACGACGACAAAAGTGTCAAAAACAAAGCCTTGGCCGCAAGGGCAAGGCCAGGCGCCCTGATCAGCCTAGCCTTGAGGAACGAACGCAGGGTTAAGGCGAAGATTGCGCCGTCCCCTCGCCCAATGCTACGGCTCCGCCGATTCTTTACGGAGATTGCCCCTCGTGACCTCAAGCGCCCTCGACGTTCTCGCCATCGGCAATGCCATCGTCGATGTCCTCTCCCGCGCCGAGGAGGATGTGCTGGCCCGGCACGGCATGGTGAAGGGCGGCATGGCCCTCATCGACGAAGAGCGGGCGGAACAGGTCTACGCCGCCATGGGGCCGGGTACCGAGGCATCCGGCGGCTCGGCGGCCAACACGGCTGCGGGCATCGCCTCCCTCGGCGGACGCGCCGGCTTCGTCGGCCGGGTGAAGGCGGACACCCTCGGCACCGTCTTCGGCCACGACATCCGCGCCGCCGGGGTCGCCTATGCGACGACGGCCGCCGCCGACGGCCCCGCCACCGCGCGCTGCCTGATCCTGGTGACGCCGGACGGCGAGCGCACCATGAACACCTATCTCGGCGCCGCCCAACACCTCACCGTCGCCGACATCCATGCGGGCGAGGTGGAAAGCGCCGCCGTGACCTATCTCGAAGGCTATCTGTGGGATCCGCCGCCCGCCAAGAACGCCTTCCTCGCCGCCGCCCAGATCGCCCATGGCGCCGGGCGCAAGGTGGCCCTCTCCCTCTCCGACGCCTTCTGCGTGGACCGCTATCGCGGCGAGTTCCTGAACCTGATCCGGGCCGGCACCGTGGACCTCGTGTTCTGCAACGAGGGCGAGCTGAAATCCCTCTACGAGACCGCCGATTTCGATGCCGCCCTCGTCGCCCTGCGCCGCGATGCGAAGGAAGCGGTGGTGACGCGCTCGGAGAAGGGCGCCTCCTTCGTCACCTCCGGCGCGGTGGTGAGCGTGCCGGCCCATCCGGTGGAGAAGGTGGTGGACACCACCGGCGCGGGTGATCTCTTCGCCGCCGGCTTCCTCGCCGGTTATACGCGCGGGCTGGACCCGGCCACCGCTTTGCGCCTCGGCGCGCTGGCGGCGGGGGAGATCATCGGCCAGATGGGCGCGCGGCCCCAGCGTCCCCTCATCGACCTCGCCCGCGAGGCCGGCCTCCTGTCGTGAGCGATTTGCCGGCCGCTCCCGACGCAACGGATGCCGCTGGCCGGGCGCTCGCCGCCATCGACAGCCGCGCCCCGCTGCTGATGGTGCTGGGCGGCGCCGGCACCGGCAAGACCACCTTCCTGCACGCTTTGCGCAAGACCCCGCGTGGGCGGCAGGTGTTCCTCGCCCCCACCGGCGTCGCGGCGCTCCAGGCCGGCGGGCAGACCATCCATTCCTTCTTCGGCATCCCCCCGCGCCTTTTGAACCCCGACGAGGTGAAGCCGCGGGTGCAGGTGCGCCGCCTGCTCAAGAAGCTCGACCGGGTGGTGATCGACGAAGTGTCCATGGTCCGCGCCGACCTCATGGACGCCATCGACATTTCCCTGCGCATCGCCCGCGACACTTCCGAGCCGTTCGGCGGGGTGCAGATGGTGCTGGTGGGCGATTTCCTCCAGCTCCCCCCGGTGGTGCCCATGGCCGAGCAGGAGATGCTGGGCCGGATGGGCTACGAGGGCCCCTTCGCCTTCAACGCCAAGGCTTTGGCCGACCGCGAGCCGGTCGGCGTGCCGTTCACCCATGTGCACCGGCAGACCGACCGTGCCTTCATCGCCATGCTGGACGCCATCCGCCGCGGGCGCGGCGCGCGGGAGGCGGCGGAGGCCCTGAACGCCGCCTGCGTGCGCCCCCATCGCGACGGCGCCCTACCCGTGCTGCTCACCCCCACCAATGCCCGCGCCGACGCCTACAACGCCCGTGGCCTTGCCACCCTTTCGGACGCCGGCCGCGAATTCTCCGGCCTTTTGAAGGGCGAGTTCGGGCTGGAGGGCGACCGCCTGCCGGTGGCGGAGCGGCTGGTGCTGAAGCGCGGCGCGCGGGTGATGGCCCTACGCAACGATCCGGCGCGGCGCTGGGTCAACGGCTCGGTGGGCACGGTGGTGGGGCTGGGCGAGACCTCCGCCATGGTGAAGCTGGATGCCGGGCCGGTGGTGGAGATCGAATCCTTCACCTGGGAGCGCATCCGCTACGGCTGGGACGAGCCGGGCGGCCGCATCGAGGCGCAGGTGGTGGGCACCTACACCCAGCTTCCCCTCGCCCCCGCCTGGGCGCTGACCATGCACAAGGCGCAGGGCCTGACATTGGAAGACGTGCGCATCGACTTCGGCGACGGCGCCTTCGCCCCGGGCCAGGCCTATGTGGCCCTCTCGCGGGCGCGCTCGCTGGAAGGGCTGTCGCTGGTGCGGCCGATCCGCGGGCAGGATGTGCGCGTGGACCGGCGGGTGGTGGGGTTCATGGAGCGGTTTGAGGGGTGAGGGGGCAGAAATGCCCGGAGGGAGGTCGCCAGTGAGTACATTTTCCGACACAACGGTGATCGGACGGGCTTATCTGATTAGCTTCCTTTGGGTCCTTGGACTCTTCGTTGCTCTGACTTCCGTATCGACCATAGCGCACTTGGTTTTTTTCGATTTCATACATGGGAACCCGAACCGCTCTTATCAAAATGTTTTTGTCATTATAATATTAATGCAGCCATTTCTTTCGATTATTAATATAATTTTCGCGATTCTTGTTTTCGCGACACCACAGGCATTGCAAGCGTTTCTCATGAAAGTTTTGGTCCATTGCTTCGGCAAGCCGGCACGCTTCTGCGTCTTGCTCACGCTGCCCGCGATCGCCATCGCGACTTGGTACTGTTTTGATTATTTTACCCTTCACGACTTCAGTTTGGGGATAAATGCGGGTCTGGATTGGGAGCCATACCAGCACGGATTAACGCGGTCGCGTTATATGGTTGCGCTGATGGCACAGGCGCCCATCACGCTGTTCAGCTTCCTCTATGTCGAGGTCGCCGCGCGCAAACTGCAAACTAAGTGGGTCGTACTAACGGCCTTTGCGATCATAATTTCTGCCGGAATATTGATAGGGTACTCGGAATCTGAGAACCAAATCCGGCTTCAGAACGAGTGCTCGCAGGGTGATTTGTGTTAAGCTGTCGCGACCAAAGTCATACTTGAGAACGAGACTCAGCCCTCCTCATCCCCTGCATATGCCACCAAGGGCAGGAGTATTCACTTCCTCAACCCGGCCCAATCACCCTCAGCTTCGGAAAATACGTCTCGTACCGCGCCGCATCCCGCGTCATCAGCTCATATCCAGCCACGGCGGCATGGGCGCCGATGAAAAAGTCGGGGAGCGGCGAGGTGCGGGCGCCGCCACGCTAGCGGTAGGCGCGAAAGCATTTGCCGGCGAGGAACGCCGCCTCGAATGGAATAGGCTCGCGCTCGATCAGCTGCGCCGGCAAGGCGGCTTCCAGATCCTCGATGCGGGAGAAGCGCACCGAGACTTCCGCATAGACCACCGCATTGATGACAAGGCGATGCCGGTCCGCCGCCTCGGCCAGCGCGGCGCTGGACCAGGAGAACCACTGCGGATCCTCGGTGAGAACGTCGAGCAGGATGTTGCTGTCGATAAAGACGGTGCCCATCAGTCTTGCCGGGTCAGTCTTGGCGGGTCAGTCTTGGCGGGTCAGCGCCATGATGGCATCGGTGGAGAGCGCCACATCGCCCCGCCCGCGCAGCTGACGCACGAGGCGGGCGCCACGGCCGGCCTTGTGGCCTTGGGCCGGGCGCAGGGTGACCACCGTGCCGTCGAACTGAAATTCCACCTCGGTATCGGGCAGGAGGCCGGCCTTCACGCGGATGTCCGCGGGAATGGTCACCTGCCCCTTGGATGTGATGCGCATGGCTGCCTCCGGATTTCTTACCTTACCATGTAAGAAATATCGCGCACCCGGCAAGCCGCCCCCTCAAGCCTCCGCCCAGCGCTCCGACCGGAACGCCAGCGCAATCGCCTGAGCCCGCGCCGTAGCGAGGTCGTCGTCGTCCAGCCCCTCCCCGTCCACCGTGGCGCAGGCGGTGCGGGCGGCGAGCAGGAGGTCCACCTTGGGGTGGGTGTCGCCCACCTTGTCGCCATAGCCGAAGTAATCGCAGGTGGAGACCAGCAACAGCTTGGCGAACAGGTCCGGATCGCGGAAGGCGCCGGTGCGCTCCAGCATGGCCGCCACCGGACCGGCGCGGATGGGGGACACGCGCCCCACCCGCTCGCATTCCTGAAGCGCCAGCAGGGCGAGGTCGCGGCACACGTCCGGCAAAGCGAAGCGGTCACAGATGGCATGGATGCGGGGCAGGCCGCGCTCCATGTGGCGGTAATGCACCGGCAAATGCTCGCGCGGGGAATCCGATTTGCCCGCGTGCATCACCAGAAGCGCGAACCGCACCTCCAGCGGCGCGTTGCGCCGGGCCGCCTCGGTCAGCGAATTCAGGATGAGAACGCCGAGGTCGATCTCGTCCGCCGTATCGGTGATGTGCGGCACGCCGAACAGGGAGGACACCTCCGGCAGAACGATCTCCAGCACCCCGCATTCGCGCAGGGCCTTCACCATGGCGGCGGGGGCCGGGGCCATCAGGCCGCGCGCCAGCTCCGGCCACATGCGGGCGGGATCGAGGGCGTCGAGCGCGCCCACCTCCATCTGCTCGAACATGAGGTCGAGGGTGTCCTCGTCCGCGCTCGCGTCCTGTTGGTTGCTCTCGGCGATGAGGGCGGCAAGGCGCAGCAGCGCGAGACCGGGATGGGTCTCGATCATGTCCTCGATGCGGAAGGGGGGCGTCTCGTCCATCCGGGAATAGGACCATCACACCCGGCGCGAAGGCAAGCCCATGAAAAAGGCATGCCTATAACTTAAGCGATTGAGGTTTGGCGCGGCCTCACACCGGGATGCGCACGGTGGCCCGCAGCCCGCCCATGGGACTGTCGGCGAGGATCACCTCCCCACCATGGGCGCGGGCGATGTCGCGGGCGATGGAGAGGCCAAGGCCCGAGCCGCCGTCATCCTGGTTGCGCGCATCATCCAGCCGCAGGAAGGGGCGGAACACCTCCTCGCGCTTTTCCTCCGGAATGCCCGGCCCGTCGTCGTCCACGCTCACCATCAGCCAGCGGGCGTCGCGGGTGCCGGTGATGGCGACGCGGGAGGCGTGGCGCACCGCATTGTTCACGAGGTTGCCCACGCAGCGCTTGAGCTGGTCGCCCTTCACCTCCACCAGAGGCGGGCCCATGAAACTCGCTTCGGCGATGGCGCCGTCGCGCTCGGCATTGAGGCGCAAATCCTCCAGCAGCGCCGCCATGTCGGTGAGGGCGGCCTGCTCGCCGGGATCGCCCCGGGCGAAGGCGAGATAGGCCTCCAGCATGCCGGCAAGCTCGTCCACGTCCTTCTTCAGAGCCTCGGTCTCCGGCCCCTCCCCGAGGAAGGCCAGCTCCAGCTTGAAGCGGGTGAGGATGGTGCGCATGTCGTGGGAGACGCCGGCGAGCATGGTGGTGCGCTGCTCGATCTGCCGCTCGATGCGCCGCTTCATCTCCAGGAAGGCGATGGCCGCGCGCCGCACCTCGCGAGCGCCGCGCGGGCGGAAATTCTCCACGTCCCGCCCCTTGCCGAAGGCCTCGGCGGCGTCCGCCAGGTTCTCGATGGGGCGGATCTGGTTGCGCAGGAACAGGATGGCCACCGTCAACAAAACCAGAGATGTCCCCACCATCCACAGGATGAAGATGTGCGAGTTGGAGGCATAGGCGGCGTTGCGCGGGGCGAAGATGCGCAGGACCGCGTCATCCATCTTGATGCGCACCTCGATGAGGTTGGAGCGCCCCACCGTGTCGATCCACACCGGCTGCTGGATGCGGCGGCCGATCTCCCGCGACAGGGAGCTGTCGAGCACCGAGAAGAAGGGCTTCGGCCCCGGCGGCGGCAGCGGGTCCGGAGGCAGCACGGTGACGTTGAGGGCAAGGTTGCGCCAAGCGACACGGCGCAGCTCGGTGAAGTCCCGGTCCTTGGGCAGAAGGTCGTAGAGCGCCACCACCGCCGAGATGTCCTGGCTGACGGCTGCGGACAGGCGGCGGGTGACGGTATTGTAGTGGCGCTCCATGAACACGAACGCCACCACCGACTGCAGGATCACCATGGGGGTGACGATGATGAGCAGCGAGCGCGGATAAAGCCCCTTGGGCGTTACCCGGTTGAACCAGGCGGCAAAGCGGGTGTTGGCGTCCCTCAGCCAGCCGCCGAGCAGGCGCAGTCCGGACGGCCCGCTCTCCGCCACGCTCAAGGCGTCACCACCAGGCGATAGCCGATGCCGCGCACCGTCTGCAGGAACACCGGATTGGCGGGATCGCGCTCCAGCTTGCGGCGCAGGCGGTTCACCTGCACGTCCACGGCGCGCTCGCTCGCCGCCCCGCCGCCGGCGAGAGCCAGGCGCGGCACGGTCTCGCCCGGGGCCTCGGCCAAGGCCCGCAGCATGTCGCGCTCGCGCTCGGTGATGCGGACGATCTCGGTATTACGGGTCAGTTCGCCCCGCTCCAGATGAAAGGCGAACTCGCCGAAGCGCACGCTCTCGATGGCCTTCTGCGCCGGCGGCAGCGCCCGCTTCAGGATGGAGCCGATGCGCAGCAGAAGCTCGCGCGGCTCGAACGGCTTGGCGAGGTAATCGTCCACGCCCGCTTCCAGGCCGGTGATGCGGTCGGAAGTTTCCGAGCGGGCGGTCAGCATCAGGATAGGCACGGCGGACGAGCGCCGCAGGTCGCGGGCAAGGTCGAGCCCGCTCTCCCCCGGCATCATCACGTCGAGCACCAGGAGGTCGAAGGCGAGGCCGTCCAGCCGGCTGCGCGCCTCGGCGGCATTGGCGGCGGTGGTCACGCGGTAGCCGTGCTCGGTGAGGAAGCGCGACAAGAGGGTGCGGATGCGGTTGTCGTCGTCCACCACAAGAAGATGCGGCGCGTCATCGGCGACGGGCACGGGCGCGGCGGCGGCATCAGACATGGGGGCGCTCGCAGGTCACGGTCCAACTCAATGTCACGGTCGAGGTCACGCCCGACGCGGTCACGCCGGGCGGGCCCGGGCCGCGCGGTCGGCGCGCTCGATGAGGCGCTCCACCGCGGCGCGATCCTCCGGGTCGATCATGGCGAGAAGAAAGCGCTGCACCGCCTCCCGGCCGTCCGGGCCGCTCGCCTCCAGCGCCGTGGCCATGCGCCGGCTCTGCAGGCCAACGAACTGGCGCGCCAGCGCCTCGCCCTTCGCGGTGGGAAACAGCAGGCGCTGGCGGCGGTCCGAGGATCCCGCCCGGCTTTCCACGAAGCCTTCGTCCACCAGTTCGCGCAGCACCCGGCCCAGGCTCTGCTTGGTGATGCGCAGGATGTCGAGCAGGTCTGTCACCCGCATGCCGGGGTGCCGGTTCACGAAATGGACAACACGATGATGCGCCCGGCCGAAGCCGATGGGCGCCAGGATCTGGTCCGGATCGGCCACGAAGTCCCTGTAGGCGAAGAACAAAAGCTCGATGAAATCGACCAGCGGCAAGGCGGCCGCCGTGTCCTCGACCACCGCGGGAGCGGGAAGAGGCGCGGGGTCCAGGAGAGAATTTATGTCAGCCATGTTGACTTTTTCGTTCTGATCGTTACTTCAGGAGCCAGTTCCACGAAATGATCGGTCGTCCACCCTCTATACAAGGTTCGATCATTTCGTGGCTTTGCCGGCTTCCTGAGCAGGCGTAAAGATATCCCCATGCGGCATCGCTGGAAAGCCACGGTGGACGCTCCTGGGGAGAAGCCGCGCGGACGACGCGGTCGAAAAAAGGAGTTCGAGATCATGAGCGCGCAGGGTGTCCCCTTCGACCAACGTGACGGCTGGATCTGGTACGACGGCGTGTTCGTGCCGTGGGCCGATGCCAAGCTGCATGTGCTGTCCCATGGCCTTCACTACGGCAGCACCGTGTTCGAGGGCGAGCGCGCCTACGGCGGCACGATCTTCAAGAGCGCAGAGCATTCCGAGCGCCTGCGCCTGTCCGCCGAGATGCTGGATTTCACCATCCCCTACACCATCGGCGAGATTGACGCGGCCAAGAAGGCCACGCTGGAAAAGAACAATCTCGTGGATGCCTATATCCGCCCCGTGGCTTGGCGCGGCAGCGAGATGATGGGCGTCGCCGCCCAGAAGAATACCATCCACCTCGCCATCGGCGTGTGGGAATGGCCGAGCTATTTCGACCCCGAGCAGCGCCTGAAGGGCCTACGGCTCGACCTCTCGGAATGGCGGCGGCCTGATCCCGCCACCATCCCCTGCAAGGCGAAGGCGGCCGGTCTCTACATGATCTGCACCATCTCCAAGCACCGGGCCGAGCGCCGCGGCTTCGCCGACGCGCTGATGCTCGACTATCGCGGCTATGTGGCCGAGTGCACCGGCGCCAACATCTTCTTCGTGAAGGACGGCGTTATCCACACGCCGACCCCGGACTGCTTCCTGGACGGCCTCACCCGCCGCACGGTGATCGACATCGCCCGCCGCCACGGCATCGAGGTGGTGGAGCGCCACATCAAGCCGGAGGAGCTTTCCTCCTTCACCGAATGCTTCATCACCGGCACCGCGGCCGAGGTGACGCCAGTGGGCTCCATCGCCGACTGGCACTTCGCTCCCTCGGGAATCACCCATCAGCTGATGGACTCCTACACCGCCGAGGTGCGCCCGAAGCAGCAGGCCGCCTGAGGCCGCTATCGGGCAGGCATGAGGAAAGGGCGTCGCTTGCGCGGCGCCCTTTTGCTTTCGCAGGGGCAGGTTACGCCGGGGGAGAGCACGCCTTGAGCCCTGCCCCACGGCGCGACCGGAGCGTCACGCAAACGTCATCCCTTACCACAAGGTGTTGACGCTCCAGCCGAAGCGCGCCACACCTTGCGCGTGAGCGCGCACCCCAGAAAATCCTTCCTCCTCGCCGGCCTGCGCCGTCTCGAAGCCGTGCCGGTCATCGGGCCCATGCTGGCCTCGGTGAGCGGCATGGAGCGGGCGACCCTGGCCGTGCTCGGCTTCGTCGCCATCGCCTTCTACGTCTTCATCGAAGTGGCCGACGAGGTGATGGAGGGCGCCACCGGCGGGCTCGATCGCGGCATCCTCCTCGCCCTGCGCAATCCAGCCGACCCGTCCGATCCCATCGGGCCGCCGTGGCTGGAGGAGGCCATGCGGGACTTCACCGCCCTGGGCGGAACCAGCGTGCTCACCCTGCTCACCATCCTGGTGGCCGTATTCCTGACCATGACGCGCAAACGCCATGCGGCTTGGCTGGTCCTGCTGTCGGTGGCGGGCGGCACCGCCTTGTCGCAGATCCTGAAATGGGGGTTCGATCGGCCCCGCCCCGACCTCGTGCCCCACGGCATGGCGGTCTACAGCCAGAGTTTTCCCTCCGGCCACGCCATGCTCTCGGCGGTGGTCTATCTGACCCTGGGGGCGCTTCTGGCACGCACCCAGGCGCGGACGCGGGTGAAGGTATTCTTCCTGGGCTCGGCGGCGGCGCTCACCGTCATCGTCGGCATCAGCCGCATCTATCTCGGCGTGCATTGGCCCACCGACGTGCTGGGCGGCTGGGCCCTGGGCGCGGCCTGGGCCTGCTCCTGCTGGCTGCTGATGCTATGGCTTCAGCGCCGTGGCGAGGTGGAAGGCGAGACCGAGGGCAATGGGATGGACGCCCGGGCCCGTGCCGAGCGAACGGCATCGCAAGCCGATCGATAGGCGGACTCGTCCCAATGGGACCCGAGCCCGCCCTCGTAACAATCGACCAAATGGTCAGTCGAACAGGCTGGACACCGATTCCTCGTGCGCCGTGCGGGCGATGGCCTCGCCGATGAGGGTGGCAATGGACAGCACGCGGATGTTGCGGGCCACGCGCACCGCCTCGGTGGGCTGGATCGAATCGGTGATCACCAGTTCCTTGAGCTTGGATGCGGTGATGCGCGCCACCGCCCCGCCCGACAGCACGCCGTGGGTGATATAGGCGTGCACTTCCTTGGCGCCACGGGCCAGCAGGGCCTCGGCCGCGTTCACCAGCGTGCCGCCCGAATCGACGATGTCGTCCACCAGGATGCAGGAGCGGCCTTCCACGTTGCCGATGACGTTCATCACCTCGCTCTCGCCGGGGCGCTCGCGGCGCTTGTCGACGATGGCGAGCTGGGCGTCGATGCGCTTGGCCAGCGCGCGGGCGCGGACCACGCCGCCCACGTCCGGCGACACCACCATGACGTTGGAGAGGTCGAACCGTTCCTTGATGTCGCGCACCATCACCGGGGCCGAATAGAGATTGTCGGTGGGGATGTCGAAGAAGCCCTGGATCTGACCGGCATGCAGGTCCAGCGTCATCACCCGGTCGGCGCCAGCATGGGTGATGAGGTTGGCCACCAGCTTGGCGGAGATGGGCGTGCGCGGGCCGGGCTTGCGGTCCTGCCGGGCGTAGCCGAAATAGGGCAGCACCGCCGTGATGCGCTTGGACGAGGCCCGGCGCAGCGCATCGATGATGATGAGCAGTTCCATGAGGTGGTCGTTCGCGGGGAAGGCCGTGGACTGCACCACGAACACATCCTGCCCGCGCACGTTCTCCTGGATCTCGACGAAGATCTCCATGTCCGCGAAGCGCCGCACCACCGCTTTGGTCAGCGGGGTGGCGAGATAAGCGGCGATGGCTTCAGCGAGCGCGCGGTTTGAGTTGCCCGCGACGAGCTTCATGGATCCGTTCTCCGCTGACATGGTCGCTCCGCCCCGGCCGCGCCGGGAGCTGATCGAAAGCTTGAGGCGTTCTGATAGGCGGGCCGTCACAATCTTGTAAAGGCCCCAAGGCATCGGCGAACACGCTCGCGTCCTGCCGGATCGGCGGGAAAACGCCGTGTGAAGGCTGGGTCAGGCCGGCACAGCCTTGGTGGAACAGGATTTCCGGCGTTGTGGCCGTCCCCTGCCGCCGCCGTCAGTTGCCCGCGTATGCCAGGGCTGCGGAGGGCGCAGAGAAAGCCGCGACGGGCACGCCCGCAGGCTCGCCCGGCGCCGGCTCGGCGGCGGGAGACTCGGCCGGAGCGGATGCCGCGGTCGCCGTGGCCGGTTCCGACGCCGGCTGCGGGGTGCCGCCGACCCCGAGGGTCTCGGCCAGGCTCGCCATGGAGCGGTTGGCCACGCGGGAGAGCACCGCATCGTCGCAGGCCGCCCAGCCATTGGCGAGGCCGCCCTTCACCCTGCCGGCCGGCTCCTCGCCGGCGACGCGGGCGACGCGGGTCTGGTTCTGGTCGTAGACATCCCAGGCGTAGGAGACGGAGGCCTTGCCCTTGTCCACGTGCAGGGCAAGGTAGCCCTTCACCCGGTAGGTCGCGCTGGTGCTGCGCGAGACCACGGTCACCTTGCGGTCCTGCGCCTCGCTGGTGAGCTGGCCCACCAGCTTGTCGAAGGTGGCGGGGGGCGGGCCGTCAATGGTGTCGAAGGCGAGGGCGCGATTGCCTGAGGAGGCCATGCCGGAGCCATCGGTCTGGCAGGCGCCGAGCGCGATGCACAGGGAGAGGCCGGCGATGCGCGCCAGGGTCCGGGTCCGGCTGGCGGAAAAGACGAACGGCCGGTGCGCGCGCACCTCCGGAACGGCTTCTGCCTCGTATCCCCGCATGGTGGCTCCCGGCGCTTGTCTCGTCACCGAAGGCGTAGCGGGAAACGGAGGCCGGGTCCAGAAAAACGGTTAAGACGCGGTTAACACGGCTGTGAAACCGAGCAAACTCAAGGGAAGGCGCCCCTCCGGCCGGCCGGTTGGCGGCGCGGAAAAAGTTCTAAGCTTTGGTAAAGATACCGCCCCGCGCTCACTTCAGCGACTGGAGCAGGCCAAGGAGGCGCATGGACCCTTCCGGCCACGGCCCGTAGCCGGCATCCGCATTGATATGGCCGGCGTCCCCCGCATCCACGATGGCTGCGCCCCAGTCGAGGGCGAAGCCCTCCGCCCGCGCGTAGCTGCAATAGGGGTCCGTGCGGCTCGCCACCAGCACGGAGGGAAACGGCAGCGGCGCCGTCGGCATGGGGCCGAAGTTCGCCACCATCGGGTCGAGTTCGGGCACATCAAGATCGGGAGGCGCGACCAGGAAGGCGCCCTTCACCTTCCCTTCCGGCAGAAGCGGCGCGGCATGGAGCAGGGTCGGCACGCCGAGGGAGTGGGCGACCACCACCACCGGCTTGTCCGCCGCCACCACCGCCGCCACGAGGCGGCGCGGCCAGTCCTCCCGGTCGGGCCGGTCCCAATCCGCTTGCTGCACCCGGCGGGCGGTGGAGAGGCTGCGCTCCCACCGGCTCTGCCAGTGATCGGGGCCGGAGCCCTGCCAGCCGGGCACGATGAGAAGGGCGGCATCGGTGGAGCGCATGCGTCAGTCCGGGCAGGTTCAGGCGAGGGTTAGGCCAAGGTGATGGCGGCGATCAGCCGGCCGTAATCGGCTTCCTTGCGGTGGGTGGTGCGGCGATAGGAGAAGAAGCGCGCCTCGTCCGCATAGGTATCGAGGCCCAGATCCTCAATGAAGCCCACGCCGGCCTGCTCCAGCCGCAGGCGGATGAAGCCCGGCAGGTCGAACAGGGCATGGTGGGCCCGGTCCGCCGGCGCGAAGAAGCGGGCGAAGCTTTTGTCCTCGGAAAGCAGGCGGGCGACGAAATCCTCCCCCACCTCGTAGCTGGGCTGGCGGATGAGCGGGCCGATGACGGTGCGGATGTTGCCCCGCTTCGCGCCCTGCTGCTCCATCAGCGCCACCGTCGCTCCGATGATGCCGGACACTGCGCCCTTCCAGCCGGAATGGGCGGCGGCCACCACGCGGGCATCGGGATCGGCGAACAGGATCGGCCCGCAATCGGCCACCGCCACCGCCGCGCCGAGGCCCACCGTGGTGGTGACGATGGCATCGGCCTTGGGGGCGTCCTCGCGGGTCCAGGGCTGGGTGGCCAGAACCGGATCGGCCGAATGCACCTGCCACAGGGCCAAAAGCGCTTCCGGCGCGATGCCGATCTCCTGCGCCATGCGGGCGCGGTTCTGAGCCACGGCAGTCGGATCGTCATTGGAGCCCATGCCGCCGTTGAGGCTGGCATAAAGGCCGGTCGAGACCCCGCCCTGCCGGGTGAAGAAGGCATGGCGGATGCCGGGCAGGGCCTTGAGCGAGGGGGCCTCGATCTTCATGACGCGAACCTCATCACACCCATTCCTCGGTCGAATCGAACGCGGGCGGCAGCCCGATTTCAGGATGGGCGAGGACGAGCACCTTGAACAGACGCCCCATCTCCCGTGCCCCGTCCCCCGCCAGCCGGCGCGCGGCGGCATCCACGCTGGCTCGGACCTCCGCCGGCGCATCGCGCTTCAGCCGCTCGGCACGCTGGGCAAGGCCGAGGCGGGCGAGGAACGCCCGCTGCTCCAGCGGCCCGAAGGCGCGCAGCCCCGCCTCGCGGCCGATGCGGGCGAGAGCCGCAAAATCCACATGGGCGGTGAGGTCGGCGTTCCCCGGCGCGGACAAAGGATCGGCGAAGCGATGCTGTTCCAGCGCCTGGAAGGTGTCGCCATAGCCGCCGGCATGGCCGTAATCGATGATCAGCGCCGCCCCGCCCTGGGTGTTCAGCCGCGCCGAAAGCACCCTTGCCGGGCCGCTCTCCAGATGCTCCAGCACCGCGCCCTCGGCGGGTGGGGGCAGAAGGGCGGCGAAGGCGGGCGCGACCCGCGACGGGGCGGGATCAAGGCCGAGGACGAGCCGGCCTTCGTCATCGAGGCCCACCCGCCGCTCATGCCAGTGGCCAGAGCGGAAGACATATTGGTCGATGGGCAAGGCATCGAAGAATTCGTTGGCAAGCACCAGCGCCGGGCCGGCCGGCACCTCCTCCATGCGGTCGTGCCAGGCCACATGGTCCGCGTAAGCGGCGAGGGTGCGCGCCTGCGCCGCCCGCAGAACCGGGCTCGTCTCCACCAGATGGATGCGCGCCGCCGCGCCGAAATCCGGCACCAGCCGGGCCGCGCGCAGGGCGTCGGCCATCAGGGTGCCGCGGCCGGGGCCAAGCTCCACCAGGGCGAAGGCGGCTGGCGATCCCATGGCCTGCCACTGGGCCACCGCCCACAGGCCGAGCAATTCCCCGAACATCTGGCTGATCTCGGGAGCGGTGGTAAAATCGCCCCGCGTGCCGAGGGGATCGCGCGTCATGTAATAGCCGTGGCGCGGATGGCCGAGACACAGCGCCATGTAGCGGCTCAGGGGCATGGGCCCCTCGGCGGCAATGAGGGCGGCGATGTCCTGAGCGAGGGGCGTGGTCACGCGGCCGGCTTGCGCTTCAGGGCGTAGAGAAGAAGGCCAGCACCGGCGACAACCAGCGGCACCGACAGCCACATGCCCATGGTGGTGCCGAAGGCGAGATAGCCGAGCTGCGCGTCCGGCTCGCGGAAGAATTCTCCGATGATGCGGGAGATGCCATAGCCGATGCCGAAAATGCCCGCCGCCACCCCCGGCCGCTTCAGCCCGCCGAGGCGCACCACCACCAGCATGATGAGGAACAGCACGATGCCTTCCAGCGCCGCCTCGTAAAGCTGGCTGGGATGGCGCGGCACCGGGCCGCCATGGGGGAAGACGATGGCCCACGGCACGTCGGCCAGCCGGCCCCACAGCTCGCCATTGATGAAATTGGCGAGGCGGCCGAAGAACAGGCCGAGCGGCGCCACAACGCCCGACACGTCCAGCAGCGACATGACCCGGATGCCGCGCGACCGGGCGAACAGGACAAGGGCCACCAGCGTGCCGGCGAGCCCGCCGTGGAAGGACATGCCGCCCTTCCACACCGCCACGATGTCCTGCGGGTTCGCGGCGAAATAGGCCGGATTGTAGAACAGCACATAGCCGAGCCGCCCGCCCAGGATGACGCCCAGCGTCGCCCAGAACAAAGCGTCGTCGAGGTCCTGCGGCGTCATGGGCGAGGTGCCGCCCCACAAGGCAGGGCGCGCCACCAGCACCCGCGCCAGCAGCCAGCCGAGGACGAGGCCGGCGATATAGGCAAGGGCATACCAGCGAATGGCCAGCGGACCGAGCTGGATCAGGACCGGGTCTATGGCCGGGAAAGGCAAGGCGAAGGTCGGCATCTGATCCCCGGAATGCACTACCGCGGCGGGCGCCGTCATGTGCCGCGCCGGAGGCTGCGCCGTCAAGCCGGCCCGAACGGTGGGGCGGTGGGACCCCTGCTCGCCATCCCCGCACCAGCCTGCCCCCTCTCCCGCGTGCGGGGGAGGGGTGGGGAGGGGGCAGAGGCGTCGGGATCGAACACCGGCGGTAGGGATGGCGCAGAGGGCCTGCCCCCACCCTGCCCTCCCCCGCAAGCGGGAGAGGGTTCTCGGGTGCGCCCGGTCGAAGCCGCTGCTCTTAAAACTGAGACACGGGCCCGAGGGCGAGGCCGGCGGCCGAACCCACGCGTCGCAAGCCGCGAAAGGACGGCGGTGCTGCCGCTTCGGGGTGCGGCGCCGCCGCGCACCCACCCCGCCGACCTGCTCCGCACTTGCACGCGCGCGCTCACCTCGCCATGTTCAGCGCCAGGCGCGACGCACGCGAGGAGGCATTCATGACCCAGACAACCGGCCGCATTTTCGACGAGATGGCGCGTCTCGTGAACGACGCCGCAGGGGTCGCCCAGGGCGTGCGCCGCGAGGCCGAGACCGCCATGAAGGCCCAGATGGAGCGCTTCCTGCGCGACATGGACCTCGTGAAACGCGAGGAGTTCGACGCCGTGAAGGACCTCGCCGCCGCCGCCCGCGCCGAGAGCGAAGCCCTCGCCGCCCGCGTGCTGCGGCTGGAGGCCGCCCTTCTGGCCCACACCCATCCCACGCCCGCAGGCCACAGCGGCCCCGCCGCCCCGGCCGACTCCACGGTAACGGGAAACCCGGCCTGACAAGCGACAAATCGTCTCGGCCTACCGCACCGCAAAAAAGCCGTGGTGTCAGGCCAGACAAGATACAATCTGTCGTAGCGGGACAATCTTGACCCGCGATATACTGATTTTCGTGGCGATTCGGAGCCGGTTCGTCGTATCTGGCGTACGACGGGGCGCAGCCTCGCCAGGAAGTCCATCTTGGGTTATGACCTGCGATGGGCCTCCGCCCGGCACGCCGCGACGCGCATGCCACGTGGCCTCGTTCGCCAAATGGCCTGATACGCGCAGGTGCCGCGTTCGACCCTCTCCGCGTTCCTCACACCGCGAGGTCGAGGCCATGTCTCTCATCGACATCGAAGCCGAAGCGCCGGCGAACCCCGTAGATCTTGTGGAGCAGCTCGCTGCCCTCAATGACTGGTCGTTCGAACGCTCCGACGAGGACGAGATCACCCTCTCGCTCACCAGCCGCTGGACGGACTGCCACGTCTCGTTCCAGTGGATGGACGAGCTGGAATCCCTGCATCTCGCCTGTGCCTTTGACTTCAAGGTGCCCGATGGGCGCCGCGCCGAGGTGCTCAAGCTCCTCGGCCTCGTCAACGAGCAGATGTGGCTTGGCCATTTCGACATCTGGTCGCAGGAAAACGTGATCATGTTCCGCTACGCGCTGGTGCTGGCGGGCGGTGCCACCGCCTCCGACCGGCAGTGCGCGGCCATCCTGGATGGCGCCCTCGACGCGGTGGAGCGCTATTATCCCGCGTTCCAGTTCGTGGTCTGGGCCGGCAAGACGGCCAAGGAAGCCATGGAAACCGCCCTGTTCGACACGGTAGGCGAGGCCTGATCAAGACGGCCGGCGCGGATCACCCGCCGGCCGCTGCCTGATCCTTACGTTACGGAATAACAAAGCCGCTCAGCTCCGGCGCATCCCGCCCCGCGCGCAATCCGCGACGGGGGTTTCTGCGTGGGATCACGCCTTGCGTCGGGTCAATCCGCGTAGGGATTGCCCTTCTCCCGCAGCGTCAGGCGGATCGGCACGCCCGGCAGGTCGAAGGTCTCGCGCAGGCCATTGACCAGATAGCGGATATAGCTCTCCGGCACCGCATCGGTGCGCGAACAGAACAGCACGAAGGACGGCGGCCGCGCCTTGGGCTGGGTCATGTAGCGCAGCTTGATGCGCCGGCCCGACACCGCCGGCGGCGGATGATTGTCGGTGACCTGCTGCAGGAAGCGGTTCAGCGGATTGGTGGCGACGCGCTTGTTCCACACCTTGTGGGCGGAGGAGATGGCGGCCACCAGCTTGTCCAGCCCATGGCCCATGAGCCCCGACACCGGCACGATGGGCACGCCCTTCACCTGCGGCAGCAGCCGGTCCACATCCTCGCGCAGGCGGGTGATGAGGCCGCCGCGGGCGACGAGGTCCGACTTGTTGTAGCCGATGACAAGGGCCCGCCCCTCCCGCGCCACCAGGTCGGCGATGCGCAGGTCCTGTTCCTCGAAGGGATGGGTGGCATCCACCAGCAGCACCACCACCTCCGCGAACTTCATGGCGCGCAGGGCATCGGCGGCGGAGAGCTTCTCCAGCTTGTCCTCGATGCGCGCGCGTTTGCGCAGGCCGGCAGTGTCGAACACCTCCAGCTTGGTGCCGGCATAGGTCACTTCCACCGAGATGGAATCGCGGGTGATGCCGGCCTCCGGGCCGGTGAGCAGCCGGTCCTCGCCCAGAAGGCGGTTGATGAGGGTGGATTTGCCGGCGTTGGGCCGGCCCAGCACCGTCACCTTGATGGGACGGCGCGGCTTGTCGTCCGCATCCTCCTCAAGCTCGGCGTCGGCGTCCTCGTCTTCCTCCGGCTCGGGCTGGGTCTGTTCCGGCAGGGCGTCGCAGATGGCGTCGTAGAGGTCGGACAGGCCCTCGCCGTGCTCGGCGGAGAACGGCAGCGGCGTGCCGAGGCCGAGGGCGAATGCCTCAAGGGTCCCCGCCTCGCCGCCGCGCCCCTCGCTCTTGTTGGCGAGCAGGATCACCGGCTTGCCGCACTTGCGCACGAGGTCGGCGAAGGCCCGGTCGGTGGGGGTGAGGCCGATGCGGGCGTCGATCATGAACAGGATGGCGTCGGCATGGCCGATCGCGGCCTCGGTCTGGGCGCGCATGCGGCCTTCAAGGCTCGCGGCGTCCGCCTCCTCGAGGCCGGCGGTATCGACGATGCGGAAGGAGAGGTCGCCGAGGCGCGCATCCCCTTCCCGCCGGTCGCGGGTGACGCCGGGACGATCGTCCACCAGCGCGAGCTTCTTGCCCACGAGGCGGTTGAAGAGGGTGGACTTGCCGACGTTCGGACGCCCGACGATGGCCAGGGAAAAGGTCATGAAATGGGCTCTTTGGCCGAGCTTGCGAACGTCCGGCCGGTCAGGTCGAGAAAGGGGTCAGCGTTGCTGCTGGCCGCCCTGGGGCGGCGGCGGAAGCTGGTCGACGGAGACGTTGGCGTTGCTCGGCTGGCCGAGGGGCGTGCCATAGTCCACGCCGGGCACGCCGGTGGGGAACACCGGCTGACGGGTGCCCGACAGCGGCTTCTTGGGCTGGTCGAACGGGTTGAACTTGTCGAGGGCCTCGCAGCCGGTGGCGGCGAGCGCCAGACCGAGGCCCAGTGCCAGCTTGACCGACCTGAAAACGCGACTGTCATTCGTCATCGGCGGGTCCTCATTGGGTGGCCGCGCCGCCGGGGGCGGCGGGGGTGGGCGCTGCCGATTCGGGCGCGGCTGGCTCGGATCCGGTGCCGGCAGTGAGGCGGCGGATCAGTTCCGCGCGGGAGCGCACGCCCGGCGGGGTCTCGCTGTCGGAGGTGATGTCGGTGGCGGTCTTGTTGGCGGCGGCGGCATCGCCGGCCTTCAGTTCCGCCAGCGCCAGCGCCTCGCGGGCGGAATTGCGCAGCGGCCCGGTGCCGGCGGCGATGGCGGCCACCCGCTGCTTCACGTCGGCGAGGCTGGACGTATCCACGAGAATCAGCGCGGCGCGCAGCTGGGCCAGCTCGCGCACCAGCGCGGGCAGGCTTGCGTCAGCGGCGATGGCGTCGAAGGCGGCGACGCCGGCGGCCTTGTCCCGCGCGGCCGCTGCTGCCGCGCCCCGGAACAGGGCCAGAGTGCGGTAGCCGGCCGGACCGTCCTTGGCGAGGGCACCGAAGGCGGTCTCCGCCTCCTGCATCTTGCCTTCGTCAAACAGGCTCACGGCGGACTGGAAGGCGGTGCTCGCCGCCACCGCCTGCTGGTGCCGCCAGTATTTGTATCCGCTCCAGCCGCCCGCGCCCACGACCACCAGCACGATGGCGGCAATGATGAGCCCGCCAAAGCGGTCCCACAGCTTGCGCAGGCGCTCGCGCCGGAGGTCTTCCTCGATCTCGTGAAAAATATCGGTCATGGGGTCCGCGACTTGCGATGAGCCGGCGTGCCGGCAAAAGGGCGCGTAAAGTACCCATGCGGCTTCATCGTGGCAAACGCGGCGATTCAAGGGCCTTCGCGCCAATCGATGCGCTTGGGGGCGCGTGAGGCTGCACAATAGCAGGGGCCGCGCGGCGATCGAGTGAAACCGTCCCGGCACGGGCCGAAGATCAGGGTGGCCGGCAGGCCGACGCCGCAGCTCCCGCGCCGCGCCTCCCGCATGCAAACCGGCTTTCTGCCGGAAGAAGTCCGGCGCAAAGCTCTATAAGGTGGCGGTGCCCCGATGCGGGCAGGGATCGGGAGCAAGATCGCGGACCATGGCCGAGACACAAGCCGCACGCCCTTCGTCGCCGGCCGCCCAATCTTTCGAATATCGCCTGCAGCGCACGCCCGTGGGCGTGGTGCTGCTGAATGCCGACCTCACCATCCGCTCGGTGAACCCGGTGGCCATGCGCCTGCTGGCCCCGCCGGGGCAAAAGCTGGCGGGCGTGGATATCCTCTCCCTCCACCCCGATGAGGCGCGGGAGAAGGTCGCCTTCCTCATCGAGCGGGCGCGAACCTCGGCGGATGGCACCTCATCGCTGGTGGTCACCACCGCCATGGGCAGCCTCATCGCCAAGATCAGCCGGCTGGAGGAGAGCCCGGACGGGCCGGTGGAGGGCTTCTGCATGATGATCCACGCTTTGGCGGAAGCCCCGGTGATGGGCCGGACCCGGGCGGACGATGCCGACGCGCTGGCGGTGGAGGGCCTCGCCGTGGCCGGGGAAGCGGCCATGAAGGCCCTGTGCCCGCTCATGAAGCTGCCGCTGGTGCAGGGCAAGGGCGACCTCATCAGCCTCATCGACGTCAACGAGGTGGTGTGCCTGGTGGCCCAGGGCCATTATGCGGAGGCGCGCACCCTCCACTTCTCCGCCTTCTGCCCGCGCCCGCTGGCGGATCTGGAGCGGCGGCTGGATCCGGCGCTGTTCGTGCGCGTCCACCGGCGCTACCTGGTCAATATCCGCCATGTGCGCGCCGCCACCCGCGAGGACGGCGCCTGGCATCTGGTGATGGCCGACACCGCCCGGACCCGCGTGCCGGTAAGCCGCGGCAAGGTGGAGGCGATCCGCCGGCTTCTGGCGGTTTGACGCGGCCTGTGCGAGACAGCCAATGCCGTTCGTGCAGCCGGGATGCCGTTGGTGCAGGACCCCCGTGGGTCGCGCCTTGTCGATTGAAGGGCGCCCCTGCGCCGCGCACCGTCCCCTCAAGACGCCGTCCGGCGCTGAACATGGGGACACAGATGGACCAGCCCACCGCCGGCTTCCCGGCCTTGCATTTCGAGCTTGAGCAGCCCGACCGCTACCTGACCTTCCAGGGCATCGATTTCGAAGGCAACATGCGCCGCGTGCTGGCGCACCTTTATCGCTATATCGACGATCCGGCCCACGGCAACGCCTTCTGGGACCGCTTCAAGGCGCGTCTCGAGGCGGCGGAGGCAGGCGCGGCAACGATCTGCGACAAGCTGCTGCTGCTCCACTCCCATGTCTATTACATGGTCGACCTGTTCGAGGAGCAGGAGGACGAGATCGCTCTCGCCGACCTCAAGCGGCTGGAGGAGGAGTGTTTCTGAGCCTCGGCCCAGATGGGCGCTTGCAGCCCATGCAGCCGCTCTCCCACTGTCATGGCCGGGCTTGTCCCGGCCATCCACGCGGACAGGCTGCGAACGGCTTTCCAACGCTGTCTCAAGCGGTTCGGCGTGGATGCCCGGGTCAAGCCCGGGCATGACGGGGTGATCGCGATTATACTCTTTTGAGTTTCCAAACAGGCGCTCAGCCGTCCTGCCCCGGCGTTCCGGTGGCAAAGCCCGCCCGCTTCAGGCGCACGATGGCCAGGTCGAGGGCCGAGAGGAAGGCCGAGCGGTCGCGCGGGCCGAAGGGCTTCGGCCCGCTGGTGACCGCGCCGGCCGAGCGCAAATCCTCCATCAGGTTGCGGGTGGCCAGCGCCATGCCGATGGAATCGCGGGTGAACGGCCGTCCGTTGGGGGCGATCACGTCCGCCCCGGCGGCGACGCAGCGGGCAGCCAACGGCACGTCAGTGGTCACCACCACGTCGCCCCGGACGGCGCGGCCGGCAATGAAGTCGTCGGCCGCGTCCGGCCCCGCCGGCACGGTCACCCGCTCCACCAAAGGATGGCGCGGCACCGCGATGGGGGTGTTGGCCACCACGAAGACCTTGAGGCTATGGCGGAAGGCGACCTTGTAGGCCTCCTCCTTCACCGGGCAGGCGTCGGCGTCGATGTAAAGGGCGATGGGGGCGTCACGCATGGGCGGCCTGGCTCATGTCAGGCCGCCGGCTCGCCTGCGGCGGGCGCGGCCTCGCCGGCCGGCCTGTCCTGCCCCGTTGCGGCCGAGGCGCGTCGCTTGCGCCACGGGATGGCGAGATAGGCCACGTCGTCCAGCATGCCGAGCAGCTTGGCCCCGCGTTCCAGCTCCTGGTCGAGGGTCGCCATGGTGCGGGCGAGGCCGGGATCCTCGTCCTCCAGCCACACATCCAGCACGCGGGCGAACAGCACGGCGAGGCCCTTGGCCCGAATGCTGCCGGCAAGGCCGGTGCAATCGAGGCCCGCCGACGCCACCATCCAGCGCTGGGATGTTTCCGACAGGCGCAGCAGGTGGAGCGCCAGCAGCGGATCGCGCCGGGCGGAGCGGCGCAGCGAGCGCACCGCCTCCCTGTGCGGCTCCAGTGCGTCGAGCCGGCGCATCAGCACCTCGAACAGGCGCTCCTTGGGCCCCTCACCGGCGAAATCCTCCGCATCCGGGCCGCCTTCCGACAGCACGTGCCGGTCGGTCGAACGGAAGAAGGCGGCGAGGAGATCCTGGGACGAGGCGTAGGACGCCCGCATCTCGGCAAGCGACACGCCGCAGCGCTCCGCCACGTCGCCGAGGGCGATGCGCGTGAACGGCCGCTCGGCCAGAAGGGCAAGGAAGCTGCGCAGGCAGGCGTCGCGAGTGGTCTCGGAGGTCATGTCTTTTCCTCGGGCGATCGGAACGGCGCGCCTTGGATCTTAAAAAAGAGAACGCGTCATCCACTCGGATTGCTCCGCAATCTGAGCGGCGCGTGCCCTAGCCCGCCAATTCTTTGCCCCTTCGGGTGGCGGCGGCAACCGCTTCCACCATCAGCGGGCCGAAACCGGCGGTGTCGTTCATCAGAACCCCAAGGGCCGCCGCGGTGGTGCCGCCCGGCGAGGTGACGTTCTGGCGCAGCGTGGCGGCGGGAAGCTCCGACTGGTCCATGAGCGCGCCGGCTCCAGAGACGGTGGCGCGGGCGATGCGGGCGGCAAGCTCCGGCGGCAGGCCGGCGGCGGCGCCCGCCTGGGCCATCACTTCCGCCAGCAGGAAGGCGTAGGCGGGGCCGGAGCCGGAGACGGCCGTGGCTGCATCCATGAGCGCCTCGTCGTCGATCCATTCCACGATGCCGATGGCGCCGAGCAGGGCAGTGGTGAGATCACGCTGGGCGGCGGACACGTTCGGCCCGGGCACGCAGACGCTCACCCCTCGCCCGATGGCGGCCGGGGTGTTGGGAATGGAGCGGACGATGGCCGTCCCCGCGCCGAAGATGGCGGACATGAAGGCGAGGGTGCGCCCGGCCATGATGGAGACCACCAGCGTCCCCGCCCCCACCAGCGGCGCCAATGGCGGCAGCGCATCGGGCGCCACCTGCGGCTTCACCGCCAGCAGCAGCACCGAGGGTGTCGGAATGTCCGCGAGAGCAGGATTGACGGCGACGCCCCGCGCGGCCAGGGCGGCGGCGGCATCCGCCGGCAGGTTCGGATCGAGCACCACGGCCTTGTCGGCGGGCAGGCCCAGCTTCAGCCAGCCTTCCAGCATGGCCCCGCCCATCTTGCCGGCGCCCAGCAGCACCACGGGACCGGACAGGGATTTCAGCACGCTCTCGCTCATTTCCGCCTCGTTGGACCGGCGCGCCGCATGGCGCACGCGCCTTTATACGTGCCAGCCTTATACCAGAGGCTCATGAGCTTGCGTCATGGGCCTCTGGCCAAGCCCTCGCGGCGCCCGGCTCCGGCTATTGCCGGAACCGGCTCTAGGATCCACATGGCATCGGTCGAAGACCGAGGCCGATGGTCTCATAACGCCGCAGGCGTGAACCGCGCCGGCCTCACTGCGCCAGCTGCGCGATCACTGCATTCAGCACCGGGAAGCCGGCCGGCGTCACCGCCAGCCGGTCGCCGGTGCGGGTCACGAACCCCGCCGCCGCCAACGCGGCGATGCGCGCCTCATCCACCCGTCCGCCGAGGCGGGCGTGGCGGGCAAGGTCCACGCCCTCCTTCAGGCGCAGGCCCATGAGCAGCATTTCGTCCGCCTGCTCCGCCG
The DNA here is from genome assembly GCF_005871085.1 of Xanthobacter autotrophicus. Lineage (GTDB taxonomy): Bacteria > Pseudomonadota > Alphaproteobacteria > Rhizobiales > Xanthobacteraceae > Xanthobacter > Xanthobacter autotrophicus. The sequence goes on along the minus strand of NZ_VAUP01000038.1, from coordinate 160,244 downwards.
CCGACAGGGCCTCGTCGGAAACGATGCCGTGCCCGTGCGCCTCCACCCGCGCCAGCCAATCTTCCGGCGCGCGCTCGGTGAAGAGGGCGCGCCGGGTGCCATCCACCACCAGCCGGCCATGGGCGCCGGCGCCGATGCCGGCATAGGTGCCATACCTCCAATAGATCTGGTTGTGCCGCGCCTCGGCGCCGGGACGAGCGTGGTTGGAGACCTCATAGGCGGGCAGGCCGGCCTGCGCCGTCACCTCCTGCGTCACGTCCCACAGGGCGCGGGAGATGTCGTCGTCGGGCAGGATCAGCTTGCCGGCGCCATACAGCCGCTCGAACGGCGTGCCGGGCTCGATCGTGAGCTGGTAGAGGGACAGATGCTCGCAGCCCTCCGCCAAGGCGCGCTTCAGCTCCGCCGCCCACTGTTCGGGGGTCTGGCGCGGGCGGGCATAGATGAGGTCGAAGGAGACGCGCCCGAATGCCCGGCGGGCGATGGCCACCGCCGCCAGCGCCTCGGCCACCGAATGCATGCGGCCGAGGCCCTGCAAATCGGCATCGTCCAGCGCCTGCACCCCCAGCGACACCCGGTTGACCCCCGCCGCGCCATAGCCGGCAAAACGCTCCGCCTCCACCGAGGTGGGGTTGGCCTCCAGCGTCACCTCGGCATCGGCCGTCAGTGGCCATGCGGCGTCGATGGCCTCCAGGATGGCGCCCACCGTGGCCGGCGCCATGAGGGAGGGCGTGCCGCCGCCGAAGAACACCGTCTGCGCCTGCTTCGGGCCGGACAAGGCGCGCATGTGCGCGATCTCCCGGCGGAAGGCGGCGATGAAGCGCGCCTCGTCCGGCGGGGCGTGGCGGACGTGGCTGTTGAAGTCGCAATAGGGGCACTTGGCCTTGCAGAACGGCCAATGGACATAGACGCCGAAGCCGGCGGGGTCGGGTACAGGCGAGGCTCCCTCTCCCGCCTGAACTCGGCTGTTGCCGAGCTCAGTTTCCACGAGCTGAGGCCGCAAACATCCGGCCTCAGCTGGGGGAGGGTTCGCGTTGGTCCTATGGGACGAAGCCTGATCCAATTCTCCGCTCACCCCTCCAAACAGGCCTGCGACAGCTTCAGGAAGGCCCGCGCCCGGTGGGAGAGGCCGAAGCCCTTGGGCGGCATGGAATGCTTCTCGTCCGCCGTCATCTCCGCGAAGGTCTTGGGATAGTCCTCGGGGACGAACATGGGATCGTAGCCGAAGCCCTTGGCCCCGCGCGGCGGCCAGACCAAGGTGCCTTCCACCACCCCCTCGAATTCCTCCACGTGCCCGTCCGGCCACGCCAGGCACAAGGCGGAAACAAAGCGGGCGCGGCGCTGCTCGGGGGCGATGGCGCCCACCTTCTCCAGCTCGGCCTGCACTTTCTCCATGGCCATCTCGAAGTCGCGGTCCGGCCCCGCCCAGCGGGCGGTGTGGATGCCCGGCGCGCCGCCCAGCGCATCGATAACCAGCCCCGAATCGTCGGCGAAGGCCGGCAGCTGGGCCGCCTGCGCCGCCGCCTGCGCCTTCAGCCGGGCATTGCCGGAGAAGGTCTGTTCGGTCTCCTCCGGCTCGGTGAGGCCCAGCTCCCCGGCCGAGACCGCCTCCACTCCATGAGGGGCGAGCAGCATGCGCATCTCGATGAGCTTGCCGGGATTGTGGGTGGCCACCACGAGCCGGCCCTTGAGGATCCGATGGTCCATCAGCCCACCGCCAGCTTCTGCAGCCCCACCAGCTTCTCCACGCCGGAGCGGGCGAGCGAGAGCAGGCCGAGCAACTCGTCCTGCGAGAACGGGGTCTTTTCCGCGGTGCCCTGGATCTCGACGATGCCGCCGGTCCCGGTCATGACGAAATTGGCATCAGTCTCGGCCACCGAATCCTCGGCATAGTCGAGGTCGAGGACGGGCGTGCCGTTGTAGATGCCGCAGGACACCGCCGCCACGTGGTCCTTGAGCGGGATCTCCTTGACCATGGAGCGCTGGCGCATCCAGCTCAGGCAGTCATAGAGCGCGATCCAGGCGCCGGTGATGGCGGCGGTGCGGGTGCCGCCGTCGGCCTGCAGCACGTCGCAGTCGAGGGTGATCTGCTTCTCGCCCAGGGCCACGAGATCGGTGACCGAGCGCAGCGAGCGGCCGATGAGGCGCTGGATTTCCTGGGTGCGGCCGGACTGCTTGCCGGTGGTGGATTCGCGCCGGGTGCGATCATGGGTGGCGCGGGGCAGCATGGAATATTCCGCCGTCACCCAACCGCGGCCCTGGCCCTTGAGCCACGGCGGCAGGCGCTCTTCCAGCGTGGCGGACACGAGCACATGGGTCTCGCCGAACTTCACGAGGCAGGAGCCTTCCGCGTGGCGCATCACGCCCCGTTCAAAGGAGACCGCGCGCATTTCGTCGGCGGCGCGCTTGCTGGGGCGCATGGGACTTACCTCTTGTCTGGTCATCGGGCGCCCCTTTTAGAGCATTTTCGAGCGAAGTGGAGACCGGTTCGCGTGAAGGAAATGCGGCGGACGCCAAAGAGAGAACGGCTCCCGTGAACGGGGGCCGTTTTTGCGGGTGGCGGCGCGAGGGAAGCAAAGCCGCTCCCGATGCGCGACGGCGCTTGTGCGCGAGCCTGTTCATGGACACATAATACGGGTCCCGGGGCAGTCCCGGTTCAGTGGAAAGCGGTGACCCAGTGGCGCTCGATCCGTTCCAGCCCCTGTCGACCGGCGGCCTCGCGCAGATCGACCAGCGCGCGCGGGAGATCTTCCGCCAGATCGTGGAGAGCTATCTCGCCACCGGCGAGCCGGTGGGCTCGCGCAATCTCTCGCGCCTCATCCCCATGACCCTGTCGCCCGCCTCGGTGCGCAACGTGATGGCGGATCTGGAGACGGCGGGCCTCATCTACGCCCCCCACACCAGCGCCGGCCGCCTGCCCACCGAGCGCGGCCTGCGCTTCTTCGTGGACGCGCTGATGGAAATCGGCGACGTGAACGAGCGCGACCGTACCAATATCGAGACCCAGGTGATGGCCGCCGCCAAGACCACCACTGTGGAAGGCGTGCTGCAGGAAGCCTCCGCCATGCTCTCGGGCCTCGCCCGGGGCGCCGGGGTGGTGACCGCCACCAAGACTGATCCGCGCCTCAAGCATGTGGAATTCGTGCCGCTGGAGCCGGGCCGCGCCCTGGTCATCCTCGTCTCCGAGGACGGGCAGGTGGAAAACCGCGTGCTGCCTTTGCCGCCGGGCCTGCCCACCTCGGCGCTGACCGAGGCCACCAATTTCCTCAACGCCCGCATCCGTGGCCGCACCCTCGGCGACGCGCGGGCCGAGATGGAAAACCTGCTCGCCGAGCTGCGGCTCGACCTCGACGCCCTCACCGCGCGGGTGGTGGAGGATGGTCTTGCCTCCTGGTCCGGCGAAGAGCCGGGCGACCGCAAGCTCATCGTGCGAGGGCAGGCCAAGCTTCTGGAGGACCTGCGCGCGCTGGAGGATCTGGAACGCATCCGCCTCCTGTTCGACGACCTGGAGACCAAGCGCGAGGTGGTGGACCTGCTGGGCCGGGCCGAGGAGGCGCAAGCGCTGCGCATCTTCATCGGCTCGGAGAACCGGCTGTTCTCGCTGTCCGGCTCCTCCACCATCGTGGCGCCCTATCGCGACGGTCAGGGCCGGGTGGTGGGGGTGCTCGGGGTCATCGGCCCGACCCGGCTCAATTACGGGCGCATCGTGCCCATGGTGGATTTCACCGCCCGGCTGGTGAGCCGCGTGCTCGGCGCGCCGGGGGTGGACGCCGCCTGAGCCGATTGGGTCCGGTGGGCGAAACTTTCGGGGGCAGAGCCGCGCCGGGTCTCGCGCAGTCTTGATTTTTGGCGCCGTGGCCCCGATATCCGCGTTGACATTTGGTCTTTGCCCCTCACGGGGCGACATTCATGGCAGGGGATAACCGGATGAGCGAGCAGAAGCGCGCGCCCGAGACCGGCGGCGACGCAAGCGAAAACGGTGTGAACGCGGGCGTCAACGAAGCAACCGCCGAGGCGGAAGCCCTCGCGACCGCCGACCAGGAGATCGCCGGCGACTTCGCCGCGGAAAAGCAGCGCCTGGAAGCCGAGATTGCGAGCCTGAAGGACAAGTTTCTGCGCGCCTTCGCTGAGGCGGAGAACATCCGCCGCCGCGCCGAGAAGGAAGTCGTGGACGCCAAGACCTACGGCATCGCCTCCTTCGCCCGCGACGTGCTGAACGTGGCCGACGACCTCGCCCGCGCCCTCGGCACGGTGGATGAGGAGGCCAAGGCCACCGCCGACGGCGCCGTGAAGGGCCTTCTGGAAGGCCTGGAACTGACCGAGCGCGGCCTCGTCAAGGCGCTGGAAAAGCACGGCATCCGCAAGATCGAGCCGAAGGGCCAGAAGTTCGATCCCAACCTGCACCAGGCCATGTTCGAGGTGCCCGACCCGAGCGTGCCGTCGGGCACGGTGGTGCAGGTGGTGCAGTCCGGCTACGTCATCGGCGAGCGGGTGCTGCGTCCGGCCATGGTGGGCGTCGCCCGCGGCGGACCGAAGGCCGAGGCGTCAGCGTCCGGCAAGGACAAAGAAGCCGGGGCGGCCTGACCCCCCGGCCTTCAATCTGCAAGGCGTTATCGAACCAGAGCTTTTCCGGGGAAACTGACTGACTGGGGCCGAAGCGACCGGGCTGGAGCGCTACGCTCGACGGCCCTTGGTACGGCCCTTGGTCAAGCCCGGCGCGAAGGCCGGGATGGCAAGGGTCCTACAGGAAAAGGCTTCGTCCAAGCTGCAGGCCGGCGGTCTTGCAAGACCGCCGCACCAAGTCCTGTCCCAGCAAAGACCGTCACATACCGTTGGTGGCGTTGGCCGGACCGCGCAGGACGGCTTCCCCGGCCGCCCCCCCGGACAGCAGGTCCGACAAGGCTTCGGCGATGACCCGGCTGGTATAGGGCTTGGCCACGCGCGGTGCGTCGGCGAATTCCGCCGGCATGCGGACGCTGCCGGTGTAGCCCGAGCAGAAGATGAAGGGGATGCCCCGGTCCGCGAGGATCGATGCGGCGGGATAGACCGCCTCTCCAACGAGATTGACGTCGAGGATCGCTGCATCGACCTTTTCATGAGCGGCGGCTGCCATGGCAGCCGACAGGCTCGCGATCGGTCCAACCACGGTGCAGCCCAGCGACCTCAGATTGTCTTCCAGCCCTAAGGCTACAAGGAACTCGTCTTCCACGACGAGAACCCGCTTTCCCGTAAAGATCATCGCGATACGCCCTGACTACCAGTCGTTTCCCCCACAACGGACGGACTTGCGAAAAAGTTCCATTGCTTCCGCAGGATGCTGCGGCCGCGAAATGACGAGGCAAGGGCAAGGGAATTCAAGGGCGGCGGCACGAGACGGCCGGACCGGACAGCGAGGCAGGGCGCGGCGGGACGGATCTGGTCCGTCCCGCGCTGCGGCGCTCAGTCCTTGGCGCGCTCCACATAGGAGTTATCGGCGGTCATGATGACCACGCGGGTGCCGGCCGAAACGTGCGGCGGCACCATGGTGCGCACGCCGTTGGAGAGCTTCGCCGGCTTGTAGGAGGACGAGGCGGTCTGGCCCTTCACGGTGGGCTCGGTGTCCACGATCTCCAGCGTCACGCGCGCCGGCAGCTCGATGGCGATGGGAACGCCGTTATGGGTGGAAAGCATGCATTCCATGCCTTCCTGAAGATACACCGCCGAGTCGCCCATGACGTCCTTGGTCACGATCACCTGATCGAAATTCTCAGGGTTCATGAAGGTGTAGCCGTCCGAATCCTCATAGAGGAAGGTATGGGGGCGGTCTTCCACGAAGGCGCGCTCCACCTGCTCGGTGGTGCGGTAGCGCTCGGAGATCTTCACCCCGTCGGAGATGCGGCGCATGTCGAGCTGGGTGACCGGCGTGCCCTTGCCGGGATGAATATTTTCAGCGGTGAGCACCACATAGAGCTTGTCGTCGATATCGACCACATTGCCTTTGCGCAGAGAGCTGGCGATGACCTTGACCACGTCGCGTCTTCCTTGAACTTTGTGCGGCGGCGTGCCGCTCCTGATCTATCGGCGCGCAACATAGCGATCTTGGCGAACAAAACCAGTCTCGTGCCCGCCTTTCTGCCTTCGGCACCCTGCCGCAACAAGGATTTCGCGCCCCATGGCGGTATCGACGCCCGGCACAAGCCCCGATCCCAGTCCATGGTGGAGCCCGTCCGTCCACGCCGACCGGCGCCCATTCCTGCTGGCCCGCGGGCGCATGATGGCGGCGATCCGCGCCCGCCTTGCCGCCGAAGGCTTCATCGAGGTGGAGACGCCGGCACTCCAGATCTCCCCCGGCAACGAGGCGCACCTGCACGCCTTCGCCACTGACCTCATCGGCCCGGACGGCGCCCGGCGCACGCTCTACCTGCGCACGTCGCCGGAATTCGCCGCCAAGAAGCTGCTGGCGGCGGGGGAAGAGAAGATCTTCGAATTCGCCCGCGTGTTCCGCAACCGGGAGCGGAGCATGGCCCACCATCCCGAGTTCACCCTGCTGGAATGGTACCGCGCCGGCGCGCCCTATACCCGGCTCATGGAGGATTGCGCCGGCCTGCTCGCCTGCGCCGCCGAGGCTGGCGGGGTGTCGAGCTTCGCCTGGCGGGGGCACACGTGCGACCCGTTCGCCGCGCCGGAGCGGCTGACGCTGGAAGAGGCGTTCGCGCGCCACGCCGGCATGGCGCTGGCCACGGTGCTGCCGGCCCCCGGCGAGCGGCCGGACCCGAGGCCGTTTGCCGAGATGGCGGCGGGGCACGGCATCCGCACCGCCCCGGACGACACCTGGGCGGACATCTTCTCGCGGGTGCTGGTGGAAAAGATCGAGCCCCGGCTCGGCATGGGCCGGCCCACGGTGCTCTGCGACTATCCGGTGAGCGAGGCGGCGCTGGCCCGACCCAAGCCGGAAGATGCGCGCTTCGCCGAGCGCTTCGAGCTTTATGCCTGCGGGCTTGAGCTGGCCAACGCCTTCGGCGAGCTGACCGACGCCGACGAGCAGCGCCGGCGCTTCGAGGAGGAGATGGACGAGAAAGAGCGGCTCTATGGCGAGCGCTATCCCATCGATGCCGATTTCCTGGCCGCTTTGGCGGTGATGCCACCCGCGAGCGGCTGCGCGCTCGGCTTCGACCGCCTCGCGGTGCTGGCCAGCGGCGCCCGCCGCATCGAGGACGTGCTGTGGGCGCCGGTCGGCTGAGCGGGAGCCGGACCCACGCTCAGGCGCCGCGCGGGCTAGACTCAGGCCACGCTCAGGCGCCGCGCGGGCTAGACTCCGGCCACGCTCAGGCGCCGCGCGGGCTCAGGTGATTTCGAAAAGGGTCGAGAAGCCGGAAATGTCGAACACTTCCCGGATCTGCGGCTGCAGGGACGACAAGGTGAGCTTGCGCTTGGCGGTGCGCATGGCCTTGCCGGCCACCAGCAGGGCCCGCAGGCCCGAAGAGGAGACATAGTCCACGCCAGCGAGGTTCACGAGGAGCCCGCCATCGGTGGTGGTCACCACTTCCATGAGGCTCGCCTCGAACGGCTTGGCGTTGGGCGTATCCAGCCGTCCCGCCACCTTCAGCACCACCTCGGACCCGAGCTGCTCACGTTCGATGTGCATCGGCCTCTTCTCGCTTGCGCGCCTCGCCGGAGGCCGCGTTGACCACGGGATTAGCCTCATTCGCCGGAGCACGCAACGCCACTGCGCTGCGCCGCACCAGCCAGACCCCGCGCTCGAACAGGCTGGTGGCGAGCAGGAGCTGGCGCGCGTCCTCCCCCGTGCCCAGCGCCGATGCCGCGAGCTGGCGGCGGATGCGGCTCAGCAGGTCGCTGCGATCCCCGGCCAGCGTGATGATGAGGTCGAGGTCCTCCGCATCCCCGTCGGTGGCGTCGGCCAGGGACAGGATGATGGTGCGCAGGGATTCGGACAGGTTGAAGCCGAGGGGCGGCAGGTCGGCAAAGCCCTCCACCACCTCGGTGAAGGCGTGCAGCGTGTCTTGCAAGGTGCGCACGGTCTCCACCAGCGCCTGCAGGTGCAGGGCGGTCTGGAGGCTGCCCCTCGGCACGCCGCGGGCGATGAGATCGGACAGGAACTGGTCGATGGCGACGCCGATGGCGTTGGCCCCCCGCCACAAAGCGAGCCGCTCCGCCGGCCCGCTCTGGTCCTGCTGGTCGAGGTCCGGCAGCAGGGTGGGCAGCAGCTTGACCAGCCGCATGATCTCCTGTTCGGCGAGATCCAGCGCGGTGGCGAAGTCGCCCAGCGCCCGCTCGTGGATGAAGCGCGGCTTGGAGGCGCTATCCTCCATGGTGGGCGGGCTCAGCCGCGCGGCGATGGCCTCGGTCACCCCTCGGGCGAGGGAGACCGGCACCGCCCCGGCGACCTGCAAGGCCAGGAACAGCAGGGACAGGGAGGCCGACGCCTTGCCGCCCCCCATCTGCGACAGCAGGGCCACCGGCTCCGCCCCCAGCCATCCGGCAGCGAGCAACACAGCGCCGACGAGGAGGCAGCCCACTGCCTTCACCAGCACGTGAACATAGCATAGCTGCCGCCCGGTGCCCTCCAGCTCGCCGGCGGTGAGCACGGCGGAGATGCCGGAGCCGAGATTGGCGCCCATGACGATAATGATGGAATCGTCGAGGCCGAGCACCTGTGACTGCATCAGCGCCACCACCAGGATGGTAGGCGTGGAAGAGGACTGGCTGACAGCGGCGGCGATGAGCCCCAGCAGGAAGCCCACCCAAGGCGAGATGCCATGGTCGAGGACGGCGGCCAGCGCGCTCACGTCGAGGGCGCGCGGCCCCTGCTTGATGTAGTCGAGCCCCAACAGCACCAGGGCGAGGCCGAGAGCGACGCCCATCCATTCCTTGAAGGCCGGGCGGCGGTCCAGCTTGAACTGGAAGCCGAAGCCCACCATCGCCACCAGATAGAGCACCAGCAGGCGGAAATCGATGGCGGCCACGAACACCAGCGCGGCGGTGCCCACATTGCCGCCGGCCACGATGGGGATGGCATCGCGGGTGGTGAGCACCCCGCCGCGCACCAGATTGCCGCTGATGACCGCCACCGCATTGGAGGACTGGGTCGCCGCACCGGCCAGCGTGCCGCACAGCAGCCCCGCGAACGGCGAGCGGGTGGCCGTTCGCAGCAGATTGCGCACCCGCCGGCCCGTGGCCTGTTGCAGGTGCGTCGACATGATCTTCAGTCCGACGAAGAGCAGGCCCAGCCCGGCGAGAATTTGCGCAATGATCGCCATGGCTGCTCCGCAGCGTCCTCTTTCGGCATAGTGGGATGACCGGCGAGCTTACGGCGGGTCTGTATCATTATGACGACAGCGGAGCGATCCCGTCCGGTGCCACGGTGCCGCGGGCGGGGGGAGCGTCATGCAGGAGCGCTATGGGAGAGCACCATGGGGGAGCGCGCGCGGCCGCCCGCCGCCGGCCCCTCGCCTTTCTCGCGCTCACCGACTTGCCCTGCCCCGCTCCCGAACCGGCCTCAGTCCGGCTTGCCGGCAATCAGGGTCAGGTGATTTTCGTCACCTTCCCGGGCATAGGCGAGGGTTTCCAGGAAGTTGCGCATGAGCTGCACGCCATGACCGCCGATCTTGGCATCCTCGATGGAAGCCGGCACCACCGGTTCGGAGATGGTGGTGGGATCGAACGCCATGCCGTTGTCGATCAGCCGCACCGCCACCCGCCCTTCCGGCAGGCGATAGCACTCGATGCGGATGCGCGGGACGGCGGTGCTGTCCTGGAAGCCATAGGACACCACATTGGTCAGCGCCTCTTCCAGCGACAGCTCCAGGGCGAATCGGGTGGCCTGAGACCAGCCCTCGTCTTCGGCCAGGGCGCCGAGCCAGCCGGTTGCCTTGGTGATGTCGTCGATGCGTGCATCCACATTGAGGGAGGAGATCAGGCTTTCGGCGAGCAGCGCGGACATGGGCGTGCCGTCACGTGCCGCTGGAGGAGCCCGCCGCGGCGAGCGCCTCATCCCGCGTGGCGTGGATTGCCACCAGCTGGTGCACGCCGGTTGCAATCAGAACCTTCTCCACCTGCGGGTCGCAGGCACACAGGTGCATGCTGCCGCCCTTGCGTCGCAGCCCCTTGGCGCCCGTCAGCAGCAGCCGGATTCCGATGGAGGCCATGAACGGCGTGTGGGAGAGGTCCACCAGCACCACGTTCGCCGCGTCGCAGGTGGCCTTGAACTGCGTCTCCACCAGGGCAGCGCCGGAAATGTCGAGACGCCCGTCGAGGCTGACGAGGACGAGGCCGGGTCCGAGCGGCTGACTCTCGATCTTCATGCGCGCGTGTCTCTCACCATCAAAGCGGGCCGAACCGGCCACAAGGTGGCCCGCCGGCCGCGACAGCTTAGTGAAAACCGCCGGACGCGGAAACACCGGCGAACCACGCCGGAGCCTTCGCCCTCAGAGTTTTTGTCCTCAGGCCTCCGCCGTTCCCTTTCGGGGCGGCGCGAACAGGACGCCCGCAGCGCCGCATTCCAGCCGGCTGCGCTCGTAGCCATGGGAGCCTTGGGCGAACAGCGCCTTCTGCCGCTCGGTGTCGAGCGGATCGACCAGCACCGCTTCCGCCGGATCATAGGTGCTGCCGTCGCGCACCAGCACATAGCGGGCATAGCCGCCGAAGAAGAGCTGGATGTCGTGGATGGGGAAGCCTTCGGCGAGCAGGCTCGACCAGCTGGGCGTGTTCACCGGCGCGGCGGTGGAGAACAGCACCATGTCGGCGGGCGCGGCCTTGACCCGCGCCGCGATCAATACCCGCTGGAGCCCCCGCCCGCGATAGGCCGGATGCACGGACGCCCCGGCGAGCCGGCCCACCTTGGTCTCCGGCCGCAGGCCGAGCAGACGGTGCGGCCCGTCCTTGGGGGTGTGGTCGTGCTGAAGAATCCCGTAGGCCACCAGCAAAGCGCCATCGTAGAGCCCGACCGTCCAGCCACGACCGCCGAGGATCCCCTCGAAATACGAGCGGTTCTCAGGCTTCACCACCTCCGGCCGCACCAGCGGGCCGATGGCGAGGTGGTGCAGCGCGTCGACCGCATCGAGGTCGTCCGGGCCGAGCGCGCGGGAGGTGAGCGGTTCGGTCTGTGCGAACTCGCGCAGGGCGTTCATCAGGTGATCACTTCCGCATAGTTGAGCATGGCGATGGGCGGATACACCCCGAGCTGCTTGGCGATGTTCATATTAATGATGAGCGCGAAGCGACGCAGCGTCTCTATGGGAATATCCCGAGGGGGCACCCGCTGCACCAGCACTTCCACCGCCTTCGAGGCGGCCAGCTGGCCAACCGAATAATACCGGCTCACCAGTCCCACGAGGCCGAGCCCCTCCCGCAGAAAGAATTCGGTGGCGCCGAAGGTGGGCAGTCCCGCGGCCAGCGCCGCCGGCCCCACCCGGTCGAAGATGGTGGCAAGGAAGGTATCGGCCGGCAGATAAAGCCAGTCGGCGCCCTGCGCCTTCAGGTTGCGGACGAAGTCTTCCACCCCGTCTCCGGTGGGCCGGCTGCCCACCATGGTGAGGGGCTGGGCGATGACGCTGGCGTTGATGCCGGCGCAGAAGGCCTGCATCTCCTCGATGATGGCCACCGAGTTGCGCTCGTTCGGCGAGTAGATGACACCCACCTTGCGGAACGCCTTGTAGCTCTGCATGGCGCGCATCTGCACGTCGGTGGGCACCACATGCACCGCGCCGGTGACGTTGCGCCCGGAGGACGCGAGAGAGGGCGCGATCTTCACCTGCACCGGCGCCGCCACCAGCGCGAATACCACCGGGATGTCGTGCACGTAGGGCGAATCCGGCGGAGCGTCGTAGGGGCCGGCGACGGCAAGGGTGTTGGGGGTGCCGTAGGTATAGATGAGATCCGGCTTGAAGGTGGGCAGCACCTCCGCCAGGATCGGCTTTACCCGGCTGGCGTCGCGCTCCACGTCGCGGGTGAGAAACTCCACCTTGATCTCATTGGCGGCGAAATAGTCGCGGAAGCCCCGCTCCACGTCGGTATCGCCCCGGAAGGTGAGCATCAGGACGCGGAACGGCTCGGACCGCGGCGCGGCGGCCGCTCCGGGGCCGGCCTGCCCATTGGCGGACGGCTGGGCATGGGCGCCGGGCAGCCGGCCGGCGAGCCCCGCGGCGCCGGCGCCGAGGCCCAGGGCGAGGAGGGAGCGGCGGTCCATCAGGCGGAGCTTCCTTCCGATGCGGCCGCGGACGAGGCGCGGCGGGGGTGATGCGCGGTTCTAAGCCCCGATAGCGCAAACAGGGCCGCTCCGGCTACTACCACCATGCCGATAAGCGCCGTCGCCGGGGCAAATCCGATGGTCGCCATGAGAAAACCGGCGCTGGCGGGGCCGGCGGCATTGCCGCTGCGTTCCACCAGCCGGAACAGGCCGAGAACACCGGCTGCCCGGCCGCCGCCGAGGGCCGAGGCTGTGTCCGCCACCAGCGCCGACTGGGAGGCGATGGACATGGCCTGCCCGTAGCCCAGCGTCACCAGCGCCACCACGATGAAGGCGATCGACGGATGGAGCACCATGGCCATGGCGCCGAGTCCCGACACCAGCGCCCCGGCCACCACGAAGCCGCCGCGGGCGTCGAACCGGTCGGCCATGGCGGCGAAGAACGGCACCGCCAGCACCATGATGATGGGATAAATCATCTGGAAGCGGCCGATGGCGGCGGAGCTGTAGCCGAGGCGCTGCAATTCCAGCGGCACCAGGAGGAAGCACAGGGCGGCGAACAGGAACTTGGCGGGGAAGGCGCAGCCGAACAGCAGCGCCATGAGGCCCGGCGCCCGCGCCGCGTCCTTGAGATCGGAAAGGCCGATGCCTGCCGCAGCGCCCGCGCGCCGGACCGTCTTCGGCAGGGTCAGGAGCGCCACCACGAGGGCCACGAGGGCAAGGCCGGCGGAGGCCATGAAGGCGCTGGGCGCCCCCAGCCGGTCGGCGATGACGCCGCCGATGGGCGGCCCGCAGAGGCTCGCCACCATAATGGCCCGCACGAACACGGCGAGCGCCGCGCTGCGCGCCGCCCCGGCGGAAAAGTCCACCACATGGCCCTGGGAGGAGACGAAGACGAGGGCGTAGCCCACCGCCGTGGCGATGCGGGCGCCCACGAACAGGCCATAGGTGGGGCTGACCGCTGAAAGCGCATAGCCGGTGGCCGCCAGCAGGGCGCCGATGACGAATCCCGGCCGCCGGCCGAGCCGTTCGGAGATGCCGGCGAACGGCACCTGGCACAGGGCCACCACGGCCATGAAGGCGACGATGGGAAGGCTGGCCGCGAAATCCGGCGAGAACGCGCCGCTGCCGGCGATGGACTGGGCGAACCGCGGCAGGAACGGCCGCGTCAGTTCCTCCGCCAGCATGAACAGGAACAGGGCGGGACGCACCGCGATGGCGGCCTCGCTCTCCGCCGCCTGGACCTGGCCGAGGCCGGTCCGGGTTTCAAGGTCCGCGAGCCGGGAGAGCGCCGTGGCGTCGCCCCGGGCCTGCGCCGCAGCCCTGATCGCCGCGTGGCGCTCGGCCAGGGCATCCACCTGGCGATCGATGGGCTCGACGAGATTGCCGGCGGCCCCGGGATTGCCTTCGTGCCGCGCCAGCACGCCCCGCCCCAGCGCCTTCAGGCGCCGTTCCACCGCCATGAGCGCGCCGATGCCGCGCGAGCCGACCACCAGCGCCACCAGCTCCAGCGCCACCAGCAGGGAGACGATACCGATGAAGGCCACGTCCACCAGCACCGCGCCGACCTGGGCGGTGACCGCCGTGGGGTCCACCACGATCACCACGTCGCCGAGTCTTTTCCCGGACGGCACGGCCACTGGAACGCGGGCCTGCGGCGCGCCCTCGAAGTCGGCGGCGTCGCCCGCACTGGCCAGCTCCGTGCCCGCCGCCGAGACGAGGCTGATCTGCGCGAATTCCGGATTGGCGGCGCGCAGGCTCTCGAAATATGCGCTCACCCCCACCAGCCGGTCGAATGGGACCCCGACCGTTTCGGCGCGACCCAGGAGGTCGGCGGCGGACCGCGCCACCGTGTTGGCCTTGGCCAGGATCTCGGGGGCGATGGTGCGCTGCGCCGCACGCTCGGCGCCCCAGCCGATGAAGGCGAGGGCCGAGCACAGAATCAGCACGATGGCGACGGTGATGCCGCCGCGCAGCCCGATCATGCCCGCCTCCCCGATCGTGAAGGCCCCGGCTTGGATGGGCCGGACGGGGCGCAGCCTTTTGTGGATGCGCCCGCCGCCTCGTTGTGCACGCTCTCCGCGGCGGCGAGGGCGGCCCGGGCCGCCGGGGGCCACGCCTGCGGATCGGCGGCGCGCCGCACCGCCCGGCGCAGCAGGGCGGCCAGCAGCAGTCCGATGACGATGGTGGCGACGCCCGCGCCAATCAGTGCCGGCAGGGCGATCACCTTCAGGTCGTCGCCGAGGGCCGCCGCGCCCGCCGCGAGGATCTGCGGATCATACCGCACCACGACACGGCCGATGACCTCGTTGAGATCGTTGCGGACCGGCCGAGTGAGACCGCGCCCGCCGTCCTGCGCCTCGGCGATGCCGACGCGCTGCGGATCGCTCGAGAACAGCACGATGCCGCGCTCGTCGGCCAGATCCATGGAGCGGATGGCTGGTTCCACCCGCGATTCCCGGTCCAGCAGGCTGGTCAGGGTGCTCTGCGCCGGCAGGGCGATGCCCAGCGAGGCGGCCTGCTCGGCCACGTCGGCGACCCGCTCGGCGGCGATGCCGAATCGCGCCTCGATGACCGAGCGATGGGCATTGAGCAAAGTGACATAGGAGAAGTAGGCGCCGAACGCGACGCATGCCGCCGCGATCAGTGCGAACACAGCGATCAGCCCGAGAGTGGTCCGCGCCATGGGTTGGATCCGCGTGTCCCTGGTCCGCGTCCTGCGATCCGGGTGGTAGTACCGACGGACCGCAACTTGCAGCAAAGGCAATCTTGTACCCTTGCCCGCAGGCCCTTACATGCCACGAAAAGGGATCTGAGTTTGAAGGTTTTTTTGGTCACAGATGAGTTTTTGTCTGGTTTGGCTTGAAGCTGGCGGTTAACGTCCGCCCACCCTTCCACCGAAGCTCATTGCATGACTTTCGTAAGCCGGCTCATCCTGGTCGCTGTCCTTTCCGTGAGCGCTGCGGTGATCGCGGTGGCGGCCATCGCCTTCACGGCGAGCGACAAGGTCGGCGAGGAGATCGAGCGCGCCCGCGTCGCCAACCTGCTGGGCACCCTGCGCGCCTCCACCGAGGCCAACCTCTCCATCGGCCTGCTGCTCGACCAGATCTCGCTGCTGCAACCGCGCATCGAGCGCGAGAAGGCGAGCGACCCCTCCATCCTCGCCATCGACATTTTCAATGGCGCCGGCCGCGCCATCTATTCCACCGACCGCAGCGTCATCGGCGAGGAGGTCGCCCCGGACTGGGTGCGCCGCCTATCCACCGACGAGGTGTGGACCGCGGCGGAGCGCGGCGACACTGTGTTCGGCACCCGATTCGAGAACGACCTCGGGGTCGCCGGCGGCATTTCCGTGACCGTCTCGGACGAGGCGCGCAGCTCCCGCGCCGACCGCCTCGGCCTCGACCTCATCTCCCGCACGGCGATCCTGATCCTGGCCGCCGCCCTGGCCGCCACCCTGGCCGCCGTGGCCTTCGCCTACGTCATGACCCGGCCGTTCGACCGGGCCGCCCGCATCCTCAGCGGGGAGGGTGTGACATCGAACGACGACGGCGCCCTTACCCAGCTCGCCGATGACACGTTGAAAAGCTGGCGCGATGCCGAGGCCCGGGTCGACCGCGGCCTCGGCCAGCTGGGAGCGCTCGACGATGCGGCATGAGTTTGCGGAGGGGGGACGCGCCCGCCTGTTGACCGGCCTGTTTGCCCTCCTCGTCACCTTTCTCCTGGGCTCCGCCGCCGCGGCGCTGCTCATCAACGGCTACCGCACGCGGGTGGAGGAGAGCGCCCGGCGCGACGCTCTCGTCATCGGCACGTCGGTGGCGCGCACGCTGGCGCAGCAATTCGAGAAGGCCGCGCGCTTCGGCATCCCCTTGAAGCTGCTGCCGGGGGTTGAGATACACCTTTCCGAAACCCTTACGCGCACGCCCGGCCTGACCCAGATCGTGCTGCGCGGTGCCGACGGGCGCGAGATCCGCAGCGCCATCGGCGAGCATCCGGGCACCGATTCGGTCTCCGCGCCGGTGATGGTGGACGGCAACACGGTGGCGTCGGTGGAGGTGACCACCAATCCGGCAGCCCTCGCCACCTCGTTCGCCGACATCGGCGTCAAGGCGGCGGTGGTGGTGGCGGTGTGCGCCGCCCTCGCGGCCCTTGCCGCCGGCCTGCTGGTGGGCGGCGCCCTGGAGCGCAGCCGCACCCGACTCACCGAGGGCCTCATCGGGGCGGTGGAGGGCGAATACGGCACCTCCGACGACCCCCAGCGCTACAACCGCCGGTCCGGCCCCCACGGCGCGGTGGGCCGCGCGCTCCGGGCGCTGGAGCGCGGCAACCGGCGGGTCGCCGATCGCCGCGCCGTGTTCGAGGCCTATGCGGAGGAATTGCTGGCCGTGGATTTCGACGGAGGATTGCGGCCGGACGTGGAGCGGGTGCGGCGTGAGGTGCTGGCCGCACCCGGCGCGGCCGAGAAGGAACGGGGCGTCTGATGCTGCTGCGCACCCGCATCACGCTTATCGTCGCCACCGGCTTCGCCGTCCTCATGCTCGGCATCTGGGGCGCCACCCTGCTGCGCGACCGCGTGGCCGAGGCCCAGGAGGCGGAGCTGGCCATCGAGGGCCAGACCGTGCTGTGGCGCGAGATCGTCGCCTTCCAGACGGCCAACCTCGCCCGCATCATCGAGCGCGTGGACGGCTCCCCCGCCTTCCGCATCGCCCTCGGCTTCTCGGACCGGCCAGGCGTCTCCGCCGCGCTCCAGGAACTGGGCGTCAACATCTCCGACGATGCCACCTATTTCGAGGTGGTGAGCGCCGACCGCGAGGTGATGTTCAGCGACGGCGGCTCCACCAACCGCTACATCCTCGACGCCGGCAGCCTCGATCGGGCGCTCAAGGGCGAGGTCCTGTCCGGCCTTCGGCAGGTGAGCGCCAACCAGGTCATCGTGCTCACCACCCGCACCGTGGAATTGCCGGGCAAGGGCACGGTAGTCCTCGTGCTCGGGCGCGACGCTGCCCTTGGCATGGAGCGCTTCGCCCGCGGGCTCAGCGCCGTCACCACCCTCGTCACCCTGCGGGGCCGGGTGGTGGCCAGCACCGATTTCCGCCTGTGGGAACGGGCCAAGCTCGCCATCACGCCCCGCCGGCCCACCTCTGAACGGATGGTGCTGGACGGGCGCAACTACAACGTGACGAGCATTCCCGTTTCCGACATCAGCGCCAGTACCGTGGGCGCGCTGGTGAGCTTCGAGGACACCACGGAGACGGTGCAGGCCACCGCCTTCATCCGCCAGTCGGCGGTGGCCGGTGCCATCGGCCTGGTGCTGATCGGCGTCATCGGGCTCAACGTCTTCCTCTGGTACAGCTTCCGTCCGCTGGAATCGGCCATCGACGTGCTCCAGGCCCTGGCGCGGGGCGACACTTCCGTCACCGTCGGGCATGTGGGCAATGACGAGATCGGCCGCATCGCCTCCGCCGTGCTCGCCCTGCGCGGCAATGTGCAGGCCCTCGCCGAGACCCGGCGCCAGCGCGAGCGCGTGCGCCGCCGGCAGGAGGCGGTCATCTCCGCCGAGCTCCAGGCACTGGCCGACGCTATCGATCCCACCGACCGCGAGGAAGTGCTCGCGCTGCTCGCCCGCGGCTCCGAGGGCGAGCAGGACGACGAACTGCGGCGTGTCGCCCGCGTGCTGCACGATCTGTCGCGGCGCATCGTGGAGCAGCACACCCGGCTGTCCTCCATGGTGGTGGAACTGCGCGAAGCCCTCATCACCAAAACCAAGCTCGCCGGCCTGCAGCAGGAACTGGAGATCGCCCGGCAGGTGCAGCTCGCCATCCTGCCCAAGGAATTCCCGCCCGACGCCCGCGTCGCCATCCATGGCCAGATGACGCCGGCCCGCGAGGTGGGCGGCGACTTCTACGATTACTTCATGATCGACGACACCACGCTCGGCTTCGTGGTGGCGGATGTCTCCGGCAAGGGCGTGCCGGCGGCGCTGTTCATGGCGATCGCCCGCACGCTGCTGCGCTCCACCGCGCTGTTCGAGCGCTCGCCGGCCAGCTCCATCCGCCGCCTGAACGACCTTTTGGCGGTGGAGAACGAGCAGATGCTGTTCGTCACCGTGCTCTATGGCGTGATCGACCTGTCCTCCGGGCGCGTCACCTATGTGAATGCCGGCCACAACCTGCCCTATCGCATCACCCGCGCGGGCGAGGTCTCCACCATGCCCTCCACCGGCGGCATGGCGGTGGCAGTGCTGGAGGGCTTCGTCTATGTGGAGCACGAACTCCATCTCCAGCCTGGCGACACGCTCTTCTTCTATACCGATGGCGTCACCGAGGCCTTCGACGTGGACGAGCGGCCCTATGGCGAGGAGCGGCTGGAAGACCTGCTCAAGAGCGGCGCGGCGGACTGGTCGGTACCCGAACTGTCGGAGCGCGTGCTCGCCTCGGTCCATGTGTTCGAGCGCGGCGCGCCGCAGGCCGACGACATCACCTGCCTGACGCTGCGCTATTTCGGCGGCCACGGCCCCCGCCGCACCAGGTGAGCGCCAGATAAGCGCCCCCTGCCGACACGGACCGTGCGCAAACGTGAAGGCCCGCGCTCCGCTTCGAGGGTGACGGCGACGGCGGCAACAGGGTAAGACACCCTGCCCGCGCGAGCGGACACGAGAGCATAAGGGCGAGGGACCAACCCCGCCACAGACCAGACGAGGGGAGGCGCAACAACCGGCGGCCAGCGCCGGGAGGGACGGCATCATGCCGGCCCGGAGAGGGGTGTCGACCGTGACCATGAATGCGCGAACGGCCGAATGGCCGGCCGGGGAAATCTCCACCATCGGCGCGGTGGGCGTCGCCCATTTCTGCAGCCACCTGCTCCAGCTCGCCCTCGCCCCCCTGTTCCTGATGATGCGCGCCGATCTTGGCGTCTCCTTCTTCGCCTTGGGCGTGGTGCTCTCGGTCTTCTACCTATGCTCCGGCCTGGGCCAGGTGACCGCCGGCATCCTCGTGGACCGCTTCGGCGCCCATCGCCTGCTGCTGGGCGGCCTGCTGCTGCAAGGTACGGCCACGGCCGCCATGGGCCTTGCGCCCCATTATCTGGTCCTCCTGCCCCTCGCCGCCCTCGCCGGCCTCGGCAATGCGGTCTACCACCCGGCCGATCTTTCCATCCTCAGCCACAAGGTGGCGCCAGCCCGGCTCGGGCGCGCCTTCGCCGCCCATGTGATCGCTGGCAGCATCGGCTTTGCGCTGTCGCCCCTCGTTTCCGCCGCCATCAGCTCGGCTTATGGCTGGCGGGTGGCGCTCGGCGCCATGGGGGCGGGCGTGGTGGTGCTCGGCCTCGTTCTCCTCGTCTGCCGCAAGGCTTTGAGGGTTGATCCGGACCATGCCGGCGCGCACGGCGCCAAGGCCGCGCACGGACCCGCCCCCACCTTCCTCCAGGTGCTGGCCATGCCGGTGGTGCTCACGGCCTTCCTGTATTTCGTGCTCACCTCTATCTCGCTCACCGGCATCCAGAGCTTCTCCATCGTCGCCCTGAAGGAGGGCTTCGGCGCCACGGTGGCGCTGGCGACGCTGGCGGTCGCGCTCTACCAATGCGGCAATGCGGCGGGCGTCGCTTTGGGCGGGGCGGTGGCGGACCGCACCGCCAGCCATCACCTCATCGCCATGGGCGGGCTCGCCTGCGCCTGCGCGCTGGCGCTGCTCGCGGCCCTGCTGGTGGTACCGCCCGAGGTGACTGTGGGCCTGGTGGCGCTGGTGGGCTTCGCCATGGGCATGACCACGCCGTCCCGCGACGTGCTGGTGCGCGGTGCCGCGCCGGCGGGGGCGACCGGCAAGGTGTTCGGGGTGGTGTATTCGGGCTACGACATCGGCGCGCTGCTGGGCCCGCTGATGTTCGGCCTCATGCTCGACCACCACCTGCCGCGCCTGGTGTTCGTGGGCGCGGCCATCCCCCTCGGCCTCGCGGTGCTGACCGCCTTCGCGGTGCGCCGCCGGCCGCAGTGAAGGAAACGGGTCTTACCCTCCCAGCAGCACCTTGCCGGGATTGGCGAGGCCCTTGGGATCGATGGCGGACTTGATGGCCGCCATCAGCTCCAGCGCCACGGGGTCCTTGTAGAGCGACAGTTCCTCGCGCTTGAGCAGGCCGATGCCGTGCTCCGCCGAGATGGAGCCGCCAAGCCCCGCCACGATGTCGTGGACGATGCGGTTGAAGCCTTCCCAGCCGGCCAGATAGGCCGCCTTGTCCATGCCCGGCGGCTGGCTCAGGTTGAAGTGGATGTTGCCGTCGCCCATGTGGCCGAAGGCGCACACCCGCAGCCCCGGCATGTGGGCCTCGCAGGCGCGGGACGCCTCGGCGATGAAACCCGGCACCCGCGACACCGGCACCGACACGTCGTGCTTGATGGAACCGCCCTCGAATTTCTGGGCGTCGGACAGCGCCTCGCGCAGCTTCCACAGGGCCTCGGCCTGGGCCTCGCTGGCGGCGATCACCGCATCCTCGATCTCCCCCGCCTCGAACGCCGCGCCGAACACCTCCAGCGCCAGCGCGGAGAGGTCGTCGTCGCGACGGGTGGAGGTGAGTTCGGCGAGCGCATACCAGCCGTGGTCGCCGGCGAGCGCGCGGGTGGTGCCGGGGATATGCTTCAGCACCGTCTCCATGCCGAAGCGCGGCAGGATCTCGAAGCCGGTGAGTGCATCCCCCGCCACGTTCCGCAGCCGCTGGAACAGCTTGAGGGCGGCATCGGGGCTTGAGAGACCGGTGAGCGTAGTGGCGCGGGCGCGCGGCGCCGGATAAAGCCGCAGCACGGCGGCGGTGATGATGCCGAGCGTGCCTTCCGAGCCGATGAACAGGTCTTTCAGCGCATAGCCGGTATTGTCCTTGCGCAGGCGGCTGAGGCCATTCCAGATCCGCCCGTCCGGCAGCACCACCTCCAGCCCGAAGGTCAGTTCCCGCATGTTGCCGTAGCGCAGCACGGCGGTGCCGCCGGCATTGGTGGAGAGGTTGCCGCCAATACGGCAGCTGCCCTCCGACGCGATGGAAAGCGGAAACAGGCAGCCCGCCTCCGCCGCCGCCTGCTGCACCTGATGCAGCGTACAGCCGGCCTCGGCCACCACGGTGAGGTCGATGGGATCCAGATCGCGGATGCGGCTCATGCGCCGGAGCGAGAGGAGCAGGCCGCCGAACGGCACCTGCCCGCCCACGAGGCCGGTATTGCCGCCTTGCGGCACCACGGGAACCCCCGCCTCGGCGCAGGCGGCGACGATGAAGGACACGTCTTCCGTGGTCGCCGGCTCCACCATGGCCGGGGTGGCACCCTGGAACAGGCCGCGGCCTTCCACCAGCCAGGGGGCCAGCTCCGCCGCATCGGTGACCACGCGGGCGGGACCGATGCGCGCGGCGATGCGCTCCAGCAGCCCCTTGAGGCGGGCGGCATCGAGAAGGACGGGGTGCGGGGCGTGGCTCGACATGGCCGGGAGGGTGCCGCACGGCTCCCGGCTCCGCAAGGGTGGGGTTGGCTGTGGGGCGGCAGGGGGCGGCACACTCAGGTGCGCTTCACACCCCATGTCGCGCCAGGACCGTACACAGGCCGCCTCCCCATCCCTCCCCCGCAAGCGGGAGAGGGAGCAAGGCCAGGCCAGAAAAGTCCTCAGGCGGCGGCTTTCAGGCCCACGTCGGGAAGTTCCGGACGGGTCTTGAGGGCGGCCGCCATCAGCGCTTCCACCTCGGCCCGCTCGTGGTCCAGCAGCGCGAGGCGCGGCGGGCGGGTGAGGAAGGTGCCGCGGCCCATGATGTGCTCGCACAGCTTGATGCACTGGACGAGGTCGGGGCGCGCATCAAGATGCAGCAGCGGCATGAACCACTCATAGAGCTTCATGGCCTCCGCATAGCGGCCGGCACGGGCCAGGCGGAACAGGGTCTCGCCCTCGCGCGGGAAGGCGTTGGACATGCCCGACACCCAGCCCTGCGCGCCCATGGCGATGCTCTCCACCACCACGTCATCAAGGCCGGCGAACATGATGAAGCGATCGCCCACCTTGTTGCGCAGATCGATGAAGCGGCGCGTGTCGCCCGAGCTTTCCTTGAAGCAGACGATGGTCTCGCAATCCACCAGGGAAGCAACCACGTCCGGGGTCACGTCGTTCTTGTAGACCGGCGGGTTGTTGTAGATCATCACCGGCAGGTCGGTGGCCTTGGAGACGGTGCGGAAATGGGCCGCCGTCTCATGGGGCTTGGAGGAATACACCAGCGCCGGCATGAGCATGATGCCGTCCACGCCCACCTTGGCCGCTTCCTTCGCGGTGGCGATGGCGAATTCGCTGGTGAATTCGGCGATGCCGCAGATCACCGGCACCCGGCCGGCGGCCACCGCCTTGCCGGCCTCCATCACCTGGATCTTCTCGGCGGTGGTGAGCGAGCAGTTCTCGCCCACGGTGCCGCACACGATCATGCCGGACACGCCGTCGCGGATCAGGCCTTCCATCACCTTGGCGGTGGCATCGATATCGAGCGAATAGTCCTCGCGGAACTGGGTGGTCACGGCCGGGAAGACGCCTTCCCAGCTGATTGCCGGCTTCATCTCATGTCATCCTTGTGTCGATAAGGGGGTGCGGACAGGGCCCTGCCCCGCCCGCGTGCGGGTTTCAGGGATCAGAGGGCGGCGCCGGCCTTGCGCAGCTCGGCGAGGATCGGGGCCTTGGGCAGCCAGATCTTGTCGTATTCGGCGATGATCTTCTCGCGGTCGGCCACTTCCGCCACCTTGATCGGGATCACCGCCTTGAACTTCTCCAGCAGCACCGGCTCGTTCACCACGGTCTCGTCCACCTGGGCGTCGAGGGCGCTCTTGGTGAGCTTGGTGATGAGCGCCTTGTCGGCGGGCGACAGGGTCTGCCACACCCGGCCGGAGACCAGCGCGATGACCGGCATGAAGATGGCGTCCATCTTCAGCATGGTCTTCGACACCTTGTCGAAGCGCTGGTTCCAGGAGAAGTCGAGGTCGGCCTCAAGGCCATCCACCTGGCCGTTGGACATGGCGTCGAACACCGCCGGGGTGGGGATCGGGGTCGGGGCGGCGCCGAGCAGCTGGTAGAAGTCGCGATAGGCCGGCGTGGTGTTGATGCGCAGCTTCATGCCGTTCAGGTCCTTGATGCCCGTGATGGGCTTCGCGGAGAACACGACGCGCATGGTGGTGATGCCCCAGGCGAGGCCCACCGTCCCGGTCTCCTTGGGCAGCACGTCGAGCAGGCTCATGGCCACGGGAGTGCGCACCAGCTTGCCGGCCTTGGCGGTGGAATCCACCACCCACGGGGCATTGATGGCGGCGATGGCCGGCACCCGCGAGCCCAGTTCCGCGGTCATGATCCAGCCCATGTCGAGGGCGCCGGTCTGCATCTGCTGCAGCATGGCCGCCTCGTTGCCGAGCTGGCCCGAGGGGAAGACGGTGATGGAGAGGCGACCCTTGGTCTCCTCCTTCAGCATGGCGCCCACCTTGTCGGCGGCCACGTTCCAGGGATGGCCCACCGGGGTGATGATGCCGAGCCGGAATTCCCGCGCCTCCTGAGCCCGCACCACGCTGGGCATGGCAAGCGGAAGGGCGGCGCCGGCGGCAGCGCTCATAAGGAAATGGCGACGGGACAAAGTCATGACAGGGCGAGACATGGCAGGGCTCCTGGAAGGTTGGTTTTATTTGACGAGAACGGTCGACAGCCACGGCACCAGCGACAGCAGCACCAGAAGCGCGCAGGCGGCGAAGAAGAACGGCAGGGTGACGTAGAACATCCGCCCCACCTTCGCCCCGGTAACTGCCGAGGCGACGAAGAAACACAGGCCGACCGGTGGGGAGAGGAAGCCGAGGACCAGATTGATCACCACCACCACGCCGAAATGCACGGGATCGATGTGGTAGACCTCCACGGCGATGGGCAGAAGGATCGGCACCGTCATGATGAGGCCGGGCGCGCCGTCGATCACCGTGCCGATGACCAGCAGGATCACGTTGACCAGCAGCATGAAGGTGATGGGATCATGGGCCACGGTCTGCACCCAGGCCGCCACAGCCTGCGGGATCTTGCCGTAGACCAGCACCCAGGAGAACACCGCCGCCACCGCAACAAGAAACAGGATGACAGAGGAATAGAGCCCGGCCTTCAGCAGCATCTGCGGCAGCTGGGCGAAGGACAATTCCTTGGTCCAGTAGCGGCCGATGAGCAGGGCCGCGAGCGCGCCCACCGCCGCCGATTCCGTCGCATTGGCAAGGCCGGTGAGGATGGAGCCGACAATGACGATGGGGATGAGCAGGGTGGGGATGGCATTCAGCACGATGTCCACCCGCTGGCGCCAGGTCATGCTTTCGCCGCAGGGATAATCGTAGAAGAAGCCCATGATGTAGACGCAGACGCAGAACAGCACGGTCAAAAGAACGCCGGGCACGATGCCGGCGATGAGCATGTCGCTCACCGAGACCTGCGCCAGCACCGAATACACCACGAACATGATGGACGGCGGGATGATGGGCCCCAGCATGCCCGCATAGGCGGTGAGGCCGGCGGCGAAGGTCTTGTCGTAGCCCTTCTTCACCATCTCCGGCACCAGGATCTGCGCCATGATGGCCACCTGCGCCGTGGCCGAGCCGAGGATGGACGACACCAGCATGTTGGCGATGAGGTTCACATAGGCGAGCCCGCCCCGCATACGCCCCACCACCGCCATCGCCATGTCGATGAGCCGGCGGGTGATGCCGCCGCCGTTCATGATCTCGCCGATCAGCACGAACAGCGGGATGGCGATGAGGCCGTAGCTGTCCACGCCGCCGAACAGCTGGGTGGGAAAGGTCTGGAGCAGCAGCGGGTTGCCGGTGGCGAGGATGAACGCCACACCGGACAGGGCCAGGCACAGGCTGATGGGCAGGCCCACCAGCATGGTGATGAGGAATGCGGCGGTGGTGAGCATCAGCTTGCCGCCTCGACATTGGCCATGGGGAAGCCGCGATAGACGCGGCGCGGCACGAATTCGAGGTCTTCCACCAGATTGGCGAGGCCGTGGATGGTGAGGGACACGGCAAACAGCGGGATGACCAGGCTGACCGCCCAGGTGGGCCAGTTCAGCGTCTGGGTGCGCTCGGTATAGAGGAAGTTGAAGCTTTCCCCGGCGAAGGTCTTGGCATCGAACCCGGCCGCCGCGATGCCGACCGGATCCATCCAGAGCCAGCACATGTAGGAGAGGCTGAGGCCGAACAGCACGGTGAAGCACGTGGCGATGGCCCGCGCCGCCTTCACCCCGGCGGGCGGCAGGCGCTCGGTGAGCATGCCCACCGAGAAGTCGAGGCGCAGGCGCGTCATGGCCGAGGCGCCGATGAAGCTCAGCCAGACCACCGCGTAGATGGCCGATTCATCGATCCAGTAGATGGGCGTGCCGGTATAGCGGGTCACCACGTTCAGCAGGATGAGGACGCCGACAAGCCCCATCAGGCCGATCACCGCCACCCGCTCGAAGGCCAGAAGCCCCGTCGAAAGGGCAAGCACGAGCCCGCACGGCCCCGCTTTCGCGGCGCCTGTCTTGGTCGCATT
Source organism: Xanthobacter autotrophicus (assembly GCF_005871085.1). Taxonomy (GTDB): domain Bacteria; phylum Pseudomonadota; class Alphaproteobacteria; order Rhizobiales; family Xanthobacteraceae; genus Xanthobacter; species Xanthobacter autotrophicus. The sequence goes on along the minus strand of NZ_VAUP01000038.1, from coordinate 134,516 downwards.
GGTCATGTTCATCGCTCTGGAAGGCGGACCCTTATGGGTCTCGATTTGGTGCTTTCAATCAGAATGTAGATTTTATACAATCGACGCGTCAATACCCCGCCAACGCTTTTTGCTGTAGCTCAGATCCCATGAATTCCGGCGACATGAATTCCGGCAGTCCGACCGCCGCCCAGAAGGGCCTCAAGCACCGCACGCTCTCGGCGGCGATCCTTGACCAGTTGCGCCAGTCGATCCTCGACGGCACCCATCCCGCCGGCACCCAGCTGCGGCAGGATGCGCTGGCGGACGCCTATGGCGTCAGCCGCATTCCGGTGCGTGAGGCGCTGTTCCAGCTGGAGGCCGAGGGGCTGGTGCGCATGGTGCCGCAGAAGGGCGCCATCGTCTCCGACCTGTCGGTGGAGGAGATCAACGACGTGTTCGAGCTGCGGCGGATCATGGAGCCGCGCCTGCTGGAGCGCGCCATCCCGCTGTTCACCGACGCGGATTTCACCAGGCTCGACGCCATCCACGCCCGCTTCACCGCCGCCACCAAGGCCCATGACGTGAGCCAGTGGGGCATTCTCAACGCCGATTTCCACATGGCGCTTTATGATCGCGCGGCCCTGCCCCGCACCCGCCAGATCGTCGCTGCTTTGCTCCAGACCTCGGACCGCTACACGCGGCTCCAGCTCTCCACCACAGAAGCCATGGACCGGGCCAAGAGCGAGCACGCCCAGCTCATCGCGCTCTGCCGGGCGGGCGCGGTGACGGAGGCCACCTCTTTTCTCGACGGCCATATCGGCAAGGTGCACGCCGATCTGCTGCGGGTGATCGAGCAGCGGACGGCACGCGCCAGGGCGGCAGATGGCACCCGGCAAGACACAAGCAAGGACACGAGCGAGACGACGACGGCGGAGGCCAGCGCGGACGGCCGCCGCAGGACACGGTCCAAGTCCTTGGCAAAGGGCGAGGACCTGCGCTAGAGCACGCGCCGGTCAGCCTGCCTTGCCAAGCTGATCGCAGAACGCGTGCTCTTGTCCGATACTGAGCGCCGAGACCCGTCCGTTCCGGAGACTTCATGGCCGACCGCATCCTCGTCGCCCGCATCGGCGCCCCCCATGGCGTGAGGGGCGAGGTGCGCCTCTTCGTCTTCACCGAAGATCCCGGCGCCGTGCTGGACTACGATCCGCTCACCGACGCTACCGGCAAGAAGCGCTTCCGCATCGCCACGTTGCGCGCGGCCAAGGACCATTTCGTCGCCCGCATCGAGGGCATCGCCGACCGCACCGCCGCCGAGGCGCTGACCAACGTGGACCTCTTCGTCCCCCGCGATGCCCTGCCGCCGCCGGACGACGAGGACACCTTCTACCACGCCGACCTCATCGGCCTCGACGTCCAGGACGAGGCCGGCGCGGTGATCGGCAAGGTGGTGGCGCTGCAGGATTTCGGCGCCGGCGACATTCTGGAATATGCCCCGACCATGCCCGCCACCAAGGCCAAGACGCTGATGGTGCCCTTCTCGAACGATGCGGTGCCGGTGGTGGACCTGCCCGGCCGGCGCGTGGTCATCGCCGAAGCCTTCGTGGAACGCCGCCCGGCAGAGCCGGAAGAGGGTGAGGATACCAGCGATTAGGGACGGAGTGAGGGTAGCGCGTTTGAGCGGCCGGGCGCCGTGAAGCCCCCTCTCCCGCCTGCGGGGGAGGGTTGGGGAGGGGGCATCCCTCTCCACCGGCATCATGCTCGAAATGCGACCACTGTTGCCCCCACCCTACCCTCCCCCGCAAGCGGGAGAGGGTTTCCACCGCGCCCAGTCGGAGCAGCAGCATTGTTACGGCCCCCCGTTTGACTCAGGCGCCCCCCTCCCCCATCACGGCGCCATGACGTCCCCGACCTTCCGCGCCAGCATCCTCACCCTTTATCCGGAGATGTTTCCCGGCCCCCTCGGCCATGCCCTGGCCGGCCGGGCGCTGGAGAAGGGGCTGTGGGCGCTGGAGGCGGTGCAGATCCGCGACCATGCCCTCGACAAGCACCGCTCGGTGGACGACACCCCCGCCGGCGGCGGCCCGGGCATGGTCATGCGCGCCGATGTGCTGGCCCGCGCCATCGATGCGGTCTCCCCGCCTCATGATCCCCGGCCCCGCCTGCTCATGACCCCGCGCGGCGCGCCCCTCACCCAGGCACGGGTGCGCGCTTTGTCGGAAGGCCCCGGCGCGGTGATCCTGTGCGGGCGCTTCGAGGGGGTGGACGAGCGCATCGTCTCAGCCCGCAACCTTGAGGAAATCTGCGTCGGCGACGTCGTGCTGTCCGGCGGCGAGGCAGCGGCGCTGCTTCTGCTCGATGCCTGCGTGCGGCTCATTCCCGGCGTCATGGGCAAGGCGGAAAGCGGCACCGAGGAGAGCTTTTCCGCCGGCCTGCTGGAATATCCGCAATACACCCGCCCGCAGTTGTTCGAGGGCGAACCCATCCCGGACGTGCTGACCTCAGGCGATCACGCCCGCGTCGCCCGCTGGCGCCATGCCCAATCCCTCGCCGTCACCCGCGCGCGGCGGCCGGATCTTCTCCCGCATGACGGGACCATGAAGGAAAGGGAATGACACGGCCCTATTTCTCGGCTATGGAGCCGCGTCCCTTAACTTAAAACGACACAACGTGGCACCGGGGCGTTTTGCCGAACCGGTGGCTGCAAAAAGGTTGGCGACATGAACATCATCCAGACGCTCGAAGCCGAGCAGGCGGCGAAACTCGCCGAAAAGCGTGCCATCCCGGACTTCCAGCCCGGCGATACCATTATCGTGAACGTGAAGGTCGTGGAAGGCGAGCGCTCGCGCGTGCAGGCCTATGAAGGCGTGTGCATCGCGCGGTCCGGCGGCGGCATCAACGAGAGCTTCACGGTCCGCAAGATTTCCTACGGCGAGGGCGTGGAGCGCGTGTTCCCGGTCTATGCGCCGCTGATCGATTCCATCAAGGTGGTCCGCCGCGGCAAGGTGCGCCGCGCCAAGCTCTATTACCTGCGCGATCGCCGTGGCAAGTCGGCTCGTATCGCCGAGCGTCAGGACCGCACCGCCGACGGCAAGATCAAGAAGGGTGGCAAGTCGGCCCCCGCTCCCACCGCCGCCGAGTGAGCAGAGCCTCAAGGCCGGCATCCGCCGCCTGAAGCGTCACGTATTCAACGCCTCCGGGACCGCCCGGGGGCGTTTTTTCGTTTCGGGCCCGCGCGGCGCCTGGTGTCACTGCGCCGGTGCGTCGTCCCGCAGGCGCGCGAACAGGCCGTCCGGATCGGCATCGAAGGCGCGGCGGATCTCGGCCAGCGCGGTCTCGCCGCCGCGATAGCTGGCGCCGCCCACATGCAGCCAGGCATCCAGCAGCATCTTCGGCTCGCTCCAGCGCCCCTCGGGCGAGGGCACCCGCACCGAACGCGCGTGCGGCCACGCGAAGCCCTTCACGTCCAGCTTGCGGAACAGCACATGCCAGTTGCGCCCGCCGGTGTCGGTGCCCAACAGCCGGTCGGGGCCGAAATCCAGCGGCTTCGCCACAAGGCTGCCGTCGTAGATGGAAAAGCCCGGCCACAGGTACCAGGCCTTCACCCGGCTGCTCCAACGCTGGAGGCCATAGACCGGTTGACGCGCCACCAGAGCGGCAAGGTCGGTGGGCTTCAGCAGCACCAAATCATGGTCGAGCATGGCGAACACGCGCGGCTTCACCTTGCGCAGCACGTTGTGGAACACCCAGTTGGCGGCGGCGGCGTGGGAGCGCGCGGTGCGCACCCGCACGAAGGGCGCCGGCGGCAAGGCGAGGTAATAGAGCCCCTTGTCAGCCGCGATGGCGGCAAGCGCCCGCCGCGCCTCCGGCTCGGTGGAATTGTCGCAGACCAGCAGCGGCGTGCCGGGGGCGAAGCGCGCCATGGAATCGGCCAGCAGCGCCACCGCCTCCGGCACATTGTAGGCAATGGTCAGGGCCAATGCGCCGTCGCGGCGGCGGCTCAGCGCCTCCACCACCTCGGCCTGCCCTTCGGCCGGGCGCCCACGATAGAGGCGGTCCATCAGCGCGTAGCGCGCGTGGTTGAGCCAATGCAGGCCCGGCAGCGCGGCGACCATGCCGGACAGGCCGGCCCGCTTGTGCCCTTCAGACCCGCTCATGTGGCTGCTCCCGATGCGGTGGTGGCGTCCGCGCCCGCGCGCAGCCGGGCGAGAAGACCGTCCGGGTCCGCCGCGAAGGCGCGCGCCACCGTGTCGAAGGCCCGTCCGCGCGTGCCATGGCCGGCGCCGCCGGCATGCAGCCATCCGTCCACCAGCAGGTGGTCCTCCCCCGTCCCCGTGCCGGGATCGGCGACGAACACGGTGCGGGTTTCGGCAAACGCCAAAGCGTCCCGGTCGAGACGGCGGTAGAGGACGTTCCAGTTCTGCCCACCGGTGTCAAGGGTGAGCGGGGTGTCGGTGCCGAAGTCCAGCGGCAGGGCCTGCACCGCCTTGTAATTGAACACGCTGAACCCCGGCCAAAGATACCAGGCCCCATTGCCCTCGCCATGGCGCGCCATGCCGTAGCAGGGCTGGGCGGCGACGCGGGCCGTCAGGTCGTCGGCCTGAAGCGGGAGGAGATCGTGGTCGAGCAAGGCCACCACCGGCGGCGCCGCCGGGCGCACGAGGTTGGCCCAGATCCAGTTCAGCGCCACCGCATGGGAGCGCGAGCCGTTGCGCCCGCCGCGATAGGGCGAGGGCGGCAGCGGGCAATAGGCGATGTCCCGCTCCGCGCACAAGGCCGCAATGGCGGCGCGGGCGGCGGGATCAGTGGAATTGTCGCACACCACCAGCGGCGTTCCGGGCAGGAAGCGGGCCATGGCCTGCGCGAGCAAGTCGATGGCCTCGGGCATGTTGAAGGCCACGGTGAAGGCCATGGCGGGGGCGCGCTCGGCCTTCAGCCTCGCCACCAGCGCCGCCTGCCCGTCCGCCTGCCGACGCGCATAGACAAGGTCCACGACCCGGTTGCGGGCGCGCCGCAGGCGATGGGCCAACGGGGCGCCTGCCAGCCAGTCCTTGAGCGAATAATCGGCGAGATCGCGCATGGGACAGCTCAGGGCTGGGCCGGCGCCGAGAGGCGGCGCAGAACAGGGGCAGGGTCCGAAGGCGCGGGCGCGGCGCGGGAGAAGGCGTAAAGCACCACCTCGCCCCGCCCGTCCGCCCGCGGGAAGGTGCCGATGACCCTGAACCGGTCCGGAAAGGCGGCGACCGTCGCCTGCGCCACCCGGCTGGCGGGCACTGCCCCGGTCTCCCGCGTCTCCACCGCGAGGGCGGCAGCGCCCATGGCATCAAAGGCGGCGAGAAGCTCTTCAGGGGTGGGGGCGGAAAGACGGCTCGCGTCCAATACGAAGCTGCGGCGGGCGCGGTCGCGCTGGGCGATGGCGGCGCCCAGCGCCGCCTCGCCCCGCGCATCGCCGGCGACGACGATCACCGGGGGCACCGCATCGCGGGCGAGGAAGGCTTCCGCCGCCGCATCCATGCCGATGGCGCCCTTGCGCACCTGCTGGAGCAGGCCCGGCATGGCGGCGAGCAGCAGCATGAGCGCCACCGCCAGTTCCCGGATGGTTCCCCAGCCCGACACCACAAGGCCGATGAGCCGCATGGCACCGAACGCCGCCAGCATGGCCACCGGCGCCAGCAACACGACGGCATCCAGCGCCACGCCCCGGCCGGCGCCCAGCCCGAAGGCAAGGGCGAAAGCCGGCACCAGCGCCGCCACCGGCGCCAGCGCGGCCGGGTCCACCGCATCCTCATCCCGCCGCCAGCCGTCGAAGACGGTGAAGACGAAGCCGGCCGCCGCGCAGGCCAGCGGCAGGGTGCCGAAGACGGCGCGCAACGTCTGCCAGACCTGCGCCGGCCCCTCGGCCGTCACCACCGGCGGCAGCCGGCCGGCGGCGAGGGCCACCGCCAGCGCCAGCAGGGCGAGGCCCGCGAGCGGCACGAGCACACGCGCCCGCCGCATCACATCGAGCCGCCCGGCCATCAGCGCCGCTAGCGGCGGCAGCAGCACCACCACCGCTCCGGCTGGTGCCATGAGCACGCTCACCGCCCCGGTGGCGGCGAACACAGCGGCGGAGGCCCTGGTGCCCAGCCGCATGTGGCGGCCGAAGGCCAAGGCGGACAACAGCGTGACCAGGGCCAGCGGCAGATCGAGGCCCAGCACGAAGCTCGCCTCCCGCAGCAGCGGCAAAGCTGCGAGCACGAAGCCCACCGCCACCGCCGGCAGCACCCCCGCCGCCCGCGCCGTGGCCCAGCCCGCGCTCACCACGAGCAGCGCGGCCAGCACCGCCGGCAGCAGCAGGGCGGCCGGCGTGGTGGGCGTCAACAGCGCCAGCCAACCGCCCGCCAGTCCATGGAACAGGGTCAGCCGGGCGAGCGGCAGCGCCTGCGGGGCGTTGAGGGCATAGTCCGCCGCGAAGGCGCTTGGTGCGGGAAAGCCGGCGGCGGCATGGTCCGCCACCATGAGGGCGGTGACGAAATGGCGCGCCTCGTCGGGATCGGTGCTGCCAAGCTCCGCCACATAGGCGCCGGCCCCCAGCTGCTGGGCAACCATGACGGCGGTGGCGAGCAGCACCACGATGAGGAAGATGAGGCATCGCAGCGCCACGGTGCTCCTTCGCCGCTCGCCCGCCTCCACGCTCACCATCATCCCAGGAACCTCGGCCCATGCACCCGACGCGCGGCGCGACGCCGCATTCGCCCGCGTTCTAGAGCGCGATTGCGTCAAGGTCCACGCCGGCGGTGTCCGGAAGGCTTGACCTTGCCGGTCCCGGCGGGTGAGGTGAGGTGCGCGGCTCCGTCCCGCCGCACCTGCCAATGCTCCGGACCCTCATGGCGAATGATCTCTCGCTGCGGATCGTGATCGTGGACGAAAGCCCCGTCCGCGCCGCCATTCTGGAGGAAGGCCTGAAGGAGGCCGGCTTCCAGAACGTGCTGCGCATCACCGGGCGCACCAACCTGCTCGAGCGCATCTACGCCATCGACCCGGACGTGATCCTCATCGACCTCGAGGACCCTTCCCGCGACACCATCGAGCAGATGTTCCAGGTGAGCCGCGAAGTGAAGCGCCCCATCGCCATGTTCGTGGACCAGACCGACTCGAAGACCATCGAGGATGCCATCGAGGCCGGCGTCGCCTCCTATGTGGTGGACGGCCTGCGCAAGGACCGGGTGAAGCCGATCCTGGAGACCACCATCTCCCGCTTCCGCGCCTTTGCCCGGCTCAAGGCGGAGCTGGAGGAGGCGAAAAGCCAGCTGGAAGAGCGCAAGGTGGTGGACCGCGCCAAGATGATCCTCATGAAGATGAAGGGCATCGACGAGGAAACCGCCTACGGCCTTTTGCGCCGCACCGCCATGAACGAGAAGAAGCGCATCGCCGACATCGCCCAGTCCATCATCACCGCCGCGGAGCTCCTGCGATGAGACGGCTCGCCATGGGGTTCATCCCCCTCACCGACGCGGCGGTGCTGATCGCCGCCGCCGAGCGCGGCTTCGCCATGGCGGAGGGCATCGAGATCGAGCTGCACAAGGAGGTGTCCTGGGCCAACATCCGCGACAAGGTGAATGTGGGCCTGCTCGACGGCGCCCACATGCTGGGCCCGCTGGCCATCGCTTCCTCGCTCGGCCTCGGCCATGTGCGGGTGCCGCTGGTGGTGCCGTTCGCGCTCAATCTCAACGGCAGCGCCGTCACCATCGACAAGCACGTCTACGCTGCCATGGCCGAGGTGGGGGAAGACCTCTCAACCGCCCCCGGCGCGGCGCAGGCGCTGGGCAAGGTAGTGCGCCAGCGCAAGGCCGAGGGGCGTGACCCGCTCACCTTCGCCTCGGTCTATGCCTTCTCCACCCACACCTATCTGCTGCGCCACTTCCTGACCGGCGGCGGCATCGATCCGGACCGCGACGTGCGCTTCGTGGTGGTGCCGCCGCCGTTCATGGCCGAGAGCCTGCGCGGCGGGCTCATCCACGGCTTTTCCGTGGGCTCGCCCTGGAATTCGGTGGCGGTGGAGGCGGACGTGGGGCGCATCGCGGTCTTGGGCGCGGAGATCTTCGGCTGGGTGCCGGAAAAGGTGCTGGGGGTGCATGCCCGCTTCGCCAATGCCGAGCCCGAGCTGCTGCACCGCCTGGTGCGCGCGCTTTACGCCGCCGCCCGCTGGTGCGAGGACCCGGCCAACCACGACGACCTCGCCCGGCTGCTCGGCGAGCCGCGCCACCTCAACCTGCCCGCCGACGTGCTGAAACGCACCCTGGACGGCCGTCTGCATTCGGCGCCCGGCGGCCGGCTGCGCGCCCATCCGGACTATCTGGTGCTCAACCGCGACGGCGCCAACCGGCCCGAGCGCGACCATGCCCTGTGGATGTATGCCCAGATCGTCGCCGCCGGACAGGGCGAGTTCGCCGCCGACGCGGCGCGCGAAGCCATGGGCGTGTACCGGCCGGACATCTTCGATGCGGCTGTGGGCCCGGTGCCGGTGAAGCATCCGGAGCCCGATTGCGTCGCCACCCAGTTCGGCGCCGTGTTCGATGCGCGGGCGTTCCTTGGGGGCGGGAGCTAGCCGCACAGGCAGGACCTTTGGCCGTGTCACTCCGCCGTCAGGCCCGGCCATGACGGTCCTGGAACACTTAAAGACCGCTACAAACCGTTTCGACGCTGCCCGCTTCGCACCCACCGCAGCGCACAATTTGAATGCAAGTGCATCGCACCGCTGCGCAGTCACAGGGCAGGAATTGCTGATGCCTGAATTTTCACCATGTCATAAATAGTGTAATTTCAAACACATAACCCCTCCCCGCCTCTTGGCCCGCCGTTTGCATTGGTAATCCCCAAGCGCGGTCAACGAGGATCGCGCCCCCCATAAAATCGTCCCAATGACGGGACCCGCAGCAAAGCCGCTGACACCGATGGCCTCTGGGCCGGTCGTGATGTCCTGCGGCTTTTTTTGTTTCGGGTCCCCTCTGCGCCGTCCGCCGATCCAGAGGAACCAAGATGAGCGACGCTTCGAAGACCAAGTCTGCTGCGACGACCCAGTCTCCCGCCGCCGAAGGCATGTCCCGCCGCTCGCTGCTGAAGGGCACGGCGGCCACGCTGGGCACCGCCGCGCTGTTCGACGCCGTGCGCATGGCCTTCCCCGGCGGCGTGCCGTCCGCCTATGCAGCCGCGCCGGAAACCACCAAAGCGATCCTGGGCTATATCGCCCTCATCGACGCCTCGCCGCTGGTCATCGCCAAGGAGAAGGGCTTCTTCGCCAAGCACGGCGTGCCGGACGTGGAAGTCAACAAGCAGGCCTCCTGGGGCGCCACCCGCGACAACCTCGTGCTCGGCGGCGAGAAAAACGGCATCGACGGCGCGCACATCCTTTCGCCCATGCCCTACCTGATCTCCGCCGGCAAGGTGACACAGAACAACGTGCCCACCCCCATGGTCATCCTGGCGCGCCTCAACCTCGACGCCCAGGCCGTCTCGGTTTCCAACGAATACAAGGACCTCAAGGTCACCACCGACGCCAGCGCGCTGAAGGCCGCCTTCGCCAAGAAGAGGGCCGACGGCAAGGAAGTCAAAGTCGCCATGACCTTCCCCGGTGGCACCCACGATCTGTGGATCCGCTACTGGCTGGCCAGCGCCGGCATCGATCCGGACAAGGACGTCTCCACCATCGTGGTGCCGCCGCCGCAGATGGTGGCCAACATGAAGGTGGGCACCATGGATGCCTTCTGCGTGGGCGAGCCGTGGAACGAGCAGCTGGTGAACCAGGGCATCGGCTTCACCGCCTGCACCACCGGCGAGATCTGGAAGAACCACCCCGAGAAGGCGCTCGGCATGCGCGCCGACTTCGTGGAGAAGAACCCCAACACCACGCGGGCCATCCTCAAGGCGGTGATGGAAGCCCAGCAGTGGTGCGACAAGATGGAAAACAAGCAGGAGCTGGCCGAGATCGTCGGCAAGCGCCAATGGTTCAATGTGCCCGTCGCCGACATCATCGGCCGCCTGAAGGGCGACATCAATTACGGCAACGGCCGGGTTGAGAAGGGCACCGACCAGTACATGAAGTTCTGGAAGGACCATGCGTCCTATCCCTTCAAGAGCCACGACGCCTGGTTCATCACCGAGGACATCCGCTGGGGCAAGTTCGAGCCCTCCACCGACATCAACGCCCTCGTCAACAAGGTGAACCGCGAGGACATCTGGCGCGAGGCCGCCAAGGAACTCGGCGTCGCCGCCGCGGATATTCCCGCCGGCACCTCGCGCGGCAAGGAAACCTTCTTCGACGGCAAGGTCTTCGATCCCGCCGATCCGCAGGCCTACCTGAAAAGCCTCGGCATCAAGCGCGTCGAGGCCTGAGCACGGCGCGCCCCCTCTCCCGCCCGAACTCGGCTGTTGCCGAGTTCGGCACCGAAAGGCCGAAGCCGGAAACATCCGGCTTCGTGCGGGAGAGGGTTGGGGAGGGGGCAGGCCCTCTTCATCCCCAAGCACCGGTGAGGGCGGATGCGCCGCAGCCCCCTCCCTGCCCTCCCCCGCAAGCGGGAGAGGGTGTCCGCCCCGAACATATGACACGCCCCGAACCGGAGCCCTGCCCCATGTCCGTCACCGCATTGAAAGAGCCGCCCAAAGAGGCCCGGCGCTCCGGGAGCGCCGCCGTGGTCCGCCTTGCCGCCCCCACCACCCCGGCGCGCCCCTCGCGCTGGCCGGGCTATGCCAAAAGCGTCGCCGTCAGCGTCCTCCCGCCGCTGGTGATGGTGCTGCTTCTGGGCCTGCTGTGGGAGCTTTTGTGCTCCGGCCCCGGCGCCACCCTGCCGCCACCGAGCCGCATCTGGGCTGACTCCAAGGATCTGATCCTCGATCCCTTCTTCGTCGCCGGCCCGCAGGATATCGGCCTCGGCTGGCGCGTTTTGGTCTCGCTCCAGCGGGTGGCGGTGGGCTTCGGCCTGGCGGCGGTGGTGGGCATCCTGGTCGGCGCGGTGATCGGCCAGTCGGTATGGGCCATGCGCGGCCTCGACCCTATCTTCCAGGTGCTGCGCACGGTGCCGCCGCTGGCCTGGCTGCCCATCGCGCTGGCCGCGTTCCGCGACTCGAACCCCTCCGCCATCTTCGTGATCTTCATCACCGCCATCTGGCCGGTGATCATCAATACGGCGGTGGGCATCCGAAATATCCCGCAGGATTACCGCAACGTGGCGCTGGTGCTGCGGCTGAACCCCATCGAATTCTTCTGGAAGATCATGCTGCCCTCGGCGGCGCCCTACATCTTCACCGGCCTGCGCATCGGCATCGGCCTGTCGTGGCTCGCCATCGTTGCTGCTGAGATGCTCACCGGCGGCGTCGGCATCGGCTTCTTCATCTGGGATGCGTGGAACTCCTCCCGCCTGCCCGACATCATCGTGGCCCTCGTCTACATCGGCGTGGTCGGCTTCGTGCTCGACCGCCTCGTGGCCGGCGTCGGCTCCTTCGTCACCCGTGGCACCCAGGCGTCCTGAGCCCTGCGTCCTGACCGCACTTTCGAGGAGCATCCCATGCCCGCCTATCTCGAGCTGAGCCAGATCGGAAAGAGCTTTTCCCGCGGCGCCGCCACCACGGAAGTGCTGCGCGACGTTTCCCTCGACATCGCCAAGGGCGAATACATCTCCATCATCGGCCATTCCGGCTGCGGCAAGTCCACCTTGCTCAACATCGTCGCCGGCCTCACCCCGGTGACCACCGGCGGTGTCATCCTCGACGGCAAGGAAGTGAACGCTCCCGGCCCCGACCGCGCGGTGGTGTTCCAGAACCATTCCCTGCTGCCCTGGCTCACCGTCTACGACAATGTGCGCCTCGCGGTGGACAAGGTGTTCTCCGGCACCCGCTCCCGCGCCGAGCGGCACGACTGGACCATCCACAACCTCGATCTGGTGCAGATGGGCCATGCCAGGGACAAGCGCCCCTCGGAAGTCTCCGGCGGCATGAAGCAGCGCGTGGGCATCGCCCGGGCGCTGGCCATGGAGCCCAAGGTGCTGCTGCTGGACGAGCCGTTCGGCGCGCTGGATGCCCTCACCCGCGCCCATCTGCAGGACAGCGTCATGCAGATCCACGCGAGCCTCGGCAACACCATCCTCATGATCACCCACGACGTGGACGAGGCGGTGCTGCTCTCCGACCGCATCGTGATGATGACCAACGGCCCCTCCGCCCGCATCGGCGAGGTGCTGGAAGTGAACCTGCCGCGTCCGCGCAAGCGGCTGGAGCTGGTCACCAACGCCACCTACCTGAAGGCCCGCGAGGCGGTGCTGAAATTCCTCCACGAGCGCCACCGCTACGTGGAAGCGGCCTGAGGCCTCTTTTCAGAGCGGGCCGGTGCGCCCGCTCCCCTCGCCCTTTTTCAAAGCCACGGAGATTGCCATGACACCGACCCAGATTGATCTGGTCCAGGCCAGTTTCGCCAAGGTGGCGCCCATCGCCGATACGGCGGCGGGTCTGTTCTACGGCCGCCTGTTCGAGATCGCGCCCGAGGTGAAGCCCCTGTTCAAGGGCGACATGACCACCCAGGGCCAGAAGCTGATGGCCACCCTCGGCGTGGTGGTGGCCGGCCTGAAGGACCTGCCGCGCATCGTGCCCGCCGCGCAGAACCTCGCCCGCAAGCATGTGGGCTACGGCGTCAAGACCGAGCATTACGCCCCCGTGGGCGCCGCCCTGCTGTGGACGCTGGAACAGGGCCTCGGCGCCGATTTCACCCCCGAGGTGAAGGCGGCATGGGCGGACGCCTACGGCCTCCTCTCCTCCGTCATGATCGCCGCCGCCGAAGCCCCCGAGCCGGTGGCCTGAGGACAAAGCCAAAGGACACGCACATGAGCGAGCCCCTCCTCATCATCGGCAACGGCATGGCGGCGGCAAAGCTCTGCGAGGAGCTGAGCCAGCGGGCGCTCGGCCGCCATGCGGTCGCGGTGATCGGGGCGGAGCCGCACCTCGCCTATAACCGGGTGTTGCTCTCCGAGGTGCTCGCCGGCCACATGACCGCCGCTGACGCGCAGATGAAGCCCGCCTCCTGGTGGCGCGATCGCGGCGTGACCCTGCAATACGGCACCCCCGCCGCCGCCATCGACCGCGCCCAGCGCGAAGTGGTGCTGGCGGACGGGCGGCGCCTGCCCTATGCGCGCCTCGTGCTCGCCACCGGCTCGCATCCCATCCGCCTGCCGTTGCCGGGGATGGACCTCGATGGCGTGCACACCTTCCGCGACCTGAAGGATGTGGAGGCGCTGCTTGCCGCCGCCGCCGTGCCCGGCACGCGGGCGGTGGTGATCGGCGGCGGGCTCTTGGGCCTGGAAGCCGCCGTGGGCCTTGCCGGTGCGGGGGTGAAGACTTCCCTCGTCCATCTCATGGACCGGCTGATGGAGCGCCAGCTCGATCCCGCCGCCGCCGGATTCCTCAGGCGGGCGGTGGAAGCCAAGGGCGTCGAGGTGCTGCTTCAGGCCGCCAGCGACGCCATCGAGGGGGACGCGCACGGCCGCGTCACCGGCCTGAGGCTCAAGGACGGGCGGGTGGTGGAGGCCGACCTGGTGGTGGTGGCCTGCGGCGTTATCCCCAATGCGGACCTTGCCCGCGCGGCGGGGCTGGAGGTGAAGCGCGGCATCGTGGTGGACGATACCCTTGCCACCTCCGATCCCGCCATTTGCGCCCTCGGCGAATGCGCCGAGCATCGCGGCATCGCCTATGGCCTCGTGGCACCGGCCTATGAGCAGGCCCGCGTGCTCGCCCGCCGGCTGGCGGGGGAAGAGGCGCGCTACGACGGCTCGGTGGTGGCCACCAATCTGAAGGTTTCGGGCGTCCCCGTCTTCTCGGCGGGAGACGTCACCGGCGGCGAGGGCACGGAAGACATCGTGCTCACCGACCGGGGGCTTGGCGTTTATCGCCGGCTCATCGTGAAGGACGGGCTCCTCGTCGGCGCCGTGCTGTTCGGCGATACGGCGGACGGCCTGTTCTATCTCGACCTCATCACCCAACGCACCCCCATCACCGCCATGCGCGCCGATCTCGCCTTCGGGCGGGACGCCATCGCCGCAGCGGCCTGAGGAGAGACACCATGGGCGGCGATTTTTCCATCGACCAGAAGCGCTATCTGGAAGGCTTCGTCTCCGGCGCCAAGGCCGTGCAGATCACCCGCGGCGCCGCGCCTGCGGGTGCCCCGGCGGTTGCCGCTGAGCCCACCGGCCCGGATGCGGCGGGGCTCAAGGCCATGGCCCGCTTCGAGGCACAGGGCAAGAAGCTCTCGCCGGAGGAGAAGGGCAAGCGCGAGGAATTCGGCCTTGATTCTTACCCCCGCATGAAGGCGGCCGCGCAGGACGGCGTGTTCCCCAAGGGGCCGGACGTGTTCCGCTGGAAGTTCCACGGCCTGTTTCATGTGGCACCGGCGCAGGACAGCTTCATGTGCCGCATGCGGATTCCCAACGGCATCCTCACCCACTGGCAGTTTCGCGGCGTGGCCGACATCGCGGCCGCCCACGGCGGCAACTACAGCGACGTGACCACCCGGGCGAATTTGCAGATCCGCGAGATCCCGGCCACCGACGGCATCGCCGTGCTGGAAAAGCTGGTGGATCTCGGCCTCACCGCCAAGGGCGCGGGGGCGGACAATATCCGCAACGTAACCGGCACCCCCACCGCCGGCATCGACACGCAGGAACTCATCGACACCCGCCCGCTGGCGAAGGAGTGGCACCACTACATCCTGAATAATCGCGACATGTACGGCCTGCCGCGCAAGTTCAACGTGGCCTTTGACGGCGCCGGCACCATCGGCGCGCTGGAGGACACCAACGACATCGGCTTCCAGGCGGTGGAGGTGAAGGACGGGTTCGGCGTCGCGCCGGGCATATGGCTGCGGCTCGCGCTGGGCGGCATCACCGGCCACAAGGATTTTGCCCGCGACACCGGCATCGTGGTGCGGCCGCTGGAGGCGAGCGAAGTGGCCGCCGCCATCGTGCGCGCCTTCATCGACACCGGCGACCGCACCGACCGCAAGAAGGCGCGGCTGAAATACGTGCTCGACGCCATGGGCTTCGACGGCTTCCTCGCGCTGGTGGAAAAGAAGCTCGGCCGCCCCTTCACCCGCCTGCCGGGCGAGGCGATAGCGCCCCGCGCCGAGGCCGACCGCCTCGCCCATCTCGGCGTCCATCCCCAGAAGCAGCCGGGGCTGAACTATATCGGCGTCGGCCTGCCGGTGGGCCGCATGAGCGTGGAGCAGATGCACGGCCTCGCCGACATCGCCGCCCGCCTGGGCGACGGCGACATCCGCCTCACCGTCTGGCAGAATTTGCTGATCTCGGGCGTTGCCGACGCGGACGTGGCGCAGGCGTGCACCGCCATCGCCGCGCTGGGGCTGTCCACCCAGGCGACGCCGCTGCAGGCCGGGCTTGTGGCCTGCACGGGGTCGAAGGGCTGCCGCTTCGCCGCCGCCGACACCAAGGGCACGGCCCGCGCCATCCTCGCCCATTGCGAGGAACGCCTCGACCTCGACGGGCCAGTGAACATCCATGTCACCGGCTGCCACAACAGCTGCGCCCAGCATTATATCGGCGATATCGGCCTCATCGGCGCGCGGGTGGCCATCAATGACGATGGCGACACGGTGGACGGCTATCACCTGTTCGTCGGCGGCGGCTTCGGCGCGGACGCCGCCATCGCCCGCGAACTCTATCGCGACGTGAAGGCCGAAGACGCCCCCGTGGTGGTGGAGCGCCTGCTGAAGAGCTGGCTCGCCCACCGCGAGGAGGGCGAAGCCTTCGCCCCCTTCACCCGCCGCATGGACCCCGACGCGCTGAAGGCGCTGGCGGAGGCGACGGCATGAGGGCGCTTGTTGATCCGAGCGGCCGCTCGGCGGCCTGACGCAAGACTTCGCGCCGCAGGCGCGCCATCCGACACCGAGACCACAGCCATGAGCCTCCAGACCCGCATTCCCGTTGTGCCCGTCCTGCCCGACAGCGCGCCCTTCACCGGCGAGCAGCGGGCGTGGCTGAACGGCTTCTTCGCCGCCATCCTCTCCGCCGATCAGGTCAGCGCTCCCACCGCCCTCTCGGCGGGCGACGCGGCGGCGCTGATGCCCGACATGCCCGCCCCGGCTGCGGAAGCAGAAGATGACGGCGCACCCTGGCACGACCCCGCCATGCCGCTGGCCGAGCGCATGGCGCTGGCGGAAGGCAAGGCCCTGCCCCGGCGCATGATGGCGGCCATGGCCCAGCAGGATTGCGGCCAGTGCGGCTATGTCTGCGAGACCTACGCCAAGGCGCTGGCCGATGGCGCCGAAAGCAAGCTCAACCTCTGCGCCCCCGGCGGCAAGGAGACCCTGCGCATGCTGAAGCAACTGGCGGAGGAAACCACCACCCCGGCCGCCAAGCCGGCCGCCGCCCCCGCGCCCTCCGCCGCCGTCTCCTACGCCCACGAGCCCCACGCCCCGGCGGCCCTCGGCACCCGCGAAAATCCCGGCGAGGTGACCTTCCTCGGCCGCACCCGCCTCAACAAGGACGGCTCCGAGAAGGAGACCTGGCACATTGAGTTCGACCTTGCCGGCTCGGGCATCGACTATGTGGCGGGCGACAGCTTCGGCGTGTTCCCGGTGAATGATCCGGACCTGGTGGCGGCGGTGCTCTCAGCGCTCCACGCCCCCCCGGATTTCCCCATCGCCGACAAGACGCTCGGCGAGGTGCTCTCGCGCGAGGTGTGCCTGAAATCGGCCCCCGACGCGCTGTTCACCCTCATCTCCTACATCACCGGCGGCGAGCGCAAGGCCAAGGCCCGCGCGCTGGCCTCCGGCGAGGACCCGGACGGCGATGCGGCCACCCTCGACGTGCTGGCGGCGCTGGAGAAATTCCCCGGCATCCGTCCCGATCCGGAGGCTCTGGTGGAGTGCCTGGAGCCGCTTCAGCCCCGGCTTTATTCCATCTCCTCCAGCCCCACGGCGACCCCCGGCAAGCTCACCCTGACGGTGGACGCGGTGCGCTACGAGCAGACCGGGCGCACCCGGCTCGGCGTTGCCTCCACCTTCCTCGGCGGCCGCATCGCGGCGGGCACGCGCATGAAGGCCTATATCCAGAAGGCCCACGGCTTCGCCTTGCCGGCCGACCTCTCCAAGGATGTGATCATGGTGGGGCCGGGCACCGGCATCGCCCCGTTCCGCTCGTTCCTGCATGAGCGGCTCGCCACCAAGGCGCCGGGACGCAACTGGCTGTTCTTCGGCCACCAGAAGCGCGACACGGACTTTTTCTACGAGGACGAGCTGAGCGGCCTTCAGGCCTGCGGCACCCTCACCCGGCTCGACACCGCATGGTCCCGGGACGGCGCCGGCAAGGTCTATGTGCAGGACAAGATCCGCGCGGCAGGGCCCGAATTGTGGGCGTGGCTTGCGGCCGGCGCGCACTTCTACATCTGCGGCGATGCCAAGCGCATGGCCAAGGACGTGGAAGCCGCCATGGTCGCCGTCGCGGCGGAGCATGGCGGCCTCTCGGCGGAGGCGGCGGCCCGCTTCGTGGCGGACCTGAAGACCGCCGGCCGCTACCAGGCCGACGTATACTGACCCCGGACAGCCTCAGGCAGGATCGGCCCCCCATGAACGCGCCTCTCGCCTCGCCCCCCTCGGTGAAGACCACCTGCCCCTATTGCGGCGTCGGCTGCGGGGTGAAGGCGACGCCGGACGGCCTCGGCGGCGCCCTGGTGGAGGGCGATGCCGCCCACCCCGCCAATCTCGGCCGGCTGTGCTCCAAGGGCGCGGCGCTGGGGGAGACGGTGGGGCTCGACACCCGCCTGCTCCATCCCCTGGTGCGCGGGGCAGACGGAGCGCTCACCGGCGCGACGTGGGACACCGCCCTCGACCGCATCGCCGACGGGCTGAAGAGCGTGCGCGACGCCCACGGTCCGGGGGCCATCGCCTTCTATCTCTCCGGCCAGTTGCTGACCGAGGATTATTACGCCGCCAACAAGCTGGCCAAGGGCTTCCTCGGCACCGCCCACGTGGATACCAATTCGCGCCTGTGCATGTCGTCCTCCGTGGCCGGGCACAAGCGCGGCTTCGGCTCGGACACGGTGCCGGGGTCCTATGAGGACCTGGAGGCGGCGGACCTCATCGTGCTGGTGGGCTCCAACACCGCCTGGTGCCATCCGGTGCTGTTCCGCCGCATGGAGGCGGCACGCAAGGCGCGGGGCACGAAATTCATCGTCATCGATCCCCGCCGCACCGAGACGGCGGCGGAAGCCGACCTGCATTTGCCCCTCGCCCACGGCACCGACGCCCTGCTGTTTTCCGGGCTGCTCGCCCATCTGGCGCAAAGCCCGGCCTTCGACGCGACCTATGTGCGCGACCACACCACCGGCTTCGACACCGCGCTCGCCCACGCCCGCGCCGTGACCCCCGACGCCGAGGCCACCGCCCGCGCCTGTGGCCTCGACGTGGAAGACGTAGCGCGCTTCTTTGCCCTGTTCGCGGACACCGCGCGCACCGTGACCTGCTATTCGCAGGGGGTGAACCAGTCGATGGCGGGGACCGACAAGGTCAATGCCATCCTCAACTGCCATTTCGCCACCGGCCGCATGGGCCGCGAGGGCATGGGGCCGTTCTCGCTGACCGGCCAGCCCAATGCCATGGGCGGGCGCGAGGTGGGCGGGCTCGCCAACCAGCTGGCGGCCCACATGGGCTTTTCGCCGGAGGAGGTGGACCGTGTGCGCCGCTTCTGGGATGCGCCCCATATGGCCACCCGCGAGGGCCACAAGGCGGTGGACCTGTTCGCCGCCATCGGCCGGGGCGAGATCAAGGCGCTGTGGATCATGGGCACCAACCCGGCCGTCAGCCTGCCCGAGGCGGACGGCGTGCGCGCGGCATTGAAGGGCCTCGACCTGTTCGTGCTGTCGGAGAACGTGGCCGTCAACGACACCGCCCAATGCGCCCCCCACGTGATGCTCCCCGCCGCCGCCTGGGGCGAGAAGGACGGCACCGTCACCAATTCCGAGCGGCGCATTTCCCGCCAGCGGCCCTTCCTCGCCCCGCCCGGCGCGGTGAAGCCCAATTGGTGGGCGCTGGCGCAGGTGGCGGCGCGCCTCGGCTTCGGCCCGGCCTTCGCCTGGCGCGGGCCGGCGGACATCTTCCGCGAGCACGCGGCGCTCTCCGGCTTCGAGAATGCCGGCACCCGCGATTTCGACATCTCCGCCTTCGCCGACCTGTCGGATGCGGCCTATCAGGATTTCAACCCGGTACAGTGGCCGGCCCCGCACGGACGGCCCGAAGGCACCCAGCGGCTGTTCGCGGACGGCTGCTATTTCACCGCCGACCGGCGCGCCCGCTTCATGGCGCCTGCCCCAGTGGAAGCGGCGCGGGGGAGCGACGCCTTCCCCTTCCTGCTCAACACCGGCCGCATCCGCGACCAGTGGCACACCATGACCCGCACCGGCCTCTCCCCCCGGTTGGGCTCGCACATCCTGGCGCCGTTCGTGGCCGTGCATCCGGACGATGCGGCGCCCCTCAGCCTTGCGGACGGCGCGTTGGCGCGGGTGGCGAGCGCCCATGGCGCGGCGGTGCTGGAGGTGAGGATCGATGCCGGGCAAAAGCGCGGCACCCTGTTCGCGCCCATCCACTGGAGCTCCGCCACCTCGTCCCACGGGCGGGTCGGCCCGCTGGTGCATGCGGTGACCGATCCCCTCTCCGGCCAGCCCGATTCCAAGGCGACCCCGGCCACCCTCGCGCCTTATGCCGCGCCGTTCGAGGGCTTCGTGCTGTCGCGGCGTCCGCTTCAGATGCCGCAAGGCCTGTGGTGGGCGCGTGCGGCGCTGGAGGGCGGTTTTGGCTGGCGCATGGCCGGCAGCCTCGGGCCGGACGACTGGGCGCAGTGGGTGAAGGCGGAAGGTCCTGCCGACGTGGCGGAGCTGGTGGACGCACCGTCCGGCCTCTACCGGGCTGCCGCCTTCGATGGGGACGGGCGGCTGGATTTCGCGGTGTTCGTGGGCACGGCGGGCCGGCGCGTGGCGTGGGATGCGCTGAAGGGCCTGCTTGCGGAAGACACCGTCTCCGCCGCTGACCGGCGCACCCTGCTGGCGGGCCGGCGGGCGGGGGCTGCGGCCGCGTGCGGGCCGCTGGTGTGCGCCTGCTTCAGCGTGCCACGCGACGCCATCACAGGCGCCATCCGCGCCGGCGCGCACGATGCGGCCATGGTGGGGGAAAAGCTCAAGGCCGGCACGAACTGCGGCTCGTGCCTGCCCGAGATCCGCCGCCTCCTCGCGGAGACGACGGTACCGGCCTGAGGGCAGGTCTTCCCCGCCCCCGGGAAGGAAAGCCTCAGCCTTCCTTGCCTTCGGCCTTGGCGCGCTCGATGCCTTCGAGGATCATTTTGTGGGCTTCGGCGGCATCGCCCCAGCGCACGATCTTGACCCACTTGTTGGGTTCCAGATCCTTGTAATGCTCGAAGAAGTGCTCGATCTGCTGGAGCGTGATGTCCGGCAGGTCGGAATAATTGCTGACCTTGTCGTAGCGCTTGGTGAGCTTGGACGAGGGCACGGCGATGATCTTCTCGTCGAGACCGCCTTCGTCCTCCATCAGCAGGACGCCTACGGGGCGCGCGCTGATCACGGCGCCGGGCACGATGGCGCGCGTATTGGCCACCAGAACGTCGCAGGGATCACCGTCACCCGACAAGGTGTGCGGAATGAAACCGTAGTTCCCCGGGTACCGCATGGCGGTATAAAGGAAACGATCGACGAAGAGCGTGCCGGCAGCCTTGTCCATTTCGTATTTAATGGGCTCGCCGCCGATGGGCACCTCGATCACGACGTTCACATCGTGGGGCGGATTCTTGCCGATCGGGATCGCATCGATGCGCATATGACACTCGCTGGAAGGCTACGGTCCGCGCAGGCGGTTGCCCACGCGGACGCTACCGCTGCCAAGCGAACGCGATCTTGTCCAGCGTTTTCGATCCGAACTGCTCCGTGGAGGATGCGACCGGTTGCCCCCCCAAGGCCCGATAGAAGCCCACCGCATTCTCGTTTTCGGCGAGCGCCCAGACCACCAAACCATCGAGCCTTGCAAGACTTAGGTCCCGGCGGGCCGCCGAAAACAGCCGCTGGCCAAAACCGAGGCCCTGATACAAAGGTTGTAGGTAGATTTCATAGATCTCGCCGCCATAGGGCAGGCTCTTGGCGCGGTTGCCACCGTAATTCACATAGCCGGCGAGATCATCGCCCACCAGCAGCACGGAGAGCCGGCTACCGCGCCGGATCGCGGCATCCCACCAACGCGGCCCGCGCCGCTCCACCATGCGCTCAAGCTCGACGCCGGGGATGAGGCCACGGTAGGCCGTGCGCCAAGCCGCGTCGTGAACCGCCGCGATCGCCTTGGCGTCGGCCGGCTTGGCCCTGCGGATTTCGATGAGGCCCGTGCTCATGACGTGATGGAAGCATTCCCCGCGCCCGGCTTCAAGGGGCAATGGCGCGCAGGGCCACGGTACCACCCGGCCGGCTGGGGACGGCGGGGGTGGGGGCGGGCCTGATTGGCGAGCCACACCTACCTGCCCAAACCGCCGCAGCTCCCTCCCCCGCAAGCGGCAGAGGGAGCTGCGGCGGTACTCAATCGGAAAGCGGGCCTCACCCCAGCGCTCCCATCCGACACACCCCCGCACCGAGGGGCGTGCAATCTTGTGCGATCCCGCCTAAATGGGATTGGCCGGGCGCGCAGCCCGCAGACGCAAGGGAGCCGAGCGCCCACCCATGATCCGCTTCCTGTTCCGCTTCATCGGATTCTGGCTTGTGGCCGGGGGCTTCGTCGCCCTCATTGTGGATGGCACACGCTCCATCGCGGCCTCCGCACTGGTGTTCACCTCCACCGGCGATGCCTGGTTCGCGCTGTCGCCCGGCACGCTGGAGCAGGCGGAACGATCCGGTCGCACCGGCCTGCCGCTCATCTGGAACAGCGCCATCCTACCGCTTCTGTCCCTGCCAGCCTTCCTGCTGCTTGTGGTGGTGGGGCTCATCCTGCTCGCCCTCGGCCGGGTGCGCGAGCGCTCGCGCTTTGAAGTTTCACGCTAAAGCGTTTTCGAGCGAAGTGGACACCGGTTCGCGTGAAGAAAGCGCGTCACCGCGGTAGAACGAGAGGAGCCCCCTCGCGGAAACGGCGGGCACATCCCATATTGGGGATCCGGCCCGGCTTGCCGCCGGCGCTTTCCTTCAAGCCCCATTCGCGCGCGACGGGTCCGATGCCCGGCGCGGCGCCCCCGCGAGGAGCCCCGCCATGTTCTGGCTGAAGAAATCCCTCGACCTGCCCACCAAGGCCAATGCCCTGCCCGGCCGCAGCACGCCGGTGCCCACCGCCGAGGCCCATTCCGTCAACGGCCACGCCCTCAAGGGCCCCTACCCCGCAGGGTTCGAGACCGCCGTGTTCGCCCTCGGCTGCTTCTGGGGCGCCGAGCGCAAGTTCTGGCAGACCCCCGGCGTGTGGGCGACCGCGGTCGGCTATGTGGCCGGCATCACCGAGAACCCCACCTACGAGGAAGTGTGCTCCGGCCGCACCGGACACACCGAGGCGGTGCTGGTGGTCTATGATCCCAAGGCCGTGAGCTATGACGAGCTGGTGCGGCTGTTCTTCGAATCCCACGATCCCACCCAGGGCATGCGCCAGGGCAATGATGTGGGCACGCAGTACCGTTCCGGCATCTATGTGACCGACGCCACCCAGCGGGTGGCGGCGGAAGCGGCCAAGGCCGCCTACGAGCCGGCGCTGAAGGCCAAGGGCTTCGGCCCGATCACCACCGAGATCGTGGACCTCGGACCGTTCTATTTCGCGGAAGGCTACCATCAGCAGTATCTGGCCAAGAACCCGGCCGGTTATTGCGGCCTCGGCGGCACCGGCGTCTCCTGCCCCATCGGCACCGGGGTGGCGGCGCAGTAGTTTCTCAGGCACGGCAGCAGCACAGCTGTTCACACAGGGCACGGCGCAGGCCGTGCCCTGCTTCGTTTCAGCCCCCTGTTGCAAAGGCGGGCGCCGCGCGGTTCATTGGCCCTCCCCTTGATCGTGCCCAGGTTCGCCCCTCCTTGCCCGCTGCTCCCTCCCGCACCCTTCTCGCCCGTGGCCGCGCCCTCGCGCTCGGCCCGCGCACCCTTGTCATGGGCATCCTGAACGTGACGCCCGATTCCTTCTCCGACGGCGGCGCCAGCGCCGCGCCGGACAGCGCCCTCGCCAACGCCCGGCGGCTGGTGACCGAGGGCGCGGACCTGCTGGACGTGGGCGGCGAATCGACGCGGCCGGGCCACACCCCGGTGGAGGCGGAGGACGAATGGGCGCGCATCGCCCCGGTGATCGCGCCGCTGGCCGCCGAGACCGGAGTGCCCATTTCCGTGGACACCTACAAGGCGTCTGTCGCGCGGCGGGCGCTGGAGGCGGGGGCGGTGATCGTCAACGACGTGTGGGGATTTTCCCGCGATCCCGACATGGCGAAAGTGGTGGCGGAGTACGACGCCGCAGCCGTCATCATGCACAACCGAACCGAAGTCGATGAAACCCTCGATATCGTCGCCGATATGCTGGACTTCTTCGAGAAAGCTCTCGATACGGCCGACAAGGCCGGCGTGAAGCGCGAGCGCCTGGTGCTCGACCCCGGCATCGGCTTCGGCAAGAGCTTCCCGCAGAACCTGTCCGCCATCCGCAGGCTTGAAGAGCTGCGCGTGCTGGGCCTGCCGATCCTGCTCGGCGCCTCGCGCAAGTCATTGATCGGAAAGGTGATCGAGACCATTCCGGCGGAACGCCTGCCGGGGACCATCGCCTCCAACGTCATCGCCATCATGGCCGGGGTGGAGATCATCCGTGTGCATGACGTGGCCGCCCATGTGCAGGCGGCGCGCGTCGCCGAGGCCATCCGGGACGCCTCGTGACCAGCCGCACCGCCTACCTGTGCCTGGGCTCCAACGTGGGCGACCGGGCCGCCACCATGGGGCTGGCGCTGGGTGTGCTGGCCCGCGCCGGGCTGACCATCGGCGCCCGCTCCTCGCTCTACGAGACGCCGCCCTGGGGGCCGATCCCGCAGGGGCCGTACCTCAACCAGGTGGTTGAAATCCAAAGCCCCGTCCCGCCCCGCAGCCTGCTGTTCCTGGCCCTTTCGGTGGAGCGGATGCTGGGGCGCGACCGGCCCCACGAGGTGCGCTTCGGGCCGCGCCGCATCGACATCGACATCCTGTTGTTCGCCAACGAAAATATCGCCGAGCCGGACCTGGAGATCCCGCATCCCCGGCTGCTGGAGCGCGCCTTTGCTCTGGTACCCCTGACCGAGATCGCGCCAGATATCGTGGTCGGCGGCGTGCGCGCGGCCGATGCGCTGGCGCCGCTGGATCGCAGCGGCATCGAGAAGGTAGACGCTTGAAAACGCATGAAAAAGCCCCGCGCCGGGTGGCGCGGGGCGGTTCCGAAAGGTCCGCAATCACATGGTGCGGATGTTGGTGGACCAGGTATCCACCTGGCGCTTCACCTCATCCTTGGCATAGCCGTAGCGCTCCTGCAGCTTGCCTTCGAGGATCTCGCGGTTGCCGTTGATTTCGGTCATGTCATCGTCGGTGAGCTTGCCCCACTGCGCCTTGAGATTGCCGGTCATCTGCTTCCAGTTGCCTTCAATGCGATCCCAGTTCATGCGTTCGTCCTCCATAGGAGTGGAATGATGCTGGAAGAACGTTCACGCTGACGCACAGGTTCCGGATTAAAACTTTTGCGGAACGGGGGAACCAAACATGACGGCACGGCACGAGGACGACGAGAAGCTTGCGCAGGGTGTCGCCAAAGGTGAGCGGGCGGCGCTGGCGCGGGCCATCACCCTCGTCGAATCGCGCCGCACCGATCACCGCCGGCGGGCGCAGGTGCTGCTGCAATCCCTGCTGCCGCGCACCGGCGGCGCCTTCCGGGTCGGCATCACCGGGGTGCCGGGGGTGGGCAAGTCCACCACCATCGACGCGCTTGGAACCTATCTGACCCAGCAGGGCCACAAGGTGGCGGTGCTGGCGGTGGACCCCTCCTCCACTCGCACCGGCGGTTCCATCCTGGGCGACAAGACCCGCATGTCCCGCCTTGCGGTGGACCCCAACGCCTTCATCCGTCCCTCGCCCTCCAGTGGCACGCTCGGTGGCATCGCGGCCAAGACGCGTGAAACCATGCTGCTGTGCGAGGCCGCCGGCTTCGACGTGGTGCTGGTGGAAACCGTGGGCGTCGGCCAGTCCGAGACCGCGGTGGCCGATCTCACCGACACCTTCCTGGTGCTGATGCTGCCGGGAGCCGGCGACGAATTGCAGGGCATCAAGAAGGGCGTGCTGGAGCTGGCCGACATCGTGGCCGTGAACAAGGCGGACGGCGACAACATCACCCGCGCCCGCGCCGCCGCCGGCGAATATCGCACCGCCCTGCACCTGCTGGGCGCCCGCCTGCCCCATTGGTCGCCGCCGGTGCTGACCTATTCGGCGCTCACCGGGGCCGGCATTCCCGAGGTGTGGGAACAGGTGCGGCTGCATCGGACCAAGTGCGAGGCGGCGGGCACCTTCGCCGCCACCCGCCGGGCCCAGCAGGTGCGCTGGATGTGGACCCTGCTCAATGAGCGCCTCGCCGAAAGGGTCACCCACGACCCGGCAGTGAAGGCCCGCCTGCCCGCGCTGGAGCAGGAGGTGGCCGCCGGAACCCTCGCCCCGGCGCTGGCGGCGGCGGAGATCGCCGGCCTCATCGGGTTGTGAGGGCCCGCCGTGGCGCGCCCGCTCCGCATTCTGGTGACGGCGTTCGGGCCGTTTGCGGGCGTGCCGGTGAACCCCTCGCAGCGCGCCGCCATGGACCTGCTGCGGCTGAAGCGCCCGGCGCTCTCCGGCGTGGAGATCACACTCAGTATCCTGCCCACGCGCTGGGATGAGCTGCCACGCCTGGACGCGCTGCTGCGGGAGCGGGCGTTCGACGCCGTGCTGCTGCTGGGCGTCGCCAGCCGGCGCCGGCGGGTTTGCCTTGAAACCCGTGCGGTGAATGCGGCCCGCGACTTCCCGGATGCGGCCGGCCGGCATCCCCCGGAGCGGCGCCTTATGACCCAGCAGGCGGATGTCCTCGCCTCCACGGCCCCGGCGCTGGCGTGGGTGGCGGCCCTGCGGCGCGCGGGCATCGCCGCCTCGGCGTCCCTCGACGCCGGCCGCTATCTTTGCAACGCCGCCTATTTCCACGCGCTCGCGGCCACGCATGGGCAATTGCGGGGAAACGGCGCCGTGGCGCCGGTTCTCTTCATTCACCTGCCCGGACGTTCCGGGGTTCCGCGCAGCGCCTCCCGCTCCGGCCTCGCGCGGGCGCTTTGCGGCCTGCTCGTCGCGCTGGTCGCGGAAGCGCGGCGCCGCAATGCCATCGACCGCCGGCTGCGACCGGAACACGGAGGGTCCGGCGCAAGCCCCGCCTGACCGCGACCGACAGGCTGTTCAGGCGCGCTGAATCTCGATCCGGTCGCGGCCGCGCTTCTTGGCCCGGTAAAGGGCCTCGTCGGCTTGCCGCATGGCCGAGGCGATATCCACGTCGCTCGCCGTCTTCACCGCGCAGATGCCCATGCTCACCGTGAGCCGGCTGAGATCGGGATGCACCTGGGCCCACGGCTCCATGCGCACCGAGCGGCGGATGCCCTGGCCGATCGCCAGCGCCTCCTCGGCGGTGGCGTTGGGCAGGAGAATGGCGAATTCCTCACCGCCGTGGCGGGCGGCAAGGTCGTCGGCCCGGGTCACGGCGCTGCGCACGGCCGCAGCGATGCGCCGCAGGCACTCGTCGCCGGCGGCGTGCCCGAACCGGTCGTTGACCGCCTTGAAGTGGTCGAGATCGATGATGACCACCGCCAGGGGCGTGCCCGTCTCGCCGCACGCCTGCCAGGCCCCGGCGATGGCCTTTTCGAACCCGCGCCGGTTGGCAAGGCCGGTAAGCACGTCTGTGGCGGCGATGGCGGACAGCTCCGCCAGGGCGCGTTCCAGCGCAGCCTGCTGGCGCTTCAGCTCGGTGATGTCGGAGTGGGTGAAGTAACCGATGCCGGAGGCCGTGCGCCGGGCGATGACGCGGCGCCAGCGGCCCCCGGGCAGTTCCACCTCGAACGGCGCGCCGACGAAATGCAGGCTGTCCTGCACGAAGCCGTCGGACCAGCGTTCCGGCTGGTTGACCTTGGCCCAGGCGTCACGCACCACGTCCTGGAGCGTGGCCCCGATGACCGAATGGCCTTCCGGAACATCATAAAGAATGCGGAACTCGTCATTGGTGGCGATGATGCGGTCATTCTGATCAAGCACCATGGCTCCGTCGGCGATATGGTCAAGCAGGTCGATGGGAAAACTGTCCCAGCTGCCGGGACGCATATGCTGCGGCTCCTCGTGCAGGTGCTGCCAGACGCGCAGGCGCAGTCCCTCCGGCGTCGGCAGCGAGGCGACGCGCAGCCGTCGGCCGAGGTGGGTGAAGACGAACGGCCGCGACTGCGCCCTGTGGCGGGCGATGCCCTCCTCCACATAGCGATCCATGTGACGACGCTCGTCGCCTTCAAGCCGGCTGTCGTAGAAGCGGCGAAGATTTTCCCGGTAGGGCTCGCCGCAATGAACATGGCCTGCATGCTCGGGAAAGAAACGCAGGAAGCAGTCGTTCCACACCAGCGTGCGATCGTCCGCGTCAAACAGGCATATCGCGATGTCGATGGAATCGAGCAAACCGCCGATGAAACCGTACGTCTTTAGATTTGGCACCCGACCCGTCCTGTTCGCCGCCTTCTATCCCGGGACATATGGTCCGAAGGTCACATCCCTTAGGGCCACCCAAACCGAACGTACGGTCAAGGTGTTCGTGTCAAGGTACTATGGTGATCTGCGCACGCAACTTGCCGAGCGCAGACGCATCCATTTGCCCGATGGGCCCGCATCAGCTTTCATCCGTCAAACTCCAGCCGTATAGGCAGGGACGCCGCGCGCCAGCGAAAGTTCCCCCGTGACCATCTACCTGCCCATCGCCGAGCTTCCGATCGCCATCTTCACCGTCTTCGCAATGGGGCTGGCGGTGGGCTTCATCTCGGGCATGTTCGGCGTCGGCGGCGGCTTCCTGATGACGCCACTCCTCATCTTCACCGGCGTGCCGCCAGCGGTGGCGGTGGCGAGCGTGTCGCCCTACATGGCCGCCTCATCGTTTTCCGGCGCCCTTTCCTACTGGCGCAAGGGCATGATGGACCTGCCCCTCGCCGGCGTGCTGCTGACCGGGGGCCTGGCCGGAACCCTGGCCGGCGTGCTCCTGTTCCTGTGGCTGCGGATGATCGGCCAGGTGGACCTTGCCATCCGCATTTCCTACACGCTGCTGCTTGGCGCCATCGGCTCGCTCATGCTGGTGGAGAGCCTGAAGGCGATGGTGCGGATGCGGCAGGGCCTGCCGCCCACGGTGCGGCGCCCCGGTACCCGGGCCTGGTTCATGCGGCTGCCGCTGAAGATGCGGTTCCGCCGCTCACGCATCTATGTGTCGGCGCTGCCGGTGATCGGCATCGGCTTCATCATCGGCCTGCTCGGGGCGGTCCTCGGCGTGGGCGGCGGCTTCATCCTGGTTCCCGCCCTCATCTATTTGCTGCGGGTGCCGACCCAGACCTCGGTGGGCACATCGCTGGTGTTGACCCTCGTGACCATGGCAGCGGCGACCGTGCTCCATGCCGAGGCCAACGGCACCGTGGATGCGGTGCTGGCCTTCGTGCTGATGGTGGGCGGAACCATGGGCGCCCAGTTCGGCGCGCGGACCGGCCAGACCCTGAAGGCGGAACACCTGCGCTTCCTTCTCGGCATCCTGGTCCTTTCGGTGGCGGTGCGCGTCGCCGTCGATCTCGTCAGCCGGCCGGCGGACACCTTCGCCATCACTCAGGAGGCGCAGCCGTGAAGACATGGAGCGGCGCGGCGCTTCTCGTCCTGCTGAGCGCGTTTGCCGTGATGCCGGCGCGGGCCGACCGGCTGGTGGTGTCGGTCTCGCAGCCCCAGGTGCGGATCACGTCGAGCTTCACCGGCGCGGAGCTGGTGGTTTTCGGCGTGGCCGAGGCCCGGAATGGCGATGATGGCGCCATCGATGTGGTGGTGACCGTGCGCGGGCCGGGTGAGAGCTTCACCACCTGGCGCAAGTCGCGGGTGCTCGGCCTGTGGGTCAATTCGGACAGCCGCACCTT
Organism: Xanthobacter autotrophicus; assembly: GCF_005871085.1. GTDB lineage: Bacteria > Pseudomonadota > Alphaproteobacteria > Rhizobiales > Xanthobacteraceae > Xanthobacter > Xanthobacter autotrophicus. Next base: position 105,384 of record NZ_VAUP01000038.1, on the reverse strand, counting down.
CGTGGAGGCCCCGGCATTCCTCGCCGTGCTCTCCAGCCGACCCACCACCCAGATCGCCAGCCCGGAAACGCTGCGGGTCGAGCAGATCGGCCTCAACTACAACATCCTGGTCCAGCGCGTGGGACCGGACTTTGCGGATGTGGTGCCAAGCGACCCCTTCCGCACCGCCTTCCTGCGGATCCAGACCGCCCAAGGCGTCTATCGCGAAGACCCTCAGGGCGTCGCCTTCCTCGCGCCGCGCGTTTTTCGCGCGGAAGTGGGCATTCCGGGGACGGCACCGCTGGGGCGCTACACGGTCGCGGTCAAGGTCTTCCAAAACGGGACTGTTTCCGCTACGGAACTTTCCAGTTTCGATGTGAACAAAACCGGTTTCGAGCAAAAAATCGCAGAATTCTCCCAGAGCGATGGTTGGTTGTACGGTCTCGCGGTTGCATTGGGTAGTCTCGTGGTGGGCTTTGTCGGCAACCTGTTGTTCCGTCGCGACTGAAGACCGCTCGGGAGTGCGGGAGCGCAACCCGCGCTACAACCATTCATTTAGCAATATGCGCGGACGCGGTTACCGATAACGGGCTTTGTCGGCCGCCGTCTCATTTTTTTCTTGAAACTGCTTTTTTCCAAGGTCACACAAGAGCAAGTGTCACATCACGAATAAGCTACCTCCAGCCCGATTGGCCGGATCGGACCGATTCAATGTGGCTTCAGAGCATCAAGCTTCGGGTGCCAAGCCCTGACCGGCGCCCGTAGGGGACGGGGTGGCGCTTCATGCGCCGCCCCGGAACCCCGCGCCTCGATCCTGATCGAAAGGCGCCGCGCGCGTTCCTCGGCCTTCTGCGGCCTTCTGCGCCGAAAGTTAGCCCCGATGCCGGCGGAACCCTGCATGTGGCAACTTCCCTCTTCCTGCCGTTCCGCATAGACACGACAGGGCAGGGCAAGGTCGCTGCGAGCAAGACGACTTCGAGCACCATGGCTCGGAGAGAGCCTGGGGGAGGGACGCGTGGCTGGCAGCATCGCCATTTCCGTCGAGGGCGGCATCGCCCGCCTTGTGCTGACCAATCCGGAGCGGCGCAACGCCATTTCCAGCACCATGTGGCGGGCCCTGATCGCCTTCGCGCAGGAGGCCGCCCATCGCAGCGACATCCGGGTTGCGGTGCTGCGCGGCGAGGGTGACCTCGCCTTTTCCGGTGGCGCCGACATATCGGACTTCGACACCGCCCGCTCCGACGCCTCCGGCGCGCAGAGCTATGACGACCTGGTGGAGTTGGCCTGCTCGGCCATCGAGGGACTGGCCTGTCCCACCATCGCCCTGGTGAAGGGGGCCTGCGTGGGGGCCGGCGCGGCGCTGGCGGCGAGTTGCGACATGCGGATCGCCGCCGATGACGCCTTCTTCGCCATTCCGGCTGCCCGCCTGGGCCTTGGATACGATCCGCGCGGCATGGCGCGGGCCCTTAGGGTGTTTGGCAGCCAGGGCGCACGCCACCTGTTCTTCACTGCAGAACGGCTGACCGCGGCGCGCGCGCATGCCATCGGCGCGGTGGACGTGCTCATTCCCGCCGCCGAGGCGGAAGCCACGGCCGAACGCACACTCCATCGCATTGCGGAGAACGCGCCGCTGACCCTGAAAGCCGCCAAGCTCGCCATCCGCGCCGCCGAGACGGGGGCGCAGGCGCTGCTGGGCGAGGCCCGCCGTGCCACGGCCGCAGCCAATGCCAGCGCCGATTATCGCGAAGGCCGACTGGCCTTCGCCGAGAAGCGCGCGCCGCGCTTCTCCGGAAGCTGAGGGCGGCGCCCGGAAGCGGGCGCCTTGCCTGAATTGGCCGCGTGCCTTCCGCTATTTGCCCTGGGCCTTGAGGCGCTTGTTGCAAGCGCTCCAGAACTGAGGCCACTTCTGGCCGGCGGGTAGCTTCCCGGCCGCCTTGGCGGCACGCCACTCCGCCCCGCAGGTCGTCTGTCGCTGGTGCGCGGCGGTCTGGGCAGGAGTGGTCGCCTTGGGGGCAGCCGGCTTCGTGGCCGAGGGCGCCGAAGGGGTGGGCGCGGCAGTGGTGGTTGCCGGCGCGACCGTCCCCGGCTTGGGCGCCGGAGCGTTGGCCGCAGGGGCGGTCTGGGTCGGTGGCGTTGCGGTGGCCTGGGCGAGGGCGGCGGATGCCGGAAGCGTTGCGGCCAGGGCAACGCAGAAGAACGCGATGCGCAACGACATTGCGCGGCCTCCAGAAATGCTGCGCCGGGACGCGCAGGCCTTTGCGACGTGAAGCCGGAATCGACCTCACCATGAAGATGTAGCACGCCGCACACTTCGGCATAGCGACATTGGGGCAAGACCAGCGGAGCAGCGTTGGACAGAAGCCCATCACGCGGCTATATGGTCCGCCGCCGTGTTGGGGCGTAGCCAAGTGGTAAGGCAGGGGATTTTGATTCCCCCATTCCCTGGTTCGAATCCAGGCGCCCCAGCCATCCGCGGAACCGTAGATGCGGCGGCAGGTTTAGCGGCGCCGTTCCAGGCCCAGGACGGTGCACTCCGCGACGGGCGGCACAGGACCTTGCCGGCGCACGCTGATATAAACAGCCGATGCCCCGCCCCTACCATCGTGGCGCGCCCTCGGACCATTTCGACGGCACGCGCTTCTTCAACCCGGATCACCCCTCCACCGACAAGTCCGCGCGCGACCTGATGCGCTGGCGCAAACGGCGCACGGAACGCGGTGCCTGGCCGGCCGTGCCGGCCCTGCCTACGGGCACCGACACGCCCCCGGACGAGGTCACGTCCGGCATCCGGGTGAGCATGGTCGGGCATGCGAGCGTGCTGATCCAGGTGGCGGGGCTCAACATCCTCACCGATCCGGTCTGGTCCGAGCGCGCGAGCCCGCTGCCCTTCGTCGGGCCGAAGCGGTTCAATCCGCCGGGGATTCCGTTCGAGGCACTGCCGCAGATCCATGCGGTCCTGCTCAGCCACAACCATTATGACCATCTCGACCTGCCGACCCTCGGCCGGCTGGCGCGGGCGCATCGCCCACGGCTCATCGCCCCCCTTGGCAACGACGCCACCATCCGCCGCAAGCTGCCGGACCTGGCCATGGCCACCGGTGACTGGGGGGATCGCTTCGCGTTGAGCGCGGGTGTGGACGCGATCATCCACCCCGCCAACCACTGGTCGGCGCGCAGCCTGAAGGATCGCCGTTTCGCCCTGTGGGGCGGGTTCGTGCTGGAAACGCCGGAGGGCGTGATCTATTTCGCCGGCGATACGGGCTATGGCACCGGCGAGATCTTCCGCGCGGTGCGCCGCGCCTTCGGGCCGCCGCGCCTCGCCTTCATCCCCATCGGCGCCTACGAGCCGCGCTGGTTCATGGCGCCCCAGCACACCAATCCGGACGAGGCCGTCCGCATCCTGGAGGATACCGGGGCGGAGCAGGGCCTCGGCATCCACTGGGGCACCTTCCGCCTCACCGACGAGGCGCAGGACGCGCCGAAGCACGCGCTCTCCGAGGCGCTGCATGGCGCCGGCATTGCTCAAGAGCGCTTCCTGGCACTTCATCCCGGCGAGGTGTGGCGGACACCCAGCTGAAGCGCGGCCGGCGCTTCAGGCCAGCGCCGCCTCCAGCCGGTCGGCGATGGTTTTCAGCACCTTCACCCGGGCGAAGTGCTTGTCCTCCGCCTCCACCAGCGTCCACGGCGCCTCGCGGGTGGAAGTGCGGTCCACCATCTCCGTCACCGCCGCCTCGTAGAGCGGCCATTTCTCGCGGTTGCGCCAGTCTTCGGGGGTCAGCTTGAAGCGCTTGTAGGCGATCTTTTCGCGCTCCTCGAAGCGGCGGGCCTGCTCGTCCTGGCTGATGGCCAGCCAGAACTTCACCACCACATAGCCGGCGCGGGTGAGCTGGGCCTCGAAGTCGTTGATCTCGCCATAGGCCCGGCCCCAGTCGTCCGGGCCGCAAAGGCCCTCGACGCGTTCCACCAGCACCCGGCCGTACCAGGAGCGGTCGAAGATGGCCGTGCGCCCGTGGGTGGGAATGTGCCGCCAGAACCGCCACAGATAGGGCCGCGCCTGCTCCTCGTCGGTGGGCGCGGCGATGGGATGGACGCGGAACCGACGCGGGTCCAGCGCCCGGCGCAGGCGCATGATGGTGGAACTCTTGCCCGCCGCGTCCGAGCCCTCGAACGCGATCACCAGCCCGGAGCCGGCGAAGGCCGGCGCGTTGGTGAGGCGGGTGATGCGGCTCTGCGCATGGGCCAACTCGCGGTCGTATTCCGCCTCCGGCAGGCTGCGCGACATGTCGAGGGTGGAGAGGATGGAGAAGGGGGGCAGCAGGCTCGGCACGTGGGTGGGATTGGGCGGCAGGGGCAGCGGCGCGGGCTCCGGCTCCGCCGCCATGGCGCGCAGCTTCTCCAGCAGCAGGCTGCCCACCATGGCGTCGCAATATTCGGTGTCGGCGGCCGGCACCACATGCCAGGGGGCGATTTCCGTGGAGGTGGCGCGGGCGGCCTCCTCGGACGCCAGATGCAGCCGCTTGCGGGCGGCGGCACCCTCGATCTCGGCCCATTCGCGCACGATGGGGCGCTGGTAGTCGCCCTTGCTCAGGGCCTTGAGCCGGCGCCGGGCCTCGTCCCCGTCCAGATAGAGCCAGATCTTCAGCAGGCTCACGCCCTCGGCGTGGAGCATGCTCTCGAAGCGCTCCATCTCGTCGAGGGAGGCCATGAAATCGGCCCGCCCCATGGTGCCCAGCGCCCGCTTGCACAAAGGCGCGTGGTACCAGGAGCCGAGCATGACGCCGATCTGGCCGAACGGCGGCAGTTCGCGCCAGTATTTCCACATGGGCGGGCGGTCTTCTTCGGCGCAGGGCATCTCGAAGGTGAGCGTCTGCACCTTGCGCACGTCGAGCCAGCTGTAGAGCCGGTTGAGCACTGCACCCTTTCCGGCGCCGTCAGGACCGTGGATCAGCACGATCAGGCTGCGCCGCTTCGCCTCGATGAGGGCGAACTGGGCATTGAGGAGGTCTTCGCGCAGGCTGGGCTCCAGCGCCTTGAAGGCGGCCTTGTCCAGCCGATGCTCAAACGTAGCCGATTCGAACATGCCGCCCTCCTTGTCCTCAAGAAGGGCAGCGTGGCCGACACCTCAGGCCGACGCAACCTTCTGCACGCCGGAGGACGGCACCTTCACCAGCGCCTCTCCGTCCAGCACCACCTCGCCCTTCACACTGCAAACGCACGACAGCCGGGCACGGAACCGCTCGGGAATCAGTTCCACCACCTTCACTTCCACGTCCACGGTATCGTCGATGCGCACCGGGGCCCGGAAGTTCAGGGTCTGGGAGATGTAGATGGCGCCAGGACCGGGCAGGCGGGTGCCGAGCACGGCGGAAATCAGGCTCGCCGTGTAGAGACCGTGGGCGATGCGGCCGCCGAATGGGGTCTTGGCGGCGAAATGCTGGGAGAGGTGGATGGGGTTGCGGTCACCTGTCAGCTCGGCGAAACCGACGATATCCGAGGACGACACGGTCTTGGACATGCGCTCGATGCGGCCCAGGGTCAGGTCTTCGAAATAGAGGTTCTGCAGCTCGAGAAACATGGGCGCGCTTCCTTGTCCTTTTTCGGACGCGGACTTTAGAGGGCGCCGGAGCGCGTGGAAAGTCGGCCAAAAGGTGAGGTAGCCCCGCCCTGTCCCTTGATGCCGATCAGGCCAGGGCCCCGCCCTCAACCGAAGGCCGCGAAGCCGAGGATCGTACCGTCCGTCACCTTGCGACCGACGCGGCGGAACACGCCGCCGCCGTCGCGCACGCCGTCCTGGTTTGTGTTGCCCTCGATGGTCACGAGCTTGCCGTTGATATTGTCGGCAACGATTCCAGCATGGCCGGTGCTGCCCGACAGGCCGAGGAAGAACACCATGCCCGGCGTCACCAGCGAGGGATCGACCCGCGCCTCGCGCCCGGTCACCACCCGCACGCCGGAGGTGCGGGCGGAGGTTTCCTTCCAGGCGGTGCGCACGTGACCGCTACGCGGCACCCGGTTGGCGACGCCGAGGTCCTGCGCCGCCTGGGCGAAGCACCAATAGACGAAGGCCATGCACCACGGGTTGCCCCGGCCAAGTCCGACGCTGCCGAGAAAGGCCTCCACCTCGCGGCCGCAATTGCTGTTCGGGGGGATCTCCCTCACCCCGATCTGGTCTGACGCCACGTCGAGGACCGCCGAGGCCAGGGTGCGCTCCGCCTTCTTGATGGCGACGCGCGGCTTCACCCACTCGCTCTCGATGGACAAGGGGCCGAACAGCGCGCCCCAGGTCATGGGACCGACGATGCCGTCGATCTCCAGTGGCGCGCCGTCGAGGTCCACGGAGCGCGCCTGAAACAGCTGCACCGCGTATTTGGTGGGGGTGTCGAAGGTGCCAGTGGGCGCTCCCGGCGAGGCGCCCATGTCGGCAAGGCGCTTCTGCAGGCGCGTGACGGAGACCTTGTCGCCCGTGTTCTCCATCAGATACTTGCCCGGAAAGCGGGGGGGATTGTCGGGGAACTCCAACACACTGCCATCGGCGGGAAGGAACGGCGTGGGCTTGGCCACGTCGTCGCTGTCCGGCGGCGGCTGGAAGAGGAGGCGCTTGGCGATGTCATCCTCGTCCATGAGGGCGGACAAAAGGGTCATGCCGCCGCATTGCTGGCTCACCGCGTCCGGGGAAAACACACCGTCGCGGATGAACTTGCCCCGCGTGTAGACGTTGCTGAAGCCCCAGAGGTAGGGGCTTTTGACGAAGGGAAAGCGAGTGCGATAACCGAAGCCGTTGTAGCGCTCCAGCGCGTAGGCGATGCCAGGAACGGTCCACGTGCTCCAGGTGTCGAGCCCGTCATAGGCCAGGGCGTCGATGGCGCTCTCGACCCAATTGTAGACTCCGCCGCCGGCGGGGGCCTTCTTCGGGCGGCCGGCGGGCACGTTGACGGTGCGGGCCGTCAGCGGATCGCCATTGTGCAGATGCGCCGAGAAGGCCATGTCGGCCTCCAGATTGTGGATGATCGCCACCACGAACCAAGGCACGGAGGTCGCAGCCTCCACTGTCTCGTACTGCTTGCGGTTGGCGGGGCGCAGGACGCGGTCGGCGACACGCTGGACCTCGTCGCGGCGCTCGGGCCGGATGACGAGGGACGCGAACAGGCCGGCATATTCGGCGGCGAGCTGGTCGTCCAAGGTCGGCTTTGCCATGGATCGCCTCCTGAGAACCCAGGTTGCAACCCATGGATCATGCGTCCGCCTGCCCCGGGCAGGCATCCCCTAAACGCGGTAGGCCACGAATGAAGGTCGCAAGCACTCTCCCAGACCCCGCGCAGGCGGGCTCGACGGCCGATGATCCGGCCGCCGCAATCAGTCCGCCTGCTCGCGCAGCTTCCTCATGATGGCTTCCAGCTCCTCGTCCTTGTCCTTGGGCAGGACGAGATTGGTGCGCACCAGGAGATCACCGTGACCGCCGGTCGCGGTGGGCAGGCCCTTGCCGCGCAGACGGAAGGTGCGCCCGCCGGAGGTCCAGGCGGGAATAGCCAGCTCCACCGCCCCCTTGAGTGTGGGCACGCGAACCTTGGCCCCCAGCACCGCGTCGGCAAGGGCGACGTCGAGGTTCTGGCGCAGGTCATCGCCGTCCCGCTCGAAGATCGGATGGGGGGCGTAGGAGATGGTGACATAGGCATCGCCCGGCGGGCCACCCATGGCGCTCGGCTCGCCCTGCCCCTTCAGGCGCATGCGATGCCCCTCGCGGGTGCCGGCGGCGATCTTGATGTCGATCTGTTTGCCGTTGGGCAGGCCGACGCGCTTGGACGCCCCCTCGGCCGCCTCCTCGAAGGAGACCGGGAGCGTTATTTCCATGTCCGCGCCGGGCTGGGGCGCAAAGCCGCCGCCGGCCGAGCGGCGCTGGCGGCCGAAGCCGAAAATGTCGCCGATATCCTCGAAGCCGCCACCGCCGCCGCGCCCGGACGAACGGCGCGCGCCCTCGGGACCGAAGGAGAAGCTTTCGAAAATCGTATCACCGTCGTAGCCGGAGAAGCCGCCGGGGCCGCGCCGCGGGCCACCGCCGCGAAAGCCGGTGAATTCGGGGGCTTTCGGCTTGCCCTCGGCATCGATCTCGCCGCGGTCGTACTGAGCGCGCTTCTCCTTGTCCTCAAGGATTTCGTGCGCGGTATTCAGTTCCGCAAAACGGTCCTGGGCCTTGGGGTCCGACGCATTGGCGTCGGGATGCAGCTTCTTCGCAAGCTTGCGATAGGCGCGCTTGATCTCGGCCTCGTCGGCGGTCTTGGAGACGCCGAGGACGTCGTAAGGATCACGCATGGGTCAATCACCTCGCCGGCCGGCACTCAGGCGGCCAGCCGCACCTCAGGATGTGGTTCGCGGCGCGGAAAATGCAACGCCCGCGCTGGCGACCGGCGCCTTTTTTGCACCTTTGCCTTGCCTCAGGCCTGCCCGAGCACCCGGACCTGCGACAGGACGGTGCCCCCGCGGGCCTTGCAGACCTCGCCCTGGATCCAGCGGTCGGCGGTCTTGCCGTCCACCAGCGAGATCATGAAATCCTGACAGCCGCCGGCGCGGGCCGGCCCGACCGGCGTCGCCGTGCCGCGGGAGCCGGTCTCCGGATTGTCCCAGGGAATGGAAACGTCCTTGTTACGGGCGGCAAGCGCCTGGTCGAGGGCGATCTTCGCTTGAACCCAGTCGCTGGCCGCAACCCCGGTGGGGGCGTGGCCGTCCGGCACCGGAAGCGAGGCCGGCGTCGCCCGGATCGAGCCGGTGACGATGGCATCATCCGAAGACACGTTGACAGTCGAGCAGCCGCCGAGCCCCGCGACGACGAGCCCTGCGACCGCCATGCGACAGAGAGCTTCGCGCCAGCGGATCACGCTTCTATATAAGGAATGGCAGCCGGCCATGGGGACGGCGCGCGAGAGGCGAGGCACGAGGGGCTCCCACATGACTTCAAGCTCAGGCATGGAAGCCCACAACCCCTTAACATCCGGTGATTTTACGGAAGTCTCCGAGCCCTTCCGGCTGTTTGCCGAATGGCTCGCCGAGGCCGAGAAGACCGAGCCGAACGATCCCAACGCCATGACGCTCGCCACCGTCGATCCCGACGGCCTGCCGGACGCCCGCATGGTGCTGCTGAAGGGACTCGATGCCCGCGGCTTCGTCTTCTTCACCAACACGGAGAGCGCCAAGGGCCGCGAGCTGGCGCAGACCCCCAAGGCGGCGCTGGTTTTCCACTGGAAATCGCTGCGCCGGCAGGTGCGGGTGCGCGGGCCGGTGGAACAGGTGACGGCGGAGGAGGCCGACGCCTATTTCGCCACCCGCCCCCGCCTGTCGCAGATCGGCGCCTGGGCCTCCAGCCAGTCGCGCCCGCTGGAGGGCCGGTTCGCGCTGGAGGCGGCGGTGGCCTCCGCGACTGCGAAATACGCCCTCGGTACAGTGCCCCGCCCGCCCCATTGGACTGGCTTCCGCGTTCTGCCGGTGGCCATCGAGTTCTGGCACGACCGCCCCTTCCGGCTCCACGATCGGGTGGTGTTCCGCCGCGAGGAGGAAGGCGTGGACTGGTCCAAGACGCGTCTCTTCCCGTGAGGCCGCCTGCCCTCACCCCATTTCTTGACCTTCCAGCGTGCGGGAGCGGCCTGTCGGGGTCCACACGCATCACACCTGAATGCCGGCCCGGAACCCTTCCATGACCGTCGAACCCGAAGCCCCGCCCCGCATCATGCTCCTCACCGGGGCCTCGCGCGGCATCGGCCATGCCACGGTGAAGCGCTTCTCCGCCGCCGGCTGGCGCGTCATCTCCTGCTCGCGCCACGCGTTTCCGGACAAATGCCCGTGGGGCGCCGGGCCGGAGGACCATATCCAGGTGGACCTCTCCAGCCCCTCCAGCACCAAGGATGCCATCGCCGAGGTGAAGCGCCGCCTGCCGGACGGCCGGCTCGACGCCCTCGTCAACAACGCTGCCATCTCCCCCAAGGGCGAGGGCGGCTCACGGCTCGGCACCCTGGACACCGACCTTGAGACGTGGGTGGACGTGTTCCAGGTGAATTTCTTCGCCCCCATCATGCTGGCGCGGGGACTTTCGGCGGAGCTGGAGAAGGCACAGGGCTCGGTGGTGAACGTCACCTCCATCGCCGGCTCGCGGGTGCATCCCTTCGCCGGAGCGGCCTATGCTACCTCCAAGGCGGCGCTGGCCTCGCTGACGCGGGAGATGGCGTCTGACTTCGGTAGGCGCGGCATCCGCGTCAACTCCATCGCGCCGGGGGAGATCGACACCGCCATTCTCTCGCCGGGCACCGACAAGATCGTCGAGCAGATCCCCATGCAGCGGCTCGGCACGACGGACGAGGTGGCGAAGATCATCTACGTGCTGTGCACGGATACCTCGTCTTACCTCAACGGGGCGGAGATCCACATCAACGGCGGCCAGCATGTGTGACGCTGGCGCGGGATCTTGAGGCGCCTTCGCTCAGGCGCAGCGCGGGCTTGAGTTCAGAGCCAGCGGCGCCACTTGAAGAAGACGTAGGGCAGGATGCCCGACACCACCATGGCGCAGAGCGCCAGCGGATAGCCATAGGTAAAGTCCAGCTCCGGCATATTGTGGAAGTTCATGCCGTAGATGGACGCGATCAGCGTCGGCGGCATCAACACCACCGAGAGCACTGCGAAGATCTTGATGATATTGTTCTGCTCGAGACTGACGAGGCCGATGGTGGCATCGAGCAGAAATTGCAGCTTGTCACCCATGAAGGCCGCGTAATCGGACAGGCCAGACACATCCCGGCTCATGGACTTGACGGAGGCCTTGGAATCCTTGCTCACGGCCGCCCCTTCGGTCTCGGTGCCCAGGAAAGACAGCAGCCGCTGCAGCGAGGCGAGGCTCTCGCGGGCGTAGGAGACGAGGCCTTCCTTGCGACCGACATGGGAGAGAATGGCGCGATAGCGCTGGTTGGCGTTCTCTTTGCCCTGGTCGCGCTCGAAGATCCGCTTGGAGATGCGTTCCACGTCGGCGCCGATCTGCTCCAGCACATCGGCGGCGCGATCCACGATGGCCTCGAGCAGATCGATGAGGATGATTTCGCCGGTAATGGTCGCAGGACAGGATTTGGCCAGCCGCCCAGAAACCGAGGGGAACGCGCGGGGATCACCGTATCGCACCGTGATCAGGCGGCCGCGGCTCAGGATGAAGGTCACTGCCAGCATGACCGGTGCCGGAGTGTCGGCCCCGCACAGGAGCGAGGCCGTCATATATCGCGCTTCGCCATCTATATAGAGGCGGCTCGATTGCTCGATTTCGCCCATCTCCTCGCGGGTGGGCACGGAAATGCCGGCGAAGGCTTCGGCCAGCGTGTCGTCGGCTTCGGTTGGCGAAACGAGGTCGAGCCAAACCACGTCGGCCGGTATCGGCCCTTCAGCGACGGGACTGCCCTTCAGGCCCCCATCGCTGAACACATAGGCAACGAGCATGCGGCATATCCCCGGGTTCTCCGGCTCTTGTAGCGCCGGCAGGACACCGATGGAAATATACTCTTGTGCCGAACCGGGTCCGGCGGACGGCTCGCTCGCGGCTTAGGCTTGTCGTACCCCCCACCGGGATTTTCCCGGCGTTGGTCAGTTCCGTGGGCCGGCCCCCGCGCCGGATCCCATCGGCGTCACGTGGCCTCAGGCCGCGAGAAAGTCGATGTCCTTGAGTGTCACCACCCGGTTCGGCTCACCACCGCCCTTGCCCTCGACGACGCGCTTCTCGCTCGCCTGCTGGGCGGCAGCGGCAACGGCGGAAATCCCGATTTCGCGCCACTGCTGATTCTGCGCCATGCGCTTCAGATCCGATTCCACCCGGGTGCTGAGCCCCTGCGACGGCTGTCCGGTAGACATATCCTACTCCTGTACGGTGCGACTTTTGACGTTGCGGCACCTTCGCGTGACCATTCCAGAAATGGCGTTCGACTGCGTCAAAACTGTGCAACCGATGCGACTTCTCCGAGGTCATCCGAGGAGTACGCGCCCAATTCCTTGAGAAACTCCAAAGGGCGGTGACGAAACGGCAGCCTGTGCGGCATTTCTGCAACGCTTTCGCATAAGCAGGCGAGGGGCAGCGCAGAACCCTTCAAGCATGGCGAGCATTGGGTTAATCCAATCGGAGCGGGACCGATTCCTCCTTGCACAGCAAGGCGAGTAGAACGAGGCGAACATGATGTGGCGGGCTGTCGGGGCAGTGCTGGCGGGCTTGATGCTCAGCGGCTGCATGTCGGGGACCTATGCGCCAGCGCCTGAAACGGCGATGACGGCGCGGGACAAGCAGCTTCTCGCGAACAAGCCGTATCCCAACGTGAAGCCGAGTGGTGAATTCGCGCGGCACATCGTCGAGTATCCGACGAACAAGAAGCCGGGCACCATAGTCATCGATACGCCCAACAAGTTCCTTTACTACGTGGAAGCCCCCGGCAAGGCGATCCGTTACGGCGTCACCGTGGGCGAGGAAAGCCTCGCGTTCCGCGGCCAGGCGAAGGTGGGCCGCAAGGCCGAATGGCCGAGCTGGACCCCGACCCCCGAAATTCACCAGCGCATCGCCGGGCTTCCGTCCTATGTCGCCCCCGGCCCGCACAACCCGATGGGTGCGCGCGCGCTGTACCTGTACCAGGGCAACCAGGACACGCTGTTCCGCATCCACGGCACCAACCAGCCAGAATACATCGGGCAGGCCATTTCCTCCGGCTGCATCCGCATGCTGAACGAGGACGTGATCGACCTTTACAACCGCGTGCCGACTGGTACCGAAGTGGTGGTGCTCTGACCCCACGGGCCTCCCATCCGAACGCGTGAGACGGATTGATCAAAGGGCGCGGTTCATCCGCGCCCTTTTTCTTATCTGCCGTCCTTCCCCACCGCTCTTGGGTCACGCGGGAGCGTGGCGCCGTGCGGCCACCCCGCCCGGCCGCACGCCAAGACTGGAGGCCGTTGGCTGGAGCCGTCACAGTTTTCCGGCGAACACCCTTCACCAGTGCTTATTCTTGCCAGCGTTTGCTCTTGCCGGGTCGGCACCGGAACGCTCGCTATTTCCCGTCCGCTTTCGCCGCGTCGCCATCGGTTTCGGCTTCGGTCGCCGAGCCGTCCTCTCCCGAGCTGCCGGAGGAGGCCGGTGCCGGAACAGCACCCTTCGCCTTCGGCTTGTCCTTCCGGGCTACCACTGTGCCGGCGTCGAGGTTCCAGCGGCAAAGGCGGAAGTCGAGCCGACGCTGGGCCAGGTCCACGTGGATATGGTCCTCGTGATAGCCATCCGATCCGGGACCGAGCACGGTCGTGAAGCGACGACAGGCGCTCTCCTTCATGGCGGCGCGCAAGCGCGTCGGCAGACCGCCTTTCTCCACCTTGAGGACGCGGGCATCGGCGAGTTCAAAGCCGCCCACGTCCAGTGCGTTGCCAACGCCGTGCTCGCTCATGCGCGCGCCGGAAACGCGATTGCGCGAGCGGCACTCATAGGAGGCCGCCACCGTGACCGCCACAACCTCCGACCCCAGTGCGGCAACCGCCGGGGCCAGATCCTCGCGCAGCCAGCCGGCCATTGCGGCGGCCACCTCGCATCGGGTCACGGAAGCCGGCTTGAGGGCGATGAGCCGGCCGTCCTGCAGGCGCACGCCGGTCAGGCGCACGGGCTGCTCAAGACCACATCCCCCCCTCGGCGCGATTGGCGCACCCAGGGTCGCGACCAGGGTTCCCTCCTCGATCAGGGCCGCGCACGCCGCCGGCATCTCCGGGGCAATGCCAGAAGCCGGCCTCTCCGCAGCGGGCGCTTCCTCCCCAGCGGGGGCCTGCGCATCGGGACGGGACGGCGGCAACGGAACGGCGCCGGGCAGGCCCGCCTGTCCGGCCTCCACATCCTCCTGTGGCCCGACCGTCCGGGCGGCCAGGCGTGGCATAGCCTTCGGCTCCGGCGCTTCCTCCCCCGCATCCAGTTCCGCTGGGCGCGGCGGCGGCAGCGGCATCCCGCGCAGGGGAGCACGCCGCACGGCGGAGGGCGCCGGAACCGACACGGACAACCCCGGCGGCTTCTTCGGCGGCAAGGGTGCCGTTGCCCCAAGGGCGGCTCCGCCAGCGGCCAGCACCAGGCAGGACACGCCAGTGCACGCACCGATCAGCCTCAACCGCCAGGTGGTGGGACAACGCGCGCTCCTTGCAGGAACGCGCGGGCGATTCTCAAGGCTAAGGGCCCCTCTTTGCCCGGCTCGCGCTCTTGAGCCGACGATCCGCCTCCATGCGGTTCGGGCGGGATCCGACGCGGCGGCGGCCGGCGGGGCGGGAAGGCGGACGCCGGGCGGCGCAAATCGTCGCGAATGCATGATGCGTGATAGTAGAGAAGGCGAGCCGCCCGGTCGATACGGCCGAACCGGTACCATTTTCCTCCCGGCGCGCCTTCGGCCGCCTCGTCCGGACCTGCCCATGCGCGATATTTCCGCCCTGCTGTTCGACAAGGATGGCACCCTCGTCCATTTCGACCGAACCTGGGGTCCCGCCTGTGGGGCGGCCATGCGCGCCCTGGCGGGGGACGATCTGGCCGCCCTGGCGCGCCTCCAGCAGGTGAGCCACTATCTACCAGCGGAAGAACGCTTCCTGCACACCTCGCCTCTGGTCTCGGGGTCATCGGCCCACTACGGCCCCATGTGGGCGCAAGCGCTCGGCCGGGCGACGACCCCGGCGTTTCTCGCTGAAATCGACGAGCTGTTCGCCCGCGAAGGCCTCGCCTCTCTCACCCCCATCGGCCGGCCGCAAGACACCCTTGCCTGCCTCAAGAGCGCCGGTTTCACCCTCGGTATTGTCACCAACGACGCCGAGGACAGCGCTCGCAAGCAGGCGCAAGCCCTTGGCATCCTGCCGCTGCTGGCTGCGGTGCACGGCTATGATTCCGGCTTCGGCTCCAAGCCCGGCCCGGGCATGGTTGCGGCCTTTGGCGCGCGCTTCGGGCTTGCTCCGCACACGATGGCCGTGATCGGCGACAGCGCCCACGATCTGGCCGCCGCACGCGGTGCCGGTGCCCGTTTCATCGCCGTGCGCTCCGGCCCCGCCCCCATCGATGACCTGCTGCCGGAAGCCGACCTGGTGGTGGACAGCATCGACGACCTGCCCCTCATTCTGGCCACGCGCCCCTCTTCCCAGGCGCGGGAAAACGCGGTCTAGAATCGAGAACCGACGCATTTCTTCGCGCGAACCGGGGTCCACTTCGCTCAAAAATGCTCTAATCAAGCGATCGCCCGCGAGCGGACGGATGGAATGATCAGACGCAGGCTTTATACGGAAGAGCGCTTCTCCCCGCTGGCGCGGTGGAGCTTCCGGCTCGCCTTGTTCTCGCTGCCGGTGGTGGCGCTCGCGGCGCTGCTCTACCGTACCGGCTTCCTCGATTTCCAGCCGGCGCTGGTCACGCTCGCCACCGGGCTTGGCCTAGCGGCCATCGCCGGCATTCTCGGCACCGTGGCCTTCTTCATCACGTGGGAAACCGGCTGGCTCGGCATCGGCCGGGCCATGGCGGCGGTGGGCATCGCGGTGCTGGTGCTTGCCGGCCCCGCCGCAGTGCTGGCGCGGGGCATGATGCTGCCCCCCCTCACCGACATCTCCACCGACTCGGCCGACCCGCCGCGCTTTCGCTCCCTTGCCCTCGCCTTTCCGCGCGAAGCCAACACGCTGGTCTACGGCGGCATCGACAATGCCGCCGCGCAGCGCATGGCCTATCCCGGTATCAAGCCCGTGGATCTCACCGCGACGCCGGAAGAGGCTTTCAACACCGTTCTGGCCCTGGTGCAGAAGCGCCGCTGGACCATCCTCGACGCAGTTCCACCCCGCGGCACGCGGCGCGACGGGCAGATCGAGGCGGTGGCAGTGTCGCCAATCATGGGCTTTCGCTCCAACGTCTCCATCCGCATCCGTCCCACAGCGAAGGGCGCGCGGGTGGACGTGCGGTCCGCCTCCCGCTACGGCACCCACGATCTCGGTACCAATTCCGAGCGCGTGGAAGCCCTGATGGCCGACCTCGCGGCCGAACGCCGCCACCGCTGAGGGCGGGCGCCCGGACGGCCTCAGCCGCCATCGTAGTCCCCAGCGGAGCCCCCGGCCGCCCCGTCAGGCTGGGCGGCCAGCAGTCCCATGGCTTCTGTCGCGGCGTCGGCCGACAGAGCCTCCATCAGGGTCGGATCGTCGTTGCGCACCGCATTGACCCGGGGTGAGACCGGCCACAGGTCGAGGCCAGCGCCCGGAAATGGCCGCATCAGCCCGCGCGGGTCCTCGGCCTCCAGGAAAGCGGCAATGTCCGATTCAGGGAGAATCACCGGCATTCGTTCATGGAGGGGGCGCAGCTTCGAATCGGCGGTCGTAGTCAGAATGGTAAAGGTGCGTAGCCACTGGCCGGTCGCCGGGTCCTTCCAGCCCTCCCACAATCCCGCCAGCGCCATGGGTCGGCCGTCGGAGCGGCTGATGAAAAAGGGCTGGCGGTGGCCGGGCGCGCGCACCCATTCATAGAAGCCGTCCGCCGGCACGATGCAGCGGCGCCGGGCCCGCCAAGCCGCGCGAAAGGAGAGCTTTTCCGGCGCGGTCTCGGCTCGGGCATTGATGAGCCGCGCGCCGCCCGACGTATCCTTGGCGAAGGACGGTACCAAGCCCCACTTCAGCAGCGAGAGGTGCCGCGCGCCGGTCTCCGGATGGCGGCGGACCACCATAAGATCCTGCGTCGGCGCAGCATTGTAGCGCGGCGGCGCGTTGGGCAAGGCCGCCAGCGCCGGGTCCACGTCGAACATCTCGCCGACGCGGGCCGGTGGTATCTGCTGGACGAACCGGCCGCACATCAGGTGCGGGCCTCCGTGGGTCCGGCTTCAGGCGGCACGCCGGAATCGCCCGGTGATGGCTGGCGCCAAGTCATCGGTCACCACGCGGCCACTCGAGACCAGATGCTCCAGGTGCGCCAGCACCGTGAGGGACGCCGCCCCCACCAGACGCGGATCAAGGCCGATATAGATGCCGCGCACCAGATCGGGGATGGTCTCAACCTCCCGGTCGAGGGCGCGCAGGATGGCGGCTTCACGGGCCATGCGGTGGGTCAGGTAGGCCCGCACGAAGTTGGGCGCATCGGACACCGGCCCGCCATGGCCGGGGAGATAGGTACGCTCCTCCCGCCGACCGAGTTTTTCGAGGGAGTGGATATAGTCGCCCATGGACCCATCCGGCGGCGCGACGATGGAGGTCGCCCAAGCCATCACATGATCGCCCGAGAACAGCAGATCGTCTTCCCGAAGGGCGAAGGCAAGGTGATTGGCGCAATGCCCGGGAGTCGTCAGGGCGGTCAGGGTCCAGCCGGCACCCGCGATCGTATCGCCATCGCCAAGGCTGACGGCGGGAGAAAAGTCGGTGTCGGCGCTGGCATCGAGTGGGTTGACCTCACCGATGGCCAGGGGGCGGGCAGCACGATGGGGCCCCTCCCCCAACGTGACTGCGCCGGTCGCAGCCACCACCGCGCGCACGGCCGGAGAATGGTCGCGGTGGGTATGGGTCACGAAGACATGCGTCACCGTCTCATGGCGCACAGCATCGAGCAATGCCGCTACGTGAGCCGGATCATCGGGGCCTGGATCGAGAATTGCCACCTGCCCGCGGCCGATGATGTAGGAGCACGTGCCGGTGAAGGTGAAGGGCGAGGGGTTTGGCGCCAAGATGCGGCGCACCAGGGGCGACACCTCATCCACCCGTCCCGGGGGCACATCAAAGGTGCGGTTGAAGGCGATGTCCTCACTCATGACGCAAGCCTCATGACGCCGGGCCTCATGACACGATTTCGCGGCTCAGACGGTCGGAGCTGGGTGCGAACGGGTCTGATCCAAGCTGATCGGGGAATCTGCGCGGAAACTCAAGGGGCGTTTACCCAGGCAAACCGGCGGATGTCCCAGCAGCGGGGCTTGGATCGCGCGTGGGGCGCGCCGGAAATCAAGCCGATCGTCACAGGTGGATCGTTGGCACAATAAAAAAGCCCGCTGCCGAAGCAGCGGGCTTTCCCGACGAAGCGGTGCTTCGATCAGAACTTGTAGTTCACACCGGCCTTGATGGTGTGGAACTTGGTGTCCACCGAGCCAGCGACGACGTCGTTCACGTCATAGGCGTAGGTGTAGTCGGTGCTGCCGAGATCGACGTACAGATACTCGGTCTTGAACGTCCAGTTGTTGGTGATGGCGTACTCGACGCCGGCACCGACAGTCCAACCCCAGTTGGTGGACGAGCCGGAGGCGGTGTAGAAGTTGCCGTAGCTGTCGGTGGAGTTCAGGTCGAGCTTGGTCTTGCCGTAGGCAGCACCACCGGTGATGTAGGGCAGGAACCGGTCGAAGGCGTAGCCAAGGCGGGCGCGGATGGTGCCGAAGTAATCGACAGACGCACCGGCATTGAAGGTCTCAGCGTAGCCATAGTAGGTGGCGTAGTTGGCCGAGTAGTTGCCTTCGATGTTCGACCACTGCAGGTCGGTCTCGACACCGATCACCACGTTGTTGGCGAACTGGTAGTTGTAGCCGATCTGACCACCGACGAAGAAGCCGGAGGAGTTCACGGAACGGCTCTCGGCGCTGTAGTAGTCGCCGTAGTAGGTGTTCACCTCGTCGAAGGTGAACTTGTCGCCGCCGTAACCAAAGTTACCGCCGATGTAGAAGCCGGTCCAAGAGAACACGGGGACGACGGCAACCGCCTTGACGGGGTACTTCGTCGCCAGGTCAGCAGCCATGGCCGGAGCAGAGAGCGCCGCGAGAGCGACAGTGGCGAGCAGGAAACGCTTCATGACCAACCCCTTATTTGGGCATTACCCATTTGGGTGAATTCGTTTTGGACGCGACCCCGTTTCAGGAGCCGCCGTGTCCTAGGAGCTTATGTAGCAGAGGCCCCACCAGAATGCTGTTACATTCCCGCCACAGTCGACCTGAAACGGCAGACCCAACTCCCTTAACGGAATACCAAAATTACCCATTTTGAGCCGGTGATCGACAGATACGGCAGCGATAGCCACGGCTCTGGGGCAGGACAGCATCTGGCCTTCCCGTTACCGGACACGAGGCCGCCGCTCACAGCGATAAGCCGGGACCGAAATTTGCAGGCCAGGATACCGCCTGCAGCGCGCCAGAAGAAGCACGCCGGTCGGGCAGGGCAACTTTCAGGGCCACTCGCACAAAAAAGCCCGCTGCAGGAGCAGCGGGCTTTTCCCAGGAAGCGGATGCTTCGATCAGAACTTGTAGTTCACACCGGCCTTGAGGGTGTGGAACTTGGTGTCCACAGAGCCGCTGTAGATGTCGTTGTAGTTCACACTGCCGCCGCAGCAGGTGCCAAAATAGGAAAAGTCGGTGCTGCCGAGATCGACGTAGAGATACTCGGTCTTGAACGTCCAGTTGTTGGTGATGGCGTATTCGACGCCGGCACCGACGGTCCAGCCCCACTTGGTCGAAGAGCCCGACACACTCCAGAGATCAGAGCCCTCGCCATAGTAGGAGCTGTTGATGTTCAGCGCGGTCTTGCCATACGCAGCACCACCGGTGATGTAGGGCAGGAACCGGTCGAACGCGTAGCCGAGGCGAGCGCGGATGGTGCCGAAGTAGTCGACGGAGGCGCCGGCGTTGAACGTCGAAGTGTATCCGTAATAGGTGGCGTAATTTTCGGAATACTTACCTTCGATGTTCGTCCACTGCAGGTCAGTCTCGAGGCCGAGCACCACGTTGTTGGCGAACTGGTAGTTGTAGCCGATCTGACCACCGACGAAGAAGCCGGAGGAATTCACGGAACGGCTCTCGGCGCTGTAGTAGTCGCCGTAGTAGGTATTCACTTCATCCAGGGTGAACTTGTCGCCGCCATAACCAAAGTTACCGCCGATGTAGAACCCTGTCCAAGAGAACACCGGCACGACGGCGACCGCCTTGACCGGGTACTTCGTCGCCAGGTCAGCAGCCGCGGCCGGAGCCGAGAGCGCCGCAAGCGCGACAGTGGCGAGAAGGAACCGCTTCATGACCAACCCCCTTGAGTGCGTTACGCGAATTAATGTCGTTTTAGACGTGGGACACGAGTGACTTCGTCCAGTGCGATCTATTTAGCAGAGGCTGCCTATGGAGGCCGTTACATTCCTGCCACACTCACTCCAAATCAGTACAACCTAATGGCAAAAAACTAATGGGGTACCGCCATTTAGCTCCCATAGCACCGCTTGCAACGCACCCAAGACCGGCGCCATCGTGAAACGGTAAAAGGATCGTAAATACAGCGCTCTCGGCTGCCTTACTGGGACAAGACTGCGAATCGAGTGGCGTGATCCCCAAGGAGGACTCTTTCCATGCAATTTATCCGAGTACCCACGCTGTCGGCCGTGTCCCTCCTCACGGCGCTGGCCGCCAGCCCGATCCAGGCCCAGGCGCGACCGGACACCCTGGCCCTGAGCTGCGAGGAGGCCGCCGCCCTGGTGACAAAGAACGGAGCCATCGTGCTCGGCACGGGACCCAACATCTACGATCGGTACGTCAGCCAGATTCGCTACTGCTCGGGCGCCGAGCAGCTCAAGGCGGAGTGGGTGAAGACGCGGGACAATCCACAATGCTTCATCGGCTACACCTGCTACGTGCCGAGCCGCGACAACAGCCTGGGCCGCTAGGGGCGCCCCGAGAAAGGCGGCTTTGAAGTCATGGAAGTCATAGCGCCCTTGAGAGATGCGGTCGTCCGCCCCAGATTCGGTAAGCTGGTCTGCGAACGACTTGGGCTGTGAAGCGGTCTAGCCTGCGAATCGATCTGGCTTGCCGAACGGAAAGGTCGAACATGAGACGATTGCCCCTTGCCTTCGGCACGTTGGCCTTTCTGGCGGGTTCCGGCCTTCTTGCTGGCGCCCCACTGCTGGCCGGAACCGATCGCATGGTCACCCCGACGCCGAGCATCACCATGACCTGCGCCGAAGCGGCCGCGCTCATCAATACGCGGGGGTCGGCCGTACTCGCCACCTCCCGCACGCTCTACGATCGCTATGTGCGTGACCGGAGCTTTTGCCTCTACGATCAGGACACGAAGCCGGAATGGGTGCCTACGAAGGACAATCCCCAGTGTTTCATCGGCTATAGCTGTTTCGAGCCGTTCCGCGGCGGCAGCTATAGCCGATGACGGACCGCGTCGGATTCGGTCCCGAAGAACCGGCCTGATCGGCCGCTCCTTCCTCGAACTTAAGGGAACGGTTCCGCCGGGGCTCCGGCCCCGGCATTCAGCGGCGGTTCAGTCCGGACACAAGCCTAAAAGCTACAGCCTCCGAACGGTGTCCAGACTCAGATCGAACTCAGGCGATTCCTCGGGCCTTCAGCACGCCTTCGATCTCCTCCAGCACGCCCGCGTCATCGATAGTGGCGGGGACCGACCATTCATCGTGATCGGCGATCTTCTTCATGGTGCCGCGCAGGATCTTGCCCGAGCGGGTCTTGGGCAGGCGGTTCACCGTCACCGCCAGCTTGAAGGCCGCCACCGGACCGATGCGGTCACGCACGAGGCCCACCAGCTCCTTCTCGATCACGTCGGGGGCGCGGCGCTCGCCGGCCTTCAGAACCACGAAGCCGCAGGGCACTTCGCCCTTCAGTTCGTCCTTGACGCCGATCACCGCGCATTCGGCCACATCCGGATGGGAGGCCAGAACCTCCTCCATGCCGCCGGTGGACAGACGATGGCCGGCGACGTTGATGATGTCGTCGGTGCGGCCCATGACGAAGACATAACCGTCGGCGTCGAGGAAGCCGGCGTCGGAGGTCTTGTAGTAGCCGGGATAGTCGGCAAGGTAACCCTCGGCAAAGCGATCGTCCTGCTGCCACAGGGTGGGCAGGCAGCCGGGCGGCAGCGGCAGCTTCACGACGATGGAGCCCATGGTGCCCGCCGGCACAGGCTTGGCAGCCTCGTCCACGATGGCAATGTCATAGCCCGGCATGGGCACCGTGGGCGAGCCGAGCTTGGTGGGCAGAAGGCCGAGGCCCACGGGATTGGCGGCAATGGCCCAGCCGGTCTCGGTCTGCCACCAGTGGTCCACCACCGGCACCTGCAACTGCTGCTGCGCCCAGATCACCGTATCGGGATCGGCGCGCTCGCCGGCGAGGAACAGGGTGCGGAAATGGGAGAGGTCACGGCCCTGCTTCAGCACGCAGTCCGGATCCTCCTTCTTGATGGCGCGCAGGGCGGTGGGCGCGGTGAACAGCGCCACCACCTTGTGCTCCTCGATCACCCGCCAGAAGGCGCCGGGGTCCGGCGTGCCCACCGGCTTGCCCTCGTAGACGAGAGTGGTCGCGCCATGGATCAACGGGCCGTAGACGATGTAGGAATGGCCCACCACCCAGCCGATGTCGGAGGCGGTCCAGAACACCTCGCCGGGCGCGATGCCGTAGAGGTTCTTCATGCTCCAGTCGAGCGCCACCATATAGCCGCCGATGTCGCGCACGACGCCTTTCGGCTTACCGGTCGTCCCGGAGGTGTAGAGGATATAGAGCGGATCGGTGGCCGCCATGTCGGCGCAGGGCGCGCTCTTGCCGGCATCGGCCGCCGCCGCGCAGGCCGCCGCCCAGTCGAGGTCACGGCCCTCGGTCAGCGACCCCGGCCCCTCGGGGCGCTGGAGCACGAGGCAGCGCTCGGGCTTCACCGCCGACATGGAAATGGCAAGGTCGAGCAGCGGCTTGTAGGCCACCACGCGGTTGGGCTCGATGCCGCAGGAGGCGGCGAGGATCACCTTCGGCTCGGCATCCTCGATGCGGGTGGCCAGCTCCTTCGCCGCAAACCCACCGAACACCACCGAATGGATGGCACCGATGCGGGCGCAGGCGAGCATGGCGCCGATGGCCTCGGGCACCATGGGCATGTAGATCAGCACCCGGTCGCCCTTGCCGACGCCGAGATCCTGGAGCACCGCGGCAAGCGTGCTCACCTCTTTCAGCATCTGCGCATAAGTGAGGGTGCGCTTGGCGCCGGTGACCGGGCTGTCGTAGATCAGCGCCGCCTGGTCGCCCAGGCCGGCTGCCACATGGCGGTCAAGGGCGTTGTGGCAGATGTTGCCGACGGCATCAGGGAACCAGCGGCCATAGACGCCGGCCTCGGGATCGAACACCTTCTCCGGCGCCTTGGACCACTCCAGGGATTGCGCCGCCGCGCCCCAGAAAGCGGAAGGATCCGCACGCCAGCTGGCATAGGCTTCAGCGTATCCGCTCGTTCCGACCTCGGACATGGACGCCTCCCATTCGACCCTCTTGTTGGGGATGGTTACTGCCGGTCACCTATCCACGACGCAAGTTCGCACAAATGCGTAAGACCTTGGTCGGGAAAAAACTTGAGCCAACCAGATCATCTGGTCCAATAAATTGACCCGAACCGACGATTCGCGATCCAGGAGCCCGGCCGGCGATGTCCGGTGAGACTTTCGTCGCGCTTTGACGAGATTGCGCCTGATCGCCCGCCTCGGCTACGGTCGCGGCCCGAATATGACCCAAATTCCGGCGCGCCGACACGGCCGCGCCCCAAAAGCTTGCACCAAGGGGGGACCGATGGCCGGCGGCATCTATGACCTGCATCTCGACCGCAATCCCGCGAATTTCCAGCCGCTGACGCCACTCGGCTTCCTGGAGCGGGCCGCCGGGGTGTTCCCGGACCACACCGCCATCATCCATGGCGCGCTGCGCCGCAATTATCGCGATTTCTACGCTCGTAGCCGGCGGCTCGCCTCGGCCCTCGCCAAGCTCGGCGTGGGCAAGGGCGACACGGTCGCGGTGATGCTGCCCAACGCGCCGGCCATGCTGGAGGCGCACTACGGCGTGCCCATGACGGGCGCGATCCTCAATTCCCTCAACACCCGCCTCGACGCCGCCATCCTGGCCTTCACCCTCGACCATGGCGAGGCCAAGGTGCTCATCACCGACCGGGAATTCTCCCCCGTCATGAAGGCCGCCCTGGCCATGGCGACGCGGAAGCCCGTGGTCATCGACTATGACGACCCGGAATTCACCGGCAAGGGTGACCGCATCGGCACCATCGAATACGAGGATTTCCTCGCCACCGGCGACGCCGACTTCGCCTGGAAGACGCCAGACGACGAGTGGGACGCCATCGCCCTCAACTATACCTCCGGCACCACCGGCGACCCCAAGGGCGTGGTCTATCACCATCGCGGCGCGCACCTGCTGGCGGTGGGCAACGTGGTCACCTGCAGCCTCGGCAAGCATCCGGTCTATCTGTGGACGCTGCCCATGTTCCACTGCAACGGCTGGTGCTTCCCCTGGTCCATCACCCTCGCCGCCGGCACCCATGTGTGCCTGCGGCAAGTGCGCGCCAAGCCCATCTTCGACGCCATCGCCGACCACAAGGTGACGCACATGTGCGGCGCCCCCATCGTCATGTCCACGCTGCTCAACACGCCGGAGGCGGACAAGCGGGCCCTGCCCCACAAGGTGGAGTTCATCACCGCCGCCGCCCCGCCGCCGGAGGCGGTGCTTGCCGCCATGCAGGAGGCGGGCTTCAACGTGGTGCACGTCTACGGCCTCACCGAGGTCTACGGCCCCTCCGTGGTCAACGAGTGGCATGCCGAATGGGACGCCCTGCCCGCGCAGGACCGCGCCATTAAGAAGGCGCGGCAGGGCGTGCGCTACGGCGCGCTGGAAGCCCTCGACGTGCTGGATCCCGAGACCATGGTTCCGGTGCCCGCCGACGGCGAGACGCTGGGCGAGGTGATGTTCCGCGGCAACGTCGTGATGAAGGGCTACCTCAAGAATCCCACCGCCACCGACGCCGCGTTCGCCGGCGGCTGGTTCCATTCCGGCGACCTCGGGGTGAAGCACCCTGATGGCTACATCCAGCTCAAGGACCGCTCCAAGGACATCATCATCTCGGGCGGCGAGAACATCTCGTCCATCGAGGTGGAGGACGCCCTCTACAAGCACCCGGCGGTGAGCGCGGCGGCGGTGGTGGCCAAGCCCGACGAGAAGTGGGGCGAGACGCCGGTCGCCTTTGTGGAGCTGCGCGAGGGCGCGAGCGCGACGGCCGACGACCTGATCGCCCATTGCCGGACCCATCTGGCGGCTTATAAGTGCCCGCGCCACATCGTCTTCGAGGAGATCCCGAAGACGTCGACCGGCAAGATCCAGAAGTTCCGGCTGCGCGAGATGGCCAAGGAGGTCTGAGTGGACGTCAAGGACGCGAACGGCGCCATCCTGAAGGATGGCGACAACGTGACCCTCATCAAGGATCTCAAGGTGAAGGGCACGTCCGTCACCCTGAAGCGGGGCACGCTGGTGAAGGGCATCCGCCTCACCGACGACCCGGAGGAGATCGACTGCAAGGTCGAGAAGGTCAAGGGCCTCGTGCTGCGCACGGAGTTCGTGAAGAAGGCCTGAGCGCGTTCGCGCGCTTCATGGATTCTGGCGCAGCGTTACAGACAGAGTGATCAATCCTGTCTGTAACCTGCCCTCCGCCACGCCCCACTTCCCCTTCGGCACCTTTCCAATCGTTCATGCGGCGGCCATGGTGCGGTCATGCGCCAGCCGGCAAAGCTGCGCGCCCTTGGTATCGGGAGAGATCCTTCGTGCGCGCGCTTTTCACCCTCATCGGCGACATCCGCCGCCTCGCCATGCCCTACTTCAGGAGCGAGGAGCGGTGGACCGCCATCGGCCTGCTCGCCGCCGTCATCGCCCTGGAACTCGCCTGGGTGTTCGCCACCGTGCTGCTCAACGAGTGGAACGTCGCCTTCTACAATGCCATCCAGGACAAGGACTTCCCGGCATTCCAGAAGCAGATCCTGGTGTTCTGCGGCCTCGCCGCCGGTGCCATCGGGGTGGCGGTCTATCAAGTCTACCTGAAGCAGGGACTGGAGATCCGCTGGCGGCGCTGGCTCACCAAGCGCTATCTCGACGCCTGGCTCTCCGACGACGTGCACTACCGCCTGCGCCTGTCGGGCGATGCCGCCGACAACCCGGACCAGCGCATCGCCGAGGACGTGCAGATCTTCGTCAACCGTACCATCTCGGTGGGTGTGGGGCTGCTCGGCACCGTCGTCTCGCTGTTTTCCTTCAGCGTCATCTTGTGGAATCTGTCCGGCCCGCTGGGGCTGAAGCTGTTCGGCCACGAGATCAATATTCCCGGCTATCTGTTCTTCGCGGCGCTGATCTATGCCGCGGCGGGCACGGTCATTGCCCATTTCATCGGCCGGCCGCTGGTGAAGCTCAACTTCGACCAGCAGCGCTATGAAGCCGACTTCCGCGTGGACCTCGTGCGGGTGCGCGAGAACGGCGAGCAGATCGCCCTGCTCAACGGCTCACCGGCCGAGGATCGCAAGCTCGACGGACGCTTCTCGCGCATCTTCGGCAATTTCGTGGATCTCATGAAGGCGCAGAAGCGCCTCACCTGGTTCACCGCCGGCTACAACCAGATCTCCACCATCTTCCCTTACGTCGTGGTGGCCCCCGCCTACTTCGCCGGCCAGATCCAGCTCGGGCAGTTGATGCAGACTGCGAGCGCCTTCGGCTCGGTGCAGGGCTCCTTCTCCTTCTTCATCTCCAGCTATGTCACGCTGGCCGAATGGGCCTCGGTGGTGCACCGCCTCACCGGCTTCGAGACGGCCATCGCCAAGGCCCGCGTGGGCGCGGATGTGCCGGCCTTCGGCATGCCGCGCGAGGCCGGCTCCCAGGGCCTCACCCTGCGCGACCTCGACGTGCGGCTGCCTGGCGGTGCCCCGCTCATCCAGACCGGAGAGATCGCCATCGATCGAGGCGAGCGGGTGCTGATTACCGGCCCATCCGGCGCCGGCAAAACCACGCTTCTGCGTGCCATCGCCGGCATCTGGCCGTTCGGCTCGGGCACGGTGCACCGGAACGAGGACCAGCGGTTGCTGGTCCTGCCCCAGAAGCCTTATGTGCCGGTGGGCCGCCTCGACGTCGCCCTCACCTATCCGCGGCCGGTGGATATGGTGCCGAAGGAGCGCCTCACCGAGATCCTCGCCGCCGTAGGCCTGCCCGCCCTCGCCGACCGGCTGGAGGAAGAGGCGCTGTGGCCCCACGAACTGTCCCTGGGCGAACAGCAGCGCCTCGCCATCGCCCGCGCGCTGCTCGACGCCCCCGACGTGCTGCTGCTGGACGAGGCCACCTCGGCCTTGGACGAGCCGTCCGAGGCGGCGCTCTATGCCCTGCTTCAGGACCGGCTGCCGCACGCCACCTTCATTTCCATCGGCCACCGCTCCACCCTCGCCGACCTCCACGACCGGGTGCTGCACCTTCACGGCGATGAGGCGCCGCGCACGCTGAGGCCGGTCTCCACGCCCATGTTCCACCCGCCAGAGGGCGGCGTCGTGCCTGTTTAAAGCGTGGGTCAGCAAGGGGAACGTGCGTCGGCGCGACCGGCCGCGACGGCGCGCGCCCCGCTTCTGCGGCCAGACGGCTTGCCCCGCAGGGCCTGCCTCCGGTAAGGCTTCGGGGGGCGCACCAAGCGTCTGCTCTCTTGCAACCGAGGTCCTTGCGTGACGCGACACGCGCCTGCCGCCGCCCGCCGAACGCCGCGAGATCTGCTTTATTATGTCCTCGCCGTGGGCGCGGGGCTGCTGGTGGGCGCCGTCGGGGCCTATTTCCACATGGCCGTGGACGTGCTCTCCCAATGGCCGGACCTCATCCGCTCCCACCTTGATGGACCGTTGCTCTACCTCGCCATGTCCGCAATGGCGGCGGTGATGGTGGCGCTCGCGGTCGCCCTGGTGCGCGCCTTCGCGCCGGAGGCGGCGGGGTCGGGGGTGCAGGAGATCGAAGGAGCGCTGGAAGGCCTGCGGCCGGTGCGCTGGCAGCGGGTGCTGCCGGTGAAGTTCGTGGGTGGCATGCTGGCGCTGGGCTCGGGCCTTGTGGCCGGGCGGGAGGGGCCGACCATCCACATGGGCGCCGCCATCGCCAAGGCCCTGTCGGACGCGGTGAGGCTCGACACGCGGGACAGCCGGGGCCTGCTGGCCGCCGGCGCGGCGGCCGGTCTTGCCGCCGCATTCAACGCCCCGCTGGCCGCCATCCTGTTCGTGATCGAGGAGACGCGGCGCCAATTTCCTTATGGCCTGCGCACCTATAGCGCCGTCATCCTGTGCTCGGTGGCGAGCGCGGTGATGGCCGAGGCCATCGGTGGGACCGCCCCCGACATGAAGCTCGACGTGCCGGACATGCCGCTCTTGCTGCTGCCCGCCTTCCTCGCCCTGGGGGCGGTGCTGGGGGCGGTGGGGGTCGCCTTCAACCGGGCGCTGGTGGCATCGCTCGATGGGGCGCGGATGCTGGCGCTGAAGGTCTCGCCCTATCTGTTGCCGGTGCTGGTGGGGGCTGCTGTGGGGCCGCTGATCCTGCTGCGGCCGGAGGCGACCTTCGGCGGCGAGCAACTGGCCGTCTCGCTGCCCGGCCTCGGCCTGCCGGCGCTGACGCTGGCGGGCATCGTGCTGATCCGCTTCACCATGACCATGGCAAGCTACTCCACTGGAATTCCAGGCGGAATCTTTGCCCCGATCCTGGCGCTGGCGACCGCTGTGGGGGTGCTGTTCGCTACCCTTCTGGCGCTGGTGGTACCGCTGCCTCCGGATGCAGTGGCGGCGTTCGGGATCGCGGCCATGGGCGGGCTGTTCTCGGCGACGGTGCGGGCGCCGCTGGTGGGCATGGTGCTGGTGGCCGAACTTACCGGCTCCTATGGCCTTCTTGTTCCAGTGATTTTGACCTGCGTTACCGCCAATCTGGTGGCCGAGGCGCTGGGCGGCAAGCCCATCTATGAGGTGCTGCTCGACCGCACCCTGCGCCTTGCCGGAACCCCGCGCCAGGAGGCCCCGCCCGCCAGCGAGGAACTGGGCGGATGGGACGAGCGCGAGCGCCGCACCAAGGACTAACCCTCTACCAAATCAGGGTTATCCAGAAACGGCAGCACCTCGTCCGGCGACCCGCGCCGGGTGATGCGGCCGGCCTCCAGCACCACGATCTCGTCCATGCGGGAGAGCCCGACCCGGCTGTGGGTGACCAGCAGCAGCGCCCGCCCGCGGGAGGCATCCAATACCGCCGTCATCACCTCACGGGCGGTGTTTGCATCCAGACCTTCAAGAGGTTCGTCACACATCAATATCGGCGCGTCCTTCAGCAGGGTGCGCGCGAAAGCCAGTCGCCGCGCCTCTCCGCCGGACAGGCTGGCACCGTGGGCGCCCACGAAGGTCTCGAACTTCAACGGCTGCGCTTCGACAAAGCCGAGGATGCCCGCCGTGGCGCAGGCGGCGGCGCACCGCGCGGGCGAGGCATCGGGGTCCGCCACCCGCAGATTGTCCATGAGGGTGTCGGCGAACAGGTGGTCGTCCTGCCGGAGCACCCCGAGGCGGCGGCGCAGGGCGTCGGCCTCGATGGTCTCCACCGGGACGCCGCCATAGGTGATGCGCCCCTGGTCCGGCGCGCGGAAGCGCAAAGCGAGGGCGATCAGGCTCGACTTGCCGGAGCCGCTGGGGCCGACCACCGCCACATGGCGGCCCGGCGCCAGCGTAAGGTCGATATCCACCAGCGCTGGACCCGTAGCGCCGGGATAGGTGAGGCCGACGCCGGCGAACACCAGCGCCCCCTCGGCCGGGGCCGACCCGCCGGCCTCGTTCACCGGGGCCGGCCGGTCCACCAACGCGAAGATGCGCCTTGCGCTGGCCAGCGTCGTCGGCAGGGCCTGCATGGCCAGCGGCAGCGGGGCCAGGGCGTCGAACACGGCGAGGCAGGCCAGCGCCAGCATGGCCCAGTCGGAGGCTGCAAGCGTGCCGCCGAGCACCGCCGGGGCGCCCATAAGCAGCACCCCCAGGAAAGCTACTTGCGCCACCAGTCCCACCCCGGACCCGGCGGCGCCGGACAGGCTGGCGAGGCGCTGCTCGTCGGCGAGCAGGGCATCGCCCTGCGCCTCGATCAGCAGCCGGTGGCGACCTGCGGGATCATAGATGGCCAGCTCGGCCGCGCCTTCCAGATGATCCACCAGCGCCGCCTCATAGGCCCCGGTGCCGGCGGCGAGGCGCCGCGAGGCGCCGGAGCCCAGCGCGTGCACCAGAGCCGGAACCCCGGCCCCGGCCACCAGCGCCAAGCCAAGCAGCAGCAGCGCGATGGCGCCGTCATATGCGGCCATGAAGGCCACCGCCACAACCACCACCACAAGGGCCGCCAGCACCGGCGAGAGGATGCGCAGGAAGGCGAATTCCAGCCGGTCGATATCGGTGCGCAGGCGGGCGAGGAGATCGCCGGAACGCTCTTCTTCCAGCGCCGCCGGGGCCAGCGGCACCAGCCGGGTGAAGAACCATGGCCGCAGCCGGGCGAGGAAGCGCAGGGTGGCGTCGTGGCCCACCAGCCGTTCACCATAGCGCGCGCCGGTGCGAGTAAGGGCGAAGGCGCGAATGGCGGCGGAGGCGGTGAAGGGGTTCATGGCCGCCCCGGCCGCGCCGGCCAGGGCCATGGCGGTGATGAACCAGCCAGAAGCCGCCAAGAGCCCAACCTGGGACAGGCTCGCTGCCGCCGACAGCAGCACCGCGAGCGCCATCCAGCCAGCCTCCCGGCGCATGAGGGCGAGGAGCCGCAGGAAGGTGCTCATGACAGCGCCTCCATTTCGGCGAGATCCGGTCCGGTGCGGGCGAGGCGGGCATAGGCCCCGCCCTGGGCGAGAAGGTCGGCGGGCGGGCCGCGCTCGATGATGCGGCCAGCGTCCAGCACCACCACCAGATCCGCCTCCGCCGCCTGGCCCAGGCGATGGACCGCGAACAAGGCGGTGCGGCCCGCAATGAGGCGGGAGAGGGCGGCATTCACCTCGGCCTCGGTGGCGCGGTCGAGATGGGCGGTGGGCTCGTCCAGCGCGATGAAGGGCGCGGCGCGATAGAAGGCGCGGGCCAGCGCGAGGCGGTGGGCTTCGCCCCCCGAAAGGCCGGAGCCGCCCTCTCCCACCCGCGCCGCAAGGCCACCAGGCAGGCGCGCCACCGCCGGGCCGAGGCCAGCGGCCTCAAGGGCGGCGGTGAGGCGGGCCGGGTCGGGGGCGGCCTCGCCCGGGGCGATATTGTCGGCCAGCGTCCCCGCGAACAGGCGCGGGCGCTGGCCGACATAGGCAATGTGCCGGCGCCAGTCGACCATGTTCAGGTCGCCGAGGGGCACGCCGTTCACCAGCACCCGGCCGGAGGTGGGCCGCACGAAGCCCAGCGCCAGATGGATGAGGGAGGACTTGCCGGCGCCCGAGGCGCCCACCAGCGCCACCCGCGCGCCAGCGGGCACCTCCAGCGTGATCCCATCGAGGGCGCGGCGCCCGCCTGCGAAGGTGAGAGTGACATCCTCGAAGCGCAGGGTGATGGGGTGGGGGCGGTCCAGGGCGTTTTGGTCACTGGTGTCGGCCGGGATTCCAGAAAGCCCGAGAGCACCCTCCAGCCCCGCGCGGTCGGCCCCCTCTCCCGCTTGCGGGGGAGGGTTGGGGAGAGGGAGGGGCGCGCCATCGACACCGGCGGCGGCGGAAAAGGGCACGCCCCTGCCCATCCCCCCCGGCACGACCCCACTCCCACCCGGCTCGGCGAGGGCGGGCGCGTCGGCCAGGGCGACGATGCGCTCGGCGGCGCCGATGGCTTCCATCTTGGCGTGGTAAGCCGTGCCCATGGCCCGGAGCGGCTGGTAGAATTCCGGCGCCAGCAGCAGGATGAACAGGCCGTTGAAGAAATCCATGCCGCCCCACAGCAGCCGGAAGCCGATGAAGATGGCGGCCAGCGCAATGGAGACCGTGGCGAAGAATTCCAGCACCAGCGACGACAGGAAGGCCACCCGCAACACCGCCATGGTGTCGCGGCGATAGGCGTCGGCCACCTCGCCCACCCGCTGCGCCATGCGCGCCGTGGCGTTGAACGCCTTCAGGGTGGCAAGGCCCTGCACCGCATCCAGCAGATGGCCGGACATGCGGGCGAGCGCGCGCCACTGGCGCTTGTTCAGCGCCTCCGCCCCCTTGCCGATGAGGATCATGAACAGCGGGATGAGCGGCGCGGTGGCAAGGAAGATGAGGCCGGACACCCAATCGAGCGGAAACACCGCCACCAGGATGGCGACCGGCAGCACCACCGCCATCATGGAGGCGGGCAGGTAGCGCGTGTAATAAGGCTCCACCGCCCGGATGCCGGCAGACAGCGCCGCCACGGTCTCACCCGTCCGCAGGGCGGAGAGGCCGGCGGGGCCGAGCCGCGCCACGTGGTCCAGGAGGTCGGCGCGCAGCGTGCGCATCACCCGCGCTGCGGCGGCAAAGCCGGCCCGCTCCGCCGCCCAGCCGCACAGCGCCCGCAGGACAACGGCGGCAAGGAAGCCGGCGATTTCAGCGCCCGCCTGCGTCAACGGCCGATGGGCGAAGATGACCTGATCCACCAGCCGCGCCGCCAATGCCGCCTGGGCGATGACGCACAGGCCGCCGACGAAAGCGAAGACATAGGCGCGGGACAGATCGCGCCGCGCCGGCGCCCGCAGCGCTGAGAGGAAGGCAGACAGGCGCTTGTCGTCGCGCGCGTTGGCGTCGCTCACCGCTGATGATCTCCCGCGCCCTGCTCCGGTCGGCTCGCATAGCACGGCGGCGGGGCGGCCCCAACGCGACAGGTTGGCGGGCGCGGGCACATCCGCTTGATCGGCGGGAGAGCTAGGCCGAGGCCGGGCCGCGCGGCCGACCCCTCAGCCGACAGGCGCGCGGGCGGTCCGCCAGGCGGGGATGACCTTGGCCAGCAGGGCGAGCAGCCGCGCTTCCTGATCGCGCACGAAGAAATGGCCGCCGGGCCACAGCTCCACCGTGAGCGGGCCACAGATCAGCGCGTTCCAGGCGTGGAGGGTCTCGGGCGGGGTCGCGGCATCCTCGGAGCCGCCGAGGATGACAGCCGGCACCGCCAGCGCGGGGCCGGGCTTGAAGGCGTAGGTGTCCACCATGCGGAAGTCGGCGCGCACGGCGGGCAGGGTCATGGCCAGAAGGTCCGGCTGGGCCAGCACCTCTTTGGAGGTGCCGCCGATGGCGCTCAGTTCGGCCACCAGCTCGGCGTCGGTCATGGTGTGGCGGGCGCGGGGCGGGCCGTCGAGGTGCGGCGCGGCGCGACCCGACAATACCAGCCCGGCCACGCTCACCCCCTGCCGGGCCAGCGACCGCGCCACTTCGAAGGCCAGCAGCGCGCCCATGGAATGGCCGTAGAGCACCAGCGGCACGGTGCGCTGCGCCAGCGTGTCGGCAAGATCATCGGCCAGCGCGGCGATGTCGGTGGCGAAGGGGGCGCCGTAGCGGGTGCCGCGCCCGGGCAGCTCCGGGCTGTCCACGGTGGCGATGCCGGAGAGGGTGACCTTCCAGGGCCGAAACAGCGCCGCCGAGGCGCCGGCATGGGGCAGGCAGACGAGCCGCATGGTTCAGGCCCTCCCGGCGCGGGTGCTGCGGCGCATCACGGAACGGACGTGGCGTATCATCTGCATGGCGTGCCCCTCACGCTGAGATAAGCGTGAAAAGCCAGGCCGCTCAAGGGCTCTTGCTGCGTTGCGGCAGGATTTCAGCACGACAAGGGCAGTATGCCTTACCTTGGTGCCACCCTGCCGTCCGGGCGCGGTTCAGGCCGGCGCGCGGACGGGGCGCACGGTGGTGATCTGGAGTTCCTTTACCACCTGGTAGAGCGGGTCCGCCGAGGGCCGGATCAGCCCCTGCGAGGGCGCGCCCAGCTCCAGGATGATGAACACGCAGCCGGCGATGGCGGAGGCCCCCAGCAGCAGGAAGGCCATGACCGTGGCGTTGCGGGGCGCGAACAGGCCGAAGCTCGCGAACAGCAGCGACAGCCACGCCACCAGCATCACGAAGAACGGGGCGGGCATCACCATCTTGGACTTCTCCACCAGCGTCCAGCGCGCATCCACCATGTTTTCAAGGATGCTGATGGCGCGGGCCTGGATGTGCCGCTCGCGGTCGGTCTTCGGCTCCAGCCGCAGCACCTCGTCATTGAGGGCTTCCAGCTCGTGCAGGGTGGTGACCCCGACCTCGTCGGTGGTCGAGGCGGGCCTCGAAATCTCGTCCGCCTTGGCGCGGGCATAGATGGCGAGCGCGTCGCGGATCCCCGCCGTCTCGCTGCCGTAGCCGAGCAGCACGCGGTTGAGCTTGATGATATCGGCGGCCAGCGCCTCGATGGCCGTGGTGCGGGCGCTGAAGGAGGACGAGGCGCTGTTGACCATCAGCCCCAGCACCAGCGCCGCCAGCGTGCCCACCACCGCCATGGATACGGACACGGCGGTGCCGGTCTCCCCGGTCAGGTGGTGCTCCGGCAGCTTGGGCGCCAGCCACAGGCCGGCCACCGCGCTGCCGCAGATGGCGAAAAGGGCGAGGAGGCTCGCCAGAATGGAACTCATTGGGGTGCGGCTTCCTGCATTCACGCGCCATCCGGCCCATGCGCGGGCGGCCGCCCTTATAGGAGCCTCAGGCGCGAAAGCGGAACCCCATCCGCTCCGAAGACTTGATCCGGCGCGCCATGGGACGGCGACCGGACCGGGCGGGCAGCGCTCACCCCGCGCAGGCAACCCCCGCCAGCCGTTCCTGCCACAGCGCCACGCCGGTCTTGTCGGGGTGGAGCCCGTCCATGGTGGGGGAGATGGCGGGCGCCGTCACCACGCGCGCGCCGGTCTCCCGCGCCAGGGCGCGGATGGCGGCATTCTGGCTGGCGATGAAGTCCCGGTCATGTACCGGGAGGTAGCCCGGATGGCTGAGGTCCACCGGATTGATCTCCACCAGCACCAGCCCGCTCTGGGGAAAATAGCCGAGCAGGGTGCGATATTTGGCGGTCCAGGTCGCGATGTCCATGTGGCCGGTGCGGGCATCGTTGACGCCGATGGCCACCACCACTTGCCGGGGCGTCGCCAGCCGGCTGAACATGGGCGCGCGGGCCAAAAGATCGTCGATCTGGTCGCCGGGGATGCCGGCGTTCACCACCTTGGCCCCGCACAGGTGGGAGGGCGCGGCCTGGAAGGTGATGCTGTCGCCGATGGCCAGCACCGGCGCGCCCGAGAACAGCGTCGTGCGGTAGGTCTGCCAGATCATGCGCGTGTGAAGGGGAACCCGGTGCCACAGGATCAGGCCAAGGCCGATGATGCCCCCCATCGCCAGCGCCCACATCAGGAGGCGGCGCAGCCGCGCCGGATCCACCCTGCGCTTGTCCGCCCCGCGTTTGTCCGCCCCGCGCGTGGTGGTGGGCTCGGCGGGAGCGGCGACGGTAGGGGCCGAAGGTTCGGTCATGACGGATCGCCTTTCGTGAATACTATGCAACTGCTGTGCCGCCCAATGCTTTTTGATGCCGCGCGAGGTCCTCACGCGGGCCGAAATCCGGTGCCCGAACCCGCGCCACCGCAACATGTCTCGACGACACCCTCATGGACGGCATGCGGGGGCATCCCGGCACACGGCGGAAGGGCGGAAGGGATCGAGGGAGCGGGGCAAGTCGTCGGCTTTAACGTCATGCCGCCAGTGTCACGGCCGAGGTGACAGCAATAGGACCCGGACGCATCGTTTGTTTGCCCGCCCGTATCCGAACGTTTCCGGCGGGAGCCGACCGGGCACAGACAATCGCACTGTGAAAACCTGCCGGCGGGCGTGAACGAAATGCCGTGGCGATGGTTTAGGCCAAGGTCGGGGCGGCGCACGCGACTGCAGGCGCGCCGTCGACCCCGGGGAATGGCCCCCGATCCAAGGAGACCAAAATGGCGATCATCCGCACCGGCTCGGCCCAGTGGAGCGGCGGCATCAAGGACGGCAAGGGCGCGATCTCCACCGAGAGCGGCGCGCTTTCCGCCTATCCCTATGGCTTCGCCAGCCGCTTCGAGGGGCAGAAGGGCTCGAACCCCGAGGAACTGCTGGGCGCCGCCCACGCCGCCTGCTTCACCATGGCGCTCTCGCTGATCCTCGGCGAGGCGGGCCTCACCGCCACCGATCTCCAAACCTCCGCAAAGGTATCGCTGGAGAAGAAGGAGGCGGGCTACGAGATCACCGCCGTGGACCTCACCCTGGTGGGTACGGTGCCCGGCGCCACCCCGGAGCAGTTCGCGGAGCTGGCCGGCAAGGCCAAGGCCAACTGCCCCCTCTCGAAGGTGATCCGCGCCGCCATCAGCCTCGACGCGTCGCTGAAGGGCTGAGGGTCAGGCCCCCGGCCTCACGCCGCCGACTTCTCCCAGTCGGCGGCGTGGGGCACCGAGTCCGCGATCATGCGATAGGAGGCGAGGCGCTTCTGGTGATCGAACACATCGGACACGATCATCACCTCGTCCACCAAGGTCTCGGCCACGAAGGCCTCGATGCCGGCGCGCACGGTCTGCGGGCTGCCCACCACGGAGCGGGACAGGAAGCGGGCGGCCTGCGCCTTCTCCATGGGCGACCAATAGGTCTCGATATCGTCGATAGGCGGCTGGCTGAGGCCGCGGGCGCCGCGGAAAATGTCCGCCACCGACATCTGCTGGGTGGTGGCGAGGTGGCGGGCCTCCTCATCGGTCTCGGCGGCGATCACATTGATACCGGCCATGGCATAGGGCCGGGCGAGCTGCGCCGAGGGCTGGAAGCGGGCGCGATACAGCTCCAGCGCCGGGATCAGGTCGGCCGGCGCGAAATGGGAGGCGAACGCATAGGGCAGGCCCAGCGCCGCCGCGAGCTGCGCGCCATACGTGCTCGATCCGAGGATCCACAGGGGCACGTTGGTGCCGGTGGCGGGCACCGCGAACAGGGTCTGGCCCGGCTCCGCATCGCCCAGATAGGCCTGCAGCTCCACCACGTCATTGGGGAAATGGTCGGAATTGGTCAGCGAGCGGCGCAGCGCCCGCATGGTGTTCTGGTCGGTGCCCGGCGCCCGGCCAAGGCCGAGGTCGATGCGGCCGGGGAACAACTGGGCCAGGGTGCCGAACTGCTCGGCGATAATCATGGGCGCGTGGTTGGGCAGCATGATGCCCCCTGCCCCCACCCTGATGTGACGGGAGCCGGCGGCCACATGGGCGATGACCACCGAGGTGGCGGCGCTGGCGATGCCCTGCATGTTGTGATGCTCGGCCACCCAGAAACGGCGATAGCCCCACTCTTCCGCGTGGGCGGCCAGATCGCGGGCATTGTCGAGCGCATCGCGGGGACCGGACCCCTGCCGCACCCGCACCAGATCGAGAATGGAAAGCTGCACCATGAGACCCTGCCTCAACCGCGCTGGCGCCGCATCCGGCGCCAGACTTCAGGAAAGAGCACGCCTTGTCCGGCCCGCCCCGCAAGCGTTCCGGCGCGTGCTCCAGCGGATCGCCCCGCTCCTCAGATAGGAACGCCGGCGGCGCGGTAAAAGGCGTGCTGCCCCTCAATCGTCCAAACCTGAAAACAACATGATATCTGCGTGAAATAGTTCGGCGAGGAAATCACGCACCGCGCGCACCGCCCCGTCGTCCGCGCTCAGGCGATTGGTGAGCAGGAACAGGTCACGCGTCGGCGGCAGGGGCGCCAGAGGCACGCTCACCAAAGCGTCCTCCCCCGCCGCGATGAAACGCGGCAGAAGCGCGATGCCATGGCCGGCGCGGGCGGCAATGGCCTGGGTGGACTGGGTATTGGCCCGCACCGCCAGCCGCGCCCGGGGGAAATGCCGGGCGAGGAACGCCGCCTCCGGCAGATGGACGTTGGCCTCGTCGAAGCCGACGAAAACCGGCGCCGCCCCGGCCGCGATCCGGCCGCGCCAGTCCGCCGTGCCGTAAAAGCCGAAGGCCAGGGTGGCGAGACGCCTTGCGATCACCTCCGCATCCTTGGGGGCGCCGAGGCGCAGGGCGATGTCGGCCTCGCGACGGGCGAGACTCGCCAGCCGCCGCTCGGAGACGATCTCCACGTCGATGGCGGGATGGCGCAGCGCGAGGGCGGCAAGGCGCGGCACCAGATAGAGGTCGGCAAGGCTCGGCGTGGCGGCGATACGCACGAGGCCGCCCAGCGGCCGCTCCTCCTGCGCCCGCAGGAGGCGGCGGGCCGCCTTTTCCATGGCGTCGGCCGCCTCCAGAGCGCGGGTGCCGGCAGGCGTCAAGGCATAGCCGTCCGGCCGGCGCTCGAACAGCTTTTCGCCCAGCGCCTGTTCCATGGCGGCCACGCGCCGGGCCACGGTGGCGTGATTGACGCCCAGCGCCCGCGCCGTGGCCGACAGGCTGCCGTGGCGTGCCAGCGCCGCGAAGAAGCGGGCGTCCTCCCAGTCGAGCCCTGTGCGATTTCGATCAGCCATTGCGCGACAATAGCGGATTTTCGCGGAGTCTGAAGCGCGCCATTGTCGCCGCGAAACAGGAGCTTCCCCATGACCAGCCCGTCCGGCGACCTCACCCTCACCCTGATCGGCGGCCCCACCGTGCTGATCGAGACGGACGGCCTGCGCCTCGTCACCGATCCCACCTTCGACCCGCCCCGGCTCTACCAGACCGCGCCGGTGCACTTCGAGAAGACGGTCGGCCCCGCCATCGAGGCCGAGGCGGTGCTGCCGCTGGACGCGGTGCTGCTGAGCCACGACCAGCACCTCGACAATCTCGATCACGCCGGCCGCGCATTGCTGCCCAAGGCGGGCACCGTCTTCACCACGCAGATCGGCGCCACCCGGCTGGGTGGCGACAATCTCCGCGCCCTCGCCCCGTTCGAGACCACTACCCTCGATGTGCCCGGCAAGGGCCGACTGTTCGTCACCGCCGCCCCCGCCCGCCACGGGCCGCCGGGGATCGAGCCCATTTCCGGCGACGTGGTGGGCTTCCTCCTCGGCCGCGACGCGCCGGGGGACCTTATCTATGTCACCGGCGACACGGTATTCTACGAGGGCGTGGCCGAGGTGGCGCGGCGGTTTTCGCCCAGGGTGGTCATCGTCTTCGCCGGCTCGGCGGAGCCCCGCGGCCGCTTCCACATGACCATGGACGCCAACGACGCGCTGGAAACCGCGAACGCCTTTCCCAATGCCACGCTGGTCGCCGCCCACACCGACGGCTGGGTGCATTTCAAGGAGAGCGCCACGGAGCTGGCCGCCGCCTTCGCCACCCTCGGCATCGCCGACCGCCTCGTCACGCTGGAGCCGGGCCGCCCGACCGTGTTCCCGGCATAGGGCCAAGGCGCGAAAGACCGTCCCGGCACGCTTTCCTTCAGGCACCTGATTTGCGTCATATCCTGTTGCAGGGAAAGGGGTATGGAGGGACGTGCCGCGCCGCGTATCGACGGGAAGGCTCAGGGAGAAGTGCCATGCATCGGGAAAATCATCTCATCTCCCGCATCGGCTGGCTGCGGGCGGCGGTGCTCGGCGCCAATGACGGCATCATCTCCACCGCGAGCTTGGTGATCGGCGTCGCCGCCGCCTCCGCCTCGGCCAACGAGCCCTTGGTGGCGGGCGTCGCGGGGCTGGTGGCGGGCGCCATGTCCATGGCTGCGGGGGAATATGTCTCCGTCAGCTCCCAGGCCGATACCGAGGCGGCGGACATGGCCCGCGAGCGCAAGGAGCTGGCCGAGCAGCCCCGCGCGGAACTCGCCGAGCTGGCGCAGATCTATGTGGAACGGGGCGTCGAGAAGGCGCTCGCCCTGAAGGTCGCCCAGCAGATGATGGAGAAGGACGCCTTCGCCGCCCACGCCCGCGACGAGCTGGGCCTCTCCGAGCACATGGTGGCGCGGCCGATCCAGGCGGCGCTCACCTCCGCCGGAACCTTTGCCGCCGGAGCGGCCCTGCCGCTGGCGCTCACCGCCGTGGCGCCTTTGGGGTCGATCCCGCTGGTGGTGGCGGGCGGGTCCCTCGTCTGCCTCGCATTGCTCGGCGCAGTGGGCGCCCGCGTCGGCGGCGCCGGGCTGCTGAAGCCCACGGTACGCGTCACCTTCTGGGGCGCCTTCGCCATGGCCGTCACCGCCGCCATCGGCGCCGTCATCGGCCACGCGGTCTGAGAGGGGAAACCTCGATCAGGGGCCGCGCGGGCTGAGAGGAAGGATCCGGCGAGGCCAGACGCATCCGCGCAGGCGCAAATGGCGCAGGGATATGGTGCAAGCGCCGCTTGCGCCGGTGCATCTGGCGCGCGTCGGACGGCCATGGCATTGGCGCACTTCCTGCTTATATCCCTTCGTCACCATGAAGATCCAAGAGCTCACCCGCGAACTGATCGAATCCGGCGGCATCGACGCCATCGCGGCGCGGGACGCCCCGGCCCTGCGCGTGCTCAGCGATGAAGAGCGCGCCGCCTCCCTGCGCGCCACCCTGGACGCCCGCCCCGACGGGGAGGCCTGGCTGTTCGCCTATGGATCGCTGATCTGGAATCCCACGGTGCATGCCAAGGAGCACCGCACCGCCCGCATCGAGGGTTGGCACCGGGCGTTCTGCCTCACCACCCTGATCGGGCGCGGCACCACCGACAATCCCGGCCTCACCCTCGGCCTCGACGAGGGCGGCGCCTGCCACGGCATCGCCCTGCGCATCGACGAGGCGATCCTGGAGCGCGAGCTGTCCATCCTGTGGCGACGGGAGATGCTGTCGGGCGCCTATGTGCCACGCTGGCTGGACGTTTTCGATGCAGATGGCGCGCGCTTCGGCAGCGCCATCTCCTTCACCATCGACCGCAGCAGTTGCCAATATGCCGGCGGGCTCACCCACGCCGAAATCATCCGCCGGCTCGCCCACGCCTCCGGCGCCATCGGCTCGGCGGCGGACTATCTGTTCCAGACCTGCGCCGGGCTGCGCTCCCACGGCATCCCCGACCCGGTGCTGGAGGCGCTGGCGGTGGAGGTGGCCGCCGCCCGCGACGAGACCATGATACGGGAGGCCTGCGGCCGCACCCCGTAGCACGATGGCCCCGGCCTCACACCACGGCGGTGGGCAGGGCTTCCCCAGAAAAGTGTGCCACCAGATTGGCCAGCACCAGATCCGCCATGGCCTGCCGAGTCTCGCCGGTGGCGCTCCCCATGTGCGGCGCAAGCACCACGTTGGACAGGCCGAAAAAGCCGTCCGGCACCCGCGGCTCGTCGGCGAACACGTCAAGGGCGGCGCCCCCGAGGCGACCCTCCTGCAGCGCCGCCAGCAGCGCCGGCTCATCCACCAGCGCGCCGCGCGCCACGTTCACGATGACGCCGCTGGGCCCGAGGGCGTCCATGACGGGGCGGTCGATGACATTGCGCGTTTCCGCCGAAGCCGACGCCGCCAGCACGAGCACATCGCTACGCGCCGCAAGCGCCAGCGGCGTCGGCTTGAAATCATAGGGCACGTCCTGCCTGGTCCGGCCACAATAGGCGATCTGCGCGTCGAAGCCCTCCAGCCGCCGCGCGATGGCCCGCCCGATGCGGCCCAGCCCGAAGATGCCGAAGCGCCGCCGCGAGACCTTGACGCCGAACGGCAGAGTCCCGCCCGGCCACTGGCCGGCGCGCACGAAGGCGTCGCCCCTCACGATCTGCCGCAGCAGTGCGATGGACAGGCCGATGGCGAAGTCCGCCACGTCCTCGGTGAGCACATCCGGCGTGTTGGTGACGCGAACACCCCGGCGACGGGCCTCCACCAGATCCACCTTGTCGAAGCCCACGCCGTTGATGGCGACGATCTCCAGCGCCGGCAGCCTCGCCCCGAGGTCCGGCGGCAGGCCGAGGTGGGCGCCCGTGACGAGGCCCCGGATGGCGCCGGCGTGGCGGGCGAGGAACCCCTCGGGGTCCTTGCTCTCGAAGAAGCGATGCACGGTGAAGCGCTCGGCCAGCGCCGCCTCAAGGCCGGGCAGCTGCGGGCAAAACTGGATGATCTCGGGCTTCATGACCTGTCCTCGATGGATCGGCGCGGGGCGCGGCCCGGGCCTGGAATTCTGATGCTGCGGCCGGGCCCCGCCCGGCCCCTCTGCCGCACCGTAGCCGGATTCGGCGCCTGCCAATTTCGGGCGGAGGGCACGGTGGGGGCAAGGGTGTCGTCGCCACGTCGAGGGGGAACGGGGCAGAGGATGCCGAAATAGAGCACCGCAGCCCCGGGAGCGGCGGCAAGGTGGCGGTGCTGCACCGCACACCATGGCGCGCCCCGCGCGGCCTGTGTCCACCGGAGCGACTCCGGCAGGACATGGAATTCGTTGGGGCCGAGAGCGCCCCTGCCGGAGCACCGGAATGCCGGCCACCCCTCCGCCCGCTACCTCACACGGAACAGATCGCGCTGATCCTCATAATACGAAGGGCGGAGCGTTGAGTTGCTTCACCCGAAAGTATAAGATTCTGGCGGCTTTGGAAAAAGCCGCTCCGGACCTGGTCGAACGCAACTGCAAAACACCGAAAATACCGCTAAACTTCTGATCTGAAGCGATTCTTTGCCCCAAAAGCACTGTGTGCGGTGCGGGAGCCTGCCGCAGGAGTATCGCCCAAAGTACGGTATCTCCCCAACTAGCGTCCGCCGCGCGGCTGGTCCAGATTGCAGGCGCGACGTGTGGCCCGCTCCGGCCCTGCGTCGTCCCACGATAACAATCAGGTCCGCGGAACAGCCGTGGACCGCAAAGGGAGGGGCTCCGATGGACGCATCTCTGGCCGCGCGCATTGCGGCCGACCCCAATTATCAGAAGTTGAAGGCGACGCGCTCGCGCTTCGGCTGGATTCTCACTTTCGCGATGCTGGTCGTTTACTACGGCTTCATCCTGCTTATTGCCTTCGACAAGGCCGTTCTTGCCGCGCGTATCGGCTCCGGCGTGATGACATGGGGTATTCCCATCGGCTTCGGCGTGATCGTCTTCACGATCCTCATCACCGCCATCTATGTCCGCCGCGCGAACAGCGAGTTCGACGACCTTTCCGAGAAGATCAAGCAGCAGGTGCTCAAGTGATGTCGACGCATGCTTTCATCGGCAAGGCGGCGCGCCTTGCGGGCCTGACCCTTTGCGCGCTGGCGCTGGCTCCCGCGGCGGCCTTCGCTGCCGAGGCCATCGGCGCCTCGGAAAAACAGGCCACCAACTGGACCGCGATCGCCATGTTCGCGATCTTCGTGGTCGGCACCCTTTTCATCACCAAATGGGCGGCGGCGAAGACCAAGTCGGCGGCCGACTTCTACACCGCCGGCGGCGGCATCACCGGCTTCCAGAACGGCCTCGCCATCGCCGGCGACTACATGTCCGCGGCTTCGTTCCTCGGCATCTCCGCGGCGGTGATGATCTCCGGCTTCGACGGCCTCATCTACTCCATCGGCTTCCTGGTGGGTTGGCCCATCCTCACCTTCCTGATGGCGGAACGCCTGCGCAACCTCGGCAAGTTCACCTTCGCCGACGTGGCCGCCTTCCGCTTCGCCCAGACCCCGGTGCGCGTGTTCGCGGCCTCCGGCACGCTGGTGGTGGTGGCCTTCTATCTCATCGCCCAGATGGTGGGTGCCGGCCAGCTGATCAAGCTGCTGTTCGGCCTCGACTACTGGATCGCGGTGGTGATCGTCGGCGCGCTGATGATGGTCTACGTGCTGTTCGGCGGCATGACCGCCACCACCTGGGTGCAGATCATCAAGGCCTGCCTGCTGCTCGGCGGCGCCACCTTCATGGCGCTCATGGTGCTGTGGCGCTACGGCTTCAGCCCGGAGAACATGTTCGCGGCGGCGGTCGCCGTGAAGACGCAGATCGCCACCGCCAAGGGCGCTGCCCCGGCGGCCGCTGAAGCGGCTGGCCAGTCCATCATGGGGCCGGGCA
This sequence comes from Xanthobacter autotrophicus, assembly GCF_005871085.1. GTDB lineage: Bacteria > Pseudomonadota > Alphaproteobacteria > Rhizobiales > Xanthobacteraceae > Xanthobacter > Xanthobacter autotrophicus. The sequence continues at coordinate 61,783 of NZ_VAUP01000038.1, read as the reverse complement.
CCTTCATCAAGGATCCGATCTCGGCCATCTCCTTCGGCATGGCGCTCATGTTCGGCACCGCCGGCCTGCCCCATATCCTGATGCGCTTCTTCACCGTGCCCAGCGCCAAGGAAGCGCGCAAGTCGGTGATGTGGGCCACCGGGTGGATCGGCTACTTCTACCTGCTCACCTTCATCATCGGCTTCGGCGCCATCACCTTCGTCCTCACCAATCCCGGCTTCCTCGACGCCAAGGGCGCTCTGGTGGGCGGCAACAACATGGCGGCGGTGCATCTGGCCCAGGCGGTCGGCGGCAACATCTTCCTCGGCTTCATCTCGGCGGTGGCGTTCGCGACCATCCTCGCGGTGGTGGCGGGCCTGACGCTCTCGGGCGCCTCGGCGGTGTCGCACGACCTCTATTCCACGGTGCTGAAGAAGGGTAAGGCCGACAGCGCGGCGGAACTCAAGGTCTCGCGCATCACCACCATCTGCCTCGGCATCCTGGCGGTGCTGCTGGGCATCGCCTTCGAGAAGCAGAACATCGCCTTCATGGTGTCCCTGGCCTTCGCGGTGGCGGCCTCGGCCAACTTCCCGGTGCTGTTCATGTCGGTGCTGTGGAAGGATTGCACCACCCGCGGCGCGGTGATCGGCGGCTTCCTCGGGCTCGCCTCCTCGGTGATCCTCACCATCCTGTCGCCGTCGGTGTGGGAAGCTACCCTGGGCAACCCGGTTGGCTCGGCACCGTTCCCCTACACCTCGCCGGCGCTGTTCTCCATGACGTTCGGCTTCGTCGGCATCTGGCTGTTCTCGATCCTCGACAACAGCCCGCGGGCGAAGATCGACCGGGCCGGCTTCCCGGCGCAGCAGGTGCGCTCCGAAACCGGCATCGGAGCCTCGGAAGCCTCGGGTCACTGACCTCACGGCTCTCCTGATGCCGTGGCCGGATCACCTCCGGCCCGGCATAAAGACGAGGACAGCCGGATCAAAATCCCCCGGGCCGACACGGCCCGGGGACAAGGTGTCCTCGCTCCGGCAGCTGGAGGCGGTCGGGCCATCCGACCGCACCGGCGCGTCCGTTTCCCGCCCAAGAACCACGAGAGCGGCCTGCCGCTCTCCCGGGACGCTCCTGCGCCCCCAACCCGCCCGACACCGGGCGGGCTTCGGCATTGACGCCGCCGGCCCCGGCCGTACGGCGCCGGGACGGCTTCAGGGCATGCGCCGGCCAGATTGCGCCGCGCTCCGATCGGCACATGCTTCTTCCTTGAATTTGGTTCCTTGAATTTGGTGCGCGATTCACCGGACAAATTCATTCCATCTGCTCGGATCGCGCTCTAGCCAGGCACCGCGGGGGCTTTCATCCATGACCGATGAAACAGGCTCGCCTCTCGTCAATACCAGCCGCGAGCGCCGCGAGTTCGTCTCGCTGATGACCTCGCGGGTGCGCGACGTGTTCCTGCGCAAGCCGTTCTACGTGGACGGGTCCATGGACCTCGTCAGCCTGTGCCGTGCCCTGTCCGAGCGTGGGCTCAGCGAGGCCCTGGTGCGCGACGGCGGCCGCATCGGCATCTTCACCACCACCGACCTGCGCGACGCCCTGCTGGGCGAGACGCCCCCCGCCCGCCTGCCGGTGCGGGCGGTGGCGACCTTCGACCCCTGTTCGGTGCGCCCCGACGCCGAGCTGTTCGAGGCCCTCATCCTCATGCTGCGCCACCGCATCCACCGGGTGGTGGTGCGCGAGGGCACGGACGAGGCCGGCATCGTCGGCGTGCTGGGCCAGCTCGATCTCATGGCCTTCGTGGCCAACCACTCCCACCTCATCGCTTTGGAGGCCGAGCAGGCCACCAGCCTTGAAGAACTGAAGGCCGCCGCGCGGCAGATCGACAGCCTCGTCGGCGTGCTCGATGCGGACGGGGTGCGGGTGGAAGTCATCGCGGCGCTGGTGGGCGAACTGAACCGGCAGGTGTTCCGCCGCCTGTGGGAGATGCTGGCCCCGGAGGACCTGCGCGCCAACTCCTGCCTCGTGGTGATGGGCTCGGAGGGGCGCGGCGAGCAGATCATCAAGACCGACCAGGACAATGCCCTGCTGCTGGCCGACGGCTTCACCTGCGACGGCCTCGACGACATCACCGCCCGCTTCACCGCGGCGCTGATCGATTTCGGCTATCCGCCCTGCCCCGGCGGCATCATGCTGAGCCAGCCCCTGTGGTGCCAGAATGTGTCGGCCTTCAAGGAGACGCTCCGGCAGTGGATCCACGGCGGCGACCGGGACGGGCCCATGAATCTCGCCATCTTCCTCGATGCCGCTCCGGTGGCGGGGGACGCCGCGCTGTTGAAGGCGGCGCGGGACCATGTGGACTTCCTGATGATGAACGACGCCGGCTATTTCGCCCGCTTCGCCCAGGCGGTGGAGCGCTTCGGCGAGGGTGGCGGCTGGTGGACGAGGCTGCCGGGCCTCACCGGGCGGGCGGCGGCGGAAATCGACATCAAGAAGCTCGGCATCTTCCCTCTGGTGCATGGGGTGCGGGCGCTGGCGCTGGAACACCGGGTCGGCGCGCTCGGCACCGCCGACCGGCTCCAGGCGCTGGTGGCCACCGGCCATATGGAGGCAAGCTTCGCCCGCGACCTCACCGACGCGCTGCGCTTCCTCATCTCGCTGAAGCTCGCCAATAATCTGCGCCAGATCGCAGCCGGCCGCGCCCCCGGCAACGCCATCCGCCTCACCGATCTCGGCACCCTGGAACGCCAGGCTCTGAAGGAGGCCCTCGCCATCGTGCGGGGCTTCAAGCAATGGCTGTCCCGGCACTACCGGTTCGACGCCCTATGAGCGCGGGTGACCAGACCGGCGGGGATCCCGCCCCGCCCCGCCCCGCCGTTCCGGCGGCGGCGCAGGCGCATGCCCCGTCCGAGCGTGGGCCGCGCCCGCAGATCCTGCTGGCCCTGTTCGCCACCGGCGTGCTGGCCTTCAATTTCCCGCTGCTCATGGTGTGGGACGCGGAGGCAACCGTGTTCGGCCTGCCGCTCTTGCCGGTGGCCCTGTTCGCCATCTGGGCGGCGCTGATCGCCGCCCTCGCGGTGGCCAGCGAGCGCCGGCCGAAGGTCACCCCTCAAATCTGGCCACCGATCCTGCCGCCGCGAGACGGCGTGCAGCAGCCTCCAGCGGAGGCGCCATGATCTCCGCGCCCGTGGTGGTGGGCGCGGCGGTTTTCTACCTCGCGCTCCTGTTCGCCGTCGCCGCCTTCGCCGACCGGCGCGCGCGGGAAGGCCGCTCGATCATCGGCAACGCCTGGATCTATGCCCTGTCGCTGGCGGTCTACTGCACCGCCTGGACCTATTTCGGCAGCGTCGGGCGCGCCGCCGCCACCGGCGTGTGGTTCCTGCCCATCTATCTCGGGCCCATGCTGGCTATGCTTCTGGCATGGATCGTGGTGCGCAAGATGATCCGCATCGCCCACACCTATCGCATCACCTCCATCGCCGATTTCATCGCCAGCCGCTACGGCAAGAGCCCGCTGGTGGCGGCTCTGGTCACCCTCATCACCGTGGTGGGCATCGTGCCCTACATCGCGCTCCAGCTGAAGGCCGTGTCCTCGGGCTACCTGCTGCTCACCGCTTCCGGGGCGGCCGGCGGCGGGCCGAGCCCGGCCTGGTGGCAGGACGGCACTCTGCTGGTGGCGCTGGCCCTTGCCCTGTTCACCATCCTGTTCGGCGCCCGCCACCTCGACAGCGCCGAGCGTCACGAGGGCATGGTGGCGGCGGTGGCGTTCGAATCCCTGGTCAAGCTGGTGGCTTTCCTCGCGGTGGGCGTGTTCGTCACCTATGGCCTGTTCGACGGCATGGCCGACATCTGGGCGCGGGCCAAGGCGGTGCCGGAGATGGCCTCCCTGCTGCGCCTCGGCGGCACGGGCGGGGCCGGCGCCTTCGGCTATGCCCAGTGGTTCACGCTGACGCTGCTCTCCATGCTGTCGGTGCTGCTGTTGCCGCGCCAGTTCCAGATGATGGTGGTGGAGTGCGTGAACGAGCGGCACCTGAAGCGCGCCGCCTGGGTGTTTCCGGCCTATCTCCTCGTCATCAACATCTTCGTGCTGCCGCTGGCGCTGGGCGGCCTGCTGTTGCTCGGCCCGAATGGCGCGGACCCGGAGACCTTCGTGCTGTCCCTGCCGCTGGCCAACGGGGCCACCGGGCTGGCGCTGTTCGCCTATGTGGGCGGGCTCTCGGCCGCCACCGGCATGCTGATCGTGGAGACCATCGCCGTCTCCACCATGGTCTGCAACGATCTCGTCATGCCTGCCCTGCTGCGGCGCCAGGGTCGCAAAGCGTTTTCAAGCGAAGTGGAAACCGGTTCGCGTGAAGAAAACGCGTCACGACAGGACAATGCGCGGGCCGGCGGCGACCTGACGGCGCTCATCCTCAACATCCGCCGCGCCGCCATCCTCGCCATCCTGCTGCTCGGCTATCTCTATTTCCAGGTGGCGGGGGAGGCCTATGCACTGGTCTCCATCGGCCTCATCAGCTTTGCCGCCGTGGCCCAGTTCGCACCGGCCCTGTTCGGCGGCATGTACTGGCGCGAGGCCACCCGCGCCGGGGCGCTCGGGGGCTTGTTGGGCGGCTTTGTGGTGTGGGCCTACACCCTGATGCTGCCCTCGGTGGCGAAATCGGGATGGATCGACGACGGCTTCCTCACCCACGGCCCGTTCGGCATCACCGCCCTCGCCCCGGAGCGCCTGTTCGGCCTTCAGGGTCTCGACAACCTCTCCCACTCCCTGTTCTGGAGCCTCACCGTCAACGTCGCGCTCTATGTGGGCCTGTCCCTGTGGCGCGCGCCCTCGGGGCGGGAGGCAAGCCAGGCGCTGCTGTTCGTGGACGTGTTCGCCCGCGGCCATGCCACGGCAACCGCAGGCGCCGCCGACCCGGTGTTCTGGCGCGGCCGCGCGCGCCCCGCCGACCTGATGGCGCTGGCGAGCCGCCTGCTCGGCCCCGACGCCGCGCGCCAGATCTTCGAAGAGCATTCCCACGAGAGCGGCGTCGCCGTGGGAACCGACCTCACCGCCGACGCCCGCCTCGTGGACAAGGTGGAGCGGCGCCTTGCCGGCGCGGTGGGCAGCGCCTCGGCGCGGGTGCTGGTGGCGGCGGTGGCGGAGGAGGAGCCGCTCAGCCCCGCCGATGTCATGGAGATCCTGAACGAGGCCTCGCAATTGCGGGTCTACGCGCTGGCGCTGGAGGAAAAATCCCGCTCGCTGGAGATCGCCTCGGCCGAATTGTCCGCCGCCAACGCGCAGTTGCGCACCCTCGACGAGCTGAAGGACGATTTCGTCTCCTCCGTCACCCACGAATTGCGCACGCCGCTCACCGCCATCCGCGCTTTGTCCGAGCTGATGCTGGACGCCCCCGACATGGAGGCGCCCCAGCGCCAGGAATTCCTCACCATCATCGTGGGCGAGAGCGAGCGGCTGGGCCGGCTCGTCAACCAGGTGCTGGACATGGCCAAGCTCGAATCCGGTCATGGCGAATGGCACAATGCCGACGTGGACCTGCGCCGCCTCGTCCGCGACGCCGTCACCGCCACCACCGAGCTGGCGCGCAGCCGGGGCGCGCAGATCACGTTCGAGGCGCCCGACGCGGTGCCACTGCTGCGCGCCGACCCCGACCGGCTGACGCAGGTGGTGCTGAACCTCATCTCCAATGCGGTCAAGTTCGTCCCGGCCGAGGGCGGGCGTGTCCACGTCAGCCTTCATGTGGAGGGCGACGGCCTCGTCGTTCGGGTGAAAGACAACGGGCCGGGGGTGCCCGAGGGCGAGCGCGACACCATATTCGAGAAGTTCCGTCAGGGCGGCGACGCCCTGACCCGCCCCCCCGGCACCGGGCTGGGGCTTCCGATCAGCCGCCGGATCGTGGATCATTTCGGCGGCAGGATGTGGCTGGAGAACCAAGACGGCAGCGGCGCGTGTTTCGCGTTCCGACTGCCCTTCCAGCCAGATGCCGGTGCGGAAGGGCTTGCCCCTGCCGCATCCGAACCCGCAGGCAAGGTGGAAGCCCTGGCCGGCGGCAACACGAGGGAGGAAACGCCATGATTCCCGAATTGGCCCCGGCCAAGGCCTGCGCCGCCAAGGTGCTGATCGCCGACGACGAGCCCAACATCGTCGTGTCGCTGGAATTCATGATGAAGCGCGAGGGCTTCGAGGTGCTGGTGGCCCGTGACGGGCGCGCGGCGCTGGAGGCCATCCGCCGCGAGCGTCCTCGCCTCGTCCTGCTGGACGCCACCATGCCCGGCATGTCCGGCTTCGACGTGTGCGAGGCGGTGCGGGCCGATGCCGACGTGCGCTCCACCTGCATCGTCATGCTCACCGCCAAGGGCCGCGAGACCGACATGGCGCGCGGCGTCGGCGCCGGGGCGGATGCCTATGTCACCAAGCCCTTCTCCACCCGCGACCTGGTGCAGCAGGTGAAGGACATGCTGGCGAAGGACACCGCAGCCCGGGCACTGGCGACCGGCAGCGCCGGGGCGGGCGAGCTGCCGAAGGACATGCCGGCATGAACTTCAACCGGCGTCTGGCGCTGGTCGTGCTCGCGCCGGGCGCACTTCTTGGCCTGTGGCTCCTCCTCGGCGCCGGCCTGCTGTTTGCAGCGCTCGGCCCCGCCGACCGCGCCGCAGTCGCCGATACCCTCGCGCCGCTGATCGACAGCCATGGCATGCTGGTGGTGCTGTGGTGGTTCCTGGCCGCGCTCGGCGCCGGCTTCGTCGCCTTTCGCCTTTATGCCCGCTATGGGGAAGCCCCGGCCCGCCTCGCCGATGCCACCCGCGTGCTGGCCGGCGATGCCGCTGCCCCGCCCCTGCCGCCCCAGGCCGGTACCGGGATGCGTGCGCTTGGCGAGGCCATCAACGCCCTCGCCGGCCAGCGCCGCGCCCTTCAGGACGACATGGCCCGCCTCATCGCCGAGGCCAGCCGCGACGTGGCGCTCCAACGCGACCAGCTCGCCGCCCTGATGGCGGAGCTGGAGCAATCGGTGGTGGTGCTCAATCTCGAAGGGCGGATCCTGCTCTACAACGCCCGCGCCCGCGCCCTCTTCCGCACCCTGTCGCAGGCGCCGGGGGGCGTGGCGGGCGCTGAATTGATCGGCCTCGGCCGGTCCATCCATGCGGTCATCGACCGCGCCCTCATCGACCATGCCCGCGAAGGCATCGCCCGGCGCATCGCCCGCGGCGACGCCCAGGCCTCGGCGCGCTTCGTGACCACGACGCCGCTTGGCCACCTCATCCAGGTGTCGCTTGCCCCGGTGCGGGCGGCGGCGGACGACAAGGGCGACATCACCGGCTTCGTGCTGCTGCTGGACGACATCACCGACGAATACGAGGCGCGTTCGCGGCAGGACCGCCGCTGGCTCGATCTCTCCGAGGCAAGCCGGGCCTCCTTCGCCAGCATGCAGGCCGCCCTCGACATGCTGGACTATCCGGATCTGGAACCCGCCGACCGGGAGCGCTTCCAGGCCGTGGTGCGCGACGAGGTGGGCGTCATGAGCCACCGCCTCACGACACTCGCCGCCGACGCCTCCCACGACATGAAGACCCGCTGGCCGCTGCAGGACATGCTGGGCGCCGACCTTGCCGCAGCCGCCGCCCAGCGCATCACCGCCGAGACCGGGCAGGAGGTGGACACGGTTGCGGTGGACGCCGACCTCTGGCTGAGCGTGGACAGCTTCGCCCTGATTCAGGCCCTCGCCTTCCTCGCCGCGCGCCTTGCCGAGGCGCTGGACGCTCCCAGATTCGCCCTGCGCCTGGCGCCGGCGGGCGGGCGGGCGCATCTCGACCTCGCGTTCCAGGGCACCGCGCCCGGCCTCGACCTCGCAGGCTGGCAGACCCGCCCCATGCAGACCTCCGACGCTCCCTCCCCCCTCACGGTGCGCGACGTGGTGGAGCGGCACGGCGGCGAGCTGTGGCTGGAGCATGCGCGCGACGGTTCGGGGGCGCTGTTCCGCTTCCTGCTGCCGGTGGCCGCCGGCACGGTGGCGCAAGTGCCTGCCCCCGGCGAGAGCCGCCCGGCCTATTATGATTTCGACCTGTTCGCCGCGAGCGCGCAGAGCCGTGAGAGCGACGAGCGGGCGCTCAGCGAGATCGCCTATACGGTGTTCGACACCGAGACCACCGGCCTTGATCCCGCCGGCGGCGACGAAATCCTCCAGATCGGCGCCACCCGCATCGTCAACGGCCGGCTGCTCGCCAGCGAATGCTTCGACCAGTTGGTGGACCCGCAGCGCTCCATTCCGGAGGCTGGCATCGCGGTGCACGGCATCCGGCCGGAGATGGTGCGCGGCAAGCCCACCCTCCCGCAGGTGCTGCCCGCCTTCCACGCCTTTGCCGCCGACACCGTTCTCGTGGGCCACAACGTGGCCTTCGACATGCGCTTTTTGACCCTCAAGGAAAACGCCAGCGGGGTGCGCTTCGATCAGCCGGTGCTCGACACCCTGCTGCTCGCCGCCATCGTCCATCCGGGGGAGGACAGCCACGGCCTGGAAGCCATGGCGGCGCGCCTCGGCATCGCCGTCTCCGGCCGCCACACCGCGCTGGGCGACGCGCTGGCCACCGCCGAGATCTTCCTGAAGCTGCTGCCGCTGCTGCGCGCACGCGGCATCCTCACCCTGGGGCAGGCCCGCGCCGCGGCGCAGACCTCCTATTACGCCCGCCTGCGCTACTGATCCTGAGCGCGGGAGCGCTCCTTGTCGCGGGGTCAGAAGACAGGACCGCCCACCTGCGACAATACCACCCACCCCGCCTGAGACCCCAGCAGCCGCCCACGGGGGCAGCACAGACTCCACAGGCGTTAACGCACGCAATGCGGGTAGAGCCGGCGCAGCATTGCTTACGCGCGACCACCCGACCTGCGACCAAGCTCCAATGATACCAAGCGATCGACGAGGTTCATCCAGTGGTTTGCCAGGAGAGTCCTGACGTAACTGCCCGAGATACAACCCGATTCTGTCGAATGCGCATCCCTCAGCCGGCAACTCTCTTTCGCAATTCAGGAATGGCCAAGCTCAACTTGCGGGCCGCCCCTGGCTATTGGCCCGCCGCGACGCAGCATATACGTTCGGATGTTGCAGAACCTGGGCAGGGTTCGGATGGGCGTTGGGGGCTTTATGGGCAACGGGAAGACGGAGCGGCTGCGCGGGCGCAAGGCCATCGGCGGCACGATGACGTTGCGCGCCCTGCGGGCCGGAGCGCGAATCAGTGCTGCCTCGGTGCTGGCCGCCGGCATGGTCGTGCCAGTCACCGCCTGGGCGCAGAGCGTCACCACCACCGGCGACGTGAACCCCAGCCCCGCCGTTTCGCCCGACTGGAACCTGGCCGTTCCGCTCGAGGTCGGTTTCCTGAACGAAGGCAGCCTGACGGTGGAAGGCGGCGGCACCGTCTCCGCGCCGACCGTCTCGGTGGGCGCCTTCGCCACCGGCACCGCGACCGTCACCGGGACCGGGTCGTCCCTCTCCTCCACGGTCCTGTATTCGGGCTTTCTCGGCTCCGGCACGCTGAACATCGAGGACGGCGCCAGCGTCTCCGCGACGGTGGTGTTCATCGGCGGCTTCACCGACGGCGCCGCGACGGTCACCGGCGCGGGATCCTCCCTCTCCAGCGGCTCCACGCTGTACGTGGGCTTCCTCGGCACCGGCACGCTGAACGTGGAGGACGGCGGCTCCGTCTCCGCCATCAACACCACCATCGGCGGCTTCAAGGACGGCACCGCGACCGTCACCGGGGCGGGATCCTCCATCACCGGCAGCTCCGTGCTGTACGTGGGCTTCCTCGGCACCGGCACGCTGAACGTGGAGAACGGCGCCACCGCCTCCGCGCCGACGACCTATATCGGCGGCTCTGCCAGCGGCACGGCAACCATCACCGGGACCGGATCGAGCCTGTCCAGCGACACGGTTTACGTGGGCTATCTCGGAGCCGGCACGCTGAACGTCACCGATGGCGGCAGCGTCTCCGACACGGACGGCTATCTGGGCTCGAACGGGATCGCCGGAACGGCCACGGTCTCGGGCACCGGCTCCACCTGGAGCAACAGCGCCAGCCTCCACATCGACGGCGGCAGCACGCTCACCGTCACCGACGGCGGCGGCGTCTCCTCCCAGGACGGCTATGTGGGCACGAACGGGCTCGGCGGTACCGCCACGATCTCGGGCACCGGTTCCACCTGGAGCAACAGCGCCAGCCTCCACATCGACGGCACCGGCACGCTGAACGTCACCAATGGCGGCAGCGTCTCCGACACCGACGGCTATCTGGGCTCGGACGGGTTCGCCAGCAGCGCCACCATCTCGGGCGCCGGATCCATCTGGAGCAACAGCTCCAGCCTCCACATCGACGGCGGCAGCAGCCTCACCGTCACCGACGGCGGCGTGGTGAAGGTCGGCGCGACCGGTACCGGAACGCTTGATATCGCGACCGCCGCGGGCAGCGCCGGCACCCTCATCATCGGCGCGGCGGCGGCCGATGCACCGGCCGCGGCGGGCACGCTGCAGGTGGGCTCCATCGCGTTCGGCGACGGCGCCGGAACCCTCGTCCTCAACCATACCGCCATCTCGCCCTACGAGCTGGCCGCCAACATCTCCAGCACCGGCACCACCAGCGCCATCGACGTGTATGCCGGCGTCACCCGCCTCACCGGGGACGATTCCGGCTTCCAGGGCCTCACCACCGTCCATGGCGGCACCCTGCTGGTGGGCGCGGACGGCGGCAGCACCGTGCTCGGCGGCAACGTGGTGGTGGACAGCGCCGGCACGCTGGGCGGCTACGGCAAGATCGGCGGCAACCTCACGGTGGCCGGCACGCTGGCGCCGGGCAATTCCATCGGCACCCTCTCGGTGGGCGGCAACGCCGGCTTCACGTCCACCTCCACCTATGCGGTGGAGCTGAACACCTCCACCGGCGCGGCGGACAAGACCGTCGTGGACGGCGCGGCCACCATCGCCACCGGCGCCGTGCTCGACGTGGACCGCTCCGGCTCGGGCCCCTACCTGGTGGGGACGCGATACACCGTGCTCACCGCCGCGGGCGGCATCAGCGGCCTCTTCGCCCTCACCGGCGACACCTATCTGACCCCGTTCTACGACCTCGGCCTCGTCTCCGACGGCACCACCATGGCGCTGGAAGTGGAGAAGACCACCCAGTTCGCCGACGCCGCCCTCACCTTCAACCAGCGCAACACCGCCGCCGCCCTCGACCGGCTGCCGGCGGACGGCGCGCTCTCCTTCGCGGTGGGCAACCAGGCGAGCTTCGCCGCCGCCCGCGTCGCCTTCGACCTGCTGTCCGGCGAGCTCTATGCCAGCGCCAAGACGGTGTTCATCGAGGACAGCCGCTTCGTGCGCAACGCCATGAACGACCGCCTGCGCGCCGCCACCGACGCCGTCGCCACGGCGAGCGCGCCGGCCCTCGCCTACGTCAAGGGCGTGCCCACCAAGGTGGCGCCGAACCATGACGGGCTCGTGTTCTGGGCCACCGGCTTCGGCTCCTGGGGCTCCATCGACACCGACGGCAACGCGGCGAGCCTCGACAGCTCCACGGGCGGCCTGCTCGTGGGGGCGGACGCTCCGGTGGGCGACTGGCGCGTCGGCGTCCTCGCCGGCTACAGTGGCACGTCATTCTCGGTGGATGACCGCGCCTCCTCCGGCAGCAGCGACAACTACCACGTGGGCCTTTATGGCGGCAGCGCCTGGGGGGCGCTCTCCCTGCGCACCGGCGCGGCTTATACGTGGCAGGATGTGTCCAGCACCCGCACCGTCGCCTTCCCCGGCCTGTTCGACCAGCTCTCGGGCGATTACACGGCCGGCACCGCGCAGGTGTTCGGCGAGCTGGGCTGGCGGATCAACGCCGCCGGCGTCGCCTTCGAGCCCTTCGCCAATCTCGCCTATGTGAATCTCGACACCCAGGGCTTCACCGAGACCGGCGGCATCGCGGCGCTGACCGTGGACGGCGAGAGCACCGGCGTCACCTTCACCACCCTGGGGCTTCGGGCCTCCGCCGCCTTCGACCTCGGCTCCATGGCCGCGGTGGCGCGGGGCACGCTGGGCTGGCGGCACGCCTTCGGCGACACCACGCCTACCTCCGTCAACGCCTTCGCGGTGTTCGACGCCTACACGGTGGCGGGCGTGCCCATCGCCGAGGATGCGGCGGTGGTGGAAGCCGGCCTCGACATCAAGCTCTCCCCGCAGGCGACGCTCGGCCTCGTCTATGCCGGCCAGTTCGGCTCGGGCGCCACCGACAACGGCGGCAAGGCCACACTGTCCTACAAGTTCTGAGCACGGGAGCGCCCGGGCTGATCCAGCCGGGGCGCGATATGCACCAACCCGAACGGCCTCGGTCCCTGACCGAGGCCGTTGGCGTCAGCTTCGCAGGCCGGGGGCTTCCTGGCCGGTGCGGGCCACGTATTCGGTGTAGCCGCCGCCATATTGGTGGATGCCGTCCGGGGTCAGCTCCAGCACCCGGTTGGACAAGGCGGCGAGGAAGTGCCGGTCGTGTGAAACGAACAGCATGGTGCCCTCATAGTCCGCCAGCGCGGCGATGAGCATTTCCTTGGTGGCGATGTCGAGATGGTTGGTGGGCTCGTCCAGCACCAGGAAGTTGGGCGGATCGTAGAGCATGCGCGCCATGGCGAGGCGGGCCTTCTCGCCCCCCGACAGCACCCGGCAGCGCTTGTCCGCATCATCGCCCGAGAAGCCGAAGCAGCCGGCCAACGCGCGCAGCGCGCCCTGCCCCGCCTGCGGGAATGAATCCTCCAGGGTCTCGAACACGGTGCGCTCGCCGTCCAGCACCTCCATGGCGTGCTGGGCGAAATAGGCCATCTTCACGCTGCCGCCCACCGCCACCGTGCCGGCATCCGGCTCCGTCGCGCCGGTCACCAGCTTCAGCAGGGTGGACTTGCCGGCGCCGTTGACGCCCATGACGCACCAGCGCTCGCGGCGGCGCACGTGGAAGTCCAGCCCCTCATAAATGGTGCGGCTGCCGTAGCTTTTGTGGACGCCCTTCAGGCTCGCCACGTCCTCACCGGAGCGCGGCGCCGGCTGGAACTCGAACGACACACTCTCGCGGCGACGGGGCGGCTCCACCCGGTCGATCTTGTCCAGCTTCTTGACCCGGCTCTGCACCTGCGCGGCGTGGGAGGCGCGGGCCTTGAACCGCTCGATGAACTGGATCTCCTTGGCCAACATGGCCTGCTGGCGCTCGAACTGCGCCTGCTGCTGCTTCTCGTTCAGCGCCCGCTGCTGGGCGTAGAACTCATAGTCGCCCGAATAGGTGGTGAGGGCGCCGGCGTCGATCTCCACGATCTTGGTGACGATGCGGTTCATGAAGGCGCGGTCGTGGGAGGTCATCATCAGCGCGCCGTCGAAGCCCTTCAGGAAGGCCTCCAGCCAGATCAGGCTTTCGATGTCGAGATGGTTGGAGGGCTCGTCCAGCAGCATCACGTCCGGGCGCATGAGCAGAATGCGGGCCAGCGCCACCCGCATCTTCCAGCCGCCGGAGAGCTTACCCACGTCGCCGTCCATCATCTCCTGGCTGAAGCCGAGGCCGGCCAGCACCTCGGCGGCGCGGCCCTCCAGCGCATAGCCGCCCAGTTCCTCGAACCGGCCCTGCACCTCGCCGTAGCGCTCGATGATGGCGTCCATCTCTTCGGCGCGCTCGGGGTCGGCCATGGCCGTCTCCAGCTCCTTCAGCTCGGCCGCGACGACGCTCACCGGGCCGGCGCCGTCCATCACCTCGGCCAGCGCGCTGCGGCCTTCCATCTCGCCCACATCCTGGCTGAAATAGCCGATGGTGATGCCGCGATCGACGCTCACCTGCCCCTCGTCCGGGGGCTCCTCGCCGGTGATCATACGGAACAGCGTGGTCTTGCCGGCGCCGTTGGGGCCGACGAGGCCGATCTTCTCGCCCTTCAGCAGCGCCGCCGAGGCTTCGATGAAGACGATCTGCTTGCCGTTCTGCTTGCCGATATTGTCGAGGCGTATCATGCGCGGGGATCTCGGGGAGATGGGGAGCTTGTGCGCGCAAATAGGCCATCAGGCGCCTGCGGGAAAGGGCGCGCAGGCCATGCCAGCTCCTCGCCATGCCTCGCCATCGCCGGCACGCCGCCCGCCGCGGCCGGCCCCATCCGGGCGCAACCCCATGACAGGTCAGGGGAAGCTGCGGACGAGCCGACCCTTGCGAGCCGACCTTTGGGACGGCCGGCCCCCGCCTCAGGTCACGAGGTCGCGGCCAGGCCCTGCGGCACTCGCTCCGGTCGCGCCGCAGGCTCGGTCTCCAGCACAGCCCCATGGCCGGCGAGGGGCAGGCTGAAGACGGCGGTGAGCCCGCCCGCCCGGTTGGCGAGGGTCACGTCGCCGCCGTGGCGGCGCGCGACGGTACGCACGATGGCAAGGCCAAGGCCGTGGCCGCCGGTCTCCCGGCACCGGGAGCTTTCCAGCCGGAAGAAGGGAGCGAACACCTGCTCCTGCAATTCCTCGGCGATACCCGGCCCATCGTCCTCCACCACGATGAGGGCGGCATCGCCGCTGCGCTCCACCCGCACCCGCGCCCGCTCGCCGTAGCGAACCGCGTTCTCCACCAAGTTGCGGCAGGCGCGGCGCACCGCATCCGGCCGGCAGCGGCAGCCGACCTTGGGGGAGTCCTCGAACGTCACGTCCCAGCCGATCTCGGCGAGGTCGTCGCACAAGCTCTCCACCAGAGCCGACACTTCCACCGTGCGGGTGGTCTCGGCGGTGGCCTCGGCCCGCACGAAGGCCAGGCTTGCCTCCGCCATGCCCTGGATCTCGGCGATGGTGCCGAGCATCTTCTCCCGCAGGTCGTCGTCAGCGACGAATTCGGCGCGCAGGCGCAGGGAGGTGAGCGGCGTCCGCAAATCGTGGCTCAGGGCCGCGAACATGCGGGTGCGGTCGTCCACGAAGCGCGTCAGGCGCTCCTGCATGCGGTTGAAGGCGATGGCGGTCACGTCGTCCGGGCCGCTCTCCGGCAGGGGATCGATCTTCTCGCCCCGGCCGAGGGCTTCCGCCGCATTGGCGAGGCGCCGCAGCGGCCGGGTGATGCCCTGCGCGGCGACCACCGCGAGGACGCAGAAGAACAGGCCCGCCGCGCCGAGGAAAGTGAGCGACCGCGCAGTCCAGAACCATTCGTGCCCGGGCTTGACGAAGGCCGCGTTCAGCCACGATCCATCGGGCAGCTGGGCGGCGATGCCCATGCCGTTCTCGTCATCCAGATAGATGAACTGGGCCGGGGTGGGCAGCGGCCACAGCTCCGCCGACAGCGGGATCCATTGGGTGGAGCCCCCCTGGGGCGGCACCTTGGGCAGTTGGACCACCGGCTCCGGCTCTCCCGCGCCGACATGGGCGGGCAGATGGACCCGTGGCAGCGGCCGGCGCAGCTCGGTCCAGGCGGCGGCGCGCCACTCGGCGGGCGGCCGGGGGGTGGCCGCCGAGATCCAGTAGCGGGTGAAGCTGGTGTCGCTGGCGCGCAGGATATCGTTTTGCAGCGACGGCGGCGTCGCTACCAGCACCCGCACCAGCGCGGCGCAGCGGCTCAGCATCTCGCCCTTGGCCACCTTGCGCAGAGACTGGCCGTGCTGATCCCAGGAGATGCAGAAGGCCACCACCTGCGACAACGCAAGAATGACCAAAGTGAAGCAGATGAAGCGCGCGGCGAGGCTGCGCCGGAACAGGCGGATCATGCGCGTTCCACCTCCGCTGTGAGGCTGTAGCCGCCGCCCCAGTGGGTCTTGATGAGGGCCGGCACCTTGGGATCGGCCTCCACCTTCTTGCGCAGGCGGCTGACCTGGTTGTCGATGCTGCGGTCGAACGGATCGGCGGCGCGCCCCGCCGTGAGGTCGAGCAGCTGGTCGCGGCTCAGCACGATGCCGGGATGGTCGAGGAAGGCGCACAGCAAGCGGAATTCGGCGGTGCTCAGGGGCACGGCCACGTCATCCTCGGTCATCAGCTCGCGGCGGCCCACGTCCAGCTTCCACCGGTCGAAGCGGACGGTCTTGGCGGCGATATGCCCCTTCTGCGGCGGCAGGCTGTGGACACGGCGCAGCACCGCCTTGATGCGCGCCAGCAGCTCTCGCGGGCTGAACGGCTTGGTCACATAATCGTCGGCACCGATCTCCAGGCCCACGATGCGGTCGGTCTCCTCCGCCATGGCGGTGAGCAGGATCACCGGCAGGTCGGTGGTGCTGCGCAGGAAGCGGCACAGGGCAAGGCCATCCTCGCCGGGCATCATCACATCCAGCACCACCAGATCGGGCGCGGCCCCGCGCTCCAGCTGACGCCGCAGGGCCGCCGCGCTGTCCGCGAGGCTGGTGCGATAGCCATGCTGGGTGAGGTATTTGCCGACCAGATCGCGGATGTCGCGATGGTCGTCCACGATGGCGATGTGGGGTGCGCTGTCCATTTCCTCTGCTCCTTCAGGGACCATAGGCCGAGCGCGCGCGGTGCCCAGTTCAAAAGTGTATCAGACTGTAACCGCTCACGGATTTGCGATCGGGGACGATTCCCCGGCGCCCGGACCACCGTTTTCGCCTTTGCCCGGGCCCGTTTCTGGCGCCTCTGCCGCCTCGCCCGGCCCGGCTGACACCATCCCTCGACCGGCGTCGCCGCCCGCGAATGTATCGGCCTGTGACGAGGCCGCCGGACGCGACATTTGACGACGAACCCGACGGTTTCCGGGGACAGTTCTGCGACAAGCACCCCCTAGGGTCTGGGCATCGGGCAGCACCGCCCGGCTTCGACATCAAGCCCGTCTCCATCGAGACCGGTCACATAAGGAAGTGTCCCATGCGTCATCTGATCATCGCCGCCGTTTCGGCTCTCGCCCTCACCTCCACCGCCGCCATGGCCCAGGAGAATGGCCAGAACACCTCGCGGGAGACGCCCCGCGCCTATGCCCCCGCCACCCACCAGAACAGCAATGCTGCCAAGCCCTTCCACGTCCTCTCCGGCCAGAAGGACCAGCAGACCATCACCGAGCAGGACCGCCTGTTCCTGGAGCAGGGCGACCGCGGCCTCGGCAACGGCTGAGGCTCGGCCCGCCCAGGGCGGTCGGACCTGAGGCCGCCCGGGCAGGCATTCCAACCACAGACCCCACGGGCACGCCCCGCGGATGGACGGCTTCCGGTCCCCCCACGGAAGCCGTCCATCGGCGGGGCGCTCCTGTTTGGTCATCAGGGCGCGGTCCGCGCGTTCACGGAGGTGAAATCCGCCGGCCCGACACTGTAGATTCCCGCACAACGGTACCGGCGTTCGACCCGCGTGACCGGCCCAGCATCTTCCCAAGTTCCTCCGCGCGGACCAACATGGGCGCGGACCGGATGGGGACAGGATGTATCGGGATGTCGAAGGCGACGCGGGCCACCAAGACGCTGGAACAGGCGAAGATCGCCTTCACCGTGCACAGCTACGATTATGACCCCGACGCGGACCGCATCGGCATCCAGGCCGCCGAGGCCCTGGGGGAAACACCCGAGCGCGTGCTGAAGACGCTGATGGCGCTGGTGGACGGCAAGGCGGTGTGCGTGATCGTGCCGTCGGACCACGAGGTCTCCATGAAGAAGCTCGCCGCCGCGTTCGGCGGCAAGTCCGCCCAGATGATGAAGCCGGCCGACGCGGAGCGCATGAGCGGCTACAAGGTGGGCGGCATCAGCCCGTTCGGGCAGATGAAGAAGGTGCCCGCCGCCATGGAAGAGCAGGCCATCCACCACGATACGGTCTTCATCAACGGGGGCCAGCGCGGGCTTCAGGTGCGGCTCAACCCGCGCGAGGCGGCCACCCTGCTCAATGCCGCCGTGGTGCCGCTGGTGGCGTGAGCCGCCGCGAACGCTCCTTCCCCCGCCACGTGGTCTCGGTCTGCGACGGGCGTCGGGAGAGCGTGCCCACGCGCCTCGCCGGCCACCCATCGAATGATGATCGGCGCCGCTAACGGCGAGACGCAAGTAGGGCACGGCACGCGGTGGCGCGTGAGGTATAATTCGGCGCCTCGACGCCGGCCAGCCGCATTGACCTCGATCATAGGATATGCGCTCCTCCGCGCCGACACTGATCGATGTTCTGCCAGCGACAGCTTCTACTGACGTTAAGTAACAAGACGGGTCAGAAATACGCGAATACCTCTATTTCCGGAGGAAACTAGACATGTCCCGTATCTTTGTGCTGGCAATGATGGCCGGCCTCACCGTACTCGGCGCGTTGCCCGCCAGTGCCCAGAAGATCAACGGGACGCCCGGCGCCCCGGATTCCACCATCGTGATCGATGGTGCCCAGATCCCCGCGCCGCCGCAGAAGTTCGAGGGCGTGATCAAGGAGTTGGCGCAGGACTCCAAGCCGTTCTGGCCGGCGCGGATCGTGCCGCCCGCGGGCGCGCCCAACGTGCTGCTCATCATGACCGACGACGTCGGCTTCGGCGCGCCGTCCACCTTCGGCGGCGTCATTCCCACGCCCAGCCTCGACCGCATCGCCAACGACGGGCTGCGCTACACCAATTTCCACTCCACCGCCCTGTGCTCGCCCACCCGCGCGGCGCTGATCACCGGACGCAACCACCATTCCGCCGGCTTCGCCGTGGTGTCCGAGATGGCCACGGGCTATCCGGGCTACAACAGCATTATCTCCGAAGACAAGGCCACCGTCGGCCGGATCCTGAGGGACAACGGCTACCGCACCTCGTGGTTCGGCAAGAACCACAACACGCCGGCCTTCCAGGCCATCTCAACCGGCCCGTTCGACCAGTGGCCCACGGGCATGGGGTTTGAGTATTTCTACGGCTTCATGGGCGGCGACACCAGCCAGTGGCAGCCGGACAACCTGGCCCGCAACACCACCTATATCTATCCGTTCCAGGGCAATCCCTCGTTCAACCTGACCACGGCCATGGCGGACGAAGCCATCGCCTATATGAACAAGATCAATACCCTGACGCCGGACCAGCCGTTCTTCGTCTATTACGTGCCCGGCGGCACCCACGCCCCGCATCATCCGACCCCCGAATGGATCGAGAAGGCGACGAACCTGCACCTGTTCGACAAGGGCTGGAACGCGCTGCGCGACCAGATCTTCGAGAACCAGAAGAAGCTCGGCGTCATCCCCCAGAACGCGAAGATGACGCCCTGGCCGGACGACCTGCTGAAGCGCTGGGACAAGCTCACCGACGACGAGCAGAAGATGTTCAAGCGTCAGGTGGATGTCTACGCCGCCTTCCTGATGTATACGGACAATGAGATCGGCCGCGTCATCCAGGCGGTCGAGGACATGGGCAAGCTGGACAACACGCTGATCATCTATATCAGCGGCGACAACGGCTCCAGCGCCGAAGGCACGCTCATCGGCACCCCCAACGAAGTCGCCATGTTCAACGGCGTCGACGTGCCGGTGGAAGACCAGCTGAAGTATTTCTATGATGTCTGGGGCTCGGACAAGACCTACAACCACATGGCGGTGGGCTGGACCTGGGCCTTCTCGACTCCCTTCTCCTGGACCAAGCAGGTGGCCTCCCACTTCGGCGGCACCAGGCAGGGCGTGGCCATCTCCTGGCCCAAGGTGATCAAGGACAAGGGCGGCATCCGCTCCCAGTTCCACCATGTGATCGACATCGCGCCGACCATCCTGGAGGCCAGCGGCATCAAGGCTCCCGATATGGTGGACGGGGTCAGGCAGGCCCCCATCGAAGGGGTCAGCATGGCCTACACCTTCGACAAGGCCAATGCGACCGCGCCCTCCACCCACAAGACCCAGTATTTCGAGATGATGGGCGATCACGCCATCTATAACGAGGGCTGGATGCTGAGCAGCAAGGTGATGCGCCCGCCGTGGGTGACGCAGGGCACGCTGGTCTCCGATCCCGCCAAATATCCGTGGGAACTCTACAATATTTCGGAAGACTGGACCCAGTACGAGGACGTTTCCGCCAAGCATCCCGACAAGGTGAAGGCGATGGCGGACCTGTTCTGGTCCGAGGCCCGGAAATACCAGGTGCTTCCCCTCGATTCCACCGTGGCCACGCGGCTCATCACGCCGCGCCCGAGCATCACCGCGGGCCGCAACGTCTTCACCTGGACCACGCCGCTCACCGGCACACCCAATGGCGACGCGCCCTCGGTGCTGAACACCTCCTACAGCTTCACGGCGGATGTGGTGGTGCCCGAGGGTGGCGGCGACGGCATGCTCATCACCCAGGGCGGGCGGTTCGCCGGCTATGGCTTCTACCTGCTCAAGGGCAAGCCGACCTTCACCTGGAACCTCGTTGGCCTGAAGAAGGTGAAGTGGCAGGGCACCGAGCCGCTGGCGCCGGGCAAGCACACCCTGGTGTTCGACTTCAAATATGACGGCCTCGGCATGGGAACGCTGGCCTTCGGCTCCAGCAGCGGACTCGGCCAGAGCGGCACCGGCACCCTGAGCGTGGACGGCAAGGTGGTGGCGACCCAGTCCATGCCCCACACCATCCCGCTCATCCTCGCCTGGGACGAGAATCTGGACGTGGGCTCCGACACCGGGACCCCGGTGGACGACGCCGACTATCAGGTGCCGTTCGCCTTCACCGGCAAGATCAACAAGATCACGCTGGCCATCGACCAGCCGAAGCTGACGCCGGAGGACATCGCCAAGCTGCGCGACGCGGCGGCGAAAGCCGGTGACGGCCCGGCCCCCGGCGAGGCCGGCGTCAACCCGGTGGGCGGCATCGCCGCGCCCCGGATGGCGGACCGGCTGGACAAGCTGAAGTCCTGCCGGGCCGAAGCCCTCGCCAAGGGCCTCGACATGTTCGACCGGATCAAGTTCGTGGAAGGCTGCCTCCGGTAGCGCCGTCCCAGGGCCCGCCAGGCCTGTGGCCTGGCGGGTTCCCCAAGATGGTACGGGCGCCGCGCGCGGGGGGCCTCCCTCCTGGCCTGGCGTCGGAAGTCGGAGGCCTGGACAAATCCGTGCGGAATGACGCAACGCGTGTGGTGAATCCGGCTCGCAACTTTTAGAAAGAATGCACGCGCCGCGCAGATTGCGGCGCACTCTGGTCGGCGCGTGCTTTAGCTCCGCATTGAAGGAAGCCGAGATCATGATCACGACCCCTGCATGCTCCCCGACGCCGCCGCGCCGCTGGACCGGCACCCTTGCGGCGGCGATGCTGGTTCTCACCTGCGACGCCGCGCTGGCGCAGGACGCGGCCAAGCCCCAGCACGTGCCGTTGCAGAAGACCATCGGCGTGCCCCATGCCGGCCGCCCGATCCCCTCGCTGGCCGTGATCAATGCTGCGGGCGCCAAGCTTGAGGGGAACAAGCTCACCCTCACCGGCGTCTCCGCCAATACCATCGTCTTCGCCGACCGCCCGGTGCGCGCGGCCGGCCATGAGACGATCCAGCAATTCCTCATGCAGTGGGACGAGGGCAAGGACAGCTTCGCCATCGATCCGCCCAATGCCACCGTCTCGGTACTGGGCGCCAAGCCCGGCGAGGTGTCCGACGTGGTGGTCACGCTGAAGACGCCGAAGCTCGATGGCTCCACCCTCACCTTCGACGTGGCGGTGCTGGAAGGCACCCTGACCCCCGGCGGTCCGGTGGCGCTCTTCATCGATGCCTGGGCGGTGCGCGGTCCCTATGGCGGCGGCGCGGTGCATGTGGGCGGCTACGGCGCCTATCACGGCGGCGCCTATTACCACGCGCCGGTCTATCACGGCGCCTGGTATGCCCATCCCGCCTATCCGGCAGGCGCGGCCGTGGCCGGTGCCGCCGTGGGTGTTGCCGCCGGTGCGGCGATCGGGGCCGCTGCGGCGGCGCCACCGCCGCCGCCTGCCTACTATTGCGGCTATTACCCCTACCCGCCCTGCTACTGAGCGCGCCCGGCGCCCGCCACACGGCGGGCGCCGGTCCGGCTCGGGCATGCGGCATGGGGTCAGGTCCGCCTGCAACAGCCGAAGACTGACGACACGAGGGGGGAACCTCATGACACTGCATCGCACCGAAACCGCCGCCCCGTCGGGGGCCGATCGACACCCCCCACGCAAGGAGCGGCTGCGTCGGCGCGCGCGCGCCGTGGCGGTGGCCTGTCGCGCCGCCCTGCCGGTCGCGGCCCTCTCGTTCGGGCTCAGCATCCCGAGCGCGCCCGCCAGCGCCGCCGACCTCGCGACCAGTCCGGCGGCCGCCCCGTCCTTCTCCCCTCCGTCCGATTCGAAATGGCAGTTCGAGGCGGTGCTCTATGGCTGGGCCACGGGCATCAACGGCAACATCGGCATCCGCGACCTGCCGACCTTTCCGGTGGACGCCTCGTTCGCCGACATTCTGTCCCATTTCGACGGCGCGGTGATGGGCAGCTTCCTCGCCAAGAAGGACAACTGGACCCTGTTCGCCGACCTGTTCTGGTCGCAGCTGAGCGCCAGCAAGTCCATCGATGATGGCCGGGGCACGCAGTTCGACCTATCGCAGCGCCTCCTGATCGTCTCCGGCGCCGCCGGCTATCGCCTGCCCATCGGCGGGCCGGGCTTCGACCTCAGCGCCACGGCGGGCTTCCGCTACCAGCGCCTGACCGCCGACACCACGCTCTCCTCCCTCGGCGGCCTCATCTCGCTTTCCGAAACCGACGTGAAGGACTGGCTCGATCCGGTGTTCGGCCTCGCCCTTCAATATCGCATCAACGAGAAGTGGTTCCTCAACGCCCTTGCCGACGTGGGCGGCTTCGGCCTCTCCTCCAGCTCCAAGCTGACGTCGCAGGGCCTGATCTCGGTCGGCTACAACTGGACCGAGGCCTGGTCCACCGCCCTCGGCTATCGCGCGCTGTACACGGACTACGAATCGGTGACCGGCCCTCGCTCGAACTTCCGCTACGAGACGACGCTCCATGGCCCGTTCATGAGCATCGCCTACCACTTCTGATCAGCGCCTCCTCGGGGGGCGCGGTCTTCCGCGAGGCACGGAGATCACGCGGACCACTTTAATAAATCAGTACGAGTTATTAATTGACGAAGCCGCTGACCTGGTTCATCATTCCGCCAGAACAAGACGATCCGGCGCGCAAAGGCGGGCGCCGCCGGACCGCCCGCCAAGGCGTCGAACGGGGTCGGATTTCATGCAACGCAACCCCTTGCCGGATGATCCCGGCCCGGTCCACGCCTCGCACGGGCGGGGCACCAACCAGACCGGCGTGCGCCTCTACAATGAGCGACTGATCCTCTCCCTGATCCGCCGACACGGCCGCCTGACCAAGGTGGACATCGCCCGCCTCACCGGCCTGTCGCTGCAGACCACCACGGTGGTCATGAACCGGCTTGAGGCCGACGGCCTGCTGCTCGCCGGCGAGCGCCAGCGCGGGCGCATTGGCCAGCCGGCGGTGCCCTATCTGCTCAATCCCGATGGCGCCTACGGCCTCGGCATGGTGGTGGGCCGGCGTGCCTGCGAGCTGGTGCTGATGGATTTCGTCGCGGGCGTGCGCCGGCGTGAGCGCCTGACCTATCCCTATCCCCTGCCCGACCAGCTCATCGCCTTCGCCGGCCGCACCCTTCCCGGCCTGATCGCGACACTCCCCCCCGCCGCCCAGGCGCGCATCTGCGGCACCGGCATCGCCATGCCGTTCGAGCTGTGGAACTGGGAGGAAGTGCTGGAGGCCCCCAAGGATGCCCTTGCCGGGTGGCACGACTTCGACATGGCGGCCGAGCTGTCCCGCCTCGCCCCCGGCCCGGTGCGGGTTATGAACGACGCCACCGCCGCCTGCGCCGCCGAGCTGACCTTCGGCGGCGGCTCGGCCTATCGCGACTTCGCCTATTTTTACATCGCCACCTTTATCGGCGGCGGCATCGTGCTGAACGGCAGCCTGTTTCCCGGCCGCAGCGGCAATGCCGGTGCCTTCGGCTCCATGCCGGTGGTGGCCCGCGGGCCCGGCGGCGGCACGGGGGTCCAGCAGCTCATCCGCTCGGCGTCCCTCTACCGGCTGGAACGCCAGCTCGGCGCCATCGGCATCGCGGGTTCGCAATTGTGGGAGCAGCCCGACGACTGGACCCGCTTTTCCGGCCCCGTCGACGCCTGGATCGAAGAGGCCGCCGAGGGCCTCGCCCAGGCCATCGCCTCCTGTCTCGCGGTAGTGGATTTCGAGGCCATGGTCATCGACGGCGCCTTCCCGGCAGCGGTGCGGGACAAATTGGTGAAGCGCACCGTCGCCGCCTTCGCCCGCCTCGACCGGCAGGGCCTGACCGAGACCCGCATCGTCGCCGGCACCATGGGCCGCGCCGCGCGGGCCATCGGCGGCGCCGCTTTGCCCCTGCTCGACACCTTCGGCCGCGACCTCGACGTTCTGTTCAAGGACTGACCATGCTCAAAGGCATCGACCCGTTGCTGGGCCCCGATCTGCTGGCCACCCTGCGCGCCATGGGCCACGGCGACGAGATCGCCATCGTGGACGCCAATTATCCAGCCGAGGCCCACGCCAAGCGGCTGGTGCGCATGGATGGACATGACGCCCCGCGCCTCGTCGATGCCGTGCTCTCGGTGATGCCGCTCGATACCGACGTGCCGCAGGCCGCCTTCCGCCCCTGCGCCTTCGGCGACTGCGCGCGCCAGGAGAGCGTGTTTTCGGAATTCGAGGCCGCCATCGCCGCCCGCGAGCCCGGATTCAGCCTGGTGCCCATCGCCGGCCCCGGCTTCTACGACCGGGTGCGCGCGGCCTATGCCATCGTCGCCAGCGGCGAGCGCCGGCTCTACGGCAACATCATCCTGCGCAAGGGCGTGATCCGGCCGGAAGGGGACGCGCCATGATCCTGGTCTGCGGCGAAGCCCTCATCGACCTGCTGGTCGGCGCCCCCGAGGGCAACGAGATGCCGGCGCGGGCGGTGGCCGGCGGCTCCCCCTTCAACGTGGCGGTGGGCCTTGCCCGGCTCGGCGCGCCCACCGCCTTCTTCGGCGGCATCTCCCGCGACCGCTTCGGCACCCATCTCGTGGACGTGCTGGCCCGCGAGGGTGTGGACCCGCGCTTCGTGGTGCGCTCCGACAGCCTCTCCACCATCTCGGTGGTGGCGACCCAGGCCGACGGCCAGCCGCTCTATTCCTTCCATGGCGCGGGCGCGGCCGACCGCATGCTCACCCCCGACCGCCTGCCGCCGGCCCTGCCGGACGAGGTGCGCGCCCTCACCTTCGGCTCCTACACCCTGGTGGTGGAGCCGGTGGCCTCCACCTATGCGGCCCTCGCCGAGCGGGAAGCCGGGCGGCGCGTCATCAGCGTCGATCCCAACCTGCGGCCGGGGGTGGTGGGCGACCTGAGCCGCTGGGCCGAAACGACGGAGCGCTTCTTCCGCACCGCCGACATCGTGAAGGCCAGCGACGAAGACATCCACATCGCCTTCGGTGGGCGCCTCGGCCTCACCGATGCAGCGCGCCGGTTCCTCGACCTCGGCGCCAAGCTGGTGGTGATCACCCGCGGGGACAAGGGCGCCGTCGCCTACTCCCGAGCGGGCGAAGTCAGCGTCCCCGGCCGCAGCGTCGTGGTGCGCGATACGGTGGGCGCGGGCGACACCTTCCATGCCGCCCTGCTCGCCGGGCTGCATCGCACCGGCCGGCTCGAAGGTGCCGCCATCGCCGCCCTCGACACCGAGGCCATGGGCGAACTGGTGGCCTATGGCACGGCCGCCGCCGCCATCACCTGCTCGCGCGCCGGGGCGGACCTGCCCACCGCCGCCGAAGTGGACGCCAGCCTCTCGCTGGCCATGGCAAGCTGACGGCTTTCAAGACTTCGTTCCGGCCCTGAGACGCGGACGGCCGACACAGCACCGGTCATGACGGACGGCGCGCGCCGACTTCGGCAAAGCGCCTCACCACCCCAAAAGCAAAACGCCCGGATCACAGCCGACAGGCCGTAGTCCGGGTGTTTGTTTCCGCGCTTGTGCCATGACCTGCCCGCCCCGCGCGGGCCGGTCCCGGCGGCGCTGAACGCCGCCATGACCGGCCCAGCCTCAGGCCGCCATGTCCTGCGGGGCGCGCGCGCCGGTCATGAGGGCGACCGCGTCCGACATGGTGCAGGCCGAAGGCTGGACCACGGTGAGCCGCCGCCCCAGCCGGTGGATGTGGATGCGGTCGGCGATCTCGAACACATGGGGCATGTTGTGGCTGATGAGCACCACGGCGATGCCGCGCCGGCGCACGTCGAGGATCAGCTCCAGCACCCGGCGGGATTCCTTCACGCCCAGCGCGGCGGTGGGCTCGTCCAGGATCACCACCCGCGAGCCGAAGGCGGTGGCGCGGGCCACCGCGATGCCCTGCCGCTGACCGCCCGAGAGCGTCTCCACCGGCTGGTTGATGGACTGCACCGTCATCAGCCCCAGCTCCGTGAGCTTCTCGCGGGCCATGCGCTGCATGGTCTTGCGGTCGAGCATGCGGAACACCTGGCCGAGCACCCCCGGCTTGCGCAGCTCGCGGCCGAGAAAGAGATTATCGGCGATGGACAGGCCCGGCGCCAGCGCCAGCGACTGGTAGACGGTCTCGATGCCCGCCGCCTGCGCGTCGAGGGGCGAGCGGAACTGCACCGGCTTGCCGTCGAAGCGGATCTCGCCCTCGTCCGGCACCAGTGCCCCGGAGAGCGCGCGGATGAGGGAGGACTTGCCGGCGCCATTGTCGCCGATCACCGCCAGGATCTCCCCCGGATAGAGGTCGAAATCCGCATGATCGAGGGCCGTGACCCGGCCGTAGCGCTTGACGAGGCCCCGCGCCTCGATGAGCGGCCGGCGGACGCCGTTGTCTGGAGAGATCGAGGTCGTGCTCATGCCGACACCTTCCGGATCCACTGGTCGAGGGTGACCGCGACGATGATGAGGCTGCCCACGGCGAATTCCTGCCACAGCACATCCACCCCCGACAAAGCGAGGCCGGAGCGCGAGACGCCGACGATGAGCGCGCCGATGAGGGTGCCGACGATGGAGCCGCGCCCGCCGAACAGGCTGGCCCCGCCGATCACCACCGCGGTGATGCTGTCGAGGTTGGCGGTCTGCCCCGCCTGCGGGCTGATGGAGCCGATGCGGCCGATGAGCGCCCAGGCCCCCAGCGCGCAGATGACCCCCGCCGCCACATAGACGGCGAACAGCACCTTGTCGGTGCGGATGCCGGCGAGGCGCGCCGCGTCCGGATCATCGCCCACCGCATAGATGTGGCGGCCGAGCGCGGTGCGGTTGAGCACGTACCAGACGATGGCCACCAGCCCCAGCATGAAGAAGGTGCCGTAGGTGAGCCGCGCGCCCAAAAGGTCCACCGGCGTGCCGAGCCATTGCAGGAACGGCGCGACCTTCGCCACGTCCTGCGAGCGGATGGTCTGGGCGCCGGAATACCACAGGTTCAGCGAGAAGAAGATGGACCAGGTGCCCAGGGTGACGATGAAGGGCGGCAGCTTCAGCCGCACCACCAGCAGGCCGTTGAAGGCACCGCAGGCCGCCCCCGTGGCGAGCCCGGCAGCAAACGCCACCGGCACCGGCAGGCCCAGCGCGACGGCCAGCTTGCCCATGATCACCGAGCACAGCACCATCACCGCGCCCACCGACAGGTCGATGCCGGCCGTGAGCACGATGAGTGTCTGCGCCACGCCGATGATGCAGATGATGGTCACCTGCTGGAGGATCAGCGACAGGTTGAAGGCCGAGTAGAAGCGCGGCCCAACGATGGCCGAGAACACGGCCACCCCCAGCACCAGCACGATGGCCGGCACCGCGGTCGGGTTGGCATGCAGGAAATGCTGCAGCATCTGCAGCGGGGACCGGGCGTGGACCTCGAATTCCGCCACTCGCGTGTCCTGCTTGCTCAGGACGGTCTCAAACGCCTGCATCCCGCGTTTCTCCCCACTCGTGTCTGTCATTGCAGATCCCTCCCCGGCCGTTCCGGCCGGCGCACGCGTGCTGTCGTTAGACCGATTTTTGCTCGCCCTGGCTCACGGAAATCGCTCTAAAACCATGCGTTACCGCGGTTTTTCACGCGAACCGGCATCCACTTCACTCGAAAACGCTCTGGTGCCGCTCAGCCCCAGCACTTCTTCAGGGCGGCGGCAGTGTCGATGGAAGGCAGTCCTGGTACCGGCCGGTCAGTCACCAGCTCGACGCCGGTATTGACGAAGTCCTGCCCGTCCGAAGGCTTCGGCTTGGTGCCGTCGGTGGCGTATTTGAGCACCGCCTCGACGCCCATCTGGGCCATGGCGAGGGGGAATTGCATGGCGGTGGCGGCGATGACGCCGTCCTTCACATTGCGCACACCGGGGCAGCCGCCGTCCACGGCCACCACCAGCACATCCTTGTCACGGCCGATGGAGCGCAGCGCCTCATAGGCCCCGGCGGCGGCGGGCTCGTTGATGGCGTAGACGACCGACACATAGGGATCGCGCTGGAGCAGATTTTCCATGGCCCGACGCCCGCCCTCCTCGTTGCCGAGGGTGACATCGTGGCCGACGATGCGGGCGTCCTTCTCGTCGCCGATCACGGCGGGATCGGCGACGTTCACGCCGAAGCCCTGGAGGAAGCCCTGGTCGCGGGCCACGTCCACGGAGATCTGGTTCACGTTGAGGTCGAGCAGGGCGACCTTGGCCGACTTGGCATTGGCGCCCAGCGTCTTGGCCGCCCATTCGCCCACCAGCTTGCCGGCGCTGAAATTGTCGGTGGCGAAGGTGGCGTCGGCCGCGCTCGGCGGATCCAGCGGCGTGTCGAGGGCGATCACCAGGATGCCCTTGGCCCGCGCCTGCTCCAGCACCGGCACGATGGCGCGGGAATCGGACGGGGTGATGAGGATGCCCTTGGCCCCGGCGGCGATCAGGCTTTCCACGGCGGTGACCTGGGCGTCGGTGTCGCCGTCCATCTTGCCGGCGAAGGAGCGCAGCTCCATGCCCAGCCGCGCGGCGGCAGCTTCCGCGCCCTCCTTCATCTTGACGAAGAAGGGGTTGGTGGAGGTCTTGATGACAATGCCCACAATGGGCTTTGCGATGGGCTTTTCGGCGGGCTTTTCCGCCGCCCCCGCAGGCGATGTCGCGGCCACCCCGGCCCAGGCGACAGAAGCTGCCATGAGCAGCCGTGGCCACAGGTGCATCGAACGTCCTCCCAGTGCGCCGGCGCGGTTTCCGCTTGCCGGACGGATGCGTTATCCGCATGGCATCTGAGCGCACGGCGCATGGCGAGTCAATACATAAATCCAGATGAGTTATTAATAGAAAGTCGAGCAAAGGCACCCCATTACGCCTTGCCGGAAGGGCACCGGCGTTCAATCGGGGCGCCGAGGGAGCGCCGGCCAAGCCCGCGCCCGACGCCTAGAACCGAGCGGTGATGAGGTGGGCGAGGCCGGAGCCGGCGGCGTAGAGCGCTTCCCGCACCAGACGCCAGCGGGCCGGCTCCACCGCGCTTGGCGGCAGCGGAAGATCCGCCTCCCGCACCCGGCCGAGCACGAGGTCCGCCAGCAGGGCGCCGAACACGGTTCCCGGCGCGATGCCGCGTCCGTTGTAGCCGGCCACGGCGACGCCGCTGCGCCCCAGCCGGTGGAAGCGCGGCAGGGCGTCGGCGGTCATGCCGATCATGCCGTGCCAGCCGGCCTCGAAGGTCACCTCGGGGGCCAGCTGGCCGAGCTGCGGATAAAGCCGCGCCAGCACCCGCCGGGCATAGGCACGGTGGATGGCGCCGCCGGCCCGGTCGAGGGCGCCGACGCTGCCGAACACCAGACGGCCCGCCGCATCCATGCGGAATGAGGTGAGGATGGTTTGGGTGTCCCACGCCCCCTGCCGGCCGGGCAGGATGGTGTCGCGCACCGCCTGCGGCAGAGGCGCGGTGGCGAGATTGAAATAGGGCAGATGCACCTGCTCGCGCCGCAACGGGGCGAACGGGCCGGTGCCATAGGCATCGGTGGCGGCGATGAGATGGTCGGCCTCAAGGATTCCCCCCGGCGTGACAAGACGCCAGCCGGCAGGGGTCTCCGCGGCCCCGACGACCGGGCTCGACGCGAAGATCTGCGCCCCCGCGTGAAGGGCCGCCCGCGCCAGTCCCCGCGCATAGGCGAGCGGCTGGATCGTGCCGGCGCGCAAATCCAGCAGCGCGCCGGAAAAATCGCCGCCGCCCACCATGGTGCGGGCCTCATCGGCCCCCAGCAGCCGCACTGGCGCGCCGCGCGCCTGCCACTGGGCGGCGCGGGCCTCGATCTCGGC
The DNA here is from genome assembly GCF_005871085.1 of Xanthobacter autotrophicus. GTDB lineage: Bacteria > Pseudomonadota > Alphaproteobacteria > Rhizobiales > Xanthobacteraceae > Xanthobacter > Xanthobacter autotrophicus. The sequence goes on along the minus strand of NZ_VAUP01000038.1, from coordinate 31,667 downwards.
GCGTCCAGCGGCGCCCACGGCGCAATGGAGCGTGCCCACGGGCGCCACCTCGCAAGCGATGCCATGGCGCGCCACCAGGTCGAACACCGCCTGCGGCGCCGCGCCGAGGAAGCCGATCAGCGCCTCGCCCCGCGCCTCACCCAAATTGGCGCGGATGACGTCCGGCATCACCCACAGGCCGGCATTCACGAGGCCCACATTGCGCCCGGCCCCGCCGAATCCCACCTCCTCGGCCTCCACGACAGCCACCCGCGCCCCCGCCTCGGCGAGGCGCAGCGCCGCCGACAGCCCGGCATATCCCGCTCCGACCACCGCCACGTCGGCCCGCAGGGCGCCCGAGAGCGGCGCCAGCGCCGGAGCCGGCGGCGCCGTGACCTCCCACAAGCCGTGGGAATGCGGGGCGATCGACATGGGGCACCCTTTCACAGCAGCTTGCGTCGGTTTCACCCGGCTGGACCGGTGATTCCGTCTCCAAATGGAAGATAGGCAAGGTTTGGCAGATCCGACGGCCAGATCATGAGATCGGAGCGCGAACTTGCAGTGCAAAACGTCTCGGGCGGGGCAGAAACGGCCTTCTGCTGCACCGCAGGATCACCAAAATTTAAGCCTTGCCCGGTTAAGTGGCAGCACGATTTTGTGTTTTCGGGTCCCTTTTGGTATGAGGGGCCCCCAGTTATGGTTTTTCGGAGCTGCGTGATGGCAAGTCCGCGCGTTTATGTTTACCAGTTCGCCTCCGGCGCCCAGTGGGCCGCCGGGGACAGCGTGGAGACCTATCTCCGCCGGCTTCTCGATGTGGATTTCGCCCAGGCGCTTCGTGCGGACCGGCTCGCGGCCGTGACCGCCTTCCTCGATGAAGCCTTCCAGCTCGCCCACACCATCGGCTGGACCGGCGGCGCCCGCGAACTGCCGCAGATGTTCTCCCTGCCCGGCATGCCGGCGGAAGAGGCCATCCACATGATCGCCTGGGAGCAGGAAGACGGCGTGGCCTACATCGCCTCGCCCTATCCCCTGCCGTGGCTCGACGCCAAGGCCTCGCGCACCACCGATTCCGAGCGCGCCGTCCCGGCCGAGGATGTCCATCCCGTGCCGCCCGCCGCCCGTCCGGCCCCGCAGCCCCCGCTGGAAGTGATCTCCGCGCGCGCCGAGGAAGCGGTGGAGGAAGCCCTCGACCCCTTCTCCGAATATGTGCGCCGGGAAGAGGCCGCCCGCCTGACCCGCGAGCCCACCCCCCTCTCCGCCGACGACCGGGACAACGCCCGCCGCTTCTTCTGAGCGGGGCGAACCACCTTTTCGATGCGCGCCCGCCCCGGGCGCGCATTCGTTTTTTCGGACCCGCGACGGGTCGGGGTATCTAAAAACCTCCAAGTGCCTTGCTCCAGCCGCACGGCTTGGCTAGGGAATCGGGCGCGCGGGGCCATCCCTGGCGCACATGCATTCCTCATGGATGAGCTTGAGCTCTTGCCGTCCCGCGCTTTGCGTCGCACCTTCGGCAGGCTGCCCTCCTCAACCGAAACTCGGCCCGGCGGCAGTCCGGGTGCGGAGACCTGACATTGCGGTCGTTGCTCGCTCGCGTCATCGCTCTGCCCGTGGCGTTTCTCGTGGCGCTGCTTCTGGCGCTCGTCCTGGCCCTGCCCACCGGCGGTGCGCAGGCGATGGAGGCCATCGCCCTGCGCCTCGACGCCAAGGTGGTGGACCTGTTGCCCGCCGTGCAGCGCGAGACCACCGAGGACGGCCGCTTCCAGATCTCCACCGCGCCCGACACCGAAGGGGTGGTGCGGCGCATCGAGGTGCCCACCTCCGACGGGCGCAGCCACGGCGACTGGATCGCCTTCGCCCTCACCAATAATACCGACGAGCAGGTGGACCGCCTCATCGTCGCCCCGCACTACCGCATGTCCGGCTCCGGCCTGTTCTGGCCCGATCTCGGCAACCGGCGGATCATCTCGCTCACGCCCAGCCAGGGCTTCAAGCCGGAGCGGCAGACCGCGCCCGACGCCGACGTGTTCCTGATCACCCTCGATCCCGGCTCCACCGTCACCTTCGTGGCCGAGCTGGGCAGTCCCACCCTGCCCCAGCTCTATCTGTGGGAGCCTGACGCCTACAAGGACCGGGTGAACGCCTTCACCCTCTACCACGGCATCGTCATCGGCATCGCCGGCCTTCTGGCGCTCTTCCTCACCATCCTGTTCGTGGTGAAGGGCTCGGTGATGTTCCCGGCGGCAGCGGCCCTCGCCTGGGCGGTGCTCGGCTATATCGGCCTCGACTTCGCGTTCTGGTCGAAGGTGTTCGGCCTCTCGCCCCTCGCCGAGCAGTTCTGGCGGGCCGCGGGCGAGGCGATCCTCACCGCCACCCTTTTGGTGTTCCTGTTCGCCTATCTCAACCTCAACCGCTGGCACGTGCGCTACGTGCACGTGGCGGCCGGCTGGCTCACATTCCTCGCCGCCCTGGTGGTGGTGGCCCTGCTCGACGCACCCATGGCAGCGGGCATCGCCCGCCTGTCGCTGCTGGCGGTGGCGGTGGCCGGGCTCGGCGTCATCATCTGGCTCAGCCAGCACGGTTATGACCGGGCGGTGCTCATCATCCCCACCTGGTCGCTGCTGGTGGTGTGGGTGTTGATGGCCGGGCTCACGGTGGCCGGCTTCGTCACCAACGATCTGGCCGCCCCCGCCCTCTCCGGCGGCCTGGTGCTGATCGTGATGCTCATCGGCTTCACGGTGATGCAGCACGCCTTCGCCGGCATCGGCGGCATCCAGGGCTCCACCTCCGAGCTGGAGCGCCGGGCGCTCGCGCTCGCCGGCTCCGGCCTCATCGTATGGGACTGGGATGTCGACAGCGACCGCATCTACACCTCCCCCGAGGCGGAGGAGGCCTTGGGCCTCAAGCGCCACTCGCTGGAGACCGAGGCCGCCGGCTGGCTGGAGGTGCTGCACCCCGCCGACCGCGACCGCTTCCGCGCGACGCTGGACGGCATCATCGACCAGCGCCGCGGCCGCATCGACCAGGACTTCCGCCTGCGCGCCATCGACGGCCACTACCTCACCTTCAACCTGAAGGCCCGCCCGGTGGTGGGCGCCGACGGCGAGGTGGTGCGCTGCGTCGGCACCCTCATGGACGTGACCGGCGAGCGCATCGCCGCCGAGCGCCTGCTCCATGACGCGGTGCGCGACAATCTCACCGGCCTGCCCAACCGGGAATTGTTCCTCGACCGGCTGTCCCAGGCCCTCACCATGGCCCGCCTCGACGACAAGGTGAAGCCGACGGTGATGGTCATCGACCTCGACCGCTTCAAGCAGGTCAACGTGCGTGTGGGCATGGCGGTGGCCGATTCCATCCTGCTTACGGTGGCCCGGCGGCTGATGCGCCTCCTGAAGCCGCAGGACACGCTGGCGCGCATCTCCGGCGACCAGTTCGGCATGATCCTCATGTCCGAGCGCGACGCCGAGCGCATCACCACCTTCGCCGACACCCTGCGCCGCTCCCTGCGCGCCCCCATCGCCTTCGCCGACCGGGAAGTGTTCGTCACCGCCTCCATCGGGCTGGTGCTGGCGGGACCCGACCAGACCAAGCGCGACGAGGTGCTGAAGAACGCCGAGCTGGCCATGTATTACGCCAAGCGCATCGGCGGCGACCGCATCGAGGTGTTCCGCCCCGCGATGCGCCAGCAGAAGATCGACCGCGTGGTGCTGGAAGGCGAATTGCGCGAGGCGCTGGCGAAGAACGAAATCACGGTGCGCTACCAGCCCATCGTGCGCCTGGGCGACCGGGCCATCGGCGGGTTCGAGGCCTATATGCGCTGGAACCATCCGCGCCTCGGGGAACTCGCCGCCTCCGAATTCCTGCTGCTGGCCGAGGAAACAGGCCTCATCCTCGACCTCGGCCTGTTCGTGCTCGATGCCGCGGCGCGCCAGCTCGGCCAGTGGCAGCGCGCCCTGCGGGTGGACCCGCCCTTGTTCATGCATGTGAACGTCTCGTCCCGCCAGCTGCTGCGGCACGATTTGATCCAGGACCTGAAATCCGTGCTCGCCCGCAACGCGGTGGCGCCGGGATCGCTCAAGCTGGAAGTCACCGAAAGCCTGGTGATGGAGAACCCCGAATATGCCGCCGTGGTGCTCGGCCGCATGCGCGAACTGGGCGCGGGCCTGTGCCTCGACGATTTCGGCACCGGCTATTCCGCCCTCTCCTATCTCCAGCGCTTCCCGTTCGACAGCGTGAAGATCGATCCGCGCTTCGTGCGCGACACCGCCAAGGGCGCCGCCCGCGCCGCCCGGCCGGTGATCGTCGGCGCCATGATCGATCTCGCCCACGACCTCGGCATGGATGTGATGGCGGAGGGCCTGGAGAAGGAGACCGAGGCCGGCGAGATGGCGCGCTTCGGCTGCGAATACGGCCAGGGCGTCGTCTTCGGCGAACCCCTCACCGCCGAGGAGTGCCGCACCCTCATCGAGCCGGCGCCGGTGGAGACCCGCAAGAAGCGCTCGACCGCCGCCGAATAGGCGCGGGGCGAGCCGTCCGGCTTCGGGCACGCTGCTGCTTCGACCAGGAACACCGCGGAACCCTCTCCCGTCCGAGGCCGGATGTGTCCGGCCTTGGCTCGTGGGAACCGAACTCGGCAGAAGCCGAGTTCGGGCGAGGGGTCTGCCCCGGCGTGGCGACCCCCTCCCCACCCCTCCCCCACACGCGGGAGAGGGAGCAGACTGGTGCGGGGACGGCGAGCAGGCTTCTCCTGCGGTCTTCTTTCAAACTGAGACACGGCCCGGCGAGGGATCCCGGTTCGGCCTCAGGCGTGCCACGCCGGACCTTCAACTCCTGTCAGGCCTTCTGTTCGTCCGCCTTCGGGCGCCGCCGGCGGGTCGTACCGGGCGCGCCCTTCGTGCCCGCCTTCACCCCACCTTTCGCACCCCGCGGCCAGCGCACCGGCCAGGCGACGATATGGTCCACCAGCTCGAACAGGCCGAACTCGTTTTCGCTGCCAGCCACCTTGCCCGAAACCGTTATGCCGGCCGCCGCCACGCTTCCCGCATCGCCCGACACCAGCGGATGCCAGAACGGCAGGTCCTTGCCCTCGCCCACCAGCCGGTAGGCGCAGGTGGGCGGCAGCCAGTTCAGCTCCGCGACGCCCTCGGGCGTCAGGCGCACGCAATCGGACACGATCTCGGAGCGGCGCTCATAATCGGAGCAGCGGCAGGTGTCGGCATCCAGCAGGCGGCAGGCGACATCCGTGTAGGCGACCTGCCCGGTGTCCTCGTCCTCGAGCTTGACGAGGCAGCAGCGGCCGCAGCCGTCGCACAGGCTCTCCCACTCCGTCGCGCTCATCGCCGACATGGGCTTGGCCCGCCAGAACGGGAGGCTGGCCCCGTCGGGCGCCAGGGCGGCCGGGGCGATGTCATCCCGGGGGGTGTCTTCGGGGCTGGTCATGGGCGCCCTCTATCACACCCCGCCGACGACGTCCGCTCACTCGAGCAGGAGCATCATCTCGTAGACGAGCGACTGCGCGGCCCGCATGGCCGGCGCTGCGGAGCGGAAATCCCGGTCGCCGTCCACATCGTCCGCCGGAGCGCCGGACGTGGGCACCAGCCGCACCGGCCCCGGCACGGTGCGGAAGACCACCTTGCCGGCGCCGAACCTGTTGGCGAGTGCCGTCGCGCTGGCATCCCGCGCGAAGGGGCCGGAGCTATCAAAGGGCGGCAACCCCGCCACCGCCGGGCCGCCGGGCGACGCCATGGCGGCGCCAGCTGCGAGCACCGGAAGGCACCCCACCCCCGTGGCGGCTATCCGGCGGAGCATGTGGCCCGCCCCCTGTAGGTCCGCTCGAAAGCCTTGCCGCCGTCCACGCCCGCGAGGAAGAGCTTCAGCTCATAGTGACCGGCGAAGGCGGTTTCGTCCTTGTCCCGGCTGCGGGTCCGCAGGACCAGTTCCAGCGACCCGAACGGCGTCTCGGCCCGCTCATGATAGAGATGCAGCCTCAGCTCACTGCCATGGAACCAGTGATGGGCGAGGGCCGTGCCATCCATCTCCACCTTGGCGAAGGCGGGCGGCGCATCCTTGCCCCTGGCGTTCAGCTCCGCGCGGAAATTGCTGATGGAGGCGGCGAGCCCGTGGGAAAACACCGCCTGAGCATCGAAGGCGATGGCCTTGTCGTCGATGCTGCAATCGAGGCTGCCACTGGCACCGGCCGGCATCGCCCAGGCAAGCAGCAGCACCGCGGCAACGGCGCACCGCCCTGCATCGACAGCCGCATATCCCCGGCGTGGCTGATCCGCGAACCCCATGGCGTCCTCCCGCAGCGTCACCGCAGCTTAGCCTAAAGCGGCATGGCGTCCGGTTGAAGCGGCCTGAACGGGGAGCGCCTCAGCCCGGCGTCAGGAGCGGTGGCCGGAGTGGGTGTAATAATCGGCGAAGGCGAGCACCAGCGCGAAGCCCACAAAGGCCACGACGATACCGGTCACCACGAGAGCAGTCTGCGCAGCCATGTCGGCCTCCCTGAATGCGGTCCACCCGCAACGCAGGTCCGGTTTGCCGTTGGGGTTGGTCCCCCTCCGGCCCCAGCCTGATGTTTTCAGGAAGGCTAGGCAGCCGCCTCGCGCGCGACTTTGATCTGGATCAAGCCATGCCGTGGCCGACCGGCGACGCCAGGGCCCCGGCGTCCGCGGCGGCCCCGGGAGCGTCGGCCAGGATGCGGTCGCGGCCGGCGCGCTTTGCCGCGTAGACCAGTTCGTCGGCCCGGTGGAGGAGGTCCGCAAGGTCCTCGCCGCGCCGCCGCTTGGCCACGCCGAAGCTGGCGGTGACGACGAACCCGGCCGGTAGCATGGAAAAGGCGGTGGCCCGCAGGTCCAAGCGCATGCGCTCGGCGAAGCCGCAGGCGTCCTGGAGGTCGGTGCCGGGGAGCAGCATGACGAACTCCTCGCCGCCACGCCGCGCCGCCACGTCCCCCGGCGCGGCGAGGCGGGCGATGAGGCCGCCCACGGTGGCGAGCACCAGATCGCCGGTGGCATGGCCGAACGTATCGTTGATGGTCTTGAAGCGGTCGATGTCGCAATACACGAGGCTCAGGGGATGGCGCGCCGCATCGGCCAGCAGCTCCCGCGCCCGCTCATCGAAGCCGCGCCGGTTGGCGAGGCCGGTCAGAGGATCGATGCCGCCCTGCCGCTTCAGGTCATCCATGGCGTCGACGGCGATGGCGCCGAGCAGGGCCAGCGCCACCAGGAGGCCACTGACCAGCAGCGAGAAATTGAGCACCTGCCAGAACGGCGAGCCCGTGAACAGGCGGCCGATGGCATCGGGGGCGGCGCCGTTCACCCGCATCCGGTCGAGCGCGAACAACTCGGGCGAAAGGGACATGGTCACCACGGTGCGCACGAAGAAATGGAGACCGAACAGAAGGAAGACCCAGAACAGGATCCGGTCCACCGTCCGCCGTCGGCTGGCTGCGAAGATCTGCACAGCGGCAAACAGGAACATGAGGCCGTAGCCGAAATTCTGGACATAGATGCGGGCGACGAGGTTGCGCTCGACGAACATGAAGTAAGACAGAAGCCCGAGGATCAGCACGGACACGACGACAAGCACCGGGGCGGCCCCCGCCTTGCCGAACCGGGCCATCACCCCCTCCACCAGGCAGAAGATGCCGAACGTGTAGATCAGGGCCGAAACCATGGTGTTGATCCCGACGCCCGGCGGGATCTGGAGCAATTGCGAAAGCGCCGCGATGGCATAGGCCCCAAACGCCACCGCGAAGAAGGGCACGTAGCGCCGTTCGCGGTGGTGGAGCCAGACGAGGAAAAAGACGCAGGCGACGATGAGCGAGACGGCCGGGCCGGCCAGGAGATAAAGGCGTCCCTCGGACATTCTTAGCCTATGGGCGCCACCGGCGGGGCGCCTCCCCTTGCACCATGGTCGCCGCGCCACCCCCGCTTCGCTCGCGACAACTTGGCATTCTACCGCACCATACCTTGGACGTGGCCCTCAGCAGAATGTCAAGGCAGGCGGGCGCTGCGTCCGCCGGGCGGGGGCGGCGCCGCCGCGCCCTATTTCCGGTAGGCCCACAGGCGCAGCTCGTGCTTCAGCCGCCGGAAATCGTAGAAGGTGAAGGCGAGGAACAAGGTGGCGAGAAGCGCCAGCACCAGCGAGACGCTGTTCGCCCAGCCCAGCGCCGAGGCTGAGAAATCGTAGACGAAATAGGCCACCAGCGCGGTCACCGCCACGGCGCCGCCGAAATAGAGGCGGGTGTCGAGCCGCGCCAGCAGCATGCCGACGCCCACCCAGATCACCACCGCCAGCAGGATTGCCCAGCCGATCCCCAGGCTGAACTGCCGCGCCACGAAATGCCCGCCGGCGCCGCACAGCACCACCGATGCGATCAAAAGCAGCAGCCCGGCCCGCAGCCGCAGGATGGACGACGACGTCCGCTTCGGCGGTGTCGGCGGGACGGGCGAGGCATTGGAAGGCGAGGGCGCACTGACCATATCTTGGACCCTTGAGAAGAATCACCAGCCCGGCCAGCGTGGCCCCGGAAGCCGGAACCATATGGCCGCGCCGGCGCTTGTGCCGGTCTGGAGGATGCCACGATGCGGCGGATGCGGGTCGTACTCAATGCCAAAGCCGGAACCGTCCACGACATGGGCCCCGACAAGGTCCGCGCCATCGTGGACGAGGCCCTGACACGGCCGGGCACGGACGTGGACGTGGTGGTGGCGCACGGCGAGGCCATGGCCCGTGCCATCTCGTCCGCCGCGCGCGACGGCTACGATACGGTGGTGGTGGGCGCCGGCGACGGCACGGTCTCCTATGCCGCCTCGGTGTTCGCCAACACCGAGGTCACCCTCGGCGTGCTGCCGCTGGGCACCATGAACATGCTGGCCTACGACATCGGCCTGCCGCGCGACCTGCCGGGCGCCCTCGATGCCCTGCTCGCGGCGCGGCCCATGCAGGTGGACGTGGGCCTGTTGAACGGGCGGGCCTTCCACGGGGTGTCGGGGGTGGGCTTCTTCAGCCAGATGGCGCTGGCCCGCGAGCAGCTGCGCGCCCAGCGCGGCCGGGTGCTGGGCTGGTTCATGGCGCTGGGCAAGGCGGTGGCACGCTCCGGCCGTATGTCCATCGAGGTGGAAGTGGCCGGCGTGCGCGAGCCCATCGAGGCCTATGCGGCGCTGGTGACGGTGAACGCCTTCGACGCCCCCGGGTGGCATCGCTCGCGGCTCGACGGCGGACTGCTGGAAGTGCTGGTGGCGGAGGATCGCGGCACCCTGGCGCGGCTGAAGACCGGCGCGGAAGTGCTGGTGAATGCCTGGCGCGACAAGCCGGGCATCCATGCCTTCCAGGCCCGGCGGGTCACCATCCATGCCCGGCGCGAGCGCGCGTGGGTGGCGACGGACGGCGAAGTGGAGCGGGAGCGCGTGCCCCTGCGCTACGCCATCGCCCCCGGCGCGCTGAAGCTGCTGGTGCCGCCCACCGCCATCCAGTGGCGCGAGCACGACGCCCAGGCTGTGACCTGAGCGGCGACCGGAAACGCCTCAGTTCGCGCCGTCGTCGTTGCTCTCGCCGCAGGTGTAGCCGACGAAGCAGCGCGGATTGTCCGAGGTGGCGATCCACGCCGGCTTGGTGATCTGGTCCTCGGCGCAATAGCGCTCGTCGCGCACATAGCGCTGGGCATTGCCGTTGCCGGTGGGAATGAGGATGACGCCCTGGGTGCGCACCACCTGGGAGACTCCGCCGCAGGTGGAGGGCGGCACCGGAATGGCCATCATGCCCTCGGGTGGCGGGGTGTTCTGGCCGTAGATGGCGGTGCCGTCCATGGGCACCGGCAGGTTGGAGGCGCCGAGGTCCGGCGGCGGCGCCAGCGGATCCCCACTCTGGGCAAGGGCGGAAAAGGACAGGCCGGCGATCGCCATCGCCAGCAGGGCGCGGCCAAACACGCCGCCGAGATTTCCGCGCATGACGATTCCCTTCGCATTCGTGCCGCCGGCACCGGCTCTATCCCACCTTGCGGGAGCGAGCAAAGCCAGAAGTCGCAGGAACCGACCGGGACCGGAAGGGAAGCCGGCGCAGCGCTCCCGCGCGGAGCAGCCGACGGCTTGTGCCCGCTATCCCCAGATCCATCCGCCTGTGGAAAACGACACCACCTTGATTTCGGAACAAACTGAGAACTTACTGTGCGCACGACCCCGGACTTGATAAGAAAGTGACCCATCCAGCGGAACCTTGGCGCCATGCTCGACCTCCCCAACGCGGGCGATCTCGAACCCTCCTATCGTCAGGCCCCGCACAATCTGGAGGCGGAGCAGGCGCTGCTGGGCGCCATCCTCGTCAACAACGAGGCGTTCTACCGGGTCTCCGACTTCCTCGAGCCGCGCCATTTCTACGAGCCCATCCACGCCCGGGTGTTCGAACTGGCGAGCGCGCTGATCCGCGCCGGCAAGCTCGCCACGCCGGTGACGCTGAAGACCTTCCTGCCCTCCGACCTCGATGTGGCCGGCCTCACCGGGCCGCAATATCTCGCCCGCCTCGCGGCGGAGGCGACCACCATCATCAATTCCGAAGACTACGGGCGTACCATCTACGACCTGTCGGTGCGGCGCGACCTGATCCGCATCGGCGAGGAGATCGTCAACGAGGCGTTCGATGCCCCGGTGGACGCCACCCCGCAGGACCAGATCGAGCAGGCGGAGAAACGGCTTTACGAGATCGCCGAGACCGGCCGCTACGACGGCGGCTTCCAGCGCTTCGGCGAGGCGCTGCGCGAGGCAGTGGACATGGCCTCCAAGGCCTTCCAGCGCGACGGCCACCTCTCCGGCATCGCCACGGCGCTGGACGACCTCGACCACCAGATGGGCGGCCTCCAGCCCTCCGACCTCGTGATCCTCGCCGGCCGCCCGGCCATGGGCAAGACCGCGCTTGCCACCAACATCGCCTTCAACATCGCCGCGGCCTATCGCGGCGAGACGCGGCCCGACGGCGGCATCGAGACCGTGTCGGGGGGCATCGTCGGCTTCTTCTCACTGGAAATGTCGGCCGAGCAGCTCGCCACCCGTATCCTCGCCGAGCAGGCCGAGATCGCCTCCTACAAGATCCGCCGCGGTGACATCTCGGAGAGCGAATTCTCCAAGCTCGCCGCCGCCGCCCAGACCATGCAGACCATCCCGCTCTATATCGACGACACCGGCGGCCTTTCCATCGCCCAATTGGTGGCCCGGGCGCGGCGGCTGAAGCGCCAGCGCGGGCTCGACTTCATGGTGGTGGACTATCTCCAGCTCTTGTCGGGCTCCTCCAAAAGTTCGTCCCAGAACCGCGTCCAGGAGATCACGGAGATCACCACCGGCCTGAAGGCCTTGGCGAAAGAGCTGCAAGTGCCCATCATGGCCCTGTCGCAGCTGTCCCGTCAGGTGGAATCGCGAGACGACAAGAGGCCGCAATTGTCGGACCTGCGCGAATCCGGCTCCATCGAGCAGGACGCCGACGTGGTCATGTTTGTGTTCCGGGAGGAATATTACCTTAAAAGCAAGGAGCCGAAGGCCGGCACAGAGGAGTGGTTCAAGTGGGAGATCGAGATGAAGGCGGCCGAGAACACGGCCGAGGTCATCATCGGAAAGCAGCGCCACGGCCCCACGGGGACGGTGAAGGTGCATTTCGAGCCCCAGTTCACCCGCTTCTCCAACCTGGCGCGGGAGGACCACCTGCCGGAGCGCCACTGAGCGCGCCCTCCGAGGAGGAGGCCGCGGCCATCGCCGCAGCGCACGAGACCGCCGACCGCGAGGCGCGGGAAGCCGGCGCCATCCTCACCGTGGATCTGGGCGCCATCGCCGACAACTGGCGCACCATCGCCGCGCTCGCCGCCCCAGCCGAATGCGCCGCCGTGGTCAAGGCCAACGCCTACGGGCTCGGCATCGACCGGGTGGCCCCGGTGCTGTGGCGGGCCGGCGCGCGCAATTTCTTCGTCGCCCATTTCAAGGAAGCGGTGGCCCTGCGCGCCCTGCTGCCCGAGGCCATCATCTATGTGCTGAACGGCCTGTTGCCGGATTGCGCCGCCGACTATGCGGCCGCGAACCTGCGCCCGGTATTGGGATCGGCCCCGGAAATCTCCGACTGGAGCGACTATTGCCGCGACAACGGCACCAAGCTGCCCGCCGCCATCCATGTGGATACGGGCATGCACCGGCTCGGCCTGTCGCTTGAGGAGGCGGTGCAGCTTTCCGGCACCTTCCGCCTCCTGGGCTTCACCCCCAGCCTGATCATGAGCCACCTTGCCTGCGCCGACACGCCGGGGCACGTGCTCACCGCCCGCCAGCGCATGGTGTTCGCCGACGTGGTGCGACGCTTCCCCGGCATTCCGGGATCGCTGGCCAATTCGGCCGGCACCCTGCTCGGACGCGACTTCCGCTTCGAGCTGGTGCGGCCGGGCATCTTCCTCTACGGCGGCATTGCGATTAACGGGGTACCGCCATTGCGACCCGTGGTGCGGCTGGAGGTGAAGGTGGTGCAGGTCTCCACCGCCCCGGCCGGCGAGACGGTCGGCTATGGCGCCGCCCAGCGGCTGAAGCGGCCGAGCCGGCTCGCCACCGTCTCCATCGGCTATGCGGACGGCCTGTTCCGCGCCGGTGGCTCCACCGATGCCACCAAGGGGGTGGAGGCGATCCTCCACGGCCAGCGCTGCCATCTGGTGGGCCGCGTCTCCATGGACCTCGCCACCCTCGACATCACGGATCTGCCGGACGGCGTGGTGCAGCGGGGCGACACCGCCGTCTTCCTCGGCGACGGCATCAGCGTGGACGACCTCGCCGCCCGCTCCGGCACCATCGGCTACGAGGTGCTCACCTCGCTGGGCGCCCGCTACGCCCGGCAATACGTGGGTGGATGAGGCGCCCCTGGACCACATGTTCCTATTTTGTGCTCTAATGGATGAGCGCAGGGAGATTCGCTCCGCAATCTGATCGGTGCGTGCTCTAGCGGAACAGGATCATGGCCAAGCGCGACTCGTCCTTCATCTGCCAGTCCTGCGGCGCGGCCTATACCCGCTGGCAGGGCAAGTGCGAGGCGTGCGGCGCCTGGAACACCCTCGCGGAGGAAGTGGCCGTCGTCGCCAGCGTGCCCGCCGCCCAGCGCTCCGGCCGCAAGGGCCGCCCGGTGGTGCTGGAGAGCCTGCAGGGCACGGCCAAACCCGCTCCTCGCATGGTCTGCGGCATTGGTGAGCTGGACCGGGTGGCCGGCGGCGGCTTCGTGCCGGGCTCGGTGCTGCTCATCGGCGGTGATCCGGGTATCGGCAAGTCCACGTTGCTGGTGCAGGCCTCGGCAGCGCTGGCGGCGAGTGGGCAAAGGGTCGTCTACGTCTCCGGCGAGGAGGCGGTGGATCAAGTGCGCATGCGCGCCCAGCGCCTCGGGCTGGAACAGGCGCCGGTGAGCCTTGCCGCCGAGACCAATGCCGAGAACATCATCGCCACCCTGTCCGGCGGCCCACCTGTTCACATGGTCGTGATCGATTCCATCCAGACCATGTGGTCGGACAGCGTGGAGTCGGCCCCCGGCACGGTGACACAGGTGCGCACCTCGGCCCAATTGCTGGTGCGCTACGCCAAGCAGACCGGGGCCTGCGTGATCCTCGTCGGCCATGTCACCAAGGATGGCCAGATCGCCGGCCCCCGGGTGGTGGAGCACATGGTGGACGCGGTCTTCTCCTTCGAGGGCGACGGCGGCCACCAGTTCCGCATCCTGCGCGCCCAGAAGAACCGCTTCGGCCCCACCGACGAGATCGGCGTGTTCGAGATGACCGGGCGCGGCCTCTCCGAGGTGGCGAACCCCTCCGAGCTGTTCCTCTCCAACCGCGACGCCGGCGCGCCGGGCACCGCCGTGTTCGCCGGCATGGAGGGCACACGGCCGGTGCTGGTGGAGATCCAGGCGCTGGTGGCGCCCTCTTCGCTCGGCACCCCGCGCCGCGCCGTGGTGGGCTGGGACCCCAACCGCCTCTCCATGGTGCTGGCGGTGCTGGACGCGCGCTGCGGCGTGCGGCTCGGCGGGCATGACGTCTATCTCAACGTCGCCGGCGGCCTGAGGATCGGCGAGCCGGCGGCGGACCTTGCCGTTGCCGCAGCCCTCGTCTCCTCCCTCACCGGCGCGCCCTTGCCAGCGGACGCGGTCTATTTCGGCGAGGCCAGCCTCACCGGCGCCGTACGGCAGGTGGCGCAGGCGGCGGCGCGGCTGAAGGAAGCGGCGAAGCTCGGCTTTGCCCGCGCCGTGCTGCCCTCCGGCGGCCTCGACGGGGTGGATGCGCAGGTCTCGCTGCAGCCGGTGGGCTCGCTGGCGGAGCTGGTGGCGGCCATCGCGGCCTGCGCCCCCCGCCGACCAGCCATGCGAGATTCGCGGGGCGGGGGCGAGCGGGACAAAAGGCCCCGGGCCGTGGAACACGCCGAATGGGCCGAGGATGAGGCCGGATAGGCCCAACTCCAACGCAGGAAGGTGACGCGGGCCGGCGCGCAAGCTATATCAGCCGCGCGGCGGGCTCCCACCAGGCAATACCTGGACGGCATGCCGCGCGCATGCGCGCGTCGCGGTGCGGGGATGACGGATCAATGCGCCGATGCCTGTGACTTTGCTCGACATCATCGTTCTGACGGTCATGCTGATTTCGGGGCTGCTGGCCATGGTCCGCGGCTTCCTCCGCGAGGTTTTCTCCATCCTGTCTTGGGTGGTTGCGGCCGGCGTCACCGTGTATTTCCAGAAACAGCTCCTGCCAGTCGTGAAGCAATACATTGCCCAGGATACGGCGGCGCTTGCCGTCACCGTGGCAATCCTGTTCCTGGGAACGCTTCTTCTGGCATCGATCATCACGGCTCGCATCTCCGATGTGGTGCTCGACAGCCGAATCGGCGCGCTGGACCGCACGCTGGGCTTCATGTTCGGGCTGGCGCGCGGCCTGCTCCTCATGGTGATCGCCATGCTGTTCTTCAACTGGCTGGTGCCGCCGGAGAAGCTGCCGCCGTGGGTCGCCAACGCAAAATCGCTCCCCGCCATCAAGAGCGCGGGGGAGTGGCTTAAGGCGCAGTTGCCGGATGACCCTGAAAACACCATCTTGAACAAGTTGAAGAAGCCGCCCGCCGGAGAGGAGGGCGACACGCCCGCCGCCCCGGCCGCCCCGACGGGGGGGCCGCGTACCGATTTGGGGGGCACCACAAGACCAGCCGGATCGGCTGACGCATCCGCGGTAGGGGTTAAATCCTACCGTTCAACGGAACGTCAGGGCCTCGACCAGCTCGTCGCCAGCACGCGCGGCGCCGGCCAGTAAGCCGCCCGAGCGGAGGTGCATGATGGATTGCGACAGTGACGCCCCGATGAACGCGGGTGGGCGGGGCGAGCAGCCCCTTTCCGAGGACGGCCATCCCCAGCGGGCGGAGCTAGCCGGGGATGAGCGCGCGAGGGCTGCACAGGCCGATCTCGACCTGAACGGCGATCGCCTCCGCGAGGAATGCGGCGTCTTCGGCATCTACAATCACCCGGAGGCGGCGGCCATCACCGCCATCGGCCTGCATGCGCTCCAGCATCGCGGTCAGGAAGCGGCCGGCATCGTCTCCTATGACGGCAAGCGTTTCCATTCGGAACGGCGCCTCGGCCTCGTGGGCGACGCCTTCTCCGACGCCGGCGTCATCGAGCGCCTGCCCGGCGACATGGCGGTGGGCCATGTGCGTTATTCCACCACAGGCGAGACCCTGCTGCGCAACGTGCAGCCGCTGTTCGCCGAGCTGGACGCCGGCGGCTTCGCCGTGGGCCACAACGGCAACCTCACCAACGGCCTGACCCTACGCAAGCAGCTGGTGCGGGACGGGGCCATCACCCAGTCCACCACCGACACCGAGGCCATCCTGCACCTCGTGGCGCGTTCCAAGAAGCCGCGCTTCATCGACCGCTTCACCGACGCCCTGCGCGCGCTGGAGGGGGCCTACTCCCTGGTGGCCCTCACCAACAAGAAGCTCATCGGCGCCCGCGACCCCCTCGGCATCCGCCCGCTGGTGCTGGGCATGCTGGAGGGATCGCCCATCCTCGCCTCCGAGACCTGCGCCCTCGACATCATCGGCGCGCGCTATGTGCGCGACGTGGAGAACGGCGAAGTCATCGTGATCGACGAGGACGGGCTGCAGTCGTTCAAGCCGTTCCCGGAGATGGCGGCGCGGCCCTGCATCTTCGAATACATCTATTTCGCCCGGCCCGATTCCGTGGTGGGCGGGCGCTCGGTCTACCAGGTGCGCAAGAAGATGGGCCGCGTGCTGGCGGAGGAAAGCCCCGCCAACGCCGACGTCATCGTGCCGGTGCCGGATTCCGGCGTGCCGGCGGCCATCGGCTTCTCCCAGGCCTCGGGCATCCCCTACGAACTGGGCATCATCCGCAACCATTATGTGGGGCGCACCTTCATCCAGCCCACCCAGTCCATCCGCGACCAGGGCGTGCGCATGAAGCATTCCGCCAACCGCTCGGTGGTGGAAGGCCGGTCCATCGTTCTGGTGGACGACAGCCTGGTGCGCGGCACCACTTCGGTGAAGATCGTGCAGATGATGCGCGATGCCGGCGCCCGGGAGGTGCATTTCCGCATCGCCTCCCCGCCCATCACCCATCCCGACTATTACGGCATCGACACCCCGGACCGCGACAAGCTGCTGGCCGCTACCCACGACCTGGAAGGCATGCGGCGCTATATCGGCGCGGACTCGCTCGCCTTCCTCTCGGTGGACGGCGTCTACCGCGCCATGGGCTATGAGGGCCGCGATCCGGTGAGGCCGCAATTCACCGATCACTGCTTCACCGGCGACTATCCCACCCCGCTCACCGACCGGGCCGGCGCCGTGGGCCAGCAGCAGCTCTCGCTCCTGGCCGAGGCGAGCTGAACCGCGCCTCTTGAAAAACCCTCCCCCCAACCTGCGGGGGAGGGTGTTTTTTCCCTTCAGTCCACGGAAG
Source organism: Xanthobacter autotrophicus (assembly GCF_005871085.1). Taxonomy (GTDB): domain Bacteria; phylum Pseudomonadota; class Alphaproteobacteria; order Rhizobiales; family Xanthobacteraceae; genus Xanthobacter; species Xanthobacter autotrophicus. The sequence goes on along the minus strand of NZ_VAUP01000038.1, from coordinate 14,741 downwards.
CCGCATGACCGCCGACCGGCCCCTCGCCGACAAGATCGCCCTCGTCACCGGCGCCACCCGCGGCATTGGCGCGGCCACAGCCATCGCACTGGCCCGGGCCGGCGCCCATGTGGTCTGCGTCGGCCGCTCCGACGGCGGGCTCCAGGACATCGACGACAACATCCGCGCCGTGGGTGGCACCGCCACCCTGGTGCCGCTGGATCTCAAGGATTCGGAAGCCATCGACCGGCTCGGCGGCGCGCTCTTTGAGCGCTACGGGCGGCTCGACGTGTTCGTGGCCAATGCCGGGGTGCTCGGCCCGCTGTCGCCGCTGGGCCATGTCTATCCCAAGGACTGGGACGACATCGTCGCGGTGAACCTCACCGCCAACTGGCGCTGCGTGCGCTCGTTCGATCCGCTCCTGAAGCTGTCGCCGGCCGGGCGGGTGGTGATGATCTCGTCCGGCGCCGCCCACAAGGCGCGGGCCTATTGGGGTCCCTATGCCCTCACCAAGGCGGGGCTGGAAGTGATGGCCCGCACCTGGGCGGCGGAGAGCGTCTCCGGCAATCTCAAGGTGAACCTGTTCAACCCCGGCCCCATCCGCACCCTGATGCGGGCCAAGGCGTTTCCGGGCGAGGACCCCATGACGCTGCCCGCCCCCGAGGAGGCGGCTGCCGCCATCCTGCCCCTGTGCCTGCCCACCTTCATGGAAACCGGCAAGCTCTACGACTTCCCGCAGGGCAAGCTGCTGAGCTTCCAGATGCCGGTGTGAGAGGCCTGAACGGGCGCAAGGCTGGATGATGGCCGGGACAAGCCCGGCCATGAATGTTCCTCAGGCCGTCGCCAGTTCCCCGGCCAGCGCCTTGCGGATCAGTTCCCTCGTCTCGGCGACGCCGTAGATCTCCACGAACGAGCCGAAGCGCGGGCCGCGCCCGAGGCCCAGCAGCACCTGATAGAGGGTGTTGAACCACTCGATGGACACGCCCGGCCGCTCCGCGGTGGCGCCCTTCGCCTTCAGGTCCTGATAGCGCGGGATGGGGCGGGCCACGTCATAGAGCGCGTTCTGGATATCGTCCGCCGTGGCGCCCGCCGGCAGGGCCGCCAGCGCCGCGTCGAGCTTGGCGAGGGCCTCCTGCTCGACCTCGTCGGGCGCCCGGAACACCTTGTTCGGCTTTACGAAATCGTGGAAGTACTTGACCGCGTAGCCCACCAGCTCGGCAAGCTTTGGATGGGTTTCGGCGGACACCCCCGGCACGTGGCGACGCAGGAAGCCCCACAACACGCTCTCGTCCTCGGTGTTGGAAGCGGAGGCGAGGTTCAGCAGCATGGTGAAGGAGACCGGCATCTCCACCTTGGGCGGCTCACCCCCGTGGATGTGCCACACCGGGTTGCCGAGGCGCAGCTTGAGGTCCTGCTCCTCATACTTGCCGAGGAAGCCGAAATAATCGTCCACGTTGCGCGGAATGACATCGAAGAACAGCCGCTTGCCCGAGCGGGGCGACTGGAACATGAACAGGCTGAGACTCTCCGGCGAGGCATATTTCAGCCAGTCCTCGATGGACAGGCCATTGCCCTTGGACTTGGAGATCTTCTGCCCCTTCTCGTCGAGGAACAGCTCGTAATTGAAACCCTCCGGCGGCTCCCCGCCGAGCGCCCTGGCGATCTGGCTGGAAAGCTTGACGGAATCGATAAGGTCCTTGCCCGCCATCTCGTAGTCGACGCCCAGCGCCACCCAGCGCATGGCCCAGTCCGGCTTCCACTGCAGCTTGCAGCCGCCGCCGGTGACCGGGACCGTCACCTTTTCCTTCGTGTCCGGGTCCTCATAGGTGACGGTGCCATGCTTCACGTGGTGTTCAAGGATCGGCACCTGGAGCACCCGGCCGGTGCGCGGGCAGATGGGCAGGAAGGGGGAATAGGACGCCGCCCGCTCCTCGCGCAGGGAGGGCAGCATCACGTTCATCACCTTCTCGTAATGATGCAGCACCTTCAGCAGCGTGGCGTCGAACCGGCCGGACATGTAGCAGTCGGTGGCCGACATGAATTCGTACTGGAAGCCGAAGGCGTCCAGGAACGCGCGCAGGCGGGCGTTGTTGTGCTCGCCGAAGCTGTCATGGGTGCCGAACGGATCGGGCACCTTGGTCAGCGGCAGGCCCAGGGCCTTCTGCAGCATGTCCTTGTTGGGGACGTTGTCCGGCACCTTGCGCAGGCCGTCCATGTCGTCGGAGAAGGCGACGAGGCGGGTCTTCACCTTGTCTTCGGTGAGCACACGGAAGGCGTGGCGCACCATGGTGGTGCGCGCCACCTCGCCGAAGGTGCCGATGTGCGGCAGGCCCGAAGGGCCATAGCCGGTCTCGAACAGCACTTCGTCCGATCCGCGCTCCTTGGGGTGGCGCTTCAGCCGCTCCACCAACTTGCGCGCTTCCTCGAACGGCCAGGCCGTGGCCGTTTCGGCCACGCGCTTCAGCTCGCCGGCGAGGTCGGCCGGATCGGCGAAGACGGGCGAGGCAGTATCGGACGGGGCGGCGGACATGGCAGGCTCCAAAAAAGGAGCGCGAACTTAGGAATGTCGGCGGGTGGCGTCAACGCGCGTCGGCCGAAACGCCATCCGCGACGGGATCCCCTCGCCCTCAATAGAAGCCGATGGGGAACCAGCGCAGGTAGAGATCGGTATAGACGCCCTTCTCCCAGATGCGCTGGAGGGCAAAGTCCATGGCGTGGCGCAGGGTGTCGTTGCCCTCCTTCACCGCCACGGAGAAGCCGTCGCCGAAGAACCGGCTCTCGGTGAAGGGGCCGCCGATGAAGCGGCAGCAATTGGCGCTGTCCGCGCCGTTGAGCCACAGGGCCAGCGTGATCCCGTCGCCGAACAGGAGGTCCACCTGGCCCGCCTTCAGCGCCTCCTGCGCCGCCTTCAGGTCCGGAAAGGGACGGATGGCGGCTTCGTTGAAGAACGAGCGCAAATAGGCCTCGTGGGCGGTGCGGGCGACCACCGCCACCTTCTTGGCGGCCACGTTTTCCGGGGTGGCGGCTGTGAGCGTCTCCTGCCGTTTGCCCACGAAGCGCGCCGGGGTGCCCAGATAGCGCTCGGAGAAATCCAGAGCGGTGCGCGATTGGGGCGTGGCGGCGAGGCCGGCGATGGCCGCTTCCGCCCGCCCCTGCTCGACACTGTCAGCAAGCGTGTCGAAGGATGCCGCCTGAAGCACGCAGGTCACCCCCAGCTCGGCGCAGATGGCCCGGGCGAGATCCACGTTGAAGCCGGAGAGGACGCCCTCGGAATTGAGGAAGTTGAAGGGCGGATAGTCATCGGTGGTGAGGAAGCGCAATTCCTTGGGCAGCCGCGCGGCATCGGGGCGCTCCAGCCGGCGCTCCACGTTCCAGAAATTGGGCACCGAAACCCCGCCGCCCCCTTGCCCGCTCACCTGTCCGCCCCGGACCGGCCCCCACACCGGTGACGGACCCGGCGGCTGCTGGGCCTGCGCGCCCCAGGGCAGGACCGCCAGCGCGAGCGCGGCGAACACAAGCACAGTGAAAAGGCGCCGTCCCGGGCCACGGCCCGCGACCACGGCCCGCAGGTGGGCGATGAGGACTGGTAGAGCCATGTGGGCGCGGTTACCTTACGGTTGCACTCGAAGGGGCGGCGCATGGTGGGGGATGCGCGGTCCGCCGGCAAGGGGTGGGCCGGACGGCGGACCGAGGAGCGAAATAGCCCGGAACGCAGCGCCGCGCACGGCCCGTGTGCGACGCTCGCATCCCCTGTTGCCACCCACCCCCATGCCGAAGCCCTGCCCTTCGAGCTGAGGCCGTTCATCGGCCATCTGCCGCACGACGATATTCAGGCCGCAGCCCGCCGCGCCCGCCGGCTCGGCGTCGGTGGCGATCAGGTGCTCATCGCCCAGGGAACGACCGACGCGACAGCGGCGACGGGCCTGCTCGCCGCCCATCTCGGCCTCGCCGTCGTCGATCCGGATGGCATCGCCGCACCCCAGGACGCTGCGACCGCCGAAGCCGTGCTGCGCACCGGCGTGTGCGTCGAGTCGCCGGCCGGCACGCGCCCGCGCTTTACGCTCGCCGCCCGGGGGCGCGACGTGCGACGCCTGGCACTGGCGCTGCGGCGGGATCCAGCCCTTGCCGGGCGGGTGCGCCTCGCCGAGCCGGGGGCGCTCCGGCGCACGGTCATGGCCGCCGCCGGACCAGTCCTAGCGCAGGCCGCCGTGGCGCGGCTGCCCGCCCGCGACCCGCTGAAATCCGCCGCGACCCTCGACCCCAAGCGGGTGCTCGGGCGCATTGCCCTGGTGGTGGGCCTGCCGCTGGCGGCCCTGCTGGCGCTGGCGCCGGAACAGGGGGTGCTTCTCGTCCAGGCGCTGCTGTCGCTGGTGTTCCTCGGCTGGGTCTCCCTGCGCCTTGCCGCCTGCACCTATGACCCGCCCGCCGACCTGCCGCCGACGCTGGATGACCGGCAACTGCCGGTCTATTCCCTGCTGGTGCCGCTCTATCGCGAGGCGGCAAGCGTGCCGCATCTGGTGGCCGCCCTCGGGGCGCTGGACTATCCCCCGGAGAAGCTGGACATCAAATTGGTGGTGGAAGCCGACGACGCCGGCACCCGCGCCGCCATCGCCGCCCTCACCCTGCCGCCACACATGGAAGAGGTGCCGGTGCCCGCCATCGGCCCGCGCACCAAGCCCAAGGCGCTGGCGGTGGCCCTCGCCGCTGCTCGCGGTAGCTTCATCGCCGTCTATGATGCGGAGGACCTGCCGGAGCCGGACCAGTTGCGCCGGGCGCTGGAGGCGTTCCGCCACGGCGGGCCGAATGTGGCCTGCGTGCAGGCGCGCCTTGCCATCGACAATGGCGACGACAGCTGGATCGCCGCCTCGTTCGCCGCCGAATACGCCGCTCAGTTCGACGTGCTCTTGCCCATGCTGAGCGCGCTGGGCCTGCCCATCCTGCTCGGGGGCACGTCCAACCATTTCCGCCGCCGGGTGCTGGACGAGGTGGGCGGTTGGGACCCGTTCAACGTCACCGAGGATGCGGACCTGGGCATTCGCCTCGCCCGCGCCGGCTGGCAGACCCGGGTGATCTCATCCACCACCTTCGAGGAGGCCCCGGTGAGCACCCGCGCCTGGCTCGGTCAGCGCACCCGCTGGCTCAAGGGCTGGGCGCAAACGCTCTTGGTGCATCTGCGCCAGCCGAAGGCGCTGATGGCGGATCTCGGCGTCGGCCCCGCGCTGGCGCTGCTGCTGCTCGCGGCAGGCCCGTTTGCGGCGGCCCTCGTCCACCCGTTCTGCGTCGCACTGCTGCTGGCGGACATGCTGCGCGGGGTCATCGGCCTGCCGCGCGGTTCGCTGGCCGAGGCGCTGACCTCGGCCCTGACCTTCACCACCCTGTTCGCCGGCTACGCCGGCACCGCCGCCATCACCTGGGTGGGGCTGCGACGGCGCGCCCGCGTGCCGGGGCTCAAGGTGGTGCTCGGCATCCCGTTCTACTGGCTCTTGCTGTCAGCGGCGGCGTGGCGGGCGCTGTTCGAGTTGCTGCGCCGGCCCCACCACTGGCAGAAGACCGAGCACGGCGTCGCCCGCCACCGCGTGGCGCAGGCGGCGGCGCTCCGCCGGAGCGGGTCCATGGGCGTTGCGAAGAGGCCCCCGGCCGGCCCCGCTCATGCCGCATCCGCCAAGGCATAGACGCGCAGGCGGTGGCCATCGGGATCGAGCGCCACGAAGCTGCGGCCGAAATCGAGGTCGGTAGGCGGCAGGGCGATCCTCGCCCCACGCGTCAGCCATGCGGCATAAGTGGCATCCACGTCGGCAGCGCGCGCCACCTTGAATCCCATTTCGCTCCCGCCGCCGGACGCCGTAGGCACCGGCTCGACGCCCGATGCCTTCCACAGGCCGAGCGCGAGCCCGGAGCGCAGCATCAGCAGCACGAAGGTCGGGCTCACTTCCACCGCCTCAAGCCCCAGCAGCCCGGCATAGAAGCGACCGCTGGCCTCGGGGTCGGCGACATAAAGGAGAAGGTTGTTGGTCTCGGTCATGATTTGCTCCTGCTCGATTTCGATCGGGAGCCATGCCTACGGTGCCCTGCTGTCAGTTTCCGGCAGCATCATGCACCCGGGACTGAGCCTGACGCCACGCCTTCAGCAGCGCCTGCCGGCGCCTGGGATAGCGGGCCTCGAGCAGTTCTGCGTCATGGATGCGGTCGGTGCGAAAGCTGCGGAAGTCGCCGCGCAGCTCGCACCAGCCGAGCAGCACCCGCACCTGATCGAAGAACGCCAGTGCAAAGGGCCAGACGACACGCTGCGAGGGCACGGCAGAGGCATCGCTGTAGGCAAGCCGCAGCTTCCGTTCGGTCCGGATCGCCTTGCGCAGCAGGGCCGGATCGACCGCGTCGCCGGGGATCATCGGGCCGGGACCGATAAGCAGGGCCGATGTCTCCAGCTCCTCGCGCAGATCGGGGGGAAGCACCGCAGCGATGCGCGCCAGCGCGCTGCGGGCCGCCGTGCCGAGCCTGCCGTCGGCGCGTTCCGCCACCCAGCGTGACCCCAGCGCCAGCGCCTCAACCTCCTCAAGCGTGAACATGAGGGGCGGCAGGAGGAAGCCCGGTTTCAGCACGTAGCCGACGCCCGGTTCGCCCTCGATGTGCGCACCCTGCGCCTGAAGGCTGGCGATGTCTCGATACAGCGTGCGGATGCTGACGCCGATCTCCTGCGCGAGCACCCTCCCGCTCACCGGATGGCGGTGGCGACGCAGGACGTCGAGCAGATCGAAAAGGCGTTCGGAACGGGACATGAGCACACGTCTGCGGGCGGCCGTGGCCGGTTCAGGGCGGCAGGTGCCGCGCCCGGGCGCAGCTTTCAGCAGGCCCGGCCCGGCGTCAGGCCTCAAAGATAGCGCTTCAGCTCCGCCGCCGCCTCGGCCGGCGGCCGCTTGGAATTGAACGGGGCGACGAAGGTGCCGGACTTGTCCATGAGATAGACCACCGCAGTGTGGTCCATGGTGTAGTCCCCGTCCGTCAGCGGCACCTTGCGGGAATAGACGCGATATTCCTTCTTAATCACATCCACCGCCTCGGGCGAGCCGGTGAGGCCGCGGATCTGTGGGGCAAAGCTCGACAGATAGGATTTCAGCGTCTCCGGCGTGTCGCGCTCCGGGTCCACGCTCACGAAGAACACCTGCGCCTTGTCCGCGTCGGGGCCGAGGGCTGTGAGGATCTCCGACATCTCGAACAAGGCGGTGGGGCACACGTCCGGGCAATGGGTGAAGCCGAAGAAGATCAGGCTGGGCTTGCCCTTCAGCGCGGCTTCGGTGACGGGAGCGCCTGTCTGGTCCACCAGCTTGAACGGCCCGCCCACGGCGGCGGTGCCGGTGCTCGTCACCCGCGGCGCTGGGTTGCCCACCAGCATGGTCACCGCGGTGACCATGACGAGGGCGCCGGCCGCGAAGGCGCAGAACAGGGCGATGATCTTGGTGCGTTGCGACAGCTTGATCTGGGACATGGGCGAGCGATCTTGGCCTTTGCGATCGGATCCGGCACGCGGCGGCGTCACGGGCGGGCGCGAACGCGGCGGGAGGGTGGGGTCACAGGCAGGCGGCGATGCCCGCGCTCATGATGTCGAAGAAGACGGTGGCGCCATGCCGCGCCCACAGCACGCAGGCTGCCGCAAACAGCGCACCGGCGGCAACCACGCTGCCGACCACGACCATCCGCACCCCCACGCCCGACCGCCCGGAGTGCGACCCGCGCGGCGCGGGGCCGGCGGCGTGGTCGTCCATCTGGCGGTGGAGGGTGAGGGCCATGGTCGAACAACTTCCCTTGCGGCGGTCACGCACCGGCAGTCGGCCGGGCGCGCGGCGCAGGATAGCGTGGGCGGCGGGCCAAATCCAATGGCGGCGCCTCACCGCTGCGTGACAGGGCGCCGCGCCGCCCGCCCGTGCCCGGCGCCGGGGACTGCGGGGTCCGCGCACTTGTTCCGGGCCGCCCCCTCGGGCATCGTGCGCGCCATTGCGAACCGCCTGTCTGCGCGGACCTGTTCCTGAGGACCTTGAGATGTCGCCCTCCCCCCGCCCGCTTCAGCCCGGCGACCATGTGTTCCTGGTGGACGGCTCGTCCTTCGTGTTCCGCGCCTATTTCCAGTCCATCAACCAGGACCGGAAGTACAATTTCCGCTCCGACCGGCTGCCCACCGGCGCGGTGCGACTGTTCTGCACCAAGCTCCTGCAGTTCGTGCGCGACGGGGCGGTGGGCATCAAGCCGACCCACCTCGCTATCATCTTCGACAAATCCGAGGACAGTTTCCGCAAGGAGCTTTATCCCGACTACAAGGCCAACCGCTCCGAGCCGCCGGAAGAACTCATCCCCCAGTTCCCGCTCATGCGCGAAGCGGTGCGTGCCTTCGGCCTCATCCCGGTGGAGCAGGCGCGCTACGAGGCGGACGACCTCATCGCCACCTATGCCGACCAGGCGGTGAAGGCGGGGGCGGACGTGCTCATCGTCTCCGCCGACAAGGATCTGATGCAGATGGTCGGCCCCAAGGTCGCCATGTACGACCCCGCCTCCGGCGAGAGCGGCGGGCGCGGGGCGCGGCCGGAGCGACGCATCGGGGTAGGCGAGGTGCTCGAATATTTCGGCGTGCCGCCGGAGAAGGTCACCGACGTGCAGGCGCTGGCGGGCGACAGCACCGACAACGTGCCCGGCGTGCCCGGCATCGGCGTCAAGACCGCCGCCCAGCTCATCGGCGAATATGGCGACCTTGAAACCCTGCTGGCCCGCGCCGGCGAGATCAAGCAGCCCAAGCGGCGCGAATCTCTGCTTACCAATGCCGAGGCGGCGCGCATCTCCAAGACGCTGGTCACGCTGGTGCGCGACGTTTCCGTCGAGGTGCCGCTGGAAGACCTGGTGCTGGAAGCACCCGACGCCCGGCGCCTCATCGCCTTCCTGAAGGCCATGGAATTCACCACCATCACCCGCCGCGTGGCCGAGGCCTATGGCGTGGAGGCCGCCGAGGTGGAGGCCGACCCAAGGCTCGCCCCCGCCGGCCTGTTCTCCCTCTCCGCCCCCTCCTCGACGGAGGAGACGGACGGCGAAGCGCCGGCCACGGGTGGGGAAGCGCCCTCGGCCGTGGCCCAGGCCATGGACGGCACGCTCAATCCCGCCGACCTCGCCCATGCCCGCGCCAGCGCGGCGCGCGCCACTCCCGTGGATCGCACGGCCTACCGCACCATCCTCGACCTCGATGAGCTGAAGGCATGGTGCGCCAAGGCGCAGGACCAGGGGCTTCTCGCCTTCGACACCGAGACCACGTCCCTCGACCCAATGCAGGCCGACCTCGTGGGCGTCTCGCTGGCGCTGTCGCCCAACGAAGCCTGCTACATCCCGCTAGCCCACACCGGAGCCGGCGACGGCCTGTTCAGCGAGGGGCAGCTGCCGGGACAGATCCCGGTCCGCGACGCCATCGCCGCGCTCAAGGGCGTGCTGGAGGACAAGGGCACCCTGAAGGTCGGGCACAATGTGAAGTACGACCAGCTCGTGCTCGCCCGCCACGGCATTGATGTTTCGCCGTTCGACTGCACCATGTGCATGTCCTACGCGCTGGACGCGGGCAAGAACGGCCACGGCATGGACGAATTGTCCGTGCTGCATCTGGGCCACCAGCCCATCGCCTTCTCCGAGGTGACCGGCAAGGGCAAGGGCAAGGTGACCTTCGACAAGGTGGCGATGGAGCCCGCCACCCAATATGCCGCCGAGGATGCGGACGTGACCCTGCGCCTGTGGCAGGTGCTGAAGCCGCGCCTCGCCGCCGAGGGCCGCACCACCGTCTACGAGACCTTGGAGCGCCCGCTCATCGCCGTGCTGGCGCGCATGGAGAGCCGGGGCATCTCCATCGACAAGGCGATGCTGGCGCGCCTTTCGTCCGAGTTCGCCCAGGGCGCGGCGCGCATCGAGGACGAGATCGCGGAACTGGCCGGCGAGCGGCTGAACGTGGGCAGCCCCAAGCAGATGGGCGACATCCTGTTCGGCAGGATGGGCCTGCCCGGCGGCACCAAGACCGCCACCGGCATGTGGTCCACCAAGGCCACCGCGCTGGAGGAGCTGGCCGAAGCCGGCCACAAGCTGCCGCAGAAGATTCTGGAGTGGCGCCAGCTTTCCAAGCTGCGATCCACTTATACGGACGCCCTGCCCCATTTCGTGAATCCGCAGACGAAGCGGGTCCACACCTCCTACGCGCTGGCCGCCACCACCACCGGGCGGCTGTCCTCCTCCGATCCTAACCTGCAGAACATCCCCATCCGCACCGAGGAGGGCCGGCGCATCCGCCGCGCCTTCGTTGCGGAAGAGGGCAATTTGCTGGTTTCGGCGGACTATTCGCAGATCGAGCTGCGGCTGCTCGCCGAGATCGCCGAGATCCCGGCCCTGCGCACCGCCTTCACCGAGGGGCTGGACATCCACGCCATGACCGCGTCGGAGATGTTCAACGTGCCGGTGAAGGACATGCCGGCCGAGGTGCGCCGGCGCGCCAAGGCCATCAATTTCGGCATCATCTACGGCATTTCCGCCTTCGGCCTCGCCAACCAGCTGGGCATTCCGCGCGAGGAGGCGGGGCAATACATCAAGCGCTACTTCGAGCGCTTCCCCGGCATCCGCGACTATATGGAGGAGACCAAGACCTTCTGTCGCGAGCACGGCTATGTGGAGACCCTGTTCGGCCGGCGCTGCCATTATCCGGAGATCGCGGCCAAGAACCCCTCCATCCGCGCCTTCAATGAGCGCGCCGCCATCAATGCCCGCCTGCAAGGCACGGCGGCGGACATCATCCGCCGCGCCATGATCCGCATGGAGCCGGCGCTGGAGAAGGCGAGGCTCGAAGCCCGCATGCTGCTGCAGGTGCACGACGAACTGGTGTTCGAGGTGCCGGAGGGCGAGGCGGAGGCCACCATCCCGGTGGTGCGCTACGCCATGGAAACGGCAGCCGCCCCCGCCATCGCCCTCGCCGTGCCGCTGAAGGTGGACGCGCGGGCCGCGAAGAACTGGGAAGAGGCGCACTGAGGGGGCGTCCGGTGTGTCCCGGCCGACTGCAGTTCTGGAGCCACCGCGCCCCCCTCTCCCGCTTGCGGGGGAGGGTTGGGGAGGGGCAAACCCCAGAAGCGCCGGATTCTGGAAGCACCTTCGACGGTCTCTTCCATTCCACTCCCGAACCATCGTCGCCCTCGGGCTTGACCGGAGGGCCCATGCCCTAGCCGGGCATCGCACCCGGCGACGGGATGGATGCTCCGGTCAAGCCGGAGCATGACGGCGCTTGAGTTGTCCGCGACCGACTGGCCGGCGACGGTCCCCCCGGTTGACGTTCCCCCGGTTGACGTTCCCCCGGTTGACTTGGCCGCCCCTGAAGCTGCTAAAGACCGTCTCCCTGCTTCCCCCTCAAAAAGGACCATCCCATGAGCATCGAGAGGCTCGACAAGGGCCGCCGCATGAGCGAAGCCGTGATCCACGGCAACACCGTCTACCTCGCCGGCCAGGTGGCCGAGGGGCCGGACGTGGAAAGCCAGACCAAGGCCGTCCTCGCCTCCATCGACGCCCTTCTGGCCCGCGCCGGCACCGATAAGTCCCGCCTCCTCACCGCCACCATCTGGCTGTCGGACATCGCCAATTTCGCCGGCATGAACGCCGTGTGGGACGCCTGGGTCGACCAGGACAACCCGCCGGCCCGCGCCACCAGCGAAGGCAAGCTCGCCGCCCCCAAGTATCTGGTGGAAATCATCGTCGTTGCCGCCCGCGGCTGAGCTTCAGCCTGCCACATGCTCCGGCGACGGCGCGCGCTGCCGCCGGAGCGCCGCACCCGCGTTGATCGGCGGACCGGCACGCCTTACGTTCAAGATCCAACAGTTCGGGAGCATCTTTCCCCATGGCCGCCACCGGCCCCGAAACCCCATCGCCCCGCGCCCCGCGCCAAGCCGGACATGCGCGCATGGAGGCCCTCGCGCGCCTGCCGGTGTTCTTCGGCCTTGAAGGCCGGCGCGTGCTGGTGGCGGGCGGCGGCGAGCCGGCGGCCTGGAAGGCGGAACTGCTCTCCGCTGCCGGAGCGCGGGTGGAGGTGATCGCCCCCCATGTCTGCGAGGACCTGTGGCGGCTGGCCGGCGCGCCGCCCCGCGGCCCCATCTCGATCCATGTGCGCGACTGGCATGCCGACGATATCCCCGGCGCCGTCCTCGCGGTGGCCGGCTTTGACGAAGAGGCGGACGCCCGGCGCTTCACCGCCACCGCCCGCGCCGCCGGCGTACCGGTGAATGTGATCGACCGGCCGGCCCTTTGTGATTTCACCTTCGGCGCCATCGTCAACCGCTCGCCGCTGGTGGTTGGCATTTCAACCGATGGCGCGGCCCCCGTCTTCGGGCAGGCGGTGCGGGCCAAGATCGAGGCGCTCCTGCCCTCGGGCTTCAAGGCCTGGGCGCTGGCCGCGAAGACCTGGCGGCAGGCGGTCACCGCGCGCGGCCTCTCCCACCATGCCCGCCGCGCCTTCTGGGAACGCTTCGCCGCCACCGCGCTGGCCGAGCCCAACCGGGTGCCGGAGGATACCGACCGCGCCGCCCTGTTCGCCGCCATCGAGGCGGAAGGCACGGCGCATCGCTCCGGCCATGGCGGCTCGGTGGTGCTGGTGGGCGCAGGTCCCGGCGATCCGGAGCTGCTGACGCTGAAAGCGGTGCGCGCGCTGCAATCGGCGGACGTGGTGCTCTATGACGACCTCGTCTCCGGCGCGATCCTCGATTTCGCCCGGCGCGAGGCGAAGAAGATGCTGGTGGGCAAGACCGGCTACGGCCCCTCCTGCAAGCAGGACGACATCAACGCTTTGATGGTGGACCTCGCCAAGGAAGGCCGCCGCGTGGTGCGCCTGAAGGGCGGCGAGCCTATGATCTTCGGCCGCGCCGGCGAGGAGATCGCCCATTGCCGCGCGGCGGGGGTTCCGGTGGAGGTGATCCCCGGCATCTCGGCGCCGCAGGGGGCGGCGAGCCGGCTCGTCACCTCGCTCACCCACCGCGACCATGCGCGGCGGCTGCAATTCGTCACCGCCCACGCCCGCGACGGCAAGCTGCCCAAGGACCTCGACTTCAACGCGCTGGCCGACAAGGCGGCCACGACCGTGGTCTACATGCCCCGCCGCACCCTGCCGGATCTGGTGCGCAACCTGATGGCCGCCGGCATCGACCCCGCCACGCCGGCGGTGGCCATGTTCTCGGTGACGCGGCCGGAGGAGAAGGTGATCCTCGCGACCGTCGCGACGCTGGCGGAAGAGGTGGCCCGCGCCGCCGAGGCGGGCGCCGAAGGCCCCTGCCTCATCCTCTACGGCCAGGCCCTGGCCGAAGTGGTAGTGGAGGCACTGCCCCAGATCGCTCAGGCTGCCGCCAACGGCGGCTGAGGGGCGAACGCCGACGCCAGCCTGCGCGGCCCCTTGAGGAACACGTCCCACACACGCTCGTCATGCCCCGGCTTGACCGGGGCATCCACGCCGCGGGGCCGGGCAAGCGGCTCGATGGATCCCCCGGTCAAGCCGGGGGATGACGGCGGTGAGGTGGCGTCAGGGCGTGATGGGGAGGGCGGGGGCGGCTCCGCTCCGCGCCCCAAGCTGCGGACTGCAGCCCCTCCCCCTCACATGTTCGGATAGTTGGGTCCGCCGCCGCCCTCGGGGGCGGTCCAGGTGATGTTCTGGTTGGGGTCCTTGATATCGCAGGTCTTGCAGTGCACGCAGTTCTGCGCGTTGATCTGGAAGCGCGGCGCGTCCGCCCCCTCCTCGATCCATTCATAGACCCCCGCCGGGCAGTAGCGGTTGGACGGGCCGGCATAGATGTCGTGCTCCGACGCCTTCTGCAAAGCCATGTCCTTCACCACCAGATGCACCTGCTGGTCTTCCTCGTGGTTGGTGTTGGAGATGAACACCGAGGACAGCTTGTCGAAGGTCAGCACGCCATCCGGCTTGGGATAGGCGATCTTCTTGCAGTCCTTGGCCGGCTTCAGGGAGGCGGCGTCGGTCTTGCCGTGCTTCAGGGTGCCGAACAAAGAGAAGCCCAGCGTGTTGGTCCACATGTCCAGCGCGCCGAGCGGAATGCCGATGAAGGTGCCGAGCTTCGACCACAGCGGCTTCACATTGCGCACCTTCTTCAGGTCCGCGCCGATGGCGGAGGAGCGCCACGCCGCCTCGTAGCTCGCAAGCTCGTCGTGGCCGCGATCCTCGGCCAGCGCCCCGGCGAGGTGGTCGGCGGCGAGGATGCCCGAGAGCACCGCATTATGGCTGCCCTTGATGCGCGGCACGTTCACGAAGCCCGCCGCGCAGCCCACCAGCACGCCGCCGGGGAAGCTCAGCTTCGGCACGCTCTGGTAGCCGCCTTCCGACAGCGCCCGCGCGCCATAGGCGATGCGCTTGCCGCCCTCGAAGGTGTCCCTGAAGAAGGGGTGGGTCTTGAAGCGCTGGAACTCGTCGAAGGGCGACAGCCAGGGGTTCTGGTAGTTGAGGTGGACCACGAAGCCCACCATCACCTGCTCATCTTCCATATGGTAAAGGAAGGCGCCGCCGCCGGTCTTGCCGTCCAGCGGCCAGCCGAAGCCGTGCTGCACCAGGCCGGGCTTGTGCTTCTCCGGCTTCACCTTCCACAGCTCCTTGAGCCCGATGCCGAATTTCGGCACGTCGCGGCCGGCGTCGAGGCCGTATCTGGCGATGAGCTGCTTGGTGAGATGGCCGCGCGCACCCTCGGCGAACACGGTGTAGCGCCCGCGCAATTCCATGCCGC
>NZ_VAUP01000036.1 GCF_005871085.1 Xanthobacter autotrophicus | reverse complement strand
GTGTCAATCGGCACGGAAACCTGGGTCTGACGCAGTTTTGGTGAAGAAGATCTAAGGCGCACCGACGAGACGGGCCTGAAGGAGATCGAGCTTTCCTCTGCCGTACATCTGGCGCTTGACGAGTTTGAGCTTGGTGATCTGCCCCTCGGTTTGGCCGTTGGACCAGTGCGAGGTGATGGCTGCAACCACGGCGGCCCGATCTTTGACGACGCCATTGGCGAATGACACGACCAGGCTGGATCTGGCCCGCTCGAGCCATGGCTCGAGCTCTGCGACAATCTTCTTGCGGATCATGGCCTGGAACGCGGCGATGATCTCTCGCGCCTCGACGAGGAGCGGCACGCCGGCTTCGATCGCAGCGATCGTGACGCTCTCGGATTTGGATACGCGGTCCCGGCCAATGGTCATGAGGCGCGCGATGGTGCGCGCCGAAGGGGTTCGAGTGAGTGCATCACTGTCCATCCGTTCGGCGCGCCGACGGCGTGCCACCCACTCGGTGACGACCCGAAGGCAACCGCGGAAGCCCTGGCGCTTGAGGCGCCGCCACAGCTCCGCGCCGTTGCGTTCGCCGGCTGCCCACCTGTCCTCGAGCCACGGCAGGTACAGTTCCAGCGAACTTTCCCGGGAGCGGAACACGTCCGTGCGCTCGCCGCGCAGGATCCTGCGGACAAGGCCACGGCTATGCCCGGTGCGGCGCACGATCTCCTTGATCGCGATCCCGTCCTTCGCCAAGCGGAGGATGGTCCCGTTTGCGTCTTCCCGACGAAGATATCCCTCATATTGCAGCCGCTCGGCGGCCGTAAGCAGATCAGGGTCAATGGTCGCGGCGCCGATCGCGGCCCGGACCTGACGCATGGATTTGCGCACCGCGTCGAGAAAGGCACGGCTGGCGTTCTCCATCAGGTGCCAGCGGTCAGCCACCTGCGTGGCCGTCGGCAGCGCCTTGGCCGCCGCCGTGGCATATCCGCCGCCGCGATCACGAGCGACGGTGGTGATTTGGGGCTGGCAGGTCAGCCACGCCTGCGCTGTCGCGGGCTCCCGGTCGGGCAACAGAGCGATGGTCCTGCGGCGCTCAAGGTCACAGATGATCGTGCCATAGCGTTGGTTGCGCCGCCACGCCCAGTCGTCGATCCCAACGACCGTTGGCGGGACGAAAGGCCGGTGGCCGCGTCGCCGCACCACTCGCAGCAGGGTGTCGTTGCTGACCGGCAGCATCAGCCTGCGGGCAAAGCTCGCCGCGGGCCGTCCGCCGAGCGCCAGCCCCAGGTGGTGGACGATGTGGTCGAGCCTGGCCGTCCGTCGTGCCCACGGCGCCAAAACCTTGGCGTCGAAGCGCTCCGCAAAGATGCGCCGGCCGCAGAGCACCGTGTCGCAGTGGAAACGCCGCGCCCGGACAACCAGCCGAACCGGTTTGCCCGCCATCGGCAGATCCGCCAGATGCCGATGATAGCGACTGTGTATCCGCTCCGAGGTTCTCCCGCATCCCGGGCACGAACTCGCGTTGCCAATCGCGCGAACCGTAATCAGCGTGCCAGCGCCGTCGCTGCTGACATCGTCCACCACGAATCCGAGCGGCACCAGGGTCGAAGGTCGGAGAGAGGGCTGCATGGCGTTGATTCCAATCCGAAAATCAACGCCAGCCAAATCCCAAACTCCATCAAAAGTGAGTCAGACCCAATCTTCCATGCCGAAACACAC
>NZ_VAUP01000037.1 GCF_005871085.1 Xanthobacter autotrophicus | reverse complement strand
GCACGCTGCCGGAAGGCACCGAGATGGTGATGCCGGGCGACAACGTGTCCATGGACGTGGCGCTGATCGTTCCCATCGCCATGGAAGAAAAGCTGCGCTTCGCCATCCGCGAGGGTGGCCGCACGGTTGGAGCAGGGGTGGTTGCTTCGATCATCGAGTGATCGAAGCAACCGGCCCGTCCGCGACAAGCGCGGCCGGGTTGGGGTGCCGGCGTCGTCGCCTCCATCATCGAGTGATCTGGGCCCGGACGAAAAGTCCGCGGTCTGACGACAGGAGAGCGGCGCCCTTGGCGCCGCTCTTTTCGTTTGGCCCGGTGGTGGGCTTGCGGGGCCTTGTCCTGCTTGCGGCGCTGGTTGCCGCCCCACTGGGTGCCAGCGCGAAGGAGGCGTGTCCCGAGCGTCCGCCTTGCGAGGGCTGCGGCTGCGGGGGCGGCGCCGGCTATCGCGGGCCGGATGGCCGCTGTGTGGGCTTCAAGCCCCTCACCAAGGTGTGCGGGGACCCGCCGGAAACCCGCTGCGTGTTCGAGAACGCGCCCGGCACCGCGGTGAACTACGACTGCGCCCACGGCGTCACCCCACCGGCCGCGACCGGGGCGACCAAGTCCGAGGACTGACCCGCCGGCCCTCGGCAGTGTCCCGCATTGGGGACAGCGCGCCCGCGCCCCCTTTACAGGCGCCGCGCATGCCACTACACACACCCGTCCAATGCGCTGGGTCACTCCCCGGCGCGGCGGAGTCTACCCTCGAGGCCGGCGGGCGATTGCTCGCGCTTCGGGGTGCCGGCCCTGATGCCGGGGCGCGGTCTTTCGGGCGGCGCCTTCAGGCTATAGGAGTGTAGCTCAACTGGTTAGAGCACCGGTCTCCAAAACCGGGGGTTGGGGGTTCGAGTCCCTCCACTCCTGCCACTTCCGAGAGGGGCGGCAGGCACGGCGAGACGGCGGCACGGGGCGCGACGACGCAAGCCTCACCCCCGCCCGAATGATCCCGTAGCAAGGTCTCGCAAGAGCCGGCGCCGGCGGGGTGGAATATTCTTGAGGCGGCGTTCGTGCCGCGACACAGAGGTGGCGGTCACCGGAGCAGCCCATGGGGCGTCCGGACCAGGCGGCCGGGAACGATTGGCGAAGAACGCTATGGCGAAGAACAGTCCTGTCGAGTTCTTTCAGCAGGTCCGCGCCGAAACGGCGAAGGTCACCTGGCCGACCCGGCGCGAGACGCTGATCACCACGGGCATGGTGTTCGTGATGGTGTTCCTCGCCTCCATCTTCTTCCTCGTCGTCGACCAGATCATCCGATTCGGCGTGTCGACCCTCCTGACCCTCGGGCACTGAGCGGAAAGGAAGGCACCATGGCCAAGCGCTGGTATATCGTTCACGCCTATTCCAACTTCGAGAAGAAGGTGGCTGACTCCATCCGCGAGCAGGCCGAACAACGCGGGCTGACCGAGCTGTTCGAGCAGATCCTCGTGCCCACCGAGAAGGTGGTGGAGGTACGGCGCGGCCGGAAGGTGGATGCCGAGCGCAAGTTTTTCCCCGGCTACGTGCTGGTGAAGATGGACCTCACCGACGAGGCCTTCCATCTCATCAAGAACACGCCGAAGGTCACCGGTTTCCTGGGCGCCGACAACAAGCCCATGCCCATCTCCGAATCCGAGGCCATGCGCATCCTGCAGCAGGTCCAGGAAGGCATTGAGCGGCCCAAGCCCTCCATCACCTTCGAGGTGGGCGAGACGGTGAAGGTGGCCGACGGCCCCTTCGCCTCGTTCAACGGCATCGTGGAAGAGGTGGACGAGAGCCGCTCGCGCGTGAAGGTGGCGGTGTCCATCTTCGGCCGCGCGACGCCGGTAGAACTGGAATTCGCTCAGGTCGAGAAGGTCTGAGCCGAATGGGCGGCGTTCGCGCCGCCTGAAGTGGTGCCGTGCCGCAGGGCAGGGCGCCGGCGTGGGAGGGGAGGGAGCGTCTCGCCAAGCGCTCCTCGATCCGCACCACGCGATCCCGCCCGCCAGCCCCCGAGGGGGTGAGCGGCGCATTTTGGGAGTAGTGCAATGGCGAAGAAAATTACCGGTTACGTCAAGCTGCAGGTGCCTGCCGGCAGCGCCAATCCGGCCCCGCCGATTGGTCCCGCGCTCGGTCAGCGCGGCCTGAACATCATGGAATTCTGCAAGGCGTTCAACGCCCAGACCGCGCAGCTCGAAAAGGGCATGCCGATCCCGGTGGTGATCACCGCCTACCAGGATCGCTCCTTCACCTTCGAGCTGAAGACCCCGCCGGTCTCCTACTTCCTGAAGAAGGCCGCCGGCCTTGAGACCAAGAAGAAGCCCGGCTCCGGCTCCAAGACGCCCGGCAAGGGCACCTTCGTGGGCAAGGTCACCCGCGCCCAGCTCTCGGAGATCGCCGAGAAGAAGATGAAGGATCTGAACTGCGAGACCGTCGAGGCCGCCGTCCAGATGATCGAAGGTTCGGCCCGTTCCATGGGCCTGCAGGTTCAGGGGTGAGCGCCATGGCGAAGCAAGGCAAGCGCATCCGCGCCGTCAACGAAGGCATTGACCACGTCAAGCTCTATCCCCTCGACGAGGCCCTGGCCCTCCTGAAGGAGCGCACCACGGCCAAGTTCGACGAGACCATCGAGGTCGCGCTGAACCTTGGCGTCGATCCCCGCCATGCGGACCAGATGGTTCGCGGCGTGTGCAACCTGCCCAACGGCTCGGGTCGTACCGTGCGCGTGGCGGTGTTCGCCCGTGGCGCCAAGGCTGATGAAGCCAAGGCGGCCGGCGCCGACATCGTGGGCGCCGAGGACCTCCTCGAGACCATCCAGGGCGGCACCATCGAGTTCGATCGCTGCATCGCCACCCCGGACCTGATGCCGCTGGTCGGCCGTCTCGGCAAGATCCTCGGCCCGCGCGGCCTGATGCCGAACCCGAAGGTCGGCACCGTGACCATGGACGTGAAGGGCGCCGTCGCCGCCGCCAAGGGCGGCGCGGTGGAGTTCCGCGTCGAGAAGGCCGGCATCATCCACGGCGGCATCGGCAAGGCCTCGTTCCCGGCCGACAAGCTGGCCGAGAACATCCGCGCCTTCGTGGATGCGGTGGTGAAGGCCAAGCCGGCGGGCGCCAAGGGCACCTACCTGCAGCGCGTGGCGGTGTCCTCCACCATGGGCCCGGGCATCAAGGTGGAACCGGCGACCGTTCACACCGCCTGAGTCCCTCGACGCTTGCGCGTTTTTGAAAGGCCGGGCCAAGCGCCCGGCCTTTTGTTTTGGGCGGCCGTTGGCTTGGCTGGCTTTGGCTTGGGTCGATCTGGCTTTTGGCCTGGGGTGGGTTCGTTGCCGATCCGTTAAGGCGATACCAGCTGGCGACAGGGCAGGCCTGCATTCTGAGCGGTTCTGCCGCACTGCAACGCGGTCTATCTTCTCTCAAATGCTGCGTTGCAGCTAACGCCTCTGTGGCGTGAGGAGAAGACCATGTTCGCACTTCAGACCTTGTGGGTTGCCCTCGGCAGCTTCTTCGCCGGCGCGGTGATGCGTCGCCGCGTGGTTGATGAACTCGGTTCCCTGAGCGACCGGGAATTGTCCGACATGGGCATCAGCCGCTCCGATATCCGTCGCCTCGCCCGCGAGGCAGCCGAGGAAGCCGGTGCCCGTTCCGCCAAGCAGCCCGCCGGTCGCCCGGCCGCGCTTTCCGGTTCGATCCGCACGGCCTGAAACCCGCAGGCGCCATTGCCCCCGCGCTAAGGCGTCGACGGACCGTCGGACCTTGAGGGTGGCGCGCGTGGGCTCCGCTTGCGACCACCTTGCGCCCTGTGGGTGCGAGGTGGTGTGACCGCATCGGCCAGTCGGTTCGACCCCTGATGCAAAAAGTGCGCAAGGGGCGTGACAAGTGAGGCGCGACCCTATATATCGGCTGTTTCCGGACGGTCCGCCGTTCGGACAAAGTATCTGTAGCTTTCACCCTAGACGGGGTGAAAGGGCTGGGAGGGTTCGCCCGCCCGGCCTTATCGTCTGTCAGATGTCTGCCCTGGCGGTCCTTGCGGCCACCAACGACGGATGCCTAGCAGGCGATAAGTCCTGTCCGAGACTGCCGGCGCCCTGATGTTCGCTCAAATCCGCGAACGATCAAGGCTTAATTCTCGCACCCGCCTCGCCGAGGTGGACTTTGGAGAGCCAGCATAGACGGGGAAGACCGGAATTTTGCCTCCGCCGGCACGGGTCAACAAGGCCGTGTGTCGCGGGGATGAAGATCGGTTCGGAACCAGCGCCTTGCGCTCCGCGACACGGTTTTCCGTGCCCGGATCAAGAGGGGACAGGGCATGAGAGCGTCGCGGATCGCGGCCTTCATGTCGCTTTCGACAGGTTGGTCGCGGTGTGCGGCAAGGCGCAACCGGCGGGATTTCGAGCCCCATTTGGGGTGAGGGTGCCGCCACAGGCTTAAAGAGAGCCAGACGTGGATCGAGCGCAAAAACAAGAGCTCGTCACGACGCTTACGGATGTGTTCAAGAGCACCTCCGTCGTCGTGGTCGCCCACTATTCCGGCCTCACCGTTGCCCAGCTGTCGCGCCTGCGCCGGCAGATGAAGGCAAGCGGTGCGACCGTGAAGGTGGCCAAGAACCGCCTCGCCAAGATCGCTCTGGAAGGCTCCGACGTCGCCCATGTGGCGTCCCTGCTCAAGGGACCGACCCTGATCGCCTATTCCAGCGATCCGGTGGCGGCGCCGAAGGTGGCTGTCGAATTCGCCAAGACGAATGACAAGTTCGTGATCCTTGGCGGAGCGATGGGCACTACGGCCCTGAACGTGGACGGAGTGAAGGCGCTTGCGACCCTTCCGTCCCTGGACGAACTGCGTGCCAAGCTCGTCGGCCTTATCCAGGCCCCGGCGACCAAGATCGCGCAGATCACCACCGCGCCGGCAGCCAAGCTCGCCCGCGTGTTCGGGGCCTATGCCAAGCAGGACGAAGCTGCGTGAGGATCGGGCCGCAGCTGGCGGCCTGGTCTCGCAAATCCAAAATCCGAACCTATCTTAAGGACTATTCCCATGGCTGACCTGACCAAGCTCGTCGACGAGCTCTCCTCCCTGACCGTTCTCGAGGCCGCCGAGCTGGCGAAGCTCCTCGAGGAGAAGTGGGGCGTTTCCGCCGCCGCCGCCGTGGCTGTTGCCGCTGCCCCGGCCGCTGCCGCTGCCGCCGTCGAGGAGCAGACCGAGTTCAATGTGATCCTCGTCGCCGCTGGCGAGAAGAAGATCGAAGTCATCAAGGAAGTGCGCGCCATCACCGGTCTCGGCCTCAAGGAAGCCAAGGACCTGGTGGAAGGCGCTCCCAAGCCCGTCAAGGAGGCTGTTGCCAAGGACGAGGCCGAGAAGCTCAAGGCCCAGCTCGAGAAGGCTGGCGCCAAGGTCGAGCTCAAGTGAGCTTTTGACGTTCGAGGGCCCGGTTTCGACCGGGACCCCGTCCATAGCATCGCTCCCGGACCTTTTGGGGGCGATGCATCGGAGACGACGGTTCTCCCGGCAGCCGCTGCGGGCAATGCCCCACGACTGCCGGGAGAGCCGTCATAGTGCTGAAGGGGGATGGCTTTTGCCCCCACCTCTTCGGGTTTGACGGTGGTGAGGTTCCGGTGCCGGCGCGGCGTGCCCTTGTCTCTACTGAGGCGAAGGGTGCCGGCCCGAGGGGACCAGGACGGACGAGGATCGAGATGGCGCAAACGTTCACCGGTCGCAAGCGGATCCGCAAGTTCTTCGGCAAGATCAAGGAAGTGGCCGAGATGCCGAACCTCATCGAGGTTCAGAAGGCATCCTACGACCAGTTCCTCCAGATCGAGGAACCCAAGGGCGGACGCGACGACGACGGCCTTCAGGCGGTGTTCAAGTCGGTGTTCCCCATCTCCGACTTTTCCGGCGCCTCCATGCTGGAGTTCGTGCGCTACGAGTTCGAGCCCCCCAAGTATGATGTGGACGAGTGCCGCCAGCGCGGCATGACGTTCGCTGCCCCGTTGAAGGTCACGCTGCGCCTCATCGTGTTCGATGTGGATCCCGAAACCGGTGCCAAGTCGGTGAAGGACATCAAGGAGCAGGACGTCTACACCGGCGATATCCCGCTCATGACCATGAACGGCACGTTCATCGTGAACGGCACCGAGCGCGTCATCGTTTCCCAGATGCACCGTTCGCCGGGCGTGTTCTTCGACCACGACAAGGGCAAGACCCACTCCTCGGGCAAGCTCCTGTTCGCCGCCCGCATCATCCCGTACCGCGGCTCCTGGCTCGACATCGAGTTCGATGCCAAGGACATCGTGTTCGCGCGCATCGACCGGCGCCGGAAGATTCCGGTGACGAGCCTGCTCTATGCCCTCGGCCTCGACAACGAGGAAATCCTCGCGACCTTCTACGAGAAGATCCCCTTCACGCGGGAGAAGGGCGGCTGGCGCATGCCGTTCGATCCCAAGCGCATGAAGGGCTATAAGGCCGTCGCCGACCTCGTCGACGCCGACACCGGCGAAGTCGTGCTCGAGGCCGGCAAGAAGCTGACCGTGCGCGCCGGTCGCCAGCTCGCCGAGAAGGGCCTCAAGGCCCTCAAGATCTCCAATGAGGAGATGATCGGCCAGTACATCGCCGAAGATCTGGTGGACCTTGCCTCGGGCGAGATCCACGCCGAGGCGGGGGAGGAAATCACCGAGAAGACGCTGAAGCTGCTCGAAGAGACCGGCTACAACGAAATTCCGGTGCTGGACATCGACCACGTCAACACCGGCGCCTATATCCGCAACACGCTGACGGCCGACAAGAACGTGACCCGCGAGGACGCGCTCTTCGACATCTACCGCGTGATGCGCCCGGGCGAGCCGCCGACCATCGATTCGGCGCAGGCCATGTTCCACTCGCTGTTCTTCGACAGCGAGCGCTACGACCTTTCCGCGGTCGGCCGCGTGAAGATGAACATGCGCCTCGACCTCGACTGCCCCGACACCGTTCGGGTGCTGCGCCGCGACGACATCCTCTCCGTCATCAGGACGCTGGTGGAGCTGCGCGACGGCAAGGGCGAGATCGACGACATCGACCACCTGGGCAACCGCCGCGTGCGCTCGGTGGGCGAGCTGATGGAGAACCAGTACCGCGTCGGCCTGCTGCGCATGGAGCGCGCCATCAAGGAACGCATGTCCTCCGTGGACATCGATACCGTGATGCCGCAGGACCTCATCAACGCCAAGCCGGTGGCGGCGGCGGTGCGCGAGTTCTTCGGCTCGTCCCAGCTCTCGCAGTTCATGGACCAGACCAACCCGCTGTCGGAGATCACCCACAAGCGCCGTCTCTCGGCGCTTGGCCCGGGCGGCCTGACCCGCGAGCGTGCCGGCTTCGAGGTGCGCGACGTGCACCCGACCCACTACGGCCGCATCTGCCCCATCGAGACGCCGGAAGGCCCGAACATCGGCCTCATCAACTCGCTGGCGACGTTTGCCCGCGTGAACAAGTACGGCTTCATCGAGGCACCCTACCGCCGCGTGGTGGACAGCAAGGTCACCGATGAGGTGGTCTATCTCTCCGCCATGGAGGAGGGGAAGTATTACGTCGCGCAGGCCAACATCCCGCTCGACGCCGACGGCCGCTTCGAGGAAGACCTGATCGTCTGCCGCCATGCGGGCGACGTGCTCCTGGTCGCCCCCGACCGGGTGGACTTCATGGACGTGTCCCCCAAGCAGCTGGTCTCGGTGGCCGCGGCGCTGATCCCGTTCCTTGAGAACGACGACGCCAACCGCGCGCTTATGGGCTCCAACATGCAGCGCCAGGCGGTGCCGTTGGTGCGCTCCCAGGCGCCGCTGGTGGGCACCGGCATGGAAGCCGTGGTGGCCCGGGATTCGGGCGCTGCCATCGCCGCCCGCCGCACCGGCGTCATCGACCAGGTGGACGCCACCCGTATCGTCATCCGCGCCACGGAAGAGGCCGATCCGTCCAAGTCGGGCGTCGACATCTACCGGCTGATGAAGTTCCAGCGTTCCAACCAGTCCACCTGCATCAACCAGCGTCCGCTGGTGCGCGTGGGTGACCAGGTGAAGAAGGGCGACATCATCGCCGACGGTCCCTCGACCGAACTCGGTGAGCTGGCGCTCGGCCGGAACGTGCTCGTCGCGTTCATGCCGTGGAACGGCTACAACTTCGAAGATTCCATCCTGCTCTCGGAGAACATCGCCAAGGAGGACGTGTTCACCTCGATCCACATCGAGGAATTCGAGGCGATGGCCCGCGACACCAAGCTCGGGCCGGAGGAAATCACCCGCGACATTCCCAACGTTTCGGAAGAGGCGCTGAAGAATCTCGACGAGGCCGGCATCGTCTACATCGGCGCGGAAGTGCGCGCCGGCGACATCCTCGTGGGCAAGATCACGCCCAAGGGCGAAAGCCCGATGACGCCGGAAGAAAAGCTGCTGCGCGCCATCTTCGGCGAGAAGGCCGCCGACGTGCGCGACACCTCGCTGCGCCTGCCGCCCGGCACCACCGGTACCATCGTGGAAGTGCGCGTGTTCAACCGCCACGGCGTGGACAAGGACGAGCGCGCCCTGGCCATCGAGCGCGAGGAAATCGAGCGCCTCGCCAAGGACCGCGACGACGAGCAGGCGATCCTGGACCGCAACGTCTACGGCCGCCTGATCGAGATCCTCGACGGCAAGACCGCCATCGCCGGGCCCAAGGGCTTCCGGAAGGAGACCGTGGTCACCCGCGAGATCCTCACCGAGTATCCCCGCTCGCAGTGGTGGCTGTTCGCGGTGGCCGACGACGCCATCATGGCGGAGCTGGAAGCCATCCGCGCCCAGTACGACGACTCTAAGAAGCGTCTGGAGCAGCGGTTCCTCGACAAGGTCGAGAAGCTGCAGCGCGGCGACGAGCTGCCCCCCGGCGTGATGAAGATGGTCAAGGTCTTCGTCGCGGTGAAGCGCAAGATCCAGCCCGGCGACAAGATGGCCGGCCGCCACGGCAACAAGGGCGTGGTCTCGCGCATCGTGCCCGTGGAGGACATGCCGTTCCTTGAGGACGGCACCAACGTGGACATCGTGCTGAACCCGCTGGGCGTGCCTTCGCGCATGAATGTCGGCCAGATCCTGGAGACCCATCTGGGCTGGGCCTGCGCGGGCCTCGGCCGGCAGGTGGCCGCGGCGATGGAAGCCTATTACGGCAAGCAGGACCTCAAGCCCCTGCGCGATCGCCTCGAAACCATCTACGGCAAGGAGGAGATCGACCAGCTCAAGGACGGGGAACTGCCCGAGCTGGGCGAGAACCTGCGCAAGGGCGTGCCCATGGCTACCCCGGTGTTCGACGGGGCGCACGAGGCCGACATCGAGCAGCAGCTGGAGAAGGCGGGCTTGGACGCCTCCGGCCAGTCCACGCTCTATGACGGGCGCACCGGCGAGCCGTTCGATCGTAAGGTCACGGTGGGCTACATCTACATGCTGAAGCTCCACCATCTGGTCGACGACAAGATCCACGCCCGCTCCATCGGCCCCTACTCGCTGGTTACCCAGCAGCCCCTGGGCGGCAAGGCGCAGTTCGGTGGACAGCGCTTCGGCGAAATGGAGGTGTGGGCCCTCGAAGCCTACGGCGCGGCCTACACCCTGCAGGAGATGCTGACGGTGAAGTCCGACGACGTGGCCGGCCGCACCAAGGTCTACGAGGCCATCGTGCGCGGCGAGGACACGTTCGAGAGCGGCATTCCCGAGAGCTTCAACGTGCTCGTGAAGGAAATGCGCTCGCTCGGCCTCAACGTCGACCTCGAAAACAGCTGACGGGATCGCGCGGCCCGCTCCGGCCGCGCCTGCCGCCCGTCCTTAAGGACTACATCCGCGCATCGCGGACCGCCTGACCGGCGCATCGGCCGGTCAGGGTCGAAGATAAAGGCCCACTTCGTTTGGGAGCCAGCTCATGAACCAGGAAGTCCTGAACGTCTTCAATCCGACCGTTCCGGCCCCGGCCTTCAACCAGATCCGCATCACCATTGCGAGCCCGGACAAGATCAAGTCCTGGTCGTATGGCGAGATCAAGAAGCCGGAAACCATCAACTACCGCACGTTCAAGCCCGAGCGTGACGGCTTGTTCTGCGCGCGCATCTTCGGTCCCATCAAGGACTACGAGTGCCTGTGCGGCAAGTACAAGCGGATGAAGTACAAGGGCATCATCTGCGAGAAGTGCGGCGTCGAGGTCACCTTGTCGCGCGTGCGCCGCGAGCGCATGGGCCACATCGAGCTTGCGGCCCCGGTGGCGCACATCTGGTTCCTGAAGTCCCTGCCGAGCCGCATCGGCCTGCTGCTCGACATGACGCTGAAGGACCTCGAGCGGATCCTGTACTTCGAATATTTCGTCGTCATCGAGCCGGGCACCACCAAGCTCAAGTACCGTCAGCTCCTCTCGGAGGACGAGTACCTGCGCGCCCAGGACGAGTTCGGCGAGACCAACTTCACCGCCATGATCGGCGCCGAGGCCATCCGCGAGATCCTGCGCGGCATGGACCTCGACAAGATCGCCGCCGACCTGCGCGTGGAGATCGCCGAGGCCACCACCGAGCTGAAGCCCAAGAAGCTCGCCAAGCGCCTGAAGATCGTGGAGGCCTTCCAGCTCTCCGGCAACAAGCCGGAGTGGATGATCCTCACCCACGTCCCGGTCATCCCGCCGGACCTGCGTCCGCTGGTGCCCCTCGACGGCGGCCGCTTCGCGACCTCGGACCTCAACGACCTCTACCGCCGCGTCATCAACCGCAACAACCGCCTGAAGCGGCTGATCGAGCTGCGCGCGCCGGACATCATCATCCGCAACGAGAAGCGCATGCTTCAGGAAGCGGTTGACGCGCTGTTCGACAACGGCCGTCGCGGCCGCGTCATCACCGGCGCCAACAAGCGCCCGCTGAAGTCGCTTGCCGACATGCTGAAGGGCAAGCAGGGCCGGTTCCGCCAGAACCTGCTCGGCAAGCGCGTGGACTATTCCGGCCGTTCGGTGATCGTGGTGGGTCCCGAGCTGAAGCTGCACCAGTGCGGCCTGCCCAAGAAGATGGCGCTGGAGCTGTTCAAGCCCTTCATCTATTCGCGGCTCGACGCCAAGGGCCACTCGGCCACGGTGAAGCAGGCCAAGAAGCTGGTGGAGAAGGAGCGTCCCGAGGTGTGGGACATCCTCGACGAGGTGATCCGCGAGCACCCGGTGATGCTGAACCGCGCGCCGACGCTCCACCGCCTCGGCATCCAGGCGTTCGAGCCGGTGCTCATCGAGGGCAAGGCGATCCAGCTTCACCCGCTGGTCTGCTCGGCCTTCAACGCCGACTTCGACGGCGACCAGATGGCCGTCCACGTCCCGCTCTCGCTGGAAGCCCAGCTGGAAGCGCGCGTGCTGATGATGTCCACCAACAACATCCTGCACCCGGCGAACGGCCAGCCCATCATCGTGCCGTCGCAGGACATCGTGCTTGGCCTCTACTACCTCTCCATCATGAAGGAGAAGGAGCCGGGCGAGGGGATGATGTTCGCCAACATGGCGGAGATCGACCACGCGCTGAACGCCAAGGCGATCACGCTCGCCACCAAGATCCGCGGCCGCTACATCGGCGTGGATGCCGAGGGCAAGCAGTATTCCAAGATCTATGAGACCTCGCCCGGTCGCATGAAGATCGGCGAGCTGCTGCCCAAGCACCCGAAGCTGTCCTACGACGTCGTCAACAAGCTGATGACGAAGAAGGAAATCTCCAACATGATCGATGCCGTGTACCGGCACTGCGGTCAGAAGGAGAGCGTGATCTTCTGCGACCGCATCATGGCGCTCGGCTTCTACAACGCGTTCCGCGCCGGCATCTCGTTCGGCAAGGACGACATGGTGGTGCCGAAGAAGAAGTGGGACCTGGTCGAGGAGACCCGCACCCTCACCAAGGAATACGAGCAGCAGTATAATGACGGCCTGATTACCCAGGGCGAGAAGTACAACAAGGTCGTGGACGCCTGGGGCAAGTGCTCCGATCGCGTCGCCGAGGAGATGATGAAGGAAATCTCTTCGGTCAAGAAGGACCCGAAGACCGGCCGCGAGAAGCAGATCAACTCGATCTACATGATGAGCCACTCCGGAGCGCGTGGGTCGCCCGCCCAGATGAAGCAGCTTGCCGGCATGCGCGGCCTCATGGCCAAGCCGTCGGGCGAGATCATCGAGAGCCCGATCATCTCGAACTTCAAGGAAGGCCTGACCGTGATGGAGTACTTCAACTCCACCCACGGCGCGCGTAAGGGCCTGGCCGACACCGCTCTGAAGACCGCCAACTCGGGTTACCTCACCCGCCGCCTCGTGGACGTGGCGCAGGATTCCATCATCACCGAGCGCGATTGCGGCTCGGAGAAGGGGATCCACATGCGCGCCATCATCGACGCGGGCCAGGTGGTGGCCTCGCTCGCCTCGCGCGTCCTCGGCCGCACCGCGGCGGAAGACATCGTGGAGCCGGCCACCGGCAACGTCATCGTGCCCCGCGGCACCATGATCGAGGAGTGGCACGTCGAGCGGATCAACAAGTCCGGCATCCAGGAGATCAAGATCCGCTCGGTCTTGACCTGCGAGACCCGGAACGGCGTGTGCGGCACCTGCTACGGGCGTGACCTGGCCCGCGGCACCCCGGTGAACATGGGCGAGGCGGTGGGCGTCATCGCCGCCCAGTCCATCGGCGAGCCGGGCACCCAGCTGACCATGCGCACCTTCCACATCGGCGGCGCGGCGACCCTCGCCGACTCGTCTTATGTGGAAAGCAACTTCGAGGGCGTCGTCCGCATCCGCAACCGCAACGTGGCGCGGAACTCGGAAGGCGATCTCGTGGTGATGGCCCGCAACCTCGCGGTGGTCATCGTCGACCATGACGGCACCGAGCGCGCGGTCAACCGCGTGCAGTACGGCGCCCGCCTCAAGGTGGACGAGGGCGACACCATCAAGCGCGGCCAGCGCATCGCCGAGTGGGACCCCTACACCCGCCCCATCCTCTCCGAGGTGGACGGCATCGTGGCGTTCGAGGACCTGACGGAAGGCTCCTCCATGAACGAGACGGTCGACGAGTCGACCGGCATCGCCAAGCGCGTGGTGACGGATTCGCGTTCCGGCCGTGGGCCGGAGCTGCGCCCCGCCATCCTGATCAAGGGCAAGGACGGCAAGATCATCAAGCTGCCGCGCGGCGGCGACGCCCGCTATGCCCTGCCGGTGGAGGCCATCATCTCGGTGGACCCCAACCAGACCATCAGTGCCGGCGACGCGGTGGCCCGCGTGCCCATGGAGAGCGCCAAGACCCGCGACATCACGGGCGGTCTGCCGCGCGTGGCGGAGCTGTTCGAGGCGCGTCGTCCCAAGGATGCGGCCATCATCGCCGAAATCTCCGGCACCATCCGGTTCGGCCGTGACTACAAGAACAAGCGCCGGCTCTCCATCGAGCCGGCGGATGGCGGGGATGCGGTGGAATACCTGATCCCCAAGGGCAAGCACATCCATCTCCAGGACGGCGACGTGGTGGAGAAGGGCGACTTCATCGTCGACGGCAACCCAGCGCCGCACGACATCCTGGCGATCAAGGGCGTGGAAGAGCTTGCCGCCTTCCTCGTCAACGAGATCCAGGAGGTCTACCGGCTTCAGGGCGTGCACATCAACGACAAGCACATCGAGGTGATTGTCCGGAACATGCTCCAGAAGGTCGAGATCGACGACAGCGGCGAGACCGACTTCCTGGACGGCGAGCAGGTGGACCGCATCGAGTTCATCGAGGCGAACGAGAAGGCCGCGGAAGAGGCGAAGAAGCCCGCCACCGGCCATCCCGTGCTGCTGGGCATCACCAAGGCGTCGCTCCAGACGCGCTCCTTCTTCTCGGCGGCCTCCTTCCAGGAGACCACCCGCGTCCTCACCGAGGCGGCGGTCAACGGCAAGGTGGATCCGCTGGAAGGCCTGAAGGAGAATGTCATCGTCGGCCGCCTCATCCCGGCCGGCACCGGCGCCCAGATGTCCCGCCTGCGCACCATCGCCAACAGCCGCGACGACCTCATCGTTGCGACCCGCGACGAGCAGAGCGAGGGCCATCCCCTGGTGGAAGGCCCCGTCGACGCGGCGGAGTGATCGGCGGGCCTGTGTGGCTTCGACGGAAAATGGAAAGGCCGCCCCTCGGGCGGCCTTTTCTTTTGGGTGCGGTGAGGCGGATGTTTCGCGCGTCGGCCTCGCCGTCGTGAACCGGGTCTTTTGGCCTCAGAGCGCGACGGTGAACGGGGCGATGTCGGCGAAGTCCTCGTCGTCCGGGCCGAAGTCGCGCCACATGAAGATGGCGAACGGGGCCGGGGCCTCCAACACCGTGAGCGGGGCGTGCCACACGCCCGGCTTCAGGGTGATGCCCTGGCCGGGGCCGGGTAGGAAGGCCATCGCGGCGGCAAGGTCGGGCGATCCGTCCGCAGCGTTCGGCGCCACTACCACCAGCCATGGGGTGAGGGCCATGGGCACGAAGCTTTGCGAAGTGAGCCGGTGCCGCTCGATGATGGTGACCGGCACCGGCCGCGCCAGGCTGGGCGCGGCGAGGATGAGGGAGAGGCTCGCCGGCGTGTGCGGCTTCAGGCTCGCCAGCGCGTCGTCGAAATAGGCGCGCGTCCCCACCTCCTGCGGCACGCGCAGCACGTCGCCGAAGGGCGCGAAGCCTTCCGCCGTCAAAGCCTGCGCCGTCAGCGGGCCGGTGCGGAGGGTGGAGGGGGCACAGCTCACGGCGTGAGTCTCACGCTTTTGCGGCATCGCCGGCCAATGCCAGCACGGCGTGGAGCAGAACGTTGGCGCCTGCCGCGCAATCGTCTTTGGTGGCGGATTCCAGCTCGTTGTGGCTCACCCCGTCCTTGCAGGGCACGAAGATCATGCCCGTGGGCACGATGGTGGCGAGGTGGAAGGAATCGTGCCCCGCGCCCGAGACCATGGGCCGGTGGCTGAGGCCCAGCTTCTGCGCCGCGGCGGCCACCGCGCCGGTGATGGCGGGATCGAAATGGGTGGGCTCCTTGCGCCAGATGGTGTCCAGCGCGACGCTCACCTTCCGCTTCTGCGCGATGCGCACCACCGCCGCCTGAAGGCCCTTGTCCAGGGCTTCGAGGATGCCGGCGTCCGGCGTGCGGAACTCGGCGGCGAAGGTGATCTCGCCGGGGATCACATTGCGCGACTGCCGGGCGAGGGTGATGTCCGCCACCGTTCCCACCGCGTTCGGCCCCAGCTCCACCGCCAGCTGTTCCACCGCGAGGACGATCTCGGACAAGGTGGCGAGGGCATCCTTGCGCAGGTGCATGGGGGTGGAGCCCGCATGGCTCTCGAAGCCGGTGATGCGCCCGTCGTACCAGATGATGCCCTGGCCATGCTCCACCACGCCGATGGTGAGGTTCTCCGCCTCCAGGATTGGTCCCTGCTCGATGTGCAGCTCCAGGAAGCCGCTGAATGTCTGGGTGCCCAGCGGCACCGCGCCGCGATAGCCGATGGCGTCGAGGGCTTCGCCGACGCTCACGCCCTCCGCATCGGTGCGGGCGAGGATTTCGGCCAGCGGCAGGTCGGCCACATGGCCGGCCGAGCCCATCATGGCCGGGGCGAAGCGCGAGCCTTCCTCATTGGTCCAGTTGACGACGCACAAAGGCGTGTCGGTCTCGATGCCGGCGTCGTTGAGGGCGCGCACCACCTCAAGGGCGGCCAGCGTGCCGAGCACGCCGTCAAACTTGCCGCCGGTGGGCTGGGTGTCGAGATGGGAGCCGATGCCGAGCGGCGCCTTTCCCGGGTCCTTGCCGGGGCGCAGGGCGAACATGTTGCCCAGCGTATCCACGCTCACGGTGCAGCCGGCGGCCTCGCAGGCGTCGCGGAACCAGTCGCGCACCTGCCGGTCTTCCTCGCTCAGGGTCAGGCGCTTGACGCCGCCCTTCGGCGTGCCGCCGAACTGCGCGGTTTCGAGGATGGTGCTCCAGAGGCGGTCGGCATTGATCTGGAGGTTGGACAGGGCGGGGGTCATAGGTTCGGTCATCAGCTCGCCGGGACGGGATTTTCAGCCAGCACGCACCTTACCGTCCGGCCGGGGGCAAGTTCCACGTCCGGAGGCAGGCGCTCCGTGCAACGCTGCTGTGCGTGGGCGCAGCGGGGCGCGAACGAGCAGGCCGCCGGCGCCTGGTCGAGGGACGGCGGGGTACCGGGAATGGTCTGCAGCCGCGCGCCGCGCCTGGCGCCGTGAACGGTGGAGGCCAGCAGCCCCTGGGGATAGGGATGGCGTGGCGTGCGCACGATGTCCCCGAGCGTGCCGGTCTCCACGATCTGGCCGGCATACATCACCGCCACCTTGTCGCAGATCTCGATGGCCACCCCGATGTCGTGGGTGACGAAGATGACCGACATGCCCATCTCCCGCTGCAATTCGCGCAGCAGCAGCAAGATCTGGATCTGCACCGTGGCGTCGAGCGCCGTGGTGGGCTCGTCGGCCAGCAGGATCTTGGGCTTGCAGGCCAGCGCGAGGGCGATCATGGCGCGCTGGCGCATGCCGCCGCTCATTTCGTGCGGATAGGCGTCGAGCCGCCGCTTGGCGGAGGGGATGCGCACCAGCTCCAGCATCTCCAGCGCCCGCGCCGTGGCGGTGGCGTGGCTTGCGCCCTCGTGCCGCTTCACCGATTCTGCGATCTGCTGGCCGATGGTGTAGACCGGGTCCAGCGCCAGCGCCGGCTCCTGGAAGATCATGGAGACGGTGCGCCCGCGGAAGGCGGACAGGGTGGCATCGTCCATGGCCAGCACATCCTGCCCGGCCACGGCGACGCTGCCGCTGATGACGGTGCGCTTCTTGGGCAGAAGCCGCATCAGCGCACGCATGGTCACGCTCTTGCCGGAGCCGGATTCCCCCAACAGGCCCAGCACCTCACCCTCGCCGAGGGAGAGCGAGACGCCGTTCACCGCATAGACGGTGCGCTCGCCGGTGAAGCGGATGGTGAGGTCGCGGATATCGACCAGAGGCGCGTTCATGGCGTGGCTCCCGCGATGTCGCCGGCCTTGGGGGCGAGGCTTTGGGGCGCGCGGCTGTGGCCGGAGCCGGGAATGACCATGTGGCAGGCGGCCGAATGGGCGCCGCCGGCCACCGGCGACAGGGCGGGGCAGACTTCGGCGCACACCGGCTCGAAGAAGGAACAGCGGGTGTGGAAGCGGCAGCCGGCCGGCGGATCGATGGGGTTGGGCGGATCGCCGGTGATGGGCGGCTCCTGCGTGCGCTGGTCGGGATCGAGGGCCGGCATGGCGGCGAGGAGCGCCCGCGTATAGGGATGCGCCGGGCCGTCCCACACTTCGTCCACCGGTCCCAGCTCCACCACCTGGCCCAGATACATCACCAGCACCCGGTCGGAGATGTAGCGCACCACGTTGAGGTCGTGGCTGATGAACAGATAGGTGAGGCCGAACTCGCGCTTGAGGTCGGTGAGCAGGTTCAGCACCTGAGCCTCCACCGACTTGTCCAGCGCCGAGACCGCCTCGTCCAGGATCACGAGGCGCGGCTTCAGGGCCAGGGCGCGGGCGATGTTGACGCGCTGGCGCTGGCCGCCGGAGACCTCGTGGGGATAGCGGTTGGCGAAGACTTCGGGGCGCAGGCCCACCTTGTCCATCAGCTCGCGGGCCAGCGCCCGCGCATCCCGATCGGCGATGCCATGCACCTTGGGGCCGAAGGCGATGGAATCCTCGATGGTGAGGCGGGGGTTGAGGGAGGCGTAGCTGTCCTGGAACACCATCTGCATGCCGCGCCGGAAGTCGCGCATGCCGAGGGTTCCGCCCACCGTCTCGCCGTCGAACAGGATTTCGCCGGCGTTGCGGGGCATGAGGTGCATGAGCAGGCGCGCGGTGGTGGACTTGCCGCAGCCGCTCTCGCCCACGATGCCCACCGTCTCCCCCTTGGCGATGGAGAAGGACACGTCGTCCACCGCCCGCACCGTCTTCTTCTCGGCGAGGAAGCCGCCGCCCACGGGGAAGTGCTTGGTGAGGTTCTTCACGTCGAGCAGCGGCTGGGCCGGCCCGCCGATGTCCGCCAGGGGCTCCAGGATCGGTTCGGGGAGGGGCTCGATGAGGGTCAATTGCGGATGTCCATGGCGCTGCGCAGCCCGTCGCTGAGCATGTTGAAGCAGATGGAGACGGCGAAGATCATCACCCCCGGCAGGGCGGCCACGCCCGGATTGACATAGATGGCGGTGCGCAGGGTGTTCAGCATCAGGCCCCATTCCGGCTCCGGCGGCTTGGTGCCGAGGCCGAGGAAGGACAGGCCCGAGGCCAGGATCATGGACACCGAGATCAGCCCGGTCGCATAGACGAAGATGGGGCCGAGCACGTTGCCCAGCATGTGCACCCGCATGATGGTGATGGCGCCGGCCCCGGAGGCGCGGGCCGCGTCCACGAAATCGAGGTTGCGCACCGAGGTGGTCACGCTCTCGGCCACGCGGGTGATCTGCGGCACGAACACCACCGTGAGCGAGACGATGGAATTGACCACGCCCGCCCCCAGCACCCCGGAGATGGCGATGGCCAGCAGCACCGAGGGGAAGGCGTAGAACACGTCGATGGTGCGCATGATGATGGTGTTCACCGCCCCGCCCAGATAGCCGGCGAGCAGGCCGAGGCTGGTGCCGATGCCGAAGGCGAGCACCACCGGCAGGATGCCGATGAGCAGCGAGAGCCGCCCGCCATAGATGAGGCGGGAGAGCATGTCGCGGCCCAGTTCGTCAGTGCCGAGAAGATAGCCCGGCGTGCCGATGTGGCGGAGACGGCGGATCATGGAGCCCTGATAGGGATCGGCAAGCCCGAGCCAGGGGGCGAAGATGGCGGCGAGCACGATGGCGAGCAGCACCGCCGCGCACACCATGCTCACCTTGTCGCGGGAAAAGCGGCGGCCCACGGTGGCCCAATAGCCGCGGGCCTTCTGCACCGGGGCGGCCTGGAGGGCGGCGTCGGATGTGGCGCTCATGTCCTCAGCTCCGCTTGATGCGCGGATCGATGGACGCCTGGGCGATATCGACCACGAGGTTGAGGAAGACGAAGAACAGCGCCAGCACCAGGATGGTGCCCTGCAAGAGGGGCAGGTCGCGCTGGAAGATCGCCGAATTGAGCAGGAAGCCCGTGCCCGGCCAGGAGAACACCGTCTCGATGAGGATGGAGCCGCCGAGCAGGTAGCCGAGCTGCAGGCCCATCACCGCCACGGCGGTGGGGGCGGCATTCTTCACCACGTGGCGGAATACCTGGGTTTCCTTGAGGCCCTTGGAGCGCAGCGCCTCCACGAAATCCTGCGAAAGGATGTCGCCGGTGAGCGCGCGCACGGTGCGCGTCACAATGCCCATGGGGATCACCGACATGGTGACGGCGGGCAGGATGAGATGGCGCATGTGCGCCCAGTCCCACGACCAGCCGCCCGGGCCCATGCCCACCGCCGGCAGCCAGTTCAGCCATACCGAGAAGATGATGACCAGTACCATGCCGAGCCAGTAGTGGGGCACGGACACGCCGGCCACCGCGATGGAGGTGGCGACCTTGTCCACCCAGGTATTGCGGAAATAGCCGGCGACCAGCCCGAAGAAGACGCCGAAGAAGAAGCCGATGAGGGAGGCCGTAACCGCGAGGATGAAGGTATTGCCCACCGCCTGCGTCACCTCCGCCAGCACCGGGCGTCCGGACGCGATGGAGGTGCCGAGATTGCCGTGCAGCGCCTGCCAGATCCACAGGCCGAACTGCACCGGCAGCGGCCGGTCGAAGCCGTAGGCGGCGCGCATCTGCGCCGCGAGTTCCGCCGAGGCATCGGCCGGGAGCACCGCAACCAGCGGATCGCCCGGCGTGATGTGGACCAGAAGGAAACACACCAGCGCGACGGCGATGACGATCGGGATCACATAGATGATCCGCCTCAGGATATAGACCAGCACGGGGCCACCTTGCGCAGGGGGAAGAAAACGCGGGGCGTATTCAACGCCCCGCGTTCCGGTTCAAGGCATCACTGCGAGATCGACACCGGCGAGAAGTCCACGAACCAGCTCTTGGGCTGCACGAAGCCCTTGATCTTCGGGCTCATGGCGCGGGGGCCCACGTCGTGCGCCACATAGAGGAAGGCGGCGTCGTCCACCGAGGCGGCATGCAGCTCGGCGAGCGCCGCGTCCCGTGCGGCGGGATCGAACGAGGTGCGGGCCTTCTTCACCAGCTCGTCGAACTTGGGATTGTTGTTGAAGCCCCAGTTGTTGGACACCGGCGGCGCCATGCCCGACTGCAGGAAGCGCACCATGGCGAAGAACGGGTCCATGGCCGCATAGGTCACGTTGATGGCGTTGGCGCCGTTGGCGGTCGGGTCCTTGGCGCCCTTGCGCCAGTTGGTGAACAGGGTGTTCCACTCGATCACGTCGAGCTGAACGTCGAAATAGCAGTCCGCCAGCGCCTGCTGGAGATATTCGTTCATGGGCAGGGGCAGCATCTGGCCCGAGCCGGAGGCGGAAGTCTGGGTCTTCACCTTCAGCTTCTTGTCGGGGCCGAAGCCGGCTTCCTTCATCAGCTTCTGGCCGGCCGCCACGTCATACTTGATCTGGAAGGTGGGATTGCCGCGCCAGGGATGGCCGGGCTCCACCGTGCCGGTGGCCGGCACCATGAGGCCGCCCAGCAGCCCGTCCTTCATGCCTGCCCGGTCGATGCACAGGTTTGCCGCCTTGCGCACGCGGATGTCGTTCCACGGCGAGCCTTCGATGCGGGAGAACTGCCACGGCCACACGTGGGGCTGCTCGTTGCTCTCGATCTTGAAGCCGCGGGACTTCAGCTGGGCGATGGCGTCGGGGGCGGGGGCCTCGATCCAGTCCACCTGGCCGGCCATGAGGGCGGCGGTGCGGGCGTTGGCCTCGGGCATGGGCAAAAGCAGCATCTTGTCGGTCTTGGGCACCCGCGCCTTGTCCCAATAGGCGTCGTTCTTCGCCAGCTCCAGGCGCTCGCGGGGCACGAAGGCAGTCATCTTCCAGGGGCCGGTGCCGGACGCATTGCGGGCGAAGGCGGTCCAGGCGGCGGCCGCCTTGGCCTTGGCATCGGCGCCGTCGGCGGCGTCATAGAATTTCTGCCACTGGGCGGGGCTCGCCATGAACAGGTTGGTGAGATTGTAGGGCAGGAAGCTGTCCGGCTCCTTGGTGGTCAGCTCCACCGTGAGGTCGTCGATCTTCTTCGCCGAGACCAGGGTGGGCATGCGCGAGGCGGTGACGCCCACCTGGCTGGCATCGAACTGGGGCGCCTCCTTGTCGAGCACCTTGCCCACGTTCCACACCACGGCATCCGCATTGAACGGCGAGCCGTCGTGGAAGGTGACGCCGGGGCGCAGCTTGAACACCCACTTGGTCTTGTCGGCGTCGTCCACCTTCCATTCGGTGGCAAGGCCCGGGATGAGCACGCTGGGCTTGGTGGCGGAGGACAGGTCCCAATTGACCAGCGCATCATACATGGTGACGCCGGTGAAGCGGTTGCCCTCGAAGCCCTGGTCGGGCTGGCCGAGGGTGCGCGGAATGTCGGCGGCGGTCATGCCGATGCGCAGGGTGGTCTCGGCACCGGCGATGCCCGGCGCGATGCACGCAAAGCTCGTGGCCAGCAGAAGGGCGGCGGTCTTCAGGGTGGGACGACCGGAGCGGATCCGCTTTTCAGTTTGCAGCATCATGGAGTCCTTTGCGGCGGGGTGCCCGATTCACGAGATGCCCAGTTCATTAGCAACCGCCGTGCCACCGCCGCCGCGCCGTCCGGAGTGAAGCTATCCCAACGGAATGATGGAAAAATTTGTCTTCAAATCATCCACGATTTGTCTTTGTGCTCAATTCAGGGGCAGAAACTGCATTCTGGTATGCGATCGCGACAGGCGCCGGGTCTGTGCTGCGGCTTTCCTCCCGGGGGTGGACCCCCTGCCAGGGAACAGCCGCGCGCCGAGGCCGCCTGCGCGGGACCATTCGACCGGTTCCGATTGCCGTCCGCTCCCTGCCGCACGTAGTGTCGCAGCCGACTGCCCCCTCGTGACCCCATCGTGACCCGGCGAGGCCCTCTTGAAGATCCTGGTGCTGAACGGAAACACCACCGCCGCCGTGACCGAGCGCATGATTGCGGCATTGAAGCCCATATGCCCGGAAAGTGTGCACCTTGTCGGGGCGACGGCGCCCT
The DNA here is from genome assembly GCF_005871085.1 of Xanthobacter autotrophicus. GTDB lineage: Bacteria > Pseudomonadota > Alphaproteobacteria > Rhizobiales > Xanthobacteraceae > Xanthobacter > Xanthobacter autotrophicus. The sequence continues at coordinate 323,973 of NZ_VAUP01000037.1, read as the reverse complement.
TCGGCCTGCCCTATGTGTCGACGCGCGCCGCCGTGGCGGTGGCCGCCCATGCGGTTCAGGAGGCGGTGCGCGCAGCGGTGGAGGGCGAGCATGTGGCGGGCCGCGCGCCCTTCGACGCCTGCTTCTATGCCTGCTTCGGCGAGCCCGGCATCGAGGCGCTCCGGGCCGAGCACACCTTTCCTGTGGCGGGCATGGCGGAAGCCAGCATCCTCACCGCCCTCCAACTCGGCGAACGCTTTGCCATCGTCACGGTGGGGGCTGCGTGGCCGGCCATGCTGCGCGACCTGATGCGGCGCACCGCTCTGGAGGCGCGCTGCGCCGGCATAAAGGTGGTGCCGGGCGATGCCCTCGCCGTCGCCACCGGCCGGGAGGAGGGGCTGAAGCTGGTGCGCGCGGCGGTAGACGAGGTGATCGCCCGCGCCGCGCCTGACGTGGTCATCGTCGCCGGGGCGGCGCTGGCGGGCTACGGGACCACCCTCGCCGGGCGGGTGCCGGTGCCGGTTCTCGATTCCCTCACCGCCGGCTTCGAGCAGACCCTCGCCCTGGCCCGGCTGGGGCTGGGGCTGGGGCTTGGGCGCGGAGACTGAAGCCGGCGGCCTCCGCGTTCGTCCTCAGGACATCAGCCCGGTCGCCACCGCGACCAGCAGGAACGTGCCCATGGCGATGCGGTAGAACACGAAGGGCCACGCTGAGAGCCGCTCCATCACCTTCATCAGGGTCCAGATGGCGACGAAGGCCGACAGGGAAGCTGTCAGCAGCCCCACGCCCAGCACGATCCAGCCCTGGGCATCCAGGCCCGCCTGATGCAGCACCAGCAGTTCCTTCACCCCGGCGGCGAAGATGGCCGGCAGGCCGAGCAGGAAGGAGAAGCGGGCGGCATCCTCGCGCTTCAGGCCGAGGAACATGGCCGCCGTCAGCGTCGAGCCCGAGCGCGAGACGCCGGGGATCAGCGCGCCCACCTGGGCGAGGCCGACGATGATGGCATCGCCCAGCTTGATCTGCTCGAACGAGCGGGTGTGGCGGCTGATGAGCTCGGCGACGGCCAGCAGCATGCCCATCACCAGGCTCGCGGCACCGATCACCCACAGGTCGCGGAAGGCGGAGCCGCAGGCGTTCAGCTTGTCCTTCAGCACTACGCCGGCGATGACGATGGGCAAGGTGCCGAGGATGATGCCCAGCACCGTGCGCGGGGCGTGGGCGCCATAATCCCCGGTGCGCACCGCCCGCAGCGAGCCGCAGGCCAGGTCGCGCAGGTCCGACCAGAAATAGGTCACCACGGCGAACAGGGCGGCAAGCTGCATGGCCGCCGAAAAGGCCGAGCCGGGATCCGGCCAGCCCAGCAGCGCCGGGACGATACGCATGTGGGCCGTGGAGGAAATGGGCAGCAGCTCGGTGATGCCCTGAATCACGCCGAGAACCGCGACCTTGGTGGTGCCGAGGGCGACGAAACCCGTGTCCACCCCGCTCGTGCAGACGCTGGCCATGATGTCGGTTTCCAATTGCAGATGAAGACGAGGATGGTCCGCCTGCCGCCGCCCCCATCGCGTGGCGCAGAGGGAAGTGGCGTCGAGGTCTTTGACTAACCGGTTCGCGTGCGCACCGGAACCGGACGGGGTGCGCGTTGTCAGCGCAGTCGCGTAGGGGAATGCAGGAACCGCGCGGCTTTGCTGCCCCTGGGACACCGGACGCGCTGGCGCTGCGGCAGGTGCGCGTCACCTGCGTGTTACGGATATTTAATCTGCCTGGCCATCACCGTCAGGGATTTGAAAACGCGGGACAATCGCCGTCTCGCGGCGCGTTCTGCCGGACGCGCGACAGGTCGCGGACTGGTCAAATCCAAAAAAACGCCGATAGGACGGTCAGAACAGGCGTGTCGAGCCAAGCGCGATGACAGTTAAAATTCGTCTTCCCAAAGGTCATTACAGTCATGACCTGTCCCAAGGTCAGTCTCAATGGCGACTATAGACACGGTGCTGCGCGAGGAGATTTTCTTCATCGACCTGCTGCTGAGCGGCGACAATGCCATCGTCATCGCGCTGGCGTGCCAGGGCCTGCCGGCACAGCAGGTGCCCAAGGCGGTCGCCCTTGGCGCGGCGGGGGCAATCTTCTTCCGGCTGGTCATCGCGACGGTGGCCGGAACGCTGCTGACCATTCCGCTGCTGAAGATCGTCGGCGGGGCGCTGCTCCTCGTCATCGCCATCAACCTGCTGGCCGGGGAACATCTGCGGCGGCGCGAGGGTGACGCCGGCCCCGGTTTCGACCCGATCCGCAACGATGCCGGCTTCATGGGGGCGGTCTTCGTCATCCTGATCGTGGACGCCATCATGAGCCTCGACAATGTGGTGGCGCTTGCCGCCGTGTCGGAAGGCAATCTGCTTTATCTCATCGGCGGGTTGCTGTTCAGCGTGCCGCTGATCTTCTTCGGAAGCCTCGTCGTCACCAAGGCGATGAAGCATTTTCCGACCATCATCCTTGTTGGTACTGCGTTCCTGGGCTGGGTGGCGGGCGGCATGCTCGTGTCCGATCCCGTGTGGTCCGGCTGGATCGTATCGCACGCCGAAGCCTTGTCGCTGCTGGTGCCGCTGGCCTGCGTGGTGTTCGTGGTGGTCGAGGGCCGGATCACGGCGCGGGCGCGGTCTGCCGCCGCAGCGGTTGCCGAGACAAACCTCACCGGCGCCACTCCTCCAAAGCCCGCCAGAGGGAGCGAAGCCGCGCCCCGCCGCGTGGAGGCACCGCCGTCGGCGTCCGCCCTCGAGCCGGCGAAGGCCGAGGCGCGCGCACCCGCGCAGCCCGCCACCCGCCTTCCGGCCTTTTCCGGGCCGGCCGTGCCCGGCGTGCTGCTGGCGCGGGATGATCGGGAGGCCGTCACCCCAGCCGCAGGCAACGGCGACCGGATCGTCCTCGTCGGCCTCGTCATCCTGTTCTGCGTGGTCGCGGTGGTGATGGCGGCCGTGGTGGCCGCCGGAAGCCGGCTCGGCTGATCCCGTCCCTGGTTCCCTGGTGCGCCGTCCCGTTCGACGCGGCGGGGGATGGCGCATGCCTACGGCCCGGCGCCGACCAAGGGCCGGGAGGGCTTCGCTCCGGCGCCGCGTTGGTGTAACCCCCACTGTCATGGACCCGCACGGGCGCCGCCGTTGCACTGCGCCAGCTGCGGAGCCTGGGCCTCGCAACGTGCAAGGGACGACGGATCTCATGGGGTTTCCACGGTTTGCCTGGAGCGTCGTCGCGGCTCTGACCGCCGGGATCTCGGCTGCCGTGCTGGTGCTGGCGGTCGGGCTGGCGCAAGGCGACGCGACGCGGCCGAGCGCGGAAGCCCCGGGGCCCGGCGGCATGGGTGCGCTGGCCTCCGCCGCGTCCGCCGACTATGTGGGATCGGCGGCCTGCGCCTCCTGCCATGCCGGCGAGGCGAAGGCCTGGCGCGCCTCCCAGCATGCCAAGGCCATGGCCATCGTCGGCCCGGAGACCGTGCTCGGGGACTTTGGTGACGTGACGGTGGAGCACCGGGGGTCAAAGGCGCGCTTCTACCGCGACGGCCCGCGCTACATGGTGGAAACCGAGGGCCGCGACGGCAAGACCGCCGCCTTCGAGGTGACCCACACCTTCGGCGTTGCGCCGCTCCAGCAATATCTCGTCACCTTCCCGGACGGGCGGCTCCAGGCGCTGCCGTTCGCCTTCGACACCCGCCCGAAGGACAAGGGCGGCCAGCGCTGGTTCCACCTTAATCCCGACCAGCCCATGCCGTCGTCCGATCCGCTGCACTGGACGAGGTCCCAGCAGAACTGGAACTTCATGTGCGCGGAATGCCATTCCACCGATGTCCGCAAGGGCTATGACGCGGCGACCGACACCTATCACACCACCTTTTCCGAGATCAGTGTGGGCTGCGAGAGCTGCCACGGCGCCGGGGCCGGGCACGCGGCATGGGCGGCCAAGGGCGCCGATCCAAAGGTGGCGGGCAAGGGCTTTGGCACCGTCGCGGCGCCCCGCCCGACGCCCGACTGGACGCCCGATCCCTCAACCGGCAGCCCGGCCCGCGGCGTCGCCCGCCAGCCGGGGGATGAGGTGGAGACCTGCGCCCGCTGCCATGCCCGGCGCGGAACCCTCTCCGAGGACTGGCACCCCGGCCGCCCCCTCACCGATACCCACATGCCCTCCCTGCTGTCCGAAGGCCTGTTCGAGGACGACGGGCAGATGCGGGACGAGGTGTTCAACGACCACCTGTTCAAGCAGAGCCTGATGTACGCCAAGGGCGTGGTGTGCAGCGACTGCCACGATCCCCATTCCGCCAAGCTCAAGGCGGACGGCGCGCAGATGTGCGCGCAGTGCCACCTGCCGGAGCGCTTCGCCACGCCGGCCCACACCGGCCATCCGCCCGGCAAATCGGGGGAAAAGACCCCCGACTGCATCTCCTGCCACATGCCGGCGCGCACCTACATGGTGGTGGACCCGCGCCACGACCATTCCTTCCGCATCCCGCGCCCCGATCTCTCGGTGGCCTTCGGCACCCCCAATGCCTGCACTGACTGCCACGCCGACAAGCCGGCAAGCTGGGCGGCCGCGGCGGTGGAGCGCTGGCACGGACCGAACCGCAAGGGCCACCAGACCTGGACCGAGGCGGTGCATCGCGCCCGTGCCGGGGAGCCGGCCGCCCGCGACATGCTACTGAAGCTCGCCGCCGAACCCACGGTCCCGGGCATCGCCAAGGCGACCATCCTCAGCGAGCTGCGCCGTTTTCCCTCCCTCGCCACGGAGACGGCGGCCACGAAGGCGCTGGCGGACCCCGACCCCATGGTGCGGATCGCGGCGCTGCGCAGCCTCGCGGGCGCGCCGCTGGAGACCCGCTGGCGGCGGGCCTCCGATCTGCTCGCCGACCCGGTGGCGGCGGTGCGCATGGAGGCGGCGATACTGGTGGCGGACCAGCCTTTGGCCGGCCTGCCCGAGGGCGAGAAGACCCGCCTCGAAGCCGCCTTCGCGGCCTATGAGGCGGCCCAGCGGCTGAATGCGGACCGGCCCGAGGGGCGGGCCAACCTTGCCAATTTCCTGCTGCGCCGGGGCCAGCCCGCCGCAGCCGAGGCCCAATTGCGCGCCGGCCTCGCGCTGGAGCCGGAAGCAACGCCGCTGGCGGTCAACCTGGCCGACCTCTATCGCGCCCAGGGCCGCGAGGCCGAGGCCGAACAGGTGCTGCGGCAGGCCATCGCGGTGGCGCCGCAGGCCGCCGCCCCGCGTTATGCCCTGGGCCTCGCCCTCATCCGGCAGCGGCGCTATGCCGATGCTCTCGAGCAACTCGCCGCCGCCGCGAAGCTGGCGCCCGAGGACGCGCGCTATGCCTATGTGCTGGCGGTCGCCCTCCAGTCCACCGGTCAGGCGGCCGAGGCGCGGCAGGTCGTGGCCGAGGCGCTGAAGCGCAATCCCTACGACCCGCAGCTCCTCACCCTCGCCTTGCAGGACGCCATGCAGGCCCGGGATGCGGCGCGCGCCGGCCCCCTGGCGCAGAAGCTGTCCGAGATGAACCCGGACGATCCCGAGATCGCCCGCCTCGCGGCCCGCCTGCGTCGGCCCTGAACGTCCGCCTCCCGAAGCCGGATCCAGAAGCCGCCCCCCGGCGTTCTGGCCGGCAGGGCGCAGCGTGGTGCTGGCCCGTTTCGGGTGTCGGCGGTAATCCTTGAGGGGCGGCGGCCGGCACCGGGGGCTTCGGGAGCATTCATGTTCACCATCGGCCCGCAAGGGACAGGAGCTGCTGTGCCTGATGCGGCCCTGCGGACCGGGGATCAGCCGGCCTCGCGCCGGGCGAGGTTCGGTCTCGACGCGCTCAACTTCTTCCTCGCCGACGTGCGCGACGGCCTCGGACCCTATCTTGCCATCTATCTCATCGCCGTGCGCGGCCCCGAGCATGGCTGGAACGAGGCCACCACGGGCCTCGTCATGACCATTGCCGGCATCGTTGGGCTCGCGGCGCAGACCCCGGCCGGCGCCCTCATCGACGCCAGCAGCCGCAAGCGCAGCATCGTGATCGCGGCGGCGCTGGCCGTCACCCTGGCCTGTCTCGCGCTGCCCTTCGTCACCAATTTCTACGTGGTGGCCGGCACCCAGGCCATCGCCGCGCTCGCTGGCACGATCTTTCCGCCGGCGCTCGCGGCCATCACTCTCGGGCTGGTGGGGCCGAAGGCGTTTTCCCGGCGCATCGGCCGCAACGAGGCCTTCAACCACCTGGGCAATGCGGTCTCGGCCGGGATCGCCGCGGGGACCGCCATCCTGTTCGGGCCGGTGGTGGTGTTCTGGCTCATGGCGGTGCTCGCCGGTCTCAGCATCCTGGCGGCATTGATCGTGCCCGGCCGCCAGATCGATGACACGCTGGCGCGCGGGCTTACCCACGACGAGCGGCAGGGGGAGCGGCCATCCGGCCTTTCGACATTGCTGGGCAATCGTCCGCTGCTGCTGTTCGCCCTGCTGTGCTTCCTGTTTCACCTCTCCAACGCGGCCATGCTGCCCTCGGTGGGCCAGTTGCTGACCAAGGTGGTGGGCCAGGAGGAGGCGACCTCGCTGATCGCGCTCTGCATCGTCGCCGCCCAATGTGTGATGGTGCCCATGGCGGCCATGGTCGGCACGAAAGCCGACGGGTGGGGCCGCAAGCCCATCTTCCTCACCGCCTTCGCGGTGCTGGCGCTGCGTGGCGCGCTCTATACCCTGTCCAACGATCCGTTCTGGCTGTTCGCGGTGCAGTGCCTCGATGGCGTGGGCGCGGGCATCTATGGCGCGCTGTTCCCGGTGGTCGTGGCCGATCTCACCCAGGGCACCGGACGCTTCAACGTCAGCCAGGGCGCCGTCGCCACCGCGCAGGGGCTGGGCGCGGCGCTGTCCACCACGCTGGCGGGGGTGACCATCGTGACGCTGGGCTATTCGGCTGCGTTCCTGACGCTGGCCGCCATCGCCCTCGGAGGGTTCCTGCTCTACCTCGCGGCCATGCCCGAAACCTTGAACTTCGCCGCCCGCAAGGTTTCGTCCCGTACACGGTGAGGACGCCGCCGGGGATGACAGATCCCATGCTCAGTCCGGCTCGGCCAGCCGGTAGCCGACGCCGGTCTCGGTGCGGATGTAGCGGGGCTGCTCGGGGTTGTCCTCCAGCTTCTGCCGCAGCTGGCGCACATAGACCCGCAGATACTGCACGTCATAAGCCTGCCCCCACACCCGTTGCAGGATGAAGGCGTGGGTCAGCACCCGGCCGGCGTGCTGCACCATGAGGCGCAGGATGTCGTATTCCTTGGGCGAGAGCTTCACCTCCCGCTCCTTCAGCCGGACGATGCGGCGCACCAGGTCCACCGACAGGTCGCCGACCTTGAACAGGGGCTTTTCCCCCTGCTGTTGCAGCCGGTGGCGCAGCGCGACGCGCAGGCGGGCGATCAGCTCATTCATGCCGAACGGCTTGGTGACATAATCGTCGGCTCCGCCCTCCAGCGCCTCGACGATGCCGGCCTCGTCGGTGCGGCTGGAGAGGATCACCACCGGCATGTCCAGTCCCTCGGCGCGCCAGCGGGCCAGGAGATCGCGGCCCGGCATGTCGGGCAGGCCGAGGTCGAGGATGATGAGGTCCGGCCGCGCCTCGCTCACGCGGGCGATGGCCTCGGCGGCGGTGGCGGCACTGGTCACATCATAGCCCTGGGTGGAGAGCCCGGCATTGAGCAGTTTGCGGATGGCCGGCTCGTCATCCACCACGAGGAGCTTCACGCCGTTCATGATGCGTCCCTCATCGTGCGCTTCTCATCGTGTGCTTCTCATCATGTGCTTCTCATGGCAACGCCTTCAGCGCGCGGGCCTGGGGCGGCACCGGCATGCGGATGGTGAAAGCGGCCCCGCGCCGGTCGGGCCGCCCGTCGGCGGTGAGGGTGCCACCCATGGCCTCCAGGAAGCCGCGGCTGATGCCGAGGCCGAGGCCGGTGCCGGCTCGCACCTGGTCCCCCTTGCGGACGCGATAGAATTTGTCGAACACCCGCTCGCGGTCCTCCTCGGCGATGCCCGGCCCCTCGTCCAGCACCGCGAGGGTGACGAAGGCACCGTCGGACCAACCCTCGATGCGCACCAGCGAGCCCTCGGGCGCATATTTTGCGGCATTGTCGAGGAGGTTGAACAGGGCCTGCTCGAACAATACCGGATCGATGCTCAGCATGGGCAGGTCCGGGGCAAGCTCGATCTCAAGCCGGTGATGGCGCAGGATCGCTTGGGCGCGGTTCAGCGCGCTGCCCACCACCTCGCTCACGTCGCAAAGCCCGGCATTGGGGATGATGGCGCCGGATTCCAGCCGGGTCATGTCCAGAAGGTTGGCGATGAAGCGGTTGAGCCGCTCGGCTTCTTCCTCGACAGTGGAGAGCAGGTCCGAGCGCGCGTCCTCGGTCAGCGCGGAGAAGAAGCTGCGCAGGGTGCCCGCCGCGCCCATGATGGAGGCGAGCGGCGTCTTCAGGTCGTGGGAGATGGAGGTGAGAAGGGCCGTGCGCAGCCGGTCGGTGGCGGCGTCCAGCTTCGCCTTTTCCACGTCGGCGACGAGGTTCACCCGCTCCACGGCGAGCGCCGCCTGGTCGGCCAGCGCATCCATCAGCCGCCGCTGCTCGGGGGTGAGGAGCGGTCCCTCCTTGTCGCGGTCGATGCCGATGACCCCCACGGCGCCGCGCCCGGTCTGCATGGGCATGAACAGGCGCTTGGCCCCCGGCAGCGTGTCGGCGCCGCGCCCGGCCCAGCGGTTGTTCTCGAACGCCCAGCGGGCGGCGGCAAGGTCGGCGGCATCGATGGTGTCTTCTGGAGGGTAAGCGGCCTTCACCGCCAGGGTGTCGGCATCGGGCAGCACGATCACCACCCGCACGTTGAGCATGGAGGCGATCTGGAAGGCGGTGGCCCACAACAGGTCGTCGAGGGTGCCCGCGCCGGCGAGCTTCTTCGAGAAGAGATAGAGGTCTTCCGCCGTCTTGGCCCGCGCCCGCGCCGCCAGCGCCTGGGCACGCACCCGCGCCGTGAGGTTCGAGGCGATGATGGCCACCACCAGGAAGAAGAACAGGGCGACCACGTTCTCCGGATCGGTGATGGTGAAGGTGTAGAGCGGCGGGATGAAAAAGAAATTGAACGCCAGCATGGCGGCGACGGAGGTGACCAGCGCCGGCGCCAGCCCCAGGCGCACCGCGCTGACCAGGACAGCGGTGAGGAACACCAGCGCGATGTTCTGGAGCGCCAGGATCTTCTGGAGGCCGAAGCCAACAAATGTCGCCAGCGCGACGATGAGAAGGCTGGCGAGATAGGGCCACGTCTCCCGCCGGGCGGTGGGCACGGCCGCCGCTGAGCGGCCGGGCGCGGTGGTTTCCTTTTCTCCGGCGATGACATGAACCGAGATGTTGCCGGAGCGGCGCACCAGATCGTGCACCACCGAGCCGTTGAGGATCTCGAACCAGCGGGAGCGGTCCGACTTGCCGATGACGATATGGGTCACGTTGGCGGAGCGGGCATAGGTGAGCACATCGTCGGCGACGCGGGTGCCGCCGGGGATGGTCACGGCCTCCCCGCCCATGCGCTCCGCCAGCCGCAGGAAGTCGGCGACGCGGTCGCGCTCGGCGGTGTCGAGCCGCAGCGCACGCTCGGTCTCCACATAGAGCGCCACCCACGGCGCCCGCAGCCGGTCGGCGAGGCGCTTGGTGTAGCGCACCAGCGCTGCGCTGCGCGGGTCTTCGCTGAGGCAGACCAGCACCCGCTCCCCCGCCGCCCACGGGCCGGATATGGCATGCGCCCGCATGTGGGAGAGCAGTTGCTCGTCCACCCGCTCGGCGGTGCGGCGCAGGGCGAGTTCCCGCAGGGCGGTGAGGTTGCCGTGGGAAAAATAGTTCTCCACCGCTCGCCGCGCCGTCTCGGGCACGTAGACCTTGCCCTCCTTCAGGCGCTGGAGGAGGTCGCCGGGGGTGATGTCGATGACCTCGATGTCGTCGGCGCGGTCGATGATGGCGTCGGGCACCGTCTCGCGCACCCGCACGCGGGTGATCTGCGCCACCACGTCGTTGAGGCTCTCCACATGCTGGATGTTCAGGGTCGTATAGACATCGATGCCCGCCGCCAGCAGTTCCTCCACGTCCATGTAGCGCTTGGCGTGGCGGCTCTCGGGGGCGTTGGTGTGGGCCAGTTCGTCCACCAGCACCAAAGCGGGGCGGCGGGCGAGGATGGCGTCGAGGTCCATCTCCTCGATCATCCGCCCCTTGTAGGGGATGCTCCGGCGCGGGATCACCTCAAGGCCGGCCACCAGCGCTTCGGTCTCGCGCCGGCCGTGGGTCTCCACCACGCCGATCACCACGTCCGCGCCGTCGTTGCGGCGGGCATGGCCGGAGACGAGCATCTCGTAGGTCTTGCCGACGCCGGGGGCTGCGCCAAGGAAGATCTTCAGGCGGCCGCGCGTCTCCTGCTCGGCGGCCGCGAGCAGGGCATCGGGCGAAGGCCGCACGGGGGCGGCACGGTCGTCGGGCATGGCCTCCTCCGGGAGCCGGGCGCGCGCCCGGATCCTTTGCCTGTACCATCGGCCCCGGTCCTCGACCGGTGCCGAGCGGGTTCGCTCAAGCGCCGCGCGGGCTTGGCCAAAGGCCCGTGAGCCAAGCTCACGAGCCTTTGGCTATCGGTCTGTCACTGCGGGCGCGCCTTGTCGAGGGCGAGGTTCAGGGCGAGCACGTTCACGCGCGGCTCGCCGAGGAGGCCGAGGGTGCGGTCCTCCATATTCTCCTCCACCAGCCGGCGCACCACGCCCTCGTTGACGCCGCGCGCCTTGGCCACCCGCGGCACCTGGAACAGGGCCGCCTGCGGCGAGATGTGGGGATCAAGCCCGCTGCCGGAGGTGGTGACGAGGTCAACCGGCACCGGGTCGCGCGGGTTCTCGGCCCTGAGGGTCTCAAGATCCGCCTTCACCCGGTCGGCCAGGGCCGGATTGGTGGGGCCGAGGTTCGAGCCCATGGAGTTCGCAGCATTATAGGGCGCGGGAACTGTCTTGGTGGCGTCGGCCGGGTCGGCGCCGGTGGTGGCGGAGGGCCGGCCGTGGAAATAGCGCTCGGAGGCGAAGTTCTGGCCGATCAGCGCCGAGCCGATCACGGCGCCGTCGCGGGTGATGAGGCTGCCGTTGGCCTGCCTCGGGAAGAGCACCTGCGCCGCCCCGGTCATGGCAAGCGGGTAGGCAAGTCCGGTGAACGCCGTCAGGGCGATGAGCACGACGAACGCGGGGCGAAGTTCTTTCAGCATGGTCGTGTGTCCTCAAACGAGGTGGAGGGCCGTGACCGCAAGGTCGATGGCCTTGATGCCAACGAACGGCACGAGGATGCCGCCGAGGCCGTAGATCAGGAGATTGCGCTTCAGCAGCGCCGCCGCCCCGATGGGCCGGAAGGCGACGCCCTTCAGCGCCAGCGGGATGAGGGCGATGATGATGAGCGCGTTGAAGATGATGGCCGACAGGATGGCGCTCTGGGGCGAATGGAGCGCCATCACGTTCAGCGTGCCGAGCTGCGGGTAGAAGGCCACGAACATGGCGGGGATGATGGCGAAATACTTCGCCACATCATTGGCGATGGAGAAGGTGGTGAGCGAGCCGCGCGTCATCAGCAGCGCCTTGCCGATCTCCACGATCTCGATGAGCTTGGTGGGGTCGCTGTCGAGGTCCACCATGTTGCCGGCCTCGCGGGCCGCAACCGTGCCGGTGTTCATGGCCACCCCCACGTCGGCCTGGGCCAGAGCGGGCGCATCGTTGGTGCCGTCGCCGCACATGGCCACCAGCTTGCCCTTGGCCTGTTCGTCGCGGATGAGGCGCAGCTTGGCTTCCGGGGTCGCCTGGGCGAGGAAGTCGTCCACTCCCGCCTCGGCGGCGATGGCGGCGGCAGTGAGCGCGTTGTCTCCGGTGATCATCACCGTGCGGATGCCCATGCGCCGCAGCTCGGCGAAGCGCTCGCGGATGCCGCCCTTCACGATGTCCTTCAGGTGGATGACGCCGAGCAGCCGCCCGTCCCGCGCCACCGCCAGAGGCGTGCCGCCGGACTTGGCGATCTCCTCGGCGATGGCATTGATCTCGCGGATGGACTCCTGGCTCACCAGCGTCCGCACATTCTGCACCGCGCCGGAGGCGGTGACGGTGCTGGCACCCGCCTGGACATAGGTGAGGATGGCATCCACCGCGCCCTTGCGGACCGAGCTTCCGTCCACGTCCACGCCGCTCATGCGGGTCTGCGCGGTGAACGGCACGAAATGGGCGTTCAGGCTCGCCATGTCGCGACCGCGGATGGCGTATTTCTCCTTGGCCAGCACCACGATGGAGCGGCCTTCCGGGGTCTCGTCGGCCAGCGATGCGAGCTGGGCGGCATCCGCCAGGTCCTGCTCGCTGACGCCCCGCACCGGGTGGAAGGCGGAGGCCTGCCGGTTGCCCAGCGTGATGGTGCCGGTCTTGTCGAGCAGCAGGGTGTCCACGTCGCCCGCCGCCTCCACTGCGCGGCCCGACATGGCGAGCACGTTGAAGCGCACCAGCCGGTCCATGCCGGCGATACCGATGGCCGAGAGCAGTGCCCCGATGGTGGTGGGAATGAGGGTGACGAACAGCGCCACCAGCACCACCACGGAGATGGAGCCTCCCGCGTAGTAGGCAAAGCTCGGGATCGACGCGGTGGCGAAGATGAAGATCAGCGTCATGCCCGCGAGAAGGATGTTGAGGGCGATCTCGTTGGGCGTCTTCTGCCGCTCGGCGCCTTCCACCAGCGCGATCATGCGGTCGAGGAAGGTGGCGCCCGCCGCCGCCGTGATGCGCACCTTGAGATGATCGGAGACCACCGTGGTGCCGCCGGTCACCGCCGAGCGGTCGCCGCCGGATTCGCGGATCACCGGGGCGCTTTCGCCGGTGATGGCGGCTTCGTTGACCGAGGCGACGCCTTCCACCACCTCGCCGTCGGAGGGAATGATGTCGCCGGCTTCCACCAGCACCACGTCGCCCACCTTCAGGGACGTGCCGGGCACGGTGCGGAAGGCATCGCCCTCGCCGGTGAGGAGCTTCGCCACCGTCTCGGTGCGGGTGCGGCGCAGCGATTCCGCCTGCGCCTTGCCGCGGCCTTCCGCCACCGCCTCGGCGAAATTGGCGAACAGCACGGTGAACCACAGCCACAGGATGATCTGGAAGGAAAAGCCCAGGCTGCCGCCCGAGGCAGAGAGGCCGGTGCCGGAGGTGATGAGGTCGCGCACGAACAGCACGGTGGTGAGGAGGGCGACCACCTCCACCACGAACATCACCGGGTTCTTCACCATCGCGCGCGGGTCGAGCTTGCGGAACGAGGCGCCGACGGCGGGCAGGAGGATGGCGGGGTCGAGCAGGCTTACGGAATGGGATCTGGCCATGGAGGCACTCCCGGGGGAAGAGGAATCAGTGGGCTGAGAGGTTCAGCGCCAGCGCGATGACGGCCTGGATGGCGGCCGCGAGCACGAGGGCGGCGACCGACACGATCAGGATGAGTTCGGACGCCGACAGCGGCATGCGGCGCTCTCTCGGCTCCCGCCCGGCACGTGGCCGGGCGGGCGGGGGGTGGTGCTCCATGTCAGCCTCCCGCGCCGAAGCTCTGCCCCGCCGCCGCCGCCAGATGCTCGACGATGGGACCCAGCGACAGGGCCGGGAAGAAGGTGAGCCCGCCCACGATCAGGATGACGCCCACCAGAAGCCCCACGAACAGGCCGCCGGTGGTGGGGAAGGTGCCTGCCGAGGCCGGCACGGTCTTCTTCGCCGCCAGCGCCCCCGCCAGCGCCATGGCCGGCACGATCATGAGGAAGCGGCCGACGAACATGGAGGAGGCCAGTGTCAGGTTGTAGAAGAAGGTATTCCCGGTGAGCCCGCCGAAGGCCGAGCCGTTGTTGGCGGTGGCCGAGGTGAAGGCGTAGAGGATCTCCGAGAAGCCGTGCGGTCCCGGATTGGCGATGGACGCAACGGCCGACGGCAATACTGTCGCCACCGCCGTCCAGCCCAGCATCATCAGGGGCAGGATGAGGATGGCGAGCATGGCCATCTTCACTTCCTTGGCCTCGATCTTCTTGCCCACATATTCCGGCGTGCGGCCCACCATCAGGCCGGCCACGAACATGGTGATCACCACGAACAGCAGCATGCCGTACAGGCCCGCGCCAACACCGCCGACGATGATCTCGCCCAGCTCCATGTTGATGAGCGGGATCATGCCGCCCAGCGCCGTGAAGCTGTCGTGCATGGCATTCACCGCGCCGCAGGAGGCCGCCGTGGTGATGACCGCGAACAAGGCGGATGCGACGATGCCGAAGCGCAGTTCCTTGCCCTCCATGTTGCCGCCGGAGAGGCCAAGGGCGTTGAGCGCCGGCGTGCCGGCAGCCTCCGCCCAGTAGGTCACCGCAACGCCGGCGACGAACAGCACGCCCATGGCGCCGAGGATCGCCCAGCCCTGCTTCTCGTTGCCCACCATGCGGCCGAACACGTTGGTGAGGGCCGCACCCAGCGCGAAGATGGAGACCATCTGCAGGAAGTTGGAGAGCGCGGTGGGGTTCTCGAACGGGTGGGCGGCATTGGCGTTGAAGAAGCCGCCACCGTTGGTACCCAGCATCTTGATGGCCACCTGCGAGGCCACAGGTCCCAGCGCAAGGGTCTGCTTGCCCCCGTCCAGGGTCGCGGCGTCCACATAGGGGCCCAGCGTCTGGGGGATGCCCTGCCACACCAGGAACAGTGTAAACACCACGCAGATGGGCAGCAGCACATAGAGGGTGCAACGGGTGATATCCACCCAGAAATTGCCCACCGTCTGCGCCGAGGCGCGGGAAAAGCCGCGGATCAGCGCCATGCCCAGCACGATGCCGGTGGCGGCGGACAGGAAGTTCTGGTGGGTGAGCCCCAGCATCTGCACGAGGTAGCCCATCGTGCTTTCACCACCGTAATTCTGCCAGTTGGTGTTGGTGATGAAGCTGATGGCGGTGTTGAAGGCGAGGTCGGGCGCCACCGCCGCCATGCCCTGCGGATTGAAGGGCAGGAGGTCCTGCACCCGCATGAGCGCGTAGAGCAGGAGGAAGCCGCCCGCATGGAACAGCAGCATGGCGATGGTGTAGGTGAGCCAGTGCTGCTCCCGGCTCGCATCCACGCCGCCGAGGCGGAAGACGAGCGTCTCCACGGGCTTGAGGACGGGGGAGAGAAACGTGCGTTCGCCCGCGAATACGCGGGTCATGTAACCGCCGAGCGGCCGCGTCAGCACAAGCACGACGAGGCAGAACAGGGCGATCTGGATCAGGCCGTTGGATGTCATGGGAGGATGCCTCAGAACCGCTCGGGATTGAGGAGCGCGAAGGTGAGGTAGAAGAGAAGCCCTGCGGTCACGAGACCGCCGAGCGCATAATCAAAGACCATGGGAGTTCTCCTCGATGCGCCGCGTCGGCGCACAAGACTTGATCCGGCGGCAGCGAGAGGCCGCCCCGGATTTCGGCGTGGAAGATCTTTCGCTCAGAGCCGCTCGCAGAGGTGGCCGTAGCCGATGGCGACGGCGAAGAAGCCGAGGCCCAGCGCGAGCATCAGAAGGTCCAGCATGAGTTTGGCTTTCCGGTCCGTTCCGTGTTTCGGGGGAGGGCGCGGCGCCGGCTGGCGGAGCGCTCGCCTCACGGGCCTGAAGCTGGCCCTAACGGGATCAAGATTCGAGAGGGATGCCGTAGCGGCGGTATAGGAATCTCATAAAGATCGCGGGGGGTGGGTGGCGGCGCCTTGAGGCGATAGAGCACCGTCGCCGTCCGGCTTGACCGGACGGCCCATGGCTCGGCCGGGACAATGCGTCGGAGGCTGAAAAGCGGCGAGATGGGCCCTCCGGTCTAGCCGGAGGGTGACGGGGTGGAAGACGTGCCCAGCCCTCCCCCGCAAGCGGGAGAGGGGGCGACGGCGCTTCGGCTCGAACCGCGATCACTACCCCGCCCGCCGCCTTCTCCGCGCCCGATGCAGCCTCTACACTTGCAGCGAATCCCGCCCAAGCGCCGTCCGCGCCCGTCACACGCTGCCCCGGAACCCCGCCCATGACCCAAGACGACATCGCTGCTTGCGTGAGCGCGGACAACGGCATCACGCTGACCGAGACGGAGGCGCGGGCGGTTTCCGCGCTCGCCGGCGATCTCAATGCCCGCGTGGCGGCCGGGGCCGACCAGCGCCTCGCCTTCGATGCCGCGCCCTGGAGCTTTTCCACCCTGTGCGCCGAAATCGCCGCTGCCCTGACGACCAGCGAAAAGACCAACTCGGGGGCGGGCGAATGAGCGGCTTTTTCACCCTCGGCCTGGTCGAGATGGCCGATGCGGTCGCCGATGGCTCGGTGTCGTCGGAAGCCCTCGCCGAGGAGGCGCTGAAGCGGCTCGAGACCCTCGGCCCGCGCTATAATGCGGTGATGCAGATCGAGCCCGAGCGGGCGCGTGAAGCGGCGCGCGGCATCGATCTGGCGCGGGCGCGGGGCGAAAAGCTGGGGCCGCTTGCCGGCGTGCCTCTGGCCCACAAGGACCTGCTCTATCGCGTCGGCCGCGTCGCCACCGGCGGCTCGCTGATCCGCAAGGATTTCGTGCCGGACGTGACCGCCAGCGTGCTGGAGCGGCTGGATGCATCGGGCGCGCTGGATCTGGGCTCCCTGCACCTCGCCGAATTCGCGCTCTCGCCCACCGGCTTCAATATCCATTACGGCCACGGCCTCAGCCCGTGGAACACCGCCTATGGGGCCGGGGGCTCCTCCTCCGGCTCCGGGGCGGTGGTGGCGGCCCGCATCGTGCCGGGGGCGCTGGGATCGGACACCGGCGGCTCCATCCGCCATCCCTCGGCCATGTGCGGGGTGACCGGCCTGAAGCCCACCCACGGCCTCGTTCCCCTTTACGGCGCCATGCCGCTGGCGCCGAGCCTCGACAGCATCGGCCCGCTGACCCGCACCGCCCGCGACGCGGCGCGCATGATGACCGTCCTCGCCGGCACAGACCCGCGCGACGCCGCCACCCTGCCGGCCCCCCGCCTCGATTTCGAGGGCGGCCTTAAGGGGGACCTCAAGGGCCTCACCATCGCCGTGCCCTCCGGCTATTACCGCGAGCTGGCGACGCCGGAGATCGCGGCGCTCATGGACGACAGCCGGGCCGTGCTGAAGGAGGCGGGCGCGCGCCTCATCGAGACCAGCCCGCCCGACATGGCGCTGGTGAACGCGCTGATGCAGGTGGTGATGCTGGTGGAAATCTCCACCCTCCACCGCCGCTGGCTCACCGAGCGGCCGCAGGACTACAGCCCGCAGGTGCGCGCCCGCATGCTGCCTGGCCTCGCTTTGCCGGCCACCCGCTATGCCGAGGCCCTGATGATGCGCGCCAGCGTCACGCGGGAGTGGCTGGCCGCCACCATCGGCGGGGCGGACATGGCGCATATTCCGACCCTCCCCGTTCCGGTGCCCAGCATCGCCGAGACCACCGCCGGCCCGCCGGAGGACATCGCCGCCGTGGTGGGGCGCCTCGCCGCCTTCACCCGTGGCATCAATTATCTCGGCCTGCCGAGCCTGTCGGTGCCGTGCGGCTTCACCGCCAATGGCCTGCCGGCCGCCTTCCAGCTGGTGGGCCGGCCCTATGCCGAGCCGGGGCTGCTGAAGGCTGGCGACGCCTATCAGCGCCGCACCGATTTTCACACCCTGCTGCCCCCCGGCTGCGGCCCGCTGGCGTGATACCAATGGCCTGTGAGCTTGACTCATTGGCCGTTGGTCAAGCCCGCGCGGCGCCTGAGCGTACCCACTTGGCATCGGTCAAAGACCGAGGCCGATGGTATAAGCGCAAGGGGCACGCCGTCCGTCGCGGCGGCGCGCCCTCTCGCCAGCACGGCCGAAGCTGGTCCATGATCGCGCCATGAGCGACGCCCTGCCTGACACCCCCTTCAATCTCGCCCGCTATTGCCTCGACCAGGGGGCGGACGCGGCCAAGCCCGCCCTGCTGGTGGCGGAGGGTCCTAGGGGGCGCATCGTCGAGACCTGGACCTATGGCGAGATGCGCGCGGCGGTGGCGCGCATGGCCGGGGGATTTGGCGCCTTTGGCCTGCCGCGCGGGTCGCGGGTGCTGCTGCGGGTCGGCAACACCTCCCACTTCCCGCTGCTGTTCTTCGGGGCCATCGCGGCGGGGCTCGCGCCCATCCCCACCTCCACCCTGCTCACCCAGGACGAGGTGGACCTCATCCTCGCCGATTCCGGGGCGCGTCTGGTGGTGGGCGACGGCTCCGGCGCCATGCCGTCCGATCCGGGCGCGGCGCGGGTGCTCGGGCGGGGTGAGATCGCTGAACTCGAACAAGCCGATCCTGCCGAAGTTTCCGATACGAAGGCGGACGATCTGGCCTTCCTCGTCTACACCTCGGGCACCAGCGGGCGGCCGAAGGGCGTGGCCCATGCCCAGCGGGTGGTGCTCGGCCGAAGGCCCATGCGGGAGGGCTGGCTCGGGCTTTCAGCGAGCGATTTTCTGTTCCACGCCGGGGCCTTCAACTGGACCTACACCCTGGGCGCGGGGCTGATGGACCCATGGTCTGCGGGCGCCACCAGCATCGTCCATCTGGGCGAGCGCCCGCCCGAAGCCTGGCCCGACCTGCTGGAGGCGACGGGGGCCACCCTGTTCGCCGCCGTGCCCGGCCTCTACCGCCGTATCCTGAAATATGGGTCCGTCACCCCCAGCCGTTTTCCCGCGCTACGCCATGGGCTTACCGCCGGCGAGGCGCTGAAGCCGACCCTGCATCGCGCGTGGCTCGAGGCCACCGGCCGGCCGCTCTATGAGGCGCTGGGCATGAGCGAAATCTCCACCTACATCTCCTCCGGCCCAAGCGTACCAACGCGTCCCGGCAGTCCCGGCAAGCCGCAGGCGGGCCGGCGCGTGTGTGTTCTGCCACCGGATGCGGCCGACCAGCCGCTGCCGGAAGGGGAGACGGGCGTCCTCGCCGTCCACCGCTCCGACCCCGGCCTGATGCTCGGCTATTGGGGCCTGCCGGAGGAGACCGCGGCGGTGATGCGCGGCGACTGGTTCCTCACCGGCGACCTCGCCCGCTTCGATGCGGACGGCTACCTCTGGTACGAGGGCCGCTCCGATGACCAGATGAACGCCTTCGGCTATCGCGTGGCGCCGGAGGAGGTGGAGCGGGCGCTCGCCGATCACCCATCCGTCGCCGAGGCGGCGGTGGTGGAGGTGAAGTCCGGCGAGGTGTCGCTGATCACCGCCTTCGTGGTGCTGCACGAGGGGGCGGTGGGCGATGCGGACGCGCTCGCCCATCACGCCGCCCGGCACCTTGCCGACTACAAGCGCCCGCGCGCCTATGTCTTCGTGCCGGAGCTGCCGCACACGCCCTCGGGCAAGGTGTTGCGCCTTGCCCTGAGGACGTGAGCGGATTGCCTCGGGCTGGCCTCACGCCGCCGCGGTGGCGGAGGAGGCGCCCAGCGCCGCATCCTCGATGGCGAGGCGGGCCCCCTTCTCAGCGATCATGGCGGTGGGGGTATTGGTGTTGCCCGAGGTGATTGTGGGCATCACCGAGGCGTCGATGACGCGCAGCCCCTCGATGCCATAGACGCGCAGCCGCTCGTCCACCACCGCCATGGGATCGTCCGGACGGCCCATCTTCGCCGTGCCCACGGGATGGAAGATGGTGGTGCCGATGTCGCCCGCCGCCTTGGCGAGGGACGCATCGTCCTCGCCCACCAAGGGGCCGGGCAGATATTCCTCCGGCTGGTAGGGGCTAAGGGCCTGCTGGCGCATGAGGCGGCGGGTGACGCGGATGGCGTCCGCCGCCACCTGACGGTCCTCGTCGGTGGCGAGATAATTGGGGGCGATCTGCGGGGCGGCATCCAGCGCCCGCGAGGTGAGGCGCACCACGCCGCGCGAGGTGGGCCGCAGGTTGCAGGCCGCGACCGTGATGGCCGGGAAGCGGTGCAGCGGCTCGCCGAATTTGTCGAGCGACAGCGGCTGCACGTGGAACTGGATGTTGGCCCGCTCCTGCCTCGGATCGGAGCGGGTGAAGATGCCGAGCTGGGACGGCGCCATGGTGAGCGGCCCGCGCCGGCGCAGGGCATAGTCCACTCCCATCAGCGCGCGGCGGGGCAGGGAATAATAGGTTTCGTTCAAGGTGCGGATGCCGTTCACCTTGTAGATGGCCCGCTGCTGCAGGTGATCCTGAAGGTTTCGGCCCACCCCCGGCCGGTCGCGCACGGTCTCGATGCCGAGCGCGGAGAGCCATTCGCCCGGCCCGATGCCGGAGCGGTGCAGCACCTGCGTGGAGCCGATGGAGCCGGCGGACAGGATCACCTCGCCACGGCTGCGGGCCTCCACCAGCCGGCCGTTCTGCTGGTAGCGCACGCCCACCGCGCGGCCGTTCTCGATGACGAGACGGTCCACCAGCACGCCGGTTTCCAGTCGCAGGTTGGGGCGGGACAAGGCAGGTTTCAGAAAGCCGCGGGCCGAGGACCAGCGCCGGCCGAGCTTCTGGTTCACGTGGAAATAGCCGACGCCCTCGTTGTCGCCGGTGTTGAAATCGGGCACCGAGCGGATGCCCATCTCGCCCGCCGCCTGCGCCACCTTGTCGAGCACCGGCCAGGCGATGCGTGGCGCCTCGATGCGCCAGCCGCCACCGGTGCCGTGGATATCGCTGGCGCCGAGGAAATGGTCCTCCAGCGATTTGAAGGCGGGCAGCACATCGTCCCAGCCCCAGCCGGCGAGGCCCAATTGGCGCCAGTGGTCGTAGTCCGCCGCCTGGCCGCGCATGGAGATCATGGCGTTGATGGCCGAGCAGCCGCCGATGACCTTGCCGCGCGGATAGGCCAGCGAGCGCCCGTTCAGCCCCGGCTCGGGGTCGGTTCTGAACATCCAGTCCGCGCGTGGATTGCCGATGGCGAACAGGTAGCCCACCGGAATGTGGAACCAGATCCAGTTGTCGTGGCCGCCCGCTTCGAGGATCAGCACGCGCTTGCGCGCATCCGCCGACAGCCGATTGGCGACGATGCAGCCGGCGGTGCCAGCGCCCACGACGATATAGTCGTAATCTCCCTCCAGCCGTTCGGCGGCCTTTTCGTTCTGGCGCTGCATCTGGCGTTCCTCCTCGCGCTGGGTTGTGCCTTGATCCCAGCTTGCAGATTTGCACTCAAGGCCGATAAAGTCGGATCCATTCTGCAAAATTGCAGCAATTGGCGAGAGATCCCGAGGCCATGGATTGGGACGATTTGCGCATCTTCCTCCAGCTGGCGCGCACCGGCCGGATGGCGGGGGCCGGGCGCGCTTTGGGCCTCGACGATACCACGGTGGGCCGCCGCGTCGCCCGGCTGGAGAAGGAGGTGGGGGCGCCCCTCGTTGCCCGCGCCGGCCGCCGCACCGTCATCACCGAGCAGGGCCAGAAGCTGGCTCAGGCGGCGGAGGAGATGGAATCCATCGTCCTGCGCAAGATCGTCGGGCTCGGCGAGGCCGGCATGCAGGTGGCGGGGCGGGTGCGCATCGGCGCGCCGGAAGGGCTGGGGGTGGGCTATCTGGCCTCTCGCCTCGCGGCGCTGTCGGCGGAGAATCCGAAGCTGGAGACAGAACTGGTCGCCCTGCCGCGCGCCTATTCGCTGGCGAGCCGCGAGGTGGACATCGCCATCACCCTGGATCGACCCCTCGCCGGCCAGTTGAGCGTGAAGAAACTCACGGACTACACCCTCGAACTCTTTGGCACGCAGGCCTATTTCGACCGCAGGGGCCGGCCCGGCACGGCGGCGGAGCTTCAGGGTCATGTCTTCGCGGGCTATATCCCGGAGCTGCTGTTCACCCGCGCGCTGGATTTCTCCACCCTTGAGGCGGGGGTGGAGGTGACGCCGGTCATCCGCTCCACCAGCGTCATCGCGCAGGTGAACGCGGTGGTGAGCGGGGCGGCGCTGGGCGTGCTGCCGGCGTTTCTGGCGGCCGCCCATCCCGAGCTTCAGGTGCTGCTGGATCGCGTCTTTCGCCTGACCCGCAGCTATTGGGTTTCGGTGCATGACGACCTCAAGCACCTCAACCGGGTGCGGGCGGTGCTGGAGGCCATCACCACCACCATCCGTGCCGACCGCGCCATTTTCATGAGACGATGAAGCGGGCGCGCGCCTCGCGGAAGCGCTGGGTGAGAACATCCCGCAGCACCGTGATGCGCCGCACCTGCGCGGTGTCGGGATGGGCGAGGAGGAAATAGGAGCGGCGAAAGCCGATGCCGGGCAGGATCCGCACCAGCGCATCCGGGCCTTGCGCCTCCAGATGCCGGCCGGCGGCGAAATCGTGCAGCACGCCGATGCCGGCCCCCGCCCGCACCGCCTCCATCTGGCCCATGACGCTGGCGCAGCGAAACCGGCTGCGCCCGTACTTTTCCAGCACGCCGGAATAATCCAGCGCCGAGGCATAGGCGAGGTCCTCCACCCCCGTCACCACAACGTGGCCGGCGAGGTCTTCCACGCTCGCCGGAGTGCCGTGGCGCTCCAGATAGGCGCGGGCGGCATAGACCGAGAGCGTGTAGTCGATCAGCCGGGAGACCAGCAGCCGGCCTTCCGTGGGCCGGTCGAGTACGATGGCCAGGTCCGCCTCCCGCCGCGACAAAGAGAAGGTGCGCGGCAGCGGCACCAGCTCCACCACGAGGTCCGGATAAAGGGCAGCCAGCGCCCCCAGCTCCGCGGCGAGGAAGTAGTTGCCGAGCCCATCCGGCGCGCCGATGCGCACGGTGCCGGAGACATCGGCTGCCGCGTCGCGGAAGCTCTCGGCGATGCCCAGCATCTCCGCTTCCACCCGCTCGGCCGCCGGTAGTAGCCGTTCTCCAGCGTCGGTGGGTACGCAGCCGGCGGGGCGGCGATCGAACAATGGGGCGCCGAGGGCCTCTTCCAGCGCATCGAGCCGGCGGGCCACGGTGGCATGGTTGAGCCCCAGCCGCCGCGACGCCGCCAGAAGCTGCCCCTGCCGCGCCACGGCAAGGAAGACGCGCAGATGGTCCCAATCCATACTTCAAATTCCGCACAACAGATGCTCGAATGATAGCATTGATGATCATCTTTTGAAGTGGGAAGACGGGGCACCTTCCTGCCGCTTCAAGAGGCCCAAACCATGCCGCTCGCCGCCGCCCAGCCTGTTGCAGGCCCGCTCGCCATCCCGCATTTCATTGCCGGCCGGCAGGTCCCCGGCACCAGCGGACGCACCGCGCCGGTGTACAATCCAGCCACGGGGGTGCAGTCGGGCGAGGTGGCGCTGGCCTCCGAGGCGGAAGTGCGCGCGGCGGTGGAGGCGGCCAATGCCGCCGCGCCCGGCTGGGCGGCCACCACGCCCCTGCGCCGCGCCCGCATTCTCAACGCCTTCCTACGCATTCTGGAAGAGCGCATCGACACCCTGGCGGAAGTCATCTCCGCCGAGCACGGCAAGGTGTTCTCCGACGCCAAGGGCGAGATCCAGCGCGGCATGGAGGTGGTGGAATTCGCCACCGGCGCGCCGCAGCTGCTCAAGGGCGAGATCACCGAGGACGTGGGCACCAGGGTGGACAGCCACGCCGTGCGCCAGCCGCTGGGGGTGGTGGCCGGCATCACGCCGTTCAACTTCCCGGCCATGGTGCCCATGTGGATGTTCCCGGTGGCGCTGGCGTGCGGCAACTGCTTCATCCTGAAGCCGTCCGAGCGCGATCCCTCCGCCTCCCTGCTGCTGGCGGAGTGGCTGAAGGAAGCGGGCCTGCCGGACGGTGTCTTCACCGTGGTGCAGGGCGACAAGGTGGCGGTGGACGCGCTGCTGAACGATCCGGGCGTGGAGGCCATCAGCTTCGTCGGCTCCACTCCCATCGCCCGCTACATCTACGAGAGGGCGGCGCGCACCGGAAAGCGCTGCCAGGCGCTGGGCGGCGCCAAGAACCACATGATCATCATGCCCGACGCCGACATGGACCAGGCCGTGGACGCCCTCATGGGCGCCGCCTACGGCTCGGCCGGTGAGCGCTGCATGGCGGTCTCGGTGGCGGTGCCGGTGGGCGAGGGCACCGCCGAGGCGCTGATGGAGAAGCTGGAGCCGCGGGTGCGCGCCCTCAAGGTCGGCCCCGGTACCGATCCCGAGGCGGAGATGGGCCCGCTGGTGACGAAGCAGCACCTCGACAAGGTGTCGGGCTATGTGGACAGCGGCGTCGCGGAAGGGGCGAAGCTGGTGGTGGACGGGCGCGGCCTCAGGCTCCAGGGCTATGAGGGCGGCTATTTCATCGGCGGCACCCTGTTCGACCACGTGACGAGCGATATGCGCATCTACAAGGAGGAGATCTTCGGACCCGTCCTCGCCGTGGTGCGCGCCGACAGCTATGCCACGGCGGCGCGCCTCATCAACACCCACGAGTTCGGCAACGGCACCGCCATCTTCACCCGCGACGGCGATGCGGCGCGCGAGTTCGCGCACCAGATCAAGGTGGGCATGGTCGGCATCAACGTGCCGATCCCGGTGCCCATGGCGTTCCACTCCTTCGGCGGCTGGAAGGCTTCCCTGTTCGGCGACCACCATATGCATGGGCCGGAGGGCGTGCGCTTCTATACGCGCCTGAAGACCATCACCACCCGCTGGCCCACCGGCATCCGCGCCGGCGCCGACTTCGTCATGCCCACGATGAAGTGAGCGGGCAGGGAGGGGCCGCGCGGGGGCGGCCCCTCCGCTCCGCTGGTCAGGGTGTGCGGCCGAGGCAGCGCATCAGGAGAGGCCGGGCCACGGTGCGCACAGCGATGATCCCGGCGAGGGCGCCAAGACTGCTCGCCATCCAGTTGTCGACCCCCGGCGAGCGCCCTGGAATGGCGATCTGGGCAAGCTCGAACAGCCCGGAGGCCAGGCAGAAGGGCAGGGCGAGACGAAAGAGGGATGCCGCCGGAAAGGCGAAGGCGGTCACCGCTGCCGTGCCCAGATAGGCGATAAAATGCTCAAGGTTGCCGGAATAGCCGGTGTGCGGCCTCTCGCTTCCCGGCAGCAGGGACAAAATGACGATCACCAGCCACAGCAGCCCGGCGAGCCCCGTCAGGAGGCGATTCCTGTGGCGCAGGAGGGTGCGCAAGGCCGGGGCGGCTGTGGTCATCGCGCGTCGATCATGGGGACTTCAGTCATTTGGCTGCTGCCTCGGAGCCGGATCGGTCCGGATGCCCCACCATAACGACACCGGCTCAAATCTCGAACCGGGACGCCGGGCGAGTTGGTCCCTTCCCGGCGGGTGCCTGCGCAAAGGTGCTCTCGGCGTGCGCGTCTGGCGGTTGCGGCGGAAATCTGCGCTGTCCTCAGTTTGGGGGATGCGGCGACCTGCAGCCTGACGAATGATGATCCCGCGCTGCACGAGACCTTCCGGGCGGCGTCGGCCGGGCCGCTTTCCCCGCACGCGGCTCGGCCGGGATTTTCCTCCAAGTTTGCCTCATGCCCCGCGCGCCAGCGCGGGGCGCTCCTTTGGAGCTGCACCAAGCCGGCTATCTGCCTCGCCCTTCCTGATTTAACATTCGCGCGCCTATGCCGCCCCGAATCCCGGAGCGTCCGCGCGGCATGGCGAGGCGAGGAGCGGGATCGTGCGTGAAGCCCTGAAGCGCTGGGCACCCGGGCTTTCCGCCCTCCTCGCCTATCGACGGGTGGATCTCGGCGCCGACCTCAGGGCCGGCCTCGCGGTGGCGGCAGTGGCGATCCCGGTGGGCATCGCCTATGCCGAGCTTGCCGGCTTCCGGCCGGAGGTCGGGCTTTATTCCTGCGTCTTCCCCCTTGTGGCCTATGCCATCTTCGGCTCGTCCCGCCAGCTGGTGCTGGGGCCCGATGCCGCCACCTGCGCCGTCATAGCCTCCGCCGTGGCGCCGCTGGCAGCGGGAGACGGGGCGGCCTATGCGACGCTCTCGGCGGAACTGGCGCTGCTGACCGGCATCATCTGCATCCTGGCAAGGTTCCTGCGCCTCGGCGTGCTGGCTGATTTCCTGTCCAAGCCCATCCTCATCGGCTTCCTGAACGGCATCGCCATCACCATCGTGCTGGGCCAGCTCGCCAAGATCACGCGGATCGAGGGCACGGGCGGCCATGTCCTGCATGCAACCTTCAATCTCATCCTGCGTCTCGGCGAGACCCATCCGCCCACCCTGCTGCTGGCACTCGGCGCGTTCGGCCTCATGATCGTGAGCGGGCGGCTGCTGCCGGCCTTTCCTGCGGCGGTGCTGGCCATGGCCGGCGCGGCGCTGGCGGTATTCCTGCTGGGCCTCGACCTCGAGGGGGTGAAGACGCTGGGCGTGGTGCCGGCGGGGCTTCCGGGAATCATGCTGGTGCGGCTTGATCCCGACGCGCTGGCCGCGCTCGTGCCCGCTGCCGGCGGTCTCGCTTTGGTGAGCTTCACCAGCATGATGCTCACGTCCCGCTCCTTCGCCTCGAAGAACGGCTACGAAGTGGATCCGGACAAGGACTTCGCCGCCCTCGGGGCCGCCAACGTGGTTTCGGCCCTCACCTATGGCTTCGCCATCAGTGGCGCGGATTCGCGCACCGCCATGTCCGATGCTGCCGGTGGCCGCACCCACGCTGCGGCGTTGTTCGCGGCCCTCGCGGTGGCGCTGGTGCTTATGTTCCTCACCGCGCCGCTGCGCTACGTGCCGGTGGCGGCGCTGGGTGCGGTGCTGGTGATGGCGGGCCTCTCGCTGGTGGACCTTGCCACCCTGCGCCTCATCGCCCGCGCCGACCGGGCAGAGGCGGCCATCTCCATTCTCGCCACGCTGGGGGTGGTGGTGCTGGGGGCGACCCAGGGCATCCTGGTGGCCGTGGTGCTGGCGCTGCTGCGGTTCCTGCGCATGAGCGCGCGGCCCCGGGTGGAAATCCTCGGCCGGGTGGCCGGCATGCCGGGCTTCCACGCTTTGTCGCGGCACCAGAACGCGACGGCCCCCCATGGTCTCGTCATTTTCCGCTTCAACGGTCCGCTCGTCTTCTTCAATGCCGGCCATTTTCGTCACACGCTTCTGGCGGCCACCACTGCGGAAGAGGGGGCGCCGAAGGCTGTCATTCTCGATCTGTTGCCGGTGACGGAGACGGATGTGACCGGCCTGTTCACCCTGAAGGAGGTATCGGAGATCCTGGGCCAGCGCGGCATTGCGCTCGTCGGAGCCGGCCGGCAGACCGAGTGGCGCAACTGGATGGTAACCCACGGCTTCAATCCCGATGGTATCGTCATCCATCCCACCTTGCGCCATGCCGTGAAGGCGCTGGCGGCAGTGGATACGGACCAGTCCGATCCAGACGAAGAAGACGATACCAAAGCGTCATAAAATCCATGATTGATTTGTGTCATGGAAGACGAGAGCCTGAATTGGGCATAGCCTCGGGCTCAATTCGGCTTGAACCTGACCCGGTCGTGAATTTTCCTCCACCTGTCGCGCTTTGGATCGCCGGGGAGAGGACGATCGTGTACCGGCCAGGCGGGACGACAGGGAGAAATCTTGATGCCGGCCTCCATCGCCCTAGAGCCGTCCATTCCTCACGCCCAGGCGCCGCGTCACGAGAAGTATGATCGCCTCATCGCTGCCGCGCAGGCCTTGCCTCGGCTGAGGGTGGCAGTCGTTCATCCGTGCGATGAGGCCTCCCTCGGCGCGGCGCTGGAGGCGGCCGAGCTTGGCCTCATCGAGCCCATCCTGGTCGGCCCGCCGGGGAAGATCGCGGCGGCCGCGAGCGCTGCCAAGCTGGACATTTCCGCTGTGCGGCAGGTGAACGCCGCCCACAGCCACGATGCCGCCGCCAAGGCGGTGGAACTGGTACGCTGCGGTGAGGCCGACGCCCTGATGAAGGGCAGCCTCCACACCGACGAACTGATGGGCGCGGTGGTGGCCCGCGATACCGGCCTGCGTACCGCGCGGCGCATCAGTCATTGCTTCGTGATGGATGTGCCCAGTCACCCGGATGCCTTGATCATCACGGATGCGGCCATCAACATCTCCCCCTCGCTGGAAGACAAGAGCCATATCGTCCAGAACGCCATCGACCTTGCCCATGCGATGAAGTTCGAGGAGGCGCGCGTCGCCGTGCTCTCGGCCATGGAGACGGTGAACCCCAACGTGCCCTCCACCATCGAGGCGGCGGCCCTGTGCAAGATGGCTGATCGCGGCCAGATCACCGGCGGGATCGTGGATGGGCCGCTGGCCCTCGACAACGCCATCGACCTCGGCTCGGCGGCCATCAAGCACATCACCTCCCCGGTGGCGGGGCGGGCCAACATTCTGGTGGTGCCGGACCTTGAGGCCGGCAACATGCTGGCGAAAAGCCTCACCTTCCTGGCCGGCGCCGATGCCGCCGGGATCGTGCTCGGGGCGCGGGTGCCCATCATCCTCACCAGCCGGGCGGATTCCAAGACCACGCGGCTCGCCTCGTGCGCCGTGGCGGCTCTGCTGGCCGAGGCGCAGCGCGCGATCGCCAAGGCGGTGGAGGTCTGAGCATGGCGAAGGTGCAGCTTGTCCTGAATGCCGGCTCCTCCAGCCTCAAGTTCCAGGTGTTCGTGGACGACGGGGCGGATGTGCCCAATCGCCTCTATCGCGGCCTGTTCGAGGGCCTTGGCACCGATCCGCGCTTCCGGGTGAAGGACCATGAGGGCGAAGTGGTGGGCGAGGAGCGCTGGCTTCAAAATGCCGCTTTCGGCTTCGAGGAGGCGCTGGCCTATCTCTCCGATTGGCTTGCCGCCCATCGCGGCGGCCACCAGCTCGCCGCCGTGGGCCATCGCGTGGTGCATGGCGGACCCAACTATACTCACGCGGTGCGGCTGACGCCGGAGATCATCGCCGAGCTGGACAAGTTCTCCCCGCTGGCGCCGCTGCACCAGCCGCGCAGCCTGGAGCCCATCCGCATCATCGCGCGGCGGGTGCCGGGCCTGCCGCAGGTGGCGGCCTTCGACACCGCCTTCCACCGCACCCAGCCGGAGATCGCCCAGGCCTTCGCCATCCCGCAGTCCCTCACCGACGCGGGGGTGAAGCGCTACGGCTTCCACGGCCTGTCCTATGCCTATCTCGCCACCCAGTTTCCGCACGTGGACGAGCGCCTCGTCCACGGCAGGGTGGTGGCGGCGCACCTCGGCTCGGGCGCGAGCCTTGGTGCCCTGCTGGCATCGAAGAGCATCGCCACCACCATGGGCTTTTCCGCCCTGGATGGGCTGGTGATGGGCACACGCTGCGGTACCATCGATGCGGGAGTGGTGTTCTATCTCCAACGCGAACTGGGCATGAGCGCGCTGGAGGCCGAGCATTTCCTCTATACCAAATGCGGCCTGCTCGGCGTCTCCGGCATCTCCAACGACATGCGCGAACTGCGCGAGAAGGCGGAGGCGGAGCCGAGCGCGCAGCGGGCCATCGACCTGTTCATCTATCGCATCAATCGGGAGTTCGGCTCGCTGGTGGCGGCGCTGGGCGGCCTCGACGCCCTCGTCTTCACCGCCGGTATCGGCGAGAACGATGCCGCCACCCGCGCCGAGGTGATCGAGGCCGCCCGCTGGGCCGGCTTCGAGCTGGACCCGGAAGCCAACCGCTCCGGCGCGACCCGCATCACCAGGGGCAGCGGCCCGCAGGCCTATGTGATCCCCACTGACGAGGAATGGACCATCGTGCGCGAGATGCGCGCGGTGCTGGCGGAGAGCCGGCAGGATGCCGGCCAGATCTGAGCGGCTTAAGCCCAAGGCCTGAAGCCGCTTCGTGGTTTCATGAAACGCGGCGGCTCTCGAAGGAGACGCACATGGACCCGTTGGACATGATGAAAGTGTACGGCCGGGTGGCGGAGATCTACCGCCTGCGCCTCGGCGAGGCGGTCTCGGCCTATGGCGCCGCCATGCGGGGCGCGGCAAGCGCGTTTGCGGCCGCCGGCCGGCCCCAGGATCCCGTTTCCGCTTGGCGCGACACGGTCTCCTACACGTTCGATGCGGCCCAGCGCTCCCTCATCTTCTGGGACACCATGCGCCAGCGCGGCAACAACTGGATCGCCCACGAGAAGGCCGGCAAGCCACCGCTGCTCGCCTTCGACTATGAGACGATCGCCGATGCGCGCAGCTTCGCGCGCCCCGCCAACTACGCCCTGGTGCGCATTCTGCCCCCCGAGGGGGTGACGCTCGATCCCGACAAGCGGCCGTTCCTGATCATCGATCCGCGCGCCGGCCATGGGCCTGGCATCGGCGGCTTCAAGGCGGATTCGGAAGTCGGCTTCGCGCTGAAGGCCGGGCACGCGGTCTACATGGTCATCTTCTTCCCTGAGCCGGTGCCGGGGCAGACGCTGGCGGACGTTTCGCTGGCGGAGGCCGAGTTCGTGCGCATCGTGCGCGAGCGCCATCCCACCTGCGACAAGCCGGTGGTGATGGGCAATTGCCAGGGTGGCTGGGCCGCCATGCTGGTGGCGGCGCTGGATCCCGACAATGTGGGTCCCATCGTGGTGAACGGCGCGCCCATGTCCTACTGGGCCGGCAACGACGCCGAGAACCCCATGCGCTACGCCGGCGGCGTGCTCGGCGGCGCGTGGACGGCCTCGCTGGCCGCGGACCTCGGTGGCGGGGTCTTCGACGGCGCCTATCTGGTGGACAATTTCGAGTATCTGAACCCGGCCAACACCTATTTCGGCAAGTATTACACCCTCTATTCCCGCATCGACACCGAGCCGGCGCGCTTCCTGGAATTCGAGCGCTGGTGGGGCGGCTACTTCCTGATGAACCGGGAAGAGATCAAGTGGATCGTCGAGAATCTGTTCGTCGGCAACAAGCTTGCCGCCGGCAAGGCGGAATGGGCGCCGGGCAAGTCCTTCGACCTGAAGGCGGTGCGCTCGCCCATCATCATCTTCGCCTCGCTGGGCGACAACATCACCCCGCCGCAGCAGGCCATCAACTGGGTCGCCGACCTCTATCCCACCACGCAGGCCCTCAAGAGTGCCGGGCAGGTGGTGGTAGGCCTGATGCACGAAAGCGTCGGCCATCTGGGCATCTTCGTCTCGGGTGCGGTGGCCAAGCGCGAGCATGCGCAGATCGTCGACCTCATCGACTATGTGGAGGCGCTGGCGCCGGGCCTCTATGGCATGACCATCGAGGAGGATCATTCCGGCGGCGAGGTGAAATACGACGTGACGCTCACCGAGCGCCGGGTGGAAGACCTCGACCTGCTGCAGAAATACAGCCGGAACGACGAGATCCCGTTCGAGGTGGTGGCGAATGTCTCGCAGGTCAACGCGCGGGCCTATGAGACTTTCGTGCATCCCGTTCTCTCGGCGGTGGTGACGCCGGAGATGGGGCGGGTGCTGCGGGCGGTGCATCCACTGCGGGCGGCACGCTGGGGCCTCTCCGACCTCAATCCGTTGCTCGCGGCCCTGGCGCCCTTCGCCGAATTTGCCCGTGGCCAGCGCACCCCGCGCAACGAGGACGGCCCGCACGTGGCCGCCGAGCATTTCCTGGCCACCGCCATCACCGCCGGCTTCGACCTCTACCGGCAACTGCGCGACGCCACCGTGGAGACGGAATTCTTCCGCCTCTACGGCACCCTCGCCATGCTGGACCCCGACCTCACGGCGCCGACGACGCCCGCCATCGTGGAGCAGCCGCCGGTTGAGGTGGCGTCCGCCCTTGCCAACCTGCGCGAGGGCGGCTTCACCGATGCGGCGGTGCGCGTGGCGCTGCTGGCCCAGAAGCGCGGCGGCGGCCAGCAGAGGCTCTCCATCCTGAAGCAGATCCGCGAGCTGGTGGGGCAGGAGGTGGGCCTCCTCGCGCTGCCGGCCGACGACGGGCAGGCGATCATCCGGCGGCAGTCCATCATCGTCGAGCATGCGCCCGACGAGGCCCTCGCCACGCTTCCGGCGCTGCTTCCCACGCCCGAGGCGCGTGCCCACCTGCTGACGTTGCTCGACCGGCTGCTTGCGAACATCGCCTTCGGGCCGGATGTGAACGACGTGGTCGCCGATGTGAAGCGCGTGCTGGCCGAGGGCCCGGCGCGGCAGGGCGCCGAGGGTCAGGTCATTCCTTTTCCTTCCTACGCAGGGCAGGCCGTATGAGCGCGCAGGAGACGACGACGGGTTCCATGTCGCAGCCGGACTGGGACCTGCTGGGAGCGGCGCTGAAGGGCCGCAAGGCCCTGGTGCTGGGCATCGCCAACGAGCATTCCATCGCCTATGGCTGCGCCCGGGTGTTCCGCCGGCTCGGCGCGGAGCTGGCGATCACATACCTCAACGAGAAGGCGCGGCCCCATGTGGAGCCGCTGGCGCAGGAGTTGGGCGCCAGCATCTTCGCCCCCTGCGACGTGAGCCGGGAGGGGGAGCTGGAAGCCGTCTTCGCCCGCATCGGGAAGGAGTGGGGCGGCCTCGACATCGCGCTGCATTCCATTGCCTTCGCGCCCAAGGATGACCTTCAGGGCCGGCTGGTGGATTCCTCGGCGGAGGGGTTCAAGGTGGCCATGGACATTTCCTGCCACTCCTTCATCCGCATGGCGAAGCTCGCCGAACCGCTGATGACGGGTGGCGGCACGCTCATGGCCATGAGCTATCACGGCGCCGAAAAGGTGGTGCCCAACTACAATCTCATGGGACCGGTGAAGGCGGCGCTGGAAAGCACGGTGCGCTATCTTGCCTACGAACTCGGCCAAAAGGACATCCGTGTCCATGCCGTCTCGCCCGGCCCGCTGAAGACCCGCGCCGCCTCGGGCCTGAAGGATTTCGACGTGCTCCTGTCCGAGGCGACCCAGCGCGCGCCCATCGGGGAACTGGTGGACATCGACGACGTGGGCCTCACCACGGCCTTCCTCGCCACCCCCTTCGCGCGGCGGCTGACCGGCATGACCGTCTATGTGGACGGCGGCCTCTCCATCATGGCCTGACCCCCTTTCGGCGGGCCTGCTGCACTGCGGCGGGCCGTCTTGATCGTGATCCTCAAGGCGATCATACTGGCCTTATTGTTTCGGCCATTTGCGTTGAGGTTTTTGCCATGCCTTTGAAGGAAGAGGATATTCAGCCCGGCAAGTGCTACAAGACCAAGGGCATCGAGAATTATAAAGTGATTGCCATGACCCGTGGCATCGTCACCTACCAGACTTGGACTTCGCCCCTGCGTATCAACGTGGGCGTCAAGCAGTTCGCCGACGCGGTCTACAAGGTGGTGCCCTGCCCCAAATAGCTAAGCCCTAGCCGTCCTGCGGGTGCCGCTCCGAGCCGTTGCGCGCGGACTCAAGGTATTTGCGCACGGCTCCAGGCTAGCCCGCGTCAATCCGCATCGCTTGAGGTCGCCACAAGCATCCGCTTTGGTGCAATGCGGCATCGACGGCGCGCGGATGCGGCGGTATAGCTGGCGGGAACGCTCAATGAGAACGTTTCCCGTGCTGTCCGTCGTCATTGCAACGCACAATTCCGAGCGCCAGCTCGTGCCGGTCCTGTCGGCCCTCGTTCAGGGCGTGACGGCGGGCGTGCTGCGTGACGTGACCCTGGTGGATTCAGGTTCCACCGATGGCACCGCCACCATTGCCGATGCCGCCGGCTGTGCCTTCCTTTCCTCCGTGGCCGACGTGGGTGTTCGCCTGCGCCAGGGCGCCGCCCATTCGCGCGGCCGCTGGGTGTTGTTCCTGTCCGATTGCTCCATCCTGGAGGAAGGCTGGGCGCGGGAGGTGATGACCTTCATCGAGACCTGCGAGCGGCGCGGACAGGCCGAGCGCATCGCCGCCACCTTCCGCCTCGCCGTGGATGGCTACGGCATCGGCCCGCGCATCGGTGAAGCGCTGGCCGTGGCGCGGCTGGCATTGTTCGGCCTGCCGGCGCCCGGGCAAGGGCTTCTCATCTCCCGTAGCTATTACGAGCGGCTCGGCGGCCACCCTTCCGGCGCCCGGGCGGAACGGCGCCTGATCGCGCGGATCGGCCGGCGCCGCATCCACCTGCTGCGCCCACATGTGCTGATGCCGGCGAAGGACGTCTGAAGGCCGAAGCGCTTCCGCCCCTGAAATTTCCGGGCGGTTCCGAACATCCCCCTTGGCGAGCCGCCCCGGTTGCGCATAGATGGCGGCGCGGGGTCGGGCCAGCTTCTCTTGGGGAGGCGGGCACCGGTCGGTCATATCTCGTAAGGGGGCCGGTCGAACGATCAGCGGGCTTTGGAGCCGGATCCGTTCAGGTTGAATTGGCCTGCACGGTGGGTCCGACTCCGACTTCAGGACAGGGTGCGGTTTTCGAATCGGGTTGCGCTGCAATCCGAGGGGACCGTGATCCGGGTGACCGACCGGGCACAACGCCTGATCGCCGCCCTACTTGAAGGCCGCGGCGCACGCCTCGCCTCCCATAACGGTGCTGCGCACCGAGGGAGCGGTCCATGGACCTTCGCCGTTTTTTCCTGCGCCGTGAGTTTTCGCGTTCCGATTCGCTTCGCGGAATATCCCTGCGCCGGCGCCTCCTGACGCTCGGCCGCGTCGCCTGCCTTGCCGTCGCGGTATCGGCCCCTGCAACTCTGGCATTCGGGCAGGTGCCGCGCCCGCCGGCGACGGTGCCGGGCGGCGCGCCTTCGGCCCAGCCCCAGCCGCCCGTGCCGCCGCGTCCCGCCAGCCTCAAGACCTTCCAGCGCTCGGATCTGGTGAGCGCCGCGCGCCGCTATGAGCGCGTGCTGCGGCGGGAGGTGACCGCGCCCAGCCAGCCCCTCGACAAGGTGCGCCGTGACGCCGCCCAGGCTTTCCAGCGCAACGATGCCCGCGCCGCCGCCGAGCTGTATGCCAGCCTCGCCGTCGCCCAGGCGCAGGATGCGGGGGTGTGGCTGCGCCTTGCCCGCTCGCTGGCCGCCATCAAGGCGACCGACACCGAGGACGCGTCCGCCTTCGTCGACAATGCCATGGGCGCCGCCTTCATCGCCTATCGCCGGGCGCAGACCCGGGCGGAGGAGGGCGAGGCCCTGTCCTTCATCGGCCGCGTCTATGCCGATCGGCGCCTGTGGAACGCCGCCATCGATACCATGAAGACGGCCCTCGACCTGCGCGACAACGCCGCCGACCGCACTTTCCTCGACAAGCTGAAGGAGGAGCACGGGTTCCGGCTGGTGGACTATTCGGTGGAATCGGACGCCGCCGCCCCGCGCGCTTGCGTGCAATTCTCCGAGGATCTGGTGCCCGGCACCGATTTCGCCGCCTTCGTACAGGTGGGAGGACTGGACAAGCCGGCCATCACCGGCGAGGCCCGACAGATCTGCGTCGAGGGCCTGAAGCACGGCGAGCGCTACACGCTGGCGGTGCGCCCCGGCATTCCCGCCGTCACCGGCGAGCGGCTGCGCAAGTCCACCGAACTCACCATCTATGTGCGCGACCGTTCGCCCACCGTGCGCTTCACCGGCCGCAACTATGTGCTGCCGCGCACCGGGCAGAAGGGCATTCCGCTGGTTTCGGTGAACACCAGCGCGGTGAAGGTCGACATCCTGCGCATCGGCGACCGGGGCCTTGTGCCAACCGCCATCCAGGGCGAATTCCGGCAGGGCATCGAGGCCTATACGCGTGAGCGGCTGGCCGACGGTAGCGCCATCGCCGTCTATTCCGGCGTGCTGGAGGTGGACAATCCGCTGAACGCCGATGTCACCACCGCCATGCCCGTCGCCGAGGCCGTGGGGCGGCTTGAGCCCGGCGTCTATGTGATGACCGCCGAGCCGCAGAAGACCGCCGGCGACGACGATTATTCCACCAGGGCAACCCAGTGGTTCATCGTCTCCGATCTCGGCCTCACCGCCCTGTCGGGACAGGACGGCGTCCATGTGCTGCTGCGCTCTCTGGGCAGCGCCGAGCCGGTGGCCGGGGCGGAGGTGCGCCTCATCGCCCGCTCCAACGAGGTTCTGGGCACGGCCAAGAGCGATGCCAACGGCTATGTGCGCTTCGATGCCGGCCTCTCCCGCGGCCCCGCCGGCCTCGGGCCGGAGGTGGTGACGGCGCGCACGGAGGGCGGCGATTATGCCTTCCTGTCGCTGAAGGAGACCGCCTTCGACCTCACCGACCGCGGCGTGTCCGGCCGCGATGCGCCGGGGGGGCTGGATGCCTTCCTCGCCACCGAGCGCGGCGTCTACCGGTCCGGCGAGAGCGTGCATCTCACCGTGCTGCTGCGGGACGCGCAGGGCAATGCCGCACCCGGCGTGCCCCTGACCCTCCAGCTTTTCCGGCCCGACGGGGTCGCCGACCGGCGCCTCGTGGTGGCGGACCAGGGCGCGGGCGGGCGCACGGCGGACTTCACCCTGCTCACGGGCGCCATGACCGGCACCTGGCGGGCCAAGGCGCTCACCGATCCCAAGGCGCCGGCCGTGGGCGAGGTGACCTTCCTGGTGGAAGACTATGTGCCCGACCGGGTGGAATTCGACCTCTCCGCCCGTGAGACGCGCCTGCCGCGCAACCGGCCGGCCGAGGTGCTGGTGGACGGGCGCTTTCTGTTCGGCGCCCCCGCTTCCGGCCTCGACGTGGAGGCGGAGAGTGAACTGCGCGCCGCCGCCGAGCGCCCCGGCTTTGCCGGCTATCGCTTCGGCAATGGGGATGACCAAGTGCTGGCCGAGCGCCAGCCGCTGGCGGATACGCCCACCACCGACGCGCGCGGCCGCGCCAGCCTGCGGCTCATCGCCTCCGAACTGCCGCGCACGGCCCGGCCGCTGGAGATGGAAGCCTTCGTGCGCCTTGTGGAGGCGGGCGGGCGCGCGGTCCAGCGCACCATCGTGCTGCCGGTGGCGCCGGCAGGCAGCCAGATCGGCGTGAAGCCGCTGTTCGCCGATCGGGTGCGGGAAGGGGAAGTGGCCAATTTCGACGTGGTGGTCGCCGGCACCGACGACAAGCTCCTCGCGGCCCCCGGCCTCTCCTGGAAGCTCTCGCGCATCGAGACGCGCTACCAGTGGTATCGCGTCAGCGGCTCGTGGGACTATGAGCCGGTGAAGACCGTGACCCGCGTGGCGGAAGGCCGGCTCGACACCAAGGCGGACGGTCCCGCGCGCCTCGCCGTGCCCACTGAGTATGGCCGCTACCGCCTCGACATCATCGGCGACGGCCTGCCGCTCACCAGCCTGCCGTTCGAGGCGGGATTTGCCGGCGAGGGCAGCGCCGACACGCCCGACCGGCTGGAGCTGACGCTGGACCGCGCCGCCTATGCCTCCGGCGACACGCTGGATGCCACCCTCACCGCCCGCGCCGCCGGCACCGCCAGCGTGCTGGTGCTCAACGAGGGCCTTCTGGAGCAGAAGTTCCTCACTGTTTCGCCCGGCGCTAACAAGGTGAGCTTCAAGGTGGGCGCAGGTTGGGGGCCGGGGGCCTATGTGGTGGCCTTCATGCACCGGCCGCTCGACGTGGGGGCGAGCCGCATGCCCGGCCGCGCCATCGGCCTCTCCTGGTTCTCCGTGAACAAGGAGGCGCGCACCCTGAAGGTGGAACTGACGCCGCCCGCCCAGATCCGCCCCAACACTAGCCTTACCGTGCCGGTGCGCGTCAGCGGCCTCAGCGCGGGCGAGAAGGCTTATGTGACGGTGGCGGCGGTGGATGTGGGCATCCTCAACCTCACCGGCTACAAGCCGCCGGCGCCCGATGCGGTGGTGTTCGGCCAGCGCCGGCTGGCCTCCGACATCCGCGATTTCTACGGCGCGCTTATCGACGGCATGCAGGGCGCCGCCGGTCGGCTGCGCTCGGGCGGCGACGGCGGCGAGACCGCCATGCTCGCGAGCCCGCCGAACGGGCCGCCGCTGGCGCTGTTCTCCGGCCTCGTGGAAGTCGGGGCGGACGGCACCGCCTCGGTCGCCTTCCCCATCCCCGCCTTTGACGGCACCGCGCGGGTGATGGCCATCGCCTGGAGCGCCGGCAAGCTCGGACATGCCTCCGCCGACGTGGTGGTGCGCGACAAGGTGGTGATGCTCGCCACCCTGCCGCGCTTCCTCGCCTCCGGCGACCGCTCCAGCCTGAACCTCGACCTCACCAATGTGGAGGCGCCCGACGGCGAGTATCGCCTTGATGTCTCCGCCACCGGTGCGGCCACCGTCACCCAGCCGGCAGGCCCGGTGACGCTGGCGGCCAAGCAGCGCCAGTCCCTGCGGCTCGCGCTGGAAGGCAAGAGCGTGGGACCCGCCACCGTCACCGCGCGGCTGACGGGGCAGGGGCTCGACATCACCCGCAGCTTCGAGATGAACGTGCGCCCGGCCTATCCGGACATCGAGCGGCGTACCGTGCGCACGCTCGCGCCGGGCGAGAGCATCACGCTGTCGCGCGACCTCTTCGCCGACCTGTTGCCGGGGACCGGCAGCGTGGCGGTGAGCGCCATGCCTTCCAGCACCATCGACGTGCCGGCCCTGCTGGCCGCCCTCGACCGCTACCCCTATGGCTGCACCGAGCAGATCACCAGCCGGGCGCTGCCGCTCCTGTCCTACAACGAGCTGAGCGTGCTGGCGGGCCGCGCCACCGACCCGGAGGCGGACCAGCGCATCCGCGACGCCATCGTGCGGATCATGGCCCGGCAGGGCTCGGACGGCTCGTTCGGCCTGTGGTCGGCGGGTGGCACCGACACCTGGCTCGACGCCTATGTGGTGGATTTCCTGAGCCGCGCCAAGGAGAAGGGCTTTGCCGTGCCGGAGGTGGCCTTCTCATTGGCCCTCGACCGGCTGCGCAACGTGGTCAACCTCGCCGGCGCCGACATGCGCGCGGAGACCGAGAACCTCGCCTATGCGCTCTATGTACTGGCCCGCAACGGCCGCGCGCCCCTGGGCGATCTGCGCTATCTGGCCGATACAAGGCTGAAGGACCTCGGCACCCCCCTCGCCAAGGGACAGGTGGGCGCGGCGCTCGCCCTGCTCGGGGATCGCACCCGGGCGGAACGGGCCTTCAACGTGGCCATCGAGGGCCTGCCCGCCAATCCCGGTGCGCCGGTGGCGGGCCGGCCCGATTTCGGCTCGGTGCTGCGCGATGCGGCGGCCCTCACCGTGCTCGCCCGCGAGGCGGGCCTGGAGAAGCTGGCCGACGTGGCGCTTGCCCGCGTGGATGCGGCGCGGGTACGCACCGAGCGCACCTCCACGCAGGAAAACGCCTGGCTGCTGCTCGCCGCCCGCTCGCTCGCGGCCAGCGCCGCCAACATGGGGCTTGAGGTGGATGGAGGTCTGGTGCGCGGCCCGTTCGGCCGCAAGCTTTCTCGCGCCGATCTGGAGCGCGGGCCGGTGACCCTGCGCAATGCCGGCGCCGAGGCGGTGAAGGTGGTGATCGGCATCAATGGCGCCCCCGTGGCGCCGGAGCCACCGGTGGCGAAGGGCTTCACCCTGGAGCGGCGCTACTTCACCCTCGACGGCAAGGCCGCCGACCCCTCCAAGGCGGTGCAGAACCAGCGCTTCGCGGTGGTGCTCTCGTTCAGCGAGACCCAGAGCGCGCTGGCCGACGTGCTGCTGGTGGACTATCTGCCCGCCGGCTTCGAGATCGAGAATCCGAGCCTCGTCCAGGGCGGCGACGGCGGCTTCACCTGGCTGGATGAGACCAGCGAGGCGGGCCACGTGGAGTTCCGCGACGACCGCTTCGTCGCCTCGGTGACCCGGCAGGAGGGTGATGGCGCCTTCGTCGTCGCCTACACGGTGCGGGCGGTTTCGCCCGGGCGCTATGCCCATCCCCCCGCCATGGTGGAGGACATGTACCGCCCC
The DNA here is from genome assembly GCF_005871085.1 of Xanthobacter autotrophicus. Lineage (GTDB taxonomy): Bacteria > Pseudomonadota > Alphaproteobacteria > Rhizobiales > Xanthobacteraceae > Xanthobacter > Xanthobacter autotrophicus. The sequence continues at coordinate 284,411 of NZ_VAUP01000037.1, read as the reverse complement.
GACCGCTTCGCCCGCACCGCCGCCGGCACGCTGGAGGTGGCCCCCGCCCGATGAGCGCGACCCAGCCATCCGGGCCATCGCCCGCCGCTCCCGCCCGCCGCCGTCTGCGGCGGGTGGCGGCCGGCCTTGTGTTGGGGGCGGGGGTGCTGGTGGGCGGCGGCTTCGCGGGGCTGCATCATCTGCGCGCCAACGCTCCGCCTGCGCCGCAGGTGAAGGTCTCGGCCGAGGTGGTGGATCGCGAGGGCCGGCTGCTGCGGCCCTTCGCGCTGCCCGATGGCCGCTGGCGCCTCGCCGCCACGGTGGAGGACGTGGACCCGCGCCTCATCACCATGATCCTCGCCTATGAGGATCGCCGGTTCGAGCAACATGGCGGCGTCGATGCCTTGGCGCTGCTGCGGGCGGCAGGGCAGGCGGCGGGATCGCGGCGGGTGGTCTCCGGCGGCTCGACGCTCACCATGCAGGTGGCGCGCCTCACTTTGCCGCCGCGTCCGCGCACCCTCGCCGCCAAGCTCGCCCAGATGCGCCGGGCACTGGAGCTGGAGGCCCATCTGTCCAAGCCCGAGATCCTCGGGCTCTATCTGACGCTCGCCCCCTATGGCGGCAACATCGAGGGGGTGCGGGCGGCGTCGCTGACCTATTTCGGCAAGGAGCCGCGCCGGCTCACCCTCGGCGAGGCGGCCTTGCTGGTGGCCCTGCCGCAGGCGCCGGAAACCCGCCGGCCGGATCGCTTTGCGGCCCGGGCACGGGCGGCGCGCGACCGGGTGCTGGACCGGCTTCTGTCCCAGGGCCTGCTTGCCGCCGACGAGGTGCGCGTGGCCAAGGCCGAGCCGGTGCCCACGGCGCGGCGCCCCTTGCCGCAACTGGCGCCTCATCTGGCCGAGCAGATGGTGGCCGAGCGGCCGGATCTCTCCCGCCACCTCTCCACCCTCGACGCGCCGCTGCAGGAGAAGCTGGAGGAGTTGGTGCGCGAGCGCACGCGGGCTCTGGGCCGCGGTCTGTCCTCCGCAATGGTGGTGATGGACAATGACAGCGCCGAGGTGCGGGCCTATGTGGCCTCGGCGGATTTCCTCGACAAGAACCGCGCCGGCGCGGTGGATCTTGCCCGCGCGGTGCGCTCGCCAGGCTCGACGCTCAAGCCCTTCATCTACGCCCTCGCCTTCGAGGACGGCATCGCCCATCCCGAGACGATGATCGAGGACCGGCCGGCCCGTTTCGGCGGCTGGCGGCCGGAGAATTTCGACCGCAGCTTCCAGGGCACCCTCTCGGTGCGCAAGGCGCTGCAATTGTCCCTGAACGTGCCGGCGGTGCGGCTCTTGGATGCGGTGGGGCCGCAGCGCCTCGCCACCCGCCTTCAGCAGGCCGGGGCGCGGCTGGAACTGCCGCCGGGGGCGGCGCCGGCTTTGCCCATGGGGCTCGGCGGCGTGGGCATCCGCCTCGTGGACCTCACCATGCTCTACGCCGCGCTGGCGCGGGGCGGGGAAGCGCATCCGTTTGTGTTCCGCCGCGAAGGGCGCGCGGTGACGGCGCCGCGCCGGTCCCAGCTCGTGGATCAGGTGGCGGCCTGGTACGTGGGCCAGTGCCTTCTGGGCACGCCGGCGCCGGAGAATGCGCTGGGCGGCCGCATCGCCTTCAAGACCGGCACGTCCTACGGCTATCGCGACAGCTGGGCCATGGGCTTCGACGGGCGGCGCACCGTGGGCGTCTGGGTGGGCCGGCCGGACGGGCAGGCGGTGCCGGATCTCACCGGCCGCGCGGCGGCGGCGCCGCTTTTGTTCGACGCCTTTGCCCGCATCGTCCGCACCCCGGCGGGCCTTGGCCCGGCGCCGCGCGGCGCGGTGATGGCGGCGAACGCTCGCCTTCCCGTGCCGCAGCGCCATTTCGGCCGCACCCGGCAGGAGCAGCCCTTGCAGGTGGTCTATCCGCCGGACGGCGCGCGGGTTTCCGGCGCCGAGGCGGAGACCCTCGCGCTCAAGGTGGATGGCGGCACCTTCCCGCTTACCCTGCTGATGGACGGCCGCCCTGTGGCGCAGGTGGACGACCGGCGCACCCTGTTCTGGACGCCGCAGGGGCGGGGCTTTGCCCGCCTCACCGTGATCGACGCGGCGGGGCTTTCCGACAGCGTGACGGTGCGGGTCGAGTAGGACCCATCACCCCAAAAAGAAAGTCCCGCGCCACCTTGCGGTGGGCGGGACAGGCACTGGGAGGAAACGCGGAAGATGTCACGCTCCGGGCAACCGAGCCCGGAAAGGCAGAAGCAGAAGAGGCTCAGAGACCGCGGACAACCAGCTGTGCAATCTCGTCGCGGGTGCAGCCGAGCTTGGCGAGTTCGCTGTTGGGCATGCGGCGGAGCTGCTCATAACGGGCCGCCATCTGGCGGGCTTCGGCAATGGCGGAAGCCACCTTGGAAGCCGCGGCGCCCAGGCGCCCGAACAGCCCGAATTCGCGGGAAGGAGTTGCAGTGATCGTGGCCATTTTCGCCTCCACTTGGAGAGTGGCTCCAAATTCGATGACCGCAACATAAGCCAGGTGCGTGCGCTGCAACAGCATCGATTGTGCATGGCACCAATGCGGATACCGTATACCAGAGCGGGTCCGCGGCAGGCTGTGGATGACTCGAAAGCCTATTGAACCGGGGCGGAGAATTGCGTATAGACCCCACCTGCCTTTCGGGGCACGCGTCCTTGGCCACCTCGGTGGCGCATAGAGGGCGGCGTTGGGGGATAGTTCAACGGTAGAACCGCGGACTCTGACTCCGTTAATCTAGGTTCGAATCCTAGTCCCCCAGCCAATCCCGAACTCGCAAACATCTTTCTCCGCCATTGAGCCGGCCCTTCATTGAGGCGAGCCGGGCTTTGCGTCCGTGCTGCTTTTGGGCCCATCCGCTGGCTGAGACAGGGGCCTGATGGCCCCTGTCTCTATCGGGCCAGAACAAGGCCGCCCGGACACTGGCTGCGACCTGGGTCCGGGGCCGGCGTTGGACGACTTGGGTTAGACGACCTGATCGCAGGCGCCTCGGCTCTCACACCACCGTGAGGCGGAGTTCACCCACGCCCTCCACGCCGCCTTCCAGCACGTCGCCCTTGGAGATGGGGCCGACGCCCGCCGGGGTGCCGGCGAAAATGAGGTCGCCGGGGGCAAGGCGGAACAGGGTGGAGAGGGTGGCGATCATCTCCGGCACCTTCCAGATCATCTGGTTGAGGTTGCCCTCCTGCTTCACGGACCCGTTGATCTTCAGGAAGATGCGCCCCGCGTCGGGATGGCCGATGGTGGCCGCCGGCACCAGGGCCGAGCAGGGCGCGGCCTCCTCGAACGCCTTGCCCACTTCCCACGGGCGGCCGAGCTTCTTGGCCTCGCCCTGCAGGTCGCGGCGGGTGAGGTCGAGGCCCACCGCATAGCCGAACACGCAGTCCAGCGCCCGCTCCAGCGGAATGTCCTCGCCGCCGGCCTTCAGCGCCACCACCAGTTCGATCTCATGGTGCACGTCCTGCGACATCTTCGGATAGGCGATGGTCGCGCCGTGGGGCACCAAGGTGTCGGGGTTTTTCTGGAAGAAGAAGGGCGGCTCCTTGTTGGGATCATGGCCCATCTCCACCGCATGGTCGGCGAAGTTGCGGCCCACGCAATAGATGCGGTGGACCGGGAAGTGATCGTCGCTGCCCACGATGGGAAGGGTGGGGACGGCGGGCGGCGCGAAGACGTAAGAAACCATGGCAAGGCTCCGGGGAGGGGTTCCTTTCCATAGGACGCAGGCGACGGGGAGGGAAGGGCGTCCGCCGTTCCGTCGGGGGTGCCTTGGCGACAGAGTTATATCCAATGTAATATAGCTTTTTGGCGCCGCTTCGGCGCCAGCGCTCTTCATTGCCGCTCCCGGAGGTTGCCATGCGCATAGGATTGTTCTGCACCTACGAGAATCCGCAGCTCGATTACGCCAGCGCCTTCCGGGAGCAGACCGAACTGGTGGAGCGGATCGAGGCCCTCGGCTTCGAGGAGGCGTGGATCGCCGAGCATCATTTCAATCCGCAGGCGGCAAGCCCCTCCTGCCTTCCCATCCTCGCCTATCTCGCTGGTCGCACCTCGCGCATCCGCCTCGGCTCTGCGGCGGTGCTGCTGCCGCTGCACAATCCCATCACGGTGGCCGAGGACGTGGCCACCGTCGACATCCTCTCCGGCGGGCGGTTCGAGTTCGGCGTCGCCAAGGGTGGTCCCTTCCCCATGCAGATGAAGCATTTCGGCGTGGCGAAGGAGGATGCGCGGGACCGTACATTGGAGGCGCTCGACCTGATCGAGGCGCTGCTCGACGGCGCGTCAGTGACCTTCAAGGGCCGCTTCTACGCGGCGGAGGGGCTCGAGCTGGTGCCGCGGCCGGTGCAGAAGCCCGTGCCTGTCCACATGGCGAGCGCCACGCCGGAGACGGTGGCCCTCGCCGCCCGTCGCGGCTACGGGCTCATGGCGGCGCCGCCCTTTCCGCTCAAGGGGCTGGCCGCCAATCTCGCCCGCTACCGCGAGACCGCGCCGGATGGGGACCCGCGCCTCACGCTCATCCGCTTCCTGCATCTGGCGGAGAGCCGCGCGCAGGCGGTGGAGGAGGCCAAGGCCTTTCTCGCCCCATTCGTGGAGCGCATGCGCGCCACCACCGCACAGGTGCGGCCGGACTGGACCCCCTGGTTCGAGCTTGACCGCATGATCGCGGATTCGCTCATCGGCACCGAGGCGGACGTGGCGGCGCAGGTGGCAACGCTGGAGCGGGAGTTCGCGCCGCGCACGTTGGTCCTCAAGCCGATGGCGCCAAGCTATGCCAAGCGCCTGAGCGACCTTGAGACCTTCGCCGCCCGCATCCGTCCGCAGCTTCGCGCGGCAGCCTGAGGCGTCGGCGCGCCTACTTCCCGTCGAGGCGGCGGGAGAAGACGACGCGCGGCTCCTCCAGATAGCCCACGGCGGAATAGAAGCCGCGCACGGCCTCGTTGTCCGGGCGCACCAGCAGCATGAGCTTGGGCACGGCGCGGGCGCGCAGCCAGTCCTCAGCGGCGGTGAGCAGGGCGCGGCCGAGGCCCTTGCCCTGCAGATTGGGCTCCACCGCAAGGTAGTAAACCCAGCCGCGATGGCCGTCATGGCCCACCATCACCGAGCCCGCGAGCGCCCCGTCCCGCCGCGCCACCAGGATGGTGGAATGGGGTCCGCGCCGCGCCAGGGCGATGTCGGCGAAGGGGTCGTTCCACGGGCGTGTCAGGCCGGCGCGCTCCCACAGGGCGGCAAGCGCCGGCGTGTCGGTGTCCTGCGCATGGCTGAAGGCGAAGCCCTCAACGGCGGTGGTGGCGAGGGTCTCGGTCATGCGGGGATCTCGCTTCCGGAAGGGTCTTGGGAGGGGCGGGGCGCGGCGGCGCGCGCGAGGCGGTCGTAAATGGCTTCGCCCAGGCCGGTGCGGGGCAGCGCCACCACGGCGATGGCGGCAGCACCGGAGGCGTCCAGCGCCCGCAGTGCGCCATAGAGCCGGGCGGCGGCCTCCGTGAGATCACCAGACGGGCTGAGGTCGAGCACCGTTCCGGCGGCCGGCGTGCCGTCCGGCGCTGCGCCGGCGAAGGTGAGCAGGGCTTCGCCCGGAGCGACCCGGGCAGCGTCGAGCCGCAGCGCGGCGCGGGGCGCGTAGTGGGAGGCGAGGCGGCCGGGTGCCATCGGGCGGGCGTCGTCGCTCGCGCCGGGCCGGGCGATGGGCTGGCCGAGGGCGGCCTCGATCTCCTCCCGCGCCAGTCCGCCGGGACGCAGCAGCACCGGCACTTCGCCAGTCACATCGAGAATGGTGGATTCGACCCCCACCAGGGTCGGTCCGCCGTCCAGCACCATGTCGATGCGGCCGGAAAGGTCGTCCATCACATGGGTGGCGGTGGTGGGGGAGACATGGCCCGAGCGGTTGGCGCTGGGCGCCACCACCGCCCCGCCGAATGCCGCGATCAGCGCGGCGGCATCGCCATGGGCGGGCACGCGCAGCGCCACCGTGTCGAGCCCCGCCCGCGCCAGCTCGCAGACGCCGTCGCCGCCGGCATAGGGCACCACCAGCGTCAGGGGCCCGGGCCAGAAGCGGTCCGCGAGGATGTTCGCCGCCCGGTTGAAGGTGCCAAGCCGGCGGGCGCCAGCGGCATCCTGCGTGTGGGCAATCAGCGGGTTGAAGGCCGGGCGCCCCTTGGCGGCATAGAGGGCGGCGACGGCCTGGGGGTTCGCCGCATCGGCGCCGAGGCCGTAGACCGTCTCGGTGGGAAAGGCCACGAGACCGCCGGAGGCCAGGAGCCGCGCCGCCTCGGTGATGGCGCCGGGGGCGGCGGCCGGCAGCAGGCGGGTCGGGCGCGTCTGGGGCGGAGCGGGAGAAACCATGATGCCTTCAATCCGCGCGTGTCCGACCAATGGGCCTGGGCGCGCCTCTTGACGAAGCCGGCCGGCGCCGCGATGTGGGAAGCCGAACGTCGCGTGCTTAGAGCGCGCCCCGCGGGGCCGGTCAAGCGCATGCCGCACACGGGAGGGTCACATGAGCTATCGCGCGCCGGTGGAAGAGGTCGCCTTTTTTCTCAAGACCTGCACGGCCCTTCCCCTGCTGATGGAGCAGGGCCTCGTGGACCTCTCCTTCGACGTGGTGGATCCGGTGCTGGAAGAGGCCGGCAAGTTCGCGGCTTCCGTCATCGCCCCCCTCGACAAGGTGTCCGACAAGCAGGGCTGTACCCTCAAGGATGGCGCCGTGACGACCCCCGAAGGCTGGCGCGCCGCCTATGAGGCCTGGACCGCCGCCGGCTGGAGTTCGGTCGCGGCGGAGGAAGAGTTCGGCGGCCAGCACCTGCCCACCTCGGTGACCTCGGCGCTCACGGAATTCTGGAACTCGGCCTCACCCGCCTTCGGCATCGGCGGCGTGCTGACCATGGGCGCCATCGAGGCCCTCACCGCCCACGGATCCCCCGAACTGCAGCAGACCTATCTCACCAAGATGGTGGCCGGCACCTGGACCGGCACCATGAACCTCACCGAGTCGCAGGCGGGTTCCGATCTTGCCGCCCTGCGCGCCAAGGCGGTGAAGCAGGCGGATGGCACCTATCGCGTCTTCGGCACCAAGATCTTCATCTCCTACGGCGAGCACGACATCGCCGAGAACATCGTACACTTGGTGCTCGCCCGCCTGCCGGATGCGCCGGCCGGCACCCGCGGCATCTCCCTGTTCCTGGTGCCGAAGGTACTCGTGAATGCGGACGGCAGCCTCGGCGAACGCAATGACGTGGTCTGCGCCGGCATCGAGCACAAGCTCGGCCTTCATGGCTCGCCCACCTGCACCATGGTGTTCGGCGAAAAGGGCGAGGGCGCCATCGGCTATCTGGTGGGCGAGGAAAACCGCGGCCTCGCCTGCATGTTCACCATGATGAACAACGCCCGCCTCGCGGTGGGCATCCAGGGCGTGGCGGTGGCCGAGCGCGCCACCCAGCGCGCCTTCGCCTATGCCAAGGATCGCCGGCAGGGCAAGGCCGCGGGCTTCGAGGGCTCGGCCCCCATCATCGCCCATCCGGACGTGAAGCGCATGCTGCTGACCATGCGCGCCGAGACTGACGCCGCCCGCGCCATCTGCCTGAAGACCGCCGACGCTCTCGACCGCGCCCGCCGCCTGCCCGACCCCTCCGCCCGCGCCGCCGCGCTGGCCGAGGCGAGCCTTCTGACCCCGGTGGCCAAGGCTTTCTCCACCGACATCGGCATCGAGGTGGCGTCCACCGGCGTGCAGGTGCACGGCGGAATGGGCTATGTGGAAGAGACCGGCGCGGCCCAGCATATGCGCGACGCCCGCATCTTCGCCATCTATGAGGGCACCAACGGCATCCAGGCCATCGACCTCGTGACCCGCAAGCTGCCGCAGGAGGGCGGCGACGTGGTGAATGCGGTGATCGCCGATTATCGCGACATCGCCGCCGAGGTGGCCGCGCTGAATTCTCCGGATTTCGGCCATACCGGGGTGCGGCTCGCCGAGGCGATCGATGCGCTCGCCCGCGCCACCCTCAAGATTCTGGACTGGCTGCCGAGCGACCAGGCCAAGGCGCTGGCCGGGGCAACGCCCTATCTGCGCCTGTTCGCCCGTGCCGCCGGCGGGGCCTATCTCGCCAAGGTGGCGCTGGCCGCCTATGCGGAGCGCGCGGCGGGCGGAACCGATCCGCGCCTTGCCGCGCGCATCGCTCTTGCCCGCTTCTTCGCGGAAAACCTCGCCACCGAGGCGAAGGGGCTGGAGGAATCCGTCACCAGCGGCGCCAATGGCGTGCTGGAGGCGGAGGCGGTGCTCGCCGTCGCCTGAGGTTTCTCAGCGGCTGGTGAAGCCGTCGAAGACGAAGTCCGGCGCGCTGGTGTTGTGGCGGGAGGGCACGAGGCGCCCCGCCCACAGCATGGCGACGTTGTCGGCATCGGTGAAGCTCAGCACCGGGGCCTCGCCGATGGTGGCGGGCGCCCCGGTCTTCGCCAGCGTCCGCCAGGAGACGCGGGCCACATCCGCATTGCCCTCGGTCACATACATGGAGCGCAAAGCGGCGAAGGTGCGCGGCGCCGTGCCGTCGAATTCCGCTTCCAGGGTCAGCGCATCGCGATCCACGTCGGCGATCTTCAGCCGGGCCTTGCCGCCGTCGGCAAACGACAGGGTGAAGGTGCGCGTCTGCGGCGCGAAGCCGATCTCCTTCAGGCGCACCAGCGGGCGCTCGGCCTGCTCCACCGGACCCAGCAGGAAGGACGAGCCGTAGGCGGTACTGGCGAGGTGCGCCGGCGACAGCGGCCGCGCCCGCCAATAGCCATCCGGCGGATACACCACCAGCACCTCTTCCGGCTGCTGGTCTTTGCCGCGCACCCACAGCTGCACCATGTGCAGGCCCTGCGTCGCTTCGGTGCCCACCCGGAACGGCACGGTCGCTGCACGCCAGAACGAGGGGAAGATGAAGCCGGTGAGCCACAGGTCCGGCGTCTCATAAATGGTGATGCGCTTCGGCGCCGGGATCGCCGTGGGCGGCGTTCCCGCCGGCGCGGGGGCGGTGGCCGGCACCACGGGATCAGCGGAGAAATCACAGGTTTCGAAGTCCGGCTCGGTCCGGTCGACGCGCAGCATGCCGGCATAGGCGGGGTGGCGGGCGATGATGCGGAACCGGCTCACCTTGTCGGAGACGAAGGACAGCGTGACGTTGTCGGTCTCGGCGCAGGTGGCGGCCACGCTCTCGTTGCGCACGGTGACGCCGATAGGCTCGGCCCGCGCGATCGGCGCGCCGAGAAGGGCGCAGCAGGCGAAAAGGCCCAGGATCGGTTTTGTAAACCTGTTCCCGGCAAAGGCGTTTCTGGCAAGGGCACGCACGGCAGGGACGGGCATCAGGGGCTCCGGGAAGCGACGGCGTGGCAGGCCGGGCGACCATATCAGCGCGGGCTCAGGTCGCAAACGCGAAGCCGAGGCCCTCGCAATCGGTGCGGCCTCCTCCTATATGAATGGCCATGTGACGTTGCGGCATTTGCCCGGCGTCGGAGAGGATCTGATCGGAATGTCCATGTTTCGCAAGCGGACGGTTCTGGCGGCGCTGGCCGTCGCGGGCGCGTTGACCCTCGTCGCCGCGGACCATGCGGAGGCGCGGCGCGCCGGCTCCATCGGCAGCCGGGGAACCCGGACCTATCAGACGCCGGCCGCGACCCCCACGGCGCCGGGGACGGTGGCGCCGGTGCAGCGCTCCACCACTTCGCCACAGACGGCGCCTTCCGCGGCGGCCCGGCCGCAGGCCGCCGCGCCGCGCTCTTCCATGTTCGGCAATGGCTTTGCCGGCTCACTCATGCGCGGCCTGCTCATCGGCGGTCTCATCGGCATGCTGATGGGGCAGGGACTCGGCGGGCTTGCTGGTATCCTGGGGCTGCTGCTTCAGGTGGGCCTCGTGGTGGGCGGCGTGATGCTCATCATGCGCCTGCTGCGCCGTTCCCAGCCGGTTCCCGCCGCTGCCGGTGCGCGGGGGGGGGCAGGCTCCGGCGGGCCGCGTCCCGCCGCTCCCGGTGACTGGCGCGCCGCCAGCGTGCCTCCGGCGGCGAGCGTGCCTCCGGCCGCCAGTGCACGGACGCCTGGCGTGCAGGACGAGATCGGCCTCGCCGCGGCGGATTTCGATGCGTTCGAGCGTCTGCTCGGTATCATCCAGGGCGCGGTCAGCCGTGAGGACCAGGCCGAACTTCGCGCCAACACCACGCCGGAGATGTTCGGCTACCTCGCCGACGAACTGCGCGAGAATGCCGAGCGCGGGGTCCGCAACGATGTCTCCGACGTGAAACTGCTTCAGGGCGACCTCGCCGAGGCGTGGCGGGAAGGCAACCGCGAGTACGCCACCGTCGCCATGCGCTATGCCAGCCGCGACGTGATGCTGGATCGCAAGAGCGGCCAGCTTGTCTCCGGGGATGCTGCGGGCGTGGGAGAAAGCACCGAGGTGTGGACCTTCGTGCGCGACCGCGTCGCCGGTCCCACGGGCGGCGGGGCAGCGGGGCTTTGGCGCCTCAGCGCCATCCAGGGCGCCTGAGCGGCCTTGCGCGTCTGCGTGAGAGGAAGGCGGCGGGGCTTCCCGCCGCCGCCGTGACGTGGTCTAAAGCGCCCCCATGAGCGCTTCCGCGACCCGCGACTCTTCCATGATCGCCACCCCCGGCGCCTCCAGCAGCGTCATCACCGTTTCCGGCCTCGGCAAGACCTATGCGACGGGCCACGTGGCCCTAAAGGATGTCTGCCTCGAGATCCGGCGCGGCGAGATCTTCGCCTTGCTCGGGCCCAACGGCGCGGGCAAGACCACCCTCATCTCCGTCATCTGCGGCCTCGTGAACGCCACCGCCGGCAAGGTGGAGGTTGCAGGATACGATATCGTCGCGGACTATCGCGCGGCGCGCTCCCGCATCGGCCTGGTGCCGCAGGAGCTGACCACCGATTCGTTTGAGAGTGTCTGGGCCACGGTCAGCTTCTCGCGCGGCCTGTTCGGCCGCAAGGCGAACCCCGCTTATATCGAGAAGGTGCTGCGCAGCCTGTCCCTCTGGGACAAGAAGGATGCCCGCATCATGACGCTCTCGGGCGGCATGAAGCGCCGCGTTCTCATCGCCAAAGCGCTGTCCCACGAACCGGAGGTGCTGTTCCTCGATGAGCCCTCCGCCGGCGTGGACGTTGAACTGCGCCGCGACATGTGGCGCCTCGTGCGCGAGCTGCGCGACGAGGGCGTCACCATCATCCTCACCACCCACTATCTGGAGGAGGCCGAGGAGATGGCCGACCGGGTGGGGGTGATCGCCAAGGGCGAGCTGATCCTGGTGGAGGAGAAGGCGACGCTCATGCGCAAGCTGGGCAAGAAGCAGCTTACCGTCGAGCTGACCGCGCCGCTCGTCGCCCTGCCGCAGGCGCTGGCCGACTTCGGGCTTGCCCTTTCGGACGACGGCATCCGCCTCACCTACACCTATGCGACCAACCGCGAGGGGGACGACGACGGCCTCTCCATCGCCGGCCTGCTGGCCGCACTCTCGTCCGAGGGCATCGCCTTCAAGGATCTCCATACGGAGCAAAGCTCCCTCGAAGACATCTTCGTGAGCCTGGTGAGGCGCGAGCCGTGAACCTGCAAGCCATCGCCGCCATCTACGGCTTCGAGATGAACCGCACCCGGCGCACGCTGGGGCAGAGCGTGGTCTCGCCGGTGCTGTCGACCTCGCTCTATTTCGTGGTGTTCGGCTCGGCCATCGGCCCGCGCATGGCTGAAGTTGGGGGGGTCGCCTATGGTGCCTTCATCGTGCCGGGGCTGATGATGCTGACGCTGCTCACGCAGTCCATCAGCAACGCGGCGTTTGCCATCTACTTCCCGCGCTTCACCGGCACCATCTACGAGTTGCTGTCGGCGCCGGTCTCGCCGTTCGAGATCGTGGCGGGCTATGTGGGGGCGGCGGCCACCAAGTCCACCGTGCTGGGGCTGATCATCCTCGCCACCGCCTCGCTGTTCGTGCCGCTGGAGATCCGCCATCCCTTCTGGGTGCTGGGCTTCCTGGTGCTCACGGCGGTCACCTTCTCCCTGTTCGGCTTCATCATCGGCATCTGGGCGGACGGGTTCGAGCGGCTGCAATTGATCCCCATGCTGGTGATCACGCCGCTGACCTTCCTCGGCGGCACCTTCTATTCCCTGGACATGCTGCCCCCGGTGTGGCGGACGGTGACGCTGTTTAACCCCGTGGTCTATCTGGTATCCGGCTTCCGCTGGAGCTTCTTCGGCCATTCGGATGTGCGGGTGGAGGTGAGCTTCGCCATGACGCTGGCCTTCCTTATCGTCTGCCTCTTCACGGTGCGCTGGATGTTCCGCACCGGCTACCGGCTGAAGAGCTGACAGCGAAGCCTGCGATCTGCGAACCGAAAGGAAGCCGCGTGACCGACACTCTGTCCCGCCCCACCTACAAGGCCTTCACCGAGCGTGCGCCGGATGTCTATGCCGGCCTGTCCGCCCTCACCAAGGCGGTGGACGCCTCCGGCCTCGACAAGGGGCTGACCGAGCTGGTGAAGCTGCGCGCCTCCCAGATCAACGGTTGCGCCTTCTGCTTGAAGTTCCACCTGGGCGTGGCGCGGAAGGCCGGCGTGCCGCAGGACAAGCTCGACCTGCTCGCGGCCTGGCGGGATGCGCCGGCATTCTCGGCGCGGGAACGGGCGGCGCTGGCCTATGCGGAAGAGCTGACGCTGCTTGAGGCGGAAGCCGCCTCTGACGCGGCCTGGACGGCGCTGCTGCTGGAATTCTCGGAGGATGAGGCGGTCTTCCTGACGGTGACCATCGCCTCCATCAACGCCTGGAACCGCATCGGCATCGCACTGCGCTTCGCGCCGCCGGCCTGATGCGGGACGCCCCGGGCGGCGAACCGCCCGGGGGTGGCGGGCTCAGAGCCCGCCGACGCACATGTACTTGATGTTCAGATAGTCGTCGCAGCCGTACTTGGAGCCTTCGCGGCCCATGCCGCTCTCCTTCACGCCGCCGAACGGGGCGACCTCGGTGGTGATGACGCCGGCATTGATGCCGACCTGGCCATATTCCAGCTTTTCCGCCACCCGGAAGGCGCGGCCGAGGTCCTTGGTGAAGAAGTAGCAGGCGAGGCCGTATTCCGTCGCATTGGCGTAGGCGACGGCCTGCTCCTCGGTCTCGAACTTGAACAGCGGGGCCAGCGGGCCGAAGATCTCGTCGCGGGCAAACGCCATGTCCTGGGTGGCGCCGGCCAGCACCGTGGGCTCGAAGAAGGTGCCGCCGATGGCCGGCTGCTTGCCGCCGGTGAGAACGGTGGCGCCCTTGTCCAAGGCGTCCTTCAGCAGGCGCTCCACCTTGGCCAGCGCGCGGTCGTCGATGAGCGGGCCGGCCACCACGCCTTCGTCCAGGCCGTTGCCCACCTTCAGCTTCTTCGAAGCTTCGGCGAACTTGGCGGCGAAGGCGTCATAGATGCCAGCCTGCACATAGAAGCGGTTCGCGCACACGCAGGTCTGGCCCACGTTGCGGAACTTGGAGGCGATGGCCTGCTCCACGGCCAGGTCGAGGTCGGCATCGTCGAACACCAGGAACGGCGCGTTGCCGCCCAGCTCCATGGAGATCTTCTTCATGGTGTCGGCGGACTGCTTCATCAGCAGCTTGCCCACGGGGGTGGAGCCGGTGAAGGTCACCTTCTTCACCAGCGGGTTGGAGGTCATCTCGCCGCCGATAGCGGGGGCCTCTCCCACCACGATGTTGACCACACCCGCCGGGATGCCGGCCATCTCGGCCAGCACGCCCCAGGCCAGGCCCGAATAGGGGGTCAGCTCGGAAGGCTTGGCCACCACCGTGCAGCCCGCCGCCAGCGCCGCGCCGATCTTGCGCGACAGCATGGAGGAGGGGAAGTTCCACGGCGTCACCGCCGCCACCACGCCCACCGGCTCCTTGGTGACGAGGATGCGGCGATTGCCCCACGGCGAGGGGATCACGTCGCCATAGAGGCGCCGGGCCTCTTCCGCGAACCAGCGCACATAGCCGGCGGAGGCGCCGATCTCGCCCTTGGCCTCGGCCAGCGGCTTGCCCTGCTCGGTGGTGAGGATGGCGGCCAGCTCGTCCGCATTCTGGGTGATGAGGTCGGCCAGCTTGTGCAGCTTCACCGCGCGCTCGGCGGCGGTGGTGGCGCGCCAGGTCTTGAAGGCCTCGGAGGCGGCCTCGATGGCGCGGCGGGTCTCGGCGGCACCGGCCTTCGGGATGGTGCCGATGATCTCGCCGGTGGCGGGATTGTTGACCTCGATGGTCGCGCCGGAATCCGCGTCCACCCAGGCGCCGCCGATCAGCATCTTGTCGCGCAGCAGCGCGAAGCGCGCGGTTGCGGAACGGGAAACGGGCTGGGGTGCTGCCATGGGAAGGCTCCTGAGGGGCATGAAGGACCGGGGCGATCGAACGCCCGCGTTGGATATACGATATAGGACGGAACGGCCAGCGCGGCGTCCAGCCGACGAAGGCGGTTCCTCGCCGCATGCTGGCATTCGCGCCCGGAGGTCTCAGCGCACGCGACTCTCAACGCACGCAGGTGATGGAGTGGAAGGGAACGACCTGCTCCTTCTGCCCGTTCCCGGCGGCCACCTGGCACCGCAGATAGTCGCGGCCCACGCTCAGGGGCGCGAAGCCGGTGAGGGTATTGCCCCCCACCACCTGGATGATGATGGCCTGCCCATCCTTGTGGCTGACGATGTCGAGGATGGCAGCACGGAAGTCGTCTTCCTTGAACTGACACTGCATGACGTCCCTCCCGGGGATCGGCGGCGCGCCCTTCCGGCGCCCGGCGGCGCGCCTGCAGACGAGACTATAACGCGCAAACGCCGGTCCCGGTCATGCAGTGAATGCATGCGACGCGACGGTCCCATTCACAGTTGATCGGTGTCAAAAGCGGACCCAACGGAAGGGCGTATCAAGGGGCGTCTGCCGCGGAGCCTCACCATGCTTAAGATTGCGATTCTCGTCTGGCTCATTCTGGGCACCACCTTTGCCGGCGCTGCCATCCTGTTCGTGCTGGCCATGCCGTCCTTGGCGGGGCAGGACATGCGCCTCATCCCCATCGCTGCCGCCATCGGCGCGGTCGCCGCTATTCCGGCGGCTTATGTGGTGGCCAAGCGCATCCTCGCTGTCACTGCCAAGCAGGCGTGAGCGACGCAGGGGTCAGTCCCGCGCGATGGCGTGGAAGAAGCCGCCCGTGACGGTGCCGCGCCGGCTGCCGGCGGGGCCCAGCGGGCGGCCTTCGGCGTCGGATAGCTCGGCGAGTGCATCCCCGCCGCGGGTGAGCACGGTCGCGTAGTGAAACTCGTGGCCGCGCACCGTCTCCCCCACCGCCCCAAGGGGGGAGGGGGACACAAGGCGCGCCGCCCGATAGCCGAGGTTCATCTTGCGGTGGGCAAAGCTGGTCTCAAGGTCCAGGAGGCCGAGCATGGCGTGGGTGCTCCCCTCCGCGTCGGTCAGCGCGTGACCGAGGGTCATATAGCCGCCGCACTCCCCGTGCACCGGCTTTGCTCGCGCGAAGCGGCGCGTGCCTTCAAGGAACCGGCCCGCCGCCGCCAGCCGGCCGGCATGAAGCTCCGGATAGCCGCCGGGCAGCCAGCACACGTCGCAGGACGGGTCCGGCGCCTCGTCGCCAAGCGGTGAGAAGGGCAGGATCTCCGCCCCCAGCGCCCGCCAGCCGGCCAGTAGATGGCCATACATGAAGCTGAAGGCCGCATCCTGCGCCAGCGCGATCCTTTGGCCGGGCGGCGCAATCAGCGCGCCCGCATCTCCCGCAGCAAGGTCGAGCGGGCCGGCGGCAGCGCGGATGCCGTCGAGGTCGAGATGGCGCTCGCCGAGATCGGCCAGGGCTTTGAGCCGGGCCGCGAGGTCGTCGGTCTCCCCCGCCTGCACCAGGCCAAGATGGCGCTCCGGCAGCACGATGGCCGCCTCGCGCGGCACGGTGCCGAGGATGGGCACGCCCAGTGGGGCGATGGCCTCGCGGATCATGCGTGTGTGCCGCTCGCTGCCGAGCTTGTTCAGCACCACCCCGGCGATGCGCACGCGCGGATCATGGGTGAGGAAGCCGCGCAGCACCGCAGCGGCTGTCTGCGATTGCCCCGATACATCGAGCACCAGCAGCACCGGCAGGCCGAGGCGCGCGGCGATGTCGGCCCCCGCACCAGTGCGGCCAGCTTCGGTCGCCACCCCGTCGAACAGGCCCATGGCGCCTTCCGCCACCAACAGCTCGGCGCCCTGCGCGGCGGTCGAGGCGAGGTGGTCGACGAGGGCCGGCGGCATGGCCCAACTGTCGAGATTGAGCCCCGGCCGTCCGGTTGCGGCGGCATGGAAGGCCGGGTCGATATAGTCCGGCCCCGATTTCGCCGCCCGCACGGCGACGCCCCGCCGCGCCAGCGCCGCGAGCAGGGCGAGGGTAATCGTGGTCTTGCCCGAGCCGGAGCGCGGGGCGGCGATGAGGAGGCCGCGGGGTGTCACCATGCGGTCCCCCCTTCCACAGTCCGTCTGGCCTCTCTATCAAGGCGGTCATGAGCGACGTGCCGAGCGACGGTTCCGAAGGCGCCCCCACCGACCGGCCGCTGAAGCGCGGCTGGACCACGGGCACCTGCGCCGCCGGCGCGGCAAAGGCCGCCTTCGCGGCGCTTGTCACCGGCGCCTTTCACGATCCGGTCGAAGTGGAGCTGCCAAACGGCGCCCGTCCGGCCTTTGCCCTCGCAGTGCAGGACCTTCAGCCCGACAGCGCCATGGCCGGCATCGTCAAGGATGCGGGCGATGATCCGGACGTGACCCATGGCGCCCTCGTGGGCGCCACGGTCCGGCGCGGGGCAGCGGGCGCGGGCGTCACCTTCCGGGCCGGGGAGGGGGTGGGCATAATCACGCGGCCGGGCCTGCCCATCCCGCCGGGCGAACCGGCCATCAATCCGGTACCCCGTCGCATGATCGCCGCCGGCATCGCCGAGGTGGCGCGGGCGGCGGGCGTCGCGGCCGACGCGGAGGTGGAAATCTTCATCGCCGACGGCGCGCGCCTCGCGCTCAAGACGCTCAATCCGCGCCTCGGCATCGTCGGCGGGCTCTCGGTGCTGGGCACCACGGGCATCGTCGTGCCCTATTCCTGCGCGGCGTGGATCCACTCCATCCATCGCGGCATCGATGTGGCCCGCGCCATGGGGCTGGACCATGTGGCCGGGGCCACCGGCAATGCCTCCGAACAGGCGGTGCAGAAGCTCCATGGCCTCGACGAGGTGGCGCTCATCGACATGGGCGATTTCGTCGGCGGCATGTTGAAATATGTGCGCGCCCATCCGGTGGCCAAGGTGACGGTGGCCGGCGGCGTCGCCAAGATGACCAAGCTCGGGCAGGGCTTCCTGGATCTCCATTCCAAGCGCGGCCGCGCCGACATGGAGGCCCTCGCCACCCTCGCGTCGGGCGCGGGCGCCGGGCCAGACCTCGCGGCGCGCATCGGCGCCGCGCACATGGTGGCGGAGGCCTTCCAGATCGCCCGGGCCGCAGGCTTCCCGCTGGGCGATCGCGTGGCCCGCGCCGCCTGGGCCACCGCCGCGCGGGCGCTTGGCCGGGCTGACGTGGCACTGGAGATCGTGGTGTTCGACCGCGATGGCACGCTTATGGGACGCGCGCCCTTCGCCCCAGCGCAGGCCTGAACGGCCGCTCATTCCCCGCCCCCGCGAAAGCGGCGGACATAGGCGGTGTCATAAAGCGCGCTCTCGCGGAAATCCTGCGCCGCCAATGCCCGCCCCACCAGGATGAGCGCCGTGCGCGGGATGGGGTCGACCTCAAGTTGGGCCGCGATGTCACTGAGCGTTCCAGTGACGACCCGCCCATCCGGCCAGGAGGCCTTGGCCACCACCGCCACCGGGCAGTCGGCGCCGAGCACCGGGGTCAGTTCCGCCACCACCCGGTCGAGGGCGTGAATTGCCAGATGGATGGCAAGCGTCGCCCCCGTGGCGGCGAAGGCGGCAAGGTTCTCCGTCGCCGGCATGGCGGAGGCGCGGCCCGAGACGCGGGTGATGACGAGGCTCTGCGCCACCTCCGGCACGGTGAATTCCCGCTTCAGCAGCGCCGCCGCCGCCGCGAAGGCGGGCACGCCAGGCGTCAGCGTATAGGGGATGGACAGCCGGTCGAGCCGGCGCATCTGCTCGGCCACTGCGCTGTAGACAGAGAGGTCGCCGGAGTGCAGCCGCGCCACATCCTCTCCCGCTTTGAAGGCGCGCACATATTCAGCCTCGATCCGGTCGAGGTCGAGGGGGGCGGTGTCCACAATTCGGGCGCCGGGCGGGCAGTAGTCCAGCAGCTCCGGTGCCACGATGGACCCGGCATAGAGGCAGACCGGGCAGCGGGCGATGAGATCGCGCCCGCGCACGGTGATGAGGTCCGCCGCGCCGGGTCCCGCGCCGATGAAATGAACGGTCACTCTTCTTCTTCCTCCCGCCGGGCGAGGGCGCAGGTGACGGGCCCCAGCGCGAGGCGCGGCCCCAGAAGTCGTGCCGTCGCGCCGGCGGCGGCCAGCGCCGCTGTCTCCGCCGCAGAGGGCACGCGCAACAATGCGATCACCCGCTCCGAGCGGGTCTGGGTTCGGTTGGAGGCGGCTTCAAGCTGAGTCTGCGGCACCAGCACCAGCGGCAGGCCAAGCTTGGCCGCCGCCTCGCTGATGCCGGCCTCGCCCCCCTTCACCGCCGGCGCGGCGATGAGGGCCACGTCGTCCCGCGCCAGCGCGGCGCGCTCGAGGGCCGCGTCGAAGGCGGCCAGCACCTCGTCCACGCTCACCCCCCGCTTGGAGCCGATGCCGGCCACGATCATGCCCCGCCTCCCTCTGTCTTGGGCGGCTTGCCATAGCGCCACTGGGTGACCGGCATGGCAGGCCGCCAGCCGGTCATTCCCTTCACCGGCGTTGAGCGCGCCAGAGCGATGCGCACCAGATCGCCGCCGAGCCTTGCATGGGCGGCAAGGAGCACCGCTTCCGTCTCCAGCGTGACCGCGTTGGCCACCAGCCGCCCGCCCGGCTTCAGCGCCGCCAGCGCCGCCTCGAACACGCCCGGCTCGGAGGCGCCGCCACCGAGAAAGATGACATCCGGCGGGGGTAGTCCGGCAAGGGCGCCGGGTGCCGCACCCTCTACGACTTTCAGATGGGGCACGCCGAGGCGCCCGGCATTGCGGCCGATGCGGGCTGCGCGCTCCGCATGCCCCTCGATGGCGATGGCGTTGAGGGACGGATGGGCCAGCAGCCATTCGATGGCGATGGAGCCCGCCCCCGCTCCGATATCCCACAGCAATTCCCCCCGTCGCGGCGCGAGGGAGGAGAGGGTGAGGGCGCGGATCTCGCGCTTGGTGATCTGGCCGTCATGCTCGAACAGGTCGTCGGCAAGGCCGCTGGCGAGGGGCAGGAGAGGGGCGTCCGTGTCCGCCGCCACCTCCAGCGCCACCACGTTCAGCGCGGCCACGTCGGTGAAGGCGAAGGCATCGGCCCGCGTCTCGCGCACCCGCTCGGACGGGCCGCCCAGAGCCTCCAGCACCACGAGGCGCGAGGCGCCGCAGCCGTGGGCGGTGACGAAATCCGCCACCTGTCGCGGCCCGCTACCGTCCGAGGTGAGCAGGATCAGCCGCGCGCTGTCCTGCAGGCAGGGCCGAAGGCGCGCGAGCGGCCGGCCGTGGAGGGAGATAAGGTCCACCTCCTGCAACGCCCAGCCCAGCCGCGCGGCGGCCAGGGAGAAGGCAGAGGGCGCGGGGAAGGCGCGCATTTCGTCCGCCGGCACATGGCGGGCGAGGCTCGCGCCCACGCCGTAAAGGAAGGGGTCGCCCGAGGCGAGGACGCACACCGCCCGCCCGCGCGCGGCGAGAACGCCGGCAAGGCTGAAGGGGCTCGGCCAAACCTGCGCTTCGCCGGTAACGAGGTTGCCGGCAAGGGCAAGATGGCGCGCCCCGCCGAACACGATCTCGGCGCAGGAGATGGCGGCGCGCGCGGCGGGGGAGAGGCCGTCCGCCCCGTCCTCGCCGATGCCGACGATGGACAGCCAGCGCCCGGCTGGGGCACTTATGCCCGCCATGAGCGATCCCTCCGTCTCGACCCGCGCCGTTTCAGCCATGGTCCCGCGCATTCTCCTGCTGGGCGGCACCAGCGAGGCCAGCGCCCTCGCCAAATGCCTCGCCGCCCGCATCGCGGACCATGCCGATCTCGACGTGGTCCTGTCGCTGGCAGGGCGCACGGAACATCCCGCGCCCCAGCCGGTGCCCGTGCGCGTCGGCGGCTTCGGCGGCGCGGCGGGCCTTGAAGACTACCTGAAGGCGGAGCGCGTTGCCGCCGTGGTGGATGCCACCCATCCCTATGCCGCCCGGATGTCCTTCAATGCCGCGCAGGCCTGCGCGGCGGCGGGCGTGCCCCTCCTCGCCCTGCGGCGCGGGCCGTGGATGCCCGTTGCCGGCGATCGCTGGCGCGAGGTGGCGGATGTGCCGGCGGCGGTGGCCGCGCTGGGGGATGCGCCGCGGCGGGTGTTCCTCGCCCTCGGCCGCAACGAGGTGCGCGCCTTCGAGGCGGCACCGCAGCACGCCTATCTGGTGCGCAGCGTCGATCCGGTCCTGCCGCCGCTGGCGGTGCCGCAGGCCCAATATGTGCTGGGGCGCGGCCCGTTCGGCGAGGGCGACGACCGCGCGCTGCTGGAGGCGCATCGCATGGACACCATCGTGGCCAAGAACAGCGGCGGTGCGGCCACCTACGGCAAGATGGCGGCGGCGCGCGCATTGGGCATCGAGGTGCTGCTGATCGCGCGGCCCGCCATCCCCGCCGTCCCGGCGGTGGAAACGCCGGCGGAGGCCGAGGCGTGGCTGCTCCACCAGCTCGGCGCTCACGGCGCGGTTTCCTCCACCGGAGACACGGGCCTGTCCGCCGAGCGGGGTGCGTAGACCAGGGGCGGCAGGCCGGGGCGCTGTACGATGCGGGTATCGGCGGTGCCGATGATCACGCAGGTAGCCATGTCGGCCTGCGCCGGGTTGGCGTCGGCCAGAGTGGTGAGGGTGATACGCTCGTCCTCGCGCCCCGCCGCGCGGCCGAACACCACCGGCACGCTGCCCGCAAGGCGCTCGCGCAGCAGCGCGAAGGCCCGTCCCAGCTGCCACGGCCGTGCCCGGCTGATGGGATTGTAGAGGGCGATGACAAAGCCCGCCTCCGCCGCCAGCAGCAGGCGCTTTTCCACCAGCGCCCAGGGCTTCAAATTGTCGGAGAGGGAGAGGGCGCAGAAATCGTGGCCCAGCGGCGCCCCGCAGCGCGCCGCCACCGCCAGCATGGCGGTGACGCCGGGCACCACCTCGAGATCGAGGGCGCGCCAGGCGTCCGGCCCATGCTCGATGGCCTCGCACACGGCGGCGGCCATGGCGAACACGCCGGGATCGCCCCCCGAGACCATGGCGACCCGCGCACCCGCAACCGCCGCGTCCAGCGCCGCCGAGGCGCGGGCGATCTCCTCGCGATTGTCGGAGGGCCGGCGCTCCTGCCCCGGCCGTTCTGGCAGGCGGGCGAGATAGGGGGCATAGCCGAAGACGAGGTCCGCCGCTTCCACCGCCGCCGCGGCCTGCGGCGTCATCTGCCGCGCCGCACCGGGGCCGAGGCCCACCACGGTGATGCGCCCGCGCCTGTCGCCGCCAGTCATGCCGCGCGCTCCCAGCCGGGCACCAGCACGATGGAGAAATAGGGCGCGCGCTCGTCCGCCCGCTCGGAGAGGGGCACCAGCGCGCAATCGGCCATGGTGCCGCGCTCCACATAGAGCGCGCGATCGAGCCGGCCGGCGGCGGCCAGCGCCCGGCGGATCTTGGGCAGGTTGCGGCCCACCTTCATGATCACCGCCGCATCGGCCGTGGCGAGGCGGCGGGAAAGCTCGTCTTCATCCAGCGTGCCGGGCAGCACCATGAGCACGTCGTCGCCCTGGGCGATGGGCGCGCCGGCCTGCGACCAGCAGCCGGACATGCCGGTGACGCCGGGAATGACCTTGGTGGGGAAGCGCTGGGCGAGGCGCACATGCAGGTGCATGTAGGAGCCGTAGAACAGCGGGTCGCCCTCGCTCAGCACCGCCACCGTGCGGCCGGCGAGGATGTGCTCCGCCACCGTTGCCGCCGAGGCGTCGTAGAAGGCGCCGATGGCGGTGCGATAGGCGGCATCATGCCGGTGGATCTCGGTGGTGACGGGATAGAGCAGGGGCAGTTCCACCGTGTCCGGACGGAAGTGCGCCTGGGCGATGGTCCGCGCGTGGCTGACGTTGCCGGCCTTGGCGAAATAGCCCACCACGTCGGCGCCGGCGATGGCCTTCACCGCCTTAAGGGTCATGAGATCGGGGTCGCCGGGGCCGACGCCCACGCCGATGAGCTGGCCTTTCATAGCCCGGCCCTCGCCAGCGCGTTGACGGCGGCGGAGGTGATGGCGCTGCCGCCGAGCCGCCCGCGCACGATGGCAAACGGCACGCCGCGCGGGTCGGCTGCCAGCGCATCCTTGGATTCCGCCGCGCCCACGAAGCCCACCGGCATGCCGAGGATGGCGGCGGGCCGGGGCGCGCCCTTGTCCAGCATTTCCAGCAGGTGGAACAGGGCGGTGGGCGCATTGCCGATGGCGACCACTGCGCCGGCAAGCTGCGCGCGCCACAATTCCAGCGCCGCGGCCGAGCGGGTGGTGCCGAGCTTCTCGGCCAATGCCGGCACCGCGGGATCGCGCAGGGTGCAGACCACCTCGTTGTTGGCGGGCAGGCGGGCGCGGGTGATGCCGTGGGCCACCATCTGCGCATCGCACAGGATCGGTGCGCCGGCTTGCAGCGCCGCGCGGGCGGCGGCCACCACGCCGGGGCCAAAGACAAAATCGCGCGCCGCCTCCACCAGCCCGCAGGCGTGGATCATGCGCACCGCCACGTCTTCCTCCTCGGGGGAGAAGCGCGACAGGTCCGCCTCCGCTCGGATGATGGCGAAGGAGCGCTCGTAGATGGCGGTGCCGTCGCGCACGTAATCGAAGGGAAGGGTCATGCTGCGCGGCTCGTCACGTCTTCACCATCGGTCTGTCGTTTCCTTCGCGCACCCACAGGCCCGCCAATAATCCCACCTCTTGCATCCGGGCCAGAAGCCCGCGTCCCGTCTCGCCGGGCGCGCGGGACGTGACGGCCAGCGTCGCGAGGGTTGCCGCCAGCGCCTCCACCGCGATCACCGGACCGCGTGCTCCGGACGGTGCGCCCTCATGCACCAGCGCGATCCCCTCGTCCATGCCCACGAAGGTGAGGGTCGCCGGCGCGGGATGGGCGCAGCCCTTGGCGCAGCCGGACAGATGTACCGTCACCGTGCCGTCCAGCAGCGGCGCGAGGGCGTCCGCCACCCCGGCCGCGAGGTCCCGCGCCGGGAAATGGGCGCAGACGCAGGCCGGCGCGCCGGGGCAGGCGGCGATGAAGGCGCGCGGATCGTCGGGCGCGGTGAGGCAGCCGAGCCGCCGGGCTTCCGCAGCGAAGGCATGGGCGCCGTCCGCGTCGAGGCCGGTGGCGAGGAGCACCCGCTCGGTGGCCGGCCGCAGGTCGCGGGCGCCGGCCTCGTCGGCCGCATCCGCGAGAGATGCGAACAGGTCGGCCACGCCGGCACCGAAGGGCAAGCCGATGCCGCAGGCGAAGCGGCCTTCGACGAGCGGGAAGGTGCCCAGTGGGGTGGAGGGGATGCCGCCATCACCGGAGTTGGCGAGTGGCGTGGATGTGCAGCCCGGCAGGTCGGTGGCGCGGGCGCGGTGGCCGAGGGCGGCGATCCGCGACAGGGCGTCGAGGGCGCGGGTGGCCGCCTCCTGCTCGGCCAGCAATTCCTGCATACCGCCGCCGATGGTGGCGGACCACCTCGCATCCGCCCCGGAGCGCACGGCGATGAGCCGCACATCCGCCTTATGGCCGGAAAGGCCGATGGCGCCGCCGCCGTCCACGACCACGGACACCTTCGGCCCCAGTTTCCCCGCAAGTCCCGCCGTTCCCTCCCGGATGAGGCGGGCGAGGGGACGGGCGTCGGCAATTTCCCGGGGATCGAGCCCCGACAGCGGGGAGATATCGATGGCGAGGCCGAGGCGCGGCGTGATGCCGAGCGCGAGAACCGCATCCTGAAGCGGCGCCACCGTTTCCGCCGTCAGCCCGCGCACCTGCAGGCTGCCGCGGGCGGTGATCTCCATCATGCCGTTGCCCAAGGCCGTCGCCGCGCGGGCCAGGCCGCGCAACTGGCCGGGGGAGATGGCGCCTTCCGCCGGCACGAGCCGCAGGATCAGGCCGTCGCCGGTTTCCATGGGCGCGAGGAAGGCCGGGCAGGCGCCCCGGCGCACGGGCGGACGCGGGCTCATTCCGCCGCCTCCTTCGGTGCTTTTTCGTGGGGCGCGGCGGCCTCGGCGAGGAGGGCGTCGAGATCGGCGTCGAGGGCGTTGCGGCGGCTGTGCCACAGGCCGCGGCGGCGCGCATCGGCGAAGCGGCGGGCCATGGTGCGGGCGGCGGCGGGGTTCTGGTCGAGCAGGAAGGCGCGCACGGACGGCTCCGCCAGATAGGCGGCGTGGAGCCGGTCCAGCAGGGCGCTCGCCACCTCCTGCGTGGTCTCGGCGAAGGCGACGAGGCGGTCTACCGTCTCCGCCAGTTCCGCCGCGCCGCGCGGGCCGTGGCGCATCTGGCCGGCGATGAAGGTCGGCGAGACGCGCCCGTGCACCAGCCGCGCCAGTGCTTCGGACAAGGGGCGGGCGCGGGGGCGGTCGGGGTCGGTGGTGTCGAGCACCACCAGGTGCGCCTTGCGCCCCAGCGCCGCGCCGGCCGCCGCGAAGCCCCCCATGAAGGCGGCATCCTCGCTGCCGTCCAGGAGGTCGCGGGCGGCATCATCCGCGCCGTGGATGAGCGCGTCGGCCTGCGCGATGCGTCCGGCGAAGGCGCCGGGGGCGGGGCGCGCAACGCCGTCCGCCCCGCCATAGGCATGGGAGGCGGCGGCGAGATAGGCATGGCCCAGCTCGGCGCGATCCGCGAAGACGCCGCGCTGGAGCTGCGCCTCGATGCCCGCGCCATAGGCGCCCGGCGCCGAGCCGAACAGGCGGGACAGGTCCTCGCCCCGGCGGCGGGCGGAGGCGAGCGGGTTCTCGGCATCGTCCTCGTCCCGCGCGGCCACGGCACGCACGGCGGCATCCAAGAGCGCGATCTGGGCCGGGAAGATGTCGCGGAACAGGCCGGAGATGCGGAAGGTCACGTCGATGCGCGGGCGCCCCAGCACGGCCGGGGGCAGCACCTCGATGCCGGTGACGCGGCCGCTCGCCGCCTCCCACATGGGGCGGCAACCGAGGAAGGCGAGGCCCTGGGCGATCTCCTCGCCCCCGGTGCGCAGGGAGGCGCTGCCCCACAGGTCCAGCACCAGCGCGCGGGGCCAGTCGCCGTGTTCCTGCAGCAGCAGGCGCAGGGCCTCGTCGGCCGCCTTGCGGGCGAGGTCGCAGGCGGTGGGGGTGGGCAGGGTGCGCGGATCGGCGGTGTAGAGGTTGCGCCCGGTGGGCAAAACGTCCCGCCGCCCCCGCGCCGGCGCCCCGGCGGGACCGGCCGGCACGAAGCTTCCGTCGAGGGCGTCGAGCAGCGCGCGGGTCTCGGCGCCGGCGCTGGCGTTGCGGGCCGGGTCAGCTTCGTCCTGCGGCACATGGCCGAAGATGTGGAGGCCGTCTTTCACCGCGAGGTCCTTCAGGTCGCACAGCCAGGCATCGATACGGCGCAGGGCCTCGTCGGGATCGGTGGCGGTGGTGACGCCAGCGGTGGCGGCGAGGCCGGTGTCGCCGGCGGTCTCCACGATGAGCTGGGCGAGGCGCTCGCGGCGGCGGCGGTCGAGGCCGTCGGCCTGCGCATATTCGTCCACTAGCCGTTCCAGCTTCTGCTCGGCCTCGGACAGGCCGGCGGCGGCCAGCGGCGGCGGCAGGTGGCCGATGGTGACGGCGGCGAGCCGACGCTTGGCCTGTGCCGCCTCGCCGGGATTGGAGACGATGAAGGGATAGACCACCGGCAGCGCCCCCATGACCAGTTGCGGGAAGCAGGCCGGCGTCAGCGCCACCGCCTTGCCCGGCAGCCATTCCAGCGTGCCATGGGCACCGAGATGGATGACGGCGTGGGCGTCCAGCCCTTCGCGCAGCCACAGGCCGAAGGCGATGAGGGCATGGCGCGGCGGCAGGGCCGCGTCGTGATAGTCCGCCCGCCGGTCCAGCGCCGCGCCGCGATCGGGCGCGAAGGCGAGGGTGAGGGCGCCGAAGCGGGCAAGGCGGAAGTGGAAGGTGCCGTCCCTCAGGTCCGCGTCGGCTTCGGGGGCGCCCCATGCGGCGAGCACGGCCTCGCGCGCGGCCAGCGGTAGGCGGTCGAAGGCGGCGCGATAGGCATCGAGGGATAGGGCCGGCGCGGGGGCGATGGCGGCGAGCAGCGCCTTGGCGTCGGCCGGCGCGGAGCCGGTGGCGTAGCCGGCGTCGCCCAGCGTTGAAATCATCCGCCGCGCGCTCTCCGGCACGTCGAGGCCCACCGCATAGCCGGAGCGGCCCTCGGCGCCGGGATAATCGGGCAGGATCAGTGCCAGCCGCCGCTCCGCGCGGGGCGTGATGGCGAGGCGCACGAGGCCGGCGACGCGGTCCGCCACATGGGCCACCTGGTCCGGCTCCGGCCGGTTGATGGCGGGGGCGAAGGCAAGGTCCGCATCGGCCGGGGCAAAATCCTTGAACGAGAGCGCGCCCGCCAGCACCCGCCCATCCAGCTCCGGCAGCACCACATGCATGGCGAGGTCGGCGGCCGACAGCCCGCGCGGACTGCCCGCCCAGGCGGCGCGGGCGGTGGTGGCGGGGGCGGCCTGGAGCACCGGCGGCCCTCCTGCCGGGAACAGCTCCGCCGCATCCCCCGCCGCAAACGCGGTGGTGGTGACGATCACCGCCGGCTTGAGCGCGGCCAGCGCATCGCGCACGGCGGCGCGCGCTTCGGGTGCCTTCAGGCTGGGCACGAACAGGGGCACGGCGGCGATGCCGCGCGCCTCAAGGGCGGCGGCCAGCGCATCGATGGCGGCGGTGTCCGCCGCGAGCCACTGGGAGCGGTAGAACAGGATCAGGGCGCTGGGCCGCCCATCCGCCTGCGCGGCGGCACCGGCTTCCTGCTGTTCCGTCAGCCCCGCGCCGGGGCGATAGAAGGCCGTGGCGGGAACGGGGCGCGGCGGAGCGATCGCGGCGGGCGCGGCAAAGCCGGCCGTCCGGGCCATGCGGGCGAGCAGGGCGCCCATGTTGTCCGGCCCGCCGGCACGAAAATAGGCGAGCCATTGGGCCAGCTGCTCCGCCGGCACGGTGGAGAGGGCCGCGAGGCGCGGGTCGTCCTGGTCCTCCCCCGGCAGCAGCGCGAGGGCGATGCCACGGGCTCGGGCGAGGGCGGAAAGCTGTTCGGCGCCGTAGCGCCACCAGTCGAGGCCGCCCAACTGGCGCACCAGCACCACCTTGGCGTGGCGCGCCACCTTCTCCACCCACAAATCCACCGACATGGGGTGGGTGAGGTCCTTCAGCCGGGCGAGGCGCAGGCTGGGCAGGCTGTCCCGCCGCGCCCGCCAGGCGGCGGACAAGGCCAGCAGGTCGCTGTCGGTGAAGGACAGCGCCACCATGTCGCCGGGCGGCTGGGCGAGATCGACCGGCTCGGCCAGATCCTCCAGCGTCGTCGATGTGGTAGCGAGGATGTGCATGGGGTCTGGTTCGCCTCAGCCGAGGATGGCCCGTTCCACCGCCGCGCGGTCGAAGCCCTTCAGGCCGATTACCACCAGCGCCCCGCGCCGCGCCTCCTCGGCGCCCCACGGCCGGTCGAAATGGTGCGACACGCGCGGGCCGACACCCTGCACCAGCAGCCGCATGGGCTTGCCGGTCACCGCCGCGAAGCCCTTGACGCGCAGCACGTCCGGCGTCTCGGCCGCAGCGACCACGCGGGCGGCGAGGGCGACGGGATCGGCGATCTCGGGCAGCTGGAGCACGATGCTCTCGAATTCGTCGTGGTCGTGGTCTTCCTCGTCGTCGTGATGGGTGCGGCGGGCGTCGATCTCATCTTCCACGCCGATGCCGAGGCCCAGCAGCACGGCGATATCCACCTTGCCGGCGGTGGCGCGCACCAGCTTCACCGCGCGCGGCAGGCTCTGCGCCACCACCCGCTCGGCGATGGCGAAGCCGGCCTCGTCGAGCAGGTCGCTCTTGGAGAGGATGACGAGGTCGGCGCAGGCGATCTGGTCCTCGAACACCTCTTCCACTGGGTCGTCATGGTCGAGGCTTGTGTCTTCCGCGCGCTGGGCGGCCAGCGCCGAGAGGTCTGCCGCCACCCGCCCTTCGGCCAGCGCCGGGCCGTCCACCACCGCCACCACGCCATCCACCGTTACCCGGCTCTTGATGGCCGGCCACTGGAAGGCCTGCACCAGCGGCTTGGGCAAAGCGAGGCCGGAGGTCTCGATGAGAATGTGGTCCACGCGCGGGGTGCGCGACAGGATCTGGTCCAGCGCCGGCACGAAATCGTCGGCGACCGTGCAGCACAGGCAGCCGTTGGCCAGCTCCACGATGGTGTCCTCGCTGCAGCTTTCGATACCGCAGCCCTTCAGGATCTCGCCGTCGATGCCCACGTCGCCGAATTCGTTGACGATCACCGCGAGGCGCTTGCCGCCGGCATTCTCCAGCATGTGGCGGATGAGCGTGGTCTTCCCCGCGCCGAGGAAGCCGGTGACGATGGTGCAGGGCACGCGGGCGAGCGAGATCATCAGGGCTCCTTGGGAAGGGACAAAGGCGGGATGCGGGCGACCATGCCACGCTTCAGGCTGTCGGGCCGTCCGCGCCAGGGCATGAGGCCGTCGCCGGAGGACGCCAGCAGCGCCGCACCGGCGATGAGGTCGGGAGCGGCATCGGCGGAAAGGTCGCCGAACACATAGGTCCAGCCGTCGCGGCGGACCATGGCGGCGGACAGGGCGCGCTTGCAGTTGGCGAGGCAGCGCACGCCCTGCACCGCGACGCCATCTGGCAACTGGGCTGCCGCGGTGGCTTCGGCGAGGGCGACACCATCGACAGGGAAGGCGCCTTCGCCGGAGCTGCGGCAGGTGGTGCAGACGAAGACGGTCACGGCCGGACGATCGCCGGGCATAGCGGTCGGCGCGTCGTACGCGCGGGGCGTCGTCCCGGCGGGGGTCTCCGCCGTGGCAACGCCGGTCATGTCGGCAGGTTCGCCGCGCTCCACGAGACATATCCACGGGTGCGCGGGCCGCCCGCGCAAGGCGGGCTTGAAGGGACGCAAACCGGAGCACCCCGCCCGGCGCGGACCTTGTCGAAGGCAGGTCTCCTGGCTCGCGGATCAGCGCCCCCGCCGCCTTCCCGGCGCCTTGCGGCGCCAGTGGCATCTGGCAGGGGCTCACCGCTTACAGTTGCGGGGGCAGCCACGGCATTGGGAGAGGCCTCCCGCACCGCATTCCCTTTTGCGCCCGTGTGGGACCACGGGACCTTCGACACGGGCACTAAAGGCAGGGCGGGAGCGAATGTCAAATGGGGCGGCGGCGGGAGGCCGGGATGGCGGTTTCCCGGCCCGAAACGCCTCGCCGCTCTTTCCAGCCCGCGTGATCGACCTGGGGCTCGCGGGCGCGGAGATACCGCACCAGCAAGGTACACAACCCGCTCACACCTCCCCTGCGGTCTTCAGAAGAAACGCGTGGAGCGCTTCGGCGGCGAGGCCGATGTCGGCGGGGGAGGCGTATTCACGCGGATTGTGGCTGCCGTTCTGCGAGCGCACGAACAGCATGGCCATGGGCATGATGCCCCGGAACACCATGGCGTCGTGACCGGCGCCGGAGGGCAGGCGCAGCACCGGCAGGCCGAGGCCCTCCACAACTTCCGCCATGCGCTCCTTCAGGACGCCGTGGCAGGGCGCGGCCGGCACCTCGTGGCCGATGTCGAGGATGGCGCGCACGCCGCGCCGCGCCGCGATCTCGTCGATGGCCGCGCGGATGTCCGCGACGGCGCGCTGGCGCAGGTCGTCGGACAGGGTGCGCACGTCGAGGGAGAATTGCACCTCCCCCGGCACCACGTTCACGGCGCTGCCAGCAATGATCATGGTGCCAACCGTGGTCACCAGGGCATCGGCATCGGCGCGGCCGCGGGCTTCCACGGCGAGGATCATCTCGGCGGCGGCGGCCAGCGCGTCGTGGCGCATGGGCATGGGCAGGGTGCCGGAATGGCCGGCCTCGCCGCGCACGCGGATATGGCCGCGCGAGGCCCCGGCGATGCCGGTGACGATGCCGAGCGGCGCGCCCGCCGCCTCCAGCACCGGGCCCTGCTCGATATGCACTTCCACATAGCCCAGCATGTCTGCCGGATCGCGCCGGCATTCGGCGATACGCTCCGCCGGCGCGCCGAACGAGCGCAGCGCCTCGGCGCGGGAGATGCCCTGCTGGTCCACGTCCTCCAGGCTCCTGGGGTCGAAGATGCCCGCCATGGCCTTGGACGAGGTGAGGGTGGAGAGGAAGCGCACGCCCTCTTCATCCGCGAAGGCCGCCACCTCGATGGCGAACGGCAGGCGCAGGCCTTGCGCGTTCAGGGCCTCCACCGCCGCGATGGCGGTGAGCACGCCCAGGTTTCCGTCATAGATGCCGGCGTTGCGCACGGTGTCGATGTGCGAGCCCATGAGCAGGGTCTTGGCATTGGCCCGGTCCGCCGCATAGCGCCCGACGATGGTGCCGGTGGCGTCCATGTGGACTTGGGTGAGGCCGGCCTCGCGCATCCAGTGCGACACCTGCGCCGCCGCCCGCTTGTGGGAGGGGGTGAGGGAGAGGCGGGTGAGCTCGCCCGGTACGTCCGAGAAGGCGGCAAGCTCCTTCAGGCGGGCGGTGATGGCATTGCCGTCAAGGGGCGCGAGGGTGGGGACGGGGGCAGGTTGCGGCACGGGGAAGACCTTGTTCATGCGGCCTCCGGGAGCATCTGGTCCAGCCGGAGCCGGGCGATGCGCTCGATCTGTGTGAGGGCCTCGTTGACCTCCTGGTCGCGATCATGGGCGAGCCGGCGCTCGAAGGCGTCGAGGATCTCGGCCTTGGTCCGGCCGCGGATGGCCATGATGAAGACGAAGCCGAACTTTGCCACGTAGGCGTCATTGAGGGCGGTGAAGCGGGCCTTCTCCTCCGCCGTCAGCCGGTCGAGGCCGGCGGACGCCTGCTCGGCGGTGGATTCGGCGGTGAGCAGCTTGGCTTCCGCGAGCTTCCCGGCAAGGTCCGGATGGGCATGAATGACCGCCATCTGCTTCTCGATGGGGGCGGCGCGCAGCACGGCGGCAAGGGCTGCGTGGAGGCCGGCGGCGGTGTCCTCGCGGGGGGTGAGGCCCTTGTCGTAGGCGCCTTCCGCGATCCAGGGGGAATGCTCGAACACGCCGCCGAACCGTTCCACGAACAGGCCGCGCGGCATGAAGGTGGGCCGGTAGCCGCCGACGGGGGGGTGGGTGGCGATCCAGTGGCGGGCGATGTCGACGCGCCGGGCCACCCACACCTTCTCATGACCGGCGATGTAATCGAGGAAGCGAGCCAGCGCCTGGGCGCGGCCGGGCCGGCCGGCGAGGCGGGGATGGAGGCCGACCGACATCATCTTCGGCGCGGTCTCGCCCTCGGCATAGAGCAGGTCGAAGCTGTCCTTGAGATAGTCGAAGAAATCGGTGCCGGTGCCGAAGCCCGCCGCCACCGAGAAGCGCATGTCGTTGGCGTCCAGCGTGTAGGGCACCACCAATTGCGGACCCTTGGCGCTCTCGATCCAGTAGGGCAGTTCGTCGGCGTAGCTATCGGCGGCATAGAGGAAGCCGCCTTTCTCCATCACCAACGGCACCGTGTGCTCTGCCGAGCGGCCCTGGTAGAAGCCCAGCGGGCGGGAGCCGGTCACTTCGGTGTGGATGCGGATCGCCTCGTCGATGTGCTCGCGCTCGGCGTCGCGGGTGAAGTCCTTGTATTCCAGCCATTTGTAGCCGTGGCTCGCAATCTCCCAGTCGGCCTCCTTCATGGCGGCGACGGCATCCGGGTTGCGGGCGAGTGCGGTGGCGACGCCATAGACCGTGACCGGCATGGCGCGCTCGGTGAACAGGCGGTGCAGCCGCCAGAAGCCTACCCGGGCACCGTATTCGTAGATGGATTCCATGTTCATGTGCCGCTGGCGGGGCCAGGGCTGGGCGCCGATGATTTCGGACAGGAAGGCTTCCGAGGCATTGTCGCCGTGGAGGACGGAATTCTCGCCGCCCTCCTCGTAATTCACCACGAACTGGACGGCGATGCGCGCGTCTCCCGGCCAGCGGGCATGGGGCGGGGTGCGCCCATAGCCGATGAGGTCGCGCGGGTAGGGCCGGCCGGTGATGGGATCGTTGGGCACGGACATTCCTCAGGAGCCCCGATAGGTGGAGTAGCTCCACGGGGAGCACAGAAGCGGCACATGATAATGCCCGTCCTCCGCCAGCGAGAAGCGCAGGGGCACCACGTCGAGGAAGGGCGGATCGGACGCCGGAGCGCCGGTGGCGCGGAAATGCGCACCGATGTGGAACTGAAGCTCGTAGGTGCCGGCCTTGAACTCATCGCCCGCGAGCAGGGGCGTGTCGGTACGCCCGTCCGCATTGGTGCGGCGCTCGGTCACGAGCGTGCGCGAGCCATCCGGCGTCAGACGGTAAAGTTCAACCGCCACATTGGCCGCCGGACCACCAGCGACGGTGTCGAGTACATGCGTGGACAGGCGCCCCATTTTTCCCTCGCAGGCCTTGCGGTCAAAAGATCCGCTGCAGGGCAGCATAACCCGGTCGCGGACGATCCATTTCCCAAAAATATTGGAAGATCTTCCGATTAACCAACGGTTTTCACGGCGCGCGATTTGATCTTTCATTAGGCATGCCGATACGTTGGGCAGACCCGCCGGACCGGTACCCGCGCCGCACGCAAAATGGCGCCAATAAACGAAAACGCCCTTCCGCACCCGACCCGACTGCCTTTCCAGGGGGACCTCATGTCCGAAGCCGTTCATCCCGTAGACGAAATACTGCCAGCTCCGAAACTCGCCATCCTCGGCCTCCAGCACGTGCTGGTCATGTATGCCGGCGCGGTGGCGGTGCCGCTCATCATCGGCCGCGCGCTGAAGCTGCCACCCCAGGACGTGGCCTTCCTCATCAGTGCCGACCTGTTCGCCTGCGGCCTCGCGACGCTGGCCCAGTGCCTCGGCTTCTTTGGCGTCGGCATCCGCCTGCCGGTGATGATGGGTGTCACCTTCGCCTCGGTCGGTCCCATGCTCTCCATGGCGGCGAGCCCGGAGATCGGCCTTCTGGGCATCTATGGCTCGGTGATCGCGGCGGGCATCTTCGGCATCATCGTCGCGCCATTCGTCTCGCGGCTGTTGCCCTTGTTCCCGCCGGTGGTGACCGGCACCATCATCCTCATCATCGGCATCTCGCTGATGCGGGTGGGTATCAACTGGGCCGGCGGCGGCATTCCATTCCTGACCCAGACCATCGACGGCAAGGTGGTGCAGGTGGCCAATCCCAATTACGGCCAGCTCCAGGGCCTCGGCATTTCGCTGTTCGTGATGCTGGTGGTGCTTGGTCTCATCAAGTGGGGCAAGGGCTTCCTCGCCAATGTGGCGGTGCTACTCGGCATCATCGCCGGCGCGGTGCTGGCGACCTTCCTCGGCATCATGCATTTCGAGAAGGTGGCGGCGGCGTCCTGGTTCGACGTGATCCTGCCGTTCCACTTCGGCATGCCCACGTTCCACCTCGTCCCCATCATCACCATGTGCATCGTGATGATCGTGGTGATGATCGAATCCGTCGGCATGTTCCTCGCCCTCTCGGACATCACCGGCAAGCCGGTGGACCAGAAGGCGCTCACCAAGGGCCTGCGCGCCGATGGTGTGGGCACCTTCCTCGGCGGCATCTTCAACACTTTCCCCTACACCTCCTTCTCGCAGAACGTGGGCCTCGTCGGCGTCACCGGCGTGCGCTCGCGCTGGGTGACGGTTGTGGGCGGCGCCATCATGCTCGGCCTCGGCCTGCTGCCGAAGATGGCGGCGCTGGTGGAGGCGGTGCCCCAGGTGGTGCTGGGCGGCGCGGGCCTCGTGATGTTCGGCATGGTGGCGGCCACCGGCGCGCGCATCCTCACCGGTGTCGACTTCAAGACCAACCGCTTCAACCTGTTCATCGTCGCGGTGTCGGTGGGCTTCGGCATGATCCCGCTGGTCTCGCCCAACTTCTTCAAGAACCTGCCGCACGAGCTGCACCCGCTGCTGGAGAGCGGCATCCTGCTGTGCGCCATCGTCGCCGTGCTGCTCAACGTCTTCTTCAACGGCGTGAAGCAGACCTCCACCGAGGAGATCGTCGCGGCGGCCAAGCAGGCCGAGGCCCACTGAGGCGGGGCAGTCGGGCGGAGGCGGGGGGCGGCGCAAGGGTGAACGCGGCCAATCAGACTGGCACGCGCTCAGGCGGACAGCCGCTCCCCGATCTTCCCCAGCTCCTGGGCGATGTAGCGGCGGCCCTGGTCCACCAGCATGTCGGCGAAGGCCTTCACCTTCAACGGCACCAGCTGGCGGGCGGGGTAGAGCACGGCGAGGGTCGCGGGCTTGGGCGGGTGCGCCTGAAGCACCGGCACCAGGCGGCCCTCGGCGAGCGCATCCGCCACCTCGAAGCGGGGCTTCACCACGATGCCCCGCCCCTCGAGGGCCCAGACGGTGAGCACATCGCCGTCGTCGGCCTCCAGGTGCCCGGTGACCGGAACGGCGAGGTCACGGCCCTCGTCGGTCAGCATCCAGCGCAGTTCCCGAAGGCTCGCAAATCTCAGGAGCAGGCATTGATGGGACAACAGGTCCTGCGGGCGCAGCGGCACTCCCGCCCGCTCCAGATAGGCCGGGGAGGCGCACAATATGCGTTCCACCTGCGCCACCTTGCGCATGATCATGCTGGAATCCTCGAAGGTGGCGAGGCGCAGCGCCACGTCGATGGATTCGGCGATCAGGTCGAGGGTGTGTTCGGAGAGGCGCAGGCGCACGTCGATCTCCGGGTGCGCCTCCTGGTAACGCGCCGAAACCTGCGCCACCAGGCGCCGGCCCAGATGGAGCGGGGCGGTGACCCTGAGCGCGCCGCGGGGCAGGGCGCCCAATTCCGACACATTGCTCTCCGCCGCATCGATGAGGCGGAGCGCGTCGGTGATGGCCTCGTAATAGACGCGGCCCTGCTCGGTCAGGCTCATGCGGCGGGTGGTGCGGTTGAACAGCCGGCAGCCCAGGTGCTTCTCCAGCATCTGGATGCGGTGGCTCACCACATTGGCGGACAGGCGCAGCCGCCGCGCGGCTTCCGAGAAGCTCTCGCTCTCCACCGACATGGCGAAGGCCTTCATATTGTCGAGCACGATGCCACGTCCCTTGACCTGAACCTTCACAACGATAAGCACGCGGGACGGCGGGGCCAATGGCGCCGCAAGATCCCGGATCAACAATCACATGAGAGACCGCGTCATCCGATGGGCTTGCGGCGCACGCCCATCGGCGCGGGCTCCGAAGGAAACGCGCCTTCGCCTTCCAGCTACGGGACCTGAACGGACATGGAACCTATCCTTCACGAGTGGGGCAGCCTGTTGCTGCGCTGGACGCACATCATCGCCGGCATGGCGTGGATCGGCTCGTCCTTTTATTTCATGCATCTCGACGCCAGCCTGAAGGCGACCCCCGACATCCCCGCCGGCAAGGGCGGAGAAGCCTGGGAAGTGCATGGCGGCGGCTTCTACCAGGTGAAGAAGTATCTGGTGGCGCCGAGCTTCCTGCCCGAGGAGCTAGGCTGGCACAAGTGGCAGTCCTATGCCACCTGGCTCACCGGCTTCTTCCTGCTGATCTGGATCTATTACTACAAATCGTCCATCTATCTCATCGACCCGGCGGTGATGAACCTGAAGCCGTTCGTCGCCTTCGTCATCGGCATGGGCGGGCTGGCTTTGGGCTGGATTGCCTATGACCAGCTGTGTCGTTCCAGGCTCGGCAACAATCCCATGGCGGTGGGCGTCATCGTGTTCGTCGGCGTGGTGCTGGCGGCCTACCTGTTCCAGCAGGTGTTCTCGGCCCGCGCCGCCTTCATCCACACCGGCGCGCTCATGGCCACCATCATGAGCGGCAACGTCTTCTTCGTGATCATCCCCAACCAGCACAAGGTGGTGGCGGCGCTGAAGGCGGGGCAGGTTCCGGACCCCTATTACGGCAAGACCGCGAAGCTGAGGTCGGGGCACAACAATTATTTCACGCTGCCCGTCGTCTTCCTGATGATCTCCAACCACTATCCGCTCACCTATTCCACGCCTTATGCCTATGTCATCGTGGCGCTGTCCCTCGTGGTGGGCACGGTGATCCGCTATTATTACAATGAGCGGCACGCGGGCCGTGGCGACAAGGCGTGGTGCTGGCTGGTGGCGGCGGTGTGCATCATCCTTGCCATCGCCATCTCGGCCACCACGACCCCCATGGGCCGCACCGCCCTCGGCCTGCCGCCGCTGGTGAGCGTCGCCTATGCCCGGAGCGGGCCGCCGGTGGAGGTGCCGGACGACGTGGCCAACATCGTCATGGGCCGCTGCTCCATGTGCCATGCCTCAGAGCCGCTCTACGAAGGCATCGTCATCGCCCCGCGCGGGGTGATGCTCGACACGCCGGAGCACATCGCCCGCAACCGCGACCTCATCGTCGTGCAGGCCGGCCTTACCCATGCCATGCCACCCAATAACATCACCGAGCTGTCGCAGGAGGACCGGGAGGTGCTGAAGGCCTGGGGGGCGGGCAAGTAAGGTTGGGTCCCCGTGTCGCGGTGGCCGGAGCACATGCGGGTTCCGGCCGCCGCGCCTTGTCGTTTGCGTCGAAAGCGCAATAAAACCGTCTGTAAAATCGAAGGAAAGCCCCATGACAACCCCCGACGCCGACACCCTGCCCCACCTCATCGCCGAGCGCGCCGACGCGCAGCACGCGTTTCTGGCGGAGCTGGTGAAGGTGCCGTCCGACAATCCCCCCGGCGATTGCGCCCCCCATGCCGCGCGCGCTGCCGAACTGCTGGAAGGGCTCGGCCATGTGGTGGAGCGCCATGTGGTTCCAGCCGACCGGGTGAAGGCAGCGGGCATGATCTCGGTGACCAACCTCATCGTGCGCCATCGCTTCGGAGACGGGCCGGTGATCGCCCTCAACGCCCATGGCGACGTGGTGCCCCCCGGCGAGGGCTGGACCAAGGATCCCTTCGGCGCCGAGGTGGTGGACGGGCGCATGTATGGCCGCGGCGTCGCCGTCTCCAAGTCGGACTTCGCCACCTACGCCTTCGCCCTCGATGCGCTGAAGCGCTCGGGCCTGCCGCTCAAGGGCACGGTGGAACTGCACTTCACCTATGACGAGGAGATCGGCGGCGAGGTCGGGCCGGGCTGGATTCTCGAACAGGGCATCACTAAGCCGGATTATGCCGTCTCCGCCGGCTTCACCTATGGCGTGGTGGTGGGCCACAACGGCTGTCTCCACCTGGAGGTGGAGGTGAACGGCAGGTCGGCCCATGCCGCGCTGCCCTTCACCGGCATCGACGCGCTGGAGGCGGCCAACCATATCCTAACCGCGCTCTATGCCTATCGCGGCACCTTGAAGGACAAGGTGTCCGAGGTGGCGGGCATCGGCTCGCCCCAGCTGACGGTGGGCCTCATCTCCGGCGGCATCAACACCAATGTGGTGCCGGACCGCGTCACCTTCCGCCTCGACCGGCGCATCGTGCCCGACGAGAGCCCGGAAGCGGTGGAAGCCGAAGTGCGCAAGGTGATCGCCGATGCCGCCTCGGCCTTCCCCAAGGCGCGGGTGGAGGTGCGGCGCATCCTGCTGGCGCGGCCGCTGGTGCCCAGCGAGGGGACGAAGGTGCTGTCGTCGGTGCTGTGCCGCAACGCCTCCGCCGTGACCGGCGAGACGGTGAAGGAGACCGGCGTTCCGATCTATACGGATGCGCGGCTCTATGCCGAGGCGGGCGTGCCGGTGGTGCTCTACGGCGCCGGCCCCCACACCATCGAGGAGGCCAACGGCCACCGGGCGGACGAGAACCTGCTCCTGTCTGATCTGGACAAGGCGACACTGGTCATCGCCCTCACCCTGCGCGACCTGCTGGCGTAGGGGTAAGCCGGAAGAGGGAGGGCAGGGCGAACCCGCCCGGCCTTTCCTTGTCCGGCTTGTGGAAGATGTGCCTTCCCTACCGAAGGGACGATGCGCCTGTGTGCTGTGGCCGGCTCGCCCTTCAATGGCCGCTGCCCCTTCGGTAGACTGGCGCAAGTGATTCGCGGGGCGCCGGAGGAAGCTGCGGCGCCTGTCGGGCAGGGGAAGGACACCGGGGCGAATGGCGGACCGCATCCGGACCAGCGGCGTTCCGCGCCAAAGGCGCGGGCGTGAGCAAGGCGGCGCTCGCCTGACGGCGGGGCTGCGCCGGTTCTCCTCGCCGTCCCGCTCGGGCCGTCCCGCCTGCGCCGGCCTCGCTGCGGTCTTCCTCTCTTCGACCCTGTTCGTGAGCCCGGCTGCCGCCGGCTGGGATGCTGCCGCGACCGCGGCCGGCGCCCTGTGGCCGGTGGCGGGGCTGGCGGTCGCCGCCATCGCCGGCCTTGCCGCCCTGCGCAGCCATCGCGTGGCGAAGGACCTGCGCGGCCGCATTGAAGCCGCCGAGCGTGCCGCCGCCGATGCCGCGGCCTCCGCCGCCCGTGCCCGCGCCGAAGCCCAGGCCTGTCGCGTCCTCCTCTGTGAGGGCGCTCCGGCCTTCCTGCTGTGGACGGGACGGGAGGCGCCGGCCGACCTGTTCGGCCGCACCCCCGAGACGCTCCGCGCGGAACTCGGATCCGCCACGTCCGCTTTCGAAACCGCGCTCGCCCGCCTGCGGGCGGAAGACGGCAGCTTCTCCCAGACGCTGGATACGCCGACAGGGCCGCTGCGCCTCGACGGCAGGAGCCGGGCCGGCGCCGGCATCCTGCTGCTGGCGCCGGCGACCGGCGACGCGGTCGGGCATGAGGTCGGGCCGGTGGTGTCCGGCCTTGCGGCCTTGCTCGATGCCGCGCCTGCCCCCGCCTGGCTGCGCGGGGCGGATGGCGCGCTGTCTTATGTGAACCCCGCCTTCGTGGCGGCGGTGGGCGCCGCCTCGGCGGAGGAGGCGCGCGCGCAGGGCCTCGACCTCCTCGACGGCAAGACCCGCGCAGCCGCCGCCAGCGCTGAAGGCACGGACGGGCATTTCCGCCAGCGGGTGAAGGCCGTCACCAAGGGTCAGCGGCGGCAGATGGAAGTGGTGGAGGTGGCCGGCGCCTTCGGCACCGCCGGTATCGCCATCGATGTTACCTCCGAGGAGGACGCCCGGGCGGAGATGAAGCAGGCGGTCACCGCCCATCGCCGCACTTTGGACCAGCTGACCACGGCGGTGGCCATCTTCGGGGCCGACGAACGCCTCGTATTCCACAATGCCGCCTATGAACGCCTGTTCGACCTCTCCCCCGCTTTCCTCGATCAGCACCCGCCGGAAGGCGAGATCCTGGAAGACCTGCGCACTCGCCGCAAGGTGCCCGAGCAGGCAGATTTCCGCGGGTGGCGCGCCCAGTTGCGCGAAGCCTACCGCGCCATCGAGCCGGTGAATGACTGGTGGCATTTGCCCGGCGGGCAGATGCTGCGGGTGGTGGTCACCCCCAATGCGGAAGGCGGCGTCACCTATCTGTTCGACGACCTCTCAGAGCACGTCGCCCTGGAGAGCCGCTACAACACTCTCATCCGCATCCAGGGCGAAACGCTGGACGGGCTGGCGGAAGCGGTAGCCGTGTTCGGCTCGGATGGGCGGCTCAACCTCTACAACCACGCCTTCCTCAGCCTGTGGTCGCTGGAGGCCCGCGCCTTGGGCGAGCGGCCGCACGTGGACGCGGTGGCGGCCCTGTGCCGGCCGCTCCATGGCGAAACTTCGGTCTTCGCCCGCATCCGCCACGCCGTGACCACCATCGGCCCGCGCGAGGCGGTGACCTTGCGCCTGGAGCGCCCGGACGGCCGTGTGCTTGACGGCGCCACCCAGCCGTTGCCGGACGGTGGCACCATGGTCACCTTCCGCGACGTGACCGACAGCGTGAAGGTGGAGCGGGCGCTGATCGAGCGCGCCGAGGCGCTGGAGGCGGCGGACAAGCTGAAGAACGCCTTCGTCGGACACGTGTCCTACCACCTGCGCACGCCCCTCAATACCCTGATGGGCTATGCGGACATGCTGCGCGAGGGCTTCGCCGGCCCGCTCAATACCCGCCAGCAGGACTATCTGGAACACATGCGCCAGTCCTCCGACCAGCTGCGCGCGCTGATCGACGACATTCTCGACCTCGCCTCCATCGATGCCGGCGCCATGGAGCTGGACCTCTCCGACGTGGACGTGGGCGAGACCGTGCTCGGCGTGGCCGAGGCGGTGCGCGATCCGGTGGCGGAGGCGGGGCTGAACCTCGCCGTCAGCGTGGGGCCGGATGCCGGCCACTTCGTCGCTGACGGGCGGCGGGTGCGGCAGATCCTGTTCAACCTGTTGTCCAATGCCATCGCCGTCTCGCCCGCCGGCGGCACGGTCAGCCTCGGCGCGGTGCGGCGCGACGGGGCGCTG
The DNA here is from genome assembly GCF_005871085.1 of Xanthobacter autotrophicus. Classification (GTDB taxonomy): domain Bacteria; phylum Pseudomonadota; class Alphaproteobacteria; order Rhizobiales; family Xanthobacteraceae; genus Xanthobacter; species Xanthobacter autotrophicus. Next base: position 243,793 of record NZ_VAUP01000037.1, on the reverse strand, counting down.
GTCTTCACCGTGCGCGACGAGGGGCCGGGCGTGCCCACCGAAGTGGCCGACACCCTGTTCGAGCGCTTCGAGAGCCGCAATGCCGGCCCGCGCCACCGGGGTGTCGGGCTGGGCCTTGCCATCGTGCGCTCGTTCATGACTCTTCACGGCGGCTCGGTCACCGTTGCGCCGGCCGGGCGTGGGCCGGATGGCGGCGGCAGCGACGCCCAGGGCACCATCGCCACCTGCATCTTTCCCTTGTCCGGCGAAGGCCGGAGAGAGGCCGCCGAATGAGCCTCGTCATCGAACGCCTTGCCGGCCAGCCCGTCGCCTGCCGCGTCGTGCTCCAGGATCTCGCGGCGACAGCCCGCCTCGCCGGCTGGCTCTCCACCTGGTTCGGGCCGAAGGACACCATAACCCTCACCGGCGACCTCGGTGCGGGCAAGACCGAGTTCGCCCGCGCCCTCATCCGCGCCTTCGCGGAAGATGCCGGCGTGGACGTGCCCAGCCCCACCTTCCCGATCCTGATCTCCTATGATTTCCCGCGTGGCCGGGTGGTGCACGCCGACCTCTACCGCATCATCGAGACCGACGAGCTGGACGAGTTGGGCTGGGACGAGCTGCGCGAGAACGCGCTTTTGCTGGTGGAATGGCCGGACCGGGCCGACGATCGCCTGCCGACCGACCGCCTCGACGTGGAGCTGTTCCATGCCGCCGGCACCGATTTCGGCGCCGGGCTGGGGCCGGAGGCGCGGGTGGCGATCCTCACCGGACATGGCAGCGTCGGCGCCCGGCTCGACCGCTTCCAGATCGCCGACGGCTTGATCGAGCAGAGCGGGTTCGCCGCCGCCGAGCGGGTGTTCCTGCAGGGCGATGCCTCCAGCCGCTCCTATACCCGCCTCGTGGCGCCGGGCCGCTCGGCGATCCTGATGAATGCGCCGCGCCAGCCGGACGGGCCGCCCCTGCGCCGGGGCCTGCCCTATAGCCAGCTGGTGCATCTGGCGGAGGATGTGAAGCCCTTCGTCGCCATGGACAGGGCCTTGCTGGCGCAGGGCCTGTCGGCGCCGCTGCTGTATTCCGCCGACCTCGATGCGGGCCTCCTCGTGCTGGAGGACCTGGGGCGCGAGGGCGTCGTCGCCGGTTCGCCGGCCGCGCCGGTTCCCGAGCGCTACCATGCGGCCATGGAGGTGCTGGCCGCCCTCCACACCCGCAACCTGCCGCGCACGCTGAATGTGGCGCCACGGGTGGAACGGGCGCTGCCCGCCTATGACGTGGCGGCCATGCTCACCGAGATCGACCTGATGCTGGACTGGTACCTGCCGGCCCGCGGCATCCGGCTGGACGGGGTGGTGCGCGAGGAATTCCACCTGCTCTGGCGCAGCGCGCTCAACCCCGTGCTGGCCGAGCCGCCCACCTGGGTGCTGCGCGACTATCATTCCCCCAACCTCATCTGGCTGCCGGAGCGGGAGGGGCTGCGCAAGGTGGGCCTGATCGATTTTCAGGATGCGGTGATGGGCCCGGCCGCCTATGACGTGGTCTCGCTGGCGCAGGACGCGCGGGTGGACGTGCCGGAAGGGCTGGAACTGCAACTGGTGAGCCACTACGTGAAGCTGCGGCGCGAGGCCGACCCCACCTTCGACGTGCGCGGCTTCGCGCGATCCTATGCGCTCATGGGCGCGCAGCGGGCCTCCAAGATCCTCGGCATCTTCACCCGGCTGAATGATCGCGACGGCAAGCCGCATTACCTGCGCCACCTGTCGCGCATCCGCCGCCATCTTGCCCGCTGCCTCAGCCACCAGGATCTCGGCTCGCTCCGGTCGTGGTACGAGGCGGTGCTGCCATCCAAGGATTTCGCCGCGTGACGGACAAGGGACAGGCCGGGCATTCGACGGCCCAGATTTCCGACAACCGGATTTCCACCGCCATGGTGCTCGCCGCCGGGATGGGCACGCGCATGCGTCCGCTCACCGACACACGGCCGAAGCCGCTGGTGGAGGTCTACGGCCGCCCTCTCATCGATCATGTGCTCGGCCGTGTGGCCGATGCCGGCATCCCCCGCGCGGTGGTCAACCTGCACCACCACACCGACATGCTGGAGGCGCATCTCACGGCCCGGGGCGGGCCGCCGCAGATCGTCCTGTCCGACGAGCGCGGCCAGTTGCTGGAGACCGGCGGCGGCGTGCGCAAGGCGTTGCCGCTGCTGGGCCCGGATCCGTTTCTCGCCATCAATTCGGACACCATCTGGATCGAGGGCATGCGGCCGAACTTGGTGCGGCTGATGGAGCATTTCGATCCGGAGCGGATGGATGCGCTGCTGCTCCTCGCCTCGGCCGCCCATTCCATCGGCTATGACGGCATGGGCGATTTCCAGATGGACAAGCTCGGCCGGCTGTCGCGCCGGGCCGAGCGCACGGTGGTGCCGTTCGTCTATGCCGGCGCCGCCATCCTGAAGCCGGAGCTGTTCGAGGGCACGCCGGACGGTGCCTTCTCCCTCAACCGCATCTTCGACAAGGCCGCCGAGGCCGAGCGCCTGTTCGGCCTGCGCCTCGACGGCATCTGGATGCATGTGGGCACGCCCGATGCCATCGCCCTCGCCGAGGAAGCGATCCAGAGGTCCAGCGACTAAGGTCCGGAAAGAAAGGGACGGCCGTGCCGCGCGTGCTCACCATCCCGTCCTCGGCGCCGTTCCTGCCGACATTGGCGACGGCGCTGCTCGACGGTACGCTGGTGGAGGGCTTCGCCCCGCGCGCGGACCCTCTCGCGCTGGCCGGCGCCACCGTCTTCCTGCCGACCCGCCGCGCCGGCCGCCTGTTCGCCGAGGCGCTGCTGGAAGCGTCCCGCAACGCGGTGCTGCTGCTGCCGAAGATCGTGCCTTTGGGCGATGTGGACGAGGACGCGCTCGCCTTCTCCGAGGATGCCCCGGTGCTGGCCGCGCCCCATGCCATCGCGCCGGTGCACCGGCGCCTCGTGCTGGCCCGGCTGGTCGCCCACTGGCGTGATACCCTCGCGAAAGCAGCCGGACGGGAGGCGGTGGCCGCGGGTACCGCCGCAACCTTCGCCCTCGCCGATGCCCTCGGCGCCCTGTTCGACGACCTCACCACGGCGGGGCTGACCGTGGACGGCCTCGACGGCCTCGTGCCGGAGGAACTGGACCGCTATTTCCGCGTGGGGCTGGATTTCGTGCGCATCGCCCGGCGCGCCTTCACCGACTATCTGGACATCGCCGGACTGGTGGAGCCGGCCGCCCGCCGCGACGCGCTGATGGATGCGGAAGCCCGCCGCCTCGCCGCCCTGGGGCGCGATGCCGGCCCGGTAATCGCGGCGGGCTCCACCGGCTCCATGCCGGCCACCGCCCGGCTTCTGGCCGCCATCGCCGGCCTGCCCAAGGGCGCCGTGGTGCTGCCGGGCCTCGACCAGGATCTCGACGCCGCCTCCTTCGCCCGCATCACCGACGGGCGGGACGCGGCGCCGGACCATCCCCAATATGGCCTTGCCCGGCTGCTGCCGCGCCTCGGCGTGGCGCGCGGCGACGTGCTGCCGCTGGCCGCGCCCGCCCCGTTCGGCCGCGAGCGGCTGATGAGCGAGACCATGCGGCAGGCCGAGACCTCCGACCTGTGGGCCAGCCTTTCCGATCGCCTGCCGCCGGCGGCGCTGGGCACCGCTATGGCCGGCATCAGCGTGGTGGAGGCGGACGACCCGCGCGCGGAAGCCCTCGCCATCGCTTTGCTGTTGCGCGACAGCCTGGAGCGGGAGGGCGAGACCGCCGCTCTCGTCACCCCCGATCGCGATCTCGCGCGCCGGGTGGCGGCGGAGATGGCGCGCTTCGGCGTGGCGCTGGACGATTCCGCCGGCACGCCGCTGGCCGACAGTCCCGCCGGACGGCTCGCCGGCCTGCTGGTGGTGGCGGCGGCGGAGGACCTGGCACCGGTGCCGCTGTTCGCGCTGCTCACCCATCCTCTGGCGCAATTCGGGCTGACACCCGAGGCGAAGGCGGATGCGGTGGCGGCGCTGGAGCTGGTGGCCTTACGCGGACCGCGCCCGCGCGCCGGCATCGACGGCTTGAGGGATGCCATCGCCGCCTTCGACCGGGAGGATTATCGCGGCGCCGATCCCCGCCGGCGCATGGGGGAGGGGGCGCTCAACCACGCCCGCGATCTGGTGGACCGGCTGGACCGGGCGCTCGGCCCGCTGCTCACCCTCGGCGCGCAACGGGGTGCAGCGCCGCTCTCGGCGCTCGTCGCCGCCCACCGCGCCGCGTGGGTGGAGACCGCCGGCCCCCTCGATCTCGACGCGGAGGATGCGGCGGAAGCAGCGCTTGCCCGCACCTTCGAGACGCTGGACGGGGCGGCGGGCGATGGCCCCGCCCTCGACCTCTCCGCCTATGCGGATGCGGCCGGCGCCCTGTTCGCCGATGCCATGGTGCGCCCGCGCGCCGAGCCCCATGCGCGCATCCGCATCCTCGGCCCGCTGGAGGCCCGCCTCATCCATGTGGATCGCATGGTGCTGGGCGCGCTCATCGAGGGTAGCTGGCCGCGCATCGCCGAGACCGACCCATGGCTCAGCCGGCCTATGCGCGGCGATCTGGGCTTGGATTTGCCGGAGCGGCGGATCGGCCTGTCCGCCCACGATTTCGCCCAGGGCTTCGGCGCCGCCGAGGTAGTGCTGACCTTCGCCGCCAAGGTGGGCGGCACCCAGAGCGTGCCCTCGCGCTTCGTGCAGCGACTGAAGACGGTGGCGGGCGAGGCGGAGTGGATTGCCGCCCGCGCCCGCGGCGCCCGCTGGGTCCAAGCCGCGCGCCGGCTGGACGATGCCCCCGCCTTGCCCCGGGCCATCCGCCCGGCCCCGGCCCCGCCCCTGGCGCTGCGCCCCCGTCGGCTGTCAGTGACGGAGGTGGAGACCTTCCTGCGCGATCCCTATTCCATCTATGCCCGCCACGTGCTGGGCCTCATCCCGCTCGATCCGCTGGACGCCGCCCCCGGCGGGGCGGAGCGCGGATCGGCCCTGCACGAGGCCGTCGGCCGCTTCACCCAGGCGCATCCCCGCAAGCTGCCGCCCGATGCGCTGGAACAGCTGCTGGAGGAAGGCCGGCGGGCCTTCGCCCCGCTGAAGGCCTTCCCCGCCGAGCATGCGTTGTGGTGGGCGCGGTTCGAGCGGGCGGCGGGCTTCCTTGTCGCCTTCGAGCGGGAGCGGCGGGTGCACCTCGACCATGTGGTGGCGGAAGCCTCCGGCAGCCTTGAAATCCCGCTGGGCAATGCTGCCTTCCGCCTCACCGGGCGGGCCGACCGCATCGAGGTACGAAGCGACGGCCTGCTCAATATCCTCGACTACAAGACCGGCACGGCGCCGAGCGCCCGGCAGGTCGCCTCCCTCTCGCCCCAGCTGCCGCTGGAGGCGGCCATGGCCAGGCGCGGCGCCTTCCCCGACGTGCCGGCGGTGGATGTGGCGGACCTGCTCTATGTGGAGCTGAAGGGCGGCGCGGCGGGGGGCGAGGAAAAGCCCATCCGCGTCAAGGATCGCGACACCATGGACCTTGCCGAGACCGCGCTCGCGGGCCTCGAAAGCCTGCTCATGGCGTTCGAGAACGAGGCGCAGGGCTATCGCTCGTTGGCGGCGCCGCAATGGTCCGGCACCTTCGGCACCTATGATCATCTCGCCCGCGTGCGCGAATGGGCGCTCTCCGGGGAGGAGGGCGAATGAGCGCCGATCTCGTGCTGGATGCCCGCGACCCCGAGGCGACGCCCAAGTCCGAGGCGACACGTCGCCAGTCGGAGGCCTCCCATCCCGCCTTCTCGGCCTGGGTGTCGGCCAATGCCGGCTCGGGCAAGACCCATGTGCTGGCGCGCCGCGTCATCCGCCTGCTGCTGGCCGGCACGCCGCCGGGGCGCATCCTGTGCCTCACCTATACCAAGGCGGCGGCGGCCAACATGGCCAACCGGGTGCTGGCCATCCTCGGCCGCTGGGTGCGCCTGCCCGATGGGGAGTTGGACGCCGCCATCCGCGACACGGTGGGCTCGGCCCCCGATGCCGCTTTGCGCGCCCGCGCCCGCCGGCTGTTCGCCGCCGCGCTGGAAACGCCGGGCGGGCTGAAGATCCAGACCATCCACGCCTTCTGCGGCGCGCTGCTCCACCGCTTCCCGTTCGAGGCCGACGTGGCCGCCGGCTTCGGCGAACTGGATGAGGTGGGCCGGCAGGAACTGATGGCCCGCATCCGCGCCGACCTCGTGGTAGCGGCCACCCGCGTGCCGAACGCGCCCCTGGGCGAGGCGCTGGCGCGGTTGACCGAAGATATGTCCGACAGCGGCCTGTCCGGCCTGCTCGAGGCCGCCATCGCCTTGCGCGCCCGCATCCTGCCGCTGGGCGACACGCCGAGCGCGCGGAAGGCGGCGGTGGCGCGGGCGCTCGATCTGCCGGCGGATGCCAATGTGGCGGATCTGGAAGTGCAGATGCTGGCGAGCCCCCATCTGCCCCATTCCGAATGGGCGAGCGCGGCGGCGGAGCTGGCCGCCTCCGACAAGGCCACCGACCGCACACGGGGCGATGATCTTCTGGCCGCCGCCGAGGCGGGAGACATGGCGTCCGGCCTTGCCGCCTGGCGGCGGGTGTTCTTCGGCTCGGAGGGGCCGCGCTCGGACCGCAACCTCTTCACCAAGGGCTTCGCCGACCGCGCCCCCGGCCTTGCCGCGCGGCTGCGGGATGAGCGCGACCGCCTTGCGGTGCTCGCAGACCAACTGCTCGGCGCCCGCACCCTGGAGCGCACCGAGGCCGCGCTGACCCTCGCGGCCGAGGCCGTCCGCCGTTACGAGGCCGAGAAGGCGGCGCGCGGGCTTTTGGATTTCGACGACCTCATCGTCAAGGCCGCCCAGCTGCTCTCCGACCAGCCCACCTTCGTGCAGTACAAGCTGGACCAGGGCATCGACCACATTCTCGTGGACGAGGCGCAGGATACCAGCCCGCAGCAGTGGCGGGTGGTGCAGGGCCTCGCCGACGATTTCTTCTCCGGCGCCGGTGCGCGGGAGGACGTGACGCGCACCCTGTTCGTGGTGGGGGACGAGAAGCAGTCCATCTTCTCCTTCCAGGGCGCCGATCCGCGCGCTTTCGGCGAGATGCGCTCAACCTTTGCGCGCAAGGCGGGGCCACAGGCCCTGCGCCGGGTGGAACTGCCCCATTCCTTCCGCTCCGCGCCCGGCGTGCTGGAGGCGGTGGACCAGATCTTCTCCCGCCCCGAGGCCCATGATGGCCTCACGCTGGACGCGGTGGCCCCCGTGCATGCCGCCATCCGCGCCGATGCCCCGGCGCTGGTGGAGATCTGGCCCACCACCACGCCGGAGCCCGCGACCCAGCCGGACAATTGGCGCCGCCCGCTGGACGAGGCGCCGGTGGATGACCCGGTGAGCCGGCTCGCCCAGCGCATCGCCGGCTTCATCCAGGCGGGCATCGCCACCGGCCTTGCCATTCCCTCCCGCAATGGAAGGGCCATGCGGGCGGGTGACGTGCTGGTGCTGGTGCGCCGGCGCGGGCGGGTGTTTGAGGCGGTCATCCGCGCGCTCAAGGAGCTGAAGGACGCCCAGGTGGAGGTGGCGGGCGCCGACCGCCTGGTGGTGGCCGAGCACATCGCCGCCCTCGACCTGATGGCGCTGGGCGACGCGCTGGTTTCCCCCGACGACGATCTGGCGCTGGCGGCTTTGCTCAAGAGCCCGCTGTTCGGCCTCACCGACGAGGATCTCCTCGCCCTGTGTCCCGGCCGGGGCGGACGGCTGGTGGACGCGCTCAAGGCGGCGGCCGATCCCCGCCACGCCGCCGCGTGGGCGCGGCTCGCTGCATGGCGCGGGGAGGCGACTTTGCTGCGGCCGTTCGATTTCTACGCCCGCGTGCTGGGCCGCGACGGCGGTCGGCGCGCCATGCTGGCCCGGCTCGGCCCCGAGGCGGCCGACGTGCTGGACGAATTCATGGTGCTGGCCCGCGCCTATGAATCCAACGAACCGGCCAGCCTTGCCGGCTTCCTCGCCTATCTGCGCCGGGGCGGTGCCGAGACCAAGCGCGACATGGAGAGCGGCCGCAACGAGGTGCGGGTGATGACCGTGCATGGCGCCAAGGGCCTTGAGGCGCCCATCGTCATCCTCGCCGACACGGTGGACATGCCGAAGGCCCGCTCCGCCGGTGGCCTCATCTGCGTGCCGGGGGCGGAGGGCGAGGTGCCGGTGCTGGCCCCGCGCAAGGCGGAGGATCCCGAACGCCTCGCCACCGCCCGCGCCGCCGCCGCCGCCCGCGAACTGGAGGAGCACCGGCGCCTGCTCTATGTGGCCCTCACCCGCGCCGAGGATGCTGTGATCGTCTGCGGCGCGGAGACCCGCGCACCGGCCAAGGACAAGGCCCATGCCCGTCCGGAGGGCTGCTGGTACGAGCTGGTGCGCGCCGCCCTCGCGCCGGAAGCGGACGAGCAGGACGCCCTCGGCTTCGCGGGCAAGGTACTGCGTTGGAACAGGGGACCGGGCCTTGCGGTGGCGGGGCCGGCGGCGGCCTCTTGTGTGGCTGGGGAAGAGACAGCTCTTCCCACCTTCCCCAATCCGCCGCCCCCGGAAGCCGCGCCGCGCCTGCTGCGGCCCTCGAAGACCGAAGCCGCCGGCCCCTCGCCTTTGCGCACGCCGGCGCCCGAGACGGCGCTCTCGCCCCTGGTGCGGGGCGATCTGGTCCATCGCCTCCTCGCCGGCCTTCCCGACTTGCCGTCGCCCGAGCACGCGGCGGCCGGCCTGCGCCTGCTGCGGCACGCGGCGGACAAGGTGGCGGACGAGATCCATCAGGAGGTGCTGGAGGAAGCCCTCGGCGTCCTCGGCCATGCGCCGCTCGCGGATCTGTTCGGCGCCGGAAGCCGGGCGGAGGTGCCGGTCATCGGCCGTCTGAAGGCGCGGGAGGGTGCGGATTTCCACGTGTCGGGCCGCATCGACCGGCTGGTGTTGACGCCCGACCGCCTGATCGTCGTCGACTTCAAGACTGACCGTGCCCCGCCCGGGCGGCCGGAAGACGTGGCCGAGGCTTATGTGGCGCAGCTTGCCGTCTATGGCGCTCTTCTGTCGCAGGTGTTCGCCGGGCGCATGTTCGAGGCGCGGCTGGTCTATACGTCGGGTCCTCGCGTTTTCCGGCTCGAATCCGCCCGTTTGGAGGCGGCTCTGGCGCGGCTCGGTCTCACCTCGGCGTGACGGCGCCTTGACGAGGAGGGGAGGGGCTCCCTACGTTCGGTCCCAACATTCAGTGGTTCCCCCGGTTTCCCCCTACGAGGTCTGCCATGTCGGTCGAGAAGGTTTCGGATCAGAATTTTGAACAGGACGTGCTCCAGTCCAGCGCGCCGGTCATCGTGGACTTCTGGGCCGAGTGGTGCGGCCCCTGCCGCATGGTGGCCCCCATCCTTGAGGAAGTGTCCGGCGAGATGGGCGAGAAGATCCGCATCGTGAAGCTGAACGTGGATGAGAATCCCGCCACCGCTTCCAAGTACGGCATCATGTCCATTCCCACCCTCCTGCTGTTCAAGGACGGCAAGATCGCCTCCCGCCAGGTGGGCGCCGCCCCCAAGGCGAAGCTGGTGCAGTGGATCAACGGCGCCATCTGAGTTCGTTCGGTCCCTCTGAAAAAGCAAGCCGCCGCTGTCCAGATGGGCAGCGGCGGCTTTGTCGTGTCGGGCTGTTCGGCAAGCCCCGTCGTCCTCAGAAATGCGCCGCTGCATGGGCGAAGGTCGACCGCTTCACCTCGAAGGCGGCCACCGGCTTCACCCGCCAGGGCCGGTCGAGGCACAGGCTCGCGTCGTTGAGGCGGGCCGCCTCGGCGCCTGCATCGCTTTCACAGGCATAGCGTCGCGCTTCCTTGGGAAAGAAGGCGCCGCCGGGAATGATGAGGTCGGCGCCATCTTTGGTCGCCATGCGGGTTTCGCTGCCGTCGAAGAACACCCAGCCGCAGGGCGCGGCGGGCACGAGTCGCGCCACCAGGTGGGTCGTGGGGAGGGCGCGGGCCTGCGGGGGAGCGCGCAGGGCGTGGAAGCGAAAACCGAACATCACCTTAAGTCCTCTTCTGCCGTTGGGACGCGCCGGGCGTGTCCATGGGGGCTTTGAAGAGGGAATGCCCGCGCAGGGGCAGACGTTCCCTGCTTGGCGGCAGGTAGGGCTTACAAAGGGTTGATGACGCGACCCGAAGGCGCGCGCGTGCTCAATAGCTCACCGCCGCCAGATAGAGCCCGGCGGCCGGCGCCATGGGGCCGCAGCGGGTGCGGTCGGCGGCCTTCAGTGCGGCTTCCAGGTCGTCGGCGCTCCAGCGCCCTTCGCCTACCCGCATCAGCGAACCCACCATGGAGCGCACCTGATGGTGCAGGAAGGACCGCGCCGAGGTGACGACGCGGATCTCGTTGCCGGAGCGGGAAACGTCCAGCTGGTCCAGGGTCTTGAGCGGCGAGGCGGCCTGGCACTCGGCGGCGCGGAAGGTGGAGAAATCGTGCTTGCCCAAAAGCCGCTGGGCCGCCTCGTGCATAGCGTGCGCATCCAGCTTCTGCGGGATGCGCCAGGCCCGGTCCCGGTCGAGGGCAAGGTCCGGCCGGCGGTTGACGATGCGATAGAGATAGTGCCGCTTGGTGGCGGAGAAGCGGGCGTCGAAGCTGTCCGGCACCTCCTCGGCGCTCAGAACCGCGATGGGGTGGGGGCGCAATTGCGCCGTCATGGCGTCGCGCACCGTGTCGCTGCGCCAGTGTCGCGAGAGGTCCACATGGGCCACCTGCCCGGTGGCATGCACGCCCGCGTCGGTGCGCCCGGCGCCGGCCACATGCACATCCTCGCCGCAGAATCGGCGAAACGCCTGCGCCAGCGCGCCCTGCACCGTCTCCCGGTCGGCCTGGATCTGCCAGCCGGCATAGGGGGTGCCATCATATTCGATGGTGAGCTTGTAGCGGGGCATGGGCGCGGCGCGCCGTCAGGCGAGACGCGTGCCGGGCGGCACGGCATTCCCGTTGAGAAAGCTAGATGCCCCGGCGGGCTGCTTGCCGGCCTTCTGCAATTCCACCAGCCGCACCGCGCCGGAGCCGCAGGCGATGGTGAGGCGGTCATCCAGCACTTCTCCGGGGGCGCCGGCACCCTCCGCGAGGGTCGAGCGCAGCACCTTCACCCGGGTCGCTTCCGGCCCCAGCGGGAACCAGGCGCCGGGGAAGGGGGAGAGCCCGCGGATGCGATCGTGCACCACCTGCGCCGGTTGCGACCAGTCGATGCGGGTCTCCGCCTTCTCGATCTTGGCCGCATAGGCGACGCCTGCCTCCGGCTGGGGCGTGAAGGCGAGGCCGCCGCGCTCCAGCGCCGCCAGCGCGCGGGCCATGAGGTCGGCGCCCAGCACCATCATGCGGTCGTGCAGGTCACCGGCCGTCATGTCAGGGCCGATGGGGATGCGCTCCACGAGGCCCACGGGGCCGGTATCAAGGCCCTGTTCCATCTGCATCACGCAGACGCCGGTCGCCTCATCCCCCGCCATGATGGCGCGCTGAATGGGCGCGGCGCCGCGCCAGCGGGGCAGAAGCGAGCCGTGCAGGTTGAGGCAGCCGAGGCGCGGCGCCTCAAGGATCGCAGGTGGCAGGATGAGGCCATAGGCCACCACCACCGCCACATCGGCGTCATGGGCGGCGAACTCGGCCGCCGCCTCCGGGCTGCGCAGGCTTTTCGGGGTGAGCACCTTCAGGCCGAAGCGCTCGGCCACCTGGTGGACCGGGGAGGGGGTGAGGTCGAGCCCCCGCCGGCCGGCGGGGGCGGGCGCGCGGGTATAGACCGCCACCACCTCGTGCCCGCGTCCGACGATCTCGGAAAGGGTTGGCACGGCGAAATCCGGCGTTCCCATGAAGACGATGCGCATGCTGCCTGATCCGGGCCGGCGCGTCCGGCCCGGTCGGGCTCGCGCGGCGCTTGAGCGAAAGGACCCGGATGCGACCGCATCAGCGGGAAAGCGGGAAAGGCGGCGCCGGCGTCCGGGGCGTCAGACCTCGTCCTTGTGCCGTGCCTGCTTGGTGAACTTCTTGATCACCCGGTCGCGCTTCAGCTTCGAGATGTGGTCGATGAAGAGCACGCCGTTCAGGTGATCGATCTCGTGCTGCACGCAGGTAGCGAACAGCCCATCCGCCGCCACCTCGCGCACCTGCCCCTCGATGTCCTGGAAGCGCACGGTGACCCGCGCCGGCCGTTCCACCTCCTCGTAATATTCGGGGATGGAGAGGCAGCCCTCGGCATAGACCGAGGTCTCGTCGGACGCAGCGATGATCTCGGGATTGATGAGGGCGATGGGCTTCTTCGCCTCGCCCTCGCGCGCAACATCGATGGTGACCACGCGCCGCTGCACGCCCACCTGGATCGCCGCGAGGCCAATGCCCGGCGCGTCGTACATGGTGTCGAACATGTCTTCCACGAGCTTTCGCACCTCGCTGTCGATTTTCTCGACCGATGCCGAGAGGGTGCGCAGCTTGGGCTCGGGGATGATGAGGATGGGTCGCGTCGCCATTCGAGCGAAATAAGGCAAGCTGCGGCTCCGGTCAACATGTTCGCTGTTTGTTCGGATTACGAATCGCGATAGAAAGGGTCATGCGGGAGGCGCTCTTCAGTCTGGCGGGTCACGCCGTCACCCTGGCCGAGGCGGCAGCCTTGGGCGCGGGACTGCTTGCGTTGCTTGTGTTCATGGTCGGCGTGTCCCTCGTGCGGCAGTCGCGGGCGCGAGCTGCCGCGGTAGCCGATGAGGCGCTGCGGCGCGACGAAATGGACCGCCGCCTGCGCGAGCTTGTCCGCGTCCAGTCGGAGACCGCCGGCCGGGTGCAGAGCATGACGGAGGTGCTTGCCCACCGCCAGAGCGAGCTGGCCCGCGCGGTTGCGGAGCGTCTCGACGCCACCTCCCATCGCATCGGCGAGACGCTGTCCACCAGCGCCCGCGCCACTCACGAGAGCCTGACCCGGATCGCCGAACGCCTCGTGATGGTGGAAAAGGCGGAGCGCAGCCTCACCGACCTTTCCGCCCAGGTGGTGGCGCTCAAGGACACGCTGGCCAACAAGCAGGCCCGTGGCGCCTTCGGGCAGGCCCGCATGGAGGCCATCGTCGCCGACGGCCTGCCGTGCGGCAGCTTCGCCTTCCAGCACACCCTCTCCAACGGCAAGCGGCCGGACTGCGCCATCTTCCTGCCCGGTGACCCGCGCCCGCTGCTGGTGGATTCGAAATTCCCCCTCGAATCGGTCACCGCCTTCCGTGAGGCGCCCTCCGCCGACATTCGCAAGGCGGCGGGGCAGAGGCTGCGCAACGACCTGCTGAAGCACGTCTACGATGTGGCCGAGCGCTATTTCGTGCCGGGCGAGACCCAGGACGTGGCCCTCATCTTCGTGCCCTCCGAATCGGTCTATGCGGAGATTTCCGAGCATTTCGACGGCGTGGTGCAGGAAGCCTACCGCCTGCGGGTGGTGCTGGTCTCCCCGTCCTTGCTGATGCTGGCGATCCAGGTGGTGCAGGCCATCGCCAAGGATGCCCGCATGCGCGAGGCGGCGGACCGGGTGCGCGCCGAGGTGGCGGCATTGGTGGTCGATGTCACGCGCCTGCGCGAGCGGGTAGGGGACCTTGCCAAGCATTTCGCGCAGGTGGGCGACGACGTGGGCCGCGTCATCGTCTCCGCCGACAAGATCGCCCGTCGCGGCCTCAGGCTGGAGCAGCTTGATTTCGAGACGCCGCCCGGCCCGCCGGAGGGGGCAAAGGTCACTCCCCTCGATTGAGACCGATGGGCGCTTGAGCGTACCCACTCGGTCTCGGTTGAAGACCGAGGCCGATGGTATGAGGGGACAAGATCAACACGCTCTCTTGCGCAGGGGGCCTGTCGGCCCGATCCTATGAGGCCGTGAAGATTCGCGTGCCGGTTGCGGCGCGTCCCACTGAGTTTAAGAACAACATGCCCGAATTGCCCGAGGTGGAGACCGTCCGCCGCGGTCTCATTCCTGTCCTGCAAGGTGCCGTGATTGAAAGCGCGGAGGCCCGCCGTCCCGACCTGCGCTGGCCCTTGCCCGAGAATTTCGCCGAGCGCCTCGCCGGCCGCCGGGTCGAGGCCATCGGCCGTCGCGCCAAATATCTCCTCGCCGATCTGGACGGGGGCGAGGTGATGATTCTTCACCTCGGCATGTCCGGCTCCATCCGCATCGAGGGTGGGGCCGTGAAGGGCCGTCCCGGCCGCTTCCACCTTCCGCGCGGGGTGGGCGGGCCGCACGACCACGTGGTGCTGCATCTCGCTGGCGGCGCCACGGTGACCTTCAACGATCCCAGGCGCTTCGGCGCGATCCTGATCGTGCCCTACGACCAGATCATGTCCCACCCGCTGCTGGCGGGCCTCGGGCCGGAGCCCCTGGGCAACGGCTTTAATGCCGAATATCTCGCCCGCGCCTGCGCCCGCCGCCAGATCTCGCTGAAGGCGGCGCTGCTGGACCAGAAGCTGGTGGCTGGGCTCGGCAACATCTATGTGTGCGAAGCGCTGTTCCGCGCCGGCCTGTCGCCGCGCCGCCTCGCCCACACCATCGCGACCGCCGAGGGTGCGCCCACCCAGCGTGCCGAGCGGTTGGTGGTCGCCATCCGCGACGTGCTGCGCGAGGCGATTCACGCCGGCGGCTCCTCCCTGCGTGACCACCGGCAGGTGAACGGCGAGCTGGGCTATTTCCAGCACACCTTCAAGGTCTATGACCGCGAGGGGAAGCCCTGCCAGACCCTGCACTGCAAGGACACCATCAAGCGCATCGTGCAGAACGGGCGCTCCACCTTCTATTGCCCCACCTGTCAGAGGTAGCTTGCCGGAGGTGGTCCCCCGGGTCGTTCGACAAAGGTCGGGCAGGCCTGCACGGCGACTGTGCGGCATTGCCTCTTCGCCTCGCCCCCATGACGCGATACAGCACGGTGACCGCGCGTGCTGGCGCCGCGCGGAGCCTTGAACCGGCGTCATGCCGGGCGACGAGCTTGAACCGGCGTCACGCCGGGCGACGAGGAGGAATGGGATGGCATACGAGACGATCCTGGTGGAGCAGCACGACCGCGTGGGGCTCATCCGCCTGAACCGCCCCCAGGCGCTCAATGCGCTCAACGGCCAGCTGATCGGTGAGCTGAACGCGGCGCTGGATACGTTCGAACAGGATCGGGGCATCGGCTGCGTGGTTCTCACCGGCTCGGAAAAGGCGTTCGCCGCCGGGGCCGACATCAAGGAGATGCAGGTCTTCTCCTATCCGGCGACCTATCTCGACGATTTCATCACCTCCTGGGAGCGCCTGTCCCGCACCCGCAAGCCGGTGGTCGCGGCGGTGGCCGGCTTCGCGCTGGGCGGCGGCTGCGAGCTGGCCATGATGTGCGACTTCATCCTCGCCGCCGATACGGCGAAGTTCGGCCAGCCCGAGATCAAGCTGGGGGTGATGCCCGGTGCCGGCGGCACCCAGCGCCTGACGCGATTTGTCGGCAAGTCCAAGGCCATGGAAATGTGCCTCACCGGCCGTCTGATGGACGCCGCCGAAGCCGAGCGCGCCGGCCTCGTTTCCCGCGTGGTGCCGGCTGCCGAGCTGCTGGACGAGGCGTTGAAGGTGGCGAAGGTCATCGCCGGCATGTCCACGCACGTGGCCATGCAGACCAAGGAAAGCGTCAATCGCTCCTACGAGACCACCCTTGCCGAGGGCATCCGCTTCGAGCGGCGGGTGTTCCAGTCCCAGTTCGGCGTCGCCGACCAGAAGGAAGGCATGGCCGCCTTCATCGAGAAGCGCCCGGCGAAGTTCGATCACTGAAGGACTGGTCCACGCCACGGCAGTTGATGCTGCAGTGATTCTGCTGCGGCACGCCCACCGCGTAAACGGGGCCTTGTGGTCGCAACTCTTGGTCCGACCTTGTGGTCGGGCCAGGCATGCCTGGAGGTCGGTCGATGGTTGAGAGCTTCGCCATCGCGGGCGCAGCGTTCAGCCTGTGCGTCCGGCAATTGTGTCTTTCGTTCAAAGGTATAGGTGCGGATGAGCGTCGCGACTGCGGCCGGGTGGGGGCATGGGGGCGGGTTTGTTCACATCTTTCGGTCGCACGGGGTGTAGGTGTTATTGACAGGTCCCGCGCCCCCCCTTATGTGAAGGCCCTGCCTGACGGCAACGCGCCGTCCGGGGCCCAGGTGGCGGAATTGGTAGACGCACCAGCTTCAGGTGCTGGCGCTCGCAAGGGCGTGGAGGTTCGAGTCCTCTCCTGGGCACCATTCACCCTTCCGGGTCGGTGCAAAAAGCTCCAAAAGCCCTTACAGATGCTCAATTCTCCGGTCCGAGAGGCTCCGGGAGTGTCTGGGGTATCCGTTGGCAGCCGGCAAATCTGGGGTACTTTTGGGGGTATCGGAAACGTCCCCCCACTGAGGGCGCCCCCCAATGCCCCTGACCGACACGGCCATCCGCGCGGCGAAGGCCGGGGACAAGCCTTATAAGCTGGCGGACGGCGGTGGTCTCTATCTCCTGGCGAATCCCACCGGCTCGCGTCTCTGGCGACTGAAGTACCGGATTGAGGGCAAGGAGAAGCTTCTCGCCATTGGGCCAGATCCCGAGGTGTCGCTCGCGAAGGCGCGGGACCGGCGCGATGACGCCAAGAAGGCGATCGTCGATGGTGTCGACCCCTCGGCCCTCAAGAAGCGGGCACGCGAGGAGGCGAAGGCAGCGCCAGTCAACACCTTCCGCGCGGTGGCTGAGGAGCACCTCGCCAAGCTGACCCGCGAGGGGCTTGCCGAGCGGGGCTGGTCAGTACCTGTGGCAATGCCGCAGTCAGCGGCCAAGATGTCTGAAATGCATCATTAAGGGCGCGTGACGCTCCTCGTTGTGGGCGGCTTTTGGGGCCGCGTTCCGGATTCCCCGGGACGCAGCATTTTCCTCGCCGCCATACGGAAGCTGCTCCGAGCGATCGCTTTGTCAATATCCTCCCCGAGAGGTGGTCTCCATATCGCTCGACCACAGCAGAAGCGTTGCTGAAGGACCAGCCCGTCTCCCTTCCGAAGGCAGACGTGTGAGGAAGCGATGGCCTGGCGGACAACGTGGTTCGCTACGCGAGCTCACCAGGACGTAGGGATCCGGTGTGACGTCTACGCGCCGAGGGGCACCCCGAGAGGCACCGGAGGGCGTGCCGGGTGCCCCTTCTTCGCCGTTCCCGGGCCCGTCCCTCCCGGCCTGGCCGACCCATTGGGTCAGTGACGATCGGTTCGGGATTGGATGTGCCACTGAAGGATCAGGCGGGTGACCAAAGAAAAAAAGCCGAACGCGGGAGCGCGTTCGGCTTCATCGATCCCAGGGTCTTCCTAGCCGAACTGCGGCGGTTGGCTCAGGCTTTCTTCAGATTGGCGAGAACCTTGTCGATGCCGCTGATGGCCACCTTGACGTTCACCTGCCGGCCGTCCGCCAGATAGAAGCCGACGGTGGCCTCCTTGGCGGCGGCGAGGTCATTGGCGAAGGCCTGGTCGTAGGCGATGGAGGCCTCGCACTCGGCCTGGCCGCAGGTCTGGAACGCGAGGCGCCGCACATTCTGGCCCAGCGTGAAGTCGACGCCTTCGCGTACGATCACGCCGGTTGGCGTGGTGACGGCGAGGGTCGGCACATCCTTGCCGTCGCGGCCGACCTTAAGCACCAGCACCACGCGGTTCGACTTGGCGTCGGTGACCCGCATGGTGGCCCAGCAGGTCTTCTTGGAGCTCTTGGCGCCAGCCGCTGGGGGGAGCTCCTGGCAGGTCAGGATCCAGCTGTCGAAACGCTGGGTCTCGGTCTTGACGGGGCCCGTCGGGGCCGCAGCGGCAGGCTGGGCCGGGCGCTGCTGTTGCTGCTGAGCTTCGGCCGCCGACATGGCCACCAACCATGTCGAGGCCAGGATCACGGCAGCACCGGCGCCGAGCACCGCGCCGATGCGAAGGGAAAAGGACTTGGAAGGGGTCACGGACGTCTCCGACATCTCGCACTTGCGCCGTGGGAGCATGGCAGCCTGGTGGTCCCAGCCGATCTGCCTGCTGCGGAGTTAGGAAAGGCGGCGTGCCGAAGCACGCCGCCTCATTTCAACCCGATCGGGCGATCTCACCACTGGTAGCGAACGCCACCCTTCGCGCTGCCGGCGACATAGCTGTCTCCGAACTTGATGTCGGCATTGGTGAAGCCGTTCCAGCCGCTGTCCTTGGCGAAGAAGTTCAGACCCACGCCGACTTCGCCGAACAGACCGTCGAAGGTGTCGACGGTGGTGAAGGGCAGGCCGGGGTTGTAGATCGTGACCGCATTGTCGCCGAGGAACTCGTACCACAGGCGGCCGGTGAGGCTGGCCTCGACCCGGTAGGTGGCCGCGTCGTAGGCGTTGGCACCGACCCGGAGGCCGACGCTGCCCCGCAGGCTGTCGTTGTTTCCGAAGTCCACCAGCGTGCCGGACGCGATGGTGAGGTCGGAAATGTTGGTGTTCACGTAGCTGAGGGTGGCAAGGCCATCCACGAAGCCGGTCGCGCCCCACTTGTAGAAGCGGTAACCGGTATCGATCACGAAGCCGTAGTTCTTGGCATCCGGAGACTGTCCGAAGTAGCCCGCCCCGACCAGGGTAGGCGCCTGATAGTCCATGGAGAGGAAGTCGGCCTTGAACAGGGCGTCGAGGTACCAGTTGTTGTTGATGTAGGTGGCGTAGACGCCAACCGTGCCACCCGAGTAGTCCGCCGTGCTGGGCGAGCCCGAGAAGGACAGGTCAGAGGTCAGATAGCCACCGAGGACACCGAACACCACCGCGTCGTTGGGACCGAAGACACCTTCCTTGCCGAAGTCGGCGCCGGCCATGAACCCGTAGGTGTTCTGGTCGTAGCCGGTGTCGAAGCTGTAGTTGCGGCCGTAGGCGCTGTAGCTGTCGGAAGCGTCCCGCGAACCCCAGCTGCCGACCACCTTGCCCCAGACACCGGGGGTGACGGAGGCGGGCGCGCCGTTGACGGTCTTCACGCCTTCCTTGGTGACGAGGGTCGTGGTGGTGCCCTGCAGGTAGGTGCGCAGGTCAGCCTGACGGTCGAGCCACACGCCGGTGGTCTCGTGCCAGACGGACTGGGCGCCGGTGACCAGCTTCGGCAGTTCGAACACTTCCTGGTCGGGCAGGCCGATCAGGTACTGGTCGTTGCCGATGGCCACGAGGTCGTAGAAGAACAGACCCTTGTCGATCACGCCGCCGAACTTGGCGCTGTAGTTCGCCGAGGCCGAAGAGATCACGAAGCTCGGGGTCTCGCCGAAGGTGTTCTTGCCGTAGGTGACGCCGGCCGGGTCGACCACGTCCACCACCTTAATGCCCGCGAGGTTCCACGCGCCGGCACCAGTGTTGACGTCGTGGATCAGCAGCGCGGTCTGGCCGGGAGTGACGAGGCCGGCGATGGCGTCCCCGTTCACGTCACGTCCGCCCACCTGCAGGATGTCCGAGGTGGAGCCGGCCGCGCCCAGGAAGCTGTCGAGGCCGACGGTGCTGTTGCCGACGCCGTGGAAGACGCCGCTCACGTAGGTCACGTCGCGGGCGCCGTTCCAGGCGATCTGGCCGGGGGCTTCGTCCCGAAGGTCGAGCAGGCCCGCGCCCACATAGGCGCCATCGCCGTTGTTGAAGGTCTCGAGGCTATAGAAGGAGGTGGTTTCAGCCACGGCCCCCTGAAGCGCAGTGACGATCCGGCCGGGGTTGTTGATCGCGTCGGTACCACCACCGAAGTAGTTGTTGCCGACCGTGACCCAGGTGTTCGAGCTGTAGTTGTTAAAGACGTCGTCGTTGCCGGTGAGGCCGACGCGACCGACGATGGTGCCGAAGTTGTCGATGGTGGTGGCGCCGCCGTCGGTGTCGATGACGATCTGGCTCGCCGCCGTCACGACATCCCCATGGAAGGCGTAGGCCCAGGAGCTCACCAGCGAGTCCGCGCCCACCGTGATGTTGGTGGCGTCATCGCTGCGCACCGAGATCACGGCGTTGGACCAGGTCTGGCCCGAGCCGGACACGACGTTGTTGGCGCCGATGCTCACAGTGGCGATATCGGCGTCCGAGATGCGGATCGCGTTGCCGACACCGTTTTCGTCGGCGTCGCCGATGATCAGGGCATAGGAGCCGGTGGTGACGTTGACGTTGTCCCAGCCGTGGGCGTGGATCGCGTCGTCGCCAGCGATAACCTGCGTCGCCTTCACGGAGGTTCCGCCGAGCACGTTCACGTAGATGTCGCCGGCCCCGAAGGAGCGGTTGGACACCCGGATGCCGTCGTCGCCGGCTTCCACGGAGCCGGTGGAGCCGACCGTGACGGACACATCGCCTGAGCCACCGAACTTGTTCGCGACGATGCCGTCGTCGAGCGCGGAAACCAGGCTGTTGGTGCCGGTGGTGACGTTGGTCGCACCCGTGGTGAACAGGGAGGTCGCGTAGATGCCGTCGTTGCCGGCGAGGATCGCGGAGTTCTCTCCGGTGGTGACGGTGTTGTCGCCGGTTCCGAAGAGATGCGCCGAGGTGATGCCGTTGGTACCGGCAAAGATGATGCTGTTGAGGCCGGTGGTGGTGGTGAGGTTACCGTCGCCGAAGGCCTTGCCGGCGATGATGCCAGCGAAGGTCGGGGTGGCAAGGCTACCGATGGTGGAGCCTTCGCCGGTGGTGACGACCACGTTGCCGTCGCCGAAGGACTGGCCGGCGGTGATGCCGACACCCGCGGTGTTGATGGCGCTGTTCTTGCCGGTCGTCACCGTGACGGCGTCGCCGCCCACGGTGGCGCTGTCGCCGAAGAGCTTCAGGGCCACGATGCCGCCGAGGCCGGCATTGATGGTGCTGCCTTCGCCGGTGGTGACGACCAGGTTGCCGTCGCCGAAGCCCTGGCCGGCGGTGATGCCGATGCCGTTGGTCGCGGTGATCGAGCTGTTCTTGCCGGTCTCCACCAGGACGGCGGTGCCGCTGGCACTGTCACCGAAGGCCTTGAGGGCCACGATGCCGCCGAGGTTGGCATCGATGGTGCTGCCTTCGCCGATGGTCACCTTCACGTCGCCGGTCCCGAAGGACTTGGAGGCGATGATGCCGATGTCATCGGCGGTGATGGTGGTGGCATCCTTCAGGGCCACGGTCACGTTGCCGGTGCCGCCAAGGGCGTTGGCCTCGATGCCGTTGCCGGTGGCGGCGGAGATGTTGGCGTTGGCGTTCACCGTCACGTCGCCATCGCCACCCTTCAGGATGAAGATGCCGTTGTCGCCGGCGTTCACGGCGGCTTCGTTGGTCACCGTCACGTTGCCGGTGGACAGGGCGATGCTGCGCACCTGGATGCCATCGTCGCCCGCGGTGACGAGGGCGTTGGTGGTGACGTTGACGTCGCCGCCACCCAGCAGGTTCACCGAGATGCCGTCATCGCCGGCATTGATGGTGCCGTTGGCGGTGGTGTTGATGGTGATGGGCGTGTTGGCCGTGGGCGAGAGGCTGATGGCCACCGCCGTGATGCCGTCGCCGCCGGTCGCGGCCTGGCTGAGGCCGCCGATCGCCGAGTCCACATCGATGGTGGTCGCGCCGGAGTCGCCGACCTTGAAGGTGGAGATGCCGATGCCGTCGGACTGGATCGGCGCGCCGGCAAAGATATTCACGTCGATGTCGCCGGTGCCCACGTTGCCGGCCAGGATGCCGATGCCGGTGGCCTGGACATTGGCGTTCACATTGGCCTGGGCGAGACCTGAGCCGAAGGTGACCGCGGCGCCGCCGATGACCGGCGGGTCGATGACGGCGTTGACGTTCAGGATGGCGTCACCGGTGCCGCCGGCGAAGGCCGCCGCACCGAACAGGCCCTGCGACGAGATCTTCTCCTGGACGTTCACCGTGGTGTCGCCGCCCGAGTTGAAGGCGATGATGCCCGAACCCACCGAATTGATGGTGGCTTTGTTGGTCACCGTCACGGTGCCGTCGTTGCCGAGGATACCTGCGACGATGCCCTGGGAGCCGGCGGTGATGGCGGCGTTGGTGGTCACGTCGAGCGTGCCATTGTTGCCGATGATGCCCGCTGCGATGCCCTGGCTGCCGGCACCGATCGTGTCGTTGGTGATGACGGTGACCTTGCCGTCGTTGCCGCTGAGGCCGGCAATGATGCCCTGGGAGCCGGCGGTGATGGCGGCGTTGGTGGTCACGTCGACGGTGAAGTCATTGCCGGTCGCACCGGCCAGGATGCCGAAACCGCCCGAGGTGATGATGCCAGCAGTGGTGGTTTCCACCGTCACCGAGCCGGACTTGCCGGACGCGAGTGCGGTGACGCCGAAGCCGGTGACGTCGATGGTGTTGTCCACCAGCACGTTGGTCGTGGCGATGTTGCCGGCGGTGGCGCTGGCCAGGATGCCGGCGGCCGAGTTGTTGATGATGCCGTGCTGCTCGACCGTGCTGGTGGCATTCTTGCCGCCGCTCTGCGCCGTCGCGAGGCCGGTGATGGCGACGCCCGCGCCGCCGCTGACCGGACCATAGGTGTCGATGGTGCTGGTGGCGTTGCCGAAGACGCTGGTGGTCGAGGCCGCGATACCACCCAGGCCGCCACTCGTGGTGCCGGAAGAGGTGATGTTGGTGGTGGTCGACTGGTCGATCACGGCGTTGACGCCGATACCCACGCCGGAAGTGCCGGTGACGATACCGTTGGTGTTGACCGTCACATCGCCGCCGATGCTGGTCTTGTTGATCGCGATACCCGCCAGACCGCCGGAGACGGTGGTGCCGCCAGCCGTGTTCACGTCCACGTTGCCGTTGGCCTGATACTGGCTGTTGACGAGGACGCCGAAGCCGAGGGGGCCAGCGCTCACCTGCGTCGCGCCGCCCAGCGTGACGTTCACGTCATCGCCGCGCTGGACCAGGTTGATGCCGGCAAGGCCGCCGGAAATGTTGGCGTTGCCGGTGGTGGCAACGGTGATGACCTCGTCGGCGGAGCCGAAGATGCCGGAACTCACCAGCGGCAGCGTGCCCTGAGCGGTGCCGGAGAAGCCGATGACGTTGATGTCGCCGTTGTCGGTGGTGAGGGCGAGGCCGGCGAGGCCGCCCTGGGCGGTGCCGGAGAAACTGTTGACGTTGATGTCGCCCTGGGCGGTCTGGGCCAGGATGCCAGCGCCCAGCGTGCCCTGAGCGGTGCCGGCGAAGTTGTTGACGTTGATGTTGCCGACGACGCTGGCCGAGAGGTCGAGGCCATTCACGCCACCGGTCACCAGTGCGGTGCTGGCGAAGTTGTTGGCGTCGATGTTGCCGGCCGCCGTCTGGGCCTGGATGCCGTCGAACAGCACACCATTCGACGAGCCGGAGAAGCCGGAAAGGTTGATGTTGCCGACCGAGGTGGAGGCATTGATACCAGTTACGCCGCCCTGCGCCGAGGTGGCGAAATTCTGGACGCTGATGTTGCCGACGTCGGTTTCGAGCCTCAGGCCGTTGATCAGGCCGGAAATATGGGGGGCGGAGCCCGATGCGGGCGTGGTGAAGTTGTTTGCGGTGATGTTGCCGCCGGCCGTGGCGCTGATGCCATCGCCCAGCACGCCGGTGGCCTGGCCCTTGAAGCCGTTGAGATTGATGTCGCCGTCGGCGGTGAGGACGAGACCGTTCACGCCGCCCGAGGTGGTGCTCGAGAAGTTCGTGATCGTGATGTCGCCATCGGCGTCGTACGACATGCCGTTCAGCAATCCGGCGGAGGTGGTCGTCCCCGACGTATTGACGATGATGTTGTTGCCGGCCGAACCGACAATGCCAGCGCCGCCAACGTTCGCACCGTTGGTAAGATTAACCGTGAGGTTGTTGCCGGCAGTGCCGATCACACCCAAGGCGGCGCCCGAGTTGCAGTTCAGCGTGGCGTTGCCAAACGGGTTGATCGCATTGTTGCAGGCCGCTTCGGCCGCGGTCGGCACCAGGAGTGCGCCCACGGCGAGGGCCGGAACCAGCGCCGAGCTAAGGAGGAGGGCGCGGGTGCGCCGGTGGCGCAGGGAGATTTCCCCAGAAGCGCCCGAAAGGATGGTGCCGCCCGTATTGGCCATCTGAACCCCCAGTAATCGGCCGGTGCCCTGAACCAGCCGGAAAAACATTGCTTCGGTCGCGGCGCTTTGTCCGCGTTGCGACCCTTGGATGCAGATGCGCTTAGGGCACCATGCAACTCCAGCGAACTTATCCAGCTGGCGCAATCAGCGCTCCGCATGTAACGAATCTTTGCTACTCAAAATACGAACTTATACATATTCGCCGTGGGTGTTGCAGTTTTGCATGAAACGCTAAATAAGCAATATAATATAATATGTTACGATGGATTGTGACGGTCAATTCGGGTGAATGATACCTTGCGACAGGATCGCTGACGCAAGTTTATTGGAGGTACAATAGTACGATAGTTTGCATTTAGACTCTGTTTGGATTGTTCTCCCCTCCGTTAGGGGGAGTGACCGTCCAGTGATAAGTGACGCAACCAAAACGCCAAAGCCCTACAGGTTAAGTATTGGTGCCAATGCGGTGCAGACGGCATCGACTGCCATTTCATCATTTGGATCGATTGGGGATCGCCGACACACGGGGGGCGAGCATTCCGAGGGGGGAAACGCTTCACCCTTCCACGTTACGGTTTTGCATTCGGTTACGATTATTGGTGGAAACGCCTTCGAGCCCGGCAGTTTTCACGTCAGCTCGTCGCCCGAGCCGGGCATTTTCATAGGCCGGTGTTCCGAATCTGCCACGGTGCAGATCGATGACTTGCAACCAGTCGTCGTGGAGGCGGGGCGAGCCTTCCTTGGGGTGGTGGCGCGGGCCGCCGAATTGGACTATGCGGCCGGCGAGGTGACCCTCGTGCTTCTTCCCCGGTCGGCGCTAAAGCACGTCGACGCGCTCAAGGCCATGCCGTTCGGGCTTTCCGCGGGGCCGGACCCGGCGCTGGACATCCTGGTCTCGCACGCCGCGGGCCTTCCCGGTCGAACCCTTCCGCCCGCTTTGGCCCTGTTCTGTCAAAGCGGCTTGCTCGGCCTCCTGGCCTTCGCGGCGGGTCCTGGCGGAAGCCTGGACGCCCGCAGTCGGGATGGCCGGGATACGCTCTACCAGCAGATCCTGCTCGACATCGCCGCCAATTGCAGCCGTCATGATTTCGGCGTGTCGCAGGTGGCGCAGCGCCACAAGATCAATGTGCGCACCCTTCAGAAGATGTTCCAGCAGCATGGCGTTACGCTGAAGGAGCACCTCACCTGGTCGCGCCTCCAGCTCGCCCACAGCGCCCTGGCCGATCCAGCCAATGCGGCCAAGAAGGTGTCGGACATCGCCTTCGAAGCCGGCTTCAACGACATCGCCACCTTCAACCGCCTGTTTCGCAAGAGCTTCGGGCGGACGCCCTCGTCCTTGCGCCAGGGCTCCGGCCCGGACTGACGCCGCTGCCTGCGGCCTCCCCGCGTCCGTCGCATCTGATGGTGCCGGTGATGCGCCCTTTGGAGGGGCTCACCGGTGATCTTTGCCGCCGTCGGGCGGAGATTTTCCGCCAGCACCGGCCTTCAACGCCGCCGCGCGCAGGCCGGTGAGGGTGGCCGACGGCGTGATGGCCTCGGGATCGATCACCAGTTCCAGCAGGGCCGGCTTGTTGGTCTGCGCCGCAAAGGCGCGGGCGCGATTGAGGGCGTCGGCGAAGGCGTCCGTTTCCTCCACCCGCTCGCCGAACGCGCCATAGGCCCGCGCCAGGGCTGGAAAGTCGGGGTTCTCCAGCGTGGTGGCGAACACCCGGCCGGGATATTCCCGCTCCTGGTGCATGCGGATGGAGCCGTAGATGCCGTTGTTGACCAGGATCACCACCACGCCAGCACCATATTGGCAGCCGGTAGCCAACTCCTGCCCGCTCATCTGGAAGCAGCCGTCGCCGGCAAAGCAGATCACGTCGCGGGCCGGCTCCAGGAGCTTGGCGGCGATGGCGGCGGGCAGGCCGTAGCCCATGGCGCCGGAAGTGGGGGCAAGCTGGGTGCGGAAGCCGCCGTAGCGGTGGAACTTGTGCACCCAGATGGCGTAATTGCCGGCACCGTTGGTGAAGATGGCATCCTTGGGCAGGGTCTCGCGCAGATGCACCATCACCGCGCCGAGATCGAGCCGGCCGGGCAAGGAGCCGGGGATGGAGCCGGGGATCTGGTCGGCGAGATAGTCGGCGCGGGCGGCCTTCACCCCGGCGCTCCATGGCGCCGGCCCACCGGTAGAGGTCTGGGGCTTCAGCACAGCGGCAGCGGCGGCGAACTCGCGCACGCCGGCGTTGATGGGCAGGTCGGCCTGATAGACCCGGCCCAGCTCCAGCGGATCGGCATGGACATGGATGAAGCGCTGCGCCGGGCGCGGCAGCTCGAACAGGGTGTAGCCGGCCGTGGTGGTCTCGCCGAGGCGGGGGCCGATGGCGAGGATCAGGTCGGCGGCGCGGATGCGCGCCACCAGCTTGGGGTTCGGCCCCAGCCCGGCGTGGCCCACATAATTGGGATGGTGGTTGTCGAGGATGTCCTGCCGGCGGAAGGCCGCCGCCACCGGCAGGTCGAAGGCCTCCACGAAGCGCTGGAAATCGCGGCAGGCCTTGGCGTCCCAGCCGCCGCCACCGACGATAATGAAGGGGCGCTCGCTCGCCTCCAGCATGGCCGTGAGGCGGGCAAGGTCGTCCGCGCCGGGATGGGCGGCGACGCGTTTGTAGGGCTGGGCATCCGCGACTTCGGCCGAGGCGCCCAGCACGTCCTCGGGCAGGGCCACCACCACCGGGCCGGGCCGGCCGGAGACCGCCACATGGAAGGCGCGGGAAATAAGCTCGGGAAGCCGCTCCGGCCGGTCCACCTCCACCACCCACTTGGCCATGCCGCCGAACATGGCGGGATAATCCACCTCCTGCCACGCCTCGCGGCCGCGCATGGACGTGCCCACCTGGCCGATGAAGAGGATGAGCGGGGTGGAATCCTGCGATGCGGTGTGGATGCCGATGGCCGCATGGCTCGCGCCCGGCCCGCGGGTGACGAAGCAGATGCCGGGCCGCCCGGTGAGCTTGCCGTGGGCCTCCGCCATGTTGGCCGCCGCCGCCTCGTGGCGGGTGACGATGGTGCGGATGGCGTCGGTGGCACCGGCGAGGGCGTCGATGACGGGCAGGAAGCTCTCGCCCGGCAGGCAATAGACGGTGTCGACGCCGTGGATCTTCAGCGCGTCCACCAGGATCTCGCCGCCGGAGCGGATGAAAGCGGAATGCTGCATGGTCTGGCCCGTGACGGAAAAATGTGGCCCGCGCCGGATGGGGGCATGCGGCGCAGGCTTCTTCTTTAGCTGAAATTGTCCCTGGGTCTCAGGCGCCATGTGCCTCTCGGGGCGGGGAATGTGGTCCGCGCTTCCGCAGTGGCGCGAGAGGGTCGTTTCAGGCCCGGACGTGGCCGGCAGGCGTGCCCTTGACAAGCCGCGATGGCGGTGAGACCGTTTGTCGGACAAAGCGGAAAAACGCTGTCATGTCCGACACGATTGCCGACCGTTTCGATCGCATCCGGGTGCCTTCGGCCTACGAGATGGTGGCCGAGGCCATCGAGGCCGAGATCGTGTCCGGCCGCCTGCGCCCGGGGGACGAGATCGGCACCGAGGCGGCGTTGGTACGGCAGTTCGGGGTCAATCGCTCCACCGTGCGCGAGGGCATTCGCGTGCTGGAGCAGGGCGGCCTCGTGCGGCGGGAGGCGGGGCGCAAGCTCTATGTCTGCGAGCCGCGCTACGATGCCCTGTCGAGCCGCATCAGCCGCGCGCTGGTGCTGCAGGACGTGACCTTCCGCGAATTGTTCGACGCCGCGCTGATCCTGGAGGTGGGGGCGGTGGAAGGGGCGGTGGCCCATGCGGACGCGGAGGTCATCGCGGCGCTTGAGGCCAACCAGTCCCGCATCGAGCAGGCCATCGGCAATCCGGTGCTGCTGTCGGAGATCGACACCGAATTCCACGCTCTCGTGGCACACGCCTCCCGGAACCGGGTGCTGGAGCTGGCGCGCGAGCCGGCGGCGCTGCTGTTCTTTCCCTCATCCGAAATGATCTGCCGGCGGGTGCCGGAGGGCGGTCCGCGCATGGTGGAGGCGCACCGCAGGATCATCGACGCCATAAAGGCGCGCGACCTCGAACTCGCGCGGCTCTGGATGCGCCGGCATCTGGTGGACTGGCGCAAGGGCTTCGTGCGTGCCGGCCGTGAGATCGACGCGCCGGTCGAGCGCATCTTCGCGCGTTACGCCTTGAGCCGCTCCGCCCTCTGAGGCGACGGCGAACGTTTGTCAAAGATCCCCGGACAAGAACCGGGGACGGGTCGCAACAGACCGTGTTGGGTACCCTTGGGAGGGGAAACGCCTTGACCACGCTGAACTCGGCCGTTCGCGCCGGGCCGCGCGCTTGCGCCGGCATGCCATCTCGGGAGGGGCGATGACGCGCCCCGCGCCCGGCCTCCTCGCGCCCGCCCATCTGGCCGTTTCCGGCCTCAGCCTGTCGTTCGGCGGGCTCAAGGCGCTCACCGACGTGTCGTTCGAGGTGCGGCCCGGCACCATCACCGCCCTCATCGGGCCGAACGGCGCCGGCAAGACCTCGTTGTTCAACTGCATCTCCGGCTTCTACCGGCCGCGCGAGGGGCATATCCGCCTCGACGGGCAGGACATCACCCACACCCATCCGCCGGCGCGGGCCAAAGCTGGGCTGGCGCGCACCTTCCAGAACATCGCCCTGTTCAAGGGCATGACGGTGCTCGACAACATCAAGCTCGGCCGCCACGCCCACATGAAGACCAACCTGCTTCAGGCGCTCGCCTATTGGGGCGTTGCCCGGCGCGAGGAGATGGAACTGCGGGCCGAGGTGGAGCGGCAGATCATCGATTTCCTCGAGATCGACCACATCCGCAACAAGCCCGTGGCCTCGCTCTCCTACGGCCTGCAGAAGCGGGTGGAGCTGGCGCGAGCGCTGGCCATGCGGCCGCGCCTGCTCATGCTCGACGAGCCGGTGGCGGGCATGAACCGGGAGGAGACCGAGGACATGGCCCGCTTCATCCTCGACGTGAAGGAGGAGTGGGGCATCTCCATCCTCATGGTGGAGCACGACATGGGCATGGTGATGGACATTTCCGACCATGTGGTGGTGCTCAATTTCGGCAAGGTGATCGCGCAGGGGCCGCCGGCCCAGGTGCAGGGCGATCCGCAGGTGGCCGCCGCCTATCTCGGCAGCGGCAACCCGGCCGAACTGATGCGTCGCCTGTCCGCCGTCGGGGAGGCCGCCTGATGGACTGGCTGTTCTTCGCCGAGGTCACGCTGGCGGGCCTTGGCTCCGGTGCGCTGCTGGCGCTCACCGCGCTGGCCTTCGTGCTGATCTACAAGGCGACGCGGGTCATCAACCTGGCGGTCGGCGAGATCCTCATGCTCGGCGGCTACCTGTTCTTCGCCTTTTCCGCCGGCTTCGGCCTGCCGGTGTGGGCGGCGATCCCGCTCGCCATCGCCGGCGGCGGCGTGGTGGGGGCGATGGTGGAGCGGGCGCTGATCCGGCCCATGCTGGGGGAGGCCCCCATCTCCGTCTTCATGGTCACGGTGGGGCTCGGCTCGGTGCTCATGGGCGCGGTGGAACTGGTGTGGAACACCGACCCGCGCGCGCTGCCGGACTTCATGGGCGCGACGCCCGTCTTCATCGGCGAGGCCTATGTCTCGCGCAAGATCGCCATCGGCTTCGCCGTGGCGGGGGTGGTCATCGCCCTGTTCCTGCTGCTGTTCCGCTTCTGGCGCGGCGGCGTGGCGCTGCGGGCCACCGCCAGCGACCAGGCGGCGGCCTATTCCTGCGGCATCAACGTGCCCGGCGTGTTCTCGCTGGCCTGGATCGTTGCCTGTGCCACCGCGGCAGGGGCGGGCATCCTGGTGGGCGCCATCGGCGGCATCTCGCCCACCATGGGGGTGTTCGGCCTCTCGGCGCTGGTGGTGGTGATCATCGGCGGGCTGGATTCCGTGCTCGGGGCGCTGGTGGGCGGCCTGCTCATCGGCCTCGTGGAGGCGTGGGCGGGCACCTTCCTTGGCGGCGAGTTCAAGCTCGTCACCACCTTCTCCCTCCTCATCGCGGCGCTGATGATCCGGCCCTACGGCCTGTTCGGCACCGTTGAAATCGAGCGGCTCTGATGCGCATCGCCACCGCCAAGGAAACCTACATCGCCGACGAGGGCCTGCTGACCACGCGGACGCAGCGGGCCTGGATGATCGTGCTCGCCCTCGTTCTGGTGCTGGCGCCGTTCGTGCTCAACGCCTACTGGCTGTATCTGGCCTGCCTCGTCGCCATCAACGTGGCGAGCGCCACCGGGCTCAACATCCTCACCGGCTATACGGGCCTCGTGAGCCTGGGGCAGGCCGCCTTCATGGCGGTGGGGGCCTATGCGGTGGCGTTCCTCGACGGGCATCTGGGCACGCCCTTCCTTCTCAACATTTTCGCTGCTGGCCTCGTCGCGGCGGCGGTGGGCGTGCTGGTGGGGGTGCCGAGCCTGCGGGTGAAGGGGCTTTATCTTGCCATCGCCACCATCGCCGCTTCCTTCATCCTGCATTTCGTCTTCACCAACTGGGTGTCGGTGACGGGCGGCATGAGCGGGGTGAACGTGGCGCCGGCGCGCCTCTTCGGCATCGAGCTGGCCTCGCCGTTCGCGCTCTACTTCGTCATCGTGCCCATTACGGCGCTGATGGTGCTCGCCGCGGCGAACCTGTTCCGCACCCGTATCGGCCGCGCCTTCATCGCCATCCGCGATCGCGACATCTCCGCCGAGGTGCTGGGCATTCCGCTGTTGCAATACAAGCTCATGAGCTTTGCCCTGTCGTCTTTCTACGCCGGGGTGGCGGGGGGCATGTGGGCCTATTTCTTCCGTGTGGTGACGCCGGAAAGCTTTCCCTTCGCCACCTCCATCTTCTTCCTCGCAGCGGTGATCGTGGGCGGGCTCGGCACCATCCTTGGACCCATTCTCGGCGCCGCCTTCATGACGCTGGTGCCGGAACTGCTGAAATATGTGGTGGAGTGGCTCGGTCCCGTCTTCCCCAATGCAGGGGCGGCGCTCTCGCCGGTGCGCACCATCGTGTTCGGCGCGCTCATCATCTTCTTCCTGGTGTTCGAGCCCCAGGGGCTGGCGGAGATCGTGCGCCGCATCCGCCGCTTCTTCCATTTGTGGCCGTTCAAGACCTGACGAAAGCAAAACACAAGAACGAACAAGAGTACGGAGGACATGCCAATGACGGATCTGAACCGACGCCATGTGCTGGGACTTGCCGCGGCGGGCCTTGCATCCACGGTCTTTTCGCCGCTTTCCGCCTTCGCAGACGAGAAGGAACTGGTGATCGGCGGCTCCATCCCGCTCACCGGCGTATTCGCTTTCGCCGGCGTCGCCATCGAGGCGGGCATCTCGGATTTCGTGAAGATCACCAACGAGGCGGGAGGCGTGGCCGGGCGCAAGCTGCGCCTTGCCTATGAGGACACCGCCTACAAGGTGGACCAGTCGGTGGCGGTCTTCAACAAGCTGACCACCCAGAACGACATTCACCTCTATTACGGGGACTCGACGGGCTTTGCGAAGACCATCAACGAGGAGCTGAACCGGCGCGGCTCCATCCTCATGGCGGGCGCCTCCTTCGGCAGCGAGCTGAACAATCCGGAAAAGTATCCGTTCCAGTTCATGGCCGGCCCGGACTATGTGGAGATGATCGCCATCCTGCTCGAATACATCGCGAAGCAGCAGAAGGGCGCCAAGATCGTCTTCGTGAATTCCGACACCGAGTTCGGCCGCGACCCCATCGAGGCCAGCGTGAAGCGCGCCAAGGAGATGGGGCTGGAGGTGGTCGGCCAGATCGTCACCCCACCTACGGCGGTGGACGTGTCCACCGAGATCCTGAAGCTGCGCCGCGCCAATCCGGACTTCACCATCTTCCACGGCTACGTGTTGGCGCCGCTGCCGGAATTCCTCTCCCAGGCCAAGCAGCTGGGGCTGAAGAGCCGGTTCATGGGCACCTTCTGGTCCATGGACAATTCGCTCTGGGCCAATGTGGGCGCCCCGGCCGACGGCTACATGGGGGTGATGCCGTATCGCTATTATTACGACACCGCCCCCGACGCGCCCATTCTGGAGAAGATCCGCAAGCTGCGGCCCACCTATCAGGCCACGGGCTACATGCAGGGCTTCCTCACCGCCATGCTGATGACCGAGGCGGCGAAGCGCACGCTGGACGCGGGCAAGGACCTGACCGCCAAGAACCTCAAGGCCGCGCTCAACACCATCAAGGATTTCGACACTGGCGGCATCATCGGCGTGCCTATCTCGATTCCCGGCAATTCGGTGCCGGTGGGCCGCATCTATTCCTATAGCGCCGCCGACAAGCAGATGAAGCCGGCCTCCGACTGGATCAGCCTGAAGAAGTGATGAAGATGACCGCGAAGCCCATACTGGAAATCAGCAATATCGAGGTCGTCTACAACCGGACGGTCCAGGTGCTTCGCGGCCTCTCCCTGCGCGTTCAGGAGGGGCAGGTGGTGGCCCTGCTCGGCTCCAACGGGGCCGGCAAGTCCACCACGCTGAAGGCGGTGTCCAACCTGCTCCAGCTGGAGGACGGCGCGGTGACGGCGGGGACCATCGCCTTCGACGGTGCGCCGCTCGCCGCGCTCACGCCCCATGGGCTGGTGCGGCGCGGCCTGTTCCATGTCATGGAGGGCCGGCGCATCTTCGAGGACCTCACCGTGGAGGAAAACCTCGTCGCCGCCACCTATGCCCTCACCGGGCGCAAGGCGGGGCCGGCATCGTTCGATGCGGTCTATGCCTATTTCCCGCGCCTCTATGAGCGCAGGAGCGGGCGGGCGGGGTATCTCTCCGGCGGCGAGCAGCAGATGCTGGCCATCGGCCGCGCACTGGTGGCCGAGCCCAAGCTCATCCTGCTGGACGAGCCCTCGCTCGGCCTGTCGCCGAAGCTGGTGGAGGAGATCTTCACCATCATCGCCCGCATCAACCGGGAGCGCGGCGTCTCCATGCTGCTGGTGGAGCAGAACGCCGCCGTGGCGCTGGCCGTCTCCCACTATGGCTACATCATGGAGACCGGCAAGATCGTGCTGGACGGCCCTACGCAGCGGCTGATGGCGGACGAGGACGTGCGCGAATTCTATCTCGGCATGGCCGGGGAGCGGGGCGAGAAAAGCTACCGCGACATCAAGCATTACAAGCGCCGCAAGCGCTGGCTTTCGTGAGAGCCCAGATGACCGCACCCCATTTCCCCGACCTGACCCTGCCGCAGATGCTGCGCCTCCACGCCCGGCAGCAGGGCGAGCGTACCGCGATCCGCCAGAAGGATTTCGGCATCTGGAACCCGGTCTCGTTCCAGGACTATTTCGCGCGCGCCGCCGCTGTCGGCCACGGCCTGCGCGCCCTCGGGCTCGGCGAGGGCGGGCATGTGGCGGTGCTCTCGGAAAACCGCATCGAATGGGTGCTGGCCCAGCTCGGTGCCGGCCTCGTGGGGGCGGTGACGGTGGGAGTCTATCCCACCAGCCCGGCCAATGAGGTGGCCTATGTGCTCGGCCATTCGGATACCCAGATCGTGGTGTGCGAGGACCAGGAGCAGGTGGACAAGGTGCTGGAGCGGCGGACCGAATTGCCGCTGCTCAAGTCCATCGTGGTGATGGAGCGGAAGGGCCTGCGGGCCTATGCGCCCGGCACCGTGCTGTCGTTCGACGACCTCGTGGCGGAAGGCGAGCGGCACGGCCAAGCCCATCCCGGCCTCGTCGAGGAGGTGCTGGCGCGCCAGTCCCTCACCGACATCGCGCTGATGATCTACACCTCCGGTTCCACCGGCAAGCCGAAGGGGGCCATGCTCACCTACGCGAACCTGCGGGCCCAGGCCATCGGCATCGCCGAGCGGCTGGGGCTCGATGCCGATACCACCCACGTCTCCTACCTGCCCCTGTGCCATGTGGCCGAGCAGATGCTCACCACCATGACGCCGCTCTATCTCGGCTCGCAGGTGAATTTCGGCGAGTCCATCCGCACCATCCAGGAGGACCTGCGCGAGGTGGCGCCGAGCATGTTCCTCGGCGTGCCGCGCATCTGGGAGAAGCTGCACGCCTCCATCTACATCAAGATGCTGGAGGCGGGCGGGGTGCGCCGCGCCCTGTTCGAGCGCCTGATGGCGGCGTGCCAGCCCTTCGCCGAGACCGCCCCGGAGAAAAGGACGCTGTATCAGCGGGCGGTGTTCTTCCTCGGCTGGCTGCTGTTCTTCCGGGCGCTGCAGAATTTCATCGGCCTCGGCAAGGTGAAGGTGGCCATGACGGGGGCGGCGCCCATCTCGCCCCACATCGTGCGCTTCTTTCGCACCATCGGCGTGCCGCTCATCGAGGTCTATGGCGCCACCGAGACCAGCGGCATGGTTACCGGGCAGCGCCTGTCCGACCTCGTGCCCGGCTGCGTGGGACCGGCGGCGGAGGGGGTGAGCCTTGCCCGCGGCGATCACGGCGAGTTGCTGGTGAAGGGCGGCATCGTGTTCGCCGGCTATTACAAGAGCGAAGACGCCACCGCGAGCGCCCTGCGCGACGGCTGGCTCCACACCGGCGACGTGGTGGAGTTCGTGGATGGTCAGGTGAAGATCGTCGATCGCCTGAAGGACATCATGATCACCGCCGGGGGCAAGAATTTGAGCCCGTCCGAGATCGAGAACGTGGCCAAGGGCAGCGCCTTCATCAAGGAATGCATCGTCATCGGCGAGGCGCGCAAATATGTCTCGGCGCTCATCCAGATCGATTTCGAGACGGTGGGCAAATGGGCCGAGGAGAATGCGGTTTCCTACACCAATTTCCGCAATCTCGCGGAAAACCCCAGGGTGCGGGCCCTCATCGAGGGCGAGGTGGCGAAGGCCAACGCGCAGCTGGCGCAGGTGTCCCACATCCGGCGCTTCCACCTCCTCACCAAGGAGCTGGATCATGATGATGACGAGGTGACCGCGACGATGAA
This sequence comes from Xanthobacter autotrophicus, assembly GCF_005871085.1. Classification (GTDB taxonomy): domain Bacteria; phylum Pseudomonadota; class Alphaproteobacteria; order Rhizobiales; family Xanthobacteraceae; genus Xanthobacter; species Xanthobacter autotrophicus. Next base: position 208,884 of record NZ_VAUP01000037.1, on the reverse strand, counting down.
GGTGCGGCGCTCCAACATCCAGAAGAAGTATGCGGCGGAGATCGAAAGCCTCTACGCGACGGCTTGACCGCCGTAAGCCGCCCTTCACGCCACGGGCGTGAACGTGACGGACAGCGCGGTCATGTCGTCGAATTGCGGCGCCGTGCCTGAATGCGCGGCGGCGGCGTCCAGCAATGTGGCGAGAAAAGCGTCGGCCGGCAGGGGCAAAGCGCGCAGCGCCGCCGCTTCCAGCCGCGCGTCGCCGAAGGAGATTTCGTCCGGGTTGATGGCATCCGTCAGCCCGTCGGAGAACAGGAACAGCCGGTCGCCCGGGGCAAGGCGGTCGGTGACGGCGCGCGGCTTCGTTCCCTCCAGAATGGCGAGGGCCATGCCGGTGGCGGCCGGCCGCTCGATGGCGCCGTCCGCGCGCAGGATCATCGCGTCGGTGTGGCCGCAATTGCAGTAGGTGAGATCGCCGCTCTCAAGGTCGATCACGGCGCAGAACAGGGTGACGAACATGTCCTCCCCGTTGGTGGCGCACAGAAGGTCGTTCACGGTGGCCACCGCGGCGGAGAGGTCCGCCTCCCGCCGCAGCACCATGCGCAGGGCGGTCTGGGTGGCGCTCATGAACAAGGCAGCGGGGGTGCCCTTGCCGGCCACGTCGCCGAGGCTGACCACCAGATGGCGGGCATCGATGAGAAAATAATCGTAGAAATCGCCGCCCACATCCTTGGCGGGGCGCATGGCGGCGGCGATGTCGGCGCGCCCGCCGAGCAGATCCGGGGCGAGGGGAGCCGGCAGCATGGAACGCTGGATCGCCACGGCATTGGCCATCTCGCGGCGCTCCGCCACCCGCGTCATGATGGCCTCGGCCAGGCGGCGGAAGGAGTGGGAGAAATCCACCAGCTCGGGCAAGGGATTGCGCAGGTCGTCCAGCAGCTTCAGGTCGAACTCGCGGCGTTCCAGCGCATTGAGCGCATTGGCGTAGAAGCCGAAGACGCGGTTGAAGGTCTCGAACCGGCTGCCGAACTGGCGCATCACCGCCGAGAGCAGGGCGGGATGGGCGCGGCCCGCCGCCTCCAGCGCCTCGGCCGAGAGCCGGACGGCGGTGAGTTCGGTGGCGGCATCCACATGGGCGGTGCGGGCGACGCCGGTGAAGGCCGCGATCTCGCCGATCACCGCTGGTGCCGACAGATGGGCCAGCTCCACATGGGCATAGGGGGTATCGATGGTGACCATCGCCGTGCCCTCCACCACCAGGAGCGCGAAGGTATCGGTGTCACCCCGCTGGATGAGGCGGGTGCCCGGCGGCACCATCATCTTCTCGCCGCCGGCGATGAGGGCGGCCAGCACGGAGAGCGGGAAGTCGGCAAAATAGGGATGCCGCGCCATCACGGCTGTCGCGGCTTTAACCTCGTCCGGATCGAGGCGGAGCACCTCATCCTGTCGTAACGTCAGTGGTGGCATGGGTTTTCCTTGGGCGCGACCACTATAGCCCAGGTCCGGCCGGCGGCCTTAGCCCAAACGCAGGATGCGCAGCGCCCGCGACAGCACCGCGAACAGCACCGCCGTGGACCAGCCGAACAGCAGCATGCCGTTCGCCGCCGTGATGGGCGCGAGCACCCGCCACCGGTGCTCGGGCAGGATGTCGCCGTAGCCCAGGGTGGTGAAATTCACGAAGGCGAAATAATAGGCATCCTTGTCCTGGCTCACGCCCACCAGCTCATACAAGGCGGCCCAGACCGCCACTTCCATGAAATGCGCGAGCATGAGCAGCGTCCCCGACGCACCCATGATGATGATCAGGGTCACGATCCTTCGGCGGGGGGACAAATGGCGTGCGGAGATGCGCCCGATCTTGATGACGAGCACGGTCACCAGCGCCTGGATGGTGATGGTAGCGACGCTGACCAGCCCACCGACCAGGAACTCTCCGTCCAGGAACCAATACACGGCGCCATTCTCCCGCTCAGGCTCGCTTGTCCATCGCACCGCTTTTTCTCAAGCCCAGAGCCGGCGTGCGGGCAAGAGACGCGCGCCAATTCCGGCCGGTTTCGGCAGCGCGCATTGATCTTGATCGGTTTGTGTGTATTTTGCGCCGCAATAATCCCTTTCCCGGCGGGCCCGAGTTATTCGGACCCGCGTTTTCGTGCTGGACGACCATGAAGCTTCGCAACATCGCCATCATCGCCCACGTCGACCACGGCAAGACCACGCTGGTGGACGAGTTGCTCAAGCAGTCGGGCTCCTACCGCGAGAACCAGCGCGTCGCAGAGCGCGTGATGGATTCCAACGATCTGGAAAAGGAGCGCGGCATCACCATCCTCGCCAAGGCCACCTCGGTGGTCTGGAAGGACACGCGCATCAACATCGTGGACACCCCCGGCCACGCCGACTTCGGCGGCGAGGTGGAGCGCATCCTGAACATGGTGGACGGCGCCATCGTGCTGGTGGACGCCGCCGAGGGCCCCATGCCCCAGACCAAGTTCGTGGTGGGCAAGGCGCTGAAGGTGGGGCTGAAGCCCATCGTGGCCATCAACAAGGTGGACCGCTCCGACGCCCGCATCACGGAAGTGGTGAACGAGGTGTTCGACCTGTTCGCCGCGCTGGACGCCACCGACGAGCAGCTCGACTTCCCCATCCTCTACGGTTCGGGCCGCAACGGCTGGATGGCCGAGAGCCCGGAAGGCCCCTCCGACCAGGGCATGGCGCCCCTGTTCGACCTGGTGCTGAAGCACGTGCCCGAGCCCACCGTGGATGACGGCCCGTTCCGCATGATCGGCACGCTGCTGGAAGCCAACCCCTTCCTCGGCCGCATGATCACCGGGCGCATCACCTCCGGCTCCATCAAGCCGAACCAGCCCATCAAGGTGCTGGCGCAGGACGGCTCGCTGGTGGAGCAGGGCCGCGTTTCCAAGATCCTCGCCTTCCGCGGCATTGAGCGCCAGCCCATCGAGGAAGGCGTGCAGGGCGACATCATCGCCATCGCCGGTCTCTCCAAGGGCACGGTGGCCGACACCTTCTGCGCGCTCGAAGTGACCGAGCCGCTGGCGGCCCAGCCCATCGATCCGCCCACCGTCACCATGACCTTCATCGTGAACGACTCGCCGCTGGCCGGCACCGAGGGCGACAAGGTGACGAGCCGCGTCATCCGCGACCGCCTGTTGCGCGAGGCGGAAGGCAACGTGGCGCTCAAGATCGAGGAATCCACCGAGAAGGATTCCTTCTTCGTCTCCGGCCGTGGCGAACTGCAGCTCGCGGTGCTGATCGAGACCATGCGCCGCGAGGGCTTCGAGCTGGCCGTGTCGCGTCCCCGCGTGGTGTTCCAGAAGGATGAGGCCACCGGCCAGGCGCTGGAGCCCATCGAGGAAGTCCTCATCGACGTGGACGAGGAATATTCCGGCACCGTCGTGCAGAAGATGAGCGAGCGCCGCGCCGAGATGGTGGAGATGCGCCCCTCCGGCGGCAACCGCCAGCGCCTGGTGTTCTACGCCCCCACCCGTGGCCTCATCGGCTACCAGTCGGAGCTGCTGACCGACACCCGCGGCACCGCCATCATGAACCGGCTGTTCCACGAATACGCCCCCTACAAGGGTGAGATCGCCGGCCGCGTGAACGGCGTGCTCATCTCCAACGAGCAGGGCGAGGCGGTGGCCTATGCCCTGTGGAACCTCGAAGACCGTGGCCCGATGATCATCGAGCCGGGCTGGAAGGTGTACCAGGGCATGCTGGTGGGCATCCACAACCGGGACAACGACCTGGAAGTGAACGTGCTCAAGGGCAAGAAGCTCACCAACATCCGCACCACCTCCAAGGATGAGGCGGTGCGCCTGACCCCGCCGATCCGCATGACGCTGGAGCGCGCGCTGGCCTGGATCCAGGACGACGAGCTGGTGGAGGTGACCCCCAAGTCCATCCGCCTGCGCAAGCGCTACCTCGATCCCAACGAGCGCAAGCGCGAAGAGCGCAAGAAGGAGACCGAGCTGGCCTGAGGCCGGATCGATCCAGCGCTGCTGATTTTGAGGGCCGTCCTTCGGGGCGGCCCTTATTTTTTGGCTATCGCGAGCACCGTGTCGGCGATGGCGAGGCAGCTGGTGAGGCCGGGCGATTCGATGCCGAACAGGTTCACCAGCCCGGCGATGCCGTGCACCGCCGGCCCCTGGATGACGAAATCCTGCGGCCCGCCGTCTGGCCCGGGGATCTTGGGGCGGATGCCGGCATAGCCGGGGGCGAGGTCTTCCTCCCGCACATCCGGCCAGTAGCGGCGGATGGAGGCCATCATGGCGGCCTTGCGGGCCGGGTCGACCTGATAGTCCCGCTGCGTCACCCACTCCACGTCCGGCCCGAACCGTCCCTGTCCGCCGAGATCGAGGGTGAGGTGGGTGCCGAGCCCGCCCGGCTCCGGTACCGGATAGATGAGGCGGCTGAACGGCACCTTGCGCCCGCAGGTGAAATAATTGCCCTTGGCCAGCGTCTGCTCGGGCACGAGGTGGGCCGGCATGCCGTCGATCCGGCGGGCGAGGTCCGGCGCATCGAGGCCGGCGGCATTCACCAGCAGGCGGCAGCCCAGCACCAAGGGCGCGTCACCGCCCGTGCGCACCGTCAGCCCCTCTGGCCCCGGCTTCGCCCCGGCGAAGGGCGCGCCGAGGGCAAGCACGCCGCCGGCGGCCTCCATGTCGCCTTGCAGGGCCAGCATCAGGCCGTGGGAATCCACGATACCGGTGGAGGGCGAGTACAAGGCGGCATGCACATCCAGCATTGGCTCCAGCGCCCGCGCGGCGGCGCCGTCCAGCATCTCAAGGTCGTCCACCCCGTTGGCTGCGCCATGGGCGGCGAGCTTTTCCAGATAGGCCCTCTCGTCCGCGCTGGCGGCGACGATGAGCTTGCCGATGCGGGAATGGCCGACCCCATGGCTTTTGCAGAAGGCATAGAGGGCGGCGCGCCCCTTCACGCACAGTTCGGCCTTCAGGCTTCCCGGCTCGTAATAGATGCCGGCATGGATGACCTCGGAATTGCGCGCGGAAATGCCGGTGCCGATGGCCCCGGCCGCCTCGACCAGAACTACCTCGCGACCGGCAAGAGCCAGCGCGCGGGCGATGGCGAGGCCGACCACGCCGGCGCCGATGACGATGGCTTCCACCTGATCCATGAGGGATTCGCCCGTTGCTGCGGCGGCCACCATAGCGCAGGCGCAGGCGGTGGGGAGTACCCCGGGGCTCGGCCTGCCGGCACCGCCGTGTGGGGCCTGAATGTCCGAGGCGGGGCATCATCGGAGGGCCTGCCGGGCCTCCCTGGAAGTGCTCCAGCCAGCAACTAGTTGCTATCGGCTGGGGCGGCCGCGATGTCCAATCGCTCCCATGATGACGTCTGCCCCCAAGCCCCTTCCGGCGCCGTCGGAGCCTTTTCCCGATATCGAGGAAATCCGCCTCGATCGCGATCGGCGTCACCTCCACCTCGCCTTTGCCGGCGGGCCGGAGGTGGACCCGGCGCAGCACCCCAGTCTCGGCGTTCCAGCGCTGCGCGCCGCTCTCAGCACTCCGGCTGTCCGCACCGCCCTCAGCGCCCCCACCCTCCGCGCCGCTTGCCGCTGCGCGGCCTGCGTCGCCGATCGGGCGCGGGGAACGTTTTCCGCCGACTTTGCCGGCGTCACCCTCACCCATGTGGCCCCGTTCGGGGCGCACGGGCTCAATTTATCCTTCTCCGACGGCCATGCGCGCGGGGTCTATCCCTTCGCCTATCTCGCCGCCCTCGCGGCGGAAGCGGCCGGCCCCGACCTTCCAGAGGTAAAACCATGAGCGAGATCAAGACCGAGATCGTCGAAACCGACATCCTCGTCATCGGCGGCGGCACTGGTGGCCCCATGGCCGCCATCAAGGCCAAGGAGAAGAATCCCGGCCTCAAGGTCGTGCTGATGGAGAAGGCCAATGTGAAGCGCTCCGGCGCGGTCTCCATGGGCATGGACGGGCTGAACAACGCCGTCATCCCCGGCTACGCCACCCCCGAGCAATATGTGAAGGAGATCACCGTCGCCAATGACGGCATCGTCCACCAGAAGGCGGTGATGGCCTATGCCACCGGCTCCTACCCGATGATCCAGTATCTGGATTCCATCGGCGTGAAGTTCGAGAAGGATGGCTCCGGCGAATACAATGTCCGCAAGGTCCATCACATGGGCACCTATGTGCTGCCCATGCCGGAGGGCCACCACGTCAAGAAGGCGCTCTATCGCCAGCTGCGCAAGCACCAGGTGCTGGTGACCAACCGCTACATGGCCACCCGCCTGCTGAACGCCCCGGACGGCCGCATCGCCGGCGCCATGGGGGTGAACACCCGCACCGGGGAATTCCTGGTGGTGCGCGCCAAGTCGGTCATCCTCGCCTGCGGCGCCGCCGGGCGGCTCGGCCTTCCGTCCTCCGGCTATCTGTTCGGCACCTATGAGAACCCGGCCAATTGCGGCGATGGCTATGCCATGGCCTATCATGCGGGCGCGGGCCTCGCGAACCTCGAGTGCTACCAGATCAACCCTTTGATCAAGGATTACAACGGCCCGGCCTGCGCCTATGTCACCGGTCCGTTCGGCGGATACACCGCCAACAACAAGGGTGAGCGCTTCATCGAGTGCGATTACTGGTCCGGCCAGATGATGAAGGAATTCTATTCCGAGCTCCAGAGTGGCAACGGCCCGGTCTTCCTCAACATGACGCATCTCGCCGAGGAGACCATCTCCGAGATCGAGACCATCCTGCACTCCAACGAGCGGCCCTCGCGCGGGCGCTTCCACGAAAATCGCGGCACCAACTACCGCGAGAAGATGGTGGAGATGCACATCTCCGAGATCGGCTTCTGCTCCGGCCATTCGGCCTCGGGCGTGTGGGTGGACGAGAATGCCCGCACCACCGTGGATGGTCTTTACGCCGCCGGCGACATGGCAAGCGTGCCGCACAATTACATGCTCGGCGCCTTCGTGAATGGCAGCATCGCCGGTCAGGACGCCGCCGATTACTGCGCCTCCACCGACCTGCCGGCCTATGACGAAGCCGATGTGGCCCGCGAGCAGGAGCGCGTGCTCGCCCCCACCCGCCGCGACGATGGCCTGACCCCCCACGAGATGGAGTTCAAGACCCGCCGCCTGGTGAATGATTATCTCCAGCCGCCGAAGGTTACGGCCAAGTACAAGATCGCCCAGGCGCGCTTCGCCGAGATCCGCGAGGACCTCAACGCGCTATGCGTGAAGGATCCCCATGAATTGATGCGGGCGCTGGAGCTGCAATCCATCCTCGATTGCGCCGACATGGCCGCCGCCGCCTCGCTCTACCGCACCGAAAGCCGCTGGGGCCTTTACCACTGGCGGGTGGATCACCCGGCCACCGACAACGAAAACTGGTTCTGCCACACGCTGCTCTACAAGGACGAGATGGGTCGCATGGCCCATAAGAAGCGCGCCGTGGACCCTTACGTGGTCGACATCCCCGAGGAGGAGATGGGCGCCTACCACCAGCTGCGCACCCCGGCGCTGGCCGCCGAGTGACCTCACAGAATTCAAGAATTCGGAGCCTGCCCCCATGCCATTCGCCAACCACCCCACCTCCGTGCCGGTCACGGTCGACGACGAGAAATGCATCGCCGAGAAGGGCTGCCGCGTCTGCATCGACGTGTGCCCCCTCGACGTGCTCGCCATCAACCCGGCCTCCGGCAAGGCGCACATGAAGTATGACGAGTGCTGGTATTGCATGCCGTGCGAGGTGGACTGCCCCACCGGGGCGGTGAAGGTCGAAATCCCCTATCTCCTGCGCTGAGGTGAGCCATGGCCCTGTTCGATGATTTCGACGACGACATGGACGCCGTGGCGGAGCGCGCCCGCGACGCCGATCCCGGCATCCGCCGCGTCGCCATGCTCAACCTCGCCGAGAGCGTGGATCCGCAGGCGGTGGAGCTGCTGCTCGCCGGCCTGAAGGACGAGGACGCCGGCGTGCGAGAGGCTGCCGCCAAGGCCCTCGACGAGCATTCCGGCCTTCCCGCCGCCCTCGGCCTGATTGCGGCGCTGGATGATGCGGTGGAGGCGGTGCGCCTCGCCGCCATCGAGAGCCTCGCCGACAAGAAGGAGCCCGGCTCCGCGCCGCGCCTCATCGAGCGGGCGCAGGAGCATGCCGGGCCGCAGGCCGCCTTCGTGCGTGCCGCAGCGCTCCGGGCCCTGCGCGACATGCAGGATCCCGCCGCGATGCCGGTGGCGCTTTCGGCGCTTTCCGATTCCGACATGGCCGTGCGGCGCGAGGCGCTGGGCGTGCTCGGCTATCTGAAGGCCGATGCGGCGTTGCCCGCGCTGCTGCTGGCGGCCACCGATCCCGAGCCGGCGGTGCGCCGGGCGGTGATGGCGGCCCTGGTGTTCGTGCGCAGTGGCACGCCGGGCGTGCCCGCCCTCGTCGCCGGGCTGAAGGATGCCCATTGGCAGGTGCGCGAGGAAGCCGCCTTTTCCATCGGCAAGGCCAGGCTGCCGGAGGCGGTGGATCCGCTGATGGCGGCGGCCAATGACGACAGCTGGCAGGTGCAGGCCAAGGCGGTGAATGCGCTGGGCAAGCTCAAGGCCCGCACCGCTGTTCCGGTGGTGGCGGAGGCGCTGGCTCACGGCTCGAGCAACGTGCGCAAGGAAGCCGCCGCCGCCCTGGGCGAGATCGCCGATCCAGCCGCCGTGGCCGCGCTGGAAGCCGCCTTCGACGATCCGGACCCGGACGTGCGCAAGCTGGTGCGCTGGGCGCTGGAGCGCTGTCAGGCCGCGGCCTGACAGGATCGCCGGGCGCGGCTGAAACCCGCGCCCGGCGATCCATCCCTCACAGCATGCCGATGGAGATCCACGGCACCGCCGCCACCAGCACCAGCCCGGCGAACAGCGCGACCAGATAGGGCCAGATGGCGCCGATGGCCTCGTCGGGCGAGACATTGCCGATCTTGCAGGCGAGGAAGAAGCCGATGCCGATGGGCGGTGTCATCAGCCCGATGTTCATGGCCGTGACGATGACCATGGAATAGTGCACGTCGTTGATCCCGAGCTTGCGGGCGATGGGGTACATCAGCGGCGCCATGAGCACGATGGCCGGCAGGCCCTCCAGGATGCAGCCCAGCACCAGGAACACCACGATGCTCACCGCCATGAAGCCGATCCAGCCGCCGGGCAAGGCGGCCATCAGGCTGGCGAGCTCGTTGGCGATGCCCGCCTGGGTGATGGCCCAGGCCATGGCCACCGCGCAGGCGAGGATGACGAGGATGGCCCCGGTGAGGGCCGCCGTCTCCACCAGCATGCGGTAGAAGGTGCGCGCCGAGATGCCGCCATAAAGCACCATGCCCACGAACAGCGCATAGACCACGGCGATGGTGGATACCTCGGTGGCGGTGGCGACGCCTCCCGACACCGCACTGCGGATGAGGAAAGGCAGCACCAGCGCCGGCGCGGCCACCAGAAGGGTGCGCCAGATCACGCCGGCGGTGGGGCGGGTGACGCCGGTCATGTCCTCGTCCCGCGCCTTCAGGCGCGCCAGGGCGGCGAGCACCGCCAGCAGCACCATGGCCACCACGAAGCCCGAGGTGAACAGGGCCGCGATGGACACGCCCGCCACCGAGCCCAGCACGATCAGCACGATGGAGGGGGGCACCGTATCGGCCATGGCGGCGCCGGTGGCGAGCAGAGCGATCATCTCCCTCGGCTTATGGCCGCGCCGCTTCATCTCCGGGAACAGGGCCGGGGCCACGGTTGCCATGTCGGAGACTTTGGAGCCGGAAATGCCAGAAACCACGAACAGCGAGCCGAGCAGCACATAGGACATGCCGGCCTTCACATGGCCAAGCAGGGAGGCGAGGAAATCCACGATCGCCTTGCCCATGCCGGTGTGATCGAGGATGCAGCCGAGCAGCACGAACACCGGAACCGACAGGAGGATGAGGCTGGACATGCCCTCGTCCATGCGCCCGATCATCACGATGAGCGGCACGCGGGTGGCGAAGGCGAGATAGGAGGCGGTGCCGATGCCGAAGCAGAAGGCGATGGGCACGCCGGCGGCCAGCGCCACCACCACGAAGCCCACGAGGCAGATGACGATGGCCGCGTTGCCGGCCTTCATCAGGGCCGGGCTTGCGATCCACAGCGCCGCCACCACCAGGGCGATGACGCCGAGCGCGACGGCAAGGTCGCGCACCGTGGAGCGTCTGACCGCCGAGGCCACGGCCAGCGCCGCCATGGCGCAGATGCCCACCGGCAGGGCGGCGGCACGCACGCTGCCGGGAATGCCGAGAGCGGGCAGGGTGATGAAGCTCTCCTCTGACGCATAGTCGTAGGCGGGATAGGCCAGCGCCAGCAGCAGGGCCGCGACCAGCAGCAGCGCCAGCGTATCCACGAAGCGCCGCGCATCGCGCGGCAGCAGGCCGAGAAACAGGGTCAGGCGCAGGTGCTCGTTGCGGTCGATGGCGATGACCGAGCCCAGCATGGCGAGCCAGATGAAGCAGATGGAGGCGACCTCGTCGCCCCAGATGATGGGCAGCGCCAGCAGATAGCGCGAGAGCGCGCCGGCCAGCAGCAGGCCGACCACCACCACGAGCAGCACCGCGGCGAGGGCCTCCACCGGACGCATGAAGCGCGAGCCGACGCGACGCGCGTCGGTCCCGGCAGCGAGGGGCAGGAGGTCGTCGGCGGAGGCCATGGCGCGGGTTCCGTTACGGTATTCAAAGGGCGCGCGTCCGCCCTGGATCGCCCCGGCGGCGTGCGTTTCTGCGCGTGATGCTGGGATGTCTTGCCCCGATTGGCCCCGGGCGTCCACTCAGCCGCCGCGGTTTGGGGGATCCAGGGTCCGGGGGAGGCCTTGGACGGGGTCGGGCGGCCCTTGGGGAGAAGGGCCGCCGCCTTCAGGACAGCTTGCCGGTGTAACTCTCGAGGATGGTCCACGCCTCGTCGCCGAACTTGCCCTTCCACTCGGCATAGAAGCCGGCCTTGCGCAGCTGGTCGCGGAAACTGTCCACCTTGGGCTCGTTGAAGGCGAGGCCCTTTTCGCTCAGCTCCTTGCGCAGGTTGCCGTTGAGCACCAGCACGTCCTCGCGCTCCATGAGGCCGGCGGCGTTGATGTTCTTCGCCACGATGGCGCGCAAATCGTCCGGCAGGCGCTCGAAGGCGCGGCGGTTGGCCAGGAACCAGAAGCCGTCCCACATGTGGTTGGTGATGGAGCAGTATTTCTGCACCTCGTAGAGCTTCGCCGTGGCGATGATGGCGAGCGGGTTTTCCTGCGCGTCCACGGTGCGGGTCTGGAGCGCGGTGTAGACCTCGGCGAAGTTGAGGCTCGCGGGGGCGCTGTCGAAGGCCCGGAACATGGAGGTCCACAGCGGCGACACCGGCACGCGGATCTTCAGGCCCTTGAGGTCTGCGGCGGTCTCGATGGGCTTTGTGGAGGTGGTGATCTGGCGGAAGCCGTTGTCCCAGATCTTGTCCATGGCGATGATGCCGGCCTTGGAGATCTGGCCGCGCACATAGGCGCCGAGATCGCCGTCCATGGCCTTCCACACGGTGGCGTAGTCCGGGAAGGCGAAGCCGATGCCGCTCACCGAGGCGTTCGGGATCAGGGTGGAGAGGATGAGCGGGGAGAGGGTGAAGAACTCGATGCCGCCCGAGCGCAGCTGGCTCAGCATGTCGGTGTCGCCACCGAGCTGGCTGGAGGGAAACACCTTGATCTCGACGCGGCCCTGGGTTTCGGCCTTGATCTTGTCCGCCATCTCGCCCGCGCGCACGTTCATGGGGTGCGTGACCGGCAGGTTGTTGGCGTACTTGTAGGAGAATTCCGCGCTCTGCGCCCGCGCGACGAAGGGGGCGAACACGCCGCCCGCAAGGGCTCCGGCCGCGCCGGCCTTGAAAAGGGTGCGACGGGTCAACATCATGCTGGCTGCTCCTCCTGCGGTCCATTCGGACCGGTTTCCTGATGGGTCCATTATATGGACCTCAAATCCCTGCGGCCCATGCTGGCCCGCTTGTGGGATTTTCGCAAGCCCATTATGGTTCCTGAAGACGCTGCGCTGCGGCGATCTCAATCATATCAAGAACTAGGTCCATATGTTGGATCATGGGAGAGCGCGTGGGACGGGCACACAAGCCCTCCGCCGTCCGGCCCGGCCCTGAGCCGGACGGCGTCGGCGGCTTATCCGCCGGCGAAGCCGCGGGTGGGGGAACACAGAGCATCGAGCGCGCGGTGGCGCTGCTTCTGACGGTGGGCCGTTCGGCTCCCGAAGGCGCGCGGCTGTCCGATCTGGTGCGGGTGAGCGGCCTGCCCAAGCCCACCGTGCGGCGGGTGCTGCTGGCGCTGGTGCGCACCGGCCTGCTCGACCAGGACGAGGTGACGCGGCGCTATCATGTGGGGCCGGAAGCCTATGTGCTCGGTACCCTCGCCGGCACCCGCTTCGGCATCCACGCGCTCGCCCTCGACGGCCTCGCCCGCATCGCCCGCACCAGCGGCGACTGCGCCTTCCTCTCCGTACCGCGCGGCGCCTTCAGCGTGTGCCTGCACCGGGAGGAGGGCACCTGGCCCATCCGCACCCACGTGCTCCAGGCCGGCGACCGGCATCCGCTGGGCATCGGCGCCGGCGGCCTCGCCCTGCTCGCCGCTTTTCCCGACGCCGAGGTGGAGCGCATGCTCGCCGCCAATGCGCAGGCGCTGGAAAGCCATTATCCCGGCTATGGGGTCGAGGTGCTGCGCGCCCAGGTGGCCGACGCCCGGGGCCGAGGCTACGCGCTCAATCCCGGCCTCTATGTCGCCGGCTCCTGGGGCATCGCCGTGCCGGTGCTGGGGCCGGATGGGCGCCCCTTGGGCGCGCTGTCGCTCGCCGCCATCGAAAGCCGGCTTTCGCCCGAGCGGCAGGCGGAGCTGGTGCCCCTGCTGAAGCGCGAGGCGCAGGCGCTGGAAGCCGCCCTCGGCCATCGCCCGGCCGCCGAGCCATCCGCCGCCGCGCATCCCCATGGGCGCACCATCGCCAACGCCGGGCCGTGATGGCGCCCGCCCCCAGGTCCTTGTCTTTCCATGCGCGCCCTGCGCGCGCCTCCCGCCCGGAGTGATCCATGTCCCCTGAGCCTGTCGAAACGCCATCCGCCGCCATCGCCCCCAAGGGCGGCGTCGCCCGCTCCAGCCGGCGGGTGATGAACCTGTCCCATGTGCTGCGCCAGGCGGCGCGACGCTTCCCCGGCGAGATCGGCTTCGTGGACGGCGCCCGCACCGTCACCTGGGGCGAGATGGAAGCGCGGGTGGATGCCATGGCGGCGGAGCTTTCCCATCGCGGGGTGGGCAAGGGTGATCGCATCCTGGTGCAGTCCAAGAACTGCCTTGAAATGTTCGAGAGCATGTTCGCCGCCTTCCGCATCGGCGCGGTTTGGGTACCCACCAATTTCCGCCAGACGCCGGGGGAGGTGGCCTATCTCGCCTCCGCCTCGGGGGCGCGGTTGATGATCTGCCATGCCGATTTCCCCGAGCACGTGCCTGCGGTACTGGCCGAGGCGCCGTCCGTCGCGGCGGTGATCGCCATCGGCGCCGCCGATTTCGGGCCGGACTATGCCGACCTCGTGGCCGCCCGCCTCGGGGAAAAGGCCAAGGTGGCGGACGTGGAGCACGACGACCCGTGCTGGTTCTTCTTCACCTCCGGCACCACCGGGCGGCCCAAGGCGGCCGTGCTTACCCACGGCCAGATGGCCTTCGTCATCACCAACCATTTGTGCGACCTGATGCCCGGCACCACCCAGGCCGACGCCTCGCTGGTGGTGGCTCCGCTGTCCCACGGGGCGGGGGTGCACCAACTGGTGCAGGTGGCGCGGGCGGTGAAGACCATCCTTTTGCCGTCCGAGAAGTTCGACGCCGCCGATGCGTGGCGGCTGGTGGAAGAGTGGCGCGTCACCAACATGTTCACCGTGCCCACCATCACCAAGCTTCTGGCCGAGCACCCCTCGGTGAACACTTACGACCATTCCTCCCTGCGCTATGTCATTTATGCTGGCGCGCCCATGTATCGGGAGGACCAGAAGCGGGCGCTGAAGGCGCTGGGCAAGGTGCTGGTGCAGTATTTCGGACTGGGCGAGGTCACGGGCAACATCACCGTGCTGCCGCCGGCCCTGCATGATCCCGAGGATGGTCCCAACGTGAAGCTCGGCACCTGCGGCTTCGAGCGCACGGGAATCCAGGTCCAGATCCAGAATGACGCGGGCGAGGAGGTACAGCCCTTCGAGACCGGGGAAATCTGCGTCTGCGGCCCTGCCGTGTTCGCCGGCTATTTCGACAACGCGGAAGCCAACGCGAAGGCGTTCCGCGACGGCTGGTTCCGCACCGGCGACCTCGGCCACATGGATAACGAGGGCTTCGTCTACATCACCGGCCGCGCCTCCGACATGTACATTTCTGGCGGCTCCAACGTCTATCCGCGTGAGGTGGAGGAAAAGGTGCTCACCCATCCGGCGGTGGCGGAGGTGGCCATCCTCGGCGTGCCCGATCCCATGTGGGGCGAGGTGGGGGTGGCGGTGTGCGTGCTGCGCGAGGGCGCGAGCCTCGCCGAGGACGAGCTGATCGCGTTCCTCGACGGCAAGGTCGCCCGCTACAAGATGCCCCGCCGCGTCCATTTCTGGGACGCGCTGCCGAAATCCGCCTACGGCAAGATCACCAAGAAGATGGTGCGTGAGGCCTTGGCCGAACGCGGCCTGCTGGAGCCGCCGCCCGCCACCCGCTCCGCCTGAAGCGCGCCGCGGCACCGGAAACAAAGCCCCAAGGGAGAGACATGATGAGCAGGACGCGAAGCGTGATCGTGACGGGAGGCGCCTCGGGCATCGGCCTCGCCGCGGTGGAGGCGCTTCTGACAGAAGGCTGGCGCGTGGTCGCGGCCGATGTCGATGCAGTGGCGGTGGAGCAGGCGCGGGCACAGCTTGCCGGGCACGGCGACCGCGTGCGCGTCGAACTGGCCGACATTTCCGATGAGGCGCAGGTGGTAGACCTCGTCACCCGCACCCAAGGGGAGTTCGGCCCGCTGTGGGGCGTGGTGAATTCCGCCGGCATCGCCCGCGACGTGCCGGCGCTGGACACCTCGGTGGCGCTGTTCCGCGAGATCCTCGACGTGAACCTCGTCGGCACCTTCCTAGTGGCGCGGGAGGCGGCGCGGGTGATGAAGGAGAATGGCGGCGGCGCCATCGTCAACATCGCCTCGGTCTCGGGCATCAGGGGCAATCTCGGACGCTCGGCCTATGGCGCCTCCAAGGGCGGCGTACTGGTGCTGACGCAGATCCTCGCGGTGGAGTTCGCGCCCTTCAACATCCGCGTGAACGGCATCGCCCCCGGCCCCATCGAGACGCCCATGGTGAAGGCGATGCACACGGCGGAAGCCCGTGCCGGCTGGATGAAGACCGTGCCCATGCGCCGCTATGCGGTGCCCTCCGAGGTCTCCGGCGGCATCGCCTTCCTGCTGGACGAGACCAAGTCCTCCTTCATCACCGGGCAGACCCTGAATGTGGACGGCGGCTTCACCGCCGGCGGGTTGATCGGGCTTTAGGTCCGGCGCTCCGGCTGCGCCGTCGCTGGGCCGGGATACGCGTCATGCCCCAGTTGACGCCGCCGCCCGGCGCGGCATCGTCTGGCGGGATGGGGCGGTGAGTCTGGCGTCGTGATGTGCAGCCGGGAGACCGGGGGTGGAGGCGGGGATGGAGGAAACCACGCGCGTCTTCGACCTCGCCATCATCGGCGGCGGCATCAATGGCGCCGGCATTGCCCGCGATGCGGCGGGGCGCGGCCTGTCGGTGGTGCTGTTCGAGCAGGCGGACCTCGCTTCCGGCACCTCGTCGGCCTCCACCAAGCTCATCCATGGCGGGCTGCGCTACCTGGAACATTATGCGTTCCGCCTGGTGCGGGAGGCGCTGGCCGAGCGCGAGGTGCTGTGGGGCATCGCCCCGCACATCATCTGGCCGCTGCGCTTCGTGCTGCCGCATCATGCCGGCCTGCGCCCGGTGTGGATGCTGCGGCTGGGCCTGTTTCTCTATGACCATATGGGCGGCCGCCGCCTGCTGTCGCCCACCCGAACGCTGGACCTCCGACACGATGCCGCCGGTTTGCCGCTGTGCCCCGGCCTTCGCACCGCATTCGAATATTCCGACTGCTGGGTGGACGATGCCCGCCTCGTGGTGCTCAACGCCCGCGATGCGGCGGACCGGGGCGCCTCCATCCGCCCACGCACCAGGGTGGTAAGCGCGCATCGCGTCGATGGCCTGTGGGAGATCGAAGCGGAAGGGGCGGCTGGGCGGCAGAGAGTGCGCGCCCATGCGCTGGTGGATGCCGCCGGCCCCTGGGCCGGGCAGATGCTGGACGTGCTGAAGGTGAATGCCCGCGCCCGCCTGCGCCTCGTCAAGGGCAGCCACATCGTGGTGCACCGCCTGTTCGCGCACGATCGCTGCTACCTGTTCCAGAATGCGGACGGGCGCATCGTGTTCGCCATCCCCTACGAGGGCGATTTCACCCTCATCGGCACCACCGACCTCGACTATTCCGGTCGGCCGGAGGACGTGGCGGCGAGCCCCGAGGAGGTGGTCTATCTGTGCGCGGCGGCGAGCGAGTATTTCGCGGCCTCCGTGGCGCCGGAGCAGGTGGTGTGGGCCTATAGCGGCGTGCGCGCGCTCTATGACGACGGTGCGGGCAAGGCCCAGGAGGCCACCCGCGACTATGTGCTGGCCCTCGACGCGCCGGAGGGCGAGGCGCCGCTTCTGTCCGTGTTCGGCGGCAAGATCACCACTTATCGACGCCTCGCAGATGCCGCGCTGACGCGGCTTGCGCCGCATTTGCCTACGCTGGGTCCGGCCTTTACGGGCAAGGTGCCGCTGCCGGGCGGGGATTTCCCGCGGGAGGGGTTCGAGCATCTGCTGAAAAGCCTGCGCCGCACCTTCCCCTCCCTCGATCCGGCCCTGCTCAAGCGCCTCGCGCGCGCTTATGGAACGTCCAGCTTCCGCCTGCTGGAGGGCGTGATGCATGAGGACGACCTTGGCGACTGGTTCGGCGCCCATCTGTGCCGCCGCGAGGTGGACTGGCTGATGGACCAGGAATGGGCAGTCACCGCCGAGGACGTGCTGTGGCGCCGCTCCAAGCTCGGCCTGCGGACCTGCCATGAGGAAGCACGGGCTCTCGACGCCTACATGGCCGCTCGGCGCGGTGGCCTGTAAAAGCAAAAATCCGGGAGGAACCTTTGGCCGCCTATATCCTCGCCATCGACCAGGGCACCACCTCCTCGCGCGCCCTGCTGGTGCGGCGCGACGGCACCATCGCGGCGCTGGCGCAGGAGGAGCTGCCCCAGCATTTTCCGGCCTCCGGCGCGGTGGAGCAGGAGGCGGAGGACATCTGGAATACGGTTCTCACCTGCTGCCGCGCAGTGTTACGGCAGGCGGGGGCGGGTGCATCCGACATCGCCGCCATCGGCATCACCAACCAGCGCGAGACGACGCTGGTGTGGGATCGCGCCACCGGCCGCGCCATCCACCGTGCCATCGTCTGGCAGGACCGGCGCACGGCGGACACCTGCGCCCGCCTTGAGGGTGAAGGCCATGGCGCGCTGGTCCACGCCCGCACCGGCCTGCTCATCGATCCCTATTTCTCCGCCACCAAGATCGCCCACATCCTTGACGCCGTACCGAATGCTCGCGCGCGGGCGGAGCGGGGCGAACTGGCCTTCGGCACGGTGGACAGCTTCCTCCTGTTCCGCCTCACCGGCGGACGGGTGCATGCCACCGACGCCACCAACGCGTCCCGCACCATGCTGTTCGATATCCATAAAGGCGCCTGGGACGACGATCTGCTGGCCCTCTTCGGCGTGCCCCGCGCGCTGCTGCCACAGGTGCGCGACTGCGCGGCCGAGTTCGGCGTCACCGATCCGGCGCTGTTCGGCGCCCCGATCCCCATCCGCGGCATGGCGGGTGACCAGCAGGCCGCCATGGTGGGGCAGGCGTGCTTCCAGCCCGGCATGGTGAAATCCACCTACGGCACCGGATGCTTCGCCTTGCTGAACACGGGCGCAACGCCGGTTGCCTCGCGCCATCGCCTCATCACCACCATCGCCTACCAGATCGACGGGCGGCGCACCTATGCGCTGGAAGGCTCCATCTTTGTGGCCGGCGCGGCGGTGCAATGGCTGCGCGACGGGCTGAAGATGATCTCCCATGCCGCCGAGAGCGACCGTCTCGCCGCCGAGGCGGATGAGGCGCAGGACGTGATTCTGGTGCCGGCGTTCGTGGGCCTCGGCGCGCCCTATTGGCGGCCACAGGTGCGCGGGGCCCTGTTCGGCCTCACCCGTGCCACCGGGCCGGCCGAGCTGGCGCGGGCGGCGCTGGAGGCGGTGTGCTTCCAGACCTGCGATCTCATCGACGCCATGCACGCGGACTGGCCGGGGCAGGGCGGTGCCACTGTGCTGCGGGTGGATGGCGGCATGTCGGCCTCCGACTTCACCATGCAGCGTCTCGCCGACCTCCTCGGCGCGCCGGTGGATCGCCCGGCGGAGACGGAGACCACGGTGCTGGGCGCCGCCTATCTCGCCGGGCTTCAGTGCGGCTTCTTCCCGCCGCCGGATATCTTCGCGCAAAGCTGGCGGCTGGAGCGGCGGTTCGTGCCCGCCATGCCGGCCGAGGTGCGCGCCGGCCGGCTCGCGGCCTGGCGCGCCGCCGTGGACTGCCTTGTCGGCAGGGATTGACCTTGGAGCCTGCTTGGGCGCCCACTGGCTATCAATGGCGAACGCGCGCCTTCGAATGCCGCGAAGCCAAGAAGGGGAGGGCGCCCGGATGAGAGAGGACGACAGCTTCTCGCCGGAAGAGCGCGCCGCCATCTACCGCTGCATCCGCGAGCGGCGGGACGTGCGGCGCAATTTCCGGCCCGATCCGGTGCCGCCCGATGTGCTCGCCCGCGTGCTGGCGGCGGGCCATGCGGCGCCCTCGGTGGGGTTCCTGCAGCCGTGGAATTTCATCGTCATCCGCGAGAGCGCCACCAAGGAGGCGCTGCACGCCGCCTTCACCCGCGCCAATGCGGAGGCCGCCGCCATGTTCGAGGGCGAGCGGGCCGATCTCTACCGTTCGCTCAAGCTCGAAGGGCTGCGCGAGGCGCCGCTTCTGCTGTGCGTCACCTGCGAGCGCGAGCGCGCCGGACCGGTGGTGCTGGGTCGCACCCACCAGAGCGAGATGGACATCTATTCCACCGTCTGCGCGGTGCAGAATATCTGGCTGGCGGCGCGGGTGGAGAATCTGGGCGTGGGCTGGGTCTCGATCCTCGCCCTTGCGGACCTGCACCGCATCCTCGCCATTCCCGACCACATCGTGCCCATCGCACTGCTGTGCGTGGGCTATGTGGAGGGATTCGCCCACACACCGGACCTTGAGCGGGCGGGCTGGCGCAAAAGGCTGACGCTGGAGGACCTGGTGTTCGAGGAGCGCTTCGGCGAACGGGAGAAGATCCCCGTCAGCGGCTGAGAGAGACCTGCTGGTTGCTCTCGGAGATGAGGCCCACATAGCGGTTGGGGCCGGACGGCTGGAGCCGGGCGGTGACCTTGCCCTGATGGTTCTGCAGCACGATGTCCGAGCCCATCATGTCCCAGCCCTTGGTCATGAAGATCTCGCTGGGGCAGGACACGTCGGCCTGGGCCGAGAGGCCGGAAAGGCCGCGATCGGTGCTGAGCTTGAGCGGGCAGGAATTGCGCCCGTCGTCCCAGGTGAAGGTCCAGGCACCGGACAGCTGGCCCTGCGCCGGGCTCGCCGCATAGGCGGTGCCGCCGGGGTTGGCCGCGGGCGGGGTGAGGGGCACGTTGGAGGCGGTGGAGCGCGGCGTGATCGCGCCGGTAGCGGTCTCCGCCGTGGAGGCCGAGACGTTCGCGGGCGCCGGCGCGCTCTCCACCGATCCGGTGGGCGCCGTCAGAACCCGATTGCTCGCCACGGCGGACGGCTTCGCCCCGAAGCCGTCGAGCTCTGTGCTGCAACCGCCGAGTGCCAATGCACCAAGGGTCAGCGACAGGGCCGCCGATACCTGAACCACCTTCATTCAACGCACTCCGGACGTGCCCGCAAACCCTAGCGCGTCTCCCAAGCCTCCGCCACCTGCGGAAAAGCCCGGATGAGCGCCATCAACGTTCGGGCCGCAGCCGGTTCGGAGGGAACTCCGTTGCCGGCTGTGACAGCGGGCACCCTTTCGGCAGAACATGGCAGCACCAAGGCCAAGGCCTCACCTTAATACCGTCCCAGGGTGGTTGATGGACGCGATGGTTAAGGCGGGTTAATCAGCAGTCCCCTAGCTTCTCGCCAGATTCTTCACCCCTTCGCTTGCCGGAGCCTGCCCATGTCCATGCTCGATCCCAGCACCCTGACCCTTCTTGTCACCGGCGCCACCTCCGGCATCGGCGCGGCGACGGTGCGCCGCTTCGCCAGCGTCGGCGCGCGGGTGGTGGCGGTGGGGCGCCGGGCCGAGCGGCTCGAGGCGCTGAAGGCGGAGTTCGGCGACCTCATCCATCCCCTGGTGCTGGACGTGCGCGACGAGAAGGCCACCTTCGAGGCCTTTTCCAGCCTGCCGGCGCCGTTCAACGCCTATAACGTGGTGTTCGCCAATGCTGGCCTCGCCCTCGGCCTCGAACCCGCCTATGCGGCGGATCTGGAGGAGTGGAAGACCATGGTGGATACCAACATCACCGGCCTTCTGGTGACCGTGCGGGCGAGCCTGCCGGCCATGATCGAGCGCAAAGAGGGGCACCTGGTGTTCACCGGCTCCATCGCCGGCGACTATTCCTATCCCGGCGCCAACGTCTACGGCGCCACCAAGGCCTTCGTGAAGCAGTTCTCGCTGAACGTGTGGGCGGATGTGGCCGGCACCGGCGTGCGCGTCACCAACATCGAGCCGGGCCTCACCGAGACCGAATTCTCCGTGGTCCGCTTCGGCGGCGACAAGGAGCGGGCCGACAAGGTCTATGCCGGCGCCACCCCCATGACCGGCGAGGACATCGCCGAGCAGGTGTTCTTCGCCTGCACCCTGCCGCGGCATGTGAACATCAACCGCATCCAGTCCATGTCGTCGCAGCAGTCCTTCGGCCCGCTGGCGATCAAGCGCGACCCGGTGTGATAGGCGGGCCGCGCCGGCAGGGCGGTGAAATCGGGTGGGCGCGGCTTGTCGGCTCTGGTCAGATGGGCCACGCTCGACCTGAAGGAGATGCCCCGTGCTGGCGCTCGATTGCCCCGCCCTCGATTTGTCCGCTTCCGGAGGCCGGATGACCGCGACGCCGGCCACCCCGCTCGCCATCGCCGCCCGCGACTATGACGTGGTGCGCCGGGCGGTGGAGTATATTTCCCGCCATGTGCGCCAGCAGCCGGAGGTGGAGGAGATCGCCGCCGCCGCCGGCGTCTCCGCCCGCGCGCTCACGGATCTCTTCCGCCGCTGGTGCGGGCTGACCCCCAAGGCCTTCCTGCAGGCGGTGACCCTCGACCGGGCCCGCCGCATCGTCTCCGAATGCCCGAACGTGCTGGATGCGGCCTTCGAGCTGGGCCTGTCCGGCCCCGGCCGGCTGCACGACCTGTTCGTGGTGCACGAGGCCATGTCGCCGGGCGAATGGAAGACTGGCGGGGCGGGGCTGGTGGTGCGCTTCGGCTTCCATCCCTCGCCGTTCGGGCTGGCGCTGGCCATGTCCACGCCGCGCGGCCTGTGCGGCCTCGCCTTCGCCGACGTGGGGGAGGAGGCCGCGGCGCTTGCCGACATGCGCGCCCGCTGGCCCAACGCCACCTATGTGGAAGACCCCACCGCCACCGCGCCTCTGGTGGCGCGCATATTCGATCCCACCTCATGGCAGGGTGACCAGCCGCTGCGGATCGTCTTCATCGGCACGGATTTCGAGATCAAGGTGTGGGAGACGCTGCTGCGCATCCCCATGGGCCTTGCCACCACCTATTCCACCATCGCCGAGCACGTGGGCCGGCCGAAGGCGGCGCGGGCGGTGGGCGCGGCGGTGGGCAAGAACCCCATTTCCTTCGTGGTGCCGTGCCACCGCGTCATCGGCAAGAGCGGCGACCTCACCGGCTACCACTGGGGCTTGACCCGCAAGCGCGCCATACTCGGCTGGGAAGCCGGCAAGGTGGAGCCGGCGGGGGAGTAGCGCCCTCAGCCCTTGCGGCTGCTCTTGCGGGAAATCAGCGCGCGCGGGTCGATCTTCTGCATGGGGCCGGTGCGCCGTGCGCTGATGCAGCGCGAGCCTGCGGGGACGTAGACGATTTCGCTGCGCTGCGCCATTTCGCGGACCTGCGCCAGGCAGGCGCGCCGCAGGGTGATCTCGCTCATTTCAGTCCTTCCATGGGGGAGCGCGCTTTTTAGCGGAGTGGAAGCCGTTTGGCTCCTGCTTTATTGATAAAAGACGCGGTCCCGTGGAGGTTTTTCTTCGTGTGGTGGGTGCCTACCCCACCCAGCCCTTCAACTCCCGCTCCACCACGTGTGCGAGTACACCTATGCCCTCGGCGTCGGCATTGAGGCAGGGGATGGCGGCGAATTTCTTGCCGCCGTGGTGCTCGAAGATCTCGCGGTTCTCCACGCCGATCTCCTCCAGCGTCTCCAGGCAGTCGGCGACGAAGCCGGGATTGACCACGGCGAGCCGCTTCACCCCGCTTTCCGCCAGCGCCTTCACCGTCTCGTCGGTGTAGGGGCGCAGCCATTCCTCGCGGCCGAAACGGGACTGGAAGGTGAGGCGGAAGCGCTTGTCGTCGAAGCCGAGGCGCGCGCGCAGCAGGCGGGCGGTCTTGGCGCACTGGCAGTGATAGGGATCGCCCTTCAGCAAATAGGATTTCGGCACCCCGTGGAAGGAGGCGAGGATTACCTCCGGCTCGAAATCGAGGGCTGCCAGGTGCCGCTCCAGCGAGGTGGCCAGCGCATCGATATAGACAGGATCGTCGTGCCAGGGCGGGGCGACGCGCAGAGTCGGCTGCCAGCGCATCTGTTTCAGCGCATCGAAAGCCTTGTCGCACACCGTGGCGGAGGTGGCGGCGGAATATTGCGGATAGAGCGGCACCAGCAGGATGCGCTCGCAGCCCTGGGCCTGGAGCGCGGCGAGGCGCTCGGCGATGGGCGGCTTGCCGTAGCGCATGGCGAAATCCACCACGATGCGCTCGTCAAGGCCCGCGAGTTGCGCCGCAAGCTTCTCCGCCTGGTCGCGGGTGATGGTCTTCAGCGGGCCTTCGTTGCGCTCATGGTTCCAGATGCTGGCATAGTCGCGGCCCTTGGGGCCGGGCCGCTTGGTGAGGATGATGGCGTTGAGGACGAACCACCACAGGGCGCGGTTCACCTCGATCACCCGCCGGTCGGAGAGGAATTCCTTCAGGTACGCCCGCATGGACCAGTAGTCGGTGGCCTCCGGCGTGCCGAGATTGACGATGAGCACGCCGATGCGGCCGAAGGCGACCTTCGGGTGGTCGGGGGGCAGGTGCGTCGTGTCGGGGGAGAACGCGGGCAGGTTTGCGGTCATGGATTCCTCGAAGATGTCCCGGCGAGATGGCGCCTGCGCGCCCGCGCGTCAATCCATGGCGCGCTGATGCGGCGCTGGGCTTGCGACCCGGCCAGTCCCATACGCAGCGGCGGCGGTGCCGGATGGCGCGCGGCGATCGATGGAACGGCCGCACCGTCGGGACCTGGAGCCGCCCGCGCCGTTCGGGTGCGGCGGCGGACTGAACGCCGGCCCCTGGGCTGACAGGTGCACGTCCTGCAATGCAGAATGGCAGTGACCAACCGGGGCAGCCTCGTGTTGCCGTCGCGAGGGCGGAAGGCTACAGCCTCGCTGATACCGGCCTGCCGAACGGCGGGCGCATAAGAAGGAGACGTTCCATGTCGCACACGCTGTTTCGCCTGGGTGCCGCCGCGGTGCTGACAGGCATGCTCTCGCTTGGCGGGATCGTGTCTGCCTCTGCGGCGACCTCCGGCAAGGACGCTCTTGCCCTGCTCAACAAGGATGGCGACGACACGCTGGAGATCGTCGAGGTGATCGACCTCGGCTCCAAGCTGTTCGTGGCCATCAATCCGGACGGCGACACCACCCTGGAGAAGGACGAGACCAACGGCCGGCTGACCGATGCGGACTGGAAGGCCATCAACAAGGATGGCGACAAGACGCTTGAGATGGACGAGTGGCTCGCGGTGGTTCGCACCCGCTTCAACGCGGCCGATGCCAACAAGGATGGCAAGCTGACGGCGAAGGAACTGGATTCCCCAGCTGGCCAGAAGCTGCTGCTGCTGCTGGTGAAGTGATGCCGGGTTGGTTCGACATGGTCGAACCGACCCCTTGATCCGGAGCCTTTGATCCGGAGCCGTTGATTCACTTGGGCCGGTGAGAGCGCCTCATCGGCCCCAGGCATCCGCGGTCGCCATGCGGGCGGCTTGATCCCTGACGGCGGCCAAAGGTGATTCGGATATCCGAGGAGAGGGCGCGCAATCGTCCGCAGCCGGACGGAAAAGCGCGCGCGTCGGCAGGAAACGCCGCGACATAGGCGCGGTGTCTGCGGCGCGGTGTCTGCGTCCCGTTCGGTCTCCGGCAATGCCGGAGACCCGGCGAGGTCATCGCAAGGTCGAGGTGAGGGATGGTGGGCGCGACAGGGATCGAACCTGTGACCCCTACGATGTCAACGTAGTGCTCTCCCGCTGAGCTACGCGCCCCCTCGCAGGAGCCGCCTCTATATCGGCCGGTTTCGCCGGAGGCAAGACCCCTGAGTGTGGATCAGGCGGCTGCCAACATCTTTCCCACCTCGGAGACGAGATCGCGCAGGTGGAAGGGCTTTGAGAGCACCTTCGCCTCGCTGGGCGCCTCGTTGTCGGCATTCAACGCCACGGCGGCGAAGCCGGTGATGAACATGACCTTGAGGTCGGGATCGAGTTCGGTCGCCCGGCGGGCGAGTTCGATTCCGTCCATCTCGGGCATGACGATGTCGGTGAGCAAAAGCTCGAAGGGTTCCTCGCGCATGCGCTCATAGGCGGACCGGCCATTGTCGCACGAGGCGACGGAATAGCCCGCGTTCTGAAGCGCCTTCACAAGAAAGCGCCGCATGTCGTTGTCATCTTCGGCGAGCAGGATCTTGGGCACGCCACTTCCCCTGATGTCGTGATCGGTCCTTCCCCGGTGCGGGGCCGGGGGCCATATGACTTGTCTGACCCAATCGGGTAAATTCGAAGTGAAGGTCCCGCAACCTCTTCACAAATCGCTGCCCGCCGGGCCATCATGCGGTCCGGTCCAGGCGATTTTTCTGGAACGTTTCCAAGCCATTGGGTTCCTTGATGACCGCCTGCCTCGCCGACGCCATTGACCCCGCCTTCGAGGTGCTCGCGCCGGCCGGCATGACCGCGCCGTTCGTTTTCAATTCCCCGCACTCCGGACGAATCTATCCGCGCAGCTTTGTCGCCCAGACCCGGCTCGACTTTGCCACGTTGCGGCGCTCGGAAGATACGTTCGTGGACGAATTGTTCGTCCATGCGGTGTCTGAGGGGGCGCCGATGATGCGGGCGTTGTTCCCGCGCTCCTTTCTCGATCTCAACCGTGAGCCCTATGAGCTGGACCCGCGCATGTTCGAGGGCCGGTTGCCGCCCTTTGCCAATACCCGGTCGATCCGGGTGTCGGGCGGGCTCGGCACCATCGCGCGGGTGGTGGGCGATGCGCAGGAGATTTATCCGCGCCGCCTCGCCGTGAGCGAGGCGCTGGAGCGGATCGAGACCTATTACAAGCCGTACCATCAGGCCCTGCGCCGGCTCATCGGCCGGGTGCAGCGCCAGTGGGGCCTGGCGGTGCTGGTGGATTGCCATTCCATGCCCTCCGCCTCCAACCGCGAGGACATGGCCCGCGCCGATTTCGTCATCGGCGATCGCTACGGCACCAGCTGCAGCGAGATCGTGACCGAGGCCATCGAGCAGGGGCTGACCGCGCGCGGCTATAAGGTGGTGCGCAACAAGCCCTATGCGGGCGGCTACATCACCGAGCATTACGGCAATCCCTCCGCCGGCCTGCATGCGGTGCAGATCGAACTCAACCGCAGTCTCTATATGGAAGAGGCCGTCTATGAGCGGCACGCGGGGTTCGAGCGGGTCCGCTCCGACATCGCCACGCTCCTGCCGGAGCTGTTTGCCGCCGTCATCGACCGGCTTGCGCCATCGCGCGCAGCTGCCGAGTGAGCGAGCATTGCATTTTTTAAACTGGTGCCTTGCGTTTTTCGAATGGCACGGCTACCAATTCCACCACGGCTGATGGTTTGAGCATCATTATACCGGTTGCGGACATCAACGCGGGTGCGTTGGTGTCATGTCGGTTTTTGGTGGGGGAGAAAGTGACGAGAGATCGCTTCCCGCAAGCCTGCTAGACGGCCGTTCAGGTCTCCGGCGCATGATCTGCGCAATCGGCAGGCCCAAAAAGAAAGGGGCCGTCCGCGTGAGCGAACGGCCCAAGTCTAGGGAGGAAACGCCCAAGGAGGGCAGCGACACAGCGACGCCAATCGCCATGTCGCAGTGCACAAATAGCCCAGTGCGGTGCCATAAATCAAGTCCCCTTTTGTCGCAGTCTGACATCGCACAATAAGCCATTGATTTTATTTATTTTATTCTGAGCGCGCTGCGTCCGGTCGCTCCTGTTGTTGGCCGCCTCCGGGCAAAAATTATTCGCATCGAGTCGCAAATCATCCTGCTGTGTCTGTGATCGGGGCCCCTTCGGGCTCCAAATCCGTTCGCGCGTCTTCATGGGCGCATCGCGCGTCAGGGCGTGATCGGGATGGGAGCGGACCGGGGGCGACGCACGTCGTGTCGGATACGCGCATCGGTCGGATAGGGGAGGGGGCATCCGCGGCGGCCGGGCAACAGGCGCGGATTTGAAGGCGGTGCTCTGAGGGCGAGATGCCTCCGACCTTGAGGTGCTCGGACCTGACGGTACCACGTCGAAAACCTCAGCCAAAAAGCGCTCACAAGAAAGGCGCTCGCAACCGAGGAGAGCCTTCGCCAGAAAGCGTGGCCAGATCCGGCGCTCGACCAGGGGTTCCGCAGAAGGACCCGCGCAGGCAGGCCCAAAAAGAAAGGGACCGCTCACGTTGCCGGAGCGGTCCAAGTCTAGGGAGGAAACGCCCAAGGAGGGCAGCGGCACTGCAACAAGCAATGCCGCGCTGCACCAATATGCCTCTGCGGCCACTTTGCATCAAGGCCCGGACCGGCGGATTGTTTGGGCAGCTCCGGCTCAACTAAAACCATTCGTTTGCAGTCTTTTGTTCGTCGACTGCCTATTTGGTGCGCGATTGCATCATTGCGATGCCTGCCGTTCGCCCAAGCGGGGAGCGAATTTGCGTTGCAGGCTTTTGCGGCTGGCCTTTCCGGGCCCACGTCTCCCGGTCCGCTTGTCCCGTCCATGTCGCGGTCATCTTTTTCCTTGGCAGCGACGGAGCCGCGCGCTTTGTTGGCCGCGCGCCTTTTCGGCGCCGACCGCCGCGACTCCGCGCCAACTGCTGGCGCGGGTCCCGCGGCATGCCCATCGCCTTGATTCTGCGGAGCCGTCATGACCGCCGTCGATTTCGACGCTTTCGTCCACAAGCTCGCGACCGTCTCCGGAGAGGCCATCCTGCCCTTCTTCCGCACCGCCCTCGGCGTGGAAGACAAGGGCGCCGGCCGCGGCTTCGATCCGGTCACCGAGGCGGACCGCGCCGCCGAGCAGGCCATGCGCAGGCTGATCCGCGACACCTTCCCGGCCCACGGCATCATCGGCGAGGAATTCGACAATGTGGCCGGCGATGCGCCCTATGTCTGGGCTCTGGACCCCATCGACGGCACCAAGTCATTCATCGCCGGCCTTCCCGCCTGGGGCACGCTGATCGGCCTGCTGAAGGAGGGGGATCCGGTCTACGGCATGATGCACCAGCCCTTCATCGGCGAGCGCTTTTTCGGCGACGGCGGCGTCGCGCGCTACCGTGGCCCCGCAGGGGAGCGCATCCTGTCAGCACGGGACTGCAAGCGCCTCGAGGACGCCATCCTCTTCACCACCAGCCCGCGCCTGATGAACACGCCTGACCGCGCGGCCTTCGAGACCGTGGAGGAGCGCGCGCGCCTCTCCCGCTACGGCGGCGATTGCTATGCCTACTGCATGGTCGCGGCGGGACTGGTGGATCTCGTCATCGAGACCGGACTGCAGGATCACGACATCATCGCCCTGGTCCCCATCATCGAGGGGGCGGGGGGCATCGTCACCAGCTGGGAAGGCGGCTCGCCGGTCCATGGCGGGCGCGTGGTGGCAGCGGGCAGCCGCAGGGTGCATGAGGAGGCGCTTCGCCTCCTCACCGCGTGAGTTCTGGAGGCGCTTCGCCTCCTCACCGCGTGAGTTCTGGAGGCGCTTCGGCTCCTCACCGCGTGAGTTCTGGAGGCTTTTCGCCTCCTCACGGCGTGGAACTCAGCAGGCTTTTCGCCTCCTGATGGCGAGAATGCCGCCTTACAGGATCGGCGTGCCGGGGATGAAGGCGTCGAACGCGGCCCAGAACTGGGCGCGGAAGATGTCGCGCTCCATCATCAGCTCGTGGCGGCTGGCCGGCACCACCACATGGGCGCCGGCGATGAGCCGGGCCGAGAAATGCTCAATCGCCTTGTTGGAGACCAGCCGCTCGCCCCCGGCGGCGATGATGAGCAGGGGCTGGCGGATGCGGCTGATGGTGTCCGGGTGCGTCAGTTCCGCCATGGTCGCCTCGGCCCCCGCGAGCCAGCCCATGGTGGGCGCGCCGAGGTCCAGCATCGGGAAGGCGCTGGCGAGGGCCTGGGTGCGCTCGAACCGGGCGCGGTCGGAGGTCAGGAGGTTGCCCTCGAACCGCATGCGCGACAGCGCGCGTCCGTGCCCGCCCGGCACATAGGCGCGGGCGAAGCCCAGATGGGCGAGCGCGAGGGACATCGGGCGCACGATCCCTTCGAAGGGCACCGCATCCAGGCCCAGCATGGGCGCGGTGAGGACCATGCGATCGAACCAGCGCTGGCCGTCCAGCACCGAGGACAGGAGAATGGTGGCGCCCATGGAATGGGCCAACGCGAAATGCGGTGGCGGGCAATCGGGCAGCATCACCTCGCGCGCGAACACCTCCAGGTCGAGGAGATAGTCGCTGAATCGGGCGACGTGCCCCTTCAACGGATTGCGCAGCAGGCGCTGGGAGCCGCCCTGGCCGCGCCAGTCCACCATGGCCACGGCGAAGCCGCGGGAGCGCAGCTCGCGCACCACCTCGAAATATTTCTCGATGAATTCGCAGCGGCCGCCGAACAGGGCGACGGTGCCTTTCACGCTGCCGGCCTCGGGCGCCCAGCGGGCAAAGCGCAGCTTCACGCCGTCTTCGGCGATGAGTTCGCCGGTGACGCAGCCGTCGGGCACGGGATGGTTCGGAAGGGCGAACAGGGTCATGCGAGGCTTCGGCAGGCTCTGCTGGGTCGCAAGCCGGAAGACCCGGCCCGGATCGGTCCGCGAGGGTTACACGCTCGGGCGGGCCTTCACAATCGCGGCCTTCGCTCGTCACGGCGCGGTGGGGCGGAAGCCGATCACCTGCATGCCGTTGATCTCGCCGCTGTCGGCATCCAGCACCAGACGCACCCGTTCGCCCCGCGGCCCGGTGGCCTCGGCGAGGAAGCTGCGCCCGCGCTGGCGCACGGCACTCACGTCCATGAAGCCGCGGGCCTTCAGGTTCGCCGCCACCTCTTCCGATTTCAGCGGCGGTGCGCCGGGTGGGCGGGCCTGGACTGGCCGGAAGGGATCGGGGCGGCTTCGCGGGGAAAGGGGCGCGGGGACATGGGCAGTGAACGCTTCCGCCATCTGGCTCAGGTGCCGGCCGGAAGCCCCGGGCGCGGCGGTCTCGCCGGGCTGTGCTTCGGTGGTTTCAGCCGGCGCATCCGGGCCGGGCTGAAGGGCCACCTCCTGTTCCCCAAGCGTGCACTGGGCGGCGACCGGCGGTGCCGGCATCGCCAACAGGGCGCACAGGAAGGCCAAAATGGCAGCCGGGGCGGCGCGCATCGCCTGCTCCCTCCCTTTCCGCGACATCTGCGGATGGAGCTTCACGTCAGCCCACAAGTTTACCGGTGGTGCTTGAATGAAATCCGACGCCACCGTTCATCCGATGTTCAGGAAACCGACCCGTGGCTTCCGCCCCTTGACGCCCGAAAACGGCTTCCCCACATCCTTCCCAGGCGCCGGGCACTCGTGGCGGCGCCGGAACCGGCCCCGGCTTCGGAGGGGCCTGCATGTCGCTTCAAAGGAGGATATGCCATGCGTACGTTTGATCTATCTCCGCTGTACCGCAACACCGTCGGTTTTGATCGGCTGTTTTCGCTGCTCGATTCCGTCGGGGGCGTGGATGCGGCGCCCACCTACCCGCCCTACAACATCGAGCGAACCGGCGAGAATGCCTATCGCATCACCGTTGCCGTGGCGGGCTTCACCGAGTCCGAGCTGGGCATCGAGGTGAAGGAGAACACCCTCACCCTCAAGGGCGAGAAGAAAGCGGCTGAAACCACCGAGGCCGGCCAGATGCTGTATCGCGGCATCGCGGGACGGGCCTTCGAGCGCCGTTTCCAGCTCGCCGACCATGTGGAGGTGAGGGGTGCCGCCCTTGAGAATGGCCTGTTGCACGTGGACCTCGTGCGCAGCATTCCCGAGGCCAAGAAGCCCCGTATCATCCCGATCGCCACCGCTGCGGGTGCCGAGGCGCCGAAAAGCATCGAGGGCGCGGGGTCGGCTCAGGCCGCCTGAACAGGGTTGCCTGAATAAAGCCCGCCGGGCCGGCGGGCTTGGGGGGCGAATCGGTTTCGCCCCCATTCTTCCAGGCGGCGCCGTCAGCGCCGCCTTTTGCATGTGAGGGTTGATTTTCGCGGGGTTGATCTTGGCGGCCGAGCGGGGGAGGAGAGGGGACCCCTCCGCCTGAAAGGTCCGCTCTCTTGTCCGCTTCCCGCCCCAAGGTTCTTGTCACCACCCGTCTGTTCGATGATGCCACCACCCGCTTCCTGGAGGAGGGGGGCTTCGAGGTGGTGCCCTCCGGCCTGCCCGGTGACGCGGTCGACACTCACATACCGGACGCCGATCTCAATGCCCTGCTGGACGGGGCGGTAGCCTGGATCGTTGGCCAGCGGGCGGTGACGGGGGATGTGCTCGCCGCCCACCCCCAGCTCAAGGTGATCGCCAGGCGCGGCGTCGGCTACGACCGCGTGGACGTGGCTGCGGCGCGCGATCTTGGTCGGGTGGTCACCATCGCGGCCGGAGCCAACGATCCGGCGGTGGCGGACCACACCATTGCCTTGACGCTGGCGGTGCTCCGGCGCCTCAAGGAAAGCGACGCCGCCATCGCGCGCGGCGACTGGCGGGTGGTGGTCGGGTCCGATCTCACCGGCAAGACGGTGGGGCTGATCGGCTTCGGCCGCATCGGACGTCAGGTGGCGCGGCGTCTTTCCGGGTTCGACGTGACGGTGCTGGTCACATCGCGCCGGCCGGACCCTGATGCCGCCGGCGTTACCTTCGTGCCGCTCGACGAGTTGATCGCGCGGAGCGACGTGGTGAGCCTTCACGCTCCGCTGGCGCCGGAAACGCACCATGTCATCAATGCCGTGACGCTGAAGGCCATGAAGCGGGGCACGGTGGTGGTGAATACCTCCCGCGGCGGCCTCGTCGACGACGCGGCCCTGCTTGCCGCGCTGGAACAGGGCGAGATCGCGGGCGCCGGCCTCGACGTGTTCGAGGCGGAAGCGGACCCGGCCTTGCAGCCCCTCGCTCAAGCCCTCGCCGCGCGCGCGGACGTGGTGGCCACGTCCCATGCGGCGGGATCGAGCGAGGAGGCGCTGGCGCGGGGTAACCTCATTTCCGCGCAATGCGTGGTGGCGGCGCTGGCCGGCGCCCCGTTTCCGCCCGGCTGCCTGATCGCGGACGGTCGTGTGAAGTAATTCGTTTACCCTATTGAAATTAAAGCTCTTCGGTTCGGGCGGTCGCGCCCGCCGGGCTGAAGGGCGATGCTTCGCCGGATCGTGGGGCGAGGCTGCATCGACACCTCAAGAGGTGCCGATAAGTTTATGGTTAATAAAGTATTTTGCATGAATGCAAGGTGGCTCAGCCGCCGCTGATGGCGGTGAGGATGAAGACGTCCGCTCCCGGCACGAGCGGGGTGTCGAGCCGGGCCCGGCGGCCATTCACGAACACATTGATGTGCCGGCGGATGGCCGGGCGCTCGTCGCACAGCCGGTCGCGCATGCCCGGCCAGCGCGCCTCCAGCGCGTCCATGAGCTGCCGGACATCGCCAGCCACCACCTCGACCAGCGTCTCGCCATCGGGGAACAGCCGCACCAGATGGGCGGGCAGCCGCACCCGCACGGGAGCGCGGGGCGACGATTGCGGATCGGCGGGCATGGTCATGCCTCCACGACGAGGGTCTCCACCGAGGAGATGGTGGGCAGGTGCTCGGCGACGCGGCTCCAGGTCTCACCCTCGTCGGGTGAGACATAAAGCTCGCCCGAGCCGGTGCCGAAATAGACGCCCGCCGGCTCCAGCGTGTCGGTGGCCATGGCCTGGCGCAGCACGTTGAAATAGGCGTTCTGCTGCGGCAAGCCCGCACGCAGAGCGGTCCAATTTGCGCCGCCGTCGCGGGTGCGCCAGACGGCGGCCTTGGCATCGGGCATGAAGCGGCCCGCCGTGTCGCCGTTCAGCGGGACCAGAAAGAGCGTGTCCGGATCGCGCGGGTGGGCGGCGGCGGGAAAGCCGAAGCTGGAGGGCAGGCCCTGCTCGATGCTGGCCCAACTCACTCCGCCATCGTCCGAGCGGTACATGCCGCAATGGTTCTGCTGGTAGAGCCGATGGCGCATGCCCGGTGCCTTCACCACGCAATGCACGCACTGGCCGTGCTCGGGATAATTCTGGCCCTCGGGCAGGTAATCGGCGCGGGTGCCGCGATTGCGCGCGCTCCAGGTCTTGCCGCCATCGGCGCTGTGGAACACGCCGGCGGCGGAGATGCCCACCCATACTCCGTCGGGATCTTCCGGGTCCAGAACGAGGGAATGCAGGATCAGCCCGGCCCCGCCCGGATTCCATTCGGCGCGGGAGGGGTGCTGCTGGAGCCCGTCCAGATGGGTGAAGCTCTCCCCGCCATCGTCGGAGCGGAACAGGCCGGCCGGTTCCACCCCGGCATAGAGCGTGCCGCCGGGGCCGGGGGCGAGGCTCCACACGGTTTTCACCGGCGTCTCGCCTTCGGCATAGGCGAGGCCCCGGCTGGAATGGCGCCAGGAGGCGCCGAGATCGTCCGACTGCCACACGGCGGGGCCGAACCATTCGTTGCCGCCACCCGCATGGATGCGT
The DNA here is from genome assembly GCF_005871085.1 of Xanthobacter autotrophicus. Taxonomy (GTDB): domain Bacteria; phylum Pseudomonadota; class Alphaproteobacteria; order Rhizobiales; family Xanthobacteraceae; genus Xanthobacter; species Xanthobacter autotrophicus. The sequence continues at coordinate 175,575 of NZ_VAUP01000037.1, read as the reverse complement.
CCCGTCGCCGGGTCGCCCACCACATGGTTCATGGGCCAGGTGTCGCAATACGGGCCGCGCAGGGCCCATGCACGGCGAGCCCCGTTGCTTTCGAGGATGAAGGCCCCCTTCTTGGTTCCCACCAGCACCAGCACCGTTCGCGCCATTTGCTCCTCCCTCGGCCAGCCGGCCCCACCCGGTCTCCTGCCGAGGACGCAAGCGCCGGGCGCGCTCCGACAGGCGCGCCGGAATTTTCCGTCGGGCGTTTTCAACGGCCTTGGAATTCGATGACTGATGATTTATGATATTCATCAGTTCTGATGGAGATGGCCTTGAACATCCGGGTGAAGGAGACGGCGGACGAGACCCGCGAGCGCATCGCGCGGACGGCGGAAGAGCTGTTCCGCCGCATGGGTTTCGCCAAGACGGCGGTGGCGGACATCGCCGCCGAGTTGGGCATGTCGGCCGCCAACGTCTATCGCTTCTTCCCCTCCAAGACCGCCATCGTCGCCACCATCTGCACCCGCACCCTGCTTGAGAACGAGGCGCAGATCGCCGCCGTGCTCGCGGGAGAGGGCACCCCGCAAGAGCGCATCATTGAGGGCTTTGTGACCATCCTGCGCTACCACAAGGAGAATTTCCTTGAGGAGCGGCGCGTGCACGACATGGTGCTGGTGGCCATGGAGAACAATTGGGATGCCATCGAGGCCCACAAGGCGCGCATCGGCGGCATGATCGCCAAGGTGCTGGCCGAGGGCATCGAGAGCGGCGTCTTCGTGCCCCATGATCCGGGGATGGCGAGCCAGATCATCCTCGGCGCCTGCGTGCGCTATTGCCACCCGGTGTTGGTGGTCCAGCATATCGACGAGGATCTGGAGGCGGGCTTGCGGGCCAGCCTCAGCTTCATTCTGCGGAGCATCGAGGTGGAGCGGACACCACTCCCCTGAACGGGAGTGATCCGCGCGCTTTCGTGCGCCTTAAAAGTGATGAAAGATGAATTTCGTCAGCGTTGAGCTGTTACTCGACATTTGACAGGACCGTGCCATGCCAGTCGCTGCCCCCGACCCCCATCCGTCTTCCGGTGCGCCGCGCCTTTTGCGTGCGGGCCTGCTCGTCTCTTCTCTCGCCGCCGTCGCCGCCCTGCTCACCGCCTGCGGAGACCAGGCCCCCGCCCAGACTCAGGCGGATGCGCCTCAGGTGGTGGCGCGGCCGGTGCAGGTTACCACCGTGGCCTTCAAGCCGCGCGATGCGGAGAAGACCTTCGTCGGCGTGGTCCGGGCGCGGCGGGAGATCGACCTTGCCTTCCGCGTGGGCGGCAAGATGGTGCAGCGGAAGGTGGAGGTGGGGGACCTGGTGGCGCCGGGCGACGTGGTGGCCCGCATGGATCCCGAAGACCTGAGGCTCGAACTGGAGAGCGCGCGGGCGGAACTCGCCGCCGCCACCGCCAATCTCAACCAGACCTCCGCCGAGGACGGGCGCTACCGGTCGCTCACTGCAAAGGGATACTCTTCGAACGCCGATCTCGATCGCAAATCCCTCGCCAAGGAGGAGGCGGTCGGCCGCCTGGAGCGGGCGAAGCGGGCGCTGGAACTGGCCGAGAACCGGCTCTCCTATGCCGAGCTGGTGGCCGATGCGGCGGGCGTGGTGGTGGCCACCGCCGCCGAGCCGGGGCAGGTGGTGTCCTCCGGCCAGACCATCGTCCGCGTGGCGCGGCTGGACGAGAAGGAGGCCGTGGTTTCCCTGCCGGAGACCGCGCTGGCCGATGCCCGCGCCGCCGATGCCTTCGTGACCTTGTGGGCCGAGCCGGGCCGGCGCATTCCCGCCCGGCTGCGCGAGCTTTCGCCCCAGGCCGATGCCACATCGCGCACCTATCCCGCGCGCTTCACCCTCGATGGGGCGGATGCCACCGTCGCCCTCGGCATGACCGCCACCGTCACCCTGCGCCCGAAGGACCAGCAGGTGGTGGCACGGCTGCCGTTGTCCGCCGTCATCGATCGGGGCCATGGCCCGCAGGTGTTCGTGGTGGACGGCGCCAGCCGCACCCTTGCCGCAAGGCCGATCACCATCGCTGCCTATACGGAGGATCAGGTGCTGGTGGCCGGCGGCGTCGCGCCCGGCGACGAGGTGGTGACGCTGGGCGTGCAGACGCTGCTGCCGGGCCAGAAAGTGCGCACCGCCAAGCTTCCGGGCAGCACCGACATGGCCGCCGCCGGCCTCAGGGAGATCCGGCCGTGAGCCCCGCCGACCAGCCCCCCGGGAGCGCGCCGGACGAAGCCGGCTCGGGCTTCAACCTCTCGCGCTGGGCCATCACCCACCGCGCACTGACCCTGTTCGCCGTCCTCTTGCTGGCAGCGGCGGGGGCTTATTCCTACCTCAACCTCGGCCGCGCCGAGGACCCCTCCTTCACCATCAAGGTCATGGTGGTGCAGGCGGCGTGGCCGGGGGCCACCGCGTCCGAAATGCAGGCCCAGGTGGCCGACCCCATCGAGAAGAAGCTGCAGTCCCTGCCGCACCTCGACCGGGTGGAGAGCTATTCGCGCCCCGGCGTCTCCTTCGTGCAGATCTTCCTGGCGGATTCCACCCCGGCGCGGGAGGTGAAGGACCTCTGGTACCAGGTGCGCAAGAAGGTCGCCGACATGCGCGGCGACCTGCCGGCGGGCGTCATCGGCCCCGGCTTCGACGACGAATATGGCGACGTCTATTCCGCCCTCTACATGCTGAGCGGGGAGGGTGCCGCCCCGGCCGAGCTGAAGCGGCAGGCCGAGATCATCCGCCAGCGCCTGTTGCGCGTGAAGGACGTGGAAAAGGTCGACCTCATCGGCGAGCGGCCCGAGCGAATCTATATTGAGTTCTCCCACGCCCGCCTCGCCAACCTGGGCGTCACCCCGGCGCAGGTGTTCGACAGCGTCGCCCGGCAGAATGCCGTGGTGGCGGGTGGCGCGGTGGATACCCGCTCCGACCGCATCAATCTGCGCCTCACCGGCGCCTTCAGCGGCGTCGAGGCCATCGCCGAGGTTCCGGTGGCGGTGAACGGCTCGCTGGTGCGCCTCGGCGACATCGCCACCGTCAAGCGTGGATACGAGGACCCACCTTCCTTCCTGGTGCGCCAGCATGGGCGCCCGGCCATCGGCATCGGTGTGTCCATGGCGGCGGGTACCAACATCCTCACCCTCGGCAAAGAGCTGAAGGCGGCCATGGCGGAGGCCACCGCCGAGCTGCCCGTGGGCATCGATGTGACCCAGGTGGCCGACCAGCCGCACATCGTCGGCGAATCGGTGGGCGAGTTCCTGAAGACCTTCGTGGAAGCCCTCGTCATCGTGCTGGTGGTGAGCTTCCTGTCGCTGGGCTTCCGCACCGGCATCGTGGTGGCGCTCTCCGTGCCGCTGGTGCTGGCCATCGTGTTCCTGGTCATGTTCGCCACCGGCATGGACCTGCACCGCATCACCCTCGGTGCACTCATCATTGCGCTGGGGCTTCTGGTGGACGACGCCATCATCGCCATCGAGATGATGGTGGTGAAGATGGAGGAGGGCTGGGACCGCATGCGCGCGGCCACCTTCGCCTGGACCTCCACCGCCTTCCCCATGCTCACCGGCACGCTGGTGACCGCCGCCGGCTTCCTGCCCGTGGGCTTCGCCAAGTCGTCCTCCGGCGAGTATGCCGGCGGCATCTTCTGGGTGGTGGGCTTCGCCCTCATCGCCTCGTGGTTCGTGGCGGTGATCTTCACGCCCTATCTCGGCACGGTGCTTTTGCCCGACATGAAGAAGGGCCATGCCCACGAGATGCACGACGGCCGCCTCTACCGTGCCTTCCGCCGGGTGCTGGAGGCGAGCCTGCGGCACCGCTTCCTGGTGATCGGCGCCACGGTGGCGATGTTCGTCGGCTCCGTCGTGGCGTTCGGCCTTGTGCAGCAGCAGTTCTTCCCCACCTCCACCCGGCCCGAGCTGTTCCTGGAGATGCGCCTGCCCGAGGGCACGTCCATCACCGCCACCGAGGCCACGGCGAAGAAGGCTGAGGCCCTGATCGGCGACGATGCCGACGTGGCGACCGCCACCACTTACGTGGGCCGCGGCGCGCCGCGCTTCTGGCTCGGCCTCAACCCGGTGCTGCCGAACCCGAATTTCGCGCAGATCGTCATCGTGGCGAAGGACATCGAGGCCCGCGAGCGGCTCAAGGCGCGGCTCGACGGCGCCCTCGCCGAAGGTGCGCTCTCGGAAGCGCGGGTGCGCGTCGACCGCTTCGTGTTCGGCCCGCCGGTGGGCTTCCCGGTGCAGTTCCGCGTGGTGGGCCCCGACCCCATCGCGGTGCGCGACATCGCCGAGAAGGTGCGCGTGGTCATGGCCGCCGACAAGGACATGATCGACCCCCACCTCAATTGGGGCGAGCAGGTCAAGTCCATCACCCTGGCCGTGGACCAGGACCGCGCCCGCGCCCTCGGCACCACCCCGCGCGATCTCGCCGAGACCCTCCAGACCCTGCTGTCCGGCTATACCGTGACCCAGCACCGCGAGGGCAACCTGCTCATCGACGTGGTGGCCCGCGCCGTCCCTGAGGAACGCCTGGACCTCGAACACCTCGCCGCCCTCACGGTAACCACCCGCAACGGGCTCGCCGTGCCACTGGGACAGGTGGCGCGCATCGCTTATGCCCATGAGGAGCCCATCCTCTGGCGGCGCGACCGCGACCTCGTGCTCACCGTGCGCGGCGACGTGAAGGACGGGGTGCAGCCGCCGGACGTGACCACGCGGCTGTTGCCGAAGCTGGCGTCCCTCAAGGCCGAACTGCCGCCCGGCTACCGCATCGAGACCGGCGGCTCCATCGAGGAGAGCGCCAAGGCCAACGCCTCGCTGGCGGCGGTGTTCCCGGTGATGATCATCGTGATGCTGACGCTGCTGATGATCCAGCTGCAGAGCTTCTCGCGCCTGGCGCTGGTGCTGGCCACGGCGCCCCTCGGCCTCATCGGCGCGGCGGCGGGGCTGATCATCGCCCACAAGCCGTTCGGCTTCGTGGCGCTGCTGGGGCTCATCGCGCTGGCCGGCATGATCATGCGCAACACGGTGATCCTGGTGGACCAGATCGACCACGACATCCGCGACGGACACACCCCCCACCGCGCCATCGTGGATGCCACGCTGCGGCGGGCACGGCCGGTGGTGCTCACGGCGCTGGCGGCGGTGCTGGGCATGATCCCGCTCGCTGAAAGCGTGTTCTGGGGCCCCATGGCCGTGACCATCATGGGCGGCCTTCTTGTGGCCACCGTGCTCACGTTGCTGGTGGTGCCGGCGCTCTACGCCACTTGGTTCCGTGTGAAGGTCGCGGATGAAAAGGAAGCGCCGGCGGCCCTGCCGCTGCCGGCCGAATGAATGGCCCGCCTGGGCGCCGGATCCGGTCGGATCTCGTGTGCGCGGGCGGACAACGAGGTCCCGGCGCCCCCCGGGACAGTCCTCCCTGCCCGGTCGCGGCTATTGCCCCCAGTCGTGGCCGGGCGGGAGGATATCTTGATCAGCCGCCGCTCCGCCCGATGGTTCGGACGGGGCAGAACGGGCCTCAGCTCTTCTTCTCGCGCAGGGCGAGGCCGAACATGAGCGTGCCGACGCCGTTGACGATGAGGTCGACGCCCAGGAACAGGCCGAGGATGTAGAGCGAGTTCACCGGCCAGCGGGCGATGATGATGGCGCCAAGCAGCAGGGTGACGATGCCCGACACCACGATGAAGCCCCAGCCCTTGGCGGGCCGCGAGCCCACGCCGGCGAAGATGCGGAAGATGCCTTCTACCGCCAGCGCCACGCCGATCATGAGCGTCAGCACGCCGGCACCCAGCAGCGGGTTGTAGATCATAAGGCCACCGGCCACCACGTAGAGCACGCCGGCCAGCAGCCAGTAGAAGAAGCGGCCCCAGCCCTGGACCCGAAAGGCGTGGATGACCTGGACCACGCCGCCCACGAGAACCAGCGCGCCCACCCACAGCACCGTGACGAAGGTGGAGGCGAGCACATGGGCGAGGGCCACGAACCCGAGCACGATGAATGCGATGCCCAGCACTGCGAACCAGCCCCAGCTGGCGCGGATGGCGTGGAGCTGATCGGTAACGGTGGATGCGGGGGTCTGCGCAGGCATTGTCATTTTGCCGTCTCCGGATGCGAGGCCGTAGATCCCTCGCCGGTTGGGGTGAGTCGTTCCACCCCCTGCGATCATACAGGAGGAACCGGCAGCTCACAGCGCGGGGTGTACCGGAGTTGGGGTGCAATCCGGTGCTCGGAACGGCGACGCAAGGTGGTGTCTCAATCTGAATGTGCCAGGCCCTGACCGGGCAGCCCTTGTTCTCCCCGACGAGCGGGAGAGAGGGCGAATGGCTTGCTTTCAAACAGGAACACGACCCATCGTCCGGCGCGTCGTCAACCGGCCCGCAAGACGGGCAACGGCCGCTCCGATTCGCGCGTCAGCGGTGTTCGGAACCGGCGGTGAACGGGAAGGGAGCCTGGGAGCTGGAAAAAGCCGAGGCACCGGCAGGCCGGGACGCAGGCTCGAGGGTCGCCGTCATCGCGCGTCTCCGGATTGGAACCGGGAGGCATCCCGCATGAGGGATGTTTGGGCGCCGGCTTGCCGGGGTGGACCCGGGAGGTGGGAGAGCAGCAGGTGAACCCGGCCGGCGCAGGACGCCGACCGGGTTTGAAGAATCAGCGCTGGGCCGGGACCACCGGCTTGCCGGCGGACGCGGTGGAGACCGGGGCGCCCGCATTGGCCTGCGGCGTGCCGGTCTTCGGCAGGATCACCACCTTGGTGCCCACGCCGGCGCGGTCGAACAGGTCTTCGATGTCGGCGTTCAGCAGACGGAAGCAACCGGACGACACGAACTTGCCGATGGTCTGGGGCTCGTTGGTGCCGTGGATGCGGTACTCGGTGCTGCCCAGATAGAGCGCGCGGGCGCCCATGGGATTTCCCGGGCCACCGGCCATGAAGCGCGGCAGGTAGGGCTGGCGCTGGATCATCTCCGACGGCGGGCGCCAATCGGGCCATTCCGCCTTGCGGGATATCTTCTGCGTGCCGGCCCAGGTAAAGCCCTCGCGGCCCACGCCGATACCGTAGCGGATCGCCTTGCCGCCACCCACCACGTAATAAAGGTAGGTGTTGGGCGTATCGATGATGATGGTGCCAGCCGGTTGGGTGGTCACATAATCCACCGTCTGGCGGCGGAAACGCTCCGGCACCGGCTCGGTGGGATCCACGTTCTCGATGCGCGGGCCAGACGGCGCCTCGGTGGTGCCGGGCACCACGGCGGCGTTGGGCGAATAGGCGCCGGCGGGCGGCGGACCGGCGTTGATGCTGGCGTAGATGGCGTCCTGGTCCACCGCGCCGCGGCCAGAGCCGCCGTAGGTGGCCTGTGCCGGAGGCTCATAGGCGGCGGGGGCCGGCTGGCCATAGGCGCCTGCGGTCGGAGCCGCCTGGGGCGTCGCGTAGGTCTGCTGGCTATAGCCCTGGTTGCCGTAGATTTGACCCTGCGGCACGACCGCGGCGGGCTGCGGGCCGCCCTGGGGGGCGACGGCGCTCGGCGCGGCCGAATAGGTCGGCTGCACGGGCTGCGGGTAGCCCTGCTGGGGGTAGGCCTGCTGCGGATAAGGCTGCGCTGCGGGGGCGCCATAGCCGGGCGTCGCCTGCTGGCCGGGGGGCGGCAGCTCGGTGCGCTCCAACTGGTCCCGGCGCACGGGAGCCTGGCGGGCATAGGGATCGGAATAGCCGGGCGGCGGCGCGCCATAGCCCCCCACGGAGCCGGGCGGTAGCGTGCCGGTTTCCTCTTCGTCTGCCGCGTTGGCGGGCAGGCTGTAGTTCGTGCCGTTGGTGGCCTGGCCGAAGGCCGGCGCGGTGAGAACCGATGCCCCGAAGGCGGCGAGGAGAAGTTTGTGGCGCAAGGTCATGTGAGAGGGTTAACCGTGAAACGTGACGAAATTGGAAACGGGCGCGGAAAAATTTCGCACGCCACATCGGTAATATCGTACGGAAGCGCCGGGCATTCCTACACCTCCACAGATCTGTAACAAAAGCCTCTATGCCCGCATGAACGTTGGCGCAATGGCACTTCGCGCAGCGCCGCTGATCGTGATCGGCATGGCTGCCCCTGTCCGTGCGGCTACGGTGCCGGCCCTTCGCAGGAGGCGATGTAGCCGAGCGAGAGGGAGACGCTTGAATGTGTCGACGTTAGGATATAAAGATATCTTTATGTCGAATGCGAAATCCCGCCCGTCCTTCTCGTTCCCCGCTGTGCTCGAAAGCCTGAAGGCGGCGGGCGAGGATACGCGCCTGCGCCTTGTCGCGGTGCTGGGCGAGGCGGAGCTTACGGTTTCGGACCTCACCGAGATCCTGGGCCAATCCCAGCCGCGCATTTCCCGCCATCTCAAGCTGCTGGCCGAGGCCGGGCTGGTGGAGCGGCACCGGGAGGCGAGCTGGATCTTCTATCGTCGGGCGGCGGATGGGGCGGGCGGGCGAATCGGCACCGCGCTCCTTGAGCTGCTGGACCGCGACGATCCGGTGCTGGTGGGCGACCGGGCGCGCCTCGTGGCGGTGCGGGCGGCACGCGCTGCGGCAGCGCAGGCCTATTTTGCCGCCCACGCCCGCGAGTGGGATGAGATCCGCCGGCTCCACGTGCCCGAGGCGGCGGTGGAAGCGGCGGTGCGGCAGGTGCTGGGCGCCGCGCCCATCAGATCGCTGCTGGACCTCGGCACCGGCACCGGCCGCATGCTGGAGGTGTTCGCCCCTGATATCGAGCGCGGTATGGGCATCGACCTGTCGCCGGATATGCTGGGCGTCGCCCGCACCAATCTGGAGCGGGCCGGCATCCGCCATTGCCTGCTGCGCCAGAGCGACATCTATGCCGTCCCGGCGCCGCGCGATTCGTTCGATGCGGTGATCGTGCACCAGGTTCTGCATTATCTCGACGACGGCGGCCGCGCCCTGAAGGAGGCGGCGCGGGTGCTGCGCCCCGGCGGCCGGCTGCTGGTGGTGGATTTCGCGCCCCACGGCCTCGAATTCCTGCGCGACGCCCACGCCCACCGCCATCTCGGCTTCCCGCGCGAGACGGTGGAGGGGTGGCTCGCCGACGCCGGGCTGGACCTCGTCACCTTCCGCACCCTCGCGCCAGACGGCAAGGCGGGGGACGGGCTCACCGTTTCGCTCTGGCTGGCGCGCGACCCGCGCGTGCTCATGGCCGAGGCCGACCTTGCCGACAGGGAGATTGCCTGATGACCACGCCCGCCCTTGCTCCTGCTCCCGCCCCGGTCCGGGCGAGCCGGGAGATGGACCGGCCGCCGGTGAAGGTCTCCTTCGAGTTCTTCCCGCCGAAGTCGCCGGAGATGGAAAAGACCCTGTGGTCGTCGATCGCTCGCCTCGCGCCGCTGTCGCCCGATTTCGTCTCGGTCACCTACGGCGCCGGCGGCTCCACCCGCGAGCGCACCCACGCCACCGTGGAGCGCATCGCCAAGGAGACCGACCTTGCCCCCGCCGCCCACCTCACCTGCGTGGCCGCGACCCGGGACGAGATCGACGCGGTGGTGCGCGCCTACGGCGAGGCGGGCGTGAAGCATATCGTGGCGCTGCGCGGCGACCCGGTGACCGGGGTGGGCACGGCCTACGAGCCCCATCCCGGCGGCTACGCCTATGCCAATGACCTCGTGGCCGGCATCAAGCGCCTCGGCGATTTCGAGGTGTCGGTCTCCGCCTATCCGGAAAAGCATCCCGAGAGCGCGAGCATCGATGCCGACATCGATGTGCTGAAAGCCAAGGTGGATGCGGGCGCCACCCGCGCCATCACCCAGTTCTTCTTCGAGAACGACGTGTATTTCCGCTATCTGGACAAGGTGCGGGCGCGGGGCATCGACATTCCCATCGTGCCCGGCATCCTGCCGGTGACCAACTTCAAGCAGGCCTCCAGCTTCGCCACCCGCACCGGCGCCAGCGTGCCGGCCTGGCTGCTGCGGCGGTTCGAGGGGCTCGACGACGATGTGGAGACGCGCAAGCTCATCGCCGCCGCCGTGGCCGCCGAACAGGTGACCGACCTTGTTGATCGCGGCGTCACCGATATCCATTTCTATACGCTGAACCGCGCCGACCTCGTCTACGCCATCTGCCACCTCCTGGGCCTGCGGCCCAAGGCGGCGAGCGCGGTGGCGGATGCGCCAAAGGCAGTCGCCATCTGAGCGCTAAAGGCCCTCTCCCGCTTGCGGGGGAGGGTTGGGAGGGGGAGGGAGCCTCAGTCCCATCGCCGCCGGCAAGAATGGCGACGATGCCGTGTTTTCGTCCGGCGACGGACGCCCATCTGTTTCACCGAGGCTGTGCCAAGCCCCGAGCCCGAGATCACCCAGCCATGACCGAAACCCGCGCAGCCGACATCTTCTCCGCCCTCGCCCAGGCCGCGTCCGAGCGCATCCTAGTGCTCGACGGCGCCATGGGCACCATGATCCAGGGGCTGAAGCTCGACGAGGCCGGCTATCGCGGCGCGCGCTTCGCCGATTGGCCGCGCGACGTGAAGGGCAACAACGACCTTCTCAGCCTCACCCAGCCGGACGCGGTGCGCGCCATTCACCTCGAATATTTTCGCGCCGGCGCGGACATGGTGGAGACCAACACCTTCTCCGGCACCACCATCGCCCAGGCCGACTACGGCATGGAAGCGCTGGTCTATGAGCTGAATTTCGAGAGCGCCCGCCTCGCCCGGGAGGCCGGCGATATCGCGCAGGCGGAGGATGGCCGCCCGCGCTTCGTCGCCGGCGCCTTTGGCCCCACCAACCGCACCGCCTCTATTTCGCCTGACGTGAACGACCCCGGCTTCCGCGCCGTGACCTTCGACGACCTCGCCCGCGCCTATCACGAGCAGGCGCGCGGCCTTATCGACGGCGGGGCGGACATCCTGCTGGTGGAAACCATCTTCGATACGCTGAATGCCAAGGCGGCCATCTTCGCCATCGAGCAGCTGTTCGCCGAGCGCGGCATCCGCCTGCCGGTGATGATCTCCGGCACCATCACCGACCTCTCCGGCCGCACCCTGTCGGGCCAGACGCCCGCCGCCTTCTGGTATTCGCTCCAGCACGCCCGGCCATTCTCCATCGGCCTCAATTGCGCGCTGGGGGCGAAGGAGATGCGCGCCCATGTGGCCGAGATCGGCCGGGTGGCGGACACGCTGGTGTGCGCCTATCCCAATGCCGGCCTGCCCAACGAATTCGGCATGTATGACGAGAGCCCGGAAGCCATGGCGGAGCTGGTGGGTGAGTTCGCCGCCTCCGGCCTCGTGAACATCGTGGGCGGCTGCTGCGGCACCACGCCCGCCCACATCCGCGCCATCGCTGAAGCGGTGAAGGGCAAGGCCCCCCGCGTGGTGCCGCAGATCGAGCCGCGCCTGCGCCTCTCCGGCCTGGAGCCGTTCGAGCTGACGCCGGAAATTCCCTTCGTGAACGTGGGCGAGCGCACCAACGTCACCGGCTCCGCCCGCTTCAGGAAGCTCGTCACCAATGGCGACTTTGCCGCCGCGCTGGCGGTGGCGCGGGACCAGGTGGAGAGCGGCGCCCAGGTCATCGACATCAACATGGATGAAGGCCTCCTCGACAGCGAGGCGGCCATGATCACCTTCCTCAACCTCGTCGCCTCGGAGCCGGACATCGCCAAGGTGCCGGTGATGGTGGACAGCTCCAAGTGGGAGATCATCGAGGAGGGGCTGAAGCGGCTTCAGGGCAAGGGCATCGTCAATTCCATCTCCATGAAGGAGGGCGAGGACGCCTTCCGCGAGAAGGCCCGGCTGGTCCGCAGCTACGGCGCCGCCGTGGTGGTGATGGCCTTCGACGAGGAAGGCCAGGCCGACACCTTCGAGCGCAAGACACAGATCTGCGCGCGGGCCTACCGCATCCTGACGCAGGAGCTTGGCTTCCCGCCGGAAGACATCATCTTCGATCCCAATATCTTCGCGGTGGCCACCGGCATCGAGGAGCATTCCGGCTATGGCGTCGCCTTCATCGAGGCGACCCGCTGGATCCGGCAGAACCTGCCCCACGCCCACGTGTCGGGCGGTGTCTCCAACCTGTCGTTCTCGTTCCGCGGCAACGAGCCGGTGCGCGAGGCCATGCACGCGGTGTTCCTCTATCATGCCATCCAGGCGGGCATGGACATGGGCATCGTCAATGCCGGCCAACTCGCGGTCTATGACGAGATCGAGCCCGGCCTGCGCGAGGCCTGCGAGGACGTGGTGCTGAACCGCCGTCCCGACGCCACCGAGCGCCTGCTGGAGATCGCCGAAGGCTTCAAGGGCACCGCCGGCAAGGAGAAGCGTGAGGCGGATCTCGCCTGGCGCTCCTGGCCGGTGGACAAGCGCCTCGCCCATGCCCTCGTCAACGGCATCACCGATTTCGTGGAGGTGGACACCGAGGAAGCCCGCCAATCCGTCGCCCGTCCGCTCCACGTCATCGAGGGTCCGCTGATGGCGGGCATGAACGTGGTGGGCGACCTGTTCGGCGCCGGCAAGATGTTCCTGCCCCAGGTGGTGAAGTCCGCCCGCGTGATGAAGCAGGCGGTGGCCTATCTCATGCCCTTCATGGAGAAGGAAAAGGAGGAGATGGGCGTTACCTCGGCTTCCGCCGCCGGCAAGGTGCTGATGGCGACCGTGAAGGGCGACGTGCACGATATCGGCAAGAACATCGTCGGCGTGGTGCTCCAGTGCAACAATTACGAGGTCATCGACCTCGGCGTCATGGTGCCCATGGCCAAGATCCTCGAAACCGCCAGGGCCGAGAAGGTGGACGTGATCGGCCTTAGCGGCCTCATCACGCCGTCACTGGACGAGATGGTGAATGTCGCAGCCGAGATGGAGCGTGAGGGGTTTTCCCTGCCGCTGCTCATCGGCGGGGCCACCACCTCGCGGGTCCATACGGCGGTCAAGATCTCGCCCCGCTACGAACGCGGGCAGGCGGTCTATGTCACCGACGCCAGCCGGGCGGTGGGCGTGGTTTCCAATCTGCTCAACAAGGACACGCGCGGCGCCTATGTGGCGGACATCCGCGCCGAGTATCGCAAGCTCGCCGAAGCCCATGCGCGGGCCGACGCCAACAAGCAGCGCGTGCCCCTCGCCAAGGCGCGCGACAACGCCCTGAAGCTGGATTTTTCCGCCTATGAGGCGCCCAAGCCGGCGTTTCTCGGCACCCATGTGTTCGAGGACCACGACCTGTCCGACCTAATGCGCTTCATTGACTGGACGCCCTTCTTCCAGTCCTGGGAATTGACCGGGCGCTATCCGGCCATCCTCCAGGACAAGGTGGTGGGCGCCCCCGCCCGCGCCCTGCTCACCGACGCGGTGGCCATGCTGGAGAAGATGGTCGCCGAAAAGTGGGTGACCGCCCGCGCCGTGGTGGGATTCTGGCCCGCCAACGCCATGGGCGACGACATCGTCCTGTTCCGCGACGACACCCGCAAGACGCCGCTGGCCACGCTTCACACCCTGCGTCAGCAATTGGCGAAGAGGGACGGACGGTTCAACCTCGCGCTATCGGACTTCGTCGCGCCGCTGGAGAGCGGGGTCGCCGATTATGTGGGCGGCTTCGCGGTGACCACCGGCATTGGCGAGGAGGAGCGGGTGGCGGCCTTCAAGGCGGCCAACGACGATTATTCCGCCATCCTTTTGAAGGCCCTGTGCGACCGCCTCGCCGAGGCCTTCGCCGAGCGCATGCACCATCTGGTGCGCACCCGGCTGTGGGGCTACGCACCGGACGAGGCGCTTGCCAACGATGACCTCATCGCCGAGCGCTATCGCGGCATCCGCCCCGCACCGGGCTATCCGGCGCAGCCCGACCACACCGAGAAGGCGACCTTGTTCCAGCTGCTGGAGGCTACGAACAAGGTGGGCATCCACCTCACCGAGAGCTTCGCCATGTGGCCGGGGGCGGCGGTGTCGGGCTTCTATTTCGCCCATCCTGAGAGCGCCTATTTCGGCGTCGGCCGCATCGAGCGCGACCAGGTGGAGGACTATGCCGCCCGCAAGGGCTGGAGCGTGGAAGAGGCCGAGAGATGGCTCGCGCCCATCCTCAATTACGATCCGGCCCGGGTGGAGGCGGCGGAGTAGACGCGCGCCACCAGCCGATCCAGCGCGGTACCCGCGCCGCATAGGCATCGAAGGCGGCGCCGAACTTCGCCGCGAGATGGCGCTCTTCCCGGCGGGCGGCCAGGCGGTCGGTGGCGAGCGCGGCGAGAAGCGCCGCCGCCAGCAACCAGCCATTGGCGAGAGCCATCCCCAACCCCAGCAAAAGCAGGGTGTTGCCCAGATAGATGGGGTTGCGCGAGAGCGCGAACGGCCCGCTCGTGACCAGTCGGTCCGCCGCCCGGTGGGGCAGGATATTGGTGCGGGCGCGATGGAGGGTGACGATCGCCCACAGATCGAGCCCCAATCCCAGCCCCGCCACGACAGCGCCGCCGCCGCGCACTGCCGGACCGGCGAGGAGGGGCGGCCAAAAGGACGGGGCGAGGGCGCCAAGGGCCAGCGCCGCAGCCAGCGCCCCGCCATAGATCATGGGTGGCCAGGGCAGGCGGTTCGGCCGCGCGGCGCAGGCATCGGGCGGGCAGGGGTCGGGCGGGCACGGGTCGGGCGGGGTGGCGTCGGGCACGATCATGGGCGGTCTCCCAGGTGCGGGATAGCACGCGGCGGACGGGTGGGCGCCTGCGGCAGCATGTGCCTCTTGTCAAAACATTCATATAATTTAATTTAAATATATTGAATGTTGTGCGGGCATGGGTCGCCGCTGGCGTCGGCCGCTGCGCGTGGACAACCACGCCGCACAAATTCGGACCACCCAGGGAGAGCCCCATGAATTGCAGCTCCGGAGCCTGCTTCCTTCGCCGGAAGGCCTGGTCGCCCTATGCGGCGGGGATCGTCATCGGCTTGCTGCAGGTGCCCGCCTTCCTGCTCATCTCGACCGCCCTCGGCGCGTCTTCGTCTTATGTGACCGTGGGCGGCGCCCTTGCCGCCCTGTTCGATCCGGCGGTGATGCAGATCGATTATGTGGCCAAGCACGTGGCCGCAACCGGGAAGAATCTGTGGCAGGTGGCGCTGGTGGTGGGCGTTGCCATCGGCGCCTTCGTCTCCATGCGGCTGTCCGGTGCCCGCCGTCAGCCCATCTCGCCGGTGTGGCGCCGGGCGCTGGGAACCTCCAGCCCGGCGGTGCGCTACATGGTGGCATTCGTCGCAGGCTTCATCATGCTGTTCGGCGCCCGGCTGGCGGACGGCTGCACCTCCGGGCACGGCCTTTCGGGCATGGCGCAGATGGCGATGTCCTCCACCATCGCCGTCACCTTCATGTTCGTGGGCGGCATCGCCACCGCCTTCCTCGTCCTGCGCCGCATTTGAAGCGCGCCCTCACGCACAGGGAGAACAGCCATGTCCGTCCTTTCCGCCATCCTCACCGGCGTTGCCATGGGCATCGTCTTCGGATTCGCCCTTGAAAAGGCGCGGGTTTTCGAGCCTGGCATGATCGTGGGCCAAATGCAGATGCGTAATTTCATCATGCTGAAGGTGTTCCTCACCGCCGTGGCGACCGGTGCCGTGGTGCTGGCGACGCTGCATGGCTTCGGCCTGGTGAAGCTGGCGCCAAAGGCCACCTTCTATGCGGCGGACGTGCTGGGTGGCCTGGTGCTGGGCGCCGGCATCGCCTTGGCCGGCGCCTGTCCGGGAACCATCCTGGCGCAGATCGGCGCCGGCTATCGCGACGCCCTCTTCACCCTGGCCGGCGGCATCGCCGGGGCCGTGGCGTTCGGCTATGCCGAGCCGGCGCTGGCGCCGTGGCTGCTCAGCGGCGGCCCGGGCAAGCTGACCTTCATGGATCTCACCGGCCTGTCCTACACCGTTCTTGCCCTGGGCCTGGCAGCAGTGCTGGTGGTGGCATTGGTGGTGCTGGAGCGCTGGCGCCCGTGGCAGCGCGAGCTGGGAGCCGATGTGGATGGCGATTTCGGCCCCGCCGTGACCCAATCCGCCGTGGCGGGCGCGCGTCTGAAGCCGGTGGAGTGAGCGCCGTGCCGGCGCCCCCATCCTCGGCTTCCGGTCGCCGCATCGTCATCCTCGGCGCAGTCTTTGCCGCCCTCACCGCCATTCGCAAGCTGCGGCTCAGGGGCCGGTGAGCAACGACCTTTTGCTCATCGCCTCCGGCGGACGCAAAATCCGCAAGCTGCCGGGCATCGAGAATGCGATCGTCCCCTGTGGGGGCATCATCGTGACGGAAGCGGTCCGCGACTGGCTCGTGGCGCTGAAGCACGGAACCGTGCCCGCGGGCTTCGACAGCAATCCCAACGAGCCGTCCGCCGTGCTGGTGGAACGCCGGCCCGCCGCGGTGTTCAAGCCGGAGCTGATCTGCGTCGTGGACACGCTGGATGCGGGCATGCTGGTGTTCCGCGACACCGGGCGCAATGTGGTGCCGCCGCGCCTCGCGCCCTTCCATGCCGTGAAACGCATGTCCGAGGCTCGCTACCTGAAGGCCTACCGCGCGGCCTGATCCGCTGGGGTCCCCGCCTTCAGCTGCACGAACGCATTCGCCAGCCTGACGAAGCCGGCGACATCGATCTCCTCGGCCCGCGCCGTCTCCTCCACGCCGGTGGCGGCGAGCAGGGCGGCGGTGTCCACACCCAGGGATTTCAGGCTCTGGCGCAGCATCTTGCGGCGCTGGCCGAAGGCGGCTTCCGTCACCTTCTCCAAAGCGGAGAGGGCGCAGGGCAAAGGCTCCGCCCGCGGCACCAGATGCACCACGGAGGAGGTCACCTTCGGCGGCGGCACGAAGGCGGAGGGGGCCACATCGAAGGCGATGCGCGCCGTGGTCCGCCAGCCCGCCAGCACCGCCAGCCGGCCATAGGCCTTCGAGCCCGGCGCAGCGACGATGCGCTCCGCCACTTCCTTCTGGAACATGAGGGTGAGGGAGGCGAACCACGGCGGCCAGGGATCCGTGGAGAGCCAGCCGATGAGCAGCAACGTCGCGATATTGTAGGGCAGGTTCGCCACCACCCGCACCTCACCGTCGCCGACGAGCGGGCGCACGTCCACCTTAAGGGCGTCGCCGGAGATCACCTCCAGCCGGCCCGGATAATGGTCACTGACTTCCGCCAGCGCATCGAGGCAGCGCTGATCGCGCTCGATGGCAATGACGCGCTTCGCGCCCAAGGCGAGCAGAGCCCGGGTCAGCCCGCCCGGCCCCGGGCCCACCTCCACCACGGTCGCCCCTTCGAGGGGGCCGGAGGCGCGGGCGATGCGGCCGGTGAGGTTGAGATCCAGAAGGAAGTTCTGGCCCAGCGACTTCTGCGCCGAGAGGCCGTGCCGCCGGATGACGTCACGCAGCGGCGGCAATTCGTCGAGGGCGCTCACGCCACGCTCACCGCGCGCCGGCCCTCGCGCGCGGCAAGGCCCGCTTCCGCATCCGCGAGGCGGCGGGCGAGCCGAAGCGCCGCCACCAGACTCGAGGGGTTGGCACGGCCCGTTCCGGCGATGTCGAACGCGGTGCCGTGATCTGGCGAGGTGCGAATGAAGGGCAGGCCCAGGGTCACGTTCACACCGTCGTGGAAGGCCAGGGTCTTGGCCGGGATCAGCACCTGGTCGTGATACATGCCCACCGCCACGTCGTAGCCGGCCCGCGCTTGCGGGTGGAACAGGGTGTCGGCGGGAAGCGGGCCGCGGGCGTCGATGCCCTCGCGCTTGAGGGCGTCCACCGCGGGGCGCACGATGGCCTCGTCCTCGGTGCCGAGGGTGCCCTCCTCGCCCGCATGGGGGTTGAGGCCGCAGAACACCAGCCGGGGCCGCGCAAGGCCGAAGCGCCGGGCCATGTCGGCGGCGATGATGCGGCCGGTCTCAACCAACAGCTCGATGGTGAGATGGCCAGGGACCTCCGCATAGGGCAGGTGGATGGTGGCCGGCACCACGGCGAGCTGCTCCGACCAGATCATCATCACTGGATGAGGCGCGGGACGGCCGGCGCGCGCGGCGCGGGCGGCCAGGAATTCGGTGTGGCCCGGAAACGGAAAGCCCCCTGCATACATGACCGACTTCGCCAGCGGATTGGTGACCAGCGCCGCCGCGCGTTCGGCCTGGACGAGGCCGAGCGCTGCCTCCAGGCTTGCCACCACGCAGGGCGCGCTGGAGGCATCGGGCTTGCCGGGCATGGCGGTGGAGGCGGGGCCAGCGGGCATCACCGGCAGAGCCTCGGCGAAGCGGCTTGCGGCGTCTTCCGGACCGGTCTCGGCCAGCGGCACGGTGAGGCCGAGATGGCGGGCGCGGGCCTTGAGCGCCCCGGGGTCGCCGGCGACCAGGAAGGCGGGCAGACCAAGCTCCCGGCGCTCCGCCCAGGCCTTCAGCGTGATGTCGGGACCGATGCCGGCGGGATCGCCGAGGGACAGGACCAAGGGGGCGGGCGCGACCATCACAGCGTTTTTCCGCAAAAGTTGAGACCGGTTTTGCGTCATGAAAACGCGTGGAACAGCGTGACAGGCTCGCTAGAACCGCCCTTCAATCATAAGGTCGGATCTAAGGCTGCGGTTTGCAAGCCGTGGGCGCTTCAGCGGCGGCGGTACTCGATGAGCGACTGCTTCCTCAGCTCCGCCATGAACTTCTTGGATTCGGCGATGAACTGGGCGCTGGACAGCTCGTCCTTGATTTCCTTCTTCTGCGAGCTCTCGCCGCGCACTTCGCGCTTGCCGCAGATAGCGAAGGTCTCAACACCAGACTGGGCCACTTCCGGAGGAGTGAGGCGGCCGATCTCAGTCTTGTCGAGGAGCTGACGCAGCGGCGCGGGCATCTCGGAGGACAGGCGCGTCACCTTGGGTCGCACCACCACTTCCTTCAACGACTTCGCCATGTCCGCGCCAGCGTCGCAGTCGGTGAAGCGGCCGCGCAGGGCATTGGCCTCGGCGAGGCGGGCGCCGTAGTTGCCGGCGGTGCGCGGTACCACGAAAACGATGGGCATGAGGGTGTATTCAGTCGCGATCATCTGAGTCGTGCCGCGCTTCTGCAGGGCGGCGACCACGTCCGCGTCACGCACGTTCACCGTGCCCGAGCGGGCGCGCACATATTGGCCCCAGACATAATCGGCGAACAGCTTCTGCTTGAACGTGCGGTCGTTGAGCCCCTGCTGCTTGAAGCTCTCGCTGAGCTGCTCGGCGGTGCGGCCCGACCGTTCGGCCACCCCCGCGTACAGGCGGTCCACGTCCTTCTGGTCCACATCAATCTTGAGGCGAATGGCCTGCTGGATCTTGATGCGCTCGTCGATGAGGTCCTCGAGGGCCTGCTGCGCCGTCACGCCCTTGCGCTCGATCATCTGGTGCATCAATTGGCGCTGAGCCACGTCATAGGTGGTGATGGGATCCCCGTTCACCATCACGATGATCTGCTGGGCCTGGGCCGGCGTGCCGGCCCCGAGGGCGAAGAAGGCCAGAGCAAGGGCCGTGAGAAGGAAATGACGCAGCTGCATGGTCCTGTCCGAAGGTCAGACGGCGACTTGTGTCCCCTTCCTGTGGCGGCATTGCGGCCCGCCGAGCCGACCGCAGCCGAAGCTGCGCCCGGTTCAGCCGGTGCGTGGCCTCACTGGCTGGTTTCGCTGCTGGAGCCGAACGAGGTGGAGAATCCGCCCTCGCCAAGCGTTCTCAGCCCGATGCGGAACATCACCTTGTTGACCGGCGCCGCATTGGGGCCGTTCAGAGTGTAGTCGGTGACGTAGTTGAGGGCGAGGGTGAAGCAGTCGTCGATGTAGCTGAGGCCCACCAGCGTATAGTCGAACTCGCCGGCGGCGAAATCGTAGCGCACCGCGCCACGGATGGCCCAATTGTCGTTCAGCTTGTACGAGGCGTTGGTGTAGATGCCCTCGCGCTTGTCGTAATAGCCGAGCAGCGGCTGGGCTTCGTAGCGGCCGTAGGTGAGGGCTACGTTGAACCGGTCCAGCTCCGCCCGTCCCTGCAGTTCGAAGCGCTGCATGGAGAGGTTGTCGTTGTCGAAGCGGAAGCGGGTCACGAATTCGAGATACTTGGTGGGCGAGTAGCCGAACTTGGCGATGTAGTCGGACGCTGTGGTCTCAAGGCCCGACTCAAGGCCCGTATTGGCCATGTCGCCATAGGCGAAGGAGTTCCGGCCGAACAGGTTGTAGGACTGGCCGACCACCGCGGTGACGAGGCCCGCCCCCTGGATGGCGGCGGTATAGGTCACGCCGAGATTGACGCGGCTGCCGCCCTCGACCCGATCGTAACCCGAATATTTGTTCACCTCGAACAGGTTGGTGTCGTCGAACACCAGGCTCTGGGCGTCCTCGTTCGGGAACTTGCCGATGTCCGTCTCGTTTGGCCGGATGATGAGCTGGGCCCGCGGCTCGATGGTCTGGGTGCCCCAGCTCTCGGCGGAGATGAAGGGATACTTATAGTCGAGGCCCACCGCCGGCATGCCGCGGATCAGGTCGTCGCTGCCCGACTGGAGCGGGTTCTGGCCGGGCAGAGTGGCGCCATACATGTAGCTGTAGGGCAGGTAGCCGGTGTCCACGGAGGCGACGTCCACCCGCGCGGTCACGAACGGCGTCCAGATCTGACCCATCGGGTCGGTGATGGCCTTCTTCCAGTACAGCTCCGCCGACAGGCGGGTATAGTCGCCCGGCGCGCCGCGCAGCAGGCACTGCTCCGGATTGGGGTTCATGAGCGCGCAGGAGCCGGTGGGGATGCCCACGGCACCGGTGTTGGAGGTGAGCGCCGAGGTGCCGATGAAGTCAGCCTCCTGGCGGGTCAGGCTGGTGAGGTTGACCTTGATGCCGGATTCACCGCCCCACAGGGGCTTGTCGAACACCTTGTTGTAGTTGAGCGTGCCGACGATGGGCTGGAGGTCCTGGTTGTCGGTCACCGAGAGGCCGAGGAAATACAGCCCCCGCACGTCGAAGAAGGAGCGGTCGCCCTGGCCGGTCAGGTAGACGGTGGAGGTCTTGGTGGTGACCCCGTCGCTGATGAGATTGTAGTCCTGCAGGAACGTGCGGTCGGAGACGAGGGTCCCGTCCCAGCCGAAGGTCCAGAACTTGTTCAGGGCGAATGCGCCGGTGCTCTGGATGGCGCCGCGATCGTCGCGGTAGCCGGGCAGATATTCGGTCACCCCATTGGACGTGGTGGTGAAGGCGTCCTTGTCCTGCTGCATGATGCCGGCGGCGCGGATGGTGTAGGCACCGTTGATCAGGCGCTGCCGCCACTCCGCCTGCATCAGCACACCTTGCTTGGTGGTGACTGCGGGCGTCAGGGTCAGGTCGCGGTCAGGCGCGATGTTCCAGAAGAAGGGCGTGCCGACCCCATAGCCGATCTGGCTGGACGAGAAGAATTCCGGGATGAGGAAGCCGGTCTTGCGCTTCACCGTCGGGTCGGGCGAGGACAGATACGGGAAATAGGCCACGGGCATGCCGAAGAATTCTATCCAGGCGTCCTGGTAGTAGATCATCTTCTCGTCTTCGTTGTGGATGATCTTCTTGGCCTTGATCTGCCACAGCGGAGGCTTGCTCGGGTCGTCCTTGCACGGTTCGCAGGCGGTATAGATGCCGTTCTGGAATACGGTCACATTGCCGTCCGTGCGGTCGGCACGGGTGGCGGCGAAGTGGGTCTTGTCCACGGTGTCGAGGCGCAGGGAATCGATGAAGCCCTGCTTGAAGTCCTGGGTCAGCTGCAGGTTGTCGGCAGTGACGATCTTGCCGTCCTTGTCCTTCAGCCGGACATTGCCCTGGGCAAAGAGGGTGTTCGACTTGCGGTCGAGCACCACCCGGTTCGCCTCCAGGGTCGAGCCGTCATAATAGATCTGGACAGTGCCGACGGCGGAGACCGTTTCCTTCTGGTAGTCGTATTCGAGCTGGTCGGCCGTCACCAGCATCTTCTGGTTCGGGTCGAGCTTGCGCGCGCCCGAGAAGCCCGAGCCAAGCGCGCTGGAATTCACGGTGCTCTGCTGGTCGCTCTGCGCCACCGCGGGCGCGGCGGCGAGGAGGCTCGCTGCCATCAGGAAGAGGCCGGCCGCGGACGCAAGCATCCCCGTCCGGCGCGCGCTGCGGCGCCGGTCCCCGGTGATGCTGCCTACGGCGGGGGGAAGCCCGACCGTCATCCGTCCTCCCGATGCAACAGAATGAGTACCCCCAGAAGAATCCCGGTCACCGCAGGAAACCATGATGCAGCAACGGGATGAACGATTCCCGCCTCGCCGAGATCCTCAGCGAGCTTGGTTCCAACATAAAGCAGAAAGCCCGCAAGCACGCCACCGAGAATCGTCTGGCCCACCCCGCCGAAGCGGAACACCCGAAGCCCCACCACCGCGGCAATGAGTACCATTGCCACCAGCAGAAACGGCCGGGCGAGAAGACTCTGGAGCTGAAGGCGGTATCTTTCGGCGCCGAAGCCCGATTGTTCCGCACTGCGGATGGCGGCGGGAAGTTGCCAAAACGACACGGTTTCCGGGGCGATCAGCGACTCCTGGATCTGCTTGGGATCGAGATTCGTGGCGATCAGATAGGTGTCATAGTGTTGATGATCGAGGCCCGGAACCAGCACCCTGGCGTCGGTAAGAATCCATGCACCATCTCCCAAGGTTGCAGAGCGAGCCTCCACACGTTCCACGAGACGGTCGGCCTTGTCGAACTCGAACACCACCACCCCGGTCAGCGCCCGCCCGCCCTGCTGGGAGGCCTGGGCCTGGATGATCGACTGGCCGTCCACGCTCTGCTGGCGCACCCAGAACTCCTTCTTGCCCTGGGGCAGCAGTCCCGAGGAGGAGGAGCCGAAGATCTCGCCTTCGATCTGGTTCGCGCGCTCCTTGAAATTGGCGGAGACCGGATTGAACACGGTGGTGGCGAACACGCCGATGAGGAAGGCCACCAGCACCGGCGGCGTGATGAACTGCCAGACCGAGAGCCCTACCGCTCGCGCCACAACCAGCTCCAGCCGCCGCGACAGCAGCACGAAGGTGGAGATAGCGCCGAACAGCACGGCGAACGGCATGAGCTGCTCGGTGAAGGCCGGCGCGCGGTAGAGGGTGATGAGGGCGAGCAGCCCCAGGGTCACCTGCTCGCGGTCGGCGGTGCGGCGCGCCATCTCCAGGAAGTCCACGAGCACGATGAGCGTCACGCAGGACAGGAAGATGAGCACCACAGCGCTGGCGAACCGCCGCGCGAAATAGAAGCCGAGAATGCGTCCGATCATGTGGCTCAGGCCGCCGCGCGCCGCGTGAAGCGCTGCTTCAGCCAATCCCCGAGGGCGACCAACGCCGCCGGCGGGGAGAGGCGGATCCAGCCCTGGATCACCATGGCGCAGATGGCCACGGTGACGATCGGCAGGAGATAGATGAGCGGCACCGCGCCGGCCTGGGTCTTCAGCTGGCCGGCAATGGCGAAATTGCCGATCTGCACCGCGCCCATGGCCGGGATGATGGCGCCCAGCGCCGCGCCACGGCTCTGCCGGGTGGTGCGGGGGCTTGCCAGCGCCGCGGCGGCGATGGCGAAGAAGGCCATGGGATAAAGCCCCGCGGACAGGCGCTTGTGCAGTTCCTCCCGGTAGCGACCGGGGAAGAAGCGCAGGTAGAGGTCGTCCTCGGGCGGGTTCATCACGAAGGAAATGGGCCGCTCCATGGGCTTCACGTCCTGGCCCTGGGCATTGGGGGCGAGGGACGACAGGTCGAAGGCGTAGCGCTGGAACTCCACCACGGAGGAGTTGGACGACTTGCCCTTGTCCTTGCTCGCATCCTTGTTCGGGTCCTTGTCGGCGTCCTTCTCGGCGCCGCCGCGCCGCTGGATGGAGCCGTTCTCCAGCACCAGGAAGATGCCGGCGTCGCTTTCGATGATCTGGCCGCGGTCGGCAAGGTAGGTGGAGACGCCGTCATCGCGCGCGTCATTGATGAAGATGCCGCGCATCACCCCGTTGGCGGCGCGCTCGCGGACATGAAAGACGAGGCCCTGCGACAGGTTCACGAACCGTCCCGGCTGGGCGACGAAGGACACCACATCCGCGCGCACCTTGGTGACCTGCTCGCGGAAGGTGGCAAGGCTCGCCGGCACCACCTTGATGGCGAGGAGCGAGCAGAAGGCCGAGACCAGCAAGGCGAGGATGATGAGAGGCCGCAGCAGCCGCCATGGCCCCATGCCGGCCGAGGCCATCACCACGATCTCGCTGTCGCCGTTGAGCTTGAGCAAAGTGTAGGAGGTGGCGATGAACAGCGCCGCCGGGGCGATCACCAGAACCAGCGTGGGCATGGTGAGACTGGTGATGGCGACAAACGCAATGATGGTCTGGCCCTGGCTGGTGACGAGGTCGAGCTGGCGCAGGGCCTGCGTCGCCCATATCATGCCGGCGAGCACCACCACGACGCCGAGGAAGGCCACCGCGGCGGTCGAGAAAATGTAACGATCCAGACGGCCCATCAAAGCGTGCCTCAATGCGCGGAGCCGCCCCTCTCTCGCATTCCCCCAATCGAGCGCGCTCTGGATAGCCGGAAGCCGCGCCCGGCGCAAATGCCGCCGGGGCAGGCCTTCGGAACCCTGCGCGATCTGCCGCCCCCGGCCAGACCAGCGAAACTCTGTACAACATCAAGCAAGGAGGCCGGTTTGCCGCCCCGGCCGCATCACGATCCAGGCCGCGCGTCTCCCGGCGCCCTCAGGTTGTGCGGCCCACCGTCTTCAATGCGAACAGATAGACGAGGGCCACCTCGTCCAGTTTGTCGAATCGCCCGGCGGCGCCCCCGTGTCCCGCATCCATGTTGGTGCGCAGCAGGATGGTCCGCCCGCCGGTGTCGGCCGCGCGCAGCCGCGCCACCCATTTCGCCGGCTCCCAATAGGTGACGCGGGGATCGGTCAGTCCGGCGAGGGCGAAGATGGAAGGGTAGGCCTGCGGCCGCACGTTATCCACGGGCGAATAGCTGAGGATGCGCCGGAATGCCGCCTCGTCGGTAATGGGATTGCCCCATTCGGGCCATTCGGGCGGGGTCAGGGGCAGGGTGTCGTCCAGCATGGTGGTCAGCACGTCCACGAACGGGACTTCGGCCACGATGCCGGCGAACAGGTCCGGCCGCAGATTGGCGACCGCTCCCATCAGCATGCCCCCCGCTGAGCCGCCCTGGGCGACGATGCGGTCAGGCGTGGTGAAGCCCTCGGCCACCAGATGCTCGGCGCAGGCGACAAAATCGGTGAAGGTGTTGGTCTTCCCCGCAAGCTTGCCGTCGGCATACCAGCGCCAGCCCTTGTCGGTACCCCCGCGCACATGGGCGATGGCATAGATAAAGCCGCGATCCACCAGCGACAGGCGGCTGGTGGAGAAGCCGGCCGGAATGGTGATGCCGTAGGCGCCATAGCCATAGAGCAGGAGCGGGGCGGAGCCGTTGAGCGGGGTTCCCTTGCGATAAAGCAGGGAGATCGGAACGCTTTCCCCATCCGGCGCGGAGGCATAGAGCCGCCGGGTCACGTAGTCCGCCGGGTCGTGGCCGGAGGGGACCTCCTGGCGCTTCAGCATCTCCCGGCGGCGGCTCGCCATGTCGTAGTCCCACACCTCGGACGGGGTGGTCATGGAGGCGTAGGTGAAGCGCACCGCGCTGGTGTCGAAGCCGAAGCCGGGGTGGAGCCCCAGCGCATAGGCTTCCTCGTCGAAGGCTATGGCGTGTTCATCCCCCGAGGCGATGTCGCGGATGATGATGCGCGGCAGCCCTGCTTCCCGCTCCAGCCGGGCCATGTGGCCGGCGAAGAGGGTGTGGCTCAGGATCATCCGCCCGGCCCGGTGGGGCACCAGATCGCGCCAGTTCGCGCGTTCCGGCGTGGCCGTGGGGGCGGTGACGAGCTTGAAATCCTCCGCCCCGTCCGCGTTGGTGAGGAGGATCAGGCTGTCGATACCGGCGAGGCTTGGGTGGTGCTCCACCTCGTAACGCACGCCGGTCTCGCGCGGGGCGATGCAGCGGGGCAGGGGCGCGGCTTGGGTCAGGTCCAGCAAGTGGACCTCCGAGGTGTCATGGTCACCACAGGCGATGAGGCCGTAGCGGTGGGACTGGGTCTCGCCCAGCGAGACGAAAAAGCCCTTGTCCGGCTCCTCATAGATGAGGGTGTCGGTGGCGGGATCGGTGCCCAGCACGTGACGGAACACCCTGGATGGCCGGTGCTCGGCATCGCGGCGGATATAATAGAGCACCGACCCGTCGGCGCTCCATAAAAGGTCGCCGGTGGTTTCCTCGATCACGTCGGGCAGGTCGGCGCCGCTCGTCAGGTCGCGGACGCGGATGGCGTACAGCTCCGAGCCGGAGGTGTCGGCCGCGAAGGCGAGGCGGGCATGGTCGCGGGTGTGGCGCCAGTGGCCGAAATGAAAATAGGCCTTGCCGTCCGCTTCCTTGTCGCCGTCCAGCAGGATGGCCTCGGGCCCATCGGGCAGGGGCTTGCGGCAATAGAGCGGATGCTGGCCGCCCTCCCGGTGGCGGGAGAAATAGGCGAAGGAGCCATCCGGGGCGGGAACGGACGAGTCATCCTCCTTGATGCGCCCGCGCATCTCGGCGACGAGGGCCGTCTTGGCCTCACCCATGGGAGCGAAATAGGCCTCCGCGTAGGCGTTTTCCGCCTCCAGATAGGTACGGATGTCGGCGTCCAGCACCGACGGATCGCGCATGACGGCGCGCCAGTTTTCGGCGCGCAGCCAAGCATAGTCCTCGGTGAGAGCCACGCCGTGGACAATGCGTTCACTGGGGCGGCGTGGTGCGCGCGGCGGCTCAGGCGCCACGGGTGTCTCCGTCGTCGGGCACAAGCTTGAGGGCGGTGCCGTTCAGGCAGAAGCGCAGGCCCGTGGGTGCCGGTCCATCCGGGAAGACGTGGCCCAGGTGACTCTCGCAACTGGCGCAGCGCACCTCTATGCGGCGCATCCCATGGGAGGTATCTTCGTGTGTCACGACCGCGTCGGGGGAGATCGGGGAGAAGAAGCTCGGCCAGCCCGTGCCCGAATCATACTTGGTTTCGGAGCGAAACAGCGGGGTTCCACAGGCAACGCAGGAATAAAGACCCGCGCGCTTCTCGTCCCAGTAAGGGCCGGTGAAGGCGCGTTCGGTGCCATGCTCGCGGGTGATTCGAAACTGCTCGGGCGTCAGGCAGGAGCGCCATTCGCTCTCACTTTTCACCACCTTGGTATCGCTGTCACCCTGGGCAGCAAGAGATGGGGCGACGGGAGACGGGGCAGGATTGGGCATGGAAGACCCCTGGTTCGATTATCACGAGAGGTAGGCACTCCCGGTGGCAACGGCAAGGCGGCGGCGGGCGCGGCACTGCCTTTTTGGCGACGAGAGGCGGCAGCCGGGGGGGCGCGGGCCGGGTCTGATCCGTGGACCCGCCCCGAGATCGAACGCGCCCCGCTGGGCCGATCATGGCCGGAACCTTGGACGACCCTTATGTATGCAAGAACAGCAAACGTTTTCGCGAAATACTGGTTGCAAAGCTGAAGTCGCGAAATTAACAAATATAGAGCACCTTCTTCGTCGGATCGCTGTGGAGCGGCTGAACGGGGAGGGGAAGCAAGGTTCGTCGCCGGTGGGCCCGAATCGGCGGAGGTTTCAATGGTCCCCGATTGAGGTTCGACCTTCGTCCGAAGACGGCGCCATTCCAGATCAACTTCGCGGGCAAGGTCCTGCGGTTCGCGCAGTTGGCCCAAAGGCGCTACCCGCGCGGGCCGTTTTGAATTTCATCCATTCGATGCCAAGAAAACCAACCGCGAAGAAGGTCCCATGAGCGAAACCACCGATACGACCGCCTTTATCGAGCTCGCGACGGACATCGTTTCGGCCTATGTCAGCAACAACACGGTTGCCCTTGCCGATCTGCCCTCCCTCATCAATGAGGTCTACGGCACGCTCCAGCGTCTCTCCAGCGGCGAGGAAGAGCCCGTCTCCGAGCCGGCCAAGCCCGCCGTGGCGGTGAAGAAGTCGGTGAATCCGGACTTCATCATCTGTCTGGAGGACGGTAAGAAGTTCAAGTCCCTGAAGCGCCACCTGCGCACCCGCTACGATATGACCCCCGAGCAATACCGCGAGAAGTGGGGCCTGCCGGCCGACTATCCCATGGTGGCGCCAAATTACGCGGCCGCCCGCTCGGAACTGGCCAAGCAGATGGGCCTTGGCCAGCAGCGCCGCCGGGGCGCCTGATCCTCAGGTGCGTCCAAGGGCGGCTTTGGACAGCAAGACCCGGAGACAAAAAGGCCCGGCACTGTGGTGCCGGGCCTTTGCTTTTTAAACCGGACCTGTTTGAAACCAGATCTGGAGACCGGGGACGAACGAGGCGCGTCCATCCAGGCCGTGCTACGCGATGGCCATTACTCCGCGACCGTTACTCGGCGGCGATGCGCACATGGGGCTGGGCGTCGCGCACGGCGGCGTCCACATGGCTCTCGAACCGGGTGAAATTCTCCCGGAACATCTCCACCAGCCGGCGCGCGGTGGCGTCGAACTCCGCCTTGTCGGCCCAGGTCTTGGACGGATAGAGCACATGCGGCTCGATGCCGGGCACATTGGTGGGCACCTCGAACCCGAAATAGGGATCGGTGCGGAACGATGCGCCCTTCAGCGAGCCGTCCAGCACAGCCGTGAGCAGGGTGCGGGTGACTTTAATGGGCATTCGCCGTCCGGTGCCGAACTTGCCGCCGGTCCAGCCGGTGTTCACCAGCCAGCAGTCCACCTGATGTTCCGCGATCAGGTCACGCAGAAGATTGCCGTACACCGAGGGATGGCGCGGCATGAAGGGGGCGCCGAAGCAGGTGGAGAAGGTGGCTTCCGGATCCTTCACCCCCTTCTCGGTACCGGCGACCTTGGCGGTGTAGCCCGACAGGAAGTGATACATGGCCTGCGCCGGGGTCAGACGGGCGATGGGCGGCAGCACGCCGAAGGCGTCGCAGGTGAGCATCACCACGTTCTTCGGCATGCCCGCGACGCTGGTGGCGCTGGCATTGGGAATGAACGACAGGGGATAGCAGGAGCGGGTGTTCTCGGTCAGGCTGCCGTCGTCGAAGTCGGGGACGTGGGTGACTTTGTCCAGCAGCACGTTCTCCAGCACCGTGCCGAAGCGGTTGGAGGCGGCGAAGATCTCCGGCTCTGCCTCGGCCGAGAGGCGGATGGTCTTGGCGTAGCAGCCGCCCTCGAAATTGAAGACGCCGCTCTGGCTCCAGCCGTGCTCGTCATCGCCCAGAAGGGTGCGGTTGGGATCGGCGGAGAGGGTGGTCTTGCCGGTGCCGGACAGGCCGAAGAACAGGCATACGTCGCCGTCCGCGCCCACGTTCGCCGAGCAGTGCATGGGCATGATGCCCTTTTTCGGCAGGATGTAGTTCAGCGCCGTGAACACCGACTTTTTCATCTCGCCCGCATAGGACGAATTGCCGATCAGCACGATGCCGCGGGTGAAATTCACCGCGATCACCGTCTCCGAGCGTACCCCGTGGCGCGCCGGATCCGCCTTGAAGGACGGCAGGTCGATGATGGTGAGTTCGGGCACGAAGCTGTCCAGCTCGGCCTGCTCCGGCCGGCGCAGCATGGTGCGGATGAACAGCGAGTGCCAGGCGAACTCGGTATAGACGCGCACCTTGATGCGGCAGGAGGGGTCGGCGCCGCCGTAGAGGTCCTGGGCATAGAGGGTCTTGTCCTCGGCCGCCGCGAGGAAGTCCTGGTAGAGCGTCTCGAACTGCTCCGGTGAGATGGCGCCGTTGTTGTCCCACCACACCTCGGCCTCGGTGTCGGCGTCGCGGACCACGAACTTGTCCTTGGGGCTGCGGCCGGTATGGGCGCCCGTCTCCGCAACCAGCGCGCCGCCGGAGGACAGGCGGGCTTCCCGGTTCGCCAGGGCGTGCTCGTAGAGCGCGGGCTCCAGCAGGTTCCAGTGAACCGCGGTAAGGTGTTTCAAACCGAAGCTGGCGGCGCCGCAGGCGCTGTTCCGGTGGCCGGTTTCGAGCAAGGAATCGTCCTCCTGATGTTCCCACCGGCTTGAAGCCGGCTCCGCGCGGCACACGGACGCCATCCTGCATCCTTGAGGGATGCCACGCCTCCTCAGGCTATAAGGAGACGCCGCCAAAGGAAATACCGCCAAACGTCCATCCGGAACGCGATGCAGCCCCACTCTACAAGTGGGGACAGCCACGGCGTTTCCTAAGAAACGCCGTGGCTCAGGCAGCGGTTCCCTGACGCGCCTTCTGCACGAGGGCGACGAGTTCTTGACGCACTGCGGTAAGATCAGTAACGCGCTGCGAAAATTCTAGACGACGGACCAGCTCGCCGCTGGAAATCTCGCAGCCTTCCGGGTCCACCGCCACCATGCGCCAGGCGCCCTCGGGCGCACCGAGAAGGACCGTTGCGTAAAGGCCGACGGCATCCGAGTGGTCGGCATTCATGTGCGCGATGACACCGTCGGCACCCGCTGCCAGTGCTTCGGCCCCGGTCCAGTCGGTGAGGAGGGCGGCGCCCGGCACGTCCACGATACGGCCGAAACCCTCCACCAGGTGCGCCTCTTCCACATGGATGGCGTGGAAGGCAAAGTCCGTGAAGTCCACATAGCCAGCTGCGGCAGGATGGCGGGCGAGGTACCGGGCGCGCACCTCGGCCTCCGGCGCCGCCACGATGCGGCCGATGAGGCTGGCCCGCGGCGCATTCAGTGGATCGATGGCGCCTGCCGCCGAGATCAGAAGGGAGACCCGCGCATCACCGGCGATGTTGCGGGTGTGTCGGGCGAGGCGGGAGATGAGCAGGGTGGGGCGGCCTTCCGGACCGGTGGCCACCGCCACCAGCGAGGCATAGGGCCCGCCCGTACCCTCCAGCGTCGCCAGCGCGCCGAAGCGCGCTTCGCGGATGAGCCGGCGGACGGCGGTGGCGGCAGATTCGGCCATGAAACCATGCTCCCTTCAGACCAACGCAGGATGATGCGGTCCGCCTGCCCAGCGCAAGCGCTGCCGCCACCGCAGGCCGCCGCAGGGCGAACGTGGTGACGCTTGGCCGGGTCGAGGCTCGGTCCGGTCGGGCCTTATGGGCGACATTTACAAGGTGACGTTTGGCGTCAGTGGAGAATCCCGCTATTTTGCGGCAGTCGACTCTTGTGTGTCACATTTCGGCCACGCGAACGGGGTTCACCCCTCGCGTAAGGCCGCAGTTGAGGCCGCTGTTTCCAGACGGCTGAAAAGAGGTGTCATGCCCACCATCGCCCTCGTCGACGACGACCGCAACATTCTGACCTCGGTTTCCATCGCACTGGAGGCGGAAGGCTATCGCATCGACACCTACACCGATGGCGCCTCGGCCCTGGATGGATTCAAGACCAACCCGCCGGACCTCGCCATCCTCGACATCAAGATGCCGCGCATGGACGGCATGGAGCTGCTGCGCCGCTTGCGCCAGAAGACCGACATGCCGGTGATCTTCCTCACCTCCAAGGATGAGGAGATCGACGAACTGTTCGGCCTCAAGATGGGCGCCGATGACTTTATCAAGAAGCCGTTCTCCCAGCGCCTGCTGGTGGAGCGGGTGAAGGCCGTGCTGCGCCGGGTCGGTGCCAAGGATGGCGCCGCCCCCCGCGAGACCGACAGCGCCAAGGTGCTGGAGCGCGGCAATCTGCGCATGGATCCCGAGCGCCACACCTGCACCTGGAAGGGCGAGCCGGTGACCCTCACCGTCACCGAATTCCTGATCCTGCAGGCGCTGGCCCAGCGTCCCGGCGTGGTCAAGAGCCGCAACGCGCTGATGGATGCGGCCTATGACGATCAGGTCTATGTGGACGACCGCACCATCGACAGCCACATCAAGCGGCTGCGCAAGAAGTTCAAGTCGGTGGACGACAGCTTCGAGATGATCGAGACCCTGTACGGCGTCGGCTACCGGTTCAAGGAGTGAGCACCACGGCACCGCGCCGGGGGCTCTGGACGACATGACGGCGCACACCGACGAGGCCCGGGCCGACGAGATGGCCCTGGGCGGTCCCGGCGCCTCCGGCGGCCGGGCGGACCGCGGGCGCGAGCCGCGCGGCGGTGTGATCGCGTGGCTGAAGCGCGTGCGCCGCTTCGTGGCCTTCAAGGGCTTCTCCTCGCTTACCCGGCGTATCGTGCTGCTCAACCTCGCCGGGCTGTGCGCCCTGGTGTCGGGCATCCTCTATCTGTCGGAGTTCCGATCCGGCCTCATCGACGCGCGCATCCAGAGTCTCCTGGTGCAGGGCGAGATCATCGCCGCCGCCATCGCCTCCTCGGCGCAGGTGGAAACCAATGCCATCACCCTCGATCCCGAGCGGCTGCTGGAATTGCAGGCGGGCGAGAGCTACGGCCCCGACGACGGCTTCGCGCCGCTGGAATTCCCCATCAATCCCGAGCGCGTCGCCCCGGTGCTGCGGCGCCTGGTGGGGCCGACCCGCACCCGCGCCCGCATCTATGACCGCGAAGGCCAGCTGCTGCTGGATTCCCGTTCGCTCTATTCGCGCGGCGAGATCCTGCGCTACGACCTGCCGTCCCCCAACGAGCCGAAGCCTGGTGTGCTGGAGCGGGCCTGGCAGGCGGTGCAGCTGTGGTTCGGCCGCGGCGACCTGCCGCTCTACAAGGAGTTCGGCCCCCAGGCCGGCAAGAATTATCCCGAGGTCGCCTCCGCCGCCATGGGCGTGAAGGCCAGTGAGGTGCGGGTGGACGAGCGCGGACAGGTGGTGGTCTCTGTCGCCGTGCCGGTCCAGCGCTTCCGCGCCATCCTCGGCGTGCTGCTCTTGTCAACCCAGAGCGGCGAGATCGACGCGGCGGTGAAGGCCGAGCGCTTCGTCATCGTGCGCGTGTTCCTGGTGGCGGCAGTGGTGATGGTGCTGCTCTCGGTGCTGCTCGCCGGCACCATCGCCGATCCGGTGCGCAAGCTCGCGGCGGCGGCCGAACGGGTGCGCCGGCGCATCAAGTCGCGGGTGGAGATCCCGGATTTCACCGCCCGCTCGGACGAGATCGGCCATCTCTCCGGCGCCCTGCGCGACATGACTGGCGCCCTTTACAATCGCATTGAGGCCATCGAGAGCTTCGCCGCCGACGTGGCGCACGAACTCAAGAACCCGCTCACCTCCCTGCGCAGCGCGGTGGAGACGCTGCCGCTCGCCAAGAGTGACACCTCGCGCAACCGCCTGATGGACGTGATCCAGCACGACGTGAAACGTCTGGACCGCCTCATTTCCGATATTTCCGACGCCAGTCGGCTTGATGCCGAGCTGCAGCGGCAGGAGGCGGCGAGCGTCGATCTCAAGCAATTGCTGGAGATGGTGGTGGGCCTTGCCCAGGACGTGCGCAAGGACGACGGCGTCTGCGTGTCGCTCACTTTCGAGCGGGCACACGGCGCGCCGGCCGACTTCCTGGTGGCGGGCCATGCCTCGCGACTGGGCCAGGTTGTGGACAATCTCGTCTCCAACGCCCGCTCCTTCTCGCCCGAGGGCGGATCGGTGCGCGTCATGTGCCGCCGGCTGAAGGACGGTGCCGAGATCGTGGTGGACGACGACGGCCCAGGCATTCGCCCGGACGCGCTCTCGCGCATCTTCGAGCGCTTCTACACGGACCGGCCGCACCAGGGCTTCGGGCAGAATTCGGGGCTTGGCCTCTCAATCTCCCGGCAGATCGCCGAGGCCCACGGCGGCACCATCTGGGCTGAGAATCGCACGGAAACCGAGCCCGACGGCACCCTGCGGGTGACCGGCGCCCGCTTCGTCGTGCGCTTACCGGCCGCCTGAGCCGTGGGCGCGCCCGCCAGTATCCATGCGAGCTGCATCGCCATCGGTGACCTCGGTGTGCTGATCCGCGGGCCCTCGGGCTCGGGCAAATCGAGCCTCGCCCTGCGGCTCATCCTCGACGCCCCGCGCAGCCTGCCCCCGGCCGAGCTGGTGGCCGACGACCGAGTGCTGTTGTCGCCGGAGGAGGGCGTTCTGGTGGCGCGGCCGGCCCAAAGACTTGCCGGGTTGATCGAGATGCGGGGCCTCGGCATCCGCCGGCTACCGTATCGTCCCATGGTCGCGGTGCGGCATGTGGTCGATCTTGCAGCATCGGACGCGGGCCGGATGCCGACCCCGGAAGCCCGGCGAATGATGCTTCAAGGCATTGAAGTTGAACGTATTCCTCTGGAGGAGTGGCAGCAGGCGCCACTGGTTCTCGCTTGCATTATCGGAACGCGTGACCACGATGATTAAATGTGCTTTTGTGCGTTGCACCCCTTGCGTAATTTTTGAGCCGATCTGAATATGGCCGTCCCGCAACGCGGGAGGCCTTCATCCAAGGGGTGGTGGAGGCGGAGGAAGCATGATCGGTCTCGTCCTCGTCACACATGGCCGCCTCGCAGACGAATTCTGCTCCGCCCTGGAGCACGTCATGGGTCCGCAGACCCAGATGGCGACCGTTACCATTGGTCCCGAGGACGATATGGAGCGGCGGCGGCAGGACATCATCGAAGCCGTGGACCGGGTGCGGACCGGCGATGGCGTGGTGATCCTCACGGACATGTTCGGTGGCACGCCCTCCAATCTCGCCATCTCGGTGATGAATACGCCGGACGTTGAGGTGGTGGCGGGCATCAACCTGCCCATGCTGGTGAAGCTGGCCAAGGTGCGCGGCGAGCTGCCGCTGGAGCAGGCCGTCGACGTGGCGCAGGAAGCCGGTAGGAAATACATCAATGTCGCAAGCCGTGTCCTCTCCGGTAAATGACGCCTTCGTTCCGCGGGCGGACGCGGGCGACGCACAAGCCCACGAGTGTCCCGAGGCGGCGTGCGGTGGGCCCATCGCACCCGAGGCTCTGGTGCGCGCCCTGCCGATCGTGAACAAGCGCGGCCTGCATGCCCGCGCCTCCGCCAAGTTCGTGCAGACGGTGGAGCGGTTCGACGCCTACGTGACCGTATGTCGCAACGGCGAGGCGGTGGGCGGCAATTCCATCATGGGGCTGATGATGCTGGCCGCCGGCCCCGGTACCAGCGTGACCGTGACCGCAACCGGCAACGAGGCCGCTGCGGTGCTTGAGGCCCTTCATGCCCTGGTGGCCGATCGCTTCGGCGAGGAAGAGTAGCGCTTTCGCCGGGGCTGCACCGCGCCGCAGGCCGGCTGCGAAACCCAGGGCCCGCCATTCCGGCGCTCCGCTTGTGGCCGGCGTTTACCTCAATCTCAAGTCGCTCTGGCCGGTGACCGATTGGTTGCCTATTTCTTAATGTCGATCGCTCGCGCGCTGTGCGCGGGGATCCGGGACGGGTCTTCCCCCCGTATCATGGCCATGTTGGAGCCGACGAGCCATCAGGAGGTGACAACACCGCCGCCCCGGGGCGCACGGTGGAGCCTCGGGCTGTCCACGAAGCTCCTTGCCTTGACCGTCGCCGTGGTGGCCATGGCCGAAATCGCGGTGCTGGTGCCCACCATCGCCAATTACCGTATCGCCTGGCTCTCCGACCGGCTGGCGGCGGCCCGCACCGCCGCCCTGGTGCTGGATGCCGCCCCGCAGGAGGGCATTTCGCCCGACCTGACCCGCCAGCTGCTGGAGAGCGTTGGCGCCAAGGTGATCGTCGTGAAGCGAGAGGACACCCGCCGCCTCCTTGCCGCCTCCGACATGCCGCCCATGGCCAATGTCCACATCGACATGCGCGAGACCACCCTGTGGACCGCGGTGCGCGACGCTTTCGACACGCTCACGGCCGGGGAGGGCAGCATCCTGCGCGTGGTGGGCGATCCGCCGCACGGCGCAGATTTCATCGAGATCGTCCTCAGCGGCACGCCCCTGCGCGCGGCCCTGCTGCGCTTCGCCGCCACCGTGCTGCTGGTGTCGCTGGCGGTGGCTGTGGCCGCTGGCGTGCTGGTCTATGTGAGCCTCAACTGGCTGTTCGTGAGGCCCATGCGGCGGCTCACCGAGCGCATCTCGGCGTTCCGGGAGAATCCGGAGGACGCTTCCCGGATCATCGTGCCCTCGGGCCGCTCCGACGAGATCGGCACCGCCGAGGAGGCGCTCGAGGAGATGCAGCGCGAGCTGTCCCAGACGCTGCACCAGAAGAGCCATCTGGCGGCGCTCGGCCTCGCCGTCTCAAAGATCAACCACGATCTGCGCAACCTGCTGTCGTCCGCGCAGCTGCTCTCCGATCGCCTGGCAACGGTGCCGGACCCCACGGTGCAGCGGTTCGCGCCCAAGCTGCTGGCCGCCCTCGACCGCGCCATCACCTATTGCGAGCAGACCCTCTCCTATGGCCGCGCCAAGGAGCCGCTGCCCGAGCGGCGCGACGTGGCGCTTGCCCACCTCTTCGACGAGGTGCGCGAGACGTTGGGCCTGCAGGGCGGCTCGGGAATCGGCTGGGTGGTGGATATCGAGCGTGGGCTGGTTGCCGATGCCGACCCGGACCAACTTTTCCGCGTGATCCTGAACATCGCCCGCAACGCCGTTCAGGCGCTGGAGGTGCGTGCGCCGGTGGATCCCGAGCGCGACCAGATCCGCATCAAGGCCCGGCGCAAGGGGGCGTTGGTGGAGATCGAGATGGGCGACACCGGGCCCGGCATTCCCGCGGCGCGGCGCGAGCATCTGTTCGAGGCCTTCGTGTCCTCGGCGCGGCGCGGCGGCACCGGGCTCGGCCTGCCCATCGCCGACGAACTGGTGCGGGCTCATGGCGGCGAGATCCGCCTTCTGGACACGCAGGTGGGCACCACCTTCCGCATCACCATTCCCGACCAGCCGGAAAGCCGTCACCATCGACGCGAGCGCATCCGGGCGTGAGGTTTCGACGTACCGCGCAGTTTTCCACATGGGAGTAGCGCCAAGCGGTTTTTCTCAGTGATCCGGTCTTGCGTGGTCCGCTGGAAGGGTGTAGCTCACGGGTCCTCGCGGCGCTCCAACGCCGCGACGCCCCGGAAGGGCTTCCCTTCCAGGCCGGTTCCCACCGGTTTCGGGCACAGGCGCCGGTAGCTCAGCTGGATAGAGCACCAGACTACGAATCTGGGGGTCGGGAGTTCGAATCTTCCCCGGCGCGCCATCTAACAAATTGAAATAACAATTATTTTCAGACGCTCTGTCTGGATCTGCCGGCTGAATTTTCTGAGTTCAGCCGGTTTTTCAGCCGGTTTTGGAAGGATGGATACCCCTTCGCACCCTATAGTGGTTAGGCGGGTGTCCGAGCGACTGGCCAGAGGAACAGAGGTCTGTTTTTTCCTCAAGGGAGATCGCGGTCATAACGCGGCGAGCGCGCCAACCCCCTTTCCAAGGTTGGGATCGAGGGTTCGAATCCCTTCGCCCGATCCAGTTTCTCTCAATAAATCAATGCATTAGGTGTAAGCGTCGTCTTCAGGCCACGTTGCTGAGGACCGGTTGCGCCGGATAGGCCCATGGGATGAGGTCGTCGATGCGGCTGTTGGGGTGTAGCGCGCAAAATCGAATTGCACCGCGCGCAGGATCAAATTGCACCGGCCTCCTCCTGGCTTGAAGCGCCGTTTAACCCCTCCTGCAGCCGCCGGCACGCGATCTCGAAATAGGCCGCATCGACCTCGATCCCGACGTAGGGCCTCCCCACCGCCTGGCAAGCCAGCCCGACTGTACCCGAGCCCATGAACGGGTCGAGGATCGCCCCCGCCTCCATGGGCACCAGGAGGCCCTCCATCACAGCCACCGGCTTGCCGGCGATGTGGTGCTTGTGCCTCGGCACCGGAGCCCGGAACACGCCGGGAGCTGTCGGCCCGGTGAGGGGACGCGGTCCCTCCGTTCCCCAGACCACATACTCCGCCTGCGCCCGATACCGCCCCTGCTGCGGCCGGCCACGCTCTGTCTTGTCCCACGGCACGATGCCCCGCCAGACCCAGCCGGCCGCCTGCAGTGCGTCGGTGGTGGTGGGCATCTGGCGCCAATCTGTGAAGACGCACCCGAGGGCGCCTGGAACGACCAGGCCCCGAGCGCGGGAGAGCCAGAGGGTCAGCCAGGCGAAGTAGGAACGCTGGTCGCGGGTGTCGCCCTGAAACTCCGGATAGATGCCCCTATGCGCCGAGGACTGGTATTTCGAGCTGGTCGGCGCCGAGCGGTCCCCCTTGAACGCTCCGCCGCTGGAATAGGGCGGATCGGTCAGGAGCCCGGCAAACCCGCGCTCCTTCAGCAGCGGGAGCACGTCAGACTGCCCTCTCACGCCCAACCTATGAAGGTGCGCCCGGGACGACGCTTACCATTGAGTTATCGCCCCGGCGGGGCAGATATGGCCTTTTGGCTTGGAGCTACCACGGGGCTACCACCGATTGTGCCGGCACAGACGCGGCCATAGGCCGCCTCTGTGCTAACCGCATGGGCTCCGCCGCCCGCTGCATCCTCCTGCGAAACATCGGCATGATGCGGGTACGAGCGATGTTCACTGCGGTCCAGCGGTGAGCCTCGGAGTTGGTGGGTCCGTCACGATCGAAAGCGCGGCGCACCCGGAGCCCACAGGGTCGCGGCTCCGGTGGCCACTTGCACCGACGGCCAGTCGTCGCCTTGACGGCAATCTTTCCAATACCTATTTATCTGCCTAGGCAGATAATTTCCAGCGTGAGGCTGTTGGTGTCAATCGGCGAAGTCCTTCTCCCTTCGATCTCCGAAGCAACCTACGATGCCGTCCACAATGTCGGCCGGACGCTGATCGACGCGGCCGCGCAGATGACGCGGGCGGTCGATCGCCGTGCCCAGACTGTGGGGATCACCGGCGCGCAATGGGTGGTGCTGATCCGCATCGGCGGCGGCATCGGCAGCACGGCGAGCGAGCTTTGCCGGACCCTCGGATACGACAGCGGCGCCATGACCCGGATGCTGGACCGGCTGGTGAAGCTCGGACTGGTCCGGCGCGTCCCGTCGCCCGCGGACGGGCGGGTCATGACCGTCGCGCTGACGCCCGCGGGGGAAGCGCTCTATCCGCGCCTCAGGCCCATCGCCATCGACGTGCTGAATACGCACC
The DNA here is from genome assembly GCF_005871085.1 of Xanthobacter autotrophicus. Classification (GTDB taxonomy): domain Bacteria; phylum Pseudomonadota; class Alphaproteobacteria; order Rhizobiales; family Xanthobacteraceae; genus Xanthobacter; species Xanthobacter autotrophicus. The sequence goes on along the minus strand of NZ_VAUP01000037.1, from coordinate 136,714 downwards.
TGCGGGGCTTCAAGCCCGAGGAGATCGAGCAGCTCATGGGCTTCCTGGAGCGCATCATCGCCAACGGGCAGGCGGGCAGCGACGGGGTGTCCTGCGACACCGGCCCGGCGTTCGGCGGCGCGACCCGATCACGCGCCGGAGGTCAGCAATGAGATGGGTGCTCAAGGCGCTGCGACGTGCGGTCTGCATTCTTGCGGCCCTGGCTGCCGGCGGGGCTCTCATGGCCAATTCCGCCTTCGCGCAGGCCGGTCCAGCGCCGGGAGGGGCGAGAATGCCCGCCGAGCACGTCAATATTGTCCATGAGCTGTCGCTGTCGGCGGCACAGAAGCTTCTGGCCAAAGGTCTCGGCGTTGCGGCTGAGCGCAACCTGAAGTTGGCCATCTCGGTGGTGGACCGCTCGGGCCATCAGCTTGCCTTCGCTCGGATGGACGGCGCCGCGATCGTGACGGTGGAGGTCGCGATCGGCAAGGCGCGCACGGCGGCTTTCCTCAAGGCACCGTCGAAACTGTTCGAGGACATGATCAATTCGGGCAAGCCATCCATGGCGACCGTGCCGGGGCTGCTGCCGCTCGAGGGCGGCATGCCGGTTCTCCTCGATGGCGAGGTGATCGGCGCGGTCGGCGTCAGCGGTGGAACCGGCGAGACCGATCAGGAGATCGCGACGCTGATCGCCAAATCATTTGCCGAATTTTGACAGGACGGAGCATGTAATGAACGAAGTCCAGCAAGTGATCCGCAAGAGCAATCGCGACGAAGACGAGCGACAACCCCACCGTGTGCGGCATGAGCTTCGCTTCCGTCTGCTCGATGTGCGGCAGGTCGAGAAGCTGACGCCGCATATGACGCGGATCACGCTTGGCGGTGACGAGCTCGAGGGCTTCACCAGCCCCGGCTTCGACGATCATGTGAAGCTGTTCTTTCCCGCCCCCGGCGAGGATGCGCCATCGCGCCCGGAACTTGGCGAGAAGAGTGTCACCTTCCCGGATGGGCGCGCGCATCCGATCATGCGAGACTTCACGCCGCGCCACTATGATCCGGTCGCGCGCACGCTTCAGATCGACTTCGCGCTCCATGACGGCGGCCCTGCGAGCGACTGGGCACGGCAGGCAAGACCCGGCCAGATGCTCGGCGTCGGCGGGCCGCGCGGCTCCTTCATCCTGCCGACCGATTTCGACTGGCACCTGCTGATCGGCGACGAGACAGCGTTGCCGGCGATCGCTCGGCGGTTGGACGAGCTGCCTGTGGGCGCACGCGCTGTCGTGCTGGTCGAGGTGAAGGGGGAGGCCGACGAACTGCCCTTCGAGACCAACGCCGTTGCGACGATCCATTGGGTGCATCGCGGCAAGGCGTTGCCGAACGCCACCCCGCTGGTCGAGGCGTTGAAGACCATCCCTTTCCCGGGCGGCGAATACCACGCCTGGATCGCCGGCGAGTCGGAGACCGTCAAGCAATTGCGTCAGGCCCTGATCGCCGAGCATGGCGCCAATCCCAAATGGGTCCGGGCCTCGGGCTACTGGCGGCGTGGCGCAACGGCCGTTCACGACAGTCTCGACGAGTAGGCGAAGCCTGTGAGTCATCTGCTCTCGGAAATTCTCCTCGGTCCGCTCCGGCTCGAAAACCGCATCGTCATTGCGCCCATGTGCCGGTTCTCGGCCACCAACGGACAGGCCGGCGACTGGCACCTCATGCATCTCGGCAAGGCGCCCTGGCAATATCGCGACTGCGCTCCCGCGACGACGAGAGGGTTGTTCGCATTCGCCGCGGAGCCGACGACAACGGAAAGGACGGCAGGGTGAGCCTCAAGGACAAGACAGTCGTCGTCATCGGCGGGACGTCCGGCTTCGGCAAGGCGACGTCCCTCAAGGCAGTCGGGCTGGGCGCCCGCCTGGTCATCACCGGCCGGGATGCGGCAAAGCTGCAGCGTGTCGTCGCGGAGTTCGCATCGGCCGGGCACGAGGCTGCCGGGCATGTGGTCGATGCGGCTGAAGTCGCGTCGGTCGCAGCCTTCTTCGAGAAGGTCGAGCCTTTCCACCATCTGGTCTCGATGGCTGGCGGCTTCATGGGCGGCGGCTTTCTCGATGCCGACTATGAGACAATCCGGCGCGCCGTCGACGAAAAGCTCTTTGCCAATCTTCAGATCGCACGCCATGCGGCGAAGAAGATTGCGGACGGCGGCAGTATGACCTTCACCGCCGGCTCCGGCGGCCGCCCGCACAATGCCTCCGGCGCGATCATCGGCAACGACGCCATCCGCACTCTGGTTCAGGGCCTTGCGGTCGAGCTCGCCCCGAAGGCCCGTGTGAACGCTGTGGCGCCGACATGGACGCCGACGCCGCTCTGGCGAGGCATGCCGGCCGCCGACGTGCTGGCCACGCAGAAGCGCTTCTCGCAGACCATCCCGCTCGGCCGCACGGCCGAGATCGAGGAGGTCGCCTCGGCCTACATCTTCCTCATGCAGTGCGGCTTCATCACCGGCCAGACCATCGTGGTCGATGGCGGGCTGACGCTGGTGAGCTGAGCCGGCCAGGATCAACCCAACCCGAAAAGGAACTCATCATGTCCGTCCATGTCGCCGTCATCGTAGGCAGCCTTCGGAAAGGCGCATTCAGCCGTTCGATCGCACTCGCGCTGAAGGAGATCGCCGCCCCGCGCCTCGACCTTGGCATTGTCGAGATCGGCGATCTGCCGCTCTACAATCCCGACCTCGATGGCGAGACGCCGCCCGCGCCTTGGGCGCGGTTCCGCGGCGAAGTCGCTGCGTCCGACGCCGTGCTCTTTGTGACGCCGGAATACAACCGCTCGATCCCCGGCGGCCTGAAGAACGCGCTCGACGTCGGCTCGCGGCCCTATGGAAAGAGCGTCTGGAGTGGCAAGCCCGCAGCCATCGTCAGCGTCTCGCCGGGCCTGCTCGGCGCCTTCGGCGCCAATCACCACCTGCGCCAGCCGCTGGTCTTCCTCGACATGCCGATATTGCAGCAGCCGGAAGCCTACATCTCCAAGGTCGGCGATCTCCTCGACGCCGACGGCAGGCTGACCAGCGACGCCACGAAGGATTTCCTCAAGACCTTCGCCGACAAATTTGCGGACTGGATCGCGCTGACCGTAGGGAAGTGACCGAAAGTGGCCAGGTGCCGCGCCAAGTCACGCACCGATCCGCCTGCGCTCCACACTGATCGGACAGCACGTTCCATTTCATGATTTCAGAGACGGATTCACCAATCGGGCTGAGCCGACCGGATCGGTGAAACCGTCTCTCAATATTTTTAATAACTCTCTATATTGAATCCATCACAATAAGATCCATACTGCCGGCATGCGTCCGCCGACCGTCCACCGCACCCCTGACTGGGTTCAAGCCCTGAGAGCCAAGGGGCTGCGCGCCACCGTGCAGCGCGTCACGGTCCTGGATTTCCTGCACCATCATCCGCATGCCGATGCCGAAGCCATCTTTCAGGCCGTGCGTCCCGCGCTGCCGACCATCTCTCTTCAAGCCGTCCACCTGATCGTGCAAGGGCTTTCCGGGAAGGGCCTGATCCGTCGCATCAGCCTGCCGGATTCCGCCAGCGCGCGGTACGAAACGCGCATTCAAGATAATCACCACCACATCCAATGCATTCGATGCGGGCGCATCGAGGACGTGGATTGTATTGTCGGTCATGCCCCCTGCATCGAACCATGCGATACGCACGGCATGCGCATCCTCGAAGCCAGCATCGTCTTTCGCGGCGTGTGCCAGGATTGTGACGACACAGCAAGCCAAAGGAAAGAAAAGCCATGACAACTGAAGCCAAATGCCCGTTTTCGGGGAGTGCCTCCAAGCTCGTCGCCGGCGGGGGCACCGAGAACCGCCACTGGTGGCCGAACCAGCTGCGCCTTGACCTGCTGAACCAGCACTCGTCCAAATCCGATCCGCTGGGCCGGACGTTCAACTACCGTGAGGAGTTCACGAAGCTCGACTACGAGGCGCTGAAGAGCGATCTGCGCAAGCTGATGACCAACTCGCAGGAGTGGTGGCCGGCCGACTTCGGCCACTATGGTCCGCAGTTCATCCGCATGTCCTGGCACGCCGCCGGCACCTACCGCCTGAGCGATGGCCGCGGCGGCGGCGGTCGCGGCCAGCAGCGTTTCGCTCCGCTCGACAGCTGGCCGGACAATGTGAACATCGACAAGTCGCGCCGCCTGCTGTGGCCGATCAAGCAGAAATACGGGCAGAAGATCTCCTGGGCCGACCTCCTGATCCTCACCGGCAACGTGGCGCTGGAGACCATGGGCTTTCGCACCTTCGGCTTTGCCGCCGGCCGCGAAGACACCTGGGAGCCCGATCTCGACGTGAACTGGGGGTCCGAGACCACCTGGCTGACCCACCGGCCGCTCGATGCGTTTCCCAATCCGCTCAGCGCCACCGAGATGGGCCTGATCTACGTCAACCCGGAAGGTCCGAACGCCAACGGCGACCCGGTCTCCGCCGCCGCGTTCATCCGCGAGACCTTCAAGCGCATGGCGATGAACGACGAGGAAACCGTCGCGCTGATCGGCGGCGGCCACACCTTCGGCAAGACCCACGGTGCCGCGCCCGAGTCCCACAAGGGACCGGAGCCTGAAGCCGCCGGCCTCGAGGCCCAGGGCCTGGGCTGGATCAGCGACTACGGCACCGGCAGCGCCGGCGATGCCATCGGCAGCGGGCTTGAAGTCACCTGGACCCAGACGCCGGCGCAGTGGAGCAACCACTTCTTCGATAATCTGTTCAAGTTCGAATGGGTGCAGACCCGCAGCCCCGGCGGCCACATCCAGTGGGAGGCGACGGACGCCGAGGCCGTCATCCCGGACGCGCACGACCCGTCGAAGAAGCGCAAGCCGACCATGCTGACCACGGATCTGTCGCTGCGCTTCGACCCGGCCTACGAGAAGATCTCGCGCCGCTTCCTGGAGAATCCGCAGGCCTTCGCCGAAGCGTTTGCCCGGGCCTGGTTCAAGCTGACCCATCGGGACCTTGGTCCGCGCACGCGCTATCTCGGCCCGGAAGTGCCGAAGGAAGTGCTGATCTGGCAGGATCCGGTGCCCGCCGTCGATCATCCCTTGATCAACGGCGCCGACGCCGCCGCGCTCAAGGCCAAGGTTCTGGCCACGGGCCTGACCGTGTCCGAACTGGTCGGCACCGCCTGGGCCTCGGCCTCCACCTTCCGGGGCGGCGACAAGCGCGGCGGCGCCAACGGCGCGCGCATCCGCCTCGCCCCGCAGAAGGACTGGGAGGTCAACCAGCCCGAACAGTTGGCCAGGGTGCTCAAGGCATTGGAAGGCATCCAGCGCGAGTTCAATCAGGCGGCGGGCGACGGCAAGAAGGTCTCGCTGGCCGACCTGATCGTGCTGGCCGGCAATGCCGGCGTCGAGCAGGCGGCGAAGGCCGCCGGCCACGAGGTGAGCGTGCCGTTCGCGCCCGGCCGCACCGACGCCGCGCAGGAGCAGACGGATGTCGCCACCTTCGACGTGCTCGAACCGGCCGCGGACGGCTTCCGCAACTACCAGCACGCCGAGCTTGCGGCGCCCGCCGAGGTGGTCCTGATCGACAAGGCGCAACTGCTGACCCTGACCGCGCCCGAACTGACCGTGCTGATCGGCGGCCTGCGCGCGATCAACATCAATGTCGGCGGTTCCCCCCACGGCGTGCTCACGGACCAGCCGGGCGTGCTGACCAACGACTTCTTCGTCAACCTGCTGGATATGGGCACCCAGTGGACGGCGGTCCCCGAGGCCAAGGACGTGTTCGAGGCGCGTGACCGCAAGACCGGAGTGCAGAAGTGGACCGGCACCCGCGTCGACCTCGTGTTCGGCTCGAACTCGGTGCTGCGCGCCTTGGCCGAGGTTTATGCCAGCACGGACGCGAAGGAGAAGTTCGTCAACGACTTCGTCGCCGCCTGGACCAAGGTGACCAACCTTGATCGCTTCGATTTGCACGGTTGACACCAAACAACCCGGCGATAGCCGGCGCCGTCGAGACGCCGCGCGGGAGAAAAACCCCCTCACGGGGGTTTTTCTCCGTGATAAATCCCAGTTTTCACGTAATTTTACTACATCCATGCAATGTATAGGCGTGGGAGCCTGTTTTCATGGCATCCTAAGGAAGTACACTATGTCGAACCTGACGTTCAGGTTACATTCGTTCTCCCGTCCCGTCATCCGGGAATGAAGCGGGCGCGCGCCTCGCGGAAGCGCTGGGTGAGAACATCCCGCAGCACCGTGATGCGCCGCACCTGCGCGGTGTCGGGATGGGCGAGGAGGAAATAGGAGCGGCGAAAGCCGATGCCGGGCAGGATCCGCACCAGCGCATCCGGGCCTTGCGCCTCCAGATGCCGGCCGGCGGCGAAATCGTGCAGCACGCCGATGCCGGCCCCCGCCCGCACCGCCTCCATCTGGCCCATGACGCTGGCGCAGCGAAACCGGCTGCGCCCGTACTTTTCCAGCACGCCGGAATAATCCAGCGCCGAGGCATAGGCGAGGTCCTCCACCCCCGTCACCACAACGTGGCCGGCGAGGTCTTCCACGCTCGCCGGAGTGCCGTGGCGCTCCAGATAGGCGCGGGCGGCATAGACCGAGAGCGTGTAGTCGATCAGCCGGGAGACCAGCAGCCGGCCTTCCGTGGGCCGGTCGAGTACGATGGCCAGGTCCGCCTCCCGCCGCGACAAAGAGAAGGTGCGCGGCAGCGGCACCAGCTCCACCACGAGGTCCGGATAAAGGGCAGCCAGCGCCCCCAGCTCCGCGGCGAGGAAGTAGTTGCCGAGCCCATCCGGCGCGCCGATGCGCACGGTGCCGGAGACATCGGCTGCCGCGTCGCGGAAGCTCTCGGCGATGCCCAGCATCTCCGCTTCCACCCGCTCGGCCGCCGGTAGTAGCCGTTCTCCAGCGTCGGTGGGTACGCAGCCGGCGGGGCGGCGATCGAACAATGGGGCGCCGAGGGCCTCTTCCAGCGCATCGAGCCGGCGGGCCACGGTGGCATGGTTGAGCCCCAGCCGCCGCGACGCCGCCAGAAGCTGCCCCTGCCGCGCCACGGCAAGGAAGACGCGCAGATGGTCCCAATCCATACTTCAAATTCCGCACAACAGATGCTCGAATGATAGCATTGATGATCATCTTTTGAAGTGGGAAGACGGGGCACCTTCCTGCCGCTTCAAGAGGCCCAAACCATGCCGCTCGCCGCCGCCCAGCCTGTTGCAGGCCCGCTCGCCATCCCGCATTTCATTGCCGGCCGGCAGGTCCCCGGCACCAGCGGACGCACCGCGCCGGTGTACAATCCAGCCACGGGGGTGCAGTCGGGCGAGGTGGCGCTGGCCTCCGAGGCGGAAGTGCGCGCGGCGGTGGAGGCGGCCAATGCCGCCGCGCCCGGCTGGGCGGCCACCACGCCCCTGCGCCGCGCCCGCATTCTCAACGCCTTCCTACGCATTCTGGAAGAGCGCATCGACACCCTGGCGGAAGTCATCTCCGCCGAGCACGGCAAGGTGTTCTCCGACGCCAAGGGCGAGATCCAGCGCGGCATGGAGGTGGTGGAATTCGCCACCGGCGCGCCGCAGCTGCTCAAGGGCGAGATCACCGAGGACGTGGGCACCAGGGTGGACAGCCACGCCGTGCGCCAGCCGCTGGGGGTGGTGGCCGGCATCACGCCGTTCAACTTCCCGGCCATGGTGCCCATGTGGATGTTCCCGGTGGCGCTGGCGTGCGGCAACTGCTTCATCCTGAAGCCGTCCGAGCGCGATCCCTCCGCCTCCCTGCTGCTGGCGGAGTGGCTGAAGGAAGCGGGCCTGCCGGACGGTGTCTTCACCGTGGTGCAGGGCGACAAGGTGGCGGTGGACGCGCTGCTGAACGATCCGGGCGTGGAGGCCATCAGCTTCGTCGGCTCCACTCCCATCGCCCGCTACATCTACGAGAGGGCGGCGCGCACCGGAAAGCGCTGCCAGGCGCTGGGCGGCGCCAAGAACCACATGATCATCATGCCCGACGCCGACATGGACCAGGCCGTGGACGCCCTCATGGGCGCCGCCTACGGCTCGGCCGGTGAGCGCTGCATGGCGGTCTCGGTGGCGGTGCCGGTGGGCGAGGGCACCGCCGAGGCGCTGATGGAGAAGCTGGAGCCGCGGGTGCGCGCCCTCAAGGTCGGCCCGGGCACCGATCCCGAGGCGGAGATGGGCCCGCTGGTGACCAGGCAGCACCTCGACAAGGTGTCGGGCTATGTGGACCAGGGCGTCGCGGAAGGCGCGAAGCTGGTGGTGGACGGGCGCGGCCTCAGGCTCCAGGGCTATGAGGGCGGCTACTTCATCGGCGGCACCCTGTTCGACCACGTCACGAGCGAGATGCGCATCTACAGGGAGGAGATCTTCGGCCCCGTCCTCGCCGTGGTGCGCGCCGACAGCTACAAGACCGCCGCCGACCTCATCAACACCCACGAGTTCGGCAACGGCACCGCCATCTTCACCCGCGACGGCGACGCGGCGCGCGAGTTCGCGCACCAGATCAAGGTGGGCATGGTGGGCATCAACGTGCCGATCCCGGTGCCCATGGCGTTCCACTCCTTCGGCGGCTGGAAGGCCTCCCTGTTCGGCGACCACCACATGCACGGGCCCGAGGGCGTGCGCTTCTACACGCGGCTGAAGACCATCACCACCCGCTGGCCCACCGGCATCCGCGCCGGCGCCGACTTCGTCATGCCCACCATGAAGTGAGCCGGCAGGGAGGGGCCGCGCGGGGGCGGCCCCGTTTAGGTTCCGGCGCGGTCGGCATCGTGCGGACCCATGACTTTCAGCTTGACCAGATCTCGCTGCGCGAGGTCCTGCGCACGTAGTCGATGAGGAAGTCGGTGAAGACGCGGATCTTGGCCGGCAGGCGGGCCTTGTTCTGGTAGGCGATGTTCATGGTGAGCATCGGCAATTGCCAGTCGATGAGGAGCGGCACGAGGCGGCCCGCCTCGATGTCGCCCTGCACGATGTACAGCGGCTGGATGAGGATGCCGAGCCCGGCGAGCGCTGCCTGGCGGATCACCTGGCCATCATTGCAGTCGAGGGCGCCGGTGATGCGCACGGCGCGCTCGATGTCGCCCTTGGTGAGGTGCAGGGAAAACGGGTCGGCTGCGAGATTGTAAATGAGCATGTCGTGCTGTGCGAGGTCGGCCGGCTCCCTCGGCTCGCCGCGCAGCGCAATGTAGGCCGGCGCAGCGGCGAGCACGCGGCGCATGCGGCCGAGCCGGCGCACGATGATGTTGGTGTCCGGCTCGTGCAGCCGGGTGCGGATGGCGACGTCGATCCCCGCTTCGATGAAGTCGAGATAGCGATTTGCCACCGCCACATGCACGCTCAGCTTCGGGTAGAGCGCGCGCAGCTCCGGCAGCATGGGCGCGATGTAGGTCATCGCGAAGGACAGCGAGCTGGTCACCCGCAGCAGGCCCTGGGGCGAGACGGTGTGGGCGTTGATGGCGTCTTCGGCCTCCGAGAGCTCGTTCAGCAGGGAACTGCTGCGCTGCAGGAATTCCTGGCCTGCTTCGGTGAGCCAGAGGCGGCGGGTGTTGCGCTCGATGAGCCGCGCCGACAGGCGATCCTCCAATGCGCTCAGGTGCCGGCTCGCCGCGGCATTGGACATGCCGAGCACCTCGGCCGCCCGTGACAGACTCCCGAGCTCGGCGGTCTTCACGAAGACCTCCAATTGGGTCAGCCGATCCATATTTCCACCTAGCGGAATAGAGTGTTACGCACTTACGTATTTATTTCCGTTCTGTGCAAGCCAAAATGCAATCTAACGATACGAGGTCCAAGGGGGAGCGCCATGAGCGGTCCGATCAAGCATGTGGTCATGTGGCGTGTGAGCGGCGAAACGGCTGAGTTGCGTGCAGCCGCGCGGCGCAAGGTGCAGACCGCCTTCGAAGGCCTGCGCGGCCGCATCGAAGGCCTGCGCTCCCTCGAGGTGGGCATAAACATCACCGATATCGACCATGCCTGCGATGTGGTGCTGATCACCGAGTTCTCGGACCTCGCCGGGCTCCAATCCTACGCCACCCATCCCGAGCATCTGCGGGTGCGTCGGGAACTGGGCGACCTGCGCACCGCGCGGTTCCAGGTGGATTACGCGATCGGCTCCGCCGGCCCGGACCTTGCCAAGGCCGAGGCCCGCGAGCTGAGCCCGGAAGCGATGGCGGATTGATCGGCGGGGCATTCGGCAGGGAACGAAGACATGATCAGCACCTTCACTTATGAGGCCCTGCCTGTCCGGGTCGTGTTCGGCCGCGGCACGCTCTCCACCCTGAAGGCCGAGGCGGAGCGCCTGGGCATCGGCCGGGCCCTGGTGCTGGCGACGCCGCAGCAGGAAGCGGAAGGCCGCCGGATCGGCGGGCTCCTGGGCGGCGCCTTCGCCGGCCTATTCGCCGGTGCCACCATGCACACGCCCGCCCACGTCACCGAGCGTGCTGTGGCCGAACTCCACGCCACCGGCGCGGACGGCGTGGTCGCCATCGGCGGCGGCTCCACCATCGGTCTCGGCAAGGCGCTCGCCCTGCGCACCGGCGTGAAGCAGATCTGCATTCCCACCACCTATGCCGGCTCGGAGATGACGCCGATCCTCGGCGAGACCAAGGACGGGCTGAAGACCACCATCCGCTCGCTGGAGGTCCTGCCGGAGGTCGCCATCTACGATGTCGACCTCACGGTGACGCTGCCCCCGACGCTGTGCGCCACCTCCGGCATCAATGCCATCGCCCATGCGGTGGAGGCGCTCTACGCCCGCGACCGCAACCCCATCGTCTCGCTGATGGCGGAAGAGGGCATCCGCAACCTCGCGTCCGCCTTGCCGATCCTGGTGCATGAGCCGCTCAACCTGGACGCACGCAACCGCGCCTTCTACGGTGCATGGCTGTGCGGCTGCTGCCTCGGCGCGGTGGGCATGGCGCTGCACCACAAGCTCTGCCACACGCTCGGCGGCTCCTTCAACCTGCCCCACGCCGAGACGCATACCATCGTGCTGCCCCATGCCGTGGCCTACAATGCGGAGGCGGCGCCCGAGGCCATGGCGGCCATCAAGCGCGCACTCGGCGCAAGCGATGCCGCGCGCGGCCTGTTCGATCTGGTGCGGGCGCTCGGCGTGCCGCAGGCCCTCGCCGATATCGGCATGCCCGCCGACGGGATCGAGCGGGCCGCCGACATCGCCGTCGAGTCCCCCTACTGGAATCCACGCCCCATCGTGCGCGACGCCATCCGCGACCTGATCGCCCATGCCTATGCCGGCGAGCGGCCGGGCGCCGTGGCGAGCCGCGCGGCCTGAACGCTGCCCCGCGACCATGCAGGTGGCGCTCGCGCCGCCCGCCTTGCAGATGACGGACCCGGCCGCCAAGCCGGACGACAACAAGACCCAGGGAGATTCCATTGAGAAACTTCGATCAGTTCACCATCACGCAAGCCGTGTTCACCCGCATCGCCAATGGGCAGGACCGGCGCGTCCACGAGATCAGTTCGGCCCTGGTGCGCCACCTTCACGACTTCATCCGCGAGGTGCGCCCCACCCAGGAGGAATGGACTGAGGGCATCGCCTTCCTCACCGACGTCGGGCACATGTGCACGCAGACCCGGCAGGAGTTCATTCTGCTGTCCGACACCCTCGGCGTCTCCATGCTGGTGGATGCCATCAACCACGACCACAAGGGCGTCGCCACCGAGAGCACGGTGCTCGGCCCTTTCTATGTGGAAAGCCCGCCGGAATTCGCCTGTGGCGCGGATATTTCGGGTGATCTCGCCGGCGCGCCCATATTCGTCTCCGGCAGCGTCGCGACCGCGGACGGCGCCGCGCTCGCCGGCGCCATCGTGGATGTCTGGCACTCCGACGAAGACGGCTATTACGACGTCCAGAGCACCGTGCCGGACGCGGGCCTCGCGGCGCGGGCCCGGTTCCGCACCGACGCCGCCGGACGCTTCCATTTCTGGTCCATCAAGCCGGCCGCCTATCCCATTCCGCACGACGGCCCGGTGGGGAAGATGCTGGAGGCGCAGGGGCGCCATCCCTGGCGGCCGGCCCATGTGCACTTCATGATCGAGGCGCCGGGGCACGAGCGGCTCGTCACCCACGTGTTCGTCGCCGGCGACCAGTATCTGGACTCCGACGCCGTCTTCGGCGTGAAGGACTCGCTGATCCGCGAATTCACCCCCTGTGCGGCCGGCACCGCGCCCGACGGGCGGCAGATGGATCGTGATTATTGCCACCTGCACTACGACTTCAGATTGCTGCCGGCGGCCCAGGCCGCATCGCAGGCCGCTTGAGGCGTCGCGCCACGAGACGGTCACCCGCGGCCATCCGCTATTGAATGAGGATCCGGCGCTGCGGCACCGCGCGCATAAGCCGGCCGGTCGGACATTGCCCAAGCCCTTAAAGGGAGGACATCACATGACGCCAACCAAATCCGCCGCTTCACACGGCCTCTTCGACGATACGGGTGCGCCGCGGCCGGGCGGCTTCGATGCCGACGTGGCCATCGTCGGCGCCGGCCCGGTGGGCACCCTGCTCGCCGTGCTGCTCGGCCTGCGCGGCCACCGGGTGACCTTGGTGGAGAAATGGCCAACCGCCTACGCGCAGCCGCGGGCGGTGACCTACGACCACGAGATCGCCCGCATCCTCTCGATCCTGGGCATCGATTCCGACCAGGACGACGCTATCAACTATCACGACGAGCTTTATTACTGGAAGAATGCCAAGGGCGAGACGCTGCTGGTGGTGGACTGGGCGAGCACGTCGGCGTCAGGCTGGCGAGTGCGCTACTGGTTCAACCAGCCCGACCTTGAAAAGCGGCTGCGCAGGATCGCCGGCGAGGTGCCATCGGTGACGCTGCGCTGGGGCTGGCAGGCAACGGCGCTCTCCCAGGACGCGGACGGCGTGTTGCTGGGGGGCACCGTCACCAACGCCGCCGGCGAGACCACCACTGAGACCATCCGCGCGCGCTATGTGGTCGGCGCCGACGGTGCCAACAGCTTCGTGCGCCAGGCGCTGGGCCTCGACTTCGTCGATCACGGCTTCTTCTTCGACTGGCTCATCCTCGACATGCTCCCGCACGGACCCTACGAGATGTCGCCGTCGCAGTGGCAGTTGTGCGATCCCCAGCGTCCCACCACGATCGTGCCAGCCGGGCCGGGCCGCCGGCGCTGGGAATATATGGTTCTACCCGGCGAGGATCCGCAGGCGCTCGCGGCGCCGGAATCGGCCTGGCGGCTGCTCGAGCCCTGGGGCCTGACGCCGCAGAACGCCACCCTGGAGCGCAGCGCGGTCTATCGCTTCCAGGCGCGGTGGGCGGAGACCTGGCGACGCGGCCGCGGCCTCATCGCCGGCGATGCAGCCCACCTGATGCCGCCCTTCGCAGGGGAGGGCATGTGCGCGGGCCTGCGCGATTCTGTGGCGCTGGCCTGGCGTCTCGACCTGATCCTCTCCGGCAAGGCCAATGATCGTCTGCTCGACACCTATGGCACGGAGCGCAAGGCGCACGCGCGCCACTACATCGAGTTCTCGATGGATCTCGGCAAGATCATCTGCATCACCGATCCCGAGGAAGCCGACGCGCGCGACCGGAGGATGATCGCCGAACTCGCGGCGTCCGACGGCACGCCGGTGCCCACCGATGTCGCCTGCCTCGGCAGCGGCGCCTGGGTGGAAGGCACGCCCCATGCCGGCGAGCTTTCGGTGCAGGGCATCGTGAGCACGACGGAGCGTAGCGGCCGGTTCGACGACGTGGTGGGCCGTGGCTGGATGGTGCTGGGCCTCGGCGCCTCGCCAGAGGCGGTGCTGACGGAGCAGCAGCGCGCGGCGCTCCGCTTCCTCGACGGGCGCTGCGTGCATATCGGCTTCGAAGGCACGGACTGCGACGCGGTGGATGTGAACGGCGCCTACGCGCAATGGCTGGGCCGCATCGGGGCGCGCTATGTGGTTCTGCGCCCTGACTTCTACGTGGCCGCCTCCGCCGCGTCGGAGGACGACTTGCGCCGCGTCATGGACCAGGTGCTGGAGCGGCTTCATCTCAGCAAGTTCGAGGTCCGCGACGGCCAGCCCGACCGGACGGCGCACAGCGCCTGAAGGGGCTCGGCGACGGACGGTCCGTCGATTGAAGACGGCGCAGGCGCGTGGCCGCGTGCGCGGCCTTTGGTACCCGCAGGGATCACGGCAGGAGCGGAGCGGGGCGGGTGATCGCCCGTGCCGCTCAACGCTGGGGCATGCCGCGTTGGCGAGTGCGGAGCATTTGTCTTGTCCCGGCACCGCGCAATACCGCTGAAGCGGCGCGACGATCGGCATCAAGGTAGTTTTTCTTGGGGCAGGAGAGGCTTTGTCCCGGAAGTGCAGCGTCGTTGTTGACACATATTCGACTTTCGATGATTATGCATATAACGATGCACTTGTATCGTTTAATGAACAAAACGAGGTGTTCCACCGCTCCGGCGTCGCCGGGGTGATGCAGGGCGCCCTTTAGAGAGAAACGCCAAGAGGAGGGAAGCATGGCTATCCGCGCGCCATAGGACAGCATTGGGCCGCCGCACGCAGCGGAACGTTCGTATAGAGCCCAATCTGTCACAGCATTTGTGAAACAGCTTGAATCGCGCGGGTCATCCGAGCCGTGCAGCGACTTCGTTTGTTCAAATCTCAAGAATACTTCATCCAAAACTATTAAATACATCCACTGCGACGCGCATGGAATGCATCGTCGCAGCGACAACGCCAAGAAAAATAACGGCCACAAACATTGAACCGGATCCAAGGGAGGACGGAATGCAATCGCACGCCAAGGTAGCCTGGGATAGACAGTACGAATGGAAGGCGGTGGCTCTGCTGTCGCTCGGCTTCGGCCTCGTCGGCATAGACCGCTTCATGATCATGCCGATGTTTCCGGCGATCATGAAGGATCTCGGCCTCACCTACCAGGATCTGGGCCACATCACCGGTATTCTCGCTATCGCCTGGGGGATATCGGCGTTCTTCATGGGGAATATTTCCGACCGCATCGGGCGCCGGAAAGTGGTTATCGGTTCCCTGGTGATCTTCTCCCTCCTCGCCGGTGCCAGCGGCCTTGCCGGCGGGGTTGGCGGACTTCTCCTGGTGCGCGCGCTCATGGGGTTCTCGGAGGGCGCCTATGCGCCGGCCAGCATCACCGCGACGCTGGAGGCCTCCAAGCCCACGCGCCACGGGCTCAATCTCGGCATCCAGCAGATGGCCATGCCGCTGTTCGGCCTCGGCCTCGCCCCCATCCTCGTCACCCAGTTGCTGGAGATTGTCGACTGGCGGTGGATTTTCCTTCTGGTCGCGGCGCCGGGCCTCATCGTGGCCTTCCTGCTCTACCGGGTGCTGCGCAATGTGCCGCGCGCGGCGGCGGCGCTCCATACCGCGACCCACGACGCCTCCGCCCATCGCTGGACCGATGTCTTCCGCTACCGGAACATTCCCCTCAACATGGTGGGAATGCTCTGCTGGCTCACCACACTCGTCGTCACCAGCGCGTTGATGCCCAACTATCTCACGGATCACCTCCACCTCGACGTACAGGCCATGGGCTTCGTCCTGTCGGGCATCGGGTTCGGCGCCAGCCTCGGCACGGTTCTCATGCCCTGGCTGTCCGATCGCCTCGGCCGCAAGCCGATCATGATCGTCTCGGTGCTCGGGGCCATCGGCTTCCTGCTCCTGCTCATGGGGACCGGAGCTGATCCCGTGTGGCTCTTCCTGTTCCTGTTTGGAGCCCACTTCTTCAACTTCGCGCTCATCTGCCTCACCGTGGGTCCGCTCAGCGTCGAGGCCGTCCCCGCGGCGCTGATGGCCACGGCCTCGGGCATCGTCATCGGCACCGGAGAGATCTTCGGCGGCGGCATCGCGCCCATCATTGCGGGCACCGTCGCCCACCATTTCGGCATCCAGTACATCCTGCACCTCGCGGTCGGCGCCATGCTGGTCGGCTTCATCGTGTGCACGGCACTCAAGGAAACCGCGCCGCGCCGCGCCCGCAAGGACCTTGTGCGGGAGCCGGCTCCTTCACCCGTCAATGGATAGCGCAACCGAATTTGGAGGGGCCGGCGGCCGCCTTCCGCCGGCCCATGAGCTGAAAACAAATCCTGACAGGGGGGCAAATGTCCAAATCGAACCTGCTCGCCGCCTGCCTGGGCGGTGCGATCCTCGCCATGCCACAACTCGCGCGGGCCACGGAAAACGGCGCTATCGCCTATCCCATCGGCGTCAATACCGTCATGGCCGGCGCCCTGCCGGGGCCCGGCGAGACCTGGTGGCAGAACTATACTGTCTATTACACCGCCGGTGCTTTCACCGACGGTCAGGGAAACGCAGCCGTGCCCGGCTTCAAGGCTGACGTGGCCGTCAATGCGGCGCGCCTGCTCCACGGCTGGGACGTGAGCCTCGGCCCGTTCGAACTCGTGTCGGGCATTGTCGTTCCCATCATGAACGTGGATGTCGGAACGGCTTCGGGATCGCAAAGTTCCTTCGGCGTCGGCGACATCACGCTGCAGCCGCTCTATCTCGGCTGGTCGAATGCGGACAAGACCTTCCTCGGCTACGCCGGCGTCGATATATTCATCCCCACGGGGGGCGGGATCTCCAACAATTTTTACAGCATCAACCCGCTCGCCAACTTTACCTGGTTTCCGACGCCGAAGTTGGAGATTTCGGGCGCGATCGGCCTTGAGTTCCATACCGAGAACACGGATACGGACTATCGATCCGGTTCCCTGTTCTTTATGGATTTCGGGGTGAACTACCATGCGTTCGACACCATCCCGCCGCTGGCCATCGGCATCGGCGGTTATGTGATCAAGCAGTTCACCGACGACAAGGTGGAGGGTGTCGTCTACCAGGACGGGTTCCGGCAGCAAGGCATCGCCATCGGGCCGCAGATTTCCTACGGCACGCCGAACGGCGCCATTGCCCTGAAATGGCAGCATGAATTCGCTACCGAGAACCGGCCGGAAGGCGAGCGCTTCTGGTGCCAGTTCCTGCTGCCGCTGCGGGTCCCCTGATGATGTGGTGCCGGCCGTGTCCCAGCGGCCGGCACCTCTACTGCTGAGGCGCGCATGCGTGCCGAAGTCTCTGGCCAAGCCAATCGAGGGGAGCCGCGAAGCGCTCGCGGATCTCCTTCGTGCGGCATGCGAGGTGATAACTGAAAATGCCGGGCACCGAGAGGTCGAACAGCCGCACGAGTTCGCCCCGCTCAAGATAGTCGCGCACCAGCAGCGAGCGCGCCATGGCGATGCCCTGCCCGGCGAGGGCGCCCCGAATGGTCAAGGCAATGTCGTCGAGCAGCGTGGAGTGGGCGGGATAGAGGATCGGCAGGCCGGCTTTTTCAAGCCACAGGTTCCATGTCACCTGGGAGTGCAGCAGCAGCGGCACGTCGGGCATCGTCTCGATCGAAAGAGCGGGATGGCGCGCGAGGAACGATGGGCTGCACACCGGGAACACCACCTCCTCGGCGATTTTCTCGGACATCATGCCCGTCACGTCACCGGTGCCGTAGACGAGGGCGATATCCGTGTCGTCCGGACATTTCTCCCCGAGGTCAGGCAAGCTGGTCAGCCGCAACCTCACCGGCCCCAGCGCGGTCTTGAATGCGTCGAGGCGGGGCAGCAGCCAGTGCTCGGCGAGGCCGATCTGCACAGCCAGATTGAGCATCTCCGACTGAGGAACCGCCTGCACGTGAGCCACCGCATAGGCCTGGCTCAGATAGTCGAGCGCCCGGCGCGTCTCGGCGGCAAGGCTGCGTCCCACCATCGTCAGCGTCATCCTGTTGCCCTGGCGCATGAAAAGGGGCTGCCCGATGGCTTCTTCAAGGCCGCGGATCTGGTGGCTGATGGCGCTGTGGGTGATGCACATTTCGTCAGCGGCCAGAGTGAAGCTGCCGAGGCGCGCAGCCGCCTCGAAGCACCGCAGCGTTTGGATGGACGGAAGCGAACGGTACGGGGCAGCCATCTTGGATCACATATCGCGACAGAAGCAGAAGCCAAGCACGCATGCGGGTCTGATGCGCACATGTCAATTCTGTTCACAGCGCGCTTGAAAATTGACCAATTGCGGCACCTTCCGGCCGTTCTTATCAAGCTCCGACGCCAATGCGGCCGCACCCGTCGTCTCAAGACACCCGAGCGGCCGGTGAGCCGGACACTCCCGGATCCAAGCAAGCAACAAACGCTGGAGGAAGCCGATGAGCATGGAACTCTCTGCCAAGACACCTACGCCTGCCAGCGCGCGGTGGTATGTAGGTGCGACGAAGGTGCAGTGGCAGGCGTTCTGGTCCGCATATCTGGGCTGGGCGCTGGACATCATGGACTTGCTGCTGTTCGCGATGTTGCTGAGCCACATCAGCACCGACCTCGGGATGGACCGTTCCACCGCCGGCATGATTGCTTCGGCGAGTCTCGTCGCCACGGCCTTCGGCGGTCTTGTGTTCGGCTTCCTCGCTGATCGGATCGGCCGCACCCGCTCCATGGTGCTGTCCATTCTGTGCTATTCGGTGGGGACGCTGCTGTGCGGTTTCTCGCAGAGCGTGGCGCAGCTCCTCCTCTTCCGTATCGTGGTGGGACTTGGCGTCGGCGGCGAGTGGTCGGCGGGCGCCGCCCTCATCACCGAGACCTGGCCGGCCCAACACCGGGGCAAGGTGATGGCCTGGGTGCAGAGTGCCTTCGCCTCCGGCTATGCGCTTGCGGCCATCGTGGCGGCGGTGCTGCTGCCGGTGATTGGCTGGCGCGGCGCCTTCTTCTTCGGCATCGCGCCGGCGTTGCTGGCCTTCTGGATTCGCCGCCACACGCCGGAGCCGGAGATCTGGAAACAGCAGACCCACCGCCTCTCGCTGATGGAAACCCTGCGCATGCTCTGTGGTGAGCATGGGCGCAGCACCGCGGTGTGCTTCGCTTTCACCGCCGCGGCGATGTGCGGCTACTGGGGCCTGTTCACCTGGATCCCCACTTGGCTCGCCACCCCCGTCGCCAACGGCGGCCCCGGCCTCGACCTCGTGAAGTCCACCACCTGGATCGTGGTGATGCAGGTGGGCGCCGCGCTCGGCTTCATCTCCTTCGGCTATGTGGCCGACTCGCTGGGCCGCAAGGTGGCTTTCGTCACCTACTTCGTGCTCTCGGCGCTGGCGGTGCCGGTCTACACGATGATTTCCACGCCCACCATGCTGCTCCTGTTCGGGCCCGTCGTCGCCTTCTTCGGCACCGGCTTCTACTCGGGCTTCGCGCCTACCTTCGCCGAGTTGTTCCCCACCAATGTGCGCGCTACGGCCCAGGGCTTCATCTACAACGCCGGTCGCGCGGTGAGCGCGCTCGCCCCCGCCGCAGTGGGCCTCCTGGCGTCGAGTTACGGCCTTTCCGGAGCCCTCGCCTTCACCGCCGGTTTCTTCCTCCTCGCCGGCCTGATCGTCCTGATCTTCCTTCCCGAGACCAAGGGAGCCAAGCTGCAATGAACATCGCCACCGCGCCTCTTTCCCGCGTGTTCGATCCCAATGCGTGGCTCACGGCCGCCGACGGCGCATGCCGGATCGACCTCAGCCATCCCATGCAGAAGGGCATGCCCATCCACCCGGCCCATCCGCCGTTCCACATCACCCTCAACAACCGGCACGGCGACGTGCTGCGCTGTTGCGGCCATTCCTCGTCCAACGAACTGATGGTCACGAGCACCCACTCCTCGACCCACATCGACGCCCTGTGCCACGTGTCGGAGCACGGGGCGCTCTACGGCAAGTTCGACGCGGGCGAGCAGCAGCAGGGCACGGACCTGTTCAAGGTGCACGGGGCAGAGACCATCGCCCCCATCTTCCGGCGGGGGGTGCTGCTCGACGTGGCGCGCAGCCTGGGGGTCGCGGCACTCGCGCCGGCTTATGAGATCACGGCGGCTGACCTCGAAGCCGCGGAGGAGGCCTCGGGCACCTCTATCGAGGCCGGAGACGTGGTTCTGGTGCGCACCGGCTGGGCGGCCTACTGGTCCAATTCGCCGAAATATCTCGGCCTCGATTCCGCCGGGGCACCGGGGCCGGGTGCCGAGGGCGGGCAGTGGCTCGCGGCGCGCAAGCCGTTCTCGGTGGGCTCCGACACGTCGGCCTTCGAGGTGATGAACCACCACAACATCACGCTTGAAGTCCACATGATCCTGATCGCTCAGAACGGCATCCACATCATCGAGAACCTGGCGCTCGAAGAACTGGGCGCGGCGGCTCCCGGCCTGTTCGCCTTCGTGGCACAGCCGCTGCGCATCAGTGGTGCCACGGGGTCGCCCATCCGACCCATCGCCCTTTTCTGAGAGCCCGACGACGGGAGTCAATCACACATGCTGACCGAGGAAGAGCGCCGTCGCGGCGCCGAACAGATCCTGCGCGCCGAGCGCGAGGGAAAGCCGGTGGCGCAGCTCAGCCGGACCTTCCCGCAGATGGAGATCGAGGACGCCTACCGCGTCCAGGACCTGTGGGCGCAGGCGCGCATCGCCACGGGCGCGCGGGTAGTAGGCCACAAGATCGGGCTGACCTCGCGCGCCATGCAGATGGCGTCGAAGATGACCGAGCCGGATTATGGCCGCATCCTCGACGATGCGCTCTACAACGACGGGGCGCAGATCCCCGCGTCGCGCTTCATCAAGCCGCGTCTTGAGGTGGAACTCGCCTTCATCATGGGTGAGGACCTTTCCGGCCCTGGCGCCCGCATCTATGACGTGATGCGGGCCACTGAATTCGTGATGCCAGCACTGGAAATCATCGACTATCGCACCGATGTGCCGCGCACCATCGTCGATACCATCGCCGACAATGCCGCCTTTGGCGCCATCGTGGTGGGCGGCCGGGTGGTTCGCCCCATGGATGTGGACATCCGTTGGGTGGGCGCCACGCTGTCCAAGAACGGCATCATCGAGGAGAGCGGTGTGTCGGCGGCCGTGATGGGCCATCCGGCGGCCGGTATCGCCTGGCTCGTAAACAAGCTTTCGGTGGTGGGAGCCAAGTTGCTGAAAGGACAGATCGTGCTTGCCGGGTCCTTCACGCGCCCGGTAGACATCACCGCCCGCGACGTTATTACCGCCGACTACGGGCCGATAGGCGCCATCAGCGTCTCCTTCACCTGAGGACGACCATGGACCTGCCACGCAACCTCTTCAAACACGCGCTCCGGGCGAGGCGGCCGCAGCTCGGGCTCTGGTGCACGCTGGCGAATGCCTATGCGGTCGAAATCGTGGCCGGCTCCGGCTTCGACTGGCTGCTCCTCGACACGGAACATTCGCCGGCGGACGTGCCCATTCGCCGCATCCAAGCCGCCGGTAGGCCAGCGGGCATCCTGACGGGGGACGAGGCCTTCGCCCGTCGGTGCATCGAGATCGGCGCGCTCTTCACCGCAGTGGGAGTGGATGCCGGCATCCTGGCACGGGCGACGGAAGGCCTCGCCGCCCGCTTCCGGGCCTAAGGGTTTCCGATGTGCCCTTGAGCCTGTCGGCCCCGGGTAGAAGCCGGGACATCACTTCGCTGGACGGTGGCCCGCCGGACCCGTCCCGGCCATTCGTTCCACGGCATCGCGGCATCGTCGGAGCGCGTCCGCGACGGTGCCGCGGCTCTCGTCAAAACGTTGCTTGGGAAGCGATACGGAGAGCACATAGTTGCCGCTGACCAATCCTCGAACCGGCAGAGCAAGCGCGCAGACTCCGCTCGCGAACTCCTCGTCGTCGACGAAGCAGTCATCAGCCGGATTGGCGATGCCGGCCAGCAGTTCCTGGTGGCTGGTGATCGTCTTGTCGGTGTAGCGGGTCAGCGGGTGGACGAGGTGGCTCGAAGCCTCCTGGCCGCTCATCTGGGAGAGGTGGGCCTTGCCGCTCGCCGTGCAATGGAGCGGCAGCGGCGTTCCGATATGGGAGACGACCCGAAGGGCCCGCGCGGGCTGCACCTGATCGACGACGAGGGCAGCATCGCCCTGCAGCATGGTGAGATCCACCGTTTCTCCGACTTCGGCGTTGAGCCTTTCGAGAATCGGCCGGACCAGGAGTGCCACGTCCCGGTGAACCGAGGCCGCGATGCGCGCGATCTCCACCCCGAGCCGCACGCCGGGCACGAGGTCGCTCTTGGCAAGCAGCCCCTCCACCTCGAGGGCGTCCACGAGGCGCTGGACAGTGGCGCGTGACAGCCCGGTTTCCTTGGCGATCTGCCCGAGGCTCAGGCCGGTGGGATGATCGGCAATGGCCCGCAGGATCGCTGCCGCCCGTGAAATCAGGCGCATCTCGCCGCGTGCCGCCTCGCCCATCGGTGCCTCCGGGCCCGGGGCTGCCGCAGGCGGGGTGGCTGCGCGTGCAGTTGCACGCGGCCGCGACTTTGTCGTTGACATGCCGTGCCTCTCAAAACTATCATTCATCAATCGATACATATGTATCGATTGATGAGCTTCAATAAGAACATTCTCGCTCTGGAAGAGCATCGGTGCTGCGTGGCAGCGGTCGATGCCTCATTCGGGCGAAGAACGTCATCAGGGAGGAGTTTGACCATGGGCATCCCGCCGGCTCAAGTGCGCCCGGCTGCCGCAAGCTTCGGCTGGAGCGGTCGTCAGCAATTCCAAGATTTCAGCGCGCCTGCTCGATGAGGCCGGCCCTGTCGGGGCATCGGTCCGCGCGCATTGCCGGCCGCATTGCCCTTCCCTGCGGCGAAGTCGCCGCGATGCGGGAGGGCCGCAGGCGCGTAGCTGCTTTTCACCATGCCACACCCGGCGCGGCGCTGCGGTGATCGCCTTGTCGTCGTCAACCTGGAGGAGTTTTTGATGCTGTCGGAAGAAGACCGCCGCAAGGGTGCAGAATTGCTGCTGCAAGCGGAGCGGGAGCGCAAGCCCATCCCGCAATTGAGCAAGACCTTTCCGGACATCGAGATCGAGGATGCCTATCGCATCCAGGATTATTGGGCACAGGCGCGCATCGCCGCTGGCGCCCGGGTCGCCGGCCACAAGATCGGCCTGACCTCGCGCGCCATGCAGCTCGCCTCGAAGATGACGGAGCCAGACTACGGGCGGATCCTCGATGATGCCTTCTACAACGACGGCGCCAGGATCCCGGCGTCGCGCTTCATCAAGCCCCGGCTGGAGGTGGAGCTCGCCTTCATCATGGGCGAAGACCTCGCCGGTCCCGGCGTACGCATCTACGACGTGCTGCGCGCCACCGAATTCGTCGTCCCCGCCCTCGAGGTGATCGACTATCGCACCGAGGTGCCGCGCGCGATCACCGACACCATCGCCGACAACGCCGCCTTCGGCTCGATCGTGGTCGGCGGACGGCCGGTTCGTCCGTTCGACGTGGACCTGCGCTGGGTGGGCGCGACCCTGTCGCAGAACGGGATCATCGAGGAGACCGGGGTTTCCGCGGGCATCATGGGCCACCCCGCCGCCGGCATCGCCTGGCTCGTCAACAAGCTCCATGTGGTTGGCACCGGACTGGAGAAAGGTCAGATCGTGCTCGCCGGATCCTTCACCCGGCCGGTCGACATCACGGCCGGGGATATCATTCAGGTGGACTACGGTCCGCTCGGCGCCATCGGCGTCTCGTTCATCTGAGGCGGCCATGGATCTACCCATCAATCCCTTCAAGCGCGCGCTGGCCGAGGGGCGTCAGCAGATCGGGCTCTGGTGCAGCCTGCCCGACCCCTATTCGGCGGAAATCGCGGCTGGCTCCGGCTTCGACTGGCTGCTGTTCGACACCGAGCACTCACCGTCCGATCCGGTCCGCACGCTCGGCCAGCTGCAGGCGGTCGCGCCCTATCCCGTCGTCCCGGTGGTCCGCCCGGCCAGCAACGATGCCGTGCTCATCAAACGCTTTCTCGACATCGGCGCCCAGACGCTTCTCGTGCCCTATGTGCAGAATGCGGACGAGGCGGGGGCCGCGGTCAGGGCCATGCGCTACGCGCCCGACGGCATCCGCGGCGTCTCGGGGCTGACCAGGGCGACGCGTTTCGGGCGCGTACCAGGTTATGCCCGGAAAGCCGCGGCGGAACTCTGCCTGCTGGTCCAGGTCGAAACCCGCGAAGCGATCGACGAGATCGAGCACATCGCCGCAGTCGATGGCGTGGATGGCATCTTTATCGGGCCCGCCGACCTCGCGGCGAGCCTCGGCTATCCGGGGGAGCCGGGCCATGCGGAGGTGGTCGCCGCGGTGGAGGCAGCCATCGTGCGGATCCGTGAGGCGGGCAAGCCTGCGGGCATCCTCACCCCCGATCCCGCCTTCGCGGCGCGCTGCATCACCCTCGGCACCACCTTCACGGCCGTCGGTGTCGATGTCGGCGTGCTCGCCCGCGGCACCGAGAAGCTCGCGGCCCAGTTCTTGGGAAAGCCGGGATCCGCCTGATCTTAGTGTCCATTATGGAGCTCAGAACGTTTATTACATTATGACTTAACTCATATGTGTATTTCGCAATAAAATCTTGGTGTTGAGCATGCAGGTGCGCGGTTTCGCTGGACGGTGTCGCGTAGGAACCATTGGGAGGAACAACATGACGATCAACCCTGTCACCACACACCAGATGGCTGAGCCCATCTTCGACATCGCCGAGCTGTCATCGTTCGAACTGTTCTCGCCATGTGTTGATGAGACAGTGTGGTTCTTCCGGGACCTCCTCGGCATGATCGAGACCGGCCGCAGCGGCGATTCCGTATTCCTCCGCGGCTGGCAGGAGGCCTACCGGCATTCGCTGAAGATCACCTATCGCGAGCGCCCCGGCATGGGTTTCGCAGGATGGCGGGCCATGTCGCCGGCGGCCCTGGAGCGCCGGGTGAAATCGATCAAGGACAGCGGTCTCGCCCGCGGCTGGGTCGAGGGCGAACAGGGCATCGGCCCGTCCTTCGAGTTCACCCTGCCGGATGGCGCCGTGCAGCGCATCCACTGGGAAGTTGAATACTATCAGCCGGAGCGGGACGACAGGAGCGTGGTGCTCAATCGCGTGCAGCGCCGGCCGCTGCGGGGCGTTCCCATCTCGGGCCTCGATCATCTCAATATCCTGTCGCGCAATGTGAGCGACAACCGGCGCTTCTTTGCCGAGCACCTCGGCTTCAAGCTCAGCGAGCACATCCTCCTCAGCGATCACACCGAGGCTGGGGCCTGGCTGCGGGCGATGACCCGATCCCATGACATCGCCCTGGTGAAAGACGGCGCCGGGCAGGGCGGCCGCCTGCACCATGTGGCCTTCCTGTACGGCAATTCCCAGCATCTTGCCGACATCTGCGATGTGATGACCGACCAGGGGCTCGAACTGGAGGCGGGTCCCGCCCTTCACGGGGTCAGCCAGGCTCAGTTCGTCTACGTCTTCGAGCCGGGCGGCAACCGCATCGAGCTGGTCGGGACGCCGGGTTACATCATCACCGACCCGTCATGGGCGCCGGTGAACTGGGTGCAGGACCACCTTGACAGCGCGATCATCTGGTACGGCGCGCCCTTGCCCACGGAATTCGACACCTACGGCACGCCTCATGACGGGCCGACCCGGTACCGCACGCCGAACCGCTACATCGCCGCGGAAGCCGCGCTCCTTCTGGCCGGGACAGATGGTCTCTCCGGCATCAATGAGCATGCCGTATCGCGATAGGATCAAGCGTCAGCTTTGGGTGGCGGGGGGGGGGGGGGCGGCGGCTCGTTACCGTCGCCAAGAAGGAGAGACGCGCGGGTTCAGCTTGAGGCGCGAGGAACGCACGAGCCCCCCTGCCGGGATGAGTTGGGATGGAATGGCCATGGCCCTGGATTGGAAGACTCTGGAAGCGTTCGCCGAGCATCTCGAAAATGCTGAATTGGAGCGCCGCGCGATCACGAAGATCACTGATGATTGTCCCGATTTGAGTTGGGAGGAGGCGTACGCCATTCAGGATTGCATCCGGGCGCGCAAGGTGGCGCGCGGCGTACGCATCACCGGACTGAAGATGGGCCTGACCTCTTTGGCGAAGATGACGCAAATGGGCGTGGAGGACCCCATCCATGGCTTCATCACTGACTATGGGATGGTGCCCGATGGCGGGGAGATCGCTATGGATGCGCTGATCCATCCCAAAGTCGAGGCCGAGGTCGGGTTCGTGCTGAAACGGCCCCTGTCCGGTCCGGGCGTGGATATCGATATGGTGCTTGCCGCGACCGACCGGATTGTCCCGGCAGTGGAAGTGATAGATTCGCGTTATCGCGATTTCAGATTCGACCTCAAGAGCGTGATTGCGGACAATACCTCGGCGGCGCGCTACGTCGTCGGAAGCTCTACGACGCCGTTTGCCGCCTCCGATCTTCACCGTCTCAATGTCGTCTTGGAGAAGAACGGCAGCGTCGTCGCCGAGGGTGTCGGAGCCACGGTGCTAGGTCACCCCGCGGCGAGCGTGGCCATGCTCGCCAATATGTTGGGACGCAAAGGGGAAGGATGGGAAGTGCCGGCCGAGGCCTTGATTCTGACCGGAGGCATCACCGAGGCCGTACCGGTCGCACGGGGTGACTGGATTGATGTGCGCTACAAGGATTTTGGAAGTGTCTCGTTGCATTTTGTCTGAGCGCACTTGGATACAGTGGCAAGTAAAGAGTGGAAGCTTGCGTAGAAAGCCTGCGCATGCGTAATGCACAATCCAGTCACGGAGCGCTTTCAGGTGATCGACAAATTAATTGCATATTTACGCGCGATACGGACAATTCCATTCTGGGGAAAATGAATGTAGGGCTTTTTAGGGCTGTCAATCGAAAACATTACATTTACTTATCTCTACGGGCGACGCTTTACTGGTTGGAAGACAGGCAGGTATGACTTTGTCATGTGAAGCGGAACGACGGAATTGATTCGACCGGAGGACCGGAGCGTGCGCTGAAATAACATTGCCTCAGCTAGGTAACTGTCCGAGCAATTGTTTTATTACGTAGGATTGATGGGCGATATTTCGCTATATACACTTAACGTCCTGTTGGTGTGAGCTTAATGATATTGTGATAGGTGCAGATTTTCGCTCATTATGGCCGGAAGTACTTGAGGATTCGCACCAGAAGTACTCGGAAGCCTATGACCTGCATGATCTGTCTGAACCCGGCATGACCGGCTGCTGGCGTAGTCGACATCGATTGCGCCGCCCGGCACATCTGAGGGGTCGGGCCATCTCGCGGATCAGGGGTATCTTCGTCATCCCGCGTCGCCCTGCAGGAGAGCAGATCGGCGTTGATCGGCGCCCCTTCATGCCGCGATGTTCGCCTCGGCTGCGAAGCCCGCATCGCCCGAGACTTCGTGCGATGTTTAGCCTCGGCATTTGATGGACATTGCCTTCGTCGCACTTCCCCCGCACCGAGCGCTTTGTGTTCATGCAGATAGAGTTCGTGGAGCGAATCGCATCAAAAGAAATATTTAAATATTAATTTTTGTATTCAATCCATCGGATCAATTAAGAATTACGAAAACGTCTGCGGCCTGTGATGCATTGGAATAATTTTTGATATTGTGGTGAGATATAATTCTCATTTAGGTTTATGTATCATGTAATCGTGCAGGAAGTCTATGAATCGTAGCGTCTTTGCCGGCAACAAGCGTGTTTCGGTGATCGCATAGACGGGGACCGGCGTGGCCTGCCACTGTGGCAGGACGCGACGCAGCCGTCCGTTGGCCAGGTCGTCGGCGACGATTTCCTCCGCCAGCATGGCGATGCCCAGATCGAACGCGGCGAGGCGCCGCATCATCCCGATACTGTTGAGTTGGAATCGGCCGCCGACCGTGACGTCGATCGCCTCCGTCGCGTCATGCAGCGTCCAGACATTGGCTGACGGGCGCATGCGCAGGCACTCGTGGCCGGACAGATCGGCCGGCTGGCGGGGCTCGCCATATAGTTCAAGATACCGCGGTGAAGCATAAAGATAACGCGGAAGAACGGCGATCTGGCGCGCGATCAGATTTGAATCAGGCTGTTCTCCCATACGGATCGCCACATCAAACGGCTCGGTCACGAGATCCACTCTGCGCGGAGTGAGGTCGAACTCGAAGCTTATGCCTGGATAGCGCCGCGAGAATTCGGCAATCTGCGGCGCCAGAAACGTCGTGGCAAAGTCAACCGGCAGGGAGACGCGCAGCACACCACTCGGCTGGGCCAGAATCTCCCCAAGTTGCTCATGGGCGAGCCGCGCCTCGTCGACAATACGCTTGCAGCGCTCGAAATAGATCTGGCCAGCTTCCGTCAACTCGATCTTGCGTGTGGTGCGGTGCAGGAGACGCAAGCCGATCGCCTTCTCGAGAAGTCCGATCCGGCGGGACAGGGTGGAGTTGGGCATGCCGATCGTTTCAGCCGCTCGGCGGAAACTCCGCGCCTTCACGACCTCGACGAAGAGAGCCATGTCATTCAGCAACTCCACATGCATTGTTCCATCAACGGATTAATTTCTACCTAGCCATTAATTTTATGCCGATATCGGGGTGGTCGGCAATGCCGCACCTCAACTCGCGTTCCCATGCCAGACGCAGACGCTCGGGCCAGCCGAATAGGTGTGTCTCCCGCAAGGGCGCCACGTGGTGTTGAGATGGCTTCAAGAATTGTCCGGGCGAATGCTTGCGCGTAGGTTCAACCGATAGGGAGCCGATCACTCCCATTTGCGGCATGCGGCCGTCGACCTTTTCATCAGAGCCGGACCTGGCCCCCGTCCGTCGCGATTGTCTGGCCAGTCACGAAGCCGGAGTCTTTCGAGCAGAGGAAAGATACGACGCCCACCAGATCCTCGGGCTCGATGACCCGGGGAATGGCCTGCTGCTTGGGGAGGTATTCGTAGATATCCTGGTTTACGCCCCTCATTGTCGCCGTATTGGTCAGGCCGGGCGCGATGACGTTCGCCGTCACGCCATCGCCGCCGATTTCGCTGGCCAGCGCGCGGGTGAAGCCGATGACGCCGCCCTTGCTGGCGATATAGGCCGTCATCTGCGGCGCGTTCAGCCAGAAGGTCGTGCTGGCGACATTGACGATGCGGCCATATTTGCGGGCCCTCATGCCTGGCAGGAAGGCCTTGGTCATCAGGAAGGGGCCGTCGACGTTGACGCTCAGGACTTTTTTCCAAGTGGCGAAGTCGGTGTCCTCGAACGACTTCCAGGGGTAGATCCCGGCATTGTTGACCAGCGCGACTACTGGCGGCAGCGCCGCCTCGACAGCCGCAGCGAACCGGAGCGTCGAGTCCGGCGAAGTGACGTCGACAACGGCCGAGAAGAATTTCCGCCCTTCGGCTTCCACGACGGCGCGGGTCGCATCGGCCTCGGCGACATCGGCGACGGCGATGTCGAAGCCATCGGCCGCCAGCCGTTTCGCATAGAACTGGCCGATTCCGTTCGCGGCCCCCGTGATCACTACGGTTCCCTTGGACATAGGGTGTCTCCTTTGCAAACTGTGTTGAGGAAGACGTGCCGAGGGCGGTGATGGGAAGTCCGCCACCCTTTTGCAGTCGGCACGTTCTGTTCCGGTGGCTCAACGGGCGAGGACATTCCCGCTGAACATGCCGCCCTTGAAGACCGGTACGCTGGCGTCCGTAGTGAACAGCACCAGATCGGTGTCGGCCTGGGCCTCGACCACATAGGCTTCATCGTCCAGCACCAGGCTTTCGCCGTCGCAGAGAGCCTTGGTCCCGACCGATGCACGGCCCGCGAAGACGTAGAGCAGCCGCATCGCACCGGGGACAGGCACGGCAGGGAGGGCTAGCTTGGCGCCGGCGGACAGATGGCTGTCCTGCACCCAGGCGGCGGCCCGCAATTCCAGCGGCGCCTCGCCTTTCGGGCCGGCGATCAGCCGCCACTCGTCCTGGCTGATCGCATCGGGAAAGTCATGGAACTGCACCATCGGTTCGAGAGCCGGAGCGCGAGGGCGGATGAAGATCTGAAGGGCTTCGATGTCCTCCGTGCCCACCATCTTTTCCTCATGCTGGAACGTGTGCCCGGCGTTCATCAGCATCAGCCGGGTCTTGGTCAGCACTTCCTCGTTGCCGACCGTGTCGCGATGCAGCATGGTGCCACCGCGCATATAGGTGAGGATTTCGTCGTCGCGATGCGGGTGCAACGCGACGAAGCCCCCCGGCCCGATCAGTGCCTGATCGATTCGGCCGATTGCGCCGATACCGCTGTCGCCCTGGCCAAGCGTCATTCCTGGAAACAGGATTTCGATCCCGAAATCCCCTGTCCGGTGCGTGCGCTTGACGCTGCGATCAAGTTTGACGGGGGTCATTTCGCATCTGCGGCTTCCGACAGCGCCGGATAATCGATATAACCCGCACCATCGGGGCTGCCGCCGTAATAGGTGGCGCGGTCGGGCGTGTTCATCGCAGCGCCGGACTTCAGGCGTTCGACGAAATCCGGCGTGGACAGCACGAACTGGCCATAGGCCTCCAGATCGGCCAGCCCAGCCTTCACATCGGATCCGACGTCTTCGAGCGCACGACCGGGCCGGTTGAGGATCAGCGCCTGATGCCAGAGCGCGCGCAAATCGGCTAGCAGCGCGTCATTGCCGAGATGCATGATGTGAATATAGGCTAGCCCCAGCTTGTTCAGCTCGCGCACGAGATAGCGGTAGAGTTCCGGCCCCTCGGCACCCTCGTCCAGGCCGCCAAGCGTTGCGCCGGGCGAAAGGCGAATGCCGGTGCGGTCCGCTCCGATCTCCGCCGCCACGGCGCGGGCCACTTCGAGGGCGAAGCGGGCGCGGTTCTCGATGCTGCCGCCATAGGCGTCGGTGCGCAGATTGGCATTCACCGAGAAGAACTGCTGGATCAGGTAGCCATTGGCCCCGTGGATCTCGACCCCGTCCGCTCCGGCGTCGATCGCGTGCCGCGCGGCGTTGCGGAAATCATCGACGGTCTTCGCGACCTCTTCGATCGTCAGGGCGCGCGGCTCGGGGATCGGCTGCATGCCGGTCGCGGTGAAGATCTGATCGCCCGGCTTCACCGCCGAAGGGGCCACGGGCTGCCGATGATGCGGCGTGTTGTCGGGGTGCGAGGTCCGCCCGACATGCATCAGCTGGATGACGATACGCGATCCCTTGGCATGAACGGCCGAGGTGACGGCACGCCAGCCTCGAACATGGGCGTCGGTGTAGATCCCCGGCGTCGCCAGATAGCCCTGGCCGTCCTCCGAGGGCTGGGCGCCTTCGGTGACGATCAGACCCACCCCGGCCCGCTGCGCGTAATACTTTGCCGCAAGCGCTCCAGGCGTGCCATCGACCAGTGCCCGACTGCGGGTCATCGGGGCCATGACCAGACGGTTCTTGGTTTCGATCGCGCCGACCTTGGCCGGGCTCCAGATGTCGGACATCGTGCTAACTCCATAGTTCTTGCCACGAGACATGAGATGAGGATGGTGTCGGCCGTCTCGGGACCTGTTCGTCGGATGAGGCCGAGGTCTCTTCCTTGCGTCTGCTGCGACAGCTAGTGCGCCATTTATCTGCCGCATAGATCGGTTTTTGGGATAGATTGCTCCATAAGTGGAGCAAAGTGATCAGGGTTGTCGGATATGCCGCCGTGGGGTGGCTTGGCGGCCCCCATTCATCTTCTCAAGAACATCGACCTCGCAGGACAAGGTGGAGCGGACCATGCCGAGCATCCCCGGAGGCAGGTCGAAGTTTCATTCTTTCGTGATTTCAGCGAGTGAGTGGCGTCGGAGCCTTAGCACCTCTCATCATTGATCCATCACCGGATCAATGATTCTCATTCTGCCATGTTTATCCCACGCGCAGCAGCCGCCATCTTCTCGGGCACTATCGAGGGGGTGACCTCCAGATGAGTGTTCTGTTCAAGCCCACCCGCATCCGCCGGCTGCAGCTTCCGAGCTGCCTTTCCGTGGCGCCGATGACGCGCGCCCGGTCGAGCGGTGACGATGGCGTGCCCACCGACAAGGTCACAACATACGACGGCCCGCGAGTTGGTGCCGGCCTGAACATCAGCGAGGGCGTCTTTCTCGTCGCCATGGGCAAAGGCTGCCCGGACGCCCCTGTCCTCCGCGGCTACTCCGGCCCAAGGAGTGAGCCGTGACAACACTTGCGAGGCTGCACCGCGCCAACCGTGGCAGCGACTTTCGTGCAAGCCGCCTGCACGGCGGCGAAATCGCTGGGCTGATCGACCCTTTCCTTGGGGTCGATCATGCCTGGATGAGCGCGCCGACATTTCCTCCACACCCGCATGCCGGCTTCTCAGCGGTGTCTTACCTGTTTCTGGACTCGGAAACTGGAATCGACAATCGCGATTCGCTCGGCAATCGCACGCTCATCCAGCCTGGCGGTCTTCACTGGACCACAGGCGGTCGCGGGGTGGTTCACGAGGAAGTCCCGGCGGAGAGCGGCAAGACGGTGCATATGCTGCAGATCTTCGTCAATCTGCCGCGCGAGCGGCAGGGTGCGGCCCCCTTCGCCTTGAGCCTCGCATCGCTGGATGTCCCCGTCGTCCGACTGCCCGGTGTCAAGATTCGCGTGCCGCTTGGCCGGTATCGCGAGACACGGTCGCCGCTGACGCCACCGACCGAGGTCAACCTGCTCGACATCCTCCTTGAAGACGGCGCCGAACTGGTTCTCCCGGTCGAGGCAAGTCACAACGCTTTCGTCATGCCGATCCACGGCACATTGACCATCTGTGGCGAGTGCTTCGACAGCAACAAGCCTCAGCTACCTATCTATCCGGCTGGCCATGGTTCTCGGGACCTCACGATCGAGGCACGACAGGGCCGCGCCAAGGCTGTGGCGTTCTCAGGCCGTCCTTTGCTCCAGCCCGTGCATTGGCACGGGTCAATGGGGATGGCCTCACCAGAGGCGCTGGCTGATGCCTTCGCTGCTTACCAGCGTGGCGAGTTTGGCGCGCTGCCAAGCGGACTGGCGCCCAGTCGGTATTCTCGGGGCGCATGACCCCGCTCAACTCCAAGGAGAACCACAATGGCATACGAGAAATTTACCGCCGACAACAGCGCCATGCTGCTGATCGACCATCAGGTGGGAACCATGGGCTGGGCGAAGTCCATGCCTTTCGAGGAACTGAAGCGCAACGCGCTGATGTTGGCGAAGGCTGCAAAGATCCTGAAAATCCCCACCGTGCTGACCTCCAGCATGGAAGAATATGCACAGGGCCCGCTCTTGTCGGAACTGGAAACCATCCTGCCCGACGCATTCTCCGCCCGCATCAAGCGCCAGGGCATCGTCAATGCTATGGACGACGAGAAATTTGCCGCCGCCGTCAAGGCCACGGGCCGCAAGAAGCTGATCGTCGCCGGTGTCACCAATGACGTCTGCACCGTTTATCCGGCGCTCAGCCTGGTACGCGATGGTTTCGAGGTTCAGGTCGTTGCCGACGCCGGCGCTTCGCCCACCAAGGCAGCCGACGACATCGCCTTGCGGCGCATGGACAAGGGTGGCGTCACGCTCACCAGCACCAACCAGGTCATTGCCGAACTGGCTGGAAGCTGGGGCACCCCCGAAGGCGGGCAGCTGGTGCAGGTGCTGATGGAAGCGCTGACGGCGTAAGGCGCTGCGCCTCGACGGGCTGTTGCTGGATAGCTCTCCGCTGCGCCCGGCCCGAATCGGCGCAGCGGTTTGGCGACATCAAAGTCGATGAAGACCGTGCTCCGCTCATCCGGCCTTCCTGATGGCCGGGCAGGCACTCTGCGACAGCGGGCGGAAGGCCTGCTCACCGGGAATGACCTCGATCACGTTGTAGACGTCCCATTCGGACTTCGACTGTTGGGGCGTCTTGACCTGCAGCAGGTACGTGTCATGGACGAGGCGGCCATCCGGGCGCAGCGTGGCGTTGCGGACGATATCGTCCTCCACCGGGATCTCACGCATCTTTGCGGTGACGGCCTTGGGGGCCTTGGACCTCAGCGCCGCGACCGCCTTCAGGTAGTGGCGCGTTGCCGAATAGGCGCCCGCATGGCTGATGGATGGCATCTTGCCGCTGCCGGCAACTTCAGCGAAGCGGGACGACCAGGTCCGGGTCCGGTCGTCGACGTTCCAATAGAAGCTTTCGGTCAGCTGCGTCCCGGCTGCGGCCGCGAGGCCGAGCGCCTTGACGTCAGGGAGGGTCAGAAACAGGGCCACGGGCTTCTTCCCGCTCGTTTGCAGGCCGAATTCCGAGGCTTGGCGGATCGAGGCGGTTGCATCGGTTCCCGCGTTCGCAAACGCGACGAAATTCGCGCTCGACGCCTGGGCCTGGAGGAGGAAGGAGGAGAAGTCGCTGGTCTGGAACGGGTGCCGCACCGCGCCGACAACTTGCGCGCTCTGCGCGTTGATGATTTCGGTGCCATCCTTCTGCAGTGAATGGCCAAAGGCATAGTCGGACGCAAGGAAGAACCATTTGGTGCCCGGCTTGGCCAGGGGCTTCACCGCACCCGCGACCTGGCTGTAAGTGTCCCACATCCACTGCACCGACGTATCGGGGGAGCAGTCCTCGTTGGTCAGTCGCGCGGTGCCCCCCGGGAAGAGCACACTGAAGCTCTGCCTCTCCCGCGCAAGTGACTGCACCGCCAGTTGCACGGCAGCGTTCACCACGTCCCCGATCACATCCACATTTTCCGTATCAATCCACTTGCGCGCGATACCGAGGGCAATATCGGCCTTGTTCTGATGATCGGCGGCGATCACTTCGACCTGCATGCCCTTGCACTCGGCCTTGAGGCAGTCGTCCACCGCCATCTGCGTGGCGATCACGGAGCCCTTGCCGGCAAAATCGGCGAACGGGCCGGACAGGTCGGTCAGGACGCCGATCCTGACCTTGAGACGCTGCTCCTGCGCGAGACATGCTCCGGGCGCACCGGAAAGAAGGACGCCCAGCAGGGCCGCAGCGGTGGCGATTGTGATGCGCATGTTTCCATCCCTTGATTGTGGCCTGCGGCGACCGATCGGCTTTCGGGCCTGCCGGCCGGAGATCGCGTGCAATCCCGGCCGACATCCGCGCCGAACCATTAGTTGGTCGTCCGACCAAAACTTGGGACGGTGTCGATGTCAATAAAAAATGTCCCGGACCTGTCCAATGGTCACTCAGAGGAAGGGGCCAAGCCCCGCCCTCCCACGGCCATGCCGTCGTCCGCATCGCCCAGGCGCTCGAAGCCGGCGGAGAGGAAGGGCAGCATCATGTCGAAGATCCGGCCGATGTCGGTAGAGCGTATGGCTCCATTGGACAGTTGGTCCGCCCGTCCGGTCTCGGCCGCGATTCCGAGCATCACGCTGACCATGAAGGTGAAGCCGGCGACGAGCTTCGCCTCGGAGCAGGTCGGGAACGTGCGGCGGAGCTCGTTGAGAAAGACAGTGGCGACCGGGTCGTAATAGGTGCTGAGAAGCCCCGTCCATCGCTGTGAATTGGCAACGCTCGATATGATCTTCGTATAGCTCTTCCATTCCGCCCCGGCGCTATGGGACAGCTCCAGGAAGGGCCATGTATAGGCGTGGATGATCCGCTCGGCGGGAATTGCGGCCGGCAGGAATGACTTGCGCTCCCTGGTCAGCAGGCCGAGACGTCTCCTGCCGATTTCGGCCGATCGGCGCTCGATGAGCGTCTCGTACAGCAACTCCTTGTTCTGGAAATGATAGGAGACGAGGCCGATCCGCGTCTCCGCCTTGATCGCAATATCGCGCAGCGAGGTGGCGTCGTATCCGTGAGTGGCGAACAAATGCTCTGCAGCACTCAAGATGCGCTCGCGCGTCGGAGGGCCTGCATCCGGAACTGCTTTCTTTTTCACGATCCCTCGCCGTTGTTCTGCACAGGCATTATCCATGATCGCCCATCGGGGGGATCGCGGCAACCGATTGACAGGCCCGACCGTCCTCGATATTTGGTTGGACGACTGACCAATAATATTCGAAAGCAGGTCGAGGAAGCAGGACATGCCGAGCCAGAAGAAGGTCGAGTTCAAGAGCGGCAGCCACATCATCAGCGGCATTCTCATCGTGCCGGACGGCGCGAGCGGTCCGGTGCCCGTCGTCGTGATGGGAGGGGGCTGGTGCTACGTCAAGGAAATCGTCATGCCGCACTATGCCAAGGGCATTGTGGCGGCCGGCGCCGCGGTGCTCATGTTCGACTACCGCAATTTCGGCGAGAGCAGCGGCACGCGCCGCCAGCACATCGATCCGTGGGAACAGATCGAGGATTTCCGCAGCGCCGTAACCTATGCCGAGACGCTGCCCGAGATCGATCCCCGGCGCATCGGCGTGTGGGGCATCTCCTATGCCGGCGGCCACGTTATCGCCGTGGCGGCCATCGACAGCCGGGTGAAGCTCGCGGTCTCCAACATTCCGGTGGTCAACGGCTACGAGACCATGCGCCGGACCCACGGCTCCACCCGCTTCAACGATCTCGAGGACCTGCTCCTGGAGGATCGCAGG
Organism: Xanthobacter autotrophicus; assembly: GCF_005871085.1. Taxonomy (GTDB): domain Bacteria; phylum Pseudomonadota; class Alphaproteobacteria; order Rhizobiales; family Xanthobacteraceae; genus Xanthobacter; species Xanthobacter autotrophicus. The sequence goes on along the minus strand of NZ_VAUP01000037.1, from coordinate 100,415 downwards.
GGCCGGGCGAAGGGCCATGACGGGCGCATGCCCATGTCCTCGCTGACGCCGCCGACGGAACTGTCGACCTGGCCGTTCCCGACCATTCACTCGGTGTTCAACGACATCAAGGCCCGCGAGGCGCCCAATCACGAGCACTGGAGCACGATCGAGAGCACCGAGCTGCTTCTGAACTACGATGTGGGCCCGTTCGCGCGGCGCATCTACGACAAGCCCATCCTGTTCGTGATCGCCGAGGGCGACGAGATCACCCTGTGGGATCTGGAGATCGCTACCTACCATTCGGTTCCATCGGCGCAGAAGGAGCTGGCGGTGATCCCCAAGGTCTCGCACATGAGCCTCTACTCCCAGCAGGACCACCTGTCCCGCGCCGGCGCCGCGGCTTCCGCCTTCATCAGGAAGCATCTCGTCGACGCCTGAACGCAACCCGAGGAAGCCGGAGACATGCTCCGGCTTCCGCCATCCGGCGTCACGCGCCCTCGAAGGCGATCGCATCCTTGAGGTTGAAGCTGCACAATTCGTAGCCGCGGCGGAAATCCACCATGTGCCGCCGCATCCACAGCTCGGCCTGCCCAGCATCGTGCGCCTTGAGCGCGTCGATGATGCGCCGGTGCGCCTGCGCGAGGCGGCGCGGCCCGGTCTCGCAATTGAGCGGATGGGCGAACAGCTTGGCGAGCGCCGGATAGAACAGCTGGGAAATGGGCTCGCGAGCGAGCAGAAGCGCCTTGTTGGCGGCAATCTCGGCAACGAGGGTGTGGAACTCCACGTCGAGAGCGATGATGGAGCGGCCTGCGGCGCGCTCCTCTTCCATGTGGCGATAGTTCTCTTCGAGCTGCGCGATCTGCTCTGCGTCGATCCGGGCGGCGGCCCGCGCAGCGGCGCTGGGCTCCAGCGACATGGAGACCTCCCACAGCTCCTCGAAGGTCACGCGCTGCATGACGAGGGCGCGCGAAGCCCGCGGCGCGAGGTCGGAATAGTGCGGCGCCTTCACGAACAGCCGCCGGCCGGCCTCGCGACCAACGAGGCCGCTTTCTTCCAGGATCCTGAGGCCCTCGCGCACGGTGTGCCGGGCGAGGCCAAACTGCTCGGCGAGCTCCGTTTCCGTCGGCAGGGGATCTCCGGCGCCGAGGCGACCGGTCATGATCTGCTTCTCGATGGCGTCGCACACGGTGCGATAGGCCGGGACGGGCTCAATACGTTGAAACATGGCGCAATCTCGATCGGGGCTGGCCGGCATTATCATCCTGGACCACGTTGTGCAAATGTTCCATTGTCCAACAAATCAACATGACGTAAGACGGTTTCAAAATGAGGTGCGCCGGACCGTGAGGAAGACCCTCGCCCACGGGGTGGAACGGCGGCCGGCGGGATCAGGGAAGCGGAAATGACACGTGACATCGTGATCGTCGGCGCTGCGCGCACGGCCATCGGCACCTTCGGCGGGACCCTCAAGGACGTGCCCCTGTCGCAGCTCGCGACCACCGCCGTGAAGGCCGCGCTGGAGCGCAGCGCCGTCGCGCCTGACGCGGTTGGTCACGTCGCCCTCGGCAACGTCATCCCGACCGAGCCCAAGGACGCCTATCTGAGCCGCGTCGCGGCGCTGAATGCAGGCCTTCCCCAGGAGGTGCCGGCCTTCAACGTCAACCGCCTGTGCGGCTCGGGCCTGCAGGCGATCGTCTCCGCGGCTCAGACGATCGCGCTGGGCGACACCGACGTCGCCATCGGCGGCGGTGCCGAAGCCATGAGCCGGGGGCCGTACATCTTGCCCGGCATGCGCTGGGGCCAGCGCATGGGCGATGGGCGCATGGTGGACTACATGCTCGCCGCTTTGCACGACCCCTTCCAGGACATCCACATGGGGATCACCGCGGAGAACGTGGCCGCCCGCCGGCAGGTGAGCCGGGAGGACCAGGATGCGCTTGCCGCGGAGAGCCACCGCCGCGCCGCCCACGCCATCGCCGAGGGGCGCTTCCGCGAGCAGATCGTGCCGGTGGAGATCGTCTCCCGCAAGGGCACGAAGATCTTCGACACGGACGAGCACGTGCGCGCCGAAACTACGGTCGATGTCCTGTCCAAGATGAAGCCGGTGTTCAAGGCCGACGGCACCGTGACCGCCGGCAACGCGTCCGGCATCAACGATGCCGCGGCGGCGGTGGTGCTGGCCGAGGCCGGGCTTGCCGAGAGGATGGGGCTCAAGCCCCTCGCGCGCCTCGTGGGCTACGCCCATGCCGGCGTCGCGCCCGACGAGATGGGCATCGGCCCCATCCCCGCGACGCGCAAGGTGCTGGAACGCACGGGGCTTTCCGTCGCGGACCTCGACTTGATCGAATCCAACGAGGCCTTTGCCGCCCAGGCCTGCGCCGTGGCGCGGGAGCTCGGGTTCGATCCCGCGAAGGTCAATCCCAACGGCTCGGGCATCTCCCTCGGCCATCCCGTGGGGGCGACCGGCGCCATCATCACTGTGAAGGCCATCTATGAGTTGCACCGCATCGGCGGGCGCTACGCGCTCGTGACCATGTGCATCGGCGGTGGCCAGGGCATCGCCGCCATCTTCGAGCGGGTGTGAGGACAGCCGGGCAGTAGACCGACCTGACAGGGAGCTGCTCCGCAAGAGGGCGGCCCCGTTCGATGAAGAAAAATAAGGGTGCCAGGGAGAAACGACAATGAAGGGCCTGATGCAGAGCCGCGACCTGAACGTGTCGGACATCATCCGTTTCGCGTCCAGCTACCATACCCATGCCACTGTCACGACACGCCGCGCGGACGGCAGCCGGGTCGTCCATTCCTATCCCGGGATCGAGGGCCGGGCGGCCCAGCTCGCCCATGCGCTGAAGCGGCGCGGCATTGCCCCGGGGACGCGGATCGGCACGCTGGCCTGGAACGACCATAGGCACCTCGAGCTCTATTACGGCGTCGCCGGCGTCGGCGCCATCTGCCACACCATCAATCCGCGCCTGTTCAAGGAACAGATCGCCTACATCATCGCCGACGCCACGGACGCGATGCTGTTCGTCGACCCGCTCGAGGTGTCGGTCCTGGAAGATCTGGGGCCGCAGCTGCGGATTGCGGGCGTCGCCACGCTCGTGGTGCTGGGCGGGGACGAGGAGGTGCCCGAGACCGCTTTGAAAGCGCATCTGGAGGTGATCTCCTACGAGACGCTGATCGCCGGGGAGCCCGCCGAGATCGACTGGCCGCGCTTCGACGAGAACGAGGCTGTCAGCCTCTGCTACACGTCGGGGACCACGGGGAGCCCCAAGGGCGTGCTCTATTCGCACCGCGCCGTGGTGCTGCATGGCTATTCCACCAACCTGCCGGACTTCTTCGGCCTGCGCTCGGTGGACGTGGCCATGCCGGTGGTGCCCATGTTCCACGTCAATGGCTGGGGCGTGCCCTACAGCGCGCCCATGGTGGGAGCCAGCCTCGTCCTGCCCGGCCCACGGCCGCAGGCGGCCGACCTCTGCGACCTGATGGCGACGACGGGTGTGACATGGTCGGCCGCAGTGCCCACCGTCTGGCTCGGCGTGCTGGAGCGCCTGCGCGCGACACGCCCCGCGATCCCCCAGCCCCTCAGGATCACAGTGGGCGGCGCGGCCTGCCCGCCCCACGTCGCCACCGCTTTCCATGACGAATTCGGCATCGCCGTCAACCACGCCTGGGGCATGACGGAGACAACCCCTTGCGGCCTGTTCAACCAGCGCAAGGTGGAGAACAAGGACATGCCGCTGTCGGAATGGCTCGCCTCCCAGCGCCGCCAGGGGCGTCCCACCTTCGGTGTCGAGATGAAGGTGGTGGACGATGCCGGAGCTGAGGTGCCCGCCGATGGGGTTGCGACGGGCGAGATGCTGATACGCGGGCCCTGGATCGCGGCGGCCTATTTCAAGCGCCAAAGCCAGGACGCTGCATTCACGATGGACGGCTGGTTCCACACCGGCGACGTGGTCACGCAGGATGCCTCAGGCTATTTCGAGATCGTCGACCGCACCAAGGACCTGATCAAATCGGGCGGCGAGTGGATCAGCTCCATCGCGCTCGAGAACATCGCCGTGGCACATCCTGCGGTCGAGGAGGCGGTGGTCATCGCCGCGCGCCACCAGAAATGGGATGAGCGCCCCCTCCTGCTGGTGGTGCTGAAGCCGGGAAGGGTCGTGGAGAAGAGCGAGATTCTCGACTGGTACGGCGGCAAGGTCGCCAAGTGGTGGGTCCCGGATGATGTGGTCTTCGTGCAGGAGCTGCCCCACACGGCCACGGGGAAGCTTCTGAAAGCCGAAGTACGCCATCAGTTTGCGGACTACATGATCAACAGGCCGCACTGACAGTCCGTGAAGATCGAAATTACTTCATACATTCAGCCGAAGTGCTTGCCCAGGTGTTCCGCATCTTTTGCAGGCCATTCCGGGAAGAGCGAGTGGAGGGGAGCATCGTGCCGGTCAAAACGCATATCGAGGATGGGGTCGGGATCATCGTCTTTTCCAATCCGCCCCTCAATCCCATCTCGGCGAGCGCCGGCATTCCCCAGGCCATCGAGGCCGCATTGCGCACGTTCGACGCCGACCCCGCAATCAAGGCCATCGTGCTCGCAGCCGAGGGGCGGATGTTCTCCGCTGGCGCCGACATCGCCGAGTTCGACAAGGATCCCGAGGCGATCGCGGGGCCGGCACGCCGGCTCGACGACGTGCTCGACGGCCTGAAAAAACCGGTGGTTTCCGCCATTCAAGGCGGCGCCCTCGGCGGCGGCCTGGAACTGGCGCTCGCGACCGATTACCGGATCGCCACGGCGGATGCGAAGGTTGGCCTGCCCGAGGTGACGCTCGGCCTCATTCCAGGCGCGGGCGGCACGCAGCGGCTGCCGTGCCTGACCGGCGCCGCACAGGCGGTGCAGCTGATCACAACCGGCAAGGTCATCAGCGCCGCCGAGGCGCACCGCATCGGGCTGCTGGACGCCCTCGCGGGAGACGATGTCCGCGCCGAGGCCGTTGCCTTCGCCCGGACGGTGGCGAGCGACGGCCGCCGCAGGAGCCGCGACCAGGAGATATCCACTGAGGGCGGGCCGGAAGCCATCGCCGAGGCGCGTGGCAAGGCGCCTCGGGGTGCGCCGGGCGACGCGGTCCGCGGCGCTCTCGACGCCATCGAGGCTGTCATCGTGCAGGGCTTCGACGGCGGTCTGAAAGCCGAATATGGCATCTTCGACCGCCTGCTGATCAGCGAGCCGGCGCGCGGCCTGCGCCACGCCTTCCTCGCAGAGCGCGCGGTGGCGCGGGTGCCGGGGCTCGATCCGGCGCTGAAGGTTGACCCGGTGCGCGCAGTGGCCATCATCGGGTCTGGCACCATGGGGACGGGCATAGCGCTGGCGGTGGCCCAGGCCGGGCTTCCCGTCACCGTCATCGACGCCAACGCCGCGGCGCTGGAGCGCTCCCGGTCCTCGGTGGAAAGCACCATCTCGCGTGCTGTCGAGCGGGGTCGGATGAGCGAGGCCGCGGGCCAGGCGCAGCGCGCATTCATCGGCTTCTCCCTCGACATGGAGGCCGTGCGCGGCGCGGACTTCGTGATCGAGGCGGTGTTCGAGGATATTTCCGTCAAGCAGCAGGTGTTCGAGGCGCTCGACCGGCTCGCCGACGCGGGCGCGGTGATCGCCTCCAACACCTCGACGCTGGATGTGGACAGGATCGCGGCCTTCACGAACCGACCGCAGTCCGTGGTCGGCACGCACTTCTTCAGCCCCGCGAACATCATGCGGCTGCTGGAGGTGGTGCAAGGCGCGAAGACAGCCTCCTCCACGCTGGCGCGCGCCATGACCTTCGCCAAGCAGATTCGCAAGGTGGGCGTGGTCTCGGGCGTCTGCGACGGCTTCATCGGCAACCGCATGTTCGAGGAGTATCTGCGCCAGGCCTACTTCCTGCTGGAGGAAGGCGCCCTGCCGCAGCAGGTGGATGCCGCCATGGAGGCCTGGGGCATGGCCATGGGGCCGCTGCGCACCATGGACCTTGCGGGCCAGGACATTGGCTGGAGCATCCGCAAGCGGCGCGCAGTAGAGCAGCCCGACCGGCCCTATTCGTGTATCCCCGACCTGATCTGCGAGATGGGCCGCTACGGCCAGAAGACCGGCGCCGGCTATTATCTCTACACAAGGGGCGGCAAGCCGGAGGTGGACCCGGCCATCGACGCGCTCGTGATTGAGGAATCGCGCCGCCTCGGGATCACCCGCCGCCCCATCAGCGACGAAGAGATCGTCGAGCGCTGTGTCTATGCGCTGGTGAATGAGGGTGCACGCATCCTCGAGGACAGGATCGCCGCGCGTCCCCTTGACATCGATACGGTGTGGGTCTGCGGCTACGGCTTCCCGCGATTCCGGGGCGGGCCGATGTTCTATGCCGATCGTGTGGGACTGCCCCACGTCCTTTCCCGCATCGAGGACTTCGCTGGCGCCTACCAGGGCTGGGCCTGGACGCCCGCCGATTTGCTGCGCCGTGCGGCCGAGGCCGGCACGGGCTTCGCCGCCCTCAATGGAGACGTGGCATGACCAATGATCTGCATCGCCTGCTCGACCTTTCCGGCCGTGTCGCCATCGTCACCGGCGGCTCGCGCGGCATTGGCCTGCAGATGGCGGAGGCGCTTGGCGAGTTCGGCGCGCATGTCGTCATCACCGCGCGCAAGGCCGGTGAGCTGGCGGATGCGGGACGCCACCTCGAAGGGCTGGGCACCGCCTGCACCACGTTGGTATCGGACCTCTCGGATCCGGCCTCGATTCCTCTGCTGGTGGAGGCGGCGCTCGCCGTGACGGGGCGCATCGACATCCTAGTGAACAATGCGGGCGCGACCTGGGGCGCTCCGGCCGAAGCCTATCCACCGCACGGCTGGGCCAAGGTGATGGACCTCAACCTCAACCGCCTCTTCGACCTCACGCGCGAGGTGGCGGCGCGGGCGATGCTGCCGCAGGGCTACGGGCGGATCATCAACATTGCCTCCATCGCCGGCCTGACGGGCAACCTGCCGGGCATGGAGGGCACCGCCGCCTACAATGCCTCGAAGGGCGGCGTGATCAGCCTGACGCGCGCGCTCGCCTCCGAATGGGGCGCGCGCGGCATCACGGTGAACGCCCTCGCGCCGGGATATTTCCCCTCGAAGATGACGGCCGGCACCCTCGACAGGCACGGCGAGAAGCTCCTTTCCGTGACCCCGCGCGGCGTGCTCGGCGGCGAGAGCGACCTGAAGGGGGCGGCGCTGCTCTTCGCCTCCGATGCCGGCGCCCATATCACCGGCCAGACCCTCGCGGTGGACGGCGGCATGACCGCGGTCTGAGCGCGGATGCCACTGTTCTGAATCGAAACACGAGAACACCCATGACTTCCGCAACGCTGATCCGCCGTGCTGATCTGGATTTTCTTCTGCTCGACTGGCTGGGCGCGGACCGGCTGGCCGAGGTCCCGCGCTTTTCCGACATCAACCGCGAGACGCTGACGGCGTTGCTCGACTTGAGCGAGACCGTCGCCTCGCGCCACTTCCTTCCCCACTACAAGACGGCGGACATGGAGGAGCCGACGCTCGACGAGGGCGGGGTCCACATCCTGCCGGAGATCGGCGTGGCGCTCTCCGCTTATGCCGAGGCGGGCCTGTTCGGCCAGAGCTTCGCCCATGAGCATGGGGGCATGCAGCTGCCGCTGACGGTGGCGGCCGCTTCGTTCGCCCATTTCCTCGCGGCGAACATCGCCACCGCCGCCTATCCCATGCTGACGGTGGCGAATGCGCGCCTCCTGACCACCTTCGGCGGCGAAGCGCTCATCGATGCATTGGCGCGCCCGCAGATCGAGGGCCGCTATTTCGGCACCATGTGCCTGTCCGAGCCGCAGGCGGGCTCCTCCCTCGCCGACATCACCACCCGCGCGGTCGTGGACGGGGAGGACGGCCTCGGCCGGCGCTACCGGCTCACCGGCAACAAGATGTGGATCTCCGGCGGCGATCAGGACGCCTCGGAGAACATCTGCCATCTGGTGCTGGCGAAGATCCCCGGCGAAGGGGAAAAACTCGTGCCCGGAACAACCGGCATCTCACTCTTTGCCGTACCGAAGACCCTCGTCGTGCCCGGCGACTTCGCCGGCGAACGCAACGACGTGGTCGTGGCCGGCCTCAACCACAAGATGGGGTATCGCGGCACCGCCAACTGCCTCCTTAATTTCGGCGAGGGACAGCGCCACCGGCCGGGCGGCGCGTCGGGTGCGGTGGGCTACCTCGTCGGCGCGCCCGGGCATGGGCTCGCCATCATGTTCATGATGATGAACGAGGCGCGGCTGCAGGTCGGACTCGGCGCGGCCATGCTCGCCTATCGCAGCCACCGCCTCAGCGTCGCTTATGCCGGCGAGCGCGCCCAGGGCCGCCCGCGCGGCGCGACACCGGACATGCGCCCGATCCCCATCATCGCCCATGCCGACGTGAAAAGGATGCTGCTCGCGCAGAAGGCCTATGCGGAAGGGTCCCTGGCGCTGGTGCTCTACTGTTTCCATCTCGCCGACCTCGCCGAGGCGGCAGACGATCTCGAGGCGCGGCAACTGCTCGACCTCCTCACGCCGGTGGCAAAGACCTGGAGCTCGGAATGGGGCCTGGCTGCCAGCGACATCGCCATCCAGATCCACGGCGGATACGGCTACACCCGCGACTTCGACGTGGAGCAGCTCTATCGCGACAACCGCCTCAACCCGATCCACGAGGGGACCACCGGCATCCAGGCCATTGACTTCGTCGGTCGCAAGCTCATCCGCGACAAGGGCGAAGCCTTCACGCTGCTGCTGTCGCGGATCGATGCGACGATCGCGCGGGCCGCGGCGTCCGCTGTCCTCGCGGAGCCGGGGCGGGTGCTGAACATGGCGCGCGGCGCGGTTGCGGACATGGCGCAGACCCTGGTCGCCGATCCCACGGGAACCGGAGCCCTGGACAACGCCACCGCCGTGCTCTCCGCCTTCGGCCACCTGGTGGCGGGCTGGCTCTGGCTGGACCAGGCGCTTGCCGCAGAGGCGGCGCGCGATCGCCTGCCGGCATCGCTCGTGGACGGCAAGGTCGCCACCGCCCGGTATTTCGCCGCCTACGAGTTGCCGAAGATCCCGGGCTGGCTCTCGCCGCTGCGCGCCGCCCCGCATCTGTTGTCCGAGGTGCGCGCCGAACTGTTCTGAGTTGCCCCGCATTCCATCGCAACCTGAAGAAAGTCCGAACGGTGACAACGTCGGAAAGCAAGGGAGGAATCGATGTTCGCAAATGAGTCTGTGAAGAAAAGACTGGGTCTTGCGGTCCTATACACGGCGGTCGGCGCTGTCGCGCTGGCGGGCGCCTGTGTCGCGGAACCGTCGAACGGCGTGGTCCGTATCGGCGTGCTGAACGACCAGGCGGGCCCCTATTCCGATCCCCAGGGGCCGGGCTCGGTGGCCTCCGCCCGGCTCGCCATCGAGGACTTCGGCAGGAAGGTGCTGGGCAAACCCGTCGAACTGGTGGTCGGGGACCACCAGAACAAGGCCGACATCGGCGCCAGCATCGCCCGCAAATGGATCGACGTGGACGGGGTCGATGCCCTGGTCGATTTCGGCAATTCGGCGGTTTCGCTGGCCGTGCAGGACCTCGCCAAGAACAAGGCGGTCATCCTGAATGTCAGCTCGGTCACGGACAAATTGTTCGGCGAGAACTGCTCGCCCACCGGCTTCGTCTGGAACTATGATTCTTCCACCATAGCCAATGCCATGGGGCGCGCGACGGTGAAATCGGGTGGCGACAGCTGGTTCCTCATCGTCGCCGACTATTCGTTCGGCCACTCCCTGCAGCAGCAGATCGAGCGTGTGGTGGTGCCGGCGGGCGGCAGGATCGTCGGCGTGGCGCGTCACCCGGTGACGACCACCGACTTCAGCGCCTATCTCGTCCAGGCGCAGGCGTCGAAGGCCAAGGTCATCGCCCTGCTCAACGCGGCCGACAACACTATCAACTCCATCAAGCAGGCCGGCGAATTCGGCATCGTGGAGGGTGGCCAGAAGCTCGCGGCCACCGCTTTCTACTTCACCAACGTGCACAGCCTGGGGCTGAAGACGGCGCAGGGGCTCCAGTTCGTGGCGCCCTTCTATTGGGATCAGGACGACGCCTCGCGCGAGTTCACCCGCCGTTGGCGCGCCGAGCGCGGGACCACAAATGCCCCTACCCACTTGCAGGCCGGCGTCTACAGCGCGGTCCTCGCCTATCTCAGGGCGGTGGAGGCGGTTGGCACGGACGATCCGGTGAAGGTGTCCGAGAAGATCCGGGAGCTTCCGGTCAACGACTTCTACGCCAGGGGCGCGAAGGTGCGGGCCGATGGTCGCCTCATGAAGGGCATGACCCTCTACGAGGTGAAGTCGCCTGCGGACTCCAATGGCCCGTGGGACTATCTCAAGGCGGTGCGCGAGATGCCCGCGGAGGAGATCATCCGTCCTTTGAGCGAGAGCAACTGCCCATATGCGAGCGCGCGCTAGGCAGCGCAATTCTTTGGATCCAGCGGTTTCGGATACGAGGACGTTATCCCGACAACGTTGTGATCTTGTCCGGTCCGGCGGGCGCCCACATCGGCTTTCGCGCGCTTGCGAGTGACCTGCCCCCTTCCTGATCCCTCGATTTGAGTGAGAGTCCGTCACCCAAGGAGACGGACGTGAAAAAGAGCAGGTTTAACGAGACGCAGATCATCGGCGTGCTGCGCGAGCAGGAGGCTGTAGCGCTCGAACTTGTCGCGAAAACTGTTCTCCTTCTGCCGGATCGCAACCTGACCGGCGAGCCAGAGGTTGCGCCGAAGACGTGCATTTCCATACTTCGACAACCTGGTCTGGCCGCGGTATGTGCCCGACTGCTGGGTCGAGAGGTCCAGGCCGCAGAACTTCAGGAACTGGCGATGATGGCCGAAGCGACGGAGATCGCCGGCCTCGGCCAGAATGGCGAGGGCAATGATAGGTCCGATCCCTGGAATCTGTCCCAGGCGCTTATAGTCCTGGCTCTCGGCCAGGAGCTGGTCGGCCATGGCCTCGATCTCATTGCGCTGGCGGATCAAACTGCGCGCCTCGGCGATGACAAGCCGGAACATGCGGATGGCGGGTGCTTCGAGTGGGATGGGCAGGCCGATGGAGGTCTTGGCCGTCTCGTAGATGTCGCCGAGCAAGCGTTCCTTCGAGACCTTCCGGCCGACGACGCTCCAAGCGGCTTCAATGAACGCGGGTTTGTTCAATGCCGTGATGCTGGCCGGCGTGGGAAACCGATCCAGGAAGGCGAAGAACCAATCGCTTCGGCTGTTCTGGCGGAAGCGGTCGAGCTCCGGGAAGTAGAGCGGCAGATAATGTGTCTGGATCCGATGCAGCACCTGGGTCTTGGCGCCGGCGATCGCTTCGTGGGTCTTCGATAGCTCCTGGACGTCGTTGATGCCGGCGGCCAGCGGGTCATGGTAGGCTTGCGAGGCCCCAATCCGCAGCATGTGGAGAATGACCTGGGCGTCCTTGGGATCGTTCTTGTCCCAGCCGTTGTGCAGGGCCTCGCGCGTGCGGGCCAGGGCCACCGACGAAACCAGACGAACCTGGAAGCCGGCTTCGCGCAAACGCCAGGCGATCGGCCGGTGATAGTTGCCTGTCGCCTCCATGGCGCAGGCGACAGGCCGGTCAAAGCCCTTCAACAACACGATCAGCCGATCGTGCTCGGCGCGCGTGTTCAGGACTGTCATGCGCCGCCGCCGCTTCTGGCCGGGCGTCTCGATCAGCACCTCGTTCCGCGCTTTGGCGATATCAATCGCCACCAGAACGACGTCATCGGGCATAGGATGCAAAGTGGTCATGGTGGGTCCGTCTCCGGAATGAGGCTTTGAACACCGTCATTTTAGAGACCTGCTGACCGACCATGACCGCCTCAGCCGGCGCGCTGCGTGACGCAATGGCTCCGCGCGCCGGCTGAGGCTCCTTCCTTCCTGATGTGCTACGGGACCGAGATGACCAGCCGGGCCATACTGGAATGGACCAACCGCACCGGCCTGGAATGGCATTACATCGCGCCGGGCAAGCCGCAGCAGAACGGCTTCGTCGAAAGCTTCAACGGCAAGCTACGCGACGAGTGCTCGAACGAGGAGGTGTTCGCCACCTTGGCCGAGGCCCGCGTCGTCATCGAGCGCTGGCGGCACGACTACAACCATATCCGGCCGCACTCGGCCCACGGCGGGCTTACCCCTGAAGCGGTGCGGCTGCACCACGCGGCCGGACGGCTGCGCAACCTCGAAGGCTCCGCCGACCGGCCGCTACCGCCGGCGTCAGAGATCAGCTACCAAATCCCTGGACTCTCACAATGACTGAGGGACCGGCGGGGGCAGGTCACGAGGCCTGCTCGTGCTTCGCGCCGGCAACCATGTTCCGGCGCGCAGTTCGTTGACGACACACGGCTGACGTGGTGTATCATGGCTGTCACCCTTTGTGGGTTGTAAGAGCTTGCCATTTATATGGTAATGTGTAATACCATTTCCATGGTGAAGTCTGCGCAAAGGCAAACTGGAGAGCGGAAGGCCCTGCCGAGGCGATTCGTATCTGTCTCCAGCCAGGCACCGGTGATCATCGACACCGCGGCGGAATTGTTTCTCGATCGCGGGTACGAGGGCGTTTCCATCGACGCAATCACCGCGCTCGTCGGCGGGTCGAAGCGAGATATATACGCCCTATTTGGGGACAAGGAGACGTTGTTCCGGCGGGCGGTAGAAAAGCTTGCGACAGAGCGAGCGGATCTTTTTCGGGAAGTGCCACTCTCCGACGATCTCCGGGCGGCACTCACCTCGATCGGTCTCAAAATCATTGAGGTCCTCCTGTCACCTCGCGCGCTGGCGCTGCACAGACTGATCATATCGGAAGCCGCCAGAGCGCCGAACGCCTCAGAAGCTTTCCTAACGAACGCGCCGCTGAGGGCCTACGAAACGGTTGCGCAATTGCTTCGCCAACACGCGGCAAAGGGCGACGTCCTTGTGCCCGATGCGGACATTTCGGCACGCATATTCGTTGGAGCTTTGGTACAGGACCTGCAACTCTGGGCCCTTCTGGGCAAGGCTGTTAGTGAGACCGAACAGCGGGTGAAGGCGGAAGCCGTTGTTCAACACTTTCTCGACGGAATCGACATCCGGCGAGGCAAGGACGTCGGATAAACAAACACGGGAAGTCCAAGAGGAGGCTTATTTCTCAAGCGAAAGAGCCTCCTCCCAATCGGGGTGTCACTTCTGCAACTTCACGCGTGTGTGAGTGCCCTTGCCTTGCCCAGGATGGTGGTTAAGACTTGGGTAAGCTCCTGGCCAGGGTTCTTCGGGAGGGCGACAGTTCGCCAGCCAACAAAGGAATCCGGACGGATCAAGACTGCGCCCCCTTCGCTCAGGCCGTTCAGGGCTGCCCAGTTGTTCATCGAGTCCTCGTAGTCACCGTTCTCGCCGATCGTCACGAGATCGATAGGAGTGCCGACTTCGCCCGCCGCAGCCGCGATCGCCTCAAGCCACTCACGTCGTGCAGTTGGTTGTGTGACAAGGACAAACCGATCTATGACCGCCAGGTCGATGGTCGACTTCCGTTGCGAGCCGCGGTAGATCCAGGCGTGCGGAACCCGGTGACCGGGACGCGCCTCAGGGACGTACTCAATGATCGGGTCGGGATTCGGCTTGGGCCTACTTCCGTCCGAAACGATCCCTCCGCCGACGTATTGCTGACCCAGCTCCACACCGAGCATCCGAGTGCCGAAGTTGGTTTTGCGGAACATCTGTGCCATTTCGGTTCGCAACTGCTCGCCCTCGGGCGAGTCAGCGAAGAAGCGGTCCAGCGCATTCCAACCCGCCTGGCCCCGCTCGAACCCGCGGAGAACTGCGGCGACTTCCTCAGTCTGGCGTCCCAAGCAGGTGAGTGCCTGCTGGACGACTGTGCGGGCAATGGGGAGGCGCTCCTCCTCATAGCTGTGGAGCAATTCGAGGGTGGCGTTGCCCTTGGTGATCTGCGCGACTTTCCAGGTGGCGTTTTGCGCGTCGGCGACCGCCGTGTTGAGCCCAAGGCCACCTGCCGGTGGGTGGCGGTGTGCAGAATCTCCGAGGAGTAGGATCCTCCCGATATGGAGCTTCTCGGCGACGACGCCTCCGATGGACCACCCGCCCACTGAATGGATGACAGGCTCAAGGTCTGGAATTCCGATGGTTGTGCGAAGCATGTCAACAACGACCGCCTCATCCTGAGGAATGCCGGTTTCTGGCATGCCGATGTGGCAGACCCACTCCTCCGAGTCCGTGCCCCAACGGGTTGGTCCCATTTTTACCAGCGCTCCACTCCACAGGCCGTGACCGATGTTGTCCGGTGAGAGGAAGATCGTGATGGCCTGCCGGGGATCCTTGATCCAAGGGTGCAGTTGCGCGCTGAAATGGATAATCAAGGCCTGGCCGAGCTCCTGCTGACCAACCCAGCCAACACCGACCTCACGGCCCACCGACCGGCCGCCGTCAGTGCCTAGCACGAACTCCGACCGGACCTCCCACTCCACACCGTTTTCGACATTCCGGACCCTCGCCGTCACGCCGGAGTCATCCTGCTTGAGCTTCAACAGCTCCTGGCCATACTGGATTCGACCCGGCGCACAGCGCTTGGCCTCCTCATTCAGGAGTGGCTCGACCTGGATCTGAGTGAGATTCGTGTACTCACACGGTGTTGCATTTGCGTAACGCGTGACGTCCTCACCACCGCCCCACGCGTCCACGTGGCCGATCTCTCGCCCATGGAGCGGTGTCGGACCTGCGAGGGACGTCATCCAGTTGAACCGGGAGAAGCGCTCGATGGGTCCGCCGCGACGGTAGAACTCCTCGTCGAGCCCCAACTGCCGGAAGATCTCCATCGTCTTCGCGCTGACGATGTGTGCCTTAGGAAGGCCGTGGACCGCGCGCCGCCGCTCCAGCAGAATGTGGTCCACGCCCATTCGCGAGAGCATGATGGATGCGGTGAGCCCCGCAACTCCGGCTCCGACAATGAGGACAGGTATATGCTTGAAGTGCGCCTTGGCGCCAGGGGTAACTACCTGGGGTTGCACCTACTTTCTTTCCGTAATCTGAGCTACATCGCGTTCGAGCGCCAACTCTCCGAGGCGCATGAATGAGCATCGCCTATCCTGCGAAGTCCCGCGCATCAATGCTGGAGACGAAGGGTGTTTACTTCGGCAGACGGAGCGAAGTCGCTTCCGACTCCGCGAGGAATGTCATCACACCGGAGGTGCTGTGAAGACACCCTTGTCAACATCGTTGCGCATCTCCTCGAACACCTCTTCGGATATCGGATCAGCAATGCCCCATTGATCTGCCGTCATCGGGTCGGTCGCATCGTGGATGGTCGGGTGCCAGGTGTCTTCGTCGATGACCTGAAGTTCGGTGGTGTACTCCAAGACATTTCCGTGAGGATCGAGGAAGTAGGAGAAGGTGTTGTTGCCGATCCGGTGTCGACCAGGACCTCAGAGCTTTGACGCTCCGGCGCGGAGCAGTCGACCGGTACCGCGCATGTACTCGTCCAGGCCACGCATCTCAAATGACAGGTGATTGACCGAGGTGTGTGGTCCTTGTGCGAAGGCGATGGAGTGGTGCGTCCGGTCGATTCGCATGAAATGAAAGAGATCACCTGCACTCGGGTGTGCCAGCGTGTCGGAGAGCTTGAAACCGAGATGCCGCTCGTAGAAGGCGCGCGTGATACCAATGTTGGGGGAGTTTACCACCACGTGCGACAGCTTGACCGGGATCGACTCACCCTTCTCGATCGCTCGAGGCATTCGCCGTGCCACGTCCGCAGATACTTCGATGACTCTTCCGTCAACGTCGAAGAAGCGGAAGCCATAGCCCCCTCCGGGCGTACGGAGCCTTTCGGGTTCGGTGACCAATTGGATCCCAGCGGTGCCTAACACCAGGGCGAGCTGGTCGACGTCGGCTTCGGTCTCAGCTCCAAACGAGATGAGGTCGAGTCGCTTCTCCTCGGCCCGTCGGATGCGCACTGAGTAGCGTTCAGGGGAACCCTCGGCAGCGAGGAAGGCGATTCCGGCATCAGAATCGGCGATGGTCAGACCCCACGTCTCGGTGTAAAAGGCAACTTGCCTTTCGAAGTCTGGCACCGCGATGTCGACATGCCGAAGGTGGGTCAACAGACGCTGGCCCATTTGTGTATTCTTTTGCTCACTAGATTCGTGAACAGAACGCATCTCATGGCGTGCAAAGGTGGTACTGCGGTCTGCCGCCGTATAGCCCAGTTCGGAATTCCCATGGGTGGGCATGGCTTGTCTCCTCCTGTTTAGTTGGTAGGATTTAGGGCGGGCGTCTGGTGGCGCGCTCCTCTAAGAAAGATGTGCGGTCTCGCTCACTGGGACGTGACACCATCCCAGGCGAGGTACTTGGTTTCCAGAAACTCGTTCATGCCGTACTGCGAACCTTCGCGGCCTAAGCCACTTTGCTTGACACCGCCGAACGGGGCCACCTCATTCGAGATGAGGCCGCAGTTAATGCCCACCATGCCCGATTCGAGCGCTTCGGCGACACGCCAGATACGCGCATGGTCACGACTGAACAGATAAGCTGCCAAGCCAAACTCGGTGTCATTGGCCAAGGCGATCGCTTCGGCCTCGGTCTTGAAGCGAAGTAGCGGCAGCACCGGTCCGAACGTCTCCTCACGCGCAATCGCCATGCCCGCCGTGACTCCCGCGATCACCGTCGGCTCAAAGAATGCTCCGCCAGCCGCATGGGGCTGTCCGCCGGCGAGAACCTTGGCGCCACTGGCCACCGCATCGCGCAGATGTCTGCACCTTGTCGGCGGCCGCGCCGTCGATCAGTGGCCCGATTTGCACCCCGTCGTCCAACCCGTTCCCGACCTTTAGCTGTGTAGCACGAAGAGCGAGCCGCTCGGCCAGTGCGTCGTAGATACCGTCCTGCACCAGCACGCGATTGGCTGCGATACACGACTGTCCAGTGTTGCGGAACTTGGCCGCCAAAACCCCCTCGACCGCGGTCTTCAGGTCGGCGTCGTCGAACACGATGCACGGTGCGTTGCCGCCCAGTTCCATCGAACACTTCTTGATGGTCGCGGCAGACTGCAGCAGCAACACTCGCCCCACTTCTGTCGAACCGGTGAACGTGACCTTGCGGACTAAGCGGTGCCCCGTGAGTACGCTACCGATAATACGCGTGTCATTGCCGGTTACCACGTTGAACACGCCCGCCGGTACGCCCGCGCGGAGGGCCAATTCACCGAGTGCCAAGGCGGTTAACGGCGTCTGGCTGGCAGGCTTGACCACCATGGAGCAACCTGCAGCTAGCGCCGGGCCGGCCTTGCGCGTGATCATCGCAGCGGGAAAATTCCACGGCGTGATGGCCGCACACACACCCACAGGCTGCTTGAGCACCACGATGCGCAGGCCCTCGCGCGGCGCCGGGATCACATCGCCGCGCACGCGCTTGGCCTCTTCGGCAAACCACTGCACGAAGGAGGCGGCGTAGTCCACCTCGCCGCGCGCCTCCGACAGGGGCTTGCCCTCTTCCAACGTGATCAAAGTGGCGAGATCCTCACGGCTCTCAACGATCAACTGGTACCAGCGGTTGATGATCTCATGGCGCTGTTTGGCGGTGGTGGTCTGCCATTCACGGAACGCGCGATCCGCGGCCTCAACAGCTGCGACGGTCTCGGCTTCCTGACAGCGCGGCAGCGCCTGCAGTGGCTCCCCGTTCGCCGGGTTGTGCACGACATACTTGCCAGCTGGCATGTCTTCGATCCAGCGGCCGTCGATCAGTGCGCCGGTGCGCCAGAGCGCAGCATCTTTCAATAGCTTCTTCATGATCAGCGGCCCTCAATCTGGATGCCGGCCCACGATGAACATGTGGTCCGGATCGTCGGTCACAGGAAGTCCGCTCGCCTGAAGTCCCTGCCGGAAACCCTTCATGAATTTGTCCGGCACCCGCATCGCCGGCGCACGCAGCGGACCACCATTGAACCCGGCTAGCCAATCCTGGTACTTCCACATCGTTCGGTTGAGAACAGACGTCCCACCAATGTACGCATGGGCTCCCGCAGCGTTCGCATTCCGTGCTGGACTGACTTGCCAGTACAGCTCCATCGCCTCAGCGAACTTTCCTTCGCGCGCCAACGCAAAAGCTCTTGGGTAATAGTCGCTCATCCATTGCGTGTTGCTTGTTCCCGAGAACTGCAGCTTCATCAGACCCATCAAGGGAATGGCGTCCGACTCGATCGGACAGCTGATCACGACTTCCTCCCTGAAATGGTGATACATCTCGCATACTCCACCAATCAGCGGATAGCCCTGCTCTGCCTTGATCGCGACGATGTTGGGACAATCCCGAAGCAGGCGTCGCACCAGATCTACCGACATCCCCGCAGGATGCACGCGCTCAAAGCCCCAGAGCGGGAGAGGAAACAGCATGACGGCGAGCTCGGTGGCATCGCAGAGCTCCCTGGTGTAGTCGTAGATCTCCCGCTCCGAATTTGGCCAGAACTGGCTAGGGTAGGACAAGAGAACAATGTCTGCCCCGGACTTCTCGGCCAGCTTTACCGCCTCGATGTTTTCCGACAAGGTTCCAAACGCTGCGTGGAAAAATATGCCGAACTCCGATCCCGCAGACTCCCTAGCGATCGAAGTGAACAACGCGTTTTCCTGCGGAGTTATTGCAACCTCCGTGCACAGCAAGGTGTAGGAAAACCCCAGTTTTCTGACTAGATCAATGTCGTGACGGATCCCGGATTGGTTCAATCGCCTCAGATCGGAGGTGTAGCTTGGGATCGTTACCGCGGAGCACCCTTTGAGGTGTTCGCGTGCCCATGCACGCGCGTCGTTCTTTTTGTACTGATGCATGATTTCACTCTTGATAAATGAGCTTCTGCTATTTGGTGACCGTGCACAAATCAACGCTTGGTGTCTGCGCCGAGATCTTCGGCACTTTCCATTTCTCCTGACGTTGCCCCTCCTGGCTAATCCAGCTTGAAGTTCGTTCTGGCCCAATGAGAGGACCAGAACATGAGGCGCAGCCGCTTCACCGAGGAGCAGATCATCGGCATCCTGAAGGAGCACGCGGCCGGGGTGCCGGTCTCGGACCTGTGCCGGAAGCACGGGGTCAGCGACGCTAGCATCTACAAGTGGAAGGCCCGTTTCGGCGGGATGGACGTTTCGGAGGCCAAGCGGCTGCGGGCGCTCGAAGACGAGAACGCCAAGCTGAAGCGCATGCTCGCCGACGCCATGCTGGACAACGTGGCGCTGAAGGATCTCCTGGGAAAGAAATGGTGACGTCCGCTGCCGAGCGCAGAGCTGTCGCCCACCTCATGGACGTCCATGGGATGAGCGAACGGCGGGCGTGTAAAGCCACCGGCTTCTGCCGCATGACCATGAGATACAGAGCCACGCGCGGGACTGACGCTTCGCTGCGTGAGCGGATGAAAGCCATCGCCCAGGAGCGGCGGCGGTTCGGGTATCGCCGTCTCCACGTCCTGCTCAGGCGCGAGGGCTTCCGGGTCAACCACAAGCGCGTGTTCCGGCTCTATCGCGAGGAACGGCTGATGGTCCGCCGGCGAGGGGGCCGCAAGCGGGCCATCGGGACGCGGGCGCCGATGATGATCCCGATGCGACCGAACGAGCGCTGGTCGCTCGACTTCGTCGCCGACCAGATGACCGATGGTCGGCGCTTCCGGATGCTGGCCATCGTGGACGATTGCACCCGCGAGTGCCTGGCGCTCGTGGCGGACACGTCGCTGTCCGGGGTCAGGGTCGCTCGCGAACTCGACAGGCTTCTGGCAGAGCGCGGCCGGCCCAAGATGATCGTCAGCGATAACGTCCTATGTTGGGAAGGAAAGCGGCTGATTGGGCAGCATGTCTCTGTCCACGAGATTGCGCTCGTGGGGTGATGGTCGTCAATACGCGAACCAGGCGGCCCCTGCTGGGAAGGAAAGAGTTCTCGGCCATAGCAAACACAGGGTCCATCGGCGCACCGTGGCCCTCACCGTCCTTAAGACGAGATATCGATCCAGGCAGGAGACCCGAGCATTATCTACAGGGTCGCAGGCTGCGCCCTCACGGCACTGCTGAGAGGGGTTCTCCCACCTGGCACCGGCCCCTCGACAAAGGGCCGGTAATCGTCACCGCTTTTGATGATGGCGTGCACCACGCGGGCCATCTTGGCGGTGATCGCGGTCAGCGCCTTGCGCCTGAGATCGGCGTTGTGCCGGTCGCGGGCGATGTAGCGCTCGAACTTGTCGCGAAAACTGTTCTCCTTCTGCCGGATCGCAACCTGACCGGCGAGCCAGAGGTTGCGCCGAAGACGTGCATTTCCATACTTCGACAACCTGGTCTGGCCGCGGTATGTGCCCGACTGCTGGGTCGAGAGGTCCAGGCCGCAGAACTTCAGGAACTGGCGATGATGGCCGAAGCGACGGAGATCGCCGGCCTCGGCCAGAATGGCGAGGGCAATGATAGGTCCGATCCCTGGAATCTGTCGCAGGCGCTTATAGTCCTTGCTCTCGGCCAGGAGCTGGTCGGCCATGGCCTCGATCTCATTGCGCTGGCGGATCAAGCTGCGCGCCTCGGCGATGACAAGCCGGAACATGCGGATGGCGGGGGCTTCGAGTGGGATGGGCAGGCCGATGGAGGTCTTGGCCGTCTCGTAGATGTCGCCCAGTAAGCGTTCCTTCGAGACCTTCCGGCCGACGACGCTCCAAGCGGCTTCAATGAACGCGGGTTTGTCCAATGCCGTGATGCTGGCCGGCGTGGGAAACCGATCCAGGAAGGCGAAGAACCAATCGCTTCGGCTGTTCTGGCGGAAGCGGTCGACCTCCGGGAAGTAGAGCGGCAGATAATGTGTCTGGATCCGATGCAGCACCTGGGTCTTGGCGCCGGCGATCGCCTCGTGGGTCTTCGATAGCTCCTGGACGTCGTTGATGCCGGCGGCCAGCGGGTCATGGTAGGTTTGCGAGGCTCCGATCCGCAGCATGTGCAGAATGACCTGGGCGTCCTTGGGATCGTTCTTGTCCCAGCCGTTGTGCAGGGCTTCGCGCGTGCGGGCCAGGGCCACCGACGAAACCAGGCGAACCTGGAAGCCGGCTTCACGCAAACGCCAAGCGATCGGCCGGTGATAGTTGCCTGTCGCCTCCATGGCGCATGCGACAGGCCGGCCAAAGCCCTTCAACAGCACGATCAGCCGATCGTGCTCGGCGCGCGTGTTCAGGACTGTCATGCGCCGTCGCCGCTTCTGGCCGGGTGTCTCGATCAGCACCTCGTTCCGCGCTTTGGCGATATCAATCGCCACCAGAACGACGTCATCGGGCATAGGATGCAAGGTGGTCATGGTGGGTTCGTCTCCGGAATGGGGCTTTGAACACCGTCATTTTAGAGACCTGCTGACCGACCATGACCGCCTCAGCCGGCGCGCTGCGCGACGCAATGGCTCCGCGCGCCGGCTGAGGCTCCTTCCTGATGTGCTATGGCAGTGAGTTCACCTCCAACGCCATTCTGGGCTGGGCCGACGCGGCTCGGGTCGAGTGGCACTACATCGCGCCCGGCAAGCCGATGCAGAATGGCTTCATTGAGAGCTTCAACGGCCGCCTGCGGGACGAGCTGTTGAACGAAACGCTGTTCTCCAGCCTGTCCCAGGCCAGGGCCGCTCTCGCCCGGTGGCAGGTCGATTACAACACCGACCGGCCGCACTCGAAGCTCGGATGGCAGACGCCAAGCGCCTTCGCCTCAACGTTCCACCCGCGGCGGGATCAGACGCTCCGCATCATGAACGGCTCCGCGTCTGCCCCCGCCGCTCCGCACGCCCGACAGGGCAAATCCAACCGCCAGAACGAACTCACCGCTGGATAGAAGTTGGGGGCAACGTCACTCCACAGGAACGATGCCGACCGGAATTGGCGTGCCAGCTGATGTTTCTCGTGCCCTTAGGAGCAGCATTTCCGCTATCACCACATCCTGTAATGCGGAGCCGACAGACTTGAACAGAATGATTGAGTCTGGCGTTGGGCGCGCTTCCTGCTGTCCACTCACGATCGAAGAAAGAGAGCACATTTTTTCTTTGAATATGACACCTTCATCTTTCGCTTTCAGCATGTCACCTGTTTCATGACCAACCTCTTCGGGGATGTCCGCCACGATGAGGTCCGCGCGGCGGATGACATCGACATCCACCTCACGCTGCTCCGGCAGCGTCGATCCAATGGAAACCACTGTCATGCCGGGTCGAAGCCAGGCACCTCGAAGCACAGGAGATTCGTCACGAGATCGGGCGGCACAGATCACGACATCAGCACCGCTTACCGCATCTTCTGCCGAGTCGCAGGCCCGTACCCTGAGATCCGGAATCAGCGTCGCGAACTTGCCGACGTAGCGAGCACGGCTTTCTGGACTTGGGCTGAACACGCTAACGGATTCGATCCTGCGCATCGACGCAAGGGCCTCAAGTTGCCCCTGCGCCTCAAATCCCGTACCAATCACAGTGACCCTCAGCGCTCGATGGGGTGCGATCGCATCAACTGCGACTGCAGATGTTGCAGCGGTACGTATGCCCGTTACTTGATTGCCGTCGATGAGCGCAGCCAAATTCATTGTCTTTGCGTTGAACAATGAAATTAGGTAACTTACATATCCACTTCGAGGTGAAGCGGCGATTAACTTGCATCCCATGAAATCCCCGCTGGGCGATATCGCCGTGAGACTTCGCAACCAAATTCCGTCACCTCGGGCCATTGTACGTGGCGGAAGAGCGGGACGATCGCGAGATGCTGCATATGCGCTTCGCAGCGCCATCACCGCATTTCGCCATTCGCACAGCTTGCCTACATCTTTATCAGTCAAAAAAAGTGTGGGTGGAATCTGCGTTCCTACGAGGAGGTCATTTGATTCAAACATTTTAGGAATCCGATGTAGATTGAAGTGCTATGGAGTATTGATATCCGATATATCGCCAAATGATGCCGCAAGTTGTGGAGGCGACATCAATATTTGAAAACTGCGGGTCGCCCGGCCGAAGCGGGCGCCATCAGCGGCACGATGATGTTGGCCCACACGCGCGTCTCGTATCCGGCGTAGTTTTCCTGATATACGTCGCGAGTCAGCTTCAGTTGAACGTTGACGATATCGAAGTCATAGCCGATGAGACCGCCCAGCGCGAATTGACTCTGCTTCTGGTATCCATAGTACGGCGTCGACAGATCGGTGGAACCGAAACCAACCGCGCCGATCTCGAACTTGCCGAACTTCTTGGTGGCCGTCAGGTCCACGTTGAACCAAGCGGGCGCGCCGCCTGTGCCCTGCGCGCCGGTGCCATAGTAGAAGGTGGAGGAGAGATTCCATCCGTCCCGGAGATAGCTGAGGGCTGCAAGGCCCTGCCAGGAGAGAAAATCACGGCCCACTTCCGAGCTGATTGGTAGATAAATGCCGCTCTGGAAGCCTCCAAAGAAGCCATTGCCGAGATCCCACTTGACCTGCAAATCAATAATGGCATTGGCCATGCCTGAAAAGCTCGGCCCGTTATCTATGTCGACGTTCACGTAGGGCATGGTTACGTCAAGCATGATGACGCCACCAGCTAGCTTGTAGGGAGTCGACCAGATCAGCCAAGCGGGAGCAATTGCGCCGACATTCACGTTTGGATCAGAATCTCGCCATCCGTAGCTGGGAAAGGTAATGGACCACAACCCCTCCGGCAGCGGCGCGCCCATTGGAAGTCCGGTCGAGAGACCTGGCAAAATTTGGGACCCGGCGTACGAAGGTGTAGCAGGCAGAGTCGCGAGAACGCAACATGCACCAATTAGCATCGCAAAATTCGGCGTGTTCATGATTAAGTTCCCATCCCTAACTTTATTTCTTTTCGTGGCGATGCAGGTTGAAATTGTTTTACCTGCCACTATTTAGGTATTCTCTCTGCTGCAAGTCGTGACATTGGGCGCCATTGCGTCGACCGTGTCGGTGACGTATCCGTATCTGTTGATTAGGCAGCTCTGCTGCTGCCCTTCACGATGTCGAGGACAACATCCACGATCATGTCTTCCTGGCCCGCCACCAGGTGACGGCGGGCTTGTGAAGTGGCGTTGCACGGCACGTGCAGAATGCTCGTTCGAATGAGTCATCTCAGGCGCTCGCGCGTGACGCGAGAGCCATTTCCCATCTCAGCTTTCCATAGTTCAGCTTGCCTCGTGCCCGCTTCGCCAAGAACACGAATTCCCGCAAGCGCGTTGCCGAATTGCTGGAGTTGACAACCATCGCGATGTCGTGGGCCTCCCCAGCCCAACCGGTCTCAAGTCGCACTCCGCGTCATAGCGCGAGTTCCGTCGATTTTCGGAAGCGTTGTGTCTGGCGCGTCCATCAAGTAACGGGTGTACTGGTCGTTCGGTGGCTTTGATCACGGCGGCGGTACCTATCTTGGTTCCCGCTGCTGGTCTGTTGTCCACCACAATGGGAACACCCAACTGCTGCGCGATCCTGTCCCGCACGACTCTTGATGCGCCATCCGTAATACGCCGAACTGATTGCCGAGCGATCATCTTGATCGGCGTTTGAAACAGTCGGCCCTTACTCTGTGCCGAGTCTAAGCAAGCCGGAACAGCGCCCGGGAGCTACTGGAGGTTGAATTGCATGTCGCCCATCTCCGTGTACCGCAAGCCGCTTAACTTGCGTGATATTCTTAGAGGGACTGTAGGATGCGCGGAAGCAAGCAGTAAGCCCTGCCGTCTCATTTCAGCTATCGCGAATGTGCGAAAGCTCCAATAGGCTGCGTGCGGTATGCGACGATGTGGTTTGCCGCAGGCTGATAACGGTGTCGGACGTCGGGCCAGGTACGGCGCTGACCTTCTGCACCGCGGTAGATGATCCCGGTCGGTTCAGCGGCACACGCGCCGTGGATGCGCATTTCGGCGCGACGCTGCGGCGTTACCAATCGGGCGAGGCCGATCGGATCGGCCACATCAACAAACAGGGCGACACTCTGGCGCGGCCAGCGCTCTTCAACAGGGTGCTATCGACTACAGAAAATTCGGTCACGCAATTGAAACAGAATACGCGCGACCTCCCGCGTCGCTGATGTACGCGGCCGCATTTGCGTAGTACCGAGAACTACCTGCCGCATAAGCCGAGGTTCAATGATAGGACAGGAGCTGAGTAATCCGGAGGCCACACGGGCTGCTACGGTGGTGGAGGCGACGATTGCATAGCCCGCCCCTGCAATCGCGAGTTCTTGTTGCAGTAAAACGGAATCTGCTTCCATGGCGACGTTCAGCTCGACGACCTGCTTTTTTGCCAGAAGGTCAAGCCTCGCCCGTAGCAAGTGTGGCGGCGCCGGCACAATCAGCGGAAGGCCTTCCAAATCTGCGAACCGCACTTGATTCTGACTTGTGATGGGATCTCCCGGCACGCCAATAAGGTGCAAACTGATCTCAGCCATGCAAGGCTCACCGGGTCTTGCCTCGCTGTCTTCTCGCAGCAGCAGCGAGAGATCCAAACGACCTTGCTTCAACCATTCCCCTAAATGGGCGCTATCTCCGTCCATGAAATGCAGTCGTACTAAAGGGCACTGATCGCGCAAGGTTTGGAAGAGCGGGCCTGCGAGTGTCGGTGTGAGTGAAGGCAGCAACCCAACGCGAACCTCACCCATGGGTTCGTTTCCCACGGCCCGAATGTCAACAACTAACCGCGCCGCCTCATCCATAAGAGGGCGAATTCGAGCAAACACAATCTCGCCGAAATCCGTAAGCACGACGCCCCTGCCGGTGCGCCGAAACAGCCGCTGACCACATTGCGTCTCCAGAACTCCGATTTGCCTGCTGAGTACTGATTGCGGGCAATCTAAATGCTCCGCAGCGCGTGTGAAATTTCCAATTTGAGCCACTCTAACGAATAATTCCCATTTTGGATCGATGATCACCGTCACATTCAACCTCTCAAGCTACCTGCTGCCCTTGCACCCTTTACAAAGAACATTCATGGCAAATCCGGGAAGCTGGGATCTTCTACAGGGGGCCAGTTTGGGAATGATGTTGACCTTAACCGATCACCCTTGGAGTGAGGACGGCACCTACACCTGAGCCCTGCGACGGGCGCCTTTGAGCTCTCGGCATGGCTCGCGCCACGCCGATCACGTTGTGACACCGCTATCTTGGCATTTGACAGGACCTCACTTGATCGTATGGCGGTTCCTCGAGGGCAGCTAGGTGTTCAGTCCCGGCTTTTGGCGGATTGGATCGAGGGTGAATCTTTCAGGCTCGTTTGTCCAGCATTTGCAGATGAACTCATAGGGGGTGGGGCTTCTGCCGATCTGTGCGGGTCCAACGGCGGTGCCTGGCTTGCCAAGCAGACCGTGCCGAAGGACGAGCGTCTCGCGATCAAGCGGCACCTTTGCGAGTTCGACCGTCTCGGCGCGGACCTGAAGGTGATCGAGCGCGACCGCACATGCTCGGCGCTCGTGGATGAAGGTGTGATGCGGTTGATGACGATCTCAGGTATCGACATGGTAGCGGGCCTGGCGACGACCGCGGCGATCGGCGACATCAGCCGGTTCAGCAGCCTGCGGAAGCTGGCGAGCTCCCTTGGTCTCAATCCGCACTCCAAATTGACGCTTTCGATGGTGGGTTTCCATTGACTGGTACTCGCAGTTACCTTATGTGGTAATCAATATTACCAATGTGAGAGAAAGCTGCCGCCCTTTCGGCAGGATGAGCCCGGAACGCAACGCGACTACCCAAATGGGATGGGCCGCGATCTGCATAAGATTGGAGAGCCAAAGATGGCAGATACCGGTCACGCAGTTGCACCGGCTATGGCGCCGCCGCCGCTGACCAAGCGAGCGTTGATCGCGCTGCTCGGCATCTTTCTGTCTGCGATGATGTCGGGGCTCAACAGCCGCAGCGGCTCCCTCGGCCTTGCCGATGTTCGTGGTGCGCTCGGCTTCGGTTCTGACGACGCTTCCTGGTTGAATACTTTCTACTCAGCGGGCGAACTCGTCGCCATGCCGTTCGCAACTTGGTTTGCCATTACCTTTAGCGCGAGACGCTTTCATCTGGTACTCGTCACAGTGTCGTCTCTGATCGCGATGGTGCTTCCGTTCGTTGTTGACCTCAACCTGCTGCTCGTGCTGCGGACAATACAGGGGATCAGCGCTGGAGCGCTTATCCCTCTGCTGATGATGATGGCATTGAGAACGCTTCCACCTTCCATTCGCCTGCATGGCCTTGCCCTTTATGCCATGACGGCCACGTTTGCACCGAACGTCGCGATCTGGATCGTCGGGCAATGGACAGACGTCCTTGTGGATTGGCGGTGGCTGTACTGGCAGTTCATTCCGGTGGCGATTGTTTCAGGATGTATTGTCGCTTGGGCATTGCCGCGTGAGCCGATTGCCTGGAAACGGTTCTCGTCTATCAACTGGCCAGGCATGCTTGCCGGAATAACTGGGCTTTTCCTGCTGGCGGTGGCGTTCGATCAGGGCACCCGCCTCGATTGGTTCAACTCGCCGGTGATCAGCACTGCCATGACAATAGGTCTTGTCTGTTTGGTGGCCTACGGCGCCTCTGAATGGTTTCACCCGGCGCCGTTTATCAAGTTCCAGCTCCTGTCGCGCCGAAACCTTTCTATCGGTTTCACCATCTTCATCCTGATGCTGATCGTTCTCATATCGGGCGCGGTATTGCCGTCTTCCTTCCTCGCATCAAACTGGGGCTACCGTGCCTTGCAAAGCGCCCCGATCGGGCTGCTAATCGGGGTTCCCCAGCTCTTCGCCGGCTCGTTGGTCGCGTTTCTGCTCTACCAGAAATGGGTGGATGCGCGGTTTGTCTTCGCCGCCGGGCTCGCGCTGATCGGCCTATCCTGTTTCCATGCAGCCCGGGTCGACACCACCTGGACCTGGGAACAGTTCGTCCCCGCCCAGTCTTTGCAAGCGGTTGGCCAGCCGATGGCGGTCGTCTCGATGTTGTTTCTCGCGACCAGCGTCGTGCAACCGATGGAAGGGCCCTATATCGCCGGCTTCGTCAACACGTTGCGATCCATCAGTACGCTCATTGGTGGCGCGCTCGTCAACTGGCTGATGGAGGTCCGCGAGCACTTCCATTCCTATATTCTTGTCGATCGGTTCGGGTCCATCGGACAGAGCCTTCCTCAGGTTGAGGACATCACGGCATTGAAAACGGCGATCAATGCGCAGGTCGTCGCTCTCGCGACCGCGGATGTCTATCGAGTCCTCGGCACCCTGGCTTTTGTCCTGGTGCCGCTTGCCCTCCTCATGCAATTCATCCCGGCGCCGAACCCTACGCCACAAAACTCCCCACAACTCTCGCCGGCAAATGGATAAAACATGTCGCGTTTCATCAGGCTGGCCGCCGGCGGCCTTCTCATTGCGGTTGCCGCAGGAAGCTATCTCTACTTCAACCGTCCCGAGTTCACGGCCTTACGCCAATCGACCGACGATGCATATGTGCTGGCCGACTTTACCAACGTTGCATCCAGGGTGGCGGGTGTGGTCGAGGCGGTTCTAGTCGAGGAAAACCAGGTCGTGAACAAGGGCGATCCGCTGGCGATCCTCGACGATCGTGATCTGAGGATCGCAGTGCAGAATGCGCAGGCTGCCATCGCCGTCAATGAGGCGAGCATCAAGACCCTCCACGCGCAAATTGAGCGTCAGGATGCGCTCATCATCGAAGCGCAAGCCGCCATTGCCTCAGACGATGCCGTTCTCAGCCTGGCACGCGCAAACGAAGCCCGAATGCGCGAACTGGTGGGATCAGGTGCCGTCACCAAGCGAGGCTTCGACGAGGCGGTGTCAACCCTCGGGACAGCAACGGCAACCCGAGACAGCCATGTCGCGGCGCTCAACGCGGCTCGACGGCAACTCGATATCCTCAATAGCCAGCTGGACGGGGCTCGGGCGGCACACGATCAGGCCCAAGCCAGCCTCGCCGATGCCAATCTACGGCTGTCCTACACGAGGATAGCGGCGCCCATCTCCGGCACCGTCGGTCAGAAAGCCGTGAGAACGGGCGCCTATGTCACGGTCGGAACAACGTTGCTGTCGATCGTCCCGTTGGACAAGCTCTATGTCCGCGCCAACTTCCGGGAGACGCAGCTGGCTCGCGTCCGACCCGGCCAATCCGTCAGGATCGTTGTTGACGCCCTCCCGGGTCAGGTGTTCGCCGGCATAGTCGACAGCCTCGGACCCGCCAGCGGAGTCAGCTACTCGGCCATTGCCCCGCAGAACGCCACTGGAAACTTCACGAAAGTCGTTCAACGCTTACCGATCCGGATCAGGATAGAACCCGACCAGGCCGGCGTCGATGCGCTTCGTGTGGGGATGTCCGCAGTGCCTGAGATTCTGATCGAGTAGCTATACCTCTATAGTCGGCATGACAAGATTGAGAGCGCTATCGCTTTAGACGTTAATGATGCAAATAGTCGATAAAATTGAAAATTCATGAACGTTAATAATAAATATGACGCCTGGAGAGAACGATGGAAGGTTTTCAAATTATATTCTATACTCAACAGGATCGGATGCTTGGTCTTGTTCCACTTGCTCAGTGGTTATTCGATGAAGCGAAACGACATGCCATTCGGGGAGCGACCATGACGAGTTCGCTTAGGGGCCTGGGGCACGACGGCGCGACACATGCTGCCGGCTGGTTCGATCTCTCGGATCAACCGGTACAGGTGACGATGATCGTCACACCTGATGAGTGCGAACGCATGCTTGAATATCTTAGGCAAGAGCATGTGAAAGTGTTTTACATGAAAGTGCCTGTGGAGTTCGGCATTTTGGGCGCGGACATGTAATACCAACGGCCCTGTGATCTGACTCACGGGGGTCTTTTCGGCGTCGGGGTTCACTGATTCCATGGTGCGGGGAGGATTCGCGCCATGCCTGCTGCGGTGAAGCTTCGGACGGACTATTCGGCCTTGGACCTGCGGCGGCTGGCGTCCGGGTCAAAGCACGCCAACCAGAGCCGCCGGCTTCTCTCGCTGGCCGCGGTTCTCGACGGCATGGATCGGGAGCTGGCTGCGCGGATCGGCGGCATGGACCGCCAGACGCTGCGCGATTGGGTCCAGCGCTTCAACCAACACGGCCCGGACGGGCTCCGCGACGTTCGATCCAAGGGTCACCCGCCCAAGCTGTCGCAGGACCAGCTGCTCAAGCTTGCCGAACTCGTCGAGACCGGCCCCGACCGTGCCGTCCATGGCGTTGTGCGCTGGCGTCGCATTGACCTGCAGAAGATCGTCCTCGCGCGCTTCGGCATCGCCTATCACGAGCGCACGATCGGCAAGCTTTTGAAGCAGATCGGCTTCTCGCACATCAGCGCGCGGCCCCGCCATCCCGGGCAGGACGAGCGCGTGGTCGAGGCGTTTCAAAAAATGCCGCGGCGACGCTGAAGGCTCATCTCGCTCATCTCCCGAAGCGCCAGCCTGTCGAACTCTGGTTCCAGGATGAGGCGCGCATCGGCCAGAAGAACGGTCTCGTCCGGCAATGGGCCAGGCGCGGAACACGGCCGCGTCAGCCGGCGGACCAGCGCTATGAGAGCGCCTACCTGTTCGGCGCCATCTGTCCGGTTCGCGGCGTCGGAGCCGCGCTCGTCATGCCCTTCGCAGATACTCACGCCATGCAGGCCCATCTCGACGAGATCGCCGTGACCGTGGCAAAGGGCGCGCACGCCATGCTCCTGCTCGACCGCGCCGGATGGCACACCATCGGCAAGCTCGCCGTGCCCAAGAACATCTCCCTGGTTTTCCTGCCGTCGCGTGCACCAGAGCTCAACCCGGTCGAGAACATCTGGCAGCACCTGCGTGCCAACTGGCTCTCGAACCGCGTCTTCGACACCTACGATGACATCGTCCAGGCCGCCTGCGACGCGTGGAACCACCTCGTCGCAAAGCCTGAAACCATCACATCAATCGGAAGGCGAAACTGGGCTCATATCGGTCATTCATAAGGGCCGTTGGTATCATGTCCACCAAGTCCGCCAGCCCGGTCTTTGACTGGGCCGATCCCTTCCACCTCGAGGTCCAGCTCACTGAGGACGAACGGCTGGTGCGCGATACCTCGCGCGATTATGCGCAGGACACCTATGAGGGCACCCACGACATTCACGCGCTGATCATCGGCCGCGCCATCACCGGCATTCAGGCCTTCGCCTGAGGTTAGGTTGACAGGCCCCTCTCCCGCCGCGAGGGGAGAGGGGCATATTTCTCGGAAGGCCTTCCATGTCCGATGCTCCGCTCTCCGGCCTGCGTGTCCTAGAACTGGCTCGCATCCTCGCCGGCCCGTGGTGCGGGCAGACGCTGGCCGACCTCGGCGCCGAGGTGATCAAGGTGGAGCGGCCGCAGGCGGGGGACGATACCCGCAGCTGTGGCCCCCTTTCCTGAAGGGCGCCGACGGGGCCGACCTCGGCGCCGCTTATTTCCATGCCACCAACCGGGGCAAGCGCTCCGTCGCCATCGACTTCGAGACCGCCGAGGGGCAGGCCGCCATCCGCGCTCTGGTGCTACGCAGCGATGTGCTCATCGAGAATTTCAAGGTCGGCGGGCTGAAGAAACACGGGCTCGATTTTGAGAGCCTGAAGGCGCTCAATCCGCGTCTCGTCTATTGCTCCATTCCCGGCTTCGGCCAGGACGGCCCTTATGCCCCGCGCGCCGGCTATGATTTCCTGGTGCAGGGCATGGGCGGCATCATGGACCTTACCGGCGAGCCGGAGGGCGAGCCGCAGAAGGTGGGCGTCGCTTTTGCCGACATCTTCACCGGCCTTTACGCCACCGTCGGCATCCTCGCGGCCCTGCGGCGGCGCGAGGCGACGGGGGAAGGCGGCCATGTGGACATGGCATTGCTCGATACCCAGGTGAGCGTGCTCGCCAACCAGGCCATGAACTATCTCGCCTCCGCCCGGGCGCCGAAGCGTATGGGCAATGCCCATCCCAACATCGTGCCCTACCAGGTGTTTCCGTGCGCCGATGGCTATTTCATCGCCGCGGTGGGCAATGACGGCCAGTTCGCCCGCTTCTGCGCCGTGCTCGGCGCGCCGGAGCTGGCGCAGGAGGCGGATTTTTCCACCAATCCCGAGCGCGTCGCCCATCGCGCGGCGCTGGTGCCGCAGCTCTCCGCCCTCACCGCTGCTTTCCGGCGTGACGACCTTCTCGCGGCGCTGGAGAAGCAGGGCGTGCCGGCCGGCCCCATCAATACGGTGCCGCAGGTGTTCGAGGACCCGCATGTGATCCATCGCGGCCTCAAGGTGAATCTACCGGAAGCCGGCAGCGGCACTGTGCCGGCGGTGGCGAGCCCCATCGTGCTCGACGGTGAACGGCAGGTGGCGAAGAGTGCCAGTCCCCGCCTCGGTGCCGATACCCAGAAAGTGCTGGCGGCATTGAAGCGTACTTTGCCATACCGCTAGCGCAGAGTCATTTTACACCCGCGCGTACCCTGCAGTATAACCGTCACTTCAAAATTCATTTTATTTTTTGCCGAAACCCATCGAATGATGATAGCCGACAGTTCGTCATTTGTGCGAAGATGTGCTTTCCGCAATAGCGTATTGAGCTTAAGGACAGTGCTTTCAATCGGTTTGAAGTCAGGCGAATAGGATGGTTGGCGGGAGAGCCTCGTGCCGGTCCTCTCGCGCGCTTTCCGGAGTGCCGTTGATCTTGTGGGCAGGCAATTTGACCGTGCCGACGATGTAATCGGACAAGAGCTCCGCCGGAAGAAGCCGCTCGTCAAGCGTCCGAGGAACGTGGCAGCCGACGCCGAGGCGCTCTGCCAGGCTGCCTTGCGCCCAATCAAGCACCTCGTGGCCCGGAAGGGCGAGGCTAAGCAGGCCTGCGTTACGATCTTCCACCGCCGTGACATTCTGGTCGGGCAGTACACGTAGGTCATCCACGCGATCCTTGGTCCTTTCTCCGAACATGTTTTGATTGCGCCACCAGGCCCCTTCCAAGTCAAGCGGTTGATCGCGCAAGATCGAGCATCTTGCCTCAGACCTGTTGTCGGTAGCCCGCACTTACCTTGGTGTGCTTTTCGGGGCGGATGCGTGGCGAAGGGTGTGAGGAGGTAAAAGGACAGGTATGGTGCAACGTCGGTGAGGTGGGGTCAGCAGAACTAGACACCCCCGCCAACTCGGCAGGAGCGGTGACGTAGGCTCTCTTCAACCACGGGATCCCCAAAGACCCTGGCCAGATCCCCGGCGCTCACCCGGCCGACAATGGCACGACCAGACGCACGAGCGAACTCAACGCTGGATGAAGGCCGATGGCAACGTCGGGTGATAGGGCCCCTCAATCCGAATTTGTTCACTAGGCGTACATCCCCGTCGGCTTTGTTGACCGAAAGGCTGCCACCGTTCACTCCTGCGAGAACCAAGCCGGTCACAGAACTCGGCACTTAGGGAGGAAATATGGATGTTGGCATTGCGTATGCCGACGCGGCTCCAAATCGGGCAGAAGCCGATCCGAGGCCTATTACCAGGATCTTGGCCCCCGAAGGGCGACCGGTCGTTGGGCTTTGTCCGGTCGGGCCAATCTCCCCGCTCATCGCAAACTTACCGTAAGTACGTCGTCCAAAGGACCGACTGGGACTTCGACGCCGTACAAGCGACCGTTCTCTCGTGCCTGAATATGAATGGGTGCGCTCTTGGCGTAACCGAATTCCGGCCCGCCGCCGTGATTGAGCTAGCCACCACCACTTATCACCGACTTCGCTCTGGAATATAGACTAACGCCAACTGATTGAGCTCGTATACACTATAAATAATCAAACTGTACGTATTTATACGTACAAACGTCTTCGATTAACATCTCTCCGTGAAGCTGTGGCGCATATCTACCCGAGGGACGCAGACCATGTCGGTGGAACAAATCATCGCCGTCGAAAAGCTACTCTTGTCCGGCCCTGATCTCTCGCAGGCTACGATCGACGAAATGCGGACGGGCTTTGACCAACTCGGCATGATCACGCCACCTGTCGATGATTTCGCAGTCGAAACCGTAGTTGCCCGTGGTGTCAATGTCGAACGCGGTGCGACGCCCACGTCAGACCGCTCTCGAGCCATCGTCTATTTGCATGGCGGTGGATACATGGTCGGTTCCGTCAACTCCCACAGAGGTCTTGTGTCCCTATTGAACCGGGCATCTGGCGCGCAGACCCTCGCCGTTGCATATCGGCTTGCGCCGGAGCACCCTTATCCGGCTGCCGTCGACGACAGCCTTGCTGTATATGAATGGCTGCTGGAAACGACCTCTCCGGGGTCAATCGCCTTCGTCGGCGATTCTGCAGGTGGTGGCCTCGCCGTCGCCACTCTGGTGGCCGCCCGTTCTCGCGGTCTGCCGACGCCGTCAAGCCTCGCCTTGCTGAGTCCATTCGTCGACCTCACATGCAGCGGAGCAAGCATCAACGACAACGCCGCACGCGATATTCTCATCAAAGAAGAGATGCTCGCCGGTCTGGGGGGCACCTATCTCGCCGGGGGAGATATCGCTACTCCCCTGGCCTCGCCGCTCTTTGCGGATCTTGCCGGCTTGCCACCGACAATCATCCATTGCTCGGGATCCGAAGCACTGCTCGACGACAGCGTGAGGCTAGCTCGCAAACTTGCCATGGCAGGTGCGGCGGTCGAAGTGAAGATATGGCCCGGTCTGCCCCATGTCTGGCAGATGTTTTCGGGCATCCTCGATGAGGGCAAGCAGTCACTCACCGAGGTCGGCTCCTTCTTGAAGTCGCACTTCCGATAGGCCCGCTCAACGAGCTACAGATGTGTCCGCACCAACCCCAATTCGGAATGATCGCAGCCGCGAGCAGTAAAGGACAGCCCGAATCGGATGCATCGCCGTCGGATCATGCCGCAAGGCGCAAAATACCGTATTTCCGTCGCATCTCGGGCAGAACCACAGAATAGCTCAATGGAGGAAACAATGAAGGTCAGCTATTTCCAGCAAGTACCCTACAGACATTTTCCCAATGACGTAGGGCAACACTTCGAATCCGTTGTCACGCCAAATTATCACGAGCTGACCGAAGAGCGGCATGTTGTTTCGGCCTACCGCGATGCACTCGATGAGTGCATGCATGCCGCGCGCGCCGGCTTCGATGGAATCGCGATCACAGAGCACTCTCAAAGCTCATATGACATGATCCCCAATCCTGACCTCCTTGAGGCCGCGCTCGCCTATGCGACCGAAGTCGAGGGCATTCAGACGGCCATCTACCCCGTCGGACGCTCCCTGGGAAAAAGTCGCGAGCCCCTTCGTGTAGCCGAAGAATCAGCCATGCTTGACTGCATGAGCAATGGCCGGCTCGTGTGCGGTTTCCCCGTCGGTCTCGCGTATGACGCCAATCTCAACAACGGGATCCCGCCAGCCGAAACCCGCGCGCGCTTCGACGAAAACCTTGATCTCGTGCTGAGGGCATGGTCCGAACGGAAGCCCTTTGCCTTCAATGGAAAATTTTCACAGTATGGGGCCGTCAACATCTGGCCACGCCCGGTGCAGGCGTCATTGCCCCCGGTATGGGTAACCGGACTCGGAAATCCCAAGACCATGGAGTTCTGCATTTCAAGAAACTTCGGATTCAACTACTTCGGCTGGTTCGGCTATAAGCTGACTGGGAAGCGGATCTTCGATCGTTTTGCTTCGATCGCCGAACAGCTCGGAAAGAAACCGAACCCGTTCCAGATCGGCTTCATGCAGCAGATCGCCATCGCGGAAACCGACGCCGAAGCGGAGCGCATCTTTGGTCCGCATATCGAATATTTCTTCCGCAAGGGGCTCGGCGCGATCCCACTCCATCGCATGATGCTCCCTGGGGGCATCGATATCCGAGGACTTGAGTTTGTGCTTCGGGACCCGTCCGATTTCGGCATGTTCGAAAAGTTCCGCACTGCCAGTCTGAAAGAACTCATCGAAGCTGGTTGCGTCATCTGCGGGAGTCCGCAAACCGTGCGCGACCAACTTGTCGAGCTCGGCCGCAACTATGGAATCGGAAATCTGCACGCCATGCTTCAGTTCGGATCGATGCCGAAGGAACTGACGATGCGGACCATCGATCTGTTCTCCTCGGAGGTCTTGCCGGCGCTGAAACCGATCTGGGAGAACGAATACGAACATCATTGGTGGCCGGAGCGACTTGGCGGCAAGCCGCTTCCGCTGGAAGGACAGGCTGAAAGGGAGGTCGCGTGATGCCCGGCAATTCCGCTGCTCAACACAAGGTCACGGTCTGGAACGGGCACGTGCAATTGAACTTCCAGGTAAAGGGTTCGGGTCCTGCTCTAGTTTACTTCCACCCGGCGGCGGGGATGAGGTGGGACCCGTTTCTGGACGAGCTGGCCAAATCGCATACCATCTATGCGCCAGAATTCCCGGGGACGACGTCCGGAAACCCCTATGATATTCACAAAGTCGACGACCTTGGCGATGCAGTTCTGATCTACGAGGAGGCAATCCGGTCCCTGGGCCTGAAACGGCCTGCGGCCATCGGTCAGAGCTTCGGCGGCATGATCGCGCTGGAAATTGCGGCTGCCTATCCTGAAATCTTCTCGAGTCTAACGGTTCTCGACCCGGTCGGCCTATGGCGTGATGAAGCACCGGTCGTGAACTGGGTTGCGGCCGCGCCGAACGAACTACCCGGTCTCTTGTTCAGGCATCCCGACAGCGAGGCAGTACAGGCTGCATTGGCCATGCCGGCGGACCGTGAGACCGCCATCCAGGCCACTGCGCAAATGATCTGGAACCTCGGCGCGACCGGGAAGTTTGTCTGGCCAATTCCCGACCGAGGTCTCGGCAAGCGACTGCACCGTATCACGGCTCCGACACTGATTATTTGGGGAGATCTGGACGCCGTCATCTCCTCATCCTACGCACATTTTCTGGGCGGCAAGATTGCCGGAAGTCGAGTGGAGATCATCGACGATTGCGGGCACGTCCCGCAGGTTGAGAAATGTGCGGAAACCCTCTCGATTGTTGACAAGTTCCTCAACAGGCAATCGGAACCCGTCTGACATATCAAGTGCAATTCAGGCCGCGTATACACCCGCGGCCTGAGTATTAATCGCGATATTGAATTTAGAGCACTGCATTATCTCCAAGTGGTCGGAGGCGTGTCGTATGACCAAAACGACGATACAACCGTCAGATCCAAGCGACGACAAAATACATGATCCTGGCTTCGATCCCTCGTCCTTCCGGAAGGCGTTGGGCTCGTTTGCGACGGGTGTTTGTGTTGTTACCGCTCGGTCGGGCGACGGCAATGCAATCGGTGTGACTTGCAGCAGCTTCAACTCCGTTTCTCTCGATCCTCCGTTGGTGCTTTGGAGCCTTGCCAAGCGTGCGTTCAGTCTGCCAGTTTTTCAAGCAGCCGAGCATTGGGCGATCAATATACTTTCCTCCGAACAAGAGCACTTTTCGAATAGATTTGCGCGCTCGGGTGAGGACAAATTTGACGATGTCGCAACAGAGCTTGGGATCGGAAATGTCCCGCTATTGCGAGACTGCTGTGCACGGTTCCAATGTAAACACGAGCACCGTTATGATGGTGGCGATCACGTAATCCTTGTCGGTCGAGTGCTGCAGTTCGATAGATCCGACCGCCAACCGCTTGTATTTCACTCTGGGCAATATTCACGCTTACTTAGAGCAGTATAGCTTGCGACGCTAAGCAACGGTATTCCGCTTATAGGTGGCCTACAAACCGACTAACGCGTTACGTCACATGGGCTTTTTCACCATATATTGAATAATGATGGTCCAGAGGTTCCGAGGTTGACAACGACCACGCAATATAACGAAGGACAATGCCATGGCAGAGGAAACACATGACGTCGTTGTGGTCGGTGCTGGCCATAACAACCTGACTGCGGCCGCCTACTTGTCCAAGGCTGGACTGGGCGTCAGGATATTCGAGCGTAATGCTTGGTTCGGCGGTGGTGTCGTGACGCGCGAAACGACCGCGCCGGGATTCAAGCATGATCATCATTCGACTACCCACATCTTCATTCAGGCCAACCCGCTCATTAAGAATGACGAACTGGAACTGAAGAGCAAGTTCGGGCTAGAGTATATCCCGCAGGAGATCCCGCATGCCTGCTTATTTCCAGACGGAAGCATGATTCAGACCTTCGGCAGCCTTGACAAGACATGCGAGTCGATTGCGCAGCATTCTCAGAAGGATGCCGACTCATACCGGCGGTTCGTTGAAAAAGCCCGCCAGATCATGCCGATGCTACTGCAGGGTCTTTTCAATCCGCCTCTGCCGTTTGGTTCGTTCATGGCGCTGCTCGACCAAAGTCCCGAGGGACGAGACCTTATCGGCGATCTATTCAGAAGCTCGTATGATCTGGTGATCGAGAACTTTGAGCATGAGAAGGTTCGCATGCACTTCCTGAAGTGGGCCTCTGAGTGTCTCATGGCACCCGAGGAGCAAGGGACGGGCATCGTGCTATTTCTGATGTGCGGCATGTGCCACGATTACCCTGCCGCACTTCCTCGAGGCGGCAGTGGCGAACTCACCGCCGCGCTGATACGCTGCATACAACACCATGGCGGAACGGTTGAAGCCAATTCCGAGGTGAGACGCTTGATTGTGGAGCATGGCCAGGCCACTGGCGTTGAGATGGCGGACGGCCGCCGGATCAACGCCCGCAAGCTGGTCCTGGCATCGGTCCATCCTCACTTGCTTGACGAATTCCTCGGCGGAGGCCTCCCCGATCGGCTCAAGGCTCTTGCGAAGGGAGTGAAGCTTTCGAGCTATTCGGCAATGAACACTCACTACGCACTAAAGCATCCGCCACAGTTCATCGGTGGTAACAAGGTTGCCGGATCATATATCGTTGAAGGTATGCCAGCCTCACTTGACGATTTCAGGCGTTCTTTCGACGACTATCGCTATGGGCGATTGCCACACGTTTCGACGCTCTGCATCGGCGTTTCGACGAATCTCGACCAGAGCAGGGCACCCGACGGAATGGCGACGCTCTATCTCTACAATTTCATGCCCTATGACCTTGCCGATGGCGGAGCTGAGAGATGGGACGAGATCAAGGATGAGGTTGCCAACTGGATGTTGGAGGAGCTACGGAAGTATACGACAAATATGGGAGACGACAACATTATCGCTCGCGCGATCGATAGTCCGCTGGATATGGAGCGAAGCAGCAAAAGCTTCGTAGGTGGTGATTTTCATGGCGGCGCGCTCAATATGAACCAGTTTTCTGGTCGGCGGCCTTTTCCGGAGATCTCCAACTACACGGTCCCTGGCTTCGAGCGATTTTATCTTACTGGTCCCTTCATGCACCCCGGTGGAGGCGTATTTGGCGGCGGGCGCGCGACAGCGGTCAAAATATTCCAGGATCTGGGTCTGGACCTCCAAGCCGTTCTCTCCCGGTAACGGATATTGTCTATATATCGTGAGGCAGCCCGTGACTAACGTCGGTACAATGAAGCTACTCGGGCCAGATGGCTCCGGTATTATGGAAGTTGACTCGATCTCTGTTGAGAAAGGCAACATCGTTATTCGCGGAAAAATCATGGGTGCGATGCCGTTGTCGGCAGTGGTCCAGCCGCAGCAGCTCCGTAACGGAATAAAGCTACTTAGCGTACGCGTTGTGCTGAGAGCCATTGGGATGCTGATCACCGGCAAATGAGAGTCCGGTCGTCCTGGACCTTTCCGAGACGGCCGAACTTAAAGTGAGGTTGAAATGAAGACCCATGAAGGACTGGTTGCCGTTGTGACCGGAGCTGCTCGGGGGATCGGACAGGAGATTGCGATTGCTTTCGCCCGCGCCGGCTGTTCCGTCGTGGCGCTGGATCGCCTTGATTGTGCTGAAACATTGCAGGCTGTCAGTGCGGCCGGCGCTGATTCCGTAGGCCTGCGAACAGACGTGGGGGTACCGGAGGATTGGCAGAACGTACGTGAAAATATTTCAATCCGTTTCGGGCGCTGTGATATTCTAATCAATAATGCTGGTATCTTTCCGTTCGCTCACCTTGACGATCTTAACTTCGATATTTGGAACGATGTAATTAGAATTAACCTAAGTTCGCAGTATCTTGCTGCGAAACATCTCGCACCGCTGATGGCTGAGCATGGGTGGGGCCGAATCATCAGCTTGGCTTCGAACTCAGTCGCGACGAATGCCGCGGGTATGTCTCACTACTTTGCGAGCAAGATGGGGGTCATCGGTTTGACCCGCGGACTTGCGAACGATCTCGGCGGTCGGGGCATTACGGTAAATGCAGTTGCTCCTTCCCTGACACCAACCCCAGGCACCGGCGGAGTGCCAGAAGAGTTTTTCGAGCAGATCGCGGGCTTGCAATCGATAAAGAGGCAAGCAAAGACTGGCGACTATGTTGGACCGATCCTGTTTCTGGCGAGCCGTGAGGCGGAATTCATCACAGGTCAAACAATTGTCGTCGACGGCGGACTTTGGAAAAACTGACCATAACGTGGAGTGGATAGGCTGCGTCGGAGCCGTCATTGCATGATGGCGGCCATTAGGCGGTGTGGACGGATTTGATGAGGATGAAGCTCAAGGCGAGGGCGACGATGGCGGCGAAGCCGCATTCGGTCTTCTCGCAGCGCAGGGCGACGCGCTTGAACCGCTTCAGTTTTCCAAAGCACTGCTCGATGCGGGCACGGCCCCGGTAAAGCGCCTTCGGGAAGAAGGTCGGCCGGTCCCTCGCGTTGGATTTGAACGGGATGGCGGGCGCGATGCCGCGGGCGCGTGCGATGGCCCGGTTGGCCTTGGCGTCATAGCCCTTGTCGGCGACAGCCGCGCGCGGCGTGATGTCGGGACCCAGATCCAGCAGCAGCTTGAAGATCGGGCTGTCGCCGGCCTCACCACCGGTCAGGTGGAAGGCGATCGGCCGACCGTCGAAGTCGCTCTTGAGGTGGATCTTGGTGGAGAAGCCGCCGCGCGAGCGGCCGAGGGCCTGACGCTCCTGCCCCCTTTTGCGCCGGCGGCGGAGACAAGGGCGCGCACCACGGTGGAATCGAACATCTGGACCAGATGCGCGGTGCGGCTGAGCGATGCCAGGGTCTCGAAGAACAGCTCGAACACGCCGGCCTGGCGCAGCCGCCAGAACCGCTTCCAGACGCTGTTCCACGCGCCGAACTCGGCCGGCAGCGCCCGCCAGGAGATGTTGTGCACGGTGAAATAGTGCATGGCTTCGAGGAACTTGCGGTCATCGCGCCCCTTGTCGCCGCGCCGTGACCGGCAAGCGCGGAACACCTCCAGAGCCACCGCCCAATCCTCGTCCGTCATCCGCGTCAGCATGGTCGACCTCGCCAAAAGCCGACCCCTTATGAATCACTGAAAGGACGAAAAGGGAATCCCCCTCCGCCTCGAAACGGTGAAATCCGTCCACACTGCCTAGTTGTTTAGTCCCGGCATTTGATGGATTGGATCGAGCGTGAATCGTTCGGGCTGATTTGTCCAGCATTTGCAGATGAACTCGTATGGGGTGAGGCCCCTGAGTGTCTTCAGTCGGCGGCCGAAATTGTAGGCGGCGACGAAGTCGGTGAGATGGGTCTGGAACTGCCGGTGGTCGTCGTAGTGGAAGCGCTTGACAGTTGCGTCCTTGATGGTGCGGTTCATCCGTTCCACTTGGCCGTTGGTCCAGGGATGCTTCACCTTTGTCAGGCGGTGCTCGATGCCGTTCTCCCGACACCGCATGTCAAACATGTGGGTCATATAGCGTGCGGTCGGACCGTCGGCGTAGCGCGGCGGGAAGGTGAACTGGATGCCGTTGTCGGTGAGCATGGTATGGATCTTGTAAGGCACCGCCGCGATCAGGGCCTCCAGGAACGCTGAAGCCGAAGTCCGCCCCGTCTTGCGGGTCACCTGGACGAAGGCAAATTTGCTGGTTCGATCGATGGCAACATGGAGGTAGAGCTTGCCCTCGGAGGTTTGCACTTCAGCAATGTCGATATGGAAATAGCCGATGGGGTAGGTTTTGAACTTGCTCCTGGCAGGCTTATCATCCTCTACTTCCGGCAATCTTGAGATACCGTGGCGTTGCAGGCATCGGTGGAGGGACGAACGGGTCAGGTGAGGGATCGTCGCCTGCAGGGCATAGAGGCAGTCGTCGAGCGGGAGCAAGGTGTGCCTGCGGAAGGCGACGATGATCGCCTCCTCCTCCAGGGACAGGACGGTTGATGTGGCCTGTTTGGGGCCTGTCGGGAGGTCGCAGACCGAGCTGCGCTTCTTCCACTTGGCGACGGTCTTCGGGTTGATGCCATAGGGCTTGGCCAGCGTCCTCAGACTCTCTTGACTATGTTGTATCGCTCGACGGACCGCCTCCGTCGTCGTGGCGCACCCGTGCAGAACCTGGTCCATAGCGCATCCTTCCATTCCTGCGAAAAGAGTGCACCATCAAAGCCTGGGATCAAACACCAGTTTCGCTTGCGGCACGTCTCGGGTTCCTACAGTGAGCGAAGAGGGAGGAAACCCACAGTAAGCCGTTGAGGCTGCGAAAAGGCGGCCCGCAATCCCGAACAAAGGGATAAGAGCCGTGAAGTAGAGGGGACATGCCGTCTGAGATCGCCATTCTCACAGGTGTCAGTACCGAGATCACGGCTCTGCTGCACACGGAAGGCTGGGCGGTAAATGTGAAGCGGGTCGAACGGACCTGACGTCGGGAGGGGCTCACAGGAAGCGGCCGCGCTCTAGTCGACGCACGTACAGGTTCGCCGCCTGCCCGTCGTGCCAGATGATCTTGACGAGGTCGCCGCGCCGTCCGCGGAAGCAGAAGATATGGCCGCCAAGCTGGTCTCGCCTAAGAACTTCCTGCACTTGCAACGCTAGGGAGGCGAAGCCCTTGCGCATATCCGTGTGGCCTGTCGCCAGCCAGACCTTCACGCCGACCGGGACAGGGATCATCGCGCCCTCAGGGCGGCGATCGCATCGCGCAGCGCTCGGCCATCCACGTCGCCCTCCAGCCGCAGCCGGTCGCCGGACGCCAGTTCAATCTCGATGCGGCCCTCGCGACGAGCCTTACGCTTACGCGGCGATGGCTCGTCCGGGGGTGAAACGGTCTCCATCGGCGGCTCCACCGTCACCGACAGGAAGGCTGGCAACTGGGGCGTGACCCGTTCGCAGAGCTGTTTGCGCCAGCGGAAGAGCTGGCTCACATGCACCCCTGCCGAGCGGGCGATCTCGGAAGCTGAAGCCCCGGGCTCCAGTGCCAGCGCCACCAGCCGCTCCTTCTCGGCCTGCGGCCAGCGCCGGCGCCGCTCCACCGAGGTGATCACCTCCACCCGCGAAAGGGACATATGACTACTCCTAGGATTACCCCTAGGACTTCACGTCATCCCCCAACCTCCGCAAGGCGGCCCTCGCCGGATGGGTACATCGGATGGTGACGACTCTGTCCTTCTGAGTGAAGCAGACTGAGCGGGAATGGACCTAAGAGCACCTAACAAAACCTGCTGACGGCTCGGAAGCATATGATTGCGGCGGCGAGGACGAGGAAGGCACGGTAGAGGTCGGCATGGCGCTCGTAGCGGATGGCGAGGCGGCGGAACTGGTTGATCCAGGCGAAGGTGCGCTCGACCACCCAGCGGTGCTGGCCGAGATGCTCCGAGCTGTCGACGCCGCGGCGGGCGATGCGTGGGGCGATGGCACGCTTGCGGAGGTCCCGGCGGCAACGCGGGAAGTCATAGCCTTTGTCTGCGTGGAGCTTTTCGGGCCGCTTGCGCGGTCGTCCGCGCCGTTGCCGGACCGGGCGGACGGCATCGACCACCTTGGTCAGCGCCATGCTGTCGTGCCGGTTGGCCCCGGTCAGGACGACGGCCAGAGGCAGGCCCTTTCGGTCGACCATGATATGCCGCTTGGTGCCCGGCTTGCCGCGGTCGGTCGGGTTCGGACCGATCGCGTCGCCCCCCTTTTGGCGGGCACGGACGAGGCGTCCACGCTGGCGCGCGACCAGTCGATCTCCCCGGAAAGGTTCAGCCGCTCCAGCATGTGGCGATGGATCTCGTCCCACAGGCCGGCATCCTGCCAGGCCCGCAGCCGACGCCAGCAGGTCATGCCCGAGCATCCGGCGACCTCAAACGGCAGCCGCTCCCACGGGATCGCGGTGTACAGCACGAACAGGATGCCGATCAGCGCCTCGCGGTTCTCCACCCGTGGTCGCCCGCCCTTCGGGCGTGCCGCAGCAGCAGGAAACAGTGGGGCGATCTCGGCCCAAAGGGCATCGGGCAAAAGCTTCTTGGCCATGCCCAAGCCTCGGCCAGATATGGTTAACAAATGGTTTTGTTAGGGGCTCTAAATAGCACTCTACGCGCTGCGTTGATCAGCGAGCCGAAGTTTGCGGCGCTGGAGTTGGGCCTCGAGAACATTCTGATCAACGCAGTGGCAGCGGCCTATATAGCGACAGAACGGCTTTGGAGCCAGATTGCCGGTTTCCCGGCTCATGAGGCTATGACTTCGAGGGCATTACGGAACGTACGCTGTCGCAGATGCCGCTGCGGCGGTACGGGCGGCTTTAGGATGTCGGCGCGTCGCATGCCTTCCCTCTTTCGAGTCGCAATGGTTATATCTCCGGTCAGCGAATTTTGTGCGATTGTGCTTTTGTCTTCGCCCCCTGAGCGCTTGGTTCCGCCGCGGGCGCAGGTGCAAGTGAGGATCGGTACGCTAGGCGTCGGAGAGTAGTCATGATGGGAGAATACCGCTCAGTTCGAGCTCTTGCGCGAGGGCTGGAGATATTGCGGATTCTAAGTCGACGAGGCCCTACCACGATAACCCAGCTTTCAATCGCTACCGGCATCAATAGGACCACGATCTATCGGTTGGTTAGCACACTCGATGAACTTGG
This sequence comes from Xanthobacter autotrophicus, assembly GCF_005871085.1. Lineage (GTDB taxonomy): Bacteria > Pseudomonadota > Alphaproteobacteria > Rhizobiales > Xanthobacteraceae > Xanthobacter > Xanthobacter autotrophicus. Next base: position 55,610 of record NZ_VAUP01000037.1, on the reverse strand, counting down.
TTATGTGGGAATGAATGCGTCGGACAACACGGTGAGTCTGCGCGCGGCAGCGAATTTGTTGACCGAAGGTGTCCGAGTCGACTGGATCCGCAGCGTCGCCTATCCTGAACTCGCCGCATTGGGGGCTATCGTACTGTGGCCGGTCAATCTCTTCATGCCCAGTGGCGACGAAATTGTTCTCCAGGAAACAACACACCATCTCAGCCCGTTCTCAATCCACCGGTCTATGGTTGGGACGCGCTGGGGCTATTTGAACACATCACCCGGTAGGGCCTACCTTTCATACATCGATACGCCTAGGCTAGATGAGACGCTCGAACTCCTTCGCCATTCGAAGCTGGAGGGCAACATGGCCGCACAGTGCAAGGGCCACGCCGAGAAGATCATCGCCAAGACCCGGGAGGCTGGCTACGGGTCGAGCGTGAATGAAGCGGCTCCGGGCATTTCGGGTATCGCGGTGCCACTGCGGCTCGATGGCGATGTGGTAGGTGCGATCAACATGGTATTCTTCACAACCGCGATGAATCCGACCGAAGCCGCGGCAAAATATTTGGATGCGATGGAAGAGTGTGCCAAGCGCATCGGAGCGGAGATGAGTGAGCGCAAACTGAGAGCGACTTGTCTTCCTGACTAAGACTTAGCTTCCCGAAATCGTGGGCTGCGGCTATCCGGAAGTGCATCTCACCCTGATGGAACGGCACCCTATGGGAAAGAAACACCGCCCCGCAATTGCGGAGCGGCTTAGTCCACTGGGTAAATCCAATGTACACTTTAGTTGCGTAGAAAGTCGAGTAGCAGTGTGTTGAACCTTTGATAGTGCTCCCATTGGGCCCAATGGCCGCATTTATTGAAGACATGCAATTCGGAGTCCGCGATCCCTGCCAGCAGACGCAATCCCGAATCGAAAGGAACAAAGCGATCGTTCCGCCCCCAGATAATAAGGGTCTTGGCCGTGATCTCCGAAAGCCGGTGGCCGTAGTCCGGATACTGTTTTGGATTAACCGTCGCACTCTTGACGAAGTTGTCCAGATGTTCGCGATGCGCCAAGAGGCCGTCCAGGCGCTGTCGGGCCAGATCGTCCGTTAGGTCCGAGACGTCGAAAACAAAGGTCTGCAGCATCTGCTGCAGGTTGTCGACTGTTGGGTCCCGATACACCTTGTGAGCTAGCTTGATCCCTTCTGTCGGCATCGGTGCAAAAGTGCTTATCCCGCCGGTGCCGCCGCCCATCAACACCAGGCGACCAACATGCTCCGGCCAGTTTAATGCGAAGGGAACGGCGCTATGAGCGCCCATTGAATTGCCGACCAGATGGATGCGGCCCAACCCAAGAGCGTCGACCAACCCCTTTATCGCCCTGGCGTTCAGGTCTGAACGAGAGCCCGTACAGACAATCGGTGCGCTTTTGCTCCAGCCCGGGAAATCAAGAAGGATTACCCGATATCCGACTTGGGTGAACGGTCCAATATTGCGGCTGAAATTTGCCCAGCCGCTCGCGCCAGGCCCGGAGCCGTGGCACATCACGATCACCTCGTCAGCTTTGCCGGGATTGCAATCGTTATAATGCAGGACGAGCTCTTCACCTGCCTCCATGAAACTCGTGGTGGCGCTTGTCCCCACCTCGGTCCATTCCTCAGTCATTTCGTCCTCCCGAGATCATCTAGTCACTCTTGCGACGCTTAGCGTTTGGAACTGCCTTCGATGCAGCCCTAGAACACTGGCGTCGGCGCGAAGCTAGTTTCGGCTGGGAAAGAGTGTCCATGGTGGCTAGCTGCAAGTTCGCCTGACGAACATCGGCATTTGGCGGCGTCGATACGCTGCTATTGAGCTGGCCACGATCACCGACACACCGACTGGGATGGAACGAGTGTCCAATCGAGCACTGCATTGATCGCGCAGAGCAGCGCAGCCGCCCCATCCCTCCCCGGCGTTGTGCATCCAGCGAACGGCATGGAGAAGTCACGTGCCTTACGCAAATTGCTGAGTCTAGTCTGCGGCAACGAGCAAGTTCGTATAACGGACAAACGAGTCTAGTACGGGGAGGAGAGAAGCGGATGATCGTTGGAGCGATCTGCATGTCGCACAGTCCACTTCTGGACAAGGTGCGGGCGCCAGCAGAAACTGAAGCCGCCTTCAATGAGGCGCTGGAGCGTGTTCGAGACAAAGTCTTCGCTCTGAAGCCCGACTTGGCTGTGGTTTTCTATCCTGACCATTTGAACGGGTTCTTTTACGATCTTCTGCCAGCATTCTGTGTAGGCATCGAGGGCTATTCGGTAGGCGATTACGGCAGCTCCGCAGGCAGGCTGACCGTCCCGGTTCCGCTGGCCGAGGAGCTTGTCCGCTCGATTATTCACGATGGAGTCGACACAGCCCTGTCCTATAAGATCGTTGTCGATCACGGCGCCGTCCAGCCGCTAGAGCTGCTGGCGATTGGGCATGATCTGCCACCCTTCATTCCTGTCTTTATCAATTCGGCTGCGGCGCCGCGCCCGACCTTCCGGCGGGTGCGCGCTATGGGGGAGGCGGTTGGCCGCTGGGCTGCAAGGCGCCCTGAACGGGTGCTGCTGATAGGTTCTGGTGGGCTTTCGCACGACCCTCCCATTCCGGCGTTTGCGGGCGCCGCGCCGGAATTGCGCAATATGCTCATCAACGGTATCGGCAACATCACATTTGAGCAACGCTTTGCCCGCACCAGCAAAGTGGTGGGTGAGGGCGTCAAGGTTCAAATGGGCCTTTCGAACCTACGGCCCCCAAACCCGGAGTGGGACCGCATGCTGCTGGACGCTTTCGTTTCGGCCAAACTAGACGTGTTGGACGAGAGCGACGACGACGAACTAACAGACATCTGCGGCCGGGGCGGACACGAGATTCGCACATGGGTCGCAACTCTCGCCGCGTTGAGTTCGCAAGGGGAATACCAAGCCACTGTTGATTTCTATCAGCCCGTCGAAGTGTGGCTGACCGGCATGGGTGTGATGACTGCTATTCCAGCGATCCCATCCAGACCATGTGTCCAACCATGATAAAGGCTGCGGCATAGTTTTTTCCCTTTGTCCGGAGCCAACACAATGACCGACAAAATTGCACGCGCCGCGGAGGAAATCCGCGAGGGCCGCCGCTCGCTGACGCAGATCGCGCCAATTCAAGAGCGACTAGACCTGAGGACGCTTGATGATGCCAATGCAGTGCAACGGATAAACACGGAGTTTTGGTTGGCGGCAGGCCGGCGCGCAGTGGGCTACAAGATCGGCCTGACCTCCGCCGCAGTACAGGCGCAACTGGGAGTCGACCAGCCCGATTTCGGGACTCTATGGGCGGACTATGCCTTCGGACAGAATGACGAAGTGCAGGCATTCCGGTTCATGCAGCCGCGCGTCGAAGCTGAGGTCGCGTTTGTGCTTGGCCGCGATCTCGATGATCCAAAGCTACAGATGACAACTCTCGCTGCAGCGATTGATCAAGTGCTTCCGGCGGTTGAAATCGTCGATACTGTAGTAAAAAACTGGAAGATAAGTCTTGTCGATACGGTAGCCGACAACGCATCCGGCGGGGGTTATGTGCTGGGCAACAGCCCTCGCAGGCTCGATGGCCTAGATCTGCGGCTCGCTGGGGCGGTGCTCAGCATCGACGGTCGATCACGTTCGATCGGAGTGGGTGCTGCATGCATGGGAGATCCACTAAACGCCGCGCTCTGGTTGTGCCGCAAGATGTCTGCCCTGGGCCAACCGCTGAGAGCCGGCGATCTGATCCTTTCTGGTGCGTTGGGGCCCATGGTGGAAGTCCGTGCGGGTATGACGGTCACTGCTGAGATCCAAGGTTTTTCCACGCTCAACTTTTACATCGGAGTTTAATCATGAGCGGGAAGCTCAAGGCGGCCATCATCGGCTCGGGCAATATCGGCACCGACCTGATGATCAAGATCATGCGCATGTCCGACCATCTGGAGATGGGCGCCATGGTCGGCATCGATCATAATTCCGACGGCCTCGCCCGCGCCGCCCGCCTTGGCGTGCCGGTGACCCACGAGGGCATCGACGGCCTGCGCAAGCTGCCCAACTATCCCGACATCCGGATCGTGTTCGACGCCACCTCGGCCAAGGCGCACCTGCATAACGACGCGGTCCTGCGGGCGGACGGCAAGAAGGTGATAGACCTCACCCCCGCCGCCGTGGGGCCCTTCACCATCCCCGTCATCAACGGCGACGCGAACCTCGACGAGCCGAACGTGAACATGGTCACCTGCGGCGGGCAGGCCACCATTCCCATCGTCCACGCGGTGCGCCGCGCCACCGACCGGGTGATCTGGGGCGAGATCGTCGCTTCCATCTCCTCCAAGTCGGCGGGCCCGGGCACTCGCGCCAATATCGACGAGTTCACCGAGACCACCTCCAGTGCCATTCGCATCCTGGGCGGGGCTGAGCGCTCCAAGGCGGTCATCATTCTCAACCCCGCCGAGCCGCCGCTCATCATGCGGGACACGGTGTTCACCCTGTCCCAGGGCGGTAGCCGGGAGGCCATCGAGCGCTCCATCCTCGACATGGTGGCGGCGGTGCAGAAATACGTGCCCGGCTATCGCCTAAAGCAGAAGGTACAGTTCGAAGCCATCGGCGACAACGCTCCGGTGCGCATCCCCGGCTTCGGCCCGGCCTCGGGCCTCAAGACCACCGTGTTCCTGGAGGTGGAGGGCGCCGCGCACTACCTGCCCGCTTATGCCGGCAACCTCGACATCATGACCTCCGCGGCCATGAACACCGCCGACCGTTGGGCGGCGCAGCAATTGCGGAAGGAGGCCGCGTGATGGCCCGCAGCAATCCGAACAAGCTCTACATCCAGGACGTGACGCTGCGCGACGGCATGCACGCCATCCGCCACCAATACGGCCTCGATACGGTGCGCGCCATCGCCCGCGCCCTCGACCGCGCCCGCGCGGACGCCATCGAGATCTCCCACGGCGACGGCATCACCGGTTCCACCTTCAACTACGGCTTCGGGTCCCACGACGACGTTGAATGGATCGCCGCGGTGGCGCAGGAATGCACCTTTGCGCGGGTGACCGTGCTGCTGCTGCCGGGCATCGGCACCGTGCACGACCTGAAGGAGGCCCACCTGGCCGGCGCCCGCTCGGTGCGCATCGCCACCCACTGCACCGAGGCGGATGTTTCGCGCCAGCACATCGAGGCGGGACGGGCGCTGGGCATGGACACGGTGGGTTTCCTCATGATGGCCCACATGGCGCCGGTGGACAAGCTGGTGGAACAGGCACTTCTCATGGAGAGCTACGGCGCCGAGTGCGTTTATGTGACGGATTCCGCCGGCGCGCTGCTGCCCGGCCAGTATGCTGAGCGGGTCCGGGCGGTGCGCGCGGCGGTGCGCCCCGAAACCGAGATCGGCGTTCACACCCATCACAACCTGACGCTGGGCGTTGCCAATGCGGTGGCGGGCATCGAGGCGGGGGCCGTTCGGGTGGATGCCTCTCTTGCCGGCATGGGCGCGGGCGCGGGCAATGCGCCACTGGAAGCCGTTATCGCCGTGCTCGACCGCATGGGCATCGAGACCGGATGCGACCTGCACATGCTGATGGATGCGGCCGACGACCTCGTGCGGCCGCTCCAGGACCGCCCGGTGCGGGTGGACCGCGAGAGCCTGTCGCTCGGCTACGCCGGCGTCTATTCGAGCTTCCTGCGCCATGCAGAGAATGCTGCGAAGAGCTATGGCGTCGACACCCGCGACATCCTCTCCGAGCTCGGCCGCCGGCGCATGGTGGGCGGCCAGGAGGACATGATCGTCGACGTGGCCCTCGACATTCTGAAAGCCCGTGAAGTCGGAGCGGTCATCGGATGAGAGCGCTCGAATAGTTCGTCGAGATGGTGAGCTGGGCTGTGCGCAACACCAGGACATGCCGCAGAGGGACACTGCAGTAGCAGCGAGTAGAGCACTCTTCACTCGAATCTGCCATGAGATCAAGAAATAAACAGAATTCCAGGGAGGGGCGTTTGATCATGAACACGAATAGATTTATGATGTTAGTTGTAGCGTGTAGTTGCCTAGCGAATCTATCTGGCATGAGCGCGTACGCCGGCTCTGAGATCCTGCCGGGCCTCTCGACAGGCCTTCCAATGGGTGCGCCGCTGCCGGAGGGATTGTGGTCTATCACCTTTCCCAGCTACGGCTCGCGTGATTCCAATCCTGGCGTGGATGTCGGCGCGATCGCTCCAGCCTGGCTGATCTGGTCGACTCCCTACAAGCTGGCTGGCGGCGTCATCATGCTCGACGCGACCATACCCTTTGTGAATGTGAACGTGGAAAATGGGCCGGAATTATCCGGCATGGCCAATGCCATTATCGATATGCAAGTGAAATGGGATCTCGGCAACGGCTTCTTCGGTGGTTTCCAGAGCGGAATCTATCTCCCGATCCGCTCGGACGTGGGGCGGAATTTTGTCTCTTGGCAGGGCCTTGCCGCCCTAAGCTATCTTCGGGATGGCTGGAATCTTTCCTCTACCTTCTACTACGGCACCGGGGCGAGCGGCGCGGACGGCGGACCGGCCTGGTCCAACGTGGACCTGACGGCCACCAAGAAGTTCGGCAAGTTCGAGATCGGCGCAGTTGGCTTCGGCTCTACCGATCTGTCAACACCTTATCCCGGATATCAGAAGCAAAGCCAATTCGCGCTGGGCGGCCTCATCGGCTATGACTTCGATATCGTCAACGTTCAACTGAAGCTGACCCGCGACGTGTATCAGGAGAACTATGGAGGCTACGAGACGAGGGTTTGGGCAAACATTATTGTTCCGCTGATGGCACCCTCGTCTGTGGGACGGCCGGCGGTTTTCAAGTATTGAAGTCGAATGGATGTCGGGTTGCGAGCTTGGTGCAAGGGTCAGAGCCGGGACGTCGTCTACGCCGGATTGCAGCCCGCCATCTCCGCAGAGCGTGCGCTCGCGACTCGCTCCCACGGTGCTCCTGATGTGGTGCGTGGGAACTTATATCGCCTCCGCGAACCAAAGGGCGCCCCGGTATTGCCCACGATGCGAATGTCCGCGCCGAGACAGCCGGCGGCCCGCTTTGTCGACAGCCATTAGGCCGGTCGTCTCACCGAATGCTGGGATGAAGATGGCATCCTGTTCCAAGCGGCGAGTAATGTACGATCAGCTCTCTGTCATAAGCAAAACCGAGATCATACTCGGGATCTTGCACAGTAATTACAGCATCGATGATTTGTTACGCGGGTCAGAATACTCGTGTCGCGTGTGCTGTCGTGGATGTCAGGATCGAGCACATCTATGACGCAGGTCCGAGATCACGAAGGCAGTCAGCCTTTGTAGTCCAGTTCCGCAACGCCGGGAGGACGCCACACCATGAGGGAACAGCAATGAACATGACCATCAGGTGGCCGACGCTGGTACTAGCGGCGTGGGTATCATCCGTCGGAGCGGCGCTCGCAGCGGAATCCGGCCCCGTGAAGATCGGCGTACTCACGGATATGTCATCAGTCTATTCCGACGTTTCTGGGCGAGGGTCCGTCGAGGCTGCACGTCTAGCCATCGAGGATGCTGGGGAGGTGCTCGGGCAGAAGGTGGAACTCGTGGCTGCCGATCATCAGCACAAACCAGAGGTGGGGTCGACGCTGGCCCGGCGCTGGTTTGACGTGGACGGGGTAGACATGATCACCGACGTCCCCAACTCCGCTGTGGGCTTCGCAGTCTCGGGCGTTGCGGAGCAGTACAAGAAGCCCGCTTTGCTGCTGGGATCGCTAAGTACGGATCTGACCGGAACGAGATGCTCATTTTATACTGCAGTCTGGGGCATCGACACCTATTCGCAGGCTAAGGTGCTGGGGAACGCCCTGGTGCAGGCAGGAGGTGATAGCTGGTTCTTCCTCGGCGCGGATTATGCCTTTGGGCGAGGCCTGGCCCACGATGCGGCTAAAATCGTCGAGGCGGGCGGAGGCAAGGTCCTCGGTTCGGTTTTCGCGCCTCTGGGTTCAGCTGACTTCTCCTCCTTCCTGCTGAAAGCGCAACAGTCCGGGGCGAAGATCATCGGATTTGCCAACGCCGCTGCCGACACCACCAATGCCCTGAAGCAGGCCGACGAGTTTGGCATTCGTGAAGGCGGCCAGAAGATTGCGACGTTCGTGATCTTCCTTCAGGACGTGAAGGGACTAGGCCTGAAAGCGGCGCAGGGTCTGCTACTTGCCACTCCTTATTATTGGGACCTAGACGAGCCGAGCCGCGCCTTCGCGAAGCGGTTCGCCGAACGCATGGGACGTCCGCCGAGTTGGGGCCAAGCTGGTGTCTACAGCGCAGTCGCTCATTATCTCAAAGCGGTCAAGGTTGCTGGCACCAAGGACGGCACTCAGGTGATGAACAAGATGCGGGCGCTTCCGGTCAACGACTTCATGACGCACGAGGGGCGTCTCAGGCTCGACGGGCGTCTCGAGCGGGAGATGTACCTGTTCGAGGTGAAGGCGCCGTCCCAGTCAAAGGGGGAGTGGGACCTCTACACATTGGTGAAGAGAGTTCCCGGTGATCAGGCTTTCCGCCCCATAGCGGAGGGTGGATGCTCATTGGTAGCGGCGCCCAATGCCTCACGCTGACGTCAGCTCAACGGAAGATGTCGACTGGCGCGCATCCTTCCGCGAAGCGATACCAGCTCGCATGATGAAGCTCATTTAACGCAACAACTTAAAGCAATTTTGCGTGTCACGGGAGCTAGGAAATCCTCATTCCGACAGCGACACCAACCGATGACACCACGGAGCCCCAAGACGGCTAGCGCCACTGGGAGCTCAATGCGTCGAGAGGACCTTCAGGCAGTTCAGAAGCTCCCGCGCACGGCTTCAGAGAGGTCTAAAGGTAGAAGCTTTGTCCCGTCGTGTTGTCTGCATGCACCCGCTTGAAAGAGGGGATAGATAGTGCCGGCTGAGCTTCGCGACATGCGCTGGGCCATTGCCGCGGCTGAGCATCGCAGCCTGAGGCGAGCTGCAGAGGCGCTTCGCGTGCGCGAGTCCACACTCAGCCGCCGTCTGCGCGACTTGGAATACCGGCTTGGTGCCGAGTTGTTCGAGAGGAGCGCCAACGGAACACGGCTCACCGCCGCTGGCGACGAATTTATCGCGGTGGCAAAGCGCATCCTGGCCGAAGCGGATGCCGTATTCTCGCGGATGAGAGCTCGTGGACGCGGCGAAAGCGGCGATCTCGTGGTTGGCCTTTGCATGGCCCTGTCGGTTGGCAATCTACGGGCCACCCTCGCAGCGTACGCGGAGCAGCATCAGGCAGTGGCGGTTCACGGGATCGATGGGGCACGGTCCCGGCTGCTCGCTGACCTCACTACCGGGAACATTGATGTCTTCCTTACGGCAGCCGGACATGTGCCGTGGAATGGCGCGTTGCTGCCGCTTTGGAGCGAGCAGGTCATGGTCGCCCTGCCGGCAAACCATGCACTTTGCGAGAGCCCTGTGATCGGCTGGCCAGATCTCGCCGACGCACGTGTCTTGGTCAATCGGCGTGATCCGGGGCCTGATTTTGAGACGATGCTTCGGACCCGGCTCGGAAGTGGATGCGGCTGCGTCTTCATCGGTCACGACGTCTGCCTGGACCGCTTTCTCGGGTTCGTCGCGGCGGGCCTCGGGCTGACGTTGGTCTCGGAAAGTGCAGCCGGCACCAGCGATAGGGGGATCGTCTATCGTGAGCTTCACGATGACGAAGGCCCGGTCCGCATCCGGTTCGCGGCCTACTGGAAAGAGACCAATCGAAATCCAGCGCTGCGGCCCTTCCTCGATCTGCTTCGCGAGCGTTATTCCGACACGGCCCCGTCCCTCTCGTCGGAATGAGCGATCCGCCCGCGCTTAGCCTTGGCGAAGCCGCGATCAGTGGCAATGAAGCGCTCCAGCATCGGGACGATTAGCTTCATGGGATCCATCATCGGTTGTTCGGTCCCGCGGGCCAGCACCTCGGCATAGGCGGTCAGGTCGCGATGGAGCGCGGCGGGTAATTCCAGCGTGACCTTGACCGACTTGTCATCCGGAATCGGACCCAGCTTCAGCTTCGTCATGATCATCCTCCATAGGGTTCCAGGGGCAGGTCCCGGGTGACGATGATCCTGACCGGAAATCCCGGCCGGATCGTCAGCGTCGGTGGCACATTGAGCTGGCGGCGGATGATCTGCTGGCCGGCATCGTTGACGGTGTCCTGGCCTCCGTTCCTGATGGCGCGCAGCAGGCGGTCCTCGTCATCGACGGCGAGTTCGGCGCCGACGCTGAGCAGGGTTGAAAGCGCCGCGGCCTTGGCGAGGTCCCACCAATGATAATCGACGCCGTCCTCAAGACCGGCATATCCTTGTGTGTCCGCGCCCGGCTGGCGCTCGATCACGATCGAGCGTCCATTGGGGAAGATCAGCCGGTTCCAGACCAGCAGGATCCGTCGCTGACCGAACCCGACATCGTTGCTGTATTCGCCGATGATGCGCGTGCCCTGGGGGACGAGGAGAACGCGCCCGGTCGGGCTGTCATAGATGTGCTCGGTGACTTGGGCGGTGATCTGCCCGGGCAGATCCGAACGGATGCCGGTGATGAGCGCCGCGGATATGACTGCGCCCGCCTGAAGCACATAGGGCGATGCCGGTGCCATCACCCGGTCGGGTGCAACGGTCCGCCGGTCGACGGCGGCGTTGAGAAAGTTGAGTTGCCGCTCCTGAGCCGAAGGAGTTGTGGGAACGCCATTCAGGCCAGGCATGCCGGCCATGCCTGCGGGTCCGGCGATCGCGGACGCCGGCCCCACCGATCGTGTCTCGGTCTGGAAGAACACGCGCGAGGTCCTGGCGGCCTCCTGCTCGGCGTGGCGGCGCTGCTCTTCCGGATCGACGGTGGCGGTCGGCATGGCCGGTGGCACGACCGGCTGTCCCCGGTTCTGCGCATTGACGATGGGCCGACCGAGATCGCCCGGCAGCGGGGGGCCGAGGATCGGACCGGTATAGTCACGCGGCAGGCCGGCGAGGCCGTCGGCGGTGGAGCGGTTCCCCGTGGAATAGAGCTCCTCTGCGCCTGTGCCGGCATGGCGGGTCTGCAGGGCATAGATCAGCGCCCCGCCCAATCCCAGGCCAGCCACAAGGCCGATGCCGGCGAGGACCTTGCGCGAGAGGCGGGTCACGCGCGGCGGCTCCGCCCGCAGACGCATGGGCGCGGCGGCCTCCTCGGGTGGCCTGCCCTGATCGGGCGTGGGTGTCTCGCTCATCAGGCAGGCCTCCCATCGGTGCGCACGATCCGGACCTTCTGCTGGCGCTCGCCGCTGCCGAGGCGCAACTCCGCGGCGCCGAACAGGCGGTCGACGATCAGGATGTTCTGGTGGATGCGGCTGTTGACGATCTGCGCCTCGCCCTCGGGGCCGATGACGAAGATGGGCGGCATCTCGCCCTGCACGATGCCGCGCGGGAACACCACATAGACCCGCCGCCCGTCGTCATAGACCTCGACCGGCCGCCAGGGCGGCGTGTCGCCGGAGAGGCCGTAGCGATAGTTCCGCGCTTCGACGGCGGGGATGACCGGGACCGCGGGAACAGACTGCCGCTGGGAAGCCGGCGGTTGCGGATAGGCCCAGGCCACCGCCGGCATGTACGGCTTCTCCCCGGAGCGCAGCTCGATCATGTAGGTGCGCCGGTCGGTGGTAACCACGAGGTTGGTGGTGATGTCCGGCCGCGTGGGTTTCACCAGCACATGGACGCGCCGCGTCACGCCCGACCCGTTCTCGGTGTCACCGATGACCCAGCGTGCGGTGTCGCCGGCGGCGATGGGGCCCGACCCCGTCAGGCTCTCACCGGGCTCGAGGGCGATGTCGGTGATCTGCCCGGGTGCGGCATAGATCTGGTAGAGTGCGCCTTCGCTGAAGGGGAAGATCTGTATGGCGTTGTAATAGCCTTCCTTCTTCGGCTCGACGCGGGCGGCCGCATTGGCGTTCTCGACCCGGGCGGTCGGCATGTTGGCCGCAGCGCCGCCGCGGCTCGGGGTCCAGGCCGGCGGGATGTGCAGGGGCCGCGGGCGGCCATCGGCCACAGCGGGAACCGCCGGCAGGGGAGGGACCTCTGCATCATAGCTGATCTCGGGCGGCTTCTGGGTGGCGCAGCCGGCGAGCGCCGATACGGACAGGAGCAAAGCCGTCATTGCGGACGTGCGGAGAGCCGGGCTCCCGGCTTTACGGAAAGGCGGCGTCATTGGGCGAGCTCCCGCGACCAGCTGATGGCGTTGACATAGATGCCGAGCGGATTGGCGCGCAGCTTCTCGGCGTCGTGCGGGGCCTGCATCACGATGGTGAGGATGGCGGTCCAGCGCGTGGTGTCGGCCAGCGCCCCGTCCTGGTAGCGACGCTCGCTCCAGGCGACACGGAAGGAGTCGCCCGAGGCGCGGATGACGCTGGAGACGTCGACGGCGACCTGCTGTTTGCCCACCTTGGCGAAGGGATCGTTCGACCGCGCGTAGTCGTTGAGCGCCTGCGCCCCACGGTCGGTGGTGAACTGGTAGGCCCTCAGCCAGTTCTCGCGGACGATGACCGGATCTGCCGGCACGCTCCGCACCTGCTCGATGAAACGGGCGAGGTGCCAGGCGATCTGCGGATCGGTCGGCCGGTAGTCGGCCGTGGCCGGGGCGACAGTCTGTGTCTGGCCGAGCTTGTCGACCTGAACCACCCACGGCACGACGGTGCCGCGCGCCGACTGCCACACCAGAGCCGCGGCGAAGCCGCCCGAGAGGACGAGGCAGCCGAACGCCATGAGCCGCCAGTTCTTCGCCTGGACGCGGGCGGAGCCGATCCGCTCGTCCCACACCTGGCCCGCCCGCTGGTACGGAGTTTCCGGTTGCGGGGACATGCCGTAGTGGGTGGAGGGTCGCCTGAAGACGCTCATGTCATTCGTTCCCGGAGAGATTGACGGAATGACCGCCTCCGTGGCCGTCGCCGGAGCGGACGGCGTGCGCGGCGGTCTGGATGCCGTGGGTCATGTGCTGGGCGCGCTTCATGCGCCGCGCCCAGGCGGGCGGTCCGTCGCGTTGTGCGCCCGGGGCAGGGGAGGAACTGCCACCCGCCGCCTCGGCGCCACTATCGAGCGTCCTCATGGTGCAGGTGCCGCCGGTCGCCTCGAACGCGGCGCGGGCTCCGGAGGCATGGCTGGCCTGGAGCGTCGCGCCGCCACGGGAGACCGCGCGCTGCAGCGGGGAGACGGCGGCCTCTGCACCGGCAGAAGCGACACCGCCAAGACCGGACGCGACCCCAGAGGCACCCGACTGCCCTGCCGACGCGAGGCTAAAGGCGGTGGATGCGCCGCCGGCGAGCGCCGCGCCGCCACGGGCGGCCGCGGCCGTGCCCGACAGCGCCGCCATGCCGCCGCGCAGGGCCATCCCGCCGGCCGCTCCGGCGGCCATCAGCGCCCCGCCAGCGGCAAGGCCGGTTCCGACCGCGGCGCCCGCGCTCAGCTGTGGGCCGCCGCTCACGAGGCCATTGGCGATGCCCGGGCCGAAGACTCCCAACCCGAGGAGCGAGAGGGCGGCGAGCACGATGGCCATGGCCTGGTCGATGGTCGGCGTCGCGCCGCCGAAACCGGCGGTGAACTCGGAGAAAAGCGTTGAGCCGATGCCGATGATGACCGCGAGCACCAGCAGCTTGATTCCGGAGGAGACGACATTGCCGAGGACGCGCTCGGCCATGAAGGCGGACTTGCCGAACAGGCCGAAGGGAATGAGGACGAAGCCGGCGAGCGTCGTGAGCTTGAACTCGATGAGCGTCACGAACAGCTGGACGGCGAGGATGAAGAAAGCGAGCAGCACCAGCGCCCAGGCCAGCAGCATGCAGGCGATCTGGATGAAGTTCTCGAAGAAGGAGATCCATCCCATCAAATCGGAAATGGATTCCAGGAGAGGGCGGGCGGCGTCGAGGCCAGTCTGCGCCACCTTGCCGGGCCGCAGCAGGTCGGCCGTGCTGAAACCCGTTCCCGATGCCTTGAGGCCGAGGCCGGCGAAGCTCTCGAAGATGATCCGGGCGAGGCTGTTCCAGTTGGAGATCAGATAGGCGAAGACGCCGACGAATAGCGTCTTCTTGACCAGGCGGGCGATGAGGTCGTCGTCGGCGCCCCAGCTCCAGAACAAGGCGGCCAGCGTCACATCGATGACGATGAGGGTCGTGGCGATGAACGCCACCTCGCCGCCGAGCAGGCCGAAGCCGGAATCGATGTAGCGGGTGAACACCTCGAGGAAGTGGTCGATGACGCCGGTGCCACCCATGTCAGCGGGCCTCCTGTGACGATGAGGTGCCTGGCTTCGGCGCCAGGAAGCGGGCGCGGTTCCGCGCCCAGGCGGCGAGGCAGCCGGGATCACGCCCGCCGGCCTCGCCGAGCAGGGCACAGCGGTGCAACTCCTCACGCAGCGGATCCAGCCCCGCCCCGCCGGGCCGCGCGGTGGCGGGAGGCACCGGCGCTTCCCCCTTCCGGGTCATCTCGATCGCCGCGGCGGTGATCGCGATAGCGACGAACACTACGGCGCCGAGGCGGGCGAACATCCTGGTGTCCATCGCCCGTCCTCAGTTGTTGAACATGCGGGCATTGCCGGGCTGGTAACCCGTGCCCGGCGCGAGGAAGCGCCGGCGCTGCTCGCGGCCCTGGTCGGCCGCGGCGGCGCGCTCGGCCTCGCTCAGGGCCTGGGCGCGCCCGTTGGCGGCAAGGAGGGCCGTGAGGTCGGTGAGCTGCTGGGCCTGGAGCGCGAGGAGCTGGTTGCCGGCCTGGGCCGCCTGCAAGGCGCCGGTCGCGCCCTGGCTCTGGCCGACGAGCGCCGACATCTGGGTCCGGTTGCTGTCGATGTTGCCGACGACGCCGGCCTGGACGCGCATGGCATCCTGCAGGCCGGCCACGGTGTTCTGCCAGCGCTCCTTGGCCTGGGCGACGAGCTGCTGGTCGGAAGCGGTCAGCGCGGCATTGCCGTAGCTGGTCTGGAACGCCCGGTCGACGGTCTGGACGTCATAGGCGATCCGCTGCGCCTGGTTGAGCAACTGCTGGGTTCGCTGGACCGACTGCTGGAGCTGCTGGAGCGCGGAGAACGGCAGGCTCGCGAGGTTGCGCGCCTGGTTGAGCAGCATCTGCGCCTGGTTCTGCAGGCTGGTGATCTGGTTCTGGATCTGCTGGAGGGCGCGCGCCGCCTGAAGCAGGTTCTGCGCGTAGTTGCTGGGGTCATACACCACGTACTGCGCCGCGGCGGGCACCGTCAGCGCCGGGGCAAGGGCCGTGGCGCCGGAGAGAAGCACGGCCACAAGGTACAGGGCGCGCGACGGAGAGTTGGAAGGATGGCTCATGGGCGCATCTCCGTGTCGGGGTCGAGGTTGACGAGATCGGGGATGAGATCGGCGGCCCAGGCGAGGCCGCGGGCGGCGAGCCATTCCTCGATGAAGCGACCCGGCTCGGCCCGCGCCTCGACCTCGGCGATCAGGGCCTGGTCGGATTTCGAGGAGGCCGCGCACAAAGCGAGGGCGATCTCGGACAGGCCGAGCTCGAACAGGCGATTGCCGCGCCGCGACTGGTAGTAATAGTCCCGCTTCGGGGTCGCCCTTGCGATGAGCTCAATCTGCCGGTCGTTCAGCCCGAAGCGACGGTAGATGGCGGCGATCTGCGGCTCGATGGCGCGGTCGTTGGGCAGCAGGAGCCGGGTGTGGCAGCTGTCGATGATCTCCGCCGCGATCCGGCTCTTCTCGATCTGGGCCAGGGACTGGGTGGCGAAGATCACGCTCGCATTCTTCTTGCGCAGCGTGATCAGCCATTCGGTGAGCTGCCCGGAGAAGCCCGGATCGCTCAGCGCCAGCCAGCCCTCGTCCACCATGATCAGGGTCGGCCGACCATCAAGGCGGTGGGTGATGCGGTGAAAGAGACAGGAAAGCACCGGCGCCGCGGCGCCGGTCTCGATGAGGCCTTCGGTCTCGTAGACCTGGACCGCGGCATCGCCGAGCTCCTCGCTCTCGGCATCCAGCAGCCGACCGTAGGGACCCCCGACGCAATAGGGCTGCAGGGCCTGCTTGAGCGGGTTGGACTGAAGGAGGACGGTCAGTCCCGTGAGTGTCCTTTCGTGGGCCGGCGCCGAGGCGAGGGAAGTGAGGGCCGACCACAGGTGCTCCTTGACGTCGGGGGTGATCTCGATGTTCTCGCGCATCAGGATCGACACCACCCAGTCGGCCGCCCAGGCGCGCTCGGGCACGTCTTCGATACGGGCGAGCGGCTGCAGAGAGACGGACAGGGTCGAGCCGTCCGTCAGGCGGCCGCCGAGGTCATGCCAGTTGCCGCGCATGGCCAGCGCCGCGGCCCGGATCGAGCCGCCGAAGTCGAAGGCGAAGACCTGGGCCTGCGCGTAACGGCGGAACTGCAGGGCGAGCAGCGCCAGCAGCACCGACTTGCCGCTGCCCGTCGGGCCGATCACCAGCGTGTGACCCACGTCTCCCACATGAAGGGAAAACCGGAACGGGGTCGAGCCTGCGGCCTTGCCGTAGAGCAAGGGGGGAGCGCCGAAGTGCTCGTCCCGTCCCGTCCCCGCCCACACGGCGCTGAGGGGGATCATGTGGGCGAGATTGAGGGTCGACACCGGCGGCTGACGGACATTGCCGTAGAGGTGTCCGGGCAAGGTGCCGAGCCAGGCGTCGACCGCATTGACGGTCTCGGTGATGGCGGTGAAGTCACGGCCCTGGAGGATTTTCTCCACGGCGCGGATCTTCTCGTCGGCGGCACGAGGATCCTCGTCCCAGACCGTCACGGTCGCGGTGACGAAGGCGATGCCAGCGATATCCGCGCCGAGCTCCTGCAGCGCGAGGTCCGCGTCTGCCGCCTTGTTGTCGGCGTCGCTGTCGACGAGGACGGAGGCCTCGTTGGTGAGGACCTCCTTCAGGATCGCTGCGATGCTCTTGCGCTTGGCGAACCATTGCCGCCGGATCTTGGTCAGCAACCGGGTCGCGTCGGTCTTGTCGAGCAGGATCGCCCGCGTCGACCATCGGTAAGGGAAGGCAAGCTGGTTGAGCTCGTCGAGGATCCCCGGCGTGGTGGCGCTTGGAAAGCCGACAATGGTGAGGATGCGCAGGTGCGCCTTGCCGAGCATGGGCGCGAGCCCGCCGGTGAGCGGCTCGTCCGCCAGGAGCGCATCGAGATACATGGGCGTCTCGGGCACCCGGACCCTATGGCGCCTGGTCGAGACGCACGAATGCAGGTAGGTCAGGGTCTCGGCATCGTCGAGCCAGCGGCACTCCGGCATGGTGCCTTCAAGAAGCTGGAGGACCCGGTCGGTCCGGTCGATGAAGGACCGCAGGACATCGTGCGGATCGACGCCGACTTGATGGCGGCCCTCATAGAGCCAGCTCTCGGTGCGCGCGGCGTCGTCCGCCGGCGGCAGGAAGGCGAAGGTGAGATAATAGCTCGTTTCGAAATGCCGCCCCGCCTCTTCGAAATCCGCCTTGCGCTCGGCGTCCACGAGGGCGGCCGCGGCGTCCGTGAACAGGCTCGAGGGATAGCGGCCGGCGGGATGGCGCTGCGCCTCGACGAAGATCGCCCAGCCGGAGCCCAGGCGCCGGAAGGCATTGTTGAGGCGGCCCGCGAAGACGATGAGCTCGGCGGGCACCGCGCTGTCGAGGTCGGGGCCCCTGAACCGCGCCGATCTCTGGAAGCTGCCGTCCTTGTTGAGAACGACACCCTCGCCCACCAGCGCCGCCCAGGGCAGGTAGTTGGCGAGGTGCGCGGCGGTGCGGCGATATTCGGCAAGGTTCATCATGGTGGGCGCTCACACCGAAAGATGGCTGGAGATGCGCAGGTGGCGCCGGGTGACCTCGACGAACATCGGATCGCGCCGCGCGGCCCACACCGCCGCGAGGTGACCGATCGCGCCGATCGCGAGGCCGACCAGCCAGAGGCGCAGGCCAAGGCCCAGCGCCGCCGCCAGCGTGCCGTTGAGGATGGCGATGGCGCGCGGGGCGCCGCCGAGCAGGATGGGCTCGGTCAGGGCCCGGTGGACCGGGACGGAAAAGCCCGACAACTCAGCGGAGGGATCGGCCAGCGGGCTCATCAGATGGTGACCCCGCCGCCGAACGAGAAGAAGGACAGGAAGAAGGAGCTGGCGGCGAAGGCGATCGACAGGCCGAAGACGATCTGGATGAGCCTCCGGAAGCCGCCGCTTGTATCGCCGAATGCCAGGGTGAGTCCGGTCGTGATGATGATGATCACCGCGATGATCTTGGCGACGGGGCCTTCGACGGAGGTCAGGATCTGCTGGAGCGGTTGCTCCCACGGCATCGAGGAGCCCGAGGCGCGGGCGGAGGGTGCCAGCATGGTGTCGGCCAGAAGGGCAAAGGTGGCGGGACCGATGTAGCGGCGAAGGCGGCGGGCACGCTGGATCATCAGGGTTCTCCGGTTTGCTGGGAGGCTTCGACGGGGATGACGAGGTAGTCGCCGGTCGGCCCGAGCCCCTCGACGCGGGCGAGCTCGGTGAGCCGGCGCGCCGAGCCGCGGCCGGAAAGCACGGCGACAAGGTCGATGGTCTCGGCGATGAGGGCGCGGGGGACCGTGACCACGGCCTCCTGGATCAGTTGCTCGAGGCGGCGCAGGGCGCCGATGGCGCTGCCGGCGTGGATGGTGCCGATGCCGCCGGGGTGGCCCGTGCCCCAGCATTTGACGAGATCGAGCGCCTCGCTGCCGCGCACCTCCCCAATGGGAACGCGGTCGGGGCGCAGCCGCAGGGACGAGCGCACGAGGTCGGAGAGTGTGGCGACGCCATCCTTGGTGCGCAGCGCGACCAGGTTGGGCGTCAGGCATTGCAGCTCGCGGGTGTCCTCGATCAGCACCACGCGGTCGGAGGTCTTGGCGACCTCGGCGAGGAGCGCATTGGTCAGCGTGGTCTTGCCCGTGCTCGTTCCGCCGGCGACAAGGATGTTGCGGCGCTCGGCGACGGCGAGGCGCAAGGCCTCAGCCTGATCGGCCGACATAATCCCGGCCGCGACATAGTCGTCGAGGCTGAACACGCTGGAGGCGGGTTTGCGGATGGCGAAGGCGGGGCCGGTCGTGATGGGTGGGAGGAGACCCTCGAACCGCTCCCCGGTCTCCGGCAGCTCGGCGGAGACGCGCGGTGCGCCCGGATGGACCTCAGCACCCACATGGTGGGCGACGAGGCGGACGATGCGCTCGCCATCGGCGAACGAGAGCCGTTCCCCCGTATCGGCGAGGCCCCCGGCCAGCCGGTCGACCCACAGGCGCCCGTCGGGATTGAGCATGACCTCGACGACGGAGGCGTCTTCCATGAAGTGGGCGATGGCTGGACCGAGGGCGGTGCGTAGCATGCGCGCGCCGCGTTGCGTCGCCTCGGAAGTGTGGTGAGTGGTCCCCATCCCGTCCCCCGCATCGAGAGGGGACGCCACCTGCGATCCCCGGATCGGGGATGATTAAGAGAGCCTGGAATCAGGTCGGAGCAACAGGTTTCGGTCGTCGTAGGGCCGTAGCGTGCAAAGACAGGAGGACGGCGGGATTGTGCCAACAGAGACGCCGTCTATCAGCGAAGATACCGATCAAGGCGGAACCGACGATGTTGCTGTTGGACGGAAGGGTGCCAATCAGCGCCAGCCCGTGGGAGCGCGAGAACCATCCAGCGGTCCTTCTGCGCTCATTTGAATTTGGCGGTGATTGCAGATCCAAAACCGCATGGGAGCTGGCAAAGCATCTTGCAGGCTGGTGAAAAGTGCGGTTCAACCAACACTGCTTGTTGCTTGCGAGGCGCGCCGTGACCGAGATTTCGACCGAGAATAACGACACTGATCATCTCGATCTCGTCGCGGATATCGTGGCCGCTTTCGTGGGCCATAACACCGTTGCGACAGCCGAACTGCCGGCCTTGATCCAGAGCGTGCATGCCGCCCTGGGCAGGCTCGCGGCGCCTGTCGCGGAACCGATCGAAGATCTGAAGCCGGCGGTGCCCGTCAAGCGATCGGTGACGGCCGACTTCATCATCTGCCTCGAGGATGGCAGGAAGTTCAAGTCGCTGAAGCGCCACCTGCGCACCGCCTACGACCTGACGCCCGAGGCGTATCGGGAAAAATGGGGCCTGCCGCGGGACTATCCCATGGTTGCCCCGGGCTATGCCGCCGCCCGCTCGGAGCTGGCGAAGGCTTCTGGCCTCGGCCAGATACGAAAGAAAGCTCCGGCACCGGTCAAGAAGGCTCTGGGACGGCGCAAGGCTCCTGCGGCCTGATCGCCCGCGGAAGAGGCTCGACGGCCTCCCCGGACTCGCATAGATGCGCGGGGCTCAACACGAAAATTGCGCCAGGAGCGGTCATTGGCTTCAGCGCCGGGAGCGGACATCCGCGCCGTTAAGTTCGTAAGTTGTCAGAGCTCGGAAATAACCGGCCCGTTGTTTGGTCACCTCGCCGGCTGTCCTGGCTCGGTCGGCCCAGGGGAGGGTCGTCCCCTATGCCTTGGCGCTACCCACGCAGTGCGGACATGTTGGATTGGCGGTTCGTTCCGTGCGGTACTGCATGAAGGGGTTCTTCAGCACCCTGGGATGCGAGTGTCCGACCACCATCTCGGCAGGAATGTCCCGTAGCAGGATCACCGAGAAATCGAGGGCCGGCGAGAAGGTCTCCCCCTTCACGAAAACCCGGGTCCACTCCTGCAGCAGATGCCGCGCGAACTCTCGACGCGTTCCCTTCGAGGCCCAGTCGAAAGGTAGGTCGACTTCCACCACGGTCGGCGTCCCGTACCTCTTTAACGCGCGGTGAGCGCCCCTGCCGAGCAGGCACTGAAGCCACTCGCTACCAAATAGGAGGTATTGGCCGCTGCGGTCGAGCTGCGGCCGCTCATCGGCACAGACATAGAGCCGTCCGGTGTCGCGCTCCCGGTCTTCGAACCCGGCGATTATCCCCTCGATCTTCGGTCGCATCCATGCCAGGTCGTCATCCTCGGCCACCAACCGGCGCGCCAGCGCTTCGAGCTCCGCCGGCTCGTTGCGCCGCAATCCCTCTCGATGGAAGACGCCAGCGTCCGGCACGCGGCAGCCATGGAAGGTCCGTAGCTTCGCATTCGCCAGATCATCCGCCAACTCCTCAATCAAAGTCTCTATGCTCGGCTGTACATGGCGATCGAGAGCGACCAGCCAATCGCTGTCGTCCCAGCAGAGATCGAGCTTTCGCTTTTGGAGACGGGCCTTGCCGCCCGATCGCCACTCCCTTTCAAGCCACGTTTCCAACGCGCCGAACCAAGTGGCGCGGTCCTGCCAATGGACCCGGCGGCCCCGCCAGACTTCGGCAGAAGGCGCCCGCACCTCGACGTCGGAAAGATCTGATTCGCCGTCCATGACTCATGATATCGCAGACGCGACGCGCGACACGGCATGCCCGAGAGAACGACCATGGCGGACTTCGAGAACTGATCTTCCCCCGATTTGGTGGACACCCATGTTAGCTTTTGCGAGCTTCAGAGGAGTGTTCGATGGGCGCACGGCGTCGGGTGTTTCCGGAGGCATTCAAGCGGGAGGCCGTTGAGCGGGTGACCTCCAGCGGTCTTTCCGCCGGGCAGGTGGCGCAGGAACTGGGGCTGCACGAGACGGTGCTGCGCCGGTGGGTGAGAGACCTCGCCCCCCAGGCGACGGGGCCGGCGCGGCGCCCGATCCCGCAGGCGGCGGTCCCGTCGCCGGCCGACCTTGCTGCGGAGAACGCCCGGCTCAGACGGGAGAACGAGCGCCTGCGGATGGAGCGCGACATCTTAAAAAAAGCCGCGCTCATCTTCAGAGCGGCCTCCCGATGAAGTTCGGGTTAGTCGATGAGCATCGCGCTGTGTGGCCGGTCCGGGTGATGTGCGCGGCCTTGGGGCTGTCCGCCAGCGGCTATTATGCTTGGCGCAGCCGGCCGGAGAGCTTGCGCGCGCAGACCAACCTGGCGCTCACCGATGACATCAGGCTGATCCACGCGGAGAGCCGCGGGACCTATGGTGCGCCGCGGATCCATGCGGTCCTGCGGGGGCACGGTCGGCGCGTGGGCCGGTCCCGGATCGAGCGGCTGATGCGCCGTGCCGGCATCCGTGGCCTGGCCGCCGTGCCAAGGCGCCCGCGGACGACCGACAGCCGCCATTCCTATCCGATCGCTCCCAACCGGCTCGCCCGCAACTTCGCGACCTCAACCCCGAACCAGGTCTGGTTGGCGGACCTCACCTACATCCCCACAGGCGAGGGCTGGCTCTACCTTGCCGGCGTGCTCGACATGTACACCCGCAAGCTGGTCGGCTGGTCTATGCGCGAGACATTGCACACACAGATCGCGCTGGAGGCCCTCGCCATGGCCATCGAGCGCCAGAGGCCGGCACCCGGCCTGATCCACCACTCGGACCGCGGCATCCAATACGCTGCCGAGGCCTACCGCGGGGCACTTGCCTCCGCGGGCATCACCCCCTCAATGAGCCGCAAGGGCGATTGCTGGGACAACGCGCCCATGGAGAGCTTCTTCCACACCCTGAAAACCGAGCGGGTTCATCATCGCCTCTATGCCACCAGGGCCGAGGCGCGACGGGACCTGTTCGGATACATTGAGGGCTTCTACAATTCCCGCCGCCTGCACTCCGCGCTCGGCTACATCAGCCCGGCCGAGATGGAACGCAGAGCGGCTTAACCCCGTCCACTTTTTCGGGGGAAGATCATCCCCAACTTTCAACGCAACGAGATCGCAGCCGCGTAGCTTGCTGTCGATTGCCAGATTGAACATCGCGAGATCGCGCACGCGATTGCCGATCTGCAACCGGGTCCGAAGCGCCCAAATGCGCTTGGGTTTCAGCGGAGGCTTTGCACCGACGATTCGGCCCGCGTTCCATGGCTCGCGCTGGGACAGGTTTTCTTGATTGATGTGCATGGCGCCCTCCTTGCGAAGAGCAGCCCCGCTGTAAGCTAACGCCATGATCGGAAAACCGGAACAGATTTAAGCCCAGCACAGGCGCCAGGAGTAGACGTTGGATCGCCCGCCGATAGCGGACGTTCGGCTTCGCGCCCCCATATCGGGCATTCCATAGAGTTCGCGCCGATCCTTAGACTTGCCGCTCGGACAATCGTTGGGAGAGCGGCTGAAGCATCTAGATTACTCATCAGCGGCGGCCGGGGGCATTCCCTTTCTTTGGAGGATTCGGGCCTTTGAGCTCGCCTTGGCGTCCTCGATCGCCTTCCGCACCTCGTCAATGTTGCTGAGGCAGATCTGGGCGCGGGCCGGCGGCAGGTCGGATAGGTCGAGGTTCATCCGCATGATGAAGTAGTAGGCCATGGACAGGCGGACATCGATCTCGCGACGGCCGTCCTTCATCGCGTAGTCGCGCTGGATGGCGAGGCTCTGCTCGTCGGTCAGGCCGGGATGCGGTCGCAAGTCCAGCTTGGCGAAGTTCTCCCACTCGAAGTCGTCGGCCGGGTCGAAGTCCGCTGCTGGACCCGGCTTGATCCTGTCGATGCGCGTGAGGACGAAGTCGCGAAAGTCGTCGCGGTCGCACGCCCAGGCGCGGACGTGCCAGCGGTATCCGTCGTATGCCAGCGCGTGCGGGGCGATCAGGCGGGTGCGCGAGTTGGTGAGCGACTGGTAGCGCACCTCGACGCACCGCTTCGCGCGGATCGCGTCGAGGATTCGGCGAAGGCAATCGGGGTCGACGTGCCGGACGATGTCGGGCGCGATGTCGGTGCGGGGAAGGTCGCGGAACCAGACCTCGCGCCGCGGAAGCGCACCGGAAAGCAGGGCGCGCAGCTGCAGCAGCAGCCTGTCCGCCGACACCTTCAAGAACGACGGCTTCATGTCCGGCGTCGGGCGGAAGGTCCGGCCGGTGCTGTCATACTCGAGGTTGCTCCCGGCGATCTCGCGGTATCGGCGCAGGTCGACCGACGCCTGGGGGGTCGAGATCTCAAAGGCGCTCTCGAGGTCGCTGCGGTTCAGCCCGCCCTCCCAAAAAAGCTTCCATTCGATGAACTCGAAGCGCCGGTTCTGAGTCCACGGGCGCCTTTCTTCCTCTGCCATGGGGATAGTTCCTTGACGGGTATAGTTTTTACACCCATATAGTCTCTAGTGGGTCGCTTACCGATTCGCGCATTTACCAGTCCGCGTCAAGGACGTTGGGCAAGGAGACGTGTCGATGAGCCGTGAGCATGTCGGACACCGCGACATCGTGACGTTCGCCGAGGAGCGCGTGAACCTGCCGCAGGACAAGGCGCAGGAATACCGCGCCCAGGCGCGCCGGCTGCGCGAGAAGCTCGAGGCGTATGTTGGCGAGCACCCCGACTTCACGCTTCGCAAGATGATGCTGTCGGGAAGTCTGGCAAAGGGCACCGCTCTCCGCACACTGAACGACATCGACGTCGCCTGCTACATCAGCGGCGCCGACGCGCCGCACTCTGTTACCGAGCTCCTGACCTACCTCGCCGAGCGACTGCGCAAGGCATTTCCGAACTTCGCGCCGGACCAGGTTAAGCCGCAGACCTACTCGGTGACGGTCTCGTTCCGCGGTTCGGGTCTCGACGTCGACGTCGTCCCGATCCTCTACGACGGCGACCCGCAGTGGTATGGCAATCTCGTCAGCCAGGACGACGGGTCGTTCCTCGAGACCAGCATCCCACTCCATCTCGACTTTGCGGGCCGGCGCAAGAAGGTGCAGCCCAAGCACTTCGCCCAGGTGGTGCGGCTGGTGAAGTTCTGGGCCCGCCGCCAGAAGGCCGAGCGCGATGGCTTCCGCTTCAAGTCTTTCATGATCGAGCTGATATTGGCCAAGCTGTGCGACGACGGCCTCGACCTCTCGGACTATCCCGAGGCGCTGCAGCACTTCTTCACCTACGTGGCGACCAGTGGGCTGGCCGAGCGGATCGCCTTTTCCGACTATTATCCAGTGTCGACCATCGGCGCGTTCTCCGATCCGATGCGGATCATCGACCCGGTGAACGCCGCGAACAACGTCTCACGGCTCTACACGGCCGCCAATATGGACGGGATCGTCGACGCCGCACTGGACGCTGGCGACGCGATCGACGCCGCGCTGGCGGCTCCCACCAAGCAGTTGACCATCGGCTATTGGCAGAATGTCTTCGGTTCTACGTTCCAGGTCTGAGGGCTGCCATGTCGAGCTACAGCTACACCGAGACTATCACCTTCACGGTCACCCATGCGCGCCACATGGCGGCGAAGATCGCGACGGACCTAAAGCGCATTCAGCGCCTCTACAAGTGGCCATCCGACCGCGAGATCGCCGAATACGAGGAGGAGGCGGTGGCGATGATGAAGGCCGGCTTCCTCGGCACCGTCACCTACGGCTTCAAGCGCAACGGCGCGTGGATCGAGCCGACGCTCAAGTATTCCGCGCGCGATCTCGCGGGCGGGTCGGCCAACGACGACGATCCCGGGCGCATCCGACCGGGTAAGGACGTCTCCGGCGCCTCCTTCACCAGCTTCATGACCTACAGCAACGCGTTTTTCACGCTGTCGCAGGCGGAGCGGGACGCGTTCAAGGGCGGCCTACCCATCTTCCGCACGAGCGGCACCGAGCCGCCGGTCGACGGCTATCTCGACGCGGACCGTACCTATTCCGCCGGCGGCCGCGCGCTCGACCGGTTCAGCGTGAGGAGCTACTGATGCAGAACATGCCCGGGCTCGACGAGTTGTTCGAGCGCCGTCAGACCTATCCGGACTTCGACCCGCAGGAGCGTCTCGCGCGGTTGGTCGGGCTTGACGATCAGAAGGCCCGCCTCGCCAAGATCCTTGGCCTGCTGGTCAACCCGGCGGGCCTCGAAAAGTGGGCCGCGCGGTTCCACGTCGCCGAGGCGCGCCCGCTGCTCGACGTCGTTATGCGCCGACCACCGCTGGTCGTCCTTGCCGGCGACGTCGGGTCCGGGAAGACCGAGCTCGCCGAGACGATCGGCGATCCCGTAGCCCGGCAGGAGGGCATCGAACTCACGCTATTCCCGCTCAGCCTGGCCACGCGCGGCCAGGGCCGCGTCGGCGAGATGACGCAGCTCCTCTCCGCCGCGTTCGAGTACACGGTCCAGGCGGCGACGCGGCTGAAGGGTGCGGGCAAGGCGAAGGGCGGTATCATCCTGCTCGTCGACGAAGCCGACGCGCTCGCGCAGTCGCGCGAGGCGGCCCAGATGCACCACGAGGACCGCGCCGGCGTGAACGCGTTCATCCGCGGCATCGACCGGCTCGCCAACCTTAGGCTGCCGGCCGCGGTGATTATGTGCACGAACCGCCTCAACGCGCTCGATCCCGCCATCCGCCGCCGAGCGGCCGACGTCATGGCCTTCGTGCGGCCGAATGAAGAGCAGCGCGCACACATCCTGTCACTGAGGCTCGGTCCGCTTGGCCTCGGCCGTGGCGATGTTCAGGCGATCGTAGAAGCCACCGGTCAGTCGCGGACCGGGCCCGGCTTCACCTTCTCGGACCTGACGCAACGCCTTCTGCCGGCCATCGTACTCGACGCGTATCCCGACCGCGCGGTCGAGGGGGGCCGCGCCGTCGAGATCGCAAGGGCGATGAAGGCCACCCCTGCATTCCGAGACGAGCCGGTCGGAGACGCAAGATGAGCAAGGGCTGGTCCATCCAGACGCTCCTGTCGGAGCTGCACGACGACATCCAGGATCAACTGGCGCGAGCGCGGAAGGCCTTCGGCCACCCGGGCACGAAGGGCGATGCGAGCGAGGCCGTCTGGTTGGAACTCCTTCAGACCTATCTGCCCGCGCGGTATCAGGCTGCCTCGGCCCATGTCGTCGACAGCGCCGGCACGTTCAGCGACCAGATGGACGTCGTGGTGTTCGACCGGCAATATTCGCCCTTCATCTTCAAGTTTAAGGGTCAGACGGTGATACCGGCCGAGAGCGTCTATGCAGTGTTCGAGGCCAAGCAGTCGATCAACGCCGAGCAGGTCGCCTATGCGAGGGCGAAGGTCGCCAGCGTGCGGGGGCTCAAACGGACCAGCCTTCCGATCCCGCACGCCGGTGGGACCTACCCGGCCAAGCCGCTGCAGTACATCGTCGGCGGCCTCCTGACGCTCGAAAGTGACTGGAAGCCGGGCCTGGGCGAGCCGCTCGTGAAGGCGCTCGCCGTCGGTGACGCGGACGACCGGTTGGACCTCGGGTGCGTCGCTGCGCACGGAATCTTCTCGTGTGACGACACGGGATGCGGCACGCTGACGCCGATGGGCAAGCCCGCCACCGCGTTCCTGCTCGAACTCATCGCGCGCCTCCAGGAGAAGGCGACCGTGCCGATGATCGACGTGAGGGCCTACGCGCGCTGGCTGGACGTGGACGTGCCGGCCTGACGGGCCTCCGGATGTGATCGGCCCCGTCCGACGGCTGGCGAACCTCAAGGAGCGGCTAAGCTACAGGTTCACGCCGCGCGTCGTCGACTGCATGGTCGAGATGTCCACCGCCCTTGCCCGCTCGCGCCTTGGGTCGACGGGCAAGGTCAGGATACTGGTCGACAACACCGTGCTCTACAATGCCGTCACACGCGAGACGGTTTGGATCTCGACAGGCGTCCGCACGTGCGGGAGACCGGCTACGCGGCGCGCATGCCGCTGCACGAGGCCGACGTCGACACGCGCGAGTATCTGAACGTCTGCTACCTTCCGGGCATCGCGGACCTTTCACTTGGCGACGAGTTTCCGCAACTATTGGTGGTCTTTTCAAGGGGCTTCGAGCACGGCAGATCATCACCAGCAGCTCGGTTGGGCTTAATGGGCGTGCAGGAAATAGCGGAAGGCGGGAGGGGCGGAATGATGGACATCGTTTTCGGGCTTCATGCCGACGCGGGAGCTTGGCCTGAGCACGGCGGAACCGGCTCGGCCGCCTCGGGCGCGCCGGTGGTAGGCCCCAACGGCTTCGTCGAGATACTAGAGACCGCCCGCGGGCTCGGCGCTCCTTCGACCCCCAACGTGGTGCGCATCGCCGCATTCGAGGCTGCGCTCGAGAAATTGGACGGCCCGTCCCGCTTCTGGACCAAGTCGCTCAAGGTGGACGGGTGGGCGACCGCCCGCACACTGCTGCGCTGGCGTGATGAGCTGGTCGACGCCGGCTGGGATCCCGCCGCCGGTTGGACCAATCCGCGCCTCGCGGACCTCGCGGCGGCGGATGAGGCAGGCGCCGTCCTGCCGCCCGGCCTCGCCGATCGGGTGGGTGCTCTGGTGGAGGACCTCGCCGCTGGACCGGCGTTGCCAATCCGGCGGATTCGACTGATAGACCCGAGGGACGTTCATCCCGCGGGGTGGCGGCGCCTGCTCGATCGGCTGGAGTTGTGCGGCGTCGCAGTGGAGCAGGTTCCACTTGCGCCGGCGGCGCCGGACGGCACCGCCCTAGGGCGTCTGCAGCGCTGGATGATGGGTGGAGGCCCCCTTGACGGTGAGCCGGATGGAACGGTGACCATCGCGACCTCTGCAAGCGGGGCGCTGGCGGCGGAGGTTACGGGTCAGTGGTTCGCCGAGCGCGGTGATCGCGAGGCCGTCCTGATCGCCCAGAATGCCGATACTCACCTTCTCGACCACGGCCTCTGCGCTGCCGGTCAGCCGCGTGCGGGACGCAGCCGCGCCTCGGCGCACCGCGGGTCACTCCAAATCCTCCTGCTCGCGTTCAAGATTGCATGGACGCCCTTCGATCCGCGCGCGCTGATGGAGCTGCTCGCCTTCCCGACGTCGCCGATCGCGCCCCGTGTGGCCCGACGGCTCGCGGCCGCGCTCGAGGAAGCGCCGGGGCGCGGCAGCACCGTCTGGCGGGACGCATGGGCCGAAATCGGCGAAGCGGAACTGGCGGATGCCCACGGCGATCCGGCCAAGCTCAAGAAGGCGCACGCGCACCTCGAACGCTGGCTTGAATGGGTCGAACCTGAGCCGGCCGATCCCAACGCCGGCATGCCGCTCACGGCGGCGCTCGCCGCATGCGACCGGACGATAGCCTGGGCGGGCGCGCGGCACGCGATTGACGGCGATCAACTCTACGCCGCCACGGTAGCACTCGCCAGCGACGTCCGCGTCGCGCTCGTCAAGCTCGCGCACGAAGTTCTGCCGCGGACGCTCGTCGAACGTATTATCGATCAGGCGCTCGACATCGGCCAGGACAATCCGGCGGCCGCGGCGGAAGCTGCGAAGTGGCGGTGCGTGCCGCAACCCGGGAGCCTGTGGGCGCCGGCGGAGACGGTGGTCTGGTGGAACTTCCGGACCACGCAGGAGGGTCTTCAGCGACAACCCTGGACGGATGCAGAACGGCAGGAACTCGCCGACAAAGGCTGCCCGGTCGACGACGTCAGGCTCGTCGGTCGGGCCGCGAGCGCCTCTTGGGAGCGGGCCGTGCTCCATGCGCGGGGCAATCTACTCCTCGTCGCCGGCGGTCTCGACTCCGGCGACGACGAAGCTCTGCACCCGCTGGCGCACCGACTTGCGCCGGCGACCGAGAAGCTCGCCTCGTGCGTCCGGATCGAAGACGCATTGGCGGCGCCCACCATCACGGTGGGTGGTGTTGAGCTCCGGCGGGAAGCGGTGCGCGTCGCGCCGCTGCCGCAATCACGCCCGGTTTGGCCCGCCCCGGCCGGATATAGGGAGCGACTAGAGGGCTTGATCCATTCGGCCACTTCCTTCGAGGCGGGACTCGGCTGCCACCTCAAATGGGCGCTCAAGCACGTCGCACGGCTGCGACCCGGCCGGGTCCGCTCGATCCCCGACGCCAATCAGCTGCTCGGCAATCTCGCGCACGCACTGGCGCAGGAAATTTTCGTTCCCGGTGACCCTCCGTCCGCCGAGGCCGCCAAGGAGCGTGCCGGGGAACTGCTGGACTACCTCATCGATCAAATCGCTGCGCCGCTCCGCCTCCCGGAGCTCGCGGCCCAGCTGGCCGAAGCGCGCGCCCGCCTCCCTGCGGCGATGGCCGAACTGGCGCGGACGGTTGTGGTCAACGAACTGACCATCGAGGAGGCGGAGAAGCAGGTCAGCGCCACTTTCGAGAACGCGCTGTCGGTGCGCGGTGCGGTCGACCTGATCGCGCGCGACAAGAACGGCCAGCACGTGATCATCGACCTGAAGTGGACCCGCAACGACAAGAAGCGCCGGGAGGAACTGGAGCAGGGCAACGCCGTCCAGCTCGCCACCTACGGGGCGATGACGGCCGGCGACGGGCCCTACCGCGCCGGCTACTTTCTCCTCAACCAACGTCAATTCGCGACGCTCGTGGAGGGCGGCCTCATCGGGCGTGCGGTGGAAGGCGCGCGGGGCTTCCCCGCTACTTGGGCAGCAGTCCGCGAGAGCTGGCGCAAACTGGCCGACCGCGCCGAGGCGGGCCAGCTCATCGCCTGCGGCGTGGAGGGCCACGAAGAGCACTTGCCGGCCGATCTTCCAATCGTGCTCGAAGCGAATTGCAAGTGGTGCGACTATCAGACGCTCTGCCGCGTGAGGGGGCTGGCATGAACCAGGTGACTGGCATTATCCACAAACGCGTCGACACCATCATCGCGTCGGCGGGCACCGGCAAGACCTACACGCTGGTCGAGCGGATCAGGTCGGCGGTAGGCACGGGGCTCGTCCCGCACCGGCTGCTCGCCACTACCTTCACCAAGAAAGCGGCGGCGGAGCTCGCGGGCCGCATCCGCTCGCAGCTGATCAAAGGCGACCGGCCCGACCTCGCGGCCGCGATGCTCGCTGCGCGGATCGGAACGGTGAACAGCGTTTGCGGCTCGCTCATCTCGGAATTTGCATTCGAGCTCGGCCGGTCCCCCGTCGCCGAGGTTATCCCCGAGGACCGGCAGAAGGCCGTCTTTGCGCGGGCGATCGGCCCCGCAATGTCGGGCTACGCCCCGACCTTGCAGCAGATCGCGGAGCGGTTCGACCTGCAGGCGCAGGGCTTCTTCATGCACGGCCGCCTCATCGATGGTTGGCAGGATCATCTTCGCCGGATCGTCGACCTCGCCCGCTCGAACGGCATCGGTCCGGAGCGTATCGGCGCCTCCGCCGATCACTCCGTGGCGAGCCTGACGCAGCTCCTGCCGATGGCCGCTCCAGGCGAAACGACCGAGACGCTCGACGCCGCACTCGCCGACGCAGTCTTCGAATGCTTGGCCGCGATCGAACCGCGGCGGGCCAGCCTCAAGCAGGGCACGCTCAAGAAGGACGTGCCCTGCGTGGAAGCGGCGGCGGCGCGGTTACAGCGCGGCGAGCACCTCCCCTGGGTCGAATGGGCGCGGCTGTCGAAGTTGGGCGCGACCAAGGCCGACGCGGAGTTGTTCACTGACGTGATCGCGGCGGCGGCCGCGCACGCGCGCCACCCGCGCCTGCGCGCCGACATCGAGACCTTCATCAGGATGCAACTCGAGTGCGCGGCGCAGTGCCTCGCCGACTACGCCGCCTTCAAGCACGCGCGCGGACTCGTTGACTTCGTCGACCAGGAAATGCTCGCCCTCGAGATCCTGCGCAATCCGTCCAACCACGCCCGCCTCGGCGAGCTGATCGGCGCCGTGTTCGTCGACGAGTATCAGGACTCCAGTCCGATTCAAATCGCCATCTTCTCGGCGCTCGCCAGCATCGCACCGGTGAACGCCTGGGTCGGCGATCCGAAGCAGTCCATCTACGGGTTCCGCGACGCGGACCCCGCGCTCACCCAGGCCGCGGCCCAGGCGATCACGACCGACACCGGCGGTACCTTCGAATTCCTGCGCAAGTCCTACAGGACGCGGCCGGCTCTGGGCGCATTGGTGAACGCCTCGTTCGAGCCGAACTTCCGCCGCACCGGCATGCGTCCGGAGGAGATCACCTTCGCCGATTACGACCGTGCGGAGGCGGACGGTGACCTCCCGCCGCTATCGGTGTGGAAGCTTGCCGGATCGAACAAGGACCTTCGGACGGAGGACCTGGCAAGCCAAATCGCCGGTCTCCTCGCTGACGGCCCCGGCTGGCAGATCCAGCCGAAGACGGGACCGGCGCGGCCTGCGAGAGGCGGGGACGTCGCGGTTCTCTGCCGATCGAACGACCAGGTGCTTCAGCTGGCGTCGGCGCTGTCGCGGCGCGACATAAGGGTGGCGGTCGAGCGGAGCGGGCTGCTCGACCAGGCCGAGGTGGAACTCGCCCTAGCGGCGCTGCGCTGGGTCGCGGATCCGACCGACAGCCTGGCGCTCGCCGAAGTCGTCCGACTTTCCTGTGACGACGACGGCTGGCTTGGCGCCGCCTTCGAGCAGCACAACGTGGAGGCTCTCGAAGCCTGCGTCCCGTTCACGCAGGAGTTGAAGGACCTTCGATCACTTGCGCCGCAGCTCACCCCGGGGGAGATATTCGACGGCGTCCTCCACGTTGAAGGCATGCTGGCCACCGTCGCCCGCTGGGGACTTGCGGAGCAGCGTCTCGCCAATCTCGAGGCCGTGCGTTCGCTCCTGGACGGTTACCAGGAGGAGCAGCGGTCGGAACGGCAGGCCGCCACTCTCGCCGGCGCGTGCGAATGGCTCGCCACCCGAGACGCGCTGGCGCAGCCTCAGAGCCGTCATCCTGAGGCGGTCAACCTCCTCACCTACCATGGCTCCAAGGGTCTGGAGTGGCCGATCGTGGTGCTCACCGGACTCGAGCACGAGGCGAAGGGCAACCCTTTCGGCGTCTACGCCGAGGAACTCGACAAGCCGGACTGGCGCGACCCACTGGCCGGACGGGTGCTCCGCTACTGGCCTTGGCCGTACGGCGCTCAAGCCAAGGACGTCGGCTTGGATCAGGCGGCCGCGCTCAGCCCTGAGGGCGAGCGGACCCTTAAAGAGGAAAAGCTGGAGAGAACCCGCCTGCTCTACGTCGGCATGACGCGCGCCCGCGACCATCTCGCGCTTACGACTACCGGTAAGACCGACTGGTTGAACGAGCTGGCTACGGACGACGGACAGCCCCTCATCAGACTGCCCAGCGATCCACTGGCCATCAATGACCAGACCTTCGCACTACGGCCGCCTCCGCCGAGGCTGGACGCGGAGGCAAGGGAACCAGCGCTGGAGTTCGCACGTCCGGCCGCGGTCAGGCAGCTGCATCCCCCGCTCAGGCTGCGACCGAGCGCCCGCACGTTCTCCGGCACGGTTCGCGTGGCCGAGACGGTGCAGCTGGGGCCGCGCATCACTCTGGTTGGCGATCCTGACCTGCAGGCAGTCGGCGAGGCTTTCCACCGCTTCTTCGCCTTCGACGATCCCGTCCGCCCGGTATCGGCTCGGCTGGCCCTCGCCGGCGACATGCTGCGCAGGTGGGGCGCGCCACAGCTCGCGCCGGGCGACCTGGTCGAGGCCGCAGACCGACTGCACGCGTTTCTGGATCAGCGCTACGGCGGCTCCGCCCGGATGCGGGAGTGGCCGGTTCACGCGGCGGAGAACCTTCAGGTCATCTCCGGCAGGATCGATCTGCTGATCGACGACGGCTACGGCTTTGCCGTGATCGATCACAAGAGCTTCCCAGGGGCGATGGCCTTTGACGACGAGCGGCTGAACGCGTTCGGTGGTCAGGTGGATCTCTACGCTCGCGCGCTTCGCCAAGGCGCCGCGCGAGAGTGCCGCGACTACTGGATACACCAGCCAATCGCGGGGCTGATGATCAAGATCGCACTCGTGGCCGCCGAAGCGGTCTAGGACCCTCCTGCGGCTGCATGTTCCTCGCTTCGTCTTCGCGAGTTGGGGGGTGGTACCTTCCCAGTTTCGCCGTCCGACAGAGACGAGCCTGGTCCTGGACTCCACCGCCTCGAAGAAATGTCCGTTACGCCCCGATCGACGATCGAAACCTGCCAGTCCGGTCCCGGCCCCATCCTCGACGTACCAGGCAAGCGGGCGAATGCCCAAAAACGGACGCCTCGAACTTCGCCTTAGGGTCAGCGGCACCGGCAATCCGCCTTGAACTGCCGGCGCAAAGCCTCAGATCTAGGCCAAGAACATGCCTATCAGTTGCGTTATCGAGGAGCGAATACATATATTACTCATCTTACTTACAATAACAACTCTCAATCCTCACGCTTTAAATACGTGTATCTAACCGGATTTTCCTATCGTAAGCGCGTAAACGAAACCATTTTCTCGCTGCTGATCGTAGATTTTGAGTTCTGGATCAGCTTTGGGCATCCACACCCGGCCGGTTTCCACCGCCAGCGATGCCGGCAAAGCCGGGAAGATATGGATAGGCACGCCGTAACCGTGGCGTGCTTTGATCGCGTCGAACAGCCCGCGGAGCGCCTTACGATAGGCCGCCTGATCCTCGGGGCACCGGATGATATCATTATGGGGTGCCTCGGCGCAGAGGCTCCAGATCGCCGTATCTTGCCCGAGCACCCGCTCAATCCGGTCATCGGTGATAGTCGCACTGACGCCGAGCTTCAGTGCGACCGCGCCGACTCGGTCCGCTGCGGGCTCGCCCGTCTGATAACGCACGGCTTCGCAATCGCGCTGCCAGTCCCAGG
The DNA here is from genome assembly GCF_005871085.1 of Xanthobacter autotrophicus. Lineage (GTDB taxonomy): Bacteria > Pseudomonadota > Alphaproteobacteria > Rhizobiales > Xanthobacteraceae > Xanthobacter > Xanthobacter autotrophicus. The sequence continues at coordinate 21,202 of NZ_VAUP01000037.1, read as the reverse complement.
TCGAAGGCTCACGGTGCCGCTGATGGACGACCATGGGGACGATGTCGCACAGTAGTCGGCCGAGTTCGATCAGAAGGGGTTGAGGGGCGAGAGCAAAGACACTCAGATGGCGGATTTCCTGGTGCTCGATCCGTCCACCGACACGCTTGGCGAAATTACGTTGAAGATTGGCCTGCTGCATCGCCCAGAAGACCGGATCGCTGTCGGCGAAGGCATGGCCCGTCATCTCAAGGTCGATGGTCTGGGCGCTTGCCGGATGATGATCGGGCGGCATCGCGGAGAAGATCGCGCGCGTCGAGACCAGGGCTTCGTTCGCGCCTATGCTGGCGCCGAAGCGCAGGACATGGGACGCGCGGTCCTCGTCGATGCCGGCAAGCAGCGCGACGCGCGCTTCATGTTTGGCCTTCATACCGAGCAGTAGCGGCTCGGGATGATCAGCGAGACCGTCGACGTCGATCAGCTTGTGATGGACAGCGCACATCAGCATCAGATTATCGAGGCTCTTGGCAAGCTGCGGCGAGCGAACCGGATGCCCGCGCGGCCCCTCAGCGCTGTCGCCGACGATATGCGCGATGAAGCCGAACAACGCGTCCTCATTGCCGGAGATCAGGTCGCCGACGAGATCCTGATTGCAGCCGCGATACTGGCAGCGCCCGGCGGCGCGCGCCCAAAGCGCCGATTGCACCTTCTGAGGGATTTTGCTCTTAGCCATTGGCGGTCTCCACATGGCGGCCGCTCGCGGTCCACTTGCCGGTGGCGCGCCACCCCTCATAGGCCGCGAGCCATTCGATGGTCCAAGGCACCGTCGTCTCGGCGATTAGATCCGCTGGCGACCAGTCACCCGCATCGGGATCGAGGAGGCAGAGCGTCACTTCGCCGTCCGGCCCATAATAGACATGAGGCAACCGTCCCTCGGGATCGCCCGGTCGCGGCCGAAGTGCGGGCGCGAGGATCGAGACGCGCGGCTGCAGTCGGCGCGAGTCGAGATTTTCGACTAGCATCGGCGCCCGATAGAGGATGCCGACGCGGTAGGTCTGGAGGAGCGGGCAAACCGGCCCCTTCCATGCGGCGGCCTCGGCATTGCGCGCGACCAGCGCCAGCTCGGGCCAGATCGTCCGCATCGCTTGGATCTGCGCGTCGATGCTATGGACCATCATCAGCGGCGCTCGCCCATATTGGTATGTGCGCGCGCCGCCACCGGCGCTAACGCGCTGGTACCGGTGATGATTGCGGGCGCCGCCGGAGTGAAGAGACCGCCCTTGCGGGTATAGCCATGCTGGCGCGCCTGCACCTGCTGACCGAGCCGCTTGTTGAAGGTCTCGATCGAGCGCGAGACCACGCGCTGACCGAACTGCTCGCGCAGCCATTCCTGGAGATCCTCCAGTTGGACGCCGCGTTCGCGGGCGGCCTGGAGCCCATCTGCCAACGCGTTCAACGCTCGCGCGTAGTGCTGCTGCTGGGTTTGATTCTCCGGCCAGCGATCGGTGAAGCGTTCCTGGTGAAATTCGGGATTGGGCACGTCGAGCAGCTTGTTCTGCCGCGCCGCCTGATCAATAGCCCGCGCCGTCCAGCGCGCCTGGCGCATGACCATGTCTGTGAGGCCCATACCCGGCACCGCCGCGTGGCCGGCGTGGCAGGACAGCACGACCGAAGGCGGCATGCGGTCCGAGGTATCGGCGTAAAGGATGTTACGATGGCGCTTGATAAGCTGGAGCGCGACAGTGGTGACGCTTTTGATGAGGAGCGGCGTCTGCTCAGGTACCTCCTCGACCTCGGCGGCGTCGAAGACGAGCCCGTGACTGGCATAGAGTTGATGGTTGAGCGCAAGAGCGAAGCGCTTTTCGGCCGGCGCCTTATTATTATACCACACGCAAAAACCGTAGGCGTTCATCGGCACATAGCGATGTTCTTGCGGCCGCCCCTTCTTGGCATGGGCGATTGCGCCTTCCTTTTCTTTGGGCGCGAAGCGACGGGCCGGCGTCACGTCGAGGTGCATGCCATCGGCATAATAGAGGGTGATGCAGCGGGTCTTCCGCTCGATCCGCGAAATCGGATAGCCCTCCAGCGCGGCTTCGAGGAGGTCGAGCAGTTCCTCCGGCCCCTCATTGCCGCCGATGATCTCGGCGACGGCGTCAAGATCATATTCATCGTCGGTGCCGCGGGTCGAAATCGTCGCGTCGATGGCCATCGACCCCTGCGGGTAGAGGCTGGACACGCGCCCTTCGAGCGGGCTGCCGGGGCGATCGATATGTCGGCAAACCGCCTCATAGCGACCGACCGCCTTGGCGTGGAGGCCGGGCGGCAACTGGAGATTGATCGCGATCTCGGCAAGGATCGCATCAAGCGGGTCGCCAAAGGGGTCTTGCGGCCGTCCATCGCCGCGAAACATATTTGAGGCCATTGCGAAACTCCAGTTTACAAAATTGCGTTATGATGCCACCACGAAGTCCGCATCTGGGGCTTCCCTATGGGTATTTCAAGGGTCTTTGGTTTACAAAATTTCCATTATATTGATTTTTGTAAACCGATAGCGCGAAAGGTAGTCAGGCCATGATCGGCACGAGACTGAAGCTTGCGCGGGCATCCGCAGGGATGTCGCTGCGAGAGCTCGCCGAGCGCATGGGCAACATCGTCAGTGCCCAGGCGATCGGAAAATATGAGCGCAACGAGGACATGCCGGGCTCGCGCGCGCTGATGGCGCTCGCGTCCGCGCTTGGGGTCAGCGAGTCCTATCTGCTCAGCGACGAGGAACTGACGCTGGAAGGGGTCGATTTCCGAAAGAAGCGCAGCGCCAAGGAAGAGGCGACGATTGAAGCGCAGACGCTGCAACTGCTCGAGCGCTACCTGGCAATCGAGGATTTGCTCGGGCTCAAAAGCGTCGAGTGGGAGCAGCCGCGCAGCGCGCCTTATCCAGTATATGACATGCGCGACGCCGAAGATGCAGCTCGCTCGGTTCGCGAGGAATGGGGCCTGGGCCATGATCCGGTACCCAAGCTCGCTGAGCTGCTAGAAGAGCGCGGCGTCAAGGTGCTCTCTATCGACCTCGATGACATCGACGGTCTGGCCGCACGGGTCATGCGGAAGGGGCGCGACGCGGCGCGCGTGATCGTTGTGCGCAAGAATATCTGGGCGGAGCGCAAGCGTTTCACGCTTGCGCATGAACTCGGTCACATGGTGATGTTGCCCGCAGCAGGGGTCGACGAGGAACGCGCGGCACATCGCTTTGCCGGCGCATTCCTGATGCCGGCCGATGTCGTGCGCGCCGAGGTCGGCGCGCAGCGCTCTGCGATCAGTATTGGTGAACTGGTCGCGCTCAAGCAGCGGTTCGGCGTCAGCGTCCAGGCGATCGCATTTCGCTGCCATGATCTCGGCATTATCGGGAAGAATGCCTTTTCCGAGCTCTTCAAAGAGTTCACCAAGCGTGGGTGGCGCAAGGAGCCGTTCGCAGAGCCGGCCTGCATCGAGGCGAGCTATGAAGAGCCAAAGCGCTTCGAACGGCTATGCTATCGTGCGTTAGCTGAAGGGGTGATCGGCGAGAGTCGTGCGGCCGAGATGCTCGGCATCACCTTGAAGGCGCTCGATCAGCGTTTGGCCGAGGCCATGTGAGACCATGCCGTTCTTGGTGTCTGACACCTCGGTGATCATCGATCTTGACCGTGGCGACCTACTCGACGCAGCATTCGGGCTCCAGGACAGCCTTGTGGTTCCCGATCTCCTGTTCGAGCGCGAACTCGATGTCGAGTTCGGCGAAAGACTGCGCGCGCTCGGAATTGTCATCGAGTCCCTAGAGGGAGGCGAGGTCCGGCGCGCGACACAATTGGGCAGAATTGATCGACGGCTTTCGGTCGCGGACACATTCGCCTTCGCCCTGGCTCAAGGGAGGCAATGGACGCTTCTGACGGGCGACAGTGTACTACGCGCGGTTGCCGAAGCCGAAGGGCTCGCCGTCCATGGGGTTCTTTGGATCATTGACCGCATAGAGACCGCTGGCCTGTGCGACTCGGTAACGCTCCACGCATGCCTGTCGAAGACCGCAGCACATCCGCGCTGTCGCTTGCCGCGGCGCGAGGTGGACCTTCGCCTAAGGCGCTATTTAGTCATATAACGCCATCGACGATGTTCAACGCTCGCATCCGAAGCTAATTCATCAAGGCTAAAATTGAGTTCTCACGTCGTAAACCAGCAAAATTTTGTCACGCTCGCGACAAATCAGCATTTTTATTGACAAAACTATCGGAAAAAAGATAGGATTTGAGGTTGATATTCTACAATATTTTTCAAATATTATAACGGCGATCAGATATCGTATTTAATTTTAATTGTGAAATTATTAGTGGAAATGCAATGCGCTCAACATAGGAAAAGACAGGATGCGTAAGAACATTGTGCTTCTCCTGGACGGAACATCGAACCAGATTTCGCAGGACAGGACGAATGTCCTGCGGCTGTACCAGGCCATGAAAAAGGACGAAAGCCAGCTCGTCTACTATGACCCGGGCGTGGGGACGTTTGGGGGTGACGGATCCTGGTTCCGAACAGCAAGCAAAGCAGGCGAAGTTTGGGGGCTCGCGACGGGCATGGGGCTCGACAGCAACGTGAAGGAGGCCTACCGCTTCCTCGTCGAGAACTACAGCTCCCGCCAGCCTTCAGAAGACGGCGAGCGAGGCGAGCGTGACCGGATCATGATCTTCGGGTTCAGTCGAGGTGCATACACGGCGCGTGTACTCGCCGGATTCATCCATGCGGTCGGGATCATGAAGGTCCACAACCTCAATCTGCTCGACTACGCCTATCGTGCCTATAAGGGCGTCGATGAGCGGGATGATCATGAGGCGAACAGCTTCAAAGAGGTCCGCCTTTTCGAAAGAACGCTCGACACCGACCGTCCGCCCATCCGGCTGCTAGGACTGTTCGATACCGTCGCATCGGTCATCGAGAGCGGACGTTGGCGCCCTCGGCTCAAGTCACACGCCTTCACGCGCCGCAACAAGAGTGTCGAAAGCGTGCTCCACGCAGTGGCGATCGACGAGCGCCGAACCATGTTCCAGCCCCAGCTTTGGGAGCCTAGGCAGGAGTTCTGGGGAAATCCCTTCAATCGTGATGCTGCCAGGCCGCAAGACTTCAAAGAGGTCTGGTTTGCCGGCGGACACGGGGATGTCGGTGGCGGATATCCGGAGGAGCAGAGCGCACTCGCCAAGGTGCCGCTGGCCTGGATGATACGCGAGGCGGCGAAGAGGGATGTCTTGTTCCGCACACAGAGCGTGAACGCCATCGCGCATGGGACGGGAAGCAGGGGAGATCAGATAGCCCCGGATCCGCTTGCGGACGATCATGAGACGCTCACACTGGCTTGGAAGCCTGTGGAGATCATACCGCGCAGGAAGCCGCCCTTGTCGAAGCACCCCTCGGTGCTCGGTATCAGCATTCCGTTCGGCGAGCGGCGGACGATCCCCGAAGGCGCACTGCTGCACCGTTCCGTTGTTTTGCGAAAACAGGCGAAAGGTTACTGGCCACCCAACATGCCGACGGACTTCGGGGTAGAGGACTGAAAGCCTTTGGAAGCAAGGTGCGCCCGCCCCTTAGATCTCCCCGAATGCAGGAGTGCCGAACGGCCGCGCTGCGGGTAGATGGTGATGCGGACGACATGGGACACATTGTTCTGTGGCCGAACGGTCCCATCCCTCCGGGGCCGTAATCAGCAGTTGAGGCCGACCAGGCCGCCCCTTTGACGACGAGGCGGTGCATAGCCCATCATGGATCGCGTCCACAATTTCAACCTCAGTCCCGCCACGGAAACCCCGACCTCATCGCCCTCGCCGGGGCGAAGAATTGCGAACATCAAGGAATGCCTACCCCCAAACCCGCGGCAGTTGGATCGAGCAATCGCGTCGCTAGCATATTACGGCACGCGTCAAATAGTCTTCGAGCGCCCTGCTGGTCCTCATCCCAGAGCCGCTTGAACGCCCGGAGGCAGGCTGCATGCGGGATGATTGGGTTCCGGATCTGCGCGACATAGCTGTGGTCGGCCGCCTCGGCATGGCCGTCTGCCACGGCGATGAGGGCCTTGCCGAAGCGCTCAATGATCTCGGCGCGCTGGATATGCAATTGATCGCGCGTATTGAGGCCGAAGAAGTCGATGATAAGTGCCCCGCGGGCGTGCCGCGGACCGTCCGCAGCAACCGGATGGGCAACCGTTCCGGTAAAGGTGATGAGATCTTCCGGATCCTCGTCGCTAGTGCCGATCGGATAGACGAGATAGGGTTGCTCGGCGGCCAGCGCTGCAGCATCGTCCGGATCGCCACAGCGCGTTCCGGCAATCGGGAAATAAGCTCCCTTATGGTCGGAATTGCAGATCTTGCAGGCCGCTGCATAGTTTCCCGTCTGGTAGGCCAACCAGTAGTAGCCCGTCGCTGAAGCATCACCCGTCAGGGATGGATAAGGCCTGACGCCCGCTGGCGGCTTCCACATCGCGACCGCACTTTTCGGACGATAGTGCTCAAGATCCATCTCGATGCGGCTCTCTTCGGGCCCGGTGAACGGCCGTTCGCAGAAGGCGCATTTGTTCTGTTGTAGCAGCATGAAAGCTGGCTTGGCGGTTGACCATATCGAAGAATTCTCGTCGAACGCGCCGAGCCTTACGAACTTCCTTGTACGCGTAGCGGCCTTTGCAAACCAGCGCGCATCCTGCTTTTCGATATCGGTACGCAATTGATCCGGATCGAGCGCGTGGCGAATCATGGCCGTCAGTTTTCCCTGATTTTTGCAGCCGCGCTCCGAATCCGTTCCATCGGATCTGCCAGTTGCCTCAAGAAGGCTTCCGCCGCATCGACATCCCCGCCGGGCGTTGCAACAATCTTGGCCGACAATGCATCGGTAGACGCTCGAGCCGTGAAGGGACGTGCGCTTTCCAGTCCGAAATATGGACTCATGAGCACCGCCTCGATGCTGCGGCCGTAGAGGCTCTCCGTCATTCGTTCGAGGGTTGGAAGCCCGACAGAATCGGTCCCGGTGACGACGACATTCGTCGACTGCACAGAGGCGGCAATCAGCGGACTGTGGGAAGTGAATATGAACTGAAATCGCGGAAACGCTCTGGACAGTCGCGCCACCACGTCGCGTTGCCAGGACGGATGCAGGTGCAGGTCAATCTCGTCAACCAGCACTATGCCCGTCAGGTCTGAGAGCATCCGGCCCTCACCTACTGAGACCATGTGGCCGACCAGATCGCCGATCCAGCCGACGAAGGCCTTGTAGCCGTCAGAGAGCGCCGGAAAAGGCGTCGGCACGCCATCAAATGAGAAAACATAGTCCTCACCTTCCGTCGCCCCGGAAAAGTTGATGTTTTCGGGGAGTGCCGTTGCCAGCAGATCGAGCACCTCGGTCTTACGACTGTCCGGCAATTGCGGAAACCACGATTGCAGCGGTCGAAGTGCGACATGATCCTCGAAGAGGCTGGCAACGCGCTGATAACGCCGACCGCGGCGCCTATCCTCGCTCGACGGACTGAAGTTGCCGCTTTCGACCCGGCGCGTCGCGCCATAGCCGACCACGAAGAACGCGGGCGAGAAATCGTCGTAGATGAGATCCGAGATCGGATTCTCCGGGGTCGATTGCAGCGTCAGGTGATCGTTCTGACTGCGCGGATTAGCCTTCAGACGCGCGAGAAATTCGCGAAGCCCAGCCGCCTTTGACTTTCGCCGCTTTGACCTCTTGGCTGTTCCCTCGGGCTCGGGCGCGGGCTGCTCCGTGTCATCAAGGACGCCGAGAAGCTTGAGGAGACTGTCTCCGGGGATTCCACCTTGGGAATCGCGCCGGACAAGGCGATAGGGCACGAACCCCCCGTTGATCAGAGCTGGGGCCAGGGCCGCGATAGCAACTGCTCGTAGAACAGATGACTTGCCACCGCCATTGTCGCCAAGGATCAGGTTGATGTTCGCATGCTCAATCTCCGGTTCGTCGGCGCGACCGGGATAGCGGAATTCCACTTCGGCCTTGCCGAAGCACTTGAAGCCGTAGATCGCAATGGACTTAGCATACACGGGTGACGAGCTCCGGCTGAAACAGCAATTAAGGTTTCCTGTGCAACGTGAACTTCAAAAACGCCAATCCGCTGCAGTTGGTCGCCTGCAGCGCGGGGCATGCGGCGGGCACTGAGGAACCGCAACTACGCTCGCTTTGCGGGGGCGCGTACCAAGTTTCCACTTCGTCATCCGAGGCAGGTTAGGCCGATTGTAGTTGCCACCTTACATATGGTCGATCACCCATCAGATGGATGAGAGGACGAGGACCCGTCCGCGTCAAGTCGCACCATTCGCCAAGGGGCACACGCACCGGCCAGCGAGGCCATGCCGCTTCCGCGAGCCTGTCCAGCTTGGGCACGATTCGAAGGCGAATGAGCCTTGAACGTATCGTACGAGCTGTCTGGGGATCCGGCTTCGCAAAACGGCCCTCTTCGTTGTCGTGGGTGCCCAGCACGAAGCGCTGCACACGCAGCTCATCGAGCTTAAACCCCTGCGCTTCAGCCTTCAGCCCCGCGCCCCAAAACTGCCATTCCTCTCCCGGCCCATCCTCGCCGATCAAGCCAAGCCGGCAAAATGCCAAAAACCGGACGTTCCGAACGTCGCCTAAGGGTCACGACCGACTGTCCTTCGCTCTTCGTGCTCTGCCGACGGTGAAGGTACATCGCTGGATGCGGTAAAGCGCTGCTGCCGGATCTGGCTACCCTGTAGCAGCGGAGTTGGGCTCTTCCGCCACAGGTTGTCCTGATACGTCATTTGGGATCTCATGCAGGAAGCTCTGGCCCTTCTGCAGCCGTTTGCCGAGGGTCTCGATGAAGCCCTCATAGCGCTCCCGCCCCTTGATCTGTGCGGTCGCCTGGGCGTCGGGCGGCAGCGGCGGGGTGATGGTCAGCCAGAAGCGGATGTAGAGTGAGAGCGCATCGGCGGTGACGCGCACGTCGCGCTCGATGCGCTGGACCTGCCGTGACAGGCGATCGAGACGGCGGGTGAAAGCCGCCTCGCGCTGGTCTGCCGCGTCGGGCGATAGGAAGGAGGCCACCGCCGCCTCGACGATGGCCGAGCGGGGGAGTCTCTTGCGGTCGGCAAGCTCATTGATGCGGCCGATCATCTCCGCCGGCAGGGTCAGGTTCAAGCGATCACGCACGGGATGCCTCCTAGAGTTCGATGCCGTCCTGGGGGTCGAGCGCGGCCTGCCGGGCGACGCCGCGCATCTGCTGGCGCAACACGCGGGCCTGCTGGGCCGTGTCGTCCGGCTCGTCATCGAGGATGATGGCGAATTCGTCCGCTGGCCGCGACACGGTGGCTTCGCTGGCGATGGCAACGTGTTCCGGCAGCTCGGGCTCCCGGCGCAGGCCGCTGTTGGCCTTGTCCTCGGCCTTCTCGATCTCTGCCGCGAGGGCGGTATCGGGCCTGATGGGCGCCAGCGCCGACCAGCTGTCGGCACGGGAGGTGCGTGGGACCCTGGCAGGATCGGGCGGCGGAAGCACGCGCTCGGTAAAGCGCCTGTCCTCGAAGTAGCGCGCCTTCTTCGCCCGGACCGGCGGTGCCGCGGCCACCATGACGATCTCGTCGGACGGTGGGAGCTGCATGATCTCGCCAGGCGTGAGCAGCGGGCGCGCCGTCTCCTGCCGGGAGACCATCAGGTGTCCGAGCCAGGGGCTCAGCCGATGGCCGGCATAGTTGCGCATGGCCCGCATCTCCGTGGCGGTGCCGAGGGCATCGGAGATGCGCTTCGCCGTCCTCTCGTCATTGGCTGCAAACGACACGCGGACATGGCAGTTGTCGAGGATGGAATTGTTGGCCCCATAGGCCTTCTCGATCTGGTTGAGGGACTGGGCGATGAGGAAGCTCTTGATGCCGTAGCCAGCCATGAAGGCGAGGGCCGACTCGAAGAAGTCCAGCCGCCCCAAAGCGGGGAACTCGTCGAGCATCATCAGGACGCGGTGGCGGCGGTCCCTGGCCTGAAGGTCCTCCGTCAGGCGCCGGCCGATCTGGTTCAGGACGAGCCGGATGAGGGGCTTGGTCCGGCTGATGTCGCTGGGCGGGACGACCAGATAGAGCGAGACCGGCCGTTCGTCGGCGATGAGGTCGGCGATGCGCCAGTCGCAGCGTCGGGTGACCTCGGCGACCACGGGGTCGCGGTAGAGGCCGAGGAAGCTCATGGCCGTGCTGAGCACGCCGGAGCGTTCATTGTCGCTCTTGTTGAGCAACTCTCGCGCGGTCGAGGCCACGACGGGATGTGGCCCCGCCGCGCCGAGATGCGGCGTGGTCATCATGGCCCGGAGCGCGGTCTCGATCGGCCTGCGTGGGTCGGAGAGGAAGCCCGCCACCCCGGCAAGGGTTTTGTCCTCTTCGGCGTAGAGCACATGCAGGATCGTTCCGACCAGGAGCGAGTGGCTCGTCTTCTCCCAGTGGTTCCTCTTGTCCAGGGAGCCTTCCGGGTCGACCAGCACGTCGGCGACGTTCTGCACGTCCCGCACTTCCCATTCGCCCTGGCGGATCTCCAGCAGGGGATTGTAGGCCGAGGAGGTGGGATTGGTGGGATCGAACAGCAGGACGCGGCCGTGCCGGGCCCGGAAGCCGGCGGTAAGCTGCCAGTTCTCGCCCTTGATGTCGTGGACGATGCAGCTCCCAGGCCAGGTCAGGAGCGTGGGCACGACGAGGCCCACGCCCTTGCCCGATCGGGTGGGCGCAAAGCACAGCACGTGCTCGGGGCCATCATGGCGCAGATAGTCCCGGCCGAGCCGGCCGAGCACCACGCCATCGGGACCGATGAGGCCGGCTGCCTTCACCTCGTGCGGCTCGGCCCAGCGCGCCGAGCCATAGGTGGCGACGGCCTTGGCCTCGCGCGCCCGCCACACCGACATGGCGATGGCGGCGGCGATGGCGATGAAGCCGCCGGACGCGGCGATGAGGGCACCCCTGCCGAAGATACCGGGGGCATAGGCGTCATAGGAGAACCACCAGGCGAAGAAGGCCGGCGGGAAGTAGACCGGCACGCCGGCGAGATGGAACCAGGGTGGCCCGAGCTGGGCCTGGAAGCCGAGCTGCCAGGCCACATATTGCGTCGCGCCCCAGGTCGTGGCGAGCACGATCAGGAAGACGACGATGATCTGGCCCCACAGGATCTTGGTGGCGGACATGAGTCCTCCCTTCGAGTTCGCAGTTGCCTAAAGGCCAAGGTCGCGCTTGCGGCCGAGGCTCCATTCGATGCCGCCGCCGTCCTTCGTGGTGCCGGTGACATGCTGGCCGAGCCTCTTCTCGATCTCCCGCGACCAGGGGACGAGCTGGAAGCCGAGGCCATCATCGATCATGGCGTAGCGGCCCGAGGCCAAGGTCAGGCGCTGGCGGTAGATGCCGGAGACGTGCTCGCCGGCCGCGGCCTTGAGGTGCGGCAGCCCCGTCTCGCCTGAGAGCTGCGCACCCACGGCGTCGAGCTCGCGCCGGCGCAAGGTGGCCAGGAGATCGCGCTGGAGGATGATGCGCTGCCCTTGCCGTCGCGCGAGGCCTTCCCCCACTAGGTGCTCGGCGCGGGACTCCATCGCCTTGCGCGCCTCGCGGCCAAAGCCGCCCATGGCTATCGCCATGGGTTCACGCTCAACGAGACGGTGGTCGAGCCACGTGGCCCCTCGCGCTGCGACCTGGCGGGTGAGATCGAAGTCAGACCGGGTGGCGAGCACCAGGGTCGGATGGGCATCGTCGGCGCCGCCGAAGCGGCGGACCTCGACGATGCCGCCAGGGGGCGGAGCGTGTGCGAAAGCCTCGATACCACGGAAGCGGACATGGTGGGCGCGACCATCCAGTCCGTCGATTACGGCATAGGCCTCGCCAGTCAGCTCGTTGTGGAGGCCCTTGTCTACGAGCCGGCCGATGATGGGGGAGGATGCGTCCGGGCCGTCGACCACATAGTCGGCGACGCCGCGCTCCTCGCCCCGCTCGGTGAAGGCCTTGTGCATCGTCTTTATGATGTCGCCACGCAGGCCGAGGTCGCGCAGGTGCCGCTCGGCCTCGAGCCCCACCATCCACTCGCCGGGGCCTGCCGGAGCGGCGAGTCCCATCTTCTCCAGATGCTGCAGCCGGCCGATCATCAGCCGCCGGATCTCGGGATCGGCCGACCCGGGAGCCTGTGGCCTGAGGTCGAGGTAGCCAACATCGTCTGCCGCGAGCCGGATCTCGCGGTCGAGCCGAGTCCAGCGTTCGGCGGTGATCTCCTTCTCGAGCGCGTGCCGGATCTCGTGCTCTGGCTTGGGGCCGAGCTCGAGGGAGATGAGGTCCTCCGCCCGGGAGCGCAGGCCGCGGCTGATATAGTCGCGCGAGATGACGAGGTCGGCGCCGGTCTCGTCCACCCCGCGCAGCAGCAGATGGACGTGGGGATTGTCGGTGTTCCAATGGTCCACTGCGACCCAGTCGAGGCGGCTGCCGAGATCGGCCGCCATCTGGCGGACGAGATCGCGGGTGAAGGCCTTGAGGTCGGCCATCTCGCCGGCATCCTCCGGCGAGACGATGAAGCGGAAATGGTGCCGGTCGTCCTCGCACCGCCCGGCGAAGGCGAGGTCATCGGCGCGGTCGGAGGCGGCGTCGAACATCACGCCCTTCTCGCCGTCCGGGCTCACCCCCTCGCGCTTGAGATAGGCGAGATGAGCCGACAGCGGCGCCGAACGGAAGGATCGGCCCTTGTGGCGCACCACGCGAGCCTTGACCACGACCCGGCGTGCGGGGCTGAACAGGCGCGATCGCCCGAAGCTGCCGCGGCCCCGGCCGAAGGTCGAGCGGCCGTAGCGGGAGCGGCCCGCCCCGCCCGGTGAGGCGCTGGATGTGTGGCCAGCCTTCTGCGCGGCGCGCAGCACCTGATTGATGAAGCTCTTCGGGCGCGGCGCGCGGGTCGAGCGGATGCGGCCGGGCCGGATGCGGATGTCGCTGTCGCCCTCGCTCATGGCAGACCCCTCGGTGGTGCCAAGAAAGGCGCGTGCATACGAGGGGCTTGTAGTCCCTCATGAAAACCGGGCAGCATGCCCGCGATCGACCACCATGCACGGAAAAGCGCGAGCCACGTCAGTGGCTTGACGCGATCCGGGCATGCGCTTTTATCTCGCCCTCCTAATCGGTCGTGTTTCCACTGCTCTTGCCATCCCGCCCTTCCTATCCAGGACAGCGCGTCAGGCCGCAAGGGTACGAGCGCGACCATCGGGGCACTCCTGCTGCTGTTCGGCAAGTCGGATTGCGCCGGGTAGCATCCGTGGCGCATTCCTGCAGGAGGAACTTCTGCGGTGAGGCGCGTGCGGGGGCAACGGGTGGCAACGACATGAGCGTGCGCGATCACGGCCGTCCTCCCGCGGGCGAGAGCGCAATGAAAAGGCCCTTAGGCTGCGGCGTGAACGCAGACGCAGCGTCTTGCATTCGCGTGTTCAACTCGCCACCAGCCGGCCTGGTGGTCGTCGGCGCATCGGTGGCAGGCGTGCTCTCCTGCTGCGAGACGAACAGCGGCGCGCCGCGCCAGGATTGCGGATCGGCGGCAGGTGTGGCCATCGGCGCCGGTAGCTCACCGCCGCCGAAGGCCGGCGCGAGCATGGCGACATAGGCGCGGGTCTCGGCCGGCAACTGGCGGCCGGCGAGATACGCCTCGTAGCGCGCCGGCCCCGCATGGTAGGCCGCGAGCAGGCCCGGAGCGCCGTAGCGGTCGTTGAGTTCGCGCAGATTGGCGGCGCCGGCGAGGATGTTGTCGCGCGGATCAAAAGGATCATCGCCAAGTCGGTGGCGCCGACGCAGCTCCGCCCAGGTCTCGGGCATGATCTGCATCAGGCCCATCGCGCCTCTCGGGGAGACGGCGGTCGCATCCACGGCGCTTTCCGCGTGCATCACGGCCCGGATCCAGGCCGCCGGAATGCCGAAGCGCTGTGCGGCCTCGGCAATCGGAGCGTCAAAGGAATCGCTCACCTCAAGCCGACCGACGGGCGCGTTCTGCGCGCGCAAGCCGACCGGTGCGGTCGTGGTGGCGAGCAGGCCGGAAAGGAAAAGGAGGCTCAGGCTGCGGGCGGCGGAGGACCGCTCGGCGAGGGGCCGCCGGTGCGGGACAGTCATGGGTTCAGTCCCGCTCGCCGCGCTTTGACGGACGGGTCCAGTGCAGGCCCCATGCGGTTCGGTCGATGAGGGACTGGAACAGATGGGCACGGATGGGCTGGAGAAAGACCGGATCGTCGATCACCAGGGAGACGTAGTCGCCGGCCTTCTCCCCGATGCGCTTCCAGCCGGCGCCGATCTCCGGCCCGTCATCGTCCAGGAGATGAACGCGGTAGTCCGGCGCATGCTCGGCGTCGGACTGCTCGGCCGGCACGAGGACGATCTCCGCGTCGATGGAGAGGGTGCGGATGTGTCCGGCATAGCCGTTCCGGGTGCGGCTGAACTGACCGATGAGGGACATCGGGTGCTCCTTCGAGGTGGGTGGGAAGGGATTGGGCGCGGGGCGTCACCGGGTCGGCGCGCGCCAGACGAAACGGCCGTCGCCGTCTTCGTCGGTGTAGAGCGGCATGGCCTTGCCGATGACCGCGCGCGCCGGAAGCGGCCCGAAATACCGCCCGTCGAGGCTGTCGGCGGATTGCCAGTTCATCAGGAAAAGTTCGCTCCCGGCGACGATGTGGCAGCCGCTCCAGGTCTGCAGGTCGCGGCCGAGGCGGTCGCGGTCCAGGGCCCGTCCCATGGCGATGCCGTCGACGGTGATCTCGCCACGCAGCCGGCAGACGCGCTGTCCTGGCAGCGCGGCAACGCGTTTCATCAGCGGCACCCCCTCCGCCAGATAGCCGCGGGCGGCGAGGAAGCGCGCGAGCCGGTCCGGCGCCGCGACGGCGACGAGGTCGGTGACCTCCAGCCGATCTGCGGGGGAGATGGTATAGAGGCCCACCGGTGCGCTGGCGGAGGCATTCCAGACCAGCGTCAGCGGCGTCGGAACGAATGCGGCGAGCGTGACGCCCATGGTCGCGACATATGTCGCCATCACATAGCCGAAGCGCGTCATGGCTCGGCCCTCCGGCGCAGCAGGAACGCGTGGTGCTGCGCGATGGAATAGGTGCGCGGCTCCTGCCCGGCGATCAGCCGGTTGTGGACATGGCGCCAATGATCGGGGGAGACGTCGGCCGGATCGATGTGGCGCGCCTCGATGGCGTCGATCCCTTGCAGGACGCGCTCGACCTTCGGCCACCCGTCGATCTTGAGCAGGATGTCGCCGCCGGGCCGGACGAAAGGCACGGTCTGGCACGGCGCGTCGGCGCCGACCGCGCGCACGATGTCGATGCGCGAGAGGATGGTGCCGAAATCGTTCGCAGCCCAGCGCACGAACCCGAAGACCGACCCGGCAGGAAATCCGAGGACGCGCCGGTGACGGTCGATGATCTTTTCCGAGGTGTGGTGGCCGAAGCGGATCCAGGTCTCGATCCGTCGCTCGAGCCAGGTGAGCTCGACAAACGTGCTTGCTGGCGCAGGGGCGTCATTTGACAGGCGGCCACCACGCCCGCGGGAAGCGCCGGTGCTGGTCATGGAGCATCTCCTTCGGTGGGGGGCGGGAATTCGCGTGCGAGGAGGTCGCGCAGCATGTCGGCGACGGTGACGCCGCGCCGGAAGGCGGCGACCTTGATGCGCCCGCGCAGCTCGGGCGTGACGTCGATGGTGAGCCTGGCGCTATAGGCATTGGCGACATCATCGCGCGCCGATGGCGTATCGGCGGCCTTGATCCAGCGCTCGGCGTCGTTCGGCCGGGCGACGAAATCGCGCCTGCTCATGCGGCGATCCTCCCGATGCGCAGGCGGTCGATCTCGGCCGCCAGCGCCACGATCTCGCGCGCGGCCGGGCTTGCCTCGTCGATCTCGAAGGCGAGCCGGCCGGTCTGCGCGGCATCGGCAAAGACGACACGCTGGCCAACGGTCGTCGCGAGCACCGGCGGCTCGTGATCGGCCAGGGTCTCGGCGGTCTCGCGGGCGATGACGGTGCGGGTGGCGCACCGGTTCAGGATGAACCGCGCGGCGAGCTGCGGCCGGTAGATGCGTGCTTCCCGCAGCAGGGCGAGCATCTCGGCCGAGGCCCAGCCGTCGAGGGGAGACGGCTGAACCGGCAGCAGCACCAGGTCGGCCGCCAGCAACGCGGAGCGCATGAGGCCGGCGATGCGGGGTGGTCCGTCGATGACGACATGGTCGGCATCGCGGGCGATTTCAGGGGCCTCCCGGTGCAGCGTGTCGCGCGCAAGGCCCACGACGCCGAAGAGGCGCGACAGCCCCTCACGGGCGCGCTGCTGCGACCAGTCGAGGGCCCAGCCCTGGGGATCGGCATCGATCAGGGTGACGCGCTTGCCCTGGCGCGCCCACGTGCCGGCGAGGTGCAGGGCCAGCGTGGTCTTGCCGACACCGCCTTTTTGGTTGGCCAGCGCGATGATCATCGCTGGCCTCCCCGACCAGGGTCGAGGGGCAGTTGCGCAGGGCCGCAAGTATCGCGAGTCGTAAAGCCGTCTTTACGGAAATCCGTATCGCGTCTATCTTTGATAGTCAGAGATCGAGCGGCGCTTTCCGGCTTCGTAGCGATGTTATCCACATCGCGTGCGCGCGTCTTAAAGTTAGAGTCTACGTTAGACTCTAAGTTAAGGGCGCGATTTCGATTTTTCCTCTCGGGACTTAAGGCCGATTTTGGTTCCCGATAGCACGATTGTGCGGTTCCCGATGGCACGATATCCGGGGTTCCCGATAGCACGATGCGATCCACAGCCTGTCCACAGGGCGCTGATGGCTCGAAGGCGAGCAGCAGACGGCCGCCGATCTCCACTTCGAGAAACAGCAGGTAGCCCGGCAGCGGCTGGCGGCGGATGACGTCGCGAAGCTCAAAGGCGAAGCGCTTGAAGGGCGAGAGGCTGCCGGACTTCTGGTGAAGGTGGCGCAGTTCGAAGCGCCAGCCGTCGCGCTGCCACCCGCCGTGCTTGCGCACCAGCCGATAGAGCCAGCGGTCGAGGCCGCCCGTCAGATCGAAATAGGCCCGGTCGATGGTCAGAACGAGCGCATCGTCGAGCACGGCGCGATAGAACCAGTCGGGGACGATCAGCTCGATGCCCATGGGCCGGCCGGCGCCGTCGGTGCGCTCCTGCCATTCGTTGATCCAGGAGAAGCGGTGGCGCCGTCCCTCGGCCAGCTGGCGGATGGACGTGACCACCGTCGTGGACTGGAGGCGGTCGAGCGCCGCCTTGAGGCGCTGGTAGTCCCGCAGGGACACGCCACGCCGGATGAAGGTGAGGATCTCGTAGGGGGTCGCCGCCATCAGGCGCGAGGTGCGCAGGCCGGCGTCGCGGGCCTCGACGATCTGGCTCGCCGCCCAGATCAGGATGTCGGCATCCCAGATGGTGGCCATGCCGTGGTCGGGCACGGCCTCGACCCGGATGGCGACATCACCGGCTGAGAAGTCGATGGGCGCGATGCGGTGCGACTTGGCCAGGGAGAAGAAGGGATAGGCCATGAGATCCTGCGCATCGCGGGGCGCGAAGTCGCCGGGACGCGCGTGGAACAGGTCGAGCTGCTCACGCTCCGGGGAGGGTCGGTGGTGCGCCGGCATCGGGAAGCCGCCTCTGGATCAGCGGGCGTAGCGGCCGGCAGAAGCCGGCGGGGCAGGGGCGTGGCGCTTGGCAGGCAGGACGGTGCCGCGGGGATCGGAGGTGGAGGTGACGGCGCCGCGCTCGGCCCAGGCCTTCAGATCGTCCACCGCATAGACGACGCGCCCGCCCAGCTTGCGGTAGGCGGGGCCGGTTCCATAGGTCCGGTGCTTCTCCAGAGTGCGGGCGGAGAGGGAGAGGAATTCCGCGGCTTCCTTGGTGCGCAGGTAGCGCGGAGGAAGAATGGCGAGATCGGGTCGCATGGATCGGGTCTCCGTGAGGGTCGCTCAGACCGCTGGGGGAGGGCGGTCGGTGACGGTCACGATGGCGAAGCGCGACTGGCGAGTTGCAGTGGGATTTTGGGGGGACCTGAATTCCCACACCGGGGACGGCGCCCAGCTGGTCTAGGATCGCCGACGATGACGAAGCAGCTTGCGATAGCCGCCGGCGATCATGGCGCGGGCACCGCGCAGCAAGCCCATGACGGCGTGGCGCGCCGAAGAGGCCTGCCATTCGTCGCGGGTGAGCCGGCCGGTGTCGAGGATGACCTCGGCGATCTCCTTCTGGGTCGCACCATTATGGTGGCCATCGGCGGCCTGCAGCATGCGGCGGGCGCGCGCCAGTTGCTGCGGCGTCAGGCGGGTGTCAGGAGGCACCTCGCGACCATGCAGGGCGGCGAGGAGCCGGCCAACGGCTTCGAGGCGATCGAAGCCGTCGGGGCCGAGCGGCACGACGGCCGCAAGCGGCCGACCCGGCGCGGCGTCGGGCGGAAGGACGAGGTGGAGGCGCTGGCCGTTGGCCAGGTCGCGCAGATGGTGAAGCCCGTCATCGGCGCGGACAAGATCCGAGCCGGTCAGCAGCGAGAGCACGTCGCTGGAGGAACCGAAGGCTGGCGGCGCGAAGGTGAGGATGACGCTGCTGGTATCTTCCTCTGGAAGCCAGAAGATGTCCGCGTCGGTTGCCCTATGCGCGGGATCGACCGGGAAATCGCAGTCCCCACTTTCGCGCTGCACCTTCCGTCAGCGTTGGAGCAGGATGTTCGGCCTGACTGAACGCGGCGTAGCTGCTCTGGTAGTCTTCGTTGCGCCTCAGCCATTCCCATCCGATGTCGGGGGCGGTCAGCGTGTCGACATAGTCGTAGGTGGACTGTGATCGCCAGCGGGACGTGTCCAGGGACATTGCATTCTCCGACCGTCAGTCTGGGGCAGACTCAGCCGAATACAATTCTCGCGTGTGCGACCATGCGGAAGCCCCGGATTGTGCAACAGGTGTTGCCCTCAGCGCATCACGAGGGTGGGTCGCGATGGCCCTCGCGGACGAGCAGGCGGTAGCCGTCCGTGGTCATCCAACGGGCGCGGGCCAGATGGCTGTCATGGACGCGGCGGGCCCGCTCGGGCTCACGATCCGGGTCGAGGCCGAACAACACCGAGACCACCTCGCGCCAGTCCGCCCCGTCTGTCGCGGCGTCCAGGAGGCGCAGATAGAGCTTCATGTGTGTGCGGTCGTAATCGGTGAGCGTCGAGCTCTCCGGTGGCTCGTCGAGGAGGGTCGTGTCGCTCATCCCTTTGGTCCAAAGGCTCTATTGAGCTCCGGTGCAGGTTGGGACCCAACACCCACCGTCTCGATCTGGTCGTTGAGGAGCCGGCGAATGCGGCACCCCTGGCATGAAACCGCGGTCGTTCGTCTTGTCATGTAACCAGGGTCCCCATTCCCTGATTGATGGCGGGACACGCTTGGCTTATTCCCGCTCGATCACTGCCCATGGATCATACGCTGATCCTCTTTCAATGGCGAGATTACATATTAAAGTTGATAAACCTAAAGTATGTAAATTGTCATCCGTCTGCGCATGGACATGCGCAAACTGGTCGGACGGAACTTCGCCCGCCTGCGTCGGGAGAAAGGCCTGACCCAGGAGGAGGTCGAGGCGCGCTCTGGCTTCAGTCAGCAATATCTCAGCGGCCTCGAGCGTGGCAGGCGGAATCCGACCGTCATCACGCTCTACGAATTGGCGCAGGCGCTCGATGTCAGCCACGTCGAGCTGGTCAAGCCGGACGACGAGGCCTGACAGGCAACTCCCCCCAGCGAGGGGGATTGAGGCGGCAGCCTCTACCGTCCAGGCGAACACTCCTATATTATTCTCTATCAGGAGAATAATTATGGCTGCCGACCGCATCTACACCCCGACTGAGGCCGCTGCCGTGAGCGGCATGGCGGTGAAGGCGGTCCACAATGCCATCGACAAGAAGATCGTCGAGACGAAGCCAGATCTTCGGCCGAGCGGCGCGGCCCGACGCGCGCTGACCCAGGAGGGACTGCTGCGCCTCAAGCTCTGGCACGGCGTCGGATCGGCCTTGAGCGCGGAGCGGCGCGAGAAGCTGTTCGAGGCGATCGCGGCCATGCCGAACGCCAAGACGGTGAGGGCCGACGAATTGCTGATCGTCGATGTGGGAGCTGCGCGCAAGCAGCTCGACGCGCAGATCCGGACGCTCGATGAGGCGGAAGCCGCCATTCATCGGGACAAGGGGATTCTCGGTGGCGAGCCGGTCTTCAGGGGCACGCGCATTCCCGTGCGCATGGTCGCCGCCATGCTGGCGCAGGGGGCGAGTGCCGAGGAGATCCTGGAAGGCTATCCGGCGCTGGCTCCGCGCATGCTGGAGCTGGCGGCGATCTGGGTTGCCGCCCACCCGGCGCGCGGGCGGCCGAAGACGCTGGACGAGCAGGGATTGCGGCTGAAGTCCACGCAGCGTTTGACGCTCAAGGGCGATCCCAGGTCGAGCCGTTCCGGCACGGCTGCATGAAGTTTCTGATCGACGAGTGCCTGCACACGTCCCTCGCGGCCGTTGCGCAGGCGCGAGGGCATGACGCCATGCATGTGACCTGGCTCGGCCTTGGTGGCGAGAGCGACTGGAATCTCATGCCTCGGATCGTCGCCGAGGATTTTACCTTCGTGACCAACAATGCCCGCGACTTCCGCAAGCTCTATGCGAAGCAGGAGCTTCATGCGGGGCTGGTCATCATCGTCCCTCAGGTGGTGCCGGCCCGCCAGCGCGAGCTGTTCGATGCACTGCTGGAAGCGCTCCCGGCCGAGCAGGTCTTGATAAACGAGGCCATTGAGATCGTTGAGGAGGCCGGCGCGGTGATCCTCAGACGATATGCGCTTCCGGGCTGACAGCCCCAGATGACATGGTGTCGGGTGGTGGAAGCCCCGCCCGGACCGTCCGGGCGGGGCTTGTCGCGGGGCCTCAGTCCGCGCTGCGCCGGCCGTTGGGGCGGGACCAGATGAGGCTGTAGCCCTCGGCATCCTCGTCCTCGAAGAGGTTGGCGTAGATGGGGGCGTTGAAGCTCGGGTCGTCGAGCTTGAGGCCCAGATAGTCCCGGCCCTCGTTGGAGCGCTTGGCCCAGGCCGCCCCGATCTCGGCATTATGTGGAGCTCCACATAAGATCGATTATGCGGAGAGCGGGATTATGCAGAGCGCCGGCCTGTAAGGTCTGTGTTGCCGCCGGTTTCGGCGGGGGTTCTGCTCCGCATAATTGCGGGCTGGAAGGTGGGCGCCCCGCGGGAAGCGGA
>NZ_VAUP01000034.1 GCF_005871085.1 Xanthobacter autotrophicus | reverse complement strand
ACCTACGCCGACATCGTCGATGCCGCCTGCGAGGCTTGGCGCAGTCTCACCGAAAACCCAGAAACCATCACATCCATCGGCAGCAGCCAATGGGCGCACATCGGTCATTCATAAGGGCCGTTGGTATAAGAAGATACTTGTTGTCCCTCTTAAGGCAAAATAGCCTGCGCCTCATAGCTTGGCGGGGATGATCAAATGCGAGCCCTAGAGACGTCCAATCGCGAGCTGACTGCGTTCATGGCGGAAGCAACAAAGCTCGTCGCCGAGTATTGGACTTCGCTGGAGGAACGACCATCCTATCCATCGACCGGAGGCACGGAGACAGCACGTCTCTTCGATCGCCCGTGGCGAGATGAAGGTCAAGGACGGGATGTTCTCAACGATTTTAAGGCAATTGCCGAGCATGCCCGGCCGTGCACGGGCCGCTTCTTCGGCTACGTCGCGGGCTCGGGCGAGCCAATTGGCGCCATCGGCGACTTTCTCGCATCGGCCCTCAACCAGAACACGACATCTTGGCGTTCGGCTCCCGCGGCGGTGACCATCGAGCGCACGGTCATCGGCTGGCTCTCGGAAGCGGTGGGGTGCGACGGCTTCGCGGGAAGCCTTTGCGGAGGTGGTTCAATGGCCAATCTCATGGCGCTGGCGATCGCCCGCGAGAAGATGCTGCCCGCCAACGACGACGGCGCGCGGCCCGGGGTGGTCTACGCGTCCGAACAGGTGCACATGTCGATCCCCAAAGCCATGGCGCTGTTGGGCTTGGGGCGCAGCAACCTTCGCCTGATCCCGATCGACGAGGACTTTCGGTTGCGGTCCGACGCGCTCGAGGCAGCCATCTCCCGTGACAGGAAGTCAGGCAAAAAGCCCCTGGCGATCGTGGCAAGCGTCGGCACGGTGGCCACCGGCGCAATCGATCCGTTGCGCGAGATTGCGAAGATTGCGGAGACCGAGGGTCTTTGGCTTCATGTCGATGGTGCCTTCGGCGTCCTGGCGGCGCTGGCGGCTCCGGACAGGTTCGATGGATTGAACTTGGCCGACTCGATTTCTCTCGATGCGCACAAGTGGCTCTACCAGCCAATCGACTGCGGATGCCTGCTTTATCGCGATCGCGACGCGGCGCGAAAGACCTTCTCGGATAGCGGGGATTATGTCCGGATTCTCAATCAGGACCCTGGAGAATCTTTCGCGTTCTTTGACGAATCGATAGAGCTGTCGCGGCGCTTCCGGGCGCTAAAGCTCTGGCTGTCGCTGCAGTATCATGGACGCAAGGCTTTTCGAGAGGCCATCGCCCGGGATCTTAGGCACGCCCAGCTCCTTGCCGAGACGATCCAGGCGCACCCGAAGCTCGAACTGCTCGCGCCGGTGCCCCTCAGCGCAGTCTGCTTCCGCTATCGCGGAAGAGACAACGAGGCCATCCTGCGGCGTGTGATCGCGCGGGGGCGCGTGTACCTCTCGAATGCCACGATAAATACTCAGTTTGCATTGCGCGCCTGCTTCGTCAATCATCGGACAGGGCCGGAAGATGTTCATGAGATTATTTACGAAGTGATAGCTGCTGCGGAAGACGTAAAGTCTTAGACCGCTGCAATATTAGGTGGTGTGGACGGATTTGATGAGGATGAAGCTCAGGGCGAGGGCGACGATGGCAGCGAAGCCGCATTCGGTCTTCTCGCAGCGCAGGGCGACGCGCTTGAATCGCTTCAGCTTTCCGAAGCACTGCTCGATGCGGGCACGGCCCCGGTAGAGCGCCTTCGGGAAGAAGACCGGGCGGTCTT
>NZ_VAUP01000033.1 GCF_005871085.1 Xanthobacter autotrophicus | reverse complement strand
CAAATCGGTCGGGTAGCGCTTCGCTCGTCGCTCAAATCCAGCCATCCGGCCACGGCTCTCTCGGGTCCACATCCCGAGCTTGAATCACGCCGCAGCCGGCACTTCAACCCATTCTCAAACGGTCTCTTAAGCGCGATGGCATCCCCGGAGGTGGTAATGTCGGATGCTGCCGGCCAGCGCAGACCCGGGAAACATGCCCTTCTAATTTATCTGATTCACCGATAGCTTGGAGCGCAAGATGCTGTCTCGTCGATGGGAATGCCTTGCGTTTCAAGGGTCTGGACCCTCAACCTTTTGGTTGCGCTCGACGTGCTGCTGACGGTACGCAATGTCAGCCGGGCGGCGGATATTCTGTGCCTGAGCCAATCTGCAACAAGCGGAGCGCTGGCGCGGTTGCGTGACTATTTCGGGGATGAACTGCTGGTGCAGGTGGGACGTAAGATGGTCCTCCCGCCGCGGGCGGCTACGCTCTCGGATCGGGTCCGCAGCGCCCTTGTCCAGATCGACGGCACCATCATCCAGAAGCCGGGCTTCGACCCACAAACAGCCGAACGCCAGATCAGCGTGATTACTTCGGATTTTGTGGCCGTCGTTGCCCTGACCGATGCCATCCGCTTCATCAATGCGCAGGCCCCCCGTCTGTCCTTCGTGATCGAGCCGCCGCTCGATCGGCCCCGCGAGCGGCTGGAGCGGGGCGATATCGACCTCCTCCTGATGCCGCAGCGCTATCTGTCGCTGGATCACCCTTCCGAGCCGCTCTTCAGTGATCGCTATTGCGTTGCGGTCTGGGCGAACAGTGCAAAGTTTGGTGAGACCATAAGCGAGCAGGAGTTTTTCGACGCGCGGCACGTTACCGTGAAATTTCCATCAATGATGCCGTCTTATGAAACTTGGTTCATTAAGCAGCGCGGCGGCGACGGCAAGATCGATGCCGTGGTGGGGTCTTTTCTGGCCATGCCCTTCATGCTGGCGGGAACCGACCGTCTGGCCGTGATGCATGAACGTCTTGCGCAGATTTTCTCTCGTGTCCTGCCTATTCGCATCATTCCCTGTCCCATCGATATTCCAGATGTCGTGGAATGTCTCCAATGGCACTCCTTCAACGCAGCCGATGAGTGCCTGGCCTGGGTACGCCAGGAATTCCACGCTTTGGTCCGGAACTGAGATATCTGTTTTGCAGATGTAAACTATTATAAATATCTATTTTTCTGATCTGTTCCGCTGGCTACCTTCTGCCCTGCCTATACGCCGAATGGCACAGGCCAATATCAAGGAGGAGGAGGCTCCGCAGCAAGATCAGCACACTTTTTTGCCAACGAATCCACTTTGGGGTCATAATGGGTATTCTGTAGGGGCATCCTTTATGGTCAACCACTGCCACTGAGTGAACTCCTCCACGTTGGCGGGTCCTCCGTGGCGTGATCCATTGCCTGAATTGCCCTGGCCGCCCATGGGCATGAAGCCGTCGTCATTCACCGTCTGATCATTGACGTGAACGAGGCCGACCCGCAACCGGTCGGCAATGGCCTTGCCGCACGTGACCGATCGGGTGATAATTCCTGCCGAAAGGCCATATTCGGTGTCATTGGCCATGGCCACAGCTTGGTCGTTGGAAGAAAAAGTAGAGATCGATACGATCGGCCCGAAGATTTCCTCCCGGTAGGCCCGCATTTTTGGCGTCACGCCGGAAATCACGGTGGCCGGAAAGAAGACGCCGTTCGGGGCACCTCCTGCATGCAGATTATACCAACGGCGATTGAGGGTGACTCTCAGGGGCTTTCGGTTGAGTGCGATCGCTGATTCCATGGTGCGGGGAGGATTCGCGCCATGGCCTCTGCGGTGCAGCTTCGGACGGACTACTCGGCTTC
>NZ_VAUP01000032.1 GCF_005871085.1 Xanthobacter autotrophicus | reverse complement strand
TCGATTATGCGGAGAGCGGGATTATGCAGAGCGCCGGCCTGTAAGGTCTGTGTTGCCGCCGGTTTCGGCGGGGGTTCTGCTCCGCATAATTGCGGGCTGGAAGGTGGGCGCCCCGCGGGAAGCGGAGCGCCCTTGGCCGGTCACCGCGACCAGATGAGCTTGTGCTCGCCCTTGTCGCCCTGGACCAGGGAGGCGTAGACCGGGTTCGTGAAGGACGGATCGTCGAGCTTGAGCGAGAGGTATTCGGCGCCGGTCTCGCGGGCGGTCCGGCTCCAGCCGGCGCCGAACTCGACGCCGTTGGCGGTGACGCGGTAGTCGGGCGCCTTGTCGGTGTCGCGGTCGCAGGGCTTGATGGTGGCCTTGACGTTGAGGGTGAGGGTCTTGATCGTCCCGGCATAGGCGCCGTTCTCGTCGCGGGTGAAGGTGCCGATCTGAGCCATTGTCGTATTTCCTGAGCTTTGCCCGAAGCCGCCCGATGCGGCCTCGATGGCGGTCGAGAGGCGACGGACCGGACGGCTGCACCCCTTGTGGGCCGCAGCGGCAGCGGAGGACGGCGGCAGCCGAGCTTGTTGTCCCGCGAGGAATGACCGCTTGCGGTCAGGGGAAGAAGGTCGGCGGAGCCGTTGCAGGCCAAGGCCGGACCGGCGCCAGACCAGCCCAGAAGAGAGGCCGCCTGGGGGCTTCGCCGCATGATCGGCAGAGATCGACGCTGGCGGTCGGCGCCTCATCAGCATGCTCAGCGCCGCCGGTGCATCACCCTCCCGCGGTCATGGCCACCTGCCTCCAACCCAACGACAC
>NZ_VAUP01000035.1 GCF_005871085.1 Xanthobacter autotrophicus | reverse complement strand
ACCGCCAAGTCTTACTCGACTGCAAACCAATCTTGCGATCGATCGCAGCCCGCAAGGACTCCGCCGTCCACGTTTCTCTTTCTTCCATTCAACCTGTCAAACAGCACGAGAACCGAAGCCCTCACCCTACTCCGAGGAGCAGGAACCGACGCCTCGTCCTCCGGCTTGTAAACCGGCGGCTTCACAACAATCTGTCGTGAGGAGCGTCGGAGACACGCCGTCGATCCGTCCAGTGGGCGGCGGCAGCGCGTCGTCGATGGCCGTGTTATAAGGAGCCCCCCCCGACGTGTCAACAGGGTGCCTCCAGCAGATAATTGCACCGGTGTGACGCTGTGGACATGTTGGCCGGCTATTCGCCGCGAAATGTTGCAGTGCAACGCTTTGATGCCTGTGCATAACTTGCACTGCGGCAAGCGCCGGCTGCCCCGCCCGGCGGGCGCAGCGCGAAAAAGAGATTCGGAGTTCGCCGCGGTCGGTCAGAATTTTCGGCGTGCCGCCAAATTCGGAACGCGCATCCGTCCTGTTCGGCGTAGCCGCCGCCCGGATGCGCCCCCGCGCCGGCACCATCTGTGTTCGCCTGTGTATTAGTACGCGCGCGCGTAAAACGCGGATCCCCTGCCTGGAGCGCGTGCTTGGAGCCATTCGAGGGTTCGCGCTTGCCATGCTTTTGCCGCGACCTGCCCCTCACATGCCGCACGACATTGACGGGTCGCATGGCGAAAGGCATGGTCCGCTTTACGTCTTGGGAAAAGTTAAGCCTTAGAGCCGGATCCGATTGGATGGCGAGACGCTGATCGGCGTGCCGGTCTCTAAACGTGAGAAAGAGAACGCGTTCTCCGGTCGGCTTGCGCTGCAAGAGGAGCGGCGTGTGCTCCAGCGCTGTCGGCGCGCTCAGCTGAAGGGACGGATTTTGCAGCATCGACGATCTGCCGGAGCCTGGCGCGATGCCACAAGCGCAGCCGGGCTTGGCGACGATCCCCCGCTCGGGGTGGACGGAGATGAGGAAGATATCGATCGGCGCCGGGTGTCCGTGCGCTGGTTCGCGGCGACGCTTCTGACGGCCCTGTGCGGGTCGTTCCTCATGGGCGGCGCCGTCTACGCTGCGCTCGACGGGGAACACCGCTTTGCCCTGATGCCCGAAAAGGTGCGCAACGCCATCCGCGGCGCCCTCGCCGTCGGCGAGCGACCGGTCAATTCCGCCCGCAAGGGCGACCGCATGTCCCTGCTCGGCGACAGTGCCTCCGCCCGCCAGACCTTCCGCGTTTCCACCGCCACCAAGGTCGGCGACCGCGAGATCATCAAGGTGCGGCCGTTTACCCGCGTGGCGGCTAACCTCGCCATGAGCTCCACCTCGGTCTCCGCCAATATTCCGCGCTTCAACCCGGCCCAGGTGGTGGCTGAATCGGTTTCCAAGGAAGAGGCGGCGCCCCAGGCCGAGCCCACCGGCGAAGTCACCCTGGTGATGCGCGACCTGTCGAGCCTGCCGCAGAGCACCAAGCTCGGCGCCGCGGTGCCCATGGAGAACGTGCTGGTGAAGGTGCGCGAGGTGGCCGAGCTGAGCCGGGCCCAGCCGGGCCAGGGCACCCCCGGCGCCCTGCCACACGCCATCGTCGGCGGGACCGGCTTCGCCCCGGCCGCCTCACCCACACCCTATCTGTCCTACGCCAGCGTCGGCGACGCCCTGAGCAGCGGCGCCGGCCTGCCGGGAAGCGCGATGCCCGGCGCCCATGCGCCAGGCCTGCCGGCGCAGCAGGCGGCGCCCGGCAACATCAGCTTCGTACCCAAGACCTCGGATGAGACCTCCGGCGGCAACGACTGGTCCGACACCGCCGTGGTGGTGAAGAAGGGCGACACCATCGCCTCCATCCTCATCGACAACGGCGTCTCCAAGGACGATGCCCGCGCCGCCGCCGCCGCCTTCGGCCGGGGCCGCGACGGCCAGGTGAAGGACGGCCTGCGCATGCGCATGCTGCTCCAGGAGGAGAACAAGAAGATCCGCCCGTTGCGGGTTTCGATCTTCAGCGACCTCGGCCACGAGGGCACCGTCGCTTTGTCCGACAAGGACACGTTCGTGAACGTCCCCGAGCCGTCCGAGACCGAGATCGCCGGCATTTCCGAGGACACGGAAGACGATGACAGCGGGCCAGGCATCCGCCTCTACGAGAGCGTCTACGAAACCTGCCTGCGCAACGATGTCCCGCGCAGCGTCATCGCCGATATCATCCGCGTCTATTCCTTCGACGTGGACTTCCAGCGACGGGTGCGGCCGGGCGACAATTTCGAGATCCTGTTCTCCGACGATCCCGGCGCCGCCAACGATGTGCTCTACGCCGCGCTCACGGTGAACAAGGAAACCCGGCGCTATTATCGCTTCCAGACCTCCGACGACGGCGTGGTCGACTATTACGACGACGACGGCAAGAGCGCGAAGAAGTTCCTGGTCAGAAAGCCGCTCGCAGGGGGCATCATGCGCTCGCCCTTCGGCTATCGCCGCCACCCCATCCTCGGCTATTCCAAGCTGCATACCGGCGTGGACTGGGCCGATTCCATCGGCACCCCCATCTATGCGGCGGGCAACGGCACCATCATCTATGCCACCTGGAAATCCGGCTACGGCAAGCACACCGAGATCCAGCACGCCAACGGCTATGTAACCACCTATTCCCATCAGTCCGGATTTGCCCGCGGCATCCGCGAGGGCATGACGGTGCGCCAGGGCCAGCTCATCGGCTACATCGGCACCACCGGCCTCTCCACCGGACCGCACCTTCACTACGAGGTGAAGATCAACGGCAATTTCGTGGATCCCATGCGTATCCGCCTGCCGCGCGGTCGGGCTCTGGATGGCCGCTTCCTCGCCGAGTTCAAGCGCGAGCGCGAGCGCATCGAGGCGCTGCTGAGTCACGCGCCGGTGCCGCCCAAGGTGGCGAGCGCCAGCGCCGGCGCCAAGAAGGCCGCCAGCAACTGAGGACAGGTCTTGAGAGCTTTCAGGCCAGGCCCGCCTGAAGGCAAATCCCCGCATCGTCCAGCCGGCCTGCGATGCCGCCGGGCCGGCGCGTGATCCACCCCGGGGATAGGTGCGCGAGCTATCCCGCCTGCGACAGCGGCGGATGTTCCGGTCCCGTTGGGACCGCGCCAGTATGCGCCGCCCGTTTTCGACCACTGCGAGCACCGCTCATGATCCGCTTCGCCCGCCGCCTTGCCCTGCAGACCGCCGGCGCCGTCCTTCTCGCCGCCAGCCTGCCCCTTGCCGCCTTGGCGGGACAAGCGGACGACGACTATATCGCCGCCCGCAACACGGCCGAGGCGGCGCTCGCCGCGGCGGAGAAGGCGGGAGCGAACCCGGACGATCTGTACAAGCGCGACGAGACCGCCCTCGCGGCGCTGGAAAAGCGCATGGCCGCGCTCCTCGGCCAGCTCAAGTTCAAGGGCCTCGACGCCCAGCCTACCTTTTCGCCGGGCACCCTGCTGGACGGCCAGATCGAATCGGGCGAGCCCGACGGCCTGCGGTTTTCAGACACCGACTTCACCACGCGCCTGCTGGTCTCTCCCGAGCCGGTCTTCACCTCCTGGCTCGCCGGTCGCGCCAAGGAGGAGAATGCCCCGCCGGCGCTTGCAGGTGGCATCAAGGCCGCCATGGCCAGCGATATTTTCTATACCTACGCCATCAGCAGCGACGCCGCCTTCTCCAGCTATGTGGAACTTCCAGTCGCGGCCGGCGAGGGCGAGACCGCCTATGCCGCCCTCGGCCTTTTCAGCCAGGATGTGGCGGCGAACCAGGTGCCCGACAGCATCGTCATCACCCGCATCGCCAGCGGACGCGTGATCATCGGCACCAGCGAGGCGAAGGTAGCCATCAAGTCCATTCCGGCCTGCGATCAGGTCTGGAAGACCTATGCCGCCAAGGCCAAGACGCTGCGCGCCGCGGCGCAGAAGTCGAAGAAGGACGACGATCCGCGCTGGGACGACGCCTCCCGTGCCGAGGACGACGGCTCCGCCGCCTATCGCGCCTGCTTCGCGAAGGAGGCCAGGAGCCAGCCCTTCTTCGCCGCCGCAGTGGCGCGCGCCGAAGCCCTGCTTCAGACCGCGCGCGGCAAATGATCGATCGGCCGCGGGTCCGGGCGGTCCGCGCCTTCAGCCGGCGGCGCCCATCACACCGCCCAGAAGGCGGCCGCGCCCTCGGGCAGGGTGGCGAGGACATGGTCGAGCTTTTCCTCCTCCATGTTCCGCCGCAGGGCCGCCGCCACATCGGCGATGGCGGAGACCGGCGCGAAATTGTGGTGCCGACGCAAATCCTGCACTTCGGCCGTCAGTGTTGCCCGGTCCGTGAATGTCCGCCGCGGCTCCGCCGGATCCCAATCCGCGACGAAGATCGCCCGGAGCACGGGTGGCAGCACGCCGGCAAAACGGATGGCGTCATCCAGCGACAGGCGCCGCCGGAACACCCGCAGCACCCCGTCCACCATGGTGTAGGCCTGATTGCGCGTGCCGAGGCCCGCCGTGTCCCGCGCGTCGGCCAGGAAGCGCTCGAAATCCTCGGTGGCGTGCTGGAGATCCATCGGTATCGGCATCGTTCGCTCCCCGGTCCGGCGCGAACGCCATAGACCTTGCGGGAGACATGAAAAAGGCCCTCCCGATGGGGAGGGCCTTTCTGTTCTCAGCCGCTCAGGACCGGACCGTCATCAGGCGGCCTGGTCCACCGGGGCCGCCTCGCGGTGGAAGGTGAGGTGGCCGTCTTCCAGGCCCACCTTCACGGTCGCCCCGTCCAGGATGTCGCCGGCGAGGATCTTCTCGGCCAGCGGGTCCTGCACCAGCTTCTGGATGGTGCGCTTCAGGGGACGCGCGCCATAGGCCGGGTCGTAGCCCTTGTCGCCGAGGAAGTGCCGCGCCTCGGGCGACAGCTCGATGGTGATCTTGCGATCCTCCAGCAGCTTGCGCAGCCGGCCCATCTGGATGTCGACGATGGTGTCCATCTGCTCCCGCTTCAGGCGGTGGAACATGACGATCTCGTCGATGCGGTTGATGAATTCGGGGCGGAAGTGACGCCGCACCGCTCCCATCACCAGCTCGTAGGCCTCCTCGTCGGACACCACCTGGTCGCCCTCATGGCCCGGCACCTTGAAGCCGATGGGGTGGCGGGGGTCCGCCAGATATTCGGCGCCGAGGTTGGAGGTCATGACGATGAGCACGTTGCGGAAATCCACCGTGCGGCCCTGCCCGTCCGTCAGCCGCCCGTCGTCGAGCACCTGGAGCAGGACGTTGAACACGTCCGGATGGGCCTTCTCCACCTCGTCGAACAGCACCACCTGATAGGGCCGGCGGCGGACCGCCTCGGTGAGGGCACCGCCCTCGTCATAGCCCACATAGCCGGGAGGCGCACCGATGAGGCGGCTCACGGAGTGCTTCTCCATGTATTCCGACATGTCGATGCGGACCATGGCGGTCTCGTCGTCGAACAGGAATTCGGCGAGCGCCTTGGTCAGCTCGGTCTTGCCGACGCCGGTGGGGCCGAGGAACAGGAACGAGCCGATGGGCCGGTTCGGGTCCTGGAGGCCGGCGCGGGCCCGGCGCACGGCGGTGGAGACGGCGGCCACGGCCTCCGACTGGCCCACCACGCGCTTGGCCAGCTCCAGCTCCATGCGCAGCAGCTTCTCGCGCTCGCCTTCCAGCATCTTGTCCACCGGCACGCCGGTCCAGCGGGAGACGACGCCGGCGATGTGGCTCGGCGTCACCGCCTCTTCCACCATCTGCCCGGCCGCGCCCGCCTTCTCGACATCGGCGAGCTTCTTCTCCAGCTCCGGGATGACCGAATAGGTCAGCTCGCCGGCCTTCTGGTATTCGCCCTGCCGCTGCGCGGTGGCCAGGTCCGCCCGCGCCTGGTCGAGCTTCGACTTCAGCGTGGTCGCGGCGCCCAGCTTCTCCTTCTCCGCCTTCCACTTGGAGGTGAGGACGGAAGCCTTCTCCTCAAGGTCGGCCAACTCCTTCTCCGACCGCTTCAGGCGGTCCTTCGAGGCGGTGTCGGTCTCCTTCTTGAGGGCCTCCTGCTCGATCTTGCGACGCATAATCTCGCGATCGAGGTTGTCCAGCTCCTCGGGCTTGGAATCCACCTGCATGCGCAGGCGGGAAGCCGCCTCGTCCATCAGGTCGATGGCCTTGTCGGGCAGGAAGCGGTCAGTGATGTAGCGGTTGGACAGGACCGCCGCCGACACCAGCGCGGAGTCGGTAATGCGCACGCCATGGTGCAGCTCATACTTCTCCTTCAGCCCGCGCAGGATGGAGACGGTATCCTCCACCGTGGGCTCGGCCACGAAGACGGGCTGGAACCGACGGGCCAGGGCCGCGTCCTTCTCCACGTGCTTGCGATATTCATCCAGCGTGGTGGCGCCGACGCAGTGCAGCTCGCCGCGCGCGAGGGCCGGCTTCAAGAGGTTAGACGCATCCATGGCGCCGTCGGTCTTGCCGGCGCCGACCAGGGTGTGCATCTCGTCGATGAACAGGATGATGCCGCCTTCCGCGCTCTCCACCTCGGAGAGCACGCTCTTCAGGCGCTCCTCGAACTCACCGCGATATTTCGCGCCGGCGATGAGGGAGCCCATGTCGAGGGCGAGCAGGCTCTTGCCCTTCAGGCTCTCGGGCACGTCGCCGTCCACGATGCGGCGGGCGAGGCCCTCCACGATGGCGGTCTTGCCGACGCCGGGCTCGCCGATGAGCACGGGATTGTTCTTGGTGCGGCGCGCCAGCACCTGGATGGTGCGGCGGATCTCCTCGTCACGGCCGATGACCGGGTCGAGCTTGCCGTCCCGCACGGCCTGGGTCAGGTCGCGGGCGTATTTCTTCAGGGCATCATAGGCGTTCTCGGCGGTGGCGCTGTCCGCGGTGCGGCCCTTGCGCAGGGCCTCGATGGCCGCGTTCAGGGTCTGCGGCGTCACGCCGGCCTTCACCAGAATGCGGCCCGCCTCGGTGTCCTTCTCGATGGTCAAAGCGAGCAGCATCCGCTCGACGGTGACATAGCCGTCACCCGCCTTCTTGGCCGCCTGCTCGGCGGTCTCGAACACCTTGGCCAGCTGCTGGCTGAGATAGACCTGGCCGGAGCCGCCTTCCACCTTCGGCAGCTTCTTCAGCGCCGCTTCCACCTCGGCCCGCACCAGCACGGGATTGCCGCCCGCGCGCTGGATCAGGCCCGAGCACAGGCCTTCGGGATCGTCCATCAGCACCTTCAGCAGGTGCTCGGGCGTGAACTGCTGGTTGCCTTCCCGGGTCGCCAGCGACTGGGCCGACTGGACGAAGCCGCGCGCGCGCTCGGTATAGATCTCAAAATTCATGTCTCTCCTCCTTCTCGCGCCCGGTACCTTCTCAGGAAGCATAGGGGGCACGGTGGGACACGGTCCCGGCATCCCCGGCTACCGCCACACAGGTGGAACAAACCTGCGCCGTGCTTCATGTGGGTGTGGCAACGGGGCAACGGAAGGGGTCGATGGCTGATTTCGCGCTGATCCTGCACGCGCAAGGCCCAGACCCCTTTCGTACCGATCGGCAGATTGGACCGATCCGCACCCGCCGCCTTGATCCAGGCGAAATTTCCATGGCCTTGACCATCGATGCCCGGCATGGGAGGGGCGGCCCCGAACCGGAGAGATCGCCATGCCCGTGCCTGTGCCCCCAGCGCCCGTCTCGCCCGCCGCCTCGACCGCTTCAGCGCAGGCCCTGCCCACAGCCACGCTCAAGGCCATCTACCGCCATCCCGTGAAGGGCCTGTCGCCGGAAGCCCTCGATGCGGTGACGCTTGAGGCAGGCGCCTTCTTCCCGAACGACCGGCTGTATGCAGTGGAGAACGGCCCCAGCGGGTTTGATCCCGACGCCCCGGCCTACCGGCCCAAGACCGCCTTCCTCATGCTGATGCGCGACGCGCGCCTTGCCGGCCTCGCCTCCCGCTATGAACAGGAAACGGCAACGCTCACGCTCGCCCTCGACGGCCATGAGGCGGTCCGCGCCGACCTTTCCACGGCGGATGGCCGGGCGGAGGTGGAAGCCTTCCTCACCTTCTATATGGGCGAGGAGGCGCGCGGACCCTTGCGGCTGCTCACCGCGCCGGAGGGCTTCCGCTTCACCGATTCCGTGCGCTCGGGCTTCCTGTCCCTGCTCAACCTCGACAGCGTGCGCGATCTGGAAGTCCGCATGGGCGCCCCCCTCGACCCCCGGCGCTTCCGCATGAACCTGCATCTGGAAGGCTGGCCCGCCGGTGCGGAATTGGAGCTTGCGGGCCAGCGCCTGAAGATGGGCACGGCCGAGATCGCCGTACTCAAGCGCACCGAGCGCTGCGCCGCCGTGAACGTGAACCCGCAGACCGCCGCCCGCGACCTCAACGTGGTGAAGGGGCTGATGGTGGCCTACGGCCACACCGATTGCGGCATCTATGCCAAGGTGGTGCGCTCCGGGCGCGTGGCAGTGGGCGACACGGTGGCCCTCGCCTGAGGGGGCCTTGCTCCGCACGAACCCCATCCAAGGAGAGGAAAACGCCATGTCTCTCTCATCAGAGTCTCTCTCACTCGCCTCGCTTCTGCCCATCCGCCGGTCGTCCGCCCTCGCTCCGGTGGTGCTCGCCGCGATGGTCCTCG
The DNA here is from genome assembly GCF_005871085.1 of Xanthobacter autotrophicus. Lineage (GTDB taxonomy): Bacteria > Pseudomonadota > Alphaproteobacteria > Rhizobiales > Xanthobacteraceae > Xanthobacter > Xanthobacter autotrophicus. The sequence goes on along the minus strand of NZ_VAUP01000035.1, from coordinate 372,907 downwards.
CCCTCGCCCCGGCCGGAGCGGCAAGCTTCGACTGCACCACCGCCCGCGCGGCGGACGAGAAGGCAGTCTGCGACAGCTGCGACCTCGCCCAGCTCGATGTGAAGATGTCCACCCTCTACGGCGTCCTTACCAAGCTGGTCGCCATGGGCCAGCGCGGCATGATCCAGGACGCCCAGCGGGCCTGGCTGGCGCAGCGCTCCACCTGCGGCGGCGATACCGGCTGCCTCGCCACCGCCTACAAGGGCCGGATCGGCCAGTTGGAAACCGCGCTGGGTGAGATCTATTCCCGTGGCCCCTTCTGAGGCATGTTGGGGTGACCTGAGCGGGTCCGGCGGCCCGTCAGGAGAGCCTTTCGCGTTTCAGGGCGGTCGCGCTGCATTGAAACGCGAACGCCGTCCCATCCTCTGTTTTTCACGCGCTTTCGCCGCGCGCGCGGCCATCCGCGTCGCCCGGAAGCGCTCCAGCCGCGGCGTTCCATGACCCTTGCTCCCATACGCCCTTTTCCCGGCACGCCTTCCGTTGTGTTCGACGCGGTGGACACCTGGGTGTTCGACCTCGACAACACCCTCTACCCCGCCCACCACGACCTCTGGTCCCAGATCGACGCCCGCATGAAGGGCTATATTTCCGACCTTCTGGGCATTCCGCCCGAAGACGCCTTCCGCATCCAGAAGGACTATTACCGCCGCTACGGCACGTCCCTGCGCGGCCTGATGATCGAGCACGGGGTGGAGCCGGACGCCTTCCTCAACCATGTGCACGACGTGGACCTGTCGGGGCTCGACGCCTCGCCGCGCCTCGCCGCCGCCATCGAGGCACTCCCGGGGGCGAAGATCGTCTACACCAACGGCTCGGAGCGCCACGCCCGCAACGTGCTGGAAAAGCTGGGCATGGACGCCCATTTCGCCGCCGTGCACGACATCGTGGCCGCCGAATTCCACCCCAAGCCCACCGAGGAAGCCTATCTGCGCTTTCTGAGGGCGCATGGCGTGGACCCGACCCGGTCCGCCATGTTCGAGGACCTCGCCCGCAACCTTGAGGTGCCGCACCGGCTCGGCATGGTCACCGTGCTGGTGGTGCCGCCGGGCGAAACCGTCGCCGCGCGCGAGAGCTGGGAGTTCGAGGGCCGCGAGGACGCCTATGTGGACCACATCACCACCGACCTTGCCGGCTTCCTCGAAACCGTTGCGCGGCAAGCCCCGCCGCCGGTGATGGAGCAGGACTAAGGGCACGGGCACGGGACCTTGACGGCAGAGGGGAAGCCATGACCACCACCATCCGCACCCTCGATCCCGCCGAGGTGGAAACCGCCGTGGACTGGGCCGCGCGGGAGGGCTGGAATCCCGGCCTTGCCGACGCCTCCGCCTTCCTCGCCCAGGACAAAACCGCCTTCCGCGGCCTGTTTCGCGACGGCGCGCTGGCGGCAATCATCTCCGCCACGACCTATCAAGAGCTCTTCACCTTCGTGGGGTTCTACATCTGCAGACCGGACCTGCGCGGGCAGGGGCTCGGCCTTGCCCTGTGGCAAGATACCTTCAACGGCCTCAAGGGCACGGTCGGCCTCGACGGCGTCGTGGCGCAACAGGACAATTATGCCCGCTCCGGCTTCGTGCTCGCCCATCGCAACATCCGCTATGGCGGGACGGCGCCGGCCGGCGCGAGCGATCCCCGCGTAGTGGACATCGCCCCAAACCATATGGACGGCGTGGCCACGATGGATGCCGCCTGCTTCGGCTTCGCCCGCCCCGACTTCCTGAAGGCCTGGCTTGCCCCGCCCTTCGGCCATGCCTGCGCCTTCGTCGCGGAGGGGGCGGTGAAGGGCTACGGCGTCATCCGCCGCTGCCGGGAGGGCCACAAGATCGGCCCCCTGTTCGCTGACGACGCGGAGGCGGCCGCCGCCCTTTTCGGCACGCTGGTGGCGACCGCACAGGGCGGGCCGGTGTTCCTCGACGTGCCCGAGCCCCACGCCGCCGCCCGCGCCCTGGCCGAGGGGGCGGGCCTTGCCCCGGTGTTCGAGACCGCGCGCATGTATCGAGGACCTGCCCCGCAGCTGCCGCTCCGGCGGATTTTCGGCATCACCAGCTTCGAATTGGGTTGATCCGCCTTGAGAGCGCCGCGACACCCCGTTAGCTGCAACGCAGCAACGGCGGAGGGACGCGTGGCTTACGGTCTGATCGGGGGAGCAGGTGTGGGATTTGCGCTGGGCGGGCCGCTCGGCGCCTTGCTCGGCGCGCTGGCGGGGCATGCCCTCGACCGGCTGCTGCTCGCGCCGGCGGAAAAGCCCGCCGCCTTCTCGGTGGCGCTCATCGCTTTGTCGGCCAAGATGGCCAAGGCCGACGGGGTGGTGGTGCCGGCCGAGGTCGCGGCCTTCCGCGAGGTGTTCGACATCCCGCCCGAGGACCTCGACGCCGTGGCCCGCCTGTTCAACCTCGCCAAGCAGGACACCGCCGGCTTCGAGGCCTACGCCCGGCAGGTGGCGCAGCTGTTCGCCGACGATCCGGACACCCGCGAGGACCTGCTGGACGCCTTGTTCCATGTGGCCAAGGCCGACCACGCCCTGCACGAGAAGGAGCTGGTGTTCCTGGAGGAGGTCGCCCGCATCCTCGGCTTCACCGGTGCCGCCTATGCCCGCATCGAGGCGCGGCACGTGCGCCGCCCGGGCGACCCCTATGCCGTGCTCGATCTCGACCCGGGCGCCTCCGACGAGGAAGTGAAGGCGCGCTGGCGGGCGCTGGTGGCGAGCCACCACCCCGACAAGATCGCCAGGCGCGGCCTGCCGCCCGCCGCCATCAAGCTCGCCAACGACCGGGTGGCGGCGCTGAACGCTGCCTATTCCGTCATCACCCGGCAGCGGAGGCTGGCATGAGCTTGCCGGATACCCCCATCCCCGCGCTTCTGTCCGCCCCGGACAGCCCGTGCGTGGACAGCCTTATGCCCTCGCCCAATTTCGGGCCGCGCCGGGCGAAGGTGGACATGCTGGTGCTGCACTATACCGGCATGGCGAGCGCCGATGCTGCCATCGACCTGCTGCGCACCCCCTCCTCCGAGGTATCCTGCCATTATGTGGTGCGGGAGGACGGCCGCGTGGTGCAGATGGTGGCCGAGGCGGCGCGGGCGTGGCACGCGGGCCGCTCGTCCTGGGAGGGGGTCAGCGACACCAATTCCCGCTCCATCGGCATCGAGATCGTCAATGGCGGCCATGATTTCGGCCTGCCGGACTTCCCCGCCGTGCAGATCGCGGCGGTGATCGCCCTGTGCGCCGACATCCTCACCCGCCAAGCCATCCGCGCCGACCGGGTGCTCGCCCATTCGGACGTGGCCCCGGGGCGCAAGCGCGATCCGGGCGAGAATTTTCCGTGGGGCGCCCTGCATGCCGCCGGCATCGGCCATCTGGTGCCGCCGTCGCGGGTCGAGGGCGGGCGCTTCTTCATGCTGGGGGATGCCGGGGAGCCGGTGGCGGCGCTGAAGGCCATGCTCGCGCTCTACGGCTACGGCATCGATCTGACCGACGCTTACGATACCGAAACCGCCGACGTGATAGCCGCCTTCCAGCGCCATTTCCGCCCCGCCAAGGTGGACGGGGTGGCGGACGCCGCCACCATCCTCACCCTGCGCGACCTGATCGCCACGCGGCCGGGGGAGGAGCCGGCGGTCACCTGAGCTCGCGGCTGAGCCTCAGGCGATGCCGGTCAGCAGCAGATCGTGGATGTGCAGCACGCCCACCGGCGCCTTGCCGTCCACCACCATCAACGCCGTGATCTTGCGGCTGTTGAGGATGTTGAGGGCCTCGGAGGCGAGCTGGTCCGGCCGCACCGTCTTGGGCGCGGGGGTCATGATCTCGTCCACCGTGCGGGCGGGGAGGTTGTTGGCCATGTGACGGCGCAGGTCGCCGTCGGTGACGATGCCGGTCAGGGCGCCATCCGGGCCCACCACGCCCACGCAGCCGAGGCCCTTGGTGCTCATTTCCACCAGCGCGGCGCCCATGAGGGTACCGGCCACTACCACGGGCACCGCATCGCCCTGGCGCATCACGTCGCGCACGAACTTCAGGCTCGCGCCCAGCTTGCCGCCGGGGTGGAACTGGCGAAAATCGAGAGCGGTGAAGCCCCGGCTCTGCAGCAGCGCCACCGCCAGCGCATCGCCCAGCGCCAGCTGCATGAGGGTGGAGGTGGTGGGGGCGAGCCCGTGGGGGCAGGCCTCCTGCGCCACCGGCAGGCTCAGCACCACGCTGGCGCTCGAGGCCAGCGCGCTCTCGGTGTTGGAGGTGAAGGCGATGAGCGGCACGTCGAAGCGACGCGAATAATCCACGATATCGTGCAGTTCCACCGTCTCGCCGGACCAGGAGAGGGCCACGATCACGTCGTCGGTGGTGATCATGCCGAGGTCGCCGTGGCTGGCCTCGGCGGGGTGGACATAATGGGCCGGCGTGCCGGTGGAGGCGAGGGTCGCGGCGATCTTGCGCGCCACGTGCCCACTCTTGCCCATGCCGGTGACGATGACCCGGCCGTGGGAATTCTGGATGGTGGCGACCGCCACCTCGAAGGCCGCGCCGAGCGGGCCTGCCATGGCCTCGGCCAGCGCCGTGAGGCCCGCCTTTTCCGCATCAAGAGTTGCAAGCGCGGAGACCACCGAAGCGGGATGCACGTGCGACCCGTCGTCGGCCGGGACTTTATTTGCCGGAGAACGCATCATTGCGACTGGATAGCACCGATCGCCGCCAAAGGGGAGAGACGCCCCGCCACGGGGCGAGCGCCCGGTTGCGAAGAAGGGCCGCCCTGCCCCCTTTTGCGCCTGCGGGGGAGCGACTGTGCGGTCAAGCGGTCCTCCATCTGGGTTTTGAGCGCAGCCTGGCGTTAAGGATGGGGCGGGGGCGGCGCCTCAAGACGAGAGGGCACCGTCGCCGTCCGGCTTGACCGGACGGCCCGTGGAACGGCGGGGGCAACGCGGCGGGGCTTGGAAAGGCGGCGATATGGACCCTCCGGTCAAGCCGGAGGGCGACGGGGTGGGAGAAGTGCCGGCTCGCTCTCCCGCGTGGGGGTTGGGGGGCAGGGTGCGCAGGATCGCGGCGAGCCTTGGGAACGAACCGGGAAGATCCAGCCGCAACCGATTCGGTCATGCTGTGTTCCCGCTGCGGGCGCGCCTTGAAGCCGAGGATGTGCCGGAATGGGACACCGCCTTCTCCCATTGAGGCGGACCCGCGGAGGCCGCCTCCCCTCCCAACCCGCCCCCCGATTCCGATCGGCGCCGATTTGCTCTAGGCTCGCCCCGTTCGATCCACCCGTTCGATCCAGCGAAAGCGCGCCGGCCGCATGTGGTCCCGCCTCTATTGGCTCGCCGTGGGCGGCCCCCTCGCCGCCGGCCTTCTGGTCATGGGCGCCGATCCCAGCCCGCTGGCGGACGCGCGCAATGGCCTGTTCGACCTCTACCAGCGCGCCGCCCCCCGCGCCTACGACCCGGACCTGCCGGTGCGCGTGGTGGACGTGGACGAGGCCTCTCTTGCCCGCATCGGCCAGTGGCCGTGGCCCCGCGCCACCGTGGCCCGGCTGGTGGACAAGCTTAACGCATCGGGCGCCGGCGCCATCGCCTTCGACATGGTGTTCTCCGAGCCGGACCGGCTCGACCCCGCCGCCGTGGTGGGCCTGTTGCCCGAGGATGTGCGCGCGCCGGTCCAGACCGCTTTGGCCGGGCGCGAGAGCAATGACGAGATCCTCGCCCGCGCCCTCGGTGAAAGCCCGTCGGTGCTGGGCGCGGTGCTCACCGGCACGCGCACCGGCGCGACCTATCCGGCGAAATGGGGCATCGCCGCCGCCGGGGACGATCCGCTCGCCTTCGTGCCGCGCTTTGCCGGCGCGGTGGCGCCCCTGCCGGGCCTTGCGGGGGCGGCCAAGGGCATCGGCGCGTTGAACTGGCTGCCCGACCGCGATCAGGTGGTGCGCCGCGTGCCCCTGCTGCTCGCGCTCGACGGCAAGCTGGTGCCCGGCCTCGGCGCCGAGGCGCTCCGGGTGGCTCAGGGCGCGACCACCTATGTGGTGCGCGCTTCCAACGCCAGCGGCGATGAAGGCTTCGGCACCCAGTCCGGCATCACGGCGGTGAAGATCGGCGCCCTCGACGTGCCCACCGACTCCCAAGGGGAGGTGCGGGTGCGCTTTACCCCCACCGACCCGCGCCGCTTCCTCTCCGCCGCCGCCGTGCTGGACGGCACCGTGCCGCGGGAGGAGCTGGAGGGCCGCATCGTGCTGGTGGGCACCAGCGCCGCCGGCCTCATGGACACGCGGGCCACCCCCATCGACGCGGCGGTGGCGGGGGTGGAGATCCAGGCCCAGCTCATCGAGCACTTGGTGAGCGGGGCCAATCTGGTGCGTCCGGACTGGGCGCGCGGCGCCGAAATGGTGCTCACGGCGGTGCTGGGCCTGCTGCTGGCCCTGGTGCTGCCCCGCGTCTCGGCGCTGGCGGCGGGGGTGGCGGGACTTGGGGTGGTGGCGGCGCTGGCGGCGGGGGCATGGTTCGCCTTCACACGGCTCGACCTGCTGCTCGATCCCATGGGGCCGGGCTGGGCGGTGCTCGGTGTCTATCTCATGGGGGTGCTGGCGCTCTATCGTGACGAGCAGAAGCAGAAGAAATGGGTGCGCTCGGTGTTCGGCCGCTTCGTCTCGCCGCAGGTGGTGGAGAAGCTGGCGGAAAATCCCGAGCGCCTGGTGCTCGGCGGCGAGACGCGGGAGATCACCATCCTGTTCTGCGACCTGCGCGATTTCACGTCCCTCTCGGAGACCATGGACGCGCAGGCGCTCACCCGATTCATGAACGCTTACCTCACGCCCATGACCGAAGTGGTGCTCGCCCATGGCGGCACCATCGACAAATATATCGGTGACGCCATCATGGCGTTCTGGAACGCGCCCATGGACGACCCGGCCCACGCCCGCAACGCCGCCCTGTGCGCGCTGGCCATGTCGGCTCGGCTCGATGCGCTGAACGTGGAATGGCGCCGGCAGGCGGAGGCGGCGGGACGGCCGTTCTCGCCGGTGCGCTGCGGCATCGGGCTCGCCACCGGGCCGTGCTGCGTGGGCAATCTCGGCTCGGACCAGCGGCTCGAATATTCCTGCCTCGGGGATGACGTGAACCTCGCCTCGCGCATCGAAGGGGCGACCAAGTCCATGCGCGTGGACATCCTCGTCTCCGAGGCGACGCGCGCCGCCGTGGCGGACCTGCCGTTCCTCGAGGCCGACCTCCTGATGCTGAAGGGCAAGTCGCGGGCAAGCCAGCTCTATTTGCTGGCGGGCGACGCCGCCTTCGCCGGCTCTGATGCCTTTGACACGCTGGCCCGGCGCCATGCGGCGCTGATGTCGGCCTACGGCGCCGGCCATTTTTCTCTGGCCCGCGCCGCCGCCGAGGCGCTGGCGAGCGAAGGCCCGGACCGCCTCTCGCGCTTCTACACGCTCTATGCCGAGAGGTGCCAAGATGCCTCCACCACCCCGACGCCTGCCGGAAGCATCAGCTAGAGCGTATCCCTGGGCCGCTTCGCGCTTGCAAACCGGCCGCTGCGTCAGCAAAACGGTTCCATGAGCGGCGTGCCCTCCACCCCTCCTGACAGCAAGACACACGCTCCGGCCCGGCAGGGTGCGGCATCCGACGGCGCACTGCCCCGCGACGTGCTCGGCTACCTCTGGCGGGCGGCTCCGGCGAGCCATATCAAGCTGTTCGCCCTCGTCCTCATGCTGCTGCCCTTCAACTATGCCTCGCTGGAACTGCCGCGCCTCATTGTCAACGGCGTGACGGACGCCATCGGCGGCAAGGTTCCCCGCCTGCTGGAGCTCGACATCGGCCTGCCCGACGCATTGGGTGGCTTCGTGCTGTTCCGCTCTCAGGGCTTCGAGGTGAGCGCCTTCGGGCTGCTCGCCGGGCTCGCGCTGGTGCTGTTCGCGCTGCAGCTGATCCAGCAGCACATCACCCGCCTCATCGAGATGGCGAAGGCGCGGCTTGGCGAGCGCATCATCGTCGGCCTCAGGCGCCAGCTGTTCGATGTGATCCAGCGGCTGCGGCCGGAAGCGCCCATGAAGAGCAAGGCGCTGGAGGTGGGCAACATGATGCGGTTCGAGGTGGGGCCCATCTCCCCCTTCGCCGGCATGGCCTTCGCCCAGCCGCTGAAATCCGCCGGCCTCATCGGCTCGGCGACCCTGCTCATCTTTACCCAGAACGCGGTGCTGGGCGGCTTCGCCATCGGCATTCTCGTGCTCAACTACGTTCTGCTGGGCATCCAGCGGAAGGACAATGCCCACAAGCTGCAGGTCTACCAGCGCGAGGCGGTGGCGCTGGGCAAACGGGTGATGGCGGGCATCGACCGCCTGCCCCTTGTCCACGGCTTCGCCACCAGCCCGTTCGAGCGCGGCGCGGTGGACCATCGCCTCGGCATCGTCTCCGAGGCCAGCCTCGACCTGAAGCGGCAGAACTTCACCGACCGGGTGCTCAACCTGCTGATGTCAGACGTGCCGACACTGGTGTTCTATTCAGTGGGCGGCTGGCTGGCCTTGTCGGGCGCCATCAACATCGGCCAGCTGGTGGCAGTGGTGGCGGCCTACGGCCAGATTCCCGAGCCCCTGAAAGAGCTGATCGACTGGGACGAGAAGCGGGTCATCGCCCAGGTGCGCTACGATTTCGCTCGCTATTACCTTGAAACCCGGGAGGTCTGGCCGCAGGGCTCGCAGGAGCTGCCGCCCGGCCCGGAACCGGCCTTCGACGGCAGCCTCAAGGTGGCGGACCTCGGCGTGGTGGACCCGGCCGGCAGCGTGCTGCTGGACGGCGTGAGCTTCGAGGTACCTCCCGGCACGGCGGTGGCCCTCAAGGGCCCCGACGCCGGCGGCAAGCATGCGGTGGCCCGCGTGTGCGGCCGCGCCATCTCGCTCTACAGCGGCACCGTGCGCATGGGCGGGCACGATCTCGCCCATGTCCCGGAGGCCGTGGTGGGGCGGCACGTGGCCTATGCCGGCGGCGATCCCATCGTCATCACCGGCACGTTGCGGACCAACCTGCTGTTTGCGCTGGAGCGACGGCCCGGCCGCGCCCTGACGGAGGCCGTGGACCTCGCCGCCCTCGGCCTCGCCGACGATGTCGCGGATTTGGCGGCGCTGGACCGCAAGGCCCTTGCCGCCCTCGCCGGAGCAGGCCTCGGGGATCTCGTGGTGCGGCTCGGCCTGGAGCGGCGGCTGGATCCGGACCAGGCCCCGGCGCTGGCCGAGCGCATCGTCTCCCTGCGTGCGGCGGTCACCGATGCCGTGGCCCAGCGGCAGGCGCAAAGCGGGCGGGTGCTGATCGAGCCGTTCCGTTTCGCCGCCTTCAACCGCTGGATGACGCTGGCCGAGAACATCCTGTTCGCCACCCCGCTGAACGACACCCGTGGTGCCGCTTCCCTCCTGGCAGAGCCGGGGCTCTTGCCGTTGCTGGAGAAGGCAGGGCTTGCCTCCGACCTGATCGCGCTGGGCCGCTCCGCCCTGCGCATCCTGTCCGAGCTGGCCGGCGGTCCCGAAGATCTGGCCGGCATCGACACCAAGGGCCTGCTGCGCGCGGAGGAGATGGGTGAAGCCCGGGCGCTCGCCACCCGCATGGAGGATGCCCCCTCGCCGGACGAGCGGGCGCTGCTGTTGCGCATCGCCGGCCGCTATTGCGAGCCGCGCCACCGCTTCGGGCTTCTCGACGAGGCGTGGCAGGATCAGGCGCTGGCCGGCCGCGCCCAGCTCGCGCACCTCAAGGACGTGTCGGGCATTCCCCTCGCCCGCTATCAGCCCGACAGCTATTGCCGGGCGCTGACGGTGCGCGACAACCTGCTGTTCGGCCGCATCGCCGCCGACCGCGCCGGTGCCGCGGCGGTGGTGGACGAGATCGTCCGCGAATGCCTGGCGCTGGATGCGCTGATCGACCAGGTGGAGCGCCTCAGCCTCGATGTGGCGGTGGGGGAAGGCGGCCTGCCCCTGTCGGCGGCCGAACGCGGCAAGCTCACGCTGGCGCGCTGCCTGCTGGCTGACCCCGCCATCCTCGTCATCGACGATGCGCTGGTGCCCCTGTCCCCGGCCGAGCAGAGCCAGCTCATCGGCTCGGTGCTGGCGGGGCGGACGGGGCGCACCACCCTGGTGGTGCTGGACGCCGGCGAGCCGCTCGACCTGTTCGCGCAGGTGATCGTGCTTGCCCACGGACAGGTGGAGCGGGTGGAGGCCGGGGCGGCGCTGGCGGCCACTGGTACGTGACACGGCAAGAGATTGAGTTTCACGTAACGAAAACGCGCTAAAATGCCCGCAAGGCAGGGGGGCACCCCAGGCCCAGAACAACGAAGAATGAGCAGGGAAGAATGAGTATCGAAGACGAGGCGCGCACGCTTGCCCGCATCCCCATGTTCCGCGACCTGGAGCCGAGCCAGCTGCGTCTGCTCGCCTTCTCGGCGGCGCGACTGGATGTGGCGCCAGGCGACGTGCTGTTCGCCCAGGGCGAGGCGCCGGACGCCGCCTATGTGGTGCTTGAGGGCACCGCGGTGATCGAGGTGGCGGCGGGCGGCACCGCCCATGAGGTGGCGCGGCTCGGCCGCGACACGGTGGTGGGCGAGATGGGCGTACTCACCGGCGAGCCGCGCACCGCCACGGTACGGGCCGGCGAGCCCATGAGCGTGCTGCGCATGGAGACCGACCTGTTCCTGAATCTGTTGGACAAGACCCCGTCGCTGGCCCGCTCGGTGCTGCGCGACCTCGCCTTCCGCCTGCAGGAGACCACGCAGGCCCTGGTGAAGGCGAGAGGGTGAAGGCGAGAGGGTGAAGGCGCGCGGCTGACCCCTCCCCGGCGGCCCGACGCGCGATGTCAGCCGCGCCGGCGCAGGATCTTGAGGCGCCCCAAAAGTTCGGCCACCGCCTCCGGCGGCAAGTGGCTGATCTCTCGGGCAAGCAGGTTTGCCAGCTCCGTGGCCTGCGGGCTCAGGTCCGCCGTGTCCACCACCACGCGGGGCTGGGACAGTTCGGCGAGGCGCTGGAGATCTTCCGCCTCGTCCCAGATCACGTTGAAATACGCGATGATCCGCTGCACCAGCGCCCAGGTGGGCTTGCCCCTCTTGCCGGTTTCCAGCGCCGACAGATAGGTGGGCGTGACCCCGATGGCGCGGGCCATTTCGGTGAGAGTCACGTTCCGGTCCGCGCGCAGGTCGCGCACCCGACGTCCGAACGGCGTCATCTCATGTCCCTGCCGCCCCGCACAGCGGGGCATTTCGCGCCGAAGCTAGAGCAATTTCCGCAAACGTGTGAAGCGGTTTTGCGCTCCAGATTGCGTCAGAACAAGCAGATGGAGCAGGCATCGGGACGAGAAACGAAAGCCGGCCGATCATGAGGCGCCGGCCATGCAGGCCGCCAAACGAAAACGGCGGTGCCAGGCACCGCCGTTCAAAACTTTGATCACGCGGACTAGGGACCAGAGCCTCAGGTCCAGGAGCCGTCGTCCGAGCTGTCGTCGCTGCCCCAGTCACCGCCGTCGTCGAAGTTGACGTCCTGGGGGTCGGCGTTCCAGCCGTCGTCCTGCCCCGCGCCCTGGCTCGGATCATGACCGCCGAGCGCGTTCTGGGCGTCCTGGCCGAGATGGCCGCTGGCGGGCTCAGCCGCCGGCTTCCCGAGTTCGGCCGCCGCCGCAGTGGCCACGGGACCGGAGCCGCCGGACATCATGCCCTTGATGCCATCGAACAGCAGCGCACCACCGGCCACGCCGGCCGCAGTGGCCAACGCGCCCTGAAGGAAGCCGCCACCGCCGCCACCGCCAAAACCGCCGCGCTGCTGCGGGGGCTGCTGCCCCCACGGGCCACCCTGCTGAGGCTGGGGATAGCCTTGCTGCGGATAGCCCTGTTGGGGGTAGCCGCCGCCCTGCTGGGGATACCCCTGCTGACCGTAGCCTTGCTGACCGTAGCCCTGCTGGGCATAGCCGGGCGGAACCCCCATGGGGGCCTCGGCCGCACGGGAGCCGGCGGGCGGCACGGAACTGCGGGAGCCGCCGCCGAACAGGCCGCCAAGGAACCCGCCGCCGGCAGGACGCGACTGCGCCTCGGCGGCGCGGGCCTGGGCTTCCTGAAGCTGGGCTTCAAGATCCTGGATGTGAGCATAGGACTGCTGGAGCGCATGCTCCTGCACCAGCACGCTCTGGGCGAGGGCGTAGGTGGCATGGGGTGCCTCAGCGACGCGGCGCGCGATCAGCGCCTCGGCTTCCGCGTCACGCGGCTGGTTCGCGACACCGCGCATGCGGTCGAACAGGCCGTCGATCAGGGCACGTTCCTCGGGAGTCATATCCGTCTCCACTGGGTTGGACGACATGCATATGAGCAGCCGGCCATGGCGCAGGAAGGGCGGTGCTCCATGAAATTTTGGTAACGGCGGAGGTAGCGGAGGCGCCTACTCCGCCGCGTCCGCCGGGGAGGCCCCCGCCACCGGGCCGCCGACGCCGAAGCGCTGCTCCACATAGGTCTCCACCATCTGGCGGAACTCGTCCTGGATGTTGGCGCCGCGCAGGGTCGCCACCTTCTTGCCGTCGATGAACACCGGGGCGGACGGGGTCTCGCCGGTGCCGGGCAAGGAGATGCCAATGTCGGCGTGCTTGCTCTCGCCCGGCCCGTTCACGATGCAGCCCATGACCGCCACATTCAGGGTCTCGACGCCGGGATACTTGGCCTTCCACACCGGCATGCGGGCGCGGATCATGTCCTGCACGCCCTGCGCCAGCTCCTGGAACACGGTGGAAGTGGTGCGCCCGCAGCCGGGGCAGGCGGCCACAAGCGGCACGAAGGTGCGCAGGCCCATGGTCTGCAGGATTTCCTGCGCCACCTGCACTTCGCGGGTGCGGTCGCCATTGGGCTCGGGGGTCAGCGAGACGCGGATGGTATCGCCGATGCCGGCCTGGAGCACCACCCCCATGGCCGCCGTGGAGGCGACGATGCCCTTCGAGCCCATGCCCGCCTCGGTGAGGCCGAGATGCAGCGCATAGTCCGCGCGGCGCGACAGCTCGCCATAGACGGCGATGAGATCCTGCACCGCCGAGACTTTGGCGGACAGGATGATGCGGTTGCGGGGAAGGCCGATCTCCTCCGCCAGCCCCGCCGAGAGCAGGGCCGAGCGCACCAGCGCCTCACGGGTCACCGCGCGGGCCTCGGCCGGCTGCGGCAGCAAGGCGTTCTCGTCCATGAGGCGGGTGAGCAGCTCGCCGTCGAGGGAGCCCCAGTTGGCGCCGATGCGCACCGGCTTGTCATGGCGGATGGCGGTCTCGACGATGGCGGCGAACTGCCGGTCCTTCTTGTCGCCGAAGCCCACGTTGCCGGGATTGATGCGGTATTTGTCCAGCGCCTCGGCGCAGGCGGGATAATCGGCCAGCAGCTTGTGGCCGATGTAATGGAAGTCGCCCACCAGCGGCACGTCGATGCCCTGCGCCAGCAGCTTCTCCTTGATGTGCGGCACGGCGGCAGCGGCCTCGTTGCGGTCCACCGTGATGCGCACGATCTCCGAGCCGGCGCGGGCCAGCGCCACCACCTGGCGCACCGTGCCCTCGATGTCGGCGGTATCGGTGTTGGTCATGGACTGCACCACCACCGGCGCACCGCCGCCCACCATCACCCGGCCCACCGGCACGCCCACCGTCGGACGCCGCGCGGCAGGACCCGCCTGAAGCAGCTCGGCGGGAACCACGGGGGTGGTCGCGGTGGCGTGGGACGCAGGGGAGTTCGTGGACTGAAGGGTGGTCATGGGCATTCCATCCTCGGCAGATCGTCCGCGCGGCAACACTTCAAGGGGCACGTCCAGCCCTGATACGGGGCGGGACGGGGCGCGGACGGGTTCGAGTAGGCCCCGCGACGCCGAGCGTCAACCAGCGCCGGCGTTCCCGGCCACGACCAGCTCCCGGCAGTTGGCGCAGGTGCCCGCCACCTCCAGCACCCGCTGGCGCGGCTCGAAGCCTGCGGCCCGCGCCGCCCAGGCCAAGTCGCGTCCCACCGCGTGGGAGGCCACTTCCTTGGTCAGGCCGCAGCGCTCGCAGATGAGAAACACCACCACTTCCTCGGCATCATGGGGATGGCCGCAGGCCAGAAAGGCGTTGCGGCTCTCGATGCGGTGGGCCAACCCCTCCGCCACCAGGAAATCCAGCACCCGGTAGACCGACATGGGCGGCGTCGGTTCGCCGCCGGCGGCCAGGCGCTCCACGATCTCATAGGCGCCGAGCGGCACATGGGTCTCCGCCAGCGCCTTCATCACGCTGCGCCGCAGCGGCGTCAGGCGGAGGCCTTTCTCCGCGCAGCACTTTTCCATGCGCGCCAAGGCGCCGGCCACGCATTGGCCGTGATCATGGTCGCTGGGATGGTTGGCAGAATGGGTCACGCTCCATATCTAATACATCGATGCAGATCTCGCCATCCGCTCCCACCAACGCAGGTGTGCGGGGAACACTCCAACGTTGCGTTGCGCCGTGGAGAGGAGCGTTGCAATCTGCCGGCCACAGGTTCGCCTGTGCGCGTGACAGCATCGTCACACCGCTTCGCTAAACCGTGAGTCTCGGCCGCAGGCCGGGGCCGCGCCGCGCCTTTTTTGGGGAACAGCCATGCTCAAGGGGAAAGTCGCCGTCGTCACCGGGTCCACCAGCGGAATCGGGCTTGCCTATGCCCGGGCCTTCGCCAAGGAAGGTGCGAACATCGTCCTCAACGGCCTCGGTGACGCCGCCGCTATCGAGAAGGAGCGCACCGCGATCGAGAGCGATTTTGGCGTGAAGTGCCTCTACTCGCCCGCCAACATGCTGAAGCCCGATGAGATCGCCGGCATGGTGCAGCTGGCCGAGACCGAGCTGGGCGCGTGCGACATCCTCGTGAACAACGCCGGCATCCAGCACGTGGCGCCCATCGAGGAGTTCCCGATCGACACCTGGAACACCATCATCGCCATCAACCTGTCGGCGGCCTTCTTTGCCATGCGCGCGGCCATCCCCGGCATGAAGGCCCGCAAGTGGGGCCGCATCATCAACACCGCTTCCGCCCACGCGTTGGTGGCCTCGCCCTTCAAGTCGGCCTACGTTTCGGCCAAGCACGGCATCGCCGGCCTGACCAAGACCGCCGCGCTGGAAACCGCGACCTTCGGCATCACCGTCAACGCCATCTGCCCCGGCTACGTGTGGACGCCCCTCGTCGAGAAGCAGATCCCCGACACCGCCAAGGCCCGCGGCATGACCGAGGAGCAGGTGAAGAAGGAAGTGATCCTTGCCGCCCAGCCCACGAAGGAATTCGTGACGGTGGAGGAGGTCGCGGCCTACGCGGTGTTCCTGGCTTCCGACAACGCCCGCTCCATCACCGGCGCCATGCAGCAGATCGACGGTGGCTGGGTCGCCGAGTGAACGCGACCCAACCCGGACGCGCACCGTGAGTCGCCGCGAAGGCGCCAAGTCGGTGAGCCTCGCGCTCCAGGGGGGAGGCGCCCATGGCGCCTTCACCTGGGGCGTGCTGGACCGCCTGCTGCAGGACGAGCGCCTGGTCGTCTCCGGCATCACCGGCACCAGCGCCGGCGCCATGAATGCGGTGGTGCTGGCCTCCGGCCTCGCCAAGGGCGACCCGGAGGAGGCGCGCCACGCCTTGACCCAGTTCTGGCGCGACGTGTCCCGCGACGGGCGCATGTCGCCGCTCCAGCGCACCGCGTTCGACCGGCTGATGGGCAACTGGTCGCTGGCGCGCAACCCGGCCTATCTCGCCTTCGAGGTGGCCTCGCGCTTCTTCTCGCCTTACGACTTCAACCCACTGAACATCAATCCGCTGCGCGAGATCCTCGAAGCCCACGTGGATTTTGAAGCCCTGCGCCAGTCGCAGGTGAAGATCTTCATCTCCGCCACCAACGTCCACACCGGCCGCGCCCGCATCTTCGGCCACGACGAGATGACCGCCGACGCGGTGATGGCCTCGGCCTGCCTGCCGTTTCTGTTCCAGGCGGTGGAGATCGACGGCGTGCCCTATTGGGACGGCGGCTACATGGGCAACCCGCCTCTCTTCCCGCTCTATGAGAAGGCGGACGCGGACGACATCATCCTGGTCCAGATCAACCCGGTGATGCGCGAGACCACGCCGCGCACCGCATCTGAAATCCAGAACCGCATCAACGAAATCACCTTCAACGCCTCGCTTTTGTCCCAGCTGCGCGCCATCGACCATGCGGCCAAGCTCATCGACCAGGGCCTGCTCAGCCGCTGGACCCTGGGCGGATCGAGCTTCCGCCGGGTGCGGCTGCACCGCATCGGAGGCGAGGACCAGTTGGTGGCGCTGGACGCCACCTCGAAGATGAATGCGGAATGGACCTTCCTCCAGCACCTGCGCGACCTCGGCCGGGCGGCTGCGGAGGTCTTCCTGGAGACCCATTTCGACGATCTGGGTCGCCGCTCCACCCTGGATCTCAAGCTGGAACTGGCGGACTGACCCGGCTATCGGGCGCAGACGTGAAAAAGGCAGGCCAAAGGCCTGCCCTTCACCTTTGAAGCCTGGCTTTGGTCGGCAGCCTCAGCCGCGCGAATCCTTCTTCGCCTGCGCCACCGCCACGAACTTGGTGACCCGGCCAGCCTCGCCTGCCGCGCCGATGGGATCGATGCGGGTGCGCGCCTTGGCGCGCATGCCCTGGTTGGGGCGGGGCAGGTTGGCCGGGCGCTTGGCGCGCTTGGAATCCCGCTTCAGCTCAAGGGCACGCTGCGCATTGGCCATCAGCTCGTCCCGCGCCGCCTCGGTGGCCCGGCGGCTCGCCTCGCGCCGGGCGCGGGTGAGGGCGTCGGTCAGCACGGCAGCCTTCTGGCGGTTGCCGGAATCCGCCTTCTCGAACGTCACCTCGCCCCGGCCGCCCTTGCCGCGCAGGGCCCGGCGCTGGTTGTTGGCGATGGTGAGCGCCCGCGCGCGGCGATCGCTGAGATAGCTGACAAGGTGATGAAGATCGTCGTCAGAGAGCGCGCCCAGCACCGGGTGGCGGGCCTTTTCAACGAACTCCATTTCGTCGCCGGTCAGAAGCCGGCGCTCGTTCTTGCGCGTATGTGCCATGATGCTGGTCCTTCTCTACGGGACTGCTGGCATAATCGGGAAACGTGTAGCTATGAAGATGCTGACGCCCATGTGATGCAGCCCTGGAGGCACCTTGCCATGGCCCAGCCCGCCGAATCCGGCATTGCCGTCGGCCCCCGCCAGGCGAGGGTGGACATCGTGGTGGATGACATCACCCGCCTCGCCCTCGACGCCATCGTCAACGCGGCCAATTCCAGCCTGCTCGGCGGCGGCGGGGTGGACGGCGCGATCCACCGGGCGGCGGGGCCGGAGCTTCTCGCCCACTGCCGTACCCTCGGCGGCTGCCCGACCGGCAAGGCGCGCCTGACGCCGGGCTTTCGCCTGCCGGCGGCCCACGTCATCCACACGGTCGGACCGGTCTGGCATGGCGGCGGCGCGGGAGAGGAGGAGCTTCTCGCCTCCTGCTACCGCGAGAGCCTGAGGCTCGCGGATGGGGCGGGGCTTGCCTCCATCGCCTTCCCCGCCATCTCCACCGGCATCTATGGATTTCCCGCCGATCGCGCGGCGCCACTGGCGGTCGGCACCGTGCTGGCCCATCTTGGGGATCCCGGCAGCGTCACCCGCGTGGTGTTCTGCTGCTTTTCGCAAGAGGCCGCCGACCTTCATCATGACGCCTTCCGCGCCCACGGCATCGCCCCGTCCGCCTGAGCCCGCCCCCGACCTGCCGGTGCTCTACCGCGACGGCATGATGCTGATCATCGACAAGCCCCACGGCCTGCCGGTCCATGCCGGCCCCAAGGGCGGGGAGACGCTGGCCGACCATCTCGACGCCCTGCGCTTCGGCCTGCCCCGGGCGCCGGAGCTGGCCCACCGGCTCGACAAGGACACCTCCGGCTGCCTGGTGCTCGGCCGCCACGCCAAGGCGCTGGCATTGCTTGGAAAAATGTTCGCGAACGGGAGCGTGGGCAAGACCTATGTGGCGGTGATTGAGGGCGCGCCGGCGGAGGATGCAGGCCGCATTGACCAGCCCTTGGCCAAGCGCTCGCCCCATCGCGGCTGGTGGATGCAGGCGGTGCCCAAGGGCACGCCCGGCGCGCAGGAGGCGATTACCGACTATCGCGTGCTCCACCGCGCCGGCGGCTTCGCCGTGATGGCGCTCAGCCCGGTCACCGGCCGCACCCACCAGTTGCGGGCGCATTTGTCCAACCTCGGCCACCCCATCTTCGGAGATGCCATCTATGGCGGCGCCTCTCGCCTGCCCGGCGGGCCGAAGCTGCATCTGCATTCCCGCCGCATCGTGGTGCCGCTGAAGGCGAACGGCCCGCCGGTGGCGGCCAGCGCCCCTTTGCCGCCGCATATCTGCGAGACGCTTTCCGCGCTGGGCCTTTCACCCGACGAGATCGGTCGCGCGGCGGATGCGGTGGAATGGGGCGCCAAAAATACTTAGCGCCAAGTGTCACTAGCACGCTGCCCGGGCGCATGTTGCAGTGCATGACCCAGTTGTGAAGCCGACGCGAAGGGCGTGCGCTGGCCCGCTCCTTGCGTCATGTTAAGCTGGGTTTTCAAGCTGGCTTTGCGTGTGCCGCGTTCGGTCCGGCCGCCGGCGGGAAGAAGGGAGAGAGTGTGAGCGCACCTCGCGACGGAAAGCTCCCGCGCACGCCGGAAGGCGACGCGCGCTTCCTTCTGGCCCGCGCCGTCAACCGCGCCCGCCTCGCTTTGTTCTGGGAGCGCGCCTGGCCGGGCCTCGCCCGGGTGGGCATCGTCGCGGCCGCCTTCCTCGCCCTGTCCTTCGCCGGCCTGTGGCTCTCGGTTCCGGTGGCGGTGCGCATCGCCGGCGTGGTCGCCTTCGCCATCCTGCTGGTGCTCGCCGCCCGCCCGCTCCTGACCCTGCGCTGGCCCAGCGTGGAGGACGGCGTCGCCCGCCTCGACCGCAGAAGCGCGCTGGCCCACCGGCCCGCCACCGCCATTTCCGACAGTCTCGCCACCAAGCCCGATGATCCGGTGGGCGCCGCTTTATGGCGCGCCCACCTTGCCCGCGCGCTGGCCGCCGCCCGCACCCTACGCGCCGGCCCGCCCGAGCCCGGCCTCGCCCGGCTCGATCCCCGCGCCGTGCGGGCGCTGGCGGTGCTGGCGCTCGTCGCCACGTTCTTCATGGCGCCCGGCGCGCACCTGTCGCGCATCGGCGCCGCCTTCGACTGGAAGGCCGTGATCCCGCCCACGCCCTATCGCCTCGATGCCTGGGTCGATCCGCCGGGCTATACGGGCCGCCCGCCCGTGGTGCTGCCGGGCCTGCGCTCGGATGATCCCTCCTCCCTGAACGCCGCAGCCTTGCAGGTGCCCACCGGCAGCGTGCTGGTGGTGCGCGGCGCGGGCATCGACGCCGCCTCCCTGAAGCTGGACGGCGGTGTCTCCGAGCTGAAGCCCGAGGGCGATGCCCCCGCCACCGGCGGCGAGCGGCGCTATGTCATCAAGGAGGATGCGGACGTCACCTTCCTCGGTCCCGACCAGCGCCGCCTCATGTGGCATTTCAAGGCGCTGCCGGACCTGAAACCCTCCATCGCCTTCGCCAAGGACCCGCAGGCCGGACCGCGCAACGCCCTGGTGCTGGCCTACCGCATGGAGGACGACTACGGGGTGAAGGAAGCGGAGGCCGTGTTCGCCCCGCTGCCACCCGAGCCGCCTTTGTTCCCGCGCCCCGGTGCGACGCCGCCCAAGTTGGCGCAGCCGCTGGTGCCGCCGCCGGAGGTGAAACTCTCCCTGCCGGCCGGCGGCAAGAGCGGCGCGGCGCAGACCTCCAAGGATCTGGTCGCCCATCCCTGGGCCGGCGCCCGCGTGAGCGTGACCCTCAAGGCCCGCGACGAGGCCGGCAATGAAGGCGTGAGCGAGACCAGGACCTTGCGCCTGCCCGCGCGCACCTTCTCCAAGCCGCTCGCCCGCGCCCTGGTCGACGAGCGGCGGCGCCTCGCCTTCGATCCCGCCAACCGGCGCCGGCTCGTGGCGGTGCTCAATGCCCTCACGACCGCGCCTGAGCAGTTCACGCCGGCGGCGGGCGAATATCTCGGCCTCACCACCGCCCTCATCCGCGCCAAGACCGCCCGCAACGACGACGATCTGCGCGCGCTGGTGGACTATCTGTGGGAGGTGGCGGTCCTGATCGAGGATGGCACCCTTTCCGAGGCCGAGCGCGAGCTGAAAGCCGCGCAGGAGGCGCTGCGCGAGGCCCTGGAGCGTGGCGCCAGCGAGGAGGAGATCAAGCGCCTCACCCAGGATCTGCGCGCCGCCATGGACAAGATGATGCGCCAGCTGGCCGAGCAGGCGCAGCGCGACGGCAACATGGATGCGCGCCCGCTGGATCCCAACACCCGCATCGTGCGCCCGCAGGACCTCCAGCGCATGCTGGACCGCATCGAGAACCTCGCCCGCTCCGGCAATCGCGACGCCGCCAAGGCCCTGCTCGACGAGATGCAGGCCATGATGGAGAACATGAAGCCCGGCGGCCGCCAGCAGGCCGGGCGCCAGAACCAGCAGCAGAACGAGCTGGGCAAGATGATCCAGGAGCAGCAGCGCCTGCGCGACCGCACCTGGCGCCAGAACCGGCAGGGCCAGCAGAACGGGCAGCAGGGTCAACAGGGACAGCGCGGCCAACAGGGTCAGCAAGGTCAGCAGGGCGAGCAGGGGGAGAACGGCCAGCAGGGCGAAAACGGCTTCGGCGATCTCCAGCAGAACCAGCAGGAGCTGCGCCGCCGCCTCGGCCGCATGCTGGACGAGATGCGCCGCATGCAGCAGGGTCAACAGGGACAGCAGGGCCAGAACGGCGAGGGCAACGAGGCTATGGACCGGGCCGGCGATGCGCTGGGCCGCGCAGGCGACGCCATGCGCGAGGCCGAGGAGGCTTTGGGCCGTGGCGAAGGCCAGGGCGCGCTTGATGCCGAGGGCCGGGCTCTCCAGTCCTTGCGCCAGGGCGCGCAGGCCATGGCCGAGGGCCAGCGCGGCAACCAGGATGGTCAGGGTCCCGGCGGCCCCGGCGAGGAGGCCGCCCAGCGCACCGACCCCATGGGCCGGCCCCTGCGCAGCCAGGATTATGGCGACGACTTCACGGTGAAGGTGCCCGACGAGGTGGACGCCCAGCGCGCCCGCCGCGTGCTGGAGGAACTGCGCCGGCGCCTTGAGGAGCCGACCCGGCCGCAGCTCGAACTCGATTATCTCGATCGCCTGCTGCGCGGACTGAACTGAGGGCAGACGGTGCCGGCCGACGCAAGTGGCCGGGCCGGGCTTGTCCCGGCGTCGGCTGTGGGTGACTTCCGGGACAAGCCCGGCCATGACGGGGTGACCGCGACAGCGCCTCTTTGACGTTCCAGACGGCCGCTCAGCCCTCCACCGCTTCCACCTTCAGGGTGGCGCCATCGGCGGCCACCACCTTCACGTCCCGGCCGGCGGCGAGGTCCGGCCCCTCGATGCGCCAGACGGTGTCGTCAATGCGCACCAGCCCCACCCCTTCGACAATGGGCTCCTCCAACGTGAACACCCGTCCCACGAAGCCTTCCGGCCGCCGGTTCAGGAACGGCCTGTCGGAGGCACGCCCCGGCGCCGGAGTGATCCTGCGGCCTACCAGCACCGCGATCACCGCCAGTGCTGCGAAGGCCAGCACTTCGCTCTGCCAGCTCAGGCCTACCACGTAGGACAGGGCGCCGGTGGCCAGCGCCGCCAGGCCCAGCCACAGCAGGAAGGCCCCCGGCGCGGCGATCTCCGCTACCAGCAGCACCCCGCCCAGGATGAACCAGGCCCAGGGTCCGAGAACCGACCCAAGATCAGTGAGCATGGCGCGCCTCAGCCGTGGGCTGGGGGCGGCGTGGCGGGGCCAGTGGGCCGCCGGCTGCCGGCAAGCGGCGGGCGGGACCCCGCTGGCCCCTCGCCGCCGAACGCCGCGCGGGCGATCTCGCCGATGCCGGTGAGGGAGCCGAGGAGCGCGGTGCCCTCATAAGGCACCAGCACCACCTTCTGGTTGGGCGCGGTGCCCATGGCCTCGAACGCCTTCACGTATTTCTCGGCGATGTAATAGTTCAGTGCAGCCGGGTCGCCGCTCTCCACTGCGGCGGAGAGCATCTGCGTGGCCTTGGCGTCGGCCTCGGCCAGGCGCTCGCGCGCCTCGGCATCGCGGAAGGCGGCCTCGCGACGGCCCTCGGCCTGGAGGATCTGGCCCTGCTTCTGGCCTTCCGCCTTCAGGATCTCGGACTGGCGCTGGCCTTCGGCCTCCAGGATGATGGCGCGCTTCTCGCGCTCGGCCTTCATCTGCCGGCCCATGGCGCTGACGAGGTCCGCCGGCGGCACGATGTCCTTGATCTCCACCCGGGTGATCTTGATGCCCCAGGGCGAAGCGGCGGCATCCACCACCCGCAGCAGGCGCACGTTGATCTCGTCGCGGTGGGACAAGAGCTGGTCGAGGTCCATGGAGCCCATGACGGTGCGGATGTTGGTCATGGTCAGGGCCAGGATGGCGGTGTCGAGCCGGGCCACCTCGTAGGAGGCGCGCGCCGCGTCGAACACCTGGTAGAAGGCGACCCCGTCCACCGCGACGGTGGCGTTGTCCTTGGTGATGACCTCCTGGGTCGGCACCGGGAGCACCTGCTCCATCACGTTCACCCTGTTGCCGATGCGGTCGATGAACGGGACGATCAGGTTGAGGCCCGGCTGGAGCGTCTTGGTGTACCGGCGGAAGCGCTCCACCGTGTACTGGTAGCCCTGCGGCACCGTCTTCACCCCGGCGAAGACCACCGCCACCGCCAGCACGAGCAGGACGAGCACGAACAGGTTCGGACCGGTCAGCAGCATGAAACGCCCTTTCGCTTGGCCCTCAGGGCCGGTGTCATATGGGCATGGGCGGCCATGCCGGGCAAGAGAACGGGGAACCGGGGCAAAGGGACGACGCGCGGCGGAACGAAAGGAGACATCCGGGCCGCAGCCGATTCGGTCCGGTTGTGTTCCCCATGCGTGCCGGCTCTCGACGGCATGGCGAGGAAAGCCGTGCCGAAACGGGACGGGAGGAACAAAGGTGGTTTTCGCACCCCGCCGCGATTCGCGCCTCTTTCGTTCCCGAACGGTTCCGCCTTGTGCAGCGCCATCGTCCCGCTTCGGGACGCGAGGAGGGAGGGGGTCGCTCAGGCGGCGCGCCGGCTGGACGCATCCCGGCCGAAGCGGGAGCCGCCGAACGAGATCCGCGCAGGCCGTGGGATCAGTCCCGAACCACGGCGAAGCGCAGCAGGAGAGTGCGCTGGAGCATGCTGAAATTATCGTCGGAAACCATGGTCAGCAGTGTCTCGCCGGCGGCGTTGCGGGTCACCGCGAGCCCTTCCATGTTGTCGATCTCATAGCCCATGTCGAAGGTGCCCAGCACCTCGCCCTCCAGCCGCGCGCCCGGCTTCACGTCGGCGAGGGCGAAGCGGCGGATCTGCATCTTCACACCCGTCAGGGGCGCGAAATGGCGCTCCAGCAGATACATCTCGCCCTCGGGGCCCAGCGCGAGGTCGGTGGCGCTGAAGGGGCCGCTCTTCGCCACGGTGAAGGTGCCGGGCTTCGGCCCGCCGATGAGGAAGCCGGGCAGGTCCGCGGCGTTGTCCGCCCCCTGCTCGCCGACGGCGATCAGCGTCCCCTTCAACGCCCCGGTCGGAACATAGGCAAGGCTTTCCACGCCGAGATTCATGCGCAGGCCGCGAATCGCGAGCGCGGGCACCTGCGTGCCCTTCTGGCCCAGGGGGTCGCGCGGATAGCGCCAGATCTCGTTGACGGTCTCCATGGCCACATAGACGGCGTCGGGGGCCACAGTCACCGCCTCCACGTCGTCCCGCCCGTGGCTGGCCTGCACCCGACCCTGCCCGTCGAGCAACGCCGCGGCCTGCACGTCGGAGAATCCGGTGGGCCGGTCGCCGTTCGTGTCGAGGCGGCCGGTGAGGAACAGGCCGGCGTCGGTGATGGCGAGGAAGCGGCTGTCCTCCCCCAGCGCAAAGCCGGAAATGCCGCCGAACCCGGCAAAGTCGGAGGACAGCACCAGCCCTCCGCGGAAATCCAGGGCACCGAAGCGGCTTTTATCCTCGCCCGAGCGGAAGCTGGCGATGGGCCGGGCGGCGACCGTGATCGCCTCCGGCGTCAGCGGCAACGCCAGCGGCTTGGCCAGGAGCCCGGACGTAGCCACCACGATCACGGCGGCAAGGCCCAGCCCCGCCGCCGCGAAACCGAAGGCGAAGCGGGTGCGCCGCCTCAATGAAGCCGACCGCGCGCCGCGGCCTTGGGGGCGGCCTTCGGTTCGTCCTCGAACAGCTCGGCCAGCTTCTCGGTCATCACGCCGCCCAGTTCCTCGGCATCCACGATGGTGACGGCGCGGCGATAATAGCGCGTCACGTCATGGCCGATGCCGATGGCGATCAGCTCCACCGGCGAGCGGGTCTCGATCTCGGAGATGATGTGCCGCAGATGCCGCTCCAGATAGTTGCCGGCGTTCACGGAAAGGGTGCTGTCGTCCACCGGCGCGCCGTCGGAGATCATCATCAGGATGCGCCGGGATTCGGTGCGGGCCAGAAGGCGCTTGTGCGCCCAGTCCAACGCCTCGCCGTCGATATTCTCCTTCAGCAGGCCCTCGCGCATCATCAGGCCGAGGTTGCGACGCGCCCGCCGCCACGGGGCGTCGGCGGCCTTGTAGATGATATGGCGCAGGTCATTCAGCCGGCCGGGACCCGCCGGCTTGCCGGCGGCGAGCCACCCCTCGCGGGATTGGCCGCCCTTCCACGCCTTGGTGGTGAAGCCCAGCACCTCCACCTTCACGCCGCAGCGCTCCAGCGTGCGGGCGAGGATGTCGGCGCAGGTGGCCGCGACCGTGATGGGCCGGCCGCGCATGGAGCCGGAATTGTCGATGAGCAGCGTCACCACCGTGTCGCGGAAGTCGGTGTCGCGCTCGCGCTTGAAGGACAGGGCGGCGGTGGGATCCATGATGACGCGGGCGAGCCGCGCCGGATCGAGGACACCCTCCTCCAGGTCGAACTCCCAGGCCCGGTTCTGCTGCGCCATCAGGCGCCGCTGCAGGCGGTTGGCGAGCCGCGCCACCACGCCCTGGAGATGGGCGAGCTGCTTGTCCAGATAGGACCGCAGCCGCGTCAGCTCCTCGGGGTCGCACAGGTCCTCCGCCGTGGTCTCCTCGTCGAACTTGGTGGTGAAGGCGTGGTATTCCGGCCCGCGATTGTCGTGGGTGACGGGCGGGCGGGGCTGCCACGGCTCGGCCGGCTCCTCGCTGTCGCCCATCTCGGTGCCGTCCGGCGCCTCGGCGGGCGGGGCGGCATCGCTCTCGGCGGCGCTGTCGGGCATGTCCTCCTCGGACAGTTCGGCCTCGACCTCGGTGGCGCCCTGCTGGCTGTCGTCCTCCTTGGCGTCGCCGCTCTCGCCGCCCTCCTCCTGCGAGCCGCCTTCGCTGTCGGAATCGTCGGGCTCCTGCTCGGTGTCGAGGCCGCTCTCCTCGCCCATGTCCAGGGACGCGAGCAGATCGCGGGCGATCTCGCCGAAGCGCTTCTGGTTCTCGATGCTGTCCGACAGGCGGGCGAGGTCGGCGGAGCCGCGATCCTCGATATAGGAGCGCCACAGCTCCACGATCTTGCGCGCGTCCGGCGGCGGCGGCTCGCCGGTGAGGCGCTCGCGCACCATGAGGGCGATGGCGTCCTCGATGGGCGCTTCCGAACGCTCGGTGATGTCGGCGAAGCTGCCGCGGTGGTAGCGGTCCTGCAGCATGGCCGCGAGGTTGCGCTTCACCCCCGGCATGCGGATGCCGCCGATGGCCTCCACCCGGGCCTGCTCCACCGCCTCGAACACCGCGCGGGCGACCTCGCCCTGGGGCAGCATCTTGCGATGGACCTTGGGATCGTGGCACGCCCGGCGCAGGGCGAGGCTGTCCGCATGGCCGCGCACGATGGCGGCGTCCTGCAGGGTGAAGCGGCGGGGCGGCTCGGGCAGGCGGACCCGGTCGGGCGCCAGCGCCGGCCGCTCCGAGGCGAAGGTCACCTCGAACTCGGAGACGCCGGCGATGGCCTTGAAGCAGCCCGCCACCGCCCGCTTGAAGGGCTCGGCGGGGGCTTCCTTCGGCGCCTTTCCGGGAGTGCGGTTGGTCGGGGCCATGGCGGCGTCTCGCAAGTCAGGATGAAGGGAGCCGGGAAATCCCGGCTCAGGACAAGGCGACGTTCACGGTGCTCTCGGTCAGCTCCTGGCCGAAGCAGCGCTGGAAGAATTCGGCCACCAGCGGCCGCTCCAGCTCGTCGCACTTGTTGAGGAAGGTGACCCGCAGCGCGAAGGCGATGTCGCGGAAGATGTCCGTGTTCTCCGCCCAGGTGATCACCGTGCGCGGGCTCATGACGGTGGAGAGATCCCCGTTCATGAAGGCCTGACGGGTGAGGTCGGCCAGGCGCACCATGCGGTTCACCGTGTCGCGCCCCTCGGGGTTCTGGAAGTGCTTCGCCTTGGCGAGCACGATGTCCACTTCCTTGTCATGGGCGAGATAATTCAGCGCGGTGACGATGGACCAGCGGTCCATCTGCGCCTGGTTGATCTGCTGGGTGCCGTGATAAAGGCCGGTGGTGTCGCCGAGGCCGATGGTGTTGGCGGTGGCGAACAGCCGGAAGGCGGGGTGGGGGCGGATGACCCGGCTCTGGTCGAGCAGGGTGAGCCGGCCGGAAGATTCCAGCACGCGCTGGATCACGAACATCACATCGGGGCGGCCGGCGTCATATTCGTCGAACACCAGGGCGACGTTGTTCTGGTACGCCCAAGGCAGGATGCCGTCACGGAATTCGGTGACCTGCAGGCCGTCCTTCACCACGATCGCATCCTTGCCGATGAGGTCGATGCGCGAGATGTGGCTGTCGAGGTTGATACGCACGCAAGGCCAGTTCAGCCGCGCCGCCACCTGCTCGATGTGCGTGGACTTGCCGGTTCCATGGTATCCAGTAACCATCACCCGGCGGTTGCGGGCGAAGCCGGCGAGGATGGCGAGGGTGGTCGGCCGATCGAACAGATAATCGGGATCGAGCTCCGGCACGTGGGAGTCCGCCTCGGAGAAGGCCGGTACATCCATGTCGATGTCGATGCCGAACGTCTGGCGAACCGACACCTTCATGTCCGGGGTCGGGGCAATGGTCTGCGTGACGCTCATAACTCCTCCGTCGACGCGCGCCGCGCGCCTCTTCCCTGTGTTCGTTCCGGTGCGGGGCCGTTCGGTCCGCAGCCGCGTGAAGCCGGCCATCCTTCGGATCGGTCAGCAGAAACCTGCCTGCTTGAGGCTGTTATAGGCCTGGATGACGCTGCGCAGCCGGTCCTCGGACGAGCGGTCGCCGCCATTGGCATCCGGGTGGTGCAGCTTCACCAGCGCCTTGTAGCGGGCCTTGATCTCCGCCGGCTCGGCGGACATCTCCAGCCCCATCAGCTCCAACGCCCGGCGCTCGGTGGTGCGCACGATGCGGCCGTCGGGCTCCGGCCGGTCGGCGCGGAAGGCGCCGCCCATCTCGGCGGTGAAGCCGAAGGGGTCGCGCATGCCGTCCGGATCGGGGGCGCCATTGGCGGAGGCGCCGGGCTGGCCGTCACCCTTCGCACCCATCTTCCAGGTGGGGCGATGGCCGGTCAGCGCGTCCTTCTGGTAGGCGTAGACGGCGTCGTCGGTCATACCGGCGAAGTAGTTGTAGGACTGGTTATATTCGCGCACGTGGTCGATGCAGTAGTGCCAGTACTGGCCCTCCTGGTGCCGACCCTTGGGCGCCTTGTGGGTCCCCTCCGCCGCGCACCCCGGCCATTGGCAGCCCTGGAGGAACCGGCGGGTGCGCCGGTCCTCCGCGGGCTTCACCCGGATGCGGTCGAAAAGGGGGGAATTCAATTTCATGGTGCGGTGATTATGAGCGCCGTCCCGCGGCGCGGCAAGAAACGAGGTGGCGAACAAGATGGAGGACGAGGCTCCGCCCAAGGAGGATGGGCCCCGGAACGGGCGGTCAAAGGTGCATCGTCGCGGGCGTCGGCTGAGCCTTGACGCCCTGCCCGCGCGTGGATTAGGCGGGCCGCGACAATCCCCATATAATGCGCCCTCCGGCGAAGCGCCACTTGGGCGCCGCGCCTTTCATCGGTTCCATTTCAGCCATTGGATTTTCCATGTCGCAGACCTCCCTTTCCGCCATCCGCCAGACCCTCGAACAGGGCCTGGCGCCTGTGTTTCTCGAGCTTGAGGACGAGAGCCACAAGCATGCCGGCCATGCCGGCGTGAGCCACCAGCTCAAGGGTGCCGAGCACCGCGAGGATGGCGGAGTGACGCACCTGCGCGTCCGCGTCGTCGCCCCCGACTTCACCGGCAAGAGCCGCATCGAGCGCCACCGCATGGTCAATGGCCTGCTTCAGGGCGAGATCGCCAAGGGCCTGCATGCCATCGCCATCGAGGCCAAGGCCCCAGGCGAATGAAGTGCGAGAAAGTGTGCGGGCGCAGCATCGGGGGACCGATCCTGAATGACTGAGGCACAGGCCCACACGGCGGAGGGCGCGCTGGTGCTCTTCTCCGGCGGGCAGGATTCGGCCACCTGCCTTGCCTATGCGCTGGAGCGCTTCGGGCGGGTAGAGACCCTTGGCTTCCATTACGGCCAGCGCCACGCGGTGGAGCTGGAGCGCCGGCCCGTGCTGCGCGACGCCTTCGCCGGCCTGAAGCCACAATGGGCCTCACGGCTCGGACCCGACCACATGCTGGACATGCCGGTACTGGGCCAGATCTCCGAAACCGCCCTCACCCGCGACGTGGCGGTGGAGATGGCGGAAGGCGGCCTGCCCAACACCTTCGTACCCGGCCGCAACCTGGTGTTCCTCACCTTCGCCGCGGCGCTGGCCTACCGGCGGGGCCTCAAGCACATCATCGGCGGCATGTGCGAGACCGATTTTTCCGGCTACCCCGACTGCCGGGACGACACCGTCAAGGCCATGCAGGTGGCGCTGAACCTCGGCATGGAGAAGCGCTTCGTTCTCCACACTCCGCTCATGTGGATCGACAAGGCGGAGACCTGGGGCCTCGCGGAACGGCTCGGGGGTACGGCCCTCGTGGACCTGATCGTCGAGGACACCCACACCTGCTACCTGGGCGAGCGCGGCAAGCGCCACGCCTGGGGCTACGGCTGCGGCGAATGCCCCGCCTGCAAGTTGCGCGCGGATGGCTTTGCACGCTACCGCGCCGGCCAAGGCGTGGAAAGACGCGCGGCTGCCACCAAATAACCGCCACTTTGCGCTAGATTTGCAACAAGTCGCTCAACGATTCGAGATCAATCATGGCCGAACCCGTGCCTGCCGCGTCCCCCGACGATTACGGCGCCCAGTCCATCCAGGTCCTCAAGGGCCTTGATGCCGTGCGCAAGCGACCCGGCATGTACATCGGCGACACGGATGACGGCTCGGGCCTCCACCACATGGTGTACGAGGTGGTGGACAACGCCATCGACGAGGCGCTCGCCGGCTGGGCCAAGGAAGTCACGGTAACCCTGAACGCCGACGGCTCGGTGACGGTGACCGACGACGGGCGCGGCATCCCCACCGACATCCACAAAGAAGAGGGCGTCTCGGCGGCCGAGGTCATCATGACCCAGCTGCACGCGGGCGGTAAATTCAACCAGAACTCGTACAAGGTCTCCGGCGGCCTGCACGGGGTGGGCGTCTCGGTGGTGAACGCCCTGTCCACCACCCTCGACCTCACCGTCTGGCGCGATGGCAAGGAGCACTACATGCGCTTCCGCCATGGCGACGCGGAAGCCCCGCTGAAGGTGGTGGGCGACGCCCCCGCCGACAAGCGCGGCACCCGGGTGACCTTCACCCCCAGCCCCGAGACCTTCACCAAGATCGAGTTCGACTATGCCACCCTGGAGCACCGGCTGCGCGAGCTGGCGTTCCTGAATTCCGGCGTGCTCATCATCCTCACCGACGCGCGCACCGCCGACGTGAAGCGCGAGGAGCTGCATTACGAAGGCGGCGTGGAAGCCTTCGTGAAGTACCTCGACCGCTCCAAGTCCGCCCTGCTGCAGAAGCCGGTGGTGATCCGCGCCGAGAAGGACGGCATGACCGTGGAAGCTGCCCTGTCGTGGAACGACGGCTACCACGAAAATATCCTGTGCTTCACCAACAACATTCCCCAGCGCGATCGCGGCACCCACTTCACCGGCTTTGCCGCGGCGCTGACCCGGCAGGTGATCGGCTATGCCAATTCCTCCGGCATCGCCAAGAAGGAGAAGGTGGACCCCACCGGCGAGGATTGCCGCGAAGGCCTCACCGCCGTGCTCTCCGTGAAGGTGCCGGACCCCAAGTTCTCATCCCAGACCAAGGACAAGCTGGTCTCCTCCGAGGTCCGCCCGGTGGTGGAATCCCTGGTGAGCGAGGCGCTGTCGGTCTGGTTCGAGGAGAACCCGGCGGAAGCCAAGAACGTGATCGGCAAGGTGGTGGAAGCCGCCGCCGCCCGCGAGGCGGCCCGCAAGGCCCGCGACCTCACCCGCCGCAAGAGCCCGCTGGATGTGGCCTCCCTGCCCGGCAAGCTTGCCGACTGCCAGGAGCGCGACCCGGCCAAGTCCGAAATCTTCATCGTCGAGGGTGACTCGGCCGGCGGCTCCGCCAAGCAGGGCCGCGACCGCGCCTTCCAGGCGGTGCTGCCCTTGCGCGGCAAGATCCTGAACGTGGAGCGCGCCCGCTTCGACAAGATGCTGTCATCCGAGCAGATCGGCACCCTGATCACCGCGCTCGGCACCGGCATCGGGCGGGACGACGGCCATTCGGGCGGCTTCGACCTTGCCAAGCTGCGCTACCACAAGATCATCATCATGACCGACGCCGACGTGGACGGCGCCCATATCCGCACCTTGCTGCTCACCTTCTTCTTCCGGCAGATGCCGGAGCTGGTGGACGCGGGTCACCTCTTCATCGCCCAGCCGCCGCTCTACAAGGTGACGCGCGGCAAGTCCGAGACCTACCTCAAGGACGAGAAGGCGCTGGAGGACTACCTCATCACCGCCGGCCTCGACGAGGCCTCCCTGCACCTGGCCTCCGGCGAGGTGCGCACCGGCTCGGACCTCGCCCATGTGGTGGAGGTGTCACGCCAGATGCGCGCGGCGCTCGGTGCCATGCACCCGCGCTACAACCGCGCGGTGGCGGAGCAGGCGGCGCTCGCCGGCGCGTTCGGCGCGGCGGCATTGCAGGATGAAGCCGCCGGCATCGCCGCCGCCGCCGAGGTCGCCATGCGGCTCGACGCGCTTGCGGACGAGACCGAGCGCGGCTGGACCGGTCTGTTCGACGACGCCGGCTACACCTTCTCCCGCACCGTGCGCGGCGTCGCCGAGGTGGCGCGCATCGACCACGCCTTCGTCGCCTCGCCCGAGGCAAGGCGGCTGGACAATCTGGCGCGGGACCTCGAAGGCGTGTTCACCGCCGCCTCCGTGCTCAAGCGCAAGAATGACGAGCAGGTGCTGTTCGGCGCCGTCGACCTGTTCGACGCGGTCACCGACACCGGCCGCAAGGGCCTCTCGCTCCAGCGCTACAAAGGCCTGGGCGAGATGAACCCGGAGCAGCTCTGGGAAACCACCCTCGACAAGAACGCCCGCTCGCTGCTCCAGGTGCGGGTGAAGGAAGTGGACGCCGCCGACGACCTCTTCAACCGCCTCATGGGCGACACGGTGGAGCCCCGGCGCGAGTTCATCCAGGAAAACGCCCTGCGCGCCAGCGTGGACGTCTGATCCCGTCGACCTCGGTCGTTGACCGATGCCAAGCGAGGACACTCAGGCGCAGCGCGGGCTTGGTCCGCACCCAGCAGGGCGCCTCAGTGCCGCGAGAACAGGTCGCGCACCTTGCACAGGGTGGTCGTCACGTCGAAGCGCTGGTCAGGCAGCGCCTCGCCGGCGAGGATCTTCGCCAGCGCGGTGGCCGGATCGCTCTCTCCGGTGAGCAGCACGTCCGTGCCCCGCTTCTTCATGTGACGCAGGAAGCCATCGCCCGCGCTGCCGGCCACCACCAGGGCCACCCCGTCGAGGGGGTGTGGGCGATCGTCGGTGAAATGGTGGAGGACTTCCTCCTTGCCAAGTTCCACCCGCGCCGGCGCCGGCAGGGCATCGCCGGCGGCAACACCTTCCAGATCATAGATGAACCAGCGCCGCGCCTTGCCCGCATGGCCGGCGACGCTGGCCCAGTCCCCGGTGGGAATCGCAATCTTCATGGCTGTCACCGCCTCGCGTGAAGCGATCCGGGTACCATGGAGGACCAAGCGGCGACATTCCGGAGGAATGCGGAAGGGGACGTGCTGCCCGCCCCACGCCAATGCCCCTTGAGCTTGCCTCAAGGGGCATTGGCCAAGCCCGCGCGGCACTTGAGCCGTACCCACTCGGCATCGGTCGAAGACCGAGGCCGATGGTATTAAGCCGCCTGCTGCTGCTCCAGAAGCTGGTCGAGGCCCTCGTCCCAGGGCGGCACCTGGCCGTAGAGCGCGGCGAGGTGGTCGATGAACACCCGCACCTTCTGCGGCAGGAAGCGCCGCGAGGGATAGACCGCGAACAGCCCTACCCGGTGGGAGGCCCGCCAGCGCGGCAGCACCACCTTGAGCGCGCCCGAGCGCAATTCCGGCCCCACGTCCCAGGTGGAGCGCAGGGCGATGCCCACCGAGGCCAGCACCGCCTCGCGCACCACCTCGTTGGAATTGGTACGCAATTGGGAATGCACCCGCAGCGTCACCGGCCCGTCCGGTCCCTCCAGCCGCCACGGGTCCTGCCCGTGGGTGGCAAGCAGCACGTGGCCGGAGAGTTCGGAAATGTGCCGGGGCTCCCCGACCCGCGCCAGATAGTCCGGCGTCGCGCACAGCACCCGGTGGACCGAGGCGAGGCGGCGGGCGACCAGGCTCGAATCGTCGAGATCGGCGATGCGCACCGCCACGTCGAAGCCCTCGCCCACGATGTCCACGAAGGAATCCGACAGTTCGAGGTCGATGGTAAGATCCGGATTGGCGTCGAGCAGCGGGCGCAGATGGGGCGCGATATGCAACCGCCCGAACGAGGTGGGCGCCGAGACCCGCAAGAGCCCCCGCGCCTCGGACGACTTGCGGGCAAGCTGGCTCTCCGCCTCTTCGATGGAGGCAAGGATTGCCACCACGCGGTCGTAGAAGCCCTGCCCGGCCTCGGTGAGGGTCACCTTGCGGGTGGTGCGCTGGAACAGTCGCGCGCCGAGCCGCTCCTCCAGCCGCTGCACCCTTTTGGACACCACCGGCGGGGACAGGCCCATCTCCCGCCCGGCCGCCGACAGGCTGCCCGCGGTCACGATGCGCGCGAAGATTTCCAGATCACCCAGATTGCCGATCATGCGCCGGCCCGCCTCCGTCCGCCTGAGGGACCGATTGTTTTGGATCGCGACGACGACTTTATCCGCCACGGAAACAATCTGCGACGTTTTTTCCCGGTGAACCGATTATAGTTCCCCGTAAAGAGAACGGGCTCAAAGAGGACCGCCACATGACGGGAACAGCTCCGGGCCTCAGGATGCCGGACGCAGACGCGCGGGTGCTTGCCCGCCGCAGTGACATCATCGCCGACCTCAAGGCCATCGTCCCCGGCGAGGGCGTCATCGCCCATGAGCGGGAGATGCGCCCTTACGAATCGGACGCGCTCACCGCCTACAAGCAGCTGCCTTTGGTGGTGGTGCTGCCGTCCACCACGGCGCAGGTGGCGGCGGTGCTGAAATATTGCCACGACAACGAGATCCGGGTGGTGCCCCGCGGCGCCGGCACCTCGCTCTCCGGCGGCGCGCTGCCGCTGGAAGATGCGGTGCTGCTGGGCCTTGGCAAGTTCAACAAGATCCTGGAGATCGACACCCCCAACCGCTGCGCCGTGGTGCAGCCGGGGGTGACCAACCTCGGCATCTCCAAGGCGGTGGACCATCTCGGCTTCTATTACGCGCCCGACCCCTCCTCCCAGATCGCCTGCACCATCGGCGGCAATGTGGCGGAGAATTCCGGCGGCGTGCACTGCCTGAAATACGGACTCACCACCAACAATGTGCTCGGCGCCGAACTGGTGCTCATCACCGGCGAGATCGTGCGCCTCGGCGGCAAGCATCTGGACGCCGGCGGGCTCGACCTCTTGTCCGTGGTCATCGGCTCGGAGGGGCTGCTGGGCGTGGTGACCGAGGTCACCGTGCGCCTGCTCAAGAAGCCGGACACCGCCCGCGCCGTTCTGGTGGGCTTCCCCACCTCGGAAGACGCCGGCGAATGCGTCGCCCGGATCATCGCTGCCGGCATCATCCCGGCCGGCATCGAGATGATGGACAAGGACGCCATCGCCGCCGCCGAGGCCTTCGTGAACGTGGGCTATCCCCTCGACGTGGAAGCCCTGCTCATCGTCGAGCTGGATGGGCCGGAGGCGGAGTGCGCGCATCTCTTGGAAGAGGTGACGCGGATCGCGCAGGCCTGCAATTCGGTCACCCTGCGGGTTTCCACCAGCGAGGCCGAGCGGCTCGGCTTCTGGGCCGGGCGCAAGGCCGCCTTCCCGGCGGTGGGGCGCCTGTCACCCGACTATCTGTGCATGGACGGCACCATCCCGCGCCGGCAACTACCCTTCGTCCTCGCCCGCATGCGCGAGCTGGGCGCCAAATACGGCCTGCGCTGCGCCAACGTGTTCCATGCCGGCGACGGCAATCTGCACCCGCTCATCCTCTATGACGCGAACGCGCCGGGCGAGCTGCACGCGGCCGAGAGCTTCGGCGCCGACATCCTGCGCCTGTGCGTGGAGGTGGGCGGCGTGCTCACCGGCGAGCACGGGGTGGGGGTGGAGAAGCGCGACCTCATGGACACCATGTTCAACGAGGTCGACCTCGCCCAGCAGCAGCGCATGAAATGCGCGTTCGACGACAAGAGCCTGCTCAATCCCGGCAAGGTGTTCCCCACCCTCCACCGCTGCGCCGAATTCGGCCGCATGCATGTGAGCGGCGGCGCCCTGCCCTTCCCGGACCTGCCGCGCTTCTAAGGCGCGCGCCCAACAGCCTAAGGCCATCCGATGAGCGACATCATCGCAGCGCGCGACGAAGCGGAGGTCGCGGACGCGGTCCGCACCGCGCTTTCCGCCGGCAAGACGCTTGAGATCCGCGGCCACGGCTCCAAGCGCGCCGTGGGCCGCCCGAGCCAGACCGACCTCACCCTCGATCTGTCCGCTCTCACCGGCGTCACCCTCTACGAGCCGGAGGAGCTGGTGCTCTCCGCCCGCGCCGCCACCCCGCGCGCGGACATCGAGGACATGCTGGCGGCGAGCGGCCAGATGCTCGCCTTCGAGCCCATGGACCCCGCCCCCCTCCTCGGCAGCGCGGCCGGGGCCGGCACGACCTCTGGAACCCTCGGAGGCTTGTTCGCGGTCAATCTTTCCGGTCCCCGCCGCATCAGCCATGGCGCGGTGCGCGACCATGCCCTCGGCATCAAGGCGGTGTCCGGGCGCGGCGAGCCGTTCAAGTCCGGCGGCCGGGTGGTGAAGAACGTCACCGGCTACGACCTGCCGCGCCTCATGGCCGGCGCCTTCGGCACGCTCTGCGTCGCCACCGAGATCACCCTGAAGGTGCTGCCCCGCCCACCCATGGAAGAAACGTTGGTGGCCAAGGTCGCCTCCCCCGAGGCGGCGGCGGCCGCGCTGTCCGCCGCCATGGGCTCGTCCTGCGAGGTGTCCGGTGCCGCCTTCCTGCCCGAGGGCGTGGCGGGACGCCTGCCGGGGCTGTCGGG
The DNA here is from genome assembly GCF_005871085.1 of Xanthobacter autotrophicus. Classification (GTDB taxonomy): domain Bacteria; phylum Pseudomonadota; class Alphaproteobacteria; order Rhizobiales; family Xanthobacteraceae; genus Xanthobacter; species Xanthobacter autotrophicus. Next base: position 337,139 of record NZ_VAUP01000035.1, on the reverse strand, counting down.
ATCGCCCGCCGTGGTGGCGCTGCGCCTTGAGGGCGTCGCGCCTTCGGTAAGCGCGCGGCGGACCATGCTGCGTGCCGTGCTCGCACCCTTCGGCGCGGCGGATGTGCTGGAAACCGACGCCTCCCGCGCCCTGTGGCTGGGCGTGCGCGATGTGGCCCCCTTCTGCGGCCTCGGCGAGCGGGCGGTGTGGCGCATTTCCACCGAGCCCATGGCCGGGCCGGCTTTGGCCGCGCGCCTTGCGGCGGATCTTGGCGGCGAGGCTTTTTGCGACTGGGCCGGCGGCCTTATCTGGCTGTGCCTGCCCGGCGAAAGCGCCCATGGGGATGCCGTGCGCGCGGCGCTTGCCCCCCACGGCGGCCACGCGACGCTGATCCGCGCCACCGCCGCCGAGCGCGCCCGCACACCCGTGTTCCAGCCCCTCGACACGGCGTTGGCGGCCCTCACCAAAAGGGTCAAGGAAAGCTTCGACCCCGGCCTGGTGCTGAACCCCGGCCGCATGCATGCGGGGATGTGAGATGGCGCGCCGTCCCCGTCCTTCCCGTTCCCTGCCTCCTTTTCACGGCTGAGCGACCATGCAGACCCATTTCTCCCTCGCCCAGCTCGCCGACCCGCATGTGGCGGAAGCGGAAAAGATCCTGCGCACCTGCGTGCATTGCGGCTTCTGCACCGCCACCTGCCCCACCTATGTGCTGCTCGGCGACGAGCTGGATTCTCCCCGCGGGCGCATCTATCTCATCAAGGACATGCTGGAGAACGACCGGCCGGCAACCGAGCAGGAGGTCAAGCACATCGACCGCTGCCTCTCCTGCCTGTCGTGCATGACCACCTGCCCCTCGGGTGTGAACTACATGCACCTGGTGGACCAGGCTCGCGTCCACATCGAGAAGACCTATGTGCGGCCGGCCCACGACCGGCTCATGCGGGCCATGCTCGCCAAGGTGCTGCCCTATCCGGACCGCTTCCGCCTCGCCCTCATGGGCGCCATGGTGGGCAAGCCGTTCGCGCCCCTGCTGGCGAAGATCCCCGGCCTGAAGCCGCTCGCCGCCATGCTCCGGCTGTCGCCCGGCCTGCCCAACGGCCGCTCCCATCACGAGGCGCCGGGCACCTTCCCCGCCCAGGGCCAGCGGCGGGCGCGGGTGGCCCTGCTGCGCGGCTGCGCCCAGCCGGTGCTGCGTCCCTCCATCGACGATGCAGCCATCCGCCTGCTCACCCGGCTCGGGGTGGAGGTGGTACGGGTTGAGGGCGAGGGCTGCTGCGGCGCCCTGGTCCACCACATGGGGCGGGAGGAGGAGGCCCACGCCTTCGCCCGGAACAATGTGGATGCCTGGACCCGCGAGATGGACGGGCCGGGCCTCGACGCCATCCTCGTCACCACCTCCGGCTGCGGCACGCCCATCAAGGATTATGGCCACATGCTGCGCCTCGATGCCGCCTACAAGGACAAGGCGGCGCGGGTCTCGGCCATCACCCGCGACATCAGCGAGTTCCTGGTGACCCTCGACCTGCCGAAGGCGGCCGCGCCGCTGGGCCGGCGCGTGGCCTATCATTCCGCCTGCTCGCTCCAGCATGGGCAGAAGGTGAAGGGCCCGCCGGTGGAGCTGCTGCGCGCGGTGGGTTTCGAGGTGGCCGAGCCGTTCGACCCGCACCTGTGCTGCGGCTCGGCGGGCACCTACAACATGCTCCAGAGCGAGATCGCCGATCAGCTCAAGGCGAAAAAGGTGGGAACGCTGGAGGCGCTCTCCCCCGACATTATCGCCGCCGGAAACATCGGCTGCATGGCGCAGATCGGCTCCGGCACCGGCGTGCCGGTGGCGCACACGGTGGAGTTGCTGGACTGGGCCACGGGTGGCCCGGCCCCGGCGGGGGTTTCTGGAACCGCCAAGGCTGCGTGAACCCGCGGCGTGATACCAATGGCTCCCCCCGAGAAGGACCCAAGATGCCCCAGCCCTTCGACCTCACCCTCTATCTCGTCACCGATCCGCGCCTCGTTGCGGCGCGCGGCCTGCTGGCGACGGTAGACGCGGCGGTGAAGGGCGGCGCCACCATCGTCCAGCTGCGCGATCCCGACGCCCACGGCCGGGCGCTGGTGGAGCAGGCCCGCGCGCTGAAGGCGCTGCTTGCACCGCTCGGCATCCCGCTCATCATCAATGACCGGGTGGACGTGGCGGTGGCGGCGGATGCGGACGGGGTGCACCTGGGCCAGGACGACATGACTCCCGCCGACGCCCGCACCGTGCTGGGGCCGGAGCGCATCCTCGGCCTGTCGGTGGGCAACCCGGCCGAATATGCCGCCTCGGACCTTGGCGGCGTGGACTATCTCGGCGTCGGTCCGGTGAATGCCACCGGCACCAAGGCCGACGCCGGCGGCGCCATCGGCGCGGCGGGTGTCGCGGCCATCCGGGCGCTGACGCGCCTGCCCCTCGTCGGCATCGGCGGCCTTGCAACGGCAGACGTGGCCGACGTGATCCGCGCCGGTGCGGACGGGGTGGCGGTGGTCTCCGCCATCTGCGCCGCGAGCGATCCCGAACAGGCCGCCCGGACGCTGAAAGCGGCTGTTATCGCCGCGCGCTGAGAGACCCTTTGAATCCTCACACCGGCCGGCGGTCCTCGATGGTCTTGGCGTCGGCCGGCAGGGTGCCCGGCGCCAGCAGGGCCACGCGGCCGCGCAGCTTGGTGGTGGCGCGCAGGTCGTCCAGCAGGGCGGCTTCGGAAAGTTCACCGACATCGGCGACTTCCACTTCAAGCAGCATGTCGTCGTGACCGCCGATGCGGTCCACTACGAGGCGCGCCTTCGCCACCGCCGGATGCTTCTTCACCGCCGCGCTCACCTGCACCGGGTGCACGAACATGCCGCGGATCTTGGTCACCTGATCAGCGCGCCCCATCCAGCCCTTGAGGCGGATGTTGGTGCGCCCGCAGGGGCTGAGACCCGGCAACACCGCCGAAAGATCACCGGTGGCGAAACGCACCAGCGGATAGTCGGGCTCGAACAGGGTGACGACCACCTCGCCCACCTCGCCCACCGCCTCCACCGGATCGCCGGTGCCAGGGCGCAGGATTTCCACCAGGCACCCTTCGTCCACGATCATGCCCTCTTCCGCCTCGCTCTCGTAGGCCACGAGGCCGAGGTCCGCCGTGCCGTAGCACTGGCGGGCTGTGATACCGGCAGCCTTCAGCTCGGCGCGATGGGGCGGCAGGAAGGCCTCCCCCGACACCAGCGCCTTCTTGAGCGAGGAAATGTCGGTGCCGGTCTCGCGCGCCTTGTCCACCAGGATCTTCAGGAAGGACGGCGTGCCGCCATAGCCCTGGGGGCGGATGTCGGCAATGGCGCGCAATTGCAGGTCGGTCTGGCCGACCCCCGCCGGCATCACGGCGCAGCCCAGCGCATGGGCGCCGCTCTCGACCATCGAGCCGGCGGGAGTGAGGTGATAGGAAAAGCAATTATGGACGATGTCGCCGGCCCGGAAGCCGGCCGCGAACAGGCCGCGCGCGAAGCGCCAGAAGTCGGCGCCGTGGCCTTCCGCGTCATAGATCGGACCCGGCGACATGAAGATGCGCGCCAGCTTGCCCGGCGCCGTCGCATTCAGCCCGCCGAAGGGGTAGCTCTTCGGCTGGATCTCCAGCAGGTCCGACTTGCGGGTGACCGGGAGCTTGGCCAGTGCCGCGCGGGTGGTCACCGCCTGCGGGTCCACATCCTTGAAGAGCGCGGCGAAATAGGGCGCCTTCGCCTTGGCGTGGGCGACCTGGGCGGACAGCGCCGCCATCAGCGCCTGTTCGCGGGCTTCGGGATCGCGGGTCTCGCGGGCGTCGTAATGGCGGTTTGGATCGGTCATGTGACAGTCTCTATTGCCGGAATCCGGACGCCCTTGCCCCCTCCCCGGCCCTCCCCCGCAAGCGGGAGAGGGGGCAAAAGCGGAGCGAGCGGGAAAAGCCCTCCCCCGCCTGCGGGGGAGTGTTGGGAGGGGGCGGAGCCGGCGGGGCCGAAAGCCATGTTCAAGCCGTCACAGCCACCGCTTGCGCCGCTTGAAGCTCTTCAGATTCTTGAACGACTTGCGCTCCTCGCCGCCGCCCTGGCCGAGGTAGAATTCCTTCACGTCCTCGTTGGAGCGCAGCATGTCCGCCGTGCCGTCGAGCACGATCTTGCCCTGCTCCATGATGTAGCCGTAGTCCGCCACCGAGAGCGCCACCCGCGCATTCTGCTCCACCAGAAGGATGGTGACGCCCAGCTCCTCGTTGAGCTTCTTGATGATGGCGAACACCTCCTTCACCAGCAGCGGCGACAGGCCCATGGAGGGCTCGTCCATGAGGATGAGCTTGGGGCGGGACATGATCGCGCGGCCGATGGCCAGCATCTGCTGCTCGCCGCCGGAGAGATAACCGGCGAGCCCGGTGCGCTCCCGAAGGCGCGGGAAGTATTCGTAGACGCGCTCGATGTCGCTCTTCACCTCGTTGTCGCGCCGGGTGAAGGCGCCGAGGCGCAGGTTTTCCAGGCACGTCATGTCGGCGATGATGCGCCGGCCCTCCATCACCTGGAAGATGCCGCGCCGCACGATCTTGTCCGGCTCGATGCCGTTGATCTTCTCGCCGAGGAAGGTGACATCCCCGCGGGTGATCTCGCCATCCTCGGTCCGCAGCAGGCCGGAAATGGCCTTCAGCGTGGTGGACTTGCCGGCGCCGTTGGAGCCGAGCAAGGCGACGATCTGGCCCTTGGGCACCTTCAGCGAAAGCCCGCGCAGCACCAGGATGACGTCGTTGTAGACCACCTCGATATTGTCCACCGCCAACAGCGGCGGCGCGGTCTCGGCCGAAGGATCGGCGGGTGGTTCGAACTTCAGTGCGGCCTCTGCCATGGCGTTTGCCTCATATGTCTTGCCAGCATCCCGGTGGTGCGAGCCTGATCCGCCCTGCCACACCGGCGTCGTCCCCCGGCTTGACCGGGGGATCCATGGCAGGGCCGGGTCGATCCCCGGATGTTCGGCACCCGCCGAACGGAAGGGTGGATCCCCCGGTCAAGCCGGGGGATGACGTTCGTTCAGGAAACGGGCGGCAGCGCCTTTCGCCCGTCTCTCCTCACCAGCCCTGCAATTCCGTCTTGCGGGGCAGGTCGATGGTGGCGACCTTCTCCAGCTTGATGACGCCGGACTTCACCAGGTCCGCCACCGAGGCGTCGGTGGGGCCGTTCACCACCGAGCGGTAGAGGTCGACGCGGGTGGTGGGGCGGTGGTCCGTGGCGGTCCAGGTGGAGGGATTGCAAACCCCCTCCATGCCCTTCGGCACCCAGTCGCTCTTCTGGTACATGCCGTCGCGGGTCTTCACGCCGGTCACGCCACCGTTCTTGTCCGCCCACTCCATGGCCTCCTTCATGTAGAGCGCGGTGCAGACGGCAGCGAGATAATGCACCGGCCGATAGGCGGTGCCGGAGGCATCGGACATCTTGGAAATGTCCTTCAGCGTCGCCATGCCGGGCGCGTTGCCGCCCCAGGTGATGGCGGTGCGCACCGGGAACACGACGCCGTTCGCCGCCTCGCCGGCCGCCTTGGCCGCGTTCTCGTCCATGCCCCAGACGTTGCCGAAGAACTGCACGTCCACGCCCGCCGTCTTGCAGGCCTTCAGCACCGAGATGTTGGAGCCGGCGGTGTTGCCGAGATAGGCGTAGTTGGCGCCCGACTGCTTCAGGGTCAGGCACTGGGGGGTGTAGTCACCCGGCGTGAGCGCGAAGGTGATGGGGTCCAGCACCTCGAAGCCCAGCTCCTTGGCATAGGCCTCGGCCGCCGCCTTGGGCGAATTGGGGAAGGGGTGGTTGGCGCCCATGTGCACCCACTTGGGCTTGCCCGGCTTGCCCTTGGCCTTCCAGTCGTCGGCCGCCCATTTCACCATGGCGCGGGCGGCATCCGAATAGGACGGGCCATAGAAGAAGTTGAACGGCGCGGCGCGCTCGCTCTTCTCGTTCACCTTGCCCTTCGGATCGGTGAGGGAGGCGGAGTAGGAGCCGGAATAATAGGGAATCTCTTCCTTGGTCACCATGCCCACGAGGGCCTCGGTGTCCGCCGTGCCCCAGCCCTGGATGGCCACCACCTTGTTGGTGCCCACCCACTTCTTGAAGGCGGCGAGCGCCCGCGGCACCTGGTAGCCATATTCGTTGAAATCGGAATCGATCTTCTTGCCGTTGACGCCGCCATTGGCGTTGATCCAGGCGATGGTGTCCTGGATGGCCTGCCCGTAGGGCTGGCCCACGTCCGAGGTGCCGCCGGAATAATCGGCGAGATGGCCGATGTTGATGGACTGGCCGAGTGCCGGCGCGGCGGCCGTGAGCGCCAGCGCGGAGACGAGGGACAGGGCGATCTTCTTCATCTTGTTCTCTCCTTGGGTTTCCTGCTTTGACGGGCCGTTCTGTGCGGCCTCGCCAGGGTCTTTCACCAGGATGCGGGGGGCTGACGCCTCCGCACCTTGAGCCGTTCAAGCACCACGCGGGCTTGATCAGTAAGAGAAGGGATAGAGCTTCCAGTAGGCCTTGATGAGGCGCCAGCGGTGGGCGAGGCCGTCCGGCTCGAAGATCAGGAACAGGATGATGGTGAGGCCGATCAGCATCTCGCGCATGTAGGTGAGGCCGTCCTTCAGGTGCAGCACCTGGTCGATGACGCTACCCGACAGCGCCGAGGCGAGCCAGCCGGTGGCTTCGGGCAAGAGTACCATGAAGATGGTGCCCATGAGCGAGCCCATGATGGAGCCGAGCCCGCCGATGATGATCATGCCGAGGAACTGGATGGAGAACAGGATATCCAGTCCCTCCACCGACATGAAGCCCACATAGTGCGCGTAAAGCGCGCCGCCGATGCCGGCATAGAAGGACGAGATGCCGAACGCCATGGTGCGATACTTGGTGAGGTTCACGCCCATCATCTCGGCGGAGAGATAATGGTCGCGCACCGCGATCAAGGCCCGCCCGTCGCGGCTCCGCATGAGATTGGCGGCCCCAAGATACATGACCACCACGAAGAACAGCACCACGTAGAAATAGCGGTCGTCGCCGGAGAGGTCATAGCCGAACAGGGTGAAGGGCGCGGCCATGGCGCCGTGGGTGCCGCCGGTGAACCATTCCGCCCGCACGAAGAAATCCTGCAGGATGAACTGGGCGGCCAGCGTCGCGATGGCGAGGTACAGCCCCTTCACCCGCGCGGCCGGCAGGCCGAACAGAAGGCCCACCGCCGTGGTCCACAGCCCCGCCAGCACGATGGCCAGCGGCACCGGCACGCCCTTGTTGGCCAGGAAGGCCGAGGCGAACCCGCCGAAGCCGAAGAACACCGCGTGGCCCACCGAGATCTGCCCGGAGAAGCCGACGAGGATGTTCAGCCCCAGCGCGGCGATGCCCAGATAGCCGATCTGGATCATCAGGCTCAGGATATAGCGCGAGAAGAAGAACGGCGCGAAGCAGGCCAGCACCACGCCCGCCACGCAAAAGAGCATGGTGAGGCGGGTCGCGAAGATGGTCTGGTCGGCCTTGTAGCTGGTGCGGTAATCGCCGCACGGGCGCAGGGTGTCGATGGCCATGGATCAGACCCTCTCGATGTCGCGGGTGCCGAACAGCCCATAGGGCTTGATCATCAGGATGATGATGAGCGCGTAGAACGGGACAATCTCATAGAGGTTGCCCCATTTCAGGTACTGGCTGTCGAAGTATTGGGCGAGGTTTTCCAGCAGGCCCATGATGAGGCCGCCCACCACCGCGCCGAACACGCTGTCGAGCCCGCCGAGGATCACCGCCGGGAACACCTTGATGCCGAAATAGGACAGGGCGGACGACACCCCGTTCACGATCCCCACCACCACGCCGGCCACCGCCGACACCGCCGCCGAGATGCCCCAGGACAAGGCGAACACCTGGCGCACCGAGATGCCCAGCGACTGCGCCACCTGCTGAGAGAAGGCAGTAGCGCGCATGGCGAGCCCGAGCCGCGAATACTTAAAGAACCAGGCAAAGCCGGCCATGATGGCCAGGCTCACCCCGGTGGACATGAGATAGGCGGTCTGCACCTGCAGGCCGAGGATGTTCACCTTGTCCACGCTGAAGATGGGCGGGAACGGCTGGGCGAAGGTGCCGAACATCCACTTCATCAGCGCCTGGAAGAAGATGGACATGCCGATGGTGACCATGATCACCGAGATGATGGGCTCGCCGATAAGCGGGCGCAGCACCACCATCTGCACCACGATGCCGAACACCATCATGAAGCACACGGCGATGAGGAAGCCCCAGAAGAAGGGGATGTTCCACGCCGTGAGCAGCCACCAGCAGGTCCAGGCGCCGATGAGCAGGAACTCGCCCTGGGCGAAGTTCACCACCTGCGAGGCCTTGTAGATGAGCACGAAGCACATGCCGACCACGCCGTAGAGCGTGCCGATGATGAGCCCGTTGACGATGAGCTGGAGAAGGAGCTGGGATTGCATCAGAGGCTCCCGTCAAGGGCCCTCGCCCGCTTGCCGGGGAGGGTTGGGAGGGGGAAGGGACGGTGAGGAAAGACGCCGGCGGCTGTTCTCCGGGAGGAAACAGGCCGGTTTTGAGCGCTCAGCTTCATCATGCTGCCCTCCGCCTTGTATCGTCGTCCCGGCGCGGGGGGGCGCCGAGGTCTATTACGTCGAGCGTGGTCTTGATGCGCTGGCGGGTGCCGTCCTGGAAGGTGATGGTGGTGTCCACGTCGATCACCTTCTCGCCCGCGTACATGGCGTCGATGATGGTGCCGTAGCGCTCGTTGATGACGCCGCGGCGCACCTTGCGGGTCCGCGTCAGCTCGCCGTCGTCGGCGTCCAGCTCCTTGTAGAGCAGAAGGAAGCGGCCGATGCGCTGCTTCTCCGGAAGGGTGCGGTTCACCGTCTCCACTTCCTTGCGCAACAGCGCGATGACTTCGGGCCGGGCGGACAGGTCCGTATAGGTGGTGAAGGAAATGCGGTTCTTCTCCGCCCATTTGGAGACGATGGAGAAGCGGATGCAGATGAGACCGGCGAGGCTGTCGCGCCCGTCGCCCAGCACCACCGCCTCGGCCACATAGGGCGAGAACTTCAGCTTGTTCTCGATATATTGTGGGGAGAAGCGATCGCCGTGCGCCGTCTGCGCCATGTCGCGGATGCGGTCGATGACCACGAGGTGGCCGCGATCGTTGAAGAAGCCGGCATCGCCGGTGCGCATCCAGCCGCCGTCCACGAAGGACTTGGCGGTCTCCTCGTCATTGCGGAAATAGCCGGTGAAGGCATTGCCGTGGCGCGTCACCACTTCGCCGAGGCCGTTGGGATCGGGATCATCGATGCGGATCTCGACGCCGTCGAAGGGCACGCCCACGGTGTCGAAATCCACGTCCTGCGCCTTGTGCAGCGTATAGGCGCCGAGCAGCTCGGTCTGGCCGTAGAGCTGGCGCATGGGCACGCCCAGCGCGAGAAAGAAGCGGAAGGTGTCCGGCCCCAACGCCGCCCCGCCGGTGGCGGCGGATTTCAGGTGAGAGAAGCCCAGCCGGTCGCGGAGCGCCCGGAACAGGATGAAGTCCGCCACAGGCGAACGCCGGCCCTGCTCCAGTGCCTTCAGCCCCAGCTTCATGCCCAGCTCGAACATGCCGCGCTTGAGCGCCGAGGAATCCATCATGCGCGAGCGCACGTCGGCGGCGATCTGCTCCCACACGCGCGGCGCGAACAGCACGAAGGAGGGGCCGATCTCGCGCATGTCGGCCATGAGCGTCTCCTGCTCCTCCACGAAGTTCACCTTCATGCGGGAGATAAGCGCCTGACCGAAAGCGTAGATCTGCTCCATGATCCACGGCATCTGCAGCACGCTGACATATTCGTCGGCGCTGGTGCGCGGGTCCATTTCCAGATAGGCGCGGCAGTGGCGCAGCAGCGCGCCGCCGGTGAGCATGGCCAGCTTGGGGTGGGAGGTGGTGCCCGAGGTGGTGCACAGGATGGCGACATCCTCGGCTTTGCCCTGCGCCACCAGCCGGTCATAGGCTTGAGGGTCGCGCGCCGCCTCCGCCGCGCCGCGCGCTTCCAGATCATTCAGGGAGATCAGGCGCGGGTCGTCATATTTGCGGATGCCGCGCGGGTCGGCATAGACGATGTGGCGGACGGTGGGGATCTTCTCGTCGAGGGAGAGCAGCTTGTCCACCTGCTCCTCGTCCTCGGCGAACACCACCGCCACATCCGCGTAGGTGACCAGATAGGCCACCTCGTCGGCCAGCGCATCGCGATAGATGCCAAGGCTCATGCCGCCCAGCGCGTGGGTGGCGATCTCGCCCATCAGCCATTCGGGGCGGTTGTCGCCGAGCAGGCCCACCACGTCGCCGCGGGCCACTCCCAGGGTGGTGAAGCCGAGGGTGATGTTGCGCACCCGCTCGGCCACCTGCGCCCAGGTGTAGGAAATCCAGATGCCGAGGTCCTTCTCGCGCAGCCAGGTGTCGTCGGGATGGGTGCGGGCGTTGAGCGCCAGCAGCTTCGGCAGGGTGTCGTGGACGGTGATGTCCGGGTAGGCGGCGGTGATTTCGGACATGGCGGACCTCAAGCAGTCAGGGCGGCGGGGGCCGCCTCGTCGAGATCGTCCTCGCCCAGATAGGCCTTGCGCACATGGGGATCGGCCAGCACCTCGGCGGGCTCGCCCTCCACCAGTTTCCTGCCGAAATCCAGCACCATCACGCGGTGGGAAATGTCCATCACCACCCCCATGTCATGTTCGATCATGATGATGGTCATGCCCCACTCCTCGTTGAGATCGACGATGTAGCGGGCCATGTCCTCCTTCTCTTCCAGGTTCATGCCCGCCATGGGCTCGTCGAGGAGGATGAGCTTGGGCTCCAGCGCCACCGCGCGGGCCAGCTCCACCCGCTTCCTGAGGCCGTAGGAGAGGGTGCCGGCGGAGGCCTTGCGCACATGCTGGATGTCGAGGAAGTCGATCACCTCCTCCACCTTGCGGCGATGCTCCAGCTCTTCCTTCTGCGCCCCGCCGATCCAGTAGAGCGCGCCGGTGAGGAAGTTGTTCTTCAACAGATGGTGGCGGCCGACCATGATGTTGTCGAGCACGCTCATGTGGCTGAACAGCGCGAGATTCTGGAACGTGCGGCCGATGCCGATGGCGGCGCGGCGGTTCGGCTTCAGCCGGGTCACATCCTCGCCGTTGAAGACGACGCGCCCCTCGCTCGGCGTGTAGCGCCCGGAGATGCAGTTGAGCATGGAGGTCTTGCCGGCGCCGTTCGGCCCGATGATGGAGAACAGCTCGCCATGGCGCACATGGAAGCTCACGTCGCTCAGCGCCTTGAGGCCGCCGAACCGGAGCGAGATGTTCTCGATACTCAAGAGCGCGGCCGTGCCCGGATTAGCCCCAGCCGAAGCGGCGGGTAGCGCCATATTCCCCTCCCTCATTCCCGTATACGGGGCGGCTTCTTTGAGCCACTGTCTCATATTATGAGACGATATTGATCATCATTATCTAGCGTCATCTCAGATGTTTCAAGAGCATCCGGACAACTTCGAAAAAATATTGCCAACACCCCCTATTAGTCTCACATTGTGAGACATGACTGCGTCTTTGGATCCCGACTCGACCTCCCCCAAGGGGGCTCAAAGCTTGTCCCGTGCCGTTGCCGTTCTGCGGGCGGTGGCCGACGCGCCGAGCCATGGCGCGCGGCTTGCCGATCTCATGGCGAGCACAGGCCTGGCGAAGCCCACGACCCACCGCCTGGCTGCGACGCTCGTTCACGAAGGCCTTCTCGCCTATGATCCGGCGACCCGCCTCTACACGCTCGGCGCCTTCTGCCTGAGCCTCGGCCGCCGCGCAGGCACGAGGCCGGCGGAGACCGCAACGGAGCCTGATGCCGCATCGGTTCCGAGCCTGTATCAACGGCCGGAGTATCGTGGAGACGCCATTCCCCTCGCTCATCTGCTCTGCGACAGGCATCTGCCCGGCAAGCGCTCGCATCCGGCCATGATCCATGAATCCGTGTCGGGCCAGACTTCGGAACTGAGCTTTGGCAGGCTTGCCGACTATTCATCACGCTTTGCCCGTGTATTGGCGACCATCGGCATCAGGAAAGGCGATTGCGTTGCCGTCATGCTGCCCAAGGGCGTCGAGCTGATCATCGCCGCGCTCGCCATCTGGCGGGTCGGCGCCGTCTACATGCCGCTGTTCTCCACCTATTCCGCCTCGGCGGTGAACGCCCGCCTGGACTCGAGCGGCGTCAAGGCCATCGTTGCAGATCGGGTGCTGGTGGAGCGCGCCCGCAAATACATCAAGCCGTCAACGCCGGTCTTTCTCGTGGAAGGGGACCACATCAACCGCATAGAAGGCCGGGTCACCCAGTTCTGGTCATCGATCTACGAGGCCGAGCCGTTGGCCGAAGCCGCGACGTATGCGGCAGACGACCCTTTCCTCATGACCTATTCAACAAAGACGGTCGAACCCAGGTACGGCCTGTTCACTCCCGTCCGCGCCCTGGCCGCAATCGAGCAATACATGCGTCTCGGGCTTGATGTCCGGGACGAGGACGTGTTCTGGAACATGACCGACCAGGGCTGGGAATACGGGATCTTCTACGGTCTCGTCGGCCCGCTCCTGATCGGCAGTTCCATCCTGTTCTGCGATGGGCCTTACGATGTCTCGCAGGGCTATCGCGTCCTGTCGAAATTCCGTGTCACCAACCTCACCGCCGCCCCCTCCCAGATCAAGGCCTGGTGGCGCGGCGATCCCACCACAGCCTCGCACCAGCTCGCGCTGCGCGTGGTGACGGTCGGCGGCGAGCCGTTGCCTCGGGACATCATCGCCTGGGTGACGCAGAAGCTTGGCGTGCCCCTGATCAACCAGTACGGACACCGCGAAACGGGGATGATCATAGGCATGAAGCATGACCCGCAAGACCCCCGCTCCCTGAACCGGGTTTCCGTTGGCCAGGTCGCGCCCGGCTTTTCTCTGGTCGTCCTCGACGACAATGGTGCGGAACTGGGCGTGGGCACCGAAGGAATACTGGCGATCCACGTCCCGCGCTCGCCGCTTTTCTGGTTTCGTGCCTACAGGAAGGACGAGGCCGCAACGAAAGCCAGATTCAGATTCGGAAGCGCCTATTACATCATCGGAGATACCGGCCACATGGATGCCGACGGCTGCGTCCACTACAGCGGACAGGCATCCCACGCCATCTCGATGCACAAGGATTGATGTCGCGCCCTGTCGGTCGCCATGTCTGCGTCTCCCTTCGTTCTTTGCGCCCCGCTTGATGCGGCTGGCTTGGCGCATGCCCGGTCGTTTTGCCGAGTTCAGGAAACAATCAAGCGTTCTTTTTTATTGTGGTCAAGCGGCAATTCTTGTCGCAGGATGCCATTGCCGAGCGGGGGTGGCGCACGTCAGACTAAAGTCGCCCTCCCGGCCGGATCGTCGATTCGCATGTCCCACCTGCTCCCGACCCCATGGCCGGGCGCACAAAGTTCCAGAAGGCCATGGCGCGCACCATCGGTTCCAACGGCGCCCGTACCGCCGAAGCCATCCGCCAGGCGGGCGTCAAGCTCATCTACAAGCACGGCTACGAGGCCATGAGCCTGCGCCAGCTCGCCGCCGAGGTGGGGCTGCAGTCCGGCTCGCTCTACAAATATTTCGAAAACAAGCAGAATCTGCTGTTCGACATCGTGCGCGACCACATGGAGGACCTGCTCGGCAAGGCCGAGGCGGACCTTGCCGGCATCACCGATCCGCTGGCGCGGCTGAAGACCTTCTCCGCCTTCCATCTGCGCTATCACATGACGCGCATGGCCCATGTGTTCATCGCCAACATGGAGATCCGCAGCCTGGAGGACGAGCACCGCGCCGTGGTGGTCGCCCTGCGCCGGCGCTACGAGGGACTGCTGGAGGAGATCCTGCGGCAGGGCGCCGAAGACGGCGTGTTTCAGGTGAGCGAGCCCAAGGTCGCCACCTACGCCATCATCTCTATGCTCACCGGCATCTGCATGTGGTACCGCCCCGGCGGGCGCCTCTCCCAGGACGAGCTGGTGGAGATCTACACCGGCCTCGTGGTGGACGGTGCCACCGGACCCGGCCCGGCAACCGCCGCCCGCGCCAAACCGCTGGAAGCGGTCGCCGCCCAGCCCCGCGACAGCGGCACGCGCGCCAAGCCCCGCGCCGCCCGGCCCAAGACGGCGCGCGCGTAAAAGCCCTTTTCATGCCGCCATGGCCCTTGCGCGCCCGAGAAAAAAACGTACGATCGTTTCCAAGCCGGCAACGACCGGCACCGGAGGATGACGCGCCCACCTGCCGCCCGCCCATCGAGGCGACGGGCGCGCGTCCTTCTCCGTTCGGTCAATCGCAGTTGGGCCGGGGTCATCGGCCCGTCTTTTCGGGGGCGAGAGCGCTCATGGCGATCATTGAGGATGCGGTGGACCGCCGCTCCGACACCTTCCGCCGCAACAGTCAGGCCCTCGAGGCTTCCGTCGCCGACCTGCGCACGACGGTGGAGCGCATCGCCGAGGGCGGCGGGGAGGTAGCGCGCGAGCGGCACCTGAAGCGCGGCAAGCTGCTGCCACGCGACCGCATCCGCACCCTGCTCGACACCGGCTCGCCCTTCCTGGAACTCAGCCAACTCGCTGCCCACGGCATGTATGACGACGAGGTGCCGGCCGCCGGCATCATCACCGGCATCGGCCGCGTCTCGGGCCGCGAATGCGTCATCGTCGCCAACGATGCGACCGTGAAGGGCGGCACCTATTATCCCGTCACCGTGAAGAAGCACCTGCGCGCCCAGGCCATCGCGCGGGAAAACCACCTGCCCTGCATCTATCTGGTGGATTCGGGGGGTGCCAACCTGCCGAACCAGGACGAGGTCTTCCCCGACCGCGAGCATTTCGGCCGCATCTTCTTCAACCAGGCTCACATGTCGGCGGACGGCATCCCGCAGATCGCGGTGGTCATGGGATCGTGCACGGCGGGCGGCGCCTATGTGCCGGCCATGGCCGACCAGTCCATCATGGTGAAGAACCAGGCCACCATCTTCCTCGGCGGCCCGCCCTTGGTGAAGGCCGCCACCGGCGAGGTGGTCACCGCCGAGGAACTGGGCGGGGCAGACGTGCACACCCGCACCTCCGGCGTCGCCGACCACATGGCGGAGAACGACGCCCACGCCCTCGGCATCGCCCGGTCCATCGTGGCGGATCTCAACGCCACCAAAGCGCACAGCCTCGACATCCGCGAGCCCCGCGCGCCGCTCTACGACGCGAACGACATCTACGGCATCGTCTCGGCCGACCCCAAGCAGCCCTTCGACGTGAGGCAGATCATCGCCCGCATCGTGGACGGGTCCGAATTCGACGAGTTCAAGCCGCTGTATGGCCCCACGCTGGTGACCGGCTTTGCCCGCATCTTCGGCTATCCGGTGGGCATCATCGCCAACAAC
Organism: Xanthobacter autotrophicus; assembly: GCF_005871085.1. GTDB lineage: Bacteria > Pseudomonadota > Alphaproteobacteria > Rhizobiales > Xanthobacteraceae > Xanthobacter > Xanthobacter autotrophicus. The sequence continues at coordinate 321,738 of NZ_VAUP01000035.1, read as the reverse complement.
GGCATCCTGTTCTCCGAGAGCGCGCTGAAGGGCGCGCACTTCGTGGAATTGTGCTGCCAGCGCAATATTCCCCTCGTGTTCCTGCAAAACATCACCGGCTTCATGGTGGGGCGGAAGTACGAGGCGGGCGGCATCGCCAAGGATGGGGCGAAGTTCGTCACCGCCGTGTCCTGTGCCGCCGTGCCCAAGTTCACGGTGGTGATCGGCAATTCCTTCGGCGCCGGCAATTACGGCATGTGCGGGCGGGCCTTCGATCCGCGCTTTTTGTGGATGTGGCCCAACGCCCGCATCTCGGTGATGGGCGGCGAGCAGGCGGCCGGCGTGCTCGGGCAGGTGAAGCGCGACGGCATCGAGGCCCGCGGCGGCACCTGGTCGGCCGAGGAGGAAGAGGCCTTCAAGGCCCCCATCCGCACCCAATACGAGGTGCAGGGCCATCCCTATTATTCCTCGGCGCGGCTTTGGGACGATGGCGTCATCGACCCCGCGGACACCCGCATGGTGCTGGCCCTGGCCCTCTCCGCCGCACTGAACGCCCCCGAGCAGGAGACGCGCTTCGGCGTGTTCCGCATGTGATGGCGCGCGTTGACGGCCAAGTCCGGAGGACCGCCCCATGAGCCTCACCAGCACCGGCCTCATCACCACCGTCGAGGATGGCGTCGCCGTCATCACCCTGGATCGGCCGGAGGTGCGCAACGCCTTCGACGATGCGCTCATCGCCGCGCTCACCCGCGCCTATGACGCCGCCACCATCGATCCGGCCGTCCACGCCGTCCTGCTGAAGGCCAACGGCCCCACCTTCTGCGCCGGCGGCGACCTCAACTGGATGCGTCGCATGGCCGGCTATAGCCGGCAGGAGAACCTGGCCGACGCCATGGCGCTGGCAAAACTCATGCGCACCATCGACCTGTGCCCCAAGCCCACCCTGGTGCGGGTGCACGGCTCCGCCTTCGCCGGCGCCACCGGGCTGATCGCGGCGAGCGATATTGTCGTCGCGGTGCCGGAGGCGGAATTTGCCGTCACCGAGGTGCGCATCGGCCTCATCCCCTCGGTCATCAGCCCCTATCTGGTGCGGGCCATGGGGGCCCGGCAGGCGCGGCGCTACTTCCTCACCGCCGAGCGCTTCTCCGCCGAAGCCGCGCTCGCCCTCGGCCTCGTGCACGAGGTTGTGCCGACCGAGGAACTGGACTCCGCCATCGCCCGGCATCTCAAGGCGCTGAAGGCGGCGAGCCGGGGCGCCATGGCTGCCACCAAGGCGCTGATCGCCGCCGTGGACCGGCCCTTCGACCAGACCGTGCTGCAGGACACCGCCCGCCGCATCGCCGACCAGCGCGCGAGCGCCGACGGGCGCGAGGGCGTTTCCGCCTTCCTCGAAAAAAGAAAACCCAAATGGGGGACCGCATGAACTGGGGGGCCGCATGACCAAAGCGATCCGCACCCTGCTCGTCGCCAATCGCGGCGAGATCGCCGTGCGCGTCATGCGCACCGCCAAGGCCATGGGTATCCGCACCGTCGCCGTCTATTCGCAGGCGGACGCCAACGCGCTGCACGTGGCGAGCGCAGACGAGGCCTATCCCATCGGCCCGGCGCCCGCCCGCGAAAGCTATCTGCGCATCGACGCCATCCTCGACGCGGCGAAGAAGAGCGGCGCGGATGCCATCCATCCTGGCTACGGCTTCCTGTCGGAAAACGCGGCCTTCGCCGAGGCGTGCGAGAAGGCCGGCATCGTCTTCGTCGGCCCGCCGGCCTCCGCCATCCGCGCCATGGGCTCCAAGAGCGCCGCCAAGGCGCTGATGGAGAAGGCCGGCGTGCCGCTGGTGCCCGGCTATCACGGCGAGGACCAGGACGCGGCCCTGCTTGCCCGCGAGGCCGAGCGCATCGGCTTTCCGGTGCTCATCAAGGCGTCCGCCGGCGGCGGCGGCAAGGGCATGAAGGTGGTGCGGTCGGCGGAAGACTTTCCGGATGCCCTCGCCTCGGCCCAGCGCGAGGCGAAAAGCGCCTTCGGCGACGACCGGGTGCTGGTGGAGAAATATCTCACCACCCCCCGCCATATCGAGGTGCAGGTCTTCGCCGACAGCCACGGCAACGCGGTCTATCTCCACGAGCGCGACTGCTCCATCCAGCGCCGTCACCAGAAGGTGGTGGAGGAGGCCCCCGCTCCCGGCATGACGGCGGAGCGCCGCGTCGCCATGGGCAAGGCCGCCGTGGATGCCGCCAAGGCGGTGGGCTACGTGGGCGCCGGCACGGTGGAATTCATCGCCGAGGGCGAGAACTTCTACTTCATGGAGATGAACACCCGCCTCCAGGTGGAGCATCCGGTCACCGAGAGCATCACCGGACAGGATCTGGTGGAGTGGCAGATCAAGGTGGCGCAGGGCGAAAAGCTGCCCCTCGCCCAGGCCGAGATCCCGCTTCACGGCCACGCCATCGAGGTGCGGCTCTATGCCGAGGACCCGGCGCGGGATTTCCTGCCGCAGGTGGGCCGACTCGACCATCTGGTGCTGCCCTTCCACCTCCAGGGCACGCGGGTGGATACGGGCGTGCGCTCAGGCGACAGCGTCTCCATCCATTACGATCCCATGATCGCCAAGATCATCGTCTCCGGCGCCGACCGCACCGAGGCGGTGCGCCGGCTGGATGCCGCCCTCGCGGCCACGGAAGTGGTTGGCCTTGCCACCAATCGGGTGTTCCTGAAGGCCATCGCCACCCATCCCGCCTTCGCCGCGGCGGAGCTGGACACCAATTTCATCGCCCGCCACCACGACGCGCTCCTGCCGCCGCCCCAGCCGGTGAACGACACGGTGCTGGCGCTGGCCGCCCTCTTCCTCCTGAAGGAGGAGGCGCGGCAATCCGCCGAGGCGGTGGACGCGGCCGATCCTTGGTCGCCATGGGGCCTCGCGCCGGGCTGGCGGCTCAATCGCGACGCCCATGTGGACCTCACCTTCGCCGACCGCGAGCGGCGCATCGCCGTGCGCGCCCATTTCCGCCCCGCGGGCTTCGTCCTCTCGCTGCCGGACGGCGATATGGCCGTGGAAGGCGAGGCCGAGGCCGATGGCACCCTGCGCGCCCGGCTCGATGGCGTCGCCCTGTCGGCACGGGTGATCCGCACCGGCGCGCACCTCACCGTATTCGTGCGCGGCGGGGAATATGGCGTCGAGTTCATCGACCCGCGCCTCGCCTCCCAGGCCGCCACCGGCACCGCCGGCCGGCTTGTGGCGCCCATGCCCGGCACCATCATCCGCATCGCGGTGGAGGAAGGCCAGGAGGTGGCGAAGGGCGCCGCTTTGGTGGTGGTGGAAGCCATGAAGATGGAGCACACCGTCGCCGCCCCCCGCGACGGCCGGGTGAAGACGCTGAAATTCGCCGTCGGCGACCTCGTGGACGAGGGTGCCGAGCTTCTGGTTCTGGAGGACGCGTGATGACCCGCCCCACATCGGTGCGCATCGTCGAGGTGGGCCCGCGCGACGGGCTGCAGAACGAGCCGGGCCTCGTGCCCGTCGCCGCCAAGGTGGCGCTCATCGATGCGCTGGCCGAAGCCGGGCTGACGATGATCGAGAGCGGTTCCTTCGTCTCGCCCAAGTGGGTGCCGCAGATGGCCGACACGGCGCAGGTGTTGGCTGAGATCAACCGGCGCGACGGCGTGCGCTATCCGGTGCTCACCCCCAACCTGAAGGGGCTGGAGCTGGCGCTCGCCTCCGGCGTTGAGGAGGTGGCGGTGTTCGCCGCCGCGTCGGAGGCCTTCAGCCAGAAAAACATCAACTGCACCATCGCCGAGAGCCTGGAGCGCTTCGTCCCCGTGCTCGATCTTGCGAAGGCGCAGGGCGTGGCGGTGCGCGGCTATGTGAGCTGCGTGCTGGGCTGCCCCTATCAGGGCGAAGTGCCGGTGGCCAAGGTGGTGGAGGTCTCCGAACGCCTCATCGCCATGGGCTGCTACGAGGTTTCGCTGGGCGACACCATCGGGGTGGGCACCCCCGACAAGGCGAAGGCCATGGCGCAGGCGGTGGCCGGGGTGATCGGGGTGGAGCGCACCGCCCTGCATTTCCACGACACCTACGGGCAGGCGCTGGCCAATGTGCTGGCCTGCCTGGAGCTGGGCATCGCCAGCGTGGACGCGGCGGTGGCCGGCCTCGGCGGCTGCCCCTATGCCAAGGGTGCCTCGGGGAATCTCGCCACCGAGGACCTCGTCTACATGCTCGACGGCCTCGGCGTGGACACCGGCGTCAACCTCGACGCCCTCGCCCGCGCCGGCCGCGCCATCACCGCCGCCCTGGGCCGCACGCCGGCCTCCAAGGTGGCGCAGGCGCTGGCCGCCAAGGCGGGGTAGGCGGGCAGTACCCGTCGCATGTGCTTCGGCTGAGCGCGATGGAACCCTCTCCCGCTTGCGGGGGAGGGCAGGGAGGGGGAAGGCGTTTCCGCATTCCCCTCCGCTGGGCTTTTCGCCCCCGCATCGACCCGCCCACATTTCCCCCCACAAACGCCCCTGCCCCCTCCCCACCCCTCCCCCGCAAGCGGGAGAGGGCGCAGACCTGCGTCTGTGGCAGCGACGGCGTTCCCCACCTGCACCGCAGTGAACCACGCCCCGCCCCATCCACCTTCAGCTCATGACAGGGCGCGACCAGCCGTGCCCGCGCCCACGCCATTCCGTTGACGCCCATGAAATCCCATGTTAGCCCATTATTACCCATGAACACGTTGGACGGCCTTTGCCGTCGCGCAGGTGGCTTTGAGCGCTGCCTGCCGGAAGAGAGGGGCACCCGGGCGCCATGGACCGCTTCGTGTCCACCTACACGATGCGGCTCGACGCCAAGGGCCGGGTTTCCATCCCCGCGCCCTTCCGCACGGTGCTGGCCAAGGACGGCGCGGACGGCCTCTATTGCCATCCGAGCCTTGCAGAACCCGCGCTGGACGCGGGCGGAAACCGCCTCGTCGGCGAGATCGACGCGCTGATCGAGAGCTACCCGCCCTATTCCGAGGCGCGCGAGGAACTGGCCGCCGCCCTCTACGGCACCAGCGAGACCCTGCGCATCGACCCGGAAGGCCGGGTGGTGCTGAGCGATACTTTGAAGGCCCATGCGGCGATCACCGATCAGGTGGCGTTCGTGGGGCTGGGGCACAAATTCCGGATCTGGGAACCGGAGCGGTTGAAGGCGCATCTTGCGGAGGCCACCCAACGGGTGCGCGAGCTGCGCCAGGCCATCGGCTCCCGAGCGGAGAACCCGAGGAGCACCAAGGCATGACGACGGGCCACGGGGTCGGCCCCGCCGACGCCGCTGGCGGACCGGCCCGTCACCTGCCTGTGATGCTCGCCGAGGTTCTCGCGCACCTCGCGCCGAAGGACGCCGGCCGCTATGTGGACGGCACCTTCGGCGCGGGAGGGTACACGCGGGGCATCCTGAATGCCGCCGATTGCCGGGTGCTGGCCATCGACCGCGACCCCACCGCCATCGCCGCCGGTGCCGACCTCGTGGCCGAGGCCGCAGGCCGGCTCATTCTGGTCAACGACCGCTTTTCCCGGCTCGACGCGGTGGCGCAGGAGCACGATTTCACGCCCCTCGACGGCGTGGTGCTGGACATCGGCGTCTCCTCCATGCAGCTCGACCAGGCGGAGCGGGGTTTCTCGTTCCGCCGCGACGGCCCCCTCGACATGCGCATGGGCGACACCGGCCCTTCCGCCGCCGACCTCGTGGCGACGCTGGACGAGGTGCAGCTCGCCCATCTCATCTGGAGCCTCGGGGAAGAGCGCCACTCGCGCCCCATCGCCCGCGCCATCGTGAAGGCGCGGAGCGAATCGCCCATCACCCGCACCGCCCAACTGGCCGAGATCGTGTCCCGCATCGTCTGGCAGAAGCCCGGCGAGATGCACCCGGCGACCCGCACCTTCCAGGCCCTGCGCATCGCCGTGAACGAGGAATTATCCGAGCTGGTGCAAGCCCTTGTGGCCGCCGAGCGGGCGCTGGCCCCGGGCGGGCGGCTGGTGGTGGTCACCTTCCATTCCCTAGAGGACAGGATCGTTAAGACTTTTCTGTCAAACCGGTCAAAGGCACCGTCCGCGTCGCGCCACCTGCCGCAGGCGGAGGGTCCGGAGCCTGCCTTCCGCCTCGTGGCGAAAGGCGTGGTGGAACCCGGTCCCGACGAAGTGGCAGGCAATCCGCGCGCAAGGTCCGCGAAACTTCGCGCGGCCGAACGTACGAACGCCCCGGCGCATCCGGGCGGTGACCTGATGGGGCTGCTTCCAGCTCCACCACCGCAACGCCACGGGCGGAGACGCTAGAAGACATGTTCCGGGTCGCCAATGTCGTGATGGTCGTCGCGCTTCTGGTGACCGCCGCGGTGGTCTACCAGCTGAAATATGCGTCCACCGCCGAAGCCGAACGCCTCGCCACCCTGCGCACGCAAATCCGCAAGGAACGCGACTCCATCGCCATGATGCGGGCCGAATGGGCACGCCGCACCTCGCCCATCTATATTCAGGGCCTGGCCGAGCGACACCTCGACATGAAGCGGCTGGACATCGATTCCATCTCCAGCCTCGACGATCTGCCGGAGAAGCCCGCCAACGGCGCGGACGGCATCGGCGGCCTGCTCGAGGCGCTGGTGGACGCGCCGCTGGTCACCTCCTCCGTCTCGTCGAAGCCGTCGGCCTCGCCCACCGCCCCCACCGGCACGGGCGGCGCCTCGGTGCCGGCCACCTCGGCCCTGCGCCCCGCCACTCCGCCGAAGCCCGCCTTGAGCGCGGCCTCGGCGCCTCCCGCTCCGCGACCGCCCCGCGCGAGCGCCCCCCTTGCCCAGAATGCCCCCGCCGCACCGGCATCCGCCCCCGAGGCTCGCCCCGATCCCGGGCCGGACCTCATCGAAGGGCTGAAGCGCCTGTTCTCCGGGGAACGCTGAAGAGGTCGCCATGGTCGAGAAGACGCCCTTTTCCGCCCGCATCTCCCGTTTCGCCGCCGACACGGCGGCCGCCCTGGGTCCCGAGATCCAGAAGGCCGACGCCGCCTGCGCTGTGCTGCTGGATCATGTCGGCCGCCTCGCCGGTGCCGCCGGCCGCGCCCTGCTGCGCGTCTTGCGCCGCGCCGCCATCACCACATGGACCCTGGCCTCGGCCATCGCGGTCCGCCTGAGCCATCTGTCCTGGCGCGCCGGCCGGCATGTGGTGCGCGGCCTTTTCGGCCTCGACCGGGGCGATATGGAGACGGTGGCGCGCGGACGCATCAAGCTGATCATGTTCGCCTTCTGCGCCGTGTTCATCGCCATCGCGACACAGCTGTCGCATCTGGCCATCATCTCCGATCCCGGCGCCACGCGGGGGCGCAGCTCGGACGCTGTGGCCTCCGCGCGCCCGGACATCATCGACCGCAATGGCGACATCATCGCCATCGACGTGAAGTCGCCATCCCTGTTCGCCGAGCCGCGCCGGCTGATCGATCCCGACGAGGCGCTGGAAGGCCTGCTGAAGGTGCTGCCCGACCTCGACGTAGAGGAAAGCCGCAAGCGGCTGAATTCCGGCAAGGGCTTCGCCTGGCTGAAGCGGGAGATCACCCCGGCGCAGATGCGCGCCATCCACCGCCTCGGCATTCCCGGCATCGGCTTCCTGAAGGAAAACCGCCGCATCTATCCGGACGGGCCCATCCTGTCCCACGTCATGGGCGGCGTGAACGTGGACAATCAGGGCATCTCGGGCCTCGAGAAATACATCGACGGCCGCGGCCTCGCCGAACTGCACCTCGCGGGCTTCGCCACTGACCGCCAGCAGGAGCCGGTGGAGCTGTCCATGGACATGCGGGTGCAGCACGCGGTGCGCGACGAGCTGATCCGGGCCAAGAACAAGTTCTCCGCGCTCCACGCCATGGCGGTGGTGACCGAGGTCAACACCGGCGAGATCATCTCCATGGTTTCGCTGCCGGACTTCGACCCCAACGTGCCGGGCAATCCGAAGGACGACGCCTACCTCAACCGCCTCACCACCGGCGTCTATGAGATGGGTTCCACCTTCAAGGCGCTGTCCTTCGCCATGGCGCTGGATTCCGGCAAGATCGGCCTGAACTCGTCGTTCGACGCGCGCGGCGCCATGCATTTCGGCCGCTTCAAGATTTCCGACTACCACGCCGAGAACCGCGTGCTGACGGTGCCCGAGATCTTCCTTGTCTCGTCCAACGTGGGCACCGCCAAGATGGTGCTCTCCCTGGGCGTGGAGGCCCACAAGGCCTTCCTGAAGAAGATGGGCCAGCTCGACCGCCTGCGCACCGAGCTGCCGGAAAGCTCCGAACCCATCGTGCCCCGGCGCTGGGGCGAACTGAACTCGGCCACCATCGCCTTCGGCCACGGCCTCTCCGTCGCCCCGCTGCAGGCGGTCATGGCGGTGAATTCCATGGTGAACGGCGGCTATCTCATCACCCCCACTTTCATCAAGCGCACCCCCGAGGAAGCACAGAAGGTCGCCGTACGGGTGCTGAAGCCCGAAACCTCGGACAAGATGCGCTACATCATGCGTCTCAACGCCGAGAAGGGCACCGCCACCAAGGCCGAGGTTCCCGGCTATCTGGTGGGGGGCAAGACCGGCACCGCCGAGAAGGTGGTGAACGGGCGCTATGCCAAGAACAAGCTACTCACCTCCTTCACCGCCGTCTTCCCCATGGACAAGCCGCGCTATCTCATCCTGGTGATGCTGGACGAGCCCAAGGCCACATCGGAGACCTACGGCTTCGCCACCTCGGGCTGGAACGCGGCGCCCACCGCCGGCAAGATCGTGGAGCGCATCGCGCCGCTGTTGAACATCGCGCCCCGGCAGAACCTGCCCAATGCGGAACAGCTGCTGCGCGCGCCCCTCAAGGTCGCCGACCGGCACTGAGGGACGCGCTCAACCGCCGCGCGGGCTCAAGCATTACGGAATCATCCGTCGCCGCACGTCGATACCACCCGCTGAACGCGGCCTCAGGTCGAGGGTGACAACCGGCGCGGGTGGATGCCAAAAGAGGTCCGATGACCAGCCTTTCCCTCGGACAGCTCCTCGACGGCCACGCCCGCATCCTCTCCGGCGGCGCGGGCGATGATCCCGTCTTCGGCCTCTCCGCCGACAGCCGCAAAATCACGCCCGGCGACCTCTTCGTCGCCATTCCCGGCACCCATGCGGACGGCAGCCGCTTCGTCGCCGATGCGGTGGCGCGCGGCGCCGGCGCGGTGCTGATGGAGCCCACCGCGCCCCGTCCGGTGCTGCCGCCCCAGGTGGCGCTTGCCTTCTCCCTTGATGTGCGGCGCTCCCTGTCGCTGGCCGCGGCGCGCTTCTATCCGCGCCAGCCGGCCACCATCGCAGCGGTGACGGGGACGGCGGGGAAGACCTCCGTCGCCTTCTTCCTGCGGCAGATCTGGGAACGGCTCGGCCACAAGGCGGCTTATCTCGGCACCATCGGGCTGGTGGCGCCGGACGGCTCCACCTATGGCAGCCTCACCACCCCCGATCCGGTGGAACTGCACGCCACCCTTGACCGCCTCGCCGGCGAGGGCGTCACCCACATGGCGCTGGAGGCCTCCTCCCACGGGCTGGACCAGAAGCGGCTCGACGGCGTGCGCTTCACCGCCGGCGGCTTCACCAATCTCGGCCGCGACCATCTGGACTACCACCCCACCATCGACGCCTATTTCCGGGCCAAGCTCCGCCTGTTCACGCAGGTGATGCCGGATGACGCCACCGCCGTGGCGGTGACGGGCGCGCCGTTCGCCGCCAATGCTTTGGCGTGGGCTGAGACGCGCGGCCTGAAGCTGCTGCCCATCGGCGAGGGTCAGAAGGGCGGCCTCGACATCTTCGGCACCACCGGATCCGGCACCGGGCAGAAGGTGATGTTCGCCGACGGCAGCCATGCCATCGTGCCGCTGGTGGGCCGCTTCCAGCTCGACAACGCCTTGCTCGCCGCCGGCCTTGCCATCGCCTGCGGGGCGGAGCGGGCGGCGGCGCTGGATGCCCTCGCATACCTGACAGGCGTGCCCGGCCGGCTGGAGCGCATCGGCGACGACCCTCGCCGGCCGGTGTTCGTGGACTACGCCCACAAGCCGGAGGCGCTGGCCACCGTGCTCGACACGTTGCGCGCCGCGGTGCCGGGTCGCCTCATGGTGGTGTTCGGCTGCGGCGGCGACCGGGACAAGGGCAAGCGCCCCCTCATGGGCGCCATCGCCGCCTCCAAGGCGGACGTGGTGATCGTCACCGACGACAATCCGCGCAGCGAGGACCCCGCCGCCATCCGCGCCGAAATCCTCGAAGGCGCCCGCGGCGCCAGGGAAATCGGCGACCGGGCGGAAGCCATCAAGGCGGCCGTGGCGCTGCTCCAGCCTGGGGATGCGCTCATTGTTGCCGGCAAGGGTCACGAAACCGGCCAAATCATCGGCGACCGGACATATCCATTCTCGGACGCGGCGGAAGTCCGCGCCGCTCTCGAAACGGGTTCGACGAGCCCGTCTCTCAAACTAGGGTAAGAGGACGCGTCGTCCGATCGCCGCGCGGAGCGGGGACGATGGGCGTGGGCTTCGCAGGAGGTAGCGGCATGAACAGGAGCGCTGGCATGAGCGGTCGGGTCCTCCATACCGTAGCGGAAATGGTGGAGGCCATGGGCGCCGCCATGCGCGGCACGCCTCGCGATGTCACCGGCATCTCCATTGACAGCCGCACGCTTTCCCCCGGCGACGCCTTCTTCGCCATCACCGGCGAGAACAGCGACGGCCACGCCTATGTGGAGAAGGCCCTCGGCGCCGGCGCAGCCCTCTGCGTCGTCGCCCGCGACAGGGCCGATGCCTTCCCCGACGATGCGCCGCTGCTGGTAGTGGACGACGTGCTCGCCGCCCTCAGCGGCGTGGCCCGCGCCGCCCGCGCGCGCTCAACGGCGCAGATCATTGCGGTGACCGGATCGGTGGGCAAGACCACCACCAAGGAAGCCCTGCGCATCGCGCTGGGCGCCGATGGCGAGACCCACGCCTCCGCCGCCTCCTACAACAATCATTGGGGCGTGCCCCTGTCGCTGGCCCGCTTCCCGCGGGAAGCGCGCTACGGGGTGTTCGAGATCGGCATGAACCATCCGGGCGAGATCACGCCCCTGGTGCAGCTGGTGCGCCCGCATGTGGCCATCGTCACCACGGTGGAGCCGGTGCACATCGCCCAGTTCGCCTCCATCGAGGAGATCGCCGACGCCAAGGCGGAGATCTTCGACGGCGTGGAGCCTGGTGGCGCGGCAGTGCTGAACCTGGACAATCCCCTGTTCGACCGCCTGAAGGCGGCGGCCGAGGCGCGTGGCATCTCCCGCATCGTCAGCTTCGGCGAGGCCGAGGGCGCCGACGTGCGGCTGAAGGATGCGGCGCTGAAATCCTATTGCTCGGTGGCGGTGGCGGATGTGATGGGCACCCCGGTCACCTTCAAGGTGAGCATGCCCGGCCGCCACATCGTGCAGAACATGCTGGCGGTGCTCGCCGCCGCCAAGCTTGCCGGTGCCGACATGGCCCTTGCCGCCCTCGCCCTGTCGCACCTCAAGCCGCCGCCGGGGCGCGGCGTGCCGGTCCAGCTCCAGCTGAAGGGCGGGCAGGCCACCCTGCTGGACGAAAGCTACAACGCCAATCCCGCCTCCATGCGCGCCGCCCTTGATGTGCTCAGCCGCACCCCGGTGGGGTCGCGCGGCCGGCATATCGCCGTGCTGGGCGACATGCTGGAACTGGGCCCCGACGGGGAGGCGCACCATGCCGCCCTCGCCGAAGCCATCGTCGCGGCGAAGATCGACCAGGTCTATTGCTGCGGCCCGCAGATGCACGCCCTGTGGCAGGCGCTCCCCTCGGATCGGCGGGGCGGCTATGCCATCCACGCCGCCCATCTCGAACCCATGGTGGCCGCCGCCATCCGCGCCGGCGACACGCTCATGGTGAAGGGATCCAACGGCAGCCGCATGGGACCCCTGGTCAAGAAGCTCGCCGAGCGTTTCCACGCCGGCGAGGACGCGCTGCTCGAAGGATAATTTTTCAATGCTCCAGTGGCTTGCCGAATTCCACGCGTCGTTTCCCGCCTTCAACGTGTTCCGTTACATCACCTTCCGCACCGGCGGGGCGGTGGTGACGGCGCTGCTGTTCGTGTTCCTGTTCGGGCCGGGCATGATTTCCACGCTCCGCCTGAAGCAGGGCAAGGGCCAGCCCATCCGCACCGACGGGCCGCAGTCGCACCTGCTCACCAAGAAGGGCACGCCCACCATGGGCGGGCTCATGATCCTGTCGGGCATCGTGGTCGCCACCCTGTTGTGGGCGAACCTCTCCAACCCCTACGTCTGGGTGGTGCTGCTGGTGACTTTGGGCTTCGGCCTCATCGGCTTCTACGACGACTATCTGAAGGTGACGAAGCAGACCCACAACGGCCTGTCCGGCAAGGCGCGCCTCGGCATCGAGGCGGTGATCGCCGGCGTCGCGATGGTGATCATCATGACGGCGGGCAAGCCGGGGCTTTCCACCTCGGTGGCCTTCCCCTTCTTCAAGGACCTGCTGCTCAACCTCGGCATGTTCTTCGCCATCTTCGGCATGTTCGTCATCGTGGCGGCGGGCAATGCGGTGAACCTCACCGACGGGCTCGACGGCCTCGCCATCGTGCCGGTGATGATCGCGGCGGGCTCGTTCGGCTTCATCGCCTATCTCGCTGGCAACGTGGTGTTCGCCGACTATCTGCAGATCCACTATGTGGCCGGCGTCGGCGAGTTGGCGGTGGTGTGCGGGGCGCTGATGGGGGCGGGCCTGGGCTTCCTGTGGTTCAACGCGCCGCCGGCCCAGGTGTTCATGGGCGACACCGGCTCGCTGGCCCTGGGCGGCCTGCTCGGTACGGTGGCGGTGGCCACCAAGCACGAGATCGTGCTGGCGGTCATTGGCGGCCTGTTCGTGCTGGAGGCGGTGTCGGTGATCGTGCAGGTGGTGTCGTTCAAGCTCACCGGCAAGCGGGTGTTCAAGATGGCGCCCATCCACCACCATTTCGAGCAGCTCGGCTGGACCGAGCCGCAGGTGGTGATCCGCTTCTGGATCGTCGCCGTGGTGCTGGCCCTGGCGGGCCTCGCGACGCTGAAGCTGCGGTGAGGGGAAGGTTCAGTCCCCATTCATGAAAAAGGCCCGTGGGAGCGTCTCCCCGGGCCTTTTTCATATCCATTTTCGTATCCATGAGGTTGAAGCCCAACTCTTGCGCGCCTCACTCCCGTTCCGTCTCTCTTGTGCGCAGCCTCACTCCCTTGCGCACGTCTTGATGCCGAACGGCACATAGGCCGGGCAGAAGCGGAAAATGGCGGTGAGCAGCATCACCAGCCCCACGGCGCCGATGATCCAGCCCCAGCTCCCAAGGCCGGCCAGAGCCTGGACCGACGGTGCCACGAACGGCACCAGGATCAGCACCACACCCACGATGAACCGCAACACGCGGTCGATCCCACCCACATTCGCCATGCCCATCTCCTCAATCGGTTCCGCAACATTCAATGTTCCGAATGTTGCGGAAGGTCAACCACGGGATTTCCCGTAAGACTTCTGTGGCTTGCGAAAGGCATTCGCACTTTCGGCCGTCTTGCTCTAGACGAAAGGGAGACGACCATTGCCGCACCGGAATTTTCGCAAAGCCATGATCCCCGTCACCGTCTTCAAGGACCGGACCGTCGCCCTTTTCGGGCTCGGCGGCTCCGGGCTCGCCACCGCCGAAGCACTCAAGGCCGGCGGCGCCCATGTCGTCGCCTATGACGATGCCGAGGTCTCCCGCCACAAGGCCGGCGAGGCCGGCATCCTGGTCCAGGACCTGAGGTCCATCGACTGGACGGTGGTGGCCGCCCTCGTGCTCTCGCCCGGCGTGCCGCTCACCCATCCCGAGCCGCACTGGTCGGTGAAGCTGGCGCGCGACGCCGGCGCGGAGGTGATCGGCGACATCGAGCTGTTCTGCCGGGAACGGCACGCTATCGCCCGGCGCTCGCCCTTCATCGCCATCACCGGCACCAACGGCAAGTCCACCACCACGGCGCTCATCACCCACATCCTGCGGGTAGCCGGGCGCGACGTGCAGATGGGCGGCAATATCGGCACCGCCATCCTCTCCCTCGCCCCGCCCAAGCCGGGCCGGGTGCATGTGGTGGAGTGCTCGTCCTACCAGGTGGACCTCGCCCCCAGCCTCGACCCGTCCGTGGGCGTGATGCTGAATGTCACCCCCGACCATCTCGACCGCCACGGCAGCCTTGAGCATTACGCGGCGGTCAAGGAACGCCTCGTCGCCGGCGTCGAGGGCGGCGGCACCGCCGTGGTGGGCGTGGACGACGAGTTCTCCGCCACCATGGCGGACCGGGCCGTCGAGGCGGGCAAGCATGTGGTGCGCATCTCGGTGAAGCGCCCGCTGCCCGACGGCATCTGGCTGGATGGCGAGACGCTGGTGGTGTCCGAGGGCGGGGCCGAGCGCTTCCGCCTGCCGCTCACCGGTATCGGCTCCCTGCGCGGCACCCACAATGCGCAGAACGCCGCCGCCGCCTTCGCCGCCTGCCGCGGCGTGGGCGTCGCGCCCGAGGTCATCACCGTGGCCATGAAGCGCTTTCCCGGCCTCGCCCACCGCATGGAAGAGGTGGCGAACAAGGGCCCGGTGCTGTTCGTCAACGATTCCAAGGCCACCAATGCGGACGCCGCCGAGCGGGCGCTGGCGAGCTTCAACGACATCTTCTGGATCGCCGGCGGCAAGCCCAAGACCGGCGGCATCACCCCGCTGGCGCCGTTCTTCGATCGCGTCGCCAAGGCCTATCTGATCGGCGAGGCGGCTGAAGAGTTCGCCGCGACCCTGGGCGGCACGGTCGCCCACGAGATCGTCGGCACCCTCGACAAGGCGGTGGCAGCCGCCGCGCGGGATGCCGAGGCCTCCGGGCTGAAGGAGCCGGTGGTGCTGCTGTCGCCGGCCTGCGCCAGCTTCGACCAGTTCCCGAACTTCGAGGTGCGCGGCGACGCCTTCCGCGATCTGGTGCGGCAGGTGCCGGGGGTCGAGGCGCGCACGCGCTCCACCACGCCGGCGGCCCAGAAGGAGCAGCCGAAGGGCGGCCATCCGGGGGGCCATCCTGGAGGTCATCCGGGCGGCGCGCCCCACGGCATGGGTGGCGGACACGGCGGTAGCCATCCTCACGGCATGGGCAACCCCCATGGTGGCAATCCCCATGGTGGCGGCCATCCGGGCAAGGGGCATCCCTGATCGGGCTTTGAGGCGAGGCCTTTCGGCTTGAGCCGACGGCGCAGCCCGCCAACACTCATATTGAGCCCCGGCGTCTGCCCCTCCCCTCCCGCACGCGGGAGAGGGAGTGACGGTGGCTTGGGACTGGAACCGGCAGTGCAGCCCGCACCGCTGGTGAACTCTCCCCCCGTGCGGCGACGGCAGGGAGGGGGCTACCGCCCTCTCCGGTGCGGCGCGATCCATATCCTCTACCAACGCGTCGCCCCTTCCCCTCGTCCGCCGGGACACGACTGTTGCATGGCGCGTCTTTCCAAGCTGAGCGGGGCCTGCCCCAACGCTCACCCCCACGCGCAGCCCTTGTGGTTCGGTTTCCGTCATGGCACTTGTGCGGTGCACAAGAGGAAACGCCCCGAGGATACGACCCATGGCCGAGCGCTCTGACAGCACACAGAGGACACACCCCCACGCACCGCCTCTGGTGTCCGGCCTGTCCGCCTACGCGGGCCAGTACGATCTCATTCTGTGCGACGTGTGGGGCGTGCTGCACAACGGCGTCGCCGCCTTCGAGAGCGCCCATGACGCCCTGACCCGCGCCCGCGCCGATGGCGCCAGCGTGATCCTCGTCTCCAACGCGCCGCGACCCAACCGCTTCGTCATGGCGATGCTGGACGGCTTCGGCGTGCCGCGTACCGCCTATGACGGCATCGTCACCTCCGGCGACGTTACCCGCGAGATGCTGGCGGCCCGCAGCGGCGCGCGCACCTATCACCTGGGACCCGAGCGCGACCTCAGCCTGTTCGACGGGCTCGGCCTCACGCTCACCGATCTTGCCGGCGCCGACCTCGTGGTGGTCACCGGCCTGTTCAACGACGAGGTGGAGACGCCGGACGATTACGCGGACGCGCTCAAGGCCATGAAGGCCCGCGACCTGCCGATGATCTGCGCCAATCCGGACCTGGTGGTGGAGCGGGGCGACCAGCTCATCTTCTGCTCCGGCGCCATCGCCAAGGCCTATGAAGAACTGGACGGCAAGGCCTTCTGGTGCGGCAAGCCCTACCGGCCGATCTACGACACCGCCTTCGCCCATGCCGAGGTGATCCGCGGCACCGTCATCGATCGCGCCCGCGTGCTGGGCATCGGCGATGCCCTGCGCACCGACATCGCCGGGGCCAATGATGCCGGCTTCGACAGCCTGTTCATCTCCGGCGGCATCCATGCCCAGGAGCTGAAATCGGTCGACGGCGCCATTCCGGACACCGAAAGCCTCGCCGAGCTGTTCACCGGCCATGCCCATCCGCGGGGCGTCATGCCCCGCCTCGCCTGGTAAGGCACCCTTGACGCCTCCCGGCGCCTGCGCCTAGTGGTTCGACCGTGGCAGATGGAACCCATTTGCCGCGGACAGGTCGAACCCCAATACTCTGATCCATCAGTGCACCTGTTCTTCGTCGGCGCTGGCGTGCCTTTGCGCCGGGCGCCGCCCCGTTTCGCCGCGTGAAGACAAGGCAAGGCTGCTGCCCGCCGATGACAGGTGATCCCTCCTCCGACTTTCTCCTGGTGCGCGGCAACGCACAGCTTCCGCCCGCCCTGGCGCGTCCGGTGGTGGCCATCGGCAATTTCGACGGGGTGCATCGCGGCCACCGGGCGGTGTTCGACACCGCCCGCGCCATGGCGGCCGAGGCCGGCGTGCCGGCCATCGCCGTCACCTTCGAGCCCCATCCGCGTACCTTCTTCAATCCGGCCTCGGCGCCGTTCCGCCTCACACCGGAGGCGCGCAAGTTGCGCCACATCGCCGAAAGCGGACTGAAGGGTGCCATCGTTCTGCCCTTCGACGCCCAGCTCGCCGGCATGGAGGCGGAGGATTTCGTGCGCGAGATCCTGGTGGGGCGCTATGGCGTCACCGGGGTGGCGGTGGGCTTCGACTTCCATTTCGGCCGCGCCCGCGCCGGCTCCCCGGCTTTCCTCGAAGATGCGGGGCGCCGGCACGGCTTCAAGGTCACGGTGGTGCCCCCCATGCGGGACGAAGGCGACGCCATCTCCTCCACCGCCATCCGTAGCGCGCTGGCTTCCGGGCAGGTGGGCCACGCGGCGCACATGCTGGGCCGGCCGTTCGCGGTGGCGGCCGAGGTGCTGCACGGCGACAAGCGCGGCCGCACCATCGGCTTTCCCACCGCCAACCTTGCCCTCGCCGAGGACATGGAGCTGGCCTTCGGCATCTATGCGGTGCGCGCGCTGACGCCGCTGGGGCGCTTCGACGGGGTGGCCAATTACGGTCGCCGGCCCACCTTCGACAATGGCCGCCCGCTCCTGGAAGTGCACCTGTTCGATTTTTCCGGTGATCTCTACGGCGCCACGCTGGAAGTGGAATTCCACGCCTATCTGCGGCCGGAGCTGAAATTCGACGGCATCGACGCCCTCGTCGCCCAGATCGCGGCCGATGCGCGGCAGGCCCGCGACGTTCTCGCCCGGATTTGAGCGCACCCGGCGCATCCCTGCGATCTGAGTTAGCCGCACCTTAACCGACACGGCCCCATTCTCGCGGCAACCATGATCGCCGCGAGAAAAGACCGCTCCGCCGTGCCAGCTTCCCCCGTCACGCTTCCCGAGGACCGCCGCTCGCCCTTCATCCGCCTCGCCGACCTGTTGGCGGGGATGGACCCCGGCCGCCAGCCGTTGAGCGCGGCGGTGGGCGAGCCGCAACACGCCATGCCGGATTTCGTCGGCCCGGTGCTGGCGCAGGCGCTGCCCGGCTTCGGCCGCTATCCCCGCGCCGAGGGCACCCCCACCTTCCGCGCCGCCGCCGCCCGCTGGCTGGCGCAGCGCTACGCCCTCGCCCGCCCCATCGATG
This sequence comes from Xanthobacter autotrophicus, assembly GCF_005871085.1. Classification (GTDB taxonomy): domain Bacteria; phylum Pseudomonadota; class Alphaproteobacteria; order Rhizobiales; family Xanthobacteraceae; genus Xanthobacter; species Xanthobacter autotrophicus. The sequence continues at coordinate 303,721 of NZ_VAUP01000035.1, read as the reverse complement.
CCGACCGCGAGGTGCTGGCGCTCAACGGCTCGCGGGAGGGCCTGTTCTCCGCCGCCATCGTGGCGCGCCGCCTGACCGATCCGAGGAAGGGCGCCAAGGGCCGCCCCGCCATGCTGCTGCCCAATCCCTTCTATGCCGCCTATGCCGCCGGCGCGGAGGCGGCGGGCTGTGAGGCAGTGGTGGTGCCCACCTCCCGCGACAGCGGCTGGCTGCCCGACCTCGACGCCCTTGACCCCGCGCTGCTGGAGCGCACGGTGGCGATCTACATCGCCTCCCCGGCCAACCCGCAGGGCTCCATCGCCTCCGCCGCCTATCTCGGTCGGGCGCTGGAGCTGGCGCGCCGGCACGGGGCCTTCCTGTTCTCGGACGAGTGCTATTCGGAAATCTACCTCGGCGCGGAAAAGCCCGCCGGCATCCTGGAAGTGGCGGGCGACGACTTCAGCCGGGCGGTGGCCTTCAACTCCCTGTCCAAGCGCTCGTCCCTGCCCGGCCTGCGCTGCGGCTTCTGCGCCGGCGACCCGGCCTTCCTGAAGGATTTCCTCGCCTTCCGCTGGGTGGCGGCGCCGCAGGTGCCGGAGCCGTTGCAGGCGGTGGCGGTGGCGGCGCTGGAGGACGAGGCCCATGTGACCGCCTCCCGCGACCTCTATCGCGCCAAGTTCGATCTTGCCGACCGCATGCTGGAGGGTCGCCTGGGCTATGAGCGACCGGGCGGCGGCTTCTTCCTGTGGCTCGATGTATCGCACCTTGCCTCCGACACCCTGTCGGGGGGCGAGGCGGCGGCGGTGAAGCTGTGGCGTGAGCAGGGGCTGCGCACGGTGCCCGGCGGCTATCTCGCCCGCCGCGACCTGACCGGCGCCAACCCTGCCGCGAACTTCCTGCGCGTCGCCCTGGTCCAGGATCTTCCCACCTGCGAGGAGGTGCTGACCCGCCTCGTCGCCGCCCTCACCTGAAGGAGAGCAGCGCCGATGCCGAGGGCCAGAAGCCGTTCCTCTACCGCCGATGCCGTGCTCAACACGCGCATGCCGCCCGCCGCCCCGCGCTTCGACCTCATCCCCGAGGGCGTGCGGCTCGCCGTGCGGCGGCGCGGCCGCGAAATCGTCGGCACCAGCCTCATCATCGCGACGCTGACCTCTTTCGTCGCGCTGGGCTCCTGGTCGGCCTCGGACCCAAGCCTGTCCAACGCCACCCATGCCCCGGTGACCAACCTTTTGGGCTGGCCCGGCGCGGTGGTGGCGGACCTGCTGGTGCAATTGTTCGGCCTCGCCGCCCTCGCGGTGCTGCTGCCGCCGCTTTACTACGGCTGGCGGCTGGTGACCCACCGCCCCTTCAGCCGCGAACGCATGCGCACCACCTGCTGGCTCATCGGCGTCCTGGGGATGACTGCCTTCCTCGGCGCCCTGCCCCGGCCCGACACCTGGCCCGGCCTTACCGGCATGGGCGGGGCGCTGGGCGATCTGTTTCCCCGGGCGCTGGGCGTGGTGCGCGGCACCACGGCCTCGGTCATCGATGCCCTGGTGATCGGCGCGGCGGGCCTCGCCTTCGGCACCACCGGCCTGTTCTTCGCGGTAAGCGGCGGACGGCGCACGCCGCTCAGGGTCGCCCCCGACACCGAGCTGCCCGGCGAGATGGGCGACGAGGACGAGGAAGACGACGGCGCCGCCGTGTCCCTCGGCGCGCTCACCCACACCCTCCTGTCCTGGAAGGCGCGCCTCAACGTCGCCGGTCTCCTCGGTCACAAGCGCGAGGCGGCGCCCCGCGGCGCGGACGCGGCAGGTCCTGCGCCGCGGCGCGGCGGCGAGCGCATGGAACCCCGCATCGGCGGGGCCGGTGCGGCCCTGGAGCCAAAAGCCGAGGCCGGCCAGGATCTCGGCACCGGCGAGCCGCGCGGCCGCTCCGCAAAACGCGATGCCGGCGGACGGCGCGGGTCCCGCCGGGCCGGCTACCAGCACCCGGCCCTCGACCTTTTGACCCCGGCGGTGCAGACCAAGGCCCCGGCCATGAGCCCGGAGGCGCTGGCCGACACCGCCAAGGAGCTGAAGGGCACGCTGGAGGATTTCGGCGTGCGCGGCGAGATCGGCCAGGTGCGCCCCGGCCCGGTGGTCACCCTCTACGAGCTGGAGCCTGCGCCGGGCATCAAGTCCTCCCGCGTCATCGGCCTGGCCGACGACATCGCCCGCTCCATGAGCGCGGTATCGGCGCGTGTCGCCGTGGTGCCGGGCCGCAACGCCATCGGCATCGAGCTGCCCAACCAGAAGCGCGAGAAGGTGCTGCTGCGCGAATTGCTCGCCACTAAGGATTTCGGCGATTCCGGCCACAAGCTGGCCATCGCGCTGGGCAAGACCATCGGCGGCGATCCGGTAATCGTCGACCTCGCGCGCATGCCCCACCTGCTGGTGGCCGGCACCACCGGCTCCGGCAAGTCGGTGGCCATCAATACTATGATCCTCTCCCTGCTCTACCGGCTGAAGCCGGAGCAGTGCCGGCTCATCATGGTGGATCCCAAGATGCTGGAGCTGTCCGTCTATGACGGCATCCCGCACCTGCTTGCCCCCGTGGTCACCGATCCCAAGAAGGCGGTGGTGGCCCTGAAGTGGGCGGTGAAGGAGATGGAAGACCGCTACAAGAAGATGTCGAAGCTCGGCGTGCGCAACATCGACGGCTTCAACGCGCGGGTAAAGGATTCCACAGACAAGGGCGAGACCTTGGCCCGCACGGTGCAGACCGGCTTCGACCACGACACGGGCGAAGCCATCTACGAGCGCGAGGAGATGAACCTCGAGCCCCTGCCCTATATCGTCGTCATCGTGGACGAGATGGCGGATTTGATGCTGGTGGCCGGCAAGGACATCGAAGGCGCCATCCAGCGCCTCGCCCAGATGGCGCGCGCGGCGGGCATCCATCTGGTGATGGCCACCCAGCGCCCCTCTGTTGACGTGATCACCGGCACCATCAAGGCCAATTTCCCCACCCGCATCTCCTTCCAGGTCACCTCCAAGATCGACAGCCGCACCATCCTCGGCGAGATGGGCGCCGAACAGCTGCTCGGCCAAGGCGACATGCTTTACATGGCCGGCGGCGGGCGCATCTCCCGCGTCCACGGCCCCTTCGTCTCCGACGAGGAGGTGGAGAGCGTGGTGAAGCACCTCAAGGCCCAGGGCGTGCCCTCCTATGTGGAGGCCGTGACCGCCGAAACCGAGGACGAGGACGAGGGCGGCGCGGTGTTCGACAAGGGCGGCTTCGGCGAGGAGGGGCAGGACCTCTATTCGCAGGCGGTCGCCGTGGTCATGCGCGACCGCAAGTGCTCCACCTCCTATATCCAGCGCCGGCTGCAGATTGGCTACAATCGCGCCGCCTCGCTGGTGGAGCGCATGGAGAAGGAAGGGCTCGTGGCCGCCCCCAACCATGCCGGCAAGCGCGAGATCCTGATGCCGGAAGAGGCGGCCGAGTAGATCAGGCGGCCTCTACACGCACATCCGGCAGGTAACATCGGACGCAAGGCTTTCCGCCTGCCCGATATCAGGCCACAGGATCGCCATACGCTTTGGGCAAGGTCTATATTGACAAGATGTTCCTCCGATCAGCCTGCGCCGGGGCCAGGTCGGAACCAGACTCCAGGTTTCGCACTTCCCGTCCCGAACGCCGCGCGCCAGAGACCTCAATGATGCCGAGCCGCTTTCCCGCCAAGTCCCGCGTCCGCCGCTGCCTGTCGCCTGTCGCGCGCGGCGTTGCTTTGTCATGCGGGCTTGCCGTGACCCTCGCCATGCTGTCAGGCGGCGTCGCCTCGGCCCAGACCATCCTGCCCCCAGGCGACCTGATGAAACCGCAGGGCAGGCAGAGCGCGCCCAACGCCGCCCCCAATGTCGCTCCCCTGCCGCCGCAGAAGCCGGGCGCGGCCGGTTTCGCCGTGGCCCAGGCCGCGCCCGTGCAGGCCGTCGCCAACCCGGACGGGCGGGCGCCGCGCGCCACTGTCGATCGGGTCACCAATTACTACAACTCGGTGCAGTCCCTGACAGGCAACTTCACCCAGATCGACCCGGACGGCACCCGCCGCACCGGCGACGTCTACATGCAGAAGCCCGGCCGCGTGCGCTTCGAATATGATGCGCCGAGCCCGGTGGAGCTGATCGCCAATGGCCAGTCGGTGGCGGTGCGCGACCGCAAGCTGAACACCCAGGACATCACCCCCCTGTCGCAGACGCCCCTGCGCTTCCTTCTGGCGGAGCGCATCGACCTCGCCGCCGATCCGCATGTGGCCGGGGTGTTCCAGGACGACAAGTTCATCTCGGTGGTGATGCAGGAACAGGTGCCCATGATGGGCACCTATCGTCTGCTCATCATGTTCGATGCCAAGACATCCGCGCTGAAGCAGTGGATCATCACCGATCCGCAGGGCTACGACACCCAGGTGACGCTTTCCAACCTGCAGATGAACAAGAAGCCCGACCCGAAGCTGTTCGTGATCAATTTCGAACGGATGCTTCAGTAACACCCGCTTCCATGCCGTCTTGAACGCTCACATCTGTGTGCGGGCGCGAATGGCGGCGGACAAGGTGCCCTCGTCCAGATAATCAAGCTCGCCGCCTACCGGCACGCCCTGGGCGAGGCGCGTAACCCGCACATGCGCTTCCCGCAGCAGATCGGTGATGTAATGGGCGGTGGTCTGCCCATCCACGGTGGCGCCGAGGGCGAGGATCACCTCGCCCACCTCATCCTCATGCACGCGCGTGACCAGTTTCGCGAGGTTGAGGTCTTCCGGCCCCACCCCGTCGAGGGGCGAGAGCACGCCGCCCAGCACGTGATAGGGGGCATTCAGCACCCCTGCCCGCTCCAGCGCCCACAGGTCGCCCACGTCCGCCACCACCACGAGGGTGCGCCGGTCGCGGGAGGTGTCGGTGCAGATCGTACAGGGGTCGCACACATCCACATTGCCGCAGCGGCGGCATTCCACGATCTTGCCCAGCGCGTCGGTCATGGCGGCGGCGAGCGGCGCCATCAGCGCCTCGCGCTTCTTGATGAGATGCAGCGCCACCCGGCGCGCCGAACGCGGACCAAGCCCCGGAAGGCGGGCGATGAGCTGGATCAGGCGCTCGATCTCAGGGCCGGCAACGGCGCGGGGCATAGTGTCTCCTGAAGCGGGGTCCGGCTGGATCGCAGAGTGATACCGACGGCCGCCGCGTTTGGCACGGCGGCCATTGGTCATAATCCCGCGCGGCGCGTGAGCGAAGCCCTCCCGGCCGCGGTCAAGGACAAAACCGTTGGTGGAATGGGCCACTGTGCCCTCACCCCACGCCCCACAGACCATACCGGAGTATGGCGAAGTGCAGCCTGGCCTCTGGAAACATCTTTGGGGACTTTCCAAACCACCCCGCCAAGAGACCGCAACCACCGCCGGAAGCAAAGCCGATCAGATGGACCCGACCTGACCGGATCCACACCTGAACTCTCGGACAGAAAAGCAGCATCCGGTCGCGGCGCGCCCCATGGTGCGACTTGCCGGGAGCCGGCCGGGCCGGGGGGAATCGAGGTCGGAACCGGAGTGATATCACCCCTCTGAATGGTCCATAGCTTTGCCTTGGGCGCCTTTTCTTTGCGCCGGTGTCAAGGCAGGTCATACCCGCCTCAAGCTTCGCGCGCATCCCATTGCGACCCACAGTTGCGCGTCGTGACACGTTGTACTTCCTTAAAGGAAACAAGAAGAAGAGCTGGCGGGATCGCCTGAGCACCATCTGGCAGAGGGCGGCTCCAAGGCGCTACGCGGATGCCTTACACCAACACTTCTGCGTCCCGATGTTTTCATCTGAGAAGGGCGCGATTCGCTGATGTCACAAGGATCAAATGCGGCCTTTCCGTGCCTGTCATGACGCCCGATATCCGGCGCAAACCCGCATTATTGCTCGATCTTCAAGAGTTTTTGCAGGCAGGATTGTATTTCTTTGGACTGGTGCTATAGATTATTTGCGAAAAGTTCAGAAGCCGATGTGGTGCTAGAGCACGCGCCGATCAGCTTGCGCCGCAAGCTGATCGGAGAACGCGTTCTCGCTTCTTAAAGTTAGAGCGCGATCCGACCAGATTGAGCCCGTCTGGTCGGATCGCGCTCTAGCCCGAGGCTGGCGCTCCCGCGACGCCCATCGCCACGAACAAACAGAAAGGGACTTCCCGTGAGCGACTCCGATTCCAATTCCGCATCGCCGAGCTACATCGACTTCGCCACAGAGATCGTTGCGGCCTATGTGAGCAATAACAGTGTTTCAGCCACCGAGCTGCCCGCTCTTATTGAATCGGTCTACCGCGCCCTCGGCCAGCTCGGCACGCCTGCCGCGCCCGTGGTGGAAGAGCAGAAGCCCGCCGTGCCGGTGAAGAAGTCGGTGACGCCCGAATACATCATCTGCCTGGAAGACGGAAAGAAGTTCAAGTCGCTGAAGCGCCACCTGCGCACCAGCTACGGCATGACCCCCGAAGTCTACCGCGAGAAGTGGGGCCTGCCGAAGGATTATCCCATGGTCGCCCCGGCCTATGCCGCCGCCCGCTCCGAGCTGGCCAAGAACATGGGCCTCGGCCAGACCCGCAAGAAGGCGCCCGTCGCCCCGGCCAAGAAGCCCGCCCGCCGCGCCAAGGCCGCAGCCTGATTCAAAACGGCCGCGCCAGGAGCAATCCCGGCGCGGCCGTTTTATTGGCAGACAGAACCGTTTTTCTGTCCTATTTCTCTATTTGAGACAAAAATTCAGTCGAGCCCGAGGCGTCGACAGACTTCGTCGAGTTGATCAAGGCTCTTGTAGCGGATGCGCAGCTCGCCCGCCTCGCCCTTGCCCTCGATCCCCACGCTGAGACCGAGCGCGTCGGAGAGACGCTTTTCCAGCGCCCGGCTGTCTGCGCTCTTGTGCTCCAGTGCCCCGCCCTTGCTGCCCTTGCCCGTCTGGCCCGCCTCGCCCTTCGCCGGCGCCGTGGTGAGCGCGGTGCGAGCCTTGGACAAGGCCTCCACGTCGCGAACGGTTAGCCCCTTCTCCACCACATCTTTCGCCATGCGCTCGGGATCGGCGCAGGCCAGCAGCGCGCGGGCATGGCCGGCGCTCAGGCGCCCGTCGGCGAGATAGGTCTTCACCCCCGCCGGCAGCTTCAGCAGCCGCAGGGTGTTGGCGATATGGCTACGGCTCTTGCCGATGATACGAGCCAAATCATTCTGATTATAGTCGAATTCCCCCATGAGGGATTCGTAGCCCTGGGCCTCTTCCACTGGGTTGAGGTCGGCGCGCTGCACATTCTCGATGATGGCGACTTCCAGCGCCTCCCGATCGGACAGTTCCAGCACCACCACCGGCACCTCGTGCAGCGCCGCGCGCTGAGCCGCGCGCCAGCGCCGCTCGCCGGCGACGATCTCGAAACTGTCGCTGCCGTTCAGCTGGCGCACGACGATGGGCTGGATGATACCCTTCTCACGGATGGAGGCGGTGAGGTCTTCCAGTCCCTCCTCCAGGAAGGTGCGGCGCGGATTGCGCGGATTGGGCCGCACATGCTCGATGGGCACCCGGCGCGGCCCGCCGCGCCCTGCCCCCGATCGCGCCGCCGGGGCCGCTTGAGGCTCCCCCATTTCCCCGATGAGCGCCGCAAGACCGCGGCCGAGCCGCGAGCGCTGTTCATCCGCCATGACCGTGTCCCGTCCCTTGTCCGCTATCAGGCCGCAGCATCCGCGCGCGCCGCGCGCTCGCGCTGGATCACCTCCGAGGCGAGGCGCAGATAAGCCTGTGATCCCACACACTTGAGATCGTAGAGCAGCACCGGCTTGCCATAGGACGGCGCCTCCGACACCCGCACGTTGCGCGGGATCACGGTCTCATAGACCTTGTCGCCCATGAATTGCCGCACGTCCTGCACCACCTGCTCGGACAGGTTGTTGCGGCCGTCATACATGGTCAGCACGATGCCGTGGATGGTGAGCGCCGGATTGAGGCTGACCCGCACCTGCTCCACCGTCTTCAGCAGCTGCGACAGGCCCTCCAGCGCGAAAAACTCGCACTGCAGCGGCACCACGATGGCATCGGCCGCCGCCATGGCATTCACCGTCAGTAGCGAGAGCGAGGGCGGGCAGTCCACCAGCACATAGGTGAAGCGGGGCGCGGCGCTGTCCGCCGCCAGCGCCTTGAGCGCGCTGCGCAGGCGGAAGGCGCGGTCGCGCTCGGCCGCGATCTCCAGTTCCAGGCCCGACAGGTCGAGGGTGGAGGGCGCCACATAAAGCTGCGGCACGCCGGTTTCCATCACCGTCTCGCGCATGCTGGCCTCGCCGGTCAGCACGTCATAGGTGGAGAGGTTGCGCGCGCGCCGCTCGATGCCAAGGCCGGTCGAGGCATTGCCCTGCGGGTCGAGGTCCACCACCAGCACGGTCTCACCGATGGCGGCGAGCGCCGTGCCCAGATTGATGGCCGTCGTGGTCTTGCCCACCCCGCCCTTCTGGTTGGCAAGGGCAAGCACACGCGGCGCGGCGGGGGTGCCACCGGCGGGGGAAGGGGTCTCTTGATCGATCATGGCGCCTTCATCCTCGACGCGTCGCATTCGGGCGGCCCGCCACCGGCATCCGGCTCCCCGGGGGAGCGCGCGCCGGACTGGGGTTCGATGGTGTCGGTCCCGCGCCTGGCGCCCCTTACCAGGAGGATCCGGCCTTCGGGATCGCTCGTACTGGGGCGCAGGTCGCAGTCGAGTGTCCAGCTTCTTGCCGCGTCGGTCAATTCGCGTTCCGCATCGCGACCCTTGGGAAATAGGCCAATGGCCCCTGCGGCGAGGAACGGCGCGGCCAGATCCAGCAGCTTCGGCAAAGGCGCCAGGGCGCGGGCGGAGACCACATCCGTCCCGGGCGCCAGCACTTGCGCCACCTGCTCGATGCGCGCGGCGTGAACGGTGACAGGCAGTTGCGCCAGCCGCGCCGCCTCCCGCAGGAAGGCGGCCTTGCGGGTGTCGCTTTCCACAAGATGCATGTGGGCACCATCCCGCTCCGCCAGCACCGCCGCCACCACCAGGCCGGGAAAACCGCCGCCGGACCCCAGATCCACCCAGCGCAAGGGGGTCTGCGGCACATGGTGAACGAGCTGGAGCGAATCACCCACGTGCCGCGCCCACAGGTCGGGCAGGGTGGCGGGGGCGACGAGATTGATGGTCTTCTGCCACTTCACCAGCAGATCGGCGATGATGGTGAGCCGGCCAAGTGTTTCACGTGAAACCACCGCAGCGATGACCTCGCGCCCCGCGCTCCCGCGCTCCCGCTTGCCGCCCTTCATCGGACCTCTCGCTCCGCCGCCACTATCCCCATGATCCACAGTCGAGCCATCAACAGCCTGCCCCGGCCCGTCGCGCATGGGTGGCGAGCAGGGCGAGGGCCGCCGGGGTCATGCCCTCCATGCGCCCCGCCTGCCCCACCGTGCGCGGACGGATGCGGGCGAGCTTCTGCTTCAGCTCGTTGGAGAGGCCGGGAAGGTCCGCGTAGGCCAGGTCCTCCGGCAGGCTCAATTGCTCGTCCCGGCGCAGCATGGAAATGTCCGCCGCCTGCCGGTTGAGATAGACGGCGTATTTGGCATCGATCTCCACCTGCTCGGCCACCGCCGGATCGATCGCCGCCAGCTCCGGCCAGATGGCGCCGAGGCGCGCCACATCGATGTCCGGATAGGCGAGGAGATCGAAAGCCGTCCGCCGCTGGCCGTCGCGATTGACGCTGAGGCCGTGCCGCGCGCCCTCCGTGGGCGTCAGGCTGAGGCTCTCCGCCAGCGCCCGCGCTTCGTCCAGCGCCGCGCTGCGCCGGGCGAAATGCGCCGAGCGCTCGGCGCCCACGAGGCCAAGGGCTTCCCCGCGCCGGGTGAGGCGCTGGTCCGCATTGTCCGCGCGCAGGGTCAGGCGATATTCGGCGCGGGAGGTGAACATGCGATAGGGCTCGCTCACCCCGCGGGTGACGAGATCGTCCACCATCACCCCGAGATAAGCCTCGGCTCGGTCAAAGACCGTGCCCTCCGCCCCACCGGCGTGCCGCGCCGCATTGAGGCCGGCGAGCAGCCCCTGGGCGGCGGCCTCCTCATAGCCTGTGGTGCCATTGATCTGGCCGGCGAGGAACAGGCCGTTAACGCGCTTGGCCTCCAGCGTGGGAGCCAGCTCGCGCGGGTCCACATGGTCGTATTCGATGGCATAGCCCGGCCGCAGCACCGCCACCTGCTCCAGCCCCGGAATGGTGCGCAGGAAGGCGGTCTGCACCTCGGCGGGCAGGGAGGTGGACAGGCCGTTGGGATAGATTGTGGGATCGTCCAGCCCCTCCGGCTCCAAAAAGATCTGGTGGCCGTCGCGATCGCCGAAGCGGACGATCTTGTCCTCGATGGACGGGCAATAGCGCGGGCCGCTGCTCTCGATGCGGCCGGAATACATGGCCGAGCGGGAAAGGTTGGCCCGGATCAGATCGTGGGTCGCATCCGTGGTGCGGGTGATGCCGCATTCCACCTGGGGGTTGGGCAAGTGCGTGGTGAGGGCCGAGAAGGGCTCGGGCCGATCATCGCCGGGCTGCATCTCCAGGCTCGCCCAATCAATGGTGCGGCCATCGAGGCGGGCGGGGGTGCCGGTCTTCAGCCGGCCCAGAGCGAAGCCGAGGCGGGCGAGGGCAGGGGAGAGGCCCAGCGCCGGCTTCTCGCCCATGCGGCCGGCGGGATAGCTCACCTCGCCCATATGGATGAGGCCGTTGAGAAAGGTCCCGGTGGTGAGCACCACCGCCCCGCAGGACAGCTCCCGCCCATCGGCGAGGCGCACGCCGGTGATGCGGCCGCCCGCGACCAGCAGATCGTCGGCGTCGCCCTCCACGATGGTGAGGCCCTCCTGCGCGGCCAGCGCCGCCTGCATGGCGCGGGCATAGAGCTTGCGATCGGCCTGGGCGCGGGGCCCCCGCACAGCCGGGCCCTTGCGGCGATTGAGCACGCGGAACTGGATGCCCCCCTGGTCCGCTACCCGGCCCATGAGGCCGTCCAGCGCATCGATCTCCCGCACCAGATGGCCCTTGCCCAGCCCGCCGATGGCGGGATTGCAGGACATGGCGCCGATGGTTGAGCGGGAATGGGTCAGCAGCGCCGTGCGCGCGCCGATGCGCGCGGACGCAGCGGCGGCCTCGCAGCCCGCATGGCCACCGCCCACCACGATCACGTCGAAGGCATTCGCTGAAAGGGTTTCGGTCATTCTCATCCGGGGCAGAAAGGCGGCCCACGCCGCCCCTTCTGGAAACGCCCTCTTTCCGGCGCCGTCAAGGCCGCAGCCGGCGATGTTTCACGTGAAACACCCTGCGGGGTGGAGGTGGCGCCTATTTCCCGATGCAGAAGGTGCTGAACAGGGCGTCCAGCACATCCTCCACATCCACCCGTCCGATGAGCTGGTCCAGCGCCCGCACCGCGAGCCGCACATCCTCGGCGCGCAATTCCTCATGGCCGCCGAAATCGCCCAGCGCCCGCTCCAGCTGGAGGGTGGCCACCTCCAGCGCCCGCCGCTGCCGCTCGCGGGTGATCAGCGCCGGCTCGCGCCCGCCGAGGCGGTCCGCCTCCTGTTCCAGCCGGCCGACAAGGGCGTCCACGCCCGCGCCGGTGGCGGCGGAGATGCCGATCCAGCCTTCGGGAATGGCGGCGTCGCGATCGATCTTGGTGCGCACCTTCACCGCCCGGGTAAGGGCAGGGGGCGGCTCGGACCCGGCATCACAGAGCCAGAGCACCACGTCCGCCCCCTCCGCCCGGGCCAGCGCGCGGCGCACGCCTTCGGCTTCCACAAGGTCCGAGGTCTCGCGCAGGCCGGCCGTGTCCAGCAGGGTCACGGCCTGCCCGGCCAGCTCCAGATGCACCTCCAGCACGTCGCGGGTGGTGCCGGGCAGGGCGGAGACGATGGCTGCTTCGCGGCCCGCAAGGCGGTTCAGCAGAGTGGATTTTCCGGCATTGGGCGGGCCGGAAATGGTCACCACCAGCCCGTCACGCACCCGCTCGCCCCGCGCCGCGTCGGTGAGGGCGGCAAGCAGTTCGTCCTTCAGCCGGGCAAGGCGGGCGACGGCATCCGTCGTCACCTCTCCGGACACGTCGCTCTCGTCGGAAAAATCGATGCCGGCCTCGATCAGCGCCAGGGCAGAGACCAGCCCCACGCGCCAGCCCTCCACCCGGCGGGAGAGCGCGCCCGAGGCCAGCGCCAGCGCCTGTTTGCGCTGGGCCTCGCTCTCCGCCGCCACCAGATCGGCGAGGCCCTCCACCTCCGCCAGATCCAGCTTGCCGTTGGCATGGGCCCTCCGGGTGAACTCGCCGGCTTCCGCCGGACGCAAGCCGGGCAGGGCGGACAGCGCCCGCAGCACCGCCGCGACCACCGCGCGGCCGCCATGGAGATGAAGCTCGGCCACATCCTCCCCCGTGGCGCTGGCGGGGCCGGGGAAGAACAGGATGAGGCCCCGATCCAGCATCTCCCCGGTCCGGGGATCGCTCAAGGCGCCGTAGCGGGCGACGCGGGGCGGGGGCAGCACGCCGGCAAGGGCGAGGACCGCCGCCGCCGCCTCGGGACCGCTGATGCGCAGCACCGCCACACCGGCCGGCAGGCGGCCAGACGAGAGGGCGAAGAGAGTGTCGATCATGGCGTCGTTTCCCAAACTGGCGACGGATTTGCACGGCACCGGCAGATGGCGGACCATGCGCCATTCATTGCCTGAACCTTTCGTCGCCATCTCCATTGCCACCAAAGCCGGCGTCAGCCGAGGGATTTTAAGATCATGAGCGAGAACCGCCTCTCCCGCGAGACCAGCCCCTATCTGCTCCAGCACAAGGACAATCCGGTGCACTGGTGGCCGTGGGGGCCGGAGGCGTTCGCGGAGGCGCGGGCCACCGGCAAGCCCATCCTGCTCTCGGTGGGTTATGCCGCGTGCCACTGGTGCCATGTGATGGCCCACGAGAGCTTCGAGAATGCGGACGTGGCGGGGCTCATGAACGCCCTGTTCGTGAACATCAAGGTAGATCGGGAAGAGCGGCCGGACGTGGACCAGATCTACATGTCCGCGCTCCAGCAGCTGGGCCAGAGCGGCGGCTGGCCGCTCACCATGTTCCTCGATCCGGAGGGAAAGCCGTTCTGGGGCGGCACCTATTTCCCCCCCGCCGCCAGCTACGGCCGCCCCGGATTCACCGACGTGCTGCAGCAGGTCTCCACCGTCTTCACCCAGAACAAGGACAAGGTGGAGAAGAACACCGCCACCATCCTCGCCCGGCTGAAGAAGGCGGCGACGCCCGTGGCCGGTGCCGCCATCGGCCGGGAGGATCTGGATGATACCGCCGCACGCCTGCCGGCCATGTTCGATCCGGTCCATGGCGGGCTGAAGGGCGCGCCGAAATTCCCCCAGTCTGGCCTGCTCGAATTCCTCTGGCGGGTGGGCACGCGGCGCAAGGATGACGCGTTGAAAGCCCTCGTGGCCCTCACCCTCAACCGCATGTGCGAGGGCGGCATCTATGATCATCTGGGTGGGGGGTTTGCCCGCTATTCGGTGGACGAGATCTGGTTCGTCCCGCATTTCGAGAAGATGCTCTACGACAATGCGCTGCTCCTCGAGCTGCTGGCGCTGGCCTATTCCGACACCGCCGATGCGCTCTTCCTCACCCGCGCGCGAGAGACGGTGGGCTGGCTTAAGCGGGAGATGCTGACCCCCGAGGGCGCCTTCGCCGCGAGCCTCGATGCCGACAGCGAGGGCCATGAAGGCCGCTTCTATGTGTGGAGCGAGGCCGAGATCACGGCCGTGCTGGGGGCGGAGGACGCCGCCTTCTTCAACCGCTTCTATGACGTGACCCGCGCCGGAAACTGGGAGGTGGGCAATATCCTCAACCGCACCGAAGCCGGCGTGGTGAGCGCCGAGGACGAGGCGCGCCTTAAACCCTTGCGCGAAAAGCTGCTGCTGGCGCGGGAAAAAAGGGTGCGTCCGGGCCGGGACGACAAGGTGCTGGCCGACTGGAACGGACTGATGATCGCGGCGCTGGCGCGGGCCGGCGGCTTCCTCGGCGAGGCTGAATGGGTGGCGCTGGCGCAGCGCGCCTTCGATGCCGTCGTGGGCCACATGGTGGCGGAGGGGCGCCTCGCTCATTCCTGGTGCGGCGCCAAGATCGTGCTGCCGGGCCTTGCCTCCGACCTCGCCGCCATGGCCCGCGCTGGCATCGCGCTCCATGAGGCGACGGGCGCGCCAAAACCTCTGGCCCACGCCGTGCACTTTCTGGAGGTGCTGGAAACCCACCACCGCGACCCCGAGACCGGCGCCTATTTCCTCACGGCGGACGATGGCGACAGCCTCATCCTGCGGCCGCTCGCGACCCACGACGAGGCGGTTCCCAACTCCAATGCGGTGGCGGCCGACGCCCTCATCCGCCTCGCCGCGCTCACCGGAAACGACGCGTTGAGGGCGCGGGCGGACCGGGTGTTGGCCGGCATGTCCGGCGCCACGGCGAAGAATGTGCTGGCCCATGGGGCGACCCTGAACGCCATCGACACCCGCCTCGGCCTCGCCGAGATCGTTGCGGTGGGCCCCAACCTGGAGGCGCTCGCCGAGGCCGCGCTCAAGGTGCCGTTCCCACTGCGGGTGGTGGCGCGCGCCAGCGATGGGGTCGGGCCCGGCAGCGTGATGGCGGCCCGCATCGCCTCCGCGCCGGCGGAAGGAGCGGCTTTTGTGTGCGTCGGGGAGCGCTGTTCGCTGCCGGTCAGCGATCCGGCCCAGATCGTGGCGGCGGTGGGCGAAATGATGAGTTGAGGCGCCAATTTTCCGGGTGAGCGAAGCGATACCCCTTCAGATCGCGTCAGAAAGCCTCCTAAGGGAGGCTTTCTGCGGATGAAGAATGGATCGGACCTGAGGCCGCTTTGCCGCCCACGACCTTCCTAATCGATCAACTTTTAGTTGATTTAAAGTTGCAATACCGCAAAACGAGTGTCTACGAGCCAGCTCAGCTGCCCGTCTTCTCCGCCTCCGGCGCGTCGGCATATTTCAGCCAGAGCGCCTTCTCCCCCATGCTGGCGATGAAGGCCGCATGGGCTTCCGCTTCGTCAGCCGTCAGGCGGGACGCGAGCGGGACGGGGCGGGGATGGGCCGCCGCCACGGCGACCACGAGACGGGGCGCCTCGCTCGTATCCTCCACCAGTCCGATGAGGCTTGCCTGCTTGCCGCCGAGCAGCTCACCATAGACCTCGGCCAGAAGCTCCGCATCCAGCAGCGCCCCGTGCTTCACCCGGCGCGAGCTATCGATGCCGTAGCGGTTCATCAAATCGTCGAGGCGGTTGCCGCCGCCGGGATGCTTGCGCCGTGCCAGCGCCAGCGTGTCGACCACCCGGTCGCGGGCAATGGTGGGGCGGCTGAGGCGCTCCAGCTCCGCATTCAGGAAGCCGATGTCGAACGCCGCGTTGTGAATCACCAAAGTATCTTCGGCGATGAAATTGAGGAAATCGTCGGCAACGTCCTTGAACTTCGGCTTGTCGGACAAGAATTCGGCGGACAGGCCGTGGACGTTGAACGCCTCCACCGGCATGTCCCGCTCGGGATTGATATAGACGTGGAACACCGTGCCGGTGAGGATGCGGTTGACCATCTCCACGCAGCCGATTTCCACCAGTCGGTCGCCGCCATAGGCTTCAAGGCCGGTGGTCTCGGTGTCGAGCACGATCTCGCGCAAGGTGTCCTCTCCCTCAGCCTGTAACCCGGCGCCCCGGCCCCGACAGCGCCCTCACGATGCCGGCCACCTGATGGGCCGCCGCCGGGAAGCCCCGGCCGGTGTCGATGACGAAATGCGCGCGGCGACGCTTTTCTGCGTCCGGCATCTGCTTGGCCACAATGGTCTCGAATTTTTCTTCCGTCATGCCGGCCCGCTCCAGCACACGGGCGCGCTGCACAGCTTTCGACGCGCTGACCACAGCCACCGCATCCACGCGCCCGGCGCCGCCGGTCTCGAACAACAGGGGGATGTCCAGCACCACCAGCCGCGCCCCAGCTCCACGGGCCTTGGCAAGAAAGGCTTCCTCCTCGGCGCGGACCAGAGGATGGACGATAGTCTCCAGCCGCTTCATGGCCTCGGGGTCCGCCAGCACGCGGGCGCCCAGCGCGGCGCGGTCGATCGCGCCATCCCGCGTCACTCCGGGAAAGGCCGCCTCCACCGGGGCCACCGCGCGCCCGCGATAGAGCGCGTGCACAGAGGCATCCGCATCATGCACCGGCACGCCCATGGCGCGGAACAGGCCCGCCGTGCCTGATTTGCCCATGCCGATGGAACCGGTGAGGCCGAGGATCCACATGGCTCAGGCCGCCAGCTGGCCCGAGGCCCGAAGATCCGCGATCAGCACCTCGCGCAATTCGGCCGTGACCTCGGGACGCACCCCGAACCAGCGCTCGAAGCCAGGCACGCCCTGATGCAGCAGCATGCCGAGCCCGTCCACGGTGCGCAGTCCACGCGCCGCCGCCGCCGTCAACAACGGCGTGAGAAGCGGCACATAGACGATGTCGCTCACCACTGCCTCTTGCCTGAGGCGCGACAGGTCGACGGCGAGCGCCGCTCCGCCCTTCATGCCCAGCGACGTGCAGTTCACCAGGATATCGGCATCCGCCATCACCTCGGATGCCTTGTCGAAGGCCAGCGGAACCACCTTTTTGCCGAACGCCGTGGCGATGATCTCGGCCCGCTCCAGCGTGCGATTGGCCAGCACCACCCGCTCGAACCCGCGTTGCACCAGCGCATGGACGATGGCGCGGGAGGCGCCGCCCGCGCCCAGCACCAGCGCCAGCCTGCGCGCCCCGTCCCAGTCCGGAACACTGGCGTCCAGATTGGCGATGAAGCCGTAGCCATCGGTGCTGGTGCCGCACAGCCGGCCGTCCTCCAGCCACAGGGTGTTGGCGGAACCCAGGGCCGCCGCATTCTCGTCCGCCTCGTCGAGCACGGAAAATGCAATTTCCTTGTTGGGGGCGGTGACATTGCAGCCGGCATAGCCGCGCGCGGCAAGGCTGCGGTAAAACTCCGCCGCCTGCGCGGGCGGCACTTCCTCCCGGCCATAGTCGCCGTCGATGCCATAGGCCTTCAGCCAATAGCCATGAAGCAGCGGGGACCTTGAATAGCTCACCGGCGAGCCGGTGATGCAGGCATGCACGGTCACGGCAGCAGCCCCTGTTCCCGGAAGAAGGGCAGAAGCTGAAGCAGCGGCAAGCCCAAAATGGTGAAATGGTCCCCGTCCACCCGGGTGAACAGGTGCACCCCCACCGATTCCAGCTGGTAGGCGCCCACGGACGTGAGCACCCGCGGCCCGGCGGCGGTGATGTAGGTGTTCAGCGCCTCGTCGCTCAACGGCCGCATGGTGAGAAAGGCGCTGACTACCGTCTCGAACAGGATCGCGCCATCGCGCGCCACGGCCACCGCCGAATGCAGGGCATGGGTCTGGCCGGCGAGTTCCTGAAGCTGCAGGCGCGCCGCCTCCAGGCTCACCGGCTTGTGGTAGATCTTCGGCCCCAGGGCCAGGGTCTGGTCCGCGCCCAGCACCAGGCGCCCCGGCGCCGCGCGCGATCCGGCGAGCGCCTTCGCCCGGGCCAGGATCACCGCGATGCCGGCGGGATCCACCGCGCCCGCATCCGCCTGGATGGAGCGTTCGTCCACCTCGGCGGCCACCGTTTCCACCGGCACGCCCGCATGGACGAGAAGGGTCAGGCGCGTCGCACTCTTGGATGCCAGGACGAGCGGCTGTTCACCACGCCACACGAGCATATCTCCCTTCGCTCCCGCGCTCCATCCGGGGCCGGTCCATGTGGGTTTCCCTCAAAGCCGGCTAGGGTGCAAGGTGTGCTCTCGTCTCATGGTCAGGCCGTGAGCCAATCTCATGGCCCGGTCTCATGGGGCGGTCCCTGGGGCGGTCCCTGGGGCTCGTCTCAGGTTTCGGCGATGGCCCGGCGTCGGCGCTCGCTGTAGAGCGCGTAGATGGTGGCGGCAGTCTCTTCCACCGAGCGGCGGGTGACGTCGATGAGGGGCCAGCCGTTGCGGGCGCACAGGCGCCGCGACAGGATGATCTCCTCGTTCACCGCCTCCCGGTCCACGTAGGACGCGCCCAGATCCGATGCATTGAGCCCCAGAAGCCGGTTCTGGCGGATTTCGACAATGCGCTCCGGGCTCGCCACCAGGCCGACCACAAGCGGCTTCTTCAGCTTCTCCACCCCCGGCGGCAGCGGCACGCTGGGCACCAGCGGGATGTTGGCGGTCTTGATGCCGCGATTGGCGAGATAGATGGAGGTGGGCGTCTTGGAGGTGCGCGACACGCCGAGCAGCACTACGTCGGCGCTTTCCAGGTCGTCCGTCATGTGCCCATCGTCGTGCATGACGGTGTAGTTCAGCGCGTCGATGCGCTTGAAATAATTGGCATCCAGCGAGTGCTGCCCGCCCACGCGCGGGGTCGGGCTGCCGCCGAGGTAGGACTGGAACAGCTGCACCACCGGCGCCAGCACCGACATGTAGGGCACGCCAAGTTCACGGCAGCGCTCCTTCAGCCGCTCGCGGATCTCCTTGTCCACCAGCGTGTAGAGCACGATGCCCGGGTTGTTCTCCACCTCGCTGAGCACCCGCTCCAGCTGCTTCATGGAGCGGATGAGCGGATAGACATGCTCGATGGGCAGCACGTTCGCATACTGCGCGCAGGCCGCCCGTCCCACATTGATGAGGGTCTCGCCCGTGGCATCGGAAACGAGGTGGAGATGGAAGAAACTCTCGCCGGGCGTTTTCAGAGTCACAATTATCCACCGCTCCTGTGGAACACTGTTGAAAAAGGCACGCCCGGTGCCGGGGTGCAAGTGCGGGCTCTGGATAACCCTGAAATCCATCCACACCCAACCCGTCCGGGATGGAATCCACCCCCACCCTGTGCGTCCATGTGGACAGCCGTCCGGGACCCCCGCGTTAATCCTTTGTTAACCGGCCTTTCGCCGGCTTCGCACCTGCGGCAAGTGCGCCTTCATGAACCGGCCTGCCTGTGGATCGGTTGTCGTCGGCCGATTACATCGTTAATCAACCGTTAAGACTCCAAAGACTCTCTCTCTTTAAATAAGATTCTATTAGATTGAAGGGACGGGATGAACCGCGCTCTCGAGACACGATCGCCATTCCTGCGGGTGCTCGACGGCACTCCTTTCGACCCACCGCCGCTCTGGATGATGCGGCAGGCGGGGCGCTATCTTCCGGAATATCGCGCGGTGCGGGCTGAGGCGGGCGACTTCCTCACTTTGTGCTACACGCCGAAGCTCGCCGCCGAGGTGACGCTCCAGCCCATCCGCCGCTATGGCTTTGACGCGGCCATCATCTTTTCGGACATCCTGGTGGTGCCCCACGCCCTGGGCGTCGGCCTCACCTTCGAGGCCGGCGAGGGTCCGCGGCTGACGCCGGTGACCGACAGCGAGGGCGTAGCCGCCCTCAAGGACCGGCTGGATCCCGACAAGGTGGAGCCGGTCTACGAGGCCATCGCCTCCGTGCGTGCCACCCTTCCGGCCGAAGTAGCGCTGATCGGCTTCTGCGGCGCGCCGTGGACGGTGGCCACCTACATGGTGGCGGGCCACGGCACTGACGATCAGGCGCCCGCCCGCATGCTGGCCCTGCGCGACGAAACCCTGTTCCAGAGCCTCATCGACCGGCTCGTGGAGGCTTCCATCGTCCATCTGGCGGGGCAGGTGGCGGCCGGCGCCGATGTGGTGCAGATCTTCGATACCTGGGCCGGTGTGCTCGATCCCTCGTCGTTCGAGCGCTGGTGTGCTGAACCACTGCGCCGTATCGTCGCGGGATTGAAGGCGCTGCACCCCCATGTGCGGGTCATTGCCTTCCCCAAGGGGGCGACGCTGGAGGCGCTGGAGCGGTTGGCCGATACCGGTATCAACGCCATCGGCCTCGATTGGTCGGCGGATCGGCAGGCGGCCCGGCGGCGTTTATCCGGCCGCGTGGCGCTGCAGGGCAATCTGGATCCGCTGCGCCTCATCGCCGGCGGCGCGGCGCTGGAGGATGAAGTGGCGCGCATCCGCGATGATTTTTCCGGCGTGCGGCACATCTTCAATCTCGGCCACGGCATCCGCCCCGAAACCCCGCTCGACCATGTGGAAAAGCTGGTGGAAGCGGTGCGCCGGGCGCGCTGATCAAACCAAGACCGGACCCGGATGGCTCACGATTTATATAGCTGGATCAAGGCTCTGCACGTCATCGCCGTCATCTCCTGGATGGCGGGGATGCTGTATCTGCCGCGCCTCATGGTCTATCACTGCGCCGCCGAGGCCGGCTCGGTGCAGTCCGAAACCTTTAAGGTGATGGAACGGCGGCTGTTGAAGGCCATCATCAACCCGGCCATGATTGTCACCTGGCTGGCGGGGCTTTATCTGGCCTATGCCGGCGGCTGGTATCTGGCCGGCTGGTTCCATGCCAAGTTCGCCCTGGTGCTGGTCCTGTCCGGCTTCCATGGGGCTTTGTCGCGCTGGGTGCGCGATTTCGCGCAGGACACCAATACCCGTCCGGCCCGTTTCTTCCGCATTGCCAACGAGGTGCCGACGCTGCTGATGGTCGGCATCGTCATTCTTGTGGTGGTCAAACCGTTTTGATGCATCCTTGATCGGAAGGAGGACTTGCGCCGCCTTCCGCACCCGCCTATCTTGGGGGTGCTTTCCTAAACGCAGGCGAACGCGCTTCCTTCAGTCCGGTGCTGTCATTAGCCCGGCCGGCGTGTCAGGCGGCAGGCTGCGTGCCCCGGCTTCCCCTGAAGACCTGCGACCCCGTCCCTCCCCCCGCCGGCCGTGCCTGATCTTTGCGATCGGCTTCGGCACACTCAAGATTCATCGAGGCTTTCCCTTATGCGGGAAGTGAAACTTCAAGACCTTAAGTCCAAGACCCCCGTCGAGCTCCTCGCCTTTGCCGAGGAGAGCCAGGTGGAGAACGCCAGCACCCTGCGCAAGCAGGAGCTCATGTTTGCCATTCTGAAGCAGCTGGCGGCCACCGAAACCGAGATCATTGGCGAAGGCGTCGTCGAGGTGCTCCAGGACGGCTTCGGCTTCCTGCGTTCCCCCGAGGCGAACTATCTGCCGGGACCGGACGACATCTATGTCTCCCCGTCCCAGATCCGGCGCTTCGGCCTGCGCACAGGCGATACGGTGGAAGGACAGATCCGTTCGCCGAAGGAAGGCGAGCGCTATTTCGCGCTTCTCAAGGTCAATACGATCAATTTCGAAGACCCCGAGAAGACGCGGCACAAGATCAACTTCGACAATCTGACGCCGCTCTATCCCGACGAGCGCCTCAAGCTGGAGCATGAGGAAACCGTCGGAAAGAAGGATTTCTCGCCGCGAATCATCGATATCGTGGCGCCCATCGGCAAGGGGCAGCGCGGCCTCATCGTGGCCCCGCCCCGCACCGGCAAGACGGTGCTGCTGCAGAACATCGCCAAATCCATCACCGCCAATCATCCCGAATGCTTCCTCATCGTGCTGCTCATCGACGAGCGGCCGGAAGAAGTCACGGACATGCAGCGCTCGGTGAAGGGCGAGGTGGTCTCCTCCACCTTCGACGAGCCGGCCACCCGCCATGTGCAGGTCGCCGAGATGGTGATCGAGAAGGCCAAGCGCCTGGTGGAGCACGGGCGCGATGTGGTGATCCTGCTGGATTCCATCACCCGCCTCGGCCGCGCCTACAATACGGTGGTGCCGTCCTCCGGGAAGGTGCTGACCGGCGGCGTGGACGCCAACGCCCTCCAGCGCCCCAAGCGCTTCTTTGGCGCGGCGCGCAATATCGAGGAAGGCGGCTCCCTCACCATCATCGCCACCGCGCTCATCGAGACCGGCTCGCGCATGGACGAGGTGATCTTCGAGGAGTTCAAGGGCACCGGTAACTCGGAAGTCATCCTCGACCGCAAGGTCTCCGACAAGCGCGTGTTCCCGGCCATCGACATCACCCGCTCGGGCACCCGCAAGGAAGAGCTCCTGGTGCCGGCCGACACGCTCAAGAAGATGTATGTGCTGCGCCGCATCCTCAATCCCATGGGCACGGTG
This sequence comes from Xanthobacter autotrophicus, assembly GCF_005871085.1. Taxonomy (GTDB): domain Bacteria; phylum Pseudomonadota; class Alphaproteobacteria; order Rhizobiales; family Xanthobacteraceae; genus Xanthobacter; species Xanthobacter autotrophicus. The sequence continues at coordinate 281,694 of NZ_VAUP01000035.1, read as the reverse complement.
GACGCCATTGAGTTCCTGCTCGACAAGCTGCGCCAGACCAAGACCAACGCGGACTTCTTCGATTCCATGAACACCTGAGGGCGCCTGCGTCCTCCATGGGTGATGAAGATGCAGCCGTCACGCCGTCCGGGCGTGGCGGCTGTGCCGTTTCGGGGGGCCTGAACAAAGCGCCAACAGGGCCGTTCGAGTGATTCGCTCCCCTTGTGTTCCGGTACTGTTCGCCTGTGGGCGCGGGGTTTGTCCCGATGCGGGACGGGCTTTTGGTTTGAAGATGGGCGGCTCCGACCGGACACGGCGCGAACCCTCTCCCGCGTGCGGGGGAGGGCAGGGTGGGGGGCAGGCCCTCTCCGCATTCCCTGCGCCAGCGGTGTTTGGTCCCAGCGTCTCTGCCCCCTCCACAACCCTCCCCCGCACGCGGGAGAGGGGGCTGACCGCTCTTGGTTTCGGAAAGCCGGAGAACAGACGCGCAACCGGCGGCCTTCCGCGATTCGCACGCGGTTCGTTCTGGCCGCGTTCTCCAGGGATGGGGGCTTGTGTCAATTCGGGACCTTTCCCGAGGCGCCCTTTCCGTTTCGCGCCCGACCTCCTATCTTCAAGGAAACGCGCGGCCCCACCCGCAGCTTTTCTTTTGAGGATTGAGCCATGTTCATTCAGACCGAAACCACGCCGAACCCGGCAACCCTCAAGTTCCTGCCCGGCCGTTCGGTGCTGGGGGAAGGCACTCTCGACCTGCGCTCCCACGACGATGCGGACCTCTCTCCCCTCGCCCAGCGCCTGTTCGATGTGCGCGGTGTGGCGGCTGTGTTCCTGGGATCGGATTTCGTGACCGTCACCAAGGCGGAGGCGGAGTGGCCGCAGATCAAGCCGGCCATCCTCGGTGCCATCATGGAACACTTCATGTCCGGCGCTCCGGTGCTGTCCGACGGTGTGAAACCCGAAGCCGCCGATGCTGACGAGTTCTACGAGGCGAAGGACGCCGAGATCGTCGCCACCATCAAGGAACTTCTGGACACGCGGGTGCGCCCGGCGGTGGCCAATGACGGCGGCGACATCACCTTCCGCGGCTTCAAGGATGGTATCGTGTTCCTGAACATGAAGGGCTCGTGCTCCGGTTGCCCGTCGTCCACGGCTACGCTGAAGAACGGTATCGAGAACCTTCTCAAGCACTTCGTGCCGGAGGTCAGCGAGGTTCAGGCGGTATGAGGGTCAATCGCCATTAACCTTTCTGTAAGGTGAGCCTTCAGGGTCGCTTCCCCTCGCCGCGGTTTAGGTTGATCGTGACGAGGAGTGGGGCACCCGGTTTCATGTTTGTTTTAGCCATAGATACGGCGCTCGCCGCTTGCTCCGCCGCGGTGCTCGACACCGAGACGGACAGCATTGTCGCGGGCGATTCGCTGCTCATGGAGCGCGGCCACGCCGAGACGCTGATCCCGCTCGTCGAGCAGGTGATGGCGGCGGCGGGCCTTGATTTTGAACACCTTGGGCGCATCGCCGTCACCATCGGGCCCGGCAGCTTCACTGGCCTGCGGGTGGGCCTTTCAGCGGCGCGCGGCTTCGGGCTCACCTCCAACCGGCCGGTGGTGGGGGTGACGACGCTGGCTGCGCTGGCCGCCCCCTATCTCGCCCAGGACGATGCGGTTCCCGTGGTCACTGCCATCGACGCCCGGCATGGCCACGTCTTCCTGCAGATGTTCGGCGTTGGCGCTCGCACCCTGATCGCCCCGCGCGTCACCAGCGTGCGGGAGGCGGCGCGCTCGGTGGCCATCGGGGCGGTGCGCGTCGTGGGCTCGGGCGCGGCCTTGGTGGCGGAGGCCTGGCCGCCAGCCGAGCAACCGCCTTTGCTGGTGGACGAAACCCCCGCCCCGGACGTGGCTTGGGTGGCGAGGCTCGGCGCCGTTGCCGATCCGGAAGCCGCCGAGCCTCGCCCGCTCTATCTGCGCTCGCCCGACGCCAAGCCGCAGGACAAGGCGCGCGTCGCCCGTCGATGATCGGCCTTTTCGAACGCTTCTTCCCGCCCCGCCCGCCGCTGCTGCGCGACGCGGTGGCGGCCGACGTGCCGCATCTGGCCGCCCTCCACGCCCGCGCCTTCGCCCGCGGCTGGGGAACGGACGAGTTCGAGCGCCTGTTGTCCGACCGGGCAGTCCGTGCCCATGTGGCGACTCCGGGTCCCCGTCGGCCGCCCATGGGTTTCATCCTGTCCCACGTGGTGCCACCGGAAGCCGAGGTGCTCACCGTCGCCGTGGTTACGGATCGCCGCCGCCGGGGCATCGGCCGGGCGCTGGTGTCCCACCATCTGGCACGACTTGCGGTCGAGGGGGTCTCCACCTCGTTCCTGGAGGTGGAGGAGGGCAATCTCGCGGCGCGCACTCTTTATGAGCGCCTCGGCTATCGCGAGGTGGGGCGCCGGCGAGGCTATTATGCCGGTGGCGCGGACGCCCTGCTGCTGCGGCGGGATTTTTGAGGCGCATCCGCCCCCTTGCAGGGATCGGGCCGGGGGGCGATAAGGCGTCTGTCCCGTTGGATCGCGGAGGTCCCGCTTGAGCGGCAGCAACATGAGCGTCATCGAGGAAGCGTGCCTGGCCAAGGGCATGAGGATGACGGAGCAGCGCCGGATCATCGCCCGCGTGCTTTCCGGCGCGCAGGACCATCCTGACGTTGAGGAACTGCACCGCCGCGCCGTCGCCATCGACGACAACATCTCCATCTCCACCGTCTATCGCACGGTGAAGATGCTGGAGGATGCCGGCATCATCGAGCGCCACGATTTCGGCGACGGCCGCGCCCGCTACGAGCAGATGCCGGACGAGCACCACGACCATCTCATCGACCTGAGATCGGGCCACGTGATTGAATTCCGCTCGGAGGAGATCGAGGCCTTGCAGGAGGCGATCGCCCGCCGCCTCGGCTTCAAGCTGCGCGGCCATCGCCTCGAGCTCTATGCCGTCCCCCTCGATGAGGACGAAAAATCGTGACGCCTGCTCCCGCGCCGGCGAAGGAGCCCACCCGGCTCCCCCTCGAATTCGGCGGGCTGGAACCCTTGGGGCCAGAGCAGCCGGGAGTGTCGCGCTTTCTCGATCGTGTGAGAGCGGCAGCAGTGCTGGTTCCGGTGGCCGTGGTGACGGCGGTCGGCATCCCGCTGCAATGGCTTTCGCTCAAGCTCTCCCTGCCCACGCGCCGTAGCATCCCGCAGCTCTACCATCGCATCCTGCTCAAGCTGATCGGGGTGCGGGTGAAGGTGATTGGCGCGCCGGCGGCGGGTCGGCCGCTGCTGATCCTCGCCAACCATTCATCCTGGATCGATATCTTGGTGATCGGGTCGATCACGCCGCTGGTCTTCGTGGCGAAGAGCGAGGTGGGGCGCTGGCCGCTGATCGGGCTTCTGGCAAAGTTCCAGCGCACTGTTTTCGTGGATCGCCAGCGCCGGCATGCCACCGGCGAAGTCAACCGCACCATCGCCGAACGCCTGCAGGACGGCGACCCCGTGGTGCTGTTCGCCGAGGGCACATCCAGCGACGGCAACCGGGTGTTGCCGTTCCGGACTGCGCTGGTGGGCGCGGTGCGCGAAGCCATCGCCGATGGTGCCGAGGTGACGGTGCAGCCCCTCGCTGTGTCCTATGTGCGCCTTCAGGGCTTGCCCATGGGGCGGCTCCACCGTCATGTCGCTGCCTGGTATGGCGACATGGATCTGGTGCCGCACCTGCTGGAGGTGCTGCGCCACGGCTCCATCGACGTGGAGGTCTCCTTCGGCGAGCCGGTGCAGCTCGACGAGGCCCATGATCGCAAGAGCGTTACCCGCCAGTGTGAGGAGGCGGTGCGGCTCATGAGCGTCGAGGCCCTCACCGGCCGGCCGCCGGAGACGGGCGAGGCCGCATCCCACGCGCCTGCCGTTCTCGTGTCCCCCGTGCCGTGACCACGCCGCCATGACCACCCTTGCCGCACTGGGCTTCGGCTATTGCGTTCGTCATCTGGTGGCGCGAGAGCCCACGGCCTTTTCCCGTGTGGTCGGCACGGCCCGGACTGCGGAGCGCCTTGCCGATCTGCCGGCCGGGGTCTTGCCCTTCCTGTTTGATGGCGAGAGCCTGTCCACCCTGCTCGCCGAGGCCCTCGCCGCCACCGACCTGATCATCGCCTCGGCGCCGCCTGATGTGCAGGGCGACCCGATTCTGCGCTGCGCCGGCAAGGTGCTGGAGGCAGGACGGCTCAGCCAGGTGGTCTATCTCACCACTCTCGGCGTCTATGGCGACCACGGCGGAGGCTGGGTGGACGAAACGACACCCCCGCGCGCCGGCAGCCCGCGGCTGGAGCGGCGGCTCGGGGCGGAGCAGGAGTGGTTCGCCTTCGGACAGAGGCGCGGTATTCCGGTCTCGGTGCTGCGCCTGGCGGGCATCTATGGTCCCGGCCGCAATGCGCTCGACCAGCTCAGGGCCGGGCAGGCGCGGCGCATCGACAAGCCGGGCCAGGTGTTCAACCGCATCCATGTGGAGGACATCGCCCGCACCATCTCAGCGGCGGTGGCGAAGCGCTTCGACGGCATCCTCAACGTCACTGATGATCTGCCCGCCCCGCCCGGCGATCCCATCGCCTATGCGGCCGGGCTGCTCGGCCTGCCAGCGCCGGCAGCCATCCCGTTTGATGAAGCGGCACGGGACATGAGCCCCATGGCGTTGACTTTCTGGGCCGCCAACAAGCGCGTGGCCAACCATAGGCTCAAGGACGAGCTGGGGGTGAGCCTCGCCTATCCCACGTATCGCGATGGGCTCACGGCGCTTCACGGTGCGGGCGCCTGAGGGTTTCGGCGCACGCTGAGCAGATCTGGTCTAAAGCCGCTCGAATGTCAGGTAGGTTGGATTGCGCCCCTCCTCCAGAGCCTTTGCCTCATAGCGGGTGCCGGGCCAGTGCGGATAGGGTTGGCGCCAGTCGTCGGCCCGCTCGGCGGTCCAGCGGAAGGCGCCGTGGTTGCGCACGGTAGCCAGGGTCCAGCCCACATAATGGGGCACGTCGGACGCGAAGCGAAATACGCCGCCCGGCCGGATGGCGCGGGCGAGACGGTCCAGATTGTCCGGCCGGACGAACCGGCGCTTCCAGTGGCGGCGCTTGGGCCAGGGGTCGGGATAGAACAGGTCGGCGCCGTCAAGACTCGCCTCGGGCAGGCGATCCAGCAGCAAAGCCGCGTCCTCGCCGAACAGGCGGATGTTGGAAAGTCCGGCCTTCTCCAGGTCCACCAGCATCCGCGCCATGCCGTTCACGAACGGCTCGGCGCCGATGAAGCCCATGTCGGGCCGGCGCGCGGCGTGGGAGATGAGATGCTCGCCGCCGCCGAAGCCGATCTCCAGCCACAGGCCACTGATGTCGTGGGGGAACAGGGCGGCCGGCGTTCGCGCCTCTTCGAGGGCGAAGCGCCATGTGGGCAGGAGGCGCACCATGGCGTCCTGCTGGGCGCCACGCAGCGACTTGCCGATGCGCCGGCCGTAGAAGGCGCCGTGACGTTCCGTCTCTTCGATCATGTGGTGCATATCATCAAGGATCCCGAAAGATGCGCCGGCATCCGGGATCCCTTCACGCCGTCACCGGGCCGCCCGTCCGGCCGCCCGCGCCGCAGGTGCGGGCGGCCGGACGGGGGCTGCTGTGCGTCAGGCCACTGCGGACTTGAGCGCGTCCACGAGGTCGATCTTCTCCCAGGAGAAGCCGCCATCCGCTTCCGGCGCGCGGCCGAAATGACCATAGGCCGAGGTGCGGGCATAGATGGGCTTGGTGAGGCCCAGATGCTCGCGAATGCCGCGGGGACGCAGGTTCATCACCTCCCGCAGCACGGTCTCGAGCTTGGCCTCGTCCACCTTGCCGGTACCGTGCAGGTCTACATAGACCGCCAGCGGATCGGAGACGCCGATGGCGTAGGCCAGCTGGATGGTGGCACGGTCGGCGAGGCCGGCCGCCACCACGTTCTTGGCCAGGTAGCGCGCGGCATAGGCGGCCGAGCGGTCCACCTTGGTGGGATCCTTGCCGGAGAAGGCGCCGCCGCCATGGGGCGCCGCGCCGCCGTAGGTGTCCACGATGATCTTGCGCCCGGTGAGGCCGCAATCGCCATCCGGCCCGCCGATCACGAACTTGCCCGTGGGATTCACGTGCCAGACCGTGTCCTTGGAAATCCAGCCCTCGGGCAGGGTGGCGCTGATATAGGGTTCGACGATGGACTTCACGTCGTGGGACGAGAGGTTCTCGTCCAGATGCTGGGTGGACAGCACGATCTGGGTGACGCCCACCGGCTTGCCGTCCTCGTAGCGGACGGTAACCTGGCTCTTGGCGTCGGGGCCGAGGGCGTGGGTCTCGCCGGAGTGGCGCGCTTCCGCCAGGGTCTTCAGGATCTTGTGCGCGTAATAGATGGGGGCGGGCATCAGCTCCGGCGTCTCGCGCACGGCGTAGCCGAACATGATGCCCTGGTCGCCGGCGCCCTCGTCCTTGTTGCCGGCAATGTCCACGCCCTGGGCGATATCGGCGGATTGGGCGTGCAGCAGGACGTCGATGTCCGCGGTCTCCCAGTGGAAGCCTTCCTGCTCATAGCCGATGGATTTGATGGCGAGGCGGGCAGCGTGGGACAGTAGGTCGCGGGTAATGGAGGAGGGGCCGCGCGTCTCGCCCGCAATCACCACCTTGTTGGTGGTGGCGAGGGTCTCGCAGGCAACTCGAACCTGACTCGGATCCCAGCCTTCGGTTTCGGCCGTCCGGAAGAAGGTGTCGACCACCTCGTCGGAAATGCGGTCGCAGACCTTGTCGGGATGGCCTTCGGAAACCGACTCACTGGTGAACAGATAGGACTGACGCGCCATGTCTCCGAACCCTCTTGCGCCCGCGCCGCGTTGCGGTCTCTTCTTGTGGCAACGCGGCAGCGAGCGGTCAAGGTCGGTTGCACGAAATCGTTCGTCAAAACGAACGGTTCAGGCGGGCGTTTCGGCTTCGCCGGCGATGGCGATGACCAGTTCAACGATCCGCCGGCGGATCTTCGGGTCGGTGATGCGCATGAAGTTGCGGGTCAACGTCAGCCCGTCCGAAGTCGCGAGGAAGTCGGAGACGTAGGCGGGTGACTGGTCTTCAGAGAAGCCTTCTCCTTCGGGACCGAAGGCCGGCGCGCCCTCGAAGAAGAACGCCACGGGCACCCCGAGCACGGTCGAGATCTGCTGAAGGCGGCTCGCACCTATGCGATTTGTACCTTTTTCATATTTCTGAATCTGCTGGAACGTAATCCCCAGATGCTCGCCCAGTTTCTCCTGACTCATGCTGACCATCATCCGCCGCATGCGGACGCGCGAGCCAACGTGCTTATCAATAGGGTTCGGCGCCTTCTTGGCCATGGTCTCTCCGGCTATGTCGGAAAAGATTAATCATTACTTCGCGGTGCGAAGGCTGCCCTGATTGCCGGGGAACATAGGCATACAATCTACGAGCGTCGATCAACCCTTGCGTGTAATGCAACCGTTTTAAGGCGCCAATGCCAGCGCGAGCGCGGCCATAAGCAGACCGGCAAGGACTGCAGGGTTGAAACGTCCCGCTACCGGAACTGTTTCCAAGGGTCGCGGCAAAGGACCGTCGATGAGGCCTGTTTCCCCAAGTTGCGTACCTGCGACAATACGACCCATGGGATCAATGATGGCCGAGATGCCCGTATTGGCTGCACGCACCAGGGGAAGACCCTCTTCGATGGCACGCAAGCGAGCCTGCACAAAGTGCTGGTGAGGTCCGGGGGTTGTCCCAAACCAGGCATCGTTGGTGAGGTTCAGGAGCCAGGTTGGGCGCGGACCGGCCGGAATTACCTTTCCAGAAAAGATAACCTCATAACATACCAGCGGCGCAGCGAGACCGGCCCCGGGGACTTCGAGCCCGGCAAGGGTGCGGCCGGACGAGAAGCCGCCCCTCACCCGCGTCAATTGCTCGATGCCGATGGATTCGAGGAATGACTGGAACGGCAGGTATTCCCCGAAGGGGACAAGATGAACCTTGTCGGCATTGCGTAACACTCGGCCTTTCGCGTCGATGACACGAATCGCATTCAAGAACGGCGAATGCTGGCCGGGCGGGGGCAGGTCCACGCGCACCGCCCCGGTCACCAGGGTCACGTTGGGTGGCAACGTGGCGGCGATGTCTTCCGCCGCCCACGGCTCGCGCTCATAGATGAACGGGAAGGCGGATTCCGGCCAGATCAGCAGGGTCACGTCGGCCAGGCCCGCAGGATAGGTGGAGCTCGGGCGGGCGCTCAGGGCCAGGTAATCGGCCAGGATTTCGCGCCGACGGTCATAGGCGAACTTCTTGTCCTGCGGCAGGTTGGGCTGCATCACCCGCAGATGCACGCCCGGCACCACCTGGAGAGGCGTGGTGGCGAGCCGCCAGCTTCCCCAGCCCGCCGCACCGGCCAGCAGCAGCGCCGCACAGCCCACGGCGGCGAGGTTGCGCCGGCCCGGCGTCAGGAGCAGCACCGGGCTCGACAGCAATAGCAGGGCGAAGAAGGTGAGGCCCCAGATGCCCACCAGTGCGGCACTCTGCATCAGCAGGTCCGATTGCGCGAAGGCATAGCCGAAGGTGTTCCAGGGAAAGCCGGTCAGCACATGGCCGCGCAGCCATTCCGACACGGTCAGGCCGAAGGCGAGGGCGAACAGCCGCCTGCCCCCCTTCGACCATGCCAGCCGCGCCAGCACGGCGCCCAGCGCCGTGAACAGGGCGAGCCCCATGGGCATGGCCAGCACCGCGAAGGGCAGCAGCCAGCCGAACACGTCCGCCTCCACCAGGAAGGCGTCGCCGATCCACCACAGGGAGGCGAGGAAATAGCCGAAGCCGAACCACCAGCCGACACCGGCCGCGCCCCACAGGCGACGCTTCAGCCCGCCGCGGCAGCCGTCGATGAGCAGCACGAGCACGCCGAAGCTGAGCGCCAGCACTGGCCACAGACCGAACGGCGGCATGGCGAGAGCGCCGATGGCGCCGGCAACGAAAGCGACGCCACGTCGGCGCCATCCGGAGAGGAAGCGCAGCGCGAGAAGGCGCCCGCGCAGCCGCGCGGCCGGGGAGGAGGCTGGGAGCACGCGGCTGCGCTACAGGTCGGATGCGCTGGATTCGGTGGCATGCACCGGCGTATTCTCCCGCGGCGGAATGACACGCAGCTTCTTGACCCGACGCGGATCCGCCTCCAGCACCTCCACCTCGAAGCCGCCGGGCAGGGCGATCACTTCCCCCTGCTTCGGTACCCGCGAGGCCACCATGACCAGGAGGCCGCCCAGGCTGTCCACCTCTTCCATGGCCTCCTCCGAGGCGAAGGCGGGGCCGAGCACTTCCACCGCGGCTTCCAGCGGCGTGCGGGCATCGGCGAGGAAGCTGCCGTCCGGCTGGCGGATGAGCAGGGTCTCGGCCGCCTCGTCGTGCTCGTCCTCGATCTCGCCGACGATCTCCTCCACCACGTCCTCGATGGAGACGAGGCCGTCCGTGCCGCCATATTCGTCGATGACGAGGGCAAGATGGGTGCGCGCCGCCTGCATGGCGACCAGGAGGTCCACCGCCGGCATGGAGGGCGGCACATAGAGGATGCGGCGGATGAGCCCGGCATCCTCCAGCGAACCGTCGAGATTGACCGCGCCGAGGTCGAGCTTGTTGTCCGGCTGGCTGGTCAGGTCGCCGGCGAGGAAGGCGATGAGGTCGCGGATGTGGACCATGCCCACGGGGTCGTCCAGCGTGTCGTCATAGACCACAAGGCGCGAATGGCCGACGCCGACGAACAGCTTCAGCAGTTCGCCAAGCGAGACATCCTTGCGCACGGCGACGATCTCGGCGCGGGGCACCATGATGTCGCCGATGCCCACCTCCTTGAGGTGGAGGATGTTGCGCAGCATCTTGCGCTCGGAGGGGGTGAATTCCCCTTCCTCCTCGGGTGCTTCCGCCGCGTCCAGCACCTCCACGAGGTCGGTGCGGAGCGAGCCGTGCGGGCGGAACGTGCCGAGGAGGGCACGCAATCGATCGAGAAAACTTTGCGGTTCCGCGCTGGTCTCGGTCGTCGGCTGGTCGATGTTGGACATGGTCAGTTCTTCGCCATGGAACGTCAGTCCTGTGGCAGGGCATAGGGATCGTCGATCCCGAGCCCCGCGAGGATCCGCCGTTCCAGCGCCTCCATTTCCTCTGCTTCGGTTTCGTCTATGTGGTCGTAGCCCAGAAGGTGCAGCGTGCCGTGCACCACCAGATGGGCGAGGTGGTGCCCGGCGGTCTTGTCTTCGGCCTGGGCTTCGCCGGTGAGGGTTTCCAGCGCGACGATGATGTCACCCAGGGGCTGGGGCGCGTCCACGTCGTCGGGGAGGTCCGGCTGGGGGAAGGACAGCACGTTGGTGGCCTTGTCCTTGCCGCGCCATTCCCGGTTCAGCACGCGGATGCGCGCGTCGTCGGTGAGGGTGATGGCGACCTCGCAGGGCTCCGGCACCTCGTCACCGCAGGCCGTGAGTGCCGCTTGCGCAGCCCGCATGCAGATGGCTTCGGCGTCGGGCACGGCGGACCAGCCGTCCGCCTCCACCAGCACGTCGATGGCGACGGGGTCCTCCTCTGGGGGGACGCTCGTGGCGACAAGCTTCAGGGCGGCCATGGCTCAGGCTCCGGCCTTGCCGAGGCGGGCGGAGGCAGCCTCAAGCTTGGCCGCGTCGAGCTTCTCGTAGGCCGAGACGATGCGCCCGACCATCTCGTGGCGCACCACGTCCTCGGCCTTGAAGACGCACACGCCCACCCCCTCGATGCCCTCCAGCAGCCGCACCGCCTCGGCAAGGCCGGAGATCTGGCCCTGGGGCAGGTCGGTCTGGCTGGCGTCGCCGGTGACGATCATGTGCGAGTTCTCGCCCAGGCGGGTGAGGAACATCTTCATCTGCATGGATGTGGCGTTCTGCGCCTCGTCCAGGATCACCGCGGCGTTGGACAGGGTGCGTCCGCGCATGAAGGCGAGCGGGGCGATCTCGATCTCGCCCGATTGCAGCGCCCGCTCCACGAAGGGGCGGTCCATGAGGTCATAGAGGGCGTCGTAGATGGGGCGCAGGTAGGGGTCCACCTTGTCCTTCATGTCGCCCGGCAGGAAGCCGAGCCGCTCGCCCGCCTCCACCGCCGGCCGCGACAGGATGATGCGGTCCACCATGCGCCGCTCCAGCAGGTGCACCGCATAGGCCACGGCGAGCCAGGTCTTGCCGGTGCCGGCGGGACCTGAGCCGAACACGAGGGTGTGGCGCTTAAGCGCCCGGATATAGGCGTCCTGCGCGGCGGTGCGCGCCCGCACCGGGCGGCGGCGCAGCTGGATCTCGTCGAAGGACTGGCGGTTCTCGGCCGGATCGAAATCGAACAGCGAGCCCTGCGAGGTGACCTCGCGGATGGCCCCGTCCACGTCGCCCTGGCTGATGTCTCGGCCCTTGCGCAGGGCCTCGTAGAGGTGCTCCAGAACGGCGCGGGCCTGCTCGCAGGCATCGCGCGCGCCTTCCAGGGTCACATGGTTGCCGCGCGAATCCGCCTTAACCCCGAGCTTGCGCTCGATGACGGCCAGGTTGCGCCCGTAATGGCCGAACAGCAGGGTGGCGAGCCGGTTGTCGTCGAAGGCCAGCACCACATGGGCGGGGCTTTCGTCTTCGGTGCTCGCCCAGGGTGGCGTCACCGCCGCGCGGGCGGGGCCGGGGGGCGGCAAGGTGCGTTCCAGGGAACGCTCCGAGGCGCGTTCAAGGGGACGGTCGCGGTCGCTGCCGGATCTGCGCAAGCTCAAGCCTCCATGGCCGCAAGCGGCCGGGATCGGGCGGAAGAAGCTGGGGACTGGGAAACGGAAGGCTCGTTCGCCGCCGCCGGAACACCCGCGAGGCTGTTGGGGCCCACGTCGGTGATTGTCACGGTGAGGAGGTCGCCGATGGCGGCGGGGGGGTCGTTTACCACCACGCTTTGCAGGTAGGGCGAGCGGCCGATGAGCTGGCCGGTCTGGCGGCCGGGCTTTTCCAGCAGGATGTCGAAGGTGCGGCCGCGGCAGCTCTCGTCAAAAGCGGCCTTGGAAGCTTCCAGCAGCCGCTGCAGTTCGGCGAGGCGCTCGGCCTTCGCCCCCTCCGGCACCTGCGCCTCATGGTCGGCGGCCGGGGTACCGGGGCGGGGGCTGTATTTGAAGGAATAGGCGCTGGCAAAGCCCACCCGGCGCACCAGGTCGAGGGTATCCTCGAAGTCCTTATCGCTCTCGCCGGGGAAGCCGACAATGAAATCGGATGACAGGGCCATGTCCGGCCGCGCCTGGCGCATCTTCTCGATGATGGCGAAGAAGTCGTCCCGGCCATGCTTGCGGTTCATGGCGGCGAGGATGCGGTCGGAGCCCGACTGCACCGGCAGGTGCAGGTAGGGCATTAACTGGGGCAGGTCGCGGTGGGCGGCGATGAGGTCGTCGTCCATGTCGCGGGGGTGGGAGGTGGTGTAGCGCAGCCGGGCGAGGCCGTTGAGGCCGGCCATGCGCTCCATGAGCCGGGCGAGGCTCCATGTCGTGCCGTCCGGCCCTTCGCCATGGAAGGCGTTGACGTTCTGGCCGATGAGGCTGATCTCGCGGACCCCCTGGTCCACCAGCCGCGCCGCTTCGTCCATGATCTTGGACACCGGGCGGGAGACTTCCGCGCCGCGGGTATAGGGCACCACGCAGAAGGTGCAGAACTTGTCGCAGCCTTCCTGCACGGTGACGAAGGCCGCCGGCCCGCGTGAGCGGGTGGCCGCCCGCGTCGGGGCGGGCAGGTGGTCGAACTTGTCCTCGGCCGGAAATTCGGTGTCCACCACCCGCTTGCCGACCTTGGCCTCGGCCAAAAGCTCGGGCAGCCGATGGTAGCTCTGGGGGCCGACCACGAGGTCCACCACCGGCGCGCGGCGCATGATCTCGGCGCCTTCGGCCTGGGCGACGCAGCCGGCCACCGCGATCATGGTGTCGGAGCCAGCCTCCTGCTTCTGCTTACGCAGGCGGCCCAGCTCCGAATAGACCTTTTCGGCGGCCTTCTCGCGGATATGGCAGGTGTTGAGGATGACCAGATCGGCCTCGGCCGGGTCCTGCGTCTCCACGAAGCCCTCGCGTGCCAGCGTGTCCGCCATACGATGGGAATCGTACACGTTCATCTGGCAGCCGAATGACTTCACATAAAGCTTGCGGGGCTCGTGCATGTTGCCTGTTCTGTCGCCGTCGATCATCGCGCGTGGGCGCGACGCGATCGTGACGCCAGCTCTTGTCGCCCCCTTCATGGTTCGTGAGGTGGCAATCCTACCGGCAAACGCGCCGCTTGGAAACAGCGCCCTCGCCAACTGCGCCAGAACTTAGAGCGCTTGCACCGACGCGGCGTCCCATTCCGCCCGCACGGCCGCGTCCTGCTCGTGCACCAGCGCCACACTGGCGTGGATGATGATGGTATCTTGATCAGCCAGCCGACTCAGCGCCCACACCGCCGCCCCGCGCACCATCGCCGAGCCATCGCCGAGTCGCGCCTCCACCTGGGGCAGCAGGCTCGGGTCGGCAGAATTTCCGATGGCCACCAGTACGTTGCGGATAAAACGCTCGCGCCCCACCCGTTTGATGGGGCTTTTCGGGAAGCGGGCACGGAAGGCAGGGTCGTCCAGCCCAACGAGCTCGGCCAGGGGCGGTGCGTCATTCTCCGCCCGCGCCGCGAGCTTCATGTCCCGCCCAAGCTCGGCGAACTTGTTCCACGGGCAGGCGGCGAGGCAATCGTCGCAGCCGTAGATACGGTTGCCCATGAGGGGGCGCAGCTCGCGCGGGATCGGCCCCTTGTGCTCGATGGTGAGATAGGAGACGCAGCGCCGCGCATCGATGACGTAAGGGGCGGGAAAGGCCGCCGTGGGGCAGGCATCGAGGCAGGCGCGGCAGGAGCCGCAATGGTCCTGCTCCGGCGCGGACGGCTTCAGCTCCAGCGTGGTAGCGATGGCGCCGAGGAACAGCCAGGAGCCGAAATCCCGCGAGACGAGATTGGTGTGCCGGCCCTGCCAGCCGAGCCCCGCCGCCGCCGCCAGCGGCTTCTCCATGAGCGGGGCGGTATCCACGAACACTTTCACGTCGCCCTCAAGACCGCGCCGCTGCGCCTCGGCCAGCAGGGCGCGGGCGACGCGCTTCAGCTTGGGCTTGATGATGTCGTGGTAGTCCTCCGCCCGCGCATAGACGGAGATGGCGCCGGCCGATCGGTGGGCCAGCACCTTACGCGGGTCCTCCGCCGGGCCGTAATTCAGCCCCAGCATGAGGACGGAGCGCATGGCCGGCCACAGCACGGCGGGATCGGCCCGGCGCTCCAGCGTCTCGGCCATCCAGCCCATGTCGCCATGGGCGCCGCCGGCGACCCACTCTTTCAGCCGGGCACCGGCCTGAGGGATGGCATCGGCCCGGGCGATGCCGATGGTGTCGAAGCCTTCCGAACGGGCGAGGCCGGCGATGACCTCCTCAAGGGGGGCGCCGGCCGCTTCGCTCAGAAGTCGAGGTCCGCGTAGGTCTTGGAGGGCGGCATGCCCGGGATGCTCTCGGTCAAAAGGGCGCGGAAGGTCGGGCGCGACTTGATCCGCGCGTACCAGTCCCTCGCGTGATCGTCCTCGTCCCACGGCACGTCGCCCAGATAGTCGGCCACCGAGAGATGGGCTGCGGCGGCAAGGTCGGCCTGGCTCAGCTTCTCCCCGGCGAGCCATTTGCGCGCCTTTGCCAGCCAGCCAATATATTTCAGATGATAGCGCAGATTGCTGCGGCCCATGCGCAGGGACGTGGCATCGGGCGAGCCTCCACCCTGCTCACGCGTCATGTAGCGCTTGTGGATGCGCTCGCGCACCAACGGTTCGGTGGCCTCCACATACATCTTCTCGTTGAACCAGGCGGTGAGCCGACGCACCTCCACCCGCGCCGCCGGGGAATCCGGCAGCAGGCGATGGTCGCCGAGGGCAAGGCCGCGGGTCTCGTCGAGCCATTCGGCGATGATGCTGGCGCCGGGCACCGAAGCGGCCATTTCCTCAACGATCACCGGCGTCTCGCCAGATGGGTTGAGGGCCAGGAAGCCGGGCCGGCGCTCCCACACCCGCTCCTCGACGAGCTCCGGTTCGAGCCCGTATTCGGAGAGCAGGAGGCGGACAAACCGGGAATGCGGGCAAAACGGATGGTGATGCAGATACATGATGCAATTTTCGCCGGGGGTCAGGTGGGGAGAAGGCCAGTCACCGGCTTCCACCAGTTTTAGAGTGCGATTCTTTCCGATTGGTTCCACCGCAGTGCAGCATTTCGCCCTGGGCGTGATGCGGCCCATGGACGGGCGAAACAGGGTTAACAAAATGCTAAGACGATCCGGGCGGCGGGCGCAGATTTCGCTGAAAATTCAAGGCACATGTCTTGCCGCTGCGGCAATCTTCCCTGTGGCGGGCGCGCCACATGCCGTGAGGAAATGACGCGGCGGCACCATGCGCGGCGCCTCCGGTCACGGACGCGCGATTGCACCTGCGAAGGGGACGGAACAGGATGCGCCATCTTCACCCGCCTTCCGGATGACCTCACTCATGACCCTCGGCGCCATGCTCGAAGCCCTCGTTCTCGGCCTTGTGGAGGGCCTGACGGAATTCATTCCCGTCTCCTCCACCGCCCACATCCTGCTCCTGGGGCATTTCCTGAGGTTCGAGAGCGCCGGCCACACCTTCGAGGTGCTGATCCAGCTCGGCGCGGTGCTCGCCATCCTCACCGTCTATTTCCAGCGCTTCCTCAAGGTCGCCCAGCAGCTGCCCACCAATCCGGGCGCGCGGCGCTTCGTGATCGGCATCCTCGTCGCCTTCCTGCCGGCGGCGGTCATCGGGGCGGCGGCCCACGGCTTCATCAAGAGCGTGCTGTTCGAGACGCCGGCCCTGATCTGCGTGACGCTGATCCTCGGCGGCATCGTGCTTTTGTTCATCGACAAGGTGGTGCCGGAGCCGCGCTACAACAACGCCATGGGCTTGCCGCTTCTGCTGGCGCTGAAGATCGGCTTCTTCCAGTGCCTGGCCATGATCCCCGGCATGTCGCGCTCGGGCTCCACCATCGTCGGCGCCATGCTGATGGGCGTGGACAAGAGGGCGGCGGCGGAATTCTCGTTCTTCCTCGCCCTGCCCACCATGGCCGGGGCGTTCGCCTACGACCTGTTCAAGAACCGCAACAACCTCTCCTTTGACGATGGCCTGCTGATCGTCATCGGCTTCATCGCCGCCTTCTGCGCGGCGGTGCTGGTGGTGCGGACCCTGCTCGATTTCGTCGCCAAGCACGGCTACGCGCCGTTCGGCTGGTGGCGCATCATCGTCGGTGTCGCCGGGCTCATCGGCCTCGCCCTGGTGGGCTGAGGAAGGCTCTCCCCTAACGGAAGAGGCATCGCCGCTCAGAAATCGGAGGCGATGCCCCCCACTTCCCAATCGCCGTAGCGCACCGGCTCGGGTCCGGTGCGGCCGTTGATTTCCTTCGGCCGCGCCTTGGCGGCCTCATCGATGGCGGCGCGGCGGGCCTCGGCCTCGGCGAGCGCGCGTTTCGCGGCCTCGCTCAAGGGCTTGCACGGCTGCTCTGGGGTTTCATCGGACATCTTCCGGTCTCCTGTGCTGTCGCGGCGGGGGTGCCCGCCGTGCCCGTCGTCCGGCCCATGCCTGGGTCATCCTTGCACCTGAAGCGCAAAGCATGGTAGCAGCGCCGCGCTTTTAGGGCATCCGCACGGGTGCCTGCAATCAACCCTTGAGATGGAGATGCGCATGGCCACGCAGAATGGCGGCCCCACCCAGAATGCGGCGCCGTCGCTGAACGTGCTCGCGCAGTACATCAAGGATTTCTCCTTCGAGAATCCCAACGCGCCGCGCTCCCTCGCTGCTCCGCCCAGCCAGCCCGACGTGAACATCCAGATCCACGTCAACGCCCGTCCCGGCGGCAATGGCGAGTTCGAGGTGGAGCTGAAGATCGACGGCGGCGCCAGCATCGAGGGCAACACGCTGTTTGCCTTCGAGCTGGTCTATGCCGGTGTGTTCCGCATTCTGAACGTGCCGGAAGAGAGCCTGCAGCCGGTGGCGCTCATCGAGTGCCCGCGCCTGCTGTTTCCCTTCGCCCGGCAGATCATCGCTGATGCGGTGCGCAACGGCGGCTTCCCGCCCCTGATGATCGATCCGGTGGATTTCGCTGCGCTGTTCCAGCAGCGCATCCAGCAGGAAGGCCAGCGTATCCAGGCCTGAGCGCGCTGACGCGACCCTGACCGACAGGACGCCGCCGGATACCTTGTGTGTCCGGCGGCGTTTCCTTTGGCGAGCGCTGTTTTGGTGTATCTAGAGGCGGATAACCAGAACCACCGGGTGTCCCGGGAGGAAGTCCGGCCCCAGCGATGAGATCCATCCGCTTCAAGCTCGCCGCCTTGAGCGGCGCGGCGGCATCCTTTGCCATCCTGTCCACCGTCGGGGTGCTCCTTGCGGTTGGAGCGGCGGATCGCGCCCTTGAGGCGACCGTGTCAGCCCAGCAGCGGCTGGATCTGCTCACCGAAATTTCCGCCCGCCTTTCCGATTTCGGCCTCGCCGCCGTGGCCGTGGCCGAAAGCCCCGGCGCGGATCCCGGGCGCGCGGACCTTGGCCGCATGGAGGACGCCCGCTCCCGCGTTGCCGCCGTGCTGGAGGCTGCGACCGTGCGCGCGGCGCAGAGCGCTCCCGCGTTCGGGACGGGCGTGCGCCCGCGTGAGCGCATGGTTGCCCACCTGCGGGCCGATTTCATCCTCCTTGATCGCCAGATCTCCGCCGCCGTGGCGGACGCCGATGCCCCCAGCCGCGGCGACCGCGTGCGCGGCGCGCTCAATGGTTTTGCCGCGTCCGCGGGGCCAACCCTGTCGCTGCTGGTGGAGAGCGAGCGCCGCGCCGTGACCACCGCGCGGGAGGAGGCGCTGGCGCTGTCCTTCCGCCTGCGGGTGGGCGCGGTGGCGCTGGCCGCCCTGGTGCTTGCCGCGGCAGCCGTTCTTTATCGGGCGGTGGCCCGGCCGCTGCTGACCCGGCTCGGGGAGATCGACCGGGCGGCCGCCGCCATCGGCCGCGGCGACCTCGATACCCGCCTCACCATCGGCCCGCGCGACGAACTGGGCGTGCTGACGGCGCGCTTCAACCGCATGGCCGCGCGCCTCGGCCGCCGCGAGCGACGGGTGATCGAGGACCGCGCCCTGCTGGAAAAGACCATTTCCGAGCGCACCGCCGACCTCACGGCCGCCAATGCGCGCCTTGCCGCCATCGACGCCTCCCGCCGGCGCTTCTTCACCGACGTGAGCCATGAACTGCGCACGCCACTGACTGTCATCATCGGCGAATGCGACGTGACTCAGCGCGCGCCTGCCATTTCCGACGATCTCAGCCGCTCGGTGCTCGCCACCATCCGCAAGCGGGCCGGGCGCCTGCACCGGCGCATCGAGGACCTGCTGCGGGTCGCCCGCTCGGAAAGCGGGGAGATCGAGCTGGTGTTCCAGGACGTGCCGCTGCTGCCGCTTCTGGCCGACGCGGTGGCCGGTTTCGAGACCGTGGCGCGCCGTCAGGGGGTGAGCCTCATCCTGGAGGCCGACGCGCCCGGCCCCCTGGTCCATGCCGACCGCGAATGGCTGCGGCAGGTGGTCGAGGGCCTCATCGACAACGGACTGCGTCATGGCGGCAAGGTGACGCGCATCACCCTCGCCGTCACAACGGGGGCTGGAGCCGGTGGGGTGGTGGCGGATGAAATCACGGTGAGCGACGATGGCCGCGGCATCGCGCCGGAGGCGCGCGCGGGCCTGTTCCGGCGCTTCGCGCGGGGTGAGCGCTTCGGCGACGGGACCGGATTCGGCCTCGGCCTCGCCCTGGCGGAATGGGTGGTGACGCGGCACGGTGGACGGATCACACTGGAAGAGCGAGAAGGGGGCGGTACCCGCGTGGTCATCGCGCTGCCCCGGCCGCAGCCTCATCCGGAGGCCCAACCGGAGGTTTTCGAGGCGCGAGGCGCCTGGGCCGACCCGCCCGGCGAGGAGGACACATGAACATTCTGGTGGTCGAGGATGACAGCGACATCGGCGCGATGCTGAGCCGCGGGCTCTCGGCCGAGGGCTTCGACGTGACCGTGGTGGGCCGCGCCGACGAGGCGCTTGAGGCGGCGCGCCAATACAATCCCTGCGCGGTGGTGCTCGACATCATGCTGCCCGACGGCTCGGGGATCGAGGTGTGCCGGGCGCTGCGAGAGGCTGGGCACTCCGGCCCCATCCTGTTCCTGTCCGCCAAGGACGAGGTGCGCGACCGGGCCGAGGGCCTCGGTGCCGGCGCAGACGACTACATCGTGAAGCCGTTCGAGTTCGCCGAGCTGGTGGCGCGGCTGCGCACCCATTTGCTGCACCGCCTCGGCGACAACCATGCGGGCCGGATTGTCGCAGGGCGCCTGGTGCTCGACCAGTCCACCCGCACCGTGCTGTTCGGCGAGATCCACGCACGCCTGACGGAACGGGAGGCGGAGCTTCTGGCCCTGCTGATGGCGACCCCCAACCGGCCGGTGCCGCGCGGCGAAATCTTCGACCGGCTATGGGCCAACCAGGGCGGCGCCTCGCTCAACGTGGTGGATGTCTATGTGGGCTACCTGCGCACCAAGCTGGCGCCGGTGAGCCGCGCCGGCGGCCCCCAGGTGTCCACGGTGCGCGGTCGCGGCTTCATGCTGGACCTTTCGGCACCCGCAGCAGCCCATTGATCTGTTGCGGCGCAGCATCACATTTTGCTTGCGGGAACCAAATTGAGCGCCAATATTTGATCTCAATGCAATGAACTTCATCATTGCAGCGTGTTCTTATGATCTTCTTAGAAAGATCTGGAGCACATAACCGGAGGAAGCAACATGCGTTGGAATAAGCCTCAGGTCTGCGAAGTCTGCGTTGGCATGGAAGTCACCGCTTATCTGCCGGCCGATTTCTGATCTGAATGAGGTCGGTGGCCGGGAACGATAAGGCAGGAGCGTCCGACGCGTCATGCAGGTGATTGTTCTCGGTTCGGCGGCCGGCGGCGGCGTTCCCCAATGGAACTGCCGCTGTCCGGTGTGCCGCTTGGCCTGGTCGGGAGACCCCCGCGTCACGCCGCGCACCCAGTCCAGCATCGCCGTCTCGGCCGACGGCAGCGATTGGGTCCTGCTCAACGCTTCGCCCGACCTTCGGGCGCAGATTTCAGCCACGCCCGCGCTCAAGCCGCGAACGGGCGAGCGCGACAGCCCCATTCGCGCGGTCGTCCTCACCAACGGGGACGTGGACCACATCGCCGGCCTGCTCTCGCTGCGCGAATCCCAGCCGTTCGCCCTCTTTGGCACGGCCGAGACCCTCGGGCTGCTGAAAGAGAACCAGGTGTTCGACGTGGTGGCGCAGGCCTTCGTCAGCCGGACCCCCGCTATGTTCGGCGAGGCCTTCTCACCGGTGCCGGGGCTCAGCATGGAATTCTTCACCGTGCCCGGAAAGGTGCCGCTGTGGCGGGAGGACGCCAGCCTCGTCATCGGCGAGGAGACGGGCTCCACCGTGGGCGTCACCATCACCAGCGCCGACAAGCGCCTCGTCTACATTCCCGGCTGTGCGGCGGTGACGCCGGCGGTGCGGGAACGCATCGTCGGCGCCGATCTCCTGTTCTTCGACGGCACGCTCTATCGCGACGACGAGATGATCGAGGCCGGCGTCGGCACCAAGACCGGCGCGCGCATGGGGCACCTCTCCATGTCCGGAGCCGACGGCACCGTGGCGCTGCTTAAGGACGTGCCGGTGGCGCGGCGCGTGTTCATCCACATCAACAATACCAACCCGGCGCTGGTGGATGGCTCGCAGGAGCGCCACGCCGTGGAGCAGGCCGGCTGGACGGTGGCCCGCGACGGAATGGAGTTCTCCCTATGACGTTCCTCGCCCTTGCCGAACCGCTGGTCTTCCCGCCCTTGCCCGCACCCTCCGAGCCCTTGTCCCCCGAAGGGCTGGAAGCGGCGCTGCGGGAGGTGGGAGCCACGCGCTATCACAATCTCCACCCGTTCCATAAGCTGCTGCATTCCGGCAAGCTGAACAGGGACCAAGTGCGCGCCTGGGCGCTCAACCGCTTCTGCTATCAGTCCGCCATTCCCCGCAAGGACGCCGCGCTCATGAGCCGCTGCGACGACCGGGAACTGCGCCGCGAATGGCTCCATCGCATCACCGACCATGACGGCTTCGGCGAAGACGCCGGCGGTATCGAGCGCTGGCTGGTGCTCACCGACGGCCTCGGCCTCGACCGCGACTATGTGGTGTCGAAGGAGGGCGCACTCCCCGCCACCAAGTTCGCGGTGGAAGCCTATGTGCGTTTCGTCGCCGACCATCCGCTGCTGGAGGCGGTGGCCTCCTCCCTCACCGAGCTGTTCGCGCCGGGCATCCATGCCGAGCGCATCTCGGGCATGCTGGCCAATTACGACTTCATCAACGAGCGCGTGGTCGCCTATTTCCGCCGCCGGCTCGATCAGGCGCCGAAGGATGCCGACTTCGCCCTCGATTACGTTAAGAAAAACGCCCGTACGGTGGCCGAGCAGCGCGCCGTCATCCGCGCCTTGACCTTCAAGACCGAAGTTTTGTGGGCGCAGCTCGATGCGCTTTACTTCGCCTATGTGGAGCCGGGGTGGCCGGCGCCCGGGGCGTGGCGTCCGGGCATCGCTTTGGTCGAGGCCGGCTGAGCCATGCGGGCGGAAGAGACCGACGTGCCGCGCCTGCCGCGCGGGGTGAAACTGAAGTATGATCAGGTTCGCGAGCGCCATGTGCTGCTCGCCCCGGAGCGCGCGTTCGACATCGACGAGACCGCCGCCGCGGTGCTGGAGCTGGTGGATGGCCAACGCACCTGCGGCCAGATCGTGGATGAGCTGGCGCTGCGCTTCGACGAAAAGCGCGAGGTGATCGCCGACGACGTGCGCGACATGATCGGCGATCTCATTGCGCGGCGGGTGATCGAACGATGACCAATGCCACGGCTGAACTTAATCTGGAGACGACGCCCCGCTCGGCGGCGGTGCATCCCGTCGGCCATCCCATCGGCATCCTGGCCGAGCTGACCCACCGCTGCCCCCTGCGCTGCCCTTATTGCTCCAATCCGCTGGAACTGGAGCGCCGCGAGGCGGAGCTGGACACCGCCACCTGGAAGCGCGTGCTGAGCGAGGCGGCGGCTCTCGGCGTGCTGCATGTCCACCTCTCCGGCGGCGAGCCCACCGCGCGGGCAGACCTTGTGGAACTCACCGCCCATTGCGCTGCGGAAGGGCTCTACACCAATCTCATCACCTCCGGCGTCGGCCGGGCGGGGGTCATGCTGCCCGCCTTGTCCGAGGCGGGGCTGGACCATGTGCAGCTCTCCTTCCAGGGCGCCAAGGCTGAAACCACCGATCGCGTCGGCGGCTATGCGGGCGGGCATGCGGCCAAGCTCGCCTTCGCCGCGCAGGTCACCGACCTCGGCCTGCCGCTGACCGTGAACGCGGTGTTCCATCGCGCCAACATCCACGAGGTGGAGGACATGATCGAACTGGCCATCGCGCTGAAGGCGCGGCGGCTGGAGGTGGCGCACACCCAGTATTATGGCTGGGCCTATGCCAATCGCGCGGCGCTGATGCCCGCGCGCCCCGATGTGGACCGCTCGGTCGCCATCGTCGAGGAGGCGCGCAAGCGGCTGGAAGGCGTGCTGGTCATCGACATGGTGATTCCGGACTATTACGCCCGCTATCCCAAGCCCTGTTCCGGCGGCTGGGGCCGGCGCACGCTGAATGTGACGCCCACCGGCCGGGTGCTGCCCTGTCATGCGGCGGAGAGCATTCCGGGCCTTGAGTTCTGGTCGGTGCGCGATCACGCGCTGGGCGACATCTGGCGCGCCTCGCCGGCATTCAACGCCTATCGCGGCACCGACTGGATGCGCGAGCCGTGCCGCAGCTGCGACCGGCGGGAGATGGATTTCGGCGGCTGCCGTTGTCAGGCCATGGCGCTGGCGGGCGATGCCAGCCTGACCGATCCGGCCTGCTCGAAATCCCCGTTCCATGCCCGGGTGGAGGCGCTGGCCACCGCCGAGGCGGCGGGTACCGCGCCTGATTTCATCTACCGCACCATCGGCGGAATGCCGGCGGGCCGGCGGGAAGGAGCAAAACCGTGAGCGCCCGCAGGATCATAGGCCTTTGTCTCGTGCTCGCCGCGACGCTGTTCGCCGCCGGCTTCCTGGTGGAGCCGCTGCCTGCGCGCGCCGCCGAGGCGCAGGCAGCCACCGAAATCGCACCCCCGGAAGCCGCCGACATCCTGTTCGAGCGCCACCAGCTCGCCGGCACCAAGCCCGGCGACACCCTCGCCTATGCCTATACCCGCAAGGTGACGGACGCGGAGCTTGGTCCGTCCTTCGACGACCGCATCCGCCTGATGATCGAGCCAGGTCCGGGCGGGGATGCCCGCGACGTGCGGGTCGACTTCTTTTCGGCCGAGCGCCACCATGCGGCCGGCCCGTTTGAGGGTGTCACCACCAATCCGGTGCTGATGCTGTTCCTGGAGAATCACCTGGTGGATCTGTCCGGGCGGCTCAAGGGCAACCCGCGCTATCTCAAGAACGCCATCCGTTCCGCGCTGCGCGACCGGGCGCGGGTGGAGGCCACCGATATCAGCGTGGACGGCCGTTCCCTCAAGGGCTGGCGCGTCACGGTGAAGCCTTTCGAGGGGGACGCCAACGCCGCCCGCATGCGGGGGCTGGAAAGCCTGACCTACACATTCGATGTGGCACCGGACCTGCCGGGGGAAATCGCGCGCATCGAGATCGCGGCCGAAGCCCCCGGCGGCCGGCTTTGGGAGGAGACGATCGCCTATGATCCGAAAGGTTCTTGAGGCGGCAGGGGTGTTGCTTGTGTCAGCCGGGGCAGCGCTTGCCGCCACCAGCGTCGACAACGACTATCCCACCTCCGCGCGCGTCGACTATGTTATCGCCTGCATGGCGGCGAACGGGCAGACGCGCGAGGCCATGACGCGCTGTTCCTGCTCGGTGGACACCCTCGCCTCCATCCTGCCCTATGACCGCTACGTGGCGGCGGAGACCATCCTGTCCATGCGGCAGGGGGTGGGACAGGCGGCGAGCATTTTCCGCAATACGCCCCAATATGAGGATAACATTGCCGAACTGCGCCGGGCCCAGGCGGAAGCCGAGGTCCGCTGCTTCAAGTAGTATCTGGTACCGCGCTGCACCACAGCTGCTCGCATCTGCCGCATAGATGACGGGTTTTCTGCCCCCTGCGGCTATGTTAGCTTCCTCCTCAAGAACAGACGCATGGCGCACGGAGTTTTCCGAAGCGCACTGCAACGACAAGCGGGCAACCGCCGCGGCGTCTTGATCGGGACCTTCAACCCCCAAGGCAATGCCATGGCATCTCAACGCTCTGCGTCTGTCCATTTCGTCCCATTTTCACATCCGCGGGCCGGTACCGGTGCCAGCTGCACGCTGTTGCGTGGACCTGGCGCATCGCGCCCCGCCACCATCGCCTTCGGGTGACGCCATGACATCGGGAGAGTCGATCACCGGCGGTGCCCCTCGCACCGTCCGAGACATCGTCTGCGGCTTCTGCGGCCTCGGTTGCGACGACCTGGAGGTGACGGTCGCCGGCCGCGCCATCACGCCGCGCACCGCATGCCCCGAGGCTGCGCGCCTTCTGGCCCGCAACGACGCGCCGCCGCCGTCGCCGCGCATCAATGGTGCGCCGTCGAGCTTCGAGGAAGCTGCCGCGGCCGCCGCAGGGCACCTCAAGGCCGCCCGTTCCGCCGCCTTCAGCGGCCTGGGCGCGGACCTCGAAGGCCTGCGCCGCCTGTACGACCTCGCCATGGCCTCGGGCGCCAGCCTCGACCATGCGGCGTCCGGCGGCCTGTTCGCCAATCTGGAGCGCCTCGCCCGCAAGGGCTGGATCGCCGCCACCCTCGCCGAGGTGCGCAACCGCTGCGACGTGATGGTCGTGTTCGGCGACGATCCGGCTTCCGCCTTCAGCCGCTTCTTTTCCCGTGCCGTGCCGGTGCGCGGGGAGGGGGCGGACGGCGATGCCGCTCCGCTCTTCGTCACCGCCCCCGGCCGGCGCCAGATCGCCGTCGTCGGCGGGCCGCTGTCGGAGGCGTCGCGCCGGGTGCTCGCCGCCCATCAGGTGACGGAAGTTCCCGTTTCTGAACAGGATGTTGCCACTGCCGCTTCCGTGCTGACGGCGCTGGTCGCCGGGCGTGGGGTGGACGGGCTCACCGGCCTTTCGGACGAGACCGTCGCGGCGCTGGCGGCGCTGGCGGAGCAGATCAAGGCGGCGCGCTACGCCGTCTTCACCTGGAATGCGGCCAGCCTGCCGGCGGAGGATGCGCCGGTGGTTGCCGGGGCGGCGTCGGAGGCGGTGGATGTGCTCTCCGTCACCACCCGCGCGGCGGTTTTTCCTTTGGGCGGCCGGGACAATGTGACCGGCGCGCACCAGCTCGCCCTGTGGCGCTTCGGCTATCCCCTGCGCACGGCGGTGGGGGCCGGGACCTCGCGCCATGTACCCGAGCTTTATTCAACGGCGGCAGCGCTTTATGATGCCGACCTGCTGCTCCACACCAGCGCCTTCCGCCCCGACGCGCCGCCCGATTTCGACCGTGGGCCGGTGATCGCCATCGCCCATCCCGACACCGTGTTCGCGCGGGAGCCGGAGGTGTTCATCCCGGTGGGCACGCCAGGGGTGGACTATGGCGGCCATGTCTTCCGCATGGATTCGGTAGTTTGCCTGCCGCTTCAGGCCCTTAGGCCTGCCGAGCTGCCCAGCGTCGCCGAGGTGGCGGCGGCCATTCTTGTGTCGTTCGGGAGGGGTGCATGAGGACGCGCATCACCGGTGGGCGCGTGTTCGACCCCGCCAACAAGATCATCGACCAGGTCCGCGATATCCTCCTGGAGGACGGCCGCGTCATCGCCGACGCGCCGCCGGTCAATGGCGAGCAAGTGGTTGATGCCTCAGGCACAATCGTGCTCGCCGGCGGCATCGACCTGCACAGCCACATCGCCGGCGGCAAGGTCAATCTCGGCCGGCTGCTGATGAACGAGGACCGGGCCTTGTTCCCCGAGCCGTTCGGCGATTTCTGCGGCTGCGGCGGCGGGCGGGCGGCGCCCACCACTCACGCAACCGGGTGCCGCTACTCGCAAATGGGCTACACCGCCGTGTTCGAGCCGGCGGTGGTGGGGGCCAATGCCCGCCATGCGCACCTGGAGATGGCGGACATCCCCAACATCGACACCGGTGGTTTCCTGGTGCTGGGGAACGACGATTTCCTGTTGCGCCTCATCGCCCAGGGCGAGGGCCAGCAGGCCATCAACGACTATGTGGCCTGGATGCTCAAGGCCACCCAGTGCTGCGCCATCAAGATCGTGAACCCCGGCGGCATCAACGCCTTCAAGTTCAACGGGCGCGCCCTCGATCTTGACGAGACTGGGCCGTTTTACGGCCTCACCCCGCGCCGGGTTCTGAACACACTTCAGCGTGCCGTATCGGAATTGGGGGTGCCGCACCCCATCCACCTCCACGGCTGCAATCTGGGCGTGCCCGGCAACGTCAAGACGACGCTTGCCACCATCGGCGCGACCGAGGGCTTCCCCCTGCACCTCACCCACATCCAGTTCCATTCCTACGGCACCGAGGGCGACCGGCACTTCTCCTCCGGTTCGGCCGAGATCGCGGAGGCGGTGAACGCCAATCCGCACATCTCGGTGGACGTGGGCCAGATCATGTTCGGCCAGACGGTGACCGCCTCGGCCGACCTCATGTCCCAGTATCGCAACCACAACATCGCCGATCCCAAGAAGTGGATCGGCATGGACATCGAGATGGATGCCGCCTGCGGGGTGGTGCCGTTCAACTATCGCGACACCTCCTTCGTGAACGCGCTGCAATGGGCCATCGGGCTGGAACTGTTCCTGCTCATCGAGGACCCGTGGCGGGTCTACCTGACCACCGACCATCCCAACGGCGGTCCCTTCACCTCCTACCCGCACCTCATCCGCCTGCTGATGGACAAGCCGTTCCGCGACGACCATCTCTCGCGCATCCACAAGGCGGCGCGCGCCCACACCAGGCTTGCCGAGATTTCCCGCGAATACACGCTGGAGGAGATCGCGGTGGTGACCCGCGCCGCCCCCGCCCGCACCCTCGGCCTGAAGGACCGTGGCCATCTCGGCCCCGGCGCCCGGGCGGACGTGGTGCTCTATGAGGAGCAGGCCGACCGCGAGGCCATGTTCGCCGCCCCGCGCCTCGTCATGAAGGATGGCGAGGTGGTGGTGGTGAACGGCGAGGTGGTGGCCCTCACGCAGGGGCGCACCTATGCGGTGCATCCGCCATCGGACCCGCTCATGGACAAGCGGCTGGAGCGCTGGTTCGACGAGGCGGTGGGCCTGAAGGCCAGCCACTACAAGATCGCCGACGGCGAGATCCGAGACGGCCAGGGCCCCGAAATCGTGGAGCTGACGCCATGATCATCAACGGTGTCGAGATCCGCGACAGCTTCGCCGAGGCGTTTCCCATGGCGGGAACACGCCTCATCATCACCGCCGACACCCCACGCTGGGCCCATACCGCCGCGGCCAGCCTGACGGGCTTCGCCACCTCGGTCATCGGCTGCGGCTGCGAGGCCGCCATCGAGCGGCAGCTCGATCCAGCCGAGACCCCGGACGGGCGGCCGGGCTATGCCGTGCTCATCTTCGCCATGTCCTTGAAGGACCTGAAGAAGGTGGTTCCTCTCAGGGCCGGGCAATGCGTGCTCACCTCACCCACTTCCGCCTGCTATTCGGGGTTGGAAGGCGGGGCGGCCATCGCGCTGGGGCGGGCGCTGCGCTATTTCGGCGACGGCTACCAGATCGCCAAGTCCATCGAGGGGCGCCGCTTCTGGCGCATTCCGGTGATGGAGGGCGAGTTCGTCTGTGACGAAGTGGTGGGCTCCACCACCGCGGCGGTGGGCGGCGGCAACTTCCTCATCCTCGCCCGCTCGCGGCCTGCGGCCCTTGCCGCTGCCGAGGCGGCGGTGGAGGCCATGGGCCAGGTGCGCGGCGCCATCATGCCGTTTCCCGGCGGCGTGGTGCGCTCGGGCTCCAAGGTGGGCGCCAAATATGCCGGCATGATCGCCTCCACCAACGACGCCTATTGCCCGACCCTGCGCGGCGTCTCCCAGAGCGCGCTGCCGCCGGAGGTGGAAAGCGTGCTGGAGATCGTCATCGACGGGCTGAGCGAGCAGGACGTGGCCGCCAGCATGCAGGCGGGCATCGCCGCCGTCTGCGGCCTTGGCGCCGCCGCCGGGGTGGTCGCGGTGGATGCCGGCAATTATGGCGGCAATCTCGGCCCCTTCCATTTCAAGCTGCGCCAGTTGATGGCTCCTGTCGCTGGGGAGACAGTGGTATGAGCGCCTATCGCCTGACCCTGCGCGCGCCGCTCGCCGCGCGGGCTGACCTTTCCGGCATCAATCCGGCGACGCTCGCCGGCCTGTCCGCCCAGGCGGTGGGCTGGCTCACGCTGCCCTATGGCAACGGCGCCGTTCAGCTCGGCGACCTGTTCGAGGTGTCCGAGGTGGAGGGCGGCGCCCTCATCATCGGCGGCGATCCTCGCCTCGATTTCGTGGGTGCGCAGATGGCCGAGGGCGCCATCGAGGTGGACGGCCCGGTGGGTGTCCTTGCCGGATCGGGCATGATCGGCGGCAGCCTCCTCATTCGCGGCGATGCCGGCGACGGCCTTGCCGCGGGCCTTGAGGGTGGGCGCGTGGAGGTGACCGGCTCGGCCGGCGCCGGGGTGGGCGGTGCCCTCACCGGCGACCGGCAGGGCATGACGGCCGGCACGGTGTCTGTCGCCGGCTCGGTGGGGCCGAGCCTTGGCGCGCGCATGCGCGGCGGGTTGATTCTCGTGGGTGGCGATGCCGGCCCCCGCGCGGCGGACGGCCTCATCGCCGGCACGCTGGCGGTGGCGGGTCGCCTTGCCGCCGGTGCCGGACGCGGCATGAAGCGGGGCACCATCCTGGCGGCCACCGCGCCTGAAGCCCCGGCACCGGGCTTCGTCTCGACCGGACCTCACGATCTGGTGATGCTGGCGTTGCTCGCCCGCCGCGTGCCGGAGCTTGCCGGCCTGTTCGGCGGTCTCACCGGCCGGGCCGAGCGCTTGGTGGGCAACCGCCTTGCCGGCGGCACGGGCGAAATTCTTGTCCTCCAGTAAGATCGGCCAAGAGGGGGTGGGCCGCGTCGGCCCGTCCTTCGTAGACATCAAGATCAACGAGAGGAACGCCTGATGATTCGCGCCGTGTTCGTTTCCGCCCTGCTCCTTGCCGCCGCCACCGGCTCCGCGCTCGCGGACCCGGACGTGGCCAAGGGCGAGACCGCCTTCAAGAAGTGCATGGCGTGCCATGCCATCGGTCCCGATGCCAAGGTGAAGGTTGGCCCGCCCCTGAACGGGATCGTCGGCGCCAAGTGGGCGCACTTCGAGGGTTATGCCTATTCGGCCGACATCAAGGACGGCGCCGCCGCCGGCAAGGTGTGGGACGAGGCCACCCTCGACAATTACATCACCAACCCCAAGGTGCTCGCCCCCAAGGGCAAGATGGCCTTCGCCGGCATCAAGAACGAGGACGAGCGCAAGGATCTCATCGCCTTCCTCGCCCAGTTCAACGCCGACGGCAGCAAGAAGTAATCGGCGCGGGCAGGACCGTTCGGTTCTGCTCCGCATAGGCAGCGCCTCCAGGAAGCGGGGCGCATGATCCCGCACCATCGTCATGCCCCGGCTTGACCGGGGCATCCATCTCTCCGTCCGGGCGGGATGATTTCCCGCGCAGAGGGGGGAGATAGCTGGTGCCGCTGAATTATGCCGGCTAATTAATTACCAGCCGCGCCACGGCTACCGCCGGCGCGCAGTCCGCCGCGGCTGCGGCGAGGGCGGGGTTGCCTGCCAGCATATCCCCCGCATCGCGGTAGGGCCGGCCGGCTCGGGCCGCCAGTCGTCGGACCAGAAACCGGCCAACGCCGGCCCCAATCAGCGGCGCTTCCACCGCCACGCCCCCGGTTGAAAGCACCTGCGCGAGCGCCCCATGTAGCCGGTGCAGTTGCACCTCTGCGGCGAAGGCGGCCAGGGCCTCCGCCTCGGCCAGGGTGCAGGGGCCAAGGTCGCGCCCCACCATGCGCAACAGCCGGCGCGCGCTGGCTTCGCGGGTCTTCTCGCCGCCATCCGCGGCCGGGTGCAGGTCGGCGCCTTCGGGCAGGTCTCCGGTGAGGCGATGGATGTCGGCGGTGGTGGCGAAATACTCAGCCATCAGCGGCACCTGCCGGCCCCTGAAGGGCAGGGTGGCGGTCAGCGCCATCACCGGGGTGCGCGCCGCACCGCTATAGACCAGCTCGCCGGTCTCCATGCGTTCGGCATCTGAATAGCCGGCAAAGCTAATTTGTATGCCGGCAAACTTAATGATGTCGGTGGTCGTCGAGCCAATATCCACCAGAACGCCGTCGCCGCATAGGCGGGCCAGTGCCGCGGCGGTGGCGTGCCAGTTGGCGGAGGCTACATCCGCCGCATGGGCGGGCGCATCGGCGGCAGGGACGAAGCCGGCGCGGCCGGCATAGATGAGCGTGTCCGCCCCCAGTCTTTCCGCCAACGCCTGGGAGAGGCCGGCGACGCCGGCGGCGCGATCCCGCCACAGGTCCGTCAGCTCGCCGGTCATGGTCACCACCGAGCGGCCGGCGGCGGGCGAGAGCGCGGCCATGGCGGCGTCGAGCTTGTCGAGGCCCTGCCACAGGGGGCAGGCGGCCATTTCCACTGAAACGAGGGTGCCGTCCGGCGCCAGCACGGCGCGCTTGAGATGGGCGCCGCCCACGTCCCAGCCGAGGATGAGATCGCCGGTCGCACCGCTCATGCCAGCGCCAGCTCCACCGGGGTGCGGGTGCCCACGCGCTGCGTCTTGCCGCCACTCGCGAAGGGCGGCAGCAGCGTCGCCGGATTGAGGCCGAGGGCCGCGCCGAGGCCGGCATAGGCGGTGGTGAGGCGCGGGTTGACCTCCACCACAACCGGGCCGGTGTCGGTCAAGAGGATGTCGATGCCGAAGATACCATGGAGGCCGGGCATGGCGCGCACCACCGCTTCCGCCAGCGCTTCGAGGCGCCCGTCGGCGTCAGCCAGCGCGCCCACGGAAAGCCCGGTGAGGAAGACGCGGCCGTCCTCAACGGCGATGTGCTGGCGGTTCACGGTGAGGAGCCGCACGCCCTCCGGCGCGTTGAGCACGGTGAGGCTCGCCGCCTCCCCCGCCACGAACGGCTGGATCACCAATCCATCGCGCGGCGCCGGGGTCGCCTGCACCCCATCCGGCCAGAACCGGGTGTCCTCGCAGCCAGCGCCGTCGTCCGGCTTGGTGATGCGCGGGCCGGGCAGGTCGGGCGCCTGCGCCAGCGTGAAGGTGGGGATGTGCGGCACCCCGGCGGCGGCGAGGCGGCGCGCCGTCTCCAGCTTGCTGGTCGCGGCGGCGATGGCCTCCGGATCGCAGGCGAGGACGCGGGGGCAGTTCTCGCGCAGCATTTCTACAAGACGGGCGAGCACGCCGTCGGTCTCCGGCGCCACCGGCCATACCACGTCGGCACGCCGGGCGAGATCGCGCCAGATGGCCCAGGCATCCGCGCCTTCCGTCACCGCAACGGCGCCGGGCAGGGGCAGGCGGTCGTCGGCGGCCAGCAGGATCTCGCGCACCTGCGGCAAAGCGGCGAGGTCGCGGCGCATGGCATCGCGAATGAGGGCGGCTTCCCGCGCGAGGCTCTCCGGCAGCGTGGCGCCGCGCAGGCCGCCGCTGGTCACGAACTCGCAGACGAAGACGCGCATGCGCGGTTTTCCTTAAATCGGACAGGCCAGCCCGGAGCCTACGCCGCCACCGGCTCGGCGACGAGGTGGGCGGCCAATGGCTCGGCCATATTACGGCCTGTGGCGTCATGAAGCCCGCGCCAGGCCGGCATGGAATTCACCTCCAGCACGGTGAGTCGCCCTTCGGCATCGGCGATGAGGTCCACCCCGGCATAGGACGCCCCCACGGCCGCCGCCGCGCGCACGGCGAGGTCGGCAAGCTGGCCCTCGGCGGCGACTTCCAGGCCGGTGGCGCCCTGGTGGATGTTGGTGATCCAGGAGGTGCCGCGCCGCGCCATGGCGGCCTCGGCCCGTCCGCCCACCACGAACACGCGGAAATCCTCATGGGTGCCGGACGGCCCAGTGCCGGACGGCGCGGAAACGAAATCCTGCAGGTAATAGACCCCGCCGACCTCCTCAGCCTCCGGCAGGCGGGCCTTGGGCGCAAGGCGCATGAGGCCGCGGCCCTGGGCGCCGAACATGGGCTTCAGAACGCTGTCGCCGGGGGCGGCGTCGATGATCATCTGCGCTGCCGCGCGGTCTTCCAGCACCAAGGTGCGGGGGGTGGGCAGGCCGGCGCGGGCCAAAAGGAAGGTGGTGGCGCTCTTGTCCACGCAGCGCTCGATGGCACGGGCGTCGTTCATCACCCGCACCCCCATCTCCCGCAGGGCATGCAGCACGCCGAGCCGGGCGGTGACCTGCTCCAGCGTGCCGGCGGGCACCGAGCGCACGAAGCAGGCGTCCGGCAGGTTGTCGGCAAAGCCCGGCAGCAGCAGGCCGTGGGCGGTCTCCCCCACGGCGAAGCCGCAGGCCTTCAGCGAGATCACCCGTGCGGTGTGCCCGCGCGCCTTGATGGCGGCGAGGAGCGAGCGGCTGTGCCAGTCCACCCGCTCGGCGAAGAGGACGAGGCCCGCCACCTCAGCCCCCGAAGGACCGGGCGATGAGGATGGGATCGAAGCCGCCGGCGGTGAAGCTTTCGCCATGGTCGATGGCGGTCACCGTCACCCGCGCTGGGGAGAACAGCAGCGGGTCCACCTTGTAGAAGTCGCAGTCATAGCCAGCGAAAATCTCCCCGAACGGCCGGCCATAGTCGCGGGAGGCAAGCGAGGGCAGTCGCGTGGCGAGGTCCTTTGCGGCCTCCGCCGGGCCGTGGACGAAGAGATGCACGTCGCCGCCATAGAGCACCGCATCGTTGGTGCGGCCCATGGCGGTGAGGAAATCGGGGGAGGGCGGGCAGATGGGCGCCGAGCCCACGCCATCGGCGATATGTTCCAGCGGGAAGTGCAGGGCGTGCGCCTTGTGCAGCGCGACTTCCAGCACCCGCGCCACGATCTGCACCGTGCCGGCCAGCGAACTGGTGGGGGTGAGGATCAGCGTGATGTCGGACGGCGCCACGGCGCAGCGCGCGGCGATCTCGTCCACCACCTCGGCGGGGGGCACCACGGCGGTTTCCAGCACCAGGACGACCTTTTCACCCCGGTCGCGGTAGCCGAGTTCCCCATACAGGGTCTCCACCGCCGCGATGGCGCGGCCGGGGCCGGAGCCGAGGGCGAAGAAGTCGCCGGCGGCAAGGCTCCAGCCCGCATACTGGCTGCCGAGGCAGGCCAGCACGGGGCCTGAGGTGGAGACGCTTGCCAGCGTATCCCAGGGCGAGAAGCGGCCGGTGGGCACCAGCGCGACCCGGCCGAGGCCGCCGAGGCAGATCTCGGCGATGCGGCGGCCGGCTTCCAGCCCACCGGCGGCGGTGATGCCGGCATCCACGATGAGCGCATCGCGGGGGCCGCGGGACACCTTGAGGCGCAGGGCATCCGCGTCGCGGATCAGGGCCTCCACCAGCGGCGCCACGCAGGTGGCGAGGCTGATCTGCGGGGCGGCATCCACGGGGGTGGTCAGGGCAGGCGAGGTGGCTTGCGAGGTGGCTTGCGAGGTCATGGCCGG
Source organism: Xanthobacter autotrophicus (assembly GCF_005871085.1). Classification (GTDB taxonomy): domain Bacteria; phylum Pseudomonadota; class Alphaproteobacteria; order Rhizobiales; family Xanthobacteraceae; genus Xanthobacter; species Xanthobacter autotrophicus. The sequence goes on along the minus strand of NZ_VAUP01000035.1, from coordinate 247,913 downwards.
GTCTCCCGGAGCGGGCGAACGCGGGCGAGCCCCGCGCGGCAGGCGCGGGGCCGGGCGGGGGAGGACGTGCGGATCTGCATGGCGGCTTCCTACGCGTCCAGCTCGCGGGCGAGCTTGAAGATGGCGGGAAGATCGAAGAACAGCGGCGTGTCGGTCACGCACATCTGCTTCAGCAGTGTGTGCTGCACGGCATATTTCAGGTTGCCGATGGCGAGCGCGCCGATGCCGATGCCGTGGGGCAGCACGGCCGCCGCATCATGGGCGCCGATGCCGGCGATGCCGGCGGGGGGCACGGCGTTCACGTCCGCTGCAACCAGCAGTCGGGTCGCGGCCTGAAGATGGGCGGCGGTGAGGATTTCCACCCCTGCCTTGCCGGCGGCGAGCACCACCTCCGCCTCGGGAACGAGCTTCGCCTTTTCCGAGTCGGTCACGGCGGCGGTGCAGGCGAGCTCGACGCCGAAGCGGGCTTTCAGGTCCTTCGCCTTCTCCTCCACCGCGGCGACCTCGCGATGGCTAACGAGGGTCACGAGCGCCCCCGCCTGGGCGGCGATGACGGCGGCGATGGAACCCACCACGCCGGTGGCGCCATAGACCTGCACGGCGACGCCTTCCAGGCCCTTGGGCCTGGTCTTCAGCAAGGCCTGTTCCACCTTGGCGATCATGGCGGCGGCGGTGGTGAAGGAGCCGGCGGGATCGGGAAAGATGGAAATCTCGAAGGGCGGGAAGATGGAGGCCTTCGCCTCCGCCGCCATGTCGAGGGCAAGGGCGGCATCCTTGCCGCCGATGAACAGGCCGGTGCGCGGCGCCGACTGGGGCGCGCGGGAGAACATCATGTCCTGCGTCAGGTCCCGCACCTCGGCGAGGGCGACGCGGGAATAGGGGGCGATGGTGGTGTAGCCGGCATCCACCGCCATGTTCACGTCGAACGGGCTGACGTGGTTCAAGGGCGTGATGATGTGGAGAATGGGGGCGGATTCCGCCATGGCGCAGCTCCGTGTCGAGGGAAACATTAGCGGGTGGCTTCGCCCCGGATCGCTCCGGAACTCGGCGGTTGTTTCCCCGCACGCAGTCGAATGGACAAGACTCTTGAACCAACGCCGCGCGCCGCGCAAGGGCGTTTGAAGCTATCCTTCCGGTGTCTTTGCCGCAGGATACCTTTTCCTTGCACTGCGAAAAAACGAGCGGTCGATAACAGTAGGAAAACACCGCAGGATGCTGCGGTGCACGGGCGGGACGTGGGGTCTTTCCCTAAGGGCGCGAGCGCGGAAGGCCGGGAATGACGATGGTTAAGCGCCTGCGAGGGCCGCAGACGCTCATCCCGCCGCCTCTTCAAGCTCACCCTCAGAAGGTCGCCTTCAGTCCGGCGTAGGCCGACAGCGGCTGGCCGGGGGTCTGCATCTGGGCGTTGCTGAGGCCGAGATACTCGGTGTCGAAGAAGGTGCCGTAGGATGCGTATTTCTGGTTGAACAGGTTGTTGATCAAGCCAAACACCTGGATGTTGGGCGTCACCTGGTAGCTGGTGCGCACATTGGCCACCCAATAGCCTGGCAGCATCGGGTTGATGTTGGATTCGTCGCCCACATAATACTGGCTCGACACGGCGATCACGTCACCGCCCACCTTCCACTTGTCCGTCACCATGTAGTCGGCGCCGAACTTCAGGGTCTGGGCCGGGATGCCGGGAATGTGGTCGCCCGGGGTCACGAAGATCTCGCCGTCGGTGGCCAGCGGGTTGTTGGGGGAGGCCAGCGTTCCCGAGAACTGGAAGGTAGCGTCGATATAGGCGTAGTTGGCGTAGAACTTCCAGGGGCCGTTGGCATATTGCAGCCCGGCCTCGAAGCCCTGCCGGCGGGTGGCGGGCACGTTGGTGAAATAGCCGTAGCCGGTCTGCTCGCTGGCGAGGGCGATGATGTCGTCGTCGCTGTCCACCCGGTAGAGGCCGAGCTTCCAGCTCACATTGCCACCGAACAGCTTGCTGGCCCCGCGCAGGCCGGCCTCGTAGGTGTGCGACACTACCTGCTCCAGCGGCGGATCGGCCACCAGGGAATTTTCCAGCAGGCACGGCCGGTTGGGATCGGCGCAGTTCAGCTCCAGCGGGGTCGGCGCGCGGTTGGATTCCGAATAGCCGCCGTAGGCGGTAACGTCCGACGTGATCTTGTAGGTGAGGCCGATGACGGGGTTGATGCGCGCGAAGGTGTAGTCGCCATTGAGCTGCGGGCTGGTGCCGCTGGCGTCCTGCATGGTGATCTGCGCGATGTTGAGGCGCGCGCCCATGGTCAGGGTGGCGCGGTCGGTCATGTCGAAGGCGTTGGTGGCGTAGAGGCCGTAATAGGTGGTGGTGGCGTCCAGGTTCACCGGCAGGTAGAACACCTGGTATTCTTCTGGCAGCGAATAATTCGGCTTGTTCTGCAAGTAGGTGCCGGTACCGGCCACCCCCAGGGTGTTGATGTCGGTAATGCCCAGCTCGGTGCTGGATTTGAAGTTGACCGTGCTGTAGTCGACGCTGCCGCCGACGACGAAATAATTGTCGTGGCCGATCAGCTTGTCGGTGCTGGTCGCCTGCACCGAGCCGCCATACGTGGTGGTGTCGGTCCAGGTGCGGTTGATCACGCCATAGAGCTGGTTTGAGGCCAGCTCGTTGAACGGAATGGTGTTGCCGCTCTGGTCGTAGAGCACCATCTGGCTGCGGAACGCGGCGTATTGCGGATTGGAGAGGGGATTGCCGCCGCCGGCGGGACCGGTGAACTGGTCCTCCTCCAGGCACATCTTGGTTTTGCCGACGCCGGGGTTCCACTTGTTGCTGCAGTTCTCGAGGTCGGCGTCGTTGCCGTCCACGTGGGACTGCTTGAAGCGGCGGACGTAGAGATTGCTCTGCAGCTGCCAGGTGTCGCTGAGGTCGTAGCGGCCGTTGAGGGCCAGCATGCCCATGTCGTTCTGTGTGGTCTGCGGCCACGTGTAGACCGAGTTGTAGTCGGCCGCGAGCATCTCCACCGGGGTGGGGCCCACCACGCCGAGGGAATTGCTGGCGGCGCTGGCCACGAGGTGCAGTTCGCCCTTGTCGCCCTTCCAGCCGAGGTCGCCGTAGAAGCGCGCCAGCTCGGAGGGCGATTGCTTGCGCCAGCCGTCGTCGCGCACCGCGTCGGCGGCGATGTAGAGGCCGACGCCGTCCTTCTCGCCGCCATACTGGATCGAGCCGCCGATCTGGCCGAATGAGCCGCCCTGCACCGAGCCCTCGAAGCCGTGATAGGTGAAGCCGTTCTTCATCTGGATGGAGACGGCGCCGCCGAGCGCGTTGAGGCCGAACGCCGGATTGTTGGTAAACACCTCGGCGCGGTCGATGGCGACCTCTGGAATGAGGTCCCAGTTCACCGTGTCGCCGAACGCCTCGTTGACGCGGATGCCGTTCTGGTAGACCGCGAGGCCCTGCGGCGTGCCCTGCAGCGGGGAGGCTGCGAAGCCGCGGAAGCGGAAGTCCTGGAAGAAGGCGTTGCCCTGCACGTCGGTGGAATTGGCGCTGGGCGTGTACTGGACCAGGGCGTCGATGGTGGAGAAGGAATGGAGCCGGTTGAACTCTTCCGCCGAGATGATGGTCACTGTGCTGGGCACCCGGTCCACATCGATGCCGGTTCCGGTGAGGGGCGTGGTGGCCACCACCTCCACCGTGGGTAGCTCGACCGTGGTGCCCGTGGACGCAGCTTCGGCGGGTGTGGATTGGGACTGCGCGGGCGCGGATTGCGCGAGCGCCGCCCCCGACCCGACAAGCGTTGCCGGCAGGGATGCCCCATATAGGCCGAGCGCCACGGCAATGGCCCGCCAGGAAGTTTCCGCCCTCATCGTCCCGCCCTTTGCTTATCCGGCGTGAGGACCTGCGCTGGGCTCCGAAGCGCCGTGCGCAGTATCACCGCCGTTTCTTGATTGTGGCAGGATAGTGATTTCAGGTGTTCGGTCAATCTTTAGAGTTTTTCGGCGATGCCGAATGGGCAATGATGGGTCACCCAAGCGGTTGCAAGGGTGATCCGGGCGCGAAGACCGCGCAAGATCTCTCATTTTTCTCTCAGAATGTACGCTCCCCAGGGTGCAGGTCGTGTCTCAGTTCGAAATGGAGCACCGTCTCCACGCCCTCCTCCGCCCGGACACGGCTGTAGCCGGGTTCTGTTGCCACGGTGCATCCCAGGGGGCACGGACTTGGCCCCCTGACTTGGAGCCCCCTGACTTGGCGCCCCCTGACTTGGCGCCTTGGCGGGGGCGCTGCGTGACGCCAGGGCATATTCGGCGGACGGGTTTGAACTTCGCGTGGGGCGCCCCGTCTGCTTTCCGATTGCGCGCAACACTCGTTCGCCACAGGGGGACTGGAGGAGGTTTGCCTTGACCCTACGGCTATTGCGGCGGCTCGCCGCACTCATCCTCTGCGCGGCGCCGGTTCATGTTGCAGCGCAACCAGAAGCGGAGCCGTTCGCGGTGAGCGAGGTGGCCCCCGGCGTGTTTGTCCATCAGGCGCCCTATGCCCTGGCGCTGCCGCGCAATCTTGGCTTCGTGGGCAATGCCGGCTTCGTCGTCGGGCGCGACGGCGTGGCGGTGATCGACACCGGCGGCAGCCTTGAGGCGGGGGAGCAACTGAAGGCGGCGATCCGGCAGAAGACGGCGCTGCCGGTGCGCTATGTCATCAACACCCACATGCATCCCGATCATGTGCTCGGCAATGCCGCGTTTGTCGGCCCCGGCGTGACCTTCATCGGCCACAGGAACCTGCCGGAGGCGCTTGCCGCCCGCGCCGAGGCCTATGTGTCCGCCACTGAGCGGCTGGTGGGGCCGGCGGCGGCGGGCACGCGGGTGGTGCTGCCCGACGAGACCGTGGGCGACACGCGCGACATCGACCTCGGCGACCGGGTGCTGCGTCTGGAAGCCTGGCCCACCGCCCACACCGCCACCGACCTCACCGTGCTCGACGTGTCCACCGGAACCTGGTTCCTCGGCGATCTCCTGTTCCTCGGCCATGTGCCGGCGCTGGATGGCAAGGCGGCAGGATGGATCGCGCTGATCGAGGAGCTGAAACGCCGCCCGGCTGCGCGCGCGGTGCCCGGCCACGGCCCGGCCTCGGTGGCGTGGCCGGCCGCGGTCGAGCCCACGGAGCGTTATCTCAAGCGGCTGGTGGCCGATGTGCGCGGCATGGTGCGGGAAGGGCGCACTCTCTCGCAGGCGGCGCGGGAGGCGGGGCAGAGCGAGGCGGGCAACTGGCAGCTGTTCGACGATTTCAACGCCCGCAACGCCACCACAACGTTCCATGAGATGGAGTGGGAATAATTGTTTCCCGGCGCCGGATGGCGGTTATTGCAGTGCAATAACTACGTATGCTTACTTCGCAGGTGCAGAACAAAACTCCGGTGGCGGCAGACATTTGGCGTATTGCGTCCGGAGAGAACATTGCTTACGTTCCTCACAGCTTCGGCTTCAACAACTCCGTGCGGGGAACGCGGGGTTGGTTCGCAGGCCTGCGGGACGCCAGTCACCGCATGGCTTCATGGCATCACGCCGGTCGTGACACGCTGCCGAAGTAGATGGAGTCCCCCAAGGCGAAAACAACGCGCTCAGTGCGTTACCCGATCCACGTGTGTGGAGGCGGGCGCGCATCCATCGGAGGAAGCCCGGATGAGACGTCTTTTGGTACTGACCGCCGCGGCGGTGGTCACGGCATTTGCCGGCGCGCCAGCCCGCGCCAATGATAGTGTTCTGAAACTCACCCAAGATCCCAACCAGTGGGCGCTCCAGACCGGGGATTACGCTAACACGCGTTATTCCAAGCTGAAGCAGATCACCGCCGACAACGTGGGCAAGCTCCAGGTGTCCTGGACCTTCTCCACGGGCGTGCTGCGCGGCCATGAAGGCTCGCCGCTCGTGGTGGGCGACGTCATGTATGTGCACACGCCCTTCCCGAACATCGTCTATGCGCTCGATCTGAAGAACGAGGGCAAGATCATCTGGAAGTACGAGCCGAAGCAGGATCCCAACGTGATCCCGGTGATGTGCTGCGACACGGTCAATCGCGGCCTCGCCTATGCCGACGGCAAGGTGTTCCTGCACCAGGCCGACACCAAGGTGGTGGCCCTCGACGCCCAGAACGGCAAGGTGCTGTGGTCGGCGCAGAATGGTGATCCCAAGAAGGGCGAAACCAACACCGCCACCGTCATCCCGGTGAAGGACAAGCTGCTCGTCGGCATCTCCGGCGGCGAATTCGGCGTGCGCTGTCACATGACGGCGTATGATCTCAAGACTGGAAAGCAGATCTGGCGCGCCTATTCCATCGGCCCCGACAGTGACATCCTCGTCGATCCGGAGAAGACCACCGAGCTGGGCAAGCCCGTCGGCAAGGATTCTTCTTTGAAGACCTGGCAGGGCGACCAGTGGAAGACCGGCGGCGGCTGCACCTGGGGCTGGTATTCGTTCGATCCCCAGACCAACCTCGTCTATTACGGCTCGGGTAATCCCTCCACCTGGAACCCCAAGCAGCGTCCCGGCGACAACAAGTGGTCCATGACCGTGTTCGCCCGCGATGCTGACACGGGCGTCGCCAAGTGGGTCTACCAGATGACCCCCCACGACGAGTGGGATTATGACGGCGTCAACGAGATGATCCTGGTCGATCAGAAGATCGACGGCAAGGATCGCTCGCTCCTCGTTCATTTCGACCGCAACGGCTTCGGCTACACGCTGGACCGCAAGACCGGCGATCTGCTGGTGGCCGAGAAGTACGACCCCGCCGTGAACTGGGCCACGAAGGTGGACATGGACCGCAACAGCCCGACCTTCGGTCGGCCGATGGTCGTTGCCCGCTACTCCACCGAGCACGGCGGCGAGGATGTCAACACCACCGGCATCTGCCCGGCGGCGCTTGGCACCAAGGACCAGCAGCCCGCGGCCTTCTCGCCGGACACCGGCCTGTTCTACGTGCCCACCAACCACGTGTGCATGGACTACGAGCCGTTCCGCGTGAGCTACACCCCCGGCCAGCCTTTCGTGGGCGCCACGCTCTCCATGTTCCCGGCGCCGAACAGCCACGGCGGCATGGGCAACTTCATCGCGTGGGATGCCCGCCAGGGCAAGATCGTGTGGTCCAACAAGGAGCAGTTCTCCGTGTGGTCCGGCGCGCTCGCCACCGCTGGCGGCGTGGTCTTCTACGGCACCCTCGAGGGCTACCTGAAGGCCGTTGACGCCAAGACGGGCAAGGAACTCTACAAGTTCAAGACCCCGTCCGGCATCATCGGCAACGTGATGACCTACACCCACCAGGGCAAGCAGTATGTGGCCGTGCTCTCGGGCGTCGGCGGCTGGGCCGGCATCGGCCTCGCGGCCGGCCTCAACGACCCCAACGCCGGCCTCGGCGCTGTGGGCGGCTATGCGGCCCTGAGCAACTACACCGCTCTCGGCGGACAGCTCACGGTGTTCGCCATCCCGTGATCGGACGGATGGCCTGACCCGCGAGCGACGCGTTCCGGAGACACCGTCTCCGGCGCGTTTCCGGACAGGCCGGCACGCCCCCTGACACCAGGCGGCGTGCCGGCCCCGAAATCGGCACCGCACCCAAGGTTGGACCCCAGTCGGACGCGGGAGCGTGCCGCTGCATCCGTCCGCGCGTGCCTTGGAGCCTTTGCCTTGAAGCGCACGAGACGGACCCCGCCGCGGCGGTACCGGCTCCAGCCCTTCGTCTGCCCTTTTGGAGAGATCGTGTGGTTTCAACAGTCAATCTGAAGCGCGCCGGCGTTTTCTTCTTCGCGGCGTTCAGCTTTCAAGTGGTCGGCGCCAGCCTGCCCGCGTTCGCGGAAACCACCCCTCCGGGTGACCCGAAGGCGGTGAAGGACGAGGACGGCAAGTATTTCGACGCGTCCGGCGCGCCCACCTACAACATCAAGCCGGACGGCACGGTGGATTGGTTCACCTATTCCGGCTACCGGCGCTATCACGCCGAATGCCATGTGTGCCATGGCCCGGACGGCATGGGATCCACCTATGCGCCGGCCCTGATCGATTCGGTCAAGGTCATGAACTTCGACCAGTTCAGTGAAGTGGTGGTGGGTGGCCGGCAGAATGTCGGCGGCGGCAACGACAAGGTCATGCCGTCCTTCGGCCTGAACAAGAACGTGATGTGCTACCTGGACGACATCTACGTCTACCTGCGCGCCCGTTCGAATGATGCACTGGGCCGCGTGCGTCCCGCCAAGCGGGACGACAAGACGCAGGGAACCACCGATGCGGAAAAAGCCTGCCTCGGCGAGTAAAAGGTCTCCGGCGACCAAGGAGCGTTTCGCCGCGCTCCTCGCCTCCTTCGCCACCGCTGCGCTGGCCGCGATTCTGCTGCTGAGCGCCTCGGGGGCGCGCGGCCAGCAGATCCCCGACCAGGTGTCGGCGGACGCGCTGCGGGTCTGCGCCGATCCGGCGAACATGCCCTATTCCAACATGACGGGAGAAGGCTTCGAGAACCAGATCGCCGCCATCGTGGCCGACGAACTCAAGGTTCCGGTGCGCAATTATTTCATGCCGCAGGGGCCCGGCTTCGTGCGCAACACCCTCGGCCGGCGCCTGTGCGACGTGGTCATCGGCTATGCCGCCGGGGCTGATCCGGTGCTGCACACCAATCCCTATTACCAGTCGGTCTATGTGCTGGTGGTGAAGGCCGGCGGTCCCTTCGACGGGGTCGAGCAGCTTGCCGATCCGCGCCTCAAGGAGGCCCGGCTCGGCGTCATGGCGGCGACCCCGCCGGCGGATCACCTGCTGGAATATGGCCTGCTTCCCAAGGCGCGCACCTATTCGCTGCTGGTGGACCGCCGTTTCGCCTCGCCCGCCGAGGATATGCTGGCGGACCTCGCCAAGGGCGAGATCGACGGCGCGCTGCTGTGGGGACCTACAGCCGGCGCTTTCGCCGCGTCTTCGCCGACGAAGCTCAAGGTGGTGCCGCTGCTGAAGGAAGCCGAGCGGCCGGCCATGACCTATCGCATCACCATGGGCGTGCGGCCCACCGACCATGCCTGGAAGCAGACGCTGAACACCGTGCTGCGCAAGCGCGCCGCGGATATCGAGAAGGTGCTGCTCGCCGCCCACGTGCCTCTCGTCGACGAGGACGGCGCCCTCATCACCGCCGCAGCGCCCGCCGGGGACACGAGGATCGGCCAGTGACGACCGGGCGCGCGCCGACCGCTGCCCCCGGCCGGGCCGGGGGGCTGGCGCGTGCCGCTTTCGCCGCACTCTGCCTCGCGGCGGCCCTGTCCTGTTTCATCGCCCGTGCCGTTGCCGATGAGGCGCCGCCGGAGCCGACCGGCTATCGCCTCGACGCCTATCGCGCGCCGACCCCGGCCACCCTTGCCGGCGCCAAGGTTCTGGACACCCAGGGCGCCGCCGCGCTTTGGCGCGCGGGAACCGCCGTCTTCGTCGACGTGCTGCCGCGCCCGCCCCGGCCCGCCGCCCTGCCCGAGGGCACGGTGTGGCGCGATGCGCCCCATGACAGCATTCCCGGCGCCTTGTGGCTGCCGAACGTGGGCTTTGGCGCCCTCAATTCCGATACCGAGGCCTATTTCCGCGCCGGGCTGGAAGCCGCCAGTCGCGGCGATGTGAATGCAACCCTCGTCATCTTCTGCCAGCGTCAGTGCTGGATGTCGTGGAACGCGGCGAAGCGGGCGTTGGAAGGCGGCTATCGCAACGTCGCCTGGTTTCCCGAAGGCGTCGACGGCTGGTCCGATGCCGGCCTGCCGCTCGCCCCCGCCCAACCGCGGCCCTGACGCCAACAAATCCGGTCTGGCCGATCCGGCACAAGGAGGAACCGCCATGATGCGCCGCTCGCCATTCCGCACCGCCGGCCGGGCGGGCCTGCTCGCGCTGGCTCTGGGCGCGCCGGCCGTGGGCGTCGTCCCAGCCGCCGCCCTGGCGGCCGATCCGGCCCCGCGGCCCAGCCTGGAGCTGGACCAGGAGGCCACCAAGGAGGCCACCTGGTCCTCCATCCGGCCCGATCTCTTTCCGGGCAAGTCCATCGCCGAGGCCGGCGCCATCGTGCAGCTCGACGCGCCGGGCCGGGCGGAGGATGCGGCCCTCGTGCCCATCACCATTCAGCTGGCCGTGCCGGCGGGCGATCCGCGCACGCTGAAGGCGGTCACTTTGGTGGTGGACGAGAACCCCGCGCCCATGGCCGGCCGCTTCACCCTGGCCGAGGGCACGCGGAATTTTGCCCTGTCGCTGCGGGTGCGGGTGAATTCCTATTCCTTCGTGCGCGCGGTGGCGGAGACCAGCGACGGCGCGCTGCTGATGACCAAGGCCTATGTGAAGGCGGCGGGCGGCTGTTCTGCCCCCGCCACCAAGGACACGGCGGACTCCATCGCCCATGTGGGCGAGATGCGATTCCGCTCCTTCGCCGCCACTGGCCGGCCGGAAGCCCAGGTGCAGATCCGCCACCCCAATTTCTCGGGCCTCCAGATCGATCAGGAGACTCGCGGCTATACCCCGGCCTGGTTCGTGCGCGAGGTGGAGGTGAAGCAGGGCGAGAAGCTGATCTTCGCCATGGAAGGCGGCATCTCCATCAGCGAGGACCCCACCTTCCGCTTCAGCTACACGCCCTCATCGGACCAGGTGAGCGTCCGCGCCGAGGACACGGAAGGCAAGGTCTTCACCCGCACGTTTCCGGGCGGCGGCAGCTGAGGGGGGCTGTCTTCCCACCCTCACCGCGCGGTCTGGCGGGGCGGGCGGTAGGCGGACTGGTCGATGCCGTGGCGGCGCAGCTTGTCGTAGAAGGTCTTGCGCGGAATGCCGAGGGCCGCAACGGTGGCCTGGATATCGCCCTGGCTGGCTGCCAGCGCGGCGCGGATTTCGCCGGCCTCGAAACGGTCCACCCGCTCCGGCAATGTCCCATCCGTGGGCTCGGCCCGTGCGCCGGGGTCGTCCCTGAGGTCATCCACCAGCCCCAGCGCCACCCGCTCGGCATAATGCACCAGCTCGCGCACATTGCCCGGCCACTCGTGCTCGGCGAGGTGCTTGCGCACGGCGGCGTCCAGCTCCGGCGGCGGCCGTTTGAAGCGGTCCGCCGCGCGGGCGAGGAAATGGCCGAACAGCAACGGTACGTCCGCCCGCCGCTCGCGCAGCGCGGGAATCCGCACACCGGCCACGTGCAGTCGATAATAGAGATCCTCGCGGAAGGCGCCCTGCCGCACCAGCGCCGGCAGGTCCACCTTGGAGGCGGCCACCACGCGGATGTCCACGCGTCGCGTGTCGTTGGTGCCGAGTGGCGCGATCTCGCGGGCTTCCAGCACCCGCAGCAGCTTCACCTGCAAAGCTGGCGACATGGCCTCGATCTCGTCGAGGAAGAGGGTGCCGCCATTGGCGTGCTCGATGCGCCCCACCCGCTTCTTGAGCGCGCCGGTGAAGGCGCCGGCCTCGTAGCCGAACAATTCGCTCTCGATGACGGTTTCCGGCAGCGCGCCGCAATTGACCGCCACGAACGGCCGTGAGGCGCGGCGGCTCCAGCGATGGAGCGCATTCGCCACCACCTCCTTGCCGGAGCCGGTCTCGCCCTCCACCAGCACGTCCACGTCGGCGTCGGCGATCTGGCGCAGCATCTGGCGCATGCGCGCCATCACCGGGGTGGCGCCCAAAAGGGGCATGTCCTCGCTGGCGGTCTCCACCGCGCGCTTCAGCTCGCGATTTTCCAGCACCAGGCGCCGCCGGTCGAGGGCATGGCGGACGCTGGTGAGGAGCCGGTCGTTGGCATAGGGCTTGGCGAGGAAGTCGTAGGCGCCCTCGCGCATGGCATCCACCGCCATGGCGATGTCGCCGTGACCGGTGATGAGGATGACCGGCAGGTCCGGATCGATGCGCCTGAGGCGCCGGAACAGTTCCAGCCCGTCGATGCCCGGCATGCGCACGTCGCTGACCACCACGCCGGGAAAATCGGCGCCGATCTCCTCCAGCGCGGCCAGGGCCGAGCCATAGCCGGCGGCGGTGAGGCCGGCGAGCATCAGCGCTTGCACATTGGCGGCGCGCAGCAGGTCGTCGTCATCGATGAACGCGACATCGCTCATGAGATTGCCCCGGAGGCCCTGGGTAGTGTGATGGTGAAGACGGCGCCGTCCGCATTGGCCACGGCCAGCGTGCCGCCCGATTCGGAAATGATGTCCTTGGAGATCACGAGCCCCAGCCCCAGCCCCTGGGGCTTGGTGGTGGTGAAGGGCAGGAACAGCGCCCCCAGCACTTCCGGCGGCAGGCCGGGGCCGTTGTCGGCCACCGTGATCACCACCTTGTCCGCGCCCGTGGCGGAGGCGATGCGGATCTCGCCGTCGCGGCGGGTTTCGAGGGCCTCGGCGGCGTTCTGGATGAGGTTGACAAACACCTGCTCCAGCCGCACCCGGTCACCCGTCACCTGCGCGGCGGGGTCGTCGAGGTCGACCTTCAGGGTGATGTTGTTCTGCAGCAGCCGATAGCGCAGCAGCAGCAGCGCGCCGTCTACGACGGTGCCCAGCCCCACCGGCTCGAGCCGCGCGGCGGACTTGCGGGCAAACGCGCGCAATTCCCCGGTGATGGCGCCGATGCGCTCGGTGAGCGTGGCGATGGTTCGCAGGTTCTCCACCGCAGGTTCCGTCTGGCCCTGCGCCAGGAAGGCCCGGGAATTCTCGGCGAAGGTGCGGATGGCCGCCACCGGCTGGTTCACCTCATGGGCGACGCCGGCGGCGATCTGGCCCAGCACCGCGAGCTTGGACGCCTGCACCAGCTCGTCCTGGAGGGCGTCGATGGCGAGGCGGGCGCGCCGGCGCTCCTCCATCTCGGTGCGCAGCTGGGCGTTGGCGGCGCTCAGCTCGGCGGTGCGGTCGGCAACCCGCGCTTCCAACTCGCGCCGGGCCTCGGCCTCCTGCGCCTCGGCGCGGGCGCGGCGGCGGCGGCGGGTGCGCCACAATCCCGCTGAGCCGATGGCGACCACCCCAAGCAGGGCGGCGGAAGTGCGCGCCGCGGTGGCGGCAAGGTTGGTGGTGGCGGCGGTGGGCGCGAGCACCGACAAGGTCCAGTCGGTGGTGGGCACGGGCAGGGAGGATTCGAGGAAATCCTCCCGCTTGGCCTGGCCGGGTAGCCGCACCCGCTTCACCGCCGGATCGGCGGCGGTGGGGGCGAGGTCGAGGAGGTCGAGGGGCGCATCGCCGAACTGGAGGCTCTCGCGGATGGCCTCGCGCTCCGTTGGGTCGAGGGGTTGGGTGGTGCGGAAGCGGAAGCCGGGCACGCTGGAGATGAGCACGATGTGGCGGGCATCGGTGACGAAGGTGGGCTCGGCGAAACGCCGCCACTCGTCCTCCAGCGCGTCGAACTCGGCCTTAAGCACCAGCACGCCGATGGGCACGCCGTCCGCCTCCACCCTTTGGGCGAGATAAAGGCCGGGGCGGTGGCTGACGGTGCCGAAGGCGAAATGCTCGGCCCGGCCCTGCGCCAAGGCGAGACGGAAATAGGGGCGGAAGCCGTAGTCGCTGTTCAGGAAGCTTTCGGGAGTGCGGTAGTTGCTCGCCACGATGGTGTGGCCATCGGCGTCGATGAGATAGATGACGCCGGTGCGGGTGCCCGCCGCCAGTTGCTCGAACCGTTTGTTGAGGGCGTCGATGCGCGCCGTGTTGCCGGTCTCCAGCGCCCGGCGCACGTCGGGGTCCTGGGCCAAAGCGAGAGGCAGGGAGCGCTGCTTTTCGATCTCGGAGCGCAGCACCGCCACGCGCAGGGCGGCGGCGGTGGCCGCGCTCGCCTCCACCTGGGCCAGGGCCCAGCGCCGGGCGGCATAGTCCGCCACCCGGTCGAGCCCCAGCAGGGTGAGCGCGATGGCCGCCCCCACGCCCGCTGCCACGAGGATGGGTCGCCGACGGGTTGCCGGTCGACCCTCGCTAAGGGACGCGTCCACTCCCGATCCCGATCTCAAACTGTGCGATTTTCCGCACGTGGTTGAGAGTGAGAGTGCATCCATCCGCACGCGGAGTCGAGCGCTATTCCGGAGCTTCCAGAAATTTGTGTTCGTTTCCAAAGCTCTAACAAAGATACGCGTGTGACGCGGGACTGGCATGCAGCTTGCGCAAGAGGGGGCGTGCCCGGCGCGCCGCGCCGTCCCGTCAATGAAGCATCCGGCGTCCGCAGTGCCCATCGCAAGAGGCACCCCGGCGCCGGCGGAGGAACTCTCCAATGGCCCATGCAATTCCCGCCGTGGCGCTGTCGGCGCATCCGCGCAAATTCTACCACCACCTGTATTTCCAGGTCATCATCGCCATCATCGCCGGCATCCTGCTCGGCCATTTCTACCCGGATGTGGGCGCCAGCCTGAAGCCGCTGGGCGACGCCTTCATCAAGCTGGTGAAGATGGTCATCGCCCCGGTCATCTTCCTCACCGTGGTCACCGGCATCGCCGGCATGCGCGACCTTGCCAAGGTCGGGCGCGTGGCCGGCAAGGCCATGATTTACTTCATCACCTTCTCCACCCTGGCGCTGCTCATCGGCCTCGTGGTGGCGAACGTGGTGCAGCCCGGCTCGGGCCTCAACATCGATCCCAAGTCGCTGGACCCCAAGGCAGTGGCCGGCTATGCGGCGCAGGCCCATGACTCGACCATCATCGGCTTCCTGATGAACATCATCCCGACGACGCCCATCTCGGCGCTCGCCTCGGGCGACATCCTGCAGGTGCTGTTCTTCGCCGTGCTGTTCGGCATCGCTTTGGGCGGCGTCGGCGATGCCGGCGAGCCGGTGATGAAGATCCTGAACTCGGCGTCGGCGGCCATGTTCCGCCTGGTGGCGATCCTGATGAAGGCGGCCCCCATCGGCGCCTTCGGCGCCATGGCCTTCACCATCGGCAAATACGGCATCGGATCGGTGGCGAACCTCGCCATGCTGATCGTCACCTTCTACATCACCGCCGCCCTGTTCATCTTCGTGGTGCTGGGCCTGGTGGCGCGCTACAACGGCTTCTCCCTGTGGAAGCTGCTGAAGTATATCCGCGAGGAACTGCTCCTCGTGCTCGGCACCTCGTCGTCGGAAGCCGCCCTGCCGGGCCTGATGCTGAAGATGGAGCGCGCCGGCTGCGCCAAGTCGGTGGTGGGCCTGGTGATCCCCACGGGCTACTCGTTCAACCTCGACGGCACCAACATCTACATGACGCTGGCGGCCCTGTTCATCGCCCAGGCCACCGGCATCCACCTGTCGTTCGAGGAACAGATCCTGCTGCTTCTGGTGGCCATGCTCTCGTCCAAGGGCGCGGCGGGCATCACCGGCGCCGGCTTCATCACCCTCGCTGCCACGCTCTCGGTGGTGCCGAGCGTGCCGGTGGCGGGCCTCGCCCTCATCCTCGGCATCGACCGCTTCATGTCCGAGTGCCGGGCCATCACCAACTTCATCGGCAATGCGGTGGCCACCATCGTGGTCGCCCGCTGGGAAGGCGAGCTGAACAAGGACCAGCTCAACCGCGCCCTCAACGGCGAGCATTTCTCCCTTGAGGACGAGCTGGAGACCACCGGCGCCCCGGCCATCGCGGCCGAGTGAGCAGGGCCTGACGACATCCGGCGGGCTCCGCCTCTCCCCGGAGAGGCGGGCGGTGGCTCGCCGGACCGGGACCGCAAGGTCCGCTACCGCCTCCCCCAGGGGAGGCGGTTTCTTTGAGGGCGGCACGGCGCCGCCTTGACGGCCTGCCGGTACCGATGACATCGAAGGCTCCGACAGAACGGGGCCGCACGCCATGACGGAGCAGAGTGCGCCACGCGCGCAGGAGACGGGCGTGCAGGAGACGGGCGCACACGGGACAAGTGCCCCCCCGGGCTCGACCGGCGAAGTGTTCGGCGCCTTCCTCAAGCTCGGCCTCACCTCGTTCGGCGGCCCCGTCGCCCATCTCGGCTATTTCCGCGACGAGCTGGTGTTGCGCCGGCGCTGGATGGACGACGCCGCCTATGGCGATCTCGTCGCCCTGTGCCAGTTCCTGCCCGGCCCCGCCTCCAGCCAGCTCGGCTTCGCGCTGGGCCTGTTGCGCGGCGGCGGACTGCTCGGCGGGCTCGCCGCCTGGGCTGGCTTCACCCTGCCCTCGGCAATTGTATTGACGGCCTGCGCCCTGGGCGCGGCGAGCCTTGCCGGCACCGACGGCGTGCTGCATGGCCTCAAGCTGGTGGCCGTCGCCGTGGTGGCGCAGGCGGTGTGGGGGATGACCCGCACCCTGACGCCAGATCGCGCCCGCGCCGGCATTGCCCTCGCCGCCCTTGCGCTCGTGGTGTTCGCCGGCAGCGCATTGGGGCAGGTGGCGGCCATCGCGCTGGGCGCCCTCGCGGGGCTCGTCCTCTGCGCCGAGGCGGCCCCCGCGCGTGGGGATGTGCCGGGACCGGAGCCGGCCCTGGCGGTGCCGCTCTCGCGGCGCACGGGCGCACTCCTGCTGGGTCTGTTCGCGGCGCTTCTGGTGGTACCGCCGGTGGTCGCGGCAGCGACCGGCGTCCAGACCCTCGCCCTGTTCGATGCCTTCTACCGCTCTGGCGCGCTGGTGTTCGGCGGCGGCCACGTGGTGCTGCCTTTGCTCCAGGCCGAGGTGGTGGCGCCCGGCTGGGTTTCCGCTTCCACCTTCCTCGCCGGCTACGGCCTCGCCCAGGCGGTGCCCGGCCCGCTGTTCACCTTCGCCGCCTATCTCGGCGCGGCCATGGGCCCCGAACCCAACGGCATCGCCGGGGCGGCCATCGCGCTCGGCGCGATCTTCCTGCCGGGTCTGCTGCTGGTGACCGGCGTGCTGCCGTTCTGGGACCAGCTGAGGCGCCGCACTCGTGCCCAAGCCGCCATGCGCGGCGCTAATGCGGCGGTGGTGGGCCTCATCGGGGCGGCCCTCTACAGCCCCGTCTTCACCGGCGCCGTGTTCGACGCGCCGGACTTCGTGGCGGCGGTGGCCGGCTTCCTGCTGCTCACCGTGTGGCGGGTGCCGCCGCTGGCGGTGGTGGTGGTGCTTGCGGGGGCAGGAGTCTTCCTCGCCTGAGGGAACGTTCAGCGCCGGCGGCGTTGCCGCGCGCGCTGGTCCTCGAGCTTCAGGCGCACCGTGTCGAGGGCGCGGATGGTGTCTTCCAGCCGCTTGGCGATGGCGCGCCGCATCTTGGCGGTGGCATCTGGGAAGCGCTCCAGCATGGCGACGAAGGCCGTCCGGGGGATCTTCAGCAGCTGAACCTCGTCGGCGGCCACCGCCGTCACCGGGCGGGGCGTGGGCACGATGAGGGCGGTCTCGCCAATGAGGGTACCGGGACCGACCTCCTTCAGGAGGCGCGGCGCGTCCGCCTTGCGGTCATCCACGAGGCGGACGTGGCCGGAGGCGACCACATAGGCGCAGTCGGCGGTCTCGCCCATGCGGAACAGGGTTTCGCCCCGCGCCAGGGTCTCGGCCTGCGCGTCGCCCGCCAGCAGGCGCAGGGCCTCGCTGTTCAGCATGTCGAAGGTGGCGACTGACCGAAGCAGCGCGATGTCCCTCTCAATGCTCACCGAAGGGGTTTCCTCACGTGTTGGGGCCGCGGGATGTGCAACGCGCGCATCCCGACGGCTCAAGGCACCAGCTTGTAGCCACCGGCCTGGGTTGCGAGCAGTGTGGGGTTGGAGGGATCGGGCTCGATCTTCTGGCGCAGGCGGTAGATGTGGGTTTCCAGCGTATGGGTGGTGACCCCGGAATTATAGCCCCACACTTCCTGCAGCAGGGTCTCGCGCGGCACCGGCGTCTTCCCGGCGCGGTAGAGATAGCGCAGGATCGCCGTCTCCTTCTCGGTCAGGCGGATCTTGGAGCCACGATCTGTCAGCAGCAGCTTCGCGCCGGGCCGGAAGGAATAGGGGCCGATGGCGAACACCGCGTCCTCGCTCGCCTCGTGGGAGCGCATCTGCGCCCGCAGGCGCGCCAGCAGCACGGCGAAGCGGAACGGCTTGATGATATAGTCGTTGGCCCCGGCCTCGAGGCCCAGGATGGTGTCGCTGTCGGTGTCGTGCCCGGTGAGCATGAGAATGGGCGCCTTGAAGCCGGCGCGCCGCATCAGGCGCACCGCCTCGCGCCCGTCCATGTCGGGCAGGCCCACGTCCATGATGACGAGATCAATGGCACCGTTCTTCGCCAGTTCCATGGCGCCGGCGGCGGTCTCGGCGGGCACCGGTTCGAACTCGTCCTGGAGCGCGAGCTGTTCGATCAGGGCGTCGCGCAGCTCCGGGTCGTCTTCGACCACCAGGATTTTCCACGCATTGGGCATTCAATTCCTCCTGCGCCCTTGCAGGCGCGCGAATCGCGCAAGTAGAGCATGTCCATGGCTTGGCGCAAATTTCCATCCATGGACGAGCGTCGGGGGGTATTACACTACGTCATGATCGAGCGATATCCTGTGGGCATCTCCCGAATCAGGGTCAGGCGACGTCCGGGGCCCCCTCATCTCGGCATTTTGCACTACGGCGGCCTCACCCTTCCGGTGGCGCTCGGGCGCTCCGGGATCGCCTTCGACAAGCGCGAGGGCGACGGGCGAACCCCCGGCGGACATTGGCGGATCGTGCGTCTCCTCTACCGGCCCGACCACGGCCCGCGCCCGGTGACGCGCCTGCCTTGCCGGGCGCTGAAGCCCGGTGACGGCTGGTGTGATGACGCCGCCGACCGGCGCTACAACCAGCCCGTCGCCCTCCCCATGGGCGGCGCCCGAAACATCTCCCACGAGCGCATGTGGCGGGACGATGGGCTCTATGATCTGGTGCTGGTGCTCGACCACAACACCCGCCCGCGGGTGGCGGGGCGGGGTTCGGCGGTGTTCGTCCATCTGGCCCGTCCCGGCTTCCGGCCCACCGAGGGCTGCGTGGCCTTGAGGCGGGCCGACATGCTGCGGCTGCTGTCCCGGCTGTCCCGTGCGCCGCGGCTGCTGATCGAGCCGTGAGCGGGCAGCGGCGTCTCCGTTTTGAAATCTGCCGCTTTGACTGGGCACACCGGGAACCCTCTCCCGCGTGCGGGGGAGGGCAGGGTGGGGGCAGACCCGCTCCGCCAACCTGCCCCTGTGTTCTGCCCGGTGCCGTGCCCCCTCCCCACCCCTCCTCCGAACGCGGGAGAGGGAGCAGGCCTGCGCGCTTCTTTCAAACCGAGACACGGCGCCTGCCTGCACGCGCCTTTTCGGGGCGCCGGGCCGGGTGCTATATGAATCGTTCTAAAATGCGCGACCGCCCACCGGTGCCGCGCGCACACCCACAACGCCCGGGATGCCATGCCCTTCTCCTCGCCACGGAATGCGGACCTGTCGCCGCCGCGGGTCGGCCTGTTCTGTACCTGCCTCGTGGACATGATTCGGCCCTCCATCGGGTTCGCGGCGGCAAAGCTGCTGGAGGATGCCGGCTGCGACGTGGACGTGCCGGCGCAGACCTGCTGCGGCCAGCCCGCCTTCAATTCCGGCGACCGGGCCACCGCCCGCGCCCTGGCCGAGCAGGTGATCGCGGCGTTCGAGAATTTCGATTACGTAGTGGCGCCGTCCGGCTCCTGCGCCGGCATGATCAAGGCCCATTATCCCGAGCTGTTCGCCGGCGAGCCGGACTGGACGGGGCGCGTGGACCGCTTCTGCGCCAAGGTCCACGAGCTGGTGTCGTTCCTGGTGGACGTGCGCGGGGTGACGCGGGTGGAGGCGGCCTATGACGGCACCGTCACCTATCACGACAGCTGCTCCGGCCTGCGCGAACTGGGGGTGAAGGACCAGCCGCGCGCGCTGCTTGCCTCGGTGGAGGGGCTGACCCTCGCCGAGATGGCGGACGCCGACACCTGCTGCGGCTTCGGCGGCACCTTCTGCGTGAAATATCCCGATGTCTCCAACGCCATCGTGGAGAAGAAGACGGCCAACATCGCAGCCTCTGGGGCGGACACGCTTCTGGCGGGGGATCTGGGCTGCCTCATGAACATGGCCGGGAAGCTCCAGCGCCAGGGCCGCCCGGTGGTGGTGCGCCACGTGGCCGAGGTGCTCGCGGGCATGGGCGATGCCCCCGCCCTCGGCGAACCCGCTCCGGAGAAAACCCCATGAGCGTCGAGATCACCTCGCCCCGTTTCAAGGACAATGCGAAGCGCGCCCTGGCCGATGTGCCGCTGCAGGCGGCGCTGTCCAAGGTCGGGCCGGGCTTCATCGGCAAGCGGACGGCAGCGGCGGAAAAGCTGCCGGAGTTCGACGCCCTGCGCGACTCGGCGCGGGACATCAAGAACCACACGCTGGCCCACCTCGACCTCTATCTGGAGCGCTTCGAGGAGAAGGTGAAGGCGGCCGGCGGCCATGTGCATTTCGCGGTGGACGCGGCCGAGGCGCGGGACATCGTCACGAAGATCTGCCGCGACCTTGGCGCACGGACCGTGACCAAGGGCAAGAGCATGATCTCGGAAGAGATCGGCCTCAACGATCACCTGGAGAGCGCCGGCATCGAGCCCGTGGAGACGGATCTCGGCGAATATCTCATCCAGATCCGCGGCGAAGCGCCGTCCCACATCATCGCCCCCGCCATCCACCTCAACAAGGAGCAGGTGGAGGAGGACTTCCGCCGCGTCCATGCGCACCTCGCCCCCGAGCGCAACCTCTCCGAGCCCACGGCGCTGCTGGCCGAGGCGCGGGGCGAGCTGCGCCAGAAGTTCCTGGTGGCGGACGTGGGCATCACCGGTGCCAACTTCCTGGTGGCGGAGACCGGCACCTCCATCATCGTCACCAACGAGGGCAACGGCGACCTCACCCAGACCCTGCCCAAGGCGCACATCGTGCTGGCCTCGCTGGAAAAGCTGGTACCGACGCTGGAGGACGTGAGCCAGCTCCTGCGCGTGCTCGCCCGCTCGGCCACCGGGCAGGAGATGAGCGTCTACACCACCTTCTCCACCGGCCCGCGCCGCCCCGGCGATCCGGACGGGCCGGGGGAGTATCACGTGGTGATCCTCGACAACGGCCGCTCCGGCATGCTCGGGGGCCCGCTGAAGGAGATGCTGCGCTGCATCCGCTGCGGCGCCTGCATGAACCATTGTCCAGTCTACCATGCGGTGGGCGGGCATGCGTATGGCTGGGTCTATCCCGGTCCCATGGGATCGGTTCTGACCCCCGCCCTCATCGGCATCGAGAAGGGCGCCAACCTGCCCAACGCCTCCACCTTCTGCGGCCGCTGCGAAGAGGTGTGCCCGGTGCGCATCCCCCTGCCCAAGCTCATGCGGCATTGGCGGGAGAAGGAGTTCGAGCGGCACCTCACGCCGGCGCCCCAGCGCTACGGCCTTGCTGTGTGGGGTTTCTTCGCGCGGCGCGGCTGGCTGTACCGGCCGGCGACGGGCCTTGCCATGAAGCTGCTGTCCGTCCTCGGCCGCAAGAAAGGGCGCTTCGCTTCGTTGCCGCTCGCCGGTGGCTGGACCGGCCACCGCGATTTCCCGGCGCCCGAGGGCGGCACCTTCCAGGCCCAGTGGCGCGCCCAGAAGGCCGCGCGCAATACCCGGCACGCCAACAGGGACGCCCGCCCATGACCTCTTCCCGCGACACGGTCTTCGCCTCGGTCCGCCGCGCGCTGGGCGTCACCTCGCAGGAGGCGCCGCGCCGGCAGGAGGTGGACGGCCGGCTCGCCGGGCATCCGCGCGGCCTCGTGCCTGCCCGCGCCCAGCTTCCGGCGGCCGAGCGGCTCGCCCTCTTCAAGGACATGGTGGTGGCGGCTGCCGCCAGCATTGACCATCTGCCGAGCGCGGATGATGTGCCCGGCGCGGTCGCGGCCTATCTGCGCGGCCGTAACCTGCCGCCGACCATCCTGCGCGGCGGCGATGCCCGTCTGGCGTCGCTTCCATGGCACCGCGAGCCCAACCTCGACGTCTGGATCGGCGCCTCCGACGGGCGCCAGCTCGCGGGCCTGTCCCATGCCTTCGCTGGCGTGGCCGAATCGGGCACGCTGGTGATGCTTTCGGGCCCCGACAATCCCAGCACGCTGAACCTTCTGCCGGATCATCACCTGGTGGTGGTGGATGCGGCCGATGTGGCTGGCGACTACGAGAGCGTGTGGACGCGCCTGCGCGAGCAGTTCGGGCCGGGGGTGATGCCGCGCACGGTGAACTGGATCACCGGTCCGTCGCGTTCCGCCGACATCGAGCAGACGCTGCTGCTGGGTGCCCACGGCCCCCGCAGCCTACATGTTCTGCTGGTGGGTGGGCTGCTGGTGGGCGGGGCCTGACGCAAACGATCCTGGAAACGGCGCGGGGCGGCCGGACTCAGCCCGCCAGCCCGCGCACCCACATGCCAACGGCCACACCAATGGGGACGCAGACCAGAACAGCCGTCGCGATGGTGAAGTGCCCGCCGAAGACGAGGCCCATCACCGCGCCGGAGATGGCCGACAGGGCGGCGACAATCAACACGCTGCCGGGCGGGCGCGAATCGGGAGCTTCCGGCTCCGGTCGGCGGATCTGACGCTCTCGCTTCAGCTCCGTATCCATCCTGAGATTCGCGAGAATCTGAAGGTCCGGAGGAAAGCCGCGCCCGTCGCGTTGGACGACGGATCCCGTGAGAATTGCGTTCACGCTCGTGCCCTCACCAAGAGGCCATCTTAGTCGAAGCTTATCAATATACAACCTATGAGCTTAGCCGGTAGTGTGTGAATACCTACGAAGGGTTTTTACCCTAGGTCCTGTGCTGATGCAGCATGATGCAGTCGGGCCACGGGGTGGTGAAAAATGCAGCCTGCTCCCGAGGTTGTGCGCCGGATAACCGATCCGCAGTTGCCCGGCCCGACTTTTGGCGGCAGAACTCGGTCACCATCAAGGACGGTGCCATCATGAAGTCTGGCTTGCGCTTCGCCAAAGCCCTGCTTGCAGCGCTCATCGTAATCTGTGCTGCCCAGCCCGCGCTGGCCCAGCAGAACCGTGGTCACGTTTATTTGCTGCGCGGCCTTGCCAATGTCTTTTCGCTGGGCATGGACGATCTGGCGGCCAAGATGAACGGGCGTGGGATCGTCGCCACGGTGCATGAATATGGCCAGTGGCAGCAGCTTGCCGATGCGGCCGCCGCCGAAAGCCGGGCCACGGGCAATTCGCCCATCGTCATCGTCGGCCATTCACTGGGCGCGGATGCCGCCATTGAGATGGCCGAGCGCCTCACCGCCCTCGGCGTGCCGCCCAAGCTGGTGGTGACCTTCGATCCGGTGGGTGTCACCCAGGTCGGCCGGGCGCAGGGTTATTTCGTGAACTATTACCAGTCCACGAACGGCTACGGGAAGCGCCTCACCGCCGGCTCCGGCTTCCGCGGCAACATCGTGAACCGCAACCTCGACGCCATCGGCTCCATCGATCATTTCAACATCGAGAAGTCGCCGCGGCTGCACGACGAGGTCATCACCCAGGTGCGGTCCATCACCAACAAGCCGAAGCCCAAGCCCAAGCCGGCCGCTCCCGCGGCGCCTGCGGCCCCCACCGCCGAGCCCTCCAGCCCCGGCACCCAGGCGGCCGCCAAGCCCGGCGCCCCGGGCTGAGCCCCGGCTCCGGAACGCAACTGGGAAACACGGTTCCAAGAGACCATCGGGAACACACAGACGCCGGCCGGCTCCTCGCCGCGCCGGCGTCTTGCTGTGTAGAGCCGGCCGTCAGAAACCCAGGGCGCGCAGGCCCGCCGCCGTCGCCATGGCGGCCACCACGGCGAGAAGGTCGCTGCGCGTGAATTTGGCGGCGAGGAAGGCGGCGCCGAGGCCGGCCAGCATGGCGGCATCGCCATGGACCGCGCCGGGCGCCAGCAGCGCCACCAGCACCGCCCCCGGCAGGCAGTCCAGCACCCGACGCACCCGCGGTGTCACCGGGATGAGGCGCATCAGGAAGAAGCCCGCCGACCGGTTGAAAGCGGTGGCGAGCGCCATCACGCAGATGGCGGCGAGGGTCTGCGGATCAACGCTCATCGTCGGTGAACCCGCCTGCGAACGCGCCGGCCAAGGCGCCGATGACGATGAACCACCACCCCGCCAGTACGAACGAGACCGCGATGGAGACCGCGGCCGCCACGCCCCAGCCCACCGCCTCGCGCCGGCCTTTCCAGTTGGGCAGCAGCATGGCCACGAAGAAGGCCGGCACCACCAGGTCGATGCCCACCGCCTTGGGGTCGGGAATGCCGCCGCCGATGGCGTGCCCGGCCGCGGTGGAGACCACCCACAGCACCCAGGTGACGAGCCCCGAGCCGACGAAATAGCCGGCGTCGTTGCCACCCTCTTGGTGGTAGCGCATGGCGGCGGCCCAGTTGTTGTCCGCCATCAGCAGCAGGGAGGGGTAGGTTTTCCACGCCGGCATGGACCACAGCCACGGCCGCATGGACGCCCCCATGAGCACATGGCGCATGTTGACGGTCATGGTCAGCAGGCCGAGTGCGAGGAGGGCAGCCGGTGTCCACTGCTCCCGCCAGCCTTCGAGCGCCACCATCTGGGCGAGGCCGGCGAAGACGAGGCCGCTGGAAAGGACGGCCTCCAGCATGGAGAAGCCCTTCTGTACCGAGGCGGCGCCGAACGCCATGCCGAAGGCGGCGAGCCCCGGCATGAGCGGGAGGGTCTCGCGCGCGCCGTGCAGCATGCCGTGCAAGGTAAGGGGAACGGGGGGCGGCTTGGTCATGGGCAGGGGCAATGCGGGGAAGGGGTAATCAACACCGAAACGGTGGGATTGAAGCCTTATGGCCGTAGCCCGACCGAAGGCCAACCCGTTTTCCCCCGGGGGCCACGGCGCTTGCCATGCGCCAGATGCATGGCTGATGAAGGGTGACGGCATGACCCATCACCTCGGGGAGGGGTATGCACCAGCCGGCCTGTAAGCCGGGTTCTGTACGGCGGGCTTGCGCCCGCGTGGCGACCATTCCTCTGGGACGCCGGTTGCCCGGCGCCTCTAGCAGTCAACCCGGACGGCGCCCCGCAGACAGGGGTGGTTTCCCGTGCCGTCCCTATTCGACTTTGCTCCCGGTGGGGTTTGCCGTGCCGCTCCCGTTGCCGGTCGCGCGGTGGGCTCTTACCCCACCGTTTCACCCTGGCCCGCGCGGACCCGAAAGTCCTTCGCGGGTGGTTTGTTTTCTGTGGCACTTTCCCTAGGGTTACCCCCGCCGGACGTTATCCGGCACCGTGTCTGAGTGGAGCCCGGACTTTCCTCGATGCGGACGCAAGGTCCCACACCGCGGCCGCCCGGCCGGCTGGTGGGCGAGCAATGGGCGCTGGCAGCGGACCCGTCAAGGGGCGGGGGCGGTTCCCACCAGCTCGAACCATTCGTCCTCGGTGATCACCTGCACCCCGAGCGCCTGCGCCTTCTCAAGCTTGGAACCGGCGCCGGGGCCGGCCACCACGAGGTTGGTCTTGGCCGAGACCGAGCCCGCCACCTTGGCGCCGAGGCGCTCCGCCATGGCCTTGGCCTCGTCGCGGGTCATCTTCTCCAGCGATCCGGTGAACACCACGGTCTTGCCGGAGACCGGGCTGGCCGCCGCCACCTGCTCCATGAGCTCGGGCGTCACTTCCTTCAGCAGGGCGGCCACCACTTCGCGGTTGCGGGGCTCGCCGAAGAATTCGATGACGGCTTCCGCCACCACGTCGCCGATGCCGTCGATGCCAATCATCTCCTGCCAGGCATCATTGCCCTTGGGATGCGCCTCGCCGGGGATTTCCGCCGCCAGCGCGCCGGCTTCCAAAGCCTCCACGGTGCCGTAGTGGCGCATGAGGCGCTTGGCGTTGGTCTCGCCCACATGGCGGATGCCGAGGGCGAAGACGAAGCGGTCCACCGCCACGGTGCGCCGCTCGGCAATGGCGGCGAACAGGTTGGTGGCGGAGGTCTTGCCCCAGCCGTCGCGATTCTCCAGCCGCTGGAGGCCCTCCTTGTTGCGCGCCTCCAGCGTGAAGATGTCGGCGGGGGACTTGATGAGGTCCCAGTCGTAGAAGGCGCGCACCTGCTTCTCGCCCAGCCCCTCGATGTCGAAGGCGTTGCGCGACACGAAATGGCGCAGCCGCTCCACCATCTGCGCCGGGCAGATGAGGCCGCCGGTGCAGCGGCGCACCGCGTCCACCTTGCCGCTTTTGGTGTCCACCTCGCGCACGGCGTGGGAGCCGCAGGCGGGGCATAGGGTCGGAAACTCATACGGCTTCGATCCGGCCGGGCGCTTGTCCTCGATCACCCGCACCACCTGGGGGATCACGTCGCCGGCGCGCTGCACCACCACCGTGTCGCCGATGCGCACGTCCTTGCGGGCGATCTCGTCCTCATTGTGCAGGGTGGCGGAGGACACCACCACGCCGCCCACCGTCACCGGGGTGAGCTTGGCCACCGGGGTGAGGGCGCCGGTGCGGCCCACCTGGATCTCGATATCCTCCAGCACGGTGGTGGCCTGCTCGGCCGGGAATTTGTGGGCGATGGCCCAGCGCGGCGAGCGGGAAACGAAGCCGAGCCGGCGCTGCAGCTCCAGGCTGTTCACCTTGTAGACCACGCCGTCGATGTCGTAGCCCAGCAGCGCTCGCTGCGCCTCGATGGAGCGGTAATGGGCGATCAGCCCGGCGGCGTCTTTCGCCACCACCATCAGCGGATTGGTGGTGAAGCCCCAGCGGGCGAACGCCTCCACCACGCCGAACTGGGTCTCGGCAGGCAGCGATGACGCCTCGCCCCAGGCATAGGCGAAGAATTTCAGCGGTCGCGCCGCGGTGATGGACGGGTCGAGCTGGCGCAGGGAGCCGGCGGCCGCATTGCGCGGATTGGCGAACACCTTCTCCTCCGCCGCCGCCTGACGGGCGTTCAGCGCCTCGAAATCGGCCCCCGCCATATAGACCTCGCCGCGGACGTCGATGGTCTGCGGCACGTCCTTTCCAGTGAGGTGCTCGGGGATGTCGGCGATGGTGCGCACGTTCTGCGTCACGTCCTCGCCCTGGCTGCCGTCGCCCCGGGTGGCGGCCACCGTGAGGCGCCCGTTCTCGTAGTGCAGGGAGCAGGACAGGCCGTCGATCTTGGGCTCGGAGGTGAAGGCCACCTCGTCATCGGCCCCGAGATTGAGGAAGCGCTTCACCCGTGCCACGAACTCCACCACCTCCTCGTCGGAGAAGCAGTTGGCCAGCGACAGCATGGGCACCTTGTGGGCGACCTTGCCGAACTTTTCCGACGGCGCCGCGCCCACCTTCTCCGACAGACTGTCCTCGCCCCTCAGCCCCGGAAAGCGCTCCTCGATGGCCTCGTAGCGCTGGCGCAGGGCGTCATATTCGGCGTCGGAGACGACGGGGGCGTCCTCGCGATAATAGGCGGCGTCGTGGCTGGTGATCTCCTGCGCCAACGCCTTGTGCTCGCTCGCGGCCTCGGCTGGGGAGAGGTCTTCGACCGGAATGGCGCGGAAGGTGGCGGCGGTCGATGCGGGCGCGGTCGATCTGGGCGAGGTCGATCTGGGCGAAGTCATGGGGGTCCCCAACGGGCGCGATCCGTCGGATCGGTCGCGCTCACTCTCTGGCGCCCCTTTTTCGCAAAGCACGTCTCCGGGGGCAACTCGCAGGAGGATGGATCCGGGAAAGACCCGGCTTTATCAATGTCGCTCTCTTGTAAGATGTCTAAGCTAGAGCCGGATCGGGGCTCTGACGCGAAAAGAACCGACGTTATCCGAAGGGCATGGGCGGCAAGCCGATCCGCGCATGCTCCAGAGCATCGGATCGAGAATTCGACCGGGGGGCACAATGGCCAGGGTTTCAGGATTTTCCCGCAGCATCGCCGCGCTGGCGGCCGCCACCTTGCTGAGCGCCGGTGCGCCGGCCTTGGCGCAGATGGCCACCTATCCGGTGGCCGACGCGGCCAAGGACGCCGACCTCGTGGTGCGCGGCGAATATCTCGCCAAGGCGGCGGACTGCATGCCCTGCCACACCGGCGACAAGGCAAAGCCCTTCGCCGGCGGCTTGGGGCTGAACACCCCGTTCGGCGCGATCTACTCGCCCAACATCACCACGGACCGCTCCACCGGCATCGGCCTGTGGACCTACGATGAGTTCGTGAACGCGGTGCGCAACGGCATCCGCAAGGACGGCGCCTATCTCTATCCGGCCATGCCGTTCGACGCCTATACGGAAATCAGCGACGACGACATGAAGGCCCTGTGGGCCTTCGTGCGGCGCATTCCGCCCATTCCCAACACCCCGCCGGCCAATGGCCTGGAATTCCCCTTCAACGTGCGCCTCGGCATGCTGGCGTGGCGGGAGCTGTTCTTCCAGAACGCCCGCTTCATCACCGACGCCGGTAAGAGCGAGGCCTGGAACCGCGGCGCCTATCTGGTGAACGCGCTGGGCCACTGCTCGGATTGCCACACCCCGCGCAACATCATGGGCGCCACCAAGGGCAAGGCCCATTTCCTCGGCGCCGACGTGGACGGCTTCTGGGCACCGGACATTGCTGCCGATGCGCTGAAGAAGGACGGCTGGACGGTGGACACCCTCTCGGTGTTTCTCAAGACCGGCTCGGCACCCGCCAAGACCTCGGTGTTCGGCCCCATGGCCGAGGTGGTGCATGACTCCCTCGGTTTCCTCACCGATGCCGACCGCGCCGCCATCGTCACCTATCTGTTCGATTCGCCTCGCCCGGCGGACGTGCCGGCCCCGCAGGCGGCCTCGCCGCTGTCGGCCGCCGTCTACACCCGCGCCTCGGCGCTCTATGTGGACAATTGCGCCGTCTGCCACATGGACAAGGGCGCCGGCCGCGGCGACACGGTGCCGGCGCTGGCCGGCAATCCGGCGGTGGTGGCGGCGGAGCCCTACAACATCATCATGGCCGTGCTCGGCGGCCTGCCCACGGGGGGCACCTATGGCGCCATGCCGTCCTTCGCCGGCCGGCTCGACGACCAGCAGATCGCCGATCTCGCCAATTATGTGCGCACCTCCTGGGGCAACACCGCCGCGCCGAATGTGACCTCTTCCATGGTCGCCTCCTGGCGCGCCACCGCCCATGCGCCGGACTACGGCACGCAGGCGGCGGACGCCTTCACCTGCCCGGACGTGGGCGGTGCCCCCGGCTCGGACGGGCCGGACCCGAAGGCGGTGGCAGCGCTCTCCGCCATGATGGCCGGCGGCCAGCGCTCCATTCCCATGATGGTGGATGCCTACAAGGCCGCCTCGGGCACCTCGGGCAGCGGCGCGGTGGTGGACGCGCTCACCGCCGCCTATTGCCCGGTGGTGGCCAAGAGCGACGCTCCCACTTGGCAGAAGTATGCGGAGCTGCGCCGCTTCACCCTGCAGACGGCGCTGGAGGTGTCGCGGCGGACCGTCACCGGTCCGGTCGACAGCCAGCCCATCGCCTGGGCGCTGCCGGTGGGGCCGGGCCTGGTGCTGAAGGAGCCGAAGAGCCTCGTGGGCAAACTCGCCTGCCCGGCGGATGACGGCAAGGCGGTGCCGGCGGACCTGTCCGCCGCCGCCACCAAACTCCTCGGCACGCCGAAGCCGCCGCTCGCTGCGGACGCCATCTCCACCCTCGCCACGACGCTGTACCAGCAGACCCCGAAGGCGCGTCCCGCCGACGTGGCCAATGCGCTGATCGCGGCCTATTGCCGGGTGGTGGCGGTCCAGCCCAACACCACGGTGGCGGACCAGAACGAGCTTTTGAACGGCTTCGCCGGACAGGCGGTGCAGGCGCTGCAGCTACTGCCTCCGCGCAAGATCGTGGTGGAGGCTCCTGCCAAGCCGGCCGTGTCGGCGCCGGTCGCCCCAGCACCCGCCAAGAAGAAGTAGGACGGCTGCACCGCGGCTTGAACCCAAGCCGCGGTGCAAGGTTCCGTTAACGATGTTTCACATGAAACGGCCGTCCCGGAGGTTCCGGGACGGCCGCTTTCGTTTCGAATTTCGTTCAATCGGGCGCCGCGCGCACCGCCCACGCGCAGCCGATCGCCGATCAGTCGTGCTTGGTGTCCTGGAGACCGTCGTGGACCTGGAACACCACGTTGCCCTCGCGCCAGGCGAAAGGCGCCTCGGGGTTCTGCACCTGGATCTCGCTCTGGGGGATGAGCTTGTCGCACAGCATCACCAGGATGGCCTCGATGGGCGCGCTGGTGTCATTCTCTTCGGTCATGCGGTCGATGGAGATTTCCGCGCCCTCCACGCCGTCTTCTTCGATATGGACGATGAAAATCTCTTCGTGGCCATGAACGCCATGGGCGGTGACGCGGAAGGTCTCGCCCTGATACTCGAATTCCCGAACCATTGTCGTTCTCACTGTTGTTTCAAGCAAAATGGGTACGCAAACGCAACGAATGGGCAGGGCGATCCCCGCAGAAAGCGGCGGAATTTAGATGAATGATTATGGATTGGTCAAGTGCTGATGAGTGATGCTGGAAATGCTGAAAAATTAGTCAGTCTAGCTGGCCTATCCCCTGCTCGGGCAGGCTTTCCCGGCCTACCTCCCTTTAGCTTGGACCTGCGCCACCAGCTCCTCCGCCTTGGGCAGGATGCCGGAGACGATGCGCCTGACCCCCTCCGCATTGGGATGGAGCCCGTCCGGCTGGATCAGGCTGCGATCGCCCGCCACGCCGTCGAGGAAGAAGGCATAGAGCAGCACCCCTTCCGCCGCCGCCAGCTCGGGGAAGATGGCGTCAAACGTCTCCTGATAGGGCTTGCCCAGATTGGGCGCGGCCTTCATGCCGGCCAGAAGCACGGTGATGCCGCGTGCCCTCAGCCGCTGGACGATTTCGGTCAGGGCGGCACGCGTGGTGGCGGGGTTGAGGCCGCGCAGCATGTCGTTGGCGCCCAGTTCCACGATCACCGCGTCGGTGCCCTCGCCGATGGACCAGTCGAGCCGGGCGAGCCCCTGGGACGCGGTCTCGCCGGAGACGCCGGCATTCTCGACCTTCACGTCGAGGCCCTTGGCCTTCAGCGCCGCTTCCAGGCGGGCCGGGAAGGCGGCGCTGGCGGGCAGGCCGTAGCCGGCGGTGAGGCTGTCGCCGAACGCGACGATGCGCACGGTGCGCGCCTCGGCCGCCATCGCCCGCCCCGAGGCGGGAAGCCCTGACGTGAACGTGAACAGGGTGAGCGCGGCCATCAGCCCCGCCGCCGCCTTAAATGCCGTCTCCCATAGGCGAGTGCGCCGGCATTCCCCGGCGGCGATCGTCGCAGATCCCTTTTTTCGAGCCACGGCATTTTCAGGCATGGATGATGTGTCCTCTCCGCGTTCCACCATTGCGCTGTCGCATGTGGACCTCTCCCTGGGAACCGGGGCGGCCCGGGTCCATGTCCTGAAGGACATCTCTGTCGAGATCGGGGCGGGGCAGGCCGTGGGGCTTGTGGGCCCCTCGGGCTCCGGCAAGTCTACCCTGCTCATGGTGATGGCGGGTCTCGAACGCGCGGACACCGGCCGTGTCACCGTGGCCGGCACCGACATCACGCGGCTCGGGGAAGATGCGCTGGCGCGGTTTCGCGGCCGGCATATCGGCATCGTGTTCCAGTCCTTCCACCTCATCCCCACCATGACGGCGCTGGAAAACGTCGCCGTGCCGCTGGAACTGATGGGCCGCGCCGACGCCTTCGCCCGCGCCGCGCGGGAACTGGAGGCGGTGGGGCTTTCCGCCCGCGCGCAGCATTATCCCGGCCAGCTTTCCGGCGGCGAGCAGCAGCGGGTGGCGCTCGCCCGCGCGCTCGCCCCCGAGCCGCCCATCCTCGTCGCCGACGAGCCCACCGGCAATCTGGACGAGGCCACCGGCCGGCAGATCATGGACCTCATCTTCTCCGTCCATCGGGCGCGGGGCACGACGCTGGTGCTCGTCACCCACGACACCGCCTTGGCGCGGCGCTGCCAAAGGGTGCTGTCCCTCCATTCCGGCGTGGTGAAGGACGACAGCGCCGTGACGCCCCGCGCTGGCGCGGAAGCGCTGTGATGGCGGCGTTCGTCGCCGCCGCGCCTCGATTGCCCCGGTCCCTGCGCTTCGCCCTGCGTGAATTGCGCGGGGCGCGGCGGGGCTTCGGCGTGTTCCTCGGCTGCCTGGTGCTGGGCGTCATGGCTATTGCCGGCATCGGCTCCTTTGCCGGGGCGCTCACCCAGGGGTTGGAGCGGGAAGGTCGCGCCATCCTCGGCGGCGATGCCGCCTTTACATTGGTGCAGCGGGAGGCGAGCGCGGACGAGCGCGCGGTGCTCGAAAGCGCCGGCACGCTGGGCACCACCGCCTTGCTGCGGGTGATGGCCCGCACCGCCGGCGGCGATGCGGCGCTGGCCGAGGTGAAGGCGGTGGATGGCCGCTATCCCCTGGTGGGGCAGGTGACCCTGAGCCCACCCGCGCCGTTGGCCGACGTGCTGGGCGAAAAGGGCGGCTTCTATGGCGCGGCGGCCGATCCGGTGCTGCTCGGCCGGCTGGGCCTGAAGGTGGGCGACCGCCTGCTTTTGGGCGATGCCATGGTGGAGGTGCGCGCCGTGCTCGACAGTGAGCCGGACAAGCTCTCCTCCGGCATCGGCTTCGGCGCGCGGCTCCTGGTATCGCAGGGCGTGCTGT
Source organism: Xanthobacter autotrophicus (assembly GCF_005871085.1). Lineage (GTDB taxonomy): Bacteria > Pseudomonadota > Alphaproteobacteria > Rhizobiales > Xanthobacteraceae > Xanthobacter > Xanthobacter autotrophicus. The sequence goes on along the minus strand of NZ_VAUP01000035.1, from coordinate 215,505 downwards.
CGCAGACCCGGCTGATCCAGCCGGGAAGCCTGGTGCGCTGGAGCTATCGCGTGGTGCTGGCCGATCCGTCACCGACGGCGCTCACCGCCTTCATGGATGCCACGCGGGAGCGCTTCGGCGCGGCGGGTTTCGAGATGCGCACCCGCGACGGGGCCACCCCGCAGCTCGCCCGCAACGTGCGGCGCATCAGTCAGTTCCTGGCGCTGGTGGCGCTCACCGCGCTCATGGTGGGCGGGGTCGGCGTCGCCAATGCGGTGTCGAGCCATCTGGCGGCCAAGCGCGAGGTCATCGCCACCCTGAAGGCCGTGGGCGCCACGCGGCGCGACATCTTCTTTACCTATGCCGCCGAGATCGGACTGATCGCGGCGCTGGGCATCGGCATCGGGCTGGTTCTGGGCGCGGCGCTGCCGTTCGCGGCGAGCGCGGCCATCGGCGCTTTGGTGCCGTTTCCGCTGGAGCCGCGCATCGATCCGGCGGCGCTGGCGCTGGCCGCGCTCTATGGCGTGCTGGTGTCGGCCCTGTTCTCCCTGCTGCCGCTGGCGCGGGCGCAGCAGGCGCGGGTCTCCGCTTTGTTCCGCGACGGCATCGGCGAGCCGGCGGTGAAGATCGGCCTCGGCACTTTTCTGGCGGTGGCGGGGGTGGGCGCGGCGCTGGTGGTGCTGGCGATGGCCACGTCGGAGGACCGGCGCGCCGCCGCGGTCTTCCTCGCCGCGGCGGCCTTGGTGTTCCTGTTGCTGCGCGGCGTCGCCGCCGGCCTGATGGCGCTGGCGCGACGGGCGCCCAGGCCCAAGGATGCCATGGTGCGCCTCGCCCTTACCAATGTGTACCGGCCGGGAGCGCTGACGCCGTCCGTCGTGCTGTCCCTGGGGCTCGGCCTGTCGCTGATGGTGGGCATCGCCCTCATCGATGCGAGCCTCAACCGCGAACTGGCCGGTCCGATGCGGCAGGCGGCGCCGAGCTTCTTCTTCGTGGACGTGCCCAGTGGCGAGGAACCGGAGTTTCGCGCCTTCCTGGCCGCCACGGCCCCCGGCGCCGAGGTAAAGGCGGTGCCCATGCTGCGCGGGCGCATCACCAGGGTGAAGGACACTCCCGCCGAGGAGGTGAAGCCGCGCGCCGATGCCGCCTGGGTCCTGCAGAGCGATCGCGGCATCTCCAGCGCCGCCCAGGTGCCGGAGGGCTCGCGGGTGGTGGCGGGCCAGTGGTGGACCGGCGACGAGACCGAGCCCCTCGTTTCCTTCGACGCGGAGCTGGCCAAGGGCCTTGGCCTCGCTCTGGGTGATCATGTGACGGTGAACGTGCTCGGCCGCCCCATCACCGCCCGCATCGCCAATCTGCGCGAGGTGAAGTGGGAGCGGCTCGGCATCAATTTCGTCATGGTGTTCTCGCCGGCCACCTTCGCCGGGGCGCCGCACACGGTGCTGGCCACACTCACCTTTCCCGATGGCGGCGACACCGCGCGGGAAGTCGCGCTGCTGAAGGCGGTGGCGGGGCGTTTTCCGGCCATCACCACGGTGCGGGTGAAGGAGACGCTGGAGGAGGCCCAGCGCATGCTGGACAACCTGTCGCTCGGTATCCGCGCGGCAAGCCTCGTCACCCTCATCACCTCGGTGCTGGTGCTGGCCGGTGCCCTGGCGGCGGGGCGTGAAGGTCGCATCTATGACGCGGTGATCCTGAAGACCCTGGGGGCGACGCGGGGCCGGCTCATGTTCGCCTATGCCCTCGAATATGCCGGGCTGGGCCTCGCCACCGCGCTGGTGGCGGTGGCGGCGGGCAGCCTTGCCGCCTTCGCGGTGGTGACGCAGGTGATGGACATCGGCTTCAGCTTCTCGCTGCCGGCAGCTGTCGGCGCGGTCATCGGCGCGCTGGTGGTCACAATGGGCGTCGGGCTCGCCGGCACCCTGAGGGCGCTTTCGGTGCCGCCGGCGCGGGTGCTGCGACACCTGTGAGGGGGGAGGGGCGGGGCCCGCCCCGATCGCCTCCGCCTCTCCCGCTCCCCCGGTGCGACGCTTGCGACGGAGCATGCGCCTTGATCGCGCGCCGCCGCCGTGCCAGCACGGACAAAACACACAGGGGAGCGGGCGCGATGGACACTGGGCGCACGGGCGGCGAGGCGGACCTCGTCATCGGCGAAGGGCGGGCGCTTCATGCCCATCCCCTGCGCGCGCAGGTCTTGCGCGAGCTTCATGCGCGCCCGTTCGCGCCGGCGCAGGCGCCCCGGCGCATGCTGCACGCCGCCTTCCTGCTGGACCCGACCACGGCCCAGGCCGATCGCAAGGCGGTGGCAGCCCTGTGCAACGCCCGCGGGCTTCCAGCGCCGGCATCGGGCGCCAAATATCACCACGTCTCGTTCGGCGGCGCCGAGCTGCGCTGGGAGAGCCACGCCGAATTCTGCACCTACACCTGGGACCTGCCCTCCAGCGGCATCCAGCCCGGCGGCCTGCCGTTCCAGCCTCCGGCTGCGACGCTCGCCAGCCCGTTCGGAGAGGTTCCGCAGCCCGGTCCGCTGCTGGTCGCGGTGGATCTCCACCTGGTGCCCGACACCGCCGAGGATTTCTTCCTCGACCAGGTGTTCGACCGCTCGAGCCTTGCCCGCGCCGACGTGAATGACGGCTTCGCCGAGATAGCCACCGATTTCATGCCAGACCCGTCCGGATTCGTGCGCATCCTGGTGCGCAACCGGGGCCTGGGGGCCGACGCGGCCGGGGCGCTGGTGCAGCGCCTGCTGGAGATCGAGACCTACCGGACGCTGGCCCTGCTCGGTCTGCCGGAAGCGCAGCGGCTGTCGCCCGAGGTGGCGCGCATCGAGGCGCGACTTGCCACGGCGGCGACCGCCATGACCTCCGCCAAGGGGCTGGTGGACAACAACAACCTCCTGAACCAGCTGGTCGGCCTTGCGGCCGAGCTGGAGGCGGGGGCGGCCGGCGCCCTGTTCCGCTTCGGCGCCAGCCGGGCCTATATGGAGATCGTGCGGCTGCGCCTCGCCACCATCCGCGAGGTGCCGGTGACGGGCTTTCCCACCTGGCAGCAATTCCTGGATCGCCGCATGCAACCGGCCATGCGCACCTGCTTTGCGGTGGAGGAGCGGCAGGAAAAGATCGCCCGCAAGCTCTCCAATGCCGCCGACCTGCTGCGCACCCGCGTGGACGTGGAGCTGGAGCAGCAGAACCGCGACCTGCTCACCTCCATGAACGAGCGCACCCGCCTGCAGCTGCGCCTGCAGCGCACGGTGGAAGGCCTCTCGGTGGCGGCCATCTCCTATTATGTGGTCAGCCTGTTCCACCACATGGCCGAGGGCGTCCACGAGAGCGGGATCGACGTGCGCACCTTCGGCGTCCACCTGGACGTGGGGCTCGCGACGGCGCTGGCGGTGCCCGTGGCAGTGCTCGGCGTGTGGTCGGTGGTGCGGCGAATCCGAAGCTCCCACGGAGACAGCGACTGAGGCCGGCGGCCTTTCGCCCATCGCGGACCATCCGCCATCTTGCGTCCGCGCCCGTCCTGCCGGACCCTTTACAACTTCACCGGAGACGGGCGATGCCCGCGCCGGCGCCAAACGTGCTCACGCGGAGCCCTTCATGCAGCCGATCCAGATCGCCGTCGTTCCCGTCACGCCGTTCGAGCAGAACTGCTCGCTGTTGTGGTGCACCAGGACCATGAAGGGTGTGGTGATCGATCCCGGCGGCGATCTCGACAAGATCCGCTCGGCCATCGCCGAGACCGGGATCACGGTGGACAAGATCCTTCTGACCCACGGCCATGTGGACCACGCCGCCGGCGCCGCCGAGCTTGCCGAAACCCTCGGGGTCAAGGTGGAGGGGCCGGGCGAGGCGGACCAGTTCATCATAGACGACATCCCCGCCATGGCCGCCAAATACGGCATTCCCAACGCCCGCGCGGTGACGCCCGACCGCTATCTCAGCGAGGGTGAAACGGTGAGCGTGGGTGATCTCACCCTCGATATCCTCCATGTGCCGGGGCACACGCCCGGCCATCTGGTCTTCGTCCACAAGGGCGTGGGCATCGCCATCGTGGGCGATACCCTGTTCCGCGGCTCGGTGGGGCGTACCGACTTTCCCTATGGCGATCCGGATCTGCTGATCGCGGGCATCGTCGGCAAGCTGCTGCCGCTGGGGGACAATGTGGTCTGCCTGCCCGGTCATGGTCCTGTCACCAGCATCGGCGACGAAAAGGCCCACAACCCGTTCCTTCCGCGCTGACTTTCCGTCCCGCAGACCTCTGGCCCCTGATCTTCCGCCCGTGACGCGCAAGGAGGCGCTGCCACACTGACCGCCCCGCGCTATGCCCTCTATCTCGCGCCGCCCGCCGACAGCGCCTTGTGGCGCTTCGGCTCGTGCGTGCTCGGCTATGACGCGCAGACCGGCACCGAGCCGGCCTGTCCCGACCTGCCCGGCTTCGATGCCGAGGCTTGGCACGCGGCCACCGCCGAGCCCAGGCGCTACGGCTTCCACGGCACGTTGAAGGCGCCGTTCCGCCTCGCGGAGGGGAAGACGGAACAGGACCTCGTGGATGCGGTCGCCGCCTGCGCCGCCGGCCACCATCCGTTCGAGATGCCGCCCTTGGAGGTGCGTGCCATCGGCCCTTTCGTGGCCCTGGTGCCGGCGGTGGCTGCGCCCAAGCTCGAACACCTCGCCGCCTCCTGCGTCCTGGAGCTGGAGGAGGTGAGGGCCCAGCTATCCTCTGCGGACATCGCGCGGCGCAAGCCGGACCGCCTGTCGGCGCGGCAGACGGGATATCTTGAAACCTACGGCTACCCCTATGTGCTGGACGAGTTCCGCTTCCACATGACGCTCACCGGGCCGCTGGCCGAGGGCGAGCGCAGCCACGCCATGAACGCCCTCGCCGACGCCTATCGGGCCAGTGGCGCCGACGTGCCGGTGAGCGTTGGCGATATCGCCCTCTATGTGCAGGACACGCCCGGCGCGCGCTTCCGCATCCTCAAGCGCCTGCCGTTCGGGGGTGAACGGTGAAGGTGCTGGGGGAGACCCCCCTCATCGATCCCACCGCGCAGGTAAAGGCTTCCACCCTCGGCCGCTATACCGAGGTGGGCGCCCGCACCAAGCTGCTCGAAGTGGAGATGGGCGATTATTCCTACGTGGTGAACGACGCCGACATCGCCTATGCGCGCATCGGCAAGTTCTGCTCCATCGCCGCCATGACCCGCCTCAATCCCGGCAACCACCCCACCTGGCGGGCCTCGCAGGCGCATTTCACCTATCGCGCCTCCGCCTATTTTCCTGGCGAGGCGGACGAGACGGACTTCTTCCAGTGGCGCCGCGACCAGCGCCTGACCCTCGGCCATGACGTGTGGATCGGCCATGGGGCGGTGGTGCTCGCCGGGCGCAGCGTGGGTACCGGCGCGGTGGTGGCGGCGGGTGCGGTGGTGTCCAAGGATGTGCCGGCCTATGCCATCGTTGCCGGAGTGCCGGCGCGGGTGGTGAAGGAGCGTTTCCCGGCGGACATCGCCGCGCGCCTCCAGGCGCTGGGGTGGTGGGACTGGAGCCACGAGCAACTTCGGACGGCCCTGCCGGACTTCCGCGCGCTGCCCATCGAAGGCTTCCTGGAGAAGTATGAAGCCTGAGCGCGGGCGCGCCAGTTTCGGTCACGCTGCGTAACCATGGGCGGCGATGGGCGGGCGGCTCGGTTGTCTCGCGCGGGCGCAGGGCCTAACTGTCTTGGCGTCTGGCTTCAGGTGCGATCCCCGTATTTGGGTTCGGGGTCGCGCCGGAGGCTGAAGCTGTCTTCAGGCTGGTCAGGGGTCCGCGCATGCCTGTTTCCATCCGTGTCACGCGTGCCGCCGGAAGCCGGATCGCCGCCGGCCTCGGCGCCTTGGCCCTCGCCATGGCCAGCTTTGGCGCACAGGCGCAGGAACTGACCCGGCTCTATGCGCCCAAGCCTCCGGCCGGCTCGGCCTATGTGCGCGTGATCGACCTTTCCCTCAGCGGCCTGCCCATCGCCTTCGGATCAGGTCCGGCGGCACCGATGGCGCAGGGCGACACCGCCACCATCTACCGCGTGGTGAAAGGCGGTACCCCGCTCGCCCTCAGCATCGACGGCCGGCCGGTGGCCGGCGAGATCGTGCCGGCGGCGGACGCCTTCTCCACCGTGGTGGTGCCGGCGGGCGGCCCGGCGGTGGTCATCGCCGATTCCACCGAGGGCCGCAACGACCTGAAGGCCCAGCTGCGCTTCTACAATCTCGTGCCCGGCTGCGACGGCGCCGTGACTGTCGCCGATGGCGGCCCCACCGTGTTCGAGGCGGTGGCGCCCAACGCCACCCGCCAGCGCGCCATCAATCCCATCGAGGCGATCCTATCGGCCACCTGCGGGGCGGCGGCCTCCGGCCCCCTGACCCTGCCGCCGCTGAAGGCCGGGGACCATTACAGCCTGTTCCTGCTGCCGGGCGCCTCCGGCCCGGTGCTCACCGGCCAACGCGACGAGACCGAGACCTATCGCGGCGCCGCCAACTAGTCGGGCGGGGTCCATGGTCTTCGCCTCCGACAGCTTCCTGTTCCTGTTCCTGCCGGTGTTCCTCATCGTCTACGCGCTGACGCCGGGGGCGGCGCGCAACCTTGCCATCCTCGCCTTCTCCTGGCTGTTCTATGCTTGGTGGCGGGCGGATTTCCTGCCGCTCATCGTCTCCATCGCCGTGTGGTCCTGGGCCACGGGCCTGTGGATCGCCCGGGCGGACGGCGCGGGACGGCGGCGGGCGCTGGTGGTGGGGATCGCGTGGCCGCTGGCGTCGCTCGTCTGGTTCAAATACGCCAACATGTTCGTGCATTCGGCGGGGGCGCTGGGGGCCTCGGTGTGGGGCTGGCAGGATGTGCTGTTGCCCATCGGCCTCAGCTTCTTCGTGTTCGGCGCCATCTCCTATTCCACCGACGTGTTCCGCGGCACGGTCGCGGCCGAGCCGTCGTTCGTGAACTACGCCACCTACCAGTCCATGTTCGGCCACCTCGTGGCCGGTCCCGTGGTGCGCTACGAATGGGTGGCGCAGCGGTTGAAGGCGCGCACCTTCCACCGCGCCGAGTTCATGTTCGCGGTGGAGCGCTTCATGCTCGGCTTCGCCCAGAAGGTGCTCATCGCCGATACGCTCGCCCCCATGGTGGACGCGGGCTACGCCCTAGCCGAGCCGACCACGGCGGACGTGCTGCTGGCGGTGGCGGGCTATACGCTGCAGCTCTATTTCGATTTTTCCGGCTACAGCGCCATGGCCATCGGCCTCGGGCTGATGGTGGGGCTGAAATTCCCGGAGAATTTCGACAATCCCTATCTTGCCACCTCGCTTTCTGATTTCTGGCGGCGCTGGCACATCTCCCTGTCCAGCTGGCTGCGGGACTATCTCTACATTCCGCTGGGCGGCAACCGGGGCTCCACCGGCCGCGTCTCCATGAACCTGCTGGTCACCATGGGCCTTGGCGGCCTGTGGCATGGGGCGAGCTGGACCTTCCTCATCTGGGGCCTGTGGCACGGCTTCGGCCTGATGGTGGGGCGGGTGTGGAAGGCCGCGCGCCTGCCCGGCACCGGTGCGCTGCCGGGCCATGTGCTTACCCTCGCCTTCGTCATGGTCGGCTGGGCGCTGTTCCGCGCCGCGAGCTGGGACGAGGCGGGGCGCATCTTCTCCGGCCTCGCCGGCGCCCACGGGCTTTCGCTTTCGCCCGCCATGGGGGCGGCGCTCCGGCCGCTGGAACTGGTCACCCTCGCCCTCGGCATCGGCCTCATCTATCTGCCGAAGCTGATGCGCATTGACCCTTCCGCGCCCAATCCCGGCCACGCGCTGCGGGCGTGGACGGCGCTGCCTTTGTTCCTGTTCGCGGTGTTCGTGCTGCAGGGGCGGATCGTCGTGCCCTTCCTCTATTTCCAGTTCTGACGCGGCATGACGACCCTCGCCCGCACCCTCGCCACCCTGGCCTTCCTGGCGCTGTTGCTAGCCGGCCTCGGCTTCGTCGCGGCGCGGCTCCCCGGCCCCGAAAGCCGGGAGGCGCTTGCGGCAGTGGCCAGCCCGGCGGACATCCTGGAAGGTCGCTTCACTGCGGTGCTGGACAAGCAGGTGGTGGCCGCTTTGCCTAAGCTGACGGGGCTTGGTGATATCGCCTCGGGCCTTGCCTACCGTCTTTTCGGCGATGCCGGGCCGCTGGTGCGCGCCGGGTGTCCCGGCTGGCTGTTCTATGCCGACGAGATCGTCGAGCCGCGCGAGCGGGAGGCCCATGTGGGCGCGCGCATCCGGCTCGCCGCGAAGATCCGAGATCATCTCGTCGCGCGGAACATCGCCCTTGTGGTGCTGCCGGTGCCCGACAAGGCCCTGCTGGCGGCAGACCGGCTCTGTGGTCTTCAGGTGGCGGATCTGGCGGCCAAGCGTTCCGCCGCGTGGTGGCAGGGGAGCCGTGGGCTGGGCCTCGACCAGGTGGAGATCGCGCCGGGCTTTCCCGACGCGGACGGCTTCCTGCGCACCGACACCCACTGGAGCCCTTCGGGCGCGCGCCTCGCCGCCGCGCGCGTGGCCGAGCATGTGGCGCGGAAGATCGGCGCCGGGACCCAGAAGGTGACGTTGAAGGAGAGCGCGCCGCATGCGCGTGTGGGCGACCTGATGCGCCTTGCCGGGCTGGAGCGCTCCTGGCCCTGGTCGGGTCCCGAGCCCGACGAGGTGCCGGACGTGTCCGTCACCATCGCCCGCAGCGGCGGCCTGCTCGACGATGTGCCCGCGCCCGCGGTGGTGTTGGCGGGGTCCTCTTTCTCGCGCAATTCCGGTTTCCTGGATTATCTGCAGGCGGCGTCCGGCTATGAGGTGGCGCAGAAGAGCGCTGACGGCAGCGGCTTTGCCGGCCAGCTTCTGGAATTTCTGATGAATGAGCCCGAAAGTCTCGCGCAGACACGGCTCATCGTGTGGGAGTTTCCCATGCGTGCGCTTACCCGCCCGCTGACGGAGACCGAACGCCGCTTTCTGGGAGATCCGACATGACGCTTCGCGCCCTCACCCGCCGCCGGCTGCTGGCCGGGGCAGCCCTGGCCTCGGCGCTCGCCGTCGCGGGCGCGGCGGCTCCGGCGGCGGCGCAGGGCCCGTCCGGCGGCACCACCCTCATCATCGGCAAGGACGGCTGGCTTTTTCCCGGCTGGGAGAGCCTGACGGTTCTGGACCGGGCCGGCATCACCGCCAATGTGGGGCTGATCAAGGACGCCAAGGCGTCACTCGCCGCGCGGGGCATCACCCTCATCACTTTGGTGGTGCCGCTGAAGGCCCGCTTCTACGCGGCGCGCCTGCCCGACGGCACCAGCCTGTCGGCGGACGTGGCGGGGCAGTACGACTTCATCCTCGACGAGCTGAAGAAGGCGGGCATTGATACGCTGGACCTGCGCCCGGCGCTCAAATCGGTGGAGACCGGCCGCCAGACCAGCTTCTACCGGGCCGACTACCACTGGACGGCCTGGTCGTCCGAGGCGGCGGCGGATGCCGTGGCCGCCTTCATCAAGACCAAGGTGTCGAAGCTCGCCGGCGCGCCGGGCGGCGACAAGCTGGGGGAATGGGTCACCCAGCGCCATCTGGGGGATCTTGCCGAGCGCTTCCTGCCGCCCGACCAGCAGAAGCAGGTGGGCCCCGACCTCTACACCGTGCGCACCCCGCCCGCCGCCAAGGCCTCCCTGCTCGATAGCGGGCCGGCGCCCGTCCATGTGGTGGGCAACAGCTTCGTGCAGCCCTATCTCGGCTTCCCGCAGAAGCTCTCCAATGGGCTCGACCGGCCGGTCTCCCTCACCTGGAACCCCGGCAACGTGGGGCCATGGGTCACCTTCCTCCAGGCCGTCGGCACGCCTGACTTCGCCAAGGCGCCGCCGCAGGTGCTGGTGTGGCAGTTCAACGAGGGACCGTTCCATAGCGGTCCGCAGGCCGCGGACCAGTGGGATGCGCCCTCGCTCATGAGCGGCGAGACCTGGCGCGAGCGGATGCGCGCGGCGATCGGGAAGTAAACAGCAAGTTAAGAAGATGGGTCCGGCGCGCCGCTTTCGCGAAGGAGCCGGCGCATTTCTTGTGTGCCATGCGGGTCCGCGCCGGTCAGTATGGTAAACAAAGTATTTATGGAAGTATTTTATTCATCGTATCTCTTAAGGTTAACCCCGGTTTAAATATTCCCTGAGACGGTGGCGTCATGACCACCGCGAATCCTCTCCGCCCGGCTCTTTCGTCCCCCGCGCTTCGGGACCCGATTCGCTTGAAGCGCATGGCGCTCGGCGTGATGCTGGCCACCGCGCTTGCGGCCGGGCCTCTCGCCGGCCCAACTCCGGCCCGCGCCGAGCCGCCGGAACTGACCGGCGCGGCCTGGGCCGCGGCCGACCGGGCCTATGCGGCCCAGCGCGACAAGAAGTATTCCGAGACGGTCACCTATGCCCGCGAAGCCCTGAAGCTGCGGCCGGACGTGGCGCGCCTGTGGCTGCTGCTGATGGATGCGCTGGAGGCCCAGGACAAGACCGCCGAGGCGGTGGCCGCCGGCAATCAGGCCATCGCCGCCGGCATCACCGACCAGACGCTGGTGGCGCGGGTGCGGGCGCAAAGCAAGATCCTGGCGCAGGCGCCCTCGCTCGCCGCCAACAAGGCGCTGGAGGCCTCCAACCCGAAGGCGGCGGTGGAGGCGGCGAAGAAGGCCATCGCGCTGGTGCCGGACGATCTGAGCTACCGCATGTTGCTGGTCTACGCCCTCATCGCTGATGGGCAGATCGAGGCGGCGGAGAAGGCCGCCGGCGAGGCGGTGGAGGTGGATCCGCAATCCTTCCTGCCCCGCACCCTGCGTGGCTATCTGCGCGAGCGGCTCGGCCGCATCGCCGAAGCCGAGCAGGATTTCGACACCGCCCTGAAGGACGAAGTCCTTTCCGGAGCGACCGCGCGCGACGTGCGCCTGGTGATGGCCGATGCCGCCATCGCCGCCGGCCACCCCCAGCGCGCCATCAAGCTGCTGGAACAGGTGCAGCCGCAGGACGCGGCGGTCGCTGGTCGCCTGCGCGTCGCCCGGACCCAGGAGAAAAACCCGAAGCTGGTGCCAGACAAGGCGTTCCAGAGCCTGCCCGTGCCTTACCAGAAGTGCGTGGACACCCCCTATGGTCCCTCGTGCAGCCTCGTGCCGGCCACCACGCCCCCCGGCGGCGGGGTGTCCGACACCCCCGGCTACGACGCCGCGCTGGAGGCTTTCAACGCCTATCGCGACGGCAACGATGCCCTCGCAGAAACCCGCATCCGCGAGGCGCTGAAGGACAATCCCGGCAATCCCACCTGGCGCCGCCTTCTGGTGGATACGCTGGAGCGGGCGAAGAAGTTCAAGGATCTGGATGTCGCCATCCGCGACGCCATCGCCCAGGGCGACACCGATCCGACCCTGCTCGCCCTGCGCGCCGCCAACGAGAAGCGCCTCGCCGAGCCGTTGGCGGAACAGGCCATCAAGGAGCTGGCGCGCGGCAAGGCGCAGGCCGCCGTCACCCTCGCCCGGCAGGCGGTGGACCGGGCGCCGGACGCCCTGGTGTTCCGTATCGTGCTGATCAACGCGCTGATGGCGGCAGGTCAGGTCAAGGAGGCGGAGGCTGCCGCCGCCGGCGCGGTGGCCGACAATCCGAGCGAGCCTCTGCCCCACGTCCTGCGCGGCTATCTGGTGCAGAAGCTCGGACAGCGCGACGAGGCGATCCGCGAATTCGACACCGCCCTCGCCAGCCCCGTCCTGACCGATCTGGAAGACCTGAACTTCCGCATCATCGCCTCCAATGCCGCGCTCGCCGCCGGGCAGGCGGCCGACGCCTTGAAGCTGCTCGAGCCCCTCGACGCGGGCAAGAACAAGGAAATCGTGCCCCTGCACAAGCAGGCGGAGGCGCTGATGAAGGCGCCGGGCGGTCCGCGCCCGGCCCTGGTGCAGCCCGTGGTGCTGTGCCAGCCCACGTCCTACGGGGTCATTTGCTCGGTGTTCGCCGGCCAGTCCCTGCAGGTGGCGGGGGCGGGCCTGAACCCGGCCGCGCCCGGCTATGCGGCCGCCAGCGCCGCCTATGCCGCCTTCGGCAAGCGCGACTACTCGACCGCCATCGCCGAGGCGCGCCGCGCGGTGGATGCCGAGCCGGGCAACACCACCTATCAGGTGCTGCTGCTCAACGCCCTCACCTCGGCGGGCCGCTACCGGGAAGCCGAGGTGGTGGCCAACCGCCTGCTCGCCGGCAACCCGCGCGATGCGACGCTGCTGGTGCAACGGGCCAATTTGCGCATGCGGGCGCGGGACTTCTCCGGTGCCATCCTGGATTTCCGCGCCGCCCTCGCCTCCGGCCGCCTACCAACCGGACAGGTGCGACAGGTGCGCCTCGGCCTTGCCGACGCCGGCCTTTCGGCCAAGCAGCCGGCTATCGCCCTCGACGCTCTCGCGCCGTACGAAGGCGAGGGAAGCTATGAGGTGCAGGCGCGTTTTGGCTTTGCCTATCTCGCCCTCGACGACAAGGAAGCAGCGCTTCAGGCCTTCACTCTTGCCGCCACCCGTGCGCGCAGCGGGCAGGAGCGCATGGCCATGCTCACGGCGCGCATCGGCGTGCTGTCCCAGCTCGGGCGCAGGGAGGAGGCGCGCCAGCTCTTCCTCTCCGCCTATAATTCGGGTGCCCTGCGCGGCATGAAGGCGGTGGACCTTGCGGTGCTGGCGAGCCAGGCGGGCGAAGATGATCTCGCTTACGAATACTTCTCGGAAGCCAACAGTCGCTGGCAATTGCGCGGCACCAACCTGATCAATGCCGGCTATGCGGCGCGGCATACCTATCACAATGCGGAGGCGGTGGATTACTTCAAGTCCGCCATCGACGAGGCGCGCGAGGGCAAGCTGAAGCTTGATCCGCAATATCTGTTCGGCCTCCGGCGCGAGGTGGCGGAGCTGACGCGGACCTGGGGCGCCTATGCCTCGGTGAGCTACGGCGCGGTGGGCGTCGCCCCCGGCTCCTACCTGGCCCCGCCCACGCCGGGCGCCAACCACACCATCGGCGCGGGTGGGGAGATCTACTGGCGCCCGCCGGGCATCGGCTATCGCGACGGCGCCATCTTCGAATTGTTCGTGCGCGGCTTCGGCACGCTCTACAGCGATGCGGGCGGCCCCACCGGCTTCGACACCATCCAGGGCGGCGCTGGCGCCCGGTGGAAGCCGTTCAAGAGCGAGAACCTGGTGCTGGAGGTGTCCTACCTGTTCCCGGTGGGCCAGTATGCCCGCGACGACGTGCTGCTGCGCGCCGCCTATTCCAAGAGCGAGGGCACCGACCTCAGGGTCGACGTGGACAATTGGCGGGCCTGGCAGATCTATGGCGACTACAATTATTTCCTGATGACGCCGCAGACGGTGGCCTCCTTCGAGGCGCGCTACGGCCATGCCTGGCGGCTCGACGCGATCTCCGACCGGCTGGTGCTGTGGCCCTATCTCGCCATCGGCGGCGGCTACGACACCGGCTATGCCACGCCGTTTGCCCTCGGCGCGGGACCGGGCGCGACCATGCGCTACTGGTTCAACGAGGACGAATACGCCGCGCCACGCTCCTACCTCGACCTGACGCTGCAATATCGCTTCAAGCTGGCCGGGGACGAGCGGGCCGAGGGCATCTTCGCCGGGGCCTTCCTGTCCTATTAATGCCATCGGCCTCGGTCTTTGACCGATGCCGAGTGGGTACGCGCCACAACTCGGGTGTTCCCGAGTTGTGGATGTCAAAGCCGGATCCGGCAATGGCCGGAGCCGGGTGCGACAAAGGGGCATTCAAGGGGGCGGCCTCAGAGCCTGGCCCCTTGCGCCACATCAAGGCGCCGCAAGGGTCGGCGCCTCATGGTCGCGGCCATGACCCAAGCTTCCTTCTGCCCCGCCCCCAAGCTTGATGCCGCAACCCTCCTTGCCCGCTACGGGCAGCCGGTGCCGCGCTATACGAGCTACCCCACCGCGCCCCATTTCTCCCCCGCCGTCGATGCCGCGACCTATGCCTCGTGGCTCGCGGCCGTGCCGGGGGATGCCCGCGTGTCGGCCTATGTGCACGTGCCGTTCTGCGCCGAGCTGTGCCTCTATTGCGGCTGCCAGACGGCGGTGGCCCGCAGCCGCACGCCGGTGAAGGCTTATGCGGAGCGCCTCGTGGAGGAGATTGGTCTCGTCGCCCGCCACCTGCCGGGCCGGCTGAAGCTGTCGCACCTGCATTTCGGTGGTGGCACGCCCACCATGCTGGCGGACGAGGACTTCGCCGCCATCTTGGGCGCGTTGCGTGAGACCTTCGAGTTTGCCCCGGGCGCCGAGATCGCCATCGAGATCGACCCGCGGGTGATGGACGCGGCCAAGGTGGCGACGCTCGCCCGCGAGGGCTTCAACCGCGCCAGCCTCGGCGTGCAGGATTTCGATCCCGCCGTGCAGCAGGCCATCGGCCGCCACCAGTCGTGCGAGGAGACGCAGGCGGTGGCGGATGCCTTGCGCGCCGCCGGCATCACCGCCCTCAACCTCGACCTCATGTACGGCCTGCCGCATCAGGACGAGGCCTCCGTCCGCCGCACGGTGGAGGCGGCGCTCGGCCTTGATCCGGACCGTATCGCCGTGTTCGGCTATGCCCATGTGCCGTGGATGAAGAAACACCAGGCCCTGATCCCGGAAGACGCGCTACCAGACGCCGGCGCGCGGCTGGCGCAGGCGGAACTGGTGGCGGACGTGCTCGCCCGCCATGGCTATGTGCCGGTGGGGCTCGACCATTTCGCCCGCGCCTCGGACGCCATGGCGGAGCGGGCGGCGGCGGGGACGCTGAAGCGCAATTTCCAGGGCTACACCACCGACGACGCCCCGGTGCTGATCGGCTTCGGAGCGTCGGCCATCGGCGCGCTGCCGCAGGGCTATGTGCAGAACCTGCCCGCCACGCCGGCTTGGCACAAGGCGGTAGAAGCCGGCACCCTGCCCATCGCGCGGGGCATCGCCCTGACTGACGAGGACCGGCTGCGCCGCCACGTCATCGAGCGGCTCATGTGCGACCTGTCGGTGGATCTGGATGAAGCCTGCATGCAGCACGGCTTTCCGCGCGGCTTCTTCGCCGACGAGATCCACGCACTGGAGCCATTGATCGCCGATGGCCTCGCCTTTCGCCACGGCGCGGTGGTGGAGGTGCCGGAGGCGAGCCGGCCCTTCACCCGCGTGGTTTGCGCGGTGTTCGACACGCGCCTTGTGGCAAGCCGCGCCGCGGCCCCGGAGCAGAAGCGCCACGCCGCGGCAGTCTGAAGGTTGATTTGGAGCGGGCCGCACGGCGGCCTGCTTTATTTCTCGGAGATTCCTCCCCAAAAAAAGAAAAAGGCACGCGCCCGGGAGCACGTGCCAAAGGGGAGGTGCGCCGCAGATGAAGAGTGCGGCACGCCGGGGGGAAAGACGGATCAGGAATTCAGGCGCCGCAGCGCCGCTCCGTCGCGCAGCACCACGCGGCGGGATGAGGGGAGGGCGATGGCCGAAATCTCCTCGAGATGGGTCAGGGTCCGCGACACGGTCTCGATGGTGAGGCCGAGGAAGTCGGCGATATCCTGCCGCGACATGGGCAGCGTCACCTCAATGCCGTTGGTGCCCTGGCCGGAGCCGGCGCGCGCCGCCATGTCGAGCAGGAAGGTGGCCACCCGCTCCTGGGCAGTCTTGCGACCGAGCACCAGAAGATGGGACTGAGCCCGGCCCAACTCGGAAGCGGTCAGCGCCCAAAGGGCATGAGCCAGCTCGGCGTCGTCGGCAGCACGGGAAAACAGGATGGACCGCTTGATGCGCACCACCTTGCACTCGCTCACGGCCTCGGCGGAGAAGCGGTGCCGGGGCTCCATCTCCCAGCCGAACACGTCGCCGGCGAGGCAGAAGGTCTCGATCTGGCGCCGGCCGTCGCCGAGCAGCTTGCAGATGCGCACCGCTCCGGACAGAACGATGTAGAGATGATCGGCGGCCTGATCTTCACCGAAGATCTCGGCATTGCGGGCATAAGAGGCCACGATGCCAAGGCGGGCCACCACGTCGATGGGGGAGCGGGTCTCGGCCTCGTCGCCCCAGCGCGGAGCGGTCATGGGATGAGCGTAGGCCTTCTGGGCGATCGCTGCAGCGGGGCTCGGCATCGGTTTACCCTTCCATCACGTTGCAGAAAGGGATAACCGGCATTGACGCATCGCAAAATTCGGATCGAACACTTAAGTCGGTGTCCTTAAGTAGTTTTACGGAGGCCGAAAGCCGGCCCCGGGGATGGTGTGGCGAACGGGATGGACAGCGTGGTGACCGATATGGCCGCAAGGCGCCTGGCGGGGCGTGCCGCCTGGTCCGACGCCCTGGTTGGGGGCGCGGTGGCGCTCCTCGTCCTCGTCCTGGGGCTTGTCGTTGGCTTCCCGCCGTTCCGGGCCGAGGGGCTGATGCTCCAGCTCGCCGGCGTGATCGTGGTGAGCGGGCGCGGGCTGGTGGCCGGCGGCACCGCCCTGGCGGTTGCCATCGCGGGAGGGGCGGTGCTGGCCCTCGCCAGCGGCGCGACAAGCCTCGGGGGGGCCTTCGATCCGGCAACGCTGGCCCTGTTTATCGCGGTGGCGCTCGGCATCGCGGTGCTTGGCGAGCGGCTGCGCCGCACACGACTGGATGCCGCCGCCCGCAACCGCGACCTGCTGGCCCGCGAGGCGCACCTCTCCTCGATCCTCGACACCGTGCCCGACGCCATGGTGGTGATCGACGAGCGTGGCATCATGCGCTCCTTCTCCAGCGCGGCCGAGCGCCTGTTCGGCTACACGGCGGCCGAGGCAGTGGGCCAGAACGTCTCGATTCTCATGCCCGCGCCCCACCGGGGCGCCCACGACGGCTATCTTGTGCGCTATCTCACCACCGGCGAGCGGCGCATTATCGGTGTCGGCCGGGTGGTGGTGGGCGAGCGCAAGGACGGCTCCACCTTCCCCATGGAACTGGCGGTCGGCGAGATGCGCTCCACCTCCGAGCGCTTCTTCACCGGTTTCATCCGCGACCTGACCGAGCGGCAGGAGACCGAGGCCCGCCTCCAGGAGCTCCAGGCCGAGCTGGTCCACATCTCCCGCCTCACCGCCATGGGCGAGATGGCCTCCACCCTCGCCCACGAGCTGAACCAGCCGCTGTCGGCCATCGCCAATTACATCAAGGGCTCGCGCCGCTTGCTGGATGCCGGCACCGTCAAGGTGGAGATGCTGCAGGGTGCGCTGGAGAAAGCCGGGGAGCAGGCGCTGCGCGCCGGGCAGATCATCCGGCGGCTGCGCGACTTCGTCTCCCGAGGGGAGAGCGAGCGGCGGGTGGAAAGCCTGTCCAAGCTGGTGGAGGAGGCGAGCGCCCTCGCCTTGGTCGGCGCCAAGGAGCATGGTATCCAGGTGCGTTTTCTTTATGATCCCGGGTGCGACCTCGTGCTTGCCGACAAGGTGCAGGTGCAGCAGGTATTGCTGAACTTGATGCGCAACGCCCTGGAGGCAATGATGGAGGCGCCGCGGCGCCAGCTGCTGGTGAAGACCGAGGCGGCGGAGGACGACATGGTGATGATCAGCGTCTCGGATACCGGCCACGGCATATCGGCCGAGTTCGCGCCGCAATTGTTCACGCCCTTTGTCACCACCAAGCAGCACGGCATGGGGGTGGGGCTGTCCATCTCCCGCACCATCATCGAGAGCCACGGCGGCCGCATCTGGGCCGAGCCCAATCCGCAGGGCGGTGCGGTGTTCCGCTTCACCCTGCGCGCCGTGGGCGAGGAGGCGGCGCTTCATGACTGACGCACGGATGGCCGCGGTGATCCACGTCATCGACGACGACGAGGCCGTGCGCGAATCGCTGGCCTTCCTGCTCGCCACGGCCGGCCACACGGTACATACGCACGCCTCGGCCCGGCTCTTCCTGGACGCGGGCATGCCGGCGGCCGACCCCTCCATGAGCTGCATCATCACCGATGTGCGCATGCCGGACATGACCGGCATCGATCTGCTTCAGCACCTGCAGGAGAAGGGCTCCAACGTTCCGGTGATCGTGGTCACCGGCCATGGCGACGTGCCTTTGGCGGTAGAGGCCATGAAGCTCGGCGCCGCCGATTTCCTGGAGAAGCCGTTCGATGATGTCGCCATCCTCGACACGGTGAAATCCGCGCTGGCGCGGCGGGAGAAGGCCTACCAGCACGATGCCCTGCGCGAGCAGGTGGCGGAGCGCATCGCCGCCTTGTCCCAGCGCGAGCGGCAGGTGCTGGAATGCCTGGTGGTCGGCCAGGCCAACAAGACCATCGCCTATGAGCTGGGCATCAGCCCCCGCACGGTGGAGGTCTACCGCGCCAATGTGATGACCAAGATGAAGGCGCAGAGCCTGTCCGAGCTGGTGCGCATGGCGCTGCTGGCCGGCATCTCGCCCAAGGCCGCCTAGCGGCGCGCGGGAAGAGGCGGCGGCGTCAAGGCGCGCGTACCTCCGCGCTCCCCTTGATCTAGCGCAACGCGGGAGGCTAGTGCCCGACGTACGATCGTAGCTAATTGACCATGCGGACCCATCGGCCGCGTGGACCCGCGAGCCGGTCGTGGGGAAGGATCTGGGAAATGATCGTGTCCAACGAGACGCCCGGCTTCGTCGTTCATGTGGTGGACGACGATCCGGCCGTTTGCAGCTCGCTGAAGTTCGCATTTGAGGTCGATGGCTTCAGCGTGCGGACCTATGCGCGCTCGGAAGACGTGCTGGCCGCCGAATTTTCGCGCGGTGGATGCATGATCGTGGACTACAATCTTCCCGGCCTCAATGGTCTCGACCTGCTGCGCGAACTGGACCGGCGCGACGTGCGTCTCCCGGCCTTCCTCATCACCAGCAATCCCGCCCTGCACGTGCGCAGCCGCGCCACCGCCCAGGGCGTGGCCATCATCGAGAAACCCCTCCTCGGCAACCAGCTTAGCGAGGCCGTGCGCGACAGTTTCGCGCGCTCGGGCCTGTGCTGATCCGGCTCGCCCCGCTCCCCGTCGCCCCGCTCCCCGTCGCCCCGCTCTCCGTCGCCTGCTCCGGAGCCGGACCTGATCCGGTTAAGCCAACCTGATCGGTCGATCCGGCTTCAAACCTGAAAAAAGAGACCATTTTGCCGATCATATTGCATTGCGGTATGATCCGGAGGTGCTCTTGCGGTGTTCCCGTGCGTTACTTGGCACGGCTATTTGGCTCGGTCGGCCGCACTTGAGAGCCGCCGGGCACCAGCAGCGAGGCCGTTCATGACCACGCGCAATCTCGACGCCTTGTTTCACCCCCGCGCCATCGCCCTCGTGGGCGCCAGCAACCGACCCGGCAGCATCGGCGCGGTGATCGCGCGCAACCTGTTCGAGGCGGGGTTCGAGGGGCCGATCCTCACCGTCAATCCGAAGGAGCGCGCCATCCGCTCCTCGCTCAACTACGCCTCGGTGGCGGACCTGCCCATTGCGGTGGATCTCGCCGTGGTGGCCGCCCCGCCGGACAGCGTGCCCACCACCATCGCCCAGCTGGGCGAAAAGGGGTGCCGCGCTGCGGTGGTCCTGCGCGCCGGCTACGGCCCGGGTGAGCAGATCGAGACCGCCGCGCAGCGCCAGGCGATGCTGGACGCGGCGCGGCCCTTCCTGCTGCGCGTGCTGGGGCCGAACGGGCTCGGCTTCATCTCCACCCGGCCGCATATCAATGCCAGCATCGCCCACCTGATGCCGGCCAAGGGCGATGTGGCCTTCGTCAGCCAGTCCGGGGCGATGACCTCGGCGGTGCTGGACTGGGCGCATGTCCGGGGCTTCGGCTTCTCCCACGTCGTTTCGCTGGGCGAGAGCGCGGACGTGGATTTCGGCGACATGCTCGACTATCTCGCCCTCGACAACACCACCCGCGCCATCCTGCTCTATGTCGAGCATGTGAAGGACGCCCGCAAGTTCATGTCTGCGGGGCGCATCGCGGCGCGCTCCAAGCCAGTCATCGTCATCAAGGCCGGGCGGGGCGCTGCCGGTGCCCGGGCGGCGCAGTCCCACACCGGGGTGCTGGCCGGCAGTGATCTCGTCTATGACGCGGCCTTCCGCCGTGCCGGCATGCTCCGCGTGCACGAACTGCGTGAGCTGTTCGAGGCGGTGTCCACCCTTGCGGCCGGCATCAAGCTCACCGGCGACCGGCTTGCCATCCTTACCAACGGCGGCGGCGCGGGCGTGGTGGCCGTGGATGCGGTGGAGGGCATTTCCGGCCGCCTGGGCATCCTGAAGCCGGAGACGGTGGAGGCGCTCGACAAGATCATTCCCGGCGTGTGGTCGCGTGCCAATCCGGTGGACATCGTGGATGACGCCGACGGCGCCCGCTACGGAGCCGCCCTGAAGGCGCTCCTTGGCGACAAGGGGGCGGACGCGGTGCTGGTGCTCAATTGCCCCTCGTCGGTGGCGGACAGCAGCCAGGCCGCCGACGCGGTGATCACCGTGCTGGAGACGCGCATGCGCGCGCCGGTGCTCACCTGCTGGCTGGGCGAGACCGCGGCCGCCGGCGCGCGGCGGCGTTTCGCCGCCCGCCGCATTCCCACCTACGAGACCCCCGACGAGGCGGTGCGCGCCTTCGGTCACCTGGTCTCCTACCAGCGCAACCAGACCCAGCTCATGGAGACGCCGCCGGCGCGGACCTTCGAGGACCCCGACCGGGCCAAGGCGCGGGCCCTGGTGGAGAAGGTGCTGGGCGAAGGCCGCAGCGCGCTCTCCGAAGTGGAGGCGAAGGCGGTGCTCTCCGCCTACGATATCCCGGTGGTGGAGACGCGGGTGGCCCCGACGCCCGAGGATGCTGGCCGGTGCGCAGCCGAGATCGGCTGGCCGGTGGTGGTCAAGGTGCTGTCCCACGATCTGACCCACAAGTCCGACGTGGGCGGCGTCCGGCTCGACCTGCGCACCCCGGCTGCGGTGGAGGATGCCTGCCGGGCCATCATCGCCTCGGTGGCCGAGAAGCGGCCCGAGGCACACATTGCCGGCTTCACGGTGCAGGCCATGGTGCGCCGTCCCAACGCTCAGGAGCTGATCGCCGGCATCGCCTATGACAAGACCTTCGGGCCGGTGGTGCTGTTCGGCCAGGGCGGCACGGCGGTGGAGGTGATCGGCGACCGCGCCGTGGCCCTGCCGCCCCTCAACGGCGTCCTCGCCCGCGAGATGATCGAGCGCACCCGCGTCGCCAAGCTGCTCGCCGGCTACCGCGACCATCCGCCGGCGGACATGGGCGCGGTGGCCGGCACGCTGGTGAAGCTCGCCGAGCTGCTCGCCGATCTGCCGCAGATCGCCGAACTCGACATCAACCCGCTGCTTGCCGACGAGAGCGGCGTCATCGCCCTCGACGCCCGCATCGTGGTGCATGAGACGCGGGTGGAGGGCACCGGACGCTTCGCCATCAAGCCCTATCCCACCAGCGAGGTCTCCGAACTGGCGCTGATCGACGGATCCAAGGTGGCGCTCCGGCCCATCCGGCCCGAGGACGAGCCCTCCCTCGTGGATCTCGTCCACCGCTCCGACCCGCAGGACGTGCGTATGCGGTTCCTCGGGTCGGTGAAGGATTTTCCCCACTTGATGGCCGCCCGCCTGTCCCAGATCGACTACGACCGGGAGATGGCGTTCGTGGCGGTGGAGCCAAACGGGGATATCTGCGGCGTCGTGCGTATCATCGCCGACCCCGACAACGAGGCGGCGGAATACGCCATCATGGTGCGCTCGGACCTCAAGGGCAAAGGCCTCGGCTTTCAGCTCATGAACGAGATTCTCTCCCATGCGCGCAAGCGTGGCCTGAACAAGGTGTTCGGCGACGTGCTCCGGGAAAACGGGCCCATGCTGCACCTTGCCCAGGATCTGGGCTTCAAGGTCACGGCCGGCAGCGACGATCCGACCGTCATGCGGGTGGTCCTTGATCTGGCCGCCACACCCGTGCCCACCGCCACGGCGAGCCTGTAGGTGACGTGCCCCCCTGCGGGATAAGGGCACGGGGTGGGAATCGATGCCAGTCTGGCCGCCGATGGGCGCTGGCATTCCGGCGATGGTGGCCTGCGCTCCCGCCCTCTGGGTGCCTTATGGTAAAATACGACCTTGACGGGACCAGGCTTGACGGCGATATGGCTCTTGCCACTTGGCCGGGCGGGGATCACCATGTTGGCGGCGGCCTCGATCAGGATGGCAATCGGGACGGGGCCGGGGGCGAGTGGATGTGCCGACCGTTGAATGGGCCGCCCCTCCGGGAGCGTCCCCGTCGCCGTCCGGCATCGCAACGATCGGCAGTGGGTGACTTGTGAGCGACGCCGACGATGGAGCGCGTGGGCCCTGGAAATCGGAGTATCTTGCCCTGCACGACCCGGTGACCAGCCTGCCCAATCGCCTCTTGATGACTGAATTCCTCGCGGGTGCGCTCAGCTCACCGCAGGAATCCCGGCGGATGCTTGCCGTTTTTTGCCTCGACCTGGACAATTTCCCGCATTTCGACACGTTGTTCGGCCCGACGGCGGGCGATCTCATCCTCGCCGAGACGGCGCGACGCATCCGCCGTTGCGTGCGCGACCGCGACTTGGTGGCGCGGGTGGATGCGGAGAGGTTCGTCGTCGTCGCCACCGGCGTCGGCGACGCGAAGGCGGTGGACGGCCTGGCCCGGCGGCTGCTGTTGGCGCTGAACGCCCCCGTGGGCCTGCCCTCCGGTGCGTCGGCCTATCCTCAGGCCAACATGGGCGTTTCCCTCGCTCCGCTCGATGCGGAGGACGCCGAGGGCCTCGTGCGTTGCGCCGAACTGGCGCTGGTCCAGTCCAAGGCTGCAGGCCCTGGGATCTGTTCCTATTTCGCCGACGACATGAACGACGAGATGAGCGGTCGGCGGACGCTGGAGAGCGACCTGCGGCGAGCTATCGTTGCCGACGAGTTCGTCCTGCTGTTCCAGCCGCGCTGCGACGCGCGGTCCCTGAAGCTGCTCGGGGTCGAGGCGCTCATCCGCTGGGACCACCCCCAACTGGGGTTGCTCGCCCCCGATGCGTTCGTTCCCCTCGCGGAAAAGAGCGGTCTTGTCATTCCCATCGGCGAGTGGGTGCTGCGCAAGGCGTGCGACACCATCTCCCGCCTGCCGGAGCTGAATGTCTCCGTCAACGTGTCGGTGGTGCAGTTCCGCAACGACGCGCTGGTCGACACGGTGGACGCGGTGCTCAAGTCCACCCGGGTGGCACCCCACCGGCTTGAACTCGAAATCACCGAGAGCGTGCTGATCGAGAACGCCGAGAAGGCCCTGGAGGTGTTGGCTGGCCTGAAGGGCCTGGGCGTGCGCCTGTCCATGGACGACTTCGGCACCGGCTATTCGTCCCTGGGCTACCTGCGGACCTTCCCGTTCGATGCGCTGAAGATCGACCGGCGCTTCGTCGGCGACCTCGATGAGTCCAAGGACGCCCTGGCCATCGTGCAGGCGATCCTCGGCCTTGGTCGCGCCCTGGGGTTGCAGGTGGTGGCGGAGGGCGTGGAGACCGAGAGCCAGCTGGCCATTCTCAGGGCCGATACCTGCGACGAGGTGCAGGGCTTCTTCCTCGGACGTCCGATGACGGAAGAGGCGCTGCTCGCCTATATCGCCGACCGCCGTCTGGCGAGCTGAGCGCCGGCGCCTGCCGCCTTCAGACGTCCCGAAAAGAACGCGTCACCAGGTCACGCCAGCCACGGCGCCGGGCGATCGAGTGCGATGAGCTCCTCCACCTCCACCCGTGGCCGCACCACCGCCGCCGCCGCGCCGCGCACCAGCACTTCCGGCACCAGCGGACGGGTGTTGTAGGTGCCGGCCTGCACCGCGCCGTAGGCTCCGGCAGTCATCACCGCCAGAAGGTCGCCGGCCTTCAGGTGGGGCAGCGGCCGGTCGAGGGCGAGGAAGTCGCCGGTCTCGCACACCGGCCCCACCACGTCGGCCACAACCAGCGGCGCCTCGGCCGCCGGTTCGATGACGGGAATGATGTCGTGGTGCGCCTCGTAGAGGGTGGGACGGATGAGATCATTCATGGCGGCGTCCACCACCACGAAGGTCTTGCCCTCGCCCTCCTTCACGTAAATCACCTGGGTGACCAGAATACCGGCATTGGCCACCAGCATGCGGCCCATCTCGAACACGAGGGGCAGCTTCAGGTCGCCGAGGGCGCGGCCGACCACTTCGGCATAGGCGCTGGGCGGCGGTGGCACCGGATCGGAGGCGGCGTAGGGTACTCCGAGCCCGCCACCCAGATCCATGTGGCGGAGCTTGTGGCCGGCGCCCATGAGGTCGCGCGCCAGTTCCGCCAGCAGCGTCACCGCATTGTCGAAGGGCGCCATGTCGGTGATCTGGCTACCGATGTGCATGTCCACGCCGGTGATGGCGAGGCCGGGCAGGCGGGCGGCATAGTCATAGACCTCTCGGGCCCGCGAGATGGGAATGCCGAACTTGGTGGCGGACTTGCCGGTTGAGATCTTCTTGTGGGTCTTGGCGTCCACGTCCGGATTGACGCGGATGGAGACCGGGGCGCTCACGCCCAAGGCGGTCGCCACCTCGGAAAGGGCGGCCAGCTCGGGCTCGCTCTCCACGTTGAAGCAGAGAATGCCGCCATCCAGCGCCGCCGCCATTTCCGCCCGGGTCTTGCCGACGCCGGAGAAGACGATGCGCTCGTTCGATATGCCGGCGGCGCGGGCGCGCGCCAGCTCGCCGGCGGAGACGATGTCCGCCCCCGCGCCCAGCCGGGCCAGGGTGGCGATGACCGACTGGTTGGAATTGGCCTTCAGGGCGTAGCACAGCAGCACGTCGCGGCCGCTGAACGCTTCCATGAACACCTGATAGTGGCGCTCCAGCGTGGCGCTCGAATAGCAATAGAAGGGGGTGCGCACCTCGCTGGCGAGGGGCGTGAGGTCCACGTCCTCGGCGAAGAGGCGGCCGTTGCGGTAATCGAAATGGTGCATGGAGAGGGGGCGGTCCGTGCGCGCTGTCGTTCGGGCCGGGACGGTCGGGGGCCGTCCGCAGGGCGCGAGGCTTTACCTGTGCGAGCCCGCCCTCAGAGCAGGCCGTCGAGGATGAAGGGCTGGTCGGGTTTCTTGACGTCCTTGAGCAGGGGCGATTCCCCGGTGGTGGCGCCCGGCGCCACCTTTTTCTTCTGCCACTCCGCGTGGGGCGTGGCGCTATCCAGAATCTCGCCGTCCGAGGTCGGGGCGATATAGGGACCGTCGGCGGTGGTGGTGCCCGGCTTGGTGCCCGGCTTGGCCGAGGTCGCGGCCGTCTGCTGCGCCGCTGGCTTGACGGCCGGGGGCGTGGCATGGGCGCCGGGCGGCGGCTCAAGCGGTCCCTTCACGCCACACGCCGCGAGGGCGAGGGTGCCGCAGAGGGCGAGGGGGACGAGAAGGGGGCGCATGGCGGATTGGGCCGTTCCGGAAAAGGTGGCCGCCACTATAGCCCGCGCCGCGCCAAAGGCGAGCCCCTGCCTCCCGCGCTGCAGGATGGGGGACGAGAGGAACCCGCGCCGGCGCGTCACGCCGGGACCCCGAGCTTCTTTAGCCAGCGCTTGGCCTGCGCCCGCACCCGGGTCGGCGCGGTGCCGCCATAGCTCACCCGGCTGCGCACGGAGCGCACCACGGACAGCACCGAGAACACATCCTGCGTGATCCGCGGGTCCACCCCCTGCATGTCGTCGAGCGACAGCTTGTGCAGCGCAATGCCGCGGTCGGAGGCGAGCCCCACGATGCGCCCGGTGATGTGGTGGGCCTCCCGGAACGGGATGTTGAGCGCGCGCACCAGCCAGTCGGCAAGGTCGGTGGCGGTGGAATAACCTTGGCCCGCCGCCTTCTCCATGCGCTTCTCGTCGGGGACGATGTCGCGCACCATGCCGGCCGAGGCCGCCACCACCAGGGAGAGGGCCGAGAAGGCGTCGAAGGCGCCTTCCTTGTCCTCCTGCATGTCCTTGGCATAGGCGAGCGGCAGCCCCTTCATCACCACCAGGATGCCGGTGAGTGCGCCGATGATGCGCCCGGCCTTGGCCCGCACCAGCTCGGCCGCGTCGGGGTTGCGCTTCTGCGGCATGATGGACGAACCGGTGGTGAACTTGTCCGAGAGCTTCACCAAGGCGAAGGACGGCGAGGTCCAGATCACCACCTCCTCGGCGAAGCGCGAGAGATGCACCGCGCAGATGGAGGCGGCGGCGAGCGTCTCCATGACGAAGTCGCGGTCGGAGACGGCGTCCAGCGAATTGGCGGTAGGCCGGTCGAAGCCGAGCGCCTTCGCCGTGGCCTCCCGGTCGATGGGGAACGAGGTGCCGGCCAGCGCCGCCGAGCCCAGTGGGCACTCGTTCAGGCGCTTCCTGGCATCGGCAAGGCGGCCACGGTCGCGCGCCACCATCTCCACATAGGCCATCAGGTGGTGGCCGAAGGTCACCGGCTGGGCGGTCTGCAGATGGGTGAAGCCGGGCATGACGGTGGCGGCATGGGCCAGCGCCTTCTCCGCCAGCGCCCGCTGCAGATCGGCGAGCTGGGCGTCGAGGGCATCCAACGTGTCGCGCACATAGAGGCGGAAGTCGGTGGCCACCTGGTCGTTGCGCGAGCGGGCAGTGTGGAGGCGGCCGGCTGAGGCCCCGATCAGCTCGGCGAGGCGGCTCTCCACGTTCATGTGGATGTCCTCCAGCTCGCGCTTGAAGGTGAAATTGCCGGCCTCGATCTCTGACAGGATCGTGTCTAGACCCTCCGTGATCTTGTCGGCATCTTGCGCCGCCACGATGCCTTGGGCCGCGAGCATCTTCGCATGGGCCTTGGATCCGGCGATGTCCTGCGCATAAAGACGCTGGTCGAAGCCGATGGAGGCGTTGATCTCCTCCATGATGGCGTCGGGGGCGGAGGTAAAGCGCCCGCCCCACATCTTGTTGCTCATGACGGATCCCCTCGTGATGACCGAAGCCGACCAGCCCCGCGCGACCGAGACCGACGAGACGGCGACCGGGCCGGCAGCGACGCCTCCCAGGGGGCGGCGCGGCTCCGGCGTGCGGACCGTCGCGATCGTCGCGCTGGCGACGCTGGCGGGCGCCGTTGCCGGCGCGCTCGCCCTATACGGGATGAACCGCCTCCCCGGCAATGCACAGGCGCCTGAGGTCACCTCCGCGCCTGCCGCGGAGCCGGCTTCGTCCAAGGTGGCCGATGCAGCATGCCAGGGCACGGTGGAGCGCGCCCGCGCGCTCGCGCCGCTGGTCAAGGGCGACCTCGCGGCCTTTGCCGTCGCCACCGAGCCGCGCCGCCTGCCGCCGTTGGCCTTCGCCGACGGCAAGGGCAAGGAGGTGACGCTGGCGAATTTCAGGGGCCGGGTGGTGCTGCTGAATCTTTGGGCGACCTGGTGCGTGCCCTGCCGCAAGGAGATGCCGGATCTCGACCAGCTCCAGGCGACCCTCGGCGGGCCGGACTTCGAGGTGGTTGCGGTCAATCTCGACACCCGCGATCCGGAGAAGCCGCGCGCCTTCCTCAACGAGATCGGGGTGAAGAGCCTCGTCTTCTATGCCGATCCGGCAACCAGGACCTTCCAGGCCCTGCGCGGGGCTGGCCGGGGTTTCGGCCTGCCCACGACGCTCATCGTGGACCGCGACGGCTGTGAGATGGGCTTCCTCGCCGGACCGGCCAACTGGGGGGGGCCAGACGCCGAGGCCCTGGTGCGCGCCGCGCTCTCGCCCTCGAAGGCCTCGGCACCGGTGCGCTGAGGGGACTGGTGCGGAGACGCCGCGCCAGCCAATGATTTCGCATTTTGCGAAATAAAGAATTTGGGCTTAAGTGTCGCTCAACCTTCCGGGTTCACAGTGCGTGAGCAGGAGGGCGGGGCGATCTGCGGTCTCACGATACCCCCCGCACCTTTCCTCGCCCGACCCGTCGGCGCCAATCCGACGGTAAATTGCGTTTCATGTGGCGGCAGTGCTAAAAACTTGATCTTGACAGTATGGGTTCGTGCGACCGTCAAAAAATCGAATCACCGGGGACGCGCTTGAAAATTCTGTCGATCTTCGGCACGCGGCCGGAGGCCATCAAGATGGCGCCGCTGGTCCGCACCCTCGCGGGGGCGCCGGGGATCGCATCGATGGTCTGCGTCACCGGCCAGCACCGCGAAATGCTGGACCCGGTGCTGCGCCTGTTCGACATCCGCCCCGAATTCGACCTTTCCCTCATGGCGCACAATCAGGGGCTCAGCGGCCTTGCCGCCAGTGCGCTCACCGGCCTCGATCATGTGCTGGCGCAGGTTCAGCCCGACCGCGTGCTGGTGCATGGCGACACCACCACCGCCATGGCGGCGGCGCTGGCCGCCTTCCATCGCCGCATCCCGGTGGGCCATGTGGAAGCGGGCCTGCGCACCTATGATCTGACCCAGCCCTTCCCGGAGGAGATGAACCGCCGGGTGGTGGATCTGGTCGCCGACTTTCTTTTCGCGCCCACCGCTGGCGCCGGGCAAAACCTGGCCGCCGAGCGGCTCGCCGGCCGGGTGGTGGTCACCGGCAACACGGTGATCGACGCCCTTCAGGCGACCCAGGCGCGCATCGATGACGACCCGGCGCTGGCCGCCGCCCTCGACCGGGCGCTGCCGGCGCTTGATCCCGCTAAGCGCATCCTTCTCGTCACCGGCCACCGCCGCGAGAATTTCGGCGACGGCTTCCGCTCCATCTGCGCGGCGCTGGCTGAGATCGCCGGGCGGTCCGACGTGGAGATCGTCTATCCGGTGCACCTCAACCCCAATGTGCGCGGCCCTGTCACCGAGGAACTGGCCGGACGGGCCAACATCCATCTGGTGCCGCCCCTCGATTACCTGCCGTTCCAGCGGCTGCTGCAGCGCGCCCACCTGGTCCTCACTGATTCCGGTGGCGTGCAGGAGGAGGCGCCGGCGCTGGGCAAGCCGGTGCTGGTCATGCGCGAGGTGACCGAGCGGCCGGAGGCGGTGGAGGCGGGCACGGTGGAGCTGGTTGGCACCGCCCGCGCCGCCATCGTCACCGCCGTCACGCGGCTGCTGGATGATCCCGACGCCTATGTCGCCTATAGCGGCCGCATCAATCCCTATGGCGACGGGCAGGCGTGCCGCCGCATCCTCGACTGCCTGTGCGGACGGCCGGTGGAGGAATTCTCACCGCTTTCCGTAGCCCCCGCCTTCCCCTCCGCTGTGCCTGCGCCCCGGCGTCCGGCCGGCCTCGCCGCCATGCTCGTGAGAGACTGACATGAGACACCATTCCGCTTTCGCGCCAGCTCCCCCGCTCGCCGTCCCTTCGGCGCTGGGCCGCGCCGTGGCTGGCCGAGGGGCGGCCCGCCCACTCGCTGCCCGGCTCGCGGCGGTGCTGCTGCCGGCCGGCCTTCTCCCCGGTCTTTTGGCCGGCCTGCTCGGCGCGGCTCCCGCCATGGCGCAGACGGCGGACCCGATCGTCTCCGCCATTCAGGAGCGGGCGGCGGACACGCGGGTGACGCGCTCCTACACCCTGTCCGATCTCGGCATCGACGGGCCGGTGGTGCTCCAGGGCATGGATGCGCGCCGCGACCTTTATCTTCCCGTGCCGGCCGGCGTGCCGCTGAGCGATGCGGCCATTGCCCTCGACGGCGCGTATTTGCGCGGCGACGGCGGGCGCACCACCCTGGTGCTCTCGGTGGACGGAACCCCGGTCTATTCCCGCCGGCTGGAAGGCGATAGCGGCAGCGCCTCCGCGACCATCGCGGTGGACGGCAAGCCGCGCCCCACCGGCTTCGTGCGCCTGGGTACCGCCTGGTCGTCGGTGATCGGCGAATATCTGTGCGCGGACGAGCGTGGCATCGGCAACGTCTTGAAAATCAGCCCGAAAAGCCGCTTCACCTATTCCTACGAGGCAGGCGCCGTGCGCGACCTCGCCACCGCCTGGAGCGGCATGCCCGGATCGGGCAGCCTGCTGGTGGCGGGGGGCACCCTCACCAAGGACACCTATGACACCGCCTGGCGGCTGGGCCTTGCCCTTGAAGCCGCCGGAAAGCGCCTGGTGGTGAAGACCCTGCCCGCCATCGGCGACGAGGTAGACCTCTCCGGCCTCGACGTTCCCGCTTCGCTCCGGGCGGTGGCGCCGTTCTCGAACTTCGTCGGTATCGGCACATATCGTATCAAGGACGCGGCGGATCTCGGCGCCCTCCTCGTGCTGCCGGGCTCGCCGCTGGGCGCCGACGTGGCTGTGGCCGACGCCGGCCTCCTCACCTCCATCAAGAGCGCGCTCGACGCCCTCGGCGCCCGCCTCGGCCCGGCCTCGGCCGCCTTCACCGAGTGGCGCACCAAGGCGGCCAGCCTCGGCGCGGCCACCGTGGCGGCGGACGAGGTGAGCCTGCAGTCCCTCGCCGGGCGACCGGTGATCGCGGTGGGCGGCGCGGCCGGCGGCAAGGCGACGGCGCTGTTCGACAGCTTCTGGCGCACCTCCCTCGCTTCCGGCGCGGTGACCATTCGCGCGGTGGATGCGGCGCCGCAGAAGCCATCGGCGGTTTCCCTCGCCAGCCTCGGCCCGGCCGAGGGCAACCTCGACGTGCTGGCCCGTGGCGACTTCGTGGTCAGCTTCGATCTCGCCGCCGTCACCGGCGGTCATTCCCTGCCGAGCCGGCTCAACCTCGACGTGGCCGCTGCCCCCGGCGCCTCCACCTCCGAGCCGGTGGTGGCGGTGTTCCTCAACGACGTGCTGCTGGCCGCCAAGCGGCTGGATGCCACCGGCCATCCCGAGCATCTCACCGCCGCCGTGCCGCCCTATGCCCTGGCAGCCCGCAACGTGCTGCGCGTGACCTTCCAGCGCCAGCCGGTGAGCGACCGTTGCCGCGAGACGCCGCAGGCGTTCCCGGTCTCGGTGCTGCCCACCAGCCATTTCGAGCTGGGCGGCGCTGCCCCCGGCGGCGATTTCCTCGGGGTGATCGCGGCCATGGCCTCCGGCGGCCGTCTCGTGGTGCCCGAGGCCTATCTCGCCAGCGCCAAGGCGAGCCTGCCCCGCGTGGTGCGGGCGGCGGCGGCGGCCGGCGTCCCGGCCCGCTCCAGCAGCTTCGAGGTGGCCGGTCCCGGTGCCTCCTTCCGCGCCGCCGGGGCGTTCCTTGCCCTCGACGTGCCGGTGCAGGGCATCACGCCCAAGGCCCGGGTGGAAGGCGACCGGCTCATCGTCGGCACCGACGACAAGGCGCGCCTGCTCGACATCTCCGGGCTGAAAAACGTGGCGCTGGTGCAGGCCCTGCGCGCGGACGACGCCCGCGGCATCGTCTGGCAGAGCATCGGCCCGGTGGCGATGACGCCGGAGAAGCCGGTGCGCCTCTCCCGCGGCGACGTGGCCCTGGTGGGGGTGGACGGCACCCTCACCGAGCTGTCCGCCTCGGGCGCCGCGCCCGGCACGGTGCGGGTCGCCGACACCGACGGCCCGGCCGGCACCCTCCAGCGGCTGTGGCAGAAATCGTCGGACTGGGGCCTGCCGCTGGGCATCGGCGCCGCCGCTTTGTTCTTCCTGCTGCTGATCCGCGCTTCCTACGTGCGTC
The DNA here is from genome assembly GCF_005871085.1 of Xanthobacter autotrophicus. Classification (GTDB taxonomy): domain Bacteria; phylum Pseudomonadota; class Alphaproteobacteria; order Rhizobiales; family Xanthobacteraceae; genus Xanthobacter; species Xanthobacter autotrophicus. The sequence goes on along the minus strand of NZ_VAUP01000035.1, from coordinate 184,076 downwards.
GTCGCGGCAACTGACGCAGGAAGGATCACCGCCATGACCGTCGACGGACTGTCCCTTTATTGGCCATTCCTCCTGGCCGATTACGTCCGCGTGGTGGAATACGCCGCGGCGGTGGTGGCGGTGATCATCCTGATCTCCTCCATCGACGACCTGTTCGTCGATGCCTGGTACTGGGGGCGGCGGATCTACCGCCGCTTCGTCATCGAGCCGTTCATCCGCCCGCTCACCCCCGCCGCCCTCTACCAGCGGGACGAGCAGCCGCTCGCCATCATGATTCCCGCCTGGCTCGAATCCGGCGTGATCGCGGCCATGATCGAGAACATGGTGAGCGTGCTCGACTACCGGCGCTACGTGATCTTCGTGGGCACCTACCCCAACGATCCCGACACCATCGCCGAGGTGGAGCGCATGCGCCGGCGCTACAAGCAGCTGGTGCGGGTGGAGGTGAAGAACCCCGGTCCTACCAACAAGGCCGACTGCCTCAACGCCGTGGTGCGCGCCATCTTCCAGCACGAGGAGATGACCGGCACCGAGTTCGCCGGCCTCGTCCTGCACGACGCCGAGGACGTGCTGCACCCCCTCGAGCTGCGCTTCTTCAACTATCTGCTGCCGCGCAAGGACCTGATCCAGATCCCGGTGCTGTCGCTGGAGCGCCACTGGTCGGAGCTGGTGGCCGGCATCTATATGGACGAGTTCGCCGAGTGGCACGCCAAGGACCTGGTGGTGCGCGAGAGCATCGCCGGCTCGGTGCCCTCCGCCGGGGTGGGTACCTGCTTCTCGCGCAAGGCCATGCTGCATCTTCTCTCCGGCGGGAACGGGGAGGTCTTCAACACCGGCAGCCTCACCGAGGATTATGACATCAGCGCGCGCCTCGCCGAGGCGCGCATGCAGTCCATCATCGCCCGCCTGCCGGTGGACTACCGGGTGACGCGCGACACCTTCTTCGGCTTCGGACCGCAGATCGAGCGCGTCATCCGCATGCCCCTGTGCGTGCGCGAATTCTTCCCCGACACCTTCCGCACCTCCTACCGGCAGAAGGCGCGCTGGGGGCTGGGCATCGCCTTCCAGGGCTGGGGTTCCATGGGCTGGCGCGGCAGCCTTGCCACCAAGTATTTCCTGTTCCGCGACCGCAAGGGCATCATCACCTCCATCGTGGCGGTGCTGGCCTATGTGGTGGCGGCGCACTTCCTTATCTTCCTCGCCGCCGAGAAGCTGGGCTGGCTGCCGGCCCGCTATCCCTCCATCTTCGCCACGGAAGGATGGCTGCTGGCGGTGCTCACCGCCAATGCGGTGGCCTTCGCCCTGCGGCTGATCCAGCGCTTCTATTTCGTCGCCCGCGTCTATGGCTGGGAGCAGGGGCTCATGTCCGTGCCGCGGGTGGTGATGGGCAATTTTGTCAATTTCGCAGCCACCGTGCGGGCGTGGCGGCTGTTCCTTGCCAACGCCCTGTTCGGTCGCCGCATCGTCTGGGACAAGACGATGCATGATTTTCCCGACCAGGCGGAGCTGGGCCAGCAGCGCCAGCGGCTGGGCGAACTGCTGCTGACCTGGCAGGCGGTGCTGCCGGAGCATGTGGATGCCGCGCTGGCCGTGCAGGACGAGCGCCAGCAGCCCCTCGGCCGCATCCTCGTCTCCCGGGGCTGGCTGGACGAGGAGACGCTGGCGGAGGCCATCGCCTTCCAGTCGGGCCTGCAGCGCACCCATGTGACCGAGCAGATGGTGCGCCAGTTCCACGATCTGCTGCCCCTCGACCTGATGGTGCGCCGGCGCCTGCTGCCCGTGGGCCGTGACGAGACCGGGCGCCTGGTGGTGGCGGTCTCATCCCCCCTCGGCGAGAAGGCCCGCGAGGAGGTGCGCGAGGCGGTGGGCGACCTGCCGGTCCAGCGTATCGCCCGCGAGAGCGAGATCAACGGCGGCCTGCGCTTGCTGCGCGGCGTCACCCCCGGCATCGAGGGTCACCGGGCGCCGCCTCTGCTGGGCGAGCTGCTGCTGGAAAAGGGCCTGATGCAGCGCGAGGCGTTCGAGGCGGCCATGGAGCATTACCGCCCCGACGTGGACGGGCGCATCGGCGAATATCTCGTGCGCTGCGGCATCGTGAAGGAAGAGGCCATCGAGGCCACGGTGCGCGAGCAGGAGCGCCGGCTCGCTGTCGCCGCCCTGTGAGCGGGCGGGCGGGCTCGTTTCGTCGGCCAGCCGGGGCCGGCGGCGTCATCCCAACGGCCTCGGTCTTTGACCAAGGCCGAGAGGGGCACGCTCATGCGCCGCGCGGGCTTGTACCAGCGGCCCATGAATCAAATTCCTGCGCCGCCGGTCTCAGATGGCGCACGCCATGACCGGGCTGAGCCGCCGCGCCGCGCTCGCCGTCGGCGCCACGGCGCTCGCCGGAGCCGGGGTCGTGGGGCTGGATCTGGCGGTGCGGCGGCTCGGTCGCGCGCCGCGCCTGATGGAGGGCATCGTCTGGCAGGTCCATGGCGGCCTGCTCGACCCGCGCGGTGACTGGAACGAGCTGGGCGCCCGCAGCCTGCTAGTGCAATGGCTGGTGGCCGATGGCACCGCCTTCGTGCCGCTGCCCGACCTCGGCCTGCCGCTGATCGCCGATGCGCCCAACTGGACCCGCATCGCCCGCGAGCCGTGGGCGCAGTCCATCATCGCCGGCCTCGCCGGCCGCTTTAAGGAACCGGACGCGCGGGCCGACGTGCTGGCACTCGGGGCATTGTCGGCGCGGGTCGCGCGGCAGAGCCTGCCGTTCACGCCCGCCGGCTTCTATTTCCCCGTGGAGGCGGACCCGACCTGGACCGGGGTGAGCCAGATGGCGGCGGCGATCGCCCCCATTCCCCGGCCCCTGTGGGTGAGCGCCTACGACAATTCGAACGTGGGCGCCAAGGCCTTCGCCGACTGGGTCGAGGGCTGGCTGCCCAGGGACGTGGGCCTGTTCTTCCAGGACGGGGTTGGGGTCTATAGCCGCAGTCCGGAGGCGGCGCGCGCCTATGCGCAGGTGCTGACGCAGCGACTGGGCGGCGAGCGCTTCAAGCTGATCGCCGAGGCCTTCCGCCCCGCCGGCGGCGACCTGCTGCGCGCCGCCACGGCCGCCGAGCTGCTGCCCCAGCTTCGGGCCTACGCGGGCTTCGAGGTGTTCGTGTTCGACGGCCCGCATTATGTGGACCGCCTGCTGGTGAAGAAGCTGCTGGAAGGTTAGGGGCGGGCGCCCCTTCTCCTCAGTGGCGGAAGTGGCGCACGCCGGTGAACACCATGGCGAGGCCCGCCGCATCCGCCGCCGCGATCACCTCGTTGTCGCGCATGGAGCCGCCGGGCTGGATCACCGCCGTGGCGCCCGCCTCCACCGCCGCCAGCAGGCCGTCGGCGAAGGGGAAGAAGGCGTCGGAGGCCACCACCGAGCCCTTGGTCAGCGGCTCCTTGAGCCCCAAAGCCTCGGCCGCGTCCAGCGCCTTGCGGGCGGCGATGCGGGCTGAGTCCACCCGGCTCATCTGGCCGGCGCCGATGCCAACGGTGGCGAGGTCCTTGGCATAGATGATGGTGTTGGACTTCACGTGCTTGGCTACGCGGAAGGCGAAGCGCAGGTCGGTCAGCTCGCGGTCGGTGGGCGCGCGCTTGGTGACCACCTTCAGGTCGAGGTCGTCGGCGCTGGCATTGTCGCGGCCCTGCACCAGCAGGCCGCCGGCCACCGTCTTCACCGTGAGGCCGGGGGCGCGCGGGTCGGGCAGGCCGCCGGTGAGCAGCAGGCGCAGGTTCTTCTTGGACGCCACCACGGCGATGGCCTCCTCGGTGGCGTCGGGGGCGACGATCACCTCGGTGAAGATCTCCACCATGGCGCGGGCGGAGGCGGCATCCAGCGTCTGGTTCACGGCGATGATGCCGCCGAAGGCCGACACCGGATCGCAGGCCAGCGCCTTGGCATAGGCCTCCTCCAGCGAGGCGCCTTCGGCCACGCCGCAGGGGTTGGCGTGCTTCACGATCACCACCGCGGCGGTGCGGGCGGGGTGGAATTCGGCCACCGCCTCGAAGGCGGCATCGGTGTCGTTGATGTTGTTGTAGGAGAGCTGCTTGCCCTGCACCTGCCGCGCCGTGGCGACGCCGGGACGGATCTCGTCGGAGGCGTAGAAGGCGGCGGACTGGTGCGGGTTCTCGCCGTAGCGCAGCGCCTCGATGAGCTTGCCGCCGAAGGCGCGGAAGGCGGGGGCCTCCTCCTTCAGCTCGCGGGCGAACCAGTTGGAGATGGCCGCGTCATAGGCGGCGGTGCGGGCATAGGCCTTCTGGGCCAGCTTGCGGCGCAGGGGCAGGGTGGTGCCGCCGTGCTCGGCGATCTCTTTCAGCACCGCCTCGTAGTCGGACGCTTCCACCACCACGGCCACGTCATTGTGGTTCTTGGCAGCGCCGCGGATCATGGAGGGGCCGCCGATGTCGATGTTCTCGATGGTCTCTTCAAAGTCGGCCTTGCGGGCGACGGTGGCCTCGAACGGATAGAGGTTCACCACCACGAGGTCGATGGGGGAGATGGCGTGCTCGGCGAGGGACGCCTGGTGGCCGGCATCGGCGCGGATGGCGAGGATGCCGCCGTGGACCTTGGGATGCAGGGTCTTCACCCGGCCGTCCATCATCTCCGGGAAGCCGGTGAGGTCGGACACGTCCTTCACCGGCAGGCCGGCGTCGGCGATGGCCTTGGCGGTGCCGCCGGTGGAGACCAGCTCAACGCCGTGGGCCACCAGCGCGGTCGCGAACGGCACGAGACCCGTCTTGTCCGACACCGAGAGGAGGGCGCGGGTCACGGGACGGATATCGGCGGTCATGGAGCGGCTCCGGTGATGGGATTGCCGCTCGCCTATCACCAATGGGCGCCAAGGGCCAGCCGGCAGGCCGCGGGTGGCGGCATGAGGGGTATGGAGGGGCGGCATGGCGGGGACTTGCACGCCGCGCGCAGGAGGTCGTCGAGGAGCGGTAGAAAAACCCGGACCTCTTCTCCCTCACTAAAGGTATTGGGATCGTCTCGTCCCTCAAATGGCGGATGCGCCCTTGCCGGTCGCCATATTTAGAAGAGACCCATGGGGGTCATTCTTGGCTGAGCAGAAGGAAAGGCACAATGCTCAACTGGCATGGCGCCTTCAGGTGCGCCGCTTCCGTTTGTACGATCGTCATCTGCATGGCCGCGCTCATCGCTCCGGCCGGGGCCGCTCCACCTCCCTCCGGTCGGGTCCAGATCGCCAATGCGAACAGCAATCTGTGCCTGAGCCCTGCCGGCGGGACCGGGAACCAGAACGAGCAGACCGTTCAGTACCACTGCGATACGCACCCCTCGCGGGCCTGGGTCATCGAGCCGGTCGAGGGCAACATCGTCAAAATACGGAACGTGAACAGCAATCTCTGCCTGACGGTCGCGGGCGGGAACAGCGATCGCAATACGCCTTCGGTGCAGTATAGCTGCGACGACCACCCGTCTCGCCGCTGGCTCTATGCGCCGTTTGACGGCGGCCTGTTCCGGCTGGTCAACGTCAACAGCGGGCTGTGCCTGACCATCGCGGGCGGATCGACGGGGCTCAACCAGACCGCGGTGCAATTTCCCTGTGACGAGCACCCGTCCCGCTTCTTCCGATTGAAATAGCCTGGCGCCGTCGCGGGATCGCCCGTTCAGGCGATCTTCAGTTCCTGCTCGGGCAGCATGGAGCCGGTCTCGCGCGCCTTCACGTGCCAGGAGAGGGCTTCCTCGATGATGTGCGGGGTGTGGCCGCCCCGCGCACATCCCCGCGCGAAATAGTCGTCCAGCGCGTCGCGGTAGAGCGGGTGGACGCACTTGTCGATGATCACCCGCGCCCGCTCGCGGGGGGCGAGTTCCCGCAGGTCGGCAAGACCCTGCTCGGTGACGAGGATGTCCACGTCGTGCTCGGTGTGGTCCACATGGCTCACCATGGGCACCACCGAGGACAGGGCGCCGCCCTTGGCGATGGATTTCGTCACGAACACCGACAGATAGGCGTTGCGGGCGAAATCCCCCGAGCCGCCGATGCCGTTCATCATGCCGGTGCCGCCCACATGGGTGGAGTTCACATTGCCGAAGATGTCGAATTCCAGCGCCGTGTTGATGCCGATGAGGCCGAGCCGGCGGATGATCTCCGGATGGTTGGAAATCTCCTGCGGGCGCAGGATGAGCCGCGACTTGTAATCGGCGATGCGCGGCATCACCTGGTCGTGCTTGGTCTTGGACAGGGTGATGGACGAGCCCGAGGCGAAGTTCAGCTTGCCGGCGTCGAACAGGTCGAAGGTGGAGTCCTGCAGCACCTCCGAATACATGGTGAGATCGGAGAACGGGCTCTCGATGAAGCCGTGCATCACCGCATTGGCGATGGTGCCGATGCCGGCCTGCAGCGGCTGCAGGCGGTTGGTGAGCCGGCCGATCTTCACCTCGTGCTTCAGGAACTCCATGAGGTGGGAGGCGATGGCCGCCGTCTCGTGGTCCGGCGGCAGCACGTTGGAGGCGCTGTCCAGCTTCTGGGTGATGACGATGGCGGCGATCTTCTCCGCCGGGATCGGAATGAAGGGCAGGCCCACCCGGCTCTCCGGCGCCACCACCGGGATCGGCTCGCGGAACGGCCGGCGGGTGGGGATGTAGATGTCGTGCAGCCCCTCCAGCTCCATGGGCTGGGTCAGGTTGATCTCGACGATCACCTTCTTGGCGAGGATGGCGAAGGTGGCCGAATTGCCCACCGAGGTGGTGGGGATGATGCCGCCCTGCGCGGTGATGCCCACCGCCTCGATCACCGCCACGTCCACCGGGCCGAGCTGGTTGGTGCGCAGGTGCTCCACCGTCTCCGACAGGTGCTGGTCGACGAACATGACCTCGCCGGCATTGATGGCCTTGCGCAGCGCGGGGTCGGACTGGAACGGGATGCGGCGCGACAGCAGGTGGGCTTCCGCCATCTGCTTGTCGAGGTCGTTGCCCAGCGAGGCGCCGGTGATGAGCGTGATCTTCAGGGGGTGGCCGGCGGCATGGGCCACCTTGGCGCGGGCGGCCAGCGCCATGGGCACCGCCTTGGCCTCTCCCGCGCGGGTGAAGCCGCTCATGCCCACGATCATCCCGTCCTGGATGTGGTCGGCCGCTTCCTCGGCGGAGACGATCTTGTCGGCGAGGGAAGAGAGGCGGATACGCGCGTGAGGCATGGAGAGGCCGTCCCTGTCATGAGCCCATCCCATCGCGCATAGCGAGAGGCAGCCTATGGCTGGAATTCGACTTAAGAGAAAACCTCTATCAGGCGACGATGGCCACCGGCAGGCCGAAGGCGTCGGCTTCCGCTGGGTCGGGAAAGCGCAAGGCCTTGCCCTCGGCCACTCTTTTGGCGGTGACCGCGCAGGCGGCGGCGTCGATCAGGTCGTCCAGCCCTGCGCCGAGCGCGCGGGCGGTCTGCGCGTTCAGCAGATCAATCGGCACGCCCGATGCGCCCAAGAGCGTAAGCCGAAGGTCGAGCCCCGGCGGATAAGGCCGGTTCTTCACCTTCTTGGGCAGGTCGAGGGCGACCTGTCCGTTCATGGCCCAGAAGGCCACTTCGGGGTGGCATTCCACGAGCCGGGGACGCAGCTCCGGTCGGCTGCGCAGCAGATGGTCCACCTCCGCCATCTTGGGGAACAGGTGGAAGCATTGCTTGGCCACCGCCCGCGGCGGATCGGAGGTGGCGAGGGCGGCGGCGCAGGCGGCACGGTAGCGGGTGGTCTCGTCGCCCGGCCCCACGCCGGCCATCACGGCGGCCCGCGCCGGGACCGAGAAGACGGAGGATTGCCGCATGCCCAGCAGCGGGCGCACCAGCCGCTCCGGCGCGCGCCCGCCGGCGCCAACCCGTTCAGGCAGGCCGATGGGCATGTCGATGGCTGTGATGTCGGGCGCGTCGGGCGCCTCGAACAACTCGTGGACGTGGGTGACACGGGCGAGGGTGAGCACCTGCGCCCCATCCCACCGCGCCACGATCCAGCCGCCGCGACATCCGTCGATGCCGGCGAACGGCGGGGCGGCCGTCACCTCAATCCTCTCCCGCCTTGGCCTTGGGCAGGGGGAGGGTGGAGGCCTGGGGGATGGGCGCCGTGTAGTATTTGCGCTTCACCGAGCCGGTCTCCGGGTTGCTGGATGGCGCATAGGACATGGGCACGCCCTGCGGACCCACCTGCCAGCCGGGAGGCATCCCCTGTGGCGCCGGCGGCTGCTGCGCGGCGGGGTAGGGCTGCGGCGCCCGGCCGGAGGACACGGCTGCCGGCGGCAAGGAAGATGGGGGCAAGGATGAGGGGGGCGGCGGCAGCGGCGACGAGGTGATGACAGCGGCCGGCCGCTGCAGGGTCGCGGCCGGGGGCGGCGGTGGCGGCGGCTCCTCCACCGGGGCGGGGGCCGGGCGCGGGCCGAACAGGGTGGAGAGGAACGAGGGCTGCGGTTCCGGCGCGGGCGGCGGCGGGGCGGCCTGCGGCTGCGGCGCGTAGACCGCCGGGGTGTAGGACGGCGCCTGCGCCGGGGCGCTGGCCGGCGCGAACTCGGGCTGCGGCGCGCCCATCGGCGGGGCCTTGGCGATGAGCGGCGCCGGCATGGGCCGGGGCGCCGGCTTGCAGATGGTGCGGCCCTTCTCGTGGCGCATCAGGTCCACATGGATGTGGTCGTAATGGAAGACGTTGGAGCCCGGCGCCAGCACGGTGGTGAAGCGCTCGCAGGCCCCGGCCTGCACCTGCAGCAGGAAGCCGCGCTCTTCCTGGGTGCCCTTCCAGCCGTTCTTCACGGTCACCCATCGCCCGTCGGCGATGCGGAAGGCGCCCACGTCCAAAGCGTTGCCGAAGGCGTGCTCGGAAATCTTGGCGCCGGCCTGCCCGTTCATGCCGCGGCAGGAATAGGCCGACATCTGGCTGATGGCGACCACCGGCTGGCCGAACCAGGCCAGTGCGGCGGGCTGCACCACGTCCTGCACCCACATGTCCACCTGGTGGATCACCGGGCAGGCGAGCTTGCCCGCCGGTTCCAGCACCACATTGCCCTCGGCGAGGGCGGTGACGCGGAAGGGATGCTCCATGCCGCACATACCCGGCCCGTCGATGGCCGGGATGGGCTCCATGAAGGCGGAGGGAATGACGCCCTTCTGGGCGATGCATTGCTCCTCGGCTTCCACGCGCCAGGGATCGCGCGTTTCGAGCCCGAAACGGCAGCCGGTGAGCGCACCCGCGAGGAGCAGCGCAGGAAAAAGGAACCACAAGGAGACGCGTGACATGCGCCGCACCATGCCGGGGGCGGCGTTGCGAACGGGTTAAGGGCGCGGCGCGCCGACGGTAAAAATGGGCCTGAAACCTGTGATGCAGGGCCTGCGCCGCCGCGCGATCCATGACGCTGGGACAGGAGGGGCATGCCCGCTTTTCGCATGCTCTCGCCCCTTTTCCACTGATGGTTCAGGGGAGAGCGAGGGGGCGGGGGGCAGGCCGAAGCAAGAAAGCGGCGCAAGAAAGCCGGGATCGTCCGGGTTCCCGACCCGCCGGATCCTGCCGACGCTTGAACGGCCCTCGTCGAAGCGCGCGGCCCAGGCGTTTGAGGCCGATGCCGGATGGCGGATCAGCAGGCCGTGGAGCCGGTCTGGACATTCAAAAGGGCATAACCCCGATCATCCCCCGTCATTCCCGGGTCCGTCCCCGAAGTCCGCTCCTTCAGGTCGGCTCCTGTGAGCCGGAACGCGGGAGGGGAAAGCGGGACACCTGCGTTCCGGGCATTCCCGCCGGAACGCGGGAGGGGAAAGCGGGACACCTGCGTTCCGGGCATTCCCGCCGAACCGCGGGGGTAGCCCGCGAGAACCGGTACCGGCCTCGCCACGGGGAAGGCCGGGCAAGACCGGCCGCGATGATGGCAACGCGCCTGCACGGGCGGCCGGCGCGGGGATGCAGGCGCCCACCGGGGGGTGGTTTTCGAACGGGCTCCTAGCGATCGGCGCCGTCCGGCCCGGGCTTGGCGGTGCCTTCCTCGGCCTTGTCCCTGCCGTTGGGCGCAGGCTCGGGTTCGTCTTCGCCACGTCCTTCGAATGCCGCCTGGAGCTGCTCGGCGAGCTTCTTCAGGTCGTCGGGCATGTCTTCCTGCGTGTAGTCGTCGAACAACTGGCGCAGCTCACGGCCCAAAAGGTCCTGCCGTGCGGAGATGTCGCGACGGTGAGGCGTTCGCATGCCGCTGGCCTCTTTCTGATGCTGCGTCGTCATGGGGGTATCGAGGGGGCCTTCAGGGCGTGCCGTTCGCATGGCGGTTCTTCTGGACAGACGCGGGCGGTTTCCACATCTGACATCCGCCCGCGTGCGTTGCAATATGACAATTGACTCGATTGGTGACCGTGTCCGGCCCGCAGCGCCGCGGGCCGGGAAAGGGAGCCGGCGCACCTTTATTCCCGATAGAGGCGCGAGGGCCGCTCCGAGGGCCGCTCGTTGCCATCCGGCTCGCGATCGCCTTCGCCGTCGCTGCCGGCGAGGTCGATATCGATGTCGAGCCGGCGATCGGTCCCGCCGAAGGCGGCTTCGGCCTCGCGCAGCAGGCGCTGTTCCTCATCCGGCGCGCGGGGCCGGCGGGGATAATCCCTGCGGCTTTCGCCCGGACGGAACTCCGCGCGGTCATAGCCATGGGGCGACGCGCTGGCAGGCCAGCTGCCGGACGTCGGCGCGTTTCGCGGTTCGCTCATGCCGCTCCTCCACTCATGTCTCTCAGCCTGACCTGAAACGCACCATCGGGCCTTTGGTTCCAGCAGGCCGCGGCTTCACTTTCGGGCCATGGCGGGAACCTGCTGCACAGCTGTGCGGTTGGATCAGCAAGGGCATGACGAAACAAGAGATGACGCAAGTGCTCGATGGATCAGGTGATCGACGCAACACGGGGTCCGTATCACTGAAACAGGAAGACACTGCGACGATTTCGGCCATGCGAAGACCGGGCGAGGACAGGGCCAAGTCGAGGATGCGGCGGGATCTGTCCGGATTCTGCGTTGTCCTCGCGCATGGAAAGCGATGGAGCCATTTCGCGATACCTATTTCGTCAGACCCATTTCGCCAGACATGGAGAACTGAAATGCTGAGTTGGGCGGTTACATTTCTCGTCGTCGCGCTGATCGCGGCGGTTCTCGGCTTCGGCGGCATCGCCGGCACGGCCATCGAGATTGCGAAGATCATCTTCTTCGTCGCGATTGTGCTGTTCGTGATTTCCGCCGTGGCGGGCCTCATGCGGCGGGGACGCGCGCCCTGAACGCCGGCCGGCCCGTCAAGGGCGAGGTCCGCAAAGGAAGGGCGGGTCCGCTGGTGCGGGCCCGCCCGAAGTTGCTTGGAGTACGCTTGTTATGACCGCTTAAGGTAAATGCCCCGTTGATCCGACGTTGATCCAGTCTGGGCTTCCACAACCGCAGGGCGTCCGCAGACAAAAAAGGGGCGCCGGAGGGCGCCCCTTCATCATGCGGATGAGCCAGTGCCCTCAGGGGCACTGCACCCGGTAGCGGTTGCCGTAGGAATCGCGCGCCCAGCAGGCCCGCGGGGTCGTCTCGGCGCCAATGATCGCACCTGTACCGGCGCCGATCAGGCCGCCCACCAGAGCGCCCGTGCCCGACCCCGTCGCCGCAGCGCCGATGAGTGCGCCCGTGCCGCCGCCGATCACCGCGCCGCCCACGGCCCGGTCCTGCCGCGAATATTCGCTGCAGCCCGCCAGCCCCAGCGCCAGCGCGCACACCATGAGAGCCGCTTTCATCATGTTCTCCCTTGCCTGATCCCGGCATCAGGCCGGGTCTCGGTCCAAATCACTTTTCCACTCCCGACGCCGACCGGCGGTCGCCCTTCGGCGTGAAGGGTGCCGGGCGGCGTTTGCCTCCCGACGCTAGGGCATATAGCACGCAGCCCACACCGGCGCCCACTGCCACCGCAGCGACAATCACCGCCACAGAGGGCGGCGGGGCGGCCACGTGCCGCCGCAGGTCCGGCAGGTGGACCTCCGGCAGGTGGACCTGCGGCAGGTGGATGTTGGACAGGCCCACCTTGGACAGGGGGGCTTTGTGCAGATGGCTTTGCAGATCATCGGCCCGCTCGGAAATCCAGTCCTGGGCCTCCGACGCCATCCGCTGCAATCCGCCCGGCCTCGGCCACAGGGCGGACTGGAGGTCATCCAGTTCGTCCTTCAGCGCCCCGATCCGCCGGCTGATCCTGTCAGCGGTGGTTTCCCTGTGCCATCCCAGCATCGACCATTCTCCTGAGCCCGCGCCCACCGGATCTCGACGCGATCCGAGTGCGGGCTCCTGTCTTGAGATGTGAGAGCGGATGCGCCAATCCGATGGACATCATCCGACCGCATCCCGCTCATGAGCCCTTGATCAAACGCCCTGCGAAGGTTCCGGTTCCGTTGTTTCTCGGGTGTTTGCGCAGGTATGGCGGCATTGCGTCGAAGATGGGGGGGAACCATGGCTAGGCCGCGGGCGTTATGGAGACTGTAATCCGATAGGGAGGTGGTTTGTGCTGACCGCGCTGCACCCATCCGCGACTCGAGCCGAGACCCGAGGTGAAATGTCTGGAACACCGTCTGATGCGCCCGGCTCCGAAGCGCTGTTTCCGGCGGTGTGCGCGCAGGTGCGGACCGATACCCACGCCTTCTTCCTCGACGTGGATGGCAGCCTGATCGACATCGCGGAGCATCCCGACGCGGTGCGGATTCCCGAGCAGCTTCCCCAGATCCTGGCCACGCTGGCGGAGCAGGCGGACGGGGCGTTGGCGCTCGTCAGCGGGCGCACCATCCAATCCCTCGACTTCCTGCTGCATCCGTTCGGCTTCGCCGCGGCGGGCAGCCACGGCGCCCAGATGCGTCTTGCGCCCGACGGCAAGATCCTCTCCGCGCCGCCCCTCGATGCCGTGCTCACCAGTACCGTGAAGGCGCTGGTGGAGGGATTTGACGGTGTGTTCGCCGAGGACAAGGGCACCGCCATCGCCGTCCACTACCGCGCCGCCCCCGATGCCGCGCCGCGCCTCGAGCGCGCGCTTCTGGACATCCTCGGCGCCCGGCAGGATGTGCGCCTCATGCCCGGCCATTGCGTGTTCGAGGTGAAGCCCGCGAGCCTCGACAAGGGCACGGCGGTGGCCGACTTCATGGGCCGTGCCCCGTTTGCCGGGCGCATTCCCCTCTTCATCGGCGACGATATCACCGACGAGGCCGGTTTCAGCGCCGTCACCGCGCGCGGTGGTCTGGCGCTGGCGGTCGGCACGCCCCGGCCGGGCACCCATGGGGTGCTCGCCGATCCCCGGTCGGTCCGGGCCTTTCTCACCCACCTCGCGGCGGCGCCGCGGCAACGACGGAGGTGACCCTCGTGTCTCGCATCGTGGTCGTATCCAATCGTGTGGCGGTCCCCCAGCGCTCGGGGGTCACCGCCGGCGGGCTGGCTGTGGCGGTCAATGCCGCCCTCAAGGACAAGGGCGGGATCTGGTTCGGCTGGAGCGGGCGCATCTGTCCCGAGCCGTCCGAGATCCCGGAAGTGACACGCAAGGCCGGCATCACCTATGCGGTGGTGGACCTGAAGGCCGAGGACCATCAGGAATATTACAACGGCTTCGCCAACCGGGTGCTGTGGCCGGTGCTGCACTACCGGGTAGATCTCTCCGAATTCTTCCGGTCCGATCTGTCCGGCTACATCCGGGTGAACCGCAAGTTCGCCGATCACCTGGAAAAGATCATCCGCCCCGACGACATCCTGTGGATCCATGACTATCACATGATGCCGCTCGCCAAATATCTGCGCGAGCGCGGCCACAGGAACCGCATCGGCTTCTTCCTTCACATTCCTATGCCGCCGTCGGATATCGTCCAGGCCCTGCCGCAGCACGGCGAGACCGTGGGCGCGCTCGCCTATTACGATCTCGTCGGCTTCCAGACCGAGGGCGACCGGGACAATTTCGCCCATTATCTGGAGACCCGCGGCGGCCAGATGACGCCTGACGGCACCGGCGTCGACATCGGGGGGCGGCGGGTCAAGCTCGGCACCTTCCCGGTGGGCATCGAGACCGCGGCTTTCGCCCGGCGGGCGCGGCATGCCAGCCGCGCCGCCTTCGTGAAATCGTTCCGCGACAGCCTGGTGGGCAAGAAGCTCATCATCGGCGTGGATCGGCTGGACTATTCCAAGGGCATCCCCAACCGGCTCGATGCCTACGAGCACTTCCTGAAAACCCGGCCCGACTGGCACGAGCGGGTCACCTTCGTGCAGATCACGCCCAAGAGCCGGACCGACGTGCCGGAATATCAGGAGATGGACCGCTACGTCTCCCACAAGGCCGGACAGATCAACGGCGCCTATTCCGACGTGTCCTGGACGCCGCTGCGCTATGTGAACCGCACCTATTCGCGCTCGGCGCTGGCGGGCTTCTACCGGGCCGCCCACGTGGCCATGGTGACGCCCCTGCGCGACGGCATGAACCTTGTCGCCAAGGAATATGTGGCGGCCCAGGACCCCGCCGATCCCGGCGTGCTCATCCTGTCCCAGTTCGCCGGGGCGGCGGCGGAGATGGGTACGGGCGCGCTCATCGTGAACCCGCACGACACCGAGGGCATGGCCAACGCCCTGCGCCGGGCGCTGGAGATGCCGCTCGCCGAACGGCGCGAGCGCTACGCGCGGATGATGCAGGTGCTGGAGGCGCGCGACATCGACCGCTGGGCGGCGGATTATCTCGCCGCGCTGGCGCCGGAGACCGCGACGGTGGAACGGCGCGGCGTGAGCCTGCCAAGGGCCGCCATCCGCAGCGTGGTGCGCCTGCCCGGCGCCTGGCGCTCTGACTTCCTGCCCCGAGGGGTTTGACCGGAAGTTTGACCCGGGGCGTGAACGCCCCCCTTGCCGCTCTGTTGCCGCGCCGGCCCCTTGCCGCTATAGCAGCGCGAGCGGCTGGCACTGCCACGTTGGCGTCTTGTCTCAGACAGGCGGTCGCGCGTGGTGAGCCCGGCGAACGCTGGACTTGAAGCGAGATATGGCCCTTCCGCGCCGCATGATCGTGGAGGGCTGTGGAGGCGTTTGAAGTCGAAGGTCTGGTAGGGTAGGACAAGGCGGTCGAGGACGGCTCGAAAGGTGCTGACTGCACACAGGTGCGGAGCGCCGAGGCCAGAATCGGCGGCCATGTGCGGGCGTGGCGGAACTGGTAGACGCAGCGGACTCAAAATCCGCCGTCCTCACGGATATGTCGGTTCGAGTCCGACCGCCCGCACCATTTTTTCAGAAATTTACCTTTATTTTCAATATATTGGCCGTAGTGCATCGATTTCAATCCACCCCCGTGTCCACCTTTTGCCGTTCGGTGGACCGTCCCCGCTATCGCCTCGCGCGTAGGGGTGCGTACCAAGTGCGAACCAGCCGCGCCGATCGACCTGGCACCGCTCTCGAATTGGCGGATTTCACCCATGTTCATCGGTCGGGGTCTGTTGTCCTTCGGCGAGCGCCCGCTCGATGCACATGCGCGCCAGCTCCAGCTTCGCCCGGTTCACATCCCGGTGGCGTTCGGAGAAGCGCCGCTTGCGGGCGCCGTCCACCAGCCGCTTGGCGAACAGCAGCAATTGATCGTCGCGGATGAGGGGAACGATGGCCGCCAAGTCACCCGCGGCCGGCGCCATGATGACGCTCGCGGCGTCGAGGATGAACGGCGCGCCGGGCACATGCAGGACGCGGCCGTCCTTGAGGCTGACGCTGCTCATGGGCGCTTTCCATCCAGCAAGGCCTTCATTTCGGCCAAGGCCTCACGCAGCAGCTCGCAGGCCTCCTCCGGGAATGGTGAAGGGCTGTCCAGGATGTCCAACGCCAGAAAGATGCAGTCGTGGATGTTGAACAGGGCGGTGCGCGGAGGCGCTGCGGCGCGTGGCGCGGTGGCGCGCTTGGGCATCAGGCAGTCTCCCCGACGGCGAAGGCGCGATCGCCGGCCCGGGCGGCCGCTTGCTCGATCCGCTCGAAGAAGGCCGTCAGCGGCTCGTCGTCTTCGCCGCAGCCCCAATGCCGCAGGATCTGGCTTTGGCGCGCGGCGACGCTGAAGTCAGTCGCCGGCAGGGCGAGGATGCGCCGTTCAATGTCGGTGAGGGCGGTGTCTGCCACATCCCAGGCGTCCCATGCCTCTTCGAGGCCGCACTGTTCCCACAGGTCGCAGAGGTGGCGGTTATAGGCGTCCATCACCTCCGCCCTCCGCAGGCATCCCGCCTTGAACGCCGCGGCCGTTGCCCCCGTGATCTTCGCGGCGATCTCGCGCCACTCGGCGCCGTCGCCCCAAATGATGCACGAGCCGTCCGCCTGCCGTGTCTCCTGCCACTCGACGCCATAGCCGAACAGAGCCGGATGGGCGCGCGCCTCCTTCGGCAGCGGCGGCTTGAGGGCGTTGTAGCGGGCCTTTGCGGCATCGTGGATGGCCTTCAACTTCTCGGCTTCGGCCTTCAGGCGCAGGCGTTCGGGCCAAAGCGAGGTGAGAGCTGCGCTCCCGGCCGCTGCCGCCTCAACCTTCGGCAGGACGGCCACGGGCATCGCCAGAGCGGCGACGGTACCTAGCGCACCGCCAGCTTTGAGGAAGGCCCGGCGGGTGGTGACAGGCAAAGTGGTGGCGTTTGCCGCCGCGGCGGGCTTTGGCATTAAGGTTGCTCCGAGTGGTGATAAACACACCACTAACCATCAATCCATCACCGGTTTGATGTCAACCCTATTCGGTGATATTTTCACCATATGAAGTCAGTTCAATGCCGAATGGCCCGAGCCGCACTCAACTGGAGCACGCAGGAACTCGCCGCTAAGGCGGGCGTCGGCGTCAATACGGTCAACCGCTTCGAGGCGGGCCAGGACGCCCGCGTGAGCAGCGTAGATAAGATGCGGGCGGCCCTCGAAGCCGCAGGCGTCATCTTCGTTGCCGAGAACGGCGAGGGGCCGGGAGTGAGGCTGAGGAAGGAAAGGACCCCCTAAACCCTATGGGTGGGTCGGACTTGTCCTTCTCAATTACCGCGATGCAGGCGGAGGAGACCGACCGGAATCAGAAGGAGGGGAATCCGGATTGAACGACACGCCAGGCTTGGGGCAGGCAGTTACGGTGAAAGCGTCCAGACGAAATCCATCACTGCTTATATATATTCGCTCTATTTGGCCGCCTTCTCCGATAAAATAATTCAATGTCTGATCACTACAGACTGACATTATGACCCTTGCCCTATAAATATTGTACAATAATTTCTTATCAACTTTCATTTTTTCTTTTTCTTCATTGTATTCTTTATCTGTTTTGTTGACGATAAGATCAAACGACAATTTGACTCCATCGGCCCTGACGCCCTGCATGGTCTCGCTTGGGCTGAGTTGCATCGGCAATTTCGGAGCTAAAGAAGCTGCGGCCTTTGAAACAATGTCGCAAAGATTTGTCTTGGTTTTTGGGCCCGCGCATTCATCTGGGAGCGCCGGCGTCGCAATGGCGCCGATCGCAGCCGCAACAGAAATTACCTTCAGGTTCATGGCGTTCCTCGACACGCTTTTGCGATATGCGCAACCTAGGCGCGCCATTCGCGCACGTCGAGATGTTGTCTACGACCGCGAAAAGGATGCAGGAGTGAGTTGCCTGACGCAACAGCAGGCAGCGGCATACTGCGGCCTCACGGCCAGCGGCTTGAGGAGGCACCCAGCCCGAGCCAAAATCCTGATCTTCGGTGCGGTCAAATCCACTACCTCCTTGAGCGGATCATTACGCAGGGGTTGGTGTCTTACGATCGCCCCACCCGCGCCTCGACCAATCGCCGAAGGGTGGTGAGGATCGCGCGATAGGTCGCGTGCTCCTCCGGGACGATTGCGCCGTCCGCTCGGGCCATCCGGGATAGCCAGGATGGCAGATCCTCGGGAAAGGCACCTCGGTCCAGCGTGGCGTTGAGCGCTCGCGTGATGAGGTTCGGCGTGGGCTGGAGGGCGCACATTTCCTCCACCATGGCCGTGAGCATTTCGGTTTGGGCAATGGCGTGGGTGGTGCGCGCGCCCTGCCAAACCAGATCGGCGATGACGCCGACTTCCTCCTTGGTCAGTCTCTCATCCGCCTTGGCCATTGCCATCAGGAGTATCGCGGCCGGCCGTACCAGGTCGCGGAGTTCCTTCCGCATTGCGGCGACGTTCAGCTTCTTGGGCTGGGCGAAGCCTGTGTCGTCTCGCCGGCGAGCGGGGCCGGAGGGCGGCTCTGCGCCGATGGGTGCCAGCCCCTCGAGGAACCGATGGGGGTTGGCGATCAGCTCGCCCGTCCGACCGTTCGCGAAGGTGATGAAGTTGCTGACGATGAAGCAGCGGTATTGGTCCCGCAGGAGGCAATGGGCCGCGACCTGCAGCTTTTCAGCGCGCTAGATCACGCGCCTGAGGACGATATCCCGAGCGCTCTCCTGCCCCTTGCCGTCGCGATATTCGAGATAGAACAACCCGCCGATGACGTCGGGATCCTCGGGCCCACCGTGGTCCGCGGTGTCGTCGGCATCAATCTGCGGGGCCACGCGAGCCTTGGCCGAAAGCGCCGCGCTACGTGAATTCAGCGCCATTGCACCAGCCCTTCCCGAACCGCGCTCTCCGTCATCTCGCCCGCCATGCCATTGCCCGATGCCCGCATATGTTGCATCGGAACCCAGAGCAGAGTCTACGGCTGCGCTCGGCTTCGAGGTGGCGTCCATGGGCGTGGAGCTTGCTTGACGGCCCCGGATGCCGACGAGCCACTGCATCAACCACAAAGCATTGCGCGCACAGGCTTTGTGAGACATCGTGCCACTGCATCACGACCGAATTCCGTCAAGTCTCCATCAAGTTTGAACGGGCTCGGCTTCGGCACCGCTGCGCTGGCGTTGTAGGGCGGATGGGGATGGAAATGGCATCACGCAGCCGCAGCGACGAAGCCTATGTGATCGACCTGTGCGACCGGCTTCTCGGGACGCAGGCTCTCCAAGGCGAAGCGCACGCTGGAAGAGCGAGTGCACAAGGCGCGGCTCAAGGCCGATCCGGCCGCCAAGCCCATGCCGCACTGGACGCTGCACGACCTGCGACGCACCGGCGCCACCATGATGAATGAGAGCCCTCCCTTGGGCCTCGGGATGCAGCCGCATATCGTGGAGGCGATCCTCAACCACGTGAGCGGCACGCGGGCGGGCGTGGCGGGCATCTACAATCGGGCGCTCTACCTCGCCGAGAAGACAGCCGCGCTGGAGGCGTGGGGAAGGTATGTGGTGAGGCTCGCCGCCTGAAACGAAAAGGCCCCGCACGCGGCGGGGCCAAGGGGCCAAGATGGCTCGCCTTCTACGCCACGGGAAACTAGACGCTCCGATGCAGCCACCTCAAGCGAAGGCGCTGCGTTAGTCTCGGCCCGAAGACGCGTCCAGCAGTTGGGCAATCGCATCGAATGAGCAGAGATGACCGAAAGCCGACAACACGCACGCCGCTCCATCTGGAAGGTCCACGTGCATATAGTGATGTCTGCAAGCTGCTGCAACGCGAAGCCCAGCCGTGAAACCGGGCCACGCATGCGCCCCGCGCGCCCCAAACGAAGACGTGAGGTGGGATGCGGAAGCGAAAGCCTGTTTCAGAACTGGTACCGGACACCGGCGCTGAGCGTGCTGTCGTTACCGCCAGATCGGGCAAAACTGGTCGAGCCAGTCAGCACCCCGCTCAGTCCGTTGCCGAAACTGAGATCCAAACCGCCTGCAACGCGGCCATACAGATCATCACTAGGGTTGCCCGTTTGAGTTCTGATCAGGAGCGTGGGCGCGTATGTCTGATAAGAGGTCACCGTGCGCACGCCATCGAGGAAGTCGTGCTGGGCGGTTACGGCCAGGAAGGGGGTGGCGGTGCCGCCGAAGATCGGCAATACGGTCCGAATTTCGACACCACCCCCAGCCGTCAGGCCTTCCAGATTTTGCTGCTGTGTGCCGATGGTCAGTAGGCTGTCACCACGCTCGCGGTAGGCATCGACGCTGACGTTGGCATAAGCCATTTCACCGACCGGACCGGCCTTGAAGGTGCCGAAGTCGAACAAGTACCCCGTGCGGGCCGCGACCGTGAACGTGTCGCCGGACGGCGAGGCGGTTAGGCGGTCGTTCATCACCCCCGGCCGCTCGAGGTCGTAGTTGTTGCGGCCGTAGGTCCCGACCACGTCGGCGAAGAAGTTGGGGAATGACAGCGAGGCAAAGCCGGCGCCCTGGAAGCTATCCATGTCGATCCGGCCATTGGTTAGACCGCCCAGATCGACACTGGTGCTGAGGTAGTTGAAGGCTGCGCCGAGCACGAGGTTGGGCGTGGCCTGATACAGTAAGCCGGCAGTGAAGCCGCCGAACTCGGCACTGAACGTATTGCCGATGCTGCCTCCACCCTGCAGGGTCTGGGCGGTGCGGTCAACGTTGAGGTAGGTACCCAGCGCAAACATCGAAAGCGGACTGTCGACCTGAACCGGGATAGTGACTGGCGGGGCTTTGCGGGCGGGCAGATCGGCGGCGAAGGCGGCAGGCACCGACATCACCATGTTGCGGCGACGCTCGGCACTGAGGAAGTCGATCAAGGTCGATGAGAACGCCACGCCGGCGCTCTGGCCAAGCTCGCCTTGTGGACCGATCGTCAGCGGAGCATTCAATTGGTTGGCCAGGTAGGCCGCTATGATTTGGTTGGTCCGTCCAGTGTTGTGGATCCCATCCGGCGAGATGTACTGGTTCTCGATGGCGCCGTTGTTGGCGGTCCCATTGAGCTTACAGGCGGGAACAGAGAAGCATGGTGTGTTCGCATCCGGCCCGAACCCGTAAGCAGTCGGGTTGGCGCGAATGCGGTCGATCAAGGTGGCGACATCGAAGTAATGAATATTCAAACCAGCCGCGGAGAGGGGCGTCAGTGCATCGGGCAAGGCCGCATTGATCGCGCGGGCAACATCATTTCCTGCCAAAGGCAGTTGAAGCACCCCTAAATCTGCCACTCCGGTGCGGTCAGCCTTCTGGTTGAAGACAACGAACTCGCGCCCACCTGCGGTGGCGAGGCGCTTGATAGCGGTGACGGTGTTGCCGACGATATCAGCGACGGCTTGCGCTTTTTGCTGCGCTGTGCCCGTCGCGATTGGCGTGATATCGTTATATCCGATCCAAATGTTCAGCAGGTCGCGCGGCCCGAAACGTCCCACGCGCGAAGTCGCCTGATCTATTTGATCCGGAAGCCCCCAGGCGAAAGCGGGTGAAGAGGCGGGAGAGGGATCCTGATGAACCGATCGAGCGCCACCGACGGCAAAGTCATTGTTGGCGTTGTAGGGCGTGCCGATCAGTCCTGGCACGGCTTCGAAGAATACGGGAGCATTACCCCATCGGCCGCCTTCGTAAACGTTGGCGCCCGATGCGAGGTTTAAGTTGCCCGATGGGCTGTATCCATTGGCTTCCCTAGGTATGCGTCCGTTGTCGGTCAGACTATCGCCGAAGCCAAAATATCGCGTATAATAAGCTGTCTGGGCCTGAGCCGCCGTTGCACCTGCCAGCATTGTTGTCAGAGCAAGTCCAAGCTTGAAACTGCTCTTCATGGCGTTGTCCTCCCGAAATTATTTTTTGCGGGAGTATTGTTAGGTTCCGGGGTGAGCGTCTGTCTTTGAAGATCCTGCCGAATTTGTAAAATCCTGCCAGGTAGTCCGCGGCGGAAAGTAGTTACTTTGTCGTGTTGCTGAAATGTGACGGCGGCGCGCCGAGGAGTTTCCGGAAAGTGTGGGACATATGGGCCTGGTCGTAAAAGCCAACCGCCAGCGCAACCTCCGACAGGCTCAGCTGACCGGCGATGATCAATTGCCTCGCGCGCTCCGTACGTTGCATCAGGATGTACCGGTAGGGCGACATTCCGGTCGCCCGCAGAACCTCGCGGTGGAGTTGCCGAACGCTGACGCCCATATCGGCGGCGAGATCCTCCAGGCTGAACGGCTTGGCCAAGTGGGCATCGATCCACTCACGATATTTCCCAAATTCGCGCTGCGATCCGGCGGTCCTTGGGTGCGAACCATATTTAACAGGAGTGTCGGCGATGAGCCGCAGTAGCAGCGCCGTGACAATCGTTTCGCCCAGTAATGGTCCGCTTTGGTGTCCGCTTGCGACATCCATGTGCATAGCGCTCATCAAATGATGAATGATTGGGTCGAGGCCATTCTTCCTTTCGAAGGAATCGCGTCGAAAAGCTTTATGCGTTAACCGCTCGACCGCATCTTGATCAATAAAAAGATGAATTCCTCGTTGGGCGCCTTGCCATGCCCCGTACGGCGTGTCCCAGGGCAATATAAGCTGTGGGCCGGTCGGAAAATCAAAAAACGGCTTCCTCATTCCGCCATAGCGGACCTTTATCGGACCACTCACCTGAGAAATCATCAAGGGTAGGGACGTTCTTGATGCATCTTCCTTAAACGTGCCCTCGGCAGGAACAGCGATCTCTTGGAAATCGAAGCCTCGCCACCCGGACCGAGAACTCGATGACAATATGGTCACCGGAGCCGACAACGGTGACCATCGTTGTGAAGGTGGCGGATCGGCGTTCATATGTAGCGTGTCAATCTGTGTGAGAGGTCCGCGACAATTACGATGGTAATCCGGTGTCGCAGCCACCACGATATTCGCGATGTTGATTGTGACGCGCAAGAGGTTTTTGATATTGACTGTCGCTGCACTTCAACCGCTTGAATTGACATTCAATTCGAAGATCGTGGCGTGGCGGACCAACCGATCCACGGCGGCGAGGGTCATGGCGGTATCAAGACCTTGTTCCATAGCCCGAAAGGTGGGTGGGGCGATGAGCATGCCTCAGCCAGGATGTCTACTTCCCAGGATGTGACCCAATGTCGGCTTTCGGCGGGCTGGTCAAGTTCCGCTTCTGGCGCATTAAGCCGCCCTCTTCCACCAGCACCACCTGCGCCGCCTCGCTCATTAGGCGAACGGCATCGCTGTGAGGAGATGGTATTATGTGGGGTGGTGCTCTGTGGCGAGTAAATCGGCCACAAACCATTGCAGCGCAATCGGTCTGGGTGGTGACCTCGCGCCGAGGAAATCACCCCTCGATCTGATCGAGGAAGTGAGGCGGGGCAGCGTCAACGCGTAACCGATCCTTACAAGTTGGGCTGCATCGAACCGCCAAGGATCCTTGGCGGTTCGGCCCCGCCCCCTCTCTTCCGCCAGCCACGCCTCCATCGCCGCAGCCGCCAGCCGGCCAACCGCCTGATGCGTCAACTCCACCTGCTCCGCTGCCAGAGCCTCACAGCGCGCGGCTGGCGGTGCCTTTCATCAGGATGGGGCCGGTGGGGCGGCCGGTGGGGGAGCCGCCGGCGGGTTCGAGAGTCACCTCGAAGAGCTGCTCCGGCACCGCCGTGGGCAGGCCTTTGAGTTGCAGGTCGAGGCTGCGCAGGGCATCCACCAGGCCCACCGACACTGGACCGCGCTTCCCGATCCCACAGGGTCCAGACCTGAAGCGCCTTGCCCTCCGGCGCCCGCAGCGCGGCGAGCGGCACCAGCTCGGCGAGGCCGTCCCTGAAGGCGTTGACCACCGCCGCCGGCCGGTTGCCACCGGACAGCAGCACGGCGACCAGCACCGGCGCGCGCGCGGTCCGCGCATCTGGAAGCCGAGGCCGATAGCGAGCAGCAGTGCCGCGGCGGTAGCCCCCATTCTGGCGGCCCTGTCCCACAGGGGCCTGATCGCAACGGCAGTCGGCGGAAAGAGCTTTTCGTTGCGCCGGGCGGCCTGATGAAGTCGGGCTTGAAGGCCTATTTCAGGCCCGAGCTGATCGAGAATGGCGGCGTTGCGTCATTCCCCCGACGGAAAAAACACCAATTGGGCTCCATCTCGCGCGGAGGGGCCCCACTGGTCCTGCGGCGAAGGGGGAAAGTCTGAAACCACCCCCCTCCCTCGGTCGGTACCGCCGACGGCTTCAGGGCCTCGCCAGGCGGTTGCCGGTCGCGGCACTCTCCCCCACCGTAGGGGGGGGCCGCAGCCGCCTCACCGTCCTCCTGGCGTCCTGACGGGGTGGCCGAAGCCGCCTTCGTGCCTGGCGTTCTTCGAGCGGTTGCAGCGGCCGCACATGGGCTGCCAGTTGCTCTTGTCCCAGAACAGGGCCATGTCGCCCTTGGCCGGGATGCGGTGGTCTACCATCGTGGCAGGCTTGCCGCAGGACACGCAGGTCTGATGGCCAGGCTCGGCGAGGAAGGCCTTGCTGGCGGCGCGCCACTTGTCGGTGTAGCCGCGCTGGCTCGAGGTCGGTCGGCGGGCGTCATAATAGCGATCATAGTCCCGCTTGCGCTTGATCGCGCATTCGCACTTCACACCGTGCGGGACCTTCTTCCCGCAGCCGCAGATGTAGGGGGCATGGAACGGCATCGTCTCGTCTCTCCTTCCGAACTTGGTGAAATCGGTTCCTTTCCGCGAAGCCCGGAGCCGGGGGCGGGGTGCCGGTTCATCAGGTACCCATCAGGTAAAGCCGGGCGACTGGCGGATGCGGTGGTGACGGTCGGTGTCGGCCCGCCCCTCGCGGCTATGCCGGTCGATCCAGTCCCATGCCGCCGCGTTGCTGCTGAAGCCTTTGGCGATGGGTTCGCCCTCTTCGTCGATCACGTCGTGGGTGCCCTCGGCATTGGGTTCCACATGAAGATTGGTGCGGTCGTTCATCGGCTCATTCTTTCCTGATGGGGGATAGCTGATCGGATGGGGTGCGCCGGCGGGGCGGCGGGTTTCCACCTGGCGCTCATGACGCTCGCCCACCGGGCTTGAACACCTCGGCGCGGGCGATGCGCTCGGCGTCGGCACGGCGAAGGCCCGCGTCATATTCGAGGACAGCGGCCCGCTCATCGAAGGCCGCCTGCCAGTCCTCGGCATCCCAGCCGGCCAAGCGCGAAAAATGCGTGATCCGCTCCGGTGACGAACCGACAAAACCCTCAAAACCCACTCCGGTAAGGTTTTGAGGGTTTTGACAGGTCGGCTCCGAGGCGCAGGGCAGATTTTTTGGCGACGCCTGACGTTCCTTCGCCTCCCTGCTCCGCCCAGGTGCCGGGGGAGGCGTCGGTCCGGACGAAAAACGCTCCAGTCGCCCTGAGGCGGCACCCTCAAAACCCTCGAAACCACCCTCGTGGTGTCGGTGCACCCGTTCGCGGTTTTCGCTTTCGGCCGGACTGGGCACCCTCGAAACCCTCGAAACCCGCTCAACAGGGCTTGCGGATTTCGCCATTCGCTCAGAATGCGAACCCTCAAAACCCTCGAAACTGTATCCCGGTGGGTTTTGAGGGTTTTGGGGGTTTCGACAGTGGGCGTTTTCAGATTTTTTCAGCCCGTCGTACCAGTTGCCCATTGGCTCACCTCCCGAGGCTCGGGTGCCAGGCGTAGGCGATGGTCGGACGGCCACCTTTCGAGGCGGCCGGCTTCTCCACCTCGGCGCAATGGTTCGTGCCCACCAGCATGTCGATTGCCGCACTCACCGCATCCCGGTCAGAGAGACCAGCCCACGCCTTCTGATGGACATCGCGCGCCGTGAACGGACTGGGGAGCTGCGCCCGCCGCTCCACGATCAGGCGGGCGCCGTCCTCCACCACCGAGTTGCCGGAGGCATAGAGGCGGCTCGCGTGGCTGCGCAGGTAGTCGGCCCAGCCCAGCGCCCGACGGATCGCGTCCTCCCCCACCTCGAACCGGCCGCCTTCGATCAGCTCGAACAGCAAGGCGAGGCTGGCCACCGTCGCCGGCATCTTCAGCAGGTGGCTTTCCATGGTGGAGGACAGGACGCCCGAACGGGCCTCGCTCTGGATCTCTTCCATCCACTGGCGGAAGAGGTCCTGCGCCGCAGCCGAAAAGCGCATGATGAGAGGATGCTCGGTCGTGCCGGGAAGGCTTCCCGCCAGAGCGTCGAAGGCGGCCTGATAGCGCTCGCGCGCGTCCCGGTCGGGATGGCGGTCGGTCCATTTCCATTGGCCGATATCGTCCGGCCAGACCGCGAGCTGCAGGCGCTGGATCAGGCCGTCATTGCTGGCGCCCGTCATGGCGCCACGAACGATCGGGGCGATGCGCGAGGGCTGCACTCCGCCGATGAGGCTCAAGGTGCAGTTCTCGATCCGCACCGTGCCCCGGCCGATGCGGTCGTAGATGAACCGCCCGTCGCCGTTGAAGGCTTCAAGGTAGAAGGCGCGCTCGCCCTGGAATTCCTCCCGCTCCATGCGGGCAAGGAAGCCCGTCAGCTCGTCACGGATCAGCAGGAGGCCCCGCGGGTTCTGGTTCAGCAGTTCGCCCAGCTTCTCCACTGTGGCGTCGTTGACGATGAGCCGGGGACAGGGCTTCTCCTCTTCCTCATCATCGCCCGCCTGCGCCTCGAGGATGGCGCGGGCGCCGTCGCGGTCGCCATCCTTCAGAGCCTTCTCGGCGCGCTTCTTGGCATCCTTGGCGTCGAACACGGACAAGGTGTCGGCCACCGCATCGGCCCGCAGCTCGGCTTCCCAGGCCTCCCGCATGCGATCCTGAATGGCGTAGACGGGGGAGAGGGCAGATTGCATGGCCGGCGTCTTCATGGCGCTCGGCCGGCCGATGATGGCGCCCCACAGGTTCGGCACCACGGTCCAGTCGTCATTTTGCTTGGGTGCGATGCGCACCCGGTTGCCCACCACGGCGGCGAGGCCGCACAGGGCCGTCACGGCGGCAAAGTCCGGCGGCGCCTGCTGGCGATCCGCTACGTCCGTCACATAGCCGCCGATCGCCGCCGGAAGCAGTTCGGGGATGAAGGGCAGGACGGCGGGCAGGGAGGAGAGGATCGGCGCCGGGCCGGCGGGCCCCGCCATGGCCGCGGCGAGCGCATCCTCGATCAGCGACCATGCCATGCCCGCGGGAAGATCATCGGCAAGGTCCCATTTCTGCGGCAGGCCGTCGGGAAGCGTCACCACCTCGGCAAAGACGGCGCCGGCGGCGTGGGCGAGCGCGGCAACGTCGGCGGCATAGGCCGCGCCGGGCGCATCGCAATCGGGCCATATGGCGACACGGCGCCCGGCGAGTGGGCGCCAGTCCGCTTTGCGCGCGGCTTTCGATCCGCCGGGCGAGGTGATGACGACGTGATCGGGGAAGAGCTTGCCGGCGGCGTCGGCCACCTTCTCGCCCTCCACCACCAGCACGGGAGCCTCGGGGCGGGCGGCGAGGCGATCCAGTCCATAGAGCGGGCGCGGTTCAGGAAAGCCCTTGCATCGCCATCCGCGCTTGCCGTCCGGCCCCTCGCAGAAGGTGACGGGCCGCACCTGCTTGTCAGCGGGCACACCGTTCGCTGGCCGGTCGTACCGGACGATGCAGCCGAGGAAGCGGCCCTCGCCATCGCGATAGCGCCAGCCGGCCGTGAAGGCGTAGCCCGGCGGGGCGAAAGCCGAAAGGGTCGCGGTGGTGAGCTTGGGCGCATCCTCCGGAACGGGCAGGATCGGCCGCCATGGATCATTGTCCGGCAGGTCGGGCGCGGCTTCGAGTTCGTCGGCGCCGAGGGGAGCGAAGGGATCGGCGTGTTCCGTCATCTCACCGTTCCGGACAGTGCGAGCATATCGGCGATCCGCCGGGCGGCATCGGTCTGCGACAGGTCGAAGAGGAAGGCGGCGAGCGAGACCGGATCGCCGCCCTTGTCACCGGTGGCGAAGTCGGCCCACCGCCCGGTGGTGAGGTTCACCCGGAAGCTGCCGGGATGTCGGTCGGCGCGGCGCGGATTGCGGGCTACCCACTCGCGGCCTTCGCGGTGGCCAGCGGGGAGCCATCGCACCACCAGGGCGGGCAAAGCAGGGCGGGCGGCATCGTTGATGCCGTCGAAGTCGATCATCGCCCGCCTCCCCACACCTCGGAGCCGAAGCGGGCGATCAGGGCGGCTTCGGCGCGCCCATGGTCCTTCTTGCGGGCGAAGCACCCGGCGGCCGGCCACAGTCGCAAGGCGAGGGCGCGGGCCTTCTCCTTGTCTGCATCGAGGCGGAAGTGGCGTTTCCATGAGGTCGGCGCGACGAGGTTCGTCGGCACCTGCAGCGCGGACAGGGCGCCGATGATGGTCCCATGCGCCATGCCGAACTTGAAGGTGGAGGCGACGCCCTGCTTGGGCATGGCGTGTACCGCCTCCACGAACGCGGCCACCGGTCGGGTGCTGCGGATCAAAGCCGAGAACGTGGCGGCATCGATCTGGCCGCCGGCCACCGGCAGGTCGCCCGCGGCGAGCGTGCCGTCGGTGTGCAGCAGCGCCCATGCGCCCGAGATGCCCGGATCAATGCCGAGGACGGTCACGTCGTGTCTCCATGGGAAGGGGGAGCGGATGCCCGGTCACGCCTGGCACGCGGCCTCGGTCGCCACGGGCACACGGCGGGATTTGGCGCGCTCGATCACAGCTTCGAGTTCGGCCTGCGACCAGCGCGAAAGAGCACCGATCTTGATCGGCTTCGGCACGGTGCCGTCGGCCACCCGCCGCCAGAAGGTGGGCACGCTGATGTGGAGAAGCGCCGCGCCTTCGCGGGCAGTAAGCAGGTGATCGTTAGGGTTCATTGATTTGCCTCGCGGTTGAGTGATGCGAGGTGAAACTATCAATGAATTCAGAGGCTAACCGATGGTTCGCCCGCGATCTTGTTTCGAAGCACCGGTTCGACCCACGTTCCTCAGCGAACCGGTGGTTCGGTCACGTAAATGGCAAGAACCGGTGGTTCAAGTTCGCCTAAGTGCTTGATCCTACTTGACCCTCCTCGCCTTGAGACGGAAGTCGGCGAGCCATTCGGCGTACCACTTCTTGCTCAGGGGTCTACCGTTAAACCTGAATAGTGGAACCTCGGCTTTGGCGTCATGCTCTGCGGCCCAGCGCATGGCGAGGCGAACGCCCTCGCCGTCCGAGGCGAAGGCAATCTCCCTGAAGCGGCGCTGGGCGATTTCATTCAGGGTGTGGTGGCGTTCCGCCTTCCGGTCGGCTTGACCACCCTTCGCGCCATTCTCTCTGTTCTTCTCTGTCAGCTCCATGTGTTTCAACATGAAAACCTCATACCGCATCTTAATCCGATATTCGCTCACCAATATTCCGAGACGAAAATCGTCATTATGAATATAATAGAGGGCAAGCATATTTGCTGCATACCATACGCGGCTTAGAGGGCTTGTCAGATGAACCGCCGCCAGCTCGAAGATCGCGAGATGGGCGTTTTCGGGATCGTTAGCGTGCAACGCCTTGATCTTCTCCCCTCCCACGATGCTCGCAAGTCGCGCTAACAGCTCAGCGGTAGGTCCTGCCCCGCCATCTGCCCAGCCATGGGCATGAAGCACCCCCATGCATTGGAAATACAAATCCAGATCGTCGAAATCCTTGATCTGCATTGCGGTAAACCCGCCCGGCCATTCACCGTGGCGAAACTCGGTTATCCCTCTGTCTACGTCGTGCGACGCGATCCCCGACGTGACGAAAGGGCCGATATCCTCCAGCTCGGGGTGACCGGGGAATTCCAGTTGGTCGTCAGGCGGCGGGTAGGCAATCCAGACCTGTTCCGGGTCCTGTGAAGGATCTTCCCCGCTTGCGGTAAGGAGGATGCGGCGGGGCGAAACCTTTACAAACTCCCGCCCGCCCAGCCGCATCTTCGGAAACTGGTCCAGGCTGAAGCGATCAATCTTATCTGCCATCGTCGCCTCGTTCTTCGTGTGCCGTTCCATTGCTCTTCGTCACGTGCTGCGCCCACCGCTCCATCAGGGCCCGGCGCTGGTCGAGAAAGTCCGTCCGCCGATAGGCGCGTTCGACTGCGCCACCGACCGTATGCCCGAGCACTGTCTCGGCGACGTCGTGGGGCGTTTCAGTCGCTTCAGCGATCCAATCCCGCAGGCTGGAGCGGAAGCCGTGCGGTCGCGCCTCAAGGCCAGCGCGCTCCATGAAGCGGCCCATCGTCATGTCCGAGATGACGCCCTTGCGTTGGCTCGGGAGCAGGTAGCCACCGCGCGCGAGCGGTCGCGCCTGTTCGATGATCGCCAACGCCGCGCCTGTCAGGGGCACCCGGAAATCGGGCGTCCGGTCCTTCCGGCCCTTCATCGCCTCGCCGGGAATGGTCCAGACGTCACCGGCGATCTGGTCTTCCCGGATGAACCGCAGCGGTCCGGATCGCACGCCCGTCAGGATGAGAAGGCGCAGCGCCAGGTGCGTCACCGTCCCTTCGTTCAGGCTGGCGTAGAAGCCCGGAACCTCGCCCCACGGCATGGCGGGGATGTTCTCGGGCTTGTGCCGCTGCTGTCCGAGCAGGGCGCGCGCCTTTTCGGTCGCCTGCAGGTCCACGTCGAGACCGAGCGCCGCGGCGTGCTTTAGGCAGAGGCCGAGCCGGCTCAGGGCCTTTTGTGCCGTTTCGGCTTTGACGTGCCAGATGGGCGCCAGGGTGTCGCGGATGTCCTTCTGGTCAATGTCGGCGACGGGCACGCTTCCAAGCTTCGGCAGGACGTGGAGTTCGAGTGGCGTGAACCACCGGCCGGCCTTGCCGTCGCCCTTCAGTTCGGCCTTTCGGCTCTCGAAGGCGTCGAGGGCGATGTCCTTCAGATAGTGCAGCGTGCGCGCCGCCTCCCGTCGTTCACGTTCCCGTTCCTTGATCGGGTCGAGGCTCTGCCGCACCACGGCGCGCCCGCGGTCGGCCGCCTCTCGCGCCTCCCTCAATGACACGTCGGTTGCGGCCCCCAGCCCCATTTCCCGGCGCCGGCCGTGCACCGTGAAGCGAAAGAACCATTGGGCGCCGCCGTCGAGCCGCTTGTGGAGCCAAAGGCCGCCCCCGTCGGCATGCTTCCCGGCGGCGGCTGATCGAACGGCGATCGCCGACAAACGGTTCAATCCGCGCCCCATTTCAATCCACCCGCCAATCCACCTTTTGAGCCGCGATGAGTTGATCACGGACGATAGCGGATGATTGCGAACGAAACAAGAACGAGATCCTGAGTCAACAGGATAGATTTCGCCTGAGAGATGGCGATTTACGCTGATATTACAATGTGATGCAGACCGCCCGCACCATTTTCTTCTCTTCACGCTGCGCGGCCTTCGGCCGCTTCGCTCCAGAGGGGGCGCCGAAACGTCGGCGGCGGCCATTCGGCCTTGCGAACCCTGCGGGTTCGAAATCGGTCCGCCAGAGCGCACCATTCTCGGTCGCGCGCCGCCGCCCGCCCGCGTGCTTCCGCCTGCACGCGGTGGGCAGGGCGGAAAGGGGCACCAGCAGGTTTCGCCTTCGTCTTCGCGTGAGACGAAGGCCGTTTCAGGCGGGACGGTCAGGCCGGCTCGGCGCCGTTGGCGGCAAGCACTGCCCCGGCGAGATAGAGGGAGCCGGAGATCAGCACCCGGGGCGGCGGCACCTGCGAGGTGCGGGTGATGCTGTCGAGGGCGCTGCCCACGTCGCGGGCGACCCGCGCCGACATGCCGAGGCCCATGGCGGCGGCCGCCACGTCCTCGGGCTTGAGGCCGGCATGCTCGCCGGGCACCGGCACGGCGATGGCCTCCCGCACCAGCCCGGCAAAGGGGGCGAGGAAGCCGGTGACATCCTTGGTGCCCAGCATGCCGAGGATGAGCACGAGCGGGCGCGAATAGCGCTCCTCCAGCTCGCACAAAGCGTGGGCGAGGGCGGCCCCACCGGCGGCATTGTGCCCGCCGTCGAGCCACACCTCCACGCCCGCCGGCGCCCGCGCCACCAGCGGTCCCGAGGGCAGGCGCTGGAGCCGCGCCGGCCAGTCGGCCTGGAGGATGCCGGCCTCGTGCGCCGCCGGCAGCTTCACTGCCCTGAGCGTCGCCACCGCAAGGCCCGCATTGTCGATCTGGTGCGGCCCCACGAGGCGCGGGCGCGGCAAATCGAGCAGCCCGTCCTCGTCGGCATAGACGAGGCGGCCCGCTTCCTCGCTGACGTTCCATTGCTGGCCGCGCACGAACAAGGGCGCGAGCTTCTTCGCCGCCGCCCGCTCGATGACGGCGAGCGCCTCCGGCACCTGCGAGCCCACCACCACCGGGCGGCGCGGCTTGATGATGCCCGCCTTCTCGCCGGCAATGGCCTCCACCGAGGTGCCGAGGAAATCCACATGGTCGATGGAGACGGGGGTGATCACGCTCGCCAGCGGCTCGGCCACCAGATTGGTGGCGTCGAGCCGGCCGCCGAGGCCCACCTCCAGCAGCAGCACGTCGGCCGGATGCTCGGCGAACAACAGGAAGGCCGCCGCCGTGGTGATCTCGAACAGGGTGATGGGCTGGCCGGCATTGGCCGTCTCGGTCCGGTCGAGGGCCTCGGCGAGGGCCTCGTCGGACACCAGCACGCCGCCCCCCGGCGCGCCGAGGCGGATGCGCTCGTTGAAGCGCACCAGATGGGGCGAGGTGTAGACGTGCACCCGCTGGCCCGCCGCCTCCAGCATGGCACGCATGAAGGCGATGGTGGAGCCCTTGCCGTTGGTCCCGGCCACATGGATCGTGGGCGGCAGACGCCGTTCCGGATTGCCGAGGGCATCCAGCAGCCGGCCCATCCGCGCCAGGGACAGGTCGATCTTCTTGGGATGGAGCGCGGCGAGGCGAGTAAGGATCTCGTCGGTGGCGCGGGCGGGCGGGGGAAAGGGTAAGGGGCGGGGCAGGGCCATGGTCATTCTCGCGCGGGCGCGGCAATTAAGATGCCGGCGCCCGCTGGGGCGTCCTCGTCAGGCCGCTTCGGGGCGGGGCAGGCGACCCTTGGGCGGCAGGGCCGGCGCCTTCATGAGCATGCGGCACAGGCGCCCCAGCGTGTCTCGCATCTGGTGGCGATGCACCACCATGTCGAGCATGCCGTGCTCGTGCAGGTATTCGGCGCGCTGGAAGCCGTCGGGCAGCTTCTCGCGGATGGTCTGCTCGATCACGCGGGGGCCGGCGAAGCCGATGAGGGCGCCGGGCTCGGCGATCTGGATGTCGCCCAGCATGGCGTAGGAGGCTGTGACCCCGCCCGTGGTGGGGTTGGTGAGCACGACGATGTAGGGCTTCTTGGTCTCGCGCAGTTCCTGGATGGCGGCGGTGGTGCGCGGCATCTGCATGAGGGACAGAATGCCCTCCTGCATGCGCGCGCCACCCGAGGCCGCGAACATGATGAAGGGCGTGCCCTTCTCTGCGGCGGTCTGGAGCCCCTTCACCACAGCCTCGCCGGCGGCCATGCCCAGCGAGCCGCCCATGAAGCCGAAATCCTGCACGGCGATGGTTACGGGCAGCTCGGTGAGCATGCCGGTCGCCACCTTCACCGCATCCTGGTAGCCGGTCTTGGTGCGGGCATCCTTCAGGCGGTCGATGTAGCGGCGCTCGTCGCGGAATTTCAGCGGGTCGGTGGCCACCTCCGGCAGCGCCACTTCTTCGTAGGCGCCGTCGTCGAAGGTGGCTTTCAGCCGCTTCACCGCATCCATGCGCATATGGTAGCCGGATGCGGGGATGACGTAGAGGTTGGCCTCCAGGTCCTTGTGGAACACCATCTGCCCGGTTTCGGGGCACTTCACCCAGAGGTTCTCGGGGACCTCGCGGCGCGCCAGGAAATCGCGGATCTTCGGGCGGACGACGTTGGAAATCCAGTTCACGGGCGATCTCCGGAAGGCGGGCGGACAGCCGCGCTGCGGCGCACACCAATATGCTTCCATGTAATGGCAAGCGCGACGCGGCGAAAGTGCGGCAGGACGAAGCCGGGCCGCACATTCGTCCACTCAGGTGCCTCCATCGCCCGGCTTCGGTGGCGCAGGCGCTTCAGCGCTTGATGGAACGCACCGCTTCGGCCAGTTCGCTCACCAGGGCTTCCACCCCCGGCAGGGTATTGGCGGTGGCGTGGCCCTCGGCATCGAGGGTGCGGCGGACCACCTCCACCAGGGCGGAACCCACCACCACCGCGTCGGCACCGGCGGCGATGGCCTTGGCCTGCTCCGGCGTCCGCACACCGAAGCCTACCGCCACCGGCAGGTCGGTGTGGGACTTGATGCGGGCGACGGCGGCGGCCACCAGGTCCGCGTCCGGCGTCGCCGAGCCGGTGATGCCGGTGATGGAGACGTAATAGACGAAGCCCGCCGTGTGCTCGAGCACGGTCGGCAGGCGCTTGTCGTCGGTGGTGGGGGTGGCGAGGCGGATGAAGTCGAGCCCGGCGTTGAGCGCCGGCAGGCAGAGTTCATCGTCCTCTTCCGGCGGCAGGTCCACCACGATGAGGCCGTCCACGCCCGCCGCCCTGGCGTCGGTGAGGAAGCGGTCCACGCCATAGACGTAGATGGGATTGAAATAGCCCATGAGCACCACCGGGGTGGTGGTGTCCTCGGTGCGGAAGACGCGGACCATCTCGATGGTCTTGGCCAGGGTCTGGCCGGCCTTGAGGGCGCGCAGGCCCGCTGCCTGGATGGCCGGGCCGTCGGCCATGGGATCGGTGAAGGGAATGCCCAGCTCGATCACGTCCGCACCGGCCCCGGGCAGCGCCTTGAGGATGGCGAGGGAAGTCTCCCCGTCCGGGTCGCCCGCCGTAACGAAGGTGACGAGGCCGGGGCGGCCTTCCTCTTTCAGCGCGGCGAAACGGGTGGAGATGCGCGTGGTCACCTGGGTGGTCATGGGCCTGCCTGGATAAAAGAACGGACGAGGGCGCGGGACAAAGGTCCTGAGGGACTGCGCGCCTTAAACCTGTGGCCCGTGAGCTTGGCTCTTGGGACACGGGCCAAGCCGGCGCGGGACTTGAGCGTACCCACTTGGCATCGGTCAACGACCGAGGCCGATGGCCTTATTTGTGGCCGGTGATGGCGCAGGTGGCGCGGTTCGCCGACGTGCCGCCGAGCAGGCGCACCTGATCACTCCCCGTCACCCCGGGTACGATGGAGAACAAGGTGGTGGACGACTTGCCCAGCGCGCGGTTGCCGGCGAAGAACTCGCAGGCGACGTAAGTCTCCGAGATCGGCGCCGTTGTGCCGTTCTTCACCGAGACCGAGATGAAGGCGCCCGCCGGATCGGTGACCACCTTGCCGGTGGTCAACTGGAGGGCGGCGGTCTGCGCCGCTGCCGGCGCGGCAAAGCCCGCAACACCGGCACCAATGCCGACGGCCACACTCAAGGCGAGAACGGTGGAGAACGACTTCATGGCTACGCCCCCAGGCTGGTGCCGAGAATTTCCGCCACCTGGGGCACATCCTTGTCCCCACGGCCGGACAGGTTGACCACCATCAGGTGATCCTTGGGCAGCTTGGGCGCAAGCTCGACCACCTTGGCGATGGCATGGGCCGATTCCAGCGCCGGAATGATGCCCTCGAGCCGGGTGAGCAGCTGGAAGGCATCCAGCGCCTCCTGGTCGGTGCAGGAGAGGTAGGTCACGCGGCCCACGTCGTTGAGCCAGGAATGCTCCGGCCCGATGCCCGGATAATCGAGGCCGGCCGAGATGGAATGGGCCTCGGTGATCTGGCCGTCGCCGTCCATGAGCAGATAGGTGCGGTTGCCGTGCAGCACCCCCGGCCGCCCGCCGGCGATGGAGGCGGCATGCTCATGGGTGTCGAGGCCGCGTCCCGCCGCTTCAACCCCGAAGATCTCCACGGTGGGATCGTCGAGGAAGGGATGGAACAGGCCCATGGCGTTGGAGCCGCCGCCCACGCAGGCGATCAGGCTGTCCGGCAGCCGGCCTTCCATCTCCTGCATCTGCTCGCGGGTCTCGCGGCCGATGATGGACTGGAAGTCGCGCACCATGGCCGGATAGGGGTGCGGCCCCGCCACCGTGCCGATGCAATAGAAGGTGTCGTGCACGTTGGTGACCCAGTCGCGCAGCGCCTCGTTCATGGCGTCCTTCAGGGTGCGCGAGCCGGACTGCACCGCGACCACCTCGGCGCCCAGCATCTTCATGCGGAACACGTTGGGGGCTTGGCGCTCCACGTCCACGGCGCCCATGTAGACCACGCACTTCAGGCCGAAGCGGGCGCACATGGTGGCGGTGGCGACGCCGTGCTGGCCGGCGCCGGTCTCGGCGATGATCCGCTCCTTGCCCATGCGGCGGGCGAGCAGGATCTGGCCGAGCACGTTGTTCACCTTGTGGGAGCCGGTATGGTTCAGCTCCTCGCGCTTCAGGTAGACCTTGGCGCCGCCGAGATGGTCGGTGAGGCGCTCGGCGAAATAGAGCGGGGAGGGGCGACCCACATAGTGGGTGAGGTAGCCCGCCATCTCGGCGTGATAGGCGGGGTCCACCTTCGCCGCCTCGTAGGCCTGCTCCAGCTCCAGGATCAGCGGCATCAGGGTCTCGGCGACGAAACGCCCGCCATGGATGCCGAAGTGACCCCGGAAATCGGGGCCGGTGCGATAGGAATTGAGAGCGGTCACGACGCACGCACTTTCGATGAGAGATCTTCAGGCCCCAGCGCCGTTTTCGCGCGGGTCGGTTCAGCTTCGGCCGGATGGTCGGGCAGGCGGGCTTCCGGGAGGCGGGCCTCGGTGCGCCGGACCGCCGCGACGAAGGCGCGGATCTTGTCCGGTGACTTCACGCCGGGGGCATCTTCCACGCCAGACGATACGTCCACCCCGTCCATCCGGACCTCGGAAAGGGCCTGCGACACATTGTCGACAGTGAGGCCACCGGAAAGCATGAGCGGACGGGCGGCGTCAAGGCCGGCGACGAGCCGCCAGTCGAACGGACGGCCGTTGCCGCCGGGCAATAGGGCGCCGGGATCGGGCTTGGCGTCGAACAGGATCAGGTCGGCCACGGCGGCGAAATCCGGCAGGGGCGCGAGGTCCTCGCGCCGGCCCACCGGCAGCGCCTTCATGACCGGAAGGCCGAAGGTGGCGCGGATGGCGGCGACGCGCTCCGGGCTCTCGTGGCCGTGCAACTGGAGGAGATCGGGGGCGAAGGCGGCCACCACCTGCGCCAAAAGGGCGTCGTCGGGGTCCACCAGCAGCGCCACCTTGCGCGCCCGCCCTTCCACCCGCGCCACGAGGCGAGGGGCGTCGGTGAGGGAAAGGTGGCGCGGGCTTTTGGCGAAATGGACGAAGCCCACCAGGTCGGCGCCCGCATCCAGCGCCGCGTCGAGGGCGTCCGCGGTCTTGATGCCGCAGATCTTCACGTCGAGGTGCCGCCCGTCGTGGCTCCTTGGGGCGCGGTTTGGTGCGTCGCGGTTTGCTGCGTCGCTCATCGTCTCAACCTTGCGCGCGCCGTTTTGGGCTCAGATCCCGGCCCCGGCGCATGGGGATCACGTCTCCACTTGGGTGAACTGGCCGGCCTTGCGGAAGCGCCAGAGATAGGTGGGCAGCACGGTTGCAAGCGCGGTGGGGGTGATGTCGAGGCCGGCGAAGGTGCGGCCCTCGGCCTTGGCGGCGTCGGAAACCACATTGTCCGCGCGCAACATGGCCACCTGGTCGGTGGTGAGCGGCGCGCCCGGCGCCCACTGGGTGAGGCGGGCGGCGAGGTTGGCGAGGCCGAACGGCAGATCCACCAGCAGGCGCTTGTGGCCGATCTCGCGCAGCATCAGTTCCATGAGTTCGCGGAAGGTGCGCACCTGCGGTCCGCCCAGTTCGTAGGTGGTGGCGGCCTTGGCCTTGCCGTCCACCGCGCTGAGCACGGCCGCAGCCACGTCGCCCACGAACACCGGCTGGAAGCGCGTCACCCCGCCGCCGATCAGCGGCAGCACCGGAGAGAGGCGC
Organism: Xanthobacter autotrophicus; assembly: GCF_005871085.1. Classification (GTDB taxonomy): domain Bacteria; phylum Pseudomonadota; class Alphaproteobacteria; order Rhizobiales; family Xanthobacteraceae; genus Xanthobacter; species Xanthobacter autotrophicus. The sequence continues at coordinate 146,519 of NZ_VAUP01000035.1, read as the reverse complement.
GACATGGCGGCGAAGCGGTTGAAGAATTCGTCTTCCTGGCCGAACACCAGGGATGGCCGCAGGATGATGGCGTCCGGCACGGCGGCGCGCACGGCGGCTTCGCCTTCGGCCTTGCTGCGGCCATAGCCGGAGGGGGAATTGGCATCAGCGCCGATGGCGGAGACATGCACCAGCGGCGCATCTTCCCGGGCCGCAGCCTGGGCGATGGCCTGGGCGCCGAAGGCATGGACCGCATCGAAGCTCTGGCGGCCGGACTGGGCCAGCACGCCCACGAGGTTCACCACCGCCTCGGCACCGTCCACCGCGCGGGCGACACTCTCGGGATAGCGCACGTTGGCCTGGCTGACCTGGATCTGGCCGACGAAGCCGAGGGGCTGGAGGAAGCCTGCCAGCTCCGGCCGCCGCACAGCCACGCGCACGCGATAGCCGCGCATGGCGAGCGCCCGCACCACGTGCCGCCCGAGGAAGCCGGAGCCGCCGAACACGGTCACAAGGCTGTCGTTCACAGGACGATCGGTCACCGTCACATCGCTCATGCCGAACCCCCGCTCGCCGGCATCCCGCCGGTCCCCTGTCGTGGTGGATGTGCGAGCCCGCTTCCACGGTCCCGCACCGCTCCTATATAGAGTGCGTCGAGCACATACGCGATGCGGGACCCCTCCGTAAAGGCGCCGCGATGCCGCCCTCGGGTGAGCCCGCGCGCACTGAAGAGTTGACGCGGCCGCGCTGCGACACTATAAGCCCGGCACTTCGCTGGCGGTCTTGCCGCCGGCTTTTCACCCATTCATGCGCGACGCGGAGGGGCCATACGGGCCGCAAAGCCGGGCGCGAACCAGCAAGGACGGCCGATGGCCAATACGCCTTCCGCCAAGAAAGCGGTGCGCAAGATCGAGCGCCGCACCGAAGTGAACCGGTCTCGCCGCTCCCGCGTGCGCACCTACCTGCGCAAGCTCGAGGACGCGCTCACGGCCGGTGATGCCACCGCCGCCACGGCGGCGTTCCAGGCGGCGGAGCCTGAGATCATGCGCGCCGTCACCAAGGGCGTGCTGCACAAGAACACCGCGTCCCGCAAGGTCTCGCGCCTTGCCGCCCGCGTGAAGAAGCTCAGCGCTTGATTTAGATCAATCAAGATTGCTGTCTTACTGTAAAGGCCCGGCTTAGCCGGGCCTTTTTGCTTGGTGCAGTCCAGAGGTGGCAGGTACCGGGTTCTTCATCTCCCGGCGGTGGTGATCCCGATTCTCGGCAACCGTCAAGTCCTGCTTTCCGCCCGGCTGTGGAGGGCGCGTCGGCCCCGCCGCGGACCGATCAGAAAAACAACATCCGCGTGAAAGGCTTAACGGCTAAAGGCCGGAAGACGCCAAAGCGGACCCATTTCAGGGGTAGGAAAACACCGCGCCGCGCGGCGATATTTCGCGTCCGTCGGCCACTGCCGCCGCCCGGAATCTCACTGTCGCGACAGAGGTTTGCCGGCTGATATCGAGCGGCGGTGCGGCTCGGCGGCGGCCTGGCTTGTACCCGTTATCCCATGGGGCAGGGGAAAGGCGTTGCACCCCCCAAAGCGGCTGTGTATGTTCAATCTCACTCCGGGAGCGACACTGGGGTTCACCGACAGAATGAAGTTTTCACGGCTCTTCGTGCATGAGGAGGGATAGCTGTGTCTGTATTCTTTCACCGCCCTCCCTTTGGTTGCTGTCCCGTGAATGCGTGTAGCCTTCGTTCCGTCGAGCTATGCTGAGAGTGATTGTCTGGTCCCAGTTCTCAGCGTGTTTTAGAACAAACAAAAATCTGATTAATTCTAACGGCCGCCGATGTCTCGTCGGCGGAAATGGGGCGGCTATGACTTCTGGCACACAAGCGGCAGCGGATGCAGCGGCACATCAAGCTCACCTTCCGGCTGCCTCGCGTTGCGTTCCGATCGTCGGGAGTCTCGGCCTCGAGTTCATCTGTGCCTCGCCCCCTTCTCCCGGCAAGGATCGCGCATGAATTTGCGCTGATGCCGTGATCGCGTCCCACGGACGCACCTGAAAACACCGCTCTCATTTTGCGAAAGTGCGCGCAGCCCGAAAGGGCGCGGACGGCTTTTGCGTCACCAACCAGGGAACCGCGTTGAACGCGGTCGGAGCTCCATGCTCAAACCTCATGCGCCGGACGCCCGTCGCGCCGGATCGAACGCGTTTCAGCCAGCCCTTGCGGAGACTGCCGGAATGGAATGCGCGACGACCGCGACGACCCCTTGGGAGCGCGTCCGTCAGCGCCTGCGCGAAGAGATCGGCGAAGAGAAGTTCACCAGCTGGTTCGCCCGCATGGATCTCGACAAGCTGACCGCCGACGCGGTTCTGCTCTCCGTCCCCACGCGCTTCCTCAAGTCGTGGATTCAAGAGAATTATCTGCCCCGCATCGCCGACATCTGGGCGGAAGAGAGCGGCGCGAAGCGGCGGGTGGACCTTGCCGTCCGCAATGCGTTTGCCCGTCCCGTGGCGCTCAAGGCGGCCACGGTGCGTGAAGTGGTGTCCGAGCGCACCGACCTGCGCTCCGACGATAGCCGGTCGCAGGCCGGCCGGGCCGCCGAAGCCCGATCCTCCGATGCCCGGTCCACCGACGGACGCGGCGCCGAAGCGCGGGGCGCTGAGTCGCGGGCTGCATCGTCGGCCCTGTCCGATGCGGCGGCGGGGGACGTGGCCTCCGGCTCTCCCCTCGACGCCCGCCTCACCTTCGAGACCTTCGTGGTGGGCAAGTCCAATTCACTGGCCTTCGCCGCCGCCAAGCAGGTGGCCGAGAGCGCTCCCGGCTCGGCCCCGGTGTTCAACCCGCTCTATCTCCATGCGGCCGTCGGCCTCGGCAAGACGCACCTGTTGCAGGCCATCGCCCGGGCCGGCGCGGTGGGCGGCCGGCGCACCACGTACCTCACTGCCGAGCGCTTCATGTACGGCTTCGTCGCCGCCCTGAAGACCCATTCGGCCATCGCCTTCAAGGATGCCCTGCGCACCATCGACACGCTGGTGATCGACGACCTGCAGTTCCTGAAGGGCAACAATCTCCAGCAGGAATTTTGCCACACCCTCAACGCCCTGCTCGACGGCGGGCGGCAGGTGGTGGTGGCGGCGGACTGTCTGCCCGGCGAACTGGAGCATCTCGACGAGCGGGTGCGCTCGCGCCTCGCCGGCGGTCTGGTGGTGGAACTGGCCGCGCTGGAAGAAGATCTGCGCCTCGAGATCCTCAAGGCGCGCTACCAGACCCTGACCGAGCAGCACCCCGGCTTCGCCGTGCCGGCGCCGGTGCTGGAGTTCCTGGCCCGCAGCGTCGGCCAGAGCGGGCGCGACCTCGACGGCGCGCTCAACAAGCTGCTGGCCTTCAACCAGCTCACCGGCGAGCCGGTGACGCTGGAGATGGCGGAAAATGCGGTCAAGGACCTCATCCGCCCCACCGATCCCAAGCGGGTGCGGGTGGACGACATCCTGCGCGTGGTGGCCAAGCACTATAACGTGTCGCGCGCGGACCTCCTGTCCCAGCGCCGCACCGCCACCGTGGTGAAGCCGCGCCAGATCGCCATGTATCTGGCCAAGACCCTCACGCTGCGCTCGCTGCCGGAAATCGGCCGGCGCTTCGGCGGTCGCGACCACACCACCGTGCTGCACGCGGTGCGCAAGATTGATGGCCTCGTCAACGCCGACCGGGCGCTGGCCGAGGAAATCGAGGTTCTCAAGCGCCTCGCCCTGGAAGCCTGAGCGGGTCTTCATCGACCAACCGGGCCCATGGCCCCCGAATCCGGCGCCTGACGGCGCCGTTTTCGTTTGTGCCGCCCCCGGCGGATCAGGGCCTCTCCAGCGGCTGCTTCAGCCGTGTGGGTGCGGGTTGCGGTGGATCCTGGGGGCGTGGGCGGCGCCACACAGCAAAAATAAGCCAGTCGCCCTTGCCTTGGCGCGCCTTGGGCGGCAATGTCTGCGGCCCGGCATCCGTCTCCCGGCGGGTGCCAGCGCGACGCTTCCTGCGTTCCGCGCAATCGCCACTTGGCGCGCGATCCACCTTGCCCGCGACAGCGGGGGAGGGCGGAGCGGGCGCCGTCCCCGAACGACGAGGCGGACCCACCGGCGGGACGTAGGCGCCCGTGGCAGGCCGGCTCCAGAGCGAAGAGTGAACGGGCCAGGACCATGAAGGTCACCGTCGAGCGCGCCGAGCTTCTCAAATCGCTCAGCCACGTCCACCGCGTCGTCGAGCGGCGCAACACCATTCCGATCCTCGCCAACGTGCTGATCAAGGCGGGCAAGAACGGGCTGGAGCTGAAAGCCACCGACCTCGACCTGGAGGTGGTGGAGATCGTTCCGGCCGAGACCGGCCAGGCGGGGGCCACCACCGTGCCCGCCCATGTGCTCTACGACATCGTGCGCAAACTGCCCGAGGGCGCGCAGGTGCAACTGGAGGCGGGCGGCGAGCGCGGCACCCTCACCGTCAAGGCGTCCCGCGCCCGATTCTCGCTCCAGACTTTGCCCGAGGCCGACTTTCCGGACCTCGCGGCGGGCGAATTCTCCCATACCTTCAAGGTGAAGGGCGCGGACTTCCGGCGCCTGGTGGACAAGACCCAGTTCGCCATCTCCACCGAGGAGACGCGCTATTACCTGAACGGCATCTATCTCCACGTCACCGAGGGCGCCGGCGGCAAGTCGATGCTGCGGGCGGTCGCCACCGACGGCCACCGCCTCGCCCAGGCCGAGCTGGAGGCGCCGGCAGGCGCGGCCGGCCTGCCCGGCGTCATCGTGCCGCGCAAGACCGTGGCGGAGATCCAGAAGCTGCTGGAGGACAAGGAGGCGGAGGCCACCGTCTCGCTCTCCACCACCAAGATCCGGGTGCAGGTGGGCTCCATCGTGCTCACCTCCAAGCTCATCGACGGCACCTTCCCCGATTATGGAAGGGTGATTCCCCAGGGCAACGACAAGACCCTGATCGTGGACAAGGACGAGTTCGCCGCCGCGGTGGACCGCGTCTCCACCGTGTCCAGCGAGCGCGGGCGCGCGGTGAAGCTGTCGCTGGCCGAGGGCAAGATGACGCTCTCCGTCACCAATCCCGATTCGGGCAGCGCCACCGAGGAGCTGGAGGTGGACTACACCGCCGAGCCCCTCGATATCGGCTTCAACTCCCGTTACCTGCTGGACATCACCTCGCAGCTGGAAGGCGACACAGCTGAACTGAAGCTGGCCGACCCCGGCTCACCCACGCTGGTGCGCGATTCCACCCGGACGGATGCGCTCTACGTGCTCATGCCCATGCGGGTGTGAGTACGGCGGGTGTGAGGTTGGCGACCGACGCCACGCTGAACTGTGTTCCCGCGGGACCGGCCGCATCCGACGGAAGACCGGCCGAAAGGTTCATGCCCCACGCCGCCATCCGCAAGCTCACCCTCACCGCCTTCCGGTCCTATCCGTCGGCGCAGGTGAGGGTTGAGGACGGACCGGTGGTGCTCACCGGTCCGAACGGCGCGGGCAAGACCAATATTCTGGAGGCCTTGTCCTTCCTCTCCCCCGGCCGGGGGCTGCGCCGTGCCCAGCTGGGCGATGTGGGCCATCGCGCGCCGGGCGCCGCCGGCGAGGTGCCGTGGGCGGTCTCCGCGCTGGTTGACGGCGCGCTGGGCGAGGTCCGTCTCGGCACTGGCCACGATCCGGCGCAGGAGGGCGGGGTGCGACGCTGCCGCATCGACGGCGAGGGAGTGCCCTCCGCCAACGCCTTCCTCGACCATCTGAAAGTGCTGTGGCTGACGCCGGAGATGGACGGCCTGTTCCTCGGCCCCCCCGGCGACCGGCGGCGCTATCTCGACCGGCTGGTGCTGGCGGTGGATGGCGCCCACGGCACCCGGGTCAACGGCCTGGAACGGGCGCTGCGCTCGCGCAACCGGCTGTTGGAGGAGAACGGCTCGGCGCGCTTCCTCGATGCGGTAGAGCATGAGGTGGCGGAGTTGGCCGTGGCGGTGGCGGCAGCGCGGCTGGAGACGGTGGCCCGCCTTGGCGCCGAGATCGCCGCCCACCGCGACGACGCCTCCCTCTTCCCCTTCGCCGAGCTGGCTCTCGACGGGGTGGTGGAGCGGCTGATCGCCCATTTTCCGGCGCTGGAGGTGGAGGACCGCTACCGCGTCCTCCTGCGCGACAACCGTCCGCGCGACCGGGCGGCGGGCCGCACGCTGGAAGGGCCGCACCTCACCGATCTGTCGGTGAGCCATGGCGAGAAGCAATTGCCCGCCGCGCGCTGCTCCACCGGCGAGCAGAAATCCCTGCTCATCGGCCTCACCCTGTCCCATGCGCGGCTGGTGGCCTCCATGCAGGGGTTCTCGCCTATTTTGCTGCTGGATGATGTGGTGGCCTATCTCGACTCGGCGCGCCGCACCGGCCTGTTCGAGGCCCTGGCCCGCCTCGGCGCGCAGGCCTGGATGACGGGTGCCGACCCCACCGCCTTCGTCGCGCTGGACCGCGCCGAGCGCTTCGAAGTGGCGCCGGGCACGATTGGGCGGGCCTGAGGGGCGGTCATCTTTCGAGGGTGTATCCGCGGACGCATGCAGCGTCAGCGCAATGCGCGCCGGCCGTTCCTGCCTCATCGGCCAATCGCAGCTCGATTTTGGAACGAGGCGCCGTCGGCCCCCTCTCCCGCGTGCGGGGGAGGGTTGGGGAGGGGGCAGACCCTCGCCAAGAGGCACCGGCGGCACCGAGGAAGAACACCGTTGCCCCCACCCTACCCTCCCCCGCAAGCGGGAGAGGGTTTCCATCGCGCCCGGTCGCGACAGCGGCACTTAAAGCCGGGGAGCCCTCCGAACAACCCCGCTTGACTCCCCTCACACTAAACATCATATATCATACATACTAATAAGACGACCCGTGGGAGGGAAGATGATCCGGCAGATTCTGGGTGGCACGCTCGCGCTCGCGACGGCGGCCGCCATCGGTCTTGCACCAGCGCAGGCGCAGCCGCAGGACGTGACGGTAGGTTTCGTGCTGCCGCTGTCCGGCGGCTCGGCCACCATCGGCAACCAGACCAAGCTCGGCGCCCAGGTGGCGGCCGAGCAGATCAACGCGGCGGGCGGCATCGCCTCCCTCGGTGGGGCCAAGCTGAAGCTGATCTTCGCCGATAGCCAGTCCAAGCCCGACATCGGCGCCTCCGAGACCGAGCGCCTGATCCAGCGCGAGAACGTCTCGCTGCTGGTGGGCGCCTATAACAGCGCCGTCACCTTCCCCGCCTCGGAAGTGGCCGAGCGCTACAAGACGCCGTGGATCGTCACCGGCGCGGTGAAGGACGAGATCACCGAGCGCGGCTTCAAATATGTGTTCCGCCCCAACAACAAGGCCACCTACGACGCGCGCGAACAACTCGATGCCATGGATCTCCTGAAGAAGGAGACCGGCAAGGGTCCCTCAAGCATCGGCCTGTTCTACGAGGGCACCGACTGGGGCCGCTCTCACGCCGCCAACATCAAGAAGTTCGCCAAGGAGCGCGGCTACACCATCTCTCTCGACGAGAGCTTTCCGCCCAACCAGGTGGACTTCACCGCCCAACTGCTGAAGATCCGCGCGTCGAAGCCCGAGGCGCTCATCGTGGTGGCCTATACGCCGGACCACCTTTTGTTCACCCGCCAGTATTTCGAGAATAAGATCAATATTCCCTACGGCATCCACTCGGTGGGTGGCGGCTCGGAAGACCCATCCTTCTACAAGGCCGTGCCGCAGAAGGCGGTGGATTATCTGTTCGTGCAGGAAGACTGGCAGATCGACCGCCTGAAGACCGACAAGGACCCGCGCGTGTTGGATGCCAACACCCGCTTCAAGGCCCAGGCCGGTTACGACATCAACTCCTACGGCGCCCAGGGCATCTCCAACGTCTATCTCATCAAGGACGTGCTGGAGCGCGCCGCCTCCACCGACCGCGAGAAGATCCGCGACGCGCTGGCGGCCACCGACATCACCTCCGGCATGCCGCTGATCGTGGGCTACCAGCGCATCAAGTTCGATGAGCAGGGCCAGAACACGTTCGGTCACGGGGTGATTTCCGAGAATATCGGCGGCGAGCGCCGCACCATCTGGCCCTCCGCCAACCGCGCTCCCGACACCAAGCCCGTGTGGCCGGTGCCGGACTGGTCGGCCCGCTGAGGCCCGCCCCCCCCGCAGCGCTCCGGGCGCCGGGAAGCCGGCGCCCTTTTCCCTTCTCCCATATCCCCCGTCCCCGATCCCGGACGGCGCCGCGTGCCGCGCGCCGTCCCCACGGAGGTGACCCCATGGATCCCTTGACCCTTTCCTTTGCGGTCATCAACGGACTATTGCTCGGCGGAATCTACGGCGGCGTCGCCCTCGGCCTCAGCCTCATCTTCGGCGTCATGCGCGTCATCAATTTCGCGCACGGCTCGTTCCTGATGCTGGCCATGTATTGCTCGTATCTTCTTTGGGCGAGCCTTGGGGTGCATCCTTATGTGAGCATCCTCGTCACCGTGCCGTTCCTGTTCGGTATCGGTTATGCGGTGCAGAGCGTGGTCATCTCTCCGCTCATCCGGCGAGAGCGGGCGCTGGTGGTGGAGCCGACCAGCGCGCTGCTGCTCACCGCCGGCGTCTACCTCGTGGTGGACAACAGCGTGCTCATGGCGTTCGGGCCGGATGTGCGCTCGGTGACCACCGACATCACCTATGAGTCGATCTTCGTCGCCGGCCTGCCCATCAACATCGCGCGGCTCATCGGCTTTGCCGCCGCGATCCTCGTGGCCTTCGCTTTGTCGTTCTGGCTGAAGCATTCGGACATGGGCCGCGCCATCCGCGCCACGGCGCAGAACCGCGATGCGGCGGCCATGTCCGGCATCAACGTGCCGCTGATCTACAACGTCACCTTCGGCCTCGGCTGCGCCGTGCTGGGCCTGTTCGGGGCGCTGCTGGTGCCGTTCTTCTCCATCACCCCCACCATCGGCCTGTCGTTCGGCATCAAGTCGTTCCTGGTGGTGGTGCTGGGCGGCATCGGCTCCATTCCGGGCTCGATCCTCGGCGGGCTGCTGCTCGGGGTGTTCGAATCGGTGGCCGCCCAGTTCGTCACCGCCACCTCGGCGGCGATCTTCTCCTTCGGCCTGTTCATCGTGATCCTGCTCATGCGGCCCGCGGGCCTCATGGGTCGAGCTTGAGAAGGCACGGGTTCTCCATGCGCGCCTCCTTCACCCTCATCCTGGGCCTGCCGCTGTTCGTGGCAGCTCTGATCCTGCCGTTCGTGGTCGCCGACAGCTATGTGGTCCACTCGGCGGCCATGGTGCTCTATTTCGCCTACATGGCCTCGTCGTGGAACTTCGTCTGCGGCTATGTGGGGCAGGTCTCGCTGGGCCACGCCGCCTTCTCCGGCATCGCCGGCTATGCCAGCGTGCTGCTGTTCACCGGGCTCGGCCTGTCGCCCTGGATCGGCATGATCCTCGGCGGCGTGCTGGCGGCGGCCATCTCGGTTCCGGTGGGCTATGCCACCTTCCGGCTGAAGGGACCCTACTTCACCCTCACCAGCATCGCCTTCGCCGAGATCATGCGCATCTGGCTGGAGAATACGGACGAGTTCCTCGGCATCCCGCTGAAGGGCGCGCAGGGGCTCACGGTTCCGCCGGTGGGGGGCACCAGCCTCCTCGCCTTCCAGTTCGACGGCAAGCTGCCCTATTACTTCATCATCCTCGCCATGCTGGTGGGGGTGATGGCGGCGACCCATGTCATGGAGCGCTCGCGGCTCGGCTTTTACCTGAAAGCCATCCGCGGCAACCGCGACGGCGCCGAGGCGCTGGGCATCGATCCCACCCGCTACTGCCTGACCGCGCTGGCGCTCTCTGCCTTCCTCACCGGGCTGGGCGGGGCCTATTACGCGCAGCTGTTCCGCTACATCAATCCGGAGCGGAACATGGGCATCGACCTGTCCATCGACATGGCAGTGATGACCATCGTGGGCGGGCAGGGCACCATTCTCGGCCCGACGCTGGGCGCCCTGGTGCTGCATCCGGTAGGCGAGATGGTGCGCGCGACCCTGGGCGGCCACGTGCTGGGGCTGCATCTCATCATTTACGGCGTCGTGCTGATGCTGGCGGTGCTGTATTTCCCCAAAGGCATCATCGCCCCGCTCCAGCGCTGGCTCACGCCCGCGCCAAAAACCACCGTCACCGTCGTGACGCCCAAGGAGGTCGAGGGACGATGAGCACCCGCATCCTCGAGGTGGACGGCATCTCCAAGCGCTTCGGCGGCCTGCAGGCGGTCTCGCCGCTCTCCTTCCACATGGAGCCGGGCGAGATCCTCGGCCTGCTCGGCCCCAACGGCGCCGGCAAGACCACCGCCTTCAACATGATCGCCGGGGCGCTGCGCACCGACACCGGCGCCATCCGCTTCAACGGCCGCGACATCGTGGGCCAGAAGCCGTGGGACATCTGCCGCCTCGGCATCGCCCGCACCTTCCAGCTCTCAAAGCCCTTCGGCGGCCTCTCGGTGGTGGAGAACGTGATGGTGGGCGCCTTCGTGCGTACCGCCGCCGAGACGGAAGCCCGCGCCGAGGCCGAGAAGGTGGTGGACTTCCTCGGCCTCTCAGCCAAGGCCTGCACGGATGCGGAGGATCTTACCGCCTTTGACCGGCGCAAGCTGGAGCTGGGGCGGGCGCTCGCCACCGGCCCGCGCCTGCTGCTGATGGACGAGGTGGTGGCCGGCGCCACCCCCACCGAGGCGCAGGAAATGGTGGCACTGGTACGCAAGGTGCGCGACCTCGGCGTCTCCATCCTCATCGTCGAGCATGTGATGAAGGTGATCATGGGCCTGTCGGACCGGGTCATCGTGCTCGACTACGGCAAGCTCATCGCCGACGGACCGCCGCAGCAGGTGGTGAACCAGCCCGACGTGCTGAAGGCCTATTTCGGAGAGCGCTATGTCCAAGTCCATGCTTGAACGGCCCGGGCTTGAGAATATCGCGCTCCAGCGGGGCGGACGGGAGGCGCCCGCCTTGGAGGTGAAGGACCTGTGGTCCGGCTATGGCGAGCAGGACGTGCTGCGCGGCATCGACATCGCGCTCAAGCCCGGCTCCATCGTGGCGCTGATCGGCGCCAACGGGGCCGGCAAGTCCACGCTCCTGCGCACCATTTCTGGCCTCATCCGGCCGCGCCGGGGCGAGATCCGCCTCGGTGGCGAGGTGCTCTCCGGCCTTGCCCCCCATCGGATCGTGGAGCGCGGTTTCGTGCAGTCGCCGGAGGGCAAGCAGTTGTTCCTCGACATGTCCATCCGCGAGAATCTGCTGGTGGGCGCCGCCAACCCGCGCGCCCGGGCGCGGCGGGAGGAGACGCTGGAAGAGGTGTTCGACCTCTTCCCCATCCTGAAGGAGCGGCAGGCGCTCAATGCCTCCACTTTGTCGGGTGGCCAGCAGCAGATGGTGGCGGTGGGCCGCGCGCTCATGGCCCTGCCGCGGGTGCTGGCGCTGGACGAGCCCTCCCTCGGTCTGGCCCCCATCATGGTTGACCGCCTGTTCGAGAGCATCGCCCGCATCCGCGAGCGCAACCTCACCATCCTCATCATCGAGCAGAACGTGTTCCAGGTGCTGGAGATGGCGGACTACGGCTATGTGCTGGAGAATGGCGCTGTCACCCTCTCCGGCACCGGGCCGGACCTGCTCGCGAACGATCATCTCAGGGCGAGCTATCTGGGGCTGTGAGCCTCGCCGCCCCATCGGGAGACACCCACATGACTGCTTTGGAGCGCGTCGCCGTCATCACCGGCGGCGGCACGGGAATCGGCCGCGCGGTGGCCGAGCATCTGCTGGCCGACGGCTACACCGTGGTGGCGGCCGGGCGCGACCGAGATGACGACCTGCCGGCGGCCATCGGCTTCGCCGAACTGGATGTCACCGACGCCAAGGCGGTGGCGACCTTCGCCGCCGGCTTCCCGCGCCTGTCGGCGCTGGTGAACTGCGCCGGCATCATCCTGCACGAGGGCCGGGAGCTGACGCCGGAGGGCTTCGCCAAGGTCATCGACGTGAACCTCAACGGCTCCAACATCACAACGCTGGCCTTCCGCGCGGCGCTGGGCGCGGCGGCCGGGGCGGTGGTGAACACCGCCTCCATGTGGAGCTATTTCGGCTCGGGGCGGAATCCGGCCTATGCGGCCAGCAAGGGCGCCGTCCTCCAGCTCACCCGCTCCCATGCGGTGGGATTCGCGGCCGAGGGCATCCGCGTGAATGCGGTGGCGCCGGGCTGGATCGAGACCCGCCTGTCCGCCGGCGCATTGCAGAACCCCGAGCGGGCCGGGCCCATCATGGCGCGCATCCCCATGCAGCGCTGGGGCAAGCCCTCCGACGTGGCGCAGGTGGTGGGCTTCCTGCTGTCCCCGGCGGCGGCCTATGTGACGGGGGCCATCATTCCGGTGGATGGCGGCTTCGGCATTGCGTGAGGGGGCGGTCGCAGCGCAGGCGCCATCTTGCCGTCATGCCCCGGCTTGACCGGGGCATCCATCGCGCCGTGCGCGCGCTGTGTGAAGGCGGTGACGCGTCCCGGCCGTACCATGGATCCTCCGGTCGAGCCGGAGGATGACGGTGGGTGCGAGACGGATGTCGGCGGTTCCGGTTTGCGCCCTCACTCCGCGGTGAGCGAGGCGAGCTTGCGCTTGCCGGGCGGGGCCTTGGCCTGCTCGTCCAGCCAGTCGGCCATGACGAGGCCCCAGGCGATGTCCTGCTGGATGGCATGCTGCGCCCGCTCCGGATCGCGTGCCTTGAGGGCTTCCAGCACGTCGTAATGGCGGTGGTCCTCGCCGGCGATCTGGCGCGGCGGCAGGGTGGCGTGGAACACGCTGAGCAGCGGCCCCATCAGGGTCCACATGTTCTCCACGATGGATTCGAGCAGCGGCAGCTCGGCGATCTCGATCAGCGCGAAGTGAAAATCACGGTTCTTCAGGCTCGCTTTCTTCGGGTTGGTGGCGGCGGCCTCGATGAACTCGTCCTGGATCTGCTCCAGCCTGCGGATCTGCTTGTCGGTGATGCGCTGGGCGGCGCGGGCGGCGGCGGCGCCCTCCAGCTCCATGCGGATGAGCTGGATTTCCTTCAGCCGCGCGCTGTCGAGCAGCGGCACATGGATGGCGGTGGCGGCCTTCATCTCCAGGGCCTGCTCGCTCACGAGGCGGAAGATGGCCTCGCGCACCGGCGTGATGGAGGTGCCCAGATCAGCCGCCAGCGCGGAGATGCGCAGCCGTTCGCCGGGCTCGAACTGCCCGTCGATCAGCGCCCGGCGGATGCGGCCGTAGACGCGGGCCGAAAGATTTTCCGTCTCGATCTGCCGCAGCTCGGCCATGGCATCCAATGCTTCTGAAGGGACCTTATCGCACCATATATCATATGGTCATGGCCGGCGCGGAGCTCTGCATGATGCTCCCCGCAAGTGCGGTCTCCCGCGTCACGTCCGCGAACTGTCCCGCCTCGATGGCGAGGATGGCGCGCACCACTTCCGCCTCTTCCAGCACCCGGGGGAAGTGCCGGGCGTGGGGCGCCGACAGGGTGAGGCGGGCGATGGTGGACGCTTCCTCATGTGTGGGCGCCGCCCCGGCGAGGGCGACAAGGCTCGTGGGCAGGCCAATGGCGTCGTAGAAGCCGAGGAGATCGGCGAAGAAATCCGCGTCGCGGCCTTCCAGCACCAGTTGCACCAGCACGCCGTAGGCGACTTCGAGCCCATGCAGTGCGCGGGCATATTTCGGCACGGCGGAGAGGCCCCGCGTCATGGAATGGGCGATGGAGAGGCCGCCGCTCTCGAAGCTGAGGCCGCTCATAAGCACGGTAGCCTCCACCACCAGGTCGAGGGCGTCGTCGGCCTCCTTGCGGTCCACGGCGGCGAGCGCCGCCGGGGCATGACCGCGCAGCACGTCGTAGCAGCCACGGGCAAGGATCAGGGCCGAGAAGGCGGGGTCGGCACCGAACACGTTGCGGCCCTTGGCTGCCACGCAGCGCTCCACCTCGAACAGCTTCACCACCGCGTCGCCGATGCCGGCGAGGAACAGCTGGCGCGGAGCCTCGGCGATCACCTGGGTGTCCACCAGCACGAGATCAGGATTGGCGGGCAGCTTTTCCACCGCCAGCAGGCGATGGTCGTCGTCATAGAGCACGTAATTGTGGCTGGTGGGCGCGTCGGTGGAGGCGATGGTGGGGATGGTCGCGACCTTGGCGCCGATGCGGTTGGCCAGCGCCTTGCCCGCATCGATGCACTTGCCGCCGCCCGCCGCCGCCACCAGCGGAGGTGGGGTGTCGCCCAGCGCCGCACTCAGCCGGTCGATCTCCGAGGGCGAGCTTTCCCCGCCGAAGCGCAGGCGGACGAGGTTCACCCCCGCAGCGGTGCATGAGGCCTGAAGGCGGTCGCCGAACAGATCGTCGATGAAGGGATCGATGACCAGCGCGGCGGTGTCGGTGAGGCGCGCCAGCTCGGGACCCAGATGATCCAGCGCGCCCTTGCCCTGCACATAGCGCCGCGGCGCGCCGAACACCTTCATCTGCTCCCTCCATGTCCGGGGCCCGCCCGGTGGGCGTCTGTCCGAACATGATATATCGTGTATGATAATCGCAGATCAAGCGTCTCGGGGGCAAGACGTTCCATTTCGGGCTCGGGTGCGACCGCCCTTTTCAGGGGCGGGCCACCTGCCGTAAAAGGCCGGCATGACCATCCGCCCCGCCACACCTGACGACATCCCCGCCATCGCCGCCATCTATGACGAGGCCGTGCGCACCGGCACCGCCTCGTTCGAGCTGACACCGCCCGGCGTCAGCGAGATGACGCGCCGCCATGCGGCATTGGTGGAGTCGGGCTTTCCCTATCTGGTGATGGAAGAGGGCGGGGTGGTGCTGGGCTATGCCTATGCCAGCGCGTTCCGTCCGCGCATCGCCTATCGCCACACCGTGGAGAATTCCATCTATGTGGCGCCGGCGGCGCAGGGGCGTGGGATCGGCCGCACGCTGCTGGAGGCGCTCATTGCGACGTGCGAGGCCGCAGGCTTCCGCCAGATGGTCGCGGTGATCGGCGACAGTGCCAATGAAGGCTCCATCGGCCTCCACCGCGCCTGCGGCTTCGCCGACATCGGCGTCCTGCCCGCCACCGGCCTGAAGTTCGGCCGGTGGATCGATACGGTACTGATGCAACGCCCCCTCGGGCGGGGCGCCGATGGCGTGCCCGAGGAGGCGGACCTCAGCTTCAGCGGGTGATCAGCGTGCCCGCGCCGTGGTCGGTGAGCAACTCCAGCAGCACCGCGTGGGGCACCTTGCCGTCGAGGATGACGACGCCTTCCACGCCCGCCTCCAGGGCGTAGATGCAGGTCTCCACCTTCGGGATCATGCCGCCGGAAATGGTGCCGTCGGCGATCAAAGCCCGGACCTCGGCGATGGTGAGCTTCGGCAGCAGCTGCTTGTTCTTGTCCAGCACGCCGGGCACGTCGGTGAGCAGCAGGAAGCGCTTGGCCCCCAGCGCGCCGGCGATGGCGCCGGCGAAGGTATCGGCGTTCACATTGTAGGTGCCGCCGTCCACCGCCGCCGCCACCGGGGCCAGCACCGGGATCAGCTCGCGGCCGAGGATCTGGTCGAGCACGGTGGTGTCCACCGTGTCCGGCTCGCCCACGAAGCCGAGGTCCACCACCTGGTCGTTGTCCACCACCACGCGGTTGGCCTTGCGGGCGCGGACCATGTTGCCGTCCTTGCCGCACAGGCCGATGGCCTTGCCGCCGGCCTCGTTGATGAAGCCCACGATCTGCTTGTTGATGGAGCCGGCCAGCACCATCTCGACGATCTCGACCGTCGCCTTGTCGGTGATGCGCAGGCCGGCCGCGAATTCCGACTTGATGCCGAGCTTTGCCAGCATGGCGCCGATCTGCGGGCCGCCGCCGTGCACCACCACCGGGTTCACGCCCGACTGCTCGAGCAGAACGATGTCCTGCGCGAAGGTGCGCGCACCCTCCTCGCCGCTGATGGCGTGGCCGCCGTATTTCACCACGACGATGGCGTCGTCGTAGCGCTGCATGTGGGGCAGCGCCTTGGCCAGAACCTCGGCCTGCAACTGGGCTTCCGACACCGACGCGGAAAGGGGCTCGTTCATGACGGGCTCGCTCATGGTCCTTGGCGCCGGACCCAACAGGCGGAACCTGCCTGATCGGTTGATCCGTCGCCAAATTTAAGAAAGGGAACGCTGACCCGATCAGCTTGCGACGCAGGCCGGCCGGCGCATGCCCAAGAGCCGGCGTGCACCGGCGCGGCGCCGTTCTAGCCGTTTCCCCGGCGCCGTGAAAGGGCAAGGCGGCGAGCGGCGCGCGACCCGGTCTTTCGCTTGACTGCCGCAACGTCAGTCTTTCGCTGCTCGCGGAAAGGTGATCAGAAGCGGCCACCGGCCCAACACATTCGGGAGGTCAACAGCCCCGGCGCGCCAGAGCACGCGCCGATTGGCCCGTATCGCGAGCTGATCGGACGATGCGTTCCCTATCCAGGATTGAGAGGGCGCTTTGCCGGGCCGCCTGTCCGGATCGCGCTCTCGGGGCCGGTCGTGGCATTCGCATTGCGGACGCTGCGACCAGATCGGCCCACAAGGCATTGATCCGGGAAATGAAATCCATCCCGAAACGGGGGCAGGTGTCGAATCAACCCCGGGTGCGGGCCTGCCTTCAGGACGCTGCTGCCTCCCCCTCCAGCCATTCGCCAGAGATCGCACGGCCCACATGACCACGTCCTCGTCACCGTCGCCGCTGATGCCCCACCCCGCTCCCGGCCACCCCGGCCGCGCCGCACCGCCGCGCCTGCCCCATGATCTGCGCGGCCGCTGGATCGCCCTGCTGTTCGTCGCCTGTTTCGCGCTGGTGGCGGTGCCCATCCTGACGCACCCCCTGCCGCCCCTGTCGGACTATGTGAACCATCTCGCGCGCATGCACGTCATCGCCGAGCTGCCCCACGACCCCGACATCGCGCGCTTCTATTTTCTCAAGTGGTCCATCCTTCCGAATGTGATGATGGACCTCATCGTTCCGGTCATCGACCGCGTCACCGACATCTATACCGCCGGCGAGATCTATACCCTGTTGTGCTTCGCCCTCATCGCGGGCGGAACGCTGACGCTTAACAGGGCGCTGTTCGGCATGTGGTCGGCGTTGCCTCTGGTGGCCTTTCCGCTGCTCTACAACGCCATCTTCCTCATCGGGGTAATGAATTATTATTTCGGCATCGGGCTGGCGCTGTTCGCCCTCGCCGCCTGGGCCTTCCTGCGCGACCGGCCGTGGCCGTGGCGCTTCATGGTCTCCACCGTGTTCGTGGTGGCGCTGTTCTTCTGCCACCTGTTCGCTGCGGGGGTCTACGGCGTCGGCCTGCTGGCCTTCGAGTTGGATCGCCTTCGCCAGGGCCGTGGCCGGCCGCTGGGCCCGCGGCTCGCTACCTTCGTGGCCGCGGGCCTGCCCTTCCTGCCCATTGTCCCGCTGTTGATCGCCAGCCCCACCTGGGGCCTCAGCAGCGAGAACATCTGGGAGCCACAGGGCAAGGTCGAAGGCCTCGAAATGGTCGTGAACGTCTATTTCGATTATGTGGCCATCCTGTTGACCGCCGTGGTGGTGGGAGCGGGCATCTGGGCCGCCCGGCACCGCCTGCTCCATGTGCATTCGCTGATGCTGCCGCTGCTTCTGGTGGCTGGCGCGGTCTATCTCGCCATGCCCCGTGTGGTGTTCGCGAGCTATATGGCGGACCAGCGCCTGCCGGTGGCCATCGCCTTCTTCGTGCTCGCCGCGCTGCGGGCGGACCTGCGCCATCGCCTGGCCCGGCGCGGCTTCGCCGTGGTGCTTATCCTGCTGCTGGCGGTGCGGGTGGGCGAGGTTCAGGTGGTGTGGGATCGTCTGTCGCAGTGGACGGTGGCGTTCCGCCAGTCGGTGGAGCAGATCAAGCCCGGCTCCCGCATCCTCGTCGCCTATGCCGACATCAACGGCGGCAACGACCCGCGCGACCTCGGCCTCGTCCACGCCGCCTGCCTCGCCATGATCGAGAAGTCGTCGCTGGTCACCACCGCCTTCGCGGTGAAGGGCAAGCAGATCCTGCGCGTGCACGAGCCCTACCGCAGCCATGTGGACACCGAGGACGGCACCCCGCCCCAGATCGAGCAGCTGCTCGTGACCGAGGAGGAGCCGAGCGCCGACGGCCCGCGCTACTGGGACCTGTGGCCGCAGAATTTCGACTATGTCTACGTGCTCTTCACCGAGCGCGGCGCGCCGAACCCGGACAGCGACCGGCTGAAGCTGGTGTTCGAGGGCGAGCGCTTCCAGCTCTACAAGGTGGTCCCGCCCAGCGCTCCGCCGTCCTGAACCGCAGGGGCGTGCCGTCACCCGGCCGTCACGGTCCGGTGCAAGGCATGCCCCTTTCCGGTACAGAGCCCCCTATGGAAACCGTCTACACCAACGCCCGCCTGATCCTCGACGACGAGGTGATCGACGGCACCCTCACCGTCCGCGACGGCGTCATCGCCGCCGTGGATGCCGGCCGGGCTCAGGCGCCGAGCGCCATCGACTGCGACGGCGACTTCATCGCCCCCGGCATCGTCGACCTGCACACCGATGCGCTGGAAGGCCATTTCGTGCCGCGCCCCAAGGTGTTCTGGCCGGATGCGCGAGCCGCCGCGCTGGCCCATGACGGGCAGACGGTGGCGAGCGGCATCACCACCGTGTTCGACGCCATCTGCGCCGGCGGCTTCGACCAGGCCAAGGCGGAGCGGCGGGACCTGTTCGAGCTGATGCTCGACGCCGTGGAGGATGGCGCCGGCCTGTTCCGCGCCCACCACCTCGTCCACCTGCGCTGCGAGATGACGGATCCGGACCTGCTGGCGCTGGTGGAGCCGGCGCTGGCGCGGTCCACGCTGGCCTTCGCCTCCCTCATGGACCACACGCCCGGCGCCCGGCAGTGGCGCAACGTGGATGTGCTGCGCGGCTTCCTCCTCGGCATCGGCAAGGATGCGGGCGAGGCCGAGCGCGAGATCGCCGAGCGCACCGCGCGCGGCCGCTCCAACGTGGAGCGCAATTTCGCCCCGCTGGTGGAGATGCTGGCGGCCACCGGCATGGTGCGCGCCAGCCACGACGACACCACGGAGGATCACGTGCGGCTCGCCCAGGAGGCCGGCTGCATGGTGAGCGAGTTCCCCACCACCCGGGATGCTGCCGTCGCGGCGCGTGCGGCGGGACTTGCCACCATCGGTGGCGCGCCGAACGTGGTGCGCGGCGGCTCCCACTCCGGCGGCGTCGCCATGGGGGCGCTGGCGGGGGAGGGGCTGGTGGATGCCCTCGCCTCCGACTACGTGCCGGCGAGCCTGCTCCAGGCGGCGGTGCGGCTGCATCTCGCCGATGGCCTGACGCTGCCGCGCGCCATGGCGCTCGTCACCCGCAACCCGGCAGAAATGGCGGATCTGGCCGATCGCGGCCGGCTCGCCGCGGGGCTTCGGGCTGACCTGCTGCGCTTCCGGCTCGTGGACACGACGCCCGTGGTGCGTCAGGTGATGGTGGAGGGCGAGCGGGTGTTCTGAACCGCTCGGGCGCGGTTCAGAACAGAGGCGGCACGATGCCCACCGGGAAGCCGGCGAGCTTGAGCGTGCCGGCGTCGAAGCTCAGCGCGAAGGTGGTGCCCTGGCGTCCTTCCACCGGGCCTTGCTTGCCCACCATGGCGAGGGCGCCGACGATGGGCGAGACCTCGCGCGGGATCACGCCGGCCCGGTCGAGCCCCTTCACCAGATCGTTGAGGCCGGCGAAGCCGAGGTCGAGCTTGCCGTTGAGCCGCCCCTGCGGATCCAGCGAGACGGCGCCGGTGGAGGTCACTGCGAGCTTGGGCGAGGTCACCGCGAAGCGCTCCAGCGTCGCCATTCCCCCGGCGGCCGCCCACGCCCTCAGGCGCTGGGTCACCGGCATGGGGCGCAGGTCCGCCGAAGCGCTGACGGTGCCCTGAAGGGTCATGTCCACCGGTCCGGTGACACCGAGCGCATTGAGCACCGCGCTCTGCCCGTCGCGCATGCCGGAAGCATAGTCCACCCCATCGGGCTTGCCGTCCGCGCCGGGCGCGCGGCGGGCATGGAACTCGAACAGGCGGGCCGTGGCGAGGGACAACGGCTGCGTGCCGGCGGAGCCCGGCTGCTCGATCCGCATGTCGTGGGCCTGCAGCGAGAAGCGCTGCGGCCGCCCGGTGAGGTCGCCGACGCCGCTCATCTGCAACAGCGACCAGTTGGCCGCATAGGCGCTGCCGGTGTTGAGGTCCTCGACCCGTGCCGGGCCGGCGAACTCGGCGACGATGTGGCTGGGCGCCCACACCTGCGCCACCACGTGGGTTGAGACTGCGGTGAAGCGCATGGCGTCGCCGCCGCGCGTCTCCAGCGTCGGGCTCTGGCAGCGCAGTTCGAAGCGGAACGGGAACCCGCCGAGGGTGCGGTCGGAGCAGCCCCAGATACGGCCGAGCTGGGCCTCCCGGCCGATCCAGGCATCAATCTCGCCCTGGGCGCGGTTCGCCGCATAGAACCACAGGCCGCTCCAGATGACGGCGACGATCACCACGAGCGCCAGGGGAATGATGACGAGCCATGGCTTGCGGCGAGGAGGAAGGGCGTCGGTGGCGGTCATGAACGTCCCTGGGAGTGGCGGCCTCCGGGGCCGTCGTGCGGGTCCAGGCCGCGCGAACAGGCTCCGACGGGTGGGCAGGAATTCGGTTTACGCCCGCGAGCTCTGCCGGTTTCGCCCAAAGGCGGACCGGGCGCATGCTTGCGGCGGCAGGTGCTGGCTGTTAGGCGACGGTCTGGCGCTTCTGTCAACGCCCGAGGGCGTCGCGCGGAGCGCAGGCGGGCGCGCGCGGGATGCGCGTTAACCACACGGCTGGAGCGTCGGGCGCATCCATGGCGGACGAGCAAGGGGCGGGCAGGGGCGGCAGTGCGGCGCGGCCGGCGGGCGGGCTGGATCCCCATTCTGGCGATGTCTGGGTGTTCGCCTATGGCTCACTCATGTGGAATCCCGGCTTCGCCTTCGCCGAGCGGTGCGAGGCTCGGCTCACCGGCGCCCACCGGACCCTGTGTGTCTATTCGTTTCACCATCGCGGTACACCGGAACAGCCGGGCCTCGTGCTGGGGCTGGATCTGGGCGGCTCCTGCCGTGGCATCGCCTATCGGGTCGCGGCGGCGGACTGGCCGCAGACCCATGCCTATCTCACCGAGCGGGAGCAGATTTCCGGCGTCTATCGCGAGGTGACGCGCCGCGTCTCCCTCCTGGACGGCTCCGGTCGCGAGGCGCCGGCCGTGGCCTATCTGGTGAACCGCGCCCATCCCCAATACGCGCGGGGGCTGACGTTGCAGGACCAGCTCCACCTGGTGCGGCGCTCCCACGGCAAGTCGGGGCCGAACACGGATTATGTGGTCGCCACCGTGAAGGCGCTGGAAGGCCTTGGCATTCGCGATGCGGCGCTGTCGTTCATCGTCCACCATCTGGCGGGTGGGCATGGCGCTCCGGCCGAGCTGCCGGCGGGCGACGAAGAGGACACGCTGCCCTGAGGGCGGGTTTCATCGGACGGCTGAAGCGCTGCCGGGTTCAGCCGAGCTTGAACGGATGGCGGTCGCCCCGCTCCCGCAGACGGGGAGGGGGGAACGTCTCCCCAATCCTCGCTGGTGGCGTCGCGCAGAACGACCCTCGGCCTGACCCTGCCTCTCCCGCGCGCGCGGGAGAGGGCTCGCACCGTGCCCGGTCGCAATAGCAGACTTAATCCGAAAGACTCCTTCCGCCGCCATTCCTACTTGACGAACGGCCGATCCACGCGATCACCCTTTTCGTCCTCAGGCGGCGTGGCGGCGGTCGTTGCGGCAGCGGGGCAAGCCGGTGGCGCGGGGGGCCGAAAGGACGGTGCCGCGGTCCATGAGGCGGCGCAGGGTGGGCGCGCCCTCCTCGCCGAAAACGTGGATGTGGATCTCATCCCCATGGGTGCGCAACGCGGCGTTCCGCGCGGCCTCGCCGGCAGGGCCGGCCCACATGGCAATGGCGCCCGCCGGCGTGCGCCGGGTGACCACCGCCAGGGCGTCGGGATAATCGGGCGCGGCGTCGGCAGGATATACGGAGAACACGTGACGCACGCCGCTCTCGTCGCGCCAAAAGCGGTAGCGCGAGCCGAGGCCGTGCTTCAAACCGTTGAGGTTGCCGGCATCCACAAGGGGGACGAGGAGCGAATCAGTTGCGTTCATGAGAACGAAACTAGAACGATATCCGGGCCTCGATCAAGAGTTTTCCACAGGCGGTGGAAAACGGGGATCAGCGGTGGTTCCGGCGGGTCGCCGGATGTCGGCGGGAGCTGCCGTACCCAGGTCATTCAACCCTTCCAGCAGGAGGCGATCGCTGGCCGTTTCGATGTCGTGTTCCAGGCGCGCCATGAAGGTGGCGCGGCTGAGGCCAGGGGGGATCGGCTCCAGCACTTCCACCAGGATGGTGCCGGGCCGCAGGATGAAGGCCCGGCGCGGCCAGCAGAGCCCGGAATTGAGGGCGACGGGCAGGCACGGCACTTTCAGGGTGGAATAGAGGTAGGAGACGCCGAGCTTGTAGTCCGGCGGCGCGCCGGGTGGGCGCCGCGTGCCTTCCGGAAAGATCAGGATCTGCCGGCCCGCGGCCATGTCGGCCTGGGCCCGGCGCGTCATGACCTTGAGCGCGGCCGCGCCGCCCTGGCGGTCGATGGGGATCATGCGCAGCTTCGCGGCGAGCCATCCGAACACGGGGATGCGCATCAGTTCCTGCTTCAGGATGAAGGCGGGGTCGCGGAACAGCGGCAACAGCGCGAACGTCTCCCACGCCGACTGGTGCTTGGCGGCAATCAGCAATGGCCCCTGCGGGATGCGCTCCAGCCCTCGAAACTCGGCGCGGATGCCCACCAGCACCCGCAGCAGCACGCGATTGGTGGCCACCCACAACAACGCGCCGAACCGCCAGAGCACCCGACGCGGCAGAAGCGGGATCAGGGGCATCAGGACGATAAGATAGAGGGTCGTTATCCCGTAGAACGCGACCTGGAAGAGGAGCGAGCGGAAGGCCGTGAGGACGCCGGTCACGAGGGTCTCCAGTCGCTTGGGTCCGTTTCAGCTGAGCCTGCGGGCCGTCGGGCGACGGATGTCGGCGACGGATCTTGCAGGGCGCGGCCACCTGATCGGCGATCCCGCGTCCAAACTCAAGAGCGGAGCGAGCGGTCAGGGTGAAAGACGGGCCTCCGCAGGCCGCAAGGCGGCGCCGGTGGTGGGCAGGGGCCTCGGGTCCAGCTTGAGCGCGGCCGGGGCGACCGTGGCGGGCGGCGCGGGACGCGGAGCCTCTCCAGCGCCGGCCACCGCCTGGGCCGGACGGATCTTCACCGTGGCCATGATGAACTTCAGGTATTCCTTCACCAGCAGCTTGAGGGTGCCGGGATCGCTCCACCAGCTTTCCGGCTGGGTGCGGGTGGTGACCACGGGGTAGGACACCAGATCCACGTCCGGCAGCGCGCGGCCCAACTCCATCATGGCGCGGGGCATGTGCCAGGAGGAGGTGACCACCACCAGCGAGCGGAACCGCTTCTCGCGCGCCCATTCCGCCGCCTCCAGCGCGTTGCCGCGGGTGTTCAGCGCCTTGTGGCCGAGATCGATGCAGCAGCCGAGCAGGTGCTCCACATCCGGCAGGGCGCGGCGCATTTCGTCGGAAGTCGTGGCGGGATTGACGCCGGTGATGAGGAGACGGCGCCCGCGTCCGTCCGCCAGCAGGCCCACCGCATCCACGATGCGCGACGGGCCGCCGGTGAGCACCACGATGGCATCGGCGGAGCGCACCGCCGCCGGCTCGCGGGCGGCGATCTGCGCGGTGAAGGCCAGGAATCCAGCCGCGCCCGCCACGCCGGCGAGGCCCGTCAGCAGCACCAGGGCGACGACGAGCCGGCGCAGAAGGCTGTGCGGGCGGCCCGGGGGGCGCTCCCGCGTGCTCGCCCTTCCTGTCGCGGGCTTGCTCCGCCGCACCGTCCTGCGCTCGGTGTTGGACATGGTCATGGAACCGAGAATGCCGGTGGAATGCGGCGGAGGCGAGGAAAACCGCATTTCATCGGTCCGCCCCGCTCCCGCCGGCCGGATTTCACTGGATCGTCCTCAATGTCCGGTAAACGGTGACGCGGGAGGTAAGGGCGGTTGCCAGCGCCACCACCGCCACCGCCACCGCGATGCCGAGGAAGCCCCACGGGCCGGGATTGAGCCAGCTCACCACCGTGGGCAATTCCGGATCGCCGCCGAGGCCAAGCTGGGGCAGAGCCGCAATGGCGCCGAACAGCGCCGTCGCGGCGAGGCCGCCGATGAGCCCGCCCTGGGTGCCGATCTTCAGGAAATGGCGCTGGAACTGGGCGGCAATGAAGCCGTCCCGCGCGCCGACGAAATGCAGCACCTCCACCACCGCCCGGTTGGTGGCCACCGCCGCGCGGGTGGCGAACACCACCGAGAGCACGGTGGCAAGCCCCACCAGCACCAGCATCACCACGCCGATGAGCATCACCGCGTCGGTCACCGCCACGAGACGCCGCGACCAGCCGCGATGATCGTCCAGGGAGGCGGTGGGGATCTTGTCGGTGAGGGTGCGCTTCAGCCGGGCGAGGTCGGCGGTGCCCGCGCCGTCGAGGCGCAGCACCACCACGCGGGGTACCGGCAGGTCGTTGAGGTCGAGGCCGGAGCCCAGCCACGGCTCCAAGAGGCGGGCGGTCTCCTCGCCGGTGAGGATGTGGGCGTCGGCGATGCCGGGGGTTTTGCGGGCGATGTCGGCGGCGGCCTGCACCTGGGCGTCGGTGGTGGCCTTGTCACCGGCGCGGACCTGGATGGTGACTTCCCGCGTCACATCCGAGCGCCACTGGCTGGCGGTGCCGCGCACAGCGACAGCCGAGCCGATGGTGATGGCGGCGAGGAAGGTCATGATGGCCACCACCGCCACCAGCGCGCGCCCGGCAATGGTGGAGGACGGCACGATGGAGGTGGGCTGGCGCGCCTTTTCGGGCCGGGGCTTGGGGCCGGTTTTTGCCGCGGTTGCCTTGGCCTCCCGTGCCGTATCGCCCGGCACGGCGGAGGCCGGCGTCTTGCCGGCGGAGTGGGCGTCATTCGTAGACATAGAGGCGCCCGTCGGCGATCACGAGGCGGCGGGCGTCGTACTGGTCCATGAGCGCGATGTCATGGGTGGCCAGCAGCACCGACGTGCCGGACTTGTTGAGTTCGATGAACAGGCGCAGCAGCCGGCGGGCAAGGGTGGGGTCCACATTGCCCGTGGGCTCGTCGGCGAGCAGGAATTCCGGTCGGCCGATGAGGGCGCGGGCGATGGCGGCGCGCTGCTTCTCGCCGCCGGAGAGGATGGGCGGCAGCACATGCATGCGGTCGCCGAGGCCGACCCAGCCGAGCAGTTCGGTCACCTCGGCGCGGTAGCTGGCCTCCTCTTTGCCCAGCACACGCAGGGGCAGCGAGACATTCTCGTAGGTGGTGAGGTGATCCAGCAGGCGGAAATCCTGGAACACGATGCCGATGCGCCGGCGCAGCACCGCCACCTCGTCCGGATCGAGGGAGGAGACGTCCCGCCCGAACAGGGTGATGAGACCGCGCGTGGGCTTCAGCGACAGGAACAAGAGGCGCATGAGGGTGGTCTTGCCGGCGCCCGAGGGGCCGGTGAGAAACTGGAACGAATTGGGCTGGATGCCGAAGGACACGTCCTTCAGCACTTCCTGTCCCATCCCGTATCTCAGGCCGACATTCTCGAACCGGACCAACGCCCCTTCCTTCCCGCGAATCGCCAGTGACGCATGAAGCCCCAACATAAACGAAGCGCGGCGCCCCGCCACCGGCCGGGACTGTGGGTGTTGGGGACCCGGACGATGATCCGAGCGTCGCCCCACTCCCGCGCGCGGAGGAGGGCTGCCAGTGCTTCCAGGTACGGGCCTGCCGTCCGCGACAGCCCGCGCCAAGGCGCGCCCCATCGTCCGGGTGGACGCCCCGGTCCATAAGGCCCATGCTCGCGCATCTTGCGACGAGGAACCATGACCCTGCCCAACGTCACCGTTCTCTACGACGAGAACCGCATCGCCGCCCGCAACCACTCCCTCGCGGTCGAGATCGCCGCCACCAATCCGGAGCGCCTGCTCGCCGTCGCGGTGCTGAAGGGCTCCTTCATGTTCGCCGCCGATTTGCTGCGCGCGCTGCATACCTCCGGCCTCGAACCCGAGGTGGAGTTCATGCACGTGTCCTCCTACCGCGAGGCCACGGTCTCCTCCGGCCAGGTGGAGATCCTGCGGGACGTGCAGAGCGACGTGCGCGACCGCGACGTGCTGCTCATCGACGACATCCTCGAATCGGGCCGCACCCTGGCCTTCGCCAAGGACCTGTTGATGGCGCGGGGCGCGCGGCGGGTGCTGGTGTGCGTGCTGCTGGAGAAGCCCGGCAAGCGCGCGGTGCAGATCGATCCCGACTTCGTGGGCTTCACCTGCCCCGACGTGTTCGTGGTCGGCTACGGCATGGACGTGGCCCACGCCTTCCGCCAACTGCCCTTCATCGGGCACATCAAGGGGCTGGGGTAGAGCGTTTTCGAGCGAAGTGGACACCGGTTCGCGTGAAAAAAACGCGTTAACGCCAGGTCTGGAGCGATTTCCGTGAGCCAAGGCGAGCGGAAAGGCTCTGGCCCGCCCGGCGCTTGAGCGGTGCCAAGTTTCAGCCCGGGCGGCGCCGGTCAAGGACCGGGGCCGTCCCTCACCCGCCCTTCATGCGCGCGGCGATGCGCTGGCCGATCTCATAGGCCCGTTGCTCCAGCAGCACCGGCATCTCGCACACATAGGTGAGGGAGCGCGCCCGCTCGTCGAAGATGCGGGCATCCCAGGTCAATTGCTCGTCCAGGGTCTTGGTCTCGGCGCTCTCGGCGGGGACGTTGGTCACTACGGCATTTGCCCTCGCCTGGCTCAGCTTCTCGCCCTCCTCGCGGATGCGGTCGGCGAGGCGCTGCTGGCCGCGGGCATAGCGCGTAATGCCGTGCATGATGCGGCCGCGCTCGGTGTTGATGATCTCGTAGGTGCCCGCCATCACCCGCAGCAGCCTTGTGTTGGCCTCGGGGCCCGCCTCCCGCGCGAACAGCTCCAGCACCACGTCCACCTCGTCCATCGGGGTGCGGCGGGAGGCGATCCTCTGGGCGACGGTGGCAGCCTCCTGATCGTCGGTCCATTTGCCGGCGGTGGCCGGGTCCGGCCCGTTCCACACCTGGGCCAGGTCGATCTCTGGCGCCTTGCGCTGGATGCACGGCCAGTCCGGATCGGCCTTGGGCTGGGCCAGCGCCGGCAGGGAGGCGGCCAGAAGCAGGCCGGCGGCGATGAGGGGGAGCGAAATGGAGCGCATCACGCGGCTTCTCCTTTGGGACCGCCACGCCGCCCCATGATGCCGCGCCCGGGATCATAGGCGACGACGGCGAGGGCGAAGAAGACGATGGTGGTGCCGAGCACGACGGCGAAGGAGACCGGCTCGAACACGCCATAGAGCGCGTTGCGCACCAGCTCCACCGCATGGGTGAAGGGGTTGATGAGGCAGACCAGGTAGAGCGTCTCGCTCGCATCGCGGATCCGCCACAGGGGGTAGAGGGCGGAGGAGGCGAAGAACATGGGGAAGATGACGAAGTTCATCACGCTGGCGAAATTCTCCAGCTGCCGGATCAGCGAGGAGATCACCAGCCCGATGGAGCCCAGCATCAGCCCGGTGAGGATGAAGGCCGGCAGCGCCGCGAGGTACCCCATGGGCGGCATCTCCACCTCCCACAGAAGGGCGATGGCGAGGAACACATAGACCTGCGCCAGCGACACCACCACGCCGGCCACCAGCTTCGACAGCAGCAGATACCAGCGCGGGAACGGGCTGGTGAGCAGCACCCGCATGGAGCCAACCTCCCGGTCGTAGACCATGGAGAGGGAGGATTGCATGCCGTTGAACAGCTGGATCATCACCGCGAGGCCCGGCGTCACATAGACCTCGTAGAGCACATAGGTCTCGTAGGGCGGGATGATGGACACGCCCAGCACGCTGCGGAAGCCGGCGGCGAAGATGAACAGCCACACCAAAGGCCGCACCAGAGCGGAGAGGAAACGCTCCTTCTGCTGCACGAAGCGCAGCAGCTCGCGGTTCACGATGCCGCCAAGGCATACCGCGTGGCCAGCCAAGCCGAGCGGGCGGGCGACGGGCGGGGCGAGGACGCGTGGCGGCAATACGGTGTCGCTCATGCTGCCGTCCTCATGCGGCATCCTCGGCGCGGGCGGCGGTCATGGCGCGGAAGGCGGCTTCCAGCGATGCCGTGGCGCCTTCGGGGACCGGCGTCTCCTCCTTGGGGCGGACAGGCGCGAGATGGCCGCCGGCCACTTCTCCGGCGGTGCCATGGGCGATGATGCGGCCCTTGTCGAGCACGTAGATGTCGTCCTCCGGGCGTACCTCGTCGAAGATGTGGGTGGCCCACAGCACCGCGAGGCCTTCCTCGGCCACCAGCCGGCGCACGATGTCCACGATGGCGGCGCGGGAAGCAAGGTCGAGGCCCACCGTTGCCTCGTCCAGCAGCAGTAGCCGGGGTCGGTGGATGAGGGCGCGGGCGATCTCCACCCGCCGCGCCTGCCCGCCGGAAAGGGTGCGCACCTTCTCGTTCAGGCGGTCGGCAAGGCTCACCAGATGCAGCAGCGCCGAGATGCGCGCCTTCAGCGGCCGGCCGGAAAGGCCGTGCAGGGCGCCGTGATAGGCAAGGTTCTGGTTGACAGTGAGGTCGAGGTCCAGCGTTCGGTTCTGGAACACCACCCCCAGCTCCGCCAGCGCGGCGGAGGGGCTGGTGGCGATGTCGCGGCCGAAGATGCGCACGGCGCCTTCGCGGGTGCTGTAAAGCCGCGTCGCCAGCGAGAACAAGGTCGTCTTGCCCGCGCCATTGGGTCCGAGCAGCGCCACGAAGCGCCCCGCCGGGACGGTCAGGGACACGTCGTCGAGGGCGCGCCTCGGGCCGAAGGCGTGGCTGACCGCGCGGATTTCCAGCGCCGGCGCTTCCTGATGGTTCATGCCGCCTCTCCGGGGCCATGCGAAGACAGGAACGCCTGAACATATGCCAGCGTCCGCATCCCCAATCCGGCCGTCATGCCCGGCCTTGTGCCCGAAGGCGGCGTTGCCGACTTCGGCTTCGGTGAGCCGGAACTCGGGAACACCCGAGTTCCGGGCATCCACGCCGAGCCGCCAGTACTGCGCTTCGGGAGGTCGCGCCTGGCCGATCCGCGTGGATGGCCGGCACAAGGCCGGCCATGACGATGGCTTTGAATCGTTTGTCTGGTGACCATTCGGCTGGCCGCGTCCATGCTGAGGCCGTCATGCAAGACTGCCACCTATTGGGGCGAGACCACAACGCCCCACGGGGCACCGCCGACCTTGATGGATTTCACCACCTTCAGATCGGGCACGTCGACGACGGACACGTCGTTGGAATTGCCGTTGGTGGTGAACAGCAGCTTCTCGTCGGGGGTGAAGGCGAGCTGCCACACCCGCTGGCCCACCAGGAGATATTTCTCCACCTCGAAGGTCTCGGCATTCACCACCGCCACCCGGTTGGCCGGGCCGAGCGCCACGAAGGCGCGCTTGCCGTCCTTGGTGATGCGGATGCCCACCGGCTGGATGGATTCCCTGGACACGCCGGGGATCTTGAAATCGATCTTCCTGATGATCTGGCGGGTCTGCGGATCGATCACCGAGACCGTGCCGCCCACTTCCGCCGACACCCACAGGCGCTTGCCGTCGGCGGTGAATTCGGCGAAGCGCGGGCGCGCGTCCACCAGCACGTTGCCGATGATCTTGTTGGTCTTGGTGTCGATGAAATGGGCCATGTTGGTGGTTTCGGAGGTGGCCACCAGCGTGTTCCCGTCCGGACTCACCGCCATGCCCTCCGGCTCGGTGCCCACCGGCACCTGGGCGATCACCTTGTTGGCCTCCACGTCGAGCACGGTGACCTGGTTGTCGTCCTCGTTGGCGATATAGAGCGGGTTGCCGGTGGGATGCAGGGCGAACAGCTCGGGATCGGGGCCGGACTTCAGCTTGCGCAGGATCTTCAGGGTCGCGGGGTCGATCACCTGCACCGCGTGGTCGTCGCTGGCGCAGACATAGACCGCCTTGCCGTCCGGGCTCATGGTGATGCCGCGCGGGCGCCGGCCCACCTTCACCGTCTGCTTCACCTCCAGCGTGGTGGAATCGATCACGCTGATGGAATTGCCCTTCTCGTTGGACACATAGACCGTGTAGGCGGACGCGACATCGGCGCCGAGCAGCGCGGCGGCGCCGGCCAGCAGCGCGGCGAGCCGGCGAGGACGAAGAAGGGTCATCAAGCGTGTCCTCCCGGACGATGGCGCTTTTCGCGCTTTGTCATGTCAGGCCGCGTCATTTCAGGCGGCATCTGGATTCGCCCTCGTCGATGCCGAGGGTATCGAGGGGGGTGCGCTGGTGCAGGAAGCCGTCTTCCGGCGCCATGGAGACGATATCGAGGGGCTGGGCGATGAGCAGCGGCTGGCGCAATTGCTGGTCCCACGGCCGGATGCTCACTGGCACGCCCTTGAAGGCGGCAAGGCTGAAATCGGGCGTGCGCATGAATTTGGCAAGCGTCGCCGGATCCGCGCTTTTGGTGCGGGTCGTGGCCTCGCCGATCATGCGCGCGGCGACCCAGGCCTGGTAGTCCACCGGGCGCATGGTGCGGGAGGCCGAGCGCAGGAAGCGGCTCTGCAATTGCGCCGAGCCGTAGGCGTCCTGCGCCGGATGCCAGGTGGCGGCGGTGAGGCCCTGCGTGCCCACCACGAGACGCGGTTCGTAGGTGCGGAACGCGATGTAGGTGCCGAAATCATTGGCCTCGTCCGCCACCACGATCACATCCGCGTCCACGCCCCGGCTGAACACGAGGGCGTCGGAACGGGTGATGCTGTCGGAGCGCTCGCGCCCCAGCGGGCCGAAGGTCCAGGGCTTGTCGGCGACGATCTTCACGCCGAACTTCTTGGCCGAGCGGCGCAGCGCCTCGGCATAGAGCAGGTCCGCCGGCTGCGGGCCGGTGATGAGGAACAGTTTGGTCCAGCGCTTGCTGGCGAGGAACTGCACCAAGGCATCGGTGAGCATGGCGCGGCTCGGCGCCACATGGAACACGTTGGCCCGGCAATCCTGCGCGCGCAGGGCATCGTCGGTCGCGCCCACGTTGAAGATCACGGCATCCTTGTCCTTCACCGCGTCGGCCACCTTGAGAAGCTCGGCGTCGGGCAGGTTCACGATGAGGAGGCGGGTGCCGTTCGCCGCCAGCGTGCGCGCGGCTTGCGCCGGGTCCTCGTCCTCGCCGAGGGTGGTGGTCTCAAGGGCGAAGCTCTGGCCGGTGAAAAGACCGGTGGTGGTATTGTCCTTCACCGCGAGTTCCGCGCCGGCCACGGCCTCGTCTTCCGGCACCGCCAGGAGATCATAGAGCGGGGGCGGCGGCACCGCGCGGGTGATGAGGCCGATGCGGACCTCCAGCGGCTTTGCCTCGGCGGGAGGATTGGTCTCGGCAGCAACCGCGGCCGGCTGCTGCGCCTGCGCCAGACCGAGGCACGGCGGCGCCGCCGCGAGCAGCGCGGCCGGGAGCAGCAGGCGAACAACGCGCGTCAGCATGGGGCCAAAATCAACATCGGTTCAGCAGGGGCCGGGGCGATCACCATCCGAAGACGCGAAGATCTAGACACCATCGTCAGAGGGGCGCAACCGAATAGATCTAAGAAAACAATAAGATGTTCCCGGCTTGCCACGCGCGGTGCGGCTGTGACACCCTCAGGGTGAAAAGGTTGACGCCATGTGGTGTGCTTGCGAGCTTCTTCAATCCGCCCGGCGTGTCGGCGCGGGCCTTGCCGTTGCGTTGGCTTTCGCTCTCGCCTGCGGGTCGGCGGCTGCGGCCGGCGTGCCCACGGCCGTGTTCGGCTTTGAATTCTTCGACGACACCCTCGACACCCGCCCCGAGGTGCGGGCCGAGCAGGCGGCGCGCCTGAAACTGGTGAATGCGGAACTGGCCCGGCTCATCGCCGAATCCGGCGAGATGGCGCCCGTGGACCTTCAGGGCGAGGCCGCCCGCATCGCCGAGCTTGCGCCGCTGCACAAGTGCAATGGCTGCGAGGAGGAAATCGCCGGCGCCGCCGGTGCCCGGCTCGAAGTCATCGGCATGGTGCGCAAGATTTCCAACCTCATCCTCACCCTGTCGCTCGAGGTGAAGGAGGTGGGCGGGTCGGAAAAGCTGGTGCGGGCCGGTCAGGTGGACCTGCGCGGCAATACCGACGAAACTTGGCTGCGCGGGGTGCGCTATCTGATGAAGAACCGCATCCTGGCTCCCGGACAGCCGCCCCTCGACCCCAGATAGCACCGCCATTGCGGGTGCGCCTTTGCCCAAGACTGCGGCCCGGGAAACGGGCCGAATCATCGGAGGAACGTGTTTCATGAAGCTGTTGCTTGCCGCCGCCGCGGCGCTTTCCATGGTGCTCCTGCCCGTCGCGGCCGATGCGCACGGCCCCACTCGCAAGAAGGTGACGGAGACCGTCGAGATCAACGCTCCTGCCGAAAAGGTGTGGGCCGCCATCGGCAATTTCCAGGACATGAGCTGGCATCCGGCCGTGACCGCCAACGTCGGCCAGGGCGGCAATGCTGCCGACGCCACCCGCAAGCTCACGCTGCAGGGCGGCGGCACCATCGACGAGGTGCTCTACAAGTTCGAGCCCGAGCAGAAGAGCTATTCCTACCGCATCGCGGAAGTGGACGTGAAAGTCCTGCCCGTCACCAATTATTCCTCCACGATCACCGTCACACCCATCGACGCCACCCATTCCAAGGTGGAGTGGCGCGGCGCCTTCTATCGCGGCTATCCCAACAACGATCCGCCGCCGGAACTGAGCGACGAGGCCGCCATCGCCGCGGTGACCGGCGTCTATCGCGGTGGGCTCGACGCCCTGAAGGCCAAGCTGGAAAAGGGCTCCTGATGGGGCTGAAGGCGAGGGGGGCGGCTGCCGCCCTCGCGCTTTTTCTGGGCGCTGTCGCGTCTGCCGGTGCGGAAGAAGCCTTCGTCACCAACCAGCCGGGCAATGAGGTGGCAGTGGTGGATCTTGGCGGCACCGACGGGGCGCCGGCGCGCCTCGTCGCCCGCATCCCCGTGCCCGGCCAGCCGGCCGGCGTGGCGGTGTCACAGGATGGCCGGCGCGCCTTCGTCACCAGCCCCGAGGGCAAGGCCCTGAGCGTCATCGATACGGTGGCGCGGAAGGTCATTGCCAGCATTCCCCTCACCGGCGGCCCGCTGGGCGTGGCGGTGGCCCCGGCCGGACGCCCGGTCTATGTGGCCGACTGGTACGGCGCGCGCCTGCTGGTGGTGGACCCCGATCGCCCCGAGGAGATCCGCATGGGGCCTGCCGGCGCCTCCCCGTCCGGCCTTGCGGTGACCCCCGACGGCGCCTTCGTGCTCTCCGCCGACCGGGACGACGACACGGTCTCGCTCATCGATGCGGCACGGCTGGAGCGGGTGGCGGTGATCCCTGTGGGCAAGCGGCCGTTCGGCATCACCCTATCGACGGATGGAACGCGCGCCTATACGGCCAATGTGGGCTCGGACGACGTGAGCGTCATCGATGTGGCCGCCCGTGCGGTGGTGGGCACGGTGAAGGTGGGATCACGGCCCTATGCGGTGGCGCTGACCGGGCGCCTCGCCTTCGTCACCAACCAGTATGCGGGCACGGTCAGCGTGTT
The DNA here is from genome assembly GCF_005871085.1 of Xanthobacter autotrophicus. Taxonomy (GTDB): domain Bacteria; phylum Pseudomonadota; class Alphaproteobacteria; order Rhizobiales; family Xanthobacteraceae; genus Xanthobacter; species Xanthobacter autotrophicus. The sequence goes on along the minus strand of NZ_VAUP01000035.1, from coordinate 112,786 downwards.
CGACGTGGAGACGCTGGAGCCGCGCGGCCTGGTGCATGTGGGAGACTATCCCGAAGGCATCGCCGCCAGCGCCGATGGCCGGCACGTCTATGTGGCCAACTGGTTCGACAATACCCTCTCCACCATCGACGCCCAGACCTTGAAGGTGGTGGCGAGCGTGGCGGTGGGGGAGGGCCCCCGCGCGTTCGGCGCCTTCATCCGGCGCGACCCGGCGCCGTAATCCCATCGGCCTTCTTCGTTGACCGATGCCGAGTGGGTACGCTCACGCGCGGCGCGGGCTTAACCGACGGCCCATGAGCCAAGCTCACAGGCCATCGGCATAAGCTGAGCCCAAAAAGAAACGACCGGCGGGAGTGCCGCCGGTCGCTTCAGACTTACTTGTTGAAAAATAGGGCGGCCAACCGCTGAAGCAGACCTTTCGGCATCGCCGGAAGGTCGCCGCTCTGCCCAGGGTGGTTTCCGCTCTAGGCCGCCGCGAAGGGGTGCTTCACCAGATCGCGCTGCTCGGTCGCTTCCTTGGCGGAGGGGAAACCCGCCACGGCGCGCTCGATGGAGAGCTTGGTCGCCTCGTAATTGTACTGCTGGATCTTGGCGTCGTCCGCCGCTTCCCAGTGGATGAACACGCCGACGGAGATGTAGAGGTCGTCGGCCTCGTCCAGCGGGATGGTGCCTTCGGCCACCGCGTCCTGCACCGCCTTGGCGACGCCGCGCTGCGCGGGTCCGAACATCTGCACCGCCTGCCGCGCATCCTTGATGGTCACCTTGTTGAACAACAGGGTGTTGGGCTTGCAGGGCATGTTGGGGGCGAGCACCGCGAGAAGCGAGGTGAAGCCGTCCTTGTTGTTGGTCAGGCTGTTGCAGAACGCCGTTTCGGCGGCGCTACCACGCGGGCCGATGATGAGATCAATGTGAGCCACCTCGTTGCCGTCGCCGACAAGCGCTTCACCGATCAGAACCTTGTTAATCTTAGCCACCTTATGCCCTCCCTCGTAGATCGACTAGGGATGACCGCCCCGAAGGCATTCCGGGAAGCGGTCATACGCCGCCTACCCTTGTTGTCAGCGCCCGGCAGGAGTGCCGAACCGGTTCACCAGATAGCGGGCGGGACACTAGCCGAGCCCGCCCTCGCCAGCAAGCCGGCCGAAACGGGAAACCATGACGCGCTGCAGCGCGTCCGTCTCTTCCCCAGATCCGCGCGTTCCGCTGATTTTGCGTGCAGTCATGATCGGTTAGAAGACGTTATTGGGACCCTCGCCGGCTTTCATGCCAAGATTGTCGGGATAAGATGGCCCCCCGGAGCGTGGCTTGACGCCGCAGCCGAGGTATTGATCAGGTGTCAGGCGAGAAGAGGCCGCCCCCTGTGGCTCGGCCGGCAGTTGAGAGCCGTCGTTGGCATCATATTTGCTTTGTGTTGAAGGCTGAGAAGTTCATAAGAAAACCGCGATAGATCACGATAATACCGCGGACAATCGGTGGCTGCCGGTGCGAGGCAGTCGGACAGGAAACGGAAGGGCGGCAGACCCAGCGCAGCCAAATGGGAAGTCACCGTCATGTTCGTCGTGCTCTATGCTTGCCTGATCACCGCGCCGGCCACCTGCCGGGAGGAGCGGATCAACGTCTCCGTTGAGGCGGCCGCGCCCACCGCCTGCATGATGTCGTCCCAGTTCACCATTGCCCAGTGGAGCGAGGAGCATCCCCAGTGGCAGGTGGGCCGCTGGAAGTGCGTGCCCGCGAGCCGCCTCTCCCGCGACATCTGAAGCCCGCGCGTTCGCCGGAGCGTCTCTCGGGGCTTGCATCCGGAACCCGTGCTGCGAAATCCGGGCGCCCGGCCTCCGCGCCGGCCGGCCCTTGCAGCTCCCCTTGCGTCGGCCCCGTCGCCTTCCCATCCTCTAGGTTGAGGCGCGGCCTATGCGCCGGGAGGAGAGGGATGAACCACCTGAAGACGGCGATCCTGCTCGCTGGCCTCACCGCCCTGTTCATGGCGGTGGGCTTCGCCATCGGCGGGCGGGGCGGCATGATGATCGCGTTCGTGGTGGCTGCAGGCATGAACCTGTTCAGCTACTGGAACTCGGACAAGATGGTGCTGCGCATGTACGGCGCCCGCGAGGTGGATGAGACCACCGCGCCGGACTTCGTGCGCATGGTTCATGAGCTGGCGCGCCGCGCCGACCTGCCGATGCCGCGCGTGTTCATCATGGACAATCCGCAGCCCAACGCCTTCGCCACCGGCCGCAACCCGCAGAATGCCGCCGTGGCGGCCACCACTGGCCTGCTCCAAACCCTGAGCCCGGAGGAAGTGGCGGGGGTGATGGCGCACGAGCTGGCGCACATCAAGCATTATGACACCCTCACCATGACCATGACCGCCACCATCGCCGGCGCCATCTCCATGCTGGCGAACTTCGGCATGCTGTTCGGCGGCGGCAATCGTGAAAACAACAACCCCTTCGGCTTCATCGGCACCATCCTGATGGTGATCCTCGCCCCGCTGGCCGCCATGCTGGTGCAGATGGCCATCTCCCGCTCGCGGGAATACGAGGCGGATCGCGGAGGTGCCGAGATCCTGGGCCGGCCCATGGTGCTCGCTTCGGCGCTGGCCAAGATTTCCGGCGCGGCCCACGAAGTGCCTAATTATGAGGCGGAATCTAACCCCGCCACGGCCCATATGTTCATCATCAATCCCCTGTCGGGCGCGCGGATGGACAATCTCTTCTCCACCCATCCGGCAGTGGAGAACCGCATCGCCGCCCTGCGCGCCCTGTCCCAGCAGATGGGCGGCGGTGGTGGTTTCGCACCCGGCCCGACCGCGGCGGCCCGGCCGCCGGGCGGCAATCCTTGGGGTGGCGATCCCCGGGGCGGGCAGCGCCGCGGCCCTTGGGGGTGAGGCGCAAGCGGAGGTCCCTTGGCGTGGTCGCCGAAGCCTGACCCGTCCGGCTTCGGGGGCAGGAGGGGGCCGCCATGCAAAACGGCGCCATCCCCGCATTTCCTGTCGATGCCGGGCGCTCGTGCGCTGACAGGGCGCCGACCGCCCGATACCGTGCGGCCATGAGCGCAGACCCTAGCCCCGACCATGCCCCGACCGCCGACCGCCCGCAGGATCCGCCTGCGGTAGGGGATGCTCCCGCGTCAGCCCCCTCCGTGCGGGCGGAGGACACGCGCGTCACTCCCATGATGGCGCAGTACCTCGAGATCAAGGCGGCCAATCCGGACAGCCTGCTGTTCTACCGCATGGGCGATTTCTACGAGCTGTTCTTCGCCGACTCGGAAGCCGCCTCGCAGGCGCTGGGCATCGTGCTCACCAAGCGCGGCAAGCATCTGGGCGAGGACATCCCCATGTGCGGCGTGCCCATCGACCGCGCCGAGGAGTATCTGCACAAGCTCATCGCGCTGGGTTTCCGTGTCGCGGTGTGCGAGCAGATCGAAGACCCCGCAGAGGCGAAGAAGCGGGGGCCGAAATCGGTGGTGCGACGGGCCGTGACGCGCCTCGTCACCCCCGGCACCCTCACCGAGGACGCGCTGCTGGACGCCCGGCGCGAGAACGTGCTGGCCGCGCTCGCCCGCGTGCGGGCCGGCTCGGGGCCGCAGGATTTCGCCTACGCGATTGCCTACACCGACATGTCCACCGGCAGTTTCCGGGTCGCCGGAACCACCCGCGACGATCTTTCCGGCGACCTTGCCCGCCTGGACCCGGCGGAGATCCTGGTCTCCGACGCGGTGCTGGACGATGGCGAACTGCGCGCGTTGCTGCGGGACTTCCCGGCGGTGACGCCGCTGCCGCGCCAGTCCTTCGACGGGGCGGGAGCGGAAAAGCGCCTGGCCGATTTCTTCGGCGTCGCGGCGCTGGACGCCTTCGGCACCTTCGCCCGTGCCGAGCTGATCGCGGCGGCGGCCATCGTCTCTTACGTGGACCGCACCCAGCTGGGCGCCAAGCCGCTGCTCTCCCGTCCGGTGAAGGAGGCGGAAGGCGGCATCATGGCCATCGATGCCGGCACGCGGGCCAATCTGGAACTGGTGCGCACCACCTCCGGCGAGCGGCGCGGCTCCCTGCTCGCCGCCGTGGACCGCACGGTGACGGCGGCCGGCGCGCGCCTCATCGCCCGGCGCATCGCCGAGCCGCTCACCGACCTTGCCGCCATCCGCGCCCGGCACGACGGGGTGGCGCATCTGGTGGAGGAGGGCGAATTGCGGCGCGAGCTGCGCGCCCGGCTCTCCCGCGCCCCCGACATGGCCCGCGCCGTCACCCGCCTCGCCCTCCAGCGCGGCGGCCCGCGCGACCTTGCCGCCGTGCGCGATGCGCTGGACGGTGCCCTCGCCATCGCCGGCCTGTTCGGCGCCGCGCCGCCGGCGGACCTTGCCCACTCGGTGGCGGCGCTGGCGCGGGTGCCTCACGCTCTGGTGCTGGACCTAGCCTCCGCGCTGGCCGACGCCCTCCCGCCCCACCGCCGCGACGGCGGCTTCATCCGCGAGGGCTGCGACAGCGAGCTGGACGCCACCCGGGCGCTGCGCGACGAAAGCCGGCGCGTGGTGGCGGCGCTGGAGCGGCGCTACGTGGACGAGACCGGCGTGCGCGCACTGAAGATCCGGCACAATGCGGTGCTCGGCTATTTCGTTGAAGTCTCCGCCCAGAACGCCGACCGCCTGCGCGAGGCGCCGCACGACTCGATCTTCGTCCACCGCCAGACCATGGCGGGGGCGGTGCGTTTTTCATCCGTTGAACTGGGCGATCTGGAAAGTCGCATCGCCAGCGCCGGCGAGCGGGCGCTGGGGCTGGAGCAGGCCATTTTTGACCGGCTCGCCGCCGCCGTGGTGGCGCAGACGCAGACCATCCGCGCCGCCGCCGAGGCGCTGGCGGAACTCGACGTGACGGCCGGCTTCGCGGAGCTCGCGGCAGTGGAAAACCACGTGCGCCCGCACATGGAGCCCGGCGTCGCCTTCGCCATCGCCGGCGGGCGCCATCCTGTGGTGGAGCAGGCCCTCGCCAGGGAGGGCGGACCCTTCGTGCCCAACGATTGCGACCTTTCCCCGCCGGAAGGGTTCGAGGACGGGCGCATCGTGCTCGTCACCGGGCCGAACATGGCCGGCAAGTCCACCTTCCTGCGGCAGAACGCGCTCATCTGCGTACTGGCGCAGGCCGGCGCCTTCGTGCCCGCCCGGTCCGCGCGCATCGGCGTGGTGGATCGCCTGTTCTCCCGCGTGGGCGCGGCGGATGACCTCGCGCGTGGACGCTCCACCTTCATGGTGGAGATGGTGGAGACCGCCGCCATCCTGAACCAGGCCACCGCCCGGTCCCTTGTCATCCTCGACGAGATCGGGCGCGGCACCGCCACCTTCGACGGCATGTCCATCGCCTGGGCAAGCCTTGAGCACCTGCACGAGGTGAACCGCTGCCGGGCGCTGTTCGCCACCCATTTCCACGAATTGACCGCCCTGTCCCAGCGTTGCAAGCGGCTCTCCAACGCCACGGTGAAGGTCACCGAATGGCATGGCGACGTGATCTTCCTGCACGAGGTGGTGCCGGGGGCGGCGGATCGCTCCTATGGCATACAGGTGGCAAAGCTCGCCGGCCTGCCGGAAGCGGTGATCATCCGCGCCAAGGCGGTGCTCGCCGAGCTGGAGGCGGCCGAGCGCGCCTCTCCCGCCCAGAAGCTCATCGACGATCTGCCCCTGTTCGCGTTGCGCCCGAAGCCTGTGGCCGCCGCCGCGTCCGCGGACCCGAAGGCCGAGGCGGCCCTTGTCGCCCTTGATGGCATCGACCCTGACAGCTTGAGCCCCCGCGAGGCGCTGGATGCGCTCTACAAGCTGAAGGGCCTCAGGCGGGAGGGTTGAGGGCGCCTCGCGCGCCCCGCCGTTTCAAACTGCCCCACGGGCGCGACGCTGACCTTTATGGCGCCAGCCCGGATCATCCGATAAGGTCCCGGCCCGAAACAACAGCGCGCGGCCAGAACCCATGACGGACCTGAGTGCGGACCAGAATACGGACCGAAATTCCCAGCCCGGCGCCGGCGCGCCCGGGCCCGAGACCCATTTCGGCTACCGCACGGTTCCGCTCACCGAGAAGCAGTCGTTGGTGGACGACGTGTTCCACAAGGTGGCACGCCGCTACGACATCATGAACGACTTCATGTCCGGCGGCCTGCACCGGGTGTGGAAGGATGCGCTGGTCTCCAAGGTGCGCCCGCCCCAAAGCGCGCGGCCGTTCGAGCTGCTGGATCTGGCCGGCGGCACCGGCGACGTGTCGTTCCGGGTGGTGAAGGCGGGTGGCGCGGGCACCCGCGCCACCGTGGCCGACATCAATACCGAGATGCTGGCGGTGGGCCGCGAGCGGGCGGAAAAGCGCGGCCTGGGCGACAAGGTCACCTTCACCGAAGCCAATGCCGAGGCGCTGCCCTTCCCCGACCACTCGTTCGACGCAGTTACCATCGCCTTCGGCATCCGCAACGTGCCGCGCATCCCGCTGGCCCTCACCGAGATGCGGCGGGTGCTGAAGCCCGGCGGACGCGCCTTCGTGCTGGAATTCTCCAAGGTCGACGTGCCGCTGCTGGACAAGATCTACGAGACCTATTCCTTCAAGGTCATCCCGGAGCTTGGAAAGCGGGTCGCCGGCGATGCCGAGCCCTACCAGTATCTGGTGGAATCCATCCGTCGCTTCCCCAACGCGGAAGTGTTCGCCAACATGATGCGCGAGGCCGGCTTCTCCCGCGTGGACTTCACGCGCATGACCGGCGGCGTGGTGGCCCTGCACTGGGGCTGGCGCATCTGATGGCGCGCGGCCTTTGACCATGATCTTCTTTCTCGCCGCCGACGCGGCGCGTCTCGCCCGTGCCGGCTACGTGCTCGCCCGCGAGGGCGTGCTCTCCCTCATGTCGCCGGTGGCGGCCCCGCCTTTGGCGCGCCCGCTGCTGCGCATCGCCCGGCTGATCGCCCGCAAGGATGCCGGCAGCCGGCCGGCGCGCTTCTCGGCGGCCCTGTCCCGGCTCGGCCCATCCTATGTGAAGCTCGGCCAGTTCCTCGCCACAAGGCCGGACGTGGTGGGCGCCTCGGTGGCCCGCGACCTTGAGGTGCTGCAGGACCGCATGCCCATCATCGGGCAGGAGGTGGCGGAGGCCACTGTCGCCGAGGCCTTTGAGCGGCCGGTGCGCGAGATCTATGCGCAGTTCGGCCCGGCGGTGGCCGCCGCCTCCATCGCCGAGGTCCACAAGGCCGAGGTGTTGGACAAGGACGGCACCCGCCACACGGTGGCGGTGAAGATCCTGCGGCCGGGCGTGGAGCGGCGCTTCTCCTCCGACATGGGCTCGTTCCGCCGCATCGCCCATTTCGCCGAGACGAATTTCGCCGAGGCCCGGCGGCTGCGGCTGGAAACCGTGGTGGATACGCTGGCCCGCTCGGTATCCATGGAAATGGACCTGCGCCTTGAGGCCGCCGCCTATGCGGAGCTGGCCGAGAACATCGGAGCGGACAAGGAAATCCATGTCCCCCGCGTGGACTGGGACCGCTCCGGCCGCGAGGTGCTGACCACCGAATGGATCGACGGCATCAAGCTCTCCGACAAGGAGGCGCTGATCGCGGCCGGGCACGACCTGAAGGAGATCGCCCGCGTCGTCATGCAGTCGTTCCTGAAGCAGGCCATGCGCGACGGCTTCTTCCATGCCGACATGCACCCCGGCAATTTGTTCGTGGACGCCCAGGGCCGCCTCGTGATCGTGGATTGCGGCATCATGGGTCGGCTCGGCCTGAAGGAACGGCGCTTCCTCGCCGAGATCCTGTACGGCTTCATCACCCGCAACTGGCGGCGCACGGCGGAAGTGCATTTCGAGGCCGGCTACGTGCCGCTTCATCACTCGGTGGATGATTTCGCCCTGGCCATCCGTGCCATCGGCGAGCCCATCCACTCGCGCACCGCCGACCAGATCTCCATGGCGCGCCTTCTGGCGCTGCTGCTGGAGGTGACCGCCTTGTTCGACATGCAGACGCGGCCCGAGCTGCTGCTGTTGCAGAAGACCATGGTGGTGGTGGAAGGCGTCGCCCGTTCCCTCGACCCGCAGCTCGATATGTGGAAGACGGCCCGCCCCGTGGTGGAGGATTGGATCGCCGGCAATCTTGGACCCGTCGGCCAGCTCAAGCGTGCCGGCGGCGGGGTGTCCGAAATGGCGCATTTCGCCGCCACCCTGCCGGGGCTCCTCACGCGCACCGCGCGGGTGATGGAGCAGCTCGACGTGGCGACGCGGGACGGGCTGAGCCTGTCGCCGGCCTCGCTGGAGGGCATCGGCCGCGCCGAGGCCAAGCGCGCCTTCTGGGGCAACCTCGCCCTATGGGTCATCGCGGCCGCCTTGCTGGGCATCTGGCTGGGGTAGGGGTGGCAAGGCTCCGGGAAGTCGCTTGAATCGGGCGCTCCGCGGAACCCTCTCCCGCGTCCGGGGGAGCGCGTGGCCGTGCTCTTAGTCCTTCAAGGCTCTCACAGCTGCCGTGTCAGGTTCGCCGCGAACGACAGGATATGCGCCCGCGTCGCCTCCTCGGCGCCGTCGCCGTCGCGGGCGGTGAGGGCGGCGGCGATGGCGGCGTGCTCGTCCACCACGCGGGCGTGATGGCCGGCATCGCGCAGGGAGACGAACCACACCCGCTGCGCCCGCTCGTGCAGATTCTTCAGGATGTCGCCCAGCACCGGGTTGCCCGCCGCCGCCGAGATGGTGGCGTGGAAGGCGCGGTCGAGCGCCATGGCCGCCGCCACGTCGCGCTCCGCCGCGGCCTCGGCCCCGCGCCGCACATTCTCCGCCAGCGCGGCGAGCGTGGCGCCGTCGGCGCGCTCGGCGGCGAGGCGGGCGCAGAAGCCTTCGTTCAGCAGCCGCACCTCCACCATGTGGCGGACCTCGTCGGCGCTGATGGGACGCACGATGATGCCCTTGCGCGGCAGCACCTCCACCAGGCCGTCGCGCATGAGCCGGTCGAACGCCTGGCGCACCGGGGTGCGGCCGAGGCCGAGGCTGGAGGCCACCTGCGCCTCGCTCAGCGCTTCGCCGGGGCGGAACACGCACATGATGATGCGCTGCTTGAGCACCTCATAGGCGGTGTCCCGGAGCGAGCGGACCGGAGCGGTGCCGGCTTCCGCCGCCTCTTCCCCCAGCTCTGTCTCGATCTGCATGGGCGCCCTCCGGACGTGTCTTCTCTGCGACTCTAGCCGGCGATCGGCAGGATGCGCACGTCATAGGCGTGGCGGATGGTGCGCTTCAGCACCGGGTCTTCCAGCTCGAACGCGAAGCGCTCGGCGGGGCGGATGCCGCCCTTGGCCGCGAGGGTGCCGCAGAACATGGCGGTGCCCTCGGAAAGCCCCGGCCCGTAGCCGGCGATGATCTCGCCGGGCGGCAGCATGGCCGACACCGGGCCCTCCTGGTACAGCACCCGTTCCCCGCCGATGGTGGCGAACGAGCGGATGATCAGGCTGTCCCAATGGGGCAGCACGTCGTCGAGAGCCCACAGCTCGGGGGCGACAGGCTTGTCGCACATCTGCTTGGAGACGGTGATGCCATAAGTCTCCACGGTGCGGTCGGTGTGGTCCGAACCGACGCCGAGAAAGCGCCGCCCGCCGCTCTGAACCACCATGAACTCCACCTCGCCGGAGGAGTCGGGGCCGGTGCACTCGATGGCGTCCGCGGTGGTGAAGCGGGCGGCCGCCACCCGATAATAGATGGGGGTGGAGGCGGGGCGCGGCACGCCCAGCTCTTCCAGCTCCACGATGTGCCTTTCCAGCGCCGCCTTGTCGCGACCGGTCCAGCCGGCGATCACCGCGTGATGGATTTCCACCGCAAGGCGCGTGGCGCCGCCGTCGGCGTGCAGGGTGAAGTCAAGCGTCGTGCCCGGCATGGAGTTCTCTTTCGACGGGATGGGAGGAAGAGCCGGCGCCTTCCGGTCAGGGGCAGGAGGAAGGCGCCGGCTGTACGCGGATTGTGCCGAGGTCAGTTCGGCATCCGCGTATCCAGAAGGGTCCACTTCCCGCCCTTCACCTCGAGGATGTAGACGGGCTTCACAGCGTCGCCATCAGCGAAGGAGATGGCACCTTCCAGCGCCGGCACGTCCTTCAGCTTGGCCACCTGGTCGCGGACGGCGGCGCGCTCGGCGGCGAGCTTGGCCTTGTCGCCGGTGGTGCCGGCCCGCTTCATGGCCTCGGCATAGAGGTAGACGATGTCGTAGACCGAGGCGTCCATCTGGTTGGGGTCGGTGCGGTTGAGGCCGGCGGCCTTGGTGCGCTTGGCGAATTCAGTGGCGAAGGCGCGGGTCTTGTCGTTCACCTCGGGGAAGAAGGTGGTGCCGATGGTGAGCATCTCGCCGGCGCCATCCATGCGCTTGGGCAGTTCGGGATCGGCAATGGTGGTGCCGCCGATGAGGCGGGTTGAGACGCCCTGGCGCTTCAGCTCCTTGGCGAGGGTGATGGCGCCTTCCGGCGGCGAGCCGAGGCCGACCACGTCGGGTGCCATCTGCTTCAGCTGCGCCACCTGGGGCGACAGGTCGAAGGCGGCGAGCTGGAAGTCAACTGAGCCCTTGGAGGGGATCGAATACTTCTCGAACATCTTCGGCACCACGCCGGTGCCGATGGATTTCGACACCACGTCGTCGGTCGCATAGGCCGCCGCGCCCGAGGCCATGGGCAGCTTCTTGTCCTTGATGGACGCCAGCACCTGGTCGATCACCTTGCCTTCGTCGGTGGTGTTGCGGAAGCCGTAGGTGAAGCCCTTGGTGAGGCCCGGCGCCGAGGAGGCCATGGACATCTGCGAGATGCCCTCGCGCTCGCCCACCGGGAAGGTGGTGCGCACCTCGGAGGAGGAGAACGGCCCGATGATGGCCAGCGCCCCGGCATCCTGCGCGAACGAGCGCACGGCGGTGGTGGCCTGCTTGGGATCGCCGGCGGTGTCGAACTTCACCACGCGGATCTTCTTGCCGTTGATGCCGCCCTTGGCGTTGATTTCCTCAACCGCCAGGTCCACCGCCACCTCGTTGGTGTTGGCGAGGCTCACATAGGGGCCGCTCTTGGCCATCATGTAGCCGAGGACGAGATCCTCCTCGGCCCGCGCGGTGCCGGCGGCGACCAGCGCGGCCAGAAGGCCGGCGCCAAGAAGCAGACTTTTCTTCATGTCCAACTCTCCTCTGGATTTGGTCTGGTTTTTCTGTGTGTCGCGCGTGTTTTCATCACGCGAACCGGTATTCGCTTCGCTTGGAAAGATCAGTGGCCACCCGCCCCGCCGAGATAGGCATCCTGGAGCCGGGGGTCGGCGGCGAGCGCTTTGGGGTCGCCGTCCATGGTCACGCGGCCCAGTTCCAGCACGGTGGCGGCATGGGCGACCTTCAGCGCCTTGCCGGTGTTCTGCTCCACCAGCAGCACCGAGAGGCCGTCGCGGTTCAGTTCGCAGATGAGGTCGAACAGCTTCTCCACGAACAGCGGCGAGAGGCCGAGGGAGGGCTCGTCCAGCATCATCAGGCGGGGCTTGGCCATCATGGCGCGGCCGATGGCCAGCATCTGCTGCTCGCCGCCGGAGAGGCAGGAGGCCAGCATGTGCCGGCGCTCGGCGAGGTTGGAGAAACGGCCATAGATGGCGTCCATCTCGCGGCGGATGGCGGTGGTGTCGCGGCGCATGTGGGCGCCCAGCAGCAGGTTCTCTTCCACCGTCAGGGAGATGAGGATGCGCCGGCCTTCCGGCACCAGAACCAGCCCCGCGCCCATGCGCCTGTGGGGGGCGGCGCGGGTGAGGTCGGTGTCTGCGAAGGTGATGCCGCCGCCCTTCACCGGCACCGCGCCGAGGATTGCCTTCAGCAGGGTGGATTTACCGGCCCCGTTGGCGCCGAGCACGGTGACGATCTCGCCTTCCTGCACCCGCAGCGACACGTCGATGAGCGCCGCTACGCGGCCGTAGGATACGGAGAGGGCGGAAACTTCGAGCAGCGCCATGTCAGGCCTCCCCGTCCGAGCCGATATAGGCCTCGCGCACCTTGGGATCCTGCCGCACGCGGGACAGCGGGCCCTCGGCGATCTTCTCGCCGAAATTCAGCACCACCACGTTCTGGCAGATGGAGTCCACGAAGTGCATGTCGTGCTCCACCACCAGCAGGGTGGTGCCCTTGGCCATCAAATCCTTGAGGTGATCCCTCAGCGCGTTGGTCTCGGAGGGGTTGAGGCCGGCGGCGGGCTCGTCCAGCATCAGGAGGCTGGCGCCGGCGAGCGTCGCGCGCACCAGGTCGATGCGCTTCCTCACCCCATAGGGCAGGGCGGAGACCGTCTCGTCCGCCCAGCGGCCGAGGCCGCTTTCCTCCAGCGCGGCGCGTGCCTCGCGCTTCCAGCGGTGGTTGGGGATGAGGCGGTAGGGCGTGAACAGCGCGGCCAGCGAGGAGGCGCGCACATGCTGGCCCACCAGCAGGTTTTCCAGCACCGACAGGTGCGGCATCAGCCGGACGTTCTGGAACGAGCGGGCCACCCCGGTGCCGATGCGCTTGCGCGAGGGCATGCGGGTCACGTCCACGCCGTTCACCGTGATGCGGCCGGCATCCACGCCGTAGACGCCGCTGACCATGTTGAACACCGTGGTCTTGCCCGCCCCATTGGGGCCGATGAGCGCCGTGGAGACGCCCTTCGGCACGGTGAAGGACAGGTCGCGGATGGCCTGTACGCCCGCGAACGACTTCGACAAAGCGGAGATTTCCAGCGCCGTGCTCATGAGGAGGCCTCCGGCGCGCGGCGGCGGAACTGGCGGAACAGGGCGGCGGTCACCAGCCCCTGCGGGCGGATCGCCATGAAGACGATGATGAAGACGGCGAACACCGCGTAGCGCCACTGGTCGGAGGCGCGAAGCAACTCCGGCACCAAAGTGAAGAAGGCGGCGCCCACCAGCGGGCCCCACACGGTCTGGGTGCCGCCGAACAGCACGTAGAGCACGGTGAAGACCGAGAGCAGCACGTTGAAGTGCTGGGCCTCCACGAAATTATAATGGTGCGCGTAGAGGGCGCCGCCGAAGCCGGCCACCATGGCGCCCAGGGCGAAGGCGGCCACCTTCATGCCGCGCACCGGGACGCCCAGCAGGTCCGCCACCGTAGGGTCGCTCTTCACCGCCGTCAGTTCGAGGGCGAAGCGGGTGCGGGAGATGTAGAGCATCAGCAGCACCACGCCCGCCGCCGCCGCGAACACCACGTTGGGGCCGGCATAATCGGTGACCGGATAGCCCGCCGCGCCGCCCACGACTTCCAGGTTCAGGAACACGGCGGAGATCACCTGCCCAAGGGCGAAAGTGGCCATGGCGAAATAGATGCCGTGGGTGCGCAGCACCGGCAGGCCGATGAGGAGGCCGGTGAGCCCCGCTGCCAGCGCGCCCACGGGGACGGCGGCCCACATGGGCCACATATATTCGTTGGTCAGGAAGGCCGAGCCATAGGCGCCGATGGCCATGAAGCCGGCGATGCCGAGATTGAGCTGCCCGGCGGCGAGCGGCAGGTACACCGCATAGGCCGCCATGACATTGAAGGCGAGGACGACGAGGACGCCCGTCAGATAGCCGCTCATCACAGCTTCTCCCGGCTGGGGGCGCGGCCCATGAGGCCCTGCGGCCGCACGATGAGGATGAGGAGCAGCAGGCCGTAGACGGTGATGTTCACCACGTCCGCGCCGATGAAGGAGATGGAGACCACCTCGGCAAGGCCGATGAGCAGGCCGCCCAGCACCGCGCCCCAGATGGAGCCCATGCCGCCCACGATCATGGCGGCGACGCCCTTGAAGCCGACGCCCTCGCCCATGAAGGGCGACACCTGCTGGTAGTTCACCGCGAACAGGATGCCGGCGAGCGCCGCCAGCGCCGCCGAGGCGACGAAGAGCTGCGGCACCAGGCGGGCGATGTCGATGCCCATGAGCAGCGCGGTTTCCCGGCTCTCCGCCACGGTGCGGATGCGCCGCCCGGCGGCGGTCTTCGCCAGCACGAAGGACAGCGCGGCCACGATGCCCAGCGACAGCACCAGCGAGGCGAGCTGGGCATAGCCGATGACGAGACCGCCGATGCGCAAATTGAGATCTGGCAGCAGCGCGGGGAACGCCTGCTGGTCCGAGCCGAACTGAACCAGCATGAGGTTTTCCAGAAGCACCAGGAAGCCGAGGGAGGACACCAGCGGCACCTCCGGATCGCCGCCCTGCATGGGCCGGTAGGCGAAGCGCTCCACCAGCAGGGAGATGAAGGCGGCGGCGGCCAGCGCCCCGGCGGCGGCGAGCAGGAAGGGCCAGCCGGCCTTCATCAGCCCGAAGGCGAGCATGCCGCCCGCCATGAACAGGCCGGGGAGGGAGAAGTTGAGGAAGTTCAACACCCCGATGGCGAGGGTGAAGGCCACCGCCACGAGCATGTAGATGGCCCCGAGCATGAGGCCGTTGACGATCTGCTGCGCGACCATGGCGACGGGGCAACCTCGCTGGAACGCCGGGATGGAGCACCCGCCGGCCGCAGTCGCGACAGGCGAATTAGCTAATATACAAAGCTATCTTACTTTCCCATGCAAGCTGAAATTTCAGGCGGATTTCAGATTTCTGGCTGTCGTTCAACGCGATAGAGCCGCACCAGATTCGTATCGATTTTGCAATAGGTTGCCATGATGAGGGAGGGGCACGCGCCCCCGGTCGCTGACGCCGTGGTAAGCTGCGGGGTGCCCAAGGGCGCGGCAGGGTGGCTGCACCGGCCTGGCATCCGCAATGGCGGTGGACCGCCGGCGGGAAGCGCCCGGCCTCGATCTTGCTATGGCCATTTCAACCCATCGTCCGATGCCAGGGGTTGTCACAGCCCGACTATTTTTGTCGGAACCCGGACATTGGTCGTCACCGTGAGGTGGTCATGAAGCTCATCGTCGAACGTCTGGTCGTCGAATCCCTGGTCGAGGCCTTTCCCGATCAGGCGCACCTTCTGGCCCAGCCGCGCCTGTCCACCCGCATGGAGCTGGGGCTCGATACGCTGAAGCCGGACGAACTGGCCCACCTGCATGATCTCGTGCTGAAGAATGGCGGCACGGCCGTGCGTGGGCAGGAAGAGCAACTCGCCAACCTCGTCGGCGTGTTCAAGGACGAAGGCCGGCGCTTTGCCCCTGAGGAACTGGAAGACTTGGCCGGCGCCCTCGCGCTCTACTTCGTAAATTCATCCATCCGCGGCTGGCTGTTTCGCATGAATTCGGGTGGCAAGCCCGAGCCCTACCTCATCACCCGTCTCGACTACACGCCCCCCGGCGAGGAGGAGGCGGGCCGCGTCATCATCGAGCTGAAGGCCAACAATCGCGGCAAGGTCCATATGGAGAACCTGCTGATCCGCTCCAAGGATCTGCGCGGCCTCACCATTCCCGGAACGCTGGCGGCCAAGGGCTGGCTGATGGAGGACGCGGGCCTGCTCGCCTCCTTCGACGACCAACTGGTGCGCTATTTCGAGTGGCGCGCGCGCTACGGCCACCAGTTCTCCGGCAAGGGCACCGGCATCTTCGCCGAGGACCCCACCGCCAATCGCCGCGACACCGACTGGTCGCGCAAGTCGGTCATCGTCCTGTCCTCCTCGGGTTCCGAGGCGCGCCTGGTGAACGACGAGGAACTGCTCGGCGAGCGTACCCTGGGCAACGAGACCTCTGGCTTCTTCCTCGACAAGATCGTGAAGAAGGCGGACAAGCAGAACCTCTTCCACATGGCGGTGGACGAGGCGCTGAAGGCGGCGCAGGCGAACGTGCGCAAGGGCTCGTTCACCGAAATGCCGGTGCACCCGCTCATCCTCATGTTCCATCTGGAGCTGCACCATCACGTGTGGGTGCATGTGGATGACATCGCGCCCTACCAGTACCATCCCGAGCTGAAGCAGAAGCTGGTGCTGCCCCCCGAGCAGACCGACCTCATCGACATCCTCACCGCCGAGATGAACACGCTCATGGACGACGTGGTGGCGGGCAAGTCCGGCGGCACCACCGTGCTGTGCGCCGGCCCGCCCGGCGTCGGCAAGACCCTCACCGCCGAGGTCTATTCGGAGATCATCCAGCGCCCGCTCTACCGGGTGCATTCCGGCCAGCTCGGCCTCGATGTAGCCCACATGGAACAGGCACTGAAGGATGCGCTCACCCGGGCCCAGCGCTGGGGCGCGGTGATGCTCATCGACGAGGCGGACGTCTACATCAAGCGCCGGCAGGACAACCTCACCATGAATGCGGTGGTGGGCGTGTTCCTGCGCGTGCTCGAATACTTCAACGGCCTGCTGTTCCTCACCACCAACCGGGTGGACGATATCGACGAGGCCATCATCTCGCGCTGCATCGCGCTCATCAAATACCATTCGCCGGGGCCGGAAGACCGCCGCAAGATCTGGCGGGTGATGGCGGACCAGTTCGGCCTGCCGCTGTCGGACGAGCTGATCGGCAAGCTGGTGGTGATGTTTCCGGAAACCTCCGGTCGCGACATCAAGGGCCTCGCCAAGCTGGTGGCGAAATATTGCTCCCAGAAGAACGAGCCGCCCACCATCGACGCCTTCCGCCGCTGCGCCATCTTCCGCGCCCTCGACGTGCCCCCGGTGGAGGCGGCCTGACCTCAACACCTGTTCCCCCGCGCGACCTTGCGCCCGTCCGGTCTCCGGGCGGGCGTTTTCTTGTCCGGCGAGGTTCAGTGCCGGTTCAGCAGCAGTTGAAATGGACCGTGCCGAAGCCCGACACGTCGTAGCCGCCGAGATCGGCGGCGCGGGTCTCGAAGAGGGGCGCGCGGCAGAAGGCCACCAGCTTCTGGAACGGCGGATCGAAATAGGATTTTCGCCAGACCAGGAGATCGAAGCGCTCTTCCAGCAGAGGCAGGAAGTCCAGATTGTGCAGCCGCGCCGCAGCGGCGATGCCGAGGCCCACATCGGCGCGTCCGGTGGCGATGGCCAGCGCCAGGTCGGTTTCCGAGCGCTCGATGGTGTCCACCACCCGGAGGTCGGCGCGCGTCATCTTCTCGGCGGACAACAGCCGGTCCAGCACCAGCTCGCTGCCGGCTTCCGGCTGCCGCGCCTGGAAGCGCAGGCCCCGGACATCCTTCAGATTTTTCGGCGGGCGGGCGTTATCGGGCCGGTAGATAAGGCCGCGAACCCGCCGGGCCCATTCGATCAGCACCCATGGCTCGCGGCAGAAACGGCCTTCCACCGTACCTACGTTCCAGCCCTGGGCATCGGGGATGTGCAGGCCTACGGCGATGCATTCGCCCCGCTCGGCGCGGGCGAGCCCGTCGAGCGCGCCGTCGAGGAAGGCCGCGATGCCGGAGCGCGATTCGCGCAGCGCCCATTCCAGCAGGGGGTCGTGTCCGCCGGCGAGAATGAGCGGCAATTGGGCATGCTCGCCCGGTGCCGGGGCCTCGTCCCCCTCGCGCGCCTCGGGTGTTGCGCCGAGCCAGGTTTCGATTTCCTTGCGTGGGAAGAGGAGCTTGCCCGTCACCCGCCGGACCGGAAGGGTGCCCGTCGCCACCAGATCATAGACCTTCCGCTCCTTCACGCGCAGCAGCGCCGCCAACTCGCGGGTGGTGAGGAAATCCGACATGCTCCGATGCACCGTCACGGGACAGATCCGTAGAAAAAGACACGCTTCACCTATATTCACATGAATACGGTTTCGCGCGAAGTTCAATCTCATGCCAGGGGCCGACACGCCGGATACATCCGCCGGGGTGCCAATCACCGGCGCACCGGGATGCGATCCCCCCTCATGGGGCAAGGGACGGCTACCGTTGATATCCATCGCGGTGACACGCACCGAAGCTGCCCCCCAAACTTGGACACGCCATGTGATCCGGGGCTTGCATTTGAGCCCAGGTCACGCCAGCACAGGCGGGCCGCCCCGGAGCCGGATCGTTCGATCCGGCTCTCCCCGTCGAGGCCGGGGATGCGCGGCCAGCGCCTGCCCTCGCACGAACCGGATCTGTCCCATGTCGCAAGCCCGCATCGGCATCGTCACCATCTCGGACCGCGCCAGCTGCGGCGGCTATGCGGACCTCTCGGGGCCGGCCATCGAGGCGTGGCTCCGGCATGCCATCGCCAGCCCCTGGAGCGCCGACTATCGCGTCATCCCGGACGGCTTTGAGAGCGTGCGCGATACCCTAATCGACATGTGCGACCACGCCGGCCTCGACCTCATCTGCACCACCGGCGGCACCGGCCCGGCCCCCCGCGACCTGACTCCCGAGGCCATGGCGGCGGTGATCGAGAAGCCGCTGCCGGGCTTCGGCGAGCAGATGCGGCGCATCAGCCTGAATGAGGTGCCCACCGCCATCCTGTCGCGGCAGGAGGCGGGGGTGCGCGGCAAGACCCTCATCGTGAACCTGCCGGGCAAGCCGGCATCCATCGCGGTGTGCCTGGCGGCGGTGTTCCCGGCCATCCCCTATTGTCTCGACCTCATCGGCGCCAAGCGCATCGAGACCGACCCGCGGGTTTGCGCCGCCTTCCGCCCCAAGGGCGCGTAGAAGCAAGGGGCGTGAAGCCGGGCCCCGCCGTTGCGGGCTTTCGGTTACAGCACCACCACGCCGCGGTGCTTGGCCTCGTCTTCCGGCTCCACATGGATGGTGATGACCGCGTCGTCCATGTCCTGCTCGAAGGCATGCTCGATGCGGTCGCAGATCTCGTGGGCCGCAGCCACCGTCATGTTTCCCGGCACCACCAGGTGGAACTCCACGAAGGTGATGCGCCCGGCATGGCGGGTGCGCAGGTCGTGGGCCTCGATGGCTCCGGCGGCGTGGGTCGAGACCAGCTCCTTGATGCGCGCCACCACATCCGGCGGCGGCGCGGCGTCCATGAGGCCGCCGACGGATTCCTTCATCATCCCCCAGCCGGTCCACAGCACGTTGAGGGCGACGAGGCCGGCCAGCAGCGGGTCCAACTGCGGCCAGCCGGTGACCGGCACCAGCACAAAGCCGGCGAGCACGGCGGCGGAGGTGACCACATCCGACATCAGGTGCTTGGCGTCGGCGATCAGGGCCGGCGAGCGATAGGCCCGGCCGACGCGCATCAGGATGACGTACCACACCACGTTGACAACGGTGGCCGCGCCGTTGAGCAGCATGCCCTTCACCGGCTGGTCGGGCAGGGTGGGATTCTGGAAGCCGTTATAGGCCTCGCGCATGATGGTGAGGGCGGCGATCACCACCAGCACCCCTTCGATCACCGCCGAGATGTATTCCGCCTTGTGGTGGCCGAACTGGTGGTTGTCGTCGGCCGGCCGCGAGGACACCTGCAGCGCGATGAGCGCCGCGCCGGAGGCGGCCACGTTGATGATGCTCTCCAGCGCGTCCGACAACAGAGCCACCGAGCCCGTCACCCACCACGCCAGCGTCTTGAGGCCCAGCACGATGATGCCGACGAGCACGCTCGCCGCCGCCACCCACAGCGTCTTGCGGCTCATGTCCGACTCCTGTCCGTAAAAGGCCGGCGCCGCCGATATGCGTCGCGCATCGCCGTCCGCATCGCCCGCAGTCCGCGAGGACCTTCACCGCGGGTGCGGAAAGCGTGCCTGTGGAGCACCTTCCGACCGGGACGGATTGCCCGCCAGTTTGAAGCTGCGCAAATTCAATGAGTTGGGCGTATGCCCGGCCCGGAGCGATCCAGCAGCAAAACCGCTGCGCGCTTTTGCTGGAATTGCTCTAGCCTTTGGGGGGGTGCAGTGCAACGCCCATGTGGTCGCTGGACCGCTCATCCCCGCTCGCCAGCCCGGCCGGCGCCGAGGCCGCTGCGGGCCCCTTACTTCACCATGTGCTGCAAGGCCTTCTGCATGGCATCTGGAGGTATTATTATAATTCCTTCGAAAGGGGTGCTCATCTCCAGGATGAGGAAGATGGCGCCGCCCAGGGAGAGGGCGCACAGCAGGAACACCGATACCGAAACCGCATTGATCGGTGAGAACAGCCCGAAGCTCATGAAGATGAAGGTGAGCCAGACAATCAGCACGACAGTGAAGATGGAGGGCACCTGGGTGGCGCTCTCCTCGATCAGCACCCAGCGCAGTGCCGACAGGGATTTGTAGCGCTCGACCGCCTCCGACCTGAGATCGTTCTGCTCCGGGGTTTTCGGGTCCAGGGCGCGGATCAGGCGCCCGACCTGGGACAGTCGCGCCTCGGAAACGTCGCTGGTGACGCGCACCTGGGTGGCTGGCCCGGTCCCGACCTGTCCGGGTTCGGCCGGCAGGGGTTCGATCTGCCCGGGCCAGGTTTCATCAAGGGCATGGCTTGTATAGGCGCGCAGGGCCGCGCGGGCGGCATCGGCGTCGGGCCCATAGTGCCGGAGCGCCACGTCGAGGGTAATGAGATAGGTGGCGTATTGCTGCACGTCGCGGCTGGTGGAATCGAAATTCCCCTTCACCGACGCGGTCATGAGGCCGAGGATCAGCGAGGCCATGGCCGCCACCATGCCGACCCCGAGCTTCACCGCCTCCTGGGTCTCCTTGGAGAGGTGCTGCTCTTTCAGCCGGCGCGACGCCCACATGCCGCCCATGGCACCGCCGAACAGACAGACAAAAACGAGCCCGGCGATGACCAGCGAATCCATACCCCTACCACCTCAGCACGTGGCGATGGCGTTCCTGGTGTCGGAACGGTCCGCGCCGATAGGTAGCGCTCCGGCGCGAGAGGTAAAGGGTCAATTGCGCCGGACGCAGCGTCAGCCGAGGCGGAACTCGGCGCCGGCCGGCGCTACTCCGCGGCCTTCACCGGCGCTTCGGCGGCAAGCTTGGCCTCGGCGTCTTCCTGCTGCTTCAGCACGTCGGGATGCGGCATGGACATGATGTTGTAGCCGGAATCCACGAAATGGATCTCGCCCGTCACGCCGCCCGACAGCTCGGACAGCAGGTAGAGGGCCGAGCCACCCACCTCTTCGATGGAGACGGTGCGGCGCAGGGGCGCGTGGCGCTTCTGGTAATTGAACATGAGGCGGGCATCGGCGATGCCGGCCCCGGCCAGCGTGCGGACCGGCCCCGCCGAAATGGCGTTGACCCGGATGCCGGCCGGCCCGTAGTCGGCGGCGAGATAGCGCACGGAAGCTTCCAGCGCCGCCTTGGCCACGCCCATCACGTTGTAATTGGGCATCACCCGGGTGGAGCCGCCATAGGTCAGGGTGACCAGCGACCCGCCGTTTGGCATCAGCGCGGCGGCACGCTTGGCGATCTCCGTGAAGGAGAAGCAGGAGATGACCATGGTGCGGGAGAAATTCTCCCGGCTGGTGTCGGCATAGCGGCCCTTCAGCTCCGACTTGTCGGAGAAGGCCACCGCATGCACCAGGAAGTCGATGGCGCCCCAACGCTCCTTGAGCGCCGTGAACACGGCGTCCACGCTGGCGAGGTCTTCCACGTCGCACGGCAGGAGGATGGAGGAGCCCAGGCTCTCGGCCAGCGGCTTCACCCGCTTGGCCACGGAGTCGCCCTGATAGGTGAAGGCGAGTTCCGCCCCCTGGCCGGCCAAGGCCCTGGCGATGCCCCAGGCGATGGAATGGTCGTTCGCGACCCCCATCACCAAGCCACGCTTGCCCTTCATCAGGTCCTGCATCACCAACCCTCTCGCGTCTGAGACGCCGATAGCAGACCGCGCGGGCCGGCACCACGGGACGACCCTTCACCTTTCATGACCGACCCTGACCAGGGCGGTCGTCCGGTCACGCATCCACGTGCTTGAAGACCAGCGACGCATTGGTGCCGCCGAAGCCGAACGAATTGGACAGCACCGCGCCGAGCTTCACATTGTCCTGCCGTGCGCGGACGATGGGCATGTCGGCGAACACCGGGTCCAGTTCCTCGATGTTGGCGCTCTCGCAGATGAAGCCGTTCTGCATCATGAGGAGGCAGTAGATGGCTTCCTGCACGCCGGTGGCGCCCAGCGAGTGGCCGGTCAGCGACTTGGTCGCCGAGATGGGCGGACACTTCTCGCCGACGCCGAACACCTTGCGGATGGCCTCGATTTCCGGCGGATCGCCGGCCGGGGTCGAGGTGGCGTGAGGGTTGATGTAGTCGATGGGCAGGTTCACGGTGGACAGGGCGAGGCGCATGCAGCGCTCGGCGCCCTCGCCCGAGGGAGCGACCATGTCGTAGCCGTCGGAGGTGGCGCCATAGCCGGCGACCTCGCCATAGATCTTGGCGCCGCGGGCCTTGGCGTGCTCCAGCTCTTCCAGCACCAGCACGCCGGCGCCGCCGGCGATGACGAAGCCGTCGCGGTTCACGTCATAGGCGCGGGACGCCTTGTGGGGCGTGGCGTTGAACTTGGAGGACATGGCGCCCATGGCGTCGAACAGGCTGGAGAGGGTCCAGTCCAGCTCCTCGCAGCCGCCGGCGAAGACCACGTCCTGCTTGCCATACTGAATCTGCTCGTAGGCGTTGCCGATGCAGTGGTTCGACGTGGCGCAGGCCGACGAGATGGAATAGTTGACGCCCTTGATCTTGAACCAGGTGGCCAGCGTCGCCGATGCGGTCGAGCTCATGGCCTTGGGCACGGCGAACGGGCCGATGCGCTTGGGCCCCTTGGTGCGGGCGATGTCCGCCGCTTCCACGATGGTGCGGGTGGACGGGCCGCCGGAGCCCATGACGATGCCGGTGCGCGGGTTGGATACCTCGGACGGCTCCAGCCCCGAATCGCGGATGGCCTGGTCCATGGCCACGTGGTTCCAGGCGGTGCCGCCGCCGTGGAAGCGCATGGCGCGGCGGTCCACCACCTCTTCGGCGTTCAGCGTCGGCGCGCCCTGCACCTGGCAGCGGAAGCCGAGCTTGGCCTGATCCTCGGCGAAGGATATGCCGCTCTTGGCCTCGCGCAGGCTGGCGAGCACCTCTTGCGTGGAGTTGCCGATGGACGAGACGATGCCCATCCCGGTGACGACGACGCGCCGCATGTCAAATCCCCATTGGAAAGCAGCAATATGGCTGCGGATCGTGGCGGCGCCTTGTCAGGCGCCCACGGGTCCCGCTGCCGGTGCCGCATCGGCCTGGAACAGGCCCACCTTCAGATCCTTGGCGCGATAGATGATGGTGTCGTCCGCCGAAAGCCAGCCGTCGGCGATGCCGAGCACCAGCTTGGAGCGCATCACCCGCTTCAGCTCCACGCCGTAGACCACCTTCTTCACGTCGGGCAGCACCTGGCCGGAGAATTTCAGCTCCCCGAGCCCCAGCGCCCGCCCGCGCCCGGGCGAGCCGAGCCAGCCGAGGAAGAAGCCCACCATCTGCCACATGGCGTCCAGGCCCAGGCAGCCGGGCATCACCGGGTCGCCCTTGAAGTGGCAGCCGAAGAACCACAGGTCCGGGTTCACGTCGAGCTCGGCGCGCACGAAGCCCTTGCCATGTTCGCCGCCGGTCTCGGAAATTTCCGCGATGCGATCGAACATCAGCATGGGCGGCAGCGGCAATTGCGCGTTCCCGGCGCCGAACAGCTCGCCACGTCCGCAGGCGAGGAGATCTTCATATGCGAAGCTGGTTTGCCGGTCCGCCATTCTCAAGCGTGTCGCCATTCTGCCCGGAGGGGTTGACCCGTGAGGGGCCCCTTGGGGTGTTGCCGAAGAGCCCGAAGACCCGCCCCCGTCATCGGCGGCGGGCACTCCCTAACATAGGGACGGGCGCACTCAAAGTCATGAAAGCGTCACGCCATACGCAACGGCGCCGCAACCGCGCGATCCGTTTGGCTGGAAGTGGTTGCACTCGGGGCTGAAGGGGGAATTGCGCTCCGGGCGTGAACCCGGCCCGGTCCGCCGCGTTGCCTGCCTGCGGTACCCTTGGCGCCGCGCCATGGCGTGGCGTAAGGAATTCGCCCAAGGGTGCGATCTGAAACGGCTCGGGAGACGGACATGCCGGTGTTGAAGGAATTCAGGGAATTCGCGGTCAAGGGCAATGTGATGGACCTCGCCATCGGCGTGATCATCGGCGCGGCCTTCGGCAACATCGTGTCGTCCCTGGTCGGCGACATCTTCATGCCGGTCATCGGCGCGGTGACGGGCGGCCTGGATTTCTCGAACCACTTCATCCCCCTGTCATCGGCGGTCACAGCCGACAATCTGGTGGACGCCAAGAAGCAGGGCGCGGTACTGGCGTATGGTTCCTTCATCACCATCGCCATCAACTTCCTGATCGTGGCGGGGGTGCTGTTCCTGGTGGTGCGGACCATCAACACCCTGCGCCGGGCGGAGGAGAACAAGGCAGCACCGGCGCCGAGCCGCTCCGAGGTCCTGCTCACCGAGATCCGCGACCTGCTTGCCAAACGCCCGGGCTGACACGCGCGGGCTGAGCCCTCAGCGCACGTCCACGCCCACCGCGTCGGCGATGGATGAAAAGCCGTCCGCCTTCAGGCGGGCGGCCAGGTCCGTCTTGATCCGGGCCACGAGGCCGGGGCCGTGGAACACCAAGGCGGAATAGATCTGCACCAGGCTCGCCCCGGCCCGGACCTTGGCATAGGCGTCCGCCCCGGAAGCGATGCCGCCCACGCCGATGATGGGCAGCCGGCCGCCCACAAGGCGATAGAGCGCCCCGAGCCGTTCGGTGGAGAGGGTCAGCAGCGGCTTGCCGGAGAGGCCGCCGGTCTCGTCCTTGAACTTGCTTTGCAGGCTCGGCGGGCGCGACAGGGTGGTGTTGCCCATGATGATGCCGTCCACGCCGGTGGAAAGCGAGGCTTCCGCCACGTCGGCCAAAGCCGCATCGTCGAGGTCGGGCGCGACCTTCACCAAAAGGGGGGTGCGCGCGGCGGGATCGGGCATGGAGGCGTTGCGCACGCCGATGACGTGGGCAAGCAGGGTTTCCATCTCCGTCCGGGCCTGGAGCGCCCGCAGGCCCGGCGTGTTGGGCGAGGAGATGTTGCACACCAGGTAGTCGGCGAGGCGGCAGGTGGCGGAGACGCCGGCGCCGTAGTCCTCCAGCGCGTCCTCGCTCTCCTTGTTCTTCCCGACGTTAGCGCCGACGATGCCGCCCTTGCCCCCCGCCCGGCGTTGGCCCAGCCGGAAGATAAAGGGGGCAAGGCCCTCGCTGTTGAAGCCGAAGCGGTTGATGACCGCCTCGTCCTCGTCCAGCCGGAACAGGCGGGGCAGGGGATTGCCCGGCTGGGGGCGGGGGGTCACCGTGCCCGCCTCCACGAAGCCGAAGCCGAACTTGAACAGGGCGTCCGCCACCTCGCAATGTTTGTCGAACCCGGCGGCCAGGCCCACCGGATTGGGGAAATCCAGCCCCCACACCCGCGTCGCCAGCACCGGATCGTCAGGGCCTCCCGACAGGTCCGGCACGAGGCCGCTCTTCAGCACGCGGATGGACAGGTGGTGCGCCTGCTCCGGCGTGATGAACCGGAACAGGGGCTTGAGGACGCCGTAGAGGTCCATCAATGCGTCACTCGCCAGTGACGGCGGTGCCGCCGTGGGCCTTCGACCAGGAGTGGGGATCGTGGAGGAAGGATTCGATCTCGGCGATCTGGGCGGATTCGAAGCGGTTCATGGTCTTCACCGCCGCCAGCACGTCCCACCAGGTGGCGAGGCGGTGCAGACTGAGCCCGGCCTGGTCGAAGATGCCCGAGGCCTCGGCGAAGATGTCGTAATAGAAGAACACGAAGCAGTGCGAGCACTCGGCACCGGCCTCGCGCAGGGCGTTGACGAAGGTCACCTTGCTCTTGCCGTCGGTGGTGAGATCCTCGACCAGCAGCACCCGCTGGCCGGGGGCCAGGTGTCCCTCGATCTGGGCGTTGCGGCCGAAGCCCTTGGGCTTCTTGCGCACATACTGCATGGGCAGCATCAGCCGGTCCGCCACCCACGCCGCGAACGGGATGCCCGCCGTCTCGCCGCCGGCGACCGTGTCGAACTGCTCGTAGCCGATCTCGCGGAAGATGGTGGAGATGCCGAAGTCCACCAGCGTCTGGCGTACGCGGGGGAAGGAGATGAGGCGCCGGCAGTCGATATAGACCGGGCTCGCCCAGCCGGAGGTGAAGATGAACGGCTCGCCGGAGGAAAAGCGCACGGCCTCCACCTCCAGCAGCATCCGCGCGGTCTGCTCGGCGATGGTGGCCTTGTCCGGAAAAGCAGTGACGTTCGCCATGGCGGCCCTCGGTGGCTCGATTATGTGACGCGCATATATCAGAGCCGCGGCCCAATGCGACAGCGAAGGCGCCGCAGGTGGGCAAATCAGCCGCAGGCTTTGGGGAATGTGTCGCGGGTGGGGCAGGGGTGCCGCGGGCTCGGAGCGTGTGCCGCGGGCGGGTCGGTGTTTCCGGGTGGGCCGCGCCGGTTGTGCCCGGGTCGCGCGCCGGGCGGCGCGCGCGTCCTGTGGGTCAGGCCGTCGCCGCCTCAGCCCTCGCCACGCCGTCCGGGCTTGCCGATGCCGCTCACGTCGAATTCCAGCCCGTCGGCGGTATAGCGCGGGTCCGGGCCGGTGCCCGCCCCTTTTGCGGCTCCTTTGGTGCCACGACCCAGCAGGCCGAGGGCAAGACCCATGCGCCGCTTGCGGGCGGCGATTTCTTTCCGCAGCGGGAAGACGGGAACGTTAATCGTGATCGTCATAGCCACGCTCCAAAAGTATATCGCGCGTTCAAGTCAGCATGGATCAGTTACAAACTTTAATAAAATAGTAACATTTCCATGCCCCGAGGGCGTGCTTCTATGGCACGGCCACATAACGCTGGCTGAAGGCGGCGTTTATTGGGCGTTCATGCGGATGAACGAGGGCTTAACCCGGACGGTCCGCACCTGTTGCAAAACGGCCGCGTGCGGAGTGCCCGTAAGGGCTTATTCGGCGGCCGAGCGGGCGAGCCGCCAATGGGCGAGCAGGGCGCGTAGCGCCGCCGGTTTCAACGGCTTGTTGAGGATTTCCATGTCGGCCGCGCGGGCCGCGTCGCGCACCTTCTTGGTGCGGTCGGCGGTGATGAGCACGGCCGGCAGTTTCCCCAGTTTCCACCTCAGGGACATGACGGCGTCGATGCCGTGTCCGCCATCGAGATGGTAGTCCACCAGCGCCACGTCCGGCTTCTTGCGCTTGAGCCGCACCGCTTCCAGGGCGCCGGCGGCGCTCGGCGCGGTGATGACCTCGCACCCCCAGCCGGTGAGCAGCATTTCCATGCCTTCGAGGATGGCCGGCTCGTTGTCGATGGCGAGGATGGTGAGGCCGTCCAGCTGCGCGCCGCGGCGCGCGGGGGCGGGGGTCGCCTGCGGCTCCTCCGGCATGGAGACGGCCACCGGCAGGTCGACGCTGAAGGTGGAGCCCTGCCCCGGCTGGGAGGTGACGGTCACCTTGTGCTCCAGCACCCGGGCGATGCGCTCCACGATGGACAGGCCGAGGCCCAGCCCGCGCGCCACCTTGGCGCCCTGGTCGAGGCGCTGGAACTCCTGGAACACCACCTTGTGCTTGGAGCGCGGAATGCCCACCCCGGTGTCATGCACCTCCACCCGCAACCGGCCGGCGTGGCGGCGGCAGCCCACCAGAACGCGTCCGCGCGGGGTGTATTTCACAGCGTTGGAAATGAAGTTCTGCAACAGGCGCCGCAGCAGCCGCCGGTCCGAGCGCACGGCCAGCGAGCACGGCACGAAGGTGAGTTCCAGGTTCTTTTCCCGCGCCAGCGGCGCGAATTCCATCTCCAGCGGCTTCAGGATGTCGGCGAGGCGGAACGGCGCGATCTCCGGCCGCATCACGCCCGAGTCGAGGCGGGAGATGTCGAGCAAGGCGGAGAGGATCTCCTCCACCGATTCCAGCGAGGCATCCACGTTGCCGGCGAGCCGCTCCTCCTCCGGTCCCTTGGCGCGCTCCACCATGGCGGTCACGTAGAGGCGGGCGGCGTTGAGCGGCTGGAGGATGTCGTGGCTCGCGGCGGCCAGGAAGCGCGTCTTGGAGATGTTGGCTTCCTCGGCCTCGCCCTTGGCCTTCTCCAGCGCCTGGTTGAGGCGCTCCAGTTCCTCGGTGCGCTCACGGACGCGGCGCTCCAGGTTTTCGTTGGCGCGCTCCAGCGCCAGCGCGTCCTCCACGCTGGCCGTGATGTCGGTGAAGGTGACGGCGAGGCCGCCGTCGGGCATGGCGTCGGATCGGGCCTCGATCACTGCGCCGCGCTGGTGCAGGCGCTCGGAGAAATCGGGGCTGGGGTGGGCATAGCGGGCGATGCGCGCGCCCACCCCCTTCACCTCGTCGTCGCCTGGGGCGGAGGCGAGGATGTCGGTGAGCGGCACGCCCACGGCGTAGCATTCGGCGGGCAGGTCGAGCATCTGGCCGAATTGGCGGTTCCAGCATACCAGGCGCAGGTCGCGGTCGAACACGGCAATGCCCTGGCGCACATGGTCGATGGCGCTCTGCAACAGCTCCCGATTGTATTGGATGGCGGCGGAGGCATCGTCGAGCAGCTTGAGGGCCGCCTTGGTGGAGACGGTGCGCTTGCGCAAAAGCAGTGACAGCACGATGCGCGAGGAGGCCGCGCCCACCGCCGAGGCGAGCAGATGCTCAGCGTAGCGCACCATGCCGGCGTCCGCCTCCCGGTGGGGATCGAGGATGAAGCCGTGCTGGCGGGCATAGTTCTCGAAGGCGGCGCGGGCCCGCTCGGTGCCCAGATAGCGCTCCACCGTGGCCATCACCTCGCCCAGCGTTACCGAGGAGCGCCAGCGCAGGAAGGCCGGGCGCATCTGCCCGCGATCGCCGCCGCCGGCGAACAGGCGAGCCTGCACCCGCTCGATCTGGCTCGGCTGGGTGAGGAAGGATACCACCACCAGCACCAGCGTGTTGATGCCGAGGCTCCAGGCCACCCCATGGGCCAGCGGCGTGGCGGAGAGGCCGAGCAGCGCCGTGGGCTTCAGCAGCCACAGCCCGAACGGGCCGTTCTGCACCACGGTGGAGGAGATGAGGCCGGCCTCGGCGAGGCTGGGCACCAGCAGCGTATAGGCCCACAGGGCGCTGCCGCTGAGGATGGCGGCGATGGCGCCAGTGGCGGTCGCCCGCTGCCACAGGATGCCGGCGGCGAAGGCCGGACCCACCTGGGCGATGGCGGCGAAGGATAAAAGGCCGATCTGGGCCAGTTGCGCGTCGCCGGTGATGCGGTGGTAGAGATAGGCGGCCAGCACGATGACGAAGATGGCCACCCGCCGCACCATGAGCAGCAGGCTGGTCATGTCGTCGGGCGGGCCGCTGTCCGCCTTCGCGGCGCGGTGGCGCAGCAGCAGGGGCATCACCAGGTCGTTGGAGACCATGATGGCGATGGCCACCGATTCCACGATCACCATGGCGGTGGCCGCCGAGAGCCCGCCCACGAAGGCGAGCAGGGCGATGGTGTCGAAGCCGGCGGCCAGCGGCACCGCCAGCACATAGACGTCGCTGTCCACCATCTGCAGCGGAAACAGCGTCATGCCGGCGAGGGCGAGCGGCACTACGAACAGGTTGATGAGCACCAGGTAGAGCGGGAACAGCCAGCGCGCCCGGCGGATCTCCTCCTCGCCCTTGTTCTCCACGACCGCCACGTGGAACTGGCGCGGCAGCAGCATGAAGGCGCCGCCGGAGAGCACCATCATGGTCAGCCAGTTGCCGAGCGGGAAGCCGTGTTCGAACGGCGCGGTGACGCCGGCTTCCCGCGCCGCGTACCACAGCTCCGCCGGGCCGTCGAAGATCAGGAAGGTGACGACGATGCCCACGGCGAGGAAGGCCGCGAGCTTCACCAGGGACTCGGTGGCGATGGCGAGCATCAGGCCGTCCTGGTGCTCGGTGGCGTCGGTATGGCGGGTGCCGAACAGGATGGCGAAGGCGGCCATGGCGCAGGCGACGAACAGGGCGAGGTCGCCCACCACGGTGCCGCGCCCGTGCTCCCCTGCGTAATGGCCGAGCATGGCCACGAGGGAGGCCGACACCGCCTTGAGCTGCAGCGAGATGTAGGGAATGGCGCCGACGATGGCGACGAGCGCCACCAGCGCTGCGATGCCCTGGTTCTTGCCGTAGCGCGCCGCGATGAAGTCGGCGATGGAGGTGATGTTGTTGGCTTTGGCGAGCCGCACCACCCGCATGAAGACGGGGGCGCCCACGGTCATCAGGATGATGGGGCCGAGATAGATGGTGAGGAAGTCAAAGCCCTGGGTGGTGGCGAGCCCCACCGAGCCGAAGAAGGTCCAGGAGGTGCAATAGACCGCCAGCGACAGGGAATAGATCATGGGCCGTGGCGCGCGCCGCACCGCCTTCGGCCGCAGCCGGTCGCCATAGCTCGCGATGGCGAACAGGAAGCCGATGTAGGCCAGCGCTGCGAAGATGACGACCGAGGCCCGAAGCATGTCTCCCGTCCGGCGGCCCGATCAGAAGCCTGCCCGTCTGCTTGTTTTCATTGAAGCCAACTCATCACTCGCCGCCGGCCTTGTCCAGCGCGGGATTTCCCGGTGAAGCGACCGCCGGACAGATCGAAGGCGGCGGCGCTCTAGCCAAAGGTTGTAACAGGCGCCTAAAGGTCTTGAGCAGTTTGCAAAATATCGCTCAAGCCGAGATTTTTCAGGCGTTCATTCATAAAAATTGCAATCCTGGATTTAATTCCGAGATGTCATATGATATTTTGGGAAATGCCGTTCGGCATAACTGGTATTGGGCCTGTCAGGGGGAATCCAATGCATGATCGTGTTTCGTTGTCTAAGTTTATCGTCGCCCGCGTGCGGGAAGAGTTCGATCGTGCTCAGCGGCAATACGAATCCAGTATGCCAATCCGAAATTTCGTTGTGGACGATGTTCTCCCGGTGGATGTGGCCCTTGCGATCCACGGGAAATTTCCGTCCGGGGAGAATATGCGGCTCAATAAATCTCTCCGGGAGCTGAAGTTTATTTCTGCGCAGATGAATGAGCATGACAGGCTTCTTGAGGAGTCGATCTATGCCTTCCAGGAGCCGGAGGTCGTTCAAATCATCAGCGATATCGTCGGCAAGCACGATATGGTGCCGGATGACAATCTTTATGCCGGTGGCATCTCGCTGATGGCTCCGGGACATTTCCTCAATCCGCATCTCGATAATTCACACGACAAAGATCGCAAGCTTTGGCGCAATCTCAACCTGCTTTTCTATGTGTCGCCCGACTGGCCCGAGGACAAAGGCGGAAATCTCGAGCTTTGGCCGGATGGTCCGAAGCAGAAGCAGATTAAGATCCACTCCAAATTCAATCGTCTGGCGGTGATGGAAACCCATCATCGGGCGTGGCATTCGGTCAGCCCGATCACCAACACGGCGAGCCGCTGCTGCGTGTCGAACTATTATTTCGGCCCCACGCCCATGCATCCGGAGCAGGAATTCCACGTCACCTCGTTCCGCGGTCGTCCGGAGCAGCCGGTGCGGGACATTGTGTTGCAGGCCGATATTGCTGCGCGGTCCGCCGTGCGGGCGCTGTTTCCGCAAGGCGCGGTCGAAAACAAGCACAAGTATATCAAGTAGCGGCTCGGGCCGTACCCGCCTGAGATCTGGTGTGGCGCTCCGGTCTCGTGGCGCAGAACTCCACCGGCGGGAGCGCGCGCGCTCCCGCACTCTTTGGCCGGTCTACGGTGACAGGAAGAAATCCACCGCCAGCCCCACCACTGGGGGCTGCCAGGCGTGGGGGCCGTTGTATTCCATGGTGGTCACGTCGTAGCCGGCGTCCTTCAGCAAGGCCGTGTGCATCCGCGCGCTCCGCTCGATGGGGATCTGCTCGTCGTGGACCCCGTGGGAAATGAAAATGCGCGGCGCGCCCTGTTGGCGGTGCACCGACATGAAGCCGGCGGACGAGGCGATGACGTGGGTCACGAAATGCCCGTTGGTGAGGCCGAGGGACAGGGCATAGCTGCCGCCGTCGGAATGGCCGGCGAAGGCGATGCGTCCGGGATCGACGGCGAAGCGCGCGGCCACGGCCGCGAGGGCCATCTCGACGCGCTCACGATCCGGTCCATTGCCGGCGATCACGATGTCCCAGGTGGGAAAGGCCGATTGCGGCACCAGCAGCAGGAAGCGACGGCGCTGCGCGTGGGCCTCCATCATGGGCAGGATCTTGTCGGCGCTGCCCCCGCCGCCGTGGAACAGCACCATCAGCGGCACCGGCGCGCCGGTTGCCGTGGTCTCGCTCAGCCCCTCCGGTACCACCAGCACTGCGTCGCGCTCGGTGGCGATGCCCAGATCGTGCCGGCCGGGTGGCAGCGGTGGCAAGTCCGGCGGCGTGGGATCGAAGGCGATGTGTCCGACGAGATTGGAATCGAGCATGACCAGGCCCTGAATGAGCTTCTTATATTTGGTCTACCGTATGCCAGCCGTCAGATGAAGCCCCATCTCATGGGGCGCAGCGTGATCCATCGGCATTTTGCCGCCGAAGGAGTCCAGGTCGCTCGCTCTCCCGTCGCGCCGGATTCGCGGATGGGCACCATGTCGCGGCTGCGCGCAATTGGTTTCAGCCCTTGCCGGCGGCGGCCTTCTCCAGCGCAACGCGCAGGGCGGTGACGTCCTTCTGAAGTCGCTCCGCGTCAGCCAGATCCAGGCCGGTGGCTTTGAGGATGCATTCGGGGATGGTGCGCGCCTGTTCCCGCAGCGCTTCGCCCTGGGCGGAAAGGCGTACCCGCACCACCCGCTCGTCCGCCGGATCGCGGCTGCGGGTGACGAACCCAAGGGCCTCCAGCCGCTTCAGCAGCGGCGTCAGGGTGCTGGATTCCAGCCCCAGTTTCTCGCCGATGCCGCCCACCGTCTGGTCTTCCTTCTCCCAGAGCGCGACCATGACCAGATATTGCGGATAGGTCAGGCCGATGGCGTCCAGAAGCGGCTTGTACACGCGGGTGAAGGCGTGACTCGCCGCATAGAAGGAAAAGCACAGGAGATGGTCCACGGGGATCAGGGCTGGCGTCGGTGCGTCCGTCAGGGGCGGGCTCGATATTGGCTTGGCATTGTCTTGGGGCATGGCGGTGACCTTAGGTCTCAGACGGCAAATATAATTTGTGCGCGATATAATCGCAACCGCTTGACGCGTCGGATAGGTCCGGATATAAAGATCGTACACGAATTAATCGTGTCGACTATTTATAGCCGCGACATCTCAGCAGGAGCCGTCCCATGCCCGTGAATGTTCTCTACAGCACCTCCGCCCGCGCCACCGGTGGCCGCGACGGCCATTCCGCGACCCTCGACGGGGCGGTGGACGTGAAACTCTCCACCCCCAAGGAACTGGGCGGCGCCGGCGGCGATGGAGTAAATCCCGAGCAGCTGTTCGCCACCGGCTATGCGGCCTGTTTTCTCGGTGCCATGAAGTTCGTGGCCTCCCAGGGCGGCAGCGCTAAGGTGCCCGCGGATGCCACCGTCACCTCCACCGTGGGCATCGGCCCGCGCTCGGAAGGCGGCTTCGGCCTGGAGATCGCGCTTGAGGTGTCGCTGCCGGGCGTGGACCGGGCGGCCGGCGAGGAGCTGATCGCCAAAGCGCATCAGGTGTGCCCCTATTCGAACGCCACCCGTAACAATATCGACGTGAAGCTCAGCCTGGCTTGAGCCGCGCGGCCGGGAGGACGTTCCCCTCCCCGGCGGGAGAGGCTGACCGGGGTTGTTCCCCGGTTTCAAGGGGTCTGTGGACCTCTTGGCGGGCTTCAGCTGGCGTCCCTCAGCTGGCCTCGCTGCGCAGGGCGATTTTCTCGCGGCGGCGCTGGACCGAGGAGGGGATGTTCATGCCCTCCCGATACTTCGCCACCGTGCGCCGGGCGATGTCGATGCCGGCTTCCTTCAGCTTCTGCACCAGGGTGTCGTCGGAGAGCACGTCGTCCGCGCTCTCGGCCTCGATGAGCAGCTTGATGCGGTGGCGCACCGCCTCCGCCGAATGGGCCTCGCCGCCGCCGGAGGCGGAAATGGCCGAGGAGAAGAAGAATTTCATCTCCACCACGCCGCGCGGGGTGGAGATGTATTTGTTGGAGGTCACCCGCGACACGGTGGATTCGTGCATGCCGATGGCGTCCGCCACCGTGCGCAGGTTCAGCGGCCGCAGATAGCGCACGCCGTGCAGCAGGAAGGCGTCCTGCTGGCGCACGATCTCGCTCGCCACCTTCAGGATGGTGCGCGCCCGTTGGTCCAGCGAGCGCGTCAGCCAGCTGGCGCTTTGCAGGCATTCGGCAAGGAAGCTCTTGTCCTCGGCCGAGCGCGCCACCTTGGCCACTGTGGCATGATAGGTCTGGTTCACCAGCACCCGCGGCAGGGTCTCGGAATTCAGCTCCACCAGCCAGGTGCCGTCCTTGCCTGCGCGCACATAGACATCCGGCACCAGCGGATGCACCACGCCGGTGCCGAAGGCGAGGCCCGGCTTGGGATCGAGCCGTCGGATCTCGCCGATCATGTCGGCCAGGTCCTCGTTGTCCACGGCGCAGACCCGCTTGAGCGCATTGCGGTCGTGCCGGGCCAGAAGCTCCAGGTTCGCCACCAGCGCCTGCATGGCGGGGTCGAAGCGGTCCCGCTCCCGGAGCTGGATGGCGAGGCATTCGGCAAGGTTGCGCGCTCCCACGCCAGACGGCTCGAAGGTCTGGATGAGCTTCAGCATGGCCTCCACATCGGCGCGCGCCACGCCGAGCTGCTCGGCCAGCTGGTCGAGGTCGCCGGTGAAATAGCCGGTCTCGTCGATGAGGCCGATGACGTTGACGCCGATGAGCCGCCGGGCCGGATCGCTCACCGCCACCGCAAGCTGGGCCTCCAGATGATCGGCCAGCGTCATTTCGGCGGTGAGGAAGGCTTCCGGATTGTAGTCCTCGCCGCGCTCGCCGCCGCCCCACTCGCCGGTGGAGGGGCTCTGGCCGGTGGAGCCGCCGCCGGAGGCGCCGCGGTCGGCGGGGGCGTCGTCGGGGAAAACATTGCCGAGATCGGTGTCGAGGCGGGTTTCCATGGCCGCCCGGCTGGGCTCCATGTCGCCGGGCATCCAGTCGCCGGAAACAGCGGCTTCGGGCTCGGGGGCGGGGGCGTCGTCGCGCTGGGCGGTCTCGGAGGGGGTCTCGCCGCTGGCGGCGTCGGCCGGGCCGTCGCCCTCGGTGATGCGCTCCAGCAGCGGATTGCGCTCCAGCTCCGCCTCGACGTACGCGACCAGCTCCATGTTGGAGAGCTGCAGCAGCTTGATGGCCTGCATCAGCTGCGGGGTCATCACCAAAGACTGGCTCTGGCGGAATTCCAGCTTGGGGCTCAGCACCATGGCGGAAGCCTCTGCCGACAGGGACCGGGCCGGGCGAGCGCGGGCCGGGGCGAAGCCGTAGTCATAGCCGGAACTCCTCGCCGAGATACAGCCGCCGCACGTCCGGGCTGGAGACGATGGATTCGGGATCGCCCTCCATCAGAACCGAGCCGGAATGGATGATGTAGGCGCGGTCGATGAGGCCCAGGGTCTCGCGCACATTGTGGTCGGTGATGAGCACGCCGATGCCGCGTGAGGTCAGGTGGCGCACCAGCGCCTGGATGTCGCCCACTGCGATGGGGTCGATGCCGGCGAAGGGCTCGTCCAGCAGCATGAAGGAGGGCTGGCTTGCCAGTGCGCGGGCGATCTCGAGGCGCCGTCGCTCGCCGCCCGAGAGCGCGATGGAGGGCGACTTGCGCACATGGGTGATCTTGAATTCCTCAAGGAGGGCTTCGGTCTCCTCGCGGCGGCGGGCGCGGTTTGGCTCGGTCACCTCGAGCACGCCCATGATGTTGTCCTCCACCGAGAGGCCCCGGAAAATGGAGGCCTCCTGCGGCAGGTAGCCGACGCCGAGACGGGCGCGGCGATACATGGGCATGGGGGTGATGTCGTGGCCGTCCAGCTCGATGCGGCCGCGATCGGCCTTCACCAACCCGGTCACCATGTAGAAGCAGGTGGTCTTGCCGGCACCGTTGGGGCCGAGCAGGCCCACCGCCTCGCCGCGGCGGACGTTGAGGCTCACGTCGCGCACCACCTGCCGGCCGCCGTAAGACTTGGCGATGCCGAAGGCCGCCAGCGCGCTGGTGGAATCGAAGGGCTGGGTGTCGCGGCCGTCACCATCAAGGCCGGCGTAGCGGGACTCGTCCCAGCCGTCGTCCTCGTCCCACCGACGCGTGTCGCGCGGCGCGCCGCTGTCATTCCGGTGGGTCGTACCGCCGGACCTCGTCTTAGACTTGCCGAACATGGACAGGACGTTCAACGCGACCTCCGCACCCCGGCCCCCAGATTGGAAGGTTTAGAACGTCCTCGCCAGGGATGCAACGTTTCCATGCAAAATACGGGCCGCAGGGCGCTCCGCTCCGATGCGTGGCGGGCCGCGGGTCGGCGCAAATCGCGTAGGCGATTGATAAAACAGCAGAAACTGAGGGATTGCGTGGCGTCTTTGCCAGCTTCTGGTTACCGGCTTGCGAAATTCAACCGGAGCGCGCGTTCGATTTCGTCAGCGACGGGGCGCCTGTCCCTGGTCGGGCTTGGGCGGGGTATCCTGCTTCAGGCTGCCGGGAACGATGAGGCTCTCCACCCGCCCGCCCTCGAACTTGGACACGCCGGAAACGAGATCCACCACCAGCTTCTGGCCGCGGATCACGTTGGGGCCCTGGGTGAGGACCACGGGCTTGCCCACCAGGGTCACCGTGTTGGTCTTCATCTCGAACACGCCGCTGTCGCCGGTGGCGGTCTGCTCCTTGGTCTTCACCACCACGCCGCCCACGGCTTCCAGCTTGCGGATCTGGCCCTTCTGGGACGGATCGACGCCGGTTGCCTGCTCGCCGGCGGGCTGGCCGCCGGCCTGCTGGGCCACGGAGCCCTCGTAATAGACCATGAGGTCCTTGGAGCGCAGCGTGGTGTCGCCCTGGGTCACCAGCACATTGCCGGAAAACACCGCGACCTTGTCCTTGTCGCGCACCTCAAGGGAATCCGCGTTGATGCGTACCGGCTGGTCGCGGTTCTTGGCAAAGCCCTGCAGCGCGTTGGGCACGTTGGAGGTCTGCGCCACAGCGATGCTTGACGTTGCAACAACCAGAAGGGCGGCGCCGGGCGCCGCGACGAGCATGGCCGCCGCCGCGGCCTGGGCGAGGCGCCCGGCGCGGAAGGCGAGGCCGGTTCGGTCCTGGGACTGGCGGATCATGGGTTGGACACCGGGCGTCGCGGGGGAAGGGGAGTGGGCTGGGCGGCGGGCGTGGCGGGAACCGATCCCACCGCGTCGCCATGGGGTTTGGCGGGTGTCCCGGCCGGCGAGCCTGCCGGCGGGGCCGCCTCGCCCGACTTCTGGCCCGGCAGGTTGGACATGCGGAAATCCAACTGCACGTTGCCTTCGAACAGGGCCCGCGTGCCACGATCGCCCACGTGCAGGCGGTCGGCCACCAGCTTGCCGTCGAGATAGGTAAAGACCACCGGCTTCTCGGTGGCGATGGTACCGGCCTTCACGTCCACCTCGGCGTCGTGGAGTTGGCCGCCATAACCGCCGTTCATGGCGAGGTCCACCCCGTCGCCCAAGGTGATGAACTGCTTCTTGGTATCGAAGGTGCCCACCTTGGCGGAAACCTTGGCCCAGCCCTTGTCGGTCATCTCCAGCCGCGCCTCGATGTCGGTGAGGTCGATGAGGTCCGGATGGGTCAGGTCCTGTGTGGCGGTGCGCGCGGTCACGCGGTAGCCGCGATTGTCGTCGGTGAAGCCGGAGAGCTTGGGCAGCTCCATGGTGAGGCGCGAGCCCGAGAGGGTGAGGTGTCCGATCTCGAACGGCAGCTCGATGGACAGCTTCAGCTGCGACAGGATGGAAACGGCGCCGATGCCGACCACCGCCACGACGATGGAAAGCGGCAGCAGGCGCTTGATCCAGCGCACGCGCTTGCTGTGGCGGCGGGCGCTGGAAAAATCCGGGCTCGGGCGCTGCTCAAGACCGCTGTCCTGGTCCGTGTAGTCCCGGAAGGTCGGGGTCGCTTCCAGACGCGCATCCTGATGCGCAGCCGCTGGCACGGTCCCTTGCCGGTCGAAATCGTTTGGCGACACGTGTCGGTTCATGGCCCTGTTCCGGCGGCGGGCCAATCCCGCATGCGCCTTTCATGTTGAGCTGAGATACCGTTTCGCCGATCAGGTCGTTCTGGCTGACCGGGACGGGCTCTCACAGGCCTCAAGCCACAGGGCCGGCCGGCGCGTCGCCCCACGCACGCGGTCAAAGTGTCCGAAATGGCGCGCTGGTGCAAGGCCCGGAGCTAAGGCGTTGTCAGCGCACGTTTTTGATAAAGATTGCCGGCTCAGGAGTGCGCGAAGATATCGTCTTCCGCCCAGCCCGAGAGGTCCAGGGCCGCCCGCGCCGGCAGGAAGGCGAAGCAGGCGGCGGCGAGCCCGGTGCGGTTCTCCCGCGCCAGCATCTCCTCCAGCTTCGCCTTCACCGCATGCAGGTGCAGCACGTCGGAGGCGGCGTAGGTGAGCTGGGCGTCGGAGAGGTCCTTGGCGCCCCAGTCCGAGCTTTGCTGCTGCTTGGAGATGTCCACGTTGATGGTCTCGCGCAGCAGGTCCTTCAGCCCGTGACGGTCGGTGTAGGTGCGCACCAGCCGCGAGGCGATCTTGGTGCACCACACCGGCTGCGGCATCACATGGAAGGTGTGCTGGAGCACCGCGATGTCGAACCGGCCGAAATGGAACAGCTTGGTGATGGCGGGATCGGCCAGAAGGCGCGTCAGGTTCGGCGCGGTGGTCGCGTCAGCGCCCTGCGGGATCTGCACCAGGTCGGCGCTGCCGTCGCCGTTGGACAGCTGGACCAGGCACAACCGGTCGCGGAAGGGGTTGAGCCCCATGGTCTCGGTGTCGATTGCCACCACGGGTGCGGCGACGAAGTCCGCGGGCAGGTCGCCGCGATGCAGGCGAATGGTCATCGGTGCGTCTTTATCTTTCTGGATCGCCACGGCTTTTATCGAAGCGGGGGGGCGCTGTCGATGGCCGTGCTGCGCGCGTGCCGTACCGGACACGACGGCTGTGCGTCCGCTGATTCGCCGTGGTAGAAGGGCGCGCCTTTCCACAGGGGGGAAAACATGAAGCGAAATGTCGTCGTCGCGGGCCTGTTCGGTCTGCTGCTGGCGCTGGGCTGGATGGTCTCAGCCGGCGAAGCCATGGCCCAGCCGGTGCCGGGGGGCAGTTATCTCAACAGCTGCAACAATGTGCAGGTGCGTCGCGGGCGCGATCTTACCGCCTTCTGCGCCACCCGTCGCGGCAATTGGGTGCAGACCCGGCTCAACGACTTCCCGAGCTGCCGGGGTGACATTTCCAACCAAGACGGCCAGTTGTGGTGTGTCCGTGGCCGGCCCATGCCGCCGCCCCCGCCCCCCGGCCCCATGCCGGCGCCTCCCGGTTCCTATCAGCGCACCTGCCGCAATGCCTTCGTGGGTCCGGACAATGTCCTGCGGGCGCAGTGCCGCGTGGGCGGCAACCTGTTCGTGAACTCCTCGGTGAACATGCGCTATTGCTGGGGCGCGCGGGACATCGCCAACTTCAACGGGCAGCTGACCTGCACACGTTGATTGGCACGCGACCGAACCACCTGCACCAAGCAAAAAGGGGCGCCGAGGCGCCCCTTTCCTTTGGCGGGTCTCGTCGTGATCAGCGCCGCAGGCGGCTCACGTCGCGCACCGCGCCGCGGGCGGCGGAGGTGGTGAGCGCCGCATAGGCCTGCAGCGCCTGGGAAACCACGCGCTTGCGGTTTTCCGGCTGCCACGCCTTGTCGCCCTTGGATTCCATCACGGCGCGGCGCTCGGCCAGCACCTCATCGGACACCGCCACGCGGATGATGCGGTTCGGGATGTCGATCTCGATGGTGTCGCCTTCCTCCACCAGACCGATGGCCCCGCCTTCCGCCGCTTCCGGCGAGACATGGCCGATGGACAGGCCCGAGGAGCCGCCCGAGAAGCGCCCGTCGGTGACCAGCGCACACGCCTTTCCGAGGCCCTTCGACTTCAGGTAGGACGTGGGATAGAGCATCTCCTGCATGCCCGGCCCGCCGCGCGGTCCCTCGTAGCGGATCAGCACCACGTCGCCGGCCTGGATGCGCCCGGTGGACAGGATGGCTTCCACCGCCGCGTCCTGGCTCTCGAAGATGCGGGCCTTGCCGGTGAACTTCAGGATCGAGGCGTCCACGCCGGCCGTCTTCACGATGCAGCCGTCCAGCGCGATGTTGCCGTAGAGCACGGCGAGGCCACCGTCCTTGGAATAGGCATGGGCCACGTCGCGGATGACGCCGGTCTCACGGTCGAGGTCGAGGTCGTCCCAGCGGCGGGACTGGCTGAAGGCCACCTGGGTAGGCACCCCGCCCGGCGCGGCGCGGAAGAAGGTGGCGACGCTCTCGCTCTTGGTGCGCTTTACGTCCCAGCGGTCCAGCGCGTCGGCCATGGTGGCGGCGTGCACGGTGGGCAGCTCGGTGTGGATGAGGCCGCCGCGGTCCAGCTCGCCGAGGATGGCCATGATGCCGCCGGCGCGGTGCACGTCCTCCATGTGGATGTTGGCCACCGCCGGCGCCACCTTGCACAGCACCGGCACCTTGCGCGACAGCCGGTCGATGTCGGCCATGGTGAAGGGCACCTCGCCCTCGTTGGCGGCGGCGAGCAGATGCAGCACCGTGTTGGTGGAGCCGCCCATGGAGATGTCCAGCGTCATGGCGTTCTCGAACGCCTTGAAGGAGGCCACCGAGCGCGGCAGCACGCTGGCATCGTCCTGCTCGTAATAGCGGCGGGCGAGGTCGACGATGAGGTGGCCGGCCTCCACGAACAGCCGCTCGCGGTCGGCGTGGGTGGCGAGCGTGGAGCCGTTGCCCGGCAGCGCCAGGCCCAGCGCCTCGGTGAGGCAGTTCATGGAATTGGCGGTGAACATGCCGGAGCACGAGCCGCAGGTGGGGCAGGCGGAGCGCTCCATCACCTGCACGTCGGCGTCGGTGACCTTGTCGTCGGCCGCCGCGATCATGGCGTCGATGAGGTCCACCTTCTTCTCGCCGGTGGAGAGCAGCACCTTGCCGGCCTCCATGGGCCCGCCGGAGACGAACACCGCCGGGATGTTGAGGCGCATGGCGGCCATCAGCATGCCGGGGGTGATCTTGTCGCAATTGGAGATGCACACCATGGCGTCGGCGCAGTGCGCGTTCACCATATATTCCACGCTGTCGGCGATGATCTCGCGGGACGGCAGGGAATAGAGCATGCCGTCATGGCCCATGGCGATGCCGTCATCCACCGCGATGGTGTTGAATTCCTTGGCGACGCCGCCAGCCTTCTCGATCTCGCGAGCCACCAGCTGGCCAAGATCCTTCAGGTGCACATGGCCTGGCACGAACTGGGTGAAGGAGTTCACCACGGCGATGATGGGCTTGCCGAAATCCCCGTCCTTCATGCCTGTGGCGCGCCACAGGCCGCGGGCGCCGGCCATGTTGCGACCGTGGGTGGAGGTGCGGGAGCGGTACTGGGGCATGTCCTCTCTTGCCTCTTATATGTTGTGGTGCGCGATGGCCCTCGGCCTGGCGCGTTCAGCTGCCGGCCGTCTTAGAACCATGTGGGCCGGCGTGAAAGGCCTTTGATGCGACACTCTATCACGGCTTCCGCCGCGCCCGTGATCACGAGGGCGGGCACCGGCCTGCGGCGTGGCGCGGGTTTTCCAGCCCGGCTGAAGTCGGCTATGTCCCGGCCCAAGGTCGAAAGATAGGACAATATCATGAAGGGGGAGGCGTTCCGCCATTGGGCGCTGGTGGCGGCGAACTGGGCGGCGGACTATCGCGCGGGCCTGAAGAACCGCCCGGTGCGCGCCGGCACCAAGCCGGGGGAGATCGCGGCCCAGTTGCCGACTTCCGCGCCGGAAGAGGCAGAGCCCATGGCCGACATCTTCGCGGATTTCGAGCGCATCCTGGTGCCGGGCATGACCCATTGGCAGCACCCGCGCTTCTTCGCTTACTTTCCGGCCAATGCCAGTCCGGCGAGCGTGATCGGCGAATTTCTCTCCTCCGCCATGGGCGCCCAATGCCTGCTGTGGCAGACCTCCCCTGCCGCCACGGAGCTGGAGATCGTGGCCCTCGACTGGCTGCGCCAGGCGGTGGGCCTGCCGGAGGGCTTTTCCGGCGTGATCCAGGATTCGGCCTCCTCGGCTACCCTGTGCGCCTTCCTCACCATGCGCGAGCGGGCGCTGGGCTTCACCGGCAATCGCACCGGGCTTTCGGGCCGCCCGCAACTGCGGGTCTACACCTCCAGCGAGGTGCACAGCTCCATCGACCGGGCGGCATGGTTCTGCGGCATCGGCGACGACAATCTGGTGCGCATCCCCACGCAAGGCCCGCTCAGGAGCATGGTGCCCGAGGCGCTGGAGGCGGCCATTCAGGCCGACAAGGCGGCAGGCTTCGTGCCGGCCGGCGTCGTCGCCTGCGTGGGTGGCACCAGCACCGGCGCCATGGATGACGTTGCGGCAGTGGTGGAGGTGGCGCACCGCTATGGCCTGTTCGTCCAT
Organism: Xanthobacter autotrophicus; assembly: GCF_005871085.1. Taxonomy (GTDB): domain Bacteria; phylum Pseudomonadota; class Alphaproteobacteria; order Rhizobiales; family Xanthobacteraceae; genus Xanthobacter; species Xanthobacter autotrophicus. The sequence continues at coordinate 70,489 of NZ_VAUP01000035.1, read as the reverse complement.
GTGGATGCGGCCTGGGCGGGTTCGGCCATGGTGTGTCCCGAATTCCGTCCCCTGTGGGCGGGGGTGGAACAGGCCGATTCCATCGTGCTGAACCCCCACAAATGGCTCGGCGTGCAGTTCGACTGCTCCGCCCATTTCCTCCGGAGCCCTGACGACCATCTGGCGACGCTGGCCATCCAGCCGGAATATCTGAAGACCCATGCCCATGATGGCATCGTCAATTTCAGCGAATGGACCATCCAGCTGGGCCGCCGCTTCCGGGCGCTGAAGCTGTGGTTCGTGCTGCGGGCCCACGGGCTTGAGGGACTGCGGCAGATGATCCGCAACCATGTGGGCTGGTCGCAGGCGCTGGCCGCGCGCATCGCGGCGGAGCCAGGCTTCGCGCTGGCCTCGACGCCGGTGCTGTCCCTGTTCGCCTTCCGCCACGATCCCGGCGACGGACGCGACGGTGATGCCCACATGCTGGCCCTGCTCCAGGCCATCAATGATGGCGGGCAGCTCTATCTCACCCCGACCCGGGTGGACGGCCGCCTCGCCATCCGCTTTCAGGCGGGGTCCATGGAGGCTACTGAAGCGGACGTGGACGCCGCCTTCGACATCATCCGCGAGACCGCCCGCGCCTTGTCCTGAGTGGGGCTCATACTTGCGGCCCGTGAGCTTTGCTCATGGGCCATAGGTCAAGCCCATGCGGCGTTTGAGCGGACCCATTTGGCATCGGTCGTAGGCCGAGGCCGAAGGTATCACGCCGGCGGCTCCGGCGGGGCGTGCCAGCTGCGCACCGGGGCGCGGGCGCGGCCCTGCGTCACTCCGCTGAGGCCGTAGTGAACGGCGAGCCGGTCGAGGGCGAGGCCCAGCACCACCTTGGCGGTGCGTGCCGGCCAAAGCCGCTCGCGCTCCACCGCCTCCAGCCCCTTCAGGAAGCAGCACACATCCAGCAGCACGCCGGACAGTTCAGGCCCCACCGCCGTCATGGCACGGCTGACCCGCAGCTTCGCTGCCAGCACCATGTCGGTGAAGGCCTCCGGCGTGCCCGCACCCGAAACCTCGCTCCAGCGGCTGGTGACGCGCGGGGTGAGCTGGGCGCGGGTGAAATCCGCCCGCAGCCGCTCGCCGGCGGCCAGCTGGGTCGGGTCCACCAGGGCGCGACCGTCCTTTCCGGTGCGCCGGGCGAGCCAGGCAAGGGGGCTTTCGGCCAGGTTCATCTGTGGCCCGGAGGCGGCGGTCGGGGCGGTTCGACGGGGATGGGTCTTGGCGGAGGAAGGTTTGACGGTAGGGGTCTTGTGGGATGGCGTCTTGCGGGGGGCCATGCTCAGCGCTCCGTGGCCCAGCGCAGGCAGGCCTCCATCTGGGCCACGCGATGGTCGAAGGCGGGATCGTCCCGCAGATCCTCGATGCGCCGGCAAGCATAAGCGACGGTGGAGCGGTCGCGCCGGAACGCCTGCGCCACATCCGCCTGCGGCAGGCCGAGACCCACATGGGCGAGGTACATGGCGATCTGCCGCGCTGTCGCCACCGGCGCGATGGACCGGCGCAGGTCCACCAGTGCATCCACATCGAGCCCCGTCATGGCTGCGACGATGGCCATTGCCAGCCGACAGGGAGAAGGCTGGGGCGATCCGGTCGCGGCGACCGGCAGGCGGGCTGAAGGCTGAACGGAGGCGGACGGGGGCTCAACCGACGGGTCAGACATTGCACTCTCTCGTTGTAGGTAAAAATTCCTACAACGATCTTCTTCTATTGCAAGTCGAGGGGGAGAGATCCTGCAATCGCGGCCTCAGGCAATTCCAAATTTAACTTATATATATCAATATATTATGTGCGTATTCCTATTTTCGCATTTTGCGCGAATTGTAGGAATTTATGCCCCTTTGGCCACGCCGGGTGACCATTCTGCCCCAAAGGGGAGAGTGCATCATGCAGGCGGTGGTGGGAGTGCGGTCGTATCGGGTTTACGCCTTCACGTGTGAGGATCCCGAGGCGCGGGTCCGGCGCCACATGGCGGGGCTCGCCATCGCCTATGGCGGTCCGGCGGCTCTGGCGCGGGCGTTGCGCCTGGCGCGCAAGGCAGCGTTCCGGGGCGGGATTGGCTACGATCCGGCCCGCCATGCGGCCCTGGTCCGGCTCGCGCGGTCCCGGCCGGCGCGTCCGCGCGACAGCGCGCAGACAGATCGGGCCTTCAGAGATCAGGCGCCATAAAGCTGCGCCCCGGCGGAGAGGCCGGGGCGCAGGGGTCTGAAGACGCAAAGGCATCGCTATCGGGCCGGCGCGGAGACGCGTTCGTTCTCCGCTTCGGGTCCGGCGCCTTTCCAGCGCAAGGGCCGTCCCTACAGGCCTTCGAACAGGGCCGTGGAAAGGTAGCGCTCGGCGAAAGACGGCACGATCACCACGATGGACTTGCCGGCCATGTCGTCGCGCACCGCGATCTCAAGCGCCGCCGCCACGGCCGCGCCGGAAGAGATGCCGCCGGGTATGCCCTCATAGCGGGCCATGGCCCGGGCGGTGTCGAACGCGGTCTGGTTGCCCACCGTCACCACCTCGTCGATGATGGCGCGGTCGAGCACGTCCGGCACAAAGCCGGCACCGATGCCCTGGATCTTGTGGGGGCCGGGAGAGCCGCCGGACAGCACCGGGGAATCCTCCGGCTCCACGGCGATCATGCGGAGCGAGGCCTTGCGTGGCTTCAGCACCTGGCCGATGCCGGTGATGGTGCCGCCGGTGCCGACGCCGGCCACGATCGCATCCACCTTGCCGTCGGTGTCGTTCCAGATCTCTTCCGCCGTGGTGCGGCGGTGGATGTCCGGGTTCGCCTTGTTCTTGAACTGCTGCGGCATCACCGCTTTGGGCAGTTCGGTGATGAGCTGCTCGGCGCGGGCGACGGCGCCCTTCATGCCGAGGTTCGCCGGGGTCAGTACCAGCTCGGCGCCGAGGATGGCGAGCATCTTGCGGCGCTCCACCGACATGCTCTCGGGCATCACCAGTATCAGGCGGTAGCCGCGCGCCGCCGCCACGAAGGCCAGCGCGATGCCTGTATTGCCGGACGTGGGCTCCACCAGCACCGTGTCCTGGTCCAGCACGCCGGCCGCCTCCATCGCCTCGATCATGGCGACGCCGATGCGGTCCTTCACGCTGGCGATGGGATTGAAGAATTCGAGCTTGGCCAGAATCTCGGCCTTGGCCCCGCGCAGTTCGGCGAGGCGCTTCAGCCGCACCAGCGGCGTGTTGCCGATGGTCTCGGTGATGGAATCATAAACCCGGCCGCGCCCAGGACGGGGCGATGCGGCGGGCACGATCTTGGCGGCAGGTCCTGCCATGGGCGATCTCCTTGGGAAATTGGTCGCCGGCACGCGGGGAGCGTGCCTGTCAAATGGCGAAATCGATCTTCTCGTGCTCCGACCCGTGGCCCTTGCCGTCGGCACTGCGGCAGAGGTCCTCGAGCGTCACCGCGTCGAGCGCAGTGTCGAACGTATCCTCGGCTGCGGCAACAGCCGGCTGGACCACCTCGGTCACCAGCGGGGGCAGGATGATTTCCTTCTCCTCCTCGGCCCCCTCGACGACCCGGACGATCTCGGCGACGGAGACGCGCCGGCGCTCCCGCGCCAGCTCGTAGCCGCCGCGCGGCCCACGCACGCCCTTCAGCACGCCGGCATGGACCAGGGCCTGGAGCACGGGCTCAAGCCGGCGGGGCGGGAGGCCGTGTCGGGCGGCGAGCGCCTTGGCTGCCACCGGAGCGCCGCGCGCGTGCACGGCCACATCCACGACGGCAGCAATGGCGAGGAGGCTTTTGTCGGATAAACGCGGCATCAGTCTGTAGCTACTTCTTCAAAAACGTAGCTCCGAAGCCGGTTGAACCAAAACCACCGGAGCCACGTGCAGTTTCACTCAGATCTCCGGATTCTTCCAGCATTATTTGGGTGACCGGGGCAACCACCATCTGGGCGATGCGCATGCCCCGCGTCACCGTGAACGGCTCAGGGCCGTGATTGATGAGGAGCACCAGCAGCTCGCCGCGATAATCCCAGTCGATGGTGCCAGGCGTGTTGAGCACGCTCACCCCGTGCTTGCGGGCGAGGCCCGAGCGGGGACGCACCTGGGCCTCGAAGCCCTCGGGCAAGGCGATGGCGAAGCCGGTGGGAACGGCGGCGAACGCTCCCGGCAGGAGGATGAGGGGGGCCTCCTCCGGCAGCGCGCTGGAGAGGTCGAGGCCGGCCGCGCCCTCGGTGGCATAGGCGGGCAGGGGCAGGCCTTCGCCATGGGGCAGGCGCTGGATGCGCACCGAAGGACGGGGGGGCTGCGCGTGGCTCATCGGGCCTCTCCCGCAAGTTCCGCGGCCATGCGCGCCACCAGATGACGGGCGACTTCGGCCTTGGAGGCGGACGGCCAGTCCTCCACTCCGCTGGCGGTGACGAGGTGCACGGTGTTCACATCCCCTCCCATGATGCCGGTTTCCGGCGAAACGTCGTTGGCGACGATCCAGTCGCAGCCCTTGCGCAGGCGCTTGTCGCTGGCGTGGGCCACCACCTCCTGGGTCTCGGCGGCGAACCCCACCACCAGGCGCGGTCGCAGCGCGCCGTGGCGGGCGATGGCGGCGAGGATGTCGGGATTCTCCACCAGGGTCAGGGCCGGGGCGCCGGCGCCGGTCTTCTTGATCTTCTGGTCGGAAGCATCGGCCACGCGCCAGTCGGCTACCGCGGCGGCGAACACGGCGGCATCCACCGGCAGGCTCTCCTCCACGGCGGCCATCATCTGTTGCGCCGTCTCCACATGGATCACCCTGACTCCCTTGGGATCGGCAACCTCGGCGGGGCCGGACACCAGGATCACCTCGGCGCCCGCCGCCCGGGCCGCCGCGGCGATGGCGTGGCCCTGCTTGCCCGAGGAGCGGTTGGCGATGTAGCGCACCGGATCGATGGGCTCGTGGGTGGGACCCGAGGTGACGAGGATGCGCCGCCCCTTGAGCAGGGGCGCCTCCGCGATGCCGAAATGGGCCTCGATGGCGGCGAGGATCTCCATGGGCTCGGCCATACGGCCTTCCCCGAATTCGTCGCGTTCGGCCATGGCGCCCGCATTGGGCCCCACCATGGCGATACCGTCGGCGCGCAACTGCGCCACGTTGCGCCGGGTGGCGGGGTGAGCCCACATGCGCGGGTTCATGGCGGGGGCCACCAGCACCGGCTTGTCGGTGGCGAGCAGAGCGGTGGTGGCGAGATCATCGGCGACGCCGTGGGCCATCTTCGCCAGCAGGTCCGCCGTCGCCGGCGCGACCACCACCAGATCCGCCTCCCGCGACAGGCGGATGTGGCCGATGTCGTGCTCGGCGGTGAGGTCGAACAGGTCGGTGAAGACACGCTCGCCGGTAATGGCGCCCACAGACAAGGGCGTGACGAACTGGCCCGCCGACCGGGTCATGACCGCCCGCACCTTGGCGCCGCGTTCTTTCAGGCGGCGGACCAGCTCCAGGCATTTGTAGGCGGCGATCCCGCCGCCGATGAGGAGGAGGATGCGTTTGTCATTGAGCATCGGCGGCTCCCTCGGCCTGCGGGCACGGCAGCGGCGCCGGGCGTCGCTGCGGACCTTGGATCATCCTGAACGCATATAGCCCGCTCCGCCGGGAGAGGCGAGGCGGCACAAGATGGCGTGGCTGGGTATTTGCGCAACCTTGCCGTGCGGCTCGGGGGCTCATCGCGAGACCACGTTGGCAGGATTGTGGCGAAAGCGTTTTCGGCACTCTAGGATCAACTCCATGAGGGGCACATCTCGCCAGAACGGACGGTCAGAGCCGACTGCGAGCGCGGACGATCCGGGGCTGACCGCCATGGGCGGTGAGTTCGTCGATCCCGCGCAGGAGGCGGCATTCCGCGTGAGCCGCCTCGCCGAATCGCGACGGCAGGCCCGTATCCTGTTTGCGGCCTCCGTCATCCTCAATGCCCTGTTTCTGCTGAGCGACTGGCGCTTTGCCGGAACGGCGCACTTCGCGGTGGCGGTGTCGGCGCGATTCGTGGTGATCGGACTGTCCCTGCTGTGCCTCGGCGCCATCCATCTGGCGAATACGCCCCGCCGGGCCGACCTGATCTACGCGCTGTGGCAGTGGGGCACGGCGGCCGCGGTGGCGGTGCTGGTAACCGCGCAGAGTCATCTGGCTCTTTTGGCGGTGCTGCTGCTGCCCACCGTCTTCTATCTGGCGGTGCCCATATCCTTCAGCTGGTTGCTGGCCGGGGGCGTCGGCAGCAGCGTCCTGCTGTTCTGCGGCTATGCCGACATGTCTGTCGGCTGGCAGGTGGGGCTGGGCCTGGCGCTTGCCGTGGCTTCGCTGAACATCGCGCTGATGATCGTGGTCGCGCGGGCCAACCGCGTGGAACGGCAGTTCTGGGCCTCGGCGGCGGCCGCGCAGCGGCAGAACGAGCGGTTGCGCGTCAGCGAGGACACGCTGGAGAAGACATTCCAGGCGGTGCCGCTGCCCCTCGTGGTCGCGCGCCTCGACGACGGCCGGCACCTCAAATCCAACGCAGCAGCCCGACGCCTCTATGGCGGGTCGCTGGACGCGGTCACCGGCAGCCTGTGCGACGGCTGCCTCGCGCCGGACGCCGCCGCCGAGTTCATGGAACGCCTGCGCACCGAGGGGGCGGTGAGGGGGTTCGAGACCTCGGTCTCGGTGGAGGGGGGCGAGCAGCGGCGCGTGGTGCTGGCGGCGTCCGTCATCCCCATGGATCCCGGGCCGCATCTGGTGGCCGCTTTGGTTGACGTGACCGAGCGGCGCGCCGCCGAGGAACAGGCGCGCTATGCCGCCACCCACGACGCCCTGACCGGCCTGCCCAATCGCGCGGCCTTCCAGGCCCGTCTCGGCGCCGCCCTGGAGGCGCGCCGGCCGGGGCGCGGGATCTGCCTGCTGCTGATCGATCTCGACGGGCTGAAGGACGTCAACGACACCCTCGGCCATGACGCCGGAGACGCCGCGCTGATGGAGACCGCCCATCGGCTGGATGCCCTGCTGGAACAGGACGGCCTGCTCGCCCGGCTGGGGGGCGACGAGTTTGTCGCGGTGGTGGAGGGCGCGGCGCCCGTGGCCGCCGGCCAGCGGCTTGCCCACAATATCCTGGCCGAACTGCGCCGGCCGGTGCTGCACGCCGGGCGCCATTTCGCGACCCGCGCCAGCATCGGGCTGGCCGCCTGCCCGGACCATGACTGCAGCTATGGCGAGCTGATGAAGGACGCCGACCTCGCCCTTTATGCGGCCAAGCAGCAGGGTCGCAACCGCGCGGTGGTCTACGCCCCGGCCATGCGGCAGGCGGTGCTGGAACGGGTGGCGCTCAATCGCGCCATGCGGGCCGCGCTCGCGGAGGACGAGATCGTTCCCTATTACCAGCCCAAGGTCTCGCTCGTGACCGGGCGCATCGAAGGGCTGGAAGCGCTGGTGCGCTGGCGCCGCTCGCCGCACAGCGTGCTGTCGCCGGCGGCGTTCGAGGCTGCCCTCACCGATCCGGAGCTGGCCGTCCTTATCGGCGAGCGCATGGTGCGAAAGGTGTCCACCGACGTGCGCGGCTGGATCGAGGCGGGCCATCCGTGCGGACGCATCGCCATCAACCTGTCGCCGGCCCAGTTCGCCGACGGGGATCTGGCGGCCACGCTGCTGCGCCAGTTCCACGCGGCGGGGGTGGAGCCCATCCACTTCGACGTGGAGATCACCGAAACCGTCTTCCTCGGCCGCAGCTCCGACCATGTGGCGCCCATCCTCGATGAGCTTTACCGTGCCGGCGTGCGCATCGCCCTCGACGATTTCGGCACCGGCTATGCGGGCCTTATCCATCTGAAGCAGCTGCCCATCGACACCATCAAGATCGACCAGAGCTTCGTGAAGGACATCGAGCGCGACGCCTTCGACACCGCCATCGTCTGCGCGGTGATCGATCTTGGCCGCAACCTCGGCATGCGGGTGGTGGCCGAGGGGCTGGAGACCGCCGGGCAGGCACGCTTTCTCAAGGAGAAACGTTGCGAGCTGGCCCAGGGCTTCTTCTTCTTCCGTCCGCTCGACGGGGTGGAGATGACCGAGCTGCTCCGCAACGAAGGCGAGGAGGCCGCCGCTGCCCGCCTCGCCGCGTTCGAGGCCGGTTGAGGCCGACCCGGCGGCATGAGGACCCACGGCCTCGGGAGGCCTTCGCGGGACGGCCGATCAATGGTGCGCTGCAGCGTCGCAGGGTGCGGAAAGTTGCGGCAAAAGCGACGCGACGCCTTTCGCAGTGCGAAATCTTTTTGCCGACATATGCGCTCAAACGTCCATATTCTAACAATTGTCGGCTCGCATCGGGCCAGATGACGGCGGCATTTGGCGCGAAAACGGACATTGATCAAAACATGCTCAAAATGGCGGCAACTTTTGCCCTTACCTTGGGCACGACATGAGAATGAAACTAAATCAAAGTGTCGCTAATCATACAAAAACGTTGGGACGGGAGCCTGAGGTGACGGAGAAAGCACGATGGTTCATCAGGAAGCGTTGCAAGTCGAGCGCGAGCAGCCCCGGGCTCATGTCCCCCTCGTATCCCTGAGCGATGTGGCGCTGACGGGAATCTACGAGATCTCGAAGATTCTGACGGCGCCGAACCGGCTCGAAACCACGTTGTCGAGCGTGGTCAGCCTGCTTTCGTCCTTCATGCAGATGCGCCACGGCGTCATTTCGCTGCTTGAGGACGACGGAATTCCGAACATCACCGTTGGCGCCGGCTGGAACGAGGGTACGGATGCGCGTTACCGCGCGCGCCTGCCCGAAAAGGCGATCGGCCAGGTGATCGCCACCGCCGTGCCGCTGATCGCGGAAAACGTGGCCTCCCATCCCGCCTTCAGCGCGGCCGACGTTGCGGCGCTCGGCGCCAGCGAGGAGACGCGTGTTTCCTGGATCGGCGTTCCGCTGCGCGTCGCCGCGCGGGTCATCGGCACCCTGACCATCGACCGGGTGTGGGACGGGCGCTCCGTCTTCCGCCTCGATTCGGACGTGCGCTTCCTGACCATGGTGGCCAACCTGATCGGCCAGACCGTGCAGTTGCATCGCGTCGTCTCCCGCGATCGCGAACGCCTGATGGCCGAGAGCGGGCGCCTGCAGAAGGCGCTATCGGAGCTGAAGCCCCAGAGCGGCGGCGGTCGCGAGCGCAAGCGCGTCTATGTGGACGGCATCATCGGCGAGAGCCGTGAGATCCGCTCGCTGCTCGACAAGATCATGATCGTCGCCAAGTCCCATTCGCCCGTGCTGCTGCGCGGCGAGAGCGGCACCGGCAAGGAGCTGATCGCCAAGGCGATCCACGAGCTGTCCCCCCGTGCCAAGGGGCCCTTCATCAAGCTCAACTGCGCGGCTCTCCCGGAATCCGTGCTGGAATCCGAACTGTTCGGCCACGAGAAGGGGGCCTTCACCGGCGCCGTCGGCGCCCGCAAGGGTCGTTTCGAGCTGGCGGACAAGGGTACGCTCTTCCTCGACGAAATCGGTGAGATTTCGCCCTCGTTCCAGGCCAAGCTGCTGCGCGTGCTGCAGGAGCAGGAATTCGAGCGGGTCGGTGGCTCTCACACGCTGAAGGTCAACGTGCGTGTCGTCGCCGCCACCAACCGCAACCTTGAGGAAGCGGTGGCGAAGAATGAGTTCCGCGCCGACCTGTATTACCGCATCAGCGTCATTCCAGTGATCGTGCCATCCCTGCGCGACCGCCGCGTGGACATCCCGCTGCTTGCCAATGAGTTCCTCGATCGCTTCAACCGTGAAAACGGTCGCGACCTCGCGTTCAATCCCGACGCGATGGAAGTCCTCATGGGCTGCGGCTTCCCCGGCAATGTGCGCGAGCTTGAAAATTGCGTGCAACGCACCGCCACATTGGCCCAGGGCGGCGCCATCGTCAGCGATGACTTCGCCTGCAAGCACAATGAGTGTCTGTCGGCGCTGCTGTGGCGCAGCCCGGCAGAGGCGGCCACGCGCCGGCCCATGGACATCCCGCTGCCGGTGATGCCCTCGGTCGTCACCCCCATCGGGGCCGAGCCGGCCAATTCCAACACCGTCACCAAGCTGCCTTTAGCGCCGCCACAGCCCCTGTCGCCGCCCCCGGCGCCGGCGGTTCTGGTTCACCCGACCACGCTGGACGAGGACCTGTCCGAGCGTGAGCGGCTGGTGGACGCCATGGAGCGGGCCGGCTGGGTGCAGGCAAAGGCCGCGCGACTGCTCGGTCTCACCCCGCGCCAGATCGGCTATGCGCTGAAGAAGCACGACATCGAGATCAAACGCTTCTGACGCCGCCGCCCAAACATCGCCGGATCCGGCCGCGCCGTGTCGCGTGGCCTTGAGCCCGAAGTCGGCCGATACCGACTTCGGGCTCCGGCGTCGGGTGGCCAATGATCTTCGCGCCGTCCTGCACTCGTAGATCAATTCGTCGGCGCCGCCTCTTCGATCGGTGGCCGGACGCGGCTGCGCTGCTCTCCGGCTGCGGATGTCGGGCGGGCATGCCGGCCCACGCGATAGCGATGTCGCGGTCGCCGCGATGCCGGCCTCCAATGGCCTCTGATACCGACATGGGGCCTGTCGCACTTGCGACACGTTGTCGGGGGCACGACAGCGCACTATTCTGGCGCGCAAAAGAATATTTATAATAATTCAATGGGTTATGAGATGGCACGGTGCTTGAAAGAGAGCCTTGCCTGCCAATCTGCACAGCGCGGAGCTAGCCCATGGCCTACAAGATTATTACGTCTCAGTGCACCGTCTGCGGCGCTTGCGAGTTCGAGTGCCCGAACGCCGCGATCAGCCTGAAGAACGACACCTACATCATCAATCCCAAGAAGTGCACCGAGTGCGAGGGCAGCTTCGAGACCCCGCAGTGCGCGGTGGTTTGCCCGGTGGAAAACACCTGCGTCCCGGCCTGATGGCCTGAGCGGCGGGTGGCCCGCATGGTGCCCGAGGGTGCATGTGCGGGCCGGTCACCGAACCGCAAGTAAGCCAGGGTGCGGGCGACGCGTCCCGGTGCGAGTGATGGCGGGCGGCGGATCATGAATCCCCACCCGCGCGGTTCCGGGGGCCGTGCATCCCGAGGGGGTGCGGGGCCGGCCGGGATCCGACGGAAGCGTTTCAGGCGAAGTATTTTCAGGGCCCGTTGCGGGCTTCATATGCGGTGTGCTGCGCCCGGTAACGTGAGCGCGCCGCCGCTGGCAAGTTGAATGGAGGGACATATGGCGGCCGTACAGGACACAGTCGAACAGGTTCGCTCCATCGACGTCGACCAGTACAAATACGGATTCGAGACGCTGATCGAATCCGAGAAGGCGCCGAAAGGCCTTTCGGAGGAGGTGATCCGCTACATCTCCGCCAAGAAGGAAGAGCCGGAATGGATGCTGCAGTGGCGGCTTGATGCCTATGCACGCTGGCTGACCATGCAGGAGCCCGAGTGGGCGCGGGTCGACTACCCGACCATCGATTACCAGGACCTCTATTATTATTCCCAGCCCAAGCAGTTCAAGGCGCCCAAGTCTCTCGACGAGGTCGATCCGGAGATCCTGAAGACCTACGCGAAGCTGGGCATCCCGCTGCGCGAGCAGGAGATCCTGGCTGGCGTGGAGATCCCCGAGGGAGAGCGGCCGCGCATCGCGGTGGACGCGGTGTTCGACAGCGTCTCCGTGGCCACCACCTTCAAGGAAGAGCTGAAGGCGGCCGGCGTCATCTTCATGCCCATCTCCGAGGCGCTGCGCGAGCATCCCGATCTCGTGAAGCAGTATCTTGGCTCCGTGGTGCCGCCCACTGACAATTATTTCGCGACGCTGAACCAGGCGGTCTTCTCCGACGGCTCGTTCGTATACATTCCCCCGGGCGTGCGCTGCCCCATGGAGCTGTCCACCTACTTCCGCATCAACGAGAAGAATACCGGCCAGTTCGAGCGCACCCTGATCATCGCCGACAAGGGCTCCTACGTGTCGTATCTGGAGGGCTGCACCGCCCCCATGCGCGACGAGAACCAGCTCCATGCCGCGGTGGTGGAACTGGTGGTGCTCGACGATGCCGAGATCAAGTATTCGACGGTACAGAACTGGTACCCCGGCGATGCCGAGGGGAAGGGCGGCATCTACAATTTCGTGACCAAGCGCGGCGACTGCCGTGGCAAGAATTCCAAGATTTCCTGGACCCAGGTGGAGACCGGCTCTGCCATCACCTGGAAGTATCCGAGCTGCGTGCTGCGCGGGGAGGGCTCCTCCGGCGAGTTCTACTCCATCGCCATCTCCAATGGCCGCCAGCAGGTGGATTCGGGCACCAAGATGATCCATCTGGGCAAGAACACCACCAGCCGGATCATCTCCAAGGGCATCTCGGCTGGCCGCTCCAACAACACCTATCGCGGCCTCGTCTCCGCCCACCGCAAGGCGGCCGGCGCGCGCAACTTTACCAACTGCGACTCGCTGCTCATCGGTGATAATTGTGGCGCGCATACCGTGCCCTACATCGAGGCGAAGAACCCCACCGCCCAGTTCGAGCACGAGGCCACCACCTCGAAGATCTCCGAGGACATGCTGTTCTACTGCATGCAGCGCGGCCTGACCCAGGAAGACGCCGTGGCCCTCGTGGTCAACGGCTTCGTCCGCGACGTGCTTCAGCAGCTGCCCATGGAGTTCGCCGTGGAAGCACAGAAGCTCATTTCCATCAGCCTCGAAGGTAGCGTCGGCTGACGCTTTCCTCGAAACGTCAAAAATCGCCCGGCCCCACATATCAAAGGATCTTCACCATGGCTCCCCTTCTGGAAATCAAGGACCTCCATGCCGAGATCTCGGGGGGACGCAAGATCATCGACGGCATGAACCTGACGATCAATCCGGGCGAGGTTCACGCCATCATGGGGCCGAACGGCGCCGGCAAGTCCACTCTGTCTTACGTGCTCTCGGGTAAGCCGGGTTATGAGATCACCGGAGGCGAGGTGATCTTCCGCGGTGTGAACCTGCTGGAGCTGTCCCCCGACGAGCGCGCGGCGCAGGGCCTGTTCCTGTGCTTCCAGTATCCGCTGGAAATCCCCGGCGTCTCCAACATGGCGTTCCTGCACACGGCGGTGAACAGCCAGCGCCGCAAGCGCGGCGAGACCGAGCTGACCTCGCCGGAACTGGTGCGCAAGGTGCGCGAGCTGGGCCAGACCCTGGGCATCAATGCCGAGATGCTGAAGCGCCCGGTGAACGTGGGTTTCTCCGGCGGCGAGAAGAAGCGTAACGAGACGCTCCAGATGATGCTGCTCGAGCCCTATCTGTGCGTGCTCGATGAGGCGGATTCCGGCCTCGACATCGACGCGCTGAAGGTGGTCTCCAACGGCGTGAACGCCCTGCGCTCCCCCGAGCGCTCCATGCTGGTGATCACCCACTACCAGCGCCTGCTCGACTACATCGTGCCGGACGTGGTCCACGTCTTCGCCGCTGGTCGCATCGTCCACACGGGCGGCAAGGAACTGGCGCTGGAGCTGGAAGCCACCGGCTACGCCCAGTACCAGAACGAGGCAGCGTGATCCCATGGCCGCCCCGACCTCTGCCCAGATCCGACCCATGAAGACCAGCGCCGAATTGGCGCTGGCCGAAACCTTCGCCGCTGCCCGCGCCGCCCTTCCGGGCGGCCCGGACGTGGCGGCCCAGCGCGCCGCTGCCTTTGGCACCTTTGCCGATGCGGGCCTGCCGCACCGTCGCGTGGAGGCCTGGCGCTATACCGACCTGCGCGCTTTGATGCGCGAGGCGCGTCCGCTGGCAGCCCCGCCGGATGCCGAAGCCAAGTCGCGCGCTGCCACGGCCGGTGCCATGCTGGCGGGCCTCGGCTTCCGTCGTCTGGTCCTGGTCAACGGCGCCCTGGTGCCCGAATTGTCGGACCTCGCGGGTCTTGAGGCGGGCCTCTCCATCCGCTCCATGGCGGACGCGCTGACCACCGGTGATACGCTCACGGCCCAACTCGGCCAGACGGTGGCGTCTTCGGATGCGGTTCTCGCTCTCAACACGGCGCTCATGGGCGACGGCGTGGTGTTGCACGTGGCGGCCGGCGCGGTCATCGAGCGCCCCGTCGAACTGGTGTTCGTGACCACGGAAACGACCCCGGTTTCCATGTTCACCCGTTCCATCGTGGTGGTGGAGGAGGGGGCTTCGCTCACCCTCATCGAAAGTCACGAGGGGCCGTCCGGCGTTGCCTATCAGGTGAACACTGCCCTTGATCTGGTGGTGGGCGCCGGCGCCACTGTGGAACGGGTGAAGATCACGGCGGAAGGATCGGATGCGGTGCATCTTGCCACCGTTCTCGCCCGCGTCGATGCCACCGCCACCTTCGCCAACACTTTCTTCACCACGGGCGGCCTGGTGGTGCGCAACCAGCTTCTGGCCCATCTCGCCGGCGAAGCCATCCACGCCCGCATGAACGGGGTGAGCCTGCTGTCCGGAAAGCAGCATGCCGACACCCTTTTGTCCGTGGACCATGCGGCGCCTGCGGGCGAGAGCCGGGAATCCTTCCGTGCCGTGCTGGATGGTTCGGCGCAGGATATCTTCCAGGGCAAGATCGCCGTCCGCCAGCCGGCCCAGAAGACCGACGCCCGCATGCTCAGCCGCGCGCTGCTTTTGACCGAGACGGCGGAGGCCTGCGCCAAGCCGGAGCTGGAGATCTTCGCTGACGACGTGCAGTGCGGCCACGGCTGCACCACCGGCACGCTGGACCAGCAGCTGAAATTCTACCTCATGTCCCGTGGCATTCCCGCCAAGGAATCCGAGGCGCTGCTCATCCAGGCTTTCGTGGGCGAGGTGCTCGACGCCATCGGCAACGAGGGCGTGCGTTCGGCGCTGACGGATGCGACCCAGGCCTGGCTCCTGGGTCGGGAGTGAATGATGCTTCCCCTCCCGGCTCCGCACCCCGCCGTTTCCAACGGCAGCTACGATGTCATGCGCGTGCGCGCGGACTTCCCCATCCTCGACCTGAAGGTCAACGGCAAGCCGCTGGTCTATCTGGACAATGGCGCCTCGGCCCAGAAGCCTCGCCAGGTGCTGGATCGCATCCAGCAGGTCTACACCTCCGAATATGCCAACGTGCACCGCGGCCTGCATTATCTCGCCAATGCCGCGACCGAGGCTTATGAGGGCGGGCGCGCCCGGGTGCAGCGCTTTCTCAATGCCGCGCGGCCGGAGGAGATCATCTTCACCCGCAGCGCGACGGAGGCGATCAATCTCGTCGCCGCCACCTTCGGCAAGGCCCGCATCCAGCCGGGGGACGAGATCGTCCTCTCGATCATGGAGCATCACGCCAATATCGTGCCCTGGCACTTCCTGCGGGAAAGCCATGGCGCGGTGATCAAGTGGGCGCCGGTGGACGAGGAAGGCAACTTCCTCATGGACGAGTTCGAGGCCCTGCTCACCGAGCGGACCAAGATGGTGGCCATCACCCAGATGTCCAACGTGCTGGGCACCACCGTTCCGGTGAAGGAGGTGGTGAAGATCGCCCACGCCCGCGGCATTCCGGTGCTGGTGGACGGGTCCCAGGGCGCGGTGCATCTCGACGTGGACGTGCAGGATCTCGACTGCGACTTCTACATCATCACCGGCCACAAGCTGTATGGGCCCACCGGCATCGGCGCGCTCTACGGCAAGTATGAGCACCTGGAAGCCATGCCGCCCTTCAACGGCGGCGGCGAGATGATCCGCGAAGTGCGGCAGGACAGCGTCACCTATGGTGATCCGCCCCACCGCTTCGAGGCGGGCACGCCGGCCATCGTGCAGGCGGCGGGGCTCGGCGCTGCGCTGGATTATATCGAGTCCATCGGCAAGGCCCGCATCCGCGCCCACGAGGCGGAGCTGTGCCGCTATGCGCAGGAGCGGCTCGGCGAGCTGAATTCCGTGCGCATCATCGGCACGGCCAAGGACAAGGGCGCCATCATCTCGTTCGAGATCAAGGGCGCGCATGCCCACGATTTCGCGACGCTGATCGACAATGACGGCATCGCCGTGCGCGCCGGCACCCATTGCGCCATGCCGCTGATGGAGCGCTTCGGCGTCACCGCCACCTGCCGGGCCTCCTTCGGCCTCTACAACACCCGCGAGGAAGTGGATCGCTTCGTCGCGGCGCTGTCGAAGGCTCAGGAACTGATCGGCTGAGGGCCGCGCGCACTGCGCGATCCTTAAGACCGGGCGGCTTGTCCCGCCCGGTCATTCCGATCTCCCCAGCTTCTGCTTTCTTCCATTTCTCCCGGGTCTGGCCGTACCCTGCCGTCTTCGGCTTGCGGTATTTGCTGGCTGGCCCGACCTGGGGCGGGCGCCATGCGGGCCCATCGGCCCCCGAACCGATCCCCTTCCATTCGCCATTTCCTGCACGCGTTTTCGGACGCGCAGACGCACGTACGCCAGCGGGCCCGACATCGCGTCCCGGGACGCGTCGGGCTGCGCGTCGAACTTGCGACATCAAAACCTTCGCACCGCCTGTGTCGGCTTCCGGCCAGATCCGAACGGGGTTCCGGCAGTGTCCTGTTTCAAACAGCCCTAAACTGGCGTGTCGGCCGAAATGACCCTGTGTCGGGTTCTGAACATGGGCGCAAGTGCCGGCAATCATTTAGTAAATAGCTGTTTTCAAACGCGTTTTTGCAGTGCGGTCCGCTGGCACGCTGGTTGCTAGCTTCTAGTGCGGGCGACAGGTTGCTGGCTTTGTGGGCCCCTACAAAGGCCACGTCCGCATCCGCGCCGGAGTGCAACGTCCCGGGGTGTGATCGCCAGCCGGCGCACACCGAAGAGACCGGGCAGGACCGAATGTCGGCTTAAGGTTCGAAGGAGAGACAGATGTCTTCGCTGCGACAGATCGCGTTTTACGGGAAGGGTGGCATCGGCAAGTCCACCACCTCTCAGAATACCCTGGCTGCGCTTGCGCAGATGGGTCACAAGATCCTCATCGTGGGTTGCGACCCCAAGGCCGACTCGACCCGCCTGATCCTGCACGCCAAGGCCCAGGACACCATCCTGTCGCTTGCGGCGAACGCCGGCTCGGTGGAAGACCTCGAGCTCGAGGACGTGATGAAGATCGGCTACCAGGACATCCGCTGCGTGGAGTCCGGTGGTCCTGAGCCGGGCGTCGGCTGCGCCGGCCGCGGCGTGATCACCTCGATCAACTTCCTGGAAGAGAACGGCGCCTACGAGGACATCGACTACGTGTCCTACGACGTGCTCGGCGACGTGGTGTGCGGCGGCTTCGCCATGCCCATCCGCGAGAACAAGGCGCAGGAAATCTACATCGTGATGTCGGGCGAGATGATGGCCATGTATGCGGCCAACAACATCTCGAAGGGCATTCTGAAGTATGCGAACTCCGGCGGCGTGCGCCTGGGCGGGCTGGTGTGCAACGAGCGCCAGACCGACAAGGAGCTTGAGCTGGCTGAGAACCTGGCGAAGAAGCTCGGCACCGAGCTGATCTACTTCGTGCCGCGCGACAACATCGTGCAGCACGCCGAGCTGCGCCGCATGACCGTGATCGAGTATGCGCCCGATTCGGTTCAGGCCCAGCACTACCGGAACCTTGCGGAAAAGGTTCACGCCAACAAGGGCAACGGCATCATCCCGACCCCCATCACGATGGACGAGCTCGAGGACATGCTGATGGAGCACGGCATCATGAAGGCCGTCGACGAGAGCCAGGTCGGCAAGACCGCCGCCGAGCTCACCGCCTGAGGCTGACGCAGCGAGGCCGGCCCCAATTGCGGGGTCGGCCTTCATCCGGCACCCAAAACGAGAGCGAGATTGCGAAATGAGCTTGGCCCAACCGCAAAGCGTTGCTGAAATCAAGGCGCGTAACAAAGAACTCATCGCGGAAGTTCTCAAGGTTTATCCCGAGAAGACCGCGAAGCGCCGCGCGAAGC
Source organism: Xanthobacter autotrophicus (assembly GCF_005871085.1). Classification (GTDB taxonomy): domain Bacteria; phylum Pseudomonadota; class Alphaproteobacteria; order Rhizobiales; family Xanthobacteraceae; genus Xanthobacter; species Xanthobacter autotrophicus. The sequence continues at coordinate 52,643 of NZ_VAUP01000035.1, read as the reverse complement.
ACCTCAACGTCCACGAGTCCGGCAAGTCCGATTGCGGCGTGAAGTCGAACATCAAGTCCATCCCGGGCGTGATGACGATCCGCGGCTGCGCGTATGCCGGTTCCAAGGGCGTGGTGTGGGGTCCCATCAAGGACATGATCCACATCTCCCACGGCCCGGTGGGCTGCGGCCAGTACAGCTGGGCCGCCCGCCGCAACTACTACATCGGCACGACGGGTATCGACACCTTCGTGACGATGCAGTTCACCTCGGACTTCCAGGAAAAGGACATCGTCTTCGGCGGCGACAAGAAGCTCGCCAAGATCATGGACGAAATCCAGGACCTGTTCCCGCTGAACAACGGCATCACCGTCCAGTCCGAGTGCCCGATCGGCCTCATCGGCGACGACATCGAGGCCGTGTCCAAGGCGAAGTCCAAGGAATACGACAACAAGACCATCGTGCCGGTCCGCTGCGAAGGTTTCCGCGGCGTGTCCCAGTCGCTCGGCCATCACATCGCCAACGATGCGATCCGGGACTGGGTGTTCGACAAGATGGACCCGAATGCGGCCCCCCGCTTCGATCCCTCGCCGTATGACGTCGCCATCATCGGCGACTACAACATCGGCGGCGACGCCTGGTCTTCGCGCATCCTGCTCGAGGAAATGGGCCTGCGCGTGATCGCCCAGTGGTCCGGTGACGGCTCGCTCGCCGAGCTCGAGGCGACTCCGAAGGCGAAGCTGAACGTCCTGCACTGCTACCGTTCGATGAACTACATCTCCCGTCACATGGAAGAGAAGTTCGGTATCCCGTGGTGCGAGTACAACTTCTTCGGCCCGTCCAAGATCGCTGAGTCGCTCCGCAAGATCGCGGGCTACTTCGACGACAAGATCAAGGAAGGCGCCGAGCGCGTCATCGCCAAGTACCAGCCCCTCATGGACGCGGTCATTGCCAAGTACCGTCCGCGGCTCGAGGGCAAGACCGTCATGCTGTACGTGGGCGGCCTGCGTCCCCGTCACGTGATCGGTGCCTACGAAGACCTCGGCATGGAAGTGGTCGGCACGGGTTACGAGTTCGGCCACAACGACGACTATCAGCGCACCGCCCAGCACTACGTCAAGGATGGCACGATCATCTATGACGACGTGACCGGCTATGAGTTCGAGAAGTTCGTCGAGAAGGTCCAGCCTGATCTCGTCGGCTCGGGCATCAAGGAAAAGTACGTGTTCCAGAAGATGGGTGTGCCGTTCCGGCAGATGCACTCCTGGGACTATTCCGGCCCGTATCACGGCTATGACGGCTTCGCCATCTTCGCCCGCGACATGGACATGGCCATCAACTCCCCCGTCTGGAAGATGACCAAGGCTCCGTGGAAGCAGGCTCCCGCGCAGCCGGGCCTGCTCGCGGCCGAGTGACCGCCTGAGCCCGAAGCCCCTCCCCTTTTCGGGGAGGGGCACCTGGCGGGCTTGATCCGTTTGACCCACCCATAGGGGTTCGAGATGCCACAGAATGCAGATAACGTGCTCGATCACTTCGAGCTGTTCCGCGGTCCCGAGTACCAGCAGATGCTGGCCAACAAGAAGAAGCTGTTCGAGAACCCCCGCGATCCCGCCGAAGTCGAGCGCGTCCGCGAGTGGGCCAAGACGCCTGAGTACAAGGAAAAGAACTTCGCCCGCGAAGCTCTGACTGTGAACCCGGCCAAGGCCTGTCAGCCGCTCGGCGCCGTGTTCGCCGCCGTCGGCTTCGAGCAGACCATCCCCTTCGTGCACGGCTCGCAGGGCTGCGTCGCCTACTATCGCTCGCACTTCTCCCGTCACTTCAAGGAGCCCAGCTCCTGCGTGTCCTCGTCCATGACGGAAGACGCGGCGGTGTTCGGCGGCCTGAACAATATGATTGACGGCCTCGCCAACACCTACAGCATGTACAAGCCGAAGATGATCTCGGTCTCCACCACCTGCATGGCGGAAGTCATCGGTGACGACCTGAACGCCTTCATCAAGACTGCCAAGGAAAAGGGCTCGGTTCCGCAGGAATACGACGTCCCCTTCGCTCACACCCCCGCGTTCGTCGGCAGCCACATCACCGGCTACGACAACGTCATGAAGGGCATCTTCGAGCACTTCTGGGACGGCAAGGCCGGCACCGCGCCGAAGCTGGAGCGCGTCCCGAACGAGAAGATCAACTTCATCGGCGGCTTCGACGGCTACACCGTCGGCAACCTGCGTGAAGTCAAGCGCCTGTTCGGCCTGATGGACGTGGAATACACCATCCTCGCCGACAATTCCGAAGTGTGGGACACCCCCACCGACGGCGAATTCCGCATGTATGACGGCGGCACGACCCTGGAAGAGGCAGCCGACGCGCTGCACGCCAAGGCCACCATCTCCATGCAGGAATACTGCACCGAGAAGACCCTGCCGCTCATCGCCAGCCATGGCCAGGAAGTGGTTGCCTTCAACCACCCTGTGGGCGTGAAGGGCACCGACGAGTTCCTGATGGCGATCTCCCGGATCTCCGGCAAGCCGATCCCGGAAGCTCTCGCCAAGGAGCGTGGCCGCCTGGTGGACGCCATTGCGGACTCCAACGCCCACATCCACGGCAAGAAGTTCGCCATCTACGGCGATCCGGACCTGTGCCTGGGCCTCGCGGCCTTCCTGCTCGAGCTCGGTGCCGAGCCGACCCACGTGCTTGCCACCAACGGCAACAAGAAGTGGGCCGACAAGGTGCAGGCCCTGTTCGACTCGTCGCCGTTCGGCCAGAACTGCAACGTCTATCCCGGGCGTGACCTCTGGCACATGCGGTCGCTGCTCTTCACGGAGCCGGTCGACTTCCTCATCGGCAACACCTACGGCAAGTATCTCGAGCGCGACACGGGCACCCCGCTGATCCGCATCGGCTTCCCGGTGTTCGACCGTCACCACCACCACCGCTACCCGGTGTGGGGCTATCAGGGCGGCATGAACGTTCTGGTGTGGATCCTGGACAAGATCTTCGACACCATCGACCAGAACACCATCGTCCCCGCCAAGACCGACTACTCGTTCGACATCATCCGTTGATCGCAGAAGTCTGACGAAAATCGATCCGGCCCGGGGCCCCGCCCGGGCCGGCCCGAACGGGAGCCTGCCCTTTTCGGAAGTTCTGATCTTTACACAGCCCGCTTCTCGAAGGAGAGATCCATGAGCTCGGTTTCCGCCACGATCCAGGAAGTCTTCAACGAGCCAAGCTGCGCGAAGAACCAGAACAAATCGGAAGCGGAAAAGAAAAAGGGGTGCACCAAGCAGCTCCAGCCTGGCGGTGCCGCCGGCGGCTGCGCCTTCGACGGCGCCAAGATCGCCCTCCAGCCCCTGACCGACGTCGCCCATCTCGTGCATGGCCCCATCGCCTGCGAGGGCAACAGCTGGGACAATCGCGGCGCGAAATCGTCCGGCTCGCAGATCTGGCGCACCGGCTTCACTACGGACATCAACGAGACCGACGTGGTGTTCGGCGGCGAGAAGCGCCTGTTCAAGTCGATCAAGGAAATCATCGAAAAGTACAATCCCCCCGCCGTCTTCGTCTATCAGACCTGCGTGCCCGCCATGATCGGCGACGACATCGACGCGGTCTGCAAGGCGGCGAAGGAGAAGTTCGGCACGCCGGTGATCCCGGTGAACTCGCCCGGCTTCGTGGGTCCGAAGAATCTCGGCAACAAGCTCGCCGGCGAGGCCATCCTCCAGCACGTCATCGGCACCGAGGAGCCGGAGTACACCACGCCCTATGACCTCAACATCATCGGCGAATACAATCTGTCCGGTGAATTGTGGCAGGTGAAGCCGCTGCTCGACGAGCTCGGCATCCGCATCATGGCCTGCATCTCCGGCGACGGGCGCTACAAGGATGTGGCCTCGTCGCACCGCGCCAAGGCGGCGATGATGGTGTGCTCCAAGGCCATGATCAACGTGGCCCGCAAGATGGAGGAGCGCTACGATATCCCCTTCTTCGAGGGCTCGTTCTACGGCATCCAGGATTCGTCCGACTCGCTCCGCGAGATCGCCCGCATGCTCATCGAGCGCGGCGCCGATCCCGAGCTGATGGACCGTACCGAAGCCCTCATCGAGCGCGAGGAGGCGAACGCCTGGGCGGCCATCGCCAAGTACAAGCCCCGCTTCAAGGACAAGAAGGTGCTGCTCATCACCGGCGGCGTGAAGTCCTGGTCGGTGGTGGCGGCGCTGCAGGAAGCCGGCCTCGAGCTGGTGGGCACCTCGGTGAAGAAGTCGACCCGCGAGGACAAGGAGCGCATCAAGGAACTCATGGGGCAGGACGCCCACATGATCGACGACATGACGCCCCGCGAAATGTACAAGATGCTGAAGGACGCGAAGGCCGACATCATGCTCTCGGGCGGCCGGTCGCAGTTCATCGCGCTCAAGGCGGCCATGCCGTGGCTCGACATCAACCAGGAGCGCCACCACGCCTACATGGGCTATGTGGGCATGGTGAAGCTGGTCGAGGAGATCGACAAGGCGCTCTACAACCCCATCTGGGAGCAGGTGCGCAAGCCCGCCCCGTGGGACAACCCGGCCAACAACTGGCAGAACCGCGCCATCGCCGAGATGGAGGCGGAAGCCGCAGCCCTCGCCGCCGATCCGGTGGCCGCCGAAAAGGCGCGCCGGGCCAAGAAGATCTGCAACTGCAAGAGCGTCGACCTCGGCACCATCGAGGACGCCATCGCGGCCCACGGCCTCACCACCGTGGAAGGCGTGAAGACCCACACCAATGCCTCCGGCGGCTGCGGCGCCTGTGCCGGTCGCATCGAGGAGATCTTCGAGGCCCGTGGCTTGGTGCCGGCGGAAGAGCCGGAGCTTGATCCGGTCGCGGCCGAAGCCAAGCGGCGCGCCAAGAAGGTGTGCAACTGCATGAGCGTGGATGTGGGCACCATCGAGGATGCCATCCAGGCCGGCGCCGGCAACCTCGCCGAAGTGAAGGCGCAGACCAAGGCCACCGGCGGCTGCGGCGGCTGCGCCGAGCGCATCGAGGACATGCTGGACGCGGCCGCGGCGAACACGCCGGCCACCCTCGTGGCAGCGGAATAGGAGGCCGGCATGGCGAAATTCGTCACGGGCAAGAAGGCCTGCGCGGTCAATCCCCTGAAGATGAGCCAGCCCATCGGCGGCGCGCTCGCCTTCATGGGGCTTCGCGGTGCCATGCCGCTGCTGCACGGTTCGCAGGGCTGCACCTCATTCGGCCTGGTGCTGTTCGTGCGCCACTTCAAGGAGGCGATCCCGCTCCAGACCACCGCCATGAGCGAGGTGGCCACCGTGCTCGGCGGCCTCGACAACGTGGAGCAGGCGGTTCTCAACATCTACAACCGGACCAAGCCGGAAATCATCGGCATCTGCTCCACCGGCGTCACCGAGACCAAGGGCGATGACGTGGACGGCTACATCAAGCTGATCCGCGCCAAGTATCCGCAGCTCGCCGACTTCCCCATGGTCTATGTCTCCACGCCCGACTTCAAGGACGCCTTCCAGGACGGCTGGGAGAAGACGGTCGCCAAGATGGTCGAGGTTCTGGTGAAGACGCCGGAGCCGGACGCCAAGCGCGATCCCAGGCGCGTCAACGTGCTGCCGGGCTCCCACCTGCAGCCCGGCGATCTCGACGAACTGCGCTCCATCTTCGAGGATTTCGGTCTGGAGCCCTCCTTCCTGCCGGACCTGGCGGGTTCGCTGGACGGGCACATCCCGGACGACTTCACGCCCACCACCATCGGCGGCATCGGGGTGGAGGAGATCGCCACCATGGGCGAGGCCTCCTGGACCATCGCCATCGGCGCGCAGATGCGTCGCGCGGCCGAGGCCATGGAGAAGAAGACCGGGGTTCCCTACCGGCTGTTCGAGCGGCTGTGCGGGCTTGGGCCCAACGATGAATTCTTCATGTTCCTGAGCGAAATCTCGGGGCGCGAGGTGCCGAAGAAGTATCGCCGGCAGCGCGGCCAGCTGGTGGATGCCATGCTGGATGCCCACTTCCACCTGGGCGGGCGCAAGCTCGCCATCGGGGCGGAGCCGGACCTGTTGTTCGATGTGGCGTCCATGCTCCACGAGATGGGCACGCACATCACTACGGCGGTCACCACCACCCAGTCGCCGGTGTTCGAGAAGCTCCAGGCGGAAGAGGTGCTGCTCGGCGACCTCGAGGATCTGGAGACGCTGGCGAAAGAACGCGGCTGCGACCTGCTGCTGACCCATTCCCACGGCCGGCAGGCGGCGGAGCGGCTGAACATTCCGTTCCACCGCATCGGCATTCCCATGTTCGACCGCATCGGCGCCGGGCACCGGATGATTGTCGGCTATCGCGGCACGCGCGAACTGATCTTCACGTTGGCGAACCTCTGCATCGCCGATCACGAGGCGAACCATGAGGTGACGCCCGACACCTGGAAAAATCCGTGGGACGGGGATGGTCACGGCCATTCGCACGCCCCTGCGACGACGCCCACCCACGGCACCGTCGTGAGCACCTCCCACCACTAAGAACGAGCAGAGGCGCACCCTCCCATGAAAGTCGCATTTGCAACCCAGGACCTCAAAAGGGTCGATGCCCATTTCGGGTGGGCCAAGAACATCGCCATCTACGAGGTGGGTCCGGAAAGCCATCATTTCGTGGAAGCCATCGAGTTCGACGGCGACCTGAAGGAAGACGGCAATGAGGACAAGCTCGCCCCGAAGATCGAGGCGATCAAGGATTGCGCGATCCTCTACGTGGCTGCCATCGGCGGCTCCGGCGCGGCGCGGGTGGTGGCCAACAACATCCACCCCATGAAGGTGAACCAGCCCGAGGAGATCGAAGACCTCATCGAGAAGCTGGCCACGGTGCTGCGCGGCACGCCTCCGCCCTGGCTGCGCAAGGTTATGTCGAAGGGCCAGGAACGTACTTTCGATTTTGATGAATGAGGATTGACATGTCCGAAGCAGCGCAAGTGATCGAGCCGGTATCGGCCGAAGACAATCCGTTCATCAAGCAACTCATCAAGGTCTGGCGCGCCCAGGACACCCATGGAGCGTGGGAAGGCAAGGCGGATCTTGATCTCATCGCCGAATACATCGTGGACAAGGAAGCCCGTCGGGCTCTCCCCATCATCGGCGATCCCGATCCCGAGACCATCTGGCGCATGGAGCTGTTCTTCAACGCCGTGTGTCTCCTGATCGAGCGTGAGACCAAGGTGATGATCACCCCCATGCTGAAGATGAGCCACGAGGGCTTCGGCCGCATGGTGCTCATCGGCGGCCGGCTGATCGTGGTCAACAAGCAGCTGCGGGACGTTCACCGCTATGGTTTCGACAATCTCGGCAAGCTCGCCGAGGAGGGGACGAAGTTCGTCGCCTCGGGCGTCGAGATGATCCGGAAGTTCCCGGAAGTGGCCAACTACTGAAGATCAGGTGCACCCATGAGCGACGTGGAAGAACTCAAGGCCGAAATCAAGAAGCTGTCCGCCAAGGCGACGCAGGCAAAAATGGACCTCCACGATCTGTCCGAGGAACTCCCCATCAGCTGGGAGACGATCATGGATGTCGCCAAGAGGGCGCACAGCGCCTTCGCCGAGCTGGAAAAGAAGCGCGCGGACCTGAAAGCACTTGAGGCCGCCTAACCTGAAGGCTTTTTCGAAATGTCCAACGAAACCCGAGATGGTCGAGCCTGGCAGCCAGACTATTTGCTCGATATCGATGCCGGCAAGTGCATCGGTTGCGGGCGCTGCTTCAAGGTCTGCGGCCGGGACGTGATGACGCTGAAAGGCATCAACGAGGACGGCGAAGTCGTCTCCCTCGATGATGACGAGGACGATGAGGTCGAGAAGAAGGTGATGGTCATGAACGACACGGGCGCCTGCATCGGTTGCGGTGCGTGCGCGCGCGTCTGCCCGGCCAATTGCCAGGTTCATGGTCATGAGCAGGCTGCGGCCTGATTGCCACCGCCGATAGCGGATTTGTTTTGAAGCGGAAGGGCGATGGGCTTTGCTCATCGGCCTTCCGCGGCCCGCACGGCGCTTGAGCCAAATCCATTCGGCACCGGTCTCAGGCCGGTGTCGTTGGTTGAAGGAGTGGGTCCATGGCCGCCGAAGAGGTCTATGACTGGTTGATTGCTTCATCGACCGCTTCGGCCGGCGACCCCTTCGACGCGCATGTGGCGGCCTCCATCGTCGCCGTCGCCTTTGCGGAGGCGGAAGAGGACGGGCGCCATTGCCTCGAGGCTCTCGGCCTTGAGAAGTCTGCCTTCCTCGACCTCGCCCGCATCCTGTTTCCCAATGCAGTGGATACGCTCGATCGACGCATGGACGGGCGTTCGCCCACCGTCGAGGCGGAAGAGCAGTCGATCCGCGACATTCTCGGCATCTATTCGTCCGATGCCGGACGGCTTCAGACCCATTTCATCGCCATGATCGCGCGGCGCTGTCAGTCGCCTCACCACCTGTGGCAGGACCTGGGGCTCAGGGACCGCGCGGAACTACGGGCGCTCATGACGCGCCGTTTCGCGCCGCTGGCGCTGAAAAACCGGCAGGACATGAAGTGGAAGAAGTTCCTCTACCGCATGGTGTGCGGCTCGGAGGGCTTCACCCTGTGCGCGGCGCCGGTGTGCTCCGATTGCGACGAATTCCACGTCTGCTTCGGTGCGGAGGACGGGGAATCGCGCCTCGCCCGCAACCGCAACGCCGCCGCCAACGGCAACGCGCCGCTCGGTCAGATCCACGGCGCGGCGCTTCCCGAGGCCGCCGAATAGGGCCCGGACCCGCGTCGGCCCTGAGGCGGCCAAGTCGCATCGGGGGGCCAAGTCGCATCGCCCCCAATCGGGTTCCCGATCTCGTCGCCTTCCCATCGCAGCCCATCAGTCCGGCCGGCGCGCGGGCAAACGCGCTGGTGCGGCCCCTGCTGGGCCTCAGGAACAAGTCGCTCCTGCCCCGACGAAAAAGCCCGGCACCGAAGATCGGGCCGGGCTGCTCATGCAGTGGTGGCAAACGCGGCGGCGGATGCCGTCACTCGATGCCTTCGCTGCGGGCGCGCCACATCATGGCGATGCGGAACCGCTCGTTGATGGCCGCGGGGCTGGCGAGGATTTCCGCCTCGGCCTCCTTGAAGGCCTTTTCCACCAGCTCGGCCTCTTCCTTGGTCAGGGTCACGCGGCCGGCGAGATGGGTTGCCTCCGGGTGGACCGACCAGATCTTGCGGCAGTTGGGATGAAGCTTGATCTCGGTGAGGTCGAAGGATTCAAGCTGGCCGTCGAGGAGAATGGCGAGGCCCGAAACTTCGAGCTTGCGCCCGTCCGAAGTGGTCTTGATGAGCGTGGTAGCCATTTGCGTCACCCGTCCTGAGCTGCGAGCCAACTGTAACCGCCCTGGTCCCAGAGCTGCGCCAGTAATTGATCCGAACTCCAGTCCGGAAATTGAGACTTCACGGTTTCATAATCACCGCGAAAGCGCTCCGCGTCCTCTCCGGAAAGATCCGCAGTGAGGCCGTCCGGCTTGAACCGAAGTACGAAATGCGTGTTGTCGTCCGAGGCGAGGAGCGTGAACTCCTCGCCATCGCTGATGAGGGGCAGAAGGTCGGCCATGGGTGTCTCCCGGTCAGGCCGCGGCCGCCGTCGGTGTGTCTTCGGCCAGGCCCCACTCGGCCCAAGAGCCGTCGTAGAGCGCCGCTGTCTTGTTGCCGAGGATGAACAGCGCCAGCAGCACCACGGCCGAGATGGTGCCCGAGGCGCAGGTGGCGATCACCGGCTTGGTGATGTCGATGCCGGCGGCGGTGAACCGGGCCGCGAGCGCGTCGGGCGCGATCAGCGTTCCGGTCTCCTCGACGATGAGGTCGCCCCAGGGCAGGTTCACCGAGCCGGGAATGTGGCCCTTCTTCTTCACCGGGAACACGTCGTCCTGGCTGCCGGCGAACTTGGCCGGGCCCCGCGCGTCGATGACCTGCTCGGCCGCGCTGGCCACATTGGCCAGCATGTCGCCGAGATTGCGGACAAGGGCGGGATTGAAGGAGGCGGTGAAGGTCTTGGGCTCCGGCCGTACCGGGGACATGTCGGACGGCTTCTTTTCCTTCACCCACTTGCCGTAGCCGCCGTCCAGCAGGGCCACGTCGTCATAGCCGAAGATGCGGAACATCCACCACACGCGGGCTGCGGCCGCGCCGCCACACAGGCGGTCATACACCACGATCTTGTCACCGTTCGAGATGCCAAGCAGGCCGACCTTCTTGGCGAATTCGGCGGCCGGGGGGAGCATGTGGGGGAGGGGATTGGACTTGTCGGCCACGTGATCGATATCGAAATGCACGGAGCCCGGCAGGTGGCGTCCGCGATACTGGGTGCGCCCGTCCATGTTGCTGCTTTCATGCAGCCAGGTGCAGTCCAGGATCTTCACATCCGGCGCTTCGAGATGCTCGGCCAGCCATTCGGTGCTCACCAACGGTCCGGGAAGAACGGTGGACATGACGCAAGTCTCTCCCTGTCGAGGTTCGGACATCGGGTACTGTCAATGTCTGCCGGGCAGGGCGCCCGGCAGACGATCCTGGAACGGTCGGCGCGCTGTGGCCGCCCGAAACGCAGCGCTCAGCGCACCTTGGGCAGGCTGTAGCCGGGGCGCGGGTGGGCGTCGTAGTAGTCGACGCGCTCGGGCCAGCCGCCTTCGGGGTTGAACTTGAACTTCACCACCTTCACAGGCGCGTTGGCGGAGAAGGAGACTTCCGAGAACTTGATCTCACGGTCGCCGGGGCCGGCGGAAAAGTCGGCCACCACCTTGCCGTCGGCGGTCACCGCGCGGGCGAAGCCCGGGGTGCCCACGTCGGAGGCGTTCACCACGTCGGCGACGAAGCTCGCCACCTCGGAGCCGTCCTCGGACGGGGTGCCGAAGGCCGGCGTGGCGAAGGTGAAGGCGACGAGCTTGCCGCTGCGGTCAACCGCATGGTCGGCGGTCACGGGACGGGCCACGGAATAGACGGTGAGGGTGCCCCCCGCCAGCAGCTCCTTGATCTCCTCGAGGGAGCGGCTTGCGAATTCCGACGCGACGATCATGGCAATCTCCACTAGACAATCAGGTGTGACGAACGGTCCCCTTGGTTGATCAATTTTCGTGCCAGTCGCTGTCGTGTCCCCTGCTCTCCCTCCTCGCGTACCGGCCGGGTGCCGCAAAGCCTTGTCCGCAAGCGCTTCCCGGCCGGCCTGTCGGTGCTGGCCGGTCGTGTCGGAGGTTTCCACGGGCTTGTCGGAAATGCGTCGCACATCGCGGGAAATGCGACGTGGACCCCGCTACGGACGCCACAAACCGGTCCATTCCGGCTGTGCGCGAATCTTGCAAGGGCTCCAAAAAGGCGACACGCAGGGGATCTGAATCCATGCTGGACACGGCGATCATCGGCGGCGGGCTGTGCGGCCTCGCCCTGGCGCGGAGCCTCAAGAAGGCCGACCGCAGCCTGACCCTGTTCGAGGCGCGCGCCCGTCTCGGCGGTCGCATCCTTTCCGCCGTCCCGGCCACCACCGGGGAGGCGCTGGATCTTGGCCCCACCTGGTTCTGGCCCGACACCCAGCCGCTCATCACCGCCTTCGTCTCGGAGCTGGGCCTGTCCACCTTCGCCCAGCACGACGAGGGCGCGGTGCTGCACCTGACCGAGGCGGACAAGGCACCCCAGGGCTTCGCGCAGCAGGTCCATGGCGGGGCACGGCGTATCGCCGGCGGCATGGCGCGGATGGTCGCGACGCTCGCCGACGGGCTTGGCGAGGATGAAATCCGGCTCGGCCATGTGCTCCAGAAGGTGGAGGACAAGGGCGACCACGTGGTGCTGACCTTCCGGGTCGACGACGCCTTCCTGACGGTTGAGGCGCGCCATGTGGTGATCGCCCTGCCGCCGCGCCTCGTTGCGGAAACCGTGCGCTTCTCTCCGGATCTGGATTCGGCCACCCGTGATGCCATGGGCGCCGCTCCCACCTGGATGGCGGCGCAGGCCAAGGTGGTGATGGCCTTCACCGCGCCGTTCTGGCGGGAGGCTGGCCAGTCGGGCAACGCCTTCGTCACCCATGAGCAGGCGGTGGTGGGTGAGATCTTCGACGCCTGCGATGCCTCCGGCACCAAGGCGGCGCTGGGCGGCTTCCTGAGCTTCCCGCCGGACCTGCGGGAGGCCTTCGTGGCCGGCCTGCCCATGCTCATGGACAGCCAGATGGCTCAGGTGTTCGGCAGTGCCGCCGAGGGCGCGGAGCAGCTGTATCAGGACTGGGCGCTGGAGCCCTTCACCTGTTCCGCCCGCGACCGCGCCGAGCCGCAGGGCGAGCATGTGGCCTTTTCCAATCCCCTGCTGCGCCGGCCCTTGTGGGACGGCCGGCTCTATCTGGGCGGCTCGGAGACCGCGACCCAGGGCGCCGGCTATCTGGAGGGTGCGCTGGAGGCGGCACGGCGCATCGACCGGGCGCTGGCCCGCGCGCGGAGCGAAGAGGACGACATGGTCCTGCCCGAGGGGCTCTCGATCAACGCGGCGAGCCTCGCGCGCTTCTCGGCCTGGGTGGCGACGCTGAACGATGCGGCCTTCGAGGCCTATCGGGTGCGGCTCAACCGCGCGCTGGCGACCCAGCAGCGCGAGCAACTGACCCAGCGGGCCATGCTCGGCGCCATCGAGGACATCTACGAGCGCGCCGTGGACATGCTGGACACGCTGCCCTTCGATCTGCGCGACGTGCCGGTCGAAAAGGGCCGCTCGGCGCTGATGAGCGACGTGCAACTGCCGTTCCGCGATTTCATCCAGACCCTGCTCGACGACATCGTCGCCTTCAACCGCACGTCCTGCGCCCTGTCCAACTTCCCGGGCGAGCACCATCTGGCGAAGGACTATGTGCAGACCATCCTGCGCGACGTGGCGGCGGCCTGGCGCGACTTCTGCCTCGCCGCCAACCGCCGCCTTCTCGCCAAGGCGGAGGCCGGCCTGGCCGCGGTTGACGGTCTTCCCCCTGGCGCGGGTCCCCGCAAGGGCCCGATCCTGACCAGTGCATCGTGAACGAGGACAAGATGGAACCGAGCATCGCGGAAGAAAACGTGCCCGAGGTCGGCACCGCCTACGTCGTCTGCTCCATGAGCGACATTCCGAGCCAGCGCGCGCGCGGCTTCGAGCTGATGAAGGTCGAGGACGGCGTGGAGAAGCCGTTCAACCTGATCGTCGTCCGCTGGGGCCGGCAGGTGTTCGGCTATGTCAACCTCTGTCCCCATGACGGGGTGAAGCTGGATTGGGAACGCAACCAGTTCCTCGACCCCAACGGCATCCGCCTGATGTGCGGCAAGCACGGCGCCCTGTTCGAGCTGGGCACCGGCGTGTGCATCGACGGGCCGTGCAAGGGCCGCAGCCTGACGCCGGTGGCCTTGAGCGTCATCGATAACGACATCTGCGTGACCGGCGTGACCCTGGCCGAGGAGGAGGAGGACGACGACGACGAAATCACCTCGTGCTCCGACGAGGGCGGCGGCGTCTGAGCCGACTGCGGCTTCCGGCGGCCTGTCATCAGGTGGCACGTCACCTGCGGACGGGCCACTTGGGACAGGCCACTTGGGACAGGCTATCTGGGACACGTCATCTGGAGTGTGTCTCAGGCATGTCGATGTTAGGAGCGGCCCCGGTCTTTGGCTGGTCCCGAGCGGGAGTCGCTCAAGCGACGCGGCTCGGCAGATAAGGGACCAGCATCCCGGTCGCGCGTCATTCCGGTCGCGCGTCTTGCGCGTCTTGGAGGAATAGGGGGCGGGCGTTTGGTCGCGAGACCGACCCCTCACGACATGTCCCAAAAAAGGGATCACCCTGCCGGGTCGCGCCGGCATTCGGTACCGAACACCAGCTACGGAACACCCGGCACCGAACAGTTTATCCCGAACTCTCCCGATGTCGGCTTCCGGCACCGACATCCGGGACGGCCCGACATTCAAGAGCCCGGACCCTCGCCGTGAGGCCGGCGAGGGTCCGATTCAGGGTCGAGGGGTGGATCAGACCGGACGATTCGCGTTCCGGTTCTTCACCGGCTCCATGATGGAGACGCCCTTTTCATAGGTGATGGTCTCGTAGTCCTCGTGCCAGCCGAGGGCGGCGTCGAGCACCTTGTCGGTCTTGCCGCCGGTGTCCAGCTTCTTGATGTCGTTCTTGTCGATGCTCAGGAGGTCAGTCATCTCCTTCCACACCGTGGATTCATCGCAAGGCAGGACGTAGAAGATCTTTTCGCCGTAGGTGACGCGATACTTCGCCAGCAGGTCGATATTGTTGCAGAAGATGAAGTACTTGCCGTCGGGGGCAAGGGCATCGCCCAACACGTCCGCCACGTCGGAGAGGTAGGCGAAATTCTGCAGGTAGCCGGCCAGCACGGGAATGGTGGACTTGCCATCCTCGGCGAAGGTGATGACCTGTTCCATGGTGTATTCCGGCGGACGCTTCTCGTCGGCCACCTGCTGCTGGAACTTCAGGGCGATGTCGCCGCGGAAGTCGAAGCGGCCAGGCTTGGTCGGCTGCTTGAGCACGGCATTCAGGAGGCGCCCCTCTTTATCCAGCCGGCCCAGGGGGGTGTTCTCGATCGCAGTCATCAAAAAAGTCTCCGGTTCAGCACACAACTCTCAGACGGTCTAAGACGGGCGCGAGCAGGGGCGCACCTTCGTGGGCTCGAAGGCGCCGCTCTCCGCCGAACCCCGTTCGGCGTGCCGCCCGCGCAAGGGGGCAGGCGCGTCCCCCATGCAAGCCCTTTGCCGCGCCGCGTCATTGCAGCCGGCGCACCGGCGAAGCGCGACAATCGGCCATCCCCCGGGCTGCCGAGACCGGCCCCGTCCCCGCGCCCGATGACGCAAATTCAAGGTCCGGCCCGGAATGTCGGCGCGGGGCACGGCGGCGCAGGAGCGGAGGGAAAGTCGCGCCGGCACCCGCTGCGGGCGTTGTCCGGAATCAGACACGCGTCGCAAAGGCAACAGCTCGAATCCTGAAAATTCAGGCAAATCAGTCCGTTGCCGTCTGGCACGGCGCTTGCTGGACAGAGGGCCGAAGCAACCTCTCAAGCGAAGGTCGAGCGATGATCAATTTGACCGACAGCGCCTTGCATGCGGTCCGGGATGCGATCCTGGGCGCCGATCAGCCGGTCAGCGGGCTGCGCATCATGGTCGAGACGGGTGGCTGCGCCGGCTACCAGTACAAGATGGGTCTCGTCAGCGACGCCGAGCCCGACGACACGGTGGTCGAGCGCGAGGGCGTCAAGGTGTTCGTGGATAATCAGAGCCACGAGCTGCTCGCCGGCACCGTCATTGACTTCGTCGTGGCCCTGGAGGGCTCCGGCTTCACCTTCGAAAACCCGAATGCCACCTCGAGCTGCTCCTGCGGCAAGTCCTTCGGCTGAGCGGCTTTTGCCGAAAGCCGGACCTGAACGCACGGATTGAACTCACTTACACAGAGGACAGAGCGATGTTGGCCGAGACCGAAGAGCGCGCGCCGCTCACCCAGCAAGCCAAGCGTGAGGCGATCATCCGCGAGGTGATCGAGGAGATCCGTCCCAACCTCAAGCGCGACGGCGGCGACTGCGAGCTTGTCGAGATCGATGGCAACAAGGTCATGGTGAAGATGACCGGCGCCTGCGTGTTCTGCAAGCTGGCGAGCGAGACCATCGAGGGCATCCAGACCAAGATCGTCGAGCGCCTGGGCGAGCTCATCCGCCTCATCCCGGTGGCCGGCGCGCAGAATAAGCCGCTGGTGAGCCTGAAGAGCATCGCGCCCGCCGCGCCGGTGGCTCCTGCACCTGCCGTCCCCTCGCCGACGCGCTGAGGGGCGCGCCAAGGCTTAGACGATCGAAGGGGTGATGCCGTGCGGCCTGTCTATCTCGACAATAACGCGACGACACGGACCGACCCCGCTGTGGTCGAGGCCATGCTGCCGTTCTTCAGCGAGCACTTCGGCAATGCCTCATCCACCCACGCCTTCGGCGAGCATGTGGGCGAGGCACTGAAGAAGGCGCGCAAGCAGCTCCAGGCGCTGCTCGGCGCCGCGTTCGACCACGAGATCATCTACACCTCCGGCGGAACGGAAGCCGACAATGCGGCCATCCTCTCCGCGCTGGAGACGCAGGACGGGCGGGACGAGATCGTCACCACCTCGGTGGAGCATCCCGCCATCCTGACCCTTGTCGCGCATCTCGAAAAGACGCGCGGCATCAAGGTCCACCTCATCGGCGTGGACCGTCACGGCCGGCTCGATCTTGATGCCTATGCCAAGGCGCTGTCACCGAAGACCGCCATCGCCTCGGTGATGTGGGCCAATAACGAGACCGGCACGCTGTTCCCCGTGGCGGCGCTCGCCGAACAGGCGAAGGCGGTCGGTGCGCTGTTCCACACCGATGCGGTGCAGGCGGCGGGCAAGGTGGCCATCGATCTGAAATCCACCGCCATCGACATGCTGTCCCTGTCCGGCCACAAGCTGCACGGACCCAAGGGCATCGGCGCGCTCTATGTGAGGAAGGGTGTGAAGTTTCGCCCCCTTATTCGTGGCGGCCATCAGGAACGCGGACGCCGGGGCGGCACCGAAAATGTGCCGGGTATCATCGGTCTTGGCGCTGCGGCAGATCTCGCGCTCCAGCACATGGAGGACGAGCGCACTCGCGTGAAGGCGCTGCGCGACCGGCTCGAACAGGGCATCCTCCAGCAGGTGAGCAACACCCTGCTGAATGGCGATGGCGAGAACCGCCTGCCCAACACCGCCAACATCGCGTTCGAATATCTCGACGGTGAAGCGGTGCTGCACAATCTCAACAAGGCCGGCGTCGCCGCCTCCACAGGCTCGGCCTGCACCTCCGGCTCCACCGAGCCGTCCCATGTGCTGCGGGCCATGAACCTGCCGGCCAACGCCTTGCACGGCGCCCTGCGCTTGTCGCTCTCCCGCGAGAACACGGGCGAAGACGTGGATCGGGTGCTGGAGGCGCTGCCGGAGATCGTCACCCGCCTGCGCGCCATGTCGCCGGCCTGGCTCGCGCGGGAGGGTGCCGACAGCGCACCCGTGGCCAGCCATGTCTAGCCTTCATCCGGGGCGCGAGATTGGCGCATGCGCCCCGCCGCGCGTCGCCTTCACCACAGGAAATGCATGCTTGATGCCGACCATAGCAGCGGTCGGCGGGCGCATCACGGACGTCCACGAACGACATCGCACAGATGTCGGCGCGGGTAACAGCGGCGAGTCCAGGCCGATCGAGGAGCCAGTTGTATGAAGATTATGATTCGCCGTTCTCCGGAGATGGGCCTCTCCATCTACGTTCCCAAAAAGGACCTTGAGGAGCCGATCGTCGAGACCGAGCACGAGACCCTGTGGGGCGGCTGGATCAAGATCGCCAACGGCTGGGTGCTTGACCTGCCGGAGATGGCCGAGGGTACGACCCTCCCCATCACCGTGAACGCGAAGAAGCGCGGCGAGGAGGAGTGATCTGACATGAATATTTCCGTCGCCAATATTGAGACGCTGAAGCTCGCCGACGCCGAAGCCGTCCTGAAGGACGTGGCGGCGGAGCTTGTCGCTGGGAAGGCCGCGCCCTATCTGGGGCCCGGCCTCCTGGAGCTGTCCTCGCCTGCCATCCCGGTGACACCGGAGGGCCTTGCGGCCTTCTTCGGCACCAAGGTGGCGCTGCCCAAGCGCGCCAAGGGCAACGCCTGGGCCGCCGCCCAGCACATCGAGAGCATGAAGCACCGGTCCACCGTGTCGGCTCTCATGGCCGATGCGTTCGCCCCGCCGGTGCCGCCGCTGCCGTTCCACACCTTTCTCGCCGGCCTGAACCTGCCGCTGATCGTGGACACCTGGTACGATGGCGCCATGCGCTCAGCGCTGGAGGGCCGCGAGGGCTGGGGCGAGGCGCAGGGCATCACCCGCGCCGGCATCGGTGAGGACCGCTGGTATCGCTTCTATGATGCTGCCGGTAACGAGACTGACCGTGCCGCGGCCGAAACCTGGACGACGGTGCTCTACAAGCCCCACGGCAGCGTGGCGCCGGCCAAGAACTGGCTGATCTCCGACGCCGACTATGTGGAGGTCCTGACCGAGATCGACATCCAGACGCCGATCCCGGACGTGGTGAAGAACCGCCGCACCGAGCGCAGCTTCCTGTTCCTTGGCTGTCGCTTCCACGACCAGATGCTGCGCACCTATGCGCGGCAGGTGACAAAGCGTTCGCGCCTGCCGCACTTCGCCATCGTGGACGAAGCGTCGCTCACCAAGAACGAGCTGCGCTTCCTTCTGACCCACGCCATCACGCCCATTGCCATGCCGTTGCCCAAGGCGCTGGACATCATCATGTCGGTCGCCGCCTGATCGTCCTTGTCGTTGAGATCTTTGGAGAGCATGTCCCACCGGGACATGCTCTCTTTGTTTTTTCAGCGTCATTTCCGGGACTTTGAAGGCGCATTGATCCAGATCAACAGAGCGGACGAAACCGAACGTACGACGATGTAACTTTCCCAACATGTCGTTCCCCGCGCGGTGCGTGTTGTTAAGCCGACAGCTGGGCGCCAATTTATAAGCATTTGAAATTCATTACGTATTTATCCGTAGCGCCGCTGGCACGGCAGTTGCTCATCCCTGTCCAAGGATTTTTTTGGATCCTGCTGGAAGCGAGGAGCAGTTTCATGCACGCGTCGACACAGCACGAGACGACTGAAGCGGCAGTGGCCGATAAGCTGGCCGAGGCCCTGCAGGCCAAGGCGGAGCACCAGGGTTGCGGTACGTCCGGTGGTTCCGGAAAGGCCAGCTGCGGTTCGTCCGCCGGCCAGGGTGACCTGCCCACCGAGATCTGGGAGAAGGTGAAGAACCATCCCTGTTATTCCGAAGAAGCCCACCACCACTATGCTCGTATGCACGTTGCGGTCGCCCCGGCCTGCAACATTCAGTGCAACTACTGCAATCGCAAGTATGATTGCGCCAATGAATCCCGCCCTGGCGTGGTGTCCGAGAAGCTGACGCCCCAGCAGGCGGCGAAGAAGGTGCTTGCGGTCGCCTCCACGATTCCGCAGATGACCGTGCTGGGCATCGCCGGCCCCGGCGACCCGCTTGCCAATCCCGAGAAGACCTTCCAGACCTTCGAGCTGATCAACCGGACTGCCCCCGACATCAAGCTCTGCCTGTCCACCAACGGCCTGGCCCTGCCCGACCATGTGGACACCATCGCCGGCTTCAACGTGGACCACGTGACCATCACCATCAACATGGTGGATCCGGAAGTAGGCGCGAAGATCTATCCGTGGGTGTTCTGGAAGCACAAGCGCTACACCGGCTATGAGGCCGCCAAGCTCCTCACTGACCGGCAGATGCTGGGCCTCGAGATGCTCACCGAGCGTGGCATTCTCTGCAAGGTCAACTCGGTGATGATCCCCGGCATCAACGACAAGCACCTTGTCGAAGTGAACCGGGCGGTGAAGTCCCGCGGCGCGTTCCTGCACAACATCATGCCGCTCATCTCGGCACCCGAGCACGGCACCGTGTTCGGCCTCAACGGCCAGCGCGGCCCGACGGCCCAGGAGCTGAAGGCGCTCCAGGATTCGTGCGAAGGCGAGATGAACATGATGCGGCATTGCCGCCAGTGCCGCGCCGACGCCGTGGGTCTCCTCGGCGAGGATCGCTCGGCCGAGTTCACCACCGACAAGATCATGGCCATGGAGGTCAATTACGACCTCGACAGCCGCAAGGCCTACCAGGCCCTGGTTGAGGAAGAGCGCGTGGCGAAGGTCGCCGCGAAGCAGGAAGAGATGGAAGCCCTCGCCGGCGAGCAGAGCGACATCAAGCTGCTCGTGGCCGTGGCCACCAAGGGCTCGGGCCTCATCAACGAGCACTTCGGCCACGCCAAGGAGTTCCAGGTGTGGGAACTCTCCACCGGCGGCGCCAAGTTCGTCGGCCATCGCCGCGTCGACCTGTATTGCCAGGGCGGCTACGGCGAGGAGGACAGCCTCGAGACCATCATCCGTGCCATCAACGACTGCCATGCGGTCTTCGTGGCCAAGATCGGCGGCTGCCCGAAGGCTGACCTCGTCAAGGCCGGCATCGAGCCGGTGGACGGCTTCGCCCACGAGTTCATCGAGAAGTCGGCCATCACCTGGTTCAAGGAATACCTCAACAAGGTGAAGACCGGCGAGATCGTCCATGCGGAGCGCGGCGACGCCGAGATCCGTCAGGGCGCGCTCACCAACGCGGCCTGAACCGCCCCCTCAAAGCCGGATCCGCTCAGGTTGAAGCAGCCTGGGCGGATCTGCCTCCACGTTCAAGCAAACGACCGTCCTGCCGATCAGATCGCGCGCTCGGCATCAAAGGAGCATCCCATGACGTTGAAAATCGTGGCGTCGCAGTGCACGAGCTGCTCGGCCTGTGAACCGGAGTGTCCCAACGTGGCCATCTTCGAGAAGAACGGGACGTTCGTGATCGACCCCAAGAAGTGCACCGAGTGCATTGGTCACTTCGACGTGCCCCAGTGCGCTGCGGTCTGCCCGGTGGATGATACCTGCGTCATCGACAACGCGTATCCGCGCTATCAGCCCACCGCGTAAGGAGAGACGCGATGAATTTCACGATGACCCGTTCGGCCCAGCGCTTCATCCGCATGATGATCATGGCCGACGGCGGTCCCAGCGCCGGCTTCCGGATGCATGTGACCCCCGGTGGATGCTCCGGGCTCAATGCCGAGATCGCGGTTCTGCCGGAGCCCGCGCCGGGCGACGCGGTGGTCGAGAAGGACGGCCTGAAGCTGTTCCTGCCGGCCGAAAGCCGTCTGCTGCTCGATGGCGTCACCATCGACTTCACCGACACGGCTGCCAAGACGGGCCTGGTGTTCCAGGATCCCAAGGCGACCACCTGCAGTTCGCACGCCCACTGAGCTGTGACCATCCGGGGCGGCGCGTCCGCTCCGGAGCTGCCGCGGCTCGGGTCCGGGTCGGCTGCGGATGGAACCGGAAACGAGGGACGGGAATGGAAGGCTCGCAGGTTTCGGGCGAACCGGATTTTCTCACCCCCGAGGGGCTCCTTGCGAGCGCCGTCATGGGGGGAGGGCTGCCGGAGGACGCACAGTATCATCTGTGGGAAGCCGGCCTCTCCTACCAGCAGGATGAAGTGGCGGAAGCCCATTTGCGACAGGCCGAGGCGCTGGCGCCCGGTCACGCCGCGGTGCTGATCGGCCTCTACCGCTTCTATTTCTACAAGGGCCGTCTTCGGGAATGCCTGGAGGTGGCCCGGGTGTGTCTGGCCAAGGCGCAGCGGGAAACCAATCTGCCGGCCGACTGGCGGGACGTGTGTGCGCAGGATGCTGAATTCTCGCGCTACGACCGGCTGATGCCGCGGTTCTTCCTGTTTACGCTGAAGGGCTACGCCTACCTCAACATGCGCCTCGGCGATCTCGAGGAGGGGCGGGCCGCAGTGATGAAGTTGCTCGAGCTGGACCCCACCGACAAGATCGGTGCGAAGCTTTTGCTCGATGTGCTGAACAGGGCGGGTCAGGACGATGATGACTGAAGACGACATCGACGAGGCCAAGAACTGGCTCGGGGAAGACGTCGAGTGCTCCTCGTGCGCCCACCAGGACCTCCTGGCGGAGGGAAAATGCCGTCTGCGACGGGCCTGCGTGAATGATCGCTATGCCCGGCGCATCGACCGCTTCTTCAATTGGAACCCGTCGCTCGCCAATTCCTATGTGCGACATGAGCATTTCGAGGTGCGGGCCATCGCGGCCAAGCACGCGGACGTGTTCGTCCTGCCGGCGCTGCTGAACGATCCGGAAGAAACGGTGCGGTGGAACGCGGCGCGCCGCCTGCCGAAGAACAAGATTCTCCCCTTGCGCAAGGACCCCCACCGGGAGGTCCGCATCCGCATCGTCTCGCTGCTGGAGGACGCCGACCTTTCGCCCATGATGGCGGACGAGGACTATTATGTGCGCCTCGTCGTGGCGCGGCGCATCGCACCGCCCTTGCTGTCACGCATGGTGGAGGACCCCGAGGCCGAGGTCCGGCGCGTGGTCGCCCAGCGGCTGCCGGCGGAATGGCTCATGTGCATGGTCAACGACAGGAGTCCGCAGGTCCGCCTGGAGGTGGCTCAACGTCTCGCGCCCGATCTGCTCTCCGCGCTCGTCGCCGATCCGGACTGGCGGGTGCGCTACGAGGTGGCAAGCCGCATTGCGCCGACCCAGGTGTCCCAGCTGATCGACGATGACGACGACTTCGTGCGCGAGGTCGCCCGGTCCCGCGCCAAATCGGGCGGGGAGCTTTTGAGGGAGATGCCGCTATGAGCAACATTGTCCGTGACAGTGATGTGGTCGAAGTCTCAGAGCCGCCCTACTTCAATTTCGGCGAAAAGGTGAAGGCCAAGCGCGTCATTCGCAATGACGGAACTTATGCCGGTAAGGAAATCGGTGAGATCCTCGCGAAGAAGGGCGAGATCGGCTATGTGGTTTCAATCGGCACATTCCTGCAGCAATTCTATATCTACGGCGTCGAGTTTACCGAAAGCGGTAATCGCGTGGGCATGAAGCGCAAGGAACTCGAGAGCGCGATCCCGCGCGACGAAGAAGACATTCCCCTGCCCCCCGTGCCCGGAGCACCCAGAGCATGATCCTCGAGCCGCGCAACCCCAAGTACCAGTGGGGCCAGAAGGTCAAGACGCTGATCGACCTGTATAATGATGGCTCCTATCCGGATTTTCCGGAAGAGGCGCTGCTGGTGGGCCTTGGCACCACCGGCGAGATTGTGCAGGTGGGAACCCACACTGACACCGACACGCCCATCTATTTGATCGAGTTCACGGAGCGTCTGGTGGTGGGGTGCCTCGAGGAAGAAATATCCCCGCTCGAGTGATCCTGAACCAAAGCCGCAACGGCCTCGGCCGGGAAAGAGACGAGACGATGAGGCTGCCCGCTCATCCGAACGATCTCGACAAGAAGCGCATCGAGCGTGCCATCAAGGCGCGCAAGCGCTATCGCTATGTCACGCCCCGGGTGCTGGCCACCCAGGGCGGTTATCGCATCGAAAGCGCGTGTTGCTCGCGCAATATCGATCCGGAGGGCGGCGTTGTGGACATCGCCCTCCTGCTGTTCGACGCGGACGAGGGCGCCTGGCAGCTCTTCCGGAAGAACCACGGCACGCGGCTGTGGGAGCTGGACAGCACGCACGACCGGCTGAAGGAGGTCCTCGATCTCCTCAACGACGATAGCGAACGCAAATTTTGGCAATGATCTAATTTGGCAATGATCCTGCATGGGGGACTTTGGCCCGCGACAGAAGACGCGGGCGTGTCTCATCTTCGGCAAGGGAGAGTTAGTTATGGCCCTCAGCGACAGCGATCTCACCGAGATTGAGCAGGTCCTCACGGCCGAGGACGCCTCCGCGCCCGTCTTTGCCGAGCTGCGCCGCCGGTTTCCGGCCCTGTCCTGGACCCAATGTGACGCCTCCGATGTCACGGAAGCGCCATTCCGCACCTATTCGACATACGACATCCACCTGCTCGACACCGCCGATCACTGCGCGCACATCACGCTAGATCCGGCGAGCGCCACGGGTGTCATCCTTGCCCGGCGGAGCGCGTGATGAGCGACATGGATCTCTTCGACGACGCTGACCTGTCGGCCGACGACGGCGGCGAGGGCGCATCGATCCTGTTGTCGGATCCCGATATCACCGTCATTGAGCTTCAGGCCGTGGCCGAGGCGCTGCAGGCACCGCGCCTGTCCAGCGGACCGACCGCAGAGGCTTTCGAGGCGGCGTTCGCCGGCTATCTCGGCCGCAAATATGCGGTGGCCGTGCCCAGCGGCACCTTGGGCCTGCTTTACACCCTCAAGGCCTATGGGATCGGTCCCGGGGACGAGGTGATCTGCTCGCCCCACTCCTTCCGCGAGACGGTCCACGCCGTGAGTCTCTCGGGCGCGCGGCCGGTCTTCGCCGACATCGATTATTGGGCGGGGACGCTGGTTCCGGAAAAGGCCGCGGCCAAGATCACCGAGAAGACCAAGGCCATCGTTGCTGGCAATTCCAACGGCCATCCGGCGCCGTGGACCGCCTTCCAGGAGTTGGCGCGGACGCATAAGCTCGCCCTCATTGAGGATTCCACCGAGGCCATCGGCTCGCGCTACAAGGGCGCGCTGGTTGGGTCGTTCGGCGACACATCCGTGTTCGATTTCTCACAGCCCTTCCCGCTGGTGTGCGGCGAGGGTGGAATGGTGGTGACCGACGACATCGATGTGGCGGTGGGGTTGCGGCGCTTCCGTGCCCACCGGCTGGATGAGCGATCTTCGGTGGTGGTCTCCATGAGCGCGCCTTACCAGGGCGCCATGAGCGACGTGACCGCCGCCCTTGGCCTCGCCCAACTGGGACGGCTCGAGGAGATTCTCGAGCAGCGGCATACGGTTGAGCATCTCTATCAAAAGTATGTCCAGTCCTTCGAGGGGATCAAGGATCCCTTCATCGGGCCGGATGTGACAGAGGTGAACTGGTTCCTCTACGTGGTGCATCTGGGCACCCGCTTCTCCAAGTCGAGCCGCGACGCCATCGTCGACGACCTGAAGGTGGAGAAGGTGGAATCGGCGGCCTACAGCGCGCCGCTGCATCTGCAGCGCCATTACTTCGACCTCGGGTATCGCAAGGGCGACTTCCTGGTGACCGAGAAGGTGGCCGACCGGGCAATCGCCCTGCCGTTCCACACGCACCTGTCCGAGGACGAAATCGAGTTCATCGTCGCAACGATGAAGGATGCCTCGATCAACGTAGGGGCGGGAGCCGCCATCTACTGAAGGCACATAATATCGCATCCAACCACAAAAGTTGAAACGACAGGAGCTTATGATGTCCACGGTTACGTTGAAGGTTATGCCCGCCGGAAAGACCATTGAGGTTGCGGAGGGGACGAACCTGCTCGAAGCGCTCATCACCGTCGAGCCGGGCCTCGCCGCGCGGCAGGCGTCGGACAAGGACGGCAGCGCGTCCCACGTCTTCGTCCAAGAGGGTCGCAAGGGCCTCTCGAAGACCTCGCGTGAGGAGAACGAGCTGCTCGACGCGATCGTGGGCGTGGGCTCGAAGTCGCGTCTCGCGAAGTACATCACTGTTCTCGGCACCGAGAACGTGACGGTGGAACTCCTCGGCGAGTTCTCCGGCCTCTGAGTACAAAAGGGGCGCCCCGCAGGGTCGCGGGGCGCCCCTTTTCCAGTTGTCCTGCGCGCAGGACAAAAGAAAATCCGCCCTGCCGCTGGCACGGCAAGACGGATCGGGAGATGCCGGATTGGCAACGGCTAGCCGTGCCGCCGGTAAGCGTTTCTGTTTTTAAGGTCGTCGCGAAGAGGGGATGGGGATCTGCCGGTTCGCGGCGAGGTCAAAGTGGAGAAGCACGATGGACGCGGAAACGGTTATCATTCACTCGCGGTTCGCTCCCAACGGCACGATCGTGGAGATCAGCGAACGTCCGACGGGCCTCGACCCGCAGGATTGGTTCAACTTTCTCTCCTACCAGGCAGCGGACAGCTACCAAGCGCTGGCCGGCGGCCGTGGCGTCTTCCGCCTCACGCGCACCGCGGTCGATGCGCTGAAGATCGAAGCCACCACCAAGGCTGCTTGATCAATTGATCCGTATTTAAGGGGCCCGTAGCGGGTCGCGCAATCCGGGCGATTACGTAGTCATCCGCCTCGCTCGCATTATTCCGGGCGAGGCGGATGAGGTTTTGATCTGTCGCTGTGCGTTTTGTGTCTTGTCCTCTGGTGAGCCTCGGTTCGCCGGAGTTTTTTTCATATGGAGGAGCGAGAAATTCAGCGTTCGATTAGCTGCGGCCGAGCCCGAAGGATGCCGGATCGAAAAACGGCCCGCCGACAGGTTTGCCGGGCGGGCCGTGGAACGATTTTTGTGCGGCGCCGGGCGAAGGCCGGGCCGCCGGCATGAAACGCGGGTGGCCCGAGGGCACCGCGGCCAAGCGTGTTCAGGCCACGGGGGCGGCGACGCCTTTCTCGGCCAGCAGGGCGGTCAATTCGCCCGCCTGAAACATTTCGCGCACGATGTCGCAGCCGCCGACGAATTCGCCCTTGATGTAGAGTTGGGGAATGGTCGGCCAGTTGGAAAATGCCTTGATTCCCTCGCGCACGAAGGGGTCCTGCAGCACGTCGACCGCGCGATAGGGCACGCCCACCTGGGCCAGCACCTGAACCACGGCAGAGGAAAAGCCGCACTGCGGCGCCGCCGGCACGCCCTTCATGAACAGGACCACGTCGGCGGAAGAAATGATGTCCTGAATACGTTCAGCTGAACTGGCCATGGGAAGAACTCCGGTTTGAAGAATAACTGAAGCAAATAACAGGGCCGCCGCAGGGCGGCCGAACCGGGACGCCCTACTTCGGGGAGAGAGTTTCCAGCTTCAGGGCATGGAGCGTGCCGCCCATGTGGCCCTGAAGCGCGGCATAGACCATCTGGTGCTGCTGCACCCGGCTCTTGCCCCGGAATGCTTCCGAGGTGATCCGGGCGGCGTAGTGGTCGCCGTCGCCGGCAAGATCGACGATCACCACCTGCGAATCGGGAAGTGCCTCCTTCACGAGGCGCTCGATTTCCTCTGCGGCCATAGCCATTGATTGTCTCCTTGTTTCGCGCGGTGCCATGCAAGGTCGAAACCAAGTCCACCACGCCGCCGCTCGGCCCTTCAAAGGTAACATCCTGTCGCAAAGCCGACAGGGTTGACACGGCCTGGTTCAGAACCGGCCGAGGCATGGCGTGCAGGATCTGCCCGGTGGCGTCCGGGGTGCCATTTCAGGCTGGAGCCTGAAGATGTTCCAAGCGGCCCGGCTCTTGCTTACGAAGTGTCGCCCCACGGAAACGAGACCGGTCATGAGCGAATTGCAACAGCAGGGCCGAACGCGCGGGCGCCGCGCGTTCGCAACGATTCTGGGGACCAACGAGATTGCCTCGGCCGTCGCGGTCGAACTGCATCGAGGCGGCTACAACATCGTCCTCTCCCACGATCCCATGCCGCCGGTCATTCGCCGCAAGATGGCGTTCCACGACGCCCTGTACGAGGACGACGTGAGTGTGGACGGAGTGAAGGCGGAGCGCGCTGACACGGGCGTCCACATTCGCGCCGGTCTTGCGCGCAACACGGTCCTTGTCACCAGTCTCGGCCTGCTGGACCTGATCGTGCTCGGCACAATCGACCTGTTGGTGGATGCCCGCATGAACAAATATCAGGTGACCCCGGACCTGCGGCGCCTCGCCAAGCTCACCATTGGCCTTGGGCCGGGCTTCAGCGGCGGCACCAATTGCGACCTGGCCATTGAGACGCGCCCGGGCAAGGAAGGCCAGATCATCCAGCACGGCCCCACCGACGCGCCCGACGGCATCGCCCGCCCCCTCGGAAGCGCCACCTCCGACCGCTTCGTTCATGCGAAGGTGCCGGGCCGCTGGCACACCGCCATCGAGATTGGCGCCCGCGCCTTCAAGGATTTCCACATCGGCTATCTCGGCGGCGAATCCATTTGCGCGCCGTTCGATGGCATCGTTCGCGGCGTCGTTCGCGACGGCACCGAGGTGCCGGCCGGTGTCAAGCTCCTGGAGATCGATCCTCGCGGCCGGGGCGCCGACTGGACCGGGCTCGACGCCCGGGCCCTGGTTATTGCCCAGGCGGTGAGCCGCGCGCTGACGTTTCGCAATGCCCGGACGGCCGATGCGCCGTCCCATCCCTATCTGGTGAAATGACCCACTGAAGGCTTTCGCCAGCCCCATCGAAGGGCCGAAGTCATGATCGACCTGCTGCCCAATACGGATGTCATCAATTTCGGCGAGGTGTCGGATGCGGTGAACGCGCTGCTCCAGCAGGGCGTCATCGCCTATCGCCGGGATCGCCAGCGCGCGGACGAACTGTTCCGTCAGGCGCTCGCCACGGCGCCGGCCGAGTTGCCGGTCTATTTCTGCCTCTACAAGATCCACACCTACCAGGGCAACCTGGACGAGGCGGAAGCGGCGGCCGAGGGCGGGCTAAAAGAGGCGGCGAGCCAGGCGGGGTGGGACCTCGACTGGCACAAGTGGGAGCCTCACGACATCCTGCCCGAAGGACCGGGGCGATTTGCCCTTTACACGCTGAAGGCACTGGCTTTCATCCATCTGCGCCAGAGCCGGCCGGACGAGGCCGCGGAAAAGCTTGATGCGCTCAAGGTGCTCGACCCCACCGGTGCTGTGGGGTGGCCCGTGGTGGCCGCTCTTGCGGAAGGTCTCGATTGACCGGCCGAGGCGGACCTGATCGCACAGTGGCATGGTCTTGCCGTTGGCATCGCCCTTGCTACGGAATTGTATGACGAGGGGGCAGGAGGCAATCGGCAAATGACTCAGCCAAGTGATCACGGCATTGCCGCTCCGACCACGATGATCCTCCATGGTGAGGTGCGGAGCATTGAAGAGTTTGCGGAAGATGAAGCGGCCTTGATGGAAGCCATCATCGCCGGCTTGCGCACGGTGACGGACCCTGAAATTCCCGTTAATATTTACGATCTCGGCTTGATCTATCGTATCGAGGTGAAGGACGAAGGCGTTGTTGAGATTGACATGACGCTTACCGCTCCGGGTTGCCCGGTCGCTGGGCAGATGCTTGGCTGGGTGCAGCAAGCAGTGGGCGTGGTTCCAGGCGTTTCGGACGTGAAGATGAGGCTTGTGTTTGATCCGCCATGGGACAAGTCGCGCATGAGCGACGAGGTCCAGCTGGAACTCGGCCTCATCTGATCATATTGAGGTGTACGATCTTTAGGAATGGCCGGCCCTGTGCCGGCCATTCCCGTTTCGGCGCCTGGCAGCCTCCGCCAGACACCCTCACCCCGGCGCGCCTCAGCCGAGGAACTGCGCGGCGAAGCGGGCCCGCTTCTCGTCCGTGTCGAGGCCTTTCGCGAGCGACCATTTGTTCTCCGAAAACAAGGCCTTGACCCCCCGCGTCACTTCCGTTCCGCGGACATACCAGCGCTCCACTCCGTCGGGGGAAATGACGGCGGGGCCATCGGTCCGATGGACGCACGCGTCCTCCAGCCAGAGCCTGGTTTCCGAATAGAGAAAGATGCCCGCCTTGCGGGACATGTCATCCCGGTTTTCCTCGGTCACCACGAACATGTCAGCCATGGGCACTCTCCTTCTGGGCTGTGAGTGGCAAGTTGTGTCAGTTGGGAAGGCTTTGCGTCACACCGAGCAGGGCGAGATTGTAGCCTTCCTCACGCAGCACGCGCTGCACCACCGGCCGGGCCAGCATGCGCCGGTAGTGGGCGGCGAGGTTGGGCGGCAGATCCATGCCGGTCTTTTCCGCCCAGAATTCCACGTAGAACAGGATGGGGTCGGCGGCGGAAAAGCTGCCCGCAACATAGTCGCGACCGGCGAGCGCAGTATCGAGAATGGAGAAGCCCTGGCTCACGATGTCCCGGCCTAGGGTTTCCACCTTCGGGCGGTCGGCGGGACTGGCGGCGAAGGTCGGAGTGGAGAAGATGCGGGCGAAGCCCTGGCCGTGCACGGTGCCCACCACATAGACCATGGCTTCGAGGGCTCGGGCTTCCGCATCTGCGTCGGCGGGCCACAGCCGGCCCCGTCCCCGGCTGCGCGCCAGCCAATAGGCGATGGAAACCACCTCGGTAAGCGCGCTGCCGTCCGGCCGCACCAGCGCCGGGATCGTGGACTTCGGGTTCACCGCCACGTATTCGGGCTTGAAATGGTCGCCGGCCGGCAGATTCACGATGTGCGCCTCGAAGACCTCCTCCAGCTCCTCCAGGATGATGTGGATGCCTGTCGAACAGGAGCCGGGCGTCATGTAGAACTTCATCGCGGCCATCGTGTGCCATCCATCCTGTGCCATCCGTCGCGCGCATCATCGTGCGTCGCCCCCGGGGGGAGGGCGGCAGTCGGCATGCTTCATGCAAATATCGGGGCAGTTCGGTCTCCCGCCGCCGCAGCGGCCGGAAGTCCCGACAGTCTGTTTCATATGCGACAGGGGTCGGCATTTTTCGCCGGCGCGGTTCTGGCAGGACGGGAGCGGGACGGGGATGTCTGCCGACGAGATCGATATTTATGCCATCTGCGAGATTGAACAGATTTCCCCCGGCGCGGCCAAGGCCTTCGACCTCTCCCGTGTCATGGATGACGGCGAGGCGCGCCCCTTCCGCATCGTGGTGATCCGTACCGGGGTCCGGGAGTTCGCGGGTTATGTGAATGCGTGCCCGCACCAGGGGACGTGGCTGAACATCGGCGGCGGCGAATTCTTCAATGCGGATCGCACGCGACTGCGTTGCGGCCGCCACGGATCGCTGTTCGACATCGAGAGCGGGGCTTGTGTGGAAGGCGCCTGCGAGGGCAAGCACCTGGAGCCCATCGCCCTGGCAGTGGTGGGCCGTGATGTGTGCCTGTGCGGCGTCCGGTTGGTGGAAGAGGAGCCGCGGCCCTTCCCGTATGACGATTTCGACGACACCATGGAGATCATGATCTCGCCGGACTGATGACGGCGGCATCGAGTAGCAGGACATGTCCAGGGTGGAGACGGCATGACGGGCGATTTGGAGACGGCGGGCGTGGAAGCGGGAGAATGCCGCTTCTACACCACCTATACGGGCGTGAAGCTGCCCTTCCGGCTGGTGGAAGCCATTCCGGAGGCGCAGCTGACCCATCGCAACACCTTCATCCGCGCCTTTTTCGATGCGGACGGGCTGTTGGCGGGCTTCGACAAGATGGTCTATGGCGAGGTCGAGCTGGCGCACCGCTACGCGTATCACGGCAATGGCGCCCTGCGCCGGGCCGAGGTGACCATGGACGAAGAAACGGTCGTGCTCGCCTTCGACGAGGCGGGCGCGCCGCTTGGTCCCGCCTGAGCATCGCCATGGCGGGATCTGCATCGACGCTCTCCGGCAAGAGGAACGAGGGACGGTCATGACGGTGGCGCAACTCCTCGAGGCGCTCGGCAAGCTTCCGCCGGACGCTGTGGTGCTGATGGAAAGCGGCGGCGGGCTCTCCCTCGTCTCGGCGCTTGACTTCGTCGAGGCCCAGGGCGCCGGCGCCCCGGCCGAGGTGATCCTTCTGCCCAACATGGACGAATAGGCGGTTTCTACGTCCTATCGGCCGACGTCTTTGTTCCAACCCTTTGCGTGAGGTTGACCCATGTCCGACACGGTCGAGGTGGTACCCATGTTCGAGCGCCTGGGCGGCGCTGTGGTCATCGACCGGCTGGTCGAGGCTTTCTACCGCCGCATGGATACGCTGGCCGAGGCCGAGGGCATCCGCAACATGCACGCGGACGACCTGTCTCAGACCAAGCACGTGCTCAAGCGCTACCTGACCGAATGGACCGGCGGTCCCAAGCTCTATTCGGTGGAGAAGGGCCATCCGCGCCTGCGCCAGCGCCACATGGGTTTTGCCATCGGCAACAGCGAGCGGGACGCATGGCTCCTGTGCATGCGTGGGGCGCTGGAGGAGACCGTGGCGGACGCGGCGGCGCGGGATGAGGTCTACGGCGCCATGGCCAAGCTCGCCGATTGGATGCGCAACACGGCTGGCAATCCCCACGATACGGCGGGTCACGCGGCGCGGCCTTGATTTCGCGGTGCGGTCCGTCACGGCCCGGACAGGCCGCGCCGAGTTCCGCCGTGCCGGCTTTGCCGGCATTGGTCTACGGCGTTTTACCAGCGCTTTGTCCGCGAGGGACCTAAAGCGGAACGCCGAAGAACTCCTCGTCCGAGCCGCCCCAGGCCTGGTGCAAGGCCAAGGCGCTGCGCCACTTCGCTAACTCCTCCTCCGATGCGTTGCGGTGGGTGATCTTGCCCTCCGGCTGCTCCGCCAGAAGGTATGATTTCGCGTTGCGCAGGAAGCGGTTGAGGTCCTTCGTGTCGTTCGGGCGAACGACGCACCGAGGGGCCTCATCGATGAGAATCGTCGTCGGGACCATCGCCGAGTCTCCTTTTCGCGTCTGTTGCGTGTCGCATGCTGCGTGGATTGCGTTTGGTCGTCCAGATCTGATGCGGCGGTCGGCGGCAAGGGGGGGCGGCAAGGGGCGGGCGCGGTGCCCGCCCGCCTGCTCAGAAGCCGTCCTTCTTCGAGCCCCACGGGTGGGAGCCCGGCACGAAGGATGCCTTGATGCCGGCCTTCGCGATGGCTTCGATGGTCTTGTAATAGGTGCCTTCATGCACCAGCGCGCCGGTCTTGGTGTTCACCGCCACGTATTTGGCAACCATGTCGATGTCGCACACATATCCGCCGCCGGGATCGGAGACGCTGCGGGCGTTGCCGTCCCAATCGATGAAAAACCCTTCACTCTCTGACATGCCTTGCTCCAGCAGATAAGGCGGAGCGCGCCTTCAAGGCCCCGCTCGTTGAGGGTGAGCAAGGTTCTTGCCAGACGCGGAAACACGGATTTCCGTGTCGGAGAGGCGACAGTGTCGCGCATCCAACATCATAAAAAAGAACCGCGTGTGCTTCGCGACATCCCGATTTTCGCACCCAATGTCATCACGAATATTGAAAATTCTGACGGATCATCTAGAATGCGCAAGTTCTTTTTTGATTTCGCTGGAGAGATGTTATGGCCGAATTGACCCGACGCATGGCGTCACTGAGCGACGTGCAGGGCATCTGGGGGCTGCTGCGCCAAGTGTCGTCCGACATCCCCTTCAAGGTCGAGGACGAACTGGAGCAGGAAAGCCTTCTGTCCGAGCTGGTGGCCTGCTGCACTTCCGGCCTGTCGCCGGTGCTGGTGGACAATGAAAAGGGCATCGTCGGCGCCCTTCTTGCCCGCCGCGATGATTTCGAGTGGGGTTTCCGCAACAGCGAGGCCATCCACGTGGCCTATGCCGCCGTGGCGCCGGCGGTGCGTGAGGACAAGGTCCTGCCCGCTCTCCTCGGGGAGCTCCAGGACAAGAAGGTTCCGCTGCTCGCGAGCGTGAAGAGCGGAGAGCAACTGGGCTTTGCCGTCGCCCTCGGAGAACTCGGCTTCACTCACGAATTCAAGGCCGGCAGTGGCTGGGGCGACCTCTATCAGTGGACGCCGCCGGCTTCGGTCCACAACTG
Source organism: Xanthobacter autotrophicus (assembly GCF_005871085.1). GTDB lineage: Bacteria > Pseudomonadota > Alphaproteobacteria > Rhizobiales > Xanthobacteraceae > Xanthobacter > Xanthobacter autotrophicus. Next base: position 19,665 of record NZ_VAUP01000035.1, on the reverse strand, counting down.
ACCCCGTCGGCCTTTTGCCTTTGACCGTGGCCAAGCGGTAGCCTCCGGCGCGGGCTTGACCAATGGCCCATGAGCCAACTCGTGGGCCATTGGTGGGAACGGATCGAACCCTCCGCTCGGCTGCAATCGCTCGGCTCTCCATGGTTGTTTCCCCATGGAAGGGGCGCTCCGCCCGGTGTTTCTCTCCCACGAGCGCCAAAGCGCGCCAGCGCTGATCTGACACCCCGATGCGACTGTTGAATTGCGGGAGTGACGTTGCTCCGTTCTTTCGGAGCCCCAGTATTTCGGACGTCAAGAACATCACGCGTTCAAGAGAGGTCAGACTGTGTCGTCGCCCTCGGTCCGCGCCTGGATTTCCGCAAAGGCGGCGTCTACGACCGCGCGGCACGCCACAAGGCGTTGATATTCCGCATCGCTGATGGTGACGGTGGCGCCAGGTGGGTCCCCCTCGCTGGGCGGTCGGCCTGCAAGGGCCGCCTCGAACAGGGTTTTCTCCAGCTGAAAGATGCGCTCGCTGGCGCGCTCCAGATAGGGCAGCGGATTTGCCCGGATGTTTTGCTCATGCAGGGCGTCGAGGCTCAGCAGATCCCGGAAGCGCTTCTCCTTGCGCCGCTTGCCAGCGCCAAAATCGTGCTCGATCACGCTCATGGTGGCGTCCCTGATGGGCTTCCGCGTAGGTGTATCCGATGAAACGTCCTTAAGCTTGGCTCAAGTCGGCAAATAATTCCATCCCTTATCGCCGGAAAACACCAATGTGCCGTGCTCGCGAAGCCGGAGACTTGGGCGCGCCGGCCGGTTTCCTGAGGTCGTGCCCGCTTGGTGCCATGTCCCCGCCAGCCTCCCCGACAAGGTCTCGATCGGGTCGGCCTGGAAAGGGACCGCATTCACGCATCCCGCGTGAAGCGGGATGCGTGAATGCAAGGGGCGATGAAGCTGAGTCCTGCCGGCCAAAGTCAGTGTGGACCAGCAGAAAGGGAGTTTATATTCCGGAAAACAGATTTTCGCGGATAATGTTGACGTCAAAGGCGCTCAGTCGACGGGCGGGCCCATGTCGTCGTCAGCCTTCTTCTTGCCCTTCTTTTCCGTCTTGGCCTGGGCATAGGCGCCGGCATTCTTCAAGAGCACGGGCCCTTGGCCAACCACGTATTGAGAGATCCAGAACAAGGTGCGCTCCTGCGCCTTTTCCGCCGCTTCGGCTTGATAGGCGGGGCCGGCTGGATAGCCGAAGCCACGGGTCGCGTCCGGATAGGAGAAGGCGGACACATCCGGACGGCGGGCGCGGAACTGGATCCGGTCCTCCTCGGACACCAGCGGGTCTTGCTCGGCGAAATGAATGAGGGTCGGGATGCGGCGCTTTTCCATGACGCCCTCCAGCAGCCCGTCGGCGTGATAGCCGATGGCGCAGGCGAGGCCCGTCACCTTGTTGGCGGCGAGATAGGCGAGGTAGCCGCCCCAGGAATAGCCCACGAGGGCGACCTTGCCGGCGCCCTTCACCGTGTCCACGGTGGCCTGGATCGCCTCGATGGGCCATTCCGTGCCCAACTCGGCAGTCAGCGAGCGACCCTCGGCGTCGGCCGAAGCGTCGAGCTCGATATTGGACTTCACCTTGTCGAACAAGGATGGCGCGACCGCGACATAGCCGGCGGCGGCAAAGTCGTCCGCGATCTTCCGGATGTCGGCATTCACCCCGAACACGTCCTGCAGGACCACGACAGCGCCCTTGGGCGTGCCTTCGGGATCCGCCCGGTAGGCGGAGAATTTCACTTCATTCGCTGTGACTTCGATCATGGCATCCTCGGTTCTCGAGCGTCTTCTCGAACGGGGCAGTGGCGCTCGCTCTGCCATTCATCAACGCCATGGCCATGCAGTTAGGATGCCAGAATCAGTGTTGGGCCTGTTGTCCATTCCGGAATATTACGGATATTGCCGCCGACATGCTGAGGTTCGACGTATTCGGCCGCGAATGCGTGTCATTATGGGCAGGAAGAAAAGAAAAAGGCCGGCGTATGAGTCCGCCGGCCTTAGCGCTCGTTCGTGTGTGGAGCGTGTCGCGTCAGGGTGAAGCGAGGCGCTGGCGTGCGATTTCGGCCACAGGTGGCACGCTGTCCTCAGTGAGCTGGGGAAGGAAGCGCGGATCGATTCGCTCGGCAACGACAAAGCGGACCCGCATGTCGGGATCGGACACCAGGGGCGCGAGCCGGTCCGGATCGAGATGCTCGGCAACCACAACGCGGACCAGAGGATCCTCATCGCTGGCCATGCGGGTGAGCTGAGCCTGCGGCAACCGGCGCGCCACCACGCGACGCACGTCGGTTTCGGGGTCGTGCATCAGATAGACGAGCGCGTCCGGCGGGGCGCGTCGGGCCGCGGCGATGCGAACCTGATAATCGCCATCTGCCAGCAGGGCGACGAGGTCGCTGCCTTCCAGCCGTTCCGCGACCGCGATCCGCACTCGCGGCTCGGCGTCGAAGCGCATCTCCTTCACCCGAGCCGCTGGCAGGCGGGCAGCGGCCACCACGCGTACGTCCGGCTCCGGATCGTCCTTCAGCGGCGCCAGCAGGAAGACGCTGGCATGCTTTGCGGCGAGCGCCCGGACTTCGAAATAGGGGTGGTCCAGATAGCGGGCGGCCAGCGTCGCGTTCTGGGAAAAGAACCGGTCGATGCGCTTGCGCCGGCGGTCGGCCACGCAGACCTTGCCCAGGTCGCAGCGACCTTCGGCGTGGATGTCCTCATGCGGACAATCCTGGCAGCGCAATGGGCGCCCCTGCCAGTCGAGGGCTTCAATAGCGGTATCTGGCTCTTCGGCCACATGTGCGGACATGGATCGTCCTCCCGTCCCTAATCTAGGAGGGAAGGTGGAACTGTTCCAGAGGGCGTCGGACGACGAGCGCACGCCGTTAGATTGGCAAAGTAGTACCGCCTCCGGCGCGACCCGTGGGATCGTTCCGGAGGCGGCTCACCATGCTTGAACGAAATGCTGTTCGCTTGCGCGATCAAAATTCGATGAAAAATGGAGGGAGCATCTTCCTTGAAAACGACCGGGCGGAAGATGCCCCGGGGTGTCAGCCGAACTTGAACAGCACGCCGTAGCCACCGCGCGGATAGTTCCACTCGATGTCGCCGGAGGGCTCGCCGATGATGCGGCAGGTGCCGCATTCGACACAGCCGTCGGCGGTGATTTCCACCTGACCCTTGTCGTTCATCTCGTAGCACTTGGCAGGGCAGGTGGTGAGCAGGGCCTTGAGGGCCGGGGAGGGGGTGGTGTGCGGGCGCACCTTGATATGGGCGCGGCCGGCATCCACGAGGTAGCGGTTCTGGAAGAGCTTGTCTTCGACGCGAACGGCGGTTTCGGTAGTGGCCATGGGAAACTCCCGAAGGTTGGCGGTGGCGGATGACATCCGCCACCTGGGTTCGAGCAAATCTGAGTCCGAGCTTGAGACGGCTGACCGAAAAGGACGTCAGCGCCAGGCGCGCGCGAGACGGAAGGCGTCGCCGAACAGGCCCGCCCACGACCGTGCGGAGACGAAGGACTTCATCGTCAACTTCTGCTTCTCCTTCTTCGGCGTGCCATCGACACGCAGATAGTTCTCCATGGCCTTGTTGACCAGCTGGGGATAGGTGAGGAAGAAGTTCTGCGACTGGATATGCAGGAGCTTCGGCATATCTTTATACTTCTTAAGATCCTTCATAATGAAGCTGTCGTCCAGCATCTTCTTGTAGAGCGACAAATTCTGGGCGGTCATGGGGTCCTTGCGGGACTTGACCTGGAAGACCGCCTCGGCTGCGATGCGACCCGAGGTCATGGCGAGGTTCGAGCCTTCGCGATGGATGGCGTTGTTGAGCTGCGCCGCGTCGCCCACCACCACCCAGCCGTCGCCATACAACTGGGGGATCGCCTTGTAGCCGCCCTCGGGAATGAGATGCGCGGCATATTCCTTCACCTCGGAGCCTTCCAGCAGCGGTGCGACGGACGGGTGGCTCTTGAACTTCTCGAGCAACTGGTAGGGCGAGACGCCCGTGGACTGGAAGTCCGACACCAGACAGCCGAGGCCCACCGAAATGCACTCCCGGTTGGTGTAGATGAAGCCCATGCCGGTCATCCCCTTGGAGATGGTGCCGGCGGCCTCGATCACGACGCCTTCGTTGCCCTTGAGGTTGAAGCGCTGCTCAATCACTTCCTGCGGAAGGAAGTGCATTTCCTTGACGGCGAGCGCGACTTCGGTCGGCTTGGGGATCTTGCGCAGGCCAGCGCGGGTGCCGAGCAGGCCGGTGACGCCTTCCGCCAACACCACCACGTCCGCATGGATCTGGCCGCCGCCGCGATCGGTCTTTACGCCGATCACCTTGCCGTAGGCGTCCTGAACCAGCTCGGTCACCGTGGTTTCGCACACGACGAGGGCGCCGGCTTCGCGCACCTTGCTGGAGAACCACTTGTCGAACTGCGCCCGGATGATGGTGTAGCGGTTCGGGCTTTCCTCATTGAATTCGTCAGACCGGTACTGGAGGCCGGTGTGCGAATTGTCCGTCATCATCCAGAAGCGCTGCTCGATGAGATGGCGCTCCAGAGGAGCGTCTTCCCGGAAGTCGGGAATGATCTTTTCCATCATGTCGGCGTAGAGAATGGCGCCCTGAACGTTCTTGGAGCCGGAATACTCACCGCGCTCCAGCTGGAGCACCTTGAGGCCCCGCTTGGCCATGGTGTAGGCCGCCGCATTGCCGGCCATGCCGGCGCCAACGACGATGGCATCGAATTTTTCGTCGATCATCGGAGCAATCCTTCAGCTGGCGAGCTTGTCGCGGGAGTGAGCGGACAGGCGCTTGGAAAAGGCTTCCGTCAGCATGGGCAGGAAGCGCACGGCGTCGGTCACGATGCCCACATGGGCGAAGTCGAAGATGGGAGCGTTCTTGTCGGTGTTGATGGCGACGATGAGATCGGCACCCTCCACGCCCACGCGATGCTGGATCGCGCCCGAAATACCGGCGGCGATGTAGAGCCGGGGACGGATGGTCTTGCCGGTCTGGCCGATCTGCCGATCCGAGGCCACCCAGCCCTTCTGCACCAGCGGGCGCGAGCAGCCGAATTCGGCGCCCATGGAGGCGGCGAGGTTCTTCACCAGCTGGAAGTTCTCCGGCGAGCCGAGGCCCATGCCGCCGGCCACCACCACGTCCGCATAGGCGAGGTTCGCCTTGTTGGAATCGCGGTCGGGCAGGAAGCTCAGGATCTTGGTGATGATGTCGTCTTCCACCACGCCGAGCTTGTGCTCGACCACGCGGCCGACCGGCTTTTCCACCCGGATGGGCATGGACATCACGCGGGGGCGCACGGTGGCCATCTGCGGACGGTAGTTGAGCGTGTAGATGGTGCAGAGCAGGGAGCCGCCGAAGGTGGGGCGGGTCGCGGCCAGCGAGCCGTCGGCGTCCACGTCCAGCTCGGTGGAATCGGCGGTGAGGCCGGTGAGCAGGGTGGTGGCCACCGCGCCGGCGAGGTCACGGCCGAGGGTGGTGGCGCCGAGCAGCAGGATTTCCGGCTTGTAGGTGTTCACGAGGTCCGTCATCGCGGACGTGTAGGCCTCGTTGCGGTAGTCGGTGAGCACCGGGTCGGCGACCACGTAGGCGATATCGGCGCCGTAGCAGAAGGCTTCCGCCACCGCCCCGCGCACCGTCTCGCCCTCGGCGCCGAGCACCACGGCGCCGAGCTCGACGCCCAGCTTATCGGCAAGCTTGCGGCCTTCGCCCATCAATTCCCAGGAGACGGGATGGACCTGGCCACGCTCCTGCTCGATGTACACCCAGACGTGCTTGTACGCCTTGAAGTGCTCCGGCAGTTCCTTCTTGGTGGACGCGCGTCCACCGGCGGCGGGGGCTGGGGGGGTCTTGGGCTCGCTCATGATGGTCGGCTCTCTGTTCCTGGGTCGTCGGCCGTCAGAAGCCGCGCGCGAGCGCGGTCAAATCGGCTTCGAGATTGGGCTGGCGGGCAAACACTTCCGCGATCAGGGCGTCGGCGAGGTTTCCGCCCTCGGGGGCCTCGATGAACTTCGCCTTCTCGGCGCGCGCGCTCGGCGCGAACACCCGCTTCACGATGGTGGGTGAGCCCTTCAGGCCGCACTTGCTCATGTCCTGGACGCCGGCATCCTTGGCGCTCCACTTCACGACCTCGGCACGGGCGGCGCGCAGGGCGTTCTCCATGGAGCCGCGACGGATCTCGTTGGTTGCCTCCAGCATGGCGACGAGGCAGGGCAGCTTGCTCTTCAGCACCTGGGTGCCGCCCTCGGCGCGGCGCTCCAGCGTGATGGTGCGCGCGGCGGGGTCGAAGTCGGCGACCTTGGCCACATAGGTCACCTGGATCAGGCCAAGGCGCTTGGCGATACCAGGACCGACCTGCGCGGTGTCGCCGTCGATGGTCTGCTTGCCGGTGAAGACCAGGTCCGGCACGCCATAGGTTTCGCCGATCTTGGTGATGGCGGTGGCGAGGGCGAAGCTGGTGGCCAGGGTGTCGGAGCCGGCGAAGAAGCGGTCGGTCAGCAGCACCGCGCGGTCGGCGCCGTAGGTCAGCGCCTTGCGGAGGGAATCTTCCGCCGAGGGCGGACCCATGGTGAGCACGGTGACTTCGCCGCCGAACTTGTCGCGCAGCCGCATGGCCTCTTCCAGCGCGAACAGGTCGTAGGGGTTGATGATCGTCGGCACGCCCTGCCGCATGATCGTGTTCGTGACGGGGTGGACACGGATCTGAGCTGAGTCCGGGACCTGTTTGATGCAGACGACAATGTGCATGAATTCGCTCCGAGCCCTTCACCACGGCTTCGGATAGTGACTAGCAAACCGCGTACCAAGCGGCTGTCATCTGTGAATCATTCGCAATGGCAAGGACTTGAGCAGTATTGTCGCGAAACGGCGACGCGATTGTTGCGCCACTCTTCATGGCGACCTTGAAATCGTGTCAGGAAGGCGACAGCGGCCGGGAGCGTGCGTGCATGTGTTGGATCGAGGGCTGTCGTATTGCGAGCGCTTCGCGATGGCGCGTCGCAATTGCGACGTAAGGCCGGCCTGGGTTTCGGGCGGTCTGTCCGGAGGCAGACGAGGCGTGCGAACTGACGTGGCCGCGTGTGCGGGAGTTGTCGCGCTTATGCCAGACGCGAGGGATGGGCGCGCAAAGAAGAGATGGGGAGAGGGAATTCTCGCGGGCACGTCCGGCGATCGGCCGGCAACTGCCTCGTCCAGCCAAAGGCGCCCCGTTCAGCAAAAGGTCCCTCGCCCGAGGGCGAGGGACCGGGACGTCTGAGAAGTCTTGCGCCTAAGCTGCATGAATAACGCGTATCGAAAAGGTCACGCGGAGCCATCTGAAATATTCGTGGCAAAACCGGTGCGGCTTGTCACGTGGCTCGGCGTCCGGGGTGATGGGCCGGCGTGCGGCCGGCCCATCGAAGTCGTCAGCCTCAGGCGGTGAGCTCGGCGGCGGTCTTGCCGACCTGGCTCTCGTCGACGGCCTTCATGATGCCGTGCTCCATCAGCATGTCCTCGAGCTCGTCCATCGTGATGGGGGTCGGGATGATGCCGTTGCCCTTGTTGGCGTGAACCTTTTCCGCAAGGTTCCGGTAGTGCTGGGCCTGCACCGAATCGGGCGCATACTCGATCACGGTCATGCGGCGCAGCTCGGCGTGCTGCACGATGTTGTCGCGCGGCACGAAGTAGATCAGCTCGGTGCCGAGCTTCTTCGCCAGGTTCTCAGCCAGCTCCAGCTCCTTGTCGGTCTGGCGCTCGTTGCACACCAGCCCGCCCAGGCGCACGCCGCCGGAGTTCGCATACTTCAGAATGCCCTTCGAGATGTTGTTGGCCGCATACATGGCCATCATCTCGCCCGACATCACGATGTAGATTTCCTGCGCCTTGTTCTCGCGGATGGGCATGGCGAAGCCGCCGCACACCACGTCGCCGAGCACGTCGTAGGACACGTAGTCGATGTCCTCGTAGGCGCCGTTCTCTTCCAGGAAGTTGATCGAGGTGATCACGCCGCGGCCGGCGCAGCCAACGCCCGGCTCAGGACCACCGGACTCCACGCAGCGGATGTCCTGGTAGCCGATCTTCATCACGTCCTCGAGCTCGAGGTCTTCCACCGAGCCGGCGTTCGCCGCAAGCGACAGGATGGTGTCCTGGGCCTTGGCGTGCAGGATCAGGCGGGTCGAGTCGGCCTTGGGGTCGCAACCCACGATGAGGATCTTGTGACCCATCTGCGCAAGCGCAGCCAGGGTATTCTGAGAGGTGGTGGACTTGCCGATGCCACCCTTCCCGTAAAACGCGATCTGTCGCAGCGAAGACATCTGTCTCTCCTTCGAACCTATACGGAAGACCACCGCGCGCGTGGCGCGAGGCCGTTTCTCTCGTCAGCAATATCGGTCGGAAACGCCCCGCGGGTTACGGGAAGGAGCGCTACGCTGGCAGATGGCCTAGGCGTGCACTCAGCCCTCACTCGCTGTTGCGCCAAAGGAAGGAGCAACCAGCGTGCCACTCGCCATCGGCGCCCCCAAATCTTTGATTTGCATCAAAATCCCGGCGACAAGGCCGCCCGCGTCGTGCTGTGTCGAACATGACAGCCCCCTTTGGTTGTGTCGGGATTAAAACAACTGGGCTGCATGCCGACGTTGCGGTGTCTGAAAACATTCGCGCGCATCCGTCCGCACATGCGCGGGCGGATACGCAGGCCCGCGCATGCGCGTGCGCGGGCGTTGAAACACAGGGTGAACAGCCCCGCGCCCGGCGTCTGGCCGGCCGCGCTGAGGTCTCAGGAACGGAACTTGCTTGATGCGTTCATTGCGCGCCCGGCCCGCATGTTTGCATGCCGGCGAGCGAACGGGTGCACACCCCGGCGAGGGGAAGACGAGCGAGGGTTAAAATGCAGATCGGCGTTGAGACTTCCAAGGCGGTGGACCAGCGGCGCGTCTTCGTGGTGGACGAGGACGAGATCACGCGCGCGGCGCTCCAGTTCATGCTGCACGACGAGATCGAGACCCACGAACTTGCCACCCCCGAGGAAGCCTATGAGAAAGGGACGGGCTGGCTGGTGCCGCACGTGATCCTGCTCGGCGTCTCCCTGCTCCAGACGCGCGGCGACGGCCTGATCGCCGAGATGAAGGCGAAGTTCCCGGACGTGCGGATCCTCATCGTCACCGACAAAGCCAGCGAGGCTGTCGCGGTGGGAGGGCTCAAGGCCGGCGCTCATGGCGCGGTGGTGAAGCCGCTCACGCTGGAAGCTGTGCGCAAGAAGGTGGACACCGTGCTCGGCCGTGGCGGCGCCGCCCCGCTGGTCCAGCTCACCGTGATGAAATAGCCGCTCGTGGCCATCGTCACTTTCTACGAGAAGCCGGGCTGCGGAACCAATGCCCGGCAGAAGCTCGCCCTGTCCAATGCCGGTCACACGCTGGAGGTCCGCAGCCTCCTGACCGAGCCCTGGACCGCAGAGCGCCTGCGCGGCTTCTTCGGTGACACCCCGGTCGCCGCCTGGTTCAACCCGGCAGCGCCCAAGGTGAAGTCCGGCGCGGTGGACCCCTCCGCCGTCGACGCGGAGACCGCCATCGCGCTGATGTTGGCCGAGCCCCTGCTCATCCGCCGCCCGCTGGTGGAGACGGAGAGCGGGCGCTGCGCCGGCTTCGACCGCGAGCCCGTCCTGTCCCTGCTGGGGCCGTCCGATCCGGCGGCGCGGCCGCTGGAAGGCTGCTCCAGCCCGCATGTGCCGTGTCCTGACCCGGTGCAACGCAAGGCGTCCTGAACCATGAATGCTGCCCCGCCCATTGCCCGTCCGGCTGATACGGCGCTCGCCTATCACGCGCGCACCAAACACAGCCTCAAGGCCTATGCGGCGGGGCCGGAAACCCTGGACTGGGACGCCCAGCCCAACCCGTTCCGGGAGTTCGAGGGCTGCCCGCGCCTGGCCCTGCCGCTGGCGGCGGAGGGGCTGGCCATCACCTATGGCGAGATGGTCACGCCCGGCGCGGTGCCGGCGGCGCCGCTCGATCTGGCCGGTGTTGCGCTGCTGCTGGAACTGTCCTTCGGCCTGGCCGGCTGGAAGCAATATGGACCGGACCGCTGGGCGGTGCGCTGCAATCCCTCCAGCGGCAATCTGCACCCAACCGAGGCCTATGTGCTGGCGTCCAACGTCGCCGGCGTGCCCGACGGGGGTCATCACTATGTCAGCCGCGACCACGTGCTGGAGCAGCGCTTTGCCGCGCGGACTTCGACCTCGGTCGCCTTTGCCAGCGCGTCGGGTTTCGTGATGGAGCGTAGCTTCGCGCGGTCCGCAGCGGGGCCGGCGCGGCTTCATCTGGCACTCTCCTCCATCCACTGGCGGGAGGCTTGGAAATACGGCGAGCGGGCGTTCCGCTATTGCCAGCTCGATCTCGGCCACGCCCTTGCCGCCGTGCGCTATGCCGCCGCCTGCCTCGGCTGGAGCGCGCGTATGGTGGAGGGCGTGGGCAGCGCCCAGATCGCGCGCCTGGGCGGCTTCGATCGCGAGGCGGATTTTGACGGGGCCGAGCGGGAGGATCCCGATATCCTCATCCAGATCACGCCGGGACCCTCCCTCGTCGCGCCGCCGCCCGATCCGGACACGCGCGGGTGGACGGGCAAGGCCAATGTGCTGGACCGGCACAAGCTCTATCGCTGGCCGGTGATCGATGCGGTGAGCGCCGCCACCCACGGTGGCGCGGGCGCGCCCGATCCGGCTCCGGCCGCCGGCCCGGAGTTGCCGGCCCGCGCGGTGACGAACGAGGTTAAGGCCTCCTCCGTCATCCTCGGCCGCCGAAGCGCCCAGCGCTTCGAGGCGAAGAACAGCATCATGCCGCAGGAGGTCTTCTTCGGCATGCTGGATGCGCTTCTGCCCCGGAATGTCGCTCCCTTCGACGCCTGGGGGTTTACGCCGCGCATCCATCCGCTGCTGTTCGTGCACCGGGTGGAGGGCCTTGCCCCCGGCCTCTACGCGCTGCCGCGGCGCGCGGGGATCGCGGACGCGCTGAAGGCCGCGTTGCGTCCCGATTTCCAGTGGGTGACGCCGGAGGGCTGCCCCGACCACCTGCCGCTCTATCGGCTGGTGGAGACTGACTGCCGGGGCATCGCCCGCACCATCAGCTGCCATCAGGCCATCGCCAGCGACAGCAGCTTCGCCCTGGCCATGCTCAGCGAGTTCGAGGCCACCGTGGCGGCGGACCCGTGGCGCTATCGCCAGCTGCATTGGGAGGCAGGTCTCATCGGCCAGGTGCTCTATCTGGAAGCGGAGGCGGCGGGGTTCCGGGGCACCGGCATCGGCTGCTTCTTCGACGACGACCTGCACCGGCTGGTGGGGCTGGAAAGCCTGGAGTTCCAGTCCCTCTATCATTTCACGGTGGGGCGCCCCGCCATCGACACCCGCATCACCACCGAGCCGGCCTATCCGGGCCGCTCGGCCTGAGGGATGTTCAGGAGCACGCCATGAGAGAGCGCATTCCCTTCCGCTGCATCGGCGTCGAGGAGGCCGCATCCATCGTCGGCGAAGGCCGGGCCCTGCTGCTCGACGTGCGCGACGCCAATTCCTACGCCGCCAGCCATGTGGAGAGTGCGCGCAACCTCGCCTATTCGGCCCTTTCGGAGGTGATCGGTACGACGCCGAAGGCGCAGCCAGTGGTGATCTATTGCTACCACGGCAACGCCAGCCGCGAATATGCCCAGACCCTGTCGGATTTTGGCTTCGCCCAAGTGTTCAGCGTGGATGGCGGATATGAGGCGTGGCGGGCTTTCGAAAGCGCGCGCGGCGCGACGGCGACGCTCGATGCCGCCCTTTCCGGCTGGCTCGTCGGCCTCGGCTTTCCCGCCGATGGGGTGAATGCGACGGCGGAAAATGGCATGACCCCGCTCATGAAGGCGTCCCAGGAGGGGCTCGCCGAGGTGGTGGCGGGCCTCATTGCCGCCGGTGCGGCGCTGGACACCCGCAATGGCGATGGCAACACCGCCCTGTGGCTCGCCTGCGTCGGCAATCACCCCCACATCATCGACCTGCTGGTGGATGCTGGTATCACCATCGACAGCCTCAACGACACCGGCGCCAGCTCGCTGATGTATGCGGCTTCCGCCGGCAAGGTGGAGGCGGTGGAAAAGCTGCTCTCCCGTGGCGCCGACCCCCGCCTGGAGACGCAGGACGGCTTCTGCGCGCTGGATCTGGCAGCCAATATCGAATGCCTCAAGCTGCTGCGCGCCGCCACAAGGCGCGAGGCGGCGCCGGCATGAGGGCTTTGGTGAGCAGGCGCTGCCGAGGAAGCGCGTCTTTGTCCCGTAGACCGTCCCGCCCGAGCGTTATAAGCCTGCCAGCTGTATCGGATCCGGCATAGGCGGGGGCGGCGCATGACCTACAAATGGTGGACGCAGGCGAGCGTGGATGCCCTTCTCGCCGAGGACGCGCCCTATGGCGACCTCACCACCGAATCGCTGGCCCTCACAGGACGCAAGGCCCGCCTGACCATGGCCATGCGGGCGGATGCCACCCTGTGCGGCGTCGAACTGGCGCGGGACCTGTTCCTGACCGCCGGGGCCGAGGCCGACGTGCTCGCCGTCACCAGCACGCGGGCACCGGCGGGTGAGACCATCCTGATGGCGCAGGGGACGGCTGGCCCCATCTTTCGCGCGTGGAAGGTGGCGCAGACGCTGGTCGAGTACCTCTCCGGCATCGCCACGCTGACCGCCGACATCGTGGCCGCTGCCCGCGCCGTGGCGCCGGATATCGCGGTGGTGACCACGCGCAAGACATTGCCTGGCGCCAAGGCGCAGATGATCGCCGCCATCCGCGCCGGCGGCGCCTTTCCCCACCGGCTCGGCTTGTCGGAAACGCTCCTGCTGTTTCCCGAGCACCAGGCCTTCCTCACCGACCCCGCCGCCGGCGTCGCCGCCCTGCGCCGCGCCGCGCCGGAGAAGAAGGTGGTGGTGGAGGTGAAGACGCTGGACGAGGTGGACGCGGTGCTGCCGGCCCACCCCGGCGTGCTCCAGTGCGAGAAGATGACCCCCGCTGACATCGCCGAGGTGACCCGCCGGGTGGCCGCCCGCGCGCCGGAAACGAAGGTGGCGGCGGCTGGCGGCGTGAACCTCGCCAATGCCGCAGCCTACGCCGCCGCCGGCGCCCATGTGCTCGTCACTTCCGCCCCCTATTGGGCGAAGCCGGCCGATGTGAAGGTGGTGATCTCGCCGGCCTGACGTGCTCGCGGGCCGGTGCGTTTCACAGGCCAGAAACTGATTTTCCGGCTCGGCCGTGGTGCCATTGTCCGCGTGAATGCGGTTGTTCGGGTTGGCGGGCAAGAAAAAGTCCGCAGCGACCCGACAATGACTACGTAGTTATACGGAGGCTCGCGCACCTATAGCGTGGGGCTTCTCTGTCACGAACCTGTCGAACATCACACAAGCCGTGACGCTGTCGCATTCGTGACAACCACTCGAGTCTGTCTTTTCCATCTGATTTCAATGACTTGATCAGGTGGCACGGGCCTTGCCAGTAGCTTCGGCAGGGGGCGCTCAGGCGCAGGTGGACGGACTGATGATCACGCTCACGACCAATGCTCTGTCGGCAATCAAGGCGGCCCTGTCGTGCTCAGCGCAGGCGGATGGCCTGCGTGTGGTCGCCAAGGCCGGGTCCGGCGATGGCGTGAACTACCTGATGCATCTCGACAGCCGGGCGCGCGACGGTGACCTGATTCTCGAGCAGGGCGGCCTCAAGGTTTTCATCGATGGGGCATCCCGTTCGGTCGCGCGCGGCATCGTCATCGATTTCGTGGAATCGGAGACGGCGCGTGGCTTCGTGTTCGAGGACGATCCGGCGGCACTGATGATGGCAGGCGGGGGCTTGCGGAACTGACGAGGGTCCGGGCCCAGCCCGGTGGAGTTCATTCATCCCCGGCCGATGCGGCGGGGGTAGATCGGAAGGGACCCATGCTCGCGAAGTCACCATCGGCCATATTGGCGCGCTCCAGCCGGGCATCCGTGGATGCGAGCGGCGCCGCCGCGGGGACGGTGCCGGCCCGTACGGTTTTCCTGAACGACACCACGCTCCGGGACGGCGAGCAGGCGCCGGGCGTCGCATTCACCCGCCGGGAGAAGATCGAGATCGCCGAAGCACTGGCTGCGGCCGGCGTGCCCGAGATCGAGGCCGGCACCCCGGCCATGGGCGACGAGGAAATCGAGACGCTGCGCTCCATCGTTTCCCTCAAGCTGCCCCTTCGCGTCGCCGCCTGGTGCCGCATGAGCGAGGAAGACCTCTTCGCCGCGGTCTCCGCCGGGGTGAACTACGTCAATCTCTCCATCCCCACCTCCGACCGCCAGTTGAAGGGCAAGCTCAACCGCGATCGGGATTGGGCGCTGGGGGCCGTGCGTCATGTGGTGACGCTGGCGACCAAGCTCGGCTTTACGGCCGCAGTCGGCTGCGAGGATGCCTCCCGCGCCGATCCGGACTTCCTGTGCAAGGTGGCCGAGGTGGCGAAGGAGGCGGGCGCTTTCCGCCTGCGCCTCGCCGACACGCTGGGCGTGCTCGATCCTTTTTCTGCCTATGCGCTGGTGCGGCGCGTCGCCAATGCGACGGACCTCGAGATCGAGTTCCACGCCCATGACGACCTTGGCCTCGCCACCGCCAACACGCTCGCCGCCGTCACCGGCGGGGCGCGCCATGCCAGCGTGACGGTGGCCGGCCTCGGCGAGCGAGCGGGCAACGCGGCGCTGGAGGAAGTGGCCATCGCCCTGCGCCAGACCGCGCGCTCGGAGACCGGTATCGACCCGCAAGCGCTGCGGCCGCTGGCGCAGAAGGTGATGGAGGCGGCCGGTCGCCCCATGCCCCGCACCAAGGCCATCGTGGGTGAGGACATCTTCACCCATGAATCCGGCATCCATGTTTCGGGCCTGCTGAAGGACCGTGGCACCTACGAGGCGCTGAGCCCGGAAATGCTGGGCCGCTCGCACCGGGTGGTGCTGGGCAAGCATTCGGGACTTGCCGCCATTCTCAAGGCCCTGTCGGACCAGGGGCTGGCAGTGGACGAGGCGCGCGGCCGCGCCATCCTTGCCCGGGTGCGCGACTTCGCCATCCGGTCGAAGAACTCGGTCTCTCCGGACGTGCTCAGGCGCTTCTACGAGGACAGCTTCACCGAAGAGGCGCTCAAGCGCCGCCACGCCGCAGTGATGGGAGCCTGACCCATGATCATGGGAAGCCCGAAATGGCAGGGAACCGACGTTCCGCTCGCCGGCGCGGCGGAGGCTGAGACGGCGTCCGCCCTGTCGGTGTGGCGCCTCATCCGCGAGGACGTGGACTGCGTGAAGTCGCGCGATCCGGCGGCCCGCAACACGGTCGAGATCGTGCTGACCTATCCCGGCGTCCATGCGGTGATCTGGCACCGGCTGGCGAGCCGGCTCTGGCGCCGGGGCATCAAGTTCCCCGCCCGCTTTCTGTCCTGGCTCGGCCGCTTCCTGACCAACGTCGACATTCATCCCGGCGCCACCATCGGCCGGCGCTTCTTCATCGATCACGGCGCGTGCGTGGTGATCGGCGAGACTGCCGAGGTGGGCAACGACGTGACGCTCTATCACGGGGTCACCCTGGGCGGCACTTCGTGGACCTCCGGCAAGCGTCACCCCACCCTGCGTGACGGTGTTCTGGTGGGTGCGGGCGCCAAGATCCTGGGCCCCATCACGGTGGGGGCGGGCTGCCGCATCGGCGCCAATTCTGTGGTGATCGAGGATGTGCCTCCGGCCATGACTGTCGTGGGGATTCCCGGCCGGGTGGTGAAGCCCATGGCCGACCGCCGCCGCGTCGGCGACGGCCGCATCGACCTGGAGCATCACCTGATGCCGGACCCGGTGGGCGAGGCCATCGTCTCGCTGCTCGACCGGATCGAATTCCTGGAGGCGCGCCTTGCGCACTTGCAGAGCGAACGTCCGCGCGGCCGCGGCGCCACGGCCGATGAGGCCGCGTGACGCCGGTGGTATTCGGGAAGAGTGACAACAAGGAGGTCGCGATGTCGGTTGTCGACAAGCTGAAGTCCCTGCACAGCGCGGAAGAGTTTTTTGAGCTGCTTCAGGTGGAATATCAGCCTGAAGTGCTCCAGGTCCTGCGCCTCCACATTCTGCGGCGCATGGGTCAATACCTCGTCTCCGCCGAGTTCGATGGCATGAGCGAGGATGAGATCTTTTCGGCAGCCCAGTCCATGTTGGGTCAGGCCTATGAAGACTTCATCAAGTCTAATCCGATGGCCGAGCGCGTGTTCAAGGTGCTGAAAGAGCACGATCCGAGCCGCCCGCCCGAGCCCGGCCCGAAGCCCGCTTTCGTGCCCCTGACTTCCCTGAAGACGGGAAGCTGAGGCTTTTGTCCTCACGTCGCGGCGCGCCCTGAGGTTCACCTTTTTGGTGGCCTGCGCTGCGGCCTGACCACTCCCGCCGGAGGCTTCTGCCCCCGGACGGCTGCCCTCTCTCCGCCCATTGTTTGTTGAATTTCAGAAGTTTGTTTATGTTTTTCATCCGGCTGGTCGCTCGGCCGCATGCGGGGAGAGGGCAGATTTTTTCAAGATGGCGTCGGCCGTCCGGCCACGCCCTCGGCAGGTGAGAGCCGGTTTCAACCGCCTCCTGCCGGAGCGGCCTCGATTGTTGGCCGCTCCTGGTCATTCCTTCAACACACCCCGACATCGACACGCTGGCGGCATCCGGTCTCGCCCGTTCACCGACCCGACACTGCGCGCCGCCGCGCGGCATCCAGCTCCGGTCATGTGGCCAACGGCCTGATGGCCTACCCGACGCCGGCAACCTCCTCCCCTCCGCGTGCCTCAGCGAAAGATCCAGCGCGTCCCGGATCGGTCAGCCGATGCGCTGGCCGCAGCCGGGCCGGAACTCGGCGCACATCGCAGGATTCAGCCGCTCGTCAAGGTAGATAGTGTTGAATATCTGCGTCTTTAGATTGTGCGACTTCCTCAATCTTGATCCATACGCTCTTGTGCGGGGGAGCGCCCCCCAGTGCCGCGCGGCTGCCGGTGGCGGTAGGCCAATGGGTCCACCATGCGGGATGGTTTTCCGCATGGTGCAAATGATGCGGAATTGGGGAAGAAAAGGCCTGTTTCAGCAGCAGAAATCGGCCTTCTCACACTATTTGTGCAGTGCGGCCGGCTTGAACCCCAGGGCGGATGGGAGTAGTCAAGCGCCGCTCGTTTCCTGCGGCGGCTCGTCTCATGCGCCCGCCAGCAGATCGGTTTCCGGGGACAAGGGATGGCCCGCAACAAGATCGCCCTCATCGGGGCCGGCCAGATCGGCGGCACGCTCGCCCTTCTCGCCGGGATGAAGGCATTGGGCGACATCGTCCTGTTCGACGTTGCCGAAGGCGTCCCCGAGGGCAAGGCCCTCGACCTGGCAGAACTCACTCCCGTGGAAGGCTTCGACGCTGCCTATGCCGGCGCGTCGAGCTATGACGCCATCGCCGGCGCCGACGTGGTGATCGTCACCGCCGGCGTGGCGCGCAAGCCGGGCATGAGCCGCGACGACCTCCTCGCCATCAACCTCAAGGTGATGGAGCAGGTGGGCGCCGGTATCCGCAAATATGCTCCTGACGCTTTCGTCATCTGCATCACCAATCCGCTGGATGCCATGGTTTGGGCGCTCCAGCGCTCCAGCGGCCTGCCGCCGGAGAAGGTGGTGGGCATGGCGGGCGTGCTCGATTCCGCACGCCTGCGCTATTTCCTTGCGGAGGAATTCGACGTCTCCGTGGAGGACGTGACCGCCTTCGTCATGGGCGGGCATGGCGACACCATGGTGCCGCTGGTGCGCTATTCCACCGTGGGCGGCATCCCGGTGCCGGACCTCATCCGCATGGGTTGGACCAGCGAGGAGCGCATCGCCGCCATCGTCCAGCGCACCCGCGACGGCGGGGCGGAGATCGTCAACCTGCTTAAGACCGGCTCGGCCTTCTATGCGCCGGCGGCATCCGCCATCGCCATGGCGGAGAGCTACCTGCGGGACAAGAAGCGCGTCCTCCCCGTCGCCACGCTGCTGAACGGGGAATACGGGCTCAAGGATATCTATGTGGGCGTGCCGGCGGTTATCGGCGCGCGTGGCGTGGAGCGTATCGTGGAGGTCGAACTCGACCGCTCCGAGCGCGCCATGTTCGACAGATCGGTCGCTGCCGTCGAAGGACTGGTGGAGGCCTGCCTGAAGATCGCACCCGGTCTCGGGAAGTGATCTCGACAGTGACGGCGCGCCGCAAGGTGCGCCGTTTTCGTGCCGGCGGAACGACCGGCGAGGTGAAGGAGACGAATGCTCCCCTTCCGGGTACCCGCGCGGCGGCCTGAGGGCTGTCGCGGTTCAGGGTGCCATCTGCGGTGGAAGCGGCGCGGACCATCTGGCCCCGCATTTTGCGAGGCGCGGTCCGTCCGGGGCGGGGGGAGGGGCGTTTCGCAACCCTGAGGGACGCAGAGATGAATATTCACGAGTACCAGGCCAAGGCGCTGCTGAAGAAGTACGGCGCGCCGGTCTCGCGCGGCGTGCCCGTGCTGAAGGTGGAAGACGCCGAGGCGGCGGCCAAGGAACTCGGCGGTCCGCTCTGGGTGGTGAAGTCCCAGATCCACGCCGGCGGGCGCGGCAAGGGCAAGTTCGTCGAGCCGGAAGCAGGCGACAAGGGCGGCGTGCGCCTCGCCAAGTCCATCGACGAGGTCAAGACCTTCGTCTCGCAGATGCTGGGCAACACCCTCGTCACCATCCAGACCGGCCCCGCCGGCAAGCAGGTGAACCGCCTGTATCTGGAAGACGGCTCCGACATCGAGAAGGAGTTCTACATCTCCCTGCTGGTGGATCGCGCCACCTCGCACGTGGCCTTCGTGGTCTCCACCGAAGGCGGCATGGACATCGAGGAAGTGGCCCATTCCCATCCTGAGAAGATCATCACCTTCTCGGTGGATCCGGTCACCGGAGTGCAGGGCTTCCACGGCCGCAAGATCGCCAAGGCCCTCGGCCTGACGGGCGATCTGGCCAAGCAGGCGGGCAAGCTCGCCGAGGTGCTCTACACCGCCTTCGTCGACACCGACATGGCGATGCTCGAGATCAACCCGCTGATCATCACCAAGGATGCCCAGCTGCGCGTGCTCGACGCCAAGGTCACCTTCGATTCCAACGCCATGTTCCGCCACCCGGAGCTCGCCGAGCTGCGCGACCTGACGGAAGAGGACGCGAAGGAAATCGAGGCTTCCAAGTACGACCTCGCCTACATCGCGCTCGATGGCACCATCGGCTGCATGGTGAATGGCGCGGGCCTCGCCATGGCGACCCTCGACATCATCCAGCTCTACGGCGAAAGCCCGGCGAACTTCCTGGACGTGGGCGGCGGCGCCAATGAGGAGAAGGTGACGGCCGCCTTCAAGATCATCACTGCCGATCCGAACGTGAAGGGCATCCTCGTCAACATCTTCGGCGGCATCATGCAGTGCGACGTGATCGCGCGCGGCGTGCTGGCGGCGGTGAAGGCGGTGGGTCTCCAGGTGCCCCTGGTGGTGCGCCTCGAAGGCACCAATGTGGAAGAAGGCAAGACGATCATCCGTGAGTCGGGTCTGAACGTGATCCCGGCGGATGACCTCGATGACGCGGCGCAGAAGATCGTCGCGGCCGTGAAGAAGGAAGCTGCGTGATGTCCGTGCTTATCGACGCCAA
>NZ_VAUP01000030.1 GCF_005871085.1 Xanthobacter autotrophicus | reverse complement strand
CCGGAGCCCCCCGATGTGGCGGAGGCAACGAGTTTGCGGAGCACGCCGGCCTCTTCCCGGGACATGGCGGCGAGGTAGACGCCGCTGCCGGCATAGGGGCCCGAGCGCAGGGAGAACAGGCCGGAATCGGGTCCGGCCAGATACCTGCGGGCGAGATCGTTGATGAAGCGGATCTTCAGTCCCGCATCGACGACGCTCACGCCCACGGGAAGCGCGTCCAGGGCGGCCCGCGTGAGGGCGACCGCCTCGTCATCCCGCCCCAGCCGCGCGCGCAGCTCGATGGCGCGCTGGACGTGCGGCATCAGGGTCTTGAGCAGGCGGACATGGGTTTCGTCGAATGCTCCCGTGTCGTCGCCGCGGGACACCAATATCGGCGTCGCCTCCGTGAGGCCGGCCATGCCACCGATCACATGGCGACGCTCGTGATGCCGTGCGAAGTCGAAGTAATATTCGCTGCGGAGGAGTTCGGTTTCGGCGACCAGCTCGGCGCCGAGCTTCGCGTTGCCGAGGTGGTAGGCTCGTGCTGTCGCAAAGTCGTAGCGGGCCTTGGCTGCATAGGGGTCTCTGGCGTGGAAATAGTCGGAATATGCGGTCTCGCTGCCGTCGGCAGGCATCAGCAAGTTGCGAGGCCCCCCGGGGCCTCCGAGGATCAGCAGGGCGCGCCGGGCATCCATGATCCGGCAGATGCGTTCGCCGACGTCGAACCAGCTGCCGTCCCCGGCGCCGGCCTGATAGATGGCACCGACGCAGTCGGCGAGTTCGCGCTCCGTGTCTTTCACGCTCGGACAGCCTCGAAGGTCGCCAGAAGATGGCAGA
>NZ_VAUP01000029.1 GCF_005871085.1 Xanthobacter autotrophicus | reverse complement strand
CTAGAGCGTTTTCCTCGCGTTTTGATTTGGCTGGGCTTCCCAAATCTGCGGCGTTCTGATTCAAGCTTCGTGTCGGAGAGGGAGGCCGACATGCATGGCCAGGACGCTGTCTTTGGACCTGCGGGAGCGGGTGGTTGCCGCCGTCGAGGGCGGGATGTCGCGGCGGCAGGCGGCCGAGCGCTTCGGGGTGAGTATCGCCAGCGCCGTGCGCTGGTGCGCCAGGGTGCGGGAAACCGGAAGCGTCGCGGCCAAGCCGCGCGGCGGTGACACCCTCTCCGCCCGGATCGAGGCGCAGGCCGACCTGATCCTGAAGCTGGTGGAGGAGACAAGCGACATCACCCTGATGGAGCTTCAGGCGCGCCTCGCCGAACACGGACACCGCTTTGCCATCGGCACGCTGTGGCGCTTCTTCGATCGCCACCAGATCACCTGGAAAAAAAGACCGCGCACGCGGCCGAGCAGGACCGCCCCGATATCCTGAAACAGCGCCAAGCCTGGTTCGACGGCCAACTGGACCTGGACCCGGAGCGGCTCGTCTTCATCGACGAGACCTGGGCTTCCACCAACATGGCGCGCCGCCACGGCCGTTGCCGGCGCGGGAAACGCCTGCGGGTCGGCGTGCCGCACGGCCACTGGAAGACGACCACCTTCGTCGCCGGCCTGAGATCCACCGGCATGGTCGCACCCATGGTACTCGACGGCCCGATCAAGGCCGTGGCGTTCCTGGCCTATGTGGAACAGGTTCTCATTCCCGAGCTTTCGCCAGGCGACATGGTGGTGATGGACAATCTCGGCTCCCACAAGGGGCCTCAGGTCCGCGCCGCCATCGAGGCTGCCGGC
>NZ_VAUP01000031.1 GCF_005871085.1 Xanthobacter autotrophicus | reverse complement strand
CCACCACCACCGAGATGTCGCTGCCGCGCTCGGCCGCCTGCTGCTTCAGGCGTATGGCGGTGGCAAGCCCGGCAGGCCCGGCGCCCACCACCACAACGTCATAATCCATGCCTTCGCGTTCAGGCAGATCCGCCGCGCTCATGCCTCAAGCTCCCGTCTCTCTCGTTTCTTGGTTGGACTTCTTCCACGGTTGCAGCGCAATGACAATTGGGTCGATGCCGCATACGGCAATCTATTGCCCTATGCGAGCACAGGATGACCTTTCTCGGCAAGCCGCCCCATGCAGGCGGGAGGCGGCCGGCCGCAACGCAGCGGTTTCCGCTCCCGGCGATCCGGCTCTAGAATGGCGCCATGACCGCGACGCCCCAAGATCACCCCCAAGATCACCTCGCCGACATAGCCGATATTCTCGCCTTCTATCTGGAGGCGGGCGTGGACGTGGCCGTGGGCGAGGTGCCGGTGGATCGTTTCGCCGAAAGCGCGGCCGAGCAGGCGCGAAGCCGCACGCAGCGCCCGCCGGCTGCCCAAGCTGCCGAGATGTCGGCACCCGCAGCCACCCGTCCGCAGGCCTCCGCGCGCCCCACCGCGCCCACACCGCGCACAAACGCCCCGGCACCGGCCGCCAGCGCGTCGGCGCTGGTTACCCAGCCGCCGGACGAGGCGGTGATGTCGGCGCGCGAAGCCGCGCGGAACGCCGGGAGCCTCGATGCCCTGCGCGCCATCCTCGACGGCTTCGAGGGCTGCGCCCTGAAGCGCACAGCGACCCGGCTGGTGTTCGCCGACGGCAATCCCAAGGCCAAGGTGATGTTCGTGGGCGAGGCGCCGGGCCGCGACGAGGACCAGCAGGGCCTGCCCTTCGTAGGCCGCTCGGGGCGGCTGCTGGATTTGATGATGGCGGCCATCGGCCTCGACCGCACCAGCGCTTATATCGCCAACGTCATCCCCTGGCGCCCGCCGGGCAATCGCACGCCGACGCCCCAGGAAACGGCGGTGTGCCTGCCCTTCATCAAGCGCCAGATCGAATTGGCGGACCCGGATATCCTGGTCTGCCTCGGCGGCCCGTCGGCGCAGGCGCTGCTCGCCACCACCGAGGGCATCACCCGGCTGCGCGGCCGGTTCATGGACTATGAGAGCGGCACGCGGACCATCCGCGCCATCGCCACTTTCCATCCGGCCTATCTGCTGCGCACGCCGCTCGGCAAGCGCCTCGCCTGGCGCGACATGCTGGCGGTAGAGGCTGCGCTGAAGGGTGCGTGACTGTGATGGGAGACCTGCCCCGAGCGTATTGCTCCAGGCGCCTTGTCTCGGGCGTCTTGCCTCAGGCGCCGTTGCCCAGTTCGGCCTCCACAAGGGCAGGGCCGCCCAGCGGCGCGCTCACCAGAGCCGAGTTGCGATAGCGCGGATCGTCGGTCACTTCTTCGCCCACCCAATCGGGCAGCGCGACCTGCTCCTCAGGACCGGTGAGTTCCACCTCGGCCATGACGAGGCCGTCATTCTCGCCCTCGAACACGTCGACGGTCCAGAGCTTGCCCGCATGCTCAAGCGAATAGCGCGTCTTCTCGATGAGCGGCCGCACGCAGAGCGTCTCGAGCATGACCTCGGCGTCGTGGAGGGGGATGGGATATTCGAACTCGGCGCGGCTGATGCCCTGGGTCTTGCCCTTCACCGTGATGAAGGCCTCCGCACCGGCGATGCGGATGCGCGCCGTGGCGCCGGCGCCGGAGCATAGATAGCCCTGCCGGATGGCACAGGCCCGAGCACCGGCGCGCCAAGCACGGGATTTGACGAGAAATTTGCGCTCGATTTCGAGAGGCATTGGCTGCTTGACCCAATCGTCAGCAGCTTAACCCCATTTTGCGCCGCCGCGTCCAGAGCGGGTGTGGTTCCATGGCACCGACCGGAGAAAGAAAACGATTTCGCCAACCCTCCTGCGTCAGAAGGCAGCGGCGGGGGCGTTCCCATGCGGTGGGCGGATGCGGCCGGAGGTTGGCCGGCCACATCCAGATCGCCTCAGGCGTGCACCTTGCCGCCGTGCGCCTTCTTCTCATGCCCCTTGGCCTCATGCGCCTTGGACGACCGCACCGCGGGCGTGTCGGCGTCGTGGCGCGAGGGCGGGCTGTCGGCGCCGATGGTGGTGATGCGCATGATGTTGGTGGTGCCCGGCTTGGCGAAGGGCACGCCGGCGGTGATGGCCAGCCGGTCCCCCGGCTTGCCCAGGCCATGCTCCACGGCGGTGCGCACGGCGGTGTCCACCATGTCGCCGAAGGAGTGGATGTCCTCCTTCATGTGCACGGCGTGCACGCCATAGGAGAGAGCAAGGCGGCGCGCCGTCTCCATCTTCGGGGTGAGGCCGAGGATCGGGATGGCCGGGCGCTCGCGCGCGGCCCGCAGGCCCGTGGTGCCCGACAGGGTGAAGGCGACGAGCGCCGAGGCGTCCACCGCGATGGCCGCCTGGTAGGTGGCCTTGGTGACCGCGTCGCCGATGGTCTTGCCCCATTCCGCCTGGGTGGTGTCCAGCGCCTGCCGGTAGCCGGGATCGCATTCCACGTGGCGGATGATGTCGTCCATGAAGGTGACGGCCTCCACCGGGAACTGGCCGGCCGCCGTCTCAGCCGAGAGCATCACGCAGTCGGCGCCCTCATAGACCGCGGTGGCCACGTCCGACACCTCGGCGCGGGTGGGCACCGGGGCGGTGATCATGGATTCCAGCATCTGGGTGGCGACGATGACCGGGCGGCCGAACTTGCGCGCCTCGGCAATCATGCGCTTCTGCAGCGCCGGCACCTCGGCCAGCGAGATTTCGACGCCGAGGTCGCCGCGCGCCACCATGATGGAATCGGAGAGTTCCACCAGCTCGGTGAGGTATTCCACCGCCGAGGGCTTCTCCATCTTCAGCATCACCGCCGCGCGATCCTTGATGAGGGCGCGGGCCTCGTGGATGTCCTCCGGCCGCTGGACGAAGGAGAGGGCGATCCACTCCACCCCGGCCTCGCAGGCGAATTCCAGATCCAGGCGGTCCTTGTCGGTGAGCGGCGACAAGGGCAGCACCACGTCGGGAATATTGAAGCCCTTGTTGTTGGAGAGCTTGGTGCCCGCCACCACCTGGGCCTCCAGGAAGCCCTCGCCCTTCTTGATCACCTTGAGGCGCACCTTGCCGTCGTCACACAGCACGGTGGAGCCCACATTCAGCGCGGCGAGGATATCGGGGTGCGGGATCGGCACGCGGGTCTCGTCGCCCAGCCGGTCCACGTCGGCATCGAAATGCAGGATGTCGCCGGCCTTGATGGCGATGGCGCCGTCCTTGAAACGGCCGATGCGCAGCTTGGGCCCCTGCATGTCGGCGATGACGCCGATGGGCCGGTTCATCTCCTTTTCCAGCCGGCGGATGCGGTCCAGAACCACGCCGTGGTCGGCCTGGGTGCCGTGGCTGAAATTGAGCCGGAACACGTCCACGCCGGCGAGGAACAGCGCCTTCAGCTTCTCCTCGCTGTTGGAGGCGGGGCCGACGGTGGCGACGATCTTGGTGGCACGCTGGCGCTTCAGGGGCTGCTGGCGCTTCGTGGGCATGGGGTCTTCCTCCGGCTCCCGCGTTTGATCACGCGTTGGTTGTGCGTCTTGTTGAGTCGAGCGTCTCTACGGGCATCATGCGCGCCCTTCATGTACGCATAAAGTCGCATAAGCGGCAGCAGGGCTGACCGATGGCGAGGGCGGCTCGGCGCCCTCCGGCGGGTGGTCGCGCCACGGTGCCATGTCAGTGACAGGAGGCAGGCGCGGCCAGCCCCGACCCTCCCCCGCACGGGGGAGGGCTTGACTCCAGCCGAGGCGGGCCTCAACCCGCCCCTCGCTCAGGCGATCTCGTGGTTCGCCAGCAGTTCCAGCGCCTTCACCATGGCGGAGTGGTCCCACTTGGAGCCGCCGTGGGCGGCGCAGGCGTTGAACAGTTCCTGGCAGGTGGCGGTGTTGGGCAGGCTCACGCCCAGGGCCTTGGCGCTCTGGAGCGCAAGGTTGAGGTCCTTCTGGTGCAGCTCGATGCGGAAGCCCGGCTCGAAGGTGCGCTTCACCATGCGGTCGCCGTGGACCTCGAGGATCTTGGAGGAGGCGAAGCCGCCCATCAGCGCCTGCCGCACCTTGGCCGGATCGGCGCCCGCCTTGGAGGCGAACAGCAGCGCCTCGCCCACCGCCTCGATGGTGAGGGCCACGATGATCTGGTTCGCCACCTTGGTGGTCTGGCCGTCGCCGTTGCCACCCACGAGGGTGATGTTCTTGCCCATCTTCTCGAACAGCGGCTTCACCGTCTCGAACGCGCCTTCCGGCCCGCCCACCATGATGGTGAGGGAGGCGGCCTTGGCGCCCACCTCGCCGCCGGAGACCGGGGCATCGAGATAGTCGCAGCCGAGCGCGTTGATCTTCTCCGCGAAGCCCTTGGTGGCCACCGGCGAGATAGAGCTCATGTCCACCACGATCTTGCCCTTGGCGAGGCCTTCGGCGACGCCGCCCTTGCCGAACAGGGCCTCTTCCACGTGCGGGGTATCCGGCACCATGGTGATGATGATGTCGGCGGCCTTGGCCACGTCGGCAGAGGAGGCGCAGGCGGTGGCGCCCTTCGCGGTCAGCTCCGCGGGGATGCGGAACACGTCATAGACGAACAGGGTGTGGCCGGCGTCGATGAGGTGTCCCGCCATGGGGGAACCCATGATGCCGAGGCCGATGAATCCGACGTTCATGTGCGTTTCTCCTGAAGAGTCGTGTTGTTCGTGCGCGATGCGGAAAGCCGGCGGATCAGCCCTTGTAGGGCGCGAACCAGCCGATGCCCTCGTCGGTGGTGGTCTTCGGCTTGTATTCGCAGCCGATCCAGCCGTCATAGCCGGTGTCGTCGATGGCCTTGAACAGGAAGGGATAGTTGATCTCGCCCGTGCCCGGCTCGCCGCGACCCGGATTGTCGGCAAGCTGGATGTGCTTGATGCGGGCGATGTTGGCGCGGATGGTGGGGGTGAGGTCCCCTTCCATGATCTGCATGTGATAGATGTCGTACTGGAAGAAGATGTCGTCCGCGCCCACTTCGTCCAGCACTGCCAGCGTCTGCCTGGTGTTGTGCAGGTGGAAGCCGGGGATGTCGCGGGTGTTGATGGCCTCCACCACGAAGGGGATGCCCGCCTTTTTTAGTTCGGCAGCGGCGAACTTCAGGTTCTTCACCAGCGTCTCGTGGACCTTTTCAGCCGGAACATCCTTCGGGGTCAGGCCGACGAGGCAGTTGAGCGTCTTGGTGCCGAGGGCCTTCGCGTAGTCGATGCCCTTGCCGACGCTGTCCTGGAACTCGCCTTCGCGGCCCGGCAGGCAGGCGATGCCACGCTCGCCCGCCGCCCAGTCGCCGGCCGGCAGATTGTGCAGCACCTGGGTGAGCTTGTAGGTGGCCAGCTTCTCCGCCAGCGCATCCTTTTCATACGGATAGGGGAAGAGATACTCGACCCCGGTGAAGCCGGCCTCAGCCGCCTTTCCGAAGCGGTCGAGGAAGTCGATCTCGTTCCACAGCATGGTGAGGTTGGCGCAGAACTTGGGCATGCGTCTCTCCGCGGGCTGAGCCTTGGGTTTGTCACACCGCTGCGCCCCGGTCTTCGGGGGCATCCGCGGCTTATGGAAGGGGCGAGGGGCGGCAAAGGGCACCCCCCGGAGAAGCCCGGGGGGTGCCGCATGTGCGGGAGGTGACGTGCGGGGCTTACTCCGCCGGCTCCAGGGCGCGGACCTGATCCAGCGGCACGTCGAGGATTTCCTCGAACTCGTTGACCGCGTTGATCTCCAGCCCCATGGCGATGTTGGTGACGCGCTCCAGGATGAACTCGATCACCACCGGCACCTGATGCTCGTCCATGAGCTTCTGGGCGTTGGCGAAGGCGTCCTTGAACTCGTTGGGGGTGCGCACCCGGATGGCCTTGCAGCCAAGGCCCTCGGCCACCGCCACATGGTCCACGCCGTAGGCGCCGGCCTCCTCCGAATTGATGTTGTCGAAGGCGAGGCTCACCTCGAAGTCCATGTTGAAGCCGCGCTGCGCCTGCCGGATGAGGCCGAGGTAGGAGTTGTTCACCACCACGTGCAGGTAGGGCAGCTTGTGCTGGGCGCCCACCGCCAGCTCTTCCACCATGAACTGGAAGTCGTAATCGCCCGAGAGCGCCACGATCTTGGCATCGGGCCGCGCGGCGCGCACGCCGAGGGCCGCCGGCAGGGTCCAGCCGAGCGGGCCGGCCTGGCCGCAATTGATCCAGTGGCGCGGATTGTAGACGTGCAGGAACTGCGCGCCGGCGATCTGCGACAGGCCGATGGTGGACACGTAGGTGACGTCGCGGCCGAGCGCCTCGTTCATCTCCTCATAGACCCGCTGCGGCTTCAGCGGCACCACGTCGAAGTGGGACTTGCGCAGCATGGTCTGCTTGCGCTCCAGGCACTCGCCCGCCCATGCCGACCAGTCCGGCAGCTTGCCGGCGGCCTTGAGCGCCTTCGCAGCGGCGACGAACAGCTCCAGCGCCGCCTTTGCGTCGGAGACGATGCCGAAATCCGGCCCGAACACGCGGCCGATCTGGGTCGGCTCGATGTCCACGTGGATGAACTTGCGCCCCTGGGTGTAGACCTCCACCGATCCGGTGTGACGGTTGGCCCAGCGGTTGCCGATGCCGACCACGAAGTCGGACGCCAGCATGTTGGCATTGCCGTAGCGGTGCGAGGTCTGGAGGCCGCACATGCCGGCCATCAGCGGATGGTCGTCCGGGATGGTGCCCCAGCCCATCAGGGTGGGGATGACCGGGATGCCGGTCAGTTCGGCGAACTCCACCAGCAGGTCGGAGGCGTCGGCATTGATGACGCCGCCGCCGGAGACGATGAGCGGGCGCTGGGCGCCGACGATCATCTCCATGGCCTTGTCGATCTGCGCCTGTGTCGCCGCCGGCTTGTAGACCGGCAGGCTGGCGTAGGTCTCCTCGTCGAACTCGATCTCGGCGAGTTGCACGTCGATGGGCAGGTCGATGAGCACCGGGCCGGGACGGCCGGAGCGCATGACATGGAACGCCTGCTGGAACACCATGGGCACCAGCGCGGGCTCGCGCACGGTGACCGCCCATTTGGTGACGGGCTTGGCGATGGATTCGATGTCCACCGCCTGGAAGTCTTCCTTGTAGAGGCGGGCCCGGGGGGCCTGGCCGGTGATGCACAGGATCGGGATGGAATCCGCCGAGGCCGAATAGAGGCCGGTAATCATGTCGGTGCCGGCGGGGCCGGAGGTGCCGATGCACACGCCGATGTTGCCGGCCACCGCGCGGGTGTAGCCCTCGGCCATGTGGGAGGCGCCTTCCACGTGGCGCGCCAGCACGTGGCGGATGGAGCCGCGCGCCTTCATGGCGGAATAGAGCGGGTTGATGGCCGCGCCCGGAACGCCGAAGGCGCAATGGATGCCTTCCTTCTCAAGGACACGGACGGCGGCATCGACAGCACGCATGCGGGCCATGGCACTTCCTCCTATTGGTCTTTTTGACTTGCATACTGGATACGCCACGGCCGTCTTCGCTTCTATGGGAAGAAACGGAATGACATTGATGCCCTGAGAGAAACAATCATGCGCAAGGCCGTCATTCTCGCGGTTCGGGCCCGGTGCTAGCCTGCCCCTGCGGGACGGTGACGGGAGGCGGACATGAACGGGACGGCATGCATTCGAGGCGTGGTCTGCGGCGCCCTCGCGCTGGGGTTGGCTGCGGCCATGCCGACGTTTGCCCCGGCGGCGCAGGCCCAGGCGCTGAGCGAGTTGTCGTGCCGGGCGCTGTGGGTCCAGCGCAATGCCGTCTATGCGGAGCGCGGCTACTGCTTCAAGACCGCGGACGCCATCGCCACCTTCGGCGAGCGCTGCTTTCCGCCCTACGGCCAGCTCACGCCTTCGCAGCAGCGCTTCGTGGACGAGGTGAAGGCCTGGGAAGCCCGCAAGGGCTGCCGCTGAGCCCCGACCTCGCGCGAAATCTCTGCGAATGGATCGCATTCAGCGCCGACATGCTATAGGTGGTGCGCCTGCCCTGCGGACGCGCCCCTGACCGGGCGCCGCCCCTTCCAACACCCGCAAGACGCCAATGACCGACATCGCCACGCGCGTCTACAACCACACCTGGAAGATCGACCCCATCGTGCGCTCCGTGCTCGACACGGACTTTTACAAGCTGCTGATGGGGCAGACGATCTTCAACCGCCACCGGGCGACCCGCGTCACCTTCGGCATCCACAATCGCTCCACCCACGTCCGGCTGGCCGAGATCATCGATGTGGGCGCCCTGCGCGAGCAGCTCGACCATGTGCGCTCCCTGAAGCTCACCCGTGGGGAGAGCACGTGGCTGCGCGGCAACATGTTCTACGGCAAGCGGCAGATGTTCTCGCCGGACTATGTGGCCTGGCTGGAGGGCTTCCGCTTCCCCGCCTATCACCTGGAAAAGCGCGACGGGCAGTATGAGCTGACCTTCGAGGGGCCGTGGGTCGAAACCACCATGTGGGAGATCCCGGCCCTCGCCATCATCAACGAACTGCGCTCGCGCGCGGTGCTGAAGGGCATGGGCAAGTTCGAGCTGCAGATCCTCTATGCCCGGGCCATGGCGCGGGTGTGGGAGAAGGTGCAGTTCCTGAAGACCCTCGCCCCGGTCAACATCGCCGATTTCGGCACCCGCCGCCGCCACGGCTTCCTGTGGCAGGACTGGTGCGTGCAATCCCTCATCGAGGGGCTGGGCGAGGGCTTCCTCGGCACCTCCAACTGCCTCATCGCCATGCGGCGCGAGGTGGAGGCCACCGGCACCAACGCCCACGAGCTGCCCATGGTCTATGCGGCACTCGCCCGCAACGACGAGGAGTTGGCCTGGGCGCCCTACCAGGTGCTGGCCGACTGGCAGGAGGATTATGACGGCAACCTGCGCGTCATCCTGCCCGACACCTACGGCACCAGCGGTTTCCTGAAGCGCGCCCCCGACTGGGTGGCGCACTGGACCGGCATCCGCATCGACAGCAAGGACCCCGTGGAAGGCGGCGAGGAGGCCCTCGCCTGGTGGCAGGCGCGGGGCCAGGACCCGCGCGAGAAGCTCGCCATCTTCTCCGATGCCCTCGATGCCGAGGAGGTGGCGCGCATCCACCGCACCTTCCTCGGGCGCATGCGGCTGGGCTTCGGCTGGGGCACGCTGCTCACCAACGATTTCCGCGGCCTTGCCCCCAATGGCGCGCTCGATCCCATCTCCATCGTCTGCAAGGTGGTCTCGGCCAATGGCCGCCCGGCGGTGAAGCTCTCCGACAACCCCACCAAGGCCATGGGCCCGGCGGCGGAGATCGAGCGCTACAAAAGGGTGTTCGAGGTGGGCGAGCAGGTGGCGCGGCACGCTGTGGTCTAAGGGGCTGCGCGCCGGCCCGCCGGTTCAGTTCCGGAGCGCGGCCGTCCCGTCCACCGCGGCCGGAAACGGCAGGTCCGTGACCAGCCGCGCGCTCGGCCTGTCCTGGGCGAAGATCGTATCGAGATCGAGGGTCAGGAAGGTCGCCCGGTGGGCATAATCTGAGATCATCATCCGGTTGTGGGTGAGATCCTTGATGGCCACCCACTGGGTGTAGTCCGAGACGACCGCGTCGCCGTCCTTGCTCTGGGCGACGCCCAGCGGAATGTCCACGGTGTTCAGGATGTGGCCGATGGCGGCGGTGGCGGCGGCGGCGTCCTTCGGCTGGGCCATAGAATGGCGCATGAAGGCCGCCCGCACAAAGCGCGAGGGCGGGGTGAAGTCGCCCGGCAGCCCGGTGGCGCCGCCGCCCTGGCCGATGGCCGTGACGTTGGCCGTGCCGAACCGGCGGTCGCCGACGCCCATGGTGGAGAGGTTGAGATAGTTGCGCAGGTTCAGGAGGTGCCAGTCGTAGGGCGGCGAGTTGGTGAGGACGCTCGCCACATTGTCGTGGATCTGCAGGTCTCCGCCGACATATTCCACGATGATGCTGGCGCCCGAGCGGTCGGTGAAGACCATGTGGATGGTGGGCGGCGTCGGCCCGCTCGGCAGCGAGGCATCGGCCCAGACCTTGGTCTTCGACAATGCGGCACGCACCTCGGCCACGGTGCCGTGCATCCCGAGCGCCCAGGCGCCGAAGCCGAGGATGGAGACGTAGGACGTGTCCGCCTTGGTGACCGTCTGGTAGGTGGTGAAGCCGGGCAGGAAATTACCGCTCATGCCGAGGCCGGCCGCGTTCTGTCCCTCGATGATGGCGCCGCCGGGAATGACCTCGGCGCTGATGCCCACGGCGGAATAGAGGGTCGCCACCGTCTTCTCAGGCAGGCCGAGGTCGGCCGGGGCGGTCAGTGTCAGCGGCGTGCCCTTGGGAAGGCTCTTGAGCGTCCATTTCATGTCGAACGCCCATTCCATGGTGCGGCCGGCGATCACGGTCTTGTCGGCCGCGACCACGTTCACCGCCGTGCAGGCTAGGGCGAGTCCGGCGTTCTGGATGGGAAGGAATGCTGCAAGTGCAGCGGCCAGGATGCGTTTCAAGGAAGCGTCCTCCATCTTGTGTGCGGATCGTATCAGCCTCGCCGCCTGCGCTTAGCCTTGACGCTGGAATGCCTGATTTCCGATGAACGCGCGTTGATCCGGCGGGGCACCCGCAACCGCCTGTACGTCCGCGGGCGCCGCCGGCGAGAGGGCTCCGCCCACGTGACTGAGCCCATGTGATTCAGCTTTAAATTCATCAAATTTGTAGTATAATGAATTTATATACAGTTTTTAGATGTTTATTGGAGAAGAACATGGCGACCCTGCGACTTGGCGACGTGGTTCCCGATTTCGAGGCTGTGA
This sequence comes from Xanthobacter autotrophicus, assembly GCF_005871085.1. Classification (GTDB taxonomy): domain Bacteria; phylum Pseudomonadota; class Alphaproteobacteria; order Rhizobiales; family Xanthobacteraceae; genus Xanthobacter; species Xanthobacter autotrophicus. The sequence goes on along the minus strand of NZ_VAUP01000031.1, from coordinate 412,592 downwards.
CCACCGAAGGCCCCATCAAGTTTCACGAGTGGCTCGGCGACAGCTGGGGCATCCTGTTCTCCCACCCTAAGAACTTCACTCCCGTGTGCACCACGGAACTGGGCCAGGTGGCGCACCTGAAGGGTGAGTTCGACAAGCGCGGCGTGAAGGTGATCGGCCTGTCGGTGGACACCATCGAGAACCACCCGGCGTGGGTGGGCGACATCAAGGACGCCACCGGCGCCAGCCTCAACTTCCCGCTGATCGCCGACTCCGACAAGAAGGTCTCCGACCTCTACGACCTGATCCACCCCAATGCGAGCGACACCGCCACCGTGCGCTCGGTGTTCATCATCGGGCCGGACAAGAAGCTGAAGCTGTCCCTGACCTATCCCGCCTCCACCGGCCGCAACTTTGATGAGATCCTGCGCGTGGTGGACAGCCTGCAGCTCACCGCCAAGCACTCGGTGGCGACCCCGGTGAACTGGAGGCACGGTGAGGACGTGATCATCGTCCCCTCCATCTCCGACGAGGCGGCCAAGGAGAAGTTCCCCGAAGGCTGGAAGACCGTGAAGCCCTATCTGCGCGTGGTGCGCCAGCCGGGCGCGTGAGCGTCAAGGACGCGTCGGGCTTAAAAGACGCGTGAGGCTTCGCTCATGCGCCACATGCAAACCGGCCGGCTCACGCCGGCCGGTTTCGTTTCAGGCTTGTTTCGCCTCAGTCCGGCCCGTTCAGGCCGACATGATGTAGTCGCGCAGCTGAGCGCTCTCGCGCTCCATCTCCTCCACGCGGAACTTCACCACGTCGCCGATGGAGATGATGCCCACCAGCTTGTCGCCCGACACCACGGGCACATGGCGGAAGCGGCCGCGCGTCATGCGCTCCATGATCACCGGAACGGTCTCGTCGGGCGTGCAGGTCACCACCGCGCGGGTCATCACGCTGGACAGCGGCTCGGCGAGCACGTTGACCCCCTGCTCGCCGATCAGGCGCACCACGTCGCGCTCCGAAATGATGCCTTCCACGCTCATCGACTCGTCAACCACGACGATCGCACCGATACGGCGCCCGGCAAGGCGCGCCACGGCATCGCCCACGGACGCTTCCGGCCCGATGGTGCAGATGTCGTTGCCCTTGCGGGCGAGGATGACGCTCACGGTCATAGGCGTTGGCTCCCTTCTCACAGTCCAGGGACCGGCTCCGCCGATGGCCGGTCTTCTCTGGCGATTGCCCGAATGTGTAATGATCCCTCGCAACGCGCTGCGACGCAAGCGCACACTAAAGTCGGAGGCGCGGACCGCGGGAGATGAAGCTCCGCCCATGCGGCGGTGCCGGGGTGCTCAGGCCTTCTGTCGCTTCCCGACCGGATCGAACAGCGGGAACAGCAGCAGCCCGGCGACGAAGCCGCCCACATGGGCCTGCCAGGCGATCTGCGCCCCATCCGCCCCCGGCAGGGCCACCCCGGCCGCGAACAGCAGGTTGAGGGCGAAGAAGGCCCCCACGAACACCAGCACCCGGCGATCGGTGAAGTTCTCGATGAGCGAGCCCGCCGGCTGATGATCGGCGAAGATGGCGCGCCGTCCCGACAGGGCCGCCCCGGGGGCGAAGGCGAAGCGCACCGCCGCCGCCATGGCGCCGGACACCGAGGCCGACGCGCCGATGAGCGGCACCAGGGCATCGGGATAGCTCAGGTAATGGGCCAGGGCGCCACCCGCCGCCGTCACCGCGAAGAAGGCCACGAACCGCACCGAGCCGAAGCGCCGCGCCACCGGCGTGCCGAAAGCCAGGAGCCAGACCAGATTGACGATCACGTGCATCCAGTTGGCATGCAGGAAGGCGTAGCTCACCGGGGTCCACAGCTTCGGCCCGAAGCCGCCCGGCAGGTAGAACAGGGTGTCGGGCAGGCCATAGCGGGCAGGGACGAAGGCGAAATAGGTCAGGACCTCGAGGTCCACCTCATCCGACAACACAATGACGCGCAGCGCGTGGATAAGCACCAGCACCAGCGCCAGGGCGGCAACCGCGCCGGGCACGTTGAAGACGGGCTGCCGGTCCGGCACGCCAGAGAAGGAAGGACCACGGGACACGCCTTGCACATAGGAGCCCCGCCCCGGCGCGGCAAGTGAAATGCGGCAAGGTGAAATGCGGCGTGTCAAACGGCCGGGGGCTCGCCCACCGTCATGAGCGATGGCAAGCCTCAAGCTGAAAGCTGAAAACCGCAAGCCCCGGGTTGTCCCGGGGGCGGAAGCGGCCGGGGCCGGCGCGGATCAGCAGCGCTGACCAGCAGCCGTGACCAGCCGGCCGTGCCCTCCGGCGGCACACGGCCGCCGGGCGTGGGCCTATTCGGCCGGGGCCGGATGGTGCGGCGTCTCGGCCTTGTCCTCGCGGCGCGACCCGAGGCCGGCCAGCCAGCGGCTGAACACGTAAAACACCGGGGTGAAGATAAGGCCGAACAACGTCACCCCGATCATGCCCGAGAACACCGCCGTGCCCAGCGCCTGCCGCAGCTCGGCGCCGGCGCCCGTGGCCCACACCAGCGGCACCACGCCGAGGATGAAGGCGAGGGAGGTCATCACGATGGGCCGCAGCCGCAGCCGCGCCGCCTCCACCGCAGCCTCGCGCCGGCCATGGCCCTGATCTTCCAGCTGCCTGGCGAACTCGACGATGAGGATGGCGTTCTTGGCGGCGAGGCCGATGAGTACGATGAAGCCCACCTGGGTCAGGATGTTGTTGTCCTGCCCCCTCAGGATCACGCCGATGAGCGCCGCCACCAGGCACATGGGCACGATGAGGATGACCGCCAGAGGCAGGGTCAGGCTCTCATACTGGGCGGCCAGCACCAGGAACACGAAGACCACGCCCAGCGCGAAGGCGAAGATGGCGGTGTTGCCGGCCTTCTGCTGCTGATAGGCCAACGCCGTCCACTCGTAGGAGAAGCCCTGCGGCAGCACCTTGGCCGCCAGCTCCTGCATGATCTGGATGGCCTGACCCTGCGAATAGCCGGGCGCCGGCGAGCCATCCAGCTCGGCGGCCGGATAGAGATTGTAGCGCGGCACCCGGTAGGGGCCGGAAATGTCGCGCACGGTGGTGAAGGAGCCGAGCGGCACCGTCCCTCCGTCCAAGGTGCGCACCCTTATGGAGAGCACGTCCTTGGGATCGAGGCGGAACGGCGCGTCGGCCTGCGCCTGCACCCGGAAGGTGCGGCCGAACAGGTTGAAGTCGTTGACGTAGGACGAGCCGATATAGGTCTGCAGCGCCGCGAACAGGTCGGCGATGTTGACCTTCAGCAGTTGCGCCTTCTGCCTGTCGATGTCGAGGAACAGCTGGGGCGTCGAGGTCTCGAACAGCGAATAGACCTGCATCAGCCCCGGCGTCTGGGCGGCGGCGCCCATCATGGCGTAGGTGGCGTTGCGCAGGGCCAGGAGACCCGCGCCGGAGCGGTCCTCGACCATCATGCGGAAGCCGCCGGCGTTGCCGATGCCCTGCACCGGCGGCGGCTGCACCACGATCATCTGGGCTTCCTGGATGCCCGCCATCTTGCCGAACAGCACCTTCTGCACCGCCGATGCGGTCTGGTCGGGATGGCCCTCGCGCTCGGGGAAGGGCTTCAGGATCACGAACATGGCGCCGGCATTGGGCGCGTTGGTGAAGGTGGCGCCCGAGAACCCGGCGATGTTGATGACGCGGCTGACACCCGGCGTGCCGAGCACCAGGTCGCCGGCCTGCTTCATCACCGTCTCGGTGCGCTGCATGGAGGCCCCGGGCGGCAGCTGGGCGGCGATGATGAGATAGCCGCGATCCTGCTGCGGGATGAAGCCCTGAGGCGTGGTGGTGAACAGGTAGCCGCCGAAGGCCACGATGCCCACGTAGACGATCAGCACCAGCGCCACCACGCGCACCAGCCGCGCGGTCAGATAGGCATAGCCATTGCCGAGCCCCTCGAAGGCGCGGTTGAAGAGGCTGAAAAAGCCCACCACCGGCCGGGCATACCAGGCCGGCTTCTCGTGGACCGAGCGGTGCGGCTTCAGCAGCAGCGCGCACATGGCGGGCGACAGGGTCAGCGACACCAGGAGCGAGATCAGGGTCGAGCCGGCGATGGTGAGGGCGAACTGGCGATAGAATTCGCCCGACAGGCCGGTGATGAAGGCGGTGGGCACGAACACCGACGACAGCACCAGCGAGATGGCCACCAGCGCGCCGCCCACCTCGTCCATGGTCTTGTAGGCGGCATCGCGCGGGGAGAGCCCGGCCTCGATGTTGCGCTCCACATTCTCCACCACCACGATGGCGTCATCCACCACGATGCCGATGGCCAGCACCAGGCCAAACAGGGACAGGTTGTTCAACGAGAAGCCGAACAGGCCCATGACGAAGAACGTGCCGATGAGCGAGATCGGGATGGCGAGGATGGGGATGATCGCCGCCCGCCAGCTCTGCAGGAACAGGATCACCACCAGCACCACCAACACGATGGCCTCGCCGATGGTATGCACCACCGCGTCCACCGACTGCTGGATGAACTGGGTGGGGTTGTAATAGATGCCGTACTTCAATCCCTCGGGGAACGTCTTGCCGATGCGCGCCATCTCCGCCACCACCGCGTTGCCGGTGGCAAGCGCGTTGGAGCCGGGGCGCTGGAACACGCCAAGCTGGATCGAGATGTCCTTGTCGAGGAATGAGGTGGAGGCATAGTCCTGCGCCGCGATCTCCACCCGGCCCACGTCCTTCAGCCGCACCAGCGCCTGGTCGGTCTGCTTGATGACGATGTCGGAGAAGGCCTGGGCGTCGGCGAGGCGGCCGAGGGTGCGCACCGCGATCTGGAAGGCGCGCTGGTTCGGCACCGGCGGCGCGTTGAGCACGCCGGAGGCCACCTGGACGTTCTGTGCCCTCAGCGCCGCCACCACATCGGTGGTGGTGAGGTTGAGCTGGGACAGCCGGTCCGGGTCAAGCCAGATCTGCATGGCGTATTCGCGCGAGCCGAACACGGTGATGGAGCCCACGCCGTCGATGCGCGAGAGCACGTCCTTGATCTCGATATTGGCGAAGTTCGAGATGAACAGCGGATCGCGCGAGCCGTCGGGCGAATACAGGCTCACCACAAGCATCAGGTCGGGCGAGGACTTGGCGGTGACCACACCCACCTGCTGCACTTCGCTCGGCAGGCGCGGCTGGGCGATGGCGACGCGGTTCTGCACCTGCACCTGGGCGATGTCGAGGTTGGTGCCAATGTCGAAGGTGACGGAAATGGAGAAGCGGCCGTCCGCCGTCGAGTTGGACGACAGGTAGAGCATGCGCTCCACGCCGTTGATCTGCTGCTCGATGGGCGCGACCACCGTCTCGGCGACGATCTCCGCCGAGGCGCCGGGATATTGCCCGGTCACCGTGATCACCGGCGGGGCGATGTCGGGATACTGGGCCACGGGCAGGCGCAGGTAGGTCACCGCGCCGAGGATCATGACGACGGCGGACACCACCGAGGCGAAGATGGGCCGGTCGATGAAGAAGTGTGAGAAGCGCATCTTCTCACCTCACTTCGCGGCGGAGGCGGCGGGGGCGGCTCCGGGCGGAGGGCTGGCCTCCGCCATCTGCGGATTGACGGTGATGCCGGGCCGCACGCGCATCAGGCCGTTGACCACCACCTTGTCGTCCGCCGTGAGGCCGGAGCGGATCACCCGCATGTCGCCCACCAGCGGCCCCAGGGTGACCACCTTCTGCAGCACCTTGTTCTCGGGCCCGATCACATAGACGAACTTGTTCACCTGCTCGGTGCCGATGGCAACGTCCGGCACGGCCAGCGCCTGGTAGGGGGCGGAGGAATCGAGGCGGATGCGGGCGAACATGCCGGGGCGGAACAGGCCGTTCTTGTTGTCGAACACGGCGCGGCCACGGATGGTGCCGGTTTCCCGGTCGATGACGTTGTTCAGGAAGTCGAGCTTGCCCTGGTGGATGAAGCCCTTGTCGTCGATCAGCTTGAGGGTGACCGGGTCGCCGGAGACGTCCGCCCCGCCCTTGCGGCGCAGGATGCGCAGCAGCGAGGCCTCGTCGATGGTGAATTCAAAGCGGATGGGATCGATGGAGACGATCACCGCCAAGAGGGTGGGTGTGGCGCCGGAGCCGGCGGCCACATAATTGCCCACCGAAACCCGGCGGTCGCCGATGCGGCCGGACACCGGGGCGCGCACCTCGGTGAAGGTGAGGTCGAGCTGGGCCGAATGGACGGCCGCCTGCTGCGACAGCACCGTCGCCGCCGCGGCGCGCGCGGCCTGGGTGCGCTGGTCGAAGGCCTGCTTGGAGATGGCGTTAGAGGTGCGATCCTCCAGCAGCGTCTTGGCGCGGTCGAGGTCGGCCTTGGTGAAGTCGAGATTGGCGTTGGCCTGGTCGAGGTTCGCCTTGGCCTGGTCGAGGGCGATCAGGTACGGGCGCTGGTCGATGGTGAAGAGCAGGTCGCCTTCCTTCACCATCTGGCCGTCGGTGAAATGGATCTTGTCCAGATAGCCGGCCACCCGGGCGCGCACGTTCACCTCGTCGATGGCGACGAAGCGGCCCACATATTCGTCCTGGTCGGTGACGGTCTTGGTCTGCGGCGTGGCCACCGTCACCTGGGGCGGGGGCGGCGCGCCCTGCTGCTGGGCGGACGGCTGTCCGCACGCGGCGAGCGGCAGGGCAAACGCAATAAGAACGACCCAAAGGCGCGGGGCAAGCGTCGGGGCAAGCGTCATGGCAATCCGGCTCCTCGACGGACAAACGTCCGCCAACGAAGATGTGAAGAAGGTTCGGCACCTCCCGCAACCGACGAGCCGAAACCGGAAGACGGCGCATCCGATAGCACACGCTGCTGCGATGCAAAACGGTTCATCTCGGCGGAGGCCACGATTGTCGGCCGGCGTGTCATCGCCGCAGCGGCAGCGCGGCATCGGTCATGACGGCAAGAGAAACACCGTCAGGACATGAAGATGGTTGGAGCGAGCCTAGTCCAGCAGGCAGGCCGCGCTCACCCAGCAGCCCATCACTTCCCCGCGAGCCGGCCTGTCTCGGCCGCCACACGACGACTTCCAGACCACAACCCAAAAGTGTATCATTCCCTCAGGGAATCCTCGCGGCCATTCGCCGGAGAGATGGAGGGCTGTTGAATGAAACCGTCCGTTTGGATGTTCGCGCCGGCACTTGTGCTGCTGGCCACACCCGAGGCCCACGCACAGGGCACCAAGTCCATCGATCAGATCCGTGCAGCCTGTCAGGCGGAGAACCCGCCCGCCAAGCAAGCAGACCGCTCGACCCTCATCTCGCGCTGCATCGAGCGCAAGAAGCAGGAAGCGGCGGCCCAGAAGAAATAGCGCCGGCGGCCGGCGCCGCGCGCCTTCAGCCGCTGAGCCGGCCCTTCAGCTTGAACGGTGCCATGCCCGCGCGGGCCAGTTCGTCCGCGCGCTCGTTTTCGGCGTGGCCGGCATGGCCCTTCACCCAATGCCAGCGCAGGGTGTGGCGCTTGAGCGCCTCATCCAGGCGCTCCCACAGGTCCTGGTTCTTCACCGGCTTCTTGTCGGCGGTGCGCCAGCCGTTGCGCTTCCAGCCGTGCATCCACTTGGTGACGCCGTCCTTCAGATAGTTGCTGTCGGTGTGCAGATCTACCGTGCACGGCTCCTTCAGCGCCTCCAGCGCGGAGATGGCGCCCATCAGTTCCATGCGGTTGTTGGTGGTGAGGGCCTCGCCGCCGCTCAGCTCCCGCTCGTGGGCGCCGAACCGCAGGATCGCGCCCCAGCCCCCGGGGCCGGGATTGCCCGAGCAGGCCCCGTCCGTGAACACCGCCACCTCTTTCATGCCGCCAGACCGTAATCCTGCGCGCTATCCACCGCCTGGTGGAAGCGCAATTTCTTGAGATATTCCAGCGGGTCCTTGGGGCGCACCAAAGCGCCCTCGGGCACGTTCAGCCAGTCCACGAGGCGGGTGAGCAGGAAGCGCAGCGCGGCGCCACGGGCGAGGCGCGGCAGCGCTGCCTTCTCCGCGGCCGACAGGGGACGCACCGCCTCGTAGCCCGACAGAAGCGCCCGCCCCTTGGTGACGTTATAGGAGCCGTCCTGCTCGAAGCACCAGGCGTTGAGGCATACCGCCACGTCATAGGCGAGGAAGTCAGTGCAGGCGAAGTAGAAGTCGATGATGCCCGAGAGCTTTTCGTCGAGGAAAAAGGCGTTGTCCGGGAACAGGTCCGCATGGATCACGCCTGACGGCAGGCCCTGCGGCCAGCTCGCCTCAAGCGTCGCCAGCTCCGCCTCGATGGCGGCGGCAAGGCCCGGCGCGACACCGTCCGCCTCGCCGTCCGCCGCCTCGAACAGGGGGCGCCAGCCGGCGACGGAGAGGTTGTTGGCCCGCCTGAGGGCGAAGTCCGCCCCGGCCAGATGCAATTGGGCAAGGCCCCGCCCCAGCTCGGCACAATGCTCCGCCGTGGGCCGCCGCACCGAGACGCCCGGCAGGAAGGTGACCATGGCCGCCGGCCGCCCGGCGATCTCCGACAGCACCGCCCCGGACCGCTGCGCCACCGGCTGCGGGCAGGACAGGCCGCGCGCCGCCAGATGCTCCATGAGGCCGATGAAGAAGGGCAGGTCGTCCCGGTTCACCCGCTTCTCATAGAGGGTGAGGATGTAGCTGCCGCGCGTGGTCTGGACCAGGAAGTTGGAGTTCTCCACCCCTTCCGCGATGCCATGGAAAGAGGTGAGCGTGCCGACATCGTAGCCGGACAGGAAGGCTTCAAGCTCTGCCGGCGAAACGTCCGTATAGACCGCCACGATCTACTCCGCCGCATCCGGCCGCAGGGCGCGCGGCAGAGGGAAGAACACATCTTCCTCCGTTGAGGTCACGGTCTCGACCGTCACGGCGAAGCGTTCGGCGAAGGCGTCGATGATCTCTTCCACCAGCACCTCGGGGGCCGAGGCGCCGGCGGTGACGCCGAGGCTGGCGATGCTGGAAAACACCGCCCAGTCGATGTCCACCGCCCGCTGCACAAGCACGGCGCGGGCGCAGCCGGCGCGCTCGGCCGCCTCGCGCAGCCGCTGGGAATTGGAGGAATTGGGCGCGCCCACCACCACCAGCGCATCCACCTTGGGCGCGATGGCCTTCACCGCTTCCTGCCGGTTGGTGGTGGCGTAGCAGATATCTTCCTTGTGCGGCTCGCTCAGGGTCGGGAAGCGCTCGCGCAGGATAGCGATCATTTCCGCCGTGTCGTCCAGCGACAGGGTGGTCTGCGTCACATAGGCGAGGTTGTCCGGGTCGCGCGGCGTCACGGCGCGCGCATCCTCGGCCGTCTCGATCAGCGTGAAGGCGCCGTCCGGCAACTGGCCGATGGTGCCCACCACCTCGGGATGACCCTCATGGCCGATGAGCAGGATGTGCCGGCCCTTGCGGAAATGCACCTGCGCCTCCCGGTGCACCTTGGTCACCAGCGGACAGGTGGCGTCTATGGCGAACAGCTTGCGGGAGGTCGCCTCGTCCGGCACCGATTTCGGCACGCCGTGGGCGGAGAAGATGACCGGCGCCGAGGTGTCCGGCACCTCGTCCAGCTCCTCCACGAAGATGGCGCCCTTCCGCTTCAGGTCTTCCACCACGTATTTGTTGTGCACGATCTCGTGGCGCACATAGACCGGCGCGCCGTAAAGCTTCAGCGCCTGTTCCACGGCGTCGATGGCCCGCACCACACCGGCGCAGAAGCCACGCGGCGCAGCAAGAAGGATCTTGAGCGGCGGCTTTGCAGCGGCATCCGGCGCTCCGGCGGGGTCCATGGCGGGCTCGATCAAGGGCATGGGGCGAATTGGCGGTCTTGCGGCGCGCCTGTCAAGGGAGCGCAACGGCGCGCCGGCGATTTCAGGCCGCCGTTGCGGCGCACCGCCCGATTTGCCGGCCTCCCGCGCTCGGCAATTGCAACTTGCCCCCGGCGCGCTTATGTTGGCGCTATCCCGGATAAAGCGATGAGTTCCGCGGTCCGCCCCAGGGGAGGGGTGGCCTTGCGAACCCGCATATGCCGACGCCAGCAGATCCGACGCCAGCGCATACCCAAGCCTTGGCGTCACAGACCGAACAAGCCCGTGGACCGAAGCGTCCGACGACCAACAAGCCGCAAGAGGCCGCCATGTCGAACATTCCTTTGATGCCCAAGGCCACCGCCGTCTGGCTCGTGGACAACACCGCCCTGACGTTCGAGCAGATCGGCGATTTCTGCAAGCTTCACCCCCTTGAGGTGAAGGGCATCGCCGACGGCGAGGTGGCGCAGGGGATCAAGGGGCTCGACCCCATCTCCACCGGCCAGCTCTCCCGCGACGAGATCACCGTCGCCGAGAAGAACCCCGACCGTCGGCTCAAGCTGCTGGAATCCAAGGTGCGCCTGCCGGAGCAGAAGAAGCGGCGGGGGCCCCGCTACACCCCGGTCTCCCGCCGCCACGACCGGCCCAACGCCATCCTGTGGCTGCTGCGCAATCATGCCGAGCTGAAGGACGCCCAGATCATCCGCCTGGTGGGCACCACCAAGTCCACCATCCAGTCCATCAAGGAGCGGACCCACTGGAACTCTGCCCAGCTCTCGCCCATGGACCCGGTGACGCTTGGCCTGTGCAGCCAGATCGACCTTGACCTCGAAGTCCAGCGCGCCGCCAAGGACCGTCCCGCCACCGCCCACGAGGACCGTGGCGCGACCCTGCTGCCGGCGGACGTCACCACCGGGCACGACGAGATCGATGAAGCCCCCAAGGGCCGCGAATCCCTCGACCTGGAGACCGTGTTCGCCAAGCTCGGCGGCTCGAAGAAGAACGAAAACGAGGACGACGACGAGGATTGACCGTCTCGGCGCTGGCCTTCGTCCGGCGCCGGACATCTTTTCCCGGGTCCCGCAACGAAAAAGCCCTCTTCCGCCGGAAGAGGGCTTTTTTGCTTTTGAGCAGGCTGGACGACGGAAGCCGTTCAGCTCCGGTAAGTCCCGGGCCTCAATGGGCCATCAGCACCGGCACGGTCATGGTGGCGAGAATCTCGCGGGTCACGCCGCCCAGCACCAGCTCGCGGATGCGGGAATGGCCGTAGCCGCCCATCACAACGAAATCGGCGCCCTGGTCCGCCACCTCGTTGAGGATGGCCGCCGCGATGGGCTCGCCGGAGGTCACCGGCAGCTTGCGCACCTTGGCGTTGAGGCCATGGCGGGAGAGATGGCGCACCACGTCAGGACCCACCGTGTCCTCTTCGTCCAGATGGGAGACCACGCGGAAGATCTCCACCTCCTTGCTGCGGTGGAGGAGCGGCAGCGCCTCGGCGAGCGCGCGGGCGGCGGGCCGGCTGCCGTCCCACGCCACCACGGCGCGCTCGGCGCTGAAGGGCTTGGTCTGCACGTACGGCACGATGAGCACCGCACGGCCTGATTCCATCAGCACCGTCTCGGCGATCACCTCTTCCGGGCCCGGCCGGTCCGGATCGGGCTGGGCCACCACCGTGAGGTCGAACAGCCGCGCCATCTCGGCGAAGCTGTTGGCGGCGACGCCGAGCGACGCGGAAAGGCTGCGCACCTCATGGGGCACGCCCGCTGCGCTTGCGGCGGCGGTGAAGCGGGCCGACGCCTTCTCGGCGGCGGCCTGATTCTCCAGCACCTGGGCATCGATGAAGTCGGTGGGAAGGGCACCCATGTAAAAGGGCGGCACATCGATCTCGTAGGCGACCGACAGGCCGGTGAGATGGGCGCCGAAGCTTGAGGCGAGGCTCGCCGCGAAATCGCAGGCGCGATCGGTCTCCACCCCTTGGGCGAGATTGACCAGAATGTCGCGAATCATCACGTAAGGCCCCCGTTCGGCCGTTTGAACGACGTGACCTTACCCTAAACTCGCCCAAAGTCTCGGGCCTTGATATCCCGCAATCGACCCCGCTTCGCGGATGGGCGACCGCCAAAATGACGACGCGGCCGCCTTGGGGGAAGACGGCCGCGCCAATGGCACGATCAATGGGGGGAATGATCGCGCTGACCATTCAACGCGGAGGACATGCGGGGGTTCCGCGTCTTCCGCAAAAAATTCTGCTCCCTTTCGGGGCGGAGGCAGCTAGATGAGTTTGCATTCTTTGCGCGTGCCGGGCGGAAGTATCATGACACCTAACCTCAGCATCGTCGTCCCGCTCTACAACGAGCTCGAAGGGCTACCCTTCTTCCATGCCGACCTGAGCGCCGCCGCCGCCGCGGAAGCGCGCGCGCGTGGCCTCACCATGGAAATCGTCTATGTGGACGACGGTAGCCGCGACGGCAGCGCGGCGCTCGCCGCAAGCCTGCCAGTACTGGGCATCGACATCCAGGTGGTGGCGCTGTCACGCAACTTCGGCAAGGAGGCGGCCCTCATGGCCGGCCTCGACCATGCCCGCGGCGACGCGGTGATGTTCATGGACGGCGACGGCCAGCACCCGCCGGAGATGATCCCCACCTTCCTGCGCCTGTGGAAGGACGAGGGCTACGACGTGGCCTATGCGGTGAAGGCTGACCGCTCCGACGAGGCGGCGAGCCGGCGCCTGTTCGTGCGCGCCTTCTACAAACTCCTGAACTTCGGCGCCGCCACCCCCATCCCGGAGGATGCGGCGGACTTCCGCATCCTGTCCCCGCGCGCCGCCGCCGCCTTGCGGCGCATGCCCGAGCGCAACCGCTTCTTCAAGGGCCTGTCGAGCTGGATCGGCTTCCGCCAGATCGCGGTGCCCTATCGGCCGGCACCGCGCGCCCACGGCTCCACCTCATGGAGCTTCCTGCGCCTGCTGGGCCTCTCCATGGAGGCGCTGACCTCGTTCTCGCCCGCGCCGCTGCGCCTCGCCGCCGCGTTCGGCGCGGTGCTGGCGGGCCTTGCCCTGTTCTATGGCAGTTGGATCGTGGTGGAGCGCCTTGTGTGGGGCATCCCGCTGCCGGGCTATCCCTCCATCGTGGTGGGCCTGATGGTGATCGGCGGCACCCAGTTGCTGGTGATGGGACTGATGGGCGAATACATCGCCCGCATCCTCTCCGAGATCAAGGCGCGCCCGGTCTATTACGTGGCCGACCACGTGCTCAACCGCGCCCCGGCCGAAGCTACTGGCCATCCCCTCACGGGACAGCCCATAGCCGGGCAGCCCTTCGCGGGCCCCGGCCACCCGTCGGCCCTGGCATCGAGGGCCGAGCCATGAAGCGCGTGGTGCTGTGCGCCGACGACTACGCCATCGCGCCCGGCGTGTCGGAGGCCATCCGCCGGCTGATCACAGCCCGCCGGATCAACGCCACCTCGGTGATGACCGTGTTCGACGGCCTGATCGAGGAGGCCGACACCCTCAAGGCCGCGGCCAAGGACCGGGACGTCAGCATCGGGCTACATGTGACGCTCACCGGCACCTTTCCCCCGCTCACCCGCGGCATGGCCGGGGCGAACGGCTGCTTCCCTGCCCTGTCCCAGGTGGTACTCGCAGCCCTGTCGCGACGGCTCGACGCCAAGGCGGTGGAGGCGGAGGTGGAGGCGCAGTTTGAGGCCTTCCTCGACGCCTTCGGCCGGCCGCCGGACCATGTGGACGGCCACCAGCACGTGCATGTGCTGCCGGTGGTGCGCAAGGCGGTGCTCGCCTCCACCGCCCGCCATGCCCCCCGCGCCTGGCTGCGGGACGTGACCCCGGCCAAGGCGGCGCTCCATGGCTTCGACGCCAAGGGCCGGCTCATCGGCGCCTTCGCCAGCGGCTTCGCGCGGGATGCGGCGCAGCTTGGCCTTGCCACCAATCGCGGCTTCGGCGGCGCCTACGATTTTTCCGCCGACCACGATTTCGCGACCCTGCTCACCCACTTCCTGAAGGGCGTGCCGGAGGGCGGGCTGGTGATGGTTCATCCCGGCCGGGTGGACGATCCGCTCACCGCGCGCGATCCCCTGACCCAGCAGCGGGAAGTGGAATATGCCGTGCTCCACGGCGCCACCCTGCCGGGCATCCTCGATGCCGCCGACGTGAGCCTCGCCCTGCCGGACGGACTGCGGGCCAAAGCTGCAGCGTAAGCATCAGGGCAGAAACGAAAAAGGCTCCCCCGCAGCGCGGAGGAGCCTTCATCGTCAGAACTGAGGGACAAGCCTCAGGCGAGGCCCACCTCGAACTTGGCCGCCGTCTTGGCCTTCACCTCGTCGAGGGTTACGCCGGGGGCCAGTTCCTTCAGCACCAGCGTGCCGCCACGCTTGGTGAACTCGAACACCGCAAGATCGGTGATCACGAAGTCGGTCACGTTGGTGCCGGTGAGCGGCAGAGTGCACTTTTCCACCAGCTTGGGCGCGCCGGACTTCTCCACGTGCTCCATGAGCACGATCACTTCCTTGGCGCCGGCCACCAGATCCATGGCGCCGCCCATGCCCTTCACCATCTTGCCGGGCACCATCCAGTTGGCGATGTCGCCGGTCTCGGACACCTGCATGGAGCCGAGAATGGAGAGGTCCATGTGGCCGCCGCGGATCATGGCGAACGAATCGGACGAGGAGAAATAGGCGGTGTCCGGCACCTCGGTCACGGTCTGCTTGCCGGCGTTGATGAGGTCGGGATCCTCCTCGCCCTCATAGGGGAAGGGGCCGATGCCCAGCATGCCGTTCTCGCTCTGGAAGCTCACGGTCATGCCCGGGGGCAGCGCGTTGGCGACCAGGGTGGGGATGCCGATGCCGAGGTTGACGTAGAAGCCGTCGCGGATCTGCTGGGCGGCGCGGGCCGCCATCTCGTCACGAGTCCAGGCCATCTCACTTCACCTCTTCGCGCTTGCGGGTGGTCACCTTCTCGATCCGCTTCTCGGCGCCCTTGCTGACGACGATGCGGTCCACATAGATGCCGGGTGTGTGGATGGTATCCGGGTCGAGATCGCCAATCTCCACCAGTTCCTCCACCTCGGCAACGGTGACCTTGCCGGCCGTGGCCATCATCGGATTGAAGTTCCGGGCGGTCTTGCGGTAGACGAGATTGCCTTCCTTGTCGGCCTTCCACGCCTTGATGATGGAGAGGTCGGCCACAAGGCCCGTCTCCAGCACGTAGTGCTCGCCGTTGAACTCGCGGGTGGGCTTGCCCTCGGCGATGATCGTGCCGTAGCCGGTCTTGGTGTAGAAGCCGGGAATGCCCGCGCCGCCGGCGCGGATGCGCTCGGCCAGCGTGCCCTGCGGGTTGAATTCCAGCTCCAGGTCGCCGGCGAGGTACAGCTTCTCGAACAGCTTGTTCTCGCCCACGTAGGACGACAGCATCTTCTTGATCTGGCCGTTGGCGAGGAGGATGCCGAGGCCGAAATCGTCCACGCCGCAATTGTTCGACACGCAGGTGAGATTCTTCGCGCCGAGGTCGCGGATGGCGGCGATGAGGTTCTCGGGAATGCCGCAGAGGCCGAACCCGCCGGCCATGATCATCATGCCGTCGGCGAGGACGCCCTCCAGGGCACTTTTCGCGTCCGGGTACACCTTGTGTCGCATCATTTCCTCCTCGGCGCTGGCGCCTCGATGACCTTAAGAGGCCGGCCCCTCAAGCGAAAGCGGGACCTTGCAGAATGGCGCGCCGCCGCGCCGTCACAGGGAGGAGACGAGGTGGCCGCCATCGACCACCAGCGTCGTCCCGGTCACGTAGCGGGCGGCGTCGGAACACAGGAACAGAAGCGGGCCCTCGAGATCCTCGAGGCGGCCGAGACGGCGGGACGGAATGCGCTTGATCAGCGCCTGCCCCGCCGGGCTCGCGAAGAAATCGCGGTTGAGGTCGGTTTCCACATAGCCGGGGCACAGGGCATTGGCCTGAATGGAATAACGCGCCCATTCCAGCGCCATGGACTTGGTCAGCTGCACCAGCGCCGCCTTGGAGGCGGCATAGGCCGCCACCTGCCCGGCGATGCGCAGCCCCAGGATGGAGGCCACATTGACGATGCGGCCGCCGCGCCCGGTCTTCGCCATGGCGCGCGCAGCTTCCCGGCCCACCAGGAAGCCACCCTTCAAATTGGTGTCGAGGATGCGGTCCCACACCTCGACGGTCTCGTCCAGGAGCGGGGTAGTGCCGGTGACGCCGGCATTGTTGACGAGGATGTCGAGGCCGCCGAACGCTGCCACCACCTCGGCCACCGCCGCGGTGGCTGAGGCCTCATCGCTCACGTCGAGGGCGATGGGCAAAGCGGTGCCGCCGGCAGCCTCGATGCGGGCGCACAGATCGGCGCAGGCATCACGCCGGCGCGCGGCAACCGCCACGCGCGCCCCGGCAGCCGCCAGACGCTCGGCGAAAAAAGCCCCGAGACCTCCGGACGCGCCCGTCACCAAGGCGGAGCGACCGTCGAGCGAAACACGAAAATCCATGGGATGCGTCTCTGGATCGTTTCTCTCACCAGCGCGGGGACCGTTGGCCGGCTCTTCGGTAGGGCGCCCCTGTTTCATAGACGTGGCTCGCGGCGGGACGCAAGGGCCAGCACCAGTCGCGACCCATCGGGGTGCCCAGAAATCGGGTTGGGCGCACGGCGCCTTCCTCGCATGAAGGCAATGCCTGGGCGCGTCAGTCCCGCGCCCAGCGATCCGCCGCCGCGTCGTCGCTGGCCTTGGCCTCGACCCATCCGCCGGCGTCGGCACCGTCCGCCCGCTCCTCCTTCTTCCAGAAGGGGGCGCTGGTCTTCAACCAGTCCATGAGGAATTCGGCCGCCGCGAAGGCCGCCGCCCGGTGCGCCGAGGCGGTGGCCACGAACACGATGGGGTCGCCCGGCACCAGCCGCCCGTGCCGGTGCACCACGATGGCGCCCAGCAGCGGCCAGCGCGCGCGAGCCTCGGCCACATGGCGCTCGATCTCCTCTTCCGCCATGCCGGGATAATGCTCCAGCGTGAGCGCCGCGAGCCCCATCCCGTCCGCCCCCGCATCGGCCCGGCACAGGCCGGTGAAGGTCACGATGCCGCCCACGTCGGTGCGCCCCTGCGCGAGGCGCGCCGCTTCGGCGGCCGCATCGAACGGCGCCTCCTGGATGCGGACGGAAAACACGGCTCAGCCTCCGGTCATGGGCGGAAAGAAGGCCACTTCCCGTACCCCGGCGAGCGAGGCATCCGGCTTCACGTGGCGCCGGTCGAGGGCGGCGCGCACCACGGCTGCATTCTCGAAGGCATAAGCGTGGGCCTCGTCCCGTCCGGCGAGCCAGCGGGCGAGATCGGCGACGGTGGCCACCTCGGCGGGTGGCGCCACCTCTTCCTCCGCCAGCCCGACGCGCTCGCGCAGCCAGGCGAAATAAAGAATCTTCACCGCTCGTCCTCCACCAGGTGGCGGGCGCCGGCCCGGAAATAATCATAGCCCGTGTAGAGCGTGAGCACGGCCGAGACCCACAGGAGGATCAAACCCACGAGGTTCACCCCCGGCAGCACGCTCTCGCCGGCAGGCCCGGTGATGAGCACGCCCACGGCGACGAGCTGGAGCGTCGTCTTCCACTTGGCAAGGCGCGACACCGGCACCGAAACCCGAAGCTCGGCCAGAAACTCGCGCAGGCCGGACACCAGGATCTCCCGGCACAGGATGACGATGGCCGCCCACAGGGACCAGCCGCGGATGGTGCCGTCGGAGGCCAGCATGAGCAGGCAGGTGGAAACCAGCAGCTTGTCGGCGATCGGGTCCAGCATCCGCCCAATGGCGGACTGCTGCGACCACGCGCGGGCGAGGTAGCCATCGAAAAAATCGGTGATGGCGGCGGCGATGTAGAGCGCCAGCGCCACCCAACGCAGCACCGCGCCGCCTTCCAGGATATCCGACCAGAACAGGCAGGCCGCCACCAGCGGCACCGCCACGCAGCGCGAATAGGTGAGGATGTTGGGCAGCGAGAGCGCATGGCCCCGCCCGCCCCGTTCGGGCGCGGAGGAGGTGGGGGAACGGGTCGCTGCCTCTGCCATCGGGTCTCTTCGTCGGTCGGATGCCGCCTGTGCGTCCACGCCCCAAGGGAGGCGGACGACTTCTATTTAGGCTGCGCGGGCCGCCGGCGGAAGCCTCCGCGCAGAACGAGCGGGTTCTCAAGACCAACGGCCCCGGTCTTTGACCGGTGCCGAGAGGATATCGATCAACGCCGCGCGGGCTTGTACCCACAGCCGATGGGTCAAGCTCATCGCCTGTGGGTATAAGCCCTCAACCGGGCGACCGCTCGTGAAAATAATCATACACCGCCTTGGCGGTTGCGGCGTTGATACCCGCCACCTGCTCAAGGTCGGCGAGCGATGCCCGCTCAATGGCCTTGAGCGTTCCGAAATGACGCAGCAGCGCGCGCTTGCGCGTGGGCCCCACGCCGGCGATGGCCTGAAGGCCGGCCTCCGTAATGTCCTTCTTGCGCCGGGCGCGATGGGAGCCGATGGCGAAGCGGTGGGCCTCGTCGCGCAGGCGCTGGATGAAATAGAGCACCGGGTCGCGCGGCTCCATGCGGAACGGCGTGCGGCCGGGCAGGAAGAACTGCTCACGCCCCGCCTCGCGGTCGAGGCCCTTGGCGATGCCCACCAGCGGCACGTCGGTGATGCCCAGTTCGTCCAGCACCGTGCGCGCCGCATTGAGCTGGCCGAGGCCGCCGTCGATGAGCACGAGGTCCGGCCAGGGCGAGGCTTCGGTGGCGTCCGGCAGGGCGTCCGCCTCTTCCGGATCGGAATCAGGAGGCGCGTCCGGTTCAGCGCTCGACGGCGACGCTTCCACAGGCGTCGGCACGGCCGGCTCGGCGGGGATGTCCTCCACAAGGCCGGGCATAACGTGCGGCGCAGCGGGTTCGACGCCCTGCACCACGCCACCGGCAGCCTCGCCGACCCCGTCAGCCGACCCCTCCCTTGCCCCCTCGCGCGGCGCTTCCTTCAGCAGCCTAGAGAAGCGGCGGCGCAGCACTTCGCGCATCATGCCGAAATCGTCGCCGGGCACGATGTCGGCCGACTTGATGTTGAACTTGCGATACTGGGATTTGCGGAAGCCTTCCGGCCCCGCCACGATCATCCCGCCCACCGCATTGGTGCCCATGATGTGGGAATTGTCGTAGACCTCGATGCGCTGGGGCGGGGCCTTGAGGCCGAAGGTGGCGGCAACGCCCTCCAGCAGCTTGGTCTGGGTGGCGCTTTCGGCCAGCGTGCGGGCGAGGGCCTCGCGGGCGTTCTGCAGCGCGTGGTCCACGAGGTCGCGCTTCTCGCCACGTTGGGGGGCCGCGATCTCGATGCGATGGCCGGTCTTTTCAGAGAGGGCCTCGGCCAGGAGCGCCTGCTCCTCCACCTTGTGGGACAACAGGATGAGGCGCGGGCAGGGCTTGTCCTCGTAGAATTGGGCGAGGAAGGCCCCCAGCACCTCGGCTTCCGACAAGGAGCGGTCGGCACGGGGATAATAGGCCCGGTTGCCCCAATTCTGGCCGGTGCGGAAGAAGAACACCTCGACGCAGGTGGCCCCGCCCTGCTGGTGGCAGGCGAACACGTCCGCCTCCTCCACCCCGCGGGGGTTGATGCCCTGCGAGCCCTGCACGGCCGAGAGCGCGGCCAGGCGATCACGCAGGCGCGCGGCCCGCTCGAACTCCAGCTCCTGGGACGCCGCCTCCATCTCCAGCGCCAGCTCTTCCTTGATGGCGCGGGAGCGGCCGGAGAGGAAGGCGCGGGCCTCGCGCACCAGCTCCGCATAATCGGTGTGGCTCACCTCGCCGGTACAGGGACCGGCGCAGCGCTTGATCTGGTGCAGCAGGCAGGGCCGCGTGCGATTTTCATAATAGCTGTCGGAGCACGAGCGCAGCAGGAAGGCCCGCTCCAGCGCGTTGATGGTGCGGTCCACCGCCCAGACGCTGGCGAACGGCCCGTAATAATCCCCCGGCCGGTTGCGCGCGCCGCGATGCTTGGTGATCTGCGGCGCCACGTGATCGGCGGTAATGAGGATGTAGGGGAACGACTTGTCGTCCCGCAGCAGCACGTTGAAGCGCGGCTTCAGCTGCTTGACGAGGTTGGCCTCCAGCAGCAGCGCTTCCGATTCGGTGCGGGTGGAGACGAACTCCATGGAGGCGGTGGCCGCGATCATCCGCGCGATGCGGTTGGTGTGGCCCACGGGGCGCGTGTAGCTCAGCACCCGCTTCCTGATGCTCTTGGCCTTGCCCACATAGAGCACGGAACTGTCCGCCGCGATCATGCGATAGACGCCCGGCCCCGCCGGGGCATGCTTGACCGCGCGGATGATAGCATCGCGCCCGCTGGCAAGGCTTTCCGCGCCGGGCGGCGGCGCGTCGATGGCGTCGACAATGAGGAGGCCGGCCTCGTCCGCCGCCTCCATCTCGTCCGATTGGGGCGCAGGGGTGGCCTGATCGTCGCGGGCGAAGGCGATCTCGGGCGGGTCGATGGGGCTTCTGCCGGTCATGGGGCCTATGTAGTGCGCCCGGCCGCCAGAGGAAATCTCCGCCGACGCCATGGGCGTTAATACACGCTCAACCACGTCGCCAATGCGCGACCTACCCTGGTGGTGGACAACCCGCGGCGTCCCGATTTTTATTATTTAAAATCATATCGTTAATAAATTAACGACGCATTAGCCATGCGGGCGTCCGGGGGCTTGGGGACAGGATTGGGCAAGGTTCGTCTGCAAGGGTGCGTGCACTGCCGAAGCGAAAAGGACGGCAGGACCTGGAGGACAGTTCATGCGTTCCCGTCTGCTTGCTTCCGCCGCGCTCCTGGCGGGCGTCGTGCTCGCCGCTCCGGCGGTTGCAGCCGACCTTTCCGGTCGCTATCCCGCGCCCTACGTGCAGCCCGTCGCGGCCTTCACCTGGACCGGCTTCTACATTGGCGCCAATGCCGGCTACGGCTGGGGCTCCACCGTGAACAGCGATCCGGGCGGATTCATCGGCGGCTTCCAGGCCGGCTACAATTACCAGTTCGCCAGCCCGTTCGTGCTGGGCGTCGAGACCGACTTCAACTTCTCCGGCCTGTCCGCCGGGGGCTACAGCCTCGACTATCTGGGCACCATACGCGCCCGCCTTGGCTGGTCGTTCGACCGCGTACTGGTCTACGGCACCGGCGGCTTCGCTTATGGCCAGGGCAGCCTGGATGTTCTCCGCCTCTCCTCCAGTTCCACCCAGACCGGATGGACCATCGGCGCCGGCGCGGAAGTCGCCTTCGACCGAAACTGGAGCGCGCGGGCCGAGTATCTTTACGTAGACCTTGGCAGTGCAACCTATCCGACAATCATCGGGCCCATCGAAAGCGGCATCAATGCCAATATTCTGAGGGCTGGCGTGAATTATCGGTTCTGAACCTGAACATGACCCAAGGGAAAAGATTGAGGCAAAACCTTGAGCTCGCCTCCGGTTTGCCGCTTTTACCAAAGGTCACGCCACAAACCTGAACAAGTGCTAGGACTTTGCCACATCTCCGCCGGTTTTGAATTTGGGGGTGTTGCCCGTTCGCTACAGACGAGCGCATCCCCGAACTGTATGACGTAACCACTCGTCGGCGAGGCCCCAGGCTGGACCGATTGACCAACAAAGGTATGGAACATGTTGAAGCGTGCACTTCTGGGCGCCACCGCCCTCGCCCTCCTCGCCGGCTCTGCGTCCGCGGCGGATCTCGCCACCCGCTATCCCGTGAAGGCGGCGCCCATCCCGGTGCAGACCTTCTCCTGGACCGGCTTCTACATCGGCGGCAACGTCGGCTGGGGCTGGGCTGACAACACCTATGACGTGACCCCGTTCGGCTCGGTCGTCAGCTATTCCTACAGCCCCGGCACCAGCAACGGCTTCACCGGCGGCTTCCAGGTCGGCTACAATTACCAGTTCGCCAACAACGTCGTGGTCGGCGTCGAGGCCGACATGGACTGGTCCGACATCGGCAGCTCGACCCTCGTGGCCGGTGGCCCGCTGACCGGCGGCGAAATCTCGCAGAACGTGGACTACTTCGGCACGATCCGCGCCCGCCTCGGCTACGGTATCGACCGCTTCCTGCCGTACATCACCGGCGGCGCGGCCTGGGCGAAGAGCAACTTCTCCGACTTCTACGGCTACAGCTACAACAACACCAAGTGGGGCTGGACCGCCGGTGCCGGCGTCGAATACGCCATCACCAATAACTGGACGGTCAAGGCCGAGTATCTCTATCTCGGCTTCGAGAAGAGCAGCGCCAACGACTTCTTCGGCGACACGTACTCCGTGGGCTCGAACATCAGCACCGCCAAGCTGGGCGTGAACTACAAGTTCTGATCCCGCGCCTGCGCGAGACATGTCTTGACGTGAAGGGGCTCCCGGCCAGGCCGGGAGCCCCTTTCGTTTGGCCCGACCCCAGGCCTATCCTTTGGGCAGGTCGCACGCATTCGTGAATGCGAATCGGCACCCGCCATCGCTTTGCCGCCAAGCCGCCCTTGCCTCGCCTGCGCGACGGGCCAAGTTGAAGACGGACAGAGGCGGGGAGACGCGGGAGCGCGGCCATGGGACGCAAGGTATTTGGCAGATCGAGCGACGCCCTGCGAGGTGGTCGCCGCGCCATGCCCGCATTTACCCTGCCCTCGGTGACGCTGCCTGGACTTGCGCTGCCTGGACTCGCGCTCGCGGCGCTGCTGTCGGCCGGGCCTGTGGCGGCGGCGGATCTCGGACGGCCGGTGCAGCCGGCGATCCCGACGGTGGCTCCCGCCCCTGTTTTCTCCTGGACCGGCTTTTATATCGGCGGCAATGCCGGCTATGGCTGGGGCTCGGGCCAGGATGCGCTCGGCGTGGCCGGCATCGACCCAAAGGGGTGGCTCGGCGGCGGCCAGGCCGGCTACAATTACCAGTTCGCCAACAATATCGTGGCGGGCATCGAAGCGGACATCCAGGGCGGCGACGTCAGCGCCGGCGCGGCCGGGCCTCTCGGTGGGCAGCTTGGTGTGCTGGGTCTTTCCAGCACACTCGATTCCTTCGGAACGGTGCGCGGCCGGCTCGGCTACGCCTTCGGCCCGATCTTGCCCTATGTCACGGGCGGTTTTGCCTGGGGCAACAATTCCATCGATTATCTGGGCGCCAGCCAGTCGCAGACTCATACCGGCTGGACCACAGGCGCAGGCATCGAATATGCGCTCACAGACCACTGGACCGCGAAGACCGAGTATCTCTACACGGACCTCGGCTCCAAGTTCTACGACACGCTCGGCGCCAGCGCGGGCGTGACCGCGCAGACCGCCAGGATCGGGATCAACTACAAGTTCTGATCCCGCGCCGGCCTCTCAAGGCGTTCGGATCAGGACGCCCCGACCCGGAGCGGGATGGGCTTTTCCACGCCGCTCTCGTCACGCACGGCGAAGTGGTAGGCGCCGTGGCTATCGCGCGTCACCTCATAGGTGAGGCGGCTGACGACGCGATTGTCCTTGTCGAAGGTCAGCACGCGCGGACGCAGCGCCACGATCTCGCCTTCCGGCACATAGACCGAATTGCAGATGATGACCTCGTCGCCCGGCTGGCAGGTGCGGGCCGCGGCACCGTTGAGCACGCAGCAGCGCGAGCCGCGCTCACCCAGGATGACATAAGTGGAGATGCGCGCGCCGGAATTGCGGTTCCAGATCTCGACGAATTCGAGCGGCAGGATCCCCGCCTCCTCGCAATGCTCGGGATCGAGCGTGATGGAGCCGTGATAGTTCAGGTCGGCCCCCGTCACGGTCAGCCCGTGCAACTTGCCGGCGACGATCTTGCGCATGTTCTGCCGTCCTCCCCTCCCGATCGGTCGCGCTGCATCGCGCGAATGATCCGGCCGCGTGTGGTGCTGCGTTGTCTTGACGCGACCCGGGGTCCATCTGGCTCGAAGACGCGTGCGAAAAGCGCGCTGTGATAGGCCCTGCCGCCCGCCGTGGGAAGAGGCACGGCCTGCGCCGGCGCGACATGCCGGTAACACGGCGATGCAATTCTTGAACGTGGCGGGACCGTGGATTTGACGCCGCTCCTCGCCTTTTAAACGATGATCGTGCTAGAGCCCGCACTCGTTGAATGATTGATGAGGGCTGAAATGGCTCATACGGCAGCGCCCGGCACGGAGCGCGCCCGGGTTCGTCCGAAGGACGACCAGCCGGTGCGGATCGGCGTCACGGGCATCGGCATCATGGGCTCCAACCACGCCCGCGTGCTGTCCCAGCTTCCCGGTGCGGAACTCGTCGCCGTCGCCGATCCGGACCAGGAGCAGGCGCAGCGCGTCGCCAACTTCCTCGGCTGCCAGGCGGTGGGCGACCATCGCGCGCTGCTCGACCTTGGCCTCGATGCCGTGGTGGTGGCGGCGCCCACGCACCTTCACCACCCCATCGCCCTCGACGTCATCGCCGCCGGTTGCTCGGTTCTGGTGGAAAAGCCCGTCGCCTCCACGGTGGCGGAAGGCCGCGAGATCGTCGCAGCCGCCCGCGAGAAGGGCGTGACCCTGATGGTCGGCCATGTGGAACGCTTCAATCCCGCCGTCCGGGCGGTGAAGGAAGCCATCCGCGATGAGAACCTGCTCTCCATCGCCATCACCCGGGTGGGGCCGTTCCCGCCGCGCATGTCCAACGTGGGCGTGGTGATCGACCTCGCGGTGCACGACATCGACCTCATCCGCTGGTTCACCGGCTCGGATATCCTTGAGGTGCAGCCGCAGACCTCGGCCGCCATTGCCGAGCGCGAGGACATCGCCCTCCTCCAGTTCCGCACCACCTCGGGGGTGCTCGCCCACATCAACACCAACTGGCTGACGCCCTTCAAGGCGCGCACGGTGCATGTGGCGACCCGCAAGAAATACGTGATCGGCGACCTGCTCACCCGCCAGGTGACCGAGCATTTCGACTACCGGCCGGACGGCTCCTATTCCACCCGCCACCTGCCGGTAGCCTATGCCGAGCCGCTGCGCGCCGAGCTGGAGAATTTCCTCTCCGCGGTGCGCACCGGCCGCGCGCCGGAAGTGACCGGCGAGGAGGGCGTATCGAGCCTGGAGATCGCCATCTCCTGCCTGCCCGGCTCGGCTACCGCCAAGACTGCGCCTTCCGAGACTGCACCCGCCGAGACGGCGGCCGAGAAACGTCGCGCCCTGGGCTGAAATACGTGGCGGCGACGGCCGCCTGCGGTCCTTGCGCGCACCGCACCCGGCGTGCGTCACACCAGAGGCTGTGAGCCTGGCTCACCGGCCCTTGGTCCAGTCCGCGCAGCGCCTGTCGAAGGGCGGGCCATCGTAATGCCTCGCCGCATCCGCGCCATTCCGCCCGTCCGATGGGCACCTGACAGGGATCATCCATGACGTCTCCCGCGACGGCCAAGGCCAGTACAGCGAACAACGCCCCCATCCCCTTCATCGACCTTGCCGCCCAACGCGCGCGCATCGGCGCCCGCATCGACGAGAAGGTGCTGGACGTGCTTGCTTCCTGCCGCTTCGTGAACGGGCCGGAAGTAAGCGCCTTCGAGGAACAGCTCGCCGCCTTCGCCGGCGCCAAGCATGCCGTCTCGTGCTCCAGCGGCACCGACGCGCTGGCGCTGCTGCTGATGGCCTGGGGCGTGAAGGCGGGGGACGCGGTGTTCTGCCCGGCCTTCACCTTCTGCGCCACCGCCGAGGTGGTGCCCTATGTGGGCGCGACCCCGGTGTTCGTGGACGTGAAGGCGGACACCTTCAACATGGACCCCGACAGCCTGGAGCAGGCCATCGCGGTGGCCGTCGAGCAGGGGCTGACCCCGCGCGTGGTGATCCCGGTGGATCTGTTCGGCCAGCCGGCGGACTATGACGCGATCCTGCCCATCGCCGAGAAGCATGGCCTGAAGGTGCTGTGCGACACCGCGCAGGGCTTCGGCGGCACCTGGAACAACAAGCGCACCGGCTCCATCGGCGATGCCACCGCCACCTCCTTCTTCCCGGCCAAGCCGCTTGGCTGCTACGGCGACGGCGGCGCCATCCTCACCGACGACGCCGAGCTGGTCACCGTGCTCAAGAGCCTGCGCGAGCACGGCCAGGGCGTGGACAAGTACCAGAACGTGCGCATCGGCATGACCGCCCGCCTCGACACCATCCAGGCGGCGGTGCTGATCGAGAAGCTCGCCATCTTCGAGGAGGAGATCGCGGCACGCGACCGGGTGGCGCGGCGCTACAACGAGCTTTTGAAGGATGTCGCCACCGTGCCGGTGGTGGACCAGCGCGCCACCTCGGTGTGGGCGCAATACACCATCCGCCTCGCCCCCGGCGTGCGCGACGGCCTCGCCGACAAGCTGAAGGCGCAGGGCGTGCCCACGGCGGTCTACTACCGCCTGCCCATGCACCTGCAGCCGGCCTACAAGCACTATCCCTCCGCCGGCGCCATCCTGCCGGTGTGCGAAACCCTGGCGGAGGAGGTCATCTCCCTGCCCATGCACGCCTATCTTGACGAGACCACGCAGGACCGCATCGTCGCGGCGGTGAAGCAGGCCCTCGCCGAGGGCTGAGGCAACCCACTCATGCAAAGACCGCCGGAAGCAGCTGCTTCCGGCGGTCTTTTTGTTCGTGGCTGACTGTCCGGCTCAGCCGTTCACATCAGCCCGCGCCTCACTTGCCGCGCTTGAAGCTGTTCCAGGTCTTGGTGATGACCCGCTGCACCGGCGGCTCGTTGGTGGTGACGATGAACAGCCGGTCGAACGTCTCCTTGTCCGGATAGATGGACGGATTGTTCAGGATGTCCTTGTCGATGAACTTCTGCGATTCCAGGTTGCCGTTGGCATAGGAAATGAAGTTGGAGTTCTTCGCCGCCACTTCCGGCCGCATCATGTAGTTGATGAAGACGAGGGCGTTGTCGATATTCTTCGCATCCTTGGGGATGGCGAAATTGTCGAACCACATGAGCGCGCCCTGCTTCGGGATCACGTAGGCCACGTTCACCGGCGGCTTCTTGGTCTTCTTCGCAGCCTCGGCGGCGCGGGTCTTGGCCTGGAAAATGTCACCCGACCAGCCCAGGGCCAGACAGATGTCGCCGCGCGCCAGGGCATTGATATAGCCCGAGGAATCGAACTTCTTGATATAGGGGCGAACCAACATGAGCAGTTCGCCGGCCTTGGCGATGTCGTCCGGGTTCTTCGAATTGGGATCAAGCCCCAGATACTTCATGGCGGAGGGGATCACCTCCTCCGGGCCATCGAGGAAATAGACGCCGCAATCCTTGAGCTTGGAGAGGATTTCCGGCTTGAACACGATGTCCCACGTATTCATGGGAATGTCGCCGAGCCGTTCCTTCACCTTGTCCACGTTGTAGCCGATGCCCGTGGTGCCCCACATGTAGTTGACGGCGTGGGCGTTGTCCGGGTCGTAGACGGCGAGGCGCTTGGTCACCTCGGGCCAAGCGTATTGCAGGTTCGGGATCTTCGACTTGTCGAGGGTCAGGAAGATGCCGGCCTTGATCTGGCGCTGCAGGAAGGAGCCGGACGGCACCACCACGTCGTAGCCGGTCTTGCCCGCGAGCAGCTTCGTCTCCAGCACCTCGTTGCTGTCGAAGACGTCGTAGCGAACCTTGATGCCGGTTTCCTTGGTGAAGTCCTCCAGCACCGTCGGGTCGATATAATCCGACCAGTTGAAGACGTTGAGCACCTTGTCCTGGGCCGAAGCCGCGCCAGCCCAACCCAGCGTGGCACACATGATTGCCGCTACGAAATGACGACGCATCCGCCGTTCTCCTCTGGAAAGGGGGTCATGTTTTGCAAGGTTGCCCTGAAGGTGCCCCCCTGCACCCAAGGCTATGTGGTTGGGCAGCACCCCTCAACAGGAAACGCGGTGCTTCACAGATACGTTTCGTACTCCAATGGAAGGATGACCTTGCGGAAAGCCGCAAGCTCGTCCCGCTTCATGGCTGCATAGATGCGCCGGTAGTCCACGCCGAAGGTTCGGGCGATGAAATCGGAGGCAGCAAAGCGCTCCACTGCTACCTCCATGTCTGGAGACAGGGGCTCGCCGATCTGCTCGTAGGCGTTGCCCTCCAGCGGCGGCGGTGGCTCGATGCCCCGCTCCAGCCCGTCCAACATGCCGGCGAGGATGGCCGCGAGCACGAGATGGGGATGGGCCTCCGCACCGGCGATGCGATGCTCCAGCCGGCGGGCGTGGCGCGGCCCGTTGGGCACGCGCACCGCCACCAGCCTGTTGTCGAAGCCCCAGCTCGCCGAGGTCGGCGCGTAGCTGCCCGGCACCAGCCGACGGTAGCCGTTGAAGCTCGGCACGAAGATCAGCGTCGCGTCGGCCATGCTGGCGAGCATGCCGCCGGCGGCGTGGCGCAGGGCTGTGTCCCCCACCCCATCCTCCCGGGCGAACAGGTTGCCGCCGCCCTGCTCCATCAGGCTCGCATGGACGTGCATGCCGTTGCCGGCGAAATCCGCCAGCGGCTTGGCCATGAAGGTGGCCTTCAGCCCATGGCGGCGCGCCACGCCGTCGATGAGCCGGCGCAGCAGCACCGCATCGTCGGCGGCGCCCAGCGCATCCACCTTGTGATAGAGATTGACCTCGAACTGGCCGGGAGCTGCCTCCGAGATCACGGTATCGGCCGGCAGGCCCTGCGTCACGCAGGCGGCGCGCATGTCGTGCAGGACCTCGGCGAAGGCGTCGAGGTCGGACATGGCATACATATTCTGCCGCGCCTGCCCGGTGGCCTGGAACACCGGCTCAGGCGGCGCGCCCGGCACGTCGGACGGCTTCAGCAGGTAGAATTCCAGCTCGAAGGCCACGCACGGCGAGAGCCCCCGCGCGGCGAAGCGGTCCACCACGGCGGCCAGTTGCTGGCGCGGATCAAGCTTCCACGGCCGGCCGCGGGGCGAGCCGTCGGGCTCATGCATGGTGATGAGCACCTGCGCGGTGTGGCGCGGGGCCCAGGGCACCGGCTTCAGGGTGCCCGGCACCGGCCAGCACAGGCCGTCCTTGTCGCCGGTCTCCATGTGGATTTCAGAGGCCTCCACCTCGCAGCCCCAGACATCAAGGCCGAAGATGGAGAGGGGGATCGCGACGCCGTCCTTCCAGATCTTGCCCATGGAATGGCCGGGAATCCACTTGCCCCGCAGCACCGCCGAGGTGTCGGGCAGGAGAACCTCCACGACCTCCGGCATGCCGAAAGCTGTCACATATTCCGCCGCCTCGTCCGTGACCCCGGGGGCCGCGGCATCGTCGGGTCGGCGGCCTGGAACCTGGACCTGCATGGCACTCCATTCAAAAAAACGACGATTTCCTGTTCATCCAAGCGCGAAGCTCGGGAACCTTCAAGCGCAACGATGATTATGCACCTGAAGCGGTACTGCGCGCAGGGGCCCTGGCAGCGGGGCACCTGTCAACGGAACGGAACGTGACCACCCGATGAGGACCATGACGAGACACTCGCCGGAGCCATTCTCACCGTCGCCCCCTGAAGACGCGATGGGCAGCGCCGCGCCATCCGGTGAGAATGCGCCATGGCGCTGGTGATGCCTGGTACGTCCGGGCATGAAAATCCCGCCCGCGACATCCCCAGCCGTGAGAAGGCTCCCGCAGGCGACGTGTCCCGCGCTCCAGCCGGCCGGCTGCGCCTGCCCGGCCCCACGCTGCTGCTCGTCCTCGGATTTGCGGTGCTCGCGTCCATCAGCGCCATGTCGATCACGCTGGTGTACCGCGCGCAGGATGATGCGGACAGCGTGACCCATACCTTGCGCGTGATGAATGCCATCTCGCAATTGCAGGTCATGGTCCGGCGGGCGGAAAGCGCCGAGCGGGGCTTTCTCATCACCGGCGGTGACGGCTTCCTGCGCTTCTACGAGGAGTCCAAGGCCCGCGCCCTGCCGAGCCTCGACGAGATCGGCGCCCTGACGCAGGACAACCCCGCCCAGCAGGCCCGCGTCGCCGAGGCGCGGCCGCTTCTCGATAGCCGGTTTGCGTCTTTCGAGCGCGCCATCGCCTTGCGCCAGAGCGGTGACGTGGAGGCCGCGCAGGCGGATCTGAAAGCCGACCGCAGCGAAGGCGCCATGAGCCGCCTCGGCACGCTTCTCATCGACATGAAGGCGGCCGAGACCCAATTGCTGGACAGCCGTGCCATAGCCTCACGACACAGCGCCGGCTGGCTGACCGCCGTGAGCGCCGGCGGTTTTGCCGTGGTGCTCGCCCTCGGCGGCCTCGCGCTCTATCTCAACCGGCGCACCATCGCTGCGCTGGAGGAGGCCCAGCAGGAGCTGGAGACCGTCAACGCCGGCCTTGAGCAAAGGGTGGCCGCGCGCACCGCCGACCTGAAGGAAGCCAACGACGAGATTCAGCGCTTCGCCTACATTGTCAGCCATGACCTGCGCTCGCCGCTCGTGAACATCATGGGCTTCACGAGCGAGATCGAGACCATGCGAACGGAGCTGTTCCAGCGCCTTGGCCGGCTCCGCGAGACGGCGGGCGAAGCGCGGGAAGCGGATGCCGAGATGGCGGCCGATTTCGAGGAGGCGCTGGGCTTCATCAAGACCTCCATCACGCGCATGGATCGCCTGATCAACGCCATCCTCGCCTTGTCGCGGGAGGGGCGGAAGGAATTCATGCCCGTGGACGTGGACGTGGGGGAGTTGATCGCCAACATCGCCGGCTCCATGGCCCACCAGACGAACGAGGTGGGCGCAGTGATCCGCGCGGGGCAGCTTCCGGTAATCCATTCCGACCGCCTCGCACTGGAGCAGATTTTCACCAACCTCCTCGACAACGCCCTGAAATACCTGCGCGACGGCGTGCCCGGGGTGATCGAGGTGAGCGCCGTGAACACCCCCGGCTTCATCACCTTCGTGGTCAAGGACAACGGGCGCGGCATCGATCCCAAGGATCGCGGCCGGGTGTTCGAGCTGTTCCGCCGCTCCGGCCGCCAGGATCGACCGGGCGAAGGCATCGGCCTTGCCCATGTGCGGGCGCTGGTGCGACGCATGGGCGGGCTGATCTCCCTCGATTCCACCCTCGGCGAGGGCTCGACCCTCAAGGTCACGCTGCCGCGCCGCCTGCCCATAGACAACGGACACAAGGACACATGACTGAACACGTCACCATTGTGATGGTCGAGGACGACGAGGGCCACGCGCGCCTCATCGAGAAGAACATCCGCCGCGCCGGGGTGCGCAACGACATCCTCCCCTTCACCGATGGTACCAGCGCGGTGCAGTTCCTGTTCGGCGCCGACGGCACCGGGCGCGACCATATCGGCCGGGCGCTGCTGGTGCTGCTCGACCTGAACCTGCCGGACATGACCGGTGTGGAGATCCTCGCCCGCATCAAGCAGAACGAGCATCTCAAGCGCTCGCCCGTGGTGGTGCTGACCACCACCGACGACAAGGTGGAAATCCAGCGCTGCTATGATCTCGGCGCCAATGTGTATGTGACCAAGCCGGTGAATTACGAGAATTTCGCCAACGCCATCCGCCAGCTCGGGTTGTTCTTCTCCGTCATCCAGGTTCCGGAGACAGACTGATGGATGGCTCGGTTCCCGAACCCTCCGCCCCGCTCCAGGACGGCACATCCGCCTCGCCGCTGCCGCTGCGCGTCCTCTATGTGGATGACGATCCGGCGCTCGGGCGCCTGGTGCAGCGCCAGCTGGGGCGGCTCGGGTTCGAGGTGGTGCTGGCGGGCTCGGGGGAAGAGGGGCTGGCCCTGGTGGCGGCCGAACGCTTCGACGTGGTGGCCCTCGACCACTACATGCCGGGCCAGGACGGCATCGCCACCTTGCGCGCCATCCGGGCGCTCGATCACACCCCGCCCGTGGTCTACGTCACCGGCGCCCAGGACGGCCGCCTTGCGGTGGCGGCGCTGAAGGCCGGGGCGGCCGACTATGTGGTGAAGGAGGTGCAGGCTGATTTCATCGAGCTGTTGCGCGCCGCCTTCGTGGCGGCGGTGGAGCAGGTGCGCATGCGCCGCGCCCACGAGGCGGCGGAAGCGGAGATCCGCGCCGCCCGCGACCGCTTCGAGGCGCTGGCCGCCGAGCGCGCTCTGCTCTTGCGCGAGATGAACCACCGGGTGGGCAATTCGTTGCAGATCATCGTGTCGCTGCTGAACGTCCAAGCCAGCGCCACCGAGGACGGGCGGGTGAAGGAGGCGCTGAACTCCGCCCGCAACCGCGTCTCGGCCGTGGCCCAGGTGCATCGCCGGCTCTACACCTCCGACCAGATCGCCACCGTCGCCCTCGACCAATATATCGGTTCGCTGCTGGATGACCTGCAGGTGTCGGCCCATCGGGACCACGGCGGCATCACCATCACCCTGGATGCGGACCCCATCCATATCGATCCCGACCGCGCCGTGGCGGTGGGCATCATCGCCACGGAACTGGTGATCAATGCCCTGAAATACGCCTATCCCGGCGGTGAAGGCGCGGTGCGGGTGGCGCTGAAGCGGCAGGGCGAGCGCATCGACTTCACGGTGGAGGACGACGGGGCGGGCATGGCGGCCCCGAAAGCCGTGGAGACTGGCGCGGTTCCGTCCACCGGGCTCGGCACCCGCATCGTGCGGGCCATGTCCACCAAGCTCGGCTGCGAGCCCACTTTGGATGCGCGGGCGACGGGTACCTGCGTGCGGCTCACCTTCCGCCTCGCCGAGCGTACCTGACGGGACCGCCGGGCGGATTTCAGACCATCGGCACCGGTCTTCGACCGATGCCGATTGGGTGCGCTCAAGTACCGCGCGAGCTTGATCAATGGCCTCAGATGCGCGGAACGATGATGAGCCGCTCCACCGGCTTCCCGCCGAGGAGGTGGGAGGTGACGATCTCGTCGATGTCTTCCGGGGACTTGGGCGTGTACCAGATGCCCTGCGGGTAAACGACCATGATGGGGCCGGCCTGGCAGAAGCTGAGGCAGCCCGAGGAGGTCATGGCGATGTCGCGACGGCCCGACGCCTCGAGCTTCTTGGCGAGACGGTCCCACAGGGGGGCCGCGCCATTGGCCCCGCACGAGCCGCGCGGATGCTGCGGCGGCCGCTGGGTGAAGCAGCAGAACACGTGGTGCGTATAAACCTGCGGGATATCGAGGACTTCGCTTTCGGCAGCTTCAGACATGACGGCTCACGGCTCGGTGGGGCTGGTCTGGAGCCATTCAAAATGTGTGCCGGAGCTGCAAAAACCTGAAAAGTCTAGCCTTGCCAATATATTGGCACAACGTGCCCTTGCCCTCGCGCGGGTGCGCGCGCCGGCCAAAGCCGACAAGGGCGGGAAAGCGACACAGGAGAGCGCCGCCCTCCCCCCAAGCGGGAGTGGCGTAGGGCTGGCGCCTCCCCATTCGTCACCCTCCGGCTTGACCGGAGGGTCTGTCTCGCCGCTTTGCAAGCGCCCGCCGCGGTGTCCCGGCCGGGCCATGGGCCGTCCGGTCTAGCCGGACGGCGACGGTGCGCTATTGTCTTAAGGCGCCGGCCCCTCATGCGGGACGCTCACCGGGGCTGGGCCCGCCGCACCTCGCGACAGGGCGTCCACCCGGCACCACGTGGCTTTAAGCCCGCTCGCTCACTCTCCCCGCTCACTTGCCGGTAAAGAGCGAATCCAGCTTGCCGCCGGAGGCGAAGTGCTCGGCCTGGAGCTTCTGCCAGCCGCCGAACACGTCCTCCACCTTCACGAGACGCACCGGCGGGAACTGGCCCTTGAACTCATCGGCCACCTTGGGATCCACCACCCGGTGGAAGGCCTTGGCGGCGATGGTCTGGCCGGCGGGGGAATACAGGAATTCGAGATAGGCCGTGGCCGAGGCGCGGGAGCCGCGCTTGTCCACCACCTTGTCCACCACCGCCACCGGGAACTCGGCGAGCAGGCTCACCGAGGGCACCACCGTCTCCAGCTTGCGATCGGGATAGAGGCCCTCGATGGTGCGGGTCTCGGCCTCGAAGGTCACCAGCACGTCGCCGGTATCGCGCTCCACGAAGGTGGTGGTGGCGGCGCGGCCGCCGGTGTCGAACACGGGCACGTTGGCGAGCAGCTTCTTCACGAAGGCGTCGGCCTTGGCGGCGTCGCCCTTGAACTGCTCCAGCGCGAAGGCATAGGCGGCCAGATAGGTATAGCGCGCATTGCCCGAGGTCTTCGGGTTGGGGAAGATGACCTTCACGTCGTCCCGAACCAGGTCCGACCAATCCTTGATGCCCTTCGGGTTGCCAGCGCGCACCAGGAAGGCGGGGAAGGAATAATAGGGCGAGGCGGCGTTGGGGAACTTCGCCTGCCAGTCCTTGGCCACGAAGCCGGCCTTGGCCAGCGTATCCACGTCGATCACCTGGTTGAAGGTGACCACGTCCGCCTCCAGGCCCTCCAGGATGGCGCGGGCCTGGCGCGAGGAGCCGGCATGGCTCTGGTTCACGGTCAGCTCCTGCCCGGTCTTGCTCTTCCAGAAGGGGATGAAATCGTTGTTCACCGCGGTGAACAGCTCGCGGGAGATGTCGTAGGAGACGTTGAGCAGCGTGTTCGGCCCCTGCTGGGCCGGACCCTGCTGGGCAAAGGCCGGCAGGGTGCCGAGGGGCGCCACGGCGGCGCCGGCAAGCGCGAAAGCAAGAACGGCGCGGCGGCTGATCATGAGGCTTCTCCCATCCACATTTCACATTAGATGAAATGTATAATTCACATGAACCATGCATAGCATGTGAATTACGGGATGTGAACCGCCCCTGGGGCAGGCCCATGCCACTGTGGAGGATGGGGAGGGCAGCGCCCTCTCGGGGCGCGCCCTTCCCCGTCACAGACCGAGTTGCGCCATGCCGGCCTCGGGATAGCGCGTGCCGGCCACCGCCTCGGGCGCGAACAGGGCGTCGAGGCTGGCGATCTCATCCGCCGCCAGGCGAATCGTGGTCGCCGCCGCGTTCTCCTCCAGATACTTGAGGCGCCGGGTGCCGGGGATGGGGACCACGTGCTCCTGCTTGCCGAGGATCCAGGCCAAGGCGATCTGGGCGCTAGTGGCGCCCTTGGCCGCCGCGAAATCCTTGAGCGCCTCGGTGAGCTTGAGGTTCTGCGCCAGCGCCGCCCCGGTGAAGCGGGGATTGGCGCGACGGAAATCATCCGGCGCGAGGCTGTCGGGGCTGGTCACCGTCCCCGTGAGGAAAGAGCGCCCGAGCGGGCTGTAGGCGACGAAGGCGACGCCCAGCTCGCGGCAGGCGTCCAGCATCCCGGCCTCCGGATCCCGGCTCCAGAGCGAATATTCGATCTGCACCGCGCTGATGGGATGCACCGCATGAGCGCGCCGCAGCGTCTCCACCGAGCATTCCGACAGCCCGAGGAAACGCACCTTGCCGGCCTCGACCAGCCCCTTCATGGCGCCCACCGTCTCCTCGATGGGGGTCCTAGGGTCCACGCGGTGCTGGTAATAGAGGTCGATGGTGTCGATGCCGAGCCGCTGAAGGCTGGCATCGCAGGCGGACCGCACATAGTCCGGCGTGCCGGAAACGCCGAGGCGCTCGCCGTTGGGTCCGCGCACATTGCCGAACTTGGTGGCGAGGATCACCTTCTCGCGCCGGCCCTTGAGGAAGCGCCCGAGCAGGCGCTCATTGTGGCCGACGCCGTACATGTCTGCGGTATCGAAGAAATTTATGCCCAGATCGAGGGCGGCTGCTAGGGTTGCCAGCGACTGTTCGTCGTCGCTGGGGCCGTAGAATTCGGACATGCCCATGCAGCCGAGGCCGATGGCGGACACGGACAAACCCGAGCGACCGAGAGGACGGTGGTCCATGGGGGACCTCATGAAGATGAGAGGGATCGCAAACGGCGCGACGTGCGCTGGCCGTGAATGTAAACTACACTGTACCGTTTACACTTGTCAATGAGCCGCAACCCTGCGTCGCTCAAGCCTGCCCTGTTGAAACCTGTCCCGTCCAAGCCGGTTCCGCCCATGTCTTCATCAGCGTCGCCGCCCCCTGCCCCCGAGGCTCCCCCGCCTGCCGCCGACACCGCGACCAGGCCGCGCCGCGATACGCGCGGCACCACCGCTCGCATCCGCGCGGCGGCGCGCCGCCTGTTTCTGGAAAAGGGCTACGAGGGGACCTCCATGGACGCTGTGGCCGCCGCCGCGCCGGTGTCCAAGCGCACGCTCTACCAGCACTTTCCCGGCAAGGCCGACCTGTTCGGCGCGGTGATCGACGAGGCCTGGTCCCACTTCACCCGTGCGCCGCTCATCCCCAGCGAAGCCACGGGCGACCCGCGCGCCGTGCTGCGGGCCTATGTGGCCCGGCTGACCGAGCACTGGGCGCGGCCCGACGTGATCCCGCTGCTTCGCCTCGTCATCGCCGAGGCGCCACGCTTTCCCGAGCTGTCCAAGGCCTATTTCGCGGCCGGCAAGGAGCCGGCGGTGAAGGGGCTCGCCGCCTATCTCGCCGCCCTCGTCGCCGAGGGCCGGCTGCCGACGGGGCGCGATCCGCAGCTCATGGCGGCGCAGTTTCTCGGCGCCATCAAGGAGCCCCTGTTCTGGCCGCGCGTGCTCGGCGTGCCGGTGGCGTTCGATGCGACTGAAGCGGTGGAGCGGGCCATCGACGGGGTGCTGGGACAGGCTTAGGCATCCTAATACCACTTCGACAGGCCTTCCCTTGCTCCTTCAGGCGCCGGCTGCTAAGAGCCGCGCCATCCGCGGACGCCGCGGCATCCCATTCCACCAGCAACAGACAGGACGGTCCCCCATGGCGATCGAGCGCACCTTCTCGATCATCAAGCCCGACGCCACGCGTCGGAACCTCACCGGCGCCGTGAATGCCGTCATCGAGACCGCTGGCCTGCGCATCGTCGCCCAGAAGCGCATCCTGATGACCAAGGCCCAGGCCGAGACCTTCTACGCCGTGCATAGCGCGCGTCCCTTCTTCGGCGACCTCGTGTCCTTCATGACCTCGGGCCCGGTGGTGGTGCAGGTCCTCGAAGCCGAGAACGCCGTCGCCAAGTATCGCGAAGTGATGGGCGCCACCAACCCGGCCAATGCGGCCGAGGGCACCATCCGCAAGCTGTTCGCCGAGTCCATCGAGGCGAACTCCGCCCACGGCTCCGACAGCGTCGAGAACGCGGCGGTGGAAATCGCCCAGTTCTTCGCCGGCAACGAAATCGTCGGCTGAACGTTCAGGCTCCGGCGATGCCTCGGCATCTCCGGCCCCCTGAAGCGGTAACAGGCGGGAATGACGCAGCGCGCCATCGAATGATGCGCTGCGTCATCCGGTTTTACTTGAGACCGGACCTAAGGACAGGTTAGCGTAACGTCAAAATCCATAATACGGCGCACAAGACGCAGAATACCACCCGCAGAACGCGGGGGAACCAAAAGGCCCGGGGTGGGTAAAATGTCGCTCGATTCACCAATGCCGTGGCTCGTGCTGCTTCAGATCCTATGGAACACCGTGCGCCTGTCGGGCTCGGGAATGGTCGCGCTGGCGTCGCGCTCGGCTGCCGGTGTGGCGGCCTTGGGCCGGCAGCGGCAATCCGGGGGCCTTCGCGGCCCCTTTTTCTTGACCCCACAATGACGTAACGTCATTTTAAAAGTTTGCCTCGACTTCCGCTCAGGAATGGGACACGCACCCGTGTTGCGGCGCGTGGGGGCCTGCCGCGCAGCATGGAGCAGATGATGGATTTTACCGCGCCCACCTTCTGGGTCTCGCTTCTGCAGATCATCTGGATTGATCTGCTGCTGTCCGGCGACAATGCGGTCGTCATTGCGCTGGCCTGCCGGTCGCTGCCGCCTGCGCAACGCAAATGGGGCATCCTTTTGGGCGCAGGCGCGGCCGTGGCGCTGCGCATCCTGTTCGCCCTCGCCGTCACCGTGCTGCTCGGCGTGCCCTTCCTGAAGGTGGTGGGCGGCCTGCTGCTGTTCTGGATCGCCATCAAGCTGGTCACCGACAATGACGGCGACAGCCACGAGGTGGCCGCCTCCGACAGCCTGTGGAAGGCGGTGCGCACCATCGCCATCGCCGACGCGGTCATGAGCCTCGACAATGTGGTGGCCATCGCCGCCGCCGCGCGCGGCCACTGGGAATTGTTCGTGTTCGGGCTGCTGCTGACCATCCCGCTCATCGTGTTCGGCTCGCAGCTGCTGCTGCGGCTGCTCACCCGCTTCCCCATCCTGATCTGGGCCGGTGCGGCGCTGCTGGGCTGGATCGCCGGCGAGATGCTGGTGGGCGACGTGATGTCCCTCAACGCCCTCCAGCAGATCGACCCCTCGCTGGTGAAAGTGGATGACCACGGCATGCATCCGGCGGCACTGCCCCATTATGTGGCGAGCGTCATCGGCGCGGTGGTGGTGGTGGCCACGGGCTACATCCTGCGCAACCGGGCACGTGCCACGGCGGAAGCCGGGCACGGCGCCTGACGCCGACACAGAAGCCGACTTGAAAAGGGGGGCGACGGCGACCGTCCCCCCCTTTATTCTGCGCCCATGAACGTGCATGCCCCGAACACGGCGCGCGCCACCGACCGTCCCGTCGCGACGCGCGCCTCCGTCTGCCCCCACGATTGCCCTTCCACCTGCTCCCTGGAGGTGGATGTGATGCCCGACGGCCGCATCGGCCGCGTGCGCGGGGCCAAGGCGCAGAGCTACACCGCAGGCGTCATCTGCGCGAAGGTGGCCCGCTATGCGGAGCGGGCGAACCATGCGGATCGCCTCACCCATCCGCTGATGCGCACCGGGCCCAAGGGCTCGGGCCAGTTCTCCCGCATCTCCTGGGACGAGGCCCTCGACCGCATCGCCGATCGCCTGCTGGAGGCGGAGCGTACGCACGGCGCCCAATCGGTCTGGCCCTATTATTATGCTGGCACCATGGGTCTGGTGATGCGCGACGGCATCAACCGGCTCACCCATGCCAAGGGCTATTCGCGCTTCTTCGCCACCATCTGCGTGAACCCGGCCTGGAGCGGCTACATGGCGGGCGCCGGGCGCATCGCCGGCGTGGACCCGCGCGAGATGGCGGCCTCCGACCTCATCACCCTGTGGGGCACCAATGCGGTGTCCACCCAGGTCAATGTGATGACCCACGCCATGCGCGCCCGCAAGGACCGCGGGGCGAAGGTGGCGGTGGTGGATGTCTATCGCACCCCCACCATGGAGCAGGCGGACATTCCGCTCCTCATCCGGCCCGGCACCGATGGGGCGCTGGCCTGCGCGGTCATGCACGTGCTGTTCCGCGACGGCCACGCCGACCGCGCCTATCTCGACCGCTACGCCCGCGACAGCGCCGCGCTGGAAGAGCACCTGAAAACCCGCGCGCCGGAGTGGGCCGCCCCCATCTGCGGGCTCGCGGTGGAGGAGATCGAGGCCTATGCGCGTCTCGTGGGCACCACGCCTCGCGCCTTCTTCCGCATCGGCTACGGCTTCTCCCGCTCCCGCAACGGGGCGCTGAACATGCATGCGGTGGCCTCCATACCCGTGGTGGCGGGCTCATGGCAGCATGAGGGCGGCGGGGCGCTGCATTCCCTGTCGGGCACCTATGGCTGGCGCAAGAAGATGATCGAAGGGCTGGACAAGCTCGATCCCAGAACCCGCCAGCTCGACCAGTCCCGCATCGGCCCCATCCTGATGGGGGAGGAGGATGCGCTGGCCGGCGGCGGCCCGGTCAAGGCCCTGTTCATCCAGAACACAAATCCGGTGGCCATCGCCCCGGAACAGGACAAGGTGCGGGCGGGCTTCCTGCGCGAAGATCTGTTCGTAGCCGTGCACGAGCAGTTCATGACCGACACGGCGCAGATGGCGGACATCGTGCTGCCCGCCACCATGTTCACCGAGCATGAAGACCTCTACCAGGCGGGCGGGCACCCCCACATCCAGCTCGGGCCGAAGCTGGTGGAGCCGCCGGGCGAGTGCCGCTCCAACCATGAGGTGATCGCCGCCCTGGCGCAGCGACTGGGCGCGGAGCACCCCGGCTTCGCCATGAGCCCGCGCGACCTCATCGACTGGACCCTGCGCGAGAGCGGCCGCGCGCCCGTCGACGAACTGGAGAAGGCGCGCTTCATCGAGGTGGCGCAGAGCTTCGAGGATGCGCACTTCCTCAATGGCTTCGGCCACCGCGACAAGCGCTTCCACTTCGCCGTGGACTGGGCCAACCTCGGCTTTCCGGCCCCAGCCAAGTTCGGCCCGGTGGCGGACATGCCGTCCCTGCCCGACCACTGGGCGGTGATCGAGGAGGCGACGCCCGAGCACCCGTTTCGCCTGGTGACCGCGCCGGCGCGCAATTTCCTCAATTCCTCCTTCACCGAGACCCCCACCTCCGTGGCGCGGGAGGGAGAGCCTTCCCTGCTGATCCATCCGGAGGACGCGGCGGCGCTGGGCATCGTCACCGGCGACTTCGTGGCGGTGGAAAACCCGCGCGGGCGCGTGGTGCTGAAGGCGCGCCTGTTCGACGGCGTACTGCGGGGGGTGGTGGTGTCGGAGCAGATCCAGCCGGCACGGGCCCACCGCGAGGGCCGCGGCATCAACACGCTGACGGGCGCCGATCCGGTGGCCCCGGTGGGCGGCGCGGCATTCCACGACAACCGGGTGCGGGTGGAGAAGCTGGAGGACTGACTTCGAACAGCCCCTCTCCGCTCTCGGAGAGGGGGCGCCTCACACCGCCGGCACCACCAGCGGAGCAAGACCGCCCTTGGCGCCTTCGATGGCGACCCGCTCGTCCACGACCGTCAGCCGGCCGGCGGCCAGGAGTTCCAGGCCCTTGGGGTAGATGATGTGTTCCTGCTCCAGCACCCGGTCTGCGAGCACATCCGGCGTGTCGCCGGGCTCGATGGGGACCACGGCTTGCAGGATGATCGGCCCCTCATCCATCTCCGCGCGCACGAAATGCACGGTGCAGCCGTGCACCCGCACCCCCGCCTCAAGCGCCCGCTCATGGGTGTGCAGGCCCTTGAAGCTCGGCAGGAGCGAGGGGTGCACGTTGATCATGCGGTTGCGCCAGCGCTCCACCAGCCACGGGGTGAGCAGGCGCATGAAGCCGGCGAGGCAGACGATCTCGATGCCCTCCGCCTTCAGGTGCGCATCCAGCGCCGCATCGAAGGCGAGGCGGTCGGAATAGCCCTTGTGGGAGAGCACCAGGGTCGGGACACCATGCGCCTTGGCAAACTCCAGCCCGGCCGCATCGGCGCGGTTGGAGAGCACCAAAGCGATCTCGGCGGGAAAATCCTCCTGCTCGGCCGCGCTCACCAGGGCCGCCATGTTCGAGCCCCGGCCGGAAATGAGGACCGCGGTGCGGCGCGGCGCCTCGCTCGACCCTGCGCTCACGACGCGAATCCGAAATGGGTGGAGCCCTCGTATGCGACGTGGGGAGCGCCCTCGCCGGGCTCGATGACGCCGAGGCGGATGACGCATTCGCCGGCATCGGCGAAGGCATCGGCCACGGTCTCCTCGTCCTCGGCCGGCACCACCACGGCCATGCCGACGCCGCAGTTGAAGGCGCGCAGCATCTCCTCCGGCGCCACGGCGCCCACGGTGGCGAGCCAGCGGAACACCGGCGGCACCATGAGGTTGGTGAGGTCGATGCGGGCCAGCGTGCCCTTGGGCAGCACCCGCGGCAAATTCTCGGTGATGCCGCCGCCGGTGATGTGGGCCAGCGCCTTCACGGAGCCGGTGGAACGGATCACCGACAGCACGCTCTTCACATAGAGCCGGGTGGGGGTGAGCAGGGCCGCGCCCAGCGTCTGGCCCGCCTCGAACGGCGCGGGGTCGGACCAGGCGAGGCCCGAGCGCTCGACCACGCGGCGCACCAGCGAATAGCCGTTGGAATGCACCCCGGCGGAGGCGAGGCCCAGGATCACGTCGCCCGGCCCCACGTCCTTGCGGGGCAGCAGGTCGCCACGTTCCACCGCGCCAAGGGAGAAGCCGGCGAGGTCGTAATCGCCATCCTTGTACATGCCCGGCATCTCGGCGGTCTCGCCGCCGATGAGGGCGCAGCCGGCGTCCTTGCAGGCCCGGGCGATGCCGGCGACGATATGGGCACCCACTTCCGGCGCCAGCCGGCCGGTGGCGAAATAGTCAAGGAACAGCAGCGGCTCGGCGCCCTGCACCACCAGGTCGTTCACGCACATGGCGACAAGGTCGATGCCGATGGTGTCGTGCACGCCGGTGTCGATGGCGATCTTGAGCTTGGTGCCCACGCCATCCGTGGTGGCGATGAGGAGGGGATCGGCAAAGCCGGCCGCCTTCAGGTCGAACACCCCGCCGAATCCGCCGATGTCCGCGTCGGCGCCGGGGCGCGCCGTGGCCTTCACCAACGGCTTGATGAGATCGACCAGGCGGTTGCCCGCATCGATGTCCACGCCCGCGTCGCGGTAGGAAAGTCCGTCCTGAGCCATGAGGTCCTCGTATCTGGCGCGGGGCTTAGCTTTGAATGCGGGGCAAAGCAAGGCAGGGCGCGCAACGGGACCATGCGCGCCGGGTCATGCCCCCGGTTTTCACCCCCTGATCACACCCCCGGCCGGCAGGCCTTCACCATATCCGCCACCGCCTCCACGTCCTCCCGGTACGGCAGGGTGCGGCGCCAGACCAGGCCGATGGTGCGCGCGGGCACGGGATCGGGAAACGGCAGCAGGCGGATCCCCTCCATCCGGCCGCCCTCCGCACGCACGAACAGGTCCGGCAGCAGGGTGATGCCCTGCCCGTTCGCCACCAGCTGCGCCAGGGTGGCGAGGCTGGAGGCGCCGAAGCGGCGCAATTGCCGCGCATCCGCCTTGTGGCAGACGTTCAGCGCCTGGTCGCGCAGGCAATGGCCGTCCTCCAGCAGCAGCAGGTCGGCGGCGAGGATGCTGTCGGCGGAGGCCTGCGGCCCCGGGAAGTCGGCCGACGCCTCCGGCACCGCAAGAACGAAGCGATCCTCGAACAGGGCCATGGCGTCGAGCGCAGGATGCTCCACCGGCAGGCTCAAGATGACGAGGTCGAGGTCGCCCTGGACGAGTTCCGCCACCAGATGCTCGGTCTGGCTCTCCCGCAGCGCGATTTCGAGGCCCGGATAGCGCCGCGCCATCTCCGGCAGCAGGCGCGGTAGCAGGTAGGGGGCGATAGAGGCGATGACCCCGAGCCGCAGCCGGCCCTCCAGCAGGCGGCCGCTGTCGCGGATGGTGCGTTCCATGTCGGCCAGCGCTGCGAGCACGCCCCGGGCGCGGGCGGCGGCCTCTTCCCCCACCGGGGTAAGGCGTACCCCGCCGCGCCCCCGCTCCAAAAGGCGCACGCCGAGCATCTCCTCCATCTCGCGGATCTGCATGGACAAGGCCGGCTGGGTCACCGCGCAGTCTTCCGCCGCCCGGCCAAAATGGCGATGCCGGGCAATGGCATCGAAATAGCGCAGTTGACGGGTGGAGAGCATATGATCAGATTATCTGATCGATTTTTGAACGCAATCTGATTTGTAGTCAGTCCAGGAGGCGCCCATTCTGCGCTCGTGATTTTCGCCCTCCGGGCCTTTTCAGGGAGCCCATTCATGACGCGACCCACACTCACCACCACGGCCGGCAACCCCATCGCCGACAACCAGAATTCGCTGACCGCCGGCGAGCGCGGCCCGGTGCTGATGCAGGACTACCAGCTGCTTGAGAAGCTGGCGCACCAGAACCGCGAGCGCATCCCAGAGCGCGTGGTGCATGCCAAGGGCTGGGGCGCCCACGGCACCCTCACCATCACCGGCGACATCTCGAAATACACCAAGGCGGCGGCGCTCCAGCCCGGCGCGCAGACCCCCATGATCGCCCGCTTCTCCACCGTGGCCGGCGAGCTGGGCGCGGCGGATGCCGAGCGCGACGTGCGCGGCTTCGCCCTCAAATTCTATACGCCGGAGGGCAACTGGGACCTGGTGGGCAACAACACTCCGGTGTTCTTCGTCCGCGACCCCTACAAGTTCCCGGACTTCATCCACACCCAGAAGCGGCACCCCAAGACCAACCTGCGCTCGCCCACCGCCATGTGGGACTTCTGGTCCCTGTCGCCGGAGAGCCTGCATCAGGTCACCATCCTGTTCTCCGACCGCGGCCTGCCCGTGGGCGTGCGGAACATGAACGGCTATGGCTCGCACACCTATTCCTTCATCAACGCGGCCGGCGAGCGGTTCTGGGTGAAGTTCCACTTCAAGACACTGCAGGGCCACAAGCACTGGACCAACCACGAGGCCACCGAAGTGGTGGGCCGCACCCGCGAATCCACGCAGGAGGACCTGTTCGGCGCCATCGAGGCCGGCGACTTTCCCAAATGGAAGGTGCAGGTCCAGATCATGCCGGAGCTGGATGCGGAGAAGACCTC
Source organism: Xanthobacter autotrophicus (assembly GCF_005871085.1). Taxonomy (GTDB): domain Bacteria; phylum Pseudomonadota; class Alphaproteobacteria; order Rhizobiales; family Xanthobacteraceae; genus Xanthobacter; species Xanthobacter autotrophicus. The sequence goes on along the minus strand of NZ_VAUP01000031.1, from coordinate 368,590 downwards.
CTACAATCCGTTCGACCTCACCAAGGTGTGGCCCCACGGCGAGTATCCCCCCATCGACATCGGCGTGATGGAGCTGAACCGCAATCCGGAGAATTATTTCGCGGAGATCGAGCAGGCGGCCTTCTCGCCGTCCAACATCGTGCCCGGCATCTCGTTCTCGCCGGACAAGATGCTGCAGGCCCGCATCTTCTCTTACGCGGATGCGCACCGCCACCGCATCGGCACCCATTACGAGCACCTGCCGGTGAACGCCCCCAAGTGCCCCGTCCACCATTATCACAAGGACGGCGCCATGCGGTTCTTCCCGCAGCTGACGGGCAGCACCGACGCCTATTACGAGCCCAACTCGTTCAGCGGCGCGAAGGAGGATGCCAAATACGCCGAGCCGCCGCTCAAGATCTCCGGCGATGCCGAGCGCTACAACCACCGCATCGGCAATGACGACTTTTCCCAGCCGCGAGCGTTGTTCGAGCTGTTCGACGCCGGCCAGCGGGCGCGCCTGTTCTCCAACCTTGCGGCGGGCATGTATGGCATCCCGCAGGAGATCGCGGACCGGCAGATCGCGCTGTTTGCGCAGGTCCACCCGGAATACGGGGCGGGGGTGCGCGCGGCGCTCGAGCACGAAACCCGCCAGAAGGCGGCCGAGACCGCCCAGCAGCAGAAGAATCCGTCGGGTCCCGTCGCCGCCGAGTGAGCGGCCGGAAAGGTGCGGGGGAGGTCGGGTGGTTCGCGCCGCCCGGCGTCCGGAAGGGGATGGGCTCCGGCCCATCCCCTTTTTACTTTGTGGATGCCCCGCGCGGATTGAGTGGCACTACGCTCAGGCGCCGCGCGGGCTGGTTGAGCGTTGCTTTCGCTCCGGCGCTGCCCGGGCTGAACGTCGCTTTCGCTCAAGCGCCGCGCGGGCTCCTCGCGTTTACGCTCAAACGCCGCGCGGGCTCCTCGCGTTTACGCTCAAACGCCGCGCGGGCTTGGGCGGGGAGGCTCAGTCCTCCAGCACCTTCAGCTTGAACAGCAGGCCGGCCAGATAGGCGCCCACCAGCGGCACCACGATGAACAGCCAGAGCTGGCCGATGGCCTTGCCGCCGGCGAACAGGGCCGGACCGATAGAGCGGGCCGGGTTCACCGACACGCCGGTGACCGGGATGAACACGATGTGGATCATCACCAGCGACAGGCCGATGGCGAGGCCCGCCGCCTGGGTGATGCCGGCCTTGGAGGTGGAGCCGAGGATCACCACCAGGAACACGAAGGTGCCCACCAGCTCCGCCACGATGGCCGCGCCGAGCCCGTAGCCGCCGATATAGCCCTCGCCCCAGCCGTTCTGGCCAAGGCCGGAGGTGGCGACATCGAAGCCCGCAAGCTTGCCCGAAGCGATGACGAAGAGGATGGCGGCGCCGGCGATGCCGCCCAGAACCTGGGCGATGATGTACATGGGCACCTCGGAGGTGGGCAGGCGCCCCGCAGCCCAGACGCCGATGGTGACCGCGGGATTGATGTGGCACCCCGACACGTGGCCGATGCCATAGGCCATGGAAGTGACCGCAAGGCCGAAGGCAAAGGCAATGGCAAGCATGCCGATGGGTGCCGAGCCATAGCCCGTCAGCACCGCCGAACCACACCCGAACAGCACCAGAACGGCGGTGCCGATGAACTCGGCCACATATTTGTTCATCCCAAGCCCTCCAAACGGCGCACCGGATGCCGGCCAAGGCCCTCGTGCGCGCTTTCCCACATTTGGAGCTGTTTCACCCCGCAAGGCCAAGGCCTACATCGGATCCAGCTCCGGTGCGCAATTTCTCACCACGCATGCGCCTCACCCAGCGAAATCCTCATCGTGGTTAAGATCAAGTCCGCAACCGGAAAACACCCCAACTCTCCACCGCATCTTTCGGCGTGCATGGTGCCCGGCACGGATCCGCCGCCCGCTCGCGGAAAGATGAACAAATCCTGACCAACCGGATGCACCCGGTTCAGGTCGCTAGGCGTAAGACACAAGAACGCATCCTCTGTTGGGGGGACGACCGGGAGCCCGGACCGTCCTAAGCCCGGCGCAACGACACGCTGGGATCTGGAAAATCCAGAGCGGTGCCATGCGAAACGGGTAGCGATTCGGGTCGGCAAACGCGGCAATACGACGGACGGGATCGGCCGGGCCAGGGGGCCAGGACCGGTCGATCCGCCCTCTGACAAGACTATTCGAGAGACAGCCATGAAACGGTCTTCCATCATCGCCATGGTCGGCGCCACGCTCATCGCAGGGAGCGTGTTCGGCGGCGACCTCGTCCGGGCGTTCCCGGCCAGCGAGCCGGACGCCGCGGTTGCCAGCAGCAATTCGCCTTACCGGTGGCAGGGCTACTGGAGCACAACAACCGCCGAGCCGTCCGGCACCAACGGCCCCTGCCCCTTCCGCAAGACCCTGTCGGTGTCGTGGGACGGTCCCCGGCTCAAGTGGCAGCGCGCCTGCTCGGCCCCGACCTGACCGGACAATGCTCCGGCCGCCCGGGCCGGGCCCCACCGACATGTGAAGGACTCCCGGCCGGCCCCACCGCAAGGTACCGCTGACGCTTGCCCGCGAACATGCTAGTCCTCCCGCCGCCCCGACGGATCGGAAGGAAGTGACTTCATGAAGCGACTTTGGACCGGCGTCTCGGCTGCCGTCCTCTCCGCCGCCCTGCTCTGGAGCGCGAGCGCCCAGGCCCAGCAGGCCCTGCCCGCAGCAGCCGCGCCGGGGCAGGATGCAACGGGCCAACAAGCACCGCTGCCGTGGCCGCGGGATTTTGCCCTCGCAGGCGACCAGTTGCTCCAGCTCTACCAGCCCCAGGTCGACAGCTGGACCGGTGACGTGATGTCCGGCCGCGCGGCGGTGGCCATCGGGCCCAAGTCCGGCACGCCCACCTACGGCATGGTGCTATTCTCGACCCGTGTCGCCGTCGACAAGCCGGCTGGCCTCGTCCACCTCGCCACCATCTCCATCGATGGGGTGGAGGTGCCCACCGAGCCGGCCAAGGCCTCCCTCATCCGCTCGACCCTCCAGTCGCGCCTGCCGGCCAGCGGCATGACCGTCCCGCTTGACCAGTTGCAGGCGAGCTACGCGGTGAACCAGGAGCTGGCCAAGCTCAAGTCCCAGCCGGTAGACAACACGCCGCCGCAGATCCTCTTCGCCACCACCACCACCGTGCTGGTCCCCGTGGCCGGAACGCCGGTGCTGCGACCCATCGCGGGTGCCCCCACCTTCCAGCGCGTGGTCAACACCCGCCCGCTGATGCTGCTCGACGAGGCCGGCACCTATCATCTGGAGGCCGGCGGCCACTGGTATGAAAGCCCCAGCCTCACCGGCACCTGGATCCTGACGCCGCAGATTTCGGATGCGCTCTCCGCCGCCGCCAAGGCCGCCCTCCAGGACCAGGCCGCCGATCCCCTGCTCGACGCCAAGGGCAAGCCCATCAACCCGGCGCCTGCCATCCTCGTCGCCACCCAGCCGGCCGAGCTGATCCAGTCCAATGGCCCGCCGCAGATGCTGCCGGTGGCCGGCACCAACCTGCTGTCCATGAACAACGCGGACCACGCGGTGTTCATGGAGACCACCTCCAACAGCTATTACATCCTGCTCTCCGGCCGCTGGTTCCGGGCCCCCGACCTCAAGGGGCCCTGGACCTTTGTGGCCAGCAATGCGCTGCCGAAGGATTTCGCGAAGATCTCGCCCAATGATCCCAAGGCCAACGTGCTGGTCTCGGTGGCCGGCACGCCGCAGGCCAAGGAGGCGGTGATCGCCGCCACCATCCCGCAAACGGCGACGGTGAAGCGGGACGTGCCCCTGAAAGTCGCCTTCGACGGCACGCCGCGCTTCGAGCCCATCCCCGGCACCGGGCTGAACTACGCCATCAACACCGCAACGCCGGTGATCCAGCTCGACACCGAGCGCTATTATGCGGTGAACAACGGCATCTGGTTCGTCGCCGAAACCGCCACAGGCCCGTGGCGCGTGGCCGACGTGGTGCCGGACGCGATCTACACGATCCCGGTGTCCTCGCCGCTCCACTACGTCACCTACGTGCGGATCTATGCCACCACGCCTGAAGCGGTGGTGGTGGGCTACACGCCGGGCTACATGGGCGTAGTCGTCGCGCCAGGTGGCACGGTGGTCTACGGCACAGGCTATACCTGCCCGGGCTATGTGGGCGCCTATTGGTACTCCTGCCCGGTCACCTATGGCCTCGGCGCCGGCTTCGCCCTGGGCGTGGCCGACGGTTTTGCCTTCGGCTTCGCCGCGGGCTGGCCCTGGGGCGCGGCGGTGACGCCCTATTGGGGTCCGTACTGGGGTGTCGGCTATGGTCCCTACGCTGGACCATGGGGCGGCCACTGGGGCTACACCAACATCAACCAGGCCAACCTCTATGGCCGCTGGGGCGGCGGCGCCACGGTGAACCACGCCTGGGGCACCACCTGGAACGGCACCGAATGGTCCGGCCGCGACTGGCACGGCACCACGGCGGGCGGCACCGGCTTCACCGGTCGCTCCGCCGCCGGCTTCAATCCCTACACGGGCAATTACGCCGCCGGGGCCGAGAATGCCCGCTACAATCCCACTACCGGCGCCCGGGGCGAATCCCGCGCCGGGGTGGAAGGCAACGCCTATACGGGCAATGCCGCCGCCGGCCGGGAATCGGCGGGCTTCAACCCCACTACCGGCACCGGCCACGCCTCCCAGACCGCCGTCACCGATACCAACGGCAAGGTGAGCGTGGACAGCCGCGGCGTCGCCGGCAACGTCAAGACCGGCAATGCGGTGGCCTGGAACAACGGCCATGTGGCCGTGGACCATGACGGCAACGTCTACCAGCACACCGATACCGGCTGGGCCAAGAATACCGGCTCGGGCTGGCAGAACGTAGACCGTGCCGCCGACACCAGCCGCCTGGACGCCGAGGAGAACGCCCGCTCGGTGAGCCAGCAGCGGGTGTCGAGCTATGGTGGCGGCGGTGGCGAGCACTTCGGTGGTGGCTACGGCGGCGGCTATGGCGGCGACCATTACGGCTCGGGCGGCTTCGACCGGAGCTTCGGTGGCTTCGGCGGTGGTGACCGGTTCGGCGGGGGCGGCTTCCGGGGCGGCGGTTTCGGCGGCGGCTTCCGACGCTGAGGTTACGGACGGGTGGGCCGGGGACGCGCCCGTCCATCGACTCCAGGACAGACAACGCGTGCGCCGATCAGACTGCGACGCAGCCTGATCGGCGCACGCGATCTGCGACCCCGCTCTTTTGCGCCGGGGCTCGCCCTCTTCCGGTCCGATCAGGGAACCACCATGCCACTGCGCAGCTACGCCACCTTCGCGGCCTATAACGCGTGGGCCAACGCGCACCTCTATGCCGCCGCCCGCGCCCAGGGCGAAGAGGCCTGCTCGCGCTCCGCCGGCGCGTTCTTCGGCTCGGTGACGGCGACCCTCAACCACCTCCTGGTGGGCGACCGCATCTGGCTCTCCCGCTTCGAGGGCAGCGCGCCGCCGGCCCTGAAGCTCGATACCATCCTCGCGCCCCGGCTGGCGGACCTCGAGCCGCTGCGGGTGGCGGAAGATGCACGCATCATCGCCTTCATCGCCGCGCAGGACGCACAGAGCCTGTCAGCCGAGATCAGCTACGCCAACACGTCGGGCCAAACCTTCCAGCAGAGCCTTGCGAGCGCGCTGGACCACTTCTTCAACCACCAGACCCACCATCGCGGACAGGTTCACGCCCTTCTCACCAGCATCGGCGGCCGGAATGCTGCCCCCTCGCTGGATCTCATCATCTTCCAGCGGGAACAGGCGGCGGCCTGAGGAAGACGCGCCTCCGCGTCAGGCGGCGGCGCGCTCGCGCTGGGTTTCGCCGGACAGGATGCGCTGCACCTCGCTCGGCGCGAACTCCTCCGGCACGGCGCACAGGCGGGCTTTGACCGCGAAGCGGGCGAACCGGGGATCGGCGGTGACGACAGTGAACGGAACGGCGAGCACATAGCCCGCCAGCACCGGCGCCGCCCAAGCGATCAGGCCTGGAGACACCACGGCGAGCCCCGCCGTCACCGCAAGACCGAACACCGTTTGCGGCCAGAAGGCCCGCGTGGCCGCAGTCCAGCTCACCCCATGCCCGTCCCGGGCCTGCGCCATCCAGCCGGAGCGCGCGCGGCCCAACACCAGGCGGCCGATTTCCACCGTCACCGCCAGCGCGGTGATGGCCGAGAGCAGGAACGAGAACACCAGTTCCACCGCCACCGACGCCGCAAAGCGCCCTGCCCCGCCATAGCGCGCCACGCCCCCCGGCGTCAGCGCCACGTCGGCGACGCCGGCAAGCTTCGGCGCCAGCGCCATCAGCAGCATGCCGCCATAAAGAGCCATGGCGAGGCTGGCGGGATAATCCTGCAGTCCCGCCGCCTGCACCGCCGCGAACGGCAGAAGCGCGATCAGCAGCGGATGGGCCGGCACTGTCACGAACATGAGGATGGCCCACACCAACTGGAACCGGCTCATGGGCTGGAGGCTGGCGGCAAAGCCGGGCTGGGCGAGCAGCCGCAGATATTGCAGGTTGCCAAGGCACCAGCGCAGGTCGCGTGACACGAAGTCGGTGACGGCCGGCGGGTTCTCCTCGTAGCTCTCGCTTTCCACCGGCAGCACCCGCACCTCATAGCCGGCGCGGCGCATCAGGGCGGCTTCCACCTGGTCGTGGGAGAGGATCGGCCCGCCCAAGGGCGGGGCGCCGGGCAGGTGCGGAAGATGGCAGAAGGCACGGAACGGGGCGATGCGGATCAGCGCGTTATGGCCCCAGAACGGCCCGCACTCCCCGGCCCACCAGGAGGCGCCGAGCGTGTAGCAGCGCATGCCGTGACGCATCCCGAACTGGAACATGCGGGCGAAGGCACTCTGCGCCGGCAGCCCCACCACCAGGCTCTGGAGGATGCCAAGGCGCGGGTGGGCCGCCATCAAGCGCGCCATGCGCAGGATGGTTGCGGCGCCCATGAGGCTGTCGGCATCCAGCGGCAGCATGAAATCGTAGCGCGTGCCGGCGGCAAGGCAGAAATCGCGGATGTTGCCGGCCTTGAAATCGGTGTTCTCCGCCCGGCGGCGATAGAAGATGCGGGACGCCCCCTCCTCGCTCCGCCACGCCGCCACCGCCGCCTCTTCCGCCGCCGCGATCTCGGGGCGCGAGGTGTCGCTCAGCACATGGAAATCGAACAGGCCGCCCTGGCCGCTGGCATCAAGGTCAGCCTTCACCGCCCTGAGGCGCGCCAGCGCCCGCGCCGGATCCTCGTTGCGCACGGTGAGGAGGATGGCGGTGCGCACGGTGAGCGGCCCCTGCGGCTCCGGGGCGAGGAACGGCGCTGCCGCCTCCACCCCGCGCCGGCGGGCGTGCAGCAGCACGAGCCCGGTGATCGCGTTCCAGAACCCGATGGCGTTCCACGGCGTTATTGCGAGGGCGCACAGGAGGATGAGGCCATCCACCACGGTAAATCCGCCATGGGCGCCCAGCGCGGCGACGCCGGCGAGAACCAACAGCAGCGTCACCGCGTTCACCGCCAACATGAACAGGCGGCGCCGGGCCAGCGCCGCCATCGGCTGGAGCAGGGCCGGGGTGAAATCGGCGGCGGGGTTCACTTCAGGCGGTGGACCGGACCTCGAAGACATGCATAGCTCCAACTGCCGGACCCGGCTCAAGGCTGAAAACGCATCCCGCACCCGCCGCCGGCAGCGCCGCGGCAGAACCCTGAAGCGCTATACGAAAGCGACGGCATGACCGCCCTTGATGCGTCAAAATGTCTCAAATCCAGCGAGAGCCGGGCGCTTTGGACCGTCGGCCCCGGCACCGCGACCCTGCGCGCGGAACAGCTTGCGCCCCCCGCCCCCGACGAGGCGCGGGTCGCCACCTTGTGGAGCGCCATCAGCCGCGGCACGGAACGCCTCGTGTTTCAGGGCCTCACCGATCCCGTCCACCGCGAGCGCATGCGCGCGCCGTTGCAGCAGGGCGACTTCCCCTTCCCGGTCAAATACGGTTATTGCGCGGTCGGCCGGGTTGAGGCGGGCCACGAAACTCTGGACGGCCGGCTCGTCTTCGCCCTCGCCCCGCACCAGACCCGCTTCAACGCCCCCGTATCCATACTGACGCCTTTGCCTGAAGGCCTGCCGCCCCGTCGCGCGACGCTGGCCGCCAACATGGAAACCGCCCTCAACGCCCTGTGGGATGGGGGCGCCGGCCCCGGCGACCGCATCGTCGTGGTGGGGGCGGGCCTCGTGGGCCTGCTCATCACCTATCTCGCCGCCCGCCTGCCGGGGGCGGAGGTCACCGTCATCGATCCGGATGAGAGCCGAGCCGGTCTGGCGCGCTCCTTCGGCGCCGCCTTCGCGACCACGGGCGAAGGGGTTGCCGATGCCGACCTTGTCTTCCACACCAGCGGCAGCGGCGCTGGGCTGGCAACCGCGCTGGCCTGCTGCGGCGAGGAAGCCCGCGTGGTGGAGATGAGCTGGTATGGCGACAAGGGGGTGAATACGCAGCTCGGCGGCGCCTTCCACCACCGGCGCCTGCAGATCCTCTCCTCGCAGGTGGGCATGGTCAGCCCCGGCCGCCGCCCGCGCTGGAGCCACCGGCGCCGGCTGGAGAAGGCGCTGGCGCTTCTCACCGACCCCGCCTTCGACGCGCTGATCACCGAAGAGGTGGCCTTCGACGATCTGCCGCAGGCTCTGCCGCGTATCCTTGCGGACGGAGCGGCAGGCATCGCCACGGTGGTGCGCTACAAGTGACGCCGACGGCAGGCGCCACGCGGCCCGGCCCTGAAACCCACCAAGGGAGTTACGCATGTATGCGGTAGAGGTGCGGGACCACATCATGATCGCTCACAGCTTCAAGGGCGACCTGTTCGGCCCGGCCCAGGCGCTGCATGGCGCAACCTTCGTGGTGGACGTGGCCTTCTATCGCCGGGAGCTGACGGTGGAGGGCGTGGTGGTGGACATCGCCCGCGCCCATGATGCGCTCAAGGCCGTGCTCGGCCCGCTCAACTACAAGAATCTCGACGAGGTGCCGGACTTCGCAGGCCGCAACACCACCACGGAAGTGCTGTGCCGGCACGTCTTCGACAAGATGGCGCAGGCGGCGCGCGCCGGCGAGCTGGGCGCGGGTAGCGAGGCGCTCGCCCGCATCCGCGTGACCCTGCACGAATCCCACGTGGCCCGCGCCTGGTACGAGGCGGACCTTGCCGCCGACGACGCCTCCCTCCAGCTCCTGTCCTGAAATCTTATGCCCGTCGCCTTCGTCCACCCCGGCCCGCTGGACACGCCCACCGGAGGCTATGCCTACGACCGCCGCGTCATCGCCGAGCTTCAGGCCTCAGGCCTCGACATCGCGCCCCTGAGCCTCGACGGCGCCTTCCCCACTCCGACCGGGGCCGAGGTGGACGCGGCCCTGGCCCGGCTCGCGGCGACACCGCCGGACACCATCCTGCTGGGCGACGGCCTCGCCTTCGGCGCCCTTCCGGCGGACCGGCTGCAGGGGCTGGGCCGGCGCCTCGTCGCCCTGGTGCATCATCCGCTCGCGCTGGAGACGGGGCTGTCTGCGGATCTGGCCGAACACCTGTTCCAGAGCGAGAAGGCGGTTCTGAACGCCGCCGATGCGGTCATCACCGTGAGCCCCGAGACCGGCCGCACCCTGGTGGCGCGCTATGGCGTTGACCCCGAGCGCCTGACCCTCGCGGTGCCCGGCACCGAGCCCATGGCCCGCGTACCCGCCGATGGCGAGCCGCCGCGCCTCATCGCCGTGGGCTCGCTGACCCCGCGCAAGGGCTACGACATCCTGTTCGATGCCCTCGACCTTATCGCCGACCTCGACTTCTCCCTCGCCATCGCCGGCGCCACCCATCTCGATCCCCCCACGGCGGAGATGGTCGCAGCACGGGCGGCGGCGGCTCCGCGCGGAAATGTCCGCTTGCTGGGCCAGCTCGATCGCGCCGATCTCGATGCCGCCTATGGGGAGGCGGACATCTTCGTGCATCCCTCGCTTTATGAGGGCTATGGCATGGTGCTGGCCGAAGCCATGCGGCGCGGCCTGCCCGTGGTGTGCACCACCGGCGGAGCGGCAGGCGAGACGGTGCCGGATGGCGCCGGCCAGAAGGTGCCCCCCGGCGATGCCGTAGCCTTCGCGGAGGCGCTGCGCAGCCTCATCGCCGACCCGGCCCGCCGCCGGGCCTTTGCCGACGCGGCCTTCGCCGCTGGGCAGCAACTGCCGTCCTGGGCCGACACCGCCGCCACCATCGGCCGGGTGCTGGCGAAAACGAGCCACACGTGACCCCCTCCCCCGCCACCTTCTCCGACGACTGGCTCTCCCTGCGCGAGCCGGCCGACCACCGCTCCCGCAACATGGCGCTGGAGGCGGAGCTGGCGCGCCAGCTGGAAGACGTGGAGGAGCAGCGCATCGTCGATCTCGGCGCCGGCTCCGGATCGAACCTCCGGGCGCTGGCGCCGCGCCTTGGGCCGCGCCAGCACTGGGTGCTGATGGATCACGACGGCGCCCTCGCCGAGGCCGCCCGCACCCGCCTGAAGACCTTCGCGGACAATTGGTGGGAGGCGGGCGAAACGCTGCTCCTCACCCTGGGCGCGCGGGAGATCCGGGTGGAATTCGCCATCGCGGACCTTGCCCGCGATCCCGCCGCCCCGCGCGCCTTCGCGCCGCATCTGGTCACCGCCTCGGCGTTCCATGACCTGGTCTCGGCGGACTGGTGCGAAGGTTTTGCGCAAGGGATGGCTGGCTCGGGCATCCTCGTCCACGCCGCCCTCACCTGCGACGGGCGGGATGCCTGGGCGCCCCCCCACGCAGCCGATGCCGCCATCGCGACCGGCTTTCGTGCCCATCAGGGCATCGACAAGGGCTTCGGCCCCGCGCTCGGCCCCGACGCCACTCAGGTGCTTGGCGCCGCGCTGGCGCGGGCGGGCTACGAGGTGGGGCAGGCGCAGAGCCCGTGGCACCTCGTCCCCGGTGACCGGGCGCTGATCCGCAAGCTCGCCGCCGGCACCGCGGCAGCGGCGACAGAAAGCGGCCACGTCGATGCGGCGACGGCACAGGATTGGTCCCGCCACCGCGCCGAGGCCGAAGCCTGCGCCATCGGCCATCTGGACCTTCTGGCGACACCGCGCGAGTGAACGCAGCGGCGAGCGGCTGCTCCCGCCGTTCTCAGTTCAATCCGGCGATGGCGCGGGCGAAGTCGCGGGCGGCGAAGGGCTGGAGGTCCTCGGCCGCCTCGCCCACGCCGATCAGATGCACCGGCAGCTTATGCTTGGCGGCGATGGCCACCAGGATGCCGCCCCGCGCCGTGCCGTCGAGCTTGGTCATGACCAGCCCGGTCACCCCGGCGATGCGGGTGAAGGCTTCCACCTGCGACAGGGCGTTCTGGCCCACCGTGGCGTCGAGCACCAGCAGCACCGCGTGGGGCGCCGAGGGCTCGAGCTTCTTGATGACGCGCACCACCTTTTCCAGCTCCGCCATCAGTTCGGTGCGGTTCTGGAGCCGGCCGGCGGTGTCCACCATGAGGATGTCGGCCCCGGCCGCACGCGCCTCCACCACCGCCTCATGGGCGACGCCAGCGGCATCCGAGCCCTGCTCCCGGGCGATGACGGTGGCGCCGGTCCGGGCGCCCCATACCTTCAGTTGCTCGATGGCGGCGGCGCGGAAGGTGTCGCCGGCGGCGAGCACCACCTTCTTGCCCTCGGTGCGCCACTGGGCGGCAAGCTTGCCGATGGTGGTGGTCTTGCCCGAGCCGTTCACCCCCACCATCAACACCACGAAGGGCTTGTGCGCCGTGTCCACCACCAGCGGCTTGGCCACGGGAATGAGGATGCGCTCGACCTCCTCCGCGATGAGGTTCTTCACCTCCTCGGGGGAGATCATCTTGTCATGCCGGCCCTTGCCCACGGTTTCCACGATGCGCATGGAGGTCTCCACGCCCAGGTCGGCGCGGATGAGCACATCCTCCAGTTCCTCCAGCGTATCGGCATCGAGCTTGCGCTTGGAGACGAGGTCGGTGATGCCCTGCCCGAGGCTGGACGCCGTGCGCGCCAGACCCGAAGCGAGCCGGCTCCAGAAGCCCTTCTTCGCCTGTTCGTCCTTCCCGAGTGGCGTCACGGGAACGGACGGTTCGGGAACAACCTCGACAAGGGCGAGCGGCTCCGGCGCAGGCTCCGGCTCCACCGGCGCTGCGGGTTCGGGGTCGGTGGGTTCCGGCTCCGAGGACGGCGCTTCCGGAGCGGCAGGGATTTCAGGCGCCTCGGGCGGGGACGGCTCGACCTCAATCGGCACGGGCTCCACCAGCGCCTCGGGCGGCGTCGGGGTGTTGGCAGCAGCGGCCCCCTCCATGGGGACCAGCCCCTCCGGCACGTCCACAACCGGCTCAGGCAACGAAAGCTCTGCCTCGACCGGCAGCGGCTCGGGGGCCTCGACGAGCTCCGGCTCCGCCGGTGCGGCGGAAGGCGCCGCCTCATCCGAAGAGCCGCCGGTCAGCCAGCCCCACAGGCCACGCTTCTTCTTGGGAGCCTCGTTCTTGGGAGCCTGGTTCTTGGGGTCCTCTTGGCTCATGGCTGCCTGCCGTTCCTTGAAAAAGAGATCACGCCGCGATCAGGCGCGCGCCGTCATGTCCGGCGATGCGCAGCGCCGTGAGGCTGCCGCGCTCGGCCGGCCATGTCAGCCGCACCGGGGTGAAATGTTCCGTATGGCCGCGCCCGCCGGCCTCCACCAGCACCTGCCGGCTCCGGCCCACCTCGCTCGCGAGATGGCGGCGCAACAACTCGACGGCGGTCTCCCGCAACCGGCGCGCGCGCTCCGCCACCACGCCGGCGTTAAGCTGCGGCATGCGGGCGGCGGCGGTGCCGGGCCGCGCCGAGAATGGGAAGACGTGGACGAAGGCAAGGCCCGCCTCGTCCAGGAAGGCGCGGCTGGCGCGGGCCTGCTCCTCGGTCTCGGTGGGAAAGCCGGCGATGATGTCGGCGCCCAGCACCACGTCCGGCCGCGCCCGGCGCAGGGCGGCGATGAAGTCCAGCGCCTGCGCGCGGGAATGCCGGCGCTTCATGCGCTTCAGGATGAGGTCATCGCCGGCCTGGAGCGAGAGGTGGAGGTGCGGCATCAGCCGCTCTTCCTCAGCCAGCGCCCGCATCAGCTCGTCGTCGGCCTCCACCGCGTCGATGGAGGAGAGGCGCAGTCGGGCAAGGTCCGGCACGCCGTTGAGCACCGCGCGCACCAGCCGGCCAAGGGTGGGTGCGCCGGGCAGGTCGGCGCCGTAGGCGGTGAGGTCGACGCCGGTGAGCACCACCTCGCGGTGGCCGTTCGCCACCAGATGCCGCACCTGATCCACCACCGCGCCCATGGGCACGGAACGCGACGGGCCACGACCGAACGGGATGATGCAGAAGGTGCAGCGGTGGTCGCAGCCGTTCTGCACCTCCACGAAGGCGCGGGTGTGCCCCTCGAACCGGTCGGCAAGATGGGGGGTGGCCGCGCGCACCGCCGAGATGTCCTGCACCCGCACCTTCTGCTCGGAGCCGATGCCGAAATCGAGGGCGGCGCGGGTCGTGGCCCAGGTGGCGGGACGGGTCTTTTCCCCATTGCCCAGCACGAGATCCACCTCACCCATGCGGGCGAAGGCCTGGGGGTCGGTCTGGGCAGCGCAGCCGGTGACGATGACGCGCAGGTCCGGGTCCTCCCGCCGCGCCCGGCGGATAGCCTGCCGCGCCTGCCGCACCGCCTCGCCGGTGACGGCGCAGGTGTTGACCACGAGGGTGCGCTCCAGCCCCTCGGCGGTGGCGGCGCGGGCGATGCCGTCGCCTTCCAGCGCATTGAGCCGGCAGCCGAAGGAGAGGACACGCACGGCCGTGCCCGGCGCTGCGGGCGCCGCCGATGAAGCCGCCATCAGGCGGCCTCCTCCAGCATGGCGGTGGAGAGGGTGCCGGAAAATTCGCGCTCCACCGGGCCGATCATCAGCACGTGACCGTCGGCCTCGCGCCAGGAAATCTGAAGGTCGCCGCCCGGCAGCGTCACAGTCACGGTGCGCCCGGTCCGCCCGGTGCGGACGGCGGAAACGCCGGTGGCGCAGGCGGCGGTGCCGCAGGCGCGGGTGCGCCCGGCGCCGCGCTCCCACACATGCAGCAGGATCCGGTCGGGCGCGGTGAGGCTGGCGAAGGAAATGTTGGCGCGCTCGGGAAACAGTGGGTGGTGCTCCAGCGCGGCGCCCAACTGTTCCACATCCAATGCATTCGCGTCGGGAACGAAGAATACGGCGTGGGGATTGCCCATGCTGAGAAGACTGGCCGGCCCCAGCGCCTCGAAGCCCGGAATGATCACCTGGCCGGTATCGCCCACATCGCGGGCGAGCGGGATCTCACGCCAGTCGAAGCGCGGCGCGCCCATGTCCACTTGCACCTGCCCATCCGGGCGCACGTGGCAATCCAGAAGGCCGGCCTCGCTCTCGAACAGGGTGTGGGCAGCGCCGGTGCGCTCGGCCTCCAGCGCGGCGATGCAGCGGGTGCCGTTGCCGCAGGCAGCTGAGATGGAGCCGTCGGAATTCAGGATGCGCACGAAGGCCGCCGTGCCCTCCCGCCGGGGCGGATAGAGCACCATCGCCTGGTCGAACGGCAGCACGGAGGGACGCGCCAGCGCACGCGCGGCGGCGGCGGGCACCTCCACGGGATCGGCGCGCAGGTCGAGCACGAGGATCTCGTTGCCAAGGCCATTCATCTTGACGAAGGGGCGGTTTGCGAGCGGGTTCACGACAGGCCGGGTCTTCCTGATGGCTCGACCGCGACAGGTGGGATCCAGCTGTCGCGGTCGAGCCACAAAGCATTGATCGAGCGGATCAATGATCCGAAACAGACAGGCCGTCCGGACCGGGTGATCCACGCGCGTTGAAACTGCCGTCTATATGGCCCCGATCCGCCGTCGACACCACCCCTCGCGCGGCAAGGTTGCCGCAGGGGTGCGCGAGGGGGCGTGGGGATCGCCGCAAAGCCGCCGAAGTGCGGCCTCGCCGCCGCCCGAGAACATGCTAGAAACGGTGCTCCACTGCTTCGGCGGGGCGGGAGAAAGATCAATGGCCGGATTGCGTTGGGTCAGCCTCGACAGGATGAGGAGGGCCGCGTCAGGCGCCCTCCTGAGCGCCGTTTTGAGCGCCCTCCCGGCGCTGGCGACCCTGCCCGCCGCGGCACAGGGCCAGCCCCCCGCCGCCCAGGGTGGCGGCGGGGCTTTGACTCCGCCGCCGGTGGTGGACCCCAAGAAGGTGGAGACAACCCCCGTCGCCCCCGCCGCGCGCACCTTCGCGCCACAGGAGGTCACGCTTTCCCCGGTGCCGGTGCTGACGCTCGCGGGCTCGGCCACCTGGGAAGAGGCGTTCGAGAAGCTGGTGGCAAGCGTGAAGCAGGCGGACGCCGAGCTGAAGCGCCTCGGGCTGGCGCGCGCAGGCGACACCTTCATCGTCTACACCTCGAGCGACGACCTGAGCTTCGAATATGAGATCCAGGTCCCCTTCTCCGGCACCACCATCCAGAAGCCCGGCGACGGCATGAAGCTCGGCGGCTCCCACGCGGGCAAGGTGCTGAAATTCACCCATACCGGCTCCTTCTCCGACATGGACAACACCTACGAGCAGATCGCCAATTATCTCGACGAGAAGAACGTCGAGCAGAACGACATGTATATCGAGCAGTACCGGACCGACATCGTCACCGGCTCTCCCGAAGCACTGACCATCGATATCCTGGTACCGGTTCCGTAACGGTTCTTTGATTGGGGTGCATCACAGTTTCGCACTGGAAGTAGGTTACTACCCAAACGTCAGTGTGCGCGCGGCGACACCCCCGCATGCCAATCGGAACGCATCAAGGGCAATAATGGCAGGGGCCTGAACCCCTGCGTCAGGAGCATTGAATGCCAGGAGTATCCGTCAGAACGTGCGTTAAAGGCCGTGCCGGGAACTGGTCCCGTGTTGCCGTGGCGGCAGTGTTCGGGTGGTCCACGGCGGTCTATCCGGTGTTGGCGCAGAGCCCGCCGGCCGACCCTCAGGTCCAGCCCGTTCCCCAGGCCCAGCCAACACCGCCGGTACAGCCGGCCCCCGAGGTGCAGCCGGCCCCGGCGATCGCCCCTCAGCCCGTGGCCCCGCCCCCCGGCACGGTCCAGGCGCCGCTTCCTGCCGCGCCGACCCAGCCGGCGAACACCGCGCCCATCTATTCCATCTCGGACCTCGAATATCTCCTCGGCCCGCTGGCGCTATATCCCGATCCGCTGCTGGCGATCCTGTTCCCGGCCACCCTGTTCCCCGAGCAGATCGTGGACGCCTATAACTGGATCGAGGCCAATCCGCGCCGGGTGCAGGCCCGCAACTTCGCGGCCATCGATGCCAAGGACTGGGACAGCTCGGTCAAGGCCCTGATCCGCTTCCCCGATGTGATCCGCCAGCTCCATGATCACATGGAATGGACGGAATCCCTCGGCCTTGCCTTCTCGACCCAGCCGCAGGACGTGTCCAACACCATCCAGATGCTGCGGGCCAAGGCGCAGAGCGTCGGCAACCTGAAGACCACGCCCCAGCAGGTGGTCACCACCCGCGAGGACGGCGGCCAGCGCACCATCTACATCCAGCCGGCCAACCCCGAGCGGGTCTATGTACCGGTCTATGACAGCTCCGACGTGTTCACCACCTTCGCCACCGGCGCCCTGCTGTTCGGCACCGGCGTGCTGGTGGGGTCGTCGTGGAACAACCGCTGGGGCTGGAACAACCGCGGCTGGAACACTGTGTGGGTGACCCCGCCCGGCTGGCACCAGCCGCCGCACTGGGGTCCGGGATGGGGTGGCGGCGGTCGTCCGCCGGCCTGGGGTCCGGGTCCGTGGCGTCCCGGCCGCCCGCCGGGCTGGCAGCCCGGCCAGCCTGACCGACCCATCGTGGATCGGCCCGGCGGCCCGAATCGTCCCGGTTTCCCCGATCGCCCCGGCGGTCCGAACCGGCCCGGCTTCCCCGATCGCCCCGGCGCGGGGCCCAGCCGGCCCGGCGTGCCGGATCGGCCCGGCGGTCCGAATCGTCCCGGTCTCCCCGACCGCCCCGGCGCGGGCCCCAATCGGCCGGATCGTCCCGACCGTCCCGGCGCGGGTTCCAACCGACCGGATCGGCCCGGTGCAGGTGCGGATCGTCCGAACCGGCCCGGTGCAGGGCAGAGCCGCCCGAGCCAGCGACCGAATGCGCAACGGCCCAGTCAGCGGCCGAATGCGGGGCAGAAGCGTCCGCAGCAGAGCCGGCCTCAGCAGAATGCCCGGCCCCGTCCGCAGCAGAATGCAAGGCCGCCGCAGCAGCGAGCCCGGCCCCAGCAGAATGCGCGGCCCCAGCAGCGGGCTCGTCCGCAGCAGAACGTGAGGCCGCAGCACAATGCCCGGCCCCAGCAGCAGAACCGGGCCCGCCCGCAGGGTGGTGGCGGCGGTGATCGCCGCCGCTGAGACCCGCGCCTTCGGCACGGCGGAAAAAGCGGTGCCTCGCGCACCGGCCAACACAACGGAGGCGGCCTCATGGGGCCGCCTCTCTTTTCTTCCCGGTGCGAATCTTCTTCACTTGGGGCATCGTCGCTCCACCGGGCGGTTCCGCCCCGGCGCCGGCGCTGCCAGAGCCGACCCGTCGCAGCGGGTCCGCCGATCGCGGAGGGTTTCATGCCGCGACTGTTCACCGCCATCGAGATCCCCCCCGATGTCGGGCTGGGCCTGTCGCTGCTGCGCGGCGGGCTCTCCGGTGCCCGCTGGATCGATCCCGAGAATTACCATGTCACCCTGCGCTTCGTGGGCGACGTGGACGACGCTACCGCCCGCGACATCATGCTGATGCTGGGCCAGGTGCGCCGGCCCGCCTTCGACCTGACCCTGGACGGCATCGACCAGTTCGGCGGCCACAAGCCCCGCGCGGTGTTCGCGGCGGTGAAGGCCAGCGCGGCCCTCATGGAGCTGCAGGCCGAGCAGGAGCGCATCATGCAGCGCCTCGGCCTGGGCGCGGAACGCAACTTCAAGCCCCATGTCACCCTGGCCCGCCTGCGGGACGCCTCCTCGCGTCAGGTGGCCGATTATCTCGCCATGCGCGGACCCTACCGCAGCCCGACCTTTCACGTGCCGCGGTTCGTCCTGTTCTCGTCACGCGATTCGGTCGGCGGCGGCCCCTATTTGGTGGAAGCGGCCTATCCGCTGCTGTGAGTACGAATCCTGCGGAGGCCTTGCGGGAGCGTGAAGCCTTCCCAAATGTTGACCATGACCAGCACCACCCTGCGTGACGATGCGTCGGGGCCTGACGGCCTGTCCCCTGACGAGCGGGAGAAGGCGGCGCGCAACGAACAGAGCGTGCGCCGTGGCTTCTGGACCAAGATCAAGGCCACCGCTGCTCGCATCCCCTTCGCGGAAGATGCCGTCGCGAGCTATTACGCCGCGTTCGACCGCAAGACGCCGCTGAGGGTGCGCGCGACGTTGATGGTTGCGCTCGCCTATTTCGTGCTGCCGCTCGACGTGATGCCGGACATCTTCCCCATCATCGGCTTCACCGACGACGCGGCGGTGCTGATGGCCGCGCTGAAGCTGCTGTCCGGCCATGTGACGCCCGACCACTACACCACCGCCCGCGACGCCCTGACCCGTCTCAAGGACGAGACGGACTGAGCTTGGCGGGCACGACGCCGGTCCACCCGTGTCAACGCTTTGGCGCCGCCCCGTCACCGGCCGGTGGTGAGCACCACCTTGCCCCTGACGCGCCGCCCGGCGATTTCCCCCAGCGCATCGACGCAGCGCTCCAGCGGGAAGGTCTTGTCCACATGTGCGGAGATGCGACCTGTGCGCGCATGCTCCATCAGTTCGGCCACCACGCCGGCAAGCCAGGCTGGATCGCTGCGCGCCACCGTGCCGAAGGCCACGCCCCGTGCGTCGCAATTTTTCAGCAGCAGCAGGTTGAGCGGGATTTTCGGAATCTCGCCGGCAGCGAACCCCACCACCAGAAAGCGGCCGAGGGAGCCGAGCGCCCGCAACGCCTGCTCGGCCATGTCACCACCCACCGGGTCATAGACCACGTCGAGGCCCTTGGACCCGCCAAACGCCTTGAGCGCGAGCTTGAGGTCGCCCTGGGCATAGTCGAAGCCTTCGTCCGCGCCGTGGGCCCTGGCGAAGGCCACCTTCTCGGCGGACGAGGCGCAGGCGAGGATCCGCGCGCCCATGATGCGCCCGATCTCCACCGCCGCGAGCCCGACCCCGCCCGAGGCCCCAAGCACGGCCAGGCTCTCGCCAGCCTTGAGGTTGCCCCGCTCGCGCAAGGCATAGAGCGACGTGCCATAAGTGACGATGAGGCCGGCGGCCTTCACGAGATCGAGGTCGTCGGGCACGCGCGCCAGGAACTGGGCCTCCACCACCACCTTTTCCCGCGCGGCGCCGTGGGTGACATAGCCGCACACCCGCTCGCCCACGGCGAAGCTGGTGACGCCCGCCCCCAGCGCCGCCACATGGCCGGCGAACTCGGCACCGGGCGAGAACGGCAGGCCGGGCTTCACCTGGTAGAGATCGCGGATGATCAGCGTGTCGAAGAAGTTGAGGCCGATGGCAGAAACAGCAACCACGACCTCGCCAGGCCCCGGTACGGGATCAGGCAGATCCTGAATTTCGAGGGCGTCGGGGGGACCATGGCGCACGCAGACGACCGCTTTCATGGGCTCACCTTCTGTCACGGTGGATCGGGCGACGGGTTACCAAAATTTAACCCCGAGACGCAAAAGCTCTGGATACACATCCATTCCCCAGCGGCAGGTTCATGACTTCGAGCATGACCCCCGCCGCGGGATCGCCGGGCGGCCTTCCCGCGCAAAGCCCCATGCCGCTTCGAATCATTGCGCGGCAGGACAGTCGCCTTAGGCGGAGCGGAGCCTCTGGTTTATGAAAACGCAAGACGTAGCTGCCATTTTTCGACCGCCACGTTTTTGACTGTCTGGGCCGCTACCCGATGGCGGCCACGCTTGTGAGCCGGATGCGTCTGGAAAGAATCGGAACCATTTCCGCTTAGACCAACCGCGCTCTCGTCCGGCTCGCCTGAAGGGCCTTGGTGAAATAGGAGAAGCCATGACGCTTCCTCGTGTCCATCCGACGCTCCTGGGCGTGTTTCTCACCTGCGCGCTCGCGGCCCCCGCCGCTGCGCAGGGACAGCCCCAGTCCAAGTCCGTGGCGCAGTTCGGGGATTGGAGCGTCTACGTCTCCACCGTCAGCCCGAAGGTGTGCTACGCCATCTCCCAGCCCAAGACCCGCGCGCCGGAAGGCCTCAAGCGCGATCCGGCGTTCTTCTTCGTCTCCACCCGCCCCAGCGAGAACGTGAAGAACGAGGTGACCGTCACCATGGGCTTCCCGCTGAAGGAGGGCTCCGACGCGACACTCACCGTCGGTAGCATGACGCTGCAGCTCTACACCAAGAACGAAGGCGCCTGGGTGCGCAACGTGGCGGACGAGGCCAAGCTGGTGGATGCCATGCGGCGCGGCAAGGACCTCCAGGTCGTCTCCACCTCGCTGCGCGGCAATCCCACCACTGACAAATATTCCCTGACCGGCCTCGGTCAGGCCCTCGACCGGGCGGCGCAGGAGTGCAAGTGACGCCGGGTTGAGAGCAACGCCGGTGCAAGGGTGACACGGCAGCACATATGACGGGGCCGGGCGCGTTCGAACCGCACCGGCCCCGATTTCGCCTTGCTCCCGTGGCCTGAAGGATGCGAGCCATTTGCACCTTCATCCCGCGCAGCCTAACCTGCGTCAGCCGCAGCCGGGCGAGCATCACACGACCATGACCGACCTTCCCCTTCTCGACACCGACGGCGACCCCGCCTCCACCCGCGTGGTGGTGGCCATGTCGGGCGGGGTGGATTCGTCCGTGGTCGCCGGCCTCTATGCCCGCGCCGGATATGACGTGGTGGGCGTCACCCTCCAGCTCTACGACCATGGCGAGGCCGCCCACCGGCGCGGCGCCTGCTGCGCGGGGCAGGACATCTACGACGCCAGTGAGGTCGCCCGCACCCTGGGTATTCCCCACTACGTGCTGGATTATGAAAGCCGCTTCAAGGAAGAGGTGATCGACCGCTTCGCCGCCAGCTATGCCTCGGGCGTCACCCCCATTCCCTGCGTGGACTGCAACCGCACGGTGAAGTTCCGCGACCTGCTCGCCACCGCCGAGGAATTGGGCGCGCGCTACCTCGCCACCGGCCATTATGTGGCGAGCCGCGCGCTGCCGGACGGGCGGCGCGGCCTCTACCGCGCAGCGGAAGAGGCGCGCGACCAGTCCTATTTTCTCTATGCCACCACCGCCGCCCAGCTGGAGCGCCTGCGCTTCCCCCTCGGCGAGATGCGCAAGGCGGACGTTCGGGCGCTGGCGGTCGAATTCGGCCTGCCGGTGGCGGACAAGCCCGACAGCCAGGACATCTGCTTCGTGCCCGGCGGCGATTACGCCCAGGTGGTGCAGCGCCTGCGACCCGAGGCCGCCGAGCCCGGCGACATCGTGCATCTGGACGGCCGCGTACTCGGCCGCCATCGCGGCGTCATGCATTACACGATCGGCCAGCGGAAGGGCCTCGGCATCGCCACGCCGGAGCCGCTCTATGTGATCGCCATCGATGCGGGGCGGCAGGAAGTTCGGGTCGGCCCGCGCGCGGCGCTCACGGTCAGCGCCATCGCCATCGACGACGTGAACTGGCTGGGCGACATGCCCTTCGCCGAGGCGCTGGCGCGAGAGGCCGACGTTTATGTGAAGGTCCGGTCAACCCGCCCCCCGGTGCCGGCGCATCTTGCACGCGCGGCGGATGGGTCCCCGGAGGTGCATCTGGCGGTAGGCGAAGAGGGCGTTGCGCCGGGACAGGCCTGCGTGCTCTACGATGACGCCGGAGCGGCTGCGCGCCTTCTGGGCGGCGGCACCATCGTGCGGGCGGAACGGGTGGCGAAGAGCGTCGCCGAAGTGGCCTGAGGCAAACGCCGCAAGGCGGGCCTTGAGCCGGGAGAGACTGAGAATGGCGGTCCAGTACGATCTTGAGGGACAGAAGCGCGCCTACGCCAAGTGGGCGCCCATCTATGACAAGGTCTATGTGAAGCTGCTGGCGGACGCCCAGCGCAAGGCCGCCGCCGCCGCCGCCGCCTGCGGCCCGCGCATCCTGGAAGTGGGCGTGGGCACCGGGCTGGTCCTGCCCTATTATCCCAAGGGCACGCAGGTGACCGGCATCGACCTGTCGTTCCACATGCTGCAGAAGGCGGTGGACAAGAAGGTGGAGCGCGGCCTGTCCCAGGTCGGCCTGCTCGCCGCCATGGACGCCTGCAATCTCGGCTTTGCCGACGAAAGCTTCAACGCCGTCACCGTGCCCTTCGTCATCACCCTGGTGCCGGACCCGGAAGGCGCGCTCGACGAGATGTACCGGGTGCTGAAGCCCGGCGGAGAGATCGTGATCGCTTCCAAGCTCGGGGCGGACGAGGGCGCCACCATGCATATCGAGGCGGCGCTCGCCCCGCTGGTGAAGAAGGTGGGCTGGAGCATCGCCTTCAAGGCCAGCCGCCTGCGCAACTGGGCGGCGCGCTATCCCGACATGGAAGTGATCGAGATTTCGCCGGTATTCCCGGTGGGCTTCTTCAAGCTGGTGCGCATCAAGAAACGGGCGCGCTGATCCGGCCTCAGCGGGAGCGGTGCAGCGGTGGAAATCGGGTGCGGGGCATCGTTCCGCGCCCTCCGCTTTCTTGACACCCGCGCCACACCGCCCCTATATGCGCGTCTCTCCGCGTGGCAGCGTAGCTCAGTTGGTGAGAGCGCCGGATTCATAACCCGGAGGTCGGCGGTTCAAATCCGCCCGCTGCTACCACATACCTCTGATTTCCCATACACCATCCGCGCAATCCTCCTCCCATCCCACGCATGGGCCGCCACGCATGGACGGGGGCCGCGCAGTTGCAGGCGCAGCGGGAGCGGTGGTGAGTGGGACCCCGCCGCGACATCACACAACGGACGGTGACTATGGGGACGGCGGCTCCGGCAGACCGCTTGCCAGGTACGCCGGAGCGCCTTTGTGGGCCGGCCTTAGCCCATAACGAAAGCCGTCACTCCACGGCGTGCAGGGTCGACATGTCCGGCTGCTGTCCGGCCAAATCGGGCGCGGCGGCGCTCACCACCACCTGGTCGCGTCCCACCGCCTTGGCGCGGTAGAGCGCCGCGTCGGCGGCGACGATCAGGTCGTCCGGCCGGCTGACGTGGTCGGGAAAGGCTGCGATGCCGATGGAGGCGGTGATGCCGTCCAGCACTCCGCCCGACCAGAGCACGCGCAGGCTGCGCACCGCCTGGAGCAGGTGGTTCGCCACCGCGAGCGCCCCGTCCGGCCCGGTATTGGGCAGCAGCAGCAGGAATTCCTCGCCGCCGTAGCGGGCGATGATGTCGCTCTGACGGGTGTTGGCGCGCAGCACGTCGCCGATGGCGCGCAGCACCGCGTCCCCGGCCTCGTGGCTGTGGGTGTCGTTGATCTGCTTGAAATGGTCGAGGTCGATGAGCGCCACCGACAGCGGCCGCCCGTCCCCCGCGATGCCGGCAATCTGCAACGCCAACGCGTCCTCCACGAAGCGGCGGTTTCCGAGGCCGGTGAGCGGATCACGCAGGGCCTGGCCGCGCAATTGCTCGCGCAGATCGATATTGGCGAGGGCGAGGGACACCTGCTCGGCCAGCATGGTGGCAAGCTGCAAGGCCGAGGCGCTGGCCCCCTCCGCCGCCGGTTCGCGATAGAGCAGACCCAGAAGACGATTGCGCGCGATCAGCGGCTGGCACACATGATTCGGGACGCCGCCCTCGCCGACGGCCCCCGCCACATGGTCGCAGACGAGGCCTCGGCTCGCCTCGGAGACGGGGAAGGCCTGTCCCCGGCGCAGCGCCCAGCATGCGTCAGGGGCAAAGGAGGCCAGATCGGCGCGGGGAACGCCCCAGCGGCCGCCGCGCACCACCTGGGCCCGCTTGCGGTTGAGCACATAGACGGCGCCGGCCTCGTCCGGGAACAGCCGCGCCGCATAGGCCTGGACCGAGGCGAAGACCTCGTCCATGGACTGGCAGGATTGCAGGATGGAGCTCAGCTCGGCGAGGAGGGTGATCTCCATGGTGCGCGCCTCGGCGGCATCGACGAGACGGATGAGATGGGCATTGGCCTCGTGCAGCGCCTGCTCATGGCCGCGCCGCTCGGCCTCCACGGCGAGCGCGTCGGTCTTGTCCTGCATCACCCACAACACCTCCCCGTCGCCCCGGCGCCCCTGGAGGAACAAGGGACGCCCGAACGCATCCACCACCACGGGCGGGCGATCGGGACATTTGAGGTGCAGTTCCAGCGCGGCAGTGCCGCCCGCGGCGATGGCGGCGAGGGCCGCCTCGAAGGCAGCGGCATCCTCCGGTCGCGCCGCGAGATCTGCGAGGTCGAGACCGGCCAGGGCTTCAGGCGGGCGACCGCACAGGTCTCCCATGCGGTGATTGCCGCGCACCACCGTCCGCCCGCGGGTGAACAGGATGCCCGCGAGCGGATTTTCCACCAGCGCCCGCTGCTCGGCATCGAGCGCGCCGAGGCTGCGGGACAGCCGGCCCGCGCGCATGAGCGACAGCGCCATGCCGGCCAAAAGCAGGCTGATGACCGAGCCGCTCGCCAGCACCACGGTTGGAATGGTCGGGTCGGCCGCGTAGCTCGATCCCGCCCGCGCCGCGAAATGCAGCAGCCACAGCCGGTCGCCCACCACCAGGGACCGTTCGGCGGCGATGCCGATCGGCACCTCCGCCACAGGGGTCACCACCTGCAGGTTCGGCTCACGGCTGTCGAACAGCAGCACGGCGGTGGCGGACGGGTCCGCCGGCTCGGCAGTGACAGCGCCTTCCGAGGTCACGCGGGCATAGCCGCGATCGAGTACCCGCACATTCATCTGCTGGAGGGTGCGGGCATCGAGCACGCCGCGCATGAGATCGTTGGCGCGATAGACGGCGGCGGCAAAGCCCAGCAGGGCGTTGCGGCGCTGGTCCACGGTGGCGGTCAGCTCCCCCGCCTTGTAGAGCGGCGCGCGCAGGATGAAGCCGAGCCCGCCGCTCTCGTCCTGCAACAGCTTGACCGGGGGCGTGGCGACGATGCGCCCGGTGTCCCCGCCGCGCACCAGGCTGTCGAGCTGCGCCGGGTTGGAGCCCACGTCGAAGCCCAGCACCCGCTCATTGCCCCGCATGGGCTCCACGAACTGGATGACATTGTAGACTGGGCGCGGCCCGGCCGGATGGACGGTGTAACTCGGCTGGCCGCGCGGATCGACGCTGGTGTCTGTGCGCGTCTCGGCGATGAAGGCGTCGAGGCCTTCCGGCGTCACGTGGCGCAGCACCTGGAGCGCCTCGAAGCCCGGATAGCGCCGCACCAGGTCGAGCACGTCCACATAGCGCTGGAACTGGGCGCGGTCGATGCGTCCCACCGAGGCATAGAGCCCCTGCATGCTCACCAGCACTTCGGCGTGGGCCCGCACCCGCTCGCCAACGGCCGAGGCCATCTCGGCGGTATCGGCCGAAAACCGGCCCTGGGTATTGGAGTGGATGATGTGCCGTGCCAGCGACCCGGCCGCCCACGTCGCCGCAAGGCCCGCGGCGAAGATCGCCGCCGCCACCGCGCCCGCGCGCCAGTTCAGCAGCTTCCGGTCCTGAGGTCCCATGGCGCGCGCTTTATCCCCCGGAGTGGTGCGGCTGACGCGCAGACAGATGGGTGCATATAAACCAGAAGGTGGCACCGTGCACAATTACCGCCATCGCATCGCATCATCGGGCCGGAAATCCCACCGGCCCTGAGCGGGCGTGCCGGGGACGGCCCTTCATGCCTCTCCCCTCCCCCTGACATCTTTGCTATCCAGTGCCTCCCCCGCCGAGCGGCGCGCCAGACGCCGGGCGTGGGGCCGTTATCCCGAGGAGCCACGCCATGCTGACCACCACCGCCCCCTTCGACCGCATCGGCGAGGAGAACGCCTTCGCCGTGCTGGCGCGCGCCACGGCGCTGGCCGGGCAAGGGCGGTCCATCCTCAACCTGGGCATCGGCCAGCCGGACTTCCGCACCCCGGACCACGTCGTCGAGGCCGCCGTGAAGGCGCTGCGCGACGGCCAGCACGGCTATACGCCCTCGGTGGGCATCCTGCCCCTGCGCGAGGCGGTGGCCGCCGACCTCAACCGCCGCTACGGCGTGGAGGTTGACCCGGACCTGGTCATGATCATGCCAGGCGGCAAGGTCACCATGTATGCGGCCATCCGCCTGTTCGGCGAGCCGGGGGCGGAGATCCTCTATCCGGACCCCGGCTTCCCCATCTACCGCTCCATGATCGAGCATACCGGCGCCACCCCCGTCCCGGTGCCGATCCGCGAGGCCAACGGCTTCGCCTTCTCGGCGGAGGAGACGCTGGCGCTGATCACCCCGCGCACGCGCCTGCTCATCATCAACTCGCCGGCCAATCCCACCGGCGGCGTCACCCCGGCAGCCGAGATCGACAAGCTGGTGAAGGGCCTTGCCGCCCACCCCCATGTGGCGGTGATGTCAGATGAGATCTACGACCGCTTCCTGTTCGACTGCGAGGAACACCGCACCCTTCTGGCCTATCCGCAGATCCGCGACCGGCTGATCCTGCTCAACGGCTGGTCCAAGACGTATGCCATGACCGGCTGGCGCCTCGGCTATTCCATCTGGCCGAAGGACCTCTACGACAAGGTGCGCAAGCTGGCGGTCAATTGCTGGAGCTGCGTGAACGCCGCCACCCAATATGCCGGCATCGCCGCCCTTGAAGGCCCGCAGGATGCTGTGGAGGCCATGACGGCCGAGTTCGACGCCCGCCGCCGCATCGTCGTGGAAGGGCTGAACGCCCTGCCGGGCGTGCGCTGCGCGACGCCCAAGGGCGCCTTCTACGCCTTCCCCAACGTGTCCGGCGCCGGCTGGAGCGAAGCCAAGAAGCTTGCCTCCGCCCTGCTGGAGGAGGCCGGCGTGGCGGTCATCGGCGGGCCGGATTTCGGCGTTTATGGCGAAGGCTATCTCCGGCTGTCCTATGCCACCTCGCGGGAGAATATCACGGCGGCGCTGGCGCGCATGGGCGACTTCCTCGCCGCCAACCGCAAGGTGGCCTGAGGCGTGGCGGCGCGCACCGCGCGGGGGCGCTGGCTTGGCCTGGCCGTCCTCGCGCTCGCGCTGAGCCCGTTGATCATGCTCGCCATCGCCCCACCGCCGGATCCGCCTGTCGCGCCAGGACTGACCGAGCCCGCACCGGCGGACAGCGCGGTCGACACCATGTCCGCTCCCGCCTTGTCAGAGGATCCGGCATCGATCGTTCAGGCAGCCCCCGAGGCGGCTGAAGCGGTGCACGCCCCCGCCCCGTCCGCCGGCCGCGGCGCCGCTGCGCCCGCCCCTGAACGCTGGTCCGGCTCGCCGGCCTGTCCGAAGGAGAAGATTTCGGGCGGGCAGTACAACCGCTGCCTGTTCGAGGCCACCCGCACCTCCGAGCAGGCACTGGAGGCCGAGCTTGCCAACGCCTTCACCGTGATCGAGGCGCGGAACGACCTCCAGGGCGTCCAGCGCGCGCGGTGGAAGACCATGCTGGATGAGGCCCAGTCGCGCTTCCTGCTCTACCGCAATTTCGACTGCCAGAGCGTCGCCCCGTTCGAGGGGCCGCGCGGCATCGGCAATTTCGAGCAGCGCGCCCTGTGCCTCATGGAGGCCAACACTCGCCGTGCCGGCGAGCTGCGCGCCCGCTACGGCCGTCCGCCGGCACCCGGCGGCGCGGCGGCTCTTGCGCAGGGCCCCCAGGACCGCCCGGGAACCTGGACCCACACCGTACCCCCGCTGGCGGAATAGCCGCCCACGCGGGCCATTGACCTAACGGAAGTGCGTTTCCCTTGGTGCCACACGGATTTACCAGCAACACGCCGACACGTCGCGGGCGGGGAAAGACCGGCGCTCTCGCCCCTCGCGGATGTATTAAAATACAATAAAAACGATTTGATCGCCGCTCAGGTGTTGCTAGGGTCGCCCCGTCAGGTGGGGAAAAATCGGCGGAGGCGCTCGTGTCCAAGGTGGTTTGCGTGGGTGAGGTCATGGTGGAGCTGGCCCGCGGGTCCGACGGGCGCTTCGGCCTTGCTTATGGCGGCGACACCTTCAACACGGCGGTCTATCTCGCCCGCGCCGGTGTGGACGTGGCCTATGCCACCGCGCTCGGGGACGACCCCTTCTCCTCCGAAATTCTTGCCCTCGGCGCCGCGGAAGCGGTGGACATGAGTCTCGTGCCCCGCCTCAGGGGCCGGGTGCCGGGGCTCTATCTCATCACCACCGACGATGCCGGCGAGCGTAGCTTCAATTACTGGCGCGACACCGCCCCCGCCCGAACCCTGTTCGAGGCCGAGGGCTGGCAGCAGGTGGCGGCGGCGCTGGTGGATGCGCGCGCCGTCTATTTCTCCGGCATCACCCTGTCGCTTTATTCAAACCAGGGCCTCGGCCGCTTCCTCGCGGCGCTGGAAATGGCTGGCAGCACCACCCAGGGTCGGCGACTGCAGGTCTTCGACGGCAATTTCCGCCCGCGCAACTGGGGCGGCGACCTCAACCGCGCGCGCACCGTGTTCGCCGAGGCGCTGAAGCGCTCGTCCATGGCCCTGCCCACCTTCGAGGACGAGGTAGCCCTGTGGGGCGATGCCTCCCCCGCCGCCACCATCGAGCGCATGACCACGTATGGCCTGACCGAAGTGGTGGTGAAGAACGGAGCAGCCGGCGCCCTTGTCCATGCGGATGGGCGCACGGTGGAGGTGCCGGTGGAGCGCGCGGTCGCCCCTCTCGACACCACCGGCGCCGGCGACAGCTTCAATGCAGGCTATCTCTCCGCCCGCCTGCAGGGCGCCCGCCCCGAGGAGGCCGCCCGCGCCGGCCATCGCCTCGCCGCGGAGGTGATCATGCACCGGGGCGCCATCATTCCCCGCGCCATCCACGAGGGCATGCGGCCGCACTGAAGCCCCAGCCAGCGACGGACCTTGGGGCACCCCGCGTGAATCCGGGAGCAGCCCTGCATCTT
Source organism: Xanthobacter autotrophicus (assembly GCF_005871085.1). Taxonomy (GTDB): domain Bacteria; phylum Pseudomonadota; class Alphaproteobacteria; order Rhizobiales; family Xanthobacteraceae; genus Xanthobacter; species Xanthobacter autotrophicus. Next base: position 339,515 of record NZ_VAUP01000031.1, on the reverse strand, counting down.
CAAGGTGGAACTCCAAGTGGAAAGCGCGAGCCGAAGGCATTATGTGTGACGCCATGATGTCCACTTCCGAGACCGCGCCCGACGCCACCACGCCCGAAGCTGCGCCCATGCCGGTGATCGGCGCGCCTGCGCCCCTGCCCTCCCTCATCGGCCTCGACCGGGACAAGCTGGGCGCGGCGCTCGACGCTATTGGCGTGCGCGGCTCCGACCGGCGCATGCGGGTGAACCAGCTCTGGCACTGGATCTACCTGCGCGGCGCCACCGACTTTGCGGAGATGACCAACGTCTCCAAGCACCTGCGCGCCGATCTCGCCGCCGCCTACTCGCTGGCGCGGCCGGAGATCGTGATGGAGCAGGTGTCCCAGGACGGCACCCGCAAGTGGCTGCTGCGCTTTCCGGCCGACCATCCGGGCGAGCGGCCCCATGACATCGAGACCGTCTACATCCCCGAAAGTGATCGCGGCACGCTCTGCGTCTCCAGCCAGGTGGGCTGCACGCTCAACTGCTCGTTCTGCCACACCGGCACCCAGCGGCTGGTGCGCAACCTCACCGCGGCCGAGATCGTGGCGCAGGTGATGGTGGCCCGCGACCGCCTCGGCGACTATCCCGGCCGCGACCGCGCGGTGGGTCCCGGCCTGCCCACCGAGGGCGATCGGCTGGTCACCAACATCGTCTTCATGGGCATGGGCGAGCCGCTCTATGCCTATGACAGCGTGAAGGAAGCCATCGAGACCCTGTCGGACGGCGATGGCCTCGGCCTCGGCCGGCGGCGCATCACGGTGTCCACCTCCGGCGTGGTGCCGGAGATCGAGCGGCTGGGCGCCGAGGTCGGCCCCATGCTCGCCATCTCGCTCCATGCGGTGCGGGACAAGCTGCGCGACGAACTGGTGCCCATCAACAAGAAATACCCCATCGCCGAGCTGATGGAGGCGTGCCGCACCTATCCCGCCGCCTCCAACGCCAAGCGGATCACCTTCGAATACGTCATGCTCAAGGGCGTGAACGACAGCCCCGCCGACGCCAGGGCGCTGGTGAAGCTGCTGGAAGGGGTGCCGGCCAAGATCAACCTGATCCCCTTCAACCCCTGGCCGGGCACGCAGTATGAATGCTCCGACTGGGAGACCATTGAGCGCTTCTCGGACATCGTGTTCCGCGCCGGCTATGCGAGCCCGGTGCGCACGCCGCGCGGCCGCGACATCCTTGCCGCCTGCGGCCAGCTGAAGAGCGAGAGCGAGAAGCTTTCGGCCCGCGAGCGCCTCGCCTTGCGCGCCATGATGGCGCAGGACGAATAGGCCGGCCCGTCGGGACCTTGTCGCGCGAAGCCGATAGGCTCCGCGCGGGCCGGGCAAACAGGCTGAGGAGACCATCATGCTGGACCATGTGGGCATTTCCGTGCGCGATATGGAGCGCTCGCGCGCCTTCTACCTCGCCGTCCTCGCCCCCCTCGGCTACGGCATCGTCATGGAGGCGAACCCGCCGGGCGGCCATGCCTATGTGGGCTTCGGCGCCGGCAAGCCGGAATTCTGGATCGGCGACGCGCCCATCGCCACCGGACATCTGCACGTAGCATTTGCCGCCACGAGCAGGGCGGCGGTGGACGCCTTTTACGCAGCGGCGCTTGCCAACGGCGGGCGCGACAACGGCGCACCGGGGCTGCGGCCCCATTATCACCCGCATTATTACGGTGCCTTCGTCTTTGATCCCGACGGCCTCAACGTGGAAGCCGTCTGCCACCTTCCGGAATGACGGAACCTGTATGGACAATTTCGCCCGCCTGTTGCTGCGCCTCATTCTGGTACCGGTCGGCTATCTCGCCGCGGTGATGGCGGGCTCGGCTGTCATTCTCATCGGCGAATGGCGCATCGGCACCCTGTTCGAGGCGACCCAGCCGGATGCGGCGGCGCTGGGCTTCGTCATCGCCATCGTCGCCTCGGCCACGGTGCTGGTGGTGCTCCTGTCCCTCATGTGGCTGGTGGCGGCGGTGGGCATCCTGTTCTCCGAGGCCTTCGCGGTGCGCTCCTGGATGTTCCATGCCGCCAATGGCGTGGTCTCCGCCTGGATCGGATCGCAGCTTTTCGCCCCCGCCGACGGCACGCCGGCCGTGGCCTCCGACCCGTTCTACGTGGTGGCCGCCGGCCTTGCGGCGGGGCTCGCCTACTGGCTGGTGGCCGGCTCCACCGCCGGCTTTTTCAAGCCGATCCTGCGGTCGCCGGCCGAGCGGGCGGGGCGACTTCCTCCACCGCCACCCCAGCCCGAACTGCCACCCCCGGCGGCATGACGAGGCGCACCGGCCGGGCGGCCTCCCAACAATCCTTTGATTCCGCGCCCCGTTCCGGCTAAGGCTCCCCCTCCCAGCCGCGCGAACGCCAAGATGCAAACTCAACCCCCGCTTTCGCTCGCCGACCTGCGCTCCGAGATCGACCGCATCGACGAGGCCATGCACCGCCTCCTCATGGAGCGCAGCGCGATCATTGACCGCCTGGTGCAGGTGAAGCGCACCGCAGGCGCGGAAAGCGGCTCGGCCTTCCGCCCGGCCCGCGAAGCCGACATGATGCGCCGGCTGGTGGAGCGCCACCACGGCCTCTTGCCCCTCGACACGGTGGAGAGCATCTGGCGCGTCATCATCGCCACCTTCACCTATGTGCAGGCGCCTTATTCGGTCCATGCCGACCTTGCCGTGGGCGAGCCAGCCATGCGCGACAGCGCCCGCTTCCATTTCGGCTTCACCGTGCCGTTCGTACCCCACATGGGTGCGCGGGGGGTGATCGACGCGGTGAAGTCCTCCAAGGGCGACCTCGGCCTCATCGCCGCCGTCGCCCCCGGCGCCGGGGACCCGTGGTGGACGGCGCTGGAGGCGGAGGGCGCCCCCAAGATCATCGCCCGCCTGCCGTTCGTGGAGCGCGCGGACCATCCCGCCGGGTTGCCGGTGTTCGTGGTCTCCCACCCCATCGATGATGCCGCCGTGCGCGAGGTCCGCGTCTATTCGCTGCGCGTCACCGGATGGAGCGCGGCGGCGGGCCGTGGCATACCCGCCTTCGCCGAAGTGGTGGTGGCGCCCGATGAAGCGCTAGACGGCGCGGCGCTCCTCGCTTCGCTGCCCCCCGGCCATGGGGTGGACGAGGTGATCACCGCCCTCACCGAGGCCGGTGCCGGCGTCCGCGCCGTCGCTGAGGTCGGCAGCCACGCCGCCATCCACAGGGTGGGGGCGGAAACGTAAGGGTAGACTGCCAAGGGCCGCCGGGCGGCCCGATCCGTCAGGTTCTGGAGTATGTTGAGATGACCGCCGTGCTGAAAGACCCGATCCCCGCTCCCGGCCGCCCCGAGCCGCGGCCCGGCGTGCTCGCCATCGAGGCCTATGTGCCCGGCAAGAGCCACGCCCCCGGGGTGGACAAGGTCTTCAAGCTCTCCTCCAACGAGACCCCGCTCGGCCCGAGCGAGAAGGCGCTCGCCGCCTTCGCCGAAGCCGGCCGCAAGCTGGAAGACTATCCGGACGGCTCCGCCACCGTGCTGCGTCAGGCCATCGCCACGGCCTACGGGCTCGATCCCGCGCGCATCATCTGCGGCGCCGGATCCGACGAAATCCTGAACCTCGTGGCCCACACCTATGTGGGGCCGGGCGACGAGGTGATCTTCAGCGAGCACGGCTTCCTCGTCTACAAGATCGCGACGCTGGCCTCCGGCGGCACCCCTGTGGTGGCGAAGGAGCGCGACCTCACCGCCGACGTGGACGCCATCCTCGCGCTGGTGACGCCGCAGACGCGGCTCGTCTTCCTTGCCAACCCCAACAATCCCACCGGCACCTACCTGCCGTTCGACGAAGTGCGCCGCCTGCACGCCGGCCTGCCCGCCAACGTGCTCCTGGTGCTGGACGCGGCCTATGCCGAATATGTCCGCCGCAACGACTACGAGACCGGGCTCGAACTGGCGCTCACCGCAGACAACGTGCTGATGAGCCGGACCTTCTCCAAGATCCACGGCCTTGCTGCCCTGCGCATCGGCTGGGCGGTGGGCCCGGCCCATGTGATCGACGCCATGAACCGGGTGCGCGGCCCGTTCAACATGAACACCCCGGCCCTGCTCGCCGGCGCCGCCGCCATCGCGGATGCCGCCCACGTGGAAAAGGCGGTGGCGCACAATGCGCGCTGGCTGCCGTGGCTGACGGAGCAGATCGAGGGGCTGGGCCTGAAGGTCACGCCCTCGGTCGCCAACTTCCTGCTCATCCACTTCCCCGACACCCCCGGCCGCACGGCGAAGGAGGCGGATGCCTTCCTGATGAAGCGGGGCCTGGTGCTGCGGCAAGTGGCGTCCTACGGCCTGCCACACGCCCTGCGCATGACGGTGGGCACGGAGGAGGCCAACCACCTGGTGGTGGCCGCCCTCGCGGACTTCATGTCGGGCAACGGGCCGGCGGGGCAGGAAACCGGGGGCAAGAACAAGTGATCCGCCCGCTCGTTCCCCGCCTCGCCATCATCGGGGCGGGGCTCATCGGCTCGTCGCTGGCCCGCGCGGCGCGTGAGAAGCATCTCGCCGGCACCATCGTGGTGGCCGATCGGGACGCCGCCGTCTGCGCCCGCGTGCGCGAACTGGGCTTTGCCGACGAGGTGACCCAGAGCGCCGCCGAGGCCGCCAGGGACGCCGACATCGTCATCGCCTGCGTGCCCGTGGGCGCCTCCGGCGCGGTGGCGGCCGAGGTGGGGCCGCACCTGAAGCCGGGCGCCATCCTCTCGGACGTGGGCTCGGTGAAGGCGTCGGTGGTGGAGGCCATGGCCCCCTTCGTGCCGGCCCATGCCCATCTGGTGCCGGCCCATCCCGTGGCGGGCACGGAGTTTTCCGGCCCGGACGCCGGCTTTGCCGCCCTGTTCGAGAACCGCTGGTGCATCGTCACCCCGCCGGAGGGGGCCGATCCCGCCGCGGTGGACCGCATCGTCGCCCTGTGGCGAGCGGCTGGAGCGAACGTGGAGACCATGAGCGCCCAGCACCATGACCTGGTGCTCGCCATCACCAGCCATGTGCCGCACCTCATCGCCTACAACATCGTGGGCACGGCGGCGGAGCTGGAGGAGACGCTGACCTCCGAGGTGATCAAGTTCTCGGCCGGCGGCTTCCGCGACTTCACCCGCATCGCCTCGTCCGACCCCACCATGTGGCGCGACGTGTTCCTCTCCAACCGCGAGGCCGTGCTGGAGATGCTCGGCCGCTTCACGGAAGACCTCACCGCCCTCCAGCGCGCCATCCGCTATGGCGACGGCGACGCCCTGTTCGAGCATTTCACCCGCACGAGGGCCATCCGCCGCTCCATCATCGAGCAGGGCCAGGAGACCGCCGCCCCTGATTTCGGCCGTCGCGCCGCCGAAAAGCCCAAGCACGAGCAGAGCTGACGAGCAGAGCTGACACAGCTGAAGCCGGGCAAGGGGATAACCGAGCCGCCGCCGTAGCGGCAGGCGCCGCTGTCACGCCACCGGCAAGAAACTGTGCCACTGGGGCGTGCCACTCTTCCGCCGAAGTCCGGGGCGAGGTGATAGCCGGATCGGATTCGCCGATGCGCCCGCACAGGCGGCATCGACGGACCGGTGAATGAGGACGATTGCCGATGACGCCGCGCACCGTGACGGTCGCCCTGAGCCTTGTGACCGCGCTCCTGTTCGCCGCTCTGGCGCCGCGCCCGGCGCAGGCGCATCCCCATGTGTGGGTCACCATGAAGAGCGAGCTGGTCTATGACGCCAGCGGCCGCCTCACCGGGGTGAAACAGATCTGGACCTTCGACGATGCCTTCTCCGCCTTCGCTTTGCAGGGCATGGATAAGCAGAAGGACGGCAGCTACGGCGACGATGTGCTCAAGCCCCTCGCCGAGGTGAACGTCACGTCCCTGAAGGAATACAATTATTTCGTCGTGGGCAAGACTGCGACGGCCAAGCTCGCCTTCAAGGACCCCATCGATTATTTCCTGACCTACGAGAATGAGCTGCTCACCCTTCATTTCACCCTGCCGCTGGAAAAGCCGGTGGCGGCGAAGGGGACAACCTCCCTTGAGATCTACGATCCCACCGCCTTCGTCTCCTTCTCCTTCAACGAGAAGGATCCGGTAAAGCTGGTGGCCGCTCCGGCCGGCTGCACCCAGGAGGTGATCTCCCCGGAGCCGCCGGCGAGTGGGACGCTGAACGAGGCCTTCTTCTCCAATCTCACCTCGGCCAGCACCTATGGCGCCCAGTTCGCCGACAAGATCACGGTGAAGTGCCCGTGAGCGATATCACCGTGAAAGCGCCGGCCGGGGCTGGACGGCCCCTGCGCCGGATCGCCGTGCTGCTGCTGGGCCTGACCGCCGCCCTCGCCTTTGCCTTGCTGGCGGCGCTGGTGCTGTATCCGGACCTCGCCTTCGCGCAGGGCTTCGGCCCGGCCCCCAAGGCGACGCCCTTCGGCCTCGGCGGCGGCGCCCAGCCCACCGGCATTGCCGGCTTCATCCTCGCCAAGCAGGCGGAATTCTACCGCGCGCTGGTGCAGGCGGTGCGCGCCAGCAAGCAGGACGGCAACGCCACCTTCCTCCTTGCCGGCCTGTCCTTCGCCTATGGCGTGTTCCATGCCGCCGGCCCCGGCCACGGCAAGGCGGTCATCTCCTCCTACCTGCTGGCCGATGGCGGCACGCTGAAGCGCGGCGCGGTGCTGGCGCTGGCCTCGGGCATGGTGCAGGCCATCGTCGCCATTGCCTTCGTCGGCGTGCTGGCGCTGGCGCTGAACGCCACCGCCGTGTCCATGGCGCAGGCCATGAACTGGGTGGAGATCGTGGCCTATGGCGGCATCGGCGTGTTCGGCCTTTATCTCGCGATCGTGAAAGGCCGGGCGCTGGTTGCTGCGGCGCGGGGCGAGAGCGCCCACGTCCACGGCGCCGATTGCGACTGCGGCGATATCCACGCCCCCGATCCAGCCCTGCTGGAGGGCAAGGGCGGCTGGAAGCGGGCGGCGGTGGCGGTGGTGTCCGCCGGCGCGCGGCCGTGCTCGGGCGCCATCCTGGTGCTGACTTTCGCCCTCGCGCAGGGCGTGTTCATGAGCGGCGTCGCCTCCGCCTTCGCCATGGGCCTCGGCACCGCGCTGATGGTGACGGCCATCGCCGCCATCGCGGTCTATGGCAAGCGCCTCGCAGTGCGGCTCGCCGGCCGCGACGACCGGCGCGCGGTGCTGCTGCGCCTCGGCGTGGAACTGGGGGCGGCGATCCTGGTGATGGCCTTCGGCTTCGCCCTGCTCACCGGCTATCTCCAGAGCGAGCGGCTGCTGCCGGGCTGAGCCAGCATAACCATGCTGCATCGCCGTGAGGCAGATGCCGCATTGCGCCAAAATTCGCCACGCCCGTCTTTTAAGCAATTTCGTTGCGCCTTGACTTAGAACAACGAAATTGCCGGGTGCGACACTCCGTGCCAGCCTAAGGTCGAACGGCTGCGACGGTTTGCCCCCGTCCGCGCCGCGCCCGCCTGGAGGCGCCCATGGCCCTGACGCCGGTCTCGCTCGACGACAAATACGACCTCACCCAGGACCGCGTCTTCGTCTCGGGGACGCAAGCGCTGGTGCGCCTCGCCTTGATGCAGAAGGAGCGCGACCGCCGCGCCGGCCTCAATACCGCAGGCTATGTCACCGGCTACCGCGGCTCGCCGCTGGGCGGGCTCGACCAGCAGTTCCTGAGGGCCGAGAAGCTCCTGAACATCAACGACATCAAGTTCCAGTCCGGCCTCAACGAAGACCTTGCCGCAACGGCCCTTTGGGGCTCCCAGCAGGCCGAACTTCGGGGCGAAGGCAAGTATGATGGCGTTTTCGGCCTCTGGTACGGCAAGGGGCCGGGGGTGGACCGCTCCGGCGACGTGTTCCGCCATGCCAATAATGCGGGCACCTCCCGCCATGGCGGCGTGCTCGCCCTCATGGGCGACGACCACACCTGCGAATCATCCACTACCGCCCACCAGAGCGAATTTCATTTCGTCGACGTGATGATCCCCGTGCTGAACCCGGCCGGGGTGCAGGAGATCATCGACTACGGCCTCTATGGCTGGGCCCTGTCCCGCTTCTCCGGCGCCTGGGTGGGCCTGAAGGCGGTGAAGGACACCATCGAGAGCACCGGCATCGTGGACGGGCGGCTGGACCGGGTGCGCATCGAGCCGGCGCTGGGGTTCCAGATGCCCCCGGGCGGGCTCAACATCCGCCTCGGCGACACGCCGCTGGCACAGGAGGAGCGGCTTCAGGAATACAAGCGCGACGCGGTGCTGCACTTCCTGCGCGCCAATCGGCTTAATCGGTTCATCACCTCGGGCGGATCGCGGCCGCGCATCGGCATCGCCACCGTGGGCAAGTCCTATCTGGACGTGCGGCTCGCGCTGGACGAGCTGGGCATCGACGAAGTGCGCGCCAACGATCTCGGCCTGCGCATCTGGAAAGTGGCCTGCCCTTGGCCGCTGGAGACGGAGGGCCTGAAGGAGTTTGCCCGCGGCCTCGACCTCATCATGGTGGTGGAGGAGAAGCGCTCCCTCATCGAGGTGCAGGTGCGCGAGGAGCTGTACGGCACCGCCAACCAGCCGGTCTGCATCGGCAAGAAGGACGAGGAGGGCCGCTGGCTGTTCCCGGTGAAGGGGGCGCTGGACCCCAACGACATCGCCATCCAGCTCGGCCGCCGGCTGCTCGCCTATGGCGACATCCCGGACATCGCGGCCCGTGTCGCCGAGCTGGAGGAGGCCCAGCGCGTGCTGGCCGCCACCTCGGACGTGGCCACCCGCATCCCCTATTTCTGCTCCGGCTGCCCGCACAATTCCTCCACCAAGGTTCCGGAAGGCATGCGCGCTTATGCCGGCATCGGCTGCCACTACATGGTGCAGTGGATGGACCGGGAGACCACCGGCTTCACCCAGATGGGCGGCGAGGGCGCCAACTGGATCGGGGAATCCTCCTTCTCCAAACGCCCCCACGTCTTCCAGAATCTCGGCGACGGCACCTACAACCATTCGGGCTACCTCGCCCTGCGCGCCGCGTGCGCGGCCAAGGTGAATGTTACCTACAAGATCCTGTTCAACGACGCTGTGGCCATGACCGGCGGCCAGAAGCACGACGGCGACCTCACCGTTCCGGTCATCGCCCGTCAGGTGGCGGCGGAGGGTGTCGAGCGGGTCGTGGTGGTCACCGACGAGCCGGGCAAATACGCGCCGACCACCCTGTGGCCCACCGGCCTCACCATCCACCACCGGGACGAGCTGGATGCGGTGCAGCGGGAGCTGGCGGCCATCCCCGGCGTCACCGTGCTGATCTACGACCAGACCTGCGCCTCCGAGAAGCGCCGCCGCCGGAAGCGCGGCCAGTATCCCGACCCGGACAAGCGGGTTCTCATCAATGAGCGGGTATGCGAGGGCTGCGGCGATTGCGGCGTGAAATCCAATTGTGTCTCGGTGCAGCCGCTGGAGACCGAGTGGGGCCGCAAACGGGAGATCGACCAGTCCTCCTGCAACAAGGACTTCTCCTGCGTGAACGGCTTCTGCCCCTCCTTCGTCACCGTGAAGGGGGCCAAGCCCAAAAAGGCGGCCGGGGCTGCCGGCGTGGCGGGGGACTGGCCGGCGCTGCCGGAGCCGGCCCATCCTGAGATCCATGGCACCTACGGCATCATCGCCACGGGCGTCGGCGGCACCGGCGTGGTCACCATCGGCGCCATCCTCGGCATGGCGGCGCATCTGGAAGGCAAGGCCTGCGGCATGATCGACATGGCCGGCCTCGCCCAGAAGGGCGGCGCGGTCTACAGCCACATCCGCCTTGCTAACGACCCCGCCGACATCACCGCCATCCGCGTGCCGGCGCGCGGGGCGGACGTGGTGCTGGGCGGCGACCTGGTGGTGGCGGGCACCAAGAAGGTGCTGGCGGCGGTGAAGCCCGGCAAGACCATCGTGGTGGTGAATACCCATGAGGTGCTGCCGGGCGATTTCACCCGCAACGCCGATTATTCGCTGCCCACCGAGCGCATCAAGCGCACCATTCGCGACCTCGCGGGCAGCGAGATGACCCATTTCATCGAGGCCAGCCGACTGGCCCAGGCCCTGTTCGGCAACGCCTTGGCGCAGAACATCTTCATGGTGGGCTATGCCTACCAGTTCGGCGCCCTGCCCCTGTCGGCGGAGGCCATCGAGCGGGCCATCGAGCTGAACGGCGAGGCGGTGGCCATGAACAAGACCGCCTTCCTGTGGGGACGCCGCGCCGCCCATGATCCGGCGGCGGTGGAACAAGTGGCGACGCCGAAGGGCGAGACCGCCAGCGACGCCCGCCGCCTCTCGGCCAGCCTCGAAGAGGTGATCGCCCGCCGCGTCGCTGAGCTGACCCTCTATCAGGATGCCACCTATGGGCAGCGCTATGCCCGGCTGGTGGAGAAGGTGCGCGCCGCCGAGGCGCAGAAGGCTCCGGGACGGGGCGGGCTGACCGAGGCGGTGGCGAAAAACCTGTTCAAGCTCATGGCCTATAAGGACGAATACGAGGTCTCCCGGCTCTATGCGGACGGTGCCTTCCAGGCCCAGGCCGCAGCCGCCTTCGACGGGGACCTCACCTTCGAGTTCCACCTCGCGCCTCCGCTGCTGGCCCGGCACGATCCCGTCACCGGCGAGCCGCGGAAGATGACGCTGGGTCCCTGGATGATGCGGGCCTTCGGTCTGCTGGCCAAGCTGAAGGGGCTGCGCGGCACGCCGTTCGACCCGTTCGGCTACACCGCGGAACGGCGCACCGAGCGCGCGCTCATCGGCGCCTATGAGAAGACGGTGGAGGAATTGATCGCCGGCCTCGATGGCGCAAGCCATGCCGTCGCGGTCGCCATCGCGGCGCTGCCGGAGAAGATCCGCGGCTTCGGTCCTGTGAAGGCGCGCAATCTGGCGGCGGTGCAGGCGGAGGAAGCCGAGCTTCTCGCCCGCTTCCGCGCCCCGCCGCAGGCGCCTGCCGTAGCGGCGGAATAGGCGGCGGACAAGCGGACGGTGGGGAGCTTCCCGACCGACTGCACCGAAGCGTCGGGGCAGAGGAAGCCGTTTCAGGGGCCGGACGCGCCGGCCCCTGAAACGTCAGGGTTCAGTTGCCGGCGAGCTCAGTTGGCGGCGAGCATGGCGTTCAGCTCGGCGCGGAACTCCGCCTCGATGTCCGGGCGGGACAGGGCATAGGCGACGTTCGCCATGAGGAAGCCGATCTTCGAGCCGCAATCATAGATGGCGCCGTCGAAGCGCACCGCGAAGAACGGGTCGGTTTCCTTCAGCTTCAGCATGGAATCGGTGAGCTGGATCTCGTTGCCGGCGCCGCGCTCCTGCTTGGCGAGCAGCTCGAAGATGGCCGGCTGGAGGATGTAGCGGCCGGAAATGGCGAGGTTGCTCGGCGCGGTGCCGGCCTTGGGCTTTTCCACCATCTGGGTGATGGCCTTGGCGCCCTTGGCCTTCTCCTCGCCGACGCCGACGATGCCATACTGGTGGGTCTGGTCGTCCGGCACCTCGTAGACTGCGACCAGATTGCCCCCGGTTTCATTATAGGCTTCTACCATGGAGCCGAGGCATCCCTGGCCATTCTTCGGCATGTGCAGCATGTCGGGCAAAAGCAGCGCGAACGGCTCGTCGCCGATGATCTCGCGGGCGCACCACACCGCATGGCCAAGGCCCAGCGGCAGCTGCTGGCGGGTGAAGGAGGTGGTGCCGGGCTTCGGCGTGTCGCGGTCGAGCTGCGCCAGCTCCTTGGTCTTGCCGCGCTCCTCGAGGGTGCGCTCCAGCTCGAACTGGCGGTCGAAATGATCCTCGATCACCGCCTTGTTGCGGCCGGTGACGAACACGATGTGCTCGATGCCGGCGGCGCGCGCCTCGTCCACCACGTGCTGGACCACCGGACGGTCCACGACGGTGAGCATTTCCTTCGGCACCGCCTTGGTGGCCGGTAGGAAGCGGGTGCCGAGACCCGCGACAGGAAGGATCGCCTTACGAATGGGTTGACGCATCAATTCTGCCCCTTCTTTGCCAGGCCGTCGGGTCTTGCAGAGCCGGTTCCGATCAGGTGGGCCCCACCGACCGGATCGGAGCCGCCTCTCCCCAGAATAGAGAACGCGGATGGACCGGCTTGCGATGCATGCCGGCCAGCGATTTGCTCTAGCACACCGTCACAGGCTGCGCTGCATTGCAACTCAGCTACGCTGCGTCGCACCAAATAAATCTGGGCATGGTAACCCGGCCGCCACAACGGGGGAGCGGCGCCGGCGCAGGTAGCCCTGTCCCGGCCGCGGGGCGTCCACGGGAAACTTGCCATCCATTAACCGCGACGCAACCATATTGCCGCCCAGTAGAGGCCTATCGGTGAGGTGAGGCGGCGGCAGAAGGACGCGCGCCGGGGAGGAAGGCTTGGCCATGGCTCAAACGACCTGCATGCGTGCCCTGAAGGGTGCCCTCAACGGGACCGTCAAGGGCGTCTGCGTCGCCGGGCTCGCGCTCGCGCTCGCGGCGCTGATCACGCCGGCACGGGCGCAGGCCCAGACCACGGGCTCCATCTTCGGCTTCCCGCCGCTGAGCCAGCCCCAGGCGGCGCAGGCGAACGGCGGCCATCCGCTGATGACGCCCCAGGCGCTGGCGGACGCCCAGGCCAATTTCCCCGCCTGCATCGCCAATCTGTGGCCGCTGGCCCAGTCGAAGGGCGTCTCCCGGCGTACCTTCGAGCGCTACACGGCCAACCTCGAACCCCAGATGAAAATCATGGAGTTCATGGACAGCCAGCCGGAATTCTCCAAGCCCATCGGCGCCTATGTGAACATGCTCGTCACCGAGACGCGCGTGAAGAAGGGCCGGGAGATCCTGGAGCGCTACAAGCCCATCTTCGACCGGATGGAAAAGGCCTATGGCGTGGACCGCTATGCGGTGACGGCCATCTGGGGCATCGAATCCACCTATGGCGACCCGGACGGCATCGGCCGGCGCAACGTGCTGGACTCCACCGCCACGTTGGCCTGCATCGGCCGGCGGCAGGATTATTTCCGCGACGAATTCATCGCCACCCTCCAGATCCTGGAGAAGGACGATGTGCCCTACGACCACCTGAAGGGCTCATGGGCCGGCGCGTTCGGCCCCACCCAGTTCATGCCCACCTCGTTCCAGCGCTTCGCCGTGGACTTCGACGGCGACGGCAAGCGCAACGTGGTGGATTCCATCCCCGACATCATCGCCTCCACCGCCAACAACCTGAAGCTGGACGGCTGGGAGTTCGGCAAGGCCTGGGGTTATGAGGTGGTGCTGCCGCAGGGCTTCGACTACCGCAACGCCAACCGCTCCATCAAGCGCACGCTGGGCGAGTGGAATTCCATGGGCCTGCGCCGGCCCAGCGGCGTCGCCTTCCCCCGCGCCGGGGAGACCGCCTACCTGCTGTTGCCCGCCGGCGCCAACGGCCCGGCGTTCCTGATGATGAAGAATTTCGACGCCATCCTGAAATACAACCCGGCCGACGCCTACGCCCTCGCCATCGGGCACCTGGCGGACCGGCTGCGGGGCGGCGGCACCTTCGCCCAGTCCTGGCCGAAGGAGGAGCGCGGCCTCTCCAAGGCCGAGCGGCAGGAAATCCAGTCCCGCCTCGCCCAGATGGGCTACGACATCGGCAATGTGGACGGCATCCTGGGCCAGAAGTCCCGCGTGGCCATCCAGGATTATCAGGTGCGCTCGGGCGCGCTGCCCGACGGCTACCCCGACTTGCAACTGCTCCAGCAGATGCGGCGCTGAGCGGCCCGCGCTTCCCCTGAAACGAAAAACCCGCCGGTGCGAGCCGGCGGGTTTTCTTTGGCCTCATGCCGGGGCCGGGCCCCTCACCCCAGCCCGATGCGGTAGCTCTGGGGGAACGGGGTGCCGGCCATGTCCACCGGCGCCAGCGGCCGGGCGGCGGGGCGCTTCAGCACCCGTTTGACGATCTCCGGGATCATCACGGAGCCCACATAGCGGCCGAGGCACTCGTGGTGGCCGTAGCCGAAATGCAGGTAGGTGTGGAACGGCCGGTCGGGCCGGAACGCCTCCGGGTCCGGCACGAAGTCGGGATCGAACATGGCGGACAGGCTCAGCGGCAGCACCACCGTGCCCTTGCCGATCACCTTCTCCCGGTCGGTGCCCTGGGCAATGGTGATGGTGGAAGCCGCCTCCCGGAACATGAAGGCGACAATGGGCGAGAAGCGCAGCGCCTCCCACACATAACCGTCGAAGGCGGCATCGTTCCCCGCTTCCGCCGTCGCGCGCGCGCCGGCCAGCGCCTCGGGACGGGCGAACAGCTCGGCCAGGGCGTTGACGACCGCTTCCGCCGTGGTCTCGATGGCGCCGATGAGCAGTCCGCCCACATTGATCACCACCCGGTCCATGCCGAAATGGTCGGCCGCCGGCAGGTTCAGGCTCAGGATGCGGGTCAGGCTGTCGTCGGGGGCGGTGCCGGCCTTGATCTCGGCGATGCGCGCCGGGATCAGCTGGGCGAACAGGGTGCGCAGCTTCACCCGCGAATCTTCCGCCGCCTGGTGGATGGCCTCGGCGTCGGGGCGGTCGTCGTAGGGCAGGTTGTTGAACTGGTCCATCTGGTTGGCATAGGACCAGTCGAGCAGGTCCTGGTCCGGCCCGTGGATGCCGAAGCAGCGCTGCACGATGCGCATGGGCACGTGGCGGGCGAGCTGCTGCACTGCCTCGATCTCGCAGCCGGCGGCGTCCAGCGCCGTGTCCGCCACCTCCGCCGCGATGGCGCGGATCTTCGGCAGGTCGTCCCAGGCGAGGATGGCGCGCATCACCGACTTGTCGCGGTAATTCACGATGGTTTCGTCCATGGCCAGCATGAAGTCGCCCATCTTGGGCTTGTAGAGATCCACCGTGAACACCTTGGGGAGCGAGAGCACCTCGATCACGTCGGCGCGCTTGGCGACCAGCGTCACCTCGCTGGTCTCATAGATGGGGGCGTGGGCGCGCAGCTCGGCGAAGAAGGCGCGCGCCTCGTTGGCGATGAAATCGCGGGCGAGCGGCCAGCGCTCGGCCGGCCGCAGGGCCGCGAGGCGGTCGAGCAGGGGCGTCGGCGAGGCCCTGTTGCCCTCAGTGGCGGCGGACATCCGGCCCCTCCAGGATCTTGAGATATTCGATGATGGCGGTGCGATCGTCCGGCGAGAGCTTCGCCACCGAGGGGTCGGGGAAGGCGTGGCCCCGGTTGGAATTGCCCGCAAGGTTGGTGTCGAACAGGAACAGGCCTTCGCGCTCCTTCTCGGTGAAGGCGTCGGGCGAGGAGACGAAGCCCAGCTTCTGGGTATCGAGCTGTTTTGCGCCCACATAGAAGCGGGCGGGCCGCTCGTCCTCGGGCGACAGCAGGTCGTAGACGGTGGGCACCGAGCCATTGTGCAGGAACGGCCCCGTCGCCCACACGCCGGCGAGCGGGCCGGCCTTGTAGCTCGCGGGCGTCAGCCAGCCGGACTGGGGCGCGGTGCTGCCGGGGGCGAAGCGCCAGCCGTACCACTGCTTGCGCGCATCTCCGGTGATGCCCTGGGCGCGCAGGCTGTTCTCGGTGATGACGGTGACCGCCGCCAGCAGCACGGCGCCGGCCGGCACCTGCCCGTCGGACAGGTGCGGCGCGTTGGCCACCAGCGGGCCCAGCACGCCGGGCTTGGCGAAGCGGCCGGTGAAATTGGTGAGCATCTTGGGGTCGGTCTTCACCTTGGCGATGTCCACCATGGAGACCGCCAGCCACTGGCGCCCGCCCTCGGTATCCGCGGCAGGGGTGAAGCGATACTCGGGACCGCCATGGCAACCGGAGCAATGGGTCTTGAACAGCTCGGCGCCGCGCTTCGCCTTGGCGGCGTCCACCTTGCCCAGCTCTTTTTCCGGCCACGGCGGCGGCTTCAGGTCCGCCACCCAAGCCTCCAGCGCCACCAGATTACCGGGCAATGCGGTGGAGGCGAAGGCGCCGGGATTGCCGTTGGCAAAACTGGTGTGGCCGAACACGCCCAGCACCTCGCCCAGGTTGCGCCCGAGCGGATTGCCGGCCACGCCGTTCCACTGCACGTAGCGCTGGGCCGGGGTGGTCCACAGGAAGGGATAGCTCACCGGCGCGTCGGGCATGCGGAAGTTGGCGGGCTCGCCGAGGGCGTCGGCGGCCACCGCATTGAGGATATGGCCGAACGCGTCGAGCCGGCCGCGCCCGTAGGGCACCGGCGTCCAGGACGCGGCCTCGAGCCGGCGGATCTCGGCGGCGGTGGCCTCCAGCGCCGGGCGGATCTGCTTGGGATCGGCGGCCACGAGGCGCGCGGCGAAGCGCTGGAACTTGGCGGGATCGGCCAAGGTATTGTCGAGGGCGCGGCTCAGGCGCTTCATGAACAGCTGGTAGTCGGCAAGGGCGGCGCCGCCATCGATGCGGATGCGCACGCCATTGGCCTCGATATCGGCGGTATGGCAGGCGGCGCAGGTCATGCCCACGCTGGGGCCCAGCGCTCCGCCGGGCCGCGGGTCCTTCACGAAGCCGATGGGCAAGCTGTCCGGATTGAGCTGCGAGGGGCCGTCCGCCGGCAGGAAGCCCATTTCGGCGATGTGCGCCGGATCGAGGAAGAGCTTGTCGGAGAGCGGCTGCTCCAGCGCCCGCAGGAACACATAGGGCAGGAGCTGCGAGCCCTGAGAGGTATAGTAGAACTGCTCGCGCAGGCTGTCCGACCAGCCCTGGTCGAGCACCTTCGGCGGCCCGGCCTGCTCCACCGCCTGCCTCCGCGACATGATCGCGTCGGTGGCCGCCGCAAGGCCCAGAAAGCCCGCGACGCCCGCGAGCACGAACAGACCCTTTCGCCCCAGCATCTTCTCCCCCAAAGCTTGTTGCGGGTCTTCATACGCCCGCACATGCGCCGGTCCGAAACCGGTGCCTCACCCCCGTGAAGCTTCAGCTCGGCCGGCGCAGAATGTCCGCAATCGAGACCGGCGTCAGCCGCCGATCTCAAGAACCTCGCGCGCCCGCATGTCAGGCGAGCGACAGCTCACACCCACTCCGGCTCACACCAGCGACAGGTCGAGACTTTCGCGCAAGCGGGCCACCAGCTCGCCCTGGCGGTTGGTGTCGGTCTTCTCGTACAGCGCCTTCAGCTGGCTGCGCACCGTGGACATGGCCACGCTGCGCTGCTGGGCGAAATCGGCGAGCGAGGCCCCCACCGCCAGCGCTGCGCCGAGCGCGGCTTCCGACGGGGTGAGGCGGAAGGTGGTCTGCAGCCGGCGCGCCACGTCGGTACCGCTGCGGCCCGGTGCCCGCACCACCACCGCGATCTGCGAGCGGGTGGCGAGCTTCACATTGCCCGTGCCCAGCGGCAGCGGATGCAGCGACACCCGGTAGGGGCCGCTGTCCGAATTCGGGCGCGGCACTTCCATGTGCTCGGCGTGGGGCAGGTTCGCTTCGCCCCGGGCCGCGGCCAGCGCCAGCGCCACCGCCGCCGCCACCTGCCGCGAGGCGCGGTCGTCGCGGAAGGCGAGCTTGCCGCCGCGCAGGGCGATGTCGCCCTCCTTCACCATGGCGTCGCCCGCCATGTTGACGTGGGCCACGCGCATGTCGGCGTCCACCAGGAAGATGCCGGCATCGACGATGTCGAGTGCGGCGGCGATGTCGCCCACCTTGGCCTTCGCCTCGTCGAGCAGCGCGTACAATTCAAAGGCCCGGCGCAGGTGCGGCACCACGAGGCCCAGCTTCTGCTTCTCGGGCGCGCCGAACGCCCCCTGCCCCCGCCCGCGCATGGCGCACACGGTGGCCATCACGTCCGCCTCCTGCGCGAAGTAGGAGACCAGCGAATGTTCGAGGTCCATGGGCTCCACCACCTCGCGGAACATGGCGGTGGCGCGGAACTGGTCGGGGTCCACCCCGTCCTCGCCGCAGATGATGCGGCCGGGGTTGGAGAGGATGTACGACAGGCGCGGGTCTTCCGTGGCGTGGCGGTACAGGAAGGTCTTGTAGTCCTGCGGGTCGTGGCCCCACACGCGCCAGGTGGGCTTGCGCTGCTGCTTGAGGCTGAACACCGCGAGCTGGCCGACGCGGCCGTCCACGAAGCGTGTCACCCCCTCCAGCAGGATGCCCCACTGCTGGGGATCGCCGCTGAGTTCGTACACGTCGCCGATGAGGCGGGAATATTGATCAAGATCGCCCATGTCCGTCCCATTTCCGCGCATCGCCGCGTCCGGCCGGGCCGGAAGGACGAAACGCTCAGATCCGTTGGACCGCCATGGCTCATCCCCGCGAGAGCCAGAGGCGCGCTGGCACCCTCAATTCTCGCCGACAGGCAAGGAAGAGGGCGAACGGTAGCGCCCAAGACGCCACCCGATGCCGCCGTCGCCGGAGCGGTCACGCTCCTTGATCGCAGCATTGCACAACCGTCTCAGGCTGCAAGACGGCGGATGGGTGGGTCATCCCCCATTCGCGGGATGCTGCCCCATGGGGCTCCATGCTGCCCTAAGGGAGAAGGGCAAGGGCAACAAGAACAGCGTGAAGAACCGAATGACATTTGGAAGGTCCATGGAAATGTGTGCGGGGGGAGAGGATCCGCGCCCGTCGCGCCACGAGGCGATCGGGGAGCGTGTGCGTGCCCTGGCGCTGGAATCGGGCGCCCGCCCCGCCGATCACGGCTTCGGCTTCATGTTTCCCGCCTTGTGCGGGCCGGCCCATCGCCTGGCGCCGGAGCCGCGCACCCTGAAGGACCTCGCGCGCCTCGCCTCGGTCATGGCCGAGCCGCAGGACACGCTCCAGGACAGCCCACCGCCGCCGCGTGTCCGGTCGGCCGGCGATGGCGATCTGCCGGCCGCCTATACCTATCTGGTCGAATTCCTGCGCAACGATCTCATTTGGGAGCGGCGCACGCCCGACGAGGCGGGCCTTGGCCCCGATGCCCTCGCGCCGCTCTCCTCCCTCGCCGGCCTTTTGAACCGACGCTCGGGCGGGCTTGACCTCGACAGCGTCTATGATGCCCCGCGCGACCCCCAGGCGGTGCGGCGCATGCTGGTCGGCACCCTGTCGCCCAGGCCCAAGGACTGCCCCCATGGGCGGCCGCCGCGCACGGGCCCGGGCAACGACCTGCCGCGCCATCCCCGCAGCCCCGAACCCGGCCGCGACCGCGCCCCGCGCATGAGCGATGCCCGCAACGACGAGCAGCTGATTCTCAGCCAGCTGCACGTGGCCTTCCTCAAGGCCCACAACGCCCTCATCGCCTCCGGCCTGTCGTTCGAAGCGGCCCGGCGCGCACTGCGCCGCCGCTTCCAGTGGATGGTGCTGTTCGACCTGCTGCCAAAGCTCGTGGCGCCGGATGTTCTCGAAAATGTGATGGAAGACGGCCCCCGGCTGTGGCGCGTGGAGCGCCCCGCCGCCCTGTTCATGCCGGTGGAACTGTCCGCCGCCGCCCTTGTGCTGGCCCCGTCCATGCGCCGGCCGAGCTATGACTACAATGTCCATTTCCGCAACGTGGAACACGGCGCGCTGGCGACGCGCAACGTGCTCGCCGGCGGCCGGCACGGGCCGGAGACCCTGCCGGAGCACCATGTGATTTCCTGGGGGGGCTTCCTGCCCCTGGCCGCCGAGGCTCCGCAGCGGGCGCGGCGGCTCGACACCCTCATCTGCGGCGCGCCCGAAAGCGTGGAAGCGCTCGCCACCCGCCATCTCCTGCGCGGCTTCCGGCTCGGCCTGCCCACCGGGCAGGCGCTGGCGCGACACATGGGCCTCAAGCCCCTGAAAGACGACACCCTGCTCGCCGCCCTGCCGGACCATCAGCGCGTCGCCGCCCTGCCGTTCTGCGAGGCAACGCCGCTGTGGTTCTACATTCTCGCGGAGGCCGGCGATCCCGAAGGTCCCGCCGGCCGGCACCTCGGTCCGGTGGGCAGCCGGATCGTGGCCGAGGCCCTGTGGACGCTCGCCCGCCATTCGGATGCATCCATCCTCGCGCCGGGCACCCTGCCCGACTTCGCGCGCTTCTCCCTGGGCGACCTCATCCTGCTCGCCGCGGAGGAGGACCGGCTCTGACCTTTGGACAGGGCCAACACCGCACGCGAACGGCTAAGCTTTATAAATTCCGCACGGACCTAGGAAAACCTCCCGGCCCCGGTCAAAGACCGGGGCCGTTTCATTGTACGGCGCGCTCTTCTTCACACGACAGATCCCGCCTTCCGCCGGACGCACCGCGACGGCGAATCTTCTGGTCCACGTCACGACGCCCCCGAGTTGCAGCGCATCATGAGGAGGATGAGCCTGGGCGACTGGTCCGCACCGTGGTGAGGCAAAAGCTCTGAAGAGTCCAAGCAAAACCCGGTAGTATGATGCCTCACTCTGCTTAACTTGCAGGCATCTACTTTCAAATCGCAAAAAGTTCGAAGAAATCAGGTGACAGCTCCGCGCCGGTCCGCATAGGTTTGCGTTGCGGCAATTCTGCGGAAGAGGGCGCTTCCCATGGATAGCTTGGATCTTCTGGACGGTCAGGCACGGGCGGTCGGAAACGGCCTTGGTCAAGAACCCGAAGCTGTTGCCGTTATCGGAATCGGCTGTCGTTTCCCCGGTGGCATCACGAGCGCGGACGGATACTGGTCCTTCCTGCTCGGAAAACGATGCGGAATTCGCGAAATACCGGCGGACCGCTGGAATGTCCGCAATTATTACGATCCAGACCCCGAGAGCGCCGGGCGCTCCTATTCCAAGTGGGGCGGATTCCTGTCGGGCGACGTCTTCAACTTCGATCCGGCCTTCTTCGACATGGCCCCGCGCGAAGTCATGCTGATGGACCCCCAGCAGCGCCTGCTGCTGCAGGTGGCTTACGAATCCATCGAGGATTCCGGCGTGCCGCTGCGCACCCTGCAACGCCAGCGCGCCGGCGTGTTCGTGGGCATCTCCACCTCCGACTTCAGCTACAGCCAGCGCTACCGGCGGGTCGCCACCGACATCTTCGCCGGCACCGGCTCGGCCTATTCCATCGCGGCCAACCGCATCTCCCACCGGCTCGACCTGAAGGGGCCGAGCATCGCGCTCGATACCGCCTGCTCCTCGGCCCTGGTGGCGGTGGACCAGGCCATGCGCCACCTCGCCATGGGCACCTGCGACGTGGCGCTGGCCGGCGGCGTCAACCTGATGCTGGACCCCGGCCCGTTCGTGGCCTTCGCCAGTGCCAACATGCTGTCGGCCACCGGCAAGATCTATACGTTCGACGCCCGCGCCGACGGCTTCGTGCGCGGCGAGGGCTGCGGCATCGTGGTACTGAAGCCGCTGGCCCGCGCCGTGGCCGACGGCGACCGCATCTATGCGGTGATCCGCGGCTCCGCGGTGAACCAGGACGGCCGCACCCCCACCCTCACCGCCCCCAGCGACGTGGCCCAGACCGCCATGCTGGAAAGCCTGGTGGGCCACGCCAACATCGATCCCGAAGACGTGGGCTACGTGGAGGCGCACGGCACCGGGACCCCGGTGGGCGACCCCATCGAGGCCAGCGCCATCGGCCGCGTGTTCGGCGCCGGCCGCGTGGACCGGCCGGTGCTGGTGGGCTCGTTCAAGCCCAATCTGGGCCATCTGGAATCCGCCTCCGGCGTGGCCGGGCTGATCAAGATCGTGCTGTCCACCCATCACGGCATCGTGCCGCCCAACCTCAATTTCGAGACCCCCAACCCGACCATTCCGTTCGATGCGCTGGGCCTGTCCGTCCCGGTGGAGCCCACCCCCTATTCGAGCGAGCACGACGTACGCCTCGCGGTGGTGAATTCCTTCGGCTTCGGCGGCACCAATGCCTCGGTGGCGGTGGAAAGCTTCCACGGCGGCAAGCGGCCCCGTGCAGACATGCGTGCCGACTTGCGCGCCCGGCCGGCACCCGCCGAAGGCCCGGTGTTCATCCCGCTCTCGGCCAACGGCAAGGCCGCCCTCGGCCTGTGGGCGGAAGAACTCGCCGACGCGGTGGATGAGGGCGGCACCCTCGCCGAAGTCCCCTACGAGACCCTGGCCAGCGCCCTCAAGACCAGCCGCGACCACCTGACCGAGCGGGCCGCGATCCTCGCCGATCCGCAGGCGCAGGATCTGCCGCTGAAGCTGCGCACCCTCGCGCTGGGCGCCGACGCGCCGGCCAACGAGGCCATCGCGCCCTATATCATCACCGGCCGCGCCAAGCCGCGGCGCCTCGCCTTCACCTTCTCGGGCCAGGGCGGCCAGTGGTGGGCCATGGCCCGCAAGCTGCTCACCGAAGACAAGACCTACCGCGCCTTCGTCGAGACCTTCGACGAGGCGCTGAAGCCCTATACCGGCTGGTCGGTGATCGAGGAGATCACCCGCGACGAGGCCACCACCCGCATCAACGACGCGGACGTGACCCAGGCCGCCATCTTCTCCAACCAGGTGGGCCTCTACCGCATGTGGCGGGAGCGCGGGCTCACCCCGGAACTGCTGGTGGGCCACAGCTTCGGCGAGGTGGCGGCAACCCATATCGCCGGCTGCATTGACCTCGATACCTGCGCCAAAATCATTTATCACCGCGGCCTCATCCCCCACGGCAGCACGCGGCGCGGCGCCATGGCGACGCTCGGCGTCACCTATGATCAGCTCGCCCCCCTGCTTCCGGCGGACGAGAGCGTGGTGGTCGCGGCCTATAATGGCCCCACCGCCCAGACCATCTCCGGCATGGAAGCGCCCGTGGTGGCGTTGCTGGAAGAGGTGAAGCGGCTTTATCCGGATGTCACCGCCCGCCGCCTCACCATGGATTTCGGCTGGCATTCGCCCCACCTCGATGATTGCGAGGCGAAGTTCCGCGAAGGCCTCGGCGAGATTTCCTGGAAGACGCCGGCCTTCCCCATCGTCTCCACCGTCACCGGCATGCTGGAGACCTGCTTCGACAGCGAATACTGGTGGCAGAACCTGCGCCAGGCGGTAAGCTACAAGAAAGCCATCGATTTTTGCCTGGATCTGGGCATCGATGCCTTTCTTGAACTGGGGCCGCACCGCACCGTTACCCCGCTGATCCACGGCATCGCCCAGGAGCGCAACGCCTCCGTGGTGGCTGTGTCCTCGCTGGAGCGGCAGGGCGACGACCGCCTGGTGATGGCCCGCTCGCTGGCGAGCCTCTATGTGAACGGCGTATCCTTCGACTGGAGCGAGAGCGACACCGGCGCCGAGGAACATCTGCCCCTGCCGCGTCGGCCGTGGGTGAACGAGCGCCTGGTGCAGTTGCCGCTGGAAGCGCGGCAATTCCTGTTCGACAGCGACCGCCACCCGCTCCTGGGCTGGCGCGAGATCGGGCCGGAGCCGGCCTGGACCAACGAGATCACCCTCAAGAGCGCCAAATATCTCGCCGACCATCGTCCCGGCGGGGACTGCCTGTTCCCGACTGTCGGCTATCTGGAAATGATGACGGGCGCCCTGCGCGAGCTGTTCGGCGAAGCCCCGGTGGAGCTGCGCGACTTCCGCATCCACGAGGCCCTGTCCATCGGCGGTGACGACGTGGTGCTGCTGCGCACCTCGTATGATCCCGCCACCAGCCGGCTGCGCATCTCCTCCATGAAGCGCGACACCGAGGAAGACTGGCGGCTGCGCGTGGAGGCCTATGGCTGGCAGCATGCCTTCGCCGTGCCGCCGGCCAGCTTCGACCCGGCCATCCTCGCGACCCGGCCGGCCATCGAGCGCGAGGATTTCTATCGCCTCACCGCCCGCCACGGGCTCGATTACGGCCCGACCTTCCAGGCCGTGCAGGCCCTGTGGCTCGCCGGGCCGCGCCACGCGGTGGCGCGCATCTCCAGCGCCGATGCCGCCAAACGCGACGGCTTCATCGCCTTCCCCGGCCTGTTCGACAGCGTGCTCCAGTCCGGCCTCGTGCTGGAGGACGTGGACCTTGGCCTGTGGATCCCCGGCGAACCGCTCCCCGACGAGGAGAGCGTCGCCGGCAAGTACAAGCTCATGCTGCCGGTGGGCATCCGCAAGGTGATGGTGGCGGGCCCCCTGCCGCCGGAAGTCATCTGCGAATTCTTCACCGATCCCGCCGACGACACCGGCATCTACCGCGTCTACGCGCTCGACGGCACGCCGCTGCTCTCGGTGGAGAACCTCAAGGTCAAGACCCTTGGCGCCCTGAAGGCGAACGCCGGTGACGGCGGCTCCGTGGTGATCGAGGAAACCTTCGAGACCGTGGCGCCCAAGGCCGACACCCCGGTGAGGCTGGGTCGCTGGCTGGTGCTGTCGGGTGATCCAGCGACCACCGAGCCGCTCGCCTCCGCCCTCGTGGCATCGGGCGCCATCGTGGAAACCCTGGCACCGGACATCTTCACCGCCATGCAGGCGGAGGACGCCACCCGCTTGATCGAACAGCGGCTCGCCGCGCCCGAGGGCCTCACCGGCATCGTCTATGCGGCGACGGCGGGGGTCGAGCTGGGACCCGAGGCGGAGCTGTCCACCGAGCGCCTGGTGGCGGCGGTGGAAGCGGCCTCCTTCGGCCTCGTCACGGTGGGCCAGGTGCTGGACCGCCTGCGCACCGCGCCCAGCCGGCCGGCCCTCGTGGTGATCGGCCGCGCCAGCCGCCTGATCCCCGGCGACGGGCCCATGGCGACGGAAGGCCTCGCCGATTCCGCCCTGCTCGGCCTGTCGCGGACGCTCGCCAACGAGTGCCCGGAATTCGCCGTCCGCCATGTGGACGCCGACGCCGCCGCCTTCAGCGAGGGCATGGCCCTGGCCCAGGCGGTGCTGGAGGAGAGCGACGAGGCGGAAATCATCCTGCGCGGCACCGAACGGACCGTGCCGCGCCTGCGGCAGGGCCCGCTCAACAGCCTTGCGCCGCGCCGGCGCACCATCACCAAGAGCGCCGACCCCGCCAACTTCACCGTGACGATGACCAGCCCCGGCCTCATCGACAATGTGGTGGTGCGCGAGTGTCCCTACCCGACCCCCAAGGCGGGCGAGGTGGTGGTGGAAGTGGCCGCCGTGGGCCTCAACTTCCGCGACATCATGGCTGCCACCGGCATCCTGCCGGACGAGGCCGAGGGCGAAGGCGCCTGGTGGCGCAATCTCGGCCTGGAATTCGCCGGCACCGTGCGCTCCACCGGCGAAGCCATCACCGCCTTCAAGGTCGGCGACCGGGTGATGGGCATGGGCAAGGGCTTCCTGCGCCGGTTCGCCGCCGCCGACGCCCGCTTCCTCATGCATGTGCCCGACGACGTGGCGCTGGAAGACGCCGCCACCCTGCCGGCCGCCTTCATGACCGCCCATTATTCGCTGGTGGACATCGGCCGGCTCGAACCCGACGAGAAGGTTCTGGTGCACCTCGCCACCGGCGGCGTGGGCCTTGCCGCCATCCAGGTGGCGCGGGACATCGGCGCCGAAATCCTCGCCTCCGCCGGCTCCGACGCCAAGCGCAACTTCCTGCGCGACCTCGGCATCACCCATGTGATGAACTCGCGCAGCCTCGAATTCTCCGAAGGCGTCCGGGCCGCCACCGGCGGGCGCGGCGTGGATGTGGTGCTGAACGCTTTGTCGGGCGCCGGCATCGACAAGGGGCTGGAGTGCCTTGCGCCCTTCGGCCGCTTCGTGGAAATCGGCAAGCGCGATCTCGCCCAGGACAAGCCCATCGGGCTGAAGTCGCTCTATTACAACAACTCCTATTCGGTCATCGACCTCTCCACCATCGCCGACGAGCGCCCCGCGCGCCTGTCGTCCCTGCTGCGGGCGGTGGAGGCCAAGGTGGCGCAGGGCCTGTATCGGCCCCTCGTCGCCACGCGCTTCCCGGTGTCCCGGGCGGCGGAGGCCATGCGCCTGTTCTCCAAGGCGCAGCATCTGGGCAAGGTGGTGCTCACCTTCGACGAACCCGCCATCGAGGTGGAAGTCGACCTCAACCAGACCATGCGCTTCTCGGGGGAGGCGAGCTATCTCGTCACCGGCGGCCTGCGCGGCTTCGGCGTGGCGGTGGCGGACTTCCTCAGCCGGCAGGGCGCCGGGCGGTTGCTGCTGTGCGGCCGCAACGGCACCCCCGACGCGGATTCCGAGCCGGTCCTCGCCGCCATCGCGGCGCGCGGCACCGAAATCGTCCCCATCGCCCTCGACGTGACCGACGCTGACGCCGTGGACGCGCTGATCGCCGCCCACGCCAAGTCGGACAAGCCGCTCAAGGGCATCGTCCACGGCGCGGCGGTGATCCAGGACGGCTTCGTCAGCCAGCTCGACGAAGGCCAGATCTCCCGCGTCATCCGCCCCAAGGCGGGCGGCGCCTGGAGCCTGCACCGCGCGGTGACCCGGCACGGGGCGGACCTCGACTTCTTCGTCAGCTTCTCGTCGCTGGCACAGGTCATCGGCAGCCCCGGACAGGCCAATTACACGGCGGCCAATTCCGTGCTCAACGGCATGGGCTCGTTCCGCAAGAGCCGCGGCCTTGCCGGCTCGGCGGCGGCCTGGGGTTCCATCGCCGGCTCGGGCTTCGTCGCCCGCTCCGAAGCGCTGGGCAATTATCTTGAAAGCATCGGCATGAAGCCGGTGCCGGACACGGAGGCCGCAGCCTCCCTCGGCACGCTCCTGCGCGCCGAGGACGAGAATCTCGGCTTCGCCCGCGCCGACTGGGCGGCCATCTCGCGCGCTCTGGCGCGCACCGCCGGAACCGCCCGCGTGAAGCCGCTTCTGGCCCAGCGCACCGGCGGTCGCTCGCGCATCCAGGCCGAGCTGCTCGCCGCCCCGCGCGAGGCGTGGGACGGCATGCTGGCCGACCTTATCCGCGGCGAGGTGGCGAAGGTCCTGAAGGTGTCGCCCAACGACATCCCGTCCGACCGCCGCCTGTCGGAACTCGGCCTCGACTCCTTGTCCTCGTTCGAATTGAAGAACCGCATCGAGGCCCATGTGGATGTGAACATCCCGGTGGCCAAATTCCTCCAGACCCCCACCGTCACCGGCCTGTCCGGCGTGGTGGCGGCCACTTTCGAGGCCACCCAGAAGGCCCGGGCCGCCACCGCCGCCGCGCTGGCCGACGGCGGTGGTGGCGTCGGCGGCGCAGGCGGCGGCACGGTGTTCCGTCCGCTGGTGAGGCAGGAGGCGGTCATCGCCCTCGGCGGCCGGCCCATGACCTCCGGCATCACCCGCGCGGCGCTGGAGGTCGCGGCCTCCCGCGCCATCGATCCCACGCTCGATTTCGAGACGCTGGCGCAGGCGCTCGCCGCCCTGGCTTCGGCCGAGGACGCCCTCAAGCTCACCGGCACGGCGTCGGGTGAGATCGTGGCCGGCGAAGCCCCGGACCTCGAGTGGATCACCGACGCCTCCGGCCTTGCCCCGGTCACCCAGCCGGGGCCGCTCTGGCGGTTCGGGCTCTCCAAGGCGGCGGACGGCGCCCTCACGCTCCATGCGCGGGCCCACCGCGCAGCGGCGGATTCCCTCTCGCCCCACCTCGCGCTCGCCGCCCTCGTGGCGGCGGCTAAGGCAACGCCCGCGCCGGGCACGCCCTTTGCCGCCTTCGCCGCGGCGGAACGGCCCGTGGACGGCACCATGGCCCTTGCCGGGCACATGGCCTTCTGGAAGGAAATGCTGCGCACCCCGCCGGCCGCCCTGCCGAGCCTTGGCCGCACGCTCGCATCCGCGCCCACGGGCTTCGGCCTCAATCGCGGCGCGGTGGGCCATTTCGACGCCACCCTGACCGTACCAGGCTTCGACGCGCTGTCCGCGCCGGACCAGGAAGCGCTCCTCATCGCCGCGCTGGGCCGTGCGCTGGCCGCCGGCTCCGGCATCGACCGGGCGCTGGTGGAATGCCATGACCCAGCCCGGCGGGAGGTCCCCGCGACCCTGATCGGTCCCGTGGGCACGGGCATGCCGGTGCTGCTGGACCGCCTCGACGCCCCCGCCGACTGGCTGATCCGCCGGGCCCGCCAGCGGCTCGCCGCCGCGCGCAGCCACCGGGCGCTGGACACGGCGGCCGTGGAAGCCCTGCTGGCGGACCGCCTCAACGCCGCCGGCGCGGCGCTCCGACAGGTGGGCTTCGCCTTTATCGACGCGGACGGCGCGGCTCGGGCCAAGGCCCTCGGCATCGCCGAGCCGCTGGCGGCCCTCACCGATCCGTTCAACGAGCTGCGGCTCGACGCGACGGCGGACGGCGCAAGCCTCAAGCTGCGGCTCGCCCTCGACACCGCCGCCTTCCCGACCGAAGTCGGGCGCGCCCTCCTCGACGCCATCGCCACCGCCGTGGCGGAGCTCTCCGGCACGCCGGCGACGATGGGACCAGCCACCTGGCACGGATCCACGGGAACAGCCCGCCGCGCGGCGGCCGCGGCCCCCCTGCCGCCTCCCGTCGTGGCGGCCCCCGCGACCCCCGGCCTGACCCCCGCCGGCGAACGGCAGGTTCCGCTTTCCGTCAAGCAGAACAACGTTCTGCGGTCCCTGATGAAGCCGGGGACCAACCACGCCTACCGGGTGTTCTGGTCCATCGGCCGCGCCTTCCGCATCGCCCCCCGCGCCGATATCGATCGCCTGCGCCGGGCCCTGAAGCTGGTGGAGGAGCGGCAGGAATCCCTGCGCACCCGCTTCGTGGTGGACAACGACGGGCAACCCCGCGCCCTCATCCTGCCGTGCGGCGAGCCGCCCCTGGTGGTGGAGGACATGCCCGGGGCCGATGCCGCGGCCGTGCAGGCGCGCCTGTCGGCCCTGCTGGACTCCCCGCTCGACCCCTTCGCGGAGGCGCCTTACCGCGTCACCGTGCTGCGCGGCGGCGAAGACGGCGACGTGGTGGTGGCTCAGGGCCATCACCTCATCTTCGACGGCTGGGCGCTGGGTGTCTTCGTGGAGGAAGTGTTCCAGGCCTTCCTCGGCATTCCGCTTGGCCCCCCCGAGATGACCGTCGAACAGTATGTGAACGAGTTCGACCGGGCGACGGACCCCGTCTTCATGGCCGAGCGCGAAGCCTATGTGCGCGAGCTTTACGGGGCCAATCCGCCGCCGCTGCCGAATTTCGGCCGCAAGGCGAAGGGCCTCGCGCCCAACCTCGACCGCACCCAGGCCGGTCCGGGCGGCGAGATCTTCGCCTTCCTCAACGCCACCGGGCACGAAAGGGTGCAGACCCGCGCCCGCCGGATCGGCATCACCGAGACCTCGCTCCTCAACGCCGCCGTGGCCCAGGCCATCGCCGTGCGCGGCGGGGTGGAGGACGTGATCCTCAACATCCCGGCGGCCATGCGGACCGACCGCCGGCTGAACAACTTCGTGGGCTGGGTGCACGGCTCCACCCTGCTGCGCGCCCCCGGCGGGGCGGTCGCCGATCTCGACGTGCTCGGCGTGATGCTGTCGGACCAGCTCAACCGGGCCCTCGTCTACACCCCGTTCGAATTCTGCTTCCTCGACGGCGACCTGCACGACGATCTGGTGGCCAAAGGCTCCTATCTGGCGCTCTTCGTCAGCGGCATGCAGACGCCGGACCGCTTCGCCCGGGGGGCCACCACCTCCGCGCTCCAGCGTCAGGGCAAGACGGAGGAACTGGACCTCGGTCTCATCAAGGTGGCGCCGCTTTCGGCCAAGCTGCTGCGCTACGCCATCAACGAGATCGACCTCAGGTCCTTCCAGAGCGCGGATGGTCTGGCCTATCGTCTCGGCTACGACACCACGGCGCTGACGGCGGCGGAAGGACTGGAGCTCGTCGCCGACGTGCTCGATCGCCTGGGTGTCGGCCCCGATGGCTGCGAAGCCATCGTGGACACCGACGCGGAGGAGAAGAACGCGTGAGACAGGCCGCCAGCGCCCGCACGGGCCCCCCCCTTGCGGCGGCGGAGGGGATGCGGTGAAACCGCAACCTCTTCCCCCCGCCCTGACCGAGACGGACTATTCCGCAGGGTGGCGCCGTCTTGCCGTCGTGCTCGCCCTCGCCGTGGTGGCGGGGGCCCTGCTCGGCTACTGGTACGTGGTGCCGCGCACCGCCGCCTGGCATGCGGTGCAGGCGCGCCCCATGAGCCTTGAAATCAACGGTCCCGGCCTGCTCGACGCCATCAATCGCGTGGTGGTGACGAGCCGCATCCAGGGCTTCCTGAAATCCATCGAGGTGGACCGCAACGACGTGGTGAAGCGCGGCCAGGTGCTGGCGCGGCTGGAATCCGTCGACCTCCAGAACCAGCTCGCCACCGCCGAGGCGCAGGCGAGCGCCGCCGCCCTCGGCATCACCGGGAGCGAGAGCGAACGGGCCCGCGCCAAGGCCGGCTTCGACCGGGCCAAGATCGAGTTCGAGCGGCGCACCACGCTTGCCCGCACCAATGTCATCTCGCCCGCCGAGCTGACCACCGCCGAATCCAACTTCCTGCAGGCCCAGGCGGACATGGCCCGCGCCGACGCCGCCATCGAGCGCTCGAAGGCGGAACTGCTCGCCCAGCAGGCCAACGTGAAGGTGCTGGAGGCCCGGCTCGCCGATGCCACCATCACCGCCCCGCTGGACGGCGTGGTCATCTCCCGCGAGCGCAATCCCGGCGACCTGCTGTTGCCCGGCGCCAACCTGATGCAGGTGGTAGAGTTGTCCACCATCATCATCTCCGCGCGCTTCGACGAATCCGCCCGCTCCGCCATCAGGCCGGGCCAGCCGGCGCGCATCCGCTTCGCCTCCGACCCCACGCGGGTATGGACCGGGCAGGTGCTGCGCCTGTCCCGGCAGGTGGACCAGGAGACCCGCGAGTTCACCATCGACATCACCCTCGATGCCCTGCCCGAGAGCTGGGCCATCGGGCAACGCGCCAATGTGGCGGTGGAGGCGCAATCCCCGGCAGTGGCCATCGGCGTGCCGGAGACCTTCGTGACCCGCCGCGACGGGCGCGCCGGGGTCTGGCTGGCGCGGTCCGGCCGGGCGACCTGGACGCCGGTGTCGCTCGGCTATACCAGCGGAACGAACATCGAGGTCTCCCGCGGCCTCAAGGCCGGCGACGTGGTGCTCTCACCGGTCGGCCGCTATGCGTTCGAGCCGGTCGATCTCGGCGAAGAGGTGCCCTGAGGCGGGTGGCGGAGGCGGAGGCCCATGAACATCGCCCTCAAGGACATGCGGTTCTCGATGCTGCGCTTCGCCCTAACGGCGGTGGGCATCGGCCTCCTGTTGGGGGCGACCATGGGCATGATCGGGCTCTATCGCGGCATCGTCCACGAGGCGCTGCTCATCATCAACGACGTGGGCGCCGACCTGTGGGTGGTGGAGGGCGGCCGCTCCGGCCCCTTCGCCGAGACCTCCGCCGTGCCCTCCAGCCTCGACCGCCGGGTGGAAGGGGTGCCGGGGGTGGCCGCCACCCGCCGCTTCATCCAGTACAACCAGCAATACGACATCAACGGCAAGAGCGTGCGCCTCGCCGTCACCGGCATCGACTATCCCAAGGATTCCGGAAGCTGGATCCCGCTCATCGACGGCAGGCTGTTCCGCTCCACCCGCTACGAGGCCATCGCCGACCAGACCACCGGCCTTCTGGTGGGCGACGTGATCCGCCTCGGCCACGATGATTACACCGTGGTGGGCCTGACCAAGGGCCAGGTGGACATGGGCGGCGACGGCATGTTCTTCGTCACCATCCCGGACTCGCAGGCGATCAACCGGGTGCTGCCCTCCGAGGCCATCCTGCTGAACCGGGTGGCCAAGGGCCGCTCGCGCATGGGCCTCGGCGACGGCGGCGCGCTGGCGGCGGTGATGGTGGAGCTGAAGCCCAATGCCGACCCGCAATTGGTGAAGGCCCAGATCAAGGCCTGGGGCGACGTGGAGGTGCTGACCAAGGAGGAGGAGCGCTCCATGCTGCTCGACGGGCGGCTGTGGCGCCTCCGGGTGCAGATCCTCGCCTTCACCGCCATGACGCTTCTGGTGGCGGGCTCCATCATCGCGCTCACGATCTACATGCTGACCCTGGAGAAAATCAACCAGATCGCTCTGCTGAAGCTCATCGGGGCGCGGGACCGGGTCATCATCGGCCTGATCGTGCAGCAGGCCCTGTGGATCGCTGTGCTTGGCTTCTCGGTGGCTCTGCTCATCTCCTTCACGATCTATCCCCATTTCCCGCGCACCGTGCTTCTGGTGTCGGAGGACCTCGCGGGTATCGGGGGGGCGCTTCTGGTGATCAGCCTTGGCGCGAGCTGGTTCGCCATCCGGCGGGCCATGAAGGTCCGGGCGCAGGAGGTGCTGGCGTGACCGCTCAATTCTGGCCCAGCCATGTGGTGATGGAGGTGCGCAACGCCTCGAAGACCTACCTTTCCGGGGCCAACGAGGTGCGCGCTCTTACCGACATGACGCTGGCGCTGAAATCCGGCGAGCTGACCGGCATCGTCGGCCCGTCCGGATCAGGCAAGACCACCTTCCTGATGATCGCCGGCCTGCTGGAGCCGCCCACCAACGGCACCGTGCACTTCCGCGACCAGCCGATCGCCAACGCCGCGACCCGCCTCAACAATTTGCGCGACTTCCGCCGCACCCATGTGGGCTTCATCTTCCAGAAGGCGAACCTGATCCCCTTCCTCACCGCGGTGGAGAATGTGCAGATCGCCCTTGAGATCAACGACGTGCGGCCCAAGCAGGCGAAGGCGCGGGCGCGGGAGCTTCTGGCCCAGTTCGGCCTCGACCACCGGGAGAACAATTACCCCTCCCAATTGTCCGGCGGCGAGCAGCAGCGCGTGTCCATCGCGAGGGCGCTCGCCAACGATCCCGTCATGCTGCTGGCGGACGAGCCCACGGCGGCGCTGGACGGCTCGCGCGGACGGCAGGTGATGGAGGTGTTCCGCACGCTCGCCGACGTGCACCGGGTGGCGGTGTGCGTGGTCACCCACGATCCGCGCTGGTCCGACATCTTCGACCGCATCGTGGAGATGAGCGACGGCCGCGTGGTGGAAGTCCGCCCCGGCGGCGCCATGAAGGCGCGGCTGCAGGTGTGAGACCATTGCCCCGTGAGCTTTGCTCAAGGGTCAATGGTCAAGCCCGCGCGGCGTTCGAGCGGACCCACCTGGCATCGGTCGAACACCGGGGCCGATGGTATGAGTCGCCGTCCGGCCGGTTTTCCAGCTTCCGGATCGCAGCCCCTTACACCACCGGCGGCAGGTGGTCGGCGACATCGTCCAGCGTGCCCTTGGGCGCGAGATATTCGATGAGCCGAAGGGTGCGCTCACCGGTGCCGGCGAGCTTGGCGATGATGGCGCGCAGCGCCTTGAAATCGGCCGCCGAGAGCGGCTCGAACAAAGCGTCGTTGGCCGGCACCTGAACGCGCGTCAGCTCGGCGAGGCGGCGCTCGGCCTCCACGGTCACCGCCAGCACCACGCGGCGGCGGTCATCCGGGTTCGGCACCTTGGTGACGAGGCCGGCCTGCACCAGCTTGTTGACCTCGATGGTCACGAACGCCCCCGACAGGTGCAGGTGTTCCGCCAGCGCGTTCACCCCCAGTTCCGGCGTGCCCCGGCTGAGCCGGGCGATGGAATTGAGGATGGTGTATTGGGTGCCCGACAGCCCGATGAGGCCGCCGAGCCGGTTGCGCACCTCCTGCAGGGCGGCGGCGAACGCCAGCATGTTGTGCACCATCTCGCGGAATTCGAGATCCGACCCGTTCACGAGCAGGGCGGCGCGGGACGCGGTCAAAGGCAGTCGCCGACGGACTTTGGACGTGGATTGCGGCATGCGGGCGCTCCCTAGCCGGGCCGGCGGCGGGCGCGGATCGGACGGCGGGCGCAATCCCTGAACCGCCGGGTCCCGACCCGCCTTGCCCCGACGCAGACGTATCGTGTTCGCGCTTCATAGGCGCGGAATCGGCTTGACGTCTATCGCCTCTTCATAATAGCTTTGTTACAAAGCTAATTGAAGCGGACATTGCCCCATGTCGGCCATCCCAGCAGACCCCTTCGACACCCGCGCCTTCCGGTGCACCCTCGGCGCCTTCGCCACCGGCGTCGCCATCGTCGCCGCCGAGGGCGAGGACGGCACCCTCGTCGGCATGACCATGAGTTCGTTCAACGCGGTGTCCCTCGATCCGCCGCTGGTGCTGTTCTCGGTGGCGCGGGCCGCCCTGTCCCTGCCCGCGCTGAAGTCCGCGCGCGCCTACGGCATCTCCGTGCTGGCCCACCACCAGCAGGATCTCTCCGGCCGCTTCGCCCGCGCGCAGGGGGAGAAATGGGCCGGGGTGGCGCACCTGCGGGGGGCCGGCGGCGCGCCGCTGATCGCGGAGGCGGCGGCGCATCTGGAATGCGCGCCCCACGCCATCCATGACGGCGGCGACCACGAGATCTTCATCGCCCGCGTCCTCGCACACCGCTGCGAGCCCGAGGCGGCCCCCCTCGTCTTCCATGCCGGACGCTATCGCAGCCTTTCGGCCATCGCGTCCTGACCCCCTTCCGGAGCACCAGCCATGATCAAGACCGGCAGCGCCCATATCGCCAGCCTCAGGGACGGCCGCGAGATCTTCCTCGACGGCCAGAAGATTTCCGACGCCACCGCCCACCCCGCCTTCCGCCGCGCGGTGGCCTCGGTGGGGCGCATGTTCGACTTCCACAGCGCGCCGGACAACCGCGCGCTGATGACCTTCGAGACCGACACCGGCACGCTCGCCAACCGCATCTGGCAGTTGCCTACCAGCTATGACGAGCTGAAGACCCGCCGCCGGGGCCTTGAGGCCTGGACCGAGCTGCACGCCGGCTTCCTCGGCCGCGCGCCGGACCATGTGGCGTCCTGCATCTCCGGCATGTACATGGGCCTCGACCAGTTCGAGCTGTACGACCCGGCCCGCGCCCGGGCGCTTGGCGACTACTATCGCCACGCCCGCGACAACGATCTTTATCTCACCTACGTCATCATCAACCCGCAGGCCGACCGCTCCAAGAACGCGGCCGAGCAGGCCGACCCGTTCCTCTCCGCCGCCATCGTGGACGAGGATACTTCGGGCATCACCGTGCGCGGGGCCAAGATGCTGGCCACCGGCGGCATCATGGCCAACGAAGTGTTCGTCACCTGCATCCAGCCGCTGCAGAAGGGCGAGGAGGCCTATGCCCTCTCCTTCGCCATTCCCATGAATACCAGGGGCCTGAAGATCCTGTCGCGCAAGTCCTATGAGGCGGGCGCCCCGTCGGTGTTCGACAATCCCCTGTCGAGCCGCTTCGACGAGAATGACGCTGTGCTGTATTTCGACGACGTGAAGGTGCCGTGGGACCGCGTCTTCATCGCCGGCGACATCGCCATGACCGGCCGGCAGTTCCATGCCACCCCGGCCCATGTCTACCAGAACTACCAGGCCCAGATCCGCCTGTCGGTGAAGCTGAAATTCCTGCTCGCCATCGCCCGGCGCACCGCCGAGGTGAACGGCACCACCGGCTTCCCGCAAGTGCGCGAGACCTTGGGCCAGCTCGCCGCCGAGGCCGCCATGGTGGATGCCTTCGTGGCCGCCATGGAGGCCAAGGGCAGCTATTACGGCCCCTATTTCGTGCCCGACCGCCACACCCTCTATGCGGCGCAGACCCTGACCCAGCAGCTCTACGGCAAGTTCATCACCAGCCTTCGCGAACTGGCCGGCGGCGGCATGATCATGCTGCCCTCCTCGGTGCAGGATTATCAAAACCCGGAGCTGGCCGCCCTCATCGCCAAGACCCAGCAGTCGCCGGCCGCCAGCGCCGAAGAAAAGGTGAAGTTCTACAAGCTCGCCTGGGACGCGGTGGGCTCGGAATTCGCCTCCCGCCACGCCCAGTACGAGATGTTCTATGCGGGCGCCGGCTTCGTGGTGAAGAACCACTCCTTCCGCACCTATGACTGGGCCGGCGCCGAGCGCCTGCTCGACATGATGCTCTCCTCCTATTCCCTCGCCGACGAGGTGGCCCAGCCCGCCGCCCGCGCCGCCGAGTGATCCCCTTTCATCGCAGGACTGCCCCCATGCCCATCACCAAGATCCACGACGAGTTCCACACCCTCGACCTCGCCACCGGCTGGGAAGTGCCGCCCGGCTATCCGGAAGGCATCAAGCAGAAGATCCTTTCCGGCGCGCTGGACGAGGAGAACAAGAGCGGCTCGCGCACGCGCCTGCTGAAGTTCGATGCGGGCGTCTTCACCACCAAGCCGTTCGTGCATGAGTATTGGGAAGAGGTGTTCCTGGTCACTGGCGACCTCACCGTTGGCAATGACGACAAGGGCGAGGGCGGCGAGAGCTTCTCCCCCTTCACCTATGCGGTGCGCCCCCCGGGCGCGTTCCATGGTCCGTTCAAATCGGATAAGGGCTGCATACTGCTCGAAATCCACTATTTCGACCCCGCCTGATCCCGCCCGCCCCTTCTGCTGACCCGGACTTCGCCATGCCCCAGCCGACCCTTGCCGCCCTCGCCGAAGACCTCGCCTCCGGGCGCACCACGGCGCGGGCCCTGGCGGAAGCCTGCCTCGATCGCATCGCGGACCCCGACGGCGAAGGCCCCCGCGCCTTCGTCAGCGTGAACCGGGAGGGCGCGCTGAAGGCGGCGCAGGCGCAGGACGACCTGCGGCAGGCGGGGGCGGCACCCTCGCCTTTCGCCGGCATCCCCATTTCGGTGAAGGACCTGTTCGACGTGGCCGGCGAGGTCACCGCGGCCGGCTCCAAGGTGCTGAAGGACAATGCCCCGGCCACGGCGGATGCCCCGGCGATTGCGCGCCTGCGCCGGGCGGGGTTCGTCCTCCTCGGCCGCAACACCATGACCGAGTTCGCCTATTCCGGCCTCGGCATGAACCCGCATTATGGCCACCCGCGCGCCCCGTTCGAGCGGGCTGAGGGTGGCCGCGTCTCCGGCGGCTCCAGCTCCGGCGGGGCGGTGGCGGTGGCGGACGGCATGGCCCACGCGGCGCTGGGCACCGATACCGGCGGCTCCTGCCGCATCCCGGCCGCCTTCTGCGGCATCACCGGCTACAAGCCCACTGCCAGCCGGGTGCCGCGCGAGGGCGCCTTCCCGCTCTCCACGACGCTGGATTCCATCGGCCCCATCGCCCGCTCGGTGGCCTGCTGCGCGGCGCTGGACGCTATCCTCGCAGGCGTCGAGCCGGCGCCGCTGGCGGTGCGCCCCGTCAAGGGGCTGCGCCTGCTGGTGCCCACCACCGTGGCGCTGGACGGGCTCGATCCCGAGGTGGCGAAAGCCTTCGAGGCGGCGGTGGAGGCGCTGGCGCGGGCCGGCGCGCACATCGTCTCCGCCCCCTTCCCGGAATTCGGCGAAGTGGCCACCATCAACGCCAAGGGCGGCTTCTCGGCGGCGGAGAGCTATGCGGTGCACCGCCGCCTGCTGGCGGAGAAGGCCGACGCCTACGACCCGCGCGTCGCCGGCCGCATCAAGCGCGGGGCGGAGCAGTCCGCCGCCGATTACGTGGAGCTGGTAGCCGCGCGCCGGGCGCTGGTTGCGCGGGCCGCTGCGCGGCTCGCAGGCTTCGACGCGCTGGTGATGCCCACGGTGGCCATCCTGCCGCCGAAGATCGCCGATCTCGCCACCGACGACGACGCCTATGGCCGCGCCAACCTGCTGGCCCTGCGCAACCCCACCCTCATCAACATGATCGACGGCTGCGCCATCTCCCTGCCCCTCCCCGGCGCGCCGGTGGGCCTGATGCTGGCCGGCGCGCCGGGGACCGATCAATCCCTCTTCGCCGTCGCGGCGGGGGTGGAAGCGGCGCTGGCCGACTGAGCGCCGACACCCGTCTTCGGCAGCAGCACCCGCAGGCGGGCGCCGCCGCCGGGGCGGTCGGCGATGACGACCTCGCCGCCGTGCCCCTCCACGATCTGCCGCACGATGGTGAGACCGAGCCCCGCCCCGCCGCTCTCCCGGCTGCGCGAGGGCTCCACCCGGTAGAAGGGCTCGAACACGCTCGCCCGCTCGGCCGGCGGAATGCCCGGTCCGCGATCGTCCACGCGCAGTTCCACCTGGTCGCCGAGATCGAGCAGCGTGATGTCGGCGCACTGACCATAGGCCAGGGCGTTGCCTACGAGATTGGCCAGCACCCGCGCCAGCGCCCCGCGCGTGCCATCCACCAGCAGGGGGCCATCGGCGTCGGACAAGCTCACCGCGCCTCCCTCAGCAAGATGGGCTTCATATTCGTCGCGGGCGAGCGCGGAAAGATCCACCCGCTCGCCTGAGGCCGGCGCAAAGGTGGCGCGGGCGAAGGCAAGGGCGTCGTCCACCAGCGCCTGCATCCCCGCGAGGTCGGCCTGCGCCTTCTCCACCTGCGGCCCCGGCGGCAGCAGCTCCAGCCGCAGCCGCAGCCGGGTGAGATAGGTGCGCAGATCGTGACTGATGGCGCCGAGCACCAGCGTGCGCATGCGCACCAGCTCGGCGATGCGCGCCTGCATGGCGTTCACCGCGCGGATGACGAGCCGCACGTCCGGCGCGCCGCGCTCGGGCACCTCCAGCGGCTCCAGCCGCGCGCCGAAGCGTTCGACCACCGCGGCAAGATCGGAAAGCGGGCGCGTCTCCCGCCGCACGGCGAACAGAGCGACCAGCGCCACGAGGAAGCCGAGGATGCCGGCGATCAGCCCCACCGGCAGGCCGAGCAGGCGAACCGTCAGGTCACCGCCCGCCAGCACGTCGAGATAGCCGCCGCCATCGAGCGCCACCACCACCCGGAGCCGCGCCCCGCGCAGGTCCCGCAGGCGCTCCACCCTGCCGAGCCCCGCTGCCTCCCCGCCGATGAGAGCCAGTGCCACAAAACGATCCGGCGGGCCGCCCATGAGCTGGCGGATCCGGGCCGCGGCAAAACCGAGATAGGCCGGCGTCTCCACCTGCGGGCGCTCGACCCCATAGACCGGCGCGAATCCGGACACGGTGGTGGCGCGCAAGGCGAGGTCGCGCTGGCTGGGGCTCACCTCGCCAAGGAGCTGGGCCAGCGCCGCCACCCGCTGCAGCATGGGCACGAAGGGGCCGAGGGGGGCGGCGCTGCGGCGCTCGGTGATATAGGCCACCAACATCAGCACCTGCACCGCCACCAGTGCGCCGACCACGATGACCGCGATACGCGCGGCGATGCCGAAGCGGGGCCAGGAGCGGTCGGTGCCGCGGTCCGTGCCGCGGTCCTTGGGGCGAAGCTCCCGTTTGGTGCCAGGGGCGGGTTCAGAGGGTGCGGACATCGGCGGCGAAGAGATAGCCGCCATTGCGGACGGTCTTGATGAGAAGGGCCGCCTCCGGCGCGGCGATGACGAGCTTGCGCCGCAGCCGGCTCACCGAGACATCGATGGTGCGATCGAACGGATCGGCGTTGCGCCCGCGGGTCCAGTCGAGCAGTTGGTCGCGGGAGAGCACGCGCTTGGGCCGCTCCAGGAAGCAGGCGAGCAGCTCGAATTCGGCGGAGGTGAGCTCCAGCACCACGCCTTGGGCATGCTCCACGCTGCGCGCGTCGAGATCGGCCACGAAGCCGGAGAAAGCGACCCGTCGCGAGGGGAGCTGGGGTTGCGGCATGGCCCCCTCGGCCCGTCGCAGCACGGCGCGGATGCGGGCCAGCAGCTCGCGCGGGTTGAACGGCTTTGCCAGATAGTCGTCCGCCCCCATTTCGAGGCCGACGATGCGGTCCACGTCGTCGCCCTTGGCGGTGAGCATGAGGATGGGCAGCCCACCCCGCGCCCGCAGCCGCCGGCAGATGGAAAGCCCGTCCTCCCCCGGCAGCATCAGGTCCAGCACCACCAGGTCCGGCCGCGTGGTGGCAAGCAGGCGGTCCATGGCGGCGCCATCCTCCGCCGCCAGCACGCCATAGCCCTCCCGTCCGAGGAAATCGGCGAGGAGGGAGCGGATTTCGCGATCGTCCTCGACGAGGAGAAGGGTGCGCTGGGCCATGAGGGGAGTGTCGCCAAGCCGGGAGCAGCCAGCAATACGCGCGGCAGCGTCGGTTACAAAACGTTACAGCGCCTCACCCCGGTGCAAATCCGATGCAACGGCCGCGACTGAAGGTGGCGTCATTGCAAACGGGCGACACGGTCCATCCCTGCGGATCAGGGCTTCGCCGTTCACCCGGCCCGCGACAGATGGGGTTCATCCGTCGCGCTTGAACCACCAGGAGTCAGACATGAACCGCACGGTGCTCGCCCTCTCCCTCACCGCCGTCGTCTCCATCGCCGCCGTCACCGAGGCCGCCGCCTGGACGCGGACCGGCTCCACCACCACGCCGCGCGGCACCTACAGCAGCGCCGCAGCGGGCGGCTGCGCCGGGGGCACTTGCAGCCGCAGCGCTGTCGCCACCGGCCCTTATGGCGGCTCGGTGGCGCGCTCCGGAAGTGTCACGCGGACGGCGCCGGGCACCTACAATTATTCCCGCACCACCACCGGGCCCTACGGCAACAGCGTGAGCCGCTCCGGCACCGTGTCGCGCTACTGAGCCCCCCTTCCGGGCCTCACCGCCCGGAGCGCCGGGCCGCGGCGATCCGCCCCAAAGCCGCGGCCCGGTCGACCTGTACGGCCGGACGCTCTGCCCGAGGCCGGCGCGCGGACACGGCACGCGGGGCGCGGCGGGGGGCGTTCGACATGCAAGAGGTGAAGCCATGTCCGGCTTTTTTACCAACGGCGCCATCCTGCCCCAGTCCGGGGGCTTCGCGCTGATCGTCCTCGCCCTGATGGCAGCAGAATACCTATTCCACAAGGTGAACCACGTGGACAGCCATGACGCTGGTGAGACCGCCGCCTCC
The DNA here is from genome assembly GCF_005871085.1 of Xanthobacter autotrophicus. GTDB lineage: Bacteria > Pseudomonadota > Alphaproteobacteria > Rhizobiales > Xanthobacteraceae > Xanthobacter > Xanthobacter autotrophicus. The sequence goes on along the minus strand of NZ_VAUP01000031.1, from coordinate 299,001 downwards.
CTGGCCATCGCGGCGGGCAACAAGATTATCGGCGCGCTCACCGCATCGCTGGCCGCCGCGCCAGCGATCCTGATCCACCAGCACCGCCTGTTGGACATTCCCATGCAGGGCGTCGCGGCCTGGGCGGCGCTCTTCCTCGCGGTGGAATTCTGCTACTTCCTCCACCACCTCGCCATGCACAAGGTGCGCTGGCTGTGGGCGACACACGCGGTGCATCACTCGGCCACGCGTCTCAACCTGTCCGCCGCGGTGCGGCTGGGCTGGGGCGGCCCCCTCACCGGAGGGCTCCTGTTCTACCTGCCGCTGGTGGCGCTGGGCTTTCCGCCCCTCGCCGTGTTTGGCGTGCTTGGCGCAGGGCTGGCCTACCAGTTCTTCTTGCATCTGGCTCGGCCGCCCCATCTCGGCCCGCTGGAATGGGTGCTGAACACGCCGCGCCACCACGCCGTGCACCACGCGTCCAATCCCAGCGTCATCGACCGCAATTTCGGCGGCGTCCTCATCGTGTTCGACCGCCTGTTCGGCACCTTCGCCGAGGCCCCGGATGATGAACCGCTGAGCTTCGGCGTCGCCGGAGCCACAAGCAGCCGCAATCCGCTCGCCATCGTGGTCCGCGAGTGGATCGCCCTGTTTCGCGATGCCCGGCGAACTCCGGGACTGGGCGGCAAGCTACGCGTCCTGTTCGGGCCGCCCGGGTAGAATCGGTATCAGGGTGGCGCCTGACATGAATGGAATGCATTTCTGTATTGCGGAAAATGCGGATTGTGCATTGCAACAATCACGATATGTTCAACGCAGATAAGCGCACCGAAACCTAGGCCGTCGGCCGCACGCGTGCGCAGAGGCTGACATGAACAACATCCTCAAGATCGTCGGCGCGGCCGGCCTCCTTGCCACGGCGGCTGTGACCGTGGCCGCCACCACCTTCGCCGGCGAGCCGCTTCCCGCGGAGCGTCAGGCCATCGTGACTCACTTGGGTGGCAAGGCTTCCGCCGTGACCTATTGGGTCAAGGATGCCAAGGGCTACGAGGTGATCACCACCGTCGATGCCGCCGCCGAGCCCAACGCCGCTCCGGCCGTGATCCGCGTGTCCACGCTGCTCCAGCCCGGCCAGCAGCAGGTGATCTCCCTGCCCGGCCCGGTGGGCCGCAGCGGCACCACCCTGAAGATCAGCCGCGTGGCCGACCACGTGGAAGTCGAGAAGGTCGGCGCGCTCTCCTTCTGAGCCACCCATCCAACGCACTGCAGCAAAGGGCGTCCACCACGTGGGCGCCCTTTTTGCTTGGCGATCCGCTCGGCTGTTCCCGCCCGAATTCCCTACGATCGCCTAGGCGCCGGAGCCCACCAAGAAGAAACATCGATAGTTCGTTGACGAGTTATCGAGATCACTCAACAATCCTGCCGCGAGGGACCAGCCGCCCGCCGTGATGACGCCACCGAACGGCCGCGCCCGCCAGAGATGAGGAACACCATGGGCACTCTGTCGGGTTTTCCTTACGGAATGGGGGCTGCCGTGGCGCCTGGCTTGCCCATGGCAGCGCCCGTGGCAGTGGCCAGCCCTGCGGTGGCCAATCCCGCCGGTGGGGTGAGCCGATGAGTGACAGCATCAGGGAAGCCGGCCGCCCCGGCCCCGCCATCGTCTCTTCCGCCCACCTCGCCACCGGCACCCTGCCCGCGCTCTCCGAGTTCGAATTCGGCCTCAACATGCTCACCCACGCCTATGGCCGCTGGATGGTGCGCTGCATGGCGGCTGCCGGCGTGCCGGACCTGTCGCCCCTCGACGTGCAGGTGCTCCACCACGTGGTGCATCGCGACCGGCCGAAGACCATCGCCGACCTGTGCCTCGTGCTGGACGTGGAGGACACCCACCTCGTCACCTATGCGGCAAAGAAGCTCCAGGCCCTCGGCCTCGTCACCTCTGGTCGGCGGGGGAAGGAGAAGACCCTTATCGCCTCGCAGCAGGGCCGCGCCACCTGCGAGCGCTACCGCGACGTGCGTGAGGCCCTGCTCACCGGCGCCGTGGCGGCCACCGGCGTCCCGCCCGACACGCTCTCGGAGATCGCCGCCCTCATGCGCACCCTCTCCGGCCACTACGACCAGGCCGCCCGCGCCGCCGCTTCGCTCTGACCCCGTGGGCCCGGGCTTCGACCGATGCCTAGGCGGCCAAGTGGGCTCGCCCAAGCGCCGCGCCACGGGCCGGACGAAAGCGGCTGGTGGATCGGGGTATGGATACTTTTGCCTGTCCTGCCAAGGCCATGGTGCGGCGGGTGCATCTGGCCCTATGATGCCCGCCGACCAAGCTGGAGGATGACCCGGCACCATGTGGCTTGACGATCTGCGCCCGCTTCAATTCGGTGCGCCCGCCGAAGGCGAGCGCCTGAGCGAGGGGGCCTACCAAGCCTTCGGCATCGCCGGAAGCGGCGCGACTGTGGCGAACGTGGTGGGGGCCCGCGATGTGGTGGGGGCCCACCTGCCGTTCGGCCAGTTGCGGATCTTCTCGCGCAGCCCGCAGCCGCGCCGCCGGGTGCTGGTGGTGGCGCCCCTCTCCGGGGCCTATCCCTTCCTCATGCGCGACCTGATGGTTGCCCTGCTCGACATCGCCGACGCGGCGGCGATCACCGAATGGCCCAACGCCCGCTATGTGCCGGTCTCGGCCGGGCGCTTCGGCTTCGCGGAAAACTGCATGGAGACCGCGCAGATGGCGCGTGCCCTGTCCGAGGATGGGGACGGCATCCACATCATCGGCGTCTGCCAGGGGGCGCTGCCGGCCCTGGCCGCCGCCTGCCTGCTTGCCGAAGCAGGCGCGGCGCCGTTGAGCCTCAGCCTGATCGGCGGCCCCATCGACCCCTCGCGCAACCCCACCCGCCTGTGGCGCGTGCTACAGGAGCGTTCGCTGGAGGCTCTGGAGCAGCAGGTGATCGAGACGGTCTCCAGCGCCTTTCCCGGCGCCGGGCGGCGCATCTTTCCCGCCTGGCGGCAGATCGACGCCTTCGCCCTCTATCTGTGGCGCCAGGGCATGACGGGCGGCGACCTGCCGTTCCGCCTCGCCTTCGACGACGGCGACGATCCCATGCGCTTTCCCCTCGCGCGGCTGTGCTGGAACATGATGGATGTGGCCGGCGAGTTCTTCATGGAGAATGTCGCCACCGTGTTCCGGGAGAATGCGCTGGCCCGCGACCGCCTCACCGTCGCCGGGCACGCGGTGCGGGCGCAGGCCTTGTCCACCACCGCCCTCCTCACCGTGGAGGGGGCGGTGGACGACATCTCGGCCCGGACCCAGACCGAGGCCGCCCACGATCTGTGCGTGAACATTCCAGCCGGCCTGAAGCGCCAGATGGTGGTGCCCCACGCGGGCCATTTCGCGCTGTTCTACGGCCGCCGCATGCGCGAGAGCGTGCTTCCCGCCCTCGCCGAGGTGATGCAGGCTGGCGAGGCCGCCCGGCCGGTGACCTGATCGGGCGGGGCTCTCACGGCAGAAGCGAGGGCGCGCGATGCACCGGCCTGTTGCCCTTGCGGAGCCGATGAAAGCCGGGCCCTCTCGGCATCAATGCCCGCCGCGGGCTCCCCGGCCGGCGAGATGGCGATGCAGGGTGCTGCGGTGGATGCCGAGCCGGCGCGCCGCCTGGGAGACATTCCCGCCGCTGGCGGCCAGGGCCGCGTCCATGGCCGCACGCGTCACCGTCCCAAGATCACCTGCCCGAAGGTCACCTGCCCGAAGATCACCTGCCCGAAGATCACCTGCCCCAAGATCACGGGCGCCAAAATCCTGCGATGGGGCAGTGTCCGCCTCGGCTCGGGCGGGCATGATCTCCGCCGGCCGGCCGGCGCCGCGCCATTCCAGCGGCGCGCTGCGCACGTCCGCCGGCAGGGCATCGACGCCCAGGATCTCGCCCGGCTCCGCCAGCGCGTGGAGCACCCGCAGGACACCCACCAGCTGGCGGAAATTGCCCGGCCAGCCGTGGCCGGCGAGCGCAGCCCGACATTCAGCCGAAAGCGACGGCGCAGCGGGGCCGGTCCCCGCCAGCTCCGCCCACAGGCGATCCACCAGCGCCTCACGATCGGCAAGCGTGCGCAGCGCCGGGAGCGTCACCGTATATTGGGCGATGCGGAAATAGAGGTCGGCCCGGAAGCTGCCCTCCTCCACCCGCTGCTTCAGGTCGCGGTGGGAGGCGCAGACGAGGGCGAAATCCACCGCCACCGGCCGCCCGCCGCCGAGCGGCGTCACCTCCCGCTCCTGGAGCACGCGCAAGAGGCGGCTCTGGAGGGAGAGCGGCATGTCGCCGATCTCGTCGAGGAACAGCACCCCGCCGTCCGCCTCGCGGAACAGGCCCTTGAAGCCGGCGCGACGGGCGCCGGTGAAGGCGCCTTCCTCGTAGCCGAACAGCTCGGATTCGATGAGGCCCTCGGGCAGGGCCGCGCAATTGACCGCCGCGAACGCCTTGGCGCCCCGGTTGCCGCGCCGGTGGATCTGGCGGGCGAACACTTCCTTGCCGACGCCGGTCTCGCCCTGGATCAGCACCGGCACGCCGGCTTCCATCAGGCGCACGGCGCGGCCGAGGTCGCGTTCCGTAGCAGCATCGAAGCGCGGGCCCGTCGGGGCGGGCGGCTGCGCGGGCACAGGCGCGGGCTGACGCTCCACGGCAGGTGCGGAACGCGGCGCAATGGTGCGCACCGGCAGGCCCTGCCGTTCGAGGCGCATGGCCACGTCGCCGCGGCGGGTGCGCACCCGTCGCTCTTCCCCTGCCTTGCCGAGGCTGCCCTCGAACAGGTCGCCGAAGCGCTTGGCGCCCAAGGCATCCCAGCCGAGGCCGAGCAGGGCGAGGCCCGGCCGGTTGGCGGCGACGAGGCGATAATCCTCGAACACCAGGATGCCCTCCCGCGCCGTGCCGAGGAAGCTCGGGTCGGCATGGAAGCGCACCAGGCTATGGTCGGGGAAGGCGCCCTCGAACATGCGGTGCTCCACCTGGCCGGCGGCCAGCTCCACCAGCGCCAGCGCATGCAGATGCGGCACCGAGGCCGGACCCGACAGGTCGAGCAGGCCCACCAGTTCCCCGAACGGGTCGTGAATGGGGGCCGCGGCACAGCTGAGGATCCCGTTGGCCTCGGCATAATGCTCGGCCCCGCGCACCTCCACCGGGCGGCGCTCCACCAAGGCGGTGCCGATGGCGTTGGTGCCGGTCTCAGCCTCGCTCCAGCTCACGCCGGGGCGCAGCGCCACCTTGGCGGCGCGGTCGGCGAAGTCGGCGCTGCCGACGGTGTCGAGCACCAGTCCGGACGGATCGGTGAGGATGACGATGCTGTCCGCCGCGCGGGCGGCGGCATGCAGCGCCTCCAGCTCGGGGCGGCAGCGGCGGCGCAGGGCCTCGTGGCGCTCGCGCCGGGCGGCGAACTCGCCGTCCGTCAGCGGCTCCATCCGCGAGCGGGATTGCGGCCCCAGGCCCCGCGCGGCGCAGCGGGTCCAGGAGCGCAGGATGGGCTGCGCCAGCGCGTCCTCGGGCACCGGCGCGCCGGAGAAGAAGCGGCGCCGGGCGGCAAGGACGGCATCGGTCGCGGCGCAGGACGACAGTGCAGAGGTCGACACGGCAGGCGTCGGCGCAGCAGGCATCTTGGTCCCTCGCTTGGCGTTTCTCCCTGAAACACCTGTCGCAAATCGCGACAGGTGTCGCAGTTCTTGTTCTTATGTGCGTCAGTCTGGCACGACTATTCGTGTCGCGTCCAGCGGACCTTCCGGCAAGGCTTGGCCACCGTTGGCAAAATCAAGACAGGCCAGCATCTTCCCGCAGTGCAAATAAAGCCGCCGACCACCCCCGCGAGATCTGGCACGGGCGCTGCAAACCGTCTGCGTCACCAACTCTCGGGAGGGAATAATGAACATACCCGCATTCCTCGCCAGCCACCACACCGCGCCCTTCAAGGCGCGCTACGGCAACTTCATCGGCGGCGCCTTCGTGGAGCCGGTGAACGGGCGCTATTTCGAGAACATCTCGCCCATCACCGGCAAGGTGATCTGCGAAGTGCCGCGCTCGGATGAAGCCGACATCGAGCGCGCGCTGGACGCAGCCCACGCCGCCAAGAAGGCCTGGGGTCGCACCTCCGCCGCCGAGCGCGCCCTGGCGCTGCTCAAGATCGCCGACCGCATGGAGGCGAACCTCGACCTGCTCGCCCGTGCCGAGACCTGGGACAATGGCAAGCCCATCCGCGAGACTACCGCGGCCGACATCCCCCTCGCCATCGACCATTTCCGCTACTTCGCCGCCTGCGTGCGGGCGCAGGAAGGCGCGCTTTCCGAGATCGATCACGACACCATCGCTTACCACTATCACGAGCCCCTGGGCGTGGTCGGACAGATCATTCCCTGGAATTTCCCGATCCTGATGGCAGTGTGGAAGCTCGCCCCGGCACTCGCCGCCGGCAATTGCGTGGTGCTGAAGCCCGCCGAGCAGACCCCCGCCTCCATCCTGGTGCTGGCCGAGCTGATCGGCGACCTCCTGCCTGCCGGTGTGCTCAATATCGTCAACGGCTTCGGCCTCGAGGCCGGCAAGCCGCTCGCCTCCTCCACCCGCATCGCCAAGATCGCCTTCACCGGCGAGACCGGCACCGGCCGGCTCATCATGGGCTATGCCAGCCAGAACCTCATTCCGGTGACCCTGGAGCTGGGCGGCAAATCGCCGAACATCTTCTTCGAGGACGTGGCGGCCCACGACGACGACTTCCTCGACAAGGCGGTGGAAGGCTTCGTCATGTTCGCCCTCAACCAGGGCGAGGTCTGCACCTGCCCCAGCCGCGCGCTGGTGCAGGAGAGCATGTTCGACCGCTTCATGGAGAAGGCGCTGGCCCGCGTCGCCGCCATCAAGCAGGGCTCGCCCCTTGATCCCAGCACCATGCTCGGCGCGCAGGCCTCGTCCGAGCAGATGCACAAGATCCTGAGCTACATCGACATCGGCCGGGCCGAGGGTGCCGAGGTGCTGGCCGGCGGCGAGCGCAACCTGCTCGACGGCGACCTGGCAGATGGCTTCTACGTGAAGCCCACCGTGTTCCTTGGCACCAACAACATGCGGATCTTCCAGGAGGAGATCTTCGGCCCCGTGGTGTCGGTGACCACCTTCAAGGACGAGGAGGAAGCCCTCTCCATCGCCAATGACACGCTGTTCGGCCTCGGCGCCGGCGTGTGGACCCGCGACGGTTCGCGCGCCTACCGCATGGGCCGCGAGATCCAGGCCGGCCGGGTGTGGACCAATTGCTACCACGCCTATCCTGCCCATGCGGCGTTCGGCGGCTACAAGCAGTCCGGTATCGGTCGCGAGACCCACAAGATGATGCTCGACCACTACCAGCAGACCAAGAACCTCCTGGTGAGCTACAGCCCCAAGAAGCTCGGGTTCTTCTGAGCCCGGATTCTTCTGAACTCGGGTTCTTCTGAAGCCTGTTGACGGGTTCGGCATCGTCCGGACCCGGCATCTTCCAAGTTTGCCCCCCTCCCGGGGCATCTTGCCGGGGGTGGCCTGGAGCCGGACCCGTTCAGGTGAAGCAGCCGGAGCGGTGAATGCGTCTCCAACCCAGCAAAAGAGAAGCTTCCGACGCTTCTCTTGGTCTCGCGCTCACTGAGCGCGTCCTCGGCGCGGGGGCCGGTTGCAGCCACCCCCGGTTTTTTCTTCTCGCGTCTTTTACCACCTTCTAATGGAGGGCCGACAGCCATGCGCCTGGACCGGAGACCCGATTCCCCCGGGTCTCCGGTGTCGGCGCGCGTCGATGCCCGATCACGCAATCGCCAAGGACGAAAGCGGGGCGAAAGCGGAACGCAAGCCCGGCACCGGCGTTGATTCCGAGCTGCGGAGGGGTTTTTTCCGCACCTTGGAGGATGTTGCCGTGAACAGCAGGCCATCTGTGTCGCCGGATCGCTCCGCCCAGACCGAAGCCCGGCTGGACGAAGCGCTGGAGGAGAGCTTTCCGGCCAGCGATCCCCCCGCCGTTTCGCGCCCCGACCCGGCGCCCGCCCGCTCTCCCGAGCCCTCAGCGCAGGAGGAAGCTGCGCGCGCCGCCGGATGCGAGCACAAGGCTCACGATTCGCAGACCCTCGACGAGGCCCTCGACGAGAGCTTTCCGGCCAGCGATCCCCCGGCCATCGTCCAGCCCCACGGCCCGGACGAAAACGACGAGGCGGCGCAGAACTGCCCGATCCCGTGATTTTGCCCGTGAGCGTCGGCCGCGATCCCTGGAGCAGGACGCGGCGCGGTCTTCGCGCGCACCGGCCTTACGGGCGCGGCGCCTGAGGTCTCGGGCGGCCGGCACCGTCCTCAGGGGCCGGGATGAACTCGTCATGATCCATGGGGATGAGGTCGAACCGCCCCGCCCGCCACGCGGCCTTGGCGGCGTCGAGCCGCTCCAGGTCCGACGAAACGAAATTCCACCAGATGTAGCGCGGGCCCTCCAGCGGCTCGCCGCCCATGAGCATGAGCCGCGCCGGCGTGAGCGCCCGCGCGCTGGTGGCAAGGCCCCGGCGGATCACCAGCATGCGCCCCGGCTCGAAGGGGACCCCATCCACCTCCACCTCGCCCTCCAGCGTGAACACCGCCCGGTCCTCATGGGTGGGATCGATGGGCAGGCGCGCGCCGGGCGCCAGTGTGACTTCGGCATAGGTGGCGGGCGAAGCCAGCGCCACCGGCGAGGACACGCCAAAGGCGCTGCCGAGGATGATGCGCGCGGTCAGGCCGCCCTCGGACACCACCGGCAGGTCCTCGGCGCTGGTGTGGAGGAAATCGGGCGTGTCCTCCTCCCGCGCCTTGGGCAAGGCGATCCAGCTCTGGATACCGAACAGGGGGCCGCCGCGGTCCTTCACCGTCGCCTCGTGCCGCTCGGAATGGACGATGCCGCGTCCGGCGGTCATCAGGTTCACCGCGCCGGGGGCGATCACCCGCTCGTTGCCCAGGCTGTCGCGGTGGACCATGGTGCCGTCGAACAGATAGGTGACGGTGGCTAGGCCGATATGGGGATGCGGGCGCACATCCTGCGCCTGATGGGCGGTGAAGCGCACCGGCCCCATGCGATCGAAGAAGATGAACGGCCCGATCATCTGCCCCTGTGGCGAGGGCAGCACGCGGGCCACCTCCATGCCGCCGATGTCGTGCGCCCGCGGGATGATCACCGTCTCCACCGCGTCGCAGCTGCGGGCGTCTCCGGGCGTGGGGTCGGGGCACGGGGCAAAGCTCACGGCGGGCACTCCCTGGCAAGGCACGTCCCTGGAAGCTTGCCCCCATCCTACGGCGCGGTCAAAGGGCGCCCGCAGGTTGCACCCGGGAGGGGAGCGTTAACCCTCAGATCATCCGGTGGCGCCGTCAGGGCTGCCGCGGGCGCGTTCTTTACTTCCCCGCAAGGGGGCGCCCCTAGCGTCGGCCTCACCGCGGCGCATCTGCCGCGTGGTACCGGATTTTCAAGCCATGAAGCTATTGTTCTGGCGCTTCATCAGGGAGGAAGAGGGCTCCACCGCCCTCGAATACGGGCTCATCGCCGCGGGCCTCTCCATCGCCATCGTCACCGTGCTGGTGCAGATCGCCGCCACCTTCGCCCGGCTTCAGGCGTCCTCGGCCGCGGCCGGAAACTGACGGCACGGACAGGCGCACCCATGCCGGCGGCTGAACTCCTCCTTCTCGGGCTCTATCCCGCCGCCCTGTGCCTCTGCATCGGAACGGATATTGCCCGCCGCATCATTCCCAATGCCGTCATCGCCGCCCTGCTGCTCGGCTTCACCGCCCTCGCCATTCTCACGCCCCTGCCCGACCTGTCGCTGCGCCTGCTGCTGGCGGCGGCCGTCACGGGGCTTGGCTTTTCCCTGTTCGCGGAGAATGTCGTGGGGGCGGGCGACGCCAAGCTCGCGGGGGTGCTGATGCTGTGGACGGACCCGGCGCAGTTACCTCTGTTCGTGCTCGCCTGCGGCCTCATCGGCGGTTTCCTAACCCTCGCCGCCCTGGCCGTTCACCGCCCGGCGGAACAGCTGGACACCGCCGTCGCAGTTCCCCGCCAGACCATCCCCTACGGTGTCGCCCTGGCCGGCGCCGGGTTGCTGCTGCATCCCTTCTCCAGCCTGCTCGGCACCGGCTGACCCCTCCCCGCCGCTGACGGCGACGTTGGGGCAGGCGCGCACGCTCTCGGCCCGCGTGAAGGCGATTTTGCCGTCGGGACGGCAACGAAACCGTTGCCATACCGGCGGATCGCGCTCTACCCATTGGCCTACAGGTCCTTTCGCGTGCCACGCCGTCGCATCCACGACGCCGCCGGCACGCAGGAGTTCATTCATGCTCGATTGCATTGCGCCCGCCTCGTCCCTCAGCCTTCCCGTCTGGTGCGTCACCAAGGACACCTTCGCGTCCGCCGCCGTGCCGGAGACCGCCCGCCGCTTCGCCGAGGCCGCGGGCTTCGGTGGCGAGCCCGGCAAGCTGCTGCTTGTGCCCGCCGCCGAGGGCGGGCTGGCCGGCGCCCTGTTCGGCGTCGCGGCAGGAGCCCGGGCGGATGCCTTCGCCGCCGGCGCCCTGCCGGGGCTGCTGCCCGCCGGGGCCTGGCGGCTGGAAGGCGAGGTGGCGAGCCCGCGCCTCGCCGCCCTGGCCTTCGCGCTGGGCACCTACCGCTTCACCCGCTACAAGGCCGCCGCCGGCCGCGACGTGCGGCTCGTGCTCCCCGAAGGGGTGGATGCCGACGCCCTGGTCCGCACCGTCGAGGCGGTGACCCTCACCCGCGATCTCGTCAACACCCCCGCCAACGACCTCGGCCCGCCCGAGCTGGAAGATGCCGCCCGGGCGCTGGCGGCCCGCCATGGCGCCGCCTTCCGCTCGGTTACCGGCGAGCGGCTGCTGGCGGAGAATTTCCCCATGATCCATGCGGTGGGCCGCGCCGCCGACCGCGCCCCGCGCCTCCTCGAAATCCGCGCCGGCGATCCCGCCCACCCCAAGGTGACGCTGGTAGGCAAGGGGGTCGCCTTCGACACCGGCGGCCTCGATCTCAAGCCCTCCTCCGCCATGCTGCTGATGAAGAAGGACATGGGCGGCGCGGCCAACGCTTTGGGCCTCGCCCATCTCCTGCTGTCGCGTGGGGCCAAGGTGAACCTGCGGGTGCTGATTCCCGCCGTGGAGAATTCCGTCTCGGCCTCCGCCTTCCGGCCGGGCGACATCCTCAAGAGCCGCAAGGGCCTCTCGGTGGAAATCGGCAACACCGACGCGGAGGGCCGGCTCGTGCTCGCCGACGCCCTCGCCCTCGCCGACGAGGAGGCGCCCGAGCTCGTGATCGATTTCGCCACCCTCACCGGGGCGGCGCGGGTGGCGCTGGGGCCGCAGTTGCCGGCGGCCTTCACCCAGGACGAGGACCTTGCCGCTGATCTTGCCCGCCACGCCATGGTGGAGGCCGACCCCCTGTGGCGCCTGCCCCTGTGGGCGCCCTACCAGGGCATGCTCGAGTCCAAGATCGCCGACACCAACAACGTCTCCTCCGGCGGCCTCGCCGGGGCCATCACCGCCGCCCTGTTCCTGGAGAAGTTCGTGGGCGCCGCCCGCGCCTGGCTGCATCTCGACCTGTTCGCCTGGAACCCCTCCAGCCGTCCGGGACGGCCGGAGGGCGGCGAAGCCCAGACCATCCGCGCCCTCGATGCGCTGTTGGCAGAGCGCTACGGCTAGAGCGTTTTCCGTTCGCATTGGCTCACGGAAAACGCTCTAGATTCTCTGGTTGACGCGTTCTCTTCACGCGAACCGGTGCCCACTTCGCTCGAAAACGCTCTAAGGCCCGCCATGCCGCTGGATCCCCGCCTCACCCCGGCCCGCCCGGACCTCGCCTCGGCCGCCCTGAAGGGACAGGTGGAGGCCGCCCGCTATGTGGAGGGCGACCTGCGCCGCGTGGCCGTCCCGGTGGCGCCGCTGCGTCGTCGCCCCGCCAGCGATGCCCCGCTCGAAACCCAGGCCCTGTTCGGCGAGACCGTCCGCGTGTTCGAGGACGACCCCGAAGGCTGGTCCTGGGTCCAGCTCGAGGCCGACCGCTATGTGGGCTACCTGCCCACGGAAGCCCTTGCCGCGCCCGGCACCGCGCCCACCCACACGGTGCGCGCGCTGCGCACCTTCCTGTTCCCCGGCCCCGACATCAAGCTGCCGCCGCGCGAGGCGCTGGTGCTCGGCAGCAAGGTGGCGGTGAGGGAGGTCCGCGGCGGCTTCGCGGTGACGCCCGACGGCTTCCTGCCCATCGTGCATCTGGCCGAGCCCGCCGAGCGGGAAGGCGATTTCGTCGCCGTGGCCGCGCGCTTCCTGGGCGTGCCCTATCTGTGGGGCGGCCGCTCCAGCCTCGGCCTCGACTGCTCCGGACTGGTCCAGACCGCGCTCGCCGCCGCCGGCGTTGCCGCCCCGCGCGACAGCGACATGCAGGAAGCCGCCCTCGGCAAGGCGTTGCCGCTGGACGCCGAGCCTCGGCGCGGCGACCTGCTGTTCTGGCCCGGCCATGTGGGCATCGTCGAGGCGGCGGATACCCTGCTGCACGCCAACGCCTTCCACATGGCGGTGGCGCGCGAGCCCCTCGCCGAGGCGCTGACCCGCATCGCGGCGGCCGGGCTTGCGCTGCGCAGCATCCGCCGGCTCGCCTGAGGCAGCCGCACCTGGCTGGGAGCGCTTTGGTTTTCAGCCAGGCCGGCCACACACTGGCAACGGTTCAGTCTGCCCGGATCACGCGCTAGGCGAAGGCGCCGTTGGCCCCGCCGGCAAACCGGTCGGTATTGGCGACCACACGATCCCGCCCCGAACGCTTGGCCTCATAAAGCGCGGCATCGGCCGCGGCGACCAGCGTATCCGGGCTGTCATCCAGCGTGGGGATGGCGCTGGCCACGCCGAAGCTCGCCGTCAGGCGACGGCGCGGCGAGGCCGGATGGGCGATGGCCACCTCGCTCAAGAGGCGGCGGACATCTTCCGCGAAGGCCCGGCCCGCCGCCAGATCCACGCCGGACATCAGCACGATGAATTCCTCGCCCCCGTAGCGGGCGACGAGATGGGTCGTCCCTGTCGCCGCGGCCGACAGCATGCGCGCCACCCCACGCAGGGCCTCGTCTCCGGACAGGTGGCCGCGCGCGTCGTTGAACGCCTTGAAGTGGTCCACGTCCAGCATCACCAGGGTCAGGGGGGCACCATCGCCGCGGGCGCGCACCCAGTCCTGGGAAAATTGCACATCGAAGGTGCGGCGGTTGGCAAGGCCGGTGAGCCCGTCGGTGCGGGCGAGGGAGGCAAGGCGCCCGTTCATGGTGCGCAGCTCACTGTTGCGCTGGGACAGGCGGCGGGCCATCTCGTTGAATGCCCGCACCAAAGGCGCGAATTCAGCGACGTTGTTGTCCTTCACGTGGTCGGCTTCGCCGCGACCCACGGCGGCAACCGAGCGCGTCAGCCGCGCGATGGGGGTGATGACGATGCGCTCGGCGGCAAACCACGACACCAGCAGGAAGCACCCCAGCGCGGCGAAATAGGCGATGGCCGTGGTCTGGATCTTGGCGTCGATGGGGGTGAGGACCTTGGCGGTGTCGATGCCCACCACCACGCGCAGGTCGAGCCCCTCGAAGCGGTTGAAAGCGAAGATCCGCTCCTTGCCGTCGTAGCCGATGGTGGCGACCACGCCTTCCTCGGCGGCCATGATGTGCCGCGTCAGCGGATGATCGGGGAAACGGTGCTCCACCACGTCGGCCAGGGTCGGATAGCGCACCAGCACGGCCCCGCCTTCACCCACCACATCCACCACCGCGCCCGATTCCACGGCGCTGCCGGCGGCAATCCGCGACAGCCATTGCAGGTCCAGGATGATGCCGGCGACGGCAAGCGGCTTCCCACTTGGGGCGCGCTCCGTCCGCAGCAGGAAAACGGAGTTGCGGCCGCTGATCCGCGAAAAGAACAGGTCGGTCATGAACATGTCTTCGGCGGCGAGAGCCTGCCGAAAGAACGGCCTGTCGGCGATGTTGACGCCCATGACAAGCGGCGCGTGGGCGCATTTCACGTCGCCTTCAGGCGTGGCGATGAAAACGCCCTGGATGCCCGCCACCTGGTCGGCGAGCCGTGTCACGAAACGAATGCAGGTATCAGGATCCTCCAGCAGACTTTCCGCCTGCCGTGACACCACGTCGAGCACGGTGCGGGCCCGCGTCAGGCCTTCAAGCTGGGCGAGCGTGGCGCGGCGGACAAGGTCCCGGACATCGTCCTTGATGGACTGGATCTGATCCTGTCGATCCGCCAGAAGGGCCATGATGCGCTCGATGGACAGCGGCACGGCAACGAGGCAGATGAGAAACAGAATGCGCAGGCGCAGGCTCGAAAGCCGTCTTGAAGCGACTGGCGCCTCTTCGCCGCTACGCTCGACCATGCTTGGCCATGCCCCCTCAGGACAAAATCTCGAAACCGTCGCCAGGAGTGTTGTAAGCGCTTCTTGATCGGATGGGGAGATCGGTTCATCTGCTGCCCGAGGGCCGGTCGAACAGGCCGGTCACGGCGAAAACAGTTTCCGCTTGAACCTTCCGGGGAACCTTTCCTGAGTTTTGTTTACCGCATTTTCTTTCAAGCTAGGCGGTATCCCCCCTTTAAAAATGCCCAGAGGAAGAAGTCGAGGTATCATGAACAGGCAAGCCGAGACACAGGGCGCGGCAGAGGGCCTTCAGGCGGTGCGCGCGCAGATCCTGTCCGCCTGCCACGATGGCGGTCGCGATCCGGCATCCGTGACGCTGGTGGCGGTCTCCAAGACCTTTCCCGCGCCCGAGATCGCACCGGTCATCGAAGCCGGCCAACGGGTGTTCGGCGAGAATCGGGTGCAGGAAGCCCAAGGCAAGTGGCCCGCCTTGCGCGCGGAGCATCTGGACATCGAGCTGCACCTCATCGGACCGCTGCAATCCAACAAGGCGCGCGAGGCCGTTGCCCTGTTCGACGTGATCCACACGGTGGACCGACCGAAGATCGCCATCGCGCTGGCCGAGGAGATGGCCCGCCAGGGCCGGCGCCCGCGGCTGTTCGTGCAGGTGAACACCGGGGCCGAGCCGCAGAAGGCCGGCGTTCTGCCAGAAGCCGCGGATGCCTTCATCGCCGAGTGCCGGGACCAGCATGGGCTGGAGATTTTCGGCCTGATGTGCATTCCGCCGGCCACGGAGGTGCCCGACCCGCACTTCGCGCTGCTGGCCAAGATCGCCGCCCGCAACGGGCTTTCAGGGCTTTCCATGGGCATGAGCGCCGACTTTCCGGCCGCGATCCGCCAGGGCGCGACCCACATACGTGTGGGCAGCGCCATCTTTGGCCACAGATCCCTGCCCCGAGAGGCTTGAAGTCCCCGCCGAACGCCGCTATAGAGCACCCCTCTCGCGAGATGCTCCCATCGTCTAGCGGTCTAGGACGTCGCCCTCTCACGGCGAAAACAGGGGTTCGATTCCCCTTGGGAGCGCCAAGCCTTCTTCAAGGCCTTGGTTGGGCGAAGAAATAAGCATGACCAATAGCTTGCGCCTGCCCATTGCGACATGCACGCGCTACATGGGCCGCATTGCGATGGCGTTCATGACGACCTGATCTGACGGGGCCCAACGTGGCATTTCGGCTTCCGGCTCATCGCCCCCTACAGGAAGGTTCGCTCTTGGGGGCAAGCTTGGCCTTCCAAGGAGCCCACCCAGTTCGAGGCAGCTCACGATCCTCGGATCAAGATCGAATAGGAAAGCGCCGTCCACCACCTTCCAGACGAGGCCCATTCGGTGGCCGTCTCAGCGGGGAGCGGCTCTGCGAGGAGCATGAGCGCCCGCGCCCGTGCGTCGCCGATGAAACGAGGGGGAAATAAGGTTCCTCCGGAATCGGGAATGAGGCTGATCCTCACGGACGACGGGATGAACTTCGCCGACCGCGCCGCCAGCACGATATGGCAAGCAATCGCAATGCTCGCCCCGGCCCCGGCCACGCGCCCATTTACGGCGCAAATGACAGGCTTGCGCAAAGCACGGATGCCTCGGACGAGCGGATTGTAATGGGCTTCGAGGCTGGCGCTCAGGTCCGGCGTCTGGTCTGCGAGAGCGCGGGCGGCGAGATCCTGGCCGGCGCAAAAGCCGCGGCCAGCTCCGGTGATCAGGGCAGCACGGCAATCATCGGCAGCGGGCATATCGAGGGCTGCCACCTTCCATCCAAGCGTCGCCCCGCTCCAGCAGGAGCGGGGCGGCCGACTGCACTGCTGTGGTGGGCCATGTGGGCATCGACGCGCCTTCCTGGTTCTGGCGAGCCCCTTGAATTAAAAATACGATCGGTTGATCTTTTATTTGAATAGGCCGTATTGTCAATGCCGCACCCGCACCTCAGCCCCCAGGGACAACTCAATAGACGAGCGGTTCCGGGGCATGCCGCGGTGTCCAGCGCCGCTGCCTGAGCCCTCATTCATCTGGGAGACGACCATGGCTGACGCCTTAATCCGGGACTTCGCGCGCCCCCCCATCGGACGCTATGCCGATGCCCTGAAAGAAGTACGCGCCATTGCGCTTGGCCATCCTCTTGGGATGTCGGGGGCGCGGCTTGCGATGACGGCGGTGAGCGCGCTGGAGGTGCGCGGGGGTAAGCGGGCGGTGGCGACCATGTGCATCGGCGTCGGCCAGGGCATCGCCGCCCTCATCGAGAGGGTCTGAGCCGTGGATGCCGTGACACCTCCGGTCACCGTCGCGCGGCAAGGCAAGGTCGGCGTGATCGCCATTGAGTTTGCGCCGGTGAATGCCTTGTCGAAGGCGGTGCGGCAAGGGCTGCTGGATGCCGTGCGCGCGCTGGAGGCCGATCCCGATGTGGCGGCGCTGGTGATCAGCGGCGGGCCGGGCCGCTTCATCGCCGGCGCCGACATCCGCGAGATGAGCCAGCCGCCGGATGCGCCCTTCCTGCCGGATGTGGTGGCGGCCATCGACGCCTGCGCAAAGCCGGTGGTGGCGGCCATCGCCGGGGCGGCGCTGGGTGGCGGCTGCGAGATCGCGCTCGCCTGCGACCTCAGGCTCGGCGGGCCGAAGGCGCTGATGGGGCTCACCGAGACCCGGCTCGGCCTCATCCCCGGCGCCGGCGGCACCCAGCGCCTGCCGCGCCTCGTCGGCGTGGCCCAGGCCATCGCCCTCATCTGTGAGGGGCGGGTGCTGAAGGCGGGCGATGCCCTTGCCCTTGGCCTGCTCGACGAAGTGGTGGAGGGTGACCTCCTCGCCGAAGCCATCGCCCGCGCACCGGGCGTCACGAAGCGCCGGCTCTCGGAACTGCCGGTTCCCGCCGGCGACGACGGGGCGGAGGCGGCCATTGCCCGCGCCCGCAAGGGGGCGAAGGGCGTCCCGGCCATCGACGAGGCCATCCGCGTCATCCGCGCGGTGGGGGAGGCTGAGTTTGCGACCGGCCTCGCCCTTGAACGCGCCGCCTTCCTCGCCCTGCGCGAGAGCGCCGAGGCAAAGGCGCTGCGCCATCTCTTCTTCGCCGAGCGCGAGGCAGGCAAGGTGCCGGGGCTGGAGAGCGTCGCGCCCCGTCCGCTGGAGGCGGTAGCGGTGATCGGCGCCGGCACCATGGGCGCCGGCATCGCCGTGGCGCTGGCAGACGCGGGGTTTTCCGTCACCCTGGTGGAGCGGGATGGGGTGGCCGCCGCCGCCGGCTTGCAGCGGGTGGCCGACCTTTATGCCCGGCAGGTGAAGAGCGGTCGCCTCACCGATGCGCAAGGCGTCGAGCGCCGCGCCCGCGTCACCCCCACCGCCGACTGGGCGTCTCTTGCCGCCGCCGACCTGGTGGTGGAGGCCGCCTTCGAGGACCTCGCCGTCAAGGCCGACATCTTCCGCCGTCTCGATGCGGTGGCAAAGCCCGGCGCGGTGCTGGCCACCAACACCTCCTATCTCGACCTCGACACCATCGCCGCCGTCACCTCCCGCCCGCAGGACGTGGTGGGCCTGCACTTCTTCGCCCCGGCCAACGTGATGAAGCTGCTGGAGGTGGTGCGCCCGGCTCTCGCCGCGCCCGATGTGATCGCCACGGCGCTGGCGCTGGCGAAGAAGATGGGCAAGCAGCCGGTGGTGGCCGGCAATTGCGACGGCTTCATCGGCAATCGCATCTATGCGCTCTACCGCCGCCATGCCGAGGTTCTGGTGGAGGACGGCGCCAGCCCGCAGGAGGTGGATGCGGCGCTGGAGGCCTACGGCTTCGCCATGGGCATCTTCGCCGTGTCCGACATGTCCGGCCTCGACATCGCCTATGCCATGCGCAAGCGCCGGGCGGCCGCCCGCGATCCGGCCGAGCGCTATGTCGCCATCGCCGACCGGCTGGTGGAACAGGGCCGCCTCGGCCGCAAGACCGGCGCCGGCTGGTATGCCTATGACGCGGTGGGCGACAAATCCGCCGATCCCGTGGTGGAGGCGCTGATCGCCGAAAGCCGCGCGGAGAAGGCCATTGTCCCGCGCTCCTTCACACCCGAGCAGATCCAGCGCCGGCTGCTCGCCGTCATGGCCAACGAGGGCGCCAAGGCGCTGGCGGAGGGCATCGCGCTGCGGGCCTCCGACATCGATCTCGCCTTCGTCCATGGCTACGGCTTCCCGCGCACCAGAGGCGGGCCGATGTGGGCCGCCGACCAGATGGGCCTGCGCGCGGTCGTCACCGAAGTGGAAGCCGCCCACGCCGCCGGCGGCGCCGGATCCGAGCCCGCGCCGCTCTTGCTGGCCCTCGCCCGCGACGGACGCAGCTTCGCCGACTGGCGGAAGGCGTAAGGCCCTTCAGGACAAGAAAAACCCCGCCGCCGGCGCAAGCCGGGCGGCGGGGGAGTTAGCGGGCCGCCACGGTCGGGTCAGGCGGCACCGACAATGGTGATGGAGCAAACGTTCTGGGCCGGCGCGCCGCCGAGATTGTGCGTGAGGGCAAGGCTGGGGCTCGCCAGTTGGCGCTCGCCCGCCTGGCCGGTCAGTTGCAGCCAGCATTCGTAGAGCATGCGCAGCCCCGAGGCTCCCACAGGATGGCCGAAGCATTTCAGGCCACCATCCACCTGGCAGGGCATGACGCCGTCCACATCGAACGCGCCGTCCAGCATCCGCTTCCAGGCGGTGCCCTCATCGGCAAGGCCGATATCCTCCAGCGTCACCAGCTCGGTGATGGAGAAGCAATCGTGCAGCTCGGCGAAGCTCAGCGCGGTGCGCGGGTCGGCAATACCCGCCTCCGCGTAGGCCCGCCGCGCGGCGATGCGGGCGGTATGGACATAGGAGCCGTTCCAGCCGCTCTGCTGCACTTCCCAGCCGTTGGATGCCACAAGCTGGATGGCCTTCACCAGCACCGGCGTCTTGCCGAGGCTCCTCGCGATCTCCGGCGTGGTGACGATGGCGCAAGCCGCACCGTCCGACACCGGGCAGCAGTCGAACAGGCCGAGCGGGTCCGCCACCATGGGGGCGTTCACCGCCTGCTCGATGGTGATGGCCTTGCGCAGGTGGGCGTTCTTGTTCGTCACCGCATTGGCGTGGCTCTTCATGGAGGTGTGCCCCATGGCCCGCTTCAGGTCGCCGGAGGAGATGTTGTGGCGCGCCCCATAGGCCCGGGCGAGCTGGGAGAAGTTGCCCGGATTGGTGTGGGTGGGCAGGTACATGGGCGCGAGCGTCCCTCGCGAGGCCGGCGGCAGGCCGGCAAAGCCGGTGTCCTTCAGCTTCTCCACGCCCACGGCGAGGGCGATGTCCACCGCCCCGGACGCCACCGCATAGACCGCGCCGCGGAATGCCTCCGTGCCGCCGGCGCAGAAGTTCTCCACGCGGGTGACGCCGATGGCCGGCAGGCGCAGGGCCTGGGCCATGGGCGTGCCCGCCTTGCCGGCGCCGATGTCGTCATAGTGGGAGGAATACCAGGCCGCCTCGATCTGGTCCGGCCTGATGCCGGCATGGCCCAAGGCCTCCAGATAGGCCTCGGCCATCAGCTCTTCCTGGCCCACGTCCCAGCGCTCGCCGAAGCGCGAACAACCCATGGCGAGAATGGCGACCCTGTCCTTGATTCCCTTGGCCATCGTGCGTCGCCTTTCGATCAGGCTGCGGCCGGCAGCGCGGACGCCGCGACCGCCTTCCAGAAATAGCGGCGGTAGCCGGTGCGCTCGTCCATATCCTTGATGCGGAACACGAAACGCACGGCGTCACCGGGGCCGAGGCGCGCCGCGTCGGGGTCGGTGAAGTCCATCATCAGGCGGGCGCCGCCGGGAATGTCTATGAGCCCGTAGCAATTGGGTGGGCTGCGCGAGAAGGCGAGCCGGTCCGCCGTGGCGGTGGCGACCGTGCCGCCGAGGTCGGCCAGCGGCCACGGCTCCTGCGGCTCCGCGAAGAAGCCGGCCTCCGCCACGGCGAGGCGGGAGGGGGGGAACTGCACCTGACCGGTCTCGGGGCTGCGGCTGCCGACGAAGCCGAGGAGTGCTTGGGAATTGCGATAGGCGGTGGTCAGCGCCTCGCTCACGGGAAGGCGGCCGCGCAGGCCCCGCTCCCACGGCAGAAGGCCGCGAAAGACGGGGAGTTTCAGATAGTTGGTCTCGGCGATGCCGGTGTCGATCATGGCGGACGCGGCGGGTGCGAAGCCGGCAATGGCGGCGGTCGCCTCCAGCACAAGGGCAGTCGCGCCCTGGCCGAACTGGGCCACTACCAGCCGCTCGCCGGGGCGCATGTCTTCCATGGCCCGCGCCAGCATCACCAGCGCGTGGGCGGCGCCGGTATCTCCGCATTCCAGATCAAGGGGTTGGGCCAGCTTTGCCTGGCTCAGGCCGGCGGCTTGCGCCACCGCTTTTGCGGCGCCGGGAATGACGCAGGGCAGGACGAAACTCTGGATGTCCTCCGGCGAAAGTTGCGCCCTATCGAGGGCTTCCGAGATGGCGCGCGGCACCAGATCGAGGAAACCCTCCTCGCGCACCCAGCGCTCTTCCCAATCGGTGGTGAGGGCGTGGCCGGCGCCGCGGTAGCGCTCGATGAAGGGCGCGGACAGGCTGGCGCCGCCGCGATAGGCGAGCAGGTTCGGCCCGGCGCCGACGAGAACCCCGGCACCCCCGTCCGAATAGCGTAGTTCGGCAAGTCCTCCCGGGGTATTGGATGGCATGTCGGAAGCGATCAGGAGAGCCGGATCCGAACCCTCCAGCGCGGCGTGAAGGGCGAGGAGGCCGCACCTCATGGTGCCGCCGACATCCTGGGTGCGGATCGCCTCCGGGAGGCGGAGCGCGGCACACAGGAAGCTCGCCTGCTGCGGCTCGGCGAATACCGGCGTGGTGGTGGCGAAGGTGAGGGCGCGGACGGCCGTGCGCGCCTCCGGAGCCTGATCGAGGCAGGCCCGCGCGGCGGCGACGCCCATGCTCACCGGGTCCTCGTCCCAGAAGGCGAGGGTGCGGGCCCCGCGCGTGTCGGAGCGGGCACAGAGCCAGTCCATGGCGGCAGCCATGCTCGCGCGCTGGAGGCGCAGGCGCGGCAGGTGGATTGCGATCGCTGTGATGCCCGTCACCTTGGGTTCCTCGCCCTGATCTGTGATTGCGGCGCCCGGCCGGGAGGAGGCGCTCGGTCCGCACGCGCCGCCGTCGGGGCCGACGATGCGCAGGAAACCCGGTTGCCACCCGCGATTTGGCATTATAATAACCAGAACGTTCGGTCAATAAATATTCAGAGAGGGACGCCATGGAGCAGGAACACATCGCCATCGTCGGTGCCGGACAGGCTGCGGCATCCCTAGCCATGCGCCTGCGACATAGCGGATATTCCGGCGCCTTGACGCTCTATGGCGATGAGCCGCACCCTCCCTACCAGCGTCCGCCGCTCTCCAAGGCCTATCTTAAAAGAGAATGGACGGTTGATCGGCTTTATCTGCGCCCGGCCGACTTCTGGAGCGACCTCGGTGTCGCGCTGGTGACGGACGCGCGCGTCACCGCCCTCGATCCGGCAGGGCGCACGCTGGAGGTGAACGACCGCACGGTGCCATGGAGCAAGCTGGCGCTGGCGACGGGCACCCGCCCGCGCACCCTGCCGCCGGAATTTTCCGGGCTCAAGGGCGTGTACGAACTGCGCGGCCTCGCCGATGCAGAACGCCTTCAGGACGCCATTCGTCCGGGCCGACACCTCATGGTGCTGGGCGGCGGCTATGTGGGGCTGGAGACAGCGGCGGTGGCGGTGAAGGCCGGCCTTTCCGTGACCGTGGTGGAGCGCGCCGCGCGCATCCTGGAGCGGGTGGCCTGCGCCGAGACATCGGACGCCATCCGCGCCCTGCACGCGGGCCACGGCGTGCGTATTCTGGAAGGGCGCAGCGTGGTCGCCGTGACAGCGCGGGACGGCGCGGTCGCGGCGGTGACGCTGGACGACGGCACGCGCATGGAGGTGGATGCGGTCCTCGTCGGCATCGGCGTGCTGCCCCGCGACGAGCTGGCCCGCGCCGCGGGCATCGCCTGCGACAACGGCATCGCAGTGGATGTCCACGGCCGCACCTCGGCGCCGGGCATTTGGGCGGCCGGCGATTGCGCGGCCTTTCCCTTGGCGGGCATCCCGACGCGGCTGGAGAGCGTGCAGAATGCGGTGGACCAGGCGGAATGCGCGGCCGACGACATGCTCGGCCGCCCGCGCGCCTATGAGCCGGTGCCGTGGTTCTGGTCCGACCAGTACGACATGAAGCTCCAGATCGTCGGTCTCAACCGCGGCTATGACGCGGTGCTCCGCCGGCGCACGGAGCGCGGCGAATCGCTCTGGTACTTCCGCGAGGGCCGGATGATCGCGGTGGACGCCCTCAACGATGCGCGCACCTACATGGCGGCCAAGAAGCTGCTGGAAGGCGGCATCGCCGTCTCACTCGAAGAGGCGGCGCAGGAGGGGTTCGACCCTGTGGCACGGATGCGGCGGCCGGCCGCCTGAGGCGGTCCCGGCTCCCGGCGTCAATCCTTGCGCGGTCAGTCCTTGCCGGAGCGGGGATCGGCCCGGCCATCCTGCCGCGCAGGGTGGCGCGCATCCTGTTTCGCGTGGGGCTGGGTGCCATTGGATGGTGCGGCCGCGTGGGCGTAGCCGTTCACGAACAGGTCCACGGTGCGGTCGGCGAGTTCGCTGGGCGTCACCGCGCCGTCGGCGTGGTACCACGTATAGGTCCAGTTGATCATGCCGAAGAACAGCATGGTGTCCACGTGGGCCATGGTGGAGTCCTTGGCGAGGTCCGGCCGCAGCTGCAGCAAGATGTCCCGCACATAGGCGATCAGCTCGCGCTGCTTGGCCACCAGCACCTTGCGGGTCTCAGGCACCAGGAACTCCGAGCAGGTGAGCAACGCCACGTGCTGGTCGCGCGAGACCGAATAGACGTCGAGGAACAGGCGCGTCAGCTGGCGGAATCGCTCCTCCGGGTCCTGGTAGCCGTAGAGGGTCTGCCGGCACTTCATGAGGAGGCTTTCCACATGCGACGTGAGCATGTCGGAAAGGATGGCCTCCTTGGACGTGAAATAGTGATACAGGCGCGACTTGGAGCACTCGCAGGCCTCGGCGATGTCGCCGATGGAGGTGGCCGCATAGCCGCGCTGCGCGAAGACGGATGCCGCCCGCTCGAGTATGGTATCGTGAATATTGTCGTACTCGGCTGAGCGCGTTCTCGCCACGACGTCATACCTGCAAGAATGTTCCGATCATTCGGTCTATAAGCGCGAAGGCCCCCGGTGCCAAGTGCAGGGCCGGGAAACGGGTAGCTCCCGGGCGCGGCCAGCGGCGCGGTCAGCTCCTTACCTCTGGCCCCCTGTCCGCGGTGGCGTTTTCCCGGGCGGTTGATGCAGATCAAATTTCCCCGTTTACATAGACCATCCGTTCGATCTATTAATTCATCAACCGAGAGCGGCCGCAAGAGCCGCGTGTTCCAACGGTCGGATGGGGGAGGAAGCACATGCAGCATCCTGAGGTGGAGTCGCTCGACCGCGACGGTATTCTGAAAGTCCAGCGCGAGGGCCTTGCCGGCCTCGGCGCGCGCCTCGCGCAGTGCGATGCCTGGAAGGCGCATTTTGCCGAAGCCGGCATGAAGCCGGAGGATCTCGCCTCCGAGGACGGCCTCGCCAACGCCCCCTTCATGGACAAGTCGCTGCTGCGCGACCGCTATCCCTTTCCCTTCCTCACCGTGCCCATGGAGAAGGTGGAGCGCTTCGTCGCCACCTCCGGCACCACCGGCCTGCCGGTGACGTTCGGCATGACGAAGAACGACCTGCACGGCCTCCTGCCCTACCAGATGGCGCGCCTGCTGACGGCCGCGGGCGTGCGCAGCGGCTTCCGGGCCTATCAAGGCTACGGCTATGGCTTGTGGATCGGCGGCCCGGCGCTGGACGCCGGCTTCTCCGCCGTGGGCTGCACCAACTTTCCCATCGGCCCCGGCCGCGGCGAGCTTGCCGCCCGCTGGCTGCGCGACCATGCCTATGACGTGGCCTCCATGTCGCCGTTGTGGCTGATGACGCTGGTCCAGGCGGCCAAGCACCAGGGCATCGATCCGCGCACGGAGTGGACGCTGAAGGTGGCCATCCTCGGCGGGCAGTCGGTCTCCGCCGAGTTCCGCGCCCAGCTGGAGGCGGAACTGCCCCAGGGCTTCATGAGCCACAACATCTACGGCACCACGGAAGCGGGCGGGCCGATCCTCGCCATCTCCACGCCCTACACCCACGCCGACGACGAATTGCAGCTCCTCAACGAGGACACCGTCATCGTCGAGATCCTCGATCCCAAGACCATGAAGCCGGTGTCGGACGGCGAAGTGGGCGAGATCGTCGTCACCACCCTGCGCAAGGAGGCCTCGCCTGTGGTGCGCTGGCGCACCCGCGACCTGGTGCGCCTTTCCCCACGCCCCTACGACTGCCCCTCGGGCCGTCGCGGCATGCGCAAGATCGGCCGGATCATCGGGCGCACCGACGACATGATCAAGTTCAAGGGCGTCATCGTCTTCCCATCGCAGATCGAGGACGTGATCGCCGGCATCCCCGGCCTCGCCAAGGAGGCCTGGCAGATCTACGTGGACAAGGAGGCCACCACCATCGGCAAGATGACTGTGGCGGTGGAATCCGTCAGCGCCGAGCAGCGCCCCGGCGAGGTGTGCGCCGCCGACGTGCGCCGAGAAATCAAGGCCCGCCTTGGCATCAACGTGAACGTGGAGTGCCATGCGGAGGGCGCGCTGCCGCGCTACGAAGCCAAGGCCACGCGCGTGCTGCACCGGTCGGAAGCTGCGCACTGAGGCTTGTCTTTTCCTGGCGGGGAGCGGCGGGCGGATGCGTCCGCCGGCCCCGCGCGCCGGATGCCGTCATGACCCAACCCCTTCCCAGCCCCGCCGACAGCGCCGTCGCTTTCGAGCGGGTGCGCGCACGCATCAAGGCCGCGACCTCCGCCTGGGCGGCGGGCATGAGCCTCGCCGAGATCCGCGCCAGCTTCGAGGACTTCCTCGGGGCGGGCGAAGGCGCCCCGCAGGTCACGCGCTCGCCGCACGCGCTCGCCGGCCTTCCCGCCTGCGCCTTCGATGCGGCGGAGGCAGAGGCGGGCCGCACGCTGCTCTATTGCCACGGCGGCGGCTTCCAGATCGGCTCCGTGCGCTCCCATGCCGGGCTGATGGCGCGCCTTGCCGCGGCGAGCGGCATGCGGGTGCTAGGCTTCGACTATCGGCTCGCCCCCGAGCACCGCTTTCCCGCGGCGCCGGACGACGCCTTCGCCGTCTACCGGGTGCTGGTGGAGGCGGGCGACATCCCGCTTGCGCTCGTGGGGGATTCCGCCGGTGGGGCGCTTGCCCTCGGCACCGCGATCAGGGCGCGCGATGCCGGCCTGCCGCTGCCGAAGGCGCTGGTGCTGCTCTCGCCCTGGCTCGACCTGACCATGAGCGGGGAGAGTTACAGCGCGCTGGTGGAGCAGGACATCTTCTCCCGCCCGGAGCAGTTGAAGGCCATGGCCCGCACCTATCTCGGCCGCGACCATGCGCCCGCCGACCCCACGGCCTCGCCGGTGCTGGGCGATCTCTCCGGCCTGCCACCCATCCTGGTCCATGCGGGCGGCGCCGACATCACCCTCGACGATAGCCATCTCCTCGCCCGCAATGCGGCGGCGCAGGGCGGGCGGGTGGAGGTCGAGGTGTTCGAAGGCATGTGCCACCATTTCCAGGTGTTCGAGGAACTGCCCGAGGCGGCCCTCTCCCTCGCCCGCATCGGCGCCTTCCTGCGCGCCCTCTGACACCCGGACACGTCCTCCCGACGGCTCGACCCCTTTCGCCGTCGCATGTGCCGGGTTCACTCGCCGGCCTCCCGCCATCGCCGGGAGGCCGGTTCTTTCTTGGGGCCTATTTTTGGGGGCCCATTTTTTGAGGCTCAGGGATCGAGCCGAGCCGGATCGAGGCCCCAGCCGGCGAGGATCTCGCGACCGTGCGCACCCGGTGCCGCTGGCCCGGAGGCGATGGCGGAGGGGGTGGCGGAGAAGCGCGGCGCGGGCGCCGGCTGCACCACGCCGTCCACGCTCACGAAGGCGCCACGGGTCCGCGCGTGCGGATCGGCGGCGGCCTCGTCCCAGTCGAGGATGGGGGAGACGCAGGCGTCGGTGCCGGCGAACAACCGGGCCCAGTGGTCGCGCGGCTCGGTCAGGAAGAGGGCGGCGAGCCGGGCGCGCAGCCGGCCCCAGGCGGCGGGTTCGGCCGCGTGGGTGAATTCGGCGGGGTCCAGCCCGAGGGTGTCGATGAGGATGCGGTGGAACTTGCCCTCCACCGGCGCCACAGCGAGGAATTTTCCATCAGCGCACGCATAGGTGCCGTAGAAATAGGCTCCGCCGTCCAGCAGGTTCGCCTGCCGCGCAGCGCCCCACAGCCCCCCGGCGCGGAAGCCCCAGAACATGGCGGCGAGCAGCGCCGCGCCATCCGTCATGGCGGCATCCACCACCTGGCCTTCGCCGGTGGTCTTCGCCCCCAGCAGCGCCGCCACCATGCCGAACGCCATCAGCATGCCGCCGCCGCCGAAATCGGCGATGAGGTTCAGCGGCACGGGCGGCGGCGCATCCGCCGGGCCCATGGCGGCCAGCGCGCCGGTGGCGCCGAGATAGTTGAGGTCGTGCCCGGCGGCGTCCTTCAGCGGCCCCTCCTGCCCCCAGCCGGTCATGCGGCCGTAGACGAGGCGCGGATTGGCGGCGAGGCAGGGCTCCGGCCCGAGGCCGAGGCGCTCCATCACCCCCGGCCGGAAGCCCTCGATGAGGCCGTCCGCGCGGGCGAGGAGATCGCGCATCACCTCAAGATCCCTCTCCGCCTTGAGGTCGAGGGCGATGGACCTGCGGCCCCGCGCCAACACGTCGAAACGCGTGTTCATGAGCGGGATTTCCGGCCGCTGGCCCCTCTGGTGGACGCGGATCACCTCGGCGCCCGCATCTGCCAGCATCATGGCGGCGAACGGGGCCGGCCCGAGGCCGACCATCTCGACGATGCGCAATCCCGAAAGCGGTCCCGGCATCGGCCTCAGCCCTGGCCGGCGGGCAGGTGGACGACGAGGCCGTCCAGCGCGGGCGCCACCTTCACCTGGCAGGAGAGGCGGGAGCTGTCGCGCACGTCCTCGGCGAATTCCAGCATGTCGCGCTCCATGCCGGCGGCCTCGCCCGCCGCGGCGCACCACTCGGGGTCCACATGCACGTGGCAGGTGGCGCACGAACAGGCGCCGCCGCATTCGGCGACGATGCCCGGCACGTTGGCGCGGCGGGCGCATTCCATGACGCTGAGCCCGTTCTCCGCATCGATCTCGATGCGCTGGCCGGCGGGCGTGACGAAGGTAATCCGGGTCATCGGGGCTCCCCGTGGATATTGGTTCTTGCTTGAGGGCAGGCTCAGGCGCCGCAGCCCATGCCGCCGGAGACGCCCAGCACCTCGCCGGTGACGAAGGAGGCGCCCTCGGAGGCGAGGAAGGCCACCGCCGCCGCCACTTCCTCCGGCTCGCCGATGCGGCGCAGAAGGGTGAGGGCGGCCATATCGGCGAGGATCGTCTCGCCCACCTCGGCCACCGCGCGCTCCACCATGGGGGTGCGGATGGGACCCGGCGCCACGGCGTTGGCGATGATGCCGTAGCGGGCATTCTCGCGGGCGATGGAACGGGTAAAGCCGATCAGCCCCGCTTTCGCGGCGGCATAGACGGCGCCACCCTTCGAGCCGAGCCGCCCCGCCTCGGAGGCGACGTTCACCAGCCGGCCGTAGCGCGCCGCCTGCATGGCCGGCAGCGCGAGGCGGGTGAAGAGAAAGGCGGTCTCAAGGTTCACCGACAGCAGGAAGCGCCAGTCTTCCGCCGTGGTCTGCGTGAAGAAGGCGTGCTGGTCAGCGCCGATATTGTTCACCAGCACGTCGAACGGGCCGTGGGCGGAAAACAGCGCCTCGGCCGCCGCCGCATCCGTGCCGTCCATGTGCACGAAGGCGGCGCCGCTCGCGGCCGCGAGCGCCGTGCCGGTTTCGGCGTCGCGGTCGCAGAAGACCACGTTGAGGCCGTCCGCGCCCAACCGTTTGACGATGGCGGCGCCGATGCCGGCGCCACCTCCGGTGACGAGCGCGCGGCGCCCGGGAGACGCCGTGCTCATCGGCCGGTGAAGACGGGCTTGCGCTTCCCGATCACCGCGGCGAGGCCCTCGCGGGAATCGGCGGTGAAGGAGAGTTCGGAGACGGTGCGCGCCTCCTCCGGCAACGCCCGCTCCACGTCCAGCGCGTTCCACAGGAGACGCTTGGTGGCCGCGAGCGCCAGCGGCGCGCCGGAGGCATAGAGGCGCGCGGCCTTCTTCGCCTCGGCCTGAAGGGCGTCGTCGGGCACGCATCTGGTGATGAGGCCGATGGCCTGCGCCTCCGCCGCATCCACAATGCGGTTGGAGAGCATGATCTCCGCCGCCCGGCGGAAGCCGACGAGATGCGGCAGGATCACCGAGGAGCCCGCGTCCGGCGCCATGCCTACGCGCGTGGCGCCGGCGAGGAACTTCGCGCCGGCGCCGGCGATCACGACGTCGGAGGCGCAGACGAGGCCGAGCCCGCCGCCGCCCGCGGCATAGCCGTGGACCTCGGTGACGACGACGGCTTTCAGGCGGATGAGTGCGCCGATGGCGACCTGCAGATAGGCCGTCACCTCGCGCAGGAAATCGCCGAGCGCCTCGCCCTTGGAGGCGAACTCGCGCACGTCGCCGCCGGCGCAGAAATTGGCGCCGGCGCCGCGCAGGTGCAGCACCCGCACGTCCGGCGCGCGGTGCACCACCATGATCGCACGGTACAGCGCCTGCATGAGTTCGATGTTCATGCCGTTGGCCGAGCCGGGACGGTTCAGCGTGAGGGTGGCGACGCCCTCCGCATAGTCGAGCAGGACCGGCCCTTCGCCGATCCAGCTCTCGGGTGCAGGCGCATTATTGGCCGCGGGCGCTTGGGAAGAGGCCGCAGGCGCTTGGGAAGAGGCCGCAGGCGCTTGGGCAGAGGCCTCGGAAGTGCTGTGTGTCATGGAAGGTCTCAGACCAGGAAGGAGAGGGTGAAGATGGGCTTGTTGTTGTTCACGAGCGCGATCTTCTTGCGCACCAGCCGGAAGCCGCCGTCCACCATGCGCAGGCGATAGGTGTTGCGCGCCGCCCACAAAGTATCGCCGCGCAGATTGTCCTCGTAGATGAGGACGTTGGCACGCACCTCCACCTCGTTGCCGCGGACTTCGGCGATCTCGATATTGGAGATGACGCGGGCCAGCTCCGAACGCGGGGTCTGGGTGTGGCGGCGCCCGGTCTTGAGCTGGCGGATGCGCACGCCGATGCGCGAGCGGTTATCGTAAAGTACCGACATCTCCTTCTCTGGGTCGGTGTCGTCGCCATTGGCGGGGACCCAGTAGATGGCGTCGTCCGTCCACAGCGCCTCCCACCCGTCATAGTCGTGGGTGTCGGCGAGGCGGGCCTCCAGATAGAGGAACTGCGCCACCTGGTGGTGGAGCGCCACGGCATCGGTTGCCGCAAGATCGGGAGCGGATACGTCCGCGAAGGATTGGGCGAGCGCGGTCATCAGCGGGCCTCGGTCATCAGGTTGAGGTAGTGGCGCCAGATGCCGCGCTGCGGCGTCTCGTCGGTGGAATGGGCGATGCGGAAACCATTGTCGTCGAGCCGCTCACGGTGCAGGCCGCGCGAGAGCACCAGCCATTCGGGATCAAGGATCTGCGCGCCGCGATGGTTGCGCTCGTACATCTCGGTGTCGTCGGCGAGCAGCAGGCCGGCGGGGCCCACCGACCCCATGGTCTGCTGGCGCAGGCGCCGGTTGATGTCGGGCGCGCCCTTGAACTGCACGGCGGTGACGTGCTGGACGGTTTCGTCCACCGCCACCGGCTGCAGCACGAAGATCTGGATCTCGGCGATGAACAGGTTCGGGAAGATCATGACGTGCGGCGAGCCGTCGATCATGATCTGGCGGGCGCGCTCCTCGCCATAGCCCGCGTTCATGGCCTTCACGTACTCGGGCAGGCGCTCCGGCGTGGTGCCGAACCACTGCAGCGGCTTGTCGTTCTTGCGCCATTCGGGGCGCAGGTCGAACTCGGTATGGCCGTTGCCATAGTCGCGGGTCAGGGCGGTGGAGTCCGAGCCGTAGAGGCTGCCGATGCCCGAGCTTGTCACCTGGAAGACCGAGCCGTGGACGAAGCCGGGGTGATAGCCGTCGGTCTCGTTCTCCAACATGAACTTCCAGTTGGCCTTGGTGCGGTGCTGGAGAAAGCCCGCGGTCAGCTCCAGCTCGCCGGTGGGCGAGTTGTCGAGCAACTGGTCGAGCGCCGCCTTGGCGCCACCGAGATGCTCCTCCAGGGAGATGCCCTCCGCCGCCATCGAGCCGAACACGAAGCCACGATAGATGGCGATGCGCGGCACCTTGCCGAGGTTGAGGCCGGCCTTGCTCTGGCCCTCGTAGCCGTCCGGCAGGGCATAGCCCATGAGGTCGCCGGTGTTGGAGAAGGTCCAGGAGTGGTACGGGCAGGTGAAGCTGGTGCGGTTGCCCTTCTGGTAGGCGCACAGCTGGTTGCCGCGATGGGGGCACTTGTTGAGCAGGAGGCGGACCTCACCTTCCTTGTCACGCACCATCAGCACCGGCATGGGGCCGATCGACTTGGTGACATAGTCGTTCTTGTTGGGGATCTCGCTGGTGTGACCCACGTATACCCAGGTCTTGTACCAGATCTTCTCCAGCTCTTCCTGGAAGATGGCCGGATCGTAATAGAGCCGGCTGTTGATGCGCGCGGGCTCGATGAGCGCGCGGTAGTCGCGCGCCCCGGCGGAGGCTGCGGCTTCGGACACGGCGGCTTGCGGCATGGCGGTCCACCCCTGAGGTTGTGTTGGATTGTTGGAAAATTAATCGAACGATTGGTCTAAATATTCCTTCGTCCTTGGAACCTGTCAAGCGCCGTCCACGCCGCGTGGACGCAAATTTTCTCGCCGACCATGTTCGGCAGGCCCTCAGGTCGCAATGGATTATTGCGTTGATCAACCTTGCACGTCCGCTCCAATGACGTTGCGTACGGGCAACGCAGATTCTGGTGGAAATGGGATTTGATCTGAATTAAAAAGACCGAACGATCTAACGATAATAGATCGAAAGCGTGATGCCCCCCGCTTTCCATCCGCAGGCTCTCCAGCGCTGGAGACGTGATGGCGGCCCGGCGGCGTCACCATCAAGCCTGGGGAGGACACATGAAGAGGATTGTGACGGGCGTGGTCGCGCTGGCCCTGATGGCCACCGCCGCCAGCGCCGACATCAAGATCGGCGCTATCGTCTCGGAGACCGGCCCGGCTTCCTCGCTCGGCGATCCCGAGGCCAGGACCATCCGCATGATGGTGGAAGAGCTGAACACCAGGGGCGGCATCAAGGGCGAGAAGCTGAAGCTCGTCCTCTATGACGACAGCGGCGACCCCTCGAAGGCCAAGACCTTCGCCACCCGCCTCGTGGAGGACGACAGCGTCGTCGCCATGGTCGGCGGCACCACCACCGGCACCTCGCTCGCCATCCTCGCAGTGGCCGAGGAGAGCAAGGTGCCCTTCATCTCGCTCGCCGGCGCAATCGAGATCATCGATCCGGTCAAGCCCTATGTCTTCAAGACCCCGCACACCGACCGCATGGCGTGCCTGAAGATCTTCGAGGACATGAAGAGCCGCGGCCTCGTCAAGATCGGCCTCATCTCCGGCACCGACGGCTTCGGCGCCTCCATGCGCGCCCAGTGCCTCACGGTCGCCAAGTCCTCCGGCATCGAGATCGTCGCCGACGAGACCTACGGGCCGAAGGATGCGGACATGACCCCGCAGCTCACCAACATCCGCAACAAGCCGGGCATCCAGGCCATCCTCAACTCGGGCTTCGGCCAGGGGCCGGCCACCATCACCCGCAATTACGCGCAGCTCGGCATCACCTTGCCGCTCTACCAGTCCCACGGCGTCGCCTCCAACGCCTTCATCGAGCTTTCCGGCGCCAAGAATGCCGAGGGCGTGCGCCTGCCCGGCACCGCGCTGCTGGTGGGCGAGCTGCTTGATCCGAAAGATCCGCAGAAAGCGGTGGTGCTGGCCTACAAGGCGAGCTTCGAGAAGGCGGCCGGCGGCGCGCCGGTCTCCACCTTCGGCGGCTATGCCCACGACGCCATGCGCATCCTCACCGGTGCCATCGCCAAGGCGCCATCCGCCAAGCCGGCGGCGATCCGCGACGCCATCGAGGCCACCACCGGCCTTGTGGGCACCACCGGCACGTACAATTACTCGAAGACCGACCATCTCGGCCTCGATCTCTCCGCCTTCCGCATCCTCGAGATCAACAACGGCGGCTGGAAGTTGGTGCAGTAGGCCGGCGACCGGCGCGGTACCTTCTCTATCCAGGGATTCTTCGCCTCCGGCCCGCGGGCGCCCGTTCACGGGTGGCCGCGGGAGCGGCGGCGGACACCAAGACAAGCCGCCCCCCAAGGACGCATCGCGTCCGCCGGGCAGGCGCGGCCCCCCTTCCACACAGCGTGAGACGGTCTTCGCCGCTCCCTCCGGGTCCGGCCCGCCGCCTCGAACCGCCCGCGGGGAGCGAGCGAACATGTCCGATCTGCTGCAGTTCCTGGCATCCGGGGTCACGGTGGGCGCGGTTTATGCGCTCGTCGCCCTCGGCTTCACCATCATCTACAACGCGTCCGACGTGGTGAACTTCGCCCAGGGCGAGTTCGTGATGCTGGGCGGCATGATCTCGGTGGCCGGCGTCGCCGCCGGCCTGCCGTTGCCGCTCGCCGCGCTCATCGCCATCGCCGTCACCTCGGCCATCGGGGTGGCGCTGAACACCTTCGCCATCGAGCCGGCACGCGGGGCGCCGGTGGTGTCGCTCATCATCATCACCATCGGCGCCTCCATCTTCATCCGTGGCGTCACCCAGATCGTGCTCGGCAAGGGCACGCACCGCCTGCCGTCCTTCTCGGGCGACGAGCCGCTCCACGTCTTCGGCGCCACCGTGCTGCCGCAGAGCCTGTGGGTGACGGCGGGGGCGGTGGCGATCTTCGTTGCGCTGTGGCTGTTCTTCACCCGCACGCTCACCGGCCGCGCCGTGCTCGCCACCTCCAACAACCGGCTGGCGGCGCAGCTCGTGGGCATCAACACCCGCTTCGTGATGACGCTCTCCTTCGCCCTGTCCGCGGCCATCGGCGCGCTGGCGGGCGTGCTCATCACCCCGATCCTGCCGACCAGCTTCGAGGTGGGCATCTCGCTGGCGCTGAAGGGGTTCGCCGCCGCCATGCTCGGCGGCATGGGCAGCCCAAAGGGGGCGCTGACGGGCGGCCTGCTGCTCGGCCTCATGGAGGCGCTGACGGCGGGCTACATCTCCTCCCACTACAAGGATGCGGTGGCCTTCTTCGTCATCCTCGCCGTGCTGTTCGCCTTCCCGCGCGGCCTCTACGGCAGCAATCCGACGGAGCGCGTGTGACCATGCGGCTCTCGTCCAAGCAGTCCACCTTGCTGGTGCTGGCGGCGCTGATGATCATCAGCCCGTTCTTCTTCCCGTCCAATTATTACTATCGCGTCGGCTCACTGGTCTTCGTCAACGCCATCGCGGTGGTGGGCATCGTCATCCTCACCGGATATGCCGGGCAGATCAGCCTCGGGCATGCCGGCTTCGTGGGCATCGGCGGTTACGCCTGCGCGCTCCTGCCGGTGCACCTCGGGGTGCCCCCCGCGTTGGCGGTGGTGCTCGGCGCAGTGCTCTCCGGCGCAGTCGCCTATGGGGTGGGCCGGCCGATCCTGCGGCTGAAGGGCTATTACCTCGCCGTGGCGAGCCTCGGCTTCGGCGTGCTGGTGGCCATGGTGCTCGCCAACGAGGGCTGGCTGACCGGCGGGCCGGACGGCATCAAGGTGCCCGACCCCGGCCTGCGCGCGCTGCTGGAATCGCTCGGCATCACATTGACCAACCCGCAGTTCTGGTATGCCTTCTGCGGCCTCGTGCTGTTCGTCGGCGCCTGGCTGGCGCTGAACCTGCACGACAGCCCCACCGGCCGCGCGCTCAGGGCGCTGCACGGCTCGGAGGTGGCGGCGCGCACCGCCGGCGTGGACGTGGCGAAAGCGAAGCTGAATGCCTTCGTCATCTCCGCCGTCTATGCCTCGGTCGCCGGCTCGCTGCTGGCGTTGCAGAACCGGCTGATCACCCCGGACGTGGCCGGCTTCATGCACTCCATCGAACTCGTGACCATGGCGGTGCTCGGCGGGGCAGGCTCGGTGCTCGGCGGCATCTTCGGCGCCGCCCTGCTCACTTTGCTGCCGCAGGTGCTTACCGTGCTGCAGGATTATGAGCACGTGGTGCTGGGCCTCGTGATGATGCTGGTGATGATCTTCCTGCCGGCGGGGCTCATTCCGAGCGCCCGGCGCCTTCTGCGGGGGAGGGGCGAATGAGCCTGCTTCAAGTGGAGGGCCTCGGCATCTCCTTCGGCGGCGTGAAGGCGGTCAACGACGTCTCCTTTGCACTCGACACGGGCAGGATCGTCTCCGTCATCGGCCCGAACGGGGCCGGCAAGACCACGCTGTTCAACATGATTTCCGGTGTCTACCTGCCGAAATCAGGAAAAGTGCTCCTCGATGGCGAGGACGTGACCGGCCTGCGCCCGGACCTGCTGGCCGGGCGAGGCATGTCGCGCACGTTCCAGAACCTGCAGATCTTCCACGAGATGAGCGTGCTGGAGAACGTCATCGTCGGCTTCCACATGCATGAGCGCGGGCCTGTGCTGTCCGACCTGCTCGGTCTTCCCGGCTCGCGGCGGCGCTCGCGCGCGGCGGCGGAGGGTGCGCGCGTCCTGTTGGAGCGGGTGGGGCTGGAACGGGCGGCGGAGCGCGAGGCCGGCGCCCTCTCCTATGGCGCGCTGAAGCGGCTGGAGATCGCGCGGGCGCTTGCCGCAGGCCCCCGCGTGCTGCTGCTCGACGAGCCCGCCGCCGGCTGCAACGCGGTGGAGACCGAGGAGATCGACCGCCTTATCTGCGAGGTCGCCAGGACTGGCGTCGCCATCCTGCTGGTGGAGCATGACATGAAGCTGGTGATGCGCCTCTCGGACACCATCGTTGTGCTGGACCATGGCGAAAAGATCGCCGAGGGCGATCCCGCCGTGGTGAGCCGCAACCCGAAGGTGATCGAGGCCTACCTCGGCGCCGGCACCACGGAGGCGCTCCATGCTCACGGTTGAGGGATTGCGCTCGCGCTACGGCCGCATCGAGGTCTTGCACGGCGTGGATCTGTTCGTCGGCTCGGGCGAGATCGTCACCGTGGTGGGGGCCAACGGCGCGGGCAAGACCACGCTGCTGCGCTGCCTCTCCGGGGTGCAGCCGGTGTCGGGCGGCGCCATCACCTTCCGCGGCGAGGCGATGACCTGCGTGCCGGCCTATCGGCGCGTCGCGCGCGGGCTGGCGCAGTCCCCGGAGGGCCGGCAAATCTTCACCAATCTCAGCGTGGAGGAGAATCTGCGCCTCGGGGCCTTCATCTTCGCCGATGAGAGGGTGGAGCGCGACATGGCGGACGCCTTCGCCATGTTCCCGATACTCAGGGAAAAGCGCAACCAGCTCGCGGGCGGCCTTTCCGGCGGGCAGCAGCAGATGTTGGCCATCGCCCGCGCCCTCATGGGCCGTCCCGCCTGCCTGCTGCTGGACGAGCCCTCCATGGGCCTTGCGCCCATCCTGGTGGCGCAGATCTTCGAGGTGGTGAAGGCGCTCAAGGCCCTCGACGTGACCGTGCTGCTGGTGGAGCAGAACGCCTTCGGCGCGCTGTCCGTCGCGGACCGCGGCTACGTCATGGAGACCGGCCGCGTCACCATGGGCGGAAGCGCGGACGAACTGATCGCCGATCCCCGGGTACGTGAAGCCTACCTCGGCATCTAGGCTCCGCCCTCCACGATACGCAATTGGGGTGGCTCCTGAAGCAGACCTTCCCAAAGGTCCGCTGCTGTGAAGGGCTTCGGAAGCCGACCCGATCACGGCAGGGCTAAACCAGCGGGCCGGCGTCGGAATGCCTCAAGGGCCGAAACCACGGTCCGACGTGCGCGACGGTCAAGGTCTTCGCGGTGCTATGGCGATTTGAGGAAGCAGAAGATGGGTGGCGAAGGGTGTGCGTGGAGAAGCCCTTGTCGAGCCTGGCGGATGGGCCTTGGCCCGGCTGACCCGACTGCTGCCATGATCTGCATGTTTGAGTCGCGGCCAGCACGACGAGACCGCGTGGGCGTTCCCGGCTTTGGTGCATGGCAAGCCCCTCGCAGTGAAGCCCGAGCTTGCCAGCCGCGCCAAGTGACGGCAATCTCCGCTCCGCGAGAGGATCGGCGCGTGTATGCCGGCGTATTTTCGCGTCGGGCAACAGGACATGGGAAGCTGCGAAATCATGATCATGGACGATGGGAATGCCGCGGCTGGCGAGACTGACGAGGTCGCCGTGCCTGGGCTCCGGTCGGGGTCTCTCAGCCGCCGGTCATTTCTGGTCGGCTCTGCCCTCGGTCTCGGCGCGCTGGGGCTGGCCGGTTGCGCGTCATCCGATGGCATGAGCCTCGCCGAGGCGGAGAAGCTCTACGGGCCGGTCCCCACCGAGAAGTTTCCGATCCCGGGGGTCGATGTCAACAAGGTCAATCCAAAATATTTTCGCCGGACAGTGAGTTACGAAACCAAGGAAGCACCGGGCACCATTATCGTCGATCCCGGCAATTACTACGTTTACCGCGTCGAGGACGGCGGATCCGCCACCCGCTATGGGGCTAATGTCGGCCGCGCCGGGTTCCTGTGGAGCGGTGACGCGTATGTCGGGCGCAAAAGCGAATGGGCGACCTGGACCCCGCCCAAGGAGATGATCCAGCGCCAGCCCGAGGTGGCCAAATATGCCCGCGGCATGCCGGGCGGCCTCGACAACCCCCTCGGCGCCCGCACACTGCATCTCTATCAGAACGGCACGTACACGCTCTATACAATCTACGCCACCAGCGATCCCGAGTCGATCGGCTCTGGCGTTACAAGCGGTTGTGTCGGCCTTCTCAGTCAGGACATGATCGACCTTTATGCACGAACCCCAGTCAAAACCAAGGTAGTCGTCCTGCCGGCATAGCAACGCCCGGTTCCGGCTCCCGGTGGCACCGGTTCAGACCATGCAGAAAACAGGCGCATTCCCAGAATCTGGCGATTGGGCCTGTAGCGATCCCGGAAGGTCGCCGATCCAACTGCAAGTTCCCCGCATCGCTGCACAGGCGGCGGGGCTGCGCAGGTGGTCCTGACGCAGTTTGTGTTGGACCAACGAAAGCGCGGCGCCGTCGGAAGCCCCATCAGAGGCCCCCGTCAGTGTGGACAATCCGATAGGCAACGTCACCGCCCAGCGCGGGTTGCTCACCCGGCGCGCGACGACGGACAGCGCGCACGATGACGACAAGTCGAATTTCGGTCGATGGAGTTAGGCCCCAATGGGTCGCCGATCGGGGTGAAGCCCTTCCGTTTGAGCGGCCAATCATCCGCACGGTCCGGGAACATTCGTCCGCAACCCGCGTCACACGGTAGCGCCCGCAGTGAGGCCGGCACCCGCGGCAATCCAAAATTCTATATATTTTTCAAAATCATAATTGATTTCTGGCGGAGAGGGGGGGATTCGAACCCCCGATACGGTTGCCCGTATGCCGCATTTCGAGTGCGGTGCATTCGACCACTCTGCCACCTCTCCGCGAGGGCACGGCGCGGGACGCCGGGCGTGTGGTTCTGCGCTTCTAGCGGACCGGAAGCGCGACGACAAGCCGTCCGATGACATCGCAGGTCATGTCCCCACAAGCCCGCCGACGGGCACATCGGCGACCGGCCACCGCCACCCGCCGGCGCAGGGTGGGGTGCTGGCAGGCGGCACGCGGGCGGTGCTGCATCCGTCGCGGGGATACCCACGGCCGGTGAGCTTGACTCATGGGCCGTGGGTCAAGTCCCCCGCCGCGCCTGAGCGAGCCATTTGGAGTGGACCGCTTTGGCCTCGGTCAACCACAAGAGGCCGATGGCATGACCCGTTCTTGGTGCCCTACACCGCCTTGAGATGCCGCAGCGGGCGGCCGGGCGAGATGGCCTGGGCGGCGGCGACGATGGCGGCGGTGTCGAGGCCGTAATGGGCGTAGAGGTCGGCCAGCGTCCCGGTCTGGCCGAAATGCTCCACGCCCAGCGCGCGCAGGCGATGGCCCGCCACCGCGCCCAGCCAGCCCAATGTCGCCGGATGGCCGTCGATGACACTCACGATGCCGCAATGGCGGGGCAGCGGCTCCATCAGGCGCTCTGCATGGCTGGTGGCGCCGGCAAAGCCGCGCTCGCGGGCGCGGGCGGCGGCGGTCCAGCCGGCGTTCAGCCGGTCGGCGGAGGTGACGGCGAGCAAGCCCACGTCGCGCCGGTCCTCGGCGATGAGGGCCACCGCCGCGATGGCCTCGGGGGTGACGGCGCCCTGCACCGCCACCACCAATTCGCAATTGGGGCCGGGCTCCCGCAGCCAATAGGCGCCATCCACGATGCCGCGCTTCTGCGCCTCGGTCAGCACCCGCTTCGGCTGCTCCAGCGGGCGGGTGGAGAGGCGGAAATAGACCGAGCCGCCGGTCTCGTCGCGCAGCCAGTTGCGCTCGTCGCCTGCCCCCTCCCCGTCGCGCTGCACATAGTCGAAGGCAAATTCCATCAGCACCGCCAGTTCGTCCACGAAGGCCGGCTCGAAGGCGGCGAGGCCGTCCTGCGCCATGCCGATGAGCGGGGTGGAGATGGACTGATGCGCCCCGCCCTCGGGCGCCAAAGTGATGCCGGAGGGCGTCGCCACCAGGATGAAGCGGGCGTCCTGGTAGCAGGCATAGTTCAGCGCATCGAGACCGCGGCAGATGAAGGGATCATACAGCGTGCCCACCGGCACGAGGCGCGCGCCGAACAGGGAGTGCGACAGGCCGAAGGCCGAAAGCGTCAGGAACAGGTTCATCTCGGCGATGCCCAGTTCCACGTGCTGGCCCTTGGGCGAGAATTCCCAGGCGAAGGTGGAGGGGATGCGCTCGCGCTTGAACACATCCGCCAGCGCCGCGTGGGCGAACAGGCCGCGCCGGTTCACCCATGGCCCCAGATTGGTGGAGACGGTCACGTCCGGCGAGGTGGTGACGATGCGGTCGGCGAGCGCGCTCTCGCCCTTGGCCAGGTCCTGGAGGATGAGGCCGAAGCCCGCCTGGGTGGAGATCACCGGATTGGGCGGCGGCGCCAGGGCCGGGACAGTGAGGGCGGGGTCGGTGAAACGGCGCGGGCCGCCCTGCGCGAACGGCACGCGGTTAAGGAAGGCGGCAAGCTCGCCCGCCGGGCGCTTCAGGCCCTCGAAGGGCTCCCATTCGCGGCCCTCGCCCACCCCCATGGCGGCGCGCAGGGCGTCCATCTGGGCGGGGGTCATGAGGCCGGCGTGGTTGTCCTTGTGGCCAGCCAGCGGCAGGCCGAAGCCCTTCACCGTGTAGCACAGGAAGGCCACCGGCCGGTCGTGGTCGATGGCGTCGAAGGCTGCGATGAGGGCGGCGATGTCGTGGCCGCCCAGATTGGTCATGAGGGCGGACAGCTCGGCATCCGAGCGCCGGGCGATGAGGGCGGACACCTCCCCCTGATCGCCGAGGTCGTCCATCAGCCGCTTGCGCCAGGCCGCGCCGCCCTGGAAGGTGAGTGCGGAATATTCGGCATTGGGGCAGGTGTCGATCCAGCTTTTCAGGGCAGCCCCGCCCGGCTCGGCGAAGGCGGCCTGCTGGAGGGTGCCGTATTTGAGCAGGACCACCTGCCAGCCCATGGCCTCGAAGATGCCGGTGAAGCGCTCATAGAGGCCCTCGCGCACCACGCCGTCGAGGCTCTGGCGGTTGTAGTCGATGATCCACCAGGTGTTGCGCACCTCGTGCTTCCAGCCCTCCAGCAGGGCCTCGAAGACGTTGCCTTCGTCCAGCTCCGCATCGCCCACCAGCGCGATCATGCGCCCCTTCGGACGGTCGCCGGCGAGGCCGTGGGCGTGCACGTAATCCTGCGCGAGGCTCGCAAACAGGGTCTGCGCCACGCCGAGGCCGACAGAGCCGGTGGAGAAATCCACGTCGTCCGCGTCCTTGGTGCGGGAGGGGTAGGACTGGGCGCCCTTGAAGCCGCGGAAATGCGCCAGCCGGTCGCGGGTCTGGCGGCCGAACAGATACTGGATGGCGTGGAAGATGGGGCTGGCGTGGGGCTTCACCGCCACCCGGTCCTCCGGGCGCAGCACGTGGAAATAGAGCGCGCTCATGATGGCGGCTAGCGAAGCGGAGGAGGCCTGATGACCGCCCACCTTCAGCCCGTCGCTGCTCGGGCGCAGGTGGTTGGCATTGTGGATCATCCAGCTCGCCAGCCACAGCACCTTGCGCTCCAGCTCGGCGAGGATGGCAAGGTCTTCCGCGCTCGGCGGCGCCGGGCGCGGGCGCAGGGGGGCGGAGAGTGCCGAGGGAGCGGGCGGGTGCGCGGTGTGGCGATCCATGTGGCGGTCCTCGAAGGGCGTTTTTTGGGGCGCGCTTCGAGCCGGCGCGCCGCTGACGCACAGTCTAGCGCGAGCCGGCCGGCAGGTTCGCTCAAATCCACATTAACACGGGACCAGTTGAGGCATATCCTGCCAATATCCGTCGCCTTTGGAGCGGAAACGTGCGCCTTGATGCCATCGACCGTAAAATCCTCGCCGCCCTCCAGCGCGACGGGCGCATGAGCATCGCGGATCTCGCGGACGAGGTGGGCCTCTCCCCCTCGCCGTGCCTGCGGCGCG
This sequence comes from Xanthobacter autotrophicus, assembly GCF_005871085.1. Taxonomy (GTDB): domain Bacteria; phylum Pseudomonadota; class Alphaproteobacteria; order Rhizobiales; family Xanthobacteraceae; genus Xanthobacter; species Xanthobacter autotrophicus. The sequence goes on along the minus strand of NZ_VAUP01000031.1, from coordinate 257,833 downwards.
TGCGGGCGCTGGAGGAGGACGGGCTCATCTCCCGCTACGTGGCGGTGTTGGACCAGCGCAAGGCCGGGCTGCCGGTGAGCGTCTTCGTCTCCATCAAGCTGGAGCGGCAGAAGGAGGAGGCGCTGGACGCCTTCGCCGCCGCCATCCGCACATGGCCGGAGGTGCTGGAATGCTATCTCATGACCGGCCAGCGGGATTACCTTTTACGGGTGGTGGCGGCGGACCTCGATGCCTATGAGAGGTTCCTGAAGCAGAAGCTGACCCGGCTGGAAGGGATCGCCTCCATCGAAAGCTCGTTTTCGCTGGAGCAGGTGAAATATTCCCACGTCCTGCCGCTGCCCTGAGGGCGCGCGGACGGCATCAACTCGGTCGGCAACACGGCAAGGAGGAACCCCATGAGCGTGCGCGTCGGCATCGGCGGATGGACGTTCGAGCCCTGGCGGGGCGTGTTCTATCCCGAAGGTCTGGTCCAGAAGAAGGAGTTGCCCTTCGCGGGCGAGCGCCTGAAGACCATCGAGATCAACGGCACCTTCTATCGCACGCCCTCGGCCAAATCCTGCTCCGAATGGGCGGGGCAGGTGCCGGACGGCTTCGTCTTCGCCCTCAAGGCGACCCGCTATGTCACCCATCGCCGGGTGCTGGCGGAGGCGCAGGAGAGCGTGGCTAAGTTCATCGCCAGCGGCATTGTCGAGATGGGCGACCGGCTCGGCCCCATCAACTGGCAGTTCGCCGCCACCAAGGCCTTCGACCCGGAGGATTTCGCAGCCTTCCTCGCTCTGCTTCCGGAGAGCCACGAGGGGGTGAGGCTGCGCCACGCGGTAGAGGTGCGGCACCCCTCGTTCGCGGTGCCGGACTTCGTGGCGCTGGCGCGCAAGCACAAGGTGGCGGTGGTCTATGCCGACCACGACGACTACCCCGCCATCGCCGACATGACCGCCGACTTCACCTATGCCCGCCTCCAGCGCACGCGGGAGGAGGTGGAAACCGGCTATGATGATGCCGGGCTGGACCGCTGGGCCAAGGCTGCCCATGACTGGGAGAAGGGTGCGATCCCGGAAGGCCTGCCCACGCTCGCGCCGGCGGCGAAGGCCGGCAATGCCAGCCGCGACGTGTTCATCTACCTGATCAGCGGCGCCAAGGTGCGCAACCCGGCCGGGGCCATGGCCCTGCAGGCGCGGATCGATCACGATTGACCTTGATCAACGCCGTATTGCTGCACCGCCGTACGTTGTATCTTCAAGTCCGCCCCGAAGCCCCGCGGGAGTGGCCTGCCGTTGCATCCCCTTGCCGGCACCTTTCCGCAGGACCTTCCGCGGGCGCGTCTGCACGCCGAAAAGGTGTCCTTTCATGAAGCGCACGCTTGTCATCCTGCTGGCTCTCCTTGCCGTCGTCGGCGCAGGCGGAGCGGGCGCCTGGTACATGGCGAGCCGCAGCCGCGCCCTGCCGCCGGGCTTCGCCTATGGCAACGGCCGCATCGAGGCGACGCAGGTGGACGTGGCCACCAAGGCCGCCGGCCGGGTGCTCGACGTGCTCGCGGAGGAGGGCGACTTCGTTCACCAGGGCCAGGTGGTGGCCCATATGGATGTGGCGGAGACCGCCGCCGCCCTGCGCACCGCCGAGGCGCAGGCGAGCCAGGCCCGCCAGTCCCGCGATACCGCCACCCATGTGGTGGAGCAGCGCAAGGGCGAGCTGGACCTCGCCGCCAAGGAGCTGGAGCGGCAGGAGACCCTCGTCACCAAGGGCTTTGCCACCGAGCAGAAGGTGGATCAATACCGCACCACCAAGCTCACCGCGCAGGCGGCGCTGGCCGCCGCGCAGAGCAGCCTTGCGGCCAGCGAATCCGCCATCCGCGCCGCCGAGGCGGAGGTGGAGCGCCTGACCCGCATGGTGGAGGACGGCACCCTCACGGCGCCGAAGTCCGGCCGCGTCATCTACCGTCTCGCCGAGCCCGGCGAGGTGCTGGGCGCGGGCGGCAAGGTGCTCACCTTCATCGACCTCTCCGATGTCTACATGACCATCTTCCTGCCCGCCTCGGACGCCGGCGCCATCACCCTCGGCGCCGAGGCGCGCCTGCTGCTGGAGCCCCTGCCCGACCGCGCCGTCCCGGCCGCCGTCTCGTTCGTGTCGGCGCGGGCGCAGTTCACCCCCAAGCAGGTGGAAACCCAGCGCGAGCGCGACCGCATGATGTTCCGCGTGAAGCTGCGCGTGGCCCGCCCGCTGGTGGAAAAATACCTGGAGCAGGTGAAGACCGGCGTGACCGGCGTCGGCTACGTGCGGATGGATCCCAAGGCCCAGTGGCCCTCCTGGCTCCAGTCCGACCTCGTGACCGAGGCTGCCCAGTGAGCGAGGAGCCGGTGCGCGAGGTGATGGCGGGTGCTGCCTTGCATCTCGCAGGCATCCGCCATCTTTATGGCCGCACCCTCGCGGTGGACGGGCTCGACCTCACCATCGCGGAAGGCGCCTCCGTGGCCCTGGTGGGACCGGACGGGGTGGGCAAGTCCACCCTGTTGGGCCTCATCGCCGGGGCCAAGCGCATCCAGCAGGGCAAGGTGGAGGTGCTGGGCGCGGACTTCTCCGACAGGCGCGCCCGCGAGGCGACCCAGCCGCGCATCGCCTTCATGCCGCAAGGGCTGGGGCGCAACCTCTATCCCAACCTCACGGTGGCCGAGAACATCGCCTTCTTCGCCCGCCTGTTCGGCGAGGAGGCCGGCGCCAAGGGCGCCCGGGTGGCACCTTTGCTCGCCGCCACCGGCCTTGACCCCTTCGCCGACCGGCTCATGCGCAAATTGTCCGGCGGCATGAAGCAGAAGCTGGGCCTGTGCTGCGCGCTGGTCCACGACCCCGACCTGCTGCTGCTGGACGAGCCCACCACCGGCGTCGATCCTCTCTCGCGCCGCCAGTTCTGGGATTTCATCGAGACCATCCGCGCCGCCCGCCCGGGCCTGACCCTGCTGGTCGCCACCGCCGACATGGAGGAGGCGGCGCGCTTCGAGCGCGTGGTGATGGTGGATGCCGGCCGCATCCTCGCCGACGGTAGCCCCGCGGAGCTGCTGGCCCGCACCGGCCAGCCGAACCTGGAGCGCGCCTTCATCTCGCTCTTGCCGGAAGGCCAGCGCGGCGACGGCGACGGCACGGAGCACATCGAGGCCATCGCCGCCGACGCGCCCATCGCCATCGAATCGCGCGGCCTCACCCGGCAGTTCGGGGATTTCGTCGCGGTGGACCATGTGAGCTTCAAGATCCGCAAGGGCGAGATCTTCGGCTTCCTCGGCTCCAACGGCTGCGGCAAGTCCACCACCATGAAGATGCTCACCGGTCTGTTGCCTGCTTCCTCCGGCGAGGCGCTGCTGTTCGGCGTCCAGGTGGACCCCAGCGACATCGAGACCCGCCGGCGCGTGGGCTATATGAGCCAGGCCTTCTCGCTTTATGGCGAACTCACGGTCCGCCAGAACCTCGACCTGCACGCGCATCTGTTCTCCCTGCCGGAAGAAGACGCACACCGGCGCATCGCCGAGCTGGTGCGCGCCTTCGACCTTGCCAGCCACCTCGACGCCCTTGCCGACGGCCTGCCCCTGGGCGTGCGCCAGCGCCTGTCGCTGGCGGTGGCGGTGCTGCACGAGCCGGAAGTGCTGATCCTCGACGAGCCGACCTCGGGCGTGGACCCGGTGGCCCGCGACAATTTCTGGGACCATCTTCAGCGCCTGTCGCGGGAGGACGGCGTCACCATCTTCGTCTCCACCCATTTCATGGGCGAGGCGGAGCGCTGCGACCGCATCTCCTTCATGCATGCGGGCAAGGTGATCGCCACCGGCACGCCGCAGGCGCTCAAGGACGAGAAGCAGGCGGCGACGCTGGAGGCCGCCTTCATCGCCTATATGGAGATGGGCGGCCGGGCGGCGCAGACCGACGCTCAGCTGCCACCCCCGGCGCCGAGAGCCACCGGCAAGCCCGCCGGCTTCTCCCCGCGCCGCCTCGGCGCCTATGCCTGGCGCGAGACCCTGGAGCTGAAGCGAGATCCGGTCCGGCTCGCCTTTGCCCTTCTGGGCACGGCGTTCCTCATGATCATCTTCGGCTACGGCATCACCCTCGACGTGGACAAGCTGCGCTTCGCCGTGCTCGATCGCGACCAGACGCCGGAAAGCCGGGCTTATGTGGATGGCTTCGCCCACTCGCCCTATTTCGTGGTGCAGCCGCCTCTGGCCAGCCCGGATGACCTCGACCGGCGGCTGAAATCCAACGCCATCGCCTTCGCCATCGAGCTGCCGCCGAATTTCGGCGCCGATCTGCGCTCCGGACGGCCCACCGAGGTGCTGGTGACCATCGACGGCGCCATGCCGTTCCGCGCCGAGACCATCCAGGGCTATGTGGCCGCGGTCCACGCCATGTTCCTGTCGGACGTGGCGCAGCAGGCGGGGCGGACCCTGTCGACAGCGGCGACGCTGGAGATGCGCTACCGCTACAACCAGTCGTTCCGCAGCCTCGACGCCATGGTGCCGGCCACCATCGCGCTCATGCTCATCTTCATCCCGGCCATCCTCACCGCCCTGGGGGTGGTGACGGAGAAGGAGCTGGGCTCCATCACAAACCTCTACGTCACGCCGGTCACCAAGCTGGAATTCCTGCTGGGCAAGCAACTGCCCTATGCGGGGGTGGCCTTCTTCAACTTCGTCGTCATGGTGCTGATGGCGCTGTTCCTGTTCGGGGTGCCGCTGAAGGGCTCGTTCCTCGGGCTGGCTTTGGGGGCGCTCGCCTATGTGCTAGCCACCACCGCCATAGGCCTGGTCTCCTCCACCCTCACCAACACCCAGGTGGCGGCCCTGTTCGGCACCGCCATCGGCACCATGATGCCGGCCACCCAGTTCTCCGGCATGATGCAGCCGGTGGCGACGCTGGAGGGCGGGGCGTGGGTGCTGGGCACCTTCTTCCCCACCACCTATTTCATGCGCATCAGCGTGGGCGCCTTCACCAAGGGGCTGGGCTTTTTCGAACTCCTGCCCTTCGTGCTCGCCACCGCCGCCTTCTGGCCGGCGCTGCTGGCGCTGGCCTTCCTCATCCTGCGCAAGCAGGAGGTCTGACATGGTCGCGCCCTCCCCTCCCCTTGCCAAGGCTCCTCCCCGCTGGCTCGCCTTCCTCGGCAATGTGCGCGAGCTGGCGGTGAAGGAGCTCATCAGCCTGTGGCGCGACCGCTCGCTGCTGGTGCTGGTGGCCTATGCCTTCACCCTCGCCATCGTGCTCCAGGCCAACGGCATGAAGCACGACCTGAACCGCGCCACGGTAGGCGTCGTGGACGAGGACAATTCCGCCCTCTCCAACGCCATCCTCGACGCCCTGCTGCCGCCGCGCTTCCAGCGGCCGGTGCCGCTCGCCCCGCAGCAGGTGGATCCGGGCATGGATGCGGCCCGCTACACCTTCGTCATCAACTTTCCGCCGGACTTGCAGTCGGACGTTCTGGCCGGCCGCGCGCCTTCGGTGCAGCTTCTCATCGACGCCACGTCCCTGATGCAGGCGGGCCTCGGCGCCAACGACATCTCCGCCATCTTCCAGGAGGAGGTGAACCGCTTCGTGCTGCGGCATTCGGAGGGGGTGGCGAGCCCGGTGGAGCTTCAGGTCCGCATCGCCTTCAACCAGGGACTGGAATCCTCCTGGTTCACCGGCACCATGGGGCTCATCACCAACATCACCATGCTCTCGGTGCTGCTGGCCGGCGCCGCCCTGATCCGAGAGCGCGAGCACGGCACGCTGGAGCACCTTCTCGTGCTGCCGGTGCACCCGTCCGAGATCATGCTGGCCAAGATCCTCGCCAACGGCGCGGTCATCCTCGCCGGCTCCGCCTTCAGCATCGTGGTGGTGCTGAAATGGGGGCTCGGCATGGGGATCGCCGGCTCCATCCCGCTGTTCCTCGCGGGCACGGCGCTCTACCTGTTCTTCACCGCCTCGCTCGGCATCTTCCTCGGCACCCTGGCGGGGTCCATGCCGCAGTTCGGGCTGTTGTTCTTCCTCACCGTGCTGCCCATGAACATGCTGTCCGGCGGCTTCACGCCGCTCGAAAGCATGCCGCAATGGCTGCAGGTGGCGATGCAGGCCTCGCCCTCAACCCAGTTCGTGGCCTTCGCCCAGGCCATCCTCTATCGGGGGGCGGGGCTCGAGACGGTGTGGCCGCGCTTTGCGGCCACCTTCGGCATGGGCGTGCTGTTCTTCGCCGTGGCGCTGGTGCGTTTCCGCACCTTCCTGGCCGCCCAGCAATGAGGCCGGCGCTGGCCGAAGACAGGGGCCGCCGCCCGGCTCAGATATAGTCCACGAAGGAGGACAAAGCTTCCCGCGAGAGGTCGCGCATCTCGGCGAGGGTGTAGGTGTCGAGCACGGTGCCGATGGCGTCGCGCACCTGCACCATGAGCAGGCGCACCTCGCAGGTGGCCACGTCGCAATCCTCGCACGGCTCGTAGGCGTTGCGGCTGGCGCAGGGGAAGGGCGCCAGCGGCCCGTCGAGGGCGCGGATCATCTCGCCCACCACGATGTCCTCCGGCGCCTTGGCGAGGCGGTAGCCGCCGAGCTTGCCCTTCTTGGAGGACAGGAAGCCGGCGTTGCGCAGTTCGCCAAGGATGACGTCGAGGAACTTCTTCGGGATGTTGTTGGCCTCGGCGATATCGGCCACCTGTGTCGACCCGCCCGGCGGCAGGCGGGCCAGGTGGACCGCGGCCTTGAGACCATACTTTCCTTTTTTCGTCAGCATTCTGCGCCCTCTTTCGGGCTTATGCGGATGTGCACGGCCGCAGTCAACCGGCCGGAGCCTGTAAAATCAGCGAACGACAGCGGGAGGCGGCGCATCAACCCTCCTGCGGGGCGTCCTTCAGCTCATGGCGCGCCATCAGCGGGGCTTGGGCCATGGCGAAGGCGAAGGTGAGCGGGAGGTAGCCGAAGGTCTTGAAGGCGACCCAGGTGTCGGTGGAGACGGTGCGCCACACGATCTCGTTCAGCACCGCCATCACGAGAAAGAACACGCCCCAGCGGATGGTGAGGACCCGCCAGCCCTCGTCGGTCAGCTTCACCATGCCGTCGAAGACATAGGGCAGCAGCGGCTTCTTGAAGTAGAGGCCACCCAGGAGCAGAACGCCGAACAGGGCATTCACCATGGTGGGCTTGAGCTTGATGAAATGGTCGTCCTGGAGCCACAGGGTGAGGCCGCCGAACACCATCACCACCAGCGCCGACACCAGCGGCATCACCGCGATGCGCCGCGCCAGCACCCACATGGCGGCCAGCGCCGCCAGCGTTGCCACCATGAACGCGCCGGTAGCCACATAGATGCCGCCGTAGCCGTTGACGACAAAGAACAGCACCAGGGGACCGATTTCGAGGCCGATCTTGAGCCAGGGGCTCATCTTGGGGCGGGCGGGGGCGGTGGAGTGCGTCATGACCGGGCCGGTGGGAGGAAGGCGCGCCGGTTCACCGACGCCACGCGCTCCCATGTGGCGCTTGCGGGCGGCACAATCAAGAACGTTGGCGCTTGCGGGCGGCACAATCGAGCGGTTCGTCGTATTCCGCAACCCTAACGCAGCGGCCCGAGGCAGGCCGTCAACTCGGGCCCCTCCCGGGGCACCCGTGCCTGGAGCCGGGCGGCGAGACGCTCGAGCCCGGGGGAGGGATTGCCCGCATTGCGCCTTCGGGGGTTGGGCAGCGTCACCGCCAGCAGGGCCGCCTGCCGCGCATCCACCCGCGCCGCCGGAATGCCGAAGGCCCGGCGCGCCCCCGCCTCCACCCCGAACTCCCCGTTCGGCCCCCATTCGGCGATGTTGAGATAGATCTCGATCAGCCTCCTTTTGCTCACCACCAGGTCCAGCCACAGAGCGAGCGGGATCTCGAACGCCTTGCGGATCAGCGCCCGCCCCGGCCACAAAAACAGGTTCTTGGCGATCTGCATGGGAATGGTGGAGGCGCCGCGCGCATCCTCCAGCTCGTCCGCCTTGTCGATGGCGGCGCGCATCTCGTCGAGATCGACGCCCCAATGGCTGCAGAAGCTCGCATCCTCCGAGGCGATGACGGTGCGCACCAGCACCGGGGACATCTGCTCGATGGGGGTCCAGACCCGCTCCACCCGCTCGCCCTGAACCCATCGCAGCAGCATGAGGGCGGAGACCGGATTGACCACGTTGTAGGCGAGGGACAGGACCAGCGGGATGGCGGCGAGAGCCAGCAGCACGCGCAGCACCAGAGCGACCATCAAAATCCTCCCTCGCCCGCCGGGCGCGGCCAATCGGCTTGACCCGGCCTTCTGGTTGGGGCACCCGGTGGCCCCCGTCAACGGCGCGCCCGGCCTGGGCGTTCCCTCCCGCCCCGTTTGTGGCCCGCAGGTCTCGGCCCGCTGGTCTTGGCCCGTTTGCCCAAGGTGACCCGATCGTGACCCTTTCCCTCAAGGACCGGCTCGACGCCTCCGCCACGGCCACCGAGACCCGCCTGGCCCTCGCCCTCGCCGACGCCGCGCTGCCCGGCGAGCGGCTGCGGCCCGAGCGGCTGATGGCCGCCATGCGCCACGGCGCGCTCGGCGGCGGCAAAAGGCTGCGGCCCTTTCTGGTGATCGAAAGCGCCGCTTTGTTCGGCATCCCGGCCGATCAGGCGGTGACGGCGGCCACCGCGATCGAGTGCATCCATTGCTATTCCCTGGTCCATGACGACCTGCCGGCCATGGACGACGATGATCTGCGCCGGGGCCGGCCCACCGTGCACCGGGCCTATGACGAGGCTACCGCCATTCTCGCCGGCGACGGCCTGCTCACCCTCGCCTTCGACCTGCTGGCGGGGGAGGACGCCCATCCCGATGCCGCCGTGCGCATCGCTTTGGTACGGGCGCTGGCGCGGGCGGCGGGCATCGGCGGCATGGTGGGCGGGCAGATGCTGGACCTCACCGCCGAGGGTCGCTTCTCCGGCGGCGCCCCCCTTGCCCTTGCGGAAGACGCCATCCGCGACCTCCAGGCCATGAAGACCGGCGCGCTTCTGGCGGTCTCCGTGGAGGCCGGCGCGCTTTTGGGCGGTGCCACGGCGGACGAGCGCGCGGCGCTCCTGGCCTACGGCCGGGCGCTGGGCGCCGCCTTCCAGATCGCCGACGACATCCTCGACGTGGAGGGCACCGCCGAGGAGGTGGGCAAGAAGGTGGGCAAGGACGCCGCCGCCGGCAAGGCGACCCTGGTCTCCCGTCTCGGCCTGTCGGCCGCCCGCACCCTGCTCGACCGGCTGGTGGCGGATGCCGCCGCCGCCCTCGCCCCCTTCGGCGCGCGCGGCGCGGTGCTGGCCGAGGCCGCCTTGTTCGTGGCGAACCGGCGGAACTGAGCCCCCCTGCCGCGCGCGCCCCCGTTCCCCCGTTCCCGCGCGCCCTGCCGTGCGCGATCATGTGACGGTCGTGCCCATCAGGCCGGTTCAACCGGGACCGATCCGGCCCTATGGTCACGTCCGAGACGGACAAGGCCGGACCATCGTGATGAACCGCCGCAAACTGCTCGCCCGGGGGGCCGCGCTGGCCGCGGTGCCCCTTGCCGGTCCCTATGCCGCCCTGGGGCAGGCGTCGGAGAGCGATGTCATCATCATCGGTGCCGGTGCGGCGGGCATCGCCGCGGCCCGCCGCATCGCCGAGGCCGGGCGCAGCTATGCGCTGATCGAGGCCTCCGGCCGGGTGGGCGGGCGCGCCTTCGCCGACACTTCCATCTTCGGCGTCCCGTTCGATGTAGGCGCCCACTGGATCCATACCCCGAGCCTGCATCCCCTGTCCGCCTTCGGCCGGGCGGCGGGCCTCGACCTCTATGGCGCGCCCCACCACGGCCGGCTGTTCATGGACGGCGCCGAGGCGGGCGAGGGCGAACGCGCCGACTTCTTCGCCGCCGTGAAGCGGGGCGAGCGCGCCATCGTGGCCACCGGCGAGGCCGGGCGGGATGTTCCCGCCGGCCGGGTGCTGCCGAACCTCGGCGACTGGGCGCCGAGCGCCCGCTTCGCGCTGGGGCCGTTCTCCTGCGCCAAGGAGCTGGACCAGGTTTCCACCGTGGATTTTTCCCGGTCCGAGGAGAAGGACGAGGACGAATTCTGCCGGCAGGGCTTCGGCACCCTGGTGGCCAAGCTCGCCGCACCCCTCAGCGTGCGCCTCAACACCGCCGCCAGCACGGTGGACTTCAACGGGCGCCTGGCATCGGTCGCCACCGATCGCGGCACCCTGAAGGGCCGCGTGGTCATCATCGCCGTGCCGCCCAGCGTGATCGCCGCCGGCACGCTGCGCATCCTGCCGCGCCTGCCGGAGCGCGTCCGCACGGCGGTCGAGACCATCACGCTGGGCACCTACGACCACATCGCCTTCGAGCTGCCGGGCAACCCCGCCGGGCTGAAGGCGGACGAACTCGTCTACTTCAAGGTGGACGGGTCACGGGCCTACGGCCTCCTCGCCCGCATCAACGGCGGCAGCCTCCACAGCCTGGAGGTGGCCGGCGCCGTCGCCGCCGACCTCGCCAACGGCCCGCCGGAGGCCGCACGCGCCTTCCTCATGGCGGCGCTGACTCATGAATTCGGTGCCCGCACGGCGGCGAAGGTGGGCAAGGTGCACGCCACGCGCTGGAGCCGCGAGCCTTGGGCGTTGGGCGCCTTCACCTGCGCCCTGCCCGGTTACGCCCATATGCGCCGGGCCTTCATGGAGATCGTCTCCGACCGCCTGATTTTCGCCGGCGAGCACGCCCATGAAAGCCTGTGGGGCTCGGTCGGCGGCGCCTGGCTCTCCGGCGAGCGGGCCGCCAAACAGGCGCTGGGCGTGCTGGGGTAGGCCCGTCCGCCGGAGGACAAGGAGCAAGCCGATGGCGCGGCACCGAGGCCCCCTCCCCCGCGCGCGCCGGCCATGCTAGCGTCCGGCCCGTGACCGATCCGCGCCTTTCCCCCCTCACCCGCCGCGCCTTCCTCGCCGGAGGCGCCGCGCTCGGCGCCCTGCCGTTGGGCATCACCCGCGCGCTTGGCCAGCAGGGCGAGGCGGATGTCATCATCATCGGCGCCGGGGCCGCCGGCATCTCCGCCGCGCGACGCATCGCCGAGGCCGGGCGCTCCTATGTGCTCATCGAGGCGACGAACCGGGTGGGCGGGCGCACCGTCACCGACACCGCTTTGTTCGGTGTACCCTTCGACCTGGGAGCGGCGCGGCTGAACATGCCGGCGGCCCGCCCCATGGCGGCCTATGGCAGGGCCGAAGGGCTCGACATCACCCGCGCGCCCGAAGGCGGCCGGCTCTATGTGAACGGGCGCGAGGCCCGCGATACGGACTACGAGGCCTTCGTCGCCACGGTGCGCCGAGCCGAGCGCGCCATCGGCGCCGCCGGCGACGCCGGCCGCGACATGCCAGCCGCCCGCGCCCTGCCGGACCTCGGCCCATGGGGACCGAGCGCCCGCTTCGTGGTGGGGCCCATCGGTTGCGCCAAGGAGCTGGACCAGGTTTCCACGGTGGATTTCTCCCGCGCCGATGAGCGCGAGGGCGAGGAGATCTGCCGCCAGGGCATCGGCACGCTGGTCGCCCAGCTGGCACGACCGCTGACGGTGCGGCTGGAGACGGTGGCCCGCAGCGTGGAGCTGACCGGCCGCCTCGTCACCGTGCAGACCAACAAGGGCACCATCCAGGGGCGTTCCGTCGTCGTCGCCGTGCCGCCCAGCGTGATCGCCAGCGGCAGGCTGCGCATCCTGCCGTTCCAGCCGCGCTATCGCACGGCGGTGGAGAAGATCACCCTGGGCGCCTACGACCACATCGCCTTCCGCCTGCCGCGCAATCCGGCTTCGCTTGCGGCGGACGAGACGCTTTATTTCAAGGCCGACGGCGCGCGCGCCTACATGATGCGCGCCCGCATCGGCGGCGGCGACCTCTATACGCTGGACGTGGCCGGCGACACCGCAGCCGGCCTTGCCAACGCCGCTCCGGAAGCTGCGGCCGCCTTCGCCAGGGAAGCGCTGACCCGTGAATTCGGCGCCGACACGGCGGCGCGGATGGGCAAGGTGCACGCCACCCGCTGGAGCAAGGAGACCTATGCGCTCGGCGCCTTCTCCTGCGCCCTGCCCGGCTACGGCAACATGCGCCGCGCCTTCATCGAGACCGTGGGCGGCCGCATGGTGTTCGCCGGCGAGCACGCCCACGAGACCCTGTGGGGCACGGTGGGCGGCGCCTGGCTGTCAGGCGAGCGGGCGGCCCGGCAGGTGCTGGGGCTGATCGGGGTGCGCTCGGGATAGGATGGCGCTGGTGCCGCCCGTTTGGCCCCATGGGCGGTCTCGGCCCGGGTTGAAAAGAGCCGCCGTCACCCCTTCTCCCGCGTGCGGGAAGGGGGGTACCGGCGCTTCCCCGCCCATCTCACCATCGTCGCCCTCCGGCTTGACCGGAGGGTCCATCTCGCCGCCTGGCCAAAACCTGGCCGCAGTGTCCCGGCCGTTCCATAGACCCTCCGGTCGAGTCGGAGGGTGACGGCGCCCTCTCGTCTTAAGGCGCCGTCCCTCAATGGGAGCGGGCGAACATCTCGTTGAAGGAATAGCCGGCCCCCCGCACGGTGCGGATGGGATCGGACTGGCGGCCGCGGTTGATGGCCTTGCGCAGGCGACCCACATGCACGTCCACCGTGCGCTCGTCGATATAGACGTCCTGCCCCCACACCCCGTCGAGCAGCTGCTCGCGGGAAAATACCCGTCCGGGGCTCTGCATCAGGAATTCCAAGAGGCGGAATTCGGTGGGGCCGAGGTGGACCTCGCGGCCGGCGCGGTGGACCCGGTGGGTCTCCCGGTCCAACTCTATATCGCCGGCGCGCAGCAGGGTGGCCACGTGCTCGGGCTTAGCCCGGCGCAGCAGGGCGCGCACCCGGGCGAGCAATTCGGGCACCGAGAACGGCTTCACCACATAATCGTCAGCGCCGGTGGCAAGGCCGCGCACGCGCTCGGTCTCCTCGCCGCGGGCGGTGAGCATGATGACGGGCAGGCGCTCGGTCTCCGGACGGGTGCGCAGGCGCCGGCACAACTCGATGCCGGACAGGCCCGGCAGCATCCAGTCGAGGATGACGAGATCGGGCACGCTCTCGCGCAGGCGCGTCTCAGCCTCGTCGCCGCGGCCGACGCTTTCCACGCCGTAGCCCTCCGACTCCAGATTGTAGCGAAGCAGGAGGGTCAGGGGCTCCTCATCCTCGACGATCAGAATATGCGCCGGCACTATAAATCACCCGTCTTGGCATCACCCGTCTTGACGACATCGGCTGCCCGGCCCGGACGGACCGGGATCGGGACCAGCCATCACGTCCGCTCAAGCCTGGGCGGAACGTCCCGGAAAAGCCAGGGTGGTCTCGCTGGAGGCGTCCGCCTTCGGGCGGCTCTCCGGCAGGTTCTGGCCGGTGACCATGTAATAGACGATTTCCGCGACATTGGTCGCGTGGTCGCCGATGCGCTCGATGTTCTTCGCGCAGAACAACAGGTGCGTGCACACGGAGATGTTGCGCGGATCTTCCATCATATAGGTGAGGAGTTCGCGGAACAGGGACGTGTACATGGTGTCGATGGCGCTGTCGCGGCCCCACACCTCAACCGCCTTCGCCTCGTTGCGGGCGGCATAGGCGTCGAGCACTTCCTTGAGCTGCTCCAGCACCAGGTCGGAGATGTGCTCCACACCCCGCACCAGCTTGGCCGGGTGGTATTCGCCCTCGATGGCCATGACGCGCTTGCCCACGTTCTTGGCCAGGTCGCCGATGCGCTCCAGGTCGTTGGCGATGCGGATGGCCGACACGATCTCACGCAGATCGTTGGCCACCGGCTGGCGCTTGGCGATGACGAGGATGGCGCGATCCTCGATCTCGCGCTGCATCTGGTCGACGGTGGTGTCGAGCAGCACGACCTTCTGGGCGAGGGCGCCGTCACGCTTGATGAGCGAGGACACGCTGTCGGCGACCAGCCGCTCGGCGAGGCCGCCCATCTCCACCACCTTGCGGCCGATTTCCTTCAACTCCTGGTCGAAGGACGAAACGGTATGCTCCGGCATCGGAATAATCCTTTTCAAGCATTTTCCAGCGAAGTGGGCACCGGTTCGCGTGACGAAAATGCGGTAAAGCAAAACGATCGAGCGGCCTTGCGACGCCGCTGACCCAAAGCCGCTCCAGTCCTCAGCCGAAGCGGCCGGTGATGTAGTCGCGCGTCTTGATCTCCTTCGGATTGGTGAAGATCACGTCCGAAGGCGCCACCTCGACCAGTTCGCCGAGATAGAAGAAGGCGGTGATGTCGGCGCAACGCGCGGCCTGTTGCATATTGTGCGTGACGATGACGATCGTGAAGTCCTGCTTCAGCTCGTCGATCAGGTCCTCGATCTTCGAGGTGGAGATGGGGTCGAGGGCCGAGGTGGGCTCGTCCAGCAGGATCACCTCGGGACGCACCGCGATGGTGCGGGCGATGCACAGGCGCTGCTGCTGGCCACCGGACATGCCGAGCGCCGAGGTGTGCAGACGATCCTTGGTCTCGTCCCAGATGGCGGCCTTGCGCAGGCACCATTCCACGCGCTCGTCCATCTGCGCCTTCGAGAGCTTCTCGTGCAGCTTCACGCCGAAGGCGATGTTGTCATAGATGGTCATGGGGAACGGGGTGGGCTTCTGGAACACCATGCCGATGCGGGTGCGCACGATGGTGGAATCCAGCTCCTTGCCGACAATGTTCACGCCGTCATACAGCACCGCGCCCTCGGCCCGCTGGCCGGGATAGAGGTCGTACATGCGGTTGAACACGCGCAGCAGGGTGGACTTGCCGCAGCCCGAGGGGCCGATCATGGCGGTCACCCGCTTTTCCGGAACATGGAAGTTGATATTCCGCAGGGCGTGGTTGCTGCCGTAGTAGAACTGCAGGTTCTCCACCTTGATCTTGGCGGGGGCGGCCAGCGCGTCCGGACGGGCGGCGACCGAGGAGGAGATGTTGAAGGTGGGATCGACGGCTGAAGTCATTTTGGCCTCGCTTCGGAGGATGAATTCGGAAGGGTTCGGGTACGCGGGAGCCCAGTCGGGGGCCTAGTGGCTCCGCGCGAGGAACAGACGGGACGCCACGTTGAGCACGAGCACGCCCACGGTGATGAGCAGCGCGCCAGCCCAGGCAAGCGAGACCCAGTCGTCGAACGGGCTGCCGGCAAACTGGTAGATGGCGATGGGAAGGCTCGCCATGGGCTTCGACAGGTCGGTCGACAAGGCGTTGTTGCCGAGGGAGGTGAAGAGCAGCGGCGCCGTCTCGCCGGCCGCGCGGGCGATGGCGAGCAGGATGCCGGTGACGATGCCAGCCCGCGCCGCGCGCCAGGTGATGAACATGACCACCTTCCACTGCGGCGCACCGAGGGCGAATGCGGCCTCGCGCAGGCCCACGGGAACAAGGTTCAGCATGTCCTCGGTGGTGCGCACCACCACCGGGATCACCAGGATGGCGAGCGCCAGCGACCCGGCCCAGCCGGAGAAGCCGCCGAACGGCACCACCAGCAGGGTGTAGATGAACAGGCCCACCAGGATGGAGGGGGCCGACAGCAGGATGTCGTTCACGAAGCGGGCGGCGGAACCGATCTTCGTGCCCTTGCCGTTCTCGGCGAGGAAGGTGCCGCAGAAGATGCCGATGGGACCGCCGATGGCCATGGCGATGCCGATCTGGATCAGCGAGCCGACGATGGCGTTCAAAAGGCCACCGTTCTGGCCCGGCGGCTTGGTCACTTCAGTGAACACGTTGAGGCCGAGGGCGGGCAGCCCGCGGGCGAGCAGGGTCCACAGGATCCAGCCCAGGAGGAAGATGGCGAGGACGGCAAAGCCCGTCGAGATCGCCTTGATGGTGGTGTCCTTGGCGCGGCGCGCGGCGAGGGAGGCCATGATTGCCTGCTCCTTGATCAGTCGAGCCGCGAGCGCACGAGCGCCCGGGACAGAGCCAGCACAATGAACGAGATGACGAACAGGATGAAGCCGAGCTGCAGCAGCGAGGTCAGCTTCAGGGACCCGATCGCCGCTTCCGGAAACTCGTTGGCGATGGTGGAGGCGATGGTGGCACCCGGCGCGAACAGGGAGGCGGACATGCGCGTCGCGTTGCCGATGACGAAGGTGACCGCCATGGTCTCGCCCAGGGCGCGGCCGAGGCCGAGCATGATGGCGCCCACCATGGCCGTCTTGCCGTAGGGAACCGAGACGTTCTTGTAGACCTCGTAGGTGGTGGCGCCGATGCCGTAGGCGGATTCCTTCAGCATGGGCGGCACCGATTCCAGCGTCTCCACGAACATGGCGGTGATGAAGGGCAGGATCATCACCGCGAGGATGAGGCCGGCGGTGAACATCCCCGAGCCGAGCGGCGGGCCGGCGAACAGGGCGCCGATGACCGGCAGGTTGCCGATGGTGTCGATCAGCGGCGGCTGCACGTAGGCGGCCATCAGCGGGACGATGACGAAGAAGCCCCACATGCCGTAGATGATCGACAGCACGGCGGCCAGCAGCTGCACCGCGACGCCGATGGGCCGCTTCAGCGGCTGGGGGGCGATCTCGGTGAGGAAGAAGGCGATGCCGAAGGACAATGGCAGGGCCACCACCACGGCGATGATGGCGCTGAACAGCGTGCCGTAGATCATCACCAGGGCGCCGAAATTCTCGGTCACCGGGTTCCAGGCCGACGACCAGATGAAGTCGAGCCCGAAGTGTTGCAGCGCCGGCAGGCCGCCCTGGAACAGCTCGGCAATGATCAGGCCCAGCAGGATGAGGACGAAGATGCCGCTCGCCCACAGCAGGCCGACGAAGATCGGGTCCGAGATCCGGCCGGTCGCCTTCGCCTTGGTGATGGGCTGGACAGATCCAGACCCCATGCTCTCCACCGTCGCGTCCATTGGATGCCTGTCCCCCGCGTGCCGCAGCTGGCGGCCTGATCCGAAACCAGGGCAGCACGCGCTCTCGCGTCGCCCGTCATCGGGGTGCTGCTGCCCGCCGCGCGGCGGAAGCAAGCATGCACCCGGTCGTGAAAGAAGCGCCGCCCCGGTGGGGGCGACGCCAGGTCTTTGCCGGGATCAGAGGACGGGCTTGCCGTCCGGACCCTTGATTTCGCTCTTGAGCGCTTCTTCCACCTGCTTCACCACCGATTCGGGAAGCGGGATGTAGTGCAGCTGCTCGGCGATCTCAGCGCCTTCCTTGGTGTAGGCCCACTTGAAGAACTCCATGGTCGCGCGCGAGGCGTCCACGTTCTTCGGGTCCTTCGGGAGAAGGATGTAGGTGGGGCTGACGATCGGCCACGCCTCGGGAGCCGGGGCGTCGATCATGGAAGCGGCGAAGTCCTTGGCGCCCTTCCAGTCGGCGGAGGCGGCGGCGGCCTGGAAGCCGGCAACCTCGGGGCCGACGAACTTGCCCGACTTGTTCTGCAGCTGGGTGACCACGAGCTTGTTCGCGGCGGCGTAGATGAACTCCACGTAGCCGAGGCCGCCCTTGGTGTTCTTGACCGTTCCGGTCACGCCTTCGTTGCCCTTGGCACCGGCGCCCACCGGCCACTGCACCGAGGTGGCGGAGCCGACCTTGGACTTCCAGTCGGGGCTGACCGCCGAGAGGTAGGCGGTGAAGATGGAGGTGGTGCCCGAGGAGTCCGAACGGTACACCGGCACGATGGCCGAGGACGGCAGCTTCACGCCGGGGTTGATGTCGGCGATGGCCTTGTCGTCCCACTTGGTGATCTTGCCGAGATAGATGTCGGCGAGGATCGGGCCGGTCAGCTTGAGCTGGTTGGTGACGATGCCGTCCAGATTGACGGTGGCGACCACCGAACCGATCACGGTCGGGAACTGGAGCAGGTTGTTGGCGGCGAGCTTCTCGCCGGGCACGGTGGCGTCGGAGGCGCCGAAATCGACGGTGCGGTTGATGATCTGGTTCTGACCGCCGCCCGAGCCGATGGACTGGTAGTTCAGCGTGTTGCCGGTCTTCTCTTTGAACTTCGCGCCCCAGGCCTGGTAGACGGGGGCCGGGAAAGACGCGCCAGCGCCGGTGAAGTCGACGGCTTGAGCGCTGCCAGCGAACAGCGTGCCGGCTACGGCGATCGCGCCGAAAGCGGTGGTGAGCTTCACGGTAATTCTCCTTGCCAAATCCGTTGCCGGTCCAGGCCTGACGCCGGGGCAACATTGGGCTCGGGACTCTTAGCCCCGGTCAGCCAAGGTTCTATGACGCCCGCGTGACGTGGAGATGACAGGCTAAGCCACTGCCTTGTCATTCTTTTTTTCCGGACCCGGCAAAGCATCGAGCCGAACGCTGAAAGTCGCCCCCTCGCCAAGCACGCTATCGATGCCCAGCCGCCCGCGATGGCGCGCCACGATGTGCTTGACGATGGCAAGACCGAGCCCCGTACCGCCCTGGTCGCGGCTCGCCGCCACGTCCACCCGGTAGAAGCGCTCGGTCAGGCGCGGCAGATGCTCGGGCGGGATGCCGGGGCCGAAGTCGCGGATGCTCACCACCGCCGTCCCGTTTTCGCGCGAAAGCCTGACCTCGATCCTCTTGCCGGGCGCGCCATATTTCAGCGCGTTCTCCACCAGGTTCTCGAACAGGCGGATGAGTTCATCACGATCACCCAGCACCTCCAGCGGGGCGGCGTCCTTCACCTGCTCCAGCGTCACGCCACGGTCCCGTGCGAGGGGCGAGAGGGTGTCGCACACATGGGCGAGGATGCCGCCGAGGTCCACCTTGGTCTGCGGCCGCACATGGGCGTTGAGCTCAATGCGCGACAGGGAGAGCAGGTCGTCGATGAGCCGCGACATGCGCCGTGCCTGCGCCGCCATGATGGCGAGGAAGCGCTCGCGCGCCGGGGCATCATTGCGCGCCGGGCCCTGCAGCGTCTCGATGAAGCCGGACAGGGAGGCGAGCGGGGTGCGCAGCTCGTGGCTGGCGTTGGCCACGAAGTCGGCCCGCATCTGCTCCACCCGGCGCTGCTGGGTGAGATCGCGGAAAGTGAGCAGCACCGCGTCCGGCGCATCCGCCGCGCGGCGGCCGCCGGCGCGGATGCCGGCCTGGGCCTCCAGGCGCAGCGGCACCACATGGGCCTCCAGCCAGCGGTCGAGCGGAATGCGCTCGGCGAATTCCACCCGCCGGGGCAGGCCGTCCTCGGCGGCGGCGCGCACCGCGTCCAGCACCTCGGGCACGCGCACCACGAAGGACAGGGGATCGCCCACGCGGGTCGGCCCGATGGCGAGGGCCACCCGCTCGTTGGCGGTGATGATCTCGCCCATGGCCGACAGCAGCAGGGCCGGTTCCGGCAGGGCGGCAACAACCGCCGCCGCCTGGGCATCGCCGCGCGTCAGCGGGGCCTGCGCGAGAACCGTCGGCGCCGCCTCCGGAAGGGCGACGGCCGGGGCGTGCGGCAGATTGAACAGCAGGGCCACGAGCAGCGCCGCCATCAGAGCGGCCAGCACCGGATCCAACGCCCCGAGCGCCACACCCGCCGCGGCGGCGAGCGCGAGGGCGGCGATGAGGACCAGCACACGCCGGCGCGGGCCGAGGCTCACGGGCCCGAGAACCGGCCCGATATTGGGCCCGCTCATGGACCAACCGGGGAGGGAGGCGCCCGAAGTCGACGCGCCCGCCTCGGGGGGGTTCATCCCTGCCACGCCGGAACCAGCCATATTTGGTTCGACCGCGCTTGGTTCGACCGCGCTTGGTTCGACTGAGCCTGGCTCGTTGGCATTCGGCGCGGTGGCGCTTGGCTGGGCAAAGTCCGGCCCGATGAAGCCCTCACCGGTCATGCCCGGCCCGGCGGCGCGTGACGTGGTAGGACCCGGCTCGGCTTGACCGGCCGGCGGCGCTCCCCGCGAACCACTGGCGCGGGGTGTCGTGCCGCGCGGCCCTGTATCACGCTGGAGTTCGGCGTCCCGCTCGGGTCCAGCCATCGCCATCCTTGTCGCGCCTCCCTGGGCGTCGGTCTTGGGCGCCTTGCCGGCGCCGCTTTGCGAATCGCCCGTTGGCGCGCGGGTTGCGATGCTCGCGCCGCTTAACGAAGCCATTACGACAGCTTGAGCGCGATCGTACGACAGATCCACAGCCGGCAAATGCCCAGGCTAACGTCTCCCCGCCATGCGATGGCTCCATTTCTACAATACTCTCTTTTCCAGGCTCGGGGCACGGCGGCGACGTGCGTCTCCTTCCCCGGACGGGCCGACGGGCGATTCACCCTCTCGTTTGAAAACGTTCCATTTTCATCGAAACGAATCGCGCGCCGGCCCTCATCTGCTATGAGGAGGTTCAAGCGGAGGACCCGACCATGCGAAAGCCCCATTCGTGCCGGGCAACGCGGCACGGCCCCCTTCCGACAGCGGCGGGACGAGCCATTTTTCGGGCCACCGTTCTCGCCGGCTCACTGCTCGGAGCCGGTGCGGCGTGCGCGGACCCGGTGCCCCTGCCGACGACCGACTTCGCCCTGAGCGCAGACCTGCGCCGCGGCGGCACCCTGGGTCTTGCCCACAGCCAGGGAAAGATGCGGGTGGAGATGACCAAGCCCAACGTGCCTGGCAGCATCGTGGGCATCATCGATCTCAGGGCACGCCGCATGGTGGTGCGCACCCCCAACCTCCCCAACATGGCGGTGGAGATGGAGCTGCCGCCCGAATATGCCCTCGGTGCCCTCAGCGGGACCGGGCTGCGGGTGGGTGAAAGCCAGGTGGCGGGAGAAGCCTGCGACCTGTGGAAGGTCGACGCGCCGGTCGGCGCCGCAGGGGGCGCGGCCATGGGCACGTCAGTGGGTCCCACCACCGCCTGCATCACCCCGGACGGCATCGCCCTGCGCACCGAGGTGGAGATGCAAGGCAAGAAGCATCTCGTGTTCGAGGCGCTCACGCTGAGCCGCGCGCCGCAGGATCCCAAGCTGTTCCAGCTGCCGCCGGGCGTGCAGGTCATCAAGGTGCCGAAGGGCAAGCTCGGCGCGGCCCTGGGCCTGCCCAACATCGGCGCGCCGCTGCTCGACCTCACGCCCAAGCCCTGAGCCTGAAACCCCAAGGCGGCAGTATCGGCGCCGCGGCCGCTCAGCCGAAGGTCAGGGCCACGGGCACGTGGTCGGAGGGCTTTTCCCAGCCGCGCGCGTCCTTCAGCACCGTCATCGCCCGCGCGGATGGCGCGAGACTCTGGCTGGCCCACACATGGTCGAGCCTGCGGCCGCGATCGTTGGCGGTATAATCGGGCGAGCGGTAACTCCACCAGGTGAACAGCTTGTCCTCGGGCGGCACGATGGTGCGCATCACGTCCACCCAGGGGCCCGAGGCCTGGAAGCGGTTCAGCCTCTCCACCTCGATGGGGGTGTGGCTGACCACGTTGAGGAGCTGCTTGTGGCCCCACACGTCGGTTTCGAGGGGGGCGATGTTGAGGTCGCCCACCACCACCGCATGGCGCCCGGCATCAGCCGCGGCGGCGGTGAGCGATGGCCAGGCCGTTACCTCGTCGAGGAAGGCCAGCTTGTGGGCGAACTTGGGGTTCAGTTCCGCGTCCGGCACGTCCCCGCCGGCGGGGACGTAGAAATTGTGCACTGTCAGCGGCTTGCCCAGCGCGTCCGCGGGCGCGAGGGTCACCGCCACGTGGCGTGCATCCCCCTTGCCGCAGAATTCGCCCTTCTCCACCGACTGGAACGGCCGACGCGAGAGGGTCGCGACCCCGTGCCAGCCCTTCTGCCCGTTGAGGGCGATGTGGGGAAAGCCCATGTCGCGGATGGCGTTCAGGGGAAACTTGTCGTCCTGGCACTTGGTTTCCTGGAGGCACAGGACGTCGGGCCGCAGCATCTCCACCGCCGCACGGACGATGTCGAGACGAATGCGGACGGAATTGATGTTCCAGGTGCAGATTGTGAGGGGCAAGGCAATGGCGGACTGAAAAGGAAGGATGCGGCGAGCCTTACACCCCTGCCCCGTCGGCAGGCAAGTCACGCATGGCGTCGCATGGCGCGCCGCAGGGGGCATAGCGGGGGCGGCGGCCAGGTCACCCGAAATGGGGGCTCGAACACGCCGAGCGGCCCGACAAGACCACCCGCCAAATCAGGCCACCGGCTCCAGCCGAACAGGCCGACGCGCGGGGGCTCGGGCTCGGGGCCGGCGCGCGCTTGATGCCGAAATCGCGCAACCGCTCCGCGCTGGCCAACGGGAACAGAAAACGGGGAGCCGCGCAGCTCACACGGCGGTCCACCGGCGTCGCGACCGCAGGGACTCGCCACCCGCTCCGCACCCGGAGCCGGATCAGGACGCGACGGCAACCCCACACCAGGAAGCGGACACGCTCAGCGGCGGTCGCCCTCTTCCTGGATGAGGGCCTCGGTGGCGGCGATGGCGCCTTCCAGCTCGGAAATCTTGCGCAGCATGCCGTCGGAAGGAAGGGCGGTGCTCTTTGCTGCGGTCAGTACCAGGTCTCGTTGAGCCGCCTTGAGTCGATCGAGCAGGCTCGAAAGGTCGGCCTCTGCCTGTTGCGCCATTTTGGTCTTGAACTCCAGAAATGCCAAAAACAGGCGAAGCGGGAAGCCTCGCCCGTTCGGTTGATCCAATCCCGCCGCCCCGGAAGGGCGGCGGGAGGATGAATGATCAGTCGGCGAGCTCGATGCCGCGGGCTTCAGGACCCTTGGGACCCTGGCCCACCTGCACCACCACGCGCTGGCCTTCGGCCAGGTCGGTGAGGCCGGAACGCGAGATGACGGTGACGTGCACGAACACGTCCTTGCCGCCGCCTTCCACCGCGATGAAGCCGAAACCCTTGTCGGGGTTGTACCACTTCACGGTGCCGACGCGCTCCTCGGTGGGGCCGGTGGCCGCACGGGGACCCGCGCCGCCGGCGCGGGGGGCGCCGCCGAAGCCGCCGCCAGCACCGGGACCGGCGCCGAAGCTGCGACGCGCAGGCGCTGCCTCAGCCGTGGAGGTATCAACCTCCAGGACTTCGGTCACCTGGCGGCCCTTCTGGCCCTGGCCTACGCGGACCGAGAGCTTGGAACCGGGAGGCACGCTCTCCTGGCCAGCGGCCTCGAGGGCACGCGCGTGCAGGAATACGTCACCCGAGCCGTCGGCGAGCTCGACAAAGCCGAAGCCCTTTTCAGGGTTGAACCACTTGACGGTGGCGTCGATCGGCGGGCCGGAGGGGGCGGGTGCGCTGAAGCTGCTGCTGCTGCTGGGCGAAGAAAACGGACGGTCCCCTCCGAAGCCGCGATCACGCGGCGGCGCAAAGTCGTCATCAAAGCCACGGCGGCGCGGCTCTCGGAAGTCTCGGTTACGGCTCATGTGTATTTCCGTTGAGGTCAGTCGCCAATTTTGGCTTAGGGCCATCCACCACTGCCGGATGAAAATGCGTTTGTTCGTGCTTTAACTTGCACGGTCTGGGCGACTTAAACTCCGCCTTCGCACAACGCTCAATCCAGCCACCCGCGTCTCGCCTCGCAGCCTAATGGACAGGCCGGAAACAGGACCCATGACAATGGGCGCACTCCTCCGGCCAACAAACAGACTAACACATCTGCCTCGCTTTGGTACATGAATGTTGGGCTGGCAGTCGCTCTGTGTGGAGCGGGACCGCGAGGGCCCTGAAGTGGCGGCAAGAGCGCCGTGCGGAGCGTCCATGAGGAGCGCCAGGGCGTTTGCCTGGAAAAAGCCGCGCGGCGTGGCCCATTCCGCTCCGTCGGGCATGTGGAACAACTCCATTTCTATTGTCGCACTCCGGTGTTCCTCGGGGTTTTTCTCCACTTGGCGCACGGAACGCGCGTGTTTCTCGCGCAACAGCCGGAGCCGCCCGGAAGGACCCATCCGCGCGGATCCCGCTCCGGACTTCAGAAGTAGAGAGTGCGCTGTCAGGTCAGGTAGCGTTGGAATCCGATCGGTGCGCACACTCGGCCTCCACGGTCGCCCGCGACAGGAAGACCCATGACGCAGTCGGTTCCCCGCCACCATCACCAGAGCACCACCGCCAGCGCGCCGCTCGCGCCCATCGCGGTGGCCCCCTCGCCGCAGACGCTGGCGCTGCTGGAAACACGCCGTTCCCTGCCCCTGCGCGCGCTGGTGGAACCGGGGCCGGACAGCGCCGAACTCGACCGCATGCTCGGCATCGCCGCCCGGGTGCCGGACCACGGCCGGCTGGTGCCGTGGCGCTTCATCGTGATCGAGGGGGAGGCCCGCGCCGCCGCCGGCGACCGGCTGGACGCGCTCTATGCCGCGCAGAACCCCGGCCTTGCGCCGGAGAAGGCGCATATGTGGCGTGACTATCTGCTGCGTGCCCCGGTGACGGTGATCGTGGTGAGCCGCACCGATCCGGCGGCCAAGATTCCCGAGCTCAACCAGGTGCTGTCGGCGGGCGCTGCCGCAATGAACTTGGTGATTGCAGCCAGTGCCATGGGCTTTTCCGCCCTGTGGCTGCTGAAATGGCCCGGCCGCGATCCGGACGCCGCTGCCCTGCTCGGCGTCGCGGCGGGGGAACAGGTGGCCGGCTTCCTCCATATCGGCCGGCCGGCGGCCAAAGCCGAAGACCGTCCCCGCCCCCAGCTTGACCAGATCGTCACGCGGTGGCGGCCGGCGCCCTGAGGCGATTCAGACGGTGAGGGACGCCTCCACGCGCACGGCGCGGCGGAAATAGATGACGCTCACATAAACCGCGGCCAGGCTGAACAGGCCCATCAGGGCATATTCACCCACGTCGCCCAGATTGAGCAGGCCCGCCAGCGCCCAGCCGGCGGCGACGGCCGTGGCGAGGGCCTCGGTGGCGATGAGCGCGGTCGCACTCAAGACCGTGAAGAGATTGCCGCCGTGCCGCGCCCCCTTGGAACCCGCCACGTTGGAACCCGCTTCCTGCGAACCTGCCATTTTCGTCTCCCGCGGCTTCGGCCTCGGCCTGCCGCTGCCTATACCTTTGGCTCAGAATTCCTTAGGTCCATGGTACCTAAGCTGTCGAGCCTGACTCGTCCGCCCGGCCCTTGGTGCTGATCGGGTCGGGAAACTGCGACGCGCGCGCCGCCGGGTCAAGTCCGCCCCGCCAGAGCGCCCAGAAGGAGACCTTGCATGCTGCCGGCCGAAGCCCACGAGAGTTCCCACGCCATGGGGGGCATGGTCGCCGCCCCGCACCATCTGGCGGCGGAGGCGGGACGCGAGGTGCTGGCCGAGGGCGGCAACGCTATCGAGGCCATGGTGGCGGCGGCGGCCGCCATCGCCGTGGTCTATCCGCACATGAACCATGTGGGCGGCGACGGCTTCTGGCTCATCCGCGAGCCCTCGGGCCGGGTGCGCTATATCGAAGCCTGCGGCTTTGCCGGCGCCCGAGCCACCATCCCCTTCTACCATGAGCTTGGCCTCGGGGCGGTGCCCACCCGGGGGGCGCTGGCCGCCGTCACCGTGCCCGGCGCGGTGGACGGCTGGCGGCTGGCCCTTGAGGCCGCCAGCGCCCACGGCGGACGCATGACGCTCAAGCGGCTGCTGGAGCCCGCCGTCCGCCATGCCCGCGAGGGCGTTCCGGTCTCGCGCTCCCAGGCCGCCCTCACCGCGCAGAAGAAGGCCGAGTTGGAAGACGCGCCGGGCTTCGCCGCCGCCTTCCTGACACCCGACCGGGAGGCTCCGAAGGCGGGAACCCTCCAGCGCCAGCAGCGCCTCGCCGACACTTTGGATCATCTCGCCCGCGCCGGCCTCGCCGATTTCTATCGTGGCGACGTGGGCCGCGAGATCGGCACCGACCTGGAGCGCATCGGTAGCCCGGTGACGCGGGAAGACCTCAAGCGCTATGCGGCGGTGGAGCGCCCGCCGCTGGCGGTGGACATCGGCGTCGGCCGGCTGTTCAACGCCCCGCCGCCCACCCAGGGGCTGGCCTCGCTGCTCATCCTCGCTCTGTTCGACCGGTTGAAGGTGAAGCGGGGCGACAGCTTCGAGCATGTGCACGGCCTGATCGAGGCCACCAAACGCGCCTTCCTGGTGCGCGACAAGGTGGTGTGCGACTACGAGCACCTCAGCCACGACCTGGCCGCTCTGCTCACCCCCGAGGCCATCGCCAAGCGGGCTGACGGCATCGAGATGGGCCGTGCCCTCCCCTGGCCGCAGGGCAAGGCCGGCGGCGACACGGTGTGGCTCGGCGCGGCGGACAAGTCGGGGCTGGTGGTGTCCTACATCCAGTCCATCTTCTTCGAGTTCGGCTCGGGCTGCGTTTTGCCTTCCACCGGCGTGCTGATGCAGAATCGCGGCGCCAGCTTCTCGCTGGAGCCGGGCGCGCTCAATCCGCTGAAACCCGGGCGACGGCCGTTCCACACCCTGAACCCGGCTTTGGCGGTGCTCGCCGACGGGCGGGTGATGGCCTATGGCACCATGGGTGGGGAAGGCCAGCCCCAGACCCAGTCCGCCGTCTTCAGCCGCCATGTGCTGTTCGGCGTGCCGCTGGGGGAGGCCATCGCCCGGCCGCGCTGGCTGCTGGGCCGCACCTGGGGCGATGTGGAAACCCGGCTGCGTCTGGAGCCGCGCTTCGACGACGAGGTGGTGGAGCGCCTGAAGCTGGTGGGGCACGACCTCGCCCTGGTTCCGGACGCTTACAGCGATACCATGGGCCATGCGGGGGCCGTGGTGCTGCATCCCGGCGGGCGCATCGAGGGGGCGCATGATCCGCGCTCGGACGGTGGCGCGGCGGGGGTATGAGCGCCACGGGCGCCGCAACATAAAACCGGCTGCCCCCCGGGGAGAGGACAGCCGGCGGCTTCGGCTCTGTCTTCGGGCACCTGTCGGACTGAGAGACGGATTAAACGCCCAGGCTGTTGCCGCCTGTGGGAATCCGGCTCCAGCACTCAGACCAGAGCTCGCATGATCCCATCACCGTGCAGTGCGAGGTGATGGGGGCGTGCCCTAGCGCTGGTCGCGCCGCTCGTCCCGTTGATTCTCGTTCCGTTGGCCTCCCTGCTGCTGGCCACCCTTCTGGCCGGGCATCTGGGCTTGCTGCTGCTGGCCCTTGTCCTTGCCCTGGCCTTCGCGGCCTTTCTCGTTCTGGTTCGGGTTCTGGGTGTTGCGCTGATCCTGGTCACGATTGGACATGATCGCTTCTCCAAGGCAGCCCCATGCGAACGAACGCGCAGACTGCCGCCGGGTTCCACACGGCACGCGGAATGTTCGCAGGTCGCGCCGGAGGGCATGAGCGGAGCGGCCTCGACGCCGTCTCGAGGGCGCCATGTGCGCGTCAGCCGGAAAGAAGCTGGCCGTGATGGGACGTCGCGCATGCACCGACCCGTTGCGCACACCCCTTGTCCCCACGAATCCATGGGGCGAGCTCATGGCTGCCCTGCGCCGGACGCAGGCATGGCAGGGGTGCCGTGGCGTCCGAAGCCCCCAAAAAGAAAGACCCGGCCGAAGCCGGGTCTTTGACTTGGAACTGGATCACGCGACCAAGATCAGGGGACCAAGATTAAGCGACCAAGTTCACCTGGCCAGATCAGGCAGCCTCGTCGGCCTCGATCTCGGCGTCGAGGTCGGCCTCTTCCACCACCTTGGCGGTGCCGCGACGCGGACCCTTGAGCAGGTTCTGCTCGATGAGCTTCACCGCTTCGGTCTCGGTGATGTTGTTCACCGCCGAAAGCTCGCGGGCCATACGGTCGAGAGCCGCTTCATAAAGCTGGCGCTCGGAATAGGACTGCTCGGGCTGGGCGTCGGACCGGTAGAGATCGCGCACCACTTCGGAGATCGCGACGAGGTCACCGGAATTGATCTTGGCTTCGTATTCCTGCGCACGGCGGCTCCACATGGTGCGCTTCACGCGGGCGCGACCCTGAAGAGTTTCCAGCGACTTGTCGACGATATTGGTCTCGGAGAGCTTGCGCATGCCGACGGTGGCGATCTTGGGCACGGGCACCCGCAGCGTCATCTTGTCCTTTTCAAACGAGATCACGAAGAGTTCGAGCTTGAAACCGGCGACTTCCTGTTCCTCGATGGCCATGATGCGGCCCACGCCGTGGGACGGGTAAACAATGTGCTCACCCGTCTTGAAGCCGAGACGGGTCTGCGCGTTCTTCTTTGCCGACATGCTCTTGACACTCCTGATCCGGCCCAAGGACACGAAGTCTGGGGCCGAACCTGTTGGCGCGGAGGCCGGCCGGTCCGGTACCGGGACGGCGCGCACCCTGGCGCTGCGGACTTGGGTCGCGGCCGGAACGCCCGCCAACCCGCTCAGCCAGTCGATGGCCATGGACAGCCCCCGCGCCACGCCGTAAGTGTCGGCAGGCACGCAAATTCTCGCCCCTGTATTCCCGAGAATACGCCCATGGGCATGCGCGAACACTGAGCGGGCGCGAAGCGGCTGGTTGGGTGAAAGCAATCGACTGTAAAGTCACGTATATCACAATTTTTGTCGGAATCAAAGCGCGCCTGTCGCCTACCTTACTCTCGGCAGCAGCAAGCGGGAACTTGGCCGCCAACTGGCGGCCATCTTGCCACGCGCGCCGCCACGCGGCTTCGCCGAGATCGGCTTCAGTCATATAAGCATTTCTTTATATCCTTATTGCCGCAGGGAAGGCTTCGTGCTACAGGCGCCCATCCCGACCTGCGCCTTGCGGCGCGTCGCATTCCAGCGGAGCAATCCATGAGCAACGATTACGTGGTGAAGGACATCAACCTTGCGGACTGGGGTCGCAAGGAGCTGGACATCGCCGAAATCGAAATGCCCGGCCTCATGGCCACCCGCGCCGAATACGGCCCGACCCAGCCGCTGAAGGGCGCCCGCATCGCCGGCTCCCTGCACATGACCATCCAGACCGGCGTGCTCATCGAGACGCTGAAGGCGCTGGGCGCCGACGTGCGCTGGGCCTCGTGCAACATCTACTCCACCCAGGACCATGCCGCCGCCGCCATCGCGGCCGCCGGTGTCCCCGTCTTCGCCGTGAAGGGCGAGACGCTGGAAGAATACTGGGAATACACCCACCGCATCTTCGAATGGGCCGACGGCGGCGCGCCCAACATGATCCTGGACGACGGCGGCGACGCCACCCTGCTGGTCCACCTCGGCCTGCGCGCGGAGAACGGCGACACCGCCTTCCTCGACGGCGCCACCAACGAGGAGGAGGAAGTCCTCTTCGCCGCCATCAAGCGCCGCCTGAAGCACAAGCCCGGCTGGTACACCCTTTTGGCCAAGTCCATCCGCGGCGTGACGGAAGAGACCACCACGGGCGTGCACCGTCTCTACGAGATGCAGAAGAAGGGCACGCTGCTGTGGCCCGCCATCAACGTCAACGACAGCGTCACCAAGTCCAAGTTCGACAACCTCTACGGCTGCCGTGAGTCGCTGGTGGACGGCATTCGCCGCGGCACCGACGTGATGATGGCCGGCAAGGTGGCCATGGTCGCGGGCTTCGGCGACGTGGGCAAGGGTTCCGCCGCCTCCCTGCGCAACGCCGGCTGCCGGGTGATGGTGTCGGAAGTCGATCCCATCTGCGCCCTGCAGGCCGCCATGGAAGGCTATGAGGTCACCACCATGGAGGATGCCGCCAAGCGCGCCGACATCTTCGTGACCGCCACCGGCAACCTGGACGTGATCACCGTGGATCACATGCGGGCCATGAAGGACCGCGCCATCGTCTGCAACATCGGCCACTTCGACAGCGAGATTCAGGTGGCCGGCCTCAAGAACCTGAAGTGGCACAATGTGAAGCCGCAGGTGGACGAGGTGGAGTTCGCCGACGGCAAGCGCATCATCCTGCTGTCGGAAGGCCGCCTGGTGAACCTCGGCAACGCCACCGGCCACCCGAGCTTCGTGATGAGCGCGTCCTTCACCAACCAGACGCTGGCGCAGATCGAGCTGTTCACCAAGCCCGGCCAGTACGCCAAGGAAGTCTACACCCTGCCCAAGCACCTCGACGAGAAGGTGGCTTCGCTGCACCTCGACAAGATCGGGGTGAAGCTGACCAAGCTCACCGATCAGCAGTCGGCCTATATCGGCGTGCCTCAGCAGGGCCCGTTCAAGAGCGAGCACTACCGCTACTGAGCCACGCCCGGCGGCGTCTCCCGCGCCACCCCTGATCCAGCGGACCGCCGGCCCTCGGGCCGGCGTTCTGCGTTCTGAAGGCGTTGTGCGGGGTTTGCGGCAGCGCATTGTTTTCCCCCGCGAACGGAGCTAGGTGTTGCATGCACCCGCCCCATGCGGGCAGAGCCGGACGGGTCCGGAGCAGCGTCTTTCAGCCCAGGGCCTCGGTCCCGGGCGGGCGCGGCACGGTCCGGTCCACTGCCCATGTGCCACGGACGGGAAAAGCGCGGGGGCTTGCCTTGA
Organism: Xanthobacter autotrophicus; assembly: GCF_005871085.1. Taxonomy (GTDB): domain Bacteria; phylum Pseudomonadota; class Alphaproteobacteria; order Rhizobiales; family Xanthobacteraceae; genus Xanthobacter; species Xanthobacter autotrophicus. The sequence goes on along the minus strand of NZ_VAUP01000031.1, from coordinate 227,627 downwards.
ACGGTTTCGTGCGACGGTCGCGAGGCGTGACACTGCGCGGCATGATACTCGGCGTCGTGAGGTTCCGGTCGACCGGGTACCGCGACCCGGCCAACTGCCGGGCCACCGCGGGGAGCGCCGCCCGACGGCGCCCCTCCTCCCCCCTGCCCGACGCACGGCACTGAGCGGCGATCGCCCTCGATGGCCCTCAGCTTTTCCCGCGACCGCACACGCCCCCTGCCCTTCGCCGCCGAAATCGGCGCCCTCGGCGTGGTGTTCGGCGACATCGGCACCAGCCCGCTCTATGCCCTCAAGCAGGGCGTGCTGGCGGTGGGCGGCACCAATTTCCTCGGCGGCGATGTGCTGGGGCTGCTTTCGCTCATCACCTGGAGCATCATCCTTTCCGTCACCGTGAAATACGTGATGCTGGTGCTGCGGGCGGACAATGACGGCGAAGGCGGCATCCTCGCCCTCGTGACCCTGCTCGACCTCCACCGCAGCGCACTGGGCATGCGCTGGTACCTGCTGGCGGCGGGCCTGCTCGGCGCCGCCATGCTCATCGGCGACGGCGTGCTCACCCCTGCCATGTCGGTGCTGTCGGCCATCGAGGGCCTCCAGGTCATCGCGCCGGAGTTGGAACACTGGGTGGTGGCGCTCACCGTGCTGGTGCTCGCCGCCGTGTTCCTGTCGCAACGGCTGGGCACCGAGCGCATCGCCGCCTTCTTCGGGCCGATCATGCTGCTGTGGTTCAGCTCGCTCGCGGCGCTGGGGGTCTATGGCATCCTGCAGGCGCCCCATGTGCTCGCCGGGCTCGACCCGCGCTACGGCATCATGCTGATGGTGAACCATCCGGGGCTGGCCGGCGTCATTCTCGGCGCCTGCTTCCTCGCGGTGACGGGCGGCGAGGCGCTGTATGCGGACCTCGGCCATTTCGGCCGCCCGGTCATCGCCCGCGCCTGGCTGTTCGTGGCCATGCCGGCACTGCTGCTCAATTATTTCGGCCAGGGCGCGATTCTGCTGGTGGATCCGAACGCGGTGCGCAACCCGTTCTACGACCTGTCGCCCGACATGTTCGACATTCCGCTCCTGTTCCTCGCCACGGCGGCGACGGTGATCGCGTCGCAATCCATCATCACCGGTGTGTTCTCACTGGCGAAGCAGGCCATCGAGCTGGGCTACCTGCCGCCCATGCGCATCCGCTACACCTCCGAGCACAACGAGCAGCACATCTATGTGGGCCGGCTGAACTGGCTGCTGATGATCGCCTGCATCGCCGTGGTGCTGGGCTTCGAGGCCTCCGACCGGCTGGCCTCGGCCTACGGCATCGCGGTGGCCTTCGCCATGGTCACCACCTCCATCCTGTTCATCGCCCAGGTGCACCGCTCCTGGGGCTGGCCGGCGCCGGCGGTGTGGGCCATGGCCACCGGCCTGCTCACCATCGACTTCGCCTTCGCCTCGGCCAACATGACCAAGCTCCATGACGGCGGCTGGCTGCCCCTGAGCATCGCCGGTGCCGTCATCTTCGTGATGGTGAGCTGGCGGCGCGGGCTGGAGGGCGTGGTGGCCCAGCAGGTGCGCTTCACCGAGCCCCTCGACAATTTCGTCGCCCGCAAGGACCGGGTGAACGATGTCGAAAGCCCGCGCACCGCCATCTTTCTGTCGCGGGCGGGTGCGATGACGCCCGTCGCCCTCTCCCGCATGGCGGATCTCTTGAAGGTCCGGTTCGAGAAGGCGGTGATTGTTTCGGTGTGGATCGCCGCGCGGCCCCGGGTCTCGGTGGAGGACCGGGTGAAGGTGACGACCCTCAACGAGGGCTTCGTGCGGGTGGATCTGCGCTTCGGCTACATGCAGCAGATCGACGTTCCCTCCGTGCTCGGCCCGGCGCTCAGCGCCCGCGGCATCGATCCGGACGCGGCCATCTATGTGATCGGCCACGAGCGGATCATCCCGCCGGATGAGGTGACGAAGATCAAGGACGTGGTGGCGCATGTGTTCGCCTTCCTCGCCCGGAACGCGGAGCGCTCGGTGGACCGGTTCGGCCTGCCGCGGGCCCGCACGGTGGAAATCGGCTATCCGGTGAAGCTTTGAACGGCCAAGCCGGGCCGGGCGCGGCGCCGTCAGGGCGGGCCGCACTGGTTTGGAATCGGCACGCCGCCAGGGACCGGCGGCCCGAAGCGCGCTGCGCTTGAGGTGCGGCATTCGAACAACGCAATCTGAGCGAGCCGGCGGCGTCACAACGCAAAAAGAGTGAGAATGGCCCTTCAAACTCGCGCGAAAGCGTGCAGATGTGGGCGGGCCGGTGACGTTGCGGGCGGGGGATATCGGTGACGCAATGGGTGTTCGGGCGGTCGCTTCGAAAATCTGGGTTTTCCTGCGGGATCGGGTAGGTCTGCACGGGCTGGGCTTCGTCCTGAGCCTGGTGGTGATCGCGTTTGCGGCCACCGTGCTCTACCGCATGCTTCACAACCTGAAGCTCTCCGACGTGATGGACGCCCTTGCGGCGAAGGACCCGCGCAACGTCATCATCGGCTTCCTGCTGGTGGCGGGGGCCTATCTCACCCTCACCTTCTATGACTGGTTCGCCCTGCGCACCATCGGCAAGGACCATGTGCCCTACCGCATCGCGGCGCTGGCCGGGTTCTGCTCCTATTCCATCGGCCACAATGTGGGCTTCACCGTCTTCACCGGCGGCTCGGTGCGCTACCGCATCTATTCCGCCTGGGGGCTCGGGGCCATCGACGTGGCCAAGATCTGCTTCGTGGCGGGGCTCACCTTCTGGCTCGGCAACATCGCGGTGCTGGGCCTGGGCATTACCATCCATCCGGAGGCCGCCACGGCGGTGGACCGGCTGCCGCCCTTCATCAACCGGATGATCGGCATCGGCGCGCTGGCGGTGCTGGCGGGCTACATCACCTGGGTGTCGCTGGCGCCGCGCACCATCGGGCGCTCGTCCTGGTTCGTGACCCTGCCGCGCGGGCGCACCACTTTGGTGCAGGTGGGCATCGGCATCCTCGACCTCACCCTGTGCGCCGCCGCCATGTTCATGCTGATGCCGTCGACGCCCTATATCGACCCGGTGTCGCTGGCGGTCATCTTCGTCACCGCCACGCTGCTGGGCTTCGCCAGCCACGCCCCCGGTGGCCTCGGCGTGTTCGATGCGGCGCTGCTGGCGGCCCTGCCGCAGTTTGAGCTGACCGAGATGGTGGGCGCCCTGCTGCTGTTCCGGCTGTTCTATTACATCGTGCCCTTCGCCCTTTCGCTCACCCTGCTGGGCGCGCGGGAACTGAGCCTGCGCTTCATCAGCCGGACCCAGGCGCCCGCCGGGCCGGACGGGAGCGCGGCGGCCCACACCGGGGCCGCGATCGAGGCCGGCACGGAGCCCGGGATCCAATCCGCGGCCAAGACAGCCGCCAAGACAGCGGCCACGACAGCGACCACGACGACCACCAAGTCCACGGCCAAATCCGCCGCAGAGTGACGGAGGCCCCTGCCGGCGGACACCGGCAGGGTCGATATAGGGCGTCCGCCGGGAGATGAGGGGGGGTACGGTGCGATCCCGAACGCCTCGCCACCTGCTCTCTCGCCCGCGCGCGCAGCGCTCACACCTCCGCATGCCGGTCCCTTGCGGTTTCTTCAGCAGGAATATAAAAAGCGAGCGCTCGCTCTTTTTCTACGCCCAACCATCGAGGACGCCATGGACTTCACCATCTCTCCTGCCCTCGAAGACCTGCGGCGCCGCATCGGCGCATTCGTGGACCGCGAGATCATTCCGCTGGAAGCCGACCCCGCCGCCTATGACGCCCATGAGAACATCGCCCCCGCCCCCCTGGCGCGGCTGCGGGCGAAGGCGCGGGCCGAGGGCCTGTGGAACCTCCAGCTGAAGCCGGAGAGCGGCGGCCTCGGTGTCGGCCGGGTGGGCATGGCGGTGTGCTACACGGAAATGAACCGCTCCATCTTCGGCCCCGTGGTGTTCAATTCCGCCGCCCCCGACGACGGCAACATGATGGTGCTGGAGGCCGTGGGCACGCCCGAGCAGAAGGCCAAGTGGCTCGCCCCCATCGCGTCCGGCGCGGTGCGCTCCGCCTTTGTGATGACCGAGCCCCATCCCGGCGGCGGCTCCGACCCCGGCATGATGCTCACCCGCGCCGAGAAGCAGCCGAACGGCAGCTATCGCATCTATGGCCGCAAATGGTTCATCACCGGCGCGGAGGAGGCCGCCCACCTCATCCTTGTCGCCCGCACCTCGGACGATCCGCGCACCGGCCTCACCGCGTTCGCCTTCCACCGCGACGCGCCGGGCTGGCGCATCGTGCGCCGCATCCCCATCATGGGGCCGGAGGAGCATGGCGGCCATTGCGAACTGGAGTTCGACGGCCTCGAAATCCCGCCGGAAGACGTGCTGCTGGGCGAAGGCAAGGGCCTGCGTGTGACCCAGATCCGCCTGGGGCCGGCGCGCCTCACCCATTGCATGCGCTGGCTGGGCCTTGCCATGCGCTGCGTCGAGATCGCGCGGGAGTATGCGGATGTGCGCTACGGCTTCGGCGTGCGCCTCGCCGACCGCGAAAGCGTGCAGACCCTGCTGGGCCGCATCGCCATGGACATCGAGATCAGCCGCCTCCTCACCATGAAGGCGGCGTGGGAGCTGGATCGCGGCGGACTGGCCCGCAAGGAGGTGTCCATGGCCAAGATCAAGGCCGCCAACACCCTGCACCTCGCCGCCGACAGCGCCATCCAGATCAATGGCGCGCGCGGCTATTCCAAGGATACGGTGCTGGAGTGGATCTACCGCTACGCCCGTCAGGCGCGCCTCGTGGACGGCGCGGACGCGGTGCACGAAATGGTGCTGAACCGCTTCCTGGAGAAGGAGGAACGCGCCTTCTGGAACTGGCCGGTGGGAGAGGGCGCATGAGCACGCACGACTCCAGCACTTCCGGCGTCAGCGCCTACGGCTTCGACGTGGCGGCCCTCGATGCCCATCTGAAGGCGCACATCGGCGGGCTCGAAGGCGCACCGCAGCTCCAGCCCATTTCGGGGGGTCAGTCCAACCCCACCTTCTTCGTCACCTATGCCAACCGCGCGCTGGTGCTGCGCAAGCAGCCGCCGGGAGAGCTTCTGCCCTCCGCCCATGCGGTGGACCGGGAATTCCGCATCATGCGCGCTCTGGCCGACACGCCGGTGCCGGTGCCCCCCGCGCTGCTGCTGTGCGAGGACAAGTCCGTCATCGGCACCTTGTTCTATGTGATGGACAAGGTGGAGGGGCGCGTGTTCCACGACTGCACCCTGCCCGGCGTCTCGCCCGCCGAGCGCGGCGCCATGTATGCCGCCATGGCGCAGACGCTTGCCGCGCTCCACAACGTGGACTTTACCGCCGCCGGCCTCGCCGATTTCGGCCGTCCGGGCAATTATTTCGGCCGCCAGATCGCCCGCTGGACCCGCCAGTGGGAGCTGTCCAAGACCCGCGAGGACGCCAATATCGACCGGCTGGTCGCCTGGCTGCCGGCCCATGTGCCGGCGGACGACACCACCCGCATCGCCCATGGCGACTATCGCATGGGCAATCTCATGTTCCATCCCACCCGCCCCGAGGTGGTGGCGGTGCTGGACTGGGAATTGTCCACCCTCGGCCATCCGCTGGCGGACCTTGCCCATTGCGCCATGGCCTGGGTATCGCGCCCTGAGGAGTATGGCGGCATCGCCGGGCTGGACCTCGACGCGCTGGACATCCCGACCCGCGCCGATTTCGTGGCGCAATATGAGGCGGCGGCGACCCATGGCCTGACGCTCACCGACTTTCACATGGCGTTCGCCCTGTTCCGCTGGGCGGTGATCTTCGAGGGCATTGCAGCGCGGGCCAAGGCCGGCAATGCGGCAGCGGAGGGCGCGGCGGAAACCGGCGCGCTCGCCGCAGCCTTCGCCCAGCGCGCGGCGGAGTTTACTTAATACCATCGGCCTCGGTCTTCGGCCGCTGCCAAGGGTACTCTCAAAGCATCGCGCGCCTGACTTAAGTCAAGCGCGCGATGCTTTGGCTAAGTTCGCTCACTTGCGCACCGCGAGCGCGCCCTCCACGAAGCGCGTGACCTGCGCCGCATAGGTCTGTGCATCGATACCGCGCTCGCGATACTTGCTGCGCTTCACGTACCAATCCTGAAGCAAGGGCTTGATGAGGGTGGCGGCAAACAGCGGATCCTCGACGGCAAACACGCCCTGCCGCACCCCTTCGGCGATCACGTCCGCGAACATGCGCTCGGTCAGCCGCTCGCTGTCGATGGCGCGCTTGCGCGCCTCGGGCGGGAAGGCCTTCGCCTCCATATAGGCGAACACGAACCAGGCGTGCATGGCCTCGGACAGCTGGACGTGCGCAGCGATGAGCCAGTTGAGGTGCGCCGCCGGGTCGGCGCGCACCGCCTCCGGCACACGGCCCAATGCGGTGTCCACAGCGTGGGAGACCTCGCCCAGGATCATCAGCAGCAGCGTGTCCTTGCTGTCCAGATAGGAATAGAGGCCGCCCATGCTGAGGCCGGATTCGGCGGCCAGCTGGCGCAGGGTCATGGCATGGAAGCCGTGGCGGTTGGACAGCTTCAGCGCCGCATCGATGATGCGCGCGAGGTTGGCCACCGCGACATGAGGCTTCTGCACCTTGATGAGGTCGCGGTGGCGCGCGTGGATGCGCGCCGAAAGGGCTTCCAGGGAATGAGCTTCAGGCGCATCAGGTCCGGGCGCGTGCATTCCCGGCGCTTGGGTCTCGCCGGCCTCGGCCCTCTGGTCTGCACCCACCCTCAACCCCCGAATTTGAAAGGGGGAAGACTGCGGCGCGGATGCGGAAAGTCAAGCGCGCAGAGGTCGCGCGCGCCTTTCAGACCATGGCGCAGAGCGCTTCCATGCGGGCGCAGACATCGCTCAACGACGGCGGCGCGCCATCGCTCGGCAGGGTCATGAGCAGGTCGGCGAAATCGTCCGCCTCCTGCTGGCGCAGGAAGCGCACCACGTCGTCGATGCTGGAAGCCTGCATCTCCGCATCGCCGATGACGATGCGCAGGGAAAACGGATCGGTCGGCGGAAGGCTGCGTCCCATCGTGATCTCCCAAATGCCAGGCGCCGTCGGGGCGCGTCATGGCAACCGGAGAGTTAACGCGGCCTTCGCCGACAGGTTCCCGTCTTTCGCATGCGCACGGCGGCTTTCGTGCCCTCAGGCGCCGTGCTGGATGAGGTCCGGCAGGCGGCGGGTCAGGGTGCGCAGCACGCTCTGGGAACCCTTGTTCATCACGTCGAACACCCCGTCCGAGGTGGCGGCGGTGCTGAAGCCGTCATGAACGAAGCGGAAATGGGTGCCGCCGCTCGCGGTGGGCGTGAGGGTCCACGTCACCAGCGTGTCGATGTAATGGCCGAAGCCCTTCAGCTCCTCGTGCCCGCCCTTCCAGCTGAACGACAGCTCGCGCTCGGGCACGGCGGTCTTCACCTGGCACTGGAACTCGCCGTCCCAACGCTCGATGGGCCGGCCCCAGATGGTGAAGCGGTGGCCCTCCAGGGGCTGGATGTCGTTGGGAAAGAACCAGACGGCCAGCCATTCGGAATCGGTGATGGCCCGCCAGACAATGTCCACCGGATACTCGAACTCGGCTTCGGTCACGATGGAGCGGGTCTCGACGACATCCGACATGGGCGAAACTCCCCAAAAAAAGGCGAACAAGCAAAAAACGTAGCGCAGGGAGCGAGGAAGCAAGAAGCGGGCCTCAGGCCGCGTCGCATCGTCCGCCGGCGAGCGCGGCATGGAACTGGCGGGCGAAGGCGGCGCGGTCGTCCTCCTGCGCGAACAGGATGTCGGCGCTCCACTCGATGCTGTGGGCGCCATCGGGCCAGACGCGCTCGGCCCGATGCCATGACAGAGCCGGCCAGCGCGGGTTGCGCCGGGGCAGGCCATCGGGCCCCCGCGCCCCCGGACGGCCGAGATGGAAGCTCAGGAACGCCACCACCTCGGGGCGAAACGCGAGGGCGAAGGCGACCCCATGCCGAATGGTCCGGGGCGGCGGCCGCACCAGCGCCTGCTCGATCACTGCGAAGCCCGCCGGGCCGTCACCGTCGGCCAGTTCGCGCAGCACCAGCATGCGGAAACCATGGGCCAGCGCCACGGCCGGAACGGCGTGGACGGCCACAGCTGCGTCATGGGACGGCGCGGCGGCTAGATCGGGACGCGTGGGCGGGTCCGAGGCGCTCATGCGGGTCGGCCCTTGAAGCCCCCCGATGGCGCCGAAACCGCCCGAAGCGCATCTATTGGCACCGTTCCTGCTTCAAGCGGACCACCCCCTGCGCGGGGCGGGCGAGAGGTCACATCTTGGTCAAGACCGACTACATTCCCGAACTCAGCGAGGTGCGCATGGAGCGGCGCGCCCCGGAGGGGCCCTACACCCTCGACGCCGACGACCGCGCCTATATCGAGGGATGCCTCCGGCAGGTGGAAGCCGCCTTCGGCACGCAAGGTTTTACCGGCATGCCGTTCGAGGCCATTCCCGGCCGCGCGCTGATGCGCCGGTTCATCGTGTGGTGGCGCACCCTGGAGCCGGAAACCGAAGCCCAGGGCGAGGCCCACGCCCAATTGCCCGGCGCCATCCGCCTGCTCGACACCGTCTCGTCCTATCTGGAGGAGAAGGCGCGCGGCGGCGGGCGCTGACGGGCGGGTTCCCCCACACGATTTTGGTCCTGCACGTGTTATCAGGCGTGCGGCGGCCACCGCCTCACGCCTTCGCCGAACCGGGCTCGGGCGGGGTGCGATCGGCAGCCTTCAGGGCGTCGATGCAGGCGAACAGGGCCTGACGCCCGTCGGCCAGGGCCGCTTCTTCGGTCTCGCCGACGCCGTGGCAGCCCGGCACATCCGGAAAGCTTGCCACGAAGCCCCCGCCCTCCTCGGGTGGGATGGGCGCGACGGTGACGGGATAGGCTTCAATGCCGGGGGGAAGGGGGGCGCTCATCGGTCCAGCGCGTCCATGCGGTCCACCATGGCGACGAACGCCTTCACATGGACGGCGCGAATCTTCTGCTTCATGGGCACGGCGACGCAATCGGGCACCGAGGGATGGGTGAAGACCACATGGGTCCCCGTCACCTTGCGGAACTTCATCGCATACTGGGATGCGGTGATCTCGATGTCGGCGGGCCGCCACTCCCCGCCGGGATTGGCGCGCAAGGCTTCGAGCCTCTTGTTATGCATGACAGTATCCGTCGAATGAAAAGGGATGAAGCTGGAAAGACTTCAGTGTAGGCGCACGCGCCCTGCGGGCAAGCCGAAATGGTGGGCAGCACCGAGGGGCGGCCTGCGCCAAGCGCAGGCGGGGCGATGTGAATGTCTAGAAGTGAAGGCCGGGCGCCCGTCAGTCCCTGAGCAGGCGGCGGATGACCTTGCCGGTGGTGGTCAGGGGCAGCTCGTCCACGAACTCGAACGCGCGGGGATATTCATAGGTCGCAAGGCGGGTGCGCACGAAGGCGCGGATGTCATCTTCCAGCGCCGCCGAGGGCGTGATGCCCGGCATCAGCACGATCACCGCTTTGACGATCTCGGTGCGCAGCGGGTCCTTCTTGCCCACCGCGGCGGCGATGGACACCGCCGGATGGCGCAGCAGCACATCCTCGATCTCCGCCGGGCCGATGCGATAGCCGGCGGAGGTGATCACGTCGTCGTCGCGGCCGAGGAAGTGGAAATAGCCCTCCTCGTCCAGGGTCGCGAGATCCCCGGTGATGAGCCAGCCGTCGCGCACCTTCTCCTGCGTGGCGTCGGGCCGGTTCCAGTATTCAAGGAACATGACCGGGTCGGGCGCGCGCACGGCGATCTGCCCCATCTGGCCGGGGGGCAGCACCGTGCCGTCCTCGCCCAGCACCGCCACCTCGTGGCCCGGCACCGCCTTGCCGGTGGCCCCGGCCTTGGCCACGCCCAGGACGGCCGAGGAGCCGATGACGTAATTGCATTCGGTCTGGCCGTAGAACTCGTTCACCGGCACCCCGAGGGCCTGCCGGCCCCATTCGAAGGTCTCCGCCCCCAGCGCCTCGCCCGCCGAGCCCACGGTGCGCAGGTCGAAGCTGAAGCGGGCCTTGGGGTCCGGCACGGCGCGCATCATCTTGAGCGCGGTGGGCGGGATGAAGACGTTGCGCACCTGCGCCCGCCGGATCAGATCGAAAGCGGCCTCGGGGTCGAACTTGCCGCGCGGCTGCGCCACCACCGGCACCCCCAGCGCCAGCGCCGGCAGGATGGTGTTCAGCAGCCCGCCGGCCCAGGCCCAGTCGGAGGGGGTCCACATGCGGTCGCCCGCCTGGCCGATGCCGTCATGGGTGAAGGTGACGCCGCTCACATGGGGCAAGAGCACCCGGTGGCCGTGCAGCGCGCCCTTGGGCTGGCCGGTGGTGCCGGAGGTGTAGATCATCAGCGCCGGATCGTCCGGGCCGGAAGTGATCGCAAGCGGCCGGTCCGAGGCGGCGTCCAGCAGGGCATTGAAGTCGAGCACCCCCGCCCGCGCCCCGTCCACATTGATGAGGAGTCCCAGCGCCTCCGGCCGCTCCACCACCTTGGCAAGGCCGGCATCGTCGGTGACGAGGGCCTTGGCACCGGAATCGGCGAGGCGATAGGCGATGGCGTCCACCCCGAAGGCGCCGGCCAGCGGCACCGCGATGGCGCCCATCTTGTAGACGGCGAGATGGGTGACCAGCACATCCAGCGACTGGGGCAGCAGGATCGCCACCCGGTCGCCCCGGCCGATGCCGTGGGCCAGCAGGGCGTGGGCCAGCCGGTTGGAGGCCGCAGCCAGCGCACCGTAGGAGACCGGGCGGAAGCCGGCGCCATGGGGCAGGAACAGTGCAGGCCGATCGGGCGCGCGGGCGGCGATGCCGTCGCAGGCATGGACCGCCATGTTGTAACGGCGCGGAATGTCCCAGGAGAACGCCCGGCGCCGGCGCTCATATTCACTCGTGTGCGCCAGCATAACCCGGCCGACCCTTCTGCCCCCGCAATGTTGCGGCGCACGCTACAGCTTCGCGCCTGCGAGGTGCAAGGGGTCTTTTGCCGGCCCCGGATGCGCCGGCCCGGGCCGAGAACTTCAGGTCACCGCGCGCTCTTGTCCGGCTCGGCCAGCACCAGCGCCCAATAGACCTTGTACTTGGAATTGGGCGCATTGGCCGTGGCGATGCCCATGCGGCTCACCCCCGGCTCCAGCATGTTCTTGTTGTGGGATGGGGAATCGCGCCAGCCGGAGAAGGCTTCAGCGAGGGTGTGATAGCCCGCGCCCACATTCTCCACCGCCTTGGAGGCGTTGTACCCTGAAGCCTTCATGCGGGTCATGAAATTGCGCCCGCCCACCTCGTGGGAGAGGTTGTCGGCCCGCGCCATGGCGTTGGCCTGGTCCTGAGCGATCTTGTTGAGCTGGTCGTCGATGGTCACCGGGCTCAGCCCGCGCCCGACCCGATAGTCGGAGATGATGGATGCGGCCGCGGCCGCATCCACCGGCTTCCCGGTCTTGGCGAGGTTGATGTAGAAGGCCGGCTGGCTGTCGAGCTGGGTATCGGTGGTGCCGCAGGCGCCGAGTGTCAGCAGCAGAGCGAGCCCGGCACCGGCGAGAAGGGGACGGCGGAGGATCGGGTCGCGCATTTCTCTCTTCCAGCTGGTTCGGGGGCTCCTCGCCCCTTGGACATCCCGCCCGCCTCGCCCGGAGCCCGCCATCTCGGCGGATCCTGCGCGCGGGGGACCGCCAGCCTTGTGCGCCCTCGGGGTTGAGGAAGCGTTAGCGGGCGGCACTGGCGCCCGCCGCCGGCGCCTCACTGGAGCGGATCGGGCGGCGCGGGCGGCGGCGGCACCATGTCCACGGGGGCGCGCGACAGCGAGGCCCAGGGCTGGATCGCCATGCCGATGCCGGCCTTGCGGAAGCGCGCGAGCACCTGGAAATGCAGGTCGCTCTTCACCGTCAGGCCGTAGTCCACGTTCGCCACCACGCAGCGCAGCTCGAAGGCCATGCCCGCATCGGCAAACTTGGTGAGGAACACCCGTGGCGGCGGCGTCTGCAGCACCTGCGGATGGTCGCAGGCGCAGCCGACGAGGATGTCGCGCACCTCCTCCGCGTCGCAGTCATAGGACACGTTCACCGCCACGATGATGCGGCCGGTGGTGTTGGAGTGCGTCCAGTTCTTCACCATGCCGGTGATGAGGTCGGAGTTGGGCACGATCACCGTGGCGCGCTCGAAGGTCTCGATCTCGGTGGAGCGCACCGAGATGCGCCGCACATAGCCTTCCTCGCCCTTCACGTTGATGGTGTCACCCACCCGGATCGGCCGCTCCGCGAGCAGGATCAGGCCCGACACGAAGTTCGACACGATGGCCTGGAGGCCGAAACCGATACCCACCGAGAGCGCGCCGGCCACCAGTGCGATGTTCTCAAGGTTCAGCCCCACCTCGCTCATGGCGATCATGATCGCGATGATGGTGCCCACATAGCTGACGATGGTGGCGATGGAGGATTGCAGCGACGGCTCCAGCCCCGAGCGCGGCAACAGGGCGGTGGAGACCCAGCGCTGGAAGGCGCGGGCGGCCACCAGGCTCACCAGCAGCAGCAGCACCGCGTAGAATACGCTCCACAGGGTGATGGTGGCGGAGCCGATGCGCACGCCGAAGGAGGCGCGCTCCACCGTGTCCATCACGTCGGCGGTGGAGGTGCCCCAGCTGCCGGCGATGAGGAAGGCGGCCACCACGAACAAGAGCAGCTTCAGCAGGCCGGACAGCACCACCCCGATCAGCTCCAGGCTGGTGGGCTGGAGGCCGAGGGCCTTGGACATGTGGCGGGCGCGCGGCGTCTCGGCCGAAAGCCCTTCCCCGAAGAAGGAATCGATGAGGGCGTAGAGCAGGTAAAGCCCGCCCAGCACCGCAGCGGCCACTACCATGCGAGCCGCGACGAAGGCGGCGAAGCTCACATAGCCCCCCACCAGGGCGCCGATGAGCAGGATCACCGACATCCAGATGACGAGGCGCAGCCATTGCGGGCGACTGCCGGACGCGGCCGCCGCCTGCTCCGCCGGAGAGGCCTCGCCCTCGGCCTCGATACCGCCATCCTCCGAGCGGGCCACCCCCACGAGGAAGCGGGCGATGAAGCCGGCGATGAACAGGGCGAGGAGCGCGCTGGTCAGCACCGTCAGGCCCACGGGGGCGAACAGCACCTTGTGCATGGCGTTGAGGAAGGCCGCGATGGCCAGCGTCCACACCGCGAACGAGAAATAGCGGAAGGCGAGCGCCGCCGCGGCGTCGGACAAAGGCGGCAGACGGCGCCACGGCTCGTCGGGGGCGAGCAGCGCGCGCGCCACCGCATTGCCGATGGCCTTGATGAAGACCGCCACCACCAGCCCGTGCAGCAGGTCCGAGGCGCGCGGCGGCACCACGTCGAACCCGCCCAGGAAGGCGAGGGCCGCCATGGTGGCGGCGGGTGCCACGCAGGCGTTGAGAACGAGGACCTTCAGCGCCTCGCGGGCGGAGCGCAGGCGGGTGAAGCTCTCTCCCGGGCCGGGGGGCGGGGTGCGCAGCCGGCGGCGCAGCAGGCGTCCACCCAGGACCACCGCGGCGCCGATGCCGAAGCCGCCCACAACGATGCCCAGCAGGGCGAGGGAGCCCTGGCGGCGCTGCGCGAAGGACGACCAGTCGTTGACGAAATAATGGACCGCCCGCCACTCGGACGACACCGAGGACAGCGCATTACCCCAAAGATCCGGATCGAGGATGGAGTCCGAGCGCTCGAACAGCTGGCCGGTGAACAGCGCCCGGCGGCGGGTACTGATGCGGTCTGAGATCTGGTCGGCGCGCAGCAGCAGCGCCCGGTTCTGCTTCAGCACCGCGCCGAGGTCGGAGCTGATCTTTTGCAGGCGCTCGCGATCGGCGGCCACCGCCGGATCTTCCGTGGCGCCGTCGGCCGGCTTGGCGCCGAGGCCGCTGAGCCGGCTCTCGGCGTCAGTGACGCGGGGCGCAATCTGGTCGCTCACCGCCGCAAGGTCGCGGCGGGCGGGGTCGAGCCGCTGGCGCACCTCGTCGAGATCGTTGGGACGCAGGCCCTCCAGCGCCAGGGTGGCGTCGAGGGCATCCAGGGTGGCGCGCGCCGCCTCCAGCTTCTCGCGGGCGGAGGTGATCATCGGATCGGGCGGCAGCACCACCGGCTTGGCCGCTTCGGGCGCGGCGGCAGCAGGTGCGGCGGCGGGCGGGGCTCCGGCGGCAGGAGGGGTTCCAGCGGCGGGCGTTCCGGCGGCAGGCGCAGCCGGCGCGCCCGCAGCGGGCACGCTCTGGTGCGGGGCGGCCTGCCCCTGCGCCGTCTGCGCCCCAGCCGGGGCCAGGGGGACCATCGACACAACCATCGACAGGAAGAGCGCGACCAGAACGGCCGCGGGCTTCGTTACATGCATATCAGACCTCCGCGGCGGCGTTCCTGTCGCCTGAAGGCGGCATGTTCGTGGCGGATGGGAGAGAAAGGCGGCGCGGCAGGGCTTCGAAATCGCGAAAACCGGTATAAAGATCGTCCCGTTTTCGCCTTTTCGCATGCTCCGGCCGCAACCGGAGGCAGAGAGACTCTCGTGATGACCGGCGCCGCTCCCGTCAAGCCCCAGACTGCACCTTCCGCCTCCATTGCCACGCCCGAAGGCACCCCCTTGGCTGCCGCCTCCGATCCCGTCGCGCTGGCCGCCGAGCTGATCCGCGCGCCTTCGGTGACGCCGCACGCGGCCCACGCGCTGGAGCTGGTGGCCCAGCGCCTGGAGGCCGCCGGATACCGGGTGGAGCGCCTGACGTTTGAAACCGGCGGCGTGCCCATTCCCAACCTTTACGCCCGCATCGGCGAAACCGGTCCCAACCTGTGCTTCGCCGGCCATGTGGATGTGGTTCCCGAGGGCGATGCCGCCCAATGGGCCCACGGCCCCTTTGCAGGCACGGTTGAGGATGGCGTGCTCCACGGGCGCGGGGCGGTGGACATGAAGGGGGCGGTGGCCGCCTTCCTCGCCGCCGCGCTCGCCTTCGGCCGGCCGGAGCGCGGCAGCCTCTCCTTCCTCATCACCGGCGACGAGGAGGGCCCGGCGCTGGACGGCACGGTGAAGGTGGTGGACTGGCTGAAGGAGAAAGGCGAGACCATCGATCATTGCCTGCTGGGCGAGCCCACCAATCCCGACGCCCTGGGCGATGCCTTCAAGGTGGGCCGGCGCGGCAGCCTCTCCGGCGTCCTCACGGTGAAGGGGGTGCAGGGGCACGTGGCCTATCCGCACCTCGCCGACAATCCCATTCCTCGCCTCCTGAAGCTCATCGGCGAGCTGACCGCCGCGCCCCTCGACCACGGCTCGGACTTCTTCCCGCCGTCCAACCTCGAAGTTGTCTCGGTGGACGTGGGCAATCCGGTGTTCAACCTGATCCCGGCGCAGGCCACCGCCCGCTTCAACGTGCGCTTCAACGACCACTTCTCGCTGGCGACGCTGAAGTCCGAGATCATCCGCCGCATCGATGGCGCCGGCCTCACCTATGACCTCGAATTCCAGACCGGGGCGAGCCAGAGCTTCCTCACCGCCCCCGGCCCGTTCACGGAGCTGGTCGCCGGCGCGGTGGAGGAGGTGACCGGGCGACGGCCCGTGCCCTCCACCTCGGGCGGCACCTCGGATGCGCGCTTCATCAAGGACATCTGCCCGGTGGTGGAATTCGGCCTCGTGGGCCGCACCATGCACAAGGTGGACGAGGCGACGCCGGTGGCGGACATCCAAGCCCTCACCGCCATCTATGGCCGCATCATCGCCCGCTATTTCGCAACCTTCGCGTGAGTTCCCATGACGCCCGGTGAAACGACACTCGACGAAGACTTCTCCCGGCTCGATGTGGATGGCCGCGACATCGCCATGCGCGCTTTGGCCGGAGCGACGCCGGGCCTGTTCTGGCTGGGCGGCTTCAAGTCGGACATGACCGGCACCAAGGCCGAACACCTCGCCCGCTGGGCCGCCGACCATGGCCGCGCCAACGTGCGCTTCGACTATTCCGGCCACGGCACCTCCGGCGGCGCCTTCGAGGACGGCACCATCTCCCGCTGGCTGGAGGAGGCGGTGGCGGTATTCGACCACAAGACCCAAGGCGATCAGGTGGTGATCGGCTCGTCCATGGGCGGCTGGATCGCGCTGCTTCTGGCGCGGCTGCTGGCCAAAAGGGGAGACCGGCGCCTGAAGGGGCTGGTTCTGGTGGCCCCGGCGCCGGACTTCACCGAGGACCTCATGTGGGCGGGGTTTCCGCCGGAGGTGCGCGCGACCATCGAGAGCACGGGGCGTTTCGAGAAGCCGTCCGCCTATTCCGACTCGCCCTATGTGATCACCCGCGCCCTCATCGAGGACGGCCGCCGTCACCTGCTGCTGGGCGCGCCGTTCGCGGTGGGCTGCCCGGTGCGCATCCTCCAGGGTGCGCATGACGAGGACGTGCCATGGCAGCACGCCATGCGCCTCGTGAGCTGCCTTGCCGAGGATGACGTGGTGTTTTCCCTGATCAAGGACGGCGACCACCGCCTGTCCCGCCCGGAAGACCTGGAGCGCCTGACCGACGCGGTGGCCGAGCTGGCCTGAGGCTCGGCCACCGAAGGCGGGAACAAAACGCCCCGCCCAAGACGACGAAAACCCGCGGAGGCATTGCCGCCCGCGGGTTGATTCGTCAAACCGGGCCGAAGCCCGAAGGTCGGCTTCAGGCCGCGGCGGTCTCCGCCTCGGCGGTCGCAGCCTTGGCGATCAGGCGCTTGAACTCGAGGGCGCGCGGGGACAGTTCCTCGTCGCGAGCCTTCTTGAGGAAGGCGTCGAGGCCACCGCGATGATCCACGCTCTTGAGAGCATTGGCGCTCACCCGCAGGCGGATAGTGCGCTTCAGCGTCTCGCTCTCAAGGGTGACGTTGCACAGGTTCGGGAGGAACCGGCGCTTGGTCTTGTGGTTCGAGTGGCTCACCGTGTGGCCGCTCAGAACCCCCTTGCCGGTCAGATCACACCGCCGGGACATGGCAGAAGTCCTTCTTATCTGGTCTTCAGCGGGGAACGCGAAGCGGGGCCAGACGACCCTGCCGCACTCACCCGCTCTATCGGGAAGCGGCTCGTATAGGGGGATAGGGGCGGACAGTCAAGGTATGGGGAGGACGCCACGGCGCACGCCGCCCCATCCCTCACCCCGGCAGCAGCACGCTCCGGCCCTTCTGGACCACGCCGGCGATGAAATCCGCCGCCACGCGGATGCGGGCGAGGTCGCGGGTGTCGGTGTGGGTGAGCAGCCAGAAGGTGCGCGTCAATCCCACCTCGCCGGGCAGAATGGGCACCAGGGCATCGGGCAGATCACCGGCGAACAGGTCCGCCATGAAGCACGGCAGCACGCACACCCCCGCCCCCGCCTGGGTGGCGGTGAGCTGGGCGACGAGGCTCGAGCTCTTCAGCCGAACGCGAATATCCTTGGCCACCAGCGGCACATAATCCAGCTCCGGCGCGTAGATCAGGTCATCCACATAGCCGATGAAGGGATGGCGCTGGAGACTGGCGCGGCTCTCGATGGGGCCGTGCCGCTCCAGATAGGCCCGCGACGCATAGAGCCCCAGCCGGTAGTCGGTGAGCTTGCGCGCATGGAGCCGCCCTTCCTTGGGCCGCGACAAAGAGATGGCAATGTCCGCCTCGCGCTTCGACAAGGAGAACAGGCGCGGCATGGCGAGGAGCTGGATGTCCAGCTCCGGGTGCAGGTCGGCCAGCGCCGAGATGCGCGGGGCGAGGAAGAAGGTGCCGAAGCCGTCCGGCGCGCCGATGCGCACGGTGCCGGCGACGCCCAGGTCCGCCCCGCCGATCTCGCCCTGCGCCGCCAGCGCCAGGGTCTCCATGCCCTCGGCGGCGGCCATCAGGCGCTCGCCGGCGGCGGTGAGGCCGTAGCCGTGGGGCCGGCGGTCGAACAGCTTCGCCCCCAGCGCCTCCTCCAGCGCGCCGATGCGCCGGCTCACGGTGGAATGCTCCACCTTGAGGCGCGCGGCGGCCGCCGTCAGCCGCCCGGCCCGCGCCACGGCGAGGAAGAAGGTGAGGTCCGACCAGTCGAAATCCCCCGCGCGCACGGCTCCCCCTCATGTGATCCCGGCGGCTCGGACACGCCCGCGCGGCGCTTGGGTAAAACGCCGGGAACCGGTCCAGGACCGGTGCCGCAGGTGTGAATTGACGCACATCGATGGTGCGGAGATTGCCGTAGCTGTGCACAAAAAGATAGGGCAATGTGCCGGCCAACAAAGGGTGCCGCCCAGGTGGTGCCCTCGCTCAAAAGCATCAGATCCTCGGAAACGCACCACAAGGGAAAACCCATCATGCGCGAGATCGGCCATTTCATCGGCGGCAAGCACGTGCCCGGCACGTCGGGCCGCTATGCCGACGTCTACCAGCCCATGACCGGCGAGGTGATCGCCCATGTGGCCCTCGCCTCCACCGACGAGCTGAACGCCGCCGTCGCCAACGCCAAGGCCGCCCAGCCGGCGTGGGCCGCCACCAATCCCCAGCGCCGCGCCCGCGTGCTGATGAAGTTCCTGGAGCTGGTGCAGCGCGACTATGACAAGCTCGCCGACCTGCTCGCCCGCGAGCACGGCAAGACCGTGCCGGACGCCCGCGGCGACATCCAGCGCGGGCTGGAAGTGGTGGAATTCGCGGTGGGCATCCCCCACCTCATGAAGGGCGATTATTCCGACGGCGCCGGCCCCGGCATCGACATCTATTCCATGCGCCAGGCGCTTGGCGTGGTGGCCGGCATCACCCCGTTCAACTTCCCGGCCATGATCCCCATGTGGAAGTTCGGCCCCGCCATCGCCTGCGGCAACGCCTTCATCCTGAAGCCGTCCGAGCGTGATCCCGGCGTGCCCATGCTGCTGGCCGAACTGATGCTCGAAGCCGGCCTGCCGGCGGGCATCCTCAACGTGGTGAACGGCGACAAGGAATCGGTGGACGGCATCCTCGACCATCCGGACATCCAGGCCATCGGCTTCGTGGGCTCCACCGCCATCGCCCAGTACATCTATGCCCGTGGCGCGGCCAACGGGAAGCGCGTGCAGGGCTTCGGCGGCGCCAAGAACCACATGATCATCATGCCCGACGCCGACATGGACCAGGCCGTGGACGCCCTCATCGGCGCCGGCTACGGCTCCGCCGGCGAGCGCTGCATGGCCATCTCGGTGGCGGTGCCGGTGGGCGAGGACGCCGCCGAGCGGCTGCTGGAAAAGCTGGTGCCCCGCGTAGAGAACCTGAAGATCGGCCCCTCCACCGACGGCGCGGCGGACTTCGGCCCCCTCGTCACCCGCGAGGCGGTGGAGCGGGTGAAGAACTACGTGGACATCGGCCTCCAGGAAGGCGCGAAGCTGCTGGTGGACGGCCGCGGCTTCAAGATGCAGGGCTATGAGAACGGCTTCTACATGGGCGGCTGCCTGTTCGACCACGTGACCGCCGACATGCGCATCTACAAGGAGGAGATCTTCGGACCCGTCCTCTCCGTGGTGCGCGCCCCGGACTACCAGGAAGCCCTGCGGCTTCCCACCGAGCATGAATACGGCAACGGCGTCGCCATCTACACCCGCGACGGCGACGCGGCCCGCGACTTCGCCTCCAAGGTGAACGTGGGCATGGTGGGCATCAATGTGCCGATCCCGGTGCCGCTCGCCTACCACACCTTCGGCGGCTGGAAGCGCTCGGGCTTCGGCGACCTCAACCAGCACGGGCCGGACGGCGTGCGCTTCTACACCAAGACCAAGACCGTCACCTCCCGCTGGCCCTCGGGCATCAAGGACGGCGCGGACTTCGTCATCCCCACCATGGGCTGACGGAGCGACTGGACCGGCGCTCCCTTGTACTTGAAATCTCGTGCTATCATTTTTGATAGCACGAGATGAGAGCAGGAGGGGGCCATGGCCCAGGTGCTGATCCGCAACATTCCCGACGAGACCCTCAACGTCTATCGGGAGCGAGCCAAGCGGAACGGGATCTCGCTGGAGCAGGAAATCCGCAACCTGCTGGAGAAGAACCGGCCCTACACGCCGGAGGAGCGGGTGGCGGTGTCGCGGTATTTCCGCTCACGCACCAAGCCCTCTCCCCCCTTGACCCTCGATGAGATCCGCGAAGGCAGCAAGTGAGCCGCTTCATCGTCGATGCCTCTATCGCGCTGAAATGGTTCTTCGATGAGGGCGACGAGGCGCAGGCCGAAGCCCTTGCCGCTTCCGGCGCCACCCTGCTGGCGCCGGTTCTGATCCAGACGGAAGTCGCGAACGCCCTGTGGAAGAAGGGCCGGACGGGAAGGGTGACGGTGACCGAGGCGATCAACATCTGCGCCCAGCTGCCTGCGTTCTTCGAGCGGCTCTTTCCGGTTGAGCCGCTGCTTCCCGAAGCTGTGGCGCTGTCGTTCCGGCTGGATCACCCCATCTACGACTGCATCTATCTCAGCCTTGCCCACGCTGCCGATTGCCCGCTCGTGACCGCCGATCGCCGACTGGTCCAGAAGATCAGGGGCGAAAGCGGCCTGCCGAACATCCTCCCCCTCGATCACTGGCGCCCCTGACATGTTCACGCTCACCGAAGACCAGATCGCCATCCGCGAGATGGCGCGGGATTTCGCGAACGCCGAGATCGCCCCTTTCGCCGTGGAGTGGGACGAGAAGAAGCACTTCCCGGTGGACACCCTGCGCGCCGCCGCCGCGCTGGGCATGGGCGGCATCTATGTGCAGGACGACGTGGGCGGCTCCGGCCTCTCGCGCCTCGACGCGGCGCTGATCTTCGAGGCGCTGGCCACCGGCTGCCCCGGCACGGCGGCCTTTCTCTCCATCCACAACATGGCCACCTGGATGATCGACCGCTTCGGCGACGACGACCAGCGCAATTCGTGGGTGCCCCGCCTCACGACCATGGAACATATCGCCTCCTACTGCCTCACCGAGCCGGGCGCGGGATCGGACGCCGCCGCCCTGAAGACCAAGGCGGTGCGCGACGGCGATTACTATGTGGTCGATGGCCAGAAGCAGTTCATCTCGGGGGCGGGGGCCTCCGACATCTATGTGGTGATGGTGCGCACCGGCGGGGAAGGCCCCAAGGGCATCTCCACCCTGGTGATCGAGGCGGGCACCCCCGGCCTCTCCTTCGGCGCCAACGAGAAGAAGATGGGCTGGAACGTGCAGCCCACCCGCGCCGTCATCTTCGAGGGCGTGCGCGTGCCGGTTGCGAACCGCCTCGGCGCCGAGGGTGACGGCTTCAAGATCGCCATGGCCGGCCTCGACGGCGGGCGGCTGAACATCGGCGCCTGCTCGCTCGGCGGGGCGCAGGCGGCCCTCGACAAGACGCTCGCCTACATGCGCGAGCGCAAGGCGTTCGGCCAAAGGCTCGACGCCTTCCAGGCGCTGCAATTCCGCCTCGCCGACATGGCCACGGAGCTGGAGGTGGCGCGCACCTTCCTGTGGCGCGCGGCGGCGGCCCTCGACGCCAAGACGCCGGACGCGACAAAGCTCTGCGCCATGGCCAAGCGCTTCGCCACCGACGCCGGGTTCAATGTCGCCAACGAGGCGCTCCAGCTCCACGGCGGCTACGGCTATCTCGCCGATTACGGGGTGGAGAAGATCGTGCGCGACCTTCGGGTCCACCAGATCCTGGAAGGCACCAACGAGATCATGCGGCTCATCATCTCCCGCGCGCTGATCGCGCAGGGGAATTGAGCGGGGCGGGAGGGTGCTGCCGGCCGTGGGCAGGTAATTCAGACCGGAAGCACCGGTCCGCCCCCTCTCCCGCGTGCGGGGGAGGGCTAGGGAGGGGGCAGCCCCTTCCCGGAGACATCACGTCAGGTGGATGGGCAGCAGCCCCCACCCTGCCCTCCCCCGCAAGCGGGAGAGGGTTTGCGCGGCTCCCGGCCCCAGGTCGTGGGTACGAAGATTGAGGCCGGAAGAACCGGCCGGCTCCCTCTCCCGCGTGCGGGGGAGGGCTGGGGAGGGGGCAGGCCCCCTGCAGCATCGGGGAGGAAACACATGACCACCATCGCATTCATCGGCCTCGGCAACATGGGCGGGCCCATGGCGGGCAATCTGGTGAAGGCCGGCCATAGCGTGCTGGGCTTCGACCTCGCCCCGGCGGCGCTGGAGGGGGCGAAGGCGCGGGGCGTGGCGCTGGCAGACAGCGCCAAGGCGGCCGTGGCCGCATCGGACGTGGTGATCACCATGCTGCCCTCGGGCAAGCATGTGGTCGCCGCCACCACCGGCGCCGATGGCCTGTTCGCGGCCGCCAGGCCCGGCACCCTGTTCATCGATTCGTCCACCATCGACGTGGCCTCCGCCCGCGCCTTCCATGAGGCGGCCAAGGCGGCGGGCCATGCCAGCGTGGATGCGCCCGTCTCTGGCGGCGTGGGCGGGGCGGAAGCGGGCACCCTCACCTTCATGGTCGGCGGCACCGACGAGGCCTTCGGCGCGGCAAAGCCCCTGCTGGAGCTGATGGGCAAGAAGATCGTGCATTGCGGCGGCGCGGGCGCGGGTCAGGCGGCGAAGATCTGCAACAACATGATCCTCGGCATTTCCATGATCGCGGTCTCGGAAGCCTTCGTGCTGGGCGAGAAGCTCGGCCTGTCCCACCAGGCGCTCTACGATGTCGCCTCCACCTCGTCGGGTCAGTGCTGGTCGCTCACCACCTATTGCCCGGTGCCGGGGCCGGTGCCCACCAGCCCGGCCAATCGCGACTATGTGCCGGGCTTCGCGGCGGCGCTGATGTTGAAGGATCTGAAGCTGTCGCAGGATGCCGCCGGGACCTCGGGCGCGGCCACGGCGCTGGGCGCGGCGGCCACCGCCCTCTACACCGCCTTCGCGGCGGAGGGGAACGAGGGCAAGGACTTCTCCGGCATCGTGGAGTGGATCCGCACCCGCGCCGACGAGACCTGATCGGCCACTTCTTCCCGTCTTCGGCTCCCGGTCTTCGACCAGGGCCGAGCGGGTCCGCTCATGCGCCGCGCGGGCTTAAGGCGCGCGCGGGCAAGCTTCGCGCGTAAAAGCGTTGTCGTGCGAAGTGGCTCCCGGTTCGCGTGAAGAAAACGCATCAGCACAAGGCTCTAGAACGATTTCCGCAAGCCAGGGCGAGCGGAAAACGTTCGAGCCGCGTTCCGCCGCCTCACCCCCGCGCGGCGCGGCGCGGGGCTTCCTCGTCCTCGGCGGGGCCTTCGAACACGGCCACCAGCGCCCGGCGGATGGTGGACTGGCGCGCCGCCCCGGTGATCTTCGCGCCCATGAGGTCGGTGACGTAGAACACGTCCACCGCCCGCTCACCGAAGGTCGCCACATGGGCCGAGGCGATGTTGAGGTTCAGCCGCGACAAGGTGTTGGTGAGGGCGAACAGCAGGCCCGGCCGGTCGAGGCCGGACACCTCCACCACCGTGTGGCGGTTGGACCAGGCGTTGTTCACCGTCACCTCGGGCTCCACTGTAAAGGTGCGGCGGCCCTTGGGGATCTTGCGGGCCATTACCTCCGGCAGGCGCACCTCGCCGGTGAGGGCCTGCTCCACCGCCTCCTGGATGCGGCCGGCGCGGCGCAGTTCGTCCTCGTCGCGATCGAAAGCGCGACGCAGGGCGATGGTGTCCAGCGCCAGCCCGTCGGTGGTGGTGGAGATGTGGGCATCCACGATGTTCGCCCCCGCCGCTGCGCACGCGCCCGCGATGATGGACAACAGCTTGGGATGGTCCGGCGCCACCACGGTGAGGGTGGTGATGCCGCGCCCGGCCTCCAGCGTCGCATGGGTGGCGATGGAGCGGCCGGCGGTTTCCGCCTCGTCGATGAAGCGGGCGTGGCGCAGCTTGGTGTCGAGGTCCACCCGCAGCCAGTAGGGCGGATAATGGCGGGCGACGTAGGCGGCCACCTTCTCATCCGACCAGTCGGCGAGGGAGGCGCGGAACTGGGATTGGGCGGCAGACACGCGCTTGCCCCGGTCCACTTCCGAGAAGCCGCCGGTGAGCACCGGCTCGGTCTCGTAATAGAGCGTCTTCAAAAGCTGGGCCTTCCAGCCGTTCCAGGTGCCCGGCCCCACCGCCTTGATGTCGGCGGTGGTGAGGATGGTGAGCAGCTTCATGCGTTCCAGGTTCTGCACCACGGACGCGAAGTTCTCGATGGTCTTGCGGTCGGACAGGTCGCGGGACTGGGCCACCTGCGACATGACGAGGTGCTGCTCCACCAGCCACACCACGGTCTCGGTCTCCACCGGCGACAGGCCCAGGCGCGGGCAGATGCGCCGGGCGATACGCGCCCCCGCCACCGAATGGTCTTCCGGCCGGCCCTTGGCGATGTCGTGCAGCAGCAACGCCACGTAGAGCAGGTTGCGGTTCTTCACCGTGCCCATGAGGTCGTTGGCGAGCCCGTTCTCCGGATTCACCTTGCGCTCGATCTCCGACAAAACGCCGATGCAGCGCAGCAGGTGCTCGTCCACCGTATAGTGGTGGTACATGTTGAACTGCATCATGGCGACGATCTTGCCGAACTCCGGCAGGAAGCGGCCGAGCACGCCCACCTCGTTCATGCGCCGCAGCACGGTCTCCGGCGCGTTCTTGGAGGTGACGATCTCCAGGAACAGCCGGTTGGCTTCCGGATTCTCGCGCACGCCCGCATCGATCAGCGCGAGGGAGCGAGCGGCGAGCTGGGTGGCGTCGGGATGGAGCGCGAGGTTGCGCTTGTCCGCCACCTGGAAGATGCGGATGAGGTTGACCGGGTCCCGCTTGAAGGCCTGATCGTCGATGACGTTCAGCCGGTCATGGTCGAGGATGAAGTCCGGGGTTTCCTTCAGGGTGATGCGGCGCGAGCCGGCGCGGAAGCGCTCCACCATGCCCTTCAGGCCCGGCACCGGCTTGTCGTGGCGCGCCTCCAGCGCGGCGGACAGGATGGCGGTGAGGTCGCCTACATCCTTCGCCACGAGGAAATAATGCTTCATGAAGCGTTCCACGTCGCGCTGGCCGGGGTGCTCGGTATAGCCGAGGCGCTGGGCCATCTCCCGCTGCACGTCGAACGAGAGCCGATCCTCGGCGCGGCC
Organism: Xanthobacter autotrophicus; assembly: GCF_005871085.1. Lineage (GTDB taxonomy): Bacteria > Pseudomonadota > Alphaproteobacteria > Rhizobiales > Xanthobacteraceae > Xanthobacter > Xanthobacter autotrophicus. The sequence continues at coordinate 202,616 of NZ_VAUP01000031.1, read as the reverse complement.
GGTGAGGAAGTGGAGGTGGCACCGCACCGACCACAGGAAGTCCTCGCACTTGGTGAAGAGGCGTGCCTCCTCGCGGGTGAACACGCCCTTCTGCACCAATTCGTCGGTGGTCTGCACCCGGTAGACGTATTTGGCGATCCAGAACAGGGTGTGCAGGTCGCGCAGGCCGCCCTTGCTCTCCTTCACGTTCGGCTCGACCAGATAGCGCGACTGGCCGGACCGGCGCAGCCGCTCCTCTCGCTCGGCCATCTTGGCGGCGACGAACTCGGCGCCGGTGCCCTCCACCACTTCCTTGTCGAAGCGTTTCTCCAGGTCCTCGAACAGGCCCTTGTCGCCGACGATGTAGCGCGCCTCCAGGATGGAGGTGCGGATGGTGAAGTCGGCGCGGGCCTGCCGCAGGCACTCCTCCACCGAGCGGGTGGCGTGGCCCACCTTCAGGCCGAGATCCCACAGCATGTAGAGCATGGCCTCGGCCACGCTCTCGCCCCAGGCGGTCTGCTTGTAGGGGAGGAGGAACAGGATGTCGGTGTCGGAGCCGGGCGCCATCATGCCCCGGCCGTAGCCGCCCACCGCCGCCACCGCCATGCGCTCGGAGCGGGAGGGATTGTCGGCCGGATAGAGGAAGCTGGTCGCCACCTCGTGGGCACAGGCGATCACCGCGTCCTGAAGGGCGGAGAGGCGCATGGAGCAGCAGCGCCCGCAGCCGTCCTCCCTCAGCTGGCGCTCGGCCTCGGCGCGGCCGTCGTGAAGCGCCTTCTTGAGGCGGGCGACCACGGCATTGCGCAGGTCGAGGTCGCGGCCCTTGTGGGCGGCGGCAATCTCGCGGGCCTCGACCCGGAGCTTGGTGCCTTCGAACGGTTCGCCGATGACGCGATGGGCTTTGAGAGTGCGGACGATGGGCATGCTCGGCGATCTGAAGGCAGCAAGAGTGACGTCAACTTATACCTTTAGCGCAAACCCATCCGCCCCGCGAGGGGGCCGTGGGCTGGGATGGATGCGAAGCGCCGCAAGCGTGGGGGGGCACAGTGCGTGAGGTGATGAAAACGCATCCTTCCGTGGAACCGTCGCCCCTCTCCCCCGCAAGCGGCGGAAGGTTCACAGCGTGCGACGGGGTGAAACCCCTCATCCCCGCCGCCGCACTGCCCATCAAAGGGCCTATCTTGCCGCCGATCATGGAGGCTGACGCTTGGAGATGATGATGCGCGGTGCAAGGCGGGGAACGCTGCTGGCCGGTCTGCTGGCGAGTCTTGCGGCGAACCTGGCCATGGGCGCCGGCGGGGCTTCGGCCGCCCAGGTCGGGGTTCCCCTCGGCATTCCCGCCCGCCCGGCCCCGCTCGCCCCGGCGGCGCCCGTGGTGCGGCCGGCACCGAAGCCGGTGCCGCTGGCACGTCCAGCGGTCCGCCCCCTCACGCCGCCCACCATGGCGCCTCTGAAGCCGGTGGGCGCGCCCGCCGGGACCGGGCGTCTGCCGCCACCCCCGCCAGCTGCGGCCCCCGGCCCGGTGACTCAACCGCCGCCGCTGCCGCCGCTCTCCTCCACCACCCCCTTGAGCACCCCCTCCACCACCCCCTTGAGCGCCCCTGCAACCGCGCCGTTCCGGCCGGCCGCGCCCCCGGTGCCCTTGACGAACCAAGGGCCTTTGACGAACCAAGGGCCTTTGACGAACCAAGTGCCGCCGGTAATCCTCCGCGCGCCCACGCAGAGCTGGGGCCCCGGTGGCCCGGTGGCCAATGGCGGGGCACTGGGCATGCTGCAGCCGGGCATGGCGGCAGGGCTCGTCGGCCCGCCCCCGGCCAACGGCATGTGCTGGTACTACCGCACGCCGGACCGGCGCACCGGCTTCTGGGACCGGTGCCGCTAGGCCCCCCCGGGCCGTCCTTAACGGGTCCTTATGCCGCTGCCGTTAGGGTGCCTTCCGCTGCGCTGCGCTTCCGCCCCATTTTGATGCTGCAAGGGACGTTGCAAGGGGTACGGCTCCCGCTGTGCGGCGGACGGGAGCACGGCCTCGGTCGCTGACCGATGCCGCACGCGAAGTGGGCACGCTCAGGCGCCGCGCGGGCTTGACCCACGGCCCATGGGCGAAGCGCACGGGCAAAGCTCACGGGCATGGGTCTCAAGCCACAGGATCATTCATGACGGCACGCGGACGAGGCGAGGGTATGAGGCGGGAACCGGTGCTGGAACGCCCCGAGAGCCTGTTCGACATCCGTCTCGACGCCCGCGACCGCTCCGCCCCGCCGCCGGTGGACCCGCCCCGCCGGGCCACCCGCGCCAAGGCCGCCCCCGAACCGAAACCCGCTCCCGCCGAGCCCCGCCGCGGCCGGGCCGATCCGCCCCGGAAGACCAAGCCGGCACGGCGCCGGCGGCGCGGGTCGCTGGTGTTCGGGCTAATCAAGTGGGGCCTCATCCTCGGCGTGTGGGCGGTGCTGGCGCTGGCCGGCGTCATCGCGTGGGAGGCCTCCAAGCTGCCACCCATGCAGACGCTGATGATCCCCAAGCGTCCGCCCACGGTGACCGTGCAGGCCGCCGACGGCAAGACGCTCGCCACCCGTGGTGACATGGGCGGCGTCGCCGTGCCCATCGGCGAACTGCCGCCCTATCTGCCCAAGGCGTTCGTGGCCATCGAGGACCAGCGCTTCTTCAGCCATTTCGGCCTCGATCCCGAGGGCCTTGCCCGCGCGCTGGTGACCAACCTCACCTCGCGGCGGCTGCGCCAGGGCGGCTCGACGCTCACCCAGCAGCTCGCCAAGAACCTGTTCCTGACCCAGGAGCGCACCGCCTCCCGCAAGATCCAGGAACTGGTGCTGGCCCTATGGCTGGAGCACAAGTTCACCAAGGCGGAGATCCTCGACCTCTATCTCAACCGGGTCTATTTCGGCGCCGGCGCCTATGGGGTGGAGGCCGCCGCCCAGCGCTATTTCGGCAAGTCCGCCCGGCAGGTGACGCTGGCGGAAGCGGCCATGCTGGCCGGCCTCGTCAATTCCCCCTCCCGCCTTGCCCCCACCCGCAACCTGAAGGGCGCGCAGGCGCGCGCCGGGCTGGTGCTCAACGCCATGCGCCAGCAGGGCCTGATCACCCCGGAGATGGCGAGCACGGCTTTGGCCCGCCCGGCCCAATTGGCTCGCGCCGGCATGCCGGACAGTTCGGGCTATGTGGCCGACTGGGTCATGGACCAGCTGGAGTCCTTCGTGGGCGAGGAACTGCCCGGCGACGTCACCGTGCGCACCACGGTGGATTCCGGCCTCCAGCAGGCGGCGGAAAAGGCGCTGGAGGACACGCTGGCCAAATCCGGCGCCAAGTTCGGCGTCGGCCAGGGCGCGCTGGTGGTGCTCGACACCGATGGAGGGGTGAAGGCTCTCATCGGCGGCCGCAATTATGCCGACAGCCAGTACAACCGGGCAGTGACCGCGCGCCGGCAGCCCGGCTCCGCCTTCAAGCCTTTCATCTATCTCACCGCCATCGAGCACGGCCTCACCCCCGAGACGGTGCGCGAGGACGGCCCCATCCAGCTCAAGGGCTGGCGGCCGGAAAATTCCACCCACGAATATCGCGGCCCGGTGACGCTGACACAGGCCCTCGCCCTGTCGCTGAACACGGTCTCGGTGCGCCTCACGCTGGAGGTCGGCCCCAAGGCGGTGGTGGCCACGGCCAAGCGGCTGGGCATCGCCTCGCCGCTCGATCCCAACCCGTCCATCGCGCTCGGCACCTCGGAAGTCTCGGTGCTGGAACTGGCCGGCGCCTATGTGCCGTTCGCCACCGGCGGCATCGGCGTCATCCCCCACGTCATCGACGTGGTGAAGGGCGCCGACGGCAAGGTGCTGTACCAGCGCAACATCTCCGGTCCCGGCCGGGTCATGGACCCGGCCTATGCGGCCATGATGAACCACATGATGATGGAGACGCTGTCGAGCGGCACCGCCCGGCGCGCCGACCTTCCCGGCTGGGAGGCGGCGGGCAAGACTGGCACATCGCAGGATTATCGCGACGCCTGGTTCGTGGGCTACACCGCCCGCTACGTCACCGCCGTGTGGCTCGGCAACGACGATTCATCCCCCACCAGGAAGGCGTCCGGCGCCAACCTCCCGGTGGAGATCTGGAGCCGGGTGATGAAGACCGCGCACCAGGGCGTACCGGTAGCCGAGTTGCCGGGGGGGCTGCGCTCCTACGGCTTCGGCGGCGCCGGCTATGGCGCGCCGGGGGGCAGCCTGCTGCCGCCGGAGAGCCTGCCGGATGATCGCCCGCCCGCCGTGGTGGGCCAGATGCCGCCGCCGCCCCAACAGGAACAGCCCATGACCATCGACCGCTGGTTCGCCGAGACCTTCCTGGGCGCCAAGCGGCAGTAATGCCAACGGCTCCGGTCTTCGACCGGTGCCGAGAGGGCGACGCTCAGGCGCCGCGCGGGCTTCACACCAAGCGCTTGCGCCGGGCGCATTGCTCCCCGATAACGCCCTCATGACCGATACCGCTTCCGACGCGACCGACCCCTTCCTGGAAACCGGCCGCCTGCTGTTCGCCGGCGACTGGCAGTTCGTCACGGCCGCCCCCACCGTGGAGGTGCTGCCGCCCATGGTCGGCATGGAGATCGCCCTCGCCGGCCGCTCCAACGTGGGCAAGTCCTCCCTCGTCAACGCGCTCACCGGCCGCAAGGCGCTGGCGCGCACCTCGGTGACGCCGGGGCGCACGCAGGAGCTGATCTTCTTCCGGGTCGGGCCTGAACTGTCGCTGGTGGACATGCCCGGCTACGGCTTCGCCAAGGCGCCGAAGGAGAAGGTGGAGGCCTGGACCCACACCATCAAGGCCTATCTGCGCGGCCGGGTGAACCTGGCCCGCGTGTTCGTGCTCATCGACAGCCGCCACGGCATCAAGCCGGTGGACGAGGAGATCCTCGACCTGCTGGACAAGGCGGCGGTGTCCTACGCCATCATCCTCACCAAGTCCGACCAGGTGAAGCCCACCGCTTTGCCGCACGTGATCGCGGGGGTTCAGGAGAAGATCAAGCGGCGGCCGGCGGCCTATCCGGTGGTGTTCCCCACCTCCAGCCAGACCGGTGCCGGCTTCCCCGAGCTGCGCGCGGCGGTGGCCCGCCTGCTCCACGAGCAGGGGTAGGGTTCAGGGCAGGTTCGAGGGGAGCGCCCTCGCCCCGCACCGGCCGGCCCCCTCTCCCGCTTGCGGGGGAGGGTTGGGGTGGGGGCAATACGCTGGGGCAAGACACCGGCGGGCGGGATGGCGGAGACGGTCTGCCCCCTCCCTGCCCTCCCCCGCACGCGGGGGAGGGTTCGCCGGCGGCCTCAATCTTAAACCGTGCCGGACGCCCGGCACTGGCGTCACGCCACCAGGTCGCGCTTCTCCGCCACGGTGGAATCGGCCGCCAGCTTGTAGATGATGGGCACGCCGGTGTTCAGCTCGCGCTTCATGATGCCCTCGGGAGAGAGCTTCTCAAGCGTCATGATGAGCGCCCGCAGCGAATTGCCGTGGGCGGCCACCAGCGTCACCTGGCCGCGCAACACGCACGGCAGGATCTCCTGCACATAATAGGGCAGCGTGCGGGCCACCGTGTCGCGCAGGCTCTCGCCGCCGGGCGGGGCGATGTCATAGGAACGGCGCCAGATGTGAACCTGGTCCTCGCCCCACTTGGCGCGGGCGTCGTCCTTGTTCAGGCCGGCGAGGTCGCCGTAGTCCCGCTCGTTCAGGGCCACGTTGCGGGTGGTGGGCACGCCCTCCTGCCCCATCTCGCCGAGGATGAGGCCCAGCGTCTTCTGGGCGCGGGTGAGATCGGAAGTGAAGGCCACGTCGAACTTCAGCCCCTCGGCCTTCAGCAGCGCGCCGGCGCGCTTGGCCTCGGAGATGCCCTGCTCGGTGAGGTCCGGGTCGCGCCACCCGGTGAACAGGTTCTTCAGGTTCCACTCGCTCTGCCCGTGACGGACGAGGACGAGGATGCGGTCGGACATGGAAAGCTCCTGGGTAGTCTCCGGGCGTGGCTCCCGGCTTTAGGAAATCTGCGGATGGGAAATCGGTAGTCGGAAATCGGCGGTCGGAAACCGGCGCTCAGAAATCGCCGAGGCCGAGCACGTCGGCCATGGAATAGAGGCCCGGCTCGCGGCCCTTCAGCCAGCGCGCCGCCGTCAGCGCGCCGCGGGCGAAGATCATGCGGTCCTCGGCCTTGTGCACCAGCTCGATGCGTTCGGCCTGGCCGGCGAAGATCACCATATGCTCGCCCACCACCGAGCCGCCGCGCAGGCTGGCAAAGCCGATGGCGCCGGGCTTGCGCGCGCCGGTGACGCCGTCGCGGCCGCGCTCGGAGCACTCGTCGAGATGGCGCCCGCGGCCCTGGGCGGCAGCCTCGCCCAGCAGCAGCGCCGTGCCGGAGGGCGCATCCACCTTCTTGTTGTGATGCATCTCCACGATCTCGATGTCGAAGCTGTCGTCCAGCGTCGCCGCCACCCGGCGGGTGAGGGCGGCCAGCAGGTTGACCCCGAGGCTCATGTTGCCGGACTTCATGATGGGCGTGCGACGGGCGGCGGCGGCGATGGCCGCATTGTCCTCGTTGGAGAAGCCGGTGGTGCCGATGACATGGGCGATGCCCGCCCCCGCCAACGTCTCCGCCAGCCGCACCGAGGCCGAGGGGCTGGAGAAATCCACCACCACGTCGGCACCGTTGAGGGTGGGCGCCACGTCGCTTTCCACGGTCACGCCGTTGGGCGTCAGGCCGCTCATGGCCCCGGCGTCCTCACCGAGATAGGACGAGCCGGAATATTCCAGCGCGCCAACGAGCGTGAGGCCCTCCGTCTCCGAGATGGCCCGGATCAGAGCGCGGCCCATGCGGCCGCCGGCGCCGGAGATGACGATGCGCAGTTCAGACACGGTCCTGGTCCTTCGCTGGTGGCCCGACCGTGACCGGCGGACCACATCTCGTTGACCGCTTGGCCGGGCGGAGCGTTCCGGCGCGCGCGGGAGGTGGCGGGTCGGGCGCGCCGTCAGGCCGGCGGCGCCTCGCGCCCGGTAAAGCCGGAGATGATGAGCAGGTCCGCCACCGAGGCGGACTGGCGGATGGCCAGCGCCCGCTGGTAGCCCGGCGAGAAATAGCAGGCCCGCGCCGTCTCCATGTCGCGGAAGGCGATCACCACATAGCGCGAGCGCCCGCGGCCATCCAGCAGTTGGTGCCGGCCGCCGCGCACCAGGAACCAGGCGCCATATTCGGCGAACGGCTCCGCATTGGCGGCCACATAATCCTTGTAGCGCTCGGGATCGGTGACATCGACCTTGGCCATCCAGTAGCCGCGCGGCTTGTCCGGCGTGCCCTCGGGCGGGGGCGCCGCCGACGGCTGGGGCCCCTCATAGCCCTCCACCGCCGCAAGGTCGGCAATGGCCGTGGCCCGTCGCAGGGCCTTCACCGGCTGATATTCGGGGATCTCGTAGGTGGAAACCGCCACCTCGAAGGAGGGCAGTTCCACCAGCACGTTGCGGTGGCGCTTGATGCCTTCCAGATGCTCGAAATCGCCGCCGCGCACGATGAAGGGCAGATGGTGCTCCGCCGCGAAACGGGCGTTGGCTTCCCGGTAGGTGATGTAGTCCACCGGGTTGACCACGTCGAGATTGAGGAACCAGTAGCCCTTCGCCATCGCCCCGCCTCCTGTTGCCCCGGCTGTCCCTGACCCGTGCCCTCGGGTGTCCCTTGCCTCACGCGCCATGCTTCAGACACCCTGCTTCAGGGGCAGGGGTGTCAGGCGCCCGCCAGTTCCGCGAGGATGGCCTCCGCCGCCGCCACCGGATCCGCCGCGGCCGTCACCGGCCGGCCCACCACGATGCGGTCGGCGCCGGCGGCAATGGCCTGCGCCGGGGTGGCGACGCGCTTCTGGTCGCCCACGTCCGCCCCCTTGGGCCGCACCCCGGGCGTCACCACCCGGCCATCTGGCCCGAGGATGGCGCGCACCATGGCTGCATCGGTGGGCGCGCAGATGACCCCGGCAATCCCCGCCTCCCGCGCCTGCCCGGCCCGGAGGCGGACGGTGTCGGTCACCCCCATGCGATAACCGGCGATGGCGAGGTCCGTGTCGTCATAGGAGGTGAGCACCGTCACCCCCAGCACTTCGAGCGGGCTGCCCTTGGCGCCCCGCGCCGCGGCGGCCATGGTCTGGGGATAAGCGTGGACGGTGAGGATGTGCACCCCCCGCTCCGCCGCCGCCGCCGTCGCCCGCTCCACCGTATTGCCGATGTCGTGCAGCTTGAGGTCGAGGAACACCTTCTTGCCGGCGCCGATGAGGTCGGCGGCAAGGTCGAGCCCCCCCGCGATGGAGAGTTCGAGGCCGATCTTGTAGAAGGTCACGATGTCGCCGAGCTGCCAGACCAGGGCCTCGGCTGCGCTCACGTTGGGATAGTCGAGCGCCACGATCATGCGGTCGCGGACTTTCGCATCGACAAGGCTCATGGGCCCTCCTCCGGAGCGCATGCTGGCGCAGCGCCCTGTTCCCGTGCGCCGGCTGGCGCTGTGCTCTCTCGACCGGCACCAGCCTGGGCCGGGCCGTCCTGTCCGGCGTGGACCTGCGCCGCGCCCTCTTCCATCGTGCGCCAGCGGTCCGGGCGCTGTCCCGCGCCGGCGCGGAACCAGCAGCCGCCACCCACCGGCGGCTGGTCGTGGAGCCGGGAGATGGGGTAGCCCGCCAGATGGCACAGAAGCAAGGTGCCGACCCCGCCATGGCCCACAAACAGAACTGGAACCTGCCGATGTTCTTGAAGTTCGGCGAGGGTTCGGCTGATGGCGGCGACGATGCGGGCCTGAGCGTCCTGCGCCCGTTCCCAACCGGCCACACTCTCGCGCGGGCGGGCGAAGAAGGCATCGGCCATCTCCTGGAACTGCGCTTCCGGCAGATAACCCGTTGCGGAGCGGTCGTTTTCCTCCATCCCCTCGCGCACCTCGACCGGCACGCCCAGGGTGGCGGCCAGGAGGCTTGCGGTCTCCTGCGCCTTCACCTCGGTGGAGGACACAATGCGCCGGTAGGGGGAGAGATCAGTGCATGCGGCAAAGGCGCGCGTGCGCGCCCGCCCAACCTCGGACAGGCCCCAGCGGGGCACCGGAACGGCCGGGTCCACCATGACCTGAGGGTGGGTCAGGTAAAGGAAATCCGTCACTTATGACCCCGGCGGTGTGGCCGTCCGGGCGCCGGACGGCGCCAGCGGCGCGGAAGCCTCAGGGCCGGCGATAGGCCCAGACACGGGCGGGGGGAATATTTCTCCACACCCGCGGCGAACGCTCGCCCTCGATGGCGCCGGGCACCAGCGGCACCGGCGAAACCACCGCATAAGTGAACTGCACGAACGGCGAGCCGGGGTTGGACATGTCGAACGCCTCGTTCACCATGCGGTGCCGCTCGGTCTCCGGCATCGTGAAGAGCGGCAGCGACGAAATGGTGCCCACCGCCTTGCCGGGCAAGCGGCCCGTCAACGTCTTGGCGAGAGTGTAGGCGTCGCCATTGATCACCGTGACACCGGGATAGCGCAGGCGCAGCAGCGCGCAGAATTCCGGATTGTACTCGATGAGGAACAGGCGCTCGGGCGCGAAGCCGCGCTGAATCAAGGCCTTGGTCACAGGGCCCGTACCTGGGCCAAGCTCGATGACCGGGCCGTCCTGCTTCGGGTCGAGGTAGCCTGCCATCATCTTGGCCAGAGCCGGGCTGGACGGCGCCACAGCGCCAGTCTTGAGCGGATTCTGGAACCACGACTGCAGAAAGCGGACCTCGTCCTTGAGATTCGGCTTCGGAAGCAAGGGCTTTTGAAGCGGCCTGCGCTGGTCGTGGGAGTGAAGCATCAACGGCACCTCGGGCGCCCGAGAGAACTCGGATATCAGGCGCTTAGACGGGAAAGCAGGCGGGGTCAAGGTTCGTGCCACCGGCAGGGACGCGCGCCGACCAGCGTCAACCCCACGCTGATCGGACAATGCGGTCTCCAACCATGGTCCAGCCACCGATCTACCGCTCGGGCAGGTTCAGCCCAGTCGGCTCCGGCGCCAGTATCCCATTGAGGAGACTGTCGAGGGCGGTGGCGAGAAGGTCCTCTTCAGGTGGCGAAAGAAAGGCAGAGCAGGTCAGCTTCAAGCTGACCGTGCCATGCAACAGGATCCAGAAGGTCAACGCGAGCCCGCCCAAATCCTGTCCCGGCCTCAGTCGGCCGGCGTTTCCCAAGGCCTCGAAGGCGCCGGCGAGCAGTTGAAATGCCGCAGCTCCCGCTTCGTCCTTGCCGCCGAGGGCACTGGCGGCAAAGCCGGGCTCCATGAAGATCAGACGGTAGGTCTCCGGCTCGATTCGGGCAAAGCCCACATAAGCGAGGGCCAGTGCCCGCAACCGCTCTACCGGATCCTCGGCGGCGGCAGCCTCGGTCAGCGCCGCCAGCAGGCCCTGCATGCCGCTTTCGCCCAGCTCTCGAGCGATGGCATCGCGATTTTCGAAATGAAGATAGAGCGCGGCCGCCGAATAGCCGGCGGCTTCTGCGATGCGGCGCATCGTCAACGCCTCGAAGCCATTTTCCAGCACGATGCGCCGCGCCTCTTCCAGGATGCGGGCGCGGGCGTCTTCCTTGCGGCGGGTGCGGGGCGCAGACGGCAAACGGTGGTCTCCGGGATTGACATGAACATCGTTCAGTTTATGAACTATATTCAATGAACGCTGTTCAGGAGCACTCTAATGCCCGTCGTCGCCGCCTTGCAAGCCACCCCCCGCATCGGTCTCGTGGGCGCCACCGGCCCCGTGGGCGCCAGCATCGCCACGGCACTTGCCAACGCCGGCGCACCCTTTGCCTGCATCGGCCGCTCCGCCCCGGGCCTTGCCCGCGCCTTCGCCGCCCGGCCGGAAGCCGAGCTGCGGACCTGGAACCCCGACGGCCCCGCCAGTATCCGGGGCGCGTTCCGGGGTCTTGAAACCCTCGTCTACATGGTGGGAGTGCCCTACGACGCCTTCCATCTTCACCCCCAGCTCATGGCACGCACCATCGAGGCCGCGGCGGCGGAGGGAGTGTCGCGCCTAATGCTCATCGGCACCGCCTATCCGTTCGGACGGCCGCAGGCGGCGCTGGTGGATGAAAACCACCCGCGCGCTCCCCACACCTTCAAGGGCCAGATGCGCAAGGCGCAGGAAGACGTGCTGATGGAGGCGGACGCCGCCGGCACGATCCGCGCGACCATCCTGCGCCTGCCGGATTTCTACGGGCCGGGGGTCGAGCGCAGCTTTCTGTCAGACATCTTCGCCGCAATGGCCGAGGGACGGCGGGCCAAGGTGATCGGCCCCATCGACGGGCCGCACCAGTTCGTCTTCGTGCCGGACGTGGGGCCGGTGGTGCGGGATCTGATCGCGCGGGAGGAAGCGTTCGGCCGCACCTTCAACCTGGGCGGTGCGGGCACCATCAGCGTGCGGGAGGTGGCGGAGCGCGCTTTCCGTCTGGTGAGTGCCAAGTCCGACGCCAAGCCGCGGCTGATGGTGGCGAACAAGACCATGCTGCGCCTCGCCGGCCTGTTCGACCCGGTGATGCGCGAACTGGTGGAGATGAATTATTTGATGACCACGCCGGTCATCATGGACGACAGCGCCCTCGAAGGCCTCATCGGCCCCCTGGCAAAGACGTCCTATGCCGACGGCATCGCCCAGACCATGGCGGCGGCGACTGCCGCGCTGCTCGCGCGCACCCGCCGGCAGGCCGCCTGAAGGCAGCCCCGCCGGTCCCGCGCGGGAAGGCCTCAGGCCCCCTCGCCGGCGGCGCCCTGGAAGAACTCCTTCACCTTGGCGAAGAAGCCAGTGGATTCGGGATGGGTCTCGCCGGAGCTGTCCTTGTCGAACTCGGCGAGCAGTTCCTTCTGCCGCTTGGTGAGCTTCTGCGGCGTCTCCACGACCACTTGGACATACATGTCGCCGTGGTTGCGCGCCCGCATGATGGGCATGCCCTTGCCGGAGAGGCGGAAACGCTTCTGCGACTGGGTGCCCTCGGGGATTTTCACCTTGCTCTTGTCGCCGTCGATGGTGGGAACCTCCACTGCGCCGCCCAGCGCCGCCGTCACCATGGAGATGGGCACCCGGCAATAGAGGTCCGCGCCCTCGCGCTGGAAGAAGGGGTGGGGCTCGATGGAGAGGAAAATGTAGAGGTCGCCCGCCGCCCCGCCGCGCACTCCCGCCTCGCCCTCGCCGCCGAGGCGGATGCGGGTGCCGTCCTCGACACCGGCGGGGATCTGCACCGAGAGGGTGCGCTCGCGCGTTACCCGGCCGGCACCGCCGCAGTCGGAGCAGGGGTCCTCGATGACGCTGCCCCGGCCCTGGCAGTTCGGACAGGTGCGCTCCAAAGTGAAGAAACCCTGGGCGTGGCGGATCTTGCCGGCGCCGCCGCACATGCGGCAGGGCTTGGGCTGGGTCCCGGGCTTGGCGCCGGTACCCGAGCAGGTCTCGCACGACACTGAGGTGGGGATCTTGATCTGCGCGGTCTTGCCGGAGAACGCCTCCTCCAGCGTGATTTCCATATTGTAGCGCAGGTCCGCCCCGCGCCCGCGCTGCTGGCCGCCACCGCCGCGGCTGCGGTTCATGGCGCCGCCAAACAGATCGTCGAAGATGTCGGCGAAGGAGGACGCGAAATCATTGCCGAAGCCGGGACCGCCCCCGCCGCCATTCTCGAAGGCGGCATGGCCGAAGCGGTCGTAGGCGGCGCGCTTCTGGGGGTCTTTGAGGACCTCGTAAGCCTCGTTGACCTCCTTGAACATCACCTCCGCTTCGCCATTGCCCTGGTTGCGGTCGGGATGCCACTTCATGGCGAGCTTGCGATAGGAAGCCTTGAGCACCGTGTCGTCGGCGCCGCGGTCGCAGCCGAGGGTTTCGTAATAATCGCGCTTGGCCATGCTCAATCTTCACCTGCCGCAATCGGCCTGCCCTGCCGTCCGGCCCGAAGGCTTGGCGGGCAGTCTTCGCATTCTGAACAGATCATCACTGCCGGCCTTGGCCGACAATCCACGCATCGTGGCCAGGAACGCGCTTTTGCACGTTGCTCCGGCGGATCTGCGTGGATGCCCGGGACAAGCCCGGGCATGACGTTGAAAACCTGATGCCCGAGCCCTCTTTCAAAAGAGGGCTGACGGCGGGCGCAAACGCCCGCCGTATTGGATCACGCCGACTTCTTCTTGTCGTCGTCGACCTCGGTAAACTCGGCGTCCACCACGTCGTCCGCCGGCTTGGAGGTGCCCTCGGCACCCGGCTGCTGGGCCGCATACATGGCCTCGCCGAGCTTGAGGGAGGCCTGGGCCAGGGTGTTGGTCTTGGCCGTGATGGCCTCCACGTCGTCGCCTTCCAGCGTCGACTTGAGGTCCGCCAGGGCTGCCTCGATGGCCCCCTTCTCCACCGCGCCGACCTTGTCGCCATGCTCGGCGACGGCCTTCTCCGTGGAGTGGACGAGGGCTTCCGCGTGGTTCTTGGCTTCCACCAGGGCCCGACGCTTCTTGTCCTCGGCCGCATGGGCCTCGGCGTCCTTCACCATCTTCTCGATGTCGACCTCATTCAGGCCTCCCGAGGCCTGGATACGGATCTGCTGCTCCTTGCCGGTGCCCTTGTCCTTGGCGGAGACCTGCACGATGCCGTTGGCGTCGATGTCGAAGGTCACCTCCACCTGCGGCACGCCGCGGGGCGCGGGCGGGATGCCCATGAGGTCGAACTGGCCGAGGATCTTGTTGTCCGCCGCCATCTCGCGCTCGCCCTGGAACACGCGGATGGTCACCGCAGTCTGGCCGTCCTCGGCGGTGGAGAAGGTCTGGCTCTTCTTGGTCGGGATGGTGGTGTTGCGGTCGATGAGGCGGGTGAACACGCCGCCCAAGGTCTCGATGCCCAGCGACAGCGGGGTCACGTCGAGCAGCAGCACGTCCTTCACGTCGCCCTGGAGCACGCCGGCCTGGACCGCGGCGCCGATGGCGACCACTTCGTCCGGGTTGACGCCCTTGTGGGGCTCCTTGCCGAAGAACTGCTTCACCACTTCCTGCACCTTGGGCATGCGGGTCATGCCGCCGACGAGGACCACCTCGTCGATCTGCCCGGCGGTGAGGCCGGCATCCTTGAGCGCGAGCCGGCAGGGTTCCACCGTGCGCTGGATGAGGTCATCCACCAGCGCCTCGAACTTGGCGCGGGTGAGCTTCAGGGTGAGGTGCTTTGGGCCCGTGGCATCGGCGGTGATGAAAGGCAGGTTGATCTCGGTCTGGGTCGCGCTCGACAGCTCGATCTTCGCCTTCTCGGCGGCCTCCTTGAGGCGCTGGAGGGCCAGCTTGTCGTTGCGCAGGTCGATGCCCTGCTCCTTCTTGAACTCGTCCGCCAGATACGTGACGAGACGCATGTCGAAGTCTTCACCGCCGAGGAAGGTGTCGCCGTTGGTGGACTTCACCTCGAACACGCCGTCGCCGATCTCCAGCACCGACACGTCGAAGGTGCCGCCGCCGAGGTCGTACACCGCGATGGTGCCGGCCGACTTCTTGTCGAGGCCATAGGCGAGCGCCGCCGCCGTGGGCTCGTTGATGATGCGCAGCACCTCAAGGCCGGCGATGCGGCCGGCGTCCTTGGTGGCTTGGCGCTGGGCGTCGTTGAAGTAGGCCGGGACGGTGATGACCGCCTTCTCGACCTTCTCGCCCAGGAACGACTCGGCCGTCTCCTTCATCTTCTGCAGGACGAAGGCGGAGATCTGCGAGGGGGAATATTTCTTGCCGTCCGCTTCCACCCAGGCGTCGCCATTGTCGGCGCGCACGATGGAGTAGGGGACGAGATGCTTGTCCTTCTCGACGGTCGGGTCGTCGTAGCGGCGGCCGATGAGGCGCTTCACCGCGAAGAAGGTGCGCTCGGGATTGGTGACGCTCTGGCGCTTGGCGGGCTGGCCGACGAGACGCTCGCCGTCCTCCGTGAAGGCGACGATGGACGGCGTGGTGCGCGCGCCTTCAGCGTTCTCGATGACTTTCGGGGTGGACCCCTCCATCACCGCGACGCAGGAATTGGTGGTGCCGAGGTCGATACCGATGATCTTGGCCATATGGTTTTCTCCTTGTCGGCAGGCCGACCGGGCCCTTTCGGCACCCGCGGGGGATGGCCGCAGGCCCCTCCCGCAACCGATCCGCCGGCCCCCTGAACTTTCGAATTGGGGTTCGTCGCGACAACGACGATCGAGGCGGATATAGGGGGGGTGTTTTGGCGCCGCAAGGCGTGCCGGTTCGCGGCCCGGTCCTTTTTCACGTCCGCGCGAGCCCGCGCGTCATCGCAAAGGACCCTCCCGATGCCCGCCCCCTCCCTGGTCCCGCCCGCAACCGCCACCAGGGCACGCACCGCGCTCGTGGCGGTCGACCTGCAGGTGGACTTCCTGCCCGGCGGTCGCCTGGCGGTACCGGGCGGGCACGAGGTGGTGCCCCTCGCCAATGCCGTGGCGCGGCATTTCCCAAATGTGGTGCTGACTCAGGACTGGCACCCGCCGGGCCACATCTCGTTCGCCTCGAGCCACCTGGGCAAGGCGCCGTTCGACGAGATCGACCTGCCCTATGGGCGGCAGATCCTGTGGCCTGACCATTGCGTGCAGGACAGCGAGGGCGCCCGCCTGTCCGCCGCGCTGGATATTCCCCACGCCCAGCTGATCATCCGCAAGGGGCACCACCGCACCATCGACAGCTATTCCACCTTCTACGAGGCGGACCGCACCACGCCCACCGGCCTCTCCGGATACCTGCGGGACCGGGGGGTCGATACGGTGTATCTCCTCGGGCTGGCCACGGATTTCTGCGTGTCCTGGTCGGCCGTGGACGCCGCCCGGCATGGCTTCACCACCTACGTGATCGAGGATGCCTGCCGGGCGCTGGACGTGGACGGCTCCCTGGCCAAGGCTTACGCCGACATGGCCGCCGCCGGGGTGCGACGGGTGCGGCTGGCCGATGTGATCGCGTGAACGTGGCGGCCTGAGCCGCCCGCCGGCTCACTCGTCAAAAGCGGTCATCAGGCCCAGCGGCGCGCCCGTCGCGTCGGCAACGATGGCGATGCGGCCGACACCCTCGATGTCGAACGGCGGCCGGACCACCTGTCCGCCCTTGGCTTCAAGCAGGGCAACGCGCGCGTCCACATCGTCCACGCTGATGTAGCCGAACCAGTGGGGCGGGACGTAGGGCGGCACGATGTCGGTTTTATCCATGAGGCCGGCCACCGGTTCCTCGCCCAGCATGGCGACGTAATAGACCCGACCGCCCTCCATGGGCATTTCGCTGAAGGTCCAGCCGAGCACGGCGCTGTAGAAGGCCTTGGCCTTTTCCACGTCGTCGGTCATCAGCTCGTTCCAATAGAACTTCGCGTGCGGTGCCATGGCCTCTCCTGCCTGATGGGCGAGCGCCGGCACCATGCCCGAATGGACCGGCCACGGCCAGCGATCCGGATAAATTGCCGACCCGGTACCCCCGGACGTGGGAAACCGGACGTGGGATAGCCGGACGTGGGACGCCCGGACCTGCGGCCCCCCCTCCCCCCGCCGCGGGAAAGGGGGCCTGGGTCATGCGACCATCGCGCTCATTCGATGATCAGGATGATGCGGCGGGTGCGGGGCTCCACCACCGCCGCCTCGGCCCCCGGCAGCACCACGTAACGGTAGCCGGAGAGGTCGGCGCCATTTCCATAGCCGCTGCCATAGGCCCCACCATAGAGTTCACCGGGATAGACGGGGCTGTTGTAGTCAGCCACGTCATAGCCACCCCGGTCGGGATAGGCGACCCCCGGATCGCCCTGGCCATAATAGACTTGGCCATAATAGCCGGGGCCGTAATAGCCTTGACCATAGGTGGCATAGCGCTGCGCGGGCGCTACCGCGAAGCGCTGGAGCGGGATACCTGCCGGCAACACCGCTCCCACAGAGGCGACAAAGCCCCCGGGGATCGGAGCCGGCGGCACCGGGTGACGCACCACATAAGCCTCGATGTATTCCCGCTGCGTCGGCGAGATATATCCGCCGGGCCCCACCACGACGGCCTGGGCCGACGCCGCGGACACTCCAGCGATCAAAATCGCGATGCTGATGCCGAAGGAATGGCGAACGCTCACGCGACGACACTGACGACTCTTGAGGCGGGGATTCATGGCGACTCTCCTGTCGACCCCAGCGACCCGAAGACATCATGCCGCGCCTTTTTGTTCCGACTTAGCTTAAATGTGATATGTAACATATGGTTACTTCCGCATTAAAGCCGTGGTCACGCCAAGGGAAAGCCTCCATCCAATACCGCTATTTTCTTTGAAACGCCGGCATCGGAGCGTCTGGACACATGACGGGACCTCACGATTCCATGCCAGCCCCTCTGCCAGCTCATCTGGAGGTCGCCCCCGGCGCCCTGTGGTTTCGCGAGGCGCTCGACCGAGAGGCGCAGGCCGCCCTGCTCGCTGACATCCGTGCCGTGCTGGAGGAAGCGCCCCTGTTCACGCCCGCCATGCCGCGGACCGGCAAGCCGTTTTCCGTCCGCATGAGCAATTGCGGGCCGCTCGGCTGGGTCTCGGACGCTGCCGGATATCGCTACCAGCCATTCCACCCCAACACGCGCGCGCCCTGGCCCGCCATGCCACCGGCGCTGGCGGCCCTGTGGACCACCTATGCGGCCGTCCCGGCGCCGCCCGAGGCCTGCCTGATCAATTATTACGGGCCGGACGCCCGCATGAGCCTGCACCAGGACCGCGACGAAGCCGACTTTACCGCTCCGGTGCTCGCCCTCTCGCTGGGGGACACCGCCCTGTTCCGCATCGGCGGCGAGACGCGGGGCGGCGCGACCCGCTCGATCCGTCTCGCCTCGGGCGACATCTTCCTGTTGTCCGGGCCGAGCCGGCTCGCCTTCCACGGCATCGACCGGATCCTACCGGGCACCTCCACGCTCCTGGCGGAGGGCGGGCGCTTCAACCTCACGCTGCGGCGCGTCAATCCGGCTACCTGAAGCGCTGTATCTGTGGCAGAGGCCCACAGAAAAGCCCGATTGTCGCCCGAAACAGGCCTTTCGATCCGAGACCGGGGGGAGCGGAGGCCCTGCCGCCGGATCCCTCATCCCCCGCCGGAGCCCTCCATGCGCCTGCTCTTGTCCGCCGCCGTCCTCGCGTTCACCCTCGTCGCGGCGCCGCTGTCTTCGGCCTTTGCCGCCGACCCCATGTTCCCCCGCGGCTCGGCCATCGGCCTCGTCCCGCCGCCGGGCATGGTGGAAGGGCAGGCCTTCGCGGGGTTCGAGGATCGCGCCCACAGCGCCTCCCTGCTCATCGTGGACATGCCGCCGGACGCCTACGATCAGATCGACGCCGGCTTCACCGATGCGGCGCTGGCCGGCAAGGGCATTACCCTGGACAAACGCGAGGCCTTCCCCCTCAAGAACGCCAAGGCCGTGCTGTTCACCGGCACCCAGACGGCGGGCCCCGTCTCCCTGCGCAAATGGGTGCTGCTGGTTGGCACCGACCAGCTCACCGGCCTTCTCACCCTGCAGGTGCCCGAGAGCGAGGCCGCCGCCTACCCCGACGCCACCGTGCGCGCCGCCCTGGCCACGGTCGCGATCCGCTCGGTGCCCGATCAGGTGGCCGCTCTGCCCTTCGCCGCAACCAACCTCGCCGGCTTCCGCCCAGTGCGAACGCTCGCCGGCACCACCCTCATCCTCACCGACGGGCCGAAAGACGTGCAGGAGGGTGTGGACCAGCCTTTGTTCGTAGTCACCGTGGGGGGAGGCGCCCCGCGTGAGGACGAGCGCCGCCAGTTCGCGCTTCGCCTCCTCTCCAGCCTGCCCGGCGTGAAGGATCTGAAGCTGGAGCGCGCCGAGCCGCAGCGCATTTCCGGCCAGACCGGCTTCGAGGTGATGGCCACCGGCGTCGACGTGAAGACCGGCACCCCGGTGAAGCTGGTGCAATGGATCCGCTTCGGACCCTCCGCCTATATCCGCATGGTGGGCGTGACCCGGCTCGACGCCTTCCCGGACACCTACGACCGCCTGCGGGCGCTGCGCGACGGCGTGGAGCCGCGCTGAGGGCGGCGTTGCGCTTTTCCCCGGCGCGGGATTAACTCCCGGACTTAACTCCCGCGTCAGGACCCCCGATGCCCGTGCCCGAGGGCAAGGACTTTCTCACCGACAGCCCGCTGGCCCTCGCCAGCGGCGCGCCCGATTTCGGCGCGGTCGACGCGGAAGAGGCGTGGATCTCCGTCATCCGCAAGATGGACGAGACCTATGCGGAGCTGGTCCGCCAGCAGGTGGAGCTGGAGGAGAAGAATGCCGCGCTGGAGGAAGCCCAGGGCTTCATCGCCGGCCTGCTCGGCTCCATGACCGACGTGCTCATCGCCTGCGACCTCGCCGGGCGGGTGGAACAGGTGAACCTTGCCGCCGAACGCGTGTTCGGCCAGCTGGCCGACGCTCTCACCGGCCGCCCCCTCGCCGCGCTGCTGGACCCCTCCTCCCCCACCTCGGCCAGCGATGTTCTTGCCACGGCGGCGCGGCGCCAGCGCATCGCCGACCGGGAATTCACCCTTGCCACGCCGGAAGGGCCGCAGGCGGTCTCGGTGAACGGCGCCCTGCGCTTCGATCCGCGCGGACGGCCGGTGGGCGTGGTGCTGGTGGGCCGGCCCATCGGCGAACTGCGCGCGGCCTACCACGCCCTCGCCAACGCCCACGAGCATCTCAAACGCACCCAACAGCAGCTGGTGCATGCGGAAAAGATGGCCTCCCTCGGCCGCCTCGTGGCCGGCGTCGCCCACGAGCTGAACAATCCCATCTCCTTCGTCTATGGCAATGCCCACGCGCTGAAGCGCTATGCGGAGCGCCTCATCACCTATCTCGACGCGGTGCATGCCGGCTCCGATGCCGCCGCCCTCGCCCGCACCAGGGGGGAACTGCGCATCGACCGGGCGCTGGCCGACATTCCCGCCACCCTCGCCGGCATGCTGGAAGGCGCCGAGCGGGTGCGCGACATCGTGGCGGACCTGCGCCGCTTCTCCTCGGACAACCGCGAGGCGCGCGAGGTGTTCGACCTCGCCAGCGTGGTGCGATCGGCGGTGGACTGGGTGGCGAAATCCCAGATGCCGGACCTCGCCATCCGCGTCGCGATCCCGGAGGGGCTGGAGGCGGTGGGCCACCCCGGCCACATCCACCAGGTGCTGATGAACCTCGTCCAGAACGCCGTGGACGCGCTGGAAGGCCGGCCCGATCCGCGCCTCGACATCACCGGCGAGCGGCTCGGCGGTCCGGACGGCGGGCGGGTGGCGGTGCGGGTGCGCGACAGCGGGCCGGGCATCCCCGAGGACATCCTCGGCCGCATCTTCGATCCTTTCTTCACCACCAAGGCGGTGGGCAAGGGCACGGGGCTCGGCCTGTCCATCTGCTACCGCATCGCCGAAGAGCATGACGGCCGGCTCGAAGCCGCCAACCATCCGGACGGCTGCGCCGTCATCTCCCTCATCCTGCCGGCAGGAGGGCGGCCATGAGCACCGCTGCGCGCGAGCCCTTCACCGTGCTGTGGCTGCAATCGGGCGGCTGCGGCGGCTGCACCATGTCGCTTTTGTGCGCCGAGGCGCCGGACCTCGCGGCGACGCTGGCGAGCGCCAATATCCGCTTCCTGTGGCACCCGACCCTGTCGGAGGAGACCGGGGACGAGGCCATCGCCCTGTTCGAGGCCGTGCTCTCGGGACAGATCCGGCTCGATGCCCTGTGTATCGAAGGCGCGCTGCTGCGCGGGCCGAACGGCACCGGGCGCTTCCACACTCTTGCCGGCACTGACACGGCCACCATCGAATGGGCGCGGCGGCTCGCGGCCGTCGCCGAACATGTGGTGGCGGTGGGTACCTGCGCCGCCTATGGCGGCGTCACGGCGGCCGGGGTCAATCCGGCCGACGCCTGCGGCCTGCAATATGACGGGCGCCGCCCGGGCGGGGCGCTGGGTGCGGCCTTCCGCTCCCGCTCCGGCCTGCCCGTGGTCAATGTCGCCGGCTGCCCCACCCATCCCAACTGGGTAACCGAGACGCTGATGCTGCTCGCCTCCGACCTCCTGCGGGCCGAGGACCTCGACAGCTACGGCCGTCCGCGCTTCTACGCCGACCACCTCGTGCATCACGGCTGCCCGCGCAACGAATATTACGAATACAAGGCCAGCGCCGAGAAGATGAGCGACCTTGGCTGCATGATGGAGCATCTGGGCTGCCTCGGCACCCAGGCCCATGCCGATTGCAACACGCGGCTGTGGAACGGCGAGGGCTCCTGCACGCGGGGGGGCCATGCCTGCATCAACTGCACCGCCCCCGAGTTCGAGGAGCCGGGTCACGCCTTCCTCGATACCCCGAAGATCGGCGGCATCCCGGTGGGCCTGCCCACGGACATGCCAAAGGCCTGGTTCATCGCCCTGTCGTCCCTCGCCAAGGCGGCGACCCCGGAGCGGCTGAGGCGCAATGCCACCGCCGACCACGTGCTGACCCCTCCGGCCGTGCGGGACATCCGCAAGCGATGAGCACAGAGACCAAACGGCTCGTGGTGGGGCCGTTCAACCGGGTGGAAGGCGACCTCGAAGTCCGGCTTGACGTGGCCGACGGGGAAGTGCGGCAGGCCTTCGTCAATTCGCCCTTGTTCCGCGGCTTCGAACGCATTCTGGAGGGGCGCGACCCGCGCGACGCCCTCGTCATCGCGCCGCGCATCTGCGGCATCTGCTCGGTGTCGCAGTCCCATGCGGCGGCGCTGGCGCTGGCCGGCCTTGAGGGCGTCACGCCCACGGACAATGGCCGGGTCGCCACCAACCTCATCCTCGCCACCGAGAATGTGGCGGACCACCTCACCCATTTCCACGTCTTCTTCATGCCCGACTTCGCCCGCGCCATCTATGAGGACCGCCCCTGGTTCGCCACCGCCGCCCGCCGCTTCAAGGCGGCGCAGGGGGAGAGCGTGCGCCGGGGGCTGGCCACGCGGGCGACGCTGCTGCACGTCATGGGCTTGCTCGCCGGGCGCTGGCCGCACACGCTGGCGATCCAGCCGGGGGGCGTCGCCAAGGGCGCCGACGCGCGGGACCAGATGCGCCTCATCGCCACCCTCGGCGCCGTGCGCGCGGACCTGGAGGAGCGGCTTTATGGCGCCCCGCTGGAGCGGGTGGCCGAGATCGCCGACGTAGCGGAACTGGAGGCGTGGCGACAGGCCGGCCCGGACGGCGACTTCCGCCTGTTCCTCGAAATCGCCGCCGACCTGGATCTGGCCCGCCTCGGCCGCGCCCACGACCGCTTCCTGTCCTACGGCGCCTATGCTCTGGAAGAGGGCCGGCTCTACACCGGCGGCACCTTTGCCGGCGGGCGGGCCCAAGGCCTCGATCCAGCGGCCATCGCCGAGGATCACAGCTTCGCCCGCATGGAAGGGCGCGAGGCGCCCCACACCCCCTTCGAGGGCTCCACCTTCCCGGATGCGGCGGACGAGACCGGCTACACCTGGTGCAAGGCGCCGCGCCTCGCCGGCCTGCCGTTCGAAACGGGTGCCTTCGCCCGTCAGGTGGTGGCCGGCCATCCCCTCGCCCGCGACCTTGCAGCGAAGGAGGGCGCCAACGTGCGCGCCCGTGTGGTCGGCCGGCTGGTGGAGACGGCGCGCACCCTGATCGCCATGGAAAGCTGGGTGCGCCAGCTTCACCCCGGCGCGCCCTGGTGCGCGCAAGGCGTGATACCGCAGGCGGGGCGCGCCTTCGGCCTCACGGAAGCCGCGCGCGGGGCGCTCGGCCACTGGATGGTGGTGGAGAAGGGGCGCATCGCCCGCTACCAGATCATCGCCCCCACCACCTGGAACTTCTCCCCCCGCGATGCGGTTGGCCAGCCGGGCCCGCTGGAGACGGCGCTGGTGGGCGCCCCCATCCGGCAGGGCGAGGCCACGCCGGTGAGCGTGCAGCACATCGTGCGCTCGTTCGACCCCTGCATGGTCTGCACGGTGCATTGAGCCCCATGAGCACCGAGGTCGCGGGCGAGGAGATCGAGGTTTCCGGCATCGTGCAGGGGGTGGGCTTCCGCCCCTTCGTCTATCGCCTCGCCCGCCGGCTGGTGCTGAACGGAGACGTGCGCAACGCCGGTGACCGCGTCGTAATCCGCATCGCTGGCCCCGCTGCCGCGCGCGACGCCTTCGCGGCGGCGCTTGGGAATGAAGCCCCCGTGCTGGCGCGGGTGGAGCAGGTGACACGGCGCCCCGCTCTGGTCTCGGAGGGCGCCTTCCGCATCGTGGCGAGCGGCGCCGGCACCGTCTCGGTGGGCGTGGTGCCGGATGTGGCCACCTGCCCCGCCTGCCGCGCCGAGATCGCCGACCCCAAGGCGCGGCGCTTCCGCTACGCCTTCACCAATTGCACCGATTGCGGCCCGCGCTTTTCCATCGTCACCGGCCTGCCCTATGACCGGCCGGCCACCACCATGGCCGGCTTTCCCCTGTGCCCAGCCTGCCGCGCGGAATATGACGACCCCGCCGACCGCCGCTTCCACGCCCAGCCCATCGCCTGCCCGGACTGCGGCCCGAAGCTCTGGCTGGAGGGCGATGACGCTACCGGCGCGGACCCCATCGAACGCGCCGCCGCCCTGCTGCGCGCGGGACAGATCCTCGCAATAAAGGGCATCGGCGGCTTCCATATCGCCTGCGACGCCACCAATGCGGACGCCGTCGCCCTGCTGCGCGCCCGCAAGCACCGCCCCACCAAGCCGCTGGCAGTGATGGCGGACCTCGCCACCGCCCACGCCCTGTGCGTCATCTCGGCGGAGGAGGCGGCGGCCCTTCTCCACCCCTCCGCCCCCATCCTGCTGCTGCCGCTGAAGCCCGGCACGCCGCTCGCGCCCGGCATAGCCCCCGGCCAGCACCATCTCGGCGTGATGCTGCCCTATACGCCCCTGCATCACCTGCTGATTGCCGCCGTGGACCGTCCGCTGGTGATGACCTCCGGCAACCGCTCCAGCGAACCGCAGATCTTCCGCGACGACGAGGCCCGTGACCGCCTCGCCGGCATCGTCGATGCGTTCCTGATGCACGACCGGCCCATCGCCCGCCGCCTCGACGACAGCGTGGCGCGCCATGTGGCGGGCCGGCTGCGCGTCATGCGGCGGGGGCGCGGGCGCGCCCCCATGCCGTTGGCCCTGCCCGCCGATTTCGCCGGGGCTCCGGCCGTGCTCGCCCTGGGCGGGGAGATGAAGAGCGCCCTCTGCCTCACCCACGGCGCCAAAGCGCTACTTTCGCACCATCTCGGCGATCTCGACGAGCCCGCCACGGGCGACGCCTTCGAGACCGCGCTCGCCGACTACACCGCCCTCTTCGCCCACAAGCCGGCGGTAGTGGCGGTGGACCTGCACCCGGACTACCGCGCCACCCGCCTCGGCGAAGACCTCGCCGCCACTCGTGGCCTGCCGCTGGAGCGGGTGCAGCACCACCATGCCCATGTGGCTGCCGCCATGGCCGAGGCCGGCTGGCGGCGGGCGGATGGGCCGGTGGTGGGCATCGCGCTCGACGGCCTCGGCCTGGGCGAGGACGGAGCGGTCTGGGGCGCCGAAATCCTCGTGTGTGACTACCGCACCAGCCGCCGTGCTGCCCGCCTCTCCCCCGTCCCGCTGGCCGGCGGGGATGCGGCGAGCCGGGAACCGTGGCGGGTACTGCTCGCCCACCTCGACCGTGCGCTGGGACCCGCGACCGTGGATGGCGACCCGCGCCTCGCGGCGCTGTTCGCCGGCAAGCCGCTCCTGACCCTCCGCGCCATGATGGACAAGGGCCTGAACGCGCCTCCGGCCTCCTCCGCCGGCCGGCTGTTCGATGCGGTGGCGGCACTGCTCGGCCTCGCGCCCGACCGCCTCAGCCACGAGGGCGAGGCCGCCATGGCGCTGGAGGCGGCGGCAGAGGGGGACGCCCCGCCCTACCCCTTCGCCCTGCATGCGGAAGCGACCCCGATCGAGATCGACCCCGCGCCGCTGTTCAAAGCGTTGATCGCCGACCTCCACGCCGGGCGCCCCCCCGCCGCCATAGCCGCCGCCTTCCATACCGGCCTCGCTGAAGCCTTCGTGGCGGCGGCGGCCCAGGTGGCGGCGACGGAAGGCCTCACGGCCGTCGCCCTGTCCGGAGGCGTGTTCCAGAACGCGCGGCTGCTGGAGGAGACGGTGCGACGGCTGGAAGCGCGCGGCCTCACCCCGCTGGTGCCCGCCGAAGTGCCGGCCAATGACGGCGGCCTCGCTTTCGGCCAGGCGGTGGTGGCCGCCGCCCGCCGCCTGGGATGAGGGTGCGCGTCCACCCGACCGCGCCCGGCGCCTTCCGTCACACCCGCCCCGCGTCCCCGTTTTCGTCCCGCGCGAGCGGGGCTATGGTGGGACCATGACCAGCCCCCACCGCTCGCCCACCCCCGCCCGCCCGGAGTCCTCCGCCGCCGGAACGGACGCGAACACCTTCCTCGTCGCCGGCACGCGCGTTTCGGCCCCGGCGCTTGCCCCCGGCCTGCACGTGGTGGCGACACCCATCGGCAATCTCGGCGACGTGACGTTGCGCGCGCTGGAGACGCTGGCGGGCGCGGACGTGATCGCCTGCGAGGACACCCGCATGTCGCGGCGGCTCACCGAACGCTACGGCATTACCACGCCGCTCGTGCCCTATCATGACCACAACGGCGCTAGCGCCCGGCCCAAGCTGCTGGCGCGCCTGGCTGCCGGTCACCGCATCGCGCTCATCTCGGATGCCGGCACGCCGCTGGTCTCGGATCCCGGCTTCAAGCTGGTGGTGGAGGCGGCCGAGGCCGGCCACACCGTGCATCCCGTGCCCGGCGCCTCGGCCCTGCTCGCGGCCCTGGTGGCCGCCGGCCTGCCCACGGACTGCTTTCTGTTCGACGGCTTCCTGCCGCCCAAGTCAGGGCAGCGCCGCAACCGCCTTACAGCCCTTGCGAGCGTTCCGGCCACGCTGGTGTTCTACGAGACCGGTCCGCGCCTCGCCGAGAGCCTCGCCGACCTCGCCGACCGGCTCGGCCCGCGCAAGGCGGCGGTCTGCCGGGAACTCACCAAGGCCTATGAGGAGGTGCGCCGCGGCGACCTCGCCACCCTCGCCGCCCACTATGGGCAGGCGGAGGCTCCGCGGGGCGAGATCGTGCTGGTGGTGGGCCCGCCGCTGGAAGAGGCCGCCGGCGACGCCACCGTAGATGAGGCCCTCGCCCGCGCCCTCAAGGACGCCACCTTGAAAGATGCGGTGGCCGCCGTCACCGCCATGACCGGACGGCCGAAGCGGGAGGTTTATGCCCGCGCCCTTGCCTTGTCCGAAGGCCGGGCCGAGGACAAGGCAGCCGATGACTGACGTTCCCGCCGCGACGCGCCGGCGCCGTGCCGCCCATGCGCGCGGTCTCGCAGCGGAGGACCGCGCCGCCACGCTTCTGGGCGCCCACGGCTTCGAGATATTGGCCCGGCGGGTGCGCACCAAGGCCGGCGAGATCGACCTGATCGCGCGCCAGGGCGACCTGCTGGTCTTCTGCGAGGTGAAGCTGCGGGCCGCCCTTTCCGATGCCGCCTTCTCGCTGCTGCCGCGCCAAAGGCGGCGCATCGCCGCGGCGGCCGAGGCGTTCCTCGCCGACCATCCGGAGCTCGCGGGCCTCAACATGCGCTTCGACGCCGTGCTGCTCGCCAGCTCGGGCGCAGCCGAGCACCTGCCCGGCGCGTTCGAGGCGGAGTTCTGACGAGGGCGCGGGTGGCAGGTTGCCGTGCGCGCCTATAGATAAGGCGAAGCCCCAGCCGGGCGCCGGGAGATTGCCATGGCCCTCAAGGTCGCCGTCCAGATGGACCATATTGCCAACATCAACATTGCGGGCGATTCCACCTTCGCCCTGCTGCTCGAAGCGAAGGCGCGCGGACATACCCTGTTCCACTACACCCCCGACCGCATGGCCATGCGCGACGGCGCCGTCTTCGCCACTGTCGAGCCGCTTGAGGTGAAGGACGAGGCCGGCGCCCATTTCAGCCTCGGCAAGAAGCGGCGCGTCGCCCTCGACGAGATGGACGTGGTGCTGATGCGCCAGGACCCGCCCTTCGACATGGCCTATGTGACCGCCACGCACCTCTTGGAGCGCATCCACCCGAAGACGCTGGTGGTGAACGATCCGGCCCATGTGCGCAACGCGCCGGAAAAGATCTTCGTCACCGAATTTCCCGAGCTGATGCCGCCCACGCTGATTTCCCGCGACCTTAGCGAGATCAAGGCGTTCCGGGCCGAATTCGGCGACGTGGTGATGAAGCCGCTCTACGGCAACGGCGGCGCGGCCGTGTTCCGCCTGACCGCCGACGACCTGAATTTCGGCTCCCTCTACGATCTGTTCGCCACCACCTTCCGTGAGCCTTGGGTCATCCAGCAGTTTCTGCCGGCCGTGAAGCACGGCGACAAGCGCATCATCCTGGTGGACGGCGAGGCGGCAGGCGCGGTCAACCGGGTGCCGAGCGAGGGCGACCTTCGCTCCAACATGGTGCGCGGTGGCGCCGCGCGGCCCACCGACCTCACGGATCGGGAACTGGAAATCTGTGCCCGCATTGGTCCTTCACTCAAGAAGATGGGGCTCATCTTCGTGGGCATCGACGTGATCGACGGCAACCTCACCGAGATCAACGTCACCTCCCCCACGGGCCTGCGCGCCATCAAGCGTCTGGGCGGACCCGACATCGCCGCCCAGATCTGGGACAGGATCGAGGAGAAGCGTGCCACGGGCTGACGTCTTGAGCGCAATCCCGGTCGACGGAAGCCATCGGCCGGCAGATCGCGCTCTCGTTTCAATGAGCGAAGGCGCTATCCGATCAGCTTGCCGCGCATGTGATAGGCACGCGCAGCAACCTCCGGCCCGGTGCTGCCGGTGCTGGACATGGCCCGCCGGCCGATCAGCCCGATCGCCGACAACTCGGCAGCTCAAGGGGCCGACGCGAAGGCTTCACCGAGCGAACCAGACGAACCAGAACACCCGGCCGGAGGACATCGCCCGGCCACCGCCATCGGGAGACAAGCGCATGGGCCAGCCGTTCACCGCTTCCATTCCGCACCGCCTCGGCAAGGTGGAGGCCACGCGGCGCCTGCAGGTGGGGCTCACCACCGTGCGCTCCCGCTTCGGTCGCCACATCTCCATCCTCCAGGAGGTCTGGACCGACGAGCATCTGGACTTTCAGATCGCGGCCCTCGGCCAGACCGCAGGCGGCACCCTCGACGTGACGGAGGAGGCCGTTCACCTGTCCGTCGAGCTTCCCTTCCTCCTCGACCTGTTGGCTCGCAAGGCGCAGGACCTCATCAAGAAACAGGGCCGGCTGATGCTGGAGAAGAAATAGGCGTTATCCCGACGGCCCCCTCATCCCCATGCTTTCTCGAAACGAACTATTGCCCTGGCCGATCCGGCCGACGGCACCGGCCCGCGCTCAGGCCGGCTCAAGTTCCAGCGTCAGCGTATCGAGGGTGAAGGAGCCATCCGCCTCGATCTCGAAATGATCGGCCACATCGCGGCTCGCCCCGGCGATCAGGGACCGGATAGCCGCCACGTGCAGCTCGGGCGTACGGATCCGCTCGACCCAGGCGTTGAACGCGAGTCGCAGACGCCGACGCGCCGTTCGCATGACGCGAAAGCCGGCGCCCTCCGCATGCTCCACCCATTCCGCCTCGCGATAGTCGCGGCCATGTGAGGGATCGCGCAGCACCTCGATGGTTTGCAGGAAACTGTCTGCCACTGACCAGTCCGGGGCGATCACATCCATCACCATGGCACGCCCGTCGGCCTTCAAAACCCGGTGCGCCTCACCCATGGCAGCCGGAACATCCCGCCAATGGTGGGCACTGAAGCGGGTGGCAATGAAATCGAAGCTGGCGTCGGAAAACGGCAGGCGCTCGGCCACCCCCTGCCGAGTGGCGATGTTGGCGAAGCCGCGCTGCACAGCCTCGGCAGCGACCGCCCCCAGCATGTCGTCGGAGAGATCGTAGGCCACCACCTCAGCCACGAACGGCGCCGCCGCGAAGCTCACATGCCCGCCGCCGCACCCCAGATCCAGAAGCCGACCGGGCCGCAATTCCGCCACCAGAGCCGACAAGGCTTCAAGGTCCGCGCCGCGCGCATGCACGGCGCTCGCCACATAGGCGGCGGCCTGAGGACCGAACACGTCGGCCACCTGCGCCTCGTGACTGCGCATTCCGCCCGCTGCAGCGTCCGCCATCACCCGTCCCCGTTTGTCAAAGCTGGTCCAGAATAGCCACCGCCTCGACCGTGGCAAGCAAAATTGTTCCGCTTTCGTTCTTGTCGCTTCGGTAATCCTCCGCTACCTTGAGATGCAGGCAGTCGAGCGGGGTGGGCGCGGTGATCCAGCGGGTGGCGACAGTCGCATTCGAGGGGGTGGACGCGCGACCCGTGGACGTCCAGGTTCATGTCGCGGCGGGCCTGCCGGCCTTCACCATCGTCGGCCTGCCGGACAAGGCCGTGTCTGAGGCGCGCGAGCGCGTGCGTGCAGCACTCATCGCCTCGGGCCTTGCACTGCCGGCGCGGCGCATCACCGTCAACCTGGCCCCGGCGGACCTGCCGAAAGAGGGTTCCCACTACGATCTGCCCATCGCCCTCGGACTCATGGCGGCCATCGGCGCCATTCCCTCGGATGCGCTCGGCGGCTTCACCGTGGTGGGCGAGCTTGCGCTCGACGGAGCCATCGCCGCAGTGGCGGGCGTGCTGCCTGCAGCCATCGGCGCCAACGCCCGCGGCCATGGGTTGATCTGCCCCGCCGCCTGCGGCGCGGAGGCGGCCTGGGCCAGTCCCGACATGGAGATCCTGGCGCCGCAATCCCTCATCCAGCTCGCCAACCATATGACCGGCCGGCAGGTGATGGGCCGGCCCGAACCCAGGATGAAGGCGCCGGGGGAAGCCATGCTCGACCTGAAGGACGTGAAGGGGCAGGAGACCGCCAAGCGCGCCCTGGAGGTCGCCGCCGCCGGTGGGCACAATCTTTTGTTCATCGGGCCGCCTGGCGCGGGAAAATCCATGCTGGCCCAGAGGCTGCCCTCTATCCTGCCACCATTGTCGCCCGCCGAGATGCTTGATGTGTCCATGATCGCGTCCGTGGCCGGCTCCATCGAGGACGGCGCGCTGATGGACCGCCGCCCGTTCCGGGCGCCGCATCATTCTGCCAGCATGGCCGCCATGGTGGGTGGCGGCGCGAAAGCGAAGCCCGGTGAAGTCTCCCTCGCGCACAATGGCGTTCTGTTCCTGGACGAATTGCCAGAATTCTCGCCGCAGGTGCTCGATTCCCTGCGCCAGCCCCTGGAGACGGGGGAGGTGCTGATCGCGCGGGCCAACCATCGCGTCACCTATCCCTCGCGCTTCCAGTTGATCGCGGCCATGAATCCGTGCCGCTGCGGACGCGCGGGCGAGCCCGGCTTCACCTGCAAGCGCGGCACGCGCTGCGCCGACGAGTATCAGGCCCGGCTGTCCGGCCCCTTCCTCGACCGCATCGACCTCCATCTGGAAGTGCCGTCGGTATCTGCATCCGACCTCGTGCTACCATCCCCTGCCGAAGGCTCGCGCGAAGTGGCGGCGCGGGTCGCCATGGCGCGGGAGATCCAGATCGAACGCTATGCCGCCCTTGGGCGACGGGACGTTCGCACCAATGCAGAAGCCTCCGGCCCGCTGCTGGACCAGGTCGCGACGCCGGACACGGCCGGCGCAGCCCTGCTGCGAGACGCTGCGGATGCCATGCGCCTGAGCGCCCGGGGCTACCACCGGGTTCTGAAAGTGGCGCGCACCCTTGCTGATCTCGACGGCGCCGACACTATCGGACGCCGGCATCTTGCTGAGGCATTGGCTTATCGCGCGGCCGCGGAACGCCCGCGGGCGGCCGCATGACCTCTACCCCGCATGTGACCGCCACCCCGCATGTGACCGCCACCCCGCATGTGACCGCCACCCCGCATGTGACCGCCACCCCGCATGTGACCGCCACCCCGCATGTGACCGCCACCCCGCATGTGACCGCCACCCCGCAGTCCGGCGCCTTGCGGCGCCGGACTGCGGGGCTTGGAACAACTCACCGGATGGCGTTGATGGCGAGACCTTCCAGATAGCTGACCTGCGCAAGGTCGCCGGGCTGGACCTGCTGCAGGTCGGCAAGCACCTTGTCATTGGCTGCACGCAACGTACGCACGCCGCCGTCCGGTCCTTCGAAGGTGACTGTTCCTGCCGCCTTGTTGACGTCCACGAAGATGGTCGTGAGCGTCACTTCGCGCACGCCGAAGCCTTCCGGCCACCCAGGCAGGCCGGCATCAAGAACCACCTCGCTCATCACTTCGCCGGGCTTGCCCTGCCGCGCCTTGCCGAGGGCGGTGACCACCCCGGGCGCCTTGCGGATGATCAGGGTCTCGCCATTGCGGAAGAAGGAGAGGTCCCCCAGCAGCGGCGGCGCGATCACCGCCCACCGGCGACCGGACGGATCTTCCAGCACCACACGCCGTGTCGCGGGGTCAGCGGAGACGAATTGCGCCTTGTACGTGAAAACCGTGATCTGCCCCACGCCCTGCACGATCACCGTGTCGACCTCGGCCGGTGCCGGCCGGGCCTGCGCGAGCGCTGCGCCGGACATGATCTGTACCAGACCGGCGGCCAGCGCCACAGCCGCGAACGTTCTGCGGATCTCAAACATCGTGCCCCCCTTGGAATCACAGGCGCCACCTACCCGCGCCTCGGTCTGGCGCTAGCATCGCGCCGGGCTCCCCACAAGGCCGCAGCTTGTCGAGGCTTGCCTCGACGCGCCAGCTCCTGGTGCCTCCATTGGCTGCACCGGAGGCGGCTGGCAGGCCGGTTCACCACCGTCGAGGCGCGCTCCCGGGGCGGACGGACGACCGGCCTGGCTCATTTGCGCGCCGGAGGCGCTGGTCCGTTGTCACATGGGCGTCGGAAAACTATGGTGTTGGTCACGTTCATATCCTGGTAACCGGGGACAAGGGTTCCGGGAAGGGAAGAGGTGGCGCCCCGCGTCGCGGCAGCCGGGAGGCGGGCGCTGATGTTCAGGGATGGCGCGCGCGCCGCAGGCGGCGGCCCGGGGAGGGGGTCGTTGCAATGAAACGGACAGGACAAACCGATCCTAATTTCAGCCTGCCCGCACTGTTCGGGCGAGGCATGGATGTTGCCCGCGATCTGGCGCGCGATTTCGCGCGGGATCTCTCCCGCGACTTTTCCAGGGACATGACGCGAGACGACGCCCGCTCCCGCTTCGGGCAGGCCGGTCTCAGCTCCATTGGGCCCATTGGCGAGCCGCCATTCCAGGCGCCGTTCCCAAAAACAGGCGTAGACGCCATTCCCAGCAAGCCCGCCATGCCAGTGCCGCAGAAGCTGGTCACCGATTTCCGCGCCTATTCGGGCATCCGCTACAAGGACGCGCTGCCGCCGGACCCGGACGGCCTTGTCCTCGGACGCCTCGGGGCGATGGAAGTGCGGCTCGCCCGCACCGCGCGCGACGTGCGGCGCGCCCAACGCCTGCGCTACAAGGTGTTCTACGAGGAGATGTCGGCTGTACCCGATGGCGCGGCCCGCCTCGCCCGCCGCGACATGGACAGCTTCGACGCCATCTGCGAGCATCTGCTGGTGCTTGACCACGACGCCGGAAAAATGGTGCTCGGCCGGCGCAAGCCCAAGGTGGTCGGCACCTATCGCCTGCTTCGGCAGGAGGTGGCCCAGCGACATGGCGGCTTCTATACTCAGGGCGAGTTTCATGTGAACGGCATCATCGCCGCCCACCCGAACCTCCGGTTCCTGGAACTCGGCCGGTCGTGCGTGCTGAAGCCCTACCGCAACAAGCGCACTGTCGAACTGCTCTGGCATGGGGTGTGGACCTACATCCTGCGCAACAAGATCGACGCCATGTTCGGCTGCGCGAGCCTTGAGGGCACCGACCCCGCGGCCCTCGCCTTGCCCCTCTCCTTCCTCCACCACAATGCACTTGCTCCGGACGAGTGGCGCGCGCGGGCCGTGGAAGGGCGGCACGTGTCCATGGATCGCATGCCGAAGGCCGAGATCAACCCGAAGGCCGCGCTTCAGGCCCTGCCGCCGCTCATCAAGGGCTATTTGCGCCTTGGCGGCTTCGTGGGGGATGGCGCGGTGGTGGACCACCAGTTCGGCACGACGGATGTGCTCATCATCCTTCCGGTCTCGGTGATCAGCCCGCGCTACGTGGAACATTTCGGCCCCACCGCGAATCGCCACGCCATTTGACCGGAGCGGCTCCGGAGCATCGTTCTTGGCCGGGCACACCGTCGAGGCCGTTGGTGGGCGGCGGCATTTGGTCTAAGAGCGATCGCGCCCATGCGGACCGCCTGCGGATCGCCGAACGGCAAAAGGTCCGGACGCGGTCGCGCCCCGTGGCAGGCGCACCTGACGCCGAAGGTTCCGCCATGATCGAAATCACGCCCCGCATCGCCATTTCGGAGGACGAGATCGAACTCGCCTTCGTGCGCGCCTCGGGGCCGGGCGGCCAGAATGTGAACAAGGTGTCGAGCGCGGTGCAATTGCGCTTTGATGCTGCGGGCTCGCCCAACCTTCCCGAAGGGGTGAAGATCCGGCTGGTGCGGCTGGCCGGAAAGCGGATGACCCAGAGCGGCGTCATCATCATCCAGGCACAGCGCTTCCGAACCCAGGAGCGCAACCGGGAAGATGCGTTGGCCCGGCTGGTGGACCTCATCCGCAGCGCAACCGTGGTAGCGCCGATCCGCCGGCCGACCCGCCCCACGCTGGGCTCAAAGGAACGGCGCCTCGCGGCCAAGGAGCGGCGTGGCGAGGTCAAATCCCTGCGCCGCGACAAGCCCCAGGCAGACTGATTCGGCCGCTGGCCTGTCCGCCTGCGAAGCGGCCTTGCATCACGTATCCGATCCAACCCGACCCGTCCCATCGATCAACGATGGCTGCGCGAATCTATCCGAGCGGCCAAATCAACCTTGCCGTTTGAGATCCGGGACGCCTTTGAGCGCCTGCACCAATGGTCATGCGGGCGATGCGCACGATTTCAGCAGAAGGCGTGGTCCAGCCAGCCGCTGAAATCGCCTCGAACGAAACCTAGCGTGCCGCCTTCAACAGCCGGTCGGCGGCGGCGCGGGCTTCGGCGGTCACGGTGGCCCCAGCCAGCATACGGGCGATTTCCTCGCGTCGCGTGGTGGCGTTGAGCGGCGCCACCCGCGTGGTGACCGGCGCGTCCTCCGCCAGCCCGTCCTGTCCCGGTGCCCCTTCCGCCGCGGCCTTGGCGATGAGGAGATGATGCCGCGCCCGCGCTGCCACCTGCGGCGCATGGGTGACGCACAGCACCTGCACCTTCTGCGCAAGACGCCCCAGCCGCTGGCCGATGGCGTCGGCCACCGCGCCGCCAACGCCGGTGTCGATCTCGTCGAAAATGAGGGTGGGGGCGGAGCCGCGATCCGCCAGCACCACCTTCAGCGCCAAGAGGAAGCGGGACAGTTCGCCGCCGGACGCGACCTTCATGAGAGGCCCCGGCCGCGTTCCGGGATTGGTGCGCACCCAGAATTCCACCTGGTCGTAGCCGTCAGGCCCGGCCGATGCGGGATCGCTCGTGACCTTGGTGATGAAGGCGGCGCGCTCCAGCTTCAAGGGCGGCAGCTCCGCCACCACGGCGGCGTCAAGCACGCCTGCAGCGCCATGGCGCTCCAGCGACAAAGCGGCGGCGGCGGTGCGATAGGCGGTTTCCGCCTCGGCCACGGTTTTCTCCAATCGGGCGAGGGTGGCCGCGCTCTGGTCGAGGCGTTCAAGTTCGGCGGAGAACCGTGCCGCGACGGTGGGCAGGTCATCCACGCTCGCCCCGTATTTGCGCGCGGCCGCGCGTAACGCGAACAGGCGCTCCTCGATGCGCTCCAGTTCCGCCGGCTCGAAGGCCGCATCCGCCAGCGCCGCCTCCAGATGGGCACGGGCGGTCTCCAGCGCGTCGAGGGCCTGATCGATGGCCTCCACGGCGGGCCGCACCAGATCCTGCGCCTCGCCAGCGCGGCGCTCCAGCCGGCGGACGGCGGCGGCCAGCGAGGGTACCGGGGAACTGCCGCCTGCCACGGCATCCAGCGCCTCGTCGAGGTCGGTGGCGATCTTTTCCGAGCGCATCATGCCGGTGCGCCGTTCGGACAGGGATGCTTCTTCCCCGACCTCGGCTGCGAGAGCGGTGAGTTCTTCCACCGCATGACGGGTGAAATCGGCCTCGCGGGCGGCGATCTCCAGCCGCTCCCGCTCGGCACGGGCGTCCGAGAGGGCCACGCGCCACGCCCGCCACAGGGCGCCGAGGGCCTCCGCCTTGGCGGCCAGCCCGCCAAAGGCATCAATCACGGCGCGATGGCTGGCGGGGTCCACGAGGGCACGGTCATCGTGCTGGCCGTGTAGCTCGATGAGGCTCGCGCCGATCAGGCGGAGCGTCTGCACGCTGACCGTTTCTTCATTCACGCTCGCCCGCGTGCGCCCGTCCGCCATCTGGATGCGGCGCACCACGAGAGGCCCTTCGTCGGGCAGCTCGGCGGCGGCGAGAATAGAGTGCGCGGGATGGTCGGGAGACAGATCGAAGGTGAGCGTCACCTGCCCCTTGGGCAGGCCATGCCGTACCAAGGCGCCGTCACCCCGCCCACCGAGGGCAAGGGACACGGCATCGAGCAGGATCGACTTGCCAGCACCCGTCTCACCCGTGAGGACCGTGAGGCCCTCCGAGAGGGTGAGATCGAGCTTCTCGATAAGGACGATGTCCCGGATCGAGAGCGTTGCCAGCATGGATGATCAGCCAAGCCCCATCTTCTTGAACGCCTGGCTGATCCAGGACGCCTTGTTCTCTTGCGGTTCGACCCCTCCGGCCTGAACCAGCTTGTAGGCGTCCTTGTACCACGAACTGTCCGGGAAGTTATAGCCGAGTACGGCGGCTGCCGTCTGCGCTTCGTTCACCACGCCGAGGGCCATATAGGCCTCGGTGAGACGATACAGGGCTTCTTCCACCTGACGTGTTGTCTGGTATTGTGTCACCACGACCTTGAAGCGGTTGATGGCACCCGTGTAATTACGCTGCTCAAGATAGTAGCGGCCGATCTGCATCTCCTTGCCGGCGAGCTGGTCGCGGGCAACCTCGATCTTCTTCTTGGCCGTGGCGGCATATTCGGTGTTGGGATACTTGCGCGCCACATCTTCCAGGGCATCGAGGGCCTGTCGCGTCTTGCGCTGGTCGCGGGATGTGTCGGGAATGTTCTCGTAAAGCGCCGAAGCGACGAGATATTGCGCATAGGCCGCATCCTGCGATCCGGGATAGAGCGCGATGTAGCGCTTCCCGGTTGCGATGGCCTCGTCATACTTGCCGGCCTCGAAATAGGCATAGGTGGTCATGAGCAGCGACTTGCGCGCCCATTCCGAATAGGGATGGGTCTTGTCCACATCCTCGAAGCGCTTGGCGGCCTTCTCCGGCTCCTGCCGGCGCAGCAGGGTCAGACCCTCGTTGTAGATTTTCTCCGCCGGCTCGTCGGGGGGCAGCACATCATCCTTGTCGCTGGCGCAGCCGGTCACAAGCAGGCCCATGACCAAGGCGAGCGCCAGTGCTCCGCCGCGGACGACGGCGCGCACCTTCAGGACCTCGTAAAAGAATCGCATCACGGTTCAGCTTCCGTCCCGCGCCCCAGGGCGCTGCCTGTAAAGGAGGATGGTCGGCCGAGACATGGCGCCATGGTGGCGCCGCCCAACCTTGATCCTCTCCCCATCGTTGGAGCCTGTTCCCGGAGCCGGCCTGAAACCCCGGCCGGGGAACACGCACCTGCCACAGCTTCGTCCCCGCCGCGTCTTCCCCCTCCAACCCCGCCCGCCGGGCCGGAGGAAAAAATTTCCGTCTCCGCGCTATCGGGGCTTTCGGTCGGCAATGTGGCGGCGCGGCGGCATGGCCGTGCCCTATGACCGCCAACGACGCACTGTGGCGCCCCCGCAACGCCGGCTCACCATCCCCGCGCAGCCCGATACGGATCAGCCGCGCAGCAGCAGTTCCGCCGTTCAGGGCGGAACTGCCCGGATAGATCCTGCCCTATGAACGGGAATCCAGGTTAAGAAACCGCAAGCGCCGGCCTGACGCGCCTACGGAAGGGTCATCCCAGACGCAAACGGCGCCCGAGAGGGCGCCGTCGAAATGCGAGCAGAGGGCCCGATCAGACTTCCGGCGCGAACACCGGCACCGGAGCCGAGACACCCATGTCGGCGCCCACCGTGTCGCGCACGGGACGGGCCGGAGCCTCCACCACCGCATAAGCGGAACGGTCGGAGAAAAGCGCGTCCACCACCTGATAGTTCAGCTTGTGGCCGCCACGGAACGACCGGTAGCGAGCAAGCAGAGGGAGGCCGGAAAGCGCGAGGTCGCCCACCGCGTCGAGGGCCTTGTGGCGCACGAATTCATCGGTGAAGCGCAGGCCGCCTTCATTCATCACGCCACCGTCGTCGAGGCACACGGTGTTTTCCAGCGCCGCCCCCAGAGCATAACCAGCCGAGCGCAGGCGCTCCACATCCTTCAGGAAGCCGAAGGTGCGGGCGCCGGCCAGTTCGCGGCGGAACACGGCGGGGGACATGGTGGCGGCGAAACGCTGACGGCCGATGGCGTCGTGGGCGAACTCGATTTCCACTTCCAGGCGGAAGCCCGCGTCATAGGGCAGGAGTTCGCCGAAGGAGGCGCCGTTTTCCACCCGCACCGGCTTCAGAACCTTGAGAAATTTGCGGCGGGCGCGCACCTCGGTGACGCCGGCGGCATCGATGGCGGCTACGAACTGGGAGGCGCTGCCGTCGAGGATCGGAACTTCCGGGCCGTCGATCTCCACCACCGCATTGTCGATCGCGAGGCCATGGAAGGCCGCCAGCAGATGCTCGACCGTGGAGACAAGGGCGCCGGAGCGATCACCGAGGACCGTGGCAAGGTCGGTGGCCTGAACCGAAGTGCGGCTCACGGCAGCCTTGCGCGGCGCCTGATCGGCGAAAGAGCGGACGAAGACGATACCGGTATTCGCGAGGGCAGGCTTCAAAGTGAGGGTGGCCTCAACAGCCGCATGGACACCCGCACCTTTGAGCGTGATCTCGCGAGCCAGTGTCGTCTGCATGTCGATGCGTCCCGTATGGGAGGTCCAAGTACCCGGCGCCTTACGACTGCCGCAACCCGTCCCTCAAACCTTCACCTTGCGTTCCCACTTTCGCCTCGGTTGTACCAACAAACTGTCAACGCGAGGCGTGTGGAACCTTTGGAATGGGTGCACCCTAGTCGCCGGAACAGGCGACGCCAAATCACGCTTGCCTACCAACTGTTACCAAGCTTCGGCTTCAATTTTTCATTAACTATCAAATTGTTAGCCGCAGCGACGCCAAGCGGGTCGCGGCGACTGTTACAGGCTGCGCAATACCGTCGCAGACCGGTCGCGCCCGAATCGCCTCCGCCCCGACCTCACATCCATACGAAAACGGCACCGGTCTTGCGACCGATGCCGGCAACACAACAAAGCCTCAGGTTGCATCCGGACGGAGGGCGGGGGGGACACCTCCCGGCCGGTCGCCTCATCCGCGATCCACAGATGCCAGAGGCATCCGGGATCGCGTCTGATCAGGGCTTGGTCCCGACTTCTCAGTTGGCCTGACGGCGCAGGAAGGCGGGGATCTCCAGCTGGTCGTCCTCGTGGTGCGGGCCGGGGCGGGACGGCACTTCGGCGGCCGGACGGGCCGGCGGACGCTTGGCGAATTCCGACACCGGCGGCTCGCCGGCGCGGCCCGGCAGAGTCGGACGCACATCGCGGGTTTCTTGCCGGGGCTCCGGCCGGGCTTCCTGCCGCGGCTCCACCGGACGGCGCTCGGGGGCGCGCATGCTCGGCTGGTCGCGACGCTGGGGCTCCGGCTCCTCCTCGCGGCGGCCCACATGGGCGAGACGCTGCAGAAGGGTCATGCGCTTCTTGTCGGGCTGCGGCTGCTCCACCGGCGGCTCGCCACGCTGGGCGCGGATCTGGTTCTGGCCGGGCAGCGGCAGCTCATCCACGCGCGGCATGCGCTGGCTGCGCGGGCGCTGGCCCTGCGGCGGGATGTAGGGCGCGAACTCGTCCTCCACCATGGGCGCCGGCGGAGCGGCGGGCTCCGGCTCGGCGAAGTAGGAGGGCTTGGGCGCGGCGGCGCGGATGGTCACGTCGTCGATGGCGACCGCCTGCTGGGGCGCCTGGGCGGCCGGCGCATAGGCCTGCGGGGCATAAGCCGCGTGAGATTGCGCCGCCTGGGCCTGGGCATCCTCCATGCCGATGAGGTCCTCGGCCGAGATGGAAGCGACGGCGGTGCGGATCTGCGCCTCGCGGGTCGCCTCGACGGCGGCGCGGCCGGCGTTGGAGATCTTGCGGCCGGCGAGATCGGGGAAACGCTCGGCGCCGGGGCTGATCTGGTCGGGGATGACCGCCGGGTCGATGCCGGTGGCCACCACGGAGACGCGGATGATGCCGTCGAGCACTTCGTCGAAGGTGGCGCCGAGGATGATGTTGGCGTCGGGGTCCACTTCCTCGCGGATGCGGGTCGCCGCCTCGTCCACCTCGAACAAGGTCATGTCCTTGCCGCCGGTGATGGAGATGAGCAGGCCGCCGGCCCCGCGCATGGAGGTCTCGTCCAGCAGCGGATTGGCGATGGCGGCCTCGGCGGCCTGGATGGCGCGCTTGTCGCCGGAGGCTTCGCCGGTGCCCATCATGGCCTTGCCCATGTCGCGCATCACGGCGCGCACGTCGGCGAAGTCGAGGTTGATGAGGCCTTCCTTCACCATCAGGTCGGTGATGCAGGCGACGCCCGAATAGAGCACCTGGTCGGCCATGGCGAAGGCGTCGGCGAAGGTGGTCTTCTCGTTCGCCACCCGGAACAGGTTCTGGTTGGGGATGACGATGAGGGTGTCGACGCTCTTCTGCAGCTCGCTGATGCCATGCTCGGCGACGCGCATGCGCCGGGCGCCCTCGAAGTGGAAGGGCTTGGTCACCACGCCCACGGTCAGGATGCCGAGCTCACGGGCGGCCCGCGCCACCACGGGAGCGGCCCCGGTGCCGGTGCCACCGCCCATGCCGGCGGTGATGAACACCATGTGCGAGCCGGAGAGGTGATCCCGGATCTCGTCGATAACTTCCTCGGCCGCGGCGCGGCCCACTTCCGGCTGCGAGCCGGCACCGAGACCCTCGGTCACCGCCACGCCCATCTGCACCACACGCTCGGCCTTGGTGAGCGAGAGCGCCTGGGCGTCGGTGTTCGCCACCACGAACTCCACCCCATGGAGGCCGGCGGTGATCATGTTGTTCACCGCGTTGCCACCAGCACCGCCCACACCGAACACCGTGATTCGGGGACGAAGCTCACGAATGTCGGGCATCTGAAGATTGATCGTCATGCTTTTGCTCCGTCGAACCCGATCGGCCTGTCCGCCTCTCACGAATCCTGTCTGACCACTTTGTTAGCCCAGGCTTCGTTAACCATGTCTAAAAGCTGTCCTTCAGCCAGCGTCCCACGCGGCCGAAATAATTCGGGCTTTCGCCCACCACCGCCTGCCTCCGGCGGGGCTCGAAGTGTTCCAACCCTGCCACCTGAGGGTAAACAAGAAGGCCTGCTGTCACCGCGAATGCAGCGCCGCGCGCCGCCTCGGGAAGCCTGGAAACACCAAGCGGCCGGCCGATGCGAACCTGTGGCCCGATGAGCCGCGCCACGAGGTCCGGCAGGCCCTGGAGCTGCGCCGCGCCCCCCGTGAGCACGATGCGCCGGCCGGCGTCGCCGGCGTGTCCGGAGGCCTTCAGGCGATCACGCACCAGTTCGACAATTTCTTCCGCCCGCGGCCGGACGATGGTGACGAGACGCGATTTCGGCACCATGTGCGGCTGGTCGCGCGAATCACCCGACAGGGGCGGCACGGTCAGCATGTCGTGGTCGTCGGAGGAGACCGCCACCACCGCCCCATGGAGGGCCTTCATGCGCTCGGCATCGGCAAGTCGCGCCGGCAGGCCGCGGGCCACGTCGTTGGTGATGTGCTGGCCACCCAGGGCCACGCCATCCACATAGACGCAGTGACCGCCGGCCACGATGGAAAAAGTGGTGGTGCCCGCCCCCATGTCGATGAGGGTGACTCCCAGCTCCATCTCATCGTCGGTGAGCGAGGAGAGCGCCGCCGCATAGGGCGCCGCCACCATGGCCTCGATGGAGAGATGGCAGCGCTCCACGCACAGGACGAGGTTCTTCAGCGCGGTCAGGTCGGCGGTGATCACATGCATGTCGGCGCCGAGCTCACGCCCCAGCATGCCGCACGGCTCGCCGATGCCCCGCCGCCCGTCCAGCGAATAGCCCACCGGCAGGGCGTGCATCACCGCTTGCCCGTCGCCCACCCCGTAGGTGGAGGCGGCTTCCAGCACCCGGCGGATGTCGAACTCCTCCACCGCCGGGGCGGTGAGGCGCACGGCGGCTTCATAATGCTGGGAAGCGAGGCGCCCGCCGGAGACGCCCACCACCACGGATGCGATCTGCACCCCCGAGGCGCGCTCGGCCATGTCAACGGCCTGGCGGATGGCAAGCTCGGCCTTGGCCATGTCCACCACCGCGCCGCCCTTGATGCCGTGGGCGCGGGTGTGGCCGATGCCGAGCACGTCGATGGCGTGGGTGCGCCGCGTGAGCACATCCGATGCGCCGCGCGGCTTCAGCCGTGCGATGGCGCACACCACCTTGCTGGTTCCGATGTCGAGCACACCGACGATGCCGCTCTTCTTCGGCGGCATCGGGCGCATCTTCGGCGCGAAGCCCTGGGCGAGCCGGTGCCTCATGCTGGGCCTCCCTTTTTAGCCTTGGCCCGCGCCTTGAGCATCTGCGCACGGGCGT
Source organism: Xanthobacter autotrophicus (assembly GCF_005871085.1). Lineage (GTDB taxonomy): Bacteria > Pseudomonadota > Alphaproteobacteria > Rhizobiales > Xanthobacteraceae > Xanthobacter > Xanthobacter autotrophicus. The sequence goes on along the minus strand of NZ_VAUP01000031.1, from coordinate 160,806 downwards.
CGGCAGCGGCATCCGAAAGCCGGACCACGACGCGGTCCGGCAGGCGCAGGTCCACGATTGAAATGTCGCGGCTGAGCAATTTTTTCTCGCGGTCGAGATCCATGAGCGCCAACAGGGCCTCATCGAGGCCGCCTTCCGGCAGGCGCACGTCGATGCCGTTGCGCATCTTCAGGGTCCAGCGGCGCTCGGCGACGCGGATAGCGGCGCGCACCTGGTCGCGCAGGGCCGGAACCCGGGCCAGCGCATCCACCACCTCGCCCACCTTCTTCTGCGCGCCCTCGCCCACCACGATGGGCAACTGCACGTAGCGCGGATCGTCCGAATAGGGCGCGATGGGGGTGCCGTCGCGGGCGATGACCTTCAGCTCACCATTGACCTGCCATAGGGCGAAGGCCTGCCGTTCGGCCACCGCGATGTCGATGCGGTCGGGATAGAATTTGCGCACGCTGGCCGACGCGATCCAGGGCAGCGCCTCGAGGCGGGCGCGCATCTCGTCGGCATTGAGGAACAGGATGGAGGTGGAGGACTTGACGCCCGCAGCCTCCAGGATTTCCGCCGGGGCCACATGGTTGTGGCCGGAAATGTTGACTTCCTTGACCTTGAAGCCGGCCACGTTGCCGGCCGCGTCCGCCACGTCGAGCACAATGCCCTTGGCCGTCTCGGCGTGACCGCCGAGCATGACGCCGTAGGCCGAGAAGCCGCCCACCACCGCGATGGTGAGCAGGCTGGCACTGCGCCGGCCGAGGCGGGAGGAGGCGAGGCGCACCGTCAGGCGGCGCAGCAGGAGGGACATGCGGCTGGTGGGGCGCGGCTCCACCGGCAGGCGCTTGTGCCGGCCCGGCGGCGGCAGGGGAACCGGACGCTGCGGCGGTTTCCTCCCCGCTTCGGGGCGGGGTCTTAGCGCTCCAGCGAAGCGTCCTCCACCATCCATGTCACAAGCTCACTGAATGAGATGCCCGCGTGGGCGGCCAGTTCCGGCACAAGAGACGTCTCAGTCATCCCGGGCTGGGTGTTCACCTCGAGGCAGATCAGGCCGGAGCCATCCTGTCTCGAAGGGTCGAACCGAAAGTCGCTCCGCGACACCCCCCGGCATCCGAGAGCTCGGTGCGCCGTGAGGCTTAACATCTGCACCCGTTGGTAAATTTCGGGTAAAATCCGGGCCGGAAGAATGTGCTGCGAGCCACCCGGTGCATATTTGCTTTCGTAATCGTAAAACTTCTGTGAGGATTCGATCTCGATCACGTCGAGCACCTTGTCGCCCATCACAGCGCAGGTCAGTTCGAGGCCCGGAATAAATTCTTCGGCCAGAAGATTTTCTCCGTGCGGCCAATCCTCACGGGTCAATTCCTGCGGCGGATGGGCCTGGTCTTCACGGACGATGAAAACGCCGACGCTGGAGCCTCCCGCGTTGGGCTTCAGCACATAGGGGGTGGGCAGGATGTGGGCCTTTGCCGCCTCCGCACGAGAGACGAGCCCCCCCTTCGCCACCGGGACGCCGGCCGCGGCGAGCATGATTCGCGCCTGCGCCTTGTCCATGGCGAGGGCCGAGGCCAGCACGCCGGAATGGGAATAGGGGATGCGCAGGATTTCCAGGATGCCCTGGATGGTGCCGTCCTCGCCCGGCTGGCCATGCAGCACGTTGAACGCCACGTCGGGCGCAAGGCGCGTCAGCACCTCGGCCACGTCGCGGCCCACATCGACGCGGGTGACCTGGTAGCCGGCCGCCTCCAGCGCCCCGGCGCAGGCGGCGCCGGAGCGCAAGGAGACTTCGCGCTCGGAGGACCAGCCGCCCATGAGCACCGCCACGTGTTTCGCCATGACCTTCTTCCCGATCTGATCGCCGGCGCCCCAAGGAAAACCCGCAAGGCAAGCCCGCAATGGGGCGCGTCTTGCGGCGCCACGGGGCCGGCGCCCCAAAATGGCGCAGCTGCCTTGCGCCTTTGCTAATGTCCGCTCAGGAGGAGGCAGGCAGGCCGATGCGCTTGATTTCCCATTCCAGCTCGATGCCGGAATGGGCCTTCACCCGGCGGCGCACTTCCTCGCCCAGCCCCTCGATCTCGGCGGCGGTGGCGCCACCAAGGTTGATGAGGAAGTTGGTGTGCAGCTCGGACACCTGCGCCCGGCCGATGGTCAGGCCCCGGCAGCCGGCCGCATCCACCAGCTTCCAGGCGCTGGTGCCGGGCGGGTTCTTGAAGGTGGAACCGCCAGTGCGGCTCTTGATGGGCTGGGTCGCCTCCCGGCTCTCGGTGATCTTCGCCATTTCGGCGGCGATCACCGCCGGATCGCCGGGCCGCCCCTCGAACACGGCGCGGGTGAAGACCACGTCCGCCGGGACGGCGCAATGGCGGTAGGTGAAACCCATTTCGGCGTTGGTGAAGCGCACCTTCGCGCCGGCGCGGGTGACGGCGTCCGCGCTGACCAGGACGTCCTTGGTCTCGCCGCCATAGGCGCCGCCATTCATGCGCAGGGCACCGCCCACGGCGCCGGGAATGCCGCGCAGGAAGGAGAAGCCGGCAAGGCCCGCATCAGCCGCCGCCCGCGCCACCTTCACATCGGGCACGCCGGCGCCGGCGATGATTCGAGTGCCTTCCACTGCGATCTCCGTGAAGCCGCGGGCAAGGCGGATCACCACCCCCGGCACGCCGCCGTCGCGTACGATGAGGTTGGAGCCGAGGCCGATGACGGTCACCGGCACCTCCGCAGGCAGGCCGGCGAGGAAGGTGGCGAGGTCATCCTCGTCCGCCGGCACGAACAGCATCTGGGCCGGGCCGCCGGCGCGGAACCAGGTGAATTCGGCGAGCGGCGCATTGGCCTTCAAGGAGCCGCGCAGGCCCGGAAGGCGCGCCTTGAGGCCGGGGACCAGGTCCTCGAAGCCATGTCCCGCCGGGTGTGTCTGTGCCACGCTCATCCTGCCCGTCCGTCCATCATAGGGGTCGCTCTCCCATAACAGGGTCGCGAGGGCAAGCATCGCCGGCTTTTGCCGGGCCGCCATGACGTGGCATCATGGCAGACCATTCGCCCTTCCCTTTCGCCTGGAGCTGCCCCCATGAGCGAAGACCTGCATCAAGGTCCTGGCGCCGACCCGTCGCTGCCGCCCGATACCAAGCTCACCACCACCAAGCAGCGCTGGGCGCAGGAAGGGCGCTTCCTGACCGGCCGCGTCACCCGTCCGGAGACCGAACGCCTGCCCGCCGGCCAGCATCTGGTGAAGGACTGGCCGGTGCTCGACCTCGGCATGACGCCGGTGGTGACGCGGGAGGCCTTCCGCCTTGATGTCACCGGCGCGGTGGAGACCGCCCTGTCGCTGGACTGGGATGCGTTCCGCGCCCTGCCGCAGACCCGCAATGTCAGTGACATCCACTGCGTCACCACCTGGTCGCGCTATGACAACGCCTTCGAGGGCGTCTCTACCCGCGAGCTTTTGGAGCGGGTGAGGCCGGCGCCCCACGCGGTGGCGGTGATGCTGCATTCCTACGACGGCTACACCACCAACCTGCTGCTGGAGGATTTCGCCGCCGAAGACGCGGTGATCGCCCATTCTTGGGAGGGATCGCCGCTCACCCGCGAGCATGGCGGCCCGGTGCGGCTGGTGGTGCCGCACCTGTATTTCTGGAAGAGCGCCAAGTGGCTGAAGGGCATCGAGTTCATCGCCCGCGACAAGGCCGGATTCTGGGAGGCACGGGGCTACCACATGCGCGGCGACCCCTGGGCCGAGGAGCGCTATTCAGACGACTGAAACGCGCGCGCCGGCCTCACCTGGGTCACCCCGCCGCCCGGCGGGCGAGGTCGGAGCGGGCGAACAGCTCCGCCACCCAATCCACGAACACCCTCAGGCGGTTGGAGAGGTGGCGGCTCGGCGGATAGACCACATGGATGGGCATGCTGCCGGCGGTCCAGTCGGTGAGCACGCGCACCAGCGCCCCGGAGGCGAGGTGCTCGTCCACGTGGAACACGGGCGCCTGAATCACGCCAAGGCCGGCGAGGCCGGCGGCGATATAGGCGTTGCCGTCGTTGCAGGCCATGCGGTAGTCGCCCGTCACCTCCACCACCTCCGAGCCCCGGACGAACTCGAACGGGTGGTAACGTCCCGTCTGCGCGCTGAAATAGCGGACCACCACGTGGCCGGCCTCAAACTCCTTCGGGTGTGAGGGCATCCCGTAACGGGCGATATAGGCGGGGGCCGCCACCGCCTCGAAGCTCAGTTCGCCGATGCGGCGGGCGACCAGATTGGGATCGTGGATCTCGCCCACGCGGATCACGCAATCCACGTTTTCACCCAACAGATCCACCGGCCGGTCGGTGCAGCCGACGTCGAGGGCAATATCGGGAAAGCGGGCAAGGAAATCCGGCAGCGCCGGGATCAGCAGGCGGGTGGCCAGCGACGGCGACAGGTCGATGCGCAGCCGGCCCTGCGGCAGGGCCTGCGCCGTGGAAAGCGAGCCGTCCAGTTCGTCGAGATCGTTGAGGATCAGCAGTGCCCGCTCGTAATAGGCAGCCCCGTCGGGGGTGACGGTCACACGCCGCGTGGTGCGGTTGAACAGGCGCGTGCGCAGATGCTGCTCCAGCGATTGCACGTGCTTGGTCAAGGTCGCCTTGGGCATGTCCATGAGGTCGGCGGCGCGGGTGAAATTCCCGGTCTCCACCACCCGCACAAAGGCCCGCATCGCAGCAAGCTGATCCATGATCCAACCTTCCGCCGTGAAAATATGCGCATATTATTCACTGATGTGAACAATGATACCATATTTAACGGCTTTATCGGCATATAGACGATCAATATCGTTCTCGCACTGCACAAGGCGGGCGTCGCCGCCGGCACCGAGGACAGTTCGCGATGGCCCCCCACTGGCAAGAGACATCCCTGCAGACGCAAGCCGGCCCCATGCCGGCGCGGCTGTATGGTGTCCGCCCCGGCAAGGGCGCCGTTCCGCTCATTTTACACCTGCACGGCGGTGCCTTCACCGGTGGCACCCTTGACTGTGGCGCCTATATCGCCGCCCTGCTCGCGGAGGCCGGCGCCGTGGTGGTCTCGGCCGACTATCCGCTGGCCTGCGAGCACCCGTTCCCCTTCGCCCTGACCGCCGCCTTCGGCGCATTGTCGGCGCTCTACAGTCGCCGAACCGAGTTCGCCGGCCGCAATGCCCCGCTCTACGTGGCGGGGGAGGAATCGGGTGGCAACCTTGCCGCCGGCCTCGCCATGATGGCCCGTGACCAGCAAGCCCCGCCCCTCGCCGGCCAGATCCTCATCTCGCCCATGCTCGACCCCAGCCTCGCCACCGCCTCGCTGCGCGCCGCCGAAGCCGGCACCTGCGGCTGCAAGTGGGCCGACGGCTGGCAGACCTATCTGGGCTCGCCCGAGAAGGCCGCCCACCCCTATGCCGCGCCCCTCGCCTCCTCCCGCCTGCAAGGCCTGCCCCCCGCGTTGGTGGTGAGCGCGCAGGACTGTCCCATGCGGGACGAGAGCGCCCGCTACGCCGGCGCGCTGGAGAAGGCCGGCGTCGCCACCGAACTCCACATCCTGCCCGGCCCAACCCACTGGCCCGAGGGCATTTCGGCGCCGCCCGAAAAGCCCGAATCCTGGGCCGAGGCCATGCGCACCCTGTTTTCCCGCTTCTTCGAATCGTCACGACCGCGTCGGCGCAAGCCGGCCCCGGCCGTCCTCTGACCGCCCGACATCCAGAACCGCCCCAGGGATCTGCCCCCATGACCGCCCCCATCACAACCCCGACACCCGCCCCCCGCACAGCCCGCCTGCGCAACCGCCTGCTCCTCGGCTCCGTCGCCGTGGCCGCCGTCCTCGGCACGCTTTACGGCCTGCCAGAGACCCGCGCCCATGCCGAAAAGCCGGCCGCAGCCGCGCCCGCCGCGGTCGCGGTCTCAGTCGCCACCGTGGAACCCCGCGACGCGCGGCTGTTCGAGACCTTCTCCGGCCGCCTCGAAGCTGTGGAACGGGTCGAGGTGCGCTCACGCGTCGCCGGCGCCATCAAGGCCATCCATTTCCGCGAGGGTGCCCTGGTGCGCGAGGGCGAACTGCTCGTCTCCATCGATCCTGAGCCGTTCGAGGCTGAAGTCGCCGAGGCCGAGGCTCAGGTAGCCGCCGCCCAGGCCCGCGTGGAACTGGCCCGCAACGAACTGGAGCGTGGCCAGCGCCTGTGGACCTCCCGCACCGTCTCCCAGCGCGACCTCGACGAGCGCGTCAACGGCCAGCGCGCCGCCGAGGCGGCCCTGCGCGCCGTCGAGGCCAAGCTTACCTCGGCCAAGCTCAATCTCTCCTACACCCGCGTCCGCGCCCCGGTGTCGGGCCGCGTCGGCAAGTCCGAGATCACGGTGGGCAACCTCGTTGCCGCCGGCCCCGGCGCGCCGGTGCTCACCACTTTGGTGTCGGTGGACCCCATCTACGCCAGCTTCAACGCGGACGAAGCTACCGTCTCCCGTGCCCTCGCCGGGCTCGGCACCGGCGCGGATGTGTCCGAGCAGTTGGACCGTATCCCCGTGCTCATGACCACCTCCGCCGGCGGCGCGCCGGTTGAGGGGCGCATGCAGCTGGTGGACAACCAGGTAGACGTGCGCACCGGCACGGTGCGGGTGCGCGCCCGCTTCGCCAACGCCGACGGACGGCTTTTGCCCGGCCAGTTCGCGCGCCTTGAGATGGGCCAGCCCGTCAGCGAGCCGGCCCTCCTCGTAAGCGAGCGGGCGGTGGGCACCGACCAGGACAAGAAGTTCGTCTTCGTGGTGGACGCCGCCAATACCGCCGTGTGGCGCGAGGTCACCCTGGGCGCCCCGGTGGACGGCCTGCGCGTGGTCACCAGCGGCCTGAAGGCGGGCGAACGTATCGTCGTCAACGGTCTCCACCGCGTGCGCCCCGGCGCGCCGGTGGCTCCCCAGAGCGTGCCCATGCGGGTGACGGAAGCAGCTTCCGCGACCATCGCCAACTGACACCTCTCGCCGTCGGCCCCGGCCTGCCGGGGATGACGCAAGAATTGTGAACCGGTTTTCGATCCCTCTCCCCCGCATGGGAGAGGGCGGGTGAGGGGTGGGCCGTGCGCTGCGCCCCCGGCAAGCGGCATCGCCCCTCACCCACCTTTTCCGTCCTCCCCTTCCCGTAGCGGGAACGGGCAAGGACCTGCCGCGTCCCATGTTCCCAACCGCTTCAGAGTGCTTTCGAGCGAAGTGGATACCGGTTCGCGTGAAGAAAACGCGTCAACACAACACTCTAGAGCAATTACCGCGAGCCAAGGCGAGCGGAAATCGCTCTAGCCACCCGCATCTTCGGGAGGGTCCCATGAACCTGTCCAAGTTCTTCATCGACCGTCCCATCTTCGCGGGTGTGTTGTCGGTGCTCATCTTCCTCGCCGGCCTCATCGCCATGCGGGCCATGCCCATCTCCGAATATCCGGAAGTGGTACCGCCGCAGGTGGTGGTGCGTGCCACCTATCCCGGCGCCAACCCCAAGGTGATCGCCGAGACCGTCTCCACGCCGCTTGAAGAGGCCATCAACGGCGTCCAGGACATGCTCTATATGTCCAGCCAGGCCACCACCGACGGCCTGATGACGCTCACCGTCACCTTCAAGCTGGGTACCGACCCGGACAAGGCGCAGCAGCTGGTGCAGAACCGCATCTCCCAGGCGGAACCCCGGCTGCCGGAAGAAGTGCGGCGGCTCGGCGTGACCACGGTGAAGTCCTCGCCAGACCTCACCATGGTGGTTCACCTCATTTCCCCCAATAACCGCTACGACACCACCTATCTGCGCAATTACGCGGTGCTGAACGTGAAGGACCGGCTCGCCCGCATCGAGGGCGTGGGGCAGGTTCAGCTGTTCGGCGCCGGCGATTATTCCATGCGCATCTGGCTCGACCCGCAGAAAGTGGCCGAACACGGGCTGTCCGCCGCCGACGTGGTGCGCGAGATACGCGCCCAGAACGTGCAGGCGGCGGCCGGTGTGGTGGGCGCTTCCCCCGGCGCGCCGGGCCTCGACCTGCAACTGTCCATCAACGCCCAGGGCCGCCTCGCCAACGTGGAGGAGTTCGGCAACATCGTGGTGAAGAGCGGCACCAACGGCGAGATCGTGCTGTTGAAGGACGTGGCGCGGGTAGAGTTGGGCGCCTCCGAATATGCCCTGCGATCCTTGCTCAACAACACCCAGGCGGTGGCCGTTCCCATCTTCCAGGCCCCCGGCTCCAACGCCATCCGCATCGCCGACGAGGCGCGGCGGGTGATGGAGGAGATCAAGGCCAACATGCCGGAAGGCGTGGATTATTCCATCGTCTACGACACCACCCAGTTCGTCCGCGCCTCCATCGACGCGGTGGTGCACACGCTTCTGGAAGCGGTGCTGCTGGTGGTGCTGGTGGTGATCGTGTTCCTCCAGACCTGGCGGGCCTCCATCATCCCGCTTCTGGCGGTGCCGGTGTCGATCGTCGGCACGTTCGCGGTGATGCATCTTTTCGGGTTTTCCATCAATGCCTTGACCCTGTTCGGTCTGGTGCTCGCCATCGGCATCGTGGTGGATGACGCCATCGTGGTGGTGGAGAATGTGGAGCGCAACATCGAGGCCGGGCTCTCCCCGCGGGAGGCCACCTACAAGGCCATGCAGGAGGTGTCGGGACCCATCATCGCCATCGCTCTGGTGTTGATCGCGGTGTTCGTGCCGCTGGCCTTCATCACCGGGCTAACCGGCCAGTTCTACAAGCAATTTGCCCTCACCATCGCCATCTCGACGGTGATTTCGGCGATCAATTCCCTCACCTTGTCCCCAGCACTCTCGGCCCTGCTGCTGAAGGGGCATGATGCGCCGAAGGACCGCCTCACGCGCCTCATGGATTTTGCTTTCGGCTGGTTTTTCAAGGGCTTCAACAAGGCCTTCGTGAAGGGCTCCAACGCCTATGGCGGCGTGGTGAAGCGCACCATCGCCCACAAGGTGATCATGCTCGGCCTCTACCTCGTTCTGGTGGCCATGACTGCGGTGCTGTTCCGCGCCGTGCCGCCCGGCTTCGTGCCGGGGCAGGACAAGCAGTATCTCGTCGGTTTCGCTCAGCTTCCAGACGGCGCCACGCTGGACCGCACGGAAGAGGTGATCCGCCACATGAGCGACATCGCCCTCAAGCAGGAGGGCGTGAAGTCCGCCATCGCCTTCCCCGGCCTGTCCATCAACGGGTTCACGAACTCCTCCAACTCCGGCATTGTTTTTGTCGGTTTGGACGAGTTCGAGGCGCGCAAGTCCCCGGCCCTCTCCGGCAATGCCATCGCCTTGACGCTGAACCAGAAATTCGCATCCATCCCGGATGCGATGATCGCCATGTTCCCCCCGCCCCCGGTCCAGGGGCTCGGCACCATCGGCGGGTTCAAGTTCCAGATCGAGGATCGCGCCGGCCGCGGCTACGAGGCGCTCGACGCGGCCACCAAGGCCTTCCTCGCCAAGGCCGCCACCGCGCCGGAACTGGCCGGCCTGTTCTCCTCCTATCAGGTGAACGTGCCGCAGCTGTTCGCCGACATCGACCGGGTGAAGGCGCGCCAGCTGAATGTGGCCGTCACCGACGTGTTCGAGACCATGCAGATCTATCTGGGCTCGGCCTATGTGAACGACTTCAACACCTTCGGGCGCACCTACACGGTGCGGGTGCAGGCGGACGCCCCGTTCCGCGCCCGGCCGGAGGATGTGGGCACCCTGAAGGTGCGCTCGGCCACCGGCGAGATGATCCCGCTCTCGGCGCTGCTCAAGGTGCGCTCGGCGGCGGGGCCGGAGCGGGCTATGCGCTACAACGGCTTCCTCTCGGCGGATGTGAACGGCGGTGCTGCCCCCGGCTTCTCCTCGGGCGAGGCACAACAGGCGGTGGAGCGCATCGCGGCCGAGACCCTGCCCAAGGGCTTCTCCTTCGAATGGACGGAGCTGACCTACCAGGACATCCTCGCCGGCAACTCGGCGGTGTGGGTGTTTCCGCTGGCCATCTTCCTCGTCTTCCTGGTGCTGGCGGCCCAGTATGAGAGCCTGATGCTGCCGCTCGCCATCATCATGATCGTCCCCACGGGCCTGTTCGCGGCCATGACCGGGGTGTGGCTTGCCGGGGGGGACAACAATGTCTTCACCCAGATCGGCCTCGTGGTGCTGGTGGGACTGTCCGCCAAGAACGCCATCCTGATCGTGGAGTTCGCCCGCGAACTGGAGTTCGCCGGACGCACCCCCGTCGCGGCGGCGCTGGAGGCGAGCCGGCTGAGGCTGCGGCCGATCCTGATGACCTCGCTTGCCTTCATCATGGGCGTGGTGCCGCTGGTCACCTCCATCGGTGCCGGGGCGGAGATGCGCAATGCCATGGGCACGGCGGTGTTCGCCGGCATGATCGGCGTGACCGCCTTCGGCATCTTCCTGACGCCGGTGTTCTACGTGATGCTGCGGGCGCTGTCGGGCAACCGGCCCCTCACCCAGCACGGCCACGGCACGGTGGCGCCGGATGCGCCCCAAGGGGCGGGCCACGGGGCGGGCCATGGTGCCGCCCCTGCCACGCCTCCGGCGCTTCAGCCGGGGGAGTGAGGGGGCGGCTGGTTCGTTCCCGGAACGACGGGCGAGAACAAGGCGGCTTCTCGGTCTGAAAGTCTGCTGCTTCGGCCGATTACGATGAGAACCCTCTCCCGCTTGCGGGGGAGGGCAGGGTGGGGGCAGAGGTGCTTTCCAGCGGCACCGCCGGTGTTTATCGGCACCGGCCTGCCCCCTCCCCACCCCTCCCCTCCCCCGCAGGCGGGAGAGGGAGCGACAGCGCCTCCTCAACCGAGACATCTCCAAGAAAAATACCGGATCTGCCTGCTGCGCAGTACCCTTGCGTTAGGTCCCAGATCGCATTCCGCTAACGCTGCATGCGTCCGGGACATGAGGGCGGTTCGCGGACCCGCCCCGCCCCTCACCCCGAGTTGCGCAGGCCCGCCGAGATGCCGTTGATGGACAGCTGGATGCCGTGCAGCACCTTGTCGTCGCCGGAATTGGCGCGATGCTGGCGCAACAGCTCGATCTGCAGATGGTTCAGCGGATCGAGATAGGGGAAGCGGTTGCGGATGGAGCGGTCGAGCAGCGGGTTGTCCTCCAGCAGCTTCTGCTGGCCCATGATGGCGAGGACATACTTGATGGTGCGCTCGTATTCGGCGCGGATGCGGCCGAAGATCTTGGTGCGCAGCTCCACGTCCGGCACCAGTTCCGCATAGCGCGAGGCGATGGCCAGCGACGACTTCGACAGCACCATGTCCATGTTGGAGAGCTGGGTGCGGAAGAACGGCCATTCGCGATACATGGCCTGCAAAAACGACAGGCCATAGTCGGGCCGCCGCTCGGCAAAGGCTTCCACCGCCGAGCCGAAGCCGTACCACGCCGGCAGCATCAGCCGGCACTGGGCCCAGGAGAACACCCACGGAATGGCCCGCAGCTTCTCGATGGAGCGCGTCTTCGCCCGCGAGGCCGGCCGCGAGCCGATATTCAGGGTGGCGATCTCGCTGATCACCGTGGACGACCAGAAATAATCCTCGAAGCCCTCGGTCTCGTAGACGAGGTTGCGGTAGGCGCCGAAGGCGGTATCCGAGATTTCCTCCATGGCGGTGAGAAATTCGGTGCGCGGGGCATTGTACTGGGGCTGGAGCAGGGAGGCTTCCAGCGTCGCCGAGACCAGGATCTCCAGGTTGCGCCGGCCCATGTCCGGGTTGGAATATTTGGAGGCGATGATCTCGCCCTGCTCGGTGATGCGGATCTGCCCGTTCACCGCCCCGCCCGGCTGCGCCAGGATAGCATCATAGCTCGGCCCGCCGCCGCGCCCCACCGAGCCGCCCCGGCCGTGGAACAGGCGCAGGCGCACCTTATGGGCGCGGAACACCTCGATGAGGCCGATCTCGGCCTTGTACAATTCCCAGCCGGAGGTGACGAAGCCGCCATCCTTGTTGCTGTCGGAATAGCCGAGCATCACTTCCTGCTCGTCGCCGCGGCTCGACACCAGCTTGCGATAGGCCGGGATGGAAAACACCCGGTCCATCACCTTGGCGCAGACCTGAAGGTCGCCGATGGTCTCGAACAAGGGGATGATGTTCAGCGCCGTGGTGCCCTCGGCGGTGACAAGGCCCACCTCCTTCAGCAGCAGCGCCACTTCCAAGAGGTCGGAGACGCCCTCGGCCTTGGAGATGATGCAGTTGGGGATGACCTCGCGCCCCAGCGCCCGGTGCGCCTCGGCCGCCATGCGCAGGATGGCGAGCTCCGACTGGGTCTCCTCCTCATAGGCGAGGAAGGGCGAGGCCAGCGGGCGGGCGGTGGCCAGTTCCTTGAGCAGGAGAGCGATGCGCGCCTCCTCGTCGAGGCCGACATAATTGGTGCCGGGGGCCACCTTCTCGAACAGGTCGGCCACCACCCGCTCGTGCACGTCGGAGTTTTGCCGCAGATCGATGCAGGCGAGGTGGAAGCCGAAGCAGTCCACCGCCCGCCGCAGCAACCTGAGCCGCCCGCGCGCCAGCACCTTGGATCCGTTGTCGCAGAGCGAGGCATAGATGATGTCGAGGTCCGCCTTCAGCGCCGCCGCGTTCTCGTAAGGGGCGAGGCCGCCGGCCTCCTCCGCCTCGGCCGTTTCGCCCTTCAGGTGGCGGGCGGTGAGCTTGAGGCGGCCGAGCACATAGGCGAGCGCCAGGCGATAAGGCTCCTCCCGGTGCTCCTGGGAGCGGTCGGGGGAGCGGGCGGCCAGTTCCGCCAGCTCCGGCGAAACCTTGATAAGCCGCGCGCCGAGGGACAATTCGGCGCCCAGCGCGGTCAGCTCCTGCTCGTAATGGGCGAGGATGCGGTCGCGGTGGACCCGCACGGTCTCCTTCAGCACGTCGGCAGTGACGAAGGGATTGCCGTCGCGGTCGCCACCGATCCAGCTGCCGATGCGCAGGAACGAAGGTAGCGCTACCTCGGAGCCGCCCTGCGAGACATGGTCCTCGATGGAACAGTAGAGGCGCGGCAGCTCGGTGAGGAAGGTATAGTCGTAATAGGACAGGCCGTTGGCCACCTCGTCCAGCACGGTGAGCTTGATGCGGCGCAGCAGCGCGGTCTGCCACAGGGTGAGCACGGCGCGGCGCAGGGTTTCCTCGTCCTGCTCCTGCTCCGCCGGGGTGGGCACCACGCGCTCGCGGCGGTCCAGCAAGGCGGCGATTTCCATCTCGCGGTTGAGGGTGCTCTTGCGCCGCACCTCGGTGGGATGGGCGGTGAGCACCGGGCTCATGTGCGCGCCGGAGAAGAAGTCCGTGAGCTGCTGCGGCCCGATGCCCAGCGCCTCGGCGCGGGCGAGGGAGTAGGCCAGGCTCCCGGCCCGCGGCGCCGAGCCGGCGATGGCATGGGCGCGGTTGCGGCGGATGTGGTGCTCGTCCTCAGCGATGTTGGCGAGGTGGGAGAAATAGCTGAAGGCGCGGATGATATCCACCGCGCGCTGGGAGGAGAGCTGCTCCAGCAGCGCGCCCAGCTCCTCGCGGGCCGCCTCGTCGTCGTCGCGATGGAAGCGGATGGAGGTCTGGCGGATGCGCTCCACCAGATCGAACACCTCCTCGCCCTCCTGCTCGCGCACCGTATCGCCGAGGATGCGCCCCAGCAGGCGAATATCCTCGCGCAGGGGCCGATCCTTCACTTCCTCGTCGCCCGGCGCCTCAATGGACCAAACCGCACTCGTCATCTGGCAACCCTTCCCCCGGAGCGGATCGCAGCCGCTTTTCGACGTTAGTCTTACGGAATTTGTGCAGGAGCGAAAGAGCAACGCAGCGGCACAACACTGTTGCTTCTGCACGCTTGAGAGGCAGGTTCCGGCGCTGCCCTGCGCCAGCGCGGGCCGATCCGGCATGGCTGGCCCGCAGCTCCCGCGCTTGCACGCCGCGGCGCGGCGGGGGTACAGCCGGGAGCCCCCGGCGGCATGGCCATGCGATACCGCCTGACGGGTCGCTCGCCCGCGATTCGCGCGGGCGGCGCAGGTGCCCCCTCCTCCCACGCCAGACAGCCCCGATGCCCCTGACCCCCGACGCGCTCCTCGAACTGCTTGAAAACAACGGCATCCCCGCCACCACTCACGCCCATCCGCCGGTGCATACGGTGGCTGAATCCCAGGCCCTGCGCGGCGACATTCCCGGCGCCCACACCAAGAACCTGTTCCTGCGCGACGCCAAGAAGACCTATTTCCTGGTGGCGGTCGCCGAGGACACTCCGGTCAACATCAAGGCGTTGAAGGGGCCGCTGGGAGCCAAGGGCTCGCTCTCTTTCGGCTCGGCGGAGGCGCTCTACGAGCATCTCGGCGTGCTGCCGGGATCGGTGACGCTGCTCGCCGCGGCCAATGACGTGGCTGGCCTCGTGACCATCGCCATCGATGCCGAACTGCTGAAGGCGGAGGCGGTGTGCTGCCACCCCCTCACCAACGAGCGCACCACGTCGCTCGCCCCGGAGGCGCTCGACGCCTTCTTCCGCCTCACCGGCCACCAGCCCCTGGTGATCGAGATCCCGCCAGCGCCGGAGGCGTAAGGCTCCCTCAGCCGGGACAGGCCTTCATGGCGGTTTCGTCCGAGCCGGCCTGGGCCAGGAGGGTGCGCAGATCCACGTCCTGGATCAGCGGAACGAAATTGCCGCCCGGCTTCAGCCGCAGGTAGGTGCTGAGCGGCAGCGGGCCGGACGGCAGCGCGCCCCGTAGGCAGCCCTCCGCGGACACCGCGAGGGAGCCGTGGAGGCGGCGCCCCTTGGCAAGCTCGTCCGACTTGAGCGCCAGCATCTCGCTGCGGGCGGCCTCCAGCTTGCGCCGCCCCTCTTCCGTCAGGCGGAACACGGTGATGCGCAGGCCCTCGCGCTCGTCCTCCTTCAGGGCGGCGAGGGCCTTCGGGTCGGCCTCCACCTCCAGCAACGCCTGGATGGTGGTCTTGCGGGCCTCCTCCCCCGACCGCCAGTAGGACATGGTGACGAACGCGCCGCCGGGCACCGGCGCGATCTCCTTGGGCGCCCGCACGGCGGCGCGCAGCACCGAGAGATCCGCCGTATCGAGATCGAGGCTCGCCAGCTGCGGCAGACTGCTGACGGGAACATGCGAGCAGGCGCCGACGGACAAAGCGAGCGACAGCAGGAGCAGGGAGCGGCGGACGAAGGCACGGCCGAGACGCATATCTATTCTCATTAACGATTGCATTATTATTGTTTTACGATAAATTTTGATTGCGTCAAGGAAAGCCCTCTCATGTCTCCTCCTCCCCTCGACCCCCGCCTCGATCGCGTCGTGCGTCTTGGCCGTGCCCTCTCCCTGGCCACCCTCGTGGTGGTGGTGCTGCTGGTGACATCCGGCCTCGGCATCTGGCTGCGCCCGGCCCTCGTGGAGCAGATGGTGGTGCCGCGCCTCGGGCTCGCCGGGCACCAGGTCTCGCTCGACGGCGCGAGCCTGTGCGCGGGCCTCGTCATCTCCGCCGTGCCGCTCGGCATCCTGGCCTATGGATTGCTGCAGGTCCGCCAGATCTTCCGCGACTTCGGACGCGGCGAACTCATCTCGCAGATGCTGGCGCACCGCCTCGAACGCTTCGGAGCGGCGGTTGCCGTTCAGGGACTGATCAGCCCGTTCGCCGGCGCGGCGCTGAGCGTCGCGCTCACCCTGGGCAATCCCCCTGGCGAACGCGCCCTCGCCGTGTCGCTGTCGAGCCACGACGTGGTGGCGGTGATCGTCGGGTTGCTGATCATCGGGGTCGGCGCGGTCATGCGCGAGGCGGCGCGAATCGCCGAAGAAAATGCAAGCTTCGTCTAGAGTGCTTTCCGTTCGCCCTGGCTCACGGCAATCGCCCTATATTCTTGTTTTAACGCGTTTTCTTCACGCGAACTGGTATCCAATTCGCTCGAAAACGTTCTGATGCGAAGGGCAATGGGAGCAACATGCCCATCATCGTCAATCTCGATGTGATGCTGGCGCGCCGCAAGATGCGCTCGCGCGAGCTTGCCGAGCGCATCGGCATCACCGAACAGAACGTCTCGCTGCTGAAGTCGGGCAAGGTGCGGGGCGTGCGGTTCGACACGCTGGCGCGCATCTGCGAAGCCCTCGGCTGCCAGCCGGGAGACATCCTGGAATATGTGCCGGGGCCGGAAGAAGAGGTGGACTAGCTCCGCCGCACCGGCCCCCTCACCGCGCTATGGAATCATACGCCTTCTGGGCGGCGAGCACGGCATCCATGTTGGCCTCGGCCCAGTGGGCGAGGGCGGCGACGGTGTCGGTGAGGGTGCGGCCGAGGCCGGTGAGGGCGTATTCCACCGTCACCGGCACGGTGGGGAACACCTGCCGCGAGATGAGGCCGTCCCGCTCCAGCTTCTTCAGGGTCTGCGACAGCACCTTCTGCGAGATGCCGGCGATGTCGCGTCGCAGATGGTTGAACCGCACCGGACCATCCCGCAGCCGATCGAGGATCAGCAGCGCCCATTTGTCCGCCAGCCGGTCCAGCACCATGCGGGTGGGGCAGCGATCCTGATAGACGTCATAGGGCTGATCCATTGTCCCTCCACCCGGTGGCCGGTTTCCCGGCGGTGACCATGTGAGTTTCAGGTGCTCTCTTTCGGCCCACCGGCAAGGCCTGTATGTATCTCTTTGATACGTGGTTTCCAATAGAAACCTATCGGGCAACATTTCGGGAGCAGGACATGAGCGACGCGATTCTGGTGATCGGGGCCACGGGCAATGTGGGCCGCCCCCTGGTTGAGGCGCTTAAGGCGCGGGGCGCCCGGGTCAGGGCCGCCTCGCGCACCGGCAAGGCGGTGGACGGGGCCGAGGGCGTCGCCTTCGATATCGCCGATCCCGCCACCTTCGGCCCGGCCCTCGCGGGGGTGAAGAGCGCCTTCGTGATGCTGCCCACCGGCTCCATGGACCCCAAGGGCCAGCTTCTGCCGCTGATCGAGGCCGCGAGCGCCCGCAAGGTGAAGGTGGTGTTCCAGAGCGTGCTCGGCGCCGATGCGGACGAAGCCATCCCCTATCGGCAGGTGGAGCGGGCGCTGGAGGCGTCAGGCACGCCTTATGTGATCCTGCGGCCCAACTGGTTCGCGGACAATTTCCACACCTTCTGGAAGCCCGGCCTCGACCATGGCGTCATCGCCTTGCCGGCGGGAGCAGGCAAAACCAGCTTCATCGACACCCGCGACATCGCCGAAAGCGCCGCGGCGGCGCTGACCTCCGACCGCTTCGACGGCCGCGCCTTCAACCTCACCGGACCCGAGGCGCTGGGCTATGGGGACGCGGCGGCGATCCTCGCCACGGTCATCGGCAGGCCGGTGGCCTACACCCCCATCGACGACGACACCTTCGTCGGCATCCTCACCGGCGCCGGCGTGCCGCAGGACTATGCCCGCTTCCTCGCTTCCATCTTCGTGCCGGTGCGCGAGGGCTGGACTTCCGCCGTCACCCCGGACGTGGAGACCCTGACCGGGCACGCGCCCCGGTCGCTGGAAGCCTATGCGAAAGACAATGCCGACCGGCTGAAATAGGCGCCGCACGAGGCGCCCGAGCCGTCACAGCTCCATGCGGTAGCGGACGAAATCGTCGGCCTCGACAAAGCGGTCGTAGAGCGCGCGCGCCGGGTTATCCCGGCGGGTGTGCCAATAGAGGCGCGACCAGCCCCTCGCCTTGCCGAGGCTGACGAGATCGGCGATCAGGCTGCGGCCGATGCCGAGGCCCCGGCAGGCGGGGTCCACGAACAGGTCCTCCAGATAGCAGACCGGGGCCACCACCCAGGTGCCCTCATGCAGGACGCTGAGGGAGAAGCCCGCCAGCCCCCCGCCGCGCCGGGCGACGCGGCCCAGCAGGGGGGAGGCGGGATCAAGCATGCGCTGCCAGGTGCGGTCCGTGACCTGCGGGGCGACGCTCGCCTCATAGAAGGCGTTGTAGCCCGCCCAGAGCCGGAGCCAGTCGGCCTCGTCCGCCGGCTGGACATCCTCGATCACCAAGGCCTCGCTCATGGTCCGCACCCGTCCGACGGGACGGGCCTCAGTTGCCGCCGTCGAGCAGGCGGCGGGCGATCACCTGCGCCTGGATCTCGGCCGCGCCCTCGAAGATGTTGAGGATGCGCGCGTCGCACAGGATGCGCGACACCGGATATTCCAAAGCGAAGCCGTTGCCGCCGTGGATCTGCAGCGCATTGTCCGCCGCCGCCCAGGCGACGCGGGCGCCCAGCAGCTTGGCCATGCCGGCCTCAAGATCCGTGCGGCGCCCCTCATCCTTGGCGCGGGCGGCAAAGTAGGTGATCTGGCGGGCGATCATGGTCTCCACCGCCATCATCACGATCTTGTCGGCGACGCGGGGGAAGTGGATGAGCGCCTTGCCGAACTGGATGCGCTCCTCGGCATATTTGAGGCCCACCTCCATGGCCGCCTGGGCCACGCCCACGGCGCGGGCGGCGGTCTGGATGCGGGCGCTCTCGAAGGTGGTCATGAGCTGCTTGAAGCCCTGCCCCTCCTCGCCGCCGAGCAAATTGGCCGCCGGCACGGTGAAGCCGTCGAAGCCGATCTCATATTCCTTCATGCCGCGATAGCCGAGCACCTCGATCTCGCCGCCGGTCATGCCCTCGGCGGGGAACGGGTTCTCGTCGGTTCCGCGCGGCTTCTCGGCGAGCAGGATGCTGAGGCCCTTGTAGCCCGGCTCGGCCGGATTGGTGCGCACCAGCAGCGTCATCACGTCGGCGCGGACGGGATGGGTGATCCAGGTCTTGTTGCCGGAGACCTTGTAGACCGCGTCGTCCCCTTGGCCCTCCTTCACCGCGCGGGTGCGCAGGGAGGCAAGGTCCGAGCCGGTGTTGGGCTCGGTGAACACCGCCGTGGGCAGGATCTCGCCGGCCGCGAGCTTGGGCAGGTAATGGGCCTTCTGGTCGTCGGTGCCGCCGGCGAGGATCAGTTCCGCCGCGATCTCCGAGCGGGTGCCCAGCGAGCCGACGCCGATATAGCCGCGCGACAGCTCCTCTGTGACCACGCACATGGCTTCCTTCGGCAGGCCGAGGCCGCCGAACTCCTCCGGAATGGTGAGGCCGAACACGCCCATCTCGGAGAGGTGGGTGATGATCTCCAGCGGGATATAGTCGTTCTTCAGATGCCACTCGTGGGCGTGGGGGGCCACCTCCGCTTCCACGAAACGGTGCATCTCGGTGCGCATGGCCTCAGTGGTCTCGTCGAGGCCGGCTTCGCCGATGGTGCCGGTGGGATGGGCGCCGCGGATGATGTCCGCCAGCGCCGCGCGGCTCGCCGCCGTATTGCCCTTGGCCGCGAGGGTCGCGATGGCCGGGTCGGCGCGCAGGGCGGCCTCGGTGGCATCCGACACATAGAGGTCGCCGAGGCGGACGATCTCGCCCTGGCTCATGGGAATGCCGCCGAGGATCTGGGCGACATATTCGCCAAGACCGATCTGCACGATCAGCTTTTCGGTGGCGCCGAACTTGCCCATCTCGGTGAGGCGGTCGGCATAATGCACCAGCTCGCGCACCGAGAAGACATAAGTGGCGAGCCACGCGAGGCCGTGGGTGGAACGCTGCTCGCGCTCCATCAGCGCCGGGGAGATGCGGCCGCCCTCGGTCACCTGTGCCTTCACCAAAGAGGTGGCTTCCGCCAGCAGGGCTTCGAGCCGCGCCGTGGCCGTGCGGCCGAGCGCGACGGCATCCAGGGTGTCGGTGGCGACGGTCTGAAGGGCGGCGCTGGCGCTCATGAAGGCTTTCTCCCCGATTGTGCGTTGCAGAATTGGCATATCCTTGCCTTGGAACCGGACCAAAGCAACGCCTGATTACGGCTGCGGTGTGCGCCGGGATCAGCGGCGCGGTGCCATTGTGCGGCGCCCGCGCGTGGCGGTGACTTAGAGAGGAATTCGCCGGAAGGGTCGATCCGACCTTCTTCCCATGCGCGGCATTGCCCACGAATTATTTTCTGGCGGAAAATAAGTGATTTCCACGCGCAAAAATCGGGGCTCGCTCCAGCCGGCGGATAGTGTTACCGCTCCGCTTCGATCTCGTCGAACCTCGCGGCGAGGTCGTCCAGATTCTCCCGCACGTGATTGCAGGCGGAGACCGCCGCAAACAGCGCGGTGAGGGTATCGGCGCCCGCCGTCTCCAGCACGCCCTCGCCGTTGAGGCGCTCGGCCTCAGCCTCCAGCGCCGCCACCGCCGCCCGCGCGGCCTGCGCCTTTTCCTCGATCCCTTCCACCGCCTGCCCATCGAGGCGATCGGCGAGGGCGAGGATATGGCCGTTCAGCCCGGACACGGCGGCATCCAGGCTCGGGGCGACGCGGTCGGCCACCTCCTTGTCCATGGGCCGGTCGGCGCCGCGCAGCAGGATGATCACCGAGTGCCACAGCCGGCGGCAGGAGCGCACCACCGGCGCCGGGTCCACCTGCCCGGTCAATCCGCCCACCTGTTCGCGCAACGCCTCGGAAATGCGCGCGTCGGCGGCGCGCAGGGCCTGGCGGGCGCCGGAATTCAGCCGGTCGAGGGCGGTGGGGTCGAGGCCGCGCCCGAGCAGCCCGTCGCGGCCCAGCTCCAGCAGTCCGGCGTTGAAGCGCAAGGCCTTGGCGCAATGGGGGAACAGCCGCAACAGCGCCCGCTCGGGCAGGATCAGGATGGACGAAGCCATGCCGACCACCCCGCCCACCGCGATCTCGAACACCCGGTGCAGGCCGGACAGCCACGGCTCCAGATGGCTCGGATCCGCCAGCAGCACGATCACCACCGTCACCGGCGCCAGCTTGAAGCTGGCGGAGCGGGCCGACAAAGTGGCGGTGAAGAACACGGCGACGCCCAGCGCCACATAGGTCAGCGTCGCCGAATTGCCCGCCAGCATGGCCGCGGCCACGCCCACCACGCCGCCCACCACCGTGCCCAGCGCCCGGTCGATGGCCACCGTCAGGCTGGCGCCGATGGTGGCCTGCACCACCAGCACCGCGGTGAGCACCGCCCAATAGCCGTTGGGCAGGGCAAGTCCGGTGGCCAGTCCATAGGCCACGAGCCCGGCAATGGCCGCCCGCAGCCCGAGCTTGAAATGGCTGGGGCTCAAGAGGCCTGAGAGCCGCGCCATGAGGCTGGGCAAGGCGGGTCCCTGGTCGGGGCTCGGCATGGTCCTGTCCGCAAACGTTCGGGTACGGCAGAGCTGCCGCAGCCTGCCCTCGTTCCTATCCCATGGCCCCGCCCTCGGCCAGCCGGCGCGGCGCGCGCGGGACACGCGCCGCGCGTGCTTGCCATTCGCCGAGGAAAGCCCGATGTGGGAGGAAACGGGAGTCTCCATGCTGCGGCGCATCATCCATATTCCGCTGGATGCGTTCTGGACGTTCGCCGCCGACGACGGCTGGGCGATCGCCAGCCATATCGCCCTGTCGGCGCTGATGTCGCTCTTCCCGTTCCTGATCTTCGTGACCGCGCTGGCCGGCTTCCTCAACCTCCAGCCTTTGGCCAACGAGACCATCCAGCTGATCCTGGAGACCTGGCCCCAGCAGGTGGCCGGCCCCATCTCGCGCGAGATCTACAATGTGGTGAACCAGGTGCGCACCGACGTGCTCACCTATGGCGTGGTGCTCGCCATCTACTTCTCCTCCAACGGCATCGAAAGCCTGCGCATCGGCCTCAACCGCGCCTATGGGGTGAAGGAGATGCGCTCCTGGTACTGGCTCAGGCTCGAATCGATCGGCTACGTGCTGCTGGCCGCCGTCTCCATGCTGGCCCTGTCGTTCCTGGTGGTGCTGGGGCCGCTCATCTGGCAGGCGGTGGTGGCGCAGGTGCCGGCACTGAAGCCGTTCTCGGGGGCCATCACCCTGATCCGCTTCGGCGCCACCTCCATCATCCTGGTGGTGTCGCTGGTGGTGGCCCATCTGTGGCTGCCGGCGGGGCGGCGTTCGCTCGCCGAGGTGGCGCCGGGCATCCTCGTCACGCTGGTGCTGTGGCTGGTGGCGGCCACCACCTTCGGCTTCTACCTCGCCGAATTTCCCGCCAATTACGTCAGCACCTATGCCGGCCTCGCCTCGGTGATGATAGCGCTGGTCTTCCTGTACCTTACGGCGTCCATCTTCGTGTTCGGCGGCGAACTGAACGCCGCCATCAAGCGCGGCTTCGCCGCCGCCGAGGCGGAGGCCGGCGCTACCCCGGTGGAAGCCAAGCCGTGAGGGAGCTGCTGCCCGAACTGCGGCCGGACGGCCGCCAGTCGGAGACGGCGCGGGCCGTGCAGCGCGGCGTGCTGCGCCATCTGGCGCTGGCCGGGCTCGCCGGCATTCCGGAATTCGCGCTGGTGTCGGGCCGCCGGGCGGACATTCTGGCGCTGGGGCCGAAGGGCGAGATCACCATCATCGAGATCAAGTCGTCGGTCACGGATTTCCGCACCGACGCCAAGTGGCCGGAGTACCGCGCCTTCTGCGACCGGCTGATGTTCGCCGTGCCGCTGGATTTCCCGGTCGAGATCCTGCCGGAGGAGACCGGGCTTCTGGTGGCGGATGCCTTCGGGGCGGAATGCCTGCGCGAACCGCCGGTCCATCCCCTGGCGCCGGCCACCCGCAAGGCCTTGACCCTGCGCTTCGCCCGCGCCGCCGCAACCCGGCTGGCCGTGCTCTACGACCCGGACCTGCTGCGGGGGCTGATGTAGCGTTCGCTCCTGGACTTAATCGTCGCTCGAGACAGGGGCACCAGCGCTCTCCTCCCTCTCCCGCTTGCGGGGGAGGGTTGGGGAGGGGGCAGAGGCGCCGGGACAGAACAACGGCGGCGGATTAAGCGGAGAGGCCCCAGCCCCCACCCTGCCCTCCCCCGCAAGCGGGAGAGGGTTCGCATCCTGCCCGGTCGACGCAGCAGCTTTCAAAACGAGAGCCGGCCAGCTGCTGCGGCGCGCCGAGCCCCCCTGCGCGAGCCGCTACCGCGGCGCGCGCTTGGCCAGAATCCGTTGGAGCGTGCGGCGGTGCATGGAGAGGCGACGCGCGGTCTCGGAGACGTTGCGGCCGCACAATTCATAGACGCGCTGGATATGCTCCCATCGCACCCGGTCGGCGGACATGGGATTTTCCGGTGGGATCGGCTTGTGGTCGGCGCTGGCGAGCAGCGCGGCCACCACGTCGTCGGCGTCCGCGGGCTTGGCCAGATAGTCCACCGCGCCCATCTTCACCGCCGTCACCGCCGTGGCGATGTTGCCGTAGCCGGTGAGCACGATGGCCCGGGCGCCGGGCCGGTGCCGCTTCAGCGCCGAGATCACGTCGAGCCCGGTGCCGTCGCCGAGGCGCATGTCCACCACCGCGTAAGCGGGCGCCGAGGCTTCCACGCGGGCGAGGCCATCGGCCACGGTTTCCGCCGTCGCCACCTCGAAGCCGCGGGCTTCCATGGCCCGCGCGAGGCGCTGCAGGAAGGACCGGTCGTCGTCCACGATCAGAACCGACCGGTCTTCCCCCACGTCGGGCGGCGTCGTCTCATTCATAACGTCTTCCTCAAAAATCCAGCTCCGGCAGGGCCGGCTACGAACAGAACTGGCTGCGGCTTTCTACGCCGACTGCCTGGTAGATTAATCCGAACCGCGTCCCTTTGTCGCGTAGTCATCCGTCTCAATGGCCAAAGCCTTGCGCGGCCAGTGCATGCGGATGACTGCGCCGGTCTCGGGCGGGAAGCGATTCTGAAACGTCAGCGTCGCACCGGTACGCTCGAGCAGGGTCTTGGCAATGAAGAAGCCGAGGCCCAGCCCGCTTTCGCCGT
Source organism: Xanthobacter autotrophicus (assembly GCF_005871085.1). Classification (GTDB taxonomy): domain Bacteria; phylum Pseudomonadota; class Alphaproteobacteria; order Rhizobiales; family Xanthobacteraceae; genus Xanthobacter; species Xanthobacter autotrophicus. Next base: position 137,136 of record NZ_VAUP01000031.1, on the reverse strand, counting down.
CCTCTTCCAGGCGGTCGCGGGCCCGGGACGTCACATAGGGCTGACCGATGCGCCCGCTCACCTCCGGCGAAAAGCCCGGGCCGTCGTCGGCCACCACGATGTCGAGACCGGCCACGCTCCATTGGGCGCTGATATCGACCCGCGTGGTGGCGAAATCCACCGCATTCTCCACCAGATTGCCCAGGCCGTAGAGCAGACCGGGATTGCGGGCGATCACCGGCGCGTCCGGATCGTCCTTCACCTGCACATTGATGGTGATGCCGAAATTGCGGTGCGGCTCCACCACCTCCTCCAGCAGCAGCGCCAGCGGCATGCGGTCGAAGGGCGCGTCGCCCGAGCTGAGGGACGTCAGCTTCTGCAGGATGTCGCGGCAGCGATTGGACTGGTCGCGCAGCAGGGCGACATCCTCCGCATGGGGATCGCCGTCGGTCATGGAGCGCTGCATCTCCTTCACCACCAAAGCGATGGTGGAGAGCGGCGTGCCCAGTTCGTGGGCGGCGGCGGCGGCCAGGCCATCGATGGCGGACAGATGCTGCTCGCGCGCCAGCACCAGCTCGGTGGCCGCCAGGGCGTCGGCGAGTTCGCGCGCTTCCTCGGCCACCCGCCAGGCGTGCAGGCCGATGAAGCCCACCGCCACCGAAAGGGACACCCAGATGCCGGCGAGATAGAGGTCCGGTAACACCGGCAGGTCGCCGCCCGCCCATGGCAGCGGCCGGGCCCACAGGCCCACCGTCCCCGCGCAGGTCACCGCGAGCACGCCCAGCAACACCGTGGTGCTCCAGGACAGGGCGGTGGAAGAAATCATGACCGGCGCGAGATAGAGCAGCACGAACGGGTTCTTCAGCCCGCCCGTCAGATAAAGCAAGGCGGTGAGCTGGAGCACGTCATAGGCGAGCAGCGGTCCGGCGGCGGCATCCCCGAGCCGGCGCGCCACCGGATACTTCACCCGCAGCAGCACATTCACCAGCGCCGAGAGCCCCACCACCGCGAGGCAGGGGGTGAGCGGCAGCGGAAAGCCAAGCCCGAGGTTCACCACCACCAGCGCCAGGATCTGTCCAGATACCGCCAGCCAGCGCAGACGAATCAAGGTGTCGAGGCGCAGCCCGAAGGACCGGCCGTGCGGCGGCGTGACGAAGGCGGTGCTCATGAGCGAGCGCCTTTCATGGCGGGGATTTCAGAGGCAGCGGCACGGCATGGAACCCTAGCGTTTAACCATGTGACGTTAGGGAATAGTGGCCCGGATGCCATAAGCGTGCGCGAAGCGGACTCTATGTCTTTTGTCGGCATTGACCAAACCTGCAAGTGCGCCCACGTTTCCGAAAAGGCGCCAACCGTAATGGAGCGCACTAATCGTGAGGAGCGCAGATGGCAATCGGTGAGTTCGCGAGCGCGCTGCGTTTACCACGCCAGGGTGACGTCGGCCTTTCGACCCCGCTCTACTGGATGTACGAGATGGGTTACGCTGCGCTCAACCCGTCGCGGGCGATGGCGGACGCCAGCCGGGCGGTCCTCAACAATCCCATCAATCCGGTTTCCCATACCACTCTCGGCAAGTCGATGGCGGCGGCCTGCGAGCTGTTCGAGCGCACCACGCGGCGCTACGGCAAGCCGGACTGGGGCATCACCCATACCGTCGCGAACGGCCAGAGCGTGCCAGTGCACGTGAACACCGTGTGGCGCCGGCCGTTCTGCAACCTGCTGCATTTCGAGCGCGCGTTCGAATATCCGCCGCGCCAGCCGCAGCCGCGCCTGCTCATCGTGGCCCCGGTGTCCGGCCACCACGCGACGCTGCTGCGCGGCACGGTGGAAGCCATGCTGCCCACCCACGACGTCTATGTCACCGACTGGGTGGACGCCAAGCTGGTCCCCCTCACGGAGGGGCGGTTCAGCCTGTCGGATTATGTGGACTACCTCATCTCCATCTTCCACCGCATGGGCGGCGACTGCCACGTGATGGCGGTGTGCCAGCCGGCGGTGCCGGTGATGATGGCCGTGGCGCGCATGGAGGCGGAGGAAGACCCCTTCGTGCCCAAGTCCATGATCCTCATGGGCGGCCCTATCGACACCCGCGAGGCGCCCACGGCGGTGAACGCCATGGCCAAGGATCGCGGCATCGACTGGTTCAAGCGCACCGTGCTCACCACCGTGCCGTGGTCGCATCCGGGCGCCATGCGCGAGGTCTATCCCGGCTTCCTGCAGCTCAACGGCTTCATGTCCATGAACATGGACCGCCACCTGCAGGCCCATTGGGACCTGTTCCACCACCTGGTGCAGGGCGACGGTGATTCGGCCGAGAAGCATCGCGACTTCTACGACGAGTATCTCGCGGTCATGGACCTCACGGCCGAGTTCTATATTGAAACGGTTGAGAACGTGTTCATCACCCATGCCTTGCCCAAGGGCGAGATCATGCACCACTCCCAGGTGGTGAAGCCCGACGCCATCCACCGCGTCGCGCTGATGACGGTGGAAGGCGAGAAGGACGACATCTCCGGCATCGGCCAGACCAAGGCGGCGCACAAGATCTGCCCGCGCATTCCCGAGGACAAGCGCGCCCATTACGAGCAGCCGGGCGTCGGCCATTACGGCGTGTTCAACGGCTCGCGCTTCCGCTCGGAGATCGCCCCGCGCATCGCGGACTTCATCCTGTCCCAGGAACTGCCCCGCGGCGCCACCGCTCAGGCCCCCACTGCGCGGCCGGCCGCCGAGGCGGTGGAGGACGGGCCGGACGTGTTCGCCCTCAACAACAAGGTGACCGCCTTTTATCCCCGGGTTGCTCCGACTTAGCACTGGCAGGGCGAAGCAATTGAGGGGAAGATACGGAGGTAACGTCGCCCCGGTTGCCCCCATGCTGTTTCGCCGTCAGGACCGAAAGCCGCCCGCACCGCAGGCGGCCGAATGGATCGAGCTGATGCTTGATGACGGGCCGCTGCGCGTGGCGGTACGTCGAAATGCCCAGGCGCGCCGGCTCACCCTCCGGGTGCGGGCCGCCGCGCGGGACGTGACGCTCACCGCCCCGCCCCACGTGCCCCTCGCCTTCGCCCGCGATTTCGTGCAGCGCCAGCGCGAATGGGTGCGCGTGCGCCTCGTGCGGCTGCCGGAAAAGGTGCTGTTCGAACCTGGTGCGCTGATTCCGCTCCACGGCACGCCCCACCGCGTCATCCATTGCCCGCAGGCGCGCGGTACCGTCTGGGTGGCGCCGGATGCGGACGGCCGCCCCACCCTGCATGTGGCGGGCGAGGCCCCCCATCTGGCGCGCCGGGTGCAGGATTTCCTCAAACGCGAGGCCCGGCAGGCGCTTGGCGCCGCCGTCAAGACCTATACAGCCGCGCTGAAGGTAGAGGTGGGCCGCATCACCCTGCGGGATACGGCGAGCCGCTGGGGCTCATGCTCGGCGCGGGGCGACCTGTCGTTCTCGTGGCGGCTGATCATGGCGCCGGCCTTCGTCCAGGATTATCTGGCCGCCCACGAGGTCGCCCACCGGCTGGAGATGAACCACGGTCCGCGCTTCTGGCGGCTGGTGGAGCAGGTATGTCCCAACCGCCGCGAGGCGGAGGCCTGGCTGCGCCGCCACGGCTCAGACCTGCACCGCTACGGCAGCGAATAGACCCCCACTCGGGACGTGCGCCCCGCTTGGAGCCTATTTTGACATTCAAAAGGGCAAAGGCGCGATCACTCCGTCATGCCAGGGCTTGTCCCGGGCATCCGCGCCTAACCGCTTGGAAAATCTCACCAAGATTGCTCCCAGACCCCGCGCGAGGGTGGTCGGAACCCGCACGTTTGCGAGTTCCGTTCTCAGGGACGCACGTCGTCAACGGCCGACTTGCGGGTCAAGCCCGGGCATGACGGTGATAAAGCCCGTGCGAGGGCTGCAATCCCCTACCCGGGCGCATTGTCAAACGGGCGCTCAGTTCCATTCCTTGCGGCCGAGAGCGAAACGGCCCGGGCCGGCGACGAAATAGAACAGCAAACCGCCCATGATGGCCGCGTTCTTGAAGAAATGGATCTGCTGGCCCGCCGCGGCGCCCGGGTCCGCGATCGTCCAGAACACATGCGAGGTGGCGGTGGCGATCACCACGAAGCCGGCCAGCACCACCGCGACGATGCGCGGGATGACGCCGAGGATCAGCAGCAGGCCGCCGCCGATTTCCACCGCGATGGTGAGATAGGCCATCAGGGTCGGCATGGGTACGCCCTTGGCGGCAAGGCTCGCGGCAAAGCCGGCCACCTTGCTGATCTTGCCGATGCCCGCGGGCAGGAACAGGGATGCCATCAGCAGCCGGCCGGCCAGAAGGGCCAAATCATCGAGTATCCGCAAACCCAACCTCCAGAGTCCGGCGTCGTCCGACGCACCCGCCAGCCAATACCACGGCACCGTTCCCCGCCCCACAAGGAGCCGCGAGGCGCAATACCGCCGCACCACCCCCGCAGGGAAGGCCGAACCTGTTTGGCGAGGAAGCGGTAGCGGGGCAAGCGCCGGACTAACGTTGCGGAACACTATTTCGTGTGCTCGCCGTCCGTCGGCGCCACGTGCCGCGTTACCTCTTTCGCCTCCTCCACCACAGCGAACAGCAGCCGTGCCGCCACCGGCAAGGCGACCGACAGTCCGGCGAAGCGGAACAGGTGGTGGGCGCTCATGAAGGCCGGGTCGTAGCCGAGGGCGAAGCCCAGCGCGGTCATGGCCTCCAGCGCGCCGGGGGCGAAGGCGGTGACGAGCTTGCCGAGATCATCCCCCGTCAGCCACGCCGCCAGCAGGGCGAACAGGGTGGAGATGCTGACCGCCACCACGAAGGCGCCCAGCGAGGCGAAGAAATAGGCCCGGATGGTGCCCAGCGTGGTGCCGAGGAAGCGCACCCCCACGCTCGCCCCCAGCACCACGAAGGCCGGCACGATGAAGGCTTGCGGCAGCACGGCGCTGGAGAGGCTGGTGGCGTGCAGCGCCGCGCTGCCAGCGAGCGCACCGAGGATGAGCCCGCCCGGCACCTTCAGCCATGCCGCGCCCAGGCCGGTGGTGACGCAGACGGCGAGAAGGATCACCACCTCCAGCGCCGTCGACACATGGGGCGGCGGCGGCAGGCCGCCGGCCGTGAGCCCTGCGGCGCCCAGCACATTGGGCAGGGCCGCCACCAGCAGGAACAGGCGCAGGGCCTGGGCGAACGCCACCTTGCGCAGGTCCGCATTGGTGTCGGCCGCCATGGCCACCACGGTGCCGAAGGCGCCAGGGGCGGAGGCCCAGAAAGCGGTCTCCCGGCTCCAGCCGGCGACGCGATTGAGGAACAGGGCGCCCCCCGCCATGGTGGCGAGCACGCTGGCCCCAAGGCACGCCATGCTGACCGGCCAGGTGGCGGCGCGCGCGAAGGTTTCCGGCGTCAGCGCCGTGCCCATGGAGGTGCCGAGCACGATGAAGGCGAGGAAGCGGATCCATTCGGGCACCGCGATCCGCACCCCCGCCACGGCAAGTGCGATGGATACCACCAGCGCGCCGGAGATCCAGGCCGCGGGCAGGCCCAGGGCGGCGAACACGCCGCCGCCGAGGGCGCCCGCCCCCAAAGTCACCGCCGCCGCGACGGCCGACCGCAACTGATAGGCGAGCGAACTCACGCCGCGCCTGCTCCCGTGAGCCCGTCTCCCTGAAGCCAGGCCACGAGGCGGCGGCTCGCCTCGGCGAGCTGGGCATCACCCCGGGCAAAGCACAGCCGCATGAAACCTTCCCCGCCGGGACCGAAGGCGGTGCCGGGGGCAAGGCCCACGTTGGCCTCGTCCACCAAAGTGAGACCGAGGCTGCGCACGTCGCTCCGGCCCTCGATGCCGAAGAACAGGTAGAAGGCGCCGGGCGGCTTCACCAGGTCCACCTTTCCGGTGGCGATCAGCGCGTCGGCGACGAGGTCGCGTCCTTTTCGGGCGCGGGCGATCTGCGCGGCGACGAAATCCTCGCCCTGATCAAGCGCCGCCACGGCGCCGCGCTGCATGAAGGCGGCGACGCCGGAGGTGGAATACTGGATCAGGTTCTCGATGACCTGCCCGAGCCGCGGGTCGGCCTCGATCCAGCCCACGCGCCAGCCGGTCATGGCCCAGTTCTTGGAGAAGGTCTGCACGAACAGGATGTGGTCACCCTCGTCCATCACGTCGTGGAAAGAGGGGGCGCGGGGCGCGTCGCCATAATAGAAGCGGCCGTAGATCTCGTCGGCGATGATCCACAGACCGTGCCGGCGGGCCAGCGCCAGCACCGCCCTGAGGTCGTCGTGGGTGGCCACGAAGCCGGTGGGATTGGCCGGGGTGTTGAGGAAGATGGCGCGGGTGCGCGGCGTGATGGCCTCCGCCAGCCGCTCATGGTCCAGGCTGAAGCCGTCCTTGCCGTAGGCGAAGGGCACGTAAACCGGCCGCGCCCCCGCCTTCTGCGCCGCGGCGGCGGCATTGGGCCAGGACGGGGAGGGAATGATCACCTCGTCCCCGGCCCCCACCGCCATGGCCAGCGCGATATGGATCGCCTGCATGCCCGAGCCGGTGACGAAATAGCGGTCCGGATTTTCAGTAACGCCATAGGTGCGCGCCATATAGCGGGCGATGGCGCCGCGCAGTTCCGGCAGGCCGCGCTGCCAGGTGTAGAAGGTCTCGCCGGCGTGCAGCGCGGTGGCGGCGGCCTCGCAGATGAAGGGCGGGGTGGCGACATCCCCCTCCCCGGCCCAAAGCGGGATCATGCCGGGCCGGTCGCGGCCGTAGTTCATCACCTCGACGATGCCGCTCTCGGGCAGGGTGCGGATATGGTCGCGCACCCGCTCCAGATAGGGGTCTTCCCCCGCGCCGACGGGCGTCAGCGGCAGGTGGGCGGATGCAGAATGGGCGGAGGGATCTTCAGGCGCAGGGAACGCACGCGAATTCATGGCAGGCTCGCGGAACGGGGCGATCGGGACAGGCGGCGACATCGGGACAGGCGGCGACTTGGACCCTCGGTCCCGGTCTTCAAGCGATGCCGGGAGGCATCACCCAGGGACCGCACGGACTCAAAGCCACCGGCCGATGAGACCCCCTCATCAGCCGGTGGTCTTATAGAGGCTTCGACGGGGAAGCACCCATCAATTGCGGTGGGGGAGGGATCAGACGCGCTGATGACAGCCGTCGTGCAGTGCTGCAAGAGCCCGCTTGCAAGCGGGGCCATTGTAGCGACGCCCGCGTCGTCCTACGTCGTTGGCGATGCTTCCCCGATGCGCGCGGGCCCAGGCACGCGCCGCGCCCCGATTGCCCCAAGGACATTTCGCCATGACCAGCAAGATCGACCAGGCCGCCATCGACCGCCTGTTCCTCGAAGCCCGCTCGCAGAACGGTTGGACCGACCAGCCGGTGACCGAGGCGGAGATCCGCGCCCTCTACGATCTGGTCAAGTATGGCCCCACCTCGGCCAACACCCAGCCCGCCCGCTTCGTCTTCGTCACCAGCCCCGAGGCCAAGGAGCGCCTGCGCCCGGCCCTGTCGCAGGGCAACCTGAAGGCTCTGGCCGCGCCGGTCATCGCGATCATCGGCTATGACCTCGCCTTCCACGACAAGATCCCCGAGGTGTTCCCGCACAATCCGGGCTTCCGCGACATCTTCGTGAACAATCCGGCGGCCATCGAGCCCCACGCCTTCCGCAATTCCTCGCTGCAGGGCGCCTATCTCATCCTCGCGGCGCGGGCGCTGGGGCTGGATGTGGGCCCCATGTCCGGCTTCGACGCGGCCAAGGTGGATGCGGAATTCTTCCCCAGCGGCACGGTGAAGACCAATTTCATCGCCGCCATCGGCCACGGCGACGCCTCCAAGGTGATGCCCCGCCTGCCGCGCCTCGCCTTCGCCGACGCCGCGCAGATCGTCTGAGCGGAAAAGGGCCGCGCGGTCTTGAGAGCCGGCTGTCGACCGGCACGGTGCGAACCCTCTCCCGCTTGCGGGGGAGGGAGCGGACCGCACTTCGGGAGCGGCCGCACTCGGCTTCAAACTGACGCGATACCCTAAAAGGCCCGGCGCGACCCTCCGGGCCTTTTTTCGTCCTCAGTCCTGGCCGGGATCCCCCACGAGGCCGGCGGCGGTGATTCCAGCGAGGGCGCTCGCCTCGTCATTGTCCGAGGTATCCCCGGAAATCCCCACCACGCCGATGATGCTGCCGGAGGCAGAGCGGATCAGCACGCCGCCCGGCACCGGGACCAGCGAGCCGCCGATGGCGGCGGTGGCGGCGGAGATGAAGAAGGGCTGGTCCTTGGCCCGCTTGAACAGGGACCGCGACCCCATGCCCAGCGCCAGTGCGCCGTTGGCCTTGCCACGGGCGATCTCGCCGCGGTTGAGGCTGGTGCCGTCTTCCGCCGCATAGGCCTTGAGCGCGCCGCGGGCATCGAGCACGCACACCGCGAGCGGGTTCATGGCGCCGGCGCGGGCGTGGGCGAGGGCCGCGGCAACGATGGTCTGCGCCGCCTCCAGGGTGAGATCGGTGGCTGTGCTGGTCATGAGGGCCTCTCCTTGCCGGCGCGCGCCCCGCGCGGCCGCCTGTCTTGCGGAAATGGAAGGCCCGTCTTTAGAGCAGATTCGCCCGGGGTTGAATCGCGAAGCACGGCCTTCGCGGGCAATGCAGTCTTGCCGTCGCCGCCTCGCCAATCCCCCGGTGCCGTGCCCCGGCACGATCGGCCACGCCGACATTTTCCTCCCCCTCGGCCATGCCGGCATGGCACCATGGGTCAGTCTGCCGGTTCTTCGCGCCCATGTGGCGCTCACCTGGGCCTTCTGAATGCGCCGTCCTTCCCGCCCCCCGGTCTGCCCGGCGCCCGAAGCGCCCCGCGCGCCCCTCCGGCTGCTGCCATGACCACAACGCCGCAACCAACAACACCCCGCCGCAGCCGGGAGCCCGGCCACCGCCGCAAGTTCCTGGTGGTGGTGGACGACACCCCAGAATGCGACCGCGCCATCTATTATGCCGCCCGCCGCGCTGCCGGCACGCAAGGCGGCCTGGTCCTGCTCGGGGTGCTGGAGCTGGAGGGCGTGGCCCAGCAATGGCTTGGCGTCGCCGACCTGATGCGCGCGGAAGCCCATGAGGAGATGGAGGCGCGGCTCCAGAAGTTCGCCGCCCGCGCCCGCCAGGTGGCCGGTATCACGCCCGATCTTGTGGTCAAGGAAGGCGCCCCGGCCGAAGCCATCGCCCGGCTGATCGCGGAGGATCGCGACATCGCCATCCTGGTGCTGGCGGCCGGCGTCGGAAAGGAGGGCCCCGGCCCACTGGTCACGGTGCTGGCGGCCGGCCATGCCGCGCGGTTCCCGGTGCCGATCACCATCGTGCCCGGCGCGCTCACCGACGCCGAGCTGGACGCCATCGCCTGAGGGCGGTGTCCCGGCGGCGGCGCCATCCCCTCGCCCGGGATAAGGACGACGTCACGCTACGCTTGCGCCTTTGGCATTTCCGTCTATATTAGCGCCGTCCCCGATGAGGGATGCCTCAGCGCCATCGCAGTCGAAGGTGATGAGAGTGGGCCCCCACCGGGACCCGCTCCGTTTCTGCTTATCCGGCCTCGCCGGAAGGTTCGCTGCCAGGCCGCAGGGGGAGAATTGGGAGACGGATGACACGGTCCAATCCACCGGGTCGGTTTCGTCTCTTGTGCACTATCCGGGCGCCGGTGCCGAACCGCCGCGTGCCCACCGGCCGACAACGGCCGCAGTTCAGCTGTCCTGGAGGGACATGACCGAGATCCAAGCCGTGCTCGACGATCCCAACGAGCCGCGCCTCATCACCGAAACCGGGGTGGCCGCCCGCGTGGCCGCCATCGCCTCCGGCGTGCTCGGCGCGCTCGGCTACCGGCTTGTCCGCGTGAAGGTGACGAACCGCGACGGCGGCACGCTGCAGATCATGGCCGAACGCCCCGACGGCACCATGAGCATCGACGATTGCGAGGCTGCCTCGCGCGCCTTGTCTCCGGTGCTCGACGTGGAAGACCCCATTTCCAGCGCCTACCGCCTTGAAATGTCCTCCCCCGGCATCGACCGGCCGCTGGTGCGCCAGTCGGACTTCGTCCGCTGGGCCGGCCATGAGGTGAAGGTGGAGATGGCCCGTCCCGTGGACGGCCGCAAGCGCTTCCGCGGCATCCTGATCGGCGCCGAGGACGGTATCGCCGTGGTCCGCCGCCTCGATGCGCCGGCCACGGAGGAACCCACCGTGCGCCTGCCGGTGGCCGACATCCACGACGCCAAGCTCATGCTCACGGACGCCCTCATCCGCGAGGCCCTGCGCGCCGCCAAGGCCGCCGGCCAGGACATTGACGAGGAGGCGGAAGCCTTCCTCGACGGTGAGGACGGAGAGGACGTGGAAGGCACCGGCGTGGACGCCGAGGACCAGGACGACGACGAGACCCTCGTCGAGGCCGATGCGGCCGCCCAGCCTGCAGCGCCCTACAAGGGTCCCTCGCGCAAGGACGGCGGCAACAAGGTCGTCGGCCGCAAGGCCAAGGGCAAGAAGGCTTCACCCAAGAAATCCAACGCCAAGAAGAAGGCCGGCCTGGAAACGGCCGCTTCCTCTGCCAACGCCAGCACCGTGAAGGAGACGCACTGATGGTTGCCGTCAGCGCAAACCGGCTGGAACTGCTGCAGATCGCCGATGCGGTCGCGCGGGAAAAGTCCATCGACCGCAGCATCGTGATTGCCGCCATGGAAGATGCCATCGCCAAGGCCGCGCGCTCGCGCTACGGCCAGGAGACGGACATCCACGCCGACATCAACGCCAAGACCGGCGAGCTGCGTCTGGCCCGCCACCTGCTGGTGGTGGACGAGGTGGAGAACACGGCCACCGAGATCACTTTGGACGGCGCCCGGCGCCACAATCCGGCGGCGCAGGTGGGCGACACCATCGCCGACACCCTGCCCCCGTTCGATTTCGGCCGCATCGCGGCCCAGTCGGCCAAGCAGGTCATCGTGCAGAAGGTGCGCGAGGCCGAGCGCGACCGGCAGTATGACGAATTCAAGGACCGCATCGGCGACGTGGTGAACGGCCTCGTCAAGCGGGTCGAATATGGCAACGTGGTGGTGGACCTCGGCCGTGGCGAAGGCATCCTGCGCCGCGACGAGCTGCTGCCGCGCGAGACGGTGAAGACCGGCGACCGCATCCGCGCCTATGTCTATGACGTGCGCCGCGAGCCGCGCGGGCCGCAGATCTTCCTGTCGCGCACCCATCCCCAGTTCATGGCCAAGCTGTTCGCGCAGGAAGTGCCCGAGATCTACGACGGCATCGTCGAGATCAAGGCGGTGGCGCGCGATCCCGGCTCCCGTGCCAAGATCGCGGTCATCTCCCGCGACCAGTCGGTGGACCCCGTGGGCGCCTGCGTCGGCATGCGCGGCTCGCGCGTGCAGGCGGTGGTGAACGAGCTGCAGGGCGAGAAGATCGACATCATCCCCTGGAACCCGGACATCGCCACCTTCATCGTCAACGCCCTCGCCCCCGCCGAGGTGGTGAAAGTGGTGCTCGACGAAGACCGCGAGCGCATCGAGGTGGTGGTGCCCGACGCCCAGCTGTCGCTGGCCATCGGCCGTCGCGGCCAGAATGTGCGCCTCGCCACCCAGCTCACCGGCTGGGACATCGACATCATGACCGAGCAGGAAGAGAGCGAGCGCCGGCAGAAGGAATTTGCCGAGCGCACCAAGATGTTCTCCGAGGCCCTCGATCTCGACGAGATGATGGGCCAGTTGCTCACCTCCGAGGGCTTCACCTCGGTGGAAGAGATTGCCTACGTGTCCATTGCGGAGCTGGCCTCCATCGAGGGCTTCGACGAGGACACCGCCACCGAGCTGCAGGACCGCGCCCTGAAGCACCTCGCCGAGGTGGAGGCCGCCCTCGACGCCCGCCGCACCGAGCTGGGCGTGGAAGACGACCTGAAGAGCGTGCCCGGTGTCACCTCCAAGATGCTGGTGGCGTTCGGCGAGAACGATATCAAGAACGTCGAGGACCTCGCTGGCTGCGCCACCGATGACCTCGTCGGCTGGACCGAGCGCAAGGACGGCGAGACCATCCGCCATGCCGGCGCCCTGGACGGCTTCGAACTGTCCCGCGAGGACGCGGAGGCCCTGGTCATGCAGGCCCGCGTCGCCGCCGGCTGGATCGAGGCGGACGAACCTGCTGCGGATGGCGATGACGCCGCCGCCGCTGAAGCCTGAGACGGGAGATGACCCACGGTGCCCGCTATGCTGGTCGAGGACGAGACGGACGAGGGACTGCGCAGCCTTGCGGCGGCGCGGGCGCCTCTGTCGCGCCTGTGCCTTGCCACCCGGCGGGTCACCCCGGTCGCGGACATGCTGCGCTTCGTGGTGGGGCCGGATGGCGCGATCGTCCCGGACATCGGCCGTAGGCTGCCTGGACGTGGCGCCTGGATCAGCGCCACCCGCGCCGACCTTGAGACCGCGCTGAAGCGCAAGGTCTTCGGCCGCGCCTTCAAGGGCAAGGGCACCACGGCGCCCGACCTTGCAGATCTCATCGATACTTTACTGGACAAGGACGCCCGCAGCGCTCTTTCCCTGGCCAACAAGGCCGGGAAGGTGGTGACGGGTACAACCAAGGTCGAGGCGGCTCTCGCCTCCGGAGACGTGCGGGTTCTCCTGCACGCCCAGGACGCACGCCCGGACGGGGTGCGCAAGCTCAAAGCCCTCACGCGCCAGGTCGAAAACGCCGGCGCCCGCCAGGTCTCCAGCGTCGATTGCTTTACCGGCATCGAATTGGACTTGGCGTTGGGGCGGTCAAATGTGGTACATGCGGCGCTGCTCGCGCATCCGACGACGGAAGGGTTTCTCGAGCGCTGCCACAAGCTCCTGCGCTGGCGGACGGGTACGTCCGGCACCGAGGAGACTGGGCAGGGCGAGGGTCACGCGCATGTCCCCGATCGGATGCAAGGAACGGATACGGAATGAACGATACGAAGACCCCAGGCGACAAGACGCTGCATCCCGCCACCGGCAAGACGCTCACGCTGAAGCGCCCGGTGGAGCAGGGCATGGTGCGCCAGAGCTTCAGCCACGGCCGCTCCAAGGCGGTTGTGGTGGAGAAGGTGAAGCGCCGCGTCATCGCCCCCGGCGAAGCAGCCGGCCAGGGTACCGGGCAGGCGGCACCGGCCGCTCCGGCAGCGGCACCGGCCGCGCCGCGCCCGGCTGCGCCCGCCGCTGCTCCGTCCGCGGCGTCTGCTCCCGCGCCTGTCGCGCCCGCCCCGGCTCCGGTTGAGGCGAAGGCCCCGGCTGCAGCCGCACCGGTGAGCGCCCCCGTGGCGCCGGCCCCGGCTGCGGAAGCCCCCGCGCCCCAGGCTGCGGCGCCCGCGCCCGTCGAGGCGAAGGCTCCGGCTGCTCCGGCCGTGGAGGCCCCTGCGGCTCCGGCTCCCGTTGCCGAGGTACCCGCCCCGGCGGTCGCCGAGCCGGCTCCGGTTGCGCCCAAGGCGGCACCGGCCGAGCCCGTTCAGGCTGCGGCGCAGACCCCCACACCTCAGGCCCCCGCGCCCAAGGCCGCGGCTCCCGCCAGCGCACCCCAGACCTCTGCGCCCCGCTCCGCAGCTCCGGCTGCGTCCGAGGCTAAGCCGGCTGCATCGCGTCCCGGCCAGTCCACGGGCGGCCGCAGCGACGGTCCGCGCACCGCCGCCGGTGCGTCCAGCCGTCCCGGCTCGCAGGGCTCCCAGCGTCCCGGCGCCGGTGGCCCTCCCGGCCGTCCCGGCCAGCCGCCGCGCTCCGGCGGTCCCGGCGCCGATCGCCGCCCCGGTGCCGGCGGCCCTCCCGGCCGTCCCGGCGCCCAGCAGCGTCCCGGCGGTTCCGGCGTGGTGCTGCGTACCCTGACCGAGGAAGAGCGCAACGCCCGCGCCAGCGCCCTCGCCGACGCCCGCGTCCGCGAAGTGGAAGAGCGGCGCATGGCGGAAGAGCGCCGCGCCGCCGAGGAAGAGGCGCGTCGCCGCGCCGAGCGCGAGCGCGTCGAGCGTGCCGAGCGCGAGGCCGCCGAAGCCCGCAAGCGCGAGGAAGAATCCCGCCGCGCCCAGGAAGACGAAAGCAAGCGCCGCGCCGAGCAGGAAGCGCGCAAGCGCTTCGGCGGCGAGGAGCAGGGCAACCGTCCGGCTGGCGCCGGCACGACCACCGGCGGCAACGCCGGAGCGGGCGCTGCCGCCACCACCGCGCGGCCGCTGACCCCGCGTCCGGCCGGCACCGCCGAATCCGAGGACGAGGAACGCCGTGCCGCCCGTCGCGGCCCCGGTGCGCGCGTCGCGCCCCCGGTGAAGGTGCCCCGCGCCCCCGCCGGCCAGGAAAAGCAGCGTGGCCGCCTGACCCTCGTCACCGCCCTCTCGGGCGACGACGAGCGCCAGCGCTCGCTCGCCTCGTTCCGCCGCCGCACCCAGCGCATGACCGGCCATCGGGCGCAGGAGAGCAAGGAAAAGATCCTCCGCGAGGTGATCCTGCCCGAGACCATCACCATCCAGGAACTCGCCAACCGCATGTCGGAGCGGGCCGTGGACGTGATCCGCATGCTCATGAAGCAGGGCCAGATGGTGAAGATCACCGACGTGATCGACGCCGACACCGCCGAGCTGATCGCCGAGGAACTGGGCCACACCGTGCGCCGCGTCTCGGAATCCGACGTGGAAGAAGGCCTGTTCGACACGCCCGACTCCCCGGAGAGCCTGGTGCCGCGTCCCGCCGTCGTGACCATCATGGGCCACGTCGACCACGGCAAGACCTCGCTGCTGGATGCCATCCGCAAGGCCAACGTGGTCTCCGGCGAGGCCGGCGGCATCACCCAGCACATCGGCGCCTACCAGGTGACCTCGCCCTCGGGCAGCAAGATCACCTTCATCGACACCCCTGGCCACGCCGCCTTCACCGCCATGCGCGCCCGCGGCGCCAAGGTGACGGATATCGTGGTGCTGGTGGTGGCGGCCGACGACGGCGTGATGCCACAGACGGTGGAGGCCATCCATCATGCGCGCGCTGCCAAGGTGCCGCTGATCGTGGCCATCAACAAGATCGACAAGCCCGGCGCCAAGCCCGAGCGCGTGCGCTCCGAGCTGCTTCAGTATGAAGTGCAGGTGGAAACCATGGGCGGCGATACGCTCGAAGTGGAGGTCTCCGCCAAGGAGCACCTCAACCTCGACAAGCTGCTCGAGGCCATCGCGCTCCAGTCGGAGCTGCTGGACCTGCGTGCCAATCCGGACCGTGCGGCCGAAGGCACCGTGGTGGAAGCCAAGCTCGACCGCGGTCGCGGCCCGGTGGCCACCGTGCTGGTGCAGCGCGGCACGCTGAAGGTCGGCGACATCGTGGTGGCCGGCGCCGAATGGGGTCGCGTGCGTGCCCTCATCTCCGACACCGGTGCCAACGTGGACACCGCCGGCCCGTCCCTGCCGGTGGAAGTGCTGGGCTTCAACGGCACCCCGGAGGCGGGCGACCGCCTCGCCGTGGTGGAGAACGAAGCCCGCGCCCGCGAGATCACCGACTACCGCCAGCGCCAGAAGCGCGAGAAGGCGGCGGCCCGGTCCGCCACCGTGCGCGGCTCGCTCGAGCAGATGATGAGCCAGGTGAAGGCCACGGGGCGGAAGGAATTCCCCCTCATCATCAAGGGCGACGTGTCCGGCTCCGTGGAAGCCATCATCGGCGCCCTGGAGAAGGTCGGCAACGACGAGGTGCAGGCCCGCATCATCCATTCCGGAGCGGGCGGCATCAACGAAAGCGACGTGACGCTGGCGGAAACCTCCGGCGCCGCGATCATCGCCTTCAACGTGCGCGCCAACAAGGAAGCGCGCGACGCGGCCGAGCGGGCGGGCATCGAGATCCGCTACTACAACATCATCTACGACCTCGTGGATGACGTGAAGAAGGCCATGAGCGGCCTGCTCGCGCCCATCAACCGCGAGACCATGCTGGGCAACGCCCTCATCAAGGAGATCTTCGCGGTCTCCAAGGTGGGCAAGGTGGCCGGCTGCACCGTCACCGACGGCAACGTGGAACGCGGCCAGCATGTCCGCCTCATCCGCGACAATGTGGTGATCCACGAAGGCAAGCTTGCCACGCTCAACCGCTTCAAGGATGCGGTCAACGTGGTGCACGCGGGCCAGGATTGCGGCATGTCGTTCGAGAACTACCAGGACATGCGCGCGGGCGACGTGATCGAGTGCTATCGCGTCGAGGTGATCCAGCGCTCGCTGTGAGGCGGGCGACAGGTCGCCGACCCCCTCTCCCGTCACGGGCTTGAGCCCTCTCCCGCTTGCGGGGGCGGGTTTGGGGGGAGGCGCATCCGCCGGCAGGACCGTTTGACGACGGTGCCGGCGGCGCCACCGCCACCGTCCGCCCTTCTTCCGCGCGCGGAATCCGCACGCGAGAGAGGGGACGACAGGCGTCGGGGGCACAGAGAACCAACCGGAGCGGCACGGTCCAAACCCGTCCGCTCCCTTTTGAAGGAGAAGGTGCCCTGGCCCCGGCCCGGCACCCGCAAAGGCATTCTAGACCCATGAAACCTGATACCCGCACGGGGGGCGGCCCCTCCCAGCGCATGCTGCGCGTGGGCGAGCTTGTCCGCCACGCGCTCGCCGACGTGCTCCAGCGCGGCGCCATCACCGATCCGGTGCTCACCGCGCACATCATCACGGTGCCCGAGGTGCGCATGTCGCCGGACCTCAAGATCGCCACCTGCTACGTCATGCCCCTCGGCGGCAAGGACGTCACCCCGGTGATCAAGGCGCTGGCGGCCAATGCCCGCTACCTGCGCCTGGAGGTCGGCCGCCGCATGGAGCTGAAATCCGTGCCCGAACTGCGCTTCCGCGAGGATACCTCGTTCGACGAGGGCGCCCGCATGGACGCCCTGCTGCGCTCGCCCAAGGTGGTGCGCGACCTCGATGACACCGCCTCGGATGACACGTCTTCGGACGCCACCACCGACACCGACAAAGAGACCGACGCCGAATGACCGCCCCCTTTGCTGCCGACGCCGCCGCTCCGATCCTCGCCGCCGAGGCTGAGCTCCCGCCCGCGCCCGTGGCTGCCGATGCGACCGCCGCGCAGACGCTGCCGGACGGTGCCGAACCCCCCCGGGCCTCTCGCGAGCAGGACAATCGCCCCCGCGCGCCCAAGCGCGACCTGGACGGCTGGGTGCTGCTGGACAAGCCCACGGGCATGACCTCCACCCAGGCAGTGGCGGTGGTGAAGCGCATCTTCGGCGCCCGCAAGGCCGGCCATGCCGGCACTCTCGACCCGCTGGCCTCCGGCTGCCTGCCCATCGCCTTCGGCGAGGCCACCAAGACCGTTCCGTACGTGATGGACGGCCGCAAGACCTACCGCTTCACCGTGCGCTTCGGCGTCGAGACCGACACCGACGACAGCGAGGGCAAGGCCGTGGTCACCTCCGACCACCGCCCCACCGACGCGGACATCGTCGCCGCGCTGGCCGCCTTCCGGGGCGAGATCATGCAGGTGCCGCCGGCCTATTCGGCCCTCAAGATCGGCGGCGAGCGCGCCTATGACCTCGCGCGCGAGGGCGAGGAGGTGGTGCTCCAGCCCCGCCCGGTCACCATCTTCCGCATCGAGCTGGTGGAGCGACCCGACGCCGACCACGCGGTGCTGGAAGCCGAATGCGGCAAGGGCACCTATGTGCGCGCCATCGCCCGCGACCTCGGCCGCATGCTGGATGCGCGCGGCCACGTCTCGGCCCTGCGCCGGGCCTGCGTCGGCCCGTTCCTGGAAGAGGACCTGGTGCCCCTCGACGAGATGCGCGAGCGCGCCGAGACCAGCGAGGAAGCCCTGATGGACGCCCTCGACCCGGTGGCGCTGGCGCTGGAGGAGATCCCTCAGATCGCCGTGACTCCGCCCGACGCCCACCGCCTGCGCTGCGGCCAGAGCGTGATCCTGCGCGGGCGCGATGCGCCCATCGTGCAGGGCCATGCCGCCATCACCTGCCAGGGCGCCCTCATCGCCATCGGCGACGTGGACGCGGGCGAGATCTTCCCCCACCGCGTCTTCAACTGGGGCCAGAAGGACAAGAAGCCCCAGCGTCGCGGCAAGCGCTGAAGCCTGTTTGGCAATTCAAAAAGGGGCATCTCTCCCCCGTTATGCCCGGCCTTGTGCCGGGCATCCACGCTGTGCCGCCGGTCGCTCCGACCGGAGCCTTGTGCCCGGCCCAACCACATGGATGGCCGGGTTAAGCCCGCCATGACGATCCGTAAACGTCGGACAGGACTGCGCGCACCGAAAGGGCGAACTTTACACCGAGCGCTGAGCTGAGCGTATCCTGCGCATTGCATACAATGCGGCATGCGTCTTGCGTTGGTTCCGTGGGGGCTCTCCACGGAAGGACGTTTTCATGGCGCTTCGATATCGCCTAGCCGCTGCTTTTTTCGCCGCCGTTGCACTGGCGGCCCCGGCCCGGGCCGAAAGCGTGGTTCGCTACGGCATCTCCATGGCCGACATTCCCCAGACCACGGGACAGCCTGATCGTGGGGCAGGTGCCTATCAATTCACCGGCTACACCCTGTATGACCCGCTGGTGGCGTGGGAGATGAACGTGGCCGACCGCCCCGGCAAGCTGGTGCCGGGCCTTGCCACCGAATGGAAGGTGGACCCCACCGACCAGAAGAAGTGGATCTTCACCCTGCGCAAGGGCGTGAAGTTCCACGACGGCAGCGATTTCAACGCCGACGCGGTGGTCTGGAACCTCGACAAGGTGCTGGACGAGAAGGCGCCCCACTACGACAAGCGCCAGGCCGCCCAGGTGAAGACCCGCCTGCCCGGTGTCGCCGCCTGGAAGAAGATCGACGACACGACCGTGGAGATCACCACCAAGGACGTGGACAGCTTCTTCCCCTACCAGATGCTGTGGTTCCTGGTCTCCAGCCCCGCCCAGTATGAGAAGCTCGGCCGCGACTGGGACAAGTTCGCCCAGAGCCCGTCCGGCACCGGGCCGTTCAAGCAGGACAAGCTGGTGCCCCGCGAGCGGCTGGAGCTGGTGAAGAACCCCGACTATTGGGACAAGGCCCGCCTGCCCAAGACCGACCGCATGATCCTCATCCCCATGCCGGAGGCGCTGACCCGCACCAATGCGCTGCTCGCCGGCCAGGTGGACCTGATCGAGACCCCGGCGCCCGATGCCGTGCCCCAGCTCAAGTCGGCGGGCATGAAGATCGTCACCAACGTCACCCCGCACGTCTGGAACTACCATCTCTCGGTGCTGCCCGGCTCGCCCTGGACCGACGTGCGCCTGCGCAAGGCCCTCAACCTCGCGGTGGACCGCGACGGCGTGGTGGAGCTGATGAACGGCCTCGCCAAGCCCGCCAAGGGCCAGGTGGACGTGTCCAGCCCGTGGTTCGGCAAGCCGGACTTCGACCTGAAGTATGATCCTGAGGCGGCGAAGAAGCTGGTGAAGGAAGCCGGCTATTCTCCCGAGAAGCCGCTGAAGGCCACTTTCATCATCGCCGCCGGCGGCACCGGCCAGATGCTCTCTTTGCCCATGAACGAGTTCCTGCAGGCGAGCTTCAAGGAGATCGGCGTGGACGTGGAGTTCAAGGTGGTGGAGCTGGAAGCGCTTTATACCGCCTGGCGCAAGGGCGCGAAGGACCCGATGAATGCGGGCATCACCGCCAACAACATCGCCTATGTGACCTCGGACCCGCTCTACGCCCTCATCCGTTTCTTTGATTCACGGCAGGTGGCGCCGGTGGGCGTCAACTGGGGCTTCTACGCCAACCCCAAGGTGGATGCCCTGATCGACGAGGCCAAGCACACCTTCGACACACAGAAGCAGGACGAGCTGCTGGCGCAGGTGCACCAGACCGTGGTGGACGACGCGGTGCTGGTGTGGGTGGTGCACGACACCAACCCACACGCGCTCTCGCCCAAGGTGAAGAGCTTCGTGCAGGCCCAGCACTGGTTCCAGGACCTGACCACCATCGGCATGCAGTAGCACCTTCTCCCGTTGGACCCGGCAGCACCGCAAGGCCGAGGTCGCCGCATCTCCGGTCAGGCCTGCTGCCTCGACCGGGCGCAGCCGTGGAACCCTCTCCCGCTTGCGGGGGAGGGATTTTTCGGTGCTGATGCCAAATCGCCCCACTCCAGCCGGGGTGAACATTCCTCTGGTTTCACGGGGAAAATTGGATATAGTCCGCCGCGCGGACGGTGCCGAAAGGCGCCGCCGTCCGCGTTTTGCCTCGACCGTGCTGGACGACATCCCGGCCCGGCCGAGCGGAAGCCTCAACGGCCATCCGGCTACCCGGTGGCTCATCCCAGGGGCTTCCATCCCACTCTCGTTTGAAAGGATGGACCGATGTCGATCACAGCAGAGCGCAAGCAGGCGCTGATCAAGGATTATGGCGCGAAGGACGGCGACACGGGTTCGCCGGAAGTGCAGGTGGCGATCCTCACCGAGCGGATCACCAACCTCACCGGTCACTTCAAGTCCCATCACAAGGACAACCATTCGCGCCGCGGGCTGCTGAAGCTCGTCTCCCAGCGCCGCAGCCTTCTCGACTACCTGAAGCGCAAGGACGAAGGGCGCTACAAGTCCCTCATCGAGCGCCTCGGCATCCGCCGCTGACGCGGTGAGAAAGACCCGCCCGGCACCGGTGGAAAACCTGCGCCGGCGGGTTCAGCAGCGGCCCGGTCCATGGAGGGCCGGCGCCGTGCGCGCCTTGAAGAGGCGTGCTTTACGCAGCGGGCATGGGGCCGGCTGCGGGTCCGCGCACGAAGGACAGGTCATGGCAGGATCGCCGGACGCAACCGTCGGAGCCTCCTCTTGAGGGAGCTGCTTCGCGCGGCGCGTCCGGCCGTCTTGCTCATGGCTTGCCTGCGTCGCGCCTGAATCAAGAAAGAACACACATGTTCGATATCCATCGCGAAGAGCTGGACTGGGGTGGTCGCACCCTCACTCTCGAGACCGGCAAGATGGCCCGCCAAGCCGACGGCTCGGTGCTCGCCACCTACGGCGACACCAAGGTACTCGCCACCGTGGTCTCCGCCCGCGAGCCCAAGCCCGGCCAGGACTTCTTCCCCCTGACCGTGAACTACCAGGAAAAGACCTACGCCGCGGGCCGCATCCCCGGCGGCTATTTCAAGCGCGAGGGCCGTCCCTCCGAGAAGGAGACCCTGGTCTCCCGCCTCATCGACCGCCCGATCCGCCCGCTGTTCCCCGATGGCTACAAGTGCGAAACCCAGGTGATCATCACCGTGCTGGCGCATGACCTGGAGAACGACCCCGACGTGGTCGCCATGGTCGCCGCCTCCGCCGCCCTCACCCTCTCGGGCGTGCCCTTCATGGGTCCGGTGGGCGCTGCGCGCGTGGGCTTCGTCGACAACGAGTACGTGCTGAACCCCACCGTGGACGAGGTGAAGGAAAGCGCGCTTGAGCTGGTGGTCGCCGGCACGGGCGACGCCGTGCTCATGGTGGAATCGGAAGCGAAAGAGCTGCCCGAGGAGATCATGCTCGGCGCCGTGATGTTCGGCCACCGCCACTTCCAGCCGGTGATCGAGGCCATCATCAAGCTGGCCGAGAAGGCCGCCAAGGAGCCGCGCAACTTCCAGCCGGCCGATGTCTCCGAGGTGGAGTCCAAGGTCCGCGAGATCGCCGAGGCCGACCTGCGCGCCGCCTACAAGATCAAGCAGAAGCAGTCCCGCTACGAGGCGGTCGGCGCTGCCAAGTCCAAGGTGAAGAAGTATTACGAGGAACTGGCCCTCGACGGCACCAAGGTGCCCACCGCCCAGGTGGTCTCCGACGTGTTCAAGGCGCTCGAAGCCAAGATCGTGCGCTGGAGCATCCTCGACGAGGGCATCCGCATCGACGGCCGCGACGTGTACAC
The DNA here is from genome assembly GCF_005871085.1 of Xanthobacter autotrophicus. Classification (GTDB taxonomy): domain Bacteria; phylum Pseudomonadota; class Alphaproteobacteria; order Rhizobiales; family Xanthobacteraceae; genus Xanthobacter; species Xanthobacter autotrophicus. The sequence continues at coordinate 115,351 of NZ_VAUP01000031.1, read as the reverse complement.
CGTCCGCCCCATCGTGTCGGAAGTGGGCATCCTGCCCCGCGCCCACGGCTCGGCCCTGTTCACCCGCGGCGAGACGCAGGCCCTCGTGGTCGCCACGCTCGGCACCGGCGAGGACGAGCAGTTCATCGACAGCCTGGAGGGCACCTACAAGGAGCACTTCCTGCTGCACTACAACTTCCCGCCCTTCTCCGTGGGCGAGACCGGCCGCATGGGCTCGCCGGGCCGCCGCGAGATCGGCCACGGCAAGCTCGCCTGGCGCGCCATCCACCCCATGCTGCCGGCCAAGCACGAGTTCCCCTACACCCTGCGCGTGGTGTCGGAAATCCTCGAGTCCAACGGCTCGTCCTCCATGGCCACCGTCTGCGGCACCTCGCTGGCGCTGATGGATGCGGGCGTGCCGCTGCGCCGTCCGGTGGCGGGCATCGCCATGGGCCTCATCCTCGAGGGTGAGAAGTTCGCCGTGCTCTCCGACATCCTCGGCGACGAGGATCACCTCGGCGACATGGACTTCAAGGTGGCCGGCACCGAGCAGGGCGTGACCTCGCTCCAGATGGACATCAAGATCGCCGGCATCACCGAGGAGATCATGAAGGTCGCCCTCACCCAGGCGAAGGACGGCCGCGTCCACATCCTCGGCGAGATGGCCAAGGCCCTCACCACCGCCCGCGCGGAACTGGGCGAGCACGCCCCGCGCATCGAGGTGATGAAGATCGCCGTGGACAAGATCCGCGAAGTGATCGGCTCCGGCGGCAAGGTGATCCGCGAGATCGTCGAGAAGACCGGCGCCAAGATCAACATCGAGGACGACGGCACCATCAAGATCGCCTCGGCCTCGGGCGACGCCATCAAGGCCGCCATCAACTGGATCAAGTCCATCGCTTCCGAGCCGGAAGTGGGCCAGATCTATGAAGGCACCGTGGTGAAGGTGGTGGACTTCGGCGCCTTCGTGAACTTCTTCGGCTCCAAGGACGGCCTCGTCCACGTGTCGCAGATGGCCAACGAGCGCGTGGCCAAGCCCTCCGACGTGGTCAAGGAAGGCGACAAGGTCAAGGTCAAGCTCATGGGCTTCGACGAGCGCGGCAAGACCCGCCTGTCCATGAAGGTGGTGGATCAGGCCACAGGCGAGGACCTGGAAGCCAAGGCCAAGGCCGAGCGCGACGCCGCTCGCGCCGCCGCCCCGGCCGCCACCGGCGACGAGGCTGGCGCCGCGGAGTGATCCGCCCGCGCACTCGCGAACAATCAGGAAGGGCGGCCTCAGGGCCGCCCTTTTTTGTTGCCCGGCCGCGTAGGAAGCCAAGGCGCGGCCGCCGGCATCCAGCCGCCCCGATGAAAATTTCCCCCGAAATGACCCATGTCAACAAACTGAACTTGTCTTTGGAATAAGTGGAAAAAGACGTGCCGCTTGCGGAGATGTCTACGGGCTTTTTCGACTATATCGCTCGAAGTATAGCCTAAGCGTATTCATGCACGGGTTTCGCATTTTTTGACGAAAATAGAACTTCAGGCGATTGGAAAAAGACAATGCCCATCATCACTTTTCGGTCGACGACCACCAAGGACAAGCGCGCCTACGCCACTGCCGGTGACACCGGGACAATTCTCGCCGTCGCCCGCGCCAACGACGTGAAGATCCCCTTCGAATGCCAGGAGGGCGAGTGCGGTTCCTGCCTCATCCGGGTCGAATATGTCGAGGGCAAGCCGCGCATGGCGATTGCGCTGACGGAGCGGGAAAAGACCAAGCTCAAGGAACTCGGCAAGATCACCGAGGAGCAGATCGCGGACGCGGAAGTCAACGATATCGCACCGCCTTATCGGCTGGCCTGCCAGTTCATCGCCCGCGAGGAAGAAGTCATCATTCACTATGAGCATTGCCCCGCCGAGGCGTGACCTGCGCCTCTGGAGCATGCACCGGTCAGCTTGCATCGCCGGCGGATCGGGTGACGCGTTCTCGCTTCCGCAATGAGTGCCGGACCCGATCGGAGTGCTGTGCAATCCGATCGGTGTTCTGGGTGAAGATCTGATATTCTTGATTTTTTCGGAAGGGTAATGCCTTGGAAACCGTTGGTGAATTCCTGTCTTATGCCGCAAAGCTCGAGGAGGAGGCCGCCCTTCGTTTCGGGGAGCTTGCGGATGTCATGCAGAGCTGCGGAAATACCGAGGTCGCCGCTCTTTTCAGGCGGCTGTCGGATTATTCACGGCTGCATCTGGCTGATGCCCGCGCGCGCGCTGCATTCCGCGACATGCCCGAAATGAAGCCCGAAGAATATAATTGGCCGGATCTGGAAAGCCCGGAGACGGCGGGAATCTGGGCGGCGGATCCCTTCATGGGGCGCACGCAGGCTCTTGAGATTGCGCGCGATGCCGAAGAAGCAAGCCTGAAATACTACAAGTCCATTTTCGACACGACCACCGACCCTGAAATCCGCATCCTCGCGAAAGAATTCTACGAAGAGGAAACGGAGCACGTCCAGGAAATCCACAAGTGGATCGAGGCCCACAAGGCCGGAAAGCGCCTTTCCGCCGAGTGATGCTCGGCCGGGCACGGCCCGCACCGTGAGACGACGCACCTGAAAGGGCGGCCGCAGGGTCGCCCTTTCCTTTGGCGCCCGGTGCGCACAATCTTCGAGGCGGCGGCTCAGGCCCTACCGACTGAGGCCCGATCCCTGCCGCGCCAGGAACCCCTCCGCCAGTGTCAGCGTGCCCTGCGTATAGGCGGTCCCCATGGCCTGGGCGGTGGGCGTCTCGGCGTGGGAGGCGACCCAGGCGGTGAGCAGCATCCGCCGCAGCAGCACGAACACGTCGAGCGCATCCTCCACCCCCTCCGGCAGGCCCGCGCGGGTACGGTAGCCGTCCAGCCAAGCCGCCTTCAGCTCCGGCAGGCGGGGCGAATGCTCGATGAAGGAGACGGCGGCGGCGAAGTCGTAGAAGAACCACGAGAAGCCGCAATCGTCGAAATCGATCAGCGTCAGCCCGTCCCCCTCCACCAGCAGGTTGGCAAGGCGCAGGTCCGCATGGATCAGGCCGAAGCTGCCGGGCTGTGACAACGGCCCGAGGCGCGCCTTCAGCGCCCCGGCGGTGCGCTCCAAGAGCGCCCGGCCCGGCGCGTCGAGGCCCAGCGCGGCGCGAAAATCGCCCCACAGCGGGCGCGCGCCGAGCATGCTGTCGAAATCCCACACCTTGCGGGTGAAGCCCGCCGGCCGCGCCCAGCGCCGCGCATGGGCGTGAAGGCGCGCATGAATGGCGCCGAGATGGCGGAACCATGCCGGCAGGTCTGCGCCCTCCTGCGGCTCGACGCCGGGCACGAAGGCGAAGGCGGCCATGCGGCGGGGCGTGCCGCCATCGTCGATCTCGGCGAGCCGGCGCCCGTCCAGGGTCGGGATGATGCGCGGAGTGGGCACCACGTCGTCGGCCCGCAGCGCTTCGATCCAGGCCAGCTCGGAGCGGATCTCCTCCGGCGTGTGATAGCCCGGCCGGTAGACGCGCAGCACCAGGTCGGCCGCGCCGGCGGTGATGCGGAAGGTGGCATTCTCGGAAATGGAGATGAGGCTCACGGCCGCGTCGGGCGGCAGACCCCATTCGGGAAGATGGACGCGGATCAGGCTTTCGATCCGCGTCAGATACTCGGCGTCGTACAGCACCCGCCCGGCCCCTCCCCGGCATTTTCAAGCGAAGCGGAACACGGTTCGCGGGACGAAAATGCGTCAACTCAACAGGTTTGCGGGGTGTGCCTATAGCACGGCCGGGCGCGGATGGCGCCCGGCCGGCTGCACTCTCACAGAATGCCGGTGACGAGGCCGATGCCGGCCAGCGCCACGGCAGCGCCGGCGCCCCGCACATAGCGTGTGCCATGGGTCTCGCCGAAGCGGCCGATGGCCATGCCGAGGCCAAGGCCGGCCACATGCAGCAGTGCCGTCGCGAACATGAAGCCGACACCATAGGCGAGGCCGGAGGCATCCTCGGGCATCTCGGCGCCGTGGGCGTGGCCGTGGAAGATGGCGAAGAAGCCCACCAGCCCCATGGCCATGGCCAGCGGGGCCTTCACGCCGAGCGCCACCGCCGCGCCGAGCACCACCACCGACAGGCCGATGCCCAACTCCACGAAGGGCACATCGATGCCGCTGATGCCGAGCGCGCCGCCCACCGCCATGAGGGCGATGAAGGTGACCGGCACGGCCCAGATGGCGCGCCCGCCGAGCTGGTAGGCGAAAATGCCCACGGTCACCATGGCGAGCAGGTGGTCGAGGCCGCCCATGGGGTGGGCGAAGCCGGCGTCGAAGCCGTGGGTGGCACCCACGCCCGTATGGGCGAAGGCCAGTTGCGGCAGGACCGAGAAGGCTGCGACGGCAAGGGCCGTGCGGGCTGTGTGACGCATATTTTTCTCCCCAATGAAGGTTTCAGCAGATGCGGGGCAACTGATCGCCGACCAGCATATCGACGATGCGCTCGCCCCCGAAGCGCGTTTGCATGACCACCCGTCCGGGCCGCTGGGCCGTGACCTCGCCGATGACGGCTGCCTCCCGCCCCAGCGGATGGGAGCGCAGCGCCGCAAGCGCGGCGTCGGCCTCCTGCGGCGGCACAACGGCGAGAATCTTGCCCTCGTTGGCGAGATAGAGCGGGTCGAGGCCCAGGATCTCGCAGAAGCCCATCACCTCGGCCCGCATGGGCAAGCTGAGTTCGGCAAGCCGCACCCCCACGGCGCTGGCCTCGGCCAGTTCGTTCACCACCGCCGCGACGCCGCCGCGGGTGGCGTCGCGCATCATGCGGATGCCGGGTGCGGCCTCGATCAGCGTCTCGATGAGGCCGTTCAGCGGCGCGCAGTCGCTCTCGATGGTGGTCTCAAGGGCAAGGTCGCCGCGCGCATTGAGGATGGCGGCGCCATGGTCGCCCAGAAGGCCGTTCACCAGAAGCACGTCGCCGGGCCGCGCCCTGGCGATGCCCACGTCGAGCCCCCGCCGCACCACGCCGATGCCGGTGGTGGTGATGAAGAGCTTGTCGCAGGCCCCACGCGCCACCACCTTGGTGTCACCAGTAGCGATGGCAACCCCGGCCGCCCGCGCGGTCTGCGCCATGGAGGCCGCCACCTGCCGCAATGTCTCCACCGGCAGGCCCTCCTCGATGATGACGGCGCAGGAGAGCGCCACGGGCTTGGCCCCGCCCACGGCAAGGTCGTTCACCGTGCCGCAGACGGCGAGCTTGCCGATGTCGCCGCCGGGAAAGAACAAAGGGTCCACCACGAAGCCGTCGGTGGTGAAGGCGAGGCGGTCGCCATGGGCCATCAGGGCGGCGAGGTCGAAGCGGGCTTGGTCCTCGGGCGCGGCGCGCCCGTCGCCGGAGAAGGCGGCGAGGAACACGTCATCGATGAGGTCGCGCATGGCGCTGCCGCCGCCGCCATGGGCGAGCGTCACCGTCTTGTGGCTCAGCGGCCGGCGGCGGGTGGGGGCGGGAATGGGGGAGAGGACGGGGATATTCATGCGGCTTCTCCCCGCACGCCACCATATTGGTAATAGGCGGCGCAAGAACCTTCCGACGACACCATGAGTGCGCCCAGCGGCGTCTCGGGGGTGCAGCCGGTGCCGAATTCCGGGCATGCCCACGGCTTCACCGCGCCGGTCAGCACCTCGCCGCAGCGGCAGGACGAGGGGTCCGCCACCTTCACGTCGGGCACGCTGAAGCGCTTCTCCGCATCGAACGCCGCATAGGGCGCCTTGAGCCGCACCCCGGAGCCGGCGATGGAGCCGAGGCCGCGCCATTCGAAGGTCTCGCGCGGCTCATATACCTCCTCCACTGCCTTCAGCGCCTGCGGATTGCCGTGCTCCGGCACCACGCGGGCATACTGGTTCTCGATTGCCGCCGTCCCGGCCTCGATCTGGCGCAGCACCATGAGCAGGGATTGCAGCAGGTCGATGGGCTCGAAGCCCGCCACCACGAGGGGCTTGTGGAACTCCTCGGCGATGAAGCGGTAGGGCGCCGTGCCGATGACCATGGAGACATGCCCCGGCCCGATGAAGCCGTCGATGCCAAGGTCCGGCTGCTCCAGCAAAGCCCGGAGCGTGGGGATGATGGTGATGTGGTTGCAGAACAGGGAGAAGTTCTCCACCCCCTCCCGCGCCGCCCGCAGCACGGTGAGTGCGGTGGAGGGCATGGTGGTCTCGAAGCCGAGGCCGAAGAACACCACCTGCCGCCCGGGATTGCGCTTCGCCAGCGCAAGGGCGTCGAGGGGCGAATAGACCATGCGCACGTCCGCCCCGTCCGCCTTGGCCTGGAGCAGGCTCTTGCGGGAGCCCGGCACGCGCATGGCGTCGCCGAAGGTGGCGAAGATCACCTCTTCCCGCTCGGCGATGGCGACGCAATCGTCCACCCGGCCCATGGGCAGCACGCACACCGGGCAGCCCGGCCCATGCACGAATTCCACAAGGTCCGGCAGCAGGCCTTCCAGCCCATAGCGGAAGATGGCGTGGGTGTGCCCGCCGCACACTTCCATGATGGCGAACGGCCGGTCCCGCCCGCGTTCCAGCCGGGTGGAGATGGCGCCGATCTCCTTCACCAGCACCGAGGCGAGGGCGGGGTCGCGGAATTCGTCGACGTAGCGCATGGCCGTCTCCTCAGGCGGTGGTGGGGTGAAGATCGACGCTGACGAGATCGACGCTGCCTTTTGTCAGCGCTTCCATTTCCGCCGCCGCCTCGCCGATCTCGGTGAGTACCTTGAGGGTGGCGGCAGCCTCCTCCTCGTCGATGCGGCTCATGGCGAAGCCCACATGCACCAGCACCCACGCGCCCACGAGGTCGCTGAGCGGCGCGCCGGGCTCGGCGACGCACACCACGTCCACGGCGCGGCGGACGCCGGAGACATCCACCACGCACAGCATGGCGTCCTCATCGGCGACGGCGACGATCTGACCGGGAATGCCGAGGCACATGGGGGGCTCCTATTCAGATCGCGGATGGGGAGGAAGGGGCGTACTCCCTCTCCCGCTTGCGGGGGAGGGCTGGGGAGGGGGTCCTGCCGGGCCAGGTCGGAACAGCGGGACAAGAGCCGCGCCGCGCTCCAACCCATGCTGCCTTGCCCCCTCCCAAACCTCCCCCGCAAGCGGGAGAGGGCTTTGCACCGTGACTGTCGAGAGCAGATGCATCCCCACCCCCTCAATGCGAACTGGAAAAGGCCCCGCCGCGGGAGATCCCGTAGCGGTCGAGTTTCGCCCTCAGGCCCACGCGGGAAAGGCCCAGCTCTTCCGCCGCACGGCTCTTGTTCCAGCGACAGCGCACCAGCGTTTCGGTGAGGATGGTGGCTTCCATGCGCTCCACCCGCTCCTTCAGCGGCCCGCCGTCGGGCAGGGAGATGGTCTCCGAGACCCGGACCTCCACCGCCCGCGTCTCGGCGGCGGCGGCGCGCACCACATGGGGCGAGAGCAGGTCGGCGGAGAGCGTGTCGCGCTCGGCCAGCACCAGCATGCGCGTGATCTCGTTCTGCAGCTCGCGCACGTTGCCGGGCCAGTCATAGACCCGCATGCAGGCGAGCGCTTCCTCAGTGAAGCCCTTGACGCGCTTGCCGTGGTGGGATGAGAGCGCATCGAGGATGCTCTGGGCCAGCACCGGGATGTCGGGGCGCCGCTCACGCAGGGCGGGCAGGGTCAGCACCATGGCGCACAGACGGTAATAGAGATCCTCGCGGAAGCGGCCGCGCCCCACCTCGCCATAAAGATCGCGATGGGTGGCAGCGAGCACCCGCACGTTGACCCGCTTGGATTCGTTGGAGCCCACGGGGCGGATCTCCCCCTCCTGCAGAAAGCGCAGCAGCTTCACCTGGAAGGCGGGGGACACGTCGCCGATCTCGTCGAGGAAGATGGTGCCGCCGTCCGCCTGGTCGAGCAGGCCGATGCGGGTCACGTGGGCGCCGGTGAAGGAGCCCTTCTTGTGCCCGAACAGCTCCGATTCCAGAAGCTCGTCCGGGATCGCCCCGCAATTCACCGCGAAAAACGGCCGGTCGGAGCGAAGGCTCGAATAATGGATGGCGCGGGCGAGCAGTTCCTTGCCGGTGCCGGTCTCGCCATGGACGAGGACCGGCACGTCGAAGGTCGCCACCTGCGCCGCCCGCAGGCACACCGCGCTCAGCGCGCTGCCGGGCGCGCGGATCAGCGTGTCGAAATGAAAGTTCTGCTTCACCCGCGCCTGCTGCGCGCCGAGCCGCGCCTCGGCGGTGGCGGCGGTGAGCTTCATTTCCAGGTTCAACCGCTCGTGGTCGCGCTGGAGCTGGAACAGATGGGCGGCGTTGCGCGCGGCGAGCAGCAACTGGTCGGGATGCCACGGCTTGGGGATGAACTGGTAGATCCCCGCCGCGTTGATGGCGCCGATCATGTCCTCAGGCTCGGTATAGCCGGTGACGATGATGCGCAGGATGTCCGGCCAGCGCTCCCGCACCTCGGTGAGCAGCGCCACGCCCGAGGTGTGCGGCATGCGCTGGTCGCAGAAGATCACCTGGATCCACTCGTTCTCGAGAATCCGCCGCGCCTCGTCCGCGTTGAGGGCGGTGAAGACGTCGAACTCCTCGTCGAGCACGCGGGCGATGACCTCCACCGAGCGCGGCTCGTCATCCACCACGAGGATGGCGGGGCGCCGGTTCACCGCTCGCCCCCAACCGCCATCGCCGCGCGAAGCGCCAGCGCCTCGCTCTCGCGGGCGGCGGCGAGCGCGTCGAGGCGCTCCGCGCGGGCCTTGTCCAGCCAGGAGATCCAGCGCGACAGCCCCACCTCGCCCCGCGCGGAAACGCGCAGGATGTCGGCGCGCGGATTCACCCGGCGGATGTTGGCCTCAAGCTGCGCCATGTCCGCGTCCACATGCGGCGCGAGGTCCGCCTTGGTGATGAGGACGAGGTCGGCACCCTCGAAGATGTCGGGATATTTCAGCGGCTTGTCGTCGCCCTCCGCCACCGAGATGAGGGTGACGCGCTTCGTCTCGCCGAGGTCGAAGGCCGCGGGGCAGACGAGGTTGCCCACATTCTCGATGAACAGCACGCCGCCGGGCGGGAGCGGCAGTTTTTCCACCGCGTGCCCCACCATGTGGGCGTCGAGGTGGCAGCCCTTGCCGGTGTTGATCTGCACCGCCGGCACCCCGGCGGCGCGGATGCGCGCGGCGTCGTTGTCGGTCTGCTGGTCGCCCTCGATGACGGCAGTGGGCAGGCGGCCGGCGAGCGCCTTCAGCGTCTCCACCAGCAGCGTGGTCTTGCCCGCGCCGGGGCCGGAGAGCAGGTTCAGGGCGAGCAGGCCGGCGGCCTCGAAGCGGGCGCGGTTGCGGGCGGCGTAATCGTCGTTCTTGGCGAGGATGGAGGTCTCGATCTCCACCATGCGCGCCTGGGACAGGCCCGGCGCATGGGCGCGGGCGGGGCCGGCGCCGTAGTCGAGGGTGCCGCCGGCGGGGTGGGCGTGGTCGTGGCCGTGCCCGTGATCATGGCCGTGGCTGTGGGTGGTGCCGTCCGCATGGGTGTGGACGTGGGCCTCGCCGAGAGCGTGGGCATGGCCCTCGCCGTGCCCGTGGGCATGCCCGTGCTCATGAGGATGGGCGTGCGCATGCCCGCCCGTGGCATCGGAAATGGTGGCGCCGTCGCCGCTACAGCCGCAGACCGTGCACATCACAACACCTCCAGGTCCTTGATCTTCATGTCCGTGCCGCCATTGGGCACGAGGCGTTCCCCGCCGCATTTCGGGCAGGAGGCGAGGCGGTGGGAGAGCGCCACCGTCTCGCAGCAGTCGAAGCACCAGGCGCTGCCGTCCTCTTCCAGCACCACCAGCTCGGCGCCCTCGGCGAGGGAGCCGCGCATCACCACATCGAAGCCGAAGCGTAGCGCCTCCACCTCGATGCCGGCGAAGCGGCCGATGGCGAGGCGCACGCGAGTGACGCGGGAGAAATTCTGCGCCTGCGCCGCCTCCTCCATGGCGGAAAGCAGGCTCTCGCACACCGCCATCTCATGCATGGGCGGGCTCCTCCGCGAAGGACAAGGTAACCGGCACGCACGGATTGATGGCCGACACCAGAAGCGGCGCCAGCCGCCGTGCCAAGGGGCCGGGCGTCAACGCCGCGAAGGCGCGCTCCAGCAGGCCGCCGGGGGCAAGGTTCCAGGCACTGGGGGAGAGGATGCGGTAGGCTGCGACGCGCCCCGCCTCCACCCGCGCCCCATGGCCCAGCAGCCCGCGCGCGGCGGGCGCGATGCCGAGGCCGGGCGGCAGATCGTCTGTCAAAAGGAGCGCCGGCTTCAGCGCCGCGAGGCAATCCACCAGCCGGGCCAGCAGGCGCACGAACAGGCTCGGCCCCTCGCCGGCGAGGAGGGCGGCGACCAGCGGCGTGCGCGCCACCCGGCCGAGGGCGCCGGTCTCGCGCAACCCACCAGCGTCTGAAACCTGCGTCGGAACGAGCGCTGCCGCCACGTCCTGCGCCGTCAAGTCCGGCAGCCCCGCCCGCCCCTCGGCGGGATCGACCTCGCGGCGGATGCGGGCCAGCAGGCGGGCGGTGGGCGTTTGCGCCTCGGCAAGCCAAGCGTCCAGCTCGGCGGGCGAGAAGGCCGAAAGCTCGGCACCCTCCCCCACCAGAGCGGTTGCGAAGGCGTCCGCACCGTCCGGCCGGGCAAGCAGGCCCAGCGCGGCGCGGTCGGGGGCCGCGCCCAGCGCCTGCGGCCAGCTGTGGAGCATGGCGAGGGCGTGATCGCGCACGGTCTCGCGGGCCATGGCGGCACCATCAGCCGCCGCCGGCAGGCCGAGGGCGGTGGCGGCGGCAAAGCCATGGGCGGCGCCGCACAGATTGAAGACGAGGGGCGCGAGCCGCGCCGCCTCTTCCGGCGTGCGGCCCACCAGAGCCTGCGCCGGGTCCGGGCCGGTCTCCCGCCCAAAGCGCCACATCCCAGCGCGCCCGTCGAGCGCGATGGTGAGGCGGCGGAGCGTGGCGGGCGCGTGGATCATGCCGCGCCGTCCTGCGGGCCTTCCGGGGCCACACTCTGCGCCGCGCGCGGGCCGAGGATCACCGCGCGGCGGGACATTTCGGGCGGCGGACCGGCGGGCCGGGGTGCGGGTTCCTCGGAAGCAAGCGCGGCCGCTTCGGCCTGGGCAAGCGTCGCCGCCTCCTCTTCCGCGCGGCGGCGGATCTCGCCGGAGCGGGTGCCCTCCTCCCGGTTGGCAGCATCGAACAGGGCCGGCAGCACCGCCGCCGCCGTCTCCACCGCCTGCAGCATGGAGGAGAAATCGAACATGGGCGAGAACAGGGAGCAGGCCTTGTAGGGCCCCGTCTCCGGCCGGTTGGCGGCGAGGAATTCGTAAGTGCCGGACGGGAAGGCGATCAGCTCCTTGTCACCGGTTCTCAGGCCGCTCCAGTCGTCCTGCGCGCCCGGTAGCAGCACCAGATTCATGAACCACGGCGTCACCAGCACGCCGAGCGCGCGGCCCTCATGGGCGCGGAAGCCCACGGCCTTCACCCCCAGACTCTCGTTCACGAAGGGCACGCCCTTCATCTTGGCGGAATGGATCTCGCGGAACACCGCCTCGAACCGCCCCGGCATGTCCTTGAGCTGGGCGTCCAGATGGGGATCCACCGCCACGGGGGGAGCGATGGCGGGCAGGTCCGGCGTGCCGCCATCCAGCACCATGAACTGGTCGCGGGCGCCGTCGCAGACCGGGCAGCGCCAGTGCTCGGGCAGCGCGGTGAACGGCGTGCCGGCCGGGATCTGCCACGTCTCGCAACCCTCGGCGGGGTCATAGACGTGCCAGCACACCTTGCATTCGAGGCGCGCGGTGGGGGCAAGGCGCGCCCGGTCACCGAGATAGGAGCCTTCGAAGAAGGCGTGGGAAGCAGGAGCAGCAGACATGGCGCTCATCGGATCGCCGCCAGCACGTCGGTGAGGCGCTCAGCGCTGTCGGCGATGTCCTCGCGGGCGGCGCAGGCCACTTCCGGAACCTCGATCACCTCAATGGTGTCGAGGATGAGCATGTCCTGCGAATTGTAGAAGCGCACCCGCCAGACGTTCCGCGTGGCGCAGGCGTCGATACGGCAATTGCCGTAGCCGCGCGAGAGCACGGTGGTCGCCCCCTGTCCCAGCCGCGCATCCAGCATGGCGAGGTCTTCCGGCGTGTGGGGCAGCAGCGACAGGTTGATGACGTGGGGCAGCTCCCCCGGCTGGCGGGCGCGGGCGCGGTGGTCGATCTCCACCAGCAGGGCCGGGGCGTTGAAGATGCCGGGCGCCGGCGTGTCCAGCCCCTCAAGATCAATGCCCGCACCGGCGCCGAAGGCTCGCACCAGCGCGCCGCGCGGGAAGGCCGCCACCTCGATGCGGTCGGTGCCGGCGGCACCGCGCAGGCGCCACACCCCGGCAAAAGTCGCTTCCTGGATTTCCATGGCGCGGGCATCGCCAAAAGCCGCCACCTTGATGGCGACTTCTCCCTCGCCCATGGCCTCATCCACCAGAGCGATATTGTCCCGGTCGAGATGGGTCAGCGGGATGACGTGGCTCGTCCCCGGCTGCCAGCTCTGGAGCGCCGCGATCACCTGTTCCAGCACGCTCAAAGCCGGGGCGAGGCGGTCGGGGTCTGCCACTTCCGGCAGATGGGCCTCGAAGATGCGCATGCCGGAGGGCAAAGGCAGATAGGCGAGGCCCTCCTCGTCGCTGCCGGACTGGCTGCCGGGGCCGAAGCCGACGGGGGGCTGTGTGGCGAAGGGGGAAGAGGACATTCGGGGCGTGCCTTCTGTGGGTCTCAGCCTCAGTGGGTGGCGACGGATGGGGTCTTCAGCAGCGCGCCGAGGCGTTCGAGATATTCGTCCCAATCGCGCATGCGGGAGATGGCGCCCACGGGTAGCCCGCCGCGCACCACCACGATGGCCGGCAGCGCGAGGCTGAGGGCGTCGCGCAGGGCGGCCTCCGTCTTCGGCCCAGCCACTGCGACGCCGAGGACCGCCTCGCCGCCCAGCGCCTTCACCAGCTCCGGCAGCACCACGGCGATATCCGGGCTTTCCAGATGCGCCTTGCCGTGGGCCGGCAGGAACAGGAAATGGTCGCGCGCATCAAGCCGCGCCGTGTCCTCGGGCGCTTCCAGATAGGGCCAGGCGCGCTCGGACACGAGCCGGCGCACCAGGGGATGGAGATTGGCATCGGGGATCGCGGCCTCGGACATCAGGCTTCCTTTCGGCCGGCGGCATAGGCCGCGGCGAGATGGGGCGGCAAAGTGGGCTCGCGATCGGCGAGATCTGCGAAGGCGCGGTCGATGGCTGCGGCGTCCGCCTCCCCCGCCATGATGGCGGCGACACCAGCGAGCGCATCGCTGATGAGGCGCGCCTCATCAGCGTCCAGCAGGCGGCGGGCGGTGCCCTGGAACACCAGCACATGGTCGCCGGCGCGCGCCTCAGGCACCAGGGCAAGGTCCACCCGCTCCCGCGCGCCCTCGGCGCGGCACTGGGCAAAGGTGCCGTCCACCTCCTCGATGCGCATAGGCAGGCCGAGGCACATGGCTCAGCTCCGGGGGGTGGCGAGGACGCGGGGATCACCGATGCGGCAGGCCGCCTCAGCGCTCGGGCGCTCGCTCTCATAGGACTGTCGGCCGACGGCGGCGGTGACGAGGCTGCCCTCTCCTGCACGGGGCGTGGGCACCACGCCGAACTCATCCTTCAGGATGTCGAGCACCTTGCGCGCCGCCGGCTCCACCTGCGCGGCGATGGTGGCGGTGAGGCCGCCGCCGTAATCGTCCAGCAGCTCAGGCTGCACGCCCACCAGCACGATGCGCGCCGGCGTCTTGCCGCGCAGGGCGAGCAGGCCGAGGATCTCCTGAAAGCCGGTCTGGTGCAGGCTCACCTTGCGAGCGGCGAGCACAGCGGGCACCTCGCCATCGGCGAGGATGTGGAGGGTGCCGGGGACAAGGCCGTAATCCACCGCATCCACGATGACCACGCCGTCCGCCTCCTCCAGATAGGGGAGCAGATAGAGGCCCTGGGTGCCGCCATCCAGCAGGGTGACCGCCTCGGGGAAGACGTGGGAGGCGTCGAGCGCTTCCAGCACGCGGACGCCGAAGCCCTCGTCGGCCCACAGGATGTTGCCGATGCCGAGCACCAGAATGCGCGCAAGTTGCCGATCGTCGTCCATGCGACGCATCCCTCCTGGCTGGCCTCCCACGACGGTCTACCGCCGCCTGATTTTCGAGCTTCTCCAATTCAAGGAGCATGCCAGCCGTTCGCAAAGCCAGACAAAGCGTTGATTCGGATCGTGGCGGCTGCATACCTCATACATGGCCGGATAGTGACATATGGAATGACTATGTCCAGTTTATCCATAAATTGGAATCATAGTTCCCGGCTTCCGGATGGTGGGAGGCAATTCCATGCCTTTTCGCGCCCTCCGCGGAGCGAAAAGGGACGGATCAACGAAAAAGGGCGCGGCCGGCGCCGCGCCCTTTCTGTCGTCCATTCAGCCGCCGTCAGGCCCGGCCGTCCACCCGCGCCTTCACTCCGGATCGTCGTCCCGGAAGGTGCGGTGACCGTTGGTGATGGCCGAGACCATGGTCTGGCGAGACATGATGTCCTCGCGGATCACCGAATAGACGTGAATGATCACGAACAGGATGATCACCCACATGCCCAGGTGATGCAGCGTGTGCACCTGCATGGAGCCGCCCAGCAGCGGCAGCACCCAGCCGAACAGCTTGTCTTGCCACGATCCCGGCCCGGTGCCTTCCGAATAGAGGGCAAACCCGGTGACGATCATGAAGGCCAGCCCCAGCACCATCACGAAGAACATGAAGACCTGGGCCAGCGGATTGTGGCCCACGAACTTCAGCGGACGCGGCTTCAGGAACGCATACCACTTGATCTCCACGAAGAAGCCCCGCCAGAAGCTCTTCCGCCAGAACGGGAAGGTGAACAGCTCGCGGGAATACTTGTTGCCGAAGAAGGCCCAGATGATCCGCCCGAGGAAGCCCACGGCGAGGATGTAGCCCGCCGCGAAATGCACGAAGCGGATGGTGCCCATGAGGTAATGGGCGCTCGCCTCCCCCGACAGGGTCGGGAACGGCGAGCCGATGAAGTAGCCGGTGATGCACAGCACCACGATGGACAGCGCATTCACCCAGTGCCAGAGGCGCACCGGCGCCTCATACACATAGACGGTGGTCAGCTTCCTTCCACCCTTGATCGCCTGCGCGACCGGGGTCGCGGAGGCCGCCGGAGGGGCGGCGCCGGAAAGTGAGGTATCGCTCATGGCATCCCTCCCTCAGCGGACGGTGACGCGGGCGAGTTCCTCGCCGCCTTCGGACATGACGTGCGTGGAGCAGGCCAGGCACGGATCGAACGAGTGCAGCGTGCGCAGGATCTCCACCGGCTCCTCGGGGCGCTGCATGGGCGTGTTCATGAGGGAGGCCTCGAACGCGCCGATATTGCCCTTGGGATCGCGTGGCCCGCCGTTCCAGGTGGTGGGCACCACGCACTGGTAGTTCTCGATCCGCCCGTCCTTGATCTTGATCCAGTGGCCGAGGCCGCCGCGGGGCGCGGCCACCGTGCCCACGCCCTTGGCCTCCTTCGGCCAGGTGGACGGGTCCCACTTCTCCATGTTGGCGGTGGAGGTGTCGCCGGCCTTGATGTTGGCGATGAGGTGGTCGAAATCGTCCAGCATCATCTTGGCGCAGTAATGCGCCTCCAGCGCGCGGGCCAGCGTGCGGCCGATGGTGGTGGGCAGCGCCTGCTTGGCGGTCAGCTGGGTGCCGGCCAGGGTGTTGAACTGGCCCAGCGCCTCGTCCACCTGCCCCTTCACATAGTCGACGCCCTGGGCATAGGCGAGGATGTAGCGGGCGAGCGGACCCACCTCCACCGCATTGCCCTTCCAGCGCGGTGCCTTGATCCACGAATACTTGGCGTTCTCGTCCACCGCCTCGATATTGGTGCGGGTGCCCTTGGCATTGGGGCCGAGCACATACTGGGGATCGGTGATGCCGTCCCACGGATGCAGGCCCTTGTCCTTGTTCGCATCGCCGTAGGTGTACCAGGAATGGGCCACGAATTCCTGCACCTCATCCGGGTTGCGCGGATCGATGGGGTGGACCTCGTTCCAGTTGCCGTTGAGGATGACGCCGCCGGGCAGGCGGTCGGTCTTCTTCTGGCCCTGGATGGCTTCGTAGTCGCCATAATCCATGACATTCTGGCCGGAAAGCCCGCCGCCATAGAGCCAGCCCTTGTAGAAGGAGGCGATGGCGATCACGTCCGGCACATAGACGTTCTGGGAGAATTCGAAGGCTTCCTGAAGCTTCAGCTTCACGAAGTTCAGCCGCTCCATGTTGAGCGGGGCGCCGGCGGCCATGTCGCCGTTCATGTTGATGGCGCAGGGCACGCCGCCCACGAGATAATTCGGGTGCGGGTTCTTGCCGCCGAAGATGGTGTGGACCTTCACGATCTCCTTCTGGAAGTCGAGCGCTTCCAGATAGTGCGTCACCGCCAGAAGGTCCGCCTCGGGGGGCAGGAGATAGGCCGGGTTGTCCCAATAGCCGTTCTTGAAGATGCCGAGCTGTCCGCTCTCCACGAACTTCTTCAGCCGGTTCTGCACGTCGCGGAAATAGCCTGGCGAGGACTTGGAATGCGCCGAGATGGACTGCTGCAGGACGCTCGTCGCCTTCGGGTCCGCCTTCAGGGCGTTGACCGGGTTCACCCAGTCCAGCGCATGCAGGTGGTAGAAATGGACGACGTGGTCATGCCACTGCAGCACCTTGGCCATGATCTCGCGGATCAGGAAGGCGTTGTTGGGGATCTTGATGTTGAGCGCGTCTTCCACCGCGCGCACGGAGGTCAGCGCGTGGCAGCCGGTGCACACGCCGCAGATGCGCTCCACGAAGGCCCAGGCGTCGCGGGGGTCGCGGCCCTTCAGGATGACTTCCAGCCCGCGCCACATGGTGCCGGTGGAGACCGCGTTGCGGATGATGTTGTTGGAGTCGACATTCACCTCGCAGCGCATGTGGCCTTCGATGCGGGTGACCGGATCGACCACGATGCGCTTGCCGGAGGTGTCGAGGGAAAAGCCATTCGGCGTCTGGATGGTCACTTCTCGCCTCCCGTCGCGCTATTGTCGGCGCCGTTGTCCGTATTCTTGTGCTGGGCACGCTTCAGCGCGCTCACGGCCGCATGCACCGCGACCCCCGCGCCCACCGCGCCGGCGGCAATGAGGCCCACCTGGTCGGCATTGGCCTCAACGCCGAAGCCCGAACCCTTGAGATCGGCGAGGCGCGCGTACCACGAGCCCTTGTCCCAGAAGCCGTCTTCCGAGCAGCCGATGCAGCCGTGGCCCGCCTGGATGGGGAAGGAGACGCCGTCGTTCCAGCGCACGGTGGAGCAGGCGTTGTAGGTGGTGGGGCCCTTGCAGCCCACCTTGTAGAGGCAATAGCCCTTGCGCGCGCCCTCGTCGTCGAAGCTCTCCACATACTGGCCGGCGTCGAAGTGGGGACGGCGGTAGCACTTGTCGTGGATGCGCTGGGAATAGAACATCTTGGGTCGCCCCTGCCGGTCGAGGTCGGGCAGGCGGTCGAAGGTGAGCATGTAGGTGATGACGCCGGTCATCACCTCGGCGATGGGCGGGCAGCCCGGCACCTTGATGATGGGCTTGTCGAAGATCACCTCATGCACCGGGGTGGCGCGGGTGGGGTTCGGCCGCGCCGCCTGCACGCAGCCATAGGAGGCGCAGGAGCCCCAGGAGATGATGGCCTTCGCGTCCTTGGCGACCTTCTTCAGCTGGTCCACGAAAGGCTTGCCGCCGATGATGCAATACATGCCATCCTCGTTCAGCGGCGGGTTGCCTTCCACCGCGAGGATGTAGTTGCCCTTGTACTTCTCCATCACCTCATCGAGGATCGCTTCCGCCTGATGGCCGGCGGAGGCCATGAGGGTGTCGTCATAATCCAGCGAGATCATGCTGAGTACCACATCCTTGGCCAAAGGATGGGCCGAGCGGATGAAGCTTTCCGAGCAGCAGGTGCATTCCAGCCCGTGCAGCCACAGCACCGGGGTGCGCGGCTTGGTCTCCATGGCTTCCGCAATCTGCGGCGCGAACTCCGGCCCGAGGCCCAGCGCCGCCGCCGTGAGCGAGCAGTATTTCAGGAACGAGCGGCGGGTGATGCCCTGCCGCCGCATGACTTCATAGAACGTCTCGAGGGCCATAAAGGCGTCCCCCCTTGGCTGACCTTGTCCTCCCCTCCGGCGTCGAGGCCGGGGGATTGGAACCGTTTCAGCAAGGGGTGTGCCAGAGGGGGGATGTGAGGGATTTCAGGGGGTTGGGTGCGGTGGCGGGGCGGAGGGGGTGGATGGGGGGTGAGCGGTTGGGGGGCGAGGTGGAAAGGGGGTTGTCGGGCCTCGACTTTCATGGCTAAGCTCAATATCTCGGGGTGCAGTTTGTGCGCCACCTCAACCTAATAGCGATTAAGATGTCCAGATTTGGCAAACTTACCATAAAAGGCGCCGAGTATGTTGAAGACGACAGTGGCGAATGGGTTTATCACGTGCAAAATCCCCATGCACTTATACAGGCTGCGGGATACTTGAAGCACATAGCTGAACCTTACGAGCGAGTGTTTTACAGAGGTCAGAGTAAATTGCATGGATCCCTAAAGCCGTCACTATATAGAGACATAAAAGATAGAAAGAAGGAAGACAAAAAACATGAAAAACTAAATAAGATAATTTCTACATTTAATGAATCTGCAAGCATATTTGATAATATTCCTCCATATGCAGTCGAGCCACTACTACAGCATTATGGAATAAAAACATCTTGGATCGATTTAGTTGATAATATATGGGTTGCTATATGGTTTTCTGTTTATCAATGCCACAGCTTCGGCAAGGCTTCTCAATTCATTCATTTTGAACAAAGATCGCCTAAAGAAGGGAAATTTGGATATATATTATGCGTCGCCGTTGATGAAAATATGAATTTATCCCCGAGGAAGGGCACAATAAGAGGCGATCATACAGAACTGGTTGATTTGAGGATCGCTGTTCCGTCTGTCTTTCTTCGTCCTCACGCGCAGCACGGGTTGTTATTTAGAGATAAGGGGTCTAATGGGTCCCGTGAAATTGACTATTCGAAATATATAAAAGGAATCGTTAGATATAGTTTATCAGACGCGATTTCTTGGCTGGGCAAGGGCATAATCCACGATGTCAGGGCGTTATTTCCTCCGCCCTTCTACGATAATGGCTATGCTATTTTGTTAGGATGCAAGTTGAGCGATAATTCTTTAGGGTGCATTCAGCATATTGGAGCTTGATGGAGCTTGGCCCAAATTGCGATGCGTTGTCCGGGCTCCCCCACCCCCTTGCATCCCTCCCCCACCCCTGCCATATAGCGCTCGGGAGGTTGGCGGTGGACGAGCCACTCGCCAACCGGGTCAGGTCCGGAAGGAAGCAGCCCCAACGAGCCCGACTCGGGTCTTCGTCCAGCCTCCCACCTTATCGATCATGGCATCGCAAGGTCCCGCCCGCAGCGCCGTCCAGGTGCGCGGGGGGCCTTTGGCGTTGCGGCTTGGGCGTTGGGCGCGCCCCGCCCTCGCCCTGTGAATTGCCGCGCCCCGGTCGCAATCCGGATCGGATTTGGGGATAAGACAAGCCACCGTTCCAAGGAGGCTCCCATGTGGGTCGTCGTCGTCCTCGTCCTCAGCGCCCTCGTCAAGCCGGAAGCGGTGGTGAACCGCGATAATTCCTATCCCACCGAGGAGGCCTGCAAGGCCGCCATCGCCAAGAACGTGCCCGCCCGGCTCGATGCCAAGCACAAGGAAGCCGTGGCCGAGGGCTATCGCCGCTACGTCTGCATCCGCGTCCCCGCCGCGGAAGCGCCCAAGGCCGACGCCCCGAAGGCCGACGCCCCGAAGGTCGAGGCCCCCAAGGCCAAGTGAGTGCTGACAAGTCGGGCGCTGGCTCCCTCTCCCGCTTGCGGGGGAGGGTTGGGGAGGGGGCAGGCCTCTCCCCCAGAACCGATTGATCCAGCCCCATGCAGCGGGCCCCCACCCTGCCCTCCCCCGCAAGCGGGAGAGGGTTCAGCCCAGCGAGCGCTTAAGCGCGGCGGGCGGACGGCAGTTTTGCCGGCCCGCCCATCGACGCGGGCGGCCGCGATGCTATGTATGGGGCAGGTGCATCGTAGGGTCGGCATCCCCTGCACATCCCCAAAGGCAGCTTCATGAGCGAGGACACCCACGCGCACCAGGACGATGACGGGCCGGGCCTAGACCTGGGCGCCCCGCCCTACGCCGCGCGCCCGGATGCGGCGCCCGTCCCCGCGCCGGCCCCCGCCGCCTACCGGGTGCTGGCCCGCAAATACCGTCCGCAGAATTTCACCGACCTCATCGGCCAGGAGGCCATGGTCCGCACCCTGAGGAATGCCTTCTCCTCCGGGCGCATCGCGCAGGCCTATATCCTCACCGGCGTGCGCGGCGTGGGCAAGACCACCACCGCGCGCATCCTCGCCCGCGCGCTGAACTACGAGCCCATGGACGGCGGCGCGGGCGGGCCGAGCCTCGACCTGTCGGTGATGGGCAAGCAGTGCCGCGATATCATCGAATCCCGCCATGTGGACGTGATGGAGATGGACGCGGCGTCCAACACCTCCATCAACGACATCCGCGAGATCATCGAGAGCGCCCGCTACCGCCCGGTGATGGCGCGCTACAAGGTCTACATCATCGACGAAGTGCACATGCTCTCCACAGCAGCCTTCAACGGGCTCTTGAAGACGCTGGAAGAGCCGCCGGAGCATGTGAAGTTCATCTTCGCCACCACCGAGATCCGCAAGGTGCCGGTCACCGTGCTGTCGCGCTGCCAGCGCTTCGACCTGCGCCGCGTGGAGGCGGGCGAGCTGGCGGCGCACCTTGCCGGCATCTGCGCCAAGGAAGGCGTCACCATCGAGCCGGAGGCGCTGGCCATCGTGGCGCGCGCGGCGGAAGGCTCGGTGCGCGACAGCCTGTCCCTGCTCGACCAGGCCATTGCCCATGGCGGCGGCACGGTGGGGGCGGAAGAGGTGCGGCGGCTGCTCGGCCTTGCCGACAAGGGCCGCGTCATCGACCTGTTCGAGGCGCTGATGAAGGGCGAGATGGCCCGGGCGCTGGCCGAATTCCGCGACCAGTATGATGCCGGCGCCGACCCGGCGGTGATCCTCACGGATCTGGCCGAATTCACCCACCTCGTCACCCGCCTCAAGATCATGCCCGACGCGGCGCAGGATGCAGCGCTGGTGGAGGCCGAGCGGGTGCGCGGGCTGGAGATGGCGCAGGGCCTGTCCATGCGGGTGCTGGCGCGGGCGTGGCAGATGCTCACCAAGGGCATCGGCGAGGTGCAGCAGGCCCCCAAGCCCGCCCAGGCGGCGGAAATGGCGCTGGTGCGCCTCGGCTACGCCACCGATCTGCCAACCCCCGACGAAGCCCTGCGGCGCCTGAAGGACCAGCCGGTTACCGACGCCCCGCCCTCCGCCCCCTCGGGCGGTGGCGGTGGAGGCGGCGGTGGTGGCGGTGGTGCGCGGCTGTCCATCGCCCCCCGTCCCGTCGAGGCCCGGCCGCAGATGCAAGCCGCGCCGGTGGCGGCCGTGGCGGCGCTGGCGGCGGGTCCCCGCCTCGCCAGCCTTGCCGACGTGGCACAGTATGTCGCCGCCAAGCGCGACCTGGCCCTGAAGCACGCGGTCGAGACCTCGCTGCGTCCGGTGCATGTGGAGGAGGGCCGCATCGAGGTGGCGCTGGTGCCGGGCTCCCCCGCCAGCGTCATCCAGGATCTCTCCCGCAAGCTCTCGGAATGGACCGGCCGGCGCTGGCTGGTCTCCATTTCCTCGCAGCCGGGCGGACCGACCCTGGCGGAGGAGAATGCGGCGGTGAAGGCCGAGCGGGAGGAGGGCATCAAGGCCCATCCGCTGGTGGCCGCCGTGCTCGCCCGCTTCCCCGGTGCCGAGGTGGTGGACGTGCGCACCCGCGAGGAAGCACCCATCGACACCGAGGTCCTCGCCCCCTCGGAAGAGGACCTTTATGCTGGCCCCGGCGCCGACGACGAACTGGAATATTAAAGCATTTTCGCGCGGCGCCTGACGCGGCCGCGCGCCATGACGGGAGAGATGAAGCCATGCGCGACCTGATGGGGATGATGAAGCAGGCCAAGGAGCTTCAGGAGCGCATGCAGCAGATGCAAGCGGAGCTGGAGCAGGTGGAGGTGGAAGGCGCCTCCGGCGGCGGCCTCGTCACCGTGCGCGTTACCGCCAAGGGCGAGTGCAAGGCCGTGCGCATCGATCCCTCGTTGGCGAAGCCGGACGAGGTGGAGATCCTGGAAGACCTCCTGGTCGCCGCCCTGGGCGATGCCCGCGTCAAGGCCGAGCGGGTGATGCAGGAGAAGATGAAGAGCCTCACTGGGGGCCTTGCCCTGCCGCCGGGCCTGAACCTGTTCTGAGGCTGCTTTTCCACCGCGGGCGGTGGGGCCTGGTTACCGCATCGTGACAGCGCCCCGTTGGTCCGCTAGAGCCGGATGCTGTTCGACGCCATAGCGTCGAATAGCTGAATCCGTCTCTATCAATAGTTTAGAGGGCGATTCACCGCTTAGACGCAAACGGACCCGTTTGCGTCTAAGCGGATCGCGCTCTAGGGGCGTGCCCCGATTCCGAAGGAGAGCCCATGGCTGCCGCCGCACCGCAGGGAATGAGCGAGACCATCGCCCGCATCATCGCCGCCGAGATCAGCGCCCGCCCGGCGCAGGTCAGCGCGGCCGTGTCCCTCATCGACGAAGGCGCCACGGTTCCCTTCATCGCCCGCTACCGCAAGGAGGTCACGGGCGGCCTCGACGACACCCAGCTGCGCACCCTGGAAGAGCGCCTGTCCTATCTGCGCGAGCTGGAGGCGCGGCGGGCCGCGGTGCTGTCCTCCATCGACGGGCAGGGCAAGCTTTCCGACGAGCTGCGCGGCAAGATCGACGCCGCCACAACCAAGGCGGAGCTGGAGGACCTCTACCTCCCCTACAAGCCCAAGCGCCGCACCAAGGCGGAGATCGCCCGCGAGAAGGGGCTGGGGCCGCTGGCCGAGGCCCTCCTTGCCGACCGTTCCATCGCCCCCGCAGAGCGCGCCGCCAGCTTCCTCAACGAGCAGGTGGCGGACATCAAGGCCGCTCTGGACGGGGCGCGAGACATTCTGGTTGAGACCTTCGCGGAGAATGCGGAGCTGGTGGGCCGCCTGCGCGCGCACCTCAAGGCCAATGCCGTGCTCAAGGCCAGGGTGGCCGAAGGCAAGGAGGAGGCCGGCGCCAAGTTCCGCGACTATTTCGACCATTCGGAAAAATGGGCCACCGCCCCCAGCCATCGCGTGCTGGCCATGCTGCGTGGTCGCAACGAGGAGATGCTGACCATCGACCTGGTGGTGGACGAGGACGCCACCACCCCGGTGAAGCCCACCGAGCGCATCGTTGCGGAAGCCTTCGACATTCCCCTCGCCAACGGCGCGCCGGCGGACGGCTTCCTGCTGGAGGTGGCCCGCTGGGCGTGGCGGGTGAAGCTCTCGCTTCACCTCACCGTGGAGCTGATGGGCGAGATGCGCGAGCGGGCGGAAGAGGAGGCCATCCGCGTGTTCGCCCGCAACCTCAAGGACCTGCTGCTCGCCGCCCCCGCCGGTTCGCGCGCCACCATGGGGCTCGACCCCGGCATCCGCACCGGCGTGAAGGTGGCGGTGGTGGACGGCACCGGCAAGCTGATTGCCACCTCCACCGTCTATCCCTTCCAGCCGCGCAACGACGTGCAGGGGGCGAGCGCGGCGCTGGCCCACCTCATCCGACAGCACAAGGTGGAGCTGATCGCCATCGGCAATGGCACCGCGAGCCGGGAGACCGACAAGCTGGTGGCGGATCTCCTGGGCATGCTGCCGCCGCCGCACCCCATCAAGGTGGTGGTGAGCGAGGCCGGCGCCTCGGTCTATTCCGCCTCCGCCACAGCCGCGGCCGAAATGCCGGACATCGACGTGTCGATCCGCGGCGCCGTCTCCATCGCCCGCCGCCTGCAGGACCCGCTGGCCGAACTGGTGAAGATCGAGCCCAAGGCCATCGGGGTGGGCCAGTACCAGCACGACGTGGACCAGGCCCGCCTCGCCAAGGCCCTCGACGCGGTGGTGGAGGATGCGGTGAACGCCGTGGGCGTGGACCTCAACACCGCTTCGGCCTCGCTGCTCGCGCGGGTGTCGGGCCTCGGCGCCTCGCTGGCGGAGGCCATCGTCGCCCATCGCAACACGGTGGGGCCGTTCAGGACCCGCAAGGAACTACTGAAGGTCGCACGCCTCGGGCCGAGGACGTTCGAGCTGTCGGCCGGCTTCCTGCGCATCGCCGAGGGGGCGGAGCCGCTCGATGCCTCCGCCGTGCACCCGGAAGCCTATGACCTTGCCAAGAAGATCGTTGCCGCCTGTGGGCGGGACGTGCGTGCGCTGATGGGCGACACGGCGGCGCTGAAGGCGCTGGACCCGCGTGCCTTCGTGGACGAGCGCTTCGGCCTGCCCACCGTGCGCGACATTCTGAGCGAGCTGGAGAAGCCCGGCCGCGACCCGCGCCCGCAGTTCAAGACCGCCACCTTCGCCGAGGGGGTGAACGAGATGAGCGATCTCAAGCCCGGCATGGTGCTGGAAGGCACGGTGACCAATGTGGCCGCCTTCGGCGCCTTCGTGGACATCGGCGTGCACCAGGACGGGCTGGTCCATGTATCGGCGCTGGCCGACAAGTTCGTGAAGGACCCCCACGAGGTGGTGAAGGCCGGCGACGTGGTGAAGGTGCGGGTGGTGGAGGTGGATGTGAAGCGCAAGCGCATCGCCCTCTCCATGCGCAAGGACGATGCGGGCGGGCGGCCCCCGGCGGGACGGGCGCAGGATCAACGCCCGAACGAGCCGCGCCAGAACGATGGCCGCCGGGGCCAGCCGCCGAAGGACAAGTCCGCGACGGGTGCCTTCGGCGCGGCGCTGGCCGACGCCCTCCGGCGCAAGGGCCAGTAGGCCCGCAAACGAAAAGGCCGGGCACTGCCCGGCCTTTCAAACGGCGCGACGGTTCACGACCGTACGGTTCAGAAGGCCACCACCTCAGCGGCCCGCATGCACCCGCGCCAGCCGGGGCACCAGGCGGGTGAGGCGGATACGACGGCCGCGCGGCGGCTCGTCCTTGTCACTCATGAGCATCACGGCAAAGCCCATCTGCACGCTGCCGAAGGTTACGCCGAGGGCCAGGGTGAGAACGACCAGCGCCAAGGGGCCGTCGGAAGACGTGGCGAACAGGGTGCCCAGATGCGCCACGTCGAAGGCGGCGAGGAGCGCGACGAAGACGGCGGCCACGCCGACCCCGATCGCCGCGTGCCGCAGCAGGAAACGAACGAGAAATGGCATCGCGAGGTCTCCCCTCCTGAACCCATGCTGTGGAACGTGCGCGCAGGCATCCGGTTTCCGTATCGAAAATGGTCTCACGCGCCTTTGATGGCGGCAAGCGCCCCCATGTCGGCACAAAGTCGCAGGATGCGCCGTGTCAAGGTGGCGCCGTCAAGGTGCCAGGGCCTCAAGGCGCCCAGGATCATGACGCGTCCGGTTCCGCCGAGGGTGGCGCCGGAAAATCACAACGGGAGGCAGCACATGACGAAGCTCGACAAGGCCCATCGCCTGGTGGTGGTCTGCGACGGCGCCAAGGCCATCCTTCTGGCCGATGCCGGCACCGCCCTCGTCCCGCGGCTCAGCGTCCTCGAAACCCATGATGAGCCCCATCCCAGCACCGCCGCGCTCGGCACCGACCGGCCGGGGCGGGTGCATGAATCCGCCACCACCGCGCGCAGCGCCACGGAGGAGACCGATCTTCACGCCCAGGCCGAGGCCGCGTTTCTTGGCCGCGTGGCCGCCCGGATCGGGGTGATGGTGGAGGCCGGCACGGCGCCGGAGCGCATCCTTCTGGTCGCGCCGCCGCGCGCGCTCGGCACCCTGCGCGGTGCGCTGAGCGCCAAGGTCAAGGGCCGGGTGGACGGGGAAATCGCCAAGGACCTCGTAATGCTGCCAGTGGAGGAGATCGGCCGCCACATCGTGACCTGAACCATAGCCACAGGCTTGGGATCCTCGGGAGGTTGGGATTCTCAGGAACCGATCCGCCCCCGCGCCGCGTTCGAATAAGGTTCGAACGTCAAAGGTGTCCCATGTCCCTGATCCAATCGAGGTCCTTCTCCCCCTGCGCCGTCGCGCGGCTGAGGCTGCTTGCCTGCCTCGCGCTGGTGGGGGTGGTCGCCGCGGTGGGCGGCGCCGTCACGTCGCCCGCCATTCCCGCCTGGTACCAGGGGCTCAACAAGCCCGCGTGGACGCCGCCCAACGCCGCATTCCCCATCGCCTGGACCATCCTCTACATCCTGATGGCGCTGGCGCTTTGGCGGCTGTGGGACAAGGTGGCCCCCTCTCCCGCGCGGCGCAGCGCCATCGGCCTGTTCCTCGGCCAACTGGCGCTGAATGCGGTGTGGTCGCCCGTGTTCTTCGGGCTGCACGCGCCGGTGGCAGGGCTGGCGATCATTGTCGCGCTCATCATCGTGCTGGCGCTCACCCTGCGCGCCGCCCTCCCGCTGGACCGCGCCGCCGGCTGGCTGCTGGTGCCCTATCTCGCCTGGGTGTGCTACGCCTCCACCTTGAATGCAGCTATCGTCCTCCTCAACTGACGCGGCCCCACCGCGTCCCCGAGGTCTGCCCCATGCTCCACTGGTCCATCTATCTCTTCATCCCGCTGGCCCTGGCCCTGGTGGCGGGGGTGCTGATCCTCGGCCTGTTCAACTTTGCCTCGGGCGGCTCGCCCCAGCGCTCCCAGCGGCTGATGCAGCTGCGCGTGTTGTTCCAGTTCGGCGCCCTCGTCCTGGTGATGATCACCATCTTCGCTATGGGGCGGTAATCCGGGATTGTATTCTGGAGCCGCAATCCGGCAAACGGATCGGGAACAGTAAGGGAGGTCGCAACCAATGGTGAAGCTGAACAAGATCTACACTCGCACCGGCGACGATGGAACCACCGGGCTAGGCACCGGCATGCGGGTACCCAAGTACGACCTCAGGGTGGACGCCTACGGCGCGGTGGACGAGACCAATGCCGCCATCGGCATCGCCCGCCTGCATCTTGCCGGGGAAGCGGCGCTCGACGCCATGCTGGCGCGGGCCCAGAATGACCTGTTCGATCTCGGCGCCGACCTGTGCGTGCCGCCCACAGCTGGTGAGGCGCCCGGCACCGCGCTGCGGATCGTTCCGACGCAGGTGAGCCGGCTGGAAGCCGATATCGACACCCTCAACGCCGAGCTGTCGCCCCTCACCTCCTTCATCCTGCCGGCGGGAACGCCGGCGTCGGCCTACCTGCATTTCGCCCGCACCGTCTGCCGGCGCGCCGAGCGAATCATGGTGGAGCTGTCGCACCAGCCGGATGAAGAGGTGGGCGGACCCGCCATCCAATATGTGAACCGCCTGTCGGACCTGCTGTTCGTGGCCGGCCGCTATGCCAATGCCCGCGGCGCTGCCGACGTGCTCTGGGTACCCGGGGCAAGCCGCACCTGACGGCAAAGCACGCCGGAAAAGCGTCGTACCCGACCAACTGGTGAGGCCAGCCACCGGATACCGGCGGTCCGGCTGCGCGGCATTGTCGCCCCTGTGCATTTTCTTCGCGCGTCCCGCTGCCACCTACGCTCCAAAATGCTTTACGCTTCAAGCCACGGGTGCGCACCGGGCGCCCGGGGAAGACCCTTGGCCATGTTCGTCCCCATTGCCGACGCCAACCCGCTGGAGCATGTGCGGCACGCCTACGTCACCTGGGCGCTGCTGGCGCTCAACCTGTTCGTATTCCTGGCGCTCCAGCACGGGGCCTTCGGGCCGGTGAGCGAGGCCGGCACCCTCTCCTTCGGCACCATACCGGCGGTGGTGACGGGCGAGGCGGTGCTGCCGGAAGGCTATGCGCGCATGCCCGCGCCCTTCAGCCTCGTCACCTACATGTTCCTGCATGGCGGCTGGCTGCACCTGATCGGCAACATGGCCTTCCTGTTCGTGTTCGGCGACAATGTGGAGGACGCACTCGGCCATGCCCGCTTCCTCGCCTTCTACCTTCTGTGCGGTGTTGCGGCGGCGACGGTGCATGTGGTCGCCGACCCCGCCTCGGAAGCGCCACTGGTGGGAGCCTCCGGCGCGGTGGCGGGGGTGATCGCGGCCTATCTGGTCCTGCACCCCAACATCCGCCTGTGGGCGCTGGTGCTCATGAAGATCCCGCTGCGCGTGCCGGCCTATTGGGCCATCGGCGCGTGGTTCATGCTCCAGGTCTGGCAGATCCTCGCGAGCGACGACCACGACACCGCCTGGTGGGCCCATGTGGGCGGCTTCCTCGCTGGCGCGCTGCTGGTGACGGTGATGCGCCGGCCCGGGGTGGCGCTGCTGGATCCCGATCCCTCCGGAGTGCCGAGCCGTCCGGCGCCGCGCAAGAACGAGCCGTGAGAGACCGACATGTCCAACTTTAGCAGACCTTGAAAGCGCGAGCGTTGACACACTTTCTGGCCCCTCCTACGTTGCCGGCCCGCACAAAATGCTGCAATGCAGGGACGACGCGGAAGACTGGATGATCGGCGCGACTTTTCGACCGCCGGTCAATATTTCGGGAACGGGGAGCACGCCTCTATGAAGATCCTGGTGCCCGTTAAGCGGGTGGTGGATTACAACGTAAAGGTCCGGGTGAAATCGGACGGGTCGGGCGTGGAGCTCGCCAACGTCAAGATGTCCATGAACCCGTTCGACGAGATCGCGGTTGAAGAGGCGCTCCGCCTGAAGGAAGCCGGCAAGGCCACCGAGGTGATCGCCGTCTCCATCGGCCCGGCCCAGGCCTCCGAGACCCTGCGCACGGCGCTGGCCATGGGTGCCGACCGCGGCATCCTGGTGAAGGTCGACGGCGTGGTGGAACCGCTCGCGGTGGCCAAGATCCTCAAGGGCGTGGTCGGCGAGGAAGCCCCCGGCCTCGTCATCCTTGGCAAGCAGGCCATCGACGACGACTGCAACCAGACCGGCCAGATGCTCGCCGCCCTGCTGGGCTGGCCCCAGGGCACCTTCGCCTCCAAGGTCGTGGTCGAGGACGGCGGCGTCGCCGTCACCCGCGAGATCGACGGCGGCCTGCAGACCGTGAAGCTCAACGGCCCGGCTATCGTCACGACGGACCTGCGCCTCAACGAGCCGCGCTACGCCTCGCTCCCCAACATCATGAAGGCGAAGAAGAAGCCCATCGCCGAGAAGACGCCCGCCGATTACGGCGTGGACGTCGCCCCGCGCCTCACCGTGCTCTCCACCGCGGAACCCGCGGGCCGCAAGGCGGGCGTGAAGGTGGGTTCGGTGGCCGAGCTGGTGGCGAAGCTCAAGGATGAGGCGGGGGTGATCTGATGGCAACTTTGCTGCTCGCCGAACACGACAATTCGGCTCTCAACGGCGTCACCGCCAAGGCGCTTTCCGCCGCCGCCGCCCTCGGCGGCCCGGTGCACATCCTGGTGGCCGGCCAGAATGCCAAGGGCGTCGCCGACGCCGCCGCCAAGCTTTCGGGCGTCGAGAAGGTATTGCTGGCGGACGACGCGCTCTATGCCCATCGCCTCGCCGAGCCGCTCGCCGCGCTCATCGTGGCGCTGGCCCCCGGCTATGACGCCATCGTCGGCCCCTCCACCGCCGTGGCCAAGAACGTGTTGCCGCGCGTGGCAGCCCTGCTGGACGTGATGCAGGTGTCGGACATCACCAAGGTGGTGGCCCCCGACACCTTCGAGCGGCCGATCTATGCGGGCAACGCCATCCAGACCGTGAAGTCCTCCGACGCGAAGAAGGTGATCACGGTGCGCACCGCGTCCTTCGGCGCCATCGGCGAAGGCGGCTCGGCGACCGTGGAAGCCATCCCGGCGGTGGCTGATCCCGGCGTCTCCACCTTCGTGGAGGAGACTATCGCGGCCTCAGATCGTCCGGAACTGACGGCGGCGAAGATCATCGTCTCCGGCGGCCGCGCCCTGGGCTCGCGGGAGAAGTTCGCCGAATTGATCGAGCCGCTGGCGGACGTGCTGGGCGCCGCGGTGGGCGCCTCGCGCGCCGCCGTGGACGCCGGCTACGCCCCCAACGACTGGCAGGTGGGCCAGACCGGCAAGGTGGTGGCCCCCGAGCTGTACATCGCGCTCGGCATTTCCGGCGCCATCCAGCATCTGGCCGGCATGAAGGACTCCAAGGTCATCGTCGCCGTCAACAAGGACGAGGAGGCCCCGATCTTCCAGGTGGCCGACTACGGGCTGGTTGGCGACATCAACACCGTCATCCCCGAGCTGAAGGCGGAACTCGCCAAGGCGAAAGGATAAGGCCAAAGCGTTTTCAAGCGCCTTGGCCCCCATTCAACGCAGATCGAAAATGCACTAGAAACAGGCGGCCGGGCACGCCCCGGCCGCTGCCATCAGGGGCGCCGGCTCCTCCCCCCGGCATCAAGGTGAAACGAGAGAACCATGCCGCTCGAGATCAAGAAGGTCGGGGTCATCGGCGCAGGCCAGATGGGCAACGGCATCGCGCACGTCTGCGCCCTCGCCGGCTATGACGTATTCATCCATGACGCGGACCCCGACCGCATCCGCTCGGGCCTTGCCACCATCAATGGCAACATGGCCAAGCAGGTCTCCAAGGGCACCGTGACCGAGGACGCCCGGCAGGTGGCCCTCGCCCGCATCGCCATGGCCGAGCGCACCGAGGACCTGGCCGACTGCGACCTCGTCATCGAATCGGCCACCGAGAAGGAAGAGGTGAAGCGCAAGATCTTCACCGGCCTATGCCAGGTGCTGCGGCCCGACGCGCTGCTCGCCTCCAACACCTCGTCCATCTCCATCACCCGGCTGGCCGCCGCCACCGACCGCCCCGAGCGCTTCATCGGCATTCACTTCATGAATCCGGTGCCGCTGATGGAACTGGTGGAGCTGGTGCGTGGCATCGCCACCGACGACGACACCTTCGAAAGCTCGAAGCAGTTCGTCACCCGCCTGCACAAGACCTATGCGGTGGCCGAGGACTTCCCGGCCTTCATCGTCAACCGCATCCTGCTGCCCATGATCAACGAGGCCATCTACACCCTCTACGAGGGCGTCGGCAGCGTGGATTCCATCGACCGGGCCATGAAGCTCGGCGCGAACCATCCCATGGGTCCGTTGCAACTGGCCGACTTCATCGGCCTCGATACCTGCCTCGCAGTCATGCAGGTGCTGCACGAGGGCTTGGCGGATTCCAAGTACCGCCCCTGCCCGCTGCTGGTAAAATACGTCGAGGCTGGCTGGCTCGGTCGCAAGACCCAGCGCGGTTTCTACGACTATCGCGGCGAGAAGCCCGTCCCAACCCGCTGAGCCCGATCAGGGCGGCCCATCGGCCGCCCTGATCGCTATGGGGCGGCTCCAGCCGCCCTGGCCTCTGCGCGAAAAACCCCGATTACGCGAAAACCCCGATGTGCAGGCACGGCCTGCGAACGATCGCTCTGGCCTCCGCGCGGCCTGTCCGGTCACGCTCCCCCCTCCACCGCGATCCCCGGAAATTCCACCCGCTGCAACAGGCCACCGCCCGGCCGGTTGGCGAGGGTGAGGCGGCCGCCGTGGCGCGTGACGATCTCGTTGGCGATGGCAAGGCCCAGACCGGCCCCGGGGATGCTGACCTGACGCGCCGGGTCCACCCTGAAGAAGGGCTCAAACACCTGCCCCATCAGCGCCTCGGGAATGCCGGGGCCATCATCCTCGATGATCAGCACCGCCCGCCCCGCCTCGGCGCTGACGGCAACCCGCGCCCCGCCGCCATGAGTCGCGGCGTTCACCACCAGGTTGCGCACCGCCCGCCGCAGCGAAAGCGGACGCCCCCGCACCGCCACCGGTGACGCCCCCGCCAGATGGACCGGGCGCCGCGCCTCGGCCACTTCCGCCACCACGCCCTCCACCAGATCGTCGAAGCGGACCTCTTCCTCCGGGCCGCCCTCCACCTCCTCGCGCACCAGCCGGATGGCGCTGTCGGCGATGCGGTCGAGTTCCTCCAGGTCCGAGAGCCAGTGCGCCCGCTCCTCGTCGTCGGTGATGAACTCGGCGCGCAGCCGCATGCGGGTGAGCGGGGTGCGCAGGTCGTGGGCGGCGCCGGCCACGATGCGCATGCGGCTGTCGATGGCCGACTTGAGCCGGGCCGAGAGGCGGTTGATGGCGGCGGCCGCCGCGCGCACCTCGGCCGGCCCCTCCTCGGGCAGTACCGGCAGTTCCCCATCGGGACCAATGCCCCGGGCCGCCTCCTCGATGAGGGACAAGGGCTTGGTCAGCCGCCGGACCGCGACCACCACCACCAGCGTTACCCCCGCCACCATGAAGGCGAGCCAGGTGGCGAAGCCGAAGGTGCCGCCCGGCGGGCCATCCGGCGGGCGCATGGGACCAAACCGCCGCTCCAGCACCAGCCAGCGCCCGTCCGCGAGACGCACGGCGGTCAGGGACGGCTCCCCGAAGGCGGGCCGGTAGACCCGCACGGGAGCATTACGGCCGAACCGGGCCATGGAGTCTCCGAGCCGGTGGGTCGCCTCGGCATCGATCTCGCCATCGGGCGGCACGGCCTGGATCCTCGCCCGCTCCCCCGGCAAACGGGCCCCCGACGGCACCGCCGCCGCCAGATCGGCGAGAAGGATGATGTCCTGGGCCTTGTCGCCCTCTTCGAAGGGCGGCCATTCGGGATGGGTCAGGAAGAAGGACGCGCTGTTGGCAAGGGCGATCACCACCAGCACCGCCACCGCCAGCAGCGCGGTAACCTGCGCGCGCAGGGTCCTCACGAGGCTTCCTCCCGGTCCACCCGCACCGCCAGTTGATAGCCGCCGTTGCGCAGGGTCTTCAGGATCTGGAACGCGCCCTGGTCGCCGAGCTTGCGGCGCAGGCGGCTCACCAGCACATCCACCGAGCGATCGAAGGGCCCGGCCTCGCGACCGCGGGTGATGTCCAGCAGTTGCTCGCGGGAGAGGATGCGGCCCGGCCGCTCCAGGAAGGCCATCAGCAGGTCAAACTCAGCACCGGTGAGCGGGATCTCCACCCCGTCGGCGTCGGTGACGCGCCGCAGTTCCGGCTCGGCACGGAAGCGACCGAAGCGGAACGCCGTGGCCGCCACCGGTTCCGGCTCGGCCCCACCGGTGCGCCGCAGCACGGCGCGGATGCGCGCCACCAGCTCGCGCGGATTGAACGGCTTGCCGAGATAATCGTCGGCGCCGATCTCCAGCCCGATGATGCGGTCCACATCCTCCTTCAGCGCCGTGAGCAGGATGACGGGGATCCGCGAACGGTTGCGCAGGGCGCGGCACAGATCGAGGCCGGAAGCATCCGGCAGCATCAGATCCAGCACCACGAAGTCGATGCGCTGGGTGGCGAGCTTCTCCTCCATCTCCCGGCCGTCGCCGGCGGTGGTGACGCGGAAGCCCTGGGCCGTCAGGTAGCGCCCCAGCAATTTACGGATTTCGAGATCGTCGTCGACGACGAGTATATGCGTTGCGCCTTCAGACTGCACCGGCGTCTCCTTTCCGGCGAGTCTAGCGGAGACGCGCCGCCGCCGCTCCCTCCATTGCATCGAAGCATTGCCCAGGGGCATTGAGCAATATTTCGATACAAATTCGATCCGCGCCGACACCTTGGGACATGTCCCGACCTTCGCCAGCAACGGGAGGGGGTGAAACTGCAGTCAACCTGAAGAAAGACAGCAGGCACCCCATGTCCTTCAAGCCTCTGCGCACCAAGCTCCTGACGGGCGCCGCCCTCGCCCTTGCGGCGGGATGCGCTGTCGTCGCATCCCTGTCCGGCCCCGCCTCCTCGAAGACGCAGGACCGGCTGCCGCAGACCATGTCGAGCGGCCCGGTGCGGGTCGCAGCCCTTGCCATGGAAGGCCAGCCGCTGCCGCCGGAGCTCTCCTGGAACCCCTCCCGTGACGTTCCGCCACCCGGGTCCAGCGAAGAGCCCGGCGCCCCTGGGCCTCATCCCGGCCCGGCGCGCGGTGGCCCGCCCCCCGGCGGACCGCTGGGGCTCGCCCAGATCCTCGCCGCCGCCGAAACCGCCATCGGCGTCCGGCCGAACCAGATGGATGCCTGGCGCGACTTCACCGACGCCTTCCAGGCCGCTCTTCCTCCGCCCCCGCCGCCTCCGGGCGCGCCCTTCCCGCCGCCCGGTGCTCCGGCAGCGGTGCCCGGCGCCCCGGCCCCCTTCGCCCTCGTCACCGCGCTTGCGGTGCGCGACGAGGAGGCCGGCAAGGCCGGTACACGGCTGAGGCAGGCGGTGGAAGCCCTGAAGGCGCGCCTGTCCGCCGACCAGCTTCAGCGGCTGACCCAGATCGAGCCGGCACTGCTGCCGCCGCCACCCCCCGGCTTTGCCCCGCCACCGCCCAGCGGTCGGCGCGGCCCCCCAGATCGCCTCCCGCCCAGGTGAGGCTCCGCGAAGGAAGGGAGTCTCGCCGCCCTTGATCCTCCCTTCCCCACAGCGGGCGTGCTCCAGCACGCCCGCTGTTTGCGTTCGCGCGGGCGGCAAGATCAGCCAGAAGTGCCGGGCAAGGCCGCCCCCTTCGCACCCCGCCGAAATTCAATACCTTGATACCGTCTCGTTCCCGCTCGAGGGGCCCGCCGCCGGTCATATGGCTGTCGTGCATTGTCGAATAAGGTCCTGAAAACGATTTCACGGACTGGACGACCTCCGGTCCCCGGCTTCAGGATCGCGCGATGCCACGCATCGTCACCATTCGCACAGTTGCTGAGCGCGCCGGTTGCTCCATCGCCACCGTCAGCCGGGTCATCAACCGCTCGGCCCCCACCAGCGCCGCCGTGGATGCCCGCGTCCGCGCCGCCGTCGCCGAGCTGGGGTTCCGCCCGAGCGAGATCGGCCGCGCGCTGAAGACGCTGCGCACCAGAACCCTGGGCGTTGTCATTCCCAGCCTCACCAATCCGGTGTTTGCCGCCTCGGTCGCCGGCATGCAGTCGGCGGCGCGGGAGCGGCAGCACACGCTGCTGCTCACCGCCACCGACTATGAGCCCGGCGCCGAGGCCGAGCTGGTGGAAACGCTGGTAGCCCAGAACGTGGCCGGCCTCATCCTCACCGTCGCCGATGCCGCCGAGAACGCCACCCTGGACCTGCTGGACGCGGAGGACATCCCCTACGTCCTGGTTCACAACGAGCCGCCCCACCCCGGCCGGGCCGCCGTGTGCGTGGACAATGCGGCCGCCACCTTCGCCCTGACCGAGACCATGATCGCGGCCGGGCATCGGCGCATCGCCTATCTCGCGGGGCGTTTCGCCACCTCCGACCGCGCCCGCCGCCGCCACGAAGGCTACCGCGCCGCCATGGAAAAGGCGGGCCTTGAGCCCGAGGTCCCCCTCGAGCTCGACTATCTCGGCGATGCGCCGAGCCATGCCGAGGCCCTCGCGGGCCTCTTTCGCGCCGGAGCGCCCCCAACGGCAGCGCTCTGCTCCAACGACCTGCTCGCCCTCTCGGTGGTCGGTGCCCTGCGCACGCTGGGGTTCCGCGTGCCGGACGACGTCTCCGTCGCCGGCTTCGACGGCATCGCCCTGGGCGGGGCCGTCCATCCCACCCTTGCCACGGTGGACACGCCCACCCGGCTCATGGGGGAGCGCGCCGTGGCGCTGCTCTTCGCCATGATCAACGAAGGCGCCGCCCCCCGTGTCGAACACCTGCCCTTCACGCTCCGCCCCGGCGGAACGCTCGCTCCAACAGCACGCGCCGACCAGCCTGCATCGCAAGGTGATCGGATAACGTCTTCTCCTCCCTAGAGTTTAGAGCCGGAGGCCGCTATCCGGCGGTAGTCCGGCAAGCCCTTCCCTTCTTCCGAGGCCAGCCATGCGCCCCACCCTTCCCCGCCTTCTCAAAGCCGGCGCCGTCGCCGCGCTCGCCTTCACGGCGCTCCCCCTCGCCGGCCGCCCGGCCGCGGCGGCGGACGCCATCTGCTACAATTGCCCGCCCGAATGGGCCGACTGGGGCGCCATGCTGAAGGCCATCAAGGCCGACACCGGCATCGAGGTGCCGCAGGACAACAAGAATTCCGGCCAGTCCCTCACCCAGATCATCGCCGAGAAGGCGAGCCCGGTGGCGGACGTGGCCTATCTGGGCGTCACCTTCGGCATCAAGGCCAAGGACGCGGGCGTGACCCAGCCCTACGAGCCCAAGGGCTTCGCCGAGATCCCGGCGGGGCTGAAGGACAAGGACGGCAACTGGTTCACCATCCATTCCGGCACGCTGGGCCTGTTCGTGAACAAGGATGCGCTGGGCGGCGCGCCGGTGCCGGCCTGCTGGGCCGACCTGCTGAAACCCGAATACAAGGGCCTCGTGGGCTATCTCGACCCCACCAGCGCCTTCGTGGGCTATGTAGGCGCGGTGGCGGTGAACGGCGCCATGGGCGGCACGCTGGACGACTTCAAGCCCGGCATCGAATACTTCAAGAAGCTCCAGGCCAACCAGCCCATCGTGCCGAAGCAGACCTCCTATGCGCGCGTGGTCTCCGGCGAGATCCCGATCCTGTTCGACTACGACTTCAACGCCTACCGCGCCCGCTACTCGGACATGGGCCACTTCGAATTCGTCATCCCCTGCGAGGGCAGCGTGGTGGTGCCCTATGTGATGACCATGGTGAAGGGCGCGCCCCACCCGGAGGCGGCGAAGAAGGTGCTGGACTACGTGCTCTCCGACAAGGGCCAGACCATGTGGGCGAAGGCCTATCTGCGACCGGCCCGCGACATCAAGCTGCCGCCGGAGGTGGCCAGCCGCTTCCTTCCCGCCGCCGACTACGCCCGCGCCAAGCCGGTGGACTACGCCAAGATGGAAGCCGCCCAGAAGGCCTTCTCGGAAGCCTATCTGAACGCGGTGAAGTGAGGGGTTCCGAGCCGCTGCAAAGCCCTCTCCCGCGTGCAGGGGAGGGTTGGGAGGGGGCAGCACGCTAGACATTTGCACGCCCGACAGCGGGAAAACCACCGGCGCCCTCCCCCTCCCCGGCCCTCCCCCGCACGCGGGAGAGGGAGTGCGCCTGTCCTTGCACCGCCATCACCCCGGCGATCTCCAACCCGGTCCCACCCCATGCACAGCGCCGACCGCCTCGCCCGCCTGTTCCTTCTGCCGCTGTTCCTGTTCGTGGCGGCGTTCTTCCTGCTGCCCATGGTGCGGCTGGTCGGCGTGGCCGGATCAGGCCCCAACGGCCTTGCGGAATATCTCGCCATCCTCACCAATCCGCGCCATCTGGCGACCCTTCTCGCCACCCTGGCGCTCTCCGCCGCAGTGACGGCGGCGACGCTGGCCATCGGCACGGTGGTCGCGCTGTTCCTTGCCCGCAACCGCTTCGTCGGCCGGCCGCTGCTGGTGTCCCTGCTCACCCTGCCACTGGCCTTTCCGGGCGTGGTGGTGGGCTTCATGGTGATCCTGCTGGCGGGGCGGCAGGGGCTGCTCTCCAGCCTCTCCATGGGGCTCGGGATGGGGCGCTGGGTATTCGCCTATTCCATGGCCGGCCTGTTCGCGGGCTATGTCTATTTCTCCCTGCCGCGGGTGCTGGTCACCCTGATGGCGGCGGTGGAGAAGCTGGACCCGGCGCTGGAGGAGGCCGCCCGCTCGCTGGGTGCAAGCCGGGCGCAGGTGATGCGGGACGTAACGCTGCCGGGCATCGCCCCGGCGCTCATGGCCTCCGGCGCCATCGCGTTCGCCACCGCTATGGGCGCCTTCGGCACCGCTTTCACGCTCGCCACACGCATCGATGTGCTGGCCATGACCATCTATACGGAGTTCACCCTCAACGCGAATTTCGCCACGGCCGCCGCCCTCTCCATCGCTCTTGGCCTCATCACCTGGATGGTGCTGGCGCTGACGCGCAATTTCGCCGGCTCCGGCGTCGCGGCGGCGGGGTGAGGCCATGAGCGTATCGATGAAACCCCACCGCCTCACCTTCGCCTTCCAGCTGACGGTGACGCTGCTGGCTTGCGCCTTCCTGATGGTACCGGCGGGCGCCTCGATCCTTGCCGGCTTCACCGTCAATTACTTCCGCGGCGTCTCCTCCGGCCTCACGCTGAAGTGGATCGGCGAGGTGCTGGCGCTTTATTCCGACACCATCGCTCTCTCCATCGCCATCGCGCTCGGCACCCTCGGCGTCACCCTGCTCATCGGCGTGCCGGCGGCATGGGCGCTCGCGCGCCGGCCGTCGCGGCTCACCCGGCTGGTGGAGGAGGTGGTGACGCTGCCCGTCGCCATTCCCGGCCTCGCGCTGGCGCTGGCGCTGATCCTCGCCTACGGCGGCATCCGCGAATTCCGCATGAGCCCGCTCTTCATCCTCACCGGGCACGTGCTCTACACCCTGCCCTTCATGCTGCGCGCGGTGATGGCGGTGCTCGCCGCCGTGGACGTGCGCACGCTGGAGGAGGGCGCCGCCTCGCTGGGCGCCTCGCCGCTGCAGCGCTTCTTCCATGTGGTGGTGCCCAATGCGCGGGGTGGCATCCTCGCCGGGGCGCTGATGGTGGTGACCCTCTCCATCGGCGAGTTCAACCTCACCTGGATGCTGCATACCCCCCTTACCAAGACGCTGCCGGTGGGCCTTGCCGACAGCTACGCCTCCATGCGCCTCGAAATCGCGAGCGCCTACACGCTGGTATTCTTCGTCATGATCGTGCCCCTGCTCGTCGCCCTCCAGCTGTTCGGCCGGACCGTGCAGGGCGCGGCGCGATGAACCGGGGCGCCGCCATCACGGTCGCCAGCTGCGGCAAGACCTTCGCCGACGGCACCCGCGCCCTCTCCCCCCTCGATCTCGATGTGAGGGCGGGCGAGACGCTGGTGCTGCTCGGCCCTTCCGGCTGCGGCAAGACCACCCTGCTGCGCCTCATCGCCGGGCTGGAGGCCCCCGATGCGGGCGGGCATATCCGCTTCGACGGCGCGGACGTGACCGCCCTGCCGATCGAGAAGCGCAACGTGGGCATGGTGTTCCAGTCCTATGCCCTGTTCCCCAACATGAGCGTCATCGACAATGTGGCCTACGGCCTGCGCGTGCGCGGCATGGCGCAGGCGGCGCGGCGCGCGCAGGCCGCCGGCGTGCTGGAGATGATGCGCATCGGCGCGCTGGCCCAGCGGCGCATCGACCAGCTCTCCGGCGGCCAGCGCCAGCGGGTGGCGCTGGCCCGCGCGCTCGCCGTGGAGCCCCGCGTGATCCTGCTGGACGAGCCGCTCACGGCGCTGGATGCCGCCCTGCGCGAGCACCTGCGCGGCGAGATCGACGCGCTGCTGAAGCGCCTCGCCATCACCGCCATCTATGTCACCCACGACCAGGCCGAGGCGCTGGCCCTGGGCGACCGCATCGTAGTGATGCGCAACGGTGCCATCGCCCAGGTGGGCACCCCGCGCGATGTGTATTTCCGCCCCGCCGACGATTTCGTGGCCGATTTCGTCGGCGTCACCAATCGCCTCACGGGCACGCTGAAGAACGGCCGCTTCGAGACGGCGGCGGGCGTCGTACCGCTGCCGCAGGATCTTGTCCCGCCCGCCGCCCCGAGCGGACCCGGAGCGGTGCGGCTGCTGTTCCGCCCCGAGGCAGCGCGGCTCGCGAGCCCGGCGGACACCCCCCTCGTGTTCGAGGTGGTGCAGGTGGAATTCCAGGGCGCCCGCCAGAAGGTCACCCTCAAGGACCCGGCCGGAGCGCGCATCCTGGTGGAGGCGCCCGCCGATGGGCTGCTGGTTCCCGGCGCCGCTGTCGGGCTTATCCTCGATCCCGCCCGAATCAGCCTCGCCTGATGGGCTTAACCCGGTCCTGCCTCATCTGAATCTGCCCCATGCTCATCGCCCAGCTCACCGACACCCACATCCGCCGCCCCGGCACCCTCGCCTATGGGGTGGTGGACACGGCGCTTTATCTGGAAGCCGCGGTTGCCCACATCCTCGCCCTGGCGCCTCGGCCCGATGTGGTGATTGTCACCGGCGACCTGACGGATTTCGACGATGCGACCGAATATGCCCGCTTCCGGGCGATCACGGCGGCGCTGCCCATGCCGCTATTCCCCATTCCGGGCAACCACGATTCGTCCGCCGGCCTCCTCGCCGCTTTCCCGGAGATCGCGGCGCGCTGCGACGGCGAACGGGTGAACTATGTGGTGGAGGACTTCCCGCTACGGCTGGTGATGCTGGATTCCACCGTCTACGGCCGCCCCCATGGCGCGCTGGGGGAAGAGGGCCTCGCCTTCCTCGACCGCACGCTGGGCGCAGCACCCGAGCGGCCGGCCTTCGTCTGCGCCCACCATCCGCCGTTCCTCACCGGCATCCGGCACATGGATGTGCAGAACCTGTCAGATGCGGCGGGGCTGGAAGAGGTGTTCGGGCACTGGCCCCAGGTGCTGGGCTTCACCTGCGGCCATGTCCACCGGGCGGTGACCACCAGCTTCGCCGGCGTCGCCGCCACCATCGGGCCGGCCCCCGCCCATTCCGTGAGCCTCGCCCTCGATCCGCAAGCGCCGCCCACCTTCCACATGGAGCCGCCGAGCCTGTCCCTGCACCTGTTCACGGACGGCCGGGTCGTGACCCATCGCAGCTTCATCGGCGCCTATGACGGCCCGCACCCCTTCTTCGGAGCGGACGGCAAGGCCATCGGCACGCCGGGGTGAGGCGTCCGACCCCGAAAAAGAAAAAGCCCCGGACCAGCCGGGGCTTTTTCTTCAGTGCAAGGCCAATCGCCTCAGCCGCCGGCCACCGGCAGCGGGATGGGCGCGGGGCCCAGCGCCGTGCGGCGGGACGAGGCGGAGGCGCGCTCAGCCACATGGTCGGCATAGGGCAGTTCCAGCCGCTCCCACACATCGGTGAGCGCCTTGGCCAGATGGGCGATGAGCGCGTCGTCGTGGAACGGGGTGGGGGTGATGCGCAGCCGCTCCGTGCCGCGGGGCACGGTGGGGTAATTGATGGGCTGGATATAGATGCCGTACTCGGCGAGCAGCAGGTCGCTCGCCATCTTGCAGGCCTTGGCATCACCCACCATCACCGGGACGATGTGGGTGGGCGTGTCCATCTGCGGCAAGCCGGCGGCAGCGAGCGCGCGCTTGACCTTGGCCACCTGGGCGCGCTGGCCGTCGCGTTCCGCCTGGGAGTTCTTCAGGTGCCGCACCGAGGCTGCTGCCGCCGCCGCGACCGCCGGGGGCAGCGCGGTGGTGAAGATGAAGCCGGGCGCGTAGGAGCGCACCGCGTCGATGATCAGGCGCTTGCCGGTGATATAGCCGCCGACCACGCCGAAGGCCTTGCCCAGCGTGCCCTCGATCACGTCCACGCGGTCCATGACGCCGTCGCGCTCGGCGACGCCGCCGCCGCGCTCGCCATACATGCCCACGGCATGAACTTCATCGAGATAGGTCATGGCGCCGTAGCGCTCGGCCAGCTCGCAGATGGCGCCGATGGGGGCGATGTCGCCGTCCATGGAATAGACGCTCTCGAACACCACCAGCTTCGGCCGGTCGCCGGCCGCCTTCAGCAGCTCTTCCAGATGATCAAGGTCGTTGTGGCGGAAGATGGCCTTCTGCCGGCCGCCGTGGCGGACGCCCTCGATCATGGAATTGTGGTTCAGCTCGTCGGAGATCACCACGCAGTCGGGGATCAGCTTGACGATGGTGGAGATGCCGGTGGCGTTGGAGATGTAGCCCGACGTGAAGACGAGGCCGGATTCCTTGCCGTGCAGGTCGGCCAGCTCGCGCTCCAGCATCACGATCTCGTGGCTGTTGCCCGAGATGTTGCGGGTGCCGCCGGCGCCGGCGCCGCGCGCCTTCGCGGCTTCGCACATGGCGGCGACCACATCAGGATGGCTGCCCATGCCCAGATAGTCGTTGGAGCACCACACCACGATGTCGCGCGGGCCGCCGGGGGAATGCCAGACGGCGCGCGGGAAATGGCGCGCGTCACGCTCGATCTCGGCGAAGGTACGGTAACGGCGCTCCTTGCGCAGGGCGTCGATGGCGTCGGCGAAAAAGCTGTCGTAGTTCATTCCGAACCCTGCGGCGACTGAGCGACTGGGTGCGGCTCCGGCGGAGCCGTTCCTCATTGTTATAAGGTTATCCTGGCACCTTGCTCCTTGTATTGATGCCAATCAAGAGGCGAGCAGGACGCGCGGCGATCCGGCGCAAGGCGAGGGTGCGGATCGGAAATTATCGTGCATTGCAGCATGTTGCGCGGGGCAGCCGTGGCCGCCCTGCCGCCGTCAGGCAAACGTCATGCAACCCTGGCGCGCTATTTCACATCCACCGGCAGGAAGGCGAAGGGCGCGGCCGGCTCGAAGCGCGCCGCAGCATTGCCCGAATAGACCTTGCCGCCGGTCAGGGTCAGCTTCTTCACCGGCGCTCCGGCCTTCAGATCGAGGCTGTCGAGGGGCACCCAGAAGCTGTTGGGGCTGGTGGCGGAATCATAGAAATAGACGCGGTCCTTCTGGTCGCTCACCGTCCGCCACAGGGTGGAGGCGATGTTTGGCTCGCCGGGCGTGGTGAGGCCCAGCGGCACGCTCACCGAGCGCATCACGCTGGCAACGCTCGCCACCGCCTGATTGGCATAGGTACCGTCCGGAACGGCGGTGAGGATGGCCGGGGAAGCCTTCGTGGGAATGGCCTTGATGAAGAAGCTGGCGCGGGCGAAGCGGTCGGCCGCACGGTTGGTG
Source organism: Xanthobacter autotrophicus (assembly GCF_005871085.1). GTDB lineage: Bacteria > Pseudomonadota > Alphaproteobacteria > Rhizobiales > Xanthobacteraceae > Xanthobacter > Xanthobacter autotrophicus. Next base: position 72,711 of record NZ_VAUP01000031.1, on the reverse strand, counting down.
CCCGGCAGGAACACCGTGCCGCCGATCTGCTCCCAGTAGCTGTTGAGCGCCAGCTGCTGGTCGAAGGACGGCGAATTGGTCATCACCTGATATTGGCGGCCATGGTGGACCACCAGCTTGCCGCCCAGATACTCGAAGATGGCGCTGTCGCCCGAGGGGTCGGAAATGGCGAGGTGCAGCTGCGCGCCATCACCATTGGGCAGGTTCGCGGTCACCACCACGAACGGTTCGGCGGACAGGGCCGCCACCGCCTCGCTCACGGTGGCGAAATTATCGAGCACATATTGCGCCCACAGGCTGATGGAGAGGGCGGGGCGGCCATCGGGCTTGGCGTATTCGGATTCGGCCAGATAGAGCAGGTTGGCGACCAGGCCCTTCTCGTTCATGCCGTCGGCGGTGCCCACGTCATAGCCGGAAGCGATGAGGCTGCCGTATTTGGCCACCCATTTCGGGGTGTTCGCGCCGGCGGCGCCAGTACGCGCCATGCCCGCCGGGAAAGCCCAGAGGTTGGTGTGCATGTCCTCGGCCCAGTCCATGGACCGGCCGGTGATGACCACGCCATCGGAGCCGAGATAGACCGCGCGGGTGCAGGCCTGCGTCACTCCGGCGCCGAGACCTGCGACATAGAGCGCGGCGGCAGCGAGCGCGGCGGCACGAACGGAGCTGAGGGTAAAGGGAGTGCGCGAATACGGCATAACGGTCTCCGGTTGGGCGGCCGGACCGTTTTTTGAGCGGGCTGCCGGAGCTTTAAGCCCCGACAGCACCGCATCGACCGCCGGATAGACGGCTGAAAGAGATACCGGCTCCGCCCACACAGCAAGGCGGAGCCGGTCATCCATGCCCTGTCTGCCCCGAAAAGACATGGACAAGAGAGAGATAACCACTACCCCCGGCTCGATTCTCTGAGATGGATCAAATTTTGCGGAAGCCGGTCAGATTTTTGCTATGGACAAAAGTCGTAGCCAGCGCGACCGCGCGCAAAAGGGCAACAGCGCCTCAGGCGCTTGGCATGATGGAACGCGCCTCAGGCGCATGGAGAAACGATGCTCGATAAAGAGGCCCATATGCCGGACGAGATCCCCGTGATCCGGACCATCGCCATGCCGGCGGACACCAATCCCAACGGCGATATTTTTGGCGGTTGGCTGATGTCGCAGATGGACCTTGCGGCCGGCAACGTGGCGGCGCGGCGCTCGCGCGGGCGCGCGGCAACGGTGGCGGTGGAGGCCATGAGCTTCCTGTCGCCGGTGGCGGTGGGTGACGAGGTGAGCCTGTTCGCCCGCGTCGCCAAGCTGGGCCGCACCTCCATGCGCATCGAGGTGGAGGCCTGGCGCCGCGCCCGCGCCAGCGAGCAGACCACCAAGGTGACGGAAGCTGTCTTCACCTTCGTCGCCATCGACGAGGAAGGTCGCCCCCGCCCGATCCCAAAGGACGAGGGCTGAGGGGCCCCGTCCCTACGTCCCTCCGCCTACGTCCCTGCGCTACGTTCCCGCTTCTACGTGCCCCTTGGCTTGGCCCGGGTGGTGGGGGGCGCTTCGGCGGGGTCCTCGGGCCAGGAATGCCTGGGATAGCGCCCGCGCATGTCGGCCCGCACCTCCCGCCACGAGCCGCGCCAGAATTGCGGCAGGTCCTTGGTCACCTGGATCGGCCGGTGGGCGGGGGACAAAAGGGCCAGAGTCAGGGGAACCCGGCCGCCGGCGATGGCCGGATGCTGGGTGAGGCCGAACAATTCCTGCACCCGCACGCTCACCTGCGGCCCGCCCTCTGCGCCATAGTCGATGGGCAGGCGCGAGCCGGTGGGGGCGGCGAAATGGGTGGGTGCCTCGGCCTCCAGCCGTGCCGAAAGCCCATAGGGCAGGAGCGCGTGGAAGGCGTTGCCCACATCGCCCGGTGAAATCTCGGCCAGCGCGGTCTTGCCGGAAAGGAACGGGGCCAGCCAGTCGGCGGCGGTGGCGGCAAGGGTCGCATCCGACAGGTCCGGCCATTCCTCGCCCTCGGCCGCGCGCAGGAAGGCGACGCGCTCGCGCCATTGGGCCGTGGCAGCGCTCAGCGGCAGGCGGTGGAGGCCGAGCGCCGCGATACCCTCTGCCAGCACCCGCGCGGTGGCCTCGTTCGCCGGCACCGGGCGCGGCTGGGCGGCCAGCACGATGGCCCGCAGCCGCCGAACTTCCCGCGCCCGCACGGCGGCGGCCTCGGCGTCAAAGGCGATCTCGGTGCCGGCGGTGATATCGCCGGCGAACTGGGTCTCCACCTCATCCGGCGACAAAGCGGCGGCCAGCGAGATGCGCGCGGCCTCGGCCCGTCCGCCCACCTCCGCCACGGCGAGGAAGGGCGCCCGCGCAAGGGCCACGGCGGGATCCATCACCGCACCCCGGCCATTGGCGAGGAGGAAGCGGGTCCCGTCGCCGCGGGCCTTCGCCACCCGGTCCGGAAAGGCGAAGGCGAGCAGCGCCGCCGGCGACGGGCGCGGACCATCGGCCTTTTCGCCGCCGCGCTGCGCCATCTCGGCCCAGCGGGTGGCGAGGCGGCGGGCATCCTCGGCCCGGCGGGAGCGGTCGCGACGGAAGCCTTCGAGGCGGTGGAGGAGGTCCACGCCATCGCCGCCCAGGCCGCGCTCGGTGAGCAAAGCGGCGATCTCCGCCGCTTCCCGCGCCACGCCCCGGTCGGCGCCCACCACCACCAGATGGGCGAGGCGCGGCGGCAAGGGCAGGCGCGCCATGCGGCGGCCCAGCGCCGTCACCGTATCGTCGGTATCGAGGGCGCCGAGCAGGCGCAGCAACGCCTTGGCCTCGCTCACCGCCGGGGCCGGCGGCGGATCGAGGAAGGGCAGGGATGCGGGCTCGCGCACACCGACGCGGGCGAGGTCCAGTACCAGGCCGGTGAGGTCGGCGGCGAGGATTTCGGGGGTGGCGAAGGCGGCGAGGCTTCCCGTCTCGCCCTCCCCCCACAGGCGATAGCACACGCCCGGCTCGGTGCGTCCGGCGCGGCCGCGCCGCTGGTCGGCGGCGGCGCGGGAGACCCGCACGGTTTCGAGCCGCGTCAGCCCCACGTCGGGCTCGAAGCGTGGCACCCGGGCGAGGCCGCAATCCACCACCACCCGCACCCCCTCGATGGTGAGCGAGGTCTCGGCGATGGAAGTGGCGAGCACCACCTTGCGCCGGCCCCTGGGCGCGGGCAGCACGGCGCGATCCTGCTCGGCCGCCTCCAGCGCCCCGAACAGGGCGACCACATCCACGGACGGGTCGCGGACCTGCTCCAGCAAAAGGGTTTCGGTGCGCCGGATCTCCGCCGCGCCAGGCAGGAAGGCGAGGATGGAGCCGCTCTCGCGGGCGAGCGCCCGGCGGATGGCCTCCGCCATCTGCGGTTCGAGGGGACTGCGCGGGTCGCGGCCGAGATAGGTCGTTTCCACCGGAAAGGCCCGCCCCTCGCTCTCGATCACCGGCGCGGGGGCGTCCGTGCTGCCCATGAGGGCGGCGACGCGGGCGCCGTCCAGCGTCGCCGACATGGCGAGAAGCCGCAGATCCTCGCGCAGGCCCCTCTGGGCGTCGAGGGCCAAGGCGAGGCCGAGGTCGGCATCGAGGCTGCGCTCGTGGAATTCATCGAACAGCACGGCGGCGACGCCGGAAAGCTCCGGGTCCTCCAGCACCATGCGGGTGAAGATGCCTTCGGTGATCACCTCGATGCGGGTGCGGCCGGACACTTCCGAGGCGAGGCGGGTGCGGTAGCCCACCTGGTCCCCCACCCGCTCGCCGAGGCTCTGCGCCATACGGCGGGCGGCGGCGCGGGCGGCGAGGCGGCGCGGCTCCAGCACCAGGATGCGGCCGCCCTTCACCCACGGCGCATCCAGCAGCGCGAGGGGCACCCGCGTGGTCTTGCCCGCGCCCGGCGGCGCCACCAGCACCGCGCAGGTCGCGGTGGCGAGGGTCGCTGTGAGGTCGCCGAGAACGGCGTCGATGGGCAGGGGCGTGTCGAACATGGCTTGCGCCTGCTCATAAGGCATGGCGGCGATCCGGGACAGGGCAGGAGCGTCCGCTCCTTAGTCCGCCCAGGCCGGGTCCGCCGTGAAGGCGATGGTGAGCCAGCGGTCGGGGCTCTCATAGCCGATGGCGTCGCCGATGCGGTCGCGGACGGCGTCCCATTCCTCCACCCGGCGCGGCGGCAGGCCGGTGGGCACGATGAAATACAGCTCCACCTGCTTGGCGCGCCCCACCTTGGCGATGTAGGCTCGGTAGGACAGGAAGCCGTACTCCTTCAGCACGCCCTTCGCCACCTCATGCACATGGGCGGTTAGGTCGTCCGGCGCCACCAGAAGGATGTCGGTGAGCGCCTGCCGGATGTTGGAGACCGGCAGGGGAATGATCACGGCGCACACCAGGGCAAGCACGGCGGGATCGATATAGGGCGAGATCCATTCGAGCGTCGTGCCCTGCACCAGGTAGCCGCCGCAGAAGGCCGCCAGCAGGGCTGCGGTGATGCCGCCCGACATCATCCACGCCTTGGCATCAAGGCCCACGAAGTCGGATCTGATGGTGCGATTGGCCTTGGTCTCCAGCACTGCCATCACCGTGCAGGCAATGAGCGTGACCACTGCGTAGATGATGGCGAAGTCGAACTCGAGCGCATGCCCGCCCATCAGCAGGCTGCCGATGGCGTTGACCAAGGCGTAGACGGACACAGCCACCAGCAGCACCCCGTTCAGCCCCAGCACGATGGGCTCCAGGTGCCAGAAGCCGGTGGAGAATCGCGCCTTGAGCGGCCCGGCCGCGGCCCGGCTCGACGTGTAGGAGGCGATGAGGTTGGCGACGATCAGCGCCAGCGCGCTCATGCTGGCATCCACCAGGGCATAGATGCCGTCGAAGGCGATGGAGAAGGAGCCGGACAGGATGCCGAAGGTGATGCCGAACGCCGAGATGAGCAAGGTGACCGCGATGGATGCGCGAAGAACGCCCTGTTCCGTCTGCATGGATGGTCCCTGAAACCGCTGGCGCGTGCTCTCGCGGGGTGTCGTCGTCCGGATATAGGTCATGGAGCCGGCGCGGCAAAGAGCCGTGGATGGACGCGGCCGACCCCTCCGGCTTGACACGTTCTCTTGCGGCTCGTCCGTCCGGACCTGCCGCGCGACGCTCTCCGGCTCCTGCATCCATCCTTGCGGTCGGGCACGTTCGGTGCCTTATGAGGCGCGTCGACGCCGCAACCGGGAACGCCGCCTTCATGTCCACCGCCCCGTCCAGCCTCACCAGCAAGGTGCAGCCCCTCGCCTTCGATACCGGGATCTTCGCCCTCGCCTTCCTCGATGCGGCGGCTGCCTTCGTGGGCACGGAGGGCGTGGTGCATCTGGTGGGCCCCGAGCCGAAGGTGATTCAGGTCCACGGCGGCGCGGTGCTAGATGCCGCTTCCGACGGCAAGCGCCTCGTCACCGGCGGCGACGACGGGCAGGTGATGGAGACCCGTTCGGACGGCTCCACCCGTGTCCTCGCCGGCCAGAAGGGCCGCTGGATCGATCGGGTGGCGCTGGGACCGGATGGCGTGGTCGCATGGTCCGCCGGCAAGACCGCCCATGTGCTGCCGACGAAGGGCGAGCCGAAAAGCCTCGATGTGCCCTCCACCGTGGGTGGCCTCGCCTTCGCGCCCAAGGGCCTGCGCCTCGCGGTGGCCCATTATGGCGGCGTCACCCTTTGGTTTCCCAATGCCGCCGCCGCCAAGCCGGAGCTGTTCGGCTGGAAGGGTTCCCACCTCGGCGTCACCTTCTCGCCGGACGGCCGCTTCCTGGTCACCACCATGCAGGAGCCGGCGCTTCACGGCTGGCGGGTGGTGGACGGGGCGCACATGCGCATGTCCGGCTATCCCTCGCGGGTGAAGTCCTTCGCCTTCACGGCGGACGGCAAGTGGCTCGCCACCTCCGGCTCGGGCGAGGCCATCCTGTGGCCGTTCCAGGCCAAGGACGGCCCCATGGGCAAGGAGCCGTCCATGCTCGCCCCCTCCCCCACCACCCGCGTCACCGTGGTGGCGCCCCATCCCAAGGATCCGGTGGTGGGCATCGGCTACGAGGACGGCATGGTGATGATGGTGCGCATCGCCGACGCCGCCGAGATCCTGCTGCGCAAGCCGGATTCCGACCCGGTGAGCGCCATGGCCTGGCACCCCTCCGGCGGGGCGGTGGCCTTCGGCACCCAGGGCGGCAAGGGTGGCCTGCTCGCCTTTTAGAGCCCGCGCGTCCGCTGCGTCCCCCAACACGGGTTCGAAGACCGCGCCGTAAGGGCGAAGCCCCGCGGCCGGCGTGCGTTGCGGGCAAGATGGTTCGCAGCCCAGATGCAGGGCGGGCATGTCGTGATGAGGTCATGGCGGGCGGCTATGTCGCGGCCCCATCGCCTTCGGACGCGGCTTCAAGCCATTGGATTTTCCACGCCCGCGCTGATTGAAGCGCTTTTCACGCGCACCCACCCGCTTTAACGTGACGGCAACCGTTCGCGGATGCGAAGCGGGCCACGGAGCACGAGAGAAACGCCGATGAAGATCGCCGACGTTCGCCGCACCGCCTATTCGATGCCGCTCGTGAACCCTTCCTATCCGCCAGGGCCATACCGCTTCATCGATCGTGAATTCATGATCATCACCTACCGCACCGATCGCGCCGCGCTTGAGAAGGTGGTGCCGGAGCCGCTCGAGATCATCGAGCCGATCGTGAAGTACGAATTCATCCGCATGCCGGATTCCACCGGTTTCGGCGACTATACCGAGACCGGACAGGTCATTCCGGTGAAGTTCGAGGGCGTGGAGGGCGGCTATGTCCACTCCATGTATCTCGACGACGAGTCCCCCATCGCCGGCGGCCGCGAGCTGTGGGGCTTCCCCAAGAAATTCGCCAATCCCAAGCTGGCGGTGGAGAAGGACACGCTGGTGGGATCGCTGCACTATGGCAGCGTGCTCTGCGCCTCCGCGACCATGGGCTACAAGCATGTGGCCGTGGACAAGGAGAAGGTGCTTGCATCGCTCCTGACCCCGAGCTTCCTGCTCAAGATCATCCCGGATGTGGACGCCAAGCCGCGCATCTGTGAGCTGGTGCGCTACTATCTGGAAGACGTGAACCTGAAGGAAGCCTGGACCGGCCCGGGCGCCCTCGGCCTGTTCCCCCACGCCTTGTGCAACGTCTCGCAGCTGCCGGTGCTGGAGGTGATCTCCGCCCTCCACATCAAGGCGGACCTGACCCTCGGCATGGGCGAGGTGATCTACGACTATCTCAAGGACGACGAGGGCTGAGGCCCGAACATCTTGCGCTAAACGTCCTGTGCGAAGCGGCCGCCGTTTCGCGCAGGACGCATCGAAACAGACGCGAGCCGGATCCGCTCAGGCTCATCTGACCGGAACATGATCCAGCGGAACGGGCAGCGCGGTGCGCCGCGCTTCAACCCGACGAGGGTTCCGCCGGACTGCGAGAGGCAAGGTTCATGACACTTCGCGCCAATCACCTGCCCCCCGACCTGTGCGACACCATCAACGAATACAAGCGCATCGCCCTTGTGTTCCAGGGCGGCGGCGCGCTCGGCGCCTACCAGGCCGGCGTCTACGAGGCGCTGCACGAGGTGGGTTGCGATCCCAACTGGATCTCGGGCGTGTCCATCGGAGCCATCAACTCGGCCATCATCGCCGGCAACGCGCCGGCGGACCGGGTGGCCAAGCTGCGGGAGTTCTGGGAGACCATCACCTCGCAGCGGATCATCCCCTTCAATCTGGAGGGGGACATCTTCCGCCAGTGGCGCAACCAGTTCAGCGCCGCCCGGACCATCCTGCAGGGCCAGCCCGGCTTCTTCCAGCCGCGGTTCCCCAATCCGTGGCTGGTGCCGGCGGGGGCGACCGGGGCCACCTCCTTCTACGACACCGCGCCCCTGCGCGACACGCTGCTGAAGCTGGTGGACTTCGACCGCATCAATTCCGGCGAGAAGCGCTTCTCGGTCGGCGCGGTGAATGTGCGCACCGGCAACTTCCTCTATTTCGACAACAAGATACACACCATCGCGCCGGAGCATGTGATGGCCTCGGGCGCGCTGCCCCCCGGCTTCCCGGCGGTGAAGATCGACGGTGAATATTATTGGGACGGCGGCGTCGTCTCCAACACGCCGCTCCAGTTCCTGCTGGACCAGCCGGACCATCCCAGCGCGCTGGTGTTCCAGGTGGACCTGTTCAGCGCCCGCGGGCCGCTGCCGCGCGACATGTTCGACGTCTCCGAGCGGCAGAAGGACATCGGCTATTCCAGCCGCACCCGCTACACCACCGATGTATTCCGCCGTGTGCAGGAGCTGCGCCAGAAGCTCTATGACGCGCTCCAGCGCATTCCCGAGCAACTGCGCACGGAAGACGACCTCGCCCTGATCGAGGACTACAGCGCCTCCGGCCCGGTCAACATCTGCCACCTGATCTACCAGGAAAAGACCTACGAGCGGGAATTCAAGGACTATGAATTCTCCACCACCTCCATGCGCGACCACTGGCAGACCGGCTACGAAGACACGGTGAAGACCCTGCGTCGGGGCGACTGGCTGAAGAAGCCGGACGATACCATCGGCATCGTGGTGCACGACATCCACCGCCTCTCCGAATGAGCGGGGGCACCGGCAGCCCGACCTACCGGAACCCGCGCGCCAGCATGTAGGCGCCGAGCAGGGCGAGGCCGGCGAAGAAGACCCGGCGGAACACCAGCGGCGAGACCGCGAGGCGGATCCGCCGGCCCAGCTCCATGCCGAGGAAGGCGGGCGCAAGCGCCGCCACCGAGGCCAGCGCCACCATGGGATCGGTCAGCACCGCGCCGCCCTCCCCGGGGCTCGCGAGCACCGCGGCGAGCGCGAAGGTGGAGACGGTGAAAGTGAGGCCGAGGGCCTGCACCAGGTCGTCCCGATTGAGGCCCAGCGCCTGGAGATAGGGGGCGGAGGGCATCACCGCCACGCCGGTGGTGCCGGTGACCAGCCCGGTGAGCAGCCCCATGAGCGGCGACAGCCACGGCTCAAGCCGCGCCGGCAGGCGCAGCGGAATGGCGCTGAGGCCGAGGGCGCCGTAGAGCAACAGGGTCGCCCCCAGCATGGGCACCGCCGCCGGGGAGGTGAGGCCGCCCAGCAGCAGCCCGCCGATGAGCGTGCCCAGCACCACGGCGCCCATCATGACGCCGAAGCGCCGGGCCGTGCCGGCCACGTTCGGCCCGGTGAAATATTGCCAGAGATTGGTGACGGTGGCCGGCAGGATCAGCACGGCCGCCGCCTCGGCGGGGGTGAGGAACAGGCTCAGCAGCCCGATGCCCACCGTGGGCAGGCCCATGCCGATGAGCCCCTTCACCATGCCGGCCAGCACGAGCACGGCAAAGCCCGCCGTCAGCACGCCCATGGGTAGCGCGGCGGCGGATGCCAGCATCGCGGCGATCAGAACTCGGCGCCGAGCTCTTCCAGCTCCTCGGGCTCTTCCTGCGCGCCGGCGATCCATTCCTGCATCAGGGGCAGAGCCATGATGCGGGCGCGGTAGGCGTCGCACTCGGGATCGAGCTTCACGTCATAGGACGTGAAACGCGAGCAGACCGGGGCGTACATGGCGTCCGCCAGCGTCGGCGCCGCACCCATGAGGAAGGGTCCGCCGTGAGCGGTGAGGCAACCGCGCCAGATGGCGACGATGCGCTCGATGTCCGCCTGCGCCCCGGCCCACACCTTGAAGCCCGGATAATGGGCCTTGATGTTCATGGGCAGGGCCGAGCGCATGTTGGCGAAGCCCGAATGCATCTCGCCCGAGATGGACAGGCAGTGCGCCCGCACCGCCCGGTCCGCCGGCAGCAGGCCGGCCTGCGGGAAGACTTCGTTGAGAAAGGCGGCGATGGCGAGGGTGTCCCACACGGTCACGTCCTCATGCACCAGACGCGGCACAAGGAAGGAGGGGGACAACAGCAGCAACTCGGCCTTCATGTCCGGATCATCGAGGGGCACCCGCTCCTCCTCGAAGGACAGGCCAGCCATCTTGCACAGAAGCCAGCCGCGCAGGGACCAGGAGGAATAGTTCTTGCTGGAGATAGTCAGTGTCGCCATGCTGGATGCTCGTCTGCCTGTCCTGCGCCTCGGATATTAGACTTAGGTGCTTGACTTGAGTATCGGACTTGGATGCGTCAGCCGGGGGCCTCAACTGGATGCTTTGTCTTGCTGCCCGCCCCCTGCGCCTGTTCTGGATACCTGATCCGTGGTCGTGTTGTCTCCGCGGCGTCCGCGCTTCCGCAAGACCGGGCAAGGTCCGCAGTCTCGTGTCGAATCGCAGACGGATCAACCCATTCAGACCGATTTCGACGTGAACGGCTCCGGCTCCGGCGCTCCTTGCGTGGAAGCATGTTGCATTGCACCACGCACCGCTTCACAATTCACCGTAACAGGTACATCCGTTCAGGCTTGCTGCAAAGCGGAAAGCAGGCCCTGCGGCAATAACTTAAACAGAATGGCTCCGGCGTCCATGAGGGCGTCGGCAGACGGGGAACAGAAGGACCTTTCAGCGTCATGCTGCAGATGATATTCAGGTCAGTCTCTCCGGTACATAGCCGGCGGTCGCAGCGGCACGGGCAGCCATGATGTATCAGGCGTATCAAACCCAGTCCGACTTGATGGGCCCCATCCGCTTTCTGGCGGGCCTCGCACGGCAGACCCTCACGGGTCCGCTCATCAACGGCTATGGCCATGCGGGCCTGCGCCATCTCGCCGCTGCCTACGAGTTGGTGGAACGCGCCGGGCTCAGCCACGGGCGCCCCGACTTCGGCCTCCGCACGGTGGAGGTGGGCAACCGCGAGGTCCAGGTCATCGAGGAGAAGGTGGCGGTGCTGCCCTTCGGCACCCTGCTGCGCTTCAAGAAGGACGTGGACATCGCCCAGCCCCGCGTGCTGGTGGTGGCCCCCCTCTCCGGCCATTTCGCGACGTTGCTCGTCAACACCGTGAAGACGATACTGCCGGACCACGACGTCTATATCACCGACTGGCACAATGCCCGCGACGTGCCGTTGTCGGCTGGACCATTCGCCTTCGACGACTATGTCGAGCACGTCATCAAGTTCCTGGAAATCATGGGGCCGGGGTCTCACCTCGTCGCCGTTTGCCAGCCCTGCGTGCAGGCCCTGGTGGCCGCGGCCGTGATGGCGCAGAACAGGAACCCGGCCGCGCCAGCCTCCATGACGCTGATGGCCGGCCCCATCGATTGCCGGATCAACCCGACCAAGGTGAACGAGCTCGCCACCTCCAAGCCCATTTCCTGGTTCGAAAAGAATCTCATCGCGACAGTGCCGAAGGGGTTCGCCGGCTCGGGCCGCAAGGTCTATCCGGGCTTCATTCAGCTCACCGCCTTCGTCAGCATGAACGTGAACCGGCACGTTAAGGCCCATCTCGACCTCTACAACGCCCTTGCCGAGGGCGACGACGAGAAGGCCGAGGCCACCAAGTCCTTCTACGACGAATATTTCGCCGTGCTCGACCTCGACGCCGAGTTCTACCTGCAAACGGTGAAGTACGTGTTCCAGGATTACCTTCTACCTAAAGGTGAACTCACCTATCGCGGCCAGCCCATCGACTTCAAGGCCATCCGCAAGACGGCCCTTTTGACGGTGGAAGGCGAGCGGGACGACATCTGCTCCATCGGCCAGACCATGGCGGCGCAGGATATCTGCTCGGGTCTGCGGCCCCACAAGAAGCGCCACCACATGCAGGCGGGGGTGGGCCATTACGGCGTGTTCTCCGGCCGCAAATGGGCCGGGCAGGTCTATCCGATCGTGCGTAACCACATCCTGTCCAGCGACTGATCCTCCAACGGTCCGGGGCGCCTGCCCCGGCTGCGTTCCACCGACATCGCCTGACGGGCCAAGGCAGGCCGGACCAGAGCCGGGCCGCCTTGGCCCGGAGACCTGCCCCGTGCCCCAAGCTTCTGCCCCGACCCCATCCCCCTCCGAAAGGCTGCGGGATCACCCGGCCTTTCTGCTGTTCTGGGTCAGCCGCGTTGCCTCCGCCCTCGCCTTCCAGATGCTGGGCGTGGCGGTGGGCTGGCTGGTCTATGCCCTCACCGGCAGCGCGGTGGCGCTGGGGCTGGTGGGGCTTGCCCAGTTCCTGCCGCTCCTCTGCCTCAGCCTCATCGCCGGCCATGCCGCCGACGTGTTCGATCGTCGGCGCATCGTCTTCATCTGCCAGTCCATCGCCGCCCTGACGCTCGCCCTGCTGGCGCTCGGCCTCGCTGAAGGGATGGTGGGCCTTGCCGCCATCTATGGCGCGGTGGTGATGCTCGGCGCCTGCCGCGCCTTTGAACATCCCACCATGGCGGCGCTGCTGCCGCGCCTCGTGCCCGGCGAGGTGCTGCCCCGGGCGCTGGCGGTGTCCTCCTCCGCCATGCAGATGGCCACCATCGCCGGGCCGGCGGTGGGTGGCTTCGCCTATGCGTTCGGCCCCACCGTGCCGCTGGCCGGCGCAGCCCTGTGCTACGCCGCCGCAGCCCTTGCCATGATGGCGGTGCGCCACGTGCACGCCCCGGTGCAGCGCGGCGGGATGACCCTCGCCACCCTGCTCGAGGGCCTTGCCTTCATCCGTGGGCACAAGGTGGTGCTCGGCTCCATCTCCCTTGACCTGTTCGCGGTGCTGCTGGGCGGGGTCACGGCGCTGCTGCCCATCTTCGCCAGCGACATCCTGCACGTGGGCGCGCAAGGCCTCGGTGCCCTGCGCGCGGCCCCGGCGGTGGGTGCCGTGCTCATGTCGGTGGTGCTCGCCCGTGTGCCGCTGTCGCACCGGGTGGGGCACAAGATGTTCGCCGCCGTCGCGGTGTTCGGCCTGGCCACCGTGGTGTTCTCCCTGTCGAGCAGCTTCGTCGTGTCGCTCGGCGCCCTGTTCGTGCTCGGGGCGGCGGACAATGTGAGCGTGGTCATCCGTTCCTCGCTGGTGCAGCTCTCCACCCCCGATGCCATGCGCGGACGGGTGAGTGCTGTGAATTCGCTGTTCATCGGCACCTCAAACCAGCTGGGCGAGTTCGAATCGGGCATGGCTGCCGCCTTGCTCGGCGCGGTGGGCGCGGGGGTGGCGGGCGGCATCGGCACCATCCTCGTGGCCGTGGTGTGGATGCGCCTGTTTCCCGACCTGCTGAAGGTGGACCACATGCCCGCCCGCCCCGCGCGGACCCATCCCGCGCAGGCTAAGTCTGCCTGAGCCGATCCGGCGCCAGAGAAGCCGGGAGCGACCGCAATCATTTGGTTTGCCGGCTTCCCCGCGCCTCTTCGGTTGACGCGCGGGCGCGCTTTTCCCATGGTGCCGCCGCCCGCGCATCCGTCGCGGGTCTTTGTCCCCGACGCTGCGCCGACGAAGCGGTTTCCGCCGGTTGGCGTGCGTCCCGGGAATCTGTGATCGAGCGGCGCCCTGTTCCCGTGACGGGAAGGCGCCGCCCCCCGACGAGGAGTGTAGCGCCATGAGCGACTGGCCGGTCCACGCGAAGATCGACGGCCCCATCGTGATGATCGGGTTCGGCTCCATTGGCCGCGGCACCCTGCCGCTGATCGAGCGCCACTTCGATTTCGACCTCTCCCGCATGGTGGTGATCGACCCGGTGGCGGACCACAAGACGCTGCTCGACGCCCGCGGCATCCGCTTCATCCAGTCGGAAGTCACCGCCGAGAATTATCGCGAGTTGCTGACCCCGCTCCTCACCAATGGCGGCGGCCAGGGCTTCTGCGTGAACCTGTCTGTGGATGTGTCGTCCATCGCGGTGATGGAACTCACCCGCGAGCTGGGCGCGCTCTACGTGGACACCGTGATCGAGCCCTGGAAGGGCTTCTATTTCGACGAGACCATGGATAACGCGGCGCGCACCAACTACGCCCTGCGCGAGAGCCTGCTCGCCGCGCGCCGGCGCAATCCGGGCGGCACCACCGCGGTGTCCACCTGCGGCGCCAATCCGGGCATGGTGTCCTGGTTCGTCAAGCAGGCCCTGCTGAACATCGCTCACGACACCGGCCTCGACCGGCCCGAGCCGGCGAGCCGCGAGGAATGGGCGCAGCTTGCCCGCGCTCTTGGCGTGAAGGGCATCCACATCGCCGAGCGCGACACCCAGCGCGCCCGCGACCCCAAGGTCATGGGCGAGTTCTGGAACACCTGGTCGGTGGAAGGCTTCGTCTCCGAAGGCCTCCAGCCCGCCGAGCTGGGCTGGGGCACCCATGAGAAGACCCTGCCGCCGGACGGCCGCACCCACGAGGCCGGCTGCGGCGCGGCCATCTACCTGCTCTCGCCGGGCGCCGCCACGCGCGTGCGCTCCTGGACCCCGACGCCGCAGGCCCAGTACGGCTTCCTCGTCACCCACAACGAGAGCATCTCCATTGCCGACTACCTGACGGTGCGCGATGGCGACACCGTGCTCTATCGGCCCACCTGCCACTATGCCTACCACCCGGCCAACGACGCCGTGCTCTCCCTGCACGAGATGTTCGGCAATGGCGGCCACTTCCAGGGCAAGTGGAAGATCCTCGACGAGCACGAGATCGTGGACGGCATCGACGAGCTGGGCGTGCTGATCTACGGCCACGCCAAGAACGCCTATTGGTTCGGCTCCCAGCTCTCCATCGAGCAGACCCGCGAGCTTGCGCCCTACCAGAACGCCACCGGCCTGCAGGTGACCTCCGCCGTGCTCGCCGGCATGGTGTGGGCGCTGGAGAATCCGACCGCCGGCATCGTGGAAGCCGACGAGATGGACTTCCGCCGCTGCCTCGACGTGCAACTGCCCTATCTCGGCCCGGTGATCGGCACCTATACGGACTGGACGCCCCTCACCGGCCGCCAGAAGCTGTTCCCCGAGGATCTCGACCTGGAAGATCCCTGGCAGTTCAAGAACATCATCGTGCGCTGAGAGCTGCGGGCGGCAGCCGCTGCCCGGTTCGCATGAGCGGCTTCGACAGGCCCGGCCCCGCGCCGGGCCTGTCCCCGCTCACCGCCGATGCCTCAAAATGAAAAGCCCCGGCAAGGCCGGGGCTTTTCTGCATCCGCCGGCCGTACAGGCCGGACCTTCACCCTATGCCGACTTGCGCATCTCCACCGCGAGAAGCTCCGCCAGAGATGGCTGCGTCACGCGCGCACCGGTAGGGCTGATGAGGCCGTGGGCGCCATCGAGGGCGCCGGCTTCCAGTTCCACCGCCAGCAGGCGATGGCGGGCATAGGGGCCGGGCATCCAGAGCGCGCCGGTCTTGTGCGCGCTGAAGCCGAAGCGCTCGTAATAGGCGGCATCCCCCACCAGGATCACCGCGCCGTGCCCCTGCGCCCGCGCCGCATCCAGCGCCGTGCGCATGAGGCCGGCGCCGAGGCCATGGGCCTGGAACCAGGGGTGTACCGCCAGCGGACCGAGCAGCAGCGCCGGCTTTCCGGGACCTGCGGTGACGTTCCACAGCCGCACCGTGCCGGCGAGGCGGCCATCGAGGCCACGGGCCACGAAGGCCAGGTCGCGCGCTGGCAGTCGGCCTTCACGCAGGCGCTCGGAGGACTTGGT
The DNA here is from genome assembly GCF_005871085.1 of Xanthobacter autotrophicus. GTDB lineage: Bacteria > Pseudomonadota > Alphaproteobacteria > Rhizobiales > Xanthobacteraceae > Xanthobacter > Xanthobacter autotrophicus. The sequence continues at coordinate 57,210 of NZ_VAUP01000031.1, read as the reverse complement.
GAAGCGCTCGGCGCCCAGGCACAGGTCCAGCAGGGCCTCGCGCGGGGCCACATCTTCCACGGTTTCCAGCACGATCTCAGTCATCAGCAGCTCCAGTGCCAACGTGAGAGGCGAAGAGATCCGTCCCGCCGCGCGGGAAGCGCGGTCGGCCATACCCTTTTCGGGACGGTGCGGAAGACGAGGGGGAAGCCCCCTCCTCATTGCCACCGGCGCGGACCATGAGGCCCGGCGCACAGTGGGGTGGGGATCGAGCCCTGATCAGGTGCTCAGATCGAGCTTCAGATCACGTAGGACTTCAGCGGCGGGAAGCCATTGAACGCCACCGCCGAATAGGTGGTGGTGTAGGCGCCGCAGGCCTCGATGATCACCTTGTCGCCGATGGAAAGCGACAGCGGCAGTTCCACCGGGGTCTTCTCGTACATCACATCGGCCGAATCGCAGGTCGGGCCGGCCAGCACGCACGGGGCGGTGTCATCGCCGTCGCGCGGGGTGCGCAGCGGATAGCGGATCGCCTCGTCCATGGTCTCGGCCAGACCGCCGAACTTGCCGATGTCGAGATAGACCCAGCGCATGGCATCGGCCTCGGACTTCTTCGAGATGAGCACCACCTCGGCCTCGATGAGGCCGGCGTTGCCCACCATGCCGCGGCCCGGCTCCATGATGGTTTCCGGGATCTGGTTGCCGAAGTGCTTGCGCAGGGAGGAGAAGATCGCCTCGCCATAGGACTGCGCGCCCGGCACTTCCTGCAGGTAGCGGGTGGGGAAGCCGCCGCCGAGATTGACCATGGAGAGCGAGATACCCCGTTCCGCGCAGGCCCGGAAGATCCGCGCCGCCGAGGCGAGCGCGCCGTCCCAGGCGTGCACGTTCTTCTGCTGCGAGCCCACGTGGAAAGACACGCCATAGGCGGCAAGGCCGAGGCGATGGGCGTGTTCCAGCACGTCCGCGGCCATCTCCGGCTCGCAGCCGAACTTGCGCGACAGGGGCCATTCGGCGCCGGCGCCGTCGCACAGGATGCGGCAGAACACCTTGGCGTGGGGCGCCACGCGGGCGATCTTCTCCGCCTCCTCGTAGCTGTCCACGGCGAACAGGCGCACGCCCAGGCGGAAGGCGCGCTCGATGTCGCGCTCCTTCTTGATGGTGTTGCCGAACGAGATGCGGTCAGCGCCGGCGCCGGTGGCGAGCACCATCTCGATTTCGCCGACAGAGGCGCAATCGAAGGACGAGCCCATCTCTTCCAGCGCCTGAAGAATCGCGGCGTCGGGATTGGCCTTCACCGCGTAATAGACGCGGGTGTCCGGCAGGGCGCGGGCGAAGGCCTGATAATTGGTGCGGACCACGTCGAGGTCCACCACCACGCAGGGGCCATCCTCTCGTCGGGTACGCAGGAATTCGCGGATGCGATCGGTCATGGTGTCCTCCCAGTGACCTGAAGCCTCGTGAAGCGCGGTAAACCGCACGACGACAGGACGGACGAACCCGCACTGGGTTCGGCCGGGGCACGCGCAAGCAGCCGCCCGGCGCTGTGGACACGCCGGGTCGTCTGCGGGCCGTACCCGCTTCGCCGGGGCTCTATCCCGGCCGCATCATCGGACCGAACGGCAGTGGAACCGCCCGCCGGGCGACAGCCAGGCGAGGACGATACAACTGCGCACGATTGGAGAGGGATTCCCGCTCCGCACGGCCGGCAAGATGTAGTGCCTCTTCAGTAACGCCGCCCTTTGGAGGGGCGACCGAGACCAAAAAAGCCCTTACGTCGTTGCTTCAAGTCACGTCCCCCGCATGAGGAGCGGGGTGGGCCGGTTCCCTCCGGCTATCGGTCGTCCTGGCAGCTTTCCGGCCTCTTGTCCGGAGATCCTACCGACCGACACGCGACCACAGGCACGTGCGAATTTGGGCAAGGGGGATTTAGGGGATTTGCCCCGCCCATGCAAGGGGCAATTTGATGATTTTCGCGGCGCCGATCCTGGCGGCGAAACGAGCGTCCGCCCGGGCTCACGCCATGCCGGATCGCAGCGGCTCCGTCGGCGCGGCCGGGGGGCCAGCCGAGCCACCCGGCGCGGCGCCTTCACACGCCTTTCGCACCGACACCCGCGCGCAATGGCTGCTCGGGGCCGCTCCTCGCATTGACTTTTCAGGCACCGATAGTGTATCGGACCCACTTCGCGTGGGCCCTCGTGCCCGCATCCCCCATTTCCGACCGGAAGAAGCCAGCCCTTCGAGGCTCGGCGGAACACGAAAGCGAGACAAGATGTTCGCGGTCATCAAGGCAAACGGCAAGCAGTATCGCGTTGCCGCCGCCGACGAAATTACCATCGACCGCCTCGATGCCGAGGTTGGCTCTGTCTTCACCTTCCCGGTGCTGATGCTGGGTGGCGCCACCATCGCCATCGGCGCGCCCCACGTGGACGGCGCCACCGTCACCGGTGAAGTGGTCGAACAGACCCGCGGCGACAAGGTCATCGCCTTCAAGAAGCGCCGCCGGCAGAATTCGCGCCGCAAGCGGGGCTTCCGCGCCGACCTCACCGTCGTGCGCATCACCGAGATTTCGGGCCTCGGCGAGACCGTCAAGGCTGAACCCAAATTCCAGCGCGCGCCGGCTCCCGAAGCCGCTGCCGACGCCTGATAGCGAACGAGGAGAGCAACAATGGCTCATAAAAAGGCAGGCGGCTCGTCTCGCAACGGTCGTGATTCCGACGGTCGCCGTCTTGGCGTGAAGCGCTTCGGCGGCCAAGACGTCATCCCCGGCAACATCATCGTGCGCCAGCGCGGCACCAAGTGGCATCCCGGCACGAACGTGGGCATGGGCAAGGACCATACCCTCTTCGCCCTGGTGGAAGGCAAAGTCACCTTCCAGACCAAAGCCAACGACCGCACCTACGTATCGGTGCTTTCCACCGCCGCCGAAGCGGCCGAATAAACGGCGAGACCTGAGAATGCAGGTTCCCGCCGGTCACGTCGACCCGGTGGGCGCCTGAGCAGGCCAAGCCTCAAAGCTCAGACACGAACCGGGGAGACGGGACACCCTCTCCCCGGTTTTCCTTTGTCTGGCCTTTGAGGAGCTTGCCATGACCCTGTGTGAGACGCCATCCGGAGCGCCGCTCGCGGAGAGCTGTATCCCCGTCCTCGAAACCGACCGGCTCGTGCTCCGCGCGCCGCGCCTCGAGGACGTTGCCGCCGTCGCGGAGCTCGCCAACAATCGCAAGATCGCGGAGATGACCGCGAACCTGCCCTTTCCCTACAAGCGCTCCGACGCCCATGCCTTCGTCGAGACGCTGGCTGCCGTTCCGGACGCAGCTACCTTCGCGCTGTTCCTCAAGGGCGAGGGCGCCCTGACCTTCGCCGGCATGGTGAGCTTCGGCCGCCGCCCGCCCGAGCCCGCACCCGAGATCGGCTACTGGATCGGCGAGCCCTTCTGGGGCCGCGGGATCGCCACCGAGGCAGTGCGCGCCGTCATCGACTATGCGTTTTCCGAGACCGAGCTGCAGCTCCTCATCGGCTCGGCCCGCGTGGTCAATCCGGCCTCGCGCCGGGTGCTGGAGAAGTGCGGCTTCCAATGGTCGGGCGTCGGCCTTACCCGAGTGAAGGCGCTAGGCGCCTCCGTGCCGGTGGATCGCTTCCAGCTCGACCGGCGCATCTGGGCCTCGCTGCGCGCCTGGGGCTCCACCGCCATGCCGCGCCACCGCGCGGCTCATTGACGGAGAGGCCGCGCCACCGCGCGGCTCACTGACGAAGAGGCCGCGCCACCGCGCGGCTCACTGACGAAGAGGCCGCGCCACCGCAGGGCCCGCTAAAGGACATCGCGCCTCCGCACCATTGCGGAGCGCGCGGACGGCTTCGGGCCTTTCCCGGGCTTGCGCGGCGACGCTGCGCGGGCCAATCAGGAGTAAAGCAACCCTTCCTTGCGGATCACGCCTATGTCCAATCGCCACGACAAGAAACAGGGCGACCTGCCCTATCGGCCCTGCGTGGGCCTGTGCGTGTTCAACGCGGCCGGCAAGGTCTTCCTCGGCCGGCGCATCGGCGGGCCGGAGCACGTGGATTCCACCCATTCCTGGCAACTGCCCCAGGGGGGAATCGACAAGGGCGAGGCGCCGTTTGAGGCCGCCTTGCGCGAGCTCTACGAGGAAACCTCCATGCGCTCGGTGACGAAGCTCGCCGAGGTGGAGGACTGGCTGTCCTACGACCTGCCCGGCCGCATCGCCGGCGAGGCGTGGAAGGGCAAGTATCGCGGCCAGACGCAGAAATGGTTCGCCCTGCGCTTCACCGGCCTTGATGCGGAGATCGAGATCGCCCGCCCCGGCGGCGGCCACCACAAGCCCGAGTTCATGGACTGGCGCTGGGAAAGCCTCGACCGGGTAGCTGAGCTCGTCGTTCCGTTCAAGCGTAAGGTCTATGAAGAGGTGGTGAAGACCTTCCGCCCGTTCGCGGGCTAAAATCGCCCGGGTCTCCCGCGGGATGGCGCACCACTGGCAGCATCACACCACAGACTGACGCCCACCGGGGCAAGCCCCGCCAAACAAAACATCAGACCCGCCAGAGGTGAAAGCCGAACGCTAACGATGACTTGAAGATCTGCATGAAATGAGCAGAATTCACACTATGGAATCAATATAGCAGACTATTTTGTCTGTGGTATGACAGTCCGGACACTCCCACCTGTTGCCCTTGGGAGACAGTCACGGGTGCTGAACTGCGCTAAGACCCCCGCATCGCGTTTCATCCGGGCTCGGGGGATCGACCATGCGTAAGTCGCTGCTTGCTACAACCATTCTCGCGGCCATGTTCGCCGCCGGCTCCGCCCAGGCGGCGGACCTCGCCACCAAGATGCCGGTCAAGGCCGCGCCCGTTGCGCCTGCCTTCAGCTGGACCGGCTTCTACATCGGCGCCCAGGGCGGATACGCCTGGGCCGACAACAGCTTCAGCAACACTCACGACCTTTACAACACCTACGCGAACGACGCGAGCTACAGCTTCGACGGCGGCCTCGTGGGCGGCGTGATCGGCTATAACTACCAGATCAACAACATCGTGCTCGGCGTCGAGGCCGATGCCAACTGGGCCGATCTCACCGGTTCGGGCTCCATCATCCGTCCCGGCCAGGAAAACCCCCTCGCCTCCACCTGCATCGTGAGCAACAATCCCTGCTCGTCCAAGATCGACGCGCTCGGCACCATCACCGGCCGCCTCGGCGTCGCCTTCGACCGCGTGCTGCTCTACGCCAAGGGCGGCGCGGCCTGGGCCAATGTCAAGCACACCGCCAGCAGCACCGACTTCGAATTCCCGGAGGCCAGCTATAGCGCTTCCGTGAGCAACACCCGTTGGGGCTGGACCGTGGGCGCGGGCGTCGAGTGGGCCTTCTTCAACAACTGGTCCGCGAAGGTCGAATACAATTACATCGACCTCGGCAGCAACGACGTGACCTTCAACTTCGTGCCGAGCACCTACATGCCGGCCTACACCTCGACCGCCGACCAGAACATCAACCTGGTGAAGGCCGGCATCAACTATCGCTTCTGACCGCCGGCATCCGCCGCGGGTCAGCGCATCACGCGCCGGCCCGCCCGGGTGTGAACTTGGAGAGCCCTGGCATCGCCGGGGCTCTTTCTTTTTGCACGCCCCCTGACCCATAGGTCAGCGGGTGGCGTACTGGTCGTGAATGTAGGTCTTGAAATAGTCGCGCTTGGACCCGGCCCGGCACAGACCCTCATACACGAAGAGGGGCACGCGATAATAATCGCAAGGTCCGCCGACATCGGCGAACCACAGGGAGAGCACCCGCGTCTTCGGGTTGTATTCAGCCCGGGATATGGCCGTAGAATTGAAATGCGGCAACGCGCTTTCCCCCTCTGCAGCCGCGATTCGGCATTGAGGGAACAGCTTACCTTGGCCTTTGATCCATGCCGAGACTGTATCTGTCAGCCGCCACGCGGGCCTGAACGGACCCACTGGCATCGCTCAACGACAGCGGCCGCCGGTGTCGATCAACCTCACGGGCCCTGGTTTCAGCCCGCGACGGGCCGCACCAGATGGAGGCCCAGCACCATGATGCCCACCGCCGCCACCCAGCTGCCGCCGGCCCGGAGGGCGATGGGCCGCCACGGCGCGCCGTGCAGGAAGGCGATGGCGCTTCCGGTGGCCAGCGTGATCACGCCATAGCCGACGGCGGTCATGCCGGAAAGGAACAGGAGGCGATCCGTCGTCGCCACCATGGCCGCACCGTTCTGCGCGCCGTGCAACAGCCCCATCACCACCGCGATGGCGAGCAGCACCCCGAGCGGCAGCCGAGCCGCCGCCGCCACGGCAAGGCCCGTGACCGCCACCAGCACGAGGCCGAGCAGCGGACCGAAGGACGGCAGCGGGACAGCGAGTGACGCGATGCCGCCGATGGCGAGGGCCAGCGGAAACACCAGGATGATCCAGCGCGCCCGCTGCGCCCCCTGGAAGGCGGCGAGCACGGCCAGAGCGATCCAGGGCAGCACCTGCTGCAGGTCCGTCAGCGGATGCAGGGCGCCGCTGTAGAAGTCGCCGAGCCGCGTATCCACCAGATGGGCGTGAGCAGTGTCGGGCACGAAGGCGACCGCGCAGGCAAGCGCGGCCGCCGTGGCAAGCAGGCGAGGTCCGCGCATCATCCGATGACGCCCACCGCGCCCAGCAGGAAATAGACGCCGACGCAGCCGATGGCCGCGCCGCAGGCCCGCACCACCTTGGCGCCCGCCTCGTAGCCGACCAGCACGCCGATAAGGATGCCAGTGAGATGCAGCAGCCCGGTGGCGATCACGAAGCCGACGGCGAAGGCGATGGCGTCCGCCGCTTCGGGCAACTCACGCCCGTGGGCGTAGCCGTGGAAGATGGCGAAGACGCCGACCAGGGTCGCGGCGACCCAGAGCGGCGGGCGCACGCTGAACGCCACCATGGTGCCGAGGGCGATGCCCGACACGGCGATGATTGGCTCGACGAACGGCAGCGGCATGCCGAGCACGCCCAGGAGACCGCCCACCGCCATCACCAGCGGGAAGGTGATGGGCAGCACCCAGATGGCGGGATTGCCCAGCTGCGCGCCCCACAGGCCCACCGCCACCATGGCCACCAGGTGGTCGGGGCCGGTGAGGGGATGGAGGAAGCCGCTCTCCAGGCCGAGGGAAACCCCACTTCCCGTATGGGCGAAGGCGGGCGCCAGCGGGATGGCGGCGAACAAAGCGGCGAGCACCACCGCAGGGTTCAGGACGAGGCGATTCATCTGCTCTTTCCTCTAGCAACAGGGGGGCCCGGGGGCACGACATTCAAATCCGCAACAGGAACCAGTAAGAGGCCACCGAGCCGATCACATAGGCAGGGATGGCGGCGCCCCAGCGCGGCAGCAGCGCCTGCGCCTGCCGGTGGGCCCACAACAGGGCCAGCACCACCGCCACGAAGGTGAGCTGACCGATTTCCACGCCCACGTTGAAGAACAGGAGCGCGATGGGCAGCGTCGCCTGCGGGATGCCCAGCGTGGTGAGCGCGGTGGCAAATCCCAGCCCGTGCAGCAGGCCGAAGGCGAAGGCGACGGTCCAGGGATAGCGCGCCGTCAGGCCCACCTCCCCGCGTTGGAGCTTCACGATCTCCACGCCCACGAACACGATGGAGAGGGCGATGGCGGCGTTGAGCGGGCGTTCCGGCACCCCCACCCAGCCGAAAGTGGCGGCGGCCAGCGAGATGGAATGGCCCACCGTGAAGGCGGTGATGGTCTTCACCAGCTTCCAACCGCCCTTCACCAGCCAGATCAGGCCGAGCACGAACAGCAGATGGTCGATGCCGCGCAGGATGTGGTCGATGCCGAGATTGACGTAGGTCTCGGCCAAATCCCGCCACACGGCGAGATCGGTGCCGGGATCGCGCGCCGCCATCACCGTGGGCTTGGCGGCGCTCACCGTATAAACCTCCATGGGTCCCTCGTGGGGGATCACCCGAATGGTGGCCACCGACTGCTTGCTGCCGAGCCCCATGAAGCTCAGCTGGCCGGTGAGGCCGCGCGCGCCGCAGACCAGCTCCGGCGGCTCCCACGTGCAGTGGGGCGGGAAGATGGGCTGCAGGCTCAGGTCCACCGGCGGCATGGTCCATTGGCCGATGAAGCGACCCGGCGCGATCTCGCGCAGGGTGATCACCGCCATGGTGGCCTCATGGGCCCGCGCCATGGTGGCCGGAACAAGCAGCCCGACGACGAGGCACAGCAGCGCGGCGGCAAGGCCGCCCAGCGCCGCGAAAGGCGCAAGGAGCGCCCGGCCCCCGAGCCGCACGCCCCCGGCCGGCGACGTGGCGGCGTCCGGCTTGGCGGATGTCCCGGCCGTCGCGGCCCGGGCGATGAAGGCGCGGCCGCTCATGGCACGTCGCGCCGGATCACATAGGCCTTGCCCAGGTCGCGGGTGGCGGCGATGGCGAGCACGCGCCGGCGCTCGTCCTTCCACGCCTGCGCGACCTGTGCGTCCACCTCGCTCAGGTCCACCTTGCGGCCGGGCACCAGGGCGTCGAGGCGCGCCACGTACCAGCCCTGGGCCGAGGACAGCACGCGCCATTCGCCCTTGGGCGCGGCGGCCAGCTGCTCCATGAAGTCCTTGCCGAAGGACGGCTCCAGGCTCGGCCGCGGCCGCTGCGCGAAGATGAGGGCGCGCAGTTGCACGTCCTCGGGCTCAGTGCCGGCGCGGATCTCCTCCAGCACGGCGCGGCTCTGCGCTTCCGCGTCCGGGCCGGTGAAGGGCACGGCGATGAAGCTGACCAGCTCGGGAATGTCGTAATTGGCGCGGCGCTTCTCGTACCAGGCCTCCAGCTCGGCCCGGCTCGGCTCGGTCACATCGACGCCGTTGAAGATGAGCAGGCGCATCTTGTGGGTGATGCGGTCGCGAATCATCTCGTCGCCCTTGTCGAGACCCTGCGCCAGCGCCTCGCGGAAGGTGATCTCGTTCAGCAGCCACAGGTCGATGAGCTTGGCGAGCTCGTCGGCGCCCGGCTCACGGCCCTCGTGGGAGGCCTTGAAGGCGTCCACGATAGACTGGCGCACCGCCGGCGTGACTTCGATGAGCCGTTCCTTGCTGACCGAGGGCGTGGTGGCGGCATGCACGGCGAAGATCACCGCCCCCAGCACCATGAACTGCACCAGCGGCTCACGCACGAGGCGCCGCAGGAAGCCCACGATGCCCCCGCCGCCCGTCGCGCCGCCCGCCGTCACACCGCCTATCGCCACGCCGCCTGCATTGGCGCCCGCTGCATCGTCCGCTCGCGCGGCCGGCTCCAAACCCGATGACGTCAAATCCCGTCCCCCGCACCGTCCTTGCCCGGATGCCGGCACGCGCTTCAGGCGCATCGTGAGCCGGATCCGCCGGAACCGGATCCGCTCGGGGCGGTGAAGCCGGTTCAGGCTCAACACAGAAAAAGCATGCTCCGAGCGGACGACGACGCCGTCGGATCGGGACGTGCTCTAGCCAACGGGTGGTGTCGCGTTGATGACAGCGGCGCGCGTTTTCCCAAGAGTGCGACACTCAAGTTATTCGGCTCACCTTGCGCCGCGTCATCAAAGCTTCAGCAGGCAGTCACAGAACGCCGATAGTAGAGCCCCAGCGGATTCTGGACGTCCGTTTCATTCAAAGGGGTTGGAGAATGAAAAGCGCGGTGCTGGCGCATCACCTGATTGCGGGGGCCTCGGTCCTCGCCGTGGCTGGCGGGATGGCTCTGCCGTCCACGCCGGCCTTCGCCGACAGCTACATGGCTGGCGACTTCCATAACCACACGCCATGCTCGGACGGTCGCTCGTCGGTCGAGACCATGGTCAAGAAGGCCGTGCAGAGCTACGGCCTCGAATGGCTTGGCGCCGCCGACCATGGCGGATCGAGCCCGCGCGACTGCCGCGTGGACGATCCCGAGGGCGACGGTTCCACCACCGGCACCGGCAAGTTCTGGGACGTGGCGCCCGTGACCGCGGTCAAGGGCGACGTGGCCATGTCGCAGGGCCACCGCTCCATGTGGCGCTGGCAGAGCGCCGAGGAGATCATCTATCCCGAGCTCGCGCGCCTCGCGAAAGAGCTCAACAAGCCCATGCTCTATGCCGGCATCGAGACCAACGTGCCCGGCCACGAGCACACTTCCATGGCCGTGATCGGCAACCAGAAGCCGCAGAACTTCGGCGGCGACACCGGTGATGCCGGCGGCGTGGCCGAGTTCGAGTACCGCTTCGACCGCTCGGACACCGACTTCTCCAAGGGCGCCCCGAACCATGCCTGGGAAGGCAAGGTGGCGAACGCCTCGGGCACGGGTTCGGGCACGGCCAACCACAAGAACAAGGCCGTTCCCAGCGTTCAGTGGTTGCAGAAATACTATCCGCTCGACAGCTACTACGTGCCCGCGCACGTGGAACGCGCCGGCGTGTTCAACCCGAACGGCAACAACGGCTTCAACGTTGAGCACTTCCGCGACTTCAACAACGCCGGCCCGACCGTGGCCGTCGGCTTCGAGAGCCAGCCGGGCCACCAGGCCTCCAACAATCGCGGCGAGTATCGCGCCGGCTTCTGCGGCGCGGGCTGCGATTCGGTGGGCGTGACCACCTTCGGCGGCACCGGCATCTACGCCGCCAAGGTCGGCGGGCTGTGGGACGCGCTGCTGGGCGAAGGCCGCAACTGGTTCTTCTATGCCAGCTCCGACTGGCACAATCGCGGCGCCTTCAGCATCTATGAAGCTTCCTCGACCAACGACTTCTATCCCGGCGAATACCAGAAGCTGTACGTGCCGCGCCCGGCGGCCGGCACCACCCTGCGCCCGAACGTGATCGTCGACGGCGTGCGCTCCGGCAATTCCTACTCGGTGCAGGGCGACCTGATCACCGGCGAGCTGAGCTACAAGGCCGAGGTCATCGGTTATGCCGCGGCCGGCACCGCCAAGATGGGCCAGACGCTGGTGGTTCCCCGTGGCCGTTCGGTCAAGCTCACCCTCGAGGTGAACCTGCCGACCACCAAGAACAACTCGCCCTACAGCTTCAACAACCCGTCGCTGGCCCAGATCGGCGTTCAGGAGCCCCTGAACCGGCCGACCCTGCGTCAGGTGCAGTTCATCAAGGGCAACGTCTCCGGCGTCGTCGCCGTGGACAGCGCCAACTACACCAACGCGACCAACACCTCGGCCGCCCGCCTCGCCACCTTCGGCCCGAACAACTGGACCGTCAGCGGCCAGAAGCGGACCATGGTGGTGACCATCACCAACGTGCAGAACAACATGTACGTGCGCACCCGCGGCAGCAACCTGCCGGCCTCCGTGCCGGCGGAGACCGACGCCCAGGGTAATCCCCTGAACGACTGGGATCCGGAGAACTCGGCCCAGGGCCCGTTCGTGCCCTGCACCGACGCCGCCTGCCCCTCGCACCTCGTGGTGCGCGACGGCCAGAAGATCTCCAGCTACGACGTGGCCGGCTGGTCGGACCTGTGGTTCTACACCAACCCCATCTTCATCCGCGTCGCCGACCAGCCCAAGCTGCTGGTGGAGACCAACGGCGCCCTCGCCGTCGCCCTCAAGAAGTGAGGTTCAACCGGCGCGCTTCGGTGCGCCGGTCCGGAACCCACGTTCGTGCCGCGTAACGCCGGGGGCCTTCACGGCCCCCGGCTCGCTTTTTTCGACCCTTCAGGTTCTCCATGTCTCAGGTTTCTTCGTCCCAGGTTTCCTCATCTCGGGTTTCCGCGCCTCAAATTTCCGCGGCTCGTGCCGGTGCGGCCTCGACCGCCGCCCCATCGCCCGGCACCGATTCGCCCGAGGCCGCGAGAGCCGGCGGGCATGGCCGCCGCATCGGCGCCGTCACCGCCGTCGCCGCGCTGTCGGGCTTCGCCGGGCTGGGATACGAGATCGTCTGGGCGCGGATGCTCGCGGTGGCGCTGGGCCATGAGATCGTGGCCGTGCTGGGCGTGGTCTCCGCCTTGTTCGCGGGCCTTGCCCTCGGCAGCCTGCTCCTCGGCCGCCGCATCGCTCACAGCCCAAGGCCCGCCGCCTGGTATGCCGGGCTTGAATGCGTCATCGGCCTGTGGGCCCTCGCCCTCATCATCCTGTCGCCGCTGGCCGCCGGGCAGGTGCCCGCCCTGGTGCCGGTGGATGCGGACCCGCTGCGCCAATGGGCCGCGGCCTTCGGCCTGCCCTTCGTTCTGCTGTTGCCGGCGACGCTGGCCATGGGCGCCACCGTGCCGGCGCTGGAAGCCGTGCTTGTCCCCTTGCTGGCGGCGCGCGGGGCGGTGGGGCGCGTCTATGCGGCCAATACGGCGGGGGCCGTGGCCGGCACCCTTGCCACCGCCTTCCTGCTCATTCCGACGCTGGGCCTGTCGGCCACGCTGATGGCCTGCGCCGGGCTGAATTTCGCCTGCGCCGCCCTGCTCCTCGGCTATTCCGGGGAACGAGGCAGGGCGCAGGCGGCGCCGCCGGCGGCGGCCTCCCTCCGCGCGGGCACGGAGCTGCCGCGCAGCCCGCTCATGGCCCTATTCGTCACCGGCCTGCTCGGCATCGGCTACGAGGTGGTGACCGTCCGGGTGCTGAGCCAGATCCTCGAAAACACCATCTACACCTTCGCCATCCTTCTGGCCGCCTATCTCACCGGCACGGCCCTCGGCGCGGTGGCGCGCAACGCCGTCGCCACGCGCCGCCCCGGCGCCGACCTCACCCGGCCCCTGGTGGTGGCAACCGCGCTCGCCTGCCTCCTCGGCGCGGCGCTCCTCGGCGTGTCGGACACGCTGCTGGAGATGCTGCGGGCAGCGCTGCCCGCCACCTTCGAAGGCCGGCTTGCCGCCGAGCTGGGCATCGCGGCGCTGGCCTTCCTGCCGCCCACCATCGCCATGGGCGCCCTGTTCACCGAACTTGCCCAGCGCGCCAGCGACCGGGCCGGCGGGGTCGGGCCGGCGCTCGCCGTTAACACGTTGGGGGCGGCGCTGGCGCCGATCCTGTTCGGTCCGCTGCTGCTGCCGTTGCTCGGCGCCAAAATGGCCTTCGTCGGTGTCGCCCTCGGCTATCTGCTGGTGCTGCCGGACCTGCGGCGCCGCTCACTTCTCGCGGCGGGGCTGGTGGGCGTGGCCACGGCGGCGCTGGTGGTGGCGCCGCTGTCCCTGCGCTTCGTGCGCATTCCCCCCGGCGGCGAACTGGTATGGCACCGCGACGGGGTGATGGCGGCGGTCAGCGTCATCTCCAACAGCGCCGGCGACCGGCACCTGCAGGTGAACAACCATTTCCGCATGGGCGGCAGCGCCTCCCTGCGCTCGGACCACCGGCAGGCGCACATTCCCCTGCTGCTGCATCCGGCACCGGACAGTGCCCTGTTCCTCGGCCTCGGCACCGGGGCGACCCTCTCGGCGGCGGGCGCCCATCCCGGCCTCAGCGCGGACGGAGTGGAACTGGTGCCGGAGGTGGTGGAGACCTTCGCATTGTTCGGCGCCTCGGCGGGCGAGATCGGCCGCAACCCGCGCCTGAACGTCCATGTGGCCGATGCGCGGCGCTTCGTGCGCGCGCCCGGACGCCGCTACGACGTGATCGTCGCCGACCTCTACCATCCGTCCGTGGACGGCTCCGGCGCGCTCTATGCGCGGGAGCATTTCGCCGCCATCCGCGACCGGCTGGCGGACGGCGGGCTGTTCGCCCAGTGGCTGCCGCTGCACCAGTTGGACCTACCCACCCTGCGCATCATCGTGCGCACCTTCCTCGACACCTTCCCGGATGCCAGCGCCTATCTCGCCCAGTTCAGCGTGGAGACACCGCTGATCGCGCTCATCGGCCGGCGCGAGGCGAAGGCCTATCCCGCCGACTGGGCGGCGCGCCGCATCACCGATCCGGGCCTCGCCGGGCGCCTTGCCGCGCTGGACATGAGCGGTGACTTTTCCCTGTTCGGCCTCTATCTCGCGGGCCGTCCGGAGCTTGCCGCCTTCGCCGGGCCGGGGCCGGTGAACACGGATGACCGCCCCCTCGTCACCACCGATGCCCCCCGCGTCGCCTATGCCGGCACGGACACCCCCGCCGACCGGCTGGTCGGCCTCCTCGCCGCACTCCACCCCGCGCCCGAGGCGGTGCTGGAGGGATCAGATCCGCAGGCCCGCGCCCGCCTTGCCGCCTACTGGCGGGCACGCGATGCCTATCTGGAGACGGGCGCGCAGACCCTGGCCGCACGCGGCCCGCGCGACGTGATCGGGACCCTCGCCCCGCGTCTCATCGAGATCGTGCGCATGAGCCCGGATTTCGAGCCGGCCTATGGGCCGGTGCTGGCCATGGCGCGGCAGCGCGCGGTCAGCGAGCCGGCTGCGGCGCGCCGCCTCCTAGAAGCACTCGATAGGGCGAACCCGGCCCGACCCGATGCACGCCGCCTTCTTGCGGCGCTGCCGCCGGATGCGGCGTCGGCGCCTCGCCCGCCGCAGCCACGGTGAAGGGGATGGAGCCGCCATCGGCGTGATAGTGGCGGCGCAGATAGCCGTTCCAGATCACCATGTATTTGCCCGGCGGCAACGGCTGGGTGACGCGGAACGCGGTCTGGCGCACCTGCACGGCGGGGCGCGTCCAGTCGGTGGCCCATTCGGCATTGTCGGCACCGATGACCTTCACCTCGTGAAGCTCGAACTCGTCGGTAAAGTCGATGGTCACCGCCGGCTCGCTTTCCCCGAGTACGTCATTGGCGTTGGGCACCGACTGGTCGAATGCGCACTGGGCAAGGGCCGGCGCAGCCGTGCCGGCGACGAAGCCGGCGACAAGCGCGGCGAGGACGGAGGCGGGTTGCATCGTGAACTCCTGAAAAGGTCGCCCGCTCACGCGAAGCGGATGGCGTAGCCGAAATTGTCGAGCCGGTCGGGAATGGCGTTGAAGGCGATGGAGATGCGCCGCTCGCCGCGATTGGCGGGCACCTCGTGCAGCAGGTAGCTCGGGAACATCACGAGATCGCCGGCGCGGGTCTCCGGCATGGCCCACTTGCCGCCGTTGAAGGCGTTGATGCGGGCGTTGGGATTGCTGTTGCCGAACAGGAAGCCGGTGCCGCCGATGCTCTTGTGGAACACGATGTTGGCGGAGGGGTGCGCCTCGGTAAGATAGACCACGCCGGAGATGAAGCTGTTGGCATGGGTATGGATGGCCTGGTGCCCGCCGGGCTCCAGCACGTTCACCCAGATTTCCTTGATCTGCCAGGTCAGCGCCTCGCCGAACAGCACCTCGCCGAACTCCGCCACCTTGGGCAGCACCAGCGCACCGAGCCGGCCATGAAGCGAATTGGCCTCGGCTCCCGCCACGGGGGTGTGGGAGAGCAGGCTCGAATAGGCGTTGGTGAGGCTGGTGGCGTCCTGCGCCTCGGCGGCGAGCGCGGCCACCGCGTCGGGTTCGAGCAATCCCGGCACCCGCATCACGGGGGTGGGAAACAATCCGATAAGCTGGCTCACGATGGCGCCCGTCCGGTCCGGCAGAAAGGGGGAGACGGCGCGCACTTTCCCCATGGGCCATGACCTGCCGATGACGATGGGGCGGCCCGGTGCGGCCGGCTGCCATCCCCCTTCAGTGGCTCGATTCAATGTCCGACAGCGCCGGTGGGGGCCGGTTGGGCGCGACGATGTGCGCCGTGGGCCGATCACCGGCCGGCCGGCCCGGGCGCGCCAGCAAGGGGGGGCCGTCCGGCCCGCGCACGGTCGGTGTCGCGCCGCCGCTGCCGGAAGCCGGAAGCGCGAGCACCACGCTGTTGCGACCGTTCTGCAACAGTGTGTCGCGCACACTGACCGAGCGCAGCACCCAGCCCTCGTGGGTCTCCCCGGTGCGCAGCCGCAGCACGGCATTGCCCGTCGGATCGAGGAAGATGCCGTAGGCATCGCTCTGGCCCACCACGGTGCCGATGAGGGTGATGCGCGGCCGCGCCGGAGCCGTCGCCACGGGCGCGGCAGGCGTGGGCGCCGGTGGAGGCTCGGCCACGGCAGGCGGGCGACGCCCGGGCGTGAAGAGGGGCCGCGCGCGGGTGGCCTCGAGCCGGTCGAGGGGCAGCGACCACAGGGGATTGCCACGCGGCGTGGTCCCCGCGCGGCCGGAACCTGCGGCGCCATCGCCCTCTCCAGCGCGGACCTGGACCGGATTGGCCGGTGGGATCGGCGTGTCGAGGTCGGAGGCGGTCGCAGCTGTGCCGGACACCACGAGGACCACGGCCAATAGGGCAAAGCGCGAAGCGCGCGCGAAAGCGCTCATCGCGCGCCCTGCCATTGGCCGTAGACGGTGAAGGTCACTTTCAGCGCCATGGACTGGCCGCTCCCGTCCGCTGTCCGCCCCCCGGAGGCCGGCGCCTCGCTCTGGATCGCCAGCTGGTCCACGAACAGGAACGGCTGGCCCGCCTCGATGTCGTAGAGCAACTTCTGGAGCGCATCCGCGCCGATGTCGAGGCTGGTGGCCACGGCGACGAAGCCCGGACCATAGGTTGTGTCCTGAAGCTCCGGCCGGGACGAGGTGATGCGTCCGCCGGCGCGCTCCACGGCAGCGGCGATGCGCTGCATAAGCACGGCGCCCGCCACCGTCACCGTGGGTCCTTCCAGCACCGGCGCGCCGGTCCACGGGTCCGCCGCATCGCCGGGGCGGGGCGGCTTGCGGCCCTGCAGGCGGTCCAGCGCATCGGAAGCTTCGGCCACGGCGGCGCGCTTGTCCATGAGGTCGCCAATGGCGCTCCCCGCGACCGCGAGCAGCAGCAGGACGAGCGCCAGATAGCCCTGCGCCGCGAGCAGCGGCAGCCGGCGGGATGGGACGACGGACGGCAGCAGGCTCATCGCATGGCCTCCATGGGCAGCAGGATGCGCGCCGAGATATGGAAGCGCTCGCCGGCCTCCCCCGCCGCGCGGGTGGTGGGGGCGACGAAGGTGGCCTCGGCGAACTGGTGCGACTGCTCCAGAAGGCGGATCAGCGCCGCCGCCTCGCGCGAGACGCCGGCCACCTCCACCCTGTCGCCCTCCATCTGCAATTCGGTGACATGGGTGTCGTCGGGCAGCACCTGCGACAGCGCTTCCAGCACCAGCACGCCGGCGGGCACCTCGCGCTTGCGCCGTTCGAGGGCGGCGAGCACGGCAGTCCCGCCCTGCCCGTCGCGCGCCGTCACCAGGGCGCGGCGCTGGGCGGCGATGCGCTGGGTGATATCCTCCCGTTCGGTGTCGAGGCTGCCGCCGACAAAGCCGGAGACCACAAGCGCCAGCAGGGCCGCCCCCGCCGCGCCTCCGAGCACGCCAAGCAGGACACGCCGCACCCCGGCCACCCCCGAGGCCGCGCCGGATGCCGCATGGTCGAGCACGCGGATGGGCGCACCCGTGCCCTCCGCCTGCGTGGTGACGAGAATGGCGCCCACGCCCTGCGCCTTCAGCCGGTCCGTGAGAGGCGAAAGCCGGGCCCGCGCGGTGGCTGCCACGGTGAGGGCGAGGCGGTCGTCGGGGGCGTCCTGCGGCGGTGTGAAGCCATAGGCCGCCTCGGTTGCGCTCCAGGGGGTCAGCCGGTCGATCTGCGAGCGCACGATGCCGTCGAGGAACGCCGCCGCGCCGCGCGGCAGCTCCAGCGGGCGGAACAGGAAGCGGGCAGGATCAAGAGCCAGTTCCACCTCCCGCCCCTTGAGCGCCGTCGCGATCTCGGGCGGGAACGGGGTGGGGTCATCCAGCCGGAGGCGGGCCGTCCCATCCGGCAGGGGCAGGGTGAACACCCCATCCTCCGCCTCCACCAGGCGCACCGCCGCCCCGCGCGTGAGCCGCTCGCGCAGGTCGGCGACGAAGCCGGCGGCAAGGTCGATGAAGGCGGAGAAGGCGTCGAGAAACCGCGCCAGGGAGAGGGCGGAAGAGGAAGAGTGCGACGTCGTCTGCGTCATGGCCGGCGCTCCCCCTTCGGGCGCGGCGGCGGGGCCTCCGCCGGCAGGTCGGCATCCTCGCGCCAGGAGAGGACCCGGTAGGGATCATCGCCGAAATCGCGCAGCAGGATCACCGCCTCCGCCGCGCGGCGGCGCCCCGTGTCGAACTCCATAAGGATGCGCACCCGCACCGCGTCGCTCGCCTCGCGGCTGGTGCCGGGCAGGGCCGCAGGAGGCGCGGCCGGCGCGCCCGCGCCGCCGCCCGCATCCGGCGGCGCAGCCCCGGGCAGGGCCGCGCGCACCACGGGATCGGCATCCGCCGCATTGATCTCACCGCGCCCGCTGAACACGGTGAGATGCGGCAACGCCTGTTCCACCAGCGTCGGCGGCAGGCCCACCACCCGCCAGATCTCCTCCACATGCACGAAGGGCGCGCCGCGCGGCCCGTGATCGAGGCCGGCGTCGCGATACAGCTCCGCCTCCCGCCCGCCATCACCGGAAGGCGGCGCGCGGAAGCCGAGGATGCGGTCGGCATGATCAGCCGCCGCCTCGGGCTGCGCGCCAAGAGCCGCGAACAGGCCGGCGAGAAGCTCCTTCGGCGCGGCATTGAGGTCGATACGCGCGGCCTCACCCACGAAGCTGGCGCTCACGTTGGCCTTGCCCATCCGGAACGCCACCTCGCCGCTGGAGGGGCGCTTGTCCTTCGGCACGGCGATGAGGCGCAGAGCCGCGATCTCGACTGCCGCCGTGGCGAGGCCATGGGCGATGATGCTGTCGTCCCGCACCGCGGCGGCCGTCGCGGTGCTGGAGATGTAGACCGCATAGACCGTAGCGAGGGTGGCGAGGGCGGCCAAAATCCACAGCACCGCCACCAGGATGAAGCCGGCGCGGTGGGTGCCGTCCGCATCGGCGGGATCGCTCCGCGCGGCGATGGGGCTTGCGAACATGCCGGTCATGGCGCACGCCCCTCGCCCGATGCATCCCCAGCCCCCTGCCCAGCCTCCTGCCCTGCCCCCGCCGGGCGCGGCCTGGTGCAGACGGGGCGGGTCTCGTCGGTGACGCAGACCGCCGGCACTTCGGCGCGGATCACAACCGCGCTGGAGGCGTCGAGGGCGCGGCCGGTGCGCGCCTCGCGGATCACCAGACGCACCGCGCGCGGCAGGGTGTCAGCATCGATCCAGCCGTCGCGCCACACCCCGTCGCGACCGGCGTAGGAGAAGGAGACCCGATAGGCCGCGCCCAGCAGCGGCACCGGCGCCCCGAACGGCGGCAGGCCGGCATCCGCCGGGCGCGGTGCGAAGGTGGCCGCGCTGCGCCCCAGCCCGCCACCGGTCTCCGCCAGCTGGACGATCTCGAGCCCCGGCTTCGCATTGGGGCCGAGCGCCGTGCGCACGAACAGCACGGACGAGGACGTGCCCACGAACAGCGGGCGCTTGGCCGAGAGATTGGCCGGCACGAATTCGGCGGCGGCGAGGTCGGCGGCCATGCGGTCCACGGCGAGAGCGATGAGTTCGCTCGCCTCCACGCGGGCAAGGCCGCGCTGCCAGTTGGGCAACCATTTCCCCGTCACCATGGCCAGCGCCGAGAGCACGAGGCCGGTGAGCGTCAGCGCCACCAGCACCTCGATGAGGGAGAAGCCGGCCGTCGCGGCGCGCTTTGGGAAAGCCCGGCTCATTCGGCGGCCACCGGCACGAGGCGCACCGTCTCCAGCACCACCATGGCGCCGGAGGGCGCGCGCACGCGGATCACCACGTCGCGCGGCGCCCATTTGGCGCCCTCGGGCACCCCGGCCACGGCGAGGGGCCGCACATCCATGCGCCAGCCATGACCGGCGATGTCGCCATCGGTGCGGCCGAGAGCAAGGGCGCTCCGGGCCGGGATGCCGGTCTCCACCGCCCGCGCGGTGGAGAGAAGGCCGGTGCGCGCCTCCAGCGCCCGGGCGCCGCGCCCGTTGGCGCCCATCACCTGCCCGATGGCCGCCAGCACCGCCGCCGCCACCGCGAGGGCCACCAGCACCTCCAGCAGGGTGAAGCCTTCGACGGCCGTCGCGCGGGCGAAGGCTTCAGGACTTGAGGCGTGGGACAATCTCCACTCCTCCCGTCAGCCAGTTCACCCGCACCTCATAACCTGCGCCGTTGCGGGTGAGGGCGACCACCCCGCCGCAGGACAGGCCCGAGGGCAAAAAGCCGATGCGACCACCCGCCGCCCGGCCGTTGCAGATGTTCGGCAGCACGGCGGTCATGCGCACGTCGGCGGGAATGCGCAGCTCGCGTACCCCCTGCCGCCCGCCGGCGCCGGAACGGATGCGTCCTGCCGGGGCGTCCACCACGGTGGCCACCGGCAAGCCACGCCGCAAAGCGGCGGCGCGATCCGCCTTCAGCAAAGCGGCGGTCTCCACCGCATAGGCCTGAAGCCGCTGGCGCGAAGTGCCCAGCGGCATGCGCGGCAGGGCGAGGGCCGCCAGCGCCGCGACGATGGCCAGCGCGCACACCACCTCCAGCAGGCTGAAGCCCGCCTGCCCCGCTTTCGCGGCGATGGTGTGCGCGCGGCTCACTTCGACCAGTTCGTGATGTCGGCGGCGGTGCCGGTGCCGCCCTGCTGCCCGTCCGAGCCCAGGGAGACGATGTCGTAGGCGCCGTGCTCGCCCGGCGCGCGATAAGAATAAGGCTTGCCCCAGGGGTCGGACGGCAGGGTGCCGCCCTTCAGGTACGGCCCGTTCCAGGTGGCGGCGCCCGGAGCGCGCTGGACCAGCGCGGCAAGGCCCTCCGAGGTGGAGGGATAGCGGCCGGTGTCGAGATAGAACAAATCGAGGGCGCTGGAGAAGCCCTGGATCTGGATCTTCGCGGTCTTCACCTTGCTGTCGCCGAGATAGCCGAGCACGCGCGGCCCCACCAGGGCGACGATGAGGCCGATGATGGTGATGACCACCAGCAACTCCACGAGGGTGTAGCCCCCTTCATTCTTTCGCCGGCGGCGGATCTGGGCGGCGCGGGCGGCGCCCGCCGGAAGAAGAATATTCACGCGGTTCATCCGATGCTTTGGCTGACCGACAAAAGCGCGGTCATGACGGAAACGATCAGGCCGCCGACGACGACGCTGATGGTGACGATGGCAGCTGGCCCGATAATCGCGACCACCTTCGCGAGCGAGCGCTGGAGCTTTTCCTCGTAGAAATCGGCGATGCGGCCCGAGAGCATGGCGAGTTGTCCGGTCTCCTCGCCGAGGCGCAGCATGCGCACCGCCATGGGCGGCAGCGCCGCGCCGGCGGAAACCGCATCCGACAGCCGCGCGCCCTGGCGCACCTTGTCGGAGGTGGCGGCCCAGACGGATGCGTCGTCGCCTGCCGCCATCACCTCCACGATGATGCGCAGCGCCTGGGTGAGGGTGACGCCGTTGCCCAGCAGGATGGAGAGGTTGCGGCAGAACACGGCCGAGCGGCGGAACAACAGGATGGTGCTGACCAGCGGCAGCCGTGCCAGCGTGCCCATCACGGCGGTGCGCGTCGCCGGCCGGCGCAGCACCAGCCACGCGAGCACCACCAGCGCGCACCCCCCCGCCCCCAGCGCGGCGCCATGGGCCTGAGCGAGGTCCGACAGGTTCAGAAGCATCTCCACGGCGGGATCGAGCTTGGCGCCCATGTCCCGCAGCACGGTGGAGAATTGCGGCAGCACGAACAGCAGGAAGAACACCAGCACGCCACCCGCCGCCACCAGCACGAAGGCGGGATATTGCAGCGCCTCCATGAGCTTGCGGCGCAACTGCTCGGCCCGCGCGCGCTCCTGGGCCAAAAGGTCGAGGATGCGGTCCATGGTGCCGGAGGCTTCACCTACCCGCACCAGCGCCACATAAACCGGCGGAAACAGCTTGGGCTCCCCCGCCGCCGCCTCGGCGAAGCTCTGGCCGGCGAGCACGTCGGCGCGCAGCTTGCGCACCACCGCCCGCATGCGGCCGAGGTCGGCATCGCCGCAGAGCAGCTCCAGCGCCTCGTCGAGCCGCGCGCCGGCCTTCAGCAGCAAAGCGAGGTCGCGGGTGAAGAGGGTCACGTCCTCCGCCTTCGGCCCGCCCAGCGACAGGCCGAACCGCCCGCCCTCGCTTTTGGCCCGGGCGGGGGCGGTCTCCACCGGCATGAGGCCGAGGAATTCGATGCGCCGGCGCACCTCCGCCTCGGTGGGCGCGGTGATCTCGCCGCTCACGATCTGTCCGGCCTGGGTGAGGGCCCTGTAGGTGAAGGTCGCCATCAGCGCACGGTGGTCACGCGCAGCACCTCGGCCGGCGAGGTGATGCCGGCCCGGCATTTCAGGATGCCGTCGTCCAGCATCGTGGTCATGCCGCCGGCGATGGCCGCCTTGTCCACGGCGCTAGCCCCCGCGTGGCGGTCGATCATCTCGCGGATCTCGTCGGAGAGAGTGAGGATCTCGAACACCCCCACCCGGCCGCGATAGCCGGCCCCGCCGCAGCGCTCGCAGCCCTTGGGCTCGTACACGGTCTCGCCGGCCTTGAAGCCGAGGGCCGAGAAGCGCGGGTCGTCGGCCACGTCCATCGCTGTGAGGGTGCGCGGCCGCTTGCAGCGGTCGCACAGCTGGCGCACCAGCCGCTGGGCGATCACCGCCCGCAGGGTGGATTTCAGCAGGAAGCCCTCCACCCCAAGATCCAGCAGGCGCGGCACCGAGGCCGCCGCCGTGTCGGTGTGGAGCGTGGTGAGCACCAGATGGCCGGTGAGCGCGGCATGGACCGCGATGTGCGCGGTTTCGGGATCGCGCACCTCGCCCACCATGATCACGTCCGGGTCGTGGCGCAGGAAGGAGCGCAGGGCGGCGGCGAAGGTGAGGCCGATGGCGGGCTTCACCTGCGACTGGTAGACGCCCTTGATCTCATATTCCACCGGGTCCTCGATGGTGAGGATCTTCCGCGTCGGCTCGTTCAGGATGGAGAGGATGGTGGCAAGCGTGGTGGTCTTGCCCGACCCGGTGGGTCCGGTGACCACCACCATGCCGTGGGGCAGCGCCAGCAGCCGCTTGAGGATTTCCGCATCGCCCGGCGACAGGCCGAGCTTGTCCATGTTCAACAGGCCCCGGTCGCGGGGCAAGAGGCGGATCACCGCCGCCTCGCCGTGCTGGGTGGGCATGAGCGCCACGCGCACGTCGATCTCGGAGCGGCCGAGCTTCAGGCGCGCCGCGCCGTCCTGCGGCAGACGGCGCTCGGCGATGTCGAGGCCGGCGAGGATCTTGATGCGGGAGATCACCGCCTGGGGCAGCACGTCGGCGGGCGCGGGCACGACCCGCAGCAGGCCGTCGATGCGCATGCGCACCTCGATGGTGCCCCGGAACGGGCCGATATGGATATCGCTGGCGCGCAGCTCCATGGCCTTTTCCAAGAGGTCGTTGACCGCCCGCACCACCGGCGCGCCGGAGGCGAGATCGCGCAGGCTGTCGATGTCGTCGTCTGCCCGCGCGCTGCCGGCCTCCGTGATCCCGGCCGCCGGCACTTCATCCCCGCCGAGTCGCTCGGTGAGTACCGTGGCGATGTCCTCGAAGGAGGCGACCACCAGCGCCACCTTTTCGCCCAAGGCGATCTCGGCGGCGCGCCGCACCGCCCCGTCGGTGGGATCGCCCACGGCGAGGCGCACCGCGCCATCGGCGCCGCGAAAAGGCAGCGCCGTCATCTCGCGCAGGAAGCGCGGCGAGAAGTGTGACACCAGCGCGGGCGCCGCCATCAGTTCCGGCAGGCTCACGCGGGGCAGGCGATAGAAGGCGGCCACCGCGTCGGCGAAATCGCCGGCGGGAAGCTCGGTGGATTCCCACACCTTGCGCAGGGGCTTTGCGGTCTCGACGGAGAGCGGCGCGGAAGGGCGCATATCCGAAGCGCGGGTGTCGACGGAGTGCGCCTCATCGGGCCGCGCGGGCACGGCGTCGCCCGGCCGCAGCAGCCCGCATCGCGCCAGATAGCCCATGAAATCGCCGACGAATTCGCCGGCGCCGTCGGCCGCCATCCCTGTCCCCGTCGCCCGAACGGCACGCCGGCCAGTTGGCTCGCCCGTCGCGCCTCACCTTGATCCGTGCCGCCGGGCAGGGTTCTCGCATGCGCCGGACGACAATCGCCCCGCGACGGCCGCCACGCGGGTGCCCCTTCCATGGGTCCCTGATCGAACATGACAAGGCCATGCGGCCCGAACGCGCTCTCGCCGGCGGGCGCATCATCGTGACGCCCCATGAAGGTTTCGCGGCGACTTCATGACAGTCCCGCAACAGTCCCGCCCCGCGCACGGTGCAAGGCCAGTCGTTCCACAACTTTGGGTGACCCTAATATTTCTGT
Organism: Xanthobacter autotrophicus; assembly: GCF_005871085.1. Classification (GTDB taxonomy): domain Bacteria; phylum Pseudomonadota; class Alphaproteobacteria; order Rhizobiales; family Xanthobacteraceae; genus Xanthobacter; species Xanthobacter autotrophicus. The sequence continues at coordinate 33,092 of NZ_VAUP01000031.1, read as the reverse complement.
CATACGCCATCGATACTAGGTGTCGTCCGTCCGGAGATCGGGGCCATCCACCTCGAACGGCAGCTGGGTTCATCGAGGCATCGGGTGGAAGTGCGGAAAGATCGGCCCAACCGGTTCGGCTCCCGACCGGGCACCCTGCTGTTGACGTGCGCGATCCTCATCGCCACGGCGCTGGCCGCGTGCTCGCTGGTGCCCGACGACGTCAAGCCACCGAGCGTGATGGACCAGGTGCGCGCCATCGACCTGCTGCCCCGCGATACCAAGCCCGTGCCCGGCCCACAGGACATTCCCGACGACCGCAAGGCCATCGAATATTTCGGCTCCAGCACCTCGGCATCGGTCTCCGACCGCTCCGAGGTCGGGGTGGCGGGACGGGGCGGCGTGAGCGGCGGCGCCGACGGCTATGACCTCAACTTCGACAACACGCCGGTGACCAGCGTCGCCAAGGTCGTGCTGGGCGATATCCTCGGCGTGGGCTACGTCATCGACCCGCGGGTGCAGGGCACGGTCACCCTGGCCTCGGCCCGGCCGGTGCCGAAAACCGAGCTGCTCTACGTGCTCGAAACCGCGCTGAAGACCAACAACGTGGCCATGGTGCGCGAGGCCTCCGGCTATCGCCTCGTGCCCCTCACCGAGGCGGCGGGCGGCGGCAATGCCGACGTGGGCACCTCGCGGCCGGAGCCGGGTTACGGCATCTCCGTGGTGCCGCTGCGCTATGTCTCGGCCGAAGCGTTGATGCCGCTGCTCGACAGCTTCGCCACCAAGGCCGGTGCCGTGCGCGCCGATCCCGGCCGCAACCTGCTCATCATCCAGGGCACCGGGGCGGAGCGGCAATCGGCCATCAACACCGTGCTCTCCTTCGATGCGGACTGGATGCGCGGCCAGTCGGTGGGGGTCTATCCGGTCCGCAACAGCGCGCCCGAGGCGCTGATCTCCGAGCTGGAGAGCATCATGGATGCGGGCGACAGCGGGCTCAGCCACAAGATGGTGAAGTTCCAGGCCATCACCCGGCTCAATGCCATCATGGTGGTGGCCAAGAAGCCGGAGCTGCTGCAGACCGCCGGCACCTGGATCGGCCGCCTCGACCGCTCCGACACCACGGTGGGGGTGCGCGTCTATCGCCTGCGCTACGGCGACGCCAAGCAGACGGCGAAGGTGCTCAACGACCTGTTCGTGGGCGGATCGTCCAGCGGCCTCGACCAGGCGGCAAGCCAGATCGCGCCGGGCTCCGGCGCCTCGGTGTCCTCCGGCGGCGGCTCGGACGGCAATGGGTCGGGATCGGGCCTCACGGTGCAGCAGCGGCTCGGCCAATCCCCGCCCAAGCAGGACACGGGCGGCTCCGGCGGCAAGGCTACCGCCGTCGACAGTGAGGGCGCGCCTTTGGGCGGCTCCGGCGGCGGCTCGGGAGGGGGCGGCGCGCTGCTGCCCGGCATCCGCATCACCGCCGATGCGGTGAACAACTCGCTGCTGATCTTCGCCAGTCAGGAGAATTACCGCATCATCGAGCGCACCCTGATGCAGCTCGACCAACCACAGATGCAGGTGGCCATCGAGGCCACCGTGGCCGAGGTGACGCTGAACGACACGCTGGCCTATGGCGTGCAGTTCTACCTCACCAGCAAGGACCTGGGCCTCGGCCGCAACAACGGCTCGGTGCTGAACACCCTCTCGGGCGAGATCACCGACCAGGCCATCAACCGCGTGCTGCCCGGCTTCAACCTGCTGGTGGGCCGCGAGAACCAGCCCCGCGCCATCCTCGATGCCCTGCATACGGTCACCGACGTGAAGGTGCTGTCCAACCCCTCGGTCGTGGTGGTGGACAACCAGAAGGCGACGCTGCAGGTGGGCGACGAGGTGCCGGTCTCCACCGGCAGCGCCACGGTGCTGTCGTCGTCCAACACGGTGGTCAACACCATCGAGTACAAGAACACCGGCATCATCCTGCATGTGGTGCCGCGGGTGAACGTGAACGGGCAGGTGCGCCTCGAGATCGAGCAGGAGATCAGCAACGTCACCCAGTCCGATCCCACCACCAGCGGCACCAGCAGCAATTCCACCGGGCTCACCCCCACCGTGTCCCAGCGCAAGGTGAAGAGCGTCATCGCCGTGGCGAGCGGGCAGACCGTGCTGCTCGCCGGCCTCATCAGCGAGCGCCATAACGGCGTGCGCCAGGGCGTGCCCATCCTCGACCAGATCCCCGGCGTCGGCGACGCCTTCGCCCACACCACGGGCACGGTGAAGCGCACCGAGCTGATCATCTTCATCCGCCCCCAGATCATCCGCGACAATGTGGATGCCCACACGGTGGCCGAGGAGCTGCGCGCCAAGCTGCGCGGCACCGTCACCACCCTGCCCGGCGGCCCGCAGGCCCCGCTCGGCGCACGGTGAGGCCGGCCGTGACCCTGTCTTCCCCCGCCCGCCGGTCGTCCCCGACCCGCCTGCACGCCACCGGCGACCTGGCCGGCAAGGTGGCCCTCGCGGCGGTGGTCATGGCCGCCATGGCCGCGAGCCTTGCGGTGGAGCCGTCCGTGGTCGGCCTGCTGGCGGCAGCGCTGGTGCCGGTCCTCGCCGCCATCGCCGTCATCGACGGACGGCACTTCATCATTCCCGATTCATTGAACGCGCTCGGCCTTCTCCTTGGCCTTGCCGCCGCGGCCACGGCGCCGGAGCCGGAGCCGGTGGACGGCGTCATCTCCGCGTTCCTCGGCGGCGCCGGGCTGGCCATCATGTTCCTCGCCATTCGCCTCGGCTACCGCGCGTTGCGCGGCCGCGACGGGCTGGGGCTGGGCGACGTGAAGCTCGCGGCGGTGGCAGGGGTCTGGCTCAGCGTCACCGCCATGCCGGTGGCGGTGGAAACGGCGGCCCTTGCCGGGCTCATGGCCTATGGCATCCGCCGCCTTACTACCGGCCGCGCCGTGCGGGTGCGGGACCGGCTGCCGTTCGGTCTGTTCTTCGCGCCGGCCATCTGGATCGGCTGGCTGTTCGACCGCTGGATCGTCGGGTTGATGTGAGGGGGATCGGGAGGCGCCAATGAAGCTGACGGGTCCTTCAGCCCCGCGCCGGATGCTGGCCGCGCTCCTTGTCGCGGCCGCGCTCGGTCTGCCCGCGCCGGCCGGCGCGGGCGCGCCCTCCACCACCCGCGCCTTCACGCTCTATGCGCGGGGCGACTATGAGGCCGCCGCCGCCGAACTGACGCCGCTGGCATGGGCCGGCGATCCCCGCGCCCAGGGCCTGCTCGGCTTCCTCTATGAATACGGCAAGGGCGTGCCGCAGAATTATCTGGCGGCCGCCAATTGGTACGCCAGCGCCGCCGAGCAGGGCGAGGCGACAGCGCAATATCTGCTGGGCCTGCTCTATGACAAGGGCCACGGCGTGCCGCGCGACGTGGTGCTGTCGCAGAAGTGGCTCATCCTCGCCACCGCCCGGGCCAACAAGCGCGAGCGGGATGTCTACACCCGCCTGCGCGACGCGGTGGCCACCAAGATGAGCGCCGCCCAGCTCGCCACCGCCCAGCGCCTCGCCATCGAATGGGCGCCGGTGCGCGGGCTACCGGCCCAGTAGGCTTACCTTGCCAGCCCGCCGAACCACGCGCCGAAATAGCCGGCATACAGCTCCGGCGCCTCAAGGTTCAGTGAATGGCCGACGCCCGGCACAGCCACAAAGCGGCAGTGGGGCATGAGGGCGGCCATCTCCTTCAGGTCCGCCTCGGCGATCACCGCATCATTCATGCCCCACACCACGAGGTGGGGATGGGGGATGGAACCCATGCGCGCCTTCAGCTCCCCGCTCGCCGCCTCCTTGGTGAGGGTGTCCGGCGTGCCGAACCAGATGCCGTCGGACACCGCGAAAGTCTGGTCCACGATGCGCTCGAACAGGCCGGCGCGTGCTTCCACGCCCGGCTTGAAGCGGGCCGGCCCGTGGAGAAGGCTTTCCGGCTCGAACAGGCTCATGGCGGTGGATGCCATCACCTGCCGCGTCAGTTCCTTGCTCGCCTTCATCTGCCCGAAGAACGCCGCCTGCTCCGGGCGAAAGACGATGCCCTGCGGCCCCACCGGCGAGAGCGAGAACACCCGGCCGAAGCGCTCCGGCTGCTTCAGGATCATCCGTGTGGAGATGATGCCCCCCGTGGAATGGGTGGCGAGGTGGCAGAAGGAAACCCCCAGGGCATCCAGCGCCGCCAGCATGTCGTCGGCGTGCTGGGCGATGGAATAATTGGAGAAGTCCGGGAGGTGCTCCGGCTTGTCGCTGTCCCCGCAGCCCCGCCAGTCGATGGCGATGGTGCGCACGCCCCGCGGGAAGTGGGGGGCGGCGAGTTCGATCCACTCCTTGCTCGCCAGATTGCCGTGGAGGAAGAGGACGATGGTGTCGCCCTCCCCCCATTCGCGCCAGGCGAGGTTTACCTCGCCGGCCTGAACCCTGAGGTTGATGTCGCCGGCTTTCAGCATGGCCATGGCGGCACCTATTTGTTGAGGCCAGTGGGCGCAGCGGCGGTGGCGGCCTGGGGCGAGGCGTCCGAGGGCGCGCCGTGGATCAGCCGGTCGACGCTCGCGGCCGAGGCGGTGGGCACGCGGCCGGTCTCGACGAAGTCCACCACATCCTCGGCGAAGGCCACCGGCTCGTCGGTGTGGATGAAGTGGGCGGTGCCGGGATAGACCTTCACCCGCACATCCCCACCCGCCGCATCCATGCGCCGCATGAACGGCAGGATGAGCTGGCGCGAAAGGTCGTTCAGCCCGTTGAAGGCATAGCCGGGAATGAACGGCTCCTTGTCGCCGAAGGCAAGGAAGATGGGGATCTTGATGTCGGTCAGCCTTTTATAGAGGCTGGCCGGGTCCTTCTCCTGCAATTCCGCCACCATGGCGTAGATGTCGAAGATGAAGACATCCACCCATTGCTGCAATTCGCGCGGATCGCCCTTGATCATGCCGATGCGCTGGGCGGTGTGCAGGCGCGCATATTCGCTGTCGCGCAGGAAGTAGCCCGAGCGCTGCGGCGTCACCGCGCCGGTCACCGGATCGCGGCTGCGGAAGTGGAAGAAATCATCGATCTGCTGGGCAGTGAGGTTCTTCTCCCGCTCGCGCAGGCCGGTCTGGTCCCAGGTGGCCTTCCACTTGTCGAAGTCGTGGGCATAGGCGGGATCGAACAGGTCCAGCTTCTTGCCCGGCGCCACCGTCACCTCGCGGGGATATTCCTCGAGGCCGGCGGGGGCTTCCAGGATCAGCTTCGTCACCGCGTCGGGCCAGGTGAGGGCATAGCCGAGCACGATCTGCCCGCCCATGGAATGGCCGAGATAGGCGGCCTTTGGCACCTTGAGCTGGTTCACCACCACCTCGTGCACCACTTCCCGCATCTCCTGCATGGTGCGGGCCGGGCTCCTGTCGAGGTTGCCGGGGCCGGACATGCCGTAGTGGGGCAGATCCACCGCGATCACCCTGAGGCCGCGCTCCAGCGCGATGCGCATGATGTTGCCGTAGTGGCCGCCGAACGCGCCCTTGCCGTGGATGATCACCAGCACGTCCGGATTGGGCGCCGTGCCGGCATATTCATCCATGTAGCCGATGTCCCAGGCGATTCCGCGACTGTCCTTGGCCGTGGTCTTCTTCACCGGGAAAGGATAGGTGACGAAACTGTTCCAGAACGACTTGTCCGGCGTGATGTTCGCCGCCACCGAGGGGGTGCGGTAGGTCTTCGCCACCAGGCCGCGGTCGCGGGTGAGGCGCGACACGTCGGAGAGGAAGCCGGCGACGGTGGGATCGAATTCCCGGTTCTTCAGGATGGAGAACACGCCGTAATGGGCGACCGGGCTCTTCTCATGGACGAAGTCCGCGCCGGGCACGAGGTCCACCGTGCGCTTGGCCCGGTCGAAGGTGAGCCACTGGTCGTTGTCGATATGCATCACCAGCGTGCGGGCGGTGATGCGCTTGAGCTGGTCATTGATGTTGTAGGTCTCGCCGGCACGGTTGCGCCACAAAAGGTCCACCGCATCGAACAGCAAAGCGCGCTTGTTCACGCTGGCGCCGGCCTGGGGCGTGGGTGGGTTCCAGTAGAACACGTCCGGCTGCACCTTGGCCCAGTCCTGCTGGGAGCGGAACTGGAAGTCGAAGCCGGTGAGCAGCAGCACCGACCAGCCGAATGCGACCCCCTGGTTGGGGTGCTTGTCCTTCGGCAAGTTGTAATAATTGCCGCCGGTGGCCCGCCATTGCGGATCGCTCTCGATGGCGGCGGACATGAGTTGGAAGGTCCAGTTGCCCACCGGGTCGCCGCCATCCGACTGGCTGGTGCCGCCGATGGGCAACAGGCCATTCATGAAATCGGGATGCATGACGCCCCAGACATAGGTCTGCGTCGCCCCCATGGAAGCGCCGGTGACCAGCGCCGCCCGCGCCACCTTCAGGTGGTCGCGCAGCATCCGGTAATTGGCCTGCACCATGTCCTGGTAGCTGTACTGGGGGAACTTCTGCCCCAGCCCCTCGGAGGGCTTGGAGGTGCCCCACAGGCCCAGCGCGTCGAGGATCACCACATAATACTGGTTGGTGTCGATGGCCCGGCCCGGCCCGATCACCGATCCGCCCGAGAGCGCCGTGCCCTCCACCCACTGGGCATACATGTCGGTGGCATCGCCCGAATAGAAGGAATTGATGATCACCGCATTGGTGATCTCGCCCGCCGCATTGCGGATGGGGGTGCCCAGCGCGATGTAGGCGGTGCGCAGCGGACCCGCGCCCAGCTGCTCGAGGGTGGTGCCGCCCTCCCCGCCATTGGCCCATTTTTCGGGGGCGGCGAGATCGTAGGTGCCGCCGATCTTGAAGTTGCCGATGTCGTAGAAGGTCTTGAGATGGCAGAGCCGCTCCTGCGAGCAGATGGGCGTGATCTTGAGCGGCTCGAACTTCGGGGCTGATGAGGACTGGGACTGGGCTGGGGATTTGGCTGGAGTCTGGGCTTCTGCGGCGACCAGCTGGGCGAGAAGCGCGAGGCCGATGGCGAAGGCGTGTCTCATGTTTCCTCCCGGCGCCGCTCATTCATTGGCGTCGCCGGTGGCAAGAACATCACGGTCCGCGGCCGTTGGAAAGTGCGGACTTTACCGGTCCGGCCGAGGCCGCCTCACATGACGGCGCCGATCTGCCAGGGCACGAACTCGTTGCGGCCGTAGCCCAGAAGCTCGGACTTGGACTTGGTGCCCGAGGCCACCTCCAGCACGGTGCGGAAGATCTCCCGCCCCTTCTCCTCGATGCTCACCCCGTCGAGCACGTCGCCGCAATTGATGTCCATGTCGTCCTCCATCCGGCGATAGAGGTCGGTGTTGGTGGCAAGCTTGATGGAGGGCGTGGGCTTGCAGCCATAGGCCGAGCCGCGCCCGGTGGTGAAGCACAGCACATTGGCCCCCCCCGCGACCTGGCCGGTGGCCGCCACCGGATCATAGCCGGGCGTGTCCATATAGACGAAGCCCTTGCGGTCGATCCGCTCGGCATAGCGATAGACGCCGCGCAGGGTAGAGGTGCCGCCCTTGGCCACCGCGCCCAGCGACTTTTCAAGGATGGTGGTGAGCCCGCCCGCCTTGTTGCCGGGGGAGGGATTGTTGTTCAATTCCCCGCCGGCCCGCGCCGCATAGGCCCGCCACCAGTCGATGAGATCGACGATCTTGCGGCCCACGGCCTCGCTCTCGGCCCGCCGGGTGAGGAGGTGCTCGGCGCCATAGATTTCAGGGGTTTCGGAGAGGATGGCGGTACCGCCCTGGCGCACCAGCATGTCCACCGCCGCCCCCAGCGCCGGATTGGCGGTGAGGCCGGAATAACCGTCCGACCCGCCGCACTGGAGCGCGAGGGACAATTCGGACGCCGCCACCGTCTCGCGACGCGACGCGTTGGCGAAAGCCAGCATGTCCTTGATCTTGTCCACGCCCCGCGCCACCGACTTGCGGGTGCCGCCGGCCTCCTGGATCACGATGCTCTGGAAATGGTCGCCCTCGGTGATGCCGTAGGCCTCCTTGAGGCGCGGGATCTGGAACACCTCGCAGCCGAGGCCGATGACGAGCACGGCGGCGAAATTGGGATGGCTGGCATAGCCCCACTGGGTGCGGGCGAGAATGTCGAATTCCTCGCCCTTCGATCCCATGCCGCAGCCGGTGCCGTGGGTGAAGGGCACCACCCCGTCAATGTTGGGATAGTCCGCAAGGATGCCGGAGCGCGCCACCTCGTCGGCGACGAAATCCGCCACCGTGGCCGAGCAGTTCACCGAGCTGAGGATGCCGATATAGTTGCGCGTGCCGGCCCGCCCGTCGGCCCGGCGGAAGCCTTCGAAGGTGGCGGCCGTCTCGCCCGGCAAAAGGGTTTCCAGCGGCCGCGCCTCGGAGGCGAAGGCATAGTCGCGCTCGAAATCCTTGAGCATCACATTGTGCTCGTGGACCCAGTCGCCGGGCGCGATGTCCACGCCGGCGAAGGCGATGACCTGGCCGAACTTGCGCACCGGCGCACCGGCGGGAATAGGCGCGCAGGCGATCTTGTGGCCGCGCGGCACGGTGCGCGTGGCGGTGAGGCCTCCGGGCAGCGCTGCACCCTCCGGGACGGTGTCGATGGCGATGAGGACATTGTCCACCGCGTTGAGACGCAAGGTGCGCGGGTCAGCCATGATGCGTCAGACCTCCAGAATCGCCTTGATGACGCCGGCCTCGGGCTTCAGCCAGTCCTGGAACAGGCCGGGCGCATCACTGAGCGCGCCGCGATGGGTGTTGAGCGCGCGCGTCGGCACGCGGCCGGCCTCCATCTGGCGCACCACTTCCGCGAAATCGTCGGGCTGGGCGTTGCGGCTGGCGTAGAGCGTGGTCTCGCGCTTGTGGAACTCGGGATCGGAGAAGGTAATGTCCTGCCGCACCACGCTGACCAGCACATAACGCCCGCCATGGGCGATGAAGCCGAAGCCGCGCTGCATGGCGCCGGCATTGCCGGTGGCATCGATGACCACGTCGTAGAAATCGCCCTGCGTGATCTGCCTGGCCGCTTCCTCGGCACCGGCATCCGCCGTCACCAGATGGTCGGCGCCCAGCATGTCCTTGGTGAAGGCGAGGCGATCCTCGCGCATGTCCATCACCGAGACCTCGGCGCCGCGCGCCTTGGCGAAGATGATGGCGGACATGCCGATGGGACCCGAGCCCACCACAAGCACCTTGTCCTCAGCCGTGATCTGGCCGCGCTTGACGCCATGGGCGCCGATGGCGAGGAACTCGATCATGGCCGCATCGTCGAGGGAGGCACTGCCGGTGGGCACCACGTTGCCCTCGGGCACGCAGAGGAATTCCGCCATGCCGCCGTCCTTGTGGACGCCCAGAACGGCAATGTTCTGGCAGGCATTGGTCACGCCCTTGCGGCAGGCCACGCACTGGCCACAGGACAGATACGGCACGATGTAGACATTCTCGCCGGTCTTCAGGCGGCTGCCCTCGGGCGCCGCCTCGACGGTGCCCGACAACTCGTGGCCCATGACGCGGGGATATTCGAGGAAGGGGTGCTTGCCCTGGAAGATGTGGAAGTCGGTGCCGCATACGCCCACGCGACGGATACGCACGAGCACCTCGCCGGCGGCGGGCACCGGCACGGGCCGGCTGATGACCGACAGGCGACCCGGTTCTTCGCAGAGTAATGCCTTCATCTTCCAATTCTTTCCTGAAATATGCGGCTGGTCTTCAAGACCAGCCGCAGGAAGCGGCCCGGATCAACCGGGCCGCCGGAAATCTCACTTCAGCATCTCTTCGGGAAGCGAGGTGCCGTTGTAGCGGGTGTAGATCTCGTTCAACTTGCCGTTCTTGAGGTTGGAGGCGATCACCTTGTTGACCGCCTCGCGCAGGGCGTCGTCGCCCTTGCGCAGGCCCACCGCATAGGGGTTGGTCTTCAGCACCAGCTTCACTTCCAGCGGATCGTTGGGGCGGCGGGCGTTCACCGCCTGCATCACCTGCGGCGAGGACGCCATGAGGTTCACCTGGCCTGACACCAGCGCAGTGATGAGGGTGGCGTCGTCGTCGAAGCGCACCATCTCGGCGCCCTGCGCCTGGGTGGTGGCTTCCTTGTCGTTGGAGGAGCCGCGGGTGGTGCCGAGGCGCTTGCCCACCAGGTCCTTGATATCCTTGACGGAGACGCTCTTCGGCCCGGCCACCACAATCTGGATCACACCGTAGGGATCGGAGAAGTCGATCACCTTCTTGCGCTCGTCGGTGACGCTGAAGGAGGCCATCACCATGTCCGCCTTGCCGGTGAGCAGGAACGGGATGCGGTTGGGGCTGGTGACCTGCACGATCTCCAGCGGCACGCCCAGCTCGGCGGCGAACAGCCGGGCGCTCTCCACGTCGGAACCGATGGGCTGCATGTTGCCGTCGGTCATGCCGAAGGGCGGGGAGCCGAGGTCCACGGCGATGAGGATCTTGTTGCGCTTCTTGATCTCTTCCAGCGTGTCGGCGAAGGCCGGTAGGGCAAGGCTGCCCGCGACCGCGAGCCCGGTGGCGCCGACGAGGAAGGCGCGGCGGCTGATGTTCATGCGCTCCATGTTTCCAACCCTTCTTTGTGTTGCAGTGTTCTGGCTGAGAAAGCGGGGATCAGAGCCCGCTGCCGACGAAGGCGCGCAGCTCCGGCGTCTTCGGGTCGTCGAGCATGGCGCCGGGGCCGGTTTCCCAGACGGTGCCCTGGTGCATGTAGATGACCTTGGAGGCCACCTTGCGGGCGAAGGCCATCTCGTGGGTCACGAGGATCATGGTCATGCCGCCGCGGGCGAGGTCTTCCATCACCTTCAGCACTTCGCCGGTGAGCTGGGGATCGAGGGCGGAGGTGACCTCGTCGAACAGCATCAGCTTGGGCTGCATGGCCAGCGAGCGGGCGATCGCCACGCGCTGCTGCTGGCCGCCGGACAATTGCTCGGGGAAATGGTCCGCCTTGGCCTCAAGGCCGACGCGGGCCAACACCTCGCGGGCCAGGTCGCGCGCCGCGGCCTTGCCGATACCCTTCACGCAAGTTGGGGCGAGCATGATGTTCTGCTCGGCTGTCAGATGCGGGAACAGATTGTAGCTCTGGAACACGATGCCCACGTCGCGGCGCAGGGTCTTCTTGTCGAGCTTGGGATCGTGCACGGCGTGGCCGCACACCATGATCTGCCCGCCCTCGATGGTTTCGAGGGCGTTGATGCAGCGCAGCGCCGTGGACTTGCCGGAACCGGACTGGCCGATGACCGCCGCCACCTCGCCGCGCGCCACCTCGAAGGAGACGCCGTTCAGCACCTTCACCGCGCCGAAGCTCTTTTCCACGTTGGTCAGACTAACGACGGCCGACATTGAGCTTCCTTTCGAGACTGCGGCTCCAGGTCGAGAGCGGATAGCAGAGGACGAAGTAGATGGCGGCCACCACCATGAAGATGGTGAACGGCTCGAAGATGGAATTGTTGACGAGCTTGCCCGCCTGCGACAGCTCCACGAAGCCCACCACCGAGGCCAGCGAAGTATTCTTCACGATCTGCACCAGGAAGCCGACCGTGGGCGCCGTGGCGATGCGCATGGCCTGGGGCAGGATCACCCTCGTCAGGCGCTGCCAGCGGCTGAGCGAAAGGCATTCCGCCGCCTCCCACTGGGTCTTGGGCACGCTCTCGATGCAGCCGCGCCAGATCTCGGCGAGGAAGCCTGACGAGTAGATGGTAAGGCCGAGGCCAGCCGCGAAGATGGCCGGCACTTCCTTGAAGCCCACGATCGCGATGCCGAAGTAGAACAGGAACAGCAGGATCAGCAGCGGCGTGCCCTGCACCACCTGGATGTAGGCGGTGGCGAGGATGCGCACCCAGCGCGTGGAGGAAATGCGGGCCAGCGCCACACCGAAGCCCACGAGCCCGCCGCCCACGAAGGCGATGGCCGACAGGCCGACGGTCCACAGCGCCGCCCAGCACAGGAACTGGAAGTGAATGAGGGTGAAGGTTGGCATTTTCGTTCCCCGTCAGAGCGCCGTGCCGAGCTTGCGCCGGCGGACGAAGACCACGAGGCCGAACAGCCAGAAGGCGATACGCACCACGAACGACAAGGCGAGGTAGAGCACGCCCACCACGATGTAGGTCTCGAAGCTACGGAAGGTGTCGGACTGGATGCGGTTCGCCACCGCCGTCAGTTCCTCTGCCGAGATCTGCGAGGTGATGGAGGAGGCCAGCATCAACAGCACATATTGGCTGGTGAGGGCGGGATAGACCCGCTCGATGGCGGGCCGCACGATCACATGCCAGTAGGTCTGCGGGCGGCTGAGGCCGAGGCACTCGGCCGCCTCCAGCTGCGACTTGTGGATGGATTCAAGGCCGGCGCGGACGATCTCGCTGGTATAGGCGCCCACGTTCACCACCAGCGCCAGCACCGCCGCCACGTTGGCATCCACATGGAGGCCGAGGGTGGCGATGCCGAAATAGATGATGAAGATCTGCACCAGCAGCGGGGTGTTGCGGATCACCTCCACATAGCAGGCCACCAGCGCCTTCACCCAAGGCGCCCCATCGGAACGGCCGATGGCGCACAGGGTGCCGAGCACGAAGCCCAGCACCGTGGCGACGAAGGACAATTGCAGCGTCAGCCACACCCCCATGGCGAACTCGCGCCAATAGGGCAGGAGCGCCGCGAAATCGAACTGGTAGGTCATGCCTCGCTCCGCTCGGTCTGAGGCTGGGACTGCCGCCGCGCGATCACCACGTCGAGGGTCGGGGTGGCGCTCACCGTCCCCGCCTCCCCCCACCACGACAGGAACGCGCCGATGCGCCGCTCCACCTTGGTCGCGTGGTTCTGGGCGATGTCGGCGATGCGGTGGTCGAGGAAGGGGTTGAGGAAGCGCTCCAGCGTGGTGGCCACATAACGCTGCGCCTCCTCGCCCATGCCGTGGGCGGCAAATCCCGGCAGCACTTCGTGACGGTACACGTCGTCGAGGCGGCCGCGCACGTCGGCATCGGCCAGGATCTCCCGCACCGTCTCGCCCGGATCGCGCCGTTCCGCGCGCCAGATGTCAGCGAGCACGGTGTGGCCCAGATTGAGGATATGAAGCTTCAGCCGCTCGAACGGCTCGAGGTCATCCGCCAGCAGCACGCTGGGATGGGCGAACGGCGCCGCAAGGCCGGGCCGACGTTCGATCACCCAGAGGGCGTAGGGCTCGGCCACGGCGCCGATGGGCTCGAGCGCCTGCGAGACGATGCGATCCACCAGCGTGTCGGCGAAGATCACCTCGGCCTCAAGCCAGGCGAGGAAAGCGTCCGGCGCCCCCGCCTCGCGGGCGAGGGAGACGACGGCGGCATTGAGCACCCGGCCGTTGCGGTTGATGAGTTCGCACGGCAGCACGGTGAGCCCGCGCCCGGTCTGGCGCCAGCGGCGATGGAGCAGGGCCGTGAGCTTGCCGGGAAACGAGGCCGGCACGCCGCCGGCCAGCAGCGCCGGGCCGCGATCAGCGGCGGCGATCTCGTAGCCGGCATCGGCGGTGTTGGAGACGATGACGTCCGCATCGTTCGCGAACAGGTCGGACAAAGCCTTCCAGTCCTGCGCGGCGGAAAGGCCGCGGTCGACGCTGGTGACATCGATGCGGCGCTCGATGCGCTCGCCCTTCTCGATGCCGCGGATGATTACCGGATAGCCGCCGGGCCGTCCGAAGGCGGCGACCCGGCCGGCCCGGTCCGCGGCGCCGGAAGCCTGCACGATGCAGATGGGGCCGACCGCCTGACCGGCCTGTCGCGCTTCATGGACGAACAGGTCCACATGAGCCTGGAGAAACCGGCTGGTGCCGAACTGGATGATGCGTCCGCTCACGCGTAAATCCTTTTAGATCCAGCGCGAGGAAGCTTCGGCAGAGCATGCGGCCATGGCAGCCGACCATGGCTCATCTGCCTTCCTCCCTCGTTTTTCTCTTGTCTAGTTACGTATGAAAATCCATTCTGCGCCCGTGAAGTCAAACAGTTTTTTATGTAATAAAATACATGCAACCCCAGCGTGACACACCTGGGACGGGGTGGGAGACGGCGAACCATGCGGGGCAACAGCCTCTTCAAGCGCACCTACAACCGCAGCCTGGACCTGCTGGGCGGGATGCCGCTGGGCGCGCCCATGACCTCGGAGACCCAGCTGGCGCAGACCCTGGGGGTGAGCCGCACCACGGTGCGCGCGGTGCTCGCCCTGATGAGCGAGGCTGGCATCGTCACCGCGTCGGAAGGGCGCCGGCGGCTTGCGCGCCATCCGGTGGCGGGCGACCGCTTTCCCGAGCCGCAGACTGAGTCCGCGCGGGCCAGCGTGGAGCGCCAGTTCATGCAGTGGGTGCTCCACGGCGACCTCAGGCCCGGCCAGCTCATCCATTGCGCGGAGCTGGCGCGCAAGTTCAATACATCGACCACCGCGATCCGCGAATACTTGACCCACTTCAATCATTTCGGCCTGATTGAGCGACGCCCCAACAGCGCATGGGTCTTCAACGGCATTACCGCAGCATTCGCCACCGAGATCTACGAGATCCGGGAAATCTTCGAGCTGCGCTCGGCCCACCGCTTCGCCAGCCTGCCGGACGACGCGCCGGCATGGCAGGAGCTGGCCGCCATCGAGCGGGAACACCACACGCTCATGGCCGAGATCGACACCCGCTACCGCGACTTCTCACGCCTCGACGAGCGGCTCCACCGCCTCATCCACGAAGCCTCGCTCAACCGCTTCATGCGCGATTTCTACGACGTGATTTCCATGATTTTCCACTATCACTACCAGTGGAACAAAGCGGACGAGAAGGAACGCAACACCGCCGCGATCCACGAACACCTCGCCTATATCGCCGCCCTGCGCAGCCGCGACGTGCGCCTCATCGACCTGCGCTGCCGGGCCCATCTGCGCACCGCCCGCGCCACACTGCTGCGCTCCATCGACGCCCGCCCGCCCGGCGCCGATGCCGATGCCAACGACGGGCTGCGCGCCGGCTGAACGGGGCTCAGCCTCAGCCCTTCCCGGCCCGCAGCAAAGCGAGGAGGCCGGTCAAGAGCGCCACCGGCGTCGGCGGGCAGCCGGGAATCCTGAGGTCCACCGGCACGATGGCCTCCACGCCGCCATCGCTGGCATAGCTGCCGGCGAAGAGGCCGCCATTGATGGCGCAATCGCCGGCCGCCACCACCCATTTCGGCGCCGGCGTCGCGTCATAGGTGCGCTTCAGCGCCTCGGCCATGTTCTTCGCCACTGGTCCGGTCACCAGCAGCACGTCCGCATGGCGGGGCGAGGCGACCACGTGCAGGCCGAAGCGCTCCAGGTCGTAGAAGGCATTGCCCAGCGCATGGATCTCCAGCTCGCAGCCGTTGCACGAGCCCGCATCCACCTCGCGGATGGACAGGCTGCGCCCGAGCCGCGCGCGCGCCGCCCCATTCAGCTCTGCTGCGAGCTTTTCCACCGCCGCATCTTCCGGGGCGGCCTCCGTGAGGGGGGCTTTCAGCAGCCCTTGGAGGAGAAGCTTGCGCATGGCCGACCCTAAAGATCCACGCCCGAATAGGAGCAGTTGAAGGATTTGTTGCAGAGGGGAAAGTCGGCGACGATGTTGCCCTCGATGGCGGTTTCCAGCAGCGGCCACTGGAACCAGGACGGGTCGCGCAGATGGGCCCGCTTGACCCGCCCGTCCGTCTCCAGCGCCACGAAGGCGAGCACGTCGCCACGGAAGCCTTCCACCACCGCGAGGCCCTCGCCGGGACCCGGCGGAACCTCCACCGCGACCGGCCCCTCCGGCAGGGTGTCGAGCAGGCGGACCACGAGGCCCAGGCTCTGCTCCACCTCTCGGATGCGCACCCAGATCCGCGCGTTCACGTCGCCCTCGGTCCGCACCACCACCTCGAACGGCAGGCGATCATAGGGCGGATAGGCGAGCGCCCGCCGCGCATCGAAGGGCCGGCCGGAGGCGCGGCCCACGAAGCCGCCGGCACCGAACTGGCGGACATAATCCGGCCGGGTGAAGCCGGTGCCCACGGTGCGGTCCTGAAGCGAAGCCGTGTTGTCATAAAGCTCCACCAGCGCCGGGAAGGCCGTGCGCACCTCGGACACCAGCACGCGGATGGCCGAAATGCCTTCCCGAGCCAGATCCCCCGCCACCCCGCCGGGGATGACGCCATCCATCATCAGCCGATGGCCGAAGGCGCGGGCGGACACCCTGAGCACCTTCTCGCGCAGCACGCCGCAATGGGCCAGCATCAGCGCAAAGGCGGCATCGTTGCAGATGGCGCCGATGTCGCCGAGATGATTGGCAAGGCGCTCCAGCTCCGCCATCACCCCGCGCAGGGCATGGGCCCGCGCCGGCACGGCGACGCCGCGCGCCGCCTCCACCGCGCGGCTGAAGGCGAGCGCATAGGCCACCGTGCTGTCGCCGGACTGCCGCCCGGCGAGCCGCGCCGCCTGCGCCACCTCCGCACCGGCCATGAGGCCCTCTATGCCCTTGTGCACATAGCCGAGCCGGGCCTCCAGCCGCACCACCGTCTCGCCGTAGCAGGAGAAGCGGAAATGGCCGGGCTCGATGATGCCCGCATGCACCGGGCCCACCGGGATCTGGTGCAGCCCCTCCCCTTCCGCCGCGAGGAAGGAATAGGCATCGCCCTCAGGCTCCGCCGGCAGGTTCACCCCCAGCGGATGGCGCACGCCCCAGCGACCGTGATCGAGCCAGGGGCGAGGATCGGGCGCGCCCTCGGGCACGAGGCCAAAGAGGTCGCGCACAGTGCGTTCCAGCCGCGCCGCCGGCGGGTGATAGTGCGCCACCGAGGGGAAGGCGCCGCCAACGCAGACATAGGTGGCCACGGCAAGCCGGCCGGACGCTTCGTCCAGCAACGCCATGTGCACCACACCCGCATCGCCCCACAGGCCCATGAGCACCAGCTCGCCGGCCGCCAGATGCCCGGCAAGGGCAGTCCACTGCTCTGCGCTCACCTCGGCGCGCGGAAAGGGCCGGCAGGGACCGGCGCGGCCATTTTCCAGAAGCAGTGCGAAGGCTTGCATGGTGCGCCCCTAGCCCAACAGCCCGGCCACGTGCCGGAACCACGCCACCAGCGGCGGCGGCAGATAGAGCCCGGCCACCAGCACCAGAGCGAGATGCACCGTCATGGGCAAATAGCTCGCCTTCACCTTGTCGGTACCCGGGCTGGGCGCACCGAAGGCGATGCCGGAGAGCTTCAGCATCAGTGCGCCGAAGGCGAGCAGCAGCCCCGCCACCAGCGGCAGCGCGAGCCACGGCCTATGCGCGAAGGTGGAGGTGACGAGCAGGAACTCACTCATGAACACGCCGGCCGGCGGCAGGCCGGCAATGGCCGCCACCGCCACCACGAGCCCCCAGCCCAGGGCCGGGTGGGAGGTGGTGAGCCCGCGAATATCGGAAAGCTTCTGCGACCCCTTCACCTGGCACACATGGCCGACGGCAAAGAAGATGGCCGACTTGGTCAGGCTGTGCATGGTCATGTGCAGCAGCCCGGCGAAATTGGCGACTGGCCCGCCGAGCCCGAAGGCGAAGGCAATGAGACCCATGTGCTCGATGGAGGAATAGGCGAACAGCCGCTTGATGTCCCGCCGCCGGTACAGCATGAAGCCGGCAAGCAGCAGCGAGGCAAGGCCCATGGCCATCATCAGCGGCCCCGGTGCCAGCGTGCCGGGATGGGCCGCGAGTAGCAGCTTGAAGCGCAGCACCGCATAGAGCGCCACGTTGAGCAGCAGCCCGGACAGCACCGCCGAGATGGGGGTTGGGCCTTCCGAATGGGCATCTGGCAGCCAGGCATGGAGCGGCGCAAGGCCCACCTTGGTGCCGTAGCCGAGCAGCAGGAACACGAAGGCGACGTTGAGCAGGGCCGGGTCGAAATCCCGCGCGCGCTTCATCAGCACGCTCCAGATCATGCCGTCCGGTCCCTCGCCCACCACCGGCTGAGCCACCATGTAGACGAGGATGGTGCCGAACAAGGCCAGGGCGATGCCCACCGAGCCCAGCATGAAATATTTCCACGCGGCCTCGATGGCCGCCTCGGTGCGATAAAGGCCCACCATCAGCACGGTGGTGAGGGTCGCCACCTCGATGGCCACCCACATGACGCCGAGATTGTTGGAGAGCAGCGCCAGGTTCATGGCCG
This sequence comes from Xanthobacter autotrophicus, assembly GCF_005871085.1. GTDB lineage: Bacteria > Pseudomonadota > Alphaproteobacteria > Rhizobiales > Xanthobacteraceae > Xanthobacter > Xanthobacter autotrophicus. The sequence continues at coordinate 14,996 of NZ_VAUP01000031.1, read as the reverse complement.
CCAGCAGCACCTGGTACATGGCGTGATAGAAGCGCAGGTGCAACGGCGTCAGGCGCCCCGTCTCCAGCTCATGGGCGATGTAGCTGGCGGAGAACACGCTGGTGGTGAAGGCCACGAAGGTGTTCAGCACCACGAACACGATGTTGAGGTCGTCCACGATGAGGAACGGCCCGGCGATGCGCGGCGCCACCAGCAGCGCCAGGGCGGTGAGGAACGTCAGCGCGCAGGCGCCCACATTGAGCGCGGCCGAGACGCGATAGGACGGGATCAGCGCCAGCAGCACCGCCGCCACCGCCGGGATGGCGAGGATGACCGGCGCGGGATTGAACGTCAGCGCGGCGATGGAGCCGATCATGCGCGCCCTCCCCGGAAGCGGTCGAGGGCGTCCACGTCCACGGTGTCGAACCGCTCGCGGATGCGGAACAGGAAGATGCCGATGACGATGAAGGCGATGAGCACGGAGAAGGCCACCGAGATTTCCACCACCAGCGGCATGCCCTTGGCGCCCGTGGCGGCAAGGATGAGGCCATTTTCCAGCGACATGAAGCCCACCACCTGGCTCACCGCGTTGCGTCGCGTCACCATCATCAGCAGGCCCAGCAGTACCACCGAGAGGGCGAAGGCGAGGTCCTCCCGCGCCAGCGCTTCGGCGGCGGGGGTGGCCTTCAGCATCACCACCATGGACAAGGCGACGAGGGCGATGCCGGCGAGCATGGTGGGACCGATGGACACCGCCGTCTCCACCTGACGGTGGATGCCGAGCCGCGCCACCATGCGATGCAGTGACACCGGGATCACCAGCGCCTTGAACACCAGGGCGATGCCCGCGGTCACGTAGAGATGCGGCGCGTCCTGGGCATAGGCCTGCCACGCCACCGCCAGCGCCAGCGCCACCGCCTGCAGGGCGAACACGTTCAGCAGGGCATAGAGCCGGTCCTGGTACAGCATCAGGAAGGAGATGAGCACCAGCGCGCCGGCGAACATGTGGGCGACATCGAAGACGAGGTTCGGGGTGATGGCGTGCTCGATCATCACAGGATCCCCGACACGAACAGCAGCAGCGTTCCCAAGAGCCCGAGCATGAGCGCGGCGCCGAGGAAATCCGGCACGCGGAACACCCGCATCTTGGCGATGGAAGTCTCGAACACGGCGACGAGCAGCGCCCCCACGGCGAGCTTGCCCCCATAGCTCACGAGGCCCAGCGCCATCCCGGGGACACCCGCCCCCACCGGGGCCAGGCCCCACGGCACGAACACGCAGGCGACAAGCGACAGGAACAGCAGCAGCTTCAGCTGCGCGGCCAGCTCGATCAGCGCCAGGTGGCGGCCGGAATATTCCAGCACCATGGCCTCGTGCACCATGGTCAGCTCCAGATGGGTGGAGGGATTGTCCACCGGGATACGGCCGTTCTCCGCCACAGCCACCATCAGCAGCGCCACCAGCGCCAGCGCCAGCGATACCCTCAGGCCCACGCCCGCCAGCATCACCGAGGCGATGGTGGAGAGCTGGGTGGAATGGGCGACGAGGGCCAGGGAGAACACGATCATGATCATGGCCGGCTCGGCCAGCGAGGAGATCATCACCTCCCGGCTCGATCCGAGGCCGCCGAAGCTGGTGCCCACATCCATGCCGGCCAGCGCCAGGAAGAAGCGCGCCGAGCCAATGAGGGCGGTGATGGCGATGAGGTCCGCCGACCAGGAGAAGATCAGCCCGGTGGCGAAGGTGGGCACCAGTGCCGCCGCCACCCAGGTCGCCGCGAACACGAGATAAGGCACCACGCGAAACAGCCAGGAGGCGTTCTCGGCAAGCACCACCTCCTTGCGCAGCAGCCGAGCGAGGTCGCGATAGGGCTGGAACACGCTGGCGCCGCGCCGGCGCTGAAGGCGCGCCTTCGCCTGGCGCACCAGCCCGGTGAGGAGCGGGGCGAGGGCGAGCACGAGCAGCATCTGCGTGCCCTGCACCAGGATTTGCGCCATCAGGTCCATAGGGCGAGCACCAGAAGCAGCAGCACCAGGGCCGAGAAGACGAGGCCCAGATACTGGCGGATGGTGAGGTATTGCAGCGTGTTCGCCCGCTCAGCCACATAGTCCACTGCCGCCGTCAAAGGCAGGAACAGGAAGGCCCAGGCGGGATCGCGCGCGCTGGCGGAGAAGCGGGCGGGGGTGAGCGCGCCGGGGGGCGGCATCTCCACCTTCTCCCGGGCCGCAAACAGGCCGCGCGCGAACACCCGGCGGATGGGCTGTGCGAAGGAGGCGGCGGAATATTGCGCAAGCGGACTGGCATTGGGGAAGCCGCAATCCCACGGCGGCGCCCGCCGCACCGCGCCCGAGGCGAAGCGATGGATGGCGAAAGCGGCCAGAAGCGCCGACAGTGCCGTGAAGGCAAAGACCAGCAGCCCGTTATAGGAGCTGCGGCTCTCGGCCACCGGTATGATGGAGAGCCACGCCACGGATCCCTGCGCCGGCATGGTCTGGCCCACCAGGCCACCCACCGCCGGCTGGAGCGCATCGATGACGAAGCCCGGCAGCAGCCCCGCGCCCACGCACACGGCCGCGAGCGCGATCATGGCGGCGCGGGAGAAGCCGTCCACCTCACGGGCCTCGGCGGCCTTGGGGCTGCGCGGCCGGCCGAGGAAGGCGATGCCGTAGAGCCGCACGAAGCAGGCGGCCGCCAGCGCCGCGGCCAGCGCCATCAGCGCGCCCACGGCCGGCACCATCAGCTTCAGCCCCCAGGCCGGCAGCTCCGGGCTCAGCAGCACCGCCTGGAACACCAGCCATTCGGAGGCAAAACCGTTGAGCGGCGGCAAAGCCGAGATGGCGGCGCAGCCGATCAGCATCACCACGCTGGTGGTCGGCATGCGGTGGATGAGGCCGCCCAGTTCGTCCATCTGCCGTGTCCCGGTGGCGGTGAGCACCGCGCCGGCACCGAAGAACAACAGGCTTTTCATGGCCGCGTGGTTGAGCACATGGAACAGCGCCGCCGTGAGCGCCAGCGCGGCGGCGGCGGGAAAACCATTGGCCGAGAAGGCGAGCGCCAGCCCAAGGCCTACGAAAATGAGGCCGATATTCTCGATGGTGGAATAAGCGAGCACGCGCTTGGTGTCGCCTTGAAGCAGCGCCTGCAGCACGCCGATGACCGCCGCGACGCCCCCCGCCGCCAGCACCGGGATGCCCCACCACCAGTCCGGCGGGCCGGAAAGATCGAACACGATACGGATGAAGCCGTAGACCGCCACCTTGGTCATCACCCCGCTCATGAGGGCGGAGACGTGACTGGGCGCGGCGGGATGGGCCAAAGGCAGCCAGACGTGCAGCGGCACCAGGCCCGCCTTGGAGCCGGCGCCCAGCATGGCGAGCGCCAGCACCAGCGCGGCGAAGGCCCCCACGGGGGGCGCCTCGCGCATGGCGTCGAAGGCGTAGCCGCCCCCGGAGCCGGCGGCGAGCAGGCCGAAGGCCAGCATCAGCGCCAGGGTACCGAAGGACGCCATAAGAATGTAGACGAGGCCGGCGCGCACATTGCCTGCCTCCTTGTCATGGGCCACCACCAGCGCCCAGGACGCCAGCGACATGAATTCCCACGACAGCAGGAAGCTGTAGGCGTCGTCTGCCAGCAGCACCATGTTCATGCCGGCGAGGAAGGCCGGGAAGAAGGGCAGCACCCGTTCAGGGGCATGGTCGTGCCGGCCATAGCCGAGGCCATAGAGGCTGGCCGCCGCGCCGCCGAGATTGATCACCGCGAGGAAGACCGCCGACAGGGCATCGAGCCGCAGGTGCGCGCCGATCCAGGGAATGCCCAGGGGCAGCACAAGCCCGGCCGCAGGCGCTGCGATGGCGGTGAGGGCGGAGAGGCCGGCCACCAGCGTCACCACCAGCGCACCGCCATAGACCAGGGGCCGGCCCAGCGGACGACGCGCCGTCGCCACGCCAAGCCCGGCGAGGGCCAGAAGCGCCACCACCGCAGCGAGGGCGATGAAGAGTTGCCCGCTGACGGGAAGCTGCGCGACGAAGGCGGCGTCGGGCATGGGCCTAGTCCTCCCCCGCCGGGGGCCGGGCCGCAAGGGGCGCGGGTGTCGGCGCCCTTAGCCGCACGCCCCTTCCTCCAGCCTCGCTGGCGGCCCCTTCGGCGATGAGCTCGATGCCCGACGCCTCCAGCCCGCCCACGAGCTTCATGAGCGAATCCACATTGCCACGGATGACGCCGTCGCTGGCTTCCATGCGCTGGATGGTGGGCAGGGAGAGGCCGCTCAAGGCCGCGAGCGCGCGCTGGTCGAGGCCGAGAAGCGCACGGGCGGCGCGAAGCTGGGCGGCTGTGATCATGACGGCCGAGAGGTCAAGCGGGTGACAGGACCCGTTCTGCTTACGCTCCCAGCACTCATCGTTCAAGCATCATTTATGATGTATGAAACATCATAAAGTCGAAGCCTCGGCCTGCGATGCCCCGACATCAGCGGGCATGGGGCCGGGTTCGCGCCGGATGATACGTGTGTGTTCGCGGCTCAACGAACCGCGAACACACAGGAGCTACCATCACGCCTCGCGAATGTCATTGGCCACGCGGGCCAGGATCTCGACAATGCGCGTCTCGGCACCGCGATTGGCCTCCAGCTTCTGCTGGGCCACGTCCCGCAGGTTTTCAAGGGCGGCTTCCACCAGGCGGGGCAGTTCCGCGCCCTGGTTCGGGCCGTTCTCGCTCCAGCCGATCCACTTGCGCACCCGGCCCATCTTCAGGCCGATCTCCGACAGGCGCCCGATGATGGCGTCGGCGAAGTCGCGGTTCGCGGCGAGATGGGCGCGGCCCTCCTCGGTGATGGCATAGCGCTTCTTCGCGCCATCGGGCTCGGAGGTCACATAGCCCGCCTCTTCCAGGAAGGTGAGGGTGGGATAGACCACGCCGGGGCTCGGCGAATACCAGCCGGCGGTCTTCTCCTCGATCACCTTGATGATCTCGTAGCCGTGCCGCGGCTGCTCGGCGATGAGCGACAGGGCCAATAGCTTCAGGTCGCCCTGCGCCAGCATCCGGCCGATGCGGAACATCTCGCCGCCGCCCCGTCCGCCGCGCCCGCCACCACGATGGCCACCCCGATGGCCGCCGAATTCGTCGCCACGGTCGGGACCGCCCGCGTGGCGCATCTCGTCCCAGTCACCCCTGTGGCGATCGCCGCCATGGTGTCCGTCACGTCTGCATCCAAACATTTTCGTCTCCTAAGATATGTCGTAAGATACAACGACGAGACTTATATCGTTCGATATATCTAAAACGCAAGGGGCCCTTGGCGGTTCCCGTTCAGGGTTTTTTGAAATTGGTGCGTCCATAGAGGGGGCGCCGACTTCCGGAGTGCTTCCATGGCCATGAGCGATGAGCAGAAAGCCGCCCGCGCCGCCCACGGCCTGCTCAGCGCTGTGACGCCGGACGTCGGCGCGGCCATCGAGGCCTGGCTCGCGCGCCTCGCCCATGAGCGGCGCCTGTCCCACAAGACGCTGGAAGCCTATGCCCGCGACCTTTCGGTGGTGATGCTGCGCCTCACCGACCATCTCGGCGCCCGCCCGGGCCTGGACGATCTGTCGGCCCTCACCCCCGCCGACGTGCGCGCGGTGCTCGCCGCCCGCCGGGCCGACGGGGTGGCCCCGCGCACTTTGGTGCGCCTGCTCGCCGCCGCGCGCTCCTTCGGCCGGCACCTGGAACGGGAGGGGTTGGGCAGGGTGGGCGCGCTCACCGCCGTGCGCGCTCCCAAGGTGCCCCGCAGCCTGCCGAAGCCGGTTTCAATCGCCGCCGCCCGCGCCCTGTCCGATCCCGCCACCCGCGCGGGCGAGGATCGCGAGGCCTGGGTGCTGGCCCGCGACGCGGCGGTCATCGCCTTGCTCTACGGGGCGGGGCTGCGCATCTCCGAGGCCCTTGGCCTCACCCCCCGCGACGTGCCGCCGGACGCCGAATCCATCACCGTCACCGGCAAGGGGCGCAAGACGCGCATGGTGCCGCTGATCGCGCCGGTGCGCCGCTCCATCGCCGAGTACCAGGCCATCTGCCCTCATACCCTGGGACTGGAGGGGCCGTTGTTTCGCGGCACGCGGGGCGGGCCGCTCTCGCCGCGCATCGTGCAATTGGCGGTGGAGCGCATGCGCGGCGCCCTCGGCCTGCCGCAGAGCGCCACGCCCCATGCCCTGCGCCACGCCTTCGCCACCCACCTTTTGTCCCGGGGCGGCGAGATCCGCGCCATCCAGGAGCTATTGGGCCACGCCTCGCTCTCCACCACGCAGATCTATACCGAGGTGGACGCCACCGCCCTGATGGCCGCCTGGCGGGCCGCCCATCCGCGCTCCGGCGCGTCGGACACGTGATGCAGAGGCCAGCCGTCTGAAAGGAGACCCCATGACATTCCCGCCCGTCCGCCCGGTCATCGAGCACCTGTCCATCACCACCGTGGACCTGCCGCGCGCGGTACGGTTCTACGATGCGGTGCTGGCGCCGCTGGGGCTGGTGCGGGTGGCCGATTATGACGAGCCGGAAGGCGCCTCCGCTTGCTGGGGACCGCCGGGCACCATCCCCGCCCCGGAAGGCGCCATCGGCGCCGCACCCTTCTGGGTACAGCTCCGTGACGAGCCCTTCATGCCACCGCCGGGCACCCACATCGCATTCTGCGCACCGGATGAGGCGGCTGTCGCGGCTTTCCATGCGGCGGGCCTTGCCGCGGGCGGGACGGATTACGGCGCGCCGGGCCTGCGGCCCCACTATGGGCCGGGCTACTACGCCGCCTTCCTGCAGGATCCGGACGGCTGGCGCATCGAGGCGGTGACGTTCGTGTAAGGGGCGCACCTCCGTCCGGGAGCCGCAACGAGCGCCGATGCGGCGCGCGTGTCCGAAGGCCCGAAAGCAGATGAGTCGGAAAGCAGGTGACAGGCAGCGCGGGGCGCGGCCGATGTCACGGCAACGCTCAAGGGTGCGCGCAATTGTGATCAGAGCCGGGCCGACGAAGGGTTCGCGCCAAGCCTGCTGCGTGGCTTAATTGACGCGTACCCCCCGACCAAGGCCAGGAGAAGAAGATGAAGCGCATCGCTTTCACCTTATGTGCCCTGACCATTCTTGCCGGCACCGCGCCCGCCTTCGCCGGCGGCGTGGGGTGTGCCGGCATGACCAACGCATCGTCGCAAACCGGCGCACCGACCACGACCGCGAGCACGTCGACCCCCCAGAAGGGCGGCTGACCCACTCGACGGATCTTCAAGGGACCTCCATTGCCCTCCGGCCCCAGGCCGGAGGGCTTTTTTTGGAGATCGCTATCACATGTGGATGGCGCGCTTCTCGACCGCCATGGCCGCTTCCTTCACCGCTTCCGAGCGGGTCGGGTGGGCGTGGCAGGTGCGGGCCAGGTCTTCAGACGAGCCACCGAACTCCATCAGCACGGCGCATTCGTGGATCATCTCGCCGGCCTCGGGGCCGATGATATGGGCGCCCAGCACCTTGTCGGTGGCGGCATCCGCGATGATCTTCACGAAGCCGTCGGTGGTGTTGTTCACCTTGGTGCGGCCGTTGGCGGTGAAGGGGAACTTGCCCACCTTGTAGGCCACGCCCGCCGCCTTCAGGTCGTCCTCGGACTTGCCGACGGAGGCCACCTCCGGGAAGGTGTAGACCACGCCGGGGATCACGTCATAGTTCACGTGGCCGGCCTTCCCCGCCAGCAGTTCCGCCAGCGCCACGCCTTCATCCTCGGCCTTGTGGGCGAGCATGGGGCCGACGATCACGTCGCCGATGGCATAGATGCCCGGGACGTTGGTGGCGAAGTGGTTGTCCGTCACCACCCGGCCGCGGGCATCCTTGGCGACGCCAGCCTCGTCGAGGCCGAGGCCCGCGGTGTAGGGAATGCGGCCGATGGCCACCAGCACCACGTCCGCCTCGATCACCTCGGCGGCGCCGCCGGCCGCCGGCTCCACAGAGACCTTCAGGGTCTTGCCCGAGGTATCGACACCGGTGACCTTGGTGCCGAGCTTGAAGGCGAAGCCCTGCTTGTCGAGGATGCGCTGGAAGCTCTTGGCCACGTCGCTGTCCATGCCGGGCAGGATGCGGTCGAGGAACTCCACCACCGTCACCTGCGCGCCGAGGCGGCGCCACACCGATCCCAGCTCCAGGCCGATGACGCCGGCGCCCACCACCAGCAGCTTGCCGGGCACTTTGGGCAGCGACAGCGCGCCGGTGGAGGAGACTATGCGCTGCTCGTCGATGGTCACGCCCGGCAGGGGCGCCACGTCCGAGCCGGTGGCGATGACGATGTTCTTGGTCTCGAGAACCTCGACCTTGCCGTCGGCGTTGAGGGTGACCTCAACCTTGCCGGTGCCAAGGATCTTGCCGGCGCCCATGTAGACGTCGACCTTGTTCTTCTTCAGCAGGAACTCAACGCCCTTGACGTTCCCGTCCACGCCCTTGTCCTTGAAGGCGAGCATGGTCTTCAGGTCGAGCTTGGGGGCCGGCACGCCGATGCCCATCTCGCCGAACCTGTGGCCGGCTTCCTCGAACAGCTCGGAGGCGTAGAGCAGCGCCTTGGAGGGGATGCAGCCCACGTTGAGACAGGTGCCGCCATGGGTGCCGCGCTTCTCCACCACGGCCACCTTGAGGCCGAGCTGGGCCGCGCGAATGGCACACACATAGCCGCCGGGGCCGGTACCGATGATGGTGAGATCGTAGGACATGATTGGACTTTCAGTACCCTAGTTGTTGCCCGGACGGGCGAGCGGTTGCGTATCCCGGAAAGCGTGACCCCTCAGATAGCGCGACGACCAATTTCTGCCGAGTCCGATAAAAGGCGAAACGGCCAGCTTGTTCGCGACGATCACGAGGATGATGGGACAGATCACGGCAGCCATAGTGCCGAGGATGATATGGACGCCGACGGAGCTCACATAGACTTTCAGCAGGACAGTCCGCGTCAGCGCCATGAAGATGCCGTGGGTGATGTAGATGCCGAGCGACGCCTCGCCGAGAAAACCCAGCGCCCGGCTCCAAGGCGTCGTGGGCGCAGGCAGAAGCAGCGCCAGAGACACCACCGCAGCCACACCCGCGATCGCCGCCAGCGGAACGAACAGGCCGAACCCGAAGAGATAGCAGACGGTGGCCAAGGCCGCCCACGCCAGCACGCAGGCCGCCAAGGCACCCCCGCGCCGCAGCGCCGCCAGAACGTCCGAACTGCGTTCCAGCAAGGTGCCCAGACCAAAAAAGGCGAGACCCATATAAAAACGGGGATCGACCGCGTCCTGCAGCCCGAAGGTCGAATAGATCATGTACCACGCTGCAGTGCACGCGGCGAACACTCCCAAACCCCGCATTCCGTCGATACGCTCCGCAAACCAATAGAGAAAGCGGATCATGAAAAGATACGGCAGGAACCAGAAATGTTGAATCGGATGGAGTATGACCTTGGGAATGTCGTTGAGCGGAACTGCCACGTGCACCGATCCGAACGATAGGTTCTTGAGTAGCGCGAAGACTACATTCCAGATCAAATACGGTATAAAAAGATTGATCAAGCTGGACACAAGAAAGTGGCCAAACTTCTTTTCCTTTGAAATTGGGAAAACGTAACCCGAAAGTAGAAAAAAGAGCGGCATATGAAAAGAATAAATGTAGAATTCCGCTGCGGTCATCCAAGACGGAAACTGGGTAAAGGCGGAAAATCGCATTCCGATTAAGACATGGCCGAAGACTACGAGAAGAATACCAATCGCCTTGGCGTAGTCGATCCAGTGAAATCGCGTGGGGGCAGCTGCGGTCATAGCTCACTCCGATCACCTGTTGGTCACCGAGCGTGACCTTGGGTGCAGCGCAGTATGCCTGAGCTACAGATTGCGAAAAGCGATAAATGCACGCATTAGCGGCAGATGTCAGATGATGCAATTCATCGACAGTACGGATTCGCGAACGGGGCCGGGTCAAGCGACGAGCGCTTGCCCGGGGCCCCGTTCGTGTTCGGGAGCTCGGTGTAGCCGTTTGCTCCCCCCGACCCATCACAGATCCAGCACGAGCCGCGCGGGATCTTCCAGGGTCTCCTTCACACGGACCAGGAAGGTCACGGCCTCGCGGCCGTCGACGATGCGGTGGTCGTAGGAGAGCGCGAGGTACATCATGGGGCGGATCACCACCTGACCCTTGATGGCCACCGGACGCTCCTCGATGCGGTGCATGCCGAGGATGCCCGACTGCGGCGCATTCAGGATCGGGGTGGACATCAGCGAGCCGTAGATGCCGCCGTTGGTGATGGTGAAGGTCCCGCCCTGCATGTCCTCGATGCCGAGCTTGCCGTCACGCGCCTTGCGGCCGAAGCCGGCGATGGCCTTCTCGATCTCCGCCACGGAGAGCTGGTCGGCGTCGCGCACCACCGGGACCACGAGGCCCTTCTCGGTGCCCACGGCGATGCCGATGTTGTAGTAGTTCTTGTAGACGAGGTCCTGGCCATCGATCTCGGCGTTCACCGCCGGCAGGTCCTTCAGGGCGGCGATGACCGCCTTGGTGAAGAAGCCCATGAAGCCAAGCTTGGTGCCGTGCTTCTTCTCGAACGCATCCTTGAACTGGGCGCGCAGGCTCATCACGGCGCTCATGTCCACGTCGTTGAACGTGGTGAGCATGGCCGCGGTGTTCTGGGCGTCCTTCAGGCGGCGCGCGATGGTCTGGCGCAGCTTGGTCATCTTGACCCGCTCCTCGCGCACCGCGTCGGTGGGCACGGAGGGAGCGCGGACCGCGACCGGGGCGGCGGCGGGAGCCGCAGCAGCGCCGGCGGCGATGGCAGCCAACATGTCACCCTTGGTGACGCGGCCGTCCTTGCCGGAACCGGCGACGCCCGAGGGATCAACACCGCTCTCGGCGGCGATGCGGCCCACGGCCGGGCCGTTGGCACCGGATGCGGCAGCAGCCGCAGGGGCCGGGGCGGGAGCCGGGGCGGGGGCCGCGACGGCAGGCGCGGGGGCGGCGGCTGCGGGGGCCGCGGCAGCAGCGCCGGAGCCGGCGCCGATGGAGCCAAGCAGGGCGCCAACGCCCACGGTGTCGCCGTCCTTGGCGATGATCTCGGCCAGCACGCCGGCGGCCGGCGCGGGAACCTCGACGGTGACCTTGTCGGTCTCCAGTTCCACCAGCGGCTCATCGGCCTTGACGGTATCGCCGGGCTTCTTGAACCACTTGCCGATGGTCGCTTCGGTAACGGACTCGCCCAGGGTCGGTACGCGGATCTCGGTGGTCATTGCGTTCGCCCCAGTGCGGGGCCTCCCTCAACTATCGGCAGGTGAAGATGCAACAGCCGCCGGGCCAGCCACCCGGCGCTGAATGAGCGACAGGATGGGCATCACCTCATAGGCGAAGCCCAGCCCTGCCACGATGACGGGGTCCTGCGCGGCGAGCCTGTCCGCCGCGTCCTGATCTTGAACTTCCACCAGCGCCATGCCCCAGATGCCCGAGGGATCCGCCACCGGCCCCACGGCGAGGGCGACACCGCGATCGGCCTCGCCCTGCCAGAAGGCGCCGTGGGCGGCCATGGCGTCCATCTCCGCCACGGTCGCGTCCGCCGGGAAGGCGGGACGCGGCGGGGAGAGGCGCAGGAGGAAGTGGGCCATGTCGCCGGCTCAGCCCAGGGCTTCGTCGAGGAAGGCCTTGAGCTGGGCCAGATGCTTGGACATCAGGCCCGTAGCCGTCGCCGCCGAGGCGGGACGACCAGCATAGCGCGGACGCTTCGCGGCGCCGCCCACCTGCTCCAGCACCCATTCCAGATAGGGCTGTACGAACGCCCAGGAGCCCTGGTTCTTGGGCTCTTCCTGACACCAGGACACCTCGGCATTCTTGAAGCGCGAGAGTTCCTGCACCAGGGTCTTGAGCGGGAACGGATAGAGCTGCTCCACGCGCATCAGGTAGACGTCCGACACGCCGCGCTTCTCGCGCTCCTCGAGCAGATCGTAATAGACCTTGCCCGAGCACAGCACGACGCGACGGATCTTGTCGTCCGGCACCAGCTTGATGGTGTTCTCCTCCGGATGGGACTGGGCATCATCCCAGAGCACCCGGTGGAAGGAGGTGCCGGCCACCATGTCGCTCAGCGAGGACACCGCCCGCTTGTGGCGCAGCAGCGACTTGGGCGTCATCAGGATCAGCGGCTTGCGGAACTCCCGCTTCATCTGGCGGCGCAGGATGTGGAAGTAGTTGGCCGGGGTCGAGCAGTTCGCCACCTGCATGTTGTCCTCGGCGCAAAGCTGCAGGTAGCGCTCGAGGCGGGCGGAGGAGTGCTCCGGACCCTGGCCCTCATAGCCGTGGGGCAGCAGGCAGACGAGGCCGGACATGCGCAGCCACTTGCGCTCGCCCGAGGAGATGAACTGGTCGAACAGCACCTGCGCGCCGTTGGCGAAGTCGCCGAACTGCGCTTCCCAGAGCACCAGGGTATTGGGCTCGGAGAGGGTGTAGCCATACTCGAAGCCGAGCACCGCCTCCTCCGAGAGCATCGAGTTGATGACCTCGTACTTGGCCTGGGTCTCGGAGAGATGGTTGAAGGGCTTGAAGCGGGCCTCGGTCTCCTGGTCGGTCAGCACCGAATGGCGCTGGGAGAAGGTGCCGCGCTCCACGTCCTGGCCGGAGAGGCGGACCGGATTGCCTTCCAGCAACAGGGACGAGAAGGCCAGCGCCTCGCCGGTCGCCCAGTCGATGCCCTTGCCGTCCTCGATGGACTTGCGGCGGTTGTCGAGGAAGCGCTGGATGGTGCGGTGGACCTGGAAGCCCTCCGGCACCTTGGTGATCTTCTCGCCGATCGCCTTCAGCGTATCCTCGGCGACGCCGGTATTGCCGCGCCGCGGGTCGTCGTCCTCGTGGGTGGCCTTGAAGCCGGCCCAGCGGCCGTCCAGCCAGTCGGCCTTGTTGGGCTTGTAGGCCTGGCCGGCCTCGTGTTCGGCCTCCAGGCGCTCGCGCCACGCCGCGCGCATGGTGTCCACCTCGCCGGCAGTCACCACACCCTCGGCCTCGAGCTTCTTGGTGTAGAGCTCCAGCACGCTCGGGTGCTGGCGGATCACCTTGTACATCTTCGGCTGGGTGAACGCCGGCTCGTCGCCCTCGTTGTGGCCGAAGCGGCGGTAGCAGAACATGTCGATGACGACAGGCTTATGGAAGCGCTGGCGGAACTCGGTCGCCACCTTGGCGCAGAACACCACCGATTCCGGATCGTCGCCGTTGCAGTGGAAGATCGGCGCCTCGATCATCTTCGCCACGTCGGAGGGATAGGGCGAGGAGCGCGAATAGCGCGGATTGGTGGTGAAGCCGATCTGGTTGTTGATGATGACGTGGATCGACCCGCCGGTGCGATGGCCCTTCAGGCCCGAGAGGCCGAGGCACTCGGCCACCACGCCCTGGCCGGCGAAGGCGGCATCGCCGTGCAGCAGCAGCGGCAGCACCTGCACCCGCTCGGCGTCCTGCATCTGGTCCTGCTTGGCGCGGGCCTTGCCGAGCACCACCGGATCGACGATCTCGAGGTGCGACGGGTTGGCGGTCAGCGACAGGTGGACCTTGTTGTTGTCGAACTCGCGGTCGGACGAGGCACCGAGATGGTACTTCACGTCGCCCGAGCCTTCCACGTCGTCGGGGGCCCAGGAGCCACCCTTGAACTCGTGGAACAGGGCGCGGTGGGGCTTGCCCATCACCTGGGTCAGCACGTTCAGACGGCCGCGATGGGCCATGCCGAACACGATGTCCTTCACGCCCAGGTTGCCGCCGCGCTTGATGATCTGCTCCAGCGCCGGGATCAGGCTCTCGCCGCCGTCAAGGCCGAAGCGCTTGGTACCGGTGAACTTGACGTCGAGGAACTTCTCGAAGCCCTCGGCTTCCACCAGCTTGTTCAGGATGGCGCGCTTGCCCTCGCGGGTGAAGGTCACCTCCTTGTCGGGACCCTCGATGCGCTCCTGGATCCAGGCCTTCTCCTCGGGCGAGGAGATGTGCATGAACTCGACGCCGATGCTGGAGCAATAGGTACGGCGCAGGATCGCCACCATCTGCCGGACCGAGGCGAACTCGAGGCCCAGTACGTGGTCGATGAAGATCTTGCGGTCGAGGTCGGCCTCATAGAAGCCGTAGGAGGCCGGATCCAGCTCCGGCGCTTCGCGCGGCGGGGTCAGGCCGAGCGGGTCGAGATTGGCATGCAGGTGGCCGCGCATGCGATAGGCGCGGATCATCATCAGCGCCTTCACGCTGTCGCGGGTGGCCTGCTGCACCTCGGTGGCGGAGAATTCGACGCCCACCTTCTGCGCCTTGGCCTTCACCTTGTCCGAGATGGCCTTTTCCACCTCGATCCACTGGCCGTCCATGGCCGAGACCAGCTCGCCATTGGCATGCACCGGCCAGTGCGGCTTCTTCCAGGAAGCGCCGCGGGCGTTCTGGAATACCGCGTTGGGATCATCCTTCAGCGCCGCGAAGAAGCTCTGCCAGTCGGGGCTGACCGAATTCGGGTCGGCTTCGTAGCGGGCGTAGAGATCCTCGATCCAGGCGGCATTGGCGCCGTCGAGGAAGGAGGTGGAGAGGAAAACGTCGTTCTGTTCCGCGCGCGACATGGGCTTGTTCCCGGATGGTCGAAGGCGCCTCGCATTCCTTCAGCGCATTTTGCACTGAAAATGAAGCCCCAAAGACCGCTCGTCTGCCACAAATCCGGCGTCCGGCTCACGCTGGGCGCCCTTTCACCCCTGCGAGGCTCGTGGCGGCCTTCAGCAGCGGTGCTCGACAACCTTTAGATGGGATGCGCCGCGGCCGGCCGTAAGACCGTCGCGGCGCATCCCCTAAAACCGCGCTCGCCAGTCGCCGAACTTCATGGCGATTGCGCGGCGTAACCGGCTTCACGGCAGGCTGCCCTCATCTCTTTACGGACGAGGGCGCCCGATCGCTCAGCCCGAGAGCCTCAGCCCTTGAGCACCTCGACGAGGGTCTTGCCGAGGCGGGCCGGGGACGGCGACACGCGGATGCCCGCCGCCTCCATGGCCGCGATCTTGTCCTCGGCGCCGCCC
>NZ_VAUP01000027.1 GCF_005871085.1 Xanthobacter autotrophicus | reverse complement strand
ATGAAAATCGCTGTCCCCGCCGAGGTTGATCTCGGCGAGCCGCGGGTCTCTGCGACCCCGGATACGGTGAAGCGTCTTGTCGGTCTTGGCGCCAGCGTGGCGGTCGAGACGGGCGCGGGCCTCAAGTCGGGCATCCTGGATGCGGACTATGAGGCGGCCGGCGCCACCATTGCGGCCACCGCCGCCGATGCGCTGTACGGCGCTGAAGTGGTACTGAAGGTGCGCCGTCCGACGGAAGCCGAACTTTCGTCGTACAAGCCCGGCGCGCTGCTGCTGGCCATCATCGATCCCTATGGCAACGACGAGGCCCTGGCGACGCTGGCGCGCTACAACGTCAATGCCTTCGCCATGGAGCTGATGCCCCGCATCACCCGTGCGCAGGTGATGGACGTTTTGTCCTCCCAGGCGAACCTTGCCGGCTATCGCGCCGTCATCGACGCCGCCGCCGAGTTCAACCGCGCCCTGCCGCAGATGATGACCGCCGCCGGCACCGTGCCTGCCGCGCGCGTCTTCGTCATGGGCGCCGGTGTGGCGGGCCTTCAGGCCATCGCCACCGCGCGCCGTCTCGGCGCCATCGTGACCGCCACCGACGTGCGCCCCGCCGCCAAGGAACAGGTCGCCTCGCTGGGCGCCAAGTTCGTCGCGGTGGAGGACGAGGAGTTCAAGCAGGCGGAAACCGCCGCCGGCTACGCCAAGCCCATGTCGGCGGAGTACCAGGCCAAGCAGGCGGCCCTCGTCGCCGAGCACATCAAGAAGCAGGACATCGTCATCACCACCGCCCTGATCCCCGGCCGGCCCGCGCCGCGCCTGATCACGGCCGAGATGGTGGCCTCCATGCGGCCCGGCTCGATCATCGTCGACCTGGCGGTGGAGCGTGGCGGCAACGTGGAAGGCGCGGTGCCCGGCCAGGTGGCCTTTGTCGGCAACGTCAAGATCGTCGGTCACCTCAACGTGCCCGGCCGCATCGCGGCGTCGGCCTCGCCGCTCTACGCCAAGAACCTCTTCAACTTCTTCGAGACGATGGTGGACAAGGCGACCAAGTCCCTCGCCGTGAAGTGGGACGACGAACTGGTCAAGGCCACCCTCCTCACCCGCGACGGCGCCGTCGTGCACCCCAACTTCGCACCCAAGAATCTCGCAACGACCAGCGAGGGAGCGGCCTGATGAATCCCGTCTCAGCCCAGACCGCGACGGACGCCGCCGCCCAGGCCCGCGCCGCCGCAGAGATCGCGCGCCAGGCGGCGGAAGCTGCCCAGCTCTATGCCGACCAGGCCGGCGCCGCCCTCGGCGCGGTGGCCCACGGCGCGACCGGAGGGGCCATCGACCCCTTCGTGTTCCGCCTCTCCATCTTCGTGCTCGCGGTGTTCGTGGGCTATTACGTGGTGTGGTCGGTGACCCCGGCGCTGCACACCCCGCTGATGAGCGTCACCAACGCCATCTCCTCGGTGATCGTGGTGGGCGCGCTGCTCGCGGTGGGTGTGACCACCGTGGGCGATTCCAGCCATGCCTGGGGCGCGCGCATCTTCGGCTTCGTCGCGCTCGTCTTCGCCTCGGTGAACATCTTCGGCGGGTTCCTCGTGACCAGCCGCATGCTCGCCATGTACTCCAAGAAGAAGTGAGGCGGAGCACATGAACGCGAATTTCGCCGCCCTGCTCTACCTGGTCGCAGGCATTCTCTTCGTCCTGGCCCTGCGGGGCCTCAGCCATCCCACCACCTCGCGGCAGGGCAACCTGTACGGCATGGTGGGCATGGGCATCGCCGTCCTCACCACGCTGGCGCTGTCGCCGCCGTCGGACCTCACCGGCTGGGTGCTGGTGCTGGCCGGCATCGGCATCGGCGGTGGCGTCGGCGCGGTGGTGGCCAAGCGCATCGCCATGACCCAGATGCCGCAGCTGGTCGCCGCCTTCCACTCGCTGGTGGGCATGGCCGCGGTGCTGGTGGCGGCCGCCGCCCTCTACGCGCCGCGCGCCTTCGGCATCGGCGATCCCGGGCACCTGCACGGCGCGAGCCTGGTGGAGATGTCGCTGGGCGTGGCCATCGGCGCCATCACCTTCACCGGCTCCATCATCGCCTTCGCCAAGCTCAACGGCAACATGAGCGGCAAGCCGATCATGCTGCCGTCGCGCCACTTCATCAACGCCGGCCTTGCCCTGCTGCTGCTGGTCCTGATCATCGCCTTCGTGCTCACCGGCTCGATCACGGTGTTCTGGATCATCACCGCGGTGTCGCTGATCCTTGGCGGGCTGCTCATCATCCCCATCGGCGGCGCGGACATGCCCGTCGTGGTGTCGATGCTGAACTCCTACTCGGGCTGGGCGGCGGCGGGCATCGGCTTCACGCTGGGCAACACCGCGCTGATCATCACCGGCGCGCTGGTGGGCTCGTCGGGCGCGATCCTCAGCTACATCATGTGCAAGGGCATGAACCGGTCCTTCATCTCGGTGATCCTCGGCGGCTTCGGCGGTGACGCCGCGGCGGCCGGCGGCGGGGCCCAGGCGGAAGCCCGCCCGGTGAAGCAGGGCTCGGCGGACGACGCGGCCTACATCATGAAGAACGCCGAGAAGGTCATCATCGTGCCGGGCTACGGCATGGCGGTGGCCCAGGCCCAGCACGCTTTGCGCGAGATGGCCGACATGCTGAAGGAGGAGGGCGTCGAGGTGAAGTACGCCATCCATCCGGTGGCGGGCCGCATGCCGGGCCACATGAACGTGCTGCTGGCCGAGGCCCAGGTGCCCTACGACGAGGTGTTCGAGCTGGAGGACATCAACTCCGAGTTCGCCCAGGCGGACGTGGCCTTCGTGATCGGCGCCAACGACGTGACCAACCCGGCGGCCAAGACCGATCCGCAGTCGCCGATCTTCGGCATGCCCATCCTCGACGTGGAGAAGGCGAAGACCGTCCTCTTCATCAAGCGCGGCATGGCGGCGGGCTACGCCGGCGTCGAGAACGAGCTGTTCTTCAAGGACAATACCATGATGCTCTTCGGCGACGCCAAGAAGGTCACCGAAGAGGTCGTAAAGGCCCTCGGACACTGAACAAAGGCCTGGCACGG
>NZ_VAUP01000026.1 GCF_005871085.1 Xanthobacter autotrophicus | reverse complement strand
ATGCCCCGCCCCACATGGCACAGGCCGTGGCCGCGTTCGGATCGGCCAGGCAGATCGCCTGTCGAATGGAATACGGCCGAAACCTTCGCTTTGCTCGCCGTGCCGGGCGCTCCCGGCGTGAACAAGCAGATCGAAGGAAAACACGGTGACAAAACGCAAGCGCAGACACCGCCGGAGCGTCGATGTCCGGATCAACTGGCTGCAACCGCATGCCGATGGCTTCAAGGACTGGCTCACCCAGAGGAAATACTCGCCGGCGACGATAACGGAGCTGGTGCGTCTGCTCGCCCTGTGGGGCGATTGGGTGCGCACCTCCGGCTTCGCAATCGAAACGCTCGCTTCCGGTCTCACGGCCTCAGCGTTGGTGTTCCGGGGCAGCAAGACAGCGCGGGCCCCTCAGGGCGCCGCCGCGCTGTTCATCTCCTATCTGCAGGAGACGAACGTCCTGCCTCCGGAGCGACACCCGTCGCTGGAGGAAACCTGGCCGACACTGGCCGCCTTCCGTCGCTGGATGCAGGAGCAGCGCGGCATCAAGGATTCCACGCTCGACACCTATCAGGCGATCCTGGTCGACCTGCTGGCGTCGCTCGGCACTGATCCGGCAGCTTACACGGCTGCCGCGATCCGCGGCTTCGTGCTCGATCGCGCGAAGCCGCACGGCCGTGGCCGAGCGCGGGGCATCACCGTCGCCACGCGTGCCTACCTCAAGTATCTCGTGGCGATCGGACAATGCCCGGTCGGCCGGGACCATGCGGTTCCAAGCTTCGCAAGTTGGCAGTTGGCGACCACGCCGCGCTTCCTCGGGCAATCCGACCTCGACCGTCTCATGATCGCGTGCGACGGCGAGGACCGCCTGCGCGACCGGGCCGTCATCCTGCTCCTGGCCCGGCTCGGCCTGCGGGCAAGCGAGGTCGCCGATCTCACCTTCGACGCGATCGACTGGGTGACCAGCCGCATAACCCTTGCTGGCAAGGTCCGGCGGGAAGAGCGCCTGCCGCTGACCCAAGAGATCGGCGACGCCATCCTCGCCTATATCGAGCGGGCGCGGCCACGCATCGCGACGACGCGGGTGTTCCTGACGGACACGGCGCCTGTCCACCCGTTGAGCCGCATCGCCGTGAAGTGCATCGTGCGCCGTGCCCTCGACCGGGCCGGCGTCAAAAGTGTCCATCGCGGCGCCCACGTTCTGCGCCACTCTGCCGCGACGTCCATGCTGCGCAACGGCGTCAGCCTCGCCGGCGTTGGCGCCGTGCTGCGGCACCGCTCGCCATCGGTCACAGCGCTCTATGCCAAGGTGGACATCGGCCTCCTGTCGGAGATCGCGCAGCCCTGGGGCGGGAGGCTGCCGTGCTGAGCGACGATGCAGCCCGCTACATCACTCTGCGCCGCACGCTCGGCTACAAGCTGATCAAGGCCGAACGGCATCTTCGCGCCTTCGCGCGCTTCGCCGCCGGGCGGGGCGAAGCGCATATCCGCACGGCATCCGTTCTCGCCTGGCTGGCGACAGTCGCCCGGACGCCGGGCGCCCGCGAGCGGCGTCTGACAGACCTCATCCTGTTTGCGCGCTTCCTCCATGCCGAAGATCCGCGGCATGAGATCCCGCACCCCGACGTCGCGCCGAGCCGGCATGGACGGCCGATCCCCTATATCTACGCGCCGGGCGAAATCGCCCGCATCCTCGATGCTGCCGGCAGTCTCCGGCACCAGAAGCCCAATCCCCTGCGGCGCCAGCTCTACGTCATGCTGTTCGGGCTGATCGCTGCCACGGGACTGCGTGTCTCGGAGGCTCTCGCGCTCAGGCTCGACGACATCCAGCCCGACGGCGTCTTGCACATCCGCGAGACGAAGTTCCGCAAGAGCCGGCTCGTGCCGTTGCATGCGACGGTCATCAAGGCGCTCGAAGGCTATCTCGAGGTTCGCCGCCAACGCGCCGGGGAGAGCGACTGGCTGTTCCCATCCGTCGAACATCGGGAGCTGTGCCCGACGACGGTGAACTACACGTTCCGTTGCATCCTGCGCCGGGCGGGGATCGCGCCCGAGCGAAGCCGGCAGCCTCGCATCCATGATCTTCGCCATACCTTCGCAACCCGGGTGCTGGAACAATGCGGCGCCGAGCGCGGCGTGGTCGCCCGGCACTTCGTCGCCCTGTCGACCTATCTGGGCCATGCCGATATCCGGAACACCTACTGGTATCTTGAGGCGACGCCGGAAATGATGGCGGATATCGCTTCGGCTGCAGAAATGCTGGTCGGGGAGAGCGTCGCATGACGAAGCTCGCCCCTCTCATCACCGCCTTCCTGCGCGATTACATGCCTCGCCAGAGAGGCTACAGTTTA
Organism: Xanthobacter autotrophicus; assembly: GCF_005871085.1. Classification (GTDB taxonomy): domain Bacteria; phylum Pseudomonadota; class Alphaproteobacteria; order Rhizobiales; family Xanthobacteraceae; genus Xanthobacter; species Xanthobacter autotrophicus. The sequence continues at coordinate 1,033 of NZ_VAUP01000026.1, read as the reverse complement.
CAGAGCTGCGAGACATATGCGTTCAGCTTCAAGCTGCTGTTCGACTTCGCCGCGAAACGGCTGGGCACCCGTCCGTCACGGCTGACGATCGAAGACCTCGACGCGCCGATGATCGTGGCCTTCCTCGCCCATATCGAACAGGAGCGCGGCAACAGCGCTTCCACACGCAACCTGCGGCTCGCCGCCATCAAGACGTTCATGCGTTATGTGGAGCACAAGGTCCCCTCCGCCCTGGAGCAGATCGGCCGGATCCATGCCATCCCGGCCAAGCGCCATGACCAGAAGCTCATCCGTCATCTGATAATGGAGGAGGTCCGCGCGATCCTCAACGCTCCCGATCCTGCGACACGATCCGGTGTGCGCGACCGGGCCATGATGCACCTGTGCTTCGCCGGGGGCTTGCGGGTCTCTGAGCTGGTCGGCGTTCTGGTCGAAAACCTGTCGCTCCAGCCCGGCGCAAGCGTGATGATCCGGGGCAAGGGCCGCAAGGAGCGCTGCCTGCCGCTCTGGAAGGAGACGGCGCGAGATCTTCGCGCCTGGCTCGGCGTCAGGGGCGCGATCCGCGTGCCGGAGCTCTTCGTCAATGCGCAGGATGAGCCGATGACCAGAGCAGGCTTCGAGTATGTGCTCGACAAGCACGTCCGCAAGGCGGCCGAGACCTGCGCATCGTTGCATGGTCGGAGCGTCTCGCCACATCAGCTCCGGCACAGCTGCGCGGTCGTCATGCTGCAGGCCACCCACGACATCCGGAAGGTTGCCCTGTGGCTCGGTCATGCCGACATCCGCACGACGGAGGTCTATCTCCGCATGGACCCCTCCGAAAAGCTGGAAGCGATCGAGGCGGTCGTCCCGCCGGAGCTCAGGCGTGGCCGGTTCAAGGCACCGGATGCGCTGATCGCATCCTTGCTCTTGGACCTGGAGGCCCCGGCCTGATCGGAACAGGTCCGCACCTGAAGCGGTTCTCTCGCCCAATCGCCCCGGTCCTGCACCGGCATCGTGTTCGCCACGGCCTGTGCCGTGTGGGGCGCGGCTG
>NZ_VAUP01000025.1 GCF_005871085.1 Xanthobacter autotrophicus | reverse complement strand
AGAGACCGTTTGAGAATGGGTTGAAGTGCCGGCTGCGGCGTGATTCAAGCTCGGGATGTGGACCCGAGAGAGCCGTGGCCGGATGGCTGGATTTGAGCGACGAGCGAAGCGCTACCCGACCGATTTGACGGAGGAGGAGTGGCGGTTCATCCAGCCTTTCCTACCTCCAGTTCCGAAACTCGGACGCAAGCCGAAGACCGATCTCCGCGAGGTGCTCGACGCATTGCGCTACCTTGCCCGGACGGGTGGCGGCTGGCGGATGTTGCCGAACGACTTTCCGCCCTGGCAGACGGTATATTGGTGGTTCCGCCGCTTCGTACGCCGGTTGCTGTTCCGCACGATCCACGACGTCACGCTGATGCTCGATCGCGAGCGCGAAGGGCGCGAGCAGAGCCCGACCGCCGCCGTTGTCGATAGCCAGTCGATCAAGGCGCCAGCGGCAGAAAAGCGTGGGTTCGATGCCGGTAAGAAGGTCGTCGGCCGCAAGCGCCACATCGCCGTCGATACCGACGGCAGGCTGCTGATGGTCGATCTCACCACTGCCGACATTTCCGATAGCGCCGGTGCCCAGGCGATCGTGGCGGCCATCCGGAAGCGGTGGCCGTGGCTCAAGCATCTGTTCGCCGATGGCGCCTATGACCGCACCCGCCTCATGGATGCTGCTGCGTATCGCGACTTCGTCCTGGAGATCGTCCGCCGCACCGACAAAGATCCCGGCTTCAAGGTCCTACCTCGGCGCTGGGTCGTCGAGCGCACCTTCGGATGGATGACCAGATGGAAGCGCCTCGTTCGCGATTACGAGCAGCGCCTCGACGTCTCCGAGGCCATGATCCATGTGGCCCTCGGCAGCCTCATGCTGCGCCGGATCGTCCATCCCTGAACATTCTCAAACGGACTCT
>NZ_VAUP01000024.1 GCF_005871085.1 Xanthobacter autotrophicus | reverse complement strand
CTCCCGCAGGTCCAAAGACAGCGTCCTGGCCATGCATGTCGGCCTCCCTCTCCGACACGAAGCTTGAATCAGAACGCCGCAGATTTGGGAAGCCCAGCCAAATCAAAACGCGAGGAAAACGCTCTAGGCGGTGGCCCCATAAATTTGCGTGGGTGGACTTGTCGTGATTCAAGCTCCCGAACCGGGAGCCTGAGAGATGCGCCGTCACGAACTGACAGACGAGGAATGGGCGATCATCGCACCGCTGCTGCCGAACAAGGTGCGCGGTGTTGCGCGGGTAGATGACCGCAGGGTGATCAACGGCATCCTCCGGCGCTTTCGGACCGGTGCGCCGTGGCGGGATGTGCCGGAGCGCTATGGCCCGCGCACAACCCTCTACAACCGCTTCGTGCGCGGGCGGGCGGCCGGGGTCTGGGACCGGCTGCTGGAAGCGGTTTCCGCCGCCTATGACGGCGACATCGTGATGATCGACAGCTCCTGCGTTCGCGTGCACCAACACGGTGCCGCGATTAAAAAAGGGGCGACAACGATCGTTGCATGGGACGCTCCCGGGGCGGCTTGACCACCAAGATCCACGCCCTGGTCGACGCTGAAGGCCGGCCGATCCACCTCCTGCTCACCGCCGGGCAGGCGGGCGACGCGCCGGCGGGGCGCGAGTTGCTCTCCCGCCTCGCCACGGGAGGCATCCTTCTCGCCGACAGGGCCTACGACACCGACGCCATCCGCGCCGAGACGGCACAGCGCGGCGCCTTCGCCAATGTGCCGCCACGTGTCATCCGCAAGCGGACCTTCGCCTTCAGCCCATGGCTCTACCGCCAGAGGAACCAGATCGAGCGCTTCTTCAACCGCATCAAGCAGATGCGTGGCCTCGCCACGCGTTACGATCGCCGCCCGGAAAACTTCCTCGCAGCCATCAAGCTCGCCGCAACACGCATCTGGATCAACGCGTTATGAGTCCGCTGCCTAGTGGGCTTAAGCCGAGCTGCCGTCAACGAACGCATCACTCCACGGGTGTCGCCTCGGGGAACTTCCACGTCCCGTCCAGGATCTCCTTATGCGGCCGGTAAAGGCGGACCATGTAGTTCCAGCCCTGCACGATTGGCAGGCAGTTGATCGAATTCCCGGTGCATGCGCCAAACTGGACTTCAATGGAGCCGTCCTTGTCCTTCTTCGCCGTGACGTTGTTCAACGAGTATGCGTTGAGGTCGTTTGGCTGGAAATAGCCTTCCGCATTGTAGACGCTGATCGACCAAAAGCCGTTGACTGGAACGTCGTTCACCTTGAGCTTATAGACCGTCTTCCCGTCGTTCTCGGCCGGGGTCACGTTGAGATAGAGTGCTTCGCTGGGAGGGTTGGCGCCCCAGCCCATGGCGGCACCGATCACAAAGCGAACCGGGTCGACATCTTCCCTGCTGCCAAACATGCGCTTCGTGTCGGGCAGCAATGTCGCGAGCGACAGCATCGCATCACGCACCTTCTTCTGGGAGACCTGATCCCAGTTCGGGATCTCAAAGCTGCCGGTGGCCTGTTGGCTTGCCGTGACCGCGTCCTGCAGCGCATGCACCTTCTTCACATCTTCAGGATTGGACGGGTTCACCAGCGTGCGGATGGCGACCGCGGCGTAACGGGTGCCGATGTCCTTCTTGGTGAGTGTATACTTGCCCGGCTTGTAATGGACGCCGTGGGTATATTGGTCTTCGTCGAACACCTGCATCGACATGAACCGGCTGCCGGCTTCCGGCAGCGTGATCGTGACGGGACCCGCGTCGAGATCGAACACCGCCGACGAGTAGAGCGTGTCCCGGTTGAGGCGAATGACGGTCTGCTTGTCGATTGGCGCAGGCTCCCGCGTGTGGTCGAACTTGCCGAAACCGCCATTCTTGACGATCCCGGCAAAGTAGAGGTCCGACTCGGCACGAACGAAATTGTCGGTCGAAACCGGGATCGCAACTGCCGGATCGGCGCGCACCGGCAGTGTCCCAGCGAGGCTCATCAACAAAGCGGCGAAGGTCTGCTTCATGTTCATCATGGGGCCTCGTTCAGTTTTGCGCCGCGCGTTCGAGCGGCGGGGCCTTCCATTTCCCGTCGAGCGCAGCGGGCTGCGGCCAGTATAGCCTCATTGTTGCCCAGAAGGGACCGGCCGGCGCCGGCAGCCAATTGGACTGCGCGTCTTTGTCGGGCGAATCGTGCTGGAGGTAGAGCGTGATGCCACCGTCGGCATCACGCTTCAGGCCCGGCAGCATCGCCGAATTGATCAGGTACCGCTTGAGCGGATTGGCGACGAGCAGGCTCGCGGGAAGTTCATACATGGTGAGTGACCAGAAGGCCTTGACCGGCGGCAACTCGCCGGGCCCGAAGCGTAATGTGTACCGATGCTTTGCGCCATCGAGGGGTCGCCCCTCGGAATCGACGAAATAGGCGGGATAGATCGCCTCTTCTTTCGAATTGCCGTAGATACCGAACGCCGCCGCGGCCATGCGGCCGAGATAATCGCCATTCAGGAATTCCCGATTGCCGAATCCGTCGGCGGAGGTCCGCTTGCCGGTGTCGATTTCCTGTGCCTTGAAATCGGCAAGAGCTTTCCAGGCGTCCGCCATGCCTTCCGAAACGGCTTGGCGGAATTCGGCGGACTTCTGGTCTGCATAGAACGGCTTGCCGGGCACGATTCCGATCGTCGCAAGACGTTCCCTCAGCTCCACTTCGCTCGGATGGGGCGGCGCAAACTGCAGGATGAAGTTCAGCTCGTCGAAGAAGCGCAGCGACTTGCGCTCCTCTTCCGCCGTCACTGGCTTGAAAAAGTCGACCCTCGGCGCCGCCGCGGGAGCCGGCTCGGCGAGAAACTTCGATAGCGGCTGAACCCTGTACTCTGCCTGGATCTTCTTGACGTTCTCGACGTCGTCGGGACCTTTGAGCTGGGTGCGGTACAGGACGAACGCAAAGTCGGTTTCCGAGCGGATGATCTCCTTGATGCCGTCCGGCTTCTCGCCTTTCCAGCCCGGTCCGGCGAGCAGGAAGTTGCCTGCCGCATTGCCGGTCGCGCGGCTGCCGACATAGGCGAAGTTATAGGTGTAAAGGTCGATGAACTGGAGCGAATAATAGCGGTCCTTGGTGACGTCCGGCACCGACAGGACGAGCGGCTCAGCCCTCAGATCTGCGCCCAGAAACGAATAGGGGGTATCCGAATTGGGGGTCTGGATCGCCTTGTCGTCGGGCGTGAAGACCCGCGCAACATTGTAAAGTGCATTCCAAGGCGCCTTGAATTCATTATTCTTCGCGTCGACGAAGTATGAGTACAGAACGCGATAATTATCGACCAGCGGAAAGCCATAGATGACCGACTCTTTGGTGATGGCGCGCACGTCGCTTGCCGCAAGTGCCTGCGCGGTTGACTTCTCCGGCTGAGCCATGAGTGCCGTCACGATGGTGAGGAGCGTTGCCGCGACGAGAAACTTTCGTGTCATTTTGCGTCCCTCGCTGCGAGAATCGTATTCTGGGGCATGATATCGTTGACGGTGTGATCGCGGGCCTCACCACCGCAAACCGGAAGCATCAGCTGGCGGCAAGAGCCAGCAAGCCGGCCAGGCGATCATCGCCCAAGGGCGCGATGGTTTCCAGTGCCGCGAATTCGCGCACGGGGCATGTGCGGATTGGGCGGATGATGGTCGCCTCGTTCGAGAACGGACCCACATTGGCGCGCCTCGCGCCAGGCGGAGACTTCGTTGCGCCAAGAAAAGACATTGCTTAGGATTTAATAGAAGACGTTCAGCTTCAGACAGTGCGGTGGTCAAACTCCCTCGCGGTCCTCGTGTGGTGCGTGATGGCGAACGAGATGGATCCTGCCGTCGTCGAACACGCTACCGCAGGATGATGCCGAAGCCGGCGCCCACCAGTGGGTCGAACACCCGTTCCAGTGCCATGGATCATCTCGGTAGCAACTTGCAAGAAGAACAGAACCGCGATCACGCTCCACATCGGCGGCTCCTGGGCTAGGATAGGCCAGATTAGGGCGGCGCCGACCATTATGCCCGCCATCCGCTGCAATGCGCGGCTGATGCTGATGTGCAGGTGGGTGCCCTGCATCAACGAGATGCGGGCCCATCGCCAGTTTCCAGCGAGCGCAAGATCGGCGCTGGACTGGAAGCCCATCACGAGCCTCACAACGTATTTCGGCATGGGGCGCTTCCGTGCCGACTGACCCAATTCGTTTCCGACACACGCAATTAGGCGGTGTGGACGGTTTCGCGCCGGTTGAGCGGGAGGGGATTCCCTTTTTGTCCTTTCGGTGATTCATAGCGGGTCGGCTTTTGGCGAGGTCGACCATGCTGACGCGGATGACGGATGAGGATTGGGCGGTGGCGCTGGAGGTGTTCCGCGCCTGCCGGTCGCGACGGGGCGACAACGGGCGCGATGACCGCAAGTTCCTCGAAGCCATGCACTATTTCACCGTGCACAACATCTCCTGGCGGGCGCTGCCGGCCGAGTTCGGCG
>NZ_VAUP01000023.1:2119-5128 GCF_005871085.1 Xanthobacter autotrophicus | reverse complement strand
GGTGAACATTGAGGATGAGAACGATCAAGCCAATCGAGCTATTAGTACCGGTAAGCTGAACGTGTCGCCACGCTTACACACCCGGCCTATCAACGTGGTGGTCTTCCACGGCTCTCAAGGGATTACTCGTTTTGAGGTGGGTTTCCCGCTTAGATGCTTTCAGCGGTTATCCCGACCGTACATAGCTACGCTGCACTGCGGCTGGCGCCACAACAGCTCCACCAGAGGTACGTTCATCCCGGTCCTCTCGTACTAGGGACAAATCCTCTCAATAATCCTACACCCACGGCAGATAGGGACCGAACTGTCTCACGACGTTCTGAACCCAGCTCACGTACCACTTTAATCGGCGAACAGCCGAACCCTTGGGACCTGCTCCAGCCCCAGGATGTGATGAGCCGACATCGAGGTGCCAAACGATTCCGTCGATATGGACTCTTGGGAATCATCAGCCTGTTATCCCCGGCGTACCTTTTATCCGTTGAGCGATGGCCCGTCCACGAGGGACCACCGGATCACTATGGCCGACTTTCGTCTCTGCTCGACTTGTCAGTCTCGCAGTCAGGCAGGCTTATGCCATTGCACTCAACGAGCGATTTCCGACCGCTCTGAGCCCACCATCGCGCGCCTCCGTTACTCTTTGGGAGGCGACCGCCCCAGTCAAACTGCCCACCATGCACTGTCCCGGACCCGGATGACGGGCCGCGGTTAGACATTCATATTTCCAAGGGTGGTATTTCAAGGGTGACTCCACGAGAGCTGGCGCCCTCGGTTCAACGTCTACCACCTATCCTACACATGCAAACACGAATGCCAGTGCAAAGCTACAGTAAAGGTGCACGGGGTCTTTCCGTCTGACCGCAGGAACCCCGCATCTTCACGGGGAATTCAATTTCACTGAGTCTATGCTGGAGACAGCGGGGAAGTCGTTACGCCATTCGTGCAGGTCGGAACTTACCCGACAAGGAATTTCGCTACCTTAGGACCGTTATAGTTACGGCCGCCGTTTACCGGGGCTTCGATTCAAAGCTTGCACCTCTCCTCTTAACCTTCCGGCACCGGGCAGGCGTCAGACCCTATACGTCATCTTGCGATTTCGCAGAGCCCTGTGTTTTTGCTAAACAGTCGCCACCCCCTGGTCTGTGCCCCTCGAACCTGGTTGCCCAAGCCCGAGGCCTCCTTATCCCGAAGTTACGGAGGTAAATTGCCGAGTTCCTTCAGCATAGTTCTCTCAAGCGCCTTGGTATACTCTACCAGTCCACCTGTGTCGGTTTCGGGTACGGTCTATGTGGGGGCTATTTCCTGGTACCCATGAATTGCCCGAGAAATCCAATAATCTCGAACCATCTGCCGGATACGTCACACACCCACTGGCCCACGAATATTCACGTGGTTCCCATCGACTACGCCTTTCGGCCTCGCCTTAGGGGCCGGCTAACCCTGCGCAGATTAGCTTTACGCAGGAACCCTTGGACTTTCGGCGACAGTGTCTTTCACACTGTTTGTCGTTACTCATGTCAGCATTCGCACTTCCGATACCTCCAGGATGTCTCACGACTGTCCCTTCGCAGGCTTACGGAACGCTCCGCTACCGCTTGCACAAAGTGCAAACCTAAAGCTTCGGCGCGTGGCTTGAGCCCCGATACATTTTCGGCGCAAGAATCCTAGACCAGTGAGCTGTTACGCTTTCTTTAAAGGATGGCTGCTTCTAAGCCAACCTCCTGGTTGTTTTCGGACTCTCACATCCTTTCACACTTAGCCACGACTTGGGGGCCTTAGCTGTTAGTCAGGGTTGTTTCCCTCTCCACGACGGACGTTAGCACCCGCCGTGTGTCTCCCGTGTAGTACTTCCTGGTATTCGGAGTTTGGTAAGGTTTGGTAGGTCTGTGGGACCCCCTAGCCCTTCCAGTGCTCTACCCCCAGGAGTATTCGCACGAGGCGCTACCTAAATAGCTTTCGCGGAGAACCAGCTATTTCCGGGTTTGGTTGGCCTTTCACCCCTAGCCACAAGTCATCCGAGACTTTTTCAACAGGCACCGGTTCGGTCCTCCAGTGGGTGTTACCCCACCTTCAACCTGCTCATGGCTAGATCACCCGGCTTCGGGTCTAATCCGACGAACTGAACGCCCTGTTCAGACTCGCTTTCGCTGCGCCTACGCCTATCGGCTTAAGCTTGCTCGCCAGACTAAGTCGCTGACCCATTATACAAAAGGTACGCGGTCACTCAGGACGAACCTTGAGCTCCCACTGTTTGTAGGCATCCGGTTTCAGGAACTGTTTCACTCCCCTCGTCGGGGTGCTTTTCACCTTTCCCTCACGGTACTGGTTCGCTATCGGTCGCTAAGGAGTACTTAGGCTTGGAGGGTGGTCCCCCCATGTTCAGACAGGATTTCACGTGTCCCGCCTTACTCGAGGACGAATGTTCGCATTACGTGTACGGGGCTATCACCCTCTGAGGCCCGGCTTTCCTGACCGGTTCCACTTGTCTTGCATTCGCCACTGGCCTAGTCCGCGTTCGCTCGCCACTACTAGCGGAGTCTCTGTTGATGTCCTTTCCTCCGGGTACTTAGATGTTTCAGTTCCCCGGGTTAGCTTTTAACCCCTATGTATTCAGGGTTAAATACCTTCATCTGAAAACTGGAAATCCGAAGCCTAAACCTCGTTGGGCCGAAGCCCTTCCGAGGTCGAAACCTCGGAGTTCCAGTCTTCGAAGGTGGGTTTCCCCATTCGGAAATCTCCGGATCAAAGCTCATTCGCAGCTCCCCGAAGCTTATCGCAGCGTATCACGTCCTTCGTCGCCTCTTAGCGCCAAGGCATCCACCGAATGCCCTTAAGACACTTGATCGTTCTCATCGTCGATGCCCACCCCTCGGCAGAGGTCACCCTTGCGGGAATTTGCCCCGGCAGCTTGCGCCACCTGGCCAAATGGATCGACGGTCATATTTGAAAAGACCAGCTTCGCATTGTCTCGACGAAGGTGCGGTCAGCACCCAACGATCGCATCAGGAC
>NZ_VAUP01000028.1 GCF_005871085.1 Xanthobacter autotrophicus | reverse complement strand
CGACGACCATTTCTACCTGCTCGGCCCCGCCGGCGGCCTCCGCCTGCCCAATTTCGCCATGCCGCCGCTGATGAACAATCACGGCAATTTCGTCGGCTCCCTGGGCAATGTCTGCCGCTTCCTCGCCACCAGGGCCGAGGCGCTGGGGGTGGAGATCTATCCCGGCTTCGCCGCCGACGAGATCCTTTATGACGACAAGGGCGCGGTGGCCGGCATCGCCACCGGCGACATGGGCGTCGACAAGAACGGCGTGCCCAAGGGCGAGTTCACCCGCGGCATGGAATTGCGCGGGCGCTACACCGTGTTCGCCGAGGGTGCGCGCGGCCATCTCACCAAGCAGCTCATCGCCAGATACGGCCTCGACGCCGGCCGCGACGTGCCGAAATTCGGCATCGGGCTGAAGGAGCTGTGGAAGGTGAAGCCGGAGAAGCACAAGCCCGGCCTGGTGCAGCACGGCTTCGGCTGGCCGCTGGACGGCAAGACCGGCGGCGGCGCCTTCCTCTACCATATGGAGGATGAGCAGGTGATGGTGGGCTTCGTGGTCCACCTCAACTACCAGAACCCCTGGCTGTCGCCCTTCGACGAGTTCCAGCGCTTCAAGACCCACCCCTTCTTCAAGGACACGTTCGAGGGCGGCAAGCGCATCGCCTATGGCGCCCGCGCCCTCTCGGAAGGCGGCTACCAGAGCGTGCCCAAGCTGAGCTTCCCCGGCGGCGTGCTGGTGGGCTGCGCGGCGGGCTTCGTGAACGTGCCGCGCATCAAGGGCAGCCATAATGCGGTGCTCTCGGGGATCCTGGCCGCCGACCACCTCGCCGGGGCGCTGGCCGAGGATCGCGGCCACGACGAGCTTGCGAGCTACGAGGCGGCGTGGCGCTCCTCCGCCATCGGCGCGGACCTGAAGAAGGTGCGCAATGTGAAGCCGCTGTGGTCGAAGCTCGGCACCTTCATCGGCATTCCGCTCGGCGCGCTGGACATGTGGACCAACACGCTGGGCTTCTCCCTGTTCGGCACCCTGAAGCACGGCAAGACCGACGCCGCCTCCCTGAAGCCGGCCAAGGAGTGCAAGAAGATCACCTATCCCAGGCCGGATGGCGTGCTCACCTTCGACAAGCTGTCCTCGGTGTTCCTGTCGAACACCAACCACGAAGAGAACCAGCAGGTGCATCTGGTGGTGAAGGACATGGCTTTGCAGAAGGCGTCGGAGCACGACATCTATGCCGGCCCGTCCAACCGCTACTGCCCGGCGGGGGTCTATGAATGGATCGAGGAGGGGGCGGATGCGCCGCGCTTCCAGATCAACGCGCAGAACTGCGTGCACTGCAAGACCTGCGACATCAAGGACCCCAACCAGAACATCACCTGGACCGCCCCCGAGGGCGGCGGCGGACCCAACTATCCGAACATGTGATCGGTGCGTCAAAACAGTGATCGGCGTGAGGCCGTCTTCTTCCTCCGGCTCCGCAGGTACATCAGATGCGGCGGCCTCCTGACGAGGGAACATGACCGCATGGGTGTCACCATCAGTCTCGGCAGTAGCTTCGTCCTGCACGACCGCCACCTCGTCCTCTGGGCAGACATAGCCCCGCTCCACCCTCAACCGCCCGTCCTGCGCGATGCTTACGAAGGCACCGGGGAAGGCGATCGTTTGCCCCACCCTTCGAAACGGGCACGACGCGCCAATTGCGGACATGCTCCGGCCGCCGCAAATCAAACTCTGACACCCTCGCTTTAGGACGCTCTTTCGGAGCGCCCATTAGAATCAGTGAAGCGACCTGTCAGCGGGCTTCAGCAAGCGCGATGGCGTCCGCACCTGCCGGGAATCTGAGTTGTCCTGTCTTATCGTGGACGGCGGCCCAAATGGCCTCCGCGACATCTCTTTCGCGCGTCGTCAGCGCCGGCTGTGCGAAGGTTGCGAGGATCGGCCGGGCGAACTCGGCATACTCACCGGGCAGCAGGTCCTGAACCGGGATAATGGCATTCGCACCAAACCGCGTTGTTGGGGCATAGCCCGGCTCGACGAGCTTCACCCCGACGCCGAAATAGCCCAGCTCATGCGCGAGAGAAGCGCTGAAGCCCTCGGCCGCCTGCTTGGACGCCGTATAGGCGGCGGCGAGCGGGAAGTCGCCAAGCGTCACGCTCGACGTCACGTTGACGATCATACCTGACCGACGCTGCCGCATCTGCGGGATGATCGCCCGACACATCGCCATGACACCGATCGCATTCGTCTCAACGAGTTGGCGAATGAGTGACATCGGCATTGCTTCAAAGGCGCCGACACCGCCAACCCCCGCATTGTTGACCAGAACGTCGATCGGGCCAGCCCCATCGATCAGAGCTGCGATGCTCTGCTCACAGGTAACGTCCAGCGGCATCACGCGCAGGCGGTCGGTCGGAGCCTCGAAAATTTCCGGATCCGGGCGCCGCATTGATGCAATGACATTCCACCCACACCGCAGGAAGTGCTCTGCCGTCGCCTTGCCATAGCCCGAAGAGGTGCCGGTGATGAGGATCGTCTTGCTCACGGTCTGTCTCCTTACGTTCGATGAAAGGAAGATGGACGAGACCGAGTAGACGATACATAATTAAAGCGCCAAAAATATTTATGGATCGTCCGGAAATGGACCCCTTGAGTGACACCATCAGCCTGCTCCGGCCCAAGGCCGCCGTATCGAAGCCGATTTCCGGGCGCGGCCAATGGGGAGTGCGGTACAAGGCCCATGATGCTCCGGGATTCACCATCGTGTTGGCGGGAGAAGCATGGCTGGCCTTTGAAAGCAAAACGCCCATCCAGATTGCCAAAGGCGACTTCATTCTCCTTCCCACTACGCCTGCGTTTGCCCTGAGCAGCCAGCCCGGGGCAGCCTGCGTGCCCGTAGAACCAAGGAACGAAGCTGTCCGCCACGGCGAGCAGGATGGTGACGCCGACTTCGCCGCGCTGGGTGGCAGCTTCACATTTGACAGAGTGAATGCCGCCCTGCTGCTGAAGCTGCTGCCTGATCTCATCCACATCCCGGCTTCCGAAGGCAGGGCGACACGCTTTGGTCGCTTCATTGATCTTCTTTCCGAAGAATGCGCCACCGATTATCCGGGACGGGAATTGATCATTGAACGGCTGCTGGAGGCCATGCTGGTCGAGGCGCTCCGCTGGCGCGGGAGCGGGGCAGCGGCCGTGTCCGAAGGCCTGCTTCGCGGCTTGGGCGATCCTGCAATCGCACGTGCGCTCCAGGCCATGCACGGCGATGTGCGTGCGAACTGGACCGTCACTCGCCTGGCCGGTATCGCGGGTATGTCCCGCTCTAGCTTTTCGGCACGGTTCAGCGAGTTGTTGGGGTGCGCCCCGATCGAGTACCTGACGCGATGGCGCATGGCGATTGCCAAGACGGCCCTTACAGGCGGGGCTAAGACGCTTGATCGGATCGCGGCTGAAATCGGCTATGAGTCTGCCAGTGCCTTCAGCACGGCATTTCGCAAGCGGCTCGGCTGTCCGCCGGGACAATTTGCACGAGACGCAGCTTGGTCACCATAGTCTCTGCTGCGCCAAAGAGCAGTCGATGGCGTGCCGCCAAGAACCAGACATTGGCTTGATCTCTGAAGAAAAGCGATGTCTAGCAACGGACGACTCCAGCCATCCTGGGGGTAGAATGGATGGTTCCCCCGGGCGGCGGCCTGGGCCGTGTGACGAAGATCGACAAGCTCCCGGTCAATTTGACGATGGACGCCTATTACAACGTCGTCCGCCCGGACCTCGCCGCTCCATGGCAATTGCGCACGCAGATGACCTTCATCTTCTGAGACGTGAGATCCGGCCCGCCACCTTCGGTTGCTCGGAAGCCGCCTTCAAGGTGACGGCCAGGCCGTTCTACGAAACGCCGCGGCCGAACCGCGCTGCTTCTTAGCCTGACCGCCGGTTGGGAGGGGAGCCTCCTGGAGGGGGCAGAGTGGTCTGAAGCGGGCATGAGGGGCGCCCACGAGGGCCAAATGCACCGTTTTATTTCGCCTCCCATGAGGAAAACGCCTCAGTGAACGCGCCGCTCGCAAGTCCAAGACCGGCTCGAATGGCGTGCGATCGGGGGGGGGCAATTGTAGGCGGCTATCGGCGGTCCGCAGTTCCACCACCGGCAACGGTGGCCCAGAAGGCCTCGGCGGTGCTCGAAAGGCGCGTGCGCGGGCGGAAGAGCTGGATCTCTATGGTGATGTCCCATGTGGTGTCGCCGGCGCGGACGAGCGTGCCCTGCGCCAATTCCTCGCCGATGAGGCTCTTCGGGAGAAAGGCGAGCCCTCGTCCCTCCACCGCCATGGTTACCAGCAGCTTGGCCACATGGGACTCGAAACAGGGCCGGAGGAAAGCCCTTTCCGGCGCGCCCTCGCGCACCGCCGCGATGATGCGGCCCATGCCGGATTCCGGCCGGTAGGAGAGATAGGGCAGGGCGTGCTCCTCCGTGCCCGGCAAAGCGAAGGACGGGCCGCCGCCCTCTCCCGTCGGAGCCGAGACGGGGATGAGCACGTCCACACCCACGGGATGGGACAGGAACTGGCGCGGCGTCAGCAGCGTATCGGCGGCCGGGTGGTGGTGGGCCAGCAGGAACTGCGCCTGCCCCTGCAGCATCAGGCGCTCGCAGGCCACCATGTGATTGGCCACGAGATGGATGTTGGCGACGAACGGCAGCCGGTGCTCGACGGTGCGCAGCCAGCCGGGAAAGAAGGTTAGCGCCAGCGCATTGGTGGCGGCGAATTGCAACTGCTCGATGCTCCCGCTCGCCTGCTCACGGGCGATGGAGCGGCCGACCGCGAGGCGCCGCAGCACATCCTCCGCCGTCTGCCGGAAGCTGTCCCCGGCGGGCGTCAGCTCCACCTTGTGGGTGGTGCGGAAGAAGAGCGGCGTGCCCACCCATTCCTCCAGCGCGCGGATCCGCCGGCTCAGTGCCGGCTGGGTGATGTGCCGCTCCTCCGCGGCGCGGGAGAAGCTGCCGGACCCGGACACGGCGAGGAAGTCCTCCAGCCACGCGATCTCCATGGGGTCACCTCCGCTTCCTGCCATCATCGCGGCGTTGTCGCCGTCATATCCCGGATCGTGATGCGCGGGGCGCATAACGATATAGCCAGCCGGCATTGGATGTGACCCCGCCTCCTTCGCCATGCTTCACGCGACAACCGTCACGAAGGGAGCGAGCATGGCAGGGCCCCGCACGCTGTACGACAAGATCGTGGACGCCCACACGGTGCGGGCGCTCGACGACAAGGGGCGGGTGCTGCTCTATGTGGATCGCACCATCCTCAACGAATACACCAGCCCCCAGGCCTTCAGCGGCCTGCGCGAGAGGGGATGCAAGGTGTGGAACCCCGCCGCCGCGCTGATGGTGGTGGACCACGTCAACCCCACGACCCCTCGCCGCACGGCGGACATGCCCGATGCCGGAGCGGCGCGGCAGGCCGCCTATTTTGCGCAGAACGCCCGCGACTTCGGCATCGAGCTGATCGACGTGCTGGACCCGCGCCAAGGCATCGAGCACGTGGTGGCGCCCGAGCAGGGGCTGGTGCTGCCCGGCATGGTGGTGGCGGCCGGCGACAGCCACACCACCTCCTATGCCGCGCTTGGCGCGCTCGGCTTCGGCATCGGCACCTCGGACATCGAGCACTATCTGGCGACGCAGACACTCGTCTACCGCCGTCTGAAAACCATGCGCATCACCCTTCATGGCGTGCCGGGTCTCGGCGTCACCGCCAAGGACATGGTGATGGAGGTGATCCGCCGCATCGGCGCCGACGGGGCTGTGGGGCACGCGGTGGAGTTCGACGGCCCAGCGCTGTCCGCCCTCTCGGTGGAGGAGCGCATGACCCTCGCCAACATGATTGTGGAGGCCGGTGCACGCGGCGCGGTCATGACGCCAGACACCAAGGTGTTCCGCTACATCGAGGGCCGTCCTCGCGCCCCTCGCGGACCATTGTGGGACCGCGCTCTGGCTGCCTGGACGGTCCTTACCTCCGACCCCGGCGCCCGCTTCGACAGGAGCTTCGCCCTCGACGTGGGAGAGGTTGCCCCCATGGTCACCTGGGGCACGAGCCCGGACCAGGCGGCGCCGGTGGCAGGGCGTGTCCCGGCGCCCGAGGCGGAGGGTGATGCCGCCCGGCGGTGCGCGGCCGAGCGGGCGCTGGCCTACATGGACCTGCGGCCCGGCACGCCGCTCGATGCCATACCCATCAGCCACGCCTTCATCGGCTCCTGCACCAATGCACGCATCGAGGACCTGCGCGATGCGGCCCGGGTGCTTGCTGGCCGCACGGTGGCGCCGGGTGTGCGCGCCATCGTCGTGCCGGGCTCCACCGCCGTGCGGGCGCAGGCGGAGGCGGAGGGCGTGGCCGAAATCTTCCGGCAGGCGGGCTTCGAATGGCGCCAGTCCGGCTGCTCCATGTGCCTCGCCATGAACGACGACGTACTGGCACCGGGCGACCGCTGCGCCTCCTCCACCAACCGCAATTTCGAAGGCCGCCAGGGCGCGGGCGCGCGCACCCATCTCATGAGCCCCGCCATGGTGGCGGCGGCCGCAGTCACCGGCCGCATCACCGACGTCCGCCGCCTCGCGGCACCCGCCAGAAAGCCCGAGCCATGCAGCCTTTCGTGACAGTGGAAGGCGCCGCAGCGCCCTTCCTTCTGCCCAATTTGGACACGGACGTCATCATGCCGAAGACGTTCCTGAAGGGGATCGACCGCGCCGGCCTCGACCGGGGCGTGTTCAACCTGCTGCGCTTCGGGGCCGGCGGCGCGCCGGAGCCGGATTTCATCCTCAACCGGCCGGGCTACGAGGAGGCGCGCTTTCTTGTGGTCGGCCCCAATTTCGGCTGCGGCTCCAGCCGCGAACATGCGGTTTGGGGCCTCGCGCAGCTCGGCATCCGCGCGCTGATCGGTACCTCCTTTGCCGGCATCTTCGACGACAACTGCCGCAACAACGGTCTGCTCACCATCAGCCTCGATCCAGCCGTGGTGGCGCGCATCGCCGCGGTGGTGGCGCAGCCAGAGACCAACCGCCTGCACATCGATCTACCGGCCGAGGTCGTGACGCTGGCTGCCACGGGCGAGGCCGCCGCGTTTGAGATCGAGCCGTTGCGCAAGGAGGCGCTGCTGCGCGGCCTCGATGCGGTGGGAACGACGCTGGCGGAGGCCGACGCCATCCGCGCGTTCGAGGTCCGCCATCGCGCCGAGAACCCCTGGCTCGCCTGAGCCGTCCCATCCGCCGCCGCCTGCCCGACGGGCCACCCGCGTGGCCCGAACGAGAAAACACGCCCATCCCAGGAGGGAACCATGTCCGACGCCATCGCCGCCGAAATCCGCACCCCCGAGGAGGCTACCCCCATGCGGCGCGGGCTAGCCATCGGCCCCCTACCCTGGCCGGTCTATGTCGGCGCGGCCCTCGTAACAGCATTCGCAGTGTGGAGCGGGCGCCTGCCCAACGACGTCATCGGCGGCCTCTCCGTCCTGATGCTGCTCGGCTTCCTGCTCGGCAAGCTGGGCCAGACGATCCCGGTGCTGAAGCAGATCGGCGGCACCGCCATCCTGTGCCTGTTCGTGCCCTCCGCCATCGTCGGCTACGGGCTGATGCCCGAGGCGGCGATGAAGGCCATCGCCACCACCTTCAAGACCGCGAACTTCCAGTATTTCTTCATCGCCTGCCTGGTCGCCGGCTCCATCCTTGGCATGCCGCACAAGGTGCTGGTGCAAGGCTTCATGCGCATGTTCGTGCCGCTGGCCGTGGGCACGCTCGCGGCGGTCGCGGCAGGCATCCTCGTCGGCCTCGCCTTCGGTCACAGCCCCAAGGAGACCTTCTTCTTCATCATCGTCCCCATCGTCGGCGGCGGGCTGGCCGAGGGGGTGCTGCCGCTCTCCATCGGCTATTCGGAAATGCTCGGCCGACCCCAGGGTGAACTCGTCGCGCAGATGGTGCCGGCGGCGCTCATGGGCAATGTGGTGGCCATCATCGGCGCCGGCCTTTTGGCCCGGCTGGGAGAGGCGCGGCCCGGGCTCAGCGGCAACGGCATTCTGGTGCGCACGGGGGACGACGACCTCTTGCAGCAGGAGGGACCGGCCGGCGCCATTGAGCTGCCGCTGCTCGGTTGCGGGATCGTCCTGTCCTGCGCGCTCTTCATCCTCGGCACGGTGCTCGCGCCGCACACCGGCATTCCCGGGCCGATCCTGATGATCCTCGCGGCCACCGCCCTCAAGCTGTCGCGGCTGCTACCGTCGGAGATGGAGCGCGGCGCCTACCAGATCAACCGTTTCATGTCGACGAACCTCACCTTTGCCATTCTCGTCGCCATGGGCGCCATGCTGGTCTCCTGGCAGCAACTGGTGGCCTCCTTCACCCTCGGATACATCCTCATCTGCGCCGCCTCGGTGATTGCGATGATCACGTCCGGTTTCTTCGTGGGCCGCTGGCTCAACATGTTCCCGGTGGAGGCGGCCATCGTCACGGCCTGCCACTCGGGCCTCGGGGGCACCGGCGACGTGGCCATTCTCGGCGCCTCCAACCGCATGGGACTGATGGCCTTCGCCCAGATCGCCACGCGGGTGGGCGGGGCCATCATGATCGTCATCGCGACGCTGCTGATGAAGGTCCTCTACTGACCCGCCTGCCCGAAGCAGAACCAGGGAGCAAACTCCGATGACCACTCGCACCAACGCGCCTGAAACCAGGCCGGACCGCCTGTCGCGCCGAAATCTCCTCTCCACCGGCGCCTCGATTGCCGGCATGGTGGGCGCCGGCCTCCTGCCGCGGACAGCCTTCTCCACAGAGACCGGACCCATGGACGACACCGGCATTACCAGGCTCCTTCCCGGCTT
Organism: Xanthobacter autotrophicus; assembly: GCF_005871085.1. Lineage (GTDB taxonomy): Bacteria > Pseudomonadota > Alphaproteobacteria > Rhizobiales > Xanthobacteraceae > Xanthobacter > Xanthobacter autotrophicus. The sequence goes on along the minus strand of NZ_VAUP01000028.1, from coordinate 482,888 downwards.
CCGCCAGCAGCGCATCAAGACCTCGGGCGCCGAGATCAACACCGTGGTTGGCGGCAGCGGACCGCCGCTCCTGCTGCTGCATGGTCATCCGCAGACGATGGTCTGCTGGCACAAGGTGGCGCCGGCGCTGGCAGGTAATTTCACCGTTGTCATCACCGACCTGCGCGGTTACGGCGACAGTTCGAAGCCCGACGGCGGGCCGGATCACGCGGGCTATTCCAAGCGGGAAATGGCACGCGACCAGATGGAGGTGATGCGGCAGCTCGGCTTTCCCCGCTTCGCCGCGGTCGGGCACGACCGCGGCGGGCGCGTGCTGCACCGCCTGCTGCTCGACCATCCCGATGCCGTGACGAAGGCTGCAGTGCTCGACATCGCCCCCACCGCTACCATGTACGCCAAGGTGACGAAGGATTTCGCGACCCGCTATATGTGGTGGTTCTTCCTCATCCAGCCGGCGCCGCTGCCTGAGACGCTGATCGGCAACAATCTCGACTTCTATGTCGAGACCCACATCGCCAAGCAGAACAAGACGCCCGGCGCTATCGATCCCGCCGCCTTTGCCGAGTATCGGCGGTGCTATACGCGCGAGACCCTGCACGCCGTTTGCGAGGACTATCGCGCATCGGCCGGGATCGACCTTGCGCATGATGCGGCGGACGCGGACGCGAAAATTGCCGTTCCCCTCCTCGCGCTGTGGGGCGCGAAGGGAGTGGTGGGTTCCACCTACGATGTGCTTGCCACCTGGCGCGAGAAGGCTCTGGACGTGCGCGGCGGCAGCCTGCCTTGCGGCCACTATTTGCCGGAGGAGGCACCGGGCGAACTGCTCGCCCAGCTCAGAGGCTTCCTAGCCTGACACCCATGTCGGCCCAAGTCCAAGGCTATGGAGTGGGGGACCCCCATAGCGGACGCGCTGGATGTCGGTCTCGGGTCAGCGGCACCGGCAACCACTCGATCGCGGGTGCCAAAGGTCAGGTCTCCGTTTGCTCCGATAGGCTCAAGGCATCGTCGACCTCGATCCCGAGATACCGCACGGTGCTTTCGAGCTTGGTATGGCCGGGCAGGAGTTGGCAGGCACGGAGATTTCCGGTTCTCTTTTAGAAGATGGAGACTTTTGTTCGTCGCAGACTGTGCGTGCCGTAATCCGTTGGATTGAGGCCGATCAGGCTGACCCCATTGGTCGACGAGACGTCCGTACTGCCTGGTGGTGACGTGTCCTCCACTATGGCTGCGGCTCGGCCAATGCCAGTCGCTTCCCTTTGCGCGCCAGATCACGGGGCTATCGGGTTACGGAGGTGGCAGCGCGGCTGGGGATCAGAAAATACTCGCTCTACGAGTGGAGGAAGCGATACGCGAAGCCGGCTGCGGCCCGCGATGACGAGCAGGCCGCTGAGGTCCGCCGGCTGAAGCGCGAACTGCAGCAGGTGACGGAGGAGCGCGACATCCTAAAAGAAACGCCCGCGTACTTCGCCAAGGACGCAAAGTGAAATACGCGTTCATCGCTGAGCATCGCATCACGATCTGGAGCCCTCGACGAGCCGCCGCGGCAACAGCCACGACAACGCGGTGGCCGAGAGCTTCTTCAATCTGCTCAAGCGCGAGCGGATCCGGCGCAGGGTCTACAGCACGCGGGATGAAGCGCGAGCCGACGTGTTCGACTACATCGAGATGTTCTACAATCCGACCCGCAAGCACGCGCGGAACGGCATGCTGTCGCCCGTCGAGTTCGAACGCCAGCACAAAGCGAAAGCACAGGGCGTCTAGATAACTAGGGGCGGTTCAGCCCTCGATCAAGCCGGTTCCCACAAGCGCCGTCACGCCAGCCATTCCAAGACACTGATTCGTCGATTGAGTTGGGCCGATCACTTGAAGGGGCTACCCACTGGGCGGCCCCTTTTTGCATTCCGAAAGGGCGGTAGAGTCCCGCCCCGTCCGAGCCAATCCCATAGAAGCCACTGTCAAACAGTGGGGTTGGTGGTGGGATTGAGCCCTACAGTCTTCAAAATTCTTCAATAATATCAATAATATACAGGAAATAAATGGCGGAGAAATAAATGGCGGAGACGGAGGGATTCGAACCCTCGAGACCCTTTTGGGGGTCTGCTCATTTAGCAAACGAGTGCCTTCAGCCTCTCGGCCACGTCTCCAGCACGCCCCTCCTATGCCGAACCGCCGCGGCCTTGGCAAGGCATCCGGCGCGGTATCCCTCCGGAAATGTGACGCCCGCGCGAATGATCCAGCCCTGACGTGCGACGCGGGGCCGGTGCAAGGCCGGCCCCGCCGCGATCAGAGCGCAGCCTGGCGCCGCGCGGCCACAGGGGTAGCGTGGGTCGCGACATTGGCCGTGGAACGCATCGTGGACCGGCTGGCAGCAACCCCGGCAGCAAGGCCTGCCGCTACGTCAGACCAGTCCTTGGGGTGGGCGGCGCGGACCAGGGTGAGCGAGGGATAGAACGCAGTAGTGCCGGCCTCCCGACCCCAGCACCAATGCGCCGTGGGACCGATGGCGACGAGGCCCGGCCGGGCCCGTGCCCCGGCGAGATGGGCCACGGGCCCCTCCCCTGTGACCACCATGTCGAGGTGCTGGATGAGAGCCGCCGTATCGGTGAAACTGCCGTCCACGTCCCAGCCCGGCCCAAGGCGGGTTACCTGCCCGCCGAACCGGGTGGCGGCCAGCTCCGCTTCCGCCTCTCCGCGCGTTTCGAGACTCACCAACGCGACGCCCTCAAGCGAGGCCAGGGCAGAGAAGGCGGAAAGCAGGGCGAGATCGCCGTTCCAGGCGATCCCCACCGCGAACCCCTCGGGCCGCATTTCCCGCCAACGAGCGATGCGCGCGGGATCGGCAAGGAGGTAGGGCGGCTGCGGCCACCCCTGCGGATCCTGCGCCATGAGCCGCGGCAGGCTGCCGAGGGGCGCCCAGCGCAGGTTTGCGTCGCGCACGTCCACGCCGGCAAGGTCGCTGGCCACCGGAATGCGTGCGTCGATGCGCGAGAGCAGCGGCACATGGCCGGCCTCCGCCAGCAGGCGCGCGGGAATCCTCCGGTCGGCCAAAAGGCGCAGCAGGCGGCCGAACAGGATCAGGTCGGCAAGCTCGCCCTCCGCCGTCACGATCAGCAGCGACGGCATCTCCGCCCCGTCCCAATGGGGCAGAGGCAGCGGCTTTTGCGCGGACGCGTCGCTGGTCGCGCTGGCATCAAGGCCGGTCCAGCCCTCCTGCCAGCGTCCTTCGGCGAGGGCATCGAGAGCCCTCAGGCGCAGGGATTCAGGGGTTGGCGGCTCGCGGCCGACCGCATCCGGCTCGGGCGCGGCGAATTCCGCCACCGGAAGGCTTTCGACGTCGGGGTGGACAGCGTCCGGTGGCAGATCCGGTTCCGAGCCGGAGCGAACAACGTCCAAAGCTGGCGGGCTGGGATCGAACGCCGGCGGCTCGGCGGCGGGAATGGCTGAAGCAAGGTCGGGCGACGGCTCAGCCGGCTCGGTGGCGGGCGCTGCCTCGTCGGCTGGCGCGGCAGCCAAGGTTCCGTCGAGATCGGCGGAGGCGTGTTGAGCGTCGGCCGGCTCCAGCCCCTGTTGAGTCGCCTCCGCATCGGGCGCCGGATCACTCGGGACCGATGGGCTTTCGGCCGCGCCCAATTCGCGCTCGATGCGCGCCAATGCCAGCTGGAAGGCTGGCCGGTCCGGATCCGCAGCCAGCGCTACGCGGAACGCGTTGCGTGCGGCGGGGAGGTCTCCGGCGGCCCGGAAGGTCTGGCCGACCAGAAAATGCGCATCCGCCGAATCCGGCTTGAGCTGGAGGGCGGCCATGGCCGCCTGCGCGGCCTCGGCGCTGCGGCCCAAATCGTGCAGCAGCGCACCCTTGGCCAGGAAATGGGCGTGCTCCCTGGGCTGGAGTTCGGCCAGTCGGGTGAAATCGGCCAGCGCTTCGGCGCTCTGGCCCAGGCGCACCCGCACCTTCGCCCGATTGACGAGGGCTTCCACCGCGCGGGGATCAAGGGTCAGCGCGGTGTCAAAATGCGCCACCGCCTCGGCGTTGCGGCCGAGATTTGCGAGCATGTTGCCGGCGAGATAGCGCGCCTCCACCAGGCCCGGATCAAGCTTGGTGGCCGCCGCGAAGGCGGCGAGCGCGCGTTCCCATTTGTGTTCGGCCTGAAGCGTGGCGCCGAACAGCACATGGGCATGGGGATTGCGGGGGTGGCCAAGCTTGGCCCGGCGGGCGGCGGCGTGGGCCTCCTTGACCCGCCCGGCCTGCAGCTGAGCGAAGACGTAGAGGCGTTCCACTTCGAACACCCCAGGCCGCGCCTTCAGGAGGCGGCTGTAGATTTCGAGCGCCTCGTCGAGGCGCCCCTCCCGATGCAATGTGGTGGCGCGGGATAATGCGGCGCGCTCGTCCTCGGCCATGGGCGCTCCTTGCCGCGGAATCAGTCGACACCACCCTTATAGCATTGCCGGCTTACGCGGTGTTTGACGGCAGACCCAACGTCAGCGGGCGCGCTGGCCGAACAGCACGCTCTGGGCGTCCTTGTCCTTGGAGAGGTCCACCTTGGCCCGCTCCTCTGCATTCACGGCAAGGCCCCGCTGCACCGCCGGACGGGCCAGGACGCGCTCCAGCCACCCCTTGAGATGGGGAAACTCCTCAATGTGCTGACCCTGCCTCTCCCACAGCTTGGCCCAGCCCACGCAGGCGATGTCGGCGATGGAATAGTCGCCGGCGAGATACTCGCGGTCCTTCAGCCGGGTGTTCATCACCCCGTAGAGCCGGTGCACTTCGTTGGTATAGCGCTCAATGGCGTAGGGGATCTTTTCCGGCGCATAGATGCGGAAATGGTGTGCCTGCCCCGCCATGGGGCCAAGGCCGCCCATCTGCCAGAACAGCCACTGGTCCACTTCCACCTGGCCGCGCGCGTCGACGGGGTAGAACAGACCGGTCTTGCGGCCGAGATACTGGAGGATGGCGCCGGATTCGAACACCGAGATGGGCTGGCCGTCCGGCCCGTCCGGATCGATGATGGCCGGCATCTTGTTGTTGGGCGAGATGGCGAGGAAATCCGGCTTGAACTGGTCGCCCTTGCCGATGTTCACGAGCTTGACCTCGTAGGGCAGCCCGCACTCCTCCAGCATGATGGTGATCTTCCATCCGTTGGGGGTCGGCCAATAGAAAAGCTCGATCGGCAAAGACTGGACTGCGGCCATGATGCGCTCCCAGAGCCCGTTGCCATTTGGATCGTCTCGCGATCCTCAGGTCGATCGGGCTCTCATCTTCGTGTCAGAGGCCGGTCCCACGGCCGCAGCGTAGAGGTAGACAGGAGCCGGGCCGAGGGCAAGAGGCCCGGCCAAACCCGGCAGTGCCGGGTTCTGGCCCGGTCGGCTCTCCGGCTAGCGCCGGAAGGGTTTCGCTCGGGTGCGGCGCGGACACGGCCCAACGGTGAGGATGCGCGGTCATCACCCGTTGGGAGGAAGTGCGATCTTGAAACCCTCGTGCGAGCTGGCAAAGCCCAGCCGGCGGTAGAATCGATGGGCATCGGTACGGACCTTGTTGGAGGTTAGGGCCAAGCTCTGCGCCCCGGCCCGGCCGGCTTCGGCCATGGCGAAGCGCACCATGGCCTCGCCGATGCGGCGGCCGCGCAGCGCCTCATCCACCTGCACCGCCTCCAGAAAGGCGCGCAGGGCGCCCCGCCCCGGCAGGCTGCGTACCAGGATGAGCTGGAACGTGCCCACCACCCGGCCGTCGAGTTCGGCCGCATAGAGGCCCCCCCGCGGATCGGCGGCGATGGCGTCGAAGGCGGCACGGTAAGCGTCCAGCGCGGACGCATCGCAGGTATCGCCGTGGCCGCCGAGGGCATCGGCGGCGAACAGGGCGATCAGCGCGGGCAGGTCGTCGGATCGCGCCGGGCGGATCAGGATGCCGGCGACCGGGTCGGCAGCGGGGTCGGTCAGCGGCACAGGGGATCATCCGGCGGAAGGACGGTCATCTGCCAGTCGCTCCAGCGGTGGGGGTTCATGGCGGGCGACCACCATTTCACCGCCATTTCGAGGGTGTTCTTGTCCGGCGGCGGCAACAGCAGCATGGGCAGGCCGTTGGCGATGCCGGTAATGCGGGCGCAGCCCGTGGTCGGCCGCGATGGCGGGCGATATTGATCGGGGTACCAAACCACCACCCGCGCCCCGGGAATCGCGGCGCGCAGGCGCCCGGCCGAGAACCGGTCGTCGGCGACGAGGGTTGGCGACGTGCCGAGCTTCATGGCGACGCCGAGCTTCATCTTGTACAGCGGCTCGGCCGAGACGCAGCGCCCGCACAGCCGCGGATCGGGCCACAGGGGAACCGCAACACGCACCGCCATCACCCCCACGGCGAGGGCGGCGAGCAGGCCGAGATAGAGCTTCACCCGAGGCCGCCAGCCGCCGAGACGCTCCAGCTCCGCGAACAGATAGACCGGCAGCAGCAGCAGGAAGACGTGGAAATAGCGGTCGCGCAGGTTGGTGGTGCCCACTGCGAAGGTGGTGATGAACGTGACCACGATGCCGAGCACGATCACCGTGCGCAGCACCCGCCGGGGGGCGCCACGCGCCGGGTCGTCCGGCAGGGCTCCCTCGCCCCGGTTGAAGGGCAGGAAGACCGCCGCCATCAGGATAGCGAGGGGCAGCACGTAGCCGGCCAGCGCCGCGATGGCGGTGGCGAACACATCGTCCCAGCCCGCGCCGGTGGCGCCGATGGTCTGGGCGGTGGCGCTGGCCACATTGTGCCCGAAGTGCCAGAGCGCAAGGCCATAGATGCCGAGGGGCACCGCCGCGACGAGAAGGCTGATGAGGATGCGCCGGTCGAGGATCACCCGCCGATAGGTGGGCTCCATGAGGCAGGCAACGATGAGCACGCCAAGGAAGGCGGCGAAGCCGAACTTGCCCAGCATGCCCACCGCGATCCACGCGCCGAGCCCCGCATAAAGGCCGGTGGACGGCCTGCGGGCGAGGGCGATGACCGTGAGGAAGGCGCCGGCAATGGCCACAATCATCACGTTGGAATGGGTGAGGATGCGGTGGCTGTGATAGCCGATCACCCAGATGGCCGAGAGCGAGAAGGTGGCCAGGGCCTGCAGCCGCGGCTCCGCGATCACCCGGCGGGCGACGCGATAGACCAGCATGGCGCAGGCGAACAGCAGCGTGTAGCGCAGCACCGCGAAGGAGAGGCGATCGGTGCCCAGCACCTGCTGGAGGCCCCAAAGCAGCCAGTCGAAGAACGGCGGGTTGCGCGGGACGTAGGACAGTTCCAGCGACTGGACGAGATAGCTCTCGATGGCGTCGTCCGGATTGACGGCGATCTCGAACACGGTGGCGATGAGGGCGTGCAGCACCATGTAGATGCCGAGGATGACCGCCACACCCTCCTGACGCGCCCAGAACGGAACGTCCTTCGGCGCTGCGGCCTCGGTCTCCCGATGAAGATAGGTTGCAGTCACGGGACACTCCTGATGCGCGGGCCTCTATAGCCGCGCCCGCCAGCCGGCGCCACCTTGGGGAAAGGCTGGACCGGGGATTGGACGCCTCATCGCGGGAATCGGATCGGGTACCGTTGGGGAATGGTCACCGGGCGGCAACACTGCCGGCAACGCAGGCACGGAGCAGCGGTCGCCCTGCCCTGCCCCGATGCTTTTAAAGCGTCTCCAGCACTGCGAATCGCTCCCGCCCACCGGCGGCAAGCGCGGTGTCGGACACCTCATGCACCAGCATGTCGTCCACCCGCGCCCCGGGCGGTCCGGCGCGGCAGGCGTCCAACATGGCCTCCACCACTGCGTCCGCACCGGCGAAGACCGCCTCCACCGCCCCGTCTCGGCGGTTGCGCACGAAGCCTTTCAGGCCCTGTGCCTCGGCCGTGCGGGCGCACCAGGCGCGATAGCCGACGCCCTGCACCCGCCCGCGCAGCATCACGTGCACGTACCGCATGGCAACCTCTTGATGAAACCCGCCCGCCGTCAGTTGGCGCAACCGCCGGGCGCCTTGAGCGCCTCGAAGGTAGACATGGCGCCGACCAGGGCGAACTTGCCGTAATCGATCTTGAGGCTGCCCACGACGCCGTTGTCGTAGAGCTGCATGTTCATCACATAGGCCGGCGCGCGATCCACCCCGCCGGTCTCGAAATAGCTGATGGTGACCGGATAGAAGGTGCGGCCGGCCAGGCTGTCCTTCGCCGGGGCGGCGATACGGTTCTCGTCGGTGCTCGGGCGGCCCACCACGGCGAGGGTCTCGTAAACCTTGGCCGGGTCGTTGGCGCCATCATAGACCTTCGCCTCCAGCACACTCTCCCCGGCAGCCGCGGCGGCGAGCACCCGCTTCACATGCTCGGTGGGCAGCAGGATGTCGCCCTTCAGGTCGAGGGTGCGCGCGGCAGGCTGGGTCACGGTGACCTTGAGGGCATCGCGTCCCTGTCGCTCCACGCTGGCCTCGATCTTCTCGTCCCCATCGTCGCCAGTGGAGGTGGAGAGGAAGCGGTAGGCCTGCGCCGCCCCGTCCTCCCACGCCTTGGATGTCACCGCCTGGCGAAGCGGACTGCCCTCCCCCGTGGAGGCCAGGCTCTCCTGCCGGGTGAGCGTGGAATAGCCGGCGCAGGCGTCCCCAGTGATCTCGTACTGGATCAGCCCGTTCATCTCCTCCAGCTGGCCCGACGGCTTGGAGCCGTCGAGGGAGAGCCGGTAGGTGGCCTTGTGGGGGAGCAGTGGCACGGCCCCCGCCGAGGCCGCGCCCAGGCCGAAAACCGCGAGAACCGCAACGAAGGCGAGGCGCGAACAAAACTGCATGGTCAAAAACTCCTCCTGCGCGGCCCCGAGAGCCCGCGCCTGCGCCGCCTTACCAGCTTGCACGGGCGCTGCGGTTCGGCGAAGAGGAAGGCCCAATTGCGCACACCGTGTGGCAAAGCTCCGCACGGGACAGGAGCCCCGCATGACCTCGCCCATCGACGCGAAGCTGGCCGAACTCGGAATCACCCTGCCGACGCCGACGCCGCCGCTCGCCAATTATGTCCCCGTGGTGCGCACCGGCAACCTGCTGTTCGTTTCCGGCCAGGTTTCCATCGACGGTGCCGGCAAGATCGCGACCGGCAAGCTCGGCGCAGGAGTGGAGATCGAGGCCGGACGCGAGGCCGCCAAGCTCTGCGCCATCAACATCCTGGCCCAGGTGAAGGCCGCCATCGGCGACCTCGACAAGGTGGTGCGGGTGGTGAAGCTGGTCGCCTTCGTGAACTCCGCCCCCGATTTCCTGGACCAGCCGAAGGTGGTGAACGGCTGCTCCGACTTCTTCGTGGAAGTGCTTGGCGACAAGGGCCGCCACGCGCGCTCGGCCGTTGGCGTCGCGGCTTTGCCGTTCGACGCGGCTGTGGAAGTAGAAGCCATCGTGGAAGTGGCCTGACACCATCAGCCTCGGTCTTCGACCGATGCCAAGTGGGTACGCTCAAGCGCCGCACAAGCTTGAGGCCGAACGGCGGGACACGCGAATGGGCGACCTGAGCTGGCTGACGGCGCGTCCTGTCGCCCATCGCGGACTGCATGATGCGGCTCGGGGCATCATCGAGAATGCCGGCGCGGCGATGGATGCCGCCATCGCCGCCGGCTACGCCATCGAGCTGGACCTGCAGGCCAGCGCCGACGGCGAGGCCATGGTATTCCACGATTTCACCCTCGATCGTCTCACCGACGCCCAAGGCCCGCTGGCCAACCGCACGGCGGCGGAGCTTGGCGCCATCGCCTTCCGTGGCACCGGCGACCTGATCCTCACCCTGCCCCAGCTTCTGGAACGGGTGGCGGGGCGGGTGCCCCTCGTCATCGAGATCAAGAGCAGCTTTTCCGGCGATACCCGCCTCGCCGCCCGCGCGGCGGACCTGGTGGCGGAATACGACGGCCCGGCGGCGCTGATGTCTTTTGATCCGCAGATGCTGGAGGTGGTGCGCGCCCGCGCCCCCGGCGTGGCGCGGGGCATCGTGGCGGAAGGCCGTTACGGGCCGGAGTGGCAGCACATCAGCCCCGCGCGCGGCTTCGTCCTCGCAAACCTGCTGCACTGGCCGCGCTCGCGATTCCAGTTCGTGAACTATCGCGTTGCCGACCTCGACAAGCCGGCTGTGCGCCTCCTGCGCGCCCTCGGGATGCCGGTTCTCTCCTGGACAGTGCGGACCCAGGACCAGCGCGCCCGCGCCGCCCGCTACGCCGATCAGATCGTATTCGAGGGCTTCCGGCCCTGAAACGGGCGGGCGCCTCGCCCCCCGACCAGCGATCGCGCGCGTGGTTCTGACCCATCGCAAGGTTGCCTGCGGCGTCCTGTCGCGGTGGGCAGGGTGTGATGCAACGCACAAATTAGGGGGATGCCCGACGCCCGTATCCGCATCCTGCCAGCCCTCACCGAGATCAAGCCGACCGACTGGGACGCCTGCGCCGCCGGCGGCGCGGCACGGCCGGAGCCATTCGTGTCCCACGCCTTCCTGTCGGCGTTGGAAAGCTCGGGCTGCGCCGCCGCGCGCACCGGCTGGCTGCCGCAGCATCTGGTGGTCGACGGGCCGGACGGCACCCCTTCGGCGGTGATGCCCGCTTATCTGAAGTCCCATTCGCGCGGCGAATATGTCTTCGACCAGGGCTGGGCCGATGCCTACAACCGCGTGGGCGGTGACTATTACCCCAAGGTCCAGGTGGCGGTGCCGTTCACCCCCGTGACCGGCCGTCGCCTGCTGCTGAAGGATCCGCAGGACCCGGTGGGCCAGCCCGCCCTCGCCGCCGGCCTGAAGCAGCTGGTTCGCCTGCGCGGTGCGTCTTCCGCCCACATCACATTTGCCACCCAGGTGGAATGGGAGGGGCTGTCGCAGCTCGACTTCCTGCCGCGCACCGACCGACAGTTCCACTGGACCAATGCCGGCTATGCCACCTACGACGATTTCCTGGCAGAACTCGCCTCACGCAAGCGCAAGGCGCTGAAGAAGGAGCGGCGCGAGGCGCTGGCCGACGGCATCACCATCGAGTGGCAGACGGGCACGGATCTGACCGACGAAGCCCTCGACGCCTTCTTCATGTTCTATCTGGATACCGGCGGCCGCAAGTGGGGCACGCCCTATCTCAACCGCGAGCTATTCTCGCTGCTGGCCGAGCGCATGCCGCAGGACATCCTTCTGGTGATGGCCCGGCGCGAGGGCCGCTACATCGCCGGAGCGCTCAATTTCATCGGCGCAGAAACGCTGTACGGGCGCTATTGGGGCGCCCTGGAGCAGCACCCATTCCTGCATTTCGAAGTCTGCTACCATCAGGCTATCGACTTCGCCATCGCCCGCGGGCTCAAGGTGGTGGAGGCCGGGGCCCAGGGCGAGCACAAGCTGGCGCGCGGCTATTTGCCCGTAACCACCTATTCCGCGCACTACATCGTCAATCCCGGCCTGAAGGCGGCAGTGGCGCAGTATCTCGAGCGCGAGCGCGCCTATGTGGAGGAAGACGCCGCCGTGCTCACCGAGCTTGGCCCCTTCCGCCGCTGCCGGGAGGAAGAGCACGACTGAGGGTAATGGGACACACCTTGCGTCCCTTTTGCCAGCGTATCATCCCGCCGTTGCCCGGCCCCGTACCCGGTCGCTATAGTCCGCCCCGAAACCGGGGGTTTGCGATGACGTATTGCTGTGGGGTCCTGGTGCGGGACGGCCTTGTTCTGATTGCCGATACCCGGACCAATGCCGGCCTCGACAACATTTCCACCTTCCGCAAGCTCCACATCTTCGAGGAGCCGGGGCACCATGTGCTTGGCCTCGCCACCGCCGGCAACCTGTCGGTGTCCCAATCGGTGGTGAGCCTGCTGCGCGAGGGCGTCGAGGATCACGAAGCGGGCGAGCGCCATCAGTTGCGCGATTGCCGAACCATGTTTCAGGCCGCCCAGCTGGTGGGCACCGCCATCCGGCAGGTGCACAAGGTCAATGGCGAGCTGATGGAGCAGAGCGGCATCAGCTTCGAGGTGTCGTTCCTGCTCGGCGGCCAGATCCTCGGCGACTGCCTGCGCCTCTACATGGTCTATTCCGCCGGCAATTTCATCGAATGCACGCCGGATACGCCCTTCCTCCAGATCGGCGAACATAAATACGGCAAGCCGGTGCTCGATCGCGCAGTGTCTTATGAGATGGAAATCTCCGACGCGCTGAAATCCAGCCTCATCTCCATGGATTCCACCATGCGCTCGAACCTCGGCGTGGGCCTGCCCATCGACGTGATGGTGGTGTCGCCGGACACGCTGCGCTCCGAGCTGCTCTACCGTGTCGAGCCGGGAGAGCCTTATTTCCATGACCTGCGCGAGCGCTGGTCGGCGGCGCTGCGCTCCGCCCACGCCTCCATCCCGCGTCCGCCCTACCTGAAGGACATGCGCACCCGCCGCCTCACCGAGGTGTGACGGGAGCGCGCCGGGAGCATGCCCGGATGCGTCCGGTGCCACCGAAGCATAGAACAACGTCATGCCCGGCCTTATGCCGGGCCTCCACGCCGATCCGCTTGCGCGCAGTTTGCGCGCAGTAGCGAAAGTGACGCCCGGCCGACCCGCGAGGATGGCCGGGACAAGCCCTGCCATGACGACTTTCAAGCGCTGGAATGAAAAAGGGCGCCCCTTGGGGCGCCCTTCCTTTTTCCACGTGATTGGCTCACGCCGACCTTCGTTGCCTCTGACGCGCTCACGCCGCCTTGGGGGCGAGCTTGGCGGAGACGATCTTGTCGGGATCCTTCACCGGCTCGCCGCGCTTGATCAGGTCCACGTTCTCCATGCCGGAGATCACCTCGCCCCAGGCGGTGTACTGGCCGTCGAGGAAGCGGGCGTCGCCGAAGCAGATGAAGAACTGGCTGTCGCCGGAATCGGGGTTCTGCGCGCGCGCCATGGAGACGGTGCCGCGCACGTGGGGCTGGCGGTTGAACTCGGCCTTCAGCTTCTTGCCCGAACCGCCCATGCCGGTGCCGGTGGGATCGCCGGTCTGGGCCATGAAGCCGTCGATGACGCGGTGGAACGGCACGCCGTCATAAAAACCGGTGGACACCAGTTCCTTGATGCGCGCCACATGGCCGGGGGCGAGGTCCGCGCGGAACGCGATGGTCACCGGCCCCTTGGTGGTCTCCAGAACCAGAACTTCGTCACTCATGGGTCTCATCCTTTCGAGGCGATGCCGGAGGGTCCGGCCACCGCGTCCGCCCGGCTGTGCCGGGCTTGAGAAAGCTGCGGCGGCCGGCTGAGCCGACCGGTGCAGCGCAAATCACTTGGCGGCGTTCACTTGGCCGCGTTCACTTGGCCGCGTTCACTTGGCCGCGTTCACTTGGCCGCGTTCACTTGGCCGCTATCACTTAGCGTCCGCCGCCACCTGCATCTTCACGATGCGGTCGGGGTTGGACACCGCGCCGCTGCCGCCCGAGCCCTTCTTGACCTTGTCCACAAACTCCATGCCCGACACCACCTGGCCCACCACGGTGTACTGGTTGTTCAGGCTGGGGGTTTCGGCGAACATGATGAAGAACTGCGAGTTGGCGCTGTCGGGGTTGGAGGCCCGCGCCATGCCGACCACGCCGCGCTTGAACGGCACGGAGGAGAATTCCGCCGGCAGGTTGGGATACTTGGAGCCGCCGGTGCCGTCGCCGCGCTGGCCGTCGCCGGTCTGGGCCATGAAGCCGTCGATGACGCGGTGGAATGGCACGTTGTTGTAATAGCCCTCGCGGGTCAGGGTCTTCAGGCGCTCCACATGCTTGGGCGCAAGGTCCGGCCGCAGCTGGATCACCACGCGGCCATAGGGCGTGTCGAGGAAGAGGGTGTTCTGCGGATCGGGCTTGGTCTGCGCCTGCGCCGGCAGCGCGACGGCGAAGGCGAGCAGGGCAGCGGCGAGGAAGCCGCCCAAAAGACGCGTCATGAAGATCTCCTGCGAACGGCCCCTATGGGGCGGATAACCGTGCTTCAGCGCGGGAACTTGTCCTTGAGGCGCGCCAGCACTTCAGCCGGCACGAAAGCGGAAACGTCCCCGCCCATGGCCGCGATCTGCCGCACGAGCGTGGCGGTGATGGGGCGCACCCGCGGCGAGGCGGGCAGGAACACGGTTTGGATATGGGGAGCGAGCACCCCGTTCATGCCCGCCATCTGCATTTCATAGTCGAGGTCGGTGCCGTCGCGCAGGCCGCGGATCAGAAGGGTCGCGCCGAGCCGCTGGGCGGTGGAGGTGATGAGATCGCCGAAGGTTATGGCCTCCAGTGTCGCATTCTCCTGCGCGGCGATGGGACCGCACACCGCTGTGAGCATCTCCAGCCGCTCCTCCGCCGAGAACAGGGGCGCCTTGCCGGGATGGATGCCCACCGCCAGCACCAGCCGGTCGGCGAGGCGGCAGGCGGAGCGCACCACGTCCAGGTGGCCGTTGGTCAGCGGATCGAACGAGCCGCCATAAATGGCGGTGCGGGGCGTGTGGGCGCTCATGCTGCGCTCGTCATGGCGGGTGCTGCTCCTTGAGGCGTCCCTCTTCGGGCGTCCTTCTTGGGGCGGAAGGGGTAAAGGTCCGCACGCCCCGGCGCAACCGCCAAAGGCGGATGCAGCCGGGCGGACGAGACTGCGCCCCGGAGCGCTTTCCGCTCGCCCTGGCTCACAGAAATCGCTCCGGAACTTTGTGCTGACGCGTTTTCTTCTCGCGAATCGGTACCCACGTCGCTGGAAAACGCCCTATGCCGGCGTGATGTTGGCGTCGAACGAGCCGCCGGGGCCGGGCACCACCACCTTCACGGGGTGGTCCGCCAGCGCCTGCACGAAGAAGGAGGCGTCCTGTACCAGGATGGGGAAGGTGCCGTAATGGCACGGCACCACCACTTCCACCCCCGGCAGGAAGCGCTTCACCGCCAGCGCCGCCACGGCGGGACCCATGGTGAAGCGGTCGCCGATGGGGATGAAGACCACCTTGGGACGGTGGATCTCGCACATCAGCGCCATGTCGGAGAAAATGTCGGTATCGCCCATGTGCCAGACCGTGGGCTCGCCCGGGGCGCGGATGATGAGGCCGGTGGGGTTGCCGAGATATTCGGAGGGTTTGCCGTCGCCGCCCGAGGAATGGTCGGCGCGCACCATGGTCACGGTGAAGCCGCCGCAATCCAGCGAGCCTCCGGTGTTCATCATCTGCCCGGCATTGCCGGCGCCCTTGGCGGCGAGGTAGGCGCACAGCTCCGGATTGGCCACCACGGGCAGGGTCCGGCTGGCGTCGGCCGCATCCTCCACCAGGGAGACGGTGTCGCCCACATGGTCGGAATGGCCGTGGGTGAGCAGGATATGCGTCACCCCGCGGGTGGCCTCCTCCACCGTGGAGGGGAATCTGGGATTGCCGGTGAAGAAGGGATCGATGAGCACCGCCTTGTCCGCGAAATCCAAGCGGAACGCGGAGTGGCCGAACCAGGTGATCTTCATGGGAAAGGACGCCCCTTGGCTGCGCGAAGCACGTGCCGGTCAGCATGCAGGACAGGCTGGCCGGATCACGCGGTCTCCGTCTTGAAGTCTGGCGCCGGTTCCGGCTCCAGACTCGATCGGGCGCGGAGTATCCCGGAAGGTCCGGCATGGCGCAACGGCGCGGCGGCCTTTCGAGCAATTTCTGCAAAACCGCGTAGCGGTTTCATGTTCGAAACCGCGTTGAACCCACAAGCCAGGGGTACAATTCGCCCACCGGCGTTCGCGACCTGTGCTTGAGCCATGCTGGCACGCGGAACTGGCCCAAGCCACTCACCCCAGCGTCGAGAGCGCCGGGAAGGTCTCGATGAGCCAATAGCTGGCATGGGCGATCCAGCCGGACATGAAGGCGATGCCGGTAAGCACGAGGAGCGCGCCCATGGTCTTCTCCACCACCGGCAACGCCTTGCGCATGTGGACGAGGCTTTTCAGGAACGGCCGCACCGCGAACGCCGCCAGCAGGAAGGGCACGCCGAGCCCCAGCGAATAGACCGCGAGCAACCCCGCGCCCTTGGAAACCGTGGCCTCCGATCCCGCCACCGCCAGGATGGCGCCCAGCACCGGCCCGAGGCAGGGCGTCCAGCCGAAGGCGAAGGCGAGGCCCATCACGAAGGCGCCCCAGATCCCGGTGGGTTCATGCACATGCGCCCGCGCGGTGCGATGCAGCAGATGGATGCGGAACACGCCGAGAAAGTTCAGCCCCATCACGATGATGGCGAGTCCGGCGATGATGGACAGCACGTCGAGATGCGCCCGCAGCAGGTCGCCGATCGCCGAGGCTCCCGCCCCCAGCGCCACGAACACCACGCTGAAGCCGGCCACGAACAGCACCGCCCCCACCATGGCGCGGCGCCCCACTTCCTTCACCGGCTCGTCGCCGGCGAGGTCGTCCAGCGTACTGCCGCTAAGGAAGCACAGGTAGGGCGGCACCAAGGGGAGCACGCAGGGGGAGACGAAGCTCACAAGGCCGGCGAGGAAGGCGGCGGGCAGGGTCACGTCGGCCATGGGTCTTCGTCGCAGCTCCTGTGTCGCGCATCCGGTGACGGTCGGACGGGCGCCGGATGGGCGCACCGTCTGGTGTTGCTTTGCCTCATGAGCCGCCGGAGAGGTTCGGGCAAGCCACACTTCGCCGCGCTCCCCGCCTTGTGAGCACGACCGGCGCTGTGGTCCGACACCGGCCGGGGCGGGTGCAGGGGCTTGCAACCGCCACACTTCGAGGACATCTGAAGGGCATGAGCGACAGCGACATTTGACGCCGATGAGCGACGACCGCACTCCCCCCCGCCGGCCGCAGGTCTTCCGCCTCGACGAAGCCGCCATCACCATGGCGCCGCGGGAACCGGTGGAGCCCGACTTTTCCCTGCCCGTGCCCGCCGCGAAGCCAAGCCGTGGCTGGGGCC
The DNA here is from genome assembly GCF_005871085.1 of Xanthobacter autotrophicus. Classification (GTDB taxonomy): domain Bacteria; phylum Pseudomonadota; class Alphaproteobacteria; order Rhizobiales; family Xanthobacteraceae; genus Xanthobacter; species Xanthobacter autotrophicus. Next base: position 466,053 of record NZ_VAUP01000028.1, on the reverse strand, counting down.
TGTCGCTGGCCGGCCTGTTCTGGTCGGCGCTGGGCGGCGTGCTCAGCCTGATGGCCTATGTGGGCCTGAGCCAGCTCATCGGCGACCTGTTCTCCCGCGCCGAATGGCTCGGCTATGTGGGACTTGCCTTCACCGCCGCGCTGCTGGTGGCCGCCATCGCCATCGTGGCGCGGGAGGTGGCGGGCATGGCGCGGCTGACCAAGCTGGACACCATCCGCGCCAGTGCTGAGAAAGCCCTGGCTGAGGACGATCGCACCCTCGCCGAAGCCGTGGTGCGCGACGTGCTGCGCCTGTCGGCGGAAACGCCTTCGCTCGCACGCGCCCGTGCTGATCTGGAGGGTCACCTCTCCGGCATCATCGACGGGGCGGACCTGGTGCGCCTGTCCGAGCGCACCTTGCTGGCAGGCCTTGATTCCCGCGCCCGGCAGATGGTGTCGGACGCAGCGCGCAACGTGTCCGTGGTCACCGCCGTGTCGCCGCGGGCGGTGGTGGACCTCGCCTTCGTGCTCTACAGCGCCGTCACCCTCATGCGCCGGCTCGCCCAGCTCTATGGCGGGCGACCCGGCACGCTGGGCACGCTCAAGCTGGTGAAGCACGTACTCGGGCATCTCGCCATCACCGGCGGCATGGCGGCCGGCGATACCCTGGTACAGCAGATCGTGGGCCAGGGGCTGGCGGCACGGCTGTCCGCCCGCCTCGGCGAAGGGGTGGTGAACGGGCTGCTCACGGCGCGGCTGGGGCTGGCGGCCATTGCCGTCACCCGCCCCCTGCCCTTCACCGCTTTGCCCGCGCCGCGCCTTGCGGACGTGGCCGGCGGGCTGCTGCGCAAGGCCGAGGAGGAAGAGGCGGCGGCCTCACGCCGGCAGTAGGTGGGCCGGAATGGCATCCGGCGTGTAGCGCACCGGGCGGTTGCGCCAGATCATCTGCGCCGTGGGCCAGACCACGAATGCGCCCATGACGCCGAGGAACAGAGCCATGCTCCATTGCTCCTCCCTGAGCGCGAAGCCCAGCACCGCGGCGAGCCCCGCGAGGGCAGCTAAACCCACCGCCACCATCAGCGCAAACCTCCACGGTCCATAGCCGCCGATGAAGCTGGCGCCGCTTCCCGCTTTCGCCAGCGCTCCATGCAGCGCCCGGACGAAGGCGGCATAGTCCGCCCCCTGGTCGCGCACGCCGGTGAGCGAGATGCGCGAGGAGGAGCCGGTCTTCAGCCTTGTGCCGTCGCGGCCGGACAGCTCGATCTCGAAGCTGTGGTTGGCGAACTTGGCCGGCAGGAAGCGCAGGGTGACGGACGTCACTTCGGCCAGTGCAAGACGCCCCTCCTTGGGACCCACCGCGTATTCCAGCACCGGCGGGGCAAGCTCAAGCCGCACGCCGGCACCGCCGAGGCGGGGAAAGCAGGCATAGGCGGCCCCGCCTGCATCCGCGCTCACGTCAGCTCCCGCATGGCGGCGTCGATGCCCTCGACGGTGAGGGGAAACATGCGCCCCTCCATGAGGTGGCGCATGAGACGGATGGATTCCGTATAGCCCCAATGGGGTTCCGGCACCGGATTGAGCCACGCCGCCTTGGGATAGGTGGTGGTGAGGCGCTCCAGCCAGACCTTGCCCGGCTCCGCATTGTTGTGCTCCACCGAGCCATTGGCATAGGTAATTTCATACGGGCTCATGGAGGCGTCGCCCACGAAGATCAGCTTGTAGTCGTGCGGATAGGTGTGCAGCACGTCGAACAGGGGGATGCGCTCGGTGGCCCGCCGCGCGTTGGATTTCCAAACGCCCTCATAGACGCAATTGTGGAAATAGAAGTGCTCCAGGTGCTTGAACTCGGCGCGGGCGGCGGAAAACAGCTCCTCCACCTGGGCCACGTGCCAGTCCATGGAGCCGCCCACGTCGAGGAACAGCAGCACCTTCACCGCATTGCGCCGCTCCGGCCGCAGCCGCACGTCGAGCCAGCCCTGGCGCGCGGTCTCGCGGATGGTGCCGTCGAGGTCCAGCTCCTCCGCCGCGCCGATGCGGGCGAACTTGCGCAGGCGGCGCAGCGCCACCTTGATGTTGCGGGTGCCCAGCTCGACCGTGTCGTCCAGGTCCTTGAACTCGCGCTTGTCCCAGACCTTCACAGCGCGGAAGTTGCGGTTGCCGTCCTGGCCGATGCGCACGCCTTCGGGATTGTAGCCATAGGCGCCGAAGGGCGAGGTGCCGCCGGTGCCGATCCACTTGGAGCCGCCCTGGTGGCGCCCCTTCTGCTCCTCCAGCCGCTTCTTCAGCGTCTCCAGAAGCTTGTCGAGCCCGCCCAGCGCCTCGATCTGGGCTTTCTCCTCCTCGGTGAGGTGCTTCTCGGTGAGCTTCCTCAACCAGTCCTCGGGGATGGAATGGCCTTCCTCGCCTAGCGCGCTCTCAAGGCCCTTGAAGCAGCGGCCGAAGACTTGGTCGAAGCGGTCGAGGTGCCGCTCGTCCTTCACCAGGCTTGCGCGGGCAAGATAGTAGAAGGCATCCACCTGCCGGCCGGCCACGTCGCGATCCATGGCCTCCATCAGCGTGAGATACTCCCGCACGGAGACCGGCACGCCGGCGGCCTTGAGCGCCTCGAAGAAGGCGATGAACATTCAGGCGTCTCCCCGCTCCGCACCCTGCATCCGACCCTCGCACCGCATCCGGCACCCGCATGGTCCGCGTCTTGCCCGGCGCACTCCACCATAGCGGAGAGCCGTGCCCGCGCGCAAAGCGGGGCTGGCGCGGGCCGTGAGAACGCGAAAGGCCGCGCCCCGGAGAGCGCGGCCTTTGCCGGACGGAGGCAACCCGGACGGGTCGAACTCAGTTCACGCCATAGATATTGGTATTGGCTTCCGAGATCTCGCGGACCGCAGTGGCGCCGAGCAGCACCAAGTTGAGAAACTTAGTCAACTCCACCGACGCGGCATTGCCGATATAGATGATGTCCTTGTCCCGCATGGGGACCTTCGTGGACAACAGATAGCCGGTCGGCTCGCGGAAATTGACCGTGTAGATGGTCGGAATCCGCTTGTCCGGAATGTTGGACACGTCCACGCCCATGCGCTCCAGGGTGGTGCGGTTCTCGATCCGGAACAGGAACACCGACTGCGGATCCGCCTGCCCGTCCAGCAGGCCTTCGGCCTTCGCCGCAGCCTCGCTCAGGCTGATGGAATCGTTGCCGAAGTTGAACTGGCCCTGCCGGCCGGTGGCGCCGAACGCCAGGAAGGTGCGCGGACGGCTGAACACATAGATGGTGTCATCCGGCTGCAGATAGATGTTGTTGGCCGGCTCGCGGACCAGGCGGTTGAAGCTGATGGTCGCCTCGCGATTGCCGCGCTGCAGGGTCACCAGCAGGTCGTAGCCCTTGGCCTGCGCCAGGCCGCCGCGGCTGACGGCGTCGAGAATGCGCTCGCCGGCGGAGGTCAGCGGGAAGCGTACCGGTGTCTCTACCTCACCGATCACCGTCACCGCGTTGGAGCGCTGGGTCTTCACCGACACCACGGCCTGAGGCTCGATGGCCCGGTTGCGCAGCCGCTCGACGATTTCCTTCTCGACCTGGGCGGGCGAGACCCCTGCGGCCTTGATCTGGCCGGCGTAGGGTACCGAGATGAAGCCGTTGGGATCGACCGACTGGTCGGGGATGTCGACGAAGTTGCCGGCGCGCGAGGCCGCTTCCGCCGGAATGAACAGGCCGCCCGATGAGGCTTCGAAAATGGAGACGCCCACCACGTCGCCAACGCCGATCTTCACATTGGGGATGGGCCTGCGGTCATTGCGGAAGGTGCCGATCAGCCCCTCGCCGTCGGTGGCCGACAGCACGCGCACCACGTCGATGGTCATGGGCACCAGCTTGTAGCCGACGCCGTCGGTGTCCTGTGTCTGCGGGTTGCGCACTTCTGCGCTGTAGGGGCCGGAAGCCGGAAGAAAATTGCAGCCGCCCAGGACTGCAGCGATGGCGACGCAGCCTGCGAAACGAAGGCGGTCGAACCAACTCTTTCGGACGAGCAACACTGGCCATTACCCCCAATACAACGTCGCGGTTGATCCCTACCATGTTGAGCCGGATACGACCTATGTCACCACCGGTTGAATCCTCTCCGATCAAAGCGTTTCCGAGACTCATGTGGCATCGCAGCAACAAGGCCGGGCGCTGCTTTCGCCATCGCGATGGTTTCTGAATACCGTCAAATAAAGAGGTATCCGATTCCGATCATTCCGCTAGGGCCATCCAGCGCGTCTCAGGTCGTGATCTGGAAACAGTCGGTGCCTTCAAGCACCAAACATGTCAGGTGCCCCGAAGCATAGGCCCCCGTGTCGATGTTGATACGGTTCGGCAACACCTCCGGCTCCTTCGTCGGGGTGTGGCCGTGCACCACGCAATGGCCCAGCCAGTCGGAGCAATCGAGGAACTCTCGGCGAATCCACATCATGTCCTCGCGGCTCTGGTCCTCCAGCGCGACGCCGGGACGCAAGCCCGCGTGGACGAACAGATAGTCGCCGCAGATGAAATGGCTGGCCAACCGGCGCAGGAACGCGAGGTGCGCCGGGGTCATGGCCGCGCGCCACTGGCTCCAGAGTGTGACATCATCAAGGGTCCGCCGGTGGCCCACATAAGAGAAGACTGTCTCGAGCCCACCCATCTTCAGCCAGCGGGAAAATGCCTCCCGCGACTGGAGAGCGTCGATCATCACCGCCTCGTGGTTGCCGCTGATGCACACCGCCTTGCGGCTGGCCTGGCGCTCGATCAGCGCGTCGATGACCGCCGCCGACTTCGGGCCGCGATCCACATAATCACCCAGATAAACCTCGATGCACTCGGCACCCGGATGGGCGCGCACATCCTCGTCGATGGCCGCCTGCAACCGTCGCAGCAGATCCAGATGACCGTGGATGTCCCCGACGGCATAAACCCGCTTGTGTGGAGGAATGCGCGGCGTCGGCGGCTCAATCGAAGGCTCGGTCATGGTCTTGGAGCGGAGCTTCAGCATTACCATGGTTGCGGCTTGACCTCTGCCACTGTGAGACCCCCATGGGGCATGATCACGCCAAAAGTCTAGCACATGCCCTCGCGCACTGCGAAGACTCTTTGTTGCAGCGCGGTAACGAGGGATATTCACACAGTAATCACCCGTGGGAGGGCACCCGGCTGCCGACAGGCCACAGTGGGGCACCTCGACCAGAAAGGGGAATCCGGCTCTATGCTGGCGGCGGCCGGCCGGATGTGCGCTGCGTCCAAGGGGCGGACCCGGGGCGTTGAGGGCATTTCGCTTCGGGGGAGAGCGGTGATGGCATTCGATCTGACGGCGCTCGCCGTGCTCCTGGAAGCCCTGCTCGGCTATCCGGCGGGCGTGGTGCGACGTATCGGCCATCCGGTGATCTGGATCGGCCGGCTGATCGTGCTCCTGGACCACGGCCTCAACCGCCCGGGCCTGACCGCCGCGACGCGCAAGGGCCTCGGCGTGGTGGCGGTGGGAGTGATCCTCGCCGCAGCGGCTGTACCGGCGGCAATTCTTGAGGCGCTGCTGCGCCCCCTGCCGTTCGGCCTGCTGGTACTCGGCCTGATCGGCTCAACGCTGATCGCCCAGCGCTCCCTGCACTGGCACGTGGCGCGGGTGGCCGAGGCGCTGGAAAGCGGCAGCCTGGAAGCGGCGCGCACGGCGGTGAGCCATATCGTCGGCCGCGACCCACAGACCCTGGATGAGGCCGGCGTCGCCCGCGCCGCCATCGAGAGCCTCGCCGAGAACTTCTCCGACGGCGTGGTGGCGCCGACCCTGTGGATGTGCGTGGGCGGGCTGGCGGGGGGCGCCGCCTACAAGGCGCTCAACACCGCCGACAGCATGATCGGCCATCTCACCGAGCGCCACGCCGCCTTCGGCTGGGCCGCCGCCCGCGCCGACGACTATGTGAACCTGCCCGCCTCGCGCCTCGCCGGCATGCTGCTGATCGCGGCCGCCGCCATCACCCCGGGCGCCGATGCCCGCGCCGCCCACGCGGCCATGTTGCGGGACGCGCCGCGCCACCGCTCCCCCAATGCCGGCTGGTCTGAAGCCGCCATGGCCGGCGCGCTGGAGCTGAAGCTGAACGGGCCAAAGGTCTATGCCGGCGTCTTCACCGAGGACGCCTATATGGGCAATGGCCGGCGCGAGGTGACCGCCAAGGACGTGCGTGCCGCGCTGCGGCTCTATCGGCGGGCCGATGCGCTGATGGTGCTGCTGGTGCTCGCGGGCGCAGCGCTCCCCTTCATTTGGCGAGGCTGAGCAGCCTGTCGAGGTCGAGATGAGCGGCAAGGTGGGCGGCGAGGCGGTCCAGCGTCTCCTCCACCCCCTGCTCATAGGCCGCCTGTGACGGCGCCCCGCCCAGCGACGAGAGCAAGCCACTGCGGAAGGCGTCGGACGCGAACAGCCCATGCACATAGGTGCCGCTCACCCGGCCCGACGTAGACCGGGCGCCATCCGGATGCCCGTCGGAGAGCACGGCGAAGGGCCGCTGCGCATCGGTGCCGGCGGTGACGCCCATATGCATCTCGTAACCGGCAAAAGGCTCCCCCTGCGCCACGCCCTCCACCTCCACCAATCGCTTGTCCGGCGACAGCACGGTGTGGACCTTGAGCAGGCCGAGGCCCCGGGCGATCTTCGCATCGCCCTCGATGCCCTCGGGATCGGCGATGGTCTCACCGAGCATCTGGTAGCCGCCGCACAGGCCCATCACATGGCCGCCGCGCCGGGCGAAGGCGAGGATGTCATGATGCAGCCCCTGCGCCCGAAGCGCCGCGAGATCCGCGATGGTGGCCTTCGAGCCGATGAGCAGAACCAGGTCCGTATCCACCGGCAGCGTCTCGTGAGGGCGGATGCGGCGCACCTCCACGGAGGGCTCGGCATCCAGCGGATCGAGGTCGTCGAAATTGGAGATGTGGGGCAGGATGGGCACGCAGATCTTGATCCGCGCCCCCGGCTTGGGCGCGGGCGGGGCTGAGAGCGCCAGCGCGTCCTCGGCCGGCAGGTGGATTGCATCGGCAAAATGCGGCACCAGCCCCAGCGCCGCCCAGCCGGTCTGGCGGGCGATCAGGTCCATGCCGGCGGAAAACAGGCTCGGGTCGCCCCGGAAGCGGTTAACGATGAAGCCGGCGATGAGCGCGGCGTCGGCGGCATCGATCACCGTTTTCGTCCCCACCAGCGAGGCGATGACCCCGCCACGGTCGATGTCACCGATGACCACCACCGGCACGTCGGCGGTGCGGGCAAAGCCCATGTTGGCGATGTCGCCGGCGCGCAAATTGACCTCGGAGGCGCTGCCCGCCCCCTCTACCAGCACCAGGTCGGCCTCGGCCTTCAGCAGGTCGAAGCTTTCCAGTACGAAGGGCAGCAGCGACGGCTTCATGCCCTGGTAGGCCGCTGCCTTGGCGGTGGCGTGGACGCGGCCCTGCACCACCACCTGCGCGCCGGTCTCGCCCTGCGGCTTCAGCAGCACCGGGTTCATGTGGACGCTGAGGGGCACCCGCGCTGCCCGCGCCTGCAGCGCCTGCGCCCGGCCAATCTCGCCGCCGTCGGCGGTGACTGCGGCATTGTTGGACATGTTCTGCGGCTTGAAGGGGCGCACCTTCAGCCCGCGCAGGGTGAAGGCCCGCGCCAGACCTGCGACGAGGAGCGACTTGCCCACGTCCGACCCGGTGCCCTGGAACATCAGCGCGCGCGCCATGGGCTCAGAACTCGATCCCGGCCTGGGCCTTCACCCCGGCCGAAAAATGGTGCTTCACCAGCCCCATCTCGGTGACGAGGTCCGCCGCCGCCACCAGCTCCGGCTTGGCGTTGCGGCCCGTCACCACCACGTGCAGGCCGGGGCGGCGGGCGGCGAGGGTGGACACCACCTCGCCAAGATCGAGATACTCGTAGCGCAAGGCAATGTTCAGCTCGTCGAGAACGAGGAGGGCGATGGTCTCGTCCGCCATCAGCTCGCGCACCTTGGCGAAGGCGCGGGCGGCGGCGGCCCGGTCGCGGGCGAGATCCTGCGTCTCCCAGGTGAAGCCCTCTCCCATGGTGTGCCAAACCACGCGATCGCCGAATGCGGCAAAGGCCTCCTGCTCCCCGGTCTGCCATGCGCCCTTGATGAATTGGACCACGCCCACCCGCCCGCCGCGCCCGAGCATGCGCAGGGCGAGGCCGAAGGCGGCCGTGCTCTTGCCCTTGCCGGGGCCGGTATGGACGATGAGCAGGCCCTTCTCGATGGTCTTTTCCGCCACCTCCCTGTCCTGCACCGCCTTGCGCTTTTCCATCTTGGCGCGATGGCGGGCGGCTTCGGCGTCATCGACGGCGGGGGACGAAACGGGCTCGCTCACGGCATGTCTTCCTTCACGATCAGGGGCAGGCCGGCCACCACCAGCACCACCCGGCCCGCGCGGGCGGCGAGGCGCTGGTTGAGCAGGCCGGCAGCGTCGCGGAAGCGCCGGGCCAGCGCATTGTCCGGCACGATGCCGAAGCCCACCTCATTGGCGACGCAGACGGTGAGGCCGGGGCGCGCAGCCAAAACCTGCTCCAGCGCCGCGCCCTCGGCGTCGAGGTCGTGCTCGGCCAGCAGGTGATTGGTGAGCCAGAGTGTCAGGCAATCCACAAGCACAGGCTGCTCGGGCGGCAGCGCGCGGAGGCATCCTGCCAGGTCGAGGGGCGCCTCATGGGTCTGCCACCCCTCCCCGCGTCGATCGCGGTGCAGGGCGATGCGCGCCTCCATCTCGCCGTCGCGGGCCTCGGCGGTGGCGATATAGGCCCAGGGCGCCGGCTGGCGGCGGACCTCGGCCTCGGCGAAGCGGCTCTTGCCGGAGCGCGCGCCGCCGAGGACCAGGACAAGCCCGCCGCTCAAGCGACCAACCGGGCGAAGCGCAGCCGCGACGGCCCGGCGAGGGCGCAGGGCGGCATCTGGAACGGGATGCGCGAGGCGGTAAAATCGGGACGGTTGACGCAGGCGGGCGCGCAGGCGGAGTCCGGAGGGCGGCTGTGGCGCGTCATGGCGGGTCCTTTCAACCGTCCCTCCGAGGGTCCGTTAGAGATGTCCGACGAGGGCGACCAACGCGGGCGCCGCTCTTCGGGCGATGCGTCTCCGGCAGGCCACCTCACTCGTCTCCTGGCTCGCGGTTCATCGCGAAGCCTGCGCCTTCCCGGATGGCTCCAGTGGCATGTTGCAGGCCCGCTCACCGCCGACGAAGCGGGGGAAGCTGCGGGCTTTGGGAGATGCCTCCTGCACCGCATTCCCTCTTGGTCCGTCCGAAAGCGGACACCGACGACCCAGCGACTATAGGGCGACCGTGCCGCTCCGCAACTGCGGCCCGGCGGAAAATGCCGGCCAGCCGAAAGCACCCTTCTGCTCGCGCGGTGGAGGACACCGCTTGCCAGGATGCCGGGGTAAACAGCGCCCGGCTCTTCCCCCAGCCTCGGCTTCGAAAGACACTCAGGTACCGCTGGGATCGGTCGATGCTCACGCCCCCAAGCGTCGGCCGGTCGCCGATGAATGGTGTCAAAATACCACTTAAAGTGATTTGCGAGAACTTCAGAAACCGCATACATAGTATTGAAACTAAATGGTTATTTTTCAAAACTTCATGTAGCGGATCCGGCAGAGGCGTCCCGCCCCCGCCTTGTCCCCTACCCTTTCGCCTTCGCCACCAGGGCGGAGGTGGAGCGTCCTTCCACCAGCGGGATCAGGGCGACGCGGCCGCCGCGCGCCTTCACCACGTCGCCGCCGACCACCTGGTCCTCGCGGTAATCTGCACCCTTCACCAGCACGTCCGGGCCGAGCGTCGTGATGATCTCCAGCGGGGTGTCCTCCTCGAACAGCACCACCAGATCCACGCAGCGCAGCGCGCCGATGACGCGGGCGCGGGCCGCCTCGTCCTGGACCGGACGGGTCGGTCCCTTCAGGCGCTGCACCGAGGCATCGGTGTTCAGCGCCACCACCAGCCGGTCACCCTCCCGCGCCGCCGCCTCCAGGATGGCGACATGGCCGGGATGGACCAGATCGAAGCAGCCATTGGTGAAGACCACCCGCGCGCCCGCCGCCTGCCAGCCGGCGATGACGGCGGCGGCCCGGGCACGGTCCACCAGCGCGCCGGGTGCCGCGCCCTCGGGCACGCTGGCATCAAGGGCCGCGTTCAGCTCCGCCCGCGTGACCACCGCCGTGCCGATCTTGCCCACCGCCACGGCGGCGGCAGCATTGGCGAAATGTACGCTGGTCTCCAGCGAATGCCCGGAGGCGAGGGAGACCGCCAGCGCCGCCAGCGCCGTGTCCCCGGCGCCCGACACGTCGAACACCTCGCGGGCCTGGGCCGGCACGTGCAGCACCTGCCCGCCCCGCCGCCACAGCGTCATGCCCTTCTCGGCGCGGGTCACCAGCACGTCACCGCCGAACTGGCGCGAGGCCGCCTCGGCCGCCAGCACCGCCTCGGCGTCGGTGGTATCGGGCAGGCCGGTGGCGGCGGCCAGCTCCAGCCGGTTGGGGGTGACCAGGCTCGCGCCGCGATAGGCCTCGAAGGTGCGGCGCTTGGGATCCACGATCACCGGCACGCCTTTGGCCTGGGCCGCCGCGATGGCGGCGCCGATGACCACATCCGAGAGCACGCCCTTGGCATAGTCGGAGAGCACCACCACCGCGCTGCGCCCCACCGCCGCCTCCACCGTGGCCACGAGACGCGCGACGGTGTCCTCGGCCGGCGGGGTGAGGATCTCGGCGTCGATGCGGACGATCTGCTGGCGCCCGCTCATCACCCGCGTCTTGGTGATGGTGGGCCGGCCGGCGTCCGCCACGAGACTCGAGAGGTCGATGTCGCGATAGGCGCAAAGCGCACCCTTAAGCGCCTCGGCTTCCGGGTCGGCGCCCGTGAGCCCCACCAGGATGACCTGCGCGCCCAGCGCTGCCGCATTGGCGGCCACGTTTGCCGCGCCACCCGGAACGATGCGCTCGGCGCCGTGCACCAGCACCGGCACGGGTGCCTCCGGCGAGATGCGCGAAACGGAACCGACGATATAGCGATCCACCATCACGTCGCCGATGACGGCGATAGGACCCACCGCGCCTTTACCCGCCATGATGCTCTGTCCTCACGCCGCGTTGCGCGGCTTCAGATGGCCGTTCACATAGGACGCGACCCCATCCTCCAGCGAGGTGAAAGGACGCGTGAAGCCCGCCGTGCGCAGCTTCGAGACGTCGGCCTGGGTGAAATACTGGTAGGCCTTCTGCAGGCTTTCCGGCATGTCCACGTAGGCGATGCGCGGCTCGTCCCCCAGCGCCGAGAACACCGCCTTCGCCAGATCGGCGAACGAGCGCGCCTCGCCGGTGCCCACATTGAAGATGCCGGACACGTCCGGGCTCTCCAGCAGCCAGCGCACCACCTCCACGCAGTCGCCCACATGGACGAAGTCGCGCAATTGGCCGCCGTCCTCGTAGCGCGGATCGTGGGACTTGAAGAGGGTGACATCCTCCCCGGCCGCTGCGGCGGGGTAGATCTTGTGAACCACCGAGCGCATGTCGCCCTTGTGGCCCTCGCCGGGGCCGTAAACGTTGAAGAATCGCAGGCCGGCAAACTGCGGCGGGCGCGGCCGGCCCTCGGCCACGTCCGCCATGATGCGCCGATCCACGAACAGCTTCGACCAGCCGTAGGGGTTCAGCGGCGCCAGGGCGGAAAGGTCCGCCGCCTCCTCCGAATCCCGGAAGCCGGAGGTGCCGTCGCCGTAGGTCGCGGCGGAGGAGGCATAGACGAGGCCGAGCGCCTTCTGCGCGCACAGCTCCCACAGGTCCAGCGTCGCGCGGATGTTGCGGGCGACGATCTTGTCCGCGTCGCGCTCGGTGGTGGCGGAGATGGCGCCCATGTGCACCACGGCGGCAAGCCGGCCGCCCTCCTTCTCGACGAAGGCATTCACCGTCTCCGGCCGGATCACGTCATGCAGCGCGATGTCGGAGATGTTGCGCCACTTGGGGCCGTCCTCCAGCCAGTCGGCCACCACCACGCGATAGCCATCCTCGGCGGCGGCGCGGGCAATGTTGGAGCCGATGAAGCCCGCCCCGCCCGTGACGAGGAGGAGGTCGCGGCTCAGCGCCACCGATCGGGTCATGTGGAACATCCCATCTTCAGGTCGGGCGCTGGGTGTGCCACGCCAGCTCACCCTTTGTCCATGTTCGGCCCCGCTCAGGCCCTGAGCGCCACCAGCGCCCGCCAGACCGCGGCGGCGGAAATGTCGGCAAGACAAGGCGGCCCCTCGGTCACCTCGGGCGCGATGCGGCAGCGCGCCTTTTCACAGGGGGCGCAGTCGCGGGTCGCCTTCAGCTCCACCGCGCGGGGGCCGTAGAGACCGGTGAGGCGCGGGTCGGTGGGACCGTAGAGGCCGACCGTCGGCACCCCATAGGCCGCCGCCAGATGGCCAAGGCCGGTATCCGCGCTCACCACCCCGGCTGCACCGGCGATCACCGGGGCAAGGGTTTCCAGCGTCTGCGGCGGCAGGAGGTGCACGTTGGACAAGCCCTCCGCTATGGCCTCGGCGCGGTCGCGCTCGGTCGCCCCATGGGCGAACAGGCGGATGTCGAGGCCGGCCGCGCCGGCCTGTTCCGCCAACGCCCTCCAGCCGGCGCGGGTCCAGGTCTTGGTGGGCCAGGTGGTGCCGTGGAGGAAGACCAGATAGGGCGCGCCGGCCTGGCGTGTTGCTTCAAGCCCGCGCGGCGCCTGAGCGAAGCCCTCTCGGCGCAGGTCGAAGACCGGAGCCGTCGGTGAAAGCCCCGCATCCGCCGGCCGGCCGTCAAGGCTGTAGCCCAGCGCTGCGGCGAAGAGCTTGCGGATGCGCACCGCCATATGCTCCACCTCCGGCACATGATGGCGCCGGTGATAGGTGAGCGCGGCAAGCCCTTCCCGCGCGCTGGCGCGATCGAAGCCGTGGCGCTGCCCCCGGGCGAGCGCCGCCACCGCAGCGCTTTTCATCAGACCCTGGGCATCGATGACCATATCGTAGCGCTCGGCACCCAGCGCGGCGCGGATGCGCCCGGCCTCGCCGGAGCGCAGTGCCTTGAGCGGCTTGCGCAGCATGCGCCGGAGCGGGACCACGATGGTGTTCCGCACCGCCGGATGCAGGCGCGCCACCGGGGCGAACGCCTCCTCCACTGCCCAATCAAGCTGAAGGCCGGGGTGCGCGGCCATGGCGTCCGTCAGCGCCGGGAACGTGTGCACCACGTCACCCAGCGACGACAGCTTCACCAGCAGCACCTTCATCGGCGCATCTGCTCGGCGGCGGCAAGAACCTCCTCGGGGGCGATGGATTCGAGGCAGGCCAGGGTTCCCAGCGGGCATTCCCGCTTGTGGCAGGGCCGGCAGGGCAGCTCGCGCGCCATCACACGGGCAAACGGCGAGGCCGGCGGCGTCATCTTCTCGGAGGAAGCACCATAGAGCACCACCAGCCGGCGATCGAAGGCGCCGGCGACGTGCATCAGGCCGGAATCGTTGGAGATCACCACATCCGCGCCGGCGAGAATGGCGGCGGCCTCGACCAAAGTGGTGCGGCCCACCAGATTGTCCACCGGCACACCGGCGCCGGCCGCGATGGCGTCGGCCGCCTCCTGGTCCTTGGGCGAGCCAAGGATGCGTATGCGATAGCCGGCGGCAACGGCCAGCGCAGCGAGGGCGGCGAACTTGGCCGCCGGCCAGCGCTTGGCGGGGCCATATTCGGCGCCGGGGCACAGCACCATCACCGGGCCCTCGCCGGACAGCGGGAATTTGGCGGAGGCCACGTCCACAGCACCGTCGGGCAGCATCAGGCGCGGGCGCGGCGGGCGGGCGGTGGAGCCCGCCGGCAGGCCCAGCGCCACGAAGCGATCGAGGGTACGGGCGGTCTTCCGGTCGGGATCGGGGCGGGCGTCGGTGAGCAGAAGGCTGCGCAGCTCCGCCTTGTAGCCGACGCGCTCGGGAATGCCGGCGGCGAGGGGCACGATGGCGGCCTTGAAGGCGCGAGGGAGGATGATGGCCTTGCCGTAACCCTCGTTGCGCAGCGCGCGCCCAGCGCGCCAGCGGGCCATGAGGCCAAGCTCACCATGGCCGAGGCCGAGGGGAATGGCGCGGCGGACACCGGGGATCATACGGGCGATGGGAACGGCAGCGGGCGGCGCCAGCACGTCGATCGGACGGCCGGGCTCACGCAAGCGCAGCACCTCGACGAGGCTCGCCGCCATGACCATGTCGCCGACCCAGGAGGGGCCGACAACCAGCAGGGGCGAAACGGAACCAAGGGCACGCATACGAACGCTCGCGGGGTGGAACGCCCGCGTCATTGCAAGGCGGACCCGCCGCGTCAAGCGTCAAGCGACGCACGCGGCGGGTAAGCAGGTTTGGAGACAGGCTTGGCGGACGGTCCGGCCGGGCCGGACCGACGCGCGCCTCAGGCGGCCGGACGGAAGGTCTTCTCGACGGAAGACTTCAGCGGCTCGGACGATTCCGAAGCCACCTTCTGGGCGAGGGCGGACAGGTCCTTCGCCTGCGAGGTGAGCACCTCGAACTGCTTGCGGGCGTGGCCGGTGGACAGCTCCACGGCCTCGGCGACGGTCTTGCTGGCGATCAGCGAATTGAAATAGTCGAACGTGGCGTTCACATTCGACTGAAACGCCTCGATCACCTTGGCGTTGTACTGGGCCACGCCCTTGCTGGCGGCGGTGCAGGTGTCTTCCAGCGCCGCATTCACGTGCTCGGCGGTGTCCTTGAGCTTCGCATAATTCTCGCGGCAGGTGGCAAGGCCCTTCTCGGCGATCTCGCGGACCGCGGGCGGCACTTCCAGTGCGGGAGCGGTTTTGCTCGAAAACGCCTTCTGAGCGGCTTCGACCTGGTCCTGATAGGCCTTGATGAAGGTGTCGTTCATGTCATCCTCGGTGATACGGGCAGCTTGGTCCGTGTGCCGAGGTACAATCCCGAGCCTGCGAGGAAGACGCCAGCTAAACGCCAACATCAGACCTTCGAACAAGAGCGGTAATGGCTGAAGAACCCCGACGTTGAGAGTGTATCCTAACAAAGTGTGCAGCGCAAAAAGAAATTTTGCGCCGCACACGTCAAAGTGCAGGATTTTTCAGCCACTTAATAAATCCAAGCGACTGATAAACACCCTCAGTTACCGTCAGTGCGACTGGTTCGGATCAGTCACCGTGGAGGCGGCGTGTTCGGCGGCCGCCTTGGCATCGCGCACCGCCTTCTCGCTGGCGGCCTTGAAGTCCTGCGCCGCTGCCTGGGCGCTTTCGGTGGCGGCGGCGGCCAGCGTCTTCAGGCGCTCGGCGAGGGTGCGGGCGTGCTCGTCGAGGCTGCGGACGGTGGTCTCGCCCAGCGACTTGGCCTCGACGCTGAAGGTCTTGGCCTGTTCGGCCACCGATTTCATCTGGTTGGTAAGGAATTCGGC
This sequence comes from Xanthobacter autotrophicus, assembly GCF_005871085.1. Taxonomy (GTDB): domain Bacteria; phylum Pseudomonadota; class Alphaproteobacteria; order Rhizobiales; family Xanthobacteraceae; genus Xanthobacter; species Xanthobacter autotrophicus. The sequence goes on along the minus strand of NZ_VAUP01000028.1, from coordinate 450,665 downwards.
CTGCAGGCTCATCATTTCCTGCGGGCTCTTGGCGGCCACGAGGCGATGCAGGAAGTCGAAGCTGGCTTCCACATTGGCTTCCATCAGGCCGATCGCCTTCTGGCGCAGGTCCTTGATGCCAGTGCGCACGTCCTCGAAATGCCCCTCGGTGTCGCCGACCTGCTCGCGCGCGTTCTGGAACAGGGTTTCAAACGCCTGGCGAGCCTGGGCCACATTCTTCTCGGCAATCGCCCGCATCTCGGCGGGCAGCTCCAGATCCGGACCGAACTTCGTCGTCATGGCCGTTTCTCCTCCAGGGTTTTCGGGCGGCGCACCTGAACCGCACCGGGTCAATTCTAATATGGCTCAACTGCGCTTCGCCAATATGAATGCCGAAAAAGCGCGCCAATTGCACTCACGTTAATCAATCGTCATGACTATGGGCAGTGCTCCGCCTTGCAGAATCGGCCCGCACACGGCGGAATGGACCTTCGGCAGCCCATGACGCAGATCAGCGCACGTTCATTTCCCGGAGTGGATCTCGCTCTCGCGCCGCTGCGGCGTCGGGATCTGCCGTCATTCCTGGTCGCCGTGCCGTCCGCCCACGTGCTGGAGGCGACAGCGGCCTGCGCCGCCCTTGGACTTACCGCCGGTGCGCCGGCCCCCCGGATGGTCGCAACGGTGGCGCGGGAATTGTCCCGCCTGACGCTGGCCCGCTTCGGCTACGCCCGGCTGCGCCTGCCCGGGAGCTTCGTTCCCCGCCTGTTCCGCTACGCGCCGCTGACCCTTCCCACCGGCCCCGCGGTGCTGTTCGCCGATCCCGCGGCATTCGCCCCCGCGGCCGGCGCGAACGCCGAGCCGCCCTGCGTCCCCGCCATTCCCCTGGCGCTCCAGCCTTTGTTCGCCCAGCCGGTGCGCATTACTTTCGAAACCGACGCCGATGGCCGTATCCGCGCGCTGTCGCCGGTGTTCGCCCAGGCCCTCGGGTCCCGGGCCGACCGTTTCATGGGCACGACCTTCACGGCATTGGAGGACGAGGGCGTCATCCAGTCCGGCGCCGCCGTGGCCGATGCGCTCGCTGGCGGCAGCTTCAGCGATGTAAAGGCCCATGTGCCCGCCGCCTTGCCGGAGGAAACGGCGCTCGACCTGTCCCTCGGCGGCGCGCCGGTGTTCGACGCCGCACGCCGGCGCCAGGGCATCCGTGGCTTCGGCGTGCTGAGCGCCGCCGCCGCCCCACCCGTCGTGGACATCCGACCGGCGCCTCTCGCCCCCGCGCCGTCAGCCTTGCCACCCGCCACAGCGTCGAGTGGTTTCGGGGAGAATGTGGTGCCGCTGCGCTCCGGCACCCTGTCACCGCAGGAGCGCTCGGCCTTCCGCGAGATCGCCCGCACCCTTGCCGCCGCCATCGAGGACTGGCCCAAACCCCGTCCCGACCTGCCCCATCCCGACCTGCCCCGTCCCGACCTGCCCCGTCCCGCGCCGGAAATCCCGGATGAGGGCGCCCCGACCCCGCTCCAGGGCGACGGGCTGGCGCCTGCGACCTTCGACATGGGCGAGGGCGCCGAACCCACGGCCCCGGTCGCGCCGGACCGTGCGGTCGCCGACGACCTCGACCTTCTCGACCACCTGCCCCTGGGGCTGCTGGTGCAGCAGGACGGCGCGGCGGCCTTTGCCAACCGGACCCTTCTGACCCTGACCGGATGGGAAGACCTTGCCAGCATCGCGGCCGCCGGCGGGCTCGATACCCTGCTGGTGCGCGACGGCGCCAGCCTGCATCTCGCCACCGCCGCAGGCACCCGCCTGCCGGTGGAAGTGCGCCTGGTGGCGGCGCCCTTCCTCGGCCGGCCAGCGCTGGTCCATGTCATCCGCCCCCTCAGCGAGGTGGAAGGCCGCGAGGCCCGTGCCATTACCCGCCGCGATGCGCTCGACATGGTGCCGTGGCCGGTCTTCCTGCTGGAGCCGGAAGGCACGATCCGACATGCCAACCGGGCGGCCGCCGAGCGGCTCGGCTTTTCCGCCATGGATCTTGCCGGAGAGCCCTTCGTCGTCGCCGTGGCGCCCGAGGACCGCGCTCAGGTCGTGGCCGCCCTCGACCGGGTGGCGGCGGGCGCGGCCGGCGCGCAGATCACGCTTTTCCTGCGCGACCGGGCCGGAACCCCGGCTCCGGCCCATGCCGGTATCGCCCGCGCCGGCGCCGACGACCAGATGCTGTGCGTGGTGGTTGATCCCGATCCGCCAGCCGTCCCCGCGGCAGCCGCCAAGGCACCAGATCTTCTGCCCCGCTTCGCCGGCCGCCTGCGGCAGTCCCTCGCGGCGCCTTTGGCCCGCTTGACCGGCGCACCGACGCCCACCACCCTGTCCGGGCCGGAGCGCGAGGCGTTCGCCGCCGTCGCCTCGACCCTCGCCGACCTCGAAGCCCTCGACATCCACGACGCCCTTGCAGCCACGGCCCAGGATGCGCCCACCGAACGGTGCGATCTGGCCCAGTTGGTGACCGAGGCTTCGACCGCGCTGGCGCCCGCGGCCCGGCGCCGGGGCATCGCGCTGCGGCTCGACGCGCCGGGCCCGGTGATGGTGGCCACCCGGCGCCCGCAGGTGACCCGGCTGGCGCGGCTGATGCTGGAAGAGGCGCTGGCGGCAACGCCGGCGGGGACCAGCATCGCCATCTCCGTTTTTGATGATGGTCCGGCCGGCGCCTGTCTTCAGGTCAGCGACGGGGGCACGGCGCTGGACGAGGTGGCGCTGGCCACGGCCCTTGATCCGCTCGCGCCCGGTCCCGCCGCAACGGACCGCTTCACCGCAACGGGTCGACCGCTCCGGCTGGCGCGCCTCGCGCGGGAAGCCGAGACCCTCGGCGGGACGTTCGAGGTGACACCAGAACCGGCCCGCGGCATGATCGCCCGTCTGCGTTTTTCGCAGGGGTAAGACGGGCGGGGATCAGACTCGGCTTGGCCCGGAACGCGGACCACCGGTATCATGCCACTGACCGTTGAGGTGGCATGCAACCGTCGGGGCCGGTTTTCAAGAATAGAATTACTCTATTTTGAGCCCCGAAGACTGTCGATACGCGGGTTGGCACACCATGTCGCAATTCTACGGAGTTGACGGGAGCTGCCTTTTGCTGCGAAAAATGTAATAGAAACAAGTTTTTAGAAGCACTCCAATTTCAGCCTTTCCGAGCTTGGCCATGATCGTTTGTTCATGCAACGTCTTTTCAGACCGTCAAGTGCTCGACGCCCTTGCCGGATCGCAGGGATTGCGCACCCCCGGCGAGGTTTATCGCTGTCTTGGCTGCTCTCCCCAGTGCGGGCGCTGCGCCCGCACCATCCGTGCCCTGATGGATCAGGCGCAGGCGCATAATTGCGGGTCCTGCGCGGATGACTGTCCGGTCGCAGCCATCACCGGCATGGTGGCGGCGGAGTAGCGGCTTCCCCTCACAATCTCGAGCTCGGCTGTTTTCCGCTGCGGAATGAACCGCGCGGGTACTCCTTCACCGCTATTGCCTCGAAATTAGAATTGGTCTAACGCTTAATCCAAACAAGATGCCATTCAGGCCTCAGGAGCAAAATATGAAGGGTGATGCAAAGGTTATCGAGTACCTCAATCGGGGACTGCGCTCGGAGCTGACCGCCATCAACCAGTACTGGCTCCACTACCGCATGCTCGACAATTGGGGCTACAAGGCGCTCGCGAAGAAGTGGCGCGCCGAGTCCATCGAGGAAATGGTGCATGCGGACAAGTTCACTGACCGCATCCTGTTCCTCGACGGCTTCCCGAACATGCAGGTGCTCGATCCGCTGCGGATCGGTCAGGACGTGAAGGAAATCCTCGATTGCGACCTCGCCGCCGAACTGGATGCGCGGGCGCTCTATCAGGAAGCCGCCACCTACTGCCATTCGGTGAAAGACTACCCGAGCCGCGACCTCTTCGAGGAACTGATGGCGGACGAGGAAGGCCACATCGATTTCCTCGAGACCCAGCTGGACCTCGTCTCCAAGCTCGGCCTCCAGCTCTATGCCCAGCACCATATCGGTGAACTGGAAGACTGAGTCGCCAGCGCCACGGCGCGCGATAGGAACCAATCGAAAGCCCGGCCACGCGCCGGGCTTTTTCGTTTTGCCCTCGGCTTGCGGCATCGGGCAGCGCTCCTTCTGCTCGGCGAGCGAAGTCGGTGACGCAGGTTTCTGGAGCCATCCCCGATCGCCGACATCGAGATGATTGAAGGCGCAGCGGATCCCACGGCAGGTCGGCGATGCATCAGGTTATAATTGGAATGATTTGAAAGAAGAGTTAGATGCTTTCCAATGTTTTCCTTTCACTTTCTTCTTCGTTGACGGAGCGCAAAGCGAAAGGTTAGCCACAATCCCATCGTGTTCCCGTGGCCTCGCGACGGCCGATGCACAGAGGGATTTCAATGGCCACGTTTCGTCCGTTGCGCCGCATGTTTTCACGCGGTCTCTTCGCGCGCAGTCTTCTGGCTGGCGGCGCGCTTCTTCTGGCAAGCCCGGTCCTGGCACCGAACGCCGCCCGCGCCCAGCAGGTGGTGAACGTCTACACCACCCGCGAGCCCGGCCTCGCCGCGCCCCTGTTCGAGGCCTTCACCAAGGCCACCGGGATCGAGGTGAAGAGCGTCTACATCAAGGATGGCCTCGCCGAGCGCGTGAAGGCGGAGGGCGCCAGCTCGCCGGCCGACGTGCTGATGACCGTGGATGTGGGCAATCTCCTGGACGTGGTGGATGCCGGCGTCACCCAGCCCATCACCTCGCCCGCGCTCAACGCCGCCATTCCCGCCAACCTGCGCGATCCCGACGGCAACTGGTTCGCGCTCTCCCTGCGCGCCCGGCTGGTCTACACCGCGAAGGATGTGGTGAAGCTCACCGCCATCACCTACGAGGATCTGGCCGACCCCAAGTGGAAGGGCAAGATCTGCATCCGCTCGGGCCAGCACCCCTACAATGTCGGTCTGGTCGCGGCCTATCTCGTCCACCACGGCGAGGCGAAGACGGAAGCCTGGCTGCGCGGCGTGAAGGCCAACCTCGCCCGCAAGGCGGCCGGAGGCGACCGTGAAGGCGCCCGCGACATCCTCGGCGGCATCTGCGACCTCGCCGTAGGTAATTCCTATTATGTGGGCCTCATGCGCTCCGGCAAGGGTGGCCCCGACCAGAAGAAGTGGGGCGACGGCATCGGCGTGCTCCTGCCCACCTTCGAGGGCGGCGGCACCCATGTGAACGTGTCCGGCGCCGCCGTGGCCAAGAACGCGCCGCACAAGGCCGAGGCGGTGAAGCTTCTGGAATTCGCGGTCTCGCCCGCCATGCAGGCGGTCTATGCCCAGCAGAATCTGGAATATCCGGTACTTGCCACCGCCACCATCGATCCGGTGATCGCTGACCTCGGCCCGCTGAAGGTGGACACCATCTCGCTGGTGGATATTGCCAAGAACCGCAAGCGCGCCAGCGAGCTCATCGACAAGGTCGGCTTCGACAACTGACGCAACCGGACTGAAAAGCGGGGCTGAAGTGGCCGACGCCGTCCTCACCCCCGAACCGCGCCCGGCCCGCTTCGCCCTGCCGGCGCGGTTCTCCCCGCTGCTTGTGGCGGCGGGGCTGGTCGCCCTGGTGGTCCTCTTGCCGCTCATCGCCCTTGCGGCGATCGCGGCGGAGGGCTCAGGGGACATGTGGCCCCACCTCATCGCCACGGTGCTGCCCTATGCGCTGATGGAGACGGGGCTACTGCTGCTCGGTGTCGGCCTGGTGACGCTCGTGGTGGCGGTGCCGTGCGCGTGGCTGGTGGCCACCTGCGCCTTTCCCGGCCGCAGGCTGTTCGAATGGGCTCTTCTGCTGCCCCTCGCCGTGCCGGGCTATATCGTCGCCTTTTCCTATCTTGATGTGCTGCACCCGCTGGGCCCGGTGCAGGAGGCCCTGCGCGCCGTCCTCGGCATCGCCAACCCGCGCGACCTGCGCCTTCCGGATGTGCGCTCCACCGGCGGCTGCATCCTGGTGCTGTCGGCGGTGCTTTACCCCTATGTCTACCTCTCGGCGCGGGCGAGCTTCGTGCTCCAGTCGGCGGCGGCGCTGGAAGTGGCCCGCACGCTGGGCGCGAGCCGCTGGCGCGCCTTCCTGAAGGTAGGCCTGCCGCTGGCCCGGCCTGCCATCGTCGCCGGCCTCACCCTGGTGCTGCTGGAGACGCTGGGGGACATCGGCGCCTCCGAATTCCTCGGGGTGCGCACGCTCACGGTCTCCATCTACACCACCTGGGTGAACCGCTCGAACCTGCCCGGCGCGGCGCAGATCGCCCTGGTGATGCTCACCCTCGTCCTCGTCCTGATCCTGGTGGAACGGGCGGCACGGCGAGCCAAGCGCTTCGTCGCAACCGGATCGGCCCGTCCGCAGGCCCCGACCCGACTCACCGGCCTTGCCGGCCTTGGCGCGGCGCTGTTCTGCGCGGTTCCGGTGATGCTGGGGTTCGTGGTGCCCTTCGTGCACCTTTCCGTTTCCGCCGTGCGGCGGATGGCCGAGACCGGCTTTCCCGAGCGCATCTTCGGCGAGGCGGCCGCCACAGCGCTCATCGCCCTGGCCGCCACCACCCTCGCCTTGTCACTCGGCCTCGTGGTGACGCTGGCCCAGCGCCTCACCCGCGCGCCGCTAGCCTCCGGCTTTGCCCGCGTGGCAAGCCTGGGCTATGCGGTGCCCGGCACGGTGCTGGCCGTGGGCCTGCTGAGCCCGCTCGCCGGCTTCGACAACGCGCTGGACCACGCCCTGCGCCAGACCTTCGGCATCTCCACGGGGTTGCTGATCTCCGGCTCGGGGGCGGCGCTGGTGCTGGCGCTGGCCATCCGCTTCCTCGCCATCCCCATCGGCGGCATTGAGGCGGGCTACGCCAAATTGTCCCTGCATCTGGACATGGCAGCGCGCAGCCTTGGCTCGTCCAGGCCGCGCACGGTGCGCCGCATCCATCTGCCGCTGCTCCGCCCGGCGCTGGCCACCGCCGCGCTCCTCGTGTTCGTGGACGCCATGAAGGAACTGCCGGCCACCCTGCTGCTGCGCCCCCTCGGGCTGGAGACGCTGGCCACCCACGTCTATGGCGAGGCCGCGCGCGGCACCTATGAGGATGGGGCGCTGGCCGCCCTCGTCATTCTCATCGTCGGGCTGGGCCCGGTGATTCTGCTGGCGCGCATGTCCGCCTCGGCCCTGCGGTCCTCGGCGGGGCGGGCGCGCAGTACCAGCCCCGCCTCGCCCGAGGGAACCTCGCCGTCCGGGGCAGACTGACGCAGCGGCAAAGCCGGCATCAATGGCGGTGCGCGTCGGCCGCGCCCGACCCAGCCGGAGCCATCAAAGCGACACAGAGGGCTTGGATGGTTCGCCCTCGTATCGAGGTCGGAGGTGCCGTATGCGGGCGGCGCCCTTCGCCATCGGAGCCATCAAGATCTTCATGTTGCGCTTTGGACATAATGCCCGCCGTGCCGGCGTGGTGGCGGCGATCGTATTCGGCGCCGTCACGGCTGTGCTGCTGGCGGCCATGGCCGCTCTGCCGCTGGTGGTGCCCAGCGCCGAGCTGCGCCGCATCGCCGTGAGCGCGCTCGCCGGCTCGACCGGACAGAAGGTGGCGATCCTCGGCGAACCCGCCCTGCGCCTCTTCCCCTCCCCACGCCTGGTGCTGGGCAAGGTCTCTTTTCCCCTCCCCTCAGGCCAATCGCTTGACGCCGAAAACGTGGTGACGCGATTCGACATCTGGCACCTCCTCGCCGGCCGGGTGGAGGTGGACGACGTCATCGTTGAGCACCCCACCCTTGTCCTGACCGGAGAAGGGCTGACGCCGGCCCTCGCCGTGGCACCCGTGTTCGCCGCCGCCCATTGGCCGGGGCTGCGGATTGTCGACGGCACCATCGCCTGGCGCTCCGAAGGCGGGCTGACGCGGGAACTGGTCAGCGGCCTGACCGCCGCCCTCGACCGGGTGGCCGATGGGCGCGGCCTCGCGCTCGCCGCTTTCTTCGACTGGCGCGACGAACGTGTCACCGTCACTCTCACGCTGGACGACGCGGCGGGCTTCATCGACGGTACGCCCGCAGCGGCCCGCATGGTGCTTGCCTCCAACGGCTCTGAGGCCCGCTTCCAGGGCCGTGCGGCGCTCGGCTCCAAGCCCGTCGTCACCGGCACCTTGTCGGCGGAAGCGGATTCGCTGCGCGGGCTCCTCGATTGGGCCGGGATCGAGCCGCCCACCCGGGGCGGCCTCGGCCCATTCGACCTGTCCACCCAGCTCACGCTGGAGGACGGCGCCCTTTCCCTGACCGACGCGTCGGTGGAACTGGACGGCAACCGCGGCGACGGCGCCTTCCTGCTGAAGCTGGTCCAGGGTCGTCCGGTGCTTCAGGGCACGGTCGCCGCCGATCGGATCACGCTGACACCCTATGGCGGTATCCACCTGACCGCCGACGATGGCCGGAACTGGGGCCGCACCCCCATCGACCTTTCGGTTCTGGACGGTTTCGATCTCGACCTGCGCCTGTCCGCCGGCCGCGTGGTGGCGGGGGAGACCACCCTGAACACCGTGGCGGCCAGCGCCGTGCTCACCGGCGGCCGGCTGGTGATGGTGCTGGGCGAAGCCACCGGCTGGGGCGGGCTGCTGCGCGCATCCCTGAGCCTTGCGCCGGGCGCGCCGGATCCGGCCCGGTCCTATGGGCGCGCCACCGGGGCCGAGGTGCGGCTGGAGGCGGAGGCCACCGACGTGGACCTCGGGCGGACGCTGGAGGACATCGCCGGCATGCGCCGCATCGAAGGCACCGGCACGCTCCAGGTGGAGGTGTCCGGCGCTGGCGGCAATGTGGTGGAGATCGCCCGCACCCTCACGGGCAACGCTTCCATCTCCGCCGGCAGCGGCTATCTGGCGGGGCTCGACGTGGCTCAGGTGCTCCAGCGCATCGAACGCCGGCCGCTGTCCGCCACCAGCGACGCCCGCGGCGGGCGCACCGCCTTCACCGATTTGTCCGGCCGCATCGCCATCGCCGATGGGGTGGGTACGGTGGAAGAGATGCAGCTTCAGGGCAAGCAGGTGCGCCTGGGTATGGAGGGCAGCATCTCCATTGCTGAGCGATCCCTCGACCTTGCCGGCCACGCCTCGCTGGTCTTGTCAGGGGGGAAGACAGCCGGCGGCAAGCCGACCGGCGGCGTGGACCTGCCCTTCAGCGTGCGCGGCCCCTGGGACACCCCCATGGTGATGGCCGATCCCCTGAGCCTCATCGAGCGCTCGGGCGCCGCTCTGCCGCTGCTTGAGGCGGTGAAGGGTCGCGCCGGCACCGCTGCCGCCGAACCGGCCATGGACGGCGTTACCGGCCGCAAGGCGGCTCCGACACCGCCCGCCAACTGAGCGACAAGCCGACGCGCTGCGATTGAGCCGTCCACAAGCCGAGCACCACAGGTGCCTGGCCCCGCCGAAGCTGTGCCGTCGACGGAAGGCGGCTCACAGGCCACCCGTCGACGCACCAGCCGAGTGGTGTGATTGCCGAAAGCCGCCTCAGCCCTTGAGGCTGGCTTCCATGGCGGCGCCAAGGCCCTTGAAAGACAAGGGCAGCGCGATGGGACGCCGCGAACCGTCCTCGAACACCAGGTCGCCGGTGCCCGAGCTGGCCTTCAGCGCCGCGAGCTGGTCCTTGCCCAGCTCGGTGGAGGCGACGCAGAACTGACCGCAGCGCTTGAAGGTGAGCACCACGTCGGTGACGCCCGCCACCTTCAGGGCGACATTCGTGGGCAGCCACACGCCGGGCGGGGTCAGCACGATAAGGCGGACCGGACCGTCCTTCTCCGCCCGCACGGCGATATGGGCGAGGATGCCCTGGCCGCCGGTGGGCTGAAGGGTCTGCACCGCCTCGCACACGCGCTTCTCCCCCTCGCCCTGGCACCGCACCGTCCAGTCGTCGTGGACCGAGCGGGTCACGGTGGGCGGGGCGTCGGTGGAGGGCGCGGCGGCGGTCTGGGCGGCGGCTGGCGCGGCAATCGCGACGGCCGACACGACCAGCGCGGAAATCCCGGACAGGCGGAAGGCGGGGAGCAGATCGAAAAGCGCCATCTGTTTCGTCCTTTGCGTCGCGTCCTCTCGCCGGCCTGTGGCGCGGGGCGTTGGGGGAGATATCCGACGCAGGGCGCAGGAGGCAACGGGAATCGTGCCTGCCCGTGGGTTATCCGGCCCCGGCATGGCCCCGGCGCACCGCCACCGCCTCCAGCACCCGCTCCGGCGTCGCCGGCGCATCGAGGCGGATGGGCCCTTCCCCGGCAAGGCCCGCGATGGCGTCGCGGATGGCGAGCCAGACCGAGATGGCGAGCATCAGAGGCGGCTCGCCCACCGCCTTGGAGCGCAACACCGTCTCCTCCCGGTTGGGCCGGTCGAGCAGGTGGACGCGGAAATCCGGCGGCACGTCCCGCGAGCCGGGGATCTTGTAGGTGGAGGGGCCACGGGTGGCGAGGCGACCCGCAGCGTCCCATTTCAGCTCCTCGCAGGTGAGCCAGCCGAGGCCCTGCACGAAGGCGCCTTCCACCTGTCCGAGATCGATGGCCGGGTTCAGGGAGCGCCCGCAATCCTGCACGATCTCGGCCCGCAGTACCCGCACATCGCCGGTGAGCGTATCCACCGCCACCTCGGTCGCCGCTGCGCCATAGGTATAATAATAGAAGGGCCGGCCCTGCGCGGTGGCAAGGTCGAAGTGGATCTTCGGCGTCCTGTAGAAGCCGGCGGCGGAGAGCTGCACCCGCTCCTGCCACGCCAGTCTGGCGGCCTCGCTAAAGGAGAGGCTCTGGTTGCCTGCGCTGACCCGCCCGTCGGCGAACACCACCTCCTCCGCCGGCACGCCGAAACGGGCGCCGGCCACCCCGGCCATACGGCCCCGGATCTCCCTCGCCGCGATCAGCGCCGCCATGCCGTTGAGGTCGGAGCCGGAGGAGGCCGCCGTGGGCGAGGTGTTGGGCACCTTGGCGGTGCTGGTGGCGGAGACCCGCACATGATCGAGCGGAATACCGAAGGCATCCGCCACCACCTGCGCCACCTTCACGAACAGGCCCTGCCCCATCTCGGTGCCGCCGTGGTTCAGATGCACCGAGCCGTCGGTATAGACATGCACCAGCGCGCCGGCCTGGTTCAGCGTGGTCAGGTTGAACGACACCCCGAACTTGATGGGCATGGTGGCGAGGCCCTTGCGGATTATGGGGCTCGTCGCGTTGAAGGTCGCGATGTCGCGCCGCCACGCGGCAAGGTCCGCCGCGCCGTCGAGGTGCGCCACCACTTCGGCGATGATGTTGTCCTCCACCTCCTGCCCGTAGGGGGTGAGGTTGCGCGGCGCGTCGCCATAGAAATTCGCCGCCCGCACCTCCTCGATGGGGCGGCCCAGATGGCGGGCGACGGTCTCCATGACCGCCTCGATGGCCAGCATGCCCTGCGGCGCACCGAAGCCGCGGAAGGCGGTGTTGGAGACGGTGTTGGTCTTCACCAGCAGTCCGCGATAACGCGCCGCCGGGATGAAATAGCAATTGTCCGCATGGCACAGGGCGCGCGAGACCACCGCCGGGGAGAGGTCCGCCACATTGCCGCAATCGGCGGCCAGTTCCAGGTCGAGGCCGGCGAGGCGGCCCTCACCGTCGAAGCCAGCGTCCCAGCGGATGCGGAAGGGGTGGCGCTTGCCGGTGGCCTCCATGTCCACGTCGCGGGGCAGGCGCAGCTTCACCGGCTTGCGGGCGTGATGGGCCAAAAGCGCGGCGATGGCGGCGATGATGGTGGCCTGGCTCTCCTTGCCGCCGAACGCCCCGCCCATGCGCCGCACCTCCACGGTCACGGCGGCGAACGGCAGGCCGAGCACATGGGCGACCCCATGCTGGGCCTCCGTGGGGTGCTGGGTGGAGGAATAGACCTGCATGTCGCGGTCCTCCCCCGGCACGGCGATGGCGATCTGGCCTTCCAGATAGAAATGATCCTGCCCGCCGCAGCGCACCTCCCCGGCGATGCGATGGGGCGCGTCGGCGAGCGCCCCATCCACATCTCCCCGGCCCACCATCTGGTCGGGCGCCACGCGCGCGCCGGCGGCGATGGCTTCGTCGAGGTCGAGGAGCGCGGGCAGCTTTTCGTATTCGATCTTCACCAAGGCGGCGGCGGCGCGGGCTTCATCCAGCGTCGGCGCGGCCACCGCCGCCACCGGATGGCCCACATATTCGACCACGCCCTGCGCCAGCGCCGGCTCTCCCGAACGGATGGGGGCGATGTCGTTGACGCCGGGCACGTCCCCCGCCGCCACCGCCACCACGCCCGGCAGCGCACGGGCGGCGGAAAGGTCCATGGAGACGATGCGCGCGTGGGGATGCGGGCTCAGCACCAGCGCGCCGTGGAGCAGGCCGGGGGGCTCCGGCATGTCGTCGAGATAGAGCGCGCGCCCGCTGACATGGGCGCTTGCACTCTCATGCCGAGCGGGGACGTGGACCACGCGGCTCATAAGGCATGGACCTCCAGCACCACGTCCGGCCGCGTGGTGGCAAGATGCAGCCGCCGTACGAGATTGGCCGCCGCCGCCCGGCGATAGGCTGCGCTGGCGCGATGATCGGAGAGCGGGGCGAAATCGGAGGCGAGCGCTGCCTCGATGCCCTCCGGCGCTGCCTCGCCCCAAGGACCGCCGATGAGGGCGGCTTCCAGCGTTCGCGCCCGCTTCGCCCGCTCGGCCATGCCGCCGAAGGCCGCTTGGAGCGACACCAGCGCTCCGTCGGCGATCCGCACCCGGAAGGCGGCGAGCACAGTGGAGATGTCCTGGTCGTGGCGCTTCGAGAGCTTCCAGACGTAGAGCTGCTCGCCCTCGGTGAGATAAGGCAGGCGCAGCGCCGCGATCACCTGGTCCGGCGCCAGCGCTGTGGCACGATAGCCGGTGAGGAAGTCGTCCACCTTCATCCAGCGGGAACCTGCCGGCCCGGCGAGTTCCACCTGCGCATCGAGGGCGAGCAGCACCGGCAGCGTGTCGCCTACCGGCGAGGCGGTGCCGAGATTGCCGCCGAACGTGCCCAGCGCCCGGATCTGCCGCGAGCCGATGCGCCGGATGAGCGCGCCGAAGGCCGGAAAGGCCGCCTCCACTGCCGGAAGGGCGTCCGCATAGGTCACCGCCGCACCAAGCACGAGGGCGTCCGGCGCGTGCGCGATGCGCTTCAACTCGACCACGCGGCGGGTGGAAATGGCGAGGGGAAAGCCCCGCCGCTGCTTGGAGGCAATAAGGCCGAGGTCGGTCGCCCCCGCGATCAGCACCGCCTCGGGATGGGTGGCGCGCAGGGCGACGAGATCGGCCAGATTGTCCGGGAACAGGTGCAGCTCGCCCAAAGCCCCATGGGCCGTGCTCGGGCGCGGCGTGGCCACGGCCGGTTCGCTCGGCCGGGGTGCGGCGCACAAAGCGCGTGCGGCATCGACGATGGGGCGATAGCCGGTGCAGCGGCACAGGTTTCCCGCCAGCGCTTCGTGAATGGCGGCGTCATCCGGCGCGCCGTCCTGCTGGAGCACATAAAGCGACATGACGATGCCCGGCGTGCAGAAGCCGCACTGGGTGCCGTCGCTTTCCGCCAGAACCTGCTGCACCGGGTGCAGCCCATCCCCGGTCGCCAGCCCCTCCACCGTCTTCACCAGCGCACCGTCGAGCTGCGACAGCAGCATGAGACAGGCATTGGCTGCCTGCCAGCGCACGCCCTCCCCTTGCGCGCGGCCGATGGCGATGGTGCAGGCGCCGCAATCGCCCTCGGCGCAGCCTTCCTTGGTGCCGGTGAGGTGGGCGCGGGTGCGCAGATAATCGAGCACGGTCATGGAGGGGGCGGCCGCCGCCTCCCGCACGCTTTCGCCGTTCAGCACGAAGGCGATGGCCACCCGGTCAGCCTCCCGCGCCGGTGGAGGAGCGGAACGCCCAGGCCACCATCCGGCGCTCAAAGGCGGCGAAGATGGCGTACATGAGGATGCCCTCCACGGCGAGCGCCAGCAGGCCGGCGAACACCAGCGGCATCTGGAAGTTGGAGCCCGCCTGCACCATGAGATGGCCCACCCCCGCATTGGCGCCGATGGTCTCCGACACCACCGCGCCGACGAAGGCGAGGGTGATGCCCACCTTCAGCGCCCCGAACAGATAGGGGCCGGTGCGCGGGATGCCCACCTTGCGCATGATGTCGAGCTTGGAGGCGCCCAGCGCCCGCAGCACGTCCTCCAGTTCCGGCTCGGTGGTGGCAAGGCCGGTGGCCACGTTCACCACGATGGGGAAGAAGGAGATGAGGAAGGCGGTGAGGATGGCCGGGATCTCGCCGATGCCGAACCACATGATGAGGATGGGCACCACCGCCACCTTGGGCACCGAGTTGAACCCGATCATCACCGGATAAAGCCCGCGATAGATGGTGCGCGACCAGCCCACCACCATGCCCAGCGCAATGCCGAACACCACGGCGATGGCAAAGCCGGCCATGGTGGTCCACAAGGTGACGAATGAATTTTTCAGCAGCGGCCACCAATATTTGCCCATGGCGGCAAATATATCCGTCGGCGCGGGCAGGATGAAGGTGTCGATCCTGAACAGGCGGCAGGCCGCCTCCCAGATCACGAAAAGGCCCACCGTGAAGGCGACGGGGGCGATATCCTCGGCAGAGAGCTTCATTTTCATCTCACGCCGCCTGCCGGGCTTCGGCGATCTTGCCGCGCAGCTCGTGCACCAGCTGGGTGAAGTCCGACGTGTAGCAGACATCGAGGTCCCGCGGCCTCGGGAAGTCCACGGCGCGGGTCTCGACGATGCGGCCGGGGCGCGCGCTCATCACATGGATGGTGTCGGCCAGAAAGCCGGCCTCCCGCAGATCGTGGGTCACCAGGATCACCGTGAAGCCGAGCTTCTGCCAGAGGTCGCGCAGCACGCACCACAATTCCTCGCGGGTGAAGGCGTCCAGCGCCGCGAACGGCTCGTCCAGCATCAGCAGCGCCGGCTCATGGATGAGCGCGCGGCACAGGGAAGCGCGCTGCTGCATGCCGCCGGACATCTCCCACGGAAACCGGTCCGCGAAGGCGCCGAGGCCCACCACGTTGAGCAGCGCCATGGCCTTGTCCTGGAACGCGGCCTTGTCCCGCGAGAAGCGCTGGCGGTAGGGCGGCACGATCTCCAGCGGCAGCATCACATTGGCGAGCACGGTGCGCCACGGCAGCAGGTTGGCGTTCTGGAACGCCATGCCGGCAAGCTTCACCGGGCCGGTCACCGGCTTGCCCTCCACCGCCACAGTGCCGGAGGTGGGGCGGATGAGGCCCGTCACCAGCTTCATGAGCGTGGACTTGCCGCAGCCGGACGGCCCCACCACGGCGGCGAACTCGCCCCGCCGCACATGGAGCGTGGTGCCGGCCAGCGCCGTCACCGGACCGGTTCGGCCGGGATAGGTGAGGGTCACGTTGTCGAGGGCGATCACGACGGGCCTTTCGGATCTGGAGCGGCCTGTACAGCCGCCATCGTCAACTGGCGCGGGGCAGGATCTCGGCGAGCGGCGGGATGACACTTATGCCCGGCAACGCGGCCACCCGCTCCACCCAGGCGAGCACCGCCGGCCACCGTGCGAGGTCGAAGTCCGCTTCCTCGGCGCGATGGGTGTAGGCGAACAGGGCAAGGTCGGCGATGGTCGCCCCCTCCCCCGCGAGCCATGGCTGGCCCGCAAGGTGCTGCTCCATGACATCGAGCGCGGCGGCGCCGCGGGTGGCGCAGTCGGCCAGCCGCGCCTCGTGAAGATGGGGCTGCCGCAGCCACGATTTCAGATAGCGCGCCACCGCGATATAGGGCTCGTGGCTGTATTGCTCGAAGAACAGCCACTCGTGCACGCGGGTGCGGCGAAGGCCGGACTGCGGCAGCCACGGCGTGCCTTCGGCGAAGTGCAGCAGAATGGCGTTGCTTTCCCGCAGCGCCGTCCCGTCATCGAGCACCACGACGGGAACCTTGCCGATGGGATTGAGAGCGAGGAAGTCCGGCGAGCGGGTGCCGGCGGCGCCGCTCACAGTCTCCACCCACTCGAAGGCGTGCCCGGTGAGGCTGAGAATCTGCGCCGCCTTCCAGCAATTGCCCGACCCGTTCATCCCGTAGATGCGCATCGCCGATCCCGATCGCCCCCCTACAGCTTGAGGCCTACAGCTTGCGGTCCGCCACCGGCGGCAGGTATTCGCCGGTGAAGATGTCCGATGCCGTGGGCTTGGCCTTGAAATCATAGGTGATGGCCACCTGGTCGATGGATTTGGCGAGCCGCGCCGGATCCACGTCGCCCACGCCGTTGGCTTTCACCCAGGCGGTGACGATGTTGTCGCGCAGGGCCATTTCCAGGCGCGCCAGCTCGATGGCCTCGTCCGCCGTCTCGTTGCGCTTCATCACCGAGGCGATGGCGGCCTTGGGATCGCGGGCGGTCTCGATGATGCCCTTGATGGTAGCCCTCACGAAGCCCTTC
Source organism: Xanthobacter autotrophicus (assembly GCF_005871085.1). Taxonomy (GTDB): domain Bacteria; phylum Pseudomonadota; class Alphaproteobacteria; order Rhizobiales; family Xanthobacteraceae; genus Xanthobacter; species Xanthobacter autotrophicus. Next base: position 434,241 of record NZ_VAUP01000028.1, on the reverse strand, counting down.
ACCACCTCGGGATGGGCCTTGGCATAGTCGGGGTTCACCATGATGGCGTTGCCGTAGAGCACCAGCCCGTACTTGGACATGAGCAGCACCACGATGTCCTCGGCGGGAACGCCCTTCTGCCGCAGGTTGAAGAACGAGGAGAAGGAGAAGCCGGTGATGGCGTCCACCTGTCCTGCCGCCAGCATGGGCTCGCGCACCGGGAAGCCCACATTCTCGATCTTCACCTTGTCGGCGTCGATGCCATTCTCCTTCACGAAGGCCTTCCACTGGGCGAAGGCGCCGTCGGGCGCGGGGGCGCCCAGGGTCTTGCCTTCCAGGTCCTTGGGCTTGGCGATGCCGGTCTTCTTGAGGGTGACGATGGAGAAGGGCGGCTCGTCATAGACCATGAGCACGGCCTTCACGGCCTTGTCCGGATTCTGGTCGCGGAACTTCATCAGCGAGTTGATATCGAAGAAGCCGATGGGATAGGTGCCCGCCGCCACCCGCGCGATGCCGGCCACCGAGCCCGGCCCCGAATCGATGGTGACGTTGAGGCCCTCAGCCTTGTAGTAGCCCTTGTCCAGCGCCACGAAATAGGGTGCGGACGGCCCCTCGAACTTCCAGTCGAGGGCGAATTTCACGTCGGTCTCGGCCACGGCCGGCGCCACCACCAGAAGGGTGAGCGCGGCGGCCAGAAGAGTACGCAACGGCGTCATGCAAGGCTCCTCCCGGGGATCCCGGTCCTGTGGCGTTGTCGGCACCTTTTCCACCGCGCCCGCCCCGGGCGATGCGGCCTGTCCCGCAAGCCTGCCGCCGGAGCAGCAACCCGCGTGCCAAGAACCCGCCGAACCGCCGCGCGACAGCCCCGCCCCGCACCGGCGGGCTCGCCTCGCGGAAGGTCGGCGGACCGGCCTGCGGGCCAAGGACCCGGCGTGCCCATGCATTGAGCATCCTGTCGCCGTGCTGCGCAATGATCCTGCGCATTGCGGCACGCTGGACAAGTGGCCCCGCCTCCTCCATCCCGGACGGCGGAGATCCGGAAGGAGCGGGCGGGGAGGCCACCGACCATGCGGGCAAAGCGCGTGCTGATGGCGTGGGAGCAGGGCGCCGGCTTCGGCCACACGACGCAGCTTGCGCGCCTCGGCCACCGGCTCATGGCCGCGGGCCACGAAGTGGTGGCGGCGGCGCGCTATCCGCAATTGTCAGCGCCCCTCGTCGAGGCCGGCATCCGGGTGATCCAGTCGCCGATCTGGCCGCCCCCGGTGCAGCGGCCGGAAGACGCCTTGCCGGCTTCCGCCACCTTGTGCGACAGCCTCGGGCGCGCCGGCATGCGCGATGTCGCCAGCGTGCGGACGGCCGTGAAGGGCTGGCGCGTTATCCTCGATGCCGAGCAACCCGACCTGATGGTGTGCGACTACGCCCCCCTCGCCGCCCCGGCCGGGCGGGAGCGCTGCGCCATCATGCAGGCCGGCACCGCCTATTGCCTGCCGCCCTCGGATCTGGAGGCGATGCCGGCGCTCCACGATTTCGCGCCGCCCATGCACCACGACCGCGACCTGCTGGCGAACGTCAACGCCGCCCTCGCCGATGAGGGCATGGCGCCGCTGGACCGGATCGGCGCGCTGTTCGCGGGGGACGACGTGTTCGTGCGCACCTTCCCGCTGATCGATCCCTATGCCGATCTGCGGGAACGGCAGGCGGAAGGGCCGATTCTCGGCGAAACGATCGGGCCGGCACAGCCTGACGCGAGCAGCATCTTCGCCTATCTCCACCCCCAGGTTGCCGCCCGGCCCGATGTGATGGAGGCCCTGCGCGCCCTCGGGCCGCAGTTGGAGATCCATGTTCCCGGCGCGGAGCCGGGCCTGATGGAGCCGCTGCGCACGGCGGGCGTGCGCGTGCACGCGCGGCCGGTGCCCATCGCGGGGGTTCTCGCCCGCAGCCGGCTGGTGCTGCACCAGGGCAGCGCAGGCATCGCCACCGAGGCGCTCCTCGCCGGCGTGCCCCAGGTGACGCTCTGCGTCCACGGCGAGCATTACCTGAACGGCGAGTGCCTCGCCGCCGCCGGCCTCAGCCTCAACCTGCCGCTGTTCGACCCCAGGGTGCGGGTCGCGGTGGAGACCATCCGGTCCATGCACGAGAACGAGGATGCCCTTCTCATGGCCGCAGCCGCGGGGCGCATGCACCGGGCGATGCTGGCGGAAGACCCCCTCGACGTCCTGACCCGGCGTTGCCTCGCGCTGCTCTGAAAGCCGACCGGCGGCGCCTGTCGCCACGGGGCTCGGACGGCGCGCCCAGACGCGGTGCAAGCAACGCGAGGAACGAAGCCGGAGTTCGGGCGGCGGAAGTTTGCGGCGAGCGTTTAAGCGTGTGCGCCCTCGCCCCCTCCCCCGCTTGGGGGAGAGGATTATCGGTCTGGATGATTCCGTCAGGCCGTCGACCCACACCGGACCGAGGAACGGTCGGCGGCGCGGGGCCGCCAGCTCAGAAGTTGCTGCCGGGACGCGGACGGCCAAAGCCGCCCATACCGGCCACACCGCCAGGATTGCCCTGTGGCAGCTGCGGAACCACCGGTGCCACCGCGAAATAACCGCCACCACCGCCACCGCCGCAATTGTAGCTGTAAGGCGGGCACGGCGTCTGCGGAACGAGAGGCACCAGTACGTTCGCCTGGTTCTGCTGCGCCGCCTGCTGGGCGATAAGGTCCGCCTCGCCCTGAAGGTCGGTGTTCACGAAGCGGCAGGAAGCGGCGGCGAGATCCATGGTGGTCTGGCCCTGCACCGGGATGGAGCAGGGATGGCTGGAGCCGCGGTCGAGGCCGGTCACGTCCGGCGTCGGTTCGGGCCGGCCGCCGTTCTGGCCAGTGCGGCTGCGGGTCTGGGCGATGATGCCGTCGATCTGGCCCTGCGGCACCCGGGTCGGCCCGGTAATGCCGGCGCGGTTGACCGTGACCATGAAGCCGGGCCGGCGCACCACCACCGTCTCACCCGAGGGCCCGACGATGGTCAGCGTGCCGAACTGCAGGATGGCCTGGGTCTCGCCATCGCGATGGAGGATCGCTGCGACGCCGCCACGAATGCCGATGGTGGCCACTGGGGTCTTCACCTCCGCCCCGTCCGAATGGCTGGCATTGCCGCCCACGAAGCGCACGGCGCCCTTGGTGAGGGAAATGGCCATGGACCCCTTCTTGGCGTTGGGATCGTAGACGAATTCGTCGATCAGCAGGTTGGAATTGGGGCCGATGTTCAGGGTGGTCTTGTCCACGAACAGGACCTGGACGCTGCCGGTGCTGCTGGTCTCGATGCGCTCGCGATGGACGATGTTGGAGCCAAGCTCCAGCGTGCGCGTTCCCGAGCCGGTGGAGCGCGGGTTGACCGCGGCGGCGGTGCCCACCGACGGGCTCTGGGCGAGCGCCGGGCCGGTGGCGGCGATGAGGGCGAGGGAGGCGACGGACGCCAGAAGCCGCGCAGGGGTGCTGATGGGCATGTGCGGCGCTCCTCAGAACCGGACGTTCGGGCCGACGGTGACGCTGAAATTGTCGAACCCGTAGTTCGGCAGCGTCGACTGCGACCAGCTGTACTGGACCTGCGTCAGCAGGCCCCACTGTTCATGGACCGGCACGTCGAGGGCGAGGCCCACGCGATACTGGTTGTCCACCTGGGTGATGAAGCTGTTGATGAACGGGTTCGGCGCATCATAGCTGTAGCGCGAATAGCCGACGCTCGGGATCGCCACCCACCGCCGCACGCCCCACAGGCCCTGGAACTCCACCGGCGCGGCGAGGTCGAAGGCGAAATTATCGTAGGAATACCAGGGCAGGTCGCCGCTGGCATTGTTGTAGGCAAGGCGCGCGCGCCAGCCGGAGGCGTCCGTAATCCGGCCCGACAGATTGGCGCCGAGCGTCCACATGTCGCCGCTCTGCAGGCTGGCCGTGGGATAGTCCCGCGAGTTCTGGTACTCGCGCTGGCGCACCTCGGCGAACGGCTCGACGGCGAAATACATGCTGAACGGCGCATAGAGCGACACGCCCGCGCCATAGGTGCCCAGATAGCTGTCGCCGCCCAGCGCGATGCCACCGGCAATCACATAGGCGCGGATGGAAGAGCCGGGCAGTTGGTCCGGCAGCAGGGCGAAGCGCGGGCCGGTGTTGAATTCGGCATAGCCGAGATTGAGGTTCTCCAGCTGGAATTGCTGGGAATAATAAAGGTTCGCGTTGCTTTCCCAGACATCGCCGCGCTGGTTGCCGAAGTCATAGACGTGGCGGACGGTGGCGAGTGCGAAGGCGTTGCCGTCCGCCTGCTTGGTGGCGCCGGGCGGCAGCAGGGCGGTGAGGTCCTGCCCGAGCACCAGGCGGCTCGAAGGCCCGTAATTGGCGTTGGACTGGTAGCGCACGCCCACCTGGGCATAGACGGTGATCTGGTTGGGATCGAGCCGCCGGGAAATCTCCACCAGATAGGCGGCGATATTGTCCCGCTCGGCGCTGGTCAGCACCGGGGCCTCAGCGATGGGCTCGAAATAGGCGCGGGCGGATTCGTAGGCGCCGAGCCGGTAATAGAGGCGCGCCAGTTCCAGCTTCACCCGCACCAGATTGGGGTTGTAGAAGAGGATGCGCTCGTAGACGCCGATGGCGGCCTCATAGTCGCCCACCTCGATGGCGCGACGCGCCAGCCGGAAGGCGAGTTCCACGTCCGACGGGCGCTTCAGCGACTGCTGGAACAGGGTGTTGAATTCGGGATCCGCATTGGCGACCGCCGTCTGCTGCGCGAGCGCCTGCTGCACGCCGATGCCCGGTGCATCGCTCAGCGTCACGGTGCCGATGGCCAGGGCGCCCACCGCAAGGGCCCCCATCGCGCGCCTCAGACCCGTCGCCCCCGCGACCGGTCGCTTCCTGATTTCCACATGTGTACGCAATACCAGCATGCCTGATCTCTCCGGCGTTTGCTGGCAAGGCCCCGCCCCTTGCCTTAGGTGCTCCTTAACACTTCACCTCGGGAAAAGGGATTCGCGACCGATCGAAAACGCCCGGAATACTGAACATTTCCTCACAGGAAGAGCATTTTTGTCACAGGCACACGCGCCATGCGTCACCTTGCTACCGCTTTATCTCCGTGCGGTACGGTTCGGCCCGGTTGCAGGCCGAACCGCGCCGACGCCCGCCGCCCCGTGTGAGGCGGCCCGCACAGGCTGCGCTCAGCGCACCACGCAACCGCGAGGATAGCCCGGACGGGTGCAGTAGATCACCCGGCGCGGGGCCACCACGACGGCGCCAGCCGCGGGCGCCGGACGCACCACCACGGCCCCGGTGGGACGCGCGACGCAGCCCTTCGGATAGCCGACGGTCTTGCAGTAGACCACCGCCTCGCTGCTGCCGGCGCTCGCCATGAGCCCGGCGCCTGCCACCGCCCCGAGAAGGGCGAGTCGGACCGCATGTGTCCTGAATGTCGTCATTAAAACCTCCCATCGCCGCCCGGCTTCGAGCCCCCGGAGAGCGGCACATCTTGCCAAGGCTGTTGTGCCAAGGCCGTTTTGCCAGAACAGCCCGGCAACCCGCCACAGCCCTCCCGCTTCGGGGACGGCACCCGGTGGCGGGGCTCGCCGGCATTGGGCATTGCTCCCACAGAAAAGCAATGAGCGACCGCCGGTTCCGTCCCACTGAGACCACGCAAGCCACACCGAACGCGCCAGCCGCGCACTCTACCATTGCATGAATGCAATAAAATCGAACTTCTTATCCGCCGTTCATTGCCTAAATTAGCTCCAACGCCGGACACCACCGGCCAGGAGATCGCCACCATGACCAGCAAGGGCATCCACCACGTCACCGCCATCGCCGGCTCGGCCCGGCGCAACCTCGATTTCTACACCGCCACCCTCGGGCTTCGGCTGGTGAAGAAGACCGTCAATTTCGACGATCCCGGCACCTACCATTTCTACTTCGGCGACGACGCCGGCCGCCCCGGCTCCATCCTCACCTTCTTCCCGTGGGAGCACGCGGACGAGGGCCGCGCCGGCGTCGGCGAGACCCAGGAGACGGCGTTCCGCATCCCGGAGGCCTCCATCGGCTACTGGACCGGACGGCTGATCGCCCGTGGCCTTGCCCCGGAGCTGCCGGAGAAGCGCTTCGGCGCCTCGGTGATCAGCTTCAAGGATCCGGACGGCATGCGCCTCGCCCTTGTCGGGGTGCCCGGCATCGACGCGGAGCCCGCCTGGACCGGCGGCGAGGTACCGGCGGAGCATGCCATTCGTGGCCTGCATTCGGTTACCCTGCTGCTCAAGGAGGCCGGCCCCACCGCCGCCATCCTCACCGACGTGTTCGGCTTCGCCGAGACCGGCCGCGAGGGCACCCGCATCCGCTTCACCGCGGCCGGGGCGGAGGGCGACGGCCAGATCGGCACCATCGTGGACATTCGCGAGGCCGGCGGCTTCCTGTCGGGCCGGCAGGGGCGCGGCAGCGTGCACCACATCGCCTTCCGCGCCGCCGACGATGCCGCCCAGGCCGGAATGGTCGAGCGCCTCACCGCCCACCACGGCGCGCGCGTCACCGGCCAGCGGGACCGCAACTACTTCCGCTCGGTCTATTTCCGCGAGCCGGGCGGCGTGCTGTTCGAGATCGCCACCGACGATCCCGGCTTCGCGGTGGACGAGGCCCCCGAAAGCCTCGGCGAGGCCCTGAAGCTGCCGGCCCAGTACGAGGCCCATCGCGCCGAGATCGAGGCGACCCTGCCCGCCGTCGCCTGACCCAATCCTTCCCCCGGTCGCCCTGCGCGGCCGGGGGCCTGCCCCTTCATGAACGGCGGCTGCCGTGCCGATCGCATCGGACCAGCCGCGAGGATATTCCCATGGCTTCGACCCTTACCCGGGACGCGCCCGCCCTCGCCTTCACCCATCGCTTCGAGCCCGCCACGGATGCGGCGGCAGCGCCGCTGCTGCTGCTCCACGGCACCGGCGGCGATGAAACCGACCTATTGCCCCTCGGCCGCATGATCGCCCCCGGCGCGGCCCTGCTGTCGCCGCGCGGGCAGGTGAGCGAGGGCGGCATGCCGCGCTTCTTCCGCCGCCTTGCCGAAGGCGTGTTCGACGAAGCCGACGTGGTGCGCCGCGCCTATGATCTGGCCGACTTCATTGCCGCCGCCCGCTCTGCCTACGGCCTTGCCGCGCCGGTGGCGGTGGGCTTCTCCAACGGCGCCAACATCGCCGCCGCCGTGATGCTGCTGCGGCCCGAGGCCCTTGCCGGCGCGGTGCTGCTGCGGGCCATGGTGCCGCTGTCCAATCCGCCGGCCGGCGACATGCCCGGAACGCCGGTGCTGCTGCTCTCCGGCGCCATGGACCCCATCGTGCCCGCCGAGAATGCGGCCCGGCTCAAAGCCCTGCTTTCCGCCCACGGCGCGCAGGTGGAGCACCGGACTTTGCCCGCGAGCCACGGCCTCACCTCCGCCGACCTGACCGCCGCCCGGGATTTCATCGCCCGGATCGGCCGGTGAAGCGGGAAAACGCGTCAGCGCGGCCTTCTGGAGCAGATGCCGTGAGCGCTTGCGACCGGAAAACACCCTGAACCGGCTGAAGGCATCAGCCCAAGGCCGGAACAGGCATAAACTACTTCGCGCTCGTTCCCCGGGCCGGCGACGCCTTGGCCTGTGAGGCCGTGGAGGCCAAGCCCTGCGGCGCACCAGCAGGCGCCGCCATGGCCGCCACGATGGCCGGTGCCAGCAGTTCGGCGAGGCAGGCGTAGCCCTTGTCGTTGGAGTGGAAGCGGTCCCAGGCCAGCGTGGCGCGCAGGCCCGCCGGGTCCTGCGCCGCCCATTGCTTCATCATCAGATAGCGCGGCAGCAACGGTACGCCACGCTCGGACGCGGCCGTGCCCACGGCGGCGACAAAGCTCTCGTAGCGGTCGAGATCGAGTATGGCCGGGTAATATTGCTGGTCGATCACCAGCACTGCCGCGCCCGCCGCCGCGACAGCGTCGAGCCCCTTGCCCACCAGTTGCTGCAGCCGCGCCGGATCGCCGCCGAAGATCACGTCATTGGTGCCCACCTGCCACAGCACCAGGTCCGGCGCCGGCGCGGCCTTCAGGAACAGCTCGAGCCGACCCAGCGTGGCGGGCGCGCTCTCGCCGTTGACGCCGGCATTGGTGATCTCGACCTTCCCCTCCCCCAGCGCCGCGCCCAGCCGGAGCGCCAGCTGGCTCGGATAGTTGGCGGCCGTGCTGGAGGCCCCCGCCCCGGCGGTGGTGGACGAGCCAATGGCCAGGATGCGCAGCGGCCGACCCTCGGCACGAATTTTGGCAGCTTGCGCCAGCACCAGCGGCGGTGCGGGCCGCACATCGTCCGGACAGGCGATGGCGGCGGCCGACAGAACGGTGGAGAGCATCAGCAGGCCGAGCAGGAAAGCGCCGCAGCGGCGCACGATGCCCAGCCGAGAAGAACGGAACGAAGGTCTGGGACGGGTCATGGACCGGACAGTGCTGAGAAACAGAACAGCAGAGTGCGTCGGGTCGGCAGCGGAGCGCAAGGTCCGGTCACCGGGATGACATGCGGACCGCAATGCACCGTGGGACCCGACGCTGAAACGCACAGCGGGTCCGGGATTGGTGCAGGAGATCCGGGGAGCATCGTCGCAGAATTGGCGGGAGCGATGGGGGTCGAGCCCGCGACCTCCGGCGTGACAGGCCGGATGATGATGAGCATTCATAAGGCGTTGTGACACTTGTTGGCAGGCCAAGCCGTACCTTAATTGCCAAAAGTGTCACAGATGCGCACCGGCCGGAAGATCTCTCGGCCGGGACGGTGCGCTCCCATGGCAGGGGTGGCGACACACCACCCCGCCCACGGGGCCGGAACCACTCGGCCGCCGCGAGTCGCTTGCCTCTGAATCAGGCCTTCCGGATGCCCGGCGGTTGCCAGGTGCCCTTCCCGGCCGGGAGGATGGAGGGGGGAGCTTCCTTGGGCCAATAGAGTCGCATCACAAGGTAGATCGGGCCGTCCGGCGCGGGCAGCCAGTTGCTTTCCTTGTCCGGACCAGGGGACTTGTTCTGGATGTAGAGGGTGATCGACCCGTCGGCGTTGCGCTTGAGGTTGGGCAACATCGGCGAGTTGACGAGGTAGCGGTCGATCGGGTTCTTGATGAGCAGCTGGTTCACGCCGTCGTACATGGTCACCGACCAGAAAGCGTTGACCGGCGGCAGGCCGTCGGCCGGGAAGGTCAGGGTGTAATTGTGCTTGGAGCCGTCGAGGGTCTGGCCGTCGGCGTCCAGGCGGGTCATCGGGTAGGTGGCCTCCACGGCGTCATTGCCATAGATGCCGGCCTGGGCCCCCACCGCCCGCAGCAGCCAGTCCTGCTTGAAGAAGTCGGCATCGCCGGCGATGGAGCCGACCCGCCAGCCGTTGAAATTCGTGCCGAAGGCCGCCACCGCCTCGGTCACCTTGCGCTGGCCCTCCTTGAGGCCCAGCAGCACCTCGGCCTTGTCTTCCAGCGAGAGCGTCTTGAAATCGAAGCTCTTGCCGGGCCCCACGCCGATGGTGGCCAGTTGCGCGCGGATCTCGCGCTCTTCCGGCAGGGCCGGGGCGAACTGCAGCGCGAAATCGAGGAACTCGAAGAATTCCGTGCGCGCGAGGTCCTTGGTGAACTTGGGGAAGTCCGGCACCGGCGCGGCCGGCGGCGCCGCCTTGCCGAGGAAGGTGGAGAGCGGCCGCAACTGGTAGCCCGCCTGCACCTTCTTCACGTTGTCGATGTCGGCGGCATCGAACAATTGGGTGCGGAAGATGGTCAGGGCGAAATCGGTGGTGGCACGGAAGACCTTGCGGATGCCGGGCGGCGTCTCGCCGGTCCAGCGCGGCCCGACCACCAGGAAGTCGCCGGCGTCGTTGCCGGTGGAGCGGCTGCCGATATAGCCGTAGTTGAAGGTATTCCCGTCCACGAGCTGGACCGAATAATAGCGCTTGGGATCCACCGCCGGTACAGAGATGACCACCGGCTCGGCCCGCAGGTCCAGCCAGGCCAGCGAATAGGGCGTGTCGCTGTTGGGGGTGGGAACCGAGGTGTCCTGATAGGTGAAGACGCGGGCTTCGTTGTAGATCTCGTTGAACGGGGCCTTGAACTGGCCCGAGTTCCGGTCGACCACGTATTCGTACATCACCCCATAGTTCATCACCATGGGCAGGCCGTAGATGAAGGCGGCCTCGGCGATGTCCTTCGCCTTGAAGAAGCCGGGGCGATCGGGGGGCGACGCCGCCCACGACAGGCCGGGAACGAGGGCCGGCGCGGACAGCCCGCCGGCGGCGAGGATCTTCAGGAAATGACGCTTGGAAAGCATGGGTGACCTTCTCTTATTGGGAAGGATGTCGTCACTCTAGGCAACGGCGGGACCTTAGCTTGGCCACAGCCATTCGTCCCGTCCGAATTTGACCTAAAAGTTCCAGACGATCATACCTCTATCCAAAGAGCACTTCCTCATTGGCAGCTCGGCTCCTGGCATTCCGCTACGTCACATGCAGATCGCCCACTCAAGCCGCAGATCAATGGACACGGGCCCTCGAACCAGAGCGTTCGCGCATTGCCTTCATCGCCTCGCGTAGCCGCAAGGCGGCGGGGCATCGCCTTGATGCGCAGAGCAAAGCGGCGGTCATACGGGACGGCCAACTCCGGGCAGCAACCTGAACCTGAAAAAGCCCGCCATGCGACGCCGATGCAAACAACCCCCAAGACCAGCATTATCTGACTTTCCGACCTGCATACGCGTAGCCTCATGGAGTCAGTAGCTACCCGTATACGGCTTGCGTAATTGATAGAAAAGACCGATCCTTTGAATCCAATAACCGCTCCGCACACTGATGCGTATCAATGAAAAACAGAACGCCGCGATTTAAAAATCGCTACCATATAGCCAATTTAGGGAATGGATACTGTCCATGAGACCGATTATTTCGCTCGCGCGCGCCTCGCTGACCGTTGCGCTAGCCGTGTCGCTCTCGAGCACAGGGCATGCCCAGTCTCAGCCCAAACCGGCGACCGAGGCAACCAAGGCCGCGAACCGCGAGATGCAGCAGCGGCTCAATTTCAACGACCGGGACGATTTCGATAACGCCACGCGTGGCCTGATCGCCAAGCCGGATACGCTGACCATCAAGGGAGACAAGGGCAATGTCGTCTGGGATCTGGAAGCGTACAAGGCTTTCATCAGCGTCGACAAGCCAGCGCCGGATACCGTAAATCCGAGTCTTTGGCGCAATGCACTGCTGAACATGCAATACGGACTGTTCAAGGTCCACGACAAGATTTTCCAAGTGCGCGGCTACGACCTGTCTAATATTACCTTTGTGCGCGGCGATACCGGATGGATCGTTTTTGATCCTCTCATCTCCGCCGAAACCGCCAGGGCGGCCTACGACCTCGTTTCAAAAAACCTCGGCGTCTTTCCGATCGTGGCCGTGGTCTACAGCCACTCGCATGTGGACCATTACGGTGGCGTGCGCGGCATCGTCGACGAGAAGGATGTCGAGGCGAACAAGGTGCCGATCCTCGCGCCGGAGCATTTCACCGAACATGCCGTCAGCGAGAACGTGATCGCCGGCAACGCCATGAGCCGGCGCGCGATCTACATGTATGGCGCGCTGCTGCCGCGGAACGCGCAAGGCGGCGTCAATGGCGGCCTGGGACAAACCACCTCAGCCGGCACGACCACGCTCATCGAGCCCACGCGCATGATCAAGAAGACCGGCGAGGAAGCCACCATCGATGGCGTGACGATGGTGTTCCAGATGACACCCGGCACCGAGGCGCCGGCAGAAATGAACACCTACTTCCCGCAGTTCCGCGCCATGTGGATGGCGGAGAACGCGACCAACACGATGCACAACATCCTCACCCTGCGCGGCGCGCAGGTGCGCGATGCACTCAAATGGGCGAACCACCTCAACGAGACGATCGACCTTTATGGAGCCGGCACCGACGTCAAGTTCCAGAGCCACCACTGGCCGATCTGGGGCAACACGAACATTATCGATTATTGGAAGAAGCAGCGTGACATGTACAAGTACATTCACGATCAGTCGGTGAACCTGATGAACAAGGGTTACACCGGCGTGGAAATCTCCAACATGGTCAAGCTGCCGCCGGAGCTGGACAGAGCCTGGTTCAACCGCGGCTATTACGGCACCCTCAAGCACAACACGCGGGCTGTCTATCAGCGCTACATGGGCTTTTATGACGGCAACCCGACCACGCTCGACCAGTTGCCGCCGGAGGAAGCGGCCAAAAAATATGTCGAGTACATGGGGGGCGCGGCGGCCATCCTGCAAAAGGCCAAAGCGGACTTCGACAAGGGTGAGTACCGCTGGGTGGCGGAAGCACTCAAGCAGGTGGTATTTGCCGATCCGAGCAACAGGGACGGCAAGGAATTGCTCGCCGACACCTATGAGCAGATGGGCTATCAGGCCGAGTCCGGTCCATGGCGCTCGGTCTATCTGCAAGGCGCATACGAGCTGCGCAATGGTGTCCCGGATGCCGGCGGCATCAACACCGCAAGCCCCGACACCATCCGGGCCATGCCGCCCGAGATGACGTTCGATTATTTTGCCGTGCGGCTGAACGGCGAAAAGGCCGCGGGCAAGAAGATAATCCTCAACATCGACTTCAGCGATCTCAAGAAGCCGTATTCTCTGGTCATTGAAAATGGCGTGCTCAACTATGCGGCCAGATCGGCCCCGGATGCCGATGCCCAGGTCACCTTGACCAAGGCAACGCTCGACAGCATCCAGCTCGGCGAAATCACTCCCGAGCAGGCCATAACCACCGGCAACATGAAGGTTGAGGGCCGCCGCGAAGCCTTCGTGGAATTCGTCGGGATGCTCGACAAGTTTCCGTTCTGGTTCCACATCGTCACGCCGTAGCATGCAGAAGGCGAAACCCGGACATGCGCTCGATTCTTCACCGCATAACGGCGACGGCGCTGCTTCTCCTGACTGCGGGAATGGCGACGTCGCCGTCCATCGCCTGCGGCTTCGACGGCATCCTGGGTGACGGCTTCAGCGCCGAGCATCCCAGGTCCATCGCGGTGGCCTTTGCGATCAGCGATGCCGTTGCGGCGGGCATCGTCGATAAAACGGCGGTTGCCCCGATCGTTCCCGGCTCGTCAGGCTATTGGCGCGCGGTCGGCCGCATTAGCGCCTTCCACAGGTTGTTCGCCGCGGCGAGTATCGCTGACGGCGATGCCCCAGCCATCTCGCTTCTGTTCATCGATTCGAAGCTTTGGGCGAGATTCAGTCCGGAGCCGCAGGGCTACGCACTTCAGGTACATGCACCGGGAGCTTCTCCCGGTGATGTGGTCATCGTCACGAGCGAAGCCATTCTTGCCGCAGTGCTTGATGGCACCATGGCCGCCAAGAGGGCGCTCGACCTCGGGCTCATCGCTATCGACGGCGAGCCCAACCGGACAGCGGCAACACGCGACCTCCTCGTCAGTGCCGCCGACCGAGTGAAGGGTGTTGCGGTCACGGGTGCGCCGGCGACACTGGTCCGAGCCTTCGGGCCGGCGCATTAGGGCTTCAAACCAGGGTCTGTTTTGGGTCGTACTGGACGTTGAGCGACGCTGCTGGGGGCGTGCGTTAGTGGCGTATTCCACCATCCCCTCCCCTAACACCCCGACGAAGTGGACGGCGCGGCGCCTCCCCTCAACGGCTCCAGCCGGGTGGACACCTGCTTGAGCAGTTCCGCCGTTTCCCGCTCCACAGTCCCCTGCTGCGCCCGGATGTCGTTGCGGATGGGCTATCGTGGCCTTGCCGCCTGCATGGCCGCCATCTGGGGTTCCCAACTCTCTCCGATCGATGCGCGCAGCCTCACCCCCTCCCAGAGGCTGGCGGACGCCTCTGGCAGCTATTTTGAGCTGGGCTGCGCTTGGACCGGCCGCGCGGCCGCCGCGACCGTCAGCAGATGGTCTGAAGCGATTTTGGATACCTGTCTCGGCGGGCGGGGCCTTGAGATCCATAAGGCGGCTCCGATCGTTCGGACGCGCCATGTGCTGCCCACGGACAAGGGCGGGCGGGGCTCCCGCGCCCCGATACCAAGGACAGGTTGGGAAAGGATTTTGCCGCGGTGCGGGAGGCCGTCGCTGGCGGCGCCAGGGCGGAATCCGTGTCGACGAAGATGGCGAACGCCCTGTCGGCTTCGACCCGCCTGCAGAAGGTCTACACCCCCGTCCTCGTCGCAACGGTGCGGCAGGTGGACGAGGCGCGCGGGGCCGGGTGCGCGAAGATCAGGGAACAAAAGGGTGAGAAATGCGTCACTGCACCGGCTGGATAAGTATCACAGCCTGCCAGGAAACCGTCTCAAGATATTGGGATGATTGGCGGGAGTGACGGGGCTCGAACCCGCGACCTCCGGCGTGACAGGCCGGCGCTCTAACCAACTGAGCTACACCCCCCCGAACCGGCGCCGGACGAACCGTGCCGCCGAAGAGAGCGGCGTGGTACGGCAGCCCTCCGCGCAAGTCAAGCAACACGCGCATATTTTGCGGAGCACTTGTCCACAGGCAGCGCGAAGATCCAGTCCCGGCAAAGCTTTGCACCAGCCACGCCATCCGCGCCTTCGCACGCGGAGAGACACAAAATGCCGCCGATGCGAATCTCCCGACGCCCGCCGGAACGCCGACGACGCCCGCGAGCACCCTCGTTCAAGGCGGAGAAGGCGGTCGCAGACTACGGACGTGGGGGAATGAAGGGAAAACGGCGGGCCTGGTGGGCGGTGACGGGCTCGAACCGCCGACCCTCTCGGTGTAAACGAGATGCTCTACCAACTGAGCTAACCGCCCAGGCCGGGACCGTGCAGGCGCTATAATCCCATGCTCCGCAGGCGGCAAGGGCGGCGGCGGAGCATGACAGGGGCAAGCACGAGCAGAATCGGGATGCGAGGGCGCAGGACCGCCACCGCAGGCGAATGGCGGGTGCCGCCAATCGATGGAGCCAGTTCGTGGTTCGCAGGCAATCGGGCTGCGAAACGCGCGGGCGGCCCAGCCGCCCTTGATGCCCACCGGTCCGGCGCGCTCCACTGCCGGCCGCGAAGATGTGTGGCTGCATCACTGATCCGGCCGGCGCACAGAACCGGCAGGACAACGGCTGCCCGACCCTCGAGCCGGAGTGCTGCAACCGGGTGAAGCCCGGCCTCAAATGCTCGGGCGCGCGCGCTGCCTTGCCGGCCCATCGCATGGTCCGCACCCGAGCCGGTGTCGGATTGGCACTGAAAATCCAAAGTCTTCCCGCCCCCATGCCCCGCCGGGGCGGTGCCTGAGGCAACCGACGCGCGGCTCGGGGACGCTCCGCCCGCATGAGACGGGCCGGGAGCGTCCGGGAAGTCTTTGGAGGGGCCCGAAGAGCCCGGGACCCGATCAGCCGTTGACGGCTTCCTTGAGGCCCTTGCCGGGGGTGAACTTCGGAGCCTTGGAAGCGTTGATCTTCACGGGCTTGCCGGTGCGGGGATTGCGGCCTTCGCGAGCGGCGCGCGTCACCACGGAGAAGCTGCCGAAGCCGATCAGCTTGACTTCCTCGCCTTCCTGCAGCGCCTTGGCGATGATGTCGAAGGTGGCGTCCACAGCCGCTGCCGCAGCCGTCTTCGTCAGCTTCGCCTCTTCGGCCACCGCGGCGATCAGTTCGTTCTTGGTGGTCATCTGACCTTTCCTTCCGTTGTCAGAACGCGAATCGTGCAGGCTCAAGCCCTCACGAACGGCGCGAGCATCACGGAAAATAAGGCTTTTGCAAGCGCGATCGGCGTCAAACCCGCACCAATGCACGATTTCCCACTGTGCGCCTGCGAACAACCGGGGGAAAACCAACCGCGTCAGCGGCGCACAAGCGAGCGTTAAGCCTTTGAAAAGGTTGAGGGCGTGCGCCGCTCTCCCGGTTTGACGGGGAGAAGCGGCAACACGCCCTCGCTTTTCGCTGGAAAACGCTTCAATCCGGCTGGTTTGCGGACAATCCGGCCGGGTTTGTCGTCAGTGGGCGACCACGCCTGAGGTCTCTTCGCCCGGCACCGGGGCGTTCACCGGGCGCTCTTCCCAGGTGATCGGCACCAGCGGGCGAACCAGCGCGTTGGCGAGCACCTCGTCCATGCGCGAGACCGGGATGATATCCAGCGCGTTCTTCACGTTGGCCGGGATATCCGCCAGGTCCTTGGCGTTCTCCTCCGGGATCAGCACCGTCTTGATGCCGCCGCGCAGGGCCGCAAGGAGCTTTTCCTTGAGGCCGCCGATGGGCAGCACCCGGCCGCGCAGGGTGATCTCACCGGTCATGGCCAGATCCCGGCGCACCGGAATGCCTGTCATCACCGACACGATCGCCGTCGCCATGCCGACACCGGCGGACGGACCGTCCTTCGGGGTCGCGCCTTCCGGCACGTGCACGTGAATGTCGCGCCGCTCGAACAAAGGCGGCTCGATGCCGAAATCAACCGCCCGCGAGCGCACGTAGGACGCCGCCGCGGAGATGGATTCCTTCATCACGTCGCGCAGGTTGCCGGTGACCGTCATCTTGCCCTTGCCGGGCATCATGAGGCCCTCGATGGTCAGCAGCTCGCCGCCCACCTCGGTCCAGGCAAGGCCGGTGACGACGCCCACCTGATCCTCGGTTTCCACTTCGCCGTACCGGTAGCGCGGCACGCCGAGGAAGTCCTCGAGGTTCTTGGCGGTCACCTTCACCGACTTCTTCTTCGACAGCACCAGCTCCTTGACCGCCTTGCGGGCCAGCGTGGAGATCTCGCGCTCGAGATTACGCACACCCGCCTCCCGCGTGTAGCGGCGGACGAGGGTGAGCAGCGCCTCGTTGTCGATGGCGAACTCCTTCACCGTCAGGCCATGCTTGCCGAGGGAGTTGGGGATCAGGTGCTTGCGCGCGATCTCCACCTTCTCGTCCTCGGTGTAGCCGGCGATGCGGATCACCTCCATGCGGTCCAGAAGGGCCGGCGGGATGTTCAGCGTGTTCGCCGTGGTCACGAACATGACGTTCGAGAGGTCGTAATCCACCTCAAGATAGTGGTCGTTGAAGGTGTGGTTCTGCTCGGGGTCCAGGACCTCCAGCAGGGCCGAGGACGGATCGCCGCGGAAATCGGCGCCCATCTTGTCGATCTCGTCCAGCAGGAAGAGCGGGTTGGACTTCTTCGCCTTGCGCATGGACTGGATGATCTTGCCGGGCATGGACCCGATGTAGGTCCGCCGGTGACCGCGAATCTCCGCTTCGTCCCGCACGCCACCCAGGGCCACGCGCACGAACTCACGGCCCGTCGCCTTGGCGATGGACTTGCCGAGCGAGGTCTTGCCCACGCCGGGAGGGCCGACCAGGCACAGGATGGGCCCGGTGAGCTTGTTGGCGCGGCTCTGCACGGCCAGATACTCGACGATTCGCTCCTTGACCTTGTCGAGGCCGTGGTGGTCGCTGTCGAGGATCTGCTGGGCGAAGGGCAGGTCCTTCTTGACCTTGCTCTTCACGCTCCACGGGATCGAGAGCAGCCAATCCAGGTAGTTGCGCACCACGGTGGCTTCCGCCGACATGGGCGACATCTGGCGCAGCTTCTTCAACTCGTGGGCGGCCTTTTCACGGGCTTCCTTGGTGAGCTTGGTCCGCTTGATGCGGTCTTCCAGCTCCTGCAGGTCGTCCTTGCCGTCCTCGTCGCCGAGCTCCTTCTGGATCGCCTTCATCTGCTCGTTGAGGTAGTACTCGCGCTGGGTCTTCTCCATCTGCCGCTTGACGCGGGTGCGGATGCGCTTTTCAACCTGCAGGACGGAGATTTCGCTCTCCATCAGGCCGAGCACCTTCTCCAAGCGATCGGCCACCTTGAGCATCTCCAGGACGCCCTGCTTCTCCGGGATCTTCACAGCGAGGTGCGAGGCGACGGTGTCGGCGAGCTTGGAATGGTCGTCGATCTGGCTGACGACACCCACCACCTCGGGCGACACCTTCTTGTTGAGCTTCACATAATTCTCGAACTCGGTGACCACCGAGCGCGCGAGCGCCTCGGCTTCCACCTGGTCGCCGGCCTCGTCGTCGAGGGTGATGGCCTCGGCTTCGTAGAGATCGGTGCGCTCGGTGTAGCGGGTCACCTGGGCGCGGCTGACGCCCTCCACCAGCACCTTCACGGTGCCGTCGGGCAGCTTCAGCAGCTGGAGGACGGTCGCGAGCGTGCCCACGGAGAAGATGGCTTCGGCGGCGGGATCGTCGTCCGAGGCGTTCTCCTGGGTGGCGAGGAGGATGTAGGTATCACCGCGCATGACCTCTTCGAGGGCGCGGATAGACTTCTCGCGCCCCACGAAGAGGGGAACAATCATATGGGGAAATACCACGATGTCCCGAAGAGGCAGGACCGGGTAGGTCTGGGACATCCCGGCAACGAGCGGCGGGCGCGGCTTCTGGCTCGTCATGACGCAATCCTTTCAAGAAGTACACGCGCGGGAAAAGCGCACAACTGGGCGCTGCCGCGCGTGCACGCGGCCGGAGACGGGCGTGGATTTTCAATGCTGAAGCGGCGTGAGCCGCAGGAGGCACGAGGTCCGACCCCCGAGACCGGAACTGTCGAAAAGTAGATGGACACGCAACCTGCCCGTTTCAAGGGCACCCCGTTAACCGGGTTCGGGCGAGGGCGGAACCGGGCCTGAGCCTGTTCCGTCATCCCCCCTGTCTGGCCCGGCTTCCGGACCACGCCCCGGCCCGCCCCCGTGCCGTGAGGCCGGGAGCGCGGCATGGGGCGGACGCCGTCACGCACTGGCGCCGGCGTCGCCGACACGGTCCGCGTAAATATAAAGCGGACGCGCACTCTGCTCGACGACCTCCCGCGAGATCACCACTTCTTCCACCCCTTCAAGGCCAGGGAGGTCGAACATGGTGTCGAGGAGGATGCTCTCCATGATGGACCGCAGGCCACGGGCGCCAGTCTTGCGCTCGATCGCCTTGCGGGCGATGGCGCCGAGGGCCTCCTCGTGGATGCTCAGGTCCACATTCTCCATCTCGAACAAGCGCTGGTACTGCTTCACCAACGCGTTCTTCGGCTCGGAGAGGATCTTCTTCAGGGCCTCCTCGTCGAGGTCACCCAGCGTCGCCAGAACCGGCAGACGGCCGATGAACTCGGGGATAAGGCCGTACTTCAGCAGGTCCTCGGGCTCCACCTCGCGGAAGACCTCGCCGGGGCGGCGATCCTCGGGCGGGGCCACCTTGGCCTGGAAGCCGATGGAGGTGGACCCCTTCGAGCGCGAGGAGATGATCTTGTCGAGGCCGGCGAAGGCGCCGCCGCAGATGAACAGAATGTTGGTGGTATCCACCTGCAGGAATTCCTGCTGGGGATGCTTGCGGCCACCCTGGGGGGGAACCGAGGCCACCGTGCCTTCCATGATCTTCAGCAGCGCCTGCTGCACGCCCTCGCCCGACACGTCGCGGGTGATGGAGGGATTGTCGGATTTGCGACTGATCTTGTCGATCTCGTCGATGTAGACGATGCCGCGCTGTGCCCGCTCGACGTTATAGTCGGCTGACTGGAGCAGCTTGAGAATGATGTTCTCCACGTCCTCGCCCACGTAGCCGGCTTCGGTCAGCGTGGTGGCGTCGGCCATGGTGAAGGGCACGTCGAGAATGCGCGCCAGGGTCTGCGCGAGCAGCGTCTTGCCGGAGCCGGTAGGCCCGATCAGCAGGATATTGGACTTCGCGAGTTCCACGTCGCCGTGCTTGGAGGCGTGGTTGAGGCGCTTGTAGTGGTTGTGCACCGCCACCGACAGGACCTTCTTCGCGTGATCCTGGCCGATGACATAGTCATCGAGGACCTTGCGGATCTCCTTCGGGGTGGGGATGCCATCCCGCGACTTCACCAGAGAGGACTTCGACTCTTCCCGGATGATGTCCATGCACAACTCGACGCATTCGTCGCAGATGAACACAGTCGGTCCGGCGATGAGCTTTCTGACCTCGTGCTGGCTCTTGCCGCAGAACGAGCAATAAAGCGTGTTCTTGCTGTCGCTGCCGCCGGTCTTGCTCATCTTCGTCTCCTACCATCTACCGAACCGGACGCGAAACGCACCCGTCTCGTTAGCGTCACATATGGGGATTGGACCAAGCAAAAATCTAGCCAATCCCGAAACGGTGATCGGTTCATGCGAACCAACCACCCCGAGACGACACGATCAAGGCGGGGAAGCGACATTCCCCAGGCGACACAGTGCCGGAAAGCAACCAACCGGACCCGCCGCGCCCTTATCGCGCCGTCGACCGCATCGTGATCCCGGGGGTCCTGCCGAAATGTGAAGACCCCTGAACGCAGCGGCCCCCGCCTTTTGGGCGAGGGCCGGTTACGCGGCATCCGATGCCGGCTTAACGACATGCAAGCGCGATCTTGCACCGCACGCAAGGGGGGCATTTCGAGAACCCCCTGCGTCGGCCCGGATCACGCCGCCTTCGACGTCTCGTCGGTGGGGCGCTGGTCGATCACGGAATCGATGAGGCCGAAGTCCAGCGCCGCCTTGGCGGTCATGAAGTTGTCGCGCTCCAGGGCGTCCTCGATCTTCTCCATCGAGCGCCCGGTGTGCTTCACATAGATTTCATTCAGTCGGCGCTTGAGATTCAGGATCTCCTGCGCGTGAAGCATGATGTCCGTCACCTGGCCCTGGAAGCCGCCCGACGGCTGATGGACCATGATTCGGGCGTTGGGCAGGGCGAAGCGCATGCCCTTCTCGCCGGCGGTCAGCAGCAGCGAGCCCATGGAGGCGGCCTGGCCGATGCAGAGCGTGGACACCGCAGGCTTGATGAACTGCATGGTGTCGTAGATGGCGAGGCCCGATGTCACCACTCCCCCGGGGGAGTTGATGTACATCGAGATTTCCTTCTTCGGATTGTCCGCTTCCAGGAACAGCAGCTGCGCCACCACGAGGGTGGACATGCCGTCCTCGACCGGGCCGGTGAGGAAAATGATGCGCTCCTTCAGGAGGCGGGAAAAGATGTCGTAGGACCGCTCCCCGCGGTTGGTCTGCTCGACCACCATGGGGATGAGATAATTCATATAAGTATCGACAGGATCACGCATCGTCAGTCCTCGGGGCGCGGGCGAAGGCACGCCCCGGAGGGCGTGCCGCGCAATATCGTCGCAGGACGAAGGCGGACTTTGGCCCTCAGGCCGCCTTCTCGTCTTCCTCTTCCTCCTTGTAGAGCTCTTCCTTGGTGACCGTCTTCTCGGTCACGTTGGCGAGCTCCAGGAGGAAATCAACGACCTTTTCCTCGAACAGGGGGGCGCGCACGGAGGCCAGGGCTTCAGGGTTGCGGCGATAATATTCCCACACCTGCTGCTCCTGACCGGGGAACTGGCGAGCCCGCTCCACGACCGCCCGCGTCACCTCGTCCTCGGAGACCTGGATATTGTTGCGCTCACCGATTTCCGCAAGCACCAGGCCGAGGCGCACGCGGCGCTCGGCGATCTTGCGGTAGTCGGCGCGGGCCTCCTCCTCGGTGGTCCCCTCGTCGGCGAAGGTGCGGTTCTGGGCGGCAAGGTCTTCCTGCACCCGGCTCCACACGCCGAAGAATTCCTGCTCCACGAGGCCTTCCGGCACCACGAACTGGTGGGTGGCGTCGAGCGCGTCGAGCAGGGCGCGCTTCACCTTCTGACGGGCGGCGCCGGCGTGCTCGCTGACGATGCGCGCACGCACCATTTCCTTGAGCTTCTCCAGGCTTTCCTGGCCCAGGGTCTTGGCGAACTCGTCGTCAAGGGCGAGGGGGCCGGGGGCGGCCACGGACTTCACCGTCACCTCGAAGGTGGCGGCCTTGCCGGCCAGTTCCTTGGCCGCATAACCTTCCGGGAAGGTCACATTGAGGGTGCGGTTGTCGCCGGCATAGACGCCGAGGAGCTGTTCCTCGAAGCCGGGGATGAAGCTGTTGGAGCCGAGCAGGACGTCGATGTCCTGGCCCTCGCCGCCGGGGAACTTCTCGCCGTCCACATAGCCGGTGAAGTCGATGGTGACGCGGTCGCCGTTCTCGGCATAGCCGCCTTCACGGGTGACGAAGGGGCGGTTGGCGTCGGCGATGCGCTGGATGGTCTCGTCGACCTCCGCGTCGGCCACGTCCACCACGAGCTTCTCCACCGAGATGTCCTTGAAGTTGCCCAGCTCGATCTTGGGCAGGATCTCGATCTCGAGGTCGTAGGCCAGATCCTTGCCGCCATCCAGCAGGCCCTGGGCCTGGGGGTCTTCCTCGGGCAGCTTGACCTTGGGCTGGAGGGCCAGCTTGAAGCCGTGTTCCTCGACGATCTTGCCGTTGGTCTCGTTGACCGTCTGCTCGATCACCTCGGACATGACGGTCTTGCCATAGACCCGCTTGAGGTGCGCCACGGGCACCTTGCCGGGGCGGAAGCCGTTGAGCTTCACCTGGCCCTTGAGCTCGGCCAGCTTGGCATTGGCCTTGGCGTCGAGGTCGGCGGCGGACACCACCACACGGAACGCGCGCTTGAGGCCATCGGCCTGGGTCTCGGTCACCTGCATCGTCTTGCCTTCACATCCTGTCGCGCATGGCGCGGAAAACGTTCAAAACCGGTTTCGGCGCCGCAGATCCCCCGGCATCCCGCCAAAGGCCGCACGGCACGTCCCACACCTCATGGCGCACGAACCTCGCAGCGCCCGGCGAACCGGAAACATGGTGCGGGCGGAGGGTTTCGAACCCCCACGACTTGCGTCACGGGAACCTAAATCCCGCGCGTCTACCAGTTCCGCCACGCCCGCAAGTCCGCTACGTCCGCGAGACCCCACATCCGCAGGGCGCACGCGCCGCCGGATGCGCCCTCGAGAGCACCGGACAGCAGACCCCGAAGCACTCCGCCACGGAAACGCTCCATCACGGAAACGTCCAATCGGAGACGCGCGATCCGGGACGCGCACCATAGAGGTTCGACCGCACGCGCACGGCTGTGCACGTATGGATCGGGTCGCGGCTTATATCATGACGGCGCGCGCATGCAGCAACAAAATGGCACCCTCCTGCCCGTTGCTGCAGCTGCCCGGCGCCGCATCCGCGCGCGCTGGCGACCTGCCCGCAAGCCTTTGGCCCGCATCAGCCGGGCCGGCCAAGGCAGAGATTGCCGCCCCGGGCGCGCAAATGAGCGGTGGAAAGCCGCTTGCCCTTTTTTCGGCCACGTATGAAGGTCCACGCACCCTGCCAGGAGACGCCGCGTGACGACGCCGATTCCCTCCCGACGCACCGTCCTCAAGGGTGCTGCAGCCCTCTCCCTGTCCGGCGCGGCGGGCGCCCTCGTCCCGGCGCTCGCGCAATCGCCGGCCGCCGTGCCGCCGCCGGTTCCCCAGGCGAGCCCGCCGGCAACGCTCACCGCCGCCGAAGGCAGCCTGCCGGAGCTGGCCGGGCCGGGGCCGCTCGCCTTGTTCAACGGCGGCCTCCCCGGCCCGGTGCTGCGGGTGAAGAAGGGTGGCGCGCTGAATGTCTCCCTCGCCAACGGCCTGAAGGAAAGCGTCGCCCTCACATGGCAGGGCGTGCGCCTCCCGGCGGGTTCACCCGCGCTCGCGGCCGTGGCGCCCGGCAAAAGCGCCAGCCTGAGCCTGATCCCCACGGATGCCGGAACCTATTGGTATCATGCCACCTCACCCAGCCTCGCCCGCCGCGCCCTGGCCGGCGCCTTGGTGGTGGAGGAGGCGGGCCCGCCGGCCTATGCGGCGGACCACCTGCTGTTCATCCAGTCCTTCCCGCCGGAAAGCGGGATGCCCATTTTCCCGGTCAACGGCGCCATCTCGCCCACCTTTCAGGGTCCGGCGAGCGGGCGGGCGCGGCTGCGCCTCGTGAACGCGACGCCACTGTTCCTGCGCCTGAAGATCCGCGGGCCGGCGAGCTATGCCATCGCGGTGGACGGCCAGCCGGTATCCGAGCCCTTCGAACTGAAGGACGGTAGCATCCAGATCGCCCCCGGCGGCCGGGTGGATGTGGCCACGACGCTGGACGACGCCGACGCCACCATCATCGAGATCGAGACCACCCAGGACCCCATCCGGCTAGCCGTGGTGACACCGGTGGGCGCCGGTGGCACGCCGCCTGCCGGCCCGCCGGCGCCGTTGCCGCCCAACGACCTGCCGGCCGAGATTCCCCTGAAGGATGCCCTGCGCATCGAGCTGCCCATCGGCGACAAGCCGGGGGCGGGCGCGGCTTCCCTCGGCACGGTGAAGGCGGGCAAGAGCGTGGTGCTGACGCTGGTGAACAGCCTCGACGCGCCGGTGTCGGTCTATATCGCCGGCCATCCCGTGCGCCTGCTGGACAATGTCTATGACGGCTGGCGGCCCTGGTGGCACGACACCGTTCCGGTGCCGTCGAAATCCACGGTGCGGGTGGCGTTCCGCGCCGCCCAGCCGGGCACGTGGTCCATCGTCGGCCAGCGCGGCGGCGACGGCGAGGTCGTCGTTTCCAAGACCTATGAGGTAACGGCCTGAGGCCCAAAAACCTCCAAAGAGCGAGGAGGACGGCCGAAAGCCGTCGGGTTCACCGCACCCCGAACAGCTCGTACAGCCGACGGTAGACCTCGCGTAGCGCCTCCGGCAGGTCGTCGGCCACGAGGCCCGGCCCGGCGGCGCGGGCGGCCTCGCCATGCAGCCACACAGCGGCTGCCGCCGCCTCGAACGGCGGCATGGCCTGCGCCAGAAGCCCTCCCGCCATGCCGGCCAACACGTCTCCGGCACCGGCGGTGGCGAGATAGGCCGGCGCATTCTCGGCGATGGCGGCGCGGCCGTCGGGGGCCGCGACCACCGTATCCGCCCCCTTCAGCACCACCACTGCGCCCAGCCGCGCCGCCGCCGCCCGAGCGCGCGCCAGCTTGGAGGGCGCTTCCAGCACCGCCCGATCCCCGGCGAACAGGCGGGCGAACTCGCCCTCGTGGGGGGTGATGATGAGGCCCGCCGTGCGCGCGGCAACGTCCGCCAGCGCCCAGGGCACGCCGGCGTAGGAGGTGAGCGCGTCCGCATCCAGCACCAGGCGTCGGCCCGGCGCGGCGATGTCGATCTTCGCCCGCGTCGCCGCCCCCAGGCCGAGGCCCGGCCCCAGCACCACCGTACCGAGCCGCCGGTCGGCGAGCAGGGCGGCGAGATCGTCGTCGCAGGCCATGGGACGGGGCATGATGGCGGCATAGGAGGCAGCGTGCAGCGGCAGGGCATCCGGCGGCAGGGCTACCGTCACCAGCCCCGCCCCGGCCCGCAATGCTCCACGCGCGGACAGACGGGCGGCACCGCAGGTCCAGGCGCCGCCACTCACCACCACCGCATGGCCGCGATCATATTTGTGGCCCAGGGCCGACGGCAGCGGGAACACCGGGCGCCACAGATCGGGCATGTTCACGGAGGTGGCAGGCCTGATCACATCCAGCACCGCGTCGGGAATCCCGATGTCGGCCACCCGTACCCGCCCGCACAGGCTGCGCCCCGGCTCCAGCAGGTGGCCGGGCTTGCGGCGGAAGAAGGTGATCGTTTCCTGCGCCTGCGCCGCCGCGCCGCGCACCTTGCCCGTGGCGCCATCAAGGCCGGAGGGCAGGTCCACGGCGACGATCGGACGGCCCGAGGCCGCCATGCGCGTCACCAGCGCCTTGGCCGCCCCGTCGAGATCGCGGGCAAGGCCGGCACCGAACAGGGCGTCGACGATCACCCCAGCCTCGGTGAGGTCGAGGACAGCCGGCTCCTCCACCGTCCCGCGCCAGCGTTCGGCGGCGCGCCTGGCATCTCCGGTCAGGCGGGCGCGTTCGCCCAGCAAGGCGACGCGGACCCGGAAGCCGCGCTGGGTCAGCACCCGCGCCGCGACGAAGCCGTCACCGCCATTGTTGCCGGGCCCGCACAAGACGACGACGCGAGTCGGCAGCGGAAAGCGCGCCACCACATCGGCCACGGCGGTCCCGGCCCGCTCCATCAGCGTGAAGGATGGCGTGCCCATTTCGGCGGCGAGTCGATCCGCCTGGCCCATTTCCTGTGGATCGAGAAGTGCGTGCACGTGCTGCCTTGCCCCTCTTATGCCCAGTTGATACTCAGCAAACGCATGCAATGAAGATTTAGAATGCCTATTTTGAAGTCATAACGCCTATTTCATGAGCAAAACTGCTTTCACCTAAGGTACTGGTCCGCATAGGCACTTGGGCGTATGGATGGCACATATCCTGCTTAAATTCTGCCGGCTCGACCAGCGGCGGTGGACGGGTCAGGGGAGACGGAGCGGATGAAGAAGATTGAGGCAATCATTAAGCCCTTCAAGCTCGATGAAGTGAAAGAGGCCCTCCAGGACGTGGGACTGCAAGGCATCACCGTCACCGAGGCCAAGGGCTTCGGCCGGCAGAAGGGCCATACGGAGCTGTATCGCGGCGCGGAATATGTGGTCGATTTCCTGCCGAAGGTGAAAATCGAGGTCGTGCTCTCCGACGATATGGTAGACCGGGCCGTCGACGCCATTCGCCGCGCGGCCCAGACCGGACGGATCGGAGACGGAAAGATCTTCGTTTCGTCCATCGAGGAGGCGATCCGCATCCGCACCGGCGAATCCGGCCTCGACGCGATTTGACGCGTCCAATAAAAACCTGCGTGCCAGCAGAAAGGTAATACCCCCATGACCACCAAGACGGCCAAGGACGTCCTCGACCTGATCAAGAGCGAGGACGTGAAATACGTCGATCTGCGCTTCACCGATCCGCGCGGCAAGTGGCAGCACGTTACCTTCGACATTTCCATGGTCGACGATGAGTTCCTGACCGAAGGCACCGCCTTCGACGGCTCGTCCATCGCCGGCTGGAAGGCCATCAACGAATCCGACATGCTGCTGATGCCGGATCCGGCCACCACCTGCATCGACCCCTTCTTCGCGGAGACCACGCTCTCCATCGTCTGCGACGTGCTGGAGCCGACCACCAACCAGCCCTACGGCCGCGACCCCCGCTCCATCGCCCGCAAGGCCGAGGCCTATGCCAAGTCCACCGGCATCGGCGACGCCGTCTATTTCGGCCCCGAGGCCGAGTTCTTCATCTTCGACGACGTGCGCTTCAAGGCGGACCCGTACAACACGGGCTTCAAGCTCGACTCGGTCGAGCTGCCCACCAACGGCGACACCGAATATGAGGGCGGCAACCTCGGCCACCGGGTAAAGACCAAGGGCGGCTACTTCCCCGTGCCCCCGATCGATTCAGCGCAGGACATGCGCTCCGAGATGCTCGCCGCCATGGCCAAGATGGGCGCCAAGGTGGAGAAGCACCACCACGAGGTGGCCTCCGCCCAGCATGAGCTCGGCCTCAAGTTCGGCTCGCTCGTGACCATGGCCGACCACCTGCAGGTCTATAAGTACTGCATCCACCAGGTGGCCAACATCTACGGCAAGACCGCGACCTTCATGCCGAAGCCGGTGTTCGGCGACAACGGCTCGGGCATGCACGTCCACCAGTCCATCTGGAAGGACGGCAAGCCGCTCTTCGCCGGCGACAAGTATGCGGACCTGTCCGACTACTGCCTGTGGTACATCGGCGGCATCATCAAGCATGCCAAGTCGCTGAACGCCTTCACCAACCCGCTGACCAACTCCTATAAGCGGCTGGTCCCGGGCTATGAGGCTCCGGTGCTGCTGGCCTATTCGGCCCGCAACCGCTCGGCGTCCTGCCGCATCCCCTACACCAACAACCCGAAGGCCAAGCGCGTCGAGGTCCGCTTCCCCGATCCCGGCGCGAATCCCTACCTCGCCTTCGCGGCCCTGTTCATGGCCGGCATGGACGGCATCCTGAACCGGATCGACCCCGGCCAGGCCATGGACAAGGACCTGTACGACCTGCCCCCCGCCGAGCTGAAGCAGATCCCCACGGTCTGCGGCTCGCTGCGCGAGGCCCTGGATTCGCTCGCCGCCGACCACGAGTATCTGCTCAAGGGCGACGTGTTCCAGAAGGACTTCATCGAGTCCTACATCGAGCTGAAGATGACCGAGGTGATGCGCTTCGAAATGACGCCGCACCCGGTCGAGTTCGAGATGTACTACTCGGTCTGATGATCCCGCCGGTCCGGCCCTGGGTCGGACCGGTCTTTTCCCGGCCGGCTTTTTGGGCCATTTTAACAGGTACGGTCTTCATGACCTTCCTCCAGGGCGCCTCTCGGGGCGCCCTTTCTTTTTCGCGAAGGCCCTGGGCGCCTCTCGGGGCGCCCCTTCTTTTTCGCGAAGGCCCTGGGCGCCTCCCCCCGGGGGGCTTTCGTGTCCGAGGCGTGGGTCCCCCGGATGCGCTCCGGTGCCTCAGTGGGACAGCATGATCCCGGCGATCAGCAGAATTTCGCCCACCAGCACCCCGACGAACACCGAGCGGCGGAAGGCGAGGAAACCGGCGACGCCACCCGCCACCGCCCCCAGCCGAAGCATCAGCGGCACGGCGGCGAGCGCGCCGGCAGGCGCGAACAGCAGCCGCGCCACCACAGCGGCCAGAAGCGCCGTGGCCACCGCCTTCACCCAGTGGAAGACGGGACTGCCCTCCTCCAGCCTCCGCCCGGCGAGAACCGCCAGCGAGCGCCAGATCTCGGTGGGCAGGAAGCCCACCAGCACCACGATCAGCAGTGCTGCACCCTCGCTCATGGCTGCGCCCGTCATGACGGCCTCCGCCGGCGCTCCAGCAGCCGGCCGGCCACATAGGCGAAGGTGCCGCCGCCGATGCCGGCGATCATCAGGTCGAGGCCGCCCTCCAATCGCAGCGTCGCCGGCATGAGAAGGAAGCCCGCCGCCAGCGCCAGCCAGTCGGTCGGCCCTGTGGCGTTGCGCACCATAAGCACGGTGAAGGACAGCGGGGTCAGCAGCAGCAGGCCCGCGGCCAGCGGCGTCGGCAACTCGCCCGCCACGAGGAAGCCGGCGAGCGTGCCCATCATGCTGATGGAAACCAGCATGTTGCCAAGCCCGAGGGTGAAGGGCAGCCGCGCCTCCCCCGGCAGATGGGGCAACATCCGCAGCCCCTCGAGCCACACGGTCATGGCCACGTAATGGGCGCTCACCAACTCCCAGAACAGGCTGCGGCGCGGACCACGGATATAGGGCGCCACCGACACCACCATGGGCAGCAGCCGAATGGAGGAAATAGCCACCGCCAGCGCGACGGCCGGCAGGGCGGTGCCCGCCGCGATTCCGCCGATGAGGATCAGTTGCGCCGGCAGCGCCCACACCAGGAGCGTGGAGACGAGCCCCGCCCCGATGGGAAAGCCCACGCTCTGGAGCACCGCGCCAAAGCCGAGATAGCTCGCGAACAGCACGATGGCAGGCACCGACAGGCCGGCCTTCAGGCCCTTCAGGAACCAGACGGCCGGCGCATGATGCGCGGGATGGAAGTCAGGCGGGGCGGACACGCGGGGCTCGTTCCGGACACGGTTTCTTTGGCCGGACGCAAGCGCGCCGGCCAGTGATTACTGCCATAGCACATGCTTGTGGCGTGGGAAGGCGCCTTCACGCAGGCGAACCTCGGCGGCCATGCAGCCGTGGGGTAGCTGTGCATCACCCAGACCGGAAATGGCGGCGCATGCCAGAGCCGCGACGCCATCCCGACCATCGCGCATTGCCCCCGCGGGCTGGGGGCGCCATCTTGTGCCCAGCGTTTCGAATCGGTCGCCCTGCCGTGCTTATCGTTGACATTCCGTACCGCGACCCGTTCGCCGCCCTCCATGCCTTCGCCGATGCGCCCTATTGCGCTTTCCTCGACAGCGCAGCGGAGGGCGATGCGCGGGCGCGCTGGTCCTATCTGGGGGCCGATCCGTTCCAGGTCATCACCAGCGCGGCCGACGGCGTGCGCGTGGACGGGCGGCTCGTACCTGGAAATCCGTTCGACGTGCTGGCTGTCGCCCTGGCGGCCAATGCGGTGCCGGCCGAACCCTCCCCGGTGCCGTTTCGCGGTGGGGCCATGGGCTATCTGGGCTATGAGCTGGGCCGCCACCTGGAGCGCCTGCCCGCCCCCCGCCCGGCGACCCCGGCAATTCCCGAACTGGTGCTGGGCCTTTACGATACGGTGCTCGCCTTCGACCGGCTGGAGCGCCGCGCCTACATCGTCTCCACCGGCCGGCCGGAGCATGGTGCCGCCGCCAAGGAGCGAGCAAAGGCGCGGGCCGACGCCGTCCGCCGCCGGCTGGACAGCGCCCCCGCCACCGCGCCGGCGCCCGACTTTTCCCTCACCGGCCGCTTCGTGCCGGAACAGCCGCGCACGCAGGTGGAAGCCTCCATCGCGCGGGTGATCGAATACATCCGCGCCGGCGACATCTTCCAGGCCAACCTCACCCAGCAGATGCGCGCGGCGCGGCCGCGGGGCCTCAGCGACCTTGCTCTCTATGCCCGCCTGCGCGCGCTCTCGCCCTCCCCCTTCGCTGCCTTCCTGCGCGCGGGGCCGGACCTTGCCGTTCTCAGTGCCTCTCCGGAGCGCTTCCTGTCCCTCGATCCCGACGGACGGGTGGAGACGCGGCCCATCAAGGGCACCCGCCCCCGCAGCCTGGACCCGCAGGAGGACGCGCGGCTTGCCGCCGCCCTCCTCGCCTCGCCCAAGGACCGGGCGGAAAACCTGATGATCGTGGACCTGCTGCGCAACGATCTCTCGCGGGTCTGCAAGGTGGGCAGCGTGAAGGTGCCGGCCCTGTGCGCTCTGGAGACCTTCGCCAGCGTTCATCACCTGGTGTCGGTGGTGGAGGGCCGGCTGAAGGACGGCCTCGGCCCGGTGGACCTGCTCACCGCCTGCTTTCCCGGCGGCTCCATCACCGGCGCGCCGAAGATCCGGGCCATGGAGATCATCCACGAGCTGGAGCCGGTGCCGCGCGGGGTCTATTGCGGCTCGGTGTGCTGGATCGGCTTCGACGGGGCGATGGATTCCTCCATCGTCATCCGCACCATCACCCGCGCCGACGATACGCTGCTGGCCCAGGCGGGGGGCGGCATCGTGGCCGATTCCGATCCGGTAGACGAATATGAGGAGAGCCTGGTGAAGCTCTCGCCCATGCTGCGGGCCTTGTCGGGGGACGCATCATGAAGCTCTGGCTCGGCACAGGCCTCGTCGCGCAGGAAGATGCGCACCTCTCGCCGTTCGACCGGGGCTTCACCCTCGGTGACGGCCTGTTCGAGACCATGCGGGTGCGCCAAGGCGCCGTGCTGCGGCTTAAGGCCCACCTCGCCCGCCTCGCCACCGGGGCCGGCGTGCTCAGCCTGCCCCTTCCCGCGCTCGATCTTGCCGCCGCCCTTGCCGCGACGGCCGAGGCGAACGCCCTAACGGAAGGCGCGCTGCGCCTCACCCTCAGCCGGGGCACCGGCCCGCGCGGCGTGCTGCCCCCGGCCGAGCCCAACCCGACCCTCGTCATCACCGCCGCTCCCCTGCCCGCTCCGGCGCCGCCCGCGCGCCTCGTGATCGCGCAGGGCACCCGCCGCAATGATCGCTCGCCGCTGGCGCAGGTGAAGTCGCTGAACTATCTCGACAATATCCTCGCCCGCCAGGAGGCGGCGCGGCGCGGCGCGGACGATGCGGTGCTGCTCAATACGCGCGAGCGGGTGGCGGAGACCTCCATCGCCAATCTGTTTGCAGTGATCGGCGGCGATCTCCTCACCCCGCCCCTGTCCGAAGGCGTGCTGCCCGGCATCATGCGCGCGGCGGTGCTGGCCGAGGGCGCGGGCGAACGGCCTCTGACACCGGACGACCTCAGCCGGGCAGAAGAAATCTTCCTCACCTCGGCGCTGGGCATCCGCTCCGTCGCGGCGCTGGAGGGGCACGAGGTGACTGGACGCGCGGTCGCAGAAAAGCTGCGCGCGCGCATTCCGGGGGCCTGAGTGGCGCCGGTCCTGAGCACCGAGCGGCTGGTGCTGCGCCCGTGGCGGCCGGCAGACCGCGACGGCCTGTGGCGCATGCAGTCCAACCCCGCCACCATGGAATTCCTGATGCCGGTGCCCGACCGCGCTGCCAGCGACGCGGTGGCGGACCGGGCGGAAGCGCACTTCGCCCGCCACGGCTTCGGCCTGTGGGTGGTGGAGGCGCCCGGCGTGACGGACTTCGCCGGCTATGCCGGCCTCGTGCACGTGCCCTATGACGAGCACTTCACCCCGGCGGTGGAGATCGGCTGGCGGTTCGATCCCGCATTCTGGGGCCATGGCTACGCCACCGAGGCGGCGCGGGCGGCCCTCGGCTTCGGCTTCCAGACTCTCGGGCTGGAGGAGATCGTCGCCATCACCGTCCCCGCCAACCGGCGCTCGCGTGCTGTGATGGAACGCCTCGGCATGGTGTGGGACGCGGATGGGGATTTCGACCTGCCCACCATTCCCCTGGGCCATCCCCTACGGCGGCAGGTGCTCTACCGGCTCAGAGCCAAATACTTCTCGGCCTAAACCCCCGTTGCGACCGGGCGCGCCGGAAACCCTCCCCCGCACGCGGGAGAGGGGGCCGATAGCACTGAACCTGCCGCCTCAGGCGCCCGCCCCCGCCACTGCCTGCTCGATGAGATCGGCAGCACGCTTCACCCCGCCGCCTTCCGCCATCTCGTCGGCAATGCGCCGGGCGGCAAGGCGATAATCCGGCACGGTGAGCACCGCCCTCAAGGCATTGGCGAGGCGAACGCGGCTGGCGCGGCCGGCCGGCACCACCTCAGCCACGCCGGCATAAGCGAGGCGGGCGGCGGTGGCCGGCTGCTCGAAGGCGATGGGCATGGCCACCAGCGGCACCCCTTCGGCCAGCGCGTCCAGCACCGTGTTCATTCCGCAATGGAGCACGGCGGCGGCGCAGCGCTTCAGTACCTCCTGCTGCGGCACGAAGGAGCGCACCTCGGCGAGGCCCGAGAGCTGGGCCGCCTCCTCGTCCGACAGCATGCCGCCATGGGCGATGAGCAGCCGCGCCCCCACGTCCCGCGCCGCGAACGCCACCTTGTGGAACAGGTCGATCCGCCCACCCTGCAGGGTGCCGAGAGAGCAGAACAGGAGCGGCATGCCCTCCACGTGGGGCAGGGCCAGATCCATGCGCGGCACGACGGCGCCGTCGCGCCAGGGCGAGCCGTAGTGGAAGGTGGCGGGCAGCTCGGAGCGCGGAAAGTCCAGCCCCTTCGGCATCTGCGCCACGGTCAAAAGCGGCGAGAAGCCGCCGTCCGCGAACGGATCGAGCCCAAAGGCCGCGCCGTGGCGCTCCAGCACCCGGCGCATGGGCCGCATCAACAGGTCGGTGATGCGGTAGCCGCCCTTGTTCCACACGAGGCCCTGCTCGCTGGCATCATAGCGCCAGGGCACGAAGGGCGGCGGCACGCCGATCTCCCGGTTCAGCGGCAGCGCGGTGGCGGTGGAGACAACGGGCAGCTTGAGATGGCGGGCCACGAGGGTGCCCGCCGCCTCGGTCTGGTCGGCGATCACCGCGTCCGCGCCGATGGCCTTCAGCACGCCGGGCAGGTCGCGGCACAACATGTCGGTCTGCGCAGCCGTGACCTTCAGGGTACCGAGCAGGCCGAACAGGCCGGTGGGCGCGGCAAGGCGCGCCACATAGGCGTCGAGGGCGCCGGCGGGGTAGTCCTTCTCGCCCACAGGCGCGAACTCGGCGCCCTTGCCGGCTATGAGCCGGGCGGCATCGGCCATGTGTACGAAGGTGACGCGATGGCCCCGCGCGGTAAGCTCCCGGGCGAGCACCAGCAGCGGATTGATATGCCCCGGCAGCGGCGGGGCGACGACGGCGAAATGGGTCATTGAGGACGCGTCCAAAGGTGCGCGGGACGGGGCGGCGGCGCGCCCTTGAACCGCGTGGCGAGGGCCTGCGCGAGGCCACCCGCGAGAAAGCCGGCCTTCTGGGCCGTGGAGGTGGAAACGCGGGAATCCCACGCCTTCGGCCCGCGCCTGCGGACCTCGACGCCGATGGCGCGATAGACGCCGCGTGCCGCGCCCACCGCCGCCGCCGCGCGGAACGGCAGGGCGGCCATGCCGATGAGGGCCTGGTCGTAATAGGGCTCGGCCACGTCGAGCAGCCGCGCCACCGCGCCGGCCACCGCCGCGCGATGCTCCGGCGCGGCGATCCTAGCTTCCGGAACGCCAGCCTCGGCGAGGAAGGAAGCGGGCAGGTAGATGCGGCCGATGGCGGCATCCTCCATCACGTCGCGGGCGATGTTGGTGAGCTGGAAGCCGAGGCCGAGGTCGCTCGCCCGGTCCAGCACCACCTCATCCCGTGCGCCCATGATGAGGGCCATCATGACGCCCACCACGCCGGCCACGTGGTAGCAATAGATCAGCGTGTCATCGAGGCTCTCGTAGCGCCGGCCCTCCACATCCATGCGGAAGCCCTCCAGCAGCTGGAGGGGGTAGCGCTCGGGAATATCGTTGCGCTTCACCACCTCGGCGAAGGCGGCGAAGGCCGGGTGGGTGGAGGGCGCGCCGCGATAGGCGTTGCGGGTCTCCTCATAGAGGCCGTCGAGCCGCTCGGCGGGCGAGGCGGCGCTGGAAACCCGGCCGTGCCCCAGCTCCTGCCCGTCCACCACGTCGTCGCAATGGCGGCACCAGGCATAGAGCATCACCGCGTCTTCCCGCATGCGCGGGCCGAACAGGCGCGCGGCGGCGGCGAAGCTCTTGGACCCCTTCGCGATGGCCTCCTCGCTGGCGCCGAGGACGGCGGGCGCGGGCGCGTTCATCGGGGCGTCACACCGAGGTCCGCGAGGATGAGCCCCGCCGTGGCCTTGGCCGAGCCCACCACCCCCGGCACGCCCGCCCCCGGATGGGTGCCGGCCCCGGCAAAGTACAAGTTCCCGATCTTGGCATCGCGGTTGTGCGGCCGGAACCATGCCGACTGGGTGAGGATGGGTTCCACCGAGAAGGCCGAGCCCTGATGGGCAGACAGCTCATCGCGGAAGCCGAACGGGGTGAGGATGCGCGAGGTGACGAGGCTGTCGCGCAGCCCAGGCAGCAGCCGCTCTTCCAGATGGGCGAGGATGCGGTCGCGATAAAGTGGACCTTCCTTGTCCCAGTCGATGTCCGCCTTGCCCAGGTGCGGTACCGGCGAGAGCACGTAGAAGGCGGTGCAGCCTTCCGGCGCCAGCGACGGGTCGGTCACGGTGGGGGCGTGGAGATAGAGCGAGAAGTCGTCGGGCAGCTTCGGCCCCTTGAAGATCTCGTCCACCAGGCCGCGATAGCGCGGACCGAACAGCACCGTGTGGTGCTGGAGATGGTCCCAGGTGCGCCGCGCCCCGAAATAGACCACGAACAGCGACATGGAATGGCGCGACTTGGCCAGCCGCGCCCCTTCCGAGCGCCCGCGCGCCGCCCCGCGCAACAGGTGGCGATAGGTGTGCACTACATCCGCATTGGAGGCGACGAGATCGAAAGGCAGGGTTTCGCCGCTCTTGAGCTTCACGGCCGTGGCGCGCTGGCCTTCCACCACGATCTCATCCACCGGGCTCGACAGACGGATCTCGCCGCCGAGGTCGGTGAACAGCTTGACCATGCCCCGCACCAACGCGCCGGTTCCCCCGCGCGGAAAGAACACGCCCCATTTGCGCTCCAGCGCATGGATGAGGGCGTAGATGGACGAGGTGGAGAACGGATTGCCCCCCACCAGCAAGGAATGGAACGAGAAGGCCTGCCGCAGGTGATCGTCGCGGATGAAGCGCGAGACCATGGCATAGACCGAGCGCCAGGCTTCCAGCTTCACCAGCTTGGGCGCGGCCTTCATCATGCTGGAGAATTCAAGGAACGGCACCGCGCCGAGCTTGAGATAGCCCTCCTCGAACACCGCCTGCGAATAGGCGAGGAAGCGGCGATAGCCCTCCACGTCCGCCTTGTCGAAGGTGGCGATCTGGGCGTTGAGCGAGGCCTGGTCGTTCACATAGTCGAACTGCCGGCCGTCCGGCCACAGGAGCCGGTAGAAGGGCGAGACCGGCATCAGCTCCACATAGTCGGACAGCTTGCGGCCGGCGGCGGCGAACACCTCTTCAAGGCAGGTGGGATCGGTGATGACGGTGGGGCCGCCATCGAAGGCGAAGCCGTCCTGCTCATAGACATAGGCGCGTCCGCCGGGCTTATCGCGCTGCTCGAACACGGTGGTGCGGATGCCCGCCGCCTGCAGGCGGATGGCGAGGGAGAGCCCGCCGAAGCCGGACCCGATGACGGCGGCACGGCGGATGGTCTTGGTGGCATCGAGCATCATGGGGAACCGGGTGCGGCTTTCGTCTCAACAAGGCAGGAGAGCGCCCTGAACACCGATACGGGCGGGCGGCCCGAAAGGATGCGCGCCTTGTCGGCAAGGGTGAGGCGATCGGCGTAGAAGCGGGCGATCAGGTCTTCCGACAGCCCGTAGAAGCGCTGGAGAATGGCATAGCGCCGCTCCGGATCGGCGGCGCGGAACAGCATGCGATTGAGCAGGCGGAAGAAGCCGCGCCCGTTCCACGCCGCCGCCGCATGGGCGCGCATCGCCGCCGACAAAGCGGGGCCGGAGAGGTCGGCAAGCGCGCTCACGGTGTCGGCGAGCGCCAGCGCGTCGGGCAGGCTATAGCCGGTGGTGGGGTGGAACAGGCCCGCCCGCAGCCCCGCCGGCGCCACGCCCGCAGGTATCTCGCCGAGAAAGGCGTCGATGTCGCCGCCGAGCGCAATCGGCAAGATGCCGTCCTCCTCCCGCACCACATAGTCCACCACCCAGCCCTGCGCCGCGGCATAGGCGGAAATGCGGCCGCGCAACGCATCGGTGGGAAGCTCCGGGCCGTCGGCATAATAGGTGTCTTCCACCAGCAGCGTGTCGTCGTCCAGCGGCAGCACATAGACGAAGCGGTAGCCGCCCAACTGCTCCACCCGCGCATCCATGATGACGGGGCGGGTGAGGCCATGGGGCCGCGACAGGCGCAGTTCCTGCCCCAGGAAGGTCTGGTAGCCGAGGTCGAGATGGCGCGAGGCGCGCGGGCCGCGCCCATCCACCACGGCGCGGGCGTCGATGCGCTCGCCGCCCTCCAGCACCACATGGTCGGCCGCCACATGGGCGACGCGGGCATTGGTGCGGATGGCGGCGCACAGGCGCTCGTTCATCACCTCGGCCATGCGCTCGGAGGAAATGGTGGCGTAGCCGCCTTTGAGCGTGCGGGAAAAGGCGGGAAAATGCACCCCGTGCCCGGCCCAGCGATAGCTCTGGAAGGGGGCCAGAAAGGCGCGCTGGTCGGCGGTGAGATCGCTGTCGTGGCAGGACCAGCTGTGGTTGCCGCCCACGCTTTCGCCGGCTTCCAGCAGCAGCATGTGCAGGCCGGGGCGCTGGGCGGCGAGGCGCGCGGCCATCAGGCAATTGGCAAGTCCGGCGCCGACGAAGACGATGTCCATGCCCTTCGCGCCGCTCCTGCTTTGCCCCCCGCAAGGGCAATAGCCGCCACGCCCGCCCCTGTCACCCCCGGTGCCCGCATGCCGGGCCGGCGTGGTGGTCGCAACGCCGCTCACCGCGGCACGGCGGCCTTGTCGTCGTCGGCGGCGGCATGCAGGCCGGCGGCCTTCTGGGCGAAGAATTGGTTGATGCCCACCACCACCGTCTCGGCGATGCGAACGCGCCCTTCCGGCGAGGTAAGGAGCTTCAGGTCCTCCTTGCTGGACATGTAGCCGATCTCCAGCAGCACGGACGGCACGTCGTGGGCGCGCAGCACCCGGAAGCCGGCGGACTTCAGGGGCGAGCGGTGGAAGCGCACCGTGCTCTTCATGGCGCCCACCAGGGTGCGGGCGAGCAAGGCGGAGAAATTACGCGTCTCGCGCTGGGCAAGGTCCACCAGGATGCCCGCCACCTCGTCGCTTTCGTCGGAGAGGTCCACACCGGCGATAAGGTCGGCCTTGTTCTCCTTTTCCGCCAGATGGGCAGCGTCCGCGTCGCTGGCGGTCTCCGCCAGGGTGTAGACGCTGGCGCCCCGGGCCTGGCCGTCGCCGCGGGCGAGCGCATCGGCGTGGAACGACACGAACAGGTCGGCGCGATGGGCGCGGGCGATGCGCACCCGCTCCCCCAGCGGCACGAAGGTGTCGGTGGAGCGCGTCATGACGACGCGATAGGCCCCGGAGCGCTCCAGCAGATCGCGCACAGCGAGCGCGGTTTCCAGCACCACGTTCTTCTCGGCGAAGGCGGAATAGCCGGTCGTGCCCGAATCGATGCCGCCATGGCCGGGATCGAGCACCACCACGGGCCGCGTGTCCCCGGTCTCCGGCGGCACAATGGGGGTCGCGGGCAAGGCGGTGCGCTGGGCGGCCGAACGCGCCGCCGTGCGGGCGAAGCTGTCGGGATCGGTCTTCACCAGGTCCACCACCAGGCGGGCGGGCTGGTCGTCCACCGGATCGAGCACGAAGGCCTTGTCGATGGCCACCGGCCCGGTCACCTCCAGCACCATGCGCGCCTTGCCCGGCGCGAACACGCC
Organism: Xanthobacter autotrophicus; assembly: GCF_005871085.1. Taxonomy (GTDB): domain Bacteria; phylum Pseudomonadota; class Alphaproteobacteria; order Rhizobiales; family Xanthobacteraceae; genus Xanthobacter; species Xanthobacter autotrophicus. The sequence continues at coordinate 395,951 of NZ_VAUP01000028.1, read as the reverse complement.
GAACCGGTAGGCGGCCACCAGTCCCCGTTTCAGCTGGTTCGATTCGGGCCGCAGCGCGAAAGCGACCTCCGGCAGATCGAGGATCACCCGGTAGGGCTCGGCAAGGGTGAAGGCGTGAAATTCCACAGCCCGATCGAGATCGATCACGAGGCGCGTGCGCTGGGCGTCGCCCGCAAGGCGGGCATCCCGCGCCGTGGCGGGGCCTCCATCGACCGGTTTTTCCGCCACCGGCTGAGCTTGCGCCGGCGCATCAACCTCCCCGGCGCGCAGCGGCGCGGGGGCCAGAAGAGATGCCGCAAGCATGAGCACGCCCAGAAATGCAGCGGGCAAACCGTTGCGGAGCCTTGTCGCGGCCGGCATCAGGGCACGGCCAGGCCTGCGGTTCGGATCCGGGTGCAGCTCAGGGCGCAGCTCGGGGCGCAGGTCCATGGGCATCCCATCTTGGCTCGATCGCAGGATCGGGACATTGAAGGACGGCAGGCTTAAGGCGGGGTCCGTAAACGCTCCGTTGATGAAGCGTTATAGCCTACGGAAACGAGGAAGAGGACGCATAAACCTTGCCAAGCAGGAAGTTGGGCGGGTAAGAATGGTGGGGTACACAGTTCGCGTTCCGGAACAGGCCCTTCGGCCCCGGCTGCCGCGGCTGCCGCAGGACAGTGTTTCTTCGATCCCGGGCGGGCCGCTGAGCGCGCCGGATGCCCGGAAGTGCGGGAACACTCCCATCGCCGCTGGCGGCTCGACCACTTTCGTGGAGCCCCGTGGTGAGCGCCCGACCGGCGCTCGATGCGACAGCCCCACCGGCCGCCTCAGCCGAAGAGCCGCAAGGGACGATCTGGGGAATCGGGCGAACGTGTGCCGTGGCCGGAACGAGGCGCCCGCCTTTCATCCGGCCTGAACCCTTCATCGAGGAACGGGTAGCCGAGGGCATGGATTTTTCTCCGCACGACAGGCGCGTTCTGCGCGCCCCCGTGTGCCCCGACGTCGAGGGTCGTAGCGACACGCCCCGACGCACCTGTTTCTCCGTTTCATCCTCACGTCATCACATCCGGCGCCCGAGCGGCCCGGCCACCCCGCAATGGGGTGCGCCTGGGCGGCTGTCGCGGACCTTTGCCCGCGGCGCCGTGAAGAGAGAATTCCATGGCCAACAAGATGCTCATCGATGCGACCCACCCGGAGGAAACCCGGGTCGTGGTCGTGCGCGGGAACAGGGTCGAAGAGTTCGACTATGAGTCGGCGTCCCGCAAGCAGTTGCGGGGCAATATCTATCTGGCGAAGGTGACGCGCGTGGAGCCCTCGCTCCAGGCCGCCTTCATCGAATATGGCGGCAACCGCCACGGCTTCCTCGCCTTCAGCGAGATCCACCCTGATTATTACCAGATCCCCGTGGCGGACCGCCTCGCGCTGATCGAGGAGGAGGAACGCGCCGCCCGCCTCGCCGACGACGAGGCCGAGCTGAAGGACCGCCGCCGCGAGCGCGGCCGGGCCCGGCGCTCCAGCTCCGACCGCACCGTGAGCGAGCCCGTCGAGGAAGCCGAGACCATCCCCGCCGAGGGCTCCGGCCAAGACTCTTCCAGCTCCGAACCGTCCAGCTACGAACCTTCCAGCCTCGAGGCACCCTCGGATACCACCCCGTCCAGCGCTTCCGAATTCGGTGAGGCGCACAAGGGTGACACCAGCGAGACCGGCCAGCCCGAGGCTGAAGCCTCCTCCTGGCAGGACGCCCCCGCCTTCGAGAGCGCGCACCCCGAGCACCACGCACCCGAGAGCGTGACCGACCTGCTGTCCGCCGCCGAGGCTGCCGAAGCGTCCTCCGAGGCCCGCGAAACCGAGTCCGAGGCCGCCTATGGCGCGCCCCTGCCCGCCCCGCAGCAGCAGCATGCCGACGCTTACGCCGACCTGCGCCACCAGGAAGCCCCCGAGGGCGAGACCCACCCCGCCCCCATCCTCGACATCGAGGAGACCCCTGCCGAGATCCGTCGCGCCGACCCCCGTCCGGTCGAGGACGACGAGGATGAGGACGAGGACGACGGCGATGTCGACCAGATCGACGAGGAAGAGGAGATCGAGCATCTCGGCGCCGACGACGACGCCATGGAAGAGGTGCCCGAGCGCGCGCCGCAGCGCCGTGCCCGCTCCTACAAGATTCAGGAAGTCATCCGCCGTCGCCAGGTAATGCTGGTGCAGGTGGTGAAGGAAGAGCGCGGCAACAAGGGCGCCGCCCTCACCACCTACCTCTCCCTGGCCGGCCGCTATTCCGTCCTGATGCCCAACACCGCCCGTGGCGGCGGCATCTCCCGCAAGATCACCAATGCCGTGGACCGCAAGCGCCTGAAGGAAGTGGTGCAGGACCTGGAGGTGCCGGAAGGGATGGGCATCATCCTGCGCACCGCCGGCGCCAACCGCACCAAGGTGGAGATCAAGCGCGACTTCGAATACCTCCTGCGGCTGTGGGAGACGGTTCGCGAGCTGACCCTGTCCTCCGCCGCGCCGAACCTGGTCTATGAGGAAGGCTCGCTCATCAAGCGGGCCATCCGCGACCTCTACAACAAGGACATCGACGAAGTTCACGTGGCCGGCGAGGAAGGCTATCGCGAGGCCAAGGACTTCATGCGCATGCTCATGCCGAGCCATGCCAAGTGCGTGCTGCCCTATCGCGAGCCCCAGCCCATCTTCGCCCGCTACGGGGTGGAGCAGCAGCTCGACGCCATGTTCTCCCCCGTGGTGCAGCTGAAGAGCGGCGGCTACATCGTCATCAACCCGACGGAAGCCCTGGTCTCCATCGACGTGAACTCGGGCCGCGCCACCCGCGAGCACCATATCGAGGACACCGCGCTCAAGACCAACGTGGAAGCCGCCGAGGAAATCGCCCGCCAGTTGCGCCTGCGCGATCTCGCCGGCCTCATCGTGGTCGATTTCATCGACATGGAGGAGAAGCGCAACAACCGGGCGGTGGAGCGCAAGCTCAAGGATTGCCTGAAGAACGACCGGGCGCGCATCCAGATCGGCCGCATCTCGCACTTCGGCCTTCTGGAGATGTCGCGTCAGCGCATCCGCACCGGCGTGCTGGAAAGCTCCATCGAGGTGTGCCCGCACTGCGGCGGCACCGGCCACGTCCGCTCGGCGGCCTCCGTGTCGCTCCAGCTGCTGCGCGCGCTGGAAGAGCAGTTGCTGCGCGCCGCCACCCACAACCTCTATGCCCGCACCCGCACCGAGGTGGCGCTCTATGTGCTCAACCAGAAGCGCGCCCACCTGCGCGAGCTGGAAGAGCGCTTCTCCGTCACCCTGGCCATCGTCGCCGACGAGAGCGTGACCGGCCACCAGCCCTTCATCATCGAGAAGGGTGAGCTGGCCGTGCCGCCGGCCCCTGCGCCGCGCCCCAGCTCCGTGGTGCACCCCGATTCCATCCTGCTCGACGAGGATTATGCCGAGGAGGAGGACGAGGAGATCATCGAGGAGACCGCCGAGGCTGAGGCCGAAGCCGGTCCCGAGGCCGAAGGCGAGACCGGCGACCGCGCCGACGACGGCAATCGCAAGCGTCGCCGCCGTCGCCGTCGGCGGCGGGGCGAGAAGGACGAGACCCGCGAGGGCAGCGCCGAGGGCGAGGAGGAGGACGATGCCTCCGCCGAAACCCAGGATGGCGACGAGGGCGAAGGCGAGGAGGACGACCGCTCCGAGGAGGAGCGCGCCGCCGATGCCGAGCGCACTGATGAGGAAAATGCCGAGCGCCGCCGCCGTCGTCGCGGCCGTCGCGGCGGCCGGCGCAACCGCCGGGAACGCGAGGGCGAGGGCGACGCCCCGCTCGCGGCCGGCGAGACTGATGGCGAGGATGGCGACGACACCGATGCCGTCGCCGAAGGTCAGGACAGGGACGGCGATAGCGATGGCGAGGCGGAAGCCGCTCCCGCCTTCGAGGTCCTCATTCCGGTGACCACCGCCGAAGCGTCGGAGGCCCCCGCCGCGGAAATCCCCTCCGTGCCCGTGATTTTCACCCCCGCGCCGGTGCCGGCCGTCGTGGAGAAGTCCGAGCCGGAAGCCGTTGTGCCGGCCAAGCCGCGCCGTCGCTCCACGGTGCGCGAGAAGGCGCCGGTGATCGTCACCGCCGAGACGACGGCGGCGGAACCGGAGGCTAACGCCGCCGGAGTATCCCCTGCCGAGGCCGCGGCCGTTGAAGCGCCTGCGGTCGAAGCGACGTCCCAGGAGGCGCCCGCCGAGCAGGCGCCGGCCCCGGAAGCTGCTGACCAGCAGTCTCCTGCTTTCGAGACCGCCCACCGGGAGACGCCCGCTCCCGAGCCGGCGGCCCCGGCCAGCGAGGAGAGCGCGGCCAGCAAGAAATCCGGCTGGTGGCAGCGCAAGCTGTTCGGCGGCTAAGGCCAATCCTGCTGCTCTGAGGCTTGCTGCCCTAAAGCCTCGTGACCCTTTGAAACGACGCCTCCCGGTCCTCCGGGAGGCGTTTTCGTTTGCCGGCGGTACCGGCCGCGTCGCGAAGCGGCCACGTTTGGCCGCCATAGGCTCTGATCTGCGATTCCTCTCCACGTGCGGTGCCGACTTGCGCATTCCACTCGCGCGGACGTGACAGGGAAGTTGCGCTGCCGGCACCGGCCCCGCACTGTGGGGCCTTCGCACGGGAGTGAAGTCGCGCTATGCGGTGCCGCGCCTGATGGGGCGCCGTGGGAGGGAACCGGCGAAATGCGGTTGATCTTGAGGTTTCTGGGGTTCGTTTTCGCGCTCACCACCGTGGTGCTGCTCGCCGGTGCGGCGGGCGCGACCTATTTCGTGTGGAAGTACTCCCAGGACCTCCCCGACTACTCGCAGCTGCAGAATTACGAGCCGCCGGTGATGACCCGCGTGCACGCAGCCGACGGCGCGCTGGTTGCCGAGTACGCCAAACAGCGCCGGCTCTACATTCCCATCCAGTCCGTGCCCAAGCTGGTGATCGAGGCCTTCCTGTCGGCCGAGGACAAGAATTTCTACGAGCACGGCGGCATCGACCCCACCGGCATTTTCCGCGCCGCGGCCTTCTATTTCCAGAATTACGGCAAGAACGTCCGGCCCCAGGGCGCCTCCACCATCACCCAGCAGGTGGCCAAGAACTTCCTTCTCACCAACGAGGTGTCCATCGACCGCAAGGTCAAGGAAGCGCTGCTCGCCCTGCGCATTGAGCGCACCTATTCCAAGGACCGCATCCTCGAGCTGTATCTCAACGAGATCTATCTCGGCATGGGCGCCTACGGCATCGCCGCAGCGGCGCTGGTGTATTTCGACAAATCGGTGGACGAGCTGAACGTGCAGGAAGTGGCGTATCTGGCCGCCTTGCCCAAGGCCCCCTCCTCCTACAACCCGTTCCGCGACCGCTCCCGCGCCACCGATCGCCGCAACTGGGTGATCGACCGCATGGTGGAGAACGGCTTCATCACCGCGCAGGAAGGCGAGGCGGCCAAGAAGTCGCCGCTGGACGTGACCCCGCGGGCCACCGGTGCGCAGATCTTCGCCGCGGAATATTACGCAGAGGAAGTGCGCCGGCAGATCTATGAGCGCTACGGCGAGCGCAAGCTCTACGAGGGTGGGCTTTCGGTGCGAACGCCGCTCGATCCCAAGCTGCAGGTGCTGGCCAAGAAGACCCTCACCGACGGCCTCGTGCGCTATGACGAGGAGCGCGGCTGGCGCAAGCCCGTCACCCATGTGGACCTCTCCGGCGGGGTGGACTGGGGCGTGAAGCTCGGCGAGGTCAAGGAACTCACCGACATTCCCTGGCGCCTCGCCATCGTGCTGGATGTGGGCAAGGACAATGCGCGCATCGGCCTCCAGCCGCCGCGCACCAAGTCCGGCGCACGCTCCACCGACCGCGAGGTGGGCCTGATCCCGGTGGACGGCGCCAAATGGACCCGCCGCCCCCTGCCGCAGGTGCTGAAGCCCGGCGACGTGATCTATGTGGAGCCGCTGGGCGACCGCACCGGCCAGTGGCGCCTGCGCCAGCTGCCGGGCGTGGAAGGCGCCATGGTGGTCATGGAGCCCACCACCGGCCGCGTGCTCGCCATCTCCGGCGGCTTCTCCTACGACGAAAGCCAGTTCAACCGCGCGACGCAGGCCATGCGCCAGCCCGGCTCCTCGTTCAAGCCGTTCGTCTATTCGGCGGCGCTGGACAACGGCTACACCCCCTCCACCATCGTCATGGACGCGCCGTTCGAGCTGGAGCAGCAGGGCCAGGCCACGTGGCGGCCGGAGAATTATTCCGGCAAGTTCTACGGCCCGCAGACCCTGCGCTTCGGCCTGGAGCAGTCGCGCAACGTGATGACGGTGCGCCTCGCCAACGACGTGGGCATGCCCATCGTCGCCGAATATGCCAAGCGCTTCGGCATCTATGACGACATGCCGCCCTATCTCGCCATGGCGCTCGGCTCGGGCGAGACCACCCTGCTGCGCATGACCGGCGCCTACGCCATGATCGCCAACGGCGGGCGCAAGGTGACGCCCTCGCTCATCGACCGCATCCAGGACCGCTACGGCCACACCATCTTCAAGCACGACGAGCGCGAATGCCGCGGCTGCGAGGCGGACAAATGGGACAACCAGCCTGAGCCCAGCCTCGTGGACCGCCGTCCGGTGGTGCTCGACCCCATGACCGCCTATCAGATCACCTCCATGATGGAGGGCGTGGTCCAGCGCGGCACCGGCACCGCCCTGAAGGAACTGGGCAAGCCCATCGCCGGCAAGACCGGCACCACCAACGAGGAGAAGGACGCCTGGTTCATCGGCTTCACGCCGGAAATCGTGGTTGGCGTCTATCTCGGCTACGACAAGCCCAGGCCCATGGGCAAGGGCTCCACCGGCGGCCTCATCTCGGCGCCCATCGTGCGCGACTTCATGAAGACCGCCATCGCCGACCGCCCGGCCATTCCGTTCCGGGTGCCGGCGGGCATCAAGCTGGTGCGCATCGACCGCAAGAGCGGCCAGCGCGCGGGCGCCGGCGACAGCTCCATCCTGGAGGCCTTCAAGCCCGGCACCGCCCCGCCGGACGGCTATAGCGTGGCCGGCTATTCGGGCACCGATGGCGCTTCGCCCGAGCCCGCCGCCCCCGTGCGCACCGGCGGTGGCCTCTACTGAGACCAATGGCCTCGGTCGCTGGCCGAGGCTGGTGGAACGTGCAGGGATAGGCACGCTTGAGTGTGCCCGCTCAAGCCCCGCGCGGGCTCGAAATGGCCTGGGGTGTCGAGCGCCCGGGCCATTGGCATCCGCCGCGGCCTGCGGCCGGCGCGCCCGTTCGGCCAGACCGGGGCGATTAACCGAGGCACACCGGCTTTCTGTACAACATCTCCGGATTCGATAAGCTGCCCCTGGAGCAGGTCGAGCCGGTGGACCGCGGAGCCGTTTCCAGGACGGCATCCGGTCCCCGGATCGGCCGTCCGGGGCAAGCGGACGTATCGTGCCCCGGGTCGTCCGCCATGCGCCCTGTTGGCGCGGAGCCGCAGCCATGGGCAAGACGATCACCGTTCTTCCGTCGGCCGCCACCAGCCGGGCTGCGGATGCCATGGTGTTCATGGACGAGAACGGCATCGTCACCTTCGTCAATGCGGCGGCCGAGCGGCTCTGGGGCCTGTCCGCCCCGGCCATGATCGGCCGGGATGCCCGCGTGGTCTTTCCGGCGGGGCTCCGCTTCGACCCTGGCCGCCTCTGGATCGTCGAGGACATGGTCGGTACCGACCGGCAGGTGGTGATCGCGCACCCGGACGGCTCGAATGCCTTCGCCCTGGTCCGCGTGGCGCAGGTGCAGCACGCCGGCAAGAGCGGCTATGCAGCGGTGGTGCAGCGCCTGCCCGGACCGGCGGGCGCGGCCGGACATATGGGCATCCTGTCCCTTGTCGCCGAGAAGACCGATCGCGGGGTGGTCGTCACCGATGCCCAGCGCCGAATCGTCTACACCAACCGGGCCTTCCAGGAGATGCTCGGCTATGCCGAAGGCGAAGCCGACGGTCGCCCGCTGTCGGACCTTCTCGCCTCCGGCAAAGGCGCGGCCGAGCTTGCCGCGCGCATCGACCACGGCATCCAGCACCGGGTGCCCTTTCCGGAAGATATCCCGCTGCGTGGCGCATCGGGCAACGAGGTGTGGGTCTCGGCCATCGTCACTCCGGTGCTCAGCCAGGCCACCGGCGCCCTTGAGCACGTGGTCGCCGTGCTGGCCGACATCACCCACACCCGCCTCATGGAGGACCTGCAACGGCAGGTGCTCGCCGCGCTCGCCGCCGACGCGCCGGCCCGCGACATTCTGGAGCTTCTGTGCCGCAAGGTGGAGGGCCTGGCCCCCGGTGTGCTGTGCACGATCCTCGGCGTCACCGCCGACGACCGGCTGACGGTTCTGGCCGCCCCCAGCCTGCCGGCCGCGTTCTCGGACGCGGTGGAGGGCCTGCGCATCGGCCCGAAATGCGGCAGCTGCGGCACCTCGGCGTTCCGTGGCGAGGCGGTGATGGTCGAGGACATCGCCAGCAGCCCCCTGTGGGAGGATTTCCGCCACCTCGTGCTTCCGGCCGGTATCAAGGGCTGCTGGTCGCTTCCTGCGAAGCTGCGCAGCGGCAAGGTGGCCGCCACCTTCGCCTTTTATTTCCCCGGCCCGCCGTTCGCGGCGCCCTGGCTCGAAGGCGTCGTCTCCCTCTGCTCAGACCTGTGCGCGCTGGTTCTGGAGCGCTCGGAAGCGCGCGACCGCATCGCCACCCTCGCCAGCATCGACACGCTGACCGGCCTGTCCAACCGCGGCCGGCTTCTGGAATCCCTGTCCGACCTCATCGCCGAGGCCGGCGAACGGGACGAACCGCTCGCGGTGCTGATGCTCGATGTGGACCATTTCAAGGATGTGAACGACACCCTCGGCCATTCCACCGGCGACGCGCTTCTGGTGGAGATGGCCCGGCGCCTTAAGGCCCAGTTGCGAACCGGCGACGCGGTGGGCCGCACCGGCGGCGACGAATTCGCGGTGCTGGTGCACGATTGCGGAGCGGAAGAGGCCGCACGCATCGCCCGCCGCCTCATCGACTACATGGCTGCCCCCATTCCGGCGCAGAAGCTGCACCTGACCATGTCGGCATCGGTGGGCATCGCCCTTTATCCCCAGCACGGCGCCTCCGCCGAAACGCTGCTCCAGCATGCCGACACCGCCATGCACGAGGCCAAGCGCAAGGACAGGGGCCGATTCCAGTTCTTCACCGAGGACCTGAACAAGAGGGCGGAGGACCGCCTGGTGCTGTCCGTGGCCCTGCGGAAGGCGTTGCAGAACCACGCGCTGCGCCTGGTCTACCAGCCCCAGGTCACGCTTTCCGGCGGCGCGCTGCACGGCGTGGAAGCCCTGGCCCGCTGGTCCGATCCGGTGCATGGCGAGGTTCCCGCGCCGCGCTTCATCGCCCTTGCCGAGGAATACGGCTTCATCGACACCATCGACCGCTGGGCGGTGGAAGAGGTGTGCGCGCAGATGGCCCGCTGGCGTGCCGAGGGGCTCGCGGTGCCCCACGTCTCGGTCAATCTCTCCCCCCTCAGCTTCCGCACCGGCGAGATCGTGGGCGTCATCTCCCAGGCGCTGAAGCAGCACCGGCTGGCCCCCAACGACCTGCGGATCGAGATCACCGAGCGGGTGACCATGGACCAGAATCCGAACTCGTTCGCCATCGCCCGCTCCATCGACGCACTGGGCGTGCGCATCGCCATGGACGATTTCGGCACCGGCTATTCGAGCCTCAGCGCCCTGTCGCACCTGCCCATTGCCGAGTTGAAGATCGACCGCTCCTTCATGCTGAGCATCGAGCAGGACAAGAATGCCCTGGCCCTGGCCACGGCGGTGATCCTCATCGGCCAGAGCCTTGGCATGACGGTGGTGGCGGAAGGCGTGGAAACGGCGGCGCAGGCCGACCTGCTGCGCGGCCTCGGCTGCCACGCCGCGCAAGGCTATCTGTTCGCCCGGCCGTTGGAGGCGGCGGATGTGGCCGGCTGGCTGTCCACCCCGCTCCACCCGGCGGGCCCTGACGGCGCCGGCTCCTGACCGGAGGAGAGCGAGCGCCGCCGGATTTCAAACTGAGACGCCGCCCTACCGCCTCTTCCGTTTACACTCGGGCGCCCCGCCGCTATTTTCCGCGGCCCCCTTCGGTCATGCACCGATCGGCCTCGCGTTGCGGCCGATCGGTGCATGACCTTCCCAGATATGGAGACGGAGTGTCGGCTCGGGCGCTTGGCCCGGCCCCATCCCGATCCCGCCGGAGTATGATGAGCCATGCGCGCGGAACTCGCCGCAAAGGTCGACGAGATCAGAGCTTCCCTGGACCTGTTGCGGTCCCACCTGGACGTGGACCGCTCGCGGCGGCGTCTGGCGGAGCTGAACGCCATCGTCGAGGACCCCAAGCTCTGGGACGACCCCGAGCGGGCGCAGAAGCTCATGCAGGAGCGCACCACGCTGGAGGACGGCCTCGGCGCCATCGACCGCGTGCTGCGCGATCTTGAGGACAACATCGAGCTGATCGAGCTGGGCGAGGCGGAGGGCGACGAAGGCGTCATCACCGAGGCCGCCGCCTCCCTCGACGGCCTGAAGGCGGAGCTGGCCCGGCGCGAGCTGGAAGCCCTGCTCTCCGGCGAGGCCGACGCCAACGACAGCTATCTGGAAGTCCATGCGGGTGCCGGCGGCACCGACAGCCAGGACTGGGCCGAGATGCTGCTGCGCATGTACCGGCGCTGGTGCGAACGGCACGGCTTCAAGGTGGAGCTGATGGACGAGTCCCAGGGCGAGCAGGCCGGGCTGAAGTCCGCCACCATCCAGGTGAAGGGGCACAATGCCTATGGCTGGCTGAAGACCGAGGCCGGCGTACACCGGCTGGTGCGCATCTCCCCGTTCGATTCCAACGCCCGCCGCCAGACCTCGTTCGCCTCGGTGGATGTCTATCCGGTGGTGGACGACCGCATCGTGGTGGACATCAAGGAAGCCGACGTGCGGGTGGACACCATGCGCTCCGGCGGCGCCGGCGGCCAGCACGTGAACAAGACCGAATCGGCGGTGCGCCTCACCCACATTCCCACCGGCGTCGCGGTGGTGAGCGAGGGCGACCGTTCCCAGCACAAGAACCGCGCCACCGCCTGGAACATGCTGCGCGCCAAGCTCTACGACCTGGAGCTGAAGAAGCGCGAGGCCGAGGCCATGGCCGAGCAGGCGGCCAAGACCGACATCGGCTGGGGCCACCAGATCCGCTCCTATGTGCTCCAGCCCTACCAGCTGGTGAAGGACCTGCGCACCGGCGTCACCTCCGGCACCCCGCAGGAGGTGCTGGACGGCGATCTCGACCCGTTCATGCAAGCCGCCCTGGCCCAGCGCGCCTATGGCGGCGGCCCGGACAGCGTGGAGGACGTGGACTGATCCACGCCTGAACCGCCCTCCCCGCTGGCGGCGCGCCTGCCGGCGGCGGCAACGCTTTTGCTGCCGTTTGGGAAGTGCACCGACGCTTCCTGCCCTTGCGACATACGGCCGGCCCCTTGCCGGCACCTTGCCGGCCCCTCGGGCCGTGCGAAAATTCCTTTGAGCTTTCCGCTGCTTGGGTCATCCTGATCGGCTCGTGGAGCCGGATCCGGCCAGATTGGACACTCTGGCCGGCCAATCCGTTTCCCGGCGTCAGGAGAGGACGTGTGCTCTCGTGTCCCGAGCCGGCCGCTCCCGGCCTCGGACAAGGCGGAGCCGTCGCGCATGGCGTATCCGAGGTCGCATCGAACGCCACAACCCACGGTGCCGCGCACCGTGCATCACGCCTTGGGCCTCGCCCTGTGCCTGTCCGCCATCGCGCTCGCGCCGCGCCTCGCCCGCGCCCACGACTGGTATCCGGCCTATTGCTGCTCCGGGCAGGATTGCTACGAGATCGGGCCGGAGGATGTGGAGTTCGTGGGCCAGGGCTATTTCATCAAGGCCACGGGCGAATATTACCCGCGCGACGCGGTGCCCGAGAGCCCGGATGGCAAGTTCCACCGCTGCTCGGTGCAGGGCAAGCGCGAGGGACGCACCCTCTGCCTGTTCGCGCCCACCCCGGCCTTCTAGGGCGTTTTCGAGCGAAGCGGATACCGGTTCGCCTGAAGAAAACGCTCCAGGCGCGCGCCGGTCGGATCACACCGCAAGCGGACAAACGGCCGCCTAGCGATCCGGCGCGGCCTCAAAGGTTGCATCGAGGGTGGCCGTCGTGCCCCGGACATTGATGATCAGCGGCTCTGGACCGATGGCAAAGCCATCCGCCTCGGCGCTCTGCGGGCCGCCGCACAGGCGGCTGGCGCTGGCCTCGGCGCCGGCGGGAAAGGCGATGCGGCCCGTCGCCGGGCCGGCGGTGGTCCAGGCGGCCAGTCGGACCATCCCCGCCTCGCCCGGCGCCCCGCCGAGCTGGACCACGAACATGTCCGGAAACGGCCGCTCCACCCGGAAGCTCGAACTCGCCTTCAGCAGGCGCACCGCCTCCCGCACCGCGCAGGCGGCGGGCTTGGGCTTGTAGTCGTAGGTATAGATGCCGAAATTGTCCTCCAACTCGGCCGGGTGGGTGCCCTGGTCCTTCAACTGGTAGACCCAGGCGCCCTTGACCCAGGGCGTGGCCGCCGCCCAGAACAGGAACTGCGCCAGATTATCCGCCTGCTGCTGGGGCGTGATCACGCAAGGCGTGAGTGGCGCGGTGGGCCAGCCGACCTCCGACACAAAGACGGGAACCGGCGGCGCGCCATCCTGCCCGAGCACGTGTTGCAGCGCCTCCACGCGGTCGATGGCCTCGGTGGCGGTCCGCCTGGAGAGGGTGGGATGGCAATGATTGCTGACGTGGATGGACAACCCCTTCGCGCCACGCATGACGCCGCCGTCGACGACGGCCCTGGTCCACAGCCAGTCCACGTCATAGCCCGACACGCCGACGAGGACCGGCGCGGTGGGAACAACCCTGTTCAGCACCGGGAGCGTCGACCTGACCAGCGCGACATAGTCGCGGGCGGCGCGGGGATCCCCCTCCTTGCCGGCGCCGACGACCCAGGGCGGATTGAACTCCCCGGACAGGTTCCACTCGTTCCAGACCTCGAACATGGGTTCGAAGCGGGCGACGAACTCCGCCGCCTTGGAGCTGAAGCTCGCGAATGCCGCGCGCCCGTCGGCGGTCATGGGCGGAGCGGCCCCTTCGACATGGGGATGGCTGTGGCCAAGGATGAGGAGCGGCCTGACGCCGGCAAGGCCGAGAAAGCGGTATAGCCGCCAGATCTGGGGGGGCGGGCTCGCATTCTGGTGGACGCCGCTGCGCACGAACAGGGGCCAGACCAGATCGTCGCGCACCGAGGTGAAGCCGATGTCGCGCACCAGGTCCGCAGCGCGACGCGGATCATAATTGTAGGCGCCGCCGATGCCGAAATGAACGCCCGCGCCGATGATCATTGGCTCTGGCCGCGGCGTTGCGGCCTGCGCGTCGAAAGTGAGCTGGCGGCGCTCGTTGGCCCCGGCTACGCCGGCGAGGCCCGCCAGCGCCGCGCCCGCAACGGCGGCCGCGCCGAGCGCCCGCCGAACCTTGCCCCACAAGAAGCTGCGCAAAAAGAAGCACCGCCCCTTGCCGCGCCGCCCGGTCGAGGCCCGGTCAACCACGCCGGCAGCCGCCGGCCCTGCCGATGCCCCGGCCACTCCAGGGCGCCCGTCATCTCCTGGGCCGCGTGCCGTGGAACCAGCAGGCACCGCATGCCCCGTTTGGAATTGCATCCCCTTACCCCCAACCGCCGATGACACGGCCCTGGCACCGTGGCCCGCGCGCCCATAACGCAACGGCATGTCACGGCCCCAAGAGCGCCTCATCGCTCCCCCGGCATCATTCTACAGGCCGGGCGTCACGCGTTAAGGACGAATTGCAGTGTTGGGCGGTGGCCCATGCCCTGTCGCGGCAGCGAGGTGTCACTCCGAGCGGCCAGATTCGATGATTTCCAGCTTCAGCGTCTGATCAGCGGAGTAGAAAGCGGACCTGAATTTGGCGAGAGCTGTTCCAAAACAGTCCGTGGAGCTTGCACGCGTGAGGCGGCTGCTTGCCGCCAGCCATCCCGGCCGAGAGACTAATGCCTTTGATTTTGGTGATGAATCTCTTATCTCGCAAATTGCAAAATAATGCCGCAAGCCATTCGCTCCGGCGTCCTCGCACCCTCGCCGCGCCATCAACCGCGCCGCTGCGCGCGGATCAGGCGGCGCGACCATCCCACGCAGCCCCGCCGATGAGGGCATGGATCGCCATGCAGTGCCTCACGAGATTGGGATGGGCGTCGATGAAGGCCTTCAGGGGCGTGGCGATGGGATAGAAATGGATGTTGGCCAGAAAACCGTAGATGGCGGCATCCACGCCGGTGGGCTGCGATCCAAACACGAAGCCTTCGCCGGGCACCAGGTCCGCCAGCACGCCCAGATCGGCGAGCCCGCGCGCATAGGCATCCGGCGGCGCAAAGCGCCCGATGCCCTGGAAATGATAGCGCTGGGCGTTGAACGCCTTGGCCTTTTCCAGCGCCTCCGGCGTGAGGGAGGGATGCTGCTGCATCAGCCCGTCGCGGAACAGGGGCCAGAAGGCCTCGTCCTTCCAGCGGGAATAGGACATGACCCAGTAAAGGTCATCCAGCATGCGGGTGACCAGCAGCGCCATGTTGCGCTCGGCGGGGGTGAGGTGATCGTCGAGGGTCACCCCATATGTGCGCCGCACGTAAGCAAGGATGGTCTCGCTGTCGCCGACGACCATGCCATCATCCTCGATATAGGGCAGCTGGCCGCGCGGCGCCCCCGAGGCGTCGAAGAGGTGGCGATGCTCGAACGGCACGCCCGCCAGCTTCAGCCAGGCGAAAACCTTGAGGCCATAGCCATTGTTGTCCGCGACGCCGAACAGTTCGGGATAGGAATAGAGGGTGAGCATGGGGGTGCCCCGTTTGCCAGATTCCGACGGTTGGCATCCAGTCTGGATTTGGAGGGCTTTACCTCCTCGCCACTTGCTGCGCCAATTCTTTGCGGATCTCTGTTACCCGCTCGCGGCGCGCATGCAAGCTTGCGAGGCGAAGCATCGAGCGATCAGAGGCCGAGTGCTGCCGAACGATGCAGCTGAGGCCCCCCAGCCTTCTCTCCAGATCGCATGCCTGTCGAAACTTTTTCGCAGGATCACGATTTGCGATAAAGCTCATATCTTCTCAGTTCTCTATTTGTTCCTATGGAGGCAACCCATCAAAGATGGGTTGCCAAGTATTTCAGCTGCAGCCGGTGGTGCTGCCGCAGGTGTCGCACTTCAGGCAGGTGCCGTTGCGCACCATGGTGAAGTTCATGCACTCGGGGCAGGCCTCGCCCTCATAGCCCTTGGCGCGCGCCTCGGCGCGGGCCTCGGCCTTGCGGGCGGTGGCCCCCCACGGCAGCGACTTGTCCATCAGGCTTTCCACCGCCGCCTCGATCTCCTGCGCCTGCGGCGCCGGCTCGGGCAGCTCGGCCACGTCGGTCTTCAGCGCGGTGGCGCCGAAGGTCGGGGCACGCAGCACCGTCACATTGTCGGTGCCGGAGCGGGGCTCTGTGGAAACCGGCTGGGCCGCCATGAGGTTCACGGTCTTGCCGCGCACCAAGCCCTTGGAGACGACACGGTTGGCCGGGTTCGGCGCCTTGCCCTCGTCCGCGCCCTTGCCGAGGGCGTCGAAGCTGGTCTCGTGGGGGTCCACGTGGCCGAGGTCGCTGCGGCCGAGATAGGACACCGCCAGCTCGCGGAACACATAGTCCAGCATGGAGGTGGCATACTTGATGGTGTCGTTGCCCTGCACCGGGCCCGCCGGCTCGAAGCGGGTGAAGGTGAAGGCGTCCACATACTCCTCCAGCGGCACGCCGTATTGCAGGCCGAGGGAGATGGCGATGGCGAAGTTGTTGAGGAGCGAGCGAAGCGCCGCGCCCTCCTTGTGCATGTCGATGAAGATCTCGCCGAGGCGGCCGTCATCATATTCGCCGGTGCGCAGGTAGAGCTTGTGGCCGCCCACGATCGCCTTCTGGGTGTAGCCCTTGCGGCGGTCGGGCATCTTCTCCCGCTCGCGCACCCGGTGCTCGACGATGCGCTCCACCACCCGTTCCACGATCTTCTCGGTGACGGTGGCGACCCGCGCCGCGTTGGGCTGGGCCACCAGGGCCTCCACTGCGTCGTCCTCGTCCTCATCGTCCGCCACCAGCTGGGCGTTGAGGGGCTGGGACAGCTTGGAGCCGTCGCGATAGAGCGCGTTGGCCTTCAGCGCGAGACGCCAGGACAGCTGGTAGGCCGCCTTGCAATCCTCGACGCTGGCGTCGTTGGGCATATTGATGGTCTTGGAGATGGCGCCCGAAATGAAGGGCTGCGCCGCCGCCATCATGCGGATGTGGCTCTCCACCGATAGGTAGCGCTTGCCGAGCCGGCCGCACGGCGAGGCGCAGTCGAACACCGGCAGGTGCTGGGCCTTCAGGAAGGGGGCGCCTTCAAGCGTCATGGCGCCGCAGACATGGACGTTGGCCGCGTCGATGTCGAACTTGGAGAACCCGAGGAAGTTCAGGAGGTCGAACTTGGGGTCGGCGAGCTGCGCCGCCGGCACGCCGAGGGCCTGGCTGAGGAATTCCTCGCCGAAGGTCCAGCGGTTGAAGGCGAACTTGATGTCGAACGCGGTCTTCACTGCGGCCTCGGCCTTGGCAATGGCCGCGTCATCGAAGCCCTTGGTGCGCAAGGTGGAATGGTTGATGGCCGGGGCCTGCGCCAGCGAGCCGTGGCCCACCGCATAGGCCTCCATCTCGGCGATCTCGGCTTCCGAGTAGCCAAGGGTGCGCAGCGCCTCGGGCACCGCCCGGTTGATGATCTTGAAGTAGCCGCCGCCAGCCAGCTTCTTGAACTTGACCAAGGCGAAGTCGGGTTCGATTCCGGTGGTGTCGCAGTCCATCACCAGGCCGATGGTGCCGGTGGGGGCGATCACCGAGACCTGGGCATTGCGGAAGCCGTGCTGCTCACCCAGCGCCAGAGCCTTGTCCCAGGCCGCGGTGGCATGGGCGACGAGGCGGGTGTCCGGGCAGGACACCTGGTCGAGGGGCACCGGGGCGATGGACAGGCCCTCATAGCCGTCCTTGAGGCCATGGGCGGCCCGGCGGTGGTTGCGGATCACCCGCAGCATGGACTGGGCGTTGGCGCTGTAGGCCGGGAACGGGCCCAGCTCGGACGCCATCTCGGCCGACGTGGCGTAGCACACGCCGGTCATGATGGCCGACAGGGCGCCGCCGATGGCCCGGCCCTGGGGCGAGTCATAGGGGATGCCGCTCGACATGAGCAGCCCGCCGATATTGGCGTAGCCGAGGCCCAAGGTGCGGTATTCATAGGACAATTCGGCAATGCGGCGGGACGGGAACTGGGCCATCAGCACCGAGATTTCCAGCACCACGGTCCACAGCCGCACCGCGTGCTCGTAGCTCTCCACGTCGAACCGCTTCTCGGCGTCGCGGAACTGCAGGAGGTTCAGCGAGGCGAGGTTGCAGGCGGTGTCGTCGAGGAACATGTATTCCGAGCAGGGGTTGGAGGCCCGGATCTCGCCGCCCGCCGGGCAGGTGTGCCAGTCGTTCACCGTGGTGTGGAACTGGATGCCGGGATCGGCGCAATGCCAAGCGGCGGCACCGATCTTCTCCCACAGCTCGCGAGCCTTGACGGTCTTGGCCACCTTACCGTCGGTGCGGCGGATCAGGTTCCAGTCGGCGTCCGCCTCGACCGCGCGCAGGAAGTCGTCGGTGACGCGCACGGAATTGTTGGAATTCTGGCCGGCCACCGTGATGTAGGCCTCGCCGTCCCAATCGGTGTCGTAGATGGAAACGTCGATGTCCTTGTAGCCCTGGCGGGCATACTGGATCACCCGGCGGATGGCGGCATCCGCCACGCCGGCCTTGCGGGCGGCCTTGATCTCGCGCTTCAGCGCCGGGTTCTTCTCCGGCTCGAAGCAGCTGTCCGCCTCGCCCTCGCAATTCACGCAGGCCTTGAGCACGGCCTTCAGGTGCTTCGCATTGAGCCGCGAGCCGGTGACGAGGGCGGCAACCTTCTGCTCCTCGATCACCTTCCAGTTCACATAGGCTTCGATGTCCGGATGGTCGGCGTCGACCACCACCATCTTGGCGGCGCGGCGGGTGGTGCCGCCGGACTTGATGGCGCCCGCCGCGCGGTCGCCGATCTTGAGGAAGCTCATGAGGCCGGACGAGCGGCCGCCGCCCGACAGCTTCTCACCCTCGCCGCGCAGGGACGAGAAGTTGGAACCGGTGCCGGAGCCATACTTGAACAGGCGCGCCTCGCGCACCCACAGGTCCATGATGCCGCCCTCGTTCACCAGGTCGTCGCTGACCGACTGGATGAAGCAGGCGTGCGGCTGGGGATGCTCATAGGCCGAGGTGGAGGCGAGCAGTTCGCCGCTCACGTGGTCCACATAGAAATGGCCCTGGCCCGGCCCGTCGATGCCATAGGCCCAGAACAGGCCGGTGTTGAACCACTGCGGCGAATTGGGCGCGGCCATCTGCAGGGCGAGCATATAGCGATGCTCGTCATAGAAGGCCTGGGCGTCGGCTTCGGTGTCGAAATAGCCGCCCTTCCAGCCCCAGTAGGTCCAGGTGCCGGCAAGGCGGTCGAACACCTGCTTGGCCGAGGTCTCGCCGATCAGGCGCTCCTTCTCGGGCAGGGCGGCAAGCGCCGCCTCGTCGGGCACCGAGCGCCACAGGAAGGAGGGAACGGTGTTCTCCTCCACGGTCTTGAGGCGCGCGGGCACCCCCGCCTTGCGGAAATACTTCTGCGCGAGGATATCGCTGGCTACCTGGGAGAACTGGGCCGGGACCTCGATGCCCTCCTGGCGGAAGACCACGGAGCCATCGGGGTTCCGGATCTCGCTCACGGTCTCGCGGAACGGGATGTCCGCGTAAGGGGAACGGCCCTCGTGCGTGTAGCGACGTTCAACGCGCATGACCGGTGCTCCTTCGGCTCGGCCCCGTGCGGGCCGACCAGTCTAAAAGATGAATGTGGCAGACGTGACGACATGTCGGGCACGGCGCAGGACGCCGCGCCGTGACGGTTCGCGGAACTGGGGTTCAGCGTGCGCAGCTGGCATCCACGACCGATACATGTGGGACGCCCAGCGCTCAGTGGCCGAACGCTAGTGCGAGTCTGGCCCCTGGGTCAAACCAGATTTTGCCTTGATCTGGGGCCTCGAACCCACCTCCATACTACATATGGTGGCGCCAATCGGGTTATCAAATCCCTAACGAGCCTTTACCCGGCTCGGTTTTAGCGTCTTCGCGACTGGACGACGGACGCGGTGGGGGAAGTAGCGGTCATCACCGTCATCCACAGGCAGGATGCGGGCAGGTGCGGAGCGGCCCGAACGCAACCAAAGCCCACCGCGCCAATGGTGTCATGCGCATCGCACATGCCAACCATGCAGAATGCGGTATCAGCGTGCGTGGCAAAGCGCTGCGCAATAATCTATCAAGCCGCCCAGCCCATTCGCGCGCGGGACACTTTCGCCTCCCCCGCATCGCGATAGATTATTGCCCAACCCTCCGGCGCCGTGGTGCCCGTGAAGACCGGGCACGAAGCGAGGCGATCCGGGACAGTTGGAACAGGTCATGTCATCCACCACCGTCGTCGCGTCCGCCGACGAACACCACGCCGTCAACCCGCGCTCCCGCGTCATCCTGGCGAGCCTCGTCGGCACCACCATCGAGTTCTACGACTTCTACGTCTATGCCACGGCGGCGGTGCTGGTGTTCCCGCACCTGTTCTTCCCGGCGAGCGATCCGACCACGGCGCTGCTGGCCTCGTTCGCGGTGTTCGGCGCGGCCATGGTGGCCCGGCCGCTGGGCGCCATCTTCTTCGGCCACCTCGGCGACAAGAAGGGTCGCAAGATCACGTTGGTGGGCGCCCTTTTGACCATGGGCATCGCCACCTTCCTCATCGGCCTCCTGCCCACCTATGCCACCGCCGGCTGGCTGGCGCCCACCCTGCTGGTGGTGCTGCGCCTCGCCCAGGGCTTTGCCCTCGGCGGCGAATGGAGCGGCGCGGCCCTGGTGGCCACCGAGAACGCCCCCGCCGGCAAGCGCGCGGTCTATGGCACCTTCCCGCAGCTCGGCGCGCCCATCGGCTTCATCATCGCCAACGGCCTGTTCCTCATCATCGCGGCGCTGATGCCGTCTTCCGACCCGTCGCGGCCGTCCGACGCCTTCCTCGCCTGGGGCTGGCGCATTCCGTTCCTGTTCTCGGCGGTGATGGTGATCGTGGGCCTGTGGGTCCGCTTCAGCCTGGTGGAGAGCAAGGCGTTCGAGAACACGGTGAAGCGCGGCGGCATCCAGAAGGTGCCGCTAGTGGCCGCCTTCAAGAGCTACTGGCGCGAGATGATCCTCGGCACCTTCTATATGCTCGCCACCTACGTGCTGTTCTACCTGATGACCACCTTCTCGCTGAGCTATGGCCGCGCCGCCACCACGGCCCCCCTCCCCGGCCTCGGCTACGACTACCGCACCTTCGTGATGATGATGATCTGCGGCGTGGTGTTCTTTGGCATCTTCACCATGGTGTCCGGCCCCTGGGCCGATCGCTGGGGCCGCCGGCGCACCCTCATCTGGATCACCTCGGCCATCGCCCTGTTCGGCCTGCTGTGGGTGCCGCTGCTGTCCGCCGGCACGGTGGGCGTGGTCGCTTGGCTCTTCATCGGCTTCGCGCTGATGGGCCTCACCTTCGGCCCCATGGGCGCGCTGCTGCCGGAGCTGTTCCCGGCCAACGTGCGCTATACCGGCTCGGGCATGGCCTACAATGTGTCGTCCATTCTCGGCGCGGCGGTGGCCCCGTTCATCGCGGTGGCCCTGTGGAGCTATGGCGGCGGCAGCCCATTCTGGGTCGGCGTCTACCTGACCGTGATGGCGCTGTTCACCCTGGTGGCGCTGATTCTCGGCAAGGAAACCCGCGACATCGACATCCACCATTGATGGACAGGGGGCTCAACGCCCCATGTTGATCGGCAGAGGGGGCTCGACGCCCCCTTGCGTCCCCGGCGGAATGGGAGTGAACCTCTTGCGCCCCAAAGGCGTAGGAGGAGCGCCATGAAAACCGCACGGTTGCAAAGCTCCAGATTGCCGGCATCCCCCTCGCTGCTGTGGTTCCGCGACGACCTGCGGCTCTCCGACAACCCGGCGCTCGCTGCCCTGGCCGAAGCCCGCACTCCGCTCGCCGCGCTCTATGTGTTCGACGAGGACAGCCCGGGCATTCGCCCCCTCGGCGGGGCGGCGCGCTGGTGGCTCGCCCAGTCGCTTCGGGCGCTCGCCACCGACCTGAAGGACAGGGGCGTCCCCCTTATCCTGCGCCGGGGTCCGGCCAACCGGGTGGTGCCGGAGGTCGCGGCGCTGCTGGGCGCCGCCACCGTCGCCTTCAATGATCGCGCCGGCGCGGCGGAGACCAAAGTGGACCACGCGGTGGCCGCGCGCCTCCTGTCCGAAGACCGGCGCGTGCTCAGCTTCTGCGCCCATCTGCTGCATCCGCCCGGCAGCGTCGAAGGGGCGTCCGGCGGCATGCCGCGCACCTTCTCGTCGTTCCACCGTGCGGCGCTGAAGGCCCGGCGGCTCGATACCCCCCTGCCCGCGCCGAAGCATCTGGAAGGCGTCGTCCATCCCCCGGAAGGCGAGACGCTGGAGAGCTTCGACCTCGAGCCCACCCGTCCCGACTGGTCCGGCGGCCTGCGCGCCACATGGACCGCCGGCGAAGCGGCGGCCCAGGCGCGACTCGCCGCCTTCATGGACGCGGGACTGACGGGCTATGCCGAGGGCCGCGACCGGCCGGACCAGGACCATGTCTCCCGCCTGTCGCCCCACCTGCGCTTCGGCGAAATCTCGCCCCGCCAGATCCTGAGCGCCGTGCGCCACGCGGCCGATGCCGACGCGGTGCCGCTGGTGGACGCTGACAAGTTCGAGGCTGAACTGTATTGGCGGGAATTCTCCTACCACCTCCTCGCCGAGCGGCCGGACCTGGCCCGAAGCAACATCCAGCGCGGGTTCGACGCCTTCCCCTGGCGCGAATGTCCCGGCGAGCTGAAGGCCTGGCACAGGGGCCTGACTGGCTATCCGCTGGTGGACGCCGGCCTGCGCCAGCTCTGGCAGACCGGATGGATGCACAATCGGGTGCGCATGGTGGTGGCCTCCTTCCTCACCAAGCACCTGCTCATGGATTGGCGCGCAGGCGAGGACTGGTTCTGGGACACGCTGGTGGATGCGGACGGCGCCAACAACGCCGCCTCCTGGCAGTGGGTGGCGGGCTCCGGCATGGATGCAGCCCCCTATTTCCGCATCTTCAATCCGGTGACCCAGGGCGAGAAATTCGACCCCGACGGCACTTATGTGCGCACCTATGTGCCGGAGTTGGCCAAGCTGCCGGCGCCGCTCATCCATAAGCCGTGGACGGCGGACACGGATACGCTGGCCCATGCCGGCATCCGCCTCGGCCAAACCTATCCGCGCCCGCTGGTGGACCACGGCGCCGCAAGGGAGCGAGCGCTGCGCGCGCTTGAATCCACACGAAAATGATGGGGCTTGTCATATTGATACGGCGGGATGCGTTGAGTAACGTGCCACCACATTCATTGAAGGCTTTGATCCGCACATGATCCGTAACGGCCTTGTGGACTCCATCGGCAACACACCCCTCATCCGCCTGAAGCGCGCCTCCGAAGAGACCGGCTGCGAGATCCTCGGCAAGGCTGAGTTCCTCAATCCGGGCCAGTCGGTGAAGGACCGCGCCGCCCTCGGCATCATCAAGGACGCGGTGGCGCGCGGGGCGCTGAAGCCCGGCGGCGTCATCGTGGAAGGCACCGCCGGCAATACCGGCATCGGCCTCGCGCTGGTGGCCGCCCCCCTCGGCTTTCGCACCGTCATCGTCATTCCCGAGACCCAGTCCCAGGAAAAGAAGGACATGCTGAAGCTCGCTGGCGCCACACTGGTGGAAGTGCCGGCCGTGGCCTATGCCAATCCCAATAATTACGTGAAGGTCTCCGGCCGCCTCGCCGAGGCGCTGGCCAAGACCGAGCCGAACGGCGCCATCTGGGCCAACCAGTTCGATAACGTGGCCAACCGGCAGGCCCATATCGAGACCACCGGTCCCGAGATCTGGGAGCAGACCGGCGGCAAGCTGGACGGCTTCATCTGCTCGGTGGGCACGGGCGGCACGCTGGCCGGCATCGCCATCGCGCTGAAGGCACGCAACCCCAACATCCGCATCGGCCTCGCCGATCCCATGGGCGCGGCGCTCTATTCCTACTACACCACCGGCGAGCTGAAGGCCGAGGGCTCCTCCATCACCGAGGGCATCGGCCAGGGGCGGATCACCGCCAACCTCGTGGACGCGCCCATCGACACCGCCTTCCAGATCCCGGACGAGGAAGCCCTGCCCGTGGTGTTCGACCTGCTGGAGCACGAGGGCCTGTGCCTCGGTGGCTCCTCAGGGGTGAACGTGGCGGGCGCCATCCGCCTCGCGAAGGAGATGGGGCCGGGCCACACCATCGTGACCATCCTGTGCGACTACGGCACCCGCTACCAGTCCAAGCTCTTCAACCCCGAGTTCCTGCGCTCCAAGAACCTGCCGGTGCCGGAATGGCTGGAGCGCAAGGTCGAGGTGCCGAACGTGCTGGTCTGATCCGGCTGGCGGGCCTCTTCCGGCGCGCCTTGCGCCGGTCGCTTGACGCGCGCGCCCATCCGCTCAATGAGGGGCCGCGCACCCTTGCCAGTGCGTGAATGGAGCCGAAAGAGACAGCCCATGAGCGAGACCGTCGACACGCCCGCGAGCCCCTTCGTTTCCACGCAATGGCTCGCCGCCAATCTCGGCGCGCCCGACCTCGTGGTGGTGGACGCCTCCTGGCACATGCCCAATTCCGGCCGCAGCGGCGCCAAGGAATATCTGGAGCGGCACATTCCCGGCGCGGTGCATTTCGACATCGACACCATCGCCGACCACTCCACCTCCCTGCCCCACATGCTGCCGGATGCCCACGCCTTCGCGGTGGCGATGGGCGCTCTGGGCATCGGCGACGGGCTGCGCATCGTGATCTATGATTCGGTGGGCCTTTTCTCGGCGCCCCGGGTGTGGTGGACCTTCCGGGCGTTCGGCGCGCAGGACGTGAAGATCCTCGACGGCGGCCTGCCCAAATGGCTCGCCGAGGAGCGCCCGGTGGAAGACGGGGTGGTGCGCCGGTTGCCCGCCATCTTCAATCCGCGCTTCGACCATTCCCTCGTCGCCGACATCGAGCGCGTGGACCAAGCCTTAAAGAGCGGCAGCGCGCAGGTGCTCGACGCCCGCCAGGACACCCGCTTCCGTGGCGAAGCCCCAGAACCGCGCGAAGGCCTGCCCTCCGGCCACATGCCCGGCAGCTTCAACCTGCCCCACGGCCGGCTGGTGAAGGACGGACGGCTGGTGTCGCCGGACGAGATCCGCACGGTGGTGGAGGCCTCCGGCCTCGACCTGTCCCGCCCGGTCATTACCTCGTGCGGCTCCGGCGTGTCGGCGGCCATCCTGTGGGTGGCCCTGGAGTTGATCGGCAAGACCCCGCTCGCGCTCTATGACGGCTCGTGGACCGAGTGGGGCGCCAGCGGCAAGGAAATCGCCGTCGGCTGACGGTGCGGGAAACAGGGAGACGGTCCACATCTTCCCGGCCCGTCTTCCCGGCTCAAGACGAAGAGGGCGTCTGCTGACCGGATTGCGCCCCGATCTGACCGGAGCGCCTCAGCCCATGCTGGCGACGATCGCGACCGGTTCCCGCGGACCGCAATGATAGACCCGCGCCGAAACGACACCTGCTGTCCCGCCCCTGTCCGGTCCGGGGAGCTAAGGGCCGGGTCAGGCCGAAGCAGCGCGGGTACGGGTGAGAACCATGAGCGACCAGCCGCCCACGAGGCGTACGATGGCATCGGGCGCCAGCCCGAAGGCGACCTTGCGCGGGAAGGCGGCGAGCCGCTTCTTCAGCGTCTTGCCGGCCTGGTCGATGGCCCAGGGCGTGTAGAAATGGTCGACCACCTCCAGCCCGCATTCGTCCAGCAGCGAGAGGGCGGTCGCCTTGGTGAAATAATGCAGGTGGCCAATATGGTTGCGGGCATCCTGGATGACCCAGCCACGGGCCACCGCCAACGCATTCATGTCGAGCGGGATGTGCAGCACCTGGTGGGTCGAGATGCGGCCCATGGATCGGGCGAAGGCGAACGGGTCCTCCACGTGCTCGATCACGTCGATGGCCATGCTCACGTCGTAGCGGCGTCCGCCGTCGAACGGGCTGCCCTGGGTGAAGGAGAGGTTGGGCGCCTGCCGCTGCTGGCAAATGGCGAAAGCGTGGGGCGAGATTTCGTAGCCGTCGACCATCGCGTCCGGGTGATGCCGGGCCAGAAGCTCGACGATGCCGCCGGCACCGCATCCGATCTCGCACAGGGAGGTCGGGCGGATGGAATTACGATCCATGATGTTGGAGATATGCGCGAACTTCCACGCACTATCGTCCTGGTGCCAGTCTGAATTGGCAGAAATATAGCGCTCATCCAGGTAACGGCTAAGATTTCCCGCTTCGTTCAGAGTCATGTTCGGCTCTTTCCCACGGTGGCGCCATCATGGCTCGGCTCTCGTCACTCTACCTGCAATTGCAGACGCGGGGGAAGCCCGAAAAGTGGGCGTTTGCCGAGAGTTCCCGCGCTTGCGAGAAGGCTCGAAACTTTCTTTCGCACATGCTAACCTGACCCAGTTGGCACGGTTTCATCCAGGATGGGTCGACGGCCAGCGGCGCAATCCGCAAGGTTGTGTCTTACGATAATACCACTTGAATCCTTAGGCAAGGACTTGACGGGCGCTGTGGCCTGCGCGGGGCCCAGGCGGAAAGCGTCTCCACCCGTCAGTGCAAGGCACGGCGGACCGCAAAAACGGAAGGCGGATGAAACTGACCTATCTCGTCAACGTGCAGATCCTGCGCTTCTTCGCGGCCGCTCTCGTGGTGTTCGCCCATGTGGGCGTGGAAGTCGGCAACGTCGCTGCGCGCACCGGACGCGCATTTGAAGAGATCGGCCTCATCGACTGGGGACTCGGCGTCGACATCTTCTTCGTCATCAGCGGCTTCATCATGTATTACATGATGCACGACCGCTTCGGCGCTCCGGGCGCACCCGCCGATTTCCTGCGCCGGCGTCTCATCCGCATTGTGCCGCTTTACTGGATCTGCACGACGCTGATGCTGGCCTCGCTACTGGCGGCGCCGCAACTCATCAACAACAACGGGCTCGACCTGAAGCACATTGTCGCATCCTACACGTTCATCCCATGGCCGCGCGCCGATGGCGAGCTGTTCCCCATTCTGTCCCTGGGCTGGACGCTGAACTACGAGATGCTGTTCTACGCCCTCTTCGCGGTGGCGCTGCTGCTGCCGCGCCGGGCGGGGCTTGCGGCGCTGGGCGCCATGTTCATCCTCCTCATCGCTGCCGCGCTCCTGGCACCCGACCGATTCTTCCTGCTCAAGTTCTGGGGCAATCCCATCATCGGCGAGTTCCTGCTGGGAACCTGCGTCGCCGCGCTGTTCCTCAATGGCCGGCGGCTATCGGGCGCCGTGGCCCTAGGCCTCGTGGTGGCCGGCATCGCCCTCGCCCTGGCCTTCTTCCAGACTGCAGCCTACGAGCACGTCTGGCGCCTCGTCACCGGCGGCATTCCGGCGGCGCTCATCGTCGCGGCGGCCGTGCTCGGCCCGGCCCTGCGCGAGAACGGGTTGGCGCGGGCGCTGGCGCTCGGGGGCGATGCCTCCTACGCGCTCTATCTGACGCACCCGTTCACCATCAAGCTGTTCGGTGTGGCCGGGGCCAAGGTCGGCCTGCCGCTGGTCGCCATCTATGCCATCGGCTTCGCGCTGACCGTGCTGGTCTCGGTGGGCGTCCACCTGTGGGTGGAAAAGCCCATCGGCCAATGGCTGGTGCGCAAGACCTCGAGCCCCAAGCGCGCCGTCCGAGCCGCCTCCTGACGCCCTCCCCCGGATCGTGGGACTGACGCGGGCGGGATTTCCCGACGGGCGGAGCTTGAGCTAGGCTCCCGGCACAGCCTTCGCCGAGGGGGTCTGGCCGAGGGGGCTTGCTTGCATCGTCGCCGTATCCTTGCCGTCGTTCTCTTCGTCCTGGTCGCGATGCTGCTCGCGCGGCTCGTCGTGGTCACGCGCGATTTGCCCGGGGTCGTGACGGCCGCCCATTTGGAGACTCTGCGCGCCGACCATCCGCGCATGCGCGCCTTCCTCCACCGCATGCCCAAGGGTGGCGATCTGCACACCCATCTCTCGGGTGCGGTCTATGCCGAACGCTTTCTCGCCTGGGCGGTCCACGACGGCCTGTGCTTCCGCCGCGCCGACATGACCCTCGTGCCCCGGCCTGACGGCACCGCCCCCGACCAGCCATGCGGGACAGACCCTGCCGTGGTGCCACTCGCCGACGCCGTGTCCGGCCCGAAGGGGCAGACCACCTACGATCTCATCCTCAATGCGCTGTCCACCCGGTGGTTCCTGCCGACCCTTTCGGTGCCCTCGGGCCACGACCAGTTCTTCGCCACCTTCAGCAAGTTCAACGCCGCCACCGGCGGCTCGGACTGGGACCAGACCGCCCGCCGCATGGCCGAGATGGTGGTGGACCAATTGAAGCAGTACGACGCCTCCAACGTCCAATACGTGGAATTCATGGTCACCTTCTTCGAGGGGGCCGAGCGCGAGCGTATGACGCAGGCCATCGGCGCGGTCGGCGAGCCGGCGGCCATGCTGGCGGCGCTCCAGGGTAGCGGCCTCGACGATGCGGTGACTGCCAAGGCGCGGCAGGTGGCCGCCATCGTCGCCCACATCGAGGCCCTGCGCGACTGCGCGGGTGATGCGACCCGCCCCGGCTGCGGCGTCACCTTCCGCTTCATCGCGCAGGTGAACCGCAACAGCGCACCGGCGTCGGTCTTCGCGCAGACGGCGCTGGCGGCGGCCCTGGTGCGGGCGGCGCCCGACATGGTGGTGGGGCTGAACTATGTGGGGCCGGAAGACTACCGGGTGTCCCTGCGCGATTATCGCACCCACATGAAATGGATCGGCTTCCTCGCCGGCACCGACGTGCCGGTGGCGCTGCATGCGGGCGAGCTGTGGCTGGGGCTGGTGCCGCCCGCGGACCTCGACTTCCACATCCGCGAGGCGGTGGAGATCGCCGGCGCCCGCCGCATCGGCCACGGCACGGCGGTGGGCTTCGAGAACGACATGGACGGCCTGCTCGCCGAGATGCGCCGCCGCGGCGTCACCGTCGAGATCGCCCTGACCTCCAGCGACGTCATCCTCGGGGTGCGCGGCAGAGAGCATCCCGTCGTCACCTACCTCAATGCCGGCGTGCCGGTGACGCTGGCCACCGACGACGCCGGCGTGTCGCGCATCGATCTCACCAACGAGTATTTCCGTGCCGCGCGCGACCATGGGCTGGGCTACGCCCGGCTGAAGGCCATCGCCCACACGGCCCTGACCCACTCCTTCCTCACCGAAGCGGAGAAGGACCGCGAGCGCGCCCGTCTCGACCAGGCGTTCGCCGATTTCGAACAGAGCGTAAGGGAGGAGCAGCCGCCGCTGGCGCAGATCGCGGCGGTGCTGCGCGCGGCCGTTCCCGTGCCCCTGCCGCGCTGAGGCCCACGGATCAGGTGCGGTAGCCTTCCTCGGCCAGCACCTGCCGGACCACTGGCCGTGCCCGCACCCGCTGGTAGTGGGCCAGGACGCGCGGCGGCATCGGGATGCCGGTCTTTTCTGCCCAGAACTCGTTGTAGAATAACGCCGCATCGGCAATGGAGAAGGTCGGGCCAACCGCATAGCCCTCAGCCGGCAGGCGCTTCTCCAGCACGGCGAAAGCCTGCTCGACAATTTCCCGGCCGTGGGAGGTCACGTCGTCCTTCAGCTGCTGTCCGGGCTTCGTGCCGCCCGACGAGATGTAGCGCTCGGAGGTGAAGATGCGGGTGAAGCCCTCGCCATGCAGTTGGATCAGCGCGAATTCCAGCAGATCGACCGCCTGCGCCGCCAGCGCGGGATCCTCGGGCAGGAGCTTTGCGCGCGGGTAGGTTTGCGCCAGCCACAGCGCGATGGATTTGAAGTCGGTCAGGGCGGTGCCATCGTTGAGCACGAGCGTGGGGATCGTCCCTCGCGGATTGATCTTGAGATAGTCCGGCCGCAGGTGATCTCCCGCCGGAATGTTGACGACCCAGACCTCGAACGGCAGTTCCAGCGTTTCGAGCAGGATGTGGATGCCGGTCGAACACGAACCCGGCGTCATGTAGAATTTGAGTGCCATGGCGCGCGCCAAGCAAGAACGCCGCCATGACCGAAACCCGACACCGCGCCGGATCGGTCGGCGGGCCGCAAGCGGCCGGCGCGGCGCGCGCAATCCCTGTTCGGCCATTGATTTCGGTCAAGGCTCATCAGCCGGCTAATCGACAAAATTGAACAAAAGCATCTGCTTCCGGCGCAACGGCGTGACATGCCATTGCAACACGACATTTGGGGGGAGAGAACACGCATGGCGAGCGACGACAAACTCACGCATGAAGCCACCGACGACGCGACCGAACCGGCGCTGATTCCCCTTGCCGTTGAAGCCAGCCTTGCCGACGAACGCCGCGAAGCGGCACAGGAAGCCGAAGTGTCGGCACTGGTGTCCATCGCCGCCGCGCGTCCCGAAGGCACCGGGCTCGATGCCGGGATCGAGGCCATCATCGCGGGCGCGTCCCCCGACGACGCCGTGCGCCTGCGCAAATCGCTAGGATTGCCCAAGCCCGCCGGGCATTCGCGGGTGACCAGCGACGAACTGGCCGATGACTGGCGCCAGGGCGGCTACCCCTTCAAGTACAAGATGCTGCGGAGCGACTACGAACGCGACAAGTTCGTCCTCCAGACCGAGCTTCTGAAGCTCCAGTCCTGGGTGAAGGACGCCCAGCAGCGCGTCATCATCCTGTTCGAGGGGCGCGATGCCGCCGGCAAGGGCGGCGCCATCAAGCGCTTCATGGAGCATCTCAATCCCCGCGGCGCGCGGGTGGTGGCTTTGGAAAAGCCGAGCGATGTGGAGCGCGGCCAGTGGTATTTCCAGCGCTATGTGGAGCATTTGCCCACGCGCGGCGAAATCGTGCTGTTCGACCGCAGCTGGTACAACCGCGCCGGCGTCGAGCGCGTCATGGGCTTCTGCTCGGATGAGGAATATCGCGAGTTCCTGCGCCAGGCACCGGACTTCGAGCGCAACCTGGTGCGCAGCGGCATCCACCTGATCAAGTTCTGGTTCTCCGTGAGCCGCGACGAGCAGAGGCGCCGCTTCAAGGAGCGCAAGGTTCACCCGCTCAAGCAGTGGAAGCTGTCGCCGGTGGACCTCGCCTCCCTCGACAAGTGGGAGGACTACACCCGCGCCAAGGAAGCCATGTTCTTCCACACCGATACGGCGGATTCGCCCTGGACGGTCATCAAGTCCGACGACAAGAAGCGCGCACGCCTGAACGCCATGCGCTACGTGCTGCATTCCCTGCCCTACAAGGACAAGGCCCCGGCGCGGATCGGCACCGTCGACAACCTGCTGGTGGGCCGCGCCAATACCATCCACGAACGGGGCGAATTCAACTTCGCCTCGTCCCGGTAACCGAGCCGGGGGCCGCATGCCATCGGCCTTTTGTCTTCGACCGATGCCGAGAGGGCACGCTCAAGCGTCGCGCGGGCTTGACCAAAGGCCGATGAGTCAAGCTCATCGGCCTTTGGTATCAGCTCCTGCGCCCGCGTAGCGCCCGGCCTACCTTCTGCGCCACCTCGCGCAGCTCGGTGATGCCGAGCGCCCACGCCGCCACCGCATAGACACCGATACCGGCAAGGCACAGCACCGCCCCGCGGACGAGAATGGCGATCACGCCGTTGCCCGGCAGGATCGCCACAAGCCCCATGCGCAGGGCGAGGCCCACCCCGATGGCGACCACCGCCGCAAGGCTGAGCCGCCAGACGCCGGAGAGCATGCCCGGCGCGGCAGAAAGCACCGCCCCCCGCGCCGCCGCCTCCTTCACGAACCGCCGGCGCTGCAGCCAGCCCAGCAGGAAGACATAGGCGAGGATCGCGGTGGAGCTGGCCACCGCCAGACCTTCCGCGCCGAAGCGTTCGCGCAGCACCACATAGAGCGGGATCATGGCGAAGGTCACCGCCGTGCCCACCAGCGTCGGCAGCCATGTGGAGCCGAGCGCGTAAAAGCCGCGGCTGATCACGCTCTGCGCCGCCCAACCGCCGATGCCGAGGGTCAGCAGCGCCAGAATCCGCGAGGTCTCCAGGGCGTCCGCCGCCGTGAAGCGCGACCCGAACATCCCCCAGATCAGATAGACCGCTTCATAGCCGGCTACGATGAGGCACACGCCCGCCGCGAGGATCGCCACCAGCATCAGCCGAATGGCGCGCGAGAGCACGCCATAGGCCTCCACCACATCCCCCGCCGCAACGAGGCGGCTGATGGTGGGATAGGAGGCGACGCCCAGCGCCATGCCGAAGATGCCGATGGGCACCTTCATGAGCGTGCGGCCGTATTGCAGCTGCGCCAGCGCGCCTGCGGCGAGGAAGGAGGCCTGGTTCTTGATGATCCACTCGTCCACCACCACAATCGAGAAGCCGATCATGATCGGCAGCGACAGCAGCAGATAGCGGTGGAGGTCAGGGCTGCGCAGCGACAGCGCCGCGTGCCAGCGCATGTGCGTCTTGAGGCAGCCGAACAATGGCAGGGCGAAGGGGCCGAGGATGGAGCCGGCGAGCACGCCCCAGGCGAAGCCCTCCGCGCCCAGCTCCGGATAATACGCGCCCACGAGGCCGCCGAGGATGATGCAGCCCGAATAGATCAGCGGCGCCAGCGCCGGCAGGGCATGGCGGTCCTGCGCCATCAGCGCCGCCGAGAGCAGGCCGCCGAGGATGTGGAAGAACTGCGCCGGCAGGATGATGCGCATGAGGCGCACCAGTTCGTCCACCTCCGCCGCCTCGGTGAAGCCCGGCGCCACGAGGGTGGCCAGCGGCCGGGCGAAGACCATCATCAGCGCGATGGCGAGCGAGCCGACCACGACAATAAAATTGGCGATGACGCTGAAGGCTTCCCAGCCGCGCCTGGTGTCCCCCGCCTCCAGATATTTGACGAAGATGGGGATGAAGACGATGGACAGCGCGCCAGCCGCCAGCAGGTAATTGAGAAAATCCGGCAGGGTGAAGGAGGCGAAGTAGAGGTCCGCCTGCCGGCTCGCTCCGAGGGTGCGGCCGATGATCTGCTCGCGCACCAGCCCGAGGATGCGGCTGAGGAAGATCGATGCGCCCCAGATCGCCGAGGCGATGCCGATGGTCCGCGCCTGGCTCGAACGCCTGCTGGCTTCCTTGCTCGGCTCTTGGCCCGGTTTCTGGTTCGATCCGTTGGGCGACATCCCGCTCCCGTTCAAGTCCTGCTCCTTATGCGCCGCGACGGACGAACCCTGCCCTTCTCCGCATCCTGGAGCGACTGCGCAAGCCCCGCCTCAGGTGGCGGATGCGGCCGAGCGCCGCCCGATGGCGCCCGGTACCGGCCCAGGTTGCAGGGTGCCGCGCGAACAGCGTGGAGCGGAAACCGCCCGTCACCCCCGCCCGTCCGCCTTCACCCATCCCTCTCGCACGCACCACTTGGCGTGCGAGCGGCGAGTTAGAGGCTCCAACGCCTCACTTCGTCAGTCTGCACGTCATGTCCTTGCCTTCCTCCCAAACGAAAGTGGCCTCGTTTCCCTTGATCCACAGAAGGCGGCCGAAGCTCGCGTCATAGCGCGCGCCGGAGGCGGACAGCGCCAGCGCGCCGGTATCGATGGCGTCACCATATTCGAGCCGGACGCTCGGCTGCTGCGTGTCGAAGAAATAGACCGTCACTTCATTGGCGGGATTGCCTTCGCAGGCAAAGGAGGCGATCGCGGTTGGCTTCTCAAGCATGTAGCGGGCGACGAGATCGCCCTCGCGGCGCAGGTATTCCTGCTTCACGCAGGCTGGCTTGTCCTGCGCTTTCCAGCAGTCGTTACGCCCGGAAATCCAGCCGCGCTGGGTGGCGCGCAGTGTCGCGACGGCCTCCTTGCTGCCGCTGTCCAGCTTTTCCACGATGGCGAGCGCCGCCGCGTAACGGCGCGCGAGCCGTTGGTCGAGCGCCATCAGGGCGGCATCGGCGCAGACGATCTGCTCGGCCTCCGCCGAGGCGGCACGACAGTCGAACGAGGGCTGGTCCTTGGCGGCAGCGGGCGCGCAGGCCAGCAGGAGCAAACCGAGGGCAAAGCCCGGAACGGCCACCGTAGGACACAGGGACTGCATGATCTGTTCTCCCGACTCACCAGGACTTCGACCCCAGACCTGCCTTGCGCTCTGCCTGGGCGCTGCGGCGGATTGGTGACGCCCTAGCGTCACGCCCGATGCGCCGCGAAAGCAAGCCGACCCATGGCGCTCATGCGGGTTCACCTCGGCCCATCGCATGGTATCCAATGGCGCGAGGGGATGAGCCGGCCGGCCCGGCTCTCCGGAGCCGTAGGAGACGCACATGCGAGCGATGGTGACAGCAAAATCTCTCGCCGCAACTCTCGCCGGCGCGCTCCTCGCACTGGGCGCGGCCCATGCCAACGAGGATGTGCAAAAGCGCATCGCCGATCCCTCGGGCCAGGTGCTCCAGACGGTCGATTACGCCAACACGCGCTATTCCCGCCTTGACCAGATCACTGCCGCCAACGTGGGCAAGCTGGCAGTGGCCTGGACCTTCTCCACCGGCGTGCTGCGCGGCCACGAAGGCAGCCCGCTGGTGGTGGACGGGGTGATGTATGTGCACACCCCCTTCCCCAACATCGTCTACGCGCTGGATCTCGATCACGACGGCCGCATCCTGTGGAAGTACGAGCCCAAACAGGACCGCTCCGTCACCGCCATCATGTGCTGCGATCTCATCAATCGCGGCCTCGCCTTTGCCGAGGGCATGGTGTTCCTGCATCAGGCTGACACGACCGTCGTAGCCCTCGACGCCAGGACCGGCGCGGTGCGTTGGAAAGTGGCGAACGGCGATCCGAAGAAGGGCGAATCCAACACCGCCACCGTCATGCCGGTGAAGGACAAGCTGATCGTCGGCATCGCCGGCGCCGAGTTCGGCGCGCGCGGGCACATCAGCGCCTACAACCTCAAGGACGGCACCCTCGCCTGGCGCGCCTACAGCACCGGCCCCGATGCTGACATGCTGCTGGATCCTGAGAAAACCACCGAGTTGGGCAAGCCGGTGGGCGCCGATTCGTCGCTGAAGAGCTGGCAGGGCGACCAATGGAAGATCGGCGGCGGCGCCCCCTGGGGCTGGTTCGCCTACGATCCCGGGCTGAACCTCGTCTATTACGGCAGCGCCAATCCCTCCACCTGGAACCCGTCGCAGCGCCCCGGCGACAACAAATGGTCCGACACCATCTTCGCCCGCGATGCCGACACCGGGGTCGCCCGGTGGGTCTACCAGATGACGCCCCACGACCAGTGGGACTTCGACGGCGTCAACGAGATGATCCTCACCGATCAGCTGGTGGACGGCCGCACGCGCAAGCTGCTCACCCATTTCGACCGAAACGGCTTCGCCTATACCCTCGACCGCACCACCGGCGCGCTTCTGGTGGCGGAAAAGTTTGACCCGACCGTGAACTGGGCCACCGGCATCGACATGGACAAGGTGAGGCCCACCTACGGCCGCCCCATCCTCGACCCAGCCCACGGCACCGAGGCCAAGGGCGAGGACGAGACCTATACCGGCATCTGCCCCGCCGCCCTCGGCGCCAAGAACCAGCAGCCGGCGGCCTATTCCCCGCTGACCGGCCTGTTCTACGTGCCCACCAACCATTTGTGCATGGACTACGAGCCGTTCCATGTGACCTACACGCCGGGCCAGCCCTATGTGGGCGCGACTCTCACCATGTATCCGGCCCCCGGCGGTGACGGGCGGACCGGCAGTTTCATGGCGTGGGACAATGTGAAAGGCCTCGTCGCCTGGTCCGTGCCGGAGCGGTTCTCGGTCTGGTCCGGTGCCCTCGCCACCGCCGGCGGCGTGGTGTTCTACGGGACGCTGGAGGGCTACCTGAAGGCCGTGGACGCGGCCACCGGCAAGGAGCTTTACCGCTTCAAGACGCCGTCCGGCATCGTCGGCAACGTCATGACCTATACCCATCGCGGCCGGCAATATGTGGCGGTGCTATCGGGGATCGGCGGCTGGGCCGGCATCGGCCTCGCCGCGGGCCTCGCCGACCCCGACGCCGGCTCCGGCGCCAAGGACGCCTACGCCGCCCTGAACAGCTACACGGCGTTGGGCGGCCAGCTCACCGTCTTCGCTCTGCCTGACGGGCTGTAAGATCGCGCGCGCCCGCCGGAGCTTGGACCCAGGAAGCGACACCTTCGAACTGCGGCCCTTCTGGCTTGCACTGCCGCGACAGGCAAGCTGAGGCGCGACACGCCGGGGATCGCCATCGACGTGCGGTTCCAGAGGCAAGGCATCGGGAGGCGGCGTCCCGCCATACCACCTTGCGTGTCCATCTGCCGCCGCAGCCATCGGCATCCGGGGCACGGTGATGCGATTTCACAGGACGCCATCGCCCTATCGCGCCCCAGGCTTGCCCCGTCTCCGACCGAGCCCACGACGCCCGTGGTGACACCGGATGAACTGAAAGCGGACTGAGCACCGAAAACATATGGTGCAAATATTCGCGTTGTATGTCATCCCAACAAGCGCGCGCAACTCCATCAATCCCATGGTTGTCTCATGTTCATCGTCCATAGTTGGCGTTAGAGACCACAGACACCAACGGCAGATCAGAGGTAACAATGTACATCTCAGCTTTTGACTGTATCCTGACGCTGCATCAAAGCCCGACGACCCTCTGAGCTGAAGGAAATTTCGGCCGAAATTCAAAAATGAGCGCTTGCCTCCCTTGAGGCTTTCTGCAACATTATATTTCAATAAGAATAATGAAATAATATAAATACTTCAGATAATAACAACTGATCAGATTCAATATAGCGTCCGACTGAACAGCTCCATTGATCGATTATGTTGTGTTTTCGGTGCGCCATGATCGAAATTTCAGCCTATGAGCAATGGATTGCCGAAGGCGGGCCGGGCCGGGCCGGACTTGCGTCGGAATTGTTCGCGAAGTTTTCGGCTCTTCTGCCCATCCTGAAGAACGAACTCCACGAATTGCGGGCAGCGCTTGTTCCGAGCGCGCTCCAGCAATGGAATCTGGTCGACGCGACGCCTTCGCCGGGGGGCAACCTGATACATGTACTACTTGGCGAACTCGCACAAAAGTTGAGCGCCGCGCGCGATGCCGCCAATCGATGTCTGTCGGTCTCATTGCAGGCGTCCAGCGAGGCGACAGACTTAAGCGGGACTGTCCAGCGCGCCATCGACGACGATCTGCGCAGCATTGAGGAAGCGAACCGCCAGATTGAATTGCTTGGCGCCTTGCGGGTCGGACATGAAGCGATGCTTCGCGCCGCCCGGGAACAACTGAAGGGCGGCGAAGGCTTCAAGAACGGGTTTTTGACGGCACTTTCGCTCGGCATCTACAACCCGCTGAAGGCTAACATGGACGCCGCCAACGTGGCGATCGCGCGGATCAATACGGAAGCCGCCATCGCCAACGCGAACGCAATGGCGGCGCGTCTGCATCAGTCGGAAGTCGTTGCATCGCAACACATTCTCCAGCGCATCAACGCACTCCACGGCTTTCTCGTCGACCGCCACAATGATCTCAATGTGGGTGTCGGATTGATCGAAAGCGCGTTACCCCAAATTGTCCGGGCCGACGAAACCACCCGGGAAACCCTTCGCCAAATCTATTGCACACGGGCGCGACCCGCCATGCAGCGCCTCGAGCTCTGGACCACACATCCGCAATGAGGCGACAGACACCGAAAGGCTGAAGGCGATGCCCGACCCATCCGAGGACGTGCCGGCGGACGGCAACGACGGCCATGCCGAACTGGAGGCGCTGGTTTCGCCGAAGGTCGACGAGAAGGGCAACCCGGTGCTCAGCCCGCTGAAGCAGGGCTGGCACTATCTGCAAGTGTATCTGAACTACGGCGTGCGGTTGCCGACTGACGATGCCGACCTGCGTATCGTATTGGCAAACGCCAGTCTCGGTGAGATGCCTTATTACGCCAGCATGAAATCCGGCCTGTCCCTGATCAAGACGGCCTGCAAGGACTTCATGACCGATGGCCTGCCGGACATGCTGGGCGTGGGCAACGACCTGAAGCGCTTCGCGGAGAACGCGGTCAAGGGCGAAGGCGACCTCATGGGTGTCGTCGAGCAGCTGGTGAAGGACGGTGACCTGGACGCCGCCGCAGAGCTGATCAAGGCCATGCGCGATGATGCCCAGGCGGCCGTCGCCCGCACCCTGCGCGTGGAGAAGAGCCTCGGCAAATTCTCCGGCGACCTCGGCGACGCGGCGGGCAAGCTCGAGGTGGCCCAGGGGGAGATCGAGAGCGACCACAGTCTGCAGTCCGCGACCATCGCCGCCCTTCAGGGCGACGAGAAAACGGCTGGCTCGCTGGCCCAGCTGCAAAAGGCGAAAGCAGAACTCGAGGATCAATACGACCACGAGGTGGCTGTGGCCGCGACAACGCCCACTTATGCCTGGGTCGGTCCGCCCATCGGCCTGATCGCTGCGGTTGTCGTGGCCGGCGTCTATGGCGACCGCGCCACCAAGACCCTTCGGGAAGTCGAGCAGCGCAGGAAGGATATCGCCGATAAGAGCTTGGAGCTCGACAAGGCGCTGCGTGTGCGCGACGTGAGCCGCCTCGCCGAACGCACCGTCGCCAATGCCTCCCGCTACACGGCGCTGGCCATCAGCCATGTGCAGGTGGTCAAGACCGCCTGGAACGGGCTCGGATCCGACCTCCAGTCGATTGCCGGCTTTCTCAAGGCATCGGTGCGCACCGGCACGGCTGCAAACAACAGTCCCTTAATTTCCGATCGGGCCCTGACGGCTCTCCTGAACAATGTCGAGAAGAAATGGGCGGCGCTCTACCCCAACTTGGTCATTCTTACCCAGGCGCCCTACATCAAGATCGACCCGAACCCCTCGACCATGGCTGAGCAGGCCAAGGCCATGGACGCAGCAATGACCAAGAAGATCTAGGCGAAGGGGAAGACGGTCATGGCCGAGCAGACGGTCGAGCAGACCGACGCGCAACTATGGACACGCACGGCACGTCCCTGGTCCACGCTCTATGCGGACGCCGCCCTCAAGCGGCTCGGCCTGCCGGCGTTTACGGTGGTCGAGCCCGGTGCCGGCGTCTACCGACACCCGCTGCTGGTCTGGAGCGGGGTTCGCAAGGCCGCCCGAAAGGCGGCGGACGCCCCCTACCTGATGGTCTGCTGCGACGTGCTTGTCCTCGACGAGGACCTGATCGTGGACAGGCCCGCCTTCATCATTGCCCGCCGGATCGAGGTCGGCCCGCGCTCCGGCGTGATCATCGACAGGATCGCGCGGCCCGATCCCAGTCTCCTCCTCCTGACGCAGCAGATCGTCGAGGCGGCAAGCGGCAAGGCATCTGCCCTTTCGATCACCCTCGTCGTCAATGACGCCGAGGGCATGCCCATCGAAATCGGCTATGACCTCACGCCCGCCTCGAACGCAGAATTCTGCATGGCCGTCGTGCTGGAACCGGGAGAAACTGTGTTCAGAGGCCTGCATCCGGGGGATGCGGGCCTTGGCATCATCGGGCTGGGCGAACAGCCGGCGCTGCTGCTGGAAACACAGTTCCAGCTTGCGAGCCTGCGCTTCACCGAGGATCCCGGCCATGCGCGCCAGCTGCTGTTCTGGATCGTCGAACTCCTGTCCGGTAACCAAAGTCTGGCCGAACTCGCGCTGCAGGCCCGCGCGCTCTACGACACGGTGTCGCTTCTTTCCAGTGAGGCAAAGAACGGCGTGCTGGTTCCGGCGCTCGACCATGCGGTCTATGCGGACCAGGCCGACCAGTGCCTCAAGCTGCTGACGGGTCGCGATCAGCGCTTTGCCGACATGAGACAGGCGTCCCGATCGGACAGGCAGTGGCTCGACGACGCGCGGGGGATGCTTGCCGACCGCGCCAACGAGCTCGATCTCAACGACAGGCTCGTGGCACAGGCCCGCCGCACCCGTGATCAGGCCGAGGAAGCCCGCTCCGATATCCTGGGCCAGTTGCTGAATACGCGCCTGACACTGGAGCAGGCGAAAACCACCTTCGACATGGAGATCGAACGCTGGAAGCGTGCGCAGATGCAGGCGGCGGCCGTCGATCTCGTGACCAATTCGCTGTCCCTTCTCTCCAAGGTACCGGCGATCGTGGTCGGTGCCGGCGACGTCGGCGCGATCGGCCAGGTGTTCGTCGGCGACGTCACGCAAATCGCCGGGCAGGCCGGAAAGATGCTCGGTGCCGACCAGAGCGTGACCAAGCTGGTAAAAGGCCAGACGTTCTCGTCCTGGGCCAGCAAGATCGAATCCGCCCGCGGCCCGTTTGCCAAGCTCTCCAAGTCGAACAAGATTGACCAGAACGCCAACCAGTTCGCCTCCTGGGCGCAAGGCAAGGCCGCCCCATCTCTGCCCAAGGGCAACCCGCTGCCGCCGCGCAATCAGGCCGGCGCCAATCCGCCACCGGCCGCGGCGCCCGACCGCGACAAGGCCGATGACATGCGTGACAGGGTCGAAAGCGCGGCCGGCGATGCCAAGGGCATCTTCGACGCCGCCTTGCGCCTGAAGGAAGTCGGCGAGGCCGCGGAGGCCATGGAGCGGAGCAGCGCCGAACTCCTCGACCTCGCCGAAGGCTCGATCGGCGACAGCCTCTCAACCGTCGAGCCTGCCGGCATCGATATTGCGACCGGGGGAGCGCAGCTGTGGCAGAACCTCGCGATCGACGTCGAGAACATGTTCGAGAACCTGGCCGGCGGTGATGTGAAGTCGATCCCCGGCGCGAACGAGTACCGCCTGGCGTTCCGCAAGCTGTTCGTCGCCGGACAGGCCATGAGCGTGGCGCGGCTTGCCCTCGCCAAGGCCAACACCGACCTTGCGGTGGCGCTCCTGCGCAAGCGATCGGCCGCCAAAGCGCTCGATACGATGGAGCAGAGGGTCGGAAAACTCGGCGAGCAGGTGGCCGAGGACGAAACCGTTCAAAACACGCTGTTCGAGCGTGTCGTCGAAGCCAAGCGGGGCGTGTTCCTGGCGATGGAGGCCTATCGCCGGGCGTTCTGCTATTTCTCGCTCATTCCGCTTGAAGCCTTGCCGACGCTACCGAGAATTACCGACAGCGTCGACGATTTCAGCAACAAGGTCCGCCAGATCACAGGCCGGTCCTTTGAACTCGAGGCGGTCGAGCAGATGACCGGAATGCCATCGACGACCACCAATATCGAGATTGTCGTCTCCGATCCCGTTGAACTGAAAGGTGTTGTCGGCAAGCGCAGGGTTGAGGTTACGGTGCCTGACGATTCCCCGGCATTCAAATATTTCGCACGGGTGCGCGTCTCGCGTATCCGTGTCTATGCTGAGGGCGTCACATCGCCCGTTCCGATCCTCGTTCGCATCTCGTCCAACGGCATCTACCGCGACCGCGTGCGGAGTGGCCCCAGTTCCTCGCCCCGCTGGGTCGACTTCTCCGGCAAGAAGTTCAGCCGGGTCTTCGTCTACCGGGATCAGGTTTCACCGCCGCTGGTGGAAGCCGACACGGTCGAGCGTTTCCGCAATGATGTCTTTCGCCCAACGCCCTTCACAACCTGGACTCTTGTTTTCGAGCGCCAGGACGGCGCGGCGATCGATCTGACCGGCCTGACGGCGGTCCGCATGCAGTTTTCGGGCGAATGCTCAGCCTTGTGAAGAGGTTTTCCATGAACGACGCCACCGCAGAGTCACCCGCGGACACGCAGGGCGCAAAAGCCGAGAAATCCAAGGACGATCCCAACAAAATCTCGCAGTGGCGAAGCTTGATGCAGGCCACTTCCTCCCCGATCAAGCTGTTCGCACTAATCGTTCTGGTCTGCAACACCGTTTTCGGAGCAGCGGCTGCAATCTCGTCTCCCGCCAACTTTATGTATACACTGCATGCCTTTCTCGCCGTGGTCGCGTCGTTCGTACTGATGGCCATCTGGAGCCCGCGATCCTTCTACTCCCCCGCAGAACTGAAAACGCTGCTCGAAGTCGAACAGCAGGTGGGTCGATCCGTCTTCCCGGAAAGCAGGCCATGGATGATGACCCTCTCGTTCTTCGTCGGCTTGCTGATCTATGCGATCTACCAGTTCGCGACCCGATAATCTGAACAATAATCGCACTCCAGAACACCATGATCAACCTTGCCTCCAGATCCGATTTCGAGCGCAAATATGTACTCCGCTCGTTCGCTGAGGGGCAGGTCGTCAGGCTTCACGGCAGCCCGTCCTGCAGGCTCAGGTGACGCTTCAGATATTTACGCATCCTGCCCATTATTTACACCGAACATCTTGGTGTAGAGGCCAACGGCATCGGCCGAGACATTGGGCGGCTGCGGGAGAAAGCATAGGAGCGGGGGGAGGTATAGAGCCGGCGGAAAGCTGGTGCCCGTATCGTGCGACCACGCGACCACCATGGGGAACACCAGCACCGGCCCGGCGGCGAGGCACGCATGCAGCGACGCGCGGGAGTTCACCGACCGGCCCTTGAGCGCACACCATGCCGCAGCGACGAGACCCACCCCGATTCACGGCGTCAACACACGGCGATGCCGGCTACCGTCGCCAGGGGCATCAGCGGCTGAAGATACGCGCCCGTGGCCCGGCCGTTCTGAAAGGCGAGGGAGGCAACCAGGTGCTGGACGTTCCAGACGATCACCGGCGTGAACACGATCAGCGCCACCGCCGCGCCGGCATAGGGCCAGGGGTCGCGAGCCAGTGCCGGGGGCTCACGATCAAAAACAGAAGCGTTCCCGCGAACAAGAAGACGCCGTGGTACTTGGACAGCATCGCCAGACCGCAGAGCAGGCCGGCGCGACGCATGCCGGCCGGGCCAGCATACCCCCAAATCTACCCCCGGATTCGCCGGATGCAACCGCACGATCCCGCACCTTGCCGGACGGGTATGTGTCTATAAATCATTGATTTTTCGAAAAAATCAGGACCAAGCCGGATGCAGCTGGACCAAAAAATGGTGCCCAGGGACGGAGTCGAACCGCCGACACTGCGATTTTCAGAAAGCCTTGAATAAAGCTCGGACCGCTTCAGTTCGCCCCGATCCATTTCGCTAACCGGCTAGCACTGTTGGTATTTACGTTCCAGACCTTTTCACGCCTCACCAACGCATTTCGGTCAAGCAACCGCTTTCTCGCACCCATGGCGCACCCCGCACATCCCAATCCGGACAGGAGTGGTCGCACAACAGTTTGTAATGACATTGTCATTGCATCGTGATATATGCAGGGCACTGGAGATATCATCATGACGGCCACCGCCCGCGACACGCTCAATATGCGCATCAAGCCAGAGGACCGCAGCCTGTTCGATTGGGCTGCCAAGGCGCAAGGCAAGACGCGCACGGATTTCATTCTCGAAGCCGCTCGCCGCGCAGCCGAAGATGT
Source organism: Xanthobacter autotrophicus (assembly GCF_005871085.1). GTDB lineage: Bacteria > Pseudomonadota > Alphaproteobacteria > Rhizobiales > Xanthobacteraceae > Xanthobacter > Xanthobacter autotrophicus. The sequence continues at coordinate 353,330 of NZ_VAUP01000028.1, read as the reverse complement.
ACTGCTGGACCGCGCCGTGGTCCATGTCGGGGAGGAAGCCTATGCCGACTTCCTGGCTCGTCTGGATGCGCCGGCCGCCCCCAACGAGCGCCTGAAGCGGACCATGCGGACGAAGGCTCCGTGGGAATGACCCTGGCCGCGCCGGAACCCATCCAACCACATCATGATGTTGCATCCTTTTCCTGCGGCCATCCCAGCCTCGACGAGTGGCTGAAGCGCCGTTCGCTGACCAACCAGAAGGCCGGAGCGTCGCGCACATATGTGGTGACCACGGACAACCGTGTTGTCGCCTACTACGCCCTTGCATCCGGTGCTTTGGCTTGCACAGTCGCGACAGGCAAGCTGAGGCGCAATATGCCCGATCCGATCCCCATGGCGATCCTCGGCCGCCTTGCGATCGACGTGCAGGTCCAGGGACAAGGCCTCGGGCGGGCGCTGTTCCGCGATGCAGCCTTGCGCGTTATTTCCGCCGCCGATGCCATCGGCATCCGAGGGCTCATGGTACATGCGATTTCAGAAGACGCTGCTGCCTTCTACCGCGCCCTCGGGCTTGCCACCTCCCAGTCCGAGCCCACGACGCTCATGGTGACGCTGGATGAGTTGCGGGCTGCCTTGTGAGATATCCGACCGCGTACAGGCACAAGTGGAGGGCTGGATCCTCGGCGTGCACGCGATCTTGCAATTGCAGGCTGCCACCTTCACAGCGCACGATCGGCTGACCCACAACAAGGCGTAGACAATTGATTCAATTACGACAACGCCTATTGCTTGGACTGCTCGTGAACCCGTTCGGCAAGACTGCACGGTCTATTGAGCTGGATGGGCGTGTCCTGCGCATCATTCAGCGTGGCAAGACCGTACAGATGTCTCTGGATAAGATGATTGCACCACCGGTTCTCAAAAAGGAGGCTCTCGGAACGAGTTTGACCATCCCATGCTTCGACTCCTACAACATCGTACTGCGCGGCGCCGGATATGATGATGCGCGTGTTTTTGGGGGTCACATCCGCCAGGCTTGGGTCGCGTTCAACCTGTCCGCGCTGGATCAGGAAGCGAACCGCTTCAACCGCCTTCATACCGTCCTCGCAGGCCTAGCAAGACCCCTCCGCTATCCTGCAGCTTGCAGTCTCGACCACATTCTGCGAGACGCGCGGGCACTCGATGCTTCCCTCCTATCCAAGCTACATCCAGAGGCTATTGGACGAGAGAAAGCGGAGCGAGTCGCGTTAGCTAGAAAGTTCATCGCCGACCCACAGACAGCGAGAGCGAATGCCATCACGATCTTTGTCCCGGCCGAGCTGGACCGTTGGAAGGACCTCTTCGACACCATCGAGAGCAAGCCCCTGACGCCAGAACAGCGCCTTTCGATAGTCGTCGATGAGGACGCAACGCTGGTTCTCGCCGGAGCTGGCTCCGGCAAGACTAGCGTGATCACGGCGAAGGCGGCGTATCTCGTCAAGGCTGGGATCCGTCATCCCGAAGAAATCCTGCTGCTTGCGTTCGCCGATAACGCCGCGGAGGAGATGTCAAAACGGGTTGAAGATCGCTCCGGAGTCCCGATCGCAGCGCGCACATTCCATGCGATTGCTTACCACATCATCGGGATTGTAGAGGGCTCCAAGCCAGCACTGGCCGCTCATGCCAAAGACGATATGGCATTCACCAGAATAATCAAGCAGATCTTGAGTGATCTCGTTCATACGCTCTCGGAAGTGTCCAAAGCAATCATCCAGTGGTTCGCGCATTTCCTGGTCGAGCCGAAGACCGAATGGGACTTCAAGACGAAGCATGCTTTCTACACCCACATGGAGCAGCAGGACCTGCGAACACTGCAGGGCGAAAAGGTCAAAAGCTACGAAGAGTTACAGATTGCCAATTGGCTCTACGAAAACGGCGTCGAATACGAATACGAGCCCGTCTACGAGCACAAAACTCCCAAGACCGGTCGGCGGGACTATCAGCCTGATTTCCGTCTGACCGAAAGTGGTATCTACATCGAGCATTTCGGGGTGCGACGCCAGAAAATGCCCGATGGCAGCGAGCGGCTGTTCACGGCACCATTTGTGGACCGTGAAGAATACCTGGCCAGCATGGCCTGGAAGCGCGAGGTCCACGCCGCGCATGAAACCACGCTGATCGAAACCTATAGCTACGAGCGGCAGGAGGGTCGCCTGCTGGCCGGCCTAGCGGAGAAGCTGGCGCCGCATATCACCTCGGATCCCCGGCCCGCAGGCACAATCTATGACCGTGTCGTCGAGCTGAAGCAGGTTGATACCTTTTCGCAGTTGATGGGGACATTTCTGCGCAAGTTCAAGAGCGGCGGTTACAGCCTTGCCGAATGCGAGTCAAAGTCAGAGCGGATGAAGCTCGGCATGCGTGCCAAGGCCTTCCTCGCCGTATTTACTCCTGTCTTCGAGGAATATCAGAAGCGCCTTGAAGGTAGGATTGATTTCGAGGACATGATCCTCAAGGCCGCGCACTATGCCGAAAATGGCCGCTATATCAGCCCGTTTCGCCACATCTTGATCGATGAGTTCCAGGACATCTCACAGAGCCGTGCCCGGCTAGTCAAAGCACTGAAAGCTCAGCATCCGGACGTGCGGATTTTTGCCGTGGGCGATGACTGGCAATCGATCTTCCGCTTTGCCGGGGCCGACATCCATCTGATGCGTCATTTCGGTGCCGAATTTGGTGGCCGTTTCGATGGTGAGACTGGTGTGCACCGGACGGTCGATCTCGGGCGCACTTTCCGTTCCGTCGATCAGATCGCGTTTGCGGCCAGAGCCTTCATTCTTCGCAATCCGGCCCAGATCCAGAAGCAGATCATTCCGGCGGGAACAGCCACGGAACCGACCATCAAGATCGTGATGGTGCCGAAGGATGAGAATAATGAGAAGCTATGCGAAGTCCTCACCGCGATATCCGGCAAGCTGAACAAGGATACGAAGATCACGAGTGTTTTGTTGCTCGGGCGGTATCGTTTTCTGAGGCCTGACATGCAGGATCTGGAACGGTATTTCCCGAGACTTCACATCAGCTTCAAGACCATCCATGCATCAAAGGGGCTTGAAGCCGATCACGTGATCCTTCTGAACGCCGACAGCGGCCGCACCGGCTTCCCTTCGGAGATCGTCGACGACCCATTGCTTTCCCTAGTTTCGCCGGAGGAAGAGACCTTCCCGAATGCGGAAGAAAGGCGGGTGATGTATGTCGCGATGACCCGGGCCCGCCATACCCTGACCATCCTTGCCTCCAATTCAAGACCGTCAGCCTTCGTCACTGAACTCAAGAAAGATCCTGCCTACGGTATTGCCGCGGCGTCCGGTGCCGAACTGGAAGCCCACGAATGCGGGGAATGCGGGGGACGGCTACTGGACGTGCGATGCCAGGACGATCGCATCCGATACCGCTGTGAGCACGTCCAGCATTGCGGAAATGTGTTGCCTGCTTGCCAATCCTGCGGGACAGCGCTCCCGCGTCGTGTCGACGGCTCAGCCGAGGTCCGGTGCAGCTGCGGTGCCGACTATCCAGGATGTCCCGAATGCAAAGACGGCTGGCTAGTCGAGCGAACCGGACCTTACGGTCGCTTCCTTGGCTGCGTTCAATATCCCACCTGTGTGGGAAAGCGCAGTTCTCCTACACACGTCCCTGAACGGATTGCCGATGCTCTTGAAGGCGACATCGCCGACCTATTCCGTCGCCCCCGAAATGGTGCATAGCGCCACTGCCCGGCAAAGCCCGCCCTCACGAACCCGCCTTTCCACTGGCCTTGGGCGCGGATTCGATCCGTTATGCAGGCTATCAGCGTCGTGGTACGCGGCGCGCGCCGCGTATCACATTTTCAGCACCTCCAGTACCGGATTGGATATTGGTCATGCCGCAGTTCCGGTTGCACGATGCGCTTACCGAAATCTCCGACATAGCGCTCCCATACGTCGGGAGGAGCAGCCCGGCCCCGGAAGCCCCAGCGGTGCGCCTCTGAACCGTCGGCATACTCGATCTCAGGGAAGTTCTCTCGCGTTGCTGGAAGCCATTGATCAGCGACGTACGCGCCAAGAACGACGCCGCGCAACACGGCGAGCACATAATCCGCCTTTTCGGCCCGTGCCTTGTTGATCCGCCAGCAGTACCGAACAAGCTGGAAAATGGCCTTCGCGTCATCGCGCTTGTCGAGCTTCCTGATGTTGATCAGGACCAACCTGTCGGGCGGATCTGTTACAAGCTCAGGCAGGCCGTATTTGATGACGATCTCCCTGGCCGTCATCAGCCCGGTGTCGCCGGAGCCGTGGCCGCTGACGGCATTCGTGAGTTTGGGATAGGCATCGATCAACGCCGCCTCGACCAGGAAGGCCTGATCGTCGTTCAACCCATGCCGGTGAATAACGTGGCGAACCTGAAGGCCCTCGGCTTTGATGGCGCGGATAGTGTCGAGCTTTGGCGGCAGCAGCGCATCGGGCTCGGGCTCGATATCGCCCCGCGCATGTTCGAAGACGCGGTTTCCAGTTCCTTTGCCGACATAGAATGTTTCACCACACCGCGGGTCGATCAACCGGTAAACGTATTTTCCAATTCGATACTGGACGTTTTCGTCGAAGCTGATCGGCTCTTCGATCGGCATTAAACTATTCATTTCTCATTTTGCTCCATTGATCGTCCGCCTTTGAATTCATCTGAATACTCCATCCCCTTTTCAGATGCCTCCAAACCGTACCCTGACAGAGCTACCCCCTGGGTGTCATCGTGCGCGTCATGCGCAAGAAACTCACACCCAAGCTTCTCGATAGCCTCCAGGCCGCGACCACGAAGCGGTACGAAGTGCGTGATGATGTTGTCGTGGGCCTCATGATCCGCGTATCGGTGACGGGCGCCAGGGTCTGGTATCTTGCCACGACCGTGAAGGATCGCGCGCGTCGGATCAAGCTCGGCACCTATCCCATCCTCAGCCTTGCCGACGCCCGCGACAAAGCCCGCGAGGTGCTGCGCCAGATCCAGCTCGGCACCTTCGACGAGGAGCCAGAGATCCGGCTCACCCTTGGCAAGGTTATCCCCCAGTTTATTGAACTCTATGCCAAGCCGCGCAACCGCAGCTGGAAATCCACGCAGAGGGTCCTCGACAAGTTCGCGGCTCTGCACAACGCCCCCATTGACGAGATCAAGCGGGCCGACGTTGTGAGCGTGCTCGACGGGCTCACGACCTCCGGCCTGGGCACTGGAGCGAACCGGGCGCTAGCTGCGATCAAAAAGCTATTCGCCTGGTGCCTCGACCGCGGCACGATCGAAGTGAACCCGGTGGCTGCCCTGAAGGCGCCGGCAAAGGAAGTTGCACGCGACCGCGTCCTGACCGACGATGAAATCGTCGCTTGCTGGCGCGCCGCCGAGGGCGAAGGCTTCCCATTCGAGCCCTTCGCCAAGATGGTCATCCTCACCGGCCAGCGCCGGGGAGAGGTTGCCGGGATGCGCTGGTCCGAACTTGACCTCGACAAGGGCACATGGACCCTCCCGGCGATGCGCACGAAGAATGCCACACAGCATGTCGTGCCCTTGGCCCCTTTGGCCCTCTCGATCCTGAGCGCCCTTCCCCACTTCGCGGGCTCGGACTTCGTGTTCACCACCACGGGGCGCACAGCGATCTCGGGGTTTGGTCGTCTCAAGGCCCGCCTGGAGAAGGCCGCAGGCGCCGACGACTGGCGCATGCACGACATCCGGCGCACCGTCGCCACCAACATGGCCATGATGGGGGTCCAGCCCCATGTCATCGAGGCTGTGCTCAACCATAAAAGCGGCATCGTCTCGGGTGTCGCGGCCGTCTATAATCGCCACGCCTACACGCAGGAGAAGCGTGGAGCACTGATGGGGTGGGCCGAGCATGTCCAAGAGTTGGTCGATTCCGATCGGCGAAATCCAGGAAAAATACTTCCTGTCGCCGCGTGAGGCGATTGCACTTATTGGTCCGGAGACACATGGTAGCGCATGGGAAGACAATCTTCCCTTCGATGACGAGCGAATCAAGATTCCTCTGCGGAATCTTTATAAAGCGTTGGAAAGCGGGAAAGTCGACGCATTTTATCATGCTTTCGACGGTCACGAGCGACAACTCAAGCCCGCCGTAGCCGCAAATGAGTTTTTCAAGATCGATCTCAAACGAAATTGCTGCCTATTTGGACCAATTGAAAGTCACCCATATGAACTTAAAATATCTAAATCCGACCTCGTCGCCTTTCTTTCGAAACATAGACGTCCTTCGATCTCGACAAACGCGAGCGATTTATCAAAATGTTTCGTTTGGCTCTTAAATTTATTCACTAAACATCAAGAAGGGACCATTGGACCGAGCGACAAGCTATTCGAAGCTGCAAGGATAAAATTCCCGAGCCTGTCGCGACGAGCTTTCGATGACGCAAAACGCAGGGCTGTAAACGAATCAAACCGGCCGGATCTTCGACGTGGTGGACGACCGAAGGGGAGCAGGAAAAACCAAACCGGCACGCCAGAATAACCACGGCACCTGTTTTAACAGGAAACTTCCGCCCATCCTCCCCGAAGAGATCGCCGACATTGTGTTGCGATCAAACCACGGGAAGGCGCGATGGACGAACAACCCATATCCAAGGTCTTTCTGACCCGCACCGAGGTAAAAGCCCTCGGAATCCCCGGTAGCAACGTAACCTGGCTGCGCAACGAAGCGCGCGGACGGTTTCCCCGCCGCATTCGCATCGGCGGCACCAGAGTCTGCTGGGACCGCACCGAAATTCTAAACTGGATTGAAGAGCGGCGTGCTGAGCGTGCCCAGCACGTTTACGCAGATTACGCCTGATGGCGCCATAGCGCCTCCTGAAATCCTCCAAATCAAAGGCCCCAACATGCCCACCAGCATGAACGATTGCGCACGCCTTCGCCGGCGGGTCGCACCAGCTGATGCCACAACACCTTCTGTCCAAGGATCCTGATCATGCGAAAGCCGTTTCGACTGATGGAATCTATGCGTTCGCCTGACAGGAAAGCCGCTGCACTAGCATATGCAGAAGCAGGCCACCCCATCATCGCGCTCTACGGCGTGACCGACGGCGTATGCGACTGCGGAGTCCCAGCTTGCTCCCATCCCGGCAAGCATCCGATGACACCCTTTTTCCCGCATGGTTTCAAAGACGCCACGACCGATCCCGATAAGCTCAATCGGATCTTTGACAAGCACCCCAACGTAAATATCGGCCTGGTACCGACCGGCGATGTATTGATCGTCGACATAGACGGTTCAAAAGGCGAGGCCTCCGTTGCGGCTCTGAATCTCCCTGAAACGCTTTCTCAGCGAACAGGCAGGGGGCGCCATTGCGTTTTTACGTGCCAAGGGCTCGATGCCTGGAAAGCGCCAAATCTTGAAGGCGTCGACTTCCGGTACAATGGCAAAGGCTATGTTGTGGTCGCGCCCTCGGGCCACATTTGCGGGAAGCGTTATCGATGGCGGCATGGTCCCGACCTCGCGGCGAAGCTCAATCTACAGGTATTCAAGCCTCGCCGTGCGGTCCAGGTGGATTTCAGCATGTCGAGGAAGAAGGTTGGCGAAGGTGGCCGGAACACGCACCTCGCCAGCATGGCCGGCGTGCTACGCGCCAAGGGCACCCCAGAGAACGCGATCGCCGAGAGTCTCGCGGCAATCAACCAGGAAATGTGCGACCCACCCTTACCCCAGCGCGAGGTAGACAAGATCGCCAAGAGCGTCAGCTCCTACCCGACGCCCTCCGAGAAGGCTTTCGGGGACCTCGCATATGTGAAGGTCGAGGAAGTGCGCTGGCTCTATCGCCCGATCCTGCCGCGTGGCGTGGTGACGGTGCTCGAAGGCGATCCCGGTATCGGGAAGTCCAACTTCACCATGGCCCTCATCGCGGCCCTCACGACGGGGACGAGCGTTCCATGGTCTCCCGACGTCCCGAAGGGCGTTGTGGTGATCCTCAGCGCCGAGGATGATCCCGCACGCGTACTCAAACCACGGCTGATCGCCAACGGGGCAGACGTATCGAAGGGCCGCATCTGGTTCGCGCAGGAGTTGTTCACACTCGACGAGAGTGGTCTCGATCTCCTTCGGCAGAAGATCGCCGAGGCGACACCAGCTCTTGTCGTGATCGATCCGCTCGTCGCCTATATGGGGGCGGGCACGGACGTCCATAAGGCGACCGACATGACGCAATTCTTTGTCGGGCTTGCTCGTATTGCACGTGACAGTGACTGCGCCATCCTCGTCGTGCGCCACCTGCGCAAGAGCCGGCAGGGTGATGCCCTGATGCAGGGACATGGCTCGGTCGCCATCATCGGCAGCGTGCGTTCGGCCCTCGTCATGGCTCGGCATCCGCAAGACGCCGAGGTCCGCGCATTGGGACACTCCAAGTCGAACTACGGCCCGCTCGGCCCGACCATCACCTTCACGCTCACATCGCGTTCGCGAGATGGTGTGCCGGTGGTGAAATGGCTCGGCATCGACAAAAATCTGACCTCGGACCAACTCCTGCAGGCGCCGCCGAACCAAGGACCCGGACGCCCCGCCCGCGAAAGCGAGGATGTTCGGGCATTCCTTGAGGCACTGCTCGCTACAGGTGCGCGCGATTCCCGCGCGGTGCGCTTGGCTGCCGATGCTCGCTCCTTCGCTTGGATCACCGTGCGGCGGGTCGCCAAAGAACTCAATGTTCGCATGGTCCGCAAAGGCACCTCGTCCTTCTGGTCCTTGCCTTCCAAGAAAGGGACCTGACCCGAGTGGTGCTCTAAATTCCTATTTCAGGGGTTTTGAGCACGACCTCGCCCTGTCCGGCCCCCTCCCCCGCATAACCCGCCACAACAAGGCGTAAACCCGTAACCGCGCCCATGTTGCGCAGAAAGATACTCTCTTGTCTCACACCCTCGACACCCAATATCGCGATCGCATCGAGCGTGCCGTTATAGAGGCGATCACGAAGACGTCTTACAATCAAAATGTCGGCGGCGCGGCCCTCCACACCGGAGAAATCATAGACGCCCTCGTGAGCGTGATCGCGCTGGCCATTGCTTTGTCACGCCGCGATGATGCTGAACGCATCATCACTCTCGTAGCCCAGCGCATCGTCGACGACCTAAAGGTTCGGGAGAAGAACTTCCGCCGGCTGCTTGAAAGCGGCAGCGAAGTCCCAGCCGCGTAAGACCTTGATTGATATCCTATGGAGCCGGCGGGACGGTCCCGCCGGCTTTTTCAAATCGAACGCCCTCTGCTAGCGATACCATGTCCAGCGCGAGAAGGACCGGAACGGCAACCTCGGCAGCTTGGCCTACGCCCAAGGAAGCGGGCTCAGAGCCCCAAAAAAGGCATCTGCAGCATTTCGAACCGGCGCCCAACTCACGATCGCGGCGGGTTGAGCCCTTCAACACGACACTGCGACTCAATATCGACCCGTCGAGGTGGCGGGCCCCACTGATTGCCCTGCGATGCCAATGCCTCTCGGCTCGGCCACCTCCCTCCAACGCCGCCTTGGGTGAGCAATGGCCTTCCCACCGTGCCCACAAGGCATCATTTGTCCCGGGAGCGCTCGCTATTCGGACATTTTGTATCCGTCCGCTTGCCGGCTTCAGCTGACGCCCGTGACGTGCCTCCTTCGGCCATCGACTGACATACAAGGTGCTGCGTACGGTCGGCCGAGGTCGGACGCTGCTGGTGCGATTGAATGGTCTTTAACGCTTGGCGGGATGCTCCGCGTCCCCAAGCTGATGGCACCATCCGCCGCGCCTCGGCGGTGATTGTACCCTCCGGGGATGTGCCCTCAATCGCGTACGGCGCTCCCTGACGCCCGAGGTGGCATGCACCGGCGGGGCGGGCACGGCCTGGTGCCCCGGGGCGCCCTACTCGCTGTTGCAGCGCGGCAGCCGGCCGTGCCGCTCGACATGCTCCCAAATGAGCCGACGCTCAACGTACTGGATATAAGGATATAGGACGTCGGAGTCGCGGCGGATAATCACGGGCACGTGGACGCTCACCGACATGGGGGCCGGATCGATGGCGCCAAATTTACCGAAGTAGGTCACCCCACCAGCATGCCCCTTCATGCCTGTGGTGGCAGAGCGATGGAAATCCCCGATTCGACCCCTGAGGCCTTCCCCACCCCACGTCTTGCCGACGTAGATCACCTCACCCTCCTTGGCGATCACGTAAACACCCGGCTCGTTCGGAAGCGCGGCGCGATCGGTCCAGGGGAGGGATGGCGCAAGGAGGATGTTCATAAGAGGCAGACCAAACGTCGTGAATCTCAATTATGACTCATAGTCTATGGTCATGAACAAGCTCTAAAGCTCTCCATCCGCGCATGGACGTGCGGGCGCGGGTCGGCCAAAATGTGCAGAAGGTCAGACGCGACAAAGGCCTGTCGCAGGAGGAACTCGCTCACCGCGCCAATATTCATCAAACCTACCTGAGTGGCGTGGAAGGCGGGAAGCGCAATCCGTCAGTGCTGGTCTTGGCTCGAATTGCCAATGCGCTTGAGATTGATATAATTGATCTATTCCGCACCCATGGTAAGGGTCCGTCGCTCTAGTTTAGGGAACCGGCAACTACCTAAGAGGTATTGAATCTATCCGACCTATTTGCCTGCAAAGTCAGCGAGATACTCGGACGCAGGAATGACGCCGGACAGGAGCAGATGCTCGCGCGCCCGCGTACAGGCAACATAGAGCAATCGACGCTCCGTTTCGTAGATGTCGTCCAGTTCGGCTTCGTCTGCAGCGTCGGTAACACGTTCGTCGAGTGGCAGAACTCCTTCGTCGCATGCCATCACCACAACAGCGCGGAACTCCAACCCCTTGGCCAGGTCCATGGGTGCAGTTGATATTTGCTCGGCACCGTCGAGCCCGGCGATCGCCGCCCGGGCGCGCGCTACAAGCTGGGAGGAGCGGACGAAAAGGCCGATCTCATGGGCCGAAATGCCTTCTCCGAGCCAAGTTGCCACCACCGCGCGAACCGCTTCCGCCTCGGCTTCGATGCTGGACAGGCGTTTGACGTCCGGCAGCGGCCCATCGAAGACGGACACGATCCCGCGCCTCTCGTCCTCCATGCCATCGGTATCGCGCAAGACGGTTGGCAATAGCCTGTCGGCGGCACTGCGGATCTGTTGGGATGTCCGGTAGCAGACCTTGAGCGTGTGCGATCGACCCCTCACCTCGACGCCGAGGCTCGCCCATGAATAGGGATGCTGAAAGATGCGCTGGCCGACGTCGCCGGACAGGAACAGGCCATCCGGCCGGGCTGGCGCAAGCGCGGCGAAAAATCTCAGTTCGGCCGGCGCAAGGTCCTGCGCTTCGTCGATGATGACATGGTCGAACGCCTTGGATGGACGCCGCGCCAGAGCGTCCGCCAGTCCGGTGAAAACGTCCGCCCAGGTCGTATAGCGCTCTGCAGCCAGCGCCTCGCGCGTCGCCGCGAACACGGGCCACAGCCGTGCGCGCTGATTGGGACCAAGCCTGTTCTTGCGTCCCATACGCTGGACGGTGGAATAGGCGTCGAGCGATGTCAGGCCCCAAGCATCGACCACATTGCTCCACTCGGACAGCAGGAAGCGATCCGAAAACCCCTTCAGGTCCGTCGCGGCGGCGGCGGCACGCAGCCGCTCCCGCAGGATGGCGTCGGAGGCGATGCGGGGCCGCACCCCATGTTCAAGCTGATACATCTCCTCGGCGATCCCCCGGAACGACGCGGTGGTGATGCGCGGCACTATGCCTCCCGTCTCGGGTGCAAGCACCAGGAGCTTCTTCGCCAGGGCATCCGCCAGCGGCTGCGAGAAGCTCGTCAGCAGAATACGGGCGCGGGGATTGGCGCGCGCCAGCCGGACTGCACGATGGAGCGCGACGATGGTCTTGCCGGTGCCCGCGGAGCCTGCCACCCGCGCCGGCCCCGAGAAGGTGCGGTCCACCAGTGCGCGCTGCGAGGGATGCAGAAATACGCCCCATTTCTCCCACGGGAAGGCCAGCGCCTGTTCCAGTTCCTCCTGATTGGCGATGAGGCGGATGCGACGCAGCGCATCGGGATGGGCGAATGGAGAGGCAGGTGCCGGCGCGGGCAGCGCCAGGACGCCGGTCGCCGCATATTGCAGCAGCGCCTCGGCAGCCTCGGCCGGCAGGTGCCGGGCGAGGGCGAAGAATCCGTCCTCATTGGCCGCGCGCACGTCCGCCAGCCAATCGGCGGGCACGCCGATGGAGAGCAGTGCCTCGTCGTCGAGCGCGGCGAACAGACGCGGCGCAGCCTGCGGACCCTCGGTCGGTGCAGGAAAGACGAGATCAAGCGTTGCTGGCGCGGCAACGTCCTCCACCCGCTCCCGCACCTCAACGATCTGGATGGCGCCGGTGCGCGGATGCGCCTCGATCCGCCGCCGCTCCGCCCAGGCATAGGCATCGTCGTGATGACCCACATAGGCGAGGAGCAGGCTGTCGCCGGTCTTGTGGATGACGAGGCGGATGTCGCGATTGACGCGGGCGGACCAGAAATTGGCATCCTTGGACTTGTCGATGCGGTGCAGCTTCAGCCCGTTGCCTGCCGGGTCCATCTGCAGGTCGAACACGCTCGCCTTCACCGCCTTCTGGTCCGGGCCGGACAGGCGGGTGAAGGATGAGGTGAAGGTCTCGGCGATGAGGAAGGTCAAAGGCCGATGCTCATTCAAGGTCCGAGGAGGGATGGCCGACAAGAGTGGCCGCGCGCTCGACGACACGCAAGATCAGGCCGGAGTCGAATGCAGACATCAGGGTGCCGTCGCAAAACCGCTCTTGCCGGACGCAAACGGTGATCAGCCGGCCAAGTTGCTCTGGGGTTGCCATCGCGATTGCCGTCTCGTCGTCTTGCAATGCTTTAGCCTCGTCGGACTGTGCCCAGACTGGCCAGTCGAAATCCATCAACACCCAGGAATGCCGATAGGCTGCCTTAACGAAAGCATCGACCACGGGATCGTATTGGATGAATGGCATTTGGAAGACGCCTGGCTCAGTCTGCTCGCCTCCCCTCACTTTGCCAGCGGTGAAACCGGGCTGCCGCAATGGGGGGAGAAAATCGGCCAGTGCCTGAATATCCGCGCGGGTCATGTCGCGAACACCTTCATCACCTCATCCCCGAAGTGGTTGATGACCTTGACCGCGATGCGCCGCCCCGGCGGCCGTGGAAACGGCCGGGACGTATCGGAATAGAGCGTGGCCCAGGCGTCGGCGTCGATCTCGGCCTGCAGGGCCGTCTTCAGGCTCTTGTAGGGATCGTTGTCGCCGAGGAAGTAGGCGTGGCGGACGAAGAAGCTTTCTTCGTTATAGTCGGTGTCGATGAACCAGGCGGCGATGCCGGCGGTGTCGTTGGAGCGGATGGCGCCGGTGTTGGGATCGAACACGTCCACCCCGTTCACCTTCACGCGGATATCCGGCCCGCCGTCGTCGAGGATCTCCACGTCCGGCTCGCCGAACACCACGAACATGTTGCCGCGCCCGGTGTTCTTCAGTTCCTCCGACATGTGCATGTCGGGGTTGATGCGGGCTTTGAGGATCTTCAGGCTGCCCAGGCTAGCGAGTTCCGAGGAATGGGCGTCGAAATTGAAGGCGCAGGCGATCAGCACGTCGAAGCGCGCATCCACCGCCTCGCGGGCGGCGGCGACGATGTCCTGGCGGCCCACCGTGCCGTATTCGGGGCCGATGAGGATCGCGGCGCGGCGCTCGGGGCCGTTCTCGCCCTCGATGAAGGTGCCGCTGGCGCCGATGAAATGGCCCGGCCACGGCGTCAGGCTCTCGAAGGTGATGCGGTCGCCCTTAGCCTGCTGCTTCACCCCCTCGGCCTTCAGATAGTCGATGACGATGGCGGAGAAGTCCTGCCCGCCGAGGTCGGCATCGGCGGGGGCGCGGCGGCCCTCGGCGGCGTCGATCTCGTCGATCAGCTCTTCCTCGCTGGCCGGCAGCACGCGATGGGGCGAGAGGCTTTCCACCGTGAAGGGGCCGGCGACGCGCACGCGGGACGTGTCGGCGTAGGGCTTGTCGTAGAGATATTCCACATCGGCGCGGGCGGCGATGGAGGCGTCGATCTCGCTCTGGCGAGCGATGCGCGCCTCCCACCATTGGGCGTGGGGCGCGGCGGCGGCGGCAGGGGCGCCGGGGGGCAGGTCGCGGGGGATCTGCCATTCCTCGTAAGTCGTGCCGAGCGCGGCATTGAGCGCGGCGCGCAGGGGCTCCAGCACCTGTTGCCACTTCTCCCAGATGTCGTCGATGAGGGGATTGTTGGCGATGGATTTCAGGGTGATGTGCGGCACGCGCTCATAGACGAAGCCCTGGCGGATGTCGTTGTGCGCCGGGGTGTCGGCGGGCGGGCGCTTGGTCAGCGCTGCCTCCTTGGCGCGGCCCTCGCGGCTGTCGGCGAGCAGGTACCAGGGATAGCGCGCCGCCATCAGGCGCGTGCGCGCCAGCGCCAGCGCCACGCGGGAGGTGTCGATGGTGATCCAGCGCCGGCCCCATTGCTCCGCCACATAGGCCGTGGTGCCCGAGCCGCAGGTGGGATCGAGCACGAGGTCGCCGGGATCGGTGGCCATCAGGATGCAGCGTTTTACAACATCTTCGTTGGTCTGAACCACATAGGTTTGCTGCGTCGCGCCCGATGAATCGGCCCAAAGGTTTGTGATTCGACCAACGGGATAGTCGCTATGACGGAGTATATACCTTAAAGTCGAACCACTAGGATGGATCCTATTGGCTCGGAATGCCTTTTGCATCCCGTTTCGATCCGTCTTCCAGCTGTTTGATTTCGGCGGATTCCATGCGCGTCCTTCAAAATCAAACTTAAAATCTTGGTTGCGCCGATACTGCGCTGGTAAAAGCGATATAGACTGATAAACAGAAGCGCCTTTTGGCAGAAGCGAGTGATTGCGGCGCTCTTCGGCCGTTAGCTTGTAACGCTGTCCATCTGGGAGGATGGCATCGCCCCATATACTTTCGCCATCCAAACTTTTCTCGTAAAATAAAGGACGACTCTTTATGTTATTGCGATTTTTTCCGTACCACATGATGTAATCGCTCACGCCTTCGGTGACGTCGGAGCCCATAGGCATCATTTTCTTGCGGAAAGTAATAAGGGAAGCAAAATTTGAATCGCCAAATACCTCATCAAGTATCGCTCTAACACGGTGCATATTCTCATCGCTTATCTGCACGAAAATCGACCCGCTCTCCGTGAGCAAATCCCGCATCACGGTGAGGCGGTCGCGCAGATAGGTGAGGTAGGAGTGGATGCCGTCCTTCCAGGTGTCGCGGAAGGCCTTCACCTGCTCCGGCTCGCGGGAGATGTCGGTCTGCTTGCCGTCCTTCACGTCGCGCGAGAGGGTGGAGACCTGCCAGTTGGAATTGAACTTGATGCCGTAGGGCGGATCGAAATAGATGGCCTGCACCTTGCCGCGCAGGCTCTCGCGCTCCGCAAGGCTCGCCATCACCTGCAGGCTGTCGCCGAGGATCATGCGGTTCGACCAGTGCTGGTCGTGCTGGTAGAATTCCGCCCGCTGGTCCGGCGCGATGCCGTTGAAATCGGAGAACAGGTCGGGCGCGTCGGTGTCCGCCTCCCGCTTTTGGGCCGTGCGGCGCTTGAGGTCGTCGATGATGGCTTTCGGGTGGATCTTCTCCTGGATATAGAGCGGCGGCACGTTCACCACGAGGTCGGACCAGTCCTGCCGGTCCTTGCCCCGCCACACCAGTTGCGCGTCGGCAAGGGTGAGCGTGCCCCTCTCGGCCAGCTCCTGCATCTGCTCCGGCGTGATGGTGATCTTCGCCCCGTTCCAGATCAATTCGGGCTGGCGCGGCTCCTCCTGCGTGCGCGTCTCCCCCTCCCCCAGCGGCCGTGCGCGCGGATAATGCACCGGCGCCATGGGGGCGGAATCCTCCTCCCGCCGGAAAAAGCTCTCCATCTCCGCCGTGGGAATGTTCACCCTCGTGGCCGCCTCATGCTTCAGCGCATCGACGGCCTTGGAGGATTTGGGGGCCTTCGGAGAACGGGCCATCAGGCGGGAACCTTCTTGAGCAGTCGTTCGACCAGCGCGGCGAAGTCTTCGGTCATGGTCGTCCAGTCACGGAATTCGGCGAAGTCCCAGCGGCCGAAGCCGCCGAGGGCGTTGACGCCGGGCACCCACAGGTCGCGCGTCGTCTGCGCCTTGGCCTTGTCGGCCTCGTCGCGCAGGCCCTTCACTTCCAGCACGAGATTGAGCGGCGTGGTGCCGCCATCATCCAGCCGCACGAGGAAATCGGGCACATAGCGCCGCATGGTGCCGCCATCGAGATAGGGGATCTCGAAGCCCAGCGCCTGGTTCTTGGCATAGGCGATCACACGCGGATGGGTCTCCAGCGTGAGGGCCAGTTGTTCCTCCCAGCTGGAATCCAGCACCACATGGCTGATCTGGCACTTGGGCGGCTGCGCGCCGGTCTTCCAGCAGGGCTTCGAGGTGATGAAATTGACGTGGCGGGTGGACCCCTTCGGATTGTAGGGATCAAGCACCGCCATGATCCTCCCCTCGCTGCCGCGGGTGAGGGCGATGTCGATCTTCTCCGCCGCACGGGCCAGTTGGTCCTGATAGAGGATGGCGCCGATGGGCACGCCCTTCGTCACCAGGTAGCCCTCGTCCAGCCAGCGGCGCGCAATGCGCTGGATCTGCGGGAACAGGTGCTGCTTGGGAAAGCCCTCCTCGTCGCGGAAATGCGTGTAGAGCAGGTGCTTGGCGAGGTTGAAGCTGATCTCGGAGGGCCGCAGCCGCTCCAGCACCTGGGGCGTGATGGTGACGCCGGCGCCGACGATGCCCTCCATCACCACCGCCGTCGGGCCGATGTCCAGGATCGTGATCTCCAGCCGGCTGTCCTCGGAAAAGTGCGGCTCCAGCTTTTCCGAGGACAGCTCCCGCCGATAGCCGCTGACGCGGGGAAAGGCGATCTCCAGCCCCGCCCGCTCCTTGATGGCGTGGACACGCGTGACCGGCTTCGGCTTGACCGGCTCGGCCTTTTGCGGAGAGGCGGCAAAATCGAACGGAATGCCCATGATGTCGGCATATTCCACGTCGAACAGGCCGGTCTCGGGGTTCAGGTCGTAGGATTGCCGGCGCAGGGCCCGGCCCACCACCTGCTCGCACAAAAGCTGGGTGCCGAAGGCGCGCACGCCGAGGATGTGGGTGACGGTGTTGGTGTCCCATCCCTCGGTCAGCATGGACACCGAGACCACGCAGCGGATCTGCTCGCCGAGGCGGCCAGGGCGGCCCACCGTGTTCATCACCTCGCGCAGCAGTTCGCCCTCGCTGACGTCGCCGTTGCCCGCGGCGCCGAGGCGGTCGTTCAGCTCGCGCTTGAACTGCTCGATCTCCGGGCCGGCGGCGTCGCGGAACCCCTTGTCCAGCGCCTTGCCGGATTCGATCTCGCGGGAATCGATCAGCAACGTGCGCGGGCGGGGAAGGCGGGCGCCGTGCTCGTCATAATTGCGGAACAGCTCCAGGTGGCCCGCATGAAAGGCCGCGCGCTCGCCCTCGGCGGCATCGCCGCGCTCGAAGCCGGCGATCCATTCGAACACCAGCTTGGAAATGGCCGTGTTCTGGCACACGACGATGAACACCGGCGGCACCCCGATGCCGGCACGCTCCCACCTGTGGTACTCGCCTTCGTAATGGCTGTAGAGCGCGGTCAGCGCAGTCAGCAGCGTCGTCGGCAGATCGAACGGGCTCATCTTGGCGGCGCCGGCGGCGGTCTTCGGCAGGGACTTGCCGATCGACTTCCACAGATCGCGGTAGACCACCGTATCGGTCTGCACGAGATTGTCGGTCACCGGCACGCGGGGCAGCTTGACGATGCCGCTCTCGATGGCATCCATCAGGCTGAAATCGGACACCACCCAGGGGAAGAGATACCCCTCCGGATAGCCCGAGCCGCGCAGGAAGAAAGGCGTGGCGGAGAGGTCGTAAACCGCGCGCACCCCCTTCGACAGCCTGCGATCCAGCGCCTCGATGCCGTTGATCCAGAGCCGCGCCGCCTCTTCGTTCTCGGCCGCCTCCTTCTTGTCCTCCCCCGTGAGCGGACCTTCGGCGTCGCCTCCCACCTTGTGGCGGTAGCAATGGTGCGCCTCGTCGTTGATGACTGTGACGCGGTCGTAATTGAGCAGCTTGCCGCATGCTCTTTCGAGCATCTCGGCGTCGGTCTCGGTGGTTTTCAACGGCTCCGGCGCGTTGCCCTGCAGGAAGCTGCGCGCGACCTTGGGCAAGGCGAGCGTCTCGCGGTGCTGGAACGCGTGGTAGTTGGTGATGACGATTTCCGCACGCCGGATGTCCGGCAGCATCTCCGGCGGCACGATCTCGCGCGTCTCGTAATAATTGTCCGGCTCGCTGGGAAGCAGCACACGCAGGCGGTCGCGGATGGTGATGCCCGGGGCGATGATCAGGAAGGCGCGGGAGAAATCCTTCGAAGCCTTGCGCGCAGCATTGACCGCCTGCCAGGCGATCAGCATGGCCATGACGGTGGTCTTGCCACTGCCGGTCGCCATCTTCATGGCGAGACGAAAAAGCGCGGGATTGGCCTCCTGGTTGTGCTGTTCCAGTTCGTCGCGCAGGCGCCTGGTGGCGGCGCGCTTCGGGGCGACCTCGGTCAGCCAGATGATGGTTTCGGCCGCTTCAATCTGGCAGAAGAAAGGTTGCGGGCCTGAAAACTGCCCATGCCGCCAGTGTTCCAGAAGCCGCTGCGTCGTCCCTGTCACCCCCCAATCGGTAGGGTTGGGCAGCGCGCGCCACGTGTCGACATAACCACGAATCTCGTTGATGAGAGGGTAGTCGCTGTAGGTTTCCAGATCGAGCGAGGCCTGACCGGTCGACGCCTTCTTCCTCGAGGCTGGGACGGGCACGATGTGCCGGGAGGGGCGGCGGCCATGCCTCGGCTCGCCGTCGATCGGCTGGCCATTCTTGTCGAGTGGATGGTGCAATCCCGGCACGCGATATGGCGAGTTAAGAATCGGCCGCTCGTAAAAGCTGGTCAAACTGCGAATCCCCCGCCTGCAACCTGCATCATATCCAAGGCGAGAGCTGCGCCAATGCCTTCAGCGCCGGATCAGAATTTCAATCAAAGGTTGCGTCGACCGATGCCTGCCCGAGTGGCGCACTCAGCCGGAACATGGAGTTACCCCTGACAATCCAGAACCGATCATCTTATTGAACTGATCGTCCAGCGAAGGAGGGACGATCATGTCCACAAAACCGATTGCCGCCACGAAACCGTCAACGAACCCGCCCGAGACGGTGACCTTAAAGGCGATTTGCGCCGAGTTGAAAATTGACCCCCGCCTCGCTCGCGAGAAGCTGCGCATCGCTGCCCGAGAGGCGAAAAAGTTCCCTGAACTCGCCAAAACCCACAAGCCACGATTGGCATGGGAATGGCCGAAGGGCTCGGAGGCGGAGAAGCAGGCGAGAGCTGCGCTCCTCGCGTGACCCGAGCGGTGGTGCTCATAATTCCTACAATAAGGATTTTGACCACCACCACAGGGCGCTACTCATTTGTTGGCGTTCACGATGGCAGGGAAAACGTTGGCACCCTGCCCCGCTGGGTGACACCGCGATTGTTCGTCGCCCTGCATGGGCTTGAAATCCGCGTGACGACAATCGGTCTGGCCTCGCGAACAACATCTTGGGTGTTCAAACCCGCGATCCATGGGCCAAGTCCTACATTCCGGGACATGGTGGTGGTCATAATTCCTAAGTTGACGATTATGATCACCACCAACCTGCGGGTCAGTGGCCCCAGTGTGGTACCTCGCTAGGAGTTTGAGGTGACGAGCTTTCGGCGCTACATCGGGGTCGACTATTCCGGCGCCGAGACGCCCAACGCCAGCATCAAAGGGTTGCGCGTTTATGCAGGCGAAGCCGATTCGGGACCTGTCGAGGTGCTCCCACCCCCGTCACCGCGAAAATATTGGACCCGGCGCGGGGTCGCCGACTGGTTGGTGGAGCAGCTCTCACGCGACATTCCCACCATCGTCGGCATCGATCACGGGTTCTCTTTCCCACTGCGCTATTTCGAGGAGCACCAGCTTCCGACGGACTGGCCCAGCTTTCTCGACGATTTTCACCGGCACTGGCCGACCGACGAGGACAACACCTACGTCGATTTTGTGCGCGACGGCTCGGCCGGCAATGGCGCAGCCCGAAAGGGCAATGCGCGTTGGCGGCGGCTGACAGAGATTCGTGCCGGCAGCGCCAAGTCGGTTTTTCACTTCGACGTCCAGGGCACCGTGGCGAAGTCCACGCATGCCGGGATCCCCTGGCTGCGCTTTATCCGCCAACATATGGGCGACCGCGTGCATTTCTGGCCCTTCGATGGCTGGACCCCGCTTGAAGGCCGATCGGTCATTGCCGAGGTGTACCCGGCCCTCTGGAGCCGAAGTTATGAGCGTGAGGACCGTACCGGTGACCAACACGACGCCTTCAGCATCGCGGCGTGGCTTTCCCGTGCCGATCACGATGGCAGCCTCGGCACATTCCTGAACCCCGAGCTGACACCACCTGACCGGGTACAGGCACAAGTGGAGGGCTGGATCCTCGGCGTGCCCGGCACGATTCGCATCAGCGCCCCGTAGGCGCGGGCACCCGGACCACGAGAGCAAGGTTAGCGGTGCCCGCACCGCTGGGAAGGCGAGAACCTCTGCCGCTATAGACGCGCCCTATCGCGGCCGCTGACGCACCAAACCGGCACATTCCGCATCAGCCCGCTTCGTTCAAGCACGCCGCTCTCGACACCCCGGGGAAACCCAGGCGTCTGATATACTGGTACCGTCCAAGAGAGACGATCTCTAGAGCTTTGATTTCATTGGAAAATGAGTGGTGCCCAGGGACGGAGTCGAACCGCCGACACTGCGATTTTCAGTCGCATGCTCTACCAACTGAGCTACCTGGGCGTCCAACCGGCGGCAGCGCCGTTTGGAGCCGCGAGTGTATAATCAGGAAGTCGGGACCTGTCCAGAGCCGCCGCACCGGACACGCTTGCAGCCGGGCCGACTGTGGAAAACCCACCGGCAGAGTTTCAGAAAGCTGCTGTCCTGCCTCGCTTTGCGCATCGCGCCGCCGAACCGCGTCACTTGTCCGATGAGGCGCGCAAATGTCCGGCCGCGGGTCCGGCAAGCATCACCCGAGCACCAGGCAGGCATCACGCAGCTATCGGATTCGCCGTGTCTTCTCCGCAGGAAGCTGGCACAATGGAAGCTTGAACGGGTGATGTCGCCCCGGATCTGCCGGGTCCTCTGCCCGGGTGCCGGGCGGATGAGCGTACGGGGGAAAGCGTGGCCGAGAGGAAGGTGAAGGGGGCCTTGGAGGTCCAGCTGCCGCACGTTCAGGATCACGAGGACTATGTGACCGGCTCCGGCGCGCCCGCCGCGACGGCCGTGACCCTCGAACAGGCCCTGGGTGTCCAGGTGCGCTCCATCCGGCGGGAACTGGATCTCACGGTGTCGGACCTCGCCGGCGCCGCGGGCATTTCCGTTGGCATGCTCTCCAAGATTGAGAACGGCCAGATCTCGCCTTCCCTCGGCACGCTGCAAGCCATCTCCAAGGCGCTCAACGTGCCTATCACCACCCTGTTCTCGGCCTTCGAGGAGCGGCGCGACTGCTCCTTCGTGCGCGCCCACCAGGGCGTCATCATCGAGCGGCGCGGCACCAAGGTCGGCCACCAATATGAGTTGCTCGGCCATGGGCTCGGCGGTGACATCGTGGTGGAGCCCTATCTCATCACCCTGTCGGAAGAAGCGGCGCCCCATACCGGCTTCCGTCACGCCGGGGTGGAGTTCATCTACATGCTGTCGGGCGAGGTGCTGTATCGCCACGCGGACCGTACCTACCATCTGCGAGCCGGGGACTCGCTGATGTTCGATTCCGGCGCCGCCCACGGCCCGGAAGACCTGATCCAGCGACCCATGACCTACCTGTCCATCATCGTCTACGGCCGCGACCGGCACTGAGAGCCCGCGCGGCGTCGGGCAAAGCGCGAGGTCGGCGGCATGAGGCGCGCCAGAGGCCGCAGCTCCGCCACACCACCCGGTCTGCGCTAAAGTTTCTTCAAGCGAAAATTTTATTCGTTGTCGTTGACGCCCTAGGCCGTTGGGCGTACTTCTTCCACTCAAGGTCGCTCACGCGGCCCGGAATGGAGACAGTGACAGCGCCATGTGCGGCATCGTCGGACTTTTCTTGAAGGACCCCAAGCTCGAAGGCGAGCTCGGGGCCATGCTCGCCTCCATGCTTTGCGTCATGACGGATCGCGGCCCCGACAGCGCGGGCTTCGCCGTCTATGGCAGCGGAGCGAAGGACAAGGTGAAGCTCTCGCTGCGCGCCACGGCGTCCTACGACTTCGAGGCGCTCGCGGCCGGCCTGTCGCTCCCGGCCGCCGGCCTGCCGGGCCTGGTGGTGCGCGGCACCCATGCCATCGTCGAGATTCCCGCCGCGCGGGAAACGGCGGTGCGCGCCTTCCTGGTGGAGCGCCATCCGGAAGTGGCCATCGTCGGCACCGGCGAGCGCATGGAAATCTTCAAGGAGGTGGGCCTGCCCGCGTCCGTGGCCGAGACCTTCGGCCTTCCGAGCATGCGCGGCACCCATGGCATCGGCCACACTCGCATGGCCACCGAGAGCGCGGTGACCACAGCCGGTGCGCACCCCTTCTCCACCGGCGCCGACCAGTGCCTTGTGCACAACGGCTCGCTCTCCAACCACAACGCCCTGCGCCGCGCTCTGAAGCGCGAGGGCATCACCATCGAGACCGACAACGACAGCGAGGTGGCCGCCGGCTATCTCACCTGGCGGATGAAGCAGGGCGCGTCCCTGGGCGAGGCACTGGATGCCGGCCTCAAGGACCTCGACGGCTTCTTCACCTTCGTGGTGGGCACCGAGAACGGCTTCGGCGTGCTGCGTGATCCCATCGCCTGCAAGCCCGCCGTGATGGCCGAGACCGACCAGTATGTGGCCTTCGGCTCGGAATATCGTGCCCTGGTGGACCTGCCGGGCATCGCCAAGGCCCGTGTCTTCGAGCCGGAACCCGCCACCGTCTATTTCTGGGAGCGCGCCCAGTGAACGCCATCTCCCCCGACATCACCTTCGACCTCGCCGATACCGCCCTGCGCGAGCTGAATGCGGCGCTCCACGCCGCCACCGGCGAAAGCAACGCCCGCCGCTGGCGGGTGCTGAACCCCAATGGCCGCCACGCGGTGGCGGTGGGCATCAATGCCCCCCTCACCGTCGAGATCGAGGGCCACGTGGGCTATTACTGCGCCGGCATGAATGCCGAGGCGTCCGTGATCATCCACGGCAATGCCGGCGTGGGCCTTGCCGAGAACATGATGAGCGGCTTCGTCCATGTGCGCGGCGATGCCAGCCAGGCGGCCGGCGCCACCGGCCACGGCGGCCTGCTGGTGATCGACGGCAATGCCTCGGCCCGCTGCGGCATCTCCATGAAGGGCATCGACATCGTGGTGAAGGGCTCGGTGGGCCACATGAGCGCATTCATGGGCCAGTCCGGCAGCCTGGTGGTGCTCGGCGATGCCGGCGAGGCGCTGGGCGACAGCCTCTATGAGGCGAAGCTGTTCGTGCGCGGCTCCGTCAAGTCGCTGGGCGCCGACTGCATCGAGAAGGAGATGCGCGACGAGCACAAGGTGCTTCTGGCGGAGAAGCTGAAGGCCGCCGGCCTTGAAGGCACCGTCGATGTCGCCGCGTTCAAGCGCTACGGCTCGGCCCGGCAGCTCTACAATTTCCACGTCGACAACGCGTCCGCGTACTGAGGGCCGAGACGATGACCGCTCATTCCAACGTGCCCCGCACCCCGCCTCGCTTCTCGGCCACCTTCGATCCGGCGACATTGGCCGAGATCCGCCGCGCGGCGGCCACCGGCATCTATGACATCCGTGGCGGCGGCACCAAGCGCAAGGTGCCCCACTTCGACGACCTGCTCTTCCTCGGCGCCTCCATGTCGCGCTATCCGCTGGAAGGCTATCGCGAGAAGTGCGGCACCGAGGTGGTGCTCGGCACCCGCTTCGCCAAGAAGCCCATCACCCTGAAGACTCCGGTGACCATCGCTGGCATGAGCTTCGGCGCGCTCTCGGCCCAGGCCAAGGAAGCGCTGGGGCGCGGCGCCACCACGGTGGGGACCTCCACCACCACCGGCGACGGCGGCATGACGCCGGAAGAGCGGGGGCAGTCGCAGACCCTGGTCTACCAGTACCTGCCCTCGCGCTATGGCATGAACCCGGTGGATCTGCGCAAGGCCGACGCCATCGAGATCGTCATCGGCCAGGGCGCCAAGCCCGGCGGCGGCGGCATGCTGCTGGGCCAGAAGATCTCCGATCGCGTCGCCGCCATGCGCAACCTGCCCAAGGGCATCGACCAGCGCTCGGCCTGCCGCCATCCCGACTGGACCGGCCCGGACGATCTTGAGATCAAGATCGAGGAACTGCGCGAGCTCACCGACTGGGAAAAGCCCATCTATGTGAAGGTCGGCGCCTCCCGCCCCTATTACGACATCGCGCTGGCGGTGAAGGCGGGTGCCGACGTGGTGGTGCTCGACGGCATGCAGGGCGGCACAGCGGCGACCCAGGACGTGTTCATCGAGAACGTCGGCATCCCCATCCTCGCCGCCATCCGGCCGGCCGTGCAGGCGCTGCAGGACCTCGGCATGCACCGCAAGGTGCAGCTCATCGTCTCCGGCGGCATCCGCTCCGGCGCGGACGTGGCCAAGGCGCTGGCGCTGGGCGCCGACGCGGTGGCCATCGGCACGGCGGCCCTCGTCGCGCTGGGCGACAACGATCCCCAGTATGAGGACGAATACCAGGCACTCGGCACCACCGCCGGGGCCTATGACGACTGGCACGAGGGGCTCGACCCCGCCGGCATCACCACCCAGGACCCGGTGCTCTCAGCCCGGCTCGATCCGGTGAAGGCCGGCCACCGGCTCGCCAATTATCTTTCGGTGATGACGCTGGAGGCGCAGACCATCGCCCGCGCCTGCGGCAAGAGCCACGTGCACAATCTGGAGCCGGAGGACCTCGTCGCCCTCACGGTGGAGGCCGCCGCCATGGCCGGCGTGCCGCTGGCCGGCACCTCATGGATACCGGGACGCACCGGCGGCTACTGAACCGGGCGTTTCCTGACTTCGGCCGCGCCGCTCGACCGGCGCGGCCTTCATAAAAATCCAGAACATCCAGACCTTCCTGCCAGGGATCGAACCCATGACCAGTACAACCGAAATCGCTCGGGAGGCGGAAGGGCGCGCCTCCGTCTCCGCCAAGGCGAGCCTGGACCTTGCCAAGATCGCCAAAGAGCGCGGCATCACCTATTTCCTCATCTCCTACGTGGACCTGTTCGGCGGCCTGCGGGCCAAGCTGGTGCCCGCCTCCGCCATCGGCCCCATGCAGAAGGAAGGTGCCGGTTTCGCCGGCTTCGCCACCTGGCTCGACATGTCGCCGGCCGACCCGGACCTGTTCGCGGTGCCCGACCCCACCAGCCTCATCCAGCTGCCGTGGAAAGAGGAAATCGGCTGGCTCGCCGCCGACCTCTACATGGGCGGCAAGGAAGTGGAGCAGGCGCCCCGCACCGTTCTGAAGCGCCAGCTCGCCGCCGCCGCGGCGCTGGGCTACGAGGTGAAGACCGGTGTGGAGTGCGAGTACTTCCTGATCACGCCGGACGGCAAGGGCATCTCCGATACGTCCGACACGGCGGAAAAGCCCTGCTACGACCAGTCCGCCCTCATGCGCCGCTATGATGTCATCAAGGACATCTGCGATGCCATGATCAAGCTCGGCTGGGGCGCCTACCAGAACGACCACGAGGACGCCAACGGCCAGTTCGAGATGAACTGGAACTATGACAACGCGCTGCTCACCGCCGACCGTCATGTCTTCTTCAAGTACATGGTGAAGTCGATCGCGGAACAGCATGGCCTGCGCGCCACCTTCATGCCCAAGCCCTTCATCAACCTCACCGGCTCGGGCTGCCATGCCCATGTCTCGCTGTGGTCGAAAGGCAAGAATGCCTTCTCCGATCCCAAGGGCGATCTGGGCGTCTCGCAGCTCGGCTATCATTTCATCGGCGGCCTGATCCACAATGCGGACGCGCTGTGCGCCATCACCAATCCCACGGTGAATTCCTACAAGCGCATCAACGCCCCGCGCACCATCTCGGGGGCCACCTGGGCGCCCAACACGGTGACCTACACCGGCAACAACCGCACCCACATGATCCGCATTCCGGACGCGGGCCGCTTCGAGTTCCGCCTCGCTGACGGCGCGGCCAACCCCTACCTGCTGCAGGCGGGCCTCACGGCGGCGGGCCTCGATGGCATCGAGAACCAGCGCGATCCGGGCAAGCGGCTCGACATCAACATGTACACCGACGGGCACAAGGTGAAGGGCGCCAAGCGCCTGCCGCTGAACATGCTCGACGCCCTGCGCGCGCTGGAGAAGTCCCGCGTGCTGGGCGAGCGCCTGGGCCAGCCCTTCGTCACCGGCTATCTCAAGCTGAAGAACGAGGAATGGAACGCCTATTCCCGCCACCTCACCCAGTGGGAACGGGACAACACGCTCGATATCTGATCCGCTCCGTCCGAACGGCTGACAGGAACCCGGCGCGCGCCCCGCGCCGGGTTTTTTGCGTCTCGGGCGCACGGCACCGGACCACCCGGCATCCGTTCACCGGCGTCAGCATAGGCCGGCCCGATCGCCGACAGCGCCGCGCCGCGCACCTCGCGCCGGACAGCTTGAGGCCCGTCGCCCTCCCTTTGGGCATTCCGTAAGGTTTTTCGGTTGCAGAGGCATTCTGAAAAACAAAGGTGAATCCCTTCACCTCCGGAAACACGCCTTTTTTTGCAGCAATATTTGTCTTCCTTTGCGTCATAAAAAGGTCGACATGGTCCTCCCCCCGCCGAGCCACGACGGACAGGCCGCGAGCGCACGCCGGCCGCGCCCTCACCTCCCCCAGGAAAGTCGCATTACATCAGATAGATGCACCGATTTTTGAGACAAAGCCCGCCGGCTGGGCGCCGCCCCGGCCGCATTATGCCTCTCTGGCATAAGAGTTGCTCAGGAGTGAACTCGGGTCTGAAGCGGGCTGCGCCATGCGCCAGCCGCTGGCGGCCTGCCACACGGCAACAGCGTTCGGGGATCTTCATGACGGATCAATTGGCCGCGCTGACGACCATCTTCACGGAATTCTACTATTTCCTGACGGTCGTCCTCATGTTCTTCATCCATGTGGGCTTCTGCATGTACGAAGTGGGTGCCGCACGGGTGAAGAACGTGCAGCACACCCTGCTCAAGAACACCATGGCGATCCCACTGGTGGGCCTGGCCTTCTTCCTGTTCGGCATGTGGATCTACATCGCCTTCCAGGGCTGGCCCATCTCCACCAGTTCGCTCAGCTTCACCACCGGCTTCGAGCCGTGGTCCACCAAGATCGCGCCCAACCTCACCGACCGCATCTCCGGCGTGTTCTGGGCGGCCTTCGCCCTGTTCGGCATGACGGCGGCGTCCATTGTCTCGGGCGCGCTCATCGAGCGCACCAAGACCTCGGGATTCTTCATCCTGGCCATCTACGTGGGCGCCATCGCCTGGGTCATTCCGGCGGCCTGGGCCTGGGCCGGCAACGGCTGGATGGCGCAGTATCTCGGCTTCCACGACCAGTATTGCTCAGCCATCCTGCACTCGGTGGCGGGCTTTGCCACGCTGGGCGTGCTCATCAACCTCGGCCCGCGCATCGGCAAGTTCGCCGCCGACGGCACGCCGCGCGAGATCCCGGCGCACAATCCCTGGCTCGTCACCATCGGCCTCTTCATGATCTATGTGGGCTTCTGGGGCTTCTACGCTGCCTGCCACATCCCGATCGTGGACGTGGGCACCGCCGGCGCGCCCTACTTCACCGCCACCAACATCTATGGTGTTCCGATCACCCTGTCGGGCGTCACCATGAACTTCCTGCTCGCCCTGTTCGGCGGCATGGTCGCGGCCTACATGATCTCCAACGGCAACGCCTACTGGACCTATTCCGGCGGCCTCACCGGCCTCATCTCGGCCAGCGCCGGCAACGACTTCTATCACCCCATCATCGCCCTCGTGATTGCCGTCGCGGGCACGGTGATGGCGTACAAGCTGCACTATTGGGTGGAGCGGAAGTTCAAGATCGACGACGCGGTGGGCGCCGTCGCGGTGCACGGCTATTGCGGCCTGTTCGGCGGCATCATCGCGGGCTTCGCATTGTGGGGGTATCCCGCCGTGCTGCCCTCGGCGGGGGCGGTGATCGTACTGGGCGAAGGCGTGGGCTGGTTCGGCGTCAATGCCGAAGGCCTGCCCATCATCACGCCCGTGGGCAACATCATCGGCTCGCTGGTGTTCGCCATCGGCTTCGGCTTCATCCCCGGCTACGTCATCTCGAAGCTGCTGGCCATGGCCGGTCTGCTGCGTGTGCCGGCCGCCGCCGAAGTCAACGGCCTGGATGGCAAGCACGTGCCTGCCACCTACCCCCACCATTCCGGCATGGAAGAGGCTTTCGAGAGCATCCAGCGCCGGGAAGCCAAATATCCGGCCAAACCCTGATCGCCAGACACGGAGCAAGCCAATGAATACGGGTATCACCTCCCTCGCGAAACTGCCGGAGATGGCGGAAGTGTATCCCTTCGCCGGATACGAGCCGCTGTTCTCCATCATCGCGCTGGTTTTCTTCGTGGCGTTCATCTTCAAGCAGATCGCCATGGACAAGGCGTTCCACGAGGAGATGATCGACCACACGCCGGAGGCCATCGCCACACCGGCGGAATAGGCGTCCGCCATCCTGGCGGTCTCACCGAACGCACCGGAGCCTGCGGCGGAAGCCCTTTCCGCCCAGTTGATCGCACGGTCCTCCCGCAGGGCCGTGCGATTTGCGTTTCACGAGATCACGCCGAGACCGACAGGGGCGGCGCGAGCCAGGGCAGCGCGCTGGCGAGGCCCGGCAGCACCTCGCTCTCCAGCGTCCGCCGGCAGAAGGCGGCCACCTCCCGTGGCACCCGCCCCAGCTCCTGCCGCCGCGCGATCAGGGTGAGGTTGCGGGAGAAGGCCGGCCCCGGCAGAGGCGCGCAGGAGAAGCGGGCGAAATCCACCCCCGCCTCAAAGAGGCAGAGCGGGGTCGACACCGCCATCCCCTCCCCCGCCGCAACCGTGGCGGTGACGCCATAGGGCGTATCGAATTCCAGCCGGCGCGGCAGGTCGAGCTTCAGGCGCCGCAAATGCCGCTCAACCTCGATCCCGGTCTTGGAGCGCGCCGAGAAGCGCACCAGCGACAGCCGGCGGGCGAGCCGCGCCAGATCCTCCACCCGCGCCGGGGCGGCCTCGCCGGCGGGCAGCAGCAGCACATAGGGCTCGGTGAAGAGGGGGAAGCGCTCCAGCCCTTCGATGTCGGCGAGTTCGTCCACGCCCACCAGCAGGTCGAGCTGGCGCGACAGCAGCGCGCTAGCGTGGGAGGCGGTGAGTCCCGCCAGCAGCGACACCTCCTCCGCCACCCCGGAGAGCCGCCCGGCCAGCGGCGCCGACAAGGCGCGGGAGAGGGAATCCACCAGCCCGGCGCGGATCAGCGGCAGGCGGCCGTGCTCGGTCTCCTTCAGGGCCGGCACGATCTGCCGCGCCTCGGAGAGCAGCGCGCTGGCCTTCTGCCGCAGCACGCCGCCCGCCGCCGTGAGCCCCAGCGGCCGCACGCTGCGATCGAACAGGGCGACGCCCATGCGCCCCTCCAGCTCCGCCACCGCCTGCGACACCGCCGGCTGGGTGAGGCCGAGCCGCCGCGCCGCCCCTGCCATGGCGCCGGCCTCGCAGACCGCGAGGAAGATCTCCAGCGTCTTCAGATCGAAGGGAAAAAGCTCGCGCATGATGCCGATCCGGGCGTCAGGGGATACTATAAGCAGGATTTATATTAACCCTCGTTAGCTGCCGAGATATAGAGGCTTACGAGGGGTCCCCCAAGCGAGTGAACGATGTCCCGCTATTCCGTCCTCAGCCTCATCGCCAACGCGCTCACCGGTCAGACCGGGTGGAAGCCCGCCTGGCGGGATGCCACGCCGAAGCCCGCCTATGACGTGATCATCGTGGGTGGCGGCGGCCATGGCCTCGCCACCGCCTATTACCTTGCCAACGAGCATGGCATCCGCAACGTGGCGGTGCTGGAGAAGGCGCACATCGGCTCCGGCAATGCCGGGCGCAACACCACCATCATCCGCTCCAACTACCTGCTGCCGGGCAACGAGCCGTTCTACGAATGGTCCATGAAATTGTGGGAGGGCCTGGAGCAGGACCTCAACTACAACGCCATGGTCTCCCAGCGCGGCATCATCAATCTGTTCCACTCGGACGGCCAGCGCGACGCCTATGCCCGGCGCGGCAACGCCATGCGCCTTGCCGGCGCGGACTGCGAGTTGCTCGACCGGGCGCAGGTGAAGGCGCTGTGTCCCTTCCTCGATTTCGACAATTCGCGCTTCCCCATCAAGGGCGGGCTGATGCAGGCCCGCGCCGGCACCGCGCGCCATGACGCGGTGGTGTGGGGCTATGCCCGCGCCGCCGACCGGCTCGGCGTGGACATCGTGCAGAATTGCGAGGTCACCGGGTTCATCCGCGAGGGCGATGCGGTGGTAGGGGTGGAGACCACGCGCGGCGCCATCCGTGCCGGCAAGGTGGGCCTTGCGGTGGCCGGCTCCACCTCCCGCCTCACCCGCCTGCTGGACCTGCGCCTGCCCATCGAGAGCCATGCGCTGCAGGCCTTCGTCTCGGAGGGGCTGAAGCCGCTGGTGCCGGGGGTGATCACTTTCGGTATGGGGCATTTCTACGTGAGCCAGTCCGACAAGGGCGGCCTGGTCTTCGGCGGCGACATCGAGGGCTACAATTCCTATGCCCAGCGCGGCAATCTGCCGGTGGTGGAGGACGTGGCCGAGGGCGGCATGGCGGTGATGCCGCTCATCGGCCGGCTGCGCATGTTGCGCGCCTGGGGCGGGCTCGTGGACATGTCCATGGACGGCTCGCCCATCATCGACGTGGGGCCGCTGCCCGGCCTCTACCTCAACACGGCGTGGAACTACGGAGGCTTCAAGGCGACGCCGGCCTCCGGCTGGTGCTTCGCCCACACCATCGCAAAGGATGCGGCCCACGCCTTCAACGCCGCCTTCCGCCTCGACCGCTTCCGCTCCGGCCACATCATCGATGAGAAGGGGGTCGGCGCCCAGCCGAACCTGCACTGACCCATGCGCATCACCTGTCCCTATTGCGGCGCGCGCTCCTCACACGAATTCGCCTATCTGGGCGATGCGGCGCCGACCCGTCCCGATCCCTCGGCCCCCGACGCGGCCGAGGCCTTCCACGCCTACGTTTATGAGCGGGATAATCCCGCCGGACCCATGGACGAGCTTTGGTACCATTCCGCCGGCTGCCGGCGCTGGCTGAAGGTGACGCGGGATACCCGCACCCACGCCATCACCGCAGTGGCCTTCGCCGGAACCGGGGAGGCCGCGCGATGACCCGCCTCGCCCATGGCGGCCTCATCGACCGCGGCCGCACCCTGTCCTTTGCCTTCGACGGCAAGACCTTCAAAGGCCATCCGGGGGATACGCTGGCCTCGGCGCTGCTCGCCAACGGCGTGCGGCTCGTGGGCCGCTCGTTCAAGTATCACCGCCCGCGCGGGGTGGTGACGGCGGGCTCCGAGGAGCCAAACGCGCTGGTGGAGCTGCGCACCGGCGCCCGGCGCGAGCCCAATACCCGCGCCACCACGGTGGAGCTTTACGACGGGCTGGAGGCCGCGAGCCAGAACCGCTGGCCCTCGCTGGAGTTCGATGCGCTGAGCGTCAACCGGCTGGTGTCGCCCTTCCTCGGCGCGGGCTTCTACTACAAGACCTTCATGTGGCCCGCCGCATTCTGGGAGAAGGTCTACGAGCCGGTGATCCGCCGCGCCGCGGGCCTCGGCCGCGCAGCGGACACGCCGGACCCGGACCATTATGAGAAGGCCACCGCCTTCTGCGATGTGCTCGTCATCGGCTCCGGCGCGGCCGGCCTTGCGGCGGCTCTGGCGGCGGCGCGCTCCGGCGCGCGGGTGATCCTCGCGGATGAAGACTTCCGCCTCGGCGGCCGGCTGCTCTCCGAGCGCACGGTGATCAATGGCGGTTCCGCCCTCGATTTCGTGGCGAGTGCGCAGGCCGAGCTTTCGAGCCTTCCGAACGTGCGGCTGATGCCGCGCACCACCGTGTTCGGCGCCTATGACGGCAGCGAATATGGCGCCGTGGAGCGGGTGAGCGATCACCTGCCCGCCCCCCTGCCCTTCCAGGTGCGCCAGCGCCTGTGGCGCATCGTGGCCAAGCGCTGCGTGCTGGCGGCGGGCGCCTTCGACCGGCCCATCGTGTTCCCTGGCAACGACCGGCCGGGGGTCATGTCGGCGCTGGCGCTGGCCACCTATGCCACGCGCTACGGCGCCGGCGCCGGGGCCAATGCCGCCGTGTTCTCCACCAACGAC
Organism: Xanthobacter autotrophicus; assembly: GCF_005871085.1. Lineage (GTDB taxonomy): Bacteria > Pseudomonadota > Alphaproteobacteria > Rhizobiales > Xanthobacteraceae > Xanthobacter > Xanthobacter autotrophicus. The sequence continues at coordinate 320,832 of NZ_VAUP01000028.1, read as the reverse complement.
CATGCTGTTGCCGCCGCCCTCGATGCGGCGGAAGCGGGCCTGAAGCTCGACGCCGTCATCGACGTGCGGCCGGCCCTGCCGGACGCGCTGGCGGCACGGGCAAAGGCGCTGGGCGTGCGCCTCATCACCGAGGGCGAGGTGGTGGCGACCTCCGGCAAGTGCCTGACATCCATCACCGTGCGCACCCCGCGCGGCAGCGAGACGCTGGCGGTGGAAGCCCTCGGCGTGTCCGGCGGCGCCACGCCCAATCTCAACCTCACCTGCCATCTGGGTGGCAAGCCGGTGTGGCGCGAGGACATTGCCGCCTTCGTCCCCGGCGCGGTGCCCCCAGGTATGGCGGTGGCGGGGGCGGTGGCAGGCACATTCGGCCTCGCCGACATCCTCGCCGAAGGCACCCGGCTCGGCGCGGCGGCGGCTTCTGACACGGGCTTCGCCGCAGCCCCGGCGCCGGCCCCGCAGGCGGAGAGCACGCCCACCGGTTTCAAGGCGTTCTTCCATGTGAAGGGCCAAGGGACGAAGGGCGGTCCGGCCTTCGTGGACCAGCAGAACGACGTGACTGCCAAGGATGTGGCCCTCGCCCACCGCGAAGGCTTCCGCGCAGTGGAGTTGCTGAAGCGCTACACCACGCTCGGCATGGCCACCGACCAGGGCAAGACCTCCAACATGGCGGGTCTCGCCGTGATGGCGGAGCTGACCGGAAAGGGCATTCCGGCCATCGGTACCACCGTGTTCCGCCCGCCTTATACGCCGGTGGCGCTGGGCGTGCTGGCGGGCCACCATCGCGGTGTGGACTTCAAGCCGGCCCGTCCCACCCCGACCCATGCGTGGGCGCAGGCGCAGGGCGCCGTGTTCGTGGAAACCGGCCTGTGGATGCGCGCCGCCTATTTCCCCAAGGCCGACGAAAAAGACTGGCTGGACAGCGTGAACCGCGAGGTGAAGGCCACGCGGGAGAGCGTGGGCGTCATCGACGTGTCCACCTTCGGCAAGATCGACCTTCAGGGCCCGGATGTGGGCGTGCTGCTGGATCGCGTCTACATCAACATGTTCTCGACGCTGGCCGTGGGCAAGGCACGCTACGGCGTGATGCTGCGCGAGGACGGCCTGGTCATGGACGACGGCACCACCGCCCGCCTCGCCGACGACCATTATGTGATGACCACCACCACGGCCAACGCCGCCAAGGTCTACCAGCACCTGGAATTCTGCCTTCAGGTGCTGTGGCCGGAGCTGGACGTGTGCCTCGCCTCGGTCTCCGAGCAATGGGCGCAGATCGCGGTGTCCGGCCCGCGCTCCCGCGAGGTGCTGGCCAAGATCGTGGACGGCATCGACGTGTCCAATGCCGGCCTGCCCTTCATGGGGGTGGCGCAGGGCAGCGTGATGGGCGGCGTTCAGGCGCGCATCTTCCGCCTCTCCTTCTCCGGTGAGCTGGGCTACGAAATCGCGGTGCCGGCCCGCCACGGTGCGGCATTGATGCAGGCGCTGATGGCGGCGGGCGCGCCCTTCGGCATCACGCCCTATGGGGTGGAGGCGCTGGGCGTGCTGCGCATCGAGAAGGGCCATGTCTCCGGCAACGAGCTGACCGGCCAGACCTGCGCGCGCGATCTCGGCCTCGGCAAGATGGCGTCCACCAAGAAGGACTATATCGGCCGGGTGATGGCGGGGCGGCCCGCCTTCACCGACCCGGACCGCCCCAGCTTCGTCGGCTTCAAGCCGGTGGACCGCAGCGCGCGGCTGCGCGCCGGCGCCCATTTCCTCAAAGTCGGCGCCGCCGCGACCACGCAAAACGACGAGGGCTACATGACCTCGACCGCCTTCTCGCCCACCCTCGGCCACTATATCGGCCTCGGCCTTTTGAAGCGCGGGCCGGAGCGCATGGGCGAGAAGGTGCGCGCCTATGACCCGGTGCGGGGCGGTGACATCGAGGTCGAGGTGTGCTCTCCCGCTTTCATTGACCCGCAAGGGGAGAAGCAGCGTGTCTGACCTGCTGGAACACATCGCCCCCACCCATCTGGTGCCGGAGGGGCACTATGGCCCGCAGGGATCGGCGGGCGTCACCGCGCACGCGGTCGAGACCCCTGCCGCCGCCACGCTGGTGGCCCGCAAGGGTGCGACCGCCCGGCTCATCGTCGCCTGCGCGGCGGCGGGGCTTCCGTTGGCCGACGGGCCGCGCGTCAGCGCCGGGGCGGGGCTGGAGGCGGCAGGAACGGCCCCCGGCCGCTGGCTCGTCCTCGCCGAGGGGGTGAGCGGGGCGGATCTTGTCGCACGGCTCGCCGCCATGGCGCCGGGGCTTGCCGCCATCACCGACCAGAGCGACGCCAACCTCATCCTCGACATTTCCGGCGAGAAGGCCCGCGCCGCGCTGGCCAAGGGCGTCACGGTGGATCTCGACCCCACGGCCTTCGCGGCCGGGGACGCGGCCACCACCACCGTGTCGCATGTGGGCGTCACCTTCTGGCGGCGCGATGCCGACACCTACCGCTTTGCCGTGGGGCGCTCGTTCGCGCCCGCCTTCCTGCGCTGGCTGACGGTGAGCGCTGCGGAATACGGCTTCGCCCTTTCCGGCACCGGACGAGGTTGACCGCAGCGCGGCGCGCGCGACAAGCCTTTCACACCCTTCACACTTCCTCACGCGATCGCCCGCCCCCCGGCGCGCGGCGCGCCAGAAAAAGACGTAACCCAATGACCACGCCGAGCGATCATTTCATTCTCACCTTCTCCTGCCCCAACAAGCCGGGCATCGTGGCGGGGGTGTCCACCTTCCTGTTCGAGAAGGGCTGCAACATCCTCGAGGCCCAGCAGTTCGACGACACGGAAACCGGGCGCTTCTTCATGCGCGTGGTGTTCAACGTGGTGGCGAGCGCGGCCAGCCTGTCCGAGATCCGCGAGGGCTTCACCGCCGTGGCCGAGGGCTTCGCGCTGAACTGGACGCTGCGGCCCAAGGCCGAGAAGCGCCGCGTGCTGCTGCTGGCCTCCAAGTTCGACCACTGCCTCGCCGACCTGCTCTATCGCTGGCGCATCGGCGAGATCGCCATGGACATCACCGGCATCATCTCCAACCACCCCATCGAGACCTATGCCCATCTCGATTTCGACGGCATCCCCTTCCATCACCTGCCGGTGACCAAGGCCACGAAGCTGGAGCAGGAAACAAAGATCTGGGAGATCTTCCAGTCCTCCGGCTCGGAACTGGCCGTGCTCGCGCGCTACATGCAGGTGCTGTCCGACGGGCTGTCCGCCAAGCTTTCGGGCAAGTGCATCAACATTCACCACTCGTTCCTGCCCGGCTTCAAGGGGGCCAAGCCCTATCATCAGGCCCACGCCCGCGGCGTGAAGCTGATGGGCGCCACCTCGCATTATGTGACCTCCGACCTCGACGAGGGGCCGATCATCGAGCAGGACGTGGAGCGCATCTCCCACCAGGATTCCCCCGACGATTTGGTGCGCAAGGGCCGCGACATCGAGCGCCGGGTGCTGGCCCGCGCCATCTCCTGGCACCTGCAGGACCGGGTGCTGCTGAACGGCTCGCGCACCGTGGTGTTCCGCGACTGAGGCGGTCCCGCGCGGCCGGCGGGAAACCACCGGCCGCCCGGGGGCGTTGGGTAGGGGACATCCATCACCAGGGAGAACCCCATGCCCCGCAATGGCATCCTTGTCGCCGCAGCATTCGTACTGGTCCTCGCGCTGGTCGCGGCGAATGTCTTTTCCAATCGCGGCACGCCGGAACCCAGCGAAACCGCGCCCGAGAACATCACCGCCCCCTCCGGCAATCCGCCGCCCTTGACCACTGCGCCCGATGCCGCCCCCGGGCGGACCCTGTCGCCGGCCGACGGCGAGCGCTCGGGGGGTGACCCGCCGCGCTGATAATGCCTATTTTAATAGCAATTGATGCTTCGATAGCGGCCCTGAATCCCTTTGAAAGGATGGATTCAGGGCCTTTTCATTCCTATCAAATAAATGATTTATAATCATAAATTGAAAATTGCATACATATGGCGCGTTTCCTGCTAGGCCTCGCCTGCCGCGCGGTGCGGTCGAACACGGGTTAGAGCATGCAGACCGTCGCCAGCCTCCTTTCCGCCCACAGGTCGGGTGCCCGTTCCGTCGCCGATACGGTGCGCGCCGTCTATGCCCGCATCGCGGTGCAGGACGATCCGGCCCTGTTCATCACCCTGCGCGCGGAAGCCGATGTGCTGGCGGAGGCCGCCGCGCTGGCAGCGAAGGGCGACACCGCCCTGCCGCTCTACGGCATCCCGGTGGCAGTGAAGGACAATATCGACGTGGCCGGCCTGCCCACCACCTGCGCCTGCCCCGCCTTCGCCTACACGCCGGAACACGACGCCACCGCCGTGGCGCGGCTGAAGGCGGCGGGCGCGCTCATCATCGGCAAGACCAATCTGGACCAGTTCGCCACCGGCCTCGTGGGCGTGCGCTCGCCCTATGGCATTCCGCGCAACGCCTTCAATCCCGCGCTGGTGCCGGGCGGCTCGTCTTCCGGCTCGGCATCGGCGGTTTCAGCGGGCATCGTGCCGGTGTCGCTGGGCACCGACACCGCCGGCTCCGGCCGGGTGCCGGCCATGCTGCAGAACATCGTCGGGCTGAAGCCGTCCCTGGGCCTGGTGCCCAATACCGGCCTCGTGCCCGCCTGCAAGACGCTGGACTGCATCTCCATCTTCGCCCTCACCGTGGACGATGCCATGGCGGTGCTGGATGTCATCGCCGGCTTCGACCCGCAGGATGCCTGGTCCCGCGACCTACCGGTCGGCCCCCTCGCCGCCGCGCCGCCGTCCTTCGTGCTCGGCGTGTTGCCCGAAGCGCAGCGCGAATTCTTCGGCGATGCCGACGCCGCGGCCACCTATGAGGCGGCCCTCAAGCGCTTCGCAGCCCTCGGCGCGACGCTGAAGGAGATCGACTTCTCCCCCTTCGCCGAGACCGCCCGCCTGCTTTATGAAGGCCCCTGGGTGGCGGAGCGCTGGATCGTGGCGGAAAAGCTCCTCGCCACCACGCCCGAGGCGCTGCATCCCGTCACCCGCGCCATCACCGAGCCCGGCGGCAAGGCGAGCGCGGCCGACGCCTTCCGCGCCACCTACCGGCTGAAGGAATTGCGGGCGAAGGTGGCCCCGGTGCTCGCCGCCATCGACGGCCTGCTGCTGCCCACCGCGCCCACCGCCTACACGGTGGAGGAGGTGCTGGCCGATCCGGTGCGCCTCAACTCGCGCAATGGCACCTACACCAATTTCGTGAACCTCATGGACCTGTGCGGCATCGCGGTGCCGGCCGCCATCGCGCCCACCGGCGTGCCCTATGGCGTCACCCTGCTGGCCCCTGCCGGCAAGGATGCGCAGATGGCGGCGCTGGGCCGCGCCTTCGTGGCGGCCGGCGATTTGCCGCTGGGCGCAAGCCGGGCCCCCGCCCCGCCCCTCGCGCCCCTGCCCGCGGCGGAGGAGCCGGGCCGGCTGGACGTCCTGGTATTCGGCGCCCACCTCTCCGGCATGGCGCTGAACGGCGACCTCAAGGCCATGGGCGGCCGCTTCGTGCGCACCGCGACCACCGCCCCCACCTATCGCATGAAGCGCCTGCCAGGCGCGGTGGCCCGCCCCGGCGTGGTGCGGGTGAATGCGGACGGTGCGGTTCTGGAAGGCGAGATCTGGTCGCTGCCCTACGAGGGCGTGGGCAAGCTGCTCGCCTCCATTCCCGGCCCCCTCGGGCTTGGGCAGGTGGAACTTGCGGACGGCACGCGCGTGACCGGTTTCCTCGCCGAGGCGGCCGCCCTCGATGGGGCGGAGGACATCACCGCGCACGGCGGCTTCCGTGCCTTCATGGCGGCGACGGAGACCGCCTGAGGATCTGCCCCAAGGCCAAGGCACGAACGCGTGAGACCTGCTGGACAGGGCGACTGATACACTATATCAAGAACGCCGTTGAACCACTTTCCGGCAGGTTCCATGGCCCTTTCCTCCGCCGTCGATGCCGCTGTCGCGCCCCCCGCGCCGAACCCGGTGCATGGGCATGACGAGCAGTCCGGCCACGCCCATGCGGATCATGTCCGTGCGGGCCATTCCCATGCGGATCACGCGCGGCCGACCTCACGCCGGCCGGATGTGCGCATCGGCATCTCGGTGCTGCGCCTCTCCCTTCTCGCCCGCCTCGCCATCGCCGGCACGCTGCTGGCGATGTTGTGGACCGTCGTCTCCCTCGTGGTGGGGAGCGAGCCATGACCGCGCAGATCTCCTTCCGCAACCTGACCCTCGGCTATGAGCGCCACCCCGCGGTCCATCACCTGTCGGGCGATGTGCGGGAAGGAGCGTTGCTCGCCGTTTGCGGTTCCAACGGCGCCGGCAAATCCACCCTGCTGAAGGGCATCTGCGGCGCGCTGAAGCCGCTCGGCGGTTCCATCGACCTGCACGGCGTCTCCCCGCGCGACATCGCCTATCTGCCGCAGGGCGCCGAGATCGACCGCAGCTTCCCCATCAATGTCTACGACATGGTGTCCATGGGCCTGTGGCGGCGCGCCGGCCTGTTCGGCGGCATCGGCCGCGCCGATCGCCAACGCATCTCCGATGCCATCGCGGCGGTGGGCCTGGAGGGCTTCGAGGCGCGCCCCATCGGCACGCTGTCCGGCGGGCAGATGCAGCGCACCCTGTTCGCCCGCCTGCTGCTGCAGGACGCCCGCGTGATCCTTCTGGACGAGCCCTTCACCGCTCTCGACGCCAAGACCGTTGCCGATCTTGTGGATCTGGTGCGGCGCTGGCACGGCGAGAAGCGCACGGTGATCGCGGTGCTGCACGATTTCGACCTGGTCCGCGCGACGTTCCCCGAGACCCTGCTTCTGGCCAAGATCCCGGTGGCCTGGGGACCGACATCGGAAGCGCTGGGGTCCGAGAATCTCCTGAAGGCGCGCCGCATGGGCGAAGCCTGGCGGGAAGACGCCCCGGTCTGTTCCGACGCGGCCTGACCGCGCCCGAACCGCACGTTTATCTCCGTCCTTTTGCTTGGCCGGGAGCCGGGAAAAAGGCTGTCCAACCCCCGGTCCGGTTTCAGCCCCCAACCGGACCCTCGGCCTCCCGGCCAAGCAAAGGGACCATGCCCATCGCGATCGCGGCGAGCCATCGCCGCGCGCCTGACACTTCTGCCCTCCCGGCACGCGCGTGCGATGCCCCGCCACCGCCTCGGCCGTGGCCCCGACAGAGACGAGAATGAACCCTTACGACGTGCTCATCGCTCCGTTCTCGGAGTTCGAATTCATGCGGCGGGCCCTGGCCGGCGTGTTCGCGCTGGCGCTGGGGGCCGGGCCTATGGGCGCCTTCCTCATGCTCCGGCGCATGTCGCTGACCGGGGACGCCATGGCCCACGCCATCCTGCCTGGCGCCGCCATCGGCTTCCTGTTCGCCGGCCTGAACCTCTACGCCATGACGGCCGGCGGACTGGCGGCGGGCCTTCTGGTGGCGGTGGGGGCCGGCGTGGTAGCGCGGGCCACCGGCATGAAGGAAGACGCCTCGCTCGCGGCCTTCTACCTGATCTCGCTGGCGCTGGGCGTGCTCATCGTGTCGCTGAAGGGGTCGAACGTGGACCTGCTGCACGTGCTGTTCGGCACCGTGCTTGGCATCGACGACGCAACGCTGATCCTCATCGCCTCCATCACTACGCTGACGCTGGTGACTTTGGCCTTCATCTGGCGGCCGCTGGTGCTGGAATGTGTGGACCCCACCTTCCTCGCCTCGGTGAGCCGCGCAGGCGGGGTGAGCCACATCGCCTTCTTGGCGCTGGTGGTGATGAACCTGGTGGGCGGCTTCCATGCGCTCGGCACCCTGCTCTCGGTGGGGCTGATGATGCTGCCCGCCGCCACCGCGCGCTTCTTCGTGCGCGACCTCACCGCGCTGGTGACGCTCTCCACGATCATCGCCTTCGCCGCCGGGGCCATCGGCCTCCTGGTCTCCTACCACCTCGGCACGCCGTCCGGCCCTTCCATCATCCTGGTGGCCGGGCTCGCTTATGCCGGTGCCGTGGTTTTCGGCCCCATCGGCGGGCTTGCCGCCCGCCTCGTGCCAGGCCGCCATCTCGAAGCCTGAAGGGAAAACCTGATGCTCAACAGACGTCTTGTCCTCGCGGCCGGCCTTGCGGCCAGCCTCGCCAGCGGCTTCGCCATGGTGGCGGGTCCGGCCTTCGCCCAGGGCGCTGCCACCCCCGCCCAGAAGCTGCCGGTGGTGGCGTCCTTCTCCATCCTCGGGGATTTCGTGAAGCAGGTGGGTGGCGACCGCGTGGCCGTCACCACCATCGTCGGCCCCAATGGCGATGCCCACGTCTACCAGCCCACCCCCGCCGACGCGAAGGCGGTCGCCGCCGCCAAGGTGGTGTTCGTGAACGGCCTCGGCTTCGAGGGCTGGCTCGACCGCCTCATCAAGGCGTCCGGCACCAAGGCGCCCATCGTGGTCGCCACCAAGGGCATCACCCCGCGCACCGGCTTCGTCGACCATGACGAGGACGAGAAGCCGAAGGGCAAGGACAAGGACAAGCACGACCACGCCAAGGAAGAGGGCGGCCACGACCACGGCGGCATCGATCCCCACGCCTGGCAGTCCATCGCCAACGCCAAGGTCTATGTGGCCAACGTGCGCGACGGCCTGATCGCCGCCGATCCGGACGGCCGCGACACCTACACCGCCAACGCGGCTGCCTATACCGCCAAGCTCGACGCCCTGGAGACCGAGGTGAAGGCAGCTCTCGCCCGCATCCCGGCGGAGCAGCGCCGCATCATCACCTCCCACGACGCCTTCGGCTATTTCGGCGAGGCCTATGGCGTGGTGCTGGTGGCGCCCGAGGGCGTCTCCACCGAGAGCGAGGCCTCGGCCAAGGACGTGGCGCGCATCATCCGCCAGATCAAGGCGCAGAAGATCCCGGCCGTGTTCGTGGAGAATATCACCGACCCGCGCCTGATGCAGCGCATCGCCAAGGAAACCAGCGCCAAGGTGGGCGGCACGCTCTATTCCGACGCCCTCTCCGATGACAAAGGCCCGGCGAGCACCTACATCGACATGATGCACTCCAACGTGCGCGAGCTTTCCGCCGCCCTGGCAAGCTGAGCGCCGGAGTTAAAGGTATCCAATCGCGGCGGCCGGAGTGCCTTCCGGCCGCCGCCTGACATCAGGTGAATGCCATGGCTGAAACGCAGGCCGAGAAGATCCCCGTCACCGTGCTCACCGGCTATCTGGGTGCCGGCAAGACGACGCTGCTCAACCGCATCCTCTCGCAGCCCCACGGCAAGAAATTCGCTGTCATCGTCAATGAGTTCGGCGAGATCGGCATCGACAACGACCTCGTGGTGGGCGCCGACGAGGAAGTGTTCGAGATGAACAACGGCTGCATCTGCTGCACCGTGCGGGGCGACCTCATCCGCGTCATCGACGGCCTGCTGCGCCGCAAGGGCGGCTTCGACGGCATCATCGTGGAGACCACCGGCCTTGCCGACCCGGCCCCGGTGGCCCAGACCTTCTTCGTGGACGAGGAAGTACAGGCCAAGACCCGCCTCGACGCCGTGGTCACCGTGGCCGACGCCAAGTGGCTGTCCGACCGGCTGAAGGACGCGCCCGAGGCCAAGAACCAGGTGGCCTTCGCCGACGTGATCCTGCTCAACAAGACCGATCTCGTCACCGGCGCGGAGCTGGACGAGGTGGAAGCCCGCATCCGCGGCATCAACCCCTATGCCAAGCTCTACCGCACCACCAAGTCCGAGATCGACATCGCCAAGGTGCTGAACCAGGGCGCCTTCGACCTCGACCGCATCCTGGAGCTGGAGCCCGCCTTCCTCGAGGACGACGATCACCACCATCATGACCATGAGCACGGGCCGGACTGCGGCTGCGACCATGATCACGGCCATGATCATGCGCACGATCACCATCACCACGGCCTGAAGGCGGTGCACGACGAGGAGGTGCAGTCGGTCGCCTTCTCCACCGAGAAAGAGCTGAACCCGGACAAATTCTTCCCCTGGGTGCAGAATCTGGTGGCCACCGAGGGTCCGAACATCCTGCGCTCCAAGGGCATCCTGTCGTTCGCGGGTGACCCGGACCGCTTCGTGTTCCAGGGCGTGCACATGATCCTCGACGGCGATCACCAGCGCCCGTGGAAGGCCGACGAGAAGCGCGTGAGCCGCATCGTCTTCATCGGTCGCAAGCTCGATCGCCAGGCGCTGGAAGACGGCTTCCTCTCCTGCGCGGCGTGATCGGCCGCACGGTTCCAGAACGCAACAAGGCCCGCGGCATCCCCGCGGGCCTTCTTCATTTCAGCGCACCCTCACGCCATCAGGCCGCGCACCAGCAGGTCGTGATATTCCTGCGCCACCTCCTCGGCGGACTTGCCGCCGTCGGGCTTGAACCAGCGCACCATCCAGCTCAGCAGCGACAGCACCGCGCGGCCGGTCATGGCGGCGCTCACCTCCCGGAACGAACCGTCCGCCACGCCGTCCTGGAGGATCCGCCGCAGCAGGCCCTCATGGGCATCGCGCAGGGCCAACGCATCGTCCTTCAACCCGCTGTTGGCCATGCCGGAGAAGCCCACCAGCATGGTGACGAAGCAATCGTAATTGTCGGCCAGGAAACGGGCGTGCGCCATCATGAACTGCCTAAGGCGCTCCACCGGTGGATCGGCCTCGTTCACGGCCTTGGCGGCGGTCTCATACAGGCCGGTCAGGGTGAAGATGATGATGGCGTCGTAAATCTCCTGCTTGGAGGAGAAGTAATTATAGATGGCGCCCTTCGAATAGTTCATGGCGGCGGCCAGCTCGTTGAGCGAGCTTTCCACATAGCCCTTCTGCGCGAAGAGCTGCGCCGCCTGGCGCAGGATTTCCGCGCGCGGGTCCGCCATGAGCGGCGGCCGGCCCAGCCGCGCGGCGCCCCCCCCAGGCGCCGCGACCTTGGGCGGGCGACCGCGACGGCGGGGCGGCAAGGGCGCGGTCTCCGGTGCGGTCTCTGCCACCGGCACTTTTTTCAGTTCATCCTGCAGCGGTCCGCTCCCTTGACTGACGCCGCATAATTATATACCGACTGGATGGAATGTAAATGGAGCCCGCGCCGCCAGGCCGGGTCCACAGCGGGAGACACGCTCCATGGCCGCCCCTTCGTCCGCCGCCACCTCCAAGCCCGTGTTCGACTGGACCGACCCTTTCGACCTCAACGGCCAGCTCACAGAAGACGAGCGGATGGTGCGCGACACGGCGCGCGACTATGCGCAGGAAAAGCTGCTGCCCCGCGTCACTTCCGCCTATCTGGAGGAGCGGTTCGACCGCGAGATCATGAACGAGATGGGTGAGCTGGGCCTGCTCGGCCCCACCATCCCGGCAGAGTATGGCGGTGCCGGTCTCGGCTATGTGTCCTACGGCCTCGCCGCCCGCGAGGTGGAGCGGGTGGACAGCGGCTACCGCTCGGCCATGAGCGTGCAGTCCTCCCTCGTCATGCACCCCATCTATGCTTACGGCACCGAGGTGCAGCGCCAGAAGTATTTGCCCAAGCTCGCCACCGGCGAGTGGATCGGCTGCTTCGGCCTCACCGAGCCGGATGCCGGCTCCGATCCCGCCGGCATGCGCACCCACGCCGAGAAGATCGACGGCGGCTATCGCCTCAACGGCGCCAAGATGTGGATCACCAATTCCCCCATCGCAGATCTCGCGGTGGTGTGGGCGAAGTCGGCGGCGCACGACAACGCCATCCGCGGCTTCGTGGTGGAGCGCGGCATGAAGGGCTTCTCCACCCCCAAGATCGAGGGCAAGCTCTCGCTGCGCGCCTCCATCACCGGCGAGATCGTGCTGGAGGACGTGGAGATCCCGGAAGAGAACCTGCTGCCCAACGCCACGGGCCTTGCCGGCCCGTTCGGCTGCCTCAACCGGGCGCGCTATGGCATCGGCTGGGGCGCCATGGGCGCGGCGGAAGCCTGCTTCGCCCAGGCGCGGCAATACACGCTGGACCGCAAGCAGTTCGGCAAGCCGCTGGCCGCCACCCAGCTGGTGCAGAAGAAGCTGGCGGACATGGCCACCGACATCGCCTTCGGCCTGCAGGCCTGCCTGCGCGTCGGCCGGCTGTTCGAGGAGGGCCGGCTGCCGCCGGAGACCATCTCCTTCATCAAGCGCAACAATTGCGGCAAGGCGCTGGACATCGCCCGCACCGCCCGCGACATGCACGGCGGCAACGGCATCTCCGCCGAATTCCACGTCATCCGCCACGCGGCGAACCTTGAGACCGTGAACACCTATGAGGGCACGCACGACATCCATGCGCTGATCCTCGGCCGCGGCATCACCGGCATCCAGGCGTTCTTCTGAGGAGGGGGAGGTCTCCCCCTCCAGAACCGCCGTCATGCCCGGGCTTGACCCGAAGTTTGAAATGAAGCGCCGTCGGCCCCTCCCCCGCACGCGGGAGAGGGTTCAGCAGCGTGACCGGGCGGAGCAGCAGTCCTTTCAAACTCAGACATAACCCGGAGCAGGCAACAGCCGACCTCCGGATCAACCTCGGCCATGACGATGGCGTTGAAACGCCGGCCGGTAGAAGCGAGCCCCGCCATGTCCCCTCCCCTCGCCGGCCTTCGCGTCCTTGAACTTGCCCGCATCCTCGCAGGCCCCTGGTGCGGGCAGTTGCTCGCCGATCTCGGCGCCGAGGTGATAAAGGTGGAGCGCCCCGGCGGCGGCGACGACACCCGCACCTGGGGCCCGCCCTTCCTGACCGGCGCGGACGGGGCCGATCTCGGCGCCGCCTATTTCCATGCCACCAATCGCGGCAAGCGCTCGGTGGCGGTGGATTTCGAGAGCCCGCAGGGGCAGGAGACCATCCGCGCGCTGGCCCGCCAGAGCGATGTGGTCATTGAGAATTTCAAGGTCGGTGGGCTGAAGAAATACGGCCTCGACTATGCGAGCCTGAGGGCGGAGAACCCGCGCCTCGTCTATTGCTCGGTCACCGGCTTCGGCCAGGACGGCCCCTATGCGCCGCGCGCCGGCTACGACTTCCTGGTGCAGGGCATGGGCGGCATCATGGACCTCACCGGCGCACCGGACGGGGAGCCGCAGAAGGTGGGGGTGGCGTTTGCCGACATCTTCACCGGCCTCTATGCCACCGTGGGCATCCTCGCCGCCCTGCGCCGGCGGGAAGAGACAGGCACCGGTGGCCATGTGGACATGGCGCTGCTCGACACCCAGGTGGGCGTGCTGGCCAACCAGGCCATGAACTACCTCACCTCCGGCAAGGCGCCCAAGCGCATGGGCAACGCCCATCCCAATATCGTGCCCTATCAGGTCTTCCCCTGCGCCGACGGCTATTTCATCGCCGCCGTGGGCAATGACGGCCAGTTCGCCCGCTTCTGCGCCGTGCTCGGCGCGCCGGAGCTGGCGCGGGAGGCCAACTACGGCACCAATCCCGAACGCGTCGCTCACCGCGCCGCGCTGGTGCCGCAGCTCTCGGCGCTGACCGCCGCCTTCAAGCGCGACGACCTGCTCGCAGCGCTTGAGGCGAAGGGCGTGCCCGCCGGCCCCATCAACACGGTGGCGCAGGTGTTTGACGATCCGCAGGTGAAGGCCCGCGGCCTGCGCGTGGACCTGAACGAGGCGGGCGGCGGCACCATCCCGGCGGTGGCAAGCCCCATCGTTCTCGACGGCGAGCGGCAGGTGGCGAAGACCGCCAGCCCGCGCCTCGGGGCGGACACCGAAGCCGTGCTCAAGGCGCTGGCGGCGCTGGCGAAGGGCTGAGCGCCGGCCCTCAGGCCGTCGCGCCTTCCTTCAGCAGCTTCCAGGTGATGGAATCGATCAGCGCCTCGAACGAGGCGTCGATGATGTTGGGGGAGACGCCAACGGTGGTCCAGCGCTCGCCGGTCTCGTCGGCGCTCTCGATGAGCACGCGGGTCACCGCCTCGGTGCCGCCGTTCAGCACCCGCACCCGGTAGTCGGTGAGGTGCAGGCCGGCGATGAAGGGCTGGTACCTGCCGAGGTCCTTGCGCAGCGCCACGTCGAGGGCGTTCACCGGACCATTGCCTTCAGCGGCGGAGATCAGCACTTCCTCCCCCACCTTCACCTTCACGATGGCCTCGGCCACGGTGCTCATCTCGCCCTTGGAATTGAAGCGCCGCTCCACGTTCACGCTGAAGCGCTCCACGTCGAAGAAGTCCGGCACGCTGCCGAGGATGCGCCGCGCCAAAAGGGCGAAGGAGGCGTCCGCCGCCTCGTAGGCGTAGCCGAGCGCCTCGCGGGTCTTCACCTCGTCCAGCAGGCGGGCGATGCGCGGGTCGGTCTTCTCCACCGGGACACCGAGCCGCTCCAGCTCGGCGAGCACGTTGGACTTGCCGGCCTGGTCGGACACCAGCAGCTTGCGCCGGTTGCCCACCGCCTCCGGGGGCACGTGCTCGTAGGTGGCCGGGTCCTTCAGGATGGCTGAGGCATGGATGCCGGCCTTGGTGGCGAACGCGCTCTCGCCCACGTAGGGGGCGTGGCGATCCGGCGCCCGGTTCAGCATCTCATCCAGCGTGCGGGACACGTTGGCGATGTCGGCCAGCGCGGCGCGCGAGACGCCGATGTCGAAGTGTGCCGAATAGTCCGACTTCAACAGCAATGTCGGGATGATGGAGCACAGGTTCGCATTGCCGCAACGCTCGCCGAGCCCGTTGAGCGTGCCCTGGATCTGCCGCGCCCCGGCCCTTACCGCCGCCAGAGAATTGGCCACCGCCTGCTCGGTGTCGTTATGGGCGTGGATGCCCACATGGTCCCCTGGCACCACCTTCACCAGCTCGGAAACGATGGCCTCCACCTCATGGGGCAAGGTGCCGCCATTGGTGTCGCACAGCACCACCCAGCGGGCGCCGGCCTCGTAGGCCGTGCGGGCGCAGGCGAGGGCGAAGTCCTTGTTTTCCTTGAAGCCGTCGAAGAAGTGCTCGCAATCCACCAGCGCCTCGCGCCCCGCCGCCACGGCGGCCTGGACGCTCTCGCGGATGGAGGCGAGGTTCTCCTCCTTCGTCGTCTCCAGCGCCACCCGCACCTGGTAGGCGGAGGCCTTGGCGACGAAGCAGATGGCATCCGCCTTGGCCGCTATCAGCGCGGCGATGCCGGGATCGTTGGCGGCGGAGCGGCCGGGCCGCTTGGTCATGCCGAAGGCGGTGACCCGCGCCCGCGCCGGATGCTCCTGCGAAAACAGCTGCGTGTCCGTGGGGTTGGCGCCGGGATAGCCGGCCTCCACATAGTCCACCCCAAGCTGGTCGAGCAGCGCCAGCACCCTGAGCTTGTCGGCGACGGTGAAGTCCACCCCGTTGGTCTGCGCCCCGTCGCGCAGGGTGGTGTCGAAGAGGTAGAGGCGCTCGCGGGCGCCGGGCTGGGAGGTGGTCATCGCCCTGTCCCCTCGCCGAGGGTCTTGGCCATGGAGGTGTTGCCCAGCCAGGTGTCGGCCAGCGGCACCATGTTGCGGCGGTGGGCCTCATAGCCGCGGTGCTGGAAGAAGCCGAGGGCGGTATCGCTGGCGTCCACCGTCAGCTTCAGGGTGCCGCGACCCTTGGCCAGCGTCTCGGCGGCATCGCACAGGGCGCGGGCAACGCCGGTGCCGGCGGCGTCCGGCGCCACATAAAGCAAATCGATGTGGGCATTGTCCTTCAGCGACACGAAGCCCACCTGCGCCCCGTCGCGCAGGGCCACCAGGGTGAGCGCACCGGCAAGGCGCGCGGCGAAGGCGTCCTCGTCGTCGGCTGCCGCGCTCCAGGCCTCCTGCTGCTCCTCGTCGTAATCCTCGCCGGTCAGCTCGGCGATGGAGGCGCGGAACAGGGCGGTCAGCACCGGCGCATCGGCCGCCAGATAGGGGCGCAGCGATAGCTTGGCGGCGGTCATCGCGAGACCTCCCAGCTGGTGGTTCCGTCCTTGTTGTCCATCAGCACCACACCCTGCGCGGCCAGCTCCTCGCGGATCTGGTCGGCGCGCTTGAAGTCCTTCGCCTTGCGGGCGGCGAGGCGATCGGCGATGAGGCCGGCGATCACCCCCTCATCCAGAGCGATGGCCTCCTTCTGCCGGGCGCGCCACCCGCTTTCGGTATCACCCAGCAGGCCGAGCAGGTTGGCCGCGCCCTTGAAGCGCCGGCGCAGGGCGGAGGAGGTCTCCTCGTGCTCCGCCACTTCGGCGAGATGGTGCAGGTGGGTGATGACGGACGGCGTATTGAGGTCGTCGGCGAGCCGGTCGGCGGTCTCGATCTCGAAGGGGTTGCCCTCACCGGTCTCGGCCTCCACCTCGCCGATGATGCGGTACCACTTGTCCAGGGTCTTGGCGGCGAAGCCGAGGCCCTGGCGGGTCCAGTTGATGGGCTGGCGATAATGGGTGGAGAGCATGGCGAGGCGCAGCACCTCGCCCGGCCATTCGGCCAGCAGCTCGCGGATGGTGACAAAGTTGCCGAGCGACTTCGACATCTTCTCGCCTTCCAGCATCAGGAAGCCGTTGTGCATCCACATTTGCGCCATCACGCCGGTATGGAACGCGCAGCGCGACTGGGCGATCTCGTTCTCATGGTGCGGGAACACGAGGTCGATGCCGCCGCCATGGATGTCGAAGGTCTCGCCCAGGTGCTTCCAACTCATGGCCGAGCATTCGATATGCCAGCCGGGGCGGCCGGGGGTGGCGATGCCGCAGGGCGAGGGCCATCCGGGAACGCCGGGAACGCTCGGCTTCCACAGCACGAAGTCCATGGGGTCGCGCTTGTAGGGCGCCACATCCACGCGGGCGCCGGCCACCATCTCGTCCAGCGGGCGGCGGGAGAGGCGGCCATAGTCCGGCATGGAGGGCACGTGGAACAGCACATGCTCTTCGGCCACATAGGCGTGGCCCGAGGCGACCAGGCTCTCGATGAGGGTGCGCATCTCGGCGATGTGCTCGGTGGCGCGCGGCTCGACGGTGGGCCGCAGGCAGTTGAGCGCGGCGGTATCCTCGCGGAACCAGCGGTAGGTCTCTTCGGTGAGATCGCGGATGGTTACGCCGCGCTCGGCGGCGCGGGCGTTGATCTTGTCGTCCACGTCGGTGATGTTGCGGACGTATTTGACGTGGTCTTCGCCGTAGAGGCGGCGCAGCAGGCGGAACAGCACGTCGAACACGATCACCGGCCGCGCATTGCCGATATGCGCGTGGTCGTAGACGGTGGGCCCGCACACATACATGCGCACGTTGGCGGGATCGAGCGGACGCAGCGTGTCCTTCGAACGGGTCAAGGTATTGTAGAGCCTGAGCTCCATGGATCGTTCCCCCGAATGGCGCACGTGCGCCGTGCCGGTGCACCGGCCGGGGCGTCCAGATCCTTAAGTCTTAAGGGAGCAGCAAGGGACGGCCACGGCCAGCTTTTCGGCTAACCGCAAATAATCGCCGCGATGGCGCAGGTGATGGCAAACCGACCGTTCATGGCGCGGGACAATGGTTCGGGCGGGGGCGGTCGTCAAGAGCTTTCGCGTCGGTGCGGCAGGACAGCTATGCACCGCCGGCGCGCCAGCCCGCGACCCCTTGCGCCGCCTGGGTCTTTCGCCCGCCGCGCGGCCGGCGCTCCGCACTTCGTTATATGGCCACGCTTGACCATGCGGGGGCCGGGGGCCTATCCCCTGCCCCGCGAGAGCGCCCCGGCGGCGCATGGGTGGAGGCATCTCCGCCCCTCCGCGCCCGGCCCCGGCGAGGGGCAAAGGGTCCGGAACACCGCCGCGGCGCTGATCAAAAAGGCCGTTTCCCGCTCATGCAAAGCATCCGTACGCTGGTCGTCGCAGCAGTGGCGACCCTGTCCCTGACCGCTTTGGCCGAGGCCGACACCCGCATCTTCATCATCGACAATTCCGACGGCTACGGCATCGACCGGTGCCTGGCTGCCGGCGCGCCGTGCGGCGAGCGCATGGCGGTCGCCTGGTGCCAGTCTCACGACTACAGCCGCGCCATCGATTTCGGCCGCGTCGCCGAAACCGCCCTCACCCCTGTGCGCGCCGCGCCGGCCGCCGCCTGCACCGGCCCCCTGTGCCCCGAGGCGGTGGCCATCACCTGCTCGCGCTGAGAGGCGCAGCCGCCGTTATCGGCAGGCCCCGGCGGGTCCGGGGCGGCTCACTTCAGGAAGTCGGCGCACTTGAGCACGTCCGCGCCGCCGCCCCACGGCATGATGGGCACGGTGGAGGTCGAATTCTTCGGGCTGCCGTCGATCAACTTGTCCGAATAGACGAGGTAAACCAGCACGTTGCGCTTGGTATCGCAGCCGCGCACGATCTGCATCCGCTTGAAGAAGAAGGAGCGGCCCTCGCGGAACACCACGTCGCCCTGCTCGAACTTACTCTTAAAGGAGATGGGTCCCACCTGCCGGCACGCCAGCGAGATGTCGGACACCTCTTCCGCCACGCCCACCATGCCCTTCAGCCCGCCCTTCTCCGGCGTGGTGTAGTGGCAGGCGACGCCGTCCACCACCGGATCGTCGATGCCGTAGACCGCGAGCTTGTCGTCCGGGGTCAGGAACTTCCAGACGGTGGACTTCTTGAAGATGAGGTTCGGCTCCTGGGCCATCGCCGGCGCCGACAGGGCCGGCACCAGCAGCGCCGCGAACAGCAAGGCGGCGCAGCGGGCGTGGTTCGCAAGGCGGCTCACGCGGCTCGGACGGTTCGCAACGGTCATGAAAGCTCCCGCGGGTTGTCGCTCCTGATATGGGGAAAGTCCCGCTCAGGAAAAGGTGATCGGCGACTGGAGCCCGATAAAAGCGCTACCCGCGCTCCTGCGCCGGCTCGCGATTGACGCGGAGGCGCGGCCATGACACCCCTGTCGCCCCATCGATACCAGCGGCCCCGGTCTGCGTCCGATGCAGAGGGGGCCGCATAAGCGCCGCGCGGTCCGGACCGCGCGCAGGCAAGACACCAAACGGCTGTCGCAATGGCAGCGCCCGACAAGAAAAGGCCCGAGGAGCACCACATGGACATCAAGCGCCGGCACTTCATTGGCGCCTCCGCCACCGCGCTCGCCACCGGCGCGCTCGCAGCTCCGGCCCTTGCCCAGAGCCAGCCCGAGGTGAAGTGGCGCCTGACCTCCTCCTTCCCCCGCTCGCTCGACACCATCTACGGCACCGCACAGACCTTCGCGCGCTACGTGTCCGAGGCCACCGATGGGCGGTTCCAGATCCAGACCTTCCCGGCGGGGGAGCTGGTGCCGGGCCTGCAGGCGCTGGATGCGGTCTCCACCGGCTCGGTGGAATGCGCGCAGACCGCCACCTATTTCTACACCGGCAAGGACCCGGCGTTGGCCTTCGGCACTGGCGTGCCGTTCGGCTTCAACTCGCGCCAGCAGCATTCCTGGTGGTTCTTCGGCGGCGGCGAGCAGATCATCAACGGCGTGCTGGCCAAGTACAATGTCACCTCCATGCCCATGGGCAATTCGGGGTGCCAGATGGGCGGATTCTTCCGCAAGGAGCTGACCGGCGTAGGTGATCTCAAGGGCCTGAAGTTCCGCATCGGCGGCATCGGCGGCCAGGTTCTGGCCAAGCTCGGCGTGGTGCCGCAGCAGATCGTGCCGGGGGACGTTTATGCCGCCCTCGAACGCGGCACCATCGACGCTGCCGAGTTCGTCGGCCCTTATGACGACGAGAAGCTCGGCCTCGTGAAGGTGGCCAAATATTACTACTACCCCGGCTGGTGGGAGGGCGGGGCCATGATGCACCTCGTCATCAACGACAAGCAGTGGGACGCCCTGCCGAAGCACTACCAGGCCATCGTCCGCAACGCCGCGGAAGCCGCCAACAACTGGATGCTGGCGAAGTACGATTCGGTGAACCCGCCTGCCCTGCGCCGGCTGGTGCAGCAGGGCGTGGAGCTGCGGCCCTTCCCGGCCTCCATCATGGAGGCCGGCCACAAGGCGGCGTTCGAGCTCTACAACGAGATCGCCGCCGTCAATCCCGCCTTCAAGCAGGCGCTGGATTCCATGAACGCCATCCGCGCCGACCAGCTGGTGTGGTGGCAGATCGCCGAATACGCCTACGACACCTTCAACATCCGCAACCGCGGCAAGAGCTGAGGCGCGCGAGGGGGCGGCGGGCACCTGACGGACCGTGATGAAGCCATAGTTTCGTCACCATTCACGTCCGGTGTCAGGCTATAGAGGTCCGGTCGCGGATTGGGCGGCGAAGCGAGAGTCGAGAAGGTGAGGATGGGGTCTGAGCGAGGCAAGGGCGTCGGCGGTACGATCCGCCATGTGGCCCGCAAGATCGTGTTCGGGCTCGTCCTGGCCGGAACGGCGGCAGGTGGCGCCTCGCAGGCGCTGGCCCAGGCCGGCAGCCCGGCGTGCATGCAGCTCGAATCCTCGCTAACGTCTCTCGACCGGGGCGCCAACGGCGCCGCCGCCCAGCAGCAGCAGGCGGCGAAGCTGCGGGGCGACCTCGACCGGCTCACCTCCCAGGCCCGCGGCATGGGCTGCGATGCCCCGCGCGGCTTCTTCATCTTCCAGGGCCCGCCGCGCCCGCCCCAGTGCGACCAGATCGACGACCAGGTGTCGCGCATCCGCTCCCAGCTCGCCGGCGTTGAGCGCGGCGGATCGGACCAGAGCGGCCAGCGCCGGGCGCTGATCCTCGCCCTCGCACAGAACAATTGCGGCCCGCAATACACCGCCGCCGTGCAGGCGTCGCGGCGCCCCGCCGAGCCGCAGAAGCCGCGCAACTTCTTCGAGGCCATCTTCGGCACGCCCCAGAGCGCGCAGGAAGAGGAAAGCACGCCGGACCTCGCCACTATCCCGCTGGACCAGCCGAAGCAGTATTCCTCCCGTACCGTGTGCGTGCGCACCTGCGACGGTTATTTCTTCCCCATGGCGAACTCCACCAACTCCAGCCGCTACGCGCAGGACGACCAGCTGTGCAAGCGGCTGTGCCCGGGCTCGGAGGCGCAGCTCTTCACCTACAGCGGTGACATCAAGTCGGCGGTGAGCATTTCCGGGCAGTCCTACATGTCGCTGCCCAACGCGCTGCGCTATCGCAAGGAGCTGGTGTCGTCCTGCACCTGCAAGCCCGCCGGCCAGTCCTGGGCACAGGCCCTCGCCGGGCTCGAGGACGAGACCACCCTGCGCAAGGGCGACATCCTCGTGACCGAGGAGCAGGCCCGCGAGATGTCGCAGCCGAAGTTCAACGACCCGGCCTCTAACGCCAAGGGCAAGAATGCGCAGCGCCAGCCGGTCACCGACCCGGCAGCGGAAGCCGGCGGCCCCGTGGCCGCCACCGCCGCTGCCCCGCTCGCCCCGGCCTCCGAGCAGCCGGGCCAGCGCAAGGTGCGCATCATCCCGCTGCCGCGCTCCCAGAACGCCCAGAACCAGCAGAGCCCGCAGGGCGCGGGACAAGGTACCGCGCAATAGGCGGCACCTCAGATCGACGCTTGCAGCCTTCGAAGACGCACGAGCACCGTCATGGCCGGGCTTGTCCCGCCATCAACGCGGTTGGGCTTGGACCAGTCTTGAGAGGTGTGTGCGAGTTGAACGACGTGGGTGCCCGGGACAAGCCCGGGCATGACGGTGGGTGATTGCGAGTATGCCTTCTTGAATTTCCAACCGGGATCCGAGCCGCTCCACGCCCCTCGGGCTCGCCCCCGTCAGCATGATTGGCCCGAGCGGATCCGGCCTACGCCACCTCGCCGCCCAGCCGTCCCGCCACCCGCGCGCGGCCCATCAACGGCAGCAAAGCGGCAAGCTCCGGCCCCTTCTCCAGCCCAGTCAGGGCGAGCCGTAGCGGGTGGAAAAGCGTCTTGCCCGAACGCCCGCTCGCCGCTTTCACCGCCTTGATCCAGTTCGCGTAGGTCTGCCCATCCCAAGGCTCCGGCGGCAGCAGGGCCGCCGCTTCGCCGAGGAAGGCGCGATCGGCCTCCGCCACGACGCCGGCGGCGGGCTGGGACACCAGCGCCCACCAATCCGCAGCCTCCGGGAACAGCGTGAGATTGCCCCGCACCGCCAGCCAGAACGGTTCGCCGCCGCCGATACCCGCCGCAGCAAGTCGAGGAGCGACCGTGGCGAAGGGCATCATGTGCAGGGTGCGGGCGGTAAGCTGGGCCAGGTCGTCCGGATCGAAGCGGGCCGGGGCGCGGGAGATGTGGCCAAGGTCCACCATGCCTGCCAGCGCGTCGAGGCTCTCCACCGCCTCCACCGCATGGGAGGTGCCCACCAGGACGGCCGCCGCCGCAACCGCCAATGCCTCGTGCCCGGCCTCGCGCAGCGCCGAGAGCGAGAGGTGGCCGAGCCGCTTCGACAGCCCTTCGCCCGACGGCAGGGTGAGCAGGTTGTGGTGGGCGAAGCGCGGCGCCGGTCCGCCCAACGCCTCGAAAATCTCGATCTGGACCGCCGTATTGGTCACATGGTCCTCGCCCCGCACCACATCAGTGACGCCCATGGCGAGGTCGTCCACCACCGAGGGCAGCGTGTAGAGGAAGCTGCCGTCGGCGCGCACCAGGACCGGATCGGACAGGCTCGCCGTATCCACCTGCTGCGGCCCGCGCACGCCGTCATCCCAGGTCACGACGCGATGGTCGAGGCGGAAGCGCCAGTGCGGGCGGTGGCCCTCGGCCTCCAGCCGGGCACGGTCGGCCTCGGTGAGCGCCAGCGCCGCGCGATCATAGACCGGAGGCAGGCCGCGCGCCCGCTGCAGCCTGCGCTTCAGCTCCAGCTCATCCTCGCTCTCGTAGGCGGGATAGAGCCGCCCGGCCGCCTTCAGGCGCTCGGCAGCGGCCTCATAGTCGGCGATGCGGTCCGACTGGCGGAAGGTGCGGTCGGGGGCGATGCCCAGCCACGCGAGGTCCGTCGCGATGGCGTCGGCATATTCCGCGCGGGAGCGGGCGGTGTCGGTGTCGTCGAAGCGCAGGATGAAGGTGCCGCCGGCGCGCCGGGCGAGCAGCGCGTTGATGAGGGCGGTGCGGGCATTGCCCACATGGATGAGACCCGTGGGCGACGGCGCGAAGCGCAGGACGGGACGGGATGGAGCGGAGCGGGACGACGCGGAGCGGGACATGGGGAGCCCATAGCCCGCCGCGGCCCATCCGTCGATGGGCAGGATAGCTTGGAGGGGAGATCGGCCCTCGGCCTGCGCCTGAAAGAAAGAAGCCCGGCCGTGATGGCCGGGCTTCAATTGGTTCAGCGGAGTTGCTGGTTCAGCGCGGCGGCGGGCAGTCCGGCCCGCGGCAGTCCGGCCGTCCGCCGCCCGGGGACCGCTGCGGCTGAGCCTGGGGCTGGCGCTGCGGCTGAGCCTGAGGCTGCCCCTGGGGTTGGCGTTGCGGCTGGCCCTGCTGCTGCGGCGGACGCTGCTGCTGGTACTGCTGCGGCGGACGCTCCTGGCGCTGCTGCTGAGGCGGACGCTGCTGGTACTGCTCCGGCGGACGTTGCTGGCGCTGTTCCTGCTGGCGTTGCATCTGCTGCTGGCGCTGCTGGATCTGCTCCTGCTGGCGCTGTTGCTGTTGCTGACGCTGCTGACCCTGCTCCTGCTGACGCTGTTGCATCTGCTGCTGGCGCTGCTGGATCTGCTCCTGCTGGCGCTGCTGCTGTTGCTGGCGCTGCTGGATCTGCTGTTGCTGACGCTGCTGCAACTGCTGCTGCTGGATCTGCTGGCGCTGTTGCTGCTGCAACTGCTGGCGCTCCTGCGGCGACGGCGGGCGGTTAGGCAAGCCATTCGGCCCGGGACCGCCGGGACGACCGGGACTACCCTGCTGACCGGGCTGGCCCGGAGGCTGGCCGGGCACACCAGGACGGCCGGGACCACCCGGCTGACCGGGCTGACCGGGCCCACCGGGCTGACCGGGACCACCGGGCTGGCCGGGAGTCGTGCCGGGCTGGCCCGGAGGCTGGCCGGGCACACTGGGACGGCCAGGACCACCCGGCTGACCGGGTTGACCGGGACCACCGGGCTGGCCGGGAGGCGTGCCGGGCTGGCCCGGAGGCGTGCCGGGCTGGCCCGGAGGCTGGCCGGGGACACCGGGACGGCCGGGACCACCCGGCTGACCGGGTTGACCGGGACCACCGGGCTGGCCGGGAGGCGTGCCGGGCTGGCCCGGAGGCTGGCCGGGCACACCAGGACGGCCGGGACCACCCGGCTGGCCAGGCTGACCGGGACCACCGGGCTGACCCGGAGGAGTACCGGGCTGGCCCGGAGGCTGGCCGGGCACACCGGGACGGCCAGGACCACCCGGCTGACCGGGTTGACCGGGACCACCGGGCTGGCCGGGAGGCGTGCCGGGCTGGCCCGGAGGCTGGCCGGGCACACCAGGACGGCCGGGACCAACTGGCTGACCGGGACCGCCAGGATAACCGGGCTCACCCGGACGGCCGGGACCGCCAGGATAGCCGGGGCCGCCCGGTCCACCGGGACGGTTCCAGCCGGGCGGGGGCATGGGGGTGACGGACGGGGGCGGCTGCATGCCGGGAGGGGCGATATAATTGTTGCGCCACCAGCCGGGCTGGCGCGGCCCCGGAGGCGGGGCATACCAGCCGGGACGCGGCCGGGGTGCATAGCCTTCCCAACGGTAGCGGTCGGCATACCAAGGCTGGTTCACATAATAGGGCCGGCCCACATAATACTGGTTCCAGTATTGCGAGGCGGCGAAGGCCACAACAGGCACGCCGATGGCCGCCACGCCCCAGTCGGGAAGCACGGCGGTTCGCCCCTGCACTTCGGAGCCAAGATATTCGCTGTAAACCCAGCCGCGGTAATCCTGCCAGATCACGTCGCACCAGGATTCATCCTCCAGGCAGCCCTCGATTTCGAGCGGCGAGCCTTCGGGAATGACACCCAGGCTGGGGAATTCGGTGTCCGGGCCGGTGCGGATATTCACATTCGCGGTGGAAAAGCCCGGCGCCGCCTCGGCCGCCGACACCATCCCTGCCATCGCCAGGCCCGCGACCCAGCCTGCCAGTCTGAGCACCCTCATGGATCACTCCCATTCGACTCGATAGAGAGTCGATGCACTTAGTTTATCTCCGCCCTCATGGCGTTTCATGTCCCAAGGCGCGGTCATTCCTAAGCGGCAGGAAGGCGCAATTGCGTCACGAGATGGTAAACGGAACGATATCCCGCACGTTCTCGTCGATGCGGATCTCCCGGTCCAGCGGCGGAAAGGCACGCAGATCGCAGTCGCGGCGCGGGCAGATGCGGCAGGAGACACCCAGCTTGGCCACCGGCGCGGCCTTCAGGTCCAGCCCGTCCGCATAGACGATGTCATGGCCGAAGGCGACCTCGCACCCCAGGCCGAAGGCATAGGCCCGCGAGGGCTGGCCGTGGCGCAGGGACGGGCTGACCACGGCGCGGGCGAGACAGATGTAGCGCGCGCCGTCGGGCATCTCGCCCACCTGCACCAGCGTGCGCCCCGGCATCTCGAACGCCTCGTGCACATTCCAGGCGGCGCAGGCCCCGCCGTGGCGGGCGAACTGGAAGCGCGTGGCCGAATGGCGCTTGGTGATATTGCCGGCGCGGTCCACCTTGGCGAAATAGAAGGGTACCCCCTTCGCCCCCGGCCGCTGGAGCGTGGACAGGCGATGGCACACCTGCTCCAGGCTGGCGCCGGTCTCCAGCACCAGGCGGTCGAGGTCGTGCCGCTGCCGCCGGGCGAGGTCGAGGAAGTGGCGGTAGGGCAGCATGAGCGCGCCGGCGAAATAATTGTGAAGCGCCAGCCGGCAGATTTCCGCCGCCGTCTGGCTGCGGAAGGCGCCGGAGGCCACCGTATCCTCCACCAAGGCCCCATGCTCCAGCTGGGCGATGGTGGCGGCGATGCGGAACGCCCGCGACGGTGCCGACAATACCCCCGACAGCACGAGGCGCCGCAAGCGCGGATCGAAGCGGGACAGGGGCGCATCCGGGTCCGGCGGCCCGACCTCCACCTGCACGGAGTGGCGGCGGGCGAGATGGGCGGCGAAGGCAGCGGCGGGGTCCGCACCTTCCAGGATGCCGAGGCTGGAGGCGGCGGCCTCCGCGGCGCGGTCGAGGGGGTCCACGTAATTGTCGATATAGTGGAAGAAGTCGCGCACTTCCTCGTAGGGGATCAGCTTCGCCTCGTCCGCCCCCGGCGCCACGCCGGCGGTGAGCATGTCGTCGAGGGAGGCGCGCCATTCCGCTGTGCGCCGCAGCGCCACGTGCATGCGCAGGAAGGCATGGGCGAAGGCGGGGGAAAGATTGGCCACCGCCTTCATGTCCTGCAGGCCGAGGTCGAGATCCTTGAACAGCGGGTCGGCGGCGGTCTCGCGCAGGTCCGCCACCAGCCGGTCGAGGTCCTCGGCGCCGAAGGAGGTGATGTCCACGGCGAAGGTGCGCGAGATGGCGATCAGGATCGAGGCCGTCAGCGGGCGCTGGTTGCTCTCGATCTGGTTGATGTAGGACGGCGAGACGGTGAGGCGCTGGGCCAGCTCGCTCTGCTTGAGCCCCAGCTTTTCCCGTAGCCGCCGCACCGCATGGCCGGCATAGATCTTCTGACGCATGGACGGCCCCGACTTCGGGATTGCAAATTCTTCACAATAAACAACGTGAATTTTTCACATATTCCCAACGCCCGCAACTCCTGTTAGCCGACAGCAGCCTTGGGGAGCAGAGGCAGCGCAAAGCTTGGGCTTTCGCCGCCTTTGAACCCTCGATAGTCTCGATTTCACAAACACGGTTCCAAGCACCGCACTGGGGAGCGCTCGGCATGAAGGACATCCTCGAAGAGCTCGAAAGCCGGCGTTCCGTCGCCCGACTCGGCGGCGGGGCACGGCGCATCGAGGCCCAGCACGCCCGCGGCAAGCTCACCGCCCGCGAGCGCATCGAGCTGCTGCTGGATCGCGGCACGTTCGAGGAATACGACACCTTCGTGCAGCACCGCTGCGTGGACTTCGGCATGGCCGATCAGAAGGTCCCCGGCGACGGCGTCGTCACCGGCTGGGGCACGGTCAACGGCCGCAAGGTTTTCGTCTTCGCCAAGGACTTCACCGTGTTCGGCGGCTCCCTCTCCGAGGAGCACGCCCGCAAGATCACCAAGATCCAGGACATGGCGCTGAAGACCCGCGCCCCCATCATCGGCCTGTTCGATGCCGGCGGCGCGCGCATCCAGGAAGGCGTCGCGGCGCTGGGCGGCTATGGCGAGGTGTTCAAGCGCAACGTCGTCGCCTCCGGCGTCATCCCGCAGATCTCGCTGATCATGGGCCCGTGCGCCGGCGGCGACGTCTATTCCCCGGCCATGACCGACTTCATCTTCATGGTCCGCGACACCTCCTACATGTTCGTGACCGGCCCGGAGGTGGTGAAGACCGTCACCAACGAGACCGTCACCTCCGAGGAGCTGGGCGGCGCCAAGGTGCACACCACCAAGTCCTCGGTGGCCGACGGCTCCTACGAGAACGACGTGGAGATGCTGCTGGAGACCCGGCGGCTCATCGACTTCCTGCCCTCCAACAACCAGGAGGGCGCCCCCGAGTGGCCGTCCTTCGACGATCCGGGCCGCTACGACCAGAGCCTCGACACCCTGGTCCCGGACAATCCCAACAAGCCCTACGACATCAAGGAGCTGATCCTGAAGGTCGTGGACGAGGGCGACTTCTTCGAGATCCAGGCGGCCTATGCCCGCAATATGGTGACCGGCTTCGGCCGGATCGAGGGCCGCACAGTGGGCTTCGTCGCCAACCAGCCCATGGTACTGGCCGGCGTGCTGGACAGTGACGCCTCCCGCAAGGCGGCCCGCTTCGTGCGCTTCTGCGACGCCTTCGAGATCCCCATCGTGACCTTCGTGGACGTGCCCGGCTTCCTGCCCGGCACGGCGCAGGAATACGGCGGCCTCATCAAGCACGGCGCCAAGCTGCTGTTCGCCTATTCGCAGGCCACGGTGCCTTTGGTCACCGTCATCACCCGCAAGGCCTTCGGCGGCGCCTATGACGTGATGGCGTCCAAGCATGTGGGCGCGGACGTGAACTATGCCTGGCCCACCGCCCAGATCGCGGTGATGGGCGCCAAGGGCGCGGTGGAGATCATCTTCCGCGCCGACATGGGCGACCCCGACAAGATCGCCGCCCAGACCAAGAATTACGAGGAGCGCTTCCTGTCGCCCTTCGTGGCGGCGGAGCGCGGCTATGTGGACGAGGTGATCATGCCCCACTCCACCCGCCGGCGCCTCGCCCGCGCGCTCGCCATGCTGCGCACCAAGAAGCTCGAGCAGCCCTCGCGCAAGCACGACAACATGCCGCTTTGAGGGTGGCCCGCTGAGGCCTGCGTCGGCGACGCCGGTCCTGCGCCGCCCAAGGGGCGGCGCCCCCTCCCACCCTCCCCCGCAAGCGGGAGAGGGCTTTCCCTACCAGCACGCCGCCACCCCCTCTCCCGCTTGCGGGGGAGGGTTGGGATGGGGGCAGAGCGGTTGAGGGAGAGGCACAAGGCTTCTCAAGATTTCAGCGCCTCGAGCGCGGGAGACACTTAAATGTTCTCGAAGATCCTGATCGCGAACCGGGGTGAGATCGCCTGC
Organism: Xanthobacter autotrophicus; assembly: GCF_005871085.1. Taxonomy (GTDB): domain Bacteria; phylum Pseudomonadota; class Alphaproteobacteria; order Rhizobiales; family Xanthobacteraceae; genus Xanthobacter; species Xanthobacter autotrophicus. The sequence goes on along the minus strand of NZ_VAUP01000028.1, from coordinate 292,407 downwards.
CGCGTCATCAAGACGGCGCGCAAGATGGGCATCAAGACCGTCGCCGTTTACTCGGATGCCGACAAGGACGCCCTCCACGTGGAGATGGCCGACGAGGCGGTGCATATCGGCCCGCCCCAGGCCGCCCAGTCCTACCTCATTGCCGAGAAGATCGTGGAGGCCTGCAAGCTCACGGGCGCCGAAGCGGTGCATCCCGGCTACGGCTTCCTGTCCGAGCGCGCCTCCTTCCCCAAGCTCCTGGCGGAGCACGGCATCGTCTTCATCGGTCCCAATCCCCACGCCATCGACGCCATGGGCGACAAGATCGAGTCCAAGAAGGCGGCGGCGGCGGCGAATGTCTCCACCGTCCCCGGCTATCTGGGCGTGCTGGAGAACGGCACCGAGGCGGCGAAGATCGCCGACGAGATCGGCTATCCGGTGATGATCAAGGCGTCCGCCGGCGGCGGCGGCAAGGGCATGCGCATCGCCTATTCCCGCGACGAGGTGCAGGACGGCTTCGACCGCGCCAAGTCCGAGGCCAAGTCCTCCTTCGGCGATGACCGCGTGTTCGTGGAAAAGTTCATCGTCGACCCGCGGCACATCGAAATCCAGGTGCTGGGCGACAAGCACGGCAACGTCATCTATCTGGGCGAGCGCGAATGCTCCATCCAGCGCCGCAACCAGAAGGTGGTGGAGGAAGCCCCCTCCCCGCTGCTTGACGAGGCCACCCGCAAGAAGATGGGCGAGCAGGCCGTCGCCCTCGCCAAGGCGGTCGGCTACGACAGCGCCGGCACGGTGGAATTCGTCGCCGGCCAGGACAAGAGCTTCTACTTCCTGGAGATGAACACCCGCCTGCAGGTGGAGCATCCGGTCACCGAGCTGATCACCGGCATCGACCTCGTGGAGCAGATGATCCGCGTCGCCGCCGGCGAGCCCCTCTCCATCACCCAGGACGACGTGAAGCTCACCGGCTGGGCGGTGGAAAGCCGCATCTATGCGGAAGACCCCTACCGCAACTTCCTGCCCTCCACCGGCCGCCTGGTGCGCTATCGCCCGCCGGCGGAAGGCAAGGACGGCCCCATCACCGTGCGCAACGACACCGGCGTCTATGAGGGCGGGGAAATCTCCATCTTCTACGATCCCATGATCGCGAAGCTGGTGACCCACGCCCCCACCCGCGCCATCGCCATCGAAGCGCAGGCGGACGCACTGGATGCCTTCGCCATCGACGGCATCGGCCACAACATTCCGTTCCTGTCGGCGCTCATGTCCCACCCGCGCTGGCGGGACGGCCGCCTCTCCACCGGCTTCATCGCCGAGGAATATCCCGACGGCTTCCACGCCCGCGCGCCGGAAGGCGAGCTGGTGCATACGCTCTCGGCCGTGGCGGCGGTGATCGACCACATCCACAACGCTCGCAAGCGGCACATTTCCGGCCAGACCTCCGGCGTGCCGGTGGCCTTCGCCAAGCGCCGCATCGTCCACCTCTCCGCCGCCGAGGAAACCCTCTCCACCCCGTGCGAGGTGGAAGCGGTGGACGGCGGCTACAAGGTGCAGATCTTCGATGCCGACGGCACGGCCGGCCACACCCACCTGCTGCGCTCCACCTGGAAGCCCGGCGACGTGGTGTGGACAGGCACCATCGACGCCGACCAGGTGGCGGTGCAGGTGCGCACCATCCCCAACGGCTACCTTCTGGCCCATCGCGGCATCGCCACCAAGGCGCGGGTCTACACCGAGCTGTCGGCTTCGCTGGCCGCGCTGATGCCGAAGAAGGAAACCGCCGGCGGCGGCAAGGAACTTTTGTGCCCCATGCCGGGCCTCGTGGTCTCCATCGCCGTCACCCCCGGCCAGGAGGTGAAGAACGGCGAGATCCTCGCCATCGTGGAAGCCATGAAGATGGAAAACGTGCTGCGCGCCGAGCGCGACGGCGTCATCAAGGCAGTCCACGCCAAGGCCGGCGACAGCCTCGCCGTGGATGCGGTGATCCTGGAATTCGCGTGATGGGGACGCGGGAGCGGGCTGTCCCCTCTCCCGCTTGCGGGGGAGGGTTAGGGTGGGGGCCTGCTGGCCACACGCCCTGCCGTGTGAAAGTCTCTCGCTCGCCCGCCCCCTCCCCGGCCCTCCCCCGCAAGCGGGAGAGGGAGATCGTTGGAGCCCATTGATGCGCCTCCTCTCCCACCTCCTGAACCGCTTCGTGGAGAAGGGCCGCCTGACGGTGATCACCGCCGACGGGCAGCGCCATGCCTTCGGCTCGGGGCAGGATGGTCCGTCTGTCACAGTGCGCATGCATGACAGGAAGCTGGAGCGCGACCTGTTCTTCAATCCGGAGCTGGTGGCGGCGGAAGCCTATATGGACGGCCGCCTCTCGTTCGAGGACGGGGCCGGCGCGTTCGAGCTGCTGTCCTTGTTCTCGGTGAACCGCAAGGGGCTGGGTAGCCACCCGGTGCAGCAGGCGCTGCGCAAGGCGTGGCGCTCGGTGCGGCGGTTCCAGCAGGCGAACCCGGTGGCCAAGGCGAAGGAGAACGTCTCCTCCCACTACGACCACCCGGCCGCCTTCTACCGGCTGTGGCTGGACGAGACCATGGCCTACAGCTGCGCCTACTTCCGCGATCCGGAAGAGCCGCTGGCGGAGGCGCAGCGCAACAAGTTCCGCCACATCGCCGCCAAGCTGAAGATCTCCGCCGGCATGCGGGTGGCGGAGATCGGCTCCGGCTGGGGCGGGCTGGCCATCTACATGGCGAAGGAATGCGGGGCACAAGTCACCGCCATCAACGTCTCGCCGGAGCAGCTCGCCGAAAGCCGGCGGCTCGCGGAGGCGGCGGGCGTGGCCGGCTCCATCGACTTCCGCGAGGTGGATTATCGCAACCTGAAGGGCAAGTTCGACCGCGTGGTCTCCATCGGCATGATGGAGCATGTGGGCGTCTCGCATTTCGACGATTACTTCACCACCATCCGCAACCTGCTGGATGAGGGCGGCTTCGCGCTGGTGCACGCCATCGGCCGCATGTCGCCCCCCGGCACCACGGCGCCGTTCATCCGCAAGTATATCTTCCCCGGCGGCTATGTGCCGGCGCTGTCGGAGGTGTTCGCCTCCACCGAGCGCACCCACCTGTGGGTGGACGACTGCGAGGTGCTGCGCCTGCACTATTACTGGACCATCCGCGCGTGGCGGCGGAACTTCATGGCCCGCCGCGCGGAAGTGGACGCCATGATGGGCGAACGCTTCGGCCGCATGTGGGAATTCTACCTCGCCGCCGTGGAACTGGGCTTCCTGCACGGCTCCAACATGGTGTTCCAGTTGCTCCTCTCCGAGAAGCGCGACGACGTGCCGGTGCTGCGCGACTACATGTTCGACGCCGAGCGGTCGCTGGCGGCACGGGAGGGGCGGTGATGGACGCCGGCTTCTCCGATCCCCGGCATGACGCTGCTTCGCAGCGCACTGTTTCTCTCCTGTTCCCTCTCCCGGAGGTCCGCTCATGACCGCCCTGCCCTTCGCGACCAACCTTGCCCCCGTCACCCGCGAGGACTGGCTGAAGCTGGTCGAGGGCGTGCTGAAGGGCGCGCCCTACGACAAGCGCCTCGTCACCCGCACCTATGAGGGCCTCGCCCTCGACGCTTTGCCCGAGCGCAAGCCGCAAGCCCCCATCGTGGCGGGACGGCCGGCCGGCGCGCCGTGGGTCATCAGCGCGCGCGTCGACCAGAGCGACCTTGCCGCCGCCCACGAGCAGGCGCTTGAGGACCTGGACGGCGGCGCCTCCGGCCTCGCGCTGGTCTATGCCTCCTCGCCCTCGGCCTATGGCTTCGGCCTGCCGGACGGCGCCGACCTGAAGGTGGTGCTGAAGGACGTGCTGCTCGACCTCATCGAGACGCGCATCGAGAGCGGCGCCTTCCAGGGCCGCGGCGAGGACCTCGCCTTCGCCGATTATGCCGAGGCTGCGGGCTTCGATCCCAAGGGTCTCGCCGTCTCCTTCGGCCTCAACCCGCTGGGGGATTTCGCCGCTGCGGGCACCCTGCCCATGGCGTGGCCGCTTTTGGCCAAGCGCTTCGCCGAGACCTCCGCCATCCTCGCGGCACGCGGCTTTGCCGGCCCGTTCGCACGGGCGGACGGTGGCGTGTTCCATGCCGCCGGCGCGTCCGACGCGCAGGAGCTTGCGGCGGTGCTCGCCACCGCCGTGGCCTATCTCAAGGCCTATGGCGAGGCGGGCATCGCCCTGTCTGAGGCGGCGGCGCGCATCGAGGTCGCCCTGGTGGCCGACCTGAACCAGACCGCTACCATCGCCAAGTTCCGCGCCATCCGCCTGCTGTGGGGCGCGGTGCTGCGCGAATGCGGCCTGCCGGAAACCGCGCTGAAGGTGCACGCCACCACCGCGTGGCGCTCCCTGACCCGGCGCGACCCTTATGTGAACCTGCTGCGCAACACGGTGGCGGCGTTCGCGGCCGGCGTCGGCGGGGCGGACAGCCTCACCGTGCTGCCCTTCACCCAGGCTCTGGGCCTGCCCGACGCCTTCGCCCGGCGCCTCGCCCGCAACACCCAGGTGATGCTGCTGGAGGAGAGCAACGTCCACCGCGTGGCCGACCCCGGCGCCGGCGCCGGCGCGGTGGAGACCTATACGGATGGGCTCGCCGAAAAGGCGTGGGACCTGTTCCGCACCATCGAGAAGCGCGGCGGCATGGCCGACGTGCTGGAAGACCGCTGGTTCAAGGCCGAGATCACCGAGGTGAAGGCCCGCCGCGACAAGGATGTGGCCACCCGCAAGGCGCCCATCACCGGCACCTCGGAATTCCCCATCCTGGTGCAGCAGGCGCCGGAAGTGCTGGCGCCTTTGCCTGCCACCTTCGAGCCCGTGGCCGATGGAGCGCTGACGCCCCACCGCACGTCAGAGCCGTTCGAGGCCCTGCGCGACAAGTCGGAAGCCGCTGCCAAAGCGCCGGCCGTCTTCCTTGCCACGCTCGGCCCCGTCGCCGCCTTCACGGCGCGGGCGGGCTTCGCAAGGAACTTCTTCGAGGCCGGCGGCATTGCCGCTCCAGTACCGGACGGCTTCGCCGACCGCGACGCGCTGGTGTCTGCCTTCAGTGCCGCAGGCACGCCCTTCGCCTGCCTCGTCTCGTCGGACGAGGTCTATGCGGCCGAGGGGGCAGCCACCGCCGAGGCCCTGAAAGCCGCCGGCGCCAGCACCGTCTGGCTCGCCGGCAAGCCGGCCGAGCTGGAAACGGCGCTCAAGGCGGCGGGCGTTTCCGGCTTCATCTTCGCCGGTTGCGACGTGCTGGAGACGCTGGCGCGGGCGCAGAGCGCGGCGGGACTGGACTGAACCGAAGGACGGGAAGCGAGCCATGTTGCACACAATTGCGGGCCTCACCGCCCTCGCGCTCCTCGCGGCGGCGACGGCAGTTACCCCCGCCCGCGCCGACAACGCCAGGCGCTTCGACGGCAGCTGGGTGGTGCGCACCTCCGCCGAGGAGGGCAAATGCAACAAGAATTTCGACTTCAAGCTGGCCGTGAAGAATGGCAAGGTCACCTACGCGGGCTATTGGCCGGTGAAAGCCGCCGGCGGCATCAGCAAGCTAGGCCTGGTGCGGATGACCTTGACCCACGGGCAGCGCAAAGTCACCGCCACCGGGCTCGCCGAAGGCGATCAGGCCTCGGGTGACTGGTCCTCGCCCCAGCCCAAATGCAACGGCTCCTGGCTTGCCCGGCGCGCCTGAGCCAGAACCCGCCAAAGTCACGTCCCGCCAATGCCACCGCGGCCGATTTCGAGGGAACAGAAGATGAGCCGGATCCCCAACTTCGCCGACATCGATTGGCGCGCGCCGGAGCTGGGCGCCCCCTCCGCGGCCGCCGCCCCCTGGACCACGCCCGAGGGCATCCCGGTGAAGCCGCTCTATGGCCCGGCGGACATCGAGGGCCTCGACTACATCGACACCTATCCCGGCATCGCGCCGTTCCTGCGCGGGCCCTATGCCCCCATGTACGCCACCCAGCCCTGGACCATCCGGCAATATGCCGGCTTCTCCACGGCGGAGGATTCCAACGCCTTCTACCGCCGCAACCTCGCGGCCGGGCAGAAGGGCCTGTCGGTGGCCTTCGACCTCGCCACCCATCGCGGCTATGACTCAGACCACCCGCGCGTCGCCGGCGACGTGGGCATGGCCGGCGTCGCCATCGACAGCATCTACGACATGCGCACCCTGTTCTCCGGCATCCCGCTGGACCAGATGAGCGTGTCCATGACCATGAATGGCGCGGTTCTGCCCATTCTGGCGCTCTATGTGGTGGCGGCGGAAGAACAGGGCGTGGCGTCGGCCAAGCTCTCCGGCACCATCCAGAACGACATTCTCAAAGAATTCATGGTGCGGAATACCTATATCTATCCGCCCGCCCCTTCCATGCGCATTATCTCGGACATCTTCGCCTTCACGTCGAAGGAAATGCCTCGCTTCAACTCCATCTCCATCTCCGGCTACCACATGCAGGAAGCCGGCGCGACGCAGGACCTGGAGCTGGCCTACACGCTGGCGGATGGCGTGGAATATGGCCGCGCCGGCGCCGCCGCGGGCCTGCCCATCGACGTGTTCGCGCCGCGCCTGTCGTTCTTCTGGGCCATCGGCATGAACTTCTTCATGGAGGTGGCCAAGCTGCGCGCCGCCCGCCTCCTGTGGACGCGGCTGATGACCGACCTTGGGGCAAAGAACCCCAAGTCCCTGCCCCTGCGCACCCATTCGCAAACCTCGGGCTGGTCGCTGACCGCGCAGGACGTGTTCAACAACGTCATGCGCACCGCCATCGAGGCCATGGCCGCGACTCAGGGCCAGACCCAGTCCCTGCACACCAATGCGCTGGATGAGGCGCTGGCTTTGCCCACGGACTTCTCTGCCCGCATCGCCCGCAACACCCAGATCCTGCTCCAGCAGGAGAGCGGCACCACTCGCCAGATCGACCTGTGGGGCGGGTCCTATTTCGTGGAGAAGCTCACCGCCGACCTCGCCGCCAAGGCGTGGGCGCACATCCAGGAGGTGGAGGCGCTGGGCGGCATGGCCAAGGCCATCGAGGCCGGCATTCCCAAGCTGCGCATCGAGGAGGCGGCCGCCACCACCCAGGCCCGCATCGACGGCGGGGCGCAGACTGTGGTGGGCGTGAACAAGTTCAAGCCCGAGCGCGACCGCATGATCGACGTACTGAAGGTGGAGAACGCCACCGTGCGCGCCGCCCAGATCGACAAGCTCAAGCGCCTGCGCGCCGAGCGAAGCCAGGCCGAGGTGGACGGCAAGCTCGAAGCCCTCACCAACGGCGCGGCGGGCAATGGCAACCTCCTGGCGCTGGCCATTGACGCGGCCCGGGCCAAGGCCACGGTGGGCGAGATTTCCGACGCGCTGGAGAAGGTGTTCGGCCGCCATCGCGCCGAGATCCGCGCCATCTCCGGCGTCTACAAGCGCGAGGCGACCGCCATGACGGACAAGGTGGGCAAGCTGCAGAAGCTGGTGGAAGCGTTCGAGCAGGCGGAAGGCCGCCGGCCACGCATCCTCGTCGCCAAGGTGGGCCAGGACGGCCACGACCGCGGCCAGAAGGTGATCGCCTCCGCCTTCGCCGACCTCGGCTTCGACGTGGACATCGGCCCCCTCTTCGCCACCCCGGAGGAAGCCGCCCGGCAGGCGGTGGAGAACGACGTGCACGTGGTGGGCATCTCCTCGCTGGCCGCCGGCCACCTGACGCTCGTGCCGGCGCTGAAGGCGGCGCTGGAGGCGGAAGGCCGGGGTGACATCATGGTGGTGGTGGGCGGCGTGGTGCCCCCGCAGGACTATGAGGCCCTGAAGGCCGCCGGCGCCGAGGCCATCTTCCCCCCCGGCACGGTCATCGCCGACGCGGCCAAGGAACTGCTCGGCACCCTGTCCCAGCGGCTCGGGCACACGCTCGAAGCGGCGGAGTGAGTTCAGCCACCGGGCTCGCGCCATTGGGCTCCACCCTGCGGGTACTGGAGCCCGCCCCGCACGTGCTCGCCTTCTACGACGGGCGCGTGCCGGGGGTGCGCCTGCACGGCGCCCAGGAGAACTGGCTGGACGATGGCGCCTATGCCCTCGGCATCGCCTCCTATGCGGTGCTGGATGGCGAGGAGGCGCTGGTCTACGACACCCACGTCTCGTTGGCCCATGCCCGCATCATTCGGGAAACGCTGGAGACGCGGGGCGCCCGGCGCATCCGGGTGGTGCTGAGCCATTGGCACGACGACCATGTGGCAGGTAATGAGGTATTCGCCGATTGCGAGATCATCGCCAACCGGGAAACCGCCGCCCTGCTCGCCGTCCACAGGGCGCGGCTGGAGGCGGGCGCCCCACCCATCTGCCCGCTGATCCTGCCGAACCTTCTGTTTGAACAGCGACTTCAGCTGAACATCGGTTCGGTTCCGGTGATGCTTTTCCACATGGATATCCACAGCCGGGACGGCACGGTCGCCCTGCTTCCGAACGGGTTGCTTCTCGCCGGCGACACCCTGGAAGACCCCATCACCTATGTGGACGAGCCCGACCGCCTCGCCATCCACCTCGAAGGGCTGGAGCGGCTCGCGGCACTGGGCGCCACGCGCATCCTGCCCAACCACGGCACGCCGGAGGTGATCGCCGGCGGCGGCTACGGGCCGGCGCTGATAACGGCCACCCGTCTCTATGTGCAGCAGCTGCTGCGGCTGAAGGCCGAGCCGGAGCTGGCCGGGCTGGACCTGCGGACCTTCGCCAAGGCGGCCTTCGCGACGGGGGCGGTGACGTATTTCGAGCCCTATGAGGCGGTGCACCGGCGCAATGTGGTGGCTGTGGTCGCCTCCAACCCCTGACGGCGCCCCCTCACCCCGCCTTGTGCAGGCTCACGCCGGCCTTGGCCTTGCCCAGCAGCCCTTCCGCCTTGGCCACGATGGCGTCGGCGTCGAGGCCGGCGGCGGCCAGCTGGCGGGCTTGGCTCTCCTGGTCGATGTAGATGTCGGGCAGCACCATGGCGCGCACCTTCACCGTGCCACGGTCGAGCAGGCCCTCGTCGGTGACCAGCTGGAGCACGTGGCTGCCGAAGCCGCCCACCGAGCCCTCTTCCACCGTGATCAGTGCGCCATGGCCGGCGGCGAGCTTCAGCACCAGCTCCCGGTCGAGGGGCTTGGCGAAGCGGGCGTCGGCCACGGTGACGGTGAAGCCGGCCGCCTCCAGCCGCTCGGCGGCGTCCAGGCAGGCGGCAAGGCGGGTGCCGAGGGAAAGCAGGGCAACATCACCCTCCCCGGTTCCGTGCACGATGCGGCCCTTGCCGATGGGCAGGACCTCGCCGCGCTCGGGCCGCTCCACGCCGACGCCCTCGCCGCGTGGGAAGCGCACGGCGCTTGGGCCGTCATCGAAGGCCACCATGGTGGCCATCATGTGCACCAGCTCCGCCTCGTCGGCGGGGGCCATCACGGTCATGCCCGGCAGGCAGGCGAGGAAGGCGATGTCGAAGGCGCCCGCATGGGTCGCCCCGTCCGCCCCCACGAGACCGGCGCGGTCGATGACGAAGCGCACGGGCAGGCCCTGCAGCGCCACATCGTGCACCACCTGGTCATAGGCCCGCTGGAGGAAGGTGGAATAGAGCGCGCAGAACGGCTTGAAGCCTTCCGCCGCGAGCCCGGCGGCGAATGTCACCGCATGCTGCTCGGCGATGCCCACGTCGAAGGTACGCTCGGGATGGACTTGGCCGAACAGGTCCAGCCCCGTGCCCGACGGCATGGCGGCGGTGATGGCGACCACCTTGGGGTCGCGCCGCGCTTGCGAAATCAGGCTCTCGGCGAACACGCGGGTATAGGAGGGGGCGTTGGACTTCGCCTTCACCTGGGCGCCGGTGACCACGTCGAACTTGACCACGCCGTGGTACTTGTCGGCGCTGGCCTCGGCGGGGGCGTAGCCCTTGCCCTTCTGGGTCACCACATGGACCAGGATGGGGCCGGTCTTGGCGTCCCGCACGTTCTTCAGCACCGGCAGCAGGTGGTCCAGATTGTGCCCGTCGATGGGCCCCACATAATAAAAGCCTAGCTCCTCGAAGAGGGTGCCGCCGGTCCAGAAGCCGCGGGCGAATTCCTCGGCCCGCGCCGCGCCGCGCTCCACGAACTTGGGCAGGTGGCCGGCGATCTGCTTGCCGATCTCCCGCAGCGAGCGGTAGGTCTGCCCCGAAATCAGTCGCGCCAGATAGGCCGACATGGCCCCCGTGGGCGGGGCGATGGACATGTCGTTGTCGTTGAGGATGACGATGAGGCGCGAATCCATGGCCCCGGCATTGTTCATGGCCTCATAGGCCATGCCCGCCGACATGGCGCCGTCCCCGATCACGCACACCACGTTGCGCTCTTCCCCAGAGAGATCGCGCGCCACTGCCATGCCGAGGCCGGCAGAGATGGAGGTAGAGGAGTGCGCCGCGCCAAAGGGGTCGTATTCGCTCTCCGAGCGGCGGGTGAAGCCCGAGAGGCCGCCGCCCTGGCGCAGCGTGCGGATGCGGTCGCGCCGGCCGGTGAGGATCTTGTGGGGGTAGCACTGGTGGCCGACATCCCAGATCAGGCGATCGTGGGGGGTGTTGAACACGTGGTGCAGGGCCACCGTAAGCTCGACCACGCCCAGGCCCGCGCCCAGATGCCCGCCGGTCACGGAGACGGCATCGATGGTCTCCGCGCGCAGTTCGGCGGCGAGCTGGGCCAGTCTGTCCTGGGGCAGGCGCCGCACGTCGGCGGCATCGTGGATGGTATCGAGCAGCGGGGTCTTCAGCAAAGTCACGGACAACTCCGTCCGGAACGAACCGGGAAAATGAGCCTTACACACGCGCGCGGTGGCATGCAACGGACAAGGCCGATGGGGAGGGTGTCACCAGGCGACCGCCTCCCGTGGCTCTGCGCAAGTCTGCCAGGGAGTCATACGCGCGGGGATGGCGTTTGGAGCACGTCATCAAAACATCCCGCCATTTTTCCGCTCCGGATGGCGAAGCGGTGCAGATCAAGGCACGCCAGCGCCAGCACGCAGCCCCCGGCCAGCTTGGCGATCTGCGGCAAGGTCGGGCGCGAGCAGCCATATTTCTCAAGCACATAGCGCTCAGACTGCATCTTGGCCCGGTTGACCCGGAAGGTCTGGCCGAACGACGGCGCGCTGGAGCGCCCGCCCGCATGGGTCACCCGCGCCCCTGTCACCACGATGATGGGAATGTGCCGGGCGATGGCCCGCAGCGAGAGGTCGTCGTCCTCGTGATAGAGGAAAATGGCCTCGTCGAAGCCGCCCAGCGCAAAGAAGGCCTCCCGCGCCATCATGAAGGCGGCGCCGTGGACGAAGCGGGTGCAGTAATCCCCAGCGATCTCGTCCGGCGACAGGCGCAGGCGGCGGGGAACCTTCTCCAGGATGGAGCCTTCCTTGCGCATCAGCCGGCCGTTCTCCCCCAGGATGGCCGGCATCAGGATGGCCGGATCGCCATAGCGGCCGGTGGCGGCCAGCAGCGCCGGCAGGGTCTCGCCATCCAGCACCGCATCGGGATTGAGGAACAGGACGTAGGGCGTGGCCGCCCGCCGCGCGCCGGCATTGCAGGCGGTACCGAAGCCGGCATTGGCCGGCATGGCCAGAAAATCCACCGATCGCGACAGGCCGGCCCGCCAGGCGGCGCCATCGGGGCTTGCATTGTCTACGATCACCACCGGGCACTCGGCCGGCACGCTCGCCACCGCCCGGCCGATCACCGCCCCGCTGTTGTAGGTGACGAACACCACGGTCACGGCGGACAAAGGCGAAGCGGTGGACGGATCGGCGGACACGAGACCCTCGCTACCAGAGCGGTTTCGAGCGAAGCGGAGACCGGCTCGCGGGACGAAAACGCGTCAACACAGGTTTCTCGAATGATTGCCGTGAGCCACGGCGAACGGCGATCACGCGAACGGGCGGTTCAAGGCCCGCCCGGTCTTCCTGCCTTCAGGAGGCCGCGAACACAAGCTCCGGCTGCAATGCGGCGCGCAGACGCTTCAGCTCGGGATGGACGGCGACGCCGGACATGGCGGAAAGCACCGCTTCGGGGTTGATCACGCTCATGCACCGGCGCTGGTAGGGGCACAGCGTCTCTGACGGCAACGTGCAGGGCGCGCAGCCGGCCCCCCCATGCACGACCACCGTGGCCGGCCCCATGGGCGCCCAGACACGGATGTCGGTAAAGCCGGAGAACAGCGCGACGGTGGGCATGCCGATGGAGGCGGCAAGATGGGTGGTGCCCGTGTCCACGCCGACAAAGGCGGCGGCGGACTGCATCACGCCCGGAAGGTCGGCAAGGTCAACCTGGCCCACGAGATCCCGCAGCCGGTCCGGCGGCAGTACGGCGGCGATCCGCGCCGCCATCTCGGCCTCCTCGCCCCGGCCGATGACGACGACATCAAGGCTCGTGCGCTCGACGATCGCCGCGGCAAGGCCGACCCAGCCCTCCGCCGTCCACCCCTTGATGCCGAGACGCGTTCCCGGCGCGAGGATCACGCAGTCGCTCAGGTCTCCGGCGGGATGGGGACGGCTGGCGAAGCGCGCCGTCTCCCCGCGCATGTCACGGGCATGCACCAGCGCTTCCACCAGCAGCACCATCCGGGTGGAGGAATGGCTCATCGCGGGCCACGGCTTGCGGCGCATGCAGCGCTCCAGCTCCGGTAGCGCGATGTCGAGGGCGTAGAGATTGACCGGATCGGCGAAGCCGACGCGGACCTTGGCGTCCAGGCCCCAGAGCAGGGCGCGCGCCTCGTCTTCCTGCCTCAGGTCGATGATGATGTCGTGGGCCGGCAGCCCCAACGCTTTGAGCTCACTGACGTCGTCCGCATTGGCGAAGCGCGGCTCCTGCATGCGGGCGCCAAAGAAATCAAAGCTGTAGACCGCGGAGAACAGGCCGGTTGAGCGCGCCAGATCCGCCACGAACGGCGCACACAGAAGCGAGACGGCCGAGGTGGGGAACGCCGCCCGCAACCGCTTCACGGCGGGCAGGGCGGTGACGAAATCGCCGATATGGTCGAGCTTCACCACCAGAATGGACGGGGACGAGCCAAGAGCGCGAAGCGTGTTCGAGGGGCTGGTCCACACCTGCGCCACCGGCGCGCCCAGGGGGCCGACTCGAGGCTTCCTGGGTTTGCCTCCGCGAAGAAGATCACGCAGCTTCATGACAGCAGGTCCGACGCGAACATCACGGGATTGCACGAGTAACGCGAAACGGTCTTGGCGCTGAAAGCGCTACTGCCGGCCAGTATGGTATTCTGTGAACGTGTGCAAATGCCATCACGCAACCTTTTGCTCTCGTACTGCCCCGCCTTAGCTTCTGCCGCGCAGCGAGCCACCTGTCTCGATCTCGCCGCTATATACTTAAAATAGCGGTGTTTTCTTGAGATTATCGGCCGCTTTACGGATAGGTTGCTTCAACCCTGGCGCGATCCTTTCCCAAGCCGCCCTCGGGGCAAAATGGGCTCGGCACGGGTTCTAAACCGTCTCGAAAGGGGCGGCGCTGGCCATCCGTGCGGGTTTTCGCTAGAAGGCGCCCCCATGCGGGAGGTGCCAGCAACGCGCGTCGGCCGGCGCCACGTGTTCTTCGTGGCCGGGTACGATCCCATGACGGTGGAAGGCCACCATCGCATCTTCCTGCGCGAGCTGAAGCGTTTCGGCACGGTCTGGCGGGCGGCGACACGCTGCCGCGACGCCGGCCTGGTCCAGATACCCACCGGCGCGCTCTGGCAGTCCGAGGCGGAGGGCCCGGGCTGGCACACCTCAACCACCTTCGAGATCCTGGCCTGGGACGACCTTGCCCGCGCCGACATGGGGCGGCCGGTGCGCTCCCACCTGCGCGGTTCCGTGCGCGCGATCATCGACATGGTGACCAGCGGCACGCTTTTCGCCTATTTCCGCACCAGCCGGCGTTACGGCTTCTTCTTCCTGTTCACCTATCTGCTGCTTTTCGCCTTCTGGGCGGCGGCGGCGGCAGTGGGCTTCGGGGCAGCGCACGGGTTGGCGCCTCATCTCGGCCCCGTGGCGGCGGGGCTGTGCGGGGTGGTGACCACCCTCGCGACCGGCCTGCTACTGATGCGTTGGCCGGGGCGGCGCTTTCGCCTGAGGCAATCCCTCGACCTCGCGGAATTTTCCGTGAATTTCGCCCATGGCCGCCATCCCGATGTGGATGCGCGGGTCGCGGCCTTCGCCGAGCGGCTGCGCGCCGTGGCGGCGGATGCCGCGCGGGACGGCGTGGACGAGATCGTGATCGCCGGGCACAGCCTGGGCGCCATGCATGCGGTGTCGGCGGTGGCCGCAGCGCTCGATCAGGACCCGGAGTTCGGCACAAAGGTTCGCGTGCGCATCCTCACCCTCGGCAGCACCACGGCGAAGTTCGCGCTGCATCCGGCCGGCGCGCGGCTCCGGGCGGCGGCGCGGCGGGTGGCGGATGCCCCTCAGATCGGCTGGGTGGAGGTGCAGTCGCGGGACGACATCGTCTCCTTCTACAAGCTCAATCCGGTGACCCTCGAGCGCGCAACCTTTGCCGAGCCGCAGCTGGCGGTGGGGGATTTCGCGCAGCGCCCGCTGCTGCGGCATGTGCCGGTGCGCGACATGGTCTCGGCGGCCACCTACCGGCGCTTCTTCTTCGATGTCATGCGGCGCCACTGCCAGTGCTTCCTGGCGAGCGACATCCGCGCCCCGCACGATTTCTACGCCTATGTATGCGGCCCGTTCGCATTCGACGTGCTGGCCGCCCACCTCCATGCCCTTTGTGCCTATATGGCGCCCGACGGCACCCCCCTGCCGACCGTCCGCGACGCGAGCGGGCGCCTGATGGCCCTTCCCGACCATGCCCCTTCCTCACCAAGCGAGCCCTGAATGAGCCTCGTCCTCTTCGCCAAGATCGCCTGGGCGGTCGGCGTCGCCTCCTGGTACGTGCTGCGCATCCCCTTCCAGCGCAAGGCGCGACGCCAGCAGGTGGCCGACGCGCGCCACCGCACCGCCCGCGACATGACGCTGCTCACCATCTCGACCCTCGGGCTCGGGGTAATGCCGGCCATCTACGCCCTCACCTCCTTCCCGCGCTTCGCCTCCTACGTGCCGGCGGTGGCGCAGGTGGTGGCGGGGGTGTTGGTGTTCCTCGCGGCGCTATGGCTGTTCTGGCGCACCCATCGCCAGCTCGGGCGCAACTGGTCGGTGACGCTGGAGATCAAGGACAAGCACAAGCTCATCACCTCCGGCGTCTACGAGCGGGTGCGCCACCCCATGTATTCCGCCTTCTTCCTGTGGGCGCTGGCGCAGGCGCTGCTTTTGCCAAACCTGATCGCCGGCCCGGCGGGGCTTGTGGGCTTCGGCACCCTGTTCTTCTTCCGGGTGGGGCGGGAGGAAAAGATGATGCGCGAAGCCTTCGGCGCCGAATACGAGGCTTATGAGAAGCGCACCAAGCGCGTCATCCCCGGCCTCTATTGAGGGCGCGGAACAGAGCGCGAAAATCGCGCCCGCAGCGATTCGGTCCTGCCCTGTTCGCCCTGCGTGCGCGCGGCGGACGAACAGACGTTCCATTTCGGGACAAGGACGCCCCTACCCGTCCGCGTCCAACGGCGCGGTGCCGGAGGGGCGGCCGTCGGCGTCGCGGGTGATGGTCTCGACGCGGGCTTCCGCTGCCTTCAGCAGCGTATCGCAGCGCATCTTCAGCGCCTCGCCCCGCTCATACATGGCGATGGATTCCTCCAGCGGCACGCTGCCCCGCTCAAGGTTGCCGACGATGGCCTCCAGCTCCGCCAAAGCCTGCTCGAAGCTGAGCTTGTCCACCCCCGCCGCCGGTCCGGTGCTCTGGCCCGACTTGGCGCTTGTTGCCTTCGCTGCTTCGGCCATGGCCGCCTCCGCTGATTCCCTCGGCACACCTTATACCGATCCGGAACCGGCCTACCCATGCCCGCCCGAACGCGGATGCCGCCGCGCTTGGTTCCCCGCCGGGGTGGCCCCGGCGCCCGCCCTTTGGTAGAAGCCGGCCAGAAATCTCAGGAAAACACTGCTCATGTTGCCCGCGGCGTCCGCGCCCCTTCCGCCCCGCGATCCCTCAAGCCTCGAAGATGCGCTGATTGCGTGCTTCGAGACGGCCGGCTTCTCGCGCCACGATCCGCCCATCCTCCATCCGGCGGACGCCTTCCTCGACCTGTCGGGGGAATCCATCCGCCGCCGCATGTATCTGACGGCGGACGCGGACGGGCGGGAATTGTGCCTGCGGCCCGACATCACCATCCCGGTGGCCCGCGCCGTCATCGCCGAGCGCATGCCGCTGCCGGCGCGGGTGAGCTATCTTGGCCCCGTGTTCCGCTTCCGCGGAGAGGGATCGGGCGAGTTCCGGCAGGCGGGCGTGGAATCCTTCGGCCGCACCGACATCGAGGCGGCCGACGCGGAGATGGTCGCCCTCGGCCTCAACGCCTGCGCGCTCTATGGCGTCCCGCAGCCGGAGATCCGGCTCGGCGACGTGGGCCTGTTCGCCGCGCTGCTGGAGGCGCTGCCCCTCGCCCCGGCCCTTCGCCGGCGCTTGCTGAAGGATTTCGGCCAGAGCCGGCTCGATGCCGACCTCGGCCGCCAGAAGGAGCGCCCGAAAGAGAGCGCCTCGGCCCATGCTGGCGTGCTGGCGGCCCTCACCGGCGCCGATCCCGAGGCGGCGCGGGCGCTGATCACCGATCTTCTGTCCATCGCCGGCATCTCCACCGTGGGCGGACGCACCGTGTCCGAGATCGCCGAACGCTTCCTGGAGCAGTCCTCGCTGGAGGCCGGAGCGGGCCTCTCCGGCGAGACCGGGGAGATCCTCTCGCGCTACCTCGCCATCGCCGGCACGCCGGACGAGGCCTCCGCCCGCATGCGGGCGCTGGCGGCGGACGCGGGCATCGATCTTTCCGCCGCGCTCGATACCTTCGACCGGCGCACCGGCTTCCTCACCGCCTATGCGGTGAATCTCGCCGACGTGCGCTTCTCCAGCGCCTTCGGGCGGCCGCTCGACTATTACAGCGGCATGGTGTTCGAGCTGCACGACACCTTGGGGCGCACCGATGGGCCGCTGGTGGCCGGCGGGCGCTACGACAAGCTGCTGTCGCGCCTCGGCGCCGAGACCAGCGTGCCCGGCGTCGGCCTCGCGGTATGGGTGGAACGCCTCGCCGCCCTCGCCCTCCCCCTCGACTCCGCCCCCTTCCCTGCTGCCGTGGAGGGCGCCCGATGACCAGCCCGCTCATTCTCGCCGTACCCTCCAAGGGCCGGCTCCAGGAGAATGTCCACGCCTTCTTCTCCCGCGCCGGCATGCCGCTTACGCAAGCGCGCGGCGCCCGCGACTATCGCGGCACCCTCGGCGGCGTGGACAATGTGGAGGTGGCCTATCTCTCCGCCTCCGAGATTGCGGCGGCCCTGGCCTCCGGCTCGGCCCATATCGGGGTGACCGGCGAGGACCTGGTACGCGAGAACATTCTGGAGGCGGACAGCCGCGTCGCGCTGCTGGAAAAGCTCGGCTTCGGCCACGCCAACGTGGTGGTGGCGGTGCCACAGGCCTGGATCGACGTGCGCACCATGGACGATCTCGACGACGTGGCGAGCCACTTCCATGGCCGCACCGGCCGCCGCATCCGCGTCGCCACCAAATATGTCAACCTGACCCGCGGCTTCTTCGCCCGCTACGGCATTGTGGATTACCGCATCGTCGAAAGCGCGGGCGCGACCGAAGGCACGCCCGCCTCCGGTTCGGCCGAGCTGATCGTGGACATCACCACCACCGGCGCGACGCTGGCCGCCAACGCCCTGAAGGTGGTGGACGACGGGATCATCCTGAAGTCGGAAGCCAATCTCGTGGCCTCGCTCACCGCCAACTGGAGCGGCAGCGCGCTTTCGGCGGCGCAGGCGATGTTCGACCGGCTGGGAGCCGAAAAGCGCGCGCGGACCATGCGCGAGGTGCGCACCCGCTTCGCCAGCTGCGACGCCTCCCTGGTGGAACAGGCGGTGGCCCGCTATCGCTGCGTCGCCCCGTTCGGTGGCCCCACGTCCTCGGGCATGCTGACCCTGCATTGTCCGCCGGACACACTGCACCGGCTCGCCACCTTCCTGCGCGAGCAGGGGGCGAGCATGGTGACGGTCGGTCCCATTGAATATGTGTTCGCCGCGGACAATCCCCTTTTCGAGGCCCTGGAAGCACGGCTTGGCTGAAACCGTGACACCGCCGGCACCCCGCTGCGCCGACGGTGCGGACCGCTATTCGTTGCCGAGGCCGCGATCGCCCTGGTCGATGAATTGCTGATCGATCCGCCGGGGGGCAGGCTCGACCACGATCACCTGCATCGGGGTGAACGGATCCTCGCGCAGTTCGACACCCCGGGCATAGCCGAGTTCCCGGTACCGCATGGCGGGCAGGGTGTAATAGGTGCCGGCATCGGCTTCCGCGTCCGCCTGTGCGCGGGAGGGCTCGTCGGCCCCCATGGCAACGCCTGCGGAGAGGGCGATGGCGGCGGCGACGGTGGTGGCGAGAGCGATGGCTCCAGTGGTGTGATGGCGCATCTTGATCTCCATCGGTTCACAACGGGCGGGGTCCCGTTGCGATAGTCCGTCAACTGGGATGCAACTCCCTCTGAATAAGAGGCTTTTCGCGCAACAGTGTGGGTCGGATTCCGGGTCAATCAGGGCCCCTGCCCGACCGGTGCGGATGACGGTACGGCGGGCCGGGAGCCGGGTGCCGCCGCCCGGTATCAAGGGGCTCGCACTATGTTCGCATCGGTATTCAGGGCCGCCGCCGCTTCACCGCCTTCCCTCGCGGGTCCGGGGGCTTTACTCTCCCCCGCCGATTGAATGCGCCCCTGCGCCGCGTGATCGAGCCGGCTCTGCCTGGACTGAAGAGTCCGGACGGGAAGGGCCGTCTCTGTCGAGGTCGCGTACGCTCCGCCTGAACGGAGCGTGCGTCAGGCCGCAGCGCCCGCGGCGTCGCCCGAGGAGTCCTCCATGCGTGATGCCGAGCCCAAAGCCATCCACCTCGCCGACTACCGCCCGCCGGACTGGCTGGTGGACAAGGTGGAGCTGGACTTCGCGCTCCATCCCTCCCAGAGCCGCGTCACCGCCCGCCTCGCGCTGCGCCGCAACCCGGAAGGAACCACGGGCGCGCCAGTGGTTCTGGAGGGGGACGGCCTGACCCTGGTGCGCCTCGCCATCGACGGCAAGCCGCTGGCCGGCTCCAGCTTCGAGGCGAGCCCCGCGCGCCTCACCCTTGCCCATCCGCCGGCCGACGCCTTCGTGCTGGAGGTGGAGACGCTGGTGGACCCCACCGCCAACACCCAGCTCATGGGCCTCTACCGCACCTCCGGCAATTACTGCACCCAGTGCGAGCCCGAGGGCTTCCGCCGCATCACCTATTATCCCGACCGGCCGGACGTGCTCTCGGTTTTCACCACCCGCATCGAGGCGGACAAGGCGGAGGCGCCGATCCTGCTCGGCAACGGCAATCTGGTGGACAGCGGCGACATCCCCGGCACCGCCCGCCATTTCGCCATCTGGCATGATCCGTGGCCGAAGCCGTCCTATCTGTTCGCTCTGGTGGGCGGCAAGCTCGCCAAGGTGGCCGACAGCTTCACCACCGCCTCGGGCCGCAAGGTGGAGCTGGGCATCTATGTGGAAGAGGGCAAGGAGGCCCGCGCCGGCTACGCCATGGACGCGCTGAAGCGCTCCATGCGCTGGGACGAGGAGGCCTTCGGCCGCGAGTACGACCTCGACGTATTCAACATCGTGGCCGTCTCCGACTTCAACATGGGGGCCATGGAGAACAAGGGCCTCAACGTCTTCAACGACAAATACGTCCTCGCCACCCCCGAGACCGCCACCGACGCCGATTATTCCGGCATCGAGGGAGTCATCGCCCACGAATATTTCCACAACTGGACCGGCAACCGCATCACCTGCCGCGACTGGTTCCAGCTGTGCCTGAAGGAAGGCCTCACCGTCTTCCGCGACCAGGAATTCTCCTCCGACCAGCGCTCGCGCCCGGTGAAGCGCATCGCCGACGTGCGCATGCTCAAGGCGGCCCAGTTCACCGAGGATTCCGGCCCCCTCGCCCACCCGGTCCGGCCGGAAACCTATCGCGAGATCAATAACTTCTACACCGCGACCGTCTATGAGAAGGGCGCGGAGGTGGTGCGCATGCTCAAAACCCTCCTGGGCGAGGAGGGATTTCGAAAGGGCATGGACCTCTATTTCGAGCGCCATGACGGGGACGCGGCCACCATCGAGGATTTCGTCGCGTCCTTCGCCGACGCCACCGGCCGCGACCTCACCCAGTTCGCCCTATGGTATGCCCAGTCGGGCACGCCGCTGCTGAACGTGAGCGGCAGCTATGACAAGGAAGCCGGCACCTTCCGCCTCGATGTGAAGCAGTCGGTGCCGCCCACGCCGGGCCAGGCCGAGAAGAAGCCCATGCTGATCCCGCTGGCCCTCGGCCTCGTGGGGCCGGACGGGCGCGACCTGCCGCTGACGCTCGGCAACACGCCGGTGGAGCACGGCGTGATCGAGGTGAAGGAGGCCGCCCAGAGCTTCCTCTTCACCGGCCTTGAGGCGCGGCCCGTGCCCTCCCTCAACCGGGGCTTTTCCGCCCCCGTGAACCTTGTCAGCGACCTCACCGAGGCGGACCGGGTGTTTCTTGCCGCCCATGACGGCGACCCGTTCAACCGCTTCGATTCGCTCCAGCGCATCGCCCTTGAGCTGCTGAAGACCGGCGCCCGCACCGGCACCCTGCCGGCGCCCGACGCTCTCATCACCGCTGCCGGTGCGGTGGTGGCCGATACGGCGCTTGATGCCGCCTTCAAGGCGCAGGCCCTCGCCCTTCCCGGCGAGAGCGAGGTGGCGCGCGAGCTGGGCAGCGATGTCAATCCCGACGCCGTCTATGCCGCCCGCAAGGCGCTGCGGATCGCGGTGGGCACCGCCCTCGCCGCCGACTTCGCCCGCGTTTACGAGAGCACTGCGTCCGCAGGTGCCTTCTCACCGGATGCAGGCTCGGCCGGGCTGCGGGCGCTGCGCAACCTTGCCCTCGACTATCTGGCGGTCACCGGCGCGCCCGAAGGCATCGCCCGCGCCAAGGCCCAGTTCGAGGCGGCGGACAACATGACCGACCGCTCCTCCGCCCTCGCCGTGCTGGCCCAGCACGACGTGCCGGAGCGCGAAGCCGCCCTCGACGCCTTCTATCGCCGCTTCGAGAGCGATGCCCTCGTCATCGACAAGTGGTTCGTGCTGCAGGCGCAGATCCCGTCCGAGGGGACGCTGGACCGGGTGAAGGGCCTGATGCTGCATCCGGCCTTCTCGCTTTCCAACCCCAACCGGGTACGCTCCCTTATCGGTGCCTTCGCCGCCGCCAACCCCACCCAGTTCAACCGGGCGGACGGGGCGGGGCACGCCTTCGTCGCCGACACGGTGCTCAGCCTCGACGGCAAGAACCCGCAGGTGGCGGCGCGGCTGCTGGCGTCGTTCAAGACGTTTCGCCAGCTGGAGCCGGTGCGGCGCGCCAGCGCCGAGGCCGCCCTGCGCCGCGTGGCGCAGACCCCCGGCCTATCGGCGGATGTCGCCGACATCGCCACCCGCTCGCTGGGCTGAGTTGGGATCGTGAACAGGAGCCGGGACCATAACCCCGGCTCCCTAAACCGTCCTCACTCGGCCGCCAGCTCCAGCATGCGCTCGAAGATGGCGCGGACCTTGGCCTGGGTGTCAGCAAGGTCGGCATCCAGAGTGGCGAAGTCCGGCATCTCGCCGGCGCGGGCCAGAAGCGCCCGGAGCGCCGGGCTCGCATCCGTCGGCACGATATGGGCGTCCACCGCCAGCCGCAGCACCTGTGTGAGGTTCTGGTAGAGCCGGCAGGCGCGCTGCAACACATGCGCATCTTCGGGCTCCAGCAGCCCAAGCCGCGCGGCGGTGGCGAGCACGCGGGCGGTAGCCGTATCCACGATTTCGGGATGCGCATGGGCGTGGGCGAGCACCAGGTACTGGGCGAGGAACTCCACATCCACCTGGCCGCCGGCGGCGTGCTTCAGGTTCCACTTGTCATCCTCGCCCTTCTCGGCAGCGATGGCGCGGCGCATGTCGAGAATGTCGCCCGCGAGCCGGCGTGGATCGCGTGGATGTCCCATGACAGCGCAAATCACCTCCCGCACCTTCGCTCCGAACGCGGACTCGGCCGCAATCACGCGGGCGCGGGTCAGCGCCATGTGCTCCCAGGTCCAGGCCTCCTCCCGCTGGTAGGTGGCGAAGGAGGCAAGGCGCGTCGCCACCGGGCCGGAGCGGCCTGAGGGGCGCAGCCGCAGGTCCACGTCGTAGAGCTTGCCGGCATTGGTGAGGGAGGTCAGCGCGGTGACGAGGCGCTGGGTGAAGCGGGCGAAATATTGCGCGCCGGTGAGCGGGCGCGGGCCGTCGGAGGTGGGATCGGCGTCAGGGTCGAAATCATAGAGCACGATGAGGTCGAGATCGGACCCCGCCGTCATCTCCCGCCCGCCCAGCTTGCCCATGGCGAGCACCGCCGTCTGCGCGCCGCCGATGGTGCCGTGGGCCTCATTGAAGCGGGTCCAGACCCGGCGGTGCAGGGCGCGAATGATCACCTCGGCCAGCGTCGCATAGGCTTCGCCCGCCCGCGCCGCCTCCAGCGTGCCGGAGGCGATGCGTACGCCGATGAGCACATGCTGTTCCTGCCGGAACCGGCGGGCGCGGTCGAACTGCTCCTCGTCGGTGTCCGCGGTGTCGAGCAGGTGATCCAGATGGGCGGACAGGCTCGCCTCGTCCGGCAGCACGTCGAAGAAGGCGGGATCGAGCAGCGCATCGGTGAGGGAGGGCCGGCGCGCCAGCGTCTCGCCCAGGCGCGGCGCGGCGGTGAGGATGGTGGCCAGAAGCCGCACGAGATCCGGATGCCGGTCGAGGGCGGTCAGGAGTTGCGGGCCGGGCAGGTCGCTCAGGAATCGGTCGGCGGCGGCCAGCGCCCCGTCGGGATCGCCGCCCCGGGCCAGCGCCTCCAGCATCAGCGGGACAATGCGGGCAAGATGTGCCCGCGCGGTCTCGCCCCGCAGCGCGCGCGGCCCGCCGGACAGCCAGCGCCGGACCATGCCGCTGGCCGCCGCCGGATCGCGAAAGCCGAGGCGGGAGAGGGCCGCCAACGTCTTCCGGTCGTTCTCGTCCGGCGGGAAGACGAGGTCCGCGTCAAGCACGGCGGGGGGCGCCACGTCCTCGAACAGATTGGCATAATGGGTCTGCACCGCCTGGAGGCGCGTCACCAGCGCCGCTGCGAAGGCGTCGCGGTCGGCATAACCCATGAAGCGTGCGAAGCCCTCCATGGCGGCGCGGCTCTCGGGTAGGGAATGGGTCTGGGCGTCCGCCACCATCTGGATGCGGTGCTCCACCCGGCGCAGGAACACATAGGCCTCTGCCAGCACGTCGCGGACATCCGGCTCGATCCAGCGGTGCGCGGTCAGGGCATCGAGCGCTTCGAGCGTCCGGGAGTTGCGCAGCAGCGGGTCGCGCCCCCCGGCGATGAGCTGCTGGGTCTGGACGAAGAATTCCACCTCGCGAATGCCGCCACGCCCGAGTTTCACATTGTGCCCTTCCACTGCCACCACGTCGTGGCCCCGGAAGGCGTGGATCTCCCGCTTCATGGCGTGCACGTCGGCGATGGCCTGGAAATCCAGCCCGCGCCGCCAGACGAAGGGGGACAGGTCGCCAAGGAAAATCCGCCCCACCACCATGTCGCCGGCCACCGGGCGGGCCTTGATATAGGCGGCGCGCTCCCAGGTGGCGCCCTCGCGCTCGTAATAGTCGAGGGCCGCGGTCGTGGAGAGGGCCACCGCGGTGGAGCCCGGATCGGGCCGCAGGCGCAGGTCCACCCGCAGCACGTAGCCGTCCGCCGTGCGCTCCTGAAGCAGGCGCACGAGGCCCTGCGTGATCTTCACAAAGACGGGGGCGGCGGACACCTCCTCGCCCAGCGGCGCCTTCTCTCGGTCGAACACCACCACGAGATCGACATCGCTGGAATAATTGAGTTCGCGCGCGCCATGCTTGCCCATGGCGATCACCGCGAGGCCGCAGCCGAAGGCCGGATCGGCGGGATCGGGCGGATTGAGGCGGCCGGCGCGCGCCGCTTCGCCCAGCAGGAAGTCGAGGGCCGTGCGCACCGCCGCGTCCGCCACATCGGTCAACGCAGCCGTCACCGTGATCAGGTCGAAGGCGCCGCCCATGTCCGCGAGGGCGATCAGCAGCGCCGCCTCGCTGCGCATGCGACGCAGCGCGCGCATCACTTCAGCCTCGCTGCCGGTGGCAGCGACGGCCGCGCAACCGGCAATAAGGGTGGCAAGGTGGGCGCGGGGATCCCCCGACAGCACCCGCAGCAGCCGGGCCGGCTCCGCGCGCACCAGATCGAGCAGGAAGGGCGAGCCCTCGGCCATGCCGAGGCACACGTCGCGCGCCATGGGGGCGCGTGAAAACAGCCCGTCGAGCACTGCCCGATCCGCTGCGGGCAAACTCTCCGTGGCCTGGGAAAGCTTAATC
This sequence comes from Xanthobacter autotrophicus, assembly GCF_005871085.1. Taxonomy (GTDB): domain Bacteria; phylum Pseudomonadota; class Alphaproteobacteria; order Rhizobiales; family Xanthobacteraceae; genus Xanthobacter; species Xanthobacter autotrophicus. The sequence continues at coordinate 267,915 of NZ_VAUP01000028.1, read as the reverse complement.
TTTGCCGTCTCCCGATCGCCGAGGACGGGAGCTTCCCGCATCAGGACGGCAAGAGATGGCCGGTCGGCCGAATCCGGTTCGAGGGGCCCGCGCATGATTTCATCAAAAGCATTAGGACCTTGCGTTAGGCAAGCCCTCTTCGACAATTGCAACGCTCGGGAGCGGTCGAAAGCTGCATGGTAAACAGCAAATTATCGCACCTGCGAACGCCTTAAGGCCGGTAGCGCCCCGGCGTGCTGTGGCGCGCTGTCATTTCGCCGGCAAACGGAGCGTTGCGACCAGCCCCGGCGCACCATCGGTGAAGCTCAGGTTGCCACCATGCAGGCGCGCCACAGCCCCCACCAGCGCGAGGCCGAGTCCGGAGCCGGGACGTGTGCGGCTTGCCTCCAGCCGCACGAAGCGCTCCACCACCCGCTCGCGGTCCACCTCCGGAATGCCGGGCCCGGTGTCGGCGACGGTGAGCACCGCCTCCCCGCCCGCCCGCGCGAGGGTGACGGCGATGCGCCCCCTGCTCCCGTCCAGTGGACGGCCATATTTGATGGCGTTGTCGATGAGGTTGGACACCGCCTGCGCCAAAAGTTCCTTCACCCCATGGATCGGAACCGGCATCACCGAGACCACGAGGTCGAGGCCCTGCTCGTCGGCCAGCGGCTCGTAAAGCTCGGAGACACTCTCGGCGATCTCGCCAAGGTCGAGGTCGCTCATGATGGCTCGAGCTTGGCCGGCCTCGGCGCGGGCGATCATGAGCAAGGCGTCGAAGGTGCGGATGAGGCCATCGCTCTCCTCGATGGTGTCTTCCAGAGCCGCGCGCCAGTCATCTTCCGTCCGGGCACTGCGCAGCGCCTCCTCCGAACGGTTGCGCAGGCGGGTGAGCGGGGTCTTCAGATCATGGGCAATGTTGTCGGAGACCTCCTTGAGGCCCTGCATCAGGCCCTCGATGCGGTCCAGCATGGCGTTCAGCGAATGGGCCAGCCGGTCGAACTCGTCCTGCGTGCCGGTCATGGCGAGGCGGCCGGAGAGGTTGCCGGCCATGATCGTCTCGGCGGTGGCGGTCATGGAATCGATGCGCTTCAAAACCCGCCGCGTCACGAACACGCCGCCGGCCAGGCCCAGCACCACGATGAGCAGCACCGCCCATTGCGCCGGGCGGGCCACGAGGTCGCGCAGGGTGTCGCGCTCCTCGATGTCGCGGCCGACGAGCAGGCGGTAGCCGCCAGGCAGAATCAGCGCCTGCACGAAGGCCACATGGCTCTTCAGGCCGGCATCGTCGGGGCGGTTGTAGGTGGTGAAACGGGTGCCCTCCTTGTCGAGGAGGCCGATGGGCAGGTCAGAGACGTTGGTGGCCAGCACCTCGCCCTGGAAATTGGTGATCATGTAGATGGAGGAGCCTGGCCGGCGCGTCCTGCGGTCGATGACGTAGACGACCCGCTGGATACCGCCGATACGATATTGCTCGGCAAGGAAACGCACCTCCCGGTCGAGGTCTTCCGCCACCTGCCCCTGGATCAACTCGCGCGTGTGCCACGCGGTGTAGACGATGACCGACACCGCGAACACCGCGAACACCAGCAGATAGGCGGCCAAAAGCTTGAACGCCGTGGTGCGCACCAGCCGCGCGAGGTGGGCGAGGAATGTCATGGGAACACGCCAGATCACGCGGCCAACGGCGAGCGGCCCTCGCCACCACACATCACGCGGCACCGGCCCGCACCATGTAGCCGGCGCCCCGCACGGTGTGAATCAGCGGCACGTCGAAGCCCTTGTCGATCTTGGAGCGCAGGCGGGAGACGTGCACGTCGATGACGTTGGTCTGCGGGTCGAAATGATAGTCCCACACGTTTTCCAGCAGCATGGTGCGGGTCACCACCTGGCCTGCGTGGCGCAGCAGATATTCCAGCAGCCGGAACTCCCGCGGCTGGAGCGGAATTTCCTTGCCGCCGCGCGCCACCCGGTGGGCGAGGCGATCCAGCTCCAGGTCGGCCACTTTGTAGACCGTCTCCGCGCCTTGGGTGACGCCGCGTCGGGACAGGGCTTCCACCCGCGCCAGAAGCTCGGTGAAGGCGTAGGGCTTCGGCAGATAATCGTCGCCGCCGGCGCGCAGGCCCTGCACCCGGTCGTCCACCTGGCCGAGGGCCGAGAGGATGAGCACCGGCGTGGTGTGCCCGCGCCCGCGCAGCTCAGTGACGAGGGAGAGTCCGTCGCGCACGGGCAGCATGCGGTCCACCACCATCACGTCGTACTTGCCGTCGAGGGCAAGGGCGAGCCCCACCTCGCCGTCGGCAGCAAGGTCCACCACGTGGCCGGCCTCGCGGAAGGCCTTGCGCAGATATTCGGCGGCGTCGCGGTCGTCCTCGACAAGGAGGAGGCGCATGGCAGTGAGGGGATCCGGATCGAGATTCGCTGTCATCACTCTAGCTCACCTTGCCGGCAGGTCCATGCGGGGGGCCGCCGCGCGCCCCGTCCTTTCGGCCGGGGAAAGGGGGAAGCCTCCAGCCTCACAAAAAAACTCGGCGCGGGAAGCCCTTGCGAGCGTCCCGCGCCATCGGAACCGAAGCGTCATCAGGGGGGCGATGGCGAACCCGCCTCGGGTCCGGAGGACATGCTCCGGCGCCATCCCGCCGCCGGAGCATCAGCTTTCGGCTGAGGATCAGCCCCTGCCGGAGATCAGCCCTTGGCCTTGGCGTCGAGGGTGATGGCGACGAAGCGCACGCCCTCGCCGCTCTTCACCTGGATGAGCACCGCCTTGCGGTTCTCGGCCTTGGCGGCGGCGAGGCCATCGCGCACATCCTTCGGGGTGGAGACGGCCTTGTCGCCCACCTTCAGGATCACGTCGCCGGTCTTGAAGCCGCGCTGGGCTGCAGCGCCGTTGGGATCGACACCGGTCACCACCACGCCCTCGCCGCCAGCGCCCTGCACGCTCTTGGACGGAGCGAGCTGGAGGCCGAGACGCGGCAGGTCTTTGTTGCCACCGGTCGCGTCATCCTCGCTCTGCGGTGCGCCGGAACGCGCGGCCATCTGCTGCTCGGTGGGCAGCTGGTCAAGGGTCAGCGACAGGGTCATGGGCTTGGTCTCGCGGATGAGCGAGAGCTTGATCTCGGTGCCCGGCTTCATCAGACCCACCTTGCGGGTGAGGTCGCGGGCGTCCTTGATGGCGTCTTCGTTCACCTTCACGATCACGTCGCCGGCCTTGAGGCCCGCCTTGGCGCCGGGGGTGTTCGGCTGCACCTGCGCCACCAGGGCGCCCTCGGCGTCCTTGATGCCAAGGCCGGAGGCGAGGTCCTCGGTCACCGGCTGGATCTGCACGCCGATGTAGCCGCGGGCCACCGAGCCCTTGTCGCGCAGCTGGGCCACCACCGTCTTTACGGTCTCGGAGGGAATGGCGAAGGCGATGCCCACGTTGCCGCCCGAGGGGGAGACGATGGCGGTGTTCATGCCGATCACCTCGCCGTTCAGCGAGAAGGTCGGGCCGCCCGAATTGCCCCGGTTGATGGGGGCGTCGATCTGGATGAAGTCGTCATAGGGACCCGAGCCGATGTCGCGGCCACGGGCCGACACGATGCCGGCGGTCACGGTGCCGCCAAGGCCGAAGGGATTGCCCACCGCGATCACCCAGTCACCGACGCGCGGGGCGCCGTCCGCCAGCTTCACCCACGGCAGGTTGTTCGCGTTCTCGATCTTCAGCAGGGCCACGTCGGTGCGCGGATCGGTGCCGATCACCTTGGCGACGTATTCCTTGCCGTCGGTGGTGGTCACGTCCACCTCATCGGCGCCGTCCACCACGTGGTTGTTGGTCACCACGTAGCCGTCAGCCGAGATGATGAAGCCGGAGCCCTGGCCCACGACGGGACGCTCGCCACGGAACTCACCCTTGGGGCCATGGCCGCCGCGCGGGCCCATGCCGGGGCCGCCGGGACCCATCGGGCCCTGGCCGTCGCCGAAGCCGAAGCGCTTCAGGAACTGCTCGATCTGGGGAGGAACATTACCGCCGAGATCGCCACCCATGGCCATCTGCTCGTTGCCGGCATCCTTCTTCACCTTCACCGAGACGACGGCGGGCGAGACCTTCTCGACGATGTCGGCGAAGGAGAAGGTGCCAGCCGGCTGGCTGGTGGTGATCTGGGCCGCGACGGGACCGTTCAGCGGCGGCACGAACTGGCCGGCCACGACGCCGGCGAGCGCGAGACCGACGACGCCGGCCAGGAGAGCCTTGCGGTGGCGCTTCGTCACGGAGGGGGTGTTGTCGGAGCGGGTCATGGGCGAGCGGGTCATGGGCGGTCGCATCTCTCTGTTGTCTGCCTTGTCAGCAGGTTCGAGAGGCAAGCTAGTGCGCCGACCGTTACGGCAGTCTGGCTGCGGAATTAAGGATCCGTAATGTGGCTCACGCGTGCGTGACGCCGGCCCCCGCGCCGCGGGGCACCTCCGCCCCAAACAAAAGGGCGGCCCGGAGGCCGCCCCTGTCGTCTGCGTTCGGCCCGCTCACTCCGCCGCGGCGGGGGGTGGCTCGGCCACCTCGGGCGCCGGGGTGTAGATGAGGCCGCCGCCGTCGCGGAACTTCTGCGCCATCTCCGCCATGCCGGCCGAGGCGAGGTTGTCGGCCTGGGCGCGGGCGATGTCGCCGGCTTCCAGCTTCAGCTCCTGCGAGATCTTCATGGAGCAGAATTTCGGCCCGCACATGGAGCAGAAATGCGCCACCTTGGCGCCCTCGGCGGGGAGTGTCTCGTCGTGGAAGCGCTCCGCCGTCTCCGGGTCCAGCGACAGCGCGAACTGGTCGCGCCAGCGGAACGAGAAACGCGCCCGGGACAGCGCATCGTCGCGGATGCGCGCCGCCGGATGGCCCTTGGCAAGATCGGCCGCATGCGCGGCGATCTTGTAGGAGATGACGCCGGTCTTCACGTCGTCGCGGTCGGGCAGTCCGAGGTGCTCCTTCGGGGTCACGTAGCAGAGCATCGCCGTGCCGAACCAGCCGATCATCGCCGCGCCGATGGCGGAGGAGATGTGGTCGTAGCCGGGGGAGATGTCGGTCACGAGCGGGCCGAGGGTGTAGAACGGCGCCTCGTGGCAGACCTTGAGCTGCTTCTCCACATTCTCGCGAATGAGGTGGAGCGGCACGTGGCCGGGGCCCTCGATCATCACCTGGCAGTCGTACTTCCAGGCAATCTCGGTCAATTCGCCCAGGGTCTCCAGCTCGGCGAACTGGGCGGCGTCGTTGGCGTCGGCGATCGAGCCGGGGCGCAGGCCGTCGCCCAGCGAGAAGGCCACGTCATACTGGGCGAGGATCTCGCAGAGTTCCTCGAAATTCTCGTAGAGGAAGCTCTCCTTGTGATGCGCCAGGCACCACTTGGCCATGATGGAGCCGCCGCGCGAGACGATGCCGGTGACGCGGTTGGCGGTGAGCGGCACATAGGGCAGGCGCACGCCGGCATGGACCGTCATGTAGTCCACGCCCTGCTCGGCCTGCTCGATCACCGTGTCGCGGAAGATCTCCCAGGTCAGGTCCTCGGCGACGCCGTTCACCTTCTCCAGCGCCTGATACATGGGCACGGTGCCGATAGGCACCGGTGAGTTGCGCATGATCCATTCGCGGATGGTGTGAATGTTCTTGCCAGTCGACAGGTCCATCACCGTGTCGGCACCCCAGCGGGTGGCCCACACCAGCTTGTCCACCTCCTCGGCGACGCCCGAGGTGACGGCGGAATTGCCGATGTTCGCGTTGATCTTCACCAGGAAGTTCCGGCCGATGGCCATCGGCTCGGTTTCGGGGTGGTTGATGTTGTTGGGGATGATGGCGCGGCCGCGCGCCACTTCCTGCCGCACGAATTCCGGCGTGATGTCGGTGGGGATTGCCGCGCCGAGGCCCATGGCCTGATGGTGCGGATGGACGCCGCCATTGGCGCGGGCGAGATTCTCGCGCGCCGCCACATATTCCATCTCGGCGGTGATGATGCCGGCCCGCGCATAGGCCATCTGGGTCGGGCGCTTGCCCGCCTTGGCGCGTAGCGGCCGCCGGCCGGTGAGGTCGAACTGGGGCAGGGTCGAGGACTGGCCGTCCTTGAGGCCGTTGTCCTCGGGCTTGACCTGCCGGCCCTCCACCTCCTCCACGTCGCCGCGCTCGCGGATCCACTGGGCGCGCAGCAGCGGCAGGCCCTTGGTGAGGTCGATGACGGCTTGCGGATCGGTATAGGGGCCAGAGGTGTCGTAGACCCGGACCGGCCGTTCCTCCGGCGTGGACAGGGTGATCTCGCGCATGGCAACGCGCACGTCCGGCCGTGTGGCGGAAACGAACACCTTGTGCGAGTGCGGCAGGGCGCCGGTGGTGACCTTGAGGGAGGACGTCGAGGCTTCGTCCAGCATGCGGTTCTCCTTTAAGCTTGCGCTTTCAACGAGAGCCGGGAATCGAGCTAGGAGACGGGTACGATACGGCCGTAACGTGCCGTGCGCACAGGTTCCGATCCCTTCGCCGGTATGACCCGGATCAGGTTCGAAGGGTCAACGCGGCTCCGACAACCCATGTTCTGATGAACACCAAGCCAGCGGACTTGCGAAATCTCAGCCCCTTCCGGGACCCCCCTTGGAACGTTCCGAGTGTGTGTATACGAAAGCCCAATGTCAACGCTGCACCGCAGCATGGGGTGGGCAGCCGGGCAATCAAAGCTCTGGACGAGGGTCCGCAAGCCATTTGCGTGCTGGCTGGCATGTCCTACATCTATGGTTCCAGACCCCGGACGGCGGAGGCGCGCATGCATCAGTATCACGACCTGCTCCGCCGCATCCTGAACGAGGGCGTGCGCAAGGATGACCGCACCGGCACCGGCACCCTCTCGGTTTTCGGGCACCAGATGCGGTTCGACCTGGGCGAGGGCTTTCCTCTCGTCACCACCAAGAAGCTGCACCTGAAATCCATCATTCACGAGCTTCTGTGGTTCCTCGCCGGCGATACCAATGTCCGCTACCTGAAGGACAATGGCGTCTCCATCTGGGACGAGTGGGCCGACGCGAAGGGCGACCTCGGCCCGGTCTACGGCCATCAGTGGCGCTCCTGGCCCACGCCTGAGGGCGGCGTCATCGACCAGATCGCGCAGGTGGTCTCGGACATCCGCCGCAATCCCGATTCGCGCCGCCTCATCGTCACCGCCTGGAACCCAGCGGACGTGTCGAAGATGGCGCTGCCGCCCTGCCACTGCCTGTTCCAGTTCTATGTGCTGGAGGGCAAGCTCTCCTGCCAGCTCTACCAGCGTTCGGCGGACGTGTTCCTGGGCGTGCCGTTCAATATCGCCTCCTACGCGCTGCTCACCCATATGGTGGCGCAGGTGACCGGGCTGGGCGTGGGCGACTTCGTCCATACGCTGGGCGACGCGCACCTTTACGTGAACCATCTGGAGCAGGCCCGCGCGCAGTTGGAGCGCACGCCCCGCGCGCTGCCGCGCCTCGCCTTGAATCCAGCGGTCACCGACCTGTTCGCCTTCCGTTACGAGGATGTGGAAATTGTGAGCTATGATCCCCACCCGGCCATCAAGGCGCCGGTGGCGGTCTGAACCTGGGCGCGGGGGCGCAGGTTCGCCCCTGTTCGCACTCACCGATCCATTTTCGCCGCTCCTTTTTTGGCTCGTGCTTACCGCTCGCTCCATTCCATCCGGTCCAGCCGGGGCAGGCTGATCGGGACAAGCGTCTCCAAACTCGAGAAAGGCCTGTTCGTTCGCTTGCGACGCAACTGGATCGCAGCAGGCTTCAGGGAGGGTCACATGGCGGATGCAGGTAGTCTTCTGGGGCAGCTCATCGGAGCTGCGCTCGGCAACGGCAGCGTACGCGGGGGTGGGGCTGGCGGCGGTAGCGGCCTCGACCAGATCCTCAAGAGCGTGCTCGAAGGCGCGGGACAGGGCGGCCAAGGCGCGCCCGCCGGCCAGAGCGGCGGCCTGCCCGGCGGCCTTGGCGATATTCTTGGACAGGTGCTCGGCGGTGGCATGTCGGGCGGCCGGACCCAGGGCGGAGCCTCCGGCCTGCCGGGTGGTCTCGGCGACATTCTCGGACAGGTGCTTGGCGGTGGCGGGCAGCGCCCCGGCGGAACCGGCGACGGCGGCGGCGCGACGGCCGGCCTTCCCGGCGGGCTGGGAGACATCCTCGGCCAGATCCTCGGTGGCGGCAGCGCTCCGGCAGGCGGCGGAATGTCCGGCGGCAGCACCGGCGGCTCGCTCGGCGATCTCGCCCAGGCCTCCCTCGGCGGCCCGGCCACCACCTCGGCTCCGACCCCTTACCCCACGCCAGCGCCCGCACCCGCCCCCTCCCCTGCTCCGCAGTCGGGTAGCGGCGACCTGGTGAAATATGGCGGCATGGCCGTCATCGGCATGCTGGCCTGGAATGCCTTCCGCAAGTGGCAGTCCCAGTCCGGCGGCGGACGCTCTGCCTTCACTTCCGGCGCGCCAGAGGCCGCAGGCTTCGCCCCGGCCGCAGCGCCCGGCGGGGCGGATGCCTTCTCCGGTGTCCTGCTTTCGGCCATGGCTGCGGCGGCGCAGGCCGACGGGCAGATCGACCAGGAAGAGCTGGAGCGCATCACCGGCGGCCTTTCCCGCTTCGGAACGGCGGCGCCTGAGCGCGAGGCGCTCATCTCCTTCCTCACCACCCCGGTGGATCCGCAGCAGGTGGTGGATGCGGCCACCAGCCCCGAAGCTGCGTTGCAGATCTACGCCGCCTCGGCCATGGCGATCCGTCCCGACAGCGCGGCCGAGAAGCAGTATCTCGCCAGCCTCGCCTTGGCGCTCGGCATCGATCCCGGCCTCAAGGCGCAGGTGGACGCCGACCTGAACGCCTGAGGGCAGAGGTCGCGCTCACGCCATCGTGCACGGCGGGGCCGTAACCGAGCCCCGTTGTCGGTCGTAATGGGAAGCGGGGCGGCCGGCACGGCCGTTCCCTTCGAGGCGGCATCCCCGCCCCATGCGCAGCGAAGGACTCGGCGACCGCCCCATGCCCCTCTTCCACGAACGCTCCGGCACGTTCAGTCCCGAGAAGACGCTGTTCCTCGTCGCCTCCATGCTACCGGCGGTCTGGCTCGCCGGTCTTGCCGCCAACGGCATGCTCGGCGCCCGGCCGTGGACGGAGGCCATCCACTTCACCGGGCTGTGGGCCATCCGCTTCCTCGCCGTGACCCTCGCCATCACACCGCTGCGCAAGCTCCTGTCCTATCCGAAGCTGTATTTCGGGCGCCGTATTTTCGGGCTCGCGGCTCTGTTCTACGCCGCCTTCCATTTGCTGCTGTTCGTCGTGGACCAGGGCGCCGGCCGGGCTCTGAGCGAAATCGTGCTGCGCATCTATCTCACCATCGGCGCGGTGGCGCTGGCTCTGCTCATCGCTCTGGGGGCTACCTCGTTCGACGGCGCCATCCGCCGGCTCGGGACGGAGCGGTGGAACCGGCTGCACATGGCGGTCTATGGCATCGCCGTATTAGGGGCGGTCCATTTCTTCCTGCAATCGAAGCTGGACGTGACCGAGCCGGTGCTGATGGCCGGCCTGTTCGTGTTCCTGTTCGCCTATCGCATCGCGGTGCGCCTCACCGGCGACGTGACGCCCTTGGGCGTCGCCGGCCTTGCGGTGCTGTCCGCGCTGCTGACGGCGGGGGTGGAAATGCTGTGGTATGGCCTCGCAACGCGGGTGGACCCGTGGCTGGTGGCGGAGGCGAACCTCTCCTTCGATCTTGGCCCGCGCCCCGCCTGGTGGGTGCTGGGGGCTGGACTCGCCCTGGCCCTGTTCGCCGCCCAGCGCCGCAATGCGGCGCCTGCCCGCGGGCGGCGGCGCGCAGCTTCGGCGACACAGACGAAGATCGAGGCGTCGTAACCGGGGCTGCCCCGCGAAAAAGGGGGCGGTAGCCCGCCCCCGTCTTCACTTTGATCAGATCGGATCAGGCGTCGGCCCGCTCCGGCACCGGCAAGCCGAGCCACTCTTGGTAGAAGCCCTCGATATCCGGCGAGAAATCGTGGATCACCGGATACCAGGGGGTGGGCGCCTCCACATCATGAAGGGTGCCGCACTCGGGGCAGAAATACTCGCGGATCACCTGCCAGGACGGCGTCGGCGCCATGAGGCGGGGATAGATCTCCTCCATCTTCTGCGGCGTGTCGCGCACGTGGACGCGGGCGTGAAGCTTCCAATTGTCCTTCCAGTCGCAGAAGTCGTGGCCGCATTCGCAGCGCACGGTCCATTTCCTGGAGACCTTCTGCTGCACAATGAAGAGCTTGGGACCGAGCGGCAGGATGATCTTGTCATCCCACGGCATGCGCTCCTGCAGGATCTCCACATAGGTCACGAACCGCTCCGGGTCCTTGGGGGTGGAGAGCATCTGGTGCAGCGTATCGGGATCGATCTTGCCATCCACGAGATCGACGATCTTCGAGCGGGTATAGGCCATGGTGTTTCCTCCACTTGATGTTTGATTTCCAAGGAAAAAATGGGCGGCAGCGACGGCTGTCGCCGCCGCCCAGTGGAGGGATCATTCCTCCACGAACTGCACGGTGTGCACGTCGGGCAGTTCGGAGATGTCCATGGAATAGCGCGAGCCGTAGGTGGGCACGCCGATCTCTTCCTCCGGCAGCGTCCAGCTGTCGGGCAGGTTCCAGAAGGTGCGGAACTCCTTCTCGAAGCGCGGGCCGAGCTTGAAGGAGGCGGCAAACATCTGCCGCACCTGCGTGCCCGCATCCTTGGCGAGGATCTTCTCGCGCTCGCCCTTCATCCATTCGGCGACCGGAACAGACTTGGCGAGGCGATCCTTGCGGATCTGCGCGCGGGCGGCGGCGGTGGCGACCTCGTCCACCCCATACTGGCCATCCGCGCCCTTCCGCACCACGACGCCATAGACCTCGCCGGCGAAGCGCTCCAGCACGTAGCCGCCATTGATGTCGTCGGCCACCGCCTGCGGCTCGCGATCCAGCGGATCGCCGAAGCCGGGGCCGCCGCGCATATAGTTGAGGTAGAGGTCGTAGTCGGAGAACATCTCCTCGGTGGTGATGGCCTGCTTGTCGCGCTTGATCTGGGCGTCAGGCAGCATGGCGTCCCAGGTGGGGTTCTCCGGATCGGTATCGCCGCCCAGCGGGATCTCGGCGCCGGACGCGATCAGTTCCTTCAGGTTGGTCTTGTGGGCGGCGAAGCGATAGCCGGAGGCCGCCGGATAACCGCCCATCAGCCCCCAGTCGGAGGAAATGTGGCCGTTGCCCATGAAGAACATGGTCCAGTCCTTGGCGTTCCAGACCATGCGCAGGCTCTCGAAGCCGCAGCCGCCGCGATACTTGCCAGAGCCGCCCGAGGACGCCTTGATCTGCCGGCCGAGATAGACCAGCGGCTCGGCCAATTCCCAGATCTCCATGTCGCCCATGTCGCCTTCCGGGTTCCAGATGGCGGCGGCGTGGGAGAGGCCGTCCTGCACCGCGGTGGCCCCGGTGCCGTTGGCGGCGCACTCGAACGAGTTCACGGCGTGGATCTCGTCATACTGGTTGAAGCCGCCGCCCTGCAGCCAGTTGGAGGTGTTGGCGTTGCCGGCATTCACCTCCTCCAGATAGCCGCGCCCGAAATAGGAGCGCGACAGGCCGCGCCACAGCGCCGTCCAGGCCGACACCAGGAAGTGCCAGCTGTAGGAGAAGGCGACGCGGCGGTCGTCCGGGTTCATCCAGGTGCCCTTGGGCAGGCGGAACTCGGTGCCGTAGGCGGCGCCGTCGTTGATCATCTCGGAGGGGATGAGGGTCTGGGTCATCATCACCCAGATGCCCGAGGTGAAGCTCACCTGGTGGGCGTTGTAGGTGTGCCAGCCCCAGCGGCTCGATCCCTCGAAATCGAGGCGCCAGGTGCCGTCGCGGCGGATGGTCATCTCGCACGGGGCGTGCATGATGGTGTCGAGCTTGGCGAAGTCGGAGGGTACCCGCACGTCCTCATGGGCGTAGGGCACGTCGACAAAGCCCACCTGCCGGTAGGTGCCGGGGATGGTCATGGCCTTGATGCGGGCCTGGAGGCCCAGCCGGCCGTGCTCCACCGCCTCGTAGGCGAACTTCCAGTAGGCCTCGATGCCCTCTTCCGCCACCACCTCTTCCACCAGCTTGCGGATCATGTGGCACCCGGCGATGCGGGTGCGCTCGTCCAGCATCCAGTAGCGGGTGGTGCGCACCATGCGCTGGCTCTCGTGCAGCCAGTCACGGAACAGGGTGTCGTTGGCGCCCACCTTGCGGCAGGTGATGGAATAGCCGTCGCCGAAGCGCTGCACCTGCCCGGTGGCCATGGAGCCCGGCCCCACCGCGCCGGTGTCGATGACGTGGGTGACGCCGCCCACCCAGCCGATCAGCTCACCTTCCCAGAAGATGGGAACGATGGTGTGGATGTCGCACGGATGGACGTTTCCGATCAGGCTGTCGTTGTTGCAGAAGATATCCTTGTCATGGACGCCCGGATTGGCCTCCCAATTGTTCTCGATCATGTATTTGATGGCGGCACCCATGGTTCCCACATGGATGATGATGCCGGTGGAGGTGAGCAGGCTGTCGCCCGCCGCGTTATAGAGGGTGAAGCACAGTTCGCCCTCCTGCTCCACGATGGGAGAGGCGGCGATCTTCTTGGCAGTCTCGCGGGCATCCACCACGCCGGCCCGCAGGCGCGAGAACAGCTTGTTGTAGAGGATGGGCTCGCGTTCGCGCAGCTCCAGCGTCTTCAGGCCGGCATAGCGGCCGGTGGCCTTGGTGGCGGCCATGAGGCGGTCGCGATGCTCCTTCAGCGTCTCGCCGCCGCGCACGATGCCGCGCGTCGCACCTTCAAGGGTGCTCTGGTCAACAGTCACGTTCATGGGGTCGTTTCCTTTGAGTTCGTTGACTCGGATTGCGTGTTCCGCCCGCCGTCATGCCCGGGCCTGTCCCGGGCATCCACGCCGAGCCGCTCGCGCAATGCTTGGCGCATCGCACCCGGGGGCGAGGCGTGGATGGCCGGGACAAGCCCGGCCATGACGGGCGGAGGGGTCGGGAACGTCGCCCTCACACCTCGCGCAGGTGGAACAGGCGGTGGCCGTCGAGCCAGGTCTCGAAGCCGTCGGGCACCACGAAGGTGGTGGCGTCGGATTCGATCACGGCAGGACCCATCACCCGGTTGCCGGGGCGCAGCGATTCCATGTGGTAGAGCTGCGCATCCACCCACCGCTTCTTGCGATAGAACTTGCGGGTGCCGATCTTGGCGCTCTCGGGCGGGGTCTCGCCCTCCTCCGGCTCCTTGGGGATCTTGGGCTTGGGGATCGGCACCATGCCGCGCATGATGGCGCCGGTGACCGAATAGCCCAGCTCCGGCGAGCGCGCGGATGCGGCATAGACCCGGCCATAGGTGGCGTTGAAGGCGTCCGTCAGTTGGTCCCAGTCGGCGGCGGTGTGGGCCTGCGCCAGCGGGCTCTCGATCTCCAGGTCGTTCAGCTGCCCACGATACTGCATGCGGTAGCCGGGCTGGAGCGTCACCTGATCGGCCGAATAGCCGTTCAGCTTGAATTCTTCGAGCACGTTCTTGGTGAGCTCCTCCCACGCCGCCTGGAGAGTGGCGGCGGCCTTCTCCTTGTCGGCATTAGGGGTTTCCGTCGGCATGTTGATGTCGAGGGACTTGTCGTAGCGATACTCGAAATCCGCCGCCGCGCAGCCGAAGGCGGAGAAGCCCGCCGCCCAGGCCGGCACGATCACGTCCTCGAAGCCCAGACCCTCGGTGTAGCCGTAGGTATGGACCGGGCCGGCGCCGCCATAGGAGAAGCACACGAAGCTTGCCGGCGAATAGCCCTTGCCGGAGATCATGGAGCGCAGGTAGTCGCGCAGGTCGCTGTCCAGCAGTTCGATGACGCCGGCGGCGGCATCCTCCACCGACAGGCCGAGCGGATCGGCGATCTGCGCCTTGATGGCATCCACCGAGCGCTGCCGGTCGAGCTTCACCGCGCCGCCGAGGAAGTTGTCGGGGTTCAGATAGCCGAGCACCATGTGGCAGTCGGAGATGGTGACGGTCTCGATGCCGCTCTCCTTCCAGCACACGCCCACCCGGTAACCGGCCGAATCCGGCCCCAGCTTGATGGCGCGGGTATAGGGATCGAGCCGGATGAATGAGCCGGCGCCGGCGCCCACCGAATCCATCGCCACCAGCGGCAGCGACAGGACGAGGCGCGCCATGTCCGGATCGTTCTTGATGGTCATCTCGCCTTGCGTGATCAGCGCCACGTCGAACGAGGTGCCGCCGATGTCCGAGCAGGCGATGTTCTTGTAGCCCAGCACCTCGCCGAGATACTTCGCGCCGATCACCCCGCCGATGGGGCCTGACACGATGGTGCGCGCCAGCTCCTTGGCCTTCCAGGAGATGGTGCCGCCATGGGTCGCCATCACGCGGAAGTCGAACTTGGTGCCGCGCTCCTTGAAGGCGTTGGAGATCTTCGACAGGGTCTGCCGCGAGGGTTCGGCGGCGTAGCCTTCGAGGATGGTGGTATTGGTGCGGTGAGTCTCCTTGCGCACCGGATAGTAATCGGCGGAGGCGAACACCGGGATCTTCTTGCCGCTCTTCTCCACTTCCTCCAGCACGATATCGCGGACGCGGCGCTCGTTGACCGGGTTCTTGTAGGAATGCAGCAGCGAGATGACGATGCCTTCCGCATCGGCGGCGATCAGGTCGCGGGCGGCTTCCCGCGCCGTGTCCTCGCGCAGGGGGATCACCTGCGTGCCCATCATGTCGGTGCGCTCCACCACACCACGGGTCAGGTGGCGCGGAACGAGCGGGGGATCGTAGCGGTGGGTATTGAGGTGGATGCGGTCCTCATAGGCGTAGCCGAGGTGGCTCTGCACCGCGCGGCCCATGCGGTGGAAATCCTCCATGCCGCGATTGACGATGAGGCCGCATTTCAGCCCCTTGCGCTGGACCACGCGATTGAGCATCGCGGTGCCGGAATAGACGCCGGTCTGAAGCTGGGCCAGCGCCTCGTGGAGCGACATGCCCCAGTTGGCAAGCCCATCTTCAGAAGAGGCGATGAGGCCGAGGGCCTCGTTCTGCGGCGTGGACTGGGCCTTGCCGACGACGAAATCGCCGTCCTGGTCCACGAAGAAAGTGTCCGTCATGGTGCCGCCGGCATCGATGCCGAGCACCTGGACGTTGCGCAGGTGTCCCACAGGAACGTTCACGCCGTTGTCCTCCCATTAATGCCGGCCTCACTTTTCGGTGCCAGCTCGCCATGGGAGTGGCAGGATGCGTGCCAGAGAGGCTCAACTGTAGAAAATCACGGATTTATCTGAATATTGTGCAACGCATCATGTAATATGGAAGAATTAGACTGTCCGGTTTCCGGACACTTGTTGTCCGGGCCCCGCGCGACAGCCGCGAACGACTGGCAGGGCGACCCGCGCGGGCCTTGCTCCTGGCGCGAACTTGCGCTTATCTTGCCGGCCAAGCCGCCGCCGACGGTGAAAACCGGCGGATAGAATGCGGCATTCAGGGAGTGAACCCGCCATCGGGCGCGGCGCCGGCTCATCAGCCGGGCGGACGCGCACGCTGGCCAACGGCTTAGGCGGCGCCTTTCGGGAACGCCGCGCCGCCCGGCCCGGAGGGCAGAGCTGGTGCCATATCGCGAGATTGCCCGTGCCTGGGAGGCGTTTCACCAGGACGGCATCGCCTCATCCGTCGTCCGTCCCGCGGTGCTGGCCTCCTGGCAGCGCTCGCGACAGCACGCCATCACGGCGAACAGGTCCGAAGCCCCCCTCGTGAGCGAGGCGGAGCTGCATCGCCGCCGCCAGCAGAATACCCGCCTCATCGCCGCCGCCCGCCCGGCCATGGACGAGGCGCGGCACCTGCTCTCCGACGCGCGCTCCATGCTGATCCTCACCGACACCGAGGGCACCATCCTCGAAACCGAGGGCGACGCGCGGGCGGTGGATACGGGGCAGGAGGTGAAGCTCCAGCGCGGCGGCCTGTGGTGCGAAGCGCAGATCGGCACCAATGCCATCGGCACCGCGCTCGCCTGCGGCCGGCCGGTGCAGATCCACGCCGCCGAGCATTTCTGCGCCAGCGTGCAGCGCTGGACCTGCGCCGCCGCCCCCGTGCGCCATCCCGGCCATGGCGCGGTGATTGGCGCGGTGGATGTCTCCGGCTCCACCGATACCTTCAACCCGCAGAACCTCGCCCATGCGGTGGCCCTCGCCCAGCAGATCGAGGCGGTGCTGGGCCGGCGCATGGAGATGGAGCACGAGCAAGTGCTACGGCACTTTCTCTCCAAGCGCTCGCTTTGGCTGTCGGAGGAAATCCTCGCCTTCGGTCGCTCCGGCGCCCTCATCTATTCCACCGATCGTGCGCTGAAGGAGGTGGCTCGCCGCAACGGGCGCTTCATTGCCGATGGCCGCCTCGCCGCGCTCAACGACGTGGCACCGGCGGCCTGGGCCGAGCGTGTCGCCGCGCTGCTGCCGGGCGCGAGCGTGGAGATCGTGCGCGAGGACGGCGAGGAGATCGGCGGCGTGGTGGTGCTCCACGCCCCGCGCAAGCCCCGGCCGGTGATGCGCGAGGTGGCGCGGGAGCCTGAAGTGCTGCCGTTCGAGGCCATCATCGGCGACAGCCCGGCCATGCGCGAGGTGCGGGAGAAGGCCCGACGCATGGCCGAGAGCGGCCTTCCCATCCTGCTCGAAGGCGAGACCGGGGTGGGCAAGGAGGTGTTCGCCCGCGCCATCCATGGCGGGCGGGCGCCCTGCGGCCCGTTCGTGCCGCTCAATTGCGGCGGTCTGCCGCGCGATCTCATCGCCAGCGAACTGTTCGGCTACGAGAAGGGCGCCTTCACCGGGGCCGACGCCGCCGGCAAGCAGGGCAAGGTGGAGGCGGCCGACGGCGGCCTGCTCTGCCTCGACGAGATCGGCGAGATGCCGCTGGAGCTTCAATCCTATTTGCTGCGCGTGCTGGAAGACGGCGTGGTCTACCGCGTCGGTGGACATAACGGGCGGCGGGTCAATCTGCGCCTCGTGTCCATGACCAATCGCGACCTTTCCGGCGAGGTGGCGGCCGGGCGCTTCCGCAAGGACCTGTTCTATCGCATCGCCGCGCTGCGCCTGCGCATTCCGCCGCTGCGCGAGCGCGGTGAGGACGTGGCCTTGCTGCTGGACCATTTCGGCCGCAGCGCCGCCGCCCGCGCCGGGCTTGCACCGCCCCGCTTCTCGCCGGCCGCCCACGCGGCGCTCATGGCCTATGGGTGGCCCGGCAATGTGCGCGAGCTGCGCAATGTGGTGGACATGCTGGTGGCCATGGGCGGCACGGGTGGCGAAGAGGGCGCTCTGATCGATATCGCCGACCTGCCCCAGGAGATCCGCGAGGAAACGACAGAGACCGCGCGGGCCACCGACCTCAAGGCGGTGGAGGAAGCCGCCATCCGCGCCGCCGTGGAGGCCTGCGGCGGCAACCTCTCCCGCGCCGCCCGCCGCCTCGGCATCGCCCGCTCCACCCTCTACATGCGCCTGTCGGCGCTGGAGCGCTGAGCCTGACCACCTCACGGGCGCACGGTCTCGGCAGGTACCGGAGGGCGTGCTAGCCTGCGCGCCGACGCAGCTCATCCCGGCAGGATATTATGTCCCAGGCTCTGTTCGACATCCCTCTGAAACGCATCGACGGCACCCCGGCGACGCTCGGTGACTTCGGAGGCAAGGTTCTCCTCGTGGTCAATGTCGCCTCCAAGTGCGGGCTCACCCCGCAATATGCGGCGCTTGAAAAGCTGTATGAGGCGCGCCACGGCGACGGGCTCGAAATCCTCGGCTTCCCGGCCAATGATTTTGGCGCCCAGGAGCCCGGCACCGAGAGCGAGATCGCCAGCTTCTGCAGCCTGACCTATGGCGTCACCTTCCCCCTATTCGAGAAGATCTCGGTGGTCGGCGCCACCCGCCATCCGCTCTATGACGCGCTGGTGGCGGCCCGGCCGGAGACCTCCGACGAGGAAGGCCGGCGCCCCTCCGGCCGGAGCGCGTCTCCTTCCGATGTCTCGTGGAACTTCGAGAAATTCGTGGTGGGGCGCGATGGGCGCGTCATCGCCCGGTTCTCGCCGCGGGTGACGCCCGACGACCCCCGGCTCGTCCAGGCGCTCGACGCAGCGCTGGACGAGCAGGCCTGAGATCGTGACCCGGCGCCCCCTGCGGGCGTCGGGCGCCCCTTCAGCCCGCCACCAGTTCCGCCGCCACCAGATCCTCCAACGCCGCGCCCACGGACTTGAAGAGCGTCACGCTCCCGCTTTCCGTGCGCCCCTCCTTCAGTCCGGCGCACAATTCGTGCAGGTCCGCCCGCACGAGGTCCTTCGACCAGCGGCCCGAGGCCACCGGCTGGAGCAGGTCGCCGGCTTCCGCCAGCGCGCCACCATAGGTGTCCACATAGACGGCGCTTTTTGCCACCAGGTCGTCGTCGCTCTCGCGCATGGCCGGGGTGAAGGCGCCCACCAGGTCCACATGGGTGCCGGGCCTCACATCCCGCCCCAGCACCAGCGGATCCACCGAGGTGGTGGCGCAGGTGACGATGTCCGCCGCCCACACTGCCGCCGACAGGTCCTCCGCCGGCTCGGCCGGAAGCCCCAGCGCCGTGAGCCGCGCCGCCATGTCCTGCGCCCGCGCCAGTGACCGCCCCCACACCAGCACCCGGCCGATGGGCCGCACGAAGCAATGGCCCTGCGCCAGATGGAAGGCGAGATGGCCGGTGCCCACCACGGTCAGCGTCTCGCTGTTCATGCGCGACAGGAAGCTGGAAGCAAGCGCGGAAGTGGCCGCGGTGCGCCGGTTGGTGAGGGCCTCGGCGTCGAGGATCGCCCTCGGCACGCCGGTTGAGCCATCGAACAGCACATAGAGGCCATGCACCGAGCCCATGTTCCGCGCCGCATTGGCGGGGAAGATGTTGACGATCTTCACCCCCAGCGCCGCGCCGCGTCGCCAGGCCGGCATGGCGAGGAGATGGGCCGGTGTGCCTGCCTGTCCCACCTCGTAGGACTGGCGCACGGGTGCCTCCACCTGCGCCTCCGCGAAGGCGGCGCCAAGGGCGGGAACGAGCCGCTCATAGCCCAGCGCGGCCTCCACCTCTTCGGCCTCGTATACCCGAACCATGGCTTCCTCCGGCCTCGCCCTTTGCCCGACCGTAGAGCACGCGGCGCCTTTGCCCGCAACGGCGCGGGAACCAAACAGGGCTCCGGCCACTTGGATCTGCAACAGGAGATCCACCATGCAATACGATTCATTGACGCTGCAAAGCGTGAGACGATTCCTTCCCCGCTTCTTGCCCCATGAAGGTGAAGTCTTTCATGCGCCCCCGCATGACGGCCCATTGCTCGAATGGAGCAGCACCGAAGACGGTGCCGAGCTGCTGGAGTGCAACGGAAAACCTCTCGTCCGCATCGGGTACCGTGACCGGCGCTGGTTCTTCAGCCTGATGGACTCGAACGCGGCGCCCATCCGCTCTGGCTCGCGGGCCGAGGCCCGGCTCCTTGCCGAATGCTATGCGCGTCGGGTTGTCCGCGTGTGATGGATGTCGGTGCGGGACGCGCCTGGCAGGAAGGCCTTTGGTAAAAAATCCTTGCCTGCCGCGCCGCGCGGGTATGCCATCGGCGGGCAGCGCCGGCACCGGGGCGTCAACAAGGATGACAACAACGAGGGTGACAATGGCGCCGCGTGCGAGCTGGAAAGGCTTCCTGACCGTTGGCGCCGTGAGCTGCGGCGTCGCGCTCTATGCGGCGGCGTCGACCTCAGAGCGCATCTCGCTGCACATGGTCAGCCGCAAGAGTGGCCACCGCCTGCGCCGCCAGTTCGTGGACGAGGCGACCGGGCGCCCGGTGGCGCCCGAAGACCAGGTGAAGGGCTATGAGGTAGCCAAGGGCGAATACGTCACCCTGGAAGCAGACGAAGTGGCCGCCGTGGTTCCCGAGAGCGACAAGACCCTCGCCATCACTGCCTTCGTATCCTGCGCCGATATCGACACCGTCTATCTCGACCGCCCCTATTTCCTCGCGCCGGTGGACAAGGCGAGCGCCGAGGCCTTCGCCCTCATCACAGCCGGAATGGCCGCCGCCAAGGTCGCGGCCCTCGGCGAAGCGGTGCTGTTCCGCCGCGTGCGCAAGCTCCTGATCCGGCCGAACGCGGAAGGGGGCGCGCTCATCGCCGACACCCTGAGCTTCGATTACGAGGTGCGCCCCGCGCAGGAGGCCTTCGCCGACGTTCCCGACGTGACCGTGACGGGCGAAATGCTGGACCTCGCCACCCACATTCTTAAGTCCAAGGCCGGCGTCTTCGATCCGGCCGCCTTCGACGACCGTTACGAGAGCGCCCTCGAAGAGCTGGTCCGGGCGAAGATGGAGGGCAAGCCCCTGCCCCGCCCCGTGCCGCGTCGGGAAGAGAAGGTGGTTGACCTGCTAGAAGCCCTGCGCGCCAGCGCGGGCGCGCAGGCCAAGAACAGCAAGGCGAAGCCCACCGGTCGCAAGGCTGCTGCGAAAAAGCCGGCCAAGACAGCAACAGGGCCCACGACAAGGGCCCCGGCAAAGCCGGCCACCCCGCGCAAGGCGGGCTGAAGGGGGGAGCCATGGCCGATCTCGACCTTTATCGCGCCAAGCGGAACTTCAAGACCACGCCCGAGCCAGAAGGACGCAAGGACGGCGCGGCACAGGGGCCGGAAGGCGTGTTCGTGATCCAGAAGCACGCGGCGCGGCGGCTGCATTACGATTTCCGGCTGGAAATGGACGGTGTCCTGAAAAGCTGGGCCGTTACACGGGGCCCAAGCCTCGTCGCCGGTGAAAAGCGGCTCGCGGTCCATGTGGAGGACCATCCCCTCGACTATGGATCCTTTGAGGGCACCATCCCGAAAGGTCAGTATGGCGGCGGCAACGTCATCATCTGGGATCACGGCACCTGGACGCCCGTGGGTGATCCCCACACCTCCTATGCCAAGGGCCATCTGGAATTCACCCTCGACGGGGAAAAACTGACCGGCCGCTGGCATCTGGTACGCATGGCATCCCGCACGGGCGAGATGAAAGACAACTGGCTGCTCATCAAGGCGGACGATGCCGCCGCCCGGCCCGAAGGCGCGCCGGACATCCTCGTAGAACAACCCAATTCCGTCGTTTCAGGTCGCGCCGTGGGCGACCTCTCCCCGGATGACCCACCCCGGCGCAAGGCGGCCGCGGCGCGCGGCGGCGCCACGCGGAAGACCGCGCCCGCCCCAGGCCCCGCCCCCTCCCCTGCCCCCTCCCCTTCCCTCGACCTTGCCTTGCCCAGGGGCGCGAAGGTGGCGCCGCTGCCGGATTTCGTCCCCCCCTCCCTCGCGACCCTCGCACGGCGTGCGCCGGCGGGGCGGCGCTATATCCACGAGATCAAGTTCGACGGCTACCGCATCGAGGCGCGCATCGAGGGCGGCAAGGTGCGCCTGCTCACCCGCACCGGCCTGAACTGGACCGACCGCTTCGGCCCGGACCTCGTCGCGGCGCTGTCCCGGCTTCCCGTGTCCGACGCGCTCATCGACGGCGAGATCGTGGTGGAGGGGGGCAATGGCGCGTCGGATTTCTCCGCCCTCCAGGCCGATCTCAGCGAAGGCCGGGCCGACCGCTTCACCTATTTCGCCTTTGATCTTCTCCATTTGAACGGCAACGATCTGCGCGGCGTCCCCCTCCTCGCCCGCAAGGAACTGCTGGAGCAGTTCATTCCCAAGGGCAACGCACGCCTGCGCTTCAGCGCCCATTTCGAGGACGAGGGCGGGCTGGTTCTGGAGCATGCCTGCCGCCTCAGCCTGGAAGGCGTCGTCTCCAAGCTCAGGGACGCGCCCTACCGCTCCGGCCGCTCGCGCGACTGGATCAAGTCCAAGTGCTCGGAGCGACAGGAATTCGTCATCGGCGGCTTCGTGCCCTCCACCACCGCGCGCAAAGCCATCGGCTCGTTGGTGCTGGGCGTGTTTGAGAAGGGCGGGCTGGTTCATGTGGGGCGCGTCGGCACCGGCTTCACCCACAAGACGGCGGCTGAGCTTCACGCGCTGCTCGCGCCCGACACGGTGGACAAGAGCCCCTTCTCCGGCCGGCTGGAAGCGGAGGCGGCGCACGGCGTCGTCTTCGTCAAGCCGCTCCATGTGGCGGAGGTGGAATTCCGCGCCTGGACTGGCGATGGCCATCTGCGGCACGCAGCCTTTCGCGGCCTGCGCGACGACAAGCCGGCCACCGACGTGGGGCGCGAAGTCGTCGCCACGACCGCCGATCCGGAGCCGCCCCCCGCGCGGCGTGTCCGCCTGACCCATCCCGACCGCGTCTACTGGCCGGATGTAGGCCTGACCAAGGAGGGGCTGGCGGACTATTACGCCGAGGTCTGGCAGCACATGGCCCCCTTCGTGGCCGGCCGCCCGCTGGCGCTGCTGCGCTGTCCCGAAGGCGTCGAGGGGCCGCACTTCTTCCAGAAGCACCCGTGGAAGGGGCTCGACAGGAACATCCTCCAGGTCCCGGACCCGAAGGAAAAGGGCGGGGCCCCCTATCTCGCCATCCGCGACCTCGACGGGCTCACCGCCCTGGTGCAGGGCGCGGCCCTGGAAATCCATCCCTTTGGTTCGACGGTGGCCGACTGGGAGCGGCCCGACACGCTGATCATGGATCTCGACCCCGGCGAGGGCGTCGCCTGGCCCGATGTGATCGCGGGGGCGCAGGAGGTGCGCTCGCGGCTCGAAGCCAAGGGCCTTGCTGCATTTGTGAAGACGTCCGGCGGCAAAGGGCTTCACATCTGCACCCCGCTCAGGCCGAAGGCGGACTGGGCGACGCTGAAGGCCTTCACCAAGAAAATGGCGCAGGCCATGGCCGCAGACAGTCCGGCGCTTTATGTGGCGACCATCGCCAAGGCGAAGCGCAAGGGGCGCATCCTCGTCGATTACTTGCGCAACCAGCGCGGCGCCACCGCCGTGGCGCCCTATTCCACGCGGGCGCGGCCGGGGGCGGCCGTCTCCATGCCCCTGTCATGGGACGAGCTGACGCCGCAGATCGGCCCGCAGCATTTCACCACGCTGAATGCGCCAGCCCGGCTCGCGCATCTGGCGCGCGACCCGTGGGGCGACTTCCGCAAGGCCGCCGTGCCGCTGCCCAAGGTGTGAGCCGCGCGTCGAGAAATCACCCGACGTCGAACGTTACGCCCTGGGCCAGCGGCAGGGTCGAGCCATAATTGATGGTGTTGGTGGCGCGCCGCATATAGGCCTTCCAGCTGTCGGACCCGGCCTCGCGCCCGCCGCCGGTCTCCTTCTCTCCGCCGAAGGCACCGCCGATCTCCGCGCCCGAGGGGCCGATATTCACGTTGGCGATGCCGCAATCCGAGCCGGTGGCGGACAGGAAGCGCTCCGCCTCGCGCAGGTCCGTGGTGAAGATGGAAGAGGCGAGGCCCTGCGGCACGGCATTCTGGAGCCCGATGGCCTCGTCGAGGCTTGAATAGCGTATCACATAGAGGATGGGCGCGAAGGTCTCGGCGGCCACGCAATCGGCCTGGAACGGCATCTCCACCAAGGCGGGGCGCACATAATAGGCGTCAAGCGCATCTTCCGCGCCGAGCCGCTCGCCGCCGGTGACGACACCACCGGCCGCGCGGGCACTGTCCAGCGCCGCCTGCATGGCGGTGTAGGCGCCCTCATCAATGAGCGGCCCCACCAGCGTGCCGGCTTCCCGCGGATCGCCTACCTGCACCGAGCCGTAGGCCTGTTGCAGCCGTGGCACCAGCGCGTCATGGATGCTGTCATGCACGAACAGGCGGCGCAGGCTGGTGCAGCGCTGCCCGGCGGTGCCCATGGCGGCGAAGGCCACCGCCCGTAGGGTCAGGTCGAGATCTGCGGAGGGGCAGACGATGGCGGCATTGTTGCCGCCCAGTTCCAGGATGGCCCGCCCGAAGCGCCGCGCGATGCGGGGCGCCACCGCCCGCCCCATGGCGGTGGAACCGGTGGCCGAGACCACGCTCACGCGCGGGTCGTCCACCAGCGCCTCCCCCGCCTCGCGCCCGCCGAGCAGGAGGGTGGAGAGCCCTTCCGGCACGCCGCCGAAGCGGGCGGCGGCGCGGGCGAAGATGGCGTCCACCGCGAGCGCGGTCAGGGGGGTCTTCTCCGATGGCTTCCACACCACCGCATTGCCACACACCAGGGCCAGAGCCGCGTTCCACGACCACACCGCCACCGGGAAGTTGAAGGCGGAGATGACGCCCACCACCCCCATGGGGTGCCAGGTCTCCATCATGCGGTGGTCGGGCCGCTCGGTGGCGATGGTGAGGCCGTGGAGCTGGCGCGACAGGCCCGTCGCGAAATCGCAGATGTCGATCATCTCCTGCACCTCGCCGGCGCCCTCGGAGGTGATCTTGCCCGCCTCCAGCGTCACCAGCGCGGCAAGGTCGGCCTTGGCGGCGCGCAATTCCTCGCCGAGCAGACGCACCAGCTCGCCCCGGCGCGGCGCCGGCACGCTGCGCCACTGAAGGAAGGCGGCGTGTGCCCGGCCGATGGCGGCCTCCAATGGGTCGGCGCCCGGGGCCTCGGCAAGGTCGGGCGCGGCTCCGGAGCGTGCGCCCCAATGGGCCACCAGCTCGCCAGTGAGGGGGGAATACGCGGCATTGGGGCCCGCGAGGCGATCCTGACAGACACCCAGCCGCTCCAGGACCGCCTTGACCTGCGCCGCGATCTCGCCGGTGCGGGGGAAGCTCGCCATCGCCGTCTCCTCTTTGTGATTCATTCCCTTGTAGCCGCCACGGCGGCGAGCGGGAACCGGGGGCGATGCGCGTCGTTGGTTTGTCCGGAGGGCGCGTCGCCGCGCGCCCGTAACCAGCCCGTGGAGGAGCACATGCCCCACACCAGTCACTCCCAGACGCCAGACGCCCCCGACGCCGCAGCGCAGGGCCTGACGACCACCGAGCGCGAGCAGATCAGCCGCCGCGCCCGTGCCCTTTGGCAGGAGGAAGGCTGTCCCCAGGGCCGCGATCGCGAGCTGTGGGCACAAGCCGAGCTTCAGGTGCTGAAGGGCCGCACGGCGTTTCGTGATGGCCGGTGAGCCGTCAACGTGCAAACGCATCCAGGTTTGAGCCAGTCCGCCGGCATGGGCCACGCGCCGACGCGGCGGTGACGAGGAGACGATGATGCCTGCGAAATCCAAGGCCCAGCAGATGGCTGCGGGCGCAGCCCTCGCGGCCAAGCGTGGCGAACGCAAGACGAGCGAATTGAAGGGCGCCTCCCGGCAGATGGTGAAGACCATGACCGAAACGGAACTGGCCGAGCTTGCCTCCGCAAAGCGCAAGGGCAAGCCCGCGCACGTCTCCCGCGATTGAGGAGCCAGTTTAGGAGCCAAGTCGCAGCCATGGCACAGCGCGCCTTCTGGAAGGGCTGGCTGAAGCTCTCCCTCGTCACCTGCCGCGTGGCCATGACCCCGGCTACGACGGAGCGGGAGAAGGTGCGCTTTCACACCCTGGATCGGGAGACCGGCAGTCGGGTGGTGGCGCGCTATGTGGATGAGGCCACCGGAAAGGCGGTGGATGAGGCCGACGAAGCGCGGGGCTACCAGACCGGGGACGACAGCTACCTGCTCATCGAGGACGAGGACCTCGAACAGATCGCCCTGGAAAGCGCCCGCACTATCGACATCGAGCGCTTTGTACCGCGCGACGGCATCGGTTGGGCCTATCTCGACAAGCCCCATTATCTGGTCCCGGACGATGCGGTGGGGGCGGAAGCCTTTGCCGTCATCCGCTCCGCCATGGCGCAGAGCGGCATGGCGGCGCTCGCCCGCCTAGTGCTCTACCGGCGTGAACGCGGGGTGATGATCGAGCCGCGCGAGCGCGGCCTGGTCCTCTGGACCCTGCGTTACGGCGACGAGGTCCGCGCGTTCGATGGCGCGCCACCGGACGCCCCGAAGCCGGACAAGGCGGCGCTCGCCCTGGTCAAGAAACTGATCGCGGAGCGCACGCAGGTCTGGTCCCCCGACATGGTGGAGGACCCGGTGCAACAGGGCCTGCTCGACCTGATCGCCGCCAAGGCTCGCAGCAAGACCCGCAAGCGCCCTGCCCGCAAGCCCGACGCGGCGCCCTCCGAGGCCGCGCCGGGGAACGTCATCGACATCATGGACGCATTGAAGCGGAGCCTCGCGACCGGAAAAGGACGCAAGAAATAAGGCGCCCGAAGGCGCCTTATTTTACCTGACCGAGGAGTGCCCCAGCCTCAGCCGGCCTTCTTGCCCTCGCCCTCGGCGAGGAAATGCTCCAGCCAGTGGATGTCATATTTGCCTTCTGCGATGTCGCGGGTGCGCACCAGGGTGCGAAACAGCGGCAGCGTGGTGTCGATGCCGTCCACCACGAACTCGTCCAGCGCGCGGCGCAGGCGGCGCAGGCACTCGTCCCGCGTCTTGCCGTGCACGATCAGCTTGCCCACCAGGCTGTCATAGGTGGGCGGGATCACGTAGCCCTGATAGGCGTTGGAATCCACGCGGATACCGAGGCCGCCGGGCACGTGATAATGGGTGATCTTGCCCGGAGAGGGCCGGAAGGTGGTGGGATGCTCCGCATTCACCCGGCACTCGATGGCGTGGCCCTCGATCACCACGTCCTTCTGGGTGAGGGTCAGCGGCTCGCCGGCGGCCACCCGGATCTGCTCATTGATCAGGTCGATGCCGGTGACCATCTCCGTCACCGGATGCTCCACCTGGATGCGGGTGTTCATCTCGATGAAATAAAATTCGCCGTTTTCGTACAGGAACTCGATGGTTCCCACGCCGAGATAGCCCAGGTCGCGCATGGCCTTGGCGCAGGTCTCGCCGATCTGCGCCCGCTGGGCGGCGGTGATCACCGGGGACGGCGCTTCTTCCCACACCTTCTGGTGGCGGCGCTGGAGCGAGCAGTCGCGCTCGCCCAGATGGATGGCGTGGCCCTTGCCGTCGCCCAGCACCTGCACCTCGATGTGGCGCGGGGTGGAGAGATATTTCTCCAGATAGACCGCGTCGTCGCCGAAGGCGGCCTTGGCCTCGGTGCGGGCGGTGGAGAGGGCCTGGGAGAGGTCCTCACTGGTCATCGCCACCTTCATGCCGCGCCCGCCGCCGCCGGCAGCCGCCTTCACGAGCACGGGAAAGCCGATCTCGGCGGCGACGCGCTGGGCCTCCTCATCCGAATGGATGCCGCCATCGGAGCCCGGCACCACGGGGATGCCGAGGGACTGGGCAGTTTTCTTGGCCTCGATCTTGTCGCCCATGATGCGGATGTGCTCCGCCTTGGGGCCGATGAAATAGATGTTGTGATCGGCGAGGATCTCGGCGAACCGGGCATTCTCGGCCAGAAAGCCGTAGCCGGGATGCACCGCGTCCGCCCCCGTGATCTCGCAGGCGGCGAGCAGGGAGGGGATGTTGAGATAGCTCTCGCGGGCGGCCGGCGGGCCAATGCACACGCTCTCGTCGGCGAGGCGCACATGCATGGCGTCGGCATCGGCGGTGGAATGGACCGCGACCGTCGCAATGCCCAGCTCCTTGCAGGCGCGCAGGATGCGCAGCGCGATCTCGCCGCGGTTGGCGATGAGGATTTTTCTGAACATCAGCAGTGCCCGCCTCTAAAGCAGTTGCGCGTTTCGATGAACCGCGGCCCTGCTCCAAGTTTCTGCGTTAACGCGTTTTCGTCATGCGAACCGGAACCCGCCCCGCTCAAAAACGCTTCGGTCTGCGCTGACATGTTTTCGGGAAGCGAACCGGTATCCGCTTCGCTCGAAAGCACGTTTGTCGTTGGCGCGTTTTCTTGACGCGAACCGGGTTCCACTTCGCGTGAAAACGCTTTGGCGCACCAGCTCATTCGATGATGAGCAGCGGCTCGCCATATTCCACCGGCTGGGCATTGCCCACCAGAATGCGCGTCACCGTGCCCGAGCGCGGGGCCGGAATGGCGTTCATGGTCTTCATGGCCTCGACGATCAGCACCGTCTGGCCTTCCTTCACGCTGGCGCCCACCTCGATGAAAGCGGCGGCGCCGGGCTCCGGGGACAGATAGGCGGTGCCCACCATGGGCGAGGGAACCACGCCCGGGTGCTTGGAGAAATCGGCCGGGCCGGCATCGGCGGCGACGGGGGCAGCCACTGCGACGGGGGCAGCCGCGAACGGCGCGGCGGGGGCCTGGGCGTAGGTGACGGGCGCGGGGGCGCGCACCACGCGGATGCGCAGGCCCTCGTGCTCCACCTCGATCTCGGTCAGGTCGCTGCCCGAGAGGAGATCGGCGATCTCCTTGACGATGGCGGTGTCGATGGGGGGGTGATTAGGCTTCATCTTGTTCCTGCTCTTGCCGGCCGGATCTGCAGTCCGGATCGGGCCGCACGAGTATGGGAGTGACTTGGGCGCATGGTACGAAGGCCCGTTTTACGTGGGCGCGTGTGAATGATGCGTCACGGCGCGCGCGGCAGACTGGCGAGGGCGCGAAGCCCCAGCACATAGCTTTGCGGCCCGAAACCGCAGATCACGCCGCGCACCACGGGCGACAGATAGGAGTGGTGCCGGAATTCCTCCCGCGCGAACACGTTGGAAAGGTGCACCTCTATGGTGGGCACCCCCACGGCCGCCACGGCGTCCCGCAACGCCACGGAGGTGTGGGTATAGGCCGCCGCGTTCAGCACGATGCCGCGCGCCCCGCGCGCCTCCTGGATGAAATCCACCAGCGCGCCTTCCGAATTGGTCTGGCGGAAGTGGATTTCCAAGCCGAGCGCTGCGCCTTCGGCACGGCAAAGCGCCTCCACGTCGGCAAGCGTCGCCGCGCCGTAGATGCCGGGCTCGCGGGTGCCGAGGAGGTTCAGGTTAGGTCCGTTCAGGACGTGGACAGTATCGGACATCCGTGACTGATCTGTCGCCGGCTCCATACGGCCGGGTCGCTGCCTTATAGGGGCGCGCGGCCCGCAAGGAAAGAGCAGGCCGCGCGGCGGGCACACGCTCTTGTGAATGCGTGCCCTCTCATAACCTAAGGGAATGCTGGAGCCGACGGCCCCAGCGTGTCTACCCCTGCGTCTCGGGTCTAAACCCTACTTGGCGACCGGCGGGTGCTTGCGCGCCTCGGCGATGGCGGCCTTCAGCTTGTCAAAGCCCACCGCGCCGATCACCACCTGATCGCCGATCACGTAGGACGGCGTGCCGTTCAGCGCCAACGCCTCGGCCATCTTCATGCTCTCGTCGAGGGTCGCGTTCAGCTCGGGCGAGGTGGCCTGCTTCTGGATCAAAGCGGGGTCGATGCCCACCTCCTTCGCCGCCGCCAGCGCCTTGGCCCGGTCGGCCTGGCCGCGGCCGTTCAGCAGGGCCTGGTGGAAGGCCATGTACTTCTCCGGCGCCACCATCCGCACCGCCACCGCCACCTGGGCGGCCTCCACGGAGCCCTGGCCGAGCACCGGGAACTCCTTCAGCACCACGCGCAGGTTGGGATCCTGCTTGATGAGGTCCTGGAGGTCCGAGAGCGCCTTTTTGCAATAGCCGCAATTATAGTCGAAGAATTCCACCAGGGTGACGTCACCCTTGGGATTGCCTGCCACGATGCCGCGCGGGCTGTTCACGAGAAGCTGACGGACCTCGCCCACGGCCTTGCTGCGCTGGCTGGCCTCCTGAACCATCTGGCGGGACTCGAGGACCGAGATGGCTTCCTGCAGCACTTCCGGATTCTGGATCAGATACTCGCGGATGATGCCGCCAAGTTCCTTCTTCTCGGTGTCGGTGAACGCAGCCGCCGGGCGCGCGACCAGGACGACAGCCGAGACGGCGGCCAGCGCCAGCGTGAAAAGCCGGGGGGCGAGGCGCCGGAGGCTGGTGGTGGGCGAGCCCAGATGGGGGGGCATTCAGATCTCCATGGGGTGAAAAGGTATCACTGCTGGTTGGCGGCGCTTTTGGGCGGTTTGAAGTTCACCAGGTCGTCGGCCTGCAACCAGCCGGGCGATCCCTGCGGAAAACGTTGGCGGGCGCGGGCGGCAAGCTCGCGACCGGTCTTGAAATCGCCCTGGGCGAAACTGCTCTGGGCCGCGGCGAGGTCTGCGTTGGCGAGATCGCCGGAGCGGCCGTAGGCCAGGGAGAGGGATCGCCAGGCCGAGGCGGAATTGGGATCGCGCTGGGTGGCCTGCACCAGCTCGCGAATCGCCTCCTGGGTGTAGGAGGGATTACCCGCCTCCACCAGCGCCTGCCCGAGCATGGAGCGGATGAGCGGAGCGCCGTTGGTCATGGCCACCGCCTTGCGCAGCGGGGCAACCGATTCGGCGGCCCGTCCGGCCTCCAGCAGAGCCTGGCCCTTCAGCTCGTAGAAATAAGGGTTGGACGGATCGCGAGCGATGAGCGCGTCGATCTGGGCATTGGCGCCATTCACATTGCCGAAGCGGTAGGCCGAGATCGCCCGCGCATATTGGGCCGCCATGGAGGTGTCGGAGGCTGGATAGCGACGCGCCACCGTCTCCGGCCGCTCCATGAAGCCGATCAGCTTGGCCCGCATCATGTCGTGGCGGGCCTGAAGCGCGGGCGGATCCTTGGTCTCGTAATAGGGGCTGGCCTTGGCCAGTTGCTCCAGCGCGGCGATGCGCTCGCGCGCCATGGGATGGCTCAGGGAATAGGGATCCACCCGCTGGCTGATGAAGAGCTGGTCGTTCTGGAAGCGCTGGAAGGTCTCCAGCATGCCCTTCGCCGACTGGCGGGTGGCATCCAGATACTTTACCGCCGAACGGTCGGCCGCCGCCTCCTCGCCCCGCTGGTAGTTGAGGAGCGAGCGCCGGATCAGTTCCTGGGGCGCCGACATGGCCGCGCCGCCCACATTGCCGAGGTCGCGCCCGTTCATGCCGCCCGCCGCGCCGGCCGCCATGCCGCCCGCCGCCAGCAGCATGGCAACGATGGCCATGGTCTGGGCGCCGGCCAGCTGTTCGCGCATGCGGGCGAGGTGACCGCCGGCGATATGGCCGGTCTCGTGGGCGAGGACGCCGATGATCTGGTTCGGCGTGGTCGAATCCACCAACGCGCCGGTATTGACGAAGATACGCTTGCCGTCGGCCACGAAGGCATTGAACGACCGCTCGGAAATGAGCACCACCTCGACATTCTGCTGGCCGAGGCCCGCCGTCTTGAGGATGGGGCGGGTGTAATCCCTCAGCAGCGCCTCGATCTCCGTGTCGCGGATGGTGGCTGGCCCCTTGCGGGCCTGCTCCTGCGCCACCGCCATCTCGATCGGCAACGCCACGGCGGCCGCAAGGCACAGGCCACGGGCAAGAGCCCGGCCCGATGCGCGAAGGGCCGTCAGCAAAGACAGGGATGAAGAAGGCATGGGCATAATCGCTCGGCTTCGATCCGTTTCCTCGATCCCTCTGGTCCGCTCCACCCCATGCCGGCGGCGACGCGTGCATTCGGGGTGCGGCGACATCGACGTTGCCAGTTCGCCCCCATCCTCGCCCGCCCCTCGCCCCCTAGGCGCCCTCTAGGCACCCCCTTGGCGCCCGCGATGGCGCAGGTTACGAGACAGCCGGACACTGGTGCCCGCCGGACCCATGGTCAATGCGCCGGTCTTCACGTTGAGGCGAACCCGTCTCAGGGACAGTCAGATTAAGGCGGCAGCACGGCAGCGCGGAACTTCCGCTGCGTCGAGGCCCGCCAATGCACGAAAACAAGCTGGAAATCGCAGTATGTCCACGGCGCCCCATCCCCGTTCCATCGTCCTCTCCAGCCGTAGCGCGGTGGAGCCGTTCATCGTCATGGACGTGATGCAGCACGCCGCCCGCATCGAAGCCGGCGGCGGCCACGTCATCCATCTGGAGGTGGGCCAGCCGGCCGCTCCCGCCCCCACCGTGGCGCGGCGCGCGGCAGCGGCGGCGCTGGAGGCCGGGCAGGTGGGCTATACCGCCGCCCTCGGCATCCCGGCCCTGCGCGCCCGCATCGCCCGGCATTACGGAGAAATCCATGGCGTGGCGGTGGATCCCGAGCGCATCGTGGTGACCCATGGGTCGTCCGGCGGCTTCGTGCTCGCCTTCTTGGCGCTGTTCGAGCCCGGCGACCGGGTGGCCATCGCCGCGCCGGGCTATCCGCCCTACCGGCATGTGCTCCACGCGCTGGGCTGCGAGCCGGTGCTGATCGAGACCCGCGCGGAAGACCGCCACGCTTTGACCCCCGAGCGGCTGCTGGAGGCCCATCGCAAGGCGCCGCTCAAGGGTGTGCTGGTGGCAAGCCCCGCCAACCCCACCGGCACCATGATGGACCGCGCCGCCCTCACCGCGCTCCATGCCTGCGCCCGCGACCTGAACCTCGCCTTCATCTCCGACGAGATCTATCACGGGCTCGACTACGCCTTCCCGGCGGTGAGCGCGGTGGAGATCGGCGAGGACGTCACCGTCATCAATTCCTTCTCCAAATATTTCTGCATGACCGGATGGCGCGTGGGCTGGATGGTGGTGCCGCCCGGCGTCTCGCGCACCATGGAGCGGCTTCAGCAGAACCTCTCCATCTCCGTGCCGACCCTGTCCCAGATCGCCGCCGACGCTGCCTTCGAGGGCCGGGCCGAGATGGACCTCGTCAAGGCGACCTATGTGGAAAACCGCCGCATCCTCACGCAAGGACTGCCGGAGGCCGGGCTCAAGCGCTTCCTGCCAGCGGACGGCGCCTTCTATCTCTATGCGGACGTATCCGACTTCACCAACGACAGCGCCGCTTTCGCCCGCCGCATGCTCGACGCGGCCCATGTGGCGACCACGCCGGGGGTGGATTTCGACCCCTTCCACGGCCACCAGTTCCTGCGCATCTCCTATGCGGGTTCGGCGTCCGACATGGCGGAGGCGATGGCGCGGATCGGCGACTTCCTGAAGCGGGGGTGAGACGGCTGCCACACGGTCGCGCCAATTCCTGCTATCATTATGTCCCATGAGCCGGCTGAACGACCAGATCGTCGAGATCACCCCCGATGTGCTGCTGAAGGCCTATGCCTGCGGCATCTTTCCCATGGCGGAAAGCGCCGAGGATCCCGGCCTCTACTGGATCGAGCCGGAGCGGCGCGGCATCATCCCGCTGGATGGCTTCCAGATGTCCTCCCGCCTCGCCCGCACGGTGCGATCCAACAAGTTCGAAGTGCGCGTCGACCACGACTTCGATGGCGTCATTGACGGCTGCTCGGAGCCGCAGGAGGGCCGAGAGAAGACCTGGATCAACGAGCGGATCCGCAAGCTCTACGGCGAATTGTTCCTGCGCGGGCGCTGCCACACGGTGGAAGCCTGGCGCGACGGCAAGCTGGTGGGCGGGCTCTACGGGGTGCGGCTCGGCGGCGCCTTCTTCGGCGAGAGCATGTTCCACCGCGAGACCGACGCCTCGAAGGTCGCCCTCGTCCATCTGGTGGGTCGGCTGATCGCCGGCGGCTTCCGGCTGCTGGATACCCAGTTCGTCACCAGCCACCTGAAGACCTTCGGCGCTATCGAGGTGTCGCGGCGGCATTATCACCGCCTGCTCGATCACGCCCTCCAGGGCGAGGCGGACTTCTACTGCTGGCCGCGCGCCGTGACCGGGGCGGAGGCTTTGCAGCCGATCAGCCACACGTCGTAGATGGGGTGCTCCACCGCGTGGAGGCCGGGGCTGGAGGCGAACATCCATCCAGTGAAGATGCGCTTGGCTTGTCCGGCCAGCGTCACCTCGTTCACCTCGGTGAAGGAGGTCGTGTTCTGCGTCTCGGTGGCCGGCCGGGTGTAGCAGGCGCGCGGCGTCACCTGCAGCGCGCCGAACTGCGCAGTCTCGCCGATGGCCACGTCGAACGAGGTGATGCGGCCGGTGATCTTGTCGAGGCCGGCATAGACCGCAAAGGCGTTGGCGATCTTCTGCGTCGGCGGCTGCACCACCATCACGTCGCCATTCTCGTCCGAGCCCGGAGCGGCCGGCACGACGGCGGTGCCGGGAACCGGGCCGGGCACCGGCTGGACGCCAGGTGGCAAGGCCGGCGCCGGGCCACGCTGGACCGTGCCGGGCGTCACCGGCCGGGGGGCCGGGGCGGCGGACGGCGCGGGCTGACGGGGGGCGGGAATGGTGCCGGGAGGCGCAAGAGGCGTGGATTCGATCTGACCCGGGCGCTGATATTGCACCTGCGCCAGCGCCCCGGATGCCGTGCCGACGAGAATCGCCGCGGCGAGGAGCGGCACGGTCCGGTAAAGGCGCATCAGGACATCAACCCGTAACAAAATCTGAAGGCAGCAGGCATCGGCCGTGCTGCCCTTCTGAAGCGCCGGATTCAGGCGACGGCAAGGCGGTCGGGCAAAGAAGACGACCACGCGAGGACATCTGCCCCGCGATGGCGGCCCTCACTCGCCCGGGGTCCAGGCCTTGTAGTCGCCGGTGACGCGGGGGCGAAGGCCGCCGGCCAGCACCGAACCCTTGGGCCGGTAGGCGCCGGGCGACCCGGTCATGTTACGGCGGTGCGGCTTCTGCCAGGAGTGGGGCGTATAGGCCTCATCCACCGGCGGGGTATCGACGCGATGGTGCATCCAGCCCCACCAGCCGGGCGGGATGGTGGAGGCTTCCGCATAGCCGGGATAGATGACCCAGCGGCGCTCGAAGCCCAGGGTCGGGTCGATCTTGCCGCCCTTGGTGCGGAAATAGCGGTTGCCGAACTCGTCCTCGCCCACGAACTCGCCGAACCGCTTCGTCCACCACATGGTGCCGACGGTCTGCTTGTTCCACCAGGTGAAGATATAAAGCAGGAAGTTCTTCACGGCCCGCGCCTCGTTCGGAATTCGGGCGGAACATGCCATCTGGCCCGCCGCCTGTCCACCTGTCGCCGCCCTGTCTTATGGCATGAACAGCAGCATCACATAGACGCAGAAGACGATGAGATGCACAACGCCGTTCAGCGCGTTGGTCCGCCCGGTGCCGAACGACAGGATGGACAGCACGAAGGTGACCAGCAGCATGGTGCGGTCCTCGGTGTCGAGGCCGAGGACCATCGAGTGGCCGATGAGCACCGATATGAAGGCCATGGCCGGGATGGTGAGCGCCACCGTGGCCAGCGCCGAGCCCAGCGCGATGTTCAAGGAATGCTGGAGGTGGTTGCGGGAGGCGGCCCGCACCGCGGCGATGCCTTCCGGCAGCAGGATCAGGAGCGCGATGAGGGCGCCGGTCACGGCGTCGGGATCGGCCAGCGCGAAATTGCCGAGGAAGTCCTCGAAAGCCGCCGCCACGTGCTTCGACAAGACGACCACCGCCGCAAGGCTCGCGATCAGCATGACCAGTCCGAGCGCAAACGCGTTCGGCGTAGGCGGCGCTTCGCTGTGTCCCTCCGGCTGGTTCTCGAAGTGCTCGCGATAGCGCACCGTCTGCATGTAGAGGAACGCGCCATAGAGCGAGATCGCGACGAAGCTCATGAAGATGAGCTGACGCGGGGAGAAGGTGCCGGTCTCGCCCTCATGGGTCTCGGCAGGCAGAACCAGCAGCATGACTCCCAGCGCGATCATCACCGAGAGGTAGCCGGAGACGCCCTGCTGCTGGATGGTCTGTTCCCGGTGCCTGAGGCTGCCCAGCAGCAGGCACAGGCCGACGATGCCGGTATTGACGATCATCAGCACGGAAAACACCGATTCCCGCGCCAGGGTCGGGTTGTTCTCGCCGTGGAGCATCATCGAGGCCATCACCGAGACCTCGATGATGGTGACGGACATGGTGAGCAGCAGGACACCGTAGGGCTGGCCGAGCCGGCGTGCCACCACGTCCGCATGGGCGACCGACGAGATCGCCGAACCGCACAGCAGCGCGATGGCGAGGACCGCGGCGATGCCCGGCACCAGGCCTTCCGCGCCCGGCGCGAGGTCCGGCCACGCCTTCAGGAACAGCGCGAGCGCGAGGCCCGACCCCGGCACGAGGTAGTTGAGCGCCGTCGGGCCGCTTCCCTTCACGCTGTATTCCTTTCCGCTACGACCGGTCCCGCTGTCCCACATCCGCTACGGCCCCGCAAGGTTTCGCCCCCTGCCGGGCCGTCCGGCGCACCTCAGAGCGCGACCGGCCGCCCGGTCGCCTTGCGCTCGGCAAGGAGGCACAGGTAGACCGAGGCCAGGGTCGCCCCTGCGAGCGCGGTGATCTCCGCATGGTCATAGGGCGGGGAAACCTCCACCACGTCGAAGCCCTTGAGGTTGAGCCCGCCGAGGCGTCGCAGGCACGAGATGGCCTCCCGGGTGGAAAGGCCGCCGCACACCGGCGTGCCGGTGCCCGGCGCGAAGGCCGGGTCCAGTGCGTCGATGTCGAACGTCACATAAACCGGCGCATCGCCCACCCGATCGACGATGTGGTCCGCCAGCGCGATGGGGCCCATTTCGGCGGCGGTCAGCCCGTGGACGATCTCGATGCCGCAGGTCTGGGGCGCATACGTGCGGATGCCCACCTGGATCGAGCGATCCACCCGGATCAGCCCGTCCTTCACGGCGCGGGTGATCATGGTACCGTGATCTACCCGCTCGCCGCCGTCTTCCCAGGTGTCCTGGTGCGCATCGAACTGCACCAGCGCCACCGGCTCGCCGAGATGGGCGGTCAGCGCCCGCAGCATGGGATAGGTGAGGAAATGGTCGCCCCCGAGGGTCACCATGTGGGTGCCCCGGGCATAGTGCGCGCGGGCCTGCGCGGCGATGGCGGCCGGAATCCCGGCGGGCAGGCCATAGTCGAACACGCAATCCCCCCCGTCCGCCACGTCGAGCAGCTCGAACGGGTCGATGCCGAAGGGATAGAACGGATCGCCATCCAGGATGGTGGAAGCGGCGCGGATGGCGCGCGGCCCGAATCGCGTTCCCGGGCGGTTGGAGACCGCCACATCGAGCGGCACGCCCCACACCACCACCTCTGCGCCGCCGCCGTCGCGCGCATAGCGCCGGCGCAGGAAGGAGGTGACGCCGGAATAATTGGGCTCGGTGGACTGGCCGTGGCGAAAGCCCGGGTCCAGCGCCCGATCCACGGGGCGGGGATGTAGCGGATCGGTCGGGGGGGTGGTCGACATGACGTTCCTCGAATGGACGGCGGCCGAATGTACCCGGCGCCAAATCTAGAAAATCATAAGCACTTTCGCTGATCGGATTGCTGCAATCCAATCGGATCCGGCTCCCGGCGTTCACTCCGGCGCGAGGCGTCCGCGATAGACCACCTTGCCCGGAGGGTCACCCTCAGCGGCAGCGGCAGCCCCCAGCTTCGGTTCCTGCGTCACCACCACTTCGGCCGACCCGAGCCGGCTCCTGCCAAGCCCTGCCAGTGCCGGCGCGCGACCGGAGACACCGGCGGTGAACGCGCCGAGCAGCAGCGCCGGCCTTCCAGGCACCAGCAGCCACAGCCGATAGATCTCGCCTTCCGGAGGGGCCGGCGCAAAGCTGCGGACGAAGATCACGCCGCTGTCCGGATCGAGACGGATGGCGATGGCAGGTAAGGGCTCGCTCTGCAGCACGCCCACCCATTGGCCATCCCTTGGCCAGAACCATTCGCGATAGGCGGCGAAGGCCGCGACGCTCGCAAGGAGCGCCAACAGCGTCAGTGTCGCCGCGCGCCATGGAAAGACGCCGCGCCGCCGTTTCAGCAGCCCGACATCGGCCCCGACAGGGTCGTCGCCGCCTGCGGCGGGGTCTGGCAGGGCCGAAACCACGCCGGAAGCGACCACCGCCGCCCAGCCTGGCAGGGGCGGCGCCTCCTCCCCCTTGGCGCCGGCCGCCGGATCGGCGGAGGGCGGCTCGGCGGAGACCGGCTCGACCGGCGTGGGCTGGAGGGTCGCAAGCCCGGCCGGGGACGGCGCAGCCGGAGCGGCATCCGCCCCCGCTGCTGGAGCGTCCGCTGCCGGGACCGGGCCGGATCGCGCATCGGACGACGGGGCGGGC
This sequence comes from Xanthobacter autotrophicus, assembly GCF_005871085.1. Classification (GTDB taxonomy): domain Bacteria; phylum Pseudomonadota; class Alphaproteobacteria; order Rhizobiales; family Xanthobacteraceae; genus Xanthobacter; species Xanthobacter autotrophicus. Next base: position 230,142 of record NZ_VAUP01000028.1, on the reverse strand, counting down.
GAAGCAGCCGCCTCCGGACCAACGGCGTGGGGCACGGCTTGGGAGATGATTTCTGAGACGGCCTCGGACGCGAATTGGGAGACGACCTGGAGCTGGGGCACCGCAGCCACCGTCGCATCTGCCATCTCGGCCGGCGCGGGCGGGGTTGGAAGGCTGGCGGGGTCTTGGAGACGATCGGATGCAACGGCCGATGGCACGTCCACGGAAACCTGCACGGAAACCTGCGGATCGGCACCACCCTCGGCAGCGATGGCAGGGGCTTCCTCCGCCAGGTCCTGCGGCCGCCCCGTCATGGCCGGCGCAGCGGCATCCGGAACCGGCTCAGCCGGTTCGGGCGAAGGATGGGACACACCCTGGGCATCGGCGCCCGGCGCGGGGAATCCTGTGCCGCTGGACGGCGCGAACGCGGGCAGCACCTCGTTTGGTGGTGATGCGGGCGCGTCCTGCCCTGCCTCGGCGGGCGGCGCGGGTGCATCACCGGCGGGCGGCGCCTCTGCTTCGATGAAGGCGAAGGTGGGGGGCGGCACCGACAGCGCAGGCGCAGACGGATCCGCGCCGGCCGTGGTCGCGGCGGTTGCTGGGACGTCGACGGCAGGATCGAGGAACGTGAAGGTCGGCGGTGCCGGCACGTCCGTCGATGGTGGCGCCGGCATGGCAAGTTCCGCCCCGCCCGTGGTCTGGGGATCTTCGGCGACGGGTGGCGGATCGGGTTCCAGGAAGATGAAGGCCGGGGGCGGCGTCAGGGGCTCGGGAACCGGGCGCGGGCGCGGCGGCGCGGGGGGCTCCGGTGGCGCCAGCTTGAGTGGGGGCGGCAACCGTTCGACCCGTTCCGGCGTGGCCGTCTGGGGCGACGGCTCCGGCAAGGGGGGGGCCGGCAAGGGAGGCGCCGGCGGCAGGAGGCCGGCTGCGACCGCATCCTGAATGGCGCCGCCGAGGGTCCGCCCCCCAGGCAGCCGAAGCGCGACCGGCACCGGTGGCGCGGCCGGAGGAAGCGGCGGGGCGGGCCGCTTCGGACGCCAGATCCCCTGCCCCGTCGCGCGTCCCGGAAAAGCCAGGCCGAGCATCCGGCGGACGGCAGCCACCGGCCCTTGGGCGCGGGGCGCGGGGGTACGGCCGGGGCGGGCCTCTCCCGCCATCGGCCGCGGCGCGGGCTCGGACGAAGGTGGAACCTTGCGGAGCGCCTTGGGCGACGCGGCTGCCGGCGCAGCCTTGATATCGGCCACGATGACCCGCCAGATCGAGGGGGGCGGCGTCACCGGAACGGCGAGTTCATGCAAGGGCGACAGGCGACGCTCCCACAGCCGCACCAGCCCCGCGAAATGTGGATCGGCAGCGATCCGCGCGCGCACGCTGCGCCGCTCCTCCGCATCGAGGGTGCCGAGCACATATTCCGCCGCCAGGGTGCGGTCGGCCTCGGTCAGGTGCGCCGCGGGGACCGGCGCCGTCATGAGCGTCGCCCCATGCACTCGCCGATCTGGGCCACGCTGCGCGCCATCCAGGCCCCGATGGCGGCCACCGGCGCGTCGAAATAGATGGACAGGGCCTCGCGATTCCAGCCGTCGTAGAAGGCGAGCAACAGCATGCGCCGACGCTCCTCCGGCAGCTTGCCGAGACAGGAGAGCAGCCGAATCAGCGCCGGGCTCCGGCGTTCGGAGGCCAGCGGGTCCTCGCCCCTCTGGGCGGCGTCGAACGGCTCGAAGGCATCGCCCACCGGCCGCTTCCAAGCCATGTCGAGGGCGCAGGAGCGGGCCACGGCCGCCATCCAGCAGACCGGATCTTCCTGCGGGCGCAGGGTGTGGGCCTCGGCCCGGATGCGCCTGTAGGCCTGCCGCAATGCTTCGCCGGCCAGCTCCGGTCGCCGGAGCAGGCGGAGTACGAGCCCGTACAGCTTCGGGCTCGTCAGGCGGTAGAGCTCCTCGAAGGCGTGGAGGTCGCCGGCGGCGACGCGATCGACGAGGGCATGGACCTTGCGGTGGGAGGTCACGGAACACTCGTGCTCGGTGGGGGACCGCGCAGAAGCTACCGGAGCGGCACTGCGGAATGGAAGCCTTGAATGGCACAGCACACGCATACCGCGCGCAAAAAAGCGCGCTGCACCGCAGCATCAGCTACCAGTCTACCTTCTGCCCGCCCTTTTGTCCCTCCCGCCCCGCTCAAGGCGGCGGGCGTCAATGACGGGCGGTCTCGCCGGGGCGCAGTGGCGGACGCCGGCCCGGCACCTCGACGCGCCCTGCGCGGTCCATCTCGCCGGCCGCCTCCACCAGGGCAAGATCGGCCTCCGCATCGGCGAGGGTCGCCCTGGCCGCCTCCTGCTGGACTTTCAGATCCTGCGCCGACCGCTGGAGGTTGTCGCGCCGGTTGCGCGCGGCAAGCGCCAGCGGCGGATAGGCGAAATGCCTGGGATCAGAGATGCCGGAGCGCTCCTCCTCCGCGGTGATGTCGCGATCGAGATCATGGGCCATGCGCTCGAACTCGGCGATCATGGTGTCGATCTGGCCGAGGCGGCGGCGTGCATCGTCGATCTGGAATCGCTTTGCACGGATCAGGGGGTCACGCGACTTCATCGCCACTACTCCGGTACGCATACGGTGACGCGCCCCGCACGCCCGTGTGCGCTCGGAGCTTCCGGGTTCAGAGAATGTCGCGTGCTGGTTGCCCATTCCTTACCTCGAACGCGGCAATGGGATGAAAATCGCGTTCGCGGACGCCACGGCAACCAATCGTTTACCGCCTTCATTAATGATGACGCTACGGTTCGGGTGAAGCGCCTTTGCGTGCGTCACCCGGGCACCGCCCAAGGCTCGGGCGGAAGGGATGGCCGCGCACGTGACCGGGGGCTTGTGGAAAAGACCTTAAGTGCTTGATGAAGAGTCAGTCTTGACTCTCGTGCACAAAGTTTTTTCGACAGACTCTTGTGGAAGAGAATCGAGATCTGTTAACGATTCTACACACGTAACGCGAATCACCCCGATGGCCGAGCAACAGAAGTCGGCAGCCCTGACTTCTGGGTAGTTGCGAGGAAAGGGATAGCCATGCGCGTCTTGCTCATCGAGGACGACAGTGCTACGGCCCGAGGCATCGAATTGATGCTGAAGACCGAGAGCTTCAACGTCTATACGACCAACCTCGGTGAGGAAGGCGTAGATCTCGGTAAGGTCTACGAATACGATATCATCCTTCTCGACTTGAACCTGCCCGACATGTCAGGCTTCGAAGTCCTGCGCGCCCTGCGCGTCGCGAAGGTGAAGACCCCAATTCTCATTCTGTCCGGCCTCGCCAATACGGAAGACAAGGTGAAGGGCTTCGGCTTCGGCGCCGACGACTACCTCACCAAGCCCTTCCACAAGGACGAGATGGTGGCGCGCATCCACGCCATCGTGCGCCGCTCCAAGGGCCACGCCCAGTCGGTGATCCAGACCGGCGACCTGGTGGTGAACCTCGATACCAAGACCGTCGAGGTGGAGAACAACCGGGTCCACCTCACCGGCAAGGAATACCAGATGCTGGAGCTGCTGTCGCTCCGCAAGGGCACGACCCTCACCAAGGAGATGTTCCTCAACCATCTCTACGGCGGCATGGACGAGCCGGAACTCAAGATCATCGACGTGTTCATCTGCAAGCTGCGCAAGAAGCTCGCCAACGCGTCCGCCGGCAAGAACTACATCGAGACCGTGTGGGGCCGCGGCTATGTGCTGCGCGAGCCCATGCTGGGCGCCGAGCGTATCGCGGTCTGACCCCTTTTCCTCGCCGCCAATAAAGAAGCCCCGCATCGCGGGGCTTTTTCTTTTGTGGGCCCGTGCCGCGAGCGGGAAAAAACCTCCCGCCTCGCAGAACAAGGCCTGACGTCCACAGCGCCCCGGTCAGCCGGGCGTGGAGATGGTCACCGTGTCGCCCTCCTGGACGAAGCGGATGGCGATGGCGCAATCGCGGGCCAGCATGCCGGCATAAAAGGGCTGCACCGAATGGGCATCGAGCCCGCCCTCGGGGGCGGTGCCGTCCACCAGAGCCTGGAGCCCCTCCGGAATACGCGCCTTCTCGCCGGTGGAGGCCAGCACGAAGCCGGTGGCATCGCCCTCCCCCGCCGCCGAGATGCGGATGACGCCGCCGCGCGGAATGGTGGTACCGGCCAGCAGCACCAGATTGAGCAACAGCTTGACGCGATTCTTGGGCAGCAGCTCCCGCGGCAGGGACCATTCCACCCGGGTGCGGCCGTCCTCGATCACGGGACGCACCACCTGCTCCGCGTCGCCGAGATCAAGCCGCGCCCCGGCGGAACCGGCCGCTCCGAAGGCAAGGCGGGTGAACTGGAGCCGGGCGGACGCCTGCCGCGCGCTCTTGGCAATGAGGTCGAGGGCGACATCGCGCATGTCCGCGGCATCCTCATCCTCCAGCACCTCGAGGCCGTTGACGATGGCGCCCACCGGGCTGATCACGTCGTGGCACACCCGCGAGCACAACAGCGCCCCGAGATCGAGCGCGGAAACGGCCAGCGTCACGGCGGGGGCGGCGGGCTTTTCGGTTGCGGGCTTTTCGGTGGACATGGCGTCTCCCGGACGGCGACGGCGGGCGGCTCAATGCGGCTCCGCCGGACCGCGCCCGAATCCGTCTGGATCAAAGTCGGTCCAGTTACACCGCCGGCACACGGCGCCACAAGCGCCGCCGACCTGCCCGCCGACCTGCCGCCAGCTTGCCGCCAGCTTGCCGCACCGCACCAACAATGATTCAAGCCTTTCATCGACACGGACAGCGCGCAGGGCTAGAGACTGCGTCCTCGAATCTCGAAAAAGCCCCCCGCCATGATCTTGCCCGTGCCCCGCGCGCCCGCCCCCACTGATGCCGCCATGCTGGCGTGCCTTGCGGAGGTGGCGCTGGCGGCCGGTGTCGTCATCCGCCGCATCGAGGCCGAAGGCATCACCCATCGGCAGAAATCCGACCGGAGCCCGGTCACGGAGGCGGATCACGCGGCTGAAGCCATCATCTTCGCTGCCCTTACCCGCCTCATGCCCGGCGTGCCGGTGGTGGCGGAGGAGGCCACAGCGGCCGGCGCCGAGGTCATCTGCGGCAACCGCTTCGTGCTGGTCGATCCCCTCGACGGCACCCGCGAGTTCATCTCCGGCAATGGCGAGTACACCGTGAATATCGCGGTGGTGGAGGACGGCGCCCCGGTGCTCGGCGTGGTCTATGCGCCGGCCCGCGCCTTGCTGTTCGCCGGGCGGCCGGGCTCTGCGTTCCGGGCCATCCGCGCACCTGGCGACCGCGTCAACGCGCAGGACTGGACCCCCATCGCCTGCCGGAAAGTGCCGGACGGCCCCCTCGTGGTCGCCGAAAGCCGCTCCCACGGTGATCCCGCCACCGACGCCCTCATCGCCCGCCACCAGGTGGCCGAGCGCATTCCGGCGGGATCGGCTCTGAAGTTCGGCCTCATTGCCGAGGGCAAGGCGGATTTCTATCCCCGCCTCGGGCCGGTGATGGAATGGGACAGCGCGGCCGGACACGCCCTCGTCACAGCGGCGGGCGGCAGCGTCACCCGGCCGGACGGTCGCCCCCTGACCTATGGTCACTCCGAGATCGGCTACACGGTCAACGGCTTCGTCGCCTGGGGCGCCGGCGGACCGCAAGACACGGGATCGGCGGATTAACCCACCGATAATTCCGGATCCCGCATGGTGATTTTCAGGTAACGCCCGACTGTCGACGCGCGACCGACGTTCCCGCGTCATACTCCTCGCCATAATTTGAGCGATTCGGGCGGTCGCCATAGACACTCAAGGTGACACCGAGCCGGTTGACGTTGCCCCAGTTGAAGCGGCCCCCATCATCGAAGCCCACTGCGAGATCCCCCATGCGCTTCTCTTCGAGCTTCCTCACGACCGCCCGCGCCCTGCCGCAGACGCTGCGGCGCCAGATGGGGCGTCAGGTCACGCGCCATCTCGGCGGCCTCGTGGTCGCCCTCGCCGCGCTCGGAGCCGCGGTGCCCGCGAGCGCCCAGGGCCAGGGGCCGACGCCGCAGACCTATTCCACCAACGAACTGGTCAGCAAGGGCCACTCCTTCTTCGGCAGCGTCTCGCGCGGGCTGGCGCTCAGCATCGAGAAGGCGGTGGGTCAGTGGGGCCAGCCCAACGGCTACATCCTCGGCCAGGAAGGCTCCGGCGCCTTCGTCGGCGGCCTGCGCTATGGCGAGGGCGTGCTCTATACCCGCAATGCCGGTGATCTGAAGGTCTACTGGCAGGGTCCCTCGGTGGGCTGGGACTTCGGCGGCGACGGCGCCCGCACCATGGTGCTTGTCTATAACCTGCGGAGCGTGGACGACATCTTCCGCCGCTTCGGGGGCATCTCCGGCTCGGCCTATGTGGTGGCGGGCTTCGGCATGACCGCACTGGGGGCCGACGGCATCGTGGTGGTTCCGATCCGCTCAGGCGTGGGCGTGCGCCTCGGCGCCAACCTCGGCTACCTGAAGTTCACCCCCAACCCCACCTGGAACCCCTTCTGAGGGCTTCCGGTTCGGAGCGGCGAGCGCACGCCGTCGACGTTCCGGAATGAAAGGGGTGCGTCGCCGCTGGCACGCTGCGGCGCGTCGTGGCATGAATGAACACAGGTTCCAGGACGGCGCGCTGTGGACGCATTCCACTACCGCCCGCCCGACGGAACGGCAGACGAGGCGTGTGACGGCCCCTCCCACTCGCGACAGCGAAACGGGTTCGCCGGGCCGGCTCCAGGGGAAGGGCGAGTGCGCGCGTGATCGAGCAGATCATGTATTTCACCTTGGGCGTGCTGATTGCGACGCTCATAGCTCTGCTCGTGCTGCCGGCGGTCTGGCACCGGGCGGTCCGGCTCACCACCAAGCGAGTGGAAGCCGCCGTGCCCATCTCGATCTTCGAGGTGCAGGCCGACAAGGACCAGCAGCGCGCCTTCTTCGCCCTCAACCAACGCCGGCTGGAACTCCAGACCGATGCCATGCGCGAAACCATCACCGCGCATGCCGCCACCCTCGAGACCCAGCGCCAGCGTACTTTCGCGCTTGAGACCGAGCTGAAGGCGCTTCAAGCCCAGTACCATCTCGCCACGGCCACCGGCGCCGAACGCGACGTGCTGCTGGGCGAGATCCAGGACCAGCTGGCCGACCGCACCGCGACGGTCGCCCGGCTGGAGGAGGAGCTTGCCGCGCGGACCTCGGCGCTCGCGGCCCTGGAGGCGACCCACCGGACCCTTGAGAGCGACGCGCAGGCCCTGGCCGCGACCCTGGCGACCCGCGAGGCCACGCTGGTGACTGAGCGCGAGCGCATCACCGTGCTGGAGCAGGAGACGACCGACCTGCGCAGCCGCCTCGCCGACACCACGCGCCGGCTGGAAGAGACCGCCGTGGCGCTGGAAGCCGAACGCACGGCCGCCATCGGGGCCAAGTCTGTGGCGGCGGAAGCCGCGACCAGCCTCTCCACCGACCTGGCGGAGGTCCAGGCGGCACTCGCCCTCAAGGCTACAGAAAGCGACGCCCGGCGCGAGGCCGTCGCCACGCTGGAGGCGGAGCGCGACCGGCTGGCTGGGCTGCTCGCCATCGCCGAGCGCGACCTCGACGCCAACCGCGCCGTCGTCCACGCCTTCGAGCAGCGCCGCGCCAGCGAATTTGTCGCCGCCGAGGTGGAAAACCGCCGCCTCGCCGACACGTTGCACATGCTCAAGGCCGACCATGCGCTGATGGAAGAGGCGATCCAGCGCACATCCCGCGATGCCGGCATCCAAACGGAAGTCGAAGCCGCGCCGACGCTCTCGCCCGAGGGGCTCAATGCCCTGCGCGATGGCGTCACGGAGGTGGCGGCCAAGCTCGCGGCCCTGACTGCCAAGCTGGAAGGGTCCGGCTCGTCAGTGCGCAAGCTGGTGGCCGAAGACGCGACGGGGGAACTGGCCGCGCGAATCCGCACCCTGCTGGATCAGGAAACGCTCCCGGACGACGACGCCTCGCACGACGCCGAGTTGGCGCCCGACACTTCCGCCACCGAAGTCGCGGCGGCCAAGCGCAGCGCCTCGAAGCGAGGCCGCGCCGTCGCCGGCTGACCGCCCGCACTGTTCCAACCAAGGTTGAAGACGGCCAGCCTCGGAAGAGCGGCCCGCGTGAGAGTCCACCTCGCCGCAAAGGCGGAGCATGGCTGCGAAGCCGGCGCATGGCGCTCTATCGCGACGCCATCTCCAGCTCGGACAGGCGCGCCCGCATGTCGCGGGACAGATCGGGGAAGCGCGCAGGCTCGACGAAATCGGCCTCACGATAGGGCGGCCCCTTGCGGCCGCCAGTGAAGACCCGGCTGCCTTCCTCGGTCATCACCACGTCGCCGCGCCGGAGCGTCGGGTCGTTCATCACGTCGATCCGGTTCAGACCGCCAATGCGGCTTCCCTCCGTGCAGGTGCAGCCCTCCACCAGGCGCTGGCGATAGACGAAGGCGTTGGGCAGTTCCGAATAGGCCTTCCCGGCACGGGAAACGGCCGCGTCGATACCCTTGGTGCTGTCGGACGAAGTATAGATGGCCATCGTCGCCGCCGGGCAGAAGGCGTTGCACTGGGCGAGCGCGCCACCCTCCTCCCCCGCCTTGCCCTGGAGCGGGAAGTAACGGCCGTCACAAGTGCGCACGCAATAGGCCACGCCCGCCCCCCAGCTTGCACCGGAGGACCCCGAGCCGCGCACACGCGGCGTTATGACGATACGCGGCCGTTCCGGCGTTTCGTGCACATGGGGGCGCAGGCCGCCGAACAGCAACGAGAAGAAGTTTCCAGGAGACGCCCGGGGAGCCCCCTGCGGCGCGAACGGAAAAAGTCCACCCCGGGATTGCGCGCGCGCCTCACCGCCCGAGGTCACGGCCAGAAGCAGAGCTGATGCGAGGAGAAGGGCACACCCTACCGCCCGACGCCCCATTAGGGCCGCGCCATTCCCATGTCGTCCCAAGATCAGCCTCCCACGTCCGCTGCCCCGCTCAACACGGACATCGTCAGCTCCAAGATCCGGCCAAACCATACCGATCCCGCGTCCGTGAAGCGGGCGCGGTCACGGGTCCGGAAAAATGGATCATATGCAGGCAAGGTGTCAGGCGAACGCGGAAACCGTATGCAACGGTCGCGGCACCACTGTGGGATGCTCCTGCGGATGAGTCAGGAACGCCAGCGTCGGTGTCGCCAGCAAAACTGCGGCGAACAGCATAGCCACGAGAGAAATCAGAACTGAACCATGAGCCAAGCCAGGCATGGCAGGACTCCCCTTCTTCCCCAGATCCTCGGCCTTCGGTCCGCCGCGCCGTTGCCGATCTTTAAGATAACGTTAAAAGCTTGCCTGTGGCTCCAGTGTCACAGTTCACGTTCTCGCGAGTATGGTTGCAATGCAGAAAATCTGCACTCTGATACCATCTGAGAGCTACCGACACACCTGCTGCCAGTGTGACTGGCCCTGAGGGCCGATTCGGCGAGTCCAGAAGCAGTTCGGGCGCGGCGGCGGACCCCAGCTTTGGGCATAGACCGGCACGCGCACGTTTGACCGGGGCCGCCACACGCACCGACCATAGGTACACACCCAGCGCACCTGCTGGGGCGCCGCTTCGGGCGGCTGGGCGGCGAGCGCCGGTCCAGGATTCAGAAGGGACGTCGCGTGAGCGCCGCCTGCTGCGAGAAGGACGGCACCGGCGCCCAGGGACAGCGCAATCAGCATGCTCTTCATGGATCACCCCTCATGCCGGCACCCCGGCCCCGATGGATATGGCGTAACTGGAAATACCACGTGGCTCCCGCCGTGCGACCGCCGCGTCCCAACAGGACGCGCCTCAGACAGCCCGGTCGAAAATGCCATCGGCACCGTCTGTGCCCGTCTACCGCTGTCGGCCCGAAACGCAAGAACCGCCGCGCGTCGCTCAGGGCGCACTGAGAGCCGGCGCTGCGCTGCGGCACTGCGGCAACACAGCCGCCTTGCGCGGCGGCGCCCATCCCCCTGATATGGCCCCATGATCGACAAACTCGAATATCTGATCGCTCTTGCCCGGGAACGCCACTTCGGCCGCGCCGCCGAAGCCTGCGGGGTGACACAGCCCACCCTTTCCGCCGGAATCAAGCAACTGGAGGAAACGCTGGGCGTGCTGCTGGTGCAGCGCGGCTCGCGCTTCATGGGCTTCACACCTGAGGGCGAGCGGACGCTGGAATGGGCGCGACGGATCGTGGCCGATTCGCGGGCCATGCGGCAGGACATCGATGCGCTCAAGCGCGGCCTTGCCGGCCCGCTGCGCATCGCCGCCATCCCCACCGCTTTGCCCATGGTGGCGGCGCTGACCACCCCGTTCCGCGCCCGACACCCGGACGTGCGCTTCACGGTGATTTCCCGCACCTCCATCGAGATTTTGAACCATCTCGAAAACCTGGAGATCGACGCCGGCCTCACCTATCTGGACAACGAGCCGCTGGGCCGGGTGAACACCGTGCCGCTCTATCGCGAGCGCTACCGGCTCGTCACCTCGCCCCAATCCCGTTATGGGGAGCGCGATGCCGTGACCTGGGCGGAGGTGGCCGAGCTTCAGCTCGCCCTGCTCACCCCCGACATGCAGAACCGGCGCATTGTGGACAATCTCCTGGCCGCCGCCGGCGCCAGCCACAAGCCGACGCTCGAATCCAATTCCATGATCGTGCTGTTCACCCACGTGCGCACCGGCCTGTGGGCGAGCGTGATGCCGGCCATGCTGGCGGATTCGCTGGGGCTCACCTCGGTGGTGCGGTCCATTCCCATCGTGGAGCCGGACATCTCCCACTCCATCGGCCTGGTGGTGCCCCACCGCGAGCCGACCACGCCCATCACCGCCGCCCTGGTGGCGGAAGCGCGGCGCATCGCGCCCAAGCTGGAGCAGAGTGGCATCGCCGATCCGGCCATTGCTGCAATGCAATAAAACCAACGGGGCCGACCGCGACGGCGCGGCCCCATGCATAGAAAAACACGATCAATATACCAAGAACCATCCCAGACAGACGCGATTGACGCACCGCGGACCGTTTCATTTAGACGAAGCGCCACATCTTACCTCCGACTTTCATAGAGATGTTCTATCGCAACATCCCACAGCTGGCTTGATAAGAGGGCCGGCTGTGACACACTTTCCCATAAGCAAGACGAAGCGGCGGCAATGCGCCCTCACGGCTTTTGGGAAAGCGAGACGTCCATGGCGGTCTATGAGGATTGGAGCACCGAGCGCGCAGCGCAGGTGATCTCGGAGAACCGACATCTCGAAGGGGCCACCATGCCCATCCTGCACGCCCTGCAGGAGACGTTCGGCTTCGTGCCGGACCCGGCGGTGCCCATGATTGCCGAGAGCCTCAACCTCTCGCGCGCCGAGGTCTATGGCGTCCTCACCTTCTATCATGACTTCCGGCGCGAGGCGCCGGGACGCCACGTGGTGAAGCTGTGCGCCGCCGAGGCTTGCCAGTCCGTGGGCGGCAAGGCGCTCGCCCAGTATGCCGAGGAAAAGCTCGGCGTGGACATGGGCTCGACCTCCCCCGACGGCCGGGTGACCCTGGAGCCTATCTATTGCCTGGGCCTGTGCGCCTGCGCCCCGTCCGCTCTGGTGGACGGCCAGTTGGTCGGCCGCCTCGACCGCGATGCCATCGACGAGATCGCCGACTGCTTCGCCAACGGCAAGAGCTTCGGAGACGCCTGATGAAATCCCCCCGCATCTTCGTCCCGAACGACGCCACCGCGGTGGCCTGCGGCGCCGACCGCGTCGCCCGCAAGCTGGAAGCTGGGCTGCTGGCCCGCGGCATCACCGCCGACATCACCCGCAACGGCTCGCGTGGTCTGTTCTGGCTGGAACCCCTTATCGAAGTGGAGACCGAGCGCGGCCGCGTCGGCTACGGCCCGGTGAAGCCCTCCGACGTGGAAGACCTGCTCCACGCCGGCATCCTCCACGGCGCCGACCACCCCCTGTGCGTGGGCGTGGTGGAGGAAATCCCGTACCTGAAGAAGCAGACGCGGCTCACCTTCGCCCGCATCGGCATCATCGATCCGCTCTCACTCACCGACTACAAGGCCCATGGCGGCTATCGCGGCCTGGAGCGGGCCATTACGCTCGGCCCGGCGGCCACGGTGGAAGAGGTCGTGGAAAGCGGACTGCGCGGGCGTGGCGGCGCGGGTTTTCCCACCGGCATCAAGTGGCGCACGGTCGCCGCCACCCCGGCCGACCAGCGCTACATCGTCTGCAATGCGGACGAGGGCGACAGCGGCACTTTCGCCGACCGCCTGATCATGGAGGCAGACCCCTTCTGCCTCATCGAGGGCATGACCATCGCCGGCCTCGCGGTGGGGGCTACCAAGGGCTACGTCTACTCGCGCTCGGAATATCCGCTCGCCTTCGTGGTGATGGAAAAGGCCATCGAGAAAGCACGCGAGGCCGGCCTTCTGGGCGACAACATCCTCGGCTCGGGCCTCACCTTCGACATGGAAATGCGCATGGGCGCCGGCGCCTATGTGTGCGGCGAGGAAACCGCGCTGCTGGAAAGCCTGGAGGGCAAGCGCGGCCTGGTGCGTGCCAAGCCGCCGCTGCCGGCCCACAAGGGCCTGTTCCAGAAGCCCACCGTCATCAACAATCTGGTGTCGCTCGCCACCGTGCCGGGGATCCTGGACAAGGGTGGCAAGTATTACCGCGACTTCGGCATGGGCCGCTCGCGCGGCACCATGCCCATCCAGATCGCCGGCAACATCAAGTTCGGCGGCCTGTTCGAGACCGCCTTCGGCATTCCGCTGGGCGAGCTGGTCTATGACATCGGCGGCGGCACGGCGTCCGGCCGTCCGGTCAAGGCGGTGCAGGCCGGCGGTCCGCTGGGCGCCTATCTGCCCACCCACCAGTTCGACACCCCGTTCGACTACGAGGCCTTCACCGCCAAGGACGCGCTCATCGGCCACGGCGGCCTGGTGGTGTTCGACGACACGGCGGACCTCGCCGACATGGCGAAGTTCGCCATGGAATTCTGCGCCCACGAAAGCTGCGGCAAGTGCACGCCCTGCCGCATCGGCTCCACACGGGGCGTCGAGACCATCGACAAGGTGATCGCCGGCGAGAAGCGCGAGCAGAATCTCGCCCTGCTCACGGACCTTTGCCACACCATGAAGCTTGGTTCCCTGTGCGCGCTGGGTGGCTTCACGCCCTACCCGGTGCTGAGCGCGCTCAATCATTTCCCGGAAGACTTCGGCGTCGCGCCGAAGCTGCCGGCCGCCGCAGAATAATTGGAGGAACACCATGTCCCTCGTTCACGAAATCGACTACGGCACGCCGGCTTCCAAGTCCGAGAAGCTTGTTTCCCTCACCATCGACGGCATGAGCGTCACGGTGCCAGAGGGCACCTCCATCATGCGCGCCGCCATGGAACTGGGAAACCAGATCCCCAAGCTCTGCGCCACCGACATGCTTGAGAGCTTCGGTTCGTGCCGGCTCTGCCTCATCGAGATCGAAGGCCGCAACGGCACTCCAGCCTCGTGCACCACGCCGGTGGCTGAAGGCATCGTGGTGAAGACCCAGACCGAGCGGCTGAAGCAGATCCGCAAGGGGGTGATGGAGCTCTACATCTCCGACCACCCGCTGGACTGCCTCACCTGCTCCGCCAACGGCGACTGCGAATTGCAGGACATGGCCGGCGTGGTGGGCCTGCGCGACGTGCGCTACGGCTATGAGGGCGAGAACCACACCAAGCTCGGCAAGGACGAATCCAACCCGTACTTCACCTACGAGCAGTCGAAGTGCATCGTCTGCAATCGCTGCGTTCGCGCCTGCGAGGAAGTGCAGGGCACGTTTGCGCTCACCATCTCCGGCCGCGGCTTCGGCTCGCGGGTGTCGCCGGGCATGGACGAGCCCTTCCTCACCTCGGAATGCGTCTCCTGCGGCGCCTGCGTGCAGGCCTGCCCCACGGCGACGCTGAACGAGAAGGCCATGTACGACATCGGCACCCCCGAGCATTCGGTGGTGACCACCTGCGCCTATTGCGGCGTGGGCTGCACCTTCAAGGCCGAGATGCGCGGCGACGAGTTGGTGCGCATGGTGCCCTACAAGGACGGCAAGGCGAACCGCGGCCATTCCTGCGTCAAGGGCCGCTTCGCCTATGGCTACGCCGCCCATCAGGACCGCATCCTCAAGCCCATGATCCGCTCTTCCATCCACGAGCCGTGGAAGGAAGTGACCTATGAGGAGGCCATCGCCTACGCTGCCTCCGAGTTCAAGCGGATCCAGGAGAAGTACGGCAAGCGCGCCGTCGGCGGCATCACCTCCTCGCGCTGCACCAACGAAGAGACCTACCTCGTCCAGAAGCTGATCCGTGGCGGCTTCGGCAACAACAACGTGGACACCTGCGCCCGCGTCTGCCACTCGCCCACCGGCTACGGCCTCTCCCAGACCTACGGCACCTCCGCCGGCACCCAGGACTTCGACAGCGTCGAGGAGACGGATGTCGTCCTGATCATCGGCGCCAATCCCACCGACGGCCACCCGGTGTTCGGCTCGCGCCTCAAGAAGCGCTTGCGCGAGGGCGCCAAGCTGATCGTGGTGGACCCGCGCCGCACCGACATCGTGCGCTCGCCCCATATCGAGGCCTCCTACCACCTGCCGCTCAAGCCCGGCACCAACGTGGCCATCGTGACGGCGCTGGCCCATGTAGTCGTCACCGAGGGGCTGGTGAACGAGCAGTTCGTGCGCGAACGCTGCGACTGGGACGAGTTCCAGGACTGGGCCGCCTTCGTCGCCGACGAGCGCCACTCGCCGGAAGCAGTCGAGAAGTACACCGGCGTTGATCCGGCCCTGGTGCGCGGCGCGGCCCGGCTCTATGCCACCGGCGGCAACGGGTCGATCTATTACGGCCTCGGCGTCACCGAGCATTCGCAGGGCTCCACCACGGTGATGGCCATCGCCAACCTCGCCATGGCTACCGGCAACGTGGGCCGCAACGGCGTGGGCGTGAACCCGCTGCGCGGACAGAACAACGTGCAGGGCTCGTGCGACATGGGCTCGTTCCCGCACGAGCTGCCGGGCTACCGTCACGTCTCCGACGACGCCACCCGCTCGACCTTCGAGGCGCTGTGGGGCGTGCCGCTGGACGACGAGCCGGGTCTGCGCATTCCCAACATGTTCGACGCGGCGGTGGACGGCACGTTCAAGGGCCTCTACGTGCAGGGCGAGGACATCCTCCAGTCCGACCCCGACACCAAGCACGTCTCGGCCGGCCTTGCGGGCCTCGAATGCCTGATCGTGCAGGACCTGTTCCTGAACGAGACGGCCAACTACGCCCACATCTTCCTGCCCGGCTGCTCCTTCCTGGAGAAGGACGGCACCTTCACCAATGCCGAGCGCCGCATCCAGCGCATCCGCAAGGTGATGGCGCCCAAGAACGGCTATGCGGACTGGGAGGTCACCCAGCTCCTCGCCAATGCGCTGGGCTTCCCCATGACTTACACCCACCCCTCCCAGATCATGGACGAGATCGCGGCGCTCACCCCCACCTTCACGGGCGTGAACTATGCCAAGCTCGACGAGCTGGGTTCGGTGCAGTGGCCGTGCAACGACGAGGCGCCGGAAGGCACGCCCATCATGCACATCGGCGGCTTCGTGCGCGGCAAGGGCAAGTTCGTCCTCACCGAATACGTGCCCACCGACGAGAAGACCGGGCCGCGCTTCCCGCTGCTGCTCACCACCGGGCGCATCCTCAGCCAGTACAATGTGGGCGCCCAGACCAGGCGCACCGCGAACGTGGCCTGGCATCCGGAGGACGTGCTGGAAATCCACGCCCATGACGCCGAGAACCGCGGCATCCGGGACGGGGATTTCGTGAAGCTGGACAGCCGTGCGGGCTCCACCTCGCTCAAGGCGGTGATCTCGGACCGGGTGGCGCCGGGGGTGGTCTACACCACCTTCCACCATCCGGTGACGCAGGCCAACGTGGTGACCACCGACTATTCCGACTGGGCCACCAACTGCCCGGAATACAAGGTGACCGCCGTGCAGGTCTCGCCCTCCAATGGCCCGACCCAGTGGCAGGAGGATTACGAGAACCTCTCGCGCACCTCCCGCCGCATCGCCGCCGAAGCGGCGGAGTAAGGCAAGCACCAACACTCCCCCTCTCCCGCTTGCGGGGGAGGGATGGGGTGGGGCAAGGTGCACAAGCACTTCAAACCGTCATGGCCGGGTTTGACCCGGCCATGTGGTCAGGCCTGGAACATCTTCCGCGCGGTGTCGCTAACGGATCTGCATGACTACGGCAGAAGCTGACGCCCCTTTCCCGATCGGGAAGAGCACCCCTTCCGGAACCAGCTCTCGGCTCCCATGTGAAATCCTAACATGACCGATACGCCCTCCACCTGCCCGCTGCCTCAGGACAGCACCCTCCCCGCTCCGCCTCCGGCGCGGCGAGTGGAGCGCGTTCAGGTGCGGGACGGCGTGGTGTCCTCCGGCGAACGCGCAGTGCCAGAGGAAGTGCCGGTCGCCCTCACCTTCAACGGCACCACCCATGCGGTGATGATGGCGAGCCCCACGGACATCGCCGACTTCGCCTTGGGTTTCGCCCTCACCGAGGGCATCGTCGCGTCCGCCGCCGAGATCCTCTCCCGCGAGGTGATCGTGGTGGACGAAGGCATCGAGGCCCGCATGTGGATCGCCGAGGAGAAGATGAAGCATCTCTCCGCCCGGCGCCGGGCGCTGGCCGGGCCCACCGGCTGCGGCCTGTGCGGGGTGGAAAGCCTTGCCGAGGCGGTGAAGCCGGCAGCGCTGGTTAAGGCGGACACCCCCTTCTCCCCGGCGACGCTGCTCGACGCCATGGCCACCCTCGGCCCGCTCCAGAGCCTCAACCATGAAACCCGCGCCGTGCACGCGGCTGCCTATTTCGAGCCCGATCGCGGCATCCTCGCTCTCGCCGAGGATGTGGGCCGGCACAATGCCCTCGACAAGCTGGTGGGCAAGGCGGCGGAAGCCGGCTTCGACACCGCGCGCGGCCTTCTGCTGCTGACCAGCCGCGTCTCCATCGAGATGGTGCAGAAGGCGGCCGTGCTGGGCGTTGGCGTCATCGCCGCCGTCTCGGCGCCCACCTCGCTCGCCATCCGCACGGCGGAGGCGGCGGGCATCACCCTGTGTGCCATCGTGCGGCAGGACGGCTTCGAGGTCTTCACCCATCCCGGGCGCATCGCCCTCCCCTCACCGGAACGGCAGAACCATGTCGCATAGCACTGCTGAAAAGCTCGTCTACATGGCGAACCAGATCGCCACCGCCTTCTCGGCGCAGAAGCACGCGGAGGCCGTGGAGGCCACGCGCATCCACATCCAGAAGTTCTGGGACCCGCGCATGCGCTCCAAGATCGCCGAGCACATCGCCCATGGCGGCGAGGGTCTCTCGCCCATCGCCAAGGAGGCGCTGGAAGGCCTTCAGGCGGCCAAGGCCGCCTGAGCCTTGCTTCAGGACGGTCTCTAAACCACGTCCCGAGGGGCCAGGGCGCAGGCCATGCGCCCCTCCTCCACCTGCAGCACCGGATGGGCGATGCCGAAGCGCGCCTTCAGTCCGGCGCAGGTCTCGCTCAGGAAATCATCGTCGAGCGCAGCGCCCGGCCGGACCAGATGAGCGGAGAGGGCAACCGAGGTGGTGGAAAGCCCCCAGATGTGCAGGTCGTGCACCTCACTCACCCCGGGACGGGCGGCAAGGAACGCTTCCACCTGCTCGGGATCGACGCCGGTGGGCACCATGTCCATGGCGAGGTTGACGCTGTCGCGCAGCAGGCCCCAGGTGCCGGCGATGATGGCCACCGCGATCACCAGCGACACCACCGGGTCGAGCCACAGCCAGCCCGAGAGCGCGATCACCCCGGCCGCGGCCACCACCCCCAGCGAGATGGCGCCATCCGCCACCATGTGGATGAAGGCGCCGCGCACGTTGAGATCGCCCTTGCGGCCGGCCATGAACATCAGCGCCGTGCCCATGTTCACCGCGACGCCCACCAGGGCCACCACCATCACGATCCCGGTCTGCACCGGCTCGGGCTGGGACAGGCGCGAGATGGCCTCCAGGATGATGCCGCCGGTGCCCAGCAGCAGGATCATGGCATTGGCCAGAGCGGCGAGGATGGACGAGCGGCCGTAGCCATAGGTGCGCAGCCGCGTCGGCGCCCGCCGCGACAGCCACGCCGCGCCCCAGGCCAGCACCAGGCCGAGCACGTCGGACAGATTGTGCCCGGCATCGGCCAGCAGCGCGAGGGAGCCGGCATAGAGGCCGAAGATCACCTCGACGATGACGAAGCCAAAATTCAGCCCGGCGCCGATGGCGAAGGCACGCAGGGAATCGGGAACGGCATGGCTGTGGCCTGAATGACCATGCGCGCCATGATCGTGGTCGGCATGATCGTGGTCGTGATGCTCCCCGGTCTCCGGCGTCGCCATCCTGTCCTCCCGGTCCATCCGCCGCGCATGTTCCACGCCCGCGCGCGAATGTCACCGGCTGAGATGTCGGCCGGATGTCAGCCCAGGAAGCCGTCCACCGTGCGCACGAACGCCTCGGGCTGCTCGATGGCGGAGAGGTGGCCGCCCGGCAGCCGCGCCAGCCTGGCGCCGGGAATGGCGGCGGCGATGGCCTCGCCCCAGGCCGGCGGCGTGGAGCGGTCGCCATCCGAGACGATCACCAGCGTTTCCACGCGCACGGCCTTCAGCTCGTGGCGGAAATCCATGTCGCGCATGGCGGCGCTGGTGCCCATGTAGCCGGCGGGGCTGGTGCCCGTCACCATGGCCCGGACGGCGGCCACCCGCGCCGGCGCCTTTGCGCGGAAATCCGGGGTGAACCAGCTGTCGATGACGGAATCCGCGATGGGTTCCACGCCGTCGCGACGCACCGCTTTGATGCGCTGGTCCCAGAAGCGGGGCGGGCCGGCATGGGCGGTGGTATTGGACAGCACCAGCCGCGTCAGGCGCTGGGGCGCGTTCAGAGCCAGCCACTGGCCCACCATGCCGCCCAGCGACAGGCCGCAGAAATCAGCCTGCGCAAGGCCCAGCCGGTCGAGGATGGCCAGCACGTCGCGGCCGAGGTCGCCCATGGCATAAACCTGATCTGGCGCCACGCTCGCCCCATGGCCACGGGCGTCGTAGCGGATGACCCGGCGGGTGCGGGCGAACAGCGGTGTCACCTCGTCCCACATACCCAGCGTGCAGCCCAGGGAATGGGACAGGACAAGGGGCGGCGCCCCCTCCGGCCCCGAAACCTCCACCTGGAAACGCTCCCCGGACAGATCGATGAGCGGCACCGCGCACCTCTTCTGGATTCATTATGCCAGAGAAGGTGTAACGCCTTCGCGGGCTGGCGCAAGGGGCGGGACGGTTGGAATCAGCGTCCGAAACAAAAGGGGCGGCACCCTCGCGCCGCCCCCTGTTGCCTCTTCTGTCGCTCACCCGGTCGTCACGCCGCCAGACCGCGTGCCAGCTCCATGGCCTGCCGCTCGAACAGGCGGCGATAGAGGCCGCCCTCGCGCTGCACGAGGGCATCGTGGTCGCCCTCCTCCACGATCCGCCCCCGGTCGAACACCAGCAGGCGATCAAGGGAGCGCACCGTGGACAGCCGGTGGGCGATGACCAGCGTCGTGCGCCCCACCATCAGCCGCTCCATGGCCTCCTGGATCGCGGCTTCCGATTCCGAATCGAGGCTGGAGGTGGCCTCGTCCAGGATCAGGATGCGCGCATCCGCGAGGAAGGCGCGGGCGATGGCTATGCGCTGGCGCTCGCCTCCGGAGAGCTTCACCCCCCGCTCGCCCACCAGCGTGCCGTAGCCACGCGGCATGCGCTCGATGAAGCCCGAGGCATTGGCCAGCTCCGCCGCTCGCCGGATCTCCGCGAAGGAGGCGTCGGGACGGCCATAGGCGATGTTCTCCATCAGCGAGCGGTGGAACAGGACCGGCTCCTGCTGCACTACCGCGATGGCCCGCCGGAGTGAGCCCTGCGTCACCGCGCGCACATCCTGCCCGTCCACGGTCACCCGGCCCGAGGTCACGTCGTGCATGCGCTGGATCAGCTTCACGAACGTGGTCTTGCCGGAGCCGGAATGGCCCACGAGGCCCACCCGCTCGCCGCCATCGATGGTGACGTTCAGGTCCTCGAACAGCGGCGTGTCATGGCCGCGATAGTGGAAGGTGACGTGCTCGAAGGCGATGCGCCCGTCCTCCACGTTGATGGGCACGGCCCCCTTGGCATCGGCGATGGCCACCGGCTGCTGGTGGATCTCCACCAGTTCCTCCAGCTCGTTGAGGGAGCGCTGGAGATTGTGCACATGCATGCCGATGTCGCGCAGGTAAGAGTGCACGACAAGGTAGGTGGTGAGCACATAGGCGATGTCGCCCGCGCTCGCCGCCCCCTGCCGCCACAGCATCAGCGCCGTGCCGATGATGGCGGCCTGGAGCGCCACCAGCGCCATCAGTTGCGCCGTTCCGGCCCAGGTGCCCGCCATCCAGGTGCGACGGGTGCGCCCGTTCCACTTGGCGAGCACGCGGGCAAGCCGCGCCTCCTCCCGCTCTTCGGCGCCGAAGCCCTTCACCACCGCGTTGCAGCCCACGGCATCGGCCAGCACGCCGCCGACGCGGGTATCCCACGCGTTGGAGAGGCGGGCGGCGGGCGCCACGACGTTCAGCGACAGCACCAGCGTCAGCGTCACAAAGGCCACCGCGCCCACCGCCACCACGAGGCCCATCACCGGCCAGTGCAGGCCGAGCAGGATCGCCGAGCCGGCCAGCGCCACCACGGACGGGAACAGCGCCACCAGCAACGTGTCGTGCAGCACATCGAGGGACCACATGCCGCGCGAGATCTTGCGCACGGTGGAGCCGGCGAACGTGCTCGCATGCCAGTCCGCCGAGAAGCGCTGGACCCGGGCGAAGGCGTCCGCCGCCAGGTCCGACATCATGCGCAGGGTGAGTTTGACGATGATGACGTAGGTGAAATGCCGGGCGGTGACCATCACCGCGCCGAGCGCCACGATGGCGAGGAAGGCCGCGCTCGCCGCCTGCCACGCCGCCTCCCGGTCCGCGCCCGCGAGCGCGCCGATCAGCCGGCCGGCGAACAGCGGCACGAACACTTCCGCGAGCGTCGCGATGAGCACGGCGGCGGCGGTGGCGGCGATCACTCCCTTCCGGCGCCGCCAATGGCCGAGGAGGAAGGCGAAGACGGCGCGGAAGGGCACCCCGCGCTTGTGGGTCTGAAAGAGCGACATGACACGTTCCCGGCCGCGCAAGGTCATGCGCAAAGGGCCGGTCCCTGGTTCGGACAAGGAGAGGCGGCGCAAGGCGCGCCGCGTCGGGTGAAGCGGAGGAAGGGCGGGCGTCACTGTCCCCGCCGGCCGGGAGGCCGGCGCGGGGCGGACCACGCGCGCTGGAAGGAGGACCGAGCTAGCGGCGTGGACGCCTGGGAATGACGTCGGTGTGGTGGGTGCGCCGGAAAACGCCGCGCGCAAGCCCCGCGCCGATAACGGCTCCCGACGGAACGCGGGCAAACGGGGAACTGGCAAACGGGGCGCGCGGAAGCCTGCCGTGGGCAAGCCTTGCGTGGGCAAGCCTTGCGTGGGATGGCGCGTCGGACATGAAATGCTGCATGGACACGACCCTCCCCTCTTTACCTGCCGCAACGATAACCCGGACCAAACCGTTCGTCGAGACGGCGCCGGTTCCCCCACACACAGCCATGGCCGATCTGCCGCGGCACGGGGTCTTTCACCGGCGCGCATCAAAGGCTAAGGTCGCGGCGCTTTTTTGAACGCACACGGGCGGAACCATGGCGGACACCGGCATTCCCCACTTCTGCAACGACCTCGGCGTCACCCTGATCGAGGTGGGCAGCAAGGAATTCATGTGCGTGGGCGCCAAGCCGCCGTTCGACCACCCGCACATCTTCATCGACCTCGGCGGCGATACCGAGGCGGTCTGCCCTTATTGCTCCACCCTCTACCGCTACAACCCGGCCCTTGCCGCCGGCGCGGCCAAGCCGGAAGAGTGCGAGTGGCACGACACCCCGGCGGCCACCGCCGCCTGACCGAAAGCTGATCCGCCGGCTCCCCGCGCGGAGCCGGATGCCGCCATGGCCGAGCCTCTAGCCTTGCCTATTCCCTTTCGGCCAAAGCCGGTCCGCGCGGCGCGCAGCGCCGTGGTGGTGGGCGCGGGGATCGGCGGGCTGGCCACCGCCATTGCCCTCGCCCGCGCCGGCCTTGCGGTGCAGGTGGTGGAACAGGCGAAGAAGCTGAAGGAGGTCGGCGCCGGCCTCCAGCTCACCCCCAACGCCACCCGCGTCCTGCGGGAGTTCGGCCTTTTGAAGCGCCTCGAGCAGGTGGCGGTGGCCCCGCGTTCCCTGGACGTGCGCGACGGGCGCAGCGGCGCCACCATCACCCGCGCCCATTACGGACCGGCAGCGACGCGCTACGGCGCGCCCTTCCTCGTGGTGCATCGGGCGGACCTGCAGAACCTGCTGGCCGATGCCGCCCGGGAGGAAGGCGCCATCCTGAGCCTCGGCTCCGACCTGACGGCGGTGGAACCCTCCTTCGGCGGCGTGCGCGCGGTGGTGAAGCAGGGGGACACCCTGCTGGCCCATGGCGCCGACATCCTCGTCGGCGCGGATGGCGTGCGCTCTGCGGTGCGCGCCCATCTCGGCGTCAAGGACCCGCCGGTCTTCGCCCGACGCCTGGCCTTTCGCGCCACCGTGCCGGTGCCGGAGCGCCATCCCCCGGACGTGCGGCTCTATCTCGGCCGCGACGCGCATCTGGTGGTCTATCCGGTGAAGGGCGGCGAGGTGCTCAACCTCGTCGCCATCGTCAAGCAGACCGAGCCGGTGGCCCGCTGGAGCGCGCCCGGCGACAGCGCCGCCGTCCACGCCGCCTTCGCCTCCTGGACCGGCGAGGTGCGCAAGCTCTTGGAAAGCGCCTCCCATTTCCTGTGCTGGGGGCTCTACGACATCGATCCCCTGCCCCGCTGGGGTTCCGGCCGCGTCACGCTCCTGGGCGATGCCGCCCATGCCATGCTGCCCTTCCTCGCCCAGGGCGCGGCGCAGGCCATCGAGGATGCGGCGAGCCTTGCCGGCGCGCTGGCCCGCGAGAATGATGCCGCCACCGCCCTGCGCGCCTATGAAAGCGAGCGGCGCGGCCGCACCGCCCGCATCCAGGGCGAGGCGCGGCGCAACGGCATGATCTACCACCTCTCCGGCGCGCCTCGGATCGCCCGCGACCTGGTGCTGCGCCGCCAGGGCCCGGCCCTGCTGGACCGCTACGGCTGGATCTACGGCGCCTGAAGGCCCGTGGTGTCTCAGTTTGAAAAGAATCGCCAGCGAACCCTGCTCTCCACCCCCGCGCCGGCCGGCTCCCTCTCCCGCTTGCGGGGGAGGGTTGGGGAGGGGGCAGCGCTTTGTGGGGGCAATGCTTTCAGGCCCCCACACCCCGTCGCCGTCCGGCTTGACCGGTCGGCCCATGGTGCGGCCGGGATACAGCGGCGGGATGGGCCCTCCGGTCAAGCCGGAGGGCGACGAGGGTGAGATGGTGAGAAGGGCGGGGAAGTGCCAGCCGCCCCCCACCCTCTGGACCTTCCCCCACCGCCGTGGTATCGGCCCGCCTCTCTCCTGAGGAAGATGTTCTCGTGCAGGACGTGATGGTCACCCGCCTTCAGCGACGACGACAGGACACGGCGCGCCAGACCGCCCGTGCCTTGCTGCCCGCCTGACGACCCGGTCGGTGATCCTTCCGGCTGTCTCGCGGGCCTTTCGTCCTGCCCGCGAAACGAGCCTTCCATGACCGAGCTTCCCCTGTCCATCGCCGTCGAGACGGCGGCCGACGACCACGACATCGACAAGCTGCACGAACGCACCTTCGGCCCCGGGCGGTTCGCCCGCACTGCCTTCCGCATCCGCGAGCAGACGCCCCACGAGCGCGCCCTCTCCTTCACCGCGCGGGTGGGCAACATGCTGGTGGGCTCGGTGCGGCTGACGCGCGTGCGCGTCGGCTCAACGCCGGCGCTGCTGCTCGGCCCGCTCACGGTGGAGCCGCCGTTCCAGTCGGTGGGCATCGGCGCCCGGCTGATGGAGGTGGCGTTGAAGGCAGCGCAGGAAGGCGGCCATCGCCTGGTGGTGCTGGTGGGGGACGAGCCCTATTACGCCCGCTTCGGCTTCAAACGGGTGCCCGTCGGCCGGGTGACGCTTCCCGGTCCGGTTGATCCGGCCCGCCTGCTGGTGGCGGAGCTCGCGGAGGGGGCATTTGCGGATGTGGCCGGCATGGTCACTGCGCGCAGCTAAAGTCGCCTAAAATTAAGTAGATCAACAGACAGGCGTGGTCTGGAGCCACGTGTTGAAAGACGCATGGACCTTCGCGCCTGCGGCACCTGCCACCGCATCCCTGGAAACGAAAACGGCGGGCCTGAGCCCGCCGTTTCCTGAAATCACACAATCCGCGTCAATGAGCGGCAATCACTCCGCCGCCACCACCTCCGGGCGGCCGCGGGCGAGGCGCTCGCGCTTCAGCAGCTCGGCCACCAGGAAGGCGGTCTCGATGGCCTGCTCGGCGTTGAGGCGCGGATCGCAATAGGTGTGGTAGCGATCGCGCAGGTCCTCGTCCGAGATGGCGCGGGCGCCGCCGGTGCATTCGGTGACGTTCTTGCCCGTCATCTCCAGATGCACGCCGCCGGCAAAGGTGCCCTCGGCCGCATGGATGTCGAAGAACGAGCGGATCTCCGACTGGATGCGCTCGAACGGCCGGGTCTTGTAGCCCGACGCCGCCTTGATGGTGTTGCCGTGCATGGGATCGCACGACCACGCCACCACGCGCCCCTCTTTCTCCACCGCGCGGATCAGGCCCGGCAGGTAGTCGCCCACCTTGTCGGCGCCGAAGCGGCAGATGAGGGTGATGCGGCCCGCCTCATTGTCGGGCTGCAGGATGTCCAAGAGGCGGATGAGGCCGTCCCCGGTGATGGAAGGGCCGCACTTGATGCCGATCGGATTGCGGATGCCTCGGAAATACTCGACATGCGCATGGTCCGGCTGGCGGGTGCGGTCGCCGATCCACAGCAGGTGGCCGGAGGTGGCGTACCAGTCGCCGGAGGTGGAATCCACCCGCGTCAGCGCCTGCTCGTAGCCCAGCAGCAGCGCCTCGTGGCTGGTGAAGAAATCCGTGGTCCGCATTTCCGGGTGGCTCTGCGGATTGATCCCGCAGGCGCGCATGAAGTCGAGCGCCTCGGTGATGCGGTTCGCGAGTTCCTGGTAGCGCGAGGACTGCGGTGAGTCCTTCACGAAGCCCAGCATCCACTGGTGGGCGTTCTCGAGATTGGCATAGCCGCCGTTGGCGAAGGCGCGCAGCAGGTTGAGCGTCGCCGCCGACTGGCGGTACGCCTCGATCTGCCGGCGCGGGTCCGGAACGCGCGCCTCGGGGGTGAAGGCGATGTCGTTGACGATGTCTCCACGGTAGCTGGGCAGCGTCACGCCGTTCTCGGTCTCGGTATCCGAGGACCGGGGCTTGGCGAACTGGCCGGCGATGCGGCCCACCTTCACCACCGGCGTGCCGCCGGAGAACGAGAGCACCACCGCCATCTGCAGGAAGACGCGGAAGAAATCGCGGATGTTGTCGGCCGAGTGCTCGTCGAAGCTCTCGGCGCAGTCGCCGCCCTGCAGCAGGAAGGCTTCGCCGCGGGCGACCTTGGCGATCTCCGCCTTCAGGCGGCGCGCCTCGCCGGCGAAAACGAGGGGCGGGTAGGAGGCAAGCTTGGCTTCCACATCGGCGAGTTCTGCCTTGTCCGGATAATTGGGCATCTGCACGCCGGGATAAAATCGCCAGCTATCCGGACGCCAGCCTTCGGCGCGGCGAGACATCTCGGCGCCAGGGACAGGTGCGGATTGCGGGCGGGTCACCATTTCACTCTCCATGTTCTCAAAAACCGGGCCGGCTCGTCCGACACCGGGTCCAACCCTTGCGTTCCTCTTGTGTTCGCGGGGCCGGAAGGCGGGCTTATACACGAACCCGCGCCGCGCCGAAAGGACGCGGCGCAAACACGGTTCGGTGTCCACGGACGGCGCCCCTTCTCCTTCCCGGCGCCATCGCCTATGTGTCCTCCACCCATCCGCCCCCTTGCCGGTTGCCCCTCCCCGCGCACCGCGCCTCACAGCCGTGTCTGTTGCGGGACACGCCCAACGCCAGAGCGTTTCATGTCCCATCCCGAGCGCGCCCCCGCGCCCCGCAACGCGTCCATTCCGGCGAAGGCGACGGCGCCCACCCGGCCGCCCTTCCTCGAATTCGTCGCCCTCATCGCCCTGCTCATCGGCATGACGGCCTTCTCCATCGACAACCTGCTGCCCGCCTTCGGCGCCATCCGGGAAGACTTCGGCCTCGCCAACGCCAATGACGTGCAGGTGATGGTCTATGCCTACCTGCTCGGCATCGGCGCCGCGCAATTCCTCTACGGTCCCATCTCCGACGTGGTGGGGCGCCGGCCGATCCTGTTCGCGGGCCTCGCCATCTATGCGGTGGGCACGCTGCTCGCCCTGTTCACACGGGATTTCAACGTGCTGATCGCCGCCCGCGTCATCCAGGGCGTGGGCGCGGCCTCGGGCCGGGTGCTCGCCATCGCCATCGTGCGCGACCGGTTCGAGGGGCGCGAGATGGCGCGCATCATGTCGCTCGCCATGATGGTGTTCCTCACCGTGCCCATCCTGGCGCCGGCGCTGGGCAGCCTCATCCTGGCCTTCGGCTCCTGGCACCTCATCTTCATCGCCATGCTCACGCTGGCCGTGGCGCTGCTGGTCTGGTTCGGCCTGCGCATGCCGGAGACGCTGCATCCGGAATACCGCATTCCCTTCTCGCTGCGGGCCATCGGCAAGGCGGTGGTGCTCACCCTCACCACCCGCCGCGCGGCGGGCTATGCGGTGGCCATCGGCCTGATGATGGGATCGCTGATGGCCTATGTGGGCTCCGCCTCCCAGGTGTTCCAGACCGATGTCTACAAGCTGGGCAACCTGTTCCCGGTGGCGTTCGCCGCCGTGGCGGGCATCATGGCGGTGGCCTCCTTCACCAACGCGGCCCTGGTGCGGCGGATCGGCATGCGGCGGCTGTCCCACGGCGGCATCTGCGGCTTCATCACCGTGGGCGTCCTGATGGTGGCCGCCAGCCTCGCCTATGGGGGAAAGCCGCCCTTGCTGCTGTTCTGCGGCCTCGTCGGGGCGGGGCAGTTCCTGTTCGCGCTCACGGTGCCGAACTTCAACTCCATGGCCATGGAGCCGCTTGGCGCGGTGGCCGGAACCGCCTCCTCCTTCATCGGCGGCTTCACCACCCTCATGGCGTCCGTGCTCGGCTACTTCGTGGGCCGCGCCTTCGATGGCACGGTGCTGCCGCTGAGCCTGGGCTACATGGTGCTGGGCGCCATCGCGCTGGTGTTCGTGCTGTGGGCCGAGAAGGGCCGGCTGTTCGGACACAATCCATAGACGGCTAATCAGATGGGCGGAAGACTCCCGCCCCGTGCTGGCCGCATGGGTGCTCCGCCCGCCGCAGCGGAATCTGTCGGCGAACTGTCCGCAAGCCGTGGTAGAAGAAACGCTTGCGCCTACACGCTTGCGCGATCTTGCGCCCGCAGTTCGAACGACAACAGGAGCCTCATGCCTCAACTTTCGCCCGAAGGCCAGGCGGCCATCAACGCCATCTCCCAGCGCACCGGCTTCAGCCCGGATGCCGTCACATCCATGCTGTTCTCGGTGATCGCCGGCAACGGCTCGATGGCCCAGTTCAGCCATCCCGAGTTCGGCGGATCCGGCCAGTGGATGCGCGGCGGGATGACCATGGTCTCGGACATGTTCAACAATTACCTGAAGGGCCGCGTGGACGGCCTGTGCAGCGAATTGTCGAACCTCGTCGCCAGCCAGCCCGGCCTCACCCAGAGCGGAAGCTTCCAGTCGCAGAACCAGGGCGGCGGGAATTTCGGCAGCGGCAATTTCGGCAGCGGGCAGTGGCAGTCGAGCGGCGGCGGGATGGGGGGCAACCAGTCCAGCCTGTTCGTGCCGGACGCCTCGGGCAATTTCAACTGGTGGCCGGCCGATCTTGGCCAGCCGGCCAGCACCGGCGCGCAGAACTCGGTGCGCTACGCCTATTTCCCGGGATCGCACCGCCTCGCCATCGACCTCAACGGCCAGGTGACGGTCTATGACAGCCTCGACCACCAGATCGGCGGCTTCTCCCAGCAGCAGGGAGGCTCGGGCTCCCTCACCTTCACCAGCCAGTACGGCACGGTGTTCGTCTCTAACCTGCCCATCGTGAGCGGCGCACCCCAGGCCCAGGCTCAGGCCTACGCCCCGCCGCCGCCGGTCTACGATCCGCCGCCGCAGCAGCAGACCTATGCGCCGCAGCCCCAGACCTTCGGCAATCCCCTGCCGCCGCTGGGCCAGAACGAGGTGATCTCCGCCATTGAGAAGCTGGCCGATCTCCACGCCAAGGGCATCCTGAGCGACCAGGAGTTCAGCACCAAGAAGGCCGAGCTGCTCAGCCGGCTCTGAGCGCCCGCTTGGACATTCAAGAGGGCATAGATGCAATCACAGTCGTCATGGCCGGGCGTGTCCCGGCCATCCCCGCGGATAGGCTGGGAAGAGCTTTCGCAAGCGGTTCCAAGCGGCTCGGCGTGGATGCCCGGGACAAGCCCGGGCATGACGATGGTAAAGCGCTGCGAGGGCCGCACGCGCCCATCGGCGTGAATTTCAACCGGATCTGAGCCCGCGGGTCAGACGCTGCGTGTGGGCGTGCGCAGGGTCACCAGCTCCTCGGCGGAGGTGGGGTGCACGGCGACGGTGCGGTCGAAATCCGCCTTCTTCGCCTTCAGCCCCAGCGCCACGCCGGCGAGCTGGATCATCTCGGAGGCCGCATCGCCCATGATGTGGCAGCCGAGCACCACGTCGCTCTCCTTGTCTACCACCAGCTTCATGAAGGTGCGGGTCTCGCGGCCCGAGAGCGTCGCCTTCAGCGGGCGGAACGAGGTGCTGTAGATGTCGATGGGCCGCCCAAGAGCGCGGGCCGCCTCTTCCGAAAGGCCCACGGTGCCGATCTCCGGCTCGGAGAAGACGGCGGTGGCTACCAGGGAATGATCCACCGTCCAGGGCTTGTTGCCGAACACCGTGTCGGCGAAGGCATGGCCCTCACGGATGGCGACGGGGGTCAGGTTGATGCGGTTGGTCACGTCGCCCACCGCATAGATGGACGGCACGTTGGTGCAGCCGATCTCGTCCACCACCACCGCGCCCACCTCGTCGAGCTTCACCCCGACCGTGTCGAGGCCCAGATGGGCCGTGTTGGGAATGCGGCCGAGGGCCAGCATCACATCATCCACCTCCACCACCGCGCCATCCGAAAGCGTGACGCGCTTGCCGCCGTTGATCACCTCGATGGCGGTGATCGTGCGCCCCGGCGTCAGGTGGATGCCGGCGCGGGTCATCTCGGCTTCCAGATGGTCGCGGATCTCCCCGTCGAAGCCGCGCAGGACCTTGTCGGCGCGATAGACCAGGGTCACGTCGGACCCCAGCGCCCGGAACAGGCCGGCGAACTCCACGGCGATATAGCCGGCGCCCTGCACCAGGATGCGGTCGGGGAAATGGGTGAGGTTGAACGCCTCGTTGGAGGTGATGGCCAGCTCGCAGCCCGGAATCGCCGGGCCCAGCGCCGGGCGGGCGCCGGTGGCGAGAAGGATGTAGCGGGCGTCGATCTCCTCGCCGGTGGACAGGATGCGCACCGTGTTCGGCCCCGCCACCACGGCGCGGGAGGCGACCACCTCCACCCCGGCATTCTCCGCATTGCGGCGGTAGATGGCTTCGAGGCGGGCGATTTCCTTGTCCTTGTTGGCGACGAGGGTCAGCCAGTCGAACTCCGCCTCGCCCACGCGCCAGCCGAAGCCGGCCATGTCCTCAAGATCGTGGGCGAACCGACCGGCATGGACGAACAGCTTCTTGGGCACGCAGCCGCGGATGACACAGGTGCCGCCGACGCGGTATTCCTCCGCCATCATCACCCGGGCGCCGTGCTGGGCCGCGATGCGCGCCGCGCGCACTCCGCCCGAGCCCGCGCCGATGACAAACAGGTCGACTTCTCGCCGTGACATTCCAATCCGTCCTTCGCGCCGCGCAATGGCCGCCACAAAACGGCCGGCGCTCCCATCCGTCAAGGGAAAGCCACGGTCATGCCCCATGCGCCGGGGCCAAGGCCGGGCGGATCGCCCTGCGGCCTGAGCCGGAACAAGCCGCGAAGGGGCGGGACCACATCCCATGCTGAACGACGTGATCCCGCCGCGGCCCCTGCGCGCCGTCACCTCCGAGCCGGGCACGGCGGCCTTTCTCCCGCCCCTTATCCTGCACCTGCCGGGCGCCGGGGGGGCGGTGGTGGTGCTGGTCGCCACCGGCGTCCCCGGCCCGCTGGTGGTGCGCATGGAGGACGGGCGCGGGACGCCCCTCGCCGCCTTCCCGGCGGAGGCGGACACGCCGGTGGCGGCGGATCTACCGGCCGGCACGGCGCGGATCGTCGTTACCGGAACGGGCGTGTCGGAAGGCGCGGTGGGACTCGGCTATTACCCCGTGCGCGGGCAGTTTCCTGCCGGGCGGCTGCTGCTGAAGCTCCACGCCTTCCGAAACGGATCCTTCGTCACCCCCAAAGGCGGCCTCAAGGGCCTTCAGAGCCGCTGGCGGCAGGCGGAGGGCGCGGCGCGCCATCTGGGCTTGAGCCTCATCGCCCTGAGCCAGACCGCGCAGGCCCGCCTGTCCCTGAAGCGGGCGCAGTACCAGCGTTTCCGCGACGCCTTCGTGGAGGACTTCACCGAGGTTCCCGCCGAGGGAGCGGCGCCGGCTGTCGTCTTCCTGTCGGCGGCGGGAGACGGGCGCTCCCCCGAAGAGATCGCCGCCTGCGCGCAGGCCCTGAAGGCGCAGACCGACCGCAGCTTCAGCTGGATCATCGCCGCAAGCGCGGATCGCCTCGCCCGCGAGGGCAATGCGCTGGCGGAGGCGGTGGGCGATACGGCGCAAATCGTGCCCGCACCAGCGGCGAACCACGCCAGCCTCCTCGCCGCAGCCCTCACCGCGAGCGCGGCGCCGGACGACGGCCTCATCTGCGTGCTGGATGTGGAAGGCCGCCCCACGAAGGACGCCGTGGCGCTGATCCGCGCGGCGTTTGCCGCCCATCCCGACTGCCAGCTGCTCTATACGGACGAGGAGCGCTGCGACGCGTCCGGCACGCCGCTCGCGGGCGTGTTCAAGCCGGCCTTCAATCGCCATCTGCTGGAAGCCTCGCCCTATATGGGCTCGCTCATCGTGCTGCGGGCGGGGTTGAGCCGGACGCTGGGGATCGATCCCCGCTTCGCCGCCGCCGCCCCCTATCACCTTGTCGTGCGTACGGTGGCGCAGGCCGGCGCCGGCGCGGTGCGGCACCTGCCGCGCATCGCCTATTCCGGTCCCGAGCACCCGCCGGGATTCGTCGAGCCCGAAACCGCCCGGCTGGCCGCCCAGGCGCTGGAAGGCGTGCTCGGCGTACCTGTGAGCGTGGTGCCGGAGGCCGGCACCCACTTCCTGCGGCCGGATTTCCCACTGCCGGCGGTGCCGCCCAAGGTGTCCATCGTCATCCCCACCCGCGACCGCGCCGGCCTTCTGGGCATGGCGCTCGATTCGCTGATCGGGAAGACGGCCTATCGCAATTTCGAGATCATCATCGTGGACAACGGCTCGGTGGAGCCGGAGACCTTCGCCCTGTTCGCGGAGATGAAGGCCACCTGGCCCGACACGACCATCGTGCGGGACGACGGCGACTTCAATTATCCGCGCATCTGCAACAACGGGGTCGCGGTCGCCACCGGCGAGTTGATCTTGTTCCTCAACAACGACATCGAGGTGGTCGAGGCCGGCTGGCTGGACGAAATGGTGGCGCTTGCGCTTCGGCCCGGCGTCGGCATCGTGGGGGCGAAGCTCCTCTACCCCGACCGCACCATCCAGCATGCGGGGGTGATGGTCGGCCTGTTCGGCTATGCCTCCCACTGGTTCGCCCATGCC
Source organism: Xanthobacter autotrophicus (assembly GCF_005871085.1). Taxonomy (GTDB): domain Bacteria; phylum Pseudomonadota; class Alphaproteobacteria; order Rhizobiales; family Xanthobacteraceae; genus Xanthobacter; species Xanthobacter autotrophicus. The sequence goes on along the minus strand of NZ_VAUP01000028.1, from coordinate 198,127 downwards.
CTGCCGGACACGCCCGGCCCCGAAGGCCGGCTGCTGGCGCGGCAGGACGTGTCGGCGGTCACCGGCGCCTGCCAGCTCATCCGCAGGGACGTATGGGAGGCCATCGGCCCGCTGGACGCGGAGCGGTTCCAGGAGGATTGCAACGACATCGACCTGTGCCTGCGCGCCCGCCGCGCCGGCTATGAGGTGGTGACCACGCCTTACGCGCTGCTCATCCACCACGAATCGGCCTCGCGCGGGAAGTCCCGCAACAAGCTCCACCGCGAGCGGCTGAAGGCCCAGCACGAGCGCTTCGATGCCCTGTGGCATGCCCGCACGCTGGTGGACCCCCACTCCAACCCCAACCTCGACCGCAAGAACCTGTTCGCGGCGCTGGCCGACGCGCCGCAGGGCCCGCGCGACGCCCGCACCGACGCGATCTGAGGTTGGGCCTCAAACAAAAAAGGCTCCCGGCCAATGCCGGGAGCCTTTTTTGTTGAGCCCGAACCGGCCCGAAGGCAGGCGTCCGCGCGAGGCCTACAGGTCGACGCCGCGCTTGCGCATTTCCGCGCGCACTCGCTCGATCGCCTGCGCGTTCACCTGCGCGCCCCACGCCTGGATGCCCTGCACCGCCTCCTGGACGATGACCGGACGGTCCTGCACCAGCTTGGCGCCGGTGGGCGAGCGATAGAAGGTGATGGCCTCCTTCAGCTCAGCCTCGGTGAAGTGGCGGGTATAGGAGGTCGCCAGGATGTCGATGATTTCCGCCTGCCGCGCCTCGAACTCCGGCCGCACGATGATGGCGACTTCCCGCAGTTGCTTGGCAAGGTCGGGATTGGTCTGGAGGAAAGACAGCGCCGCACCGTCGACGATGTTGGGAATGATCCCTTCAAAAGCGCGGGCCTCGCCGTTCACCGCCACGAGATCGCGGGCCAACTGGAGATGCGCCGGGCTCACCTTCGCCGCCGGGGCGGGCTGCGCCTGCTGGGCCAGGGCGAAGGGAACCGGGAGGGCCGGCACGGCAAGGGCAGCGGCGAGAACAAGCCGCACGCCGAAGCGGCTGCTGTGGGACATGAACATGGGTCTCTCTCCGGGAAGAGGAATCAGAAGCTGCCGGGCTCCAGCACGGTGATGCCGTCCGCGCCGGCAAGCACGACCCGGCGGGCGAGGCCGAGGAACAGCCCGTGCTCGACCACACCGGCGACTTCCTCCACCGCGCGGGCAAGCGCGGCCGGGTCCGGGATGCGGCCGAGATGGGCGTCGAGGATGAGGTGGCCCTGATCGGTGACGAAAGGATGACCGTCGCCGTCGCGGCGCAGCTTCACCGGGCCTTCGCAGCCGGCCTTGCGCACCGCCTCGGCCACATGGCGCTCGATGGAGGCGACGCCGAAATCCACCACCTCGATGGGGAGCGGGAAGCGGCCGAGCACCGCCACCTTCTTGCTCGAGTCGGCGATCACCACCATCTCGCGCGCGGCGCTGGCGACGATCTTCTCCCGCAGCAGCGCGCCGCCGCCGCCCTTGATCAGGGCAAGGCCGGGGCCGACCTCGTCCGCCCCGTCGATGCACAGGTCGAGCGGCCCGGCCTCGTCGAGCGTCGCGATCGGAACGCCGAGGGAGACCGCCTGCGACAGCGTCTGCTCGGAGGTGGGCACGCCGAGGATGTTAAGGCCGGCATGGACCTTCTCGGCCAGCAGCTCCACGAAATGGCGGGCGGTGGAGCCGGTGCCGAGGCCGAGGCGCATGCCGTCGGTCACGTAGGTCAGGGCGTGAGCGGCCGCGCGGCGCTTCGGGTCTTCGGCATGCACCATGGGAGTTTCCGTTCCGGTACCCCCGCGCGCGGCCAACCGGCGCGGCGTGAGGCATTGGCGTTTCGTTGCTGCGGGACGGGTCGCCCCGCCGCGTTCCGGCTCTAGCCCTGATCCGGCCCGCCGACAAGCGGCGCGGCGCCTCAGCTGGCCGCAAGCGTCCCTGCGGGCACCCTCACCTGGCGGCGGGCGTGCACACCAGGCTCGAATCGGTGCCGCCCTGGGGACGCGCTGTTTCGCGCACATAGCAGATGCTCATCTCCCCGGTGTCGCGATTGACCCGGAAGATGCCGGTCTCGCCCTCGTACCGGGTGGGGGCCAGGGCGTAGCTGCCGGCCTTCTGGGGGCCTGCCCCCTCCCCTTGCGCGAAGCAATGGGTGATGCCCACCGCGCTGCCCTCGGGCCGCTCGAACTGGCACACGTTCATTTCGCCGGTCTGGCGGTTGAGGCCATAGACGCGGTTCGCCTGGGCCGAGGGCGGAGCGGCGAATTCATAAGCCCCCTGCCCCGGCTGGGCTGCCTGCGCCAGCGCCCCGCCGGCACCGGCGAGGGTGCCAAGGCCCGCCAAGGCCAGTGCCGTCAGCGCGCCGCGCGCCAGCGGATTCAGGGTCCGCAGGTGGGTTCGCGATCCTGACGCGGAAACAACAATCGCCTGCATTCAAGCCTCCTTGGGTTTCGGGCCCGCCCAGCTCACGTCCGGTCCCGACCTATTCCGCGCAAGGCTGCGCCATGCCGCCGCAGCCTTGCGATCGACGCGGACGCTCGCGCGAAAAAGCGGCAGGATTTAAGGCAGGGAGTGGGGTCGGCGCCCCCCATCCCTGTCTGTCCCCGAGGAAGAGGCCCGAACATGACTGCCCCATCCGTTTCCATCCGCCCTGTGGTCGCCTTCGACCTGGACGGAACGCTTGTCGATACCGCGCCCGATCTTCTGGACGCCCTCGACATGGTCCTCGCCCCGCACAAGATCCCGCCGGTGAACCGCGACGAGGCGCGCAACATGATCGGCGGCGGCGCGCGCCTACTCATCGTCCGCGCCCTGAAGAGCGAGGGCGTCGCCCTGCCGGACGCGGAAGTGGAGGCGATGACGCAGCGCTTCATCGCCCATTACGCCGACAACATCGCCGTGGGCTCGCGCCCCTTCCCCGGCCTGCTCGACGCCCTCGACCGCCTCTCCGCCAAGGGCGTGAGCCTTGCGGTGTGCACCAACAAGCTGGAGCACCTCGCCCGCCTGCTCCTGGACGCGCTGGACCTCACCGGGCGTTTTTCCGTGATCACTGGCGCCGACACCTATCCCCGCTCCAAGCCCGATCCGCTGCCGCTCCTATCCACCATCACGGCGGCCGGCGGCTCGGCGGCGCGCTCGATCATGGTGGGCGACAGCATCACCGACGTGCTCACCGCCCGCGCCACCGGCGTACCGGTGGTCGCGGTGTCCTTCGGCTATACGGAAACCCCGGCCGCAGAACTCGGCGCGGATGCGTTGATCCATCACTTCGACGAGCTGGAGCGGGCCGTGGATGCCCTTCTGGCGCGCCCGTTGGGATGAGGTCATCCACAGGCTGGAGCGGCCGGCACTTGACAGGGAGGGGTGCGCCGGCCTAAACGGCGCTCCTCGCAAATGGCGCGGGCGATTAGCTCAGCGGGAGAGCACTCCCTTCACACGGGAGGGGTCGCAGGTTCAATCCCTGCATCGCCCACCATTCCTTTTTCCGCACCATTCCAGATACTTGGCCAGAGTGTTGGCTGCGCGCGCTGCGCGTCGGTGCGCCCCGTGCCGCCCCCTCAACGCAAAAAATGCCCCCGCCGCGGGTGCGACGGGGGCAAGTGGGTTTCTCCCCGCGGGAGGGAGAGATGCGGCGCCTGCCATTCGGAAGGCGCCAGCGGCGGTCTTGTCAGGCGGCGCGCATATTGACCTGGGCGTCGGCGAGGCCGGTGAGCTTGGCGTCGGCCGCCTTCTCCTCGTCGAGGGTGCGCTGGAGCACGGTGGCGCAGTCATTGCGGCCGAGCCGCTTGGCCCAGGCAATGAGGGTGCCGTAGCGGGTGATCTCGTAATGCTCCACCGCCTGCGCGGCCGCGGCGAGGGCGGCATCCAGCACCTCGGGATCGGCCACCTCGGACGCCACCTCCTCCGCCTCGGCGATGATGCCGTCGATGGCCGGGCACTTCACCGTCTTGGCCTCAACGCCGTGCAGGCGGAACACCTCCTCCAGGCGCTTCACATGCTCCTCGGTCTCGCCGAGGTGGGACTGGAAGGCCTGGCGCAGGGTCGCGCTCGAGGCCTTCTCCACCATGGTGGGCAGCGCCTTCAGGATGCGCTTTTCCGCATAATAGATGTCGCGCAGCGTGTGCACGAAGAGATCGTCGAGCGAATGGATGTCTTTGGAAAAGAAGCCCATGTCTGTCTCCTGATGTCTCTGGACAGTCGCGGATTTCAGCCGGCGCGGGCCGGCTGAAATCTCAGCGCCGGAAGGCGTCAGCGCGCGCCCGGCTTGCGGCCGGCCTCATTGTTCTGGTCGCGATCCTGCGTGGGGGAGCGCTTTTCCTCCGCCTGGCCGCCCTTGCGGCCGGCTTCGGAGGCCCGATCAGGGTCCCGGTCGAACCCGCCGCCCTGCTGGCCACGGCCATGATCCTGCTGATGCTGCTGGCGGCTTTCCGCAGCCTTGCGGGCCACCTCCTTGGCCTGATCCGTCTCGGGAGTGTTGGAACCGCCCTGCTGACGATTGGTCATGGGAATGTATCCTCTTGTTCAGCCCCTGGTCATGCAACGGAGGGGAGAGAGGATGGTTCCTTCGATTTTTGGGAGCTTACAGCCACGCTCTACTCAAAATGAAAACGCGACCGCCACCGCATTTTTCAATCAAATACGGCGGCGGTCGCGCTTCTAATCACTCGCAAGAGACCGGTATGCCTCAAAAATTCTAGAACGATCTCGGCCGCGCCGGCATCATCCTCAATTGTCGTCGGGGTGGCTCACATCATCGAGCGCGATGTTGGTGCAGGAGATGGCACCGTCGGGCTCGTCGAAGCCGGTCTGGGTGAGGAAGGCGCAGCGGGTGCCCTCGGCCGTGGCGATGAAGGAAACGATGCGCTGGGCGATGCCAGCGACCTGGCTGGAATCGTCCGCCGGACGGAAGGCGGCGTCGGCGGGTGGCTGCGGGCCGGCCTTCTTGGCGCTCTTCAGGTCGGTGACGGTGGGTATGAGCGAGAGGGTGTCGGCAGCATCGTCCGGCGTCACCACCGGCTCAAGAGTCAGGGTGAACTGGTCGAAGCTGCCCTTGCCGAGGCGCGTCGCCTCCGCCTCTCCGGTCACGGTCGCCCTGAAGGCGGGGCCGGACGTGCCGGGCACCACCGCGCCGGCGATCCTGAACTTGCGCGGCCCGGCGGCCGACGCATCGGGCGCCGCGCCGGACAAAAGGCGTGACAACATGGCTTCCGCATAGGATTTCAGCTTCGCCTCAGACACCGTGTTCCCCTCGGCCACCCGGGCACGGGGAATGGTGGCGAGCGCCATCTCGCCGCACAAAGCCGGCAGCATCACGGAAGCCACTTGCGGCACGCGGCGCAGGTCCTCGGCGTGCTTCGCCTCGCTGCCCACGGGCACGGCGATGTCCACGGACACGTCGTCGCCGCCCCGCGCGGCGAGCCGCAGGCGGCTCCAGGCGTCCTTCAGCTTCTGCGTTGCCGTGCCACCCTGCTGCGGCACCACCATCAGGTCGAGGTCCGCCACGGCGGCCGGCGCCTCGGCGGTCGCCGCCAGGTCCTTGGCGCGGAACTGGACGGAGAGCCCGCCATAGACGCGCCCGCACCAGTCTTCCGGATCATGCTGCAGCGCCAGCGCCGGCTCCGAGAAGCCCGCCGGCGGGCGAAACAAGGTGACGGAATCGATGCCGGGGATGCTGGTCGTCTCCTCGAAGATGCGGTGGAGCCCCCGCTCGTTCTCGCTGAAGACGAACCGGTAGGCCTCCGCGCCCTGCCCCACGGTGAGGGTGAGAACCCCGTTGGCCAACGTGCCGGAGAGCGGCAGCGCCGGGCGCGGATCGCCTGCGGGCGCGGCGAGGGTGCCCGTCACCTTGCCGTCGGCCACGTCGATGCTGGCGATGGCCACATGGTAGGGATCGAAGAAGGGCAGCCCCGTCGCCATGTAGCGATCGGCGGCCCGCGCGGTGACGGGCGCAAGCAGCCCGAGGGTGGCGACGAGGGCGAGACGCCCGGCTCGGGACATAAGAAGGTTGCGCATGATTCGCCGCCTCTGTGGCACTGCCGCGTTCGGCCCGCTCTATATCATCGGCAAAGCGGCGGACCCAAGGTGGCGGTTTCCAGGCGGCGGAACCGGCCACGCCCGCGCTTAAAGCCTGTCGCCGGGCATGCTAGGCAGAAGGCCATGAGCGTTCTTAAGCCCCCCGCCCGCCGCACCGCCCGCGTCACCACTCCCGACGGCATCGGCATCGCCGCCGAGGCCTTCGGCGCCGAGCCCTTTGGCACCGGGACTCGGCCGGGCATCGTCTTCATCCACGGCTTTTCCCAGTCGAGCCTGTGCTGGTCGCGGCAGACGGCAAGCCCGTTCCTCTCCGACTTCCAAATGGTCACCTACGATTTCCGCGGCCATGGCGCCTCGGACAAGCCGGAAGACCCCGCCCGCTACAAGGCGGCGGAACTCTGGGCCGGCGAGGTGGACGCGGTGATCCGGGCGTTCGGACTGGAAAGGCCGGTGCTGGTGGGCTGGTCCTATGCCGGGCGCATCATCGGCGATTATGTGGCCACCTACGGCACAAAGGGCATTTCCGGCATCGTGTTCGTGGATGCGGTGACCGCCAACGAACGGCGCTTCTACGGCAGCTGCAACCGCCTCATGCGGCTCATGTGCAGCCCGGACGTGGCGGAGAACATCACCGCCAGCCGCGCCTTCCTGCGCCGCTGCTTCGCCAATCCCATCCCGCAGCCCCTGTTCGAGTTGCTGTTCGGCGTGAACATGCTGGTGCCGCACCACATCCGCGCCGCCCTGTTCGACCGGGTGGCGGATTATGACGCCCTCAACCGCACCCTCGACGTGCCGGCCCTGGTGGTCCAGGGCGCCCTCGACGAGGTGGTGGCCCCGGCCATGGCGGAACATATTACCGAAATCGTGCCGAACGCCCGGCTCGACCTCTATGAGGGCGTCGGCCATGCGCCATTCCTGGAGGCGCCCGAGCGCTTCAACGCGGCGCTGGCCGCCTTCGTGCGGGAGGTAGCCGGCAAGGCTTGAGCGTTGCGGCAAGGCCCCACGGGCGGAAAATCCGCATCACACTCCCGTGCGGCCGGAACCGCCATGCCACAAAGCGGTTGCAGTCATGTCCATTTTACGGCGACAAAATGGACGTCGGAGCACGATCCGCTCCCCGTGTGTCCCCTTCGTTCCTCAGCCGAGACGTAAGACCCATGACGCACTTCAGATCCCTCGCCCTGGCCGCCGTCGCGGCCGCGATCGTGGCGGCGGGGCCGGCGCGAGCCGACGACCGCTACGACATCTTCAACTTCAACAAGCTGTTCAGCGGCGCCAACAGCAATGCCGGCTACGTCGGCACCTCCTCGCCCATCGGCCGGCAGGTGGTGTCCATCGACCCGCGATATGCGCCCGGCACCATCGTCATCCGCACCTCGGAGCGTCGGCTTTATTATGTCACCTCCCGTGGCGAGGCCCTGCGCTACGGCGTCGGCGTCGGCCGCGAGGGCTTCCAGTGGTCGGGCGTGAAGACCGTGAGCGCCAAGAAGGAATGGCCGGGCTGGACGCCGCCCGCGCAGATGCTGCGGCGCCGGCCCGACCTGCCGCGCTACATGCCGGGGGGCATCGAAAATCCGCTGGGCGCGCGGGCCATGTATCTCGGCTCCAGCCTCTATCGCATCCACGGCTCCAACGAGCCGGAGACCATCGGCCAAGCGGTCTCCTCCGGCTGCTTCCGCATGACCAACGATGATGTGGTGGACCTCTACAACCGCGTCCGCGTGGGAACCACGGTGTACGTGCTGCGCTGAGTGGGGCGGCTGGGAGCGAGTATTAATACCATCGGCCTCGGTCGTTGACCGATGCCAAGTGGGTCCGCACGACAACTCGGGTGTTCCCGAGTTGTGAATCTTAAAGCCGGTTCCGGCAACAGCCGGAACCGGGCGCCGAGCGGGCTTGACCAATGGTCCATGAGCCAATCTCATGGACCATTGCTACAAGCTGCTCCAAACGCAAAAAACCCCGGCCACCTTGCGGTGACCGGGGTTTCTTAAATCAGAGCGTCAGCTCACAGAGCGGCGAGGTTCGACGCCTTGCTCTTACCGCGGTTGTCCGCGACGATGTCGAAGGACACCTTCTGCCCGTCGTTCAGGCTGTAGAGGCCGGAGCGCTCCACGTCCGAGATGTGCACGAAGACGTCGGGGCCGCCCTCATCCTGCTGGATGAAGCCGAAACCCTTCTGGGAATTGAAAAACTTAACGGTACCTGTGGCCATGGTGGCCTCCTGTGCGCGCAGGTCGCTCTTCAGCTGTGCCTGCGCCAGTCACCCCCGCGCACGACCAACGTCGCGGCGCAGCGGGGCGTAGTTCTAGACGAGTTCGAATTGGAAGGCTTTTGTGTCGCGGCCCGAAGGAAACGATGAAGCAGGCCGATGACGAACTGTCCGCTCAGCTCGCCCCTCCGCACATCCATGATCATGGAAAGCGGAGGAACGAACACCCAGTGCCGCGGCGGGATCGGAGTACATCCGTCCGTCTCCCGAATGCGTTCGCGCTTTGGAGCGCGCCGCGTCCGGCGGCTTGGGTTGAGTGAGAGATAGGGACCAATAACGGCCTTTCAAGGGCAGCCCTCGAAATAATACGCACCGCCTGCGCTTATTTTCCGCCCGCCGCCGCCCTCACGACAAAACGATCGTCGAAGGTCTTCGCCAGGTCGATGGTCGTGCCCCTTAGATCCGGATCAAACTCAACCCGCATGGCGTGCGCGCTTTTTCATACCACGGACGGGAGTGACACCGGCATGCGAAGAGATCGGCTAAGAACTCTTCACCACTGAGAGATAAGGTGCACGTTCCTCCGGAAACTATTCTTCCGGTACCACGGCGACCGCATCCTTGGAGGCCTCCGTCTTCAGCCACATCAAGGTACGGCAGACGGCGTTCACCCACTTAATGATTCAGTTCGCCGCGACGACATCGCGCGTCATATCGAGCGCGGCGGCGGGGGCAGCGTGTCTGTCCGAACGGGGGGACGATGAACGCGGGAAGAGGCCCGGCCGCGCACCTCTTCACCTTCGCCATGATGGGATGCGAGAATGCCCTTCAGGAAACACCATGGCCCGCATTCTCGCCGCCCTCGCCCTGTTCGCAACGCTCCTCGCCGGCACGCCATGGCTGCTGCCGGTGGCGAAGGAGAGCCTCAAGCTCGTCGCCGCGCGGGACGATCCGGCCACCCTTGCTGACCTGGGCCTTGCCGGCTTCACAGCGGAAGACGCGCGCCGCTCCATCGCGGCGGCGCTGGCCGAGGACGATGCCGCGCTCGCCGCCTCCTTCCTCGCGCTGGCTGATGCGCGCAGCCTCCCCATCTCGCCGGAATTGCGCGCGCAGGTGACGGAGGCCACCGGAGCCCTGTCCGAGGCCCTGCGGTCGGCCAAGGCGTTCGGCCTCGGCTTCGTCACCGGCGAGCCGAGCGATCTGGCGGGCCTCGCCGGCGCGGCCACCAGCGATCTCATGGTGTGGGGCGACATCCGCGATGCCGGCCGCGAGGGCCTGAAGCTGGCGCGCGGCGAGGAGGCGGACGAGCTGATCCTCGGCCTGTCCGCCGTGGGCATCGCCGTCACCGCCGGGACCTATGCCACCGTGGGCGCGAGCCTGCCGGTGCGCATCGGCATCTCGCTGGTGAAGGTGGCCAAGCGCACCGGCCGCCTCTCCGCGGCGCTCGCCCGCAGCCTCACCCGCGCGGTGCGCGAGAGCGTGGACTTTGCCGCCCTGCGCCGGCTCGCGGCGGCGCCCGCAAGCGTGGATGCCGCAGCGGTGAAGGGGGTGGTGCGTACGCAGCGCCTCACCGACCTCACCCGCATGCTGGATGACGCCGCCCGCATCGAGGCCAAGGCCGGCACCCGCGCAGCGCTGGAAGGCCTGAAGGTGGCCGACAGCGGGCGGGATCTCTCCCGCGTCGCCCGCCTCGCCGAGGCCAAGAGGTCACAGACGCTGGCCATCCTCAAGACATTGGGGCGCGGGGCCATCGCCATCACCAGCGCGCTGTTCCACTTGATCTGGTGGGCCTTCGCGACGGCGCTCTACGCCTTCGCCCTCATCTGGTCCTTCAACTCCTTCTGCGTCGCCTGCGCCCGGCGGTGCTGGCGCGGCAAGCGCCCCAGGGCCGTCCGGCATCGGCATGGGACACCCGCCCCGGCACAGGCGGCGGCCCTGCCATCGGTGCCCGTTGCCAACATGGAGGTTGCGGCCGCCCGCGTGCTGGCGGCCATCGAGGCCGCGCGGAACCTCTCCCGCCTCCCGTCGCCGGCGGACCATCTGCCTCAAGACAAGTCACCGGCGGACTTGGCACAACGGGAGCGAGCTTCTAGTTTCCCGCCCCGTCATCCGCCGAGATCCGAGGCGCCCGCCGTGGCGGTGGCCCGCGAAGGTTCCCCATGCCCCATTTCTCTTCCGCAGGCGTCGATATCGCCTATTTCGACATCGGCGCCGGCGATCCGGTCCTCCTGATCCACGGCTTCGCCTCCTCCAAGGAGATCAACTGGGTCGGCCCCTCCTGGACGAAGACCCTCACCGAGGCCGGCTACCGGGCCATCGGCTTCGACCATCGCGGCCATGGGGAGTCGGAAAAGCTGTACGACCCCGCCCTCTACGATACCCGCATCATGGCGGAGGATGCCCAGCGCCTCCTCGCCCATCTCGGGTTGGAGCGGGCAGATGTGGTCGGCTATTCCATGGGCGCGCGCGTGGGAGCGCAGATGGCGCTGCATTTCCCGCAGGCGGTGCGCTCGCTGATCCTGGGCGGGCTCGGCATTCATCTGGTGGACGGGGTGGGCCTGCCCCAGACCGTCGCCGACGCGCTGGAGGCACCGAGCCTGGACGATGTCGGCGATCCCATGGGCCGCATGTTCCGCGCCTTCGCCGACGCCAACAAGGCCGACCTGAAGGCGCTGGCCGCCTGCATCCGCGGCTCGCGGCAGGTGCTAACCCGCGAGGAAGTGGGGCGCATCTTCCAGCCGGTGCTGGTGGCCATCGGCACCCGCGACCTAGTCTCGGGTCCCGGCCAGCCCCTGGTGGATCTCCTGCCGGACGGTACCATGCTGGATATCCCCAACCGCGACCACAACCCTGCCGTGGGCGACAAGGTGTTCAAGGCAGGTGCTCTCGAATTCCTGAAACGCCGGCCCTGAAGCGACCACGGGGAACCTCTCCCCTTCGCGCCGCTTGTGCTAGAACAGGCGCCAAGTTGCATCGTCGAGGAGGCAGGAATGCCCCAATCTCCCATGCCTGCCCCCATTCCCGCGCCCGTCGCGGACGCGTTCGCCCCGAAGCTCACCAAGGCGGGTACGGAACGCTGGCACGACGTGGTCGATCCGGTCTGGGCGCGCCTGCGCAACGAGGCGGAAGAGGCCGCCGAACGCGAGCCGCTGCTCGCCGCGTTCCTCATCGGCGCGGTGCTGGGCCAGCCGAGCTTAGAGGCGGTGATCGGCGAGCGCATCGCCGCCCGCCTCGACCATGCGGACGTGCCGGCCAGCGCCATCCGCGCCGCCTGGCTGGAGGCCGTCGCCCGCGACAAGTCCATCTCCCAGGCCCTGCGCGCTGACATCATGGCGGTGGTAGACCGCGACCCTGCGGCCACCCGGACGCTTGAGCCGGTGCTTTATTTCAAGGGCTTCCACGCCATCCAGACCCACCGCCTGTCCCATTTCCTGTGGGCCAACGGCCAGCGCGACCTCGCCCTCTATCTCCAGAGCCAGGCCTCCTCCGTGTTCGCCGTGGACATCCACCCCCAGGTGCCCATGGGCCGGGGCATCTTCCTCGACCATGCCACCGGCGTCGTCATCGGCGCCACCGCGGTGATCGAGGACGACGTGTCGATCCTGCAGGGGGTGACGCTGGGCGGCACCGGCAAGGAGACCGGCGACCGCCATCCCAAGATCCGCCGCGGCGTGCTGATCGGCGCCGGCGCCAAGGTGCTGGGCAATATCGAGGTGGGCCGCTGCGCCCGCATCGCCGCCGGCTCGGTGGTGCTTAAGCCGGTACCGCGCAACACCACGGTGGCGGGCATTCCGGCCAAGGTGGTGGGCGAAGCCGGCTGCGCCGAACCCTCGCGCTCCATGGACCAGATGTTCGAGGACAATATCTGGTCCGGCGCGGATATCTGAGGGCTGTTGCCCGCCGCGACTTGAACGCGCGCGCCTTGGCCGCCATAACGCGGCCATCCGTTCGCAAGGAGAACACCGTTGGAAAAAACCGAGCTCGAGCGCGTGCAGCGCTATTTGCGGACCCTGTTCGGCAACCCGCAGATCAAGGTGACTGCCCGCACGAAGAAGAAGGACTCGGCCGAGGTCTATCTGGGCGAGGAGTTCATCGGCGTCCTCTACCGGGACGACGAGGACGACGACCTCTCTTACAATTTCCAGATGGCGATCCTGGATTCCGACCTGGAGTGAGATTGAACCGGCGCGGGGCCTGATTGGGGCCTCTCGCCGCTGGAAGGGGCGGAGTGGCCTGCGCTCCCGCCCCTCAGGACCAGCCTGATGGCTCAGCGCGGCTGCGTCGGGGGCTCGGTGTCCGCGATCTCGCGCTCCGGCAGCGCCACCAGGATCAGCACGCCGAGGACGGTCATGGAGAAGCGGAAGGCCGCGGCCTGGCCGTTCCAGTCCTTGGACTGCCACATGGCGAAATACTCGCCGGCGACCACCATGAAGCCGAAGAACCAGACCAGGAAGGCCAGCGCGCCGCCCAGATAGACGAAGCGCTTGGCGCGCTCGAAGCGGGCGGCGGGCGCAGCAAGGCGCGCCAGCATGGCGACGGCGCCGAGGGCGAGGAACAGCCCGCTCACCGCCTCGCCTGCGATTATGGCGGCATAGGCCATGCGCCACCCCCGCTCGTCGGTGATGGCGCGATGCATCAGGGCATTGCCGGGAAAGGTCGTGTCCATGCTCAGCACATGGCGCACGAACGCATAATTGGTCTCGTAATCCACGAGATTGTCGTAGGCGACCAGCAGGCAAAAGGCCGCCAGGGCGGCCGTCATCATCGCCTTCGCCAGACGCAGCTCCATCTCGCCCTCCGCTTCTGCCCGACGCAGTCTTAAAGCGTCAGCAGGCGAAGTGGATACCAGCTCGCTTCAAGAAAACGCGTCAACACCGCGAATCCGAAGCGATTGCCGTAAGCCGCTACGAACTTGGAGCCAATCCGAACGTCGAGCGCCCTGCCCCCGCGCGGCAGCCCACGCCGACAGGGTCGGACGGACGCGCGCGGCGGGACAAGAGCGCAGCCGGCCGAAATCAGCGGCGGCGGAAATTCTGCTGGCGGCGGGCGCCGGGCGGCGGGGCGTTGCCCTCGGCCTTGTGGCGGAAGTTGATGCGGCCGCGATCGAGGTCGTAAGGGGACATCTCCACCACCACGCGGTCACCCTCGATGGTGCGGATACGGTTCTTCTTCATCTTGCCGGCCGCATAGGCCAGAATCTGATGATCGTTATCGAGCCGCACACGGAAGTTGCCATCCGGGAGCACCTCGGTCACCGTTCCTTCGAACTCCAGCAGTTCTTCCTTCGCCATATAGTCGTCTCCAGAGGCCCCGACGAGGGGGCAGAATTACCGGGCTTATCTCACGAAATCACCCGTACGCCCATAGCCGAGGTGCGCGCGGCGACGCATTTTCGCCATCCGCGCGCACCCGTGATCAATTCAATGCGTCTCAGCCGACCGGACGCTTGGCGCCGCCCGGACGGGAGTCCGAGCGCTGGCCGCGGTTCGGAACCGACTGCATGAAGCCGAGGCCGCCGATGTCACCGGCGGGGCGCTGGCCCCGCTCGGTCCTCTGGCCGCGACCCTCGGCCCGGGCCGGCTGGCCCGCGCGATGACCCGCACCCTGTGCGCCGCTGGCATCGGGGCGCCCTTCCGGACGACCGCCGGACGGACGGCCCTCGCCGCGCGGCTGGTGGGCACGCGCCGCCTGGGGCCGGCCTTCTTCCGAACGCGGCGCCCGCGACCGGCCTTCGCCGGACCGCTCGTCACCGTGGCGGGGCCGCTGGCCGCGCGGGTTCTGCCGGCCAGACCGGCCGATATAGTCCGAACGCTCGGAGGTCTCGTCCCGCTCGTCGAGGATGATGGGCTCAAGCTCCGGCACCGCGAAGCGGGTGCCCGCGCCGCGACGGTCGCTGGCGGGAAGCTGCATCTTGATGAGCTTCTCGATGGACCGCAGGAACGCGCGCTCCTCGTGATCGCAGAAGGAGATGGCGATGCCTTCACGGCCGGCGCGCGCGGTGCGGCCGATGCGATGGACGTAGCTCTCCGGCACGTTGGGCAGGTCGAAGTTGATGACGTGGCTCACCCCGGTCACGTCGATGCCGCGGGCGGCGATGTCGGTGGCGATGAGGGTGCGGATCTTGCCTTCGCGGAAGGCAGCGAGCACGCGGTCGCGCTGGTTCTGCGACTTGTTGCCGTGGATCGCCTCGGCGGCGATGCCGGCCTTGGCGAGCACGCGCACCACCTTGTCCGCGCCATGCTTGGTGCGGGAGAAGACGAGGGCGCGGTCGATCTCCTCGGTGGAGAGCACCTCGGCGAGGAGCTGGCCCTTGTTGGCCTTGTCCACCAGGATCACCCGCTGCTCGACCCGGTCGGCGGTCTTGGCGACCGGGGTCACCGCGACGCGCACGGGATCGCGCAGCATGGAGCCCGCGAGCTCGGCGATGGCGTGGGGCATGGTGGCGGAGAAGAACAGGGAATGCCGCTTGTGCGGCAGCCGGCGCACAATGGCGCGGATGGCATGCACGAAGCCCATGTCCAGCATCTGGTCGGCTTCGTCGAGGACGAGAACTTCGACCTGGTCGAGCTTCACCGCGTTGTTCTCGACGAGATCAATGAGGCGGCCGGGGGTCGCGACCAGTACATCCACGCCGCGAGAGAGCGCGCGGATCTGCCGGCCCATGGGCACGCCGCCGATGGCGAGCGACACCGAGATGTTGGCGTGACGGCCGAACCGCTCGAAGTTCTCGACGATCTGGCCGGACAGCTCACGGGTGGGGGAGAGCACCAGCGCCCGCACCGACTTGGGCTCGGGGCGGTGGGGATGGCGGACCAGGCGGTCAAGGATGGGGAGGGCGAAAGCGGCGGTCTTGCCGGTGCCGGTCTGGGCGATGCCGATCAGATCGCGACCCGCGAGAATCTGCGGGATGGCTTCGGCCTGGATGGGGGTGGGAGTGACGTGCTGCGCTTCAGTAAGGGCGCGAACGATAGGCTCGGCGAGGCCGAGGTTCGAAAAAGAGGTCAAGCTCTGACTTTCATATGCGAACGACACCGGCGCACGCATGGGCGCAGCGCGGTTCGCGGGGATATTCGACATCCCGCGTGGCCTGGGGTGTCCAAAGGCAATCGTTGAAGTCGGGCAAAGCCGCTCGCGACGCTTCAAAAGGGGAAGCTCCGGCGGTCTCCGCTACGCGGCCCGAGCGCGCTGCAAGGGGGATTGGGAATCCCTCCGGGGCGCTACGGCAGGGTGTATGACCCATCCCCATGACAATTTCAAGGCGCGAGCAGCTTTTTCGCCCAAGTCCTGCGGCATGACAGGTGCGCCGCGGGGTGACACCGGGACCGCCTCTTGCGCGGGAGGACCGGCCTTCCGATCTCTGCAGCTGGAGGAGACATGATCGACGTTCAGGCCATCATCGCTGCGACCACCGTGTTTGTTCAGAATAACCACGCCCTCGCCGCGCCGATCGTGTTCGGCCTCGCCTTTGGCGAATCGCTCGCTCTCGTGTCGTTCTTCATTCCCGCGACGGTCCTGCTGCTGGCCATCGGCGCGCTGATCGAGGCGAGCGGGCTGCATTTCTTCCCCATCTGGCTTGCCGCCGCCACAGGCGCAGCTCTGGGCGACGCCATCTCCTACTGGCTCGGCTTCCATTACAAGGAACGGGCGAAGACCTTCTGGCCCCTGTCGAAACGGCCGGATCTGGTGGCCCGCGCAGAAGATTTCTTCCATCGCTTCGGCGTCTGGGGCGTGGCCATCGGCCGCTTCTTCGGGCCCGTGCGCGCGGTGGTGCCGCTGGTGGCCGGAGTGCTGGCCATGAGACAGACCCATTTCCAGGTGGCAAACGTCGCGAGCGCGGCGCTCTGGGCGTTCGCCATGCTCGCTCCGGGCGCCGCCGCCTTCAAGCTGTTCGGCTTCTGAAGATCCGTGCGTGCCGCGCGCGGGCCTCACACCTGCGTGCCCGCGCCGAACGCTCGAAGAGCCAGGACGCAGCCCCTCGGGGCGCCGCGGCCACATGCCGCAATGCAGCATAAACCGCAGCTTTCCTGTCGCCCCACCGGCTTACCCCTTTAGCCCCGGACGCATCGCCTCTTGTTTCCCTACGGCATGCTGTATATGAACGGACATATCAAAGGGGACCATTGCCATGTCCAGCTTCATTCTGCGTCGCGGCCTCATAGTCGGCCTTCTGCTTGCCACCGCCAGCCTTGCTCCCGTGCGGGCCGAGGAACCGGCCAAGGCATCGGCTGCCGGCGCTGAGACCACGGTCACCGCCTTCGCCGCCGCCAGCCTCACCAACGCCTTCGAGGACGTGGCCAAGGCCTATGCCGCCAAGGGCGAGAAGACGCAGGTGAAGTTCTCCTTCGCCGCCTCCTCGGCGCTGGCCAAGCAGTTGGAGGCCGGCGCGCCGGCCAATATCTTCGCCTCCGCCGACCTCAAGTGGATGGACTATACCGACGGCAAGGGCCTCACCCTGCCCGCCACCCGCGCGACCGTCCTCGGCAATGCCCTCGTGCTGGTCGCTCCGGCCGACAAGGCCAAGCCAGTGACCATCACCAAGGGCATGGACATCGACGCCCTGCTCGGCGCCAACGGCCGCATCGCCACCGGCCTTGTGGACAGCGTCCCCGTGGGCGTCTACGCCAAGACTGCCTTCACCAATCTCGGCGTGTGGGACAAGGTCGCCCCACGCATCGTCGGCTCCGAGAGTGTGCGCGCGGCCCTTGCCTTGGTGGAACGCGGCGAGGTGCCTTTCGGCGTCGTCTATGCGACTGACGCGGCCGTGGCCAAGAATGTGAAGGTCGTCGCCGTCTTCCCGGCCGACAGCCATCCCCCGGTGGAATATCCCTTCGCCCTCGTGAAGGGTCAGGACACCCCCGCCGCCAAGTCCTTCTTCGCCTTCCTCCAGGGGCCCGAAGCGAAGGAGATCTATAAGAAGTACGGCTTCACGGTGAAGTGAGCCCACTCAGGTCCCCGTTCCCGCCGCGGCCCGTGGCCCAGTGGGAACGGGACTTGCTTCGCGACTTCCGTGGCTTCGGCTTAAGCTCAAGACGCGCCAAGCCCAGAACCGCCATCACTCGGAAGACTGCCCCATGCTCACCCCTGAAGAATGGACGGCCGTCAGGCTCAGCCTGCAGGTCGCCTTCTGGGCCACCATCTGGAGCCTGCCCCCCGCAATCCTTATCGGCTGGGTGCTCGCGCGCTTCAATTTTCCCGGCAAGGGGATCTTCGACGGCATCGTCCATCTGCCCCTGGTGCTGCCCAAGGTGGTGGTCGGCTATCTGCTGCTGATCACCCTTGGCAACCGGGGCTATATCGGCCAATACCTCCACGAGTGGTTCGGCATATCGCTGATCTTCTCCACCGCCGGCGCCACGGTGGCGGCAGCGGTGGTGAGCTTCCCTCTCACCGTCAACGCCATCCGCCTCGCCATCGGCGGCATCGACCAGGGCATCGAGACCGCGGCGCGCACGCTGGGCGCGACCAAGATGGATGCCTTTTTCACAGTCACCCTTCCCTTGATGATGCCCGGCGTGCTGTCCGGCTGCCTGATCTCGCTGGCCTCGGCGCTGGGCGAGTTCGGCGCCACCATCACCTTCGTCTCCAACGTCGAGGGGCAGACGCGGACCATCCCGCTGGCCATCTACAGCGCCACCCACATGCCGGACGGCGACGCCATGGCGTTGCGCCTCACGGTGGTGTCGGTGATTTTGGCGCTGGGCGCGCTCATCCTGGCCGAGATGGCGGACCGGCGCATCAAGATCGCGCTGGGGCAGATATGATCGAGATCGACGTTTCCCTGGCGCGCAACACGGGGTTCTGCCTCGAGGCCCATTTCGCTGCTCCGGACATGGGCATCACCGCTCTCTTCGGAAGGTCGGGATCGGGCAAGACCACCATCATCCAGGCGGTCGCGGGCTCGGTCCGGCCGGATCGCGGGCGCATCGTGGTGGGCGACGAGGTGTTCTTCGACAGCGACAAGGGCATCGACCTGCCCATGGAACGGCGCGGCGCCGGCTACGTATTCCAGGACGCGCGCCTGTTTCCGCACATGACCGTGGACAACAACTTGCGCTATGGCGAGCGCCGGGCCAGACGGGAACGCACCATCGGCTTCGACGCGGTGGTGGAGATGCTTGGCGTTCGCCACCTGTTGAAGCGTCGACCCCACACCTTGTCCGGCGGCGAGAAGCAGCGCGTCGCCATCGGCCGCGCCCTGCTGTCCCAGCCGCGCCTGCTGCTCATGGACGAGCCGCTCGCCTCCCTCGACGAGATGCGCAAGGGGGAGATCCTGCCCTATCTCGAACGCCTGCGGGACGAGCTTCGGTTGCCGATCCTCTATGTGAGCCATTCGGTGGAGGAGGTGCTGCGCCTGTCGGACGCAGTGGCGGCCGTGGCCGACGGCAAGGTTATCGCCTGCGGCCCCCTCGCGGACGTTCTGTCCCAACCC
This sequence comes from Xanthobacter autotrophicus, assembly GCF_005871085.1. Lineage (GTDB taxonomy): Bacteria > Pseudomonadota > Alphaproteobacteria > Rhizobiales > Xanthobacteraceae > Xanthobacter > Xanthobacter autotrophicus. The sequence continues at coordinate 179,441 of NZ_VAUP01000028.1, read as the reverse complement.
GAACTTTTGCCCGTGCTCGGCCGCTTCGATCTCGGTACGATCTTCGACTGCACCATCACTGCCCATAACGAGGAGTTCGGCCTGTCCACCGTCTCCTTTCCCGACGGCGAGCTTCGGGTGCCGTTGGTGGGCCGGCCGGTGGGCGCGCCGGCGCGTGCACGCGTGCGCTCGCGCGATGTTTCGCTGTCGCTATCGCGGCCCATCGACGTGTCGGTGACAAACCGCCTGTCCGGCACCATCGCCAGAATCACCCGGGCGGAAGGTCCGTTCTCGGATGTGGAGGTAGCGCTGGCCCACGGCAAGCTTCATTCACTGGTGACGCAGGAGAGCGTGCAGCGCCTCGCGCTGGAGCCGGGCATGACGGTATGGGCCATGATCAAGGCCGTCACCGTGGAAAGCCGGCCGGCCGGCTTCAACTCGCCGGGGGCGGAAATCAGATCGCCTTCGCCTGTTTCCCCGCCGCGCCAGCCGTCTGCGGCTCCTCCGGCTCTGCGTGTGATTGCGGGCGGAACTCCGCCGAAAGCGCCTTCGTGAGTTCGTCCACGGCGGCGTTGGTCGCCTTCGCAGCCTGACGCTCCATGGCGCGGTAGAGGGCGATGATGCGCTCGCCGAAGGCGGTCACTTCCGTACCGGCGCCGCGACGGCCGGGAAAGGTCACGATCACCCGCTGCTCGAACATGCGATCGAGCTCATCCACCAGAAGCCAGGCCCGGCGGTAGCTCATGCCGATGGCCTTGGCAGCGGAGAGGATGGAGCGGTGCTCGCGGATCGCCTCCAGCAGCATGATCTTGCCGGGACCGAGGCGGCGACCATCCGGAAAATCCACGCGCAGAAACAGGCGGGTACCGATATTTTTCGTCACTACGTCCCCTCCTCGCGCGCCCGGCGCGGAATGGCGGAGGGTCATTATACCGGAAGCACCCCCGGCCGGGAACGCTTTCCCGAAGGAAAGTTCCACGTCCGGGATCGGTGCCGAGTTTCTGTGCTCCAGCGCCAGGACGACCGGCCGCTCCCCCTGAACCATCGGTTGCGCCTGGTCAGGCTCGCGATCAGGCTCGCACCTGGCGGGGGGCGCCCGCAGCGGGAGACCTGCGGCCGTTTACCATCGACGACAGCACGACGATGGTGGCCACGGTCCCCAGATAGGCGATCAGTTGCATGCCTGTGGGCTCGGCACGATAGCCGACGAGGGTGCGCAGCACCCGTCCCAGGGCGCTGTCGTCGGCGAGCAGCCAGTTGGTGTTCCACAGCGGATCCGACAAGGACTGGATGAAACCCGAATCCTGGAGAATCCCCACCGCCTGCGCGGCAAGGCCGGCGGCAAGCAGGGTGATGATAATGGTTGTGACCTTGAACAAGTGCCTGAGGGGAATGGCGACAAGCCCGCGATAAAGCGCAAGCGAAACCACAGCACCGCAAGCCAGCCCGGCGAGACCGCCAAGCACCACGGCGCCTACGGTCTCGTCACCGGTGGTGGCAATGCCGTAGAGGAACAGCACGATCTCGACACCCTCGCGCAGCACGGCCATGCCCACCACGATGGCGAGCGCCGCGAGCGGCCGGCGCCCTTCCTTCACATCGCTCCCCACATCCTTCATTTCGGCCACCATCTGCCGGCCGTGGCTGGCCATCCACACCACTGTCCACACCAGCATGACAACGGCGATGGAGAGGATCGCGGCGTTGAGGATGTCCTGGCCGGAACCCTCGAAGGTGGAGGCGATTTCGTTGGCAAACAGGGCCAGCAGCGCCGAACCGGACAGGCCACCCAGAATGCCGAGCCCGATCCACAGGCCGCGATGGCGGATGCCCTCGGACGCGGCCAGAACGACCCCGATGACGATGCCCGCCTCCAGCACCTCGCGGAAGACGATCAGCAGCGCGGCAATCATGGCAACCGTTCCTTCCTGGCGAGCGCGCGCTCCGCTTCCGAATTGCGGGCCCTGATGCACGCTAGGACACGACGAAAGACGAAGGGCATCGACGCTTTCAACATTTCTAAAACCGACAGAAGCCGACGTAACGTAAGGAGAAATTCTGCAAATGACTGGAGGCAACCTAGCACTTCTGTCGCCGCACTGTCATCGGGGCCACCATTGTTTTGAATTATTCAAATGCCAAGAACCGAACGCCGCCGGACCTGCACGCAACGTTATCCGCGACAGACGAAACGCCCGGCGCCCCATCATTCCAGATCTTGTAGCGACGCGGGGCGCGAACCTGGAGCATTGAACAGGCGCATGGATTGGCGTAGCGTAAATTAACTACCGTGTGCGGCGTTTTGACTTGCCACCTGCAAGTCTTCGTGACCGATCCCGACAATGGAACAATTCCATTGTCTCGCCGGGCACTTGCCGCGCCTTGGCCGGATCCCTAAGGTCCGGTCCGGAGGGAGCCCGCCCCCCATTTCGAACATTCATTTTCAAGGAGAGAAGGTCGATGCGCGCGCATGTTCTAGGCGCAGTCGTCGCCGCTTTTGCAGCCTTCGTGAGCCCGGCCGTTGCCGAAGCTCCCAAGGATGCCCCCAAGCCGCGCGATGTGATCGTCCATTATGCCGACCTGGCACAGTCCATGTACGGGTCTTCCGCCGCCACGGCCCGGGACATGCAGAAGGTCATTCTCTCCTTCCTCGATGCCCCGAGCGCCGAAACGCTGGCCAAGGCCCGCGACGCCTGGAAGGCCGCCCGTGTCTTCTACATGCAGACCGAAGCCTTCCGCTTCGGCAACAAGGCGGTGGACAAGATCGAAGGTGACGTGAACGCCTGGCCGCTGGATGAAGGCCTCATCGATTACGTGGACAAGAAGAGCTATGGCGAGAAGTCGGATGAAAACCCGCTCTACACCGCCAACGTGATTGGCTCGAAATCCATCCGTATCGGCAAGAAGACCATCGACACCACGAAGATCACGCCGGAGTTGCTGCACAGCCTCAACACCGCAGGCGGCGTGGAAGCGAATGTGGGCTCGGGCTGGCACGCCATCGAATTCCTGCTCTGGGGCCAGAACCTGCATGATCCCAAGATCAACGCCGGCAATCGCCCCTATACGGATTTCGACCTGAAGAATTGCACCAACGCCAATTGCGACCGCCGTGCCGAATTTCTGAGGGTCGCCACGGCAACGCTGGTGGCGGACCTTGATGAGATGACCAACGTGTGGGGACCGAAGGGTATCGCCCGCACCACCCTTCTCAAGAAAAAGGACAAGCCGGCACTCGGCGTCATCTTCACCGGCCTCGGCTCCCTGTCCTACGGCGAACTCGCCGGCGAGCGCATGAAGCTCGGCCTCATCCTGCACGACCCGGAAGAAGCGCACGACTGCTTCTCCAACAACACCCACAACGCGCATTATTACGACGAGGTGGGCATCCGCGACGTCTATTACGGCCGCTACACCAAGCCCGACGGCACCGTCTTTTCCGGTCCCTCGGTGGCCGACCTGATCCGCGCCGCGGACCCCAAGATCGCCGACGAGATCGACCAGAAGTCGGACGCCGCCCTCGCCGCCTTGAAGAAGATCAAGGACACGGCCGATGCCGGCGAGATCTACTACGACGCGATGCTCGCCGAAGGAAACGAGAAGGGCGCGAAGCTGATCCAGGACGGCGTGGATGCCCTCGTCGCCCAGGCCCATGCCATCGAGCGCGGGGTCTCGGTCCTGAAGCTGCAGATCAAGGTGGAAGGCTCGGCCAGCCTCGACGACCCCAAGGCCGTGAAGAAGAAATGAGGCTGAGGTGATGATCTCGCGACGGGCAGTCCTGCTTGGCGCCACGGCGGCGGGGGCGGCGGGTTTCGCCCCCTCCGCCCTCGGGCACATGGCCGTCTCGCGCGACACGCTTCCCCCGAATGCGCCGGTGCGCCACCTTGCCCTCTCCGCTGCGGAGATGGAGGTGGCGCTCCTCGGCCCGGACAAGCCGAAGACGCAGGGCTTCTGCGCCTATAACGGCACGCCCTTCCTCACCTGGCGCGTGCCGCTCGGCACCCGGCTGATGGTGGATTTCGAAAACCGTATGCCGACGCCCACCACCGTGCACTGGCATGGCATCCGCGTACCCAACCTCTCCGACGGCGTCGCCCCCCTCACCCAGGAACCGATCCCCGCCGGCGGTCGCTTCACCTACAACGTACCCCTGCCCGATCCGGGCTTCTATTTCTTCCATCCCCATTGCGATGAGACCGGCCAGGTGGGGCGCGGCCTCGTGGCCCTGCTGCTGGTGGAAGACCCGGCCGAGGCCAGGCTCGGCTTCGACCTGGAACACATCATCGCGGTCAAGGACTGGCGGCTCGACGCGGATGGCCGCTGGATGCCCATGTTCACCGACGAAGGCGCCTCCACCGCCGGCAGTTTCGGCACGGTGCGCGCCACCAACGGCTCGGTGATCCCGCCGCGGATCGAGGCGCCGGCCTATGGCGACGTGCGCCTGCGCACGATCGTGGCCGATTCCACCCGCACCATCGAATTCGGCTGCGACACCAACAACGCCGCCATCATCGCCGTGGATGGGCAGGCCCTCGTCCCGCTCCCCCTCTCCAAGCTGCCGGACGAGGTGTGGCGCATGGGGCCGGCCATGCGGCTCGACGTGCATGTGCGCATGCCCGGTCCCGGCGAAGAGGTGAAGGTCTTCGACTATCGCACCGCCGAGCCCTATCTGCTCACCACCCTGGTGGCGGTGGACAAGGGAAAGAAGAAGACGCCCTTCAAGCCCATCGCGCTGCCCGCCGCCAAGGTGCCGTTGCCGGACGTCAGCCGCGCGAAAAAGCGGGATTTCATCGTGCAGACCGCCGCCGGTGCCACCGCCATCGCGCCGCCCCTGCCGGCGGACGATCCGCTGGCGAAGGCCCTGATCGATTCCTTCTGCGTGGGCGACAAGACCTTCTGGGCCATCAACCGCACGTCCTGGGGCGCGGGTGCCGACCTGCGGCTGCCGCCGCCGCTCGATATCCTGAAAGATGGCGACAGCTACCGGCTCACCATCACCAACGTAACCAAGCACGTCCATCCCATGCACCTGCACGGACACGTCTTTCGCGTCCTGTCCTCGACACGGAAGACGACCATCCCGCCTTATCTCGCCGACACTGTGATGACCGAGCCCAACGAGACGGTGGAAATCGCCTTTCGCGCCAAGAGCGGCGACTGGGTGTTCCATTGCCACATCCTGGAGCACATGGATGCGGGCCTCATGGGCTGGTTCCGGGTGGCATGATGGGACGGTTCGGCCTTGGCGCGGCCCTTGCTTTCGCCCTGTTGGCGACACCTGCGGCGGCGGGCGAGCAGACGCTGGACAAGCTCGACCTCGCCATTGGCAAGGCCCTGTTCAAGCGGCCATGGGTGCCAGCCCCCGCCTCCACCCGCGGCGACGACGGGCTCGGCCCTCTCTTCGACGCCCGCTCCTGCACCACCTGCCACCCGCGCGACGGCCGGGCACCGGCGAAGATCGAGGACGGCACGGCCGGGCGCGGCTTCGTGCTCATGATCGCCCGGCCGGACGGCTCCGGCGATCCGGTCTATGGCCGGCGCTTCCAGATCGACGCCGTGCCGGGCATCCCCCCGGAGGGGATGATTGGCGTGAGCGACACGCCGCTTTCCGACGGCCGTATCGCCCGCGCGCCCCATCCCTTGGAGCTGGGCTACGGCCGGCTTGATCCGGCCAGCGGCCTGTCTCTGCGCGTGGCGCCGGACCTGAAGGGGCGCGGGGCACTGGCGCAGGTCCCCGATGCGGCGATCCTCGCCATCGAAAAGGAGCAGGCGTCAGGCAAGGACGGCGTTTCGGGCCGTGCCCGCCGCGTCACCCGCCCAGACGGCACCACCGCCATCGGCCGGTTCGGCTGGAAGGCGGCCCAGCCCGACCTTGCCAGCCAATCGGCGGAAGCCTTCTTCCTCGATCTGGGCCTGTCCAATCCCTACCATCCGGAGCCGTGGGGCGATTGTACGCCCACGCAGACCGCGTGCCGCAACGCTCCCCACGGCAATGCCAACCGCACCGAGGGCACGGCGGACGACGCCTTGGAGATTGGTCGGCCGCTGCTCGGCCGGGTTGTGGCTTATGTGGCCTCCCTGCCCGCCCCGGCCCCCGAGCCCCTGCCCGAGGCGGAGCGCCGCTCGGGCGCACGCCTGTTCGCCGCCACCGGCTGCGCCGCCTGCCATCGCCCGGCGCTGCCAACCCGCGACGGCGGGCAGGCCCCCATGTTCACCGACCTTCTGCTGCACGAGATGGGCCCTGGCCTCGCCGACACCATGCCGGAGCCCGGCGCCGGCGCGTCCCAATGGCGCACCGCGCCGCTGGCCGGCCTGTCGGAAGCGCTCGCGGACGAGACGGGCTTGCTGCATGACGGGCGGGCGCGCACCATTCAGGAGGCCATCGCCTGGCACGGTGGGGAAGCGGCGGAGGCAGCGCGACGCTTCGGCGCCCTTCCCATGCCGGACAAGGCGGCTTTGGTGCGCTACGTGTCTTCGCTTTAAGGCGTTTTCGAGCGAGACGGATACCGGCTCGCGTAAAGAAAGCGCGTCAACACAAGACGTTGGAGCGATTGCCGTGAGCCATGGCGAACGCAGGACGCTCCAGGTGATGAGAGACGGTCGGATGTTTTACCGCTTTTCAGCCCCCAGCCGCCGCGCCGTTCTCGGCCTCGTGCGTGGCTTGGCGCTCGGCCTTGCACTTGCCCCAGTCGCTGCGCCGGCCCGGGCCGCCAGCCCCGCGCTCGATCCCGTGCCGCTCATCGAGACCTGGCTGTTGCCGCGCTACGATGCCCTCGTCGGCGCCACCAGGGCGCAGGCCAGCGCCTGGGTGACCTTCTGCGCCAAGCCCGAGGCCGCCGGCCTGCCGGCGCTGAAGGAGGCCTATGGCAAGGCGGCGGACGCCTGGAACGCGGTGGAATTCGTCACCTTCGGCCCCATCAGCCTGTCTCTGCGGGCCGATCGCATCTCGTTCTTCCCGGACCGGCGCAATGCCATCACCCGTGGCCTTGCCGAGATCATCGGCGATCCCGATGCCGGCCGGCTGGAGCCCACCCGCTTCGCCCAGTCCAGCGCTGCGGTGCAGGGCCTGCCAGCGCTGGAGCGCCTGCTGTTTGAGGAGGGCGCCGCCGATGCCCTCCTGACCGGCCCGGAAGTCGCGCGGCGCTGCGCCCTCGGTACCGCTATCGCCACCAATCTCGCCGCCATCGCCGGCGAGATCCGCACCGCCTGGGGCGACAAGACCTCGGGCGTGCTCGGCGCCATCGTCTCCGGCAAGGGCGACCCTGCCCTGTTTCCGGATGTGGGTGCCCTGCCCGGCATGATCCTCACCGACCTCTCGGGTGCCTACCAGCGGGTGACCGACACCAAGATCCTGCCCGTGCTCGGCACTGGCCCCAGTGAAGCCAAGCCTAACCTCGCCGACAACTGGCGCTCGGGCCGTTCCGGGCGGGTGGCTGCGAACATGATCAAGAGCGCCGACGCCCTGCTGGTGGCGGTGGGCACGCAGATGCCGAGCCGGCCGCAATATGTGGTCAACAAGGCCGCCACCGGCGCGGACGCCGCCGCCGACAGGCTGCCCACCGACATCGGAGCCGCCGCCGCAACGGCCCAGGGCGCCAGCGCGCTGCAGGCGGCCATCAAGACCTTCAAGGTGGCGCAGGCGAGCGTCTACAAGCCCGTCGCCTCCTATTTCGGCATCTCGCTGGGCTTCAACGCCCTGGACGGGGACTGAGCATGCGTCTGCGTCTCGACCCCGCCGGGCGATTGGACCACGCCGGGCTATTGGACCGGCGCGGCTTCCTCATGGGCGCGGCGGCGCTGGTTGCGGCCGGTCCGCTGGGCGCCTCCAACCTGCGCGCTGATCCTCTTGCCGAGGGATGGCTGGCAACGGCCGGCATGGGCGAGGGCTTCGCCGCCGTGGGCCTCGACGGCGCCTTCGCTGCCACCACGGCAGCGGAAACCGCCACGCGCCTGCACGGCATCGAGGCGAGCCCCACCGGCCCGCTGGCCGTGGCGGTGGGGCGGCGCCCGGGGCAGATCGCCCTCGTCTTCGACCGGCGGAAGGGCGGCGTCGTCGCCACCCTTGCCCCCGGCGCGGGCCGGGCGTTCTCCGGCCACGGCCGCTTCACGGCGGACGGCAGGCTCTTCCTCACCAACGAGATCGAGCGCCCCGGCGAAGGCACCCATGTCATGGGACGGGGCGTGGTGGCCGTGCGCGTCGTGGATGGCGGGTTCGCCATCGTCTCGGAATGGCCGAGCGGCGGCGATGGCCCGCACGATTTGATGCAGTCCGGCGCCGCGCTGGTGGTCGCCAATGGCGGCATCGAGCCCAACACCCCGGAGGCCCGGGACGCGGAAGTCACCGGCTCGGGCATCACCCTTCTTGACCCCGCCTCGGGCGGGGTGCGCGGCGCGGGCCGGCTGCCGCAGGACCTCGCCAGCCTGTCCCTGCGCCACCTCGCCCGCGACGGGAGCGGCGGCACGGTGGTGGCGGCGCAGGACCTGCTGAAGGATGGCGAGGCGCGCCCGCTGCTGTTCCGCATCGCGAGCGACGGGGCGCTTTCGGCCTTCGATGCGCCGGATGCGGAATGGCGGGCTCTCAGGGGTTATGTGGGCTCCGTGGCCTATGATCCCTCCGGCCGCTACGTGGCCTGCGCCTCTCCGCGCGGCAATCGCGTGGCAGTGTGGCAGGCGGACGGGCGCTTCGTGGGGGCCGTCCCCCTCACCGATGGCTGCGGCCTCGCGGCGGGACGGGAAGCCGGCACCTTCGTCGCCGCCTCCGGCTATGGCGAAGTCATCCTCGTTTCGGCAGGTCCCGAGGGCGTCGGCATCGCGGCACGGCGCACCGGCGGACCGCGCTTCGATAATCACATGGTGCGGATCGGCTGAAACCAAAGCCTGCGCGGCAATTGGGCAACCGTCTCGGCGCCAATCGAAGACCGGGGCCGCTGATACGAGTCTTCTGCCCGGCTTGTGAAACCCAAACGCGGGCTTCACCGTTGTCTCTGTGATTCTGCCGCGGGCGGACAAGAGAAGAAGAGGCAAGCCATGAACTGGGTGGTCCTGGTGGGCAGCGTGCGCAAAGGCTCCCTCAACGCGGCGCTCGCCCGCGCCCTCCCCGAACTCGCCCCCGACGGGGTGAAGATCGATCTTTTGCCCTCGGTGGCGGACATGCCCATCTATGACGGCGACATCGAGACCGCGGGCTTCCCCGGCCAGGTCAGCGCCGTGGGCGACCGGGTGAAGGCGGCGGATGCCCTCGTCATCGTGACCCCGGAATATAATTACTCGGTTCCCGGCGGGCTGAAGAACGCGCTGGACTGGCTGTCACGCCTGAAGACCCAGCCGCTGAAGACCAAGCCCACCCTCATCATGTCCGCGTCGCCCAGCACCATGGGCGGCGCGCGGGCTCAGTATCACCTCCGCCAGGTGCTGGTGGCGGTGGATGCCCACGTGATGAACGTGCCCGAGGTGATGGTCGCGCAGGCCCACACCAAGATTACCGACGGCGTGCTCACCGACCAGGGCACGCGCGACTTCGTCGGCAAGCAGCTCGTCGCCTTCCAGGGCTTCGTGAAGAAGGCGCAGGCGGCAACCTGAATCTTTTCAGTTGCCGTCGAATTCCGCGAAGGAGAACGGCGTCTCATAGACCCGCACGGACGACAGCAGCGGCAGCACCGGCTTCACCCGGTCCCAGATCCAGGCGGCGATGATCTCGGCGGTGGGGTTTTCCAGCCCCTCCACATCGTTGAGGCAGTAGTGGTCGAGCTGTTTCAGCAACGGGCCGAAGGCGGCTTCCACGTCGAAGAAATCCACCACGAAGCCCGTCACCGCATCCACCGGCCCTTCCAGCGTGAGGTCCACGCGATAGGAATGGCCGTGCATGCGCCGGCAGCGGTGGGTTTCCGGCACGTTGGGCAGGAAATGGGCGGCCTCGAAGGTGAAGCCCTGGGTGATGCGCGCGCGCCGCGGCACCGGGGTGGCGCTCGAACTCATGGAATACCAATCATCTTGTGGGTCTGGAGGGACAGCCGCCAGCGCGGATGCGAGAGGCAATAGGCCACCGCCGCCTCGGTATTGCGCAGGCGGTCCGGTCCGTCCATGGGCTGAAGGAAGAAATGGGCGAAATCGAGCCCCGCCACGGCCTCGGGGGCAAGCCCCGCCTGCGGGAAGACCAGCTTCAACTCGTGGCCGCGCTGGAGCTTGAGGTCGGTGCCGGCCTTGGGGCTCATGCAGATCCAGTCGATGCCGTCCGGCGCCGCCACGGTGCCGTTGGTCTCCACCGCGATCTCGAAGCCAAGGGCGTGGACCGCGTCCACCAACGCGGCATCAAGCTGGAGCAGCGGCTCGCCGCCGGTGAAGACCACGAAACGGCGCTCGGGCGCGCCGGCACCCCAGGTCGCGCCGATGGCGGCGGCCAGCGTGGCGGCGTCAGCGAAGCGGCCGCCGCCTTCTCCATCCATGCCGACGAAGTCGGTGTCGCAGAAACGGCACTGGGCGTCGGCGCGGTCGTCCTCCCGGCCGGACCACAGATTGCAGCCCGCAAACCGGCAGAACACCGCAGCGCGCCCCGCCTGGGCGCCCTCGCCCTGGAGGGTGAGGAACATTTCTTTGACAGCATAGGCCATGGGCCGAAGCCTTTAGCCCGAAGGCGCGCGGGGGGGAAGCCGCCGCGGCGCCCGGCAGGTCCGCGGTTATTGCGCGGCGGGAGCCGGCGCGGCCGCAACCTCGTCAACCGCGACTGCCGCCTGCTGCGTGGGCTGCTGACGCAGCCGGTCGAGGCCGCTGATACGCACGCCCTCCATGGACATGGTCGAGGGCGCCGGCTTGCCGGCGGAGGCGGCCCCGGTCAAAAGCGAGCCGCGCAGTTGCGGCGCCATTTCCGCGAGCTGGGCGAACTTGCCGTGGTTGAAGCTGTCGAGGGCCTTCACGTCGGTCATGTCGACCACCACCGCGCCGAGGTCCACCAGCTCCGCGTCGTTGGAATATTCGCCGAGCCGCTGCTTCTTGCCAGCGAGGAATTCGGAGATGCCCAGCGCCTTGTCATCGCGCGAGACGATGACGACGAAGGGTTTCGCCGGCTTGCCGAAGCGCTTGAGCTGGCTCTTGAACACGTCCACGTCGATATCGGGAGCGGCGAGGATGATGTTGCCGATCTTGTTCGCCGGCACGGGCTTGCCGGAAATGCGGATCTGCCGCAGTGCCTCAACCGTCACCCAGTTGCCCATGGAGTGGGCCATAATGCTCACCTCGTCCGCGCCGCTGCCGAAAGCGAGGCGGATGGTGTCTTCCAGGTTGTCGCGGGCGGCGGTGGCGCTGTTGTTGTCGTAGACATACGCCTCGGTGGTCGCCCGGGACGCCCAGGTGAACAGCACCGGCACCGCCGGCGCGTCGGCGTCATCCGCCATCTGGGCGAGGCGATAGAGCGCCTCGGAAAACTGCGTGTTGTAGCCGTGGACGAAGATGAACACCTTCTTCTGGCCCGCGGGGCGGCGCGCCAGCTCGCTCTTCATGTCGCGCAGGAAGTCCTGCTGGGTGTCGCGATAGATGGCCTCGTGCACCACCATGTCGGTGGCAGGGTCGCCGGTGCCCTTTTTCGGCCACTCGATCTCGCCCGGCTTGTGGGCGGGGGGAACGGAGAGGTCCACCTTCGCGAAATTGAGGGCGGTCGAGCGCTCGCCGTTGAAGATGACGCCGGGGCGCGGGTCCCGTTCACGGGTCGAGGCGACGAGGATCACATGCTCGCGGGCGCCGGGCGCCTTGGCGGCGGTGGGCGTCAGCGCCTCGGGGCCGGGGCGGTCGGAGCAGCCGGCGAGCAAAGTGAGGCACAAAGCCGTGGCGGCAAGGCGCACCCCAGCGCGCCGCATGCCCACCAGTCCCGGCAGTCCCACGCCGGACACCGGCCCCACCCGCTCGAAAATCCGCACGTCGTCCCCTCCACGCGCACTTGTAGCTGAGTCTTCATGGCACATCAGACCGGAGGATGCGCGGTAATTTGGGGCCAATGCTGAACGCCAGCTTGGCGAGAGGTATCAAGCTGGGGCGTGACGCTAAGTCAGATAGGGCCGCCCGTGAAGACATCGTGCGCAGCAGCACACTCGGTACCCCATTTTCAGCCACGTTACTTGCACTTCGGCAAACTAGCTTTGCGGCTTCGAGTCTCGCTTAAAGGCCGCTGCGGTCCTATCTCCGACCCAACATCACGAACGGAGGCCCGCCCTCCCCGGAGACACCGCCATGGAACTCACCGGTCTTCACCACGTCACCGCCGTCTCGGCGGACGCGCCGTACAACCATCGCTTCTATACCCAGACGCTGGGCATGCGCCTCGTGAAGAAGACGGTGAATCAGGACGATACCTCGGCCTATCACCTGTTCTATGCCGACGGCGAAGCCAGCCCCGGCACGGACCTCACCTTCTTCGACTGGCCGGTACCCCGCGAGCAGCGCGGCAACCACGCGGCGGTGCGCACCTTCCTGCGGGTGCGCGACGACACGGCGCTCGACTATTGGGCCGGCCGCCTCGCCGATTCCGGCGTCGCCCACACCGGCATCGAGACCCGTGACGGCCGCGACATGCTGCCCTTCGAGGACCGGGAGGGCCAGCGCCTGGGCCTGATCGTGGATGGCGGGCGCGGCCCCGGCGTGCCGTGGGCCAAGAGCCCGGTGCCGACCGAGCACCAGATCCGCGGCCTCGGCCCCATCGTGCTGTCGGTGCCGGACCTTGCCCCCACCGCCGTGGTGCTGACTGAGGTGATGGGGATGCGGGAGGTGCGCACCTATGCCAGCGAGGAGGGCCGCGCCATCCATGTGTTCGAGATGGGCGCAGGCGGCCCCGCCGCCGAGGTCCATGTGAAGGTGGAGCCCGGCCTTGCCCCCGCCGTGCAGGGCGCGGGCGCGGTGCATCACGTGGCGTTCCGCGTCACCACCTTCGACGAATACGACGAATGGGCGCGGCGGCTGAAGGACCTGCGCATTCCCAACAGCGGCAAGGTGGACCGTTTCTATTTCCGCTCGCTCTATTTCCGCGAGCCCAACGGTATCCTGTTCGAGCTGGCCACCGACGGTCCGGGCTTCGCCGCGGACGAGGACGCCGCCCACCTGGGCGAGAAGCTGGCCCTGCCGCCGTTCCTGGAAGGCCGGCGTGCCGCCATTGAGGCCGGCCTCAAGCCGCTCTGAACCGACGATCCAAAAGGAAGGGGCCGGTCCTGCCGGCCCCTTCCTGATTCAGCCCCGCTCGTCCAGCGGATGGGTGCGCAGGCGCATGGGATCGTAGAAGGGCGTGCGGACCACATTGGCCTCGAAGCTCTCCTCGCCATCCACCACGCTCACGGCCGTACCGAGGGCGGTCACGTCCGGCCGCAGCGAGACGAGGGCCAGCGACTTCATGAGGTGCCGGCTGTAGGTGGTGGAATTCACTACGCCCACCTCGGCCCCATCCTTGAAGATCTTCGCGCCGGGGGCGATGGCCTTGGCCGCGAGCACTTCCAGCCCGGCCTGGTGGGTGCGCTCGGTGCCCTTGCGGGCGACGAGGGCCGCCTTGCCGCGGAAGTCCGGCTTGGAGAGGTCCACCGACCAGTCCATCAGCACTTCGAACGGGGTGGTGTCCTTGTGGGGCATGTCGAAGGGGAAGAACAGCAGCGCGCCTTCCACCCGCACGATATCCAGGCAATCCCACGACACCGGCATGGCGCCGAACGGCTTGCCCGCCTCAAGGATCTTGTCCCACAGGGCGATGGCATCCTTGGCGGCGCAGAACACCTCATAGCCCCGCTCGGCCGAATAGCCGCCCCGCGCCAGCGACACCGGCACGCCGAAGAGGGTGGTTTTGCCGTGCCCGAAATAGGGCAGGCCCTTCAGGTCAAAGGGGGTGTGGGGCGCGAGGATATCGAGGGCCTTGGGGCCCTGCAGCGACAGGATGTGCACGTCGTTGTCGCGCGAGAAGGTGACGTCGAAGCCTTCGGCGACGAGAGGCAGCGCCTCTTCCAGCGCGCCGCCGCCGTGGGAGAGGCGGAAGGCGCCGTCGCCGTCCACATAGATCAGCACGTCGTCGATGAGCCCGCCGTCATCGCCCACGATGGAGGCGATCGCGGAGCGGCCGGCCGGCACCTTGGTGATGTCGGCGGTGACCAGCTGGTTCAGGAAGGCCAGAGCGTCCTTGCCGCCCACATTGATGATCTTGAGGGCGGACACGTCGAACAGCCCCGCGCGCGTGCGCACCGCCTCCGTCTCCTCATAGGGATCGGTGGCGTAGTGCTGCGGGATCGCCATGTCGTTCCACGATTCCTCGAGCTTCGACCCCAGTTCCCGGTGACGCTCGTTGAGGATCGATTGGCGCCAGATGGGTGCGCTCGTCATCCTGTCCCCCTCTCTCTTTTCAGCTGTCGGACAGCATTGAATGGGAAGGCGACGGGGGTGCGATGCGCCGCACGCCCGCCGCGACGGGGCGCATCCTGTGCGGCGCGACGCTTCAGTGTCAATTGATTTTCCTGGCAAGAAATTATTTGTGCCGGATGTGCAAGATCCAGGCAGGGAAAAGGCCCATAACTGCTTGCTATGGCCAATTTCGACTGAAAATTAAGCAGACCAACGCCCAACGAATGGGCTTGCACAAGCCGCAATCATCGGCACAGTGTTTCTACGGCGTCAAAAAAGTTCACTGAGGGGAACAGACTGCCGCCTTCGCGAGGATCGCAACTGCGGGACGGCCCGGTCCGGGTGCCGGCCCAGGCGGAGCTTGAAATCATGTCCGATGTCAAAATGTGGGGCAAGGAAGAGTTTTGGGGTCTCGGCTTCGAGTGGGACCCCCAATGGCTGCTCACGCCGGCGCAGAAGGAGCTGCAGAAGAAGCTCATTGCCCTGTGCGAGACCACGTTGCGCGCCAATGCCGTGGAAAGCGACGCCAACTACGTCTACCCCCGCAAGAATTTCGAAGCCCTCGCCTCCCTCGGCCTGCTGTCGCTGAACGTTCCGAAGGATCTGGGCGGACTGGGCGAGAATCACCTCTGCGCCGCCATGGTGGTGGAGACCATCGCACGCTACGGCTGCCCCTCCACCGCCATGTGCTACACCATGCATCTGGGCGCCACGGCGGCCGCGCTGCTGCGCCACCACGACAACCCCATCCTCACCGACATCCTCAAGCGGCTGGATAAGGACGTGCTGATCGGCACCCTGTCCTATTCCGACCCCGAGACTGGCTCCCACTTCTGGTATCCCATCTCCTCCAAGGCGGAAGCCTTCGGCGACGGTTGGAAGGTGACCAAGAAGGCGTCCTGGACCACCTCCGGCGGCTTTGCCGACTGGTACATCGTGCAGACCACCAGCCCCGGCTTTGCCGGCGACTATTCGGACCTGTCCTGCTTCCTCGTCACCAAGGACGAGGTGAAGGCCAACCCCTCCGAATGGGATGGCCTGGGCCTGCGCGGCAATCAGTCCGGCCCCATCGTGGTGGAGAACGCCATCCTGCCGAAGGACGCTCTGGTCGGCCCCATCGGCGACGGCGCCAAGTCCAACGACGAGGTGGTGGACCCGTTCTTCCTCACCTGCTCGTCGGCCTGCTGGAACGGCATTTCGCTGGCGGTCATCGACATCGCAAAGCGCCATACCACCCGCAAGACCCACAATGACGTGGGCATGCGCGTCGCCGACTACCCCACCATCCAGGACTATGTGGGCGAAGCGATCATGGACACCAACGCCTGCCGGGCGCTGGACTTCCAGATGGCGCAGGCGCTCGACAGCGTGACCAACAATTGCGACTGGTCCATCCACGCAGACGTGGACGCCCTGCCCCGTTCTGCCCTGCTGCACTGGCTGTGGCAGGTGAAGTTCGAGGCGGCCAAGAACGTCGCCCATGTGGTGGACAAGATGCTCCACGCCACCGGCGGCACCGGCTTCCGCCCTGCGCTCCAGATCGAGCGCTACCTGCGCGACGGCAAGGCCGGCTGGGTGATGGGCCCCACCAACGAGGTGCTGCGCCAATTCGTGGGCAAGGCTTCGCTGCTCGGCTTCGGCTCGCTGGACTACTGGAACAAGTCCATCAACGAGCGGGTGCTCAACAACGAGATCAAGAAGATGGACGACGCCGAGAAGCGGGCCCTGGCCGAAAAGCTCCTCGCCGAGCTCCAGCCCGCCAAGGTGGCGTGACAGAGGTGGCCTGAAAAAAGCGGGAGGGCGGCGCATGCATGCTCCTCCCGCACCCGTCCTGCGGCTTTGCGCCGTCCCTCCGAGCGCCCGCCATCAAGAGGGATTATCATGGATGCAGTGACCCATTTCAGAGAGTTCCGTTCGATGACTGCCATTGATCTCGACGCCCGTCTCGATCCGCGTGAATTGCGCAACGCCCTCGGACGCTTCGCCACCGGCATCGCGGTGGTGATGGCGAAGGATTCCGAAGGGCCCATGGGCGTCACGGTGAATTCCTTTTCCGCCGTGTCGCTGGATCCGCCGCTGATCCTGTTCTGCATGGCCCGCTCGCTCCATTCCCTGGAGCGGCTGGAGAAGGCAAAGGCCTATTCGGTCAACATCCTGCTGGAGCACCAGAAGGAGATTTCCAACCGCTTCGCCCGCGCCGGCGAGGACAAGTTCGCGGACACGCCCTGCGCGGACGGGCGGCTCGGCGAGCCGCGGCTCGAATCCGCCCACGCGGTCTTCGAATGCGTGCCCTACGCCCATTATGACGGCGGCGACCATGTGATCTTCGTCGGCCGCGTGGTGCACATGCACACCGACGGCGAAGGCGATCCCCTGCTCTATTATCGCGGCAGCTACCGGCTGCTCGCGAGCCTCATGCAAGACAGCTGAACCAGAGGGCTGAATGGACGCCTCCCTCCTCCCGCCCGGCCCCTCGCGTGCCGCCGTCGCCGCCCGCCCCCGCGAATGCGTGGTGGTGCGCGGCGGCGACGTGGCCGTGGTCACACTCGGTGCCGGCGACGCCATCGCCATCCGCGACATGGAAGGGCTCCAGCCGGCGCTGGTCTTCGCCATCGATGGCGCGGGGCGGGCGGACGGCAGCGCGCTCGGCCTCGAAGGCCCGGCCGAGGCGCGCCTCGCGGACGTGCTGGATCTGGGGGGAGAGGGGCGCGCGCAGGTTTTTCACGCGCTGGCGGCGCGGGGGATCGCTCCGGAGGCCGTGAGCGGGCACATGGTGCTTGCCGGCGATCATCCGGCGCAAACTCAGGTCGCGCTCACCGCGCGGCGCGATGTTCTGGTGGTGGTGGCAGCGCCCGGCGGCCCCATGGCGCCCGACGGGCAGGACGCGCCCACCGACATCGAAATCACGCTCACCCGTGCGCCCGGCAACGAGCACCCCCTGCCGGAGCCGCTCGCCGAGCCGAAGCTGGATCTGCGGGTGCCAGCTGCGCAGGCCCGCGCCTTCCGGGTGAAGGCGGGCGACTATATCCAGATCATCGACGTGGACGGGCGCCAGTGCTCCGACTTCCTCGCCTTCGACGCGGTGGCGCTGGAGACGGGCGCGGAATTCGGCCTCGACGCCACCACCACCCGCACCCTCATGGGCGCGGCCTATCCGGGGCCAGGGCTGCATTCGAAATATTATGACGAGCGCCAGATCCCGCTGGTGGAGGTGATCCGCGACACGGTGGGCCGGCACGATACCTTCGCGCTGGCCTGCTCCGCCAAATATTACGAGGACATGGGCTATCCGGGCCACGCCAATTGCTCGGACAATTTCAACGCGGTGCTCGCACCCTACGGCATCCGCACGCGCGCCGGCTGGCCGGCCATCAACTTCTTCTACAATACGGCGGTGGACCACACCAACGCGCTCACCATGGATGAGCCCTGGTCGCGGCCCGGCGACTATGTGCTGATGAAGGCGCTCACCGACCTCGTCTGCGCCACCTCGTCCTGCGCCGACGACATCGACCCGGCCAATGGCTGGGTGCCCACCGACATCCATGTGCGCGTCTATGACGGCGCCGAGAGCTTCTCCAAGGGGACCGCATTCCGCATGAATGCCGCAGCCGAGCCGCGCCTGACGCGCGAGAGCGCCTTTCATCCGCGCATGGCGCAGATGACCCGCAGCTTCGTGGAATATCGCGGCTTCTGGCTGCCCACCTGCTTCACCGGCGAGGGACCCATCGCCGAATACTGGGCCTGCCGCGAGACCGCGGCGGTGATGGACCTCTCCCCCCTGCGCAAGTTCGAGGTGACCGGGCCGGACGCCGAGTTGCTGCTCCAGCGCACAGTGACGCGCGACATGCGCAAGCTGGCGGTGGGACAGGTGGTCTACACGGCGCTGACCTACGACCATGGCGGCATGATCGACGACGCCACCATCTTCCGCCTCGCGCCGTCCAACTTCCGGGTGGTGTGCGGGGAAGAATTCACCGGCGCCTGGCTGCGCGATAAGGCGCACGAATGGGGGCTGAACGCCTTCGTGCGATCCTCCACCGACCAGTTGCACAATATCGCGGTGCAGGGGCCGCTCTCCCGGGAGATCCTCGCCGAGGTGATCTGGACCGGCCCGACGCAACCCGCCATCGCCGAGCTGAAATGGTTCCGCTTCGCCGTGGCCCGGCTCGGCGGACCCATGGGGCCGGCACTGGTGGTTTCGCGCACCGGCTACACCGGGGAACTCGGCTACGAGATCTGGTGCCACCCGAAGGATGCGGGCGCCGTGTTCGACGCCGTGTGGGCGGCCGGTGCGCCGAAAGGCATGAAGCCGCTGGGCCTTGCCGCCCTCGACATGCTGCGCATCGAGGCGGGGCTGGTGTTCGCGGGCTATGATTTCTGCGACCAGACCGACCCGTTCGAGGCCGGCATCGGCTTCGCGGTGGCGGAGAAGGAGGAGGATTTCGTGGGCAAGGCAGCGCTCGCCCGGCGCAAGGCCAATCCGGCCCGCAAGATGGTGGGGCTGAGGATTGAAGGCAACGACGCGGTCGGCCACGGCGACCCGCTCTACATGGGCCGCGCGCAGGTGGGCGTCGTCACCAGCGCCACGCATTCGCCCATCCTGAAAAGCCAGATCGCGCTGGCGCGGATCGATGTGGCCCATGCGGCCGTCGGCACGCAGGTGGAAATCGGCAAGCTGGACGGCCTGAAAAAGCGCATCGCGGCCGAGATCGTGCCCTTCCCGCATTTCGACCCACAGAAAACCCGCGTCCGCGCCTGAGCGGAACGGGCCACCGGCAGCGCTTTCGAGCGCTGGATTCATGTATTTGTGGAAAGCACTCCAGACGAATGATCGCCTGGAGCTTCCTGTGTTGGCTCTTCAGGCATGTGATTAACAATTAATCACGTAAATGACTAAAATATCATCTCGATCTAACCTTGGGTCAGATCTATATCTTAATTGACAAAAATTTTTCTTCTCTGGAAACTCCCTCGCATAAAAATGAGGGGAACCACATGAGCATCGCAGCAACCAACGAGGCCGTTGCCGCCCCAGAGGCCGGCACGCTTCAACGCAAGATCAGCTGGACCGGCGCGTTCTGGATCGCGAGCGGAGTGCCCGCGCTCGTGCTCTTCTCCATCGGCGCCATCGGCGCCACGGTGGGCGCGCCGGCCTGGTTCGTCTGGATCCTGTCCATCATCTTCGGCTTCATCCAGGCCTTCTCCTATGCGGAGATCGCCGGCCTGTTCCCGCACAAGTCGGGCGGCGCCTCGGTCTATGGCGCCATCGCATGGGTGCGCTACGGCAAGCTGCTCGCGCCCTTCTCGGTATGGTGCAACTGGCTGGCCTGGTCGCCGGTGCTGTCCATCGGTTCCGGCCTCGCGGCGGGCTATGTGCTCTCCATCCTGTTCCCGGCGGATGCCGCCATCAACACCTGGCAGCTGACCCTCGTGGATCTCGGCTGGCTGAAGACCGGCCTCGCCCTGCGCCTCAACGCCACCTTCTTCCTCGGCGCCGCGCTGCTGCTCGTCGCCTTCGCCATCCAGCATCGCGGCATCAGCCAGACCGCGCGGGTGCAGGTGATCCTCGGTGTGGTGGCGCTGCTGCCGCTGGTGCTCATCGGCCTCGTGCCTCTGATCACCGGCGACGTGCTGGCAGCCCATCTCGGCCCGTTCGCGCCGCTGGCCAAGGACGAGGCCGGCAAGGTCATCGCCGGGTCATGGGACATGGCCGGCATCACCCTGATGGCCGGCGGCCTGTTCATCGCCGCCTGGTCCACCTACGGCTTCGAGACCGCCGTGTGCTACACGCGCGAGTTCAAGGACCCGAAGACCGATACCTTCAAGGCCATCCTTTATTCGGGCCTGCTGTGCATCTTCGTCTTCACCATCGTGCCGATCTCGTTCCAGGGCGTGCTCGGCCTCGGCCAGTTGGTGACGCCGGCGGTAGTGGACGCCTCCGGCACCGTGACGACGCCGGCGGTCTATGACGGCATCCTGTCCGCCGACATCTATTCCGGCATGGGCGTCGCCAGCGCCATGGCGGACATGATCAAGGGCGGTCCCATCGTCCACCACGTGATCGTCGTGATGCTGATCCTCGCCCTGATGCTCGCCATCATCACCTCCATGGCGGGCTCCTCGCGCACTCTCTACCAGGCGTCCGTGGACGGCTGGCTGCCCAAGTACCTCAGCCACGTGAACGAGAACGGCGCGCCCACCAAGGCCATGTGGACCGACCTCGGCTTCAACCTCATCCTGTTGATGATGTCGGACTACGTGTTCATCCTCGCCATCTCCAACGTCTGCTACATCCTGTTCAACTTCCTCAACCTCAACGCCGCCTGGATGCACCGCATCGACCGCCCCAACTGGGATCGCCCCTTCAAGGCGCCCACCTGGCTGATCGGCATGGGCACGGTGCTGGCCTTCGTGAACCTGTTCCTGCTCGGCATGGGTGCGGACATCTGGGGCGCGGGCACGCTGGTGACGGGGCTCGTGGTCTCGGCCGCCATCATCCCGGTCTTCCTGTTCCGTCATTATGTGACGGACAAAGGCCGGTTCCCGGCGGCGATGATGGAAGACATGCACCTGAAGGCGGAAACGGGTGCCGGCACCCGGGCGGGCCTCTTGCCCTATTTCGCCCTCGCCCTGGGGGCCGTGGTGGTCATCGTGGCGCGCATGCTTGCGGTCTACTGAGCGGAGACAAGATGAGCGATCAAGGCATCAAGAGCCGCCCCAGGTACCATCCGATCGCGCCGGACCCGCAGGGGCGGCACCATCTGCTGGTCGTGGACGGACCCGACGTCCCGGTCGAGGCTTTGGCGGAGGGGGTCACCCCCTCCGCCTTCGAGGTGTGGACGGTGGCGCGCAAGAGCGCCGTACCCGCCAGCCCCGCCATGGACGAGCAAGCCGGCGCGGTGCGCGTCTTCCGCGCCGTGCCGCACCTGTTCTCGGCGCTTGAGGAGCGGCTGGCCCGCGAGACCATGGGCCTTCGCCTCTACGCCGCAGGGACGGAGCCGTTCCTGTGGGACGCCTACGGCATCGGCGCGCGCGCCGGCCTCAGCCCGCAGGAAATGGCGTTCGCCCATGTGGGCACACAGGCACGGCGCATCTTCTGCGTCCATTGCCGCACGGTGATGGAAGGCGTCACCACCTCCATCACCACCTGCGCGGGCTGCGGGGCGCCGCTGTTCGTGCGCGATCATTTCTCGCGGCGGCTCGCCGCCTTCATGGCCGTGCAGATCGACGCGGAAGTGCCAGGCGAGGTGCCGCAGGCCGAGGAGCTGTATTCATGACCGCCGGGGCCCCCCTGCAAGTGCGCGTACGCGACATCGTCGAGCTGGCGCCGAGCCTCAAGCGCTTCTCGTTCGAGCCGGCCCATGGCGGACTGTTCCCCACACCGCCCGCCGGAGGGCATGTGATGCTCACCCTGCGCGACGGCGCCCGGGTGATGAAGAACGCCTATTCCCTGGTCTCGCCGCCCATGGAGCGGGCGCGCTACGACATCATCGTGCGCCTCGTCGCCCAGTCGCGTGGCGGCTCGGACTTCCTCCACCGCAAGGTTGCGCCCGGCGATGTGCTGGAGATGGCGCGCCCGGTGAGCCTGTTCCCGCTGGCCTCGAGCGCAAAGAAGCACCTGCTCATCGGCGGCGGCATCGGCATCACGCCGCTCCTGTCCTTCCTTCCGGAGATGAAGGCGCGGGGCGCCCGCTTCGAGCTGCACCAGCTCGCAACCGGGGAGGAGGTCCCCGTGTTCGAGCGCCTGCTCGCGCCTTACGCCACGGGCGAGGAAATCCGCGTCCATGGCGGCGGCCGTGCCGCCTTCGACCTCGCCGGCCTGCTGTCGCGTCAGCCTCTGGGCACCCATGTCTATGTCTGCGGCCCGCACGCCCTGATGGATGCGGTGACGGGCACCGCCGCCGCTTTGGGCTGGCCCAGGGGCAAGATCCACAAGGAGAGCTTCGGCGGCGCCACGGGCGGCCTGCCGTTCCGCGCCGTCCTCAGGCGCTCGGGCATCGAGGTGGAGGTGGGCGAGACCCAGACCCTGCTGGAAGCCATCGAGGCGGCGGGCGTTGCCGCGCCCTGCCTGTGCCGGGGGGGCGCCTGCGGCGAATGCGTCACCCCCGTCATCGAAGGTGAGGTGGACCACCGCGACGACTTCCTCTCCGCAGAGGAGAAGGCCGGCGGCAAAGTGGTGATGACCTGCGTCTCCCGCGCGCGCGGTCCGCGCCTCGTGCTCGATCTGTAGAATCCCGGAGGGAAACGACATGACCGTCCAGTTCAAGCCCGCAGAAACCTTCCGCGATACCTTCACCTACCGGAAGTCGCCGGAGGACATCCTGCGCTTTCCCTTCCCGTTCCCCGAGGACGAATACATGTACTCGGTGAACATCGAGCCCCATGTGCGCGGCGGCCCAACGGCGGCGTTCCAGGCGGCGTTCGACATCGACGAGCACTACATCGCCGAGTGCCGCGAGCGCGAGCGGGTGCTGAAGGAAGACCCCAAGCGCTGCCAGGTGCTGCCGCACATGATGGCGGCGGAGTGGGACAGCCTGGAACTCATCATGGAGAGCCTGGCGCAGGACTATCCCGAGCATTTCTCCCTGACCAAGGCCGGCGACCTGTGGACCTGGGTGAACCGGCCGCTCAACATCCACCAGAGCTTCACCTTCGGCAAGGCCGAGACCCTGCCCTGCGGGCCGTTCGAATACATCACGAGGCAGGCGCAGGGCGACTTCACCCTCCAGGACCAGCGCGACGACAACCTCTTCGTGGATGGTGGCATGGTGACCACCCAGGCCGACTGGTCGCTGGAATTCGACATCGGCATGAGCTTCCACGAATGGCACGGCCCGGTGCCGCTGGCCCACGAGAAAGGCGTGTTCGACCGGGCGTTGAAATACCTGCTGCGCCTGCAATGCGGCCAGCCGGTGCGGCGGCTCAACTGGACCATGACCGTCAATCCGCGCCTCGACACCTCGCCGGAGAATTATCCGGTGTGGGGACCCGACAAGGCGAGCGTCACGCCGGACAACGTCGCCGAAAAAGTGCACCTGCGGGTGGAGCTGCAAACGCTTTATCGCCTGCCGCGCTCCAACGCGATCCTGTTCGGCATCCGCTGCTACCTCACCAGCGTGGCCGATATCGCCCGAGTGCCGAAATGGCGGCGGCGCCTGCACCGGGTGCTGCGGGACCTTCACCCCGACATCGCCGCCTACAAGGGCCTGCCCCGCTTCCGCCAGACCGTTTTGGATTACCTCGCGCCCCTGGACGACGGCGAACCGACCTCCAAGGGCATCGCTCCGGACACGGACGTTCTGGCGGGATGAGAACGGGGGGTCGGCAGGCCTCGGCCCGCCGATCCGTTCCGCAGCCCTCTTCCGATCAGCGCTGAAGCTTTTGCATGGATTGACCTCACGCAACGACACCTTAACCGTGCTAGGTAATGTGCCGTGTCTGTGGAGGAAAAGCCAAAATGCTTCAGAACATGAAGAGCGTTCTCATCGGCATGACGGAAGAAGGCATCGACGAGCCTTCGTCGGCCCTCGCCTATGGACTGTCCCTGGCGCAGAAGGCCGGTGCCCATGCCACTATCCAGGCCGCCTCGCTGAAGGTGGTCATGGGCAACACCTTCGTGAGCAACGTGGCCTCCGGCCTCGTGGCCGCGCATAACCGGCGCCTGCGCCACCTCGCCGATGCAGTGGCGGAAAAGGCGCGGGGCGACGCGGCGGCGGCCGGTGTTGCCGCCTCGGTGGACACGCCGCAGCTGTCCTATCCCCAGTTGGTGGAAACCTTCATCGCCCAGGCCCGCGTCCACGACATTTCCGTGCTGGACGCGGAGACGGCGACGGTGAATGCCGACCGCGGGCTCATCGAGGGCCTGCTGTTCGAGAGCGGGCGCCCCGTGCTTGTCGTACCTCCCGGTTTCGACAGCTTCCGGCACCATCGCGTGCTGGTGGCGTGGGATGCCAGCGCCCGCGCGGTGCGGGCGGTGAACGACGCCATGGACATCCTCAGGGCCGCCGAGGCGGTGGAGGTGCTTGCCATCGGCACGGAAAAGGAGCTGGCGCACGAAGTGCCCGGCGCCGAGCTTGCCCCCCACCTTGTCCGCCATGGCGTGAACGTGAGCGTGAAGAATCTCGTCGCGGGTCCGCAGGGCATCGCCGGCACCCTGCGCGAGCAGGCTGCGCTCATCGGCGCGGACCTCATCGTCATGGGCGCCTTCAACCATTCCCGCGTGCGCGAATGGGTGCTGGGCGGTGTCACCCAGTCGCTGCTGGAGGACTGCAAGGTCCCCCTGTTCCTGTCCTATTGATCGTCCCGCGCCGCTGAAAAGGAGCGCCCGCAGCGCCTCAGGCGACGGGCGCGTTTCAGCCTTGCGATCAAAACGCTTTTTTCTCCAGAAACGCGCGCAGGACGAAGCCGCGCAGGACGTTCCCACGGAGACCTCAGCTCACCGGCTGCCAGCGCCCGTCCGCCGCGCGGCAGGCGGCCCCGCGGGCGATCTGCGGGCGGTTGTCGATGTAGATGGTGTGGGAATAGTCGCGGCAGCTCTGGAAGCCCGACCGATTATAGGGCGGGCCAGCCACCACCGTGCCGTGGGTGCCGTTCTCGCCCTTCCAGCCGATGGGATAGCCGGGCCCGCCGGTTTCCAGCGCGGAGAATTCCGCATCCAGCGCGCGGCGACGGTCCGCCTCGTCGAGGCCATTGCCAATGCCGCCGCTGATGAGGCCCCCGGAGACCGCCCCGCTCATGACCGGCGCCGACGGCAGCGCCGCCTGGGCGGCGATGGACCGGCCCGCCCCGGTCTCCGTCGCACAGCCGCCCAGGGCCGAAGCGAGGGCGGCGATGGAACAGAAGCGGACGCAAACCATACGGGCAGGCATCGGATGGGGTCTCACGCAGGGGACAATGGGGCGACACCAAGGCTCCCCTTTCTCATAAGGGGTCGCGGGCCGGCTGAAAACAGCCTTCGCGGCGCGGCCGCCTCTGGCGCGTCACTGGAGCGCAGCCCCGAGCTGTGGCAGGGCCGTGCCATTCAAGAGGCGGCGGCGGGGGGCGGCGGCGCGGCAGCGGGCAGCACCAGCTCGGTGCGCAGGCCGCCGATGGGCGCGGAACTCAGCTCGAAGCGGCCGCCATAAAGCAGCGCCAGCTCATGCACGATGGACAGGCCGAGGCCCGAGCCGGGCTTTGATTCGTCGAGCCGCCGCCCACGCCGACCCACATCCACCCGCCGCGCCGGGTCCAGGCCCGGCCCGTCGTCGTCGATGATCACGTGGAAGAATACCCGGTCGCCGGGGGATTTCGGCTGGCCGATGCACACCTCCACCTCGACGCGGGACGAGGCCCACTTGCAGGCATTGTCCACGAGATTGCCCACCATCTCCTCCAGGTCCTGCTGCTCCCCGCGGAAATGGACGTCGTCGCGGATGTGAACCTCGATGGCGAGATCCTTGGTGCGGTAGATCTTCTCCATGGTGCGGGCCAGCGCGGTGATGATGGGGGTCACCTCGCACACGCTCGCCACCACGGAGACGCGGGCCGCCATGCGCGCGCGCTCCAGGTGATGGGCCACCTGGTCGCGCATGACCCCGGCCTGGTCGCGCACCCGCACGGCAAGGGGATCGTCCCTGGTGCCGGCCTCGTTCATGAGCACGGAGAGCGGTGTCTTCAGGGCGTGGGCGAGGTTGCCCACATGGGTGCGGGCGCGCTCCACGATCTCCTTGTTGGCGTCGATGAGGGCGTTGACCTCCCGCACCAGCGGCACGATCTCGTCCGGATAGGAGCCGTCCAGCCGGTCCGCCTTGCCGGAGCGCACGTCGGCGAGCACCTTGGAGATGCGCGTCAGCGGCATCAGCCCGAAGCGCACCTGAACCATCACCACCAGAAGGAAGGCGCAGGCGAGCACCACCAGCGTTCCCGCGAGCGCCATGTTGAAAGCGGAAATCTCTTCATCCAGCTCGGATGCCACCGCTGCCACCGAGACCACATAGCGCTCGTTGGCGCCCAGATCCACGTCGCGCTCGGCAAGGCGCAGGGCTTCGCCGCGCGGGCCGCTCACATAGCCCTCGCGCATGAGACCGGGCCTGCCTTTCACCCCCTGCGTGGCGAGCAGCGGCAGCGTGCCCTTCACCAGCGAGCGCGAGGTGCGCCATCGGGGCTCCCCATTGGAGAGAAGGGTGATCTGCCAGTACCAGCCGGAGTTGGGGAAGGCGAACAGGGGATCGCCCAGGGCCACCGGTTCGGGGAGCGCCTCGTCGGTGGCGTTGGCGACCTCGGCCACGATGGTCTTGAGATACACGTCGAGCCGCCGGTCGAAGGCGCGCTCGGCGGCGGTGCGGTAGAGCGAGGACAGCACGAACCCCACCACCAGCAGCACCACCACGGTGATGCCCATCGCCGAAAGCACGAGGCGGAAGGCGAGCGAGCCGGGGGCATATTCGGAAGGCCGCGACGCTTTTTCCATCATCATCGCGCGCGTCAGCGCTGCCCTTCCGGCGCCGCCAGCAGATAGCCGAGGCCGCGCACGGTCTGGATCACGTCGCAATCGAGCTTCTTGCGCAGGCGTCCGACGAACACTTCGATGGTATTGGAATCGCGGTCGAAATCCTGGTCGTAAAGGTGCTCCACCAGCTCCCCGCGGGACACCACGCGCCCGGCATGGTGCATGAGATAGCTGAGCAACCGGTATTCGTGGGAGGTGAGCTTGACCGCATTGCCCTCCACCGTGACCCGGCCGGAGCGGGTGTCGAGCCGCACC
This sequence comes from Xanthobacter autotrophicus, assembly GCF_005871085.1. Lineage (GTDB taxonomy): Bacteria > Pseudomonadota > Alphaproteobacteria > Rhizobiales > Xanthobacteraceae > Xanthobacter > Xanthobacter autotrophicus. The sequence continues at coordinate 152,362 of NZ_VAUP01000028.1, read as the reverse complement.
GGCCCGCAGGTCATCTCGGCGGAGGCGTGGCCGGAGGCGCGCCGCAGGAGGGCGCGCAGGCGGGCCAGCACCTCCTCCATGTGGAAGGGCTTGGCCACATAATCGTCGGCGCCGGCGTCGAAGCCCTGCACCTTGTCGCTCCAGCGGTCGCGGGCGGTGAGGATGAGCACTGGCGTGACCTTGCCGGCGCGCCGCCAGCTCTCCAGAACCGAGATGCCGTCCAGCTTGGGCAGGCCGATGTCGAGGACGATGGCGTCATAGGGCTCGGTCTCGCCCAGATACTGCCCTTCCTCGCCGTCATAGGCGCGATCCACGGCATAGCCCGCGTCGGACAGGGCCTCGACCAGCTGTCGGTTCAGCTCCGGATCGTCCTCGACCACCAAAAGACGCACAGGTTTCCTCCGGCTTCGGCATCCACCTCTCATACCGTCGGCCTCGGTCGTTGACCGATGCCGAGTAGGTACGCTCAGGCGCCGCGCTGGCTTGTCCAAGGTCCCGTGAGCCAAGCTCAAGGGTCCTTGGTATTAGAGCACGCGCCAGCCGGCCGGCATCCCCCTTTTGGAGGGATAACGTTTTCACCCTCGCCGCCCGGCCGGTCGAGAATGACAGAGGCGCGCGGCGGAGCAAGCGTGAACGGCGCCGCAGGGCCGCGCGCCACCGACATTGAGCCGGCTCAGCGCCAGCCGCACAGGCGACGGCCCACCGCATTGTGAGCCTTGGCCTGGCGGATGGTCTCGTCGCTGTCGGCCGCCGACCAGCGGATGGGCTGGGCGGCGCCGCAATAGACCTTACTTGCGCCGGAACCCGTCGTCGTCACGCAGCCGGCGAGCATCGCCATCGCGCAGATCAGCGCCAGAGCGCGCAGCGCGGGCCGTATCGAGGATGCGCTCGGCATCGCGTTCTCCTTCCTTCATGGCCTGGGAATAGCCCTGCTGCGCGCCCTTGCGGTGGGCGAGGACGAACGCGAGCACGGCCGTCGCAGCGAGCGCCGCGCGTAGTCCCGCCACCCGCGCCAGCGCCGCGACGGCGAGAAGGCCGGCGATGCCCCAGAGCCACCAGGGCACGCCATAGGCGAGGAGGTGGGCAAGGCCGCTCACGACGCCGGCCCCGCCGGCAGGAGATCCAGCGTCGCCGCCCGGCGCGCACCGGCACGGGCGCTCCACCACACATAGGCGAGACCGCCGAGGGTGAGACCGAGGCCCAGCAGCGTCAGACCCGTGAAGACCAGGGCGAGGGTCGCGGACGCCTGCGCATGGGGCGCGATCTGGCGGGCCGCCTCGGACACGGCGGACGCCGCAAGTCCCCCCGCCGCCGCCCCGGCGCCCGCCTGGGGCTTGGGACCGGGACGGGCACTGGCGACGGGCGCCTTGCCGGACGTGGTGGTGCTTCCCGGCGGATCGGCGCGATGCCCCTCCAGTACCGGAATGCCGCTTGCCCGGCCGGCGCCGGTACCCGTCCAAGCACCTGAGGCCCAGGCCTTGCCGGCCTTGCGCACATCCTCCACCCGCCGCCCCCAGCCGCGACCAAACACCGGCCAGGTGCGCAGCGCCTTCAGCATGGCGAGGCGGCGGTCACAGATGTCGTCCACGAGCCGAGCCGGCGCCGTCTCCGCCGCGGTACGGGCGGTGGCCAGCGTCACCGCGCCCATCTCCCCGTCCGCTGGCAGGCCGAGCGCCCGCTGGAGCCATTTGACCGACTGGGCGGGGCCGGAATTCACGGCGCCATCGAACACCACATAATCGATGCCCTCGGGCAATTCGTCGGCGCGGATGGCGTCCCAATACTGGCGGCGGTAGATCTCCTGGAGTTCTCTTTCCTCGATCTCGCGCACCGGGCGCACGACAAGCCCCTTGCCGCGCCGGTAGCCGTCATAGACCCGCTGGATGACGCCCCTCATGGTCGGTCCGCCGGGATCATCGGGATGGTTGGAATAGCCGCCCTCGTGGCGGAGCACGGCATTGAGCGCCGGCGCGAAGCTCGTCCTGGCCATGAAGCACCTCGGGTTGAAAACAAAAAGTGGCCGCCCCCCGCAGGGGACGGCCGGCCGGTTCGGACGCCGAAGCATCGGCGTGGTCAGAACCAAGTAGAGACGTTGCCGAAGATGCGACCGCCAAGAGTGGGCATGTTGCGCACAGAAACCGCGCCGCCCGTCCCCACGTTGATGCCGTAGGCGGTCGGGCCGGACGGGTTGACCACGCACTCCGACAGCCAGATCTGCGCGGTGTTGAGGGTGCCCACCTCGGTCGGCGGCACGAGCCCGCCGGAGAGATAGAGGTCGCCGCGATCGCTCGAGAAAGTCGAGCCGTGCGCCAGCATCTTGGACGTGTTGATGTTCCGCAGCGTGCCGCCCTGATTATACTCGTAGCGGCCGGCCACATCGATGCCGATGACGTTCTCGTGCAGGGTCAGGCCATTGTTGGACCCCGACCCGAACACGCCCGTATCCACGCCCCGGCAATTGAGCGTGACCGCATAGAGCGGCTGTGCGTTCAGCGTGTTGTGGAAGTTGAAGCAGTCCGCGCTGGCGCGGCCGGCGTAGCAGCCTTCCAGCCAGATAAGGCCCCACCAATTGTCGAAGCCGAAGCCGTTCCAGGCGTCCGCCGAGACCGAACTTGCATAGCGCGCCGACACCCGGCGCATGGCGAGGATCTTCGGGCTCGCACCATAGGCCGAGGCGAAGATCTTGACGCGGCTTCCCATGAGATCCCAAGCCGAAGCCTCGTCATTGGAATCCATGAAGAAGTGCTGGGGTGCAGCCCCCCAGTTGATCGCGAACGTATCGGAGGTCAGGTACACCGAAGCCGTGGCGTCGGTCACAGCGGCCCCGTCGAACGGATTGACATAGACGCTCGTGCCGTCCGTGTACCACGATCCCGGACGGGCATTGCAGGCCGCCGCGCTCGCCGCCTTGGTGTACATCACCGCATTGCCGAAGCGGTCGCGCAACGCTTGATTGTAGACCGCACCGGCGGACGACCGGGTGATCTTGTAGGTGTTGGTATAAGTGGCGTCGGCGGCCCAGGTATAATTGTCGATGCAGCCGTATTTGACGATGCCGCCATAGGCCATGAGGCAGACGGGAACCGTGGGCAGCGTGGTCGCCCCCGGCGCGTTGATATAGCCGCCGCTGGCATTGCGATAATAGGTGCCGGCGGACAGCCAGATGGTGGCCGGCTGACCGGCCGCGTTGGCGATCTGGATCGCTTTGTTCACCGTCAGATAGGGCGATCCGATGGTGCCGGCACCGGAGCTGTCGGAGCCGGTGGCGGAAACGTAGATCTGCGTGCCGGCGCGGCAGGACAGATACTCGGTGGACGAAAACGGGCTGTAGCCCGAGATGTAGCCCTGGCGGGTGCCGGCGCCGAGGTCGCAATAGCCCACCTTGGTGATGGGATAGAGACCCGTGCCCCAGCCCAGCACGGAAGGCAGAGCCAGTTCGGACGCCCGCGCGTAGCGGGTGGCTTCCTGGACCGCGATGAAATCGGGATCGTCGGTCAACAACATCATGAAATCCTTCCGTAAAGAGCCCGGCCATTGCCGGAGGTGAGGAAGCCGCCAACGCGGCTTCGCAATCGCCCATAGGCGACACCGCCCACCACCTTTCGGACTGGCGAGCCGGTGCGTCGCCGGAGCGAAGCGAGGGAAGCGAGGGAGAGGGAAAACGAAAGCATGGGGACCTCGCGGTTCGGTGCCCCGTGCGCACAGCCCGGCACGCGCCCGCGCGTGGCCAAGCGCGCGCAGTCGCGGGCAGATCAGCGGTCGGTGAGTGCGTAGATGGACAGGCCGGCGCTGGTGCCCGTGGCCCACACGCGACGCACCTGGCAAGGCGGCAGCGGCTGGAGGCCGGGGAGCGCGAGTACATCCACCGTGTCGGCATCGCCGCCGGCCACGGGGGTGATGCGAATGGAGGCCACGCCGCCGGCCACATCCTCGGGCACGAACACCCACAGGGCCTTGGCATAGGTGGCAAGGTCGGCGCCGTCGGCGGGGGTGATGCGCGCGAGCTGGCGCGCCGGCGACGACAGGGACGACGCAAGCCCCTTCAGGGGATCGCGGGCGGGATCGTAGGGCATGGGGATCTCCGATGGAGGGGAAAGGCAGGCGCGGGCTCAGGCCTCGGGCGCGGAGCACAGCAGCAGGTGGAGGGCGACCCGCACGGTGCCGCCGGTAAAGCTGCCGCCATTGGCGGTGAGGCGTACCGGCGTGGCGGCGTAGAAGGCGGTGGGGCCGATGACCCCCACATTGGCCGACCCCACCGCCGCCCCGAGGCTGCCGCCGAACTTGGAGACTTCGCCGGAAATGCCGCAATCGTAAGAACTTGCGCCAGTCACGGCGGTGAGCGTGCGGGTGGAGACGGCGAGCACGATGGCGCGGTCCGGAATGGCCATGGTGGTGGCGACGAAGGCACCGCTGAGCGCCACGTCCTCCTCCATCACCCGGCCCGCGATGGCGGCGCGATGGGTGCTGGCGGCAAACGGCGAGACGAAGGCGGCGCCGTCGAACAGCGCGAGCCGGCCCTCGTCGCGGATGAAGGCGAGGAAGCCCTGCGCCACCGGCAGGAAGTCGAACGCGCCCTGCTCATAGGCGGCGATGGTGCCGGCGTGCCCCGCGAAGGCGCCGCTCGCGCCGGCCGGCACGAACCAGCGCGCCCCCTCGGCGGGGGTGGCCGGCGGGGCGACGGCGGTGGCGCTTTCCAGCACCAGCTGGACGAAGGCATCGAGGCGGCGGATAGCCTCGTTATGGGTGACATGCTTCTGCGCCTGCGCCGCCGCGATATAGGGCAGCGCCAGGTTCGCCGACTGGTCGGTCATGGGGACCTCGGGGAGGGTTTGGGCAGGAGGCGGGGGCGCCGAGGCGGCTTGAAAAGTCGCCCGCATGGGTCATTGCAACCCTGGCAGGCCACGATCATCGTCATGGCCGGGCTTGTCCCGGCCATCCACGCGGCGAGGCTGGGACTGATTTTCGTAAGCTTGCCCCAGCGGCCCGGCGTGGATGCCCGGGACAAGCCCGGGCATGACGAGGGTGTTTGGCGGTTGTGCCCTTTTGATTTCCAAACGGCCGGCTACGGCACCACCACCGCCGTCACCGCCGCGCCCAGGCCGACGCTGGCGGAGCGCTGGGCGACACGCACGGTGAGGGTGGCCTGCGGCGTGCCGAAATCGGCCAGCTCATCCGCCGCCCCATAGAGCAACTGTGGCGCGCTCACCTCGAAGGCGCGCACCACGCCGGCGCCGGAGAGGATTTCCACCCGGTAGGCCTCGCTCGCCTCGCCCAGGGGCACCTCCAGCGCGTCCCAGCCATCGCCGGCGATGCGGGTGCGGCGGATGAAGGAGAGCACCACGCCCTCCGCCGTGCGCCGCCCGCGCACATGCACCGGCGACAGGGGACGCAGGGCGAGGCCGGAGGCGGTGGCGGTCACCTCCGTGACATCCTCCGATCCCTGGTCGTCCCGCGCCGCGCCCACCCGGTAGATGGAGCTGCGCCCCAGCGCCGAGAGGCCGCTCGCCACGCTCACCAGCGTGCCGTCGATACGGACGAGGCGCGTGCCCGCCGGCCAGATCGAAGCGCCCGCCGCCTCGGTACCGGCGAGGCCGCGCAGCAGGCCGGAGAGGCGGTAGGTGTCGGTGTCGATCAGCTCGGCGCCGGTGAAGGCGATGAGTTCCAGCGCCCGCCCCTCCGCCACCAGAGCCGCGAGATTGGCGCCGGTCAGAACCTCGCTCTCGCGCGCCGGAATGAGGAGGGAGGATTGCAGCAGCACGTCGACGCTGCCGGAGCGGTCGAAGCGCCAGAGCGGCCCCGGCGACAGGTCCGAAATCAGCGTGCCGAAGGTGGCGGAGGCGGTGACCGGAGCCACTACCTCGAAGCTCTCGCCATCCCCCGAGCGCCAGATGGCCAGCGTCCCCGGCCAGGGCGTGGCGGCAGCGGCAAGATGTTGCAGTGGAACGGGTTCCGCCTCCGACAGGGCGGGCAGGTCCAGCACCATCACCTCCGGTGGGCCGGACACGGCGGGCAGCGCCACGCTGCCGCCGGAGGCCGGCGCCAGCGCCGCGTCGAACACCTCCGGCTCGATGCTGCGGGCGGTAACGGCCAGCGCCTCGCCCTCCTCCACCCGGGTGATTTCCAAGAGCCGCGCCCGCCCGTCGAGGGTGAGGCGCACGAGGTCGCCGGGCCCCAGCGCGCGAAGCGAGGGCGGCAGCGAAAAGGTGAACGTCTCGCGCCCCGCCCACAGGTCCTGCAGCCAGATGTCGGCGGCCCGCACCATGGCCGCGTCGGAGGCCACCACGGCGAGGTCCGCATGGCTCACGTGGCGGCTGCCCCCCTTAAGGCGGCGGGAGGACACGGTGGCGCGGCGATAGTCCTTCAGGCTGTCCACGAAGCCGATGGAGACCTGCAAGGGCAGTTCGCTCTCCTGCGCACGGGTGGAGGCGACGAGCGGATCGTCCTCGCTCCGCGCCAGATCGTCGGCGCCGATCTCGCGCACCGTCCCGACGCCATGGGGACGGAAGGCGATGCGGCCCTCCGCCTCGCCGGCCTCGAAGGCGAAGGCGCGGGCCAGAGGCTCCAGAGCATCGCGGCCGGCCATGGGCTGGTCCACCACATAGCCGTCCACCCCACCGGAGAGGGACGCGGCGTCCACATCGTTCACGCCGAAATCGGCGCAGAGCGTCGCCACCAGCCCATCCAGCGGCGCGCCGCCGAGGCGGCCGGTGAGCCAGTGGCCGGTGGCCCAGTTGGCGCCATCCGCCCAGACGCTCTCGGCGAGGGGGAATTGCGGGAAGGGCCGCGCATCCCAGGTCCAGGCGAAGGCCTCCTCCACCATGCGCCCGCCATAGAGCGGCGCCGGCGGATTGTCGGCCGTGTCAGCGTCGGGGGCGAAGGTGCCGAGCACCACCTCCAGAAGGCGGCGCTGGATGAGATCATCCCGCGCGCCGGTGGAGAAGGGCGGCAGGGCGTTCTCCGACGACTTGGCGTCGGGGAAGACGCTCGGCCGGTTGGCGCCCTTGTCCACGGCGGGGCAGCCGGTCTCCATCAGGCGGATGGGCTTGGCGCCGGGCGCGAACGCGGTGGGCGTGGCGAGACGGGTACCGGCGATGCGCTCGTGATGGGCATTCGCCCACCAGGACTTGAGGTCCTTCTGGCGATAGAGCCAGGGCTCGCCATAAGCGCCGTCGGTGATGGGCGTGCGCACCTGCGCGGCGCGGGCGGCCTCATCCGCATAGAACCAGTCGAACCCCTCGCCGGCCGTGAGGTTGGCCTTCAGATAGGCGCGGTCGTGGATGTCGGCGGCGATCGCCGCGTCGAGATGGCCGGCGCCGTCGCGCCAGTCGGCGAGCGGCGGGTAGAAATCGATGCCGATGAAGTCCACCGCCGGCGCGCTCCACACCGCATCCAGCGGAAAGCGCACGTCGCCGTTGGCCCTCACCTGCGCGCCATATTCGGTCCAGTCGGCGGCGTAGGAGACGCGGGTGCCGGAGCCCACCACCGCCTTCACGTCGGCGGCGAGGGAAGCCAGCGCCTCGGCGGCGGGTGAGGCGCCGGTGTCGTCGGTGAGGCGGGTGAGCGCCACCATCTCCGAGCCGATGAGGATGGCCTCCACGCCCCCCGCCACCACCGCCAGATGCGCGTAGTGGAGCACCATGCGCCGCAGGCTCCATTCGGCCGGCCCGTGATAGAGCACGCTGGTGCCATAGCGGGTGAAATCCCCCGGCCCGGCATTGCCGAACAGGGCGGCCACCTGCGTCCGGCACGCGGCGGTTCCGTCCGCCGAACTCGGCCGGCCGGGCGCCGGATCGCACACGATGCGCCCGCGCCAGGGATAGGCCGGCTGGGCGGCAGCGCCGGTCCAGGGATCGGGGCGGGTGTTGGCGGCAGGGATGTCCATCATCAGGAAGGGGTTCAGCGTCACCTTCAGGCCGGCCTCGTTCAGCCGGGCGATGGCCCGCACCACGCTGTCGTCGGAGGGCGTGCCGCCATAGGCCGAGCGCCCCTCAAACTGGGAGACGGCCAGCGCGCTGAACCGCGTCTCGCCGCCCACCGTCCAGTCGATGGAGGTGGACTTGTCGGTGCGTTCGGTGCGCGGGCGCACGGTGCAGGCCCCGGCCCTCAGGTCGTCGCCGAACCAGGCCACCACGAGGGACACCCGCTCCACGTTCGGGCAGGTGCCGGTGAGCTGATCGAGGGCCACCTCGAAATCACTCGCCGCCGTGCTCACATGGCGGTTCTCCCGGCCATAGCGCGACCGCCCATGCAGGTGGCGGACGGTGCGCGTGTCATAGGCGAACTCGCTGGCGCCGGGGATGAGGGTCACCGCCCGCACCTGCCGCTCCAGCGCGCCCACCGCGCGCTCCACTTCCACGGTGATCTGGGGCAGGCGATTGCCGTAGTCGGTCAACTCCAGATTCTCGAACACCACATAGGCGACGCCGCGATAGGACGGCGTCGCGCCCGCCCCCTGCCGCGCCTCGATGAGGGGATCGGGCACCTGCGCCTCGTCGCCGAGATGGAGGCGCACGGTGAGGCGGCGGGTATCCAGCAGCTTGCCGTCGGCCCAGATGCGGCCGATGCGCGAGAGCGGCCCCTCGCACACCGCCACGGCGAAATTGCCGTAATAGGTGTAGGTCGTGGTGGTGGGCTGGGATGAGCCAAGGCTCCCGCCCTTGCCGCCGGTGGACTGGGTGGCGGTGGTGGCCACCTCCTTGAGCCTGGTCGCCCAGATCACCTGCCCGGCCAGGCGCGCGCGGCCATAGACGCGGGGCAGCGGCGTGCCCTCGGTGGAGCCCATCACGTCGAGGTCGGTGAGACGCGGACCTTGCGTGTTGCGGGAGCGGTTGCCGCCGAACAGCGCGCCATCGATCGCCGCGCCGCCGAGGGCGCCCAGCGCCCGCCCGGCGATGGCGCCGACAGGGCCGAACAGCGCGCCGCCGACAAGGCTGCCGGCTGCGCCGAGAAGCAGGGTCGCCATGGGATGTCCTCAGGATCTGGAAGGGGGCGCTAGGCGACTCCCGGAAAGGCGAAGGCGAAGGCGAGGCGGCGGCGCCACCACGGCGCCAGATGCCCCTCGCACACCCGGGCCCCGTCATAGGCATGGATCATGCGCGCGCCGTCCGAGAGGATCGCCGCGTGCTTGGCCGGAAGATGTGCGCGGAAGCGAAACAGCAGCACGTCGCCGGGCTGCGCCGCTTCCACCGGCACGGCGACGAGGCAACGCCCGGCCGCCTGCGCCAGGGTCTCGCGGAGGCCGGCCTCGGCCCAGTCCGGCGCGTAAGGCGGCATGGCCTCCGGCTCGGGGCCGACCAGTTCCCGCCACACCCCGCGCACGAGGCCGAGGCAATCGGCCCCCTGCCCCTTCAGCGAGGCGCGATGGAGGTAGGGCGTGCCGATCCACGATCGCGCCTCTTTGAGGATGGCGGCGCGGGTGAGGGGCGCGGTCATTCCAGCAGGCTCCCGTCGTATCCGCCCTCGCCGGGAATGGCGACGGAGATGACGAAATCGTTGCCGGGCATGTGGGGGAAGCCGCGGAAATTGAGCGCGTTTGCGAAGCGGTCGCGACAGGTCGAAAACTGCTTGTCGCAGCCGGCGGTGAGGGCCATCTCATCGCCCTCCGCCACCGCGAAGGGTGGGCGCTGCCACAGGCGCAGCAGCACCCCTTCGGCGTCCACGAGATGCGCCTTCACCTCGGTGACGAAACCCGCGTTGGCGCCGCTGGAAAACCGTGCGCGACCCCGCGCGAAAGCCGCCGCCGCAAAGGCCGAAAGACCGCTGACGCGCAGGCTCAGCGCGCCTTCGACCGTCTCCACCGTGGCGCTTGCCGCATGGGCCGGGAGGGTGAGATCCACCCCGCAGCGGCCGTCGCCGAGATCGGCATCGCAACTGCTCGAGAGAAGCCGCCCGCGGGTCTGGTTGAGGCCATCGGACAGGCTGCGGATCTCGGCGGTGAAGACGCCGTCCTGGGCCCGCACCTCGCCGATGGTGCCGCGCCTCAAGAGCAGGCACTGGGCGGGGTCCTGCCAGTTCACCAGCAGCAGGTCGATGGTGGCGCCGTCATAGAGGCCGGCGGCGAGATCGTCCTGCGACAGCGCATCGTGGGACAGCGCGCCGGACACCTCGGCGCCGGTCACAGCAAGGCCGGCTGAGTGGGTGCTCTGCGAGCCGGAAATGCCCGACGCCGCCTTGCAGGTGATGCCAGCGACCACGAGGTCGCGGTCATGGTCGGTGAAGCCGGTGACGAGGCCGTCGCGCCGTGTCACGCGCCAGGCATGGCACAGGGTGGTGGCGCCCGACGCGAGATGGTCCGAGAGGGCGGAAGGAAGGGTGCGCATTTCGCCTCACACGCGGATCTCGATGACGGGGATGCGCGGGATGTCGCCCGCGGCGAAGGCGGAGAGATTCACCTCGAGGAAATCGGTGTCGAAACGCACCGGGACATCGAAGGAAAATCCCGCCGACACCACCGCCGACACGGCCGGGGCGAAGGCCGTATAAAAGGTGATTTCGCCGCGTGTCGCATCGATCGAAAAATGCGTTCCTTCAATGCGTTCTACCCCATTCACGGCGACGCGCACGCTGCCCGCGACCGGCTTGGTGATGGCCCGCACATAAGGCGCGTGGAGACCGCCGTAGGTCTTCGTCAGCGCGAAGGTTGCGCGCGCGCCGTCGCCGGTTCCGATCACCTGGTCGACGGGCGTCGCGGCGTGTCCCGGCGGCGCGGAGGAATGGTCGAGACGGTCGCGCCAGCGGAAGCCGTAGAGACGCCCGCGACGCTCCTCGAAAAAGCTCACCACATCGGCCAGCGCGGCGAGGCTCTTCACCCCGTATCCGGCGTCCCAGTGACGACGCGAATCAGCCTGTCGCGTGTTGCGCTCCTCGCGTCCGGATGCGGTGGTCACCACCTCGGTGACGCGCTCTGGACCGCCCGAAGCGCCCAGCGCAACCTCCAGCGGGAACAAAATCTCATGGAAGGCGGCCATATGATGCCCCTATTCCCCAATTCTTAGGCGAAAACAGTAGAGATGGCCTTGACATAGTTGAACGTGACGCCTTGACTTTGCTCTGCCCCGTTGAGCATGGAGCGAAAGCATGGCCACCAAGCCCGCAAAAAAACCGGCCGTCGCCGCCGAGAAGCCCGCCGAAAAGGCACCTGCCCCGAAGGCTGCGGTGAAGGCCGCTCCCAAGGCGGCGGTTGCCAAAAGCACAGCACCCAAGACTGCAGCTGCACCCAAGGCCGCAGCACCGAAGGCCCCCGCGAAAGCCGCGGCGCCCAAGGCCGCCGCCGCCAAGCCCGCTGCCGCCAAGGCCGCTGCGAAGCCCGCCGCTCCCAAGGTTGCCGCTCCCAAGGCTGCTGCCCCGAAGGCCGCTGCGAAGCCCGCCGCCGCCAAGAAGGCCGCAGCGCCCAAGGCCGCGGCTCCCAAGCCGGCGGCTGAGAAGCCTGCCGCCGAGAAGCCCGCGCCGAAGGCCGTCGCGGCCAAGTCGCCGGCGCCCAAGGCTGCATCCGCCAAGACTGCCAAGCCCGCCGCCGAGAAGCCTGCGAAGGCCCCGGCCAAGGCTGCCGCCAAGCCCGCCGCCAAGCCCGCAGAGGTGAAAGCCCCCGCGAAGGCCGCCGCTCCCAAGCCCGCCGCCAAGAAGGCTGCGGCTCCCAAGGCTGCAGCTCCCAAGGCCGAGCCCGCGCCGGCGCCCGCGCCGGAAGCCAAGGCGGCTCCCAAGGCTGCCGCTCCCAAGGCTGCTGCGAAGCCCGCCGCCAAGAAGGCTGCTGCCCCCAAGGCCGCTGCTCCGAAAGCCGCTGCGAAGGCCCCCAAGGCCGCCGCCAAGAAGTGAGCTTCGCTGCCCCGATGGCTGGCACTCGGCGCACTGCCGGAGTGCCCCATCGGAGCGAGACAGGCCTGTCGCCCACGGGCGGCGGATGAACAGGGCCCGCATCCGGTTCGGCAGGACGGATGCGGCTCGTGTTTGCATTTCAAAAGGCGGGCTGGCCTGTCGTCATGGTTCGCCGTCATGACCCGCCTTCATGACGCGCAATCCAGATCGCGCGGTGCCCCAGATCGCGCGGGTTCGAGGCACCGGTTGTTGGCCCGCCTGATGGTGTCGGCCCGCACCGGCGTCGCGATGTTCCGAGCCGGAAGCGCCACGCCCGCCCCCGAGCGATCTGATTGCTTGCTCCCGATCACCGGGCCCCATCACTGGGTCCTCTGATCACTGGACCGGGGCGCGTCGTCCATCCTTACCCCCGTGCCGAGGCGCACCCGTGCAGATGATCGCGCACGTGGCGCAGACCAGGCTCCGCGCACCATCGTGCGCCCTCACGCGCGTCACTCCGCGCCGGCGCTTCCCTGAATTCGCGGGCGATCCAGCAATCGGATCAATGCCGTCTGTTCGGCCGGCATCGCAGCGACAGCCATGGGGCTTTTTTTCAATGCGGACTTGACGTTAAGGCATTGACGCACCTGCGCGCCGGGGATTTTCGCGGCGCCCCGGGCGCGCTATGCTGTCCCTGTCCCGCCTGCAAGCGGCAGGCTCACCTTGGACCCGCACCATGCCCGACGCCGCTTTCTTCCCGCCCTGCCCCACGCCGCGCGTCCTGCGTCCCGCGCCCATCGGCGGACGCGCCGTGCGGGCGATGGGCGCGACAGGCGCTGCCCTCGCCGCGCTCCTGCTGGCGGGGAGCGCGCAGGCCCAGTCGGCGGCCGCGAAGAAGGACGATAGCAGCTGCGCCCAATACGGCGCCGGCTTCCAGAAGGTGCCGGGCGGCACATCCTGCGTGCGCACCGGCGCCACCGTGCGGGTGGAAGGCTTCAGCGGTTCCGCCATCACCAGCGCGCCAAGCCAGTTCGGCGGCACCCCTTCCGGCAGCGGCACCACCGCCACCGAGACCAGCGACCCCTGGAAGAGCGCGCGCTAAAGCCCAACCTCACGCCCCGCGCTGGCCGCGCGCCACCGCCCGCGCCACCAGGCCGGACAGATAGGCCTCGGAGCGGCGGAAGCCGGCCATGTCCGGCGTGGACACATTCACCGTCACCGCCGCGCGTCCCGCCCCTTCCGCCGAGCGCACGCCGAGCCTGCCGTCGGTGCCGCGCGCCAAAGGCAGGATGGCCTCCGCCCCCTTCTCGCCCATCAGGCCGAGGCTGGCGCCGCCGAGGGGAAAATAGGTGGGCGCCGCCACCACGCCGCCGCGCGCGAACGGCATCACCCGCCCCTCCGAGATCACCCCGCCATGGGCGAAGCCGAGCCCGCCGGCCGCCCCTGAAAGCAGGGAGGACAGCCCGCTCTCCAGCGGCTTCAGGGCCGCCGTGAGGGCGAGGTTGGAAAGCCGCGCGGCCAGCTGCTCCAGCACGCTGCCGAGGTCCTTGCCCTGCACGGCGATGCCGGTGAAGGCGGAGGCCAGTGCCGAGGCGAAGCCCTTCGCCGACACCTCCACCTCCCCCAGCGCCGCCTTGGCGGTGCGGGTGTCCACCTCGATGGCGATATCGACGGTTTCGGTCATGACGGAGCCTCAGGAGGGATCGGGGAAGCGCTTCATCAGCGCGGACAGGTCGGGTCGCGACAGGCGGTCCAGCGCGGGCGGCAGCAGGGCCGAGACGGCGGCGGCCAGCTCCCGCGGCGTCATGCGCCAGAAGGCATCGGGGGCAAGCCGCAGCAGGCCGAAGCCGGCGCCCATGGCCGCCGCCCAGGGAAAGGGACGGGCGGCGTCGGGCCCCGGCCTCAGGCCTGCTGCGGCGGCGGAGGGGAAGCCGGCGCCTCCCCGACCGCATCGGCGGCGAAGGTGATGGCGAGCAAGTCGGCGACGATGCGCGCGAAGCCCGCCGCGCCGCCATCGGCGCGCATGCGCTCTACCTCGGCGAGGGTCACGCTCTCGCCCGCCCCGTTGAGGCCGGCTTTGATGATGCACGCCGCATCGCGGGCCGACAGGCGGCCGGTCTCGAACCGCGCGGCCAGCGCCATCAGGTCGTCGGCGCCGAACGCGCTCTCCAGCTCCGCGAGGGCGCCGAGGGTGAGCACGAGGACGCGCACGCGTCCATCCAGCACGGCCGCGATCTCGCCGCGTCGGGCATTGGGCATGGGATGTCCTTTCGGGGAGGGGCCGGCGCCTTGCGGCGCGGTTGGAAACGAAGGGCGGGCATGTCCGCGATCGCCCCGTCATGCCTGGGTCAAGCCCGGGCATGACGGAATGTTGGCAATGCTCGTTTACAGCGCCGCGAACGCCAGTTCCCCGGCGCTTTCCAGCGTCAGGTCGAAGGTGACCTCGCGGTCGTGCTCGGCGGCAATCTCCAGCGCGGTGATCTGGAACGGCCCGGTGATCGTGCCGAAATCCGGGATCACCACCTGGCAGGAGGCCAGCGCGCCGGAGAAGAAGGTCTGCCGCACCAGCGCGTCGGAGGCGGCATCCTTGAACACGCCGGAGCCGGAGACCGACGCCCGCTTCACCCCCGCCCCGTCCAGCAGCTCGCGCCAGCGCCCGGCGCTTTCGGAGTGGGTCACGTCCACGCTCTGGGCGTTGAAGGCGAGCGTGCGCGAGCGCAGGCCCGCCACGGTGGTGAACTGGGTGCCGTCATGTATCTTCAAAAGCAGGTCCTTGCCCTTCTGCGCGGCCATCGTCATCTCCGAAAATCAAAGGGGCTCGAAATCAAAGGGGCTCTGTGACGGCGCGAAACCGCACCAGAGCATGGAAGGTGCGCCCGTCGCTCTCGCGGCGGACTTCGGCGGTGGTGGCGCGCAGGTTGGCGAGCCGGTGGCCGGCGAGGGCCAGCGGCGCGTCATGCAGCGCCTGGGCGACGGCTTCCGCCACCGCATAAGCCTCCGCGCGGCCGCCGGAGCGGGAGAAGACGTGGAGCGTCAGCGCATGCTCGGTGCCCGCTTCGGTGGCGGTGGACCAATCGGCCACCACCGCCTCGCCCAGCGCCACGAAGGGAAAGTCCGCCTCAGCCGGCGGCACGTCATGGATGCGCGGCCCGCCCAAGAGCGCGGTAAGCGCCGCATCGGCAACCAGCGCCGCATGGAGCGCCGCGCGCAGGGCCAGCGCCGGGCTGTCGAAGGGGAGGCTCATGAGCGCCTCCGGGCAAAGGCGAGGCGGATGCGGTCCAGCACCGGATCCCCCGGCCGCCCGAGACCGCCGCGGATGCGCGCCAAAAGCGCCGCATCGGTAACCCGCACCAACGGCCGCTGGGGCGATCCGGCTATGGTGGCGGGCGCGCCGGTCTCGGCGGTGATCTCAGCGGCCAGCTCCCGCGCCGCGCGGCCGGCAGCGTCCGCCTGGGCGGCGGGCAGATGGCGGGCGGCGAGGCGCTGGGCGAGGCCCTGCAAGCCGCTGGTGCCGATGGTCGCCTTCATGTCTCTTCCTCCCGGCAGCGGATGTGGTGGAAGCGGCCGCGCCCGTCCGCGTCCACCACCGCCTCCACATGGAATCTACGGCCGGCATGGAGCAGGCGATCGCCCGCCGCGACGGTGTTGGGCGCGCGCACGGTGAGGCGCAGGAGGCGGCTCGCGCGCGGGCGCTCCTCGGCAAGGCCGTAATCGGTGGCGAGCGGTTCGATGGCGCCCCACAGCACGTCCACGGTGAGGAAGGTGCGCGCGATGCCGCCGGCGCCATCGGGCAGGTCCACGGCGGTCTGGTGCGTCAGGCGGTGACGCAGCGCCCCGACGCTCACAGCCGCACCACGCGATAGGGCGCCAGCAGCGCCCGCGCGGCGGCGGGCAGCGCGGAGGTGTCTCCCGGCCCGTCGCGATGCTCGTAGAAATGGGCCGCCAGCAGGCGCACCGCCTGCACCAGGTCGGCGGGCACGTCGGCGGCGGCGGGGCCATAGCCGGCGGTGAAGGTGATGACGATGCCGCCATGGCGCACCAGCGGCGCGCTCACCCGAGCGGGCTCCACGCGGAACAGGGCGGGGGCGCGATCGACCACCAGCGTCAAAGCGCCGGCGGGCAGCGCCACCGGCGTGCCGTCCGCCGCCGCCACGGTGGCGCTGACGATCTGGCGCACCGGCGACAGCGGCGCCGGGATGATGCCGCGCAGGGGCCAGGCATCGAGGCTGAATCGCCAGGTCTGCTCCATGAGCGCGCGGCCGGTCTCCACCTCCACCCGGCGCCGGGCGGCGGTGACGAGGGCATCGAGGAGGGCGTCCTCGTCTGTATGGTCGATGCGTAGATAGGCCTTCGCCTCGGCGCGCGTGAGCGGCTCGGCGGCGGGGCCGGCGACAAGGTCTGCCATGGGAGGCTCCGGTGGTGCAAATGGGGGCGACGGCGGAAACAGCGATCTCCGCCAGCGCGATACGCTCCCTCTCCCGCCTGCGGGGGTGGGGTGGGGTGGGGGCAGCAGGGCGGGGCCGGGACCCGGCGGCGGGATAACGAGGAAACCGTGCGGAACAGCCCTGCCGTCGCGCATGCGGAGGCGGTCTGCCCCCTCCCTGCCCTCCCCCGCACGCGGGAGAGGGTTCTGCGGCGCGCGGGGACCTATCGCCCCGCGAAAAGCCGCGCGGCCAAGCCCAAGACGCCCCGTCCGACGCGCTGTGACACAAGCGCATCGCCCCGCGCGGAAAGGAAATTCCCGGCCCTGCCCGCCATTGACGCACCGGACGGCGGGCGGCAGAAACGGGAGATGATCGCCGCACGCCTTCCTGTCCTCGCGCTGGTCGCGACCCTCCTTGCGCCAGGCGCGGCACAGGCCATCATGGGCGGCGGGCCGGCGGCGGCAGAGGTGGCGGCGCAGACGGTGCTCATCGTCTCCACCCGCGGCGCCTCCTGCACCGGCGCGGTGCTGGCGCCCGATCTCGTGCTCACCGCCGCCCATTGCGTGGCGCCGGCGGCGGACTATGCGGTGGCCATCATCGGCGACGGACCGCCGAAGCTGGTGCCGGCGAAGCGCATCGCGGTGCATCCGCGCTTCGATGCCGGCCAGTTCCAGACCCGCCGACCGACCCCCGACCTCGCCCTGGTGAAGCTCGCCGAGCCCCTGCCCGGCCGCTTTCGCACCGCCCGGCTCGCCAGCGCCGACGGCCTGCCCGAGAAGGGCACCGCCTTCCTGCTCGCCGGCTACGGCGTCGTCGCCGATGGCCAGAGCAAGAGCGCCGGTACGCTCCGCACGGTGGCGCTGCCCTCCATCGGCACCACCGGCGGCATCATGGTGCGCCTCTCGGCGCCGGAGGGCGCGGCCGGCGCCTGCACCGGCGACAGTGGTGGCCCCGCCTTTCGTGACGGTGCGGTGGCGGGCGTCACCGGCTGGGCCACCGGGCCGGGCGGCAGCCGCGGCTGCGGCGGCGTCACCGGCGTGACTTTGGTGTCGCTCCATCGCGACTGGATCGAGGCCACCGCGAAGAGCCTCGGCAGCCCGCTCGGCAGCGGGAGATAGGGATGGCCCCGGCCGCATCGCCCCGTTTCAGGCGCGCCGGCCGGATCATCGCTGCTGCCCTCGCCTTTAAAGTCGTCGCCGTTCTCGGCGCCGGGCCGGCCTTCAGCCAGACCTCGGGCGAGGCCGCCCCGGACAGGCCGGCATCGACAGCGCCCGCTCCCCCCGATCCCGCAGTTGCCAACCCTGCGCCCGCCGGTCCCGCGCGGGGCGAAACGGTGGACCAGGCCATCTGCCGCCTCATCGATGCGGCGGCAGCGAAGGAGGGCCTGCCGGCCGCCTTCCTCACCCGCCTCATCTGGCGCGAAAGCTCGTTCCGGCCGCATGTGGTGAGCAACAAGGGCGCGCAGGGCATCGCCCAGTTCATGCCCGGCACGGCCAGGGAGCGCGGGCTCGAAAATCCGTTCGATCCGGAGGCGGCGATCCCGGCGTCCGCGGCGCTGCTGGCCGACCTCAACCGCCGCTTCGGCAATCTGGGGCTGGCGGCGGCGGCCTACAATGCCGGTCCCGGGCGCGTCTCCGGCTTCCTCAATGGCGGCGGACTGCCGGAGGAGACGCGCGCCTATGTGCGCATCATCACCGGCCGCCCGGCTGAGGATTGGGCCGCGCTGCGGCGGCAGGGCATCGATAAGGGCGCGGACAAAGCTGCGGACAAGGGCGGCGACAAGGGAAGCGAGGCCCCGGCCCTCCCGCAGGAGGCCTGCCTTGCCACCGTCGCCGCCCTCCGCAAGGGCGCGCCGGCGCCGCTGGCGGGCGAACCGGCCAATCCGCTGTTCGCCCCATGGGGGGTGCAGATCTCCGGCAATTATGTGCGCGACATCGCCCTCGCCTCGTTCCGCCGGGAGGCGACCCGGCATCCCGCCGAGTTCGGAGACCTGACCCCGGTGATCGTGGCGACGCGGGTGGGCGGGCGCGGCCCGCGCACCTTCTATCGCGTGCGCCTGCCGGCCCAGACCAAGGCCGAGGGCATGAAAATCTGCGACCGCCTGCGCAAAGCTGGCGGCGCCTGCCTGGTGCTGCCGAACTGAAGGGGCGGGCGGGGATATCCCTCGTCCGGTCGCAATGCGGCTCCCACCCGACCCTCTCCCGAACCGGGAGGGATCACCGCCGCCATCGCCCCTCCCACCGTCGCCGTCCGGCTTGACCGGACGGCCCATGGCCTCGCCTGGGAAGGCGCAGACGTGACACCGCGGAGGCTGGGACACGCGGAGAGATGGGCCCTCCGGTCAAGCCGGAGGGCGACGGGGGTGAGAAGCGGACCCCACCAGGCACCGCAAGCCAGAGAGGGGCTTTGGCGCCCTGGGACGAAGACCCCTCCCCTCAGCTCGCCGCGAACTTCAGCAGCTTGGCGGCGTCGAAATCCTGCACGCCGCCGCCCACGCGCTTTGTGGTGTAGAACAGCACGTATGGCTTGGCCGAATAGGGATCGCGCAGCACCCGCACCCCGGCGCGGTCCACCACCAGATAGAAGCGGCGGAAGTCGCCGAAGGCGATGGCGTAGGCGTCGGCCGCCACGTCCGGCATGGCTTCGCTTTCGACCACCGGGAAGCCCATCAGGCTCGCGGTCTGGCCCACCCCGGCGGGCGGCGCCCACAGGTAATTGCCGTTCTCGTCCTTGAGCTTGCGCACCGCGCCTTGGGTCTGGCGGTTCATGACGAAGGTGGCGTTCTGCCGGTAGCCGGCCTTCAGCGCATAGACCAGATCCAGCAGCGGATCGGCCGGGGTCGCGGCCGGAAAGGCGCCCGCCGCGCCGGTGGCCACATAGCCCACCTTGTCCCAGGCCCACGCGCTCTCGGCCACCTTGGCGTAGGCGAGGAAGCCCTTGGGCTTGGCCACGCCATCGCCGGTGACGAAGGCCACCCCCTCCTGGCCGGCGAAGGCGGTGTCCACCTCGGTGGCGAGCCACTCCTCCACATTCACCTGCGCGTCGTCCAGCAGCGACTGGGTGGCGGCGGGCATGGCGTAAAGCTCCATGGCCGGGAAGGTCAGCTCCGCCAGCACCGGGCTGTCGGTCTGCGGCCGCGCCGCCGTCTCCGCCGCCCAGCCGGAAACCGGGCCGGAGGTCATGAACGGCTTGCGATAGGTGCCGCCGCCGATGGTCCGCACCGAGGCCAGAGCGCGGATGGGCGAGAGCACCGCAAGGCGCCGCCCGATCTCGGTCTCGGTTTCCGAGGGCACGAGATAGCCGCCGGCATCGCCGGAGTCGGAAGACAGCGCCTTCGCCTCCAGCGCCTTCAGGCCGCCGGCCTCGCCGTGGCGCACATAGGCGGCGAAGGCATCGGTGTGCTCGCGGGTGGCGGCGGGCGCCTCGGTCCGCTCCGGCGCGGCGCCGAGCGCGGGCCGGAGCGCCTTGGTGGCGAGGGCATCGAGCCGCGCCTTGTGGGTGTCGAGGGCGGCATCGATGCGGCCCAGCTGCTCGGTGGTGAGCACGTCGGCGCTGCGCCGCTCCATCTCGGCGAGGCGAGTGTCGTTGACCTGCTTGTAGCTCTCGAAGGCGGCGAGGAAATCGGCCACGGCGGAGCTGGCCTCGGCGCCGGCCACCTTGGTCTCGGGCGCGCCGGCTGCGGTGCGGGCGGTGTCGGCAAAGGCAGTGTCGGCAAAGGCCGTGTGGGGACGGGACATGAAAACCTCTTCTGCGATGAACGAAAAATCAGATGCGGGAGCCCGCGCGCAGGCGGGCCGCGGCGGCGGAAAGCAGCGCCGCGGGGGCGGCGGGCGGGCGGGCGATGCGCGCCCCCGGCTGCATGGGGAAGGTGACGATGGACACCTCCCACAGATCGATGCGCGACAGCCGGCGCAGGCGGGTGCGCGGATCGGTGCGCGCCTCCACCGCCTTGAAGCCGATGGAAAGGCCGTCCAGCGCACCCTCGCCGATCAGCGCCGCGCACTCGCGGGCGCGGACCACGTCGGACGAGAGGCGGCCGCGTACATAGAGGCCGCGCGTGTCTTCGAACGCCTCGGTCCACACCCCGATGGGCTCGGCCGGATCGTGCTGGTAGAGCAGCCGCACGCCGCCCGCGCCCTGCCGGGCAAGGCTCGCGGCAAAGGCGCCGGGCAGCACCAGGTCGCGGCCAAGATCGGCCACGTCGAACAGGCAGGCATAGCCCTCGATGGGAAAGCCGTCCGCCATGGGTCAGCTCCGCTCGGTGGGGGCGGCGGGAGCCTTTTTGCGGCGGCGGCTCTTCTCCAGCCGCTCCAGGGTGGCAACGAACTCGCGGAACACGGCGCCGGCGGCGGGCGGCGGCGGGGCCTTGCCCTGGGTGCCGGTCTTTGCCGGCGCGCCGGTGAGGGCGCGGATGCGCGGCGACGACGCCGTCTCCGGCGCCTTGCGGAAGGGTGAGCGCATGGGGGTCTCCGGGATGGGAGGGGGGAGCGTTTTCGAGCGAAGTGGGTACCGGTTCGCGTGAAGAAAACGCGTCAATGCAATACTTTAGGTCAGGACAGGTCGTCGGCGCGGGCGTTGAAGCGCGCCAGCTCGCGGACGAAATCGTCGATGCGCCGGGTGGCGCGGGAAAGCTCGCCCAGCGCCCGCCACAGCCCGGCGGAGGCGGCGAGCGCCCACAGCAAAAGCGCGAGATGCGCGAGATCCCCCCGCTCGGCGAAGGCGCGGATGAGGGCGTCCATGGGGGTGTCCGGATTGGGGGGATGGATGCGGGGAGGCGTTCCCGTGTAACCGCTGTCATGGCCGGGCTCGTCCCGGCCATCCACGCCCAGCGGCCGGGAACGATCTTAAAGACCGCTCCAAGCGGCACCGCGTGGATGCCCGGGACAAGCCCGGGCATGACGGGGGTTAGGCGATGATATCTTCGTACAGATCACGCCATTCCGGATTCAGATCCAGAATAAGCCGCGCCTTCCAGGCACGCGACCAATGCTTGATCGCCTTCTCCCGCTGAATGGCCAGCAATATTTCACCATGCTCCTCGAAATATACCAATTGGGTCAGGCCATAGCGTTTCGTAAAGCCATCTGCGGTGCCTTGCCGGTGCTCCCATATCCTGCGAACGAGATCGTTCGTCACGCCTACATAAAGCGTGCCGTTCGGCCTGTTCGTCAGAAGGTAGACCCAGCCGCCGCGCATTCGACGAGAATGGGCCAAGGCTCCCAGGCTTCACAAGGCCTTCGCCCCTCACACTCGTCATGGCCCTCCCCCTCACCGCAACCTCCGTCCCCCCTCGCCATAGCCCGTCGCGGCGCGCTTCTCTTCATCGGTGAGGAAGTCGGCGGCGCCGATGCGGGCCCACAATTCGGTACGCTCGGCGGCCAGCGCTTCGGCCTGGTCGAGGTCGGGGACCAGAGACAGGCCGCCGCCATAGGCGGGGCCTAGCCACAGGGAGAGGGCGTCGCACACCCGGCGCACCAGCGGCACCACGCTCTGGCGCCACAGGGCGCGGTTGGCCTCGGCGTAGTTGGCGTAGGTGTTGTCGCCGGGAATGCCCAAAAGCAGCGGCGGCACGCCGATGGCCAGCGCAATCTCGCGGGCGGCGGAATTGCGCGCGGCCTCGAAATCCATGTCCTTGGGCGAGAGCGACAAAGGCCGCCAGTCGAGCCCGCCTTCCAGCAGCAGCGGGCGGCCGGCATTCACCGCGCCCTGGAACGAGGCTTCCAATTCGCCCTTCAGCCGCTCGAACTGCTCGTCGGAGAGCGCGCCGGAGCCGCTATAGACCAGCGCGCCGGAGGGGCGGGCGGCATTGTCGATGAGCGCCTTGTTCCAGGCGCTGGCGGCATTGTGCAGATCGAGGGCCTGGGCCGCCGCCTCCAGCGGGGCGAAGCCATAATGGTCGTCCAGCGGGTTGAAGGCGGTGAGGTGCAGGATGGCCGGCACGTCCTCGCCCGCCACCAGCGTGTCCTGCGAGATGCGCACGGTGCGCGCGCCGAGGGTGTAGTCGTAGGCCTCGGGCCAGCCGTCAGGGCCGGGCACCACCTTCACCCGGTCGGGGCGCAGCAGGTGCAGCTCGCGGATCTCGCCCTCCACCGCCACCGCCTCCACATAGGCGTTGCCGGCCACCATGAGGTAGCTACAGATCGCTTCCATGAGGGAGGACCCGGTGAGGCGCGGGTTGGGCCGGCGCATGAGGTCCAGCAGCGGATGGGCCTCCAGTTCCTCCCGCCCGGCCATGAGCACCAGCGGCAGGGCCGAGGCGGATTCGCCGATGAGCCGCACCGCGCGATAGGCGATGGCATTCTTGGAAAAGCCCTCGCGGGCCAGCGATGCGTAATCGCGCGGGGTCCAGCGCGGCCGTCCGGCGGAGAACAAAGCGATGAGGGGGGCGGCGCGGCTCGCCTTCTCCTCGGGCGGGCGGCGGCGGAAGGGGGCGAGTAGCTCGGCCAGCATGACGGGCTCCGGAAACGAAAAAGGCCGCCCGAAGGGGCGGCCTTGATGCGGGTGGCGGGGGCCTGCGGCGGCGCAATCAGGCGATCCGGCGCGGATAATCGTGGCGCGGCGGCAGCCGGTGATAAAGGCTCGCGATCAGCACCAAGGCGATGGAGCCGGCGAAGACGATGCCGCCCAGCTCGAACGGATCGATGACGGCCACCACCATGAGGATGGGTACCGCCCCCGCCGGCGGATGGGACAGGCGCAGCATCAGCATGGCGAGGATGGCGAGGCCCACGCCGAGGGCCGCGGCCCACCACGCGCCGGGGAACACCACCGCCACCAAAAGGCCGATGGTCGCTGAAACCGCATAGCCGCCGATGACATTGGCCGGCTGGGCGAGCGGCGTCGCCGGATGGCCGAACAGCAGCACCGCGCTGGCGCCGAACGGCGCGATGAGCAGCGGCAGCTGGGTGAAGGCGGCGGCACCGCCCACGAGACCCATGCCGAGCATGCCCCCAGCGCCGGACTTCAGGCCGACGAGGACAGATCCGCAATGGGGCTCATGACGTGCGAAGAAATCTTTCAGATGCTGTCTCATGGCTCCAGATGGGGCAGTAGGGGCCAATGGCATGCAAATGTCTGCACACGTCGTTGTCATGCAGCCTCATTTGTAGGCATGATCATGCATGTATTTTGGATATGCGCAATGGGTGCGGCCGGATGGTCACCGCCGCCATCCGAAGCGCGGGCGGTGAAGAGGGCCAGACGCGCGGGCCGAAAACCACCGTCGCCGTCCGGCTTGACCGGACGGCCCATGCCGAAGCCGGGACACCGGCGCCGAAGGATGACGCCGAAGGGACAAGCGGAGAGATGGACCCTCCGGTCAAGCCGGAGGGCGACGGGGTACGTGAAGCGCACGACGCTCTGGAACACGTAAATCGAGGGCGAAAGCACCGGCGCCATCCGAAGCGCGGTCGCGATTTCGTTCCGCCGGTGGCCGCGTCGGCGTATGATGGCAGAGCGTGATGGCTCCGAAACCCGGGGTCTGGGGGACGCGAAGGGAGGGCGCCATGCTCTATGCCCTGGTTCTCATTGTCACCACCACCTCGTTCCAACCCGCCGTTTCCGGCGCCTATGGCTATGCGCCCGACCCCTACGGCGCCGGGCCGGGGGTGGTCGCCACCACCTCGCAGAAGCTGGTGGGCTATTATCGCACCGAGCGCGGGTGCCTCAGTGCTAGCATCAAGCGCAACCAGAACTGGCCGGATTTCGCGCCGGGCCAGAGCGTCACCGGCCTGTGCGTGCAGGTGGAGATCCCGGTGGGCGCGGAGATCGTCGGCGGCAGTTGAGCCCGCTTACAGCCCCCTAACCCGCGGCGCGCCGGCCTTGGGGCCGAGCGCCAGGGCCGTCACCGCCCACACCAGCGCGTCGAGCCGGTCGGGCGAGCGGCCGGAGGAGAGGCCGTCCGTGCCGAAGTCGCACATCTCATCCTCAAGGGCCGGGAAGGCGCCGGCATGGCGCACCCGGCTCTGCTCGTAGAGCGCGGCCACGGGCTCGGCGCGCAGGAACTTGCCGCGCGTGGCCCGCACCTGCTCCACCGGCACGCCGTCGTCCACCTCGGCGATGACGGCGCGCACCATCTCGCCGCCCTGGTTCACCTCGGCGACGATAAGATCAGCCTCGAAGCGGCGGAACAGGGCCACCGCCTTCGCCGCCCATTGAGCAGGGCGCAAGCCGGCGGCGCTGTCGTCCGCCAGCACATGCACCACGCCCGAGGCGTCGATGCCGGCGCAGACGATGCCGCAGGCATCCGCCCCGGCCCGCGAGGAGGCCGGCGGATCCACCGCCACCACGATGCGCACCAGCGGCGGCGCCTCCGCCTCCCGCAGCGCTTCCAGCGCCGGGCGGGAGAACAGGGCGTCGGCGCGATCCTCGATCAATTCGCCATCCAGTTCCTGCCGGCCGAGGCGCGTGCCGCCATAGCGGGTCAGCACCTGGCCGAGGAAGCTCGGGGCGAGGTGGAAGGCATTGTCGGCGGTGCGCGCCCGCGTCACGGCGGTGGACGGATCGGCCAGAAGCCGCCGCAGCAGAGCGGTGGGGCGCGGCGTGGTGGTCACCATCTGGCGCGGCTGGGCGCCGAGCCGCAGTCCGAATTGCAGCATGTCGAAGGTGGCCTCGGCCCGCTTCCACTTGGCCAGCTCGTCGAGCCAGGCGGCGGCGAATTGCGGGCCCCGCAGGCTTTCGGGGTCCTCCGCCGAAAACCCCTGCGCCACCGCGCCATTGGCCCATTCGAGGCGCCGCCGGGTGGGCTCCCAGCGCGGCCGCTCGGCGCGGGGGTGGACCGCGAGGAGGCCGGAGACCCCCTCCACCATCACCTCGCGCACATCGGCCATGGTCTCGGCCACCAGTGCGATGCGCCCCACCGGGCGCCCGGCGAACGGCGGGCGGCCGAGGGCAAGGCCCCGCACCCATTCGGCGCCGGCCCGCGTCTTGCCGGCGCCGCGCCCGCCCAGCACCAGCCAGGTGGTCCAGGGATCGCCGGAAGGGGCGGTGACGGGCGGCAGTTGATCAGGACGCGCCCAGAGGGCCCAGTCGGCGAGGAGCATTTCGGCCTCGGCCTCGGGCAGTTCATTCAGCAGGCTCTGCGCCTGCCCCGTCCGCGCGCAGGCGATCAAGGCGGCGCGCAAGCTCGCGGCGGAAGGTGTCGAGATCGCGGACGGCGTCATCTTCGGCTTTCACCTTGCGGCTTTTCTGCGCCTCCGCCTCCAGAGCGGAAAGTTCGCGCAGGGTGCGGGCGAGCACGGCGAGGGCGCGGGCGTCCTTCTCCGCATCGGCGGCGGGGCGGGGCGGACCGGCAGGCGCATCGGCCTCGGGCGGGACGGCGGCGGCGAGGCGCTGTTCGATCTCGTCGAGCTGGCGCTCGGCCGCGCGCCACAGCCGGGAGAGGAGATGGCCCCGCACCGGCGCCGCGCTGCGGGTGCCGGGCGCCAGCGTCACCCGCCGGGCCGCCGGCTTCAGGGTGACGGTGCCGTCGGACGCCACTTCCCGGTCGATCCAGTAATAGACCTGCGAGGGCGTCAGGCCGGTGCGGCGGGCGATCTCTTTGAGCGGCGCGCCATCCAGATAGAGCTGGCGCGCAAGCTGTGCCATGGCTGGCACCCGGCGGGGCGGCAACGCTTTGCGCATGGGCATGTCCGAAAAATGGGGGCTGGAAGGCGGCAAAGGCCGGAAGCCGGAAGCCGGAAGCCGGAAGGCGGCAAAGGCCGGAAGCCAAAAGCCGGAAGGGCAGGAACGGCCAGCGGAGGAAGCGGCGACCGGCAACCGCTGTCAGAACGAGGCGGGGGGGCGAAAGCCCGTCAGGCACACGTCTGGAATATGACCAAAACCTACCGGGGCAGCGTGACGCTGTCAAGGACTAAAATCCGTAAAACGGAAAAAAAGCCTCTCACCCCAAGATGGCGATGGACGGCGGCGGCATGTCCTTTTCCAGGTGGATGCGGCTGCGGCCTGCCATCTTGGCGGCGTAGAGCGCGCGGTCGGCCCGGCTGTAGAGGTCGGTGAAGGTGTCTCCCGGGCGGCTTTGGGCGATCCCGGCGGAGAAGGAATAGGAGAAGTCCGGCCGCTCCGGCAGCGGGCGGGCCAGCTGCACCACGGCCAGAATGCGCTCCACGATGAGCCGCGCCGCGTCGGCGGAGGTGGCCGGCAGCGTAAGCACGAATTCCTCCCCGCCGACGCGGGCGAAGCAGTCGGCGCGGCGGATCTGCTGCACCATGCGCAGGGCGAAGTCGCGCAGGATGGTGTCACCGGCCTGATGGCCGAACCGGTCGTTGATGGTCTTGAAATTGTCGAGGTCGATCAGGCAGAAGGCACCGCCCGGCCCGTCCTGCGCCTGCATGTCGGCAACCCGGGCGGTGACGAAGCGGCGGTTGGCCAGGCCCGTCAGCTCATCGGTATAGGAGGCGTAGACGGCGCGGTCCCGGGCCAGCCGCATCTCCCGCTCGTCGGGGCGGAAGGCGGTGACGTCGATAGCATGGGCCAGCATCCAGCCATCGTCGGATACGGTCTGCGTCACCAGCAGCCAGCGGCCGTCGTGAAAGTCGACCTCGAACACCTTCTGGCGCTGCTTGCCGCGCCGCGACCGGTGGGCGACGATCCATTCGTCGATGTCCGAGGTGTTGATGATGGTGCCGCGCCCGGCGTGGTAATTGCGCCGCACCATCTCTTCCCAGGAGATCTCCTCGCCCTCGGCGATGAACATGGCGGCGCGGAAGGCGGCATTGGCATAGCGAAGGCGATCGGACGCATCAAAGAGCGCCACCAAAACCGGTGTGCTCTGCTCCACCCGTCGCAACTGTTCAAGAACGTCGCTCATCGCATCTCATTCTATAGCGCAAGCGATGCGGCGGGGCGCGCGCTTTTCAAGCTTCACCAGCGCATGGACGGCATGTCGCGGTGGGGAAGGCCGCGCCCGCCCCCCGGCGCCATGGCAAGCACCGCCCGCCTGCGCTATGGATGAGCGGCCGGAGCACCGGCGCTGCTGTGGGCCTGATGCCACCATGTTTCCGCCGCCGGCCGTGCTGCCGCTCATCGTTCTTGCCTGTCTCCTCGCGCCGGCCCGCGCGCTGGAGACCGGCCCATCTCACACCGGCATGCCGCAGCCCGGCACACTGCCCGAAATGCCTTCCCCTGCGATGACTTCCCCCGCGATGCCGTCTCCCGCGACGCCCTGGCCCGACACTCCCGCCACGCGCCGCGCCGCGCAGGATTTCATCGACGACCTGAACCGCGCGCTGCTCGCCCAGCCCAGCGCAACCCTGACGCTGGAGCGCTGGTGCGGCGCCCACGGCATCGGCGATCCCGCTTTGGTACGGGCCGAGCGCGAGCGCGCCGGGGAAGGCGCCCCCCCGCAGGAGGTGCGCGACCTGCTCGGCGCCGACGCCCAGACGCCCGTGCGCCATCGCCGGGTGCGGCTCACCTGCGGCGCCATCGTGCTGTCGGAGGCGGACAATTATTACCGGCCGGACCGGCTGACGGCCGAGATGAACGCGGTGCTCGATGCCACCGACATGCCCTTCGGCAAAGTGGTGCGCCCGCTCGACTTCCGCCGCCGCACGCTGGAGGCGCGCCCGCTGTGGCGTCCGGCGGAAGACGCCTCGGGGCCGGGCTCCGCCGGCCCGCTGGTGGTGCCCCGCTTCGTGCTGGCCCATCGCGCCGTGCTGACCCTGCCCGACGGCACCCCCTTCAGCGCGCTCATCGAGCGCTACACCTCCGGCGTGCTGGCGTTTCCCGCGCCGAAGTGAGGGGGGAACGCACCCCATCCCCCCGTCGCCGTCCGGCTTGACCGGACGGCCCATGGCCCGGCCGGGACAACACGGCGGGCGCTTGGAAAGCGGCGAGATGGGCCCTCCGGTCAAGCCGGAGGGCGACGATGGTTAGAATCGGCCCGCCCCCTCCCCCGTACCGAAGCCGGATGTTTCCGGCCCCGCAGGCGGGAGAAGGTTCAGCGCCGGCCCGTCGCCCTCGCCGGCGACAGCAGCGGGGAGGCGCAGGACGCTTCGGAAGGCTCACCTTCAACAGCGCGAAGAAGCCGGCGTCTCAGGCTTCGGTCTGGGCCTCGGCCACCGCGACGGCGGTCATGTTGACGATGCCGCGGGCGGTGATGGATGGGCCGAGGATGTGGGCCGGCTTGGCCGTGCCCATCAGGATCGGACCCACCGGCAGCGCATCGCCCAGCACCTTCAGCATGTTGAAGGCGATGTCGGCGGCGTCGAGGTCGGGCATCACCAGCACGTTGGCGGCGCCCGTGAGGGTCGAGTTGGGGAGCACGCGCTTGCGGATGTCCTCCAGCAGGGCCGAATCGGCCTGCATCTCGCCATCCACCTGCAGGTTCGGTTCGCGCTCGCGGATGATGGAGAGCGCCGCGCGCACCCGCTTGGCCGACAGCGTCTCATGGCTGCCGAAATTGGAGTGCGACAGCAGCGCCACCCGCGGCTCCAGGCCGAAGCGGCGGACATGGGCGGCGGCCAGCACCGTCATCTCCGCGAGGTCGGCAGCGGTGGGCTCGGTCTGGATCTGGGTGTCGCAGATGAAGAAGTTGCCGTGGGAGGTGATGAGCAGCGACAGCGCCGCCAACTCCTTCACCCCCGGCGCGAGGCCGATGATGTCGCGCACCTGCCGCAGGTGGCGGGTGAAGCGGCCCTCGATGCCGCACAGCATGGCATCCGCCTCGCCGCGCTTCACGGCCAGCGCCGCGATCACGGTGGGATGGGTGCGCACGAGGGTGCGGGCGGCATCCGGCGTCACGCCGCGACGTCCGGCGATCTCCACATAGTCGCGCACATAGTCGCGATAGCGCGGATCATCTTCCGGGTTGATGAGATCGAAGTCGTGGCCCGGCCGCACCGAAAGGCCGAAGCGCTTCAGCCGGGTCTCCAGCACGTTGGGACGGGCGACGATGATGGGACGGGCGATGCCCTCCTCCACCACGGCCTGCACGGCGCGCAGCACCCGCTCGTCCTCGCCCTCGGCATAGACCACGCGCTTGATGTTGCGCTTCGCCTGGGCGAACAGCGGCCGCATGATGAAGCCCGAGCGGAACACGAAATGGTCCAGCCGCTCGATATAGGCGTCCATGTCGGCGATGGGTCGGGTGGCGATGCCGGTGTCCATGGCCGCCTTCGCCACCGCCGGCGCGATGCGCAGGATGAGGCGCGGGTCGAACGGCGAGGGAATGAGCGAATCGGCGCCGAAGGCGCGGGTCTCGCCGCCATAGGCGCGGGCGACCACGTCGGACGGGGTCTCGCGGGCCAGCGCCGCGATGGCCTCCACCGCCGCCATCTTCATCTCGGCGTTGATGTCGGTGGCCCCCACGTCCAGCGCCCCGCGGAAGATGTAGGGGAAGCACAGGACGTTGTTGACCTGGTTGGGGAAGTCCGAGCGGCCGGTGCAGATCATGGCATCGGGGCGCGCCTCGCGGGCGAGCTCCGGCATGATCTCGGGAGTGGGGTTGGCCAGCGCGAGGATGAGCGGGTGGTCCGCCATCTTCTTCACCATCTCCGGCTTCAGCACGCCGCCGGCGGAGAGGCCGAGGAAGATGTGCGCGCCCTCGATCACCTCGTCCAGGGTCCGCTTGTCGGTCTTCTGGGCGAACTTCTCCTTGTAGGGGTCCATGAGGGTGTTGCGGCCATCATAGACCACACCCTCGATGTCGCAGACCCAGATGTTCTCCTTCTTGGCGCCCAGGGTGAGGAGCAGGTTGAGGGAGGCCAGAGCCGCCGCGCCGGCGCCCGAGGCGACGATCTTCAGCTCCTCGATCTTGCGGTTGCCCACCTCCATGGCGTTGCGCACAGCGGCGCCGACGATGATGGCGGTGCCGTGCTGGTCGTCATGGAAGACCGGGATCTTCATGCGCTCGCGCAGCTGGGCTTCCACCTCGAAGCACTCGGGGGCCTTGATGTCTTCCAGGTTGATGCCGCCGAAGGTGGGTTCCAGCGCGCTGATGACCTCGACCATGCGGTCGACGGTCTTGGCGTCGATTTCGATGTCGAACACGTCGATGCCGGAGAACTTCTTGAACAGGACGGCCTTGCCCTCCATCACCGGCTTGCCGGCGAGCGGGCCGATGTCGCCGAGGCCGAGCACGGCGGTGCCGTTGGAGATGACGGCGACGAGATTGGCGCGGATGGTCAGTTCGGCCGCCAGAAGCGGATCGGCGGCGATGGCCTCGCAGGCGGCGGCGACGCCGGGGGAATAAGCGAGCGCGAGGTCGCGCTGGTTGCCGAGCGGCTTGGTGGCCTGGATTTCGAGCTTACCGGGCTTCGGCAGGCGATGATAGACGAGCGCCCCGGAACGCAGATCCTCGGAAATGTTGGACGCCATATCCCCTCCCCCTCCTCGAGCCCGCCGGCTCGGCAAAACGGGCTGCAACCTAGCCGCCGCGCACTGCTATGTCACGGGCCGGGATGAAAATTGAGTTATGTTGCGCAGGCATGACGCGACTCGGCCCGACGGCGGAGGGAAGGACGGAACATGAGCAGAAAACTGGTCCTCCGGATCGCAGGCGCCATCGGCCTTCTGGCACTGCTCGCCATCGGCGGCTGGTACGGCTTCCTCGAGTGGTCCCGCACCAAGGTCCGCGCGGAAGTGGACGCTGTGTTCGCCGGCATCCGGGACACCGGGGCGAAGGCCACCTTCACCACCGCCACCTTTGACCCCAAGGAAATGGGTGTCACCGTCACCGGCATTTCCATCACCTCCCCGGACGGGTCCGCGCGGGTGAAGGTGGACCGCATCTCCGCCCGCGGCGGCGAGCGGCCCAACGACCGGCGCGTGGCGGTGGATGCCCTCGACCTCGACGGCGTGGAGATCGCCCTTACCGGCGAGGCCGCCGCCGGCGGCACCATCACCTACACCCTGCCGCAGGTGATGATCGACCGCTACAACGGCCCCATGACCCTGATCGCCGCCGGCGAGGGCAATGGCCCCTTCGGCGCGCTGCGGGTGGCGCTGCGGCAGCTCGCCGCCACCACCGCCGCCAAGGTCACCATCCCCGAGGCCCGCGGCCGCGTCGCCCCGGCCGGCTCCGCGCCCACAGAGGTCACCTATCGCAACCTCGCCGCGGAAGGCGTGAACGCCGGTGCCATCCGCAGCCTGGTGGTGGACACCATCACCGTGGCCTTCACGCCGCCGCCGCTCGCCCAGAGCGCTCAGGACAAGACCGCGCAGGATAAGACCACGCAGGATAAGTCCTCCGCCGACAAGGCCTCGCCCGGCCGCGTCACCGCGCAGGTGGATGGCTTCGTGGCGGCGCAGATCGACACCGCCCCGCTTCTTCTCATGACCCAGCCCGGAGGCCCCTCAGGCAAGGCGGCGGAGGCCTATGGCCAGATCTACGGCAAGGTGGTGACCGGCCCCTACAAGGTAAAGCAGGAGAACGGCCCCACCCACGGCGCCCAATCCGTGCTCATGGAGAACGTGGCCATCCGGCCTGCCGCCTTCGATGCGCAGCGCGTTGCCGCCATGGAGGCCCTGAGCCGCAAGGCGCCCAACCTGTCGCGGGAAGACAGCCGGCGTCTCGCCGAGCTGTCGCGCGATCTCGTCGGCGGCATGGCCTTCACCACGCTGGCCATCACCAACGCCACCACCGAGCAGGAGGGCGAGAAGGGCAAGGTCGCCACCATGCGCCTGGAAGGCCTGACCAACGGCGTCCTGGACGGCGCCACCTTCGAGGGGGTGGAGGGTGTCACCTCCGCAGGCGGCGCGGCGAAGATGGCCCGCTTCGCCGTGCGCCAGCTCGATTTCAACCAGCTCGCCAAGCTCTCCGCAGAGGCGGACGCGCCCTCGCCCTTGTCGGCGCTGGTGTTGTTCAAGGTCTTCTCCGGCGTGGAAATGATGGGCCTCGAAGTGCCCTACGGTGAGGGACCGCAAAGCAAGGAGCCGGTAAAGATCGGCACCTTCGCCCTGTCCTGGGGCGGCTCGCTGGGGGCCCTGCCCTCCTATCTCGACTTCACCCTCGCCGACGTGTCCGGGCCCATCACCGCCGACGACGGCGAGCCCTTCACCTATCTGGTGCAGGCCGGCATCACCCGGGCCACAATCTCCATGGGGCTGAAGGCGGCCTACGACATCAACGACCGCACCCTCACCATCGCCCCGGTGACCACCGAGGTGAAGGACGCCTTCCGGCTGAACCTGGAATCAGCGCTGGTGGATGTGCCCGACGCCGCTTTCACCGACGCCGCCGGCTTCATCTCCGCGCTGCCGGTGGTGACGGCCGGGCCGGTGAAGGTGACGCTGACGGATCTCGGCCTCGCCAAGCTCATCTTCGCTCAGCTCGCCGCAGCCGCCGGCGTGAGCGAGGACGAGTATCGCAACGAGGTGGTGTCCCTGGCGGAAGGCTTTGCCGCAGAACTTGGGACCGTCTCGCCCGATGCCGCCTCGGTGGGAGCGGCGGTGGCGGCCTTCCTGCGCAAGCCTGGCACCCTGACGGTAACCGCGACCCCGAAGGGCCGCGTGCCGCTGCTGGCGCTGATGGGCTCGGACGACCCCTCGGTGGTGTTGGAAGCGTTCAGCTTCTCCGCCACCGCGTCGGCGCCCTGAGGGGAACAAGGGGCGCAGCCCCCTCCCCGAAAGCAAGACCTCTACGAAAGGTCCTTGAGCGGCCGTACTCCCTCTCCCCTCGCGGGAGAGGGGAGAGGGAGCAGGATCCCGACACCGACCTTGGGTGGTTTCGCAGATGTCTCAAAAGCGGGAGAGGGAGGGCACGCCCATCACCTGCCATGGAGACCGACCGGCGTTTCATTTCCCCGTCGGCGGGGTATTGAGGAGCACCACCAGCTTCATGATCTGCTGCTGGATGGCGGCGTTCACCTCCGACGGCTTCTGCTCCTCCACGCGCACCATCTTGAGGCCGAGCGGGCTCTGGTAGAAGGCCACAAGGTCTTTCAGTTCTGCAGGCGTGAAGACCTTCGCATAATAGGCCGCGAAGGTGGCCATGAGGTCCTCGCGGATGCTTGCGGACGCCTTCAGGAGATCGGCGCGGGCCTGCGCCTGGGCAGCGGCTGGCTGCTTCTCCACCGCCTGAGCGATCATGCGATCGATCCGGCTTTCCATTCCGGGGGCGACCGCAAGGTTCACCACCTGGCGTGCCAGTGCGGCCGCACCATCGTCCGCGACCGCCGCGACCGGCGACACTAGGGCCGCGACCGCAAGCCATGACACCACAAGCCCCGAAAACACACACCGCATCGGCGTTCCTCCCCGGGAACCGCCGATGCGTCTTGCGCGCGCCGGTCCTGCGTTCCCGCAGGAAAGGCTACACTTATTTCGCCTGCGGCGCCGGGCGGATGTGCAGCTCGCGCAGTTGCTTGGGCGCCGCCTCGGCGGGGGCGCCCATGAGCAGGTCGATGGCCTGCTGGTTCATGGGGAAGAGCGAGATTTCGCGCAGGTTGGTCACGCCGCACAGCAGCATGACGATGCGGTCCACGCCCGCCGCCATTCCGCCATGGGGCGGCGCGCCATACTGGAACGCGCGGTACATGCCGCCGAAGCGCTCCTCCACCGTCTGCGCGTCATAGCCGGCGATCTCGAACGCCTTCACCATGGCCTCAGGGCGATGGTTGCGGATGCCGCCGGAGGCGATCTCGTAGCCGTTGCAGGCGATGTCGTACTGGAACGCCTTGATGGCCAGCGGGTCCTGGGTGTTCAGCGCGTCCAGGCCGCCCTGGGGCATGGAGAAAGGATTGTGGGAGAAGTCGATCTTCTTCTCCTCCTCCGAATATTCGTAGAAGGGGAAATCGACGATCCAGGCCAGCTCGAAGCGATCCTTGTCGACGAGGTTCAGCTCCTCGCCCACCCGGGTGCGGGCCAGGCCGGCGAACTTCACGAACTTGTCCGGGTCGCCGGCGACGAAGAAGGCGGCATCGCCCGCCTTGAGGCCAAGCTGCGCACGGATGGCCTCGGTGCGCTCGGGGCCGATGTTGTTGGCCAGAGGGCCGGCGCCCTCACCGCCCTCGCGCCACATGATGTAGCCGAGCCCCGGCTGGCCCTCGCCCTGCGCCCAGGAATTCATGCGGTCGCAGAAGGCGCGGGAGCCGCCGCCGGGGGCGGGGATGGCCCACACCTGGTTCTTTTCCACTTCCAGCATGCGGGCGAACACCTTGAAGCCCGACCCGCGGAAATGGTCCGACACGTTCTGCATCACCAGCGGATTGCGCAGGTCCGGCTTGTCGGTGCCGTACTTGCGCAGGGACTCCGCATAGGGAATGCGCGGCCACTTCTGCGTCACCGGCTTGCCCTCGGCGAACTGCTCGAACACGCCGGTGATCACCGGCTCCACCGCCGCGAAGATGTCCTCCTGCTCGACGAAGCTCATCTCCAGGTCGAGCTGGTAGAACTCGCCGGGCAGGCGGTCGGCGCGGGGGTCCTCGTCGCGGAAGCAGGGGGCGATCTGGAAGTAGCGGTCGAACCCGCTCATCATGATCAGCTGTTTGTACTGTTGGGGGGCCTGGGGCAGCGCATAGAACTTGCCGGGGTGCAAGCGGCTCGGCACCAGGAAGTCCCGCGCGCCCTCCGGCGAGGAGGCGGTGAGGATGGGGGTCTGGAACTCGAAGAAGCCCTGCCCCTTCATGCGCGCCCGCATGGCATCAATGATCGCGCCCCGCGTCATGATGTTGCGGTGGAGCTTTTCCCGGCGCAGGTCGAGGAAGCGATAACGAAGGCGCGTCTCCTCCGGATATTCCACATCGCCGAACACCGGCAGGGGCAGCTCGGCCGAGGGGCCCAGCACTTCCAGCTCGGTGGCGTAGACCTCCACCGCGCCGGTGGCGAGGTCGGGGTTCTCGGTGCCCTCGGGGCGCAGGCGCACCTTGCCGTCGATGCGGATCACCCATTCGGCGCGCACCTTCTCAGCGTCCTTGAAGGCGGCGCTGTCGGGGTCCACCACCACCTGGGTCAGGCCGTAATGGTCGCGCAGGTCGATGAAGAGCACGCCGCCGTGGTCGCGGATGCGATGGCACCAGCCGGACAGGCGCACGATCTCGCCCACCTGAGCGGTCGAAAGCGCGCCGCAAGTATGGGAGCGGTAACGGTGCATGGGTCGCCCTTTCAAGGCTGAACAGAGAGGCGCGGGGGCCCGTGGGCCCGGTGTCCGGACGTCCCGCGCGCAGCCAGATGGGCGCGCGCCGGACGCCTGAGGCCCCGTCCGTCCCGGGCGCGGCGTCTCCGCGCGCCACGGCACGCACGTCCGCGTCTGAGGCGGGGCGAAGGTGCATGCGCCCCGCCCCTTGTCAAGCGTGCTGTCCGTTCGGGCAGGTTTCAGACCGTGTTGAAAAACGCTGGGATCGTGCGTTAATGCTGCGGTGCAGCGCATGGCGAGCGGGGGCGAAGCCGGCATGGACACGCCAGCAGGCGGTGAACAAGGACCAGACAAGGCGCGCCGACAGGACCGGAGAAGCTTGGTGCCGCTGGTGGTCTTTGCGGCACTGATGATCCTCTGCATCCTCGTCGCCACCGCCTGGTTCGTCCGGACCGCGCGGCGTGATGGCATCGACGACCGCCGCCGCGAGTTGGCCAATCTCGCCCTGACTCTGGCTGAACAGACCGCGCGGGTGTTCCAAGGCCTGGAGTTTGTCCAGGACGACCTGATCGGTCACATGCGCGAGCAGGAGGTGGAAAGCCGCAGCCAGCTCCACAAGATGATGGGCACCAAGGCCGTCCACATCCTGCTGCGGGCGCGGATATCCGCGTTGCCCCAGGTGGACTGGTTTTCGATCGTCGATGACACCGGGCAGCTCGTAAACGCCTCCCGCACCTGGCCGGTGCCGGACGTCAACATTTCAGAACGTGACGTCTTCCAGGTGCTCTCCGACCCGCAAGGGCCGCGCCTTTTCGTCGGGGAACCGGTCACCAGCCCCAGGACAAGACGCATCGTCATTCCCATCGCCACCCGCTTCACCACCCAGGCCGGCGGCTTTCTGGGCCTTGTGCAGGGCGCGCTGGAGCAGTCGTATCTGGAGCGCTTCTATGGCGCCATACAGCTCGGACCCGACGGCATGATCGCGCTCGTCCGGACCGACGGAGCGCTGCTCGCGCGGCACCCTGGCAGCGCCGGCCTCGCCGATCACAATCCGGCGCTGCGGGCCCGGACCATCGGCGCCGTCTACGCGGCCGTCGCGGACGGTCACCTGCCGGCCGGCGCCCTCGACAAAAAGGGACGCATTGCTGCCTTCCAACCCCTCGCCGGCCTTCCGCTGGCCGTCGTGGTGAGCGACAGCAGGTCGGCGGTAGACGGGGTGCTGTGGCAGCGCGCGCTACCACTCGTCCTCGCCTCGGGGCTCTTGTGCTGCGCCATTGCCCTCATCACCCATGGCGCGGCCCGCCTCATCAGGCGCGAGCGCGCCTTTGCCGCTGTCGAGCACGCCCTGGCGCGGATCGACCCGCTGACCGGCCTCGCCAACCGGCTCGCTTTCACCGAACGCCTTGAAGCGCTGCTTGCGGCCCCCGGGACCCCGGCTTTCTCGCTGCACTGCGTGGATCTCGACGACTTCAAGGCCGTGAACGACACCCTCGGCCATGAGGCCGGCGACCGTCTCCTCAGAGCATTCGCCGCGCGCATCGGCAGCCGGCTGGCTCCGGAAGACATGGCCGCCCGGCTCGGCGGCGACGAATTCGGCATCCTGCGCCTCGGCACCACCAGCGAGCAGGAGGCGATGGCGTTCGCCGATGCGCTCGTCGATGCCGTTGAGGAACCGTTCGTTATCGGCCACCACCGGGTCACCGGTGGATGCAGCGTCGGGCTCGCCCTGTGCCCGGTGAACGGGACCACGGCGGCTCAGCTGCTGCACAATGGCGACCTCGCGCTCTACCGCGCCAAGAGCGATGGGCGGGGAGTCGCGCGGGCCTTCGCCGAGGAGATGGAGACGAGCGCCAGCGTGCGCCGCACGCTGGAGGCGGACCTGCACGCCGCCTGGCGGGAACGCCGCTTCGTCCTTGCCTTTCAGCCCATCTTCGAGGCCCCGACCGGCCGGCTCGCCGGCTTCGAGGCTCTCGCGCGGTGGCCGCATCCCGAGCACGGCCTGGTGCCGCCGGAAGTCTTCATCGCCGTCGCGGAAGAGACCGGCCTCATCCGGCCACTCGGCGCATGGGTGCTGCGGGAGGCCTGTCACACCGCCACGACATGGCCGGCGCACCTGTTCGTGTCGGTGAACCTATCGCCCCACCAGTTCCGCGGCGCCCAGACCGATCAACTGGTGCGGACCGCGCTCGAGGGCTCCGGCCTGTCGCCGCGACGCCTCGAACTGGAAATAACCGAATCAACCCTGCTCAAGCAGGGCCCCATGGTGCGGACCATCCTAGAGCAGTTCGCCGCCGAGGGAATCACCGTCGCCCTCGACGATTTCGGCACCGGCTATTCCTCACTCGCCTATCTGCGCACCCTCAACATCGGCCGCATCAAGGTGGATCGTTCGTTTGTGGACGACGTGGAGCGCTCCCCCCAGAGCCTCGCCATCGTCCGCGCCATCGTCGGCCTCGCGCGCACCCTGTCCCTGCGCTGCACGGCGGAAGGCATTGAAACCGAAGCCCAGCGCCGCATCCTGGCGGAGGAGGGCTGCACCCATCTCCAGGGCTTCTTCCTGGGCCGCCCGGCGACAGCCGAGGACGCCCTCTCCCTGGCCCGCTCGGCAGCCGCCTGACAAAATCGCGCCACATTCCCTTTTCGGGACGGCCCGGCATGGGTATGGTCTGCGGATGGATCCGATCTCCTCGACCGAGGCGCTGGCAGCGGCCTGCGAACGCCTCGCCCGCCACCCTTTCGTCACCGTCGACACGGAATTCCTAAGGGAAACCACGTTCTGGCCGAAGCTCTGCGTGGTGCAGGTCGCCTCGCCGGAGGAGGCCGTTCTCATCGACGCGCTGGCGGACGGGCTCGATCTCGCCCCCTTCTACCGACTCATGGCCAATGAGCGGGTCATGAAGGTGTTCCACGCCGGCCGGCAGGACATCGAGATCATCTGGCACCAGGCCCGACTCATCCCGCACCCGGTGTTCGACACCCAGGTGGCGGC
Source organism: Xanthobacter autotrophicus (assembly GCF_005871085.1). GTDB lineage: Bacteria > Pseudomonadota > Alphaproteobacteria > Rhizobiales > Xanthobacteraceae > Xanthobacter > Xanthobacter autotrophicus. Next base: position 114,150 of record NZ_VAUP01000028.1, on the reverse strand, counting down.
AATGGTGCTGGGATATGGTGACAGCATCTCCTATGACCAGTTGGTGCAGCGCGTCACGGGCCATGCCCTCGACAAGTCGTCGCGCTTCACCGACTGGTCGCGTCGGCCGCTGAGCCAGGCGCAGATCGTCTATGCCGTCGCCGACGTGACCCATCTGCGCGACATCTACATCAAGCTGACCACGGACCTGGAGGCGCGCGGCCGGGCGGAGTGGGTGGGCGAGGAGATGCACGTCCTCACCTCTCCCGCCACCTACGAGCAGCACCCGGACAGCGCCTGGGAACGACTGAAGTCCCGCGTGCGCAAGCCGCGCGAGTTGGCCGTGCTGGTGGAGGTGGCCGCCTGGCGTGAGCGCGAGGCCCAGACCCGCGACCTGCCCCGCGGCCGCGTCATCAAGGACGAGGTGATCGGCGAGATCGCTGTGCAGCAGCCGCAGACGCCGGAAAAGCTGTCCGAGCTGCGCTCCCTGCCCAAGGGCTTCGAGCGTTCGCGCTATGGCGAGGCGGTGCTGGAAGCGGTGCGGCGGGGTGTCGCCCGCGACCCCAAGACCCTGCCCCGCATCGAACGCGACAAGCCCTTGCCCAACGGCGCCAGCGCCACGGTGGAGCTGCTGAAGGTGCTGCTGCGCATGACGGCGGAGCAGAACGCGGTGGCCGCCAAGGTGATCGCCACCACGGAGGACCTGGAGCGCATCGCGGTCAGCGACGAAGCCGACGTGCAGGCGCTGAAGGGCTGGCGTCGCGAGTTGTTCGGCGAGCGCGCGCTGGCGCTGAAGGCTGGCCGACTGGCTCTGGCCGTGGACCACGGCCGGGTGATCGCGGTGGAGAAATAGCTCCTGCACCTCCCCTCACCCGGGACCAGGGTCGTCTGAGTTTAAAGAGTGAGCCGTCAGTCCCCTCGCCCGCTTGCGGGGGAGAGGTGGGGGCGAGGCCGCGTGTCCGTAACGACGGCTCGAAGGAAAAGGCACCGCAGCCCCCTCCCCGCCCTCCCCCGCACGGGGGAGAGGGTTCCCAGTGGGTCCCGCCGGAGCCGCCGACGTTCAACCGGCCTTGTGTCACCCCGGCCGGGAGAAGGTCAGGATCTCGCGCTTGCCGGCATGGTTGGCCGGGCCGACGATGCCTTCCGTCTCCATGCGCTCCATGAGGCTCGCGGCCTTGTTGTAGCCCACCTGAAGCCGCCGCTGGATGTAAGACGTGGACGCCTTGCGGTCGCGCATGACGATGGCAACGGCCTGATCGTAGAGATCGCCCCCCGCCTCGCCGAGGCTGGAGCGGTCGAACACCGCGTCATCCTCGTCGTCCACCTCGGCGTCCTCGTCCAGGATCACGGCATCCAGATAGTCCGGTCCGCCCTGGGCCTTGAGAAAGCCCACCACCTTCTCCACCTCGCCGTCGGACACGAACGGCCCGTGGACGCGGGTGATGCGCCCGCCGCCGGCCATGAACAGCATGTCGCCCTGCCCCAACAGCGTCTCCGCGCCCATCTCGCCGAGGATGGTGCGGCTGTCGATCTTGCTCGTGACCTGGAACGAGATGCGGGTGGGGAAATTGGCCTTGATGGTGCCGGTGATCACATCCACCGAGGGGCGCTGCGTCGCCATCACCAGATGGATGCCCGCCGCGCGGGCCATCTGGGCGAGGCGCTGGATGGCGCCCTCGATCTCCTTGCCCGCCACCATCATCAGGTCGGCCATCTCGTCCACGATGACGACGATGTAGGGCAAGGGGGTGAGGTCCATGTCCTGTTCCTCGAACAGGCTTTCCCCGGTCTCCTTGTCGAAGCCCACCTGCACGCTGCGGGTGATGACCTCGCCCTTCTCCGCCGCCTCCTTCACGCGGGCGTTGAAGCCGTCGATGTTGCGCACCGCGAGGCGGCTCATCTTCTTGTAGCGCTCCTCCATCTCCTTCACCGCCCATTTGAGGGCGATGATCGCCTTCTTGGGGTCGGTGACGACGGGGGTGAGCAGGTGCGGGATGCCCTCGTAGACGGAGAGTTCCAGCATCTTGGGGTCGATCATGATGAGCCGGCAGGCATCCGGCGTGTGCCGGTAGAGCAGGCTCAGGATCATGGTGTTGATGGCCACCGACTTGCCCGAGCCGGTGGTGCCGGCCACCAGCAGGTGGGGCATGCGGGCAAGGTCGGCGATCACCGGCACGCCGCCGATGGTCTTGCCGAGGCACAGGCCGAGCTTGGGATGGGTCTCCACGAATTCGTGGCTGGAGAGAAGCTCGCGCAGCCACACGGTATCACGCCGCCGGTTGGGCAGCTCGATGCCGATGACGTTGCGTCCCTCCACCACCGCCACGCGGGCCGACACGGCGCTCATGGAGCGGGCGATATCCGGCGACAGGCCGATGACGCGGGAGGACTTCACCCCCGGCGCCGGCTCGAACTCGTAGAGGGTGACCACGGGGCCGGGATTGGCGTCGATGACCTCGCCGCGCACACCAAAATCGCGCAGCACCTGCTGGAGCATGGTCGAGGACTGGTCGAGGAATTCCTCGGACATCTCATAGTCCGGCTCCACCACCGGCGGCTCGCGCAGCAGGTCGAGGGGCGGCAGGTCGTAGAAACCGGCGCGGTCGGGCACGTCCTCGTCCGGCGCGATGGCCGGGGCGGCGACAACGGGGGCCGGAAGGGTGGCGTGCGCTTCCGGCGCGGCGATTACAGGGGCCGAGGCTAACGGCGCGAAGCCGAGCGGCGTCACCGCGCCGAGGAAATGGGCGGTGATGCTCTGCTGGTAAGGCCGCCAGAGCGCGGGCCCCGGCTCCGTCAAGATCGGCAGGCCGGAGAGAGTTGAAGCCGCGGCGAGGGGTTCGCCGGCGTCGGCTTCATCAGCGACCTCTGCGTCGTCGGCGAGGAGCAGGTCCTCGTCCTCGTCTTCGTCCTCGTAAGCGTCCCCATCTTCATCGCTGTCGCAGGCGTCGGCCTCTTCGTCCTCGGCCTTGTCTTCAGCAGCGTCGGCGTCCGAGACGAGAAGGAGTTCGCCGACCTCGGCGTCGATGGCGACCTCTTCATCGGCCGCATCGTCTTCGGCCCCGAGGTCGGCGGCCCCGGCATCGTCCTCGACCTCTTCGCCATCAGCGGCGAGGTTCTCCTCGCCCTCCGCCTCCGCAATGAGGTCGGTCGCGTCGATCAACTCGTCGTCGGCGCACCCGTCCCCGGCGTCCGAATCGGCATCTGCCTCGCTCTCGACCAGCGTGTCGGTAAGGGCCACGTCCTCAACGACAGTCGCATCCAGTGCCTCCGCCCGAATCCCGCCTTCGGACGGTGCGAGATCCTGCTCGTCGGCAGGAGCGGGGGGCACGGCGGCGCGGCCGAGGACGAGAAGGCGTGCCAGAGCCTCGAAATGGGGCGGCAGATCAGCGTCGGGCTCCGCGATCCCGATCTCCGGCTCTTCGCCCGACAGGTCGGGCGACGCGTTCCGATCCTGGAACAGCGCCGCGATGGCCTCGTCACCAGCGAGCGTGCCTTGCTCGAACATGTCTTGGTCGGACCTGTTTTGGTCGGAGCTGTCTTGAACCTCGAGCGCATCCTGCATGGGGAAGCATGGCGGCTCTGGCTGAGACGCCTGTATCGCGCATTCCTCCATGGGCGCAGCCGGGGCGCCGTCCCAGGCCCAGCTCACAGCATCATCGGGGGCGATGGGCGTCCCCTCCTCCATAGGCTGCTCCGCCTCGAAGGCTTCGGGCGCAAAGCCAAAGGCTTCGTCCACAGGCTCATGCGGCAGTTCAGCCACGATGGCCGGCGGCGGAGCGCGCGACGGCGCGACCTCCGCAGCTACCGGTGCGGCCATCAAGTCATCGGCCGGGTCCAGCACGAAACGCCAGTTACGGCTCGAAATCTCCGGCGCGGGGGCGGTCTGCGACTCGCCCAGCAGCGAAACATGGTCCGCGACGCCGGCAATACCCGACGGCTCATGCAAGGCCTCCGCCTCGCGCGGACGCAGGAAATGGTCCGGCGTGCGGGTGAAGCGGGTGTTTGCATCGAGGGTGAAGGGCCGCAGCCAGCTCGGAATCAGCTCCAGGTCGATCCAGCTGTGCGTGAGCGAAGCGGCAGGCGTTTCGACCGGCGGATGATACTCCGGCGCGAAGGCACCGAGGGATGGCGTGACGTTGCGGCCGCCCGGGTAGGCGGACGGCGGAGCATCGTCCGCCTCCTCGTAATAGGAAGGAAACTCAAGGGGTCTGGGAGGACGGTTGAAAGAAGACATGCTGATCCGTAGCCCGCAGCACCGGCGCCGTTCCCAAGGCTTAGAGCCCCCGCGTTAAGGGGACGTTTGCACCCCCGCTAAGCGGTTTTATATTACCTTAGCCTGTGGATGGCCGGAATAGTCCTGCGCGAAGGGGAAAGCCCTCGGGACGGCATGCTCCGACGTGCCGGGCACGGCGCCATGACCCATCAGGATGGTGCGGGTTTCGCTCGGGTGCGGCTGCCTGTCGCGGATGACGACGGCGTCACACGATGCGCGCCTCACAGGGCGTCGCGCAGGCCCTTCACGAAGCTCGACAGGCCGGTCAGGCGCCGCCGCTTCAGCCGCTCCGCCTGCAGGATGGCGGTGAGCTTGACGAGGCTGTCGTCCACCTCGTGGTTGATGATGATGTAGTCGTATTCGGTGTAGTGGCTGATCTCGTCGGAGGCCTTGGCCATGCGCTGGTGCACCACCTCTTCCGAATCCTGCGCGCGGGAGCGCAGGCGCTGCTCCAGGTCGGCGGCGGTGGGCGGCAGCAGGAACACCTTCACCAGGTCCTGCTGGGCGGTCTCGCCCAGTTGCTGGGTACCCTGCCAGTCGATGTCGAACAGCACGTCCCGGCCGGCGGACAGAGCGAGTTCCACGGCCGGTCGCGGCGTCCCGTAGAGATTGTCGAACACCACGGCGTGTTCCAGCAGCTCGCCCTCATCCCGCATGCGGTGGAAGGTGGGCACGTCGACGAAATAATAGTCCTTGCCGTCCACCTCGCCCGGCCGGGGCGGGCGCGTGGTGACGGAGACGGACATGGTGATTCGATCGTCGCTCGCCAGCAGCTTGCGCGACAGGGTGGTCTTGCCCGCCCCCGAGGGCGAGGACAGCACCAGCATCAGCCCACGCCGCGCCAGTATGCCTGCGCCCGGTTTCCAGCCCGGCAGCGCGAAGTGCGACGACACGGAAGAGGCGGATTGCGGCATGGGTTGGGGCTTCACTCGAGGTTCTGGATCTGCTCGCGGAACTGGTCCACCAGCAGCTTGAGGTCAAGCCCGATCTGCGTCAGCGCCACGGAATTGGACTTGGAGCACAGGGTGTTTGCCTCGCGGTTGAACTCCTGGGCGAGGAAATCGAGCCGCCGGCCGGCCGGACCGCCGGTGTGCAGCAGATCGCGCGCAGCGGCGATATGGGCACCGAGCCGGTCCAGTTCCTCGCGCACGTCCGCCTTGGTGACGGCGAGCACCGCCTCCTGGTGCAGGCGGTCGGGATCGAGAGTAGCGGCCTCCATCAGCACCCGCACCTGCTCGGCGATGCGGGCCTTGATCGCCTCGACGCCACGCTCCGGCAGGCGCTCGGCACGCACCAGCAAGGCGGCGATGGCATCGAGCCGCTCGGACAGGATGGAGTTGAGCGCCTCGCCCTCGCGAGCACGCATGGTGCCCAGCTCGGCGAGCGCCCTGTCAAAGGCGGAGAGCACGGCGGACATGAGCGCGCGGCGTTCCTCTTCGCTTTCGTCGGCCTCGGCGATCTCCACCATGCCCTTCACTGCCACAAGGGCGTCGAGGGTCGGCGCTGGTGCGCCGAGGCGACGGGCGCTCTCGGACACCGTCCGATACAGCGCCTCCAGCGCCCCCTGGTTGACCCGGACCGTGCCGGTCTCCCCCTCGCGGCTGGCGGCGAGGCTGGCGGATACCGAGCCGCGGGTCAGCACCTGGCCGGTGCGGGTGCGTACGTCCGCCTCCAGCACTTCGAAGCCGGGCGGCAGACGCAGCCGAAGGTCGAGGCCCTTGCCGTTGACCGAGCGCACCTCCCAGCCGAACCGCCACGACCCGTGGGAGCCGGCGACGCGGGCAAAGCCTGTCATGCTGGCGAGGGGGGCCCGGGCCGAAGCCGGAACGCGGTTGGTGGTCACGGCGGCACGCTTCATGTTCGATCCTGCGGCGACGCCGCGCTCAAAGGGTTAAGGCCGTTTCGGCAGACGGGCCCACCGGTCCTGCGTCCCGAAACCGCTTAACACAATAACCTGAGGCCGGGGCAATGTGATCCGGCTTCAGGCCTGCCTTGAAGACATATCCGACCACGATCCCCATGCGATCGGATCAGAGCATGCCCTAGTTGCCCGTGTTCGGCGCCGCCACGGGGGCGGGTACACCCGCAGCCGGAGTGGCAGGCGCGCTGCCCTGCTCGATGGCGCGCCAACGGGCGACATTCTTGTTGTGGTCGGCCAACGTCTCGGCGAAGGCGTGGCCGCCTGTTCCGTCCGCGACGAAGAACAGGTCCTTCGTCCTGGGCGGATTGGCTACCGCCGCCAGCGCGTCGCGCCCCGGATTGCAGATGGGGCCGGGCGGCAGGCCATCGATGGCGTAGGTATTATATGCCGTCGCAGTGGCGATGTCGGTGCGGCTGATCGGCCGGCCCAGCGCGCCGCGCCCGCCGACGATCCCGTAGATGATGGTCGGATCCGACTGGAGCCGCATCTTCTTGTTGATCCGGTTGACGAACACGGCGGCCACCTTGGGCCGCTCGGCGGCAAGGCCGGTTTCCTTCTCCACGATGGAGGCAAGGGTGACCAGTTCCTGAGGGCTCTTGACCGGGATATCGGGCGCGCGCTTGGCCCAGAGGGTAGCCAAGAGCTTGCGTTGCTCGTCAGCCATCTTCTTCAGAACCTCCTCGCGGCTCTGGCCACGGGTGATCTGATAGGTCTCAGGCAGCAACGTCCCCTCGGCCGGCACCGCCGGGGTGCCGGTGAGCAGGTCATTGTCCATCAGGCGCTTGACCACCTGCTGGCTGGTGAGGCCTTCGGGAATGGTGATCTGGTGCACCACCATCTTGCCGGAGGCCAGCGTGTCGATGACGCTCGCCAGCGACTGCCCGGGCTTGAAGACGAATTCACCGGCCTTGAAGCTGGCATCTGGCCGGGCGATGCGCTGTCCGGCCAGGAACAGCAGCGCGTTGCTGATCACGCCCTCGCGCTCAAGGATCTCACCCATGTCACGCACGCCCGATCCGCGCGGGATGTTCACCACTTTCTCGGCGGCGAGCGGCCCGGGGGCATAGAACGCACGCTCGGCATACCAGGCTCCGATCCCGCCGCCCACGGCGAGGAAGAGGAGGAAGGTGAAGATGCCGCTGAGGATGGTCACCGCCGGATGGCGCGCGGCACGCGACGGCTTGCCCTGCCCCCCCTTGCTCTGCACCCCTTTGGCCGGATTGCCCCGGCGGGCGGATCGAGCGGATGCCTTAGGTGCGGGCGCGGCGATGGTGGGCGCGGCGGCATCTGAGGACGGGGCAGCGTTCGCGCCACGATTCCCGGCCGGGAGCAAGGGCGAGGCGGCGGGGTCCGGTACTCCGGCCTTTGCTGATCCGTCGTTGGATTCGGCCATCCAAGGGCTCCCCTGTCGTCGGCGAAGGCGCGCGGTCAAACGTTCGGGCCGGAACGCCGCCGCATGGGAGGCTTGCTAAAGGCACATTCGGGCGCAACGGCGGCATATTGCCGTGCATCTTCCGGTGCGTCGCCAGGGCTGCGCGCCACTGCCCACCGATTGGCCTGATCCATGCTGACCGAGTGTGGAATACGACTGGACGGGTCACAGACTCGGCGAACCAGGCGCCGGCCGGGGCGTAATGCTCCGGCCGGCGGGGCGTCAGGCGTCGAAGCGCTGGAAGATCAGGGAGGCGTTGGTCCCGCCGAACCCGAAGGAATTGGAGAGCACAGCGTCGATCTTGCGGTGCTTCGCCTTGAGCGGCACCAGATCGATGGGGGGCTCCACCGACGGATTGTCGAGATTGAGCGTCGCCGGGGCGATCTGATCACGGATGGCAAGGACCGAGAAGATCGCCTCCACCGCGCCAGCGGCCCCGAGCAGGTGGCCGATGGACGACTTGGTGGACGACATGGAGGTGGTCGCCGCGGCATTGCCGAGCAGCCGCTCCACCGCCTTCAGCTCGATCTCGTCGGCCATGGTGGAGGTGCCATGGGCGTTGATATAATCGATGTCGCCCGCCGTCAGGCCCGCCCGCTTCAGCGCCGCCTGCATGCAGCGGAAGGCGCCGTCGCCGTCCGGCGAGGGGGCGGTGATGTGGAAGGCGTCGCCGGACAGGCCGTAGCCCACCAGCTCGGCATAGATGTGCGCGCCGCGCGCCTTGGCGTGCTCAAGCTCCTCGAGCACCACCACGCCGGCGCCCTCGCCCATCACGAAGCCGTCGCGGTCCTTGTCATAGGGACGCGAAGCACGGGTGGGGTCGTCGTTGAAGGCGGTGCAGAGCGCCTTGCAGGCGGCAAAGCCGGCGAGCGCCAGGCGATTGACGGTTGATTCGGTGCCGCCGGCTACCATCACGTCAGCATCGCCGAGGGCGATGAGCCGCCCGGCATCGCCGATGGCATGGGCGCCGGTGGAGCAGGCCGTGACCACGGCATGGTTCGGCCCCTTCAGCCCGTGGGTGATGGAGACGTAGCCGCCGGCCAGATTGATGAGGCGACCCGGAATGAAGAAGGGCGAAATCCGTCGCGGCCCGCGCTCCTTAAGCAGCAGGGACGATTCGGCGATGCCCTCGATGCCGCCGATGCCCGAGCCGATGAGCACGCCGGTGTTGATCTGGTCCTCATAGGAGGAGGGATGCCATCCGGCGTCATCCAGCGCCTGGGTGGCGGCAGCCATGGCATAGACGATGAACTCGTCCACCTTGCGCTGCTCTTTCGGTTCCATCCACTGGTCGGGATTATAGGTTCCATCGGAACCATCGCCGCGCGGAACATTGGCGGCGATTTTGCAGGCGAGGTCGGCCACTTCGAAATGGCTGACCGCCTTCACGCCGCTCTCGCCGGCGATGAGCCGCCGCCAGGTCGGCTCGACGCCGCAGCCGAGCGGCGTCACCATGCCGAGGCCGGTGACGACAACACGTCTCATGGGAAAAACTCCGGCAGGCGGGCCGACAGCGCGGCTTGCGCGCGACCCGGTGCGACAACGGCCGCGGGCGCCCAGCGCCACGCGACCGTCGAATGAACAGGCGTGAGAATCAAGCCGCGTTCTTTTCCAGGAACTTGATCGCGTCACCCACGGTCAGGATGGTCTCGGCGGCATCGTCCGGGATCTCGCAGTTGAAAGCCTCCTCGAAGGCCATCACGAGTTCCACGGTGTCGAGGCTGTCGGCGCCGAGATCGTCGATGAAGGAGGCGCTCTCCGTGACCTTCTCGGGTTCCACCCCCAGATGCTCCGCGACAATCTTCTTCACCCGCTCGGCGATGTCACTCATAGATGCAACCCTCGTTGTTCGGATAATCCCGTTGCCGTTCGGCGGCTGGTGGAGGGCATAATGCCTTTTTTCCGCCGTGCCCAGCCCCCTCCGCCGCGAGGAACCTACCTCGCGGGCGGCACGTGGATTGCGCCGGACAGCCCCCACCGCCGCGCGCGGATGAGAAGAGCCTCTTGGAGGCGCCTTTTCCCGGCCCAGCAATGCGGCTCGTTAGCACACTCCCCGCAGCAAGGCCAGCCAAGCTCCGCAAAGGCTGGCATGTCGATGACGCGCGGGGCGCCATCGCACATTCTTGCGCCATCCGGGCGAGCCGGTTACTCACCATCCATGTCCGGGACCAACGACCGATCGGAACGCCTCGCCATCGCCCTGCGCGCGAACCTGTCGCGGCGCAAGGCCCAGGCCCGCGCACGCCGCGCGGGCGAAGCGGCACCCGAATCCACCGCGCGCCGTGCGGACAAATCCGAGAGTGCCTCCGCCGCAAGCCATTCGGGCAAGGTGGAGGATACGGGCGCCCTCGATCAGCCGACGGACGGCCAAGACCAAGGTCCGGCGGCCGAAACGCCCCAGAGCGACGCGAATAGCGGTGAAAACCCTGCGCGCGGCGGTAGCACGGCGCTGGCGGCGCGTGCCGCCAAGATTGTGCCGGACGGCGAGCCGGGCTAGAGCTTTTCACTTAAATTCCGCGGTCGGCCGGCTTGGGGGGGCCAGCCGGTAGGAGGCACAGGTAGCGCATGGACAAGATTCGCATCGTCGGCGGAAACGAGCTCAAGGGCACCATTCCTATTTCCGGTGCGAAAAACGCCGCCCTGCCGCTGATGATCGCCAGCCTCCTGACCGAGGAGAAACTGATTCTCGAGAACGTGCCGCGCCTCGCGGACGTGGCTCTGCTGCAGCGCATCCTCGGCAATCACGGCGTGGACATCACCACCAACGGCAAGCGCAACGGCGACGATCCCTATGCCGGCCAGACCCTGGAGATCGACGCCCGGGTGATCGTGGACACCACCGCGCCCTATGACCTGGTCTCGCGCATGCGCGCATCGTTCTGGGTGCTGGGGCCGCTGCTCGCCCGCATCGGCGTGGCCAAGGTGTCTCTGCCCGGCGGCTGCGCCATCGGCACCCGGCCGGTTGATTTCCACCTCGATGCCCTGCGCGCCCTCGGCGCCGAGATCGAGATCGACGCCGGCTATGTGGTGGCGAAGGCACCCCATGGGCTCAAGGGCGCCCGCATCGTGTTCCCCAAGGTGTCCGTGGGCGCGACCCACACCGCCTTGATGGCTGCCACCCTCGCCCGTGGCGACAGCATCATCGAGAATGCCGCCCGTGAGCCGGAGGTGGTGGATCTCGCCGACTGCCTCATCAAGATGGGCGCCCGCATCTCCGGCGCCGGCAGCTCCACCATCCATGTGGAGGGCGTGGCCCGCCTGAAGGCCGCCCGCCACGCTGTGCTGCCCGACCGCATCGAGACCGGCACCTACGCCATGGCCACCGCCATGACCGGCGGCGACGTGATGCTCGCCGGCGCCCGGCCGGACCTGCTGGAAAGCGCGCTGGACGCCCTGCGCCAGGCCGGCGCCGAGATCGACGCCACCAACGAGGGCATCCGGGTGCGTCGCAATGGCGCCGGCATCCTGCCGGTGGATGTGACCACCGCGCCCTATCCCGGCTTCCCGACCGACCTTCAGGCCCAGTTCATGGCGCTCATGACCAAGGCCAAGGGCAATTCCCGCATCACCGAGACCATTTTCGAGAACCGCTTCATGCACGTGCAGGAGCTGGCCCGGCTTGGCGCCCGCATCCACCTCGAAGGCGACAGCGCCGTGGTGGAGGGGGTGGAGCGCCTGACCGGCGCGCCGGTGATGGCCACCGACCTTCGCGCCTCGGTCTCCCTGGTCATCGCCGGCCTGGCGGCTGAGGGCGAAACCATGGTCCAGCGCGTCTACCACCTCGACCGCGGCTTCGAGAAGCTGGAAGAGAAGCTGTCGCGGTGCGGCGCGCAGATCGAGCGCATCAGCGGCTGATCCCCGGCGTGAACGGCCCCTACCTTCAAGGCAGAGAACGCGATATCCGACCAATTTGCGACGCAGGCGGTCGGCGCGTCCTCCAGGCGGCGCGGAGGCCGAGGTGAGCCTGCCGAACATCATCACGCTCATACGCATCCTGCTGGTGCCCGCCGTGGTCTGGTCGATCGCCTCCAGCGAATATGCGCTGGCGTTCTGGCTGTTCCTGGCGGCCGGTATATCCGACGCGCTCGACGGCTTCATCGCCAAGCGCTTCCACATGCAGACCGAGCTGGGCTCCTATCTCGATCCAGTGGCCGACAAGGCGCTGCTCATCTCCATCTATGTGGCGCTCGCTGTCTGCGGCCTCATCCCGCGCTGGGTAGCCATCGCCGTGGTGTCGCGGGACGTGATGATCATCGGAGCGGTGGTGCTGTCTCTGGTCATGGCCAAGCCCGTAGCCATCAGCCCGCTGCTTATCTCCAAGGTGAATACGGCGGTGCAGATCGTGTTCGCCGCCTTCGTGCTCGCCGCCTCCGGCTTCGGTCTCGACCTGCCGGGGCCGTTCCAGGTGGGGCTTGTGATGGTCGGGCTCTTGACGGGCCTTTCCGCCGCTGCCTATCTCGCCGCATGGACGCGCCACGTTGCGAACTGACCCTTGGGCAGTCGAAAGATGGCGAACCGGCGACTGGTGCGCTCACCAACGGCGAGCTGATGGATCGTGAGTTGATCGGCGAACGCGACCCGCGAAACACCGCAGCAGCCGTCAGCCCGGCGGCCGGCGGCCGGGTCCGCGCGCCCGGAGTGCAGCACGATCCCACGCCAAGCCGTCCTCCCGTGGACGCAGAACCGGCGGAAAGCACGCTCCCGGTCCGGTTCCAGATGCGCTTCTGGGTGACCGCGCTCGTCCTCACCGCCATCGCCCTGTGGTTGCTCAGCGGCATCCTGCTGCCGTTCGTCGCGGGCATCGTGCTCGCCTATTTCCTCAATCCCGTGGTGGCGCGCCTGGAGCGCATTGGCGTCGCCCGCACCCTCTCCGCCCTGGTGGTGGTGGGGATCATGCTGCTGCTGGTGGTGCTGTTCTTCCTGCTCGCCCTGCCGCTGCTGTCCTCGCAGATGTTCGAGTTCATCCAGCGGCTGCCCGCCTATGTGGCGCGGCTGCAGGGGCTTTTGACCGAGGAAAACCGCGAGTGGCTGAGCGGCATCGTCGGCGACCGGCTGCCGGACATGCAGCGCTCCATCTCCGATCTCATGACGCAGGGGGTCAGCCACCTGGTGGGCCTGCTCTCCTCCGTGTGGTCCGGGGGGCAGGCGCTGATCGCGCTGTTCGCGCTGCTGGTGGTGACGCCGGTGGTCGTCTTCTACATCCTGTGCGACTGGAACAACATGGTCGCCTATGTGGACCGGCTGGTGCCGCTGCCCCATCGCACGGAAGTGCGGGGCCTCGCCCGTGCCATGGACATGGCAGTGGCCGGCTTCGTGCGCGGGCAGGCCACGGTGTGCCTGCTGCTCGGCACCTTCTATGCGGTGGCGCTGACCATGGCGGGGCTGAACTTCGGCCTGCTCATCGGCATTGTCTCCGGCGTCATCACCTTCATTCCCTATGTGGGCTCGCTCACCGGCTTCGTGCTGGCCATGGGCGTGGCTATCGTCCAGTTTTTTCCCGACTGGGGCATGATCGGCACGGTGCTGGCCATCTTCATCATCGGCCAGACCATCGAGGGCTATGTGCTCTCGCCCAAGCTCGTCGGCGACAGCATCGGGGTCCATCCGGTCTGGCTCATGTTCGCGCTGTTCGCCTTCGGCTACCTGTTCGGCTTCGTTGGCCTGCTGCTCGCGGTGCCGCTCACCGCGGTGACCGGGGTGCTGGTGCGCTTCGCCATCAACCGTTACATGCAGTCAGAGCTCTACCAGGGCACCGCCGACGACGCCCTGCCCCCGCCGGAGACACCCTGAGCATGGCGGAGCGCGACGGACGTCCGCGCCAGCTACCCCTCGACCTGCCGGCTTCCCCCGCGCTGCGGCGCGAGGATTTCCTGGCGGCGCCAGGCAATGCGGCTGCCCTCACCCTCATCGACGCCTTTCCCGAATGGCCGGCCCGGGTGGTGTGCATCGTTGGGCCGGAGGGCGCCGGCAAGAGCCACCTGTCGGCGATCTTCGCCGAGCGCTCCGGCGCACGGATCCTCGACGCCCGCGCCCTGACCCGCGAAGGCGTGCCGGAGGCCCTCGCCACCGGCGCGCTGGTGCTGGAGGACCTGGAGGCCGGCACCTTCAGCGAGGCCGCCCTGTTCCACCTGCTCAACCTTGCCCGCGAGCAGCAGGCCTACCTGCTGATGACGGCGCGCACGCCGCCCTCCAGCTTCAGCCTTGCCACCGCGGACCTCGCCTCGCGGCTGCGCGCCGTACCGGTGTTCGAGATCGCGCCCGCAGACGACGCCCTGTTGGCGGCGGTGCTGGTGAAGCTGTTCGCCGACCGCCAGCTTTCAGTGGATGAAGCCACCGTCCAATACCTGCTCATGCGCATGCAGCGGACCGTGGCTGGGGCGAAACGCATTGTCGACGCGCTGGACACCGCTGCGCTCGCCGCCCGGCGCCCGGTCACCCGCACCCTCGCCGCGCAGGTGTTGAAGGAGCTCGGCGAAGACCCTGGCGAAGCCCCCTCCTTCCCCGACGTCCACGGGGAAGAAGACTGACGCCCGCCAAGCGTCATAGAGTAGTCATCTAACGCGGCCATGGTCCGGCCGAAATGCGAGGGACCGAGCATGGGTATAAACGAGGCTGCAGCACTCGCGGACATGGAGATCCCGGCAAGCACCGCCGAGGTGCTGGAACTGGCGCGGTCTCCGCAGCGCTTCATCAACCGCGAGATTTCCTGGCTGCACTTCAACCGGCGCGTGCTTGAGGAGGCGGAAAACCGCAACCACCCCCTGCTGGAGCAGCTGCGTTTCCTCTCCATCTCCGCCAACAACCTCGACGAGTTCTTCATGGTCCGCGTGGCGGGCCTGAAGGAGCAGGTGCGCGAGGGCGTGCAGACCCGCAGCCCCGACGGCCTTACCCCCTCCGAGCAGCTCACAACCATCCTTGCCAGCGCCGCCCAGCTCATCTCCGACCAGCAGGGCCGCTGGCTGGAACTGCGGCGCGACCTCGCCGGCGTCGGCATCGTGCTGGTGGACGGCTCCGAGGTCACCGCCGACGACCTCGAGGTCCTGGACCGCCACTTCCTCAACCACGTCTTCCCGGTGCTGACCCCGCTGGCCATCGATCCGGCGCACCCGTTCCCGTTCATCCCCAATCTCGGCTTCTCTCTCGCGCTCCAGCTGGTGCGGCAGTCGGACGGGCGGGGCATGAATGCCCTCATCCGAATCCCCGCCAAGGTGGAGCGCTTCATCCGCCTGCCGGATTTCGGCACCGGCGCCCTGCGCTTCATCACCCTTGAGCAGATGATCGGCCTGTTCATCTCCCGCCTGTTCCCCGGCTATGCGGTGAAGGGCCAGGGCGTGTTCCGGGTGGTCCGCGACAGCGACCTTGAAATCGAGGAGGAGGCCGAGGACCTCGTCCGCCTGTTCGAGACCGCGCTGAAGCAGCGCCGCTACGGCGAGGTGATCCGCATGGAAGCGGATGCCGCCATGCCGGCGGAGCTGCGCAATTTTGTCGCCCGCGAGCTTGGGGTGAATGACGACGAGATCTTCGTGGTGGGCGGCGTGCTCGCCCTCAACGAGTTCTCCCAGCTGGTGTCAGTGGACCGGCCGGACCTGAAGTTCCAAGCCTACAACGCCCGATTTCCCGAGCGCATCCGAGACCACGGCGGAGACTGCTTTCTCGCTATTCGCGAGAAGGACATTCTGGTTCACCACCCTTATGAATCCTTTGACGTGGTGGTTCAGTTTCTCCGCCAGGCCGCCCGCGACCCCAATGTCGTCGCCATCAAGCAGACCCTCTACCGCACCTCCTCCGACAGCCCCATCGTGAAGGCGCTGGCCGAGGCGGCGGAGGCCGGCAAGTCGGTGACTGCCCTGGTGGAGCTGAAGGCCCGCTTCGACGAGGAAGCCAACATCCGCTGGGCGCGCGACCTGGAACGCGCTGGCGTGCAGGTGGTATTCGGCTTCATCGAGCTGAAGACCCACGGCAAGCTGTCCATGGCAGTACGCCGTGAGGGTGCCTCGCTTGCCACCTACGTGCATGTGGGCACCGGCAACTATCATCCCATTACCGCGCGCATCTACACGGATCTCAGCTTCTTCACCGCCGATCCGGTGATCGCGCAGGACGTGGCCCGCATCTTCAACTTCATCACCGGCTACGCCACCCCCGGCGAGCTGGATGCCATGGCGGTTTCGCCCACCGGCCTCAAGCCCCGGCTGCTCAACCACATTGCCGACGAGATCGAGTTCGCCAAGGCTGGCCGCCCGGCCGCCATCTGGCTGAAGTGCAACTCGCTGGTGGATCCCGAAATCATCGACGCGTTGTATGAGGCCAGCGCCGCCGGCGTGCAGGTGGATTGCATCATCCGCGGCATCTGCTGCCTGCGTCCCGGCATTCCCGGGCTCTCGGAGAACATCCGGGTGAAGTCCATCGTCGGCCGCTTCCTGGAGCACTCGCGCGTCTATTGCTTCGGCGCCGGCCACGGCCTGCCGAGCCCCAGCGCGGTGGTCTACATCTCCTCGGCGGACCTGATGCCGCGCAACCTCGACCGCCGGGTCGAGACCCTGTGCCCCATCACCAATCCGACGGTGCACGAGCAGGTGCTCGACCAGATCATGGTCGCCAACCTTATCGACAACCAGCAGAGCTGGGACGTCTTGCCCGACGGCTCCTCCGAACGCATAGTCCCGGCGCCGGGCGAGGAGCCGTTCAACGCCCATCAATATTTCATGACAAACCCGAGCTTGTCTGGACGTGGAAAGTCTCTCAAAGATTCTTCGCCGCGTAGCCTCTTCGTCCGTCGCTAACGGCGAGGAGGTGACCCGTGCGCCCGGCCGGCTCTTCACCGGGGCGCCGGTCGCGGTCATCGATATCGGCTCCAATTCGGTCCGGCTCGTGGTTTACGAGGGGCTGAGCCGCGCGCTCACGCCCATCTTCAACGAGAAGGCGCTGTGCGGGCTCGGCCGCGAGGTTCTCTCCACCGGACGCCTGCCGCAGGATGCGGTGGATCGCGCCTTCGCGGCCCTGAAGCGGTTCCGCGCCCTGTGCGATGCCATGGAGGTGGGCGAGGTCCACGCCCTCGCCACCGCCGCCGCGCGCGACGCGGAAAACGGCCCGGCCTTCATCGCCGAGTGCGAGGCCATCTGCGGCCAGAAGATCGAGCTGCTCACCGGCAAGCGCGAAGCGGAACTCGCAGCAGCCGGCGTGGTGGCCGGCGTCTATGCGCCGGACGGCATCGTCGGCGATCTCGGCGGCGGCTCGCTCGAGCTTGTGGACGTGAAGGGCCGCGCCGTCGGTACCGGCGTCACCCTGCCGCTCGGCGGCCTCGCCCTCCAGGATCGCTCGTCCCGCTCGCCGCGCAAGGCGGAGAAGATCGTCCGCGAGACCATTCCAGAGGCCGAGGTCCTGGGGGCGTTAGCCGGCCGCACCTTCTATGCGGTGGGTGGCACGTGGCGGGCGCTGGCGCGCCTTCACATGTACACCAAGGGCTATCCGCTCCACGTGATGCATGGCTACGTCATTCCCGCCCGCGAGGCACTGGACTTCACCCGCATCGTGCATCGGGCCGACGCCGAGGCCCTCGCCCATATCGACGTGGTCTCCGACGCCCGCCGCCCCCTGCTCGCCTATGGCGCGCTGGTGCTGGAAAACATCGTGCGGCAGGGCCGGCCGTCCGAGGTGGTCATCTCCGCCCTCGGCGTGCGCGAGGGCCTGCTGCATTCCCTGATGCCGGAAGAGGAGCGCGTCCGCGACCCGCTCCTGATCGCGGCGGCCGAAATGAATGTGCTGCGCTCCCGCTCGCCCCGCCACGGGGAGGAGTTGGTGGCCTGGACCGACGGCTTCTTCGCTTCGGCGCCGGTGCTGGAAGAGGCGGAGGACGAGAAGCGCCTGCGCCGCGCCGCCTGCCTGCTGGCCGACGTGAGTTGGCGCGCGCACCCGGACTATCGCGGCGAGCAGAGCCTGAACATGATCGCCCATGCGGCGTTCGCCGGCATCGATCATCCTGGCCGGGCCTACATCGCCCTCTCGGTCTATTTCCGGCACATGGGCCTCAATACCGACGAATCCGACACCCGCATCCTGGAACTGCTCACCACCGGCATGCTGGACCGCGCGCGAATCCTCGGCGCGGTTATGCGGGTCGCCTACGTGCTCTCGGCCGCCATGCCCGGGATCCTGCCGCAGATGCCGCTTCAGGTGCGCGGCGACCAGCTGGTGCTGTCGGTGCCGCGCAAGGTGGTCTCGCTGGTAAACGACCGGGTCTATAACCGCCTGCGCCAGCTGGCCCGGCTCATCGGCCGCGAGCCGCTGCTCGAACAGGGCGACTGACCAGCCCCGCCACGGCGCGCCGGCCTGTCGCCTGGAAAAGGGAAACCGGCGTAGCCGGAGCCTCCCCTCCTACAAGCGCTGATCCATCCGTGATCGGTATCACGCCGGCGGCACGGGGCTGTCGCAAGTCCGCCCTAATCCACCTTCACGCTGGAGCCATGAAACAGCTTCTGAATCTGTTTGGCGGAGTTGCCGGCCTCGTGGTCGCGGGCCTCGTGGGCCTTGCGCTGTTCACGCTCGTGGGTGGGCTCATCGTCGTGGCCGGCATCGTGATCACGGCCCTCGTGCTCGGCGGGGGCGTCTATGCCCTCGTCACCGGCCGGGCGCCGGGCATGCGCCGGGGCGGCTTTTCGTCCAGCTTCGGCTCGGTACGGGTGTTCGACCTGCGCACCGGCCGGCCCTTCGGCGCGTCCGATGGCGCCCCAGACGAGAACGGCATGATCGATGTGACCCCGCCCAAGCCTGCCGCACGCTCGCACCGCGACAGCGGCGTCTGAGGACACGCGATTTTCCTTACCGCCGGAAGCAGCTAGGTTGCCGCCCCGCGCGACACCGCGCTGATGGGGGCGGCGCCGGACATGGACGTGGAAATCGGAACAGGCGTTTATCTGGCCCTACTTGTGGTTTGCGTCGCTCTGGCGATGCTGACGGTGGTATCCCACGCCATCGCGCTGGCGATTATCCGCCGGCGCCTCAGCTGGCGCATCCGGGGCAAGAATTATTCCGATCACCTGTTCCGTGAGGCTGTGATCATCAGCTCTACCGTGCTGAGCCTCAGCGCCGCGCACATGTTCGAGATCTGCATCTGGGCCACGGCCTACGTCGCGCTCGGCGCCATACCGAACCCACACGACGCCCTGTATTATTCCATATCGACCTATACGACGGTGGGCGCGGACGGCGTGTCCATCGCCAAGTCCTTCCGCGCCATCGCCGGGTTCGAATCCCTCATCGGCCCGATGATGGTGGCCTGGTCCACCGCATTCCTTGTGGAGTTCGTCGTGCGCATGCGCGGCCCGAACGCCACCTGAACCGGCTCCCCGGCACCGGTATTGGACCGGAGCCGGGAGAGGTGGATGGAAGATGGACCAGTTCATCACCCGTTGGCGTCACACGCTGGTAGGATAGTTCGGGCTCTCGCGGGTGATGGTCACGTCGTGCACGTGGCTTTCGCGCAGGCCGGCAGACGAAATCCGCACGAACCGGGCCTTCTCGCGGAATTCCTTCAGCGTGCTGCCGCCCACATAGCCCATGGCCGCCCGCAGGCCACCGGCCAGCTGGTGCAACACCGCACCCACCGGGCCCTTGTAGGCCACCTGCCCCTCGATGCCTTCCGGCACCAGCTTGAGCGTGTCACGCACTTCCGCCTGGAAATAGCGGTCGGCCGAGCCGCGCGCCATGGCGCCCACCGAGCCCATGCCGCGATACGACTTGTAGGAGCGGCCCTGATAGAGAAACACCTCGCCCGGGCTCTCGTCGGTGCCGGCGAGCAGCGAGCCCACCATGGCCGCGGACGCGCCGGCCGCCAGCGCCTTGGCGAGGTCGCCGGAATATTTGATGCCGCCGTCGGCGATCACCGGGGTGCCGGTGGCATAGGCGGCTTCCACCGCATCCATCACCGCGGTGAGCTGTGGTACGCCAACGCCCGCCACGATGCGGGTGGTGCAGATCGAGCCGGGGCCGATACCCACCTTCACCGCATCCGCACCGGCGTCGATGAGCGCGCGGGCGCCCTCGGCGGTGGCGATGTTGCCGGCGAGGATCTGGGTGCGGTTGGAGAGCTTCTTGATGCGCTCCACCTGGTCCAGCACCTTGCGGGAATGGCCATGGGCGGTATCCACCACCACGAGGTCGACGCCGGCGTCGATCAGGCGTTCGGTGCGCTCGAAGCCGTCGGGGCCGACGGTGGTGGCAGCGGCGACCCGAAGGCGGCCCTGCTCGTCCTTGGCAGCGTGGGGATAGGCCACCGCCTTCTCGATGTCCTTGACGGTGATGAGGCCGACGCAGCGCTCGTCGTTGTCCACCACCAGCAGCTTCTCGATGCGGTACTGGTGCAGGAGGCTCTTGGCCTCCTCCTGATTCACCTGACCCTCACGCACGGTGATGAGCCGGTCCTTGGTCATCAGCTCGGCCACGCGCTGCTCGGGATTGTGGGCAAAGCGCACGTCGCGGTTGGTGAGGATGCCGACCAGCCGCCCGGCGATGGCGCCGGTGCCCCGCTCCACCACCGGAATGCCGGAGATGGAGTAGCGCTTCATCAGGGTGAGAGCGTGGGCGAGGGTCTCGTCGGGATGGATGGTGACCGGGTTCACCACCATGCCCGATTCGTATTTCTTCACCTGCCGCACATGCTCGGCCTGCAGCTCGGGCGAGAGGTTGCGGTGGATGACACCGATGCCGCCGGCCTGCGCCATGGCGATGGCGAGGCGCGATTCGGTCACCGTATCCATGGCCGCGGAGATGATGGGCAGGTTGAGGCTGATGGTCTTGGTGAGCTGGGTGGCAACATCCACCTGGCCCGGCATCACCTCGGAAGCGCCCGGCGTCAGCAGCACGTCGTCGAACGTCAACGCCTCGCGGAACGGCGCGCGGCCGATGGAGTTGGCCGCAGAGGAGGGGACGTTCGAAATCGGGGTGGTCATGGCCAACTCCTTAAGGCGGCGCGGAAGCCGAGCCGCTGGATCGGGGCCGGAACGGGTTGCTGTCACGCACCCCGCTACGAGTTGGCAGTGGCCGATACCATGAGTGCACGACGAATAGAAGACCCGTTGCGAGGCATTCGCTGCAACGCTCCCATGCGTGCAGCGGCGGACGGCCATCCGCGCCCAGCGGCAGGACCGCACGGAAGGCGCGGCAAGCCACCTTCCAGCGCCCCTGCGCCCTGCTTACTGTCCCCTGCCCGGCTTATTCGCCAGCGAGGCGCAGCGGCGAGCGGGCTGCGGCCTCCGCGCGCCTCAGGCGATCCTCTGCGGCCGACACGTAGTCCCGGGTCAGCGGAACCGTCTCCTGCCGGCGAGCGAGCTGGATCTGGAACACGTTCAGGCCCTGGTGGCGGAACGCCATCTCGCTGGACGCCAGATAGAACTCCCACATGCGGCAGAACCGTTCGTCGGTGAGGCGCACGGCCTCCTCCCGGCGGGCGAGGAAGCGCTGGCGCCAGGCCTTCAGCGTTTCGGCATAGTGCAGGCGCAGCAGCTCGACATCGGTGACCACGAGGCCCGCCCGCTCGATATGCGGCAGCACCTCCGACAGGGCCGGGATGTAGCCGCCGGGGAAAATATACTTGGCGATAAAGGGGTTGGTGACGCTCGGCGGATCGGAACGGCCGATGGCGTGCAGCAGCATCACGCCGTCGTCCTTCAAGAGGCTCTTCACCTTGCGGAAGAAGGCCCCGAAATGGTCCACGCCCACGTGCTCGAACATGCCCACCGACACGATGCGGTCGAATGGCCCTTCCACGTCGCGATAATCGCGCAGGGTAAAGTTCACCCGGTCGGCGAGGGCACGCTCGGTCGCGCGGTTGCGCGACAGCGCGAGTTGCTCGTTCGAGAGCGTGACACCCTGAACCTTCGCCCCCGCCATCTCCGCGAGATAAAGCCCGAGCCCTCCCCAGCCGGAGCCGATGTCCAGCACCTCCAGGCCGGCGCGGTTGAGCACGAGCTTGGCCGCGATGTGGCGCTTCTTGGCCAGCTGGGCGTCGTCGAGGCTTTGCCCCTCATGCTCGAAATAGGCGCAGCTGTACTGCCGGTCATGGTCGAGGAAGAGCGAATAAAGCCGCCCGTCGATATCGTAATGGTGAGCCACGTTGCGCTGCGACCGGCCGGGCGGATTGAACTGCCAGATGCGGCGCGACACCCGCCGCAGCAGGTAGAGCAGTTGCGCCGGCACAGTGGGATTGACCGCGAACGGCTGGGCCATGACGAGGTTGAGGAAGTCGGCGATGCTGCCGTTCTCCATCACCAAAGTGCCGTTCATGTAGGCTTCGCCGAGCCTTAGCTCCGGGTCGAGGCAGATGCCGCGCTGGGCCGCAGGGCAGGTGATCCGCACCGCGATGGGCCTCTGCCCCGGCGGCGACTTCCCTAGGGTCATTATCCGACCAGATGCGGTCGTAACCCTCAGGGCGCCATGAACCACAACCCGCCGCAAGACCTTTTCCAGCAACCGCTCCATCGGCCGCCTCCATCACGCTGGTTCCCGAAACCCTTTCTCCCGCTCCAGGCTGAGGGCGCACATGCGCGGGCGGGCGCCTTCAGGCGCGCCGAGACCCGGCATTGGTGAAAACGCTTCGCAGCGGATTTCGATCGTCTGATGTCTCAAGCTGACCGCAAGACCACTGCTGCACGCCGCAAGCTTCCCTTACTGCACATCTGGAGGACCGCAACAGGTTTAATGAAACCACCAAGACTGCGGCGTCGCAATATGGCGATTAGGTTACAAAACACCTCCCACCGTCACGTACGCGCGATCGGGCGGCAGCAACCGTGCGAATGCAAAACGGCGCCCCGGCTGATGCCGGGACGCCGTTGGTCCTGCGTGGAAAGCAGATTGCCCTGCGGACGAGGGCCGGGGACTCAGTCCTCGGTGCCTTCCTCGGCCGCCAGCTCGGCAGCGACTTCGGCGCGCTCGATGGCGAGCTCGGCCTCGATCTCGGCATCCTCGTCGCGGGCGGTACGCACGTCCTCGCCACGGGCCTGGCGCTCGGCCTCTTCGGCGTTGCGGGCGACGTTGACCTTCACGGTCACCTCGACCTCCGGGTGCAGGGTCACCGGCACCACATGCACGCCCAGGGTCTTGATGGGGTGATTGAGGATGACCTGCTGGCGGTCCACCGTGAAGCCGGCGGCGGTGAGGCCATCGGCGATGTCGCGTGTGGAGACCGAGCCGTAGAGCTGGCCGCTCTCGCCGGCCTGGCGGATCATCGCCACGCTCTGGCCGTTGAGCTTTTCGGCCACCGCCTCGGCGTCCTTGCGGCGCTCGAGGTTGCGGGCCTCAAGCTCGATCTTCATGGTGTCGAAGCGGGTCTTGTTCGCCTTGGTGGCGCGCAGGGCCTTGCCGTTCGGCAGCAGGAAGTTACGGGCGTAGCCGTCGCGCACCTTCACCACTTCGCCCATCTGGCCGAGCTTGGCGACGCGCTCAAGAAGAATGACATCCATTTTCGTTTCTCCTGTCTCGTATCGAGTTTGAATCGTGTGAAAATCAGCGATCGTTCGCAGCCGGCGGTCCCTTGCCGGTGGCCATACGGGCGCGAAAATCGAGCATGCCGTCGACGAAGCCGAGCACGGCCATGGCCAGCAACGGCCAGCCCAGCACGGCGGACGTCACCCACAGGGCGCCGAGGATCAGGGTTCGCGCCGGATGACCTTCGGTCACGGCGTGGACCACGGCGAAACCCGCCAGCGCATAAGCACCGGCGAGGGTCACGGCGCCGGCCGAAGCCGAAAGGCCGGCAAGCCCCCCCGCCATGGACAGGGCCAGCACCACGGCGAGCACCAGCGACGTCACCGGTGGCAGCCGGAAGGCCGCCAGGTTGGGCCACGGCCGAGCGAGCGTGCCGGACACACGCGCTGCGCGGGCAGCGAGGTAGAGGCAGACGAGTTGCGAGACCATCGCCATCGCCGCCGCCATGCCGGGCAGGACATGGGCGATCAGCGTGGCCATAGCGAGGGGGTCGTGTCCGTCCACCCCGGCGGGCAGGCCCTGGCTCACCACCAGGACCTGGAAGGCGGCCGTCACAGCCGCGCGATACGTCTCATAATCCGGCGCCATGCCAAACAAGGCGATGGTGACGGAGACGGTGGCAAAGCCAGCCGCCAGCAGCACCAGCCCCCCCACGGGAAACCAGACCAGCCCGCCGCGACCCGCCGGGTCCGCCCGCGCGAGCAGCGCCGCGTAGGACAGGCCAACAGCCGGGCCACCAAGGCCCACCAGATAGGTGATGAGGAAAGTGCCGCCAAAGGCGATCCAGAGCCCGACGCCCCCGGTGATCGCGGCAAGGGCCGCAGCCAGCGGGCTGAAGGCGATGCCGGCGATCATCACCGGCAGGGGCGAAAGATAGAAGAGGGGCACGGCCAGAAGCGCACCCGCCGCGACGCCGGCGGCGAGCAATGCGGACGCCAATCCGGCGGCCAGGCCGATGAGGATAAGAAAAACCATCCGACAAGCTGTCCCGCTGACGCGGTTAGAGGCGGACCTTGGGTCCACCCCAGCAGACGCCCCGGAGACTTCCCCGCGACGCGTCGCCAAAACCAGAGGAAAACGCCCTCCCCGGCGGGGAGGGCGAATGGATCAGCGGATCACGAAGGGCAGAAGGCCCAGGAACCGCGAGCGCTTGATGGCGGTCGAAAGCTCACGCTGCTTCTTGGCGGAGACCGCCGTGATGCGCGAGGGCACGATCTTGCCACGCTCGGAGATGTAGCGCTGCAGGAGCCGCACATCCTTGTAGTCGATCTTCGGCGCGTTGGGACCGGAGAACGGGCAGGTCTTGCGACGACGGAAGAAGGGACGACGCTGGCCACCGCCACCGCCGGCGCCACCGGACTGAGCGAACGCCATCAGACTTCCTCCTCGCCGCCATGGGACTCTTCAGTGGGACGCGGACGGCGCGGACGGTCCTCGCGACCACCGAAGCCGCGGTCGCCACGATCACCGCGATCGCCACGGTCCCCACGCTCGCCGCGATCATCGCGGTCGCGCTTCTGGAGCATGGCGGACTGGCCTTCCTCATGCTCCTCGACGCGGAGGGTGAGGATGCGCAGGACGTCTTCGTCGATGCGCTGCTGGCGCTCCAGTTCCTGGATCGCAGCCGCGGGGGCATCGATGTTCAGGAGCGTGAAGTGCGCCTTGCGGTTCTTGTTGATGCGATAGGTCAGGGACTTCACGCCCCAGTACTCGGTCTTGCCGACCGAGCCGCCATTCGCCTCGATGACACCCTTGAATCGGGTGGTGAGTTCCTCGACCTGCTGCGCCGTAACGTCCTGGCGCGCGAGGAACACGTGCTCGTAAAGCGGCATGTGTTCGTGTGCCTTTCGTTTCACTTCCGTCCACCGGCGCCAAGCCCTTCTTGCCGGAAAGGCGCGAAGCTCGGAAGGCGGGGACACGGGACGACGGGCAGATGCCCTGTTTTTCGACGCCGGGGCAGATAAGCCGAGGCAAAGAAAAACCGTCCGTTCAGCCCCCGGCCGGGTGCGACGGAAGCGGCGCGTATAGCAGATTCTGCGTCGAAGGCAAGTTTCGAGCGCGCCTCTCAGCCGCCAACACGCAGTCCCGGCTCAGAACAGGCCCATGCTGGTGCTGGAATTGCGGGCCGGCGTCACCGGCTTCGCGGACGCGGGCTTGGCAGAGACCGGCTTGGCAGCGGTGCCGCTGGCGCCGGTCGCGGAAGCGGAGGCCGGATTGGCCGGCTTCGGCTTCTTCTTCGGCGCGGGGGTGGCGGAGGCCACCTTCGGCTCCGGCACGCCCTTGTTCATGGCGATCAGCTCGGAGACGGTGACGAACTTGTAGCCCTTGGCCTTGAGGTCATCGAACACCTTGGGCATCGCGTCCACCGTAGTGGGGTGGATGTCGTGGGCAAGCACGATGGCGCCAGGATGGGCATGGGCGACGATCCGGTCATGGATGACCTGCGCGTTGCGGTCCTTCCAGTCCAGCGGATCCACCGACCAGTAGATGAAGGTCGAGCCGAACTTCTCGCGCAGATGGGCGCGTAGCGCGGGGGTCATGGCGCCGTAAGGCGGGCGGACATAGAGCGGCGACTTGCCGGTGATCTGCTCGATGGCGGCGTTGGTATCGCCGATCTGCTTGTCGGCGGCCGCCACCGAAATCTTGGGCAGCTGCGGGTGATCCCAGGAGTGGTTTGCCACCTCGTGGCCCTGCGCGATCATCTGCTTGATGATGGCGGGCGAGGCGGTCGCCCGGCTTCCGAGCACGAAGAAGGTGGCCTTGATGCCGCGCTGCTCCAGCATCTTCAGCAGCCGGGGCGTCGTCTCGGGGTTCGGGCCATCGTCGAAGGTCATGGCGATGTAAGGGCCGTCCACCACCGCGGAAGAATAGGCCACCAGCTTCTGCGGCGAGGTGCCGGTCGGGGCGGGCGTCGCGGCCGGCGCCGACATGCCCGCAGCGGGGGCCGGCGGCTCGGCGGCGGTCTGCGAGGCGGCGAAGGTACCGGTCGGCGTCATCGTGGCGAGCGGCTTGGCGGCGGAAGGCACCGGCTGGAAGGTCTGACCAAGGGCGGAGCCCAGGCCCATCAGGCCCGCGGCGGCAAAAGCGAGAAATCCCAGGGAAGCCTTCACGATGGACCACTTTCCATGTCTGTGCCGGGCGACCATAGCCCGGTTTCGTTCACGCCCTACGCACAAGTTCGCCTAGCCCCTATGCATAAAATGTGAAGCGGAAGAGGCAAACGCCCCTCATTCCGCAAAGTCAAGTTCGGTCGTCTTTCAGTTTGAAATGAAGCGCAGTCGGCCCCCTCTCCCGCTTACGAGGGTGCTGGGGAGGGGGAGGGACTGCGCATCGGCGCCAAGGAAAACCACCCGTTGCCCCTTCCTAACCTCCCCGGCAAGCGGGAGAGGGTTCCATGGTGCCCGGTCCGTCAAGTTCCCTCGCCTTGACTCGCCCACAATCCGGGTGTCTCTGCCCTCCCCAAATTTCATAACCGGAGGGCCACGCATGTCGGATGGGCCGCGTACAGGATCTCAGACCGCCTTTATCTTCCCCGGCCAGGGCAGCCAGGCTGTGGGAATGGGCAAGGCGCTGGCGGACAATTTCCCGGCCGCGAAGGCCGTGTTCGATGAAGTGGACGCCGCCCTCAACGAGAGCCTGACGCAGGTGATGTGGGACGGCCCCATCGACGCGCTGACCCTCACCGCCAATGCCCAGCCAGCGCTCATGGCGGTCTCCCTTGCCGCGCTGCGCGTACTGGAGACCGAGGCGGGGCTCGACCTTGCCCGCGAGGCGGCCTTCGTGGCCGGCCATTCGCTGGGCGAATATTCGGCCCTCGCCGCCGCTGGCGCCCTCACCATCACGGAAGCCGCCCGGCTGCTGCGCATCCGCGGCCGCGCCATGCAGGAGGCGGTGCCGGTGGGCGAAGGCGCCATGGCCGCCCTGCTGGGTCTTGACTACGACCAGGCGGTGGCAGTGGCCGCAGAAGCCGCCGGCGACGACGTGTGCGAGGCCGCCAACGACAACGCACCGGGCCAGGTGGTGGTCTCCGGCACCAAGGCGGCGGTGGAGCGTGCCATCGTCATCGCCAAGGAGAAGGGCGCCATGAAGGCCCTGCTCCTTCCGGTGTCCGCCCCCTTCCATTGCCGCCTCATGGGCCCCGCCGCCGAGGCCATGGAAGTGGCCCTTTCCGGCTCCACCGTCATGACCCCGCGCGTGCCGCTTGTGGCCAATGTGCGCGCCTCCCCAGTGACCGACCCGGCCGAGATCGTCCGCCTGCTGGTGGAGCAGGTGACCGGCACCGTGCGCTGGCGCGAAAGCGTCATCTACATGGCGGGCGCGGGCGTGACGCGCATGGTCGAGATCGGCGCCGGCAAGGTGCTGTGTGGCCTCGTCAAGCGTATCGACAAGTCGGTGTCCACGAGCGCTGTCGGCACGGCGGAAGACGTGGCGGCCTTCATCGCCGCCCGCAATGCTGCCGCCTCGGCGGCCTGAGGCGCGATTTTCCAGACCTGAAGCCCTCTTCCACTCATAAGCCGGATATATCCGGCGTCCGCCCTTGCGAACCGAATGCGGCACCAGCCGTGTTCGGGCCGTGAAGGGTTGGGAGGGCGGAAGGCCTTGACCTAAGGAAACGCGCCGGCCAGTTCTGGCGCTTCCCCCTCCCCGGCCCTCCCCCGCAAGCGGGAGAGGGAGTGGCCGCAACACGCGCTCCCGCCCATCGAAGAACACACCGGCCCTGACGCCGGAGACCCGACAAAGGACTGGGGGCTTACATGTTTGATCTTTCCGGCAAGACCGCGCTCGTCACCGGCGCCACCGGCGGCATCGGCGGCGCGATCGCCAAGGCGCTGCACGCCCAGGGCGCCATCGTCGCCATCTCCGGCACTCGCAAGGAGGCCCTGGACGCCCTCGCCGGCGAGCTGGGCGGCGACCGCGTCCACGTGCTGCCCTGCAATCTCGGCAGCACCGAAGAGGTGGAGAAGCTGGTTCCGGACGCCGAGGCGGCGCTGGGCGGGCACATCGACATTCTCGTCAACAATGCCGGCATCACCCGCGACAACATCTTCATGCGCCTCTCCGACGAAGCATGGGACCAGGTGATCGCGGTGAACCTCACCGCCGCCTTCCGCCTGTCGCGCGCGGCCGTGCGCACCATGATGCGCCGCCGCTCGGGCCGCATCATCTCCATCACCTCCATCGTCGGCGTCACCGGCAATGCGGGCCAGGGCAATTATGCAGCCGCCAAGGCGGGCATGATCGGCATGTCCAAGTCGCTGGCCCAGGAAGTGGCCTCGCGCGGAGTGACGGTGAACTGCGTCGCCCCCGGCTTCATCGCCACCCCCATGACCGACGCCCTCAACGACAAGCAGCGCGAGAGCATCCTGAAGGCCGTGCCGGCCGCCAAGCTCGGCACCCCCGAGGACATCGCCGCCGCCTGCGTCTACCTCGCCTCCAACGAGGCCGCCTACGTCACCGGCCAGACCCTGCACGTGAACGGCGGCATGGCCATGATCTGATCCAGACTACGGCCGGCCGCCGCAGCGCGGGCCGGCCGTTGTCTGTGCCTGTCAAAGGTTGTAAAGTCTTCATGCGTGCGGGGACTGGAGGCACGCATGAAGATCGAGCCTGTGATCCCTGAAATGGGGCTCAAGGGACGTAGTCCGGCAAAGCCGGATGCATCCAACCTGCTCGGACGCATCTGGGGTCGCGTTCTCGATTTCGGACTGATCCTTTGGGTGGTGAGGGTGCCGCTGGCCAGCGTCGTCCTCGGCCTCCTCCTCATGTCCGCCGTGACGCAGGCCCAGGATGTGACGCTGGACGTCGCCATGGCGGGTGCACCCGTAGGCGCGGCCGCCGGCCTGTCCCGCACCATGATCGCCCTGCTCGCCGCCGTGTTCCTATTGTGGGCCATGCCGGTGCACTACGCCGCCCGCCTCCTGATGGAGACGGACCAGGGCATCGCCGACATCAGCACCCGACGCAATGCCGCCGCCGCGGCGCGGGGGGGCAAGCACGACCTGATCTTCTGCCTGATGCTGCGCCTTGTGCCGCGCATTCTCGGCGCGCTCACCTTCGTCGCCTTCGCCATCGGCGCGCGCAACGCCATCGGCAACCTGCCCACCCTCGCCGACCGGCCCGCCATGGCGGCCGCCCATGACCAGCTGGCGCTTCTGTCCTGGGTCATGCTGGCCGGTGCGCCGCTGTTCTATGCCTATACCCTCATGCGCGGGCTGTTCACCGACGTGGGCCCCCTCAAGGCCTTCGATGCGGCACTGGCGCGGCGGCTCGCCGGCGTGTTCGCCGCGCTCGGCATCGAGGCGCGACCGGACGATCCCGAGGCGGAGCTGCACGCCACGGGCCGGCTGATCCTGCTCGCCTATGCGGTGCTGGTGATCGTGGTGCTGGCCGCGAGCCCCCACTGGCTGGCGCGACACCTGCCCCTCGCCTTCGCCGTGCCGCTCATATTCGGCGGCTGGGTGCCTATCCTCGGCTACCTGTCATCGGTGGGGCGGCGCTTCCACGTGCCGATCCTCACCGCCCTCTTCCTGCTCGGCGCCATTGGCGTCTATGTGTTCGGCGACAACCACGCCGTACGCACGCTGACGGCCGTGGAACCGGCATACCGACGCACCGCCATGGAGCCGGCGGTCCAGCTGTGGATGCGCGCCAACGGCTGCGCGGAGGCCCCGGCCACCTGTCCGCGCCCGATCATCGTGGCGGCGGCGGGCGGGGCGAGCCGGGCCGGCTTCTTCACCGCAAGCGTCATCGGCCATTTCCTCGACTTCGAGCGCCACAAGCAGGGCTTCTCCTTCACCCGGGCCGACGGCTCGAAGATCAACCGGGCCGCCCGCGACGATGGCCGCTTCACCCCCGCCATCGAGCAGGCCCTGAACGGCAAGGACATCGCGAGCCACATCTTCGCCATTTCCGGCGTCTCCGGCGGGTCCTACGGGGCTGCCGTGGTGGCGGCGGCGCTGGCGGCCCGCACCGGCTCGGCCGCCCCCTGCCCCGGCAAGGCGCCGGACGGCTGGTTCGGCGGCACGCTCGCCGGCTGGCGCGACTGCCTGGAGAGCATGACGGCGGGCGATTATCTCACCGCCACCTTCTTCGGCCTCGCCTTCCACGACCAGGTTCAGCTGTTCCTGTCCGATCGCGCGGCGCTGCTGGAGCAGTCCTGGGAGGACAATTTCGCCCGGCACATTCTGGCCGCGGGCGCCAAGGCGACCCCCGATTCGGCGGACAGGCTGGCGAAGCATTTCCTCGGTGCGCCGCCTGATCCGGATCGCTGGGTGCCCTTCCTGGTGCTTAACGGCACCTCGGTGGAGACCGGCCAGCGCATCGTCACTACCGACTTAGCGCCCACCTATGCCGCTACCAGCCGTTGCCCCTCGGGAGGCGCCAACGCGGAATGTCCCCTCTTCACCCACGCCATCGATTTCCACGGCATGGTGCGGTCCGATCTCGACGTACGGCTCTCCACCGCCGCCACAAATTCCGCCCGCTTCCCGGTGATCTCGCCGCCGGGCTCCATCTACCAGATGGACAGGGATGTGGTGGATCGCATCGTGGACGGTGGCTATTTCGAGAATTTCGGGGTGGAGAGCGCGCTCGAGCTGGCCGAGGCCATGGTGGAGATCGAGCCGAGGCTCGCCCCCTTCATCCTGGTGATCGCCAATGATCCCGGCAGCGTGCTGACCGAGGAGCGCACTGCCCGCACCAGCAGCGGAGTGGTAGTGCCCGACGCCCCGGACCAGGCCGCCTTTACGGAGGTCACCGGGCCGGTGGGCGCCATCGGAGCAGTGCGAAGCGGCCGGGGACGGCTGGCGGTGGCAACAGCAACCCACTGGCTTGATGCCCGTTTCGGCGATCGCTGCCCCACCAATCTCGTGCAGATCAAGGTGTGGCCCGAGGCGGTGAAGGACGGTCATTGCCCGGTGGGCGAAGCCACGCCGGAGAAGATCCGCGACGTGTCCATGAGCTGGTGGCTCTCCAAGCCGGTGCAGATGAACTTGCACGAGCAGTTGGAAGCCACCGCCGACCGCTGCAACAACGGCACGGCGGTGGAAGCCGTGTGGGCGGCGCTGGCGACACCGTCGCGGGCCTGCATCGGCGACAGCCCGTCGCGCTGATCCCGATGGCCTCGGCCGGCGGCCGGGGCCGGGTTTCCCTCGCCCCAGCACCCCGCAGGAGGCTCGCGGCCGCTGGCGGCGCAGACGGGCGCGGATCTTTCCCGCGCCGCCGATCCCCTTTAGGATTTTCCCGTTTCAGCCTGCTGCCGGCCCGTCCGGCGGCCTTTTTTCAACGACCCGATTTTGGAAGGAGCCGCCATGGCGCGCGCCCAGACCGCCTATCTGTCCCGCAGCGATGTGCCGGCCCGCCCGGCCCTGCAGCAGGCCCTCAACGCCCTCAAGCTGAAGCTGGTCCTGGATGACGGCTACGTGCCGTTCGAATCGTCCGGCTACCTGCCCTGCACCCTCGACGGCGAGGACGCCGGCTTCACCCTGCGCTTCAGCGACGTGGACGCCGGTGCCCCCCGCTCCCCCGTGCTGGCCGAGGCCCTCGGCGGGCGGGACGTGGCCCTGGACTTCAAATGGAGCGGTGACGTGCGCGAGCAGGTGAGCGCCATGGGCGTGTGCGCCGCGCTCGCCGGCAGCTTCGGTGCCCTCGTTCACGATCCGGACAAGGATGTGATTCTCGATGCCGCCAAGCTCCTCGCCCGCGCCAAAGCGGGGCTGGAGGAACTCTGAGCCGCTGCCGGACACGCTCGCGGCCCGCAGCCGACATGAAAAAGGGGCGCCGAAGCACCCCTTTCAAAACCGGCTCGTACCCGCGATCACTTCTTGGCGGGATCGGCCGCAGGCGCAGCGGGCGCAGGCGCAGCCGGAGAAGCCGCGGGAGCGGGCGCGGCCGCGGTCTTCTCGATCTTTGCGTCGGTGCGCAGCTTGGTGACCAGATCCGCCTGGGACTTGCGCACGAGGTACTGTTCCACCTGGTCCGACACCTGCTCATAGGTGGGAACCGGCTTCTGGCGCTTGTCCTCCACCTTGATGACGTGCCAGCCGAACTGGCTCTTCACCGGGTCGGAGACCTGGCCCTTCTCCAGCTTGAAGGCGGCATCGGCGAACTCGGGGACCATCTGGTCCTTGGTGAAATAGCCCAGATCCCCGCCGTCCTCGGCGCTGTCCTTGGAATATTCCTTGGCAAGCTTGGAAAAATCCTCGCCGGCCTTGGCCTTCTTGGCGATTTCCTTGGCCTTGGCCTCGTCGTCCACCAGGATGTGGCGGGCACGAACCTCGCCCTCGGCCGGCGCGGACTTGACGAATTCGTCATAGGTCTTGCGCTTGGCCTCTTCGGAAACCGCCTTCTTGGCCTCCTGGGTCATCAGCGTTTCCATGAGCGCCTTGGTGCGGGCATAGGCGAGGCGCTGCTGGAAATCGGGAGTCTGGTCCAGCTTCTGGGCCTCGGCGGCCTTGGCCAGCAGGGTCATGTCGGTGAGGAAGGACAGGACATATTCCTCCCGCTGCGGGCCCTGGAGCTGGGGCGGCAGGCCGGCGCCGATGTCCTCGAGGGCGATGTTCACTTCGCTCTGGCGGATGGGCGTTCCATTGACGGTCGCGACCACGGTGTCGGGGCCCGGTGCCGCCTGTGCCGCGGCGGGAGGCGCGGCCGGGGCGGTCCCCTGCGCGAGCGCCGCCGAGACGGACGCGACGGAGACGGTCGCGGCGAGCGCGGCGGCGAAAAGACGGGTCTTGGCGGAACGCATCATGGGTCCGGTTTCCTCGGGATGTCTTCGGGCGGGCCGAAGCGGGGCGCAACCTCGCTTAGCTCTCCTCGGCTGACAAGAGGGCATTGTTGGGGCATAGAGCGACGGGAAAAGCGCGTTGCAGGGCTTTCGCTCCCCCGCGCGAGCCTGTATAAGGCGCGCCTTCCATCGGGAATGCTGGCCGTTCAGCGCGCCCCGGGCGAACCGCTCCAAGCGGCTCGCGTCTGGGCTCACCTTCGGCGCGTTCGCGATCACAAGTTCGCCAATTCACAAGTTGGCCAAGTCGGCAGCGCGCCTTGTTCCAGCGACCACGCCGCGCTTGCCACGTTATGTCGTTCAGGAGTTTGGACAATGGCTGTCCCGAAGAGAAAGACCTCGCCGTCCCGCCGTGGCATGCGCCGCTCGGCCGACGCTCTGAAGCAGCCCACCTATGTGGAAGACAAGGATTCGGGCGAGCTGCGCCGTCCCCATCACGTGGACCTGAAGACCGGCATGTATCGCGGTCGCCAGATCCTGAAGCCCAAGGTCGAAGCCTGAGGCTGAACCTTCGGGTGCAACCGTGACCCTGGATCCGGGCCGGTTTTCCGGCCTCGGTGAGGCGAACGGTTCGCACCTGGCGCCGCTTCATGCCGAGGCGGCCCGCGATTCGGGCCCCTCTTGGGCATGCCCGATCCCCTCGTGGATAAGCCCGACACTTGGCCGCCTCGATATTTGGCCGTCGAGTGCCGGGCTTATCCACCTGATCGATGAATTTTGGCCAGCCTACTCGCCATTAGCGACTCACTCGGCGTGATCAGGCCAGCCGGGAAGGTGCGCCTGGGACCGGTTTTCCCGAAATCGGCTCCGTTCCAGCCCTCCGCGGTGCCAACGCGTACCGCGCAATTCGGCTGATGCAGGCGCGCAACGTGTCTCGTTGCATCATGCCGTATTAAGCAACACGCTGGTGTGCAG
The DNA here is from genome assembly GCF_005871085.1 of Xanthobacter autotrophicus. Lineage (GTDB taxonomy): Bacteria > Pseudomonadota > Alphaproteobacteria > Rhizobiales > Xanthobacteraceae > Xanthobacter > Xanthobacter autotrophicus. The sequence continues at coordinate 80,366 of NZ_VAUP01000028.1, read as the reverse complement.
TATCCGGGCATGCAACATCCCGGTGTGCAAAGCCCTTGTGCAGGCCGTGACTTTCCGTCCCCGATGTGGCACCCATCCGCTGTGCCGCAGCAAGGCTTTCGAGGAGCCGCGCACCCGCGGCATCGCGGCCCGAGGAGCACATATGCTGACGCCCGTTCCGTTGCTGATCGTCCCCCTCGCGATCTACAACATCATCACCTTCCTGATGCCCGGCATTGCGTGGTCCACTGTGCTGACTACGATTTCCATGCTTTCGGGAGCGGAATGGGCCATCAGCATGGCAGAGGCGTTTATCGCGCTCAGCCTGTTCTTCCTATTCTTCGAGATCCTCAAGGCGACTCGGATCACCCACCGGTCCATCATCGATCACATGCTGTCCATGCTGGTGTTCGTGATTGCAATCACGGAGTTTCTGCTGGTGAGGCAAGCGGGAAATTCTGTGTTCGCCATCCTGCTGTGCATCATGCTGCTCGACGTGATCGCCGGCTTCTCAGTCTCAGTCCGGGTCGCCCAGCGCGATTTCTCCGTCGAGCCCCGCGAATAGGCTGCGGCCACACCCGTCACGTCACAAAACGGGCACGACGCAAAAACAGGCATGCCGCGCCTGCAAACACGCGGCACCGCCAGCATAGGCTTAGGGAAATGGCCCTGGCGGCTTCATGAGCCAGCTGTGATGGGCCAGATGTAACGGGCTGCGCCCATGCGCCTGTGACACCGGCAGAGCGGCCCGCTCGGCGGGACGGCCACCGTCCAGCGACCACAGCCCTACAACGGCGCGCGCATGCCGCCGACATGGGGTGCGCTCCTTGGCGCCTTCAGCGGGAGCGCGAAGCAGCCTTGCTTTCGAAATTAATAAAAAAAACAACAAGCCAAGGCCCATCCCGCGAATGAGAACCCGCGGAATGGGCCTTGGTCCTGGCAGACTTACCCTGGGCCGGCGCGGCGGCCGGCCCGAGGATCAGCTTTCGCCTTCCGGCTTGGGATCGCTTTTCGGTTCGCTCTTGGGCACCAGCTGTTCAAGCTTGGCCTGCATGTCCGCCATCTGGCGCTTGAGCGCGTCGAGATCGTCGCTCCGCTCGACGGCGGGGACCGCAGGGGCAGGCGTCGTCTGGGCCGGGGTCGGCGAAGTCGTTCCGGCAGGCTCCTCCCCCTTGGGAAAGGGAAGGAAGATGTGGAAAGCGCGCTCGAACATTTCCATATTTCGGCGCACATGATCATCGAGCCCGATGAAGCTGGTTCCGGTCATCGTCTTGGCGACGTGCTCACGAAACTTTCCCTGATCTTTGGTGAAGCTGTCGATGGACGCTTCCAGGTAACGCGGCACCAGCATCTGCATGCTGTCGCCGTAAAAGCGGATAATCTGGCGCAGAAACGCGATGGGCAGAAGATTCTGGCCCTTGTTTTCCTGCTCGAATATAATTTGCGTCAGCACCGAGTGGGTAATGTCGTCGCCATTCTTGGCGTCGTACACTACAAAATCCTCACCTTCCTTCACCATATTGGCGAGGTCTTCGAGGGTCACGTAGGTGCTCGTCCCCGTGTTGTAGAGACGGCGATTGGCGTATTTCTTGATGGTGACTGGCTCTTGCGACTTTGCCATTGTCCGGTCATCCGTTTTCCTTGGGGTCCGCGGCAGGTTAAGGTGTTTCCTAGAGCAGAGCTACCACTTTGTGTGCGCCGCGCACCGGCCATTTCGCAATGCGCGCCAGTGTCATCGGGCCGTCGCCCAGACGAAGGTTCAATTTGCGTGGGGGGCCTTCCCTTGCAATGAGGTGGGTCATTGACACATGGTCGGCCCCGGCCACGATAGGGGCTGGTATTCCACACGTCACTGGCAGCACCGCACTGGCAACGAGGCGCAAAGCCACCCGCCCGATCTTCCCCCAGGAGAGACACCCATGAAGGACGAGGTCGTCATCGTCAGCGCCGCGCGCACCCCGGTCGGGTCATTCAATGGCGCTCTCGCGCCATTGCCCGCCCATGAGCTCGGCGCCATCGCCATCAAGGCGGCGCTGGAGCGCGCCGGACTTCCCGCCGACACCGTCAGCGAAGTGATTCTCGGCCAGGTGCTCACCGCCGCCCAGGGTCAGAACCCCGCCCGCCAGGCCTCGCTGAAGGCCGGCCTGCCCATCTCCGTCCCGGCCTGGGAAGTGCAGATGGTGTGCGGCTCCGGCCTGCGCTCCGTGGCGCTGGGCGCCCAGGCCATCGTCAACGGCGACAGCGAGATCGTCGTGGCCGGCGGCCAGGAATCCATGAGCCAGTCCACCCACGCGGCCCACGTGCGCAACGGCACCCGCATGGGCGGCCTCGAGTTCGTGGACACCATGATCAAGGACGGCCTGTGGGATGCCTTCAACGGCTACCACATGGGCAACACCGCCGAGAACGTGGCGCGGCAGTTCCAGATCACCCGCCAGGAGCAGGACGAGTTCGCCGTCGCCTCCCAGAACAAGGCTGAGGCGGCCCAGAAGGGCGGCAAGTTCAAGGAGGAGATCGTCCCCGTCACCATCTCCACCCGCAAGGGCGACGTGGTGGTGGACCAGGACGAGTACATCCGCCACGGCTCCACCATCGAAGCCATGGCCAAGCTGAAGCCCGCCTTCGCCAAGGACGGCACCGTGACCGCCGGCAACGCGTCCGGCATCAATGACGGCGCCGCCGCCGTGGTGCTCATGAGCGCTGCCAAGGCCAAGGCCGAAGGCCGCACGCCGCTCGCCCGCATCGTGTCGTGGGCGCAGGCCGGCGTCGATCCGTCGGTCATGGGCACCGGCCCCATCCCCGCCTCCCGCCTCGCGCTGGAGAAGGCCGGCTGGAGCGCCTCCGACCTCGACCTGGTGGAAGCCAACGAGGCCTTCGCCGCGCAGGCCATCGCCGTGAACAAGGACCTCGGCTGGGATACCAGCAAGGTGAACGTGAACGGCGGCGCCATCGCCATCGGCCACCCCATCGGCGCCTCGGGCACCCGCATCCTGGTGACCCTGCTGCACGAGATGCAGAAGCGCGATGCCAAGAAGGGCCTCGCCACCCTGTGCATCGGCGGCGGCATGGGCATCGCCATGTGCCTCGCAAGGGACTGAGAGCCTCGCGCGGGACTGACCTGCCCTGCGGCGCAGCGGAAATAACCCGCCGTCCGGCTCGCCGGACGGCATGGGTTCCGCAACCGGAGCGCGCACAACCGGGCCGCGACCTTCCATCGCGGCCCACTGTTTCCCGACGGAAATACAGACTTGCTAAACCGCCGGAGCGTGGCTCGACCCGCTTCGGATCACGGGTGAAGTGTCGTCAGGTCGAGCCAATAGAGTGAGGAGGGAACCATGGGACGCGTCGCGTTGGTCACGGGCGGCACGCGTGGAATCGGCGAGGCGATCTCGGTGGCGCTGAAAGCCGCCGGCTACAAGGTCGCTGCGAACTTTGCCGGTAACGACGAGGCAGCCAAGGCGTTCACCGAGAAGACCGGCATTCCGGCTTTCAAGTGGGACGTGTCCGATTTCGAATCCTGCAAGGCAGGCATCGCCAAGGTCGAGGCCGAGGTCGGTCCGGTCGAAGTGCTGGTGAACAATGCCGGCATCACCCGCGACGGCCAGTTCCACAAGATGTCGCTGGAGCAGTGGAGCGCGGTGATCAACACCAACCTCAACTCCGCCTTCAACATGACCCGCCCGGTCATCGAGGGCATGCGCGAGCGCAAGTTCGGCCGTATCATCTGCATTTCGTCCATCAACGGGCAGAAGGGCCAGTTCGGCCAGACTAACTATTCCGCCGCCAAGGCCGGCGAAATCGGCTTCGTCAAGGCGCTCGCCCAGGAGAGCGCCCGCGCCGGCATCACCGTGAACGCGATCGCCCCCGGCTATATCGGCACCGAGATGGTGCGCGCCGTGCCAGCCGAGGCGCTGGCCAAGATCGTGGCGACCATCCCGGTGGGCCGTCTCGGCGAGCCGGAGGACATCGCCCGCGCCGTGGTGTTCCTCGCCTCCGACGATGCCGGCTTCATCACCGGCTCGACCATGACGGTGAACGGCGCCCAGTACATCACCTGAGCCCGACGCCGGTTCGAATCACAGCAACAGCGCCATGCCCCGGCTTGTCCGGGGCATGTGCGTTTTCGGGGGTCGTCGCGCGCCCTCACACCACCAGTGTCTGGAGCAGCGCCCGGACCGGATCAGGGATCGGCACCGGCTTCTGGGTGGCGCGGTCCACATAGACGTGGACGAAATGGCCCTGCGCCGCCGCGCGCGGGTCCTCGCCCTGAAACAGGGCAATCTCGTAGCGCACCGACGAGGAGCCTAGCTTCGCCACCCGCATGCCGGCCCGGACCGGGGCTGGATAGGTGAGGCTGCGGAAATAGGTGCAGCGCGTCTCCACCACCAGGCCGATGATGGGGCTGGTCTGCGGGTCCAGCAGGCCGGCGGAGACCAGTTGCTCGTTCACCACCGTGTCGAAGTAGGAATAATAGACCACGTTGTTCACGTGGCCGTAGACATCCACGTCCGCCCAGCGCGTGGTGATGGGCAGCACATGGGTAAAGCCGTCGATCAGAACCGGCTCTTCCCGCCCCCCGCCTTGGCCCGCCTGTCCGCTCATCCGCTCCCCCCTCGCTTGAGCCGCCCCGGCGGCCCGCAGTTCTACCGTCTGAATACGCTCTGCTCAGCCCTCGTCCGTGCCCACCGGCGGCAGCGGCACTTCGCGCGCGCCGAGGGCGTCGGCGAGGCGCATCTTGGCGGAGCCGGGACGCAGCGGCTTCTGCTGGCTCTCGTGGGGCGCCCAGCCGGACAGGAACACGATTTCGAAGGTCGCCCGCACACGCCCGTCGGGATCGGCGAATCGCTCCCCATAGATTTCCGCCGCCCGCAGCAGGGTGGCACGACGCAGGGGCACCCGGCGACGCTCCAGCAGCGCGTTCGCCGCGCCCATGCGGCGCAGGTCCGAAAACAGGGAAAAGGGCGAGCCGTAGCGCACCACAACGCGGTCCACGTCGGTCACCGGCAGGGCAAAGCCCGCACGCTGGAGCAGGGCGCCGAGGTCGCGCACATCCGCAAATGGCGCGACCCGGGGGGACAGGCCGCCGGTGGTCTCGCTTTCGGCGATGGCGAAGGCCTGTCGCAGTTCGGAAAGGCTGCCGCCGCCAAAGAGCGCCGCCATGAAGAGCCCGTCCGGCTTCAGCGTCCGGCGCACCTGGGCAAGAACTCCCGGCAGGTCATTCACGCTCTGCAGCGACAAGACGGACACTACGAGATCAAGCGATCCGGCGGCGAACGGCAAGGCCTCCTCATCCGCCACTACGCCGGGCGCTACGAGGCCCGTCGCCAGCGGCGCGGCGCGGAACAGGCGCCCCACCGCCGCGTGACCGTCGAGCGCGTGGGCCAGCGCATCGGTAGGGGTGCCGAGATCCACCGCCGTCTCGAACTGCCGCTTCACCGCAGCGAGCCGGTCCGCCATGTCCTCCGCCGCCCGCTCCAGCAGGAAGGGCTCGGGACCGAGGCGGGCCGCCCGCTCCAGGCGGCGGCGCAGCAGGGGCCGGTCGAAGACGAGAGGGGGCGCATCGCGCGTGGCATCACTCATGGTCGCCATATAGGACCTCGGGTGGCGCGATGCGAGCGGGTGTGCCGCACGGTGTGCTTCCCGCGGCGAACCTTGCCTTCCGGATTAAAGCTGCCTTTCGCTTTCCCGCCATTGATCGCCCGGGATGGCGCCGCTAAAGCCGAGCCTGAAACGAATGAAGTACCCGCCGTTCGAAGGCGGGCTGCGGGAGAACGCCATGACCTCTGCGACCCAGTCCGACCGGGACATCCTCCTCGCCTTGTTCGATGCGGGACTCGCGGCGGCGCTGCCGGACGGCAAGTTCAAGGATCGCCTGCCCGCCCCGCCGAAGGGCCGCACCATCGTTATCGGCGCCGGCAAGGCCTCGGCCCGCATGGCCCGCGCCTTCGAGGAGGAATGGGGCCGCCCGTGCGAGGGGCTCATCGTCACCCGCTACGGCCATGGCTGCGAGACGCGCCATATCGAGATCGTGGAAGCCTCCCACCCGGTGCCGGACCAGGCCGGGCTCGACGCCGCACGCCGCATCCTGGAGCTGGCGAAGGGCGCGGGGCCGGACGATCTCGTGGTCTGCCTCATGTCAGGGGGCGCCTCCTCGCTCCTCACCATGCCGGCGGAGGGGCTGACCTTGGCCGACAAGCAGGCGCTGAACAGCGCGCTCCTGAAATCCGGCGCGCCCATCGGCGTGATGAACCAGGTGCGCAAGTCCCTCTCCGCCATCAAGGGCGGCCGCCTTGCCGCCGCCATCGCCCCGGCGCGGGCGGTGACCTACCTCATCTCCGACGTGCCGGGCGATGACCCCGGCACCATCGGCTCCGGCCCCACCATTCCCGAGGCCTCCGACCCCCAGCAGGTGCTGGGCCTGATGCGCCAATGGGGCATCGAGGTGACGGACAAGCTGGAGCAGGTCATCCGCGCCAACACCGTCCCCGGCGATGCCATCCCCGGACAGGAAGTGCACATGATCGCCACCCCGCTGATGGCGCTGAAGGCGGCGGAAGCGAAGGCGCGCGAACTGGGCATCACCCCCCTCATCCTCGGCGACGCCATCGAGGGCGAGGCGCGGGAAGCCGCCATCGTCTTCGCCGGCATCGCCAATTGCGCGGCCTCGCACGGGCTGCCGGCGGCGGCCCCCTGCGTGCTGCTGTCCGGCGGCGAGACCACCGTGACCGTGCGCGGCAAGGGCCGGGGCGGACGCAGCGTGGAATTCCTGCTCGCCCTCGCCGTCGCGCTGAAGGGACGGGCCGGCATCTCCGCCGTCTCCTGCGATACGGACGGGGTGGACGGCACCGAGGACAATGCCGGCGCCTGGTTCGATGCCGCCATCCTGGAAGAGGCCGCTGCGCGCGGGCTGAAGCCCGCCGACTTCCTCGCCAACAATGACGGCTATAGCTTCTTCTCCGCCCTCGACCGGCTGGTGATCACCGGGCCGACCTTGACGAACGTCAATGATTTCAGGGCGATCCTCGTGCGATAAACACTGCCCCAGTTTTATTGCGGCAGGGCTGTGGCGAAGGCCTGTCCCTGCGGCGCAGCCGCGCTGCGCTGCGCGCATGGCCTCTATTTTCATAGCAATATCATATACTTATATGATAGATACCGCCTTTCAGGCAGCAGCTTAACCTAATGGTCAAGGTCAACCCCATTGACCTTTGCTGCAGCGCACCTAAATTGCGTTGCGGAGGAACCGGGGGGCTTTCCAAGACGCCAAGTCTGGAGACCACAATGACCGTTGAGGTCACACCGGGGATCATCCGCAAGCTGTGGACCGGAGAGGCCGGAGTTTTCCGGGACCATCTCCTCAGGCTCGATACCGAGAGCCGCCGGTCCAGGTTCGGCTCTGCGGTGTCTGCCGAATTCGTCGAGCGCTACGCGTCGCGGGTGTTCCGCACGGGTGCGATCGTGCATGGCTGCTTTGTGGACGGAGAACTGCGCGCAGCAGCCGAGCTATATCCCATGGGCGATGTTTTGCCCGGAGAGGCGGAAGCCGCCTTCAGCGTGGAGAAGGAATTCCAGAACCACGGCCTCGGCAGCCAACTGCTGGAGCGCGTGATTTTGAGCGCCCGCAACCGCGGGATCCGCACCTTGTGCATGAACTGCCTCGCTCACAACCGGCGGATGCAGCAGATCGCGCGCAAGTTCGACGCAGAATTGAGCTTCGACACCGACGAAGTGGTCGCCGAACTCACCGCCCCCTTCCCCACCGCGCTTTCCCTGGCGCAGGAAGCCGCGGCGGATGCCCAGGGCATGGCCGGCGCCGTGCTGCAGGCCCAGCGCATGGCCACCGGGCGGTTGTTCGACTGGCTGCTGCCGGAACCCGCCCAGGTTGAACCCGAGCTGGAACCGAGCTGATACGAACCCGTCTGCCCCGACTGGACGGAAAAGGCGGCGCCCCCACGGGTGCCGCCTTTTTCAATGGGCGACGCTCTTCGAGAGCAGGTTGATCACCATCACCCCGGCGATGATCAAGCCGAGGCCAATCAGGGCCGGCAGATCGAGCCTCTGGCCATACCAGAGCCAGGCGATGGCGGTCACCAGCACGATCCCCACCCCCGACCAGATGGCATAGGCGATGCCCACGGGCATGGTCTTCAGCGTCAGCGACAGGCAGAAGAAGGCCACCGCATAGCCCACGATCACCAGCACCGAAGGACCGGGCCGGGTGAAGCTCTCCGTAGCCTTGAGGGCGGAGGTGGCGATGACCTCGGCGACGATGGCGATGATGAGATAAAGATAGCCCATGGCAACAGGGTCCCGGCACGGCCGGTGCGCCGCTCCTGAAAGAAGAGGCGGTGGCGGGCGCTCCTGTCAATGCGGCGCTGACGCTCGCCGGCGGACTGGAAAAGGAAGTGCGGGGCCCCGCCGATCGGCTATGGTCGCAGAGCCCCGCGACATTCCAGGTCGCAGCCCGCCAGTTCCCCTGCCCGCCAGACGCACCCTGCCATGACCGCCAGCCCACCCCCTGCCTTCACCCCGCCGGATCCCGCCTTCGAGACCAAGGTCCGCGAGAGCTTCGCGCGCCAGCCCTTCATGGCGACCCTCGGCGCCGCGCTCGGCGCGGTGGTGCCGGGACGGGTGGAAGTGGTGCTGCCTTTTGATGAGGGCGTGACCCAGCAGCACGGCTTCTTCCATGGCGGCGCCATCGGGGCCATCGCCGACACGGCGGGGGGATATGCTGCCTTCACCCTGTTCCCGCCCAACTCCACCGTGCTCACGGTGGAATACAAGATCAACATCATGGCTCCCGGCAAAGGTGAGCGCCTGATCGCGGTGGGCGAGGTGACGCGCTCCGGCCGCACCCTCACCATCGTGCGGGTGGATGTCTACGTGCAGGCCGGAGAGGCGCGCACCCATTGTGCTACCGCCACCCAGACCCTCATCTGCCTTCATGGCAAAAGCGATGCGCGTTCCGAGGGCTGATGCGCTTTCCCACCCCGCTCATTCCGGGCCGCCTCATTCGCCGCTACAAGCGCTTCCTCGCCGACGTGGTGCTGACCGACGGCAGCGAGACCACCGTTCACGTGGCCAATTCCGGGGCCATGCTGGGGCTGGATGCCCCCGGCAGCCGAGTTTGGCTGTCGCGTGCCACCAACCTCGCCCGCAAGCTGCCGCTGAGCTGGGAGCTGGTGGAGGCCGATTTCGGCTCCGGCCCCGAGCTGGTGGGGGTCAACACCATGCACCCCAACCTGCTGGTGGCCGAGGCCATCGCCGCCGGGGCGGTGCCGGCGCTTGCCGGCTACGGACGCCTGCGGCGCGAGGTGAAATACGGGCTTTCAAGCCGCATCGACATTCAGCTGGAGGACGAGGCCAGGCCGCTCTGCCTCGTCGAGGTGAAGAACGTTCACCTCATGCGGACCCCAGGCTACGCCGAATTCCCCGATTGCGTGACCGCGCGCGGCGCCAAGCACCTCGAAGAGCTGGGCGCTGAGGCGGACAAGGGCAACCGCCCCGTCATGGTCTATCTGAGCCAGATCGCCTCGGCGCGCACCATCGGCCTCGCCCGCGACCTTGATCCCGGCTATGGCCGCGCCTTCGACCGGGCACGGGCGCGCGGCGTCGAGGCCATCGGCCTTGTGTGCCGGATCGATCCCGAAGGCATCGAGGTGGCCGGCATCATCCCCATGACCGGCTGACAGCCGCCGACCCTCGCGCCAGGGTGCGCCGCGCATGGACAGGTCCGGCGCGGCGCGGCACACATAGGGGAAAGGCGATTCGCACCTTGGGGGGCCTTAAGATGCCGTTCACCCTTCACCTCTCCCGACGCGGTGTGCTCCGGCTGGGCGCGGCCTTTGCCGGCGCCCTCGTCGCCGATGCGCTGATGCCGGCCCGGGCCGAGAATGACCCGGACGTCACCGCCATCGAGGGGCTCAAGCCGGGCCAGTGGGTGTGGTATCCCGAGCGGGCGCCGGAGGGGTTCGTCGCCATCGTGGTCAATCTCACCGACCAGCGCTGCTTCGTCTATCGCAATGGCGTGCGCATCGGCGTCGCCACCGTCTCCACCGGCAAGGAGGGGCACGAGACGCCCACCGGGGTCTTCACCATCCTGGGCAAGGACGTGGATCACCATTCCTCCATCTACAACGACGCCTCCATGCCCTACACCGAGCGCCTGACCTGGTCGGGGGTGGCGCTGCATGCGGGCGGGCTGCCGGGCTATCCGTCCTCCCACGGCTGCGTTCACCTGCCGCTGGCCTTTTCCAAGCTGGTGTTCGGCGTGACCCATGTGGGCACGCCGGTGATCATCGCCGATGCCCATTCGGCGCCACAGGATGTGCTCCATCCCGGCCTGCTCATGAGCGAAGGGCTGGAGCAGCAGCTTGCGGTCTCCGCCACCGGCCAGGGAGCGCCGCCCGAGGACCAGGCGCAGGTTGCGGCTGCAGCGGGGTCCTCGGTGCCCATTGCGCCCGCCCCGCCGGAACCGGTCTCCATGGTGGTGAGCCGGGCGGACAGCACCATCACCGTGCTGCGCGGTGCCCAGACCACTGTTGAGGGCGCCGTCACCATCCGCGATCCGGCAACGCCGCTGGGCAACGTGGTCTATGTGCTGATGGCCACCGACGGCGCGGCTCCGCGCTGGAGCGCCATTTCCTATGAGGGCGGCAAGCAGCCGCCGGGCGAGGCGCAGCAGGCGCTGGCGCGCATCACCGTGGACCCCGCAATCAACAAGCAGGTGGCCGCGATGGTGACGCCGGGGGCGACCCTCTTTGTCACCGACCTGCCGGCCCATCCGGGCACCCGCAACGGCGGCGGCTTCGTGGTGATAACCCATAAGGCGGAAAGCTGATGATCCGCGCCGTCGCCACCCTTCTCGGCCTACTGGTCGCGGGCGCGCCGGTGCTGGCACAACAGGTGGCGCCTCCGGCGGCGGTTCCCGGCAAACCGGCGGCGCGGCCCGCCGCAGCAGGCCCGCTTCCCGCCAAGGAGTTGTTCGGACGGGTGGCGGGTCCCGCCCCCCTCGCCGCAAGGTCCATCGGCTTTTATTCCAAGGGTTGCCTCGCGGGCGCGCAGGCGCTGGCGGTGAACGGCCCGAACTGGCAGGTCATGCGCCTGTCGCGCAACCGCAATTTCGGCCACCCCGACCTCGTCGCCTTCCTGGAGCGGTTCTCTGCGCAGGTGCCGAAGGTGTCGTCCTGGCAGGGCATCCTGGTGGGCGACATGTCCCAGCCGCGCGGCGGCCCCATGCTCACCGGCCATGCCTCCCACCAGATCGGCCTCGACGCCGACATCTGGCTGACCCCGAGCCCCGGCCGGGAACTCACCCGTGAGGAGCGCGAAAAGCTCTCCGCCTCCATGATGGTGCGCGCCGACCGGCGCGACATCGATCCCGCCAACTGGCGGCCCGACCACTGGAAGGTCGTCCGCGCCGCGGCGCTGGACCCGCGAGTGGAACGCATCTTCGTGAACGCGGCCATCAAGAAGGCCCTGTGCCGGGAGGCGAGCGGCGACCGCTCCTTCCTCGCCAAGGTGCGTCCATATTGGGGCCACGACTACCACATGCACGTCCGCCTCACCTGCCCGCCCGGCAACGCGGAATGCCGCCCACAGGAGGCCCCGCCTACCGGCGAGGGCTGCGGATCGGAGCTGGACTGGTGGTTCACCGACGAGGTGCTGCATCCCAAGCCCGAGCCGGAACCGGCGAAGCCCAAGCCGCCTTTAACCCTTGCCGACCTGCCGGATGCGTGCGCCGCGGTGCTGGGGGCCAAGTGAAGCGACGCGTGAACCCGCCCAGCGTGGGGAAGCAACGATAACGGAGGACGCCATGACCGATCTCACCGACCTCTTCCCCGGCTTCGACTCCCACTATGTGGACACTAAGGCCGGCCGCATTTTCCTGCGGCAGGGCGGCAGCGGATCGCCGCTGCTTTTGCTCCACGGTTTCCCGCAGAGCCATGTGATGTGGCACAAGGTGGCGCCAAAGCTCGCCGAGCAGCACACCCTGATCATCCCCGACCTGCCGGGCTACGGCTGGAGCGCGGCGCCGGAAGAAGGCACGGACCACGCGCCCTATTCCAAGCGCGCCATGGCCTCCGCCATGGTGGAGGTGATGGAGCACCTGGGCTTCGCCCATTTCGCGCTCATGGGCCACGATCGGGGGGCGCGGGCCGGCTACCGGCTCGGCCTCGACCATCCCGGCCGGCTGGATCGGCTGGTGGTGCTCGACATCGTCCCGACCTACGTCATGTGGCACAAGATGGACCGGGCGCGCGCGCTGCAGGTCTATCACTGGTCCATGCTGGCCCAGCCCAAGCCCTTGCCGGAGAAGCTCATCGGCTCGCATCCCGCCTGGTTCCTCGACTGGACCATGGCGAGCTGGACCGGATCCAAGGATCTCTCCCCCTTCGATCCCCGCGCCATGGCCCAGTACCGCGCCGCCATCTCGTCGCCCGACCGGCTCCATGCCATGTGCGAGGACTACCGGGCCGGCGCCACCATCGACCTCGCCCATGACGAGGCGGATCTGGCCGCCGGGCGCACCCTCTCCTGCCCCACCTTCGCCCTGTGGGGCGCGGCGGGCATTCCCACCCGGGGCGTCAGCCCGCTGGACGCCTGGAAGGTCTTCGCGCCCAAGCTGGAGGGCGCGGCGGTGGACTGCGGCCACTTCGTCGCCGAGGAGGCACCGGGGGCGATGCTCGCCGCCGTGCTACCGTTCCTGACGGGGGACTGATACCGGCGGCTAGCGTGCCGCCTGAGTTCCCCACTGCAGTGGCTGGAAATCCCGGTAGCGAAAGCAGGAATTCGCGCGCCCAACGGACCCGCGAATTCTTCCATCCCTCAAACAGTGGATGTGCCGGGAAGACGGTTTTCTATGCTTAACGCAATGACAACGCGTCATCGCATGCGTCAGGACAGCTCCTGAACGCACGACAGCATGGAGAAAGCCGATGATACCGTCTTTGCTGCCGCTGGCGACGTGCGCCGCGGCCCTCGCCACCCTCGCCACCTTCACGACCACCGAGGCCCAGGCGGCCACGCGCTACGGCGTCACTTGCATCCACAACCGGACGCAGCACACCATCAATTTCGACATCAAGATCGGAAAAGACGGGAGTTGGGGCACCTACCGCCTCCAGCCCGGCTGGAACCGGAGCTTTTCGCACAAATACGACAAGCAGAATGAAAACCAGTCGCCCCCGATCTACATCCGGTTCGACTCCGACCTGCGCGGGAAGACCTTCTGGACGCAATACAAGCTCGAGCGACGGGCCGCCACCGGTGAAGCCTGCGCGGAAGGCAAGCCCTACAATTTCAGATATGAGCAGAACAACCGGGACTTCATCGACCTGAAGGCGTCCAGCTGAAGGCCCCTGCTGTTCCGAAATGCCGGCTACCGCCGATCCTGGAAGAAGGTGCGCAGCACCTCGGCGGCCTGGCGCTCGGCGATGCCGCCGTAGACTTCGGGCACGTGGTGGCAGGTGGGCTGGGAGAAAAAGTGCGGTCCGTGCTCCACCCCGCCGCCCTTGGGATCGGACGCGCCATAATAAAGTCGGCGGATACGCGCGAACGACAGGGCCGCCGCGCACATGGCGCAGGGCTCCAGCGTCACATAGAGATCGCAGTTGAGCAGGCGCTCGGATTTCAGCCGCGCGCCGGCCGCGCGCAGCACCAGAATTTCCGCGTGGGCGGTGGGATCATTGAGTTCCCGGGTGCGGTTGCCGTCGCGAGCAATCACCTCGGCGCCACGCACCAGGACGGCACCCACCGGCACCTCGCCGCGCTCTGCGGCGGCCCTCGCCTCGTTCAGCGCCATCTGCATATAGGTTCCGGACATGGTGCCTCTGTCATCGCCGCGCTCGCCGCGCCGCCTCGCCTGTGCTAACTGCCCCTCATGCCGCGCACATCACCGCCCCGCAAGGACAAGAACCGCGTTCCGCGCATCAAGCGCGAACTCACCCCCGCCGCGCCCAAGGAGGCCGAGCGGATCGCCAAGGTCGTCGCCCGCGCCGGCCTCGGCTCGCGCCGCGAGATCGAGGAATGGATCGAGGCCGGCCGCGTGGCCGTCAACGGCGAGGTGCTCACCACCCCCGCCGTCACCGTCACGGCGGAGGACGCCATCACGGTCGATGGCGCGCCCCTGCCCGAGCGCGAACGCACCCGCCTCTTCATTTACCACAAGCCCAAGGGCGTGGTGACCACCAATCGCGACCCGGAAGGCCGCACCACCCTGTTCGAGATCCTGCCCCAGGGCCTGCCGCGCCTCGTGAGTGTCGGGCGTCTCGACCTGAATTCCGAAGGCCTGCTGCTGCTGACCAACGACGGCGGGCTTGCCCGCGTGCTGGAGTTGCCAGAGACCGGCTGGCTGCGCCGTTACCGCGTGCGCGCCAATGGCGAGGTCAACCAGGCCCAGCTCGACAGCCTGCTGAAGGGCATCACCGTCGATGGGGTGGAGTACGGCCCCATTGAGGCCGAGCTTGACCGGGTGCAGGGCGCCAATGCCTGGATCACCGTGTCCCTGCGCGAGGGCAAGAACCGGGAAATCCGCAACGTCTTCGGTGCCCTGGGCCTGCAGGTGAACCGGCTCATCCGCGTCTCCTACGGCCCGTTCCAGCTGGGCGATGTCCCGGAAGGCGGCATCGAGGAGGTGCGCACACGCGTGCTGCGCGACCAGATCGGCAACGACCTCGCCGCCGCCGCGGGAGCCGATTTCACCGGCCTGCTGGTGGAGCGCGAGCTGGAAGAGGCCCCGCCCCGCGTGGCACTGCGCCCCGCCGGCAAGCGCCAGGCAGCGGCCGAGAGCGGCGGCACCCTGAAGGCTCCGGCCCGCCGCGCACGGCAGGACGAGGATTTTGACGCGCCGGAGCAGGATGTCATCCGCCCGGCCGGCCCCCGCACGCGTCGGCGCATGAGCGATGAAAACGCCGTGGAGAGCCGTGGCTCGGTGGCCGATCGCAAGGGCCGCACGGTGAAGGTGGAGCGCGTGGTGGCGCCCAAGGGCGACGCCCCGGAGCGTGGTGGCCGAACCGGCGCCCGGCCCGGTGCCCGCAAGGGCGACCGGGACGAAGCGGGCGCCCGCCCGTTCCGCCGTGGCCCCGCCGAGGGCAAGGAGCGCTTTGCCGAGCGCGGCCCGCCCCGCCCCGGCTTCCGCGACGATGCCCGCGGCCCCCGCCGCGAGCGTGATGATCGCGAGGATTTCCGCCGCCGTCCCACCCGGGAGGGGGAAGATCGCCCCCGCCGCCCGCGTCCGGAGAGCGCCGATGGCGCTCCCCGGCGTAGCCGCGACGAGCGCCCGCAGCAGGGCGAGCGGCCCTTCCGCGCCCGCAGCGAACGGCCGGAAGGTCGTTTCGGCGGCGAGCAGGAGGGCCGGCCCGCCCGCAGCGGCAGCCGCCCCTATGGCGATAAGCCGGCGGGTCGTGCCCGTACGGCTGGTGACAGGCCGGCAGGTGCTGGTCGCGCTTACGGCGAACGCTCATCCGAGGGCGCAGGCCGTGCGTATGGCGACAAGCCGGCCGGGCGTCCTCGTCCTTCCGGTGACAGGCCCACGGGTGGTGCGGGTCGTTCCTACAGCGAACGCTCCTCCGAGGGCGCGGGCCGCGCCTACGGCGACAAGCCGGCGCGGGGCCGTCCTTCCGGCGACCGGCCCACAGGTGGTGCTGGTCGTTCCTACAGCGAACGCTCTTCCGAGGGCGCGGGCCGTGCCTATGGCGACAAGCCGGCGCGGGGCCGTCCTTCCGGCGACCGGCCCGCGGGTGGTGCGGGTCGCTCCTACGGCGAACGCTCGTCCGAGGGCGCGGGCCGTGCCTATGGTGACAAGCCGACGCGGGGCCGTCCCACCGGGGACAGGCCGGCGGGTGGCCCCGGCCGCGCTTACGGCGACAAGCCGGGCGGCGCGCGCAGCTTCGGCGGCAAGCCGGGGGGCAAACCCGGCGCCGGTCGTGGCGGCTTCGGTGGCAAGCCGGGCGGGAAGCCCGGCGGGCGACCGGCGGGCGGTGGCAAGGCCGGCGGCGGCAAGCCGGCGGGTCCGCGCGGCAAGCGCTGATCCAAGGGCGACACCTCCATGCGTATCGTCGGCGGCAGGTTGAAGGGGCGCGCGCTGAAGGGCCCCTCCTCCAGCGCCACCCGGCCCACTTCGGACCGGCTGCGCGAGAGCCTCTTCAACATGCTTGCCCACGCCTATGGCGACCCGTGCGACGGCGCGCGGGTGCTGGACCTGTTCGCTGGCACGGGGGCGCTGGGCATCGAGGCACTCTCGCGCGGCGCCCGCTTCGCCCTGTTCGTGGAAGAGGCGGCGGAGGCGCGCGGGCTCATCCGCGACAATGTGGAGGCGCTGGGCCTCACCGGCGTCACCAAAATATTCCGCCGCGACGCCACCCGCCTCGGCGACATGGGGCCGGGCGAGGCCCATGGCCTCGTCTTCTGCGATCCGCCCTATGGCAAGGGACTCGCCGAACAGGCGCTGGCGAGCGCCGTTGCCGGCGGATGGCTTACCCCCGACGCGCTGGTGGTGGTGGAGGAGCGCACTGGCCTCTTCACCGGGCGGGACGGCTTCCGCGAGATCGAGCGCCGCGCCTATGACGAGAGTGAGCTGATCTTCCTGGAACGGGACTGATCGGCCGCCTTATACCTACCGGCCCCGGTCTTCGACCGGCGCCGAGAGGGTCGCGCTCAGGCGCCGCGCGGGCTTGACCTAAACCCCATGAACCAAGCTAACGGGCTTTTGGCATTACCGCTCGGCGCGGACGATCACGTCCATCAGTTCCTTGACCTTTTGCCGCTGGTCCTCCGCATCGCCGGAGCGGATGGCGTGCTCCACGCAATGGGCCACATGATCCCGCAGCACCTCCTCCTCCACCCGCTTCAGGGCGGCGCGGACGGCGGACACCTGTGTGAGTACATCGATGCAGTAGCGGTCCTCCTCCACCATGCGGGAGACGCCGCGCACCTGGCCTTCGATACGGCTGAGGCGCTTGAGGACTTGCTCTTTCGTCGGACTGCGCATGGCTTGTCATATACCCCCTCAGGGTATATTTAACAAGGCGAGATACCCCCAGGGGGTTATGACACTGCCCTGAACATGAGCCAGCGCAAGGCCGCCTCGCGGAAAATGGCCTTCATCTGGCCCCGACCCTTCCGGAGCCGCCGCCCCATGGCCCAAGATCCCTCGGCCCAAGATCCCTCGGCCCAAGACCACTCGGCACACGATCATTCCCACCCCGCGGACGGCGGCCACGACTGCTGCGGCGGCAAGGCCCCTCCGCCCCTCGACCTCAATGCCCCGCCCAGCGCCGCCCCGATGGCCGCGCTGCCGGAGACGGTGAAGGACCCGGTCTGCGGCATGGACGTGAAGACCGACCCGGAGGCCGCAAAGCCCACCTCGGTCTACAAGGACCAGACGTATTTCTTCTGCTGCAACGGCTGCAAGACCAAGTTCGAGGCCGAGCCGGAGAAGTACCTCGCCCCGGTGAAGGACCCGGTCTGCGGCATGACCGTGGAGCCCGGCCGCGCCAGATATTCGGCGCGCCACGACAAGAAGCCCTATTTCTTCTGCTCCTCCTCCTGCGAGACCAAGTTCAAGGCCGACCCGGGCCGCTATGTTGAAGGCGGCTCCACGGGCTCCGCCCCGCCGCCGCCGCCGGAGAAGGTGCCGGAAGGCACCATCTACACCTGCCCCATGGATCCGGAGATTCGCCAGATCGGTCCCGGCATCTGCCCCATCTGCGGCATGGCGCTGGAGCCGGAGATCGTCACCCTCGACGAGGGGCCGAACGCGGAACTCGCCGACATGACGCGGCGGTTCTGGATCGGCCTCGCGTTGACGCTGCCCGTGTTCGTGCTGGAGATGGGCCAGCACCTGCTCGGCCTGCACCTGCTGCCGCAGCAAACGTCCAACTATGTGCAGTTCCTGCTGGCGACGCCGGTGGTGCTGTGGGTGGGCAAGCCCTTCTTCGAGCGCGGCTGGCTCTCGCTCAAGTCGCGCCATTTCAACATGTTCACCCTCATCGCCCTAGGCACCGGGGTGGCCTATCTCTATTCGCTGCTGGGCACCTTCGCCCCCGGCCTGTTCCCGCATGATTTCCACGCCCATGAAGGCGGCGTGCCGGTCTATTTCGAGGCGGCCGCCGTCATCACCGTGCTGGTGGCGCTGGGCCAGGTGCTGGAGCTCAACGCCCGCGAACAGACCTCCGGCGCCATCAAGGCGCTGCTGTCACTGGCGCCGAAGACCGCCCTGCGCGTCAGGGCCGATGGTACCGACGAAACCATAGACCTCGGCCTCGTCGTCCCCGGCGATGTGCTGCGGGTGCGCCCCGGCGAGAAGGTGCCGGTGGATGGCGTGGTCGCCGAGGGCCGCGCCGTGCTGGACGAAAGCCTCGTCACCGGCGAGAGCCTGCCCGTGAGCAAGGAGGCCGGCGAGAAGGTCATCGGCGGCACGCTGAATTCGTCCGGCGCCTTCACCATGCGCGCCGACAAGGTGGGCCGCGACACCCTGCTCGCCCAGATCGTGCAGATGGTGGCGCAGGCCCAGCGTTCCCGCGCGCCCATCCAGCGGCTCGCGGATCAGGTTTCCGGCTGGTTCGTGCCGCTGGTGCTGGCGGCGGCGGTGGTCGCCTTCGCGGTGTGGATGGTGGTGGGCCCCGAGCCGCGCCTCACCTTCGCGCTCATGGCGGCGGTGTCCGTGCTCATCATCGCCTGCCCGTGCGCGCTCGGCCTTGCTACACCCATGTCGGTGATGGTGGGCGTGGGCCGCGGCGCCCAGCTCGGCGTGCTCGTGAAAAATGCCGAGGCGCTGGAGCGCATGGAGAAGGTTGACGTGGTGGTGGTCGATAAGACCGGTACCCTCACCGTCGGCAAGCCCAAGGTGGTGGCCGTGGATGCCCTCGGCACCCTCGACGATGTGGAGCTGCTGCGCCTGGCCGCCAGCCTTGAGCGGGCGAGCGAGCATCCCCTCGCCGCCGCCATGGTGCAGGAAGCGAACGCGCACAAACTCCAGCTGTCCGAGCCATCGGGCGTGGAAAGCCCGGCCGGCAAGGGCATCACAGGCACGGTGGACGGGCGCTCCGTTGCGGTGGGCCATGCCGCCTTCATGAACGAGAAGGGCATCGCCACCGACAAGCACACCGCTGCCGCCGAAACCTATCGCCGCGAAGGCGCCACCGCCGTGTTCGTCGCCGTGGACGGCAAGGCCGCCGGCCTCATCGCCATCGCCGATCCGGTGAAGGACTCCACCGAGGCAGCCCTGAAATCGCTGACCCGGGATGGGGTGCGGGTGGTCATGCTCACCGGCGACAACCGCACCACCGCGCTCGCCGTGGCCAAGCGCCTCGGCATCACCGAGGTGGAGGCCGAGGTTCTGCCCGGCCACAAGGCCGAGGTGGTCCAGCGCCTGCGCGCCGAGGGCCATGTGGTGGCCATGGCCGGCGACGGGGTGAACGACGCCCCCGCCCTCGCGGTGGCCGACGTGGGCATCGCCATGGGCACCGGCACCGACATCGCCATGGAGAGCGCCGGCATCACCCTGCTGAAGGGCGACCTCTCCGGCATCGCCCATGCGCGCGGCCTGTCGCGGGCGACCATGGCCAATATCCGCCGCAACCTGCTGTTCGCCTTCCTCTACAATGCGGCGGGCGTACCCATCGCGGCGGGCGTGCTCTATCCCAGCCTCGGGCTACTGCTCTCGCCCATGGTGGCGGCGGCGGCCATGGCGCTCTCCTCGGTGAGCGTCATCACCAACGCTTTGCTGCTGCGCGGCTGGCGCCCGCGCTGAGGGGTCGCGCAAGAAGCTCAGGCCGGTTCGGAGGTTTCGGGCCGTCAGCCACCACCTTTACACCCACGCCGAACCCCCCGATCATGGCGGGGGGATCGCACATGGCTGACATTTCCTCCCAGTTCGCACAGGCGCGCGGCGCGCTGCGGGCCTTCCGCTCGGGGCTGTTGGGGCTTGCCCTGCCGCCCACCTGCATCGCCTGCGGCGCGATCACCGGCATGGCCGGGGGCTTGTGCGGCCCCTGCTGGGGCAAGCTCGCCTTCATCAGCCGCCCGTTCTGCGAGCGCACCGGCGCGCCCTTCAGCCATGATCCTGGCGGCGCGCGAATCTCGGCTCAGGCGCTCGATGATCCCCCCGCTTTCGACCGCGCCCGCGCCGCCGTGACCTTCAACGATGTGGCCCGCGACCTCGTCCACAAGCTGAAATATGCCGACCGGCTGGATGTCGCCACACCTCTGGCCCGGCTGATGGTCCAGGCTGGCGCGGATGTGATCGCCTCCGCCGATATTATCGTGCCGGTGCCGCTGCATCCGTTTCGCCTGTGGCGCCGCCGTTTCAACCAGGCGGCGCTGCTCGGCCGGCATCTGGCGGCGACCACCTCCATCCCCCAGCGCACCGACCTCCTCGCCCGGCGCCGATCGACCCCCTCACAGACGGCGCTGGGCCGCGCGGAACGCCGCGCCAACGTGGCGGGCGCCTTCGTCGCATGCGGCACCGCAGCATCCCATCTTGTGGGGCAGCGCGTGTTGCTGGTGGATGACGTGTTCACCACCGGCGCCACGCTGGATTCCTGCGCTCAAGCCCTGCGCCGGGCGGGGGCAATGCACGTGGATGCCCTGACATTTGCGCGGGTTGTCGATTTCGCCTGAAATCCCTAACTATGGTACGACGCTTTCGTGACGGTGCCCCGCCGTCCCGCAACCCATTTGTGACAGCATGAAACCCATCGAGATCTACACCAAGAGCTGGTGCCCCTATTGCCATTCCGCCAAGGAATTGCTGCGCCGCAAAGGCTTGACCTTCACCGAGATCGACGTGACCACCGACAGGGACGGTCAGGACGAGATGACGCGCCGTGCCGGCGGGCGCACCAGCGTGCCGCAGATCTTCATCGGCGAGACCCATGTGGGCGGTTGCGACGACCTCTACGCCCTTGAGGACGCCGGTCGGCTGGACCAGCTGGCGGCCTGAGCTTTTCTTTCCGTGGTGCGCGGACCCGTGCAAGACTAGAAAAAGACCCCATCTGTCTGGGGAGACGCCAACATCGGGCGCGCGCCACGTGCGCATGACGGATCAGGGCGGGTTCAGCATCCAGGAAAGAGCGGGCGTCATGACCTCGGCCGACACATCCGACACCCTCCGCATCGCGCTGGTTCAGCTGCGCAGCGGCCGGGATCCGGCAGCAAATCTCGACGCCACCTCCGCCCTGGTGCGCGAGGCCGCGCGGGACGGTGCACGCTACGTGCAGACGCCCGAGGTCACCAACCTCATGGAACTGGACCGCGACGTCCTGTTCGAGAACCTGCGGGAGGAAGCGGACGACGCCACCCTCAAAGCCCTGCGCCAGCTGGCGAAGGAACTCGGCATTTTCCTCCACATCGGCTCGCTGGCCCTGAAAATCTCCGACAAGAAGGCCGTCAACCGCGCCTTCATGATCGGGCCCGATGGCGAGATCATCGCCCGCTACGACAAGATCCACATGTTCGACGTGGATCTGGGCAATGGCGAAAGCTATCGCGAATCCTCCGCCTATCGCCCAGGCGAGCGGGCGATCCTGGCCAATGTGGGCGCGTTCCGCTTCGGCCTCACCATCTGCTACGACCTGCGCTTTCCGTCCCTCTACCGGGCCCTGGCCGAGGGCGGCGCGAAGGTGCTGACCGTGCCGTCCGCCTTCACCCGGCCTACCGGCGAGGCGCACTGGCACGTGCTGCTGCGGGCACGCGCCATCGAGAACGGCGCCTATGTGCTGGCCGCCGCCCAGGGCGGCAAGCACGAGAATGGGCGAGAGACCTTCGGCCATTCGCTCGTGGTGGACCCCTGGGGCCGGGTGATCGCCGAAGGCGGCGCCGACCCGGGCGTGATCCTCGCCGAGATCGACCTGAAGGAAGTCGCCGCCGCCCGGGCGCGCATCCCCTCCCTCTCCAACGGGCGTCGGTTCGAGATCGCCGAGCCGGGCCAGACCATCGGCCACCTCAGCGTGGTGCGGGCCTCGTCATGATCCGCTACACCCTCAATTGCGCGGCGGGCCACCAGTTCGAGAGCTGGTTTCCCTCCTCCGCGAGCTTTGATGCCCAGCAGGCGCGCGGGCTGGTCACCTGCCCCACCTGCGGCTCGGCGCAGGTTGAGAAGGCGGTGATGGCGCCGTCCGTCGCCCGCACCGACCGCACCCCGCCCCCCGTGACGGAGGACGCCCCGCCGGCGGTCGGCGTCCCGGCGCCCGCTCCCGCGGAAGCTCCGGTGCCAGTGATGAGCCACCCCGACGGCGAGCTACGCGCCCTGCTGCGCGAATTGCGGGAGCAGATCGTGAAGTCGTCCGATTATGTGGGCGACGAGTTCGCCGATCTCGCCCGCAAAATGCACGATGGCGAGATCGAGCACCGCTCCATCTACGGCGAAGCGACGATGGAGGAGGTCAAGGCCCTGCGCGAGGACGACGTGGAGGTGCTGCCCCTGCCCGTACTGCCGGAAGACCGCAACTGAGGCGCGGTCTCGTTCCGAAAATTCGGCCTAGCCGACCCGCTCCGCCACCATGAAATAGTTCACCGACAGATCCTCGATCAGGTGAAAATCCCCGCTGAACGGCTCATAGGCGAGACCCACTTTCTCCCGCGCGGTGAAGCCCGCGGCGGCAAGGGTCGCCTCCAGTTCCTCGGGGGTGATGAATTTTTCCCAGCGATGGGTACCCGGCGGCAGCCAGCGCAGCACATATTCCGCCCCCACGATGGCGAGGGCGAAGCTCTTGGCGGTGCGGTTGAGGGTGGAGAGCACCAGCACGCCGCCGTCCGCCACCAGTTGCCCGGCGGTGCGCACGAACAGGCTCACATCCGCCACATGCTCCACCACCTCCAGCGCCACCACCACGTCGAAGCGGTCGCCGCGGGAGGCCAGTTCCTCGGCCGTGACCGCCTCGTAATCGACGGCAAGTCCGGAGGCCGCCGCATGGGTGCGGGCGATGTCCACATTGCCGGGGGCGGGATCGATGCCGCGCACCTGCCCGCCCATGCGCGCCAAAGGCTCGCTGAGCAGGCCGCCGCCGCAGCCGATGTCGAGGATGGAAAGACCCTTCAGGGGCCGCAGCGCGCGGGCATCCCGGCTGAAATGGCGCACCAGCGCATCGCGCAGGAAGGCGAGCCGCGCCGGGTTCATGGCGTGGAGCGGCGCCATCTTGCCCTTCTCGTCCCACCATTGCGCGCCCAGCGCATCGAAGCGGGCGACCTCGGCCGGATCGACGGTGGCGTTCATCTCGGACATGGGGCCTCCTCGGCAGACGCCGTTTCGCCCCCAGCATTAGGCGGGAGGCGTGGAGGGAGCAAGGCGGCTGTGCGCCGCCCCAGCTCAGCCGCGCACCAGGCCGACGATGTCCTTCACCTCGGCGATGGTCTGGTCGGCGATGACGCGGGCGCGGTCAGCGCCGTCGATCAGGATGGCGTCGATGGCGGCGGGCTCCGCCATCAGCCGCTGCATCTCGGCACCGATGGGGCCGAGCTTCTCCACCGCCAGATCGACCAGCGCCGCCTTGAAGGCGGAGAACTGGGCGGTGCCGTGGTCCTTCAGCACGTCGGCCTTGGTGCGGTCGGAGAGCGCGGCGAAGATGCCCACGAGGTTGTCCGCCTCGGGACGGCCCTTGAGGCCCTCTTCCTCGGTAGGCAGAGGCTCGGGATCGGTCTTCGCCTTGCGCACCTTGCCAGCAATGGTGTCGCGGTCGTCAGTCAGGTTGATGCGGGAGAAGTCGGAAGGGTCCGACTTGGACATCTTCTTGGCCCCGTCGCGCAGGCTCATCACCCGCGTGGCGGGCCCGGCGATCAGCGGCTCGGTAAGGGGGAAGTAGCCGTCGGCGTGGCCGTGCTCGGCGATGGAGGCCGCGAAGTCCGTGTTGAACTTCTGCGCGATGTCGCGCGTCAGTTCCAGGTGCTGCTTCTGGTCCTCGCCCACCGGCACGTGGGTCGCGCGATAGAGCAGGATGTCGGCCGCCATGAGGTCGGGATAGGCGAACAGGCCCACCGAGACGTTCTCGCGGTCCTTGCCGGCCTTCTCCTTGAACTGGGTCATGCGGTTGAGCCAACCCATGCGGGCGACGCAATTGAAGATCCAGGCCAGTTCCGCGTGGCCGGACACCTGGCTCTGGTTGAACACGATGTGCGCCTTGGGATCGATGCCGCAGGCAATGAAAGCGGCGGTGACCTCACGGATGTGGCGCTTCAGCTCGACCGGGTCCTGCCAGACGGTGATGGCGTGGAGGTCCACCACGCAATAGATGCACTCGTGGCTCTCCTGCAGTGCCACGAAGCGCTTGATGGCGCCCAGATAATTGCCGAGATGCAGATTGCCCGTGGGCTGCACACCGGAAAACACGCGATCCGCGACCGCCGCCATGGCGACCTCCAAAAGAGCGGCGCACCGCTCGTAAAAGCCTTGCGGGGGCGGGACGCGGCGGGGGCTTTCGCCCGGCGCAGCCTTGGCCTTCCCGACCCGCTTGGATGAACCCCGGCGGCCGAAAGCGCGGCCATGTGCGGGGAGACGATGGGCCGCGTCATGCCACCTGGTGCCCCGCCGCGCAAGGGGCGTCGGGACGGGGCGCCTCAGGGCTGCGGCGCCAGCTTCGGCACCAGTGCCTTGAGCAGCAGGGCGGCGGCGCCATAGACCATGCCGCCGCTGCCGATCAGCCCGCCCAGCCGAACGGCCGCCGCCATCTGCCCCTCCGGCTCCGGCCACAGCGTCGCGAGCAGTGCGACGCTGCCGCCCATAAGCAGGCTGGCCGCCGCGAGACCCAGTCCGGAGAGCAGCACCGCACGGGAGACCGCGATCGCCCCAGCGCGCACCAGCAGCCCGCCCAGGACCGCGATGGAGGCGAAGGCCGACAGCGCCGCCGCCGCCGCCGCCACGCGCGGACCTGCGACCTGCCCCAGTCCGAAGGCCGCGAGCAGGCAGACGGCGAGGGAGCCGAGGGCGACCCGCTCCGCCGTCTTCACGTGGCCGCAGGTGGAGGCGGTGGCGGACAGGATGCGCTCTAGCCCCTGCGCCGGCAGCGACAGCGCGAGAACCGCCAGAAGCGCACCGGTGAGACGGGCATCCTGCGCATCGAAGCTGCCGCGCTGGAACAGGGTGACGACGATGGGCTCCGCCAGCACGGCAAGCCCGGTGGCCGCCGGCAAAGCGAAGGCGAGGGCGGCCAGCATGGCGCGGCCCGAGGCCTCCGGAGCGTCGCTCGCCCCTCCAGAGAGCGCGCTCTTGCGTAGCAGTGCCGGCACCAGAACCGCGCCGGCGCTCGCGCCCACAAGGCCCAGGGGCAGGTCCATGAGGCGCTGGGCATAGTTCAGCGCCGCCACCGCGCCGGGGCTCGCCGAGACGGCCGCGGCGATGATGATGAGCCGGAACTGGCTGAGGCCCGCGAACAGCAACGCCGGCGCCGCGGCGCGGATAACCCCCAGCGCCTTCCGCCACGGCCAGCCTCCCTGCGCGTGCGCGCGCCCGGGCGCCGCCGCGCAACCGCGCGCGGCCACCATCATGAGACCGAGCTGGGAGACCCCCGCTGCCACGGTGGCGGCGGCGATGGCCACGGCGGCGGTGTCGCTCTCCATCAGCCCGCGCAGCAGCAGCACCGCGATGACGGCGAGCACGGTGAGGTTCGCTACCACCGGGGCCAGCGCCGGCAACAGCACCCGATAGGCGCCGTTGGCAACGCCCCCATAGATGGCGGCCAGCCCCGCGAACGGCAGATAGAGCACTGCCACCCGCCCGCACAGCACCGCCACATCCGCCCGCGCGCCGCCCGGCTCGAAGCCCGGCGCCAGAAGGCGAATGACCTGCGGCATGAACAGCGCGGCAAGGAGCGCAAACGCGAGCAGGGTGCCGAACAAAAGCGCCAGAGTCGCCCCCGCGAGCCGGCGCGGGGCGCCCTCCTCCTCGCCCTCGGCATGGGCGAGGGCCGGGATGAAGGCGAGGTTGAACGCGCCTTCGGACAGCAACCGCCGCGCCAGCAGCGGCAGCGCAAGGGCCGCCACCAGCGCATCGGCGGTCGGCCCGGCGCCGAGCACTGCGGCGGTCGCCGCATCCCGCACGAAGCCGAGGACGCGGGAGGACAGCGTCGCTGCCGAGACGATGGAGGTGCGGGCGAGGAGGGACATGGTGGGTGGGGCTCCACCGCGTCTTATGTCAACGCCTCGCCGACATGTCGATGGCGCCGGCGCTGGCCGTCACGCGCGGTGGGAGGGCTGACAGCGGGAGACACGCCCTTGTTGCCGAGGGCCTTTGGCCCTAGGCAACAAGGGCAGGGACGAGGCAACAGGGGGACACTCTCCCCCCTCTCTTATTCGACGGTCCAGAGGCTGGCGAACTGCAAGGCCGTCTTCCACCGGGACAGGCTGGCCGCTTCATCGCACCCAAAGACCCGGGGCTCGCGCACCATCTGAAACTCGCTGTCGGCCAATCGGGAAAAAACGAAGCAGAAGCTCCGGTATTCGCCAAGCACTTGATTGCGCAGACGGATATCCAGCTTGACCAGACCCGCCTCAAGCGAGCGCCCTTTCCAGTTGGCCGTGCCGTACTCGAATATCTCGGTGTTGATGGAGAAGACCTCCCAGCGATCCTTTCTGCGTTCGGCCAGCCAATCGAAGAACGGCACGAACTGTAGGCCGGGGGAGTCCAGCTTCCCATCGATCCCCAGCTTGACGTCGTTGGCGATCAGGGTGGTTGCAGCCTGGGCCTGGCGGCCATGCTTGGCGCGCAGAGCCGCCTGCATGCCCGCCTTCGTCTTCGCTTCGTCGGCCTCCCGCAACGCGGCGACTGACGCATTTTCCGCCAGCGCGCGGCGCAGCTCGTAGGCCTGCCGGTCGGCGGCCGCCTGCTCGGCGGTCAGACGCTGGCTGGCATCGGCCAGAACGCCCGGATCGACCCACAAGGCGGAGACCTGGAACGGCGTGCCGTCCCGCTTCAGCGCGGCGGCAAGGCCCTTGAGGCCGGCCGCGTCGGCATAGATGGCGGCGCACTGGGCACGCTTGACGCCGGCAAACGCCGTGTCGAGCGAGACGAAATTCAGCTTCGGAGGAGCGCTGATTTCGGCGGCGACCTGAGGCTGCCAATCCCGAAGCACCTTCTGGTGCGCCTCCCGCTGCTCCTCCACGACGACGCAGACGGTGCCCGAAATATTGTTCACGACCAGCAGTCCGAAGCCCTCGCGGGATTGCTGCTCTATTGCCTCCAGGCGACGGCCGGCATCGCCGCTTTGCGCGGCCATGTCGGTACCCGACAAAGTCATCAACGGCGCGTAGGCGCCGATCTCGACCTGCTTGAGCAAGGCAAACACATAGACCTGATCTTCACGGAACAGGGCCGCGCGGCGGATCATGATCACGTCATAAGTTTGCAGGCGATCGGCGACGCACGGCGTCGGTTCGATCAGGATGGCCTCGAGCGCCATGGGCGAGAGGGCGCGCCGGGCGAGGGTCACATCCGGCACATCCACGCTCTTCTGAAACAGGCAGACGGAGGCCGTCTTTTTCTCAAAGACGATATCACCCTTGAGGTTTTTCAGAACGTGAGGCGCGGTGCTTGAAGCGTTATAGGCAAAGATGACGTCGTCCACGCTGCCTTCCAGCAGGAAACGGTTCTTCTCCGTAAGGGCGTTCGCGAGCGCCGCGCCATCCTTCCCGTTGGTCGTGATGCCCGTCGCCGTGCCGCCGGACCCAACGGGCAGCGAGCCCTGAGCCGCGGCGACCGAAGGCGCCGCGAGAAAGGCGTTCCGCAGTCCCGCCTGCCGGATGGCCAGATCGACCTGTGCGCTCAAAGGCTTCAGCTGATCAAGATTGGGCCGGGTCGCCTGTTCGTCGAGCCCCTTCACGAGATCAAGGAAGCGTTCCGTCGTGGACGCGGTCGGGTTCTGGGCGATCTCGGCCAAAAGGAAGCGCTTCTGCCGATCGGCAAGCTCGATGGCATCCACCAGATTGCGCGCGTTCTCCACCCGGCGTACTTCCGCCCGCTGCGCGGCGAAATCCGAAAAGGCACTGTCCTTCTGAACCAGCTGGCTCAGGCTCAGCGTCTGCTTCTCTATGGCGGCCGGGTCGCCATCCCTCACCACACGCCCCAGACCGCTCAAGGCCTCGACATATTTGAGCATGTTGGGGTGCGAGGGATTTGCCTTGAGGAAGTCGGACACCTCGGTGATGAGCTGCTCGGCTGGCGGTGAGACCCGGGCGAGCGCGGCTTCCCGCTGCCGCGCTGCGGCTTCCGCAGCCTGCCGCTTGTCCTCCGCCTTCTTTTCAGCCGCCTGACGCCCCTGCTCGGCCTTGCGTTCCCGTTCGGCGGCGGCGGCGCGGTTCTGCTGGGCGCGCGCTGCGGCGCGATCCTCCTGATCGCGATACTGCTGGTGACGCTGCATCTGGATGGCGTGATCGAGCACCTGATTCATGATGCCGAGCTGCGCCCGCGCGGTTGAAACCGACGCCAGAACAAACATCGCCACGACCACGCACCCGCCCGCCAAGGCCCTGCGACCCGTCATCCCCGCCTCCGCCCAAACCCCGCTCGAGTATTAGGGTTCAAGCTTAAGCTATACAACAGATGCACGGTATGGGGCGGCACTACAACCTATGTCGCAGCGGACCGGCAGCCCCAACGACGGGAGCCTCATCACACTCATCACATGGCTCCTCATCACAAGGCCTCCCGGAACCAGGTCCCCGCCTTCACAAACAAAAATGCCCGCCGAAGCGGGCATTCCTGAATGAAGCGGCATCCTAGCCAACAGAGGCCAAGCGAGCCTTGAGAAGTTCACGCCTTGACGGAACCAGCCTTCAGGCCTGGGGCTGAGGCTCGATGGAGCCGCCCGCACCGCCCTGGCGCGGACGCTTGGTGGTGGGAATGGCCGAGCCACGCGGGTTCGAAGGTTCGATCACGCTTTCCCGGTTCGGCGTCTTGCCGTCCAGAAGGTCGATGATCTCGTCGCCCGAGAGCGTCTCGTATTCCAGCAGACCGCGCGCCAGGGTCTCAAGGTCCTGCTGGTGCTCGGTGAGGATGCGCTTGGCCTCCGCATGGCCCTCGTCCACAAGGCGGCGCACCTCGCGGTCGATGGTCTGGGCGGTGGCCTCGGACACGTTCTGCTGGCGCGACACCGACATGCCGAGGAAGACCTCGTCCTGGTTGTCGCCATAGGCCACTGCACCCAGATCCGCCGAGAAGCCCCAGCGCGTCACCATCATCTTCGCGAGGCGGGTGGCCTGCTCGATGTCGGAGGCTGCGCCGGACGTGACCTTGTCATGGCCGAAGATCAGCTCTTCCGCCACGCGCCCACCCATCATGATGGCAAGGCGAGAGGTCATCTGCTCGTAGGACATGGACAGCTTGTCCCGCTCGGGCAACTGCATGACCATGCCCAGCGCGCGGCCGCGGGGAATGATGGTGGCCTTGTGCACCGGATCGGTGGCCGGCACGTTCAGGGCCACGATGGCATGGCCGCCCTCGTGATAGGCGGTCAGCATCTTCTCTTCCTCGGTCATGACGAGCGAGCGGCGTTCCGCGCCCATCATCACCTTGTCCTTGGAGTCCTCGAACTCGGCCATGGTGACCATGCGCTTGTTGCGCCGGGCCGCCATCAGCGCCGCCTCGTTGCAGAGGTTGGCGAGGTCCGCGCCAGAAAAGCCGGGGGTGCCACGGGCGATGGTCTTGAGGTTCACGTCCGGGGCGACCGGGATCTTGCGGGCGTGCACCTTCAGGATCTGCTCGCGGCCCACCACGTCCGGGTTGGGCACGATGACCTGGCGGTCGAAACGGCCGGGACGCAGCAGCGCAGGGTCGAGCACGTCGGGACGGTTAGTGGCGGCGATGAGGATGATGCCCTCGTTCGCCTCGAAGCCGTCCATCTCCACCAGCAGTTGGTTGAGGGTCTGCTCGCGCTCGTCATTACCACCACCGAGGCCGGCGCCGCGGTGGCGACCCACCGCGTCGATCTCGTCGATGAAGATGATGCAGGGGGCGTTCTTCTTTGCCTGCTCGAACATGTCGCGCACGCGGCTGGCGCCGACACCCACGAACATCTCCACGAAGTCGGAGCCCGAGATGGTAAAGAACGGCACGTTGGCTTCACCGGCGATGGCGCGGGCGAGCAGCGTCTTGCCGGTGCCGGGAGGGCCAACCAGCAGCACGCCACGCGGGATGCGGCCACCGAGGCGCTGGAACTTCTGCGGATCGCGCAGGAAGTCCACGATCTCGGTAAGGTCGCTCTTGGCCTCGTCGATGCCGGCCACGTCGTCGAAGGTGACGCGGCCGTGCGCCTCGGTGAGCAGCTTGGCGCGGCTCTTGCCGAAGCCCATGGCCTTGCCGCCCGCACCCTGCATCTGGCGCGACAGGAAGATCCACACGCCGATCAGGGCCAGGAACGGCAGCCAGGACACGAGCAGGCTCACGAACCACGGCACGTTGTCCGACGGCGGACGCGCGGTGATCTGCACGCCCTTGCCGTAGAGGCGCTGGATCAGCGAGGGGTCGTTGGGCGCATAGGTCTGGAAGCTGCCGGACCGGTCGGAGAAGGTGCCGGTGATGTTGGGCCCCTCAATCACGACCTCGCGCACCTTGCCGGCGTCGACGTCGCTGAGGAGCTGCGAAAAGGAGATCTCGTTCGCGTTGGTGCGCTGCCCCGGGCTGTTGAACAGCGAGAACAGGGCGAGAAGCAGCAGGACGATGATCACCCGAAGGGCGAAATTGCGTAGATTGGCGTTCATAGAACCCTCGTGGGGACAGACAGGGCCAGCCGTTTCGACGCCTTACCGTACGGAAGGAATGCCTCCGAACTGGACCGCCGTCAGTGGGGCCTCCCGCACCGTCCACTGCCTAATCTAGGAGCGAGGCCCCTTTTTGCCAAGGACGACAGGCCCAACGACTGGTGAATTCGGTGCGATGGGGCCGCTTTCTCGTCGAGGCGGCGCGGCCGAGACGTGCAGCGCCTCTCTTCCCAGGCTCACCAGGGCTCCCGCGAGGGTGCGGCGAAATGGTGCAGACGGCGCCGGCGCGGCAGCTTTCAGCGCCTCGAACAGGGCTTCCAGTTTGGCCAGCTCCACCGGGCCTTCCGTCCCCACCTGATGGATGGCGCGGCCCAGCAGGCGCAAAGCGATCTCATCCGGCAGGGCGGCGAAGGCGCGGGCGTCGAGGCAGACGGTATCAGGGCGCCCTTCCGCTCCGAGGCGGCGGATGGCGGCCTCGGCCGCGTCGGTGGCTGCCTCAAGCGCCTGGTCCGCACGCGCGATTCGCCGCGCCAGCACGGCGAGGCGGCGGGCATCGAGCCCCTCCCCCGCCAGAGCCTGCGCCATGGCGCGCAGGCGCGGCCGGGCAAAGCGCAGATCGTTGTTGCTGGGATCACGCACGAACGCAACGCCGGCTGCCTCCAGCGTCGCCACCAGGCGGGCCTTAGGCGTGTCGAGAAAGGGGCGCAGCAGCGCAAGGCCATGGCGCGCCGCATCGCCGCGCATGCCCGAAAGGCCGGAGAAGCCCGAGCCGCGCGCCAGACGGAACAGCACCGTCTCCGCCTGGTCATCGCGGGTGTGGGCGAGGGCGAGGGCGGTGGCTCCGGCCTTGCGCGCGGCATCCGCCAACAGGCCGTAGCGCGCCTCCCGCGCCGCCTCCTGGATGCCGTGGGCGGGCTTCGAGCCACGCCAGACCAGGATGTGGTGGGGCACGCCAATCTTGGAGGCGAAGGCGCCGACGGCCTCGGCCTCCCGTGCGGCTTCCGCCCGCAGGCCGTGGTCCACCGTGGCAGCGATGAGCTGCGGTCCGTCTACACGCCCGGCGCGCCAACGCGCGGCCAAATGAAGCAAAGCGATGGAATCAGGCCCGCCGGAGACGGCGATCAGGATGCGATGATGACGTGGGAAGGCGGCGAACAGGGTGTCGAGCGCACCGTCCTCGAGGGGGCCGCCGGGGCCGGCCGCCTGGGGATCAAACGCCCCGTCGGGCATCGCCGCTCCGCCGCCGCTGCTCATTCGGCCTCAGCAGCCGACGCGCTTTTGTTCCCGCTCCACCGCCTGCCGGATGGAGGACGTGGCGCGCGGATACTTGCGGTCCACCTCCTGCAGGGTGGCGCAGGCGGTTTCCTTCTCGCCGAGGCCGGCGAGGGACTGGCCGAGCCGCAGCAACGCCTCCGGAGCGCGGGGGGAATTGGGATATTTGGTCGAGACCTCCAGGAAGGAGGCCGCCGCGTCCCCGTAATTCTGGCGCAGGAACAGGCTCTCCCCGAGCATGAAGGTGGCGTCGGGAATGATGCGATCGCCGGACGCGGACTGGATGATCTGGCGGAAGGTCTGCTCGGCGCCGGAATAATCCTGGCGCTGGAGCTGGGCCTGGCCGGCGTCGTACAGCTCGCGCACGGAGGCGCCGGGCCCCGGCAGCGCCGCGACCTGCGTCCCGCCGGCCGGACGCCCGCCGGGAATGGCTTCGGCCGGGCGCGGCAGGGCCGTGGCGGCGCTGGCCGGCGAGCCCAAGGGCTGTGGCGCGCCGGGGGCGGCAGGATCTGCGTTGGGATCGAAGGCGTCGGACCGTTTGCCGGGGCCGCCGGGCACGCTTGCCGGACGGCCGGAGGGCGGCGTTGCCGCCGGTGCGAGGGCGGGCGCGGAAGCGGCGGCCGGACCGCGAGCGCCGCCGGCGCCTTCCTCCAGCCGGCGCACCTGGGCTTCAAGCTGCTGGTTGCGATATTGCAGCTGCTCCACCTGCCCGGTGAGCTGGCGCAGGGACGATTCGAGCCGCTCCATGCGGCCCACCAGCTCGGTTTCGTCGCCGCCCGGAAGTGGCTGTGGCGTCGCGGCGGGGGGCTTGAAGATATTGCCGAATAATCCACCGTCCTGCTGGGCGGCGGCGGGCAGCGCGACGGCGCTCAGGGCGAGGGCGAGAACACCGACCAGCGGCAGGCGCATCATCATGGGTCCAAGGGCTTGTGGCGGGAAAAATCGGCCGGGATCAGCCTCCCGGGCGGGCAAGAATAGGGGATGGATCACGTCCAAAGTGTGACTCGGCAAAGGCTTGGCAAGGGCTTTGGCACAGGCTTGGCAAAGGTTTGCGGCGACGCCATCGGGATGTCCCGCACCGTGTCTTGCCGCCGCCCGCCACCGGACGCAAGACACTGCCGCTTCCCCTGCCGGCGCAAAGCGAAAGGGCCGGCGGCCGCAGGCGGCGCCGGCCCTTTTCGATGATACCGCTGCCGCGCTCAGGCGCCGCCGGCGTTCAGCACGGTGACGGCGCGACGGTTCTGCGACCAGCAGGAAATGTCGTTGCAGACCGCCACCGGGCGTTCCTTGCCGTAGGAGATGGTCCGCATGCGGGCCGGGTCGATGCCGCGGGCGGCGAGATAGTCACGCACGCTCTGGGCCCGCTTGGCGCCAAGGGCGATGTTGTATTCCCGGGTGCCGCGCTCGTCCGCATGGCCTTCGATGGTGAAGGTGTAGCGGTTCCACTGCTGCAGCCACTGGGCCTGACGATCCAAAGTGGCCCTCGCCTGGGGCGTGAGGTCGGTCTGGTCGCTTTCGAAGAACACGCGATCGCCCACCGCCACCACGAATTCCTGTGGCGAACCGGGCGGGCCACCCGCACCACCGGCACCGGCGGCGTTCTGGTTGGGATTATTGGCACACGCGGCAAGGGCCAGCGCGAAGCCGAAAAGCGCCGCGAACCGGAACCCGCGAGCTAGCCTGAGGAAACGCATTCCGGTATCTCCCTTCTCAACGCTGGACCGGAGGCTTTCGTCTATCAGCCGGCCGGTTAAGCGAACGTTCCGTGCACGGCCTGAAGCCGCATGTCCTGCCGGAAACCGTGCGACGCGCCGCACTTCCCGCGCGCCATGGTTTCCAAGCCGTTATCCTTGACGCCTCCTCCCGGCGCGCGGCGGCACGCCCGCTCTAGGCGGACGATGCGCATGCGACGGTTCCGAAGAGGGCCGCAGGGCAAGCACCGCTGGCCCGTCGACGGCGTCTTCACTGATGCTGTCTCGTGGCGTCATCATGGCGAGCGCGTGCAGGGCTCAGGGCAGACCGATTGCGTCGGCGGGCGTTGCACAAGTGCCACACGCGCCGCGTCGCTCGCGCCGCCTCAGGCGCGGCCGGCTTCCCAGCGGGCTGCCTGGGCCTCGGCCTTCTTGCGATCGGCGGCGGGCAGTTGGGCGATCACGTCGTCCAGCATGGGATCGCCGAGCCCCCGATGCTTGGCGAGCAGGTGCCAGGCGGCAGCCTGGGCCTTGTCCTGCGTCACGCCACGGCCCACCGCGAGCAGCCGCGCATACCGATTCTGGGCAATGGCGTTGCCGCCCAGGGCAGCCTTGCGGAACATGGCGGCTGCGGCCGCCTCATCCTTCGGCACGCCAATACCGTTGAACTGCATGATGGCAAATTCCACCTGCGCCGTGATGTGGCCGAGCCGAGCCGCCGAGGCCATCATCTTCGCCGATTGGGCGAGATCCTTCTCCACGCCGTTACCCTCCTTGAGGAGCACAGCGAGGGCATATTGGGCGTCCTCGATATCCTTGCCCGCCGCCACCTCGAACCAGCGCGCGGCCTCCGCCGGCTCCTTGGGGATCTGGCGGCCCTGCAGATAAAGCAGGCCGAGATTGTAGGCCGCAGGGCCATTACCCTTTTCCGCCGCCTCGCGGAACAGCTTGGCGGCCTCCAGCTCGTCCTTCTTGAGGCCCTGCCCGGCCAGCGTCAGATTGCCGAGGGACAAAAGCGCCCCCGGCGAGCCGGCGGCAGCAGCCTTGCGATACCATTCGATGGCCTTGTTGAAATCCAGCGGCACGCCATAGCCCGAGCCGTAGAGGTCGCCGAGCAGTGTCATGGCGGCCGGGTCGGTTCCAGCGCGGGCGCGCTTCAGCGCCTCGTTGAAGGCGGAGAGGTAATAGCCGCGCTGGTAGGCCCCATAGGCGAGGTCGCCGCTGCCGCCCGGCGTGTCGAGGCTGGGATAGGCGATCTGCAACCCGAGCAGCGGCGGCCCGCCGCCGGCATCGCGGGCCGGCGCCCCCGGCTTGTTTGCGGGCTTCTCGGCGGGCTTGGCCGCAGGCTTGGCCTGAGGCTTCGCCGGCTTTGCCGCAGGCTTGTCGGACGCGGGCTTGTCGGCAGGCTTGGGCTGCGCCACGGTCTGGGCAAGCACGGGGGCGCCCGCAAGCGCGAGGACCAGCGCGAGACCCACCGCGCAGGGGCGCGCGCTGCCACGCGCCAGCTGCACCAGGCCGCGCCAGACCAGTCCCATCCTCATGGCTGCGCATCCATGCTGGTCAGCCGATCCATGGCCGCCGTCACGGTCGCTGGGCCACCTTCCGCCACAAGCACCTCGGCCAGCGCGACGAAATCGGCGCCGGCGCCAGCCAGAGCCTCGGCCTCGTCGAGGGTGGCGGCGAGGCCCACGCACGGCACTTCGAACACCTCGGCCCACCAGTTCACCAGATCAAGGGTCTCCGCCGATGCCGCAGCCGGCGGCTCCAGCGCGCCGAAGAAGACGTAGTCCGCCCCGCCTTCCCCGGCCTCCATGGCATCGTGACGGGTGGTAATGCCGCCCGCCCCGACGATGGCCTGCGGCTTCAGCGCGCGCAGCGCGGCGTCGAGGCCGCGCAGATCGCTCACATGAACACCGTCGAGGCCGGCGGCGGCGGCGAGAGTGGCCGGCCCGTCCACCAGCACCGCCGCATCGTGGGTCTGGATAGCCTCGGCCACCGCCCGCAGATGGGCGATGTCAGGCGCGCCTTCGGGCATGCGCAGCACCACCGCCGCCACGTCGCCGGCGCGCACGGCCGCCGCCGCTGCATCCGGCCGCAGCGCGGGCGTGAGGGTGAAAACCAGCATGAGTCGGGCGCCGGGCGGCGGCAAGGGAGAAGACATGGATGATCGGTCGGCCAAGAAATCGGCAAATTGGGGGCACGGCTCGCGCGAGCGCGCGCCGATCAGGCTGCGGCGCAATCTGATTGCTACCTGCTCTATCGCAAGTTCGCGGGCGGATCACGCATGGCCTTTGCGGCGGCGACTGGCGAAGGGTGACCCGGCAGGCACAAAAAAGGGCCGGCGTGAGCCGGCCCTTTCTCATCTCATGAGGCAAGGTGCGCTCAGGCGGCCTTGCGCTCTTCCTCCGACGACCACTGGCCGAGCGCGGCGAGCGAGTTCATGTGGGCGCGATGGGTGAACGCGGCCTGGGCCTTCGCCACATTCTCGGCCTTGCCGGCCCACGCCTTCTGCGGCGCGGCCTGGAGGGCGCGGCCGTAGGAATAGGTGAGCTTCCAGGGCAGACCGCCCAGCTTCACCATGGCGTCGAGATGAGCGGTGGCGTCCTCATCCGACTGACCGCCGGACAGGAAGGCGATGCCCGGCACCACGGACGGCACGCAGCTCTTGAGCACGCGCACGGTCTTCTCGGCCACCTCGGCCACGGACGCCTGCTTCGCGGCCTTCTTGCCGGGCACGATCATGTTGGGCTTCAGCACCATGCCCTCGAGGCGGACGCGCTGGTAGTACAGCTCCTCGAAGGTGGTCTTCAGCACCCACTCGGTCACCTGATAGCAGGTGTCGATGTCGTGGCTGCCGTCCATAAGCACTTCCGGCTCCACGATCGGGACGATGCCGGCTTCCTGGCACAGGGCCGCATAGCGGGCCAGCGCATGGGCGTTGGCGCGGATGGAGCCGTAGGAGGGGATCCCCTTGGCGGTGTCGATGTCGATCACCGCGCGCCACTTCGCGAAGCGGGCGCCGAGATCGTAAAATTCCTTGAGGCGGCCAGCGAGGCCGTCGAGGCCCTCGGTGATGGTCTCACCCGGGAAGGCCGGCTGGGGCTTGGCACCCGCGTCCACCTTGATGCCGGGGATGGAGCCGGCCTGCTGGATGAGGCTGACGAGCGGCGTGCCGTCCTTGGCCTTCTGCCGGATGGTCTCCTCGTAGAGGATGACGCCGGAGATATACTTGGTCATGGCTTCCGAACGGAACATCAGCTCACGATAGTCGCGGCGGTTCTCTTCGGTGGATTCGACACCGATGGCGTCGAATCTCTTCTTGATGGTGCCGCTGCTCTCGTCTGCCGCCAGAATGCCCTTGCCGTCGGCCACCATTTTCTGCGCGATCGCGTCGAGCTCAGCCGTCATGTGCCTTCACCTGCCTTATTGCCGCCCCTCGGCGGGCGTGGAGACCAGGGCGCGCCGGCCCCGATCATGAAGGACCCACGCGCACCCCGACCGGCGGGGCGGGCATGGGCCAGCGAGACATCATAGCATTGCAGCGCAGCAAATGAACCCATTGCACCGCAACAAACAAACGCCCGGATGACTTTTTGCCATCCGGGCGTTCCTTTTTCAGCGCCGGAGGGCCTCGACGCCCGGCAAGGCTTTGCCTTCCAGCCATTCCAGGAAGGCGCCGCCGGCCGTGGAGACGTAGGAGAAGTCTCCCGCGACCCCCGCATGGTTGAGCGCGGCCACCGTGTCGCCGCCGCCGGCCACCGACAGCAGCGTGCCGGCGCGGGTGCGCTTGCCCACGTCGCGGGCAACCGCCACGGTCGCGGCGTCGAACGGCGTCATCTCGAAGGCGCCGAACGGCCCGTTCCAGACCACGGTCTTGGCGCCGTCGAGCTTCTGGGCCACCACCGCCACGGTTTCGGGACCGGCGTCGAGGATCATCTCGTCGTCGCCCACCTCGTCCACGCTGACGACGCGGTTCGCGGCATTGGCCTTGAACTCCTTGGCCACCACCGCGTCCACCGGCAGCACGATCTCGCAGCCGGCCGCCTTGGCCTTCTCCAGGATCTCGCGGGCGGTGTCGGCCAGGTCGTGCTCGCACAGCGACTTGCCCACCTTCTTGCCGAGGGCGGCAAGGAAGGTGTTGGCCATGCCGCCGGCGATCACCAGGATGTCCACCTTCCTCACGAGGTTCCCGAGAAGCTCGAGCTTGGAGGACACCTTGGAGCCGCCGACCACGGCGAGCACCGGACGCACCGGGGCCTCAAGGGCCTTGGTGAGCGCGGCAAGCTCGCTTTCCATGGAGCGGCCGGCATAGGCCGGCAGCTTGCGGGCCAGCCCCTCGGTGGAGGCATGGGCACGATGGGCGGCGGAGAAGGCGTCGTTCACATAGATGTCGCCGAGGCTGGCGAGAGCATCCACGAAATCGGCCGCGTTCTTCTCCTCACCCGCGTGGAAGCGGGTGTTCTCCAGCACCAGCACCTCGCCGGCGGCGAGCCGGGAGATGGCGCTGGAGGCTTCCTCGCCCACGCAGTCGGAGGCGAACGCCACCTTGCGGCCGAGCTGGCCTTCCAGCGCCTTCGCCACGGGGGCGAGGGACTGGCTCTCGTCGCGGCCCTTGGGCCGCCCGAAATGCGCCAGCAGCACCACCTTGCCGCCCTTGTCCGTGATGGTGCGGATGGTGGGCAGGATGGCCTTGAGGCGGGTCTCGTCGGTGACCCGGCCGGCTTCCATGGGCACGTTGAGATCAACGCGCACGAGGACCCGCTTGTCGGCGAGGTCCGCGTCGTCGAGGGTTCGGAAGGCGGTCATCTTGGCGCCCCCTTCCCCGCTCAACCGAGCTTGCCCATGGCGACTGCGGTGTCGGCCATGCGGTTGGAGAAGCCCCACTCGTTGTCATACCAGGACAGCACCCGCACCAGCGTGCCTTCCAGGACCTTGGTCTGATCCAGGTGGAGGGTCGAGGAGTGCGGGTCGTGGTTGAAGTCGATGGAGACGTTGGGCTGGTCGGTGGTGCCGAGGATGCCCTTCAGCGGACCGGACGCGGCCGCGGCGAGGACGGCGGCGTTGATCTCTTCCTTGGTGGTGGCACGCTTGGCGATGAACTTGAAGTCCACCACCGAGACGTTGGGGGTCGGCACGCGGATGGAGGTGCCGTCCAGCTTGCCGTTCAGCTCGGGCAGGACGAGGCCCACCGCCTTGGCGGCGCCCGTGGACGTGGGGATCATGGACATGGCCGCCGCGCGGGCGCGGTAGAGGTCCTTGTGCATGGTGTCCAGCGTCGGCTGGTCGCCGGTGTAGGAGTGGATCGTGGTCATGAAGCCCTTCTCGATGCCGACGGCATCATTCAGGACCTTCGCGACGGGGGCGAGACAGTTGGTGGTGCAGGAGGCGTTGGAGACCACGAGGTGCTCGGAGGTGAGCTTGTCGTGGTTCACGCCGTAGACCACGGTCAGGTCGGCGCCCTCGGCCGGGGCGGAGACCAGCACGCGCCGGGCGCCGGCCGCGAGGTGAGCGGCCGCCTTGTCGCGGGCGGTGAAGATGCCGGTGCACTCGAGCGCGATGTCCACGCCCAGATCCTTGTGGGGCAGCTGGGCGGGATCGCGCACTGCGGTCACCTTGATGGGGCCGCGGCCCACGTCGATGGTATCGCCGGCAACCTTGACCTCGCCGGAGAAGCGGCCGTGCACGCTGTCGAAGCGGAAGAGGTGGGCGTTCGTCTCCACCGGGCCGAGGTCGTTGATCGCCACCACCTCGATGTCGGTCCGACCCGATTCGATGATGGCGCGCAGAACGTTACGCCCGATGCGACCGAAACCGTTGATGGCCACCTTGACGCTCATAATGGGTCCTCCTTGAGCCGGCTTGAAGCCCGGCCTCTGCGAAACTGCGTTGCGCACCTGCGGAAGAGCCCGCGGTGCGGCCTGGTCGCGCCCGCCGTGCGCCGATGATCACACCTGCCGGAGCTGGTCGAGGGCCTTGGCCGCGACCTTGTCCGGGGTCAGTCCGAAATGGGCGAATAGGTCCTTTCCAGGCGCCGAGGCGCCGAACGAGGTCATTCCCACAAAGGCGGCATCCGAACCGACGATGGCGTCCCACCCCATGCGGATGGCGGCTTCCACCGCCACCTTGGCCGGAGCGTCCCCGATCACCTTGGCCCGCTCTGCGGCAGGCCTTTCGAGGAAGAGTTCGAACGAAGGGATGGAGACGACGCGGGTGGGCACACCCTGCGCCTCCAGAAGCTTGGCGGCTTCCACCGCAAGCGAAACCTCGGAGCCCGTAGCGAACAGGCTGGCCTGCGCCTTGGCCGAGGCCGCGACGATCTCATAGGCCCCGCCCGCCGAGCGGTTCTCAGGCGTGGCGTCGGTGCGCAGGATCGGCAGGTTCTGCCGCGACAGGATCAGGGCGGAGGGCCGCCCTTCCGCCTCAAGCGCGATCTGCCAGCACTCGGCCGTCTCCACCGTATCGGCGGGGCGCATCACCAGAAGGTTCGGGATGGCGCGCAGGGCGGCGAGGTGCTCCACCGGCTGGTGGGTCGGGCCGTCCTCGCCGAGGCCGATGGAATCGTGGGTCAGCACATGGATGACCCGCTCGCCCATGAGCGCGGCAAGGCGGATGGAGGGGCGGCAATAGTCCGAGAACACCAGGAAGCCGCCGGAGAAGGGAATGAGGCCCTTGTGCAGGGTGATCCCGTTCATGGCCGCGGCCATGCCGTGCTCGCGCACGCCCCAGTGCACGAAGGAGCCGGAGAAATCGTCCGGCGTGATGGCCTTCGCGCCCTTGGCCTTGGTATTGTTGGAGCCGGTAAGGTCGGCCGAGCCGCCCAGCATCTCCGGCACC
Organism: Xanthobacter autotrophicus; assembly: GCF_005871085.1. GTDB lineage: Bacteria > Pseudomonadota > Alphaproteobacteria > Rhizobiales > Xanthobacteraceae > Xanthobacter > Xanthobacter autotrophicus. The sequence goes on along the minus strand of NZ_VAUP01000028.1, from coordinate 39,906 downwards.
ACGGGGGTGATGAAATCCAGCACCAGCTCGGACGACTTGCGGGTGGCCACCGCGCCGCCGTCCGCCACCGCCTTCTGCTTGACGGCGACGATGGCACCTTCCAGCGCCTTGGGCAGCGTGCCGGCGATGCGGCGCTCGAACTCGGCCCGGTCGGCTTCGGGGGCGGCGGCAAGGCGCGCCTCCCAGGCCGCGCGGGCGGCGGATCCGGCGGCACCGGCGGCGCGCCAGCCGGCGAGCACGTCGGCGGGGATCTCGAAGGGCGCAGCCTCCCAGCCGAGGGCTGCGCGGGTGGCGGCGATCTCGTCGGCGCCCAGCGGCGAGCCGTGCACCTTCTCCGAGCCTGCCTTCTTAGGCGCGCCGAAGCCGATGACGGTGCGGCAGGCGATCAGGGTCGGGCGGTCGGAGGCCTTGGCGGCGGTGAGCGCGGCGAGGATGGCCTCGGGATCGTGGCCATCGATGCGCGTGGTCGCCCAGCCCGACGCGGCGAAGCGCGCCAGTTGGTCGGTGGAGCCGGAGATGGAGGTGGCGCCGTCGATGGAGATGCCGTTGTCATCCCACATGACGATGAGCTTGGAGAGCTTCAGGTGGCCGGCGAGGTCCGCCGCCTCCTGGCTGATGCCCTCCATGAGGTCGCCGTCGGAGCAGAGCACGAAGGTGTGGTGGTCCACTACATCCTTGCCGAAGCGGGCGGCGAGCGCGCGCTCCGCCATGGCCATGCCCACGGCTGTGGCAATGCCCTGGCCCAGCGGGCCGGTGGTGGTCTCAATGCCTTCGGTGACGAAGTTCTCGGGATGGCCGGGGGTGAGCGAACCCAGCTTGCGGAAGCGCTTGATCTCCTCGATCGTCACCTTCTCGTAGCCGGCCAGATGCAGCACCGAATAGAGCAGCATGGAGCCGTGGCCGGCGGACAGCACGAAGCGGTCGCGATCGGGCCAGAAGGGGCGCGTGGGATCGTACTTCAGGACCTTGGTGAACAGGACGGTGGCGATGTCCGCAGCACCCATGGGCAGGCCGGGATGACCGCTATTGGCAGCTTCCACCGCGTCCATGGCAAGGAAGCGGATGGCGTTGGCCATGCGGTCGTGACTCGTGCGGCTCAGCATGAATTCCGTTTCTCCCGCGCCGGGGTCCGGACGCGCCGCCCTGCCAGAGACAACCTCAAGCTGTGGCAGACCCATCAGGGTCATCCGGCCAGTGTTGGCCGCCTTGTACCAAGGCTCGCATGGCTGTCAAACCTGCCCGGTCCTCGAACGTCAAGCGAGGTGGTTCGCAGAGCCCCGCGCTGCATCGTCGCGCCCGCAGCAAAGCTTCCGCATTGCAGCATTCGCAATTACGGAAAGTTGGAGGGGCCGGAGGCTCTCCTTTGACCCATTCATGTTGACAGGTGGGGAAAGTCTGGCGCCAAGCCGTGCGACTCGGCTACACTTTGCCAATGTATGCGCTGAAGCATCGCCCGCCGTTGCAGGATGCCCCCATCGAGGCCGCGACCCGGCGCCTCCATGCGGCCCTCGACGCCCTGAACGACGCGCTGGATCGCCGCCGCGAGGCCGACCGCCATCAGGAGGCGCTGGCGGCCCAGCTGCACGCCATGGGCAACGACCGGGCGCGCCTTGCCGCTGAACTCGATCTGGCCAAGGCCGACGCCGGCCAGGTGGAGGAAGTGGGCCGGGAGATCATCCGCCGCCTGGACGTGGCCATGGGCACGATCCGCGACGTGCTCGCGACCCACGGCGGCTGACGGCATGCCTCATGTCTCGGTCACCATCGCCGGTCGCCAGTACAGGATGGCCTGCGACGAGGGGCAGGAAGAGCACCTCATCCGGCTCGCCCACGACATCGACGGCCGCATCTCCCAGCTGCGCACGGCCTTCGGCGAGATCGGCGACCAGCGCCTCGTGGTTATGGCCGCCATCACCATCGCCGACGAACTGGCGGAGTCGCGCCGGCGCGTAGCTGCGCTGGAAAGCGACATCGAGAGCCAGCGCGACGCCCGCGCCTCCGCCATCGCCCGCATCGAGGCGAGCGAGGAAGAGGTGGCCCGCACCATCGATCAGGTGGCCGAGCGCATCGAGCAGCTTGTGTCCCAGCTCGCGCCCAAGGAGCGCGGCTCGGTGGGCATGGGTTGAGGATCGGAATAGGCTGAAGGGGCGCCTCAGCGCTCGGTTTCTCCGATGGCCTCGGTCGCTCGCGCATCCTGAAGCGTCGCCTGCCGCAACGCGTCGGGGATGCGCTTTGCCCGCCCCTCGGAGACGAAGGCGACGCGCACGGTGGCGGACACCAGTACCTCGCCATCCCGCTTCACCTGCTGCAACAGGGTGATGGAGGCGCCGGCCACCTCCTTGGAGAGGGTCACCACCTCCAGGACATCATCGATGCGGGCGGGCTTGCGGAAGTCGATCTGCATGGAGCGGACGACGAAGTGGAAGCCCGGCGCCTCTGCGGCCGCCTGCTCGAACAGCTCGCCCTGGAACACGCCCAGGAGCCGCATGTAGTCCGAGCGGCCGCGCTCCATGAATCTCAGGTAATTGGCGTGGTAGACGATGCCGGAGAAATCCGTGTCCTCATAATACACGCGCACATGCAGCGCGTGGCCGCCGGGGATGAGCCGGCCGGCAAGGGTGAGGTGCGGATCGGACGGGGAGAAGTTGGGGCGCTCGACCATGTCGCCCTCATAAACGAGACCGCGCCCCTTGTGAACAAAGGGCGCGGCTCAAGATGGTCTGGAACCGTCCCGCGGCGGCAACGCGCCGCAGGATTTTTGATCACTGGCCGGACGGAGCGTCCGGGCCCGGCTCAGCGGGGCGGCTGCGGCGGTCGGCCATGAACTGGTCGAACTCCGACTTGTCCTTGGCCTGACGCAGGCGCTCAAGGAAATCGCGGAAGTCCTTCTGCTCGTCCTCGAGGCGCCGCAGCGTCTCCTGCCGATATTCGTCGAAGGCGCGGTTGCCGCTGGACGGCATGGTCCGGCTCCAGCGCCCGAAGGCGCCGCGTAGGGCGTCGCCGCCCTCTTCCTGCCAGCGGCTGAAGCCGCGCTTGGCACCACATCCCATCCGTCCGCTCCCGATGGTGAAGGCCAGGATCGCGAGGCCCAGCGGCCACCAGGCCATGAAGCCCAGCACCGTCAGCGCGATCCACGCCGGTTTGCCGTAACTGTCGAGCTTGTAAGCGAGCTCCATAGCCGCGTTCCCGGTTAATGTTAATAACATTTACATAGATAGGCAAAGGCCCCCGTTTTGTCAATGGCCCGGCACTTGGGGGGGCGCGGAGCTTAGGGACCGGAGGGGGCGCCGAGACCTTTCAGATAGATGAGGAATGCGGCCTCAAGAAGCTCATCCGGGCCCATGGGCAGTTTGCGCCGGGCGCTGTCGGCCCGGCCGAACAGGGACGCCACCCCGTGGGCCAGCGACCATGTATGGAGCGCCACCATCAAAGCCGGCGGGCGCACCGGGCCGGGAATGTGAGAGACCAAAACTTCCGCCGCCTCGCGCAGCACGCCGAAGGCGCGATTGCCGGCCTGCTGCAGGCCCTCATGGCCTTCCGCCGGCAGGCCAGATTCGAACATGGCCACATATTCCGCCGGTGCCCGGCGGGCGAAGTCGAGATAGGCCCGCCCCACCCGCTCATATGCGACGGCGGGCGAGGGCCGGCCGCTCTGCCACGCGGTGGTGAGGGCATCGGCCAGCCGCTCGAAACCGACGGCGGCCACCGCCGCCAGCAATTCGTCCCGGTCGCGGAAATGGCGGTAGGGTGCGGCGGCGCTCACCCCGGCGCGGCGGGCCGCCTCGGCGAAGGTGACGCCCGCAACGCCCTTCTCCCCGATCAGGTCGAGGGTCGCCTGCATCAGGGCCTCCCGCAGGTTGCCGTGATGGTAGGACCGCGTTTCTCCGTTTCGGGACCAGCTCATGTGAATGTGATGTACATTGACGGCAGGGCCGCGTCGATGGGCATGGCGCTCGCCTACTCGCCCTCGTCGAACAGGGGCATGGGCTTGGCCACCACCGGCTCAGGCAGGCCGAGATGGCGGAAGGCGGTGGCGGTCAGCATCCGCCCGCGCGGCGTGCGCTGGATGAAGCCCTGCTGCACCAGGAACGGCTCCACGATCTCCTCGATGGCATCGCGCGGCTCGGACAGGGCGGCAGCGAGCGTATCCACCCCCACCGGGCCGCCGCCGTAATAATCGGCGATGACGGTGAGATAGCGCCGGTCCATGGCATCGAGGCCGGCGGCGTCCACCTCCAGCGCCAGCAGCGCCCGGTCAGCCACCTTGCGGTCGATGCGCTCGGCTTCGGCCACCAGGGCGAAATCGCGCACCCGCCGCAGCAGCCGGCCGGCGATGCGCGGCGTCCCCCGCGCGCGCCGGGCGATCTCGGTGGCGCCGTCCGGAGCGATGGCGATGCCCAGCACCCGCGCCCCGCGCACCACGATCTTCTCCAGTTCCTCCACCGTGTAGAACTGGAGCCGCACCGGAATGCCGAAGCGATCCCGCAGCGGCGTGGTGAGCAGGCCCGAGCGCGTGGTGGCGCCCACCAGCGTGAACTTGGGCAGGGCGATCTTCACCGAGCGCGCTGCCGGACCCTCGCCGATGACGAGGTCCAGCTCGTAATCCTCCATGGCGGGATAGAGGATTTCCTCCACCGCCGGCGCGAGCCGGTGAATCTCGTCGATGAAGAGCACGTCGCGCTCTTCCAGATTGGTGAGGATGGCGGCGAGGTCCCCCGCCTTGGCGATCACCGGGCCGGAGGTGGAGCGGAAGCCCACCCCCATCTCGCGCGACATGATCTGGGCCAGCGTGGTCTTACCGAGGCCGGGCGGCCCCACGAACAGCACATGGTCCAGCGCCTCGCCGCGGGCGCGGGCCGCCTTGATGAACACTTCCAGATTGGCGCGCGCCTGCGCCTGGCCCACGAACTCCTTCAGGAGCTGGGGGCGCAGCGTCGAATCGGCGGCGTCTTCGCCGCGCTTCTCGCCCGAGACGAGGCGGGTGTTCATGGAAGAGGTCTTGCTCCCCTGGGGGCCAGCGACTCGCGCGACTGTAGTGCGCGCCGGCCGGGACCGGAAGGGGAACGCAGGTTCGGCAGGGGGGGCGCCAACTCTGGCAGCGCAGTCACACATGACACGCCGCAACGCCGGCGCGCCGCGATGAGCTTATCATAGTGAAACGTGCTGGCGCTCCGTGCGGGGGCAACTCCCGACCCAGCCATAAAAAGCCCGTGACCGGACTGCAACGGGATCGGGCTTCGCTCCAGGAGGAGCGGCCATGAAGGATCTTCCCCTCGCCGAGGTCTACCAGCTCATCGAGCCCGGGCCGGTGGTGCTGCTCACTACCAGCCATCGCGGGCACCCCAACGTCATGACCATGTCGTGGCACATGATGGTGGAGTTCACGCCGCCCCTCATCGCCTGCATCGTCTCCCAGGGCGACTTCAGCTTCACCGCCCTGCGCGCCACCAAGGAATGCGTCATCGCCATTCCCGCCGTGGAGCTGGCCGACAAGGTGGTGAAGGTGGGCAATTGCTCCGGCCGCGACGTGGACAAGTTTGCCGCCATCGGCCTCACACCCCGGCCCGCCGCCTTGGTTGCGGCGCCGCTCATCAAGGAGTGCTTCGCCAATCTGGAATGCCGGGTGGTGGAGACCCGCCTCGTCAACCGCTTCAACCTGTTCGTGCTGGAAGTGGTGAAGGCGTGGCGCGACCCGGCCCAGACGGCGCCGCGCACCATTCACCACCAGGGCTACGGCACCTTCGCGGTGGACGGGGACACCCTGAAGCTCCCCTCCCGGATGCCGTGAGGGGCCCGAAGGCGCTCTCCCCTACTTCGCCAGTTCCTTCAGCCCCAGCCGGATCAGAACTTCGGTCTTGGCGCCCTCCCCCGCCCCGCGCAGGGCGGCGGCGATGGCGGCGTTGGCCTGCGGCACGCCATAGCCGAGGTTGACGAGGGCGGACACCGCATCCGCCGCCGCGCCCCCCTGCTCCGGCGCTATGGCGCCGCCGAGCTGGGCCACCAGCGGTTCGGAGGCGGAAAAGCCGGGCATCTTGTCCTTCAGCTCGGTGATGATGCGCGTCGCCACCCGCGGCCCCACCCCCGGCGCTCGCGCCACCGTGGTCTTGTCGCCCAGCGCGATGGCCTGCGTCAGCTCCGATGCGCTCAGGGTGGAGAGCACGGCCAGCGCCGTCTTGGTGCCGATGCCCTGGATGCCCTGCAGCAGGCGGAACCAGTCGCGCTCCGCCGCCGAGGTGAAGCCGAACAGGCGGATCTGGTCCTCGCGCACATGGGTCTCGATGAACAGCGCCGCCGCCTCGCCCGCCCGCGGCAGGGCCGAGAGCGTGCGGCCGGAACAGTGCACGAGATAGCCCACGCCATGGACATCGAGGATCACATGGTCCTCCTCCAGCGTGTCCACGACGCCCTTCAGCTTTCCGATCATCACAGGCCTTTCAGGGCTGAAACGGCATCAGGTCACCGCCGCCCACAGGAAGACGAAGGTGGCCAGCGCCCCGAGGCCGGTGCGCACCATGTGCAACTGGCCCCAATTGGTGATGAGGCGCCGCGTCTCGGCGTCGGCCTCATCCGTCGCCAGCAGGCGCCGGTTGGTGGGCATGATGCCGATGAGGGTATAGGGCCAGTTGGCCAGCATCAGCACCCCGCCGGCGAGCCAGTGCCAGTCCCCGTCGCGGCTGAAGGCGACCGCGCCCAGCACCGCGCCGATCAGGGCGAGAGTCGCCTGCATGGCGAAGCCCCGCTTGTAGGAAGGCTTCCATTGCCTGAGCGCCGCCCCGTCGTCGAGCGCCAGCCGCGCCGGCTGCTCCACGGCATTGATGTAAAAGGCGGCGCCGGTAAACAGCGCGGCCACCACCAGCGCCAGATGTCCGTAGATCATGCCCGCCCCCCGCGGTGTGGAGACACCGGCATTTTCAAGCGAAGTGGATCCGGTTCGCGTGAAGAAAATGCGGTGAACGCAATGAACCGGGACCTTACAGCGCCGCGCGGGCGCGCGCAGCAGCGCCGCGATGATGGGCGTGGGTGACGGCCACAGCCAGCGCGTCGGAGGCGTCCTCGGTCTCGGGTGTGGCCTTGGGCAGAAGGATGCCGATCATCATGCGCACTTGCGCCTTTTCGGCGCGGCCGGCGCCCACCACGCTCTTCTTCACCAGCAGCGCGGCGTATTCGGCCACCGGCAGCCCCATCTGGGCCGGCGCCAGCAGCACCACCCCCCGGGCCTGCCCCAGCTTCAGAGTAGACGAGGGGTTCATGTTGACGAACGTCTCCTCCACCGCCGCCTCCTGGGGGGAAAAGCGCTCGATCACGCCAAGCAGTTCGCGGTGCAGATGGGCGAGCCGTTCGCCCATGGGCGCCTGCTCGGGCGGCAGGATGGTGCCACAGGCGACAAAGGCGAGGCGGGAGCCGGTGACGTCGATCACCCCCCAGCCGGTACGCCTCAGGCCCGGGTCGAGGCCGAGGATTCGAATCGTGTTCAGGTCCATGGCCGCACGGTGGGGGAGGCGCGCCGGCAAGGAAAGGGCAATGCAAGGGGTGTTTCCAGGTGGCGCAACATGAGACGGCAGCCGAAGGGGCGGCGGCTCACTTCACCGCCGCCGCGCTGCTGGCGAGGCGGGTCGGGCTCTTGGAGCGGCCCGCGCCCGACGCGACGGGAGCCCCCACGCTGTCTTCCTGCCATTCGGGACGGATCTCGACCAGATTCGCCGCCGCGTTCTGCGGGGCGGGAACAAAGCCGGCCACCGCCTGCTGCGCCTTGGTGAGGGTTGCGCCATCGGCCTCGCGGGCGAGGATGTCGCGCTTGCGGCCGCTGTCGGCATCGCCCTGGGCGGCAGCAAGGCTCAGCCACTTGAAGGCCTCGCCCGCATCCGCCACCACCCCGAGACCGCGGGCATAGACCACGCCCAGATTGTACTGGCTGTCGCGGAAGCCAAGCTCGGCGGCGGCGCGGAACCAGCGCACGGCGTTTTCCCAATCCGGTGTCTGGCCGTTGCCGGAGCACAGCAGCATGGCGAGGGCGTGCATAGCCCGCACATTGCCCTGGTCCGCCGCCCATTCATAAAACCGCCGGGCTTCGCCCAGGTCGCGGCCGGCGGATTCGTAGAGCGCGCCGAGGCGGTGCGCGGCCGGGGCGGAGCCGCGCTGCATGGCGAAGGCCAGCCACTTCACCGCCGCGTCGGGATCGGCCTCCACGCCCCGGCCCTCCGCATAGCGGCCGGCGACAAGGAAGGCGGCGGCCGGATCGCCGGCGCGTGCGGCGGCCTGAAGCGCAGTCGGACCGATGGCGGCGGGAAGGTCGCCCGCCGTCACGCCGGCCACGGCCGGAGCGGACAGGCGGCGCAGGACCTGGGTCACGCCGGAAAGCAGCTCCGGCCCATTGCGCCAGGCAAGGCCCGCGGCGGTTCCGGCGAAGACAGTGGTGGCGCCGGCAAGGAGCGCGACCATCGCAACCTGTCGCTTGCGAACGAGCAATCCGGCGATGAAGCCCTTCGCGGCACGCTTGTCGCGTGTCCGGTCCCGGCGGGCGCGGCGATCCACGCGTGGACGCGAATCGCCAGCGTCAGTCGCCGATGGGACCGGACGCTCGGCGCGGCGGGGCTCGCGGGGCCAAGACGAGCCGGCAATGGCATCCGCCGCCTCGGCAGATACTGACGCGGCGTCAAAGAAGGACTCCGCCACCTCGGCCTCGGGCGCGGCCGCTGCGTGCTCCGCCGTCCGGCGGGCGGGGCGGGGCGCAAAGGTGCCCTCCCCGTCCCGGTCCAGGGCGACGGAGATATCGCGCAATTCATATTCCAGCTCGGCGGCCAGCATCTCGCCGGCGCGGCGCTCGATCTCGTCCTGCCGCGCCTCAAGCGCGGCAAGGCCCCGCTTCAGCCCCACCACAGCGGCGCCGTCGGGATCCTCGGAGACCTTGGCCGTCACCGCAGCCACCGCCTCGGCAGTCGCCACATGGGTGGTCTCGCGCACCTGTCGCATCTCGGCGACCATGTGCTGGAGCTGGAGTTCGATGTCATCCAGCCGGTCGAGGCGCGCGTGGGTGTCCCGGAACTGGGCGCTGAGGTCGGCAAGGGTGCGCTCCACCGCGTCGGCAAGGGGAGCGATCGCGGCCTTTCCCGCCGCCTCGGCCGCGACCACGCGCTCGGCCAAGGCGGACAGGCGCTGCGTCATCTCGGCGCCGATGGTGGGCGAGAGGCTGGTGACCTGGCCGGAAATGGCGCTCGACATGGCATCGAGCCGGCGGTGGACGCCTTCGAGGGCGCCCAGCAGCGAGCCTTGCAGGTCCTGCGCGGCCGCCGAATCACCGGCGCGGGCGCGGGCTTCCACCTCGATCACGCGGCTGAGCAGGGCCTCGGCCTTGCGCTCGAAGGCGCCGGTGGCTGCGGCGACGCGCCGGGCGGTCTCTTCACCGGCACCGGCGACAGCCTCGGCGCAGGCCTGAAGACGCTGGGTCAGGGCGTGAAGGGCGGTATTGTCGTCATGACGCTCGGCGGCGCGGAGCACCAGATGGTGGATCTCCTCCATCTGCCCCGTCAGCCGGGCCACCTCCACCGGGTCCACCGCGCGGGCGGCCATGAGGTCGATCCGGCGCGAGAGGGCATCGAGGCCCTCCTGAAGGGCGCGCACATGGGGCGGCTCCCGCAAGGCTGCGACCCCGGCCCGGATGGCGGCGAGTTCCTCGGCGAAGGCCTGGTCCGCGTCCTCGCGTACCGCCCCGGCGGCGCGGATGTCATCCACGCGCCGGCACAGGAGGGTGATGGCCTTGTCCATCTCCTGCACGGCGCGCTTGGGCGCGGCGTTGGCGAGGCGATCGCGCAGGGCGCTCACCTCCCCGCGCAGGGATTCGATGGTCGAGGACTGGATGTCAAACATGTCCCAGGCCGGGACATCGGGCACCAGACTGCGGGTGTCCGCCCAGATCGGGGCTGCCGCTGCCTGGTCATACCCCGTCTGGGCAGGTCCTGCCGCCGTCCGCATCCGGGCCGTGCGCTCCGTCCGCTCCATTGGGGCCTCCCCCCTGAGGCACGGATTGGGAGGTCTCCCACTACCATGCCCAGCTGCGATGATTCACTGAACAGAGGGTTTCAATTCTTGGTAAATCCACGGTTAACGACGCGGCGATTTGCCCCTTCCGCCGAGTGAAGCAGCTCGTGCCGCGCGGCGCGCGAGGCGCCTGAGATGCCGCAACGTCAAGGATTAGCTCAAAGGCGGACATCTTTAAGTCATTGTTTTTATTATTTTGTAACTGTTACTTTCCCCAACGGTAGCCCGCAAACCCTCCCCTCCGAGCCGGCTGGAGGTTAAGCCTTGTTTGCGTTGCGGCAGGCTGCGACGACGCAATCACGACGCACACCGATCCAAATTCCCGTGCCGCGCGCCCTGCGGCGGCCGGGCGTGCCAGGGGATAAGACGTATGGACGCCAAAACGTTCGAGCAGGGGTTCGCGACCCCGGCGTTTCAAACCGGCCCGGCGGTCGCGGAGGGCTCTCGCGAAAGCGCGCTCTTCACCATCGGTGATCTCGCCCGTGAGTTCGGCATCACGCTGCGGGCGCTGCGCTTCTACGAAGACAAGGGCCTGCTGGCGCCGCGTCGCGACGGCATGACCCGCCTGTATTCGGAAACTGATCGCCGCCGCCTCACGGTCATCCTGAAGGGCAAACACCTCGGCTTCACCCTGGCCGAGATCCGCGCCCTGGTCGCGGCCCATGACGGAGAGGAAGCCGGCCTGTCGCTGACCCGCGACCGCTGCCTGGCCCAGCTGGCCCAGCTTGAGCGCCAGCGCACCGAGATCGACGATGCCATCGCCGAGCTGAAAAACATGGCGACGTCCCTCGCCGCCTGAACACCATCCGGATCCGGTCAGGCCAAAGCCCGCCTGACCGTTTCGACCCGACCAAACAAAAAGGCACGGACTGATCGGTCCGTGCCTTTTTGTTTGGGATCACGGCGGGAGCGCACCGCCACCGACCAGCCCGTCCTCCATGCGGAGAACGCTCCGGCCTCACTCCGCGTTCAATTTGGCAAGCAACGCCTCGGACAGCTCGAAATTGGCGGTGACGTTCTGCACGTCGTCGTTGTCCTCGAGGTTTTCCACGAGGCGCAGCAGCTTTTCGCCGGTCTCGTCGTCCACTGCGACGGTGTTCTGCGGCCGCCAGACCAAAGCCGCCTTCTTCGGCTCGCCGAACTTGGCTTCCAGCACCCGCTGCACTTCCGCAAGGTTATCGGCGGCGCAGATCACCTCGTGGCCATGCTCGGAGGAGGTCACGTCGTCGGCGCCGGCGTCGATGGCGGCTTCCATCATGGCGTCCGCGTCGGCCTTCTCGGGGGCGAACTCGATGGCGCCCACCCGGTCGAACATGAAGGACACCGCGCCCGTCTCGGCGAGGTTGCCGCCGGACTTGGTGAAGAAGGAGCGCACTTCCGAGGCGGTGCGGTTGCGGTTGTCGGTCAGCGCCTCGACGATGACGGCGACGCCGCCGGGGCCATAACCCTCGTAGCGGATCTCGTCGTAATTCTCGCCGTCGGCGCCCGCAGCCTTCTTGATGGCGCGCTCGATATTGTCCTTGGGCATGTTCTCGGCGCGGGCCGCAAGGATGGCGGCGCGCAGGCGCGCGTTCATGTTGGGATCGGGCAGGCCCATCTTGGCCGAGACGGTGATTTCGCGCGCCAGCTTGGAGAACAGCTTGGAGCGCATCGCATCCTGCCGCCCCTTGCGGTGCATGATGTTCTTGAATTGCGAATGCCCGGCCATGCCGCCACCATTCCTTGAGTTTCGATCCCGCGCCCCGCCACTGCAGCGCTGCCCGGACCGATCGTGTTGACTGGAGCCGGCCTTATAGGTCCGTGGCGGCCAAAAGCGCAAGAAAGCGGGTGCAGCATGACGCCGGCCGAAAGCGCCGGCGCCGCCTCCCCCTTTGTCAGGCCCAGAAGGCCGGCCGCGACTCCTCAAGCCCGGCGCCGAGTCGCACGGCGGCGACGCGCACCGCAAGTCCGGTGCGGTCGTCGGTCTCCACCGCCACGCCCGAGAGGGTGCCCGGCCCCGTCGCCGGCTCGAAACGGCCGGAGGCGAGCTTGCGGGTAAAGCGGCGCAGAGGCTCTTCCTTGTCCATTCCGATGACGCCGTCATAGGCGCCGCACATGCCCGCGTCGGTCATATAGGCGGTGCCGCCGGAGAGAATGCGGTAATCGGCGGTGGGCACATGGGTATGGGTGCCCACCACCAGGGAGGCGCGCCCGTCGCAATGATGGCCGATGGCCTGCTTCTCGCTGGTGGTCTCGGCGTGCACGTCCACCACCACCGCGTCCACCATCTCGCCCAATGCGGCGCCATCCAGCGCCCGATCGAGGGCCGCGAAGGGATCGTCCAGCGGATCCATGAACACCCGGCCCATGACATTCATCACCAGCACCCGGGCGCCGTTCTTGGCTTCCACGAGGGCAGCGCCGCGCCCGGGAGTGCCGGGGGGATAGTTCATGGGCCGCACCAGCGCCGGCGCCCGCTCGATGAAGACGAGGGCCTCGCGCTGGTCGAAGGCGTGGTTGCCGAGGGTAATAGCATCGGCCCCGGCGGCGATGATCTCGCCGTAGATGGCCTCCGTGATGCCGAAGCCGCCGGCGGCATTCTCCCCGTTCACCACCACGAGGTCGAGCTTCCAGTCGCTCACGAGGCCCGGCAGGCGGGAGACGACGCATTCCCGGCCGGGACGGCCGACCACATCACCAAGAAACAGGATACGCATTCAGACGGTCCAATGAGCAGCGGGGGCCGCTGGCGGGGGCCGGGGCCGGGTCAGGCGCGCGGGCCGACGGCCCAAGCTTCAATCTCCGTTACCATCATGTCCACCGGCTCGTCATGGGTCTCGACGGGCACCTGATCCACTTCCTGGCACGCAAAGGCAAAACCGATGGCGCGCACCGGCCGTTGTGCCCGCAGCAGGGCGAGGGTGCGGTCGTAGAAGCCGGCGCCATAGCCGATGCGGAAGCCGCGCCGGTCGAAGGCGGCCAGCGGCACCAGCAACACGTCGGGAATGATCTCCGGCTCGTCCGGCCCCGGCTCGGGAATGCGGAACGCGCCCGAGGGGACGAGTGGGGTGTCCTTGTCCCAGCGGCGAAACAGGAGCGGCTGGTCGCGGGCGATGATGACGGGAAGGGCGAGGACCGCTCCGGCCTCGCGCAGGGCGTCGGCCAGCGGCGCGGTGTCGATCTCGTCGCGGAACGGGGCGAACAGGGCGACGGTGCGTCCCTCGACAGCGCCTGCGGCGGCGAGGGCATGGCATGCGGCGAGGCGCGAAGCCGCGGCGCGGCCCGCCTCGCCCATGGCCGCGCGACGACCGAGCGCGAGGGCACGCAGGCGTTTCTTTTCGGCGGCGATGTCCATGAGGGAAGAAGTCGGCTTTGTCAGAAAACGTGCGGAGCCACAGAAGCCGTCGGAGTTCGATCCCGGGAACCTACAACGTAGGTGGGCGCCGTGTGTCCAAGTCCAGGGACGAGGTCAGGGACAGCTCCCTTAAGGATCGATAAGGCCCCGGGGAAATGTCTCCTAACGTGCCCCGCAGCCCCGCATCACCAATGTAGGCACCCGGCCGCCCGAGCGCCAGCCCCAACAGCGTGATAGGCCCTCGCAGAGCTTCGAGAGGCGTGGAAAGGCCCCCATCGGAGGAAACCGAAGGGATCCATCACGTTCAGTCCCTCGTGCTAACCCGCCATTAAGCCTGTTCGTGCACAGCTTCCTGCGTGCCGCGAAACTTTCGCACCGCAGCACGAACCGGCTGGCCCGTCAAAGTTTGGACAGACTCGCTCGCTCAAAGAGCCTGCGAACTTCAAACGGGTGTCCGGCCGAGATGTTTCCGGGCGGCCGCGCGCCGTCCCCGGGAGCCGGAGGCTTTGGGCCAGGCGGATGCCCGCCACCCAAGCGCAGAAGCACCTCTTCCGAACGGGAGGGGCAGCGGAGCCGAGAATGACTGATTTGACACGCCGTCCCGGCATCGTGTCCCGCCTCCTGTCCGCGCCGCTGGCTGCGGCGGGCCTTGCTGCGGTCTTCACGCTCGCCCTGTGGCTGCCCACGGCGAGCTTCGCGCAGGACCTCACCCAGGCCCCGCTGGCGGCGCCCTCCACCGACATTTCCTTCCTCGGCCTGTTCCTGCAGGCCCATTTCGTCGTGAAGCTGGTGATGATCGGCCTGATCGTCTCCTCCATCTGGGTGTGGGCCATCATCATCGACAAATGGCTGCTGTTCTCCCGCAACAAGCGCGAGATGGACCGTTTCGAGCAGGTGTTCTGGTCCGGCCAGAGCCTGGAAGACCTCTACCGCACCCTGGCCGGCCGCTCGAACCAGGGCATGGCCGCCATCTTCGTCGCCGCCATGCGGGAGTGGAAGCGCACCTATGAAGGCAGCGCCCGCTCGTTCGCCGGCCTCAACCAGCGCCTCGACAAGGTGATGAACGTGACCATCGCCCGCGAGGTGGAGCGGCTCGAATCGCGCCTGCTGGTGCTGGCCACCGTGGGCTCGGCGGGGCCGTTCATCGGCCTGTTCGGCACGGTTTGGGGTATCATGACCTCGTTCCAGTCCATCGCCGCCTCCAAGAACACCTCGCTGGCGGTTGTGGCGCCGGGCATCGCCGAAGCCCTGTTCGCGACTGCGATGGGCCTCATTGCGGCCATCCCCGCGACGATTTTCTACAACAAGTTCATTTCCCAGACCGGGCGTCAGGCCCAGCGGCTGGAGGGATTCGCGGACGAGTTCTCCGCGATCCTCTCGCGCCAGATCGACGAGCGGGGCTGATCCATGGGCATGGCGGGAGGCGGAGCGGGAGGATGGCAGAGCCGGCGTTCGCGCCGTCGCGCGCCACCCGTGATGGCCGAGATCAACGTGACGCCCATGGTGGACGTCATGCTGGTGCTGCTCATCATCTTCATGGTGGCGGCGCCGCTGCTGACCGTGGGCGTGCCCATCGACCTGCCGCAGACGCAGGCCAATGCGGTGAACCAGGACAACAAGGAACCCATCACTCTCTCGGTGAAGGAAAACGGCCAGATCTTCCTCGGCGACAGCGAGATCAAGTACGAGGATCTGGTCTCGAAGTTGCAGGCGGTGACCCAGGCGCGCGGCGGCTTTGACGAGCGCGTCTTCGTGCGCGGCGACAAGAAGGCCAATTACGGGGCGATCATGCGGGTCATGGGGCGCCTGTCCGGCGCGGGCTTCAAGAAGGTGGCTCTCGTCACCGAAGTGGAACAGGGAGGCTGACGGGCCGATGCGCGCGGGGATTGCGGCATCGACGCTCCTGCATGCGGGCGTCCTCGTTCTGACCCTGGTGTCCTTCACCGGGGCGAAGCCGTTTGAGCCCATGCCGGAATCGCTGCCGGTGGATGTGGTCTCCATCTCCGAATACACCAAGCTCACCAAGGGCGCCCGCAACGCGCCCAAGCTGGACAAGCCCAAGCAGATTGCCGAGAAGGTGGGCGATCCCACGCCCGTCGAGGACGCCAAGCTGAAGGCGAGCGAGAAGGCGCCGGTGGAAGCCACCGCCCCGCCCCCTCCCCCGCCGCCGCCTCCCCCCAAGGTGGAGCCGCTGCCGAAGGATGCTGCGCCGGCGAAGGTAGAGCCCACGCCGCCCAAGGAACAGGCGGAGCTGGCGCCAAAACCCGAGCAGAAGAAGCAGGAGCAGCCCAAGGACGAGGCGAAGACCGAGGCCGCCGCCGCGCCTTTGCCCCCGCGCAAGCCGGCGCCGCCGAAGGAACAGCCCAAGCCCGTGGAAGCCAACGCCACGCCGAGCGAGTTCAACACCGACCAGATCAAGCAACTGCTGGACAAGCGCGCGCCCTCCCGCCAGGTGGCGAGCGCCGAGCAGGTGTCCACCACCTCTTCGCTGGGCTCGCCGCGCGGTGAGGGCCAGCAGTTGACCGCCAGCGAGATCGACGCCTTCCGTCGCCGGGTGATGGAGTGCTGGTCCACGGACGGCGGCAATCTCGACCGCAACATCCGGGTGGACGTGAACATCTACCTCAACAAGGACGGCACGGTCGCCGGCGCGCCCCAGATCGAGCCGGGCCAGCCGGGCTCCGGCCAGCCGGCCTTCCAAGCCTACGCCATGAACGGCATCCGCGCGATCATGGCCTGCCAGCCCTACAAGATGTTCCGGCCGGAAACCTACGCCAACTGGAAGACGCTTCCAATCACGCTCAACGACAAGCTGTTCAGCCGCTGATGCCGCGTCCGGACGGAGCTCTCCGGCTCCTGATCGAGATGGCGGCGCGCGGCGCAGCGCATGGAAAACGAGGGATATAAATGAACGGGTTCGGACGGCCGGCCATGCTCGGGATGGGACGCCGGGCATTCATCAAGACCGGACTTGCCGCCGCGAGCCTCGCCGGCCTCGGCTCCGCACTGGGCGCGGGCACGGCAGGTGCCGCGCAGCCGCGCATCGACCTCACCCCCGGCGCCTTCAAGCCCATTCCCATCGCCATCACCGACCTGCTCGGCGAGCCGGAGATCGGCCGCAACATTTCCGGCGTCATCACCGCGGACCTGCGGCGCTCCGGCCTGTTCGCGCCTATCGACCCCAAGGCGTTCGTGGAGCAGATCACCAATCCCGATACGCCGCGCTTCCAGGACTGGCGCGTCATCAACGCCCAGGCGCTGCTCACCGGCCGGGTCACAAGGCAGGCCGACGGGCGCTTCCAGGTGGTGTTCCGCCTGTGGGACGTGTTCGCCGGCCAGCAGCTCGCCGCCCAGCAGTTCGTGGCCCAGCCCGACAACTGGCGCCGCATCGCCCACATCATCGCCGACGCCATCTATGAGAAGATGACCGGCGAAAAGGGCTATTTCGACACCCGCATCGTGTTCGTGGACGAGAGCGGGCCAAAGGAGCGGCGGGTGAAGCGCCTCGCCATCATGGACCAGGACGGCGCCAACGTGAGCTACCTCTCGCGCGGCGACGGCCTCGTGCTCACCCCGCGCTTCTCGCCCACCAGCCAGGAAATCACCTACATGTCCTATGGGCAGGGTGACCCCAAGGTGTTCCTACTGAACATCGAGACCGGCCAGCGGGAGATCGTCGGCAACTTCCCAGGCATGAGCTTCTCGCCGCGCTTCGCCCCGGACGGGCAGCGGGTGATCATGAGCCTGCAGCAGGGCGGCAATTCCAACATCTTCGTCATGGACCTGCGTTCGCGCGCCACCACCCGCCTCACCGACACCGCCGCCATCGATACCGCCCCCTGCTATTCGCCGGACGGCCGGCAGATCTGCTTCGAGAGCGACCGCGGCGGCACCTCGCAGATCTATGTGATGAATGCGGACGGCTCCGGCGCGCGCCGCATCTCCTTCGGCAATGCGCGCTATTCGACCCCGGTGTGGTCGCCCAAGGGCGACTGGATCGCCTTCACCCGCCAGGGCGACGGGCGCTTCGCCATCGGCGTCATGCGCACCGACGGCTCGGGCGAGCGCGTGCTCACCGAGGGCTACCACAACGAGGGGCCGACGTTCGCGCCCAACGGCCGCGTCATCATGTTCTTCCGCGATCCGGGCGGCGCCTCCGGGCCGTCGCTCTATTCGGTGGACGTGACCGGCTACAACGAGCAGCGCGTCCCCACCCCGAGCTACGCCTCCGACCCTGCCTGGTCACCGCTGCGCTCCTGAGGACGGCCTGCGCCCTTCTGCTGCCTCTCCCGCCTCGGGGAGTGGAGGGCATTGGGGACGAACGCCCGGCAGTGGGGATGGCGGAACCTCCCGCCCCCTCCCCGCCCTCCCCCGCACCGAAGCCGGACGTTTCCAGCTTCGGCTCTGGGAGAACCGAACTCGGCAGCAGCCGAGTTCGGGCGGGAGAGGGTTCACCGGCGGCACTCAATCGGAAACCGCGCCTCATCCCCGCGCCGGCCGGCCCCCTCTCCCGCGTGCGGGGGAGGGTTGGGGAGGGGGCCAGACGCACGGGCAGGCCAGACGGCGGGAATGGCCCGAGCGATCCCGCCCCGTCGCGAGCGCGCAAGGCAGCCCAGCACCCCCGCCGCTTGACGGCCACGCCGCAGGCGGGCACACGCTCACCCAACCCTTTCCTTGGCCGCAGGCCCCGGCGACACGCGCGCCGGCCGCGGCCCGACTTTCAGGTCTCCTCATGATCCGCACGCCGCTCATCACCGTCATGGTCCAGGCCGTCCGCAAGGCGGGCCGGGCGCTCGCCCGCGACTTCGGCGAGGTGGAGCAGCTTCAGGTTTCCATGAAGGGGCCGGGCGACTTCGTCTCCGCCGCCGACCGCAAGTCGGAGGAGACGCTCCACGCCGAGCTGCTGCGGGTGCGGCCCACCTACAGCTTCCTCATGGAGGAAAGCGGCGCGGTGGAAGGCGCCGACACCTCCAACGTGTGGGTGGTGGACCCCCTCGACGGCACCACCAACTTCCTGCACGGCATCCCCATCTTCTCCATCTCGCTGGCGCTGGTGCGCAACGGGGTGCCGGTGGCGGGAGTCATCTTCAATCCGGTGATGGACGAGCTTTACGTGGCCGAGACCGGCCAGGGCGCCTATCTCAACGACCGCCGCCTGCGGGTCGCCGGCCGCAAGAAGCTCGCCGACAGCGTGGTGTGCTGCGGCCTGCCGCATATGGGCCGGGGCGACCACGCCAAGTTCAACCGCGAGCTGGAAAAGGTGCAGGGCCAGGTTTCGGGCCTGCGCCGCACCGGCTCCGCCGCCATCGACCTCGCCTGGGTAGCCTCGGGCCGCTTCGACGCCTTCTGGGAGCGCGATCTCTCGGCGTGGGACATGGCGGCGGGCATCGTGCTGGTGCGCGAGGCCGGCGGCATCGTCACTGACCTGTCGGACGGCGACAAGATGCTCGACAAGGGCTCCGTCATCGCCGGCAACGAGATCATCCGCTCCGACCTCATGCGCCTGCTCAAGAGCGCCTGAGCGCCGGAACGTCCCCTTCGATCTGCTACGTCATGCCCGGCCCCGCGCCGGGCATTGTCGTTTGATGGCACCCTCAGCGCCGGGCGAACAGTTTTTCCACGTCCTTCAGCGACAGGGTGACGAAGGTCGGCCGGCCGTGGTTGCACTCGCCGGCGTTTGGGGTCTCCTCCATCTCACGCAGCAAAGCGTTCATCTCCTCCACCTTCAGGCGCCGCCCCGCCCGCACCGAGCCATGGCAGGCCATGGTGGCGGCCACATGGAGCAGGCGCCTCTCCAGCGGCAGAGCATCGTCCCATTCGGCGGCATGCTCGGCGAGGTCGGTGACGAGGCGGGTCACGTCCGCGTCCCTTAGCAGGGCCGGCACCTCGCGCACCAGCACCGCGCCGGGACCGAAGCTCTCCAGCACCAGCCCCAGCGCCGCGAGATCGGCGGCGCGCTCGGTGAGGCGGTCGGCATCGGCGGGGTCGAGGTCCACCACCACCGGGATCAGCAGGCCCTGCCGGCCGACGCCGTCGCGGGCCAGCGCCGACTTGAGCTTCTCGTAGACCAGGCGCTCGTGGGCCGCATGCTGGTCCACGAGGACGAGTCCCTCGCGTGTCTGGGCAACGATATAGGTTTCGTGCAGTTGCGCCCGCGCCGCCCCCAACGGCCGGTCGAGATCAACGGCGGAGAGAGGCGCGGCATCGGCGCGCGCATCCGCCGAGGGCTCGGCGATGTCGAGCCGCGCCTGCTCCTCCTCCCCCAGCCCTGAAATCGCAGGCCGCGCAGGCGACTGGCGCCAGTCATAATCCAGCGCCGGCGCCGGCCGGAAGCCGGCGAAGGCCCCGCCGCCGGGGCCTGAGAACGGCACGGCGGGCGCGAATGCGGGCCGTGCGCCCAGCTCCGGCGTGCGGGCCAGCGCCACCAGCCGGTCGGCCATGGTGCCGGAGGTGGAGGGGATGCGCGCGCCCAGCGCATCGGACAGCGTGCGCACGATGAGCGCGCGCACATTGCCGCCGTCGCGGAACCGTACCTCGGTCTTGGCCGGGTGCACGTTCACGTCCACGTCGCGCGGATCGAGGCTGATGAACAGCGCCAGCACCGGATAGCGGTCCGACGGCAAGAGGTCCGCATAGGCGGCGCGCACGGCGCCCATCAGCAGCTTGTCGCGTACCGGGCGGCCGTTCACGAACAGATATTGGCTGAGCGAATTGGCCTTGGAGAAGGTGGGCAGGCCGGCGAGGCCCTCCAGCATCACGTCGTCGCGGATGCCGTGGACCGCCACCACATTGCGCCCCGCCTCCGCCCCCAGCACGTCGGCAAGGCGCATGGCGCGGCCCTCGGCATCATCCGCGCGCACCGGGAAGGTCACCGCGGCGCGCTCGTCGGTGACGAGGGTGAAGGCCACGTCGGGCCGCGCCAGCGCGAGGCGCCGCACCACGTCCGCCGCCGCCGCGCCCTCGGCCCGGTCGGATTTCAGAAATTTCAGGCGGGCCGGCGTCGCATAGAACAGGTCCCGCACCTCGACACGCGTCCCACCACCCAGCGCAGCGGGCCGCGGCGGCGTGACCACCCCGCCATCCACCCGCACCTCGAAGGCGTGGGCCGCGTCCCTCGGGCGGCTGGCAATGGAAAGATGCGCCACCGATCCGATGGAGGGCAGCGCCTCCCCCCGGAAGCCGAGGGTGGAGATGGACAAGAGGTCTTCCCCGGCGAGCTTGGAGGTGGCGTGGCGCTCCACGCACAGGGCAAGATCATCCGGCCCCATGCCGCTGCCGTCGTCGGTGACCCGCACCAGGCGCCGGCCGCCGCCCTGGATCACCACCTCGACGGACCGCGCGCCGGCATCCAGCGCGTTCTCGACCAGTTCCTTCACCACGGCAGCCGGCCGCTCCACCACCTCGCCGGCGGCGATACGGTCAATAAGCACGGGAGGCAGGCGACGGATGAACATGGCGGCTTGGGTTACGATTCGCGATCGACGATCTTAAGGCCGCGCGGCGCCCGCGGCACCCCCGCGCAAACCGCTGGCCGGGCATGCCCTACTGGGATCCGCCCCCGGGAAACAGAGCGAAGCTTGCTTTGCCGGCCGCTTGGCCTAAATCTGTGGGAAGAGAAATTTCGTGAGCGGCGGCGCGAAAGGCGCAGCCTTGAAGGCGTGATCCATGACTTATGTTGAAGCGGCCAACGCGCCGCTGCGCAAGACCGGCCATATCAAGCTCTACGGGCCGGAAGGCTTCGAGGGCATGCGCAAGGCCGGGCAACTCACCGCGCAGGCGCTCGACGCCGTGGCCGAGATGGTGGCGCCCGGTGTCACCACCGACGCCATCGACCGGCTGATCTACGAATTCGCCATGGATCACGGCGCCTATCCGGCGACCCTGATGTATCGCGGCTACCGCTTCAGCGTGTGCACCTCGGTGAACCACGTGGTGTGCCACGGCATGCCCAATGCCCGCCCCCTGCGCGAGGGCGACATCGTCAATGTGGACGTGACGCTGGTCCTCGACGGCTGGTACGGCGACTCGAGCCGCATGTATCCCGTGGGCGCCATCCCGCGCCGGGCCGAGCGGTTGCTGGAAGTGACCTATGACGCCATGATGCTCGGCATCGCGGCCATCCGCCCCGGCGGCCATGTGGGCGACATCGGCGCCGCCATCCAGGACTTCGTGGAGCCGCAGCACATGAGCGTGGTGCGCGACTTCTGCGGCCACGGTGTCGGCCAGGTGTTCCACGACGAGCCCAACATCGTGCATGTGGGTCGTCGCGGCGAGGGGCCGAAGCTGATGCCGGGCATGATCTTCACCGTGGAGCCCATGATCAATCTGGGCCGTCCCCACGTGAAGGTGCTGTCCGACGGCTGGACCGCCGTCACCCGCGACCGCTCCCTCTCGGCCCAGTTCGAGCACGCCGTGGGCGTGACCGAGACCGGCGTCGAGATCTTCACCCTGAGCCCCAAGGGCTACCACAAGCCGCCCTACGTCCCCGCCTGAGGAAGAGCCGGACACGCTGATGGCCGAGGCGCCGGAAGACGGCCTGAACGAAGCACCCCATTTTCATGGGCACCGGGACCGTCTCCGCGCGCGTTTCCGCGAGGCGGGCTCGCTGGCCTTGGCCGACTATGAGCTGCTCGAGCTGGTGCTGTTCCGCGCCGTGCCGCGGCGGGACGTGAAGCCCTTGGCCAAGGCGCTGGTGGACCGCTTCGGCTCCTTCGCCGAGGTGGTGGCCGCGCCCCCCGGCCTTCTGGCCGAGGTTCCGGGGGTGAAGGATGCCATCATCACCGAGCTGAAGGTGGTGGAGGCGGCGGCCCAGCGGCTCGCCAAGGGGCAGGTCAAGCGCCGGCCGGTACTGTCATCCTGGAGCGCGGTGATCGACTATTGCCGCACTGCCATGGCCTATGCGGACCGCGAGCAGGTGCGCGTTCTGTTCCTCGACAAACGCAACCAGCTCATCGCCGACGAGGTGCTGCAGACCGGCACCGTGGACCATGCCCCGGTCTATCCGCGCGAGGTGGTGAAGCGGGCGCTGGAGGTCTCCGCCTCCGCCGTCATCCTCTGCCACAACCACCCGTCGGGGGACCCGACCCCGTCCCGCGCCGACATCGACATGACACGGCGGATCATCGACGTAGCCAAGCCGCTGGGTATCGAGGTGCATGACCACATCATCGTCGGCAAGGATGGCCACGCCAGCCTGAAGGGGCTGCGGCTGATCTGACGCGGTCAGAACACACCACTTGCGGGATGCCGTGAAGCCGCTTCAGAGCGCGGGAGAGTTCCAGCGTGGAAACACCAGGCGCGTGCCATTGACAGGCCCATATTTCGTGTTACTCAATGTAACACGAAATGGAGTTGATCATGGCGGCGAGGCCCTATCGGCAGGTGGCGCGGGAGAGCGCGGTGCGCGGCACCGAGCAGCAGATCGTCGAGGCGTTCGCGACGCTGATGGAGACGCGCTGGTTCGACGAGGTCACTCTGGACGAGATCGCCGCAGCAGCCGGTACCACGCGCCAGACGGTGATCCGCCGCTTCGGCAGCAAGGCCGGTGTATTGAGCGCGCTCGCGGCGCAGCAGGACAGCACGATCCGGACGCATCGCTGGCAGGACGCGCCAGCTGAGGTCGCCGGCATCATCGGCGTCCTCATCGCCGACTACGAGCGCAGCGGCGATCTGGTGGTGCGCACGTTGAACCAGGAGGATCGCATTCCCGAGTTCGGCGCAGTTCTGGACCAGGGCCGCCGCGGCCACCGGGAATGGATCACGGACATGTTCCGCCCGTGGCTCGACAAGCGCGAAGGCGCGCGGCGGGACGACCTGCTCGCCGAGCTTCTGGCGGTGACGGACGTCTGGGTGTGGCACCTCATGCGCCGTCGGCAGGGCCACGATGCCGAGCGGACGCAGCGCCTGATGACGCAGATCGTGGAGCGGCTGCTCCGCGAGGAGTGAAGGGCGCCGGCGCCCGAACGCCGGCATATAAGGAGGATGGAGATGGAACCCACACTGGCCCCCGCGGGCCGGCTGCGCATCGTCGTGGCCGGATGGGAGGGCGGCGGCAACGTGCCGCCGACACTTGCCGCTGTCGAGGCGCTCTGCGCCCGCGGCCACGACGTGACCCTTGTCGCCGACGATTCCATGGTCAGCGACGCACGGGCGGCGGGTGCGCATTTCGTGGGCTGGAAGCGGGCGCCGAACCGGCCCGACCGCTCCGCTGCGAGTGCTCCGGTGCGTGACGACGAGTGGCCCGATCCGTTCGCCGTCATGGCGGCCTGGTCCGAGCGGATCTTCCTCGGCCCCTCCGATGCCTATGCGCGCGATCTCATCGACGTGATGACGGTGCGCCCGGCCGACGTGCTGGTCGCCAGCGACCTGCTGTTCGGAAGCGTGCTGGCGGGAGAGGTGGCGCAGATCCCCACCGCGGTCCTTGCGCCCAACGTCTCGCTCTCCCCGCTGCCGGGGCATCCCCCGTTCGGTCCCGGCTTCCTTCCGGCCGCGAGCGACGCGGACCATGAGCGTGACCGTGCAGTCGCCGGGGCGGTGGAGGCGTTGTGGAACGGTTTCCTTCCGCACCTCAACGCCGCGCGCACGTCGCTGGGGCTGAAGCCGCTCGCCCGCGTGCTCGACCAGATGCGCGCGGCCGACCTCCAGCTGCTGGCGACGAGCGCGGCCTTCGATTTTCCCGTCGCCGGGCTTCCCGAGGAGGTCCGCTACATTGGGCCGCTGCTGCGCGAGCCGAGCTGGGCCGCGGGGAGCAGGGAAGGCTTCGAGGGGGCGGAGGGGCCGCGCGTGCTGGTCTCCTTCAGCACCACGGAACAGGGGCAGCGCGCCGTGCTCGCCCGCCTCGTGGAGGTGCTCGGCGCCCTGCCGGTGGAGGCGATCGTCACGCTCGGCGACATGCTCGAAGCCTCCGACCTTCCGGCCCGTCCCAATGTGCGGATCGTAGCGTCCGCCTCGCATGAGGCGATCCTGCCGCGGGCGACCCTGGCCATCACCCATGGCGGGCATGGCACCACCCTGCGCGCGCTCCGGCACGGCGTGCCGCTGCTGGTCCTGCCCATGGGCCGCGACCAGAACGAGAATGCCGCGCGTGTCGAATATCACGGCGCGGGCCTGAGGCTCGACCCGGCGAGCGACGCCGGCGCCATCGCCGCAGCCATCTGCCGGCTGATCGATCAGCCCGCCTTCGTGCAGAATGCGCGCAGGATCGCAGACGCCCTGCGTGCCGAGGCGCCGGCGCGGGAGCGCTTCGTTGCGGAGATCGAAGGTCTCGCGGCCCGGCGTCGGGCCCGTCCGACCTGCGCGGCCTGACGCCCCGCCTCCTACGTTTCACATCTCTTGTGGTCGTGACCTCCGCATTCCCCCGCGGCGGAGGAACGAGAAGCCGTGTCCCGGCGTAGGTGTAATCCGCGCCGGGACACGCTCATCAGCCGCGGTTCCATTCCGGCTGGGGGAAGAGTTGGCGATGGAGAGCGTTCTCGCTGCAAAGGAGGCCACCGGAGGGGGCTCGGTCATCGACCCTTGGCAATCGCTGCCTCTGCCCCCTGCTACAAAAGAGAACGCGTTGTCCGATCAGCTTGCGATGCAAGCAGATCGACGCGTGCTCTGGCGGGCTGATAAGGCTAAATCCTACCGCCACAGAGACCTATGCCCGACATAATCACGATCAACGTCGGTCGTTCAGAACGGTTTTCCCAAAGCGGAGCCTTCACAATGTGCGCCGATCATGGGAAGCAATTGGATCGAAAGTCGTTTTGCTTTTCGGCCCGTGGCGCTTCCTCTGGAGACTATAATGATCGGCGAAATCGGGAGCTTCGGCGTGCGGCGAGGCGGCCACCGCCGTTATCTTTTGGCATTTTGCGCGATCATCGCGGTTTCCGCTGCGCAGTGCCTGCCTTCCAGGGCCCAGGTGCCGGATCGCGCCAGCGTCGGCGACTTTGACGCCAGCAAGCTGCCGCGGGTTCCCGGTGCCAAGGACGTTTTCGCCAGCCCATCTACGACGATCTTCGTCTCACCCCAGGCGATCGGCCCGACGACTGACGCGGTCGAAAAGGCGCTCACAGCCCTCGGCTGGCAACAATATACCGCGCCAAACGCGGCCTCTGCTGAAAACCCGACGATGAAGACCATGACGTTAAAGAAGGGATCGCAGGCCCTCAACGTCTTCATCACAGTCGCGCCAGCCCAGAATAACGCCATCAGCGTACAATATTCCGCTGTTCCACTGAAGGTGGACCTGCCTTTCACGGCCGATGCCGCCAGTATCGAATATTCGCCGGACAGGCCGTCGTTGAGCCTGACAAGCGGCGAGCCGGTCGAAAAGCTCCTCGATTTCTACCGCCGGGAACTCGCCGGCCGAGGCTGGTTTCTGTGGTCGGCAAAGGCCAATGGAAAGCAGGCGCCGGGAGGTCCTTCGGGAACGCTCCATGACGGCGGGGGCTACGCCTATTTTGTCAGCGACCAGAGCCCGAAAACGGCCTTGGCGCTCGTGCTGCAAAAGGCCGACGCCGGAAAAGTCAGGGTTGAGATCACGCCGCAGCCGATCAGCATTCTTGAGAACGCCCGCCAAGTCTATCTCAACCGCGACAATGTCGCGCCTCTGGTCGTCGTCTCCGATCTGCCGCGCCTCCCGGGCGCACGTGACACAGGAAAGTCAACCGCCGAGCGCGTATCTTACTCAGTTCCCGGTCATGTTCCCGCCACGACCGCGGCGATCAAGGCGCTGCTGGCCGCCCAGGGCTGGAGCTTTTGTGTGGTTCCGTTGGATGACCGGCATTCGACCTGGCTGACCTTCATCAAGGGGCAGCAGGGCCTTTCGGTTCGGTTCACCATTTCGCCCGGCAGGAACGAGGACACCACGGATCAGACCACGGTGGAGTATGTGGCCGATCGGTTGCAATTCGCTCCGCCGGTTCCGGACGACGCCCTCGACGTGGTGTTCGACGAGCATCGGCCTTATCTCAGCCTGACCTCGGGCGGCACGCCGCAGAGCCTGCGTGAATTCTATGCCCGCAAGCTCGCCGAAAGCGATTGGGAGCTGCTCCCGGATGCGGACATCGCGGCGAAATGGCCGAATGCGAAGCTTGATCCCAAACCCGCGAATGGCGACATCGCCTATTTCATGCGCGGCAATACCCGGCCGCTCACGCTCGTCTTGCGGACGAACGATCTCGGCAGGACGCTGGTGGAGCTGAAAACACCCTTCTTCGCCGAACTGCAGTCGGTCGAGGCCGATGGCGATATCTTCGGCCTGCCGGTCCCCAAGCCGCGCAGGAATGCGGGTGGCACGAATGGCGGGACCGGGCGGGAGATCCACGTCCAGGTCCAGGCAAGCCTCGAAGCGGTGCTGTCGTTCTACAGGGGTGCGCTTTCGGCGCGCGGGTGGAAAGAGGATGCGCCGCGCAGTACGATCGGTCCGGACGAGGCGGTGGTGAATTTCAACTTTCCCGAAGGCACGGCGACTCTGAAGCTCGCTCGCCAGTACGGGCTGACGACCGTTAGCCTCATTGAGAAAATCACCAAGCCCAAGACCAATGGCGTGACGGGCGGCGGCTCGGTCAATGACCTGCTGCAGCAGGCTCAGCAGATGATGCGCGCGGCCGAATCGATGCCCGGCGGTGCCGCGATGCCGCAGGCCCCCGCGCACGGGGCCGGCGATTCCGTCGAGCCGCTGCGGCCGCTCGCGGGCGGCAGCGCGCCTATCCCGCTCCCGGAGACCGCGCAGGACGTCGATTTCGACGGCGAGGACGGAACGCTCCAATTCACGAGCAAGTCCAACGTCAAGTCGATCGCCGAGTTTTTCCGGTCGGCCCTGAAGCAGTCCGGATGGCGCGCGAAGCCAGGCGTGATCAACAACGCCAACATGGCGCAGCTCCAATTCGCCAAGGGGAACAAGGATCTCTCCATCACGGTCATGAAGATGGGCCCCAGCACCAATGTGAATGCGCGGGGCTCGGGCCTGCAGATTGCGGGCGCGAAGCCCGATGAGCCCGCCCAGAAGAACGAAAGTCGTACGGGCGGTGCGCCAGCGCCGTCGGCAGATGATCTCATCGTCGAGGAGAGCGCGGGGCTGCCGGTTCCCAAGCGCCACACGATGTCGGAAGGAACCCAGACACCGTTCCGGCGCGAGCTCAACGCCAATGTGCCGCTCGACCTCGCCGCGGTCCTGGAATTCTACCGGCGCGAGCTTGGCAATCGAAACTGGAAAGAGGAGGCCAAAGGCCAGGTGGTCGCGGCCGACCGTGCGACGGTCCGCTTCACGTCCCCTGACGGGCCCGCCGTGTTGAAGCTCGGTCGAAAGGGCAATGAAACAACGGTCAACCTGAGCCTGAAAAATCCGGAGGCGGCCCGGAAAGCGGGCATTTTGCCGGAAGCCGGAAAGGCCCGCGTGATGTTCGGCAATATCATGCCAGACGAATTATCACTCACCTTCAATAATCGGGCGATCAAGGTCGCAGGAAATGCTGGAACCAAGGCGCCTGACGGGCCAACCTTGGATCTAGCGCCCGGGAAGTACAAATATTCGATCAAAACAGGCGGAAGGGTTCAGGCCGACGAAGTGGAGGTTCGCTCCGACGAAACCTGGGGACTGATGATCGGCCCCGGGGGGGTGCTGGCGCTGCAGGCCTATTGATCGGCATGGAGTCCGGTTTCATACGGGCTCACATTGGTGACGATTCAGACGGCGGCGAGGGTGTTGGCTGCGTCCTCACGGTGCCGACCGTCGATTCGTTGGCGACATGAGAGACGCCGCCTTGTGTCGGCCTCGTCGATGAGGGCGCCGATCAGCTGGATGCTGCAGAACCGGCGTGCAAAGGCGAGCGAACGGTCTTTACGCCATGCGCGTCTGCGGCCTGATATCGCGCCTTCCAACACCGCGCCGTTTAGCCTATCGCCTTTTGAAAGGTCCCGTGGTGTTAGTCGACAGAGCGAGGATTCTGCGTTTGATGCGGCGCGGATGAAGGCTGGGATCGCGAGTGCCCGTGAACATCGAAGCCATACACCTCCTTTGGGACGAATTGTCCGACTTCGAGGCCGGTCAATCACCGATGGCGGCCGCCCATCTCATGACGGCGCTCTGCGAAGCGACGGGGGCCTGGAACGCCACTTGGGCCGGTGCCATCCGTCTTGGCGATGTGGCCCCCGCCGATCCCCTTCAGGGCTGGCGCGTCGCGGCCATGCAAGCCTTGCATCCGGTCCAGCCCCATCCCGATGAACAGCATTTCAAGGAGATCATGCAGGTCTGGGACCGACGCGAGATCGATCCCTCCTTCCTTCTGCCCATGCAGAATGTCGGCACGTTCCGCACCTATTCCTTCCGCCGGGAACTGCCCGAGGACTGGTTCGAGACGCCCTTCTACCGGCGGCACTACGGTTCGGTGAGCACGCACGATGCGATCTTCGTCGCCTTTCCCCTGAATGCCGATTGCGAATCCCATTTCGGCTTTTATTCGGGCAAGACCTTCACCGATGAGGAGATCGCGCAACTCGTCCACGCGCTGCGCGGCATCAAATGGTTTCACCGCCATCTGATGTTGGGGCACGGCCTCATCATGGCCTCTTCGCCTCTGACGCCGGCGGAGCGGCGGGTGCTGCACATGCTGCTCACCAAGGCCACGGAAAAGGCGATCGGTCGCGAGCTGGAAATCGCCACCTCCACGGCCCACCAGCACGTCACGCGCATCTTCCGCAAATTCGGCGTGAGCAGCCGCGCGGAACTCATGAGCCTATGGCTCAATGGCGCCGGCTAACCGCTATCAGGCTCGGATCGGCGGCGGATCGGATGGGTTCTTCCCGGCTACACCTCGGGGGCTGACGAAGCCTCCAAGGGAACCGATGAGCCATTCCTAAGATAAGCCTTACCTCAGAACTTCCAGGCGAATTCCGCCGAGAACGCGCTCTGTGAGGCGCCGGAGGCGATCTGCCCGTTATATTTGACCGAGAGGGTGGCAAGCTCCGAGGCGGCATAGCCGAGCCCCGCGCCCACCAGCAAGGCATCCTGCGCGATGGGGGCGCCCGCCACCTGGAAGGGCGTCGTCCCGCCGGCAAAGAGCATGCTCGCATAAGGCGTCGTGTCGCCGAAGGCGTGCTGCCAGGCGAGGGTCACGCTCGGGGTCAAAGGCCGCCCGAACACACCGATGGAAGTGGCGAGCCGCATGCCCAGCGTCGAATAGGTCGTCTCGAACGATGCGGTACTGACGCCGAGCGCCGCCGCCCCGCCGGTCTCGGTGAGGGAGGCGCCATCGAGGTTGAGATAGGCCAGCCCTGCGAACGGCTCCACATCGAAGGCGCCGAAGGTGAGGCCATAGGCCAATTCGCCGAAGGACTGGAAAGAGCCTGAACTATAGCCGCCGGAAATCGCTTCATAGAAGCCGGGGAAGGCGACGGTGCGGTCCATGGAGACTTCATGCCAGCCATAGGTCAAAGCCCCGCGCGCGGCGAGGCGGCCGAACTGGGCCGCGCCGTAAAGGCCCATGTCGTACGTGTCGATGGAGCCGGAGGAGGCCCGGTCCGCCACATCGAAATTGGACCGGCCATAGCCGCCGAAGAGGCCGGCGCGTGCGGTCTCGCTCACCGCCACGTCGGCACCGATGAGGAAGCCGCCAATGGTGTTGGAGACGCTGGCCGCATTGCTGTTGCCGTTGGTGTCACCCCAGCCGCCATAGCCCAGCGCCCACAAAGTGGGGGTGAGGCCGGCCCCGAGGCGGGCGGTGGCCGGAGCCTTCACCGGCATGGCGTAGCCGAGCGGCGCGGCGCCTTCCGGCGTGAGCGCCTGGATCAGGCGCGCGCCCACCGCATCGCGGACATAGCTCGATTGCTGCACGATCACCGTGCTCGCCGACGCATAAGCCTCGCCAGAGAGCGCGGCGAACGCGGCCCCCGGCGTTGTGCCCTTGGGCAGAGCGAGAATGGCGTCATAGATGGGATTGCCGTCGCCGAGGGGCTGGGCGGCGTTGGCGGCACCGGCCTCGTTCGGCGTGCGGGCGAAGGTGGTGAACGCAACGTCGTTATAGATCAGCCCCAGATACACATTGTGGGTGTCGTAGGAGAGGCCCGGATCGAGGAAGATGTAAGTGCTGGAGGGCAAGTCGCCAGTGAGCGAACCGAACGTGCCGGTGACCGTGCCGGAGGTGGTGATGATGGCGTAGGCCGTTCCCGGCAGGAACACCGCCGCGCCGGCATTCACGGCGACGGATGCGCCGGAAGACAGGGTGACGGCACCCGTGGCCTCGATGAGGTCGTGGGCGCCGCCGGCGGTCACGTCCACCCGGTAGACCGAGCCGGAATTGAAGGCGACATCGCCATTCACGGTGAGGGTGCCCGGCGAATTGCCCGGTGCCGCGATGCCCCCTGAATTGACCACGAGCCCGCCGATTGTGCCCTGGCCGGCCAGAACGCCGCCGGTCTGCACAGTGAAGACGGAGGCGCCGAGGGCCGCATTGGCGAGGGTGACGGTGCCGTCCTCAACGAATGTGCCGCCGCTGAAGGTGCCGGACGATCCGAGCTGCACCGTGCCGCCGCCGCGGAAGGTCATGGTGCCCGCGCCCGAAAGGCCGCCGCTGAAGCCATAGGCATCGGAGCGGTCGAAGACCAAGGTGGCATTGTTCAGCACATCGCCGGTGAGGGAGCCCGCAGTGCCGCCATCGCCGATCTGCAGCGTGCCGGCGGAAATGGTCGTGCCGCCCGCATAGATGTTGGCGCCGGTGAGGATGAGGGTGGACGCCCCCTCCTTGGTCAGGGCGCCATCGCCGGAGATGACGCCAGCGAACGTTGCGTCGGCGCCCTGGTTGACGGTGAGCGCCTTCGTGCCGAGCGCGATCCCCCCCTCGTTGCTGCCGGACAGGGTCTTGATGGTGGTGCCGGCGCCGTCGAGGCCGGAGATGTCAAACGCGGCATTCACCGCGACGGCGCTTGAGCTGGCGATGGAGCCTGCGCCCGCCAAGGCCAGCGTGCCGGCGTCGATCTCCGTCTTGCCGGTGAAGCCGGCATGGGCATTGGTGAGGGTGAGGGTGGACGCCCCCTCCTTGGTGAAGGCGCCGCTGCCGGAGAGGGCGCCGGCGAATGTGGCGTCGGCGCCCTGGTTGACGGTGAGCACCTTCGTGCCGAGCGCGATCGCTCCGTCGCCGCTGCCGGAGAGGGTCTTGATGGTGGTGCCGGCGCCGTCGAGACCGGAGATGTCAAACGTGGCATTCACCGCGACGGCGCTTGAGCTGGCGATGGAGCCTGCGCCCGCCAAGGCCAGCGTGCCGGCGTCGATCACCGTCTGGCCGGTGAAGCCGGTGTTGGCGCCGGTGAGGGTGAGGGCGGACGCCCCCTCCTTGGTGAAGGCGCCGCTGCCGGAGAGGGCGCCGGCGAATGTGGCGTCGGCGCCCTGGTTGACGGTGAGCGCCTTCGTGCCGAGCGCGATCGCTCCGTCGCCGCTGCCGGAGAGGGTCTTGATGGTGGTGCCGGCGCCGTCGAGGCCGGAGATGTCGAGCGTGGCATTCACCGCGACGGCGGTCGAGTTGGCGATGGAGCCCGCGCCCGCCAAGGCCAGCGTGCCGGCGTCGATCACCGTCTGGCCGGTGAAGCCGGCATTGGCGCCGGTGAGGGTGAGTATGGACGCCCCCTCCTTGGTGAACGCACCGCTACCGGAGATGTCGCCGGCGAATGTGGCGTCTGCGCCCTGGTTGACGGTGAGCGCCTTCGTGCCGAGCGCGATCACCCCATCGGTGCTGCCGGACAGGGTCTTGATGGTGGTGCCGGCGCCGTCGAGGCCGGAGATGTCAAACGCGGCATTCACCGCGACGGAGTTCGAATTGGTAATCGAGCCTACGCCCGACAAAGCCAGCGTGCCGGCGTCGATCACCGTCTTGCCGGTGAAGCCGGCACTGGCGCCGGTGAGGGTGAGTATGGACGCCCCCTCCTTGGTGAACGCACCGCTGCCGGAGATGTCGCCGGCGAATGTGGCGTCTGCGCCCTGGTTGACGGTGAGCGCCTTCGTGCCGAGCGCGATCACCCCATCGGTGCTGCCGGACAGGGTGTTGATGGTAGTGCCGGCGCCGTCGATGCCGGAGATGTCGAGCGTGGCATTCACCGCGACGGCGGTCGAGTTGGCGATGGAGCCCGCGCCCGACAAAGCCAGCGTGCCGGCGTCGATCACCGTCTTGCCGGTGAAGCCGGCATTGGCGTTGGTGAGGGTGAGGGTGGACGCCCCCTCCTTGATGAAGCCGCCGCTGCCGGAGAGGGCGCCGGCGAATGTGGCGTCTGCGCCCTGGTTGACGGTGAGCGCCTTCGTGCCGAGCGCGATCACCCCATCGGTGCTGCCGGACAGGGTCTTGATGGTGGTGCCGGCGCCGTCGATGCCGGAGATGTCGAGCGTGGCATTCACCGCGACGGCGCTCGAATTGGCAATCGAGCCAGCGCCCGACAAAGCCAGCGTGCCGGCGGAAATGGTCGTCCCGCCGGCATAGGTGTTGGCGCCGGTGAGGGTGAGGGCGGACGCCCCCTCCTTGGTCAGGGTGCCATCGCCGGAGATGACGCCGGCGAACGTTGCGTCTGCGCCCTGGTTGACGGTGAGCGCCTTCGTGCCGAGCGCGATCACCCCATCGGTGCTGCCGGAGAGGGTCTTGATGGTGGTGCCGGCACCGTCGATGCCGGAGATGTCGAACGTGGCATTCACCGCGACGGCGGTCGAATTGGCAATCGAGCCCGCGCCCGACAAAGCCAGCGTGCCGGCGTCGATCACCGTCTTGCCGGTGAAGCCGATGTTGGCGTTGGTGAGGGTCGCCGTGCCGTCGCCGGCCTTGGTGAAGGCACCGCTGCCCGAAAGGGCACCGTCCACCGTTGCCGTGGTACCGCTCGCGGTCTCCAGGGTGCCCCCGTTCGCCAGCAGGACGAGGTCGCCGGAGAGCGTGAGGCTGGCAGTCGTGCGCAGGGTGCCGCCGTCGAACGTGGTGGTGAGGAAGGACGGGCCGGCCCCTTCCAAGGTCTTCGCATCGGCGATGGCGAGCACGCCGCCCGTGAGGGTCCAGCTCAGGCCGCTCGCATTGGTGCCGGTGCCGGTCCACTCCCCGTCCACCACCGACAAGGCGTTGAAGCCCACATATTGGGTGCCGGAGAGCGAGCCCGAGAGGGTCGGCACCACGTGGCCCACGTCGAACGCGGCCGCGCCCGTGCCGCCGAGCTTCAGGGCATCGCCGCCATTGGTGGCGCCGCTGGTGGAGAGCACATTGCCGGTGAAGGAATAGCCCGCCTGAAGCTCCAGCGCGTTGCCGCCGCCGGACAGCTCCACCGCATTGGCGCGCGTCACCCCATCGCCGGAAAGCCCGCCGACGATGGAGCCGGCGTTCTTGATGGTGGAACCGCCGGTGGAGACGACGCCAACCGCGCCGAGACCGCCCACGCCGTCTACTCCAGGGTCTCCGGCACGGGCAAAAAGGCCGTTTCCGCCCTCCACGCGAGCCCCTCCCAGGCCCCCCATTCCGGCCATTCCGCCGTCGCCGCCGCTGATCGTGCCTGTATTGGTGAGGGTGAAGCTGGAGCCGCTCACACCGACACCGCCATTGCCCCCGTTCCCGCCGTTTCCGCCCGTCCCGCCTTTGGCGGGGATGGCACCGCTGCCGCCGTTCCCGCCCGCGCCGCCATCACCGCCCTTGCCGCCGCTGATCGTGCCGGAACTGGTGATGGAAAAATCCGTGCCGGTGACGCCGGCACCACCCGCGCCGCCGTCACCGCCGCGCCCACCATTGCCGCCACCTTGGGCGGCACCTGAGACGTTCACAGAATTTTGGAAGTCGCCGCTGCCGCCAGGCTGGAAGGAACCGGCCGACCCGCCAGAGCCGCCTGCGCCGCCTTCACCCCCGGTGCCGCCTTCGGCTCCTGCGCCACCCGCGATCGATCCTGCATTCGTCACGGTGAAGGAACTGCCGCTGACGCCTGCGCCGCCGGCACCACCCGTGCCGCCGGCGCCACCGGCTCCCCCCACATTGCCGTCGCCGCCCTTGCCGCTTACGCCCCTGCCGGCGGCATCACCCACAGCGGGACCGACGTCAACTCGTACGTTGCCGCCCACGCCGCCTTGGCCTCCGACGCCCGCGGCGCCCCCGCTGCCGCCTTTGGCTCCCGCGCCGCCTGTGAGCGTTCCGCGGTTCGTCAGATCGAAGAGCGCGCCGGTGACGCCGACGCCCCCGGCTCCCCCGGTCCCGCCTTCACCCCCGTTGCCGCCCGCACCGCCCGCGCCGCCGGTTCCGGCCGTGCTGGAGAGCACCACACCTGGGACGCTGATCGTCGATTCCAAAGAGATCCCGGGTCCCCCGGTTCCGCCCGCGCCGCCGCGTCCGCCATCGCCGCCGAGACCGCCCGAGCCTCCGTAAAGCGTCGTCTCGTTGATCACGGTGAAGGAGGTGCCGCTGATGCCCGCCCCTCCCAGACCGCCGAGGCCGCCGGCTCCGCCATTGCCGCCGTCATCGCCCGGCTCCCCCTTGCCGGCGAGGGTGGCGTATGATCCCGGAACGGTAAAGTGTTGGGAGAGGGTTACGCCCACAGGCACCACCGGTGCGAATTGGCTATCGCTGCCGGCTCCGCCCGCGCCGCCCGCGCCGCCACCGATCACGCTTGTGTTGTGGATGGTGAAATTGGATCCGCCTGCGCCGACCCCGCCCTGCGCGCCCGCGCCTCCTGCGCCAGGCTCGTTGGACTTGGGGCCGATGAACATCGATCCACCCTGGCCGCCGATCCCACCGATGACGCTGCCGGTGTTGGTCAGATCGTAGCCATACCCCGTGATGCCGGCCCCGCCCGCGCCGGCCACGCCGACGACCATGGGTCCCTCTCCCGGGCGGTTGGCCCGGGAGATGCCTCCTCCCTCGCCACCATCGCCGCCTAGGATGGAGCCACCATTGGTGATGGTGAGGCTTCCGATCTGCGATCCGGAGACGGCAACGCCCGTGCCGCCGCTGCCGGCATATCCGCCATACGACGGGCTGCCGCCGCCATCGCCGCCATCTCCACCGGAGATGATCGCGCTATTGGTGAGGATGCCGCCCGGCGTGAAATAAATGCCATACCCGCCATCGCCGCCCGCGCCGCCGCCGGCGGCATATGTTGTGCCAGCGACGTAGGCGGATCCCCCCCCGCCGCCGCCACCCGCCCCGCCCGTCACATTGGCGGAAACGTCGAGGGTAAGAGGCGCCGTCGTGACGATACCGAAGCCACCGGCGCCGCCCCCGCCGCCGCTGCCATTGATGTCAGCCGATCCATTGTTTTCTACATTGAGGCGGCTCGACCCCCCGCGGCCACCCTGGCCACCCGTCGCGGCGGTCGTCACCTGCTGGTCGGTACCCGTGGTCAGGAAGGTGCCGCCGCCGCCGCCGCCGCCGCCGGAGCCGCCATAGCCGTAGGGAAGGCTTGTCCCAGCCCCGCCATCGCCGCCGCCGTCTGCGCCGGCCGCGCCGCCACTAAGAAGTCCTGTGCCGCCTGCGGCGCCCACGCCGCCGCCGCCGCCGCCGCTTTTGCCGTCTTCGGCGTCGGCCCCTGCCACGCCATAGGCACCGCCGGCGCCGCCGGGCACAAGGTCTTCGCCGGCCCCGCCGTTTCCGCCGAAGGTCTGGGCTTGCACGCGATCGATCGGAACAGCCCCTGCGACGGCGAGAAGGCAAAGCAGCGACGCCCCGGCCAGCCAAATGCGACGGGATGAAATCCCCGCGCGGGGCTTGTTGTCCTTCAGGACGATGCAGCAGCCGCGCCGCCGCTTATCGGCAGCGGTTTCCCGACGCGCAGACATGACCCCACCCCCCAAGGCTTGCCCATCGCGACGAACACGATTTGCAAGATGCCGGCAGGGTAGGCGATTACGGGCATCACTTCATGTCCTCTAAATAGAGGATACACCCGCACGAAGAACCACTTAGAGCACCTAACAAAACCTGCTGATCGCCCTGAAGCAGATGATTGCGGCGGCGAGGACGAGGAAGGCGCGGTAGAGGTCGGTGTGGCGTTCGTAGCGGATGGCGAGGCGGCGGAACTGGTTGATACAGGCGAAGGTGCACTCGACCACCCAGCGGTGCTTGCCGAGACGGTCGGAGCTATCCGTGCCGCGGCGAGCGATGCGCGGGGTGATGGCGCGCCTGCGCAGGTCCTTCCGGCAATGCTCGAAGTCAAATCCTTTATCGGCATGGAGCTTGTCGGGCCGCTTGCGGGGCCGTCCACGCCGTTGGCGAAGCTGGCGGACCGCATCGACCACCTCGGTCAGCGCCATGCTGTCGTGTCGGTTGGCTCCGGTCAGGACGACGGCGAGAGGCAGGCCCTTTCGGTCGACCACGATGTGCCGCTTGGTGCCCGGCTTACCGCGGTCGGTCGGGTTCGGGCCGCAAATGGTTTTGTTAGGTGCTCTAGACCGCTGCCGCGGCGACCATCCGGCATCACCGCCAAGATGGCCCGCGTGGTGCACGCCGTCATCAAAAGCGGTGACGATTACCGGCCCTTTGTCGAGGGGCCGGTGCCAGGTGGGAGAACCCCTCTCAGCAGTGCCGTGAGGGCGCAGCCTGCGACCCTGTAGATAATGCTCGGGTCTCCTGCCTGGATCGGCATCTCGTCTTAAGGACAGTGAGGGCCACAGCGCGCCGATGGACCCTGTGTTTGCTATGGCCGAGAACTCTTTCCTTCCCAGCAGGGCCCGCCTGGTTCGCGTATTGACGACCATCACCCCACGAGCGCAATCTTGTGGACAGAGCCATGCTGCCCAATCAGCCGCGTTCCTTCCCAACATCGGACGTAGCACGGCGCCGACCTCAACCGTCGCGCACGTCAGACCGCGGTTTCCTCCCCTGGAGGCTTTCCGACGCCGGCCCGCGCGCTCGTCACCACCATCGTGATCGGGCCGGCATCCGAAACCCTCATCGTAGCCGATCTGTCATTGCATCGTCTGCTCGACAAGCTTCATGGCGCCGATCTCCTCGGCTGGCGCGATGTGCTCGGCTGCCCGGCCGGCCATGCCGGGAAAGGCACGGTGGCCTTCCGTTCAGATGATTTCGAGGCCCTGCGTGCGGCGGCCGAGGCGGGCCTGGGGATCGCGTTCCTGTCGAGCTGGGTGGTCGGCCCGGACGTAAAGGCCGGGACGTTGGTCCGGTTGAGGCCTGGCGGCGAGCCCTGGAACGATGGACCGTCGGGCATCTACCTCCTGCGCGCCCTGCCGCAGCCGAGCGCGAAGGTAAGAGCCTTCACCCAGGCACTGCGGAAATCGATCGGAAGCCCCCCAGTCTGGGAGCGTTGATTGATGGACGGCTGATGGGCCTACTGCGTCGGGAGCGGGCTCTGGCCTCTCCGCACATTGCTGACATTCGCGGGAAGGAGCTGGCCCTCTCATCCGGATGCGCGGTCCTCCACTGGCATCCCGTTTCAAGTGGGTCTGATCAGCACCACCAAACGCCGCCCAGTTGTCGGGCCTTGGCGAGGGACGAGCGTCACAGCGGACCGGCGCGTTTCATCCAGAACCCCGCCATATAAGCGACGAGACGCCTCTGGCCTCATGCGGCGGGTCTCGCGGCCAGCCATTTCGGCAAATAGCTCCGCGCCGTGAGCGTCGGGTCGCCGGCGGGCTGAACGCCGGCCTTGCCGAGAAGCGTCACCAGCTCTCCGCGGTCGTGAAGGTCAAGGATGTCGACCGCGCCACCGATATGTGCTCCGCCGATGAATATCTGCGGAATGGTGCGCTGGCCGGTCAGGGCCTGTAGCACTTTGCGGATATCGCCGCCGAGTCCGTCGGCCTGCATCGCCACCGAATCGAGATCAACCGACCGGAACCGAACGCCTAGATCCCGGAGGAACCGGCGCACCGCCCAGCAGAACTCGCACCATTCCAGCGCAAACATCACGACGGGCTGTTCGGTGTCGTTGATCGCCTGTCTGACGAAGTCGCGAGCCCCATCCGGAGCCGGTTCGATCGCGACCGCCGCTGCCGCCGCGGGTTGCGATGCGGGAGCGCCGAAGCGGCACGACGGCGTCGAGTTCGAAATTTCCTTCTCGATGGCGTTCATCTCCTGTTCGATCGCATCGAAGAGCGGTGTCGACAGGTAGCGCTCGCCCGTATCGGGCACCATGAACAGGATTCGGGAGCCCTTTCGCGCCGTCTTCGCGACGTCGAGCGCTGCTGCCAGCGTCGCGCCCCCGGTGACACCACAGAAGATGCCTTCCTGCCGCGCAAGCTCGCGGGCGAGGCGCAGGGATTCTGCGCCGCCAACGGGCTGGATGGCATCGATCAGGCCCGTGTCGATGGCATCCGCGGTGAGTTGCGGGATGAAGTCGGGCGCCCATCCCTGCATGGGATGGGGACGGAACAGCGGATGGCTCTCGGCCGGGGTGCCATCAGCCCTGCAGCGCTGCCGAATTCCGCTTGCCAGCATCGGCGTATTTTCGGGCTCCGATACGACGATCCGCGTGGCCGGACTCTCGGCCCGCAGAACCCGCGCAATGCCCTTGAGCGTGCCTCCAGTGCCCGCGCCGGTGACGAAATAGTCGGGCCCCGTCCCCCCGAAAGCCTCCAGGATTTCGCGTGCGGTCGTGCGACTGTGAATGTCGGCGTTGGCCTCGTTTTCGAACTGACGGGTCCAGAACCACCCGTGCGTCGCCGCGAGTTCGCGCGCCTTCTCGACCATGCCGGTGCCCTTTTCGGCAGCGGGCGTCAACACAACCCGCGCGCCGAGGAACCGCATCAGCTTCCGGCGCTCGACCGAGAAGCTCTCCGCCATCACAATGACCAGAGGATAGCCCTTGCGCGCACAGACCATCGCAAGCCCGATCCCGGTGTTGCCGCTCGTCGCCTCGATCACGGTCTGGCCGGGCTTCAATCTGCCGTCGCGTTCGGCGGCCTCGATAACGCCAAGGGCCAGCCGATCCTTGACCGAACCCAATGGATTGAACGCCTCGAGCTTGGCATAGAGCTCTACGTCAGGCGGCGAGAGACGCGCCAGGCGCACGACGGGAGTGTTGCCGATCGTATCGAGGATGGAGGTGTAGATATTGGACATTGCATGATCCTTTCTTGCTTGCTGCAAGGGATGAAGATGTCGTCCGACTGGCGAGAGGCTGGCCTCAGCGCCGGTCCGGCAAACGCCAAGACGCGACGAATGCGCCAGTAGCCAGCAGCGCGGCGCCGCACAGCTCGAGCGGGCTCGGGCTTTCGTGCAGAACGACCGCGGCGATGATGACCGAGAACAACGGCACGATCGCCGCGAAGACAGAGGCACGCGTGGCGCCAAGCCGCCCGATCGCCCGGCCATAACAGTAGAGTGCGCCAATGGCCGAAAGCAGCGACTGATAAAAAACCTGCAGCAGCAGCTCGCCCGGCGCGATGGCGAGCAGCCGGGCCGGGGCGGACAAGGCCAGCCAGAGCGGTGTGTAGAGCGCGAGGGACGTGACGCAGATGACGGCGGTCGCGGTCAGAGACCGTTTGAGAATGGGTTGAAGTGCCGGCTGCGGCGTGATTCAAGCTCGGGATGTGGACCCGAGAGAGCCGTGGCCGGATGGCTGGATTTGAGCGACGAGCGAAGCGCTACCCGACCGATTTG
>NZ_VAUP01000021.1 GCF_005871085.1 Xanthobacter autotrophicus | reverse complement strand
GCCCCTCGTCGCGTCCCTCACGCCGGAGCAGCAGCGGCGCATTCCCGCCTTCCTCGGCCTGCGCGAGGGTGCTGGCGGCCTGCCCCAGCCCACCGCCGAGATCTGGCTGTTCGAGGAAGAAAACTGAGGCCAGATCGGGATAATTTCGCCAATCAAAGCTTCAAGGAGGCTCCCATGTCCATATCCTTCCTGCATTCAAAAGGAACCGAAGCGCCTATCAAGATCCCCGCCATCGGGCTCGATCTGTTTGTGCGCATGCCGCCAGCGGCGAGCTCGGGCGAATTCTGCTTCATCGAGACCATCAATGCCCCCGGCGCCGGGCCGCCCCGGCATCGCCACCGCGAAGCGGAGATCTTCCGCGTCATCGAGGGGCGATATCTCTATGAGGCGGACGGGCAGCGCTTCTATGCCGAGGCGGGCGACGTGGTCAGCATTCCCGGCGGGGTCGAGCACGGCTTCTGCAACGTGACCGACAAGCCCGCGCGCCAGTACATCCTCATGGCCCCGGCCCTCGATGCGGCGGCCTTCTTCACGGAGCTGGCCGGGGTGATGCACGACGGCATCCCCGACCAGGCCGCGCTCAACGCCTTCGGGCTGAAGTGGCACGTGGAGTTCCTCGGCCCGCCCGTGAACAAGAACGACCAGCCCACGGATTGAGGCGGGTACGGCCGCCCCCATCGACCCAAACCACGGCCCGCGGCGCAGGCCGACCCATGATACATTCAGGAGAACATCGTGACGGATCGCGTTCTCATCGTCGGCGCGGGACCGGTCGGACTGACCATGGCTCTGGAGCTGGCGCGCTACGGCGTGCCGGTCCGCATCATCGACAAGATCCCGGACGCCGAGCATACCTCGCGGGCTGTCGCGGTGTGGCCGCGCACGCTGGAGCTTCTCGATCGCTCCGGCGCGGCGGCCGACCTCATTCCCCGAGGCAACAGGGTCACCGTCGCCAACCTCTTGTCGGGCGGCCGGCGGGTGGCGGCGCTTTCCCTCGATCAGGTGCCCTCGCCCTATCCCTTCGTGCTCATGGTGCCGCAATACGACACCGAATCCGTGCTGCGGCAGCATCTCGCGGCCCACGGGGCCGCGCCTGACCTCGGCATCGAACTGCTCGATTTCGCACAGGATGCGGACGGCGTCTCGGCCCGTCTGCGTGGCAGCGATGGTACCGAGAGCACCGAGCGCTTCGCCTTTCTGGTTGCCTGCGACGGGGCGCACAGCGTGGTGCGCCATCGCCTCGGCCTCGATTTCAAGGGCGACACCCTGGGCCTCGACTGGACCCAGGGCGACTTTCACCTGAGCGGATATCCCTTCCCGCCGTCGCAGATGTCCATCTTCTGTCACGAGGACGGGCCGATGCTGTTCTTCCCCATGGGCCCCGATCGCGCCCGCATCATCACCAGCCTCGGCCCGACCACCGGAAAGCCCGCGGTGCCGCTGGACCAGGACGCGTTCCAGAAAGTGCTCGATGTGCGTGGCCCCGGGGGCATCACGCTCACCGGGACGGTCTGGATCAGCGCCTTCCACATCAACGAGCGGCAGGTGGAAAATTATCGGTCCGGACGGGTCTTCCTCGCCGGCGACGCGGCCCACATCCACAGCCCGGCCGGGGGGCAGGGCATGAACACCGGCATGCAGGATGCCATGAACCTTGCCTGGAAGCTGGCGCTGGTGAGCCGCGGCATCGCCAACGGGCCGGAGCTTCTGGACAGCTATGACCCCGAGCGCCGGCCGGTGGGCGCACAGGTGATCGCGGCTTCCGGGCGGATGACCCGGATGGCGACGCTGGCCAACCCGATCCTGGAGCATCTGCGCGACGTGGCGGTCCATCTGCTGCTGGGGCTTGCACCGGTACAGCGGGCCATGACCGGGCTGATGGCGGAAGTCTCCATCGGCTATCCGGATAGTCCGCTCAACGGCCCATCCCGGGGCGATGCGAAGGCGGGGTCGCGGATGCGGCCGGTGGTGGGGGAGGTGCCGTTCGGCGCGGGCGACACGCCGCTGTTCGCCGCGTGCGGCGGCGCCGGCGCGGCCGAACTCGCGTCCCGCTTTCCCGGCCTTGTGGAGGCGCTGCCGCGTCCGTCTGACGGCGAACCTCTCCTCTCGCTGGTCCGGCCGGACGGCTACCTCGCAGCTCAGGTGCCGGAGGCGGACTGGCAGGCCCTCATCCCCTATCTCCAGCACCTCGAGGCGGGGCGCTGACCGCCAATCGCGTGAAACCGCTCCCGAACGGTCATGGCGGGCGGGACGACCGACGGCTTCACAGGTGAAAGACCACCAATGCCTCGAATGTTGGACGCCGACGAGCTTGATCTGCTGGCCATCGGCGCCTGGATTCTCGGGACCGGAGGCGGCGGCTCACGTATGCCTTCAACCTCGTCGCCCGTCACTTCTACGAGGACGGAGGCCGCCTCGCGCTTCTCGACCCGGACGAACTGGCCGATGCCGACGTTGTGGCCGTGGTCTCGACCTTGGGGGCGCCGCTGGTGAGGCCGGCGCTGATGCGATGAGCGTGCAGGCGCTCGACGTGGAGGACAGTCCTATCGCCTACCTGCCCGGCAATGCGCGCCGCGTCCGGGTGCGCGTCATCGGCGAGATCGCGCGGCTCGCCGCAGAGGGCGCAAGTTTCTGATGGTGGGCCGACGGCGGCGGCCTTGCATCGCCATCCGGTTCAGCGGCCGTGTGGCTTCATTGCACCGAACTCGGGGGCGACAAGAATGCTCAATGATCTTAACGAAGG
Source organism: Xanthobacter autotrophicus (assembly GCF_005871085.1). Taxonomy (GTDB): domain Bacteria; phylum Pseudomonadota; class Alphaproteobacteria; order Rhizobiales; family Xanthobacteraceae; genus Xanthobacter; species Xanthobacter autotrophicus. Next base: position 9,403 of record NZ_VAUP01000021.1, on the reverse strand, counting down.
GACGTCCCAGGGACAGATCGGGCGCGAAAGGCGCGTCTATCGGGAAGCCTCGCCTACGGAATTGATCTACATCGCCACGCGCATGATCGTGGTGAGCCGCAGCAGCCTCTCGGGGATGGTCGGCAGGGCGCAGTTCGAGGCGGCCGTCGCCCACCTTGAAGCCCGATACGGAATCCTGCGCTCGGTGGTCGAGGACGGGCATTTCGTGGAGCGGTCCGATGACGGTTCGGCGGTCGAGAGCTGGTTGCCCGCCGATAGCTGCTCCGCCGAGGCCATGTACGCGCAGTTGCTGAACGCCGACCTCGATACCGGAAAGGCCCTCTATGCCATCCACGTCATCGCCGCCGATGACGCGATCGACGTCTTCATGCTCACGTCCCACGCGATCACCGACGCGACATCGCTGATCGAGCTGCATTCCTGTCTTGCCCACATGTGCGACTGCGTCGTGCGCGGCGAGGCCCCGGCCCTCGGCGTGCAGCCGTTCCCGACACCGGTCGACGATGCAGTGAGTTGCAGTCTGGCTGCGCTTGGAACGGATGGGCCGCCGTCTTCCTATTCCGGTGAGTTCGCCGAGATTCCCAAGCCCGCGTCCCATGATGGCGGCCCCGTGACCCATCGCCTCGAACGTGTCGTGATCGGGGCGGAGGCGATGCATCGGATCAAGGAGGCGAGCCACGCCACCGGCTCTTCCGTGCACTCGCTCCTGCTGGCTGCGTTCGCTCTCGCCATCCGTGACGTTGCGGACGACCACCCGCGCCAGATCCTCATGCGATCATCGGTGGACATGCGCCGGCGGCTCGAGCCCCATGTTTCACCCGAACTGGTCTTCACGGCCATCACCGGGCACATCACGCCCGTCCCCGACCTCGACCGGCCCATGGTCGAGATCGCCCGATTCATCTTTGACGATATCCATCAGGGGCTGGCGAACGGCAGCATTTTTCACGACTACATCGATTATCCGCGGGCATTCGGCAGTCCGCAGCAGTCGCCGGTCGCCATCAATGTTTCCGACATCCAGACGGTGAAGTTTCATTGGCCGGTCGAGCGGCTTGCAGTGACCGGTTTCGAGTATGCATTGGGCTGGATGAAGAAGTTTCCGAACGTCTCCGTGTCGGTCTACAATGGTATGCTGATCGCCAACATCGTCTATGTGGAAGAGTTCGCCACTCCGACAACGATCCGCGCCATCTCAGACGGCTTCGTCAGGAGGCTCGATTCGGTCTGCGGACAATAGAATCCTGCGCCGACGAGCGCGGCGCGGCTGCGGGCAATTAAGTTCCCTTTGTGGTGAGCGGCGCGTAGCGAGGCGTCCAGATCTTGGCGCGCAGACGCTGCTGGATCTGATCGATCGGGACGTTGGGTGCGGCGCCCTCCCGGTGCGCCTGCATCGCAACCGCGAGGGCGACCTTTGCCGCGACCTCGGGCAGCGCGCTGACCGGGGGTAAGAGATTGTGCAGCGGGTTGTCGCGCGCAGGCGACGCATCGGCCAGAGCCTTCGCCGCCGCCATGAACATTCCATCCGTTACACGGCTCGCGCCGACCGCCAGAACACCGAGGCCAACTCCAGGAAAGATGTAGGAATTGTTGGTCTGGTCCACCTTGAAGCGGGCGCCGTTGCGCATGAGCGGGGGAAACGGGCTGCCGACGCCCACCAGAGCCCGCCCGTCGGTCCAGACCTCGATATCCGCAGGCGTCGCCTCCGCCCGCGAGGTCGGGTTCGACAGCGGAAAGATGACCGGCCGATCATTGTATTGCGCCATGGCGCGGACGACCGGCTCGCTGAAGGCGCCCGTCTGGCCGGAGGCGCCGATCAGCACGGTCGGCCGGGCGTTGCGCACAACGTCTAGAAGCTCGATCCTGTCCGGACGGCCCAGCGTCCAGCCGGCGACCGCCTGCCGGGCCTGCACGAAGGGGGCCTGGAACGGGGCGAGTCCGTCCATGCCTTCGACCAGGAGGCCGTCACGATCGACCATGAAGAAGCGCGCCGCCGCCTCGCTTTCCGAAAGCCCCGCATCGCACATGGCGGCGCGGATCAGGCCGGCGATGCCGCAGCCGGCCGAGCCGGCGCCGAAGACGGCCACGCGCTGTTCGGCGAGCGGCACGCCGGTGACGTTGACGGCCGCCAGCAGGGTGCCGGTCGCCACCGCGGCCGTGCCCTGAATGTCGTCGTTGAAGGTGCAAAGCCGGTCGCGATAGCGCTCAAGCAGTCGCGTCGCATTGTTCTTCGCGAAGTCTTCCCACTGCAGCAGGACCCGGGGCCAGCGCCGGATGACGGCCGAGACGAACGCCTCGATGAAGTCGTCATACTCCTGGCCCCGCACCCGCTCGTGTCGCCAGCCCACATAGAGCGGATCGGCAAGGCATTCGGCGTTGTCGGTCCCGACATCGAGCAGGATCGGCAGCGTCGTGGCCGGATGCAGGCCTCCGCAGCCGGAATAGAGCGCGAGCTTGCCGATGGGGATGCCCATGCCGCCCGCCCCCTGGTCTCCCAGCCCCAGGATGCGCTCGCCATCGGTCACGACGATCGCCTCCACCCCGTCGAAGCGCGGCTGCGCGAGGATCTGGTCGAGCCTTGACTGGTGCGGAATGCTGAGGAAAAGGCCGCGCGGCTTGTGGTACAAGCGGCTGAACTGCTGGCAGCCGGCACCGACTGTGGGCGTGTAGACGATCGGCAGCAGTTCTTCCAGGTTCCCGACCAGCGTCGCGTAGAACAGAGTTTCGTTGATGTCCTGAAGCTCGCGGAGGAAGGCATAGCGTTCGAGATCGGTTTCGAACTGGCGCAGCGACTGGAGCGCGCGGGAGATCTGCTCGTCCAGGGTCGAGACATGCGGCGGCAGCAATCCGTGCAGATGGAACGCGTCGCGCTCGGCCTCGGAGAACGCCGTGCCCTTGTTGAGCTGGGGATCGGCCAGCAGTTCGTATCCGCTCAGCGCGGTGGCCATTGATGCCGTCGCCTCAGACATGAAAATCTCTCCTACCCCTGGCTGGCGCGCAGCACCTCGATGAAGGTGTCGGGCCCGTAATGGAGGGTGTTGCGGGCGTAATAAGGCGGCACCTGCATATCAAATTGGGCGTGTCCGTGGCTCACGTCGCTGCGCAGGAGGTCGGTGCGGCTGGCGATGTCGAGGACGAGCCGCTCGCCCGGCTTCAACACCACGGGCTGCGGCGTGAGGCTGAAGCGCAGCGTCACCGGCACGCCGGGCGTGAGCGGTTCGGGCGTGTCGATGTCGATGGCGATCTCGGTCAGGGTGGAACGCGCTTCGTCGATCCTTCGGCAGGCGGGGCGGATGGCGCCCATGGAGAGGATCCGGTAGCCGCCATCGGCCGAGACGATGCCGGTGCGGGCCACCACGTAGGAATCGATCTCGTTGCAGCTGAAGGAGAGGCTGAGCGTCACCGGCCCGGTCAGCTCCATCTCTTCCTCAACCGGCAGTTCGAAGGTGAGGCGCTGGTTCTCCACCTCGTCGAAGCCGGCCGTGACGATGGCGCCGAGCGGCACCGCCGCCCATCGGTTCGTCCCGCCCCCGCCCGGCACGTGGTCGAGGTGGTGCGTCTCGGCGTCGGCGCCCTTGGAGGCCGGATAGAGGCGGAGCGCCGTGCTGCCAGGCAGCGGCCAGTCGGGCGCGCTGCGATACTCCTTGGCTCCTTCCGTCCAGTATCGCACCCGCGGCTGCGCGGCATAGCCATTGTCCGCGCCGTAGACGAGATGGTCGAAGAAGGCGAGCGCCTCGAGCTGCCAGGCATAGACCGGCAGGTCATAGGAAGCCGGCCCGACGATCAGCCAGCGTTGATCCTTCGGCGTGCCGGCATTCTCGAACAGATCATAGGCACCGAACTGGTGCAGGTTGAGATAGCCGGCATTCTGCACCACCACGAACGGCACCTCGATGTCGCCCAGCGCGCCGGACGGGCCGGCGGGCAGCACGCTCGTCGCCCGGGTCTTGCCGTCGAGCATGAGGGCGGCGAACAACTTGCGCGTCTGCGGCGTCGGCACCTGCCGCTGGAAGGCCTTCATGATGCGCGTCATGCGCTTCTTCAGCTGCGGCCACCACACGTGCTTCAGGGGCGAGTTGGTGATGTGGCTCACTACCGCGCGCAGCAGCGGCGGCAGGTGCAGCCGGAACTGCAACGGCGTGAAGTTCGCGCCCATCCAGAGCGCAAAGAAATCGGGCTGCGGCACGCCGCCGAACATGGCGATGTGGCGGAAGAAGTCCGTGCACATCTCGTTGGTGAAGAAGCCCTTCAGGGCGGGCGGGCGAAGACGGGCCACCTGCGGCTGGGTCAACCCGTAATAGGAGGTGCCGAACAGCACCACCTGCCCGTCGCACCAGGGCTGGGCGGCGGCCCATTGGATGAACCTGGCGTGGTCCTCCACGTCGGTATCGTTGAGATAGACCGCATCCTCCCCGCCCGAGCGGCCCATGCCGCGGCGGGTGACGATGACATGGGCATAGCCGCGATCGGTGAAGATGGGCGGGCTGCCGCTCTCATTGTTGCCGGCGGGCACGCCGGCGACCTGCAATTCCTTGGAATAGGCCGAAAAAGCGATGACCGCCGGGTAGCGGCCTTCGGTCTTGGGCACATAGACATCGGCCGCGAGCGCGATGGATGGCGCGACCTCGATCATCTGGTCCGCAAGGATGCGGCAGCCCAAGCCCGCCCGCGCGGCGGGTCCCGGCGTCCAGCCGGCGAGCTGCGTGCCGAACAGGCCGCCTTTGGGCGCGATGAGATTATCCCAGAAGCCCGGCTTCCCGTTTTTGGCCGTCATGTGCTTTCCCCCGGTCTCGGTTTCGCCGCGCCAGATCTTGGCGCGGGGGCACCCTACAATTGCGAGATGTCGAGGCCGGTCTTCTTCTGTGCCGCCAGCCGCATCTCCCGCACCACCCATTTCTGCTTGTCGTCCGGGATGAAGAAGCCGCCGATGCCGGACGAAAAGAGCAGGTCGAAGACCCGCTCCGTCACCTGGGTGAGCGCCTGCTCCAGCTCGATCGCGAGGTCCTCGCCCGCCTCGGGCTTCGGGGGCACCATGATGACGATGGTGTCTTCCGCCTGCTCGATGATCTCGATCCTGAAATCCGGGCCCGGCGTGTAGCCGAACTCCGCGCAGACCACCCCGACCGGATCGGCGAGCAGCCGGGCGCGATAGTCGGGATCGGTGGCGATGCGCTCGTAATTCTTCTCGACGAAATCGGCATTGCTCACGGCTGATCTCCCTCGGTGCGAGCAGCATTGCGCAGGGCTAGCAGCTTGAATTTGGCGGCCACGGGCACGAGCCAGATGAACAGGCCCTGGCTGGACCACAGGTCCATCTGATTGAGCGGCGTCGCGGCGGGCGGCGAATGCGGCGCCCGGGCGGGCGGGATGGTGAAATAGACCCGGTCGCGGCGCTGCACCACGATCTTCACCTTGACGCCGGCCGGCACCTCGACGCCCATGGTCTTGAGCGCCTCGACGGGATCGCTCTCCACCTGCGCGGCGAAGGCGTCGTCGGTCCAGACGCGCCTGGTCAGCTCCTTCTCGAAATCTCCGGACATGAACGTCTCCCCTCCCCAGCTTCGGCTGCTTTACGCGGCCTGTTCCAGTGCCCCGCCGCTGCGGGCCGCCGCCGTCAGCCCTCGCAGCGCAGCTCGGGCTTTCCGGGCGCCTGTCGGCGCGGCATCCAGTGTGCGCATTTCGTGGTGCGGCCAATCCCCGGATTGAACGCGTTGCAGGGATCGAGCGCCTTGAAATGGTCGATCATGGCGGGCTTCGCGAAATAAAGGTGCCCCACATTGTGCTCCGCGGGATATTCCGCACCGCGCCCGTCGAGGAGCTTCCACATGGCGTGCTCAATCTCCTCGCAGTTGCTGCCCTTCGCCACGATATAGTCCTGATGGAAGACGTGGCAGAAGAAGTGGCCGCAATAAAGCTTGCGGATCAGATGCTTGTTGATTTCCTCCGGCAGCGTCTCGAACCAGTTCTCGTCGTTGCGGCGGAGCGCGATGTCCAGCGCGACGATGTCCTCCACTTCCCTGTCGTGCACCGCGCGGTAGCGGATCGCGGCTCCGGCGGCGGCGAAGCGGTGCAGGAAGGCCTTGTCGCCCTCGTCCCGCGTGCACTCGAAATAGTCCCCGGACTTCGAAGGGAAGATCGACTTCAGATAGGCGCGGGCTTCCGCGATGCCGTCGTCCCCCATCTTCAGGAGCAGATAGTGCTCGAAGCGGTCGCGGTAGTCGGTCATGCGCTTCGGCAGATGCTTGGGGAACAGATGGCTGAAGGCCTGCAACATCTTGGCGCTGAGATTTTTCGGCAGGAACGCGATCCGCCGGCAGAAATTGTCGAACGCCGCTTCGAGGGCGAACAGGCGCGGGATCATGTCGGTGCCGAGCGTATGGATCACCACGAAGGTGTCCTTGCCGTAGACTTCCGCGCAATTGAAAGAGTCCCGGTGCATGTATTCACCTTCGATCGGCAGTACCTTGAAGCTTCCGAGGATATGGCGGCGGATGCCTTCGAGCTCGCGGGTGTCGTTCGAGCCGATGTAGAAGACGACCTGCTCTTTCTCCTTCGGGAAGGTATCGAGCCGCACCGCCATCAGCATCACCTTGCCGGCGCTGCCGGACGCCTCGAACAGGCGGCGCGGATCGGCATTGAAGCGGGACGGCGTCGCCGCATTCACGTCGCGCACATGATCCGCATAGTCATGGTCGGAGGCGGCGCGGGAGGGATCATTCACAATATCCGCCGGCGTGAACTCGCCCTTCTCCAGCCTTTGGAGGATCGTCTCGGGATCATTGCCGAGCGCGATGCCCAGATGATTGACGAGATGCAGCCCGCCCGCCTCATCCAGCCGCGCGAACAAGGCGAGCTGGGTGAAGGCCGGGCCGCGATGGATCAGCGCGCCGCCGGAATTGTTGCACACGCCGCCGAACACCGACGCGCCGATACACGACGAGCCGATCACCGAGTGCGGCGCGCGGCCGATCTTGTCCAGGGCCTTCTCCAGATGGAACAGGGTCGTGCCCGGCAGGCACACCACCTGCGTTCCATCGTTGATGAGGTGAAGGCCTTCGATGCGCATGGTGTTGATGAGCACCACGCCACGGTCGTAATCGTCCCCGTCGGGGGTCGACCCGCCCGTGACGCCAGTATTGGCCGACTGCATGATGATGATCTTGTCGGCCGCGGCGCAGGCCTTCAGCACCCGCCACTGCTCCACCAGCGAGCCCGGCCGCACAACGGCGACGACCGGGCCGGAGCCGAAGCGGATGCCGGTGCGAAAGCGCCGCGTCGCCTCGGGACTGGTCAGGACGTGCGATCGACCGACAATGTCCTGGAGTTGCCTGACGAGGACCGCCTCGTCGTCGGCGGGCTTGCGTCCAGCCGTGTCGCTTGCCGGGACGGTCAGCTCGAAAAATGCGGCATCCATTGTAACCGCTCCCTTGCACAAGCTGTGATTTTTGCGTCGAGAGAAGAAGTTCCGGAGCTCACGTCGCGGGCCAGGCGGTGGCGACCTCGATGAGGGAGGGCTTGCCGGCCTTGAGGGCGCGGGTGAAAGCGGCGGCGAAAGCCTCGTCGGTGTCCACCCGCACCGCCTCCAGGCCGTAACCCGTGGCGATGGCGACGAAGTCGATGTCCGGCACGTCGAGGGCGGGCACGTGCTCCGCCTTCAGCACGCCGGCGAACCACCGCAGAGCGCCATAGGTGCCGTTGCGCATGATGACGAACACCACCGGCACCTTGTGCTGCGCCGCCGTCCACAAGGCGGTGACGCTGTAATTGGCCGAGCCGTCGCCGATGAGCGCGATCACCTGCCGGTCCGGCTCGGCGAGCTGCACGCCAACGGCGGCCGGCATGGCGAAGCCGAGGCCGCCGGCCGCCCCGAAATAATAGCTGCCCGGATGCTCCCAGCGCATCCGCTCCCACATGGCCTCAATGGTGGAGGTGGATTCGTTCACATAGATGGCGTCAGGCGGGGCGAGTTCGTCCATGAGGTCGAGGACGCGCTCGGCGGCGAGGGGGACGGAACCCGGCGCAGCCCGCGCCGGCGCCTCCCGCGGCTGCGGTACCGGCCGTGCCGCCGCGCTGACATTATCGGCGAGCGCCGCGAGGATCAGGCCGATGTCGCCGACCACCGCATCGCCCATGGGCGCGCGGGCGGCCTCGTCGGCATCGCAGGTGATCTGGATCAGCTCGGCCCCGGGCGGCAGCAGCGGGCCGGGATCGTATTGGTGATAGCGGAACACCGGCGCTCCGGCCACCAGCACCAGATCATGGCCTTCCAGCAGGCGGGAGATGCCGGCCATGCCGGCGGGCAGGAGGCCACGGAAGTTCGGATGGGTGGTGGGGAACGGGCAGCGCGGCGCCGAGGGGGCGACCCACACCGGCGCCTTCAGCCGCTCGGCGAGGCGCACCGCGTGCGCGTTCGCCCGCGCCGCATCCACGTCCGGTCCGAGCACGATCACCGGATTGGTGCTGCGATCAAGGCGCGCGGCAAGCGCCGCGAGCGCGCCGGCATCGAGCGCGCCCGCGGCGGAGACCGTGCGCGTCAGCAACCGCAGGGATTCCGGCTCGGCAGGCTTGTCCCAGTCGTCATAGGGGATGGAGAGATAGACCGGTCCCGGCGCGGGCAAAGCCGACATGTACAGGGCACGGCTGATGGCGAGGGGCACGTCCTCCGCACGGGCCGGTTCGCAGGACCATTTCACGAGCGGCTTCGGCAGCGTGGTCGCATCGATGTTGGTCAGGAGCGGCTCGATGCCCATCATGGCGCGGACCTGCTGGCCGGCGGTCACCACCAGCGGCGTGTGGGCGTTCCAGGCATTGGCGAAGCCGCCCATGGCGTTGCCGGTACCGGCGGCCGAGTGCAGGTTGACAAAGGCGGTGCGGCCCGTGGCCTGGGCAAAGCCGTCGGCCATGCCGATGGCCGCGCCCTCGTGCAGGGCAAGGATGTAGCGGAAGTCGGACGGGAAATCCTCAAGGAACGGCAGCTCATTGGAGCCGGGATTGCCGAAGATGGTAGTAATACCGTGCCGCCGGAGCAGATCATAGGTCAGGTCGCGGACGCTCGTCATGATGTGCCTCCCAAACGGCCCCGGCGGTGGTTGATGCGCCGTCCGGCTGTGATCGATGTGGCTTGAGCTTATCTTGACCACATCGGCAGCGCATCGACAGAAGTGGTGATGCGTCCAGCCCTTTCGCCGATGCCGCTCGCGACCATCGCCGCGCCACGCGCAGGACCGCGCGGGATACCGGGCGGACGACGGCTAAGCGTTGAATGCGTCCGCAGTCTCTGCCATCTTCTGGCGACCTTCGAGGCTGTCCGAGCGTGAAAGACACGGAGCGCGAACTCGCCGACTGCGTCGGTGCCATCTATCAGGCCGGCGCCGGGGACGGCAGCTGGTTCGACGTCGGCGAA
>NZ_VAUP01000020.1 GCF_005871085.1 Xanthobacter autotrophicus | reverse complement strand
AAGACCGCCCGGTCTTCTTCCCGAAGGCGCTCTACCGGGGCCGTGCCCGCATCGAGCAGTGCTTCGGAAAGCTGAAGCGATTCAAGCGCGTCGCCCTGCGCTGCGAGAAGACCGAATGCGGCTTCGCCGCCATCGTCGCCCTCGCCCTGAGCTTCATCCTCATCAAATCCGTCCACACCACCTAAGCCGATCTGCGTTCCATCTCGGTCGGGCTGTTGTAGCCGATCGCCGAGTGCAAGCGACGGAAATTGCAGAAGTCCTCAATGTACCAGAACAGGTCCCGTCTTCACTCGCTTCTGGTGGCATCGAGGCGATGATGGGCCCGTTCGGTTTTCAGGGCATGGAAGAAGCTCTCCATCGGCTTATTGTCCCAGCAATCCCACTTGCGGCTCATTCCGCTCCGGCGAAGTGACCGGCATCATCGGCCTCAATGGCGCGGGCAAATCGGCCGTCCTCAAGACGCTGATGGGCTTCTTGAAGCCCATCGCCGGGGAGATCGTGTTCGATGGCCGCTCATTGCTCGGAACACCTTCGCACGGCATGGTGCATGCAGGCGTCGGCTACGTGCCCCAGAACAGCAGCCTCTTCCTCGACTTGTCCGTTGAGGACGATCTGATCCTCGGGTGCTGGCTCATTCGTCGCGATGGCGCGCGGGTGCGGCGAGCCATCGACAGGGTGCTCGGCGACTTCCCCATGCTGGCCCCCTTCCGCCAGGGGCGGGCGCGCGAGCTCAGCGGCGGCCAGCGCCGCTTCCTGGAGATCGCGCGGGCGTTGCTGCTCGAGCCCAAGGCGCTGCTCTTCGACGAGCCGACGGCGATGATCGCTCCGAAATATGCCTCCGAGGTCTACGATCACATCGCCCGACTGGCGCGCCAGGGCATTGCTGTCATCCTCGTGGATCAAAACGTGCGCCCCTGCATCCAGGTCTCCGACTATGTCTACATCCTGGAACTCGGACAGAAGACCATGGAAGGCGATGCCGATGCATTTTTGCTCCGACGATCGCATCCGTGCCGAGATCGGCCGTGGCCCGAAGTGTCGGGGGGCGAGGACACTTCTGACAGGCCTTCCGGCGGCGCGACTCGTTCCGTCACGCTCACATCATGCATCCCATGCCGGTGAGCAGCTCGTTGGCCTTCTTCTTCTGGCCATCGCTGAGCGCGGCGTAGAGGTCGCTTAGCGGCTGCTTCATGCCCTTGAGAGCGGCGGCGCGGGCTTCCATCACCGCGACGCGGGACTCGAGGCGCTCCATCGGCGTCTCGGCGTCAAAGCTGGCGCGCATGGCCTGGCGCAGGCCCTGCATGCTGATGAAATTGTTCTTCATCGCCGCCACATAGGCTTCCCACACCTTGGCCTGCGCATCGGTGACGCCGAGCTCGGCCTTCAGGAAGGCAATACGCCCCTCGATGAAGCCGGGTAGCTGGCCATCGGGATCACCCGTCATCCCGCCACCGCAGCCCCCCATCATGCTCCGGGCCGAGCGGTGGAATCCGGGGCCCCAACCTCCCTGGCCGGGACCCATATAACCCTCACCCTGACCCATCATGCCCGGACCATAGCCGGGCCCACCGCCCATCTGGGCGCTCGCCGGCACAGCCGACAATGCCGCCGCGGTCAGCGCGAACGCCGCGACGCCCGCAACGGAAACAGACTTGATCTTCATGATGCCCTCCCTTCTTGCGGGCGGACACGTCCGCCCCTCCGACCTGCGCCGGGGTTGAGCCTGAACATTTTAGGCCGCACCTGCGCCTCCTGCCGCATCGAACCACGCGCGATGCCCCAATCGTGATGCATGGCGGACGGCTTCCGCAGTCCTGCCGCGCGAACCACAGTGGCGGGCGGGCACACCTGAAACCGTCGTCACCGATGGCCGAAATCACCGCGCTACAGGCGATAGACCTCGATCATAAATGCGCTTGCACGCATATGCGCATGAGTGCAAACTGCATCCATGCAATCGGCACTCACCCTTCTGTCGGCCTTGGCCGAACCCACCCGCCTCGCGGCGGTCCGCCTTCTGTGGGACGGGCGCGAGCATTGTGTATGCGAGCTTGTGCGCGTCCTCGGAGTCACCCAATCCCGCATGTCGCGCCATATGGCGGCGCTCAAGCAGGCCGGCATAGTGATCGACCGGCGGGATGCTCAATGGGTGCGCTACCGTCGCAATCCCGAATTGCCGGCCGAGCAGGCCGCCATCATCGACGCTGTCGTCAACAGCCTGAAAACTCGATCCGATAGGAAAGCAGCATGAGCGCTCATCTGTCATTGACCGAGCGCAAGCCGCCGCGGGAGGCATCGCCTTTGGCCTGGGCGGCGGCAACGGTCGCGGCGATCGCGATCTGGTTCGTGGTCTATGCCCAGCTGGCGCCGTTCTCCCAATGGCTGGTGGCCCGCCTGCCGGTGGAGCCCGGCAGCCATCTGGCCGAAGCGGTCACGTTCTTCATCTACGATACGCCCAAGGTGCTGATGCTGCTGACGCTGGTGGTCTTCGCCATGGGCGTGGTGCGCAGCTTCTTCTCCGCCGAGCGCACCCGTGCGTTGCTCGCCGGAAGGCGCGAAGGGCTCGGCAATGTCGCCGCTGCCGGCCTCGGCATCGTCACGCCCTTTTGCTCCTGCTCGGCAGTGCCCCTGTTCGTCGGTTTCGTCTCCGCCGGCGTCCCCCTCGGCGTCACCTTCTCCTTCCTCATCGCAGCGCCCATGGTCAACGAGGTGGCGCTGGGCCTGCTGTTCGCGCTCGTGGGTTGGAAGGTGGCGCTCACTTATCTGACCTTCGGCCTTGCGGTAGCCATCGTCGCCGGCTGGGTCATCGGCCGGCTGCACCTGGAGGGTTGGCTGGAGGACTGGGTGCGCAACGTGCGCGCCGCTCCCGTCGATCTGCCGCCGAACGGCATGACGCTGGTGGATCGCATCAAGGCCGGCCTCGAGGCCGTGCGCGACATTGTCGGCAAGGTTTGGATGTGGATCATCGCCGGCATCGCAGCGGGCGCCTTTATCCACGGCTACGTGCCGGCGGACCTCCTCGCCTCCATCATGGGACGGGATGCCTGGTGGTCCGTTCCGGCCGCGGTCCTGCTGGGCATTCCCATGTATTCCAATGCCGCTGGCATCATCCCGGTGGTGGAGGCTCTGCTGGCCAAGGGGGCTGCGCTGGGCACCGTGCTCGCCTTCATGATGGCGGTGATCGCTTTGTCCCTGCCGGAAATGATTATCCTGCGCAAAGTCTTGAGCCTGAAGCTGATCGCCGTGTTCGTCGGCGTGGTCGGCACCGGCATCCTCGCCGTGGGTTTCCTGTTCAACGCGCTGTTTTCTTGAAACCAGAAAGGCTGGAGTCATGAAAGACGTGAAAGTGCTCGGCCCCGGCTGCTCCCGCTGTGAGGCAACGGCGCAGATGGTGCGGGACGCGGCGGCCAAGCTCGGGCTCGACGTCACGGTGGAAAAGGTCACCGACTATGCGGTGATCGCCGGTTACGGCATTGCCTCGACCCCAGGCATCGTCATCGACGGCAAGGTGGTGCATGCGGGTGGTCTGCCGAAGCCGGATGATGTCGCCCGCTGGCTCGCGGCTTGAGCGCCACATGCTGAAGCACAAGATCCGTGCGGCGCGGATCGACACACACACCGCACCTCGCCCGCACGAGGGAGGCTGAGGTCACCCTGGCCACCGACATCGATGGGCGCGCCGATGCGTTCAACCCGGCGGAATTGTTCCCAGCCGCCATCGCCCTGTGCATGATCAAGGGCATCGAGCGGGTGGCACCGACACTGAATTTCGAGCTGCTCGGGGTGGAGGTCGTTCCATGCCGTTCGGCCGGGCGCGCCGTCGAAGATCATTTCCGTGGATTTCGAATTGATCTTCAATACGCACGAGACGGAGCAGCGCTTGGCTTTGCTCTACACCAACATCCGCAAGTACGGCACGATTTCGAACACCGTGGCGGAAGCGGCCCGGTTGGATGGGGCCATCCGAAGGAAGACGTGAGCGTCGTCGGCGCGCCGGTGCGCGCGCCGATCGGCATACCCCTCCGGCGGGAATGATCTGTTACGCATCATCCATAAGCAGACGTTCCCTAGGTCCACAAAGGGGGCAACTGCGGTCCCGCGCTACTTCGCGCCAACTGCGGACGATTCTGGCTTAGGCAGCCTTGGCCGGCGCTGGCTGCTTGGAATGGGAGGGCAACGCTCCGAAGCACACGAACTACTCAGATCCGGTTGGTGGCCAATATTCACACAACTGCGTCAGCAAGATATTCGCCGAGATCAACCGCCCCCAGATGAGCAACCCCTGACAGTCGATATATTTAATAGATCCGTACATATTTCGCCACCGACCTCAATAAACATGATTATTATATAATACATTCAATATATAGTACAGCGATATCAAATTTTATCCATCTAGTGCCGGGACAAAACATAATTCCGCGACACCTCCCCAATCCAGGATACGAATACATTGAGGGGCCAAGATCCAATCTTTCTTTCAGGATATATTAGGCAATACGTTTTTTCCTCCGGCAATCGGACTTCGAATGGGATCAGAAGCTCACCACGCTGGATCTCTTGAGCGACATAAAGGCGGGGGACCAGCCCAATGCCAAGCCCGGCGCGTGCAGCCTCGATGATCATCGTGAACAGGTCATAACGGATGCCGCCTGCGGGATTCAGGTGATCGAGGCCGGCATGTAGGAAAAGATTGCGCCATCCGTCCCAGCGCCCGCGCTTATGCAGCAGCACAAAGTTCGAGATATCCGAAAGGCTCGCAAAGGTACGCCCTCCGGTGAGCTTCGGACTGCAGATGGGCACGAGCTCTTCGCCGAACAGAGTATCCCTGAGCATACCCGCCCATGCTGGATGGTCGAAGTGCAAGGCGGCATCGAATGGGCTGTCGGCGAAGAGGAAGGGGTCGGGCCGCTCGGAGATGTTGATCGTGATCCCGGGATGCCGAGCGCAGAAATCCGGCAGGCGGGGGATGAGCCATCGATTGGTGAAGGTCGGTATGGCGGCGAGCTCGATGACGCCTCCTTCGGAGGGGCGGCCAATCAGATTGAGCGTATGAGCCTCGATCCGCTCCAGGTCTGATCGCACTTGCTCCCAGTAGAGCTGACCGTCTTCAGTCAGGTGGACCTTGTTCTTGACGCGGCTGAACAGGAGAACGCCGAGGTAGGATTCCAGCCGCCCGATCTGCCGGCTCACGGCGCCCTCGGTCAAGTTCAGCTCTTCCGCGGCTCGCGAGAAGCTCTCATGTCGCCCGGCCGCCTCGAATGCCACAAGTGCTCCGCTGCTTGGAATTTTTCGCCGCATGGCCGCATACGCTCGTTGTAGATATCCCTCCATCATCGTGCAGGTGGCGGAAATGTTCGTCAATTACATTTTATCACTAATGTCTACCATTTTGTCGTTTGCTAAGTCACCAACGCGTTCTTAGGCTTTCCGAACCCAAAGGAGAGCGTGACGTGACGACACAGTACAATCTCTTCATAAATAACGAATGGCGCGCACCTCAAGGCGGCAAATGGTTTGATAGTCTTGACCCATTCTCGGGGGAGGCTTGGGCCTCCATTCCTCGGGCGGGTGAGCAGGATGTGGATGCCGCGATGGAGGCGGCTGCTGAGGCTCTCGAAGGGCCGTGGTCGCGTCTGTCGGGAAGCGAGCGGGGCGCCATTCTCCATCGTCTTGGCGCGCTCATCGAGGAGAATGCCGAGACCCTCGCGGTCGTCGAGAGCCGAGATAATGGCAAACTCTACAGTGAAGTTCTCGGTCAGGTTCGGTATGTTTCGAAGTATTTCTATTATTACGCGGGTCTTTGCGATAAGATTCAGGGTGCGGTTATCCCCATCGACAAGCCGAAGGTATTTAATTACACCCGTTATGAGCCGATGGGCGTCGTTGCCTCCATCACGCCCTGGAATTCCTCGCTGCTGCTGACAGCCTGGAAGATGGCGCCGGCCCTGTGCGGCGGCAACACGATGGTATGCAAGCCTTCGGAGTTCACGTCCGCCTCCCTGCTGGAGCTGGCCAAGCTTTTCGAGCCCGCGGGCCTGCCGGCCGGCGTCGCGAATGTGGTGACCGGCTTCGGGTCGGAGATTGGGGAGCGGCTCATCAGTCATCCCTCGATTGCTCGTATCGCCTTCACCGGAGGTGATCAGGCTGGCCGAGCCGTGGCCCGCCTCGCGGGCGAGCATTTGAAGCGCGTGAGCGTTGAGCTCGGCGGGAAGTCACCCAACATTGTCTTTGACGACGCGGATCTCGACAATGCCGTCAACGGCGTCATCACCGGCATCTTTTCCGCCGGCGGCCAGACTTGCATGGCCGGCTCGCGCCTGCTGGTGCAGGAGAACATTCATGATGCCTTCGTGGAAAAGCTCCTCGAGGTGACGAAGCGCGCCAAGGCGGGCGATCCCACCAAGCCCGACACCCGCGTAGGCCCTGTTGCCACTCGGCCCCAGTTCGAGAAGGTGATGAGCTACATCGACATCGCCAAGAACGAAGGCGCCCGCTGCGTTGCTGGTGGCCGGGCGCTCACCGGAGAAGGATACGGCGCCGGGCAGATCGTCGAGCCCACGATCTTCATCGACGTGAACAACGCCATGCGGATCGCACAGGAGGAAGTGTTTGGTCCGGTGCTGGCGGTGTTGCGCTTCAAGGATGAGGAAGACGCCATACGCATCGGCAACGACATCAAGTTCGGCCTCGCCGCGGGCGTATGGACCAAGAGTCTGCACCGCGCCATGCTGCTGTCGGAAAAACTGAAGGCGGGGACGGTATGGATCAACAACTACCGATCCACCAGCTTCACCACACCGTTCGGCGGTTACAAGGACAGCGGAATCGGGCGTGAAGGCGGGATGGATGCTGTGAAGGAATACATGGAGGTCAAGAGCGTGTGGGTCTCCAGTGACCTGGAAATGCCGGACCCCTTCGTTCGCAAGTATTGAACCCGTACTACAGCAAAAAGAAGCGTCGTCCGTGGCTGACTTCAGCGACGGAAGACGTCTGGAGGAAGACATGCTCAAGGCATCTGACAATGACTTCGATGTCGTTGTGGTAGGTACCGGCATCGCTGGTCTCAGCGCCGCCGCGGCGGCGCTCCAGGCGGGCGCGCGTGTCGCCATCATCGAGCGCGCGTCCAGGGAAGAGCGAGGCGGGAACACGCGTTGGACGGAATCCCTCATGCGCATGAAAAGCGAGAGCGAGGTCTCCGACGATTTCGAGGAGCATTTTGCCCACAATGCCGGGCATCATCTCGATCCCGAACTGGTGCAGGAGACGGTACGCCCGTTCGCCGAGCGCGCGTCCATCGTCAAAACCCTCGGGTTCACGGATCCAGACATGGTGGGTGCTCTGGCCGATAAGGCCGGCCCCACCATCCAGTGGCTGAAGACCTTTGGGGTCAGGTTCGATTTTCTGCCTACCTATTTCGTGACGAGTTGCCAGCCGCGGATGGCGCCTGTCGGAGGCGGCCTCGCGCTCATCGAAGCCCTTGCGGCATTTGCCGAAGCCCACGGAGCGCGTTTCTTCTACGAAACCACGGCACATGGTCTCATGACCGATGACGATGGCGCGGTCGTCGGCCTCAGGGCGACTGGCTCCCACCACAGAACGATCAGCCTGAAGACCAGCGCCGTCATCTTGGCTTCGGGCGGGTTCGAAGGGAATCCCGAGATGCTGACCCGTTATGTTGGGCCCAGGGCACGCTATATCCGGCCCGTGGCCCGTGGTGGCTACTACAACAAGGGCGAGGGAATCCGCATGGCCCTCGCTATCGGCGCCGGCTCGTGCGGCGATTTCGGCAGTTTCCATGCCGAGCCGCTCGATCCGCGCTCGGGCGCAGCTGAACCCATCATACTGGTTTTCAACTACGGCATTCTCGTCAATGCCGATGGCTGCCGCTTCGTTGACGAGGCGCCAGCAACGGCGGATGCCGCGTATGAAGCGATCACGCGGGTGATCTTCGAGCAGCCCGAGGGAATCGCGTACTGTATCCTCGATGGCGGGATTGATGATGTGCCTGGCTGGCAGCGCTCGGTGCGCTCCGACCAGCCCGCTATACGCGCCGACAGCATCGCCGAAATGGCTGGGAAGCTCGGCCTTCCAGCCGGCGCGCTGGAGCAGACCGTTGCCGAATACAATTCCGCCTGTTCTTCCGGTGAGAGCTTTTCTCCCCTTGTGCTGGATGGCCTTGCCACGACGAGCGGATTCGCCCCTCGGAAGTCAAACTGGGCCCGCCCCCTCACACGCCCACCCTACCTCGCCTATCCGATGATATGCGGAAACTGTTTCACCTTCGGGGGCCTGCGCACCAACACGGACAGCCAAGTTCTAGACGTGGACGGACACGCCATTCCCGGTCTCTACGCCGCGGGCGAGATGACGGGCCTCTATTACGGCACCTATACAGGCGCGACGTCGGTGCTAAGGGGCGCCGTTTTCGGCCGTATTGCTGGCATGCATGCCGGGGATCGGATTGCGCATCGTATCCAGAGCGCTGTTGCCACCGTGTAGTCGTTAGGGCCCCTGCCGGCCCCGCAGACATCAAGCCGCAAAGGCACAATTCGGAGGAAATCATGAGACGAACCACAGCCATCGTGCTGGGGGCGCTGAGCTTTGCTGTGCAGTCGACAGGTTGCGTCAATGCACAGGAAACCACCTCCAGCCCACCGATCAAGATCGGTATGTTTGCGCCCCTCACCGGCTCAGCTGCCTTCGCTGCCAAGGTGGCTTATGGTGCGTCCTCGGTCTACAAGGACATCAACGACCATGGCGGCATAAACGGGCGCAAACTCGAACTCGTATTGGAAGATGACGCCTGCGACCCCAACAAGGGGATTGCGGCTGTCAAAAAACTCACCGCCCAAGATCGCGTATTCCTTATCCACGGCGGCTGGTGCAGCAACGTGGTTCTGGCCATAAAGCCCGAGATCGAGCGAGACAATACTCTGCCCTATGTCGTTCTTGGGGCCGCATCTGCCTCCATCTCAACACCGGTGACCGCAAACATCTTTCAACCTGTAGCGACCACCCAGGCCGTGGCCAACACCATGGTGGATTTCGCGCTCTCGCGGCCTGACGTGAAGAAGGTCGCGATCATTTCCCATTCCGACGAATGGGGAAAGAGCCACCTTCAGCCCGCCATCGACGCCCTGAAGGCGCACGGCCTCACCCCGGTTGAGACTGTCTATTTCGAGCGCGGAAGCACCGACGCCACCTCGCAGACCCTCAAGTTGCGTGCAGCGAAGCCGGATGCGGTGCTAGCCGTCCTCTATCCGGCCGAGCTCGCGATCTATCTGCGCGATGCCTACAAATACGGGGTTCGCGTGCCGACCATCGGCACGCAGGGGGCCTCCATCGAGGACACCGAGCGGCGCATCGGAATTCCCGATGCGGTGCGAGATCTCTACATTTTCTACCCTCTGTCGCAGACCATCAGCTCGGATCAGTTCAAGCCCTGGGCCGAAATATTCAAGAAATACTATCCCGCTGAGCCGATTGACACGATCACCTTCATCGGTGTCGGCGGCGCTCTCGCCATCGCCGATGTCATAAAACGCCTTGGACCTGACGTCACCCGTGAGCGCTTCCTCAGTGAGATGAACAAACTCACGAATTTCGACAGCGGAGTTCAGGCATCGACGATGAGTTTCTCGCCGCTGGATCATGCTGGAATCAAATCCGGTAACATGATTCATCTCGTGGACGGCGTGCCGACCATTGTGTCGAAGCTCTCCACCCCCAAACCTTGAGTTTGGCGAGCCGGGCACTTCATCTTCTGTTTCCGGCCCACGCCAAGGCCAATCGGGACTTTTCCCATGCTCGCACAACTCGCCATCAGCGGCATCGTCGTCGGAAGCGTCTATGCGCTGGTCGCGCTTGGAATGACCATCCTGTTCCGGGCGACGTCCATCGTGAACTTCGGACACGGAGAATTCTTCATGCTGGGTGCCTTTGCTATCTATGTCCTGAAGCAAGGGTTCGGCTGGTCCTATCCTGTGGCTATCGCCATCGCCTTCGGCCTACTCTTCCTCGTCGGCGTCCTCGTGGAACGTGTGCTGATCCGTCCCCTGGGGTCGGCACCGTTTTTGAGTTTCGCTATGATGACCGTGGCGTTCTCCTTCCTATTCAAGGGGCTCACGCGGTTCTTCTATGGGCGCGATGTGAGCATGCTTCCCCCGTTACTAAACGGCGAGCCCCTGGATTTCGGCTCGGTGGTGCTCTTTCCGCAGGACTTTCTGGTGATCGCGGGCGCCGGCGCCACCATGACCATATTCTTCCTCTTCTTCGAGTATACGCAGGTCGGCAAAATCGTCCAGGCCGCGTCCCAGGCGCCCCGTGGCGCAGCGCTGGTGGGGATCAACGTTCCGGCGTTCCATAGCGCGATGTGGGGTGTCGCCGCCCTCACGGGAGCTGTCGCCGCCCTTCTCATTGCGCCCTCGACCCTCGTCTATCCCGATATGGGCGGGCAGATGCTGGTGCATGCCTTCGCTGCCATGACGCTCGGAGGCTTCGGCTCGCTGGGCGGTGCCGTGCTGGGCGGGCTCAGCCTTGGCATCATCGAAAACCTCATGGGCGGCTACGTCTCCAGCTCGCTCGTGGAGATCTCTGCCTATCTCGTGATCATGCTGGTCCTGCTCGTTCGCCCCCAGGGCGTGTTTGGCGAATGGAGGACGAGCCGTGTCTAAGACCGCCGACAGCTCAGCAACAGGGAATTATCGCGTGAACCATCTTGCACGCGGACGCACGCTGCGGGGACTGGGGCTCGCCACATGCCTC
Source organism: Xanthobacter autotrophicus (assembly GCF_005871085.1). Classification (GTDB taxonomy): domain Bacteria; phylum Pseudomonadota; class Alphaproteobacteria; order Rhizobiales; family Xanthobacteraceae; genus Xanthobacter; species Xanthobacter autotrophicus. The sequence continues at coordinate 2,498 of NZ_VAUP01000020.1, read as the reverse complement.
GCGCTTCTTTTGGGCTTGCCGCTGCTCGTGAACGAGTATCAGCAGTTCGTGGTCAATACGATGGTGATCTATGCGCTGATCGCGGTCGGTTTCAACGTCGTGCTTGGCTACCTTGGCCAGCTCGCGTTCGCCAATGCCGCCTTTTTCGGGGTCGGCGCCTATGCGACCGGCCTCACGATGGTCCATCTCGCCCTTCCGCTGCCACTTGCCTTGCTGGCCGCCGGTGCCGCAGGGACGGTGGCGGGGATTGCTGTCGCACTACCGGCGCTGCGGGTTCAAGGGCACTATCTTGCCATCTTCACGCTTGCCTTCGGGGAGTTGATGCGGTGGGTCTATGTGCACGCCGATGCGGTCACTTTCGGCCCGAGTGGCTTCAACGTGCCCCGGCCCGCGGCACTCGGCCTGCTGGGCTCGCCGGAGCGGGGCAAATATTATCTGTTCCTCGCTGTGGCGATTATCGCCATCGGTGCGACGGTGCGGCTTCTCCGCTCCCGCTTCGGGCGTGCCTTCGTCGCTGTGCGCAACAATGAGCGGGCGGCAGCCTCGCTCGGCGTTTCCGTGGCCCGGGCCAAGATCATCGCCTTCGGCTGGAGCGGGTTCCTCGTCGGCGTCGCTGGGGGGCTTTACGCGCTCCTCAATGGACGCGTCACGCCAGACAGCTTCGGGCTGGCCCAGTTGCTCCTGAACTTTGCCATCGTGATGATCGGCGGGCTGGGCAGCGTGCTGGGGTCCATCCTCGGCGCCATCCTCCTGACTGGCGCGCCGGAATTGCTACGGAACTTCGCCGGAATTGAGGAGATCGTTTTCAGCCTTCTTCTGATCGGCGTTTTGTTCTTCATGCCGAAGGGAATTGGTGGGCTCATCGCCGCCCGCATTCCAGCCCTTCGGGAACCTCTCCACAGGGAGTGAGCCATGCTGGAAGTCCGTTCCATTACGGTGCGCTTTGCTGGGCTCACTGCCGTAAGCGACTTGAGTTTCGACGTCGGCGAAGGCGAGATTCTGGCCATCATGGGCCCCAACGGGGCGGGCAAGACGTCCGCCTTCAACGCCATCACTGGCTTTGCCCGTCCGGCCGCCGGGGAGGTGCTGTTCGATGGGCGGTCTATCACGGGTCTGAAGCCCGATGCCATCGCGGCCCTGGGCATTCGCCGCACATTCCAGAACAACGGCATCCTGCGGGAGATGAGCGTACTGGAGAACGTCCTCATGGGCCTGGAGCTTTCCACGGCGAGCTCAATGGCCGGTGTCGTCTTCGGATTGCCTTCGTCGGTTCGGGCCGAGCAGGAGGCGGTAGCGGCGGCGTATGCTCAACTCGCCAGCCTCGGCGTCAGTGCGCTAGCCGAGCGGCCGGCGGGCTCACTTTCTTTCGGCCAGCAACGGCTGGTGGAGATATGTCGCGCTCTTGTGTCAGGCGCCCGCCTCATCATGCTGGACGAGCCGGCCGTCGGCCTTTCGCCGATGGAACGGCTGCAACTCGGGGAAGTGCTGCGCGATCTGGCCGCCCGCGGCATCGCGATCGTATTGGTTGAACACGTGCAGGATCTGGTCATGGCGGTGTCCGACCGGGTGCTGGTGCTGAACTACGGCAAAAAAATCGCTGAGGCCGCGCCTGAGGAGGTTCGGCGTAACAAGCTCGTGCTGGAGGCCTATCTTGGAACTGCCTGACCCTGTTCTCGCCGTGCGGGGAATCAGCGCACAATATGGTTCTATCCCGGCGCTGGAGAAGGTGAATCTCACGCTCCGCCCCGGAGAGGCCATCGGCGTCCTCGGGGCGAACGGCGCCGGCAAGACAACACTGTTGAACGTGCTCTCGGGTTTTCTCAAGCCGTCGAGCGGCAGCATCGAATTTCGGGGCAGAAGAATAGACCGAGAGCCGCCCCATCGCATCGTGCGATGCGGGCTGCTCCACGTCTCGCAGGAACGGGACCTGTTCGGTACCTTGTCCGTGATTGAAAACCTGCGTCTTGGCGCAGTCGCCAAGGGTCATGCCCACCTTGCCCACAATCTCGAACAGGTCTTCACTTATTTTCCGAGGCTCAAGGAGCGCCGCAGCCAGCAGTCGAGCACCATGTCCGGCGGGGAGCAACAAATGCTCGCCATTGGCCGAGCCTTGATGGCCGAGCCTCAAATCATGATGTTCGATGAACCGTCTGCCGGGCTATCTCCGCTCTTCACTCAGGAGATCGGCGCCATGATGCTTCAGCTGAAGAGGGAAGCTGCCATCTCAATCATCCTCGTGGAGCAGAATATGGGTCTCGCAGCAAAGGTGGTCGACCGCTATTACATGTTGCGTGATGGTCACGTGGCGACGGAAGGGGGCGCAACCGACCTCCTGGCTGATCCCGAGGAATTAGCGCGACGATATTATCTTTAGCACTACTTTGGCAGATTAACGGATTGATAAGGCTGAGGTGTTGAGGTTTGCGCTCGGATTGGAGCGCAGGCCATGACGATCTGGGATGAGGCGCTGGGGGAGTTTCTGAAGCCGTTCGTCGCCC
>NZ_VAUP01000019.1 GCF_005871085.1 Xanthobacter autotrophicus | reverse complement strand
CGATCGCTCAGCCCGAGAGCCTCAGCCCTTGAGCACCTCGACGAGGGTCTTGCCGAGGCGGGCCGGGGACGGCGACACGCGGATGCCCGCCGCCTCCATGGCCGCGATCTTGTCCTCGGCGCCGCCCTTGCCGCCGGAGATGATGGCACCCGCATGGCCCATGCGGCGGCCGGGAGGCGCCGTGCGGCCGGCGATGAAGCCGACCATCGGCTTCTTGCGGCCCTTCTTCGCCTCGTCCGCGATGAACTGCGCCGCCTCTTCCTCCGCCGAGCCGCCGATCTCGCCGATCATGATGATCGACGTGGTCTTCGGGTCCGCCAGGAACATCTCCAGCACGTCGATGAACTCGGTGCCCTTCACCGGGTCGCCGCCGATGCCCACCGCCGAGGTCTGGCCCAGGCCTTCCTGCGAGGTCTGGAACACCGCCTCATAGGTCAGCGTGCCGGAGCGCGACACCACGCCCACCGAGCCGGTCTTGAAGATATTGGCCGGCATGATGCCGATCTTCGACTGGCCGGCGGTGACGATGCCGGGGCAGTTGGGGCCGATGAGGCGGGACTTGGAGCCCGACAGCGCCCGCTTCACCTTCACCATGTCCAGCACCGGGATACCCTCGGTGATGCAGACGATGAGCGGGATCTCGGCGTCGATGGCTTCCAGGATCGCGTCGGCGGCGCCGGGCGGCGGCACGTAGATGACGGAGGCGTCGGCCCCGGTCTTCTCCTTCGCCTCGATCACGGTGTCGAACACCGGCAGGTTCAGGTGGGTGGTGCCGCCCTTGCCCGGCGAGGTGCCGCCAACCATCTTGGTCCCATAGGCGATGGCCTGCTGGGCGTGGAAGGTGCCGTTCTTGCCGGTGAAGCCCTGGGTGATGACCTTCGTGTTGGCGTCGATAAGCACGGACATCACGCAGCTTCCTTCTTCACGGCCGCGACGATCTTCTGCGCCGCGTCATCGAGGTCATCCGCCGGGATCACGTTCAGACCCGACTCACGGATGATCGTCTTGCC
>NZ_VAUP01000018.1 GCF_005871085.1 Xanthobacter autotrophicus | reverse complement strand
CTGCCTGGCGGCGGATGGCAATGACGGTGAATGCCGTCACCTGTTCAAATCCAACATTTGAGAGAACCTGACCATGAAACACGCCCTCATGGCCGCCCTGATGACCGTGCTCGTCATCGCCGGCCCCACCGCGCAGGCCCAGACCGCACCGCCCGCCGGCGCGCCGCCGGAGCCACCCGCCGTCGAGCTCTACAGCGCGGCGGATGCGCAGGCCGTGCTCGATGCGCGCATCCTGGCGCTGAAGACGGTGATCACCCTCAATCCCGAGCAGCAGAAGCTGTGGCCGCCGGTGGAAGCCGCAATCCGCGAGGTGGCCAAGCTGTCCGCCGCGCGCCAGGCGGAGCGGGCCAAGGCGCCGCCGCCGGCCAATTTCGTGGACATCCTGGACCGGGTCGCCGATGCCGAGGCGGTGCGGGCGCGGGACCTGAAGACGGTGACACAGGCGCTGAAGCCCCTCGTCGCGTCCCTCACGCCGGAGCAGCAGCGGCGCATTCCCGCCTTCCTCGGCCTGCGCGAGGGTGCTGGCGGCCTGCCCCAGCCCACCGCCGAGATCTGGCTGTTCGAGGAAGAAAACTGAAGTGCAGTTCCGGCAATAAGCCCCCGCGCGGTGCCGGCCTTCGAGTTCCACACACATGCGTCGCGGGCGTCACATCGAAGTGACGAGGACATCGTCTGTGTAGCTTTTGTATTGTGAGAATTAAATATCCTCGCCGATATCCTGCCAACAGGCTCGGGCTGCTGGCGGGATAACGCCCGGACGATCGCCCCGAATTATGCCAGCGCCCAGTTCATCCCAGTCCGCTCCATTGAAGTACCGCACCGGAGGGGCTGCAGTATGACCCCATCTGGATCGGCCGGGCACCGGGAGCGGGCCATAGAACTCATCCAACAGGCGATCACCGAAGTTCAGGCCGGGATAAACTATGCGGCGCGGAAATTCGGCGACTAAGACACCACAATTGCCCTTCACCGGCGTGTCCGAAGTCGAAACCTTGGTGAAGCGAAATCAGAATGAACCATCACCGCTGACTATTGATATCGGCTGATTGGAGGTCAATGGTCCGCCGATTGGTATGTAGCTTGTCGCCATCTGGAAGCGTAAGGGGGGAGCGCCTTAGGGGGATTTCAGAGTCAAGCGTTGAGTTACTGTGCGGCCATGATACTAGCCATTCCCGTTTGAGGAACCTTCGGGTGCGCCTGCAGCCATAGTAACATCACCAATCCTTTGGTCGGTTAATCAGGGCCGATAGACCCAGAGCTCGACAGTTATTGGATAAATCAATCACTCATGGGTTATGGATTTAACGTCTACCAACCCCGACATGCTTTTCGCGACGCTCGCCGATCCCACCAGACGCGGCCTCTTCGAACGTCTGTGTCGCGATTGTGAGCAGACAATGCATGCGCTGACGGCGCAGGCGGGCGTCTCCCAGCCTGCTGTCTCAAAAAACCTTGGTGTCCTTGAGCCGAACGCCGGGTTCGGCCCAATCAGCGCATCTCGAAGAGCTCCTGATGGAAACGCTGGTACACGGGAAAGCCGCTGGCGGCAAAGTCCCGTCTCAAGGCGGCGCCGAAGCCAGCCGGTCCGCAAAACCAGATGCTGGCCGCGCGCCACTGCGGCACCGCCTCGCGTATCCTCTCCCCTGTCAGATGGCCGTCGCGCCCGCTGACCAGGACATGCAGGCGGACATCGGCCGCCGCCGCATCCTCTGCGAGCTTGGCAAGCGCCGTCTCGTCCACGTCGCCGGTGGCGTGGAACAGGTCGATGGACTGCCCCTGCGGCCAGTCCGGGGACTCTCCCCGCAGCGCCATGTGCTTCATGCGCGCAATGAAGGGGGTGATGCCGATGCCGCCGCCGACCCAGATCTGCCGCCGGCAGTCGTCGTCGAAGGTGAAGCAGCCATAAGGCCCCTCGATCCTCACCTGCTGGCCGACGCTGAGCTTTTCCTTGAGGCGGCGGGTGTGATCGCCCAGATCCTTGGTGATGAAGGTAATCTGCGGGCGCTCGGCGTGCCAGCCGGAGGCGATGGTGTAGGGATGGGCCCCCTCCGATGCGTCCGACATGGCGAAGGCGAACTGGCCTGGACGATGCCCCGGCCAGCCGGAGGGCAGGTCGATCACCGTCTCCAGCGCCTTCACGCCGGGGTAATAGTCCAGCGCGGCGATCCGGCCCTTCACCTGCCGCCCGGCGCCGACCCGGCGCAGGAGCACAATGATGGCCGCGACCGTCCCGCCCGCGAGCAATGGGGCCATCACCCAGCCGAGAGGCGTTACCCAGTCGCGGAAGTTCAGCAGCACCACGGTATGAAACACCAGCACCAGATAGGCGACGGCCAGCAGCCGGTGAGTCTTGTAGAACAGCCGGTAGGGAAAGGCGCGGATCAGCGCCAGCGCGATCAGGAGCACGGCGGCGTAGAACGCCCATTCGCCCACGCCCTCCGCCGTGCCACGCAGCCCCGAAAGGAGGGCTTCCACCGGGTTCGCGATGGGTGGCCGCGCGCCGCGGACGGGCCGCTCCAAGAGGCCCCAGCCGACAGCCCATTTTGGTCCCTGCGCCCACAGCCAGTGGACGACGGCAACCACGAGCGCGGTGACGCCGAGCCATTTGTGCAGCCGGTACATCTTGTCGAGCCCGCCCATCCAGCGCTCAGGCCAGCGGGGGCGCAAGGCCAGCATCATCGCCACGCTCATGGCCACCATCGCGATGACCCCGGTGTACTGCACGGCAGCCCCGCGCACGACGAAGAAGCCGGACGACTGGAATGCCGCCGGCTCCGCCGCGAGCCAAAGGCCCGTCATGAGGACGAGGATCCCGAGCAGGATCAGCTTGATGTGTCGCATCTCGGTGGCTCTCTTCCTGTGCGGTCCGTCACGGGCGGACGAATGTGAGGGAACACGGGGTCGATACCATCCAACGGTCGGGCACCGCATTGAGGGGTCTCAACGGGGCTTGCGGAGGTCGGCGCGCGGCGGCTTACGGCCATGCTTCCAGAACCTCGCCGTCGGTTTGCACGAACAGGGCGGCGAGACCCTGCCTGCGAGCGAGCTCGGGTCCGCGCACGGCGCCGGCCACCAGCAGCGCGGTGGCCCAGGCATCCGCCGCCATGCAGGTCCCGGCGAGGACGGTGACGGACGCGAGGTCGTTCTCCAGCGGCGCGCCGCGGCGCGGGTCCATGGTGTGGGAAAGCATACGGCCGTCGACCTCCACCCGGTGGCGGTAGGCGCCCGAGGTGGCGACGGCGGCGCCGGACAGCTCCAGCACGCCGAGGATCTCCCGCGCGCCGGGAACCGGCTTCTCATGGGCGACGGCCCAGGGGCGGCCGCCGGGCTTCACGCCCTCGGCCCGCATCTCGCCGTCGATGCCCACCAGCCAGCAAGACAAGCCGGTCGCGCCCATCTCGCGCGCCAGCTCATCCACGCCGAAGCCCTTGGCGATGCCCGAGAGGTCGAGCCGCAGCGGCGCGAGGCGTCGGGCCCGGCCGCCGGCCAAATCGAGCTGCAGTGTCTTCGGCGGCTCGAACGATGGTCGTCCGGCGACGCCGGCAATTCCCCGTGCGTCTGGCGTGTGGCACCCGCCGAAGCCCCAGGCCCGGACGAGGTCGCCGACACCGATGTCGAACGCGCCCTCCGAGCGGCGGCCGATGTCGAGTGCCGCAGCGAGCACCTCCGTCAACTCCCGCGGAATCGGAACCCAGACCCCGATCGGTGCGGCGCTGAGGCGTTCCAGATCGGAGTCGGGCCTCCTCGTGGTCATCTGCTGCTCGACACGATCGACGGCGGCCTGAAGGCTGCGGTCGAGGGCGGCGGTGTCCACATCCTCGGTGGTCCAGAAGACCGCGGACCAGCGCGAGCCCATGGTTGGGCCGCTCAGTGCGCGTCGGCGCAGCGCCAAAGGTTGGGGGACGACTTCAGTAGACATCTTCGACATAGCGCCCGCACGATTTGAGGGTGGGAAGATCGAGGCCCAGCGGGCGCACCACCGGATCGAGGGCGCGGGTGACCGCCTCGGCCATTTCGCGGCCGCCGCACACCAGGATCTGCGCGCCCTGCCTCACCAGCTCACGCAGGCGGGGGGCATCGGCGGTGATGCGGTCCTGCACATAGGCGCCGCCATCCGGACCGCGCGAGAAGGCGGTCTGGAGCGAGGTCAGGCGCTTTTCTGCGAGGTGCTGGGCCAGTTCGTGCTCGTAGAGGAAGTCCGACGAGGGGCTCCGGCCACCCCAGTAGAGGTGGACCGGCCGACCCGCCGCATTGGCCCGCACCAGCCCGGCGAGCGGGCCGATGCCGGCGCCGGCGCCAATCAGGATGAGCGGCGTGCGGCCCCCGGCCGGCCGGAAGGCGGGATTGGCGCGGATGAAGGCTTCCACCCTGTCACCTGACGCAAGGCCGTGCAGGAAGGTGGAGCAGAGCCCGCCCGCGCGCAGGCGGACGCAGATTTCAAGCATCCCGTCCCTCGACGACGATGCCAGCGAATAGAACCGCGGCATGTCGGCCCCCGGCGCCAGAATGCCGAGAAGGTCGCCGGGCTCGAAGGCCGGCAGGCGTCCCGCAGGCGCGCCCTGTCCAGGCCGACGAAACCGCAGGATCGCCACCGGTACTCCGCTGGCCGCGCCGTAGTCCTCGCGCGACGCCAGTTCGAGCGCGAGGGTCTTCGGGCGCTCGGCCGTATGTTCGAGCACCAGATCGTGGCCGAGGCTGGTCCCGAGGTCACGTCCCCACTGCGCGAATTCCTGCGCCGAGCGTCGATCGATGCGCTTCAGGGGCTGGAGTTGCGGAAAGCCCTGCACCGCGAACGCGGCCGAGACTTGCTCGGCGTAGCCGCAGAAGCGGGGGAAGCTGCGGTCGCCGAAGCCGAGCACGGCAACCGGCACCCGGCGTTCCATCCGAGGCGCGAGGTGCGCGAGCCGCGACAGGAAGGCACTCGCCGAGCCGGGAGCTCCGCCGTCCCCGTGGGTCGCGGCCAGGATCAGCAGGCGTTCGGTGGCAGCGGGGAACTGTCGTAAGTCATTCATGGCCGTGGTGTGGACGCGATGACCGGCGCGGGTCAGCGCTGTGTGGAGCGTCGCGGCAAATCCCCAGGTGGAATTGCCTTCGCTGCCCACCAGGATGAGGGTGTCGGCGCTGCGCAGGGGGGCGTTCGTCGCGATGCGCGGCCGGGCGGCGCGGCGCCGCCACCATATCACGACGCCGGTCGCACCGAGCACCGGGACCGTGGCCGCCGACAGGCCGAGCAGGAGCCCGAGCGCCCAGGCGCCCCGGCCGGTATGGAGGGTGCGCAGCAGGTCGTTCAGGCGGTCGAGCGGCGTCGCGGGGGTGAAGGACAGCTCCGCGCCCGTCGCCGCATCGATCCGCGCTTCGCCCGCCGCCGTCCGCAGGCCGTAGGTGTCGGTCGGATCGCCTGGGGCAGGGAAGGTCAGTTCGCGCATGCGCACCACATCGATGGCCCGGAGCGCCGCCAGCGTCCCGACCGGCGCGGGCACGCCGCCGCTCGCGGCCACTTCCGGTGTCGTGCCCCCGGTCTCGGGCATCAGGCCGAAGCTGCCCGCCGACATCCACAGTCCCGTGAGGGAGGAGAGGATGAGTCCGGCGGCGGCGAAGCGGCCGAGCTCGCCGTGCCAGCGCTGCGCCGGCGTGCCCCGGATGGGGCGCAGCAATGCGCCCGCGCCGCCGAGGCGGCGGGCAAGGAGGACGGCGCCCGAAACCGACAGGATGAGCATGGCGAGGGCGCCGATCCCCGCCACGGCGCGTCCGGCATCGCCGGAAAGGAAGGCGCGATGCAGGTTCGTCACGAAACGCGTCGTCTCGGAAACCTGATAGGGGCCGAGCCCCGCGCCGGTGCCAGGATCGATCTGCTCCACGCCGCGCCCGCCGCCATCGCTGAAGGCGACGGTGAGGATGCCGTCCGCCCTGAGGCGGATGGCATCGACGCTCTCGTGGCGGGCGGCCACCGCCCCGGCGAGCGCCGCCACACTGGTGCCGGACGGGATTGCCGGCGCGGCGAGGCGGTCGAGCGCCGGCTGGACGGAGAGCGCCGCGCCGGAGAGAGCGGTAACGGTGAGGCCGAGCGCAAGCACGAGGCCCGGCAGCGCATGAAGGCGGCGAAGCATGAGGACCCGACAGGTTCAGAAGGTGACCGAGAAGGACTTGACGTAGCCCTTGCCGGGCGCAGGCTTGCCCGAGGCTGCGGTGTCGAGCGGCACCACCACTTCGGAGGGATTGTCCAGGCCGTCCTCCACCGCGGTATCGACATGGACCTTGTAGCCGACGTCGATCATGGCGTCGGCGAGGTCGAGGCTAATCTTCAGCGTCTTGCCGGAGCCGATGCTGGCGCCGGTGATGCCGTCGATCTCGGTCGCCCGCCCGCCGGAGGCGCGTTGCCAGTCGCTGAGGTGGCGGTAGTACTTCGCCTTGCCGCCGGCCATCCACAAGGTGCCCTTGTAGGCGCCGGCAGCATCGGTGACGTAAAGCACCACATAGGCGCCGTTGCCGCCATAGGCCTTGAGGGTGGTCTCGAAGGTGACCTGGCGGGCCTCGGCGACCACCGGGGCGATCAAGGCGGCGGTGGCGGCCACGGCGGGGAGGATGAATTTCATCGGTCTGTTCCTGGGGGGAGAAAGGGGAATGGGTCGGCCGCTGCTCACTGCACCTCGACCTTGGGGCGGGCCTTGCCGTTGAAGAGGCCGTTGTCGGGCACCGGGGCGCCGGGACCGGCCGGGCCGGCCTGCGGGATTGCGCCGCGGCGCCCACCCTCGTCATCGTCATCGTCATCGTCGTCGTCATCGTCATCCTCCGCGTGACGGCGGCGGTCGTTATGGCGGTCGCCTCGTCCGCGCTCGCGATCCTCTTGCGCGAAGCTGATCGGGCGATCGGCGGCGGAGGCTTCCGTGCCGTCGTGGTGCGTGCGGAAACGGTGGCTCAGGTGATCGGCCTGCGTCGCCGCCAGGACGACGCCAAGGCCGGCGGTAGACAGGAGAAGAGCCGCTGCGATCAGGGTCCGTGTCTTCATGGGTGCCTCCCGGCGGGTGTTGACCGGGAGTAACCTTGCGTCCCCATCTGACGGCGACCTGAAGCGGACGCGGATGTGCGTTCAGCTTCCCGTCAGGATCGCGGCGCGGCCGGGAAGCGTACCGTGGCGCGGAAGCCGTCTGCCGTGCCCGGGATCGGCGAGGTGAGGTCGAGGGTCAGCCCGGCGCCGCGGCAGATGGCGGCGGCGATGGCGAGGCCGAGGCCGGAGCCCTCCGCTCCCGTGGGCCCGCGCTGGAACGGACGCAGGAGGCCCGCCAGAAGGTCCGCCGGCACGACGGGGCCGTGATTTGCGACCTCGAACCGGCCGTCGTCGAGCTGCACCTCGACCGGCGTCTCGGGCTCGCCGTGCTTCAGCGCGTTCTCGATGAGGTTGCGCGCGAGGATGGCGAAGGCGTCCGGATCGAGATCGGATAGCGGCCCGCCGTTCGCCGGGATCGAGAGGGCGATGTCGGTGCCGCGGCCGGTCTGGCGGTCGATGTCCGCGATCACGTGGCGCAGCACTGGCGCGAGCGGCGCCGGCACCTCGGCGACGAGACCGCCCCCCTCGGCCTTGGCCAGCTGCAGCAGCTTCTCGGACAGGCGCGAGAGCCGGCGCAGGGCGCCCGCGATGGCGCGCGCGCGCTCCCGCTCCGGGCCCTCAGGCAGCTCGGCGACGAGACGCTGGGTCTGCGCCAGCGCCGCGGCGATGGGGGTGCGCAGCTCGTGGGCGCTGTTTGCGGTGAAGCCACGCTCCGCCTCCAGCGCGCCGCGCAGGCGTTCCAGCAGCGCGTTGACCGCTGCCGCGACGGGCGCGATCTCCTCCGGCAGTCCCGCCGTTGCCACGGGCGTGAGATTGCCGTGCCCGCGCGTCTCGATGGCACGGCGGAAGGCGAGCATTGGCTTGAGCGACAGCCGGACCGAGAGCCAGACACCGGCCAGCGCGATGGGCACCAAGGCGACGAGAGGCCAGATCAGCGCCGCCACGGCCCGCCGCACCGCCGCGGCGCGGTGCCCGAGATCCTCCGCCGTCGTGACTACGATGGTACCGCGCACCGCCGCCTCGGTGTATGTGCGCAGCCGATCGGAGGTGCGGAAGCCCGGGGCGAGGCCCGCCGGAATTGCCATCAGCTCGGCGTCGCTGGACTGGAGCAGCACGCGCCCTGCGCCGTCGCGCACCACATAGGTGATGTATTCCCGGTGGGGGCCGATGGGCGCCATGTGCTGGGGCGCGTCCCCGGCCTCGCGGGAGAGCAGCTCGGAATAGGCAAGCGGCAGCACCCGCTGCGCCACCTCCTGCAGCGCGCTGTCGAACACCTCGCCGATCTCATGCTGCAGCACCAGGCCTGCCACTGTGGCCGCGGCAAGCCACAGGGCCGCCACCGCCACTGTGAGCCACAGCCCGAGGCGCCGGCGCAGGCTCCACCGGCCGGGCTGGCGAGGCCCGCTCACGCACGCACCTCCGGCGCGCCGAGACGATAGCCCATGCCGCGCACCGTCTCGATCACCTGCGCACCGAGCTTCTTGCGCAGGCGCGCGACATAGACCTCGATGGTGTTGCTCTCCACCTCGGCATCGAAGGAATAGAGCCGCTCCTCGAGCTGCGGCTTCGACATGAGCTGGTGGGGGCGCTGCACGAAGGCCTCGAACAGCGACCATTCGCGGCCGGTCAGCACCACCGGCCGGCCGCCGCGCCGCACCGAGCGGGCGGCAAGATCCACCTCGATGTCGCCGAAGGACACCAGCGGATTGGGATTGCCGGCATAGCGCCGCCCCACCGCCCGGATCCGCGCGCTGAGCTCGAACAAGTCGAACGGCTTGACCAAGTAATCGTCGGCGCCGGCATCGAGCGCCGCGATGCGGTCGGAGATCTGGTCCCGCGCCGTCAGCACGATGATCGGCGTGACGTCGCCCGCCACTCTCAGGCGTTTCAGGAAATCGAGCCCGCGCCCGTCCGGAAGCATCAGGTCGAGCAGGACCAGCTCGAAGGCCGCGGCATGGATCGACTCGGAGGCTTCGTCGAGACGGGTCACCCAGTCGGGCGTATGACCGTCGGCGATGATCTGGTCGCGCACGGCCATCCCAAGGACAGGGTCATCTTCGACCAGAAGGATCCGCATGTGTCGCCTTTGCGTGTTCCGTGCCAACTTAGCGCGTGAGACGAGCCGATGGGGCCCGATAATTTGCATGAGCGTTCAGGTGGGCGTCAGTTGGGCGTGCTTTCTATTTCGCGGGCTGCACACGTCGGAGGATCTTTGGTGAGACGCACGTCAGTTGCTGCGATTTTGGTCTTCGCCGCATGCCTCGGCGCGGGACCCGCGGCGGCCGACCGGGCTTGCAACGTGCCGCTGGCCGACTGGCAGCCACGCGACGCGCTCCAGAAGAAGCTGGAGGGCGAGGGTTGGACCGTACTGTCCATCCGCTCCGACGACGGCTGCTACAAGGTCAGGGCGACCAACGCGCGCGGCGACCGCCTGAAGGCGAAGTACGACCCCGCCAGCCTGGAGCGGATCCCACGGACGGCGGGCGATTCAGATGACGACTGATGCGAGGGCGTATCAGGAATGTCGTGTCAGGCGGGCATGATGGACCTTGTGAAGGGTCCCGATGGCCCGAGGCCAAATCGCTGCAGCCATCGACGCGGTGTCGGCAGATGAGGTGTCGGACGGTCGCCCTTCGCACAAGCCCGACACGGTCCGGGAGAGGAGTGGGGAGGGGAGTAATTTACATAGGGTACCCCCCTATATTATAAATTCACGATGGCACACACGATCAAGCACAAGACCAAGCTTCTCGCACGCATCCGCCGGATCAAGGGGCAGGCCGAAGCCGTGGAGCGAGCGCTGGAAGCAGAGATCGGCTGCACCGACGTGCTGATGCTGGTCGCCTCCATGCGCGGCGCCATCAATGGACTGACGGCGGAGTTGATGGAGGACCACATCCGCCATCACGTCGTGAACCCGGACGCCGAGCCGGACCCCGAGCGTGCCAAAGGCGCCGCCGACCTGATCGAGGTCGTCCGCACCTACCTCAAGTGATCTGAGAGCAAGATGACTGCGTTTACAGACCTGCTCCAGCAGGGGGCCGCGCACGCCTGGCTGTTCATCCCCTCGGCCATCCTGCTCGGTGCCCTGCACGGGCTTGAGCCGGGCCATTCCAAGACGATGATGGCCGCCTTCATCATCGCCATCCGCGGCACGCTCACCCAGGCCGTCCTGCTGGGCCTCGCCGCGACGGCCTCGCACACGGCGGTGGTCTGGCTCATTGCCCTCGGGGGGCTGTATTTCGGGCAGCAATGGGGTGGTGAGGCCAGCGAACCCTATTTTCAGCTCGCTTCAGCCGTGGCGATCATCACCATCGCCGGCTGGATGGCCTGGCAGACGTGGCGCGAGCAGAGCGACGCGCATCACCACCATGAGGACGAGACCCGTCTCCTCCCGACCACGGAAGGGGATCTGGCGCTCGACATCTTCGAGGATGGCGTGCCGCCGCGGTGGCGCATCTCAAGCCCTGCCGGGCGCAGGCTTCCTGACGCCGAGCGCGTTTTTCTCGAAACCCTGAGGCCCGACGGCGGCCGTCAGGTCTTCCCGTTCGTGGGCCGGGGCGAATTCCTGGAGAGCGCGCGAGACATTCCCGAGCCCCATGCCTTTTCAGTGGAGCTGCGCCTGCGCCTCCTCCCCGCCGGCGGGGAGGAGGTCCATGCCCTGGTGTTCGAGGAGCATGACCATGCCCACATGAATCTGGGCAAGGAGGACGACGCCCATGCCCGCGCCCACGCCTCCGACATCCGCAATCGCTTTGCCGGTCGCTCGGTGGCGACCTGGCAGATCATCGTCTTCGGATTGACGGGCGGGTTGATCCCGTGCCCGGCGGCGATCACCGTGCTGCTGATCTGCATGCAGCTGAAGGCGTTCAGCCTCGGCTTCGTGCTGGTCCTGTGCTTCAGCATCGGCCTGGCGCTCACGCTGGTGTCGGCCGGCGTGCTCGCCGCGCTCAGCGTCCGGCACGTCTCGCAACGCTGGTCGGGCTTCAGCGCCTTCGCCCGGCGCGCGCCCTATGCCTCCGCCGCGCTGATCCTGATGGTCGGCCTTTATACCGGCTGGCTCGGCTGGCATGGCCTTGCGCGGGAGCACGCTCCGTCGGCCGGCATCAGCGCGGGCGCGGTGCGGGGCGATTTGTTGCCTGCGCCAACTTCGTATGGCGAAGCACGCCGGCTGGGATAAAAGGGCTTGTCCGCGGAGCGGCCGTCGCGCCCGCAGGACTGCCTTTCAGGAGTACGTCACCTCGTGTCCCCCGAAGGCCATATCCTGATCGTCGATGATGACGCCGAGATCCGACGCCTCGCCGGCAAGTTCCTGCGCGAGCACGGACACAAGGTCACCACGGCCCAGGATGCCCGCGAGATGCGCGAGGCGATGAAGGCGGGGCCGGTGGATCTCATCATCCTCGACATCATGCTGCCCGGCACGGGCGGGCTCGACCTGTGCCGGGACATCCGTCGCACCTCGAACGTGCCCATCATCATGCTCACCGCGCGCGGCAGTGACGTGGACCGCATCGTGGGGCTGGAGCTGGGTGCCGACGACTATCTGTCGAAGCCCTTCAATCCGCGCGAGCTGCTCGCGCGCATCCATGCGGTGCTGCGGCGCATGCGGCCTTCCGATGGCACGGTGTCCGGTGGCACCTTGCTCACCTTTGCGGGCTGGACCCTCGACACCCGTCGGCGGGAGCTGACCAACCCCGCGGCCGTGGTAGTCGATCTGTCGACCGGCGAATACGACCTGCTCCTGACCTTCCTCGAACATCCCCAAAGGGTGCTGACGCGCGACCAGCTGATGGACGCCGCCAAGAACCGCACCGCTACGGGCTTCGACCGCGCCATCGATATCCAAGTCAGCCGGCTGCGGAAGAAGCTTGAGCCCCATGGCGGGCCCGAGATGGTGAAGACCGTGCGCGGCGCGGGCTATTTCTTCGTCCCGGAGGTGGAACGCTCGTGATCCGCGCCCTGATCCGTGCATCGGATAGCCTCGCCGTGCGCACTGCCGTGGTGGCGGTACTGGGCATCGTCGTCGTGCATCTGCTGAGCCTGTGGACCTACGAGCACGCCATGGAGCGCGAGCGCCACGCGGCCCATGCCATCCGCCTCGCCGACCAGATCGTCGCGTTCCGCCGGTCGCTCGCGGCGGCGGCGCCGGAAAGCCGCGAGGATGTGGCCCATGAGCTGTCCGGCGGCGCCATCGACGCCCACTGGAGCCGGGAAGCCATGGCCGCACCCGGCTCCCATGCGGTGGAGGGATGGCAGCGCCTCGTCGACGACGTGCGCACGCTGGCGCCCGACCTCGGGCCGCAGGATGTGCTGGTGGGCGCGGGCACCGACCCGCACCTCAGCCTGGTCGCCGTGCGCCTTCCGGACGGCAGCTGGCTGAACGCCCGCCTGTTCGCCTCCGTCCCGCAGGCGGCCGGGGCGCACGGATCGGTGCTGTCCACGACCCTCATGGCGTCGGGCGTGCTGCTGCTGTCCCTCGCCATCGCCGCCTGGCTGACGCGGCCGCTCAGGGCCATGGCGCGTACCGTCGCGGCCCTTCCGCCGGATGCGGCGCGCGTTCACCTGCCCGAGACGGGACCGAAGGAGGTGCGGGAGCTGGCCCACGCCTTCAACGGGATGCAGGCGCGCATCGCCGGACTCGTCGAGCGGCGCACCCAGGCCCTCGCCGCGGTCTCCCATGACCTGCGCACGCCCATGACGCGCCTGCGCTTCCGCCTCGAGGATGTGAGCGACCCGGCGCTGCGCGATGCCATCGCCGGGGATGTCGCGGAGATGGAGCAGATGGTCGAGGCGACGCTCTCCTACCTGCGCGGCGAGGCGAGCGAGGAGCCCGTGCGGCCCCTCGACCTCGTGGCTTTGGTGGAAACCATCGTGGACGATGCGCGGGACCGGGGCCTGCGGGCCGATCTTTCGGCGCCGCCGCGCCTGGTCGTCGCGGGGCGACTCGTCAGCCTGAAGCGGATGGTGGGCAATCTGGTGGAAAACGCGCTTGCCTATGGCGGCTCCGCGCATGTGTCCATCATGGACGAGGAAACGGATGCCGTCCTGACGGTGCGGGACGAGGGACCGGGGATTCCAGAGGACCAACTGGCCGCCGTGCTTGAGCCCTTCGTGCGGCTTGAAGCGTCGCGCAGCCGCGCCACCGGCGGCGTCGGGCTCGGCCTCACCATCGCCAGCGCGGTGGCCGAGGCGCACGGCGGCACGCTGACCCTCGAAAACGGCGTTGGCGGTGGGCTCGTCGTCACGGTGCGCCTGCCCAAGGTCCAGCCTGAAACAAACTGATACAGAAGCGATACGCGGCGTGACAGCCCGTGCGCTATCTGGCTCCCGTACCGGAACGAGGATCGGACGGGTTGAAGGATGGTACGCCATTTCGTGTGGAGAGCAGGCCTTGGGTCGTGCGCCCTTCTCGCCGGCTTGATGCTGGTGATGGGCGCGATGGCCCACGAGGGCCATGACCACGGCGCGCCTGCCGCGCCACCGGAGGCGACACTAGCCCCCCGCGCCGAGGCAACCTCCGCCGATTTCGAGCTGGTCGCCGTGCTGCGTGGCGGCACGCTCGCCATCCACCTCGACCGCTTCGCCGACAACGCGCCGGTGGATGGCGCGACCATCGAGATGGACACGCCTGAGGGCGCACTGACCGCAAGGCCGATGGAGCCCGGCACCTATGTGGTCGCCGCTCCGTTCGCCGCGAAGCCGGGCGCCCACGATCTCGCCTTCACGGTCACGGCCGGCGGCACGGTGGACGTGCTTGCAACCACTCTCACAGTGCCCGCGGCTCGGGCGCCGGCGGCCCCTCGCGCCACCCCGGTGGCGCTGGGGCTGCTCGGCGGGTTGCCGTTGGGCTTGCTCGCTGGCGCGGTCATCGGATTCCTTGCGGCGATCGTCCTGATGGCGCTGCGGCGGCGCTCGGCGGCGCTTGTTCTCGCTGCCGGTCTGGGACTTGCCGCATCGCTGCCGCCGGATGCGCAGGCCGAGGATGCGCCGAAGCCTCCCGTCCGTGATGCGGCCCAGCGCCTGCCCGACGGCTCGGTGATCGTACCGAAGCCGAGCCAGCGCATCCTCGGCGTGCGCACCATCGTCACCGCATCCGCCAGCCATGCCCGTGCGGTGGAATTGCCGGGGCGTGTGGTGCCGGATGCCAATGCCAGCGGGCTGGTGCAGACGGCGGTGGGTGGGCGGCTGGCACCGCCGCCGGGCGGTTTCAAGCCGCTCGGCACGAGGGTCGCGGCAGGCGACATCCTCGCGTTCGTGCACCCATCCATCGGCGCCTCGGACCTCAAGGACCTGGAGCAGCAGGGCTTCGAGCTGGACCAGCAGATCGCCATCGTGAAGCGTCGCTATGAGCGCCTGTCGGCTATCCAGAACGCCGTCACCCGCCGCGAGGTGGAGGAGACGGAGATTGAGCTGAAAGGACTTCAGACTCGCCGCGCCACGCTGGAGCGGGTGCAGCGCGAGCCGGAGGCGCTGCGCGCGCCTGTCGCCGGCGTCATCGCCACCTCGGATGCGGTGGCCGGGCAGATGGCGGACCCGAACACGGTGGTGTTCCGTATCATCGATCCCGACCGGCTGTGGGTGGAGGCGCTGGGTTTCTCGCCGGATGTCGGAAGGTCAGGCGCTTCGGGCCGGCTGGCCGATGGCCGCTCCGTCACGCTCGCCTTCCTCGGCGCGGGAATGTCCGACCGTGGTCAGGCTCTTCCGCTGCAGTTTGCCGTCACCGCGGGTTTCGAGGGGCTGCGCCCAGGCCAGTTTCTCACGGTCCTCGCGGAGGCCGGCGCCCCGCGCACGGGCATCGCCATCCCCCGCACGGCGGTGGTGCGCGGGGCGAACGGTCAGGCCATCGTCTATGAACATGTCGCGGCCGAGCGCTTCGTTGCGCGCGAGGTAAAGACGGAACCCCTCGATGCCGGCCGCGTGCTGGTGGTGGCCGGCCTGCCGCCCGATCGCCGCGTGGTTACCGAGGGTGCCGAACTCATCGACCAGATCCGCTGAGGCCGGCCGATGTTCACCTTCCTCGTCGCCCAGTCCCTCAAAAGCCGCCTGCTGGTGCTGGCGCTGTCCCTCGTGCTGGTGCTCACCGGCGCCTTTGCGGTCACCCGCCTGCCGGTGGATGTGCTGCCGGACCTCAACCGGCCCACCGTCACCATCATGACCGAGGCGGAGGGCCTTGCCCCGGCCGAGGTGGAACAGCTCGTCACCTTCCCGCTGGAGACGGCCATGAACGGCCTTCCGGGCCTCATCCGCCTGCGCTCGGTCTCGGGGGTGGGGCTCTCCGTCCTCTATGTGGAGTTTGATTTCGGCACCGACATCTTCCGCGACCGCCAGCAGATCGCCGAGCGCCTCGCTCTGGTGCGCGACCGGCTGCCGGCGAACGTTGCCCCGCAGATGGGACCCATCAGCTCCATCATGGGGCAGATCCTGATGTTCGCGGTGACGAGCGACACCGCATCTCCCATGGCGGTGCGCGAGGCGGCGGACTTCATCATCCGTCCGCGGCTGCTCGCCATTCCCGGCATCGCGCAGGTCATCCCCATGGGCGGGGAGGTGCGGCAGTTCCGCGTTTCGCCGGACCCGGCCGCCATGCGCGCCCTCGGCATCTCCGTCGATGCGCTGGAACAGGCGGTGGCGCAGTTCGGTACCAATTCCGGCGGTGGCTTTGCCGACCATGGCGGGCGCGAGTTCCTGATCCGTAACATCGGCCGCACCCTCAGCCTGGATGATCTCAATAGCCTGGTGCTGCCCCGCCCCGGCGGCGGCACCGTCTTCCTGCACCAGGTGGCGCAGGTGGATTATGCAGCCCGCATGAAGCGGGGCGATGCCGGCTACATGGGCCGGCCGGCAGTGATCGTCTCGGTGGAGAAGCAGCCGGAGGTGGACACGATCGCCCTCACCCGCGCGGTGGAGGACGCGGTGACCGACCTCAACCGCACGCTGCCCGACGGCATCCGCATCGCGCCGCCGGTGTTCCGGCAGGCGGACTTCATCTCAGCGTCCGTCGGCAACGTGGAAAAGGTGCTGCTGGAGGCCATGGCGGTGGTGGCCGTGGTGCTGTTCGCGTTCCTGCTGAACTGGCGCACCACCTTCATCTCGCTCACCGCCATCCCGGTGTCGATCCTCGCCACGGCCATCGTGTTCCACGCCTTCGGCCTGTCCATCAACACCATGACGCTGGGCGGCCTCGCCATCGCCATCGGCGAACTGGTGGACGACGCGGTGGTGGACGTGGAGAACATCTTTCGCCGCCTGCGCGAGAACGCCGCCGCTGCGGCGCCTAAGCCGGTATTCGACGTGGTGGTGGCGGCGAGCCGGGAGGTGCGCTCGGGCATCGTCTATGCCACGGCCATCATCGTCCTGGTGTTCGTGCCCTTGTTCGCGCTGCCGGGCATCGAGGGGCGCTTGTTCGCGCCGTTGGGGCAGGCCTACATCGTCTCGATCCTCGCGAGCCTTGCCACCTCCATCACGCTCACGCCGGTGCTCGCGTTTTACCTGCTGCCAGCGCTCAGCCGCCATGGGGAGCGGGAGGGCGCGCTGGTGCGCGGCGTGAAGCGCGGATACGCCGGCCTGCTCGCCGCCGCCTTCCGCCACCCCCGCCTCGTGATGGGCGCCACCGCGCTTCTCTTCCTCGCGGCGGTGGTGGCCGCCGCGGGCCTGCCGCGCGCCTTCCTGCCGCCGTTCAACGAGGGCTCGCTCACCATTTCCATGTCGTTCCGGCCCGGCCTCTCGCTGGCCGAGAGCCACCGCATGGGCCTTGTCGCGGAAAAGCTCATCCTGGAGGTGCCGGAGGTAAAGGCGGTGGGCCGGCGCACCGGTCGGGCCGAGCTGGACGAGCATGCCGAGGGCGTCCATGCCTCCGAGATCGAGGTGGACCTCACCCTCTCCGATCGCAGCCGGGCCGAGATCACCGCCGACATCCGCGACCGCCTCTCGGTGCTGCCGGCCGCCATCAACGTTGGCCAACCCATCTCGCACCGGCTCGACCACATGCTCTCCGGCGTGCGGGCCGAGATCGCCCTGAAGCTGTTCGGCGACGACCTCGATACCCTGCGCACCACGGCGGACGACCTGCGGGGGCGCCTCGCCGGCATTCCCGGCCTTGCCGACCTGCAGGTGGAGCGGCAGGTGCGCGTGCCGGAAGTGACGGTGCGCGTGGACTATGGCCGCGCCGCCCTCCACGGCCTCCAGCCCGCGCAGGTCACCGACGCGCTGGAGCGGCTGTCCAACGGTCGCGTGGTCTCCCGCCTCATGGACGGCGCGCGGCGCTTCGACGTGGTGGTCCGCCTGCCCGATGCCGCCCGCACCACGCAGGGCCTCTCCGGCCTTCTCATCGAGACGGCTGCGGGCTGGGTGCCGCTCTCCCAGGTCGCGGAGGTGAAGGAGACCGACGGGCCGAACCAGATCCTGCGCGAGGGCGGGCGCCGGCGCATCGTCGTGCTGGCCAACACCGCCGGCGGGCGCGACGTGGCGGCCGTAGTCGCCGACATGCGCCGGGTGATCGCGACGACCACCCTGCCGGCCGGTATCTCCGCGAGTCTTGAAGGCACCTTCGCTGCGCAGGAAGAGTCCATGCGCACCATCGGCGGCCTCTCCGCGGTGTCGGCGCTGCTCGTGTTCGCGCTCCTCTACAGCCGCTACCGCTCGGCGTTGTTCGCCGCCATCATCATGGGCAGCGTGCCGCTGGCGCTCATCGGCGCGGTGGTGGCGCTGTGGATCGCCGGGCAGCCGCTCTCGGTGGCGAGCATGATCGGTTTCGTAACGCTCACCGGCATCGCCGCGCGCAACGGCATCCTGAAGATCAGCCACATCATCAACCTCGCCATCGCCGAAGGCCTGCCGTTCGGTCCCGCGCTGGTGGCGCGCGGGAGCCTTGAGCGGCTGACCCCGGTGCTGATGACGGCCGCCTCCGCCGGCATCGCCTTGCTGCCGCTCATGAGCGGGGCCGAGGTGCCGGGCAAGGAGATCCTGCACCCGGTGGCCGTCACCATCTTCGGCGGCCTCGTCAGCGCCACGCTGCTCGATGCCGTGCTCACCCCCGTCCTCGTCCTTGTCTACGGGCGCCGCCCGCTGGAGCGGCTGGTGGCGGCGGCGGGCGAGACCGGCCCCACACCAGCCGCCGCCCGTGCGGATGCCTTTTGATCGGAGTGCGCCATGATCTTCCGCCCCCTTGCGTCAGCCCTCATCGCTCTTCCCCTTCTCGCGACGCCGCTCCTCGCGCACGAGCCCGGCACCGGCGCCCACGGCGGCGTACGCGTGGATGCCGGGCATTATCATGCGGAACTGGTGGCCGACGGGACGCCTGCCGTCTCGCTCTATCTCAGCGACGGCTCCGACAAGCCGGTTCCGGCGGACGGCTTCAAGGCCAATGCCATCCTGGTTGTGGATGGCAAGGCCCAGCGTTTTCCCCTCTCGCCCGCCGGCGGCAGCCGGCTTGCCGGGACGGCACCAGTTGCCATCCCAAAGGGCGTGAAGGGCGTGGTCCAGATCTCCGCGCCCGACGGCGCCACGACCCAGGCGAAATACTGATCTCAATCCCTGCCTCGCCTCGTCTGCCCGGCGACGCACCCAGGAGGCCGACCATGACCCGACCTGAGCACCTGTCTTCCCTGTCCCGCCGCACCGTCCTCGCGGGTGGCGCCGCTGCCGGCGCGCTCGCCCTCTCCGGCGGGTGGAGCCGCGTCGTCGCCGCCCCGCTCATCACCGTGGAGAGCCTCACAATCGACGTGAACGGCAAGGCGGCCAAGGTCTTCGCCGTCAAGGGCCCGGCGGGCGAAGGCATCTTCGCGAAGGAGGGCGATCGCCTCGCCGGCGCGGTGCTCAATGCCTCGCAGACGCCGGCGGTGATGCACTGGCACGGCCAGATCTTCGCTCTGGCGGACCAGGACCGCGCCCGCCCCGACGGCGGCGAACTCGCGCCCGGTGGAACGGACCAGGTGGACTTTCTCCTCACGCCCGGCACCCACTGGATGCATTCCCATACGCTGAGCGAGCAGCAATTGCTTGCCGCTCCCCTCGTCACCCGGGAGGCGGATGCGGGCGAGGCGCAGGACGTGGTGGTGATGCTGCACGATTTCTCCTTCCGCAGCCCGGAGGAGATCCTCGCCGGCCTCGGTGGCGCGAACGCTCATGGCGGCCACGGCATGGGTGGGTCCACGCAGGGAATGGCGGGAATGGCGATGCCGGGAATGGACCATGCAGGTCACGGCATGGGCGCGATGGGCGGTATGGGTGGCGGGATGATGGGACCCGCTTCGGCTGGCGCCGACGCCGGCCACATGGGGCACGGAATGGGTGGCGGGATGGGTGGAGACATGAGGGCCCACGCCAACGACGTCGACTATGATGCCTTCCTCGCCAACCGCCGCACCCTCGCCGATCCCGAGGTGGTGAAGGTGGAGAAGGGCGGAAAGGTGCGGCTGCGCATCATCAACGGCGGCACCGCCACGGCCTTCTTCGTCAGCGTGCCGGGCCTGAAGCCGCGCTGCGTCGCGGTGGATGGCTCGCCCTGCGTCCCCATGGAGGCGGAGGCTTTTCCGTTGGCCCAGGGCCAGCGCATCGACCTTCTCGTGGATATTCCGGCGAGCGGCGGCGCCTTCCCGGTGCTGGCGCAGGTGGAGGCCTCGCCCCGGCGCACCGGCGTCATCCTGGCCACCGCCGGAGCGTCCGTCGCGCGCATCGCCGACACCGCCGACCGTCCGCAGGGCCTGCTCGACCTCACGTTCGAAGGGCGCCTTTCCGCCGGGAAGCCGCTTGCGCAGCGCAAGGCGGACAAGGTCTTCCCCATCATGCTCGGCGAGGAGGCGGGCTATCGCTGGACCATCAACGGCCGCACCTATGGTGAGGGAAGGCCCTTCGCCGTCAGTCCCGGCGAGCGGGTGGAGATGACCTTCATGAACCCCACCACCATGAGCCATCCCATGCACCTGCACGGCCACCATTTCCAGGTGGTGGGCATCGGGAGGCGTCGCTTCTCCGGCGCGCTGCGCGACACGGTGATGGTGCCGCCGCACATGCCCGTCACCATCGCCTTCGACGCCGGGCCGAAGGGAGAATGGTTCCTGCACTGCCACCACCTCTATCATATGGCCACGGGCATGATGGCGGTGGTGAAGGTGGCGTGATGCAGGACGCGGACGGGGCCCACCCGGAAAGCCGCCCGGAGGCTGCAGGTCCGCGTCCCGCGATCCCGAGAACTGTCTGGGCTCTCGGCTTGGTCAGCATGTTCATGGACATCTCGTCCGAGATGATCCATGCGCTGCTGCCGCTCTTCCTGACCGGCACGCTCGGTGCGAGTGTCGCCATGGTGGGCCTGATCGAGGGCGTCGGGGAATCCACGGCGCAGATCGCGAAGGTCTTCTCGGGCTATTTGTCGGACCGCTTCGGTCGACGCAAGCCGCTGATCCTGCTCGGCTACGGACTCGGCGCTGGATCCAAGCCGTTCTTTGCCCTGGCCGGCGCTCCGGCGATGGTGTTCGCGGCGCGCTTCGCCGACCGCGTCGGCAAGGGCATCCGGGGCGCGCCCCGCGATGCGCTGGTGGCCGACGTCACCCCGCCCGAGATCCGCGGACGTGCCTATGGCTTGCGCCAGGCCCTCGACACGGTGGGCGCCTTCGTCGGGCCGCTGCTTGCCGTCGCGCTGATGGCGGTGTTCGCCGACGACATGCGGGCCGTCTTCTGGGTCGCCCTCGTCCCCGGCGCTCTTGCCGTGCTCTGCGTCGTCCTGGGTGTCGAGGACAGGTCCGTGGGCACGGTTGGAACAGGCCGGCCTCCACCGGTGCGGATCGCGGATCTCAAACGCCTCGAACGTCCCTTCCTTGTCGTCGTGGCCATCGGTGTCGTCTTCACGCTCGCGCGCTTCAGCGAGGCCTTCCTCGTCCTGAAGGCCCACGACGATGGACTGCCGCTGGCGCTCGCTCCGTTCGTGCTCGTCGCGATGAATGTCGTCTATTCCCTTGGCGCCTATCCCGCCGGCGCCTGGTCGGATCAGGCGCCGCCTGAGCGGCTCTTGCTCAGCGGCCTCGCCGTGCTGGTGGCGGCCGATCTCACCCTCGCCTTCGTGCCAGGCCTCTGGGGGGCGTTTCTCGGCATCGGCCTATGGGGCGCGCACATGGCACTCACCCAGGGTCTCCTCGCCAAGCTCGTGGCCCAGAATGCCCCAGCGGCGCTGCGCGGATCGGCCTTCGGCCTGTTCAATCTCGCCACCGGCCTCGCGACGCTCGCGGCGAGCCTCGCCGCCGGGCTGCTGTGGGACATCAGCGGCGCCCGGGCGACGTTCATCACCGGAGCCGTCTTCGCCCTCCTCGCATCCGCCCTCGTGATCACCTTCGATCCCAGCCGGAAGTCCTGAGGCGGTCCCGCCGACCATCGTCGCGGGAGGCGCGCTGGTCCTGTCCTCGGACGCACTCTCATCGACCGAGATACTTGATGAGCGCCGCGATCCCGAGGACGACCACCACCAAGACCAGGAGGCCGAACAGCGACATCCCCCACATGCCGGAGCCCATCATGCCGTCAAAATTCATCATGGTGAACCGCCCCGGGTTTGCCGGAGGCTCCAACTCCTGAGAAGGTGGAGCCATGAGAGGCAAGACGACGAACAAGTTCTCCCCCGAGGTGCGCGAGCGGGCGGTGCGCTGGTGCTGGATCACGGGCATGAGTATCCGTCCCGCTGGCAGGCGATCCTGTCGATCTCGGCGAAGATTGGCTGCTCGGGGCACTCGCTGAACGAGTGGGTGAAGAAGGCCGAGGTGGATGCCGGCAAGCGGGCCGGTGTGTCGACGGACATGGCCGCGAAGCTGAAGGCGCTTGAGCGTGAGAACCGGGAGCTTCGGCAGGCAAACGAGATCCTGCGCAAGGCGTCGGCGTATTTCGCCCTGGCGGAGCTCGACCGCCGGTCGAAGACATGATCGCGTTCATCGACGATCATCGCAGTGCGTATGGGGTCGAGCCGATCTGCAAGGTCCTGCCGATCGCCCCATAGCGATCCGGAACGGATCGCGTCCCGCGATCCTATGCGACCTATCATGCGCATGTTGCCCGGCGGCTTGATCCCTCGAAGTGCTCGGAACGGGCGCGGCGGGACGCGGCCTTGCGGCCACAGATCGAGCGCGTGTTCGTCGAGAACTTCGAGGTGTACGGGGCACGCAAGGTCTGGCGGCAGATGGTGCGGGAGGGGGTCGATGTCGCCCGCTGTACCATCGGGCGGCTGATGCAGGGCATGGGCCTCGCCAGCGTGATCCGCGGCAAGCCGGTCCGCACCACGATGCGGGACAAGGCCGCGCCATGCCCGCTCGATCATGTGAACCGGGTCTTCCATGCCCCGGCACCGAACAGGCTGTGGCTGTCCGACTTCACCTATGTCAGCACTTGGTCGGGCAACGTCAACGTGGCCTTCGTGATCGACGCCTATGCCCGCCGCATCGTGGGCTGGCGGGTGAGCAGGACAGCCCATGCCAGCTTCGTGCTGGATGCGCTGGAGCAGGCCCTGCATGAGCGACGGCCCGTTCATCGCGGCGGCCTGGTGCACCATAGTGACCGCGGCTCGCAATACGTGAGCATCCGCTACACCGAGCACCTGGCGGAAGCCGGCATCGAGCCCTCTGTCGGCAGCGTGGGCGACAGCTACGACAATGCCATCGCCGAGACGATCAATGGCCTCTACAAGGCCGAAGTCATCCATCGGCGGGGTCCCTGGCGCTCCTTCGAGGCCGTCGAGTTCGCGACGCTGACCTGGGTCGACTGGTTCAACCATCGCCGGCTGCTGGAGCCCATCGGCAACATCCCGCCGGCCGAAGCCGAGGAACGCTACTACGCCATGCTCGACGAGCAGAAACGGGCGGCGTGATTCACACCAAACAGCCTCCGGCAAACCCGGGGCGGTTCAATCTCGCCGCAGCGCGTATCTGGATCGATGCGCTATGAGTCCGCTGCCTAACACTACTTTGGCAGAATCAGATTGGCGGTCTCCAGATGGCCCTTCGGCAGTGGGGGCAAGTTGGCGGTAGTGATGCGGAGGAGAGTGCCTTGAGGACGGCTCTGCGGACCTGAGGCAAGGTCGGCCG
>NZ_VAUP01000017.1 GCF_005871085.1 Xanthobacter autotrophicus | reverse complement strand
GAGGGCATCGTGCGCAACAAGGCGGTCCACATCGCGCTCGGCGTGCGCGCCGATGGCGCCAAGGAGATCCTCGGCCTGTGGCTGGAGCAGAACGAGGGCGCCAAGTTCTGGCTGCGCGTCATGAACGAGCTTCGGAACCGTGGCGTCGAGGACCTGCTGCTGGCCGTCATCGACGGCCTGAAGGGCTTTCCCGACGCGATCCGGGCGGTGTTCCCCGAGGCGGTGGTCCAGACCTGCATCGTCCACCTGCTGCGCCACAGCCTCGACTTCGTATCGTACAAGGACCGCAAGGCCGTCGCCGCGGCGCTGAAGGACATCTATCGAGCCGTGGATGCGGCCGCCGGCGAGGCGGCGCTCACGGCCTTCGAGGACAGTGCCTGGGGCTGTCGCTATCCGGCCATCGCCCAGAGCTGGCGGTGGGCCTGGAGCGAGGTCGTGCCGTTCTACGCCTTCCCCGCCGAGGTGCGCCGCATCCTCTACACCACGAATGCCATCGAGGCGCTCAATGCCAAGCTGCGCCGCGCCGTGCGCGCCAGGGGGCACTTCCCTACCGACGAGGCCGCCCTGAAGCTCCTCTTCCTGGTCTTGAACCGGGCCGAAAAGGAGTGGAAAATGGCACCTCGTGAATGGGCGATGGCAAAGGCGCAGTTCGCCGTCATCTTCGGCGAGCGCTTCACAAAGGCCATGGCGGCCTGATCTTCAACCCGCCGCCCCCACACGAAATTCCTGACACTCCCACCTCAGACGAAACTGGGGGCTCAATCGTCGGACTGCGCTCTTACACAGGCCCCATGCAAACGCACGGGACGACGCTGAGCCGTCCGTCGCATGCCGGTCGCTACAATGCCCTTCCCCCGACCATGGTGGCCTGCTCCTGAGACGATCAGGCCTTGTCCATGGTGTTGCGTTGGGCGAGGCGCTTTTCCCAGTCCAACGCATGCTGGACGATCGTCGACAGGTCATCCAATTGCGGCCGCCAGTCCAGTTCTGCGCGGATGCGCTCCGCTCCGGCCACCAGGCAAGCGGGGTCGCCGGGCCGGCGCGGACAGAGCTTGACCGGAAAATCAACTCCGGAAACGCGCTTGACCGCCTCCACCACTTCCTTGACCGAATAACCGGTCCCATATCCGCAATTGAGCGTCAGGCTCTGCCCACCGGCCCGAAGGCGCTCGAGCGCCGCCACATGGGCCCGAGCCAGATCCGTGACGTGGATATAGTCGCGGATGCAGGTGCCATCGAGGGTCGGATAGTCGGTTCCGAAGATTTCTAGGCCTGCCCGCTCTCCCGCCGCCGCCTGGCTCGCCACCTTGATGAGATGCGTGGCGTTGCGCGATGATTGTCCTGAGCGCCCGTCCGGGTCCGCACCGGCAACGTTGAAATAACGCAGCACGGTATAAGTGAGGTCATGCGCCCGCGCCGCATCGGCCAGCATCCACTCGCTCATGAGCTTGGAGCGCCCATAGGGATTGATGGGCGCGGTGGGCGTGGCTTCGGGAATCACCTCAACGGAAGGCTCGCCGTAGACCGCCGCGGTCGATGAGAAGATCAGCCGCTTCACGCCCGACGCGATCGCCGCCTCGAACAGGGCTCGGGTCTTCACCGTGTTCCCGAGATAATAGGTAAGCGGATAAGTCACCGATTCCGGCACCACGATCTTCGCCGCGAAATGAACGATTTCGGTGATGTCGTGCTGCTCGATCAGTCGGCGCACAAGGTCCACGTCCCCGACATCGCCGACCACAAGGTGCGCTGCGCCAGCCACCGCCCAGTCGAAACCGGTGGACAGATCGTCGAGGACGATGACCGTTTCACCGCGCCCGACCAATTCAAGGACGGTATGGCTTCCAATATAGCCGGCACCGCCGCTCACAAGCACGGACATGCACGTCTCCGCCTCAGGCTGCGGTCAAGATCGAGGCAGGATTGGCATCTCTTTTCTGCTGCGATGCAACATGATCTTTTGCGGCATTCCGGCGCAAGCGCTCGAAACCAATCCACCGCCACCTTTCCACACCCGTGGGCCGCACCGCCTCTGTTCGCCGGGGTCACCTCGAGACCAGGGATTGGTACACATCCGAATAGGCCGCCACCATGTCGTCGACAGTGCGCGCACGACGCTCCCGCAGTCGCTGATGTGCTGTGCGCACCAGTTCGGGATTCTCCACAAGGCTGCGCAGGGTCGCGGCAAAACCGTCGACGGATGGATCCGCCGTCCATCCGGTCACACCACGCCTGAACATCTCGGGCATGCCGCCGAGCGTCGAGGTCAAGACGGGCCGACCCGCGCCCTGTGCGTCCAGCAGCACGAGGGCTCCCGGTTCCTCCCAGATGGAAGGAAGCGCGACCACGTCCACTCGCGCGTAGAAGTCCTTAGGAGCGACGAAGCCGAGAAAATCGAGCGTCATGCCTGGCGCCAAAGCAGCCAGACGAGCTTGCTCCGCCTCTGAAACCCTTCCGGCGAGGACCAGGCTCACCGTGTCCGACGGCATCCGTGCCGCGGCCTCCACCAACAGGTCGATGCCCTTCTCGGGGGCAAAGCGACCGATAAAGCCGACGCGCAAAGGCCCGCCGTGGGTCCCGATGGGAAGGTACGGGATATCCGGATTGGCCACGTTCGGGATCACATGACGCGCGGCACGGGAGAACAGGCCCTCGTTCACGTGCAGGTCGAGCGTACGCTGGCTCACGCTGACCACAGCATCCACCAGCGCGCAGCGTTGCCGGCGATGCACCGTGAGCAAAGCACAGCTTTGGCAGGTGCTGGCGCAGGCACGACCGCCCTTGAAGCGTGAGCAACGCGGACAGACGAGGTAGTAATCGTGCAGGGTATGCACCACCGGGATGCCCCGGTCCCGCGCCAGCTGCCAGATGTGGGCGTTCAGACCGTTGAGCGTGTGGGAGTGCACGATCTGCGGCCGAAATCCGTCGAGGATGCCGGCGATCTCGGCCGCGGCGACAAACCAGTCGTCGATCACATGCCAGGCGAGATGCGCCAGCGCGTTGTGCCTCGGCCCGAACGGGGTGAAGAGGTTGCGGATCGGCACGAACTCCACGCGCACGCCGTTGGCCTCCTCGGTCTGGCGGCGCCCGTCCATGGACAGGCGGACCACCACCACCTCGTGCCCCTCGGCCACCAGCCGTTCGGCGATCTGGCGCACGAGCACCTCCGCTCCGCCGAAGATCTTCGGCTGGAGCGGTGTCGGATAGAGCGCGTTGAAAAGGGTGATGCGCATGGTTCGGCCCGCCCCTGCGGCTGTGGTCAAAGGGAGGAGGCGACGAGGGTCTCCGCGCCGTCAGCAGCCGGAGGCGGCGCGGCGGCTGGGATGATCCGCGCCGGAATGCCGATGGCCAGGGCGCGCGGGGGCACGTCCTTCAGCACGACGGAATTGGCGCCGATGACGGCCCCGTCGCCGATAGTGATGGGGCCGAGCAGCACCGCCCCCGCCGAGACCGTGACGTCGTCGCCGAACATCGGGTCCCCCGGCTCCTCGCGGCTCTTGCGGCCGATGGTCACGTTCTGCAGCAGGTGCATGTTGCGCCCGATCCGCGCCGAGCCAACGACGATGCCGTAAGGATGCGGCACGTAGAGCCCGCCGCCGATCTTCGCAGCCATGGCGATCTCGGACCCGAAGATGAGGCAGCTCGCCCACCAGATGACGCGGCGCAGGGCACGGCCGATCACCGGGATCCGCACCACCATCTCCTGGAGCCGGCGCGAGAACACGAACTGGAATCCCGGCGTCACCAGGAACATGCGCACGGCGAGGAGGAAGCTCACGCCCTTGCCCTCGGAGGCGGCATAGCGCTCGAGATCGGCCTTCACCTTCTGAAGCGGCGTTTCGGAAGCCATCAGGTCGCCTTTGCTTGTGTCCGCCTCCGCCGCCCTGCAACGCGCAGGGCACCGGCGGTCGCGGACCACTGATCCTCCAGCGATATACTGCGTTGCGGCACATCCTGAAAGTAGGAAACGGCCCCGCATCACACCGACGGCGGACGGGGACCGCGCCGCTCGCCGCACCCCCAGGCGGCTGCGCCTGCCGACCGTGGAAACCTCATTTATGATTTCACTACAAGGCTTTGCTGGAGCAAACGCGTACCACCCCAAGCCCTCTGGCGCTGCGACCGGTCGCCGACAATCGGCGCGCCGGCACCGGCGCGAACCTCTTGGCGGCCCATGGCGGCGATGCTGCGCCGCAATGCAGCATTGCCCGATGCGGTGGCGTCGATTACGGACAAAACAGTCGCGCCGCCCCTGCGGCGCCGTCTTGCATCCCCCAAACCCGGCCCCCCCCTCGGGCTGGCGCCTGCCCACTTCGCCGCCATCCCTCCCTGATGCTCCCGACAGGTGCCTCATGACCACGTCACCCGCCCTTCGCGAAGCCGCGACGCTGAGCAACGCGCTGATGGACTGGCTGCTGAATGCCGCCCTGCCCGTGTGGCACACCCACGGCATCGACCGGGTCCATGGCGGCTTCCACGAGAAGCTCGGGCTGAAGCTGGAGATCGAGCCTTTTGATCGCCGCACCCGGGTGATCGCCCGGCAGGTCTTCTGCTTCGCCCTGGCTGGACGACTCGGCTGGGACGGTCCCTGGATGGCGGCCGTGAACGACGGCATCGACTACTTTTTCGCCAAAGCCATGACGCCGGATGGCGCGGTGCGCATGGTGATCCATGCGGACGGCACGCCCAAGGACGACACCTTCAACCTCTATGATCACGCCTTCGCCCTGTTCGCCTGCGCCGCGGCCGCCTCCGTGTCGGACCAGCGCGCGGCCATCGCGGCCAAGGCCGTGGCCATCCGCGACCGGCTGGTCGCCGCCTACAAGCACCCCGAGCGCGGCTTCGAGGAGAGCGCCCCGCGCACGCTGCCGCTGAAGGCGAACCCCCACATGCACCTGTTCGAGGCATGCCTGGCCTGGGAGGAGATCGGTGGCGACGCCGAGTGGTCCCATCTCGCCGACGAGATCGCCACCCTCTGCCTGGAGAAGTTCTTGGAGCCGCAGCAGGGCTGGCTGCGCGAGTTCTTCGACGGCGACTGGGCCCCCATGCCGGGCGAGGACGGCCGCATCTGCGAGCCCGGCCACCAGTTCGAATGGGCCTGGCTGCTCACCCGCTGGGGCACCTCGCGCAACCGGCCGGACGCGCGCGCGGCGGCCGTTCGCCTGGCCGACCTGGGCGAGCGCTACGGCGTCGACGGGGAGCGCAACGTGGCCATCAACACGCTTCTCGACGACTGCTCGATCGTGGACGCATCGGCCCGCCTGTGGCCGCAGACCGAGCGCATGAAGGGGCACGCCGCCCTCGCCCTGACCGCGCCGGACGATGCGGCACTGCAACATCATCTTAGATTCATGGCCGCAGGTGCCCGTAGCCTTCAAGGCTACCTTGCCGTGGAGACGCCCGGCCTGTGGCGCGATCGCATGGAAGTCGACGGCAGCTATCGCCCCGAGCCGGCCCCGGCGAGCACGTTCTACCACATCATCCTGGGCATCGAAGAATTTAAAAAGGCGATCAAGGCGTTGGAGGCCCGCACCTGAGCCGCCAGCCCGCCCGCCCGGTCGCGAAGCGCCTGAGGGGGAAGGGAGCCAAGGACGGCGGCCCCTGCGCGGACCGCCGCCGTCGGCGCCAGCCACGCTCCGGCGCGTCTTGGGTCTCGGCGATGGACAGGCCTGTGTGCAATGCGGTATGAGAGGCCGAGCTGGCCCGCCAGAGGCTCGAGCGCGCTGCTTCCCGCATCAAAGGATGAGTATGCGGTACTTTGTGACTGGGACAGCGGGCTTCATCGGCTTCAACCTTGCGAAGCGGCTCCTTGAGGAGGGCCACTCCGTGGTCGGCTTCGACGGCATGACGGACTATTATGACGTCGCGCTGAAACAAAAGCGCCATGCCATCCTCGAACGCTTCGACCGCTTCCGCGCGGTGATCGGCCTGCTTGAGGACAAGCACGCGCTGGACGCAGCCGCCGATAGTGCCGAGCCCGATGTGGTCGTTCACCTCGCGGCCCAGGCCGGGGTCCGCTACAGCCTCGAAAATCCGCGCTCTTACATCGACTCCAACGTCGTCGGCTCGTTCAACGTCCTTGAACTCGCGGCGCGGCTGAAGCCGCGACACCTGCTGCTCGCGTCCACCTCCTCGGTCTATGGCGCCAATGGGAAGATCCCGTTCGCCGAGAGCGACAAGGCCGACGAGCCCATGACGATCTACGCGGCCACCAAGAAGGCCACGGAGGTGATGGCGCACAGCTACGCCCACCTCTACCGGGTGCCGACCACCGCCTTCCGCTTCTTCACCGTCTACGGACCGTGGGGCCGGCCCGACATGGCGCTGTTCAAGTTCGTGGACGGCATCCGCAACGATCGGCCCATCGACATCTATGGCGACGGCCGGATGAGCCGGGACTTCATCTATGTGGACGATCTGGTCGAAGGCATCGTCCGCCTCATCGCCGTGGTGCCGGACGAAGCGAACCGCGTGGACGCCGAAGGCGTCGCCGATACCCTGTCCCGCCAGGCGCCGTTTCGCGTGGTCAATATCGGCGGTGGCCACCCGGTGGAGTTGATCCGCTTCGTCGAGACCATCGAGGCCTGCCTTGGCAAGAAGGCCATCCGCAGGATGCTGCCCATGCAGCAGGGCGATGTCCCGCGCACCTTCGCCGCCCCCGATCTGCTCGTCGCGCTGACCGGCTTCAGGCCGGACACCGATATCGCGGTGGGCGTCCGCCGGTTCGTGGAATGGTACCAGGAGCATTACTAGAGCACGCGCCGACCGGGTCGATTCAACCCGGTCGGATCTCGCTCCAGTCACACCCCGTCCAGGCTCGGCCGGCGCCGGAAGAACGCGCCGCGCAAGTCAGCACGGTCTGGAGCGTTGCCTGGGAGAGGAACGCCACCGCAGGGATCAAGGCGGATTCGACCGCACAGGTTTCGACCCCGACGCGACGGAGGTGACGCGATGATCAAGCAGCGTTTCTTCAAAACTGGTGCAATCCGGCTTCTCGTCGCTGGCCTTGTGCTGTCGGCCGGCGTCGGGACGGCGTCCGGCGCCGACGTGAAGACACTGTCTTTCAGCCGTGCCCAGATGACGGTCCGGCCCGATCCCCTCGTCGCCGGGATCTGCGTGCATTTCGGCATCGGCGGGGAATACAATTACGTACCGGAAACCGCGGCCACCCTGATCCAGGACCTCGGCTTCGATTCCTTCCGCGACGACCTGCCCTGGCCCTCCTTCGACAGCCCGCTCGCTCGGGCTGACGGCCCGCGGCCCCGTCGGCTGTTCGAGTTCATGAAGCTGACCAAAGCTACGCCGCTGCTAATTCTCGGCCATTCGAACCCCGCCGTGCCGGGGGGTGTGAAGCCGTTGACCGATCCGGCCGGACGCGCCGCCTACACCGACTTCGCCGTGCGCGCGGCCGCCGCCACCAAGGCCTTCAACCCGACCTTCGAAATCTGGAACGAGTGGAACCTCACGCCCGGCCTGCGGCCGCCCTGGCTGATCGGCCCGGGGGCCGCCGGCGACCCGCGCGCCGCCGAGCATTATGCGGCGCTGGCCCGCGCTACCATCCCGGCGCTGCGGGCGGCGGAGCCTGGCATCAGGATCCTGTCCGGCGTCACCGGTGGCGATCCGGACTGGAGCTGGACCAAGGCCGTAGTGCGCGATGGCGCCCTCAAGGACGCCAACGGCCTGTCGGTCCACCTCTACAATCATTGCGAACCGGACGTGAACACGCGCAATGCCACCGAACTGGCCGACCGCGTCAGCTCCCTCCAGACCGCGCTCAAAGGCCAGACCGGCGCCGAGGTGCCGATCTACATCACTGAATTCGGCTGGCCGACGGCGCGCCGGCCGTGCGTGATCTCCCGGCAGGCTGCCGCGGATTATAGTGCCCAGTTTCTGCTCTGGTCGGCGGCAACCCCGTGGCTCAAGGGCGCCTGGATCTACCAATTGAAGGACCAGGGGCGCAATCCGGACGAGATCGAGGACAATTTCGGCCTCTACGATTACGACTTCAGGCCCAAGCCGGCCGCCTGCGCGGTCCGGGAAGCGGTGCGGCTGATAAAGTCGTCCGGCGGGTTTCGGCTGGAACGGCCGTTCCCCGACCTGTTCGTCCTCCACGCGACGACCTCATCAGGAATCCGGCTCATCGCCTGGACCACGCGGGCGGACATCAAGGGCGAACTGCGGTTCGAGGGCGGCGCGCCGCGCCGGGCCACAGCCCTGTGCAATCTGATGGGACCGATGCCGGAAGGCCGTGTCCGGATCGGGCCCGAGCCCATCATCATCGACGTGGACGCCGGCGCGGTCCGCGTCGGAGCGGCGCTGTTGCCGTGACCGCCGCCATGCTCCAGCCCCCTCCCCAGCAACCGCCGTGCTGCGTCAGGTGAGGCGCGGCGTGACCAGATCCATCCCACAGCATCGCACTGCGGATGCACGCTGCTCTGGAGCCGGCTCCGCACGGGTTGCTTCAACCTGCGTGCCGGGTCCGTCTTCATCGCACTCTAAGGCGCCTGATCGGAAATGAGCATGAAGTTGCTTCAGAAAAATCTGTCCAGTCTCGCCAATATGAGCCTGCGCGCATCGAGCCTGGCGTTTCGATTCGTTCTGTCGTTCTACATCATCAAGTACCTGGGCCTCGAAGCGGCGGGCATCTACGGCCTCGCGCTCGGCGCCATCGGCATCGCGCCGGCACTGACCAATCTCGGGATCAATTATTTCCACCAGCGCGAGCTTGTTGGCCAGCCGCCCTCCTTCTCCGCACCACGGATGAAGACGCGCCTCGTGGCCTCAACGGTGACGACGGCGATCCTGATGGTGGTCGCGCTGGTCGTCGCCCTCTCGATGGGCTTTCCGCTTTCGCCGATCCACCTCATCATCGCCGGGCTGGTCTGGCTTGAGGTCTACGCCAACGACCTGCATCTTTCCCTGGTGGCGCTGGAAATGCCCCTCCAGGCCAATACCCTGGTGTTCATCCGGCTGGCGTCCTGGGTGCCGTTCGTGATCGCGCTCGGCCTTCTGGTGCCGGAGACACGCTCCATCGAGTTCGTGCTGCTCGGCTGGCTGCTAAGCTATGTCCTGTTCTTCGGGCTGCTGTTCTGGTTCGTGCGGTCCTGGCCGCTCGCCGAAGCGCTTCGGGCACCCTTGCAGGTGCAGTGGCTGAAGGAGCGCCTCCGCATCGCCTGGTTCATCTTCATCAGCGACATGGGCCTTGTCGGCTTCATCTATGTGGACCGCTACATCGTCTCCTTCATGCTCGGTCTGGAGCTGACCGGCCTCTATACCTTCTACTGGTCCCTCGCCAACGCGCTTCAGACCCTGGTTGGCACCGCCATCATCCAAGTGGCCATGCCGACGCTCTACAAGGCCTATAACACCGGCGCCGTCGCCAACTGGCGCAAGGCCATGCGCCAGCAGCTCGGCAAGGTGCTCAGCTACGCCCTGGTGCTCGGCGTGTGCGTCTTTGTCGCCTGCGAGCTGCTCATCCACTACATGGGCATGGGCAAGCTGGCCGAGCATCGCGGCGTGTTCATCATGCTGCTGCTCTCATCCTCGATCCGCTCGGTCTCGGACCTGATGAACATCGGCCTGATGAGCGTGCGCAAGGACCACCAATACGCCGCCATCAACCTGGCCGCGGTGTTCATCTCGGCCGGCGTGACCTTCGCCGCCACATGGCTGATGGGCTTTGAAGGCGTCGGCATCGCCGCCTTGCTCGCGGCGCTGATCGTGACCTCCATCAAGGCCGGCGTCCTGCTGCAGTTCGCCTATCGCAGCGGCGGCGGCCGACCGGCCGCCCCGTCCGGCGCGGGGGAAGGGTGATGCGCATGCCCGGCCCTTGCCTCGCGCTGTCGGGGCAGACACAGCCTGATCATCCGCTCGGCCGTTCGCGTCCGGGTTCATTGGAAATGGGCGCGCCCGGGCCGTCTCGGCAGGTGGCCGGGGGCGCGAAACTTGGGGGAGTACGCGTGCGATGACACAAGTGGCGAAGCTGGCCCCTGGCGGGCAAAAGGTGCTGTTCCTCGTTGAGGTGATCAATTGCAATGACGGCATCGCGTCCTACTGCGAGACCCTGGCCTCGGGCCTTAACGCCCGCGGCGTCGAAGTCCACATGGTTTCGGGCAAGGTGCGCTACGACGACTCCTCCCTTGGAAAGCGCGAGATGCTCAATGCCGCGCTCAAGGAATGGACGGTTCTCCCGGAGATGAAGAAGTTTCCCCCGCCCGCCCTCATCCGGAAGGTGAGGGACATCATCATGAAGAACGACATTTCGGTCATCCACGCCCATGGGCTTGGAATGCTGATCTTCGGGCGTATCCTCTCGCTGATGACCGGCCGGCCGCTGGTGGGAACCTACCACCAATCGGTACTGGGCAGTCTCCAGGACGTGCTGCGCAACTCGAAGAAGAAGTTCGGCCCCCACCAGGAATTCTTCCTCAACATCGCTTCGCCCAAGGCGCTGGTGGTTTTGTCGGAAGAATCCCTCAAATTCCTGCGCAGTCACAGGATCTATTTCAAGCAACGGGTGGTGAAAGTGCTGGGCGGCACCAATCTCGACCATTTCCGCGTGCCCACCGCATCCGAACGCCAGGCCGCGCGCGCGCGGTTCGGCCTTGCCCCCGATGACTTCGTCTGCATCCTCGCCGGGCGCCTTGCCTGGGTGAAGGGGCAGGACCTGCTGGTCAAGGCCATACGCCAGATCCGCTCCACCCATCCCGAGCTGAAGATGAAATGCCTGTTCGTCGGCAGCGGCGGCGGCAAGGAGCGTGAAGAGGAGATCAAGGCCGTCGCGTTCGAGGATGAGGCCGACAAGGCCACGTTCCAGTTCGTCGGCTTCATGAGCGACGTGCGCGAGGCCCTGTGGGCATCAGACGCCTTCGTGTTGCCCAGCCGCTTCGAGGGCTTCGCGCTCGGCGTGGTCGAGGCGATGGCCACCGGCCTGGTGCCGATCCGCACGCCCGCCGGCGGCGCCCATGACCAGATCGAGGACGGCAAATCCGGCCTCATCGTTCCGTTTGAGGATGTCGACGCCCTCGCACAGGCGATCCTGAAACTGACCGATCCGGCCACGCGCCAGCGCATGTCGGAGATCTGCTCCACCCGCGCACACGCCCTCTACGGCATCGACCCCATGGTCGACGCCATGGTCGGTCTTTACGGGCTCAAGGCGGCCTAGAGCGCGATCCGATCAACAATCTAATCGGTGAATCGCCCTCTCAACCTAAGGAAAGCGGTGTGGTGCAACCTGCTCGCATGAAGATCAGCGCCATGCGATACCACACGAGAGGAGAGACATGATGAGCAGGCACATCGTCTTCAGCATCCTTTGCTCCTCCCTCCTCGCCGCAGCGCTCACCAGCAGCACACAAAGGAGCGTGGCGGCGGCGTCCGTCACATTCCCGGCGCCTGACGCCGCCATGCGCACGGCGGAGCCAAACCCGCCCATCCTCGGCGTGCTCACCAGCTTCGGCTCCCGTCGGGCCATGGGTTATGTGTCGCCGGACCTTGTCCGCAGGCAGCTCGACGAGCTGGGCGCCGTCTCCTACCGCGACGGCATCGTCTGGGCATCCTTCCGCTTCCCGCCGGACGCTCCGCCCCAGATGGTGGAACGCCGCCGCATCATGAACTTCCTGCCCATCGCGGGCCGCAGTCCCCTGCTTGTTCTCGGCGCGCCGGACCAAGAGCCCGCCGCCGTGGGCGCCCCCTTCACCGACACGCAGGTGGAGCAGTATTCCGCCTTCGTGAAGCAGGTGGTGGAGATCACCAAGCCGTATCAGCCCATCTATGAGATCTGGAACGAATTCAACCTTAAGGTGGGCCACGTTTTTCCCGGCAAGCGCCTGACCGGGGCCGGGGATGCCTCCGACCCGCGAGCCGCGATCTACTACGCCCCGCTGGCGAGGCGCGCGACGCAGGCGGCAAAGGCTGCCGACCCGCACGCCAAGGTGGTCGTGGGCGCGGTGGGCGACGATCCGGACTGGGCCTGGACCAAGGCCATCGTCCGGGCGGGCGCGCTGGAAGGGGCGGACGGACTCTCCGTTCATCTCTACAATCACTGCGCCCCGGTGCGGACCGCCACCGAGATGATCGAGCGCACCGAGCAGCTCGAAGCCAGCCTCACGCCCCTGACAGGCGGCCGCGAGGTGCCCCTTTATATTACCGAATTCGGATGGCCCACCTCAAAGACCCGCTGCGGCCTCAGCCTCGACCACTCGGCAGCGAACTTCGCCCAGTTCGTTCTCCTGTCCGCCACCCTGCCCTATCTCAAGGGCATCTGGGCCTATGAGGTGAAGGACAAGGGCGCCGATGGGCAGGACATCGAGCAGAATTTCGGACTGTTCTTCCACGACGACCGGCCGAAGCCGGCGGCCTGCCTCTTCCGCACGGCCGCCGACGTCGTCCAGCGTGCCCGGCACATCGATCTGCAACGGCCGGAACCGGAGATATTCGTGCTGCGCGCCGTCATGGACGATCACCAGCTTGTCGTCGCGTGGACCACGCGAGCGTATGATCGCCGAAGCGCCCGCTTCGACGGCGAGCCGAAATCCGCCTCCCGCATGTGCGGGCCGGCCGTGCCCCCCACCGACGTCATCCTCACCGAGGCGCCCGTGGTGGTGCGCTACGACTTGGTTAGCGCACCGACCATCGCCCTCGACAACTAGAGCAATTCCAGCAAAAGCATGCAGCGGTTTGTCTCTGGAATTGCCTAGCACTACAGTTGCGTTTTCGGTTTGAGATGGGCTTGGTAGGCTGTGGCCTGGTGGGCACGCCGGAAGCTTGACCATGCGAGGATGCGAGTCGGAGGTATCGGCCGTTGAGCTAGCTTCAAAGCGAGACAGCGGATTTCCTGGATCGACCAGCGGATGAGCCTGGCCGGGAGGCTGGTGCTGTTTTTTTCGGTGTCATGGTATTTGCCTGGTATCGAACGGCGGCCATGAGAGCATAGGCGAACATGACCAGTGATACGTGCCTATGCCATCCATGCCAGGATCGCGTTTCATTGTGGTCGAGGCCGAACTCGTTCTTGGCGGTCTCAAAGCATTCTTCGATGCGCCAGCGAGTTCCTTCAACCTTGATCAGGGTCTCGATGGGCGTGTCCTTCGGACACCAGGTGGAAAAATAGGCAAGCTCGCCATCGCCGATGCCGCGGCGGATCAAAAGACCACGCGTCCATGCCCCGTGACCTGAGCCCCTGATCCTGCTCCAGATTTAGGTAGAGTCCGTCACTCATGGAGACGGACGATGCGAGCCTCACGGTTCACAGAGGAGATGGGGTATTCGGTCCTGATCTCTTTACCCGTTTGCGGCCTTCCGCTGCGAAGAGGACGATCGGGGCCTGAACGCAGCGCCGGGAGGTCCCCATGGTGTACGTCGGCCTTGATGTCTCTTTGAACTCCGTAGCCGTCTGTGTCATCGACCGGGAAGGTCAAATCCTGAAGGAGGCGAGCGTGGCGTCGGAGGCGTCCGCCATCTCGCCGTGCCTCCAGCCCTGGCGGGATCGGATTGCGAAGATTGGGCTTGAGGCTGGGCCGATGTCGGAATGGCTGACTGCGGGTCTGGCGGAGCTTGGTTTTCCCGCCATCAGTCTGGAGGCGCGGCAGGTGAAGGCGGCGTTGTCGGCAATGCCCGTCAAGACCGATCGGAACGACGCGCGCGGCGTTGCCCTGGTGGTCAGGGCAGGCTGGTACAAGGTCGTGCACGTGAAGAGCATCGGCAGCCAGCATGCGCGAACGTTGGTGGCTGCGCGCAAGCACCTGATCCGCTCCATCGCCGCGTCAGAGCAGACACTTCGCGGATTGCTCCGTCCCTTCGGCTTGAAGGTCGGCATCGTGTCGCGGGCCGGATTTGCCTCCCGTGTCCGAGAGCTGGTTGGAAACAACGCCATCCTGGCTGAGGTGATGGCTCCCCTATTGGCAGCCCGGGACGCACTGATGCAGGAGTACCAGCGCCTTCACCGCCTGGTCGTCCAGGGCTGTCCGGAATGATCCGGTCTGCCGCCTGTTGACGACCATGCCCGGGATCGGGCCGGTTTCCGCCCTGACATTCAGAGCAACGATCGATGCGCCCGAGCGTTTCGCCCGCTCCCGGTCCGTCGGGGCTTATCTCGGGCTCACACCTCGGCGGTATCAATCGGGCGAGATCGATCGGACCGGACGGATCACCAAAGTGGGCGACGGGGAGACGCGAACTGCACTGTTCGAGGCCGCCAACGTCATCCTGCGACCGAGCACACGCTGGTCACCGATGAAGGCCTGGGCGGTGCGCATCGCTCAGCGGCAGGGAAGCAAGCGGGCGAAGGTCGCTCTGGCTCGCAAGATGGCGGTCGTTCTTCACAGCATGTGGCGGAGCGGCACGGAATTCCGATGGACTGCGGCCGCGGCGTGATCGACCCGGCTGTGGTTCCCTGAACGCCCGTCGCGGGGCGTGGGATGATTGAGTTCGCATGATCTGTCGTCGCAGCCGCTGACGCGGCCGAGCACGCCGAAGAGCTTGAACCAGTCATTCCATCGAACACCATCATGTGGCGATCCTCGACCACGGACAGAAGCAAAGAACCCGCGACGCGCTATTATCGGGGTTGACGACACCGGACCGAATACAGAAACAGATCATCGGGATGCTGAAGGAGCAGGAGGCGGGCGCGAAGACCGCTGACGTCTGCCGCAAGCACGGCATCTCGTCGGCGACCTTCTACAAGTTCAAAGCCAAGTACGGGGGCATGGATGTGTCCGATGCCCGCCGGCTGAAGGCGCTCGAGGAGGAGAACGCGCGGCTGAAGAAGCTGCTGGCCGAGCAGATGCTCGACAACGCCATCCTGAAGGATGTCAGCGCAAAAAAATGGTGACGCCCGATGCACGGCGCAAAGCCGTGGCTCATGCCTGTGCCAGGCACGGGGTGAGCCAGCGTCGGGCGTGCCAGGCGCTGGGCGTCGATCGCACCAGCGTGCGCTACCGGAGTGTACGTCCCGATGACGCCAGCCTGCGGGAAGCCATGAGGGCCGTGGCCGGTGAGCGCCGCCGCTTCGGCTACCGGCGTATCCACATCATGCTGAGGCGCCAGGGCATCGTCATGAACCAGAAGAAGCTCCGCCGGCTGTATCGGGAAGAGAAGCTTCAGGTCCGCCGCCGCGGAGGGCGCAAGCGCGCGCTTGGCACCCGGCGTCCCATCCTGGTCCCGGATCGGGTCAACGTCCGCTGGAGCCTCGACTTCGTGTCGGACGCCTTCACGGACGGTCGGCGTTTCCGGGTGCTGGCCGTCGTCGACGACTTCAGCCGGGAGTGCCTGGCACTGGTGGCCGACACCTCGCTCTCGGGCCTTCGGGTGACGCGCGAGCTCGACGCGCTGCTCGCCATCCGTGGCAGGCCTGCGACCATCGTTTCCGACAACGGCACGGAGCTGACCTCGATGGCCGTTCTCAAATGGTGCCAGCAGAGCGGCGTCGAATGGCACTACATCGCTCCCGGCAAGCCGATGCAGAACGGCTTCGTCGAGAGCTTCAACGGTCGGTTCCGGGACGAGTGCCTGAACGAGACCCTATTCTCGAGCTTGGGCCAAGCCCGTGCCGCCATCGCCTCATGGAAGGAGGACTACAACCTGAACCGCCCCCACTCAGCTCTCGGCAATCGATCCCCCGCCGAGTTCGCCGCAACAATCCCACTGGAAATCCAGGCCGCCTGAGGCCAAAAATCAACCCTCGGACTCTCTCCTAAGCCGGAGGAGAAAAGGGGCTCAGGTCACCCGGGAACCGGTGCATCGTATTCGGCGGCATCGAGGTCGGCGAGCGGACAATAGGCCCAATCATAGAGCCGCTCGCCCTTGGTGCCATGGCCGGCGGAGAGCGTTCTCCAGGCATCGGCCGGCAGGGTCGCGGCAATGTCTTTCGCCTCGCCGGCCATGGGGCGTTCCCTCGACCAGGAGCCAAACCAATGGTTGGAGTTGACGCCGAGCACGTAGCCTTTTCCGGCCCGGCGGAGCGTCATCTCGATCTCGCCCACGCCATAGACGCTGTCGGCCGCGACCCAGGCAAACGGAACATCGGCCGCGATGGCCTGCTTGACCATGGCGGCCGCCATCGCGGGCTTGGTGGCGAAGCTCACCGTCCCGGGCACATGCGCGGCTCCCAGCCGAGCCGCGTCCGATGTCCAAGCCTTCGGTAAATAAGGCGCCCGGTCAATGAAAGCGTGCCCTTTTGAGGAGACATAGGTCGCAAACACACCGATCTGGCAATTGGTGATCTTGCCCGCCGACCCGGTATATTGGCGGCCAACACCACAGGAGGCCTTTCCCTGCTTGAGGAAACCAGTCTCGTCAATCACCAGGACAGCATCGGCCTCGCCCAGATGCGCGACGACATGGTCCCGCACGATGTCACGCAACGCGTCGGCATCCCAACGTCCACGGCCAAGCAGGGCCTGTTGCCGCCACGGACCTTTGTCGCCAGCCGCTTCTGCCCGCATCCAGCCGGTCTTGCGCGGCTCGTTGCCGAGCAGGGCGTCCAGGAACTGTCCTGCCGAGGCGGCGACACGCT
The DNA here is from genome assembly GCF_005871085.1 of Xanthobacter autotrophicus. GTDB lineage: Bacteria > Pseudomonadota > Alphaproteobacteria > Rhizobiales > Xanthobacteraceae > Xanthobacter > Xanthobacter autotrophicus. The sequence continues at coordinate 8,187 of NZ_VAUP01000017.1, read as the reverse complement.
CCTGCGTGAACAGCGGTCGCAGCCGGCGCTTGCCCTCCCGCAAGGCCGATGCCCAAAGCGCCAGCATATCCTCAACCGACGCACCACCAATCATCAGATCCCGAATCATGGTCGCCCATCGATTCAGAAACCCTAGCAAAACGCAACTGTAGTGCTAGGAACAAAGAGATAGAGCATATCCGCTGAATGTGAGTTCACCGGATATGCTCTAAAGCGGCACCAAAGCCATAGTTCAGCGCCGGGACGCCGCGCCCGATGGCCCGTGCAGCACACGGGCCACCGGCCATTCTCATTCGAAGACGAAGATGCTGGTGCTGACGCTGGCCAGCTGCATGTCCTTGAGAATGATGGCGTGCGAGGCGTCGATCGTCACTGTCACGTCGCTTCCGGTCTGCGCCAGCTGAAGATCGGACGCGCTCGCCGCCAGGGTCTGGTCGATCGAGATGTGGTCAGACGACGTATTGAAACTCACCACCGTGTCGGTTCCGCCATCATAGTGGAACGTGTTGTCCGCCATATTGCGGAGATAGATAATGTCATTCTCGGAACCACCGTAGATTGTCTGTCCGGCGGTGTAGGAATACACCGTATGCGTTCCATCGGAATGCTCATAATCCCGCAGCAACAGCACCATGTCCTTGCTGAAGGTGTCGTGGCGGATATCGCCTGTCCCATCCTGCAGGTAGTTGTCGACCACGCGGGACCCATCGACGTTGATATCGTAATGCGCCAACAGCGTGCCCTTGCTGTCGTACATCCACGTGTCCTTCGATCCATCCGAATGGGGGATTTCACGATAATCGAGAGTGCCGTCGGAGTGCCAGCGTTCGATCAGCGTGATCTTTCCGGTCGAATCGATCTGTTGGTGCTGTGACGTGTAGGTTTGGCCGGTGATATTATAATTGTAGTAATCAGTGGAACCAGCGGCCTTGTCCAGCGCCACCGTCTTCATGAGCACGCTGTCGGTCCAGTACTTGGTCGTGCTGGTGGTGGAGGTGTCAACCGTCTCCTGGGTGAGCGTGCCGCTGGTTGCGTCGAACGTGTCGGTCGTCTTGTCGCCATTCGCCGCAACGAAGACCTCGCTCACCTTCTGCCCGACCGTGTTGTAGGTGACGGTGTCGGTTGAACCGTCAGCCGCGACGCTCTTCGTATAATCCAGCGTCCCGTCCGCGTGCCAGCGTTCCGTCAGCCAGATCTTGCCCGACGAATCGGCCACCTGATGTTGCGTCGTGTAGGTCTGTCCCGTGATGCTGTAGGTATAGGTATCCGTATAGCCGGTCGACTTTGTCAGCGTCGTGACCTTCGTCAGCGCGCCGGCGGCGTAGGTGCGCGTCGTGTATTGCGTCGAGCTGTCGACGATTTCCTGCGTGACCAGGCCTGTGGCTGCGTCGTACGTATCCGTCGTCTTGGTACCGTCAGACGCAACGATGACCTCTCCGATTTTCTTGCCCACCGAATTGTAGGTGACGGTGTCGGTTGAACCGTCAGCCGCGACGCTCTTCGTATAATCCAGCGTCCCGTCCGCGTGCCAGCGTTCCGTCAGCCAGATCTTCCCCGACGAATCGGCCACCTGATGTTGCGTCGTGTAGGTCTGCCCCGTGATGCTGTAGGTATAGGTATCCGTATAGCCGGTCGACTTTGTCAGCGTCGTGACCTTCGTCAGCGCGCCGGCGGCGTAGGTGCGCGTCGTATATAGCGTCGAACTGTCGACGATTTCCTGCGTGACAAAACCTGTGGCTGCGTCGTACGTATCCGTTGTCTTGGTACCATCCGACGCTACGATGACCTCTCCGATTTTCTTGCCCGCCGAATTGTAGGTGACGGTGTCGGTCGCTCCATTGGCTGCGATCGTCTTTGTATAGTCGAGGGTTCCATCCGCATGCCAACGCTCTATCATAGTAATCTTACCCGCGGAATCCACCTGCTGATGCTGCGTCGTGTAGGACTGTCCGGATATATTATAATTATAATAGTCCGTCGTGCCCGTCGTCTTCGCAAAGGCGACGACCTTCATCAGAACGCCGTCGGTCCAATATTTGGTCGTGCTGGTGGCGGACGTGTCCACCGTTGCCTGGGTCAGCTTGCCACTCGCCGCATCGAACGTATTCGTTGTCTTGTCGCCATTCGCGGCAACGATGATCTCACTCACCTTCTGCCCGGCCGTGTTGTAGGTGAGCGTGTCGGTAGCACCGTCGGCCGCCACTGTCTTCGTGTAATCCAGCGTTCCGTCCGCATGCCAGCGCTCTGTCAGCCACACCTTTCCGGTCGAATCCGTTACAATATGCTGACTTGAATAGGTTTGACCAGCGATATTGTACGTATATGTATCCGTATATCCAGTCACCTTATTCAGAGTTGTGACTTTTGTCAGCACACCGGACGCATAATTACGAGTCGTATAGGCTGTGGAACTGTCAACGACCTCCAGCATGATCTTGCCAGTGGACGCGTCAAAAGTGTCTGTGGTCTTGGTGCCGTCGGGCGCGACGATGACGTCGGTGATTTTCTTGCCCGCGGAATTGTAGGTAACCGTATCGGTCGTTCCGTCCGAAGCGATCGTCTTGGTGTAATCCAATGTCCCATCCGCATGCCAACGCTCGATCAACGTGATCTTTCCTGCTGAATCCACCTGCTGGTGTTGCGTTGTATAGGTTTGTCCGGAGATGTTGTAATAATAATAATCCGTGAGTCCGGAGGCTTTGTTGATTGCGACGGTCTTCATCAGAACGCCGTCGGTCCAGTATTTAGTGGTGCTAGTGGTCGATGTGTCGACGGTCGCCTGGGTCAGCTTCCCGCTGGCGGCATCGAATGTGTCGGTGGTCTTGTCGCCGTTCGGGGCGATGATGACCTCGCTCACCTTCTGCCCGGCCGCATTGTAGGTGACCGTGTCCTGGGTACCATCAGCGGAGATGGCTTTGGTATAATCCCGCGTCCCGTCGGCATGGAAGCGCTCCGTCAGCCAGACCTTTCCGCTTGAATCGGTTACAATATGCTGGCTTGTGTAGGTTTGTCCGACGATGTTATATGTGTATACATCCGCATATCCGGTCGCCTTGGTGAGAGTCGTGACTTTCATCAAGACGCCGCCAGTATAATTACGCGTCGTATTGTTTATATAGCTATCAACCACTTCGAGGGTGATCTTACCCGTCGACGGATCATAGGTGTCCGTCGTCGTGACGCCGCTCGACGATATGATCACCTCGCTGATTTTGTTGCCCTCAGAATTGTAGGTGACTGTGTCCTGGGTGCCGTCAGCAGCGAACGTTTTGGTGTAGTCCAACGTCCCATCTGCATGCCAGCGCTCGATCAAGGTGATCTTGCCGGTAGCATCAACCTGTTGGTGCTGCGACGTATAGGTCTGACCGGAGATATTGTAATAATAAAAATCACTCACGTTGGTCGCCAAGTTCAGGGCGACCATCTTCATCAAAACACCATCCGTCCAGTATTTAGTCGTGCTGGTGGCCGAGGTGTCCACAGTCTCCTGCGTGAGCTTTCCGGTGGACGGGTCGAAGGTATCCGTGGTCGTTGTCCCGTTGGACGATACGAGGACCTCACCCACCTTCTGACCGGCCGCGTTGTAGGTCACAGTGTCCTGCGCGCCATCGGCCGAGACGCTCTTGGTATAGTCCAGAGTCCCGTCGGCGTGGAAGCGCTCCGTCAGCCATATCTTGCCACTGGAATCCGTCACAACATGCTGGCTCGTGTAGGTCTGACCCGTGATGTTGTACGTGAATGTATCGGTATAGCCGGTGGACTTTGTCAGGGTGGAGAGCTTGGTCAGAACGCCGTTTGTGTAGATTCGCGTGGTATATGTAGCCGAGCTGTCGACAATTTCCTGAATGATATTTCCCGTCGATGAATCGTAGGTATCCGTTGTCGTGGTTCCATCCGATGAAACGACGACCTCCAGGATCTTCTGACCTACGGAATTGTAGGTGACGGTATCCTGCGTGCCATCGGCCGCAACCGTCTTGGTGTAGTCCAGAGTCCCATCAGCGTGCCACCGCTCGATCAGAGTGATCCTGCCGGCGGCATCGACCTGCTGGTGCTGCGAGGTATAGGCCTGTCCAGTGATGCCATAGTAATAATAATCGCTTACATTCTCAATTTTATTTATTGAAACTGTCTTTATTAAAAGACCGTTAATGAAATAATCTGTCGTACTTGAGGCGCCGGTATCAACAGTCTCCTGGATCAAACCCCCATCGGTCGGGTCGAACGTATCCGTGGTCCTGTCGCCGTTCGGAGCGATAATAATTTCGCTCACCTTCTGTCCTGCCGCGTTGTAGATGACCGTGTCCTGCGTGCCATCGGCCGAAATGGTCTTGGTGTAGTCCAGCGTTCCGTCGGCATGGAAACGCTCAATGAGCCATATCTTTCCATTCGCATCGATCAGTTGATGCTGCGTCGTATAAGTCTGCCCTATAACATAGTACAGATAATGATCTGTGTATCCAGTTACCTTGCTCGTCGATATGACCTTTGTCAGCACGCCGTCCATATAGCTTCGAGTCGTGTATTCGGTTGAACTGTCCACGATCTCCTGGATGATATTACCGGTTGACGGATCATAGCTATCGGTGGTGCGGGCTCCGTCCGGCGCGATGGTGATGTCACTCAGCTTCTGGCCAGCCGCATTATAAGTCGTGATCTGCTGCGTGCTGTCCGAAGACACGGCCTTGATGTAATCCAGCGTCCCGTCCGCGTGGAAGCGCTCGATGAGCACGATCTTCCCCGTCGCGTCGGCCACCTGATGCTGGCTCGTGTAAGTTTGTCCGGCGATCACATAGTTATAGTATTCAATCGTCCCATCCTGGTGGTAATCCGTCTTCGCGGTCACCGCTCCATTGTTGATATTGTATTCGATTCGATCTGTCTGAATCCCGTTCGCGTCGAACAAAAGTTCGGTCCGCCAGCTTGCCTGCCCATAAGAAACTGAAAATGTCACGCCGCCGTCGATCTTGGCAAGCAGATCGCCATAATTGGCAGTAACATACTGCATTGTTTCAACGGAAGCCAGGTCGAGAACATGGCTGTCCGTCAGCGTCACCGCAGTCAATCCATCAGCCTGCGCGAGCTTGTCCATCTGCGCGACGAACTCGGCGGACGTGAGCGTCAGCTGTGAATCAACCGTCGTGGTGGTTTCCTGGGCTGCAGCACTGGCACCCACCTCGATAACGAGGGGGTGGTCGCTCACAGGAATGGTGAAGGAACTGACGTTGGTATAGGTCGCGATGGGCGTGAGGCCGTTGAGGGGATCGTAGATCCGCACGGACGTCACCGTTTCGCCGAGGTTGACGGTGACGGTCGTTGTCGGATTAACGATTTCCTTGTCGTTGACGTCGTCCCATACCGTAACGTCGGACCAAACGACGATGTCATAGACATCGCCCGACTTGGTCAACACCATCGAATGGGTGCTGGCAGGCGCGCCAGTCAAGGTGAATTCAGTGTCCTGGGCGGTGCTTGCGCTGCCGTCATTTCCGAAAGAGAGGATCGTCGTCAGGTTGTGGATCGCCGTCGCGGCAAGCTTGGGCGTGCCATCGGCGTTGAACAGTCCGAAGCTTGCCTCCTGCGGCTTGTCCCCCGTGCCGAGGGTTGGCGTGTCCAGCAGTTCGTAAAGGTAGATTTGCCCAGCCCCGTCCTCATAGGCATCGAGCATGTTCTGCAGGATCAACTTGGCCTGCGCGTCTTCATTTGTACCGATGCCGTTGGCGCTCGAGAGGGTCGAGTAGCCGGTCTCCGTCACAACGATTGGATCGCCTGTGGCAGCACTCTGAGCGCGGGCAAATGCCGCCTCCATCTGCGCGTCAGGCGACCGCCCCGTATTGGGATAAGCGTGCACGTTGGCCGCATCCGAATATGCGCCGAGATCGCCGAGCGTGCTGTATGTCGCTGAATTGTCCGCAACTGACGTGTTGTAGACAACGACGGAACTCAGCTCCGGGTCGGACTTGATCGCCGTGTACAAATCGCGCTGGAAGGCCGTAATAGCTTCAGTTGACGTCAAGCCATTATAGGTAAATGTCGCCGAGTTGACCTCGTTAGGACCTTCAACTGCAATCAGGCTTCCGGGGTGTTCGGCAACGAAAGCCTTAAGGGCTGCGATGTAGGCATCCAGTCCTGCTTCACCGCCTGAAACGACATAATCCTCGACAACCAGATCAGTTCGAATTCCGGCGGCCGCCAAGGCGTCGACGACCTCCTTGCCCTGCCCATACTGGCTGTAGGAATCACGCACGAGCGTGATGTTCAGATAGTCGAGAGCATTAATCACCAAACTCGCATTCTTGTAGGCGTCTATGTAATCCGATGACTTTGTCGACACTCCCAGCGAATTTACAAAATCAGATGCGCCGTTTGATGTTGTTGCATTTTGGGACATAGATTTAGCCTCCGCTGAGACGCCCGTCTGCGGCTGGATTTTCAAGCGATGACGTAGGGCAACTCCCTAGTCGCCCCTTACCATTAGCGTATCCGGGATTAATTAAGTCGAGCCAGCAACCGGGAATAGAGATTGGAAATATGATGATTTGGATATCGGGCCGGTTATGTCGTGGAAATTTCGATGACTAGTTGCGTCGCAACAGCGCACATGCATTTGACCAAGATGGCTTGCATCTTATTTTGTGTCAGCGCAGAACTACCGAGACCTGAAAGGTTTTGCAATATGCGAAATAAGAATAGGGGCTTACAATCTCACTGAGATATTATTGGCTGCGAACCGAAACTGGGCTCGCAACCACGCCTGCGGTACGGTGATAACGTGACGCAAACTGGTCCGGCGAATTCGGAGACATTTCGTCACATGTAGCGCAGCCTGCCCGAGCGGGCGGCATTGTGCGTCGCGTTTCCCGCGCCGAGAGCAGCCCCTGCGGCAACGCACACTATCGGTAAAGTTGAATCGGCTGCCCGCACCACGCAGTCGGCAAGGCCGCCACGGAACTGACAAGCGCCCATTTATCGGTGCTTTCAGGTGCTTTGATACCATCCGAAAACAGTGGACGGGTTTAGGCAGCGCTGCGTGCAGGCGGCCGGGCCTCGGAAGCGCCCGATGGAGGCAAACAGTCTCGCGTCGGCTCGGCCCCGATGGCACCGAAGAGATGATGGACGCGAACGGCTTGGTATGGCCGACACTATGGCGAAGCGGCCGCATTCTCGCCGATGCGGTGCAGCGTGCCGGACCGGCAAAGGCCGATGTCGCTCTCGATGCCGACCATGCTCTCGATTGGCGGCAGAGGGCCGGGCAGCGCGCCACGGTTCGCTCGGCGTTTTGTAGCCCGGGCCATCTTCTCGGCCTCCTCCAGCTCGAGCCGACGGTGGCTCGCGGGCAAGGTCTCTGCCAGACGGTCATCCAATGGGCCAAAGCGTGACGCTGCACTTCCTGGGTATAGCGCGACAATCTGGGCGAGAGATGAGCGACAATCAGAATGAGAATAGATTGTCGTGGCATTTACTATTTGACGGTTTTGATTGTCGCTTTCAAGGGTCAATTTTGATTTGGATTGTCGTGGAGCGACATATCCTCGGCGGACTTGATTGTTGCGAACCTGGGCGGCCGTCCTGCCTTTGATTGTCGCTTGTTGATTTCCGGCGAGAAGTGACCCTGGATTTCCACTGAGAAGTGACCCGGGGTGATGGTGGTCTTGGGTCAGGTTGCGGTCAAGTTTCGGGGCTTCTCCTTTGAGGGTTTAGGTGGTTTGGCCGAGCTGGCTCTGAAGCGGAAGCTGTCGTTTCCGGTCTCCAGGATATGGCAGTGGTGCGTGAGCCGGTCGAGCAAGGCCGTGGTCATCTTGGCATCGCCGAAGACCGTGGCCCATTCGGAGAAGCTGAGATTGGTGGTGATGATGACGCTGGTGCGCTCATAGAGCTTGCTCAGCAGGTGGAAGAGCAAGGCGCCGCCGGAGGCGCTGAACGGCAGATAGCCGAGTTCATCGAGGATGACGAGATCGGTGTGGACGAGGCGGCCGGCGATCTGTCCAGCTTTGCCCTGGGCCTTTTCCTGTTCGAGGGCGTTGACGAGCTCGACGGTGGAGAAGAAGCGGACCCGCTTGTGATGATGCTCGATGGCGTAGACTCCGAGAGCCGTGGCGATGTGGGTTTTGCCGGTACCCGGACCGCCGATCAGGACGACGTTGTGTGCGTCGTCGACGAACTCGCAGCGATGGAGCTGGCGGACGA
>NZ_VAUP01000016.1 GCF_005871085.1 Xanthobacter autotrophicus | reverse complement strand
AGATGGAAGCGCCTCGTTCGCGATTACGAGCAGCGCCTCGACGTCTCCGAGGCCATGATCCATGTGGCCCTCGGCAGCCTCATGCTGCGCCGGATCGTCCATCCCTGAACATTCTCAAACGGACTCTAAGACAGAACCGGGTCCGGACACCTGATCGGCGAACTTCGAGGCATCGATCGACCCTGCCGTTCAGCCAATCCTCTGGTGCCGCATGATCGCCCATCCGACAGGTCGCTTGGCGGCACTACTCGCTTTTGATACCTATAAGATATTGAAATATACCGAGCCGGTCATCGAAAATGCTTGCGGAGGCGTATAACCTACGATGACAACGATGCCCTGGGCGGCGGCTCCGACATCGCCGGCCAGAATCGTCAGGGCCCCGCCCCGTGACAACACCACCCGAGCAGCCCCGATTCAGGACCAACCTGATCTCACGCGGATGCTTACCAACAAGAAGGGGAAATCCCGTGTCGGACAGGACCGCCCGCCCTCAACGCTTCGCAGGCAAAAGCCTTGTCGTCACCGGCGCTGCCCAGGGCGTGGGCAAGCAGGTTGCGCTGGATGCCGCCGCCGAGGGGGGCCGCGTGCTGGTGGTGGACCGCTCGCCCATCGTCGCCGAGGTGGCCGCCGAGATCGAGGCGGCCCATGGTGCGGGCCGCGCCGTGGCGATGGTGGAAGATCTCGAAACCTACGCCGGCAATGACCGGGTGATGGCCCAGGCCGACGCCGCGTTCGGCAGGATCGACGTGCTGGTGACCAATGTGGGCGGCGCCATCTGGATGCGCCCATTCCAGGAGTTTGACGAGCGCCAGATCACGGCGGAGATCAGCCGCTCCCTGTTTCCCACCCTGTGGGGCTGCCGCACCGCTTTGCCCTACATGCTGCGGGAGAAGCGCGGGGCGATCGTGAACGTGTCGTCCATCGCCACCAAGGGCATCAACCGCATCCCCTATTCGGCGGCAAAGGGCGGCGTGAACGCCCTCACCGCCTCCCTCGCGTTCGAACTTGCCGGCACGGGCATTCGGGTGAATGCGGTCGCGCCGGGCGGGGTTTCGGCGCCCCCCCGCCGCGTCCCACGCGGCACCGATCCCATCTCCGAGCAGGGCAAGGCGTGGATGCAGGAGGTGGTGGACCAGACCCTGCGCGCGACCCATCTCGGCCGCTATGGCGAGCTTGCAGAGATCGCCGCCGCGATCCTCTTTCTCGCCTCCGACGAGGCATCCTACATCACCGGCACCGTGCTGCCCGCGGGCGGCGGCGACCAGGGCTGACAGGCGGGCAGCGCCGAGCCTATTCGGCGAAGGACGGCCGCGTCGGCAAATTGTGCTCGGCGCTGAGCCAGGGCGGGTTCTCCGCATACATCTCCTTGATGACCTCCTTCACCAGATCGATGTAGGGAGAGGTATCGCCCACCCGGTGATAGAGGATGACGGGTGAGGTGGCCCGTTCCCCCTCGAGCAGGCGGTAATGCACATCGCTCCGCATCTGCCGCGCCGATGAGGGAATGACGCACAGACCGGTTTCGGCTGCGACGAGGCCGAGCGCGGTCTGGATTTCTCGGACCTCCTGCACCTCCGCGGGCCGGACATCGTGCCCGTGCAGCAAATTGAGCACCTGGTCCGCATAGCCCGGGCGCGGCTCCTTCGGATAGACGATGAGCTTCTGGCCGGTCAGCGCGCCAATGGGTAGGGGCGCGCTGTCCTGTGCCAGCGGCGTGTCCCGGGGAATGGCGACGGTCAGGCGCTCCTCACGCAGCACGATCTCCACCACGCCGGAATCGCTGTGGTGCAGGCGCCCGAAGCCTATGTCGATGCGCCCTTCCTTCAGCGCCGGAATCTGCTGAACGGACATCATCTCCAGCACCTGGATCTCGATATCCGGCGTCCGGTGGCGCAGCTTACGGACCAGCGACGGCAGCCCGCCATAGAGCGTGGACGCCACAAAGCCGATGGACAGCACGCTGTTCTGGTTCAGGCCCACGCGCCGCGTCGCCGCGCGCATCTGATCGACCCGCCCCAGCACCTGCAACGCCTGCTCGTAGAACAGTCGGCCCGCCTCCGTCAGCCGCACCGGACGGCTGTTGCGGATGAGGAGCGCGACGCCCAACTCGTCCTCCAGCGCCTGGATCTGGCGGCTCAGGGGGGGCTGGGCGATGTTGAGCTGCTGGGCGGCGCGGGTGAAATTGCGCTCCCGCGCAACCCCAACGAAATACCGAAGCTGGCGAAGATCCATCCCGCGCCCCCTCCGCGGGCACAAATTTCATGGTCGATTTTGGTATGCTGCGGTGCGGCAAGCTGCCGTTCCATTACATTTTTTACGACATAATACCTACTGAGTATAATTGTAAACACAAAAGGTTTTGGACGCCGGCGCCCGTCGTCCGCAAGGTGTCGCCATGAACGCGACCCTTGCACATCCCGTCCCGACCTCTGCTCCTGCCCGCGCCGTCATCGAGCGGGTGGAGACGGCGCTGATCGACCTTCCGACCATCCGGCCGCACAAGCTTTCGGTCGCGACCATGAACGGCCAGACGCTGATGCTGGTGCGCGTTCTGTGCAGCGACGGGGTGGTGGGCATCGGCGAGGGAACCACCATCGGCGGCCTCGCCTATGGTGGTGAGAGCCCGGAGAGCATGAAGCTCGCGGTCGATACCTATTTTGCGCCCCTGATGGTGGGCCAGGACGCCACCACCGTGCGCGCACTGATGCTGCGCATCGGCAAGATGGTGAAGGACAACCGCTTCGCGAAGAGCGCCGTCGAAACCGCCCTTCTCGACGCGCAGGGCAAGCGGCTCGGCCAGCCGGTGAGCGAACTCTTGGGCGGCCGCCTGCGCTCCCGCCTGCCGGTGGCGTGGACGCTGGCATCGGGCGATACCGCCAAGGACATCGCCGAGGCGGAGAAGATGCTGGAGCTGCGGCGCCACCGCATCTTCAAGCTGAAGATCGGCGCACGGACGCCGGCCGCCGACGTCGCCCATGTCGCGGCCATCAAGCGCGCGCTTGGAGACCGCGGCGCGGTGCGCGTGGACGTCAACATGGCCTGGAGCGAGACCGAGGCGGCCTACGGCATGGCCGCCCTCGCCGATGCCGGCTGCGAGCTGGTCGAGCAGCCCGTCGCCACGGCCGCCGGCCTGGCGCGGCTGGTGCGCCGCTTCCCGGTGGCGCTGATGGCGGACGAGTCGCTCCAGGGGCCGGAGAGCGCCTTCGAGATCGCGAAACATGCCGGCGCTGACGTGTTCGCCATCAAGGTCGAGCAGAGCGGCGGCCTGTTCCAGGCCCAGCGCGTGGCCGCCATCGCCGATGCGGCCGGTATCGGCCTTTATGGCGGCACCATGCTGGAGGGCGCGGTGGGCACCATCGCGTCGGCCCAGCTGTTCTCCACGTTCGTCAATCTCCAGTGGGGCACCGAGCTGTTCGGCCCCCTGCTGCTGACCGAAGAAATTCTCGCCACGCCCCTCACCTACGCGGACTTCGAGCTTACCGTGCCTGCCGGGCCGGGCCTCGGGATCGCGCTCGACGAGGATCGTGTGGACTTTTTCACCCGGGGCCGGCCCCGCAAGACCACGAGCGTCGCCGTGTAGGGCGCGCCGCACCCGGTTCAACAATTTGCACGAACGCGCAGCCGACCCCGGGCGATCTCCGCCCTGACGCCGACGAAGCGCAGCATCACGAGGGAGGATAGCCATGTCAGCGACCGCCGAAAGGACCCGCGATCTCGACCGCCTGCTCGCCACTGCCGTCGTCGACGACAAGGAGGCCGGCGTCTTCCGCTGTCGCCGAGACATCTTCACCAACGAAGATCTCTTCGAGCTGGAGATGAAGCATATCTTCGAGAGCAACTGGGTGTATCTGGCTCATGAGAGCCAGATCCCGGAGAACAACGATTACTACACCACTTCCATCGGCCGCCAGCCGGTGGTGGTGACGCGGGACAAGGCGGGCGAACTCCACGCCGTCATCAATGCCTGCGCTCATCGCGGCGCGCTCCTGTGCCGGCGCAAGCATGGCAACAAGGGCAGCTTCACCTGCCCCTTCCACGGCTGGACCTTCTCCAACACCGGCAAGCTGCTCAAGGTGAAGGACGAGAAGACCACCCAGTATCCGCCCCAGTTCGCCAAAAACGGCTCCCACGACCTGAAGCGCGTGCCGCGCTTCGAGAACTATCGCGGCTTCCTGTTCGGCAGCCTGAAGGAGGACGTGGCGCCCCTCGCCGACTATCTCGGCGAGACCAAGGCCATCATCGACCTGATCGTGGATCAGGCGCCGAACGGGCTGGAAGTGCTGCGAGGGAACTCGTCCTACATCTATGACGGGAACTGGAAGCTGCAGATGGAGAACGGCTGCGACGGCTATCACGTCAGCTCCGTTCACTGGAACTATGCGGCGACCATGGGCCGGCGCAAGGTGGAAGGCACCAAGGCGGTCGACGCCAACGGCTGGAGCCGTTCCGTCGCCGGCGTCTACGGCTTCGACAACGGCCACATCCTGCTGTGGACCAACACGATGAACCCCGAAGTGCGCCCGGTGTACGGCCACCGCGAGGAGATCGCCGCCCGTGTCGGCCAGGAGCGCGCGGACCTGATCGTCAACCAGACGCGCAACCTGTGCCTCTATCCCAACGTGTTCCTGATGGACCAGTTCAGCACGCAGATCCGCGTCGCGCGGCCCATCAGCGTGGACAAGACGGAGATCAGCATCTTCTGCTTCGCCCCCAAGGGCGAAAGCGCGGAGGACCGGGCGCTGCGCATCCGCCAGTACGAGGACTTCTTCAACGTCTCCGGCATGGGCACGTCGGACGACCTCGAGGAATTCCGCGCCTGCCAGGTCGGCTATGCCGGCATCTCCGCGCTGTGGAACGACCTGTCCCGTGGCGCGCCCCTGTGGATCGAAGGCCCGGACGAGAACGCGAGGCGCCTGGGCATTCGCCCGCTCCTGTCCGGCGAGCGCAGCGAGGACGAAGGGCTGTTCGTGCGCCAGCATGAATACTGGGCGAAGGTGATGCGCCAGGCCGTGTCGCCCCGCGAGACGGGAGTTGCGGCATGACCATCTCCCTCGAAGCCGCCCGCGCCTTCCTCTATCGCGAGGCGCGCCTGCTGGACGACCGCGCGTGGGACGAATGGCTGACCTGCTACGCCCCCGATGTCACCTACTGGATGCCCGCCTGGGATGACGACGACCGGCTCACCGAGGATCCGCAGTCGCAGATCTCGCTGATCTACTATGCCGATCGCGACGGGCTGGAAGACCGCGTCTTCCGCATCAAGACCGAACGCTCCGGCGCCTCCACGCCGGAGCCGCGCACGAGCCACAACGTGACCAATGTCGAACTCCTGGCCACGCGGCCGGGCGAGGTCGACCTCCGGTACAATTTCCACACCCTCAGCCACCGCTACAAGGTCACGGACCAGTTCTTCGGAACGATGTTCGTGACCCTTCGCGAGGATCAGGGGCAGATCACCATCTCGGCCAAAAAGATCGTTCTGAAGAACGACTACATCCGCCAGGTCATCGACGTCTATCACGTCTGACAGGCATCGATATCCGGCCCAGGGAGGGTTCCATGTCCAGCCATACCATCGCGCTCAATTTCGAGGATGGCGTCACGCGCATCATCGATTGCAAGGCCGGCGAAAAGCTGCTCGACGCGGCGTTCCGCAACAAGATCAACCTGCCCATGGACTGCTCCGACGGGGTCTGCGGAACCTGCAAGTGCCGCGCCGAAAGCGGCGCGTATGATCTGGGCGAAGACTATATCGAGGACGCCCTGACCGCCGACGAGGCGGCGCAGGGGCTCGTGCTGACCTGCCAGATGGTGCCGTCCAGCGACTGCATCATCGCCGTGCCGGTCAGCTCGCTCTCCTGCAAGACGGGGCTACAGAAGTTCGCCGCGACCGTGGCGCAGGTGAGCCTCCACAACGACGCCGCGGTCGTCCTGGAACTGGACGTGGACGGCCCGGCGCCCGCCTTCCTGCCGGGGCAGTACGTCAACATTGACGTGCCGGGCACGGGGCTCACCCGCGCCTATTCCTTCTCCTCGGCGCCGGGCGAGACGCGCATCTCCTTCCTCATCAAGAGGATTCCCGGCGGGCTCATGAGCTCCTGGCTGGCGCGGGCGAAGCCAGGCGAGAGGCTCACTCTCAGCGGTCCGCTGGGCAGCTTCTATCTGCGCGACACCCGCGCGCCGCTCCTCTTCCTCGCCGGTGGCACGGGCCTCGCGCCCTTCCTCTCCATGCTGGAAGTGCTCGCCCGCGCCGGCTCCCAGCAGCAGATCCATCTCGTCTACGGCGTGACCCGGGGTCTCGATCTCGTGCTGGTGGACGCGCTCGAAGCCTACACACCGCGCCTGCCGCGCTTTAGCTTCACCACCGTGGTGGCCGACGAGGCTTCGGCCCATCCGCGCAAGGGATGGGTCACCCAGCACATGCCCGACGACATGCTCCGCGCGTCACCGGACGTCTATCTGTGCGGCCCGCCGCCCATGGTCGATGCCGTGCGCCGTCATTTCGAGGCGACGGGCGTGACGCCCAACTGCTTCCACTACGAGAAATTCACGCCCAACGCGCCGCTGAAGGAGAGCGCCTAGGGCTCGCGCCAGCGAACAAGATCAACGTGCAAAAGCACTCCGGGGAGGAAACACGCATGCGAAACATCGATATCACGGATGCCATCGACAAGGCGCCGTTCGGGCGCTTCCAATGGATGGTGGCCGCGCTCTGCGGGTTGCTGCTGGTGGTGGATGGCTATGACGTCTTCGTGGCCGGCACGGTGCTGCCCGCGCTGATGAAGGAGTGGGGCCTCAGCAAGCCGCAGGCCGGCACCCTTCAGGCCTGGGCGCTGTTCGGCATGATGTTCGGCGCCCTCGTCTTCGGTCCCCTCGCGGACAGGATCGGCCGCAAGAAGGGCATCGCCATCTGCTTCCTCCTGTTCACCACGTCGACCCTGCTTGCCGGCTTTGCCAATTCGCCGACCCAGTTCGGCATCTTCCGATTCATCGCCGGTCTCGGCTGCGGCGGCCTGATGCCGAACACGGTCGCACTGATGAACGAGTATGCGCCGAAGCGCCTGCGCAGCACCATGGTGGCCGTCATGTTCTCCGGCTATTCGGTGGGCGGCATGGTGGCGGCCGGCTTCGGCATCGGGCTCATCCCGCAGTTCGGCTGGAAGCCCATGTTCTTCATCGCCGCCGTACCCCTGCTCCTGCTGCCGCTGGTGCTGTGGAAGCTGCCGGAATCCCTCGGCTTCCTCCTCCGCCAGGGCAAGGAGGCCGAGGCCCGCGCGATCTGGGCGAAGGTCGCTCCCTCAGCCCGGCTCGATGCCGGGGACAGGCTGGTGTTCACCGAGAGCAAGAGCGCGTCCGCCTCGGTCATCGAGCTGTTCCGCGACCAGCGGGCGGTGAGCACCGTGATGCTGTGGGCCGCCTTCTTCTGCTGCCTGCTGCTGGTCTACCTGCTGTCGTCCTGGCTGCCCAAGGTCCTGCAGGAAGTCGGCTATGCCGAGACCGCCAGTCTCTTGAGCCTCTTCTCGCTCAATTTCGGCGGCATGCTGGGGGCGATCCTCGGCGGACGGCTCGGCGACCGCTTCGGCCTGCCCCGGGTGGTGGTCGGCTTCTTCACCGCCGCCGCCGTGTCCATCGCGCTCATCGGCTTCGGCCTGCCGGCGCCCCTGCTGTTCGTGATGGTCTTCATCGCCGGCGCCACCACCATCGGCACGCAGATCCTGCTCTATGCCAGCGTGGCGCAGCTCTACAATCTGTCGATCCGGTCCACCGGCCTCGGCTGGGCCTCGGGCGTGGGCCGCATCGGCGCCATCGTCGGGCCGACGCTCGGGGGCGTGCTGCTGGCCCAGGAGCTGCCGCTGCAGCAGAACTTCCTGATCTTCGCGGTGCCCGCGGCGCTCTCGGCCCTCGCCATGCTGGTGTTCGCGGTGAACGCCGCGCGCCGCAGCGCGACGGTCACGGCGGTCGCGACGGCCTAGGGATCCGCTCCCGCGGCCCCTCGTCGATCGGGCACGAGGCCCCTTGAACAAGATCAACCGGCGCAACGGGCGAACGGAAGCCCTCGCCACCAGAAAGCGAAATGGAGGACGCAAGGATGGGCGTGAAGATTTTCAACGGCAAGGACGTGCAGGACTTCCTGCGGATCATCGCCAATCTGGACGGCGCCAGCGGCAACGAGCGGGCCAAGCAGGTGGTGCACCGCATCGTCTCCGACCTGTTCAAGACCATCGAGGATTTCGACCTGACCCCGGACGAGGTCTGGCTCGGCATCAACTATCTCAACAAGCTCGGCTCGGAGGGCGAGGCGGCGCTGCTGGCGGCCGGCATCGGGCTTGAGCATTACATCGACATGCGCCTCGATGCCGAGGATGCCGAGCTCGGCATCACCGGCGGCACGCCGCGCACCATCGAGGGGCCCCTCTATGTCGCCGGCGCCCCCGAGCAGAAGAGCAAGGCGCGCCTCGACAAGAATCCCGATCCCGACGCCGGCCCCCTGCGCATCCACGGCCGCGTCACCGGCCCGGACGGCGCTCCGGTGGCGGATGCCCTGGTGGAAGTCTGGCATTCGGACTCCAAGGGCTTCTACTCGCATTTCGACCCCACGGGCCGGCAGAGCGAATTCAACCTGCGCGGCGCGATCCGCACCGGCGCAGACGGGCGCTATGAAGTGCTCACCCGGATGCCGGCCTCCTATGGCTGCCCGCCCTCCGGCGCGACGCAGACCCTGCTGAACCAGCTCAACCGCCACGGCAACCGCCCGGCCCATGTGCACTTCTTCGTCACCACGGACAGCTTCCGCAAGCTGACGACGCAGTTCAACATCGAGGGTGATCCGCTGATCTGGGACGACTTCGCCTTCGCCACCCGTGAAGGTCTCATCCCCCATGTGGTGGAGCGCACCGGCGGCCAGGCGGTCGGCTTCGAGGAGGACGGCTACCGGGACATTGAGTTCAACATCGAACTGACCCCGAAGGTCGCCGGCAAGGACAACCAGATCGTCGAGCGCGCCCGCGCCGCGGCCTGAGCGAAAAACCGGCGGCAGCGCGCGAATGCTGCCGCCGGACACGCACCGGAAGCCACGACATGCCCGAGGACTCCTCTCTTCGACAGCCGGCGACACGCGCCCACCCGGCGCGGTGGCGCGACGTGCTCTACGTCCTGCCGCAACGGGAAGGCGACCTCGCGCGCCTCGACGAACTGGCGGTGGCGGACGCGCCCGTCGTCACCGTCATCGGCAAGTACAATCACGGCAAGAGTCGGCTCCTCAACGAGTTGATACGCCGGGATGCCTTCGCCGTGGCCGACCGACGCCAGACCGTCCATCTGGCCGAGTGCCGGCACGCGGGCGTGCGCTGGCTCGATGCTCCCGGGCTGGATGCGGACGTGGCCGGAGAGGACGACCGGCATGCGCTCCGGGCCGTCTGGCTGGCATCCGACATTCGCCTGTTCGTCCATGCCGCGCGCGAAGGCGAGCTGGACGCGGTGGAGCGGGCGCTGCTCGAAGCGCTGCGCGCCGACAGCCGGCGCACCCGTCGCGAGACGCTGATCGTCGTGACCCAAGCGGACCAGATGGAAGACGACGACGCGCTCGGCCGCGTGATGTCGGCCATCGCAGATCAGGTGCCGGGCGCAGGCCTTCTCGTTGTCTCGTCCACCCGGCATCGCCGGGGACTGGAGGACGGCAAAACCCTGCTGATCCAGCGCAGCGGAATTCCCGAGCTGGAGCGCGCTCTGGCGGACGCGCTCGCGCGGGTGCCCGCCGCGCGGGCTCATGAGGCGCGACTGTTGCTGGGTGAGATGCGTGCGGAACTTGAAACTGTCCGGCGCGCCGAGGCTGAGACGCTGTCGTCCCTTCGGCAGCAGCAGGCGGCCCAGCGGCACGTCTTCGACGACGGGCTTGAGACCCTGCTTGCGGCGATCGGCCGGGACATGGAGGTGGTCGTGGCACTCGCCGGCCCGGACCTCGCGCTGGTGGCGGACACCGGCCGTGAGCGCTATGCGACGACCGCGGCGAAGCTGGAGCGCGCGCACATCCAGGTGGCCTATTCGAGGGCGTGCATCCACCTCGACGGCTTCCTCGCGGGCCACGGCGTCTCCGGCCTGCCGCGCGAGCAGCAGACCGCCGCAGGGAGCCTCAACACGGTCATGGTGGCGGTCATGGGCGTCTCGGTGAAATTCAGGGCGGACCTGCACCGCATGTTCTGCGAGGCGCCGGGGCGAGCGCGGCTGCAGGCGGCCTTCGCGCACTATTTCGAGCTGTCGCGATCGCGGGCGGCGCTGCGGGACAGGATCACCGAGTCTTCCGTCGCGCTGGATGCGGCCGACCGCGCCCTCGCCGCCCTGCCGCCGGACACCGCGCCATGACGGCGGAGACGATGGACCGTGGCCGCCCCTCGCCGGCGCTCCATGAGCCGCCAACATGCGCGGCAGGGTCCGAGGAACAGCTCCTCATGGCCGGGGTCGAGGCGGTCGCGCTCGGCTCGGACGATCTTCGACCCGCGCTGGCGCGCCTTGACGGGTGGCTTGCAAGCCTGGGCGCGAGCCTCGCCGGTGCCCGCCTCTCGGCCTCATCATTGCGGGAGGACAGCGAGACCAGCCGACACATGGCGGCGGTGAATGCCGCGGTCGACGCCTGCGTCTCGGACTGGCCCCGGCAACGGGAGGCGCTGCGGCCCGCCGAGGCGCTGGCGCGGTGCCTCGACCAAACCATTGTCCTGCTGGTGTTCGGCAAGTTCAATGCGGGCAAAAGCTCGCTCTGCAATCTCATGGCCGACCGTTTCGCCGCGCACGGCGCGGAAGTGGACTATTTTCAGCTCGATGCCGACGGACGCCTGGAGCCATGCGACCGCTTCACCGAGGGCGCGACGGAGACCACATCGCGCATCCAGGGAGTCCGGCTGGGCAAGCGGCTGGTGCTGCTCGACACGCCCGGCCTCCATTCCGCCACCGGCGAACACGCGGCGCTCACCCGCCGCTTCGCCGACTGTGCCGACGCCGTGCTGTGGCTCACCAGTTCCTCAACGCCGGGGCAGGTGCAGGAATTGGACGAGCTTGCCGGCGAATTGCGCCGTGCCAAGCCCCTGCTGCCGGTCATCACCCGCAGCGACCGCTATGAAGAAGACGAGATCGACGGCGCGCTGGTGAAGCTCATGCGCAACAAGCCGATGGCCGACCGCTGCGGGCAGGAAGCGGACGTGGCGGAGCGTGCGCGCGACAAGCTCGCTGCGCTTGGGCTGGACGTGGCACAGCTGAGACCGCCCCTGTCTATCTCGGTCCATATGGCGCGCGCGGAGGGAGAGAGCCCCGCGGCCATGGCGGCGGCGGGCGTGGATCGTCTCTATTCCGCCCTGCGGGCCCTCGTTTCACCAGCGCAGGCCTATCGACGCCGCAAGCCGGCCGAGGTGCGGCTGCGTCATCTAGACGAGACCCTGCTCGGCGGCCTGCTCGCGCTGCTGTGGCCAGCTCTGGACCGGCTGAATGGGCTGCTGGACGACGCGGCAGGCCAGCTCGACCGCCGCGGCGCGCAGATGCAGGAGGATCTATGGCGTGCCGTCGTCCCCCTGCTGCCGGACCTGCTGGACGCCGACGCCCTGGCGCGGGACGCGGACGCCGTTTGCAGGGAGTTATCGCAGGCCCTTGACTCCGCGTTCCGCATGGCAGCGGACGTCCATCTGAGCGCCTACCGGCTCGCTCCGCATGCCCCAGGCCGCGCAATTTCCCCCGGAGACACGGGTTTTGAGGATGTGGTGGTCGCGATGGACGGTCGCCGCCAATCTACCTGCGTCGATGCCACTCGCCTACACGCAGCGCTGGAACGCCAGATCCGCGATGAGGTGCTCCAGTCGGTGGATGCCGCGCTGGCCCAGTGCGCCGCGTCCATCCATGACCTGAAGGACGGTGCTGCGCGGCTCGCGGCCGTGCTGGAGACCCACCTGCACGCGCTGAACGGGATCAGGGCAGCCCTGCGCGCCGGGGGGCAGGAAAGCGAGCAACCCGCACGCCCTGCTGGCACTCGCGCGGGCGGGATGCGCCCCTGATGGGACGTCGCGGGCGGGCCGGCTACCCCTCGCGTCGTCGGCGACGATGGCGCCCCGTCGCGGTTGCTCCGCCCACCGAGTGCTGCGGTCCAGCGCCGTCCGAGGGAACGGAGAAGACGTCACGATAGGCTCTCGGGCTCTGCCCCACATGGCCGGTGAACAGGCGGGTGAAATAGGCCGGATCGGTGAAGCCCAGCAGGAAGGCGATCTCGGAAACGGTCATGGAAGTGTAGAGCAGGTGACGCCGCGCCTCCAGGATCAAACGTTCCTGCACCACGCCGAGCGCCGAGCAGCCGACCATCTGCCGGCAGACCCGGCTGAGATGGGGCGCACTCACGCCGAGCCGTCGGGCCCGATCGGCGAGCGAGGGATGGCAGCGGAAATCCTCCTCCACCTGCGCCCGGAAACGCTCGAACAGGCGTCGCTGGACCGATAACCCGCCTGGCGCGCCGTCCGGCGCCTCCGCCGCGATGGCGCGCCGGAACCAGACGAGGATGAGACCGGCGAAGGCGGTGAGCGCCTCGGTCCGCCCCACACGCCCGTCGGCGAACTCCGCATGGGCGAGGGCGAGGGTTTGCGACAGACGGAATGCGGCCTCCGGCTCTGCCGCGATCACCGCCGGACAGGCCAAGGCACTGCGCCATTGCCCGTGGGTGGGCGAGGCCCGGTCCAGGACCGCGGGCGGCACGCTCACCACATAGCCGTCGGTCCCCGCCTTGAAATCGAAGCTGTGCACCACCAGCGGCGGCAGCACCACCGCCGAGCCCCCGCGCAACGCATGGGTCGCACCGTCGATGGAGGCAATGCCGCCGCCCGTGGCGATGAAGAAGAATTGGTAGAGATCGCCGTGGCGGTGGGACCGGATGCGCCATTCATGGATGGAACTGCGGGCGACGATGGTCTCCACATGCAGTTCGTCGGGAAATCCGCTGCTGCCCTCCCCATAGAGGGCGTAGGCCGGGACTATACTGCCCATTGCGTACTCTTTACTGCAAAGAAGGAGCCATTCAACCGGGCTGATCCCTGCTGTTCGCACAGATCGCGCCCGTGGTTCGATCTGTCTAAGACTGTGCCCGAACGCTCCATTCCACACAAGGTACCGCCTACGCCACTCTCCCGCTCAAGACGCCGGGCAGATTGTGCGTCGGCGGAGGAGACACACATGGCGGGACAGGGATCGAGACGGCAGGTCTGCATCATCGGCGCGGGGCCTTCAGGGCTGTTGCTGGGCCAGCTTTTGGCCCGTGCAAACGTGGATGCCCTCATCATCGAGGCGAAGAGTGCCGACTACGTGCTCTCGCGCATCCGGGCTGGCGTCCTCGAAAGTGGGCTCACCGATCTGCTGCGCGAGGCCGGCTGCGGCGCGCGGCTGGACCGGGAGGGACTCGTCCATCACGGCTTCTCCCTGGCCTTTGGTGACGGCTCCCACCGGATCGATCTCTCCAAGCTGACCGGCGGCAAGGTCGTCACGGTCTATGGTCAGACCGAGGTGACGCGTGATCTGATGGAGGCCCGCGCCGCCCTTGGCGCGCCCACCGTCTACGAGGCCGAGGACGTGGCCATCCACGATTTCGACAGCGGCCACCCCCGGGTCACCTATCGCAAGGACGGGGTGAACCACGAAGTCACCTGTGACTTCATCGCCGGCTGCGACGGCTTTCACGGCGTCTCGCGCCGCTCGGTGCCCCGCCACGCCATCACCGAGTTCGAGCGGGTCTATGCCTTCGGATGGCTCGGCCTGCTCGCGGACGTGCCGCCCGCCTCCGAGGAACTGGTCTATGCGCGGCACGCGCGCGGCTTTGCCCTCGTCTCCATGCGCTCGCGCACCCGCAGCCGCTCCTACATCCAGGTGCCCCTCGCCGACCGGGTCGAGGATTGGCCGGACGACCGCTTCTATGACGAACTGCGCCAGCGCCTGCCGCAGGAGGTCGCGGCCCGCGTCGCGCCCGGCCCGTCCATCGAGAAGAGCATCGCCCCCCTGCGCAGCTTCGTCGCCGAGCCCATGCGCTTCGGCAGCCTGTTTCTTGCGGGGGATGCCGCCCATATCGTGCCGCCCACCGGCGCCAAGGGCCTGAACCTCGCCGCCAGCGACGTGCATTATCTCGCCAGCGGCCTCATCGAATTCTACACGGGCGGCTCGCGGGCGGGCATCGACGCCTATTCGCAGCGCGCGCTGGCCCGCATCTGGAAAGCCGAACACTTCTCCTGGTGGATGACGACCATGCTGCACGCCTTCCCCGATGCCGGGGATTTCGGCGCGCGCATGCAGCTCGCCGAGCTTGACTACATCGCCAGTTCCCCGGCGGCTGCAACCGTGGTCGCGGAGAATTATGTGGGGCTGCCGTTCTGATCGGCAGCCGCCGGGAAGCGGAGCGCCGCGACCAGCGCGAGAGCCGTGCGGGTCGCGGCGCCGGCCGCCACCACCAGCTGGGGCAGGATCATCCATTCCAGCGTCCAGGCGGCGCCGGAGCGTTCGTTCTCGTGCACCAAAGCCTGGTCGAGGCCACCCTGCTGGGCGGCGGCGAACCGCGCCAGGGTCACGAGGATTTCCGCCGCCACCGGATTGTTCTTCTCCGGCATGGCTGACGAGCCGCCGCCGCCGGCGATGGTCACTTCGCCCACTTCGTTCTGTGCCATCAGGCAGATATCGGCGCCGAACTTGCCCAGCGCCCCGCAGACCAGCGTGCACCAGTGACCGAAGGCGGCGACGCTGTCGCGCTCGGCATGGGCGGCGCGCAAGGCGCGCTGAAGACCGAGCCGGTCGGCAACACCGTCGGCCACCGCCTGAGCGGCGGCGCCCAGTTCGGCACGATTGCCCACGGCGCCCCCCAGTTGCACCCGGAACAGGTTCAGCGCCACGTCGGGCAGACGCGCCCGATGCCGGGCGACGGGATCACGCCAGCCCGCCACCTTGTGGGCGAGCGACACCGGCCGCGCGCGCTGCATGCGCGTATGGCCGCAAAGCATAAGGGTGCCCGCCTCGGCCGCCAGGCGGTCGAACGCGGCCGTCAGCGCCTGCAGCCGCGCGTCGAGAATGTCCGCCGTCTCCTTCAGGCGCAGGAACAGGCTGGTGTCGATCACGTCCTGGCTGGTGGACCCCTTGTGCACCCAGCCCGCATGGGTCTCGCCCACTGCGGCGCGCAGAAGGCGCACCAGTTCCGGCACCACCACGCCGTCGCGGGCGACCGCCGCGGCGAGATCCGATGGGGCGATGCGCATGCGGGAGACGGCGGCCACGATGGCCTCGGCCGCCGCGTTGGGGATGACCCCAGCCTCCGCCTCGGCCTGCGCCAGCGCGGCCTCGAAGCGCAGCATGGCGGCGATGTCCGCTTCGGCGCTGAAGACGGCGGCGACCTCCGCGTCGCCCAGCAGGGCGCCAAGGAACGGATGCGCGAACACGGACACGCTCATGGGATCAGGGCCTCGATGCGGGAGATTGCGCGCGCAGGCTCGACCGCCACGGGGCCGGCCGTCAAGAGCGCAGGCCGCGCGACTTATTGTCGATCCGCTCTCAGATATCCGCTTTCAGAGCCCGCGCGCGACCTCGCGCACCGCCCGCACGAGCTGCTCCGCCGCCGACGTCGGTGCATGGCCCGCGCGGGTGGTGAGACCCACCGGGCCACCCGATACGGACGTGGACAATGGCAGGCGGACCAGGGTTCCCTCATCGAGATCGCCGGCGACGACACCATGGGAAATGATCCACACGGCGTCGCTCGCCCGCACATAGGCGCGCGAGAATTGGGGCTCCACCGCCTCGATCCGGTCATCGATGCGGCCGATGCCCTCCTGGATGAACAGACGGTCGATCTCCGGGCGGATGATGGAGCCCCGTGCCGGCATGATCAGGGTGTGGTGGGCAATGTCCTCCAGCCGCACAGGCCGCCCCGTGGCGGCAGGATGGCCGGGGCGGACCACGAACACGATGGGCTCGGAATACAGGTGCTCGAAGGCCAGGCCCATCATCACCTGTGGCTCGGCGAGCCGGCCCACCACCAGGTCGAGCCCGCCCTGCTTCAGCTGGTCGATGAGCCAGCCGTTGGGACCCGCCTCGATGACGATGGACGCAGCGAGCCCCGCTGCCTTCGCCCGCTGGACCGCCTTGGGCATGATGCGGGCGGCGACCGTGGGCAATACACCGACCACGAGGGCGCCAACGCCCCCGCCGACCTGCCGCAACGTGTCGATCCCCCGCCCCAATTCGGCGAAGGCGGCACCCGCATGGGCGCGGAAGGCCACCCCCTCCCCCGTGAGCACGGCACCGCCGCGCCCGCGCTCGAACAGCGGCACGCCGAGAATATCCTCAAGCTCGGCGATGGCCCGGGAGACTGCGGGCTGGGTGAGATGGAGCGCCTCCGCAGCACGACCGAAGCCGGAACGCGCGGCCACCTCCAGGAAACAGGCTATATGGCGCAGCTTGATGCGGGCATCGATCATGGCGCAATTTCATACCATAAACGGCATGTATAGGAACAGAAATATCATTTTTCATATCGAAACTCATATGGAAATCTCCGTTGCGAACCAAGCGCGGCGCGATCGCGACCCACCCGCGCCGCCCACAGCGCACCTTCCGGATCGACTGCCCAGAAACGGAGATGTCCATTGCCGTCCGCACCAGAACGTTCCGACCGCTGGACCGCCGGCGATGCCACCCGCCGCGCCGTGCTGGGCGACGGCCACGTGGACGCAGCCGCGGCGCGCACGAACGCCTTCGATGACGGATTCCAGACCTTCATCACCGAAGGGGCCTGGGGCTCGGTGTGGTCGCGGCCGGGCCTCACCCGCCGCGAGCGCTCGCTGATCACCATCGCGCTGCTCGCGGCGCTCGGCCACGACGAGGAAGTGGCCATGCACGTGCGCGCCACGCGCAACACCGGCGCCAGCATGGCGGATGTGGCGGAGGCGCTGATGCATGTCGCCGTCTATGCCGGCGTCCCGGCTGCCAACAGTGCTTTCAGGATCGCCAAGGACGTCTATGCCGGTCTCGAGGACGGCAAAGAACAAGACGACACCAAACAACATGGAGGAAACCATGGCTGAAACAGGTGACTTCAACCGCAGGGACCGGAAATCGCATCCGCCCGCCTTCACCCCTGGCTACAAGACGAGCGTGCTGCGCGCGCCCCGCTGCGCGCTGGTGTCGGTGGAGCAGGGCGTGGGCGAGAAGGCCGGGCCCATCTTCGTCCCGCGCGGCGGGCTCGACCCGCTCGACAATGACCTGATCCGCAACTTTTCCCAGGGCGGCGAGGCCATCGGCGAACGCATCGTGGTTCACGGCCGGGTTCTGGACGAGTACGCACGGCCCGTGCCCAACACCCTGATCGAGGTCTGGCAGGCCAATGCGGGCGGCCGCTACCGCCACAAGAACGACAGCTACCTCGCCCCGCTCGATCCCAATTTCGGCGGCACCGGGCGCTGCCTGACGAACGCGGAGGGCCGTTATTTCTTCCGCACCATCCGCCCCGGCCCCTATCCCTGGCGCAATGACGGCTCGGACTGGCGCCCCGCGCACATCCACTTCTCCATCTTCGGCGAAGCCTTCGTGCAGCGCCTGATCTCCCAGCTCTATTTCGAGGGCGATCCGCTGATCCCGCTTTGCCCGATCGTCAACACCATCCCCGACCCGGCAGCCGTCGACCGGCTGGTGGCGCGCCTCGACATGGGCCAGCAGATGCCGTTCGACGCCCTGGCCTATCGCTTCGACATCGTGCTGCGCGGGCGGCGCCAGACATTTTTCGAGAACAAGAGGGAGGGCAACTGATGCCGGTCGCCTATCTGAAGGAGACCCCGTCCCAGACCGCCGGTCCCTATGTCCATATCGGCACCCTGCCGGCGGTGGCCGGGCTTCCGGTGCGCAGCCAGGAGAACCTCTCCGTGCTCGCCTCCGGCAGCGTGCCGGGCGAG
Organism: Xanthobacter autotrophicus; assembly: GCF_005871085.1. GTDB lineage: Bacteria > Pseudomonadota > Alphaproteobacteria > Rhizobiales > Xanthobacteraceae > Xanthobacter > Xanthobacter autotrophicus. The sequence goes on along the minus strand of NZ_VAUP01000016.1, from coordinate 21,133 downwards.
CGCATCCGCATCACCGGCGTGGTGTGGGACGGAGCGGGCCATCCGGTGAAGGACGCCCTTCTGGAACTCTGGCAGGCGGACGCGGCCGGCCGCCATGACAATCCGGACTTCCCCGGCTTCGGCCGCGCCGCCGCGGATTTCGCCACCGGCGCGTTCAGCTTCGAGACCGTCAAGCCGGGCGCCCTGCCCTGGCGCGACGGGCGTACCCAGGCGCCCCACGTCTGCCTGCTCATCTTCGCGCGCGGCATCAACATCCACCTGCACACCCGCATGTATTTCTCCGACGAGGCGGAGGCGAACGCCGCCGACCCGATGCTGAAATCCATCGAGCATGCCGGACGCCGCACGACGCTGGTGGGCGAGCGCGGCACCGAGGACGGCGTTGTCACCTATCGCTTCGATATCCACCTGCAGGGTGAGAACGAGACGGTCTTCTTCGACGTGTGACGAAACCACCCTCAGCGCCGCTCCGGCACCGGAGCCGGATCCGTTCGGACTGGGCCCAGTCCGAACGGTGGGACGCTATCAAATGCATCATGAGGGACCACCCCGGCCGGTCACGTTGCGGCGCACCCTGATCGGCGTGGGCACCAGGGAGGACACCATGCGCAGATCATCCATCCGATGCGCCGGGGCAGCCGCCCTCATCGCGGCCGCAATGGCTGCGCCCGGGCCTGCCCGCGCGCAGATTTCCGACGATGCGGTCAGGATCGGCGTGCTCAATGATCTGTCAGGCCAGTTTGCCGACATCGGCGGCAAGGGCGCGGTGCTTGCCGTGCAGATGGCCGCCGACGACTTCGGCGGCACGGTCGCGGGCAAGAGGATCGAAATCGTCTCCGCCGACCACCAGAACAAGCCGGACGTGGCCGGCGCCATCCTGCGCCAGTGGTTCGACCGGGAGGGCGTCGATGCGGTGACGGGCCTGCCCACCAGCTCCGTCGCCCTCGCCGCGCAGGAAATCGCGCGGGACAAGAAGAAGACCGCCCTGATCGCCGGCGGCGCCACCTCCGACCTCACGGGCAAGGCCTGCTCGCCCTATTCCATCCACTGGGCCGACGACACCTATGCCCTCGCCAACGGCACCGCCCGCGCGGTGACCCGGGCCGGCGGCAAGACCTGGTTCTTCCTCACGGCGGACTACGCCTTCGGCCATGCCATGGAACGCGACGCCGCCTCCGCCATCAATACCAGCGGCGGCAAGGTGCTCGGCAGCGTGCGCCATCCCTTCGCCACGTCCGATTTCTCCTCCTTCCTGCTGCAGGCCCAGGCATCCGGGGCGCAGGTGATCGGGCTCGCCAATGTGGGCGGCGATACCGGCAACGCCATCAAGCAGGCGGCGGAATTCGGCATCGTGGACAGCGGGCAGAAGCTCGCGGGCTTCCTCGTCTTCATCTCGGATATCCACGCCCTCGGCCTCAAGCTCGCCAAGGGGCTCCTGGTCTCCACCGGCTTCTACTGGGACCAGAACGACGCGTCGCGCGCGTTCGCCCGGCGCTTCTTCGAGAAGACCGGCCGCATGCCCACCAAGGAGCAGGCTTCGGGCTACGCGGCCGTGACCCACTACCTGAAGGCGGTGGCCGCCAGCGGCACCGACGACGCGGCGCGGGTCAATGCGCAGATGCGGCAATTGCCGGTGGACTATTTCGGCCATTCCGGCTCCATCCGCCCCGACGGCCGGGTGCTCTACGACCTCACCCTCTACGAGGTGAAGGCGCCGGAGGAGAGCAAGGGTCCGTGGGACTATTACAAGCCCCTGGCCACCCTGCCCGCGGCCGAGGTGTTCCGCCCCATGAGCGAGGGCGGTTGCCCTCTGGTGAAACCCTGACCGGGCCCACCGCCTGACGACCTCCGCTCGCGGACCATTGGGTTCAGTCGATCCGCGCCACCTTCCGCAGCAGCGCCACCAGCGTGTCGCGTCCTCCGGGACCCAGGAGGCTGGCGAAATCCTCTTCCTGTGCCGCCTGGAGCTTGCGCGCCTTGCCGAGGAGCGCGGTTCCCGCCTTGGTCAGGAACACCGCGTGGGAGCGCGCGTCGGTGGCCGAGCGCGTGCGCTCGGCGAGCCCGCGCTTCTCCAGCTGGTCGAGCATGACGACGAAATTGGTGCGCTGGATGCCGAGCACCCGCGCGATCTCCGACTGCTTGCGGCCGGGATTGTCGCTGATCACCAGCAGCACGGAATATTGCGCGGGCGTCAGATCGAGGGTCGCGAAACGGGCGCTGAAATCCTCGAACACCGCCATCTGCGCCCGCCGCAGGGTGTAGCCGACGACGCTCGTGAGGCCCGTGAGGTCGAGGTCGGAGGCTTCGATCCCCTCGTCCGCGTCGTCCGGCTCCACCGCGCGCGCCGGCTTGCGCCCGCGCCGCGCCGGCGTGCCGTTGGCGGACGTTGTCTTCTGCGCCTGTTTCCTCTGGGCCAATGTCTTCTGGGCCGGTGTCAGGTCGTCTTCAGCACCCATCGTTCGCCCTTCGCACTCAAAAATCATGAAAGAGAACGCGTTGCCCGACGAGCTTCCAATGCAAGCTGATCGGCGCGTACTCTTGCCCTCCCGGTCGCGGAAGCGGTGACGGCCAAGACCGTCATTTTCCCTCGGACGGCCAAAGCCGTCCTGTCCATTTTGCAGGTTTCGGCCGTCTTGCCGACCCTCGCAAATATTGTTATGATCCATATCAATTAAACAAGAACCAGCCGGGAGGGACGTCCGCGTCCCGAAAAGTCGCCGCCAGATCCGACGCCCTTTCGGGCGAACGCATCCGTGCGGCAGGACGCAAGAGCACGCTCCGATCGAATTGCCCCGCAATATGATCGGCAAAACGTTCTCTTTTCATAACGTCGGAGCCGGTTTCACCGTTCAGGCCCAACACCCTGGACGGAGCCGGCTGGAGGGGGAGACACGCATCCGTGGACGGCACGATTCTGCTTTTCCTGCTGCAGGACGGTATCACGAACGGAGCGGTCTACGCTTTGCTCGGCATTGCCATCGTCCTCATCTTCGCGGTCACCCGCGTCATCTTCATTCCCCAAGGCGAGCTGGTCGCCTTCGGCGCGCTCACCTATGCGCTTCTGGAGGCGGGCCGGCTGCCGGGCACCGTGTGGCTCACCCTGGCCTTCGGCGCGCTCGCCTTCGCCTTCGATCTCGCCGCATCGCTTAGCACCGGGATCGACGCGAGGAAACTCACCCGCAGCGCCGGCCTCACCCTCGCCCTGCCGGCGGCCCTCCTTGCCGTCACCTATGGCGTGGCCGGGGCGGGCTTCGGACCCGGCGTGCACATCCTGCTCACCCTCGCCCTCGTCACGCCGCTCGGCCCCTACATCTACCGGGTGGCGTTCCAGCCCATCGCCTCGGCCTCCATCCTGGCCCTGCTCATCACCGCCGTGGGCGTGCATCTCGCCCTTGTCGGGCTCGGGCTCGTCTTCTTCGGTGCCGAGGGGGTGCGGGCGCCGAGCCTGTCGGAGCTAACGCTGGAACTCGGCCCCCTGCTGGTGAGCGGGCAGAGCCTCGTCATCTACGCGGTCACGCTGCTTGCCATCGGCGCGCTCTGGTTCTTCTTCGAGCGGACCTTGTGGGGCAAGGCGCTGAAGGCCACCGCGGTCAACCGCCTCGGCGCGCGTCTGGTGGGCATCCGCACCACCTTCGCCGGCGCCCTCGCCTTCGGCCTCGCCGCGCTCGTGGGCGCGCTCTCCGGCATCCTGATCGCGCCGGTGACCACCATCTATTACGACACCGGCTTCCTCATCGGGCTCAAGGGGTTCGTGGCCGCCATCGTGGGTGCGCTGGCGAGCTATCCGCTCACCGCCGTCGCCGCCCTCGCGGTGGGGATCGTCGAGGCCTTCTCCTCCTTCGTCGCCTCGGACCTGAAGGAGGTCATCGTCTTCATGCTGATCATCCCGGTGCTGGTGTGGCGCTCCCTCACCCAGCCCCATGTGGAAGAGGAGGACTGAGCCCGTGACCTCCCCTCCCGCCGCGACCCATGCCCAACCCCTCCGCTCCGAGGCGCCGATGACCGCACGCTCCGAAGCCGCGCTGCCACCGACCACCGCCGGCGGGCCGCAGACCGAAGATCAACGCAGCATCCCGCGCGGCCGGCTGAAGCTGCCGCCGCTCGAACCCTGCATCGCCATCGCCGTGTTCGCGGCAATCATGGCGGTGCTGCCGCTTGTCCCCGGCGTGCCGCTTTTCGCCATCACCCTGATCGGCAATATAGGCCTTGCCGCGCTGGTCGCCCTCGGGCTCGTCCTGCTCACCGGCGTGGGCGGCATGACCTCGTTCGGGCAGGCCGCCTTCTGCGGTTTCGGCGCCTACACCACGGCGGTGCTCACCACCACCTACGGCTGGTCGCCCTGGGCCACCCTGCCGGTGGCCCTGCTGGTGGCGGGCAGCGCGGCGGTGGTGCTCGGCCTTCTCACCGTGCGCCTGTCGGGACACTTCCTGCCGCTCGGCACCCTGGCCTGGGGCATCAGCCTCTATTACCTGTTCGGCACCCTCGACATCCTCGGCCGCCACGACGGCATTTCCGGCATCCCGCCCTTCTCCATCGCCGGCCATGACCTAACCGACCCGCGCACGGTGCATTACCTCATCTGGGGCCTGGTGATCGGCGCGGCGATCCTCACCATGCACCTGCTCGACAGCCGCGTCGGCCGCGCGATACGGGCCCTGCGGCGCGGACAGCTGGCAGGCGAATCCTTCGGCATCGACGCAGCGCGCATGAAGCTCGTGGTGTTCGTCTATGCCGCGCTCCTTGCCGGCCTCTCCGGCTGGCTCTACGCCCATGTGACGCGCACCGTCACCCAGACCCCGTTCGGCATCAATGCCGGCATCGAATACCTGTTCATGGCGGTGCTGGGTGGCGCCGGGCAGATCTTCGGCGCGGTGGTGGGCGCCGGCCTTGTCACCGTGCTGAAGGAAGCGCTCCAGCGCGTGCTGCCGCAGGTCTTCGGCCATGGCGTGCAGCTGGAGGCCGTGGTGTTCGGCATCCTGCTGGTGGGGTTGCTTCAGGTGGCGCGGGAGGGCGTGTGGCCCCACATCGCCGCCCTGTGGCCGGCGCGCGGGCGGCCCGTGCCCCCCGATGCCCCGGCCCTGGCGCGGCGCGGCGCCTCCGCGGCACCGTCCGAAAAGCTGCTGGTGCTCGACGGCGCGGTGAAGAAATATGGCGGCCTCACCGCCGTGAACGCCGTGTCCTTCGCCGTGGGGCGCGGCGAGATCGTCGCCCTCATCGGCCCGAACGGGGCCGGCAAGAGCACCACCTTCAACCTCATCACCGGCGTCACCCGCCTCACCACCGGCGCGGTGCGCTTCGAGGGCATGGACATCACCGGCGCCCCGCCGCAGGAGATCGCGCGGCTCGGCATCGCCCGGACCTTCCAGCACGTGAAGCTCAATCCCGAGATGAGCGTGCTCGAAAACGTGGCGCTGGGCGCCCACCTGCGCGGCCATGCCGGCGTCCTCGCCTCCATGCTCCGCCTCGACCGGCGCGACGAGGCCCGCCTTCTGGGGGAGGCACGCCGGCAGATCGAGCGCGTGGGCCTCGCCGAGCACATGCTGAAGCCGGCCGGCAGTCTCGCCCTCGGCCAGCAGCGGGTGGTGGAGATCGCCCGGGCGCTGGCCCTCGACCCGGTGCTGCTGCTGCTCGACGAGCCGGCCGCCGGCCTGCGCCACAAGGAGAAGGAAGCGCTCGCCGCGCTGCTGCGCAGCCTGCGCGCCCAGGGCATGAGCGTGCTGCTGGTGGAGCACGACATGGGCTTCGTGATGGGGCTGACCGACCACATCGTGGTGCTCGACTTCGGCACCAAGATCGCCGAGGGCCCGCCCGCAGCCATCAAGACCAACCCCCAGGTCCTCGAAGCCTATCTCGGAGGTGTGGCATGAGCGTCGAGCCCGGCATCCGCCCCGGCGCCGTGGAGGCCACGGTGCTTCTCGACATCGCGGGCGCCTCCATCGCCTATGGCAAGGTGCGCGCGGTGGAAGGCGCCTCCCTGCGCGTCGGCGCGGGCGAGATCGTCACCGTCATCGGCGCCAACGGGGCCGGCAAGTCCACCCTGCTGAACGCCACCATGGGGGCGCTGCCGCTGGCTGCCGGCACCATGACCTTCCTCGGTCGCGACGTGGGCCGCCTTGCCGTGGAGGAACGCGTCGCCCTCGGCCTCAGCCTCGTGCCCGAGCGGCGCGAGTTGTTCTCCACCATGAGCGTGGAGGACAATCTGGTGCTGGGCGGCTTCCGCGTGGCCCGCGCCGTGGCCCGCGACACCCTCGCCGAGGTCTATGACCGCTTTCCCCGCCTCAAAGAGCGACGACGCCAGCTCGCCGGCACCATGTCCGGCGGCGAGCGGCAGATGCTGGCCATGGGCCGCGCCCTCATGGGCCGCCCGAAGCTGCTGATGCTCGACGAGCCCAGCCTCGGGCTGGCCCCGCGCATCGTCGCCGACATCTTCCGCATCATCGCCGACCTGCGCGCGTCCGGCGTCTCCATCCTGCTGGTGGAGCAGAATGCGCGCGCGGCGCTCGCCGCCGCCGACGTCGCCCATGTGATGGAGCTCGGCACGGTGACCCTGTCCGGACCCGCCGCCGTGCTCGCCCGCGATGAGCGGGTGATCGAGAGCTATCTCGGCTTCCACTGATCCTTCCGACCCCCCCCCCCACGAGGGCGCCATGACCTATCGTCCGCCGATCGACGAGATCCTGTTCACCCTGGCCCAGGTTGCGGTGCCCCCCGGCAGCCCGCCGCCCCTGCCTGCAGACGAACTCTCCGCCATACTGGAGGAAGCGGGCCGCTTCTGCGCCGAGCGCATCGCCCCCCTCGACCGCACCTCGGACCTGATTGGCGCGCGATGGGAGGACGGCCGCGTCACCACCCCGCCCGGCTTCAGGGAGGCCTATGCGGACTGGATCGCCGGCGGCTGGAACGCCGTCGCCCAGCCGGAGGCATACGGCGGCTCCGGCCTTCCCATGTCGGTGGGCACCGCCGCCATGGAGATGTTCACCTCGTCCTGCATGGCGCTCTCCACCCTGCCGGTGCTGTCGCAGGGCGCGGCGGACGCCATCGAGGCCCATGCCTCGGACGCGCTGAAGGCGCTCTATCTGCCCAGGCTCGTCTCGGGCGAATGGACCGGCACCATGAACCTCACCGAGCCGCAGGCGGGCTCGGACCTCGGCCTCCTGCGCACCCGCGCCGAGCCCCTCGGCGAGGGACGCTATCGCATCACCGGCTCGAAGATCTTCATCACCTTCGGCGCCCACGACCTCGCGGCGAACATCATCCACCTGGTCCTGGCCCGCCTGCCCGACGCCCCGGCCGGGGTGAAGGGCATCTCCCTGTTCCTTGTCCCGGAGCGCTTCGTGGCGGCGGACGGGACGCTGGGGGCGGAAAACGACCTGCGCTGCGCCGGCATCGAGCACAAGCTCGGCATTCGCGGCTCGCCCACTTGCACCATGGTGTTCGGCGATGGCGGCGGCGCCATCGGCTGGCTGGTGGGGGAGGAGAACAAGGGCCTCGCCTGCATGTTCACCATGATGAACAAGGCCCGCCTCGCCACCGGCCTCCAGGGCGTCGCCATCGCGGAGAAGGCGACCCAGAAGGCGGCCGCCTATGCGCTGGACCGCCGGCAGGGACGCGCGGCCGGCTTTGACGGCGCAGCGCCCATCGCCGCCCATCCGGACCTTGCGAAGACGCTCGCCCGCATGAAGGCGCTGACCACCGCGGCCCGGGCCATCGCCTATGCGGCGGCCGCCGCCATTGACGGTGGCGATGCCGGCGACGCGCGCGCCAGCCTGCTCACGCCGGTGGTGAAGGCATTCTGCACCGACATCGGCTGCGAGGTGGCCTCCCTCGGCATCCAGGTCCATGGCGGCATGGGCTTCGTGGAGGAGACCGGCGCCGCCCAGCTGCTGCGCGACATCCGCATTGCGCCCATCTATGAAGGCACCAACGCCATCCAGGCCATCGACCTCGTGATGCGCAAGATCCCCCGCGAGGGCGGGACCGAGGTGGCGCGCCTGATCGCCGAAAGCCGGGCGGACGTGGCGCGGGCAGAGAACCGCGTCGGCCCCTCGGCGGCGATCCTGGCGGAGGCGCTCACCGCGCTCGAAGCCGCCACCGCCCATTTGCTGTCACCCACCACCGGCGAAGCCGCGAAGCTGCTGGTGGCGCAAACCTACCTGCGCCTGTTCGGCCTCGCCCTGGGCGGGGCGCTGCTGTCGCGCGGCGCCGCGGCGGCGGGGACAAGGGAAGCCGACTGGATCCGGCTCGCGCGCATCTATGCGGAAGACATCGCCGCCGAGGCGGAGGGCCTTGCCGGGCAGGTCCTCTCCACCCGCCGCGATCCCGCCGACTACCGTGCCCTCGCCGGCGTCGGCTGACGCTGCCGGAGCACATGGCTGGAACAAATGGCCGGAGCAAATGGAAAGGGCTCCCGGATCGCCTCCGGGAGCCCTTTTTCATGAACCTCGTTTAGAGCGTTTTCGAGCGAAGTGGATACCGGCTCGCGCAAAGAAAACGCCTAAACTCAAGAACCTAGAGCATTCCCCCGATTCAGTGAAACGGGGGAATGCTCTAGGAGCGCGCGGCCCCCACCTCACTCGACCAGAACCCACTTGCCGTCCTTGACGGTGATCAGGATTCGGGCGCGGTCGTCCACGCCGTAATGGTTGGTGGGGGTGTAATTGTAGACGCCCTGGCTCGCCTTCAGCTCCTTCTCGCTTTCCAGCGCATCGCGCAGGGCGGCACGGAATTCGGGCGTGCCGGGCCGCGCGGTCTTGAGCGCGACAGGCAGCACCCGCTCCAGCAGCTGGAACACGTCGTACATATGGGCGCCGAACTGGGTGACGGTGCCCTCGCCGAACTTCGCTTCATAGGCCTTGGTATAGGCCATACCGGGCGCCTTGGTGGCACTTGCCTCCGGCTGCTCGGCGGCGGCCACCACCGGCCCCGAAGTGAAGATCACCCCCTCCGCGGCCTTGCCAGCGATGCGGATGAAGTCGCGCGTCACCGCCCCGTGGGTCTGGTAGATGGGGCCCTTGTAGCCACGCTCGCGCAGCGCGATGACCGGCAGGGCGGCGGCCGTGCCGGAGGCGGCGACCAGCACCGCATCCGGCTTCTGGGCGAGGAGCTTCAGCGTCTGCCCGGCCACGGACGTGTCGGCGCGGGCATAGCGCTCGTCGGCGACCATGGAAAGGCCGAGCGGCTCGCCATTGGCCTTGAACTCCTTCACCCAGAGGTCGCCCCAGCTGTCGGAGAAGCCGATGAGAGCCACCCGCTTCACCTTGCGCTTGAGCATGTCCTCATAGATGCCCTTGGCCATCAGGGACACGGGCTGCGGCATGGAGAAGCTCCATTTCTCCTTGCCGGGCTGGAAAGGAATGGGGCTGAGCGCGAAATGCGGCACCTGCACCTCCGCCGCCACGTTGGCGACGGCCAGGGTGGCCGGCGTCACCGCCGAGCCGATGAGCACGTCCACCTTGTCCTCGGTGGCGAGGCGCCGGGCATTGGTGGTGGCGACCGTGGGGTCGCCCGCATCGTCGAGCGGGATGATTTCCAGCTTCAGCCCGGCGATCTCCCTGGGCACCACGTCGATTGTGTTCTTCTCCGGGATGCCGAGGGCCGCGCCCTGCCCGGTGGTGGAAATGGAGGCGCCGATGCGCACCACATCGTCCGCCGCCAGTGCACCGGTGCCGCCGAGGGCAAGAAGCAGCGCCGCGCCTGCGAGCGGACGCCGAAAGGCATAGGTCATTCTCGTCTCCTCCCCTGTTTGATTTGCCCTGGCCGCCCCGCTTTGCGGTGGTGTTCCGGCCAAAGGATGTGTTGCCGCTCAGCCTTCCGAGAGCCGCCGGATCACCTCCTGCGGGATCGGGCGGGACTTCAGCCGCTTGGGATCGTCGGGATGCGGGCCGACCCAGACGCGGGTCTCGTAGCCCTCGATGGCGAGCACCTCGCCCTCCGGCGCCGGCTTCAGCACCTTGTGCAGCACGTCGAAGCTGGAGGTGCGGATGGCGCTGATGGTGGTCTCGATGACGATGTCGTCGCCGAACGTGGACGGCACCATGAACTTCGCCCGCGTATCCACCATGGGGTAGCCGACGATGTCGAACTGGCGGATGAGGTCCCGCTTCAGCCAGCCCGCCTTCTCGAACAGGGCATGGGTGGAGGCGTCGAACATGGCGAAATAGCGCGGGTAGAAGACGATGTTGGCGGCATCGCAATCCCCCCATTCGATGCGCACGGTCCGGCGGTTCACCAGCATTGTATCCTCCTTCAGCGGGGGGGCAGGCGCAGCGCGCCGTCGAGGCGCACGGTCTCGCCGTTGAGGAACGCGTTCTCCACCATGTGCACGGCGAGGGCGGCGAACTCCGCCGCCTCGCCGAGGCGGGAGGGGAACGGGATGGAGGCGCCCAGCGCCCGCTGCACCTCCTCCGGAAGGGTCTTCAGCAGCGGCGTGGCGAACAGGCCGGGGGCAATCACGTTCACCCTGATGCCGAAGCCGGCCAGTTCGCGGGCGATGGGCAGCGTCATGCCGACGATCCCGGCCTTGGAGGCGGCATAGGCCGCCTGCCCCACCTGCCCCTCGAACGCCGCCACCGATGCGGTGGAGACGACGACGCCGCGCTCGCCATCCTCCAGCGGGTCGAGCGCCGTCATGGCGGCAGCGGCGAGGCGCAGCATGTTGAAGGTGCCGAGGAGATTGACCCGCACCACTTTCTCGAAATCGGCCAGGGGCTGCGGGCCGTCCTTGCCCACCACGCGCTTCGCGCTGCCGATCCCCGCGCAATTGACGAGGATACGCGCCGGCCCGTGGGCGGCCGCTGCGACCGCAAGCGCGGCGTCCGCCGAGGCGGGGTCGGCCACGTCGCAGGGCGCGGCGATGCCGCCGATGGCGGATGCCACCTCCCGCGCCGCGTCGGCATTGAGGTCGAGCACCGCCACTCTGGCGCCACGCGCCGCCAGCGCCTGCGCGGTGGCGCGGCCGAGGCCGGAGCCGCCGCCGGTGACGATAGCGGCCGTCTGTTCAAGCTTCATCTGTTGCTCCCGCGTCCACTCAGGCGGCTTCAGGGTTTTCGACCAGCATGGCGATGCCCTGCCCGCCCCCGATGCAGGCCGAGGCGATGCCGTAGCGCAGGCCCGATCGCTTCAGTTCGCGCGACACGGTGAGGGCGAGCCGCACGCCGGTGGCGCCCAGGGGATGGCCGATGGCGATGGCGCCGCCGTTCACGTTCAGCCGGTCCCCGTCGAGGTCGAGCTCGCGGGCGCAGGCCATGATCTGCGCGCCGAACGCCTCGTTGATCTCGATGCGGTCCACGTCGGCGACGGCGATGCCCGCCTTGGCGCACACCGCCCGGATGGCCGGCACCGGGCCGATCCCCATGATGTGGGGCCGCACCCCCACGGCTGCGCTGGCGACGATACGGGCGAGCGGCGCCCTGCCCTTCGCCTTCAGCCAGCCGCCGGAGGCGAGTACCACGCTTGCCGCCCCATCCACCACGGCGGAGGAATTGCCGCCGGTCTGCACCCCGCCGAAGGCCGGGCGGATCTTGGCCAGCACCTCCAGGGGCGAGGGCCGCACATGGCTGTCCTCCTTCACCACCTCACCCTTGGCCTTCAGCTTGATGGCGCGGGGCTTCAGGCCGTCCGCCTCGAAGGTCTCGTCGGTCACGGCCACAATCTCGCCGTCGAAGAAGCCTGAGGCGCGGGCGGCGAGCGCCCGCTCGAAGGAGCGCGCGGCGAAGGCGTCCACCTCATCGCGGGTGATCTGGAAATCCCGGGCGAGGTTCTCCGCCGTGCCGCCCATGGTGGTGTCGCAGTCGGTGTCGAGGAGGCTTTCCCAGAGGAAGTCCTTGAACTCCACCTGGCCCATGCGAAAGCCGCCGCGATGGGTGTAGGCCGCCACCGGATTGCGGCTCATGGATTCGGTGCCGACGCACAGCCCCACCTCGGCGCGCTTCTGGGACAGGGCGTCGGCGGCCTGGGCGATGACCTCCACCCCGGTGCCGCAGATGCGCTGAACGAGATGGGCCGGCACCTCGGTGCGCGCGCCGCAATAAAGGCCCACGTGGCGGGGCAGGAAATAGGCGTCGAAGCTGGCCTGCGCCATGTTGCCGGCCACCACCGTGCCGACCTCGGACGGGTCGACGCCGGCCCGGCGCAACGCCTCGCGCCCGGCCTTGATGCCGAGGTCGGTGGGCGAGACCTGGGACAACGCGCCGTTATAGTCCACGAACGGCGTGCGGGCGCCGTCCACGAGGAAGACGTCGTCGAAGCTGAGCGTGACCGCGCCGGGAACCGTGCTCATGGAAGGACCTTTCTTGCTGCGTGTTCTTGCGGCATGCGTCGGACCATCGGGCGCCGGCAAGGCCGCGCGCCCGCAAGATCGTCGGGGGATTCGGAAACTCCGGGGGAGTGGCCTGCGCCGCATCGATCGGCTTGCGATGCAAGCTGATCGATGCGTGCTCTTTGCTTAAGTTTAGAGGGCGGTTCACCGAGCAAGTTGATTCAATTTGCTCGGATCGCGCTCTAGAGCCTCACCACGTTGGGCGCGCTCTCGGCGGCGTAAAGGGCCTCCACCTCGCTCGCGCGATTGGCGAGCACGGCGCGCTGGTTCAGCGAGCCCTTGTCGGTGGCCTCGCCGAGGTCGATGGAGGGCGGCTCGGCGAGGAGGGCGAGGCGCATCACCCGGGTGGAGGACCCGGTGGAGACCTTGGCGATCTCGGCGAGCCGCGCCCGGAAGGCGTCATGCACCGCCGGATCGGCCAGCACCTCGGCCAGCGCCGCATCGGCGGGCAGATGGGGGGCGAGCGCGCGGACCGCGTCCTCCTCCGGGAACACCAGCATGCCGATGTCGTCCCGGTCGTGGCCGGTGACCACGGCATCCTTCACCAGCGGATCGAGCTTGCCGATGAAGTCCACCCGCAACGGCCCGACGCTGACCCAGGTGCCGGTGGCCAGCTTGAAGTCCTCGGAGACCCGCCCGTCGAACTCGAAGCCGGCGGCGAAATTGTTCGGTTCGGCAAGCCGCAGCGCATCGCCGAGCAGATAGAAGCCCTCGGCGTCGAACGCGCTCTGGGTGAGGTCCGGGCGGCGCCAGTAGCCGGGCATGATGTTGGGGCCGCGCAAGCGCGCCTCCAGCTTGCCGGCATTGGGCACGAGCTTCAGCTCGACGCCGCGATGGGGCACCCCGACGATGCCCGGCCGGTCCACCTCGCGCACCCCGATGAGTGCGCCGGGGGCGGTCTCGGTGGCGCCGAGGGAGGTGGTCATGGTGATGGCATGGCCCACCGTGTCGATGGAGAGGTCGCGATAGGCGTCCCACACCGGCTTCGACAGTCCCGCCCCGGCATAGAACATGAGCTTCAGCCGGGAGAAGAAATGCAGCCGCAGCGCCTCGTCGGCCTGGAGATAGGGCAACAGCGCCTCGAACCCCTTCGGCACGTTGAAATAGATGGTGGGCGCGATCTCCCGCAGATTGCGCACCGTCGCCTCGATGCCGTTCGGCATGGGCTTGCCGGCGTCGATGTAGAGGGTGCCGCCATTATAGAGGGCGATGCCGAAATTGTGGTTGGAGCCGAAGGTATGGGCCCAGGGCAGCCAGTCCACCAGCACCGGCGGCTCGTCCTTCAGGAAGGCCATGGCCTCCGCCAGCATGGCCTGGTTGGCGCAGATCATGCGGTGGGTGTTGGTGACCGCCTTGGGATAGCCCGTGGACCCGGAGGTGAGCAGGAACTTGGCGATGGAATCCGGCCCCACCTGGGTGCGCGCGGAGACCACCGCCGAGGAGATGGGGCGTTCCAGGAGGCTGCTGAAAGGGGTGGCGCCCAGCTCCTCCGCGCTGTCGTCGGAGACGACGATCTCGATGCCGCGCTCCTTCACCTTCCTCAGCGCGCGGGCATAGGCCCTGCCCTCCGCCGCGAAGACGAGGCGCGGGGTGAGCAGGTCGAGGGCATAGCTGAGCTTGCCCAGGTCCTGCGACACCAGCGAATAGGCCGTGGACATGGGGCAGGTGGGCACGCCCACCGACATGCCGGCGAGGGAGACGAGGGCGTGGTCGATGCCGTTGCCGGAGAGGATGAGCACCGGCTCGTCCTCGGACAGGTCGCGGGCGAGCAGTGCCGCGCCGATATGCAGGATCTGCTCGAAGGCGGCACCAAAGGTCAGCTCGCGCCAGCCGCCGCCGGCCCTGCGCTCGGCGAGGAACACCCGCTTGGGCGTCACCTTGGCCCAATGCTCCAGCCGGTCCACCAGCGAGGCGGCGTAATGGGGCAGAGGCTTGGCCGAACGGACCACGATGACCCCGTCCGGCCGCGTCTCCACCACAGGGTCGAGCTTGCCGAACAGGCGCAGGGGTGCGCTCGGCGGAATCATGGCGTGCATCATTCCCTCCCGTAGGCTGCCGTCGCCCCATGGCGCGACGCCTCGTCGTTTCCTCGGCCCCGCCAGTTCTCCGGCGCGGGCCATCCTGCCGGTTGATCCGGCGTGATGCTTGGACCGTCCGGATCAGTCCGGGCGGGTCACCTTGGCGGCACGCTTCTCGAGGAAGGCGCGCACGCGGGTCTTGGCTTCGCGATCGCCCTGGGCGACGGCGGAAACGAGGGATTCCATCAGGTAGCCCACGCGCGGATCACTGTCGGCGATGCGCGGCAGGGCCTGGATGACGGCGAAATTGGTAAGCGGGGCGTTGCCGCAAATGCGCCGGGCAAGGTCGAGCGCATGGGCAAAGCCCTCGTCCTCACCCACCAGATATTGCGAGAAACCGAGGCTGACGCCCTCCGCCGCCGAATAGGAGCGGCCGGTCAGCATCATGTCCGCCATGCGCGCGACGCCGATGAGCTTGGGCAACCGCACCGATCCACCGCCGCCCACGAAGATGCCGCGCTGCCCTTCGGGCAGGGCATAGAAGGCGGACGGCTCGGCGACGCGGATGTGGGCGGCGCAGGCAAGCTCCAGCCCGCCGCCGATGACCGCGCCCTTGAGCACCGCCACCACCGGCACGCGGCCGAACTCGATCTTCTCGAAGCAGCGGTGCCAGGCGCGGGAGTGGAACACCCCGTCGGTCACGTCCCGCTCGGAAATTTCCGAAAGATCGAGCCCGGCGGAAAAGTTGGGGCCGATGCCGTGGATCACCACCGCCCGCACATCGTCGGGAATGGACGAGAAGCACGCATCCAGCGCCTCGATGGTGGAATCATTGATGGCATTGCGCTTGGCCTGCCGATCGAGACCCACGATGAGAATGTCCCCATCCCGCGTGATCACCAGTGGGCCTTCCGTGTGGCGATGATGCGCCCCACCGAACCCGTTCGCGACCTGAGCCGGCGCCGCATCAGCCATGGGCCTTCCCCCTCTCTCATTTCCATTTTTGTTATTATCTATAACATTATTTGGAAGTCAATCGGTGCCGTCGCGGCAAGGTTCTTTTTGATGCGACGGGGCGGGATCTGCGACGCCGGCCCAGCACGAACAGGCCGATGAAGAAGGCGCAATCCCCCGCCCCACCTCTGCCGAACAAGCCGGACAGAATCCTCCGGCTGCCAAATCCTGATGCCAAGTCTTGCTACCAAGTCTTGATGCCATGGTTCGATATACGAGACCTACGCCGGGATATGCTTGCCACCGTGCATTTCGCCGGCATTGTTCTGCATGCCGCCATAGATCCAATCGACGCTCTGGTACCATTCCTCAGGGGTCTTGTTGCGCATGATCGTGTTGCGCAGCTCCGCATGAGCGCCGGCCGGGTGATAGATGTGCTCGCCGATCCAGCGCGACTGCAATTGCACCCGGGCTGTTCTGAGATGCCGCTTGCCGACATAGGATGTGATCGCGCGTGCAACATCGCCGGTGACGGCTTCGAGCTCGACGCCGAGGCAGACGGCATCCTCCATCGCCATGCACGCACCCTGGGCGAAATACTGCATCATGGGATGGGCGGCATCGCCGAGCAGGACCACCCGGCCGTCGTGCCAATTGTCGACCGGATCCCGGTCGCACAGCACCCAGAGCTTCCAGTCCTTGCCGATCTCGATGATCTTCTGTGCCTTTTCATGGATATGGGTGAAGCCCCGCCGGACCTCGTCGTGGCTGACCGGCTGGCCGGCCACCGGCTCCGGTGCGTCATTGTGATAGGTGACGACGAGGTTAAAGAGCTTCCAGCCCGACAACGGATAATGGACCAGGTGGCATTTCGGCCCGGCCCAGAGGGTGGCGGCATTCCAGCGCAGATCCTCGGGCATCGCCTCGACCGGAACGACCGAGCGATAGGTGGTGTGGCCGGAAACGCGGGGCTTGACGTTACCCACCACACGCTTGCGGACATTCGACCACAGGCCATCGGCCCCCACCAGCATCCGGCCCCTCACCCGCTCGCCATTGGCGAGAATGGCCGTCACCGTGTTTTCGTCCTGCTCGTAGTCGACGACTTCCGAACTGGTGCGAAGATCAACCAGAGGATTGTCGCTGCAAGCCTTTAGAATGACGCTGTGCAGGTCGCCGCGATGGATGACGCCGTAAGGATTCTTGTAACGCTTGCGGAAGACATCATCGAGCGGAATACGGGCGACCTCCTCCGCGGTCATCGCATCCATGAAGCGCAGGCTGTCGATATAGACGGCCATGGCGCGGGCCTGTTCGCCGATGCCGAGCGCATCGAAACAATGGAATGCATTGGGACCGAGCTGGATGCCGGCACCGATCTCGCCGAGCCTTGGGGCGCGTTCGAGCACGGTCGAGGTCTGGCCGCGCTGGGCCAGGCCGATGGCGGTGGAAAGGCCACCGATGCCGCCGCCGGCGATCAGGATAGGAAACTGTTCAGTCATCGTCCGTTCCTCCGGAATTGGTGCCGCAATCTTGTGTACGGTCATAGGAATAGCGTTTGCCGTCCGGTGTCCGGCGGCATCGATGCGGCTTGGCGCAGGTGGCGAGCGGTCGCCGCAGCCGGCGACCGCGGTTGTCAGGCTTCGGCGTCCGGCTGGCGGCCGGGCACGGCCTCCGCAAATGCCGGCAATGCCTCGCAGGCGGCGCGGATTTCGGCGAGCCGTGTCAGGTCGGATATGTCGACATGGAACCGATCCGCCGAGGCAAGCTGGGGGACCAGGCAGATGTCGGCGAGGGAGGGCGTATCGCCAAAGGTGAATGCGCCGCCATGCGTCTGCCGCCGGGCGACCGCCTCGCAGCCTTGCAGCGCCGGCCTTATCCATGCACCGCACCAGGTGTCCTTGACCGCCTGGTCGGCGCCAAAGCGCCGTTCGAGGTCATTCAGAACTCGCACATTCTGCAACGGATGGGTATCCGCTGAGATATCGAGCGCGAAGGCGCGCACCCTGGCCCTGAGGGCGCGATCCTCGGGGATCAGCCGGACATCGGGAAAGGTCTCGTCCAGCCACTCGATGATGGCAAGCGACTGATTGAGCACTAGGTCGCCGACAACCAGCGTCGGCACCAGTCCCTGCGGGTTAAGCGCAAGATAGTCGGGTGTCCTTTGCTCCCTGCGCCGCAGATGGACGGGCCTGAACTCGTAGCCCAACCCCTTGAGATTGAAGGCGATGCGGCAGCGCCATGCGGCCGAAGACCGGAAATAGCCGTAGAGGATCATTCGGCGGCTCCGATCGTCAGCTGGACCGGATCGAGCCCATCGATGCCGCCGGTGATCACATGGCCCGTGACCACCGGGCCGACACCAGCCGGCGTGCCGGTATAGATGAGGTCACCGGGGGCGAGGTGATAATAATGCGACAGATGTACCAGCAGCTCGGTCACGCTCCAGATCAGGTCGGAAAGATGGGCGTCCTGCTTCCGCACGCCATCGACATCGAGCCAGATGCGCTGCGGGCCGACCGCGCCGAAACCGGCCGCCGGGGCGATGGGAGCGATCACCGCGGAGCGCTCGAAATCCTTGCCGAGATCCCAGGGACGGCCGGAGGCGCGCGCCTTCAGCTGCAGGTCGCGCCGCGTCATGTCGAGGCCGCAGGCATAGCCGAACACGGCATCGGCCGCCTCGTCCGCCGACGCCTTGAACAAGGGCTTGCCGACGGCGATGACGAATTCCATCTCATAATGATAGTTTTCGGTGCCTGCGGGATAGGCGACCGTCTCGCCGGACTGGACCAGCACCAGCGGGTTCTTGAGAAAATAGAACGGCGCCTCCCGGTCAACTTCGACGCCCATTTCCTTGGCGTGTTCCGCATAATTACGGCCAACGCAGAAAATCCGGTGCACCGGATAGACATCATCCGTGCCTTTGACCGGAACGGTGGGAAAGGTCAGAGGGGCAAACAGGTGCTTGGTCTCAGGCATGGGAATTTTCCTTTTCAACAATGTCTGCATTCGGCCGCAACGCCGGCGGAGCCAGGGCGGCGATGCGCTGCTGTTCGTCCGCGCCGGGTCCTGCCTTCGCCCCGGATCCGCAACCGCAGAGCCAGTGGGCAAGGTCATGCAGGCGGCCCTCCATCACCCGGCCCGCCACGACGATCCGACTGCCACCGTCATGGCGGGCGGACGCGGCAAGCGCCGGCTCAATCGCGTTCAATTGGGCGATCCGCTCGTCGATCAGCGCGCGCAGAAAGTCGGCGGGGGCGTCGCGCAACGTTCCGCCATTGCCGAGATTGACGGCCTGCAGCCAGATTTCCCGGGCCCTCAGCCAGGGCGTTTGCCTGACCGTCGCCGGTTCGCTCTCCCAGGCATCGAGCGGCCGGTCCCAGTCCTCGACCGAGAGATCGCGCCATTCGACGGTGAGATGGATGTCCGCATGAGTGACGAGGTGGCGGAGGGCGCCGGCCGGCAGCGTGCCGCCATCGGCAATCTCCGCCTCGCGCTGGCCCGGCTCGGGAAACAGATGCAGGTCCGCACCCGTCCGCGCCCGTTCCGTCAGCCGCGTCAGCGCCCGGGCGTGATAGCCCACGCAGGCTGCGACGTGCTGGCGGCTCCAGCCCGCCACCACACTGGGCCGGAGCAAATCCGCATCCCCCAGTTCGTTGAGCTTGAGGGCGAAATAGGCGGCGCCCCGCCGTGCCCACCCAAGCTCGCGGACCGGCGCATTCGGCGCGTCATAGCGCGCGCCCAGCCCCTGGCGAAGACGCAGCGCATCTCGGGCCGCATCCAAGGGTGTGGATCGGGCGGCCTCAGGGCTCACGACCGTCCACCTGAACGCGGTCGAAATGCAGCCGTTCCATGATCGGCGCATCCGAGAAGCGAAACAGGTCGAGCGCGGTCTCCGCCTGAAGCGACCACGGGATCCAAGACGGAATGACAAAGATGTCGCCCCTTTCGAGCGCCTTTGTCTCGCCGTTCAACATCACCGCCCCGCGGCCTTCGAACACCTGGAAAACGGTGGAACCCACTTCCCGCCGCGTCGCGGTCTGCGTGCCTTCGCGCAGGCGGTGGAATTCGGCGCGGATGGTGGGCATGACATCGCCGCCAGTGGTCGGATTGACATAGCGGATCGCCGCGTGCCCCTGGCCGACGGTTGCCGAGACGCCCTCCTCCTCCAGCAGGAGCTGCTCGGTCAGGGCACGATCGGTGAACGCCCAGCGGTAGGCGCCGATGGGCGAACTGACGGTATTCTGCAGGCCCGACAGCGGGCGCAGGCCGGGATGGCACCACAGCCGCTCGCCACGCGAGAAAGCCGGGGTCGCATAATCGGTGACGCGGTCGGCGCCGAACTCAAAGAAGCCGACATCGTTGATCTGCGCGAAGGGAATGTCGAGCCCGTCGATCCAGGCCATCGGCTGGTCGGTATCGTTGTGGTGGCCGTGAAAGTTCCAGCCGGGTGTCAGCAGAAAATCGCCGCGGCTCATCCGGACAGGATCGCCGTTGACCACGGTCCAGACACCCTCACCTTCGCACACGAAGCGGAATGCGTTCTGCGAATGGCGGTGTTCCGGCGCGGTCTCGCGCGGCCCGAGATACTGGATGGCACACCACAGGGTGGGGCTGATATAGGCATGGCCGCCCAATCCGGGATTGCCGAGGCCGAGCGCCCGGCGCTCGCCGCCGCGGCCCACCGGCACGAGATCGCCCGAGCGCCTGGCCAGCGGATAGAGTTCGGACCATTTCCACAGATGAGGAACCGCCTTCGGCTTCGGATGGCGCGGCATCAGATCGCCGAGCTGCGTCCAGAGCGGCAGGATGTGGTTGCGCTCGAAATCGGCATAGAGCTGGCGGAGCTCCAGCGTGTCGTCTGGCGCCATGGCATGCGCAGCCGCAGTGTTCTTCATGTTTTCCTCCCGCCGTAGGCGCCTGTTCCCGGCCCATGCGTTGGGGACCGGATGGGATGGCGATCGTTATTTGATTGCTCCGCCCGGAGCTCCACCGGTCGGCTCCGGAAATTAATAAGTATACTTAGTATTATGTGCTGTCAACAGCGCAGGAGTTTCTAGAGCACGCGCCCATCAGCTTGCAGCGCACGCTGATCGGATAACGCGTTCTCTATCCATAAGTTAGAGGGCGCTTCACCGATCAAATTGATTCAATTTGATCGGTTCGCGCTCTAGGATGGCGCCATCCGGGACCCAGAGTGGATCGAGAAGTGCAAATGCCGCCCCGACACGCTACGCCACAAGGCCCTGACCAATCACCACTTTTCGACCTGCCGGGGCATCTGATCCGTCGTCTCCAGCAGATCGCTGTCTCGATCTTCATCGGCAGATGCGAAGCGGCTGGCTATGACCTGACGCCCGTGCAGTTTGCGGCGCTGACGATGATCCGCAACCATGGCGGCCTGGCCCAGACGACGCTCGCAGGCCTGATCGCCTACGACGCGGCCACGTTGGGTGGCGTGGTCGAGCGGCTGGTGCAGAAGGGGCTGGTCCGCAGGGAAACCTCAAGCCAGGATCGCCGCGCCAAGAGCCTCCATGTCACCGCCGAGGGTGAAGCACTGCTTGAGGCCGTCGCGCCCATCGTCGCCGATGTCCAGAAGGCAATACTCGCAGGCCTGACACCGACCGAGCAGCGCACCTTCATGCATCTGCTGCGAAAAGCAACCGATGCGGGCAATGCGCTGAGCCGTGTGCCGCTGCGCAAGTCCGGGGATTCGCTCTAGAGCGTTTTCCTCGCGTTTTGATTTGGCTGGGCTTCCCAAATCTGCGGCGTTCTGATTCAAGCTTCGTGTCGGAGAGGGAGGCCGACATGCATGGCCAGGACGCTGTCTTTGGACCTGCGGGAG
>NZ_VAUP01000022.1 GCF_005871085.1 Xanthobacter autotrophicus | reverse complement strand
CGGGCTACGCCGGCGTCGAGAACGAGCTGTTCTTCAAGGACAATACCATGATGCTCTTCGGCGACGCCAAGAAGGTCACCGAAGAGGTCGTAAAGGCCCTCGGACACTGAACAAAGGCCTGGCACGGGGCGCCGATCGGATTCGCAGCCCCGGGGCAAGGCATTCGCAAGAAGCGTTGCGGCCTCGATTGCCGATGTCCCGCGCCGCCGGTGTCAGGCTTCGCCGATTTCCAGAGGACGGGAGTGATCGGCGGTCCATTCGGCGAGCGAGCCGTCATATTCCAGTGTCGCGTCGTAGCCGATCACTGCCAGCGCGAGCGCCCCCAGGGCGGAGGCGACGCCGCCGCCGCAATAGGTCACGACCACTTCACCCGCCAGCGCCGTGCGTGCCTTGAACAGGTCGCGCAGTTCCACCGCCGGCCGCAGGCTGTTGTCCGCCTCGTTCAGGAGTTCGACGAAGGGGAGGTTGGCGCTGCCCGGAATATGCCCCGGCCGGGATCGGCCGGGCACACGGCCGGAGAAATCATCCTTCTGCAGCAGGCAGATCAGTCGCCCCGGTCTCCGCCCCTCCACGATGTCGAGAACATCGTTCGTGGTGGCGACCGTGCCGGCCGGAAGCGGCAGGGTGTAGTTCGCCTTCACATAAGGGGAGAGCCCGAACTCCAACGGGCGGCCTTCCGCCCGATACTTCCGTAGCCCGCCATCGAGCACGCTCACGCGCGGATGCCCGTAGGAGCGGAGCACCCACCACAGGCGTGCGGCCCATTGGTTCGTCAGATCATCATAGATGATCACATGGGACGTGCGTGCGATCCCGAGCCGGCTGGCTGCGGCGGCCAGTTGAGAGGCCGTGGGACGGGTGAACGGAAACGGTGCGCCCGGATCGGAGAATTGGGTGAACAGATCGGCGAAGCGGGCGCCGGGGATGTGGCCGCGCCGCTCATAGTCGTCGAGCCCGCTGCGGAACTCCGCGGGGGCGCCGTCGCGGGCCGGGTCGAGATAGATGCTGGCGTCCAGGACGATCACGTCGTCATCGCCCAGATGTTCCCCGAGCCATTGCGTGGAGACGAGAGGAAAGGTCTTGGGCATACGGAAAGTCCGGTCGGGTCGGGCGGCAGGCACGCTGGGAGACAGGATCGCGGACTTGCGTCCGCGGCGCCGCCGATATAAATTCTAAACTAAATTTATATATGAAATGCAAGAAATGCGTGGCGCTTCACTTCAATCTGTCGCCTCCGCCGCCGATGGCGAGGATCGCGCACAGGCCGCGGGGGATGAGCTCCCTTCGTCGGGAGTGGCGCCGTCTTCCGCCCGCTATGGGGCCGCGGTCAAGGACCTGGCGGTGGCCGAGGTGGAGCGGCGCAGGCTGCACAACCCGCGCGACCGCACCATCTATCGGGAGGTGGCCCGTCAGTTCGGCGTCGGGGAGCAATCGCTCCGTCTGTGGATGAAGAAGAGGGACGCCGAGCGCTTGGAGGCCGGCGCGCCGGCGGCCGGGGCCGAGGCCGGCGAACTCATGTCGCCGGAGCAGATGCAGAGCGAGCTTCAGGCCCTGCGGCGGCAGATCCAGAAGCTGCGGACCGAGAACGAGGTGTTGAAACGGGCCTTCGTCGTGTTCTCCTCCGAATGGGGTGGAGACAAATAGGGCGGACCCGACCGAACCCCGACCGCCCGGCGTGGGCGTCGGTCAGGGTGGGTCGAGCAGTCCCAGCCCCTGCCGGTGCCGCTCCAGGTTCGCCGCCACCTTCTCCACCAGCGCCAGCCGGGCGCCACTGCCGATGGCCGCCGTGTGGGGCGACACCCGCACGCGCGGATGGCTGTAGAAGGGATGGCCGGCGGGCAGGGGCTCGGGCGTGGTGGTGTCGAGGGTGGCGCGCGCCACCCGGCCATCGGCAAGCGCCTCCAGCAGGGCCTCGTCGTCGATGAGGCTGCCGCGGGCCACATTGATGATGTGGATGCCCGGCTTGGCCGCCCGCAGGCTGTCCGCGTTCAGGATATGCCGGGTCTGCGGCGTGGCTGGCGCGGCGAGCACGAGATGGTCGCTTGTCGCAAGCAACTCCTCCACTGACCGGACGAAGACGATGCCCTCGTCCGCCGCCGGCGCGGAGCGGCGCAGGGCGTGGACGCGTATCCCCAGCCCCAGCGCCCGGCGTGCCACCGCCCGGCCGATGGCGCCATAGCCTAAAAGGCCCAGCGTCGTGCCCTCGATGGGCGCGAACGGACGGGTGCGCCACGCCTGCGGATCGTCGATCCACACCGTGTGCAGGGCTTTCACCGCCTCGAAGATAGTGCCGATGACGAACTCCGCGATGGGACCCGCCGCGACGCCTCGCGCCGTGCTGACCGGCAGCGAATCGAGGAACCAGCGCGGATAATGGTCCGTCCCCGAGGAGACGAGCTGGATCCATTCCAGCCCGAACGGCCAGCCTTCCGGCGCATCCGGCGGCTCCGGCAGATGGGGCAGGTCCCACACCCCGAACATGGGCGCGACGATGAGGACCTGCGCCTCGGCGGGCAGCGCCGCCGGCGCGCCGCGAGGCACGGGCAAGACCTCGGCTCCGAGACGCTCCGCGAGCGCAGTGTTGAAGAAGGGCTCAAGCTGGCTGGCGATGAGCATGGCGCCTTTCCTGCGGGTCAGATCACCACCAGTTCGTCGAACGCACCGTGCTCGGGCGCGAGATTCCAGCTGCGCATCCACGCGGTGGTGTAGGCGAAGCGCTTGGGGTCCAGCGGCTTGGCGTGGGCATAGTGGACGAAGTGGTCGGCGATCTCGAGGGGCGCGATGCGGTCGCGGATCTGGTCCACGATCAGGTGGTGCTTGAAGCTGCCGAAGTCCGCGCGGATGAGGTCCGCCGCGGCGTTGACGGCGGTGAGGTAGCCCTGGCGCTGCGTCGGGGTGAGGTCCGGCGAGATCACCTCGGCGCCGCGATAGAAGTTGGCCGAGATGATGTGCGCGCCCTCCTTCAGGGCGAGGCTGACATAGGGCTCCATGAGCGAGGCGGCCCGTAGCGTGCCGGCCTTCAACTGCTGATAGCGCAGGTAGGGTTCGCCCACGTGTTGCAGCACGATGTCTTCCCGGGGCAGCGTGCCTTCCAGGAACTGCAACGCGGTGTAATGCGAGCCGGTGAACTCGTTGATGCCCACCGGCACGCCGGCGAGGTCACGCGGCTCCTGGATGTCGCCATCGAAGGTGAGGATCACCTGCGCCGCCACGGCGGGCCGCAGGGCATGCACGCGGCTGCCGCGCCCGCTGCGGTCCGAGCGGTCGAGCCCGGCCCATTCGCACAGATTGTAGGCATCCGCCCGGCCGCTCTCGTAGAGCGATTCCTTCTGGCGCTTGAACGCATCCTGGTTCGACGTGACGGGATCGTGCCGCGCCACGAACTCGACTTCGACGCCTTGCGCGTGGAACAGACCGCGCTCCAGCGCGACGATGATGGGCAGGTCGAACACCGGGACGTTGGGGGCAAGGCGGATGACCTGTGTCGTCGCGTCGGACATGGCTGGCTCTCCAGTGCTGTGTGGGAAAAGAGAGGCACGCCGCCCGCAGCAGGGCGGGCGGGCGAAGGCGCGGTTCAGGCTTCCAGCGGGCGCTGGGGGTCCTTCGACCATTCCGACAGCGAGCCGTCGTAGACACGGACCCTGTCGTGCCCCAGTGCCTTCAGGACGAAGCCGTCGAGGGTGGCGGCGATGCCGCTGCCGCAATAGGCGATGACGTCGGTTTCGGAGGAGATGCCCTTGGCGGCGAATTCGGCCTTCAGCACCTCCAGCGGCTTGAGGCTGTTGTCCGCCGCCGTCACCAGCGACCCCGCCGGCAGGGAGATGCTGCCGGGAATCCGTCCGCTGCGCCCATGGGGCCCGGCGACCGCGCCGCTGAAGTGATCCGGGCTGAGGGCGTTCACCAGCGTGGCGCCTCCGCCCTCCACGGCGGCTGCGACCTCCGGCAGGTCGGCGAACAGGCGCTGGGCAACGGGCTCGAAGGCGGGCGCGGGCGGATAGGGCGGCTGCGCGCCGTTCGCCGTCGGGCGGCCCTCCTTGATCCACTTTACGAGGCCGCCGTCGAGCACGGCCACGCGGCTGAAGCCGAGGTCGTTCAGCAGCCACCAGACGCGGGTCGCCCAGCCGTAGGTCGAGGTGGAGTAGACCACTACTAAGGCATCTGGCCCGATGCCCGCGCCGGCGAAGGCCGCGGCGGCGGCCTCCGGCGGGAGGCGGGTGAAATCGAGTGCGGCGGAGGTGTCGGAAAGGTCGTTCTTCAGGTCGAGATAGCGGGCACCGGGAATGTGCGCCTTCTCGAACACGGCGCGGGCGGGCTCGGCCTGTGCTGCGCCGGGGGCGTGGGCAGCGCCCGCCGTGGCGTCAAACAGGCGCAGCGCCGGGTCGGCGAGGTGCTCGGCGAGCCATTGGGTGGAGACGAGGAGAGAGGGGACGGGCTCGGTCATGGTGTCTTTTCCCTAAAAGAGTGCCGGGATGCGGCGGAGAAGCGGTCCTGGCGCGGAGCGCGGCCTGGTTAGGCGCGGCTCGCCGGCGAGCCGGAGGCCCGGCGGTGCCCGCTGAGTTCATGCCCGGCGCCGGGATGCAGCCGCAGGGCCACCGGCACCGCCGCCAGCACCAGGACCGCGAGCACGAGGAAGGCGGCCGCATAATCGCCGCCGCCGGGATGCGGGCGCTGCGCCGCCCAGGCGGAAAGGTTCACCACTGTGACGGACAGGGAAATGCCGATCATCACCGCGAACTGCTGGAAGGTGGTGTTGAGCGAGGTCGCCGGGGCCACCGAACGGCGCGGCAGGTCGGCATAGGCGATGGCGGCCAGCGCATTGAGCTGGATGGCGCGGAAGAAGCCGCCGATCGAGGCGAGAAGGGCGATGAGCGCCACGCTCCAGGACGCCTGGAACGCCGCGCACAGGGCCAGCGCGAAGCCGCACAGCACGCCATTCCAGATGATCACGCTGCGAAAGCCGAAATGCGCCAGGATGCGGGCGGTGAACGTCTTGGTGATGAAGGCGACGAGGCCGGTCGCCAGCAGCACGACGCCGCTCTCGATGGCCGTGAAGCCGAGGCCGAGCTGGAGCTGTAGCGGCAGCAGGAAGGGTAGCGCGCCATAGCCCACGCGCACCAGGCAGCCGCCCCAGAAGGAGACGTTGAAGGTCGGCACCTTCAGCAGCGCGAAATCCAGCAGCGGGGGATGCCCGCCGCCGTGAACGCGCCGCACATAGGCCGTGCCGGAGACCACCGCCAGCGCGATCAGGCCGGCATACACGGCGGGCGAAATGCCGGGGTGGCGCACCAGCCACAGCAGGCTTGCCCCGGCCACCAGCAGCAGCGCCAGCCACAGCCATTGGCGCAGGTCGAAGGGCGGGGGCTCCTCGTCGGTCACCTGGGGCATGACGCGCGCGGCGAAGAGATAGCCGGCAAGGCCGAGGGGCAGGTTGAGGAAGAAGATCCACCGCCAGTCGGAATAGGTGGCGATGACGCCGCCCAGAAGTGGGCCGATGAGCGGGCCCAGCATTGCCGGCGTGATCATCCAGGCGAGGGCGGCCACGAGGTCCGCCTTGCTGGTGGCGTGGATGATGGCCATACGCCCCACCGGCATCATCAGCGCCGCGCTCGCGCCCTGCAGCACGCGTGCCGCCACCAGCGCGGGAAGGGATTGCGCGAAGCCGCACAGGGCCGAGCTTGCCGCGAACAGGATGAGCGAGGCCTGGAACACCGTGCGCGTGCCGAAGCGGGCGGCGAGCAAGCCGCTCAGCGGAATGACCGCGACGTTGGCCAAAAGATAGACCGTCATGGTCAGGTCGAGGTTCAGCGGGCTCACCCCGAAGGCCACCGCGATCTGCGGCAAGGCAGGGGCGATGATGGTCGAGTCCAGCTGATCCATAAAATAGGCCAGCCCCACCAGGACAGAGAGGGGACGATAGCTGGCGGTCCGGGGCGGCATGGCAGGGTGTCTTCGACCGTTGCGACGAAATTTATTTAGTCCATCAATTTAATAAAATAAAGATTGAACTTAGAATTTTAAGTGAGTAGCGTCGAGCTGTGCTGGCGCTGCGCCCCTCGGGGCGCCCTCGGCACCGCCTTGGAAGCATGGGACCCGCGTCCTGGCTCAACCGCCATTTCGCCGATCCCGCGCCGGCGGGCCTGCCGACCTTCGGGCCGGCGGCCTGGCCGCGCATGCTCCGAAGCGCAACAAAAATCGAACGCCGTTTTGGAGCGACACATGAGTGCTCTGCCGCAAGCTTCCGCTGGGTCCGACATCCAGACCGCACGGGTTCTGCACATCCCCGAGGAGCGGCTCGACAGTGCCCAGGCCAAGATCCTGTCCATTGCCGATTACCGGGGCGAGCGGGAAGCCCTCGACACCGTGGTGGTCGAGCCCTATTCGCCGGTGGTTGGCGCCCATGTGCGCGGCCTCGACTTCGGCGCCTCCACACCGGAGCACGATGCGGCGCTCGCTCAGTTTCTCCACGACCGCCTGGTGCGCTACGGCTTCCTGTTCTTCGCGCCGGGCATCGTGCGAGCCGAGGATTTCGGCCGCCTCGTCAGCCTGTTCGGCAAGGCCCGCTATGCCGGCACGCCCTACACCCCGCCGCCGGCCGGGGACACCAGCGTCAACACCATCGATTCCTCGGTGAAGAAGACGCGCATGAACCTGATCTGGCACATCGACCAGGCGTTCGTGCCCGAGCCGCCGCGCTTCACCGCCCTGTTCGGCAAGGCCGCGCCGCCCACCGGCGGCGACACACTTTTCGCCAATGCCACCGCCGCCTACGACCTGCTGGACCCCGACTTCGCGCGCTACCTCGAAACCTTGACCGCGGTGCATGACGTGGAGACGCAGGGCTTCTTGACCCTCGCCTACCAGGACCCCGGTGCCCTCGCCGCCCAGCGCGCCAAGTATCCGCCCATCGAGGCGCCGGTGATCCGCGTGCATCCGGACACCGGCCGCAAGCAGATCTTCGTCAGCGAGCTGTACACCCAACGCATCCTGGGCGTTCCCCGCACGGTGAGCGATCATCTGCTCCAGATCCTGTTCGACTACGTCAAGTCTCCGGACGTGCAGACCCGCGTCGCCTGGCAGGAAGGCGCTGCGGTGATCTGGGACAACCGCGTGGTCCAGCATCGCGGTGTCGCCGATTACGGCGACGGCCTGCGCGTGCTCCATCGCGCCATCGTCCAGTAAACCCGCGCGACAGGCCGCCGCCAGCCCCCGAGTGCCCGGACCCGGGCGGAGACGTGAAGATGAACAGAAGAGAAAGCCTGAAGCTGCTCGCGGGCGCCGCGTCTGCCGCGCTGCTGCCGGCGGGGCGGGTATCCGCTGCCGCCGCGCCGGTGCGCATCACCTTGCCTTCCCCCGGGAGCGCCGGCTCGGTGTGGCAGCCGCTGGTGTCGCGGCTTGGCATCGCCGAAACGCTGGGGCTGAATCTGGAATGGATCGTCGCCGATCCCGGCAAGATGCAGACCCAGCTCGCCGCCGGGGCGCTGGACGTGGGCGTCTATGGCTCTGTGGGGCTCAGCACCATCATCAACAAGGGCAGCGACATCGTGCTGTTCGGCCCGGCGCTGGACAACAACACCCGCTGGGTGGTGCGCGGCGACAGCCCCTTCAAGACTCCCAAGGACCTCGCCGGCAAGACGGTGGCCTCCACCCCCGAGACCAGCGAGACCTACCAGCAGGCCAAGATCGCCGCCTCCCTTGCCGGCCTTGACTTCAACGACCTCAAGATCGTGTTCGGCTCACCTCTCGCGAACCTCGCCCTGTTCGAGCGCGGCGACGTGGAGGCCATCCTCACCCTCGAGCCCACCGCCACGCGCCTCGTCGCCCGTGGCGCCCGCGACCTCGCCCGGGTGGCGGACGAATGGGAGCGCGGCACGGGCCTCAAGGGCGCGCCCATCCTCGTCGGCCTCGCCGCGAGCCGCCCGTGGCTCGACGCCAACCGGGAGACCGCGGCGAAGGTTTCCAAGCTGTTCGTGACGGTGAATTCGGCCATCCGCGAGAACCCGCGGCTGCTGGTGGACGTGGCCCGCGAGATCGGCATCAAGCCGGATGAGACCGAGGCCCTTGCCCTGCTGCCCGGCCGGGCGCGGGAATCCTACGCCACGGCGTGGGACGAAGAGGTGTTCAAGGTCATCGACAAGCAGATCGAGGTGGCGGTCAAGCTCGGCCTGCTGAAGCAGGCCCCCGCCGGCAAGATCTACGTCAAGGTCTGAAGACGGGAGGGGCCGGCTTCGGCTCGCCCCGTCCGGCATGCGTGAAAGAGGAACGATGTCAGTCGTGGACAAAGCCGATGCCGCAGCCCGTGCCCGTGTGCGGGTGGAGCGCCCCGCTACCCGCTGGGTTCCGGCGGTGCGCTCCGCCGCCGGCGAGGCGCTGCCCTTCATCGCCTCCTTCGTGCTGCTCGCCGCCTCTTGGGAGGCGATGGCCCTGTGGCTGCACTCGCCGCTGGTGCCGGACCTCTCCGCCATCCTGCGCGAATTCCTCGTCATCGGCGAGAGCGGCAAGGCGTTCCGGGAGATCTGGGTCACCTTCTACCGCATGGGGCTCGGCTTCCTGCTCGCGGTGGTGCTGGCGTTTCCCATCGGCATCGCCTCGGCGGTGTCACGCAAGGCGGAGCGCTTCTTCGAGCCCGGGGTCATTCTCGGCCTCACCGTGCCCGGACTGGTATGGGCGCTGCTGTGCGTGATCTGGTTCGGGGTGAGCATCGTGTCCCCGGTGATCGCGGTGGCGCTGGGTGTGCTGCCCTCCATGGTCATCACGGTGCAGCAGGGCGTGCGCTCGCTCTCCGCCGACATCGTAGAGATGACGCGCGTGTTCCGGTTGAAGCGCACCACCGTGCTGCGGCGGATCTGGATTCCCCTGCTCTACGCCTCCACCATTTCGGGGGCGCGGGTGGGCTTCTCCATCGCCTGGAAGGTCATCGTGCTGGTGGAGATCTTCGGCATGTCGAACGGGGTGGGCTACCAGCTGAACTCCCAGTTCAGCCTGCAGAGCGTCGAGGGCGTGATCGCCTGGACCCTCGCTTTCTGGCTCGCGATGATGGCGGTGGAGTACCTCGTGTTCCGGCCGATCGAGAAGAACGCCAGCCACTGGAAGAAGTCGGCCTATGAGTAGCGACATCGTTATAGAAGGGCTGGGCAAGGCCTATGCCCCGCGCGGCGGGCGGCGCCCGGCAGTGATCTTCGATGGTCTCGACATGCGGGTCGAGGCCGGCCAACTGGTGGCGCTCGTGGGTCCGTCGGGCTGCGGCAAGTCCACCCTGCTCAACCTCATCGCCGGGCTCGACGCGCCGGACGCAGGCGCCATCCGCTTCGACGGACGGGCTCGCGACAGCCGCCTCGCCATGGTGTTCCAGCAGCCGCGCCTGGTGGACTGGCTGACGGCGGAGGAGAATATCGCCCTCGCCTTCGAGCGCGAGGGCAGCCGGCCGCGTGGCGACGCCCGCGAGATGGTGCGCGCCCTTTTGCGCAAGGTGGGCCTTGTGGACCACGCCGGCGCCTATCCGCAGTTTCTCTCCGGCGGCCAGCGCCAGCGCGTGGCCATCGCGCGCGCCTTCGCCGTGGACCCGGATATCCTGCTGCTGGACGAGCCCTTCAGCGCACTCGACGAGCTGACCGCCCGCCGCCTGCGCCTGCTGCTGCAGAGCCTGTGGGGCGAGGCGGACGGCCCGCGGCCCACAGGAGTTCTGGTGACGCACAACATGCTGGAGGCGGCCCTGCTCGCCGACCGCATCTTTGTGCTCAACGGCCATCCCGGCCGCTTTGCCGCCGTGATGGACATCGACCTGCCGCACCCGCGCGACCCGGAGGACCCGGCCTTGTTCGCCATCCACCGACAGGTGCTGCACGCCCTCGGCGAGGCCTGACGCGGCCTCGCCGGCCCGCGCATTCCCCATGAAACGAACCGGCCGGACCTCCCGGCCGGGCGGACCACCGCGGCCGGAGCCGGACGGCTGCCGCGCCCACAGCCGAGGACCAATGCCCATGCCCCGCGATGGCCTGCGACGGCGCACCCTCCTCACGGCCGGCTTCGCCACGTTCGGGCTCGCCGCGCTCTCCGGCCGCGCCCGGGCCGAGGCGGCAAAGCCCTTCCCCATCAAGCTGATGGCGCCGAACAAGGGCAGCACTTCCGCCATCTATCCCGCCCTCATGGCCTCCGACCTCGTGGACCTGTCGGGGCTCGACATCTCCTGGGTTGGCACCGCGCCGGGCCAGATGCAGGTGCAACTGCTCTCGGGCGCGCTGAACGTGGGTGGCTACGGCGCGCTCGGCGTGGCGGAAGCCCAGCTGAAGGGCGCGGACGTGACCCTGTTCGCCCCGCTCAGCCTCAACCATGGCAGCTTCATCGTCCCCGCCGGTAGCCCGGCCCGCAAGCTGGAGGACCTGAAGGGCAAGCGCATCGCCACCGTGCCGGTGAACACCGACACCTTCCGCCAGGCGGAGGTGGCGGCCGCCCTTTATGGCCTGAACCTGCGCAAGGACTTCCAGGTGAGCCACAGTCCCGGCCTCGCCAGCCTTGCCCTGTTCGAGCGCGGCGACGTGGACGCCATCCTCGCCATCGAGCCCAACTCCACCCGCCTCATAGCGCGCGGCGCGCGGGAGATCGCCCGCGTGGAGGACCTGTGGAACGCCGCCACCGGCAACAAGGAGCCGCTGTTCCTGGTGGGCTGGGCGGCGCGCAGGTCGTGGATCGACGCCAATCCGGAGGTCGCCGCCAAGGTGGCGAAGGCCTACCTCCACATCAACCGCGTGCTGCGCAAGGATCCCTCCATCCTCAAGCGGCCCGAGCTCTACACCGCCCTCGGCCTGCGCGAGGAGGAGACAGACGCCATCGCGCTCCTGCCCGAGCGCATCGCCCGCGTGACCCCGGTGGAGTGGAACCAGGCCGTCTTCGACAATATCGGCCAGCAGATCGACCTGGCGCTGAAGTACGGCACGCTGGACTCCCGCCCGACCCAGCCGCTCTACACCGTGCTGCCGGGCGTATCATGAGCATGGAGGTTTCCTCCGGTGGCCTCGCGCCGCCCGGCGCGGCCGAGGCGCCGCGTGCCGTGCCTTCCCGCGCCGGGACCCTGTCCCACCCCGCAAATTGGCGGCGCGCCGCGAGCCATGTTGCGTCCGTGGTCGCGCCGGTGGCCCTGCCCCTGCTGCTGCTCGGCCTCGTGGCCAGCGCATGGGAGGCCATGGCGGTGGCGCTCCATTCTCCGCTCGTGCCGCACCTGCCGGAGATCGGCAAGGAGCTGGCGCGCATCTTCAGGGGCGGGCACTTCTTCGGCGAGATGGCGGTGACGTTGCTGCGGGTGGGGGCGGGCTTCACCATCGCCTTCGCCGTCGCGGTGGCCGCCGGCATCGCCATGGGCCGGCAGAAGACGGTGGCGCATTTCCTGGAGCCGGCCATCATTGTCGGGCTCACCGTGCCGGGGCTGGTGTGGGCGCTCCTGTGCGTCATCTGGTTCGGCATCGGGCTCACCGGTGCGGCGGTGGCGGTGGCGCTCTCCATCGCCCCGGCGCTGCTGCTCAACATCCTGCAGGGCGTGCGCGCGGTGGATGCCGAACTTCTGGAGGTGGCCGCCATGCTGCGCCTGCCGCTGCGCAAGCGCCTCGCCTGCCTGTGGCTGCCGAGTCTGATGCCCGCGCTGCTGGGCGGCGCACGGCTCGGCCTGTCGCTGGCGTGGAAGGTGGTGGTGCTGGTGGAGCTGTTCGGTCTGTCGAGCGGCATCGGCTACCAGCTCAATAGTGAGTTCGGCGCCCAGAACGTGGCCGGCGTTATCGCCTGGACCCTCGGCTTCGCCGCGGTGATGGGCGTGCTCGAATATGGCGTGCTCGCCCAGCTGGAGCATCACCTGATGCGCTGGCGTCGCACGGCGCAGGTGTGAGGCCGGCCATGGATCGCGCGTCGCGCGGGTTGCCACTCCTCATCAGCCGGCTGGACAAGGACTATGCGGGCAAGGCCGGGCCCCGGCCGGTGCTGCGCGGCATCGACCTTGAGGTGGAGGCCGGCGCCTTCATCACGCTCATCGGCCCCTCGGGCTGCGGCAAGTCCACCATCCTGCGCCTCGTGGCCGGGCTCGACCGCGACTATTCCGGTTCCATCCGCGTCGGTGAAGCGCCGATCCGCGGCCCGGACCTGTCACGAGGCATGCTGTTCCAGGAACACCGGCTGTTCCCCTGGCTCACCGTGCGCCAGAACGTGGCGCTCGGGGCCTTCCACTGCGGCCTTGCGCCGGCAGCGGTCGACGCCCTTGTCCGCGAGTTGCTGGAGCGGGTGGGTCTCGCCCATGCGGCCGACCTGTTCCCAAGCCAGCTGTCGGGCGGCATGGCGCAGCGCGCCTCCATCGCCCGGACCCTCGCCGGGCAGCCGCGCCTGCTGCTGCTCGACGAGCCGTTCAGCGCCCTGGATGCCTTCAATCGCCTTGCGCTCCAGCTGGAACTGGAGCGGCTGTGGCAGCGCACCGGCATCACCATGATCCTGGTCAGCCACGACATCGAGGAAGCCGCCTACCTCTCCGACCGCATCGTGGTGTTGGAGGCCGATCCCGGCCGCATCCGCACCGTGGTGGAGAACCCCTTGCCGCGCCCACGCGACCGCGTCTCGCCGGCCTTCAACGCCATCAAGGCGCGCCTGTTCGAGGCGCTCCACGTGGACACCGGCGCACCGTTCGCCGTCCCCACCGATCCTGCGCCCGAGGAGGCCATCCCATGACCGCTGGCGTCGAAGCCCTGAGGACCCCGTCCGTCCGCGACCAGGTGAGCGCGGAGGAATGGCAGGCCCGTCTCGATCTTGCCGCCTGCTACCGGCTCGCCGCCCTGTGGGGGTGGACCGACCACATCTACACTCACTTCTCCGCCCGCGTGCCTGGCAAGGAGGAGCACTTCCTTATCAACGCCTACGGCCTCACCTTTCCGGAGGTGACGGCGTCCAACCTGGTGAAGGTGGACCTCGCCGGCAACCTGCTGCTGGACATCACCGGCCGTGGCCACAACCCGGCCGGCTATGTCATCCACAGCGCGGTCCACGCGGCCCGGCCGGACCTGAAGGCCGTGCTCCACACCCACACCACCGCCGGGGCCGCAGTCTCCGCCCAGCGCGATGGGCTGTTGATGATCTCGCAGCATGCCGCCCGCTATTACGGGCGCATCGCCTATCACGCCTTTGAGGGCTTCGCCCTGAACCTCGACGAGCAGCAGCGTCTGGTGCGTGATCTCGGCGACAGGCGCGTGATGATCCTGCGCAACCACGGCCTCCTGGCCGCGGGGCGCAGCGTGGGCGAGGCGCTGCAGGAGCTCTATTTCCTCGAACGCGCCTGCGCCATCCAGATCGCCGCCCTCGCCGGCGGCGTGCCCCTGGTGGTGCCGGACGAAGCCGCGCTGAGGCAGGCGTCGGAGACCTACGCGCGCGCCTCCGGCGGCAGCTACACCACCCGCAACTGGGCGGCGTTCGTGCGCGAGCTGGACGCCGTCGACACCTCCTATCGCCAATAGCAAAAGGACCGCACCCATGGACCACGAGGAGGGCAGGAGGCAGATCAGGCTGGGCCTGTTCGTGCTCCATGCGGGCTATCACCTCGCCGGCTGGCGCCACCCGCAGGCGCGCTCCGGCGGCGAGGATTTCGGCCTCATGCGAGAGACCGCGCTGATCGCCGAGCGCGGCCTGTTCGACCTGTTCTTTCTGCCGGACACGCCCACCTCGTCGCGCGGGGCCTCGCCCTCGGCGGCGGCGCGGCTGGAGCCGCTGACGCTGCTCAGCGCCCTCGCCGCGGTGACGGCGGACATCGGCCTCGTGGCCACCGCCTCCACCACCTACAACGAGCCGTTCAACCTCGCCCGCCAGATCGCCTCCCTCGACCACCTGAGCAACGGGCGGGCGGCGTGGAACATCGTCACCACCCTCTCGGCGGAGGTGGCCGCGAGCTTCGGTCGCGCCGGCCATCTGCCCCACGCCCTGCGCTATGCGCGGGCCGCCGAGTTCATCGACGTGGCCAAGGGTCTGTGGGACAGCTGGGACGACGACGCCTTCGTGCGCGACAAGGCGAGCGGGGTCTATTTCGACAAGGCCAAGCTGCACTATCTCGACCACGAGGGTCCGCACTTTTCCGTCCGTGGCCCGCTCTCCCTTGCCCGGCCGCCGCAGGGCCATCCGCTGCTGGTGCTGGCCGGAGCCTCGGACGACGGGCAGGCGCTGGCGGCGCAGGCGGCCGATATCGTCTTCAGCGCCCAGAACGACCTTGCCGAGGCACAGGCCTTCTATCGCGGCATCAAGCTCCGGGCGGCGCAGACGGGACGCGACGGCGGGCGCGTGCTGGTCTTCCCCGGGGTGCTGCCCATCATCGGCGCCACGGAGGCGGAGGCGCGGGCGAAATTCGATGAGTTGCAGAGCCTCGTGGACATGGAGCATGCGCTGCCGCTGCTGTCCTTCTTCCTCGGGCACGACGTTTCCGGCCTGCCGCTGGACGAGCCCTTGCCCGACCTTGGACCCTCGGACGCCATGAAGAGCCGCACCGCGCTTCTCGCCGGCCTTGCGCGGACCGAGAATCTCACCGTGCGCGAGCTGGCGCGGATCGTCGCCGCCGGGCGCGGCCATCGGGTGGTGGTGGGCAGCCCGGTGCAGGTGGCCGATACGCTGGAGCGCTGGTTCCTCGAGGGCGCGGCCGACGGCTTCAACGTCATGGTGCCCTATCTGCCGGGCGGCCTTGAGGATTTCGTGGAGGGGGTGGTGCCTATCCTCCAGGCGCGGGGGCTCTACAAGACCGCCTATGCGCCCGGAACGCTGCGCGACCGGCTCGGCCTTCCCCGGCCCCAGAGCCGATACGCGACCCCCTTGAACTCTCTGTAGCGTGTTCCCGTCTCCTGCGACCGGTAATAGACTGCCAAAACACGGGAGCTTCAAAAGTGGGAGACTTCCGCGCGGTGGAGTTTCAGCCCGCCGCCGCCATGATGCTTGAACGCCACGCCGTTGGCGTCACGCCGGCCCACCGTCGAAAGGCGCGTCCGAAATTGCTGTGGGCTGAAAAGGACAGGGCCGATGCGATGTCACCGACCGGCAGATCGGTGAGCGCGAGCAGTTCCTGGGCGACGCGAAAGCGCACTTCATCGCGGATCGCGACGAAAGATGATCCGGTCGAGAGCAGGCGCCGGTTCAGGGTGCGCGGATGCAGGTTCAACCGTCGCGCGACGGTGTCGAGCGAACAGGCGTCCTGCATGAGGAGAGGCTTCATCCGATGGAGCAGCATCGCGGCCGGATCGGCCGCGTCGATGCTCATCATCGCGGCGAGCTGCGCCAACAAGGCGTCGTAGCGGCTGGCGTTCGCCTGCGGGTTGGCCAGCTTCAGGTCTGTGCGGGCGAAAACCACGCAGGACTGGAATTGGTCGAACCGGACCTTCGCCTTCAAAACGGTTTCAAATAATGTGGGATCGGCAGGCGGGCGGTGGCAGATCAGAACCTCGGCGATGTTCGCCTTGTTGCCCGTCAGAGACCGGATGATGTTGACCGCCATTGCCATGGCGAAGTCATAGGCGTGCTTGGCGCCCGGTTGATGGCGGGCATAGATGCCGTAGCCGAGGGTGGCATCTTCCCCGAGGCGATACGAATAGACGGCCGCGCCGCGGGACAGTCCGATCTGGACATGGGTATAGTGGCGGATGGCGTCCCCTAGGTTCGGGCTTACCTGCATCAGCTGGCCGATCGGACCGAGAGACAGATGATCGAACCGCGCGCCCAGCATCAGGCCGAAATGCGCCTCGCCGCTCACCCGCTGGCAATTCGCGAGAAGCTGGAGCGCTTCGTCAAAGGCGATGAGGCCGTCAGGCACAAGATCCTCGGGCCGGAACGAAAGACCCGCGCAGGCATCGTGGGGATCGGCACCGAGTTCGCGCAACAGGGCCGGTACTCCCGATAGCCCGGCCACCCGCTGCAAGGGCGCGCGGTCCTTTTGCATCCCCATCCGTGCCTTGTCGTGAGAAGATAAACTGATCCTGTACGGCTTCTATAACATCCCCGCGCGCCGCAGGAAGGGCCATTTGCCAGGGCGCTGGAACGTTGGCTGATCGGGGGAATGGGGATGAAGGTATCGCGACGTGCAGTCTCGCTGGGGCTTGGAATTCTGGGCGCCGGCTCCGGTCTCGCGCCGGCCGTTGCTGAGGGCCTCGTCCACGAACTGGCGGCCGATGTCGAGGACCTGCGCTCCGCATCGGAAGCCTATATCTACGGCTATCCGCTGGTGACCATGGAGATCACCCGCCGGGTGATGACGAATGTCGCTACCCCGGAAGCAAGCCGCGCGCCCATGGGGCAGTTCGTGCGCATGCGCTCCTATCCCGATTCGAGCTTCCGCGACGTGACTGCCCCCAACGCCGACACGCTTTATACCACCGCGTGGATCGACGTGGGTAAGGAGCCCTGGATCCTCAGCCTGCCTGACATGAAGGGACGCTATTTCCTGTTCCCCATGCTCGACGGCTGGACCAACGTGTTCCAGGTTCCCGGAACGCGCACCACGGGGACGGGCGCGCAGACCTACGCTATTACCGGGCCCGGCTGGAAGGGCACGCTGCCCGCCGGCGTGGTCGAATACAAGTCGTCCACGGCACTGGTCTGGCTCCTCGGTCGCATCTATTGCACCGGCACGCCGGAGGATTACGCTGCCGTGCACGCGTTGCAGGATGCCTGCACCATCTCTCCCCTCAGCGCCTGGGGCAAGCCGTTCACACCCCCGGCGGGAACGGTGGATCCGGCGATCGACATGAAGACGGCCGTGCGAGAACAGGTCAACGCTTTGAGCGGCATCGACTTTTTCCGCGTGCTCGCGGACCTGCTAAAGACCAATCCGCCCAGTGCCGCCGACGCGCCCATCCTGCCCAAGTTGGCGCAGATCGGTGTGGTCCCCGGCAAGGATTTCAACCCGGCCGCCGCCGATCCGGCAGTGCTCAACCGTGTGCCGAAGTTCAGCTTCGACCGTATCATGCTGCATTTCGTGACCGGGCCGGACATCAGCAACGTCAACGGCTGGCGCTTCACCACCAAGACCGGCCTCTATGGCACGGACTACATCCAGCGGGCGCTGATCGCGGCGATTGGGCTCGGTGCGAACCGGCCAGAGGACGCTGTCTATCCCACCTCACCAAAGTCCGGCGGGGGCCTCCTGGCGCGCAAGTATGATGGCGCCAACAAATATGTGATGCACTTCCCGAAGGGCCAGCTGCCGCCGGTCAAGGGCTTCTGGTCCCTGACCATGTACGACGAAAATTATTTCTTCGTCGCCAATCCGATCAATCGCTATTCAATCAGCCAGCGCCAGGACCTGAAGAAGAACGCCGACGGCTCTGTCGACCTCTACATCCAGAACGCTTCTCCGGGCGCGGACAAGGAATCGAATTGGCTGCCGGCACCGGCGGGCAAGTTCGTGCTCATGCTGCGCATGTACTGGCCGAACCCCAAGAGCCCGTCCATCCTCGACGGCAGCTGGAAGATCCCGCCGGTCACAACCGCTTCGTGATACAAGGCCCGACGCTCGGCTCTCGATCTCAAGGAACAGCGAGACCTAAACGCACGGCAGGGCACGCGAGCCTGCGCGGAGCCCGATCTTTTCCTGCGCGCCGTGATCAACTGTCCCCGATCTGCCCTGGCAACGTTTCCGTTCAATCAGAAAGATGATGTTCATGACCCTTCGCAAACTCCATCTCGTGGCCATCGCGGCCTGTCTTGCTGCCGCCGCGCCGGCATCGGCTCAGTCCGTGCCGAAGCCCGCATCGGTGGAAGTGGTCACCGTGGCCGGGCTCGGCAGCGCCACGATCCTGACCTACAAGGCGCAGTTCGTCTCCGCGGACCCTGCTACCCGTCGCGTGGTTCTGGAAGTGCCGTCGGGAGAGCGCTGGGCCGTGATCGCGCCGCCCCTGGTCGGCGACCTCAGCTCGTTCCGCGTGGGGCAGAACCTGGTGATCCGCAAGCTGCCTGGCGTGGTCACGGCGATCGGCAAAGTCGGCAAGGGCCAGCCTACCGAGGTGCTGAACGAAGTCGTGGTGAATGAAGGACTTCCCGGCCTTCCCGAGGGCTTCGGCCTGCGCGAGGTCTCTATCGCCGCTCCGGTCGTGTCGGTCGATCCGGCCGCCGGCACCGTGAGCTTCCCCGGGCCGGACGGCTATCTGCGGACCCTGAAGGCGGCCAACGCCACCGTCCTGGTGGACCTGCAGGCGTTGCAGCCCGGGACCACGGTTAAGTTCACTTATGTGGAAGGCCTGGCCATCAACGCCGTGCAATGACACAGCGCGCGCCGACGAAGCTTTCCGAGGCGCGTTCTCGTCCGGTGTCGGAGCCCGCGGGCTTCCCGCTCCACTCCATCCGCACGGCGGGGGAG
This sequence comes from Xanthobacter autotrophicus, assembly GCF_005871085.1. GTDB lineage: Bacteria > Pseudomonadota > Alphaproteobacteria > Rhizobiales > Xanthobacteraceae > Xanthobacter > Xanthobacter autotrophicus. Next base: position 646,020 of record NZ_VAUP01000022.1, on the reverse strand, counting down.
TGGAGCGCTTCCCGGCGATGGTTGTAGCTCGCAGCGTGGGCTGACCACCAAGTCCATGCCCAGATCGATATGGTGGGGCTTCCGAGCCAGCTCACCCGCGCCGTTAGGGCGAGCGGCGAAGCGCCAGCGGCGCGCCATCCTGAGCCCCATCCGGCGAGCGGCGGTGTTTTCAGGCTCAGTCCTAGCCGTCCGATGCTTGCGCTCAACCCTGCGTCGCCGCCTGCGCCATGCGGGGTCGACATATCCCCGCCACAGGGTCAGGCGACTGTCACGCAGACGCCATTCATGGGCAAAATGGCTGCGAAATGACCGGGCTGTGGCGCGGTAGGTGCCGGACGTCTCGCCAAACACCACAACGCAATCGCCGCCGTCGACGAACTCATCCGTCCTTAGGACCATCATGTCGCCCGGCCGCTGTATCTCGTCGATCCCTGCGTTGCGCTTGGGGTGCCCGAGCGCACGCTGCGTCGCGCATTCCACGACCATTTCGGCATCGGGCCGAATTGCCGTCTCTGGCTTCGCCGCATGCATCTCGCCCGCCGTGACCTCTATTGCGATGGACCACCGGTTCTGGGAACTGGGCTGGTTCGCCGCCACCTATCGCCAGCTCTTTAGTGAGACTCCGTCGGCGACACTGCGGCGGCCGCCGGATTCCGGGACTCCACCCCAGCCGTCAGGCCCTCTCGACCTGTCGGTTCCCCCATCGCCAGTCGCCGCCTCCGCTCGACACGCCGCCGGGTGATGCAGTCCTCCGACACGTGATCGGGTGGAGCAGAAGGGCTGAGCAGGGCGCCACGACGCGCCCGCAGCGTTCATCCCCCGCCGGTGGGCTATTTTTACAGGGAAATCCTTGAAATCGTGCGCCGCAAGCGGGCCCTTCATCTCCTCGTCGAGACCGACATGCGCATCGCCGATATTGCCGCCGGCTTGGGGTATGAGGAACACGCCAATTTCACCCGCGCGTTCGGTCGATGGATGCAGTGCTCCCCATCGAAGTTCCGACAGCTGAAGACGTCCGGGCGTGCCTCTCCCGGGCTGGCCGCTCCAGACGATGCCCATGGGATGCCGTCGCCCGGTGCCCGATTATAATTGTATTCCGAAGGCGAACAGGGCGGACCTGCGGTTCACCTTCGTGGCTCATCTGAGCCGGGCGTCGATCCTGCGGTGGGCAGGACGATCTCGGCTTTCAGGCCGCCCTCGGGATGGTTCGCGAGCGTCAACTCCCCGCCGTGCGCCTTGACGATACTGCGCGCGATGGCGAGGCCCAATCCCATGCCACCGGTCTCGGTGCTGCGCGACGGCTCCAGGCGCACGAACGGCTTGAAGGCCTCCTCGAGCAGGTCCTCGGGTAATCCTGGCCCTGCATCCTCGACCCGGACTGTCACGGTGCCGGGCGATGGTCGCAGGACCGAAACCCGGGCGCTGTGTCCATAACGGACGCCATTGTCCACGAGGTTGCGCAGGGCGCGCCTCAGGGCGACGGGGCGGCAGGGCAGCAGAACAGGAGAGCCGGCGGCGATCATTTGCGCATCGGCGCCGACACTGGCGAATTCCTCCACCACGTCCGCACACAAGGCATCGAGATCGACGGTCTGCGTGTCCTCGCTGGTGGCCTCGGCGCGGGTAAAGGCGAGGGTCGCCTCGCAGATGGCCACCAACTCGTCGATGGTGGCGACGATGTCGGCTCGCACGTCCTGATCATCCACGAATTCGGCCTTCAGCCGAAGCGTCGTCAAGGGGGTGCGCAGGTCATGGCTGATGGCTGCCAGCAGCCGCATGCGGTCGTGCATGAACTGGCTGAGCCGTTGCTGCATGGTATTGAAGGCGAGTGTCGCCGCCACCACTTCCGCCGGTCCGCGCAGATCCAGAGCCGGCACGGTCTCGCCTCGACCCAGCCGCTCGGACGCATCGGCAAGGGAGCGCAGCGAGCTGGTCTGCAGCCGCACGCAGGCGACGGTCACGCAGGACACGGCGAGGGAGGAGATCAGGAACGAGAGCAGGGTGGCGGGGTTCCAGATGCCGGGCAAGCTCACCAGCGCGTTCAGGTGCAGCCAGCGCTGATCCGAAAGCGGCACGCTCAGGGCGACCGCGCCGAAGCCCGGACGCTGCTCCTGCGGCGTGGCCGACGGGGCACCGGTCTGGCGCCGGAGCCAGGGGGCATCGTCGCCGGTGCGCTCCGGGCAGCTGCGGTCCCAGGTGGTGCCTTCGGTATCGATATGCACGTCGGGACGGCCGCTCGCGACCCCGTGGAGGCGTCGTGACAACAGGTTCGCAAGTCTTTCCTCGGCCCGCGTCATGGTGCGGGGGTCGGGTGGGGTGGCGGAGACCCACGCACAGAATCCCCGAGATGCGAAGGCGCTGGTGAGCCGGTCCACATCCTCCGGTCCCATGGTCTCGATCAGGCGGACGAGCGTTACCGTCTGGCTGAGCGCCTGGCCGCGGACAATGCCGGCGATGAAGCTGTCGTTCTGGGTCTGCAGCACCGTGATCAGCAGCAACTGCGCGATGGCGAGCGTCGCCACGAGGAGGAGCACAAGCCGACCGGCGAGGCTGCGCGGCCAGACGATGCGCGCGAGGCGGTTCACGTGTCCACCTCGACCGGCGCGGCGAAGACGTAGCCGTCGCCCCACACGGTCTTGATGAGTTCGGGATGCTGGGGATCACGCTCGATCCGACGCCGGAGCCGGCTGACCAGATTGTCGATGCTGCGATCGAAAACCTGCGCCGGGCGACCCGCCGTGATGTCGAGAAGCTGGTCGCGCGTGAGCACGACGGACGGCCGGGTCACCAGGGCGGCTAGAAGGCGGAACTCGGCGCTGCCGAGGCGGACCTCGGTGCCGTGCTCGTCAAGCAGCACCCGGCGGTCGGGATCAAGCTGCCACCGGTCGAAGCGATAGCGGCGCGGTCCGTCCTGCTGCGCGCGCGCCGGCCCCTGCGCTCGACGCAGGATGGCGCGGATGCGCGCGAGCAGCTCCCGCGGGTTGAAGGGCTTGGTGACATAATCGTCGGCGCCGAGCTCGATCCCGACGATCCGGTCGGTCTCTTCCGCCGCCGCTGTGAGCAGGACGACGGGAATGTCGCTCGACTGCCGCAACTGCCGGCATAGGGTGAGCCCGTCGTCGCCGGGCATCATGATGTCGAGCACCACGAGATCGAAGGTGCCGGTGCGCATCTGCTGGCGCATGTCCGCGCCGCCGCTAGCGACGCTGACCCTGAATCCGTTGCGGGACAGGTATTTCGCGAGCAGTTCGCGGATCTCGCGGTGATCGTCGACAACGAGGATGTGCGGCGTGCGTTCCATGCGGTCCAGATTTCAACGCGTTCCAGATATCAACCAGCTTCGCCGGGCTGCGACATTTGACCGGGCCCGTGCTGCCGGGAAGCCCGGATGCGCTGCATCGCCCGAGCGACTTGAGCGGAGCGAACCCGCGCTTGCTACCATGAAATTGTATCGAAATGTGTCAACTCCGCAGAGGAGAGACGAACGATTACCAACCTGCTGCGCTGAGACAAACTCCGGGAACTCCGTCGGTTCATAAGGGGGCACGAAGGAACCTGCCGCCAGACAGGCCGAGTGCCGTCCAGCCCCGCATGTGCCAATCCGCCCATCGGAGTTTGTCATGTCGTTCGCCACCGTCCGGTCCGCGTTGATCTTCCTTCATCGCTGGATCGGCCTCATCCTCGCCCCCATTTTCCTTGTCATCATCGTCACTGGCGCGATCCTGTCATTCCGGCCCATTGTGAACAGCGGGCCGCCCGTGGCGCGCCCCGGATCGAGCCTTGATGTCGTGGCCTTCAAGGCGCTCCTCGGCCAATTGGAAGCGCGGGGCCAGTTCGGGGCAGTGAGCATCGTCGACGGCGGACGTTCCGTCTCCGTGATGTCCCAGAACCCGGAACTGGGAGGCCGCTGGGAGATCGCCACCGGCCAGCACACGCCGGCACCGGCGGGCAGCATCGATATTTTCCGCACCGCGGAAGGGCTGCACAAGACGCTTCTGCTGGGCTTCGGCCTCGTAGTCGAGGTGGCGAGCTTTCTCATGCTTGCGATCATGGTGGCGGGGCCGTTCATGGCCTGGCTCAGGTTCCGCAATACGCTCATGGGCTGGCACACGGCCGTCGGCTGGTGTCTGCTGCCGCTCACCCTGACGTCCCCGGTCACGGCGGTCATGCTGACGCTCGGCATCGGGGTGGGGCCGCGTCCTGAGCTTCCCCGCGCCAAGCGGCCGGTGAGCATCAGCGAAGCCGTCACCATTGCTTCCCGCGACCTCGATACGACCCGGCTTGCGGCGGTGCGCCGGTTCCGGGGCGGCTCGGTGATGGTGCAGATCGCCGGAGATGGGGCGGGAACCAAGGGTGGCTCCTTCGTCGTCACCGACGCCGGGGTGACACCGCTGGTCGGCGGTCCGAACCTCGTCAAGCAGATTCACGAGGGAACCTGGGGCGGGGCCTGGTCGGGCACCCTCAACTTCGTCATTTCCCTCGCTCTTCTGGGGCTCACCGTAACCGGCTTCCTGTCCTGGTTCCGTCGCTGGAGACGCGACCGCGCCAAGACACTGGCGCCCGGCGCCGACATCCTGGTCGCCCATGCGAGCCAGACCGGGCGGGCCGCGCGCCTCGCGACAGCCACCCATGAGGGCCTTATCGCCGCAGGCGAAAAGGCGGCAATCGCCCCCATCGGCGCGATGAAGCCCAAGGATCTCGCCCGCTTCCGCCTTGTTCTGCTCATCGCCTCCACTACCGGCGAGGGCGAGATCCCGGACGGGGCCCGGGCGGTCGCGAAGGCCCTGAAGCCGGGCAGCCTCAAGGGCGTCCGGTTCGCGGTGCTGGCCCTGGGCGACCGCACCTACACCCATTTCTGCGGCGGCGGGCAGAAGCTGCGTTCGGCGCTGCTCTCCGCCGGCGCCGCCGAAGCCGTGCCCATGTGGGAGGCCGACGGCGATCCGGCCGCCACATGGGTCTCGTGGATCGATGGGTTGCGCGCCGAACTCGGTCTGACGTGTGAGGTCCCCCAGCTGCCGCCCGTCAGCGCGCCGGTTGCGCTCACGGTCGCCGCGCGCCAGCGCCTGGACGATCCGGCGCGCGGGGATACGCTGGAGACGTGGCGCATCATGCTCAAAGGGGCCGATGACCTGGCCTTCCGCCCGGGCGACCTCGTGCGCCTGTCCCCCAGCGACGGGGAGGCGCCGCGCTCCTATTCCGTGGGCAGTTCGAGCCTGGTCGATCCCGGGCACATCGACCTCACCGTCCGGCTCCACGCCTGGAACGGGGCGGATGGGACGCCCCGCATGGGCCGCGTCTCCGGCTATCTGGTGCGCGAGGCTCTCGACGGCGCGACCATCGAGGCGCGGCTCGATCCGCATCCCGCCTTCAATCCGCCGTTGGATCCCGCATGGCCGATCATCATGATCGGCGCGGGTTCCGGCATCGCACCCTTTCCCGGCTTCATCACCGAGCGCCGCGCGTCCGGACGGGCGGGGCCGGCCTGGCTCATCTTCGGCAACCGGCACCGCGACGGCGACTTCCTGTGGCGCGAGCTGTTCGAGGCCGCCCTGCGCGACGGCACACTCACCCGCATGGACACGGCCTTCTCCCGCGACCCCGATGATGGTGCCCGCGTTCAGGCGCGGCTCATGGAGAATGCGGCGGCGGTGTTCGACTGGCTCGCGGAGAAGAAAGCTGTCGTCTATATCTGCGGCCGTCGCGCCATGGCACGCGGGGTCGAGGAGGCCATCGCCGACATCCTCGTCACCCAGGGCGGGCTGAAGCCTGACGCCGCGCGGAGCGAGGTCAGCCGGTGGCTCGCCGAGGGCCGCGTTCGCATGGACACGTTCGACTGATGCCAGCTCTTCATGAGGCATTCCCGCCCCGCCCCGATCCGGGAGAGGGTGGCGGGACGTGCGTGCGTCCCGTTGGAGTCCCCATACCGGATCGCGATGCGTCGGCTTCCTCGCCTCCCGGCAGGGGATGGCCCGGAGCCCGCGCGTTCAAAGCCATGCTCGGGGGCCTGCTCGCACTGTGCGTCGCGGCCTGCGCCGTGGGGCCGGAATACGAGACTCCCGATCTGGCCCTGCCCGGACACTGGGGGGCGGCGCCCCAGGCCCGGGTAGCGCCGACGCCCGACCTCAAGGCGTGGTGGCGGCGGATGGGCGATCCCGTGCTCGACGCCCTGATGGATGAGGCGGTCGCTGGCAACCTCGATGTCGCCACCGCCAAAGCCAACGTCAGGGCGGCCCGCGCAAGCTATCGCCAGCAGGTGGGCGGGCTGTTTCCGCAGGTCACCGGCAACGCCTCTGGCACGCGGGGCGACACCGGCGGGCGGGTCGGCTCCGACGGTGATCTCACCGTCGACAGCGGTTACGGCCAATACCAGGCGGGGCTCGACGCCGGCTGGGAAATCGACCTGTTCGGCGCCAATCGCCGTGGCGTGGAGGCGGCGGCCTTCGGCGTCGATGCCTCCGTGGACGATCTCGACGCTGTCCTTTTGACCTTGGTGGGAGATGTGGCGTCCAATTATGCGGATGCCCGCGGTTATCAGGCGCAAATCGCACTCGCTCGCCGCACCGCCGCCTCGCAGCGGGAGACGGAGGCGCTCACCCGGCGCAGGCTCGATGCTGGTGCCGTCTCCGCCTTGGACGTAGCCAACGCTTCCGGCCAGGTGGCGAGCACCGAGGCGAACATTCCCGAGCTTGAGGCGGCGCTGGCCACGAGCGTGCACCGCCTCTCCGTCCTCACCGGCCAGCCGCCGGGCGCCCTCGCTCGACGCATGGCGGCCGTGCGGAAGGTTCCCGCGCCGCGCCTGCCGGTGCCGCGCGGCATTCCCGCCGACGTGCTGGCCAGCCGGCCGGACGTGCGCGCCACCGAGCGCCGGCTTGGCCAGTCCACCGCCCTCATCGGACAGGCCGAGGCGAACCGCTATCCCGCCATCAGCCTGACCGGCAACATCAATGCGACCGGCACCCAGCTCGGGGACCTCGGCCGCGCCTCCTCCATCAGCTGGGCGTTCGGCCCCTCGCTCACTGTGCCGATCTTCACCGGCGGGCAATTGAAGGCGGCCGTGGATGGGACCGAGGCTGCGCGCGACGGGGCCTTCCTCGCCTATAAGGCGTCGGTGCTGACCGCGCTGGAGGAGGTGGAAAACGCCTCCGTCTCGCTCGCCCAGCAGCGCCTGAAGACCGCCAAGCTTGCCGTGTCCGCGGCCGCCTATGGTGAGGCGGCGCGGCTCTCCCGTTCGCTCTACGAGAACGGGTCGTCGAGTTTCCTCGACGTGCTGACGGCGGAGCGCTCGCTCTATTCGGCCGAGACCCAGCTCATCCAGAGCCGGGTGGCGACGGCCAGATACTACATAGCCCTCAACAAGGCCCTCGGCGGCGGCTGGGACGGGATGGTCGACACCTCCGCCCGGGAGGTGGTGGACGGATACACCGGCCCGCATTTCGCCCGCCTCAAGCCCCTGGCGAACCAATGACGGGACGTGCCAAATCATGAACGCCCTGCCTCCCCTCGACGAGACCCGCATCCCCCCGCGAGACGCGACCAAGGCCACCGCGGCGCGTTCGCGGCCGCGCCGACGGCTGTGGCAATGGGGGCTGCTGGCGGTCCTCCTCGGTGCGGGCGCCTATGGCTACACCCGCTACACCGCCCCGGCGCCCGGCTCCGGCCTCATGATCGCCCCGGTCACCACCGGCATGGTGGAGGAAACCGTGCTGGCGAGCGGCACGCTCAAGCCGTCGCGCCTGGTGGCCGTGGGCTCGCAGGCGTCGGGCCGCATCCTCTCGCTCAAGGTCAAGCTGGGGCAGAAGGTCGAGAAGGGCGAACTGATCGCGCAGATCGACGCCGTGACCCAGGAAAATGCGCTGCGCACGGCGGAGGCCTCCCTCGCCAACATGCGCGCCCAGCGGGCGGAGAAGGAGGCGACCCTCGTCCTGAACGAGCAAACCCTCGCGCGCCAGAAGACCATGGTGGCCCAGAAGGCCGTCTCGCAGGCGGATTTCGAGGTGGCCGACGCAGCCGTGAAGGTGACCCGCGCCCAGCTCGCGGCCTTGGAGGCTCAGATCGTCGGGGGCCAGATCGCTGTGGATACTGCCCGGGCTAACCTCGGCTATACCCGCATCACCGCCCCCATCGACGGCACCGTGCTCGCCCTGGTTGCTCAGGAGGGGCAGACGGTGAACGCCTCCCAGTCGGCGCCCACCATCGTCATCCTCGGCCAGTTGGACGTGATGACGGTGCGCGCCGAGATTTCGGAGGCCGACATCGTGAAGGTTGCGCCCGGCATGCCGCTATGGTTCACCGTGGTCGGCGCGCCGGAGGACCGGCACGAGGCCAAGCTCGAATTCATCGAACCCGCCTCCGAATCCATCAAGAGCGACAGCAGCTTCGCCACCTCGACAAGCACATCCTCGTCGTCCTCGAGCTCCACCTCGTCCGCCATCTATTACATCGGCGTGTTCGACGTGCCGAACCCCAAGGGGCGGCTTCGGACCTACATGACGGCGGAGGTGCATATCGTGCTCGGCCGCGCGGCGGGTGTGCTCACCGTGCCTTCGACCGCACTGACGCGCGCCGGGCGCGGCTACCATGTGCGCGTCCTCAAGCCCGACGGGACGGTGGAACGCCGGCGCGTCGAGGTGGGCCTCAACGACAAAATCACCGCGGAGATCCGCTCGGGCCTGGTGGAGGGCGAGAAGGTAGTGACCGGCGAGGCTTTGGCGGGGGCGGGCGGCGCTCAGCAGCAGCAACGCCGACCGGGCGGGCCGCCGCCGCCCATGGGGGGGCTGTGAGCATGGACGCGCCCCTCATCCAGCTGAAGCAGGTGTGGCGCGAATATCCCTCCGGCGAGGGCACCATCGCGGCGCTCAAAGGCATCGACCTCGAGATCCGGCGCGGCGAGATCGTGGCCATCGTGGGCGCATCCGGCTCGGGCAAGTCGACGCTCATGAACATACTGGGGTGCCTGGATCGCCCCACCTCGGGCAGCTACCGCGTGGGCGGCAAGGAAATGTCCGCCCTCGAACCGGATGAGCTGGCGGCGCTGCGCCGTGAGCATTTCGGCTTCATCTTCCAGCGCTATCACCTTTTGGGCGAGCTGACGGCGCTCGGCAATGTGGAGATCCCCGCCGTCTACGCCGGCGCGAGCGCGGAGGCGCGCCGGACCCGCGCCGAGGCGATCCTTGCCCGCCTCGGCATGGCCGACCGCGCGGAGCATCGGCCGGGCCAGCTGTCCGGCGGCCAGCAGCAGCGCGTCTCCATCGCCCGTGCCCTGATGAACGGCGCCGACGTGATCCTCGCGGACGAGCCCACCGGCGCGCTGGATTCGCGCAGCGGCGCGGAGGTGCTGCGCATCCTCGACGAACTCAACGCCGAAGGGCGTACGATCATCATCGTCACCCACGACATGAAGGTGGCCGAACGCGCCCGGCGGATCATCGAGATCCGCGACGGCGAGATCGTCGCCGACCGCCCCGGCGGTGCCGCGCAGGCGCGGCTCTCCGGCCAGGGGCCCAGCCCGCGGACGCCGACAGGGCAGCTCGCCGGCTGGCGCGCCTACGTCGACCGGCTCGGCGAGGCGTTCGTGATGGCGCTGCTCGCCATGAACGCCCACCGGCTGCGAACCTTCCTGACCATGCTCGGCATCATCATCGGCATCGCCTCGGTGGTGTGCGTGGTGGCGCTAGGCGAGGGCTCGCGGCAAAAGGTGCTCGCCAACATTTCCAATCTTGGCACCAATACGCTGGAGATCTTCGCCGGCCGCAGTTTCGGCGACACCCGGTCAGGTCGCATTACCACGCTGGTGGTGGCCGACGCGGATGCCCTCGCGCGGCAGCACTACGTCGCCGCAGTAACGCCCACCGTGTCGAAATCCAGCACGGTGCGCTTTGGCGCCATCGAGGCGAGCGCCCTCGTCAACGGTGTCGGCGAGGGGTATTTCGAAGCCAAGGGTGCAAAGCTCGCGCAGGGCCGCTTCTTCGATGCCGATAGCGTGCGCGACCGGGCCCTTGACGCCGTCATCGACGAGAATACGCGCCGCACCCTGTTCAAGGACTTCCCCGGCAGTCCCCTCGGCCAGGTGATCCTGCTCGGCGAGGTGTTCGTGCGTGTCGTCGGGGTGGTCGCGCCGCAGCAGTCGGGCTTCGGGTCCAGCCAGAACCTGTCCATCTACCTGCCGTTCACCACGGTGCAGACGCGCTTCGTGGGCTCAAGCTCGCTGCGCTCCATCACCGTGAAGGTGGCCGACGACGCACCCATGGACGTGGCCGAGCAGCAGGTGACGCGCTTCCTCACCCAGCGCCACGGCACGAAGGATTTCTTTATCATCAACACCGATGACATCCGGAACACCATCACCGCGACCACCGAAACCATGACGGTGCTGATCGCCTCCATCGCCATCATCTCGCTCATCGTGGGCGGGATCGGGGTGATGAACATCATGCTGGTGTCGGTGTCGGAGCGGGTCGGGGAAATCGGCGTGCGCATGGCCGTGGGCGCGCGGCGCAGCGACATCCTCAATCAGTTTCTCATCGAGGCCGTGCTGGTCTGCCTCGTCGGCGGCGTTGCAGGCATCGGCCTCGCGCTCGGATTCGGCGTGGTCTTCGCCTATATGGGATCGAACTTCACCCTCATCTATTCAGCGACCTCCATCGTCGCGGCGGTGCTCTGCTCGAGCCTGATCGGCGTCAGCTTTGGCTATCTGCCGGCGCGCAATGCCTCGCGGCTCGATCCAGTGACGGCCCTGGCGCGGGATTGAGCGTGGGCCCGACACCTGCGGCTGCGGTCTTCGACCGGAGCCTGTCCATCTGCGCATCCCCTCGCGGCATCGCATGTGATTGAAGGCCAGATACAGCCCGGCGGACGATCCGCCCAACTTGTCCTTCGCCCACGCTGAATTATGAGCGTCTCCAGCGAAGCCAAGACAAGGCGAGGCGGCGGCGGGGCTTCGCCCGGCGGATCGCTTCGGCGCGCGCCAGTTCCGCGCGCATTGCCGCGGCGGCGCGGACCTCGGCGTCCCGCACGCGCTCCAGTGCCCGGTCCGCCAGGGCGTCGAGGGCGGGATGCCCCGCCTTCCGCAGTCCAGGTTCGGCCAACCGGCAGAAATCGGGCACGGCGGTCTCGATCGAACGGGAAAACCAGCTGATGGCCTCGTCGACGAAGCCGCCCTCATACAGGGTGCGGGCGTGATCGAACTGGCCTCGGTAGTCACCACCGAGCGCGGCTTTTCGATACCAGCGGCGTGCGGCCTCCGGGCGCGGGTGTCGTCCCCATCCGTGCTCGATAAAGCGCCCGACCATGGTCATGGCCTTCACGTTGCCGCGTCGGGCAGAGCGCACGTACCAAGCCAGCGCCCGGGAGGGATCGGCGGCAAAGTCGTCAGAGTGCAGCAGGAGCGTCGCGAGATTGAACTGGGCCCAGGCGTGGCCGCGTTCGGCTGCTGAAAGATAGCAACGGGCCGCCTCGGCCATGTCCAGCGTGCAACCCCAGCCGAATTCGTGGCACCGGCCCACCATATTGACGCCGTCGAGGCTGCCGGCCTCGGCGGCGATCGAGAACCACCTGAGCGCCGCCTCCGCATCGCGCTCGATCCCCTCGCCGTCGAGCAGCATCTGGCCCCAGGCGACCTGCGCGCTCTTTATTCCGTTCAGCGCGGCCGCGCGGACCCAGGGGGCCGCATCTCGTGGCGTATCCCCCATCTGGGCGCGCAGGACATCCGGATGGATCTCCTTGAGAGTCTTGTAGGAAATCCGTTCGTCGACCATGTCGGACCCTGCACTCCGGACTGCCACGGTGCACCCGCACGGCAGTTGGATGGGCACGTGCTCCACACCGTATTGAGAGAGTGCCTAAAGACCCCGGAGAGGCGCATCCGTGTCAATACCCTTTCGGCATGAGGAGCCAAGATCAGAATTTGAATTATTAAAAACCATGTATATTTCTGTATCAAATAATCACACTTCGTCTCGCGGTTCCTGAGTTTGGCCCAAGTTAGATCTAATAAAAAACATAATAGTTGCGTTGCAGCATGATCGATCCTTATATCCTCATCCGTACTGAATACGTCCCGCTCGGATCTGCTCATTTGATGCGTTCTGGCGGGTCGGTGGCGGCAGTCGGGCCCCGGATGTCGCTGCACAATCAATCCGCAAGATTTTGATCTGGCGGTCGAAGCTCGGCGCCTGGTGTCAGGTGTGGAGTGCTCAAGTGTGTGTCTTTAATTGAAGCGCAACTAAGTAAATTATAGCTATTTTAAATTGATAAAAAGGTAATATTTAAGCAAGTTGTTCAACTATGACGAGTGGCGTTATTATTTCATGCAGTACATCATGTGATTTCAGTGCGTAAATTATTGCGGCGAATCGAAATAATATTCGTTCGAAGGCGGCATATCGAACAGGAGAAATGAGTATGGCGGCGTTGAGGACACTTCGTCCGGCGATGAAGCATTCCACGGTCACTGCCGGTCTCGCGATGACCATGTCTGCGGTGCCCATGCTGGACGCACTCGCGCAGCAGGCGCAGAACTCGAACACGGAATCGTCCACTCTGGAGCTGCCCACCATCGTCGTGGCCAACGAGGGGGAGCCGGCCAACGCGCTCGAAGCGAGCACGGGCCTCTCCCGCCTGCCGGGCACCGTCCAGGACACGCCCCAGACTATCACCGTCATCTCGCAGGAGACGATGCAGCAGCAGGGCGTGACGACGCTCGAGCAGGCGCTGCGCAACGTGCCCGGTGTCACCGTCTCCATCGGCGAGGGCGGCGGCGGGATGAACGGCGACCAGTTCCGCATCCGAGGCTTCCAGGCTAAGGGCGACATCTACGTCAACGGCCTGCGCGACTTCGGTGTCTATGTGCGCGACAGCTTCGCCTATCAGAACGTGGAAGTCTTCAAGGGGCCGACATCGGAGACCTTCGGATCCGGAACCACCGGCGGTGCCATCAACTCGGAACTCAAGCAGGCCCACCGCGGCAATGTGTATGACATCGAAGGCCAGTTCGGCTCGGGCCCGCTCTATCGCGGTGTCTTCGACGTCAACCAGCAACTGAACGACACCACCGCCGTGCGCATCGTCGGCATGGTCAACGAGCAGGACGTTGTCGATCGTGACCACATCGAGTCCGACCGCTGGGGCCTGATGGGATCGCTCGGCTTCGGCCTCGGCACCAACCAGACGCTGTATCTCAATTATCTCTACCAGCACGGCGACCGCACGCCCGACTATGGCGTTCCGATTGTCACGCCCCTGTACGGCGACGTCCAGAAGTTCGGTTCGCTCGGCCTGCCGGTGACGGAATGGGGCGTGCCGCGCAGCACCTTCTACGGGAAGGTTACGGACCGCGACATCACCGACACCAACATGTTCACCTCCAATTACAAGAACGAGATCAACGACTGGCTGACCTTCACCAATGACAGCCGCATCGGCTACTACACCCGCAGCTTCGCCACGACGGTCCCGGGTTGCAGCCAGGGAACAACGCCGATCACGGAGGCGAAATACGAGGCGAGCTGCACCGGGCAGTTCTTTGACGGAAACGATCCCGCGATCGCCTTCGGCGGCGGCAATCCGGGCTTCGACCAGACGAGCTGGGCGGCGCAGAACGTCGCCACGCTGGTCGCCAAGTTCAAGACCGGCTGGCTGCGCCATGAATTGGTGACCGGCATCGACTACTACACGGTGAACGACGAGCGTACCCTGATTTCCGTCAACGGCAGCAAGGGTACCTCGACCATCTGGAACCCGATCTACCAGAACACCACGGGTTATTTCCTCTATTCGAACCCGCTGGGCAACAATGGTCAGAAGATCAGCAACACCTCTGATTTCGGCGCATTCGCCAGCGACCGCATCTGGTTCACCGACCAGGTCTCCATCCTCGCGGGCACCCGTTGGGACAGCTATTCGACCGACTACAACTATTGGTGTGTCAACACGGCCGTGACCTGTCCGGGCAGTCTCGGCACCTGGGTTGACGCGGATTCCGACACCCAGTTCTGGAGTCCCAAGGTTTCGCTGATCTGGGAGCCGACCAAGACCCAGACCTATTATGTTTCCTACGCCAAGTCCTTCACGCCCCAGGGCGCCTTCCCCACCAACGATGTCACGGTGGTCAATCCCCTCCAGCGGGATCTCGAGCCGGAAGACAACGAAACCTGGGAAGCTGGCGCCAAGATCTCGGTGCTGGACGGCAGGCTCGGCCTCACCGCGGCGATCTTCCGCGTCAACAAGAGCAACGTCTTCTATACCGATCCGGTGACCGGAGATTCGGTGGAGACCGGCGAGACCCAGCGCGTGCAGGGCATCGAGCTTGGCATGACGGGCAACATCACCGATGCCTGGAGCATCCAGGCGGGCTATGCCTATTACGACAGCTCGATCCTCACCTCACCCTTGGCCACGATCGCGAATGTCGGCAACGAAGTTCCGTTCGTTTCGCCGAACAACTTCACGCTCTGGACCACTTATGACCTGATTAAGGGTGGCGTCATCAAGACTATACCCGGACAGCTTCTCGTGGGTGGCGGCATCGTCTATGCAGATGCCTATTTCACCAACACGGGAAATACGTCGATTATTCCGGATACATTCTCACTTGATGCGCTGGTCTCCTACAAGTACGACAAGTACCGCATTGCGCTCAACGGCTACAACCTGACCAACGAGCTCAACTATTCAAGCGGCTTCGGCAGCCGCGCCGTCCCCGCGCCCGGCCGCACCTTCACGCTGACCGTCGGCGCCACCTTCTGAACCTCGCGCCCCTGCGGTCGGCGCGGACGGAGATTTGCTCCGTCCGCGCCGACCGCGTTTTGCCTCTGGAAGGGATCCCGCATGCTCGTCGAAATCCCGAATCTGCTGACCGGAGCGGAAGTTGCTCATTGCCGCCGCGTGCTGGAAGCGTCGCCCTGGGTCGACGGGCGGGTGACGGCGGGCCAGCAAGCTGCAAAGTCGAAATTCAACCTCCAGATCCCGGTGGATTCGCCTCAGGCGCTGGAACTCGGCGACATCATTCTGCACGCGCTGGGCCGTAACCCCGTGTTCAACTCGGCGGCCATGCCGCTCCACGTCCTTCCACCCATGTTCAACCGCTACGACGTGGGCATGAAGTTCGGCGCACACGTGGACGGCGCCATCCGTGCCATTCCCGGGGCGGGCCGGCGAATGCGCACCGATGTGTCCACCACGGTCTTCCTGAGCGATCCGGCGGACTATGACGGCGGCGAGCTGGTGATCGAGGACACCTACGGCGCGCATGAGGTGAAGCTGCCGGCGGGCCACGCCGTGGTCTATCCGTCGAGCAGCCTGCACAGTGTCAACGAGATCACGCGCGGCAGCCGCTGGGGTGCATTTTTCTGGAGCCAGTCGATGATCAAGGAAGGCGAGCGGCGCGAGCTGCTTTACGATCTTGACCTCGCCATTATCGAAATCCGCACCAGGATGCAGGACGATGATCCCGCGGTTCTGGCGCTCACCAACGTCTATCACAACCTGCTCCGGCAATGGGCGCAGATGTGATTCCGCGCGGGTGGGCAGGTCGCCTGTTCCGCGTTTGAGCTGACCGGGCGTGGCGGAGGTTCCAGCGCCGGGAAGGTCGAGCCGAACCCGTAAGACGCGGCGCCTGTTCGCTCTGGATCCGGAACGGCCTGGCCCACTTCGCGTGTCTCACATGACCTGCATCGTCACCAGTCAGGCTTCCAGCCTGGGCTGGGGGCTACCGTCCGCACGCGAGCCCCCTGGCTCTCGAATGCCTCAGCGCATCAGCGAAGCGGGTCCGGAGCGGCGCAAGCCGGTGCCGCGACAATACCAGGCTTGCGGTTTCCCTACCCGGTGCTCGCGCTCAATGCGGGGCCGCTGGTTGGGCGCCGTCCTTGTCGTGGAGCGCGAAGCGATCGACCATGGTCGCGCTCGCCTCGTTGAGGCCCAGCACGCTTACCTGCGCGCCGGACTGACGGAATTTCAGCACCGCCTTGTCGAGGGCGCCGATGGAGGTGATGTCCCAGAAGTGCGCGTGGGCGAGGTCGATGACCACCTCGGCGGGCTTTTCCTCGAAGTCGAAGCCGCGCAAAAACGTCTCGGCTGAGGCGAAGAAGATCTGGCCGAGAACGGTATAGGTCACGCGTCCCGCCTCCAGCGTCCGGGTCACGGACACCATCCGTGCCACCTTTCCGGCGAAGAACACGCCAGACAGCAGCACCCCCACCAGGACGCCCTTGGCGAGGTCGTGCGTGCCAACCACGGTCGCCACCGTCGCCAGCATGACCACGGAGGACGGCGCGGGATTGCGGCGCAGATCGAGGATCGAGCGCCACGAGAAGGTGCCGATTGAAACCATGACCATTACCGCCACCAGCGCCGCCATGGGAATGATACGGACGAGATCGTCCAGCACCAGGATCAGGAACAACAGCAACGCGCCCGCCACGAAAGTGGAGAGCCGCCCCCGTCCGCCGGAGGTGACGTTGATCACCGACTGGCCGATCATGGCGCACCCACCCATGCCGCCAATGAGCGCCGAGGCGATGTTGCTCGCCCCCTGGCCGAGGCATTCCTGGCTCTTGTTGCTCAGGGTGTCGGTCATGTCGTCGACGATCTGGGCCGTGAGCAGGGATTCCAGCAGGCCGACGGTGGCGAGCGTGACCGAATAGGGGAAGATGATCTTCAGCGTCTCGAAGGTCAGCGGTACCTGCGGCAGCATGAAAGCCGGTAAGCTTGAAGGCAGTTCGCCGAGGTCGCCCACCGTCCGCAGACCCATGCCCGACCACCAGGCAAAGCCGGTCAGCACCGCGATGGCCACCAGCGGCGACGGCACCGCCCTGGTGAGGAGAGGGAACAGGTAGATGATGGCCAGCCCCGCCGCGACCATCACATAGGTCTGGACCGGCACGCCGATCAGCTCGGGCAATTGGGCCATGAAGATGAGGATGGCGAGGGCGTTGACGAAGCCGGTGATGACCGAGCGGGAGACGAAGCGCATGAGCCGGCCGAGCTTCAGGAAGCCGGCGGCGATCTGAAGCAGCCCCATGAGGATGGTGGCGGCGAAGAGATATTGCAGGCCGTGGTCGCGCACGAGGCTGACCATCACCACCGCCGTCGCTGCCGTAGCGGCCGAGATCATGCCCGGCCGTCCACCCGCGAAGGCGGAGACACAGGCGATGGCGAAGGAGGCGTAGAGCCCCACCTTCGGATCCACCCCGGCGATGAGGGAAAAGCCGATGGCTTCAGGAATGAGGGCAAGGGCAACGACGACGCCGGCGAGAATGTCGCCGCGGGGATTGGAAAACCATTCCCGGAAATAGGCTGTGTGCTTGGTCATGTCTGGGAATCCGCAATAGACGGCCACGCCGCGCGGGGGCGGTTGGGGCTGTGCTGTCATATGCGTTGTCCGGCGGGTCGGCGGCCGGAAGAGCCACCCGGATTTACACCGGGTCCAGATGATTGGGTCAGCTTGTACAGCCGCTCCCCGCGCCGCACCATGGAATTTATGCGCCGCAGTCCCCGCGGCGGTGCAGTCCGATAGGCACGGCCTTACCCGTGCCGTCACATGCCATCGCTCCGGCGGTCATCAAGGGTGGCCCATCCCGACGGTTGTCCCGTGGGCGGCAACTGCTCGCGCTCCTGCGTCGCCCGCAGGATGTGGGCCTTCGCCAGCATGTGGGCGCTCACCGGCGCGGTGAGGAACAGGAACAGCGTGATGAGCAACTCGTGGATGGAGAAAGTCCCGCGCGCCACCGAAAAATAGATCATGGAGGCGATGAGCAGCGCGCCGATACCCAGCGTTGTCGCCTTTGTGGGTCCGTGCAGGCGGCGCATCATGTCCGGCAGTTTGGCGAGTCCCAGCGCACCCACCAGCAGGAAGAAGGCGCCGGCGAGGATGAGCGCGGCAATCAAGGCGTCGATCAGCATAGGCATGGGCGGCCCCCTATTCGATGACGTTGCCGCGGAGGAGGAACTTGCAGAAGGCCACGGTGGTCACGAACCCCACCATGGCGAACAGCAGTGCTGCCTCGAAATACATGGCGATGCCGAAGGCGATGCCGCCTAGCACGATGAGCGCGATGGTCTCGATCACCAGCGTATCGAGCGCCAGCACGCGGTCGGTGGCGTCCGGCCCCACCGCGAGACGGTAGAGCGTCAGCAGGATGGCGAGGCAGATGGCGCCCCCTGCGATGGTGATGGCGGCGGCGATCATTCGAAGATCCTCTTCAGCCGGCGTTCGTAGCGTGCCTTGATGGCGGCGACGGTCGCAGCCGGGTCCCCGGTGTCGAGGCAATGCACCAGCAGGGCCTTGCCGTCAGCGCTGAGGTCCGCGCTCACCGTTCCCGGCGTCATGGTGATGGTGCCGGCGAGCAGGGCGATGGCCTCGGGGGCTTCAAGGTCGAGCGGCACGGTGACGTAGCGCGTGCGCAGGCTGTCGCCGCGCCGGAACAGGATCAGCTTCGCCACCTCGATGTTCGAGACGATGATGTCCCACAGCACCACGAGCATGAACTCGGCGACGGTGAGGGGCGCCTTCAGCCGCGGCCGGCCGGGCCAGAAGGGCGCGGTGAGAAGGGGAATAGCGAAGCCCAGGATCAGCCCCAGCACCACCACGCCCGGCGTTACCTCGTTCATGAGGAACACGAACACGAGGGCGACGAGAACGGTGAGCAGGGGGTGGGGCAGCAGGCGCGCGCGCATGTCAGTTCCCCGTCGCAAGGCGCACGTCGGGTCCCAGCACCGCGCCGATATAGGCGGAGCGGTCGAGGGCCTGGCGCGCGGTGAGCTGGAGCCCGTCCGTCGCCGGCCCGGCAGCCAGCGTCCAGGCGACCGTCAGCCCAAGGAGGAGTACCACAGCGGCGAGGGGCAGGGCGGGTGGCGCCCTGCTCTCCGATGCCGGACCGCTGGCCCAGAACAGCACCGAGCCCGCCCGGGCGAAGCCGAAGGTCATGACCAGGCTCGCGGCGAGGATGAGCGCCCAGATCCAGGGCCAGATGGCGGCCGCCTGCGCCGCCTGCAGGATCATCACCTTGCCGAGGAAGCCGGACAGTGGAGGCAGTCCCACGAGGGCGATGGCGGCGAGGAAGAACAGGCCGCCGAGCAGGGTTTCGCCGGCCATGGCGGGGGCCGGCAACAACCGGTCGCTCGCCGCGCCCCGCTGCTCCTGCACCAGCCCGGCGATGAGGAAGAGGGCCGCGCCCGCGAGGGTCGAGTGGACGAGATAATAGAGCCCGGCCGAGAGCCCCGCAGTATCGAACAGGCCGATGGCGACGAGCAGCGTGCCCATGGAGGCGATCACCGCGAAGGCGGACAGATCGCGCAAGGTCCGGCTTCCCACCAGCCCGATGGCGCCCACCCCCAGCGTCACCAGAGCCGCCGGGATGACGAACGGCGCCGCCGCCAGCGCCAGCGGACCCGCCCCGGCACCGAACACGAGGCCGTAGACCCGGATAATGGCGTATGCGCCCACCTTGGTCATGATCATGAACAAGGCCGCGGCAGGCGCGGAGGTGCCGGCATAGGTGGCCGGAAGCCACCAGTGCAGCGGCACCAGCGCCGCCTTGGTGGCGAAGACGAGGAACAGCAGCAGCGCCCCCGCCTTCAGCACCGCGGCGTCGGCCTCGGCCACTTGTGGCACCTTCATGGCGAGGTCGGCCATGTTGAGGGTGCCGGTGACGGCGTAGATCAGCCCCACGCCCACCAGGAAGACGACGGAGGCGAGCAGGTTGATGGCCACGTACTGGAAGCCGGCCTTCAGCCGCGCCGGGCCGCCGCCATGCAGCATGAGCCCGTAGGAGGCGATCAGCATCACCTCGAAGAAGACGAACAGGTTGAACACGTCGCCGGTGAGGAAGGCGCCGTTGATGCCCATGAGCTGGAACTGGAACAGGGGATGGAAGTGCCGCCCCCGCCCGTCCACGCCCCCGGCGGCATAGACCGCCACGCACAAGGCGAGCACGGCGGTGAGCAACAGCAGCGTCGCGGAGAGCCGGTCCAGCACCAGCGTGATGCCATAGGGCGCCGGCCAGTCGCCGAGCCGGTAGGCGCGGACCGTTCCGTCCGAAGCCTGGGCGAAGAGGAAGGTGGCGATCCCCAGCAGCAGGGCCGTGACCACGATGGAGACCGTGCGCTGCCCCTTGAGATGATGGCGCAGGGCAAGGACGAGGAAGGCCGCCGTCATGGCGGGCAGGATCACCGGCAGGATGATCATGTGGTCGAGCGGGGTCATGACCGGCCTTCCTCGTCGGTGCGGCGCGGGGCGTCGAGCGCGCTGCGGTCGGAGCCGGTCTCCAGATAGCCGCGCAGCGCCAGCACCACGATGAGCGCCGTCATGCCGAAGGAAATGACGATGGCGGTGAGCACGAGGGCCTGGGGCAGGGGGTCGGTATAGCCCATGGCGTCCGGCGAGATCACCGGCGGCCGGTCGATGGTGAGCCGGCCCATGGCGAACAGGAACACGTTCACCGCATAGGACAGGAAGGTGAGGCCGAGGATGACCGGGAAGGTGTGGGCGCGCAGCAGCAAATAGATGCCCACCATGGTGAGGATGCCGATGGCGGCGGCGACGACGAGTTCCATGGCCTTAGCTCTCCCCGCCGGCGGTGCGGGGCACCGTGCGCTCCAGCTGCACGTCCATCGGCTCCCGGCTTTCCGGCGATGGATCGACGCGATGGGCGACGCGGGAGAGCTGGGCCAGCGATAGCAGCATCACCCCCACCACGGTGAGGAACACGCCGAGATCGAAGGCCATGGCCGAGGCCAGCTCGAACGTGCCCACCACCGGCGAGTGCAGATAGCCGAACGTCGAGGTCAGGAATGGTCGGCCGAAGGCAAAGGCGGCGATGCCGGTGAGGCCGGCGATGGCCACGCCCGCGCCGATCATGGACTGGGCATCCACCTTCATGCGTTCCGCCGCCCAGCCGTAGCCGGAGGCGATGTATTGCATGATGAGGGCGATGGCCACCACGAGGCCGGCGATGAAGCCGCCGCCGGGCTCGTTGTGCCCGCGCAGGAAGATGTAGGCGCCCACCACCAGCGACAAGGGCAGGAGGACGCGGGTCGCCACCACGAGCAGGAGGGGATGGGCATCCCGGGATTCGGTCCGAGGGAGCATGGCCTTGATGCGCCGCACCGCCGCGCCCTTCAGCGCCGGGTCAAGCAGGGCGTAAATGGCGAGCGCGGCGATGCCGAGCACGATGATCTCGGCGAAGGTGTCGTAGCCGCGGAAATCCACCAGGATCACGTTCACCACATTGGTGCCGCCCCCACCGGGCTTGGATTGGGTGAGGTAATACTCGGAGATGGAGGTGCCGTTCCGGGTCATGACGGCGTAGGCCAGCCCCGCCACGCCCAGTCCGGCGAGGCCGGCGACCGTGCCGTCGCGCCAGCGCACGGCCAGGCTTTGTTCCCTTGGCGTCGCCTTGGGCAGGAGGTTGAGGGCCAGCAGCATGAGGATGGTGGTCACCACGTCCACCGAGATCTGCGTCAGGGCAAGGTCGGGCGCGGAGAATTGCAGAAAGGCGAGCGCCACCACCACGCCCACCACGCCGGTGAGGATGAGCGCCGTCAGGCGCTCGCCGTGGAACGCCAGCACCCCGCCGCTGGCCAGGACGAGCGCGAGGAAGGCGGTCAGGGCCGTCGCGGTCACGGGCAGCGGCGGTCGGGTTCCGGCACCGTGCGTCGCGCTCCAGAAGCCGTAGCCGCCGACTGCGATGAGCGTCGCCACGGTCACGCCCATGTAACGGGCCAGCGCGCCGTCGTGGAGGGCGACGAGGCTGCGCCGGCACCCGACCACGAACATGCCGGTTGAGGCCTCGAACATGGCTTTGGCATCGATGCGCGGCAGCCGCGCCCGCAGCGCATCCGCGCGGCGGAACGCGAGGATGAGCGCCGCGGCGCCGGCGAAGGCGACAAGGCTCATCACGAGCGCGGGCGTGATGCCGTGCCACAGGGCCAGGTGATAATCGGGCAGCGGCCCGCCGATGACTGCTGCGGCCGTCAGCGCAACCAGAGGCCCGGCCACGGGACCGGGAAACAGGCCGATGGCGATCACCGGCACCACCAGCACCGCCACGGGCAGCCACATGCCCAGCGGCGGGTCGTGGGGATGATGCGGATAATCGCCCCGCACCGGGCCCAGGAAGGTGCCGATGGCGAAGCGCGCCGAATAGGCGACGGAAAAGACCGCCGCCACCGTCGCGAGCACGGGGAAGAGCAGGTCGAGCCCCAGATAGGAGGTGTGGGCCGCCTCTTCCAGCATCATCTCCTTGGACAGGAAGCCGTTGAACAGCGGGACCCCGGCCATGGAGGCAGCAGCGAGGAGCGCGAGGGTGCCGGTCACCGGCATCAGCACCATGAGACCGCCCAGCCGGCGGATGTCGCGGGTTCCGGCCTCGTGGTCGACGATGCCGGCGCTCATGAACAGCGCGGCCTTGAAGGTGGCGTGGTTGATGACGTGGAACACCGCCGCCACCGCGGCCATGGGCGTGCCCAGGCCAAGCAGCATGGTCATGAGGCCGAGGTGGCTCACCGTGGAATAAGCCAGCAGCCCCTTCAGGTCGTTCCTGAACAGGGCGATGGCGGCGCCGATGAGCATGGTGACGAGCCCCGCCGGCGCGATGATGAGGAACCAGGCCTCGGTACCGGCGAGCACCGGCCACAGCCGCGCCAGCAGGAACACGCCCGCCTTCACCATGGTGGCGGAGTGGAGATAGGCGGAAACCGGTGTCGGCGCCGCCATGGCGTGGGGTAGCCAGAAATGGAACGGGAACTGGGCGGACTTGGTGAAGGCGCCGGCCAGCACCAGCAGCAGCGCCGGCAGATAGAGCGGCGAGGCGCGCACCATCTCGCCACGGGAGAGGATTTCGGTGAGCTGGTAGGAACCTGCCGCCTGCGCCAGCAGCAGGAGGCCGGCGATGAGCGCCAGCCCGCCGCCGCCGGTGATCACCAGGGCCATGCGCGCGCCCTGGCGGGCATCCGCGCGCTTGGTCCAAAAGCCGATGAGCAGGAATGAGGTGAGGCTTGTCATCTCCCAGAAGACGAGCAGCAGGATGACGTTGTCGGACAGCACCACGCCTACCATGGAGCCCTGGAAGAGCAGCAAATAGGCGAAGAAGCGACCCATGGGGTCCTCGCGCGACAGATAAAACCGCGCATAGACGATCACCAGCAGGCCGATGACGAGGATCATGGCGGCGAAGAAGAAGCCGAGCCCGTCCGCGAACACGGACAGCGAGAGCCCCATGGCCGGAACCCAGTCCACGCCGGCCTTGGGGACTTCTCCCGAGAACACCGCTGGCGCATGGGACATGAGCAGGGCCAGAGCGAGCAGCGTCACGCCGCCCGTCGCCACCGCGCAGGTGTTGCGCCCGGAGCGGATCACCAGCGGCGGGAGGAGGGCCCCCATGAAGGGGATGAGGACTACGAGAAGCAGAGTCACGTCGGACGCCTCGTCACGCCTGGCTCGGTCAGGTGGATGAGGCTCCGGGAGCCCCGGTGGAAGGTGGCGACCGCAGGTCCCCGGCCGGAGCGGTCCCGATCATGGCACCAGCCCATGCACTGACGGTGCGGCTGCCGCCCTAGTGATAGATGAAGATGCAGGACTTCGGTTCCCCGATGATGTTCTGGGTGGTGGAGCCGAACAGAAACTCCTTCAGTCCCCGATGGCCATAGGCCCCCATCACGAGCATTTCGATCTCGCTGCGTGCCGCATAGGCCTGGATCACCGCGGATGGTGCCTCGGACGAAGCGATGGGATCAAGGGCGACGTCATAGCCGTGGCGCCGCAGATAGGCGGCGGCATCCCTGGTGAGCCGCTCGGCCATCTCGACCTGGGGATCCACACTCACGACATGGACATGCCGGTTCGCCCACCCGCCGCAGAGGGCAAACAGCTGGAGCGCCCGCATGGCGGGCAGGCTGCCGTCATAGGCGACCATCACGTCGCCTTCTGGCCGAAAGGCATCGGGGCAGACCAGGACAGGCCGCGGTGTCGCGTACAGGAGCTGCGCCAGCACCTGCGAGTTCACTTCCGACTTCATGCCCCGGAACGAGACGTCATGGCCGGCAATCACCAGGTCGCAGGCGGCGCTGAGGGCGGTGACCCGTTCGAAGGGGTCGCCGGCGAAACTGAGGCTCGTGGGTGCGAGCCCATCGGCGACGCAGTCCAGACGGAAGGTTTCCTCTAGGCGCTGGCTGGTTTTTGCCGCTTCGGCCTTCAGGCCGGTTTCCATCTGCGCGTGATACGCCGCGCCGCCGATGGTTCCGGGCATGGGCGCTTCGATGAAGGCGAGGTCGATGCCCGCAAGACCGGTCAGGTGGGCGGCCTTGCTCTTGGCGAGCCGCCGGGCATAGGCGCTGGCGGCGATGCTGGACGGACTCTCGCCGAGCAGGAGCAATGCGCTCTTCATCATTCTGGTTTCCTCCGTGGACCCCTTTTGTGGGCTGCGGGGCGACGGGCATGGTTGCGGAGCCTGAACAGGCGTTTTTCCGCTTCTACCACAAAGAGCAGCATCACTCCGGCGCCTACAGCGAGGGCCAGCTCGGAAACGCCGAGCGGCCGCGTGGCGAAGATGGTTTGCATTGGCGGCAGGTAGGTGAAGGCGATCTGGGCGACGGTCACGCCCACCAGCCCAAGCAGCACGGCCTGCGTCCCGACGAGGCCCCGAAGCGTCAGGGATGTGCCGTGGATGAAGCGGACGGAGAACAGATAGAACACCTCCATGGCCACGAGCGCGTTCACAGCCATGGTGCGGGCGGTCTCGGCATCGCGTCCCCAGGCTCCGGCGATCGCGTGGACGCCGAAGGCCCCCGCCGCCATCAGTACCGAAACGAACACCAGCTGCCATATGAGCCGGGCGGACAGGAGCGGGGCGCCAGGTGGACGCGGCGCGCGGCGCATGGTGCCGGGCTCCGTGGGCTCGAAGGCGAGGGTCAGGCCCAGCGCCACGGCGGTGACCATGTTGACCCAGAGGATCTGGATCGGCGTCACCGGCAGGGTCAGGCCGAACAGCACGGCGAAGACGATGGTGAGCGCTTCGCCCCCGTTGGTGGGCAGGGACCAGGCCAGCACCTTGGTGAGATTGTCGAAGACCGTCCGGCCTTCACGCACGGCGGCGACGATGGTTGCGAAATTGTCGTCGGCCAGCACCATCTCGCTGGCCTCCTTGGCTGCCTCGGTGCCCTTGCCGCCCATGGCGATGCCGATGTCGGCGCGCTTGAGGGCCGGCGCGTCGTTGACGCCGTCGCCGGTCATGGCGACCACCGATCCATCCGCCTGGAGTGCGCTGACGAGGCGCAGCTTGTGCTCGGGCGTGGTGCGGGCGAACACGGTGGTCGAGCGGGCGGTCGCACGCAGCGCATCGTCGTCCAGCCGGTCGAGGTCGGCGCCGGTGACGACCTGGGGATCGTCCGCCAGCGCGAGCCGGGCGGCGATGGCGCGGGCGGTCTCCGCGTGGTCACCGGTGATCATCTTGAGGGCGATGCCGGCGGCCCGGCAGTCCCGCACCGCCACCTCCGCCTCCGGCCGGGCCGGATCGATGAGGCCGACGAGGCCCAGAAGGGTCAGGCCGGTCTCCACCCCTTCCGGGGACAGGCGCGCCTGCGATGCCGTCACCGGCTGAAAGGCCAGCGCGATGACGCGCTGTCCCTCGGCCGCGGCCAGCCGCGTCGTTGCGTCCCATGCCGTCCGGTCCAGCGGCCGGCGTCCTGCGGTGGCGGCCACGTCGGCGCACATGTCGAGGATGCGCTCGGGGGCGCCTTTGACGGAGAGAACCTGTCCACCGTCCGTCGCGTTGAGGCTCGCCATGTAGCGATGGCGGGCGTCGAACGGGATTTCGTCGCGCCGGGGATGGTCGGCGCGGACCCGGGCGGGATCGAGCCCGCCCTTGACCGCCAGAACCAGGAGCGCGCCCTCCATGGGGTCGCCATCGACGGTGGGGTTGCCGTCGCGCACGTGCAGTTGCGCGTCATTGCACAGCAACGCGGCGCGCAGCAACTCGGCGAGGAGCGGGTCGGCGGCGGGGTCCAGGCGCATCCCGTCGCGCAGAAGGCCGCCCTGGGCGCCGAACCCCACGCCTTCCACCGTCACGGCGCCATCCGCGGTGTAGAGGTTGCACACCGTCATCTCGTTGCGCGTCAGTGTGCCGGTCTTGTCGGAGCAGATCACCGAGACGGCACCGAGCGTCTCGACGGCCGGCAGCCGGCGGATGATGGCGTTGCGCCGCGCCATGCGCCGCACGCCCACCGCCAGGGTGATGGTCATCACCGCCGGGAGGCCCTCGGGAATGGCCGCCACGGCGAGCCCGACCACCGCCATCAGCGCGGTCTCCGGGTTGTAGTCCCGCCACAGGACGGCGACGGCGAACACCACGGCGGACAGGACGAGAATGGCCGCCGAGGCCTGCCGGGCAAGCCGGTCCATGGCCCGCATGAGTGGCGTGGCGAGGCTCTCCACCGCGCCGATCATGGTGCTGATGCGCCCAAGCTCGGTGGACCGGCCGGTCGCCACCGCGACGCCGATGCCATGGCCGGCGGCGACGAGGGAACCCGAATAGGCCGCCGAGGCGCGGTCGCCCAGGGTGGCCGTCGCGGCAACCGGCTCCACCTGCTTGGTCGCCGCCACCGATTCCCCGGTCAGCAAGGCCTCGTCGATAGTGAGATTATGGGTGCGCAACAGCCGCAGGTCCGCAGGCACCCGTTCGCCCGCTTCGAGGAGCACGATGTCACCTGGAACCACGTCCTCCGCCGGGATCGATATGCGGTGGCCGGAGCGCATGACGCTGGCATGCGGATCCATCATGGCCCGGATGGCGTCGATGGAGCGCTCCGCTCGTCCCTCCTGGATGAAGCCGACGATGGCGTTCACCAGCACCACACCGGCGATCACCAGGCTGTCGGTAAGGTGGTCCAGCAGCAGCGTCACCGCCGCGGCGGCGAGCAGGACGTAGATCAGGACGTTGTGAAACTGGCTGAGAAAGCGGGCGATATCGCTTCGCCGGCGCGCCTTGGGAAGCCGGTTGGGACCGTGGGTCGAAAGCCTGCGCGCGGCCTCTTCGGTCGCAAGGCCGTGCGGGCTGGACGCAAGGGTCCGCAACACGGCTTCCGCATCCAATGCGTGCCATGCGGTCTCCTCGGTCGCGTCCCGGGAGCGTTCGTCTCGTGTTCGTTCGGCTTGTTTCCTGCCGTGCTCGGGGATCGAAGCTTGTCCGCGAGGATCGGATGCTTGAGCGTCCTGCGTGTCCAAGGGCCTGTTTCCCTCCCCGCAATCGGAGCCGGTGAGCGTATCGATGCGCACTCGGTCCTGCGGGGCGCACATTCATTCCGTTACGGCATGAGTGCCATGGGTCGCAATACGGCACAGCGGCGCAGAAGGTACAGGACTGGCGAATGTCGAGGGACAGCAAGTCACAAGGCACGCGTGTATCCCGATTGATTGCGCCATTCACACCTATCGCATCCTTGTTGCGCGCCGATACGACCGGGGGAACGCAAGCTCATGCTGCGAGGATTGACGCATTGATGATCGATGCATAGCCTCCCAATATGTCGCATCCCTCCCCATCGGCCATGCCATCCGTCCCGCCGTCGCCCGCGTCGGTGGGGAAGCCGAGCCCCGATTTCCTGAGCCGCGCCTACTGGAACGGCACCATCAAGATGAGCCTGTCCAAGTTCTTCATCCTGTGCGTGCTGCACCAGCGGCCCATGCACGGCTACGACGTGGCGCGGGCGGTGGAGGCCACCACAAACGGCTGCTGCTCCCCCACCGAGGGCACCATCTATCCGGTGCTGCGGGAGTTCGAGGAGGGCGGCTATCTCACCGCGGCGAGCGAGGTGGTCTCGGGCCGCGAGCGCAAGGTCTACACCCTTACCGACAAGGGACGCGCCGCCTTCAAGGTGGCGGTGGAGGCCTGGATGGACGTGACCCACTGCCTGGTCGACGCCGGGAAGATGATCGCCGACGCGCCGGGCGATGAGGAGAGCGCCGGGGGATGCTGCATTTGAGCGCGCTCCATCTGCTCCCAAAAAGTGCCCACCAATGCAGTGTTCATCATTGCATGGCACGCCGGAGCCTGCGGTCGCCTCGGATCGAGACACCATACTGCGGTACGGCCCCGTGACCGGTAGCCTGAGCGGCGAGCTCGCGCAGCCGACGTCCGCGCCCCCGCTTTCGGGCCGCAGCCTGTTCATCACTGGCCTTGGGATCGGCCAGATCTGTTCCTGGGGATCGCTCTATTACAGCTTCCCTCTGATGGCCGAGGCCATGGGGCGCGATCTCGGCTGGTCGAAGCCGGACCTGTTCGGCGCCGCAACTCTCGGCCTCGCCCTTGGGGGCATTGCGGCCTTCCCAGTGGGTGCCGCCATCGATAAAGGCCACGGCAGATGGGTGATGGCGGGGGGTGCCGGACTTGCCGGCCTGTGCCTCCTGGCCTGGTCGCAGGTGCAGCAGCTCTGGCTGTTCTATGTCCTGATGGCCGTCCTCGGCATCCTCCAGGCGGCGACCCTCTATGAGCCGGCGTTTGCGGTGGTGGCGCGCCGGACCGGAGCGGCTGGTGCCCGGGCCGGCATTACCGCGCTCACCTTGTGGGGCGGTTTTGCCTCTACGGTGTTCATTCCGCTGATCCAGATCTTGCTGGATCTGGTGGGGTGGCGCGGCGCGCTGGTGGCGCTCGGCGCGGTCAACCTCGTCGTCTGCGCGCCGCTCTATGCCACAGTGATCCGACCCATGGCCGACCAGGCGGTATCATCGGCCCACGCCCTTGCGCTGTCCGGAGCGGCGACCCTGCGGCAGGTGATGGGAAGCATTGCCCGAAGGCCCACCTTCTGGGCGCTGGCGGTGGCGTTCACCGCCTATGCCGCCACCTTCTCGGCCTTCACTTTCCATCTTTATCCGCTGCTGCTGGAGCGCGGCTTCACGCCGGGGAGCGTGGTGATGGCTATGGCCATCATCGGCCCGACCCAGGTGGCGGGCCGGATCGCTGTCTCGGTATTCGCGCCGCGTGCGCCGGTTCGGCTCATCGGCAGCTGTGCCGTGCTGGCCTTTCCTATCTCCATCCTCGCCTTGGCGTGGCTGCCCCCCAGCTTCACCCTGGTGGCGGGGATCGTGGCGCTCTATGGCAGCGCCAACGGCATCATGACCATTGTGCGTGGGCTCGCCGTGCCGGAAATGCTGACCCGTCACGCCTATGGCGCGGTGAACGGCGCGCTGGCGGCGCCCGCCATGCTTGCCCGCGCCCTGGCACCCGCCGGTGCCGCGCTCCTCTGGGCGCAATCCCAGTCCTACGGCGCGGTCCTTTCCGCCATGGCGGCCGGTGGGATCGTGCTGGTCGCGGCCTTCTGGGCCGCCGCGCTGCTGTCGCGCCGCGACGACGGTCGCCCCTCTTGAGGCTGGACACCCCGCGTCGGCAGCGCCCCGGAGGCGTTCCGGCATGTTGCTCCCGACAGCATCTTCATCGGTGCAGCCGCCGAAGGGCGGTCGCTCTCGGAACCGCTGCGCGAGCGCAACGCATGGACGGGCAGCCGGGCTGCGCGTTCCCGGGCGCGCCGTACCGTGCTAGCGTCGCGCATGAGCAATCTCGAAATCGAAGTGTGAGCAGGCCCTTGCGGTCAGGTCGCCACATCCTCCTCCTCACCCTGCTGCTTTCGGCGCTGGCGTTTCACGCTCCCGCCCTGGCAGCGGATGCCGCGTTCACGCAGTTCATCGCCTCGCTCTGGCCGCAGGCGCAGGCTGTGGGTGTCTCGCGGGAGACGTTCGAGCGTGAAACCCGAGGCCTGGAGCCGGACTATAAGCTGCCTGATCTGGCCCTGCCGGGACGGCCCGCGACCGGTGCGTCGGCGCAGGCGGAATTCGTACAGGTGCCGGCAAGCTATGTGAAGGAAGCTACCATCGCGCGGCTGGCCGCCGAAGGGCGGCGACTGATGCAGAAGCACCAGGCCGCCCTCGACCGGATCGAAAGCCATTTCGGCGTGCCGGGGACCATGGTGTTGGCATTGTGGGGCCGCGAGACCGATTTCGGTCGCTATACTTCACCCTATGACACCCTGCGCGTGGTGGCGACCCAGGCCTATGCTGGGCGCCGCAAGGAGCAGTATCGCGAGGAATTCATTCTCGCGCTGAAGATCCTTGATGACGGCGCCGTGGCGCGCAAGGACTTCCGCTCGTCCTGGGCCGGCGCCACCGGCCTCACGCAGTTCCTGCCGTCTGAATACTACAAGCACGGCGTCGATTTCGACGGCGATGGCCGCGTCGATATCTGGCGTTCGGTGCCGGACGCCTTGGCGTCCGCCGCCAAGCAGCTCTCCGACAAGGGCTGGCAGCCCGGCCTGCGCTGGGCCTATGAGGTCCGCGCACCGGCGAATGCCGACTGCACCCTGGGCGTGCCTGACGTGAAGAAGCCCATGGGCGAGTGGCTGCGCACCGGCTTTGCCCCGTTCGAGCGGCTGTCGTCCGGTGAACAGGCCCAGCCGGCATCGCTGCTGCAGCCCGAGGGCGTTTATGGTCCGTCCTTCCTGACCACGGCGAACTACTTCGTGATCAAGCAGTATAATTTCTCCGATCTCTACGTGCTGTTCGTCGGCCATCTCTCCGACCGCATCGCCGGCGCCGGGCCTTTTGCCACGCCGTGGACGGCCTCGACGCAGCTGCGCACCACCTCGGTGGCGGCGATGCAGAAGCATTTGACGCGCATCGGCCTCTACACCGACAAGATCGACGGCAAGGCTGGCATGCTGACCCGCGCGGCCCTCGGCGCCTACCAGAAATCCGCCGGGCTGAAGGTGGATTGCTGGCCGAGCGAGACGGTACTTCAGTCGATGGGTGGGGCGAGGTAGTGGTCCGGGCAGGCCGGGCGCTGGTCCGGCGCGCTGTCGCCGCCTTCTCTCCCGGCGCATGAGTCGTCAGCGCCGCGGGACATGAACCGGAGGGATGCGGGCGCACGTCCTGCCGGTAACGTCCATTTGGCGCGTAATATGCCTTAGGCGGGTCAGACCCGGAGTTTGGTCGGGTTTGTGACGTCGAACCCTACAAGGAGCGTATCTTGCCGTCATTGCAGGAAACCCGCACCATCGTGCCGCTTGCGCCCGCGAAGCCTGCCGGATTGGCCGATCTGGGCGTGCCATTGACCGACACCTCCGTGGTCAAGAAGGGGCGCGCGCACGAGTATCTGCAACTACTGGCGGACGGCAAGATTGGTCGCCGCTTCCAGGATCTTCGCGTCATCGGGATCAAGACGGTCGAGGCCGACGTTCCCTCCGCCAAACTGTTCATCCAGTTCGAGGTGTTTGGCGACAACACCGCGGCGCCGGCAAGCGGGGTCGGTTTCGAGGCGGCGCTGTTCGCGGGCTCGCAGCAATTGGCCAGCCTGTCGTCGAGCAGCCTGTTCCTGCCTTATGCCAACTTCTGGTATGCGAACCGCTTCGTGTTCGAGGTGCCCATGGCGGACTTCGATCAGGCCGACCGCCTGGAATTCATCGCCCTGCCGGAGGAGGTCCGCGCCGTCTAGGCGCGGCGGCGACCGATCCCACGACCGGGACGCTGCGCTGGTGGCGTGGACATTGCCCGTCAGGGGCGGGAGCCCGCCCGCAGCGTCTCTTGCGGGGCCCTTTTGCCGCTGCCTGAAGCCGCGGGGCGTCCGCTGTTGTCTTGTCCGGTCTCATAGAGAGCGACGACTTATGAGCTATCCTCTCGTCAAACGCGTGCCGCATCGGATGCTCGGCGAAATGCTGCGGATGATGTTGAGCGAGCAAGTGTATTTTGATTTGACCCTGGAGGAGGGGCGGACATTGTCGCGCGCCTTCACCGCCGTGGCCCATGACTGGCGGCGGACCGATTCCATCTATCTGAGCCCGGTCGGAAGCGATGGAGAATTCTCCGCCGCCGTCACCCAGGATGGTCTTCATCTGGAAACGGCGGATGGAGCGCGTCATCTGAACTGGGACGACGTGACGGAACTGGCCGAGCGCTTGGCCGTGGTGTAGACGGCAGCCGGATCGAGTGTTGGTCGCTTGGGCGACCCAGTGCATTTCGAAGTATCGTCGACGGCGATGTTCGCCTTGTCGATGAGGACTGTCACGAAGTGCTGGCGGGCCTGATCGATGCGTTGGCGCCTGAGCTGCGTGGCGAGCCGATCCCTCACCTGCTCGAAGGGGACCGGCTCGGTGCCGCCGCCCGGTTTCATCTCCACCATCCGCACGATATGCCAGCCGTTGGCAAGGCGGACCGGAGCCATCCCGCCTTGCCCAATGGCCGGCCGCATCCGCTATGGGATCGGTGCCACCACGTTCTCGTAGAAGAGGTTGACGTCCGTAGTCTCCTGCTGGGAGGTCATGCGCAGGGGCAGCCCGCTGGTGGTGCCGATCCACACCCGCTGCGGCCCCAGCGGTCCGGCTCCCTCCATGGGCGGGGGCGTATATTGATAAATGGTCGCCGGCTGCCCGCGCACGGTCTCGGTGCCGACACGGCTGCAATCCTTGAGCGCGGCGGCGCTCGGCATGGTCTGCTTCTGCATGCTCGCCCGCGTGCCCGGATCCACCGGCAGTTTCTGCCAGCTCGGGCCGGGCTTCATGTAGATGGCGTCCCCGATGGCAATCAGCTCCATGGGCGGGACGCCGGCAAAGGCCATGGTCTGGCGGTAAGCCGGCGCCTTCGAGAGGGCCTCATAGGCCTCGTAGATGGTCTGGCAGTCGTTCGCCTGAACGCCCTGGACCTGGGCGAGGAGGGCAACGGCGACAACAGCCGGAGCAAAAGGCGTTACAAGCGCGCGCATGGGTTGTTCCATGTGGGGGCCTCGTGGTGGGGGCCTCTGAGGGTACAGAGTGATCTGATACCAAGCCAGCGCTCGCCGCGCACCCCGTCTTTGCCACCGACCTGATGGATTGCAGCCGTTTCCGCACGCTGCAGCTCTCTCGGCCGACAGGCGCGCCGGGCCTGCCGACCTCTCCGCTCTGGAAAGACTCGAACGACGCGTCCTTAAGGCCTTCGCGGGGGCCGGGAGCCCCTTTGGCCGTGTGGGTCCCTCGCGAGATCGAGCTCGGATGGGTGGCCCTCAATTCGGGAAGTCGTCGACGGTCCAGAATTTCTGGTCGCGCACCATCGCGAAGGTGGAGCACATGAGCACCTGCTTTCAGGCGGGCCTGTTTCCGTTCGCCCTTTCGGCCGGCGACGCGCCGGGTCATCCGCACGGCGCTTGACGCAGCGTGGTTCGGTGCACGGCTTCGCCGCGCTCGGGCCGACGGCAGGCGAAGGCCGTCGGTCGGAGGAAACGGGTGCCGCGCTCCCGTCGGGAAGCGCCGGTGTGCGCGTTTTGAACATCCGCAGGAAATTGCGATGTTCTTGTGAAGCTCACACCTGCCGTGTTGTCCGAACAATGCACAAGAATGCAGACCCGTCCGACGTGAAGACGCCGGACGGGCAGTTGATCAGGCGCTCAATTCAGCGGCGGTCTTGCCGATCTGGCTCTCATCGACCGTCTTCATGATGCCGTGCTCCATCAGAAGATCCTCGAGCTCGTCCATGGTGATGGGGGTCGGGATGATGCCGTTGCCGACATTGTTGTGAACCTTGGCTGCAAGGTTCCGGTAGTGCTGGGCCTGGGCGCTCTCGGGCGCGTATTCCACGACGGTCATGCGGCGCAATTCTGCATGCTGCACGATGTTGGCGCGCGGCACGAAGTAGATGAGCTGCGTGCCAAGCATCTTTGCCAGCGACTCGGCCAGCTCCAGCTCCTTGTCGGTCTGGCGCTCGTTGCACACCAGCCCGCCCAGGCGCACGCCGCCGGAGTTGGCATACTTCAGAATGCCCTTCGAGATGTTGTTGGCCGCATACATGGCCATCATCTCGCCCGACATCACGATGTAGATTTCCTGGGCCTTGTTCTCGCGGATGGGCATGGCGAAGCCGCCGCACACCACGTCGCCGAGCACGTCGTAGGACACGTAGTCGATGTCCTCGTAGGCGCCGTTCTCTTCCAGGAAGTTGATCGAGGTGATCACGCCGCGGCCGGCGCAGCCAACGCCCGGCTCAGGACCACCGGACTCCACGCAGCGGATGTCCTCGAACCCGATCTTCATCACGTCCTCGAGCTCGAGGTCTTCCACCGAGCCGGCGTTCGCCGCAAGCGACAGGATGGTGTCCTGGGCCTTGGCGTGCAGGATCAGGCGGGTCGAGTCGGCCTTGGGGTCGCAACCCACGATGAGGATCTTGTGACCCATCTGCGCAAGCGCAGCCAAGGTATTCTGAGAGGTGGTGGACTTGCCGATGCCACCCTTCCCGTAAAATGCGATCTGTCGCAGGCCCATGCTTCTCTCCTGATGAGAGCATCCGTCGCCGCCGGCCACGCTGGTCCGGGTATCCGAAAAGGTCTGTGCGGCGGGATGCTTGGAGCTTCACAGCAAGAGAAGTGCCATTTGGCGAGCGGCGGCCAACTCTATTCAGCATTCGCAAAAATCCGGTCGCGAAATGTCGCCGTTCGACGGGCGTGCGATGGGGCTGCGTGCAGGTGGGTTGCAGAATTATAATGATTTCAATGTGATGGAAAATCGAACGCGGGCGCAGCTGTGTCGGGTCGCGATATATAATGCGATTATATCGATATCCTCTACCGTCTGCCTTTGCTTCCGGCGCCCGGATGGGGTCCGCGCGCCGAAGCCGGTCGGGTGGTTTGGGCGCCGACGCTTTTTCGAACGGGTGTATTGGCGATCGCGTCGGAACGTTCGGTGTTGGGAAGCGCACAGCGCCATTGTCGCAAATAATACAATAGAGTGTTCTGGAGAGCTTCCATAGATAGGAGGGATGCGAGATTTGGAGGCATTCCATATAAATTCAATATATCACCAGGAGAGCCCATATCCCGGTGGGCCGAGCGGGCGGGCGGCCCCACATGGCACGGTGTGTGATAGGCTGCGCCTGAATGAGGGGCTTTCCGCAGCCCGCTGTCCTGGCGTGCCGGGCGTGATGCGGGAGTGGAAGCGCGCGGGGAGAGCGTGTGAATGGCGGACAAGATCGACGCGATGCTCGCCTTGCGCAGCGGTGGTCGCCTCCTGGTTGGCCGCGACCGGATCGCGATTCTGGAAGCGGTGGCCCAGCACGGGAGCATCACCGAGGCGGCGCGGGTCCTTGGCTTCAGCTACAAGACCGCTTGGGATGCGGTCTCTTCCATCAACAATCTGATGCCGCGCCAAGTGCTTGTCACCAAGGCGGGTGGACGGCGCGGCGGCGGCGCGGTGCTGACTGAAGAAGGGCACCGGCTCATCGCCGCGTTCCGGCGGCTGGAGGACAAGCTCTCGCGCATCTCCACGCTCATTTCCGAAGAGGGTCTGGATGGGCCGACCGATCTGCTGTTCTGGAGCGTGGCCATGAAGACGAGCGCGCGCAATGTGTTCCATTGCACGGTCGCAGAAGTTCGCCGGGCCCCGGTGAATGTCGAGGTTGTGCTGAAGGTTTCGCCCGTCCACTCCATCGTGGCGGTGATCACCAACGAAAGTGCCGATGATCTCGGCATTGCTGTGGGGCGCGAGGCGGTCGCCTTGGTCAAGGCGTCTTTCGTCATGCTGGCGCGGCCGACACCGGGCCTGACCCTGTCCACCCCAAACTGCATCGAAGGCACGGTGCTGGAGCGTATCGACGGCGGGGTCAATTCCGAGATCGTGCTCGATCTTGGCGGCGGCAAGACGCTGACTTCGATCGTCACAAGGGATGGTGCCGATGACCTGGAGCTGAAGGTCGGCGCGACGGCATGCGCCTTCTTCAATACATCGCAAGTTATCATCGCGGTGGATTAGCGCGGGAAATGAACTTGAACCTGCCGTTTTCAGGATCGGGCCGTGCCGCTGTCGTCCTCACGCCTGAGGCTGGCCCCAGCCTCAGGCGTGACAGCACCGTGGATCATCTGACCGTCCAGGGATGGTGAAGGAGAGAGAATGTTTCCCATCCGCCGGGCGGATCATGATCCCCGGGCATCTGGCAGGCCGAGAGCGATTGCCCTCGCCATTATATGTCAGTTGACGCCGTGAAAGTGCAGATGCGCAAGCTCAGGCCGCGCCCTGGCTCCGCAAAGCCTCGAACGTCATGCGGGGAATGCGGAAGAAGCCGCGGCCATTCGCCAGCGTCTGGTAGTGCTGCGGCACGCCCATGTAGAGCCGATTGAACCAATCTCTCTGGCTCAGCTCATCAGGCTTTGCATCGATGGTGAATATTTCCGCGCTCGGATGAAAGCGGACATGGATGAGAACGTCGTCATGCTGCCGTTCGGATTGCGATTGATCAATCTTCGCCAACGCATTCATACTCGTCTCCGGGCGATAGGGGGCGGGGCAGCCTGTGTAACGTTATATAAAAATAATACATTACGAGTCAAAGGGGATTTTGCGCCGCGGCAAAAGGCGTCCGGAAGGTCGCCGTCAGCCGGAAAGGGTGAGGGCGCCGGGCGCGGTGCGCGTTCCGGCGCCCCGGTGCCAGGCCGCCGGAGACAGCGGCGAGACCCGTCAGGCAATCCGGCCCGTGGGCTGAGGTTGCCCGGCTCTCAGGAGAGGAAGTGGCCCATGGCGATGCCGGCCAAAGCGGCGGAAGCGGCGATCGCCAGCGTCTCCAGCGTCGCGCGCGCCACGGAACGTTTCGCCACCAATCCTCGGCCGATGCCGAGCGCCACCAGCAGCACCGTGGTGAGCACGAGCGAAACGATGCGGGCGCTATCCATGGGCAGGAATGCGAACGGCAGCACCGGCGTGAAGCCGGCGAACAGGTCGGAGACGAACATCCAGAAGGCGTGCGAGGTGGGGCTCGCCCCGTCGTCCGCCTCGGCCAGCTCCGTGCGAAGGCCGGCCACGGCCCGTGGCGCGCGGGAAAGCGCGTCGGCCACCAGGCTCACATCCTGCGGCGCCATTCCGCTGCGGGCCAACGCTGTGGTGATGGCCGCGGTCTCGGCCCGCGCCGCCTCCTCGTCCACGGGGCCGTCGCGACGGACCCGGCGGGCGTCCCGCACGGATTCCGCATCAAGGTAGCTGCCGGCCATCATGGACACGGCGGCGGCTGCCGCACCCGTGGCGCCCGCGATCAGCACTGTATGGGGATCATCGGTGCTGATGGCGACGCCGAAGACGAGACCGAATATGGAGACGGTGCCGTCCTCCATGCCGAAGACCACATCGCCGATCGAGGCCTTGAGCGAGGCGAGGATGCGTTTGGGTGCCGACATTCGTCTGGTCCTTCCGGCCGCTCCGCGTTCGCCCTTCGGGCGCCTCAGCCGACCCAGGCAGGGAACAGGTGGCGCAGGGCCGTGGTGATCATTTCCATAGCGATGGCCGCGAGCACGATGCCCATGAGCCGCTTGGAGATGCTGAGCGCGGTGGCCGAGAGGAAGCTGGCGACGAAGGGCGCCGCCGCCATGCACGCGCTGAAGAAGATCATGTATCCCACCAGCGCGAGATAGAACCCCGCGGCGCCCCCGGGATGCCCGGATGTCTGGGAGAAGACGATAATCGTCGCCATGGTGCCGGGGCCGATGGAGAGCGGGATGCCGAGGGGATAGACACCCATGCTGGAAGCCGTTTCGTAGGTCTTCTTCTCTTCCGTGGTTCCCGAATGGGCGCTGTGGTCCTCGCCGCTCAGCATGGAGAGCGCGAGGAGCAGGACGATGAGCCCGCCCGCAAGCTGGAAATGGGTCACGTCGATGCCAAACACCGATAGCACCCAGCGCCCGCCGATGGCGCAGATGAGGCAGCCCAGCGCGACGGTGGCGTTCAGTACCAGCATGGTGCTGCGCCGTTCCGCCGCCGACCGGTCCGCGGTCAGGCTGAGGAAGACCGGGATGATGGTCAGCGGATTCATGATCGCGAAAAGGGCAGCGAACAGTTTCGCGGCGAGGGTGAGATCCACGTCGGTCAGGTTCAACGTCGCGCGCCCCGTTCAATTGGCCAATCCGGTACTCCGGTGACCCTAGCGAAGCATGCCGTCTGACTCAATGCCGCGAACGGGCCTTGCGCCGTTCAACGCGCGATCAGGCTTGCGGGCACGTCGCGGGAAGTCATGGCCCCGAGCACGAAGGCGAGGTTCGCCGCCGAGACCAGCGCGGCGGCATGGGCGTCCGACTGGGCCAGCCGCGCGGTCAGAAGGCCGCTGTCGGCCGCCGTAGCGACACTGATGTTGCCGACACCGGCCCGATAGGCCGAGAGCGCCGCGTCATAGGTCACGGCCGCCGCCTGCGCCAGCGCGGTGGCGGCGGTGTAGGAGGCAAGCGCCGAGCGCAGGGTGTGGGCCGCGACGACGATCTCGCGGGCCGCCTCGTCCCGCACCTTCTGGAAGGTGGCCTCGGTGGCAGCGGCGAGGGATTCGGCGTTCTTCAGCTGGGCCGCGCGCAGGCCGCCGTCGTAGAGCGGCATGGTGGCGCCCACCATCACGCCCGAGGCCGACGACATCCGGCCGATATTGGGCAGGCCGGAGGCGCTCAGGCTGCTGTTGCCGCCGGCGGCGATGGCCCCGAGATAGACCTTCGGCAGGAATTCCGCCTGCGCCGCGCCGATGCCCGCCTGGCTCGCCTTCATGGCGGAGAAGCTGGCGAGCACGTCCGGGCGGCGGGAAAGCGCGGCCTCCACCATCTTTTCCGTGGGGGCGCCGATGCTCGCGGGCAGGGCGCGCCCGTTGGCCGGCTTCACCTTCAGCTCGGTGACAGGGCTGACGCCCATGGCGCCCAGCAAGCCCTGGTAGGTGTCGCGTTCGGCGCCCTGCGCATGCACCAGTCCGAAGCGCGCCTGCGCCACCTGCTGCCGGGCCTGGGCCACTTCCACGGTGTTGCCGAGCCCGTTCTTCATCCGGGCCTCGGCGGCATCGAGGATGTCGCCGCTGTTGGTCAGGTTGTGTGCGGCGATGCCCACGCGACTGCGCGCCGCGCCATAGATGAAATAGGCCCGGGTGACATCATAGATGATCTTCTGGTGCAGGCCGTTGAACAGGACATTGGCGGCCGTCGCATTATGCTTGTCCACTTCATGCACCGACCCGCGCTGGCCAAAGTCGAACACCAGCTATTGCAGTGCTACCTGCGGCGAAACTCCCTGGGTGGTGCTGGTGATCTGGTTGACGCTGCCGATAGCGAGTGGCAGCGGATTTTCGTACTTCTGGTAGCCGCCGATCACATTGGCGGTGATGAGGGGCAGGTAGGTGGCCTCCACCATGCCGGAAGCAAGCGCCGCCTGTCGCGCCTGCTGCCAGGCGATGCGGGTGGCCGGGTTCTGGTTCTGCGCGATGTCGATGAGGTCCGCGAGGCCGTAGGGCTTGTCGCGGGAGATGTCGGGCGTGGGCTTGAGGACGCCCGCCACCGGCTCCGAGGGGACGCTGAAATCACGCACCGGGGCCGTCTCGGTCCGCGCCTGCGGCGTGGTCTCCGCGCCGGCTGGCGTTGCCGATTGGGCGGTCGGGGTCCAGGGCTGGGATGGGTCGGCCGGCGCGGTGTCGAGGGCGTTGGTCGCGCATGCGGTCAGCAGCGCGCAGGCCGGCACCGCCAGCCCGCGCTTCGCCAGCTCCGCGCGGCGGGGGGAGAGCCCGGGCATGGACCATCGCGCCATGCCCGTCACCTCGCCGCGAGCTGTTCGATGTGGCGCACGCGCGCGGCAAGCGAGCCGGGCGCGTCCGGCCCGGCGTCGGCCACCCCATCCGTGCCTGCGCCACCGGCCGTGCCGGAGACCTGCGCCGACGCGCGGGAAAGCCGCTGGGCGATCTCGCCCTGTTCCTGCCCTGGGCAGAACATCAGCGGGGGCAGCAGCGCCCGTGTTTCCGCGATCAGGGCATGGAGCCGGGCGATGCCGGCGGGGGCGGGACGCTGCGACGCCGGCTCGAACGGCAGCAGCCGCAACTGCTCGCACGCCTTCTCCGCCTCGGCTTCCACCCGCGCGGCATCGTCCAGCGCAGCGGCGCGGGCGGCGGGTTCCAGCGCCGCGAGGCGGGACAGGGCGGCGAGGACCCGAGCCAGGCGGTCGCGCACATCGGCCACCGCACTCTTGGGCCAGATGCCGGTGAAGATGAGGTAGACCACCAGATTGCCGAGCAGGGTGCCGACCACGCGGTCGCGGGCGGATGCCATGTCGAGGCTCGGCGCGAACCCGTTGAGGATGGTGAGCAGGAAGGCGAACCCCACCTGCACCCCGGCATGGGAGATGCGCTCGTTGCCGGCCGATACCCAGGCCCCCGGCAGGACCCCGAAGAACACCAGCACCATGAGCCCGCCCACCGAGCCAAGGTGGGGAATGACGAACAGGATGCACAACAGGCCGATGGCCGCCCCCACGAGGCAGCCGCTGATCCGCAGCGCCAGCTTGTGCACGGTTTCCCCGGTGGTCCCAAGCGCGGCCACGTAGCAGGTGATCATGGCGGTATGGATGCCCTGCCAGGCGATCAGCGAATAGGTCAGGTAGCAGATGACGGCGGCCGCTGTGGTCTTCAGGGCATAGCGCTGGTAGTCCGGATTGCTGAAGGCGTCCGCCGCGAGGAACGGCGGCTTGGGCGCCACCGCGTCGGTGCCGCCATTGGGCCGGGTGAGGCCGTCAAGAGACGCCTGCACCGTTCGCAGGGCTTCGTTCCCGACCGGGCCGGCAGGGGCGGCCGGCGCCGGGGGGCGGCCACCGGCGCCGATCGCTGCCGCCGCGGCGCGGCAGTGCTCCGATAGCGCCGCGCGGGCCTCCTGCGCCAGCCCCGCCGGCAGCGCGGCCACCGCCAGGAGCAACTGGTAGCTGGTGCGCGCGGCGCCCGGGAGCCAGGTGACGGTCGCGGTGGGCGCGGTGGCCGCCGCCTCCAGCCGCTCCACGACCGTCTGGCGCAGCAGGCGATGGGGGGAGGTGCCGAGGACGAGGTTGAAGACGATCATGAGCGCCATGGGCATGACCGCCATCTGCCAGGCATAGAGCAGGCCGCGCGTCGCGATCTCGCCCAGCGGCAGGCTGTCCACCAGGGTCAGGATGAAGGCGATGACCAGCGCGATGCTGGAGCCGATCTCGCCCAGCTGGGAGGCGGCGCCGAGGAAGACGAAGGCGAAGGAGGTCAGCGCGATCACGCAGATCCGCAACAGCGGATCATCCGCCGTCGCCTGGTGGTGTCCCGGTGGAAAAGAGGCGCCGTCGGCCCCTTCTCTCTCCTGAGGGGAACGGCTGGGGAGGGGCGAGACTGCGACGGTCGGCACTGACAGCACCAAGAAAAGCACCCTTGCCCCCTGCCTCACCCGCCCAGGGGAGAGGGATCCCCGCATGCCCCGTCGAAGCCGCAAGCCCTCAAGCTGAGACACCACTCAGCGGCCGCCAGCCGAGCCTCGAGGCCGGCTTCCTGACGGGCTTGCAGACGGGTGCTCGGATGGGCAGCCGTGCCGCGCGCGGAACCGCCATCGGGCGGTTTGCCTTCATAGCCCATGCGCGCGGTCTGCTGGTCCGCTCCTTCAGGTCCTTGATTTGTCGGTCTTTCCGTACCGGCAAAAGTGTGCCACGAAACGGCAGGTCCGGGACCCGAGCGGTGCCGGCCCGTGTCGCGGCGTGTTGTTCCTCCGCGTTTCGGAGATGATTCCGGGAAGGGTGGACGGCATGGTTCGCGATCCCGTCCGGCGGGGTGCGGTCGAGCGCCCCGGGTTCCTGGTTTTGGAGGATGCAACGGCATGTGCACGGCGCTCATCTACAGCGATGCGGATGGACGGAGCTATCTCGGCCGAACCCTCGAGCTGACCATAGACCTGCCCTACCAGGTGGTCTTCCTTCCGCCCGGCTTTGCCGCCTCGTCGCAGATCGCCGGTCATCCCGCGCTGGCCTACACCTCGCGCCACGGCTTCCTGTCGCTGACCATGCCGTGGCGGGTGCCGA
Source organism: Xanthobacter autotrophicus (assembly GCF_005871085.1). Classification (GTDB taxonomy): domain Bacteria; phylum Pseudomonadota; class Alphaproteobacteria; order Rhizobiales; family Xanthobacteraceae; genus Xanthobacter; species Xanthobacter autotrophicus. The sequence goes on along the minus strand of NZ_VAUP01000022.1, from coordinate 604,230 downwards.
CGCCGGATGCCCCTCTCGGCCTCGGTGATCTCAAGGTGGTCGAAGGGCTCAATGATCAGGGCCTCGCCTTCAGCCTGCTGTCCTATCCCGCCGCGGCCGGCAAGCCGCAGGCGGTGGAGATGACCCGCGCGGTGCTGTCCGTCGCCGATCTCGGCAGCTGGGTCCTCGGCCAGTTCTCCACCGTCGCCGAGGTGAAGGCGGCGCTGGCCGAGCAGCCGGTCCTGCTACAGGCGCTGCCTATCCTGCGCGGTGCCGTCTCGCCGTTCCACTATGTGGTCAACGACGCCACCGGCGCCTCCATGGTGATCGAGTTCCAGCAGGGCGAGATGTCGCTTCACGACAATCCGGTCCGCGTCATGACCAACGGACCGCAGTTCGACTGGCATCTCACCAATCTCGACAACTATACCCACCTTCTCAACGTCGACAGGCCGACCGCCACGTTCGGCAGCTACAAGGCGGCGCAGCCGGATTCGGGCATCGCCACCGCAGGGCTCCCGTCCTCGAGCACCTCGGTCGGGCGTTTCATCCGGGCCGTCTACTACGCCACCTTCACCGAGAAGGCGGCTTCGCCCGAAGCCGCCGTGCGCACGCTCGCGCATGTCATGAACAATTTCGACCGGCCCCGGGGCGTGAGCATCGATTATCCCGAGGGCGGCGGCGGACACATGGAGGTCGAGGGGCTCGAGGCCGACCATGCCCAGCCCTACGCCACCGAGTTCACCACCTGGACCAGCCTGTCGGATCTCGGTCGCAAGCTGTTCTTCGTGCGTGAATACGCCGGCATGAACTTCACCCGCATCGACCTGGACGGCCTCGCCGAGGTGCGCGAACCGAGGGTGATCGCCCTCCGCAAGCTGGGCGATGCAACGCCGGATGCCACTCAGACGTTGAAGGCTGCAAGTCCGGCCGCCTTCCACCAGCCCGGTCACTGAGGCATGTCGCAGCTCCCGAGGCGCGCGCCGATGAACAGGCGCGCCCTGACCGGACCCACGTTCGCGCCGGTATCGAACATGGTTTAATGCGAGGAGCTTTTCTTCAAACGCGTGCCGCACCATGCATGATTCCGCCGTCGTCGCCTGGCTGCTGTTTGCCGTCCACGCGAGCCTCCAGCTTGTCTTCATCGTCCGCGCGCTGCTGCGCCCCCACCGGGAGCCCGCCTCGCGGTTCGCCTGGGTGCTGGTGATCGTGCTCGCGCCCGTGATCGGGATCCTGGCCTACATTCTGTTCGGCGAGGTCAATCTGGGACGCAAAGCCGTCGCGCGGCTGCGCGCGGCGCTGGATGCCCTGCCGCCCGCCGCGGATGTGGCTGGAGCGTCGGCTGAGGCGATGATCCCCGAACGCTGGGTGCCGCTGTTCCGGGTCGGCTATTCGGTGACCCATTTTTTGCCGGTCGCCGGCAACCGGGCCGCGCTGCTGCCGGATTCCGCGTCCGCCATCGCCGCCATGGTCGCGGACATCGATGCGGCGCGCCACAGCGTGCATGTGCTGTTCTACATCTGGCTGGCCGACGAGAGCGGCGTGACGGTGATGGAAGCGCTGAAGCGCGCGGCTGCGCGCGGCGTCGTCTGCCGGGCCATGGCGGATGATCTCGGCTCACGGGCGCTGATCCGCTCCATGCACTGGCGCGACATGGCGGCGAGCGGGGTGAGGCTTGCCGCGGCCCTGCCGGTCGGCAATCCCCTACTGCGCCTCTTCAAGGGCCGCATCGACATGCGCAATCACCGCAAGATCGCGGTGATCGACAATGCCATCACCTATTGCGGCAGCCAGAATTGCGCCGATGCCGCCTTCGCGGTGAAGGCCCGGTTTGCCCCCTGGGTCGATGTGATGGCCCGTTTCGAGGGGCCGGTGGTGCGGCAGAACCAGCATCTGTTCGCCAGCAATTGGATGGCGCAGACCGACGAGGATCTCGCCCCCCTGTTCGCCGAGCCGCTGCCCGCGCAATCCCAGGCCACCTCGGTGTCGGGCTTCGTCGCGCAGGTGATCGGCTCCGGCGCCGGCGTGCGCTATTCGGCCATGCCGGAGACCTTCGTCGCGCTGATGAACGCGGCCCGCCGCGAACTGGTGATCACCACGCCCTATTACGTCCCGGACGAGCCGATCCAGGCTGCTCTATGCGCCAGCGCCCGGCGCGGGGTCGCAACCACCATCGTCTTTCCCCGGCGCAGCGATTCCTGGATCGTGGCGTCCGCCAGCCGCAGCTATTATCGCGACCTGCTGGAGGCTGGCGTCGAGATCCGCGAATATGTCGGCGGCTTGCTGCACGCCAAGACCCTCACCCTCGATGGCGAGGTGACCCTGATCGGCTCCGCCAATATCGACCGTCGCAGCTTTGAGCTGAACGCGGAGAACAACATCCTCCTGCACGACGAAACCTTTACCCGCGCGGTCCGGGCGCGCCAGCAGGTGTTCCTCGACGCCGCGCCGCCGGTGACGAAGACCCAGGTGGACGCCTACAGCCCGGCGCGGCAGCTCTGGAACAACACCATCGCCATGCTCGGACCGGTCCTGTAGGGCGTGCGCCGCGACCGGGGGCTAACCACCGGGCCCAAAGCGATCCCCCATGAGGGTGCCGTCCGCTGCTGAAGGCCGGGGACCGTATCAACGATCATCCGAAACGGCCGCGGCGTCGGGGTGCCCCCATTTTCGTCCCGGTATTGCGCCCGTGGGGATGGACTCCAAGGAACGACGGGACAAATGGAACGGGACCAAGGGCCCAGCCGACCAGCGCAACGAAGCCGCGCGGGCCCTTTTGTGTTCCTAGGCGGTGGCCCCGCCGCATCCGGCGCGGTCCTGGCGACGGCGGGTGTATCGCAACGGCTGGTATCGGAATATGGCGCGACGAGCTTTCGAGGCTCGTTACATTTCAATAGCTTATGTCATTGAATTGGTGGAGCCGAGGGGAATCGAACCCCTGACCTCTGCAGTGCGATTGCAGCGCTCTCCCATCTGAGCTACGGCCCCGATCCGTGGGAGGCGCCATTTATGAGTTGGGGCCCCATGCTGTCAAGCGCCCCAGGGCGCGAAATCCGTGCCATTCCTGCGCTGTCCACCATGGCCTTGCCTCAGGCCGTCTTCCGCTCGCCCCGCAGCACTACGTAGATGGCGGGGATCACCAGCACCGTCAGGGCGGTGGAGGAGGCGAGGCCGAACAGCAGCGAGAGCGCGAGCCCCTGGAAGATAGGGTCGGTGAGGATCACTGCCGCCCCGATCATGGCCGCGAGCGCCGTGAGCAGGATCGGCTTGAAGCGGATGGCGCCGGCCTCCAGCAGCACGTCCTTGAGCGGGCGGCCCGGCGCGCGGGCGTGGCGGATGAAGTCCACCAGCAGGATGGAATTGCGCACGATGATGCCCGCCAGCGCGATGAAGCCGATCATGGACGTGGCCGAGAACGGCGCGCCGAACAGCCAATGCCCCGCCATGATGCCGATGAAGGTGAGCGGGATGGGGGTGAGGATCACCAGCGGCAGCTTGAATGAGCCGAACTGCGCCACCACCAGGATGTAGATGCCGAGGATCGCCACGCCGAACGCCGCGCCCATGTCGCGGAAGGTGACATAAGTCACCTCCCATTCCCCGTCCCACAAAAGGGTCGGGCGGCTTTCGTCGGTGGGCTGGCCGTGGAGGGTGATCTCAGGCTTCGGCAGGTCGCCGAAATCCGTCGCCGCCAGCGCCTTCGACACCGCCAGCATGCCATAGACGGGGGCCTCATAGGCTCCGGCGAGGTCGGCGGAGACCATTTCGGCGGCGCGGCCGTTGTGGCGGAAGATGGGGAAGGAGGCGGGCTCTCGCACCACCCGCACCACGTCGCCCAGTTCCACCACGCCGCGCCCGCCGGGCAGGGCGTTGGCCGGCACCGGGGTGGAGAGGGTGCGCGGGTCCACCGCCTGCTCGCCCTTGGGCAAGGCGAGGCGGATGGGAATGGGCGCGCGCCCGCCGCCGCGATGGGAATAGCCCAGTGTCGCCCCGGTGAAGACGGAGCGGATGGCGTCGTAAACGTCCGCCTGCTCCACCTTGTAGAATTCAAGATTGTCCTGGTCGATGGCAAGGCGCACCCGCTCGCCGGGCGTGCCGAAGCTGTCGTCCACGTCCACGATATAGGGCACGCTCTCGAACGCCTGGCGCACCTTGCGGGCGACGGCGCGGCGGGTGTCCGCGTCCGGGCCGTAGATCTCGGCGAGCAGGGTCGCGAGAACCGGAGGGCCGGGGGGCGGCTCCACCACCTTCAGCGCGCTGCCGGCGGGCAGCGGGATGGCTTTCAGCCGCGCGCGCACGTCGAGGGCGATGGCGTGGCTCGCCCGGCTGCGCGCGCCCTTGGGCTGGAGGGTGATCTCGATGTCGCCCTGCCGGGGGGCGGACCTGAGCCCGTAATGGCGCACCAGCCCGTTGAAATTGAACGGCGCCGCCGTGCCCGCATGGGTCTGGAAGGCGACCGCCTCCGGCAGGTCCGCCAGCGCGGTCACCATGTCCTGAAGGGTGCGGTTGGTGGTCTCCACCGAGGTGTCGGCGGGCAGGTCGAGGATGACGGCCAGCTCGGTCTTGTTGTCGAAGGGCAGGAGCTTCACCGTCACGCCGTGGGTGTAGAATAGGCTGAGCGAGGCCAGTGTCGCCACCCCCACCACGGCGAGGAAGGCCCCCGAGCGTGCCCGCGAGGCGAGGATGGGCGCGGCCACGCGGCGATAGATGCGCCCCAGCCGTCCGCCGTCCGCCGCCTCGGCATGGAGGGCGGTGCCGGTGTCGCGCCCGGCGAGCTTCAGCATCAGCCAAGGCGTGAGCACCACCGCCACGAAGAAGGAAAACACCATGGCCGCCGAGGCGTTGGCGGGGATGGGGCTCATGTATGGCCCCATCATGCCCGACACGAACAGCATGGGCAGCAGCGCCGCCACCACGGTCAGCGTCGCTACGATGGTGGGGTTGCCCACCTCGGCCACCGCGTCGATGGCGGCTTCGGCGCGCGTGCGGCCGTCTTTCATAGCCCAGTGCCGGGCGATGTTCTCGATGACGACGATGGCGTCGTCCACCAGGATGCCGATGGAGAAGATGAGCGCGAACAGGCTCACGCGGTTCAGCGTGTAGCCCATGAGCCGGGCGGCGAAGAGGGTGAGCAGGATGGTGGTGGGGATCACCACCGCCACCACCAGCGCCTCACGCCGGCCGATGGCAAAGCCCACCAGCACCACGATGGAGACCGTGGCGAGGCCGAGATGCAGCAGCAGCTCGTTGGCCTTCTCGTTGGCGCTCTCGCCGTAATTGCGGGTGACCTGGACTTCCACGTCCGCCGGCAGGGTGCCGCCATGAGCAGCTTCGATCTGGCGCAAGACGGCTTCGGCGATCACCACCGCATTGGTACCGGGCCGCTTGGCGATGGCGAGCGACACGGCGGGGCGGCGGGCAAGGCCGTCCGTGGTCTTCGCCACGTGGAACACGCGGGTCTCGGCGGTGTCGGTGGCAAGGGTCACCTGAGCCACGTCGCGGACATAGACCGGGCGGCCGTCGCGGGCGGTGACGAGGATGTCGCCGATCTCCGCCGGGGTCTGGAGCGTCTGCCCGGCGACGAGGGTGCGCTGGGATGCGGCCTCGCGCACGGTGCCGGTGTTGAAGGTGCGGTTGGCGCCCTCGAGCTTGCCGGCGAGCTGGGCGAGCGTGATGCCATAGAGCGAAAGCCGCTCGGGATCGGGGGCGACGCGGATCTGTTCCGGCTGCTCGCCCACCATGTAGGTGAGGCCGATGTCCGGCAGCTTGGCGATGTCCGCCTGAAGCTCGCGGGCGACACGGGTGAGGGCGTTGGCGGTCCAGCGCTCCGACGCCTCCGGCTTGGGTGTCAGGGTGAGGACGAGGATGGCCACGTCGTCGATTGAGCGCCCGACGATGAGCGGCTCGGTGATGCCCACCGGGATGCGGTCGAGATTGGCGCGCACCTTTTCGTGCACGCGCAGGATCGCGGCATCCGGGCTGGTGCCGGTGAGGAAGCGGGCGGTGACGATGACGCCGTCGTCCTGGGTGGTGGAATAGACGTGTTCCACCCCGTCGATGGCCTTGACGATGGTTTCCAGCGGCTCGGTCACGAGCTTCACCGCGTCTTCCGCCTTCAGGCCCTGGGCCGAGACGGAGATGTCCACCATGGGCACGGAGATTTGCGGCTCTTCCTCCCGCGGCAGGGTGATGAGCGCGATGAGGCCGAAGGCGAAGGCGGCGATGAGGAGGAGGGGAGTGAGCGGCGAGGTGATGAAGGCGCGCGTCAGCACGCCGGCGAGGCCGAGGGAGCGGGTCTTGCTGGTCATGTCAGTGCCCCGGCGCCTGGATCCGGTCGCCGTCGGCGAGGCCGGTGAGCACCTCCACCCGCTCCCCGGCGGCGTCGGTGAGGCGTGCGCCGAGCACCACGGGCACGTCGAGGGCGCCGCGCGGCGTGGCAACGCGCACATAGTCGATGCCGTGGCGGGTCGAGACCAGGGCCGGGGGGATGGCGAGTACGCCGCGACGGCCGATCTCCACCCACACCAAAGTGCGCTCGTTGACGAAATAATCGCCGAGGCCGTCCACCTCCACGTCGGCCATGACGCGGCCGGCGGTGATTTCCGGATAGACCTTCACCACCCGCCCAAGGCGGGCGGTGGCGGCGGTTCCGGCCCTATCCTGCGTGATGCCGCGCTGGCCGATGCGGACCGTGCCGCCCTCGCGGATGTCGGCGGCGTGGCGCTCGGGCAGGCTGAGGCGCAGGTAATAGGGGCCGGAGGCGATGCGGGCGATCTCATCACCGGCCAGCACCACGCTGCCCGGCGTCACCGGAACAGTGAGGACGCGTCCGTCCGCCGGGGCCAGCACGGCGCCCTCGCGAGCCCGCTGGAGCACCACGGCGCGGTCGGCCTCGGCGGCGGTGACCTGGTTGGTGGCCACGTCGAACAGGGTCTTGCCGGTGTCCAGCCGGCTCTGGCTGGCGACGCCCTTGGCCACCAGCTGCTGGGTGCGGTCCAGCTCGACGCGGGCGTTTTCGAGCTGGGACCGCAGCTCCTTGATCCGGGCGTCTGCGGCGTTGAGGGAGAGGGCGAGCTTGTCGTCCACCACCAGGGCGATTTCGTCGCCCTCCTTCACCAGGCTGCCCTCGGAGACGGAGACCGCCCGCAAGCTGCCGCCTATGCGGGCGCGGGCGGGCACCACGGTGCGGCTTTCCACCTCGCCGAACACGGCTTTCAGCTCCGGCACCTGTTCCAGGCGCACGGTGAAATCCTCCGCCCCTGCGGCGGAGGAGGCGAGGGGAGCGGCAAGGAGCGCGGCGAACAGCGCGAGGGAAGGCAGGTGCATCTTAGGTCTCTTCCGCCCGGCCGGCACCGGGCGCGGGCTCAGGAGAAGGCGACGCCGGGCTTCAGGCCCAGCTTCTTCAGCACGATGGCAGCCGGGCAGAAGCCGGTGAGGGACGCCTGCATCAGGTTCACGCCCACGAAGGCGGTGAGCCAGAACCAGTAAGGCGATACGAAAAGGCCGAGGCCGAGGGAGGCCAGCACCATTAGCCCGGCAAACAGCATGACGGCGCGATCAACCGACATTATCCTAGATCCTCGAAAGCGCGTGGGCCCCTTGCCCGTGCGGGTTCGTTTGCATTTAACATTCAAACATTATAAATTCAAGATCATGAATGTTGTTGATATGATGCCCGCTTCGGAACGGGCGGCCGAGCTGATGCGCAGCCTCTCCCATCCGCAGCGCCTCTTGGTGCTGTGCGCACTGGGCAGTGGGGAGAAATCGGTGGGCCAATTGCGGGACGAGCTGGGCATCGAGCAGGTGCCCATGTCGCAACAGCTCATGCGCCTGCGCGCCGACGGCCTGGTGGAGGCCCGGCGCGAGGGCACGAGCGTGCACTACCGCATCGCCCGCGAGGAGGTGCTCCACATCATCGAGGCGCTGCACAAGGCCTTCTGCAGCAAGCCGGAGGGGCCGTGCTGAAGGGAGCGCCGCTCACACCAATGGCCCTCGAGCCTGCCTCGTGGGCCATTGGACAAGCCCGCGCGGCGCTTGAGCGAACCCACTTGGCATCGGTCAACGACCGAGGCCGATGGTAGAAACCCCGCGCGGGCGCCAGACGCTGGTGCGCTTGATCTCCATATCCTCCAGCTCCCGGGTCACCGGCACGCTGTATTCGGCGAGGTGCTCCAGCCGGTCCTTGGGCAGGTAGGTGCGGCCGGGATCGCCGATGAGCACGGTGGCGCCGCGCGTGGACAGGGCGAGCAGCCAGTCGAACACCCGCGCGGACAGGTCCTTCTCATAGGCGATGTCGCCGGCAAGCACCGTGTCCCAGCCCGCGTCGGTGCCGATGAGGTCATGCTCGGTGGCGGTGAGGGTGACGCCGTTGGCTTCCCCGTTGAGGCCGATGGCGGCGCGGGCGAAGGGGTCGATATCGGCACAGGTGACGGACGCCGCCCCCGCCTTCATGGCGGCGATGCCCACGAGGCCGGAGCCGGAGGCGAAATCCAGCACCTTGCGGCCCGCCACCGTTTCGGGATGGTCGAGCACGTGGCGGGCCAGCGCCTGCCCGCCGGCCCAGGCGAAGGCCCAGAATGGCGGCGGCAGGCCCATCTCGCCCAGCTCTTCCTCGGTGCGCTGCCAGAGGGGCACGGCCTCGTCGGCCACATGGAGCGAGATTTCCGGCACCAGCGGCACCGGGTTCAGGCGGGTTTCGGCGCGGATGAAGGCGAGCGGGTCGGCGATGGGCGCTCTCACACCCCGCCCATCCCGCAGACGATGTCCCATTCCTCATCGGTCACCGGCTGCACCGAGAGGCGGGAGAATTTGATGAGCGCCATCTCCTGGAGCCGCGGCTCGGCCTTGACGGCGGCGAGCGTCACCGGGGTCTTCAGGGGCTTCACCGCCTTGATGTCCACCATGAAGAACTTGCCCGAGGGGTCGGAGGGGTCGGGATAGGCCTCCTTGATGACCTCCACGATGCCGACAATCTCCTTGCCCTCGTTGGAATGGTAGAAGAAACCCCGGTCACCCTTCTTCATGGCCAGCAGTTGCTGCTTGGCGAGGTGGTTGCGCACCCCGTCCCAGTGGGTGCCCTTGGCGCCAGCCTTCACCTGCATGTCCCACGACCATTTGAAGGGTTCGGACTTGTAGAGCCAATGGGCCATGGCAAAGCTCGTGTTTCGCAATGATGGTGCGGGTTTGCCTCTTCCCTCCCGGCTTGGCAAGTCCATTGGCAGGCTTGCGGGCCGGTGCCGGGCAATCTTGCCTCGACGGGGCGAAGCCTTAATGTCCCGCGCGGCGGCGCGGACGGGCCGTCGCTGTGAAGGAAAACATCATGGTCTATGAGATCGCCACGCTGGACATCAAGGAAGGCTCGGAAGCGGCCTTCGAGGCCGGAGTGAAGGAAGCTGCCCCCTTCTTCCAGAAGTCGCGCGGCTGCCGCGGCCTGTCGCTGCAGCGCTCGGTGGAAACGCCCAGCCGCTATTATCTCGTGGTGACCTGGGACACGGTGGAAGACCACATGGTCCACTTCCGCAACTCGCCCGAATTCCAGGAATGGCGGCGCCTCGCCAGCCCCCATTTCGCCAGCCCGCCGTCGGTGGAACACACCAGCGTGGTCGGCTCCTTCTTCTGAGCGCCCAGGTTCTTCTGAGAAACGAGGAGCCCGCGCCGCGCCGGTGCGGGCTCTCCCCTTTGTGGCCGTCCCCCAAGTTCCTACGCAGTTTCCCTATGTTGAACGTTGTATCCAACGAAACATAGCTTGTTCCATCTCAATGCGCCGGCTTTCCATCTTGGGGAGCGTGGCGCGGCGCCCGTTGCGGGCGGATGGCATTTTTGGAGGCTTGCCGTGGCGATCGCTTCAGAGGGGCGGGCGGAGGATGCGCGTGACGAGGCAGGGCCGGCCGGGTTCTTCCGCGCCCAGCACGAAGCCTTCGGCGCCACGCTTGGTGCCAACAAGGGCGCGGCGAATCTGCTCGACCGCATCTGGATGCAGGCGTTTTCCAGCTACGAGCACAATGTGGACGAGCAGACCAGGGACCTGCCGCCGCTGGCCTGCCGCAAAGGCTGTGGCACCTGCTGCCGGATCCAGGTGGTGGCCACCGCTCCCGAGGTGCTGATGGTGGCGCGCTATGTGCGGGCCATGGCGGATGGCTTCCGAAAGGTGGGCATCGATCTGCCCGCGCGCCTCGCCGCCGCTTCGGCCGCCGCGCCCGAGGCCGCCGGCACCATGGCGCTGGGGCGTGAATGCCCGTTCCTCGTCGAGGGCATCTGCGTGATCTATCCGGTGCGCCCGCTGGCGTGCCGGGGCCACGTCTCCTTCAACGAGGAAGCCTGCGTCGCCGCGCTGGAAGGGGAGGCGGACGAAGTGCCCGTCTCCGAATCACACCGCACGGTGCGGGCGCTGGTGCAGGGCGCGCTGCAATCGGCCCTGCGCGATACGGGCCACCCCTGGGCACTCTATGACTTGGTGGGGGCACTGAGGATCGCCCTGGCGCGGCCCGACGCGGAGGCGGCCTTCGCCGCCGGCACCGACGTGTTCGAGCCCGCCATGATCGACCATGTGAGCCGCGAGGAAATGGCGCGCACCTTCGACCGGCTGAAGGCCTGATGCCATCGGCCTCGGTCGTTGCCCGAGGCGAAATGGTACGCGAAGTGGGTCCGCTCAAGCGGCGCGCGGGCTTGGCCAATGGCCCATGAGCAAAGCTCCAGGCCATTGGCTTGACGCGTCAACTTCCCCGCCGCCGGGCCTCCACGATGGTGAGGGCCGCCTCGAACGCCTGGGCGATATCCAGCGCCGACGTGTCCAGCAGCACCGCGTCGTCCGCCTGCACCAGCGGCGCAGCGGCACGGGCCGAATCACGCTCGTCGCGCTTGCGGATGTCCGCGAGGACAGCCGCATAGGCGATATCCTCGCCGCGCCCGATCAATTCGCGGTGGCGCCGCTCGGCGCGCACCTCCGGCGTGGCCGTGACGAACAGCTTGGCCTGCGCCTTCGGGCAGATGACGGTGCCGATGTCCCGCCCATCCAGCACCGCGCCGCCGGGCTGGGCCGCGAATCGGTGCTGGAGATCCAGCAGGGCCGCGCGGACGCCGCCGCGCGCCGCCACCACCGAGGCCGCCTCGCCCAGTTCCGCCGTGCGCAGGGTGTCGGGATCGAGCGCCGCCACGTCCAGCGTTCGCGCTGCCTCCACCGCGGCCGCCTCATCCTGAAGCCGCCCCTGCGCCAGCACGATGGCGCCCACGGCCCGGTAGAGCAGGCCGGTGTCGAGGTGGGGCAGGCCGTAATAAGCGGCGAGCCGGCGGGCCAGCGTGCCCTTGCCGGAGGCCGCCGGCCCGTCGATGGCGATGACCACGGTTGTCACCTCACGAAATGACGGCGCCGAGGCCGCGCATCATGGGCATGAAGGTGGGGAAGGAGGTGGCGATGAAGGCCACGTCGTCCACGCTCACGCCCTCTTCGCTGGCGAGGCCCAGCACCAGGAACGACATGGCGATGCGGTGATCCATGTGAGTGGCCACCGGACCGCCGCCCTTGACCGTGGCAGCGCCGGTGACGAGGAGATCGTCCCCCACCACCTCATGGGCCACGCCGCAGGCGGCAAGGCCGTCCGCCACCGCCGCCAGGCGATCGCTTTCCTTCACCCGCAGCTCGGAGAGGCCGCGCATGGCGGTGACGCCCTCCGCGAAGGCGGCGGCGACGGCGAGGACCGGATATTCGTCGATCATGGCCGGCGCCCGCTCGGGGGGCACCTCCACGCCCTTCAGGCGGGAATGGCGCACGCGCAGGTCGGCGACGCGCTCACCGCCCTCGGTGCGCTCGGCCACCACCTCGATGCTGGCGCCCATTTCGAGCAGCGTGGTGATGAGGCCGGTGCGCAGCGGGTTCATCATCACGTCGGTCAGGGTCACGTCGGAGCCGGGCACGATCAGCGCCGCCACCAGCGGGAAGGCGGCGGAGGAGGGGTCGGCCGGCACGTCCACCGGGGCGGCCACCAGCGTTGGCCGGCCCTTCAGGGCGATGCGGCGACCGTGGGGGCCGTGGGGCTCCACCCGCACGTCGGCGCCGAAATGGGCCAGCATGCGTTCGGTGTGGTCGCGGGTGGCTTCGCGCTCGATCACCACCGTCTCGCCCAGGGCGCCAAGGCCGGCCAGCAGCACCGCTGACTTGACCTGCGCCGACGGCATCGGGGTCTCGTAGGTGATGGCTTTCGTCTTGTCGCTGCCCTTGAGGGTGAGGGGCAGGCGCCCGCCCTCGGCGCTGGCCACGATCTCCACCCCCATGGCGGTGAGCGGGTCCAGCACGCGCTTCATGGGGCGCCGCCGGAGGCTGGCGTCGCCGTCGAAGGTGGCGGTCACATCCTGCCCGGCCACCGCGCCCATCATCAGGCGCACGCCGGTGCCGGAATTGCCGAAATCCAGCGGGGCGGCGGGGGAGGACAGCCCGTCGGCGCCGGCGCCCTCCACCTCCCAGTCGCCGGGACCGCGGCGGGTGACGCGCGCGCCCAGGGCGGCGCAGGCCTTGGCCGTGTTCAGCACGTCCTCGCCTTCCAGCAGGCCGGTGATGCGGGTGATGCCCTCCGCGAACAGGCCGAAGATCAGCGCGCGGTGGGACACGGACTTGTCACCGGGAACGCGCACGCGGCCGCTGAGCGCAGGAGAGCGAAGGGCGGTCGCGGGCTGAGCCGGGCCGTCGCCGTGGCCGGAGGCGGGAGCGGCGCTGCGGGTGGCGGACATGGGGGCCTTCCTCAAGCGTTGGCGTCTGGGCCGGAGTTCGTCGGCGATGGATTCTTGCGTGCATGCCGGCTTGCGGGAAGCCGGAACAGGTCGCCCTGCCGGGCAAGGTACCGGGGCGTGCTCTAGCACAGGGCGCGGCGAGGCGTCACCGCCCCGCGCTCGCCTGATGATCGGGCCTTGACAGGGGATACGTCTGGCGCCAATGGAGCACGCTCCTGTTTAGCCCTTCCGAGGATCTTTGCCGTGGCGAAAGCTGAACTCGGCACGAAGCGCATCTGTCCTGTTACGGGGCGCAAGTTCTACGACCTGAATAAGGACCCCGTCGTGTCGCCGTTCACGGGGGAGTCCTATCCGCGATCCTATTTCGAGCCCGCCGTGCGCGGCTCGAGCCGAGCCGAGCCGCGTGGCGCGGTCGAGGAGGTTGAAGCCGAGGACACCGAGGCCGAGGTCATCAGCCTCGAGGAAGCGGACGAGGAAGCCGCCGCCCCCGCCAAGGTGGTCGTGGGCGACGATGTGGACGTGGACGACGACATCGAGGCCGGTGACGACGACACCTTCCTCGAAGAAGACGAAGATGATGGGGACGACGTCTCCGATCTCATCGGTGAGGGCCTCGAGGACGACGAAGAGGCTTGATACCCGACGCGGCCTGTGCTTAAAGGCCGCTCTCGCTCGGCGGGCCTGGTTTCACGACTAAGGTTCACCGGGCATCCGCCGCGGATTTCCCGGCACGCAGATCCGGCGCTTCCCCCCAAAGGAGCGCCCTGCGCGCAGGCCGCGGTAAAGTGGGGCCATAGCTCAGTTGGGAGAGCGCTTGAATGGCATTCAAGAGGTCGGCGGTTCGATTCCGCCTGGCTCCACCAAATTTCCCATAAGCGTGCGGAACGCGGCTCGGGCCTCGGCTCGGATCGTCCCGGACGCGACCACGCTTCCCCGCGTGGGGCCATAGCTCAGTTGGGAGAGCGCTTGAATGGCATTCAAGAGGTCGGCGGTTCGATTCCGCCTGGCTCCACCATTTCCGCTTCAGATGCACTGAACGCAGGCTTCGGCCGCCGCCGAGGCCGTTCTCCTGAGCTTTCCCTTTTCCTGAACCTGCCTGTCCCTGAACGGCGAGCGGGTGCCGACGCATCCGGCCAAGCGGTCCGAATCAGCTGGTGATGGTGGCCTTGCGGCACGGCGGGAGCGCAGTGCGGCGTGGGCGCGTTCTCGCCCCTCCATGGGCGATGTGGCGCCCGGGGTTGAACATCTGCTGCTTCGCCGGGCCTGTTCCGGAGCCGGACCCTTCCACCTGAACCGCGCGCCGGGGCGCTGCGCCGCTCGGGACCCGAATCCGGCTCAAGCCGGGGCCCGGCAGCCGATTGTCGCTGCCCATGCTGGCGGCGACAAGGTGCGCCGGTGCCTTGCGTCAGAGTCGCTGCGGCCCATCGGGGCCAGGCCGGCTCCGGATTCGATCCCTTTTGGATCAGTCTCTTAATTCGCTTCCCGGTTGTGCGTGCTAGACCCCATCTTCTGCCGATCCGGGTGACCAGTGCCTGCAACGCAAGGTCTGGGCTCGCGTGTTTGAGCGCACGTGTCTTCGCGTGCGTGTACTGGCGCACCTGTCGGGATCCCGTGCCAAGCCCTGACCGGCACGGGGTGGGCGGGCCGGGTGGTTTCGTTCGCGGGGCCATCCGGCCCGTTCCGGGTTGCGCGGGCGCGTTCCCGCCATCGGCGGGGCGGCCCTGCCATGGGCTCAGTCCAGGGTGATGCCCAGGCGGTCCGCCTGCCGTTGCACGAAGGCTTCCATGCGCGCGCGCCCGAGATCGGTGAGGTGGACGATGATGCGCCGCCGGTCGCGGGCGTCGGGAACCCGGGACACGAGCCCGGCCTCCTCCAGGTCGTCGATGCGCCGCAGGGCGGTGGTGGCTGGCGCGCCGGAGGCGATGCACAGGCTGGTGACGGAGATGGGCCGATGGCTGGCTTCCGCCATGGCGAGATCGAGCATCATCTCCCAGGCCGGGTCGGAAAACAGGCCGGTCTGAAAGATGGCGTCGCGGTCGGCGCGGGCGGCCACGAGGGCGCGCAGATAGCGCGCCCGCAGATGCTGGGCGCTCAGGTCATGGGGACGCGGAGGGGAGCTCGCCGGGGGTGAACCCGTCTCCCCCTCGGACGTGGCCTCGTCCTCCACCAGCGCGAAGGCGCGGGTGATGGCGTGGGCCACCTCCTCGGCGCTCAGCGGCTTCTGCAGAAAGTCCACCGCCTGCAGGCGCAGCGCCCCCACGGCGCGGTCGAGGGAGGCGTGGCCGGTAATGACGATAGCGGCCACGGGATGCTTGCGGCGCCGCACCGCAAGCTTCTGCAGCAGCTCGATGCCGTCGATCCGCGGCATCTGCAGGTCGGTTACGACGACCTGGAGGTTGTCGTGGCGCTCCATGAGATCAAGCGCCTCGACCGCGGTACCGGCGGTGAGGGAGGTAATACCCAGCAGGCCAAGGCCTTCCTGCAATTCGATCAGCACGTCGGGATCGTCGTCCACCAGCAATACGCGAGGGGCCGTCTTGATCTGGCCGTCCATCGTCTCCTCCGGTTGGCGGCCTTCGTACCGTCGTGGCCGCCGATTTTTATGATCAAGTTTTCTGCCACCTCAAGATCTCGGCAAGCCGAGCTTTGCTGAAAGTTCAAGGACTCTGGACGCGAACACCCGCTCCGGCTTTGATGAGCGACAAGTTTTGTCTCCCTTCAAGACCTTCCATCAACCATCCTCCGCCAAAGGTGGCCTCGTCCGGCTTGATGATAGGAATAAAGGTAACTAGATAAGGCGTTGCGTTTGCCGGTCGAAGCCTGGGGCTTGGAAAGTGCCTCAAGCACGGACCTTTATACCTTTTGGACCTTTGGTGGGCGTTTTTTGCGCTTGCCTTCCCTTTACGACGGCGATCCGGATTTGGTTTGCAGATCAATCCGATATGAACTGAATTCGCCTTGACGGTACCGCCCCCGCGTTGTGCAGTGCCTCCCGATCTGGCGGTGCGCAGCGCGCCGGCGCGAACCGGTGTCTCCGCCATCAGGCTGGTCAGGGCCTCCGGCGGTCAGGTGGATTTCCTGCGCCGCCGCCCCACCGGTCAGGTCGGTTCAACCTGATGACGTCCGGCTCCGGTTGCCGGAAGATGGTCGTGAGCGGTGGCGCATGGGCCGGATTCTTGTGGTTGATGACGAGCCTGAATACCTCGATGAACTGGTCGAGGCGCTGGGCTTTCGCGGGATTTCCGCGATTTCGGTAGGACGAGGCGCCGAGGCCATCGACACGCTTCAGCGCGAGCCTGCCATCACCGTCATCCTCACCGACATGCGCATGCCGGACATGGACGGCATCACGCTGATCAGGGCTGTTCAGGCGACCTTTCCAGAGCGCAAGATTCAGTTTCTGGTGATGACCGGCCATGCCGCCCCCGGCGACCTCATGCAGGCGCTGGCGGCAGGGGTGGTGCGGTGTTTTTCCAAGCCGCTGGCCTTCGATGACCTCTACGAGGCCCTGGTGGCACTTTGCGTCAGCTAGAGCTTTGCCCGCCTGCCGTGCCTCGCGGCGATCGCTCCCGGCTCTTGCGCTGACGCATTATCTTCACGCCAATGGTGCCCGCTCCGCCTGAAACCGCGCAGGGGAGCGCCCCCAGCATGTTGCACGGCCATCCGATCGGCGCATGCTCTCGTAGACTGCGGAATGGCGGCAAGAATGAACGGTAATGAGGCGTGGGGCGACAGGTTGCGGGGGCTGGTCAATCCCGTCACGCTGATGCTGTGCAGCCTTGTGGTCCTCGTGGGCCTCATTCCGTTCGCCGCGGCGCTGGTGCTGTACCAGCTGCACAGCCGGACCGTGCTGACCGAGGCGCGGGACAGTGCCCACCGCACCGCCACCCTGCTGATGCGCAGCTTCGAGCAGTCCATCGAGCGCATCGATGCGGTGCTTCAGGACTTTGCCGAGGCCTATGACGGCACCGCCTCGCCGGTGCAGGTCTACGAGGTTCTCCGCAGCCTGAGGCTACCTGCCGCTGTGCTCCAGGTGAGCGTGACCGACACGTCGGGCGTGCTGATCGCGAGCAGCCTGTCTCCGGGCCTGGAACGGATGGACCTGTCCGACCGTGAACATGTGCGGGTCCAGATCGGCAAGGACCGGGCGAATGCGGAACTGTACATCAGCCGCCCGGTGCTGGGCCGGCTGTCGCAGACATGGGGGATCCAGCTCTCCCGCCCGCTTGCTGATGCGGAAGGCCGTTTTGCCGGGGTGGTGGTGGCGTCCTACGCCATCAGCGACTTCATCGATTTCTACAAGCAGCTGCGCACCGAGGATGACATGCTGATCGCCCTCGTCGGTCGCGACGGCATCGTGCGCGCCCGCGCGGCCCGGACCACCAGCTTCGGCGACGATGTCTCCGCAGATCCTGCCTTTCTGGCGGCGTGGAAGCATGACGGGGTCTATGACCAGGCCAGCCCGTTCGATCACATCGCGCGCATCGGCTATTCGGTCGCGTCGCGAAAATATCCCATCCTGGTGCTGGTCGCCCATTCGCGTGCCGTCGTGGAGCAGCAGTCGAACGAGTTCCGCGTCGCCATCTGGAGCACGGCGCTCGGTCTTTCGGTCGCGCTGCTCATCGTAGTTCTGCTGGGCGGGCGCTACCTCAACCTGCAGAAACAGCTCAAGGCCAACGAAGTGCAGGCCCTCGCGCGCCAGCGCGAGGCCAACGTGCTCGAAGCCATCAGCCGGGTGCCGGGGGTCGCCGTCATGCACGTGACCGCCGCCGGCGCGAGCGAGGTGGGCACCACCTCCAACGCGGCCCTGTCGCCCATGCTGCGCCGCTATCTCGCCAGCGGCCGGTTCCGTGTCCTCGTCCGCGGGCTCCGGGAGCCGCAATTGCGCGACGAGCACCTGTCGGATGGCACCAGTGAGCTGGAGGTGGAGATGGTTGTGGCGCCGCTCCAGGGCATCGAGCGGGCGTCACCGCCGGGGGAGGGGGACGACATGGTGGTGTTCGCCGTGGATCGCACCCAGCGGCGGATGGAGGAAAACAAGCTCTACCAGATGTCGAAGCTGGCTTCCCTCGGTGAAGTGGCGACCGGGCTTGCCCACGAGATCAACCAGCCCCTCGGGGTGATCCGGCTGGCCGCGTCCAATGCGCTGGCCGGCATGAAGAAGGGGCTGCCGGCCGACCATCTCGCCGCCAAGCTCGACCGCATCATCCAGCAGACGGTGCGCATGAGCCGCATCATCGACCACATGCGCATCTTCGGCCGCAAGAGCGAGGAGGAGCTTCAGCCCTCCCACCCCACCGACGCGGTGGACGGCGCCTTGCAGGTGGTGGGCGCCCATTTCCGCCTCGACGAAATCGAGGTGACGACCCAGTACGAACCCGACCTGCCCGCGGTGCTCTGCCGCCAGGACCAGCTGGAACAGGTGATCATCAACCTGCTCCAGAATGCCCGTGACGCCATCAACGAGCGCCGTGCCGCCGTGGGGGAGCATTTTCCTGGCCGCATCGTGGTGCGCGTCGCCGGCGAGGCCAGGCCGGGCGTGGCGGAGCAACTGGTGATCGAGGTCTCCGACAATGGTGGCGGCATTCCCGAGGAGATGGTGGACCGCATCTTCCAGCCGTTCTTCACCACCAAGCCGCCGGGCAAGGGCACCGGACTTGGCCTGTCGGTGAGCTTCGGCATCGTCCGCGACCATGGCGGCAGCCTCTCGGTCCGCAACGGGTCCGAGGGCGCCATCTTCAGCATCCGGCTGCCGTCCCGGCTGGGGGCGCCGCTCAGGGCCAGCGCCGTGGAGGGCTGAGGCCCGAAAAGGGCGCATGCAGCTCTCGCCGGCGCCCTTTTGAAGGTCCTGAGGGGCTCTCGGGTGTTCCGTCGCGCCTGCCGGGGAACCGGTCCCGTCCTGCGGTCCTCACTCGGCGGCGGAGCGCATCTCTGTTCCGGTGGGGCCGGCAGCGCGGATGCCGAGGCGGGCGAACAATGCCGCGTCCTTGTCCCGCTCCGGATTGCCGGTGGTGAGCAGAACGTCGCCGGTGAAGATGGAATTGGCGCCGGCGAGGAAGCACAGGGCCTGCATCTCGTCGCTCATGGCGTCGCGGCCGGCCGAGAGGCGCACGATGCTCTTGGGCATCAGCAGGCGCGCCAGCGCGATCAGGCGCACGAAGGCGATGGGGTCGGGCTTGTCGGCCTTGTCCATCACCGGGGTGCCCTCGATGGCGTTCCACATGTTCAGCGGCACGCTCTCGGGATGGGGGTCGAGGGTGGCGAGCACCAGCAGCATGGCGATGCGGTCGTCCACGGTCTCGCCCATGCCCACGATGCCGCCGGTGCACAGCCGGATGCCGCCCGCCCGCACCGAGGCGAGGGTGTCGAGCCGGTCGTCCATGGTTCGGGTGGTGACGATCTCGGGGTAGAAGGCGGGCGAGGTGTCGATGTTGTGGTTGTAATAGTCGAGGCCGGCGGCGCCGAGGCGGGTCACCTGATCAGGGGTGAGCATGCCCAGGGTCACGCAGGCTTCCAGGCCCATGGCCTTGACGCCCGAGATCATGGCGCAGACGGCGTCGAGGTCGCGATCCTTGGGGCTGCGCCAGGCGGCGCCCATGCAGAAGCGGGTGGCGCCGCCGTCCTTGGCCTTCTGCGCCTGGGACAGCACCTCATCCACGCCCATGAGCTTGGTGGCCTTCAGGCCGGTCTCGTGGTGGGCGCTCTGGGAGCAGTAGCCGCAATCCTCGGCGCAGCCGCCGGTCTTGATGGAGAGCAGCGTCGCGGTCTCCACTGTGGTGGGGTCGAAATGGCGCCGGTGCACGCTCTGGGCGCGGAACAGCAGCTCGGGGAAGGGCAGGTCATAGAGCGCCCGGGCCTCGGCCTCGGTCCAGTCGGAGCGCAGCTGGCCCCCTTCCGCCGCGAAGGCGGTCCCGGTCCCGGTGGTCGTGCCGGTGCTCGTGGTCATGCGGTGCTCCTGAAGATTACCCGATCTGGAGGCAAGGATTACGCCGCAACGCACACCGGGCGCAATCCTCCCCGTGTCAGCCTTCCGGCGCAGACGGTTGGCGGGCCGGCGCGGCGCGCGTCAGAAATGCGTGCGGTAGATGCGGGCGATGGTCTGGTTGATGATGGGCGTGCGCAGCGCCTCCGCGATCAGGGAAGCGCGCCGCGGCGCGTCGGTGGCGGGATCGGGCGGTGCGCCGCTCTCATAGCGCAGGAAGTCGAATCGATCGCAAGTCAGCCGCTCGCGGCCCCGCGCCAGCGCGATGGCGGGCCCGAACCAGGAACGGCACTCGTTGGTGCTGGTGGCGACGGACACGCGATCGGGCGGGATCGGCTGGAACAGGCTGTGACCGCAATAGGCGAGGCCGTCGTCCAGGGCGACGCCCAGCAGGTCAGCGAGGGTGGGGGCGATGTCCACATTGGCGATCAGGCGCGCGCCGTTGCCGCGCAGGGCTTCGGCCATGGCCTCGGGCAGGTGGCGCGGTGGCTTGACCAGGAACAGGGTGCGCAGCACCCAGTCGCTGTAGTTCTCCAGCCGGGAAATGGCCGCCCGGGCGCTCTCCGCATGGTCCGGGCGCTCGCCATGGTCGGCGATGGACAGGATGAGGGCATCGTCGTAGCGGCCGGCGCGCTTCAGCGCCTCGAACACCCGCCGGTGCGCCGTCTCGGTGATGGAAAGGGCGCGCGATCGCCGGTCTTGGAGGGAAGCGGGAATGGGAAAGCGGCTCTCGGCCTGGAACGGCACATGGAGCGCGTTGAGGAAGAGGACGGCGAAGAGCGGCCCCCGGGTCTCGGCGATGATGGCTTCGAGCTTCTCCACCGGATAGGCGTCGTCGATGCCGATGTCGTTGACGAGGGGATGGCCCTCGGTCTCCGCCGCATACAGATCGTCGATGGCGGCGGTGGAGAAGAAGCGGTCGAGGTTCGACCACTCAAGGGTCGACGCCATCAGCAGGGCGGTGCGATAGCCGCGCGCCTTGGCGAGATCGAACACGAAGGGCATCCGGTGCAGCGCCTCGGCGCTTTCGTGGGTCCCTACGCCGGTGAGCAGCGACGGCACGCTGACTTCCGTGCAGGCCGAATTGGTGACGACGTTCGAGGGCTCCAGCCAGTCGGCGGGGTGTCCACTCAGCTCGCGGATCCGCTCGGCCAGGCGGGTGCCGGGCGCATCGCTCGCGGGCAGCCACTGGCCGGCGGATTCATTGATGATGATGAGGATGGTTTCCGGCCGGTGCCCGGCAGCGGCGAGCCGGAATCGGCCGCTCCTGTCGGCGGCGCGCAGTTCGCAGGTTCCCATCTCGGGCGGCACGAGCAGGAAGGCGGTTTCCTCCGGCAGCAGGGGCCGGCGCCCGCCCGCCCGTTCGAGCAGCGCCCACACCAGCAGGGCCAGGAGGCAGGCCGGCACGGCGAGCGCCAGGGACAGGTTGGCCGACCCGATGGCCAGATGGGCCAGCGCCGCCATGGCGAGGAAGGCGGCGATCACCGCCGCGAGAAAGCGCGGCGGAACGAACGGGCGAAAATACGTCCGGGCCAGCTTTGGCAGGGAGGTGGTCGAGCCCGAATGCCGCACATAGCGGTAGATGGTGAACGGCGAGGCCCCCAGATGCTGCCGGCACGAGAGGTCGATGGTGGCCGCGCATCCAAGCAGGATGGCCCCCGTCGCCAGGATGACCGCGCCGGCGAATGGCGGCGCCACATGGGCCGAAGCGCTCAGCAGCACGCCGAAGCAGCCGGCGACCACAAGCGGCCAGCCGATCTTCTCCGACCGAAGTCGTATTCGGCTGCGTCGCGCCCGCAGATAATGCCGTCGCAGACGGTAAAGTACGGCCGCAAGCCCAAGAACGACCACCGGCGTCCCAAATACAAGCCCCATGACGCCGCCGCCCTGCCAGTCATCCCCAAGCTTTAAGCCGTCGCCATAGCGGACGAGGCCTGGATTGACAATCAAGGCATCCCGCCGGGCGCCCCGCCCGGCGGGATTTGGGGGGATGTGTGCGGGCGTTGCCCTGGGGAAGTCTCTAGGCTGCGGTCAGGAACGGCACCAGCACGCGGGCGAGGGCTGCGGGCTGCTCCACGCAGGGAATGTGGGAGGCATCCGCGATCACCTCCAGCCGGGCGCCGGGGATGGCTGAGGCCAGCGCCTGCGCGGAGGCGGGGGGCGTCGCCGGGTCCTGATCGCCGACGATGACGAGGGTGGGCGCGGTGATGGTGGCCGCCGCTGCCCTCAGGTCGGCATCGCGCACCGCCATGGCGCAGCCGAGATAGCCGTCCAGCGTGGTGCGGGCCACCATGTTGGCATAGCCGCGCATGAGCTGCGGGGCCTTCTGCCGGAAGGCGTCCGTGAACCAGCGGCCCATCACCCCCGGCGCGATGGCGGCGAGGCCGTCGCGGCGGATGCCGGCGATGCGCTCGTCCCACACCGAGGCGGGGCCGATGAGGGCCGAGGTGTCGCACAGCACCAGCCGGTCCACCCGCTGAGGTGTCGTCGCCGCCAGATGCTGGGCCACCATGCCGCCGATGGAGAGGCCGCACACATGGGCCTTCTCGATGCCGAGGGCATCCAGCAGCGCCAGCGCGTCGGCCGCGAGCAGGGGGATGGAATAGCCGCTGCCGTCCGCAGGCAGGGGCGTCACGTCCGTGAGGCCGTGGCCGCGCATGTCATAGCGCAGCACCCGGAAGGCGGCCGCAAGATCGGCCATCACCTCGTCCCACACATGGAAGCTGGTGCCCAGCGAATTGGCGAGCAGCAGCACCGGGGCGCCCTCGGGGCCTTCGAGGGCGTAGTGGGTGGTGATCTCTCCGGCGGCGATGAAGGGCATCCGGCTGTCTCCGGCTGGAAGGGGGCGCCGCGCCGGCTGGCGGGGCAGATCGGGGGGCAGTCAATCGAGGTGCAGGAAAGCCGCCCGCCCGCCCCGGCGCAAGGGGTGGGCCGTGCGACGCAGTGGGTGGCGGCGCTCAACTGGCGCGGATGGCGATGCCGGCGCGCGCGTTCAGGTCGTCGAGGCTCAGGCCCGGCGGCAGCGTGCGCGCCACGAAGCCCTCGGGGGTGATGTCGATCACCCCGTGGTCCGTATAGACGCGCGAGACGCAGCCGAGGCCGGTGAGCGGATAGGTGCAGTGCTCCACCAACTTGGAGTCGCCCTTCTTGGTGAGCAGCTCCATCATCACGAACACGTTGCGGGCGCCCACCGCGAGGTCCATGGCGCCGCCCACGGCGGGAATGGCGTTGGGATCGTTGGTGGCCCAGTTGGCGAGGTCGCCGTTCACCGCCACCTGGAAGGCGCCGAGGATGGCGATGTCCAGATGCCCGCCGCGCATCATGGCGAACGACAGGCTGTGGTCGAAGAAGGCCCCGCCGTCCAGCAGCGTCACCGGCTGCTTGCCGGCGTTGATGAGGTCATAGTCCACCTCGTTGGGCGAGGGCTTGGGGCCCATGCCGAGGATGCCGTTCTCGCTGTGGAGCAGGATTTCCTTGTCCTGCGGCAGGAAGTCCGCCACCAGCTCGGGCATGCCGATGCCGATGTTGACGATGGCGCCGTCCGGGATGTCGGCGGCGATGCGCTGCGCCATCTCGGCGCGCGTCCAGGGCGTGAAGGCGATGTCGCTCATTGGGCGGCTCCCGTGCCGATGGCCACCAGGCGGTCCACGAACACGCCGGGGGTGACGATGTCTTCCGGATCCAGCGTCCCGAGGGGGACGATGTCCTCCACCTGCGCCACGGTGACGGTGGCGGCGGTGGCCATGACCGGACCGAAATTGCGCGCCGTCTTGCGATAGGTGAGGTTGCCCCAGCGGTCGCCGCGGTGGGCCTTGATGAGGGCGAAGTCGGCCTTCAGCGGATATTCGAGCACATAGTTGCGCCCGTCGATCTGCCGCGTCTCCTTCCCGGCCGCGATGGGGGTGCCGTAGCCGGTGGGGGTGAAGAAGGCGCCGATGCCGGCACCGCCGGCGCGGATGCGCTCCACCAGATTGCCCTGGGGCACCAGCTCCAGCTCCAGTCTGCCCTCGCGATAGAGCTTGTCGAACACGAAGGAATCCGCCTGGCGCGGGAAGGAGCACACCACTTTCTTCACCAGCCCTGCCGCCAGCAAAGCGGCAAGCCCAGTGGTGCCGTTGCCGGCATTGTTGGAGATGATGGTGAGGTCCTTCGGCGCGCGGGCGATCACTGCCTCGATCAGTTCGTGGGGCATGCCGGCGCCGCCGAAGCCGCCCACCAGCAGGGTCGCCCCGTCGGGGATGTCGGCGACGCAGCTTTGCGTGTCGGGCCTGGTTTTGTCGATCATGGGCGCGCTCCTCAGATCGCCGACGGGTGGCGCGCCAGCGCCGTCACAGTGATGTCCATGAAGGGGAAGAGCGGCAGGGAGGAGAGCAGGGTGTGCAGCTCGTCCACGCTCTCCACGTCGAAGATGGAGATGTTGGAATAGCGCCCGGCCACGCGCCACAGATGCACCCACTTGCCCTGCCGCTGCAGGTCCTGGGCATAGGCCTTTTCCGCCGCCTTGATGGTGTCGGCTTTCTCCACGGGGAAGTCGTGGGGGATCTTCACGGTCATCTCGACATGGAACAGCATGGCGGTGCGCCTTTATTGATGGGGTCTTGAGGGGCGGGGTATCAATTCCGGGACAGTGTTTGAAAATTTCCGGCAGCACTAACCGCGTCATGCCCGGCCTTGTGCCGGGCATCCACGCCGGGCCGCTGGTGCCATCCGCTCAAGGTGGCTCCCGGCCGCACCGCGTGGATGGCCGGGTCAAGCCCGGCCATGACGGCGTGAAAATACCGGTGCGGTCGCGTTTTCAAACACGCTCCAAAACTCACACTCGCTCGATGATGGTGGCGATGCCCTGGCCGACGCCGATGCACATGGTGCACAGGGCGTAGCGCCCGCCGGTGCGGTGGAGCTGGTAGAGCGCGGTGGTGATGAGACGCGCCCCCGACATGCCGAGCGGATGGCCCAGCGCGATGGCCCCGCCGTTGGGGTTCACATGGGCGGCGTCATCCGGCAGGCCGAGGTCGGCGAGCACGGCGCAGGCCTGGGCGGCGAAGGCCTCGTTCAGCTCGATCACGTCCATGTCGGCGAGGGTCAGGCCGGCCTTCTCCAGCACCTTGCGGGTGGCGGGGGCCGGGCCCATGCCCATGATGCGCGGCGGCACGCCGGCGGTGGCCATGGCGACGACGCGCCCGCGCGGGGTCAGGCCGTGCTTCTCCACCCCGGCGGCGGAGGCCAGCAGCAGGGCCGCCGCGCCGTCATTGACGCCGGAGGCGTTGCCGGCGGTCACGGTGCCGCCGGGCTTCACCACGCCCTTCAGGCGGGTGAGGTCTTCCAGCCTGGTGTCGGGGCGCATGTGCTCGTCGCGCTCGAACAGCTTGGGATCGCCCTTGCGCTGGGGGATGCTGACAGGGACGATCTCGTCGGCGAAGCGGCCGGCGGCCCAGGCCTCGGCGGCGCGGCGCTGGCTCTCCAGCGCGAAGGCGTCCTGCCGGGCGCGGCTGATCTGGAAATCCTCCGCCACGTTCTCGGCGGTCTCAGGCATGGAATCGACCCCATGCAGGGCCTTCATGGCCGGGTTCACGAAGCGCCAGCCGATGGTGGTGTCCTCGATCTTCGCGGCGCGGGAGAAGGCGCTGTCGGCCTTGCCCATGACGAAAGGGGCGCGGCTCATGCTCTCCACGCCGCCGGCGATCATGAGGTCGGTCTCGCCGGCCTTGATGGCGCGGGCGGCGGTGCCCACCGCATCCATCCCGGAGCCGCACAGCCGGTTGATGGTGGTGCCGGGCACCGCGATGGGCAGGCCGGAGAGCAGGGCGCCCATGCGGGCCACGTTGCGGTTGTCTTCGCCGGCCTGGTTGGCGCAGCCGAAGATCACGTCCTCCACCTGAGCCGCGTCGAGGCCGGGGCTGCGCGCGGCGAGGGTACGGATCACGTGGGCCGCCAGATCGTCCGGTCGCACCGAGGACAGCGCGCCGGCATAGCGCCCGATGGGTGTGCGCACCGCGTCACAGAGGAAGGCGTCGCTCATCGTTTCCTCGTTTTGTGCGTTATACGAACTTAAGTTCGCAAAATTGATAAGGGCCAGAGGCGGGCGCCGTCAAGGAAATTTCGGGCGTGCTGCGCGCCAAAGTATTCAGGCGGAGCGTGCTGTGCTGTCCCACAAGGCTGTTCCGCGCGCGCTCCGGCCAGCGCTTCCGGATCGTCCGTCTCCGATTGCGGCAGATATCTTGTGCGTTATACGAACAAATGCTACATCCGCCCCGGTGGCATCGGCGCACCGGCGCGCCGCAGCGGGGAGGGCGGATGACCAAGGTGCAGGCGAGCGAGGACAAGGACTATGTGCAGTCCCTGGTGCGCGGGCTGGAGGTGATCCGCACCTTCAGCCGCTACAAGCCGCGCATGACCTTGACCGAGGTGGCCCAGCAGACCGGCATGACACGCGCCGCCGCGCGCCGCTTCCTGCTCACCTTGGTGCGGGAAGAATATGCCGAGACCGACGGCAAGTATTTCGCCCTGCGCCCCAAGGTCCTGGACCTCGGCTTCGCCTATCTCTCGTCCCTGCCCATGTGGGAGGTGGCCCAGCCGATCATGCGCGACGTGGTCAATGTGCTTCAGGAATCCTGCTCGCTGGCGGTGCTGGATGGCCTCGACATCGTCTATGTGGCGCGGGTCCCCACCGAGCGGGTGATGACCATCGGCCTGTCCATCGGTTCGCGCCTGCCGGCCTATTGCAGCTCCATGGGCCGCACCCTGCTCGCTGGCCTGCCGCCAGCGGAGCTGGCCGCCTATTACGACCGGGTGAAGATCGAGCGGCGCACCGAGCGCACGGTGACCAACATGGTGGCCCTGAAGGATGCCATCGAGACCTCGCGCCGGCAGGGCTGGACGCTGGTGGATCAGGAACTGGAAATGGGCCTGCGCTCCATCGCGGCGCCGGTGAAGAACCGCCGCTCGGAGGTGCTGGCCGCGCTCAATGTCAGCACCCACGAGGGGCGCACCTCCATCGAGACCATGAAGACGCGCTTTTTGCCCGTGCTGCTCGACGCCGCCCAGCGCATCTCGGCGGCGGTGCCGCAATAGTGGTAACATATTCTGTATAACCGCACGTCGAAGAGAATATTCGGGCGCTCAGAGTCTGATGACGTTACGTAATTATGCCGGGCGCGCCAGATCATCCCGGTTTTCAGGTGGGATCTTGTCCGCGCGCGCATAGTCCGGACCGGGCCGCCATGGTATCAGCGCCGCCGACGCAGCGTGCTTCACCTGCGTCGGGCTCCTGGCTTGAAGTGGACGGAAAATGAAAATCTCTGTGTCCGACCGTGCGCGGTCCCTGCGGGTTTCCGCGCTTGCGGCGGCGACCTGCGTGGGCCTTCTCTCCCTCGCCACGGCGGGTGTCGCCCATGCGGCCGACGCGCTCGGCAAGTTCACGCGGCCGTCGACCGGCACGGTGGTGAATTTCTATGATTGCGGCGGCAAGCTCTGCGGCAAGATCATCTCGGTGACCAATCCCAAGTTCCAGTCGACGGTGGGCCAGCTCATCGTCGATGGCGCGGAATCCGTCGGCTCCGGCAAGTGGAAGGGCAACCTGTTCGATCCCGATTCCAACAAGACCTACAAGGGCTCCATGACCCTTTCCGGCGACGGCCTCAGGCTCGAAGGCTGCGTGGCCGCGGTCCTGTGCAGCGGCGAAACCTGGCGCCGGACCAACTGACACCTTCGGCCTCTGTCGATCGAGGCCACCACGGCACGCCCTCGTGATCCGCGCCGCTTGGGCCGGCGCGGATCACCCGTTGCGGATGCGGCCTCCGCGCCGATCGGTGGTATAGACTTTAGTCTAAGTTGGCAGAAAGTCTCTGGCCTTGACGGAAGGAAACGCTAGCCTCCCTCGTAACGATTAAAAATTGCAAGGGAGCACGCCTGTGAAGCGGACCATCGCGACTGCCCGCGCCTTCAAGGCCGCGCGCCTGGGTGCCATCGCCCTCGTCTCCACGCTGGCCTTCGCGCCGGTGGCGGCCAAGGCCGAGTTCGTCAACATCCTCACCGGCGGCACGTCGGGCGTCTATTATCCGCTCGGGGTCGCCATCTCGAAGCTGGTGGGCGAGAAGGTGCCCGGCGCCCGGCCCTCGGTTCAGGCCACCAAGGCATCGGTGGAGAATTTGAACCTCATCGAGCAGGGCAAGGGCGAGGTGGCCTTCACCCTCGCCGACAGCCTCGCCGACGGCGCCTCCGGCAAGGAGGAAGCCGGCTTCAAGGCCCCGCTCACCAAGGTGCGCGCGCTGGGCGGCATCTATCCCAACTACATCCAGATCGTGGCCTCCAAGGATTCCGGCATCCGCACCATCGCCGACCTCAAGGGCAAGCGCCTCTCGGTGGGCGCGCCGAAGTCGGGCACCGAGCTGAACGCCCGCGCCATCCTGGGCGCGGCGGGGCTGAAGTATGACGACCTTGGCAAGGTGGAATACCTGCCCTTCGCCGAATCCGTGGAGCTGATGAAGAACCGCCAGCTCGACGCCACGCTGCAATCGTCCGGCCTCGGCGTGGCCTCCATCAAGGATCTCGCCAATTCGGTGCCGATCGTGGTGGTGGAGGTGCCCGCCGCCATTATCGACAAGATCGGCGCGCCCTATCTGAAGGCCACCATCCCCGCCAACACCTATGAGGGACAGGCCGTGGACGTGGCCACCGCCGCGGTGCCCAACTTCCTCGTCACCCGCGCCAGCATGAAGGATG
Source organism: Xanthobacter autotrophicus (assembly GCF_005871085.1). GTDB lineage: Bacteria > Pseudomonadota > Alphaproteobacteria > Rhizobiales > Xanthobacteraceae > Xanthobacter > Xanthobacter autotrophicus. The sequence goes on along the minus strand of NZ_VAUP01000022.1, from coordinate 575,828 downwards.
AGGATGTCTACGCCATCACCAAGGCGATCTATGACAACCTGCCTGAACTGGCGGCCGCCCATTCCGCCGCGCGCAGCATCAAGATCGAAAATGCCATGAAGGGCTCGCCGGTGGCGTTCCATCCCGGGGCGGAGAAGTATTTCAAGGAAAAGGGCGTGACGCCCTGAACCGCGCCCCCTCGCGGGCACGGCGCCGCCCCTCCTGAGGGCCGCAGGCAGCGGCCGAGCCTGGAGGTGCCGGCCTGAAGACGAACGCCCGGTCCCATGCCGGAACCGGGCGGAACGCGGCCGGCCCGCGCGGGCCGAAGGTCTCGCGGCGCCCGTGCAATTCCTCCCGGGCCAGTTGAAGACAGGGCTTGAAGGCAGGGTTTCATGACATCGTCGCTGCACACCCCCAACACCGTTCCGCCGGTGAGCCACGATCTTGATGCGCCCGGCCACGGCGCGGCGGTGGTGGTGGACGATGCCCTGCTGGATCTCACCTGGGGCCCCGGCCTGTGGGGTCGCGCGGTGTTCTGGATCGCGGTGGCATTCTCCGCCTTCCAGATCGTCACCGCCGCCTGGAGCCCGTTGGCCAGCCAGATCGTGCGCTCGGTGCACGTGGGCTTCCTGCTGCTGGTGGTGTTCGCCATCGCCGGCAACCACAAGAGCGGCGGCGAGCGGCTCGTTCTGTGGGGGCTCGGCATCCTCTCCTTCGTGGTGGGGCTCTATCACTGGGTGTTCTATGCGGCGCTGATCCAGCGCGCGGGCGACCCCTCCACCCTCGACATCGTGGTGGGCACGCTGGCCGTCGCGCTGGTGTTCGAGGGCTCGCGGCGGCTGATGGGCGCCTCGCTGCCCATCCTGTGCGGCATGTTCATCCTCTACGGCCTGTTCGGCGAATATCTGCCGGCGCCGCTGGATCATCGCCCGTTCGATTTCGTGCAGGTGGTGGACCAGATGTTCCTGGGCACCGAGGGCATTTACGGCACGCCCACCTATGTGTCGTCGTCCTTCATCTTCCTGTTCATCCTGTTCGGCGCGTTTCTCGAGCGGGCGGGGATGATCAAGCTGTTCAACGACGTGGCCATGGGCCTCGTGGGCCATGCCAAGGGCGGACCGGCCAAGGTGGCGGTGATCTCCTCGGCGCTCATGGGCACCATCAACGGCTCGGGCGTCGCCAACGTGGTCACCACCGGGCAGTTCACCATCCCGCTCATGAAGCGGTTCGGCTACAAGCCGGCCTTTGCCGGCGCGGTGGAGGCCACCGCCTCCATGGGCGGGCAGATCATGCCGCCGGTGATGGGCGCCGTGGCCTTCATCATGGCCGAGACCATCGACGTGCCCTATGCGGACATTGCCACGGCGGCGGTGATTCCGGCCTTCCTGTATTTCTTCACCGTGTTTGCCATGGTGCATCTGGAGGCCGGCCGGCGCGGCCTCACCGGCCTGCCCCGGGAGCAGTGCCCCAATGCGCTCGCGGCGCTGAAGGCGCGCTGGTATCTGATCCTGCCGCTGGCGGTGCTGGTGTGGCTTTTGTTCTCCGGCTACACGCCGCTGTTCGCGGGGACCGTGGGCCTCGCTCTCACGGCGCTGATCGTGCTCGGCGCTCCGGTGGCCCGGGTGATCGGGCCCTATGGCCTGCGCGTGGTGTTCTGGATCGCGCTGGGCCTTGCCGCCGCGAGCTTCGTTGAATACGGCATCAACGGCGTCGCCGCCGTGGTGCTCGCGCTGGTGCTGCTGCTGTTCTTCGTGAAGGGCGGGCGGGAGACCTTGCGCATCAGCCTGGAGAGCATGGCGGACGGCGCCCGCAACGCGCTGCCCGTGGGCATCGCCTGCGCCCTGGTGGGCACCATGATCGGCGTCTTCACCCTGACCGGAGTGGCGACCACCTTCGCCACCTTCGTGGTGGAGGTGGGCAAGAACTCCCTGTTCCTGTCCCTCGTCCTCACCATGATCGCCTGCCTGATCCTCGGCATGGGCCTGCCCACCATCCCCAACTACATCATCACCGCCTCCATCGCCGGACCAGCGCTGCTGTCGCTCGGGGTGCCGCTCATCGTCTCGCACATGTTCGTCTTCTACTTCGGCATCATGGCGGACCTGACCCCGCCGGTGGCGCTGGCCGCGTTCGCCGCCGCGCCCATCGCCGGGGTCTCGGGGCAGGCCATCGGCTGGATCGCCACCCGCATCGCCCTCGCCGGCTATGTGGTGCCGTTCATGGCGGTCTACGCGCCCGCCCTGATGCTGCAGGACGGCGACCCCATGTCGGCGGCCATCGGCTTCTGGCCGTCGGTGGCCTATGTGTTCCTGAAGGCGATCATCGCCATCATCCTGTGGGCGGGCACCGCCACCGGCTATCTGCTGGGGCCGCTGAATGCACTGGAACGGGTCTTCGCCTTCGTGGCGGCGGCGATGCTCATCCTGGCTCTGCCCATGACTGACGAGGCCGGCTTCGCCATGGCGGTGGGCTTCCTCGCCTGGCACTATTGGTGCACGCGCAAGCCCCTGTCCGCACAGGGGTGAGCGGATGCCGGTCGCCTGTCTGGTCGCGGGGGCATATGTGGCGCGGCTGGCGGTGATGTTCACCCTTGCCTGGACCCATTCGGTGGCGAAGAGCGAATGGCAGGAGGACTGGCGCGCCACGCCAGGCGGGCTGGTGCTCGACGCGGTGCGGGTGGAGGGCTCCGGTGCCGGCATGGAGCCGCCGGACGACGCGGTGCGCGAGGGCCGGTTCTATGTGGCCCATCCCCGGCTTCCGCCCCAGCGGGAGGTGCTGCTGCGCCGCTCCGGCGCCACCGCCGACTGGCGGGTTTGCATGGACGGAAGCTGCCGGCCCATGGGCGCGTTGCTGCCCGTCGACCTGCCGCCCGCTGACGCCGATCCGGTGCGCCTGATCCAGTGCGAGTGATAGCGCCGCGCGGGCTTGACTGGTGCGTGGCCACGCTCAAGCGCCGCGCGGGCTTGACCGGTGCGTGGCCACGCTCAGCCGCCGCGCGGGCTTGCCGCTGCGCTGACCCGGCGCGCGGCGGCGCAGGACACCGCCGGCGCGGTGCCGGCCCTCAGGGGGCCGGGCTGCCGTGGAGCTGGAACACCGCGTTCACCCGGGCCTCGATCTCCGGGGTGATGACCACGTCGAGGGTGGCGAGGGTCTCCTCCAACTGCGCCATGGAGGTGGCGCCGATGATGTTGGAGGTCACGAACGGCCGGCTCGTCACCCACGCCTGCGCCAATTGCACCGCCGTCAGGCCAAGGTCGGCCGCCAGCGCCAGATAGGCCTTGATGGCCGCGTCCACGCCGGGCTTCTGGTAGCGCTGGCCGCGATCGAACAGGGTGGAGCGGGCGCCGGCCGGGCGCGCGCCGTCCAGATACTTGCCGGTGAGATAGCCCTGCGCCAGCGGCGAATAGGCGAGCAGGCCCACATCTTCCCGCGCGGCGAATTCGGCGAGGCCCACCTCATACTCCCGATTGATGAGATGGTACGCGTTCTGCACCGAGGCGACGCGCGGCCCGCCGCCGGTCTCCGCCGCCTTCAGGAAGCGGTGGAGGCCCCAGGGCGTTTCGTTGGACAGGCCGATATGGCGCACCTTGCCCGCGCTCACCAGATCGGCGAGCGCCCCCAGCGTCTCCTCGATGGGCACTTCGGGGCCGTCGCCGCTGGTGGGCGGGCCGCCCGCTGAAGGATTGCCGAACAGCGGCACGGCGCGGTCGGGCCAGTGGATCTGGTAGAGGTCCACGTAATCGGTCTGCAGGCGCTTGAGTGAACCCTCGATGGCGTAGGTGATGTTCTTCGCATCGAGCCGGGTCTTGGCGCCGTTCTCGCGCAGCCAGGTGTTGTCGGTGCGGCCGGCCACCTTGGTGGCGAGGACGACCTTGTCGCGCCCGCCGCGGGACTTCAGCCAGGTGCCGATGATGCGTTCCGTGGAGCCCTGGGTCTCGGGCCGGGGCGGGATGGAATACATCTCCGCCGTGTCGATCAGGTTGATGCCCACGTCGCGGGCGCGGTCGAGCTGGGCGTGGCCTTCGGCTTCGGTGTTCTGCTGGCCGAAGGTCATGGTGCCGAGCGAAATGGACGACACCGAAAGGCCGGTGCGCCCGAGGGGACGATAATCGAGCATGAAGGATGCTGCTCCGGGGACGGGCAAAGGCAGGGGAGGGGAGAAAAGACCCTGAGGCGGGGTGACGTCAACGCTGGTGGCGGAACCCCGGCGCGATGGCCGGAAAACCCCGGCCGATTTATAATTCAACTTAAACCATCGAATAAATCAAAAAATGATTGACGGGACGTCCGGCGTGCCTATCGTGGAGGGCGAAGACGCGTTGCCATGGAGGTCCCGATGAGCCGCGCCCGCTGTCTGCTCTGATGGTCCCTCGCCTGGCGGCTGCGCCCGTCAAGGATTGCCCCGCGCGTCCGCGCCGCGATCCGGTGGGCGCTCTGTAAGGCTGCGCGCGAGCCGTCTCGTGAGCCATCTCGCGCGCCCTCCCGAGGGCGCCCGCCGACACCCTTTCGTTCTGCCCCGTCACACGCCGCACGTGATCCCGAGAGGGAGGCACGCGGCGAGAACGTGATCCCGTGCGGGGATCGCGAGGAGAGTATCCATGGCCCATGTTGAGACGTCGCCCGGCCGGCAGCTTGTCCTCAACCTGTTCATCTATCCGGGCGGCCATCACGAGGCCGGCTGGCGCTATCCCGGCGCGAGCCCCGAGCGGCTGCTGGACATCACCTTCTACCAGGACCTCGCCCGCTCGGCGGAAGCCGCCAAGCTCGATGCGGTGTTCTTCGCCGACGGCCCGGCGCAGGTGGACAACATCCGCTTCGCCTCGCGCTTCCGCATCGAACCGCTGACCTGGCTTGCGGCCATCGCGGCGGCCACCACCCATATCGGCCTCATCGGCACCGCCTCCACCACCTATTACGAGCCCTATAACCTCGCCCGGCTCTATGCCTCCCTCGACCATCTGAGCGGCGGGCGCGCGGGCTGGAACATCGTCACCACCGCCGTGCCGCAGGCGAGCGGCAATTTCGGCCTCGCCGAGACCCCGAGCCACGCCGAGCGCTACGCCCGCGCCGCCGAGTTCGTGGACGTGGTGACCAAGCTCTGGGACAGCTGGGAGGACGACGCCCTCGTCGCCGATCCCGTCTCCGGCGTGTTCGCGGACGATGCCAGGATCCACCCCATCGAGCATGTGGGCCGGCACTTCCGGGTGAAGGGCGCGCTCAACACCCCGCGCAGCCCGCAGGGCCGCCCGGTCTATGTGCAGGCCGGCTCCTCGGACGACGGCCGCTCCTTCGCCGCGCGCTATGCGGAGGCCATCTTCACCGCCCACCAGACGGTGGAAAGCGCGCAGGCCTTCTATGCCGACATCAAGAAGCAGGCGCAGTCGCTGGGCCGCAACCCGGACCATGTGAAGATCCTGCCCGGCATCAGCCCCTATATCGGCTCCACCGAGGCCGAGGCGAAGCGGCTGTACGACGAGGTCAACGACCTGATCCAGCCGGCCTATTCCATCACCCAGCTCAAGCAGATCACCGGCGTGGACTTCACCGGCCATCCACTGGACGGCGTGGTGTCGCTGGACGCCTTCGCCGATGCCGGCCCCGCCCGCACCGTGGCGAGCCGCTTCCAGCTGGTGGTGGACATCGTCAAGCGCGAGAAGCCGACCCTGCGCCAGCTCATCGATCGCCTCGCCGGCGCGCGCGGCCATTATGTGGTGGTGGGCACGCCGGAGAAGATCGCCGACGAGATCCAGCTCTGGTTCGAGAAGGGCGCGGCCGACGGCTTCAACGTGATGCCGCCCTGGTTCCGCGGCGGCTTCGATCTGTTTACTTCGCAGGTGGTGCCGATCCTGCGCAAGCGTGGCCTGTTCCGCAGTGAATACACCGGAAAGACCTTGCGCGAGCACTATGGCCTGCCGCGCCCGGAGAGCCTTTACGCCAACGAGGCCCGCGCCACGGCGTGAGCTGCCGGCCCGCGCCAAAGCTTCCCTTCAGAAGGCATCATCTTCGCGAAATCCTTCCTTCACTTGCCGGGCCGGCAGATCTGGCCGGCCCTGACACGGATGAACCCATGACTGTTCTGTCCCGCTCCCGCTTCCTCGCTTTGGCCTTTTCTGGGGCGGTCTCCGGGCTCGCCCTCTTCACCCTCGGTGCCGGCGCGCAGGCCCAGACGCCGGCTCCGGCGGCCGACAAGCCGCTCAAGGTGGGCGTCTCCGCCGGTCCCTATGGCGATGTCCTGCGCGAGGCGGCGCGGCTTTCCGAGAAGGAAGGGGTGAAGGCGGAGATCATCGAGTTCACCGACTGGAACCAGCCCAACGCGGCGCTCCAGGCCGGCGACATCGACCTCAACAACTTCCAGAACCGGCCGTATCTCGCCAACCAGATCAAGACACGCAACTACCAGATCGTGGCCCTCGACGAATCTCTCCTGGTGCCGGCCGGCATCTATTCCAAGACATACACCAGCGCCGCCGACATTCCGGCCGGTGCCAAGATCGCCATACCCAATGATCCAACCAATGGCGGGCGTGCCCTGCTGCTGTTCCAGAAGGCCGGGTTGATCAAGCTCAAGCCGGGCACGGGCCTTTATGCCAGCGTGCTGGATGTGGCGGAGAACCCCAAGAAGCTGCAGATCGTGGAGATTGACGCCGCCCAGTTGCCGCGCTCGCTGGATGACGTGGCGGCCGCCTTCGTCTCCTCCAACTACGCCTATCTCGCCGGCCTCGATCTCAACAAGGCGCTGGTGGCCGAGACCAGTGTGGAGGAGGCCAAGCCGTACTTCACCCTCGTCTTCGCCGCGCGGGAGGACCGCAAGGATGATCCGCGCGTGCGCAAGTTCATCGAGGTCTACCGCTCGCAGCCGGTGAAGGACTTCACCCTCGCCAAGTTCAAGGGAAGCATCCTGCCGGCGTGGTGAGCGGCCGCGCCGAAAGGCCCGCCCACACCCCCAGCAGGACCGCCGCCACAGGACCTTTGCCATGACCCGCCCTTCCGTCGTCACCTTCCCCGCCGGGCGCCCGGCCGAGAGCCCGGCGCCCCGCTTCGACGCCATCGCCGCCGCCGAGCGGGTGGCGCAGGCGCTGCTGCCGGACGCCGCCGAGCGCGACCGCCTCGGCGCTGCCCCCCGCAAGGAACTGGAGCTTTTGCGCGGCTCCGGCCTGCTGCCCCTGCTCAACCCGCAGGAGCACGGCGGGGGCGGCGGCAGCTTCACCGACGCGCTGTTGGCGGTGCGGGTGATCGGGCGGGCGGATGCGTCCATCGCCCAGCTGCTCGCCTACCATTATCTCCACCTCACCAACGCCCTGTGGCGGGCGGCGCCTGAGCAAAGCGCGGCGCTGTCGCGGGCCTCGGTGGCCGGCAACTGGTTCTGGGGCGGGGCCTCCAACCCGCGTGATCCGGAATCAAAACTCACGGCAGTTGAAGACGGCTTCCGCCTCACCGGCCGCAAGACCTTCGCCTCCAACGCCTCCCTCGCCGACCGCATCACCCTGCGCGCCGAACTGAACGATGGCTTCGCCGTGCTGGTGGTCCCCGGCGACCGGGAGGGGGTGACCCACGGCAACGACTGGGACGCCTTCGGCCAGCGGCTGTCGGAGAGCGGCACCATCACCTTCGCCGACGTGCATGTGGCCAGGGACGAGGTGCTGGGCGATCCCGCCGCCGCGCCGCCGCCGCGCACTAGCCTGGTGGTGCCGTTCCACCAGCTGCTCATCGTCAATTTCTACCTCGGCACGGCCGAGGGCGCGCTCAGCGAGGCCAACCGCTACATCCGCACCGTCTCGCGGCCCTGGCAGGCCTCCAACGTGGAGAAGGCGAGCCTCGACCCCTACATCCTCGAGCATTACGGCCTGCTCGACGTGGAGCTGCGTGCCTCCCTCGCCCTCGCCGACGTGGCCGCCGACCGCTTCGAGGCGGCCGCGGCGCGCGCCAACGACATCACCCTTGATGAGCGCAACGTGGCGGCGGGGGCCATCTATGCCGCCAAGGTGCATTCCAGCCGCACCGCGCTGGAGATCACCTCGAAGATCTTCGAGCTGATGGGCGCGCGGGCCACCGCCGAGCACTACGGCTTCGACCGCTTCTGGCGCAACATCCGCACCCACACCCTGCACGATCCCATCGTCTACAAGGCGCGGGAAGTGGGCAATTACGCGCTCAACGGCACCATCACCCCGACCCCGCTCTACAGCTGACGCGCAGGAGATCCTCATGAGCTGCAAGCGGGAGCTGCGCTTCAACGCCTTCAACATGGCCGCCCCCGGCCACACCTGGGCCGGCCTGTGGGCCCATCCGCGCGACAAGGCCATCGACTACAACAGCCTCGATTACTGGATCGAGCTGGCGCAGACCGCCGAGCGCGGCCTGCTGGACGGCATCTTCATCGCCGACGTGTTAGGTATCTATGACGTCTATGGCGGGACGCCCGACGCCGCCCTGCTCTCGGCCGCGCAGACCCCCCATATCGATCCCACGCTGGTGGTACCGGTGATGGCGCAGGCGACGAAGCACATCGGCTTCGGCGTCACCGCCAACCTCACCTACGAGCACCCCTACCAGTTCGCCCGCCGCTTCTCGACCCTCGACCACCTCACCGGCGGGCGGGTGGGCTGGAACATCGTCACCGGCTATCTGGACAGCGGCGCCAAGGGCATGGGCCATGTGGCCAACCGCGCCCACGACGCCCGCTACGAGGCGGCGGAAGACTTCCTCGCCGCCGTCTACAAATTGTGGGAATCCAGCTGGGAAGACGGCGCGGTGCACCGCGACCGCTCCGCGCGGGTGTTCACCGATCCCGCCAAGGTCCACCGCATCCATCACGATGGGCCTTACTACCAGGTGGACGGCATCCACCTCGCCGAGCCCTCGCCCCAGCGCACGCCGGTGCTCTACCAGGCGGGGGCCTCCGATCGCGGGCGGCTGTTCGCGGCGAAGCATTCCGAGGGCATTTTCCTCAACGGCCAGACAAGGCCCATCCTTGCCGAGTCGGTGCGGGCGATCCGGCAGGCGGCGCAGTCCTTCGGCCGCGACCCCTACGACATCCGCATGTTCCCCGGTGCCACCGTGATCGTCGCGCCGACCCGGGCGGAGGCCCTCGATCGCCTCGCCGATTATGCGCAATATGTGAACACGGCGGGCCAGCTCGCCCTGCTCTCAGGCTGGACCGGGGTGGACCTCTCCAAGGTCGATCCGGACGACGCCATCTCCTATGTGAAGAGCAACGCCATCCAGTCCACGCTGGAGAACCTGACCCTGCGCAGTGCCGAGCCGCTGAAGGTGAAGGACCTCGCCACCCTCTCGGCCATCGGCGCCCGCGCCCCCTTCATCGTGGGGTCGCCGAGCGAGGTGGCGGACGAGATCCTGTCCTGGGTGGAGGACACGGACATCGACGGCTTCAACCTGAACCGCCTCGTCTCCCACGAGACGCTGGCGGCCTTCGTGGATCTGGTGGTGCCGGAGCTTCAGGACCGTGGCGTCTACAAGACGGCCTATGCCGAAGGCCCCCTGCGCCAGAAGCTGTTCCCCGGCCGTGGTCCCACGCTTCCTTCCACCCACCCCGCCGCCGGCTTCCGGCGCGGGGCGACGGTTGCGCCGGCGGAGCCGGTGGCGGCCGGGGCCTGAGTGTCGGAAGACCGATGCCATCGGGCAGACGGTCGGGGGTGTATCAGTTTGAAAGTCTGCTGCTTCGACCAGGTGCGCCCCAGAACCCTCTCCCGCCCGAAGGCCGGATGTTTCCGGCCTCGGCTCGTGGGAACCGAACGCGGTAGAAGCCGAGTTCGGGCGGGGAAGGGTGGGGGCGGGCCTTCTGCGCCACCTTGCCCGCCGGGTATTCTGCCCCGGCGCCTCTGCCCCCTCCCCACCCCTCCCCCGCAAGCGGGAGAGGGAGTTGGCCGGCGCGGGGATGGAGAGCAGGGGGCTCCGGCGCTCCTTTTCAAACTGAGACACAGTCAAACGGTCTTGTTGCTTGAAGTCCGGGACGGGAACGGTTCAGCTTGCCGCGAGCTGAACCGTTCCGGCCTCCGCATCATGGAGCTGTCATGTCTGCCACCCTGTCTGAGGCCCGCCCCGCGCCGGCCCCGTCATCCGATGCCCGCGCTTTGCTGGAGGCCCGCTACGGCGCCGCCGAGGCGCCCGCCGGCATCCTCCTCAACGACACCATCGCCGCGCTGCTCTCCCATCGCACCGTGCGTGCCTTCTCCGACCGCCCCCTGCCCGAGGGGCTGATCGAGACCCTGGTGGCGGCGGCGCAGTCGGCGCCGTCCTCGTCCAACCTTCAGACCTTCAGCGTGGTGGCGGTGGAGAACCCGGCCACCAAGGCGCGCCTCGCCGAGGTGGCGGGCGGCCAGAAGCATGTGGTGGAAGCCCCCTTGGTGCTGGTCTGGCTCGCCGACCTCTCGCGGCTGGAGGAGATCGGCCGCCGCGCCGGGGCGCCCACCGACGCGCTTTCCTTCCTTGAAACCCTGTTCGTGGGCATCATCGATGCCGCTTTGGCGGCGCAGAATGCGCTCGTGGCCCTGGAATCCCTCGGGCTGGGCGGCGTCTATCTCGGCGCCCTGCGCAACAAGCCGGACGTGGTGGCGCAGCTTCTGGGCCTGCCGCCCAACGTGGTGGGCGTGTTCGGCCTCGCCATCGGCTATCCCGATCCGCAGCGCCCGGCGGATGTGAAGCCGCGCATCGCCCAGCGCCTGGTGCTCCACCGCGAGCGCTATGACGCCAGCCTGCCGCAGGCGGCGCTGGACCATTATGAGGACGCGCTGAAGGCCTTCCAGCGCGGCCAGAACCTGCCGCAGGTGGGCTGGACCAGCGCGGCCCTGGCTCGCGTGCGCGGGGCGGAGTCCTTAAGCGGGCGCGACCGCATCCCGGAAGTGCTGAAAGCCCTCGGCTTCGGCCTGCGCTGAGGAGCGACCGGCGCCGCCGTCACGGTGGCCGAAGCCGGTTCTCGGACAGCTGGAGCCAGTCGGGCTGGCGCTGCCAGCCCCGGCGCCATCTGCATCTCGCGCACCTCGCGGATGGCGCCCGGCGCCGGTCCCGGATAGCGCGCACGACGGGCGCATGTGGGATGATCCTCCCCGCGAATCGCGGGGAGGAAGCAGGAATGGCGGCGGATCTCGATCTGTCCGGGAAGGTGGCCCTGGTGACGGGGGCGGCGAGCGGCATCGGCCTTGCGGCGGCGCAGATCCTCGCCCGGCAGGGCGCCCATGTGGTGCTGTCCGATCGCGACGGCGCGGCGGCCGAGGCGGCGGCGCAGGCGCTGAGGGCGGAGGGCGCGCGCGCCTCCAGCCAGGCCTTCGACGTGACCGACGAGGCGGCGGTGGGGGAGGGCGTGGCGTATCTGCTCGCCGTTCATGGCCGCGTGGATATCCTGGTCAACAATGCCGGCCTCTCCATCCGCAAGGGCATCGCCGAGCTGGCGCTTTCGGACTGGGAGAAGGTGTTCGCGGTGAATGTCACCGGCGCCTTCCTCACCACCCGTGCGGTGGTGCCGGCCATGCGGGCGCAGGGCGCGGGCGCCATCGTCAACATCGCGTCCATCATGGGGCTGTCGGGGGGCGGGCCTTATCCCAACCCGGCCTATCAGGCCAGCAAGGGCGCCATCGTGAACTTCACGCGCGCGCTGGCGGTGGAGCTGGCCCCAGCGGGCATAAGGGTGAATGCCGTGGCGCCCACCTGGGTGCGCACCCCCTTTATTGCGCCGCTGATGAACGACGCGGAGCAACTGGCCAGGATCGAGGCGCTGATGCCCATGGGCCGCATCGCCGAGCCGGAGGAGGTGGCCGACGCGGTGCTGTTCCTCGCAAGCTCCATGGCGTCCATGGTCACTGGCCACATCCTGCCGGTGGACGGCGGCTTCCTGTGCCAGTGAAACCCGGAAACGGGAGAGTAGAAGCGGATGATCGATCGGGCGGTGTCCGAAGGCCTTGAAGCAACCGGATGGTCCATCCGGCCCACCCGAAAGATGAAAACCCCGATCGGCTTGCCATGGAAGCTGCCTGGCAAGCTGATCGGGGTGTTGATCCTACAGGGACACGTAGATGAACTTCTCGCCCTTCAGCGCCGGATAATTGGCGCGCAGGGCCGTGGCGATCTTGCCCACCAGGGTCTTGTCGCCCGCTGCCGAGGGGCCGACGAAATCGGTGCCCGCCATCCAGGTCTCGAAGAAGCAGTGCAGGCCCTCGTCATAGTCCGCGCCCGTGGGGTTGGCGGTCTTGTCGGCGAGGGTGGCAACACCCTCCTTGGTCACTTCCAGCCGCCAGTCGCGGTCATCCACCACCGAGCCGATGAGCTTGGCGAGGTCGGCGTCGGTCCAGTCGCCGTTGATGTCGAGTGCCATGTCGCATTCCCTACCCGTGAAAGTGCCCGGGAGAGGAGACGCAAAAAGCGGTCCATGCGGCGCGGACCGGCTCCGGCCCGGCGCGAATCAGCACGGGCGGGCAAAGCTTGCATTGGGAGTGGAACAGGGAGGTGTCAGCCCCGGCGCTACCGGCGACCACGCTTGCCCGGAGCATGAGCTAGGGCTCGGCAGGCCGGCCGAACGCGGACGATGGCGCCCGATGGGGTGGGCCTTTGAACTCGCCCTGCGCTTCCCGGCCGGCGCTGCCGGCCAGGCCTGATGGAACATTCGTCGGGCGAGCCCAAGGCAAAAGGGCGGGAGGTGCCCCGCCAGCCGCGCGGAACGAAGCCGCGCGGGCCGACCGCGACGGCGATCAGCGGCGCTCGGGCCGGGCGTCGGCCTTTACGGCTTCGTCGTGATACCAGCTGGAGCCGATGACCGCCTGGGTGGCTCCCATGGCCGCGATTTCCGCCGCCCATTTCGCCTCTTTGGAAGGCATGCCGACATTCGCGCCATTCTTCATCGGGAAGGGATAGATTTTCGCCGTCTCGCGCTTCTGCATCACAGTCATCATTCAAACTCCGGTCGATGAGCCTCCTGGGCGCCATCCATTGATCCATTCTTAGCAGAGTTTTGGATCTGCATATACATAAATTGCCTAAAAAATTAGTATGATGCCTAAATTATAGGCGGATATAATTTCAAGACAGATATCCGATTTGTTTGCGCGCATGGTGCATAGCGTCCGCGCGTCTATCGCAGTGCAGCGAGGGTGCCCGAGATCAATCATCCGTGGCGCGCATTTGTTCCGTCGGAATCGCGATGGTGGCGCTTGGGCTCGGCGATATGGCGGGTTTGCCTGCGTGATGGGCGATCCGCCCAAGCGTAAGGCCTAATCCTGGTGCACAAATGGGCAGGTCGTGCCCGAAAGGGGCGTCGCGCGCCCTTGTATGGCGGTTGCGTGAACCTTGGCACGCGGATTGCTAAGGAAACTGCGGCCCAAACGGTCAGTGGATTCTTCGCGGCCGGACGCTCAGTCACGAGTTCCAAAATCTCACGTCATCGGCTTATGAGAGACTGCAATGCGAAAGTTTAAGCTCGAGTATATCTGGCTGGACGGTTACACCCCGACCCCGAATCTGCGTGGCAAGACGCAGATCAAGGAATACGACGTGTTCCCGACCCTCGAGGAACTGCCGCTGTGGGGCTTCGATGGCAGCTCCACCCAGCAGGCCGAGGGCCGCAGCTCTGACTGCGTGCTCAAGCCCGTGGCGGTTTATCCCGATCCGGCCCGCACCGACGGCGCCCTGGTCATGTGCGAAGTGATGATGCCCGATGGCGTCACGCCGCACCCGACCAACAAGCGCGCCACCATCCTCGACGATGCCGGCGCCTGGTTCGGCTTCGAGCAGGAATACTTCTTCTACAAGGACGGCCGCCCGCTCGGCTTCCCGGAGAACGGCTTCCCGGCGCCCCAGGGCCCGTACTACACCGGCGTCGGCTACAAGAACGTCGGCAACATCGCCCGCCAGATCGTCGAGGAGCACCTCGACCTCTGCCTCGCGGCCGGCATCAACCACGAAGGCATCAACGCGGAAGTCGCGAAGGGCCAGTGGGAATTCCAGGTGTTCGGCAAGGGCTCCAAGAAGGCGGCCGACGAAGTGTGGATGGCGCGCTACCTGCTGCTCCGTCTCACCGAGAAGTACGGCGTGGACATCGAGTTCCACTGCAAGCCGCTCGGCGACACCGACTGGAACGGCTCGGGCATGCATGCCAACTTCTCCACCACCTATCTGCGCGAAGTGGGCGGCAAGGCCTATTTCGAGGCGCTGATGGCGGCCTTCGAGACCAATCTCGAGGACCACATGGCGGTGTACGGCCCGGACAACCACATGCGCCTCACCGGCAAGCATGAAACCGCGCCGTGGAACAAGTTCTCCTATGGCGTGGCCGACCGTGGCGCGTCCATCCGCGTGCCGCACTCCTTCGTGCGGAACGATTACAAGGGCTATCTTGAGGATCGCCGCCCCAATTCCATGGGCGACCCCTACCAGATCGCCTCGCAGATCCTGAAGACCATCGCGTCGGTTCCGACCAACGTCTCGGCTGCGGCCTGATCAAAACGCCACGGCGCGTTTCGCGCGCCGTGGCTCCCTTCCGGGCTTTGCCGTTTTGGCGCCTGTGCGCGTCGCGCCTGCGTGACGACTGCCCTTATTCTTGACGCACCATTCGTCCCGGCCTGATTTGGCCCATCCTGATTTTACTCATCCAGATTGCTCATCCAGATTGCTCATCAAGGTGTGAGGCACGCACGGATCCCGGCTGCGGACCGTGAAGGGGCACTTGTCCTGGGGCGTTTGCTTTTGGGGCGTTTGTCTCTGGGGCTTCGGGTCCGGCAGGACTCGTCCCGGCCATCCACGCCTCGACCGCCTGGCGTGTCCTGTGCAGGGATGGCGCCAGCGGAGCGGCGTGGATGCCCCGGACGAGCCGTGGCGCGGCCTTTGGCCCGCGCGAGTTTTTCTCGATAGGCCTTGTCTGTGCAAGCGTCGCCGCACGTCCAGACATCGTGGCGCCACTTCCCCCAGATCCCGGTGACCTGCAAATCCGCTGCCTTGCGTCTTCCTCCCCTCACAGGGGGGCTGGTGGCTGGGTATGCCTGCCAATGGCGGGTGAATGGGGCTTGTCCTCCCCGGCCAGGAAACCCCCGCCGTCCCGGAGCGATGCCATCCCGGCACCGGTCAAAGACGGTAGGCGGCGGTATGAGGGCCGCGTTCACCCGTTTTCCAGCCTGACCGGGCCTCTGTCTTTGCTAAGATCGGTGCCGGATTCGCCATTCGGGCCCATCAGCCCAACCGGCGAAACCGGCCCAAGGGAGCGCGATTCATGGCCGCCGATTGGAATGCCCGCCAGTATCTGAAGTTCGAGGATGAGCGCACCCGCCCGTCCCGCGATCTGCTGGCACAGGTGCCCCTTGCGGAGGCCGCCTTCGTGGTGGATCTCGGCTGCGGCCCCGGCAATTCCACCCAGCTTCTGGCGGAGCGCTTTCCCGGCGCCGAGGTGCTGGGGCTCGATACCTCGCCCGACATGCTGGCGGCCGCCCGCACGCGCCTGCCGTCCGCCCGCTTCGAGGCGGGCGATGCCACCACCTTCACCCTGGACAGGCCGGCGGATCTCATCTTCGCCAATGCGGTGCTGCAATGGGTGCCCGACCACGCGGTGCTGCTGCCCCGGCTCTTGTCCCTGCTGGCGCCGGGCGGCGTGCTGGCGGTGCAGATGCCGGACAATCTGGACGAGCCGTCCCATGTGGCCATGCGGGAGACCGCCATGTCCGGGCCGTGGGCGGACAAGCTGTCGGAGGCCTCCCGCGCCCGTGCCGTGCTGCCGGAGCCCGGCGGCTATTACAATATGCTGGCGCCCCACGCCGCGCGGGTGGACATCTGGCACACCATCTACAACCACCCGCTGAACGGGGTCGCGGCCATCGTGGAGTGGCTGAAGAGCACCGGCCTTCGCCCTTTCCTCGATGCGCTGGAAGGCGACGAGCGCGCGCAGTTCCTTGAGGATTATGCCGCGCGCCTCGGCGACCGTTATCTGCCGCGGGTGGATGGCAAGGTGCTGCTGGCCTTCCCGCGCCTGTTCCTGCTGGCGGTGAAGACATGAAAAAGGCCGGTGGGCTGAACCCACCGGCCTTCGCAATGCACTTGGGCGGCGCTGCCGGGAAAGGCCTTCGCCGGATCACCAGCTCGGCAGCACGGCGCCCTTGAAGGTCTCCAGGATGAAGGCTTTAGTCTCGGGCGACTGGTAGGTTTCCACCAAAGTCTTCACCCAGGCCTTGTCCTTGTCCTCGGCCCGCACCGCGATGACGTTCACATAAGGCCCCTTGGGGTCCTCGCGCAGGATGGGGTCCTTCACCGGGTCGAGACCGGCTTCCTTGGCATAATTGGTGTTGATGCCGGCGGCGGCGAGATCGGGCAGGGAACGCGGCAGCTGGGCGGCGTCGATCTCCACGAACTTGAGCTTCTTGGGGTTGTCGATCACGTCCACCACCGAGGCCTTCACCCCGATGCCATCCTTCAGCTTGATGATGCCCTTGTCGGCCAAGAGCAGCAGGACGCGCCCGCCGTTGGTGGGATCGTTCGGAATACCGATCGATGCGCCGGCGGGGATATCGGCGAAGCTCTTGTACTTCGTCGAGTAGACCCCGATGGGGAAATTCACCGTCAGGCCCACGGGCACGATCTTGTAGCCGCGATCCTTGATCTGGTTGTCGAGGTAGGGCTGGTGCTGGAACGAGTTTGCCTCAAGATCGCCGCCGGCCAGCGCGGCGTTGGGCACCACATAGTCGGAAAACTCGATCACCTTGATATCAAGGCCTTTTTTGGCCGCTTCGGCCTTCACCTTCTCCAGGATCTGGGCGTGGGGGCCGGGGGTGACGCCGACCTTGATGGTCTCGGCGGACGCCGCGCTGAGGAGGCCGGCGGCGAGCGCGAGGGCGAGCGCGCCGGCAGTCGCGAGGGCTTTCATGGAAGTCTCCGTTGAGAAGTCGAACGTGAAGAAGGTGGAGAAGTTCAGGAGCGGCTGCGCTTGTCGAGGCGGCGGGCGATGAGATCGCCCAGCGTCTGTACCCCCTGCACCAGCAGGATGAGCACGATGACCACCGCCGCCATCACCTCCGGCATGAAACGCTGGTAGCCGAAGCGGATGCCGAGGTCGCCAAGCCCCCCGCCGCCCACCGCGCCCACCATGGCCGAGTAGCCGAGCAGCGACACCGCCGCGAGCGTCAGGGCCAGCGTGATGGCCGGCAGCGCCTCGGGCAGCAGCACCTTGGCGACGATCTGGAGCGGGCTTGCCCCCATGGCCCGGGCGGCTTCCACAAGCCCTTGATCCACCTCGCGGATTGCCGCCTCGATGAGGCGCGCGATGAACGGCGCGGCGGCCACCGTCAGCGGCACGATGGCGGCGTTGGTGCCGATGGAGGTGCCCGCCACCAGCCGGGTGAAGGGGATGATGGCCACCACCAGGATGATGAAGGGGGTGGAGCGCGCCGCATTCACCACCAGGCCAAGCACATGGTTGGCGAGGGGCGCGGCAAACAATTCGCCCTTGCGGCTGGTGGCGAGGAACACCCCCAGCGGCAGCCCCGCCAGGGTGCCCAGAACGCCGGAAACCGCAACCATGTAAAGGGTTTGCTGGGTGGCATCGATGATCAGGTCGACGATGGCGGGCGGCAGCAGGCCGAAGCTGAGATCAAACATAGCCGAGCACCTCCGCCGACAGATGAAGTCGTTCCACCGCGCCGACCACCGCCGAGACGGTGGCGGCGTCGCCGGGGACCGAGACGATGATGACGCCGAAGGGGGCGCCGGCGATCTCGTCCACCTGGGCCTGAATGATGTTCACATCCACCGACAGCAGCCGCGACACCCGCGACAGCACGGGATCTGAGGCATGGGTTCCGGTGAAGACGATGCGCAGCACCGCGTCACGGCCTTCTGCCGGCTCGGGTTTCAGGCGGTCGGCCAGTTCCGGCGGCAGGCTCTGGCCGGTGAGGGCGGAGAGGAAGGATCGGGTGGTGGCGTGCTGTGGCGCGGCGAAGACGTCGTAGGTGGCGCCTTCTTCCACGATGCGGCCACCGTCAATCACAGCCACCCGGTCGGCCACCGCCTTGATCACTGCCATCTCGTGGGTGATGAGCAGCACGGTGAGGTTCAGCTCGGAATTCACCTTGCGCAGCAAAGCGAGGATCTGGTTGGTGGTTTCTGGGTCAAGGGCCGAGGTGGCCTCGTCGGAGAGCAGCACGCGGGGGCGGGTGGCCAGCGCCCGGGCGATGCCGACGCGCTGCTTCTGCCCGCCGGACAATTCGGCCGGGTAGCGGTCGCGCTTGTCGGAAAGGCCGACCAGTTCCAGCAGGGGCTCCACGCGGGCCTTGATCTCGCGGCGGGGGACGCCGGCGATCTCCAGCGGCAGGGCCACGTTGTCGAAGGCGGTGCGCCGCGCCAAAAGGTTGAAATGCTGGAAGATCATGCCGATGGAGCGGCGCTCGGCGCGCAGCGCCTTCTCGTCCAGGGCGCTGATGTCCACCCCGTCCACGGTGACGCGGCCGGACGTGGCCCGCTCCAGCCCGTTGACCAGGCGGATGAGGGTGGACTTGCCCGCACCCGACCGGCCGATGACGCCGAGTATGGCGCCTTCCGGCACGTCCAGCGTGATGTCGGAGAGGGCGGCGACCTGCGCATTGCTGCCGCGCGCGGCGAAGATCTTCGCCACCTTCTCAAAGCGGATGATGGGGCGCGCGGCCGCTTGGGCGGGGGCGAGCGGGGCGGGGGAGGGCGTTTGCACTTGATCCGCCGATAGGATGAGTGGGGCGTTCACGGGGGGGCTCCGGGCTTGCCGCCTGTTCGCTAGACCGGACCCCTTGTCCTGCCGTTCAGGACGGCGGAAGGGGTGCGAAAGCGAAGGCGAGCGTCACGCTTCAGGGACGACGTGGCGAGCGCGGGTCCACAAAAGCTTCAATAAGCTGTGTGTTCCGGCGGGTTCCAGCTGGTTTCAGCGACACATCATCATGGCGACGCCCGTAAGTGATGGGGCAATGTTCCCTTCCAATATCGTTCTCTTTATCGAACGCGTCAAGCCATATTAATATGATCAATTTAGTTTATATTATACGCGTCGCCAAGGCCCTGGCATCCCCAAGGTCCTGAAGCAGGCGCCGCTCCAGCCGCGCCAGGGTGCGGGTGAAGACGGTGGCGTCGTCCAGCGCGCGGGCGAGCACCAGCGCACCCTGGATGGCGAGCACGGCGTCCTCGGCCTCCTCGCTTGCCGCTGCTGCCGGATGGCCGATCCGGATCAACGCGTCGGCCAGCGCCTCCCGCCAGCGGGCGAAATAGCTTTGCACCGCCTCGGCGAAACGGTCGCGCACCTCGCCCAGGGCAAACACGCCCACGAGGCACACCCGCCGCCCGGAGCGGAAATAGGCGTCAGTGCGGGCCAGCATGTCGCGGATGGCGGCGCCGCCGTCCTCTTCGGTTCGCAGCGGTGCGAACACGTTGGTCTCGAACCAGAGGTCGATCTCCGCGAGCACGGCCGCCGCCATCTCCTCCTTCCCGCCGGGGAAGAAGTGATAGAGGCTGCCCTTGCCCAGCCCGGTGCGGGCGGTGATGTGGGCAAGGCTCGCCCCCTCGAACCCGTGCTCGCGGAACACCTCGCCCAGGAGGGGCAGGATGTCCGCGCGCTCGCTCACCGTCCGTGCCATGGCGGTCTTTGTCCCTGTCCCTGAAGCTCACATGCCCAGTTCCGTGAGGCCGGGATGGTCGGCCGGGCGCGGGCCCAGCGGCCACAGGAAGCGGCGCTCGTTCTCGCGGATGGCCACATCGTTGATGGAGGCCTCGCGCCGGCGCATCAGCCCGTTCTCGTCGAATTCCCACTGCTCGTTGCCGTAGGAGCGGTACCACGCGCCATCGGCATCGTGCCACTCGTACTGGAAGCGCACGGCGATGCGGTTGTCGTTGAGGCCCCACAGCTCCTTGATGAGCCGATAGTCCAGCTCCTTCTGCCACTTGGCGGTCAGGAAGGCGACGATGGCGGGGCGGCCCACGAGAAAGTCCGAGCGGTTCCGCCAGCGGCTGTCGGGGGTGTAGGCGAGGGAGACCCGCTCGGGGTCGCGGCTGTTCCAGGCGTCTTCTGCAAGGCGGGCCTTCTGGGCGGCGCTCTCCACGGTGAAGGGCGGCACGGGTGGGCGTTGGCTCATGGTCGTCTCCTGTACCGATCAGTCAATAATGTACTGAATGGTACAGGTGCCAGCGCGAGTCAAGCGGGGCGGGATTTCTCCCGCCCCGCTTGGGTTCATATGTCTGGGTTCATTCCGCGGCGCGGGGCAGGCCGGGGCTCGCGTGGGGCGGGGTTCCCGCGTGGTGGTCGCCCGGCTCGTCCCTGGCGCCGATGAAGCGGCCGAAGATGCGCCCGAGGATGTGGCTCAGATCGTCCATGACCGAGAATACCGCCGGCACGAACACCAGCGACAGCACCGTCGAGGTGATGAGGCCGCCGATCACCGCGATGGCCATGGGCGCGCGGAAAGCGCCGCCTTCGCCCAGCGCCATGGCCGAGGGCACCATGCCCGCCACCATCGCGATGGTGGTCATGACGATGGGCTGCGCCCGCTTGCGCCCCGCCTCGATGAGGGCGGTGGTGCGGTCAATCCCCTGGTGCATGGCCTCGATTGCGAAGTCCACCAGCAGGATGGCGTTCTTGGTCACGATGCCCATGAGCATCAGGAAGCCGATGATCACCGGCATGGACACCGAATTGCCGGTGATGAGCAGCGCGATGAAGGCGCCGCCCACGCTCAGCGGCAGCGAGACCAGGATGGTGATGGGCTGGAGCAGGTCGTGGAACAGCAGCACCAGCACCGCCAGCACCAGCATGAGGCCGGCGGCCATGGCCATGGCGAAGCCGGTGTTCACCTCCTCCATGATCTCGGCGTCGCCCGCCTCCTTCAGGGTTACGCCGGCGGGAAGGCTTTGCGCCGTGGGCAGGGCCTTCACCCGGGCGAGGGCGTCGCCCAGTGGGGTCTCACCCACCAGGTCGGCCTCCACCGCGATGCGCCGGGCGCGGTCGTAGCGGTCGAGGGCGGTCGGGCCCTTGCCGAAGCGCACGTCCGCCACGGCAGAAAGCGGCACCGCGCCGCCGGCGGCAGTGGGCACCTTCAGGGCGTCGAAGGTGGCAAGGCTCGTGCGCGCCTTCTCGTCGAGCTGCACGCGGATGTCGATCTGCCGGTCCTTGGCTGAGAACTTGGCGAGGTTGGCGGAGATGTCGCCGATCGTGGCGATGCGCACCGTCTCGGCAATGGTATCCACCGAGACGCCCAGCTCCGCCGCCTCGTCGAGCTTGGGCACGATGCGGATCTCGGGCCGGTCCAGCGCCGCCGAGGAGACCACGTTGGTGAGTTCCGGCACGTGGGCGCGGATGTCCTTTTCGAGCGCGACGCCCGCCTCCTCCACCGCCGCCCCGTCATTGCCGGCGAGCACCACCTGGAAGCCGCGCTGGGTGTTCTGCCCGTTCTGGCTCCAGGAGAAACGCGCGTCGGGAATGGCGGCCAGCGTCCGCGAGAATGCGGTCTCGAACGCCTTCTGGTCCATGTCGCGTTCGGCGCGGGGCTTCAGGTTGATGACGATCTGCGCCTTGCGCACCTCGCCGGCGGTGAGCGACAGGCCGCCCGAGCCGCCGGAGCCGGCGGTGGCATAGACGCTCCGCACCTCCGGCAGCTTCAGCAGGGTGCGGGTGATGTCGTCGGACACCTTCTGGGTTTCGGCGAGCGTGGTGCCCGGCGGCAGCTCCACCGAGAGCAGGGCGCGGGAAATGTCGTTGGTGGGCAGGAAGCCGGAGGGCAAAAGCGTCGACAGGAAGATGGTGCCGATGAAGATGGCGATGCCCATGCCGATGGTGGCGAAGCGGTGCCGCACCGACCATGACAAAAGGCGCACATAGCCCCGCATCACCGGCCCGTCGCCGGCTTCCCGGTGGCCGGTGTCGCGCAGGAAATAGGCCGCCACCAGCGGCGTGATGAGCCGCGCCACCGCCAGCGAGAACAGCACCGCGATGGCCACCGTCAGGCCGAACTGCTTGAAATACTGTCCGGCGATGCCGCCCATGAAGGACACCGGCGCGAACACGGCGGCGATGGTGAGGGTGGTGGCCACCACCGCGAGGCCGATCTCGTCCGCCGCCTCGATGGCCGCGCGATAGGGGGATTTCCCCATCCGCATGTGGCGCACGATGTTCTCGATCTCCACGATGGCGTCGTCCACCAGGATGCCGGTGACCAGCGTGATGGCGAGCAGGCTCACCGCGTTCAGAGAGAAGCCCAGCATGTCCATGACCCAGAAGGTGGGCAGGATGGACAAGGGGATGGCGAGCGCCGTGATCAGCGTCGCCCGCACGTCGCGCAGGAACAGGAACACCACGATCACCGCGAGGATGGCGCCCTCGATGAGCGTGTGCATGGCCGACTGGTAGTCCGACTTGGTGAAGCGGACCGTGGTGTCGATCTCGGTGACGGTGATGCCCGGATTGGCGGCCTTGAGCTTTGCGAGGTCCTCATTCACCCGGTCGTAGACGGTGACATCGGAAAAGCCCTTGGCGCGGTAGACGCCGAAGGCCACCACGCTCTTGCCGTCGAGGCGGGCGAACACCCGCTGCTCGGCGGCGCCGTCGATCACCTGGCCGAGGTCGCCGAGGCGCACGAAGCGGCCGTTGGAGAGCACGATGCGGGTCTCGGCGAGACCTTCCATGGTGGTGGCGCCGGCGAGCGTCCGGATGGACTGCTCCTGCGTGCCCACCTCGCCGCGCCCGCCGGACACGTCGAGATTGGTGGCGCGCAACTGCCGGCTGACCTCGGCGGCGGTGATGCCCAGCGCCATCAGCCGGTCGGGGTCAAGGGCGATGCGGATCTCCCGGTCGACGCCGCCCTGCCGCTTCACCTGGGCCACGCCGCGCACGCCCTGCAGCGCGCGGGCGATGGTGTCGTCCACGAACCAGGAGAGTTCCTCGGTGGTCATGTTGGGAGACGACACCGCATAGGTGACGATGGGCAGGCCTTCGATGTCCACCCGTTGCACCTGCGGCTCGTCGATGGAGCGCGGCAGGTCCTGGCGGATCTTGGTGACCGCGTCGCGGGTGTCGTTCACCGCGCGGTCCACCAGCGTCTCCAGATGGAATTCCACCGTTGTGATGCTGGCGCCTTCCGAGATGGAGGAGGTGATGTGCTTGACCCCGGAGACGCCGGCGATGGCGTTCTCCACCTTCTTGGTCACCTGGGTTTCCAGCTCGCTCGGCGCGGCGCCGGACTGGGTGACCGTGACCATGACGATGGGCACGTCGATGTTCGGCATCTGCGTCACCGGCAGGCCGCGGAAGTGCACGATGCCCAGCACCACCAGGATGAAGAAGAAGACGAGGGAGGGAACCGGCTTGCGGATCGCCCAGGCGGAGACGTTGAGAGCCATCAGCGTGCCTCGCCCAGGGAGAGCGGCTGGGTGACCGGTGTCACCCGGTCGCCGTCGCGCAGGAAGCTGCCGGCGCGCGCCACCACGGCGTCGTCGGCGGCAATCCCGCTGGCGACAAGGATGCGCCCGCTTTTCTTGAGGCCGGGCACGATGCGGCGCACGCCGACGATGCCGTCGGTGACGGTCAGCACATAGGCCCCGTCCGCGTCGAACATGACGGCGGACTGGGGCACGGTGAGCCCCTTCACCTCGCCCACATTGATGACGGCGCGGCCATAGGCGCCGGATTTCAGGCGCGGGTCGTCGGGCAGGGCGATCTTCACCGTGCCGAGCCGCGAGGCGCGGTCCACCTCGGCGGAGACGAGGCGCACCTTGCCGTCCAGCGGCGCGTCGAAGCCGGCGGGCTGCACCTGCGCGATGAGGCCGTCCCGCATGCGCGGCATGGCGCTTTCGGGCACGTCGGCCTGAAGGTCCATGGCGCCGTCCTCGGCGATGCGGAACAGGGGCGCGGAGCGGGTGGAGAGGGCGATGGCGCCGAGACGCGCCTCCCGCGACAGGATAAGGCCGGCGGCGGGGGCGCGCACGTCGGTGCGCTTCATCTTCACGTCCAGCTCGTCGCGCTGGGCCTTCACGAACACCGCTTCCGCCTCGGCGGCGACCAGCATCTCGCGGGCGGCGGCGACCTGGGCTGTGGCCACCTTCACGGCGCGCTCGCGCTCGTCCAGCTGCTCCTGGGAGGAGGTCCCGGTCTTGCGCAGCTGCCGGGTGCGCTCCACGGCGGCGGTGGCCTCGGTTTCCTGGGCAATGACCTGGTCGAGGGCGGCGCGTTGCTGGGCGATGGCGGCGCGGGCCTTGGCGGCGGAGGCGGTGTTCTGGGCGAGCTGCGTCTCCAGCACCTCGCGGGAGAGGCGGGCCAGCACCTGGCCCTTCTCCACCCTGTCGCCGGCCTCCACCAGGATCTCCATGAGGCGATAGCCCTCGATTTCCGGCCCCACCTCGATCTCCTCTCGCGGCTTCAGGGTGCCGGTGACGAGGAGGGTATCGGTCATGGTGTCGGGCTTGGGCTTCACCACCGTCACCGAAAGCGCGGGCGGCGCCTTGGGCGCCGGGCTTTCGGCGGCCTTGGCCGGCTCCGCCGCCAGAACGCCGCCGCCGGGCGCCGCGGCGCAGGCGAGGAGAACGGCCGCCGCCAGAGCGGCGCGGGTGGCAGGACGGACGGTCGCGGACATGATGAAGGAAGCCTCTTTCCGGATCGGGGCGGGACCGTGGGGCGAGACCACGGCATGAACGTGACGGAAGGCGGGTGCGCTGCCGCTTGCGGTGGGCTGTGGCATTGCGGTCACGCCTCAGCCCCCACCGGCGCCTGTGCATCGGGGGCGAGCATGCGCTTGACCAGCTGCGCGAAGGCCGGCAGCCGTTCGGCAAGCCGCCACTGGGGATGCAGCTGATGGTGGAGCAGCACGCCGTCGCCGATGATCTGGAGCAGCAGAACCACCGTGTCGAGGTCCAGCGCCGGGTCGATTTCGCCCTGGGCCACCGCATTGGCAAGGGCCGCCTTCAGCTGGACGCGGCTCTCCTCCTCATGGGGCTCAACGGCGGCGCGCAGGTCCGCATTGCGGATGGCCTCGGCCATGACCTCGGGGCCGAGCCGCGCCGTGGCGAGGCAGCCTTCCTCCATCATGGCGGCGGTGCAGTCGGTCAGGGCGTCGAGTACGGACGGCGCCTTGGAGACGGTGTCGAAGAAGGCGAGCCGCTCCGCGCGCTCCCCCTCCACGATGGCGGCGATGAGGGATTCCTTGGAGGGGAAATAACGGTAGAGCGCGCCGGGGCTCATGCCCGCCTCGGCGCAGATCTTCTGCATGGAGGCGCCGTGGAAGCCATCGCGGGAGAAGCAGGCCACTGCGGCATCAAGGATGCGCTGGCGCTGCTCTAAACGATGGTCCGCCCGGCTCGCGGGCCTGGCGGATGGGGGGGATTCGGCTGGCGGGGCCACGGTGGAAGAGGTCATGGGCAAAGGGGTCCATCCGGCTGCGGAGCGCCGAAAGTGCTGAGAGCGAATGTTCGTTCGCATTATCATGCTGCGGTGCGGCGAGCAAGAGTGAACGTTCGTTCGCGTCTCGGGCGTCTTGGGATCGTGATGAAGCAGGCGCGGTGACAGGGGGCCGTCGCCACGCCTGTCTCTTGACGCTTCTGCGCATTTTTTCGCTGTCGCCGGGTTGCAAGCCGGAGTGGCGTCGATTGAATCGGGAGGACGAATCCTCGCCCCCCATCCGGAGCGTCCATGCCCCGATCGCCCTTCGCCTTTCTGGTCGTCGCCGCATTGGCGGTGGTTGTCGCCGGCCCGGCCGCGGCGCCGGCCCGTGCCGAGCAGGCCGCCCCCGAACAGGTCGCCCCCGTGATCCTCGCGCCGGGCCTCACCGCCGACCTGCTGGAGACCAAGCTGCTGTTCGGCCTTGCCAGCGCCGATGGCAGCGGGGTCAGCGAGCAGGAATGGGCGCGCTTCCTTGCCGAGGAGGTGACGCCGCGCTTTCCCGATGGCCTCACCGTCGTCGCCGCCTACGGCCAGGTGAAGGGCGAGGCCCACGGCACCGCGCAGGTGGTGCAAGAGAACATGCGCCTCGTGCTCATCTACCATCCCGACACGCCCGAGGCGGTCGCGCGCCTTGCCGAGATCCGGCGCCGGTATTCCGAGCGCTTCCACCAATGGGGCGTGCTGCAGGTGACGAACCGGGTGAAAGTTACCCTTTGAGCGCGCCGCGCCATCTTCGTCCGTTCTGCCCTTGAGCCGTCGCGGCCGGCACCCCACTTCTCGCTTGGTTCAAACCCGGACGGTGCCATGCTCGCTTCTGCCCTGGAAGCCTTTCGCCAGACCTTCTCGCCGCTGTTGCGCGGCATGCTCTTGAAGTCCATGGCGCTGGCGGCGCTGCTGCTGGTGGTCCTCGCCATCGCGCTTGAGGCGGCGCTCACCCATTTCGTGCACGTGCCGTCCTATCCCTGGATCGAGACGACGCTTGCCATCATCGCCGGCTTCGGCCTCGTCTTCGGCATCATCTACCTGATGCCGGCGGTCTCCTCGCTGGTGGCGGGCCTGTTCCTCGACGACGTGGCAGAGCGGGTGGAGAAGGCGAGCTATCCCATGGATCCGCCGGGCCGGCCCCAGCCGGTGCTGCGCTCGCTGTTCTATGCGCTGCGCTTCTTCGGCGTGGTGCTGGCGGTGAACCTTGCCGCTTTGCTGCTGCTGCTGGTGCCGGGGGTGAACATCATCATCTTCTACGTGGCCAACGCCTATCTCATCAGCCGGGAATATTTCGAGCTGGCGGCCATGCGCTATCGCACCCCGGAGGAGGCGCGCCGGCTGCGGCAGGCCCATGGGGTGCAGGTGTTCGTGGCCGGGCTGCTGATCGCGCCGATCCTGTTCGTGCCGATCCTCAACCTCATCCTGCCGGTGTTCGGCACCGCCTTCATGGTGCACTTCCACCGCCGCATCGCCCCGCTCCCGCTGCTGCGCGACCGCGACGGCGCGCTTTTGATCGAGGGGCGGGCGCTCTAGATTTTTTCGTGACGCGTTTTCTTCACGCGAACCGGTGTCCACTTCGCTCGAAAACGCTTTAAAGCCCAGCCGCCCTCAGCGCATCCGACTGGCGTGCGGCCACCTCCTCGGCGGAGAAGTCGCCCATGGCGGCCTCGAACAGGCGGTGGAAATTCAGTTCCGCCTTCAGGTGCAGGAACACGGCGCCGAGGCCTACGGCGGCGCGGTCCATGAACACGAACTCGCGCGGCACCGTCACCGGCCCCAGCTCCTTCAGGGCCTTGTGCACGGTGAAAGCCTCCTTTCGCCCATACTGTCCCGGCGCGACCCCGTCGGCGATGGAGCGCACCCGGTCGTCCATGAGCGGGCCATAGATGAAGCGCGCCCAGATGTTGAGAACGTCGATCAGCTCGCGCTTCAGCCCCTTGAAACCCCAGGTCTCATAGGCATGAACCACGCGAGCCTCGTCGCCGGCGATCAGGCCGCGATAGAGGTCCACCACCCCGGCCACGAAGCGCGGCGGGAAGATGCGCACGCAGCCGTAATCGAGCAGGTTGATGCCCGCCGGGCGGCCACCTTCCGAGAACACGGTGTAATTGCCCAGGTGCGGGTCGCCGTGGATCACCCCGAACCGGCTGAACGGCAGCCACCAGGCGGCGAACATGGCCTCGGCCAACTGGTTGCGCTCCTCCAGCGGATGGTCGGTAAAGGTGAGGATCTTCTCCCCCTCCAGCCATTGCAGCGTCAGCAGGCGCCCGGTGGAGAGATCGTCACGCACCCGGGGCACCCGCACCCGGTTCTCGCTTGCGAGCATGAAGGCGTAGAGGGCGGCGTGGCGGGCCTCGCGGCGATAATCCAGTTCCTCGCGCACCCGCTCGCCGATCTCGGTGGCGATCTCGCGGGTGTCGATGGCCCCATCCATGCGGCGCTGGAGGGAGAACAGGATGTCGAGCTGGGAGAGGTCCGCCTCCACCGCCGCCTGCATGTCTGGATACTGGAGCTTGCAGGCCACGTCCTCGCCGTCCAGCGTCACCGCCTTGTGCACCTGCCCGAGGGAGGCGGCGGCGGCGGGCTGGTGTGAGAAGGACGCGAACCGTGTCTCCCAGTCGCGGCCCAGCTCCGCCATCATGCGCCGGCGCACGAAGGCCCAGCCCATGGGCGGTGCATCGCTCTGCAGCTTCTGCAGCTCGGCGGCATATTCGGGGGGCAGCGCGTCGGGAATGGTGGCCATCAGCTGCGCCACCTTCATCAGCGGACCCTTCAGCCCACCGAGCGCGGCGGTGAGGGCCGCGGCGTTGGAGCTGTCGCGGTCGAGGCCCATGAGGCGGGTGCCGGCGATGCGCGCCGCGACGCCCCCCACATTGGCGCCGACGCGGGCATAGCGGGCGGCGCGGGCGGAAAAGCGGTTGCGTTCGTCGTCGGCGATCTTGTCGGACATAAGCCCCGGCTCGCTGGTTCCGACGGGTTCTACGCGCTGGCGGCCCGGCCGGATCGATAGGTGAGGGCGAGCAGGATGAGGAGCAAAAGCGGCGTCAGCACGTCGGTGTAGAGGATGGGCCCGGCATTGCCTGCGGCATAGTTGCCAGCCTCGGCGATCTCGATCAGGTGGTTGACCGCCGCCCCGCCGAGGAAGCCGGCGGTCATCACCGCCACCGCGAGGCGGAAGCCCCAGTTGGGATAGAAGGCGCCGATGAGGCCGGCGAGGCCGATGCCGAGATTGGCGGCGCCCACCTCGATCTGGAACGGGCTCGTCGCCCAGCCGATGCCCGCCGCCGACCGGGCCGGGAACATGATGTGTCCGAGCGCGGCCCACAGGCCCATGAGGCCCACCGGGAACAGGCAGATGTAGCGCAGCAGCAGCTTCGCCAGCAGGCCCGGCCCGCGCGGCGGCGCGGCGCGGGAGTAGGACAGGGCGGTCAGCAGCAGCACCGCCACATAGGACAGGATCGGGACCCAGAAGATCATGTCATTCCCCCACCATGACCGCGGCCGGAACCTGCCATAGGCCGCGCCCACCCGCCAGGGTCCCGGCGCCGGCCGGCGGGCCGGATCAGGGCGCGAGACGGCGGAAGCCCACCACTCCGGCGTCGGCGTCGAAGAGATAGTCGAAGGCGTTCAGCGCCCGCACGGTGGTGTTGACGAACACCGGCCGACGCCCCCGGCCCACCAGCATCACCGCTTGCGGCACCACCGGGTCGCTCCCGTCGCCCACCGTGAAGGCGTAGGCGGGCGCTGAGGCGCCGGGGCCGGGGGAGACGGCGAGGCGCGTGCCATCCGCTACCACCGGCGCGCCGCGCGCGGTAAGGGCCGCAAGGCCGTCGGTCTGGGCGTCCGGCAGCGACAGGAACATATTGGTGACGCCGGTATCCATCAGCAGCGTGCCGCAGGCGGCGGGGGGGCGGCCGGCCAGCGAGAGGCAGGCCGGCGTTGCCGCCCAGTCGCCGGTTTGCGGGTCGGCGGCGAGCTTCACCTGTGCAAAGCCCTGCGCGGCACCGCTCGAAAGCCCCACCGTCACGGACTGCCGGCGCACCACATAGTCGCGCCCGAGGGCGCCGGGCTGGCCGGGCGTGCCCATGCCCGGCACATTGAGGAAGGGGTTGCGCTCCGGCGTCGCGCCGGGCTGGAGATCGCGGCTGCGGGCAAAGCCGATGCCCAGCATGGCCACGCGGCGTGGCGCCTCCTGCGGGCGGCAGGAGCGGGCGCGCTTCAGGCAGTCGATGCGGGTAACGGCGAGCACGCGGATGGGGCGGGTGGTGACGCGCGAGCCGTCCGCCCCGGTCAGGGTCACCGGCGTCTCCACATAGACCCCGCGCATGACGCGACCGGAGGAGGAATAGGTCAGTTCCCCCGGCCCGAGCTGCGGCAGTGTCTCGAACCCGGCGATGGAGGTGGCGGACACCACCACGCCGGTGGAGCCGGTGTCCATCACCGCCCGGTGGATTTCGCCGCCCACCGACAGGCCGAGGGTCGGCGGTCGGCGGATCGGCGCGCCGTCCGCCGGAGCATTGAGATAGGGCAGGGTGACGGCCTGCTGGGCCGCCACCCTTCCCGCCAGCAGGAGGGGCAGAGCGAGGGCGAGGAACACGGCGGGCGAGCGGAAACGGTTCACGGCAAAGGGTCCTCGGATCACGACGGCGTGTTCCTCAAGGCCTGGAGAAGGTGGCTCCGAAGCCCGCCGCCCTAAGGTCCCCCCCAAACCCCCGCCGTTCAGCCGTGCATGAGTGCGGAAACGTGGGCGGCGGCCGAGGAGGCGAGGCCTTCCAGGTCATAGCCACCTTCCAGCACCGAGACCACGCGGCCCTGGCAGGAGGCGTCCGCAACTTCCATCAGCCGGCGGGTGACCCAGCCGAAATCGGCATCCACCAGGCGCAGGGAGGCGAGCGGATCGCGGATATGGGCGTCGAAGCCGGCCGAGATCAGGATCAGGTCCGGCGAGAAGGCGGTGATGCGCGGCAGGATGCGCGTTTCCATGGCCTCCTTGAACACCGCCCCGTCGTCGCCCGAGCGCAGCGGGGCGTTGACGATGGTGTTGGCGTCCCCGGTCTCGTTCACCGCGCCGGTGCCGGGATAGAGCGGCATCTCGTGGGTGGAGCAGTAGAGCACGCTGTCGTCCGTCCAGAAGATGTCCTGGGTGCCGTTGCCGTGGTGCACATCGAAATCCACGATGGCGACGCGGCTTAGGCCGTATTTCGCCTGGGCATGGCGGGCGGCGATGGCCACCTGGTTGAGCAGGCAGAAGCCCATGGGCTTGCGCGTCTCGCAATGGTGGCCCGGCGGGCGCATGGCGACGAAGGCGTTCTGCACCTTGCCCTCCAGCACCTCGTCCACCGCGTAGCAGGCGCCGCCCACCGCGCGCAGGGCCGCTTCCCAGCTGCCGGGAGACAGCACCGTGTCCGAATCGATGCGCACCAGCCCGTCCTTGGGCGAGGCCTCGCCCAGCGCGTCCACGAAGTCGGCCGGATGAACGCGGATGATGTCCTCGCGCGCACCGAGGGGGGCGAGGTCGCGGATGAGGTGGGTGAATTTTTCCTGCTCGAAGATACGGTCGAGGGCGCGCAACCGGTCCGGCCGCTCGGGATGTCCGGGCGGGGTCACATGGTTGAGGCCGGCAGGATGGGTAACGAGCAGCGTGTGCATGAGCCTTGGCGTCTCCCTGAGCCGTGCGTGTCGGCCGTGGCATGGTTTGCGGCGTTTTCGCCTGTTGTTCTTGACATACCATATTCCAGCGCGTCCGGCAGGATGTTGCGCCGGATCAAGAAGCGCTTCCGACCAAAGGCGTGGATACTCCGCGCCCATCGCATGGCAGAGGCGACGGGCTTCGATCGGCGCGGGTGGCGCAGCTCCAGTACCGCGTGGGCTTGAGGCCAACGGGCGCTGGTCTCAGCCCTCCGCGCGCTGGGGCCGGGCCATGAGGGCCTCGATGGCGCCGTCGATGGAGAGGCGGCCCTGCAGCACCCCGTCCACCGCCGCGCTCACCGGCACATCCACGCCCTTGGCGCGGGCCATCTCCACCAGTACCGAGGCGGTGAAGGCGCCTTCCGCCAGCTTGTCGCCGGTGGCCGTGCCCGCCCCCAGGGCCTGGCCGAAGGCGAAGTTGCGCGATTGCGGGCCGGAGGTGGTGAGGATGAGGTCGCCGAGGCCCGACAGGCCGGTGATGGTCTCCGCCTTGGCCCCATAGGCGCGGCCGAAGCGCATCAGCTCGGCAAAGCCCCGCGCCACCAGCGCCGCCGCCGCGCTCGCCCCGAGCCGGCGGCCGGAGACGATGCCGGCGGCAATGGCCAGCACGTTCTTGGTGGCGCCACCGATCTCCGCGCCGCGCACATCGGTGGAATGATAGAGCCGCAGCGTCGATGAGCCGAGCGCCGCGGCCAGCTCCGCCGCCAGCTGCGCGTCATGGGCGGCGAGGGTGACGGCGGTGGGTAGGCCGGCAGCCACGTCGGTGGCGAAGCTGGGGCCGGAGAGCACGGCCGGGCGCGCGCCGGGCATGGCCTCGGCAATCACCTCGCTCATGAAGGCGCGGGTGCCGCGCTCGATGCCCTTGGCGCAGGAGATCACCGGCAGGCCGTCGCGGGCCAGCGGGGCGAGCCGCGCCAGCGTTGCGCGGCAGGCCTGCGCCGGCACCACCAGCAGCAGGGCGTCGGTTGAGGCCACGGCGGCGAGATCCGCGGTGGGGGTGACTGCGGGATCGAGGGCGATGCCCGGCAGGTCCGGCCGGTTCTCGCGTAGCTGCGCCATCTCGACCATGGCGGCGGCATCGCGGCCCCAGAGCACCACTTCATGGCCCGCCTGCCCGCCCTGGCGGCCGGCGCGGGCGGCGGCATTGGCGAGCGCGGTGCCCCACGCGCCGGCACCCATGACGCCGATGCGCCGGTAAGCAGCAGCCATCGCGCGTCAGCTCCGGGCGTTGGCGGAGGCGGCGGCCAGGGGGTCCAGCGGCCAGCGGGCGCGCGGGCTGAAGTCCAGCCGGTCACGCATTCCGCGTGACAGCCGCTCGGCCCCGGCCCAGGCGATCATGGCGCCGTTGTCGGTGCACAGCTCCGGCGACGGCATGGCGAAGCGGGTGTTCAGCTCGGCGGCCACCTTGGCCAGGGTCTCGCGGATCATGCCGTTGGCGGCCACGCCGCCGGCCACCACGAGGGCGGTGGGGCCACGGCCCAGCCGGTCGCGGAAGGCGCGGGCACCGGCGCGCACCCGGTCGGCGATGAGATCGACCACCGCCGCCTGGAAGCTGGCGCACAGGTCCGCCACGTCGTCGTCCGAGAGCGGGGCGAGGCGGTCCGCCTCCAGCCGCACGGCGGTCTTCAGGCCCGAGAGGGAGAAGTCCGGCTCGCGCCGGCCCATCATGGGGCGGGGAAAGGCGAAGCGGCCGGCATAGCCGAGCCTGGCCTGCGCCTCCACCTGCGGCCCGCCGGGATAGGGCAGGCTCAGCATCTTCGCCACCTTGTCGAAGGCCTCGCCCACGGCGTCGTCCAGGGTGGTGCCGAGGCGGGTGTAGCGGCCCACGTCCTCCACCGCCAGCAGCTGGGTGTGGCCGCCGGAGACAAGGAGCAGCAGATAGGGGAAGGCGACGCCGTCGGTGAGCCGGGCGGTCAGCGCATGGGCTTCCAGATGGTTCACCGCCACCAGCGGCTTCTTGGCGGCGAGCGCGATGGCCTTGGCGGTGGTGAGGCCGACGATGACGCCGCCGATGAGCCCCGGCCCCGCCGCCGCCGCGATGCCCGACAGCTCGGAATAGTCCGCATTGGCCTGGCGCATGGCCTCGGCGATGACGTGGTCGAGGATCTCCACATGGGCGCGCGCCGCGATCTCCGGCACCACGCCGCCATAAGGCGAATGGATCTCCACCTGCGAGCGGATCACGTTGGAGCGGATGTCGGACGCCCCCGAGGGCGAGCGCGCCACCACCGCCGCCGATGTCTCGTCGCACGTGGTCTCGATGCCGAGCACCAGAAGATCGGCCACGCCCTCACCCTCCCAGATCCGTTCTTTCGCGGTATCTCGCTATGGCGCCGCTGCGCCCGAACGCCGCTCTATCCCATTTCGATTCCGTCGCGCATTGTACGCCGCCATGAGTGAGAATACGAAATCCGTTTACCATTCCGTCCACCCCCGTTTGCGCATCGGCACCCGTGGCAGCCCGCTGGCCCTGTGGCAGGCCCATGCGGTACAGGCGGCGCTCGCCGCCGCGCTGGGGGTTGAGAAGGAGGCCATCGCCGTGGAGGTCATCAAGACCTCCGGCGACCAGATCCAGGATCGCGCGCTATCCGAGGCGGGCGGCAAGGGGCTCTTCACCAAGGAGATCGAGGAGGCGCTGCTGGATGGCCGTGTCGACCTCGCCGTGCATTCCGCCAAGGACGTGGCGACGGTGCTGCCCGATGGCCTGCACCTGGCCGGCTACCTGCCGCGCGCCGATGTGCGCGATGCCCTGATTATGAAGTCCGGCGCGGCGCTGGCGGACCTGCCGGCGGGCGCGAAGGTGGGCACCGCCTCGCTGCGGCGGGAGGCGCAGTTGCGCCGCATCCGTCCGGATCTGAAGGTGGAACTGCTGCGCGGCAACGTCCACACCCGCCTCGCCAAGGTGAAGGACGGGGATTTTGACGCCACCTTGCTGGCGCTGGCCGGCCTCACCCGCCTCGGCATGGCGCAGGCGGCGAGCTGCGTGCTCCCGACCGATGATTTCCTCCCCGCCGTGGGGCAGGGGGCGGTGGCCATCGAGTGCCGCATCGCTGATCCCGATACCAATGCCGCCATCGCCGCCATCGCCTGCCGCGACACCGGCATCGCGCTGGAGGCGGAGCGGGCCTTCCTCGCGGCGCTGGACGGCTCCTGCCGCACCCCCATCGCCGGCTTGGCCACGGTGGACGGGGAGAATGTGCGCCTGCGCGGCCTCGTCCTGTCGCCGGACGGCAGCGATGCGGCGGAGATCGCGGAACTGGCGCCCATCGCCGACGCGGCCCGCCTTGGCGCGGAATGTGGGGCCAGCCTGAGGACCAGCGCGCCGGCGCGGGCATTGGGGCTTTAGGGGGGCGCGTAGATACCTTCGGTGTTCGGAGGTGAAACGGGTTGGTTGGGCAGGGACCAGCGTAGAACCCTCTCCCGCTTGCGGGGGAGGGCAGGGTGGGGGCAGAGCCTTCTCCACCGTCCCGCCGCCGGGCTTATCTCCCAGCGCCTTGCCCCCTCCCCAACCCTCCCCCGCAAGCGGGAGAGGGGGCGCCAGCGTGAAGAGGACCACCGGCGCGGACCAAATTCTTCAGGGCCCGCGCCCGCCCATATTTTTATCGGCCGCTCTTTTCGAGCCCGGACACGTCTTTTGCTGAGGCCGCCATGCATATTCTCGTCACCCGTCCGGAGCCTGCCGCCTCCCAGACTGCCGAGCGCCTGCGCAAGCTCGGTCACGCGGTGACGGTGGACCCCATGCTGCGCATCGCCCCCACCGCGCCGGTGCTGCCGGAGGGGCCGTTCGACGCGGTGGCCTTCACCTCCATCAACGGGGTGAAGGCGTTCGCGCAGCATCCGCAGGGGCCGGATTTCTTCCACCTGCCGGCCTTCGCCGTCGGCCCGCGTACCTCCAAGGAGGCGCGCGCCATCGGTTTTGCGAACGTCACCGACTGCGATGGCGACGCATCGGCCCTCGCCGGGCGCATCGCCGGGGCGCTGCCGGCCGGGGCAAAGGTGCTGAATCCGGCGGGCGAGGACCGGGCTGCGGACCTCCAGGCGCTGCTGGCGGCGCCGGGCATCACACTGGAGCTCGCCATCGTCTATGCCGCCCAGCCCGCCGATGCGCTGAGCGGGGAGGCGCGGGCGGCGCTGGCCAGCGGAACCGTGACGGCAGCTTTGCACTTGTCCCAGAGAACGGTGAAAACACTGCTCAAGTGTGTCGCCGTCGCCGGCCTTAACGATCGGTTGATCGAAGTGCGCCAACTGTGCCTGTCGGAGCAGGTGGCCGAGCCGTTCGTGAAGGCCGGACTGAAGGTGGAGGTGGCCACGGCGCCCAACGAGGATGCGCTTCTCGCCCTGCTGTGACGCGGCTGTGACATGACCTTGCGCAGCGGGGCTGTTGCGGTGCGACGCGGGGCGGTTTATCCGGAACCGGTACAGCGGATCCGAACTCACGATGGAGGCACGAGAGACGCCTATGGCGAGCGACGATCCGAAGGCGGAGGGCTTCGCGTCCCGCCCGTCCCGCACCCCGCCCACGCTGGACCTGAAGGCCGAGGAGGTCGCGACCGCTTCGGGCGCGCCCGGTGCGACCGCAGCCCAGGGCATCGGCACCCAGGTGCCCGGCAAGGACACCAAACCCGCCGGGGTCGACACCAAGCCGGTGGAGGCCAAGCCGGCTCCGTCCATGCCGGTCGAGCCCAAATCCGCCGATCCCCAATCGTCCGATCCCAAGCCTTCGAGCACCGTGTCGACCGGGCCCAAGCTCTCGGACGCCAAGCCGGCAGATATCAAGCCATCTGACGCCAAGCTGTCCGATGCCAAGCCATCCGAGGCCAAGCCGGCGGGATCGAAGCCGGCCGAGGCCGTTGCCTCCGGCGAATCGGCCGCGGGGGCGAACACCGCCGCCAGGGCGGCCACGCCTGCGCCGGCCCGTTCGGGCAATGGCGGCGCGGTGTTTGCTGGGCTGATTGCCGGCATCATCGGCGGCGGCGCCGTGGCCGGCGGCCTGTGGTATGCGCTTCCGCAATTCTTCCCGCCGCCCGCGCCCGTGGTGGAGCCGGCCCCGGTGGTGAACCTCGCGCCGCTGCAAAGCCGCATCGCGGCTCTGGAAACGCGTCCGGTCTTCGATCCGCGTTCCATCGCCGCCCTGTCCGAGCGTCTGGAGCGCAGCGAGGCGAGCCTGAAATCCCTTGAAGCCACCGTGGTGGCGCTGAAGTCCGCCCCGGCCCCGACCGGCACGTCCGCCCCGACTCAGGCTCAGGCCCCCGTGCCCGCCGTGCCGCCGGGCCTGCTGAAAACGGTGGACGACCTGAAGGCGAGCAGCGAGGCGACGCGGGACGCGCTCGCCACCGCCCGCCGCGACATCGAGGCCCTGCGCACGGTGGAGACCAATCTCCATACGGCGGTGGCCGCAGCCACGGCCGGCGCCCAGCAGGCTGGCGCCCAGGCGCAGGCGCAGGTTCAGGCCCTCGCCCAGTCCCTCACCCCCAAGGTGGAGGCCGTCGGCCCGCGCCTCGATGCGCTGAAGGCGCAGATCGAGGAGGCGACCGCCGCCGCCACCGCCTTCAACCGCGCGGCCGCCGGCCTCGTGGTGCTTTCCACCTTCCGCGATGCGGTGGTCTCCGGCCGGCCGTTCGCGGCGGAGCTGGCCGCCGCCCGCACCACGCTGGGGCCGGCCGCCGGCCAGCTCGATCCGTTCGCCGCGGCGGCGGCGGCGGGCTATGCGGCGCCGTCCAAGCTCGCCGCCACGCTGGCGCAGCAGGGCGCCGCCGCCATCGCCGCCGAGCGGCCCGCGCCCGCGCCGGTGGATTCCTCCGCCTCGCTGGTGGACCGGCTCCTGGCCTCGGCCGAGAGCCTGGTGAAGGTGCGCCCGGTCACGGGTCCCGGCTCGGTGGATCTTGAAGGCCTCATCGCCACCGCTGTCGGTCAGCTGAAGGCCGGCCAGCTGGATGACGCCCTCATCACGCTGAAGAAGCTGCCGGACCCGGTGCAGGCTCGCCTTGCCGTGATCCGCGAGATCGAGGCACGCACCGCTGCGGTGCGTGTCGCCGGGACGCTCTACCAGCAGCAGCTCGCCGCCATTTCGAGGAAGGTGCCGTGATCCGCCTCGTCCTATTCCTGCTCCTGCTCGTCGCCATCACCTTCGGCGTCTCCTGGCTGGCCGACCGGCCGGGCGAGGTGACGGTGGTGTGGGAAGGCGTCGCCTATGGCACCACCGTGCCCGTGGCGCTGGCGGTGATCGCCGTCGTCGCCGGCCTCATCCTGATCCTGTGGCGTATCCTCTCCCTGCTGGTGCGCTCGCCGAAGATCATCGCCGCCTTCTCGCGACGCCGCCGGCGCGAGAAGGGCTGGAACGCGGTGACGCGCGGCCTGCTCGCGGTGGGCATCGGCGACAATGCCGCCGTGCGCCAGGCCCGGCACGATGCCGCCCGCCTCTTGCCCAACGAGCCGCTCACCCACCTGCTCACCGCCCAGGCAGCGCAGCTGGATGGCAAGCACGAGGTGGCGGTCGCCGCCTTCCGCGCCATGGTGGACAAGCCGGAGACGCGCCTGCTCGGCCTGCGCGGCCTGCACATGGAGGCGCGCAAGGCGGGGGACAAGGTGGCGGCCTACGCCATCGCCGAGGAAGCCGCCTCCGCCGCGCCGACCCTGGGCTGGGCGGCGGATGCCGTGATCGAGGCGCGCTGTGCCGCCGGCGATTATGCCGGCGCGCGCGGCGTGCTGGAGCGCCAGATGGCCCTCAAGGGCATCGACAAGGCCCAGTACCGCCGTCGCAAGGCGGTGCTGCTGGCCGCCGAGGCCATCGCGCTGGAGCATTCCGACCCGCTGGTGGCACGGGAAAAGGCGGTGGAGGCGGTGCGCCTCGCCCCCACCCTCGTGCCTGCCGCCGCCTGCGCCGGCCGCCTGCTGGGCGCCGCCGGCGAGCTGCGCAAGGCGGCCAAGGTTGTGGAGACCGCGTTCGCCACCAATCCCCATCCCGAGTTGGCGGACGTGGAGGCCTATCTGCGGCCGGGCGACGCAGCGCAGGATCGCCTGAAGCGCATCCGCACCCTGGTGAACCGGGCGCCCAGCCATCGCGAGAGCGCCATCGCCCTGTCCCGCGCCGCCATCGATGCGCAGGAATTCGCCCAGGCCCGCCTGGTGCTGGAGCCGCTGCTGGCCGAGCCGAGCCAGCGCGTCTGCCTGCTCATGGCCGAACTTGAAGCCGCCGAACATGCCGATATCGGCAAGGCTCGGGAGTGGACCGCGCGCGCCGTGCGGGCCAATCGCGACCCGGCCTGGATCGCCGACGGGGTGGTGTCCCACGCCTGGGCGGCGGTGTCGCCGGTGTCCGGAAAGCTCGACGCCTTTGTGTGGGAAGTGCCCCCCGGCGTCTCCGCCACCCCGATCCTGGAGCATGAGGCGGAGCGGGTGAAGGCGGCCATCGCCGCCGTCCGCGCCAGCGAGGAGGCCAAGGCTGCCGTCGCCGCCGCCGAAGCGGCTGCCCTTGTTGCAGCCGCCGAGGCGGAAGCCGCCGCGCTCACTCCCCCCAAGGAGGAGCCGAAGCCGGAGCTGGTGGTGGTGCCCGAGCCGGAACCGGCGGTGGTCGTCGCTCCGCCACCTCCCGTAAAGCCAGCACCCGTAACGCTTTCCCCGGAGCCGGTGCCGGCCCCCGCCGCAGCGGCGAACGGGAAGGGGAAGCCGGCGCGGCCCGCCCCCATCGTCGCCCTGCCGCCGCTGCCGGATGATCCGGGACCGGAGGGGGAAACCCCCGACGAGCCGGAGACACCCGGCAAGAAGCGCCGCCTGATGGGGCTTTGAGGGCCGTTTTGTCCTGATCCTGTCGAGACGGGCGCGCGCGTCCGCCAGACGGCGGTGGTGCGCGCCCCTGCGAGGATTGCCGTCGTGCGGGCGGGGCTCGTGCCACCCCTTCTCCCGCCCTGCGCCGGCCCTGCCGCCTTGTGGCGAACCCGCGCCGATGCTATGCGGCGCGGATGACCGCCACCGCCCAGAAGAACATTCGCAACTTCTCCATCGTCGCCCACATCGATCATGGGAAATCGACCCTCGCCGACCGCCTGATCCAGATCACCGGCGGTCTCACCGAGCGGGAGATGACGGATCAGGTGCTCGACAGCATGGATATCGAGCGCGAGCGCGGCATCACCATCAAGGCCCAGACCGTGCGCCTGTCCTACAAGGCGCAAGATGG
This sequence comes from Xanthobacter autotrophicus, assembly GCF_005871085.1. GTDB lineage: Bacteria > Pseudomonadota > Alphaproteobacteria > Rhizobiales > Xanthobacteraceae > Xanthobacter > Xanthobacter autotrophicus. The sequence goes on along the minus strand of NZ_VAUP01000022.1, from coordinate 536,640 downwards.
CGAGACTTACATCCTCAACCTCATCGACACCCCCGGGCACGTGGACTTCGCCTATGAGGTGAACCGCTCGCTCGCCGCCGTTGAGGGCTCGCTGCTGGTGGTGGACGCCTCCCAGGGCGTGGAGGCGCAGACGCTGGCCAACGTCTACCAGGCCATCGACAACAACCACGACATCGTCCCGGTCCTCAACAAGATCGACTTGCCCGCCGCCGAGCCGGAGAAGGTGAAGGCGCAGATCGAGGACGTGATCGGCCTCGACGCCTCCAATGCCATCGGCATTTCCGCGAAGACCGGCCTCAACGTGGACCAGGTGCTGGAAGCCATCGTCACCCGCCTGCCGCCGCCTATGGGCGACCGCGCCGCGCCGCTGAAGGCGTTGCTGGTGGATTCTTGGTACGACACCTATCTCGGCGTGGTGGTGTTGGTGCGCATCATCGACGGCGTTCTGAAGAAGGGCCAGCGCATCAAGATGCTGGGCTCCGGCGCCGTGAACGACGTGGACCGCGTCGGCGTGTTCACCCCCAAGATGGTGGCCATGGCCGAGCTTGGCCCCGGCGAGATCGGCTTCCTCACCGGCTCCATCAAGGAAGTGGCCGATACCCGCGTCGGCGACACCATCACGGAAGAAAAGCGCCCCTGCGCCGACATGCTGCCGGGCTTCAAGCCGGCGCAGCCGGTGGTGTTCTGCGGGCTGTTCCCGGTGGATGCGGCGCAGTTCGAGGATCTGCGCGCCGCCATGGGCAAGCTGCGCCTGAACGACGCCAGCTTCTCCTATGAGATGGAGACCTCCGCCGCGCTGGGCTTCGGCTTCCGCTGCGGCTTCCTCGGGCTCTTGCACCTGGAGATCATCCAGGAGCGGCTGGAGCGCGAGTTCAACCTCGACCTGATCGCCACCGCGCCCTCGGTCATCTACGAGATCCAGATGACCGACAATTCGGTCATCGACCTGCACAATCCGGCGGACATGCCGGATGTGGTGAAGATCGAGGAGATCCGCGAGCCGTGGATCCGCGCCACCATCCTGACCCCGGACGAGTATCTCGGCTCGGTGCTGAAGCTGTGCCAGGACCGGCGCGGCAACCAGATCGAGCTGACCTACGTGGGCGCGCGGGCCATGGTGACCTATGACCTGCCTCTCAACGAGGTGGTGTTCGACTTCTACGACCGGCTGAAATCCATCTCCAAGGGCTACGCCTCGTTCGACTACCAGATCACCGAGTACCGCGCCGGGGATCTCGTGAAGATGTCCATTCTGGTGAATTCGGAGCCGGTGGACGCCCTCTCCATGCTGGTGCACCGCGCGCGTGCCGACGCACGCGGCCGGGTGATGTGCGAGAAGCTGAAGGACCTGATCCCCCAGCATCTGTTCAACATCCCGATCCAGGCCGCCATCGGCGCCAAGATCATTGCCCGCGAAACCATCAAGGCCCTGCGCAAGGACGTGACCGCCAAGTGCTACGGCGGCGACATCTCTCGTAAGCGCAAGCTTCTGGACAAGCAGAAGGAAGGCAAGAAGAAGATGCGCCAGTTCGGCAAGGTGGAGATCCCGCAGGAGGCCTTCATCGCCGCGCTGAAGATGGACGAATAGGGCGCGCACCTGTCCCGTATCGGCCTGAGCGCGGTCCCGCACCGCACCCGGCCGCTGGCCCGTCTCTTGCTTGAAATCCAGGCGCAGACCGATCCGGCCGATCGGCGGGGCGGAAGGGAATGCCAGACGTGTCGTCAATCCCGGAGATCGAGCAGGCCTATGGCCTCAAGGGGGTGCTGGAGCATAGCTTCGAGCGCACCCGCCATGACGCCTCGGGCATGCTTGCCGATTACATTCCCGAACTCGCCAAGGCCGATCCCGAGCGCTTCGGCATCGCGGTGGCGTCGGTCTCCGGCGAGGTGGTGGGCGTGGGCGACGTGGATCTGCCCTTCACCATCCAGTCCATTTCCAAGGCGCTGGCCTATTGTCTGGCGCTGGAGGCGCTGGGCCGGGACAAGGTCTTGGCCCATGTGGGGGTCGAGCCGTCCGGCGATGCCTTCAACGCCATCGTCTTCGATGCGCTGTCCAACCGTCCCTTCAATCCCATGGTGAATGCCGGGGCCATCACCGTCTCCGGCCTTCTTGCCGAGGCGTTCGGGGCGGAGGCGTTCGAGGTGGTGCTGGACCGCTTCTCCGCCGCTGCCGGCCGCCGGCTGGCGATGGACGAGACCGTGTTCCGCTCGGAGGCGCAGACCGGCCACCGCAACCGCGGCATCGCCCACCTGCTGAAGTGCGCGGGTGCGCTCGGCGCCGATGTGGACGACGCCGTCGAGCTTTATTTCCGCCAGTGCTCCATCCTCGTCACCGCCACCGACCTTGCGGTGATGGGGGCGACGCTGGCCAATATCGGGGAAAATCCGCTCACCGGCAGCGCCGTGTTCGCGGTGGAGGCGGTGCGCAACACCCTGTCGGTGATGTTCACCTGCGGCATGTATGATTTTGCCGGCAACTGGGCCTTCGACGTGGGCGTGCCGGCCAAAAGCGGGGTGGGCGGCGGCATCCTCGGCGTGGTGAACCGGCAATTGGGCATCGGCACCTATTCGCCACGCCTCGACGCCAAGGGCAATTCGGTGCGCGGCATCTCAGCCTTCCGCGACCTCACCGAGGAGATGGGGCTGCACGTATTCGATCCCACCAATCGCGGCTCATCCCTGCTCAGTGCGTACCGGCGCTGAGAAGCGCCCGCGCAATTCACCCGTCAGGGCATGGCCTGCCGGGTGTGGCGCGTGGCCGTGGGATGGTCGCAGGAGAGTCGGCCGGCTGGGCGCCGGCCGATCAGGCACCCGGGTTCAGGAGCAGCGCACGTAGACCATGGTGCCGTAGCGACGGGAGACCTCAGGGTCCAGCCACTTCAGCACCAGCACGTTGCCATCGAAGCGCACCACCTGGCGGTCCCGCTCGCCACCGGCCGGGTCCTCTGGGGGCCCGATGTAGGTCGGGCCGCCGGCCACCTGCTTCGACACAACTTCGGTCAGCTTGTTGTCGTCAGCGAGGTACATCATCACGCCGCCATTGGGGCCGGCGGTAATGACATAGGGATTTGAGCACTGCGCGCGCGCCTGATTCTCGGTCCGGGTCGCATCATCGGGCCGGTGATAGGCGGCGAGGCCCCAGCGGCCCACCAGGCGGTCCGGCGGAATGGGGCTGGTGAATTGCGGGCGGGCCGGAGGCGGCGGCTCGGTGGGGCCGCTCGCGCACCCGGCGAGCATCAGCGCCAGTCCGGTCACGGCAACGCCCAGCAGGCCGGCGCGCCGCGCGGCGCCCACATGCGACTTCGATCCCGCAAACATCTTCGTCATGTGATTTCCGAGGCCTCCCGCCGCCTGGGATCCGTTATCCGATTGCCCGCCATGCCAGCCGGTTCCGCCGACCATAATGGTTGGCGCCGTCCGCGTCGATGCCGCCGCGCCCCGCGAATCGCGAAGGTTTGGCGCCACTGTGAACCAAAGCTAGACCACGCCGGTTACGGCTTTCCTAGCTGTCCTTTGAGGCAGCCGGCCGGATCTCATGCTGCAGCGCGCCTTGACGGGGAGGGGTGGCCCGCTTATCTCCGCTGCGAGCTTGGCACTCCACCTTGGAGAGTGCCAGAACCGGCGGGCCAGAGGCTCGCGTCCCTCGGAGAGGTAAAAACAATGTCCTTCCGTCCCCTGCACGACCGCGTCGTGGTCAAGCGCATCGAAGCCGAGCAGAAGACCGCTGGCGGCATCATCATCCCCGACACCGCCAAGGAAAAGCCCCAGGAGGGCGAGGTGATCGCGGTGGGCGCCGGTGCGCGCGACGAGGCCGGCAAGCTGGTTCCCCTCGACGTGGCGGCGGGCGACCGGGTGCTGTTCGGCAAGTGGTCCGGCACCGAAGTGAAGATCGACGGCCAGGACCTTCTCATCATGAAGGAGAGCGACATCCTCGGCGTCATCACCAAGTGAGTGGTGTTGCCGGTTGAGTGTCGCTGCCGCGTGAGGGTATTCGCCAAGTGATGGCGGCCCGAACGCACCCTATAATCCCAGAATTCAGGAGGCCGTAATGGCTGCCAAAGACGTAAAGTTCTCCGGCGACGCCCGCGAAAAGCTGCTGCGCGGCGTCGATATCCTCGCCAACGCCGTGAAGGTCACCCTCGGTCCCAAGGGCCGCAACGTGGTGATCGAGAAGTCGTTCGGCGCCCCGCGCATCACCAAGGACGGCGTCACCGTCGCCAAGGAGATCGAGCTGGAAGACCGGTTCGAGAACCTCGGCGCCCAGCTGGTGCGTGAAGTCGCCTCCAAGACCAATGACCTCGCAGGCGACGGCACCACCACCGCCACCGTGCTGGCCCAGGCCATCGTGAAGGAAGGCGCCAAGTCGGTCGCCGCCGGCATGAACCCCATGGACCTGAAGCGCGGCATCGACCTCGCCGTCGCCGCCGCCATCGCCGACATCCGCGCCCGCGCCAAGAAGGTCTCCTCCTCCGCCGAAGTGGCGCAGGTGGGCACCATCTCCGCCAACGGCGATGCCTCCATCGGCGAGATGATCGCCGGCGCCATGCAGCGCGTAGGCAATGAAGGCGTCATCACCGTCGAGGAAGCCAAGACCGCCGAGACCGAGCTCGAAGTGGTCGAAGGCATGCAGTTCGACCGCGGCTATCTCTCTCCCTATTTCATCACCAATGCGGAGAAGATGATCGCCGACCTGGAAGAGCCCTACCTCCTCATCTTCGAGAAGAAGCTCTCCGGCCTCCAGCCGATCCTGCCCGTGCTCGAAGCCGTGGTGCAGACCGGCCGCCCGCTGGTCATCGTGGCCGAGGACGTGGAAGGCGAGGCGCTGGCCACCCTCGTGGTCAACAAGCTGCGCGGCGGCCTGAAGGTCGCGGCCGTGAAGGCTCCCGGCTTCGGTGATCGCCGCAAGGCCATGCTGGAGGATATCGCCATCCTCACCGGCGGCACGGTGATCTCGGAAGATCTCGGCATCAAGCTCGAGAACGTGACCATCGCCCAGCTCGGCCGCGCCAAGAAGGTGATTCTCGAAAAGGAGAAGACCACCATCGTGGACGGCGTCGGCGAGAAGGCCGACATCGAGGCCCGCGTGAACCAGATCAAGGCGCAGATCGAGGAGACCTCCTCGGACTACGACCGCGAGAAGCTCCAGGAGCGTCTGGCCAAGCTCGCGGGCGGCGTCGCGGTGATCCGCGTCGGCGGCTCCACGGAAGTGGAAGTCAAGGAGAAGAAGGACCGCGTGGACGACGCCCTGAACGCCACCCGCGCTGCGGTGGAAGAAGGCATTGTCCCCGGCGGCGGCGTGGCCCTGCTGCGCGCCAAGAAGGCGGTCGAGCTGGTGACCTCGGACAATCCCGACATCACCGCCGGCATCAAGATCGTCCTGCGCGCCCTTGAGGCCCCCATCCGCCAGATCGCCGAGAATTCCGGCGTGGAAGGCTCCATCGTGGTGGGCAAGGTGCAGGAGTCCAATGATCCGAACTTTGGCTTCAATGCCCAGAGCGAGGAATATGTGGACATGATCGTCGCCGGCATCGTCGACCCTGCGAAGGTGGTGCGCACCGCCCTGCAGGACGCGGCCTCCATCGCCGCCCTGATCGTCACCACCGAAGCCCTGGTGGCCGAGCTGCCCAAGCGCGACAGCGGCATGCCCTCCATGCCCGGCGGCGGCATGGGTGGCATGGGCGGTATGGACTTCTGAGGAAGTCCAGGCCGACCAAGGTCTTGAGTGGCGAAGCCGGCAATGCCGGCTTCGGTGGCGGTATGGACTTCTGATCCAGCCTTCCATCTTCGAAATAAGAGAGGGCGCGGCTTCGGCCGCGCCCTTTTCGTTTGGTTGGCTCGTTTTGCGGCGCTCCCCCTCACGTCCCGCAGAAGGTCTGGTAGCCCTCCATGGACGGCGGCAAGCCGGCATAGGCGGCGAAGGCCGGCTGCTCCTCGAAGGGGTGCGCCAGCACCGTGTTCAGCGTCTCGAAGGGGGCGAAGTCGCCCTCCGTCGCCGAAGCGATCACCTGCTCCACCAGATGGTTGCGCGGGATGAAGAGGGGATTGACGCGGTCCATGGCCGCGCGGGTCGCCGCGGCGTCGCGTCCGGTGGCGGCCAGCCGCTCGCGCCAGCGGGTGGTCCAGGCGTCGAAGGCCTCCCGGTCGAGGAACAGGTCGCGCACCGGACCCCCGGCTTCCGGGTCGGCGGCAAGCGCCCCCAGCCGGCGGAAGGTGAGGGTGAAATCGGCCTTGGACGCTGCCATCACTGACAGCAGCTCCAAAGCGAGGGTGGTGTCTTCCTCGCTCGCTACCCCGTCCGGCGCCGCAAGGCCGATCTTGGCCACGAGGCCGGAATGGTAGGCCGCCCTGAAGAGCGCCGGGAAGTCCTTCAAGGCGCCGTTGGCGGCGGCGATGGCGGCTTCCTTGTCCTCGCCCAGCAGCGGGATCAGGCATTCGGCGAGGCGGGCCAGGTTCCAGTGGGCGATGTCCGGCTGGTTGCCATAGGCGTAGCGGCCCATCTGGTCGATGGAGGAGAACACCGTTTCCGGGTCATAGGCGTCCATGAAGGCGCAGGGGCCGTAATCGATGGTCTCGCCGGAGACCGACATGTTGTCGGTATTCATCACCCCGTGGATGAAGCCCACGAGAAGCCAGCGCGCCACCAGCGCCGCCTGCCGGCCGATGACGCCATTCAGCAGCGCCAGATAGGGTTCGCTCGCGCCGGCAAGCTCGGGATAATGCCGGGCGATGGTGTAGTCGGCCAGCTGGCGCACCGCGTCGGTGGCCTTGCGGGCGGCGAAGAACTGGAACGTGCCGATGCGGATATGGCTCGCCGCCACCCGCGCCAGCACGGCGCCCGGCAGCGGCCGGTCGCGCAGTACCGGCTCGCCGGTGGTCACCGCCGCCAGCGCCCGCGTGGTGGGGATGCCCAGTGCCGCCATGGCCTCGCTGACGATGTACTCGCGCAGCACCGGACCCAGCGCCGCCCGCCCGTCGCCACGGCGGGAGAAGGGCGTGGGGCCGGAGCCCTTCAGCTGGATGTCGCGGCGTCGGCCGGCACGGTCCACCACCTCGCCCAGCAGGATGGCCCGCCCGTCGCCGAGCTGGGGCGTGAACTGGCCGAACTGGTGGCCGGCATAGGCGAGCGCGATGGGTTCCGCCCCCTCCGGCACATGCTGGCCGGCGAACATCTCCACCGCGTGCGGGGTGGCCAGCGCTTCGGGGTCGAGGCCCAGCTCTTCCGCGAGGGGGGCGTTGACCTTCACGAGGCCGGGTGCGGTCACCGGGGTGGGCGTGGCGGGAGCGTAGAAGCCCGGCAGGTCGCGGGCATAGGAATTGTCGAAGGGGAAAGGGGCAGGCATGGCGCGGCAATCTCCCCCGGGGCAGAAAGGGGCAGACCCCCGGGCCGTCAACGATGGGGAAAAGGTGGGGTCTCCCCCCGGCGATGTCCAGCCGGCTTCAGGCCACGGCGTAGAGCGGATGCTCGCGGCGCAGCTCCTCCAGCAGGATCTCCTCCACCTTGGCGAGGGCCGGCGGGCGGCTGCCGGGCCGGCCGTAGAGCACGAATTCCATGTCCGGCAGGCTGGCGCGGTCGAGGTCCGCCACCACCGCAAGGTCGGGCCTGAGTGCGCGCGGTGAGCGCACGGTGACGCCGATTCCCGCGCCCACCGCGGCCATGAGGCCGGGCAGGCTGGGGCTGGTGAAGGCGATGCGGAAAGAGCGCCCCGCCGCATTGAGGGCCGAGATGGCGGCGCTGCGGCAGATGCAGGGGTTCTCGAACAGCACCAGCGGCACCGGCGCCTCCCGGTCGAGGCGCAGGTGGCGGGCGGCGATCCACACCATGGGCTCGCGCAGCAGCAGGGTGGTGGGCAGGTCGCTCTCGTTGCGCAGGCCCACGGCGATGTCGAGGTCCTCCGCCTTCAGCTTGTCCAGCATGGTGACGGTGGTGCACACGCGCACCGTGATCGGGGCCTGGGGAAAGCTGGCCGCGAGGCGATACAGGATGCGCTTCATCACGTCTTCGCCCACGTCCTGCACGAAGCCGAGCCGCAGCGGCTGGGCGAAGGCGCCGTGCACATGCTGGGTCAGCACCCGGTCGTTGAGGTCGAGCAGGCGGCGGGCATCCTCCAGGAAGGCACCGCCGCGCGGGGTGGGAGAGACGGCCCGGCCCCGCCGCTCCAGCACCTGGAAGCCGAGGGATTCGGCCAGCCGGTCCATTTGCAGGCTCACGGCCGACTGGCTGCGCCCCACCTTGCGCGCGGCCGCCGAGATGGAGCCCAGATCGGCCACGGCCGCGAAGCTGCGCAGGAGATCGAGATCGAGATTGCGGATCATGATATGAGCTTATCCGATTTCTCGGATTTTAGAATTCAAATTTTCTCATGCGAAGGTGCGGCGTAGGGTGACGCCATCGAACCGATGGAGACCCTCATGCCCCTTCTCGATGTGAAGCTGTCCGGCGCGCCCGATGCCGCCCTCGCCGCCACTGTCGCGGCCACCCTGTCCGATCTCACCGCCGGCATCCTGCGCAAGGACCCGAAGGTGACGGCCGTCGCCGTCTCCTTCGTGCCGCGCGAGCAGTGGTTCGTGGGCGGCGCGTCGCTGGCGGCGAAGAACGCCTCGTCCTTCGCCCTCGACATTCTGGTGGTGGACGGCACCAACACCAAGGACGAGAAGGCGGCCTATCTGGAAGCGGTGTTCGCCGCCATGGGCGGCCTGCTGCCGGAGCTGGATCCGGAGAGCTACATCCTGGTGCGCGAGGTGAAGGCCGACGCCTATGGCTATGGCGGGCGCACCCAGGAAAGCCGCTATGTGGAGAAGAAGCTGAAGGCGGCGTGAGGGCGGGGCGGATACTTCGACGCTTCGTCGTGCGCCGCCACATCGACCCGTCATACTGGAAACCCTCTCCCGGGTGCGGGGGAGGGCAGGGTGGGGGCAACGGTGCTCTCCACTGGCGCTACCGGAACAGAGGAGGAGGACTTGCCCCCTCCCCAACCCTCCCCCGCACTGAAGCCGGATGTTTCCGGCTTCAGTGCGGGGGAACCGAACTCGGCAACAGCCGAGTTCGGCCGGGAGAGCGGCGACTGCGCCTACAGCCTCGCGAGGCCCCGCGCCAAGACGCCCAACCTCACTTGCCGGCGAGCAGCGGGGCCAGTTCCTTGTCCCATTCGGCGATGCCGAGGGCGCCGGAGACCTTCTTGCCGTTGATGAAGAAGGTGGGGGTCGCGTTCACGCCCAGCTCCTTGTTGGCGTAGAGGGCGCTTTCCTGCACCTTCTCGCCGAGGGTCTGGTCGGTGAGGCACTTCTCGAAATCGGCCTGACTCATGCCCGCCTGCTTGGCCACGGCCAGCAGGCCCGCCGCCGGGTCCTGGCTGTAGGCCCAGGCCTTCTGGGTCTCGAACAGGGTCGAGATCATGGGGAAATATTTGTCGTCCGGCATGCAGCGGGCCAGCATGAAGGCGGCGGTGGCCACCGGCTCGAACGGGAATTCGCGGAAGACGAAGCGCACCTTGCCGGTGTCGATATATTTCGTCTTCAGCTCGGGGAAGGTGGTGGTGTGGAAGGCGGCGCAATGGCTGCACGTGGCCGAAGCGTATTCCACCACCGTCACCGGCGCCGTGGCGCTGCCGATGGCCTTCTCCGGCAGGGGGCTCGCGGCGGGGGCCATGAGCTTGGCCTGCTCGACGGTCTGCGCGGCGGCCGGCTCGAACGGGATGGTGAGGCCGAGGCCCAGGCCCGCGGCGAGGGCGGCAAGTCCGGCTCCGGCCAGGAAACGGCGGCGATCGAGAATCATGGACATCTCCGAAAGGTCCGGCGTCGAATCCGGGGGTCCCGCGCGGGCGGGAGCCGGATGCGCCATATCGCCGAAGCTATTGAGCGCAAAGCACGGGTAAAGGCGGGGCAGGGCGCCTCGCCAGCGGAATCCATGGCGCTCTAACATGTCGCCCGTATGGCGGCAAACGTGCGACGATCACAGCTTGTTCAGTGCGCTCGCGCGCCGGCCGGAAGCCGATCAGCCGCGTCCGCGCTCGCGTCGCACCAGCGCCCCGAGCCGGGCGAGGGAGGCGGCCAGCGCCTCGTCCTCGAAGGCGCCGATCTCGCCGCGCACGGCGGCGACGGTCGCCGGCTCGGGCTTGGACGGCAAAGGCTGGCGGGCATGGCGCTGAGGCACCGGCCCCTGGCGCAGGGCGAGCCGGCCCACGCAGCGCCAGCCGAAATAGGCGTTGATGCGCTCCACCACCACGCCGGCGGCATATTGCAGCTCGATGGCATAGGCGCCTTCCACCCGCACCACCAAAGTGGCGGCGGCGCCGTCTTCCTTGGGCCATTGCAGGCGCACGGGCATGCAGCGCGGGGCAAGGTCCGGCCCGACAATCTCGTCCCAGTGGGTCACCACCTCCACCACGGAGAAGCCCGCCTTGCCGCACAGGTCCGAGATGCTCGGCGCGACGAAGTCGGCGAGCGGCCGGGGGCCGGAGCGGCGGGAGAGCATGCGGAGCGGGTTCGACACGGGCGGCTCGGGGATTCTCTGAAGGGGAAGAAGGCGCGGCGCCCCTTGTCCTGCGGCGCCGACGCAGCCACCTTGGCCGCATGACATCCTCCCCCGCCGCAAGAGCCACGGCAAGAGCAGCAGCGAGAGCGACTGCAAGAGCGTCCGCGCGGGCCTCGGCGCGTGCGTCGGCAGGTTCGGGCGCGCGTGCGGACCTAAGTTCCGACGCGATTGCCGAAGCAAGCTCCGGCGCACCCGCCGCCGCATCACGCACCGGCGGGCCTGATCCTGCCGCGCTGCTCGCCTGGTACGACCGTCACCGCCGCCGCCTGCCCTGGCGGGCCGAGCCGGGGCTGCGGGCCGATCCCTACCATGTGTTCCTCTCCGAGATCATGCTGCAGCAGACCACGGTGAAAGCGGTGGGGCCGTATTTCGGGGCCTTCCTCGCCCGCTGGCCCAGCGTGTCGCATCTCGCCGCCGCGCCGCTGGAAGAGGTGCTCTCCGCCTGGGCGGGGCTCGGCTATTACGCCCGCGCCCGCAATCTCCACGCCTGCGCCAAGGCGGTGGTGGACCGCCACGGCGGGCGCTTCCCCGATGCCGAGGCGGCGCTGCTGGATCTTCCCGGCATCGGCCCCTATACGGCGGCCGCCATCGCCGCCATCGCCTTCGACCGGCCGGCAAGTCCGGTGGACGGCAACATCGAGCGCGTCATCTCCCGCCTCTATGCCGTCGGCGAGCCGTTGCCGGGGGCGAAGGGCGCCATCAAGGCCCGCGCCGCCGCGCTGACGCCGTCCGCGCGGCCGGGGGATTTCGCCCAAGCCATGATGGATCTGGGCGCCACCATCTGCACACCGAAATCTCCCGCCTGCTCGCTCTGCCCCTGGATGGAGCCGTGCGTGGCGTGGGCTGAGGGCGATGCCGCCCGCTATCCGGTGAAGGCGCCCAAGGGCGAGAAGCCCCGGCGCGAGGGCGCGGCCTTCCTCGCCGTGCGGGCGGATGGGGCGGTGCTGCTGCGCACCCGGCCCGACAAGGGCCTTCTGGCGAAGATGACGGAGGTGCCCTCCACCCCCTGGGACAGCCGGGCGGGGGCGAAGGCGCCTGCGCGCACCGAGGATCACGCCCCCTTCCCGACCCGCTGGCGCGCCGTGCCGGGGGCGGTGGAGCATGTCTTCACCCATTTCGCGCTGACGCTGAAGGTGCTCCGCGCCGACCTGCCCGCCGCCACGCCGGCGCCTGAGGGCCATCGCTGGGTTCGGCCGGAGGGTTTCGGCCGTGAGGCGCTGCCCTCGCTCATGCGCAAGGTGCTGGCCCACGGTGGCGTCGAATAATGGACAACCGCTGTCATCCCCCGACCCGCCGTCATCCCCCGGCTTGACCGGGGGATCCATCTGGCATCCGTGGCCGGGCTTTGAAGAGGGGATGCTGCGATCGTGGCTGGGCGGCCGGGATAGCGGGCGCGGCCGGCGTGCGTAAGCGGAGCGTCCCGGCCGGCCTATTCCGCCGCGATGCCCATCTCAGCCCGCAGCCGGGCCCGCAGCACGTCGATGGGGTGGCGGCGGCCCTGTTCTTCCACGTGCCAGAAGGTCCAGCCGTTGCAGGCTTCCGCCCCCTGCGCCAGAGCGCCGACGCGGTGGATGGAGCCCACATTCTGCCCGCCGGCCAGTGACAGGGTGCCATCGGCCCGCACCACGGCGCGGAAGCGGCCCTTGGCGTCGGTCAGCTCGGCGCCGGGCGTCACCAGCCCGCGCTCCACCAGCACCGAGAATGCGACGCGCGGGGCTTCCCGCGCGCTGGGCGGGGCGATCAGGGCATCTTCCGGCAGCGGCTCCACCGCATCGATACGGGCGCGGGCGGCCTGCGCATAGGCCTCCTCCCGCTCGATGCCGATGAAGGAGCGGCGCAGGCGCCTCGCCACCGCACCGGTGGTGCCGGAGCCGAAAAAGGGGTCGAGCACCACGTCGCCGGGCTTGGTCGCCGAGAGCAGGACGCGGGCGAGCAGGGCCTCGGGCTTCTGGGTGGGGTGCAGCTTCTTGCCCGCCCCGTCCTTCAGCCGCTCCTGGCCGGTGCACAGGGGGAACAGCCAGTCCGAGCGCACCTGAACATCTTCGTTGCCCGCTTTGAGCGCCTCGTAATTGAAGGTGTATTTGGCATCCGCGCTGCGGGCGGCCCAGATCAGCGTCTCGTGGGCATTGGTGAAGCGCCGGCCCCGGAAATTGGGCATGGGGTTCGCCTTGCGCCACACGATGTCGTTGAGGATCCAGAAGCCCAGATCCTGCATCATGGCGCCGACGCGGAAGATGTTGTGATAGGAGCCGATGACGAACAGCGTGCCGTTGGGCTTCAGCGCCCGCCGCGCGGCCAGAAGCCAGGCGCGGGTGAAGGCATCATAGGTGGCGAAGCTGTCGAAGCGGTCCCAATCGTCGTCCACCGCATCGACGAGGCTCTCGTCGGGCCGCTTCAGCTCGCCGCCGAGCTGGAGATTGTAGGGCGGATCGGCGAACACGAGATCCACGCTGCCGGCGGGCAGGCCGGCCATCATCTGGATGCTGTCGCCGAGGAGGATCTGGTCGAGGGGCAACGCGCCCGGCGCGACGCCTGCCGCGTCCCGCGTCCGCTTCGCCGGAGATACAGCGCGCGCGGCACGGGGTGCCGTAAGCACCGGCTCGACGGCCCGCGGGGCCGTACCTGGCACCGTAACGGCCCGTGGGGCCGCCAAGGGGGCAGGCTCGGCATACTCCGGACAAACGCCCAACTGGCGCGCCGTCCGTCCGGCTGCCCCCTTGGCCACACTACGCATGACGCAACCCTACGCAACGCTTACGAACAGGTAGGAGTGTGGCCGGCAGGGGTTAAGGCTGGGTGAAGGGGAAGGCGGTTGGAGGCTACGGAGTTTGCGGCGGCTTGGCTTGTCCCGCGCCTTCGCAATCGCCCGCCGAAACCCGACAATTCCCCGTGGCTCCGATCTTGCTTGTAGCTGGTCCATGTCCGCTTCCCGCCAAGGGGAGCGTCTCGCACGTCCGGGGAAAGGCGCGGTCCATGAGTGAGCTTTTCGCCGTATGTGCCACCTATGAGGTCGATGACGGCGATGCGCGCGGCTTCGTGCTGGCGCGGCTGGACGAGACCGGCGCCGTCAAGAGGTGGCCCATCCTCATCGCGCGCCAGTCCAAGAACTACTACGGCTACGAAAATGCCTGCCCCCACGAGGGCACGCGCCTGGATCTGGTGCCGGGGGAGTTTCTCGACCGGGAGGGCAACTTCCTCGCGTGCGGCCGGCACGGGGCGAAGTTTGATTTCGACACCGGCCACTGCTTCATCGGCCCCTGCCAGGGCAAGGCGCTGACGCCCATCAAGCTCGTCATCGACGATGGCGACGTGTGTCTGGTGGATGTCGAACTGGCCGAAGAAGACGGACTAGACATTGAGGACCCCAACGAGGTCCCCGAGGTCCTGATCACGGGCGATTGAAGCGGGCCGCACGGCCCGCCGACCAGAGGTCGCGCCCTTTGGGCGCGGCAGACCGCGACGGTGCGGTTCGCGCGGCAGGTTTCCGCCGAGCGAACGACGGCACCCACAGCAAGCCCACCACGACCTCCACAAAGGACCAATCCTTATGACTGCCATTGCAGATACGCCGTTTGCCAAGCTCGAAACCGAGGGCCGGCTGCTGAAGCCCAGCCTGAACGCCGACACCCACGTGGCCGGCCGCTTCGGCTTTCGCGGCGAAATCTCCTATGACGGCCCGGAGACCCTCCTGAAGGAGGTCTTCGCCGTTTCCGAAGACGGCCAGCCGGCCATCGGCTTCCTCGCCGGCTCCATCGCCGAATTCGAATCCCTGCCCAAGCTGGTGGAGACCTTCGGCTCGGCCTTCAATGCCGATGGCAAGTATCTCATCTATATCGCGGACCTGCCCCAGGGCAATCGCCTCTCGATCCAGTTCGGCGATGTGAAGATCTTCGCCATCTTCATCGACGGCACCTCGGTCTATAATGAGTTGATCGACACGTTCTACGTGGACAAGATCAAGCTGAAGAAATACGACACCGCCGCCAAGCTCGACGCGCTCGCCGACGTGGGCCTGAAGTATTCCTCGCCTTCCGACTACAAGGAAGTGTCCTACGCGGACGGACTGGCGATCAAGAACGCCGCCTGAGCCCCGCGCCGACACTGCCCACACAGCCCGCCGGAGCACGTACCGACCACTTCATGCCGGATCGTCACGTGCTCCGGGGCTGGATCAGCTTTTACGCACCCCGTTCATCTGCCCCACCACATCCACCAGCAGCGGCACGTTCTTCTCGCCGTTTCCGAGCCCTTCGGCGGTGGCGTAGAGGTTCTTCACCGTGGCGCTGATGAAGGCCGCCGCGCCAGTGTTGGTGGCGAGGTTGGTCACATAGCGCATGTCCTTGTGGGCATTGGTGATGGTGAAGCGGTGGGCGTTCACGTCGCCGTCCAGCGCATAGCCCATGAAGGTGCGGTAGAAGCCGCAATCCATGCGCCCGCCGCGGATCACGGCATCGAACACCTGCGGCGTCACCCCCGCCTTGGCGGCCAGCGCCAGTGCTTCCGCATAGATGGCGCCATAGCCCAGCGACAGGAAGTTGTTGAGCAGCTTCATGGTGTGCCCCGCCCCCGGCGCGCCCACCCGCACGATGCGGTTCGCATAGGCCGCCACCACCGGCTCGATCACCGCGAAGGCGGCGTCCTGCGCGCCCACCATGGCCGAGAGCGTGCCCTCGTCCGCCTGCACCGGGGTGCCGCCGAGGGGCGAATCGCAGAAGAAGACGCCGCGCGCCTCCAGTTCCGCCGCCAGCGCCATGGTGAGGGTGGGCTCTGAGGTGGAGGTATCGATGATGTGGAGGCCGGCTTTGGCAGTGGAGAGAATGCCGTTTTCGCCGCGCAACACCGCTTCCACCTGTGGCGCGCCGGTAACGCACAGGACGATGATCTCGCTCACCTGCGCCAGCTCCGCCGCCGACTTCACCTCGGTGGCCCCGCGAGCGACGAGGTCTTCCACGGGTGCCCGGTTGCGATGGCCCAGCACGGCGAGGGGAAAGCCTTTGGCGAGAATGTTCTTCGCCATCCCATGGCCCATCAGTCCCACGCCGATGAAACCGACCCGCGCCTTGCTCGTATCCTCGGTCATGTCTTTCGTCCCTATGCCAATTACCATTGGTCGTTGCCGTTAAATCGTTTAACATGAACGAAAGGACGGCGCGAGACGCGACAGATCCGGTTATAGGGAAGGCCCATGGATGACAATATCCCCGATCAGGCCCAAGCCGGCCAGATGCCCGCTTCCATCGGCAAGGTGACGCTCCAGGGCCTTGCCCGCGAGCTTGGATTATCCACCGCCACCATCTCGCTCGCCCTGCGCGACAGCCCCATGGTGGCGGAGGCGACGCGCCTGAAGGTGCAGGAAGTAGCCCGCGCCCGCGGCTATGTGGCCAATCGCGGCGCCGCGGCCCTGCGCACGGCGCGCACCAATATCGTGGCGCTGGGCCTGCACGATATCGTCAATCCCTCCTTCACCGAGCTGCTCGCGGCGGTGGAGGATGCTTTGACCGCCGCCGGCAAGACGGTGCTGCTCGGCGTCAGCCAGGAGGACGTGGCGCGCCAGACCCGCACCCTGGGGACGCTGGCCGAATACCGCCCGGACGCCTTCCTGGTCTCGCCCGCCGCTTATTCCACGATTGCGGACCTGAAGGCGCTCGCCTCCACCGGCATCGCCGTGGTGCAGGTGACGCGGGAGATCGAGGGCTCGGGCTTCGATTTCGCCGGCTCGGACGATGTGACCGGGGTGGCACTGGGCGTCGCCCATCTGGTGGCGCTGGGCCATACCCGCATCGGCATGCTGGGCGGCTTCGGCGCTATTTCCACCGGCCGCAAGCGTCTTGCCGGTTACAAGGCCGGCCTTGCCGCCGCCGGCCTCACCTTCGATCCCACCCTGGTGATGGAAGGGCCGGGCCTGCGGGAAGAAGGCCGCCGCCAGCTGGCGCGCCTGCTGGCGCTGGAGGAGCCGCCCACCGCCGCCGTCAGCTTTAACGACCTCTCCGCCTTCGGCGCCCTCATGGAGCTGCAGGCGGCCGGGCTCACGGTGGGCCGAGACTTCTCGCTGGTGGGCTATGACGACATCGGCGAGGCCAAAGTCTGGCATCCGGGGTTGACGTCGGTGCACACCTTCATCCCCGAATACGGCCGTGCCGCCGCCGACCTTGCCCTCAAGCGCATCGCCGATCCGTCACGCCCGGTGGAGCGGGTGGAGATGCCCCCCAAGCTGGTGGTGCGCGCCACCACCGCTCCGCCCGTGCCGGTGAAGCGCCGGCCCCTATGATCCTTCCGGTGACCGAGGCCGCTGATCCGCGCATCGCGGATTTCCGGGACGTGCGCGAGCGCGACCTCGTGGGCCGGCAAGGCTCCTTCATGGCGGAAGGGGAGGTGGTGCTGCGCCTGCTCGTGTCGCGCCTCGGTGGAGCGGATAGCCACCGCCTGCGCGCGCTGCTGCTGTCCGAGGCGCAGGCCATGCGGCTCGCCGATGTCATCACGGCCCTGCCGGAGGACGTGCCGATCTATGTGGCCGGGCAGAAGGTGATGGACCAGGTGGTGGGCTTTCCCATCCATCGCGGCATCCTGGCGCTCGGGGCGGCGCGGCCGCTGCCGGAGCCGGGGGCGCTGCTGGACCGGCTGGGGGAGCGGGCGCTGGTGGTGGCGGCCCTCGGCCTCACCAATCACGACAATATGGGCGGCATCTTCCGCAATGCGGCGGCCTTCGGCGCCGATGCGGTGCTGATCGATGCCGCCTCCTGCGATCCGCTCTACCGCAAGGCCATCCGGGTGTCGGTGGGGGCGAGCCTGGTGGTGCCGTTTGCGCGGGTGGCGGACGGCGCAGCGGCGGTGGACCTGCTGAAGACGCGCGGCTTCGAGGTGGTGGCGCTGTCGCCGGCCGGGCGCGAGCCTCTGTCCCGGCTTGTCCGGCCGCCGCGGGTCGCGGCCCTGTTCGGCACCGAGGGGCCGGGCCTGCCCGACGCGGTGATGGCCATGACGCGCACCGTCGCCATTCCCATGGCCGCCGGCTTCGACAGCCTGAACGTGGCCACCACCAGCGGCATCGTCCTGCATCATCTGTCGGGGGTGTGAGGGGCAAGAGATCGGTTTAATCCATCCAGATGGGGCCTTCAGGCCCCCTCCGGCGCTTCATTGCCGTCATGGCCGGGCTTGTCCCGGCCATCCACGCGGCAAGGCCGGGAACGATTTTCGCACATAAGCGCAGGCGGTTCGGCGTGGATACCCGGCACAAGGCCGGGTATGACGTTGCGTAAATATCGAAGCCGTCAGCGAATGCCGATCCAGCCGCGTTCCCAACGACGCCTCACTCTTCCGTGGTGCTCTCCCAGGTGGCGTGGCGCACGCCGGGCAAAGCGGCGAGGCGGTCGGTGACCGCGTCCAGCTCGGCCGGCTCCACCGCCGTGCTCATGAGCTTGGCCACGAGTAGCGAGGTGTCGTCGGCGGCGGGGCCCTCGTCCACGTCGCTCACCGGATATTTCGCCTGTTCCAGCAGCTCGATGAGCTTTTCGCGCAAATCGGGGATGGCATCGGTGTCCACCGTCACGCGCACCTCGTAGCTCACTTCCGAATGGCGCTCGTCCAGCGGGATGCGGTCGATGAAGTTGGCCACCGGGCGCAGCAGGGTATTGCCGGCGATGACGATGAAGGTCAGCAGCATGGCTTCCGCCAGCATGTCCGCCCCGGTGAAGCAGCCCACCGCCGCCGAGCACCACAGGGTCGCCGCGGTGTTGAGGCCGCGCACGTTGAGGCCTTCCTTCATGATGACGCCGGCGCCAAGGAAGCCGACGCCGGTGACCACGTTGGCCACCACGCGCATGGCCTCGTCGGAGCCGGCGATGCGCGCGGCGAGGTCCACGAAGGCGGCGGCGCCCACCGCCACCAGCACATTGGTGCGCAGGCCGGCGGTGCGCTGGCGGTACTGGCGTTCCGCGCCGATCAGCGTGCCGAGCACGAAGGCGGCGGCAAGGCTGACCAGGGAATCAAGGAACGACCACAGTTCGAAGGTCTTCAGGAAGCTCACGCGGGTCCCCGTGCTGCGCTGGTTCCGGGCGGGCTTCTTCCTCGCGTCCCTGCGGCGGGCGGGCAAGGGAAAAAGCCGGCCGAAGACGTTTTCACAGTCTCGCGCGCCGGATTGTCGCGGCTCGATGGAACTGCTACAAACCGCCCATGCATCATGCCTGTGCGCCTCTTTCGATCCTGAGCCGGGTGGCCCTCTGCGCCGCCGGCCCGTTCGCGCGCACGACCATGGAGTTCGCGGCGGTGCCGGATCATGTCCGCCTGCCGGGCCGCTTCTTCGGCCGCTTCACCACGGCGGCTTCGGCCCAGCTTCGCGGCTGACGCGCCTTTAAGTCTCGTCGTCGAGACAGCTCGCATTCCAGATACCGGCCCGGCCGCCCATCGCGCGCGCCGGCCTCTCCTCAGGACAGGACCCGAGACGTAGCCATGACCGCACCTGCGAACGCCGCACCCGCGAACGGCCCCCGCACCCTCTATGACAAGATCTTCGACGACCATGTGGTGGCGCGGCAGGAGGATGGCACCTGCCTCCTCTACATCGACCGCCACCTGGTCCACGAGGTGACCAGCCCCCAGGCCTTCGAGGGCCTGCGAATGACCGGGCGGACCGTGCGCGCGCCGCACAAGACCTTGGCGGTGGTCGACCACAACGTCCCCACCACCGACCGCACCCTTCCGAACCCGGACCCGGAGAGCGTGGCGCAGATCGCTGCGCTGGCGGAGAACACCCGCGAGTTCGGCGTCGAATATTATGACGGTTTCGACAAGCGTCAGGGCGTGGTCCATGTGGTGGGCCCCGAGCAGGGCTTCACCCTGCCCGGCACCACCATCGTCTGCGGCGACAGCCATACCTCCACCCACGGCGCCTTCGGCGCGCTCGCCCATGGCATCGGCACGTCCGAGGTGGAGCATGTGCTCGCCACCCAGACGCTGATCCAGAAGAAGGCGAAGAACATGCGCGTCACCGTCTCCGGGCCGCTGCCCGAGGGCGTCGGCGCCAAGGACGTGGTGCTTGCCATCATCGGCACCATCGGCACCGCCGGCGGCACCGGCTATGTGATCGAATATGCGGGCGATGCCATCACCTCCCTGTCCATGGAAGGGCGGATGACGGTGTGCAACATGTCCATCGAGGGCGGTGCCCGCGCCGGCCTGGTGGCCCCCGACGAGAAGGCGTTCGAATATCTCAAGGGTCGCCCCAAGTCGCCCAAGGGCGCCGACTGGGACGCGGCCATGCGCTTCTGGCAGACCCTGCGCACCGACGCGGGCGCCCATTTCGACGCCGAGATCCAGCTCGACGGCGCCAACCTGCCGCCCATCGTCTCCTGGGGCACCAGCCCCGAGGATGTGATCTCGGTGGAGGGCCTGGTGCCTGATCCGGCCCTCATCTCCGACGAGGGCAAGCGCGCCGCCAAGATCCGCGCGCTGGGCTACATGGGCCTGACCGCCGGCACCAAGATCACCGACATCACGCTCGACCGCGTGTTCATCGGCTCGTGCACCAATGGCCGCATCGAGGATCTCCGGCAGGCCGCGGCCATCGTCGCCGGCCACACGGTGAATGCGAACGTGAATGCCATGGTGGTGCCGGGCTCGGGCCTCGTGAAGGAGCAGGCCGAGGCAGAAGGTCTCGACAAGATCTTCCTCGCCGCCGGCTTCGAGTGGCGCGAGCCGGGCTGCTCCATGTGCCTTGCCATGAACGCCGACCGCCTCGCCCCCGAGGAACGCTGCGCGTCCACCTCGAACCGCAATTTCGAGGGCCGGCAGGGCTTCAAGGGCCGCACCCATCTGGTGTCGCCCGCCATGGCGGCGGCCGCGGCCATCGCCGGCCGCTTCGTGGACGTGCGCCACTGGCCCAAGGCGGCGTGAGGGTTACGGCCTGAGGGTTTTCTCAGCCTGTTGATACGGAACGGCCGGGCTCGCGCCCGGCCGTTTTCGTTTGGGGCGCGCTCACCCCACCCAGTCGAGGCCGATGTCGAGGATGGGGGCGCTGTGGGTCAGCCAGCCTACGGAGATGAGGTCCACGCCCGAGGCTGCGATGGCCGGCGCGGTGTCGCGGTTCACCCGGCCGGAAGCCTCGGTGAGCATGCGCCCGCCCACCATCCGCACGGCTTCCGCCAGCGTCTGCGGCGTCATGTTGTCGAGCAGCACCGCGTCGGCGCCGATGGTGAGCAGCTCTTCCAGCTGGGCGAGGGTGTCCACCTCCACCTCCACCTTCACCATGTGGCCGGCGCGGGCGCGCACCCGGCTCACCGCCTCGCGCACCGAGCCGGCAATGGCCACGTGGTTGTCCTTGATGAGCACCGCGTCGTCGAGGCCGAAGCGGTGGTTGGCGCCGCCGCCGGCCCGCACCGCGTATTTCTCCAGCGATCGCAGCCCCGGCGTGGTCTTGCGGGTGCAGACGATCTGCGCCTTGTGGCCGGCGATGGCGGCAACCAGCCCCGCCGTGGCGGTGGCGATGCCGGAGAGGCGGCAGGCGAGGTTCAGCCCCGTCCGCTCGCCAGTGAGCAGCGCGCGGGAGGGGCCTTCCACCTGCGCCAGCACCGTGCCCGGTTCCACCGCCGTCCCGTCCGTCACCCGCGGGGTGAAGCGCACGCCGCCATCCAGCAGGCGGAAGGCGAGGCGGGCGCAATCGAGCCCCGCCACCACGCCGGGCTGCCGCGCGGCGAGCACGAGGCGGCTCTCATGGCCGGGCGGTACCACCGCGTCGGTGGTGATGTCGCCGGCCCGGCCGAGATCCTCCAGCAGCGCGGCGCGCACGATGGGCTCCACCATCAGCTCGGGGAGCGGGTCGAGGGGCATGATGGGATCCGTCAGCTGGATGAGGCGAGGGCGAAGGCCGGGGCGGCGTGGCGGCGGGCCTCGGCAAGGCTGCGCTCAAGGGTGGTGCGGGAGCGCCGGGCCACGGCAGCGGGGGCGGGGAAATCCGTGCGCGCATGGGCGCCCCGGCTTTCCTCACGCGCCAGCGCCGACACCGCCATCATGAGCCCCACCCGGGCGGGCGCGCAGGCCGGCCCGGTGCCCTCCGCCAGCGGCAGCAGGCGGGCGATGGCGGTGGCAAGGCCCGCCGCATCACGGGTGACGCCCAGATGGCGCGAGACGATGGGGCGGACGGAGGTCGCGTCCGGCGCCGCCGGCAGATGCGCGGCCATTCGGCGGGCGGGGGCGCGGGCCGGCGTTCCGGCCACGCTCAGGGCCGCCGCGCGCCCGCAGACCACCGCCTCCAGCAGGGAATTGCTGGCCAGCCGGTTGGCGCCGTGGAGGCCGGTGGCCGCCACCTCGCCCGCCGCCCACAGGCCGGGAACGGAGCTGCGGCCGTCCGCATCCACCGCGATGCCGCCCATGTGGTAGTGGGCCGCCGGGCGGATGGGCACGAGGTCGGTGGCGGGGTCAATGCCCGCCGCCCGGCAGCCGGCGGCGACCGAGGGAAAGCGTGTGGCGAAGCGCGCGCCGAGGCTGGCGCGGGCATCGAGGAATACCTCGCGGCCGGCCACCAGTTCCCGCCACACGGCGCGGGCCACCACGTCGCGCGGGGCAAGCTCCGCCCCCGGCACGGCTTCCAGCACGCGGCGGCCGGCGCGATCGACGATAAGGGCGCCTTCGCCGCGCACCGCCTCGCTGATGAGGGAGAGCGGACGGGCCGAAGTGGCGAGCGCGGTGGGGTGGAACTGCACGAATTCGAGGTCCGCCAGCTCCGCCCCGGCCTCGGCTGCGAGCGCGAGGCCCATGCCGAAGGAGGAGGCCGGATTGGTGGTGTGCTCGAACAGGGCGCCGACGCCGCCGGTGGCCAGGATGAGGCGGCGGGTGCGCAGCACGGCGCCGCCGTCTCGCCCCGACACCAGCAGGCCGGCCACCGCGCCATCCTCCATCAGGATGCGGCGGGCTTCCGCCTCCACCACGGTGATGGACGGGCAGGCACGGGCGGCGCGAGTGAGCGCCTGCACCAGCGCGCGGCCGGTGGCGTCGCCATCCGCATGGACGATGCGGCGGCGGCTGTGGGCGGCCTCCAGGCCGAGGGCGAGGCTGCCGTCGGCGGCCCGGTCGAAGGCGACGCCGAGGCGCTCCAGTTCGGCCACGGCGGCGGGGCCATCGGCGAGGATGCGGCGGGCGACCTCGGAATCGCACAGGCCGTCGCCGGCCATCAGCGTGTCGGCCAGGTGGAGGTCGGCATCGTCGTCCGTGCCGACGCTGGCGGCCATGCCGCCCTGGGCCAGCGGGCTGGAGCCGTCCGCGCCCAGCGGCGCGCGGGTGACCAGCACCACCGGCTCGGGCGCGAGGAAGAGGGCGGCGGCAAGCCCGGCGATGCCGCCGCCGACGATGACGGGGCGGCCCTCCAGCCGCTCGAAGCCGGTCACAGCGCCAGCATCCGCTCCACCGAGGCGCGGGCGCGGTCCGCCACGTCCGCCGCGATGGTCACTTCGTGCTGGTTGCCTTCCAGCGCCTTGCGGATGTTGGAAAGGGTGATCTTCTTCATGTGCGGGCAGAGATTGCAGGGCCGCACGAAGTCGATGTCCGGATAGTTCACGGCGACATTGTCGCTCATGGAGCATTCGGTGAGCAGCACCACGCGCGGCGGGCGCTTCTGGCCCACATAATCGCTCATGGCGGCGGTGGAGCCGGCGAAGTCCGCTTCCGCCACCACCTCCGGCGGGCATTCCGGATGCACCAGCACGGTGACGCCGGGATTGGCCAGGCGCAGCTCGCGCACGTCCTGCGCGGTGAAGCGCTCGTGCACCTCGCATTGGCCGGCCCAGGAGATGATCTCGACGCCGGTCTCGGCGGCCACGTTCTTGGCCAGATACTGGTCCGGCAGCATGATCACCTTTGGCACGCCGAAGCTTTTCACGATGCGCGCCGCATTGCCCGAGGTGCAGCACACGTCCACCTCCGCTTTCACGGCGGCCGAGGTGTTCACATAGGCGATGACGGGCAAGCCGGGATAGGCCTGCCGCATGAGGCGCACGTCCTCCGCCGTGATGGAATCGGCCAGCGAGCAGCCGGCGCCCTGGTCCGGGATCAGCACGGTCTTGCTCGGATTGAGCAGTTTGGCGGTCTCGGCCATGAAATAGACGCCGGCGAGCACGATCACGTCCGCATCCACCCGCATGGCCTCGCGGGCCAGCGCCAAGCTGTCGCCCACGATGTCGGCGACGCAGTGGAAGATTTCCGGCGTCTGGTAATTGTGCGCCAGGATCACCGCGTTGCGCTCGCGCTTCAGGCGCAGGATGGCTTCGGCATCCTCGGCGAAGAAGGCCCAGTCGGCGGGCGGCACCACGCGCCGGACGCGCTCATAGAGCGCGGCGGTGCGGGCGAACGCCTCCGAGAGGGCAGTCTCGGAAAGGCGGGGGTCGGCGAGGGCAGGCTGGGCAAGTGCGACCATTATCTATACTCAGTTTGAGCATATGTCTGGCATATGCTTATACTGAGCATAAGCACTGTCAAGTGGGCGCGAGGGGCAATTTCGTTCCCGCCAGCGCCCGCTCTTCCACCACGGCATGGCGGAAACGGAAGAGTTTTGCTGGCCGTCCAAGGCTTTCGGAGGTGGTGCCGCCGGTTTCCTCCACCAGCTCCTGTTGTTCCATGAGCCGGCGAAAATTCTGCTTGTGCAGGGTGCGCCCGGCGATGGCTTCCACGCAGCGTTGCAGCTGCAGCAGGGTGAAGGTGGGCGGCATCAGCTCGAACACCACCGGGCGATACTTGATCTTGGCCCGCAGCCGCGCGATTCCGGTGGCGAGGATGCGCCGGTGGTCGGCGATCATGGGCCGGCCGGCGCCGCCCGCCTCGCTGTGGCCTTCCCGGCGCAGGCGCTCGGCCACGATGCCGGCCTCGTACAGCATCTCGTAGCGCTGGAGGGTCAGTTCCTCGTTCCAGCGCGCCCCATCGAGGGCGAAGGTGGCGGCGGCCCGCAGGCGCCGCTCGCTCCGCATGCCGGCGGTGGAGGCATCCTCCGCCCAGGCGGCCAGCGCGGGCGCCAGCACCCTGGCGATCACCGGCGGCGGGCCGGCGCGGTGGTCCTCCCAGGGAAAGTATTCATACCAGCTGTGCCAGCCGGCCTCGGCCGCGTCGTGCTCCCGGGTGAGGCCCAGATAGGAGATGGAGATGGTGCGCGGCGCGGTATCCGCATCGGCGCGGTCCTTGTCGGCGAAGGTGTAGAGCTGTTCCACATAGCCGAGCGGATGGTGGGTCTGCTGCTCCACCCAGTCGCGCAGGCCCTGCTGGAGCGAGCGATGGGCCAGTTCGAACGGGCCGGAGGGCAGGGCGCTGCCCTTGGTTACCGTCATCACCCGCGGCTCACCGGCGGTCACCGCCGCGAGCACGGCGATGAGATCCACGACAACGGATCGGCTGGCGCGCTGGGAACCCGGCATGATGCTCACGGCAGGGGGGAAAGCCTCGCGGAATAGCGATGCCATCCGCTGCGCCCCCGATAGCACGCCGACCGCGCGGGACGGAAGCGCGGCAAAAGGGGGAGGGGCCTGGGGAGAGCGGGACGGCTGGTCGCGGCCGGAAGCGCTTTGGCTCCAAGCTCTGCCATCGCGACCGGGTGCAGGCGTGAACCCTCCCCCGCAAGCGGGAGAGGGCAGGGCCTCTCCACTTGAAACCATGCGATGGCACGCAACCCAGCGTCTCTGCCCCCTCCCCAACCCTCCCCCGCAAGCGGGAGAGGGGGCGCGGCGGTTCTGGTTCAAGGTCTCGGCGTAAACACGGCCCTACACGGTGGCCCGCAAGCGGGAGGGGCAGCGCGGCGGCTCTGGTCCCGCCCGTCTCGCGATCAGCCCCGCAGGGGGGCGGCGCCGCTCAGAGCCAGGGCTGCTCGGCGCCCTTGGCGGTTTCGTAGGTGGCGATGGCTGGGGCCTTCTCCAGGGTCAGGCCGATGTCGTCCAGCCCCTCGATGAGGCAGCGCTTGCGGAACGGGTCGATCTCGAACTTCACCACGCCGCCATCCGGGCCGCGGATTTCCTGCGCCGGCAGGTCGATGGTGAGGGTGGCGTTGGCGCCGCGGTCGGCGTCGTCGAACAGCTTGTCCAGGTCTTCCTTGGAGACGACCACGGGCAGGATGCCGTTCTTGAAGCAGTTGTTGTAGAAGATGTCGGCGAACGAGGTGGAGATCACGCAGCGGATGCCGAAGTCGAGCAGTGCCCACGGCGCGTGCTCACGGGACGAGCCGCAGCCGAAATTGTCGCCGGCCACCAGGATCTTGGCAGTCTTGTAGGCGCTCTGGTTGAGCACGAAGTCGGGATTGTCCGAGCCGTCGTCCTTGTACCGCATCTCCGAGAACAGGCCGGTGCCCAGGCCCGTGCGCTTGATGGTCTTGAGGTACTGCTTGGGGATGATCATGTCGGTATCGACATTGACCAGCTTCAGCGGGGCGGCGACGCCCTCCAGGACGGTGAACTTCTCCATGGGACCTTGAGCCTCGGCTTGTCTTTATAGGCTTCCTGCCTGAGGCCCCTCCATAACAGGCGCATCCGCCCTTGCCCAGTCAAGAAGACCGGCGCGCGAAGGCCCGCGCGCCGGTTTGGGCCGATCCCGCCGCTCAGGGCGCGACGCGTTCCGGCAGCATGCGCTTCAGCACGTCGTCCTTGAGCACGTAATGGTGGGCCACGGCGGCGGCCGCGTGCAGGACGGCGAGGACGACCAGGGCGTTGGCCAGCCATTCGTGGACCTCGATCACCTCGCGCGCCAGGTCGCGGTTCACCGCGATGGGCGAGGGGATGGTGAAGAGCGAGAAGAAGCTCACCTCGTTGCCGCGCAGGAAGGCCAGGTAGATGCCGACCAGCGGCACCGCGATCAGCAGCAGGTAGAGCAGCCCATGCACGATGTGGGAGGCGATGGCCACCGGCCGGCTGATCTGCGTCGAGGCCGGCGGATGGTGCCCGAAGATCCGCACCGGAATGCGCGCTGCCACCAGCGCGATGATCAGGAGGCCCACCGAGATGTGGGTCCACCAGATGAGGCCGCGCTCCGGCGTGCCGCGCGCGAAAAAGCCCTCCAAATAGGTGATGCCGAACACCACGATGATGCTCACAACGGTGAGCCAGTGGATGGCGCGCAGCGGCGCCCCATAGCGCGACAGTCTGGGATCGACGGGCATATGAGCCTCCTTATTTGGATCAATTCTAAAAAGAATGACGCCCCGGGTCCAGCGTGCGGGCGGGGCTTACCCTGCGGTCAATGCGCCCGGTCCTCGATGGCCTCCATGTCGTCGTCGGACAGGCCGAAATGATGGCCGATCTCGTGCACCAGCACGTGGGTGACCACGTCGCCGAGGGTTTCCTCGTTCTCCGCCCAGTAGTCGAGGATGGGGCGGCGATAGAGGAACACCATGTTGGGCAACTGCCCGGTGTGGGCCACCGCGTCCGACTGGGCGCGGCCGATGCCCTGGAACAGGCCGAGCAGGTCGAACGGCGTCTCGGCCCCCATCTCGTCCAGCACTTCGTCGGTGGGAAAATCCTCGATGCGGATGATGAGGCCCTCGCACAGCGCCCGGAACGAAGCGGGCAGGCCGGCGAAGGCGTCGCGGGCCAACTCCTCGAACGCGGCGATGCCCGGCGCCTCGAGGTCGCGCCAGACATGCGTCGTGCCGCTTTTTCCCGCGCTGTTCTGCGACATGCCTGTACCTCCTTCGGCGGAACCCTTGCTGCTGCGATGCAACATCATGCGGGGCAAAGGTCAATCGTCCTGACCCTCCAGGCGGGCCAATCGTCACGCAGCCGTGACTTTCCTGAACACTTTCTGAACGGGAGCATCAAAGGGGGTTCAGACAGACTTGGTTAAGGAACTCTTAATCGACCTGCATCGTTAACCCTGTAGATGACGAATTTGGAGAGTGGCCATGGTTCGGAAGCTTGCTGTCACCGGCGCTCTGGTGACCATCCTTGGAATTGCAGCGTTTTTTGCCCCTCACGAGGCCAATGCGGCCACCCTCGGCATGCTCGGCGGCGTGATGTTCTGATATCTGGCCTGGACGGCGAGCTTTTTGCGCGCCGTCTGATCACGTGATTGTGATGGAAACGGAGACCGTTCAAAGTTGCTCGTTTCCCATGTGCAACAGCTGAGTTGGCGCCTTCGCAGCTGCGAAATGGGTCGCCAAACGTTCCCCCGCGCTCTCTGAACGTGCCGCGGGAGCGCTTTCGCGCGCCTAGCGTCAACCGCCTGTTCAACCCATGGCGGCGCGGATGAGTTCCTCCTCCGCCTCCGCGAGCAGCGCGTCGCTCGCCTCGCCCCCCACGCTCTCCTGGCCGATCTCCAGCAGCACCGGCACCGCCAGCGGCGACACCCGGTCCAGCGCCATGTGCACGATGTGCCCCTTGATGCGCGCCAGCATCTCGGCGAGCCGCTTCACATCCAGCAGCCCGGTGGCGGCGTCCGCCCGCGCGGCCCGTAGCAGAAGATGGTCCGGCTCGTGCCGGCGTAGCACGTCATAGATCAGGTCGGTGGAGACGGTGACCTGCCGCGAAGTCTTCTCCTTGCCGGGGAACCGTCGCTCGATCAGGCCGGCGATCACCGCGCAGTATCGGAACGTCCGCTTCATCAGGGCGCTTTCCGCCAGCCACGCCTCCAGATCGTCTCCCAGCATGTCCTCGTCGAACAGGTCCGCCAGCGCCAGCCGGCCTTGCGCGATGGCGGCGCCCATGTCCCCCGCCGCATAGACCGCGAGGGCGTAATCATTGGCGACGAAGCCCAGCGGCTTCAGCCGTGCCCGCTCCAGCCGCCGCGTCAACAGCATGCCCAGGGTCTGGTGGGCGAGGCGGCCCTCGAACGGGTAGGTGACAAGATAATAGCGCCCGCCTTGCACGAAGCTTTCCACCAGAAGGTCGTCGCGGCCCGGCAGGCGCGAGCGCAGGCTCTGCAGCTCCAGCCATTCGCGCACTTGGCTGGGCAGCGCCGCCCAGCGCTCGGGCGCGGCGAGCAGCGCCCGCACCCCGGCCGCGAGGAAGGTGGAGAGGGGAAATTTGCCGCCCGCATAGGCCGGCACCTTGGGCTCGGTGGCGGTGGTGCGCGAGACATAGACCTCGTCCTCCACCAGGGTCTCGTAGCGCAGGATCTCGCCGGCGAAGACGAAGGTGTCGCCGGGGACCAGGGTCTCCACGAAATATTCCTCCACCTCGCCCAGCATCCGCCCGCCGAAGCGCACCCGCCCGGTGACGCCGGTCTTGGCCGCGCCTCGCGCCGAGACCAGGCGAACTTTCAGCATGGTGGATTCCACGATGGTGCCCACGTTCAGCCGGTAGGCCTGCGCGATCATGGGGTTGGCCACCCGCCACAGGCCGTCGCGGGTGGGGCGGATCTTGGCGTAGCGCTCATAGGCCTTCAGCGCGTAGCCGCCGGTGGCGACGAATTCCAAAGCGGCGTCGAAGTCCGCGCGGGGCAGGTGCCGGTAGGGCGCGGCCGAGCGCACTTCCCGAAACAGGGCGTCGGCGGCAAACGGCGCGGCGCAGGCCATGCCGAGGATATGCTGGGCCAGCACGTCCAGCGCGCCGAGGCGCTCCGGCGGGGTGTCCTGCGCACCGATCGCCACCGCCTCCAGCGCGGCGCGGCATTCCAGCACCTCGAACCTATTGGCCGGCACCAGCACGGCGCGGGAGGGCTCGTCCAGCCGGTGGTTGGCGCGGCCGATGCGCTGGAGCAGCCGCGAGGAGCCCTTGGGCGCGCCCACGTTGATGACGAGGTCCACGTCGCCCCAGTCGATGCCGAGGTCGAGGGAGGAGGTGGCCACCACCGCCTTGAGCCGCCCGGCGGCCATGGCCGCTTCCACCTTGCGCCGCTGTTCCACCGCCAGCGAGCCGTGGTGGAGGGCGATGGGCAGATTGTCGTCGTTGATGCGCCACAGCTCCTGGAAGATGAACTCCGCCTGCCGGCGCGTGTTGACGAACACGAGGCTGAGCCGGTTCGCCTTCAGCAGCGCATAGATGTCGCGCACCGCATGGAGTGCCATGTGGCTCGCCCAGGGCATGGGCACGTCCGTCTCCAGCATGCGCACGTCGGGCGCGACACCGCCCTGCGCCACCACGAGGTCGGCGAGGGGGACGGGCGTGGGGGCGGCCTCGTCCTGCGCCACCAGATAGCGGCGCAGGTCGTCAGGCTCGGCCACGGTGGCGGAGAGGCCGACACATTGCAGCCCCGGCGCGATGGCCCGCAGCCGTGCCAGCGCCAGCGCCAGCAGGTCGCCGCGCTTGGAGGTGACGAGGGCGTGCAACTCGTCCAGCACCACCCGCTTCAGGCCGCTGAACAGGTGCTCGGCGTCCTTCGAGGCGAGCAGCAGGGAGATCTGCTCGGGGGTG
The DNA here is from genome assembly GCF_005871085.1 of Xanthobacter autotrophicus. Taxonomy (GTDB): domain Bacteria; phylum Pseudomonadota; class Alphaproteobacteria; order Rhizobiales; family Xanthobacteraceae; genus Xanthobacter; species Xanthobacter autotrophicus. The sequence goes on along the minus strand of NZ_VAUP01000022.1, from coordinate 506,808 downwards.
GTGAGCAGGATGTCGGGCGGGTCGCGCCGCTGCCTTTGGCGGCGGGAAGAGGGGGTGTCGCCGGTGCGGGTCTCCACGCGGATGGGCAGTCCCATCTCGCTGATGGGCGTCTCCAGATTGCGCGCGATGTCCACCGCCAGCGCCTTCAGCGGGGAGATATAGAGCGTGTGCAGCGGCGAGGCCGGCTGCGCTGCCTGCCAGCGGGCGAAGGGCAGGGGGGCGGCGTCGGCATTGACCATTTCCCCTTTGCCGACATCCGGCGCGGCCTTGCTCCCTCTCCCGCTTGCGGGGGAGGGCTGGGGAGGGGGCGCGGTGTCCAGAATGGGCAGGGTGTCCGGAGGGGGCAGATCGTCCGGAACGGCAACACCCCCGCGCTTCCCCCTCCCGCCACTCAGCTCGATCAGCGTGGGCAGGAAGCCGGCCAAGGTCTTGCCGGCGCCGGTGGGGGCGATGAGCAGCACCGAGCGGCCCGCCCGCGCGGCGGCGACCAGATCAAGCTGGTGCGCCCGCGCCGTCCAGCCCCGCGCGCGGAACCAGCTTTGGAACACCTCCGGCAGCCCGCCGGGCGGAACGGCGTCCGGAGGGGGGGCGTCAGGTCTGGGGGTTTTTCGGGGGGAGCGCGGCACCAGACCAAGATAGGCATGCCGGGCCGTTTGCGCGATGGGCCGGCCCGTTGGCCCGTTGGAACCTGCATCCGACACGGCACGCCGTCGTCGGTCGGTGGTATCCGGAAGACGTTGCGTCATCGATGCATAGCCTTATAGTGCGGCCGCTTTCGCGGGGGCGGCGCGATCACGGGACGCGATCACGGGCGGGGAAGGGCAGGGATGACGGTTCGCGTTGCGGGTGAATGTTCGCTGAGAGCGGAGCACGGTGCCGCCCGGGTGGCGAACGGCCTGTTCATCACCACCAAGAGCACGGACCGGATCAGGGCCCATTTCGAGCGGGTGCGGCAGCAGACCGAAGGGCTGGTGGACTGGCGCCTGATCCACAATCCGGGCAACCACGTGGCCCCCGTCGAGCCGTGTCTCGATCCACCGCCGGAAGCGGTCCTGCCCGAGCGCCTGCGCCAGCTGGATGAGAATGGCGGCCTGGTGCCCGGCTATGTGGACGTGCTCACCGTGGCAGCGGCCTGGCCGCTGCCCCACGACCACACATGGGTCATGGAATTCGACGTGGACTACACCGGCGACTGGCGCGCCCTGTTCGAGCGCTTCGCCGCCAACGACGCCGACCTCCTGACCACCACGCTCGTGCCCCTCGCCGACGACCCGGACTGGTATTTCAACGAGACGGCGCTGGCTCCGGCCCATGTGGACCCGGCTTGCCGCATGCGCTCTTTCAATCCGCTCATGCGCATGTCGCGGCGGTTCATGGAGGCTTATGCGGCCGAAGTGCGTGACCCCGGCTGGCAGGGCCATTTCGAGTATCTGCTGCCCACGGTGGCCCGCCATCTCGGCCTCAAGATCGAGGACATGGGCGGGGATGGGCCGTTCTGTCCGCCCGAGCGGCGGGGAAGGCTCTATTCCAACACCCCGCTTGATCCCAATCTGGTACCGGGGACCTTCGTGTACCGCCCCTGGCGGCCCGACTATTTCGCCGAGCGCCCGCAGGATTTCCCGCAAGGGGACTGGCTGATCCATCCGGTGAAGCCGGACACGCCGCAGCCGCCCCCACCGCCGGCGCCGGCGCCTCCGCCGCAGCGGTCTTTGCCCCGGCGCTTGTGGCGCTTCGTCCGCGGCAAGGGGATGGGGTCTTAATCGCTCGTCAACCGTCCCGGACGCATGGTGCGGCAGTTGTCCCGCACCGGAGTTGCCGTCCCATGATGTCGCGCGCCGACCGCACCGTCTTGAGCGAATGGTGGTGGACGGTGGACCGCGCCCTTTTGGCCGCCCTGTGCGGCCTGATGGTGATCGGGATCATCCTGTGCCTTGCCGCGAGCCCGGCGGTGGCCGCGCGCCTCGGCATCGCCGACCCGTTCCACTTCGTGAACCGGCAGGTGCTGTTCCTGGTCCCCGCCGCAGTGGTGATGATCGCCACGTCCTTCCTGTCACCGCGCGCGCTCCGGCGCATCTGCGTGGTGGTGTTCGCCGTCTTCTTCGTGCTGCTCATGGCCACCCTGGTGGTGGGGCCGGAGGTGAAGGGCGCGCGGCGCTGGCTCACTATTGCCGGCGTCACCGTGCAGCCGTCCGAATTCATCAAGCCGGCCTTCGTCATCCTCGCCGCCTGGCTGTTCGCCGAGAGCACCAAGCGGCCGGAGATGCCGGCCACGCTGCTCGCCTTCGGCCTGCTCGGCAGCGTGCTGGGCCTTTTGGTGAAGCAGCCGGACTTCGGCCAGAGCCTCTTGATCTCGCTGGTGTGGGCGTCCCTGTTCTTCCTCGCCGGGCTGCGCTGGATCTGGATGGTTGGGCTGGTGGGCGTGGGCGCCGGGGGCGGCTTCATCGCCTACATGACCGTGTCCCACGTGCAGAAGCGCATCAACCGCTTCCTCAATCCCGATTCGGGCGACACCTACCAGATCGACGCCGCGCTCAATTCCTTCCGCAACGGCGGCTGGTTCGGCCAGGGTCCGGGCGAGGGCACCATGAAGCGCATGCTGCCGGACGGGCACACCGATTTCGTCTTCGCCGTGGCGGGTGAGGAGTTCGGCATCATCCTGTGCCTGATCATCCTCGCCTTGTTCGCCTTCATCATCCTGCGCTCGCTGTCGCGGGCCTCGAAGGAGAGCGACCCCTTCTCCCGCTTCGCCATCACCGGCCTTGCGCTGCTGTTCGGGCTGCAGGCGGCCATCAACATGGCGGTGAACGTGCACATCGCCCCGGCCAAGGGCATGACGCTGCCCTTCATCTCCTATGGCGGCTCCTCGCTCATCTCCATCGCCTTCGGCATGGGCATGCTGCTGGCCCTCTCGCGCAAGCGGCCCGGCGCGGCGGCGCTGGCGGCCCTCACCGAGAAGCCGTCGGTGGAGCCTGTGGCACGGCCTGTCGCGCCGCCGGCAGGTGCCATGCCGGACCCGGCCTGACCAGCCTTTTCCTCCCCGGAATGGCCGCATTGACGGGGCAGCAAGCCCTATCTGGCTGATCGGATCGGCCATTCGAGGTAGATGTGACGCAAATTGTTCTTCTCGCCGCCGGCGGCACCGGCGGCCACCTGTTTCCGGCCGAGGCGCTCGCGGCGTCGCTTGGTCGGCGCGGATTCGACGTGGATCTCGCCACCGATGCCCGCGCCGCGCGCTATGCCGGCCATTTCCCCGCGCGGGAACTCCATGTGCTGCCCGCCGACACGGTGCGCGGCCACTCCCCGGTGGCGCTGGCGCGGACCGGATTTGCCCTCGCCTCGGGCCTTGTCTCCTCCCTCGCGCTGCTCCGGCGGGTGAAGCCGGTGGCCGTGGTGGGCTTCGGCGGCTATCCCACCGTGCCACCGCTGCTGGCGGCCGCGCTCATGGGCGTGCCGACCCTCATCCATGAGGCGAACGGCGTCATGGGCCGGGCCAACCGCATGCTGGCGCGGCGCGTCACCGCCATCGCCACCGGCTTTCCCGGCATCGTCGCTGCCGATCCGGCGCTTGCCCCCAAGGCGGTGTGGACCGGAAATCCCCTGCGCCCCTCCGCCATCGCCGCCGCGGCCACGCCTTACGACCCGCCGCTGCCGGGGGGCGAGCTGCGCCTGCTGGTGTTCGGCGGCAGCCAGGGCGCGCGGGTGATGTCCGACGTGGTGCCGGAGGCCATCGAGCGGCTGGACTCCGACCTGCGATCCCGTCTCGTCCTCACCCAGCAGGCGCGGGAGGAGGATCTGGAGCGGGTGAAGGCCACTTACGCGCGCCTCGGCGTACGGGCGCAGGTGGCGCCCTTCTTCGACGATTTGCCGGCGCGCATGGCGCTGGCCCATCTGGTGGTGTCGCGCTCCGGTGCAGGCACGGTGGCGGAGCTGGCCGCCATCGGCCGGCCCTCCATTCTGGTGCCGTTGCCCCACGCCCTCGATCAGGACCAGGCCGCCAATGCCCGCTCACTGGGCGACGTGGGCGCGGCGCTGGTGCTGCGGCAGGTGGAGTTCGATCCCGACCGGCTGGCGCTGGAGCTTCACAGCTTTGCCAGCGAACCTCGATCATTGACGCAGATGGCGGATAAGGCCAGAAGCCAAGGCGTGCTCGACGCAGCGGAACGACTGGGCGATCTCGTCCGGCATCTGGCGGCGAAAGGCGCGGTCGCAACCTTTCAGGGGAAACTGGCATGAAGTTGCCGTCCGGCCTCGGCTCCATCCATTTCGTCGGTATCGGCGGCATCGGCATGAGCGGCATCGCCGAAGTGCTGCACAATCTCGGCTACGAGGTGCAGGGCTCGGACGTGGCGGACAGCGCCAACGTGAAGCGCCTGCGCGACCTCGGCATCAAGGTGATGATCGGCCACGCCGCGGCCAATGTGGATGACGCCGACGTGGTAGTGGTCTCCTCCGCCATCAAGCGCGACAATCCCGAGCTGGTGGCCGCCCGCGCCAAGCGCCTGCCGGTGGTGCGCCGCGCCGAGATGCTGGCCGAACTGATGCGGCTGAAGAGCTGCGTTTCCATCGCCGGCACCCACGGCAAGACCACGACCACTTCCATGGTGGCGGCGCTGCTGGATGCCGGCAATTTCGACCCCACCGTCATCAACGGCGGCATCATCAACGCCTACGGCACCAATGCCCGCCTCGGCGACGGCAACTGGATGGTGGTGGAGGCGGACGAGAGCGACGGCACCTTCCTGAAGCTGCCCACGGAAGTCGCCATCGTCACCAATGTGGACCCCGAGCACCTCGACCATTTCAAGACCTTCGACAAGGTGCAGGACGCTTTCAAGACCTTCGTGGAGAACGTGCCCTTCTACGGCTTCGCGGTGATGTGCATCGACCATCCGGTGGTGCAGGCGCTGGTGGGCCGCATCGAGGACCGACGCGTGATCACCTATGGCGAGAACCCGCAGGCGGACGTGCGGCTGGTGGACGTGGACCTGAAGGGCGGCATCACCCGCTTCGGCGTGGTCTTCCGCAACCGCGCGGGGGAGACGGTGCACGAGATTTCCGGCCTCAAGCTGCCCATGCCCGGCAAGCACAATGCGCTCAACGCCACTGCAGCCATCGCGGTGGCGCACGAGCTGAAGGTGCCCGACGACAAGATCATCGAGGCCATCGCCAGCTTCGGCGGCGTGAAGCGGCGCTTCACCCGCACCGGGGAGTGGAACGGCGTCACCGTGTTCGACGATTACGGCCACCACCCGGTGGAGATCGCCGCCGTGCTGAAGGCGGCGCGGGCCGCGAGCGAGGGGCAGGTGATCGCCGTGGTGCAACCGCACCGTTACTCGCGGCTCGCCTCCCTGTTCGACGAATTCTGCACCTGCTTCAACGATGCCGACCACGTGGTGGTGGCGCCGGTCTATGCCGCCGGCGAGGCGCCCATCGAGGGCGCGGACCGGGACCATCTGGTGCAGGGCCTCATCGCCCACGGCCACCGCTCGGTGACGGCGCTGGACGGGCCGGAGAAGCTCGCCGAAGTGGTGGGCGCGTTGGCCAAGCCCGGCGATTACGTGATCTGCCTCGGCGCCGGCTCCATCAGCGGCTGGGCCTATGCCCTGCCGGGGGACCTCGCCGCCCTCGAGCCGGCGGCTTAGGGACGGTTTCGGGGCGGGCGGGATCGTGGCGATGCCGGTTTTGCCTGGCCGGTTTTGCCTGATTAACCCCGGGTCTGGCTATCTCACCACCGTCATCCCCCGGCTTGACCGGGGGATCCATGGAGGGGGCGCGAGCGCTGCACGCGTTACGTCCCCGGCGACGCCCTTAACCGGGACCCATTCCACCTGACCGGCGGCACGATGGATCCCCCGGTCAAGCCGGGGGATGACGCTGCCTCAAGAAGATGCCTCTGTCCCAGGGGGATGACGCTTCTTGAGGGACCGGCCTCACGTCTTCGCGCCGGCCTCGATCACGTCCTCAAGGGTACGCAGGCCGGTGCGGGGGGCGTTGACCAGCACCGCCATGTTGCCGGGGGCGTGCTGGTTCTTCCACATCTTGGTGTGCGCCTCGGGGATGCGGTCCCAGGGGAACACTTCCGACATGCAGGGGTCCACGCGCCGGTCGATGATGAACTGGTTGGCGGCGGAGGCCTGCTTGAGGTGGGCGAAGTGGGAGCCCTGGATGCGCTTCTGGCGCATCCACACATAGCGGGCGTCGAAGGTGATGTTGAAGCCGGTGGTGCCGGCGCAGAACACGATCATGCCGCCGCGCTTGCCCACGAGGGTCGAGACCGGGAAGGTCTGCTCGCCGGGGTGCTCGAACACGATATCCACGTCGCGCTTGCCGCTGATGTCCCAGATGGCCTTGCCGAACTTGCGGGCTTCCTTGGTCCACTCATTGTATTCCGGCGAGTTGACCTTGGGCAGCTGGCCCCAGCACTTGAAATCCTTGCGGTTGATCACGCCCTTGGCGCCGAGGCCGAGGACATAGTCGCGCTTGGTCTCGTCGGAGATGACGCCGATCACATGCGCGCCGGAGGCGGCGGCAAGCTGCACGCCGAACACGCCGAGGCCGCCCGAGGCGCCCCACACCAGCACGTAGTCGCCCGGCTTCACCGTGTGCGGCGGGTGGCCGAACAGCATGCGGTAGGCGGTGGCCATGGTGAGGGTGTAGCAGGCGCTCTCTTCCCAGGTCAGGTGCTTGGGGCGCGGCATCAGCTGGCGCGCCTGCACCCGGCAGAACTGGGCAAACGAGCCGTCCGGGGTCTCATAGCCCCAGATGCGCTGGGACGGCGAGAACATGGGGTCGCCGCCGTTGCATTCCTCGTCGTCGCCGTCGTCCTGGTTGCAGTGCACGACCACCTCGTCGCCCACCTTCCAGCGCTTCACCTTGGAGCCCACCGCCCAGACGATGCCCGAGGCATCGGAACCGGCGATGTGGAAGGGCGCCTTGTGCACGTCGAACGGCGAGATCGGCTGGCCCAGGCCCGCCCAGATGCCGTTGTAGTTGACGCCGGCGGCCATGACGTAAACCAGCACGTCGTTCTCGCCCAGCTCCCAGGTGGGAACCACCTCCAGCTGGAACGACTCTTCCGGCGGCCCATGGCGCTCGCGGCGGATGGCCCAGGCATACATCTTGGCCGGGACGTGACCGAGGGGGGGAACCTCGCCCAGCTCATAAAGGTCCTTCACCGGTCCCTCGTTCGCGTTGGCGGCTGCCGTCTGGGCCATGGCTGTCGTCCTCTCCTGGCATTTCTGCGGACCGTTCGGTCGGCTCTTGCGGGGCTTCTTGCGTTGCAGCGTAGCAGAGAAAAATTCCAAAGCGATACCCCCCACTTTGGACCATCGGGGGACAATTTCCGCGTTCTGCGAACCACAAGGCCACGCTCGCGTTGTCATTCCCGCGGCGCGCTGCAGGCGCTAGGCTGGGGCGTCGCGGGACGGGCCGGCCACCGGGGCGGACGGGCCGGGGCGGCGACACGGAAAGGGGACGGGACATGGGTATCTTGTGGATGGTCATCGTCGGCGCCATCGCCGGCTTCCTGGCGGGGCAGATCTTCCAGGGCTACGGCTTCGGCCTTCTGGGCAACATCGCGGTGGGCATCGTCGGCGCCCTCATCGGCGGCTTCCTGTTCGGCGGGGTGTTCGTGGTGGGCGGCATGCTGGGCCAGATCATCTCGGCCACCATCGGTGCGATCATCCTGCTGTTCATCATCTCGCTGGTGAAACGGTAGGGGCAGGGCCGGCGGCCGCGCGCGATCCCTCCAGTGGCTTAAAGCTGCGAGGGGCGCGCGCGGAGCCGCGGTCGGCACGAAAAGCACACGCACCTGTGGAGAGGTGCCATGGGCCTCCACCAATTTCCCATCGACGTCCGGGCCATTGCGACGCACAATCGCGTCCAATCCAGAACGACCAGATGGGGGAATAGGAATGGTGGCGCGCGACAAACCCTGGCTTTTCCGCACCTATGCGGGGCATTCCACCGCCACGGAGTCCAACAAGCTCTATCGTTCCAACCTCGCCAAGGGCCAGACCGGTCTTTCGGTGGCCTTCGACCTGCCCACCCAGACTGGCTATGATTCCGACCATCCGCTGGCGCGCGGCGAGGTGGGCAAGGTGGGCGTGCCCATCTCTCATCTGGGTGACATGCGCACCCTGTTCGACGGCATCCCGCTGGCCGAGATGAACACGTCGATGACCATCAACGCCTGCGCGGCGTGGCTGCTCTCACTCTATATCGCCACTGCCGACGAGCAGGGCGCCGACCGCACCAGGCTGCAGGGCACCACCCAGAACGACATCATCAAGGAATATCTGTCGCGCGGCACCTATGTGTTCCCGCCGGCGCCATCCATGCGGCTGACCAAGGACACCATCATCTTCACCACCGAGTATCTGCCCCGGTGGAACCCGATGAACGTGTGCTCCTATCACCTGCAGGAGGCCGGGGCGACGCCGGTGCAGGAACTGGCCTTCGCGCTCGCCAACGCCATCGCCATCCTCGACACGGTGAAGAAGTCGGGGGAGGCGGAAGGCAAGGTGTTCGGCGAGGTGGTGGGGCGCATCTCCTTCTTCGTGAACGCCGGCATGCGGTTCATCACCGAGATGTGCAAGATGCGCGCGTTCGTGGATCTGTGGGACGAGATCTGCGTCAACCGCTACGGCATCACCGACGCCAAGCAGAAGCTGTTCCGCTATGGCGTGCAGGTGAATTCGCTGGGCCTCACCGAGCAGCAGCCGGAAAACAATGTCTACCGCATCCTCCTGGAGATGCTGGCCGTCACCCTGTCCAAGGGCGCCCGCGCCCGCGCCGTGCAGCTGCCCGCCTGGAACGAGGCGCTGGGCCTGCCCCGCTCCTTCGACCAGCAATGGTCGCTGCGCATGCAGCAGGTGCTGGCCTATGAGACCGACCTGCTCGAATACGGCGACATCTTCGACGGCTCCATCGAGATCGCGAGGAAGGTGGAGCAGCTGAAGGAAGAGGCCCGCGCCGAGCTGGCGCAGATCGACGCCATGGGCGGCGCGGTGGCGGCCATCGAGAATTCCTACATGAAGCAGCAGCTGGTGGAATCCAACACCCGCCGGCTGGAGGCCATTGAGCGCGGCGAGCAGGTGGTGGTGGGCGTCAACCGCTGGACCGAGACCGAGCCCTCGCCGCTCACCACCGGGGAAGGCGCCATCCTCACCGTGCCCGAGGGCGTGGAGGCCGAGCAGATCGCCCGCCTCCAGGCCTGGCGCGAGGCGCGTGACAATAAGGCCGCTGCTGCTGCTCTGACGGCGCTGAAGAGCGCGGCGCAGGAGGGGCGCAACATCATGGAGCCCTCCATCGTCTGCGCCAAGGCCGGCATCACCACCGGCGAATGGGGCACCTGCCTGCGCGAGGTGTTCGGCGAATACCGCGCCCCCACCGGCGTCGGCCGCGCCGCCCGCGTGGATACGCAGGGGCTGGACGAAGTGCGCAAGGGCGTGGACGCGGTGTCCGAGAAGATCGGCCGGCGCATCAAGTTCCTGGTGGGCAAGCCGGGCCTCGACGGCCATTCCAACGGCGCCGAGCAGATCGCCGTGCGCGCCCGCGACTGCGGCATGGAAGTGGTCTACGAGGGCATCCGCCTGACCCCCGCCGAGATCGTGAACGCCGCGCTGGAAGAGAGCGTGCACGTCATCGGCCTGTCCATCCTCTCCGGCTCCCACGTGCCGCTGGTGCGCGACGTGATGGAGCGGCTGCGGGCCGAGGGCCTCTCCGACATTCCGGTGGTGGTGGGCGGCATCATCCCGCCGGAGGACGAGGTGCAGCTGAAGGGCTTCGGCGTGACCGCGGTCTACACCCCGAAGAATTTCGAGCTGAACCGCATCATGGCCGACATCGTCGCCATCGTGGACCGGCAGGCCCAGAAGGCGGCCTGAGCCGGGGCGGGGGGAAAGGTTTCGCCGATCCGCCTGGCATGCGGGCTGATCGGCGCCTTTGACAGGTCGGTGCTCGATTTGCCGGGAGAGGGCGCATGGCCCTTGAAGGTGCACATGCAGGCGGACGGGGGCGGTCGCTGGCGGCGGCCGTTCTGGTCGTCGCCCTCGCGCTGAGCGTGCCGGTTGCACGGGCCGAGGGTGGCCCGGTGGATGTGGCTGCGTCGGAAGCGGCCCCGCCCCCCAATCCGCCTGCCCCTGCCGTTCCGGCACCCGCGTCCAGCGCACCGTCCCCGACTCCCGTCTCCGCCGCAGCCGCCGATCCCTATGCCGGCCTGCCGAAGGTGGTGGCGCGGGCGGTGCAGGAGCTGGAGGCGGAGTGCCGTGCCGCCGAGGGCAGGCCGAATTGGAAGCCCGGCACTCTCGCCGAGGTGGTCAACGTCTCCCCCGACGGGCGGCCGGACTATCTGATCGACACCCACGCCATCGCCTGCGACGGCGGCTTCACTCCCTGGATCGGCTCGGACGGCTTCCGGCACATCCTGTTCGTCTCCACAGGTCCCGGACGCTGGGTCCGGGCCTTCGATCGCGCCGCGCGCGGTTTCGAGATCGACAACAAGGGCCGCAAGGTGCCGCAGGTGATCGTCTTCTCCCATTCGGCCTACTGCACGCGGCCCAATCCCGAGCGCTACATGCGCTGCACCCAGGTCTATGAATGGCGCCGTGGCAAGCTGCGCAAGATCTCCGAGGACTGGTTCACCGACTGATGCCGCCCGAGAACGGGCAGGGTGGCACCCATGCGGCGCTGCTGCGCGTTGCTTGCGTTGGTGCAATGGCATGCGCCTGCCACTTCCACCATATTTGGAGCAACGCAGGCGGCGGCACCGAAAGGCGCCTCCGTCTCGCCAGGAGCTTCAGCATGACCGCCGCCCTTTCCCTGTCCCCCAAAACCGCGCCGCACGATCTCGCCCTCGGCGCAGTGGCCCTGTCGAGCCGCGATCCCGAGCGGCTCATCCCCTTCTATCGCGATGGCGTGGGCCTTGAAGTGCTCTCCACCGGCGAGACGGTGGTGCTCGGCGCCGGCGGCCGCCCGCTGGTGGAGATCACGCGCCGATCCGACGCCGCCCCGGCGCCGGTCCGCGCCCCCGGCCTGTTCCACATGGCCATCCGCGTGCCCGATCGCGCGAGCCTTGCCGCCCGGCTGCTCGCCCTCCACCACATGGGCCTTCGGATGGGTGCTTCCGACCATCTGGTGAGCGAGGCGCTCTATGTGGACGACCCGGACGGCAACGGCATCGAGATCTACCGCGATCGCCCCGCCGACGAATGGCCGCGCTCCGTCGACGGCACCATCGCCATGGCGACCTTGCCCCTCGACCTGAACGCCCTGGCCCGCGAGGCTCTGCCGGCCGCGCAACCCGCACCCGCCGGCACCGACATGGGGCATGTGCATCTCAAGGTCTCCGACCTTGAGGCCGCGCGGCGCTTCTGGGTGGATACGGTGGGACTCACCATCATGGCGCGCTATCCCGGCGCCCTGTTCGTGAGCGCGGACGGCTACCACCACCATCTCGGCCTCAACACCTGGCAGTCCTCTGGCGCACCCGCGCCGGCGGCCGGCACGGCGGGGCTCGACCATTTCACCGTGCGGCTGCCGCAGGCCTCCATCGATGCCCTCGGCCAGCGCCTCGCGGCGGCGGGTGTCGCGTTCGCGGCAGTTGAAGGCGGCGGCCTCACGGTGCGCGATCCGTCCGGCAACACGGCGGTGTTCCGCCCGGCCTGAGGCGCGGGCCGGCGCAGGCGCGATCCATCATGAGGCAGAGCACTCCCTTGGTAAGGGAGAGGTCATCTGGGCAGCCAGTGCGGGCGCGATCCATCACACCCGCTGATGGGTGCGTGCGCCAAAATCGATTTCCCCCGCGCCTCGGATGACGCTACAGCGGTCGCCTGCCGAGCCCGCTCCCACCGGAGCTGGCTCCAAGCCCGCGCCGGAGGCGTGGATCGCATCATGCGGGAGGAAAAATGTCGGTGAGGCCCTCGCGCCCGTCCGGAATAGCCCTGTACGACGCGCCCTATCTGCTGCTCACAGTGACGGCGCTGCTGTGGGCCATCAACATCGTGCTCGGGCGCTTCGTCGCCGGTCATGTGCCGCCGGTGACGCTGGCCTTCGTGCGCTGGACCGGGGCGACGCTGATACTGCTGCCGTTCGCCTTCTCGCAGCTCCGGCGCGACCTGCCGCTCATCCGCCGCCATTTCTGGCTGCTGGTGCTGCTCGCGGCCACCGGCATCGCCTGCTACAACGCCATGAGCTATTATGGCTTGCAATATACTCAGGCCCTCAACGGCCTTTTGGTGCAGTCCACCGCGCCGCTTCTGGTCGCCCTGTGGACTTTCTTCATTTTTGGCGAGCGGTTGAGCCTTGGCCAGATGGCCGGCATCGTCACCTCGCTCGTCGGCGTGCTGGTGATCATCAGCCATGGTAGCCTGGATACTTTCCTGCACCTGAAGCCCAACATCGGCGATGTGTGGATCATCTTCGCCCTGTTCATCTATGCCTTCTATGCCGCCATCCTGCGCAAGCGGCCGGGGCTGGGGCCGCTCTCCTTCCTCGTGGTGATCATGGCGCTGGGCTCGGTGCTGCTGGCGCCGTTCGCGCTGTGGGAAGCCGCGCTTGGGCACATTTTGCGGTTCGACCGGATGACGCTGGGGGTGCTGGCCTATGTGATGGTGGGGCCGTCGATCTTTGCCTATCTGTTCTTCAACCGGGGGGTGGAACTGGTGGGGGCCAATGCCGCCGCGCCGTTCCTGCATCTCATGCCGGTGTTCGGCACCGCGCTCGCCATCGTGTTCCTGGGCGAGACCATGGCCTGGTATCACGCGGCGGGCTATGCGCTGGTCATCGCCGGCATCGCGCTGGCGACCCTGTCGGCTCGCGCCAGGGCTCGCCCACCCGCCTGAACGGCAGGGCCGTCACGCCTGCGTGAAACCGTTCATATTTATATTAAGAGGTTACAAACTCTCTGCTAGGAGCGGTCCTGCCGGATGAGCCGGCAGGAGGTGATGAGCATGAGCAAGGGGATTTCGACCAGGGGTGTCGGCGCGCTGCTGGCGCTGGTGCTGGCGGGGCTGGCCGCGCCGGCGGCGGCGCAGGTGCACGGGTCCGGCTGGGAGCTGCCGTTGACGCTCGCCAACGAGGCTGCGCTGGAGGCGGTGCGCGCCTGTGCCGAGAAGGGCTGGCCGGTCTCCGTGGCGGTGGTGGACGTGTCCGGCGAAACCCGTGTGCTGGTGAAGGGCGACCATTCCACCACCCACACCCGCACCTCCAGCTTCCGCAAGGCCTATACGGTCGCGACCCTTGGGCCGGTGTTCGGCTTCGATACCCTCTCGGCCTTCGTGGAGAAGACCCGCGGCGGGCCCAGCACCCAGGCGCTCGCCTCCCTGCCGGATATCCTGCTTCTGGCCGGCGGCGTCGGCGTGAAGGCGAAGGGGGAGATCGTGGCCGCCATCGGCGTCGGAGGCGCGCCGGGCGGGGAGAAGGACGAGGCCTGCGCGGCCGCTGGCCTTGCCAAAATCGCCGACCGCCTGCCGCACTGACGCAAGACCTGGCCCCGTCTTCGACGGGGACCGCACGCAACATGCGTGAACGAAAACGGCCGCCCCGAGGGCGGCCGTTGCGGCTCGTTCAGAACACCAAAGCCTCAGAACACCAGGGCCTTGGCCGCCTTCACCTGCGGCAGCGCCTGCACCTTGCCGAGCACGTCGGTCGGCACGGTGCCGTCCACCGCCACCAAGGCGATGGCGTCGCCGCCCAGATGGTCGCGGCCGAGGGCGAAAGTGGCGATGTTCAGCCCCGCATCGCCGAGCAGGCTGGCGAAGCGGCCGATGAAGCCCGGCTTGTCCTCGTTGGTGATGTAGATCATGGAGGGCGCGAACTCCGCGTCCACCTTGATGCCCTTGATGTTCACGATGCGCGGGCGGCCGTCCGCGAACACGGTGCCGGATATCGAGCGCTCCAGCGTGTCCGTCACCACGGTGAGGGTGATGAGGCTGTCAAAGTCGCCGGTGGCGGCGCGGGTGGTCTCCTCGATGACGATGCCGCGCTCCTTGGCGACGGTGGGGGCGGACACCACGTTGACCTCCGAGAGCATCGGGCGCAGCAGCCCTGCCACCGCGGCGGAGGTCAGCGCCTTCACCTTCAGCTCCGCCACCGCGCCTTCGTAGACGACGTGCACGGTCTTGATGTCGGTGTCGGTGAGCTGGCCGGCGAACGAGCCGAGCTTTTCCGCCAGCTCCACATAGGGCTTCAACTTGGGGGCTTCCTCCGCCGTGATGGAGGGGAAGTTCACCGCATTGGAGATGGCGCTGGTGAGCAGATAATCGCTCATCTGCTCGGCCACCTGGAGCGCCACGTTCTCCTGCGCCTCGGTGGTGGCGGCGCCCAGATGCGGCGTGCACACCACGTTGGGATGGCCGAACAGCGGGTTCTGCTCCGCCGGCTCCACGGTGAACACGTCGAAGGCGGCGCCCGCCACGTGCTTGGAATCAAGCGCATCGCGCAGGGCGGCTTCGTCCACCAGGCCGCCGCGGGCGCAATTGATGATGCGCACGCCCTTCTTCGTCTTGGCGATGTTCTGTGCCGAGAGAATGTTCTTGGTCTTCTCGGTCAAGGGCGTGTGGAGGGTGATGAAGTCGGCGCGGGCGAGCAGGTCGTCCAGCTCCACCTTCTCGACGCCGAGGTCCAGCGCCCGCTCCACCGAGAGGAAGGGATCGAAGGCGATCACCTTCATCTTCAGGCCCACGCCGCGCTCGGCCACGATGGAGCCGATGTTGCCGCAACCGATGATGCCGAGCGTCTTGGCGGTGACCTCGACGCCCATGAAGCGGTTCTTCTCCCACTTGCCGGCCTGGGTGGAGGCGTCCGCCGCCGGGATCTCGCGGGCCAGCGCGAACATCATGGCGATGGCATGCTCGGCGGTGGTGATGGAATTGCCGAACGGCGTGTTCATCACGATCACGCCCTTGGCGGTGGCCGCCGGCAGATCCACGTTGTCGACGCCGATGCCGGCGCGCCCGATCACCTTCAGGCGGTCGGCCTTCTGCAGGATCTTCGGGGTGACCTTGGTGGCCGAGCGGATGGCGAGGCCGTCATAATTGCCGATGATCTCGGCCAGCTTGTCCTTGTCCTTGCCGAGGTCGGGCTGGAAATCCACCTCGATGCCGCGATCCTTGAAGATCTGCACGGCGGCGGGGGAGAGCTTGTCGGAAATGAGAACGCGGGGTGCCATGGGGGGCTCCACAAATGGGGGGATGTCCGGCCGGGCATGCGCGAGCGTTCCGCGCTTCACCGGCGTGAACCCTCTCCCGCTTGCGGGGGAGGAGAGAATGGGGAGGGGTGTCGTCCCACTCCCGCGGCTTCTGCCGATGCAAGCCCTCACCCGCTTGCGGGGGAGGGTGGGGAGGGGGAAAGCGGGCGTGCTGGCGGAAGGCGTTTCAGGTCGGGAGAGAGTGGAAGGACACCACCCCAGCCCTCCCCCGCAAGCGGGAGAGGGGGCAGGGCGATTCAGTCACCCCGCCAGCCTCACGCGGCCGGATCTCACGCCGCCGGATCTCACGCCGCCGGATCTTACGCCGCCTTGGGCAGCGCGGCCTTGGCTTCGGTGAAGGCCCAGTCGAGCCAGTGGGTCAGGGCTTCCACGTCGGCCCGTTCCACGGTGGCGCCGCACCAGATGCGCAGGCCGGGAGGGGCGTCGCGATAGGCACCGATGTCGTAGGCGATGCCGCCCTTCTCAAGGCCGGAGGCGATGGCCTTGGCGAAGGCGGCCTGGGCGTCGGCGGGCAGCGAGGTCACGTCCGCATCCACCACCTTCAGGCACACCGAGGTGTTGGAGCGCGTCACCGGGTCGGTGGCCAGGAAATCCACCCACGGCGTGCGGTGCACCCACTGGGCGATGGCCTCGAAGTTGCGGTTGGAGCGCTCCTGCAGGGCGGACAGGCCGCCCACGTTCTTTGCCCACTTCAGCGCGTCGAGATAGTCTTCCACGCACAGCATGGAGGGCGTGTTGATGGTCTCGCCCTCGAAGATGCCTTCGATGAGCTTGCCGCCCTTGGTCATGCGGAAGATCTTGGGCAGCGGCCAGGCCGGCTTGTAGGTCTCGAGCCGCTCCACCGCGCGCGGGGAGAGGATGAGGATGCCGTGCGCGCCCTCGCCGCCGAGCACCTTCTGCCAGGAGAAGGTGACCACGTCGAGCTTGGCGAAATCCAGCTTCTGCGCGAAGGCCGCCGAGGTGGCGTCGCAGATGGTGAGGCCGGCGCGATCGGCCGGGATCCACTCCGCATCCGGCACCATGACGCCGGAGGTGGTGCCGTTCCAGGTGAAGACCACGTCGTGGGAGAAATCCACCTGCGCGAGGTCCGGCAGCGCGCCATAGGGGGCGGTCAGCGCGCGGGCGTCGGTGAGCTTGAGCTGCTTGACGACATCGGTCACCCAGCCTTCGCCGAAGCTTTCCCAGGCCAGCATATCCACCGGGCGGGCGCCCAGCATCGACCACAGCACCATCTCCACGGCGCCGGTATCGGAGGCGGGGACGATGCCGATCCTGTAGTCGGCGGGCACTTCCAGCACGTCGCGGGTGAGGTCGATGGCCTCTTTGAGCTTGGCCTTGCCCACCTTGGCGCGGTGCGAACGGCCCAGCGGCGCGTCCGAGAGGCCCTCCAGCGTCCAGCCGGGACGCTTGGCACAGGGGCCGGACGAAAAGTTCGGGTTTTCCGGACGCGTGGCCGGAGCAGGATTCGTCGTCATGTGGTCCATCCTTACAGATGGGCGCCTCCCGTTGGGGGGAGGTGTCCCACGGATGGGGTTACGCCCGAGGGGGCGGGGGCGTCAAGGGTGATGAGGGGAGGGATGCCGAAGGCTTGGTCGCGGTGCCCAAGGGATGGGCAGGCAAAAAGCGGGCAGGAAAGGCGCGGTCTCGCGTGTCGTCTTTCCTCTAGATTGTCTGCGCCACCCGCCCCGCCTTCACCCGCACCCCGACGAACGCCGCGATGAACACCGCCGTCATCAGCAGCACGATGGTGGGCGCCGGCGCGGAATCGAGGAAGAAGGAGAGGTAGACGCCGGAGAGCGCGCAGCCCACCGCCACCGCCACCGCCACCACCAGCATGACGCCGAAGCGCCGGGTGACGAGGAAGGCGATGGCCCCCGGCGCGATCAGAAGCGACACGGCGAGGATGATGCCCACCGCCTTCAGCGCCGCGACGATGGTCAGCGACAGCATCACCAGAAGCCCGTAATGCAGCAGCCCGACGCGCAGGCCCACCGCGCGCGCCTGCGCGGGATCGAACGCGTTCAGCAGCAGGTCGCGCCATTTGGCCAGCAGCGCCACCGTCACCAGGCCGCAGATGATCGCGCTTTCGGCGATGTCGCCCCAGGTCACGCCCAGCATGTCGCCGAACAGGATGTGGTCGAGGTGCACGTCCGACTGGATCTTGGTGTAGAGCACCAGCCCAAGCCCGAACATGCCGGAGAAGACCACGCCCATCACCGTGTCTTCCTTGATGCGGCTGTTGGCCTTCAGATAGCCGGTGCCGAGCGCGCACACCATGCCGGCCACGAACGCCCCGAGGGCCAAGGGCAGGCCGGCCATATAGGCCAGCACCACGCCGGGGAGCACGGCATGGGAGACCGCGTCCCCCATCAGCGACCAGCCCTTCAGCACCAGGAAGCAGGAGAGCAGCGCCATGGGCACAGCCACCAGCGCCGAGATCACCAGCGCGCTCAACATGAAATCGAACTGGAACGGGGCGAGCAGCGTGTCCATCACAGCCCGCCCTCCCTCAAGGCCAGCGCCGCCTGCCGCCGCGCCGCCAGTAGCCCGTGCTTGGGGGCGAACACGAAGGCGGTGAGGAAGATGAGGGTCTGCAGCACCACGATGATGCCGCCCGTGGCCCCGTCCACGAAATAGGAGAGATAGGCGCCGGTAAAGCTCGTGCCCGCGCCGATCAGCACCGACAAGGCGATGAGGCGGGGGAAGCGATCGGTGAGCAGATAGGCGGTGGCCCCCGGCGTCACCACCATGGCGATCACCAGGAAGGCGCCCACCGTCTGCAGCGCCGCCACCGTGCAGGCGGACAGAAGCGTGAAGAACATGATCTTCAGGAAGGTGGGGTTGAGGCCGATGGAGCGGGCGTGGCTCTCATCGAAGAAGGTCACCATCAGGTCCTTCCAGAACACCAGCAGCAGCCCCAGCGAGACAAAGCCGATGAGCGCCAGTTGCAGCGTGTCGGCCGGCGAGATGGCGAGGATATTGCCGAGCACGATGGTCTGCACGTTTACTGAAGTGGGCGAGAGCGACACCATGAACAGGCCGAGGCCGAAGAAGGAGGTGAAGATGAGGCCGATGACGGCATCTTCCTTCAGCTTGGTGCGCTCCTGCAAAAACAGCATGGCACCGGCCGCCAGCGCGCCGGAGAAGAAGGCGCCGAGCGAGAAGGGCAGGCCCAGCATGTAGGCCCCCGCCACGCCCGGCACGATGGCATGGGACAGGGCATCGCCGATGAGCGACCAGCCTTTCAGCATGAGGAAGGCGGAGAGGAACGCGCACACCGCCCCCACCAGCGCGCTCACCCACATGGCATTGACCATGTAGGAATAGCCGAACGGCTCAAGGAGGAGGGTCATCACCCGATTCCCTCCGACGAGCCGGCGGTGCCGCTGGCGGCGGGGCGGTCCTTGTAGAGCACGAGGGGGCGCTCGTCGTCGGTGAGCACGCCCAGCGTGCCGGCGGCGGTGGAATGGCTCTCGTCCAGCACGAAATGGCGCAGCACGCCGCCGAAGGCCTTCTCCAGGTTCACCTGCGTGAAGATCTCGGAGGTCAGCCCATAGGCCAGAACCGTGCCCTTGATGAGCACCGTGCGGTCGCAGAATTCCGGCACCGAGCCGAGATTGTGGGTGGAGACCAGCATCACCCGCCCCTCGTCGCGCAGGGCCTTCAGCAGGGCGATGATGGCGTCCTCGGTCTTCACGTCCACGCCGGTGAAGGGCTCGTCGAGCAGGATCACGCGGGCGTCCTGCGCCAGCGCGCGGGCGAGGAACACGCGCTTCCTCTGCCCGCCGGAAAGCTCGCCGATCTGTCGGGTGCGGAATTCCAGCATGTTGACGCGGCCGAGCGCCGCCGTCACCGCCTCATGGTCGGCGCGGCGGGGCATGCGCAGGAAGTTCATGTGGCCGTAGCGGCCCATCATCACCACGTCTTCCACCAGCACGGGGAAGGTCCAGTCCACTTCCTCGGCCTGGGGCACATAGGCCACCACGTTGCGCTTCAAGGCCTCGCGCACGCTCATGCCGAGGATGGTCACCGACCCCTTCGCCGCCGAGAGGAAGCCCATGATGGTCTTGAACAAGGTGGACTTGCCCGAACCGTTCACCCCCACCAAAGCGGTGATGGTGCCGGTGGGGATCTCGAAGCTGGCATCGCGCAGGGCGGTGTGGCCGTTGCGATAGGTGACGGTGACGTGGGCGACGCTGAGACCGGCGCCGGCGGTATCCGCCTGGGTCAGGGGAGGAAGAGGGGCATTCATCGGGCGGTGCCTCCGGTGAGGCCGTCGGCGATGGTGGTGGAGGTGACCCGCAGCAGGTCGAGATAGGTGGGCACCGGGCCCGCCGCGTCGCTCAGCGAATCCACATAGAGCACGCCGCCGTAGCGGGCGCCGGTTTCCCGCGCCACCTGCTTGGCGGGCTCGGCGGAAATGGTGCTCTCGGAGAAGATGGCGGGGATCTTGTCCGCCCGCATGCGGTCCACGACGCGGCGCACCTGCTGGGGCGTGCCCTGCTGGTCGGCGTTGATGGGCCACAGATAGAGCGGCTTGAGGCCGAAATCCCGCGCCAGATAGCTGAAGGCGCCCTCGCTGGTGACCAGCCAGCGCTGGTCCGCCGGCACCTTGTCCAGCTCGGCGCGGATGGGGGCGATGGTGGCGGTGATCTTCGCCTTGTAGGCCTCGGCGTTGGCCTTGTAGGTGGCGGCGTTGGCCGGATCGTATTTCACCAGCGCGTCGCGGATGTTGTCCACATAGATGAGGGCGGCCGAGGGCGACATCCAGGCATGGGGATTGGGCTTGCCGCTGTAGGGGCCCTCGGTGATGCCCATGGGCTCCACGCCGTCGGACACCACCACGCTCGGCACCCCTTTCAGGCGGCTGAAGAACTTCTCGAACCACAGTTCCAGGTTCAGGCCGTTCCACAGGATCAGGTTGGCGCCCTGGGCCTTGATGAGGTCGCCGGGGGTGGGCTGGTAATTGTGGATCTCGGCGCCGGGCTTGGTGATGGAGTCCACCTGAGCCGCGTCGCCGGCCACGGTCTTCGCCATGTCGGCGATGATGGTGAAGGTGGTGACCACCTTCAGCTTGTCCGCCGCCCGGGCAGGCCCTGCGGACGACGCTGCGGCCAGCCCCGCCAGCAGCCCCGCGAGAAACACGGCGCCCGCCGCCGAAAAGACACGGCCAGCCCAGGAACGAACCAAAGAATGAGCCGGAGAACCGGCCGTCAAACCATCAGGGCAGCGCATGAAGCAGCGCTCCAATCCAATCATCGCATCAATTTGCGATCCATTTGCAAAAATAGGCCCACCAAACTGCAATTGCAACTTATTCGCATTTAAGTCGGCCTAGCCTTTTTCGTTCTGCTCCGCCACGGCGCTCTCCGCAAGAGCGGGAACCGGGCCGGGGGCGGATTCCGGTGTCGAAAGCGGCGGCTGCGTTGCCGCAGGTCCATTGAGGCCCGCCGGCACCATGGCCGGGGAGGGGGATTGCACCGGCGCCGTCCCGGCCGTGGGGACGGGAGCGGGCGTGACCGCGCTCACCTCCACCGCGCCGGCAGGTGCGTCGGGAGAGGGGGAGGCAGCCTCGGCCCCGGTGCCCGCGGTGCCGGCGGCCTGCACGGCGGCGGCGAGGTCGGCGTCGCTGCGATCCAGCACGTGGGCGAGCATGCCGCGCGCCACCTCGCGCTCGCCCATGATGATGAAGTCGGCGCCGCCCTGGCGCAGGTGCTCCACCTCGGCGTCGGAATGGGCACGGGCGACGATCTCGATGCCGGGATTGATCTGCCGGGCCTTGCGCAGCACGCCGCTGGCCTCGAAGCCGTCGGGGATGGCGAGGATGAGCCGCTTGGCCCCCGCCACGTTGGCGGCGGTGATGGCGGCGGGGGACGCGGCATTGGCGTCCACCACCTCGATGTCGCCGCGCCGCAGCACCTCGACCCGGTCGTCCTGGTCCTCCACCACGAGGAAGGGCAGGCCGGCGGCCTTCAGTCCGTCCGCCACCAGATGACCCACCCGGCCGTAGCCCACCAGAACCGTGTGCGCCTGCTGGCTGGTGACCGGCAGGGTGGGCGCGGGCGGCGCCTTTTCCGCCGGGGTCGCAGCCTCGGCCGCCGCTGCGGCCGCCTTGGCGGCGGAGGCCGACACCGCCTTCGCCCGGTAGCGATCCAGCGCCAGGAAGAAGAACGGATTGATGAGAATGGAGATGATCGCCGCCGCAAGGATGAGGTCGCGGCCTTCCTCCGGCAGCAGATGGAGGTCCACGCCCAGCGCCACCAGGATGAAGGAGAATTCGCCGATCTGCGCCAGCGAGGCGGAGATGGTGAGCGCCGTGATGTTGCCGTAGCCGAACGCCCGCACCAGCAGGAAGGCGGCCAGCGACTTGCCGAACAGCACGATCAGCACGGTGATCAGCAGCGGCCCCGGGCTCTTGATGATGATGGAGGGGTCCACCAGCATGCCCACGGAGACGAAGAACAGCACGGCGAAGGCGTCGCGCAGGGGCAGCGTCTCTTCCGCCGCGCGGTGGGAGAGCGGCGATTCACTCAGCACCATGCCGGCGAAGAAGGCGCCGAGCGCGAACGACACCCCGAACAGCTTGGCCGAGCCGAAGGCGACGCCGAGCGCGATGGCCAGCACGGCGAGGCGGAACAGCTCCCGCGAGCCGATATGGGCCACCCAGTGCATGATTCCGGGAATGACGCGCCGGCCCACCACCAGCATCAGCACCACGAAGCCCGCCACCTTGGCGAGGGTGATGCCCAGCGTCACCCACACGTCGTCCCCGCCCAGCCATTCGGCGGTGGGGGTGGCCACCACGCGCCCGCCCAGCGCCCCGGAGAGCGCTGGCAGCAGCACCAGCGCCAGCACCATGGCGAGGTCTTCCACGATGAGCCAGCCCACCGCGATGCGGCCCTGCTCGCTCTCCACCATGCGCCGTTCCTGCAACGCTCGAAGCAGCACCACCGTGCTCGCCACCGCCAGGGCGAGGCCGAACACGATGCCGGCGCCCAGGCCCCAGCCCAGCGCATAGGTGAGGCCGATGCCCATGAGGGTGGCGACGCCGATCTGCAGCACCGCGCCGGGAATGGCGATGGCCTTCACCGACAGCAGGTCGCTGAGGGAGAAATGCAGGCCCACGCCGAACATCAAGAGGATGACGCCGATCTCGGCCAGTTCCAGCGCCATGCTCTGGTCGGCGACGAAGCCGGGGGTGAAGGGGCCCACCATGACGCCGGCGAGCAGGTAGCCCACCAGCGGCGACAGCTTGAAGCGCTGGGCGATGGCGCCGAAGACGAAGGCGAGGACGAAGGCCCCGACGAGTGTCGCAATGAGCGGCGTTTCGTGGGGCAATGGTCGTCCTCCGTCGGGCAAAGGGGCACCTCGCGCCGGATGCGCGCGTGAGCCCGGATTTGGGATGAGGGCAGTTCAGGCGGAAGCCCCTGCCAGCGCTACCAGTATCCCGCATGAACGCGGCACTGTCATGGCACAGATGCCGATGGGGCAGGTTTTTTCGGCTTTTCGGGGGGAGGGGCGGCGTTCCCGGCCGACTGCAACGGAGCGTCGGTGTACAGGAAGAAGAGCCGCTGTAACCCCCTCCCCCGCAAGCGGGATAGGGGCTGGGCCGCTTCTCGCTATCGTCGCCCGCCGGCTTGACCGGAGGGTCCATCTCGCCGCTTGTCCGGCCCCCGCCGTTTTGTCCCTGAGAGCGTCTTCCCGTCGGGGCCATGGGCCGCCCGGTCAAGCCGGACGGCGACGGTGGTCGGGGGACGTCGTCCCAGTGTAGCTTCCGGACTGAAGGAGATCGCGCCCGCCCGCCGCGCCCGCCTCACACGGCGGCGAGGATGCGCTCGTGCAGCCGGGCGGCTTCGGCTCCCGTGCGCCCGCCGCGGGGCAGATCAACCGGCACGTCGAGGGCGATCTCGCCCTGCCGCAAAACCACCACCCGGTCGGCCAGCGAGACCGCCTCGGCCACATCATGGGTGATGAGCACCACGGTGAAGCCGTGTTCCTTCCAGATGCGCTCGGTGAGGCGGTGCATCTCCACCCGGGTCAGGGCGTCCAGCGCGCCGAACGGCTCGTCCAGCAGCAGCACGCCGGGGCGCGACACCAGGGCGCGGGCCAGCGCCACGCGCTGCTTCTGCCCGCCGGAGAGCACAGAGGGCCATTCCCGGCCGCGATCGGCAAGGCCCACGTCTTTCAAGGCCGCATGGGCCTTCTCGCGCCAGCCGGGGCCGCGGGCGATGCCTACGTTGCCGATGACGCGCTGCCACGGCGCGAGGCGGGCGTCCTGGAACAGCAGGCGCACCTGCGGCATCAAGCCGGTGACCGGCGCCTCGCCGATGCGCACCTCCCCGGAGGTGGCGGTGTCGAGCCCGCAGATGAGGCGCATGAGGGTGGTCTTCCCCCCGCCCGAGCGGCCCACCACGGCGAGGAACTGGCCGGCGGGCACGTCGAGGTCGAGCCGGCGCAACACAGTGCGGGCGCCGAAGCTCTTCACCACATTGTTCAGGCGGATGCGCTCGCCCTGCCAGCGCTCGGCGGTGGCGGTTTCCGGAAAGCGCGGGCTGCGGAAGGTCTCGCGAATCTCCACCTCCCGGCTCTCCCTGTCCCGCAGGGCGGCGGAGATTTCGGCGTCGCTGGCGGCAAAGATTTCCATCACGCAACTCCCTTGCCGCCGGGCTGGTAGGCCGGGTTCCAGGCCAGCGCGCGCTGCTCGATAGCCCGCGTCAGGCTGTCGGCGAGCTTGCCGAGCAGGGCGTAGGCGAGCACGCCCAGCACCACCACGTCGGTCTGGAGGAATTCGCGGGCGTTCATGGTCATGTAGCCGATGCCCTCGGTGGAGGAGATGGTCTCGGCCACGATCAGCGTCAGCCACATGATGCCCAGCGCATAGCGCAGGCCCACCAGCACCGAGGGCAGCGCCCCCGGCAGAACGATGCGTGTGAACAGGGCGGCCGGGGAGAGCCCGTAGACCCGCGCCATCTCGATGAGGCCGGAGTCCACGTTGCGGATGCCATGGTAGGTGTTGAGATAGATGGGGAAAGCCACCCCCACCGCCACCAGAAAGATCTTGGCCTCCTCGTCGATGCCGAACCACAGGATCACGAGGGGGATGATGGCGAGGTGCGGCACGTTGCGCAGCATCTGCAGGGTGGAATCCAGCGCGGTTTCCGCCGGCTTCCACACCCCGTTGAGCACCCCGAGCGCGAAGCCGATGCCGCCGCCGATGGCCAGGCCCGTGAGCGCCCGGCCGGTGGAGACGGAGATGTTGGAAAGAAGCGTGCCGTCTCTCAGGGTGCGCCAGAAGGCGATGGCCACATCCCCCGGTGCCGGCAGCACGCGGGAGGAGAGGAAGCCGAGGCTCGCGGCCGCCTGCCACACGGCGAGGATGGCCAGCGGCAGCGCCCAGGGGGCGAGCGACTTCGCCAGCGATTTGCCGAGCGCCCGCCCGGTGCTTGCCAGCCGCGACCGGCCAGCGGCGCCGGCCGCATCGTGACGTTCCGCCTGCGCCCCGGTGACCGCTGGGACACGGCTCGCCGGCACGGTGCCGGCAGCCGCGCCTTGCGTGAAGGCGATGGCTTCGGTGGGGCCGGACAGGCTCATGGCGGATCTCCTCGGAGAATGTTTGAAAACTCGACCGGTCGGGGGCTCTCGCCGACCACTGAGGTGCTCAGCACCGTCATGGCCGGGCTTGTCCTGGAAGTTGGCTGTTGCCGACTTCCGTCCCTGAGAGCGGAACCCGCAAACATGCGGGTTCCGGCCATCCACGCGGTGAGGCTGGGAACGATTTTCGCGGGTCTTCGCAAGCGGTTCGGCGTGGATGCCCGGGACAAGCCCGGGCATGACGGCGGGATTGCCAGAGTGCCTGCCGTGCGTTTTCAAACGGGCGCTCAGGATTTGGGTGCGCGCAGGGCGTCGGCGATGCGGATGGGCTTGGGGATGAGGCCCAGGGCGAAGAAGGTGTCCGCCACCTTCTGCTGCTCCGCTGCGACCTGGGGCGTCAGCGGCTTCACGTCATACTGCTGGCGGGCCAGCGCCACCTCTAGGATGGGCGCGGGAATGCCGATGAGGGGCGAGAAGGTCTCGGCCGCCGCCTTGGGGTTGGCCTTGGTCCAGGCGCCGATCTCGGCGACGCCGGCCAGCACCGCGTCCACCACCTGCGGCGCCTGATCCACGAACGCCTTGGTGGAGAAATAGAACTGGTAGTTGGAGACAATGCCGGTGCCGTCCGCCAACTGCCGGGCCTCGATGGTCTTCTCCGCCGCCGCCTGGAAGGGGTCCCAGATGGCCCAGGCGTCCACCGAGCCGCGCTCGAAGGCGGCGCGGGCGTCGGCCGGAGTGAGATAGGCGGTCTTGATGTCGCTATAGGGCACGCCGGCCTTCTCCAGCGCCTTCACCAGCAGGAAGTGGACGTTGGAGCCCTTGTTGAGGGCCACCGTCTTGCCCTTGAGGTCGGCCACGGTCTTCAGCGGGCTGCCCTTGGGCACCAGGATGGCCTCGCCCTGGGGCGCGGCGGGCTCGAAGCCCACATAGACAAGGGGTGCGCCGGCAGCCTGGGCGAAGATGGGCGGGGCCTCGCCGGTGTTGCCGAAGTCGATGGCACCGGCGTTCAGCGCCTCCAGGAGCTGCGGGCCGGCGGGGAACTCGGCCCACTTCACGCTGTAGCCCAGCGGCTTCAGCTTCTCCTCCAGCAGGCCCTTGTTTTTCAGGAGGATGAGGGTGCCGTACTTCTGGTAGCCGATGCGGACCACCTTCTCCTGCGCCAGCGCGGGGGCCGACACGAGGCCCGCGGCGAGGCCGGCGGCGAGGAGGAGGGAGGTGCGGCGGGTGATGCGGCGGGTGATGCGGCGGGTCATGAGGCGATCCTTCGGGAATGACGCGGGGCGGTCGGCGAGCTGAAGGCCGGCCTCAGTCGGCGAGGGAGCGATAGCCGCCGGCCCAGTACAGCAGCGGCTGCGCGCTTTCGGTGATGCGGGAGGCCACCACCCGGCCGATAACGATGACGTGGGAATGCCGCTCGATGGCGTCCTCCAGCACGCAGTCGAAGGCGGCCAGCGCATCCGCCAGCACCGGGGCGCCGGTTTCCAGCCGCGTCCAGTCGCCGCCCTGATAGCGCTCGGCGCCCTTCAGCCCGCCCTTGCCGGCGAACTGGTCGGCGATGGCCTGGTGATGCGGGCGCAGTACGTTGATGGCGAACGCCCGCTCCTGCAGCACCGGACCGATGGAGGAGCCGCTGCGGTTGATGGTGATGAGCAGGGTGGGCGGCTCCACCGACAGGGAGGTGACCGACGTGGCGGTGAGCCCGGTGCGCCCGTCGCCCACGCCGACGGTCAGCACGCTCACGGCCCCGGCCAGCTTGCGCATGGCGGCGCGGAAGGCGAGCGCGGCGTCGGGCAGCTCGGGCGCAAGGGCGGGGGAGGCGACGGACGTATGCGCGTTCATGAAAGTGGCCTTCTGGACGGCGCGCGACGGCGCCGGGGCGTTCGGGAGCCTCCGGATCATTCCGGAGGGCATCGGGTGGAAAAAAGGATAGACAGCGGCCAACTCATTAGTCAATAAATTCGATGAAGTTTATTGAATTAAAAAAGGGCCAGCCCCGGGGCGTCCCGGCGGCCGTGCCCTCAGCCAGGAGCCGATCATGTCGAGTGCCAAAACCGCGAGCGCAGAGCCCACCCTCACCCCGGCGAGCGAAGCGAACGTGCTATGGTTCCTGCCCACTCACGGCGACGGTCACTATCTCGGCACGTCCCACGGGGCGCGGGAGGTGAGCCTGGGTTACCTCAGGCAGATCGCGCAGGCGGCGGACCAGCTCGGCTACTACGGCGTGCTCATCCCCACCGGGCGCTCCTGCGAGGACAGCTGGATCGTCGCCTCGGCGCTGGCCGGGCTCACCGAGCGGCTGCGCTTCCTGGTGGCGGTGCGGCCGGGCCTCCTCTCCCCGGCGGTGGCGGCGCGCATGACGGCGACGCTGGACCGCATCTCGGGCGGGCGGGCGCTCGTCAACGTGGTGACCGGCGGCGACCCGGAGGAGAACAAGGGCGACGGCTTCTTCGCCGACCACGCCGAGCGCTATGAGATCACGCGGGAATTCCTCGACATCTACACCCGCCTGCTGAAGGGCGAGGAGGTGACCTTCACCGGCAAGCACCTTCAGGTGGAGGGCGGCAAGCTGCTCTATCCCCCGGTGCAGCAGCCCCATCCGCCGCTGTTCTTCGGCGGCTCCTCCGCCCCCGCCCACGAGGTGGCGGCGCGGCAGGTGCAGAAATATCTCACCTGGGGCGAGCCGCCGGCGCTGGTGGCCGAGAAGATCAAGGACCTCAAGGCCCGCGCCGCTGCGGTGGGCCGCGAGCTGACCTTCGGCATCCGCCTCCATGTCATCGTGCGCGACACCACGGCCGAGGCCTGGGCAGCGGCGGACAAGCTGATCTCCTATATCGACGACACCACCATCGCCGAGGCCCAGAAGGTGTTCGCGCGCATGGATTCGGAAGGCCAGCGGCGAATGAGCGCCCTGCATGGCGGGCGCCGCGACAAGCTGGAGGTGAGCCCCAACCTGTGGGCCGGCGTCGGCCTGGTGCGCGGCGGCGCCGGCACCGCGCTGGTGGGCGATCCCGCCACGGTGGCCGAGCGCATCAAGGAGTATATGGCGCTGGGCATCGATACCTTCGTGCTCTCCGGCTATCCTCACCTCGAGGAGGCCTATCGCTTCGGCGAAGGCGTGCTGCCCCTGCTGCCGCTGGCCGCGGGCACCGGCGCCCCCAAGGTGGTGACCAACCATCGTGGCCCGTTCGGCGAGATCATCGGCAACACCATCGTGCCGCAGGAGCGTCGCGTCTCGGCCTCCTGAGCCCGGAGAACGCCCGCCGCTCGGCGTTCCGGGCGGCGGTGTTGGCCTTGCCGTTCACCCTTGCAGACTTCGCTTCGCAGACTTTGCGCAGGACCGCCTCGGCCCGCGACAGCCTTGACGCGGGTGATGAGCCGATGACCGGGGCCGGTGCGGGTGGGCTCGGTCGGCTTCAGGCCTGCGACAGCACCGGGCGCGGCCACACCGTGCGAACCTTCAAAAGTCCGACCGTTCGACCAGCCCCGCCCGCGACCCCTCTTCCGCTTTCGGGGAGGGCAGGGGGCAACGCAGGCGCCCGCGTGGCGCCGTTGGCGGCGACGCGCCATTGGAGAGGCAACCTCCATCCCCGCCGGCCTTCGGCCACCTCCAAATCGGCCGGGTGAGTGTGTTTGTCGCGCTCCGCCGCGCTGTGGAGGCGGAAATGCCCGGCATCCTGCGGGCGCCGCCTTTCACATTTCCGCGATGTCGTTCACCGCAAATGTGTGGCGCAAAGGCCACCCCGCAACGCAGCATAGATGGTACATCGCTGCCCATGAGGTCTTGCGGCCGCGCCATCCGCTGCGCCTTCAGGCGAAGCCGGTGATGCGCCGTTAACCTTAACGCCACATGTGCAAGGTTCAATGCAACGGACCGGTGGGCGAAACCCGCGCCCCGGTCCGCGCGTTGATGCGTGCAGAGATTCGTTTCGTTCCGAGTGGACAGACCATGGCCCTGAAGTTCCCCCCGGCAGATCATTCCTCGACGCCTGAACGCCTCACCCGTCGCCTGTTCGTGCTTGGAGCGCCTCTGGCGCTCGCCGCCTGCGTGACCAATCCGCCGCCGGCGCCGCTCAGCCGGTCGGCCATGATGTATGGCCCGGTGGAGGGCGAGCCCTTCCCGGTGGACGAGGTCGACATCTCCGAGGTGGATCCCCGCTTCCTGCGCCAGGAAGTGCCGGCGCCCGCGGGCTTCGCGCCCGGCACCATCCTCGTCGATATCAACGAGCGCTTCCTCTATCTCATCGGTCGCGACGGCAAGGCCATCCGCTACGGCGTGGGCGTGGGCAAGGAGGGCTATTCCTTCCGGGGCTGGGCCACCATCAAGCGCAAGGAAAAGTGGCCCCACTGGACCCCGACGGCCAACATGGTCCGGCTCCAGCCGGCCCGCTACGGACCCTACGCGGCCGGCCTGCCCGGCGGCGAGACCAACCCGCTGGGCCCGCGCGCGCTCTATCTCTACGACGGCGACCGCGACACCCTGTTCCGTATCCATGGCACCATCGAGCCGTGGAGCATCGGCCAGCAGGTCTCCTCCGGCTGCATCCGCCTGCTCAACCAGGACATCATCGACCTCTACGAGCGCGTGCCGCTCGGCACCCGCGTCTATGTGAGGGGGTGAGGGGGCGGTCTTGCGTTTTCATGCCCCGGCTTGTCCGGGGCATGTATCGATTAGCCACTCCTTGGTGATGCGCGGCTAAAGTACAGGTTATTTTTGTGGGTCTGCCCTTGACCATAGAGCATTGCCTACCACCTAAGGTGGAATGGTTTTTTTGTTACTTGGTAAGGGTAGCCGGTGTTCGATCGCAGTGCTGGTCCGTTTGCGGTTTGTCATGCGCACAACGGGATGCCGTTCCCTCATGCTAAAAACATTGAAGCGCTTGCAAATGCGGTAAAATTTGCCCGGTATCACCACATGCGTTGCGCTGAGGGTGGCGGGATGTCGCCCGCGCTCGCGCTTATTGACGGCAGTGGCAACATGGCGCCTCTGGGCGAATTTGACGGACAGTTCCTTGACTGAACGCTGCGATAGATACTGAAAAATCTATGCGGCGAAAGTCTTGGGTGCATCGGCTAAGGCGGAGAGGGCCTCCCCCTCCCCAACCCTCCCCCGCAGGCGGGAGAGTGGGCACCACCAGCCCCAAACTTGCCGTTCCGGCCCCCGTCCTCTAAGACGCCCCAACCCTTTGTGAAGATACCGGGACGGGCTCCCAATCCCCATGGCCAAAGAATTCAAGCCGAAGGCGCGGCTCCCCCGCGGCCTCGTCGACCGCACCGGCGCGGAACTGTCCGCCACCCGCGCCATGCTGGAGAAGATCCGCGCCGTCTATGAGCTGTACGGCTTCGAGGCGCTGGAGACCCCGGCGTTCGAATATACCGACGCCCTCGGCAAGTTCCTGCCGGACCTCGACCGCCCCAACGAGGGCGTGTTCTCCCTGAAGGACGACGACGAGCAGTGGCTGTCCCTGCGCTATGACCTGACAGCGCCGCTGGCCCGCTACGTGGCCGAGCATTTCGAGCAGCTGCCCAAGCCCTACCGCTCCTACCGGGCCGGCTACGTCTTCCGCAACGAGAAGCCCGGCCCCGGCCGCTTCCGTCAGTTCATGCAGTTCGACGCCGACACCGTGGGCGCCCCCTCGGTCGCCGCCGATGCCGAGATCTGCATGATGGCCGCCGATACCCTGGAGGCGGTGGGCGTGCCCCGCGGCGCCTATGTGGTGCGGGTGAACAACCGAAAAGTGCTCGACGGGGTGATGGAGGCCATCGGCCTCGGCGGCGATGAGAATTTCGGCCGCCGTCTCACCGTGCTGCGCGCCATCGACAAGTTCGACAAGTTCGGCGTTGAAGGTGTCGAACTTCTGCTCGGCCCCGGCCGGCGCGACGAGAGCGGCGACTTCA
This sequence comes from Xanthobacter autotrophicus, assembly GCF_005871085.1. Classification (GTDB taxonomy): domain Bacteria; phylum Pseudomonadota; class Alphaproteobacteria; order Rhizobiales; family Xanthobacteraceae; genus Xanthobacter; species Xanthobacter autotrophicus. The sequence goes on along the minus strand of NZ_VAUP01000022.1, from coordinate 476,114 downwards.
CCAAGGGAGCGGGCCTAAGCCAGCGCCAGAGCGCGGTTGTGCTGGCCATGCTCACCGGCACCGGCCTGCGCGCCACCGATGTGGGAGTTGAAGTCGAACTCGACGGTGATGTGGAACTCGCGGCGGCTTTGGCGTCCAATTCCGCCTTCCTTGAAGGCATGGCGGAGCTGCGCGACATCGCCGCGCTGGTGGCTGCGGCGGGCTATCAGGACCGGGTGAAGATCGATCCCAGCGTCGTGCGCGGCCTGGAATATTATACCGGCCCCGTCTACGAGGCCGAATTGACCTTTGAAATCAAGGATGAAGACGGTCGACCAGTGCGTTTCGGCTCGGTGGCCGGCGGCGGACGCTATGACGGCCTGGTGGCCCGCTTCCGCGGCGAGAAGGTGCCGGCCACGGGCTTCTCCATCGGCGTCTCCCGCCTGCTGGCGGCCCTGGCCTTCCTGGGAAAAATGGATGCAGTGGAAGGGGTTGGCCCGGTCGTGGTGCTGGTGATGGACAAGGAGCCGCACCGCCTCGCCGACTATATGAAGATGGTCGCCGACCTGCGCGCCAACGGCATCCGGGCCGAGATGTACCTGGGCGGCGGCGGCATGAAACCGCAGATGAAATATGCCGACCGGCGCGGCGCGCCTGCGGTTATCATCCAGGGATCAAACGAGAAATCAGCCGGCGAGGTGCAGATCAAGGACCTTGTGGAGGGCGCGAGGATCGCCGCCTCCATCGCCGACAATGCGGAATATCGCGCCGCCCGCCCGGCCCAGTTCGCGGTGAAGGAGGAAGACCTCGTCTCCGCCATCCGCGACGTGCTGGAACGCCGCGCCGCGCCCACGCTGGGGCTCGCGGACTGAGCTTTCCGGACCGGCTGCCGGAGGGGAAATCCCCTCGTAATCTCAATGTATTGCAAGAAGGGCCGGGGTGCCTCTTCCCCGGCCCTTTGCGTTTTCAGAGAAAGGCGAGCCGCCGGTCCCGGCGGCGATCCTGCACAGGCTGGTAGGCCATGCGGGCATGCACGGTGCAATAGGGCGTGCCCGGATTGCTCTTGCCGCCACAGAAATGAAAGCTCTCCGTGCCCGGCTCGCCCAGGGGCCAGCGGCAGGTGGACTCGGTGAGATTCATGATGGTGCAACGCTGCGCCATGGGCACCACGTTGTCGGCCGCCTTGGGGGCGGGGGCAGGTGCCGGCGCCTCTTCCGGCATCTCCTCCGGCTCGGCCGCGAGCGCGGTGTTGCCGATGGTTGCGGGGCGGTTGGGACGGGCCTCTGGCCGCTCGGGCCGGTCCGTCTTGCTGCGCGGGCGGGCGGGCGCCGGGGTCGGCGACTTGGCCCGGCCGGACAGGCCCAGCCGGTGCACCTTGCCGATCACCGCATTGCGGGTGACTTCACCCAGTTCAGTTGCAATCTGGCTCGCGGAGAGGCCTTCGCTCCAGAGCTTTTTCAAGAGTTCGACGCGCTCGTCAGTCCAGCTCATCGCTCTTCTCCATTTGCCGCATTTGAAAGCCACCGGCACCGGCGCTTGCCGGCGTCGCGTGGGTCGGTCCGCGGCCCATGCTGGACCCCGGACGACGGCCGGCGAGAATGCGTCGGCCGAAAACGAGGGCGCCGGAATACGCGCGGCACCGAGGGGCCATCCCGGTCCGATCGCGGTGTGATCGGAAAAGCGGCCTCTTTTCATCATGTTGGAGACGGATTGGTCGATCAGGCCTTGCAACCTGAACGGATCCGGCTCCTGCCAACCCGCCCCCCGACCGTGTTGGGTGGCACGTGAAGCCGGACTCCTTCCGCATTCCCGCACGCTTTCGCGCACAGGCTCGGCCCGGCTCTGCAAGGTCCTGGAAATGCGTTCCTGGCGTCCCTCGCGCACGACATCTCGTGGCTGACGAGGGATAACCTACAATATGGCTGGTGCGCACAACAGAGTCGGTGATGGCGTCAAGGCCGTTTTCCCCAGCTCCTTAAGGCTCCGTTAATGCCGCAGGTTCCATCGCGCACCCGTGTGCCGTGAAAACTTTCGTGGGGAAACGTCCGTGAGGCCAAAGAACCGGCTCCGGCCGCGCACGAGTTGACCTCTCGCCCATGATCATTAGAATCCATTGCTGTCGGGCCGCCCCCCGCTTGGGCGGCCTTTTTTGTTTGCGACGCACCGGTTGTCGCGTTTTGTTCGTCAACCGGTGCCACCTCAAGGGGAATGAACCCTTTTTGGGAGGTTTGAAGTGATCACCGCCGTTCTGCCGACCTATGCGCGCATCGACCTCGAATTCGAACGGGGGGAGGGCTGCTGGCTCGTCACGACGGACGGGCGACGCTTTCTCGATTTCACCGGCGGCATCGCCGTGAACGTGCTGGGCCACGCCCATCCCTATCTCGCCGAGGCGCTTTCCGAGCAGGCGAAGAAGCTCTGGCACACCTCCAACCTGTTCCGCATCCCCGGCGGCGAGAAGCTGGCGGATCGCATCAAGGCTGTGACCTTCGCGGACACCATGTTCTTCACCAATTCGGGTGCGGAAGCCATCGAGTGCGCCATCAAGATGGCCCGCAAATACCAGTTTGCCAGCGGCCATCCCGAGAAGAACCGCATCATCACTTTCGAGGGCGCCTTCCACGGCCGCACGCTGGCGACCATCGCCGCCGGCGGCAACGCCAAGTATCTCGAAGGGTTCGAGCCGGCCATGCCCGGCTTCGATCAGGTGCCGTTCGGCGACCTGGAAGCCGCGCGCGCGGCAGTGACGCCTGAGACCGCCGCCATCCTGGTGGAGCCGGTGCAGGGCGAGGGCGGCGTGCGCGTGCCCCCCTCCGGCTTCCTCAAGGGCCTGCGCGATCTGTGCGACGAAAAGGGCCTGCTGCTGGTGCTGGACGAGGTGCAGAGCGGCGTCGGGCGCACCGGCAAGCTGTTCGCGCACGAATGGGTCGGCGTCACCCCGGACATCATGGCGGTGGCCAAGGGCATTGGCGGCGGCTTCCCCATGGGCGCCTGCCTTGCCTCGGAAGAGGCCGCCAAGGGCATGACCCTCGGCACCCACGGCTCCACCTATGGCGGCAACCCGCTTGCCATGGCGGTGGGCAATGCGGTGCTCGATCTCGTGCTGGCCGACGGCTTTCTCGACCATGTGAACGCCATGTCGATGCGCCTCGTGCAGCGCCTCGCGGAGGTCAAGGACCGGCATCCGTCCGTCATCGCCGAGGTGCGCGGGCAGGGCCTGCTGCTGGGCCTGCGCTGCGCCGTGCCGGCCGCCGATCTCGTGGTCGCGCTGCGCGAGGAAGGCATGCTTGCCCCCGGCGCCAGCGACAATGTGGTGCGGCTGTTGCCCCCGCTCATCGTGAGCGAGGAGGAGGTGGGCATCGCCGTGGAGAAGATCGAAGCTGCCTGCCGGCGGATCGAGGACCGCCTCGTCGCCGCCCCGGTGCAGGGAGCGGCGGAATGAGGGGGAACGGCGTGCGCCATTTTCTAGACCTGTCCGAGATCCCGGCCGAGGAGTTGCGCCGGGTTCTCGAAGTTTCCAAGGACCTCAAGGCCCGGCGCAAGGCCGGCGAGGTGGACCGGCCGCTCGCGGGCAAGACGCTCGCCATGGTGTTCGACAAGCCGTCGACCCGCACTCGCGTGTCGTTTGACCTCGCCATGCGTCAGCTCGGCGGCGACACCATCATGCTCACGGGCCAGGAGATGCAGCTCGGGCGCGGCGAGACCATCGCCGACACCGCCCGCGTGCTGTCGCGCTTCGTGGACGCCATCATGATCCGCATCCTGGACCATGACGACCTCACCGAACTGGCCAAGCACGCCACCGTTCCGGTGATCAACGGGTTGACGCGCATCTCCCATCCCTGCCAGGTGATGGCGGACGTGCTGACCTTCGAGGAGCACAAGGGCAACATCCAGGGGCGCTCCGTGGCCTGGACCGGTGACGCCAACAATGTGCTGGCGTCCTGGGTCCATGCCGCCCAGCGCTTCGATTTCTCGCTCAAGGTCGCCACCCCGAAGGAGCTTTCGCCGCGCCAGGCGCTGAAGGACTTCGTGAAGCGCACCAAGGCGAAGGTAAAGTTCATGCGCGATCCCGAGGAAGCGGTGGAGGGCGTGGACTGCGTCGTCACCGATACCTGGGTCTCCATGGGCGACAAGGAGGCGGAGCGCCGCCACAACCTCTTGAAGCCCTATCAGGTGAACCGCTCGCTCATGGCGCGCGCCGACAAGGATGCCATCTTCATGCATTGCCTGCCCGCCCATCGCGGCGAGGAGGTGAGCGACGAGGTGATGGACGGTCCGCAGTCGGTGGTGTTCGACGAGGCGGAGAACCGGCTGCACGCTCAGAAGGGCATCCTGGCTTGGTGCTTCCACGCGGCGGGCGACTGAACGCGGGACGCCGACGCGGGATAAGATCCGGACGAGCGCGGTCCGGGGTGTTCAGGCTGACCGATCCGGGGGCATCTTCCGCCGGCGGGGTCGGGTGCCTATATGCCGGCTTAACCCTTCCGGGCCGGGTGGCATCTGGCCGCGCCAGCGTCTGCCGGATCCTTGGCTCGCGGCCACGGTCTGTCCTGCCCGGCCCATCGTTTCGAGGAGTCCCCCAATGAGCGGCGAGCGGTCCCGCGGCGAGCAATCCCGCGGCGAGAGACACGGCAGCACCCGCCAGGCTGCGCCCGAAGCGGCCCAGGACGATATCGTCACCGCCTTTCAGGTGGATGCGCTGGACCTGCGCGGGCGCACCGTGCGCCTCGGCGCCACGCTGGACGCCGTATTGGCGCACCATGATTATCCGGCGGCGGTGAAGCGCGTGGTGGGCGAGGCGGTGACGCTCGCCGTGCTGCTCGGCTCGTCCCTCAAGTTCGAGGGCCGCTTCATCCTGCAGACCCAGACCGACGGGCCGGTGGACATGGTGGTGGCAGACTTCGTCACCCCCGACAAGATCCGCGCCTATGCGCGCTTCGACAAGGAGGCTCTGGCCGAGGCCGAGCGGCGCAACGAGACATCGCCCGCCGCCCTCATCGGGCGCGGCCACCTCGCCATGACCATCGACCAGGGCATTTCCGCCAACCGCTACCAAGGCGTGGTGGCGCTGGACGGCTCGGGTCTGGAGGAAGCGGCGCACGAATATTTCAAGCAGTCCGAGCAGATCCCCACCCGCGTCCGCCTTGCCGTAGGCGAGGAGATGAAGGCCGGGGGCGCGGCATCGTCCTGGCGGGCGGGGGGGCTCCTGGCCCAGTTCCTGCCGCAGGATGCTTCCCGCTCCCGCATGTCCGACCTTGCGCCGGGCGATGCGCCGGAGGGCACCACGCCCCACGCCTTGGACGAGGACGATGCCTGGGTGGAGGCGCGCTCCCTCGTGGCCACCCTGGAGGACGTGGAGCTGATCGACCGCGACCTCTCCAGCGAGCGGCTGCTCTATCGCCTGTTCCACGAACGCGGGGTGCGGGTGTTCGATCCCTCGCCCATGGCGGCCCATTGCTCCTGCTCGCGCGAGCGGGTGTCAGGCGTGCTCGCCTCCTTCTCCAGCGAGGAGCGGCGCGACATGATCCAGGACGACGGCCATATCGCCGTCACCTGCGAGTTCTGCGGCCGCGTCTACAAATACAGCGCCGAGGAAGTCGTCGGCGGGCAGCCGGACGCCTGACGAGCGCGGCGGCCGCCTGGTCTCCTCTCCCGCAGGGGAGGGGGGCATCCCCCGGCTGGGCCGGGGGATGAGAAGGCCAGCGCGTGGCCCTATCCGCGCCGCCGCTCCATGTAGGCGCGCCAGCCGCCGAGCGCGGTGATCTCCTCGGCCCGCTCCACCGCATGGGCCTCGCACAGGAAGCCGGGCACTTCGCTACCGTCCTCCAGCCGCACCTTGCCGATGCCAAGGGGCGCGGGGATGCGGGAGACGAAGCGGCCGAAGGCGGCCGGGTCCAGCGCCCACACCTCCACCTCCAGCCCCGGCCCGGCAAAGCCCGGCGCGCGCACCACGCCCGGCTTCTGGGGCGTGGTGTCCGGCAGCACGAACAGCCGGTAGTCCGGCGCGGTGCGGCAGCTTTTCACCAGCACGCCGCCGGCCTCCGTGAGTTCCGGGTTGAGCGGCATGCCGGAGAGGTGCGCGCCCACCACGGCGATGGGCACCGCCTCCCGCGGGCTGGTTTCGGACGGGCGATGTCCGCTGAGCGGCAGATCGGTCGTCATGAGCTTTCCTCTCAGCTTTCGTCACAGGGCTTCGAGCACGCAGACCACATCGCCGGACCGCACGGTGCGGCCGGGGACGGCGCGGATTTCCCGCACCCGCCCGGCGGCATGGGCGGTGATGGAGATTTCCATCTTCATGGATTCGATGATGGCGATGGTTTCGCCTGCGGCGACCACCGTCTCCTCCTCCACCAGCACCTTCCAGACATTGCCGGGCACGTTGGCGGCGACGCCGAAGCAGCCGTCCGGCATCTCGCCCTCGCTGAAGGGGCCGGCGCCGTCCTCCACCACGAAGCTGTCGAGCCCCTCCGCCTTCCAGCGCGCGCGCTCGGCCTCGAAGGCCCCCTGCTGGCGAGCCTTGCCGGCGGTGATCTCGCCGGCATTGGCGGCGAGGTTCGCGGCATAATCGGCGTAGGAGAAGCGGCCTTCCTCGATGCGCACCGGATAGGCGCCATGGGGGAAGGCCTCGCGCGCCTCCATCAGCTCCTGATGGCTCACGGGGAAGAAGCGGATCTCGTCGAAGAAGCGCAGCAGCCACGGGGTGCCGGGCTCGAACGCGGGGGTCGACCTCCACGTGTTCCACATCTGGATGGTGCGCCCGAACAACTGGTAACCGCCCGGCCCCTCCATGCCGTAGATGCACATGTAGGCGCCGCCGATGCCCACCGCGTTTTCCGGCGTCCAGGTGCGGGCGGGGTTGTACTTGGTGGTCACGAGGCGGTGGCGCGGATCGATGGGGGTGGCTACCGGCGCGCCGAGATAGACATCGCCCAGGCCCAGCACCTGGTAGCTGGCGCCAAAGATGATGTCCTTCACCGCCTGTTCGTCCGGCAAGCCGTTGATGCGGCGTATGAACTCGATGTTGGACGGGCACCACGGCGCGTTCGGCCTCACCAACTCCTGGTACTTGCGCATGGCAAGTTCCGCCTGCGGGTCGTTCCACGACAGGGGCAGGTGGACGACGCGGCTCGGTACCACCACGTCTTCGGCGCGGGGCAGGCCGCTCTCGATCTCGGCGAGGGCGTCGAGCAGCTTGGCGCGTGGCATGGCCGCGCCGTCGTAGTGGATCTGGAGCGAGCGGATGCCGGGGGTGAGGTCGATGATCCCCGGCAGGCGCGCCTCCTCGACCGCCTGCGCCATCAGGTGGGCGCGCAGGCGCAGGGCGATGTCGAGGTGCATGTCGCCGAATTCGACCAGCAGGTTGTCATCGCCCTGCCGGCGATAGACCACGCTCACCGGCCCATCGTCCCGCCGCGCGAGGATGGGGGAGCCGGTCTCCTCCGGCGCGCCGATGACCATCGGGCCGGCGATGGGGTCCTGCGGCCGGGGCAGGGCGACGAAGCGCACGGTGTCGCCGGGCTTCAATTGCCCCATCTTCCACTGCTCGTCGCGGGCGATCACCGCCGGGCAGACGAAGCCACCCAGAGAGGGGCCGTCCGGGCCGAGGATGATGGGCATGTCGCCGGTGAAGTCGATGGCGCCGATGGCATAGGCGTTGTCGTGGATGTTGGAGGGGTGGAGCCCCGCCTCGCCGCCATCGGTCCGCGCCCAGCGCGGCGTCGGCCCCATGAGGCGCACGCCGGTGCGGGCGCTGTTGAAATGCACCTCGTAGGTGGCGGCGAACAGGTCCGCGATGTCGTCGTCCTGGAAGAAGTCCGGCGCGCCGTGGGGGCCGTAGACCACACCGATGCTCCACTCCCGCGTCAGCGGCGCGGGCGAGCCGGGCACGTGGTCCGGAACCTGTGGCCGCGCGGCCTTAGGCGCGAGGTGGAGGGCATCGCCGCCCTTCAGGGTGCCGGTGGCATGGCCGCCGAAGGCGCCCAGGGCGAAGGTGGCACGCGAGCCCAGCACCACGGGGGCCTGGAACGCACCATTGACCGCCAGATAAGACCGCTGCCCCGGCCCCGAAATGGCGCCGATGGCCAGCACCTGCCCGGCCTTCACCGGGAAGGCGGCATCGTGGGGCGCTGGGACACCATCCAGTGTCGCCGGCATCAGCGCGCCGGAGAGGGCGACCACCGCATCGTCGTGGAAGCGCAGGGTCGGGCCGTTCACCGTCAGTTCCAGCGCGCATCGGGTCTCGGCATTGCCCACCAGCGCATTGGCCCGGCGGAACGAATACTCATCCATGGGTCCGGAGGGCGGCACGCCCACGTGCCACAGGTGAAGCCGTCCGGGCAGTTCCTGAAGGCTGGACTGGGCGCCGGGGACCAGCACCTCCACGCTTTCGGGCCGGAAGGCGAAATCCTTCAGCGCTGTGGTCGCCACCTTCGCCGACGCAAGCAATTCGGACGCCGCGATGGCGCGCAGATATTGCAGGTTGGTCTCGATGCCGCAGATGGAGGTTTCCGCCAGCGCCGCGTTCAGAGCCGCGATGGCGGCGGGGCGGTCTTCCCCGGTCACGATCACCTTGGCGAGCATGGGATCGTAGAAGGGTGTCACCTCGGTGCCGGTCTCGATCCAGCCGTCGATGCGCGCGCCGGCCGGGAACTTCACCTCGGTGAGAAGGCCGGCCGAGGGCTGGAAGTTTGCATGCGGGATCTCCGCATAGACGCGCACCTCCATCGCCGCGCCCTTCGGCACCAGTGGGCCGGCGGCGGCGATGGGATCTTCCCCGGCGGCCTGGCGGATCATCCATTCCACGAGGTCGATGCCGAACACCGCCTCGGTGACGGGATGCTCCACCTGCAGGCGGGTGTTCACCTCCAGAAAGTAGAACTCCTGCCGGGCCGGGTCGTAGATGAACTCCACCGTGCCGGCGCTCTCGTAGGAGACGCTCTCGCCGAGCTGCACGGCGGCGGCGTGGAGGCGGGCGCGCACGTCGTCTGAGAGGAGGGGGGCGGGCGTCTCCTCCACCACCTTCTGGTTGCGGCGCTGGAGCGAGCAGTCGCGCTCGCCGAGCGCGACGACCTTGCCCTTGCCGTCGCCGAAGATCTGCACCTCCACATGGCGCGCCTCGGCCACGAAGCGCTCCAGATACACCCGCGCATCGCCGAAGGAGGCGCGGGCGGTGCGCTGAACCCGCTCGAAGGTGTCGGCCAGCTCCTGCGGGGTGTGGCACAGCTGCATGCCGATGCCGCCACCGCCGGCGGTGGACTTCAGCATCACCGGATAGGTGATGGCCTCCGCCGCCTTCAGCGCGTCTTCGGCGCTCTCCAGCAGGTCGGTGCCCGGAAGCAGCGGCACGCCGGAGGCTTTCGCCAGCGCGCGGGCTGTGTGCTTCAGGCCGAAGTCCTTCAAATGCCCGGGCTTGGGGCCGATGAAGCGGATGCCTTCGTCGGCGAGGCGCTGTGCGAAAGCCACGTTCTCCGACAGGAAGCCGTAGCCGGGGTGCACCGCCTGCGCCCCCGTCGCCTTGCAGGCGGCAATGACGGCGTCCACGTTCAGGTAGCTCTCGGCGGCCGGGGCCGGGCCGAGGCGCACCGCCTCGTCCGCCTCCAGCACGCCGCGGGTGAAGCGGTCGGCATCCGAATGCACGGCCACCGACTTGATGTTCATGGCGCGGAGCGTGCGGATGACGCGGCGCGCGATCTCGCCGCGATTGGCGATCAGGACTTTGGTGAACATGGATCAGCCCTCCTCGCCGGCGAAGACGAGGACCTGGATCGGCGTCGGGTTGAAGCCGTTGCAGGGGTTGTTGATCTGCGGGCAGTTGGAGATGACGACGAGCACGTCCATCTCCGCCTTCAGCTCCACATAGTCGCCGGGGCCGGAGATGCCGTCCACGATGGCGAGTTCCCCCGAGGGTTCCACCGGCACGTTCATGAAGAAGTTGATGTTGGGCACTACGTCCCGCTTCGACATGCCGTGCTTCATCACCTCGATGACGAAATTTTCCCGGCAGGCGTGCAGATACTTCACCTGATGGCCGAAGCGCACCGTATTGGCCTCGCACGAGCAGGCGCCCGCCGAGGTGTCGTGCCGCCCGCAGGTGTCGGCGGTCACGGTGAGCATGAGGTTGCCCTCGGTGGAGATCAGCTTCGTGCCCGTGGACACATAGGCCGAGCCCTGCATCCGCAGGGTATCCTGAGAGGAATAGCGCTCGGAGAAGTCGTCGGCGCGGTAGAACAGGGTATCCACCGCCTGCTGGCCTTCCAGGTCCACGATGCGCACGCTCTCGCCCTTCTTCACCACGCAGGAGAAGGGGGCGTTGGCCGGCACGAAGTAATCGGCGATGGCGGTGGAGGCATCCCGCACCGGGGTTGCGAAGAACTTGCTCATGTCAGCCTCCCCTCAGCGCGCGGTGTTCTCGAAGCCGCGGACGGCTTCGATGGTGGCGGTGCGGCACAGGTCGTCCGCGGCCGGCGCGGGCGCGCGGAAGCGGATCGCCTCCACGGCGGGCGGGGCACAGTCGGGCGCCGGGTCGAGGGGGTGGGGGCAGTTGGACAGAGCGACGATGAGGTCCATCTCGGCGCGCAGGTCCACGAAGTCGCCGGCCTGCCGCTTGCCGTCCAGCCAGCGGAAGACACCGTCCGCATCGGTGCGCACGGGCGCGAAGAAGGTCAGTGCCGGGGGGATGTCGCGCTTGTCGTAGCCGAGCTTGCCGGCGGCGAGGATGAAGTTGTCGCGGGTGTTGCGCAGCACCTTGTCGCCATAGCGGGCGCGGTTGGAGGCGGCGGTGGAGCCGCCCACCAGCGCGTCGTGGAAGCCGGTGGTGTCCTCGATCAGGGAGAACATCACCCGGCCCATGTCGGAGAACAGCACGCGGCCCTTGCCAAGGGCCGAGGTCCACTGGACCTTCACCGTGTCGGCATAGTTCAGCCGCTCGCTCTTGTCGGCCGCCGACCAGGCGATCATGGAGACCGCCGCCGGGCCATGGGGCAGGCGGATGCGCAGGGCCTCGCCGGCCTTGAGCGGCGTCGACCAGTACCAGCCGCCCGGAAGGGTTTCGGCATGGATCACGGCGCCTTCAGGGATGGGGGCACCATCACGCGGCGTCGGACCGGGCAGGGCCTTCGGCGCGTGCTTCTGGCCGGCGGCCTTCAATTCGGCATAGCGGCGCTTGTTCTCTTCGATGAAGAGGCGGGTGTCCTCGGTGACGGTCATGTCGTGTCTCCTCAAGCCGTCTGGAGTGCCGGGTCGTCCCGGCCGGGTCCCGAGGGAATGGCCGGGTCGTCCCGGCCTGGGGTGGGTGATGCCTGCCTGGTCTTGCCGGCGATGCGGGTCGGCCAGACTTCGATGTCCTTGGCGATGGTGGCGCCGTAGCGGGCCTTCTCCTCGGGCCGGTTGCGGCGGCGCTCGAAGGCGATGATGCGGGTGGCGAGGGTGAACGCCTCTTTCAGGTCGTGGGTCACCATCACCACGGTCATCTCGCAGCTGTTCCACAGCTTCAGCATGAGCTGGTGGATGTCGGCGCGGATGCCGGGATCGAGCGCGCCGAACGGCTCGTCCAGCAGCAGGATCTTGGGCTTGCGCATGATGGCCTGCGCCAGCGCCAGGCGCTGCTGCATGCCGCCGGACAGCGCCGCGGGGTATTTGTCCTCGGCGCCCTTCAGGCCCACTTCCTCGATGAGGGCGCGGGCCTCCTCCTCCACGTGACGGCGGCGGGCGCCGAACAGGCGGCCGATGAAGGGGGCTTCCTCCATCTCGGCGGCCAGCACCACATTGCCCAGCACGGTGAGGTGCGGGAACACGGAATAGCGCTGGAACACCACGCCCCGGTCGGCGCCCGGCTCGCGGGCGATGGGCTTGCCGTCGATCAGCACCTCGCCGCGGGTCACGGTCTCTTCCGAGAGCAGGATGCGCAAAAAGGTGGTCTTGCCGCAGCCCGAGGGGCCGACAAGGGCGATGAAGGAGCGCGGCGTGAAATCGAGGGAGATGTCCTCCAGAACGATCTGGTCGCCATATTCCTTCCACAGGTGGCGCACGGCGATGGCGGTCATTTCGCGGCTCCAAACCAGGGGAAGAAGAAGCGGCGGGCGCGCACCAGCGCGAAATCCATGGCCACGGCGAGGAGGGTGATCCAGGCCACGTAGGGCAGGATCACATCCATGGCGAGATAGCGCCGCACCAGGAAGATCCGGTAGCCAAGGCCAGAGTCGGAGGCGATGGCCTCTGCCGCGATGAGGAACAGGAAGGCCGGCCCCAGCGACAGGCGCAGGGCGTCCATGAGGCGGGGCAGGATCTGCGGCAGCACCACGCGCAGAGCCATCTGCCAGGTGGAGGCGCCGAGCGTCTGCGCCTTGATCATCTGCTCGCGGGGTAGTTCCTCCACCCGCATGGCGAGGTCGCGGATGAGATAGGGCGTGATGCCGATGGTGATGAGCGCGATCTTGGAGGCTTCCCCGAGGCCCATCACGATGAACAGGATGGGCAGCAGCGCCAGCGGCGGCACCATGGAGACCATGGCCACGAACGGCGCGAGGAAGGACCGCACGATGGGCAGCATGCCCACGAGCACGCCGATGAAAAGCGCGATGGCGGTGGAGATGGCGAGCGCCGAGAACAGGCGTTCAAGGCTCGCCAGGGTGTCCGACCACAGCAGGTAGTTGCCGGTGCGGGCATCCGCCGTGAAGGCCACCTTGACGATGGCGTCGCCCAGCGACACGAGGCTCGGCAGCAGCTTGTCGTCGGGGTTCGCGGACAGGCGCTCGGCCGAGCCCAGCACATAGGCGAGGATGACCAGGGCAAAGGGCAGGATGGCGAGGAACAGCGCCGTTCCCCGATCCGGCCTGATGTTTACAAGGCGCATCAGCGCTGCTCCGAAAATTGGGTGGGATGGCAGCCCGGCTGGACCGCAGTGGCGCCCTCTCCCGCTTGCGGGGGAGGGCCGGGGAGGGGGCAGTTCTGCGGACGAGGCGCGGCGTGTGGCACACGATGCGGCGCCGTCTCCTCACCGGGCGCGGAAGGTGGCGGCAGGCCCCCTCCCAACCCTCCCCCGCAAGCGGGAGAGGGCTCAGGACGGGCTCGGTGGAGGAGTGCCCCTCAGAGCTTCCCGTCGGCGGCGAGCGCCATCCAGGTGTCGACGAAGCGGAACTTCACGTTCTTGGCGTCGCCCAGCACCTTGCCGTCGGCCAGCGCGATGCCCACCGCGTCGGCGGACTTAGCGTTGGAGCCGAGCAGGTTCTTCTCGAACAGGAACTTGCGCACCCGGTCCATGGTGGTGCCCACGGCCGGGGAGCGCACGAACTCCACCGCGTCCGACGCCTTGGCGAACAGCTTGGTGGCGGCGAGCTGGCTGTCGAAGCCGGCGAGGTCCGAGCCGGAGGCCTTGCCCATGGCGGCCCGTGCCGCCTTGCCGGCGTCGGTGTCGGCGGTGAAGAGGGCCGTGGTCTCGTACCAGATGCCCACCAACGCCTTGCCGAAGTCCGGGTTGTCCTTGAGCGTGTCGGAGTTGGCGACCATCAGGTCCATGATCTCGCCGGGGATCTTGGATGAGTCGAACACGTTGTGGGCGTTCTTGTCGGCGAGGATCTCGGACACCAGCGGGTTCCAGGTGACCACGGAGGTCACGTCCTTGGTCTTGAAGGCGCCGACCATGTCGGCGTCGGAGGTGTTCACCACCTTCACGTCGCGCTCCTTCAGCTTGATGCTCTCAAGGGCGCGGGCGAGCAGGTAGTGCGAGACTGAGAACTCCACCAGGTTCACCTTCTGGCCCTTGATGGCCGAAAGCTCCTTCTTGCCCTTCAGGATCACGGCGTCGTTGCCGTTGGAGAAGTCGCCGACGATGACGGCGGTGGTGTCCACGCCGCCGGCGGCGGGCACGGAGAGGGCATCCATGTTGGTGACGGTGAGGGCGTCGAAGGCGCCGGCCGTGTACTGGTTGATGCTCTCCACATAGTCGTTGAACTGCACGACTTCGATCTTGATGCCGTACTTGTCGGCCCACTTCTTCACGATGCCGGTGTCGTTGGCGTAGCCCCAGGGCATCCAGCCCACATAGATGGACCAGGCGACCTTGAATTCCTTCTTGGGCGCGGCGGCGGCCGGCTGGGCGGCGAGCGCAAGGCCCACCACGGCGGCGGCGCCGAGGGCGCGGGCGGCGAAGGATTTCAGGCGCTGAGCTGAGAACGAGAACGCAGTGTGCATGTAATTCCCCTTCGTTTCGAACGATTGGGAACTGGCGGAAACCCAAGTGCCGCCAATTCCTTGGCCACTGAGGTCTCCCGGGCTTTTATCCCGCCGTGCACCCGCCCCGGATGTCTCCCGGAGCAGTGGCAGCTCTCGGACCAGCACATCCCGCAGGATGCCGGAACCCTAGCCACCAACTCGTCCTGATATCAAGCAACGGGCGTGCCAGATGATGGTTATAATAAAATCAATGACTTGCCGATTCCACGCGGTTGGGATGTGCGTGGGAGTCGTGCACTCGCGGCATAATTATTGAGCATAAGTGCCATTCTCTGTGCGCATTGCATACATCGGCGCTCGGCGACGAAGCGCCCCGCGCGCCGGCCGGGTCCCCTCGCCATCCGGCTGCGCTTGAGGTAGTCGGTGCAGGCCCGCTTTCGGGGGAAGGATGCAGCATGAAGTTTCCGGTCGGTCTCGCCGCGGCGATCTTGGTCTTTGCCGCCCTGTATGTCGCGGACACCCTGATCGTGCCGGTGGCCTTCGCCGTATTCGTCATCGCCGTGGTCTACCCGCTCCAGTCCCTGCTGGAGAAACGCCTGCCGAAGCTGCTGGCCGTCCTGGCGACCCTCGTCATCACCCTGGCGGTGGTGGGCGGCGTGTCGTCCGTGGTGGTGTGGGGCTTCAGCCATGTGGCCACCTGGGTGTTCCAGAACACTGCCCGCTTCCAGGTGCTCTATGGCCAGGCTGCCGCATGGCTGGAAGGGCACGGCTTCGTGCTGGCGGGCCTGTGGGCCGAGCATTTCGACGTGCGCTGGCTGCTGCGGGTGTTCCAGGATATTTCCGGCCGTCTGCAGGGGCTGGCGAGCTTCCTCGTCTTCACCTTTGTCTATGTGCTGCTGGGCCTTCTGGAAGTGGATGCCATCAAGAGTCAGGTGCTGCGGCTCGGCCGCACCGGGCGTGCGCCGCACCTGCCGGCGGCCCTTGCGGACACCGCTGCGAAGCTCCAGAAATATATGGCGGTGCGCACGCTCATGAGCATCGCCACCGGCGCGGTGGTGTGGGTGTTCACGCTGACCGCCGGGCTGGAGCTGGCGCTTGCCTGGGGCGCGATCGCCTTCGCCATGAACTATATTCCGTTCATCGGCCCGTTCGTGGCGACGCTGCTGCCGGCGCTGTTCGCCCTCGCCCAGTTCGAATCCTGGGAAATGGCCCTGTTCGTCTTCGCCTGCCTGAACGTGATCCAGTTTCTCTCCGGCTCCTATCTGGAGCCGCGCCTTGCCGGCAAGGCGCTGGCGGTGTCGCCGTTCCTGGTGCTGTTCTCGGTGTTCTTTTGGGCCTTCCTGTGGGGCATCGCCGGCGCCTTCATCGGCGTGCCGATCCTCATCGCCGTCCTCACCATCTGCGCCCACCACCCGTCGTCCCGCTATGTGGCGGAGCTGCTGTCCGGCCAGACGGTTCCGGAGGAAATCTAAGCCCAAGCCGGCGCGGCGCCCTGAGCGACGGCTTCCTCATTTACCGGGCGGGGGGCAGGCCCGCTGCCACGCGCTCAGCGAGGTAAGGGAAGAAGGGGTTGGAGGACATGCGCACCAGCATGTCCATGCCCACCACCAGCGACCCGAATTCCCCCCGGGCAGCGATGTCGCCGAGCCTAATGCCGAAGGTGTCGGAAAGGTCCGGCTCCAGTCCGTAGAGCCCGTCGGAGAGCGGGAACGGGATCGCCACGTGGGACAGGGAATAGACATCGCCCGGATAGCTGACCGAGAGCGGGCGTGTCGTCTCCTCGGTGGCGTTGGCGAGGGTCTCGCGCACCTCCATGGCCTCGGTGGTGGTGGAGGCATTGGCAATCACCGCCGTGCGGAACCGGCGCGGCGCGGGCGGCAGCAGTCGGGAGAGGGCGGTGCCGGCATTGACCGTCAGCAGTTCCTCGAACTGCCCGCCGCGATTGATGTCAAACAGCACCAGCTCGCTGCCGTTGTCGTCGAGACGGGCGTGCAGTTCGTCGATCACCGCGCGGGTGCTCACCGTGTGGTCCAGCACCGACTGGAAGGTCAGCACCGGGGCGAGGCCCGACAGCCGCCCGGTGCGCGAATGGCGGACGATGTTCGCCTGCAGCGCTTGCGTCAGGAGAAAGGACTGACGCGCCGCATGCACCGGGAATGAATTGTATTTGAACGGGTTGAATTCGGGGATCAGGTTCAGCCACGCCGCCTTGGCGAAGGCGGGAAAGATGGCCGGCAGGCCGGCGAGGCCGGCGAAGCGCGCGAACTCGGTCACCCCCACCATGGGCGACATCAGCACGATGCGGGACGGCGCCACCAGCGAAGGATCGTCCAGCGCATCCAGCGCATGCATGAGGGCCAGCGCCCCGCCGTTGGAATAGCCGACGATATGCACCGGCTTGTCCGGCCCCACGCGGCGGCGGGCCTCGCGCATGGCAAGGCGGGTGGCGGCGATCCAGTCCTCGTAATCGGTCTCGGTGAGGGCGCCGGGCACCGTGCCGTGGCCCGGGAGGCGCAGCACGATGGCGACGAAGCCATGATCCGCATAGAGCTTGGCCAGGTGCCGGTGGCTGTAGGGCGAATCGGTGAGGCCGTGCAGGAACACGGCCGCCCCCTCCGGCGCGCCTTTGGGCTCCAGCACATAGGTGCGGTTGAAATCCTGTGCGAAGCGGCCGGGATAGATGGGGCTGGCGTCATAATAGCGGTTGAAGCGCACCCGGTCGGAGGGGGGCAGCTTCTGCGTCACCTTGGCCTGCACGGCGGCGAACGCCTTGCCCTCGGCCTCAAGGTATTGGGCAAGGTCAGCCTTTGCCAGCGCGCCGCGGCTGAGTTCCGGCGGCACGAAGGTATGCCATGGCTCCAGCGGCGGACCGCGCTGGCTGTCCACCGCCCGCACCACGAAGATGGTGAGGACGACAACGGCCACCAGCAGCGCGAAGAGTTTTACCGCGCGCGTTGAGCCCCGCCACAGCGGGCCGAAAATCCTCATGGTGCCGTCATCCCTTTTGCCGTGTGTGCCGGCGCGGGACCCCTATAGGTCGCTGGAAGGCCATGGCAAAGGCGAAGCACGGCGCCCTGCCATGCGCAAGCGGCACGGCGCAGACCTGTGCCGCGCCTTTGCCCCTTGAAGCGCGGGGGCGTGATCGCTATCTGCGATGCATGCCAGAAAGGCAGTGTCGCCATGGAAAATCTGAAGCTCATCGCCCTCGACGACGAGGATCTCGCGATCTTTTCCGCCCATCTGCAGGATGCGGTGGTGAAGACGGTCGATATGGGGTTCCTGCCGCGGTTGCAGCGCTTCGCCATGGTGCTGAACCGCTTCGACTGGGACCAGCAGGTCTGCGCCAACGAGACCGTGCGCCGCCGCACTGGCCTGCATTTCGAGCGGGTGCGCGACGTGAAGTGCCGCAACATGGAGGAGGCGCGCCGTACCGGCGTGCTCAATCTCCTGGCCGTCACCTTCATCCCTGGCGAGACCCCCTCAGGCTTCGTGCTGCTCACCTTCTCGGGCGGAGCGGAAGTGCGGCTTGAGGTGGAGTGCATAGAAGCCGGCCTGCGGGACCTCGGACCCGCATGGGGTTGCACGCATGCGCCCAAGCACCCGGTGCCGGAAGAGGCGCCGGAATCCAAGGGCACCGCCGCTTGAGCGGGGCTGCGGAGGCGCTGGCGCTGTATGCCGCCGGCGCGGCACGGTGACCGCGGGGCTTCCCTCGCGGGCGAACCTGATCTAGCAAGGCGCCATGCCGATCCGCCTCATCACCGAACAACCCGATTTTCCCGAACGTTTCACCACCTTCCTCGGCTCCAAGCGCGAGGCCTCGGTGGACGTGCAGGAACAGGTGGCCACAATTATCGCCGACGTGCGTGCGCGCGGCGATGATGCCCTCGTCGACCTGTCGCGCACCTTCGACCGGGTGGACCTTGCAAAGCTCGGCCTGCGCGTGACCGACGCGGAGCTGGACGCGGCCCTCGCCTCCATCCCGCCGGAGACCCGCGAGGCGCTGGCCTTTGCCAAGGCGCGCATCGAATCCCATCATGCCCGCCAGAAGCCGACCGACGAGACCTATCGCGACGCCGCCGGCGTGGTGCTGGGCCATCGCTGGACCAGCGTGGACGCGGTGGGGCTCTACGTGCCCGGCGGCACGGCGGCCTATCCCTCGTCCGTGCTGATGAATGCGGTGCCGGCGCAGGTCGCGGGCGTGCCGCGCATCGTCATGGTGGTGCCGGCGCCGGATGGCGAGATCGCGCCTCTGGTGCTGGCGGCGGCACGTCTGGCCGGCGTGCACGAGGTCTATCGCGTGGGCGGCGCCCAGGCGGTGGCGGCGCTGGCCTATGGCACCAAGACCATCCAGCCGGTGGACAAGATCGTCGGCCCCGGCAACGCCTATGTGGCGGCCGCGAAACGGCAGGTGTTCGGCAAGGTGGGCATCGACATGGTGGCCGGCCCTTCCGAGGTGCTGATTCTGGCCGACGGGGACGCCAGCGCCGATTGGATTGCCGCCGACCTCCTCGCCCAGGCCGAGCATGACACCGCCGCCCAGTCCATCCTCATCACCGATTCGCCCGAGCTGGCGGACCAGGTGGAGAAGGCGGTGGAGGGCATGCTGGCAACCTTGCCGCGCGTGGCCATCGCCTCCGCCTCCTGGCGCGACCATGGCGCCGTCATCCTGGTGCCGGACCTCGCCTCGGCCATCCCGCTGGTGGACCGCATCGCCCCAGAGCATCTGGAAATCCACGCCGCCAATGCGGACGAGCTCGCGGCCAAGGTACGCCATGCGGGAGCGATCTTCGTGGGCGCCTTCACGCCGGAGGCCATCGGCGATTATGTCGGCGGCACCAACCACGTGCTGCCCACCGCCCGCTCGGCGCGCTTCTCCTCGGGCCTGTCCGTGCTCGATTTCATGAAGCGCACCTCAATCCTGAAGCTCGACGCCGGCGCCTTGGCGCAGCTCGGGCCGGCGGCCGTGCGCCTCGCGGCGGTGGAACGCCTCGACGCACATGGGCGGTCTGTCTCCATCCGCACCAACAGATGATCGGAAGGACGAGGCGATGAGCGACAAGCCGGATGCGCGCCCCCCAGCCCGCCTCAGCGCGGTGACGCTCGACGATGCCTCCATCGGCCATTCCAGCGCCGACATCGACCACGAGCGCGCCACCGCCATCTGGGACCTCATCGAGGACAACACCTTCGCCCCCTGCAACGATCCGGGGGCTGGTCCCTACACGCTGCACATCTCGCTCATGGAAAGCCGCCTGGTGCTCGACATCAAGCGCGAGACTGGCGAGCAGGTGGTGCAGCACCACCTCTCACTCACCCCCTTCCGCAAGGTGGTGAAGGATTATTTCCTCGTCTGCGAGAGCTATTACAACGCCATTCGTTCCGCCTCGCCGAGCCAGATCGAGGCCATCGACATGGGCCGGCGCGGGCTGCACAACGAGGGTTCGACGCTGCTGCGCGAGCGCCTCGACGGCAAGGTGGAGCTGGATTTCGATACCGCCCGGCGCCTGTTCACGCTCATCTGCGCCCTGCATTGGAAAGGCTGAGCGACCATGGAGCCGCCTGCGGTACCCAAGCGCTCGGCGCGACCGCAATCGGTTCTTTTCATGTGCGGGCAGAACGTGGTGCGCTCGGTGATGGCGCAGGCGCTGGCCAAGCACCTGTTCGGCAAGTCCATCTATGTGGCCTCGGCCGGCGTGATCGCGGGCGATGCCGACCCCTTCGTCACCGCGGTGCTGGATGAAATCGGCCTCGACGTGAAGAAGCACCGGCCGCAGAGCGTGGAGGACCTCGAGGAATATGAGGGCCTCAGCTTCGACCTCGCCATCACCCTGTCGCCGGACGCTCACCACCGCGCGCTGGAGCTGACCCGCACCAATGCTTTGGGCGTGGAATACTGGCCGACCTCGGATCCATCGCGGGAAGCCGGCAACCGCGAGCAGCGCCTCGACGCTTACCGCGCCGTGCGCGATGAACTGGAGCAGCGCATCCGCGCCCGCTTCCGCCAGCCCTGAACCCAGCCCGCGCGGCGCTTGAGCGAAGAGATCCCGGATGCGCAGCATCCAGCCCGCGCGGCGCTTGAGCGAAGAGATCCCGGATGCGCAGCATCCCCCGGGATCGCGAGAAAACCACGCCCGCCGCCGGACTTGGGGAAGCAGCGGCGGGCGTGCTGTCGCGGCGGAGCTACACCACCAGCGACAGAGCCATGATGAGGCCGAGGGCCACCACCGACAGGATCGTCTCCATGGCGGTCCAGGTCTTGAAGGTCTCTTCCACCGTCATGTTGAAATACTGCTTCACCAGCCAGAAGCCGGCGTCGTTGACGTGGGAGAGCACCACCGAGCCGGCGCCGGTGGCCAGCACCAGCAGCTCGCGGTTGACCCCAGGGGTGAGCGCGAGGACCGGGGCGACGATGCCGGCGCCGGTGATGGTCGCCACCGTGGCCGAGCCCGTGGCCACCCGGATCACCGCCGCCACCAGCCAGGCGAGGAGGATGGGGTTCACATGGGCCTGCACCGCCATGTGGCCGATGACATCGCCAACGCCGCTTGCCACCAGCATCTGCTTGAAGCCGCCGCCGGCGCCGACAATGAGGATGATGCCCGCCACCGGCAGGAGGCTGTCGTTGAGGTGCTTGCCGATAACCTCGCGCGAGAAGCCGCGCGCGCTGCCGAAGGTGTAGAGCGACAGCAGCAGCGCCGCGAGCAGCGCGGTGATGGGATGGCCGATGAGATCCAGCCACGCCCGCACGGGATGACCGGCCGCGAAGGTCACGTCGGCGAAGGCCTTCAGCAGCATCAGCACCACCGGCAGCAGGATGGTGGCGAGGGTGACGCCGAAGCCGGGCAGGGTGTGGGTGCGGGTGTCCTGCACGAACTGGGCGACCAGTTCCGGCGAGGCGTGGCCTGGAATGCGCTTTGAAATGAACGAGCCGAACATGGGCCCGGCGACGGCGGCGGCGGGAAGGCCGACGATGAGGCCGTAGAAGATGGTTTTGCCGATATCGGCGCCGAACACGCCCACCGCCAGTAGTGGTCCGGGATGGGGCGGCACGAGGCCGTGCACGGCCGAGAGGCCGGCCAAAAGCGAGATGCCCACCTTCACCAGCGACACGCCGGTGCGGCTTGCCACCACGAAGACCAGGGGGATGAGAAGCACGAAGCCGATTTCGAAGAACAGCGGAATGCCCACCAGGAAGGCGGCGAGCATGATGGCCCAATGCACCCGCTGCTTGCCGAAGGCGTCGATAAGGGTCTGGGCGATCTGGTCCGCGCCGCCCGATTCAGCCATCAATTTGCCCAGCATGGTGCCGAGGCCGAGCACGATGCCGACGAAGCCAAGCACGCCGCCGAAGCCGTCCTGGAACGACTTCATGATGAGGTCCACCGGCATGCCGGAGCTGAGCCCCAGGAAGCCTGCGGCCAGGATCAGGGCCACGAAGGGGTGGACCTTGAAACGGGTAATGAGGACGATGAGGCCGATGATGGTCACCGCCGCGTCGACCAGTAGAAATGTGTCCTTGCTCATGCCCAGCATGCGTTCCTCGTAGCGTTCTTGCAGTTCAGTGGAAAAATACCGTTCGCTGGTCCTGTGTCCGGGACCCTGCCGATGGCGATGACATGAATGAGTTTGGTTGACGCTAAGTGAGATAGCGCTATCTCAAAGGTGCGGCAGAGCCGTGCGACAGAGATCCTGGATCAGGCGGACGAAAGGGATGGAGGGTGTCAGATGGCCTGACTGAGAGTGGGACCTGGAACCCTTCGAGCCCCCGAGTTGGCCGCTTGAGGCGCGCGCCACCATTCCACAATGCGCGGCGCCATCTCCGACAATGGGAGCGTGGCATCAAGGGTCAGGGTGAGGGCTTCCGCCGAAGGGCGCTCCAGCGCGGCGAACTGGCTGTCGATGAGGCTCGCCGGCATGAAATGGCCGGGCCGCTCGGCCACTCGGCGGGCGGCCATTTCCCGTGTGAGATCAAGGAAGACGAAGCCGAGGCGTGGGACGGCCGCACGCAGGGCATCACGATATCTGCGCTTCAGCGCCGAGCAGGTGAGAACCGGTGTCGCGCCGTCGCTGAGAGTGCGTGCCATCTCCTCGCCGAGACGCGCCAGCCAGCCGGCGCGGTCGTCGTCGTCGAGTGGAATGCCGGCCGACATCTTGGCGATGTTGCCGGCGGGATGGAAGCTGTCGCCTTCGATCAGGCGGGCGCCGGCCAACTCGGCCACAGCCGCGCCGACGCTGCTTTTGCCGCAGCCCGAAACACCCATCACCACCAGGGCTGCAATTCTCTCGCCCATCCTTGTCCCCTCTTGCCGTCCGGCAGTGTCTCTCGGCAACGTCACGCGGCATCAACAAAGATAGCGCTATCTCCAATCGGTGAAAGCATACCTGCCATGCAGCGCCGGACCATTGACCTTAAGTCGAGTATGCCCCTAAATCTCAAACACATGGCGCTTCCGTTACTGTGGAATGCGCAAATTCTGGCTTGATGCCGTCGAGATAGCGTTATCTTATGCGCTGTCGGCGGCAGCTATCAAGCGGAAAACGCGTCCCATGTCTCCACGCTCTTCGGGAGGATCGTCCGGCGGTCCCCCTCGCGGGTCGCGCGCCAGCGGCCGCCCCACCCTGGCGGAGCTGGCCCGGATCGCCGGCGTCTCGCCGATCACGGCCTCCCGCGCCTTGCGCGGCGTGGCGAGTGTGGATCCCGATCTCGCAAAGCGCGTGCGGGAGGCGGCTGCGGCGCTGAATTATGTGGCCAATCCCGCCGCGCGCACCCTTGCATCCGCCCACAGCGAAGCGGTGGCGGTGCTCATTCCCTCCCTCTCCAACCTGCTCTTCATCGACACGCTGGAAGCGATCCACGACGTACTCATGCCGCGCGGCCTGGAGGTGTTGATCGGCAATTTCCACTATTCGCCGGAGGAGGAGGAGAAACTCGTCCGCAACTATCTGGCCTACCAGCCACGCGGCATCCTGCTCACCGGGCTGGAGCAGACGCCGGCCACGCGCGGCCTGCTCGCGGCCAGCGGAATCCCGGTCGTCTACATGATGGAACTGAGCCGGGAGGCCGGGCTTCACAGCGTCGGTTTCTCGCAGGAAGAGTCCGGCGCAGCGGTGGCCAGCCACCTGCTGGCCCGGGGGCGGCGAAATCTGGCTTATGTGGCGGCCCAGCTTGATCCGCGCGCCCTCGAACGCGGGCTCGGCTTCCAGCGGGTGCTGGCGGGAGAGCGCGAGGTGCGGCCCCCGGTGTGGCTCTCGGTGCCCGAGCCCTCGTCGGTGGCCCTCGGCGGGGAACTGTTCCTGCGCCTGCTGGAGGCCTATCCCGACATCGACGGCATCTTCTTTTGTAACGACGATCTCGCCCAGGGCGCGATCTTCGAGGCGACGCGGCGGCAGATCCCCATTCCCGGCCGGGTCGCCGTGGTGGGCTTCAACGACCTGCCCCTGTCGGCCCACATGGCGCCGCGACTCACCTCCATCCGCACCCCACGGGCCAAGGTGGGGGAGGCGGCCGCACGCCGGCTCGTGGCCCTCATGGAGGGCGATTGCCGCGCCGAGCCGGCCATCGACCTGGGCTTCGAGTTGGTGGCGCGGGAAAGCAGCTGAGGCTCGATCCTGCCGCAGCGGATCTTGACCGCGCCCCGGTGGGCATGGTGTAAACGGGATGCGCTCGCTCTGCGGCGCCGTAAGCGTCCGACGTCAGGCAACGCATCCATACCGGTCCTTGGCCGGTTCGGGTGCGTATGCGATCCGGACCCGCCGGGACCATCCTGAAGGGATGGCCCAGATGGCCTCTTCGAACTTTCCCTCTTCAAACTCTCCCAAGTTCACCCGCAAGCTACCGGCGCGCTATGCCGGCATTCTCATGCCGCTGGTGCTGTCGGTGCTGATGACCTTCGTGGTCTCGGCCATCGCCACAGCCAGGAGCCTGGGCTTCGGCCCGGATTTCCTCGCCACTTGGCCCACCGCCTGGGCGCTGTCGTGGGTGGTGGCCTTTCCCACGCTGCTGCTGGTGCTGCCCGTGGTCCGGCGGATCGTCGCGCTGCTGGTGGAGGCGCCGGCGCGCTGAAAACGCTCCAAAAGAAAAGGCGGCACAAGAAAAGGCGGCACTTGGGCCGCCTTTTCCGATCAGATATGCCGCCCGCTCAATTGTCGAGGAATGACCGCAGCTTGCGCGAGCGCGAGGGGTGCTTGAGCTTGCGCAGCGCCTTCGCCTCGATCTGGCGGATGCGCTCGCGGGTCACCGAGAACTGCTGGCCGACCTCTTCCAGGGTGTGGTCCGTGTTCATGCCGATGCCGAAGCGCATGCGCAGAACGCGTTCCTCGCGCGGGGTGAGGGAGGCCAGCACCCGCGTGGTGGTCTCGCGCAGGTTGGACTGGATCGCCGCGTCGATGGGCAGGATGGCGTTCTTGTCCTCGATGAAGTCGCCGAGGTGCGAATCCTCCTCGTCGCCGATGGGCGTTTCGAGGGAGATGGGCTCCTTGGCGATCTTCAGCACCTTGCGCACCTTCTCCAGCGGCATGCCGAGCTTCTCGGCCAGTTCCTCGGGAGTGGGTTCGCGGCCGATCTCGTGAAGCATCTGCCGGCTCGTGCGCACGATCTTGTTGATCGTCTCGATCATGTGCACGGGGATGCGGATGGTCCGTGCCTGATCTGCGATGGAGCGGGTGATGGCCTGTCTGATCCACCAGGTGGCGTAGGTGGAGAACTTGTAGCCGCGCCGGTACTCGAACTTGTCCACCGCCTTCATCAGGCCGATGTTGCCCTCCTGGATCAGGTCCAGAAACTGCAGGCCGCGGTTCGTGTACTTCTTGGCGATGGAGATGACGAGGCGCAGGTTGGCCTCCACCATTTCCTTCTTGGCCTGGCGGGCTTCCTTCTCGCCCTTCTGCACCATCTGCACGATCTTGCGGAACTCGGCGATCTCCAGCCCGGTCTCGGTGGCCAGCGCGTGGATGTCGCCGCGGATCTCGTGGATGGTATCCTTCTCGTGGCCGACGAAGCCCTTCCAGCCCTTGGTGCCGAGCTTCGACACCCGCAGCAGCCATTTGGGGTCCAGTTCCGCGCCCATGTAGTTCTTCAGGAAGTCGTCGCGGGTCACGCCATAGCTGTCGGCGAGGCGCAGCAGGCGCCCCTCCAGCCCTACGAGGCGCTTGTTGATCTCGTAGAGCTGCTCCACCAGGGCGTCGATGCGGGCCTGGTTGAGGGACAGGCTCTTCACGTCGCCGACGAGGTCTTCCTTCAGCTTCTTCGCCTTGCGCTCCTGCGCCGGCGACAGCGTCTCGTTCTTCAGCTTGGATTCGACGTTCTGGTCCTGCAGCCGCCGCAGCTTGGTGTAGGACGAGGCGATGCGGTCGAAGGTTTCCAGCACCTTCGGCTTGATCTCCGCCTCCATGGCGGCGAGCGACATGGAATTTTCCATGTCGTCGTCGTCACCCTCGGGACCGGGGGCGTCGCCCAGAAGGCCGTCTTCCCCCGCCTCAGGGGCAAGGGCTGCTTCCTCGCCGAGCGCTGCGGGCGGGTTCTTGCCTTCGGGGCCGGCGTAGGTGGCCTCGAGGTCGATGATGTCGCGCAGCAGCACGCGGCCTTCGGTGAGCTCGTCGCGCCAGATGATGATGGCCTGGAACGTCAGCGGGCTCTCGCACAGGCCGGCGATCATGGCCTCGCGGCCGGCCTCGATGCGCTTGGCGATGGCGATTTCGCCCTCGCGGGAGAGCAACTCCACCGAGCCCATTTCGCGCAGGTACATGCGCACCGGATCGTCGGTGCGCTCGGCCGGCTCGGACTTGGTCTCGGAGCGCGCGACGGCGCGCGGGGCGGGCTCGGCGAGCTCGCCGCCCTCGGCCTCCTCGGGCTCCTCGGCGGTCTCGGTCTCCTCAGCGCCCTCTTCGGCCTCGGCTTCCTCGGCCTCGATGACGTTGATGCCCATGTCGTTGAGCATGGCGAGCGTGTCCTCGATCTGCTCGGAGGTGACTTCCTCGGAAGGCATCACCTCGTTGAGCTGCTCGTAGGTCACATAGCCCCGACGCTTGGCATTCTTGATCATCTTCCGGACGGCGGCGTCGGAGAGGTCGAGCAACGGCCCGTCGGGCGCGTCGGTCTCCTTCTCGGGAGCCTCGGTCGCTTCGGAAGACTGCTTCGCCATAGACTTCTCCTGCGGATCCTGCTGAGTGCCAACAGCAGAACGGCGGCGCGGCGCCTCGGCCGTGCCACCTTTTGCCTTTGCGCCCGGGAGCGGCTTTTTTGACGCCATCCCGTTAAACCAGCCTGAACGCACTTCCAACCCCTATGGTTGATGCGTTAGGCTCCCTTTCATTCTGCTTCGCTTACCGCCGTAGCCACCATGGGGGTGGCCGACAGCCGGGAAGCGAGAAGAGTGCCGTTGTCCGCCTTGACCCCGCATGTTCCGGGAACCCAGTTCCAGCAACACGACCGGTTCAAAGGGAGCGCACCGCACTCCGGCCTGATGACGCACCAAAACCTTCCACCAGTGCTTCGGTTCCATCCAGCGCCGAAAGGCGCTCGCGGACGTCCCGAAGCCAAGCAAAATTGGCTTCGCTGGGGTCTTCCCCCAAAGTGCGTTCGGCCTCCTTCAACTCTCTAGATAGCGCGTGAGCCTTGCGATGCAAGGCCGTGCGCTGATGCCACCAGAGTCGCACATCGTTTGGCGCGGTATCTGGATATGCTGGCCAGTCATGCCGGGGGTTTGCAAATGCCTTCACACGGCGGGTGAGGGCATCGATATCCGCCTGCCCCAGCCGTTCCGTGAGGGCTTCTGCATCGGCGCCCTCAAGGTGCGAATCAATCAGGATGCGGCGCAGGCGATCTGCCTCCGGGTTGGCCAGCGGCAGGCTTGCCACGTCCTCATCCGCCTCGTCCAGCAGGAAAGTGTGGTTGATGAGGCAGAACAGCAAGAGCGCCTCGTTGCGGGGCAGGGCAGCCATGGGTCCGCGCACCAGCGCGCTGCGGGCGATCTCGGTGCCGCGCGGCACCAGCGGCGGGGGCGAAGGTGGACCGCGGCGGCCGCCGGACGGCTGCCAGCCCTCCTTCCAGCCCTCCCGCCGGGCCCTCGCGGGCGCGCGGTCCTGCGGGGAGACTAGGGCGTTGAAGCGGCTCAGCAATTCCTGGCGGTAGTGCTTGCGCACCGTCTCGTCGGCGATGGCGGAGACCACCTCGCCGAGGCGTGCTTCGAGGCCCGCGCGGCGCTCCGGCGTGTCGAGGGTGGCGGTCTCGCTCTCGCGTGCCCAGAGTTCCGCAACCAGCGGACGCGCCTGGGCCAGCACGGCCTCCATGGCCTCGCGGCCGGAGCGGCGGATGAGGTCGTCGGGGTCCTGCCCCTCCGGCAGGGTGGCGAAGGCGAGGCTGCGGCCGGCCTTCAGGTGCGGCAGGGCGAGGTCGAGGGCGCGATGGGCGGCGCGGCGGCCGGCCTTGTCGCCGTCGAACAGCAGCAGCGGCTCTTCCGACATGCGCCAGAGCAACTGCAACTGATCCTCGGTCAGCGCCGTGCCCAGAGGCGCCACGGTGGCACCGAAGCCGGCCTCGGCCATGGCGATCACGTCCACATAGCCTTCCACCGCGATCACCCGGGCCCCCGACTGGGCGGCGGTGCGGGCGGCGGCGCCGTTATAGAGCAGCGATCCCTTGTGGAAGAGCACCGTTTCCGGGGAATTGAGGTATTTCGCCGGAACATCCTTCTCCAGCGCCCGGCCGCCGAAGCCGACGATGCGGCCCTTCAGGTCGGTGATGGGGAACATGACCCGGTCGCGGAAGCGGTCGTAGGGCACGGGAATGTCTTCGCCGGCGATCAGCAGTCCGGCCTCCACCATGTCCTCCACCGGCACCCCGGCCTTGCCCAGCGCCTCCTTCAGGCGGAAGCGCTCGCCGGCGGCATAGCCGAGGCCGAATCGCTTCTGGGTAGCGGCGCCCAGTTCCCGGTCGGCGAGGTAGCCGCGGGCCTTGGCGCCGAGGCGTGATTGCAGCGTCTCCTCGAAATGCCGGGCGGCGAGGGACATGACCTCGAACAGGGTATGGCGGCGGCGTTCCCTGGCGGCCGCCTCCGGGGTCTCCTGCGGCAGAGGCAGGCCGGCCATGGCGGCGAGCCGCTCCACCGCCTCGCCGAAGGGCACGCCCTCCGTTTCCATCAGGAAATCGAACACGTCGCCATGCTTGCCGGAGGAGAAGCAGTGATAGAAGCCCTTCTGGTCGTTGACGAAGAAGGACGGAGTCTTCTCCGCGTTGAAGGGAGAGAGGCCGGCGAACTCACGCCCCTGTTTCTTCAGCTTGACGCGTCGGCCCACCACTTCCGACACGGGAAGGCGGGCGCGGATCTCGTCGAGGAAGGCGGGCGAAAAGCGCATATGGCCTAGTCTGTGCCTGGTCTGTTAGGTCGTCGATGGGGGCGCGGCGATGGCGCGTACAGCCGCCGTGGCCGCACGACGGACGCCACGGGAGGAGCCTTGTAACAGTGGGAGGCGTCGCCTCTCTTGTAAAGCGCTGCTTATCGGCGAAGTCGGGTTATTACACAATCTAAGATTGTGTTTTTCCCACCCATGGGGCCTCGAACAGCCAAGGTGCTACACGCGCCAGCGCCAGCCCTGCGAACAGGGCCGTAGGCAGGGCGATGGCAAAGATCAGATAGGGCGTCGCGGGCAAGTTGGACAGCCCGGTCACAGCGAACCCGTTGACCAGATAGACGATCAAGATCTTGTGCAGCAGGTAGATATAGAGCGTGCGCCGGCCGATGAAGCCGAGGGCGGTTGCGATGAGGGTGCCCTCCACCGCTTGGCAGAACTGGCAGACTGTGAAGATGCCGAGGGCGCTGGTCAGCAGCGTGAGAGGGGCGAGGTGGTCCGCGTCGTACGAGAGGATGGCGCTGCTCAGCGCCGCAAACGCGGCGAGCGTCACCGGCCATAGACGCCGGTAGGCCTGGGAGCACGTATTTACCGCGTCGAACAGATAAATTCCCAGAATGAAGAACAGCGGGAGGCGTGCCATGCGCGTTGCGAAGGTCAGCGGCTCCCATTGACCGTCGGTCACGCTGACTGTGTAGGAGAGGAGCAAAATGCCGATTGCCACCGGTTTTGGCAGAAGGCGGGCCACCTTGGCGATCGCGAAAAGCACGGCGAGCGCGAAGATGAACCAGAGATACTCTAATGGAGATACGAAATTTACGATATAGTCAGAAATATATAGCGGATTCCCATTCTTTATTTCACGTACGCACACCACTAAAATGAAGAATATTGTCATCCAAATGGTGTATATATAATAATAATTGAAACACCTTTTTCTGAAGAGGCTCGCCCAGTTTCCGGCGGTGGCCTTTGCAGCGAAAAATCCAGCGGCAAAAAAGAACAGAGGCATGCGCACGAAAATTAAAAGGGTGTTGATGGCAAGTTCTGTCCCCGCGGTGTGCCACAGCACGACCAGGCAGATGCTGATGCCCTTGGCGCTGTCCACCCAATCCGCCCTTTTTTTCGGTTGATCGAGGGGAGCCGCCGGGCTGATCGGCTCGCCTCTAGTGATCTGCCGATCCAGTTCGAGTTTCATTGGCCGCTCGTTCAAAATTGAGCGGTGAGGACGGCTCCTACGCCGTTCGTCGGAAGGCGGATATCGTCAGCCACGCGGCTGAAGACCTGTCTCCCGGGTATCTTGTGCCCGTGACTCTTCGCTTTGTGTGGCTTCGTCTTGCCCCGGAGGGGTGATGGCGGCGTGGGGGACAGGCCGGCCAAGCTGCCCACACGGTTACACAGCGTACCCGCCATGCCTCGCTCCTTGATTCACGCCATGCGTGTATCGCCCTATCTTCTAAGGATACCGCCATTTGCCATGCGGCGAAAGATGCCGCGATGCAACCTTTGATCTGTAATTACGCAAATTGCGAATCGTGTCTTGGGCGTCATCCGCGGGTGAATGCCCAACAGCCGGTTGCATTATCAAAATACCACTACAGGCGGGGCCTGTGCGGTGGGTTGTGCAGCGCCCCGTTGGCCGTGGCCGGATCAAGCCGTTCTCTTGCTGTCCTCGTTATCCACAGCACGCCACGGCATGGCGTAGCGGTACTTTCGGGGGCGTATCGCTGTGGACCCCGTCGCCGACCACCGCTAGCCTGACTGGCGCACGTGGGCGTTGCATGGGGGCGGGCGCAATGGACGCACTGATCGATTTAGTGAACACGATTTTCTGGGGCTATATCCTCATCTACGGCCTGTTGGCGGTGGGCGTGTATTTCACCTTCCGATTGCGCCTCATCCAGATCCTGCATTTTCCCGAGATGCTGCGCTCCGTGCTGCGGGCGGATGCAACCGACAAGTCCGGCATCACGCCGTTTCAGGCCCTGTGCACCTCGCTCGCGTCGCGGGTGGGCACCGGCAATATCGCCGGCGTCGCCGTGGCGCTCACTCTCGGCGGGCCGGGCGCCATCTTCTGGATGTGGGTGGTGGCGGCCCTCGGCATGGCCACCGCCTTCGCCGAGAGCACGCTCGCCCAGCTCTACAAGGTGAAGGACGAGCAGGGCCGTTATCGTGGCGGGCCTGCCTTCTATATCGCGCGCGGGTTGAAGGCGCCGTGGGCCGGAGGGGTGTTCTCGGTCTGCCTCATCCTGTCTTTCGGCCTGGTCTTCAACGCCGTGCAGGCCAATTCCATCGCCGATGCCATGCACGGCGCCTTTGAAATTCCCAAGCTCTGGACCGGGCTGGCCGTCGCCGCGCTCTCGGGCGTCATCATCTTCGGCGGCATCGCCGCCATCGCGCGCACCGCGGAACTGGTGGTGCCGTTCATGGCCTTGGCCTATGTGGCCCTCGCGCTCTATGCGCTCGTCACCCATCTCGGCGCCGTGCCGGCCATGCTCGGCCATATCGTCGGCAGCGCATTCGGCCTCGAGCCGGCTGCCGGCGGCGTTTCGGGGGCGGTGGCCGCGGCCATGCTCAACGGGGTGAAGCGCGGCCTGTTCTCCAACGAGGCCGGCATGGGCAGCGCGCCCAACATCGCCGCCGTGGCGACGCCCGATCCCCACCACCCCGTGAGCCAGGGCTTCGTGCAGTCACTGGGCGTATTCATCGACACCATCGTGATCTGCACCGCCACCGCGCTGCTGATCCTGCTGTCGGGCGTGGAACTGGGGACGGTCACCGGCACCCAGCTCACCCAGGCGGCGCTGGAGGCGCATGTGGGCGGGCTGGGGCGCTATTTCATCGCCATCGCCATCTTCTTCTTCGCCTTCACCTCCATCATCGGCAACTACTCCTATGCCGAGAATGCGCTGGTGTTCCTCGGCCACGGCCATGTGTCCGGGGTGGTGATCCTGCGTCTTGGCGTGCTGGCCATGGTGGTGTGGGGTGCGATCCAGAGCGTCGCCACCGTGTTCAACCTGGCGGACGCCTCCATGGGCCTCATGGCCTCCATCAACCTCGTGGCCATCGTGCTGTTGTCGGGCACAGTGGTGCGGCTGGCCCAGGACTATCTCGCCAAGCGCAAGTCCGGCGTGGAACCGCTCTTCATCGCCAGCGAGATGTCCGACCTGCCGCCCGGCGTGGATGGAGAGATCTGGAAGCGCAAGCGCTGACCGGATCCGCCTTCTGTAAACAGAGAGGAGTGCCGGCGGGCCTGACCCGCCGGCGAAACGACCTCAGGCCGCGACGGTGAGGGCTTCCTTCACCCAGCCGGAGGCCTTGCCGAAGTCGATGGCGCCAGCGTGGCGCTCCTTCAGCACCGCCATGGTGCGGCCCATGTCCTTGATGCCCTTGGCCTCGATCTCGGTGATCACCGCCTGGATGGCGGCGCGGGTATCGGCTTCCGAGAGTTGCTGCGGCAGGAACGCCTGGATATAGGTGATTTCCTCGCGCTCCTGCTCGGCGAGCTCGGGGCGGGCGTTCTCCTCGTAGATCCTGGCGCTTTCCTCGCGCTGCTTGACCATCTTGGCGAGCAGGGCGCGCAGTTCGTCGTCGGTGAGGGGGTCCTTGCCATGGCCGCGCTGCTCGATGTCGCGGTCCTTGAGCGCGGCGTTGATCAGCCGGAGCGTGCCGGTACGGCGCTTGTCCTGGGCCTTAAGCGACTCTTTCAGGGCCGCGTTGATGTCGTCACGAAGCACGGAACATCGTCCTTGGTTGAAAGAAGGGATCATAAGGGGCGGGCGGGCCGGGGCACCGCTGGAGCAGAGAGCGGCTGGGCTGACCCGCTTGTACGCCTTCGGCTCCATCCAGAACGCCAGCCTGCGGAGGCATTTCATCACCGGTCCCACGACCGTCTGGCGCCGCGCCGCACAAATTCCCGCGCGTGACGCTGGAAACGTGACGCGCGAGCCTCTATCTAGGCGATCCATGACCAACGAACAAGACCACGCCCCGACCGCACCGGCCGAAGGCCGGGATGCGCGCCCCTCCTCCGAAGGCTGGAGCGAGCCCAGGCCCACCGCCGTCCTCGTCCTCGCGGACGGCACGGTCCTTGAGGGCTTCGGCATCGGCGCCGAAGCCCGTCTCGCCGGCGAAGTGTGCTTCAACACTGCCATCACCGGCTATGAGGAGATCCTCACCGACCCCTCCTACGCGGGCCAGATCATCACCTTTACGTTCCCGCACATCGGTAATGTGGGGACCAACGAGGAAGACGTCGAGACGGTGTCCATGGCCGCCGCCTCGGGCGTACGCGGCGTGGTGCTGCGCACCGCAATCACCGAGCCGTCCAACTACCGCGCTACCCGCAACCTGAATGAATGGCTGAAGGCGCGCGGCATTCCCGGCATCACCGGCATCGACACCCGCGCGCTCACCGCCCTCATCCGCGAGGCGGGCATGCCCAATGCGGTCATCGCCCATTCCGCCGACGGTGTCTTCGACATCGAGGCGCTGAAGGCTGAGGCGCAGGCTTGGCCGGGCCTCGTCGGGATGGACCTCGTGCCCGGTGTCACCTCCGTCCAGCGCTTCGGCTGGGACGAGACCACCTGGGAATGGGAAAAGGGTTACGGCCACCTGAATGCGCCCCGCCACCACGTGGTGGCGGTGGACTATGGCGTGAAGCGCAACATCCTGCGCCTGCTCGCCCGCGCCGGCTGCAAGGTGACGGTGGTTCCGGCCACCTCTTCGGCCGACGACATCCTGGCTTTGAAGCCGGACGGCGTGTTCCTCTCCAACGGCCCGGGCGATCCGGCGGCGACGGGGGAATATGCGGTGCCGGTGATCCGCCAGATCATCGAGACCGGTGTGCCCACCTTCGGCATCTGCCTCGGCCACCAGATGATCGGCCTCGCGGTGGGCGGACGCACGGTGAAGATGCACCAGGGCCACCACGGCGCCAACCATCCGGTCAAGGATCTCACCACCGGCAAGGTGGAGATCACCTCCATGAACCACGGCTTCGCGGTGGATCGCGAGACCCTGCCGAAGAATGCGGTGGAGACCCATATTTCCCTGTTCGACGGCTCGAATGCCGGTATCGCTCTGGCGGACCGGCCGGTGTTCTCGGTGCAGTACCACCCCGAGGCCAGTCCCGGGCCGCAGGACAGTCACTATCTCTTCGATCGCTTCGTCGAGATGATCGGCAAGCACAAGGCGGCCTGAGGGCCGCGTCGCAGATGCAAAAAGGCCGGCGCATGCGCCGGCCTTTTTTGTTGCGTGCGTCGAGGGACGCTCAGTCCAGGAAGTTACCGTGCTCGGCCACGTGGCGGGCAAGGCCCATGGTGTGCTCGCGCACCAGGCGCTCGGCGAGGTCGGGGTCGCGCTTCTCGATGGCTTCCACGATCTTCGTGTGGTCCACGATGGAGCGCTGGGCGCGGTGATCCTGGCCGATAGTGACCTTGCGCACCCCGCGCATGTGCGGAAACAGGTTTTCCGTGGTCTCGGCGATGAGCTGGCATCCGGACATGCGGATGATGAGCTTGTGGAAGGCAAGGTTCGCCTCGGAATATTCCGAGACGTAGTCTTCCGGATCGCGGTTGGCGAAGGCGCGCACGTTTTCCCGCAGCAGGCGGATCTCACCCTCGCTGGCCCGCTCGCAGGCAAGCCGGGCGGCCATGCTTTCCAGCGCGGCCCACACAGTGATCATCTCGATGATCTCCTGCTTGGTCTTGCGGACCACGAAGATGCCGCGGCGCGGCACGGAGCGTACGAAGCCTTCCTGCTCCAGCAGCGTCATGGCTTCGCGAATCGGCGTGCGCGAGACGCCGAGCCGTTCGGAGAGCTGGCGTTCCTCGAGGCGGATCTCCTCGGGGTGGCTGTAGATGTCCATCTCCATGATGGCCGCCTTCAGCGCCTTGTACGCCTTCATCCGGAAGCTCGATTCGGTCTCGATCGGCTTCACGTTGATATCTTGGTACGTCATCGCACCCTTTCGCCCCTGGCGGATCAGGTTCGCCGGACCAGCGCCGCGTGATTCCCGCCTTTGCGCACCATATACATCATATCTAATGGCAGCATGATTGCGGGGCGTAAGCAATGCCGCACCCGGTGCGCAGTTGCATTGCGATGCAGCAAAGATAACGGCCGGTTCATGCCGCAGTGCGCGTTGACAGAATGTATTTTGAATACCAGCATCTCTTCCAGAAGACGGGGCGGCATTTTCTGGCCCAAGCCCCGCTCGTGACGGCGAACACAGGGACGGATCCGGTCAGGTCAAACCGATTTGATTGGTGAATCCGTCCCTCAAATTGCGTGAGAGCACGTCACCCGGTCTGCTCGCTCTGCCAGCCGATCGCCCGTGTTCGAGCCAGGGGAGGACGCCAATGATGACCGTGGACGATATGCTGCGGGCCAAGCGCGATACCCGCATCATCACACTGCGCATGCATGAAACCGTAGCCGACGCCGTTTTGGTGATGAAGCGGGAGAATATTTCCTCCGTCATCGTCAAGGACGTGTGCGGCACAGAAGGCAACACCGTGGTCGGAGTCTTTTCCGAGCGCGATGTCACCCGCGCGGTGCTGGAGCACGGCGCCAATACGCCCAAGATGGTTCTCGCCAGCCTGCTGAAGCGGGACGTTATCAGCTGCGCTCTGGCCGACAGCGTGGAGACGGTGCTGCGGCTGATGGTGGAGCACCAGGTGCGCCACCTGCCGGTGATGCAGGAGCACAGTCTCGTGGGTGTCATCAGCGCCACCGACCTGATGCGCCACTACCTCAAGGAAGAGGAAGAGGCTCTTCGCGAGCCGGTCACCGCCGGTATGGAAGCAGGTCTCGCCGCCCTTAGGTGAGGTTCCCGTGCAAAAGGAATTGCGGGGACCGAATGACGGTGCTACATTTTGTATCTGGCATACGTAATTCAGTACACAAAAGTACCACGGACGATGCCCTCAGGGTCCAGTCCCCGCCGGCGCAAGCCGGTCGTCCAGCGAAGGGTGAGCCGTCGAAAGCCGGAACCCCAGCGAAGAGCAAGCCGGCGCAGACCGGCGGCTCCGCAATTCAGGGCAGGAAATCCGGGAGTGGATGCATGGGCAAGGCGCTTGACGGCGTGCGCGTCCTGGACATGACGCACGTGCAGTCTGGCCCGTCCGCCACGCAGCTTCTTGCGTGGCTGGGGGCAGAAGTTATCAAGGTCGAGATGCCGCGGCGCGGGGACATCACCCGTTCGCAGCTGCGCGACAAGTCCAATGTGGACAGTCTTTACTTTACGATGCTGAACGCCAACAAGCGTAGCGTCACCATCAACATCAAGACGCCCCAGGGCCAGGAGGCCATGGGCCGCCTGATCGACGCCTGCGACGTGCTGGTGGAGAATTTCGGCCCCGGCGTGCTGGACCGGCAGGGCTTCGGCTACGACGCCATCCGCGCTCGCAATCCCCGTCTCATCTATGCCTCCATCCGCGGTTTCGCGGAGGGCGCCGGGGTGGACGCCAAGGCCTATGAGACGATCGCTCAGGCCATGGGCGGCGCTATGAGCACCACCGGCTGGCGCTCCGGACCACCCACCGCCTCCAGCGCCCAGATCGGCGATACCGGAACCGGCATCCACTGCGTCACCGGCATTCTGGCAGCACTCTACCAGCGCACCGTCACCGGCGAGGGTCAGAAGGTGGACGTGGCCATGCAGGATTGCGTGGTGAACCTGCTGCGCGTGAAGCTCCGCGACCAGCAGCGCCTCGACGCCGGGCCGCTCACCGAATATCCCGGCGCCCCGGAAGGGGACTGCGTGCCGCGGGCCGGCAACTGCTCGGGCGGCGGCCAGCCCGGCGCGGCCCTGCGCTGCGCGCCGGGGGGCGAGAACGACTATTGCTACGTCATCATCCAGCCCCAGGGCTGGGCGCCGCTGATGCGTCTGGTCGGCCGCAAGGACCTTATCGACGATCCCAAGTTCGCCTCCCATGAGGCCCGCGCCCAGCGGCTGGAGCAGTGTTTCGAGGTCGTCGAGCGCTGGACTGCCAAGCGCACCAAGTTCGAAGTCATGGCCGCCCTGAAGGCCATCGACGTGCCGTGCGGCCCGGTGCTGTCCACCAAGGACATCCTGGAGGATCGCGCGCTCTATGACCGCGGCTTCCTGGTGGAGGTGCCGCATCCCGAGCGCGGCACCTATGTCACTGTGGGATCCCCCATCCATTTGTCCGCAAGCCATGTCCCCGTCGAGCGCGCGCCGCTCCTGGGCGAGCATACGGACGAGGTGCTGGCCACGCTCGGCTACACCCACGAAGAGATCGCCGGCATGCGTGCCGCCGGTGCAGTCTGACGGGAGAAAAACGCCCGTTTGAACATCCGCCGCTCCATGAGGGACAAAAAGAGGGTGGAGCGGTTACCAACATTCAAAAATATAAAAAGTCTCAAGGGGTAGGAAAAATGGTTGAAGCAGCAGTAAAGGTGCCTGCGACCAATCGCTGGTTGCAACTTATCGCCGGTATCGTCTGTATGGTGGCCGCGGCGAACATTCAGTATTCCTGGACGTTGTTCGTTCCGGAAATCGTCTCCACCCGCGGCTGGACGCGCGCCTCCGTGCAGGTGGCCTTCACCGTCTTCGTCGTAGTGCAGACCTGGCTGACGCCCATCGAGGGCTATTTCATCGACAAATACGGCCCGCGGGTCATGGTGCTGGTCGGCGGCGTGTTCACCGGCCTGTCCTGGGTGCTGAATTCCTATGCCGAGTCCCTCACGGCGCTCTATGTGGCGGCGGCTGTCGGCGGCATCGGCGTCGGTTGCGTCTACGCCACCTGCGTGAACGCCGCTCTGAAGTGGTTCCCGGATCGCCGCGGCCTCGCCGTGGGCCTCACCGCCGCCGGCTACGGCTCGGGCACCGTGCTCACCATCCTGCCCATCGCCGCCATGATCAAGACGAGCGGCTATCAGGAAACCTTCTTCACCTTCGGCCTGATCCAGGGCGCGGTGATCCTGCTCGCCGCCGGCTTCCTGCGGGCGCCGTCCAAGACCGAAGTGGTCTATTCGTCCACCGTCGCCCAGAGCCGGCGCGACTACACGCTGGGCGAGGCGCTCCGGACCCCCGTGTTCTGGATCATGCTTACCCTGTTCATTCTCACCGTGTCCGGCGGCCTCATGGCCGTGGCGCAGCTGGGCGTGATCGCCGAAGACCTTGGTGTGAAGCACATCAACGTCGACCTTTACTTCTTCGCCATGGCGGCGCTGCCCTTCGCCCTGATGCTCGACCGCATCCTGAACGGCTTCTCGCGTCCCTTCTTCGGCTGGATCTCCGACCATATCGGCCGTGAGAAGACCATGTTCTTCGCCTTCGCCATGGAAGGCATCGGCATCGTCGCGCTGGGCACGTTCGGCCACAATCCGTGGGCGTTCATCATCCTGTCCGGCGTGGTCTTCCTGGCCTGGGGCGAAGTCTACTCCCTGTTCTCGGCGACTGCCGCAGATACCTTCGGCTCCAAGCACATCGGCAAGATCTACGGCATGCTCTACACGGCCAAGGGCTTCGCAGCCCTACTGGTGCCGCTCGCCAACATCCTCATGGAGGCGACAGGCACCTGGACCACCGTGCTCTACACCGTCGCGGCCATGGACCTGACCGCTGCGTTCGGTGCGCTCTTCGTCCTGAGGCCCATGCTGGCGCGCCACCACCGGCTCAATGCCGAGGCGGCGGCGGCAGCAGCCTCCACCACCCGCGAAGTGCCCGCCTGACAGACGAGACCCGACCGGGGCGGCATCACCGCCCCGGTCGCCCGGTCAGGTTCCAAAGGTCCAGAAGATAAAGCAGTTGCCGGTCGGCCCAGGCTTTGGTCGATCAGGTCCCAAGTCGGAACCCCAAGCCGGGGCGCGTGAACGATCAGATCCGGACCCGGACGATCCGTGCCCCCTGGGTGTTGCCCCTCAGGTGTTGCCCCACCTGCGCGATGCGCAGGATGCCGGCAACCGAACCAGTCCCTCCGCCGTCCCAGTGGCGG
Source organism: Xanthobacter autotrophicus (assembly GCF_005871085.1). Lineage (GTDB taxonomy): Bacteria > Pseudomonadota > Alphaproteobacteria > Rhizobiales > Xanthobacteraceae > Xanthobacter > Xanthobacter autotrophicus. The sequence goes on along the minus strand of NZ_VAUP01000022.1, from coordinate 437,649 downwards.
CCCCTCAAGCCCCGGCCTTGTGCCGGGGCTTTTTTCGTTTGTGGGTCCTGCGAGGGGTGGATCTGATTTCGGATGCCGTCGTGCGCCGGGCTGTCGATTTCACGCAATCGCATGACGTATAAATAAGATATAAGTCCATGAGAGCAAATATAATTTCGTCGGGTGGAAGACGATGTCTGCTTCGTGCCCTGTTAGCGACGTCAGATTGTCTCAGGGTCATCTTCGGATAACGCTCAGAAGCGCCGGGATGTATCAGTTACATAGCCGTTAAATGCATTATGTATACCGTATTTTTGATACAGCTCCTCCCGTGGTACGCGAGCGGGCTCAATCAAGAAAGCCTGCATCAAGGATGGTGCCGTCACGGGCCGTTCATCGCTCTCGATGATCCCCAGTGAGAAAGGGAAGGAAATGTCGCAAAATCTTTCGACGCCCGTGCGCGGGCCGTTGGGCGGAAGGTGGATGCAGCTCGCCATCGGCGTGGTCTGCATGTCCATGATCGCCAATCTCCAGTACGGCTGGACGCTGTTCGTCGAACCGATGAACGAAAAGCACCAGTGGGGGCGCGCCGCCATCCAGGTGGCCTTTACCATCTTCGTCGTGTTCGAGACGTGGCTGGTCCCGGTGGAAGGCTGGTTCGTGGACAAGTTCGGACCGCGGCCCGTGGTGTTTATCGGCGGCATCCTGTGCGCCCTGTCCTGGGCGCTCAACTCCGTGGCTTCCAGCCTTGCGATGCTGTACGTCTCGGCGGCCCTCGGCGGCGCCGGTGCCGGCGCGGTCTACGGCACGGCCGTGGGTGCGGCGCTGAAGTGGTTCCCGGATCGCCGCGGCCTTGCCGCCGGCATCACCGCCGCCGGTTTCGGCGCCGGATCGGCCCTGACCATCGTGCCCATCGCGGCCATGATCAAGGCCCAGGGCTACGAGCACACCTTCCTGTTCTTCGGCCTGATCCAGGGTGCCGTCGTGCTTGTCGCGTCGCTCTTCCTGATGAGCCCGAAGCCCGGACAGGTGCCGGTCGTCGCCTCTACCTCCACCACCCAGAGCCGTCGCAGCTATGGTCCGGGGGAGATGCTGAAGGCCCCGGTGTTCTGGGTCATGTATCTGATGTTCGTTCTGGTGGCGGCGGGCGGCCTGATGGCGACGGCCCAGCTCGGCTCCATCGCGAAGGACTTCAAGATCGCCGACGTGCCGGTCTCTATCATGGGCCTCACTTTGCCGGCCCTGACCTTCGCCCTGTCCATCGACCGGGTGCTGAACGGCGTCACCCGCCCGTTCTTCGGCTGGGTGTCGGACAATATCGGGCGTGAGAACACCATGTTCATCGCCTTCTCGCTGGAAGCGGTGGGCGTGCTGGCGTTGGCCCATTTCGGCGCCGACCCGCTCGCGTTCGTGATTCTCACCGGTCTCGTCTTCTTCGCCTGGGGTGAGATCTACTCCCTCTTCCCGGCAACCTGTGGCGACACCTTCGGCTCGCGCTTCGCCACTACCAACGCCGGCCTGCTCTACACCGCGAAGGGCACTGCCTCGCTCGTGGTGCCGCTGGCTTCGGTCGCGGTTGCCAAGCTCGGCAACTGGGACCTGGTGTTCATGCTGACGGCAGGTGTCAACGCCATTGCGGCGCTCATGGCGCTCTTCGTCCTGAAGCCGTTGCGTGCTCGCTTCGTGTTGGGGGCGGTGGCGAAGGAGGACGTGGAGGTCCCCAGCGCCAAGGTCGTCAGCTGAAGATTGCCCGACGGACGGGGGCGGGGAAGCCCGGCCACGACCTCGGACTTCGCTTTGGCCCTCCTACCCCGGGCCTACCTTGAGGGAGCGGCTTGCCGCTCCCTTCTTTCTGTCCGCACCGGCATGTCCGCGGTCCGGGCTTTTCCGATCAGTTGTGGCGGGGAGAGACAGTCACCTCGACAGCGCTGGTCGCAGCGGTGCGAACCGAAGCGAGACGCGACTCCGACGGCTGCAGCAAAACGTCTTCCACCGGAATGCCCATGCCGCCGGCAACCGACATGTAAGGCTTCTGTGCGTTCAGGCCGGTAACCGCGAGCGAGAGCACAATGCCGAAAAGGCCGAAGGCCGTCAGTTCAAGCGCGTTCATCATCTTCTCTCCGGGCACCTCAAGTGCCGTCCCCGAATGAGCCCTCATGTGCGATGCACCACCGGGATCGACCTCTTCATAGCGCAGCCTGAAGTCGATGTGGTATACATAATACGCAGAGGGACCCCGCCATTGCTGCATAGCAGCATCGCACATGCGGTGGCGGTTCAGAATAGGACGCTACCTGTCTAGAGAGGCTGGGTCAGCCGCCGGAGAAGGCGTCGAGATGGGCGATCAGCCCGGAGGTGGAGGCCGACGCGCTGGCCGGGAGCGCCCCGCCGGTGACCGCCGGCAGGAACTGGGTGGCCAACTCCTTGCCCAGTTCCACGCCCCACTGGTCAAAGGCATTGATGCCCCACACCGCCGCTTCCACGAACACCCGGTGCTCGTAGAGCGCGATGATGCGCCCGAGGGTGAACGGGTCGAGGGTGGCATAGGCGATGGTCACCGACGGGCGATCGCCGGGGAAGACGCGATGGGGCGCAATCTCCGCCACCTTGTCGTCGGCCAGTCCCTTGGCCCTGAGCTGGGCCGTCGCCTCTTCCAGCGTGCGCCCGCGCATGAGCGCCTCGGACTGGGCCAGGCAATTGGCCACCAGCAGGTCCTGGTGGTCCTTCAGCGCCGGCTCGTGGCTCTGCGCGCCCACCAGGAATTCCACCGGCACGATGTCCGTGCCCTGGTGCAGCAGCTGGAAGAAGGCGTGCTGCGCATTGGTGCCGGGCTCGCCCCACACGATGGGGCCGGTGGGCCGGGCGACGGCGACTCCGTCCCGCGTCACGCTCTTGCCGTTGCTCTCCATGTCGAGCTGCTGGAGATAGGCCGGCAGCCGGGCGAGGCGCTGGTCGTAGGGGATGATGGCGCGGCTCGGGAAGCCGCAGGCGTTGCGGTGCCACAGCCCGATGAGGCCCAGCAGCACCGGAAGGTTCTGGTCGAGGGGAGCGGAGCGGAAGTGCTCGTCCATGGCCGCAGCGCCGGCAAGGAATTCCCGGAACCGGTCCGGGCCGATGGCGAGCATCAGCGGCAGGCCGATGGCCGACCACACCGAATAGCGCCCGCCCACCCAGTCCCAGAAGCCGAAGATGCGATCGGCCGGGATGCCGAAGGCCCCCACCTTGTCGAGCGCCGTAGAGACGGCGGCGAAATGGGCGCCCACGGCCTCCTCGCCGAGCGCATTCACGATGAAGGCGCGCGCGGTGGCGGCGTTGGTCATGGTCTCCACCGTGGTGAAGGTCTTGGAGGCCACGATGAACAGGGTGGTGGCGGGGTCCAGTCCCTTCAGCACGTCGGTGATGTGGGCGCTGTCTACGTTGGAGACGAAGTGGCAGCGCGGCCCGTCGTGATAGGGCGCGAGCGCCAGCGTCACCATGGCGGGGCCGAGGTCCGAGCCGCCGATGCCGATGTTAACCACGTCGGTGATGACGCCGCCCCGCGCCCCGGCGATGCGGCCCTCGCGCACGCCGGAGGCGAAATCGCCCAGCCGTGCCAGCGTCTCCACCACGCCGGGCTTCACGTCGATGCCGTCTACCTGGATGGTCTCTCTCGCCTGGTCACGGAGGGCGGTGTGCAGCACCGCGCGATCCTCGGTGAGGTTGATGTGATCGCCGGCGAACATGGCGTCGCGCTGCGCCTCAACGCGGCCGGCGCGGGCAAGCTCAAGGAGCTGGGTGAGGATGGCGTCTGATATGGCGGTCTTGGAGAAGTCAATGAGCAGGTCGCCATAGGCGACGGAAAAGCGCTCGAACCGGTCCGGCGTCGCGAACAGGTCGAGGATGCGTCCCTCGCGGGTGGTCCAAGCGGTGGCGAGGGCCTTGAAGGCGGCGTCGGTCGCAAGGGCGTTGGACGTCATGGGCGCAAAATCTCCGTCAGGCCCTTTGCGGGCAATGTGGGAAGCCGGGTCACTGAAAAAGGCGAAAGGCAATCTGAGCGGCTCGGACCCTAGGGGCACCAGAGCACGTCGAGCGGCGCACGCGCATTGGCGAGCACGGCGCGGATGGGCAGGTCCGCCCCGTCGCCGCCGGCGGCGGCGCGCTCCAGCACCGTGCGCTTGTTCGCGCCTTCAATGTGCAGCAGCAGCAGGTCGGCCGAGACGAGGGGTGGCAGGGTGAAGGTGATACGCGGCTCGCCGGCCCCCTCCGCCCGCACCGCGATGAGGGGAGCCGTGCCGGCCGGATCGATGGCGGCAGCGAGCGCCTGCGCACCGGGGAAGAAGGAGGCGGTATGCCCGTCATCCCCCATGCCCAGTACCACGGCGGCGAACGGGGCGGGCAGGGTGGCGATGGCGGTCTCGGCCTCCGCAAGTCCGTCTTCCGGCGTCGGCGCGCCGGTGAAGAGTGGCACGAACCGGGCGGCCGCGGCAGGACCCTTCAGCAGGTAACGCCGGACCAGGGCGGCGTTGGAGCGGTCCGAGGTCTCCGGTACCCAGCGCTCGTCCACCAGGGTCACAGCGATGCGGCTCCAGTCCAGCGGGGCTCCGGATAGGGTCTCGAAGAAGCGCGTCGGCGTGCGCCCACCGGAAACGGCAAGGCTCGCCGAACCGTCGCGGGCAAGGCGGGCGCGCAGCGCCTCCGCCACATGTGCCGCCAGGGCGCGGGCGAGGGCGGCGGGGTTGTCATAGGCGGCGAGAGCGAAGGGGAGTGCGGGTGTCGTCATTGGGGTCTCGGAAATGGCGGCCTCAGGCATCGTCGGTCCAGGTCCGTCCGTCCCGCTCGATGAGGGCGATGGCGGCGGAGGGGCCCCAGGTGCCGGCGGTATAGGGCTTGGGCGGTTCGCGGGAGGTCCGCCAGGCGTCCAGGATGGGATCAATCCAGTTCCAGGCCGCCTCCACCTCGTCGCGGCGCATGAACAGGGTCTGGTTGCCTCGCACCACATCCATGATGAGGCGTTCGTAGGCGTCGGGGTTGCGCACCCCGAACACGCTGGCGAAGCTCATGTCGAGGGGCACGTGCTGGAGCCGCATGCCGCCGGGGCCAGGGTCCTTGATCATCAGCCACAGCTTCACGCCCTCGTCGGGCTGAAGGCGCATGACGAGGCGGTTGGCCATGATGGGCCCCGCCTGCGCGTCGAACACCGAATGGGGGATGGGCCGGAACGCCACCACGATCTCGGACACCCGTGACGCCAGCCTCTTGCCGGTGCGCAGGTAGAACGGCACGCCCGACCAGCGCCAGTTGCCGATCTCCGCCTTCAGCGCCACAAAGGTCTCGGTGTCCGAAGTGCTGGACCCCAGCTCCTCCAGATAGCCCGGCACCGCCCCGCCCGCCGAGGCGCCGGCGCGATACTGGCCGCGCACGGTAAGCTGGGCGGCGTTGGCCTCGGTGATGGGGGTGAGGGCTTTGAGAACTTTCAGCTTCTCGTCGCGCACCGCATCGGCGTCCAACGATACCGGCGGCTCCATGGCGACGAGGCAGAGCAGTTGGAGAATGTGGTTCTGCACCATGTCGCGCAGGGCGCCGGCAGTATCGTAATAACCGGCCCGCCCGGCGGTGCCGATGCTCTCGGCCACCGTGATCTGCACATGGTCGATGTGGGCGTTATTCCACACCGGCTCGAACAAGGCGTTGGCGAACCTCAGCGCCATGAGGTTCTGCACCGTCTCCTTGCCGAGATAATGATCGATGCGGAACACCGCTTCCTCGCGGAAGACCTTGCCGACCGCTGCATTGACCTTCAGCGCCGAGGCGAGGTCCTTGCCTACCGGCTTTTCCACCACCACGCGGGTCTTGTCGGTGACGATGCCGTGTTCCCCGATGCGGGCGCAGATGGGATCGAACAGGTCCGGCCCCACGGCGAGGTAGAGGACGCGGACATGGTCACGCCCCTCTTCCAGCAGGCCGGAAAGGTCCGCCCAGCCGAGATCGGACTGGGCGTCCACCGCCACATAGTCGAGCCGGTCAAGGAAATGGGCGAGTTGAGCCGGTCGGGCATCCTCGATGCCATCGGACATCTCCACCGCTTCCCGGGCGAAGTTCTGGAATGCCGCCCGCTCCATGGGCCGCCGGGACACGCCGATGATGCGGGCCTCGTCGGGCATCTGGCCGGCGAGGTCACGCTCGAACAGGGCCGGTAGCAGCTTGCGCCGCGCGAGATCGCCGGTGGCGCCGAACACGATGATGTCGAAGGGTTCGACCGCGACCACACGCGCAACCATCAGCCTCTCCCCCCTGACCACGGCGCCTGCCGCACCCGGAGCGAGCCCGGGGCCGCCGCATCCGCGTCCGCCGCAGGCACTCTAGATCACGTTCCGATCGGATTGCACCGCTAACTGGTCGCTGGACCAGGCGCCCTGTGCGCACGGGTTCGCCAGCACCGGAGCATCTCTGCGGCAGCATGAGCGATGTTGATGAAAACGAGATGGCGGAGGATAAAAGGTGCCGGGTGCGGCGTTCCTCAGCGCGGTCGCGCGCGCTCCACCAGATCGTGCCGCCCTTGGATCAGCGGAGTGCGCGCGGTCTTGAGGTGTCATACAGGCAAAATCCGCGCATGCAGGCACGCGCGGTTGAAATGACTCGAAGCTGGGATCTGCTGCGCCGCGCCGGTGCAGGACCGGACGGCGCCGGCGGGATCAGCGGGTCGGGCGCGGCTTGGAGGGGATGAGACCCTCGCGCTGGGCGCGCTTGCGGGCGAGCTTGCGGGCGCGACGGATGGCCTCGGCCTCCTCGCGGGCGCGCTTCTCGGAGGGCTTCTCGTAATGGCCACGCAGCTTCATCTCGCGGAAGATCCCCTCGCGCTGCATCTTCTTCTTGAGCGCCTTGAGGGCCTGATCAACATTGTTGTCGCGGACGAGAACTTGCACGTGTTTACCTCTTCGAGCTGTTGCGCCGAGCCCAGCAAGCCGTGATCTGGCCAACCTTGATCTGAACACCCGGACCGGGGAAGCGCGAGCCTTTCGCTCGACTTCAGCTCATCCGGAAGGCTGCTCTCTTATCAGAAGCCTTGAACCTTGTCCACATGCCATATGCGCTGGAAAAGCGAGGCGGGGCCTTGTGTCGGCTCATCTTCGCGCCGGCCCGTCCGTGCCATCCGACGCGGATGCGATCACCGCGTGGCGGCGGCGAAGGCAGAATCGGTGGAGGGTTCGAGCGCAGGCAAGGCGATGGCCCGCCCCGCCTGCTTTTGCGCCTCGCGGCACAGGGCATCCAGCTCCGTCCGGATCTCGGAATCGGCAAAGCAGTTGGCCGCCTCCCGGATGCCTTGCATGAAACGCAGCTCGATCTGGATCAGACGCCAGCTGCCATAGCGGCCCGTCCGGGCCATGTGCCGCGCAAGCTCGCGCAGCCAGTCCTTGAAGCGATCCTGGGCCACCGGCATTCCCTGAACTAATGAGGTATTATAGTACAGAAACTGGGTTGAGCACATATGACTCATGATGAGCCTTCCGTCGCCATGGCGATTCGCCTCAGGTCTCGGAAGGTCAAGCTCAAAACGGTATATTGGTGAGGTTCGATGGCAGGCCAGTGACAGGCTTCCCCATCTGTAATCACGCCGCCCAATTTGCGGCTCGACCAGATCGGCTAACGCGTTCTCTGTGGAGAAACGACGGGGCAGGGCACCGCGCAGATTGCTTCGGTGCGCCCGGATCGCGTCCTAGCAGTCGTCTTCGGGAATGTGGGCGCAGGCTTCCGGATCGCGGCGCACCCGCACCACATGGCCCATCTTGCGGCCGGCTCGGGCCTCGTCCTTGCCATAGAGGTGGACGTGGGTGCCGGGCTCAGCCAACAGCGCGTGCCAGTCGTGCACATCGGCTCCGATGAGGTTGGTCATCTGTGCCCGACCGACGCGTGCCACCTCGCCCAGCGGCCAGCCGGCGATGGCGCGCACATGCTGCTCGAACTGGGAGGTCACGGCGCCGTCCTGGGTCCAGTGCCCGCTGTTGTGCACACGGGGCGCGATCTCGTTGACGATCACTCGTTCCGCGGCACCGCAACCGACCACGAACAGCTCAACCGCGAACACGCCTTCATAGTCGAGGGCATCGCCGATGGTGCGGGCGATGGAGCGCGCCTGCCGCGCCGCGCCGGCCGACAGGGTGGCGGGCACCGTGGACGTGTGGAGGATGTGCTCGCGATGCACGTTCTCGGTCACGTCGAAGGCCTGGAAGGCGCCATCCGCCCGCCGTGCCGCCACCACCGAGACCTCGCGCTCGAAGGCGACGAAGCCCTCCAGGATCGCGCTCTGCCGGCCCAGTGCATGCCAGGCGGCGGTGAGGTCTTCTTCCGGGCGGATGATGACCTGGCCCTTGCCGTCATAGCCGAAGCGCCGGGTCTTCAGCACCGCCGGCAGGCCGAGCGCAGCCACGCCCGCTTCAAGGCTGGCGAGGTCGTCCACCGCGGCGAACGGCGCCGTCTCGATGCCGAGGTCGCGCACGAAGCTCTTTTCCGCCAGCCGGTCCTGGGTGATGGCGAGGGCCTTTGCCCCCGGCCGCAGGGGCACGCGGGCGGCGAGGAATTCGGCGGTGGCAAGCGGCACGTTCTCGAATTCGTAGGTCACCACGTCCACGCCCGCCGCGAAGCGCTCCAGCGCCGCGAAATCGTCATAGGGCGCGCAGATGTGGTGTTCGCTCACATGGAAGGCGGGGCTGTCCTTGTCGGGGCAGAGGATGTGCGTCTTCAGGCCCAGCTCCGCCGCCGCGAGCGCGATCATGCGGCCGAGCTGGCCGCCACCAAGGATGCCGATGACGCTTCCGGGTTTCAGCATGGCTCAGGCCGGCCGTTCCGCCACTGCCCCAGTGCGCGCCGCGCGCCAGGCTTCGAGGCGTTCGGACAGGGCCGGGTCCGAGAGTGCCAGCACGGAGGCCGCGAGCAATGCCGCATTGGTGGCTCCGGCGACGCCGATGGCGAGGGTGCCCACGGGCACGCCGGCGGGCATCTGCACGATGGAATAGAGGCTGTCGAGGCCGGACAGGGCCTTGGACTGCACCGGCACGCCGAACACCGGCAGGGTGGTGAGCGCCGCCACCATGCCCGGCAGGTGGGCCGCTCCGCCGGCGCCGGCGATGATCACCTTGAATCCGTTCGCCTTCGCGCCGCGGGCGAAGTCGTACATGCGCTCGGGCGTCCGATGGGCGGAGACGATGCGGCTGTCGTGCGGGATCTTCAACGCTTCCAGCGTCTCGGACGCGTGGCGCATGGTCTCCCAATCGGACTGGCTGCCCATGATGACGGCAACGTCAGCCGTGCTCATCCCTCAAGATCCCTTAAAACGGAAAGCGCGGCTTTATAGGATCGCCGCAGCGGGGGCAAGGGTTGCGGCCAACTCTCTGGTCCGCGCCGAGGAGCGGGGGCGGACCTCACCGCCAGCGGCGGTGGAGCCACAGCCACTGGTCGGGATATTCGCGCACCCAGCCTTCGATGATGGAGGTGACGGTCTGCATGGTGCCGACCACGTCGATCTTGCCTTCGGTATCGCGGGGCAGGGCGATCTCTTGCGTGATCTCCACGCGGAACCGCGCGCCGGGCAGGCGGATGACGCGCATGCCGTGCACCGGGCAATCGAACTGCCGGGCGAGGCGGGCGAGCGTGGGATTGGTGGCGCAGGGCCGGCCGAAGAAGGTCACTTCCGGTCCGCCGGTCCAATACTGGTCGACCAGCATGCCCAGATGCTGGCCCTCGGTCAGCATCCGCGCCATCTGGCGGCCGGCGTCGCGTCCGGCGCGGATGAGGCCCGGCATGGTGCCGGAGCGCATCTCCTCGATCAGCGCGGCGGCGCTCTTGTTGTTGGGCGCGCGATAGAGCACGCCCCCCGGCACATCGAACTTGGCGCCGGCGATGGCGCAGACTTCCCAATTGCCGGTGTGGGCGGTGAAGAACAGGGCCGGGCGGCCATCATCGCGCAGGCGCTGGAAGATCTCGGCGCCCACCACTTCCACGCGGCCTTCACCGGGCCGTGCGGGATCGTAGTCCCACAGGCGGTCCTGCTGCGCGAATTCGGCGGTGAGCCGGCCCATGTTGGCCCACACCCCGCGCACAAGGGCGCTGATCTCGCCCTTGCTCTTTTCCGGATAGGCGGCGGTGAGGTTGCGCCGCGCCACCTTGCTCACCGCGAAGAAGGGCCCGAACGTGCGCGCCCAGAAGGCCATGCCCCCGGCCGACAGCCAGAGCGGCCACAGGCGCAGCCACCAAATGGAGGCGCGCACATAGCCGCCCACCAGCACCTCCACCACCGGCTGCAGCGCAAGGCGCAATCGGAAGAGCAGGCGGCGGACGGAGTGGGGGAGGCGGGTCACGGCCGGGCGCGCCGCACCGGACCCTTAGAACTTCACCACGATCTTGCCGAAGACCTTGCGGCTTTCCAGCCGCTCCAGGCCTTCATTGAAGTTCTCCAGCGGCACCACCGTATCGATCACCGGCCTGATGCCGCGGCCCATCTTCGCAAGGCCTTCCGACACATTGCGGATGGTGGCGCCGAACGAGCCGAAGATCTTGTACTGGCGCTGGAACAGCTGCATCAGGTTCATCTGCACGCTCACGCCGGAGGTGGAGCCGCAGGTGACGAGGCGCGCGCCGGGCTTCATGGACAAAAGCGAGGCGTTCCAGGTGTCGGCGCCCACATGCTCGAACACCACGTCCACGCCCACCTTCTTGGTGATCTTACGGACCTCGTGCTCGAAGCGGTCCTTGCGATAATTGATGACGTGGTCGGCGCCCAGCGCCAGCGCCTTCGCCATCTTCTCGTCGTCGCCCACGGTGGTGATGACGGTGGCACCCACGTCCTTGGCCAGCCGGATGGCGGCGGAGCCGATGCCGGAGCCACCCGCATGCACCAGAACGGTCTCACCCTTTTCCAGCTGTGCGTTGTCGAACAGCATGTGCTCGACGGTGGAAAAGGTGATGCCGGCGCAGGCGGCGTCCTCGAAGGAGACGCCCTCGGGCGCCGGGATCACGAGGCGCTCGGGCATGTTGATCACGTCGCGGGCGAAGCCGTCGATGTGGAAGCCCAGCACGCCGCCCACGTTCTGGCAGAGATTGTCGCGCCCCTTCAGGCAGTTGACGCAATGGCCGCAGGTCATGGCGCCGTACATGGCCACCGTCTGCCCCACCTTCAGGCCGCGCACGTCGGCGCCCAGCGCCACGATCTCGCCGGCGGCCTCCGCGCCCACCACGAGGGGCATCTTGCGCTTGGCGAAGGCCATGCCGCGCCAGCCCCACACGTCGATGTGGTTGAGCGCCAGCGCCTTGACGCGGATCTGCACCTCGCCGGCGCCGGGGGCGTCGGGTTCGGGCAGGTCCACGAGTTCGAGGCTGCGGTCGGAGACGAGCTGGAGGCCACGCATTCTTTTTAATCTCGGAAGTTGGATCAGCGGTGGGCGGCGAGCGAGGCGGAAAGCCCACCATCCACCGGCAGGATGGCGCCGGTCATATAGCCCGCGCCGGGGGAGAAGAGGAAGGCCACCACCTGCGCCACGTCATCGGGCGTCGCAAAGCGGCCGGCAGGGATCTGCGCCTCCATCTTGGCGCGATAGTCCGCGAATTTTTCCAGCATGGCGGTGTCGATGAAGCCGGGGGCCACGTAATTCACCGTCACACCGCGCCGGGCGGTCTCGATGGCAAGGCCGCGCACATGGGCGAGCAGCGCCGCCTTGGAGGCGGCATAGGCGGCGTTGCCCTGATTGGCCTGGAGCGCCGCCACCGAGCCGATGGCGACGATGCGCCCCTGCCTCGCGCGGGTCATGGGCCGCACCACGGCGCGGGCAAGGCGCACGAAGGCGAAATGGTTCACCTGCATCACCGCCTCGGCCTTGTCCTGGTCGATCATGGCGGCGAGGGTGTCGTAGGAGGCGCCCGCATTGTGGCACAGGCCGTAGAGCGTCTCCCCGGCCTCCAGTTCCTCAGCGAAGGCCTCCACCGCGGCGCGGTCGGCGAGGTCCAGCGCGCGGGCGGAAAGGACGGCATCGGGATGCGCGGCGCCGATCTCGTCCACCAGCGCCTGGGCTTCCGCCACCGCCGACCGGTAGGTGAAGGTGACGGGATAGCCCGCCGCCGCCAGCGCACGCACGATGGCGGCGCCAAGGCCGCGTCCGCCGCCAGTGACGAGGATGGGCTGAGCCGAGATGGTCACAGCCGCGTCCCCTCTCCCGCTTGCGGGGGAGGGGGGGCGCAGTGCTGGCTGTCCCGCACAAAAACCCCAAGGCTGGCACAGGCGGAGAGACGTGCCGCCACCCCAACCCTCCCCCGCAAGCGGGAGAGGGAGCAACCTGCGTATGGAAACTGCACCCTCACGCCGGCTCCCCCGCCAGCACCAGGCAGACATTCTGCCCGCCGAAGCCGAAGGAGTTGGAGATCACCCGCCGTACCTGCGCATCGCGCGCCACGTTGGGCACCACGTCCAGGGGAATGGCCGGGTCCGGGATGTTGTAGTTGATGGTCGGCGGGATGCGGCCATTGGCGATGGTGAGCAGCGACACCGCCGCCTCGATGGCGCCGGCCGCCGTCAGGGTGTGGCCGATCATGGACTTGTTGGACGAGATGGGGGTCTGCGCCAGCTTCTCGTCGCCGAACACCGCCTTCATGCCCACATATTCCATGCGGTCGTTTTCCGGCGTCGAGGTGCCGTGGGCGTTGATGTAGTCCACGTCGTCCGGGGTCACGCCCGCGTCGGCGAAGGCATTGGTCATGCAGCCGATGATGGGGCGGCCGTCGGGGCTGGAGCGGGTACGGTGGAAATTGTCCGCCATCTCGCCGCAGCCTTCCAGCACGCCGAGGATCTTCGCCCCGCGCGCTACCGCATGCTCATAGCTCTCCAGCACCAAAGCCGCGGCGCCTTCGGCCATGACGAAGCCGTCGCGATTCTTGGCGAAGGGGCGGGCGGCGCCTTCGGGGTTGTCGTTGGCGGTGGTCAGCGCCGAGAGCAGCGAGAAGCGGATGAGCGCTTCCGGATGCACCGAGCCGTCGGTACCGAGGGAGAGCGCCACATCGGTCTCACCGCGGCGGATGGCTTCCACGCCGAGCTGGATGGCGGTCGCCCCCGACGCGCAGGCGGTGGAGAGCGAGATGGGCTGGCCGCGGGTGCCGAAGCGGTCGGCGAGCCGATCCGCCACCGAGCCGAACAGGAAGCGTTCGTGCCAGGGGCGGAACTTGCCGGAGGCCGCCGCACCGAGGAGGTCATGATAGACGATAGGGTAACGGCCTACGGCCTCGGCGAGCTGCTGGCGCTCCGGCCATTCCAGCTCTACGGGCGGCACGGCCGCGAACAGCGGGCCGGGAAAATCCCCGTGCGAGCCGATGCCGGATTCAGCGATGGCCTCTTCCGCTGCCAGCGTCGCGAGCTTCTCGGACAGGTCCGGGGCTGCGACGCGGCCGTCGAACAGGAAGTCCACCGTGCCGGCGATGGTGGTGCGCATGCCCTCGATGGGGAAGCGGGTGATGGTGTGGATGCCCGACTCGCCAGCGGTGAGACGGCGCCAGTTGTCTTCCTTGCCCTGGCCGAGGGAAGTGACGATGCCGATGCCGGTCACCACCACGATGGGGCGGCCGAAAGTGTCCAGATGCGCCTGCGTCATGTTCGCGGCTCCTTTGAGTGAAGCGCGCCCGCCCCAGGCGCCGTCCATGGTGTCCCCGGTCCCGCGCAGACTGCTGCGCGCATGTCCTTGCCGACGGGTCCGGAAAATAAGCCGAAGGCGGCCGATAGGACAATGCGTCGGCGCCCTGTCCTATCCCGCAGTCCAGCGCGCACCGTCCCCGACGCCGCCATGAGGCGGTCCGGATCCGCCGGGCAGGCGGGACAGGGCGGTCCGAAGACCGGCGGAGGACGCCGCTAAACGCCGGGAGCGGAAGGCGGCCCCTTCGGGCCTCACGCCTTTTCCACCAGCCCGGCGCCTTCGCCGCGCCAGTGGCCCACCTGCGTCACCACGATGCGCTCGGCGGCGTCGCCCGGCTGCTCCAGCGGATCGCCGGTGAAGGGCGGGAACAATGTGCCCTTGGACACGGCGAGGGCGGCCAGCGCCAAGCCGGCGATGAACTGGGCCTCGAAGCCGTGGCCCATACGGTTCGCCACCGCACGCACCGGCAGGCCGGAGGCAGCCAGCGCCACGCGCTCGGCTTCGGTGGCGTCATGTCCGCCAGTGGCGCCGGAGATGACGGCGGTGCCGGCCGGTGTTCCGGCCGTGGCCAGAAGCGCCTTCACCTTTTCGGCGACGGCGCCTTCCACGGCGCGCTTCGCCCGTTCCGACCACACGCCGGACAGCTTGGCGATGGGCTTGGCCCCACGTGCCGTGGCGTGCTCCGGCGATTCGAGTACCAGGAACGCGCCCATGGAGCCGGAAGCGATGCCCGGCGCGGCGAACACCGGCTTGAACTCGCCCTTCAGGCAGAAATTGTCGAGGTCGTTGAGGAGCAGCGTGTCCTCACGCTCGGCATTGTAGGCGCCGCCCACGAGGGCGATCTCGCTCTGGCCTGCGGCAATACGCGAATAGGCCACGCGTGTCGCGTCCACTCCGGCGCTCTCCTCGCCCATGAAGGTACGCGAAGAGCCGGTGACACCGTGCACGATGGAGATGTTGCCGGCCAGAAGATTGGACAGTTGCGCCAGCGACAGGGTCGGCCGCAGGTCCGACAGAAGGCGCTCGTTGAGCAGCCGGCCAGGATCGTTGGACGTGGACAGCTCGTTGAGAATCGAGGCGTCCACGGCGAAATCGCGCTCGCCGCCGCCCGCCGCCACGATCATGTCGGTCTTGGACAGGATCTCGGTATTCTTGGCGATCCCCGCGGAATCGAGGGCGAGGCCGGCCGCATAGGTGCCGATGCGCTGCCAGGGCTCCATCTGCCGCTGGTCGCCCTTCTTGGGGATCTGGGTGTCGAAGTTCACCTTGACGAGCGGATGGACCACGTAAGGCGCGTAGCTGGCGGTGTCGGTCGCGGGCAAGGCTCCGGAGGCGAGCGCTTCCCAATGGGCATCCAGCCCCTCCCCAAGGGAGGAGACGAGGCCGATGCCGGTGATCCACACATCCCGGTGGATCCGGCGCCGGCCGGCGTTCGCGTCAGGCATCTGCAAAGTCCGCAAGGGGGAAGGAGACGTGCTCGGCCACCTTCATCACCACGGGCTTCATCTTGCCTTCCGGCCAGGGGAGCACGCGGAAGGTGAGCTCGGCGGAGCAGATGAGCTTGCCTTCGAGCATGGCCTGGGTCTTCGCCACGACGAAGCCCGAGCCCTCGTGGAGGATTTCGGAGTACAGGTCGAGATTCTGCCCCGGCAACACAAAGGTGCGCAGCTTCGCCTCCTTGACGGTGGCGAGGAAGGGCATCTTGTTGAAGCGGTTTCGGGCAAGCACCAGCCAGCCGGTGGTCTGGGCCATAGCCTCGATGAGCAGCACGCCGGGCATGATGGGGTAGCCGGGAAAGTGCCCCTCGAAAATGGAGCTCTCTTCCGGCACCAGGCCCTGGCAGTGGATCTTCTGAAGCGACGGGTCGATGGAAACGACCCGGTCGATCATCTTGAAGACTTCAGGACGCATCGAGGCGCCTCACGCGGCCTTCGCAGCGACCAACTCGTCGATGCGGGCGCACAGGTTCTTGAGCACGAAATACTGCTCGGTGGTGGCCTTGCCGTCGTTGACTTCCTGGGTCCACTGCTCCAGCGGCAGCTTGATGCCAAACGCCTTGTCGATGGCAAAGGCGATGTCCAGGAAGTCGAGGCTGTCGATGCCCAGATCGTCGATGGCGTGGCTGTCCGGCGTGATGGTGTCCCGCGGAATATCGCAGGTTTCCGCGATGATACTGGCCACCGTGTCGAACGTCGAAGACATGGACTGACGCCTCTCGTATGCTCGGCCGCTCTGCTCGCCGCCGGCCCGCGCATCACGCCCTTGGGCATCATGCAGGGTCTGCGTTCAGGGCCGAGGGCTGGCCGCATGGCCCCTTCGGAAGAAGTTGTCGGCCCCTATAGCGAAGGCTGCAAGAGGTTTCAATGGCCGACGCCGAACGGCCCGCGCGAAGGGATTCCTCCGCGGCGGCGCCGTGCGATCGGCCGTCCTTCGCATGCTTGGCCGCGGGAGGCAAGAGCGGGATCACGAGCCGGGGCAATAGCGCTTGGCGCCGGCGTTGGCCTTTCCCCACCCTCAGGCCGCGCATACCCGTTCCAGCATGAGGTCGCGCACCGGCTCCACGGCGTTGGCGCCATACATGCCGCGCGGCGTGGCAAGGCGCGTGGCGGCGAAGGCTTCCGCCACCGCCGTCGGGGCCGATTCGGCAAGCGCCGCCGCCGCCGCCAGCAGCGCCAGGGCCTCCGCTGCGCGCCGGGCCCGTGCCTCCCGATCCCCCGCGTGAAGGCACTGCGATACGCAGTCCGCCGACGCGGCGGCGCCGGGCAGGCCACGGGTCCGTTCCTTCAGGTCGGCGAGAATCGCCTGCACCAGATCCGGCTCGCGGAAGGCGACGCGGGCGAGGTCCAGGGCCATCACGTTGCCCGAGCCTTCCCAGATGGCGTTCACCGGCGCCTCCCGATAGAGGCGCGGCAGGGCACAGTCCTCCACATAGCCGTTGCCGCCCAGCACCTCCATGGCCTCGGCGATGAAGCCGGGCGCCGCCTTGCAGATGGCGAACTTCGCCACCGGCGTCAGCACCCGGGCACGGGCGGCCTCGGTACCGGAGCCGGCCGCCTCGTCGAAACTCAGGGCAAGGCGGAAGGCGAGGGCGGCGAAGGCCTCCTGGTCCAGCGCGAGGTCCGCCAGCACCATGGCCATGGCCGGCTGGTCCACCAGCTTCTTCTGGAACGCGGTGCGATGGCGGGCATGGTGCAGCGCCCGAGCCAGCGCCGCGCGCATCAGGCCGGCGGAGGAGACGGCGCAGTCGAGGCGCGTCATCTGCACCATGCCGATGATGGTAGCGATGCCGCGCCCCTCCTCGCCCACCCGCCAGGCGAAGGCGCGCTCGAACTCCGCCTCGCAGGAGGCATTGGAACGGTTGCCGAGCTTGCGCTTCAGCCGGGTGAGTCGCAGGGCGTTGACGCCGCCGTCGGGCCGGAAGCGGGGCAACAGGAAGGCGGTGAGGCCGCCGGGCGCCTGCGCCAGCACCAGGAAGGCGTCGCTCATGGGGGCCGAGAGGAACCACTTGGCGCCGCTGATCTCGTATTCGCCGTTGCCGGTGGGCGCGGCCCGCGTGGTGTTGGTGCGCACGTCGGTGCCGCCCTGACGCTCCGTCATGCTCATGCCGATGGTGATGGAGGCCTTTTCCCAGAACGGCAGGAAGCGCCCGTCGTAGTTGCGGCCGCGGATGCGGGGCAGGAAATCGCGCATCAGCTCCGGCGCGGCGGCAAGGCTGGCGGGGGCGGCGTGAGTCATGGTCAGGGGGCATACATGGCCCGCCTCCACCTGGCTCACCACATAAAGCCGGGCCGCGCGCTGGGCATTTCCGCGCCGGGCCTCTGCCGGCCGCAGCGGTCCGTCCCAGCTGGAACAGTGGAGCCCCGCCTCCATGCTCTGCGCCATCAAAGCGTGATAGGCGGGGTGGAATTCCACCACGTCACAGCGCCGGCCCTGGGGGTCATGGCTGTGCAGCTCGGGCGGGTTCTCGTTGGCGAGGCGGCCGAGGGCAAGCTGGTCCGAGCCGCCCCATTGGCTGCCGAAGGCCCACAGGGCGCCGTTCAAGCCGGCCCGCTCGGTCGCGGCGGTCAGGGCCGGGTCGCCGGCGGCGAGATTGATGTCGGCATAGGGCGGCGGCTGGTTCGCGACCTCGTCCGCGTCGGGCGTGACGTCCATGGCGTTTCCCCGCCGGGGCCCGGCTCCTCTTGGCGGGAGCGGTGCGCCGGCACCGGCCGGCCCGCAGGTGCAGGCCCGCGGATCCGACTGAGGAGAATTGGTGCGAGCTTTATCGATTTAATGCAAGGGGGACGCCGGCCAAGAGCGCAGGCGACGGGCGCGGCAGGTTCAGTGATGGCGGGCTTTGGGGCCTGCGATCACGCGCGCCATCCCAATTCGAACTGGCATGGCGCGCACGCGGCAAGATGTGCCCCGGACGGGCCGGGGCAGGGCGGCGCATTCAAGGCGAGTCGCGTTCAGATTGCCCCGGAGAAGGTGTTGCACTGCTGCATGGAGCCGGTCTTCAGCCCGCGCGTGAACCAGTTCACCCGCTGCTGAGAGGAGCCGTGGGTGAAGCTGTCGGGCACCGCATAGCCTTGGGACTGCTTCTGCAGCCGGTCGTCGCCGATGGCGCTGGCGGCGTTCAGCGCCTCCTCCACGTCGCCGGGTTCCAGAATGCGGAAGCGGGCGTTGGCGTGGTAGGCCCACACCCCCGCGAGACAGTCGGCCATCAGTTCCACGCGGACGGAGAGGTTGTTCGCCTCCGCCCGCGATGAGGCGCGCGCCTGCGCCTGCTGCACCTTGGGCAGGATGCCGATGAGGTTTTCCACATGGTGGCCCACCTCGTGGGCGATGACATAGGCGGCGGCGAAGTCGCCCGGGGCCTTGAAACGGCTTTTCATCTCCTGGAAGAAGGAGAGGTCGAGATAGACCTTCTGGTCGAGCGGGCAATAGAACGGCCCCATGGCCGACTGGGCGCCGCCGCAGGCCGAGCGCGTGGCGCCGGAAAACAGCACCAGCTTGGGATCCTGATAGGTCTTGCCCTCGGCGCGGAACAACTCGGTCCACACGTCTTCGGTCTGGGCCAGCACGGCGGCGGCGAATCTGCCGAGTTCATCCTTGGGCGCACCCTGCGGGGCGGTGCGCGGCGCCGCCTGCTGCTGCGGAGCGCTGCCGCCGCTCATGCCGTTGATGGCTTCCAGCCCGCCGATGAGTACCGCCGGATTGATGCCCAGCGCCCAACCGACGATGCCGACGATAATGATGGTGCCGATGCCGAGACCACCGCGGCCACCCGGCATCCGGAAGCCCCCACCGCCGCCGTCGCCTCGCCGGTCTTCCACATTATCGCTGGAGCGGAAATCGTCCCAACGCATCGCGCGCCTCCCGCACAGGATCCCGGCCTCGGCCAGATAACGTCCCGGCTCCCGAGGGCCGCCTTGGACGCGTTCTCGAACATGGGCTTACATCGTGACGGGAGCAATGCCCAGCCCATCGCCAGGTTCCATGCTATCAAGATGCCCGGGCCGCTCATCGTCCGCAGGCGACCCGGTTCACCGTCAGATCAGGGTTTCCCTCTCCCCATGGCGCCGCGTCCGAAAACCCAGCCTCCGGGCACCGATCCCGCTTCCGCGAGCGCAAGGCCGCGCGGCCGGCCACCGAAGGCGGGGACGGTCACGACCGGCTGGGTGGGCCTCGATTTCTCCCGCGAGCGCGCGCTGTACGCCAATGGGCTCGCCCCCGTCGCCGGAGCAGACGAGGTGGGCCGGGGGCCACTCGCCGGCCCCGTGGTAGCGGCAGCCGTGGTGCTGGATCCGGCGCGGGTGCCGCAAGGTCTGGATGATTCGAAGAGGCTGACACGGGTGAAGCGCGAGGCGCTCTATCTGGAGATCTGCGCCACCGCTGAAATCGCCATTTCCCTCGCGCCGCCGGCGCGCATCGACCGCGACAACATCCGCCAGGCGACGCTCTGGGCGCTCGCGAGCGCGGTGCGGGGCTTGCCGTGCCGGCCGGCGTTCCTTCTGGTGGATGGCAACGATCCGCCGCGGGTCGAGTGCGCGGTCGAGGCCATTGTGGGCGGCGACGGCCTCATCGCTTCCATCGCGGCGGCGTCCATCGTGGCTAAGGTGGTGCGCGACCGGCTGATGGCTGGCGTCGGCGCCGCCTTTCCCGCCTACGGGTTCGAGCGCCACATGGGCTACGGTACACGCGAACATGGCGCCGCGCTGAAGGCCCATGGCCCCTGCCTGCACCATCGCCGTTCGTTCGCGCCGGTGCGTGAGCAGCAGCTCGGCCTGTTTCCGGCGACGGAGTTTCCGGTGACGGAGGACCTGGAGGTGGCCGATTGAGGCCGCCATCCGGTCTCAGTGGTAGCCCTCGCCCTCGCGCACTTTGCCGCGGAAGATCCAATAGACGAACACGATGTAGCCCAGCACCACCGGCAGCAGGAAGATGACGCCGAACAGCATCAGGATCTGGCTCGGCGCGGCGGCGGCAGTCTGCCACACGGTAAGGCTCGGCGGCACCAGATAGGGGAAGGTGGAGATGGCGAGGCCGAGAAAGCCGAGCACGAACAGCCCCACGGTGCCGAAGAAGGGCAACATCTCCCGTCCGGACTTCAACCAGTGCAGCACCGCCAGGGCGACCAGAACGGTGATGACGGGCACCGGCGCGAGGAAGAAGATGTTGGGCTGCGAGAACCAGCGGGTGGCGATGCGCTCGAACGCGATCGGGGTCCACACGCTCACTACGGCCATCAGGGCAAGCACGGCGAAGAGCAGGGGGATGGCGTGGGCGCGCGCGCGTTCCGCCACCATGCCCTCGGTCTTTATCAGCAGCCAGGTCGAGCCGAGAAGCGAATAGCCCACCACCACGCCGATGCCGCACAGGACGGCGAACGGCGTCGCCCAGTCGAGCGGGCCGCCGGCGAATGCGCCGTTTTCCACCGTGATGCCCTGCACGAGTCCACCCAAGATGACGCCCTGGGAGAAGGCGGCCACCAGCGACCCACCGGCGAATGCGGCATTCCACCAGCGCCGGCTGCTCAGGGCCACCCAGCGGAACTCGAAGGCGACGCCCCGGAAGACGAGGGCAAGCAGCATGATGATAACAGGCAGGTAGAGCGCCGGCATCACCACCGCGTAGGCCTTGGGGAAGGCGACCCAAAGGCCGCCGCCGCCGAGGATGAGCCAGGTCTCGTTGCCGTCCCAGAACGGCGCCACCGTGTTCATCATCACGTCGCGCTCGCGCTCTTCCTTCGCGAACGGAAACAGGATGCCGATGCCCAGGTCGAAGCCGTCGAGCACCACGTACATGATGACCGCGACGCCGATGATGACGCCCCAGATGACGGGGAGATACCATTCCATGGCTTGGATCCTCGCACGCGTCGGTTGAAGGGATGAGCTTGTTCCGGCGCCGGGCTCAGGTGCCCGGCGTCATCTGGCCCTCGCCATGGGCGGCGGCCAGAGGCCGCGTGGGCCGCTCCTTTTTGGGGGGCTCGATCAGCGTGCCGCCGGGGCCGCGCACGATGAGGCGGTTCATGAAGTAGAGGCCGGTCGCGAAGATGATGCCGTAGACGATCAGGAACAACACCAGCGTCAGAGCCACCGTCCACCCCGCGATGGGAGACATGGCGTCCTCGGTGCGCAGGAGGCCCTCCACCACCCAGGGCTGGCGGCCCTGCTCGGTGACGACCCAGCCCGACAGGATGGCGATGAAGCCCAGCGGCCACGCCCACGAGCAGATGCGCAGGTACCAGCGGGTGACGGTCTCCTCGTCCCGGTAGATCAGCCATGCGCCGATCCAGCCCAGAAGGATCATGACCACGCCCACGCCCACCATGGCACGGAAGCCGAAGAAAGGTCCGAGCACCGGCGGGCGATCCTGCGGCGCGAAGTCCTTCAGTCCCGGGAACAGGCCATCCAGGCTGTGGGTGATCATCAGCGAGGCGCCCCGCGGGATGGAGATTTCGTAAAGGTTCTTTTCCGCCTTCTCGTCGGGCCATGCGAACAGCACCAGCGGGGCCGGCTTGGAACTGTCCCAGTGGGCCTCGATGGCGGCGATCTTGGCCGGCTGGTAGTGGGCGGTGTTGAGGCCGTGGCTGTCGCCCACGAAGGCCTGGATGGGCCCGACGATGGCGAGCATGCCGATGCCCATCACCATCATCACCCGGGATTCCTCGGGGAACTTGCCAGCCAGGAGGTAGCGCGCACCCACCGACAGCACCACCAGCGAGGTGGTGAGATAGGCCGCCAGCAGCATGTGGGGCAGGCGCCAGTGGAAGCTCGGGTTGAAGATGATCTGAAGCCAGTCCAGCGGATAGGCGACGCCCGCACGGATCTCGAAGCCGGCGGGGGTCTGCATCCAGCTGTTGGCGGCGAGGATCCAGAACGCCGACATGAAGGTGCCAAACGCCACCACGCAGCAGGACAGCACATGGAGCCATGGCGGCACCCGGTTCCATCCGAACAGCATGATGCCGAGGAAGGTCGCCTCCAGGAAGAAGGCGGTGAGCACCTCGAAACCGATGAGCGGCGCGATCACCGAGCCGACGAATTCCGCGTAGCGGCTCCAGTTGGTGCCGAACTGGTAGGACAGCACGATGCCGGACACCACGCCCATGGCGAAGGAGACGGCGAAGATCTTGGTCCAGAACCGAGCGAGGCGGTGATACACGTCGCGCCCGGTCTTCAGCCAGATGAGTTCCAGGGTCGCGATGAACGCGGACAGCCCGATGGTGAAGGCGGGAAATATGATGTGGAAGCAAACCGTGAAAGCGAACTGAATACGCGCGAGGGTCACCGGATCGAGATCCATCGGGTCCGCTCCTTGTCGTCCGCTCGGTGTGAGGCGTCCGCTCGGTATGATCGGCCAGACGTTGCCCCGCCGGCTGCCGCCGGCCTGGACGGCGCTCGGGCCGACCGTCTTGTTCTTCCCCCGCCGGTGCGACGCCCCGGACAGGAGAACCATTCCCAGTAAACGCTGGGACGATATCCGCCTCCCGTGACGGCGTCGATATGGAAGTCACCCAGCGCTCCACAGGTTTGGTGCCGTGTTGCCGCAGGGGAGGAGCGCGGAGGCGGGGATGGCGTCTTGAACCTGCCCTTGCGGTGCCTCGCGAATGGGTGTTGCCGCAATGCAAAAAGGCCTTGACCTCGCGGTTTCCCAGAGCAATAGCCGGGCGCGACGGTCCCCGTGCCGGTCAATCGAAAGTCGTTCCTCTGATGGACAGTTCCAGTCGATCTAGCTCGAGCCTGCTCGCAGCGGCACGGACCTGACCTTTCGCGTCCGGTTCGTCCTCCCGCCGCCGCAGGCTCCGGGATGAAAGGTGAACCCATGCGGACGCTTCCTTTCCGCACACATCTTTTGCGCAAGCCCCTGTTCCGCAGGCATCGCACCTGCCGGACCAGCGCTGCTGGACAGGACCGAAGTCGGCGCTGACGCTGCCGCGCGCGGCGGCGTTTGGACGTGATCGAACGTGTCTTTCCGCCGGAACGACCCCTGAGGTCCCGTGAGGAAGCGCGCTTCGAGCCCAATACATTGAGAACGCAAGACGTTGAGCATGCCGTTTGGGTCCGCGCCGTTCGGTGCGGCCTGCGATGTGCTCCGGATGGCCGACCCTACCGCGGAAATCGGATTCTTTCATCATGACGATGCATCACCCGGCCCTGGAAGCGGGCCGCCGGCGCACGTTCGCGCCGAACCTCTGGGACGCGCTCGCCTTCGGGCTGCTGTTCGGCGGGCTCATTCTCATGGTCCATGGCGGCAAGGAGACCCTTGCGCCGCTGGCCGCGCTCGACCTTGCGCCGGTCTCGCTCGATCCGGCCATGCTGCCGGAATATGCCCTGCGCACCACCATGCGCATGCTGGCGGCCATCGTGGCCTCGCTGGTCTTCACCTTCGCCTACGGCGCGCTGGCGGCCAAAAGCCGGCGGGCGGAGATGGTGCTGGTGCCCATGCTGGACATCCTCCAGTCGGTGCCGGTGCTGGGCTTCCTGTCCTTCACCGTGGTGGGGTTCATGTCCCTGTTCCCCGGCCGGGTGCTGGGGGTGGAACTGGCGGCCATCTTCGCCATCTTCACCAGCCAGGCCTGGAACATGACCTTCAGCTTCTACCAGTCGCTGAAGACGGTGCCGCGCGACCTCGACGAGGCCACCCGCAGCTTCCGCCTCACCGGCTGGCAGCGATTCTGGCGGCTGGAGGTGCCGTTCTCCATGCCGGGCCTGGTGTGGAACACCATGATGTCCATGTCGGGGGGCTGGTTCTTCGTGGTGGCCTCGGAGGCCATCTCGGTGGGCGACACCACCATTACCTTGCCGGGCGTCGGTTCCTATGTGGCGCTCGCCATCAAGGAGCAGAATCTCGCCGCCGTGGGTTGGGCGGTGCTCGCCATGCTGGCGGTGATCCTGCTCTATGACCAGCTGCTGTTCCGCCCGCTGGTGGCGTGGGCCGACAAGTTTCGGGTGGAGACTTCCGCAGGCGGGCCGGCGCCGCGCTCCTGGCTGCTGTCGGCCGCCCGCCGCACCTTCCTGTTCCAGCGCGTGCTCCAGCCCTTGGGCGCCATGCTGGCGGCGGTGCCGCGCCAGCGCCTGTCCTTCTCCGCGCCGGTGTCGCAGGACACCCGCCGCGTCGTGGAAAGCGCGTGGACCAGCCGCTGGGCGGAGGGCATCTGGCTGGCGCTGGTGTTCACCGTGGCCGGCTATGCGCTCTATGTGATCGTCGCCTTCGTCGCCACCGAACTGAGCCTGCCCGAGGTGATCCGGGTGTTCGGCCTCGGCGTCCTCACCATGTTGCGGGTGATCGTTCTGATCGCGCTTGCAACCTTGATCTGGGTGCCCATCGGGGTGTGGATCGGGCTGCGACCGCGCTGGGCCCAGCGCGTGCAGCCGCTGGCCCAGTTCCTCGCCGCTTTCCCGGCCAACATCATCTTTCCCTTCGCCGTGGTGGCCATCGTGCGGCTGGGACTGGACCCGGACATCTGGCTGTCGCCGCTGATGGTGCTGGGCACTCAGTGGTACATCCTGTTCAACGTGGTGGCCGGCGCCAGCGCCTTCCCCAACGACCTCAAGGAAGCCGCCTCCACCTTCCGCATCCGCGGCTGGAACTGGTGGCGCAAGGTGATGCTGCCAGGGATCTTTCCCTATTACGTCACCGGAGCCATCACCGCGAGCGGCGGGTCGTGGAACGCCTCCATCGTCGCCGAGGTGGCGAGCTGGGGCGACACCACGCTGCGGGCCCACGGGGTGGGCGCCTACATCGCCGATGCGACCGCCGCCGGCGACTATCCGCGCATCGTGCTCGGGGTGGCGGTGATGTCCATCTTCGTCATCTTTTTCAACCGCCTGCTGTGGCGTCCCATGTTCACGTTCGCCGGCCGTCGCCTGCGCCTCGACTGAAGGAGGATTGAATGGCTGTGATCGATCGGGCCGCGCCGCGCCCCGCAACCGAAGGCGCCTTCCTCGTCAACGCCTCTGGCGTGCGGCAGGTCTACGCCAAGGGCGACAATGCCGACCTCGTGGTGCTGGACGACGTCTCCCTCACCATCCGCGAGGGCGAGGTGGTGGGCCTGCTCGGCCGTTCGGGCTCGGGCAAGTCCACGCTCCTGCGCATCATTTCGGGCCTGGTGAAGCCCACTTCGGGCCGGGTGGAGTGGCGCGGCAAGCCCGTGACCGGCCCCAGCGAGGGCCTGTCCATGGTGTTCCAGAGCTTCGCGCTGTTCCCATGGCTCACCGTGCTGGAGAATGTGGAGGTGGGGCTGGAGGCCATCGGCGTGCCGGCAGCCGAACGGCGGCGGCGGGCCATCGAGGCCATCGACCTGATCGGCCTCGACGGCTTCGAGAGCGCCTATCCCAAGGAATTGTCCGGCGGCATGCGCCAGCGCGTGGGCTTTGCCCGGGCGCTCGTGGTGCACCCGCGCCTGATGCTGATGGACGAGCCCTTCTCGGCGCTGGATGTGCTGACCGCCGAGACCCTGCGCACCGACCTCATCGACCTGTGGATCGAGGGCCGCCTGCCCATCAAGTCCATCCTCATGGTCACCCACAACATCGAGGAGGCGGTGCTGATGTGCGACCGCATCCTCATCTTCTCCTCGAATCCCGGGCGGGTGGCGGCCGAGATCAGGATCGAGCTGCCGCATCCGCGCTCGCGGCTGGATCCGGTATTCCGCGCCATTGTCGACGACATTTATGGCCGCATGACCCAGCGCACCCCGGCGGAGAAGGAGGCGCGCAAGGGCGAGGGCGCCTTGCCGGGCACCGGCATCGGCATGGCGCTGCCGCACATTTCCACCAATCTCATCTCCGGCCTGATGGAGGCGCTGGCGGCGCCGCCCTATGGCGGCAAGGCCGACCTGCCGGATCTCGCTGGCACCCTGCAGATGGAGGTGGACGAGCTGTTCCCCATCGTCGAGACGTTGCAGCTCATGCGGTTCGCCGAGCTGGAGGCGGGCGACGTGACCCTCACCGAGGCCGGGCGGCGGTTCGTGGACCTGGACGTGGATGCCCGCAAGCGCCTGTTCGCGGAGCATCTTCTGGCCTATGTGCCGCTGGCGGGGCTGATCCGCCGGGTGCTGGACGAGCGGCCGAGCCACAAGGCGCCGTTCACGCGTTTTTCCGAGGAACTGGAGGACTATATGTCGGAGGACTTCGCGGAAAACACCCTGCGCGCCCTCATTACCTGGGGGCGCTACGGCGAATTGTTCGGCTATGACGAGCACACCCGCCAGTTCAACCTGGAAAACCCAACGTGAGACCATCGGCACCGGTCTTCGACCGATGCCGAGTGGGTCCGCTCAAGCGCCGCGCGGGCTTGGCCAATGGCCCGCGGCTCAGCCCTTCGAGGCGCGCGCCGGGTTCATGAGGTTCACCACCATCGGCACCCGATTCCCGCCGAACTCCCGGCGAAAGTCCGGACTTCGGCGCGATCTCGGTTTGGTGGTATTTTAGTAATGAGGTGAGGGCGCCGGACTCCATGCCCGGCGTCCCTCAGGCCACCCCGCCCGGACCCCGGCCGGGACGCTCGGCCCCGATCAGGTGGCGGGCATGGGGCGGGGCGTCGCCCCGGTGGAATTTCAGCACGCCGGCCTGCACGTCGGCATCGGCGTGGGAGACTCGGCGATGCTGGCGCAGGTGCTCGGCCCAGGAGTCCACCATGAACCACTCCACCATCAGCGACGGGTCGGCGGCATCCTCGGTGACCCCCCAATTATAGGCGCCGTCGCGGCGGCGGGCGGCGGAGAGAAGGTAGAGGGCCTCGAGGAAGGCCGGGCGGTCCTCCGGCGCGATGCGATATTCAATGAGGATCAGCACCGGGCCGCGGTCATTCTCCACCGGGGCGGCGAGCAGGGGCTCGGGCCAGTGCATGGCGGGGGTGAGGTCGGCCTCCCCCGCCGGCAGCTTCACCCGGTGGAGGATGAGCCCGGCCACCACGAGGCCCGCGCCGGCCACCAGCAGCGCCGCCGCCAGCCCGATCTGCTGCGCCACCAGGCCCCAGGTGATGCTTCCGCAGGCCATGGCGCCGTTGAAGGCGGTGAGATAGACCGCCAGCGCCCGCCCGCGCACCCAGTTGGGCAGGATCGACTGGGCGGTGGCGTTGAGGGTGGTCAGCGCGATGATCCACGCCCCGCCCATGGCCAGCAGCACCACCAGGGCGAGCCAGCGCGGCGGGGCGAAGGCAAGGCTCGCCGTGGCGGCGGCGGTGACGAAGGCGGCGCCGAGCACCAGCCCGTCGGCGGTGGCGAAGGCCCGCAGGCGCGGCAGCAGCAGGGCGCCTGCGATGGCCCCGGCCCCTACCGAGCCCAGCAGCACGCCGTAATAGGCGGCGTCGCCCTTCAGCAGCTCCCGCGCCACCAGCGGCAGCAGCGCCCACACCGCGCTGGCGAAGAAGAAGAAGAACACCGCCCGCAGCAGCACCACGTGCAGCTCGCGGCTGGCGCGGGCATAGCGCAGGCCGGCGCGGAAGGCGCCGGTGAAGCGCTCGGACAATTCGTCCTGTGCGCCCGCGTCCCGCCGCCACCACCACAGGGCAGCGATGACGAGCACGTAGCTCGCCACGTCCGCGCCATAAGTCACCGCCGCGCCGAAGGAGGCGAGCAACAGGCCGCCCACCGCCGGGCCGATGGAGCGGGCGATGTTGATGCCCAGCGAGTTCAATGCCACCGCGCTCTTCAGCTCGGGACGCGGCACCAATTCGGGCACGATGGATTGCCAGGTGGGCGCCATCAGCGCGGCGCCCACGCCGCCGAGGAAGGTGAGCGCCACCAGCGACGACACGGTCATCAGCCCGCTCATGGACAGCAGCATCAGCGCCGCGCTCACCAGCCCGAGGGCGATCTGGATGCCGATCAGGAAGCGGCGGCGGTCGAGGATGTCGGAGAGCACGCCGGCGGGAATGGCGAGCAGGAACACCGGCAGCATGGCGGCGGCCTGCACCATGCCCACCGCCGCCGGGGAGGCGGACAAATCGGTGACGATCCAGGCGCTGGCCACGTCGCGCATGAAGCTGCCGGTATTGCCCAGCACGGTGGCGCCCCACAGCACGGCGAACACCGGTCGCCGCAGCGGCGCGAAGGCGCCGCCGGCTGCCGGGGGCGGGGAGGCGGGCGCAGCCGGAGGGGCGGAAGATGTCGCGCCGTGGGTGTGGTCGCTCACAGGTCTCTCCCGTGCAGGCTGGTCCCGGTGGAGGCGCCGTGGACAAGATCGTACCACGCCACCAGCACGAAGGCGCCGGCAAGGCCCAGATGCTCGAAGAAGGCGTTGGCGGCCATGGTGCTCTCGGGGGGCGCCATGGCCCAGAAGCGGTTGGCGAGGAAGGCGGCCAGCACCGTGAAGCCCGCCAGCCCCAGCGCCCCCAGCCAGCGCAGCCGGCCGCTGAGGATCAGGGCGGAGGCGCCCAGCTCCAGCACGATCACCGCTACGGCGAAGGGCGCCTGCGGGGTGAGCCCGAAATGGGTCATCTCCGCCAGCGCGCCGTTGAAGTCCAGCGCCTTGGTAAGGCCGCCCTGGATATAGGCCCCGCACACGGCGAGCAGCGCGAGAAACCGCACCGGCGCCGGCGATATCAGGCGCCGGGCGAGGGCGGTGAGGGGGGCGTTGCTTGCGCTTTCAGCCATGGGCGGTGTGGTTCCGAAGGTTTGAAGCGGGTCGAGCGGCGTGGGCATTGGCTTGGGTGACGGGGGCGATGGTGGCCTTGGCGGCCAGGTCCGGTGCGAACCCTCTCCCGCTTGCGGGGGAGGGCAGGGTGGGGGCTGCGGTTTCTCCACCCGGTGTGAGCGTTTGCGCAAAGGGCCTGCGCCCTCCCCAACCCTCCCCCGCCCGAACTCGGCTGTTGCCGAGTTCGGTTCTCCGAGAGCCGAAGCCGGAAGCATCCGGCTTCGGTGCGGGAGAGGGGGCCGCTTCTCACCATCGTCGCCCTCCGGCTTGACCGGAGGGCCCATCTCTCCCCTTGTCCCGGAGGCGCGTTCCCGGCCGGGCCATGGGCCGTCCGGTCAAGCCGGACGGCGACGGTGCTCCATCGTCTCAAGGCGTTGCCCCCTCCCCATCAGAACGCCCAGCAGGCGCAGCCCAGCGCGCCCCAGAAGGAGCGTTCGTCGGCGGCGGGCACGCTGGCCGCCAGCGCGCTGGCGTGGGCGTGGCCGTGGACGCCGCACGCGGTGGCGCAGCCGCAGGCGGCGGCGAAGGCGTATTTGCGCTCGCCGGTTTCCGCCCGCTTCTGATAGCCGCCGAAGGTGCGCACCGGCGACCAGTCGGGCATGGGCGGCGGCAGGTCCGGGGCGAGGGTCCTGAAGTCGCCGTCGCCATGGACCGGCGTGCCGCCCAGAAGCGTGAGCACGCTGGTGATGTCCTGGATCTTGTCCTCGGACACGGAGAAATAATCGTCCGAGAGCACCGCGAGGTCGGCGAGCTGTCCCGCCTTCACCTGCCCCTTCTTGTCGGGCTCGGACGAGAACCAGGTATTGGCCTCGGTCCACAGCCTGAGCGCGCTCTCGCGGTCGAGCAGGTTGGACGGCGGGTAGAGGGCGAGGCCGCCCAAGGTCTTGCCCGTCACCAGCCAGGACAGGGACACCCAGGGATTGTAGGAGGCGACGCGGGTGGCATCGGTGCCGGCGCCCACGGGAATGCCGGCGTCCAGCATGCGGCGGATGGGCGGGGAGCGCTCCGCCTTGCCGGCCCCGTAGCGCTCCACGAAATATTCGCCCTGGAACGCCATGCGATGCTGCACGGCGATGCCGCCCCCCAGCGCCGCGATGCGGTCGATGTTGCGGTCGGTGATGGTCTCGGCGTGGTCGAAGAACCAGTTGAGGCCCTTGAGCGGCACGTCCTTGTTGACCTTCTCGAACACGTCGAGGGCGCGCGAGATGGTCTCGTCATAGGTGGCATGCAGCCGCCACGGCCAGCGGTTCTCCGCGAGCAGGCGGATGACCGGTTCGAGGTCGCCCTCCATGTTGGGCGGCATGTCCGGCCGGGCCACCTGGAAGTCCTCGAAGTCGGCGGCGGAATAGACCAGCATCTCGCCGGCGCCGTTGTTCCGGTAGAGGTCGTCGCCCTGGCCGGGCTTCACCTGCTTCGACCAGCCGGAGAAATCCGCCAGCTCCTGCTTCGGCTTCTGGGTGAAGAGATTGTAGGCGATGCGCACGGAAAGCTGGCCGTCCCGGTGCAACTCCTCGATCACCGCATAATCGTCCGGATAGTTCTGGAAGCCGCCGCCGGCGTCGATGACGCTGGTGACGCCCAGCCGGTTCACCTCGCGCATGAAATGGCGGGTGGAATTCTTCTGGTATTCGGCCGGCAGCTTGGGGCCCTTGGCCAGCGTCGAATAGAGGATGGTGGCGTTGGGCTGGGCCAAGAGCAGGCCGGTGGGATTGCCGGCCGCATCGCGCACGATCTCGCCGCCGGGCGGGTTGGGCGTGTCCTTGGTGTAGCCCACCACGCGCAGCGCGGCGGCATTGAGCAAGGCGCGGTCATAGAGGTGAAGGATGAACACCGGTGTGTCGGGCGCGGCGGCGTTCAGTTCCTCCAGCGTGGGCAGGCGCTTTTCGGCGAACTGGTGCTCGGTGAAGCCGCCCACCACCCGCACCCATTGCGGCGGCGGGGTCACGGCC
The DNA here is from genome assembly GCF_005871085.1 of Xanthobacter autotrophicus. Lineage (GTDB taxonomy): Bacteria > Pseudomonadota > Alphaproteobacteria > Rhizobiales > Xanthobacteraceae > Xanthobacter > Xanthobacter autotrophicus. The sequence continues at coordinate 406,953 of NZ_VAUP01000022.1, read as the reverse complement.
ACCTGTTTGCGCAGCATCTCCATGGCGTGGTCGAGGGAGCGCACCCCGTCCCAGCGCAGTTCCATATTGTAGTTCAGCCCGCCGCGGATGATGTGCATGTGGCTGTCGATGAGGCCGGGAATGATCCGCCGGCCACCCACGTCGATGATCTTGGTGGTGGTCCCGGCGTGGCGCATGGCGTCGAAGGTGGCGCCCGCGAACAGGATGCGCCCGTCCTTAACCGCCACCGCCTCGGCCTGCGGGTTGGTGCGGTCGAGGGTGGTGACCTTGCCGTTGAAGAGGATGAGGTCGGCGGTCTCGCTCATGGTCTGCGCCTTCGGGGAGGTGGGGACAAGGCCGGCGGCGGCCATGAGCCCCGCGGCGGCGATGAACTGGCGGCGATCGGGGGTCTTCTGGTCGGCCATGGCGCTGCTCCGCTCAGGTTCCGGGAGGGGTGCGGGGCGGCGTGTCTCTGAGGGGGGTGTCTTGCGGCGGCTCCACTGCCGCGCTCTGCCGGCCGGGCAACTGGCCGAGCACATGGTCGGAGCAGTCGGCGAGGCCGATGGCGGTGCGCAGGCTGTCGCCGGCGATCAGGTGGCGCGCCACGGGAACGATCTGCTCGCCGATGAGGATGCCCAGCAGCCCCACCAGCGCCACCACCGGCGGCGCCGGCGAGCGCACGTTGATGAGGCTGTAGACGATGCCGACCAGAAGGCCGGCGCCCAGCGAGGCGAGATAAAGCTTCATGCCATGTGCGCCCTGGATGGGACGGCGCCGGCCGGGCCGGCGCCGTCGGGGTCAGGCCTTGATGAAGGCGAGCAGGTCGGCGTTGATCACGTCGTGGTTGACGGTGAGCATGCCGTGCGAGAAGCCCGGATAGGTCTTCAGCGTGCCGTGCTTCAGCAGCTTGATGGACTTCAGCGCGGAATCGGCGATGGGCACGATCTGGTCGTCCTCGCCATGCAGCACCAGCGTCGGCACCGTGATCGTCTTCAGGTCCTCGGTCTGGTCGGTCTCGGAGAAGGCCTTGATGCCCTCATAATGGGCCTTGGCGCTGCCCATCATGCCCTGCCGCCACCAGTTCTGGATCACGCCGGGAGAGACCTTCGCGCCCTCGCGGTTGAAGCCGTAGAAGGGGCCGGTGGGCACGTCGAGGAAGAACTGGGCGCGGTTGTCCGCGGTGGCCTTGCGGAAGCCGTCGAACACCTCGATGGGCAGGCCTTCCGGGTTGGCGGCGGTCTTCAGCATCAGCGGCGGCACGGCTGAAACCAGCACCGCCTTGGCGACGCGGCCGGCCGGCTGGCCGTGCTTGGCCACATAGCGCGCCACCTCGCCGCCGCCGGTGGAATGGCCGATATGGACGGCATTCTTCAGGTTGAGGTGCTCGACCACCGCGAAGGCGTCGGCGGCATAATGGTCCATGTCGTGGCCGTCGCTGACCTGGGTGGAGCGGCCGTGGCCGCGCCGGTCATGGGCCACCACGCGGTAGCCGTGCTGCACGAAGAACAGCATCTGCGTGTCCCAGTCGTCCGACGACAGCGGCCAGCCGTGGTGGAACACGATGGGCTGGGCGTCCTTGGGACCCCAATCCTTGTAGAAGATCTCGACGCCGTCTTTGGTGGTGACGAAAGGCATGGCTGTGGCTCCTTTGATCGGATCTGAAGGCGCGGCCGCGGCGGGCAGGGGCAGGCCGAGGGCAGCCGCGAGCGCCGCGCCGGCGCCAAGTTCAAGGGCGGTGCGGCGCGTCAGGCCGCCGGCCGGGGCGCCGGGGGCCGATGAGGCGTGGTCCATGTTCAGTGGCCTTCCGAGGCGCCGAACATGGTCTTGGCGTAGATGATGCCGAGGCCGTAGGCCCCGCCGAACTTCTTGGCGATGCCGGTGGTCATGTCGTAGGTGCCGGTGCGGGCCCAGTCGCGCTGCAGTTCCAGCAGATATTGCAGCGAGGTCATGGGCCGGGCGCCGGCCTGGATCATGCGCTGCATGGCGCGCTCGTGGGCCTCGTCCGAGACATCGCCGCAGGCATCGGCGATGACATAGACCTCGAAGCCCTGCTCGATGGCCGACAGCGCCGGGCCGACGATGCACACGCCGGTCCACAGGCCTGACAGCACGATGCGGTTCTTGCCGATGGCATTGACCCTGGCGATGACGGCCTCATCCTCCCAGGTGTTCATGGAGGTGCGGTCGAGCAGCTTCTCGCTGGGGAAGGCGTCGGTGATCTCGGAGAACATGGGGCCGGAGAAGCTCTTCTCCGCCACCGTGGTGAGGATGGTGGAGACGCCGAACCCGGCCGCCGCATGGGCGACGAGGGCGGCGTTGTTGCGCAGGTTCACGGCGTCGATGGACTTGGTCGCGAACGACATCTGCGACTGGAAGTCGATCATGATCAGGGTGTGGTCGTTGGGAGACAACAACATCCCGCCGGGGGCAGCGACGGCATTTGACACGGGGAAATCTCCTGCTGTGATGGTGGGGACTGAGCGGACGGGAAGCTAGCGCCACACGGGCGCTGCGGCCATTAGTTACCTTCGAGATACTGGTTTCATCCATGGACGACGAAACAGATGCCAAGAAGATCGGCCTCGGGCGGTGTCAGGCCGAGCATTTCCTCAAGTTCATGGCCCAGGAGTGGATGGGCCATATCATTGCCGCGCTCGCGCGCAACGGGACGCTGCGGTTCGGTCAATTGCGCCGGGCGCTTCCCGGCGCTATCTCCGCGCGGGTCCTGTCGGCGCGGCTCAAGGAGCTGGAATCCGTTGGCTATGTGACGCGGCGCGAACGCGAAGGCCGGGTGCGCCACGTGGAATATGCGTTGACGCAGGACGGCCATGCGGTGGACGCCGCCCTGGCCCGCAACGAGGTCTTCGGCGTGCCGGAGGTTCGGCTCTAGGGCGTTATATTGACGCGTTTTCTTCACGCGAGCCGGTACCCACTTCGCGCGAACCCGCCCTGACGAAGAGGGCTTCAGGCGCGCCGGCCGCTGGCCGGGCCGCGCGGTGGCCGGGCGGGGGAGGCGGTCCCGAATCCAAGGGGAGCGTGCATGGCCGCGCGGCGGCGGGGGGCTGGAGGGTTCCCGATGTCGCGGTCATGGTTTCGCCCCCGGCTGGTGCGGTTCTCGGCGACTATCGCGCGGGGCGCGTGAAGCGTCTTGAAGGAAAGTCCGCGCTTTTGGACGATCGGACCCGGCAGATCGGCTCCGTGTCAGGCAAGTTGCATGTTCCGAAAACACGCGCAACGTCTTTGAATTGTCATTTAATCACATTGAGATGAGCGCCGCTGTTTGTGCGGCGTATCCCAAATGCTGCGAAATGGTTGCTTGGCACCATCCATTCCGTCGGTGTCAACGGTCGCCGCACGGGTGAGGTTAGCGGGCGCGCCGCCAGGCGCCGGGCGTCGCCCCCGTGAGGCGCGCGAACGTGCGCGTCATGTGGCTCTGGTCGGAAAAGCCGCACTGGATCGCCACATCCGCCAGCGACAGTTCCGATCGGGTGAGCAACTCGCGGGCGCGCTCCACGCGCCGGGCGAGAAGCCACTGGTAGGGTGTCGCGCCGGTCGCCTGCCGGAAGGCCCGGATGAAATAGCTGCGCGACACATCGCAGGCGGTGGCGATGTCGCCGATCAGCACGGCGCTGTCCATCCCTGCCACCAGCAGTTCCTGGGCGCGCCGCACCTGGGTGGCCGCAAGGGCGCCGCCGCGCATGGCTCGCGTGACGGTGCCGTGATAGCGCGATACCAGATGGGTCTGCATGGCGCACACCACCTGCTCCACGAACAGCGAACTGGCAATCGCCGGGCGGGCGAGGGCCGGCAGCACCGCGCGGCCGAGATGGGCGAGCACCGGGTCGGTCCCCGCCTGCGTGGGGGACAGGCCGTCCGCAAGCGGAACGCCATTTTCGGCGCAGGTGTGATGGAGCGCGGCCTGGGAGACCTCCAGCAGAAGGAATTCGAATCCAGTCTCGATGTCGGCCCGGTAGTCTTCGGCGAATGGGCGGATGTAACAGCTGTCCGCCGCGAAATCGTAGGAAACCGAGCGGGTTCCAGTGAAGATTCGCCGCCGGTGTCCACCGGTGAGGGAGAGGCCCACCAGCACCCCCCGGTCGCTCGGCCCCGTCTCCACCCGGCTCAGCTCGGCGCCGTCGTGGGACTTGCGATAGATCACGAAACCGTGACCGCTCAGCTCCTGCCCGTCGCAGAGCGCGGCGAGCGAACAGCCGAGGCTGTCCCGCCCGGCGGCGGAAGGACGCTCCGCTGCATTTGACTGAGCCACATTCATCCGGGCATCTGACCTTTCCGCGCCGCCGAAGGCAAGGGTCACGCTGGCCGGCATCGGCGGACGGTAGCAGAAGGTGGTTCTGGCCACGGCGGAAAGCGGCGCCCTTCGCCGTTTTGAGGTGCGGCCGTCACGTAAGAGCCGCTTTGGAAATCAATGGGGCCGTGTGGGGATTTGGCGGCGGCACCGCCTCAGCACCTATCGGGGCTGATTTTCAAGCGGACTCTTGAGAAAATCCTGTCGCGTTTCGGATAGTCTGTTCACCTGCCCCGGTTTCGGGAAATGATCGGGTGCAACCTGTGATTTCTTCTGGCGGCTCCGGACGACGCGCCCGACCTCTGCGCGACCAACCAGCGGCACCAAGGCGTAAAAGGCGGAACGACGAATGGATCTGAACACCGTGCGGCAGGTCAGGTCGCCCTCAAGCGCCGACGAGGTGGCCGATTGGCCCGCAGGCCACGCCTGGCTGTCGGGGGGCACCTGGCTCATGTCCGAGCCGCAGCCGGGCATCGACACGCTGGTGGACCTCAACGGCCTGAACTGGCCGGCACTGATGGCGTCTGACGCGGGACTGGAGATCGCGGCCACCGCCACCATCGGCGCCCTCGCCGATTTTTCCGCCCCGTCGGACTGGACCGCCGCGCCCTTGCTGCGCGCCTGCGCCCATGCCCTGCTCATGTCGTTCAAAGTGGCGGATGTGGCCACCGTGGGCGGCAACATCTGCATGTCGCTACCGGCCGGCGCCATGGTCTCCCTCACCGTGGCGCTGGAGGCGACTTATGTGCTGTGGCCCCGCGCGGGCGCGCCGCGCACGGTGGCGGCGAAAGATTTCGTCACCGGCAACCATGCCAATGTGCTGGCCCCCGGCGAATTGCTGCGTGCCATCCATGTTCCGGCGGCGTCCTTCAAGCGGCGCTTCGCCCTGCGTCGGGCATCGCTGACGAAGCTCGGCCGCTCGGCGGCGCTGCTCATCGGCACCAGCGGGCCGAACGGCGACCTGCTCCTGACCATCACCGCCTCGACCCCGCGCCCGGTGCAACTGCGCTTTGCGGTGATGCCGGACGCCGACGCGCTTCAGGCCGCGCTCGCGGGGGCGATCCCGGCGGATGGCTGGTTCGACGATGTCAATGGCACGCCCGCCTACAAGCGCCATCTCACCGTGCATTTCGCGGAAGAGATCCGGGCGGAACTGGCGGCTGGCAGGAGAGACGCGTGACCTACAGCATCGACGGGCGGACCGTTGCCGCAGAGCCGTGTCCCGGCCAGTGCCTGCGCACCTTCCTGCGCGAGAGCGGCGCGCTGGGGGTGAAGAAGGGCTGCGACGCGGGCGATTGCGGCGCCTGCACCGTGTGGCTCGACGGGCGCCCGGTGCATTCCTGCCTCATGCCCGCCTTCCGGGCCAAGGGGCGGCAGGTCACCACCGTGCAGGGCCTCGCGTCGGGCAACGACCTGCACCCGGTGCAGCAGGCGTTTCTGGAGGCGCAGGCGTTCCAGTGCGGCTTCTGCGCCGCCGGCATGATCATGACGGTGGCAGCCCTCGATGAGGACCAGCGGGCCGACCTGCCGCGCGCGCTGAAGGGCAACCTCTGCCGCTGCACCGGCTATCGGTCCATCGCCGACGCGGTCCACGGCGTCGCCGCCATCGAGCAGGACGTGGCGGGGGCGGCGTGCGGGGCCAGCCTGCCCAATCCGTTCAGCGCCGGCATCGTCACCGGCCATGCCCGCTACACCATGGATGTGGACGCCGCCGACCCGGCGCTCCGCGGCCTGCTGCATCTCAAGGTGCTGCGCTCGCCCCACGCCCATGCGCGCATCCTGCGCATCGACACGGCGAAGGCGCTGGCCATCCCCGGCGTGGTGGCGGTGTTCACCCATGAGGATGTCCCGAAGAAGCTCTTCAGCACCGCCACCCACGAGGACCATCTGGTCGATCCCGACGACACCCTCATCCTCGATGATGTGGCCCGCTTCGTCGGCCAGCGCATCGCCGCCGTGGTGGCGGAGACCGAAGGCGCGGCCGAGGCCGGCTGCCGGGCGCTGGAGGTGGATTACGAGATCCTGCCCGCCGTGTTCGATCCGGTTGATGCCATGGCGCCGGACGCGCCCCTGCTGCATCCCGGCAATGACGGGCTTGCCGGTGGGGCGCGGGGCAATGTCTTCCTCTGCCTCAAGGGCGAGGTGGGCAGCGTCGCCGAGGGCTTCGCGGCCGCTGCCGTGGTCCATGAGGAGACCTATTCCACCTCCCGGGTGCAGCATGCGCACCTCGAAACCCACGGCTCCATCGCCTGGCGGGACGGGGAGGGGCGCATCCATGTGCGCACCTCCACACAGGCGCCGTTCATCACCCACCGGAAGCTCTGCTACCTGTTCGGCATCTTCCCCCACGACCTGCATGTGTTCACCGAGCGGGTGGGCGGCGGCTTCGGCGGCAAGCAGGAGATGCTGTCGGAAGACCTTTGCGTGTTGGCGACCTTGAAGCTCGGCCGCCCGGTGAAGTGGGAGTTTACCCGGCCGGAGGAATTCCTCGGCGCCACCAGCCGCCACCAGATGACCACGCGGGTGAAGATGGGCGCCACGGCGGATGGCACCCTGACCGCGCTGGAGGTGCATGTGGTGTCCAACACCGGCGCCTATGGCGGCCATGGCGGGGAGACGCTGGCGGCGGCGCTGGGCAGTCCGCTTGCCGCCTATCGTTGCCCGGCCAAGAAGGCCGAGGGCCATGCGGTCTATACCAACGTCATCCCCGGCGGCGGCTTTCGCGGCTATGGCGCCTCGCAAACCTCGTTCGCCATCGAATCCGCTTTGGATGACCTCGCCGCAAAGCTCGGCATCGATCCCTTCGCCATCCGCCGCAGGAACATGATCCGGCCGGACGATGTGATCCAGTCGGTGTGGGCCGAGCCGAGCGATGTGGCCTTCGGCAGCTATGGCCTCGACCAGTGCCTCGACCTCGTGGAGGCGGAACTCGCCAGCGGCAAGGGCGAGCGGACGCCCGAGGGCGACTGGGCCGAGGGCACCGGCGTGGCGCTGGCCGTGCTGGAGGCCGGCCCCCCCACCGAGCATCGCTCGGGCGGCGAGATGCGACTTCTGGCGGACGGCACCTATCACCTCGCCGTGGGCTCCACCGAGATGGGCAACGGCTCGGTCACCGCCCATCGCCAGATCGCCGCGGCGGTGCTGGGCACGCGGGCGGAGGCCATCGCCATCATCAATGCCGATACCGACCGTGCCCCCTACGACACCGGCACCTTCGCCAGCACCGGCACGGTGGTGGCCGGGCAGGCGGTGGAGCTGACGGCGCGGGCGCTCGCGGCCGAGATCCTCGCCTATGCGGCGCGGCGCACCAACACCGCGCCGGAGGACTGGCGGCTTGCGGCCGACGCGGTGGAGAGCGCGACCCAGCGCATTTCGCTCGCCGAACTGTGCCGGCTCGCCGCCGCCGAGGGCCATGGCCTGGAGGCCAAGCGCAAGGCCTATCTCTCGCCGCGCACCATCGGTTTCAATGTGCAGGGGGTGCGGCTTGCCGTGCACCGGGTGACGGGGGAAATCCGCATCCTCCACAGTGTGCATGCCGCCGACATCGGCCGCCTCATCAACCCGCTGCAATGCCGAGGGCAGATCGAGGGGGCGGTGGCCATGGGGCTGGGCTGGGCGCTCACCGAGCACATGGTGCATGACGCGCAGGGCAATGTGGTGAACGCGGCGCTGCGCAACTACCACATCCCCGCCTTCGCCGACACGCCGCGCACCACCGTGCTGTTCGCCGACACCCACGACACCATCGGCCCGCTGGGCGCCAAGGCCCAGGGCGAATGCGCCATCAACGCGGTGGCGCCGGCGGTGGCCAACGCGCTCGCCAACGCCACCGGCGTGCGCTTCGCCCATCTGCCTTTCACACCGGACCGCATCTTCGACCGGCTCGGTGGACTTGAAAGCAGACCGTTATGAGCGGTGCGCCCGAAGGCTCGGTCACCATCGTCACGCAGACGCGGGTGCTGAAGGGCCAGGACCACGCCTTCGCCGGCTGGCAGGAGGAGACGAAGCGCGTCATTGCCGGCTTTCCCGGCTTCATCGAGCAGTCGGTGGCGCCCCCCGCGCCGCCGGCGCAGGTGGATTGGGTGATCCTGCAGCGCTTCGCCAGCACGCAGGATGCGGTGGGCTGGCTGAAGTCGCCGGAGCGCCTCGCGCGCATCTCCGGCGTCCAGCCCATGCTGGCGGGGCGCGACGATGTCCACCTCGTGCGCGACGGGGCCGCCGGGGTGCTGCCCTCGCCGGTGTCGGTGGTCATCTCCACCCGGCTGAAGAGCGGGCAGGAGGCGGCCTATCGGGCCTGGGAGCAGCGCATGACGGCGCTGCAGAGCCGCGCCCCCGGCTTCGAGGGCTACCGGCTGGAGGCGCCCATTCCCGGCGTGCAGGAGGATTTCCTGGCTATCCTGCGCTTCGACACCCAGGAACATCTGGAATCCTGGCTCGGCTCGCCCCAGCGCACCGCCATGCTGGAGGAGGCGCGGGCCTTCATCGACGAGTTCCACACCCGCACCGTGCGTACCGGCTTCGAGCAATGGTTCTCGGCGCCCAAGGGGGGCAAGCCGCCGGCACCGTGGAAGCAGAACATGCTGGTTCTGCTCATGCTCTATCCGGTGGTGTTCCTGTTCGGCCATCTGGTGCAGAACCCGCTGCTGATGGACCGGGCCGGGCTGCCGTTCGCGGTGGCGCTGTTCATCGGCAATGGGGCGAGCGTGCTGATGCTCACCCGCCTCGTGCCCTGGGCCAGCCGCCGCTTCGACTGGTGGGTGCAGGCGGCATCGCCGCGCACCACTGCGCTGGGCGCCGGCATCCTCCTCGCCCTTTACGCGGCGATGATCGCCAGCTTCATGCTGGTCTGAGAACGGCGCGGACGCCGCCTGTCAGCCGACCCACGGGGTGGTGGCATCCGCCTGCGGCAACCAGATGGCGAAGGTGGCGCCCTGTCCCGGCGGGCTCGCAAGGCTCATGGTGCCGCCGGCCCGGTCCACCAACGTGAAGCTGATGGAGAGGCCGAGGCCGGTGCCGGCCTTGTCGCCGCCCTGCGGCATGGCGTGGGCGGCGTTGACCATCAGATTGATCAGCACCTGTTGCAGCTCCACCCGGTTCATGAGCACAAGGCGGGTCGCGGCCTCGTCCCGCGCCACCTCGATCTCGCCGCGCGAGAGCAGGTATTGCACCAGCAGCAGCGCATCCCCGATCACCTCGGCCGGTGCAACCGGCTCCAGATGGCCAGCAAATTCCGCCGGCCGGGCGAACTGCAACAGCTTCGACACGATGATGGTGATGCGGTGGACCTGCTGGTCGATGAGGTTGAACTCGGTGCGCACGGGGGCAGCCGCCGGCCCCAGCACGTCGCGCGCCACATCGAGGTTGCCCTGGATGACCGCCACCGGATTGTTGATCTCGTGCGCCACCCCGGCGGTGATCTCGCCGATGGCTGCCAGCTTCTCCGACATTACCAGCTGGCGCTGGGTGGCGGCCAGCTCCGCATTGGCGGCCTTCAGTTCCGCCGTGCGGGCTGCGACGCGGCCGTCCAGCTCCTGCGCCCAGCGCCGCAGCTCGGCGTCGCGCTGCTGGAGCAGGTCCAGCATGCCGTCGAGATGGTGGGCGACGCGGCCGATCTCGTCGGAAGTCGCGGCAACACCGGTGCGGGCGGACAGCGTGCCGGCCTCCACCTGCGCGATGGTGGCATTCATGGCCTCCAGCGGCCGGAAGATGCCGGCGGCCCAGCGCAGCAGCACGGGACTGGCGATGAGCGCCACCAGCAGGAAGCCAATGCCCACCGCCGCAAGGCTTGCCCGCTTCAGCGCCAGGAACGGCGCTTCCAGGAAGCCCACATAGAGCATGCCGATGCGCTGGCCTTTGCTGTCCACCACCGGCTCATAGGCGGAGATGTACCAGTCGTTGACCACGAAGGCGCGGTCGAGCCACACCCGGCCCTCGCCCAGCACCGCTTCGCGTACCTCCTTCGAGACGCGGGTGCCCAGCGCCCGGCGACCCTCGAACAGGCGCACGTTGGTGGAGACGCGCACGTCGCCCACGAACAGGGTGGCGGTGCCGGCCGAGCCCTCGGGCAGGCTGCCGGGGCGGTAGACGAGGTCGTTGATGGTGTCGATGAAATCAAGATTCTGGTTGAGCAGGATGCCGCCCACCAGCGCCCCTCTCCGCGTGCCGTCCGCAAGCTGCACCGGGGTGCCGGACTGCACCACCATGCCCCGGTCCTCGGCATCGCGCGCGGTGGGCACGGCGCCGGGGGTGGGGACGAGGGCGATATGGGCGCGCGCCGCAAGCTCGGGGGAGAGGTGGGCGAGCTGGTCCGGGCCGAAGATGTCGATCTGCGTGGAAGCCTGCCCCTCAAGCGCCCGGCGCTCCACCAGCCACGCGGTCGCGGCCGGGCCGTCCTTCACCGAGGGCGGGGAGGCGGCGACGCGGCGGCCCTGCGGGTCCAGCAGATAGAGGAAATCGAGGCCCATGGCGCGGCGGCGGGCATCGAGGAAATCCGCCATGGCGGCGCCGTCGCCGGCCTCTGCCACCCGGGCGAAGGCGACCGACTCCCCCAGCGCGTGCAGGGTCTCGTCGGAACGCTCCATGAGGCGGTCGAGATATTGCCGGGCGATGGTGAGATCGCCCGCCACCTTGGAAATGAGCAGGTGGTCGAACTGCCGCGTCCACCACGTCACCACCAGCGCCAGCACCGCCGGCATGATGATCAGCGTCGGCAAGAGCGCGATGGCCAGCAGCCGCGCCCGCACCGAGCGCAGGCGGGAGAACAGGCGGGACAACCGGCCCCTTGGCGCGGCCTGCGCCGTAGCGTCAGGCATTCCAGGCCTTCAGCTTGCGGTCGAGGGTCTTGCGCGAGACGCCGAGGCGCCGCGCCGCCTCCGCCCGGTTGCCGCCCGCTTCGCCCAGAACCTTGAGCATGTGGGCCTTCTCCACGGCGCCGAGGCCCTGGGGCAGGGCGCCCGCGTCCGCCGCCGCCGGTTCCTCGTCGGCATCGGGCACCACGTCGCTGGGGAACTCGCCGAGGATGAGCGAGCGCTCGATGACGTTGCGCAGCTCGCGCACATTGCCGGGCCAGTCATAGCGGGCGAGGGCGCGCAGCACCCCCGCCGTCAGGTCGAGGGGCGGCACGCCGAGCTGGGCCGACAGCTCGGCCATGAACAGGTGGGCCAGCGGCTCCACGTCCGGTGCCCGCTCGCGCAGGGGGGCGAGATGGATGTTGACCACGTTGAGCCGATAATAGAGGTCCTGCCGGAAGCGGCCCTGCGCCACCGCCGTGGCGAGATCGCAATTGGTGGCGGCGATGAGGCGCACGTCCACCGGCACCTCCCGCTCGGCCCCCACCGGGCGGACCTTCTTGTCCTCGATGACGCGCAGCAGCTTGGACTGCATGGCGGGCGGCAGCTCGCCCACCTCGTCGAGGAACAGCGTGCCGCCCTGGGCATAGAAGAACAGCCCCTCGCGGGAGGAGGCGGCGCCGGTGAAGGCGCCCTTCAGGTGGCCGAACAGCTCGCTTTCGATGATCTCAGGGGCGATGGCGGCGCAGTTCACCGGCACGAACGGCTTGCCGGCGCGGGGCGAGACATCGTGCAGGGAGCGGGCGGTGACCTCCTTGCCGGTGCCGGATTCGCCGGTGACCAGCACGGTGGTGGGCATGGGGCCGACGCGCTCGATCATGCCCCGCACGGAGCGGGTGGCGTTGGAGGCGCCCACCATGGCGCCGACGCCGGGCAGGGCTTTCAACTCGCGGCGCAGCACGAAATTCTCGCGCATCAGCCGGCCCCGGTCGAGGCAGCGGGCGATGGCGTTGAGGATCTGGTTGGAGCGGAACGGCTTCAGCACGAAGTCCGCCGCCCCGGCCCGCAGGGCCTTGATGGCGGTTTCCAGATCCGCGAAGGCGGTGATGAGGATCACGTCCCGGTAGAAGCCCGAGCCGCGCAGCTCTTCCAGCCATTCGAGGCCGGTGCGCCCGGCCATGATGTTGTCGAGGATGATGAGGTCGAAGGGCGTCGCCTCCAGCAGCCGGGAGGCCGTCGCCACGTCCGCCGCCTCCGCCACGTGCCGGCAGCGGGAGGCGAGCATGCGCACGAGGAAGTTCCGCATGCCGGGCTCGTCGTCCACCACCAGGATGGAGGCGCCGGAAAGATGCGGGCTGAAGGCGATGTCGCCGGCGGCGTGATGCGCCGCCTCTTGCGGGGCATCGGCGGTGGTGGCCATCAGGTCTTGATCGTCCTTCTGCGACCCCCGCCGGCGCCCGATCCGGCATGCGTTGAGGGTCCTGCGCGAAAGACGCGTCGTGTGGCCCGCCGCCGGCGCGCCATCCGTCCCGCCTTTCCTCCCCGATGCCGCCGCCGCATCTTGTAAAGCGCGGGATCGCCGGTCATCGCCCCATCCATCGCGCAAATCGCGGGATCGGGCAAATGGGATGTCCGGCACACAGGCTGTGCGCCGGGTTGAAGGGGCACGCCTGCGGCCGGGCGCAGCGGCACCCTCTCCCGCTGGCGGGGGAGGGCAGGGAGGGGGCTGCGGCGCATCCGCCCTCGCGTCGTTTCAGGAGGAGGTGGCCTGCCCCCTCCCCAACCCTCCCCCGCAAGCGGGAGAGGGGGCGACAGCGTGTTTTTTACGGAGATAACACCAAGTCCGGCGCGCCCTTTGCCAAGGGCAGGGCGCGCCGGAAAGGGCCGGGATCAGTGGAACAGGATCACCGCCTTCTGCAGGGTGATCCAGACGCCCCAGGCGAGGGGCACGCCCACCACCAGCCATGCCGCGACCACCAGCGGCAGCGGGGTGGAGCCGGAGGCCACGGGGGTGGAGCCGCGCGCCAGGACGGCAACGCCGCCGTCCTTGGCCTCTTCCTCGAAGTCCTCGAAGTCGGCGTGGGCGTCCTCCTTGGCGAGGGCGGCCTTGCTCATCTTCCTGAGGTCCTCGTCCTTCATGTAGAGGTGCTCGGCCACCGGGCGGACGAGGAGATTGCACACGAGGCCCAGCACCAGCAGGCCGGCGAGGATGTACATGGTCTGGTCGTAGGCCGCCTCGCGGGGGATGCCGGAGGCGATCTGGTATTCGCGCAGATAGTTCACCAGCACCGGGCCGAGCACGCCGGCGGTGGCCCAGGCGGTGAGCAGGCGGCCGTGGATGGCGCCCACCATGTGGGTGCCGAAGATGTCGGCCAGATACGCCGGGATGGTGGCGAAGCCACCGCCGTAGAACGACAGGATGATGCAGAACGCGCCCACGAACAGCACCACCGAGCCCATGTGGGCGGTGGTGGGCACCAGCGCATAGAGGCCGAAGCCCAGCACGAAGAAGATGGCGTAGGTCATCTTCCGCCCGAGCTTGTCGGAGAAGGAGGCCCACAGGAACCGCCCGCCGATGTTGCACAGGCTGAGCAGGCCGGTGAAGCCGGCGGCGATGGCGGCGATCTGCGCCTTCTGCCCGGCATCGAGCTGGGAGAAGGTGAGATCGAGGCCGATGAGCCGCCCGCCGAACACCTCCTGCAGCATGGGCGAGGCCATGCCGATGACGCCGATGCCCGCCGACACGTTGAGGCACAGCACCGCCCACAGCAGCCAGAATTGCGGGGTGCGCCAGGCCACGTTCAGGTGCACGTGGCGATGGGTGACCATGGCATTGGCGGCGGCGACCGGCGCCGTCCAGCCCTTGGGCGCCCAGCCTTCGCGCGGCACCCTGTAGCTCAGCGCGCCGCCCACCATGAACACGAAATAGACGGCCGCCATCACCAGGAAGGTCTGCCACACGCCCACCGAGGTGGGGCTGGCGAAATGCTGCATCAGGATGTTGGCGAGGGGCGCGCCGATCATGGCGCCGCCGCCGAAGCCCATGATGGCCATGCCGGTGGCCATGCCGCGTCGGTCCGGAAACCACTTGATGAGGGTGGACACGGGCGAGATGTAGCCGAGCCCAAGGCCGATGCCGCCGATGACGCCGGAGCCGAGCCACAGCATCCAGATTTGGTGCAGGTAGACGCCTGCCGCCGAGATCACGAGGCCGCCGCACCAGCAGAAGGCGGAGACGAGACCGGCCTTGCGCGGCCCCGCCGTCTCCAGCCAGCCGCCCCAGATGGCGGCGGAGGAGCCGAGCAGCACGAAGAACAGGGTGTACATCCAGCCCAGCGCCGAGATCTGCCAGTCGCAGGAGGTGGCGAACAGGGCGGCCACAGCGCTCATGTCGGTGGGGCAGGCGACGGGCGCGCTGACGCCCACGGCGCGTGACAGCGGGAGCCAGAACACACTGAAGCCGTAGGCCATGCCAATGCACAGATGGATGGCGAGGGCCGCCGGCGGCACCAGCCAGCGATTGAAGCCGGCCGAGGCGATGGTGCGCTCCCGGCTGAGAAATGGGGGTGGCGCGAACGCGGTGACGGACATGTTTCCTCCAGCTTTTCTTGTTTGGCGCGCCGCCTTTGGCCGACGCGCGGCACGCCCGCCTAGCAAGGGCAGGGCCAGCGGGCGGGGGCTTGTTCCCTCAAGGACTTGGCGTCGCCCGGCCGGGCGCGGATGGACAAATTGTCCAGTCGGCCCGGCCCGGCGCGGGGCGCGAGGGCCAAACTGTCGCGGGGGCGGGGTGCTCGCGTGCGGTTGGCGGGCGCAACGTCTCGCCGTCGCTCTCATGTCCTGAATTGCTGTATCTATGACATTTGAGACATGGGCCGCGAGACCTATGGTTCTCCCATCAGAGCCGGCGACGGGGCCGGACAGAGGGGAACAGGCACATGAGCACCAAGGGCACTGCCGTCATCACCGGTGCGTCTTCCGGCATCGGCGCCATCTATGCGGAGCGGCTCGCCGCGCGCGGCCACGACGTGATCCTCGTCGCCCGCAACGCCGAGCGGCTGGCCCGGCAGGCGGAGCGCATCGGCGAGCGCCATGGCGTCGCCGTCCGCGTCTTCAACGCCGATTTGACCGATGCGGCGCAACTGCGCCAGGTGGAGGCGCTGCTGCGGGACGACGACACCATCAGCGTCCTCGTCAACAATGCGGGCTTCGGCGGGGCCGGGACGCTGCTCCAGTCCGACGTGGACCGCATGGAGGAGATGGTGGCCATCAACGTCACCGCCGTCATGCGCCTGACCTATGCGGTGGCGCCGCGTTTCGTGGCACGCGGGGCCGGCACCCTCATCAACATCTCGTCCATCGTCGCCATCGGGCCGGAGGTGCTGAACGGGGTCTATGGGGGCACCAAGGCCTTCGTGCTCGGCTTCAGCCAGTCGCTGCGGAAGGAACTCGCCGGCACCGGCGTCGGCGTGCAGGTGGTGCTGCCGGGCGCCACCGCCACCGCCTTCTGGGATGCCGCCGGCCTGCCCGTCGACCAGCTGCCGCAGGCCTGGGTGATGTCGGCGGCGGATCTGGTGGACGCGGCGCTGGCCGGGCTCGACAAGGGCGAGTTCATCACCATCCCCTCGCTTCAGGACGGGGCGCAATGGGATGCTTATGAGGCGGCCCGCCAGGCCATGCTGCCCCACTTGTCCAGCGCCAAGGTCGCCCCGCGCTATACTGCGGCTGCGGCCGCCTGATCCCTGAGCTGCCGCCGGACGGGCCGGCGGCAGCTTTCTCCCCAACACCGGTGAGGTCGAGATGCCGGGTATCGGCTTCGTGGTGTTCGACGGCTTCCAGATCATGGGCGTTGCCGCCCTCTCGGTGTTCGAGATGGCCAATGGCGTCCTGGGGCGGCCGGCCTATGAGGTGCACGTGCTCTCCGAGGGGGGCGGGCCGGTGCGCAACTCCCTCGGCTTCGCCATCGAGACGGCGCCGTTCGGGGCAACGATCCATGACACCACCATCACCATCGGCTCGCTGGTGGTGAAGCCCTCCTCGCCCGCGCTGCTGGACTATCTGCGCGCCGCCGGCGCTTCCTCCCGGCGCATCGCCGGCATCTGCACCGGAGCCTATGTGCTGGCGGAAACCGGGCTGCTCGACGGCCGAAGGGCCACCACCCACTGGGCCCATGCGCGCCACTTGCAGTCGCTTTATCCGCGCGTGCGGGTGGAGGTTGACCGCATCTTCAGCGCCGATGGCAATGTGTGGACCTCGGCGGGCATGAGCGCGGGCATCGACCTTGCCCTCGCGCTGGTGGAGGACGATTTCGGGCAGGAGGTGGCGAAGGCCACCGCGCGCAACATGGTGGTCTATCTGCGCCGGCCCGGCGGCCAGTCCCAGTTCTCCACTCTGCTGGAGCTGGAGCCGAAATCGGACCGCATCCGCCGCGCGCTGGTCTATGCCAAGGAGCACCTCACCCATCCGCTCTCGGTGGAGGAGCTGGCCGAGACTGCCAGCCTCAGCCCGCGCCAGTTCAGCCGCCTGTTCCGCGAGGAGACCGGCCAGTCGCCGGCCAAGGCGGTGGAGCACCTGCGGCTGGAGACGGCGCGGATGCTGATGGAGGAGGGCCACCGCTCCATGGACGAGGTGGCCCGCGAAACCGGCTTCGCCGATCGCGAGCGCATGCGGCGGGCCTTCGTGCGCGCTTTCGGGCAGCCGCCGCAGGTGATCCGCCGCGCCGCCGAGGCCATGCGCGGAGCCGGCCTCAACTGAGCCTCACGCGGCCATCTACGCAGTGCCCGTGGCGGGCCGCCGCTCGCGCACCGCGACGATGGCCGCCGCCGCGAGGATGCAGAGCACGCCGGCCACGAAGAAGGCCGGCAAATAGGTCTGGTAGAAGGTCCGGCTGAAGCCGGCGCCATAGGCCGCCGCCGCCGCGCCGAGCTGATGGCCGGCGAAGATCCAGCCGAAGACGAGGTTGGCGCGCTCGCCGAAGCGGTCGGCGGTGAGCTTCACCGTCGGCGGCACCGTCGCCACCCAGTCGAGGCCGTAGAAGACCGCGAACAGCGAAAGTCCATAGAAGCTGAAATCGGTGAAAGGCAAATAGAGCAGCGACAGGCCGCGCAGCCCATAATACCAGAACAGCAGCCAGCGGCTGTCGAAGCGGTCGGACAGCCAGCCCGAGCCCACCGTGCCGATGAAATCGAAGATGCCGATCATGGCCAGCATGCCCGCCGCCGTCACCGCCGCCATGCCGTAGTCGCCGCACAGGGACACGAAATGGGTCTGCACCAGCCCGTTGGTGGAGGCGCCGCAGATGAAGAAGGTGGCAAACAGCACCCAGAAGGTGGGCGTGCGGGCCGCATCCCTCAGCGCCACCAAGGGCGAGGCCAGCATGGCGCCAAACGTCGCCGGCAGCACCGGCACCGGGGGTGGCGCGCTGGCGCCATAGGGCAGCAGGCCCACATCGGAGGGCCGGTCGCGCATGAACAGCAGCACGCACACCACCGCCACCAGCAGCATCGCCAGCACCAGGCCGAGGGCGCTGCGCCAGCCCAGCACCTCGGTCAGGCGGGCGAGGAGCGGCAGGAACACCAATTGGCCGGTGGCCGTACTCGCCGTCAAAAGACCCAGCACCAGACCGCGGCGTTGGGAGAACCAGCGCGTCGCGACCGTGGCGCCCAGCACCATGGCGGTGAGCCCGGTGCCGACCCCCACCACCACGCCCCACAGCAGCACGAGGTGCCACAGCTTGGTCATGGCGAAGGAGCCGACCACGCCGGCGCCAATCAGCGTCAGCGCCACGGTCGCCACCGGGCGGATGCCGAAGCGGTTCATGAAGGCGGCGGCGAACGGGCCGAGCAGCCCGAACAGCATGAGCCGCACCGCGAAGGCGGAGGAGATGTCGGCGGTGGCCCAGCCGAATTCCGCCTGCAGCGGCCCGATGAGCACGCCCGGCGCCCCCACCGCGCCGGCGGTCACCAGCATGGTGAGGAAGGTCACCGCAGCCACCGCCCAGCCATAGTGGATGCCCCTGCGGGCAAGGAGGGCGGCAAGCCTGGGCGCGCGGGTGGAGAAATCAGTCGGTGCGTTCATGGGATGTCCAGTACGAGGGTATATACCCGTTTAAGTCCGCAAAAATCACACGGCGTGCGCAATGGCGCGCAGGGCCTCGATCTTGTCCGTGCCCAGGCGCTTCTCGATCTGGCGCTGGCAGGCTTCCCACAGGGGCGTTGCCGCCGCCAGCGCCTCGATCCCGCCCGGAGAGAGGCTGACCACGGCTTCGCGCTGGTCCTCGCCGCGCGCGGTCTTCACCAGGCCGTCGCGCTCCAGCACCTTGACGTTTCGGCCAATGGTGGAACGGTCGAGATCGGCGAGGCGGCCAAGCTCGGTGAGGCTCACCTGCTGGCGGTTCTGGATCATCCGCAGCAACGCATATTGCGCGATGTTGATGCCCACCGGCGCCAGCGCCGCGTCATAGGCGGCGGCGACCTTCCGGGTGGCGGTGCGCAACAGGGTGCAGTAGCAGGGCGATGTCATGTGTATGCATATACCCGTTTATTGCACCCTTGTCCATGCTTCATCGAATCGCTGGGGTTAGGGAGCAGCCGAGGCCGGACATGCAACAGCGCCGGAGCATGCTTCGGCGCTGTGTCTTCCACTCCGGCCTGTGACGGGGCTTCAGGACCTGCCGATCAGGATTTGCCCAGCGGACACCCGGTCTCGCCGGCGGGGCGGAACACCTCGGAGGCGGGCAGGGTGGTGACCGGCTTGTAATAGTCCCACGGTCCCTTGCTCTCCGCCGGGCTCTTCACCTCATAGAGGGTGAGGTCGTAGAGAACGCGGCCATCGGGACGGATGGAGGCGGCGTGGCCGAAATAGTCCACCGGCAGACTGCGCATCTCGGCATTCACCTTGGCGGCATCATCGGTGCCGGTGGCGGCGACTGCCTTCAGATAGTGCTTCACCGAGGCATAGACCGAGGCCTGCTGCTTGGTGGGCATGCGGCCCATCTTGGCCTCGAAGCGCTTGGCGAAGGCCCGCGCCTCGGCGTTCTGGTCCCAGTAAAAGCCGGTGGAGATGAGCAGCCCCTTGGCCAGCGGCAGGCCGATGGCGTGCACATCGGTGATGAAGACGAGGAAGCCCGCTAGCTTCTGCCCGCCGGAGGTGATGCCGAATTCCGCCGCCTGCTTCACCGCATTGCTGGTGTCGCCGCCCACATTGGCAAGGCCGATCACCTGCGCCTTGGAGGCCTGGGCCTGCAGCAGGAAGGACGACAGGTCCGCCGCCCCCAGCGGATGGCGCGCATTGCCCACCACCTTGCCGCCGGTGGCCACCACCGCCGCCGAGGCGTCGCGCTCCATGGCGTGGCCGAAGGAATAGTCCACGGTGAGGAAGAACCAGCTCTTGCCGCCGCCCGCCGTCACCGCGCGGCCGGTGGCGTTGGCCAGCGCATAGGTGTCGTCCGCCCAGTGGGTGGAATAGGGCGAGCAGGCCTTGCCGGTGAGGTCGGACACGGCCGCGCCGGAGATGAGCAGGGTCTTCTTCTTCTCCCGCGCGATTTCCTGCGCGGCGAGGGCCACCGAGCTGACCGGCAGGTCGGCCACCGCGTCCACGCCGCCCTCGTCGAACCATTTGCGCAGGGTGGCGCCGCCCACGTCCGGCTTGTTCTGGTGATCGCCGGCGATCACCTCCACAGGCGCGCCGGCGACCTTGCCGCCGAAATCGTCCACGGCGAGCTGCGCCGCCACCACCGAACCCTTGCCGCCGATATCGGCGAACTGCCCGCCCAT
Organism: Xanthobacter autotrophicus; assembly: GCF_005871085.1. Classification (GTDB taxonomy): domain Bacteria; phylum Pseudomonadota; class Alphaproteobacteria; order Rhizobiales; family Xanthobacteraceae; genus Xanthobacter; species Xanthobacter autotrophicus. Next base: position 387,109 of record NZ_VAUP01000022.1, on the reverse strand, counting down.
GTCGCCGAGCACACCGATGCGCACCACATTGTCGGAGATCTGGGCGTGCGCAGGCGCGGGCAGCAGGGCCGTGGCGGCCGTGAGGGTGAGCGCGAGGGCGAGGGAAGGGGCGAAGGCGGGCAGCGCGGCGCGTGGGGTGTGCGGGGCAGTCAGGCGATTCATCATGTTCCTCCCATGGGCGCGCGCCGTCGTTCCTGCGTGGCGCGCCGGTTCTGTTTTTTCAGTCGATCCCAGGTGCGGGCCGCCGATTGGCGTCGGCGGCTTTGGTTTCACCCCTCCAGGGCGTGCCACATCTCCATGTCGCGCTCGGCGGTCCAGATGCGCGGGGTGTCGATGCCCTTGGCCTCGTCATAGGCGCGGGAGATGTCGAACGGCATGCAATGGTCGAAGATAACCCAGTGCCCATACTTGGGCCGCATCTGCCGCAGCGCCTCGGCATAGACGGTCTTCAGGTCGTGCCCGGCGGCAACGCCCGCCTCGGCGATGGCGAAGGCATCGCGCAGGAAGGCGCGGGTCTCGTCCAGCCCGGCCTTGATCTGGTCGGGGGTGACAAGCGCCTCGCCGCGGCCCGGCACCAGCTTCTCGGCGCCGAGGGTTTCCAGCCGGTCGAGGGTTGCGGGCCAGTCGCGGAAATGGGCATCGCCGCAATAGGGCGTGGCGCCGAACTCCACCAGGTCACCGGAAAACAGCACCTTCTCCTTGGGCAGCCACGCGATGGTGTCGCCGCGGGTGTGCCCGCGCCCGGCATGGATGATGCGGACCTCGCGGGAGCCGAGCCAGAGCGTCATTTCCCCGTGGAAGGTGAGGCTGGGCCAGGTGAGGCCGGGAATGGTCTCCTGGGCCCGGAACAGGCGCGGGAAGCGCTGGATCTCGGAGGCCATGTCCTGCGCACCGCGCTCGACGATCATGTCGCGGGTGACATCGGAGGCGATGACGTTGACGCGCTCGTCGAAGCCGGCCGCGCCCAGCACCCGCACCGCATGATAGTGGGTGAGCAGCACGTGGCGGATGGGCTTGTCGGTGACGGCGCGGATGCGCTCCACCAGCTCGCGCGCCATGACCGGGGTGGCACGGGCGTCGATGACCAGCACGCTGTCATCACCGATGATGACGCCGGAATTGGGATCGCCTTCCGCAGTGAGGGCGAACACGCCGTCCGCAAGCTCGGTGAAGGTTTCCGTCTTCTCGGCGAGATCGGCCTGGCTTGCGAATGTCTTGGCGGCTGGTGCGGTCGCGGTGCTCACGCGGTTTTCCTCCGTTGGGGCGCGACGCAGGATTGCCGGCTTCCGGCGGCAATGGCCGCCGCTCGTCCGATGCGCGCTTCCTTGTTCTTCGACAGTTTGATATACCGCAATTGGTTGCGATTGAGACCAAGTTATACAGTTGCAACTGCAACAGTCAAGGCCGCCGTGCGGTCGTGTGTGGAGGGGCGGGAGCCGGGCGCGCCATGTCGAAGCGGAAGGTCGAGCGACTGAACCTGTTGAAATTCATGCCGTTTCGGCTCAACCGGCTGGCGGCGGAATTCTCCAATGCGCTCGCCATGGAATACATGGCCCGCTTCGGCATCGATATTCCCGAATGGCGGGTGCTGGCGACGCTGGGCCTGCACGACGCGCCCCGCAGCGCCCAATATGTGGTCCGCTGCACCCGCACCCACAAATCCCGCATCAGCCGGGCGGTGGGCTCGCTGGTGACCCTCGGTTACGTGGCGCGGGCCGAGGCAATGGACGATCGTCGCGAGGTGATGCTGGAGCTTACCCCCAAGGGGCGGGCGGTCTATGCCGAGCTGGTGCCGCTGCTGCTGAAGCGCGAGGAGGCCATTCTCTCCTGCCTCAGCACCGAGGAGCGCGCCCAGCTCGATCACCTGATGGACAAGCTGGAGAAAAGCTTCGACCTGGTGCAGTGCGGGGATTGAAAGCCTTGATGCGGCACGGGTTCACCCGCGCTCGATGAGGCCCTGGGCGCGGGCCAGCACCTTGGCCATGGCCTTGTCCAGCACCGCGCGCTCCTGCGGGTCGAGGTCTTCCAGCAGGTAGTCTTCCCGCGCCTGCGCCAGCGGCACGATCTTCTGGAACAGGGCGCGGCCGGAGGCGGTCAGGGTGAGGATCTTCGCCCGGCGGTCGGCGTCGTCGGTGGCGCGGGTGACAAGGCCTGCCTCCTCCAGGCGCGCCACGGCGCGGCTCACCTGCATCTTGTCGAGGGTGGAGTAGGCGCTGATGTCCTTCGCCGCCATGCCGTTGTTGGCCCCCAGCGCCGCCAGCACGCGCCATTCGGCCCGGGTGATCTGGAAGCGGTCGCCATAAAGCTGCGCCACCGCCTGCGAGACGTTCTCCGCCAGCACCGCGAGACGGTAGGGGAAGAAATCCGCGAGCGCGAACGGGACCACCTCGTGCTTCGCCATGCCTGTCCCGCCTCCAGCCCCAATTTGATAACGCAGGTTACATATACATGGCCGGGCGATCCGGCTCCAGCGCCGCTCCGCTTTTCCTTATTTTAGAATTCCAGACGCAAAATCGTCTCGCTCGCAACGAATTTCGCTTGCGCCAATTAGTAACGTTAGTTACTTTTAATCCCGGCCCACACAGCCCAATCAAAAGCCGGAGGACGCCATGCTCGTCGAGAAGATTCATCACGTCGCCTACCGCTGCAGGGACGCCAAGGAGACCGTGGAGTTCTACCGCGACATCCTCGACATGGAGCTGATCGGCGCCATCGCCGAGGACAAGGTGCCCTCCACCAAGGCGCCGGACCCCTACATGCACATCTTCCTCGATGCCGGCGCAGGCAACATCCTCGCCTTCTTCGAGCTGCCCAATTCCCCGCCCCAGGGCCGCGATCCCAACACCCCCGAATGGGTGCAGCACATTGCCTTCCAGGTGGGAGACGTGGCCGCGCTGGAGACCGTGAAGGCGAAAGCTGAGGCGGCAGGCGTGGACGTCATCGGCCCCACCGACCACGACATCTTCAAGTCCATCTATTTCTTCGATCCGTCGGGCCACCGGCTGGAGCTTGCCGCCTGGACCACCACGCCGCAGACGCTGGCTCGCCTGAAGGCGGTGGCCCCCGCCATGATCGAGGAATGGGCGGTGACCAAGAAGCCCCCCCGCCACGCCGCCTGGCTGCACGAGAAGGAATTCTCCGCCAGCTGAGGGGAGGCCCCCTCGCGCCCGGACGCCACCGGGCGCGCCATCACCAATCGTCACCAGTCGTCACGAGGCCGAATGGCCCGCCGCGCTTCGGGAGAAACGCTCCGATGATGAGCACCTATACCTATCCCAAATACCCCTATCGCATCTCGTCCGAGCAGGAAGCCGGCCGCCTCGTGCGCCATCCGGTGGTGGTGATCGGCGCCGGCCCGGTGGGCCTCACCGCAGCGCTGGATTTCGCCGCGCGCGGCATTCCCACCGTGGTGCTGGACGACAACGACACCGTCTCCGTCGGCTCGCGCGCGGTGTGCTATGCCAAGCGCCCGCTGGAGATCTGGGATCGCCTCGGTTGCGGCGAGCGCATGGTGGAGCGGGGCATCAGCTGGCGCATCGGCAAGGTCTTCTTCGAAGATGACCTGCGCTACCAGTTTGATCTTCTCCCCGAGCCGGACCACAAGATGCCGGCCATGATCAATCTTCAGCAATACTATCTGGAGGAGTTCATGGTGGAGGAATGCGCCCGCCAGCCGCTGGTGGACCTGCGCTGGAAGCACAAGCTGCTCTCCCTCCAGCAGCATGAGGATTTCGCCACCCTGGTGGTGGAGACGCCGGACGGCGTGTTCTCGCTGGAGGCGCAATGGGTGGTGGCCTGCGACGGCGCCAATTCCGACACCCGCAAGATGGTGGGCGCCGAATTCACCGGACAGGCCTTCCAGGACCGCTTCCTCATCGCCGACGTGGTGATGAAGGCGCACTTCCCCACCGAGCGCTGGTTCTGGTTCGATCCGCCGTTCCATCGCAACCAGTCGGTGCTGCTGCACCGGCAGGCGGACGATGTGTGGCGCATCGACTTCCAGCTCGGCTGGGACGCCGACCCCGTCGAGGAGAAGAAGCCGGAGAACATTATTCCGCGGGTGAAGGCCATGCTGGGGCCGGATGCGCAGTTCGAGCTGGAATGGGCCTCGGTCTACCAGTTCGCGTGTCGACGCATCGACCGCTTCCGCCACGGCCGGGTGATCTTCGCCGGGGATGCCGCCCACCAGGTCTCGCCCTTCGGCGCGCGCGGCGCCAATTCCGGGGTGCAGGACGTGGACAATCTGGGCTGGAAGCTCAAGCTGGTGCTGGATGGCCTTGCCCCCGAAACCCTCGTGGACACCTACCATGACGAGCGGGCGCTCGCCGCCGACGACAACATCGCCAACTCCACCCGCTCCACCGATTTCATCACGCCGAAGAGCGCCATGAGCCGGCGCTTCCGCAATGCCGTGCTGGAGCTGGCGCAGGAGCATCCCTTCGCCCGGCCGCTGGTGAATTCCGGCCGGCTCTCCACCCCCACGCCCTATCTCGCCTCGTCCCTCAACACCCCGGACGAGGACGCCTTCGCCGGCCTCATGGCGCCGGGCACCGCCTGCGCCGATGCGCCGGTGCGGGTGGATGGGAAGGACGGCTGGTTCCTCGGCCTGCTGGGCGGCGGCTTCACCGTGGTCACCTTCGGCGAGGCGCCGCTGGGCGAGGTGCGGGCGGGGGGCATCGCCGCCCCGGTGCTGCGCATCGGCATCGATGCGGCGGACGCCAAGGGTCGCCTCGCCGAGCGCTATGACGGCGCGGACGGCACCACCTATCTCATCCGCCCGGACCAGCATGTGGCGGCCCGCTGGCGCAGCTTCGACCCCGACAAGATCCAGGGCGCCATCACGCGCGCCATCGCCGCCTAGACCGGTTCGGTTCGCCCCGGTGCACGGCACGTGCCCGGGCCCAACTCGCTCAACAGCGCCTTGAAGGAGGCAACACCATGCTTCACATCCTGCCCGCGGACGCGCACCGGCACGACGCCCTTATCCGCTCCCCCAACATCCCGGACCCGGACGGCTTCTACGAGGAGCTGATCGAGAGCCAGCGCCTGCTCACCGACGAGGCGGCCCAGCTCATGAACTGCAAGCTCATCCTTTTGCTCGCCAACCATGTCGGGGACCGCGCGGTGCTCACCCAGGCCCTGAAGGCGGCGGGCGGGGCGGTGAAGTAGGGCGGCGGGCGGCGCCCTTTCAGCCGGGTGGGTGGCGCGGTCGTCGAGGATGCGCCGCGTCAGCCGGCGCGCCCGCTGCGTCAGATTTTTCCCGCGCCGGCGCCAGCGACCCTTTCGCTTTTTGCGCTGCGGCCTGCCATTCTGCCGGGCAACGCAACGTCAGGGACACCGCATGGCCGCCGAGACCGCCCACGCCGCCGCGCACGGCTTCGATATCCTTCCCGTGGTCGTCCTGCTGGCTGCGGCCGTGGTGGCGGTGCCGCTGTTCAAGCGGCTGGGCCTCGGCTCGGTGCTCGGCTATCTGGCCGCCGGCCTCGTCATCGGCCCGTTCGGGCTCGGTCTGTTTTCCGATCCCCAATCCATCCTCCACGTGGCCGAGCTGGGCGTGGTCATGTTCCTGTTCATCATCGGGCTGGAGATGCAGCCCTCGCGCCTGTGGGCCATGCGGGGGGAGATCTTCGGCCTCGGCCTGGTGCAGGTGGGGGTGTGCATCGCGCTGCTCATCTGCGTGGGCCTCGCACTTGGTTTTCCGCCGGCGCAGAGCTTCGTGGCGGGCACCGGCTTCGTGCTCACCTCCACCGCCATCGTCATGCAGATGCTGGAGGAACGCCGCGCCCTCGCCCTGCCCAAGGGGCGCCGCATCATGGCGATCCTGCTGCTGGAGGACCTCGCCATCGTGCCGCTCCTGGCCCTCGTCGCCTTTCTGGCGCCGGGCGGAGCGGACGTGACGCTGCAACAGCGCCTCGCCAGCGTGGGCATCGGCCTTGGCGCCATCGCGGCGCTGGTGGTGGCCGGGCGCTATGCGCTCGACCCCATGTTCCGCCTGCTGGGCAAGGCGCGGGCCCGCGAGGTGATGACCGCCGCCGCGCTGCTGGTGGTGTTGGGGGCGGCTCTGCTGATGCAGGCCGCCGGCCTCTCCATGGCCATGGGCGCCTTCCTCGCCGGCGTTCTGCTGTCGGAATCCTCCTTCCGCCACCAACTGGAGGCGGACGTGGAGCCGTTCCGAGGCGTGCTGCTGGGGCTGTTCTTCCTCGGCGTGGGCATGGCGCTCGACCTGACGGTGATCGCCGCCAACTGGCGCCTCGTGGCGGTGTCCGTGGTCGCCTACATGGTGCTGAAGACCATGGGCATCTACGCCGTGGCGCGGCTGTTCCGCGCCAGCAACCGCGAGGCGCTGGAACGCGCCGTGCTGATGGCGCAGGGCGGCGAATTCGCCTTCGTGCTTTATGCGGCGGCGACGGCTGTCGGCATCCTCGACATCACCGGCAACGCCATCCTCACCGCCACCATCATCGTCTCCATGGCGGCGACGCCGCTCCTCGTCATCGCCCACGATCGCCTGATGCCCAAGCCCGCCCCCTCCCTGGAGGGCATGGAGGCGCCGGAAAACCTGTCCGCCAGCGTGCTGCTCATCGGCTTCGGCCGCTTCGGCCAGATCGTGAGCCAGCCGCTCCTGGCCCGCAGTTGCTCCATCACCATCATCGAGACCAACACCGACGGCATCCGCGACGCGCGGGACTTCGGCTTCAAGGTGCATTACGGCGATGGCACGCGCCTCGATATCCTGCACGCGGCTGGGGCAGCCGAGGCCCGGCTCATCGTCATCACGGTGAACGACCGCGAGGCCAGCCTGAAGATCGCCGAACTCGTGAAGGCCGAATTTCCCCTCGTCCCGGTGATCGCCCGGGCGTTCGATCGCGGGCACGCCATCGAGTTGGTGCGCGCCGGCGTCGACTTCCAGATCCGGGAGACGCTGGAATCGGCGCTGGCGCTGGGCGCCAAGGGCCTGTCCCTGCTCGATGTGGACGACGAGGAGGTGGCCCGCGTGGTGGACAGTGTGCGCCGGCGCGACGCGGAGCGCTTCGCCATCGAGCTCACCGACGGCATCCATGCCGCCCGCGACCTCATCCACGGCAATGCGCCCGTGAAGGGACAGGCGGGTTCCCAGAAGGCATCCTGAGCGAAACCCGCCCGGCGTCGGTCATGGGCCGGGGTCGGTGGCGTCACTCGGCATCCGCCTGCCGGGCCGGGTGGGCGGCCATGAAGGCGGGATGGGTCGCCGCCAGCGCCTCCACCCGCAGGATGCGGGGAAAGGCCGCCAGCGGAACGTTGAAGCGGCGGGCGGAATAGATCTGCGGGATCAGATAGAGGTCGGCAAGGCCGGGCTCATGGCCGAAGCAATAGCCCTCGGCGCCGATCAGCTGCTCCACGGCGGCAAATCCATCCGTGATCCAGCGGGCGATCCAGGCGGAGACGGCGGCCTCGTCCTGCTGCATCTCCCGCCGCAGCATGGTGAGTGGCGACACATTGTTGAGGGGGTGGATGTCGCAGCCGATGAGCGCCGCCACCGCGCGCACCTTCGCCCGCGCCACCGCCGAGGCCGGCAGCAGGGGCGGGGCCGGATAGGCCTCCTCCAGATATTCGAGGATGGCCGGGGACTGGGTGAGCACGGTGCCGTCGTCCAGCACCAGGGTGGGCAGGCGCTGCTGCGGGTTGAGGGCGGCATAGGCGGCGGCGTGCTGCTCGCCGCCGCCTCGCACCAGATGCACCGGCAGCTGTTCCACAGCGATGCCTTTCAGGGCGAGGGCGATGCGCACCCGGTAGGCCGAGGTGGAGCGCCAGTAAGTGTAGAGCCGCACAGCGCTCACCCGAGCGCCGGCAGGATGGTGCCGCGGCAGGCGCCGAAGCCTATGGAGACGAAGCCCTCGCGCGTGGCGCGCCCGGTGAGGATCACCGTGTCGCCATCCTCCAGAAAGCGCCGCTCTTCGCCCGAGGCGAGGGTGAGGGGCGCCTTGCCGCCCTGGGACAGTTCCAAAAGGCTGCCGTAGCTGTCCGGCGTGGGGCCGGAGATGGTGCCGGTGCCGAGCAGGTCGCCGGGCGCAAGATTGCAGCCGCCCGAGGTGTGGTGCGCCACCAACTGGGCGAAGGTCCAGTAGAGGTCACTTGAGGAGCCGCGGGACAGGCGATGGGGCGGCAGGCCCTTCGCCTTCAGCCCCGGCGTCTCGATGAGCACGTCCAGGGTGATGTCGAGGGCGCCTTGCGCCTGGTCGGCGGCGTCGAGCAGATAGGACAGGGGGGCGGGATCGCCCAGCGGCCGCGCCGGCTGGGGGATGCGGAAGGGGGCCAGCGCCTCCGGCGTCACCACCCAGGGCGACACGGTGGTGATGAAGTTCTTGGCGAGGAACGGGCCGAGCGGCTGGTATTCCCAGCCCTGGATGTCGCGGGCAGACCAGTCGTTGAGCAGGCAGAAGCCGGCAATGCGGTCGCCGGCGGCGTGGATGGAGATTGGCTCGCCGAGGGTGTTGCCCGGCCCGACGAAGATGCCCAGCTCCAGCTCGTAGTCGAGATTGCGGGAGGGGCCGAAGGTCGGCTCCGCCTCGTCGGCCCGCTTGCGCTGGCCGTTGGGCCGACGCACGTCGAAGCCCGAGGGCCGGATGGAGGAGGCCCGCCCGTGATAGCCGATGGGCACGTATTTGTAGTTGGGCAGCAGCGGGTTATCGGGCCGGAACAGCTTGCCCACATTGGTGGCGTGGGAGATGCCGGCGTAGAAATCCGTGTAGTCGGCGATGGCGGCGGGCAGGTGCAGCGTGCAGTCCGCCGCCCGATGCAGCAGCCGGGCGGCGTGGGGCTCCACGTCGGAGCGCTCCGCGCCATGGGCGTCCAGCAGCTGGACGAGGCGTGCACGCAGCGCGGCGCGCGGCGCCGTCCCGAGGGCGAAGAAGGCGTTGAGGGTCGACCCCGCCGCCGCCTGCGCCGCTGCCTTGGCGGTCCCCTCGAACAGGCCCAGCTCCAGCGCCACGGCGAGATCAAGGATGTCATCGCCGATGGCGACGCCCCCGCGGGGCTGCCCGCCGGGCGGGCTGAAGATGCCGAAGGGCAGGTTCTGGATGGGGAAATCGGAATGGCCGTTGGCTGAGGCCACCCAGCTGGTGCGGGCGGGATCGTGGGTTGCGTCGATCATGGGAGAGGTCCGGGCAAGGGAGCAAGGAGCGAGCAAGGAGGAAGGCCGGCGCCGGCATGCAGCGCCGGCGCGGACGCAAAGTCAGACGGGGAGGGCCAGCCTCACCACGCATCCTTGCGGGTGGGGTCGAAGCGCTTCTTCAGGCCAGCCCAGCAGTCCACATAATCGGCCTGGAGCTGCGGCACGCCGGTGGCATAGGCGGTGACGCGCTGGGCCACGCGGGTCTCGAACATGAAGGCCAGCGTATTCTCCAGCTTCACCGGCTTCAGCTCGCCGGTGGAGGCGTGCTCGAAGGCCTGCTCGTCCGGGCCGTGGGGCAGCATGAGGTTGTGCAGGGAGAAGCCGCCGGGCTCGAACCCCTCGGGCTTGGCGTCGTAGACGCCGAAGATGAGCCCCATGAATTCGGACATGATGTTGCGGTGATACCACGGCGGCCGGAACGTATTCTCCGCCACCATCCATCGCTCGGGGAAGATGACGAAGTCGATGTTCGCCGTGCCCGGCGTGCCCGAGGGCGAGGTGAGCACGGTGAATATGGACGGGTCCGGATGGTCGAACATCAGCGCGCCGACAGGCGAGAAGGTGCGCAGGTCATATTTGTAGGGCGCGTAATTGCCGTGCCAGGCCACCACGTCGAGGGGCGACTGGCCGATGTCGGTGACGAACAATTCGCCGCCCCACTTCACGAACAGCTGCGAGGGCACCTCCCTGTCCTCATAGGCGGCCACGGGGGTGAGGAAGTCGCGCGGGTTGGCAAGGCAGTTGGCGCCGATGGGGCCGCGGTCCGGCAGGGTGAAGGTGGCGCCGTAATTCTCGCAGACATAGGCGCGGGCCGGCCCGTCGATCAGCTCCACCTTGAAGATGACGCCGCGCGGGATCAGGCAGATCTCGCCGGGCGCGATGTCGATGACGCCGAACTCGGTGCGGAACCGCAAGGCGCCCTGCTGGGCAACCACCAGCAATTCGCCGTCCGCGTTGAAGAAGTACTCGTTCTCCATGGAGGCCGTGACGAAGGCCATGTGGGCCGCCATGCCGCTCTGGCCGTCGGCGTCCCCCGCCGTGGTCAGGGTGGCAAGGCCTGAGAGGAAGGTGCGCTTGTCCTGCGGCAGCGGGAGCGCGCTCCAGCGGTATTGGCCGAGCGTCAGCTCGCTCTCGTCGCGGGCCATGGGGGCGGTGCGCATCAGGCCCTTGTCCACGCGGCGGTAGCGCCCCGAATGCTTCACCGTGGGGCGGATGCGGTAGAGCCAGGAGCGCTCGTTCACCGCCTGCGGCGCGGTGAAGGGCGAGCCGGAAAGCTGCTCGGCATAAAGCCCGTAGTTGATCTTCTGCGGCGAGTTGCGGCCGATGGGCAAGGTGCCTTCCAGCGCCTCGGTCTCGAACGAATTGCCGAAGCCGGACATGTAGCCGGGCACGAGCGCGCTCTGGCGCAGCGGCGTGCCCTGAAGGCGGGGTTGGGGCAGACTGTTCATGGCGACCTCCAAAATTTGCGACCTCCAAAATTTGGTTGCGACCATGACAGTTGAAAATGTAACTAACAAGCCATGAGCACGCTCGACAGCACCCTCGACCTCGAACGCTTCCTTCCCTACCGGCTCAACCGCGTGGCCGCCGTCCTGTCGGAGCAGTTGCGGGAGGTCTATGGCCGCAAGTTCGGCCTCACCATTCCCGAATGGCGGGTGCTGGCGACGCTGGCCCAATTGCCCCGCAGCACGGCGCGGGAGGTGGGCCGGCATGCGCGCCTTCACAAGACCAAGGTGAGCCGGGCGGTGCAGGGGCTGGAGGAGCGGCGCTGGCTGTCGCGGGCGGAAAACCCGGCGGACCGCCGCGAGGAATTCCTGAGCCTTACCCCGTTGGGTATCACCACCTATCGCGCCATCGTGCCCGACATGAGCGCCTTCGAGGCCCGCCTGTGCGCGGCCCTGGGGCCGGACGACACCCAGGCGGTGCGCCATGCGCTGGACCGGCTGGAACAGGTGCTGGGATTGGATGGCACGCGGCCGCTGGACGGATCCAATGGCCCATGAGTTGGGCTTGCGGGCATGGACCAGCCCGCGCGGCGTCTGAGCGTCGGCCCCAGCCATGGACCAGCCCGCGCGGCGTCTGAGCGTCGGCCCCAGCCATGGACCAGCCCGCGCGGCGTCTGAGCGTCGGCCCCAGCCATGACCAGCCCGCGCGGCGTCTGATTGCGCCTCGTCCCGAGGCGCATCCACGAGCGGCAAGGGCGCGGACCCGTGTCCTAGACCTCCTTGCTGTCGGGGGCCGGGGGGCGGACCGGCCTCCGCCCGCTGCGCTTGGCCTCGTACATAGCCCGGTCCGCGGCCTGGAGCAGCGCGCGCGGGGTGCGACCCGCCTCCGGGTGGAGCGCGACGCCGACGCTGACGCTGATCTTCAGGTTGAGGTCGCCATCGGCGCCATACGGCGACCCCACATGGGCGATGATGCGCTCCACCACCGGCTCCACCTCCTCGGGCGTGCAGATCGATCCCAGGATGACCGCGAACTCGTCGCCCCCCAGCCGCGCCAGCGTATCGCCCGCGCGCAGGCAGCTCTTCAGCCGGCGGGCCACGTTCTGCAACAGTCCGTCGCCGGTGTCGTGGCCGTGGGTGTCGTTGATGGCCTTGAAGCCGTCGAGATCGAGATAGAGGACGGCGAACCCTTGCCCGCCTTCGACGGCGTCGGCGAGGCACCGCTCGAAGCGCCGGCGGTTCGGCAGCGCGGTGAGCACGTCGTGCTCGGCAAGGTGGGCGATCTGCTCCTGCGCCCGCACGCGCTCGGCAATCTCGCGCTGGAGCCTCAGATTGGCCTCGGCGAGCTGCTGCGTGCGCTCCTGCACCCGCCGCTCCAGCTCTTCGTTGGCGCGCCGCAGCTCGGCGGTGGCCATCTTGCGCTCGGTGATGTCGATGAACAGCGCCACCACCCCCACCTTGCGCGCCGGGCCGTCCTGGGTGGGATGCGACCACAGGGTCGAGGTGATCATGTTGAGCCAGACGCGCTGGCCGTCGCGGTGATATTCGATGTCGCGGTCGTGGCGGCTGTCGGCGTCGTAGACGGCGTCCAGCAAAGCCTGCGCGAAATCGTCATTGGCCGGATCGTCGAACAGCACGGTTGCGAACGGGTGCTCACCGGCACGTTCCAGCGACAGGCCGAGCATGCGTTCCGCCGCCGGATTGAAGGCTCGCACGTGGCCCCGGCGGTCGAGGGCGAGCGCCCCACCCTGCATGAATTCCAAGATTCGGGAGAAAACGATGTCGGGTTCAACCATGGTGCAACTCGGGCGGAGCCGCGCCGATATTGGCTATGTCACCGCCGGAAACACAAGGGTGGCAAATGGGAGCAGCCGCGCGCCAGCCCTCGCGGCCCCGCTGGTTGGGGTCACGTTGCGTCACATGTGCTCATATGGCGGCAGCCGCACCTCTTCGCGATGGATGGGCTGATCCCGTCTTCCGTAGCCTTCAGGATGTTCGCTGTTCCGCGTCGGGCGCGGCCTTTTCCTTCTCCTGGGTTTGGGACAGGGCGTCATAAAGCCAGCGGCGCAGGTCGCCGGCGAACATGGCGCCGGCCACGCGGGCGACCTCGCGGTGATCATGGATGAAGCTGAGGGTGGGGATGGAGCTGATGCGGAAATAGCTGGCCAGCTCCCGCTCGGCGTCGGTGTCCACCTTGGCGAAGCGGATATGGGGCTCGAACTCGGCTGCCAGCGCCTCGAACACCGGAGCCATGGTTTTGCATGGCCCGCACCAGTCGGCCCAGAAGTCGATCACCAGCGGCACGTCGCTCTGTCCGGTGTGGGCATCGAAGCGCGCAGCGGTCAGCGCCATGGGGCGGCCGGTGAAGAGCTGTCCCCCGCAGGCGGTGCAGCGCGCGGCCTGGGCATCCTCGCCGGAGGAAAGGGCGGTGAGGGCGTCGCAGGTGGGGCAGGCGATGGTGCGGCCGGGGCGGGGCGTGGACTGTGTCATGGTTCAGGCTCGGATTGTCTCGGGTGAGATCCCTGCCGTGCGTGGTGCAAGAACGGGACCGCGCGGATGGATCCGCATCGCCGGTGATGGCATGGCGGTTCATTGCACAGGCGGTCGCGCGTGCTGCTATGGTCGCACAAAATACCAATCCGGCGGGGAAAGCTCATGGGAACGGTCAACGGCACATGCCGGCATCTGCGCTGGCTTCTCCTCGCCCTCTGCGGGATTGGCGCTGCCGCCCCAGCACAGGCGCAAACGCCGGCGCAGGCCCGCGCTTCTCCCGCCTTCGCCGAGCCGGTGACCCTCGCCAGCAAGGATGGCGTGCTCGAGGTGCGGCTTACCGCCCATCAGGGCGCCGCCCGGCTCGACACCTCAGCCGCCCCGGTGAAGAACGCGCTGCTGTTCGGCTACACCCTAGTGCAGGGCACGGCCTCCGACGGCGTTGCCGCTGCCAGCGATGTCTATCCCGCCCCCACCTTGCAGGTGGCCCCGGGTGAGACCTTGATCATCCATCTGGAGAATGGCCTCAAGGACCTTACCGTCCGCGATTTCTACGACCCGAACTATGCCGCGCGGGGCGCCGCCGTGCCGCTCCATCCCGCGCCGCTTGCGGAATCGCCCATCAACCTGCACACCCACGGCCTGCACGTGAGTCCCAGGGGCAATTCGGACAATGTGTTGCTGCACATGCCGGCGGGCACCGCGAACACCTATGTCTACCGCATTCCCGCCGACCATCCGCAGGGCGCCTACTGGTATCACCCGCACCTGCACACGCTCACCGCCGCCCATGTCTATTTCGGCCTTGCGGGCCTGCTCACCATCGGGCGGGCGGACGGCAATTTGCCGGTGGTGACGCGGCAGGCCATCCCCATCCGCAACATGGCGCTGCAATATAATTTCGTGTTCGATCGGCAGGGGCCTGCGCCGCAGTTCAACAATGCCAACTGGCCGCAATTCGTCAGCACGCTGGAGCCGCCGGCCCCCGGCGCGCTCGCCGCCGGCACCTATCGCCCGGTGTTGGCGCCGGTGAACTTCACCAAGGCCAAGCCCGGCACGCAGTTCGCCACCGTGTGGTACGCCGGTCCGTTGTCCATCAACAACATGCGCGGGCGCTTCCAGTTCATCCCGAACAATCTGCAAAGCTTCACCGCCGCCGCCGGCAGCGCCGGCAACGTGCCCGCCGATCCGGCCCGGCCCGACCACCTGCGCGACGTGCAGTTCACCGTGAACGGGCAGTTCCAGCCGACGCTGCGCTCCAAGGCGGGGCAGACCGAGATCTGGGTGCTCTCCAACATCAGTGACATCGCCTATATGAACCTGCGCCTCACCGAGACAGCGACGGGTCGCCACCCGAAGATCGCCATCGTGGGGCAGGACGGCAATCCGAGCCCGGCGGTGCGCTATCCGACCGACGAGGACGGGACGCGCCTCCTCATCCCGCCGGCGTCGCGGTTCGCCATCGCCGTGACCATGCCGGAGACCGGCGACCTGGTGCTGGAGATGCCGCCGCTGGGCGGTGGCGCGCGGACGCAGAATGCGCCGGGCATCCTCTACACCGCCAACGGCACCGAGAACCCGCCGGCCGTGCTCGGCACCCTCAGCGTGGCGCCCGCGGCGGTGAGCTATTTCGACGGCTTCTTTTTCTTCCCCACCCAGGTGCTGGCGCGGGCGGTGCCGGACGGGGGCAAGGACGCTACGAAGGGCACCACGACGCCATTCCGGGAGGGCGAGCCTCTGAAGGCCGGCGCGCCGTTCGACGACCTCTCCAGGCTGACGCCGGACCTCACCCGCCGCATCCTCATCAATGGCGGCTTCCTTAATGACCTCGCCAGCACGGATGACCCGAAGACCTTCATCTACGCTTTCGACAGCGGGGCCTTCCCCAATGTCCCGCTGATCCAGCCGCGCCTCGGCTCGGTGGAGGAGTGGGCCTTCAGCAACGTCAACAACGACGAGCATCCCATCCATGTGCATGTGAACGACTTCCAGCTCGTCGCCATGTCCGACCCCACCGTGGATTTGACCCTCGGCCCGCTGATGCAGGGCCTCGACAACGTCAACGTGCCGGCGCCGAACCTCGGCCCGGAGGAGAGCGTGATCCAGCCCGGCACCCTCTCCATCCGCACCCGCTTCCTGGACTATGCCGGCCTGTTCGTCATGCACTGCCACCGCCTCAACCATGAGGACAACGGCTTGATGGCGCTGGTGAACATCATTCCCGCCGTCTCCACCTACGCGGTCGCCATTCCCGGCGGGCCGGGGCGGGCGGCCAGCGTCCGCGTGTTCGACAACAATGGTGATCGCCTGGTCGCGACCGTGACGCCCTTCCCCGGCTTCGAGGGCACGGTAAGCGTCGCCATGGGCGACGTGGATGGCGACGGCGTCTACGACCTCGTGGTGGGCGCGGGCGCCGGCCGCGCGCCGGAGGTAGCCGTCTTCGCCGGCGCGGCGGGCAAGGGTACGGCAGGGCAGGGTGGGGCAGGGCAGGGTGCGGCGCCCTTCACCAGGGAACTGGCGCGGTTCCGGGCGTTCGATGCGGGTGCCACGGGCGGCGTCAGCGTCGCTGTGGCCCAGATCGACGGCACTGCGGCGGACAATATCATCGCCGGCTCGGGGCCGGGTGTGCGCAGCGAAGTGAAGGTGTTCCGCTCCACCCTGCTGCCGCTGGGCTGGGCGCCGGCGCTGTTCTCCTCCTTCAGCCCCTATGGCGAGGACCGCTCCGGCGTCACCCTCGGCACCGGCTTCGTGGATTTCGCCACCGGCCGGCAGAGCATCGTGACCGCGCCCGGTCCCGGCGCGCCGGCGCGGGTGAAGGTGTTCGCCTTCCCGCTGTTGTCGCCCATCGGCGTCGGGACGCCGGTGGCCCTGTCGCCTCCCGCGCCGGCGACGCCGATCCCCGCCGCCCTCGCGCCCTTCGGCGATATCTGCCGGGGCAATGTGGACCGGTTCGAGCCGGTGACCACCGCCGAGTTTTCGCCCTTCGGCGACGACTACAAGGGCGGGGTTTCGCTCGCCACCGGCTGGCTGGCCGGGGTGCTCGGCGGCGCCGAGCGGATCGTGGTGGGCCAGCTCGACGGCGGGACAGTGAAGGTGTTTTCCAGCGGCTCGGCGCTGGATGGCGGGCCGGTCATGTATCTCCACAGCGCCGCCGCGCATCCCGCCGTCACCTTTGGCGAGATGGCCTCGCTCCAGCCGTTCGGGGCCGCAGGGCGCGGCCTGAGCGTCGCCACCACAAGCACCACCGAAGGCGCGGACCTCCTCGTCAGCGCGCCGGCGGACGGCGGACGCCCGGCCAAGGTGGTCCGCTTCCACATGGTGCGGCCGGGCCCGTCGGCGAAACAGCTGGAAGCCCGCCGGGTGGGTGAGGCCGAGGTGGCGAGCATGGGCCGCATCACGCTGGGTGGGGATTGAGGCGTGGCGAAAGGCTGAAGCTGCGACTGGGTGCGATGGGAACCCTCTCCCGCTTGCGGGGGAGGGCAGGGTGGGGGCAAGGGTGGCTTTCACCCACGCCAGCCGGTCCCTTTTGGCGGAGGCTAGCCCCCTCCCCAACCCTCCCCCGCGAGCGGGAGAGGGGGCACGGCGGCACTCACCCCGCACGCAGGCAGGGAGCAAAGGCAGCGCTCGCCTCGCCATCGGGCGAGCAAGTCAGGCACTTCGCCGAACGCACCGCTTCAGCCCCCCTTGAGCACGCGATGCATGGTGTCCACGCGGCGCAGCTCGGCCGTTCCGGCGGTCCAGCCGATGGCAGCGCGGTAGCTGCCGAGCGTGCCGGCCGCCACCAGATCGTCCTCGCTGATGCCCTGCCAGCCGCCGGCTTTCGGCGACACGTAGAGCGCGTCCTCCGGGCAATACAGCTCGCACATGAAGCAGGTCTGGCAGTCGTCCGGCCTCGCGATCACCGGCGGGGCGCCGGGCGTCTTGTCGAACACGTTGGTGGGGCAGGCGCTGACGCAGATGTTGCAGGCGGTGCAGCGGGACGGGCTGACGATCTCGATCATGCGGCGATCTCCGCGCCATTGGTCGCCAGCGCCGGTGCCGGCCGGCGGGAGACGAACACCGCGTCGAGCCCGCCCGATGTGAGGTAATGCCGCTGGGCCGGGTCCGCTCCCGCATGCTCCATGCGGCGGTGCATGCCCCGGCTTTCGGTGCGGGCGAGGGCGCTTCGGTACATCCAGCGGGCCACCGCCGTCATGGCCGCCGCCTCGCGGGTGCGCAGCACGCCGTCGCGGTCGGCGGCAGCGGCGGCGCGCAGGCCCTCCCACTGCCGGTCCAGCCGGTCGAGGGCAGCGCCGAGCCCGGCCTCGGTGCGGAAATAATTGCGCTCGAAGGGGTGGACCTCGGCGAGCACGGTGCGGGCCGCCTCCGCGGGGTCGAAGGGGCGGGCGCCGGCATCCCGCAGCCCCACGGTGCCGGCGCCCTGCCGCGCTGCGCCTGTGTGCGCGCGGCGGCCATGGTCTGCGGCCGCCCGACCGGCCCAGCGGCCGGAGGAGATGGCCCAGGCGGCATTGTGGCTGCCGCCGCCGGTGAAGCCACCGCAGATCAGTTCGCGCGTCGCGGCGTCCCCGGCGGCATAAAGGCCGGGCACGCCGGTGGCGCAGGTCTCGTCCACGATCCGCAATCCGCCGGTGCCGCGCACCGTGCCCTCCAGATGCAGGGTGACCGGGAAACGCTGGGTGAAGGGATCGATGCCCATGCGATCGAAGGGCAGGAAGAAATTCGGCTGGGCCGAGCGCATGCTCTGCCGCATGGCATCATCGGCGCGGTCGAGCCGGGCGAACACCGGCCCGGTCTGAAGGTGCCGCGCGATCACCGAGCGCCCGCCGTTGGAGGCGGCGCCGGGAATTTCGTCGCCGCCCGCATCGGTAAAGGTGGCCCACTTGTAGAACAGCGTCTTGGTGACCGAGGAAAAGGCTGCGGCGATGGCATAGGCATTGGAGAATTCCATGCCCGAGAAGTCCGCCCCCGCTTCCGCCGCCATGAGATGGCCGTCGCCGGTGAGGGCGGTGCAGCCCAGCGCGCGGGAGAGGAAGGCGCAGCCGCCGGTGGCGATCACCACCGCGCCGGCATGTACGCGCCAGGCATCGCCCTGCTGGCGGCGGATGCCCCGCGCCCCGGCCACCGCGCCGCCGCCATCCACCAGAAGCTCCAGCGCCGGGCTGTGATCGAGGATGCGCACGCCCGCTCCCTTCACCAGCTTGCGCATGAGGCGCATGTATTCCGGCCCCTGGAGGGACACCCGGATGGGCGCACCGGCCTCGTCCAGCGGGAAGGGATAGCCGCGCTCGCCCAGATGGTTGAGGCCGTCATATGTGGCATCCAGCACCCGTGCCGACCACGCCCGGTCGGCGAGATGGCCGCCCAGCGCCTCGCGGCTGACGATGGCGGCGTGCCGGCGTTCCGGGTCGGGCGGCACGTACCAGACCGAAGTGCCGGAGGGCGCGGTCGCCCCGGACGTGCCGCAGAAGCCCTTGTCCGCAAGGATGACGCGGGCGCCGGATTTCGCCGCTTCAAGGGCCGCCCAGGTGCCCGCCGGCCCGCCGCCGAGCACGAGGACATCGCAATCCAGATGGCTTTCCGACGACGGGGAAGAGGCTGAGCCCATGCCGCAACTCGCTTGGCAAAGAGGGGTGGAAACGAGGGTGTGAAACAACCGGGTTTTAATGTTCATTTAATTTATAGACTAACTTGAAATTATCAATCTAAATATTCCCGCCGCGGCTGTGGCGCCCGTCGAATGCACGGCGGCCCCGCCCGCCCCCCGATCCGGGGAAAGGCCATCAGGTCATCACGAGGAGGTTGCCATGAGCGCATCGGTCACCAGCCTGCCCACCCTTCCCGAGAGCGACGTGGTTCCGCTCTCCGGCCGCATCGGGGTCGAGATCCGCAACGTGCGGCTCGCCGGCGATCTGCCGCAGCCACTGTTTGACGAGATCCAGCGCCTGCTGCTGAAGCACAAGGTGCTGTTCTTCCGCGACCAGGAGAATCTCGACGACGCAGCGCAGGAGGCGTTCGGCGCACGGTTTGGCGGGCTGGTTCCCCATCCCACCATCGGCGCCCTTTCCGGCACCAGTTCGGTGCTGGAGCTGGACACCCGCCGCAGCGGCGAGCGCGACAGCGGGCAGGGCGCCGGCCGCGCCGACCAGTGGCATACGGATGTGACCTTCGTGGACGCCTATCCCAAGATCTCGGTGCTGCGCGGCGTGCTAATTCCCGCCGCCGGCGGCGACACGGTGTGGTCGAACACCGCCACGGCCTACGCGTATCTGCCCGAGCCGCTGCGCCAGCTCGCCGACAGCCTGTGGGCGCTGCACACCAACGCCTACGATTATGCCGCCGTGCGCCCCCACGCCACCGACGACGACCGCCGGCAGTTCGACCGCAACTTCACCCGCACCGTGTTCGAGACCGAGCATCCCGTGGTGCGCGTGCACCCGCAGACCGGGGAGCGCACTTTGGTGCTGGGCAATTTCGTGCAGCGCTTCATCGGCCTCAACAAGGGCGACAGCCAGAAGCTCTACGACCTGTTCCAGAGCCACATCACCGCGCCGGAGAACACCGTCCGCTGGCGCTGGCGGCAGGGCGACGTAGCGGTTTGGGACAATCGCGCCACCCAGCATTACGCCGTCAACGACTACGGCGACCAGCACCGCATCGTGCGCCGCGTGACCGTGGACGGGGAGGTGCCGGTGAGCGTGGACGGCCGTTCGAGCGTGCTGCGCTCCCGCCACGACAAGGCCGAGGTCGGCCGCGCCGCCTGAGCCTGCCCGCCCGACGCGGCCGGGACCTGTCCCGGCCGCCCCGCCCGAATGCCCCGCCCGCCTGCCGACGAGGTTCCCATGTCGCGCCCCATTCTTCGTCTTCTGCGTCCTCTGCTGCGCCCGCTGGCGGGTGCCGCCGCGCTCGTCGCCCTGTGGGCGGGAGCCGCCTCCGCCGAGACCGTGATCCGTTTCGGCCATCCCGGCGTCGGCGCCGAGCAGCGGGCCTTCTCCCACGGCGATCCCACCACCTATGCGCGGGCACGCGAGCTGATCGAGAAGGAGTTCGCCAACGACAAGGACGTGAAGATCGAATGGACCTTCTTCCGTGGCGCCGGGCCGGCGCTGAATGAATCGGTGGCCTCCGGCCAGCTGGATTTCTTCCTGCTCGGCGACCTGCCGGCCATCGTCGGCCGGGCGCGGGGGCTGAAGCACAAATTCATCTTCGCCACCCAGCGCAACAATCCCATCTTCCTCGCGGTGCCGGCCAACAGCGACATCGCCAAGGTGGAGGACGTGAAAGGCCGCAAGGTCGCCCTGTTCAAGGGCACCAATTTGCAGAATGCCACCGACCGCATCCTGGCGCTGCACGGCCTCTCCGAGAAGGACGTGCGCTTCATCAATCTCGATGCCAACGCCGCCGTGGCGGCCCTGAGCTCCGGCAATGTGGATGCGGTGTTCGGCGGGCAGGAATATCTGCCGCTGGCGGCGCGGGGCGTGGTCAAGATCGTCTACACCACCAAGAATGACGATCCGACGCTGGGGCGCAACTCCTCCTACTTCGTCACCGAGAAGTTCGCCGCTGAGCATCCCGAGCTGACCCAGCGCGTGGTCACCACCTTCATCAAGGCGGCGCGCTTCATCTCGCTGGACGAGAACCGCGAGGAGGCGTTCGAGGCCTGGGCG
This sequence comes from Xanthobacter autotrophicus, assembly GCF_005871085.1. Taxonomy (GTDB): domain Bacteria; phylum Pseudomonadota; class Alphaproteobacteria; order Rhizobiales; family Xanthobacteraceae; genus Xanthobacter; species Xanthobacter autotrophicus. The sequence continues at coordinate 366,359 of NZ_VAUP01000022.1, read as the reverse complement.
CTCTCCGGCCTGCCCAAGGAAACGTTCGCCACCAATTTCGAGGGCGTGCGGCTCTCCCACATCGTCAATCCGCTGATCGATGACTATGTGGTCGCCCGCTACAAGGAACAGGCCGCCGCCGCCAAGGACTACGGCCTGCTGAAGGGTGATCCGGACATCGATCACTGGTTCGACCGCACCTATCTCGACAAGGCGCTGAAGGACCTGGCCCTGGAGGACTTCTGGTCCACCCATGACGCCAAGGGCAAGATCGTGACCCGCGGCCGGATCGACCAGAAAGCCTCCAATTGAACCTTGCAACTGAATCTTGAAGGTCCTTCCAGGGCCGGTGCGCGCAGGACGCTCCCGGCCCTGGTCACGCCATCACCGGTGGAGCGACATGAGCCTCACACAGACCCTCGACACCCGGTCCGCCCGCCCCGAGGCCGCCCAAGTGGCCTCCCTCGCGGTCCCCGCCCATCGCCGCCGGCCACGCGCGATTCCGGCCGCCGTGCTCGGCCTCGGCTTTCCCACGGTCCTGGTGGTCGTGTGGTGGGCGGCGGCGCGGGCCGGCCTGCTGCCGGAACAGATCCTGCCGGCGCCGCAGGCGATCCTGGAAACCTTCCTCGGCCTCGTGGGCGACGGCACCCTCGCCACCCATCTGAAGGTGTCCACCGAGCGGGTGCTCATCGGCTTCGGCATCGGGGCCGTGGGCGGGCTCGCCTTCGGGGCGGCGGCGGGCCTGTCGCCCACCTTCCGCGCCTTCTTCTATCCGCCGGTGCAGGCGGTGGCGCGGGTGAACGTGCTGGCCTGGATGCCGCTGCTCACTTTGTTCATGGGCATCGATGAGCCGTTGAAATATGTGGTCATCGCCTGGTCGGCGGCCATCCCCGTCATCCTCGGCACGGCGCGGGGCATCGAGGCGGTCTCGCCGGCCTTCCGGGAGCTGGGGCAGGCGCTGCAGTTCGACACCCGCGACACGCTGCGCCTCATCGTGCTGCCGGGGGCGGTGCCCTCACTCTTCGCCGGGCTGCGCGAGGGCCTCGCCAATGCCTGGCAGACTTTGGTGCTGGCCGAGCTGTTCGCCTCCTTCGAGGGCCTCGGCTACCTGATGACATGGGGCCGCCAGCTGTTCCAGCTCGACCTCGTCATCGTGGCCATGATCGTTGTGGCGATCGCGGGCCTTGCCATGGACCTGCTGCTGCGGGCCGTGGAGCGCCGGGCGCAGCCGTGGAAGAAGGGGACCGCCGATGTCCATTGACGCCCTTTCCGGCACCGCCCGAAGCACCGCCCGCGACGCCGCGCCCGCGGCCCCCTCGCGGCTTGCTACGGCCCTGCGCGGCACCGGTCATGCGCTGGGCCGGAGCCTCGACTGGCGGCCCTGGGCCTCGTTCGGCGCGCTGCTGCTGCTGTGGTTCGCCGCCCATCATTTCGGCTGGGTGGAGCGCAAATACCTGCCGTCCCCCCTCGACGTGGTCCATCGCCTCGTCGTGGAGGTGACCCAAGGCACCATCCTGTTCGATCTGAAGGAGACTTTGCGGCGCAATCTCGCCGGGCTGGTCATCGGGGTGGCCGCCGGCCTTGCCCTCGGCGGCCTTCTGGGCCTGTCGGGCCGGCTCGGCAAGATCGTCGGCCCGACCGTGCTGGCCCAGCGGCAGACGGCGCTGTTCGCCTGGGTGCCGCTGCTGTCCATGTGGTTCGGCGGCGCCGACCCCGGCAAGATCGCCTTCATCGCCGTGGCGGCGTTCCAGCCCATGGTGGTGAATACTTGGCGGGGCATCAGCCTCGTGCCGGCCACCTATCGCGAATTGTCCGATGTGCTGCTGTTCAGCCGCTGGACCTATTTTCGCCTGGTGGCAGTGCCGAGCGCGCTGCCCATGATCTTCACCGGCCTGCACGGCGCGCTCATCTATGCGTGGCTCGCCACCGTTGGCTCCGAACTCTTCCTCAACATCGCCCCCGGTCTCGGCGGGCGGCTCAACGAGGGCAGCCAATTGTTCGAGATCGACCTTTTATTCCTCGCCATCGCGCTGTTCGGCCTCGTTGGGCTCGCCTACAACACGCTGGCCGAGCGCGCCGAAGCCCTCCTCGTGCGGTGGCACGCCCGATGACCGCGCCCCTTGCTTCCGCTCCGGCGCTGGCCGCGCGCCATCCCGCCCTCGACATCCGCAATGTCAACAAGACCTTCCTGGTGCAGGGCCGGCCCATCGAGGCGCTCGCCGGCATCACCCTCACCGTGGAGGCCGGCGCCTTCGTGAGCGTGGTGGGCGCATCCGGCTGCGGCAAGTCCACCCTGCTGCGCCTGATCCTCGGCCTCGACCGGGACTATTCCGGCGAGATCCGCCTCGACGACCGGCTCGTGGACGGGCCGGGGGCCGACCGGGCCATCGTGTTCCAGGAGCACCGGCTGCTGCCGTGGCTCACGGTGGAGGCCAATGTGGGCGCGGCGCTGCTGCATTCCGGCCTCGACAAGCCGGCGCGGCGGCGCGCGGTAGCCGAGCATCTGGAATTGGTGGGGCTGGAGGCCTTCGCCAAGGCCTATCCGGCCCAGCTCTCCGGCGGCATGGCGCAGCGCGTCGCCATCGCCCGGGCGCTCGCCAACCGGCCGCGCTTCCTGCTGCTGGACGAGCCTTTGGGCGCGCTCGATGCGCTGACCCGGCTGCGATTGCAGGAGGAACTGAAGCGCATCGTGGCCAGCGAGGGGGCCACCGCCATCCTTGTCACCCACGATGTGGACGAGGCGGTGTATCTGGGCCATCGCATCGTGGTGCTGCATCCCCGGCCGGGGCGCATCGCGGCGGTGCTCAATGTGCCCGAGGTGGCCCGGCGCGACCGCTCCAGCCCGCAGTTCGTTGCCCTGCGCGACCAGGTGCTGGAGCTGCTCGGCGTGGTACACGCTCCGGCGGAGCGGGGAGTAGGCGCGGGAGCTGAAACAACGGCATGAGGCCCGCCACCGGAGCGGATCGGCGGGGAAAGCACTCCGCCTTCAAAATCAGGCCGGCGCCCGCGCCGGCTTCACCGGGCCCACGTCCACGAGGATCTCGTCACCCTCCACCCGCACGTCATAGGGGTGGAGCGCGTTGCGCACGAGGTGGGTCACGCACTTGCCGCTGGTGGCGTCGAATCCCCACACATGGATGGGGCAGGTGACGGTCTGCCCGTTGAAGGTGGCGTCGGTCAAAGGCATGTCGGCGTGGGGGCATCGCCCGCGATAGGCCTTCAGCTCGCCGCCCGTGGGCCACACCAGCAGCACGCTCTTGCGGCCGACCTGGAAGAGGCCCATGGCCCCCTCACTCACCGCACTCGTGGGACAGACAGAGGTGAACGCCATGGGGATCGCCTTCGCAGAAACGAACGTCTGACCGCCCACACGCAAGTTGTGGACCAGTGCGGGGCGCGCCATTCCGGGCGTCTGCCGGCCCCGCGAGTGTCGCAAAGCCGACAGGGCACACGCCCAGCCCGCCACCGGGATGCCTTCCTTCCTCCCGCGGTGCTAGGGATGGCGAAAGGCGCATGATCCGGAGGGCGAATGACCATGACGGGCAAGTCGGTGAGCTTGAGTTCCAGCGTGCTGTCGGCGGAGATTGCCCCCCTCGGCGCCGAACTGGTGCGGCTGCGCGACCGGGAGGGCCGCGACCTGCTATGGCATGGCGATCCGGCGTTCTGGGCGGGGCGCGCGCCGCTGCTGTTTCCCATCGTCGGCCGGCTGCCGGAGGACGAACTGCTCCACGACGGGCAGCGCTACGGCATGAAGCAGCACGGCTTTGCCCGGCGCAGCACGTTCGAAGTGGTGGAAGAAGAGCCGGCCCGCGCCGCGTTCCGGCTGCTGCCGAGCGCCGAGACCCGGGCCCAATATCCTTTCGCCTTCGCGCTGGACGTGGCCTATGTGCTCGACGGCGCCACCCTCACCATCACCGGCACGGTGCGCAATCCGGGATCGGACAGCTTGCCGGCGAGCTTCGGCTTCCACCCTGCCTTCCTGTGGCCGATGCCCTATGGCGGCAGCCGGGCCGACCACCGCCTGCTCTTCGAGACGCCGGAGAACGAGCCGGTACACCGGCCAGTGGAGGGCCTGCTTTCGGCTACCACCGAGCCCAATCCGGCGGCGAGCGGGATCATCGCGCCCGACGATGCCCTGTTCGAGCGCGACGCCGTGATCTTCCGGACCATCCGCTCGCAGCGCATCCGCTTCGGTGTGCCGGGCGCGCCGGGCCTTGAGATCGGCTTTCCGGGCATGCCGCAGCTCGGCCTGTGGTCGAAGCCGGGCGCGCCCTTCCTGTGCATCGAGCCATGGCACGGCTTCGCAACGCCGGAGAATGAGGTGCGGCCTTTCGTGGAGAAGCCAGGTCTCGCGCACATTCCGCCGGGCGGCGCGCAGACATTCGCCATGTCCATCAGCTGGCTGCCCGACACCGGCGGCTAGGCGACGTCAGCGAGACGCCATCCGCGCGATGCCTGGTCGTCTTGTTTCAACCCGCAGGTTGCGTGATCCGATCCCAGCAGGGACGAGAATTGCCATAGCGCCCGGCAGGACGGCCGACCGCGCGGGGGCGCAGGGGCGGGAGAGTGCGATAAATAGGGTATATGCTGATAATTGAGCGGGCCAAATATGGCAGCCCGGTTTTAGTGTGCAGCGGTATGGCGCGTGTCTGCGGGCGAGATATGGCCCGAGGCGATTTCAGGCTTTGGCTCATATAAATGACATTAGCTGCACCCGCACGGGTCGCGCCTGCCGTGGCGCGTCACCGTGTCGGGGGTTGCCGGATGCTCGTTTGCGGTCCATTATAGGGTATATGCCCGTATATGGGTGGGTCTGCCCGGTCCATGGATCGCGCAGCGCCGGGGCGGCCACGCCAGTGCGCGTGGCGATATCGTATCCGGAGAAGGAGAGCATCTTGAGCACGCCTGACATCATCCTCGCCGCGCCCGTGCGCACCGCCATCGGCGCTTACAACGGGGCGCTCAAGGGCATTCCGGCAACGGAACTGGGCGCCATCGCCGTGCGCGAGACGCTGCGCCGCGCCAACCTCGATCCGGCGGAGATCGGCACCGTGGTGATGGGCAACGTGGTGCAGGCCGGCAACCGCATGAACCCCGCCCGGCAGGCGTCCATCGGCGGCGGTCTGCCAGTGTCGGTGCCGGCCATGACTGTCAACCGGGTCTGCGGATCGGGAGCACAGGCCATCCTCACTGTGGCGCAGGAGATCGCGGTTGGCGCCGCCGACGTGGCGGTTGCGGGCGGCATGGAGAACATGGACCGCGCGCCCTATCTCCTCGACGGCGGCCGCTGGGGCTATCGCATGGGCCCGGCCCAGATCCTCGACAGCATGCTCACGGACGGGCTCAACGACGCGTTTTCCGGCGAGCATTCCGGCTGGCACACGGAAGACCTCGTCACCCGCATGCAGATCACAAGGGCCGATCAGGATGCCTTCGCCGTGCGCTCCCAGCAGCGCTTTGCCGCCGCGCAGAAGGCGGGCCACTTCGCCGGCGAGATCGTCGCGGTGGAGCTGAAGGGCAAGAAGGGACCGGAGACCTTCGCATCCGACGAGGCGCCGCGCCCGGATACGACGCTGGAAGGGCTCGCCAGGCTGAAGCCGGCCTTCCGCAAGGACGGCAGCATCACCGCCGGCAATGCGCCCGGCCTGAACAGCGCCGCCGCGGCGATGATCGTCGCTGACCGCGCGTTCGCCGAGGCCAAGGGCATCGCGCCGCTGGGCCGGATCGCTGGCTATGGCGTGGCGGCGGTGGAGCCCGGCCTGTTCGGCCTCGGCCCCGTGCCGGCGGTGCGCAAGGCGCTGGAGCGGGCGGGCTGGAGCCTGGGCGATATTGAGCGCATCGAGATCAACGAGGCCTTCGCCGCCGTGCCCATCGCGGTGGCACGCGAGCTGGGCCTGCCGGAGGACATCGTGAACGTGGAGGGCGGCGCCATCGCCCACGGCCATCCCATCGGTGCCACCGGCGCCATCCTCACCACACGGCTGCTCCACGCCATGAAGCGGGACGGCTTGCGCAAGGGCATCGTCACCCTCTGCATCGGCGGGGGACAGGGCATCGCCCTGGCCCTGGAGGCGCTCTGACACACGGGCGCAGACACAAGGGACGCAGACAGACGGGGCGCAGGGCTGGACTGCGCCCCTCCATCCCAGCCGCGAGACAGATCCCGCCCGGCACGACGACCGCCCGGCCCGAACGTCCGGGCGCGCTTAAGCCTTTGGACGGACTCAGCCGTTGCGGCGGGCGCCGCGCAGAGTGGGCAGGCCGATGCCGGCGGCGTCGAAGCCGCCATCCACCGCCAGCTCCTGGCCGGTAATGTAGCTGGCGCGGTCGCTGCACAGGAAGAAGATGGCTTCCGCCAGCTCCTGCTCCAGCCCGTAGCGATTGAGCGGGATGCTGTCGTGATAATCGGCGCGGATCTCGGGGGAGTGCACCGCCTTGGCCATGGCGGTCTCCACCGGTCCGGGGGCCACCGCATTGACGCGGATGCCGAGACTGGCGAGTTCCACCGCAAGCTGCTTGGTGAGATGCGCGAGGGCGGCCTTGCTGGTGCCGTAGGCGGTGCGCAGGGTCGAGGCCCGCAGGCCCGAGATGGAGGTGATGTTGACAATCGCCCCGCCACCCTGCTCGCGCATCAGCGGCGCGGCGGCCCGGGTGCAGATGAACGGGCCGCTGAGGTTCACGTCGAACACCCGGCTCCATTCCGCGTCTTCGATCTCCAGCAGCGGCTTGAATACCGCGACGCCGGCATTGTTGACCAGCGCGTCGAGCCGCCCGAACCGCGCGACCAGCGTGTCCATGGCAGCGGAGATGCCCTTGGCATCGGAAACGTCGCAGGTCAGGGCCAGGGTGCGGTCGGGCTGGTGAAGGCTCGCGACGGCGTCTTGAAGCAGCGGGCCCTGGATATCGAGCAGCGCCACCCGCCAGCCTTCGGCGAGGAATTTTTGCGCCACGGCGAGGCCGATGCCGCGCGCAGCGCCGGTGACGAGGGCGACCTTCTGATCTGTGGAGGACATGAGCGTTTCGATTCCCGGAATTTGGTTGGTCTTATCCCGGTGTGCTTCGAAACGAAATGCCCTTGTGCGCGGCGCGCTTGCGCCTTCCACGCGGATGAGGGGCATCGGCGGTGCCAGAGGTGGGCCCCCGGGCGCGATGGCGCGAGGATGGGCCGCAAAGGCCCCATGGCCCGGTGCCGGGCCGAGCCGAGCCTGCGGGCGGGGGCGCCCTCTCAGCCTGCCGCCGTCCTGCGGTTCCAGGGGGCGCGGGCCAGCAGAAGGCCCATGCCGCAGAAATCGGTGATGCCGGCGAAGACGAGGCCGGCGCCCACGAAGCCCGAGAGGACGATGAAGGCCGGGTGCACCAGCCACGCCAGCAGCACGCCGAGGACGACGAGCGAGCCGGCGCCGATCCGTACCTGCCGCTCCAGGCTGATCACCTTCACGCCGCCCCGCGTCACCGGATAGCCCGCCGCCTCCCAGGCCGTGGTGCCGCCATCCACGATCACCACCTGCCCGAAGCCGGCCTTCTCGAAGGCGGCGGCGCCGAGCTTGGCCCGGTTTTGGGTGCGGCAGATGACGTGGACCGGCCGGTCGCGGGCGGCGACGCCGGCCGCCGCGAGGGCGGCCGGATCGAGGCTGTCGAGGGGCACGCTCTTCGCCTGCGGCACATGCACCTCGCCATATTCGGCCGGGGTGCGCACATCCACCAGAAGCAGGCCGGGGTCGCCGGCGATGCGCGCCTTGAGGGTTCCGATGGAGATGGTCTCGGCCATGGTCAGGCGTCCTTCAGCTTTTCGGCAAAACGTGGAGCGCGGTCACCAGCGCGTCCACGTCTTCGCGGGTGTTGTAGAAGGCGAGCGAGGCCCGCACCGTCGCTTCCACGCCGAAGCGGCGCAGGGCGGGTTGGGCGCAATGGTGCCCCGAGCGCACGGCGATGCCGCGCCGGTCGAGGAACTTCGCCACCTCCTGGGGATCGATATCCTTCACCACGAAGGATAGCACGCTCGCCTTGTGCCGGGCGGTGCCGATGAGCCGAAGGCCGGCGATCTCCTCCAGCCCCGCCGTGGCATAGTCAAGCAAGGCATGCTCATAGGCGGCGATGGCGGGCAGGCCCACCTGCTGGAGATAGTCCACCGCCGCACCTAGGCCCACCGCGCCGGCGATGTCCGGCGTGCCCGCCTCGAACCGCTCGGGCAGGCCCTGGTAGACGGTTTTCGCGAAGGTCACGTCCTTGATCATGTGGCCGCCGCCCTGCCAGGGCGGCAGACTCTCCAGCAGGTCGGCCTTGCCGTAGAGGATGCCGATGCCGGTGGGGCCGAAGATCTTGTGGCCGGACAGCACCAGGAAGTCGGCGTCCAGCGCCTTCACGTCGATGGGCACGTGGGGGGCCGACTGGGCGGCATCCACCAGCACCGGCACGCCATGGGCGTGGGCGATGGCGATGATCTCCTCCACTGGCACCACCGTGCCCAGCGCGTTGGCCACGTGGGTCACCGAGACCAGCTTGGTCCGCCCGGTGAGCAAAGCGGCGAACTGCTCCAGGATCACCTCGCCCCGGTCGTTCACCGGCACCACCTTCAGCACCGCGCCGGTGGCCTGCGACAGCAACTGCCAGGGCACGATATTGGCGTGGTGCTCGATAGCGGTGACGATGATCTCGTCCCCGGCGCCGATGCGGGTGCGGCCGAAGGTGTTGGCCACCAGGTTGATGGCTTCCGTGGTGCCGCGCAGGAACACGATCTCGCGCGGCTCGGCGGCGCCGATGAAGCGGGCGATCTTTTCCCGCGCCCCCTCGAACAGGTCGGTGGAGCGCGCCGCCAGGGTATGGGCGGCGCGGTGGATGTTGGAATTGTCATGGGCGTAGAAGTGCGAGGTGGCGTCGATGACGCTCTGCGGCTTCTGCGTGGTGGCGGCATTGTCGAGCCACACCAGCGGGTGGCCGTTGACGGTCTGGTGCAAGGCGGGAAAATCTGCCCGCACCCGATAGGGATCGAACCCGGTGAGGCCGCCGTGCGTCACCGCCGGGGGCGTCTGGTGGGGCGGCTTGCCCTGTCCCGGCACGAAGCGCGAAGTGCCGGGGGTGAGGAAATAGAAGTCCGGCGAGGCAAAGGGATCGTCCCGGCCGATGCCGGCTGGCGTATCCACCACGGAGATCCGCCGCCATCCTGCGTCGGCTGATGCCGACGCGGGCGGCGGCACGGCAGGGCCTTCGGCCAGAGGCTCGATGACTGGCTCGATCACCGGATGGACCGGCGGGGCTCGGCCGCCATCGGGGGTGGAACCCGCCGGAGCAAAGCCCCGGGCGGCGCGAATGCCTTCCGCGCCGCCGCTGGTGATGCCCGGCAGGCGCGGCGCCGGATATCCGGGCGCGGCGGAGGCCTGCTGCCACACGCCGGGAAAGGCCGGGGCGTGCGGGGCGATCGCCTTCGCCGGGAGGGCGGACGGCGTGGTGCCGTCCCCCTCGCGACAGAGTTCGTTGACGAGCCGCGAGATGAGGGCGGTGTGGAAGCCATCGCCCTCCGCAGGGCTGAACGCGGCTAACCCCGGAAATGCGTGCTCAGGCGTAGTCATGGTAGCGCCCGATCAGAACGTTATCGAGGCGGGCGATGGCATCCTCGATCAGCACCGCCGCCGAGAAATAGCGGGTGACGAGGTGCGAGGCGATGGAGTGCTCGTTGGTGCCCGAGTAGCGCACCGACAGGCCCGGCTCCACCTCGCCGGTGACGCCCACCTTCTGCAGCCCGACCACGCCCTGTTCCGCCTCGCCGACGCGCAGCAGCAGGATGGAGGAGGAGGCGACCCCGGTCGCCGGGTCCACGTTGATCGGCAGCTTGTCGGACGGCACCAGGGGCACGCCGCGCCAGGTGAGGAAGGGCGAGCCATAAAGATGGATCACCACCGGCGGCACGCCGCGCCGGGTGGCCTCGCGGCCGAAGGCGGCGATGGTGCGCGGATGGGCGACGAAGAAGGCCGGCCGCTTCCACACCAGGCTCAGAAGCTCGTCGAGGTCGTCCGGGGTCGGCGCGCCGGAGCGGGTGGGGATGCGGAACCGCGGCGACACCTCGTTGAGCAGGCCGAAATCGGGATTGTTGATGATCTCCCATTCCTCCCGCTCCTTCACCGCGTCCACGGTGAGGCGGATCTGCTCGCGCAGCTGATCGATCTCGTTGGAATAGAGGTCGGTGATGCGGGTGTGGGTGTGCAGCACCGTCTGGATGGTGGAAAGGTGGTATTCGCGCGGGTGCTCGGAATAATCCACGAAGGTGGTGGGCAGGCGCGGCTCGCCGCTGTGGCCGGCCAAAAGGCTGATCTTGGGTTCGCCGTGGCCGTTGGTGATTGCGGCCAGGTCCTTCAGCTTGTCGGCGGTGGCCGTGATGGAATCGCGCACTGCGTTGAGCTGGGCGAGGTCGGCGATATCGAAGGTGAGCAGGGTCACGTCGGAGAGCGCCTTTACCCCCGGCACATGGCGCGCCTCGCCGGTGAGGGCGTGGTCGCCGAAATAGTCGCCTGTGGTGGCAAGGCCCTGCCGCAGCAGTCCGCCGAACGGGCCGGTGAGGAAATATTCAAGGGTGCCGTCCGCCACCACGAACAGCTTCTGAGCGCCGGCCGAAGGCTCCGCAATGACCTCGCCCGCCTTGTGCCGGCTTTCCTGAAAGCGTTCGGCAAGGCTTGCCGCTGCCGCCCCATCGAGCCCGCTGAGCAGCGGGATGGCGGCCAGGCTCTGCGGCACGATGCGCGCCGTCCCGCCGTCGAGGCCAATGGCGATGCGGCCGGGCTTGGGCACCAGCACCGAACGCCGGTTCACGCGATAGACGCCGCCCGCCACATCGACCCAGGGCAGAAGGCGATGGAGCCAGCGCGGCGTGCGTTCGGAATTCTGCACCACCGTGACGCTGGCCGTCGCAAGATTGCGTGCGGCGGCCGCGCTGACACTCAGTCTCTGGGAGGTCATGTCTGTTCCTTGTGTTGTACTTCCGTAAAGGGGCTAAGCATTCAGATGCCGTCGCCGAACATCTGATCCATGCTGAAGGCGGGTCTTTGGGTGCTGGAATGGCCGATCACCTTGGCCGGCACGCCCGCCACGGTGGAGAAGGGCGGCACGTCGTGCAGCACCACGGCGGCGGCGGCGACCCGCGCGCCTTCCCCCACCTTGATGTTGCCGAGCACCTTGGCGCCCACGGAGAGCAGCACGCCCCGCCCGATCTTGGGATGGCGGTCGCCCCGGTCCTTGCCGTTGCCGCCGAGGGTGACGGATTGAAGGATGGAGACATCATCCGCCACCACAGCGGTCTCGCCGATCACCACCGCGGTGGCGTGATCGATGAAGACGCCGGAGCCGATGCGGGCGGCAGGGTGGATATCGGCCTGGAACACCTCGGAAATGCGGCTCTGGAAGTTGAGCGCCAGCGTGGTGCGGCCGTCGTTCCACAGCCAGTGGGCGACGCGGTAGGCCTCCAGCGCGGCGAGGCCCTTGTAGTAGAGGAAGGGGTCGAGAAAGCGCCGGCAGGTGGGGTCGCGCTCATAGATGGCGCTGAGGTCGTCGGTGAAGGCGGTCCGCAGCGACGGCCGCGACCGCAGCGCCGACATGAAGATGTCGCGCACCGCGAGGCGGCTCAGGTCGCCGCCGCCGAGGCGATGGGCGAGGCGATAGGCGAAGGCGCTGCCGAGGTCCGGCTGGTCGATCACCGTCGACTGGAGCACTCCGGCGAGCAACGGCTCCTCGTCGAGGGCGGCGGAGGCCTCCTGCCGCATGCGGGACCAGATGAGGTTCTCTCCGGTCCCCTTCACCACCTCCATGGCGATGCTCATGACGGCCTCCGCCTTCCGGAAAGCGTCGCGGGCCGGCCGTCGGAGGGGGGAGCTTCAGAGGCTCCGCACCGGTGAACCTGCCCCCGGGGATGCCTGGAGCGTGATCGGGCTTGGAGATGCAGGGTGACGCGCATCGCTTTGCGCGGGGTCATGTTCGGCATGGGGAAGCCTTGGAATGGAAAGCTCTTGGAATGGAAAGCTCTTGGAATGGAAAGCTCTTGGAATGGAAGGCATTGGGGCGGGAAGCCTTGGGGCACGCAGGTTCGCGCCGGGATGGATTTGCGGCCAGGGCCGTGCCTGCGCGACAGCTCGCCCGAAGGCGGCGCGGGGACGCGGCGAGCCTGGATGGCCTGCCCCCACCTGATCTAAGGACACCCGCTGATGACACCCTCTCCTCCGGCTGTTGCGTCGCCTGAGGAGAGCAGCCTTGAGTTTGATAGTCAACAAATTCAATTGAATTTATGGAAATATGGAAGGCCCATGGGTTGCTGCCGCCGGAAGGCTCGGCCGTGCCCCCGCCGTTTTGCCGCGACGCCGGGCATTCGCACGCGGCACCTTCCATGGAGCCTCTCCCACACGCCGTCGGGGATGCGTGCCGGAGGCGGACAACGCGCCCTTGGGGCCGCGTTTCGGCTCTGCTTTTGCGCTGATCCCGGCTGATCAGTTCCGCCACGCGAATGGACGCACCCGCCGCGTCCCGTGCCTGGGCGGCTGTTCGGCCGCGCCGGGAACTCAGTGCAGCGGCTTGAGCGCCGCTGACATCCATTCCGTGACCACCTGCACGAGGCATCGGAAATTGCCTCTAATCTCCCAAATTGACGCAAGATCAGAAGATCACCGGCTCCAATTTAGCTAGTATGCGCGGCTTGTGAGTTGATGGCAGAGCGTGATTCAGATTTATTTCCAATGTTCAGAAGAGACGCAGGGCGCTTTTGGAATGGCATAGCTCTAGAAAAATGACGTGAGGCCGAAGTGGGCTGCGAAGGGCGGGCGATGAGGGTGATCGTACGTCTTCTTGTGATCTGGCGACCTGACGGCCCTTATCAAATCCGGTGACAAGGGCTTGCTGGAACTGGTGATGGTGACGCACGCGGGCATGTCCCCGGCGCAGTTCCAGGAGACCGTCACGGATTGGCTCACCATGGCAAGGCCTCCCCGTTTCAAGCGCAGGTACACGGATTTGGTCTACCTGCCGATGCTCGAGGTGCTGGGGTATCTGCGCGAAAGCGGCTTCACCACCTACATCGTCTCCGGCGACGGTATCGAGTTCATGCGCCCCTGGTCGGACACGGTCTATGGCGTCCTTCCGGCACAGGTGGTCGGATCGAGTATCTAGACCAGGTTCGAGATCGTCGACGGCAAGCCGACCCTGGTGCGCCTGCCCGAACTGAATTTCATCGACGACGGCGCCGGGAAGCTGGTGGGCAACAACCAGCACATCGGCCAGCGCCCGATCGCGGCTTTCGGAAATTCCGATGGCGATCTCCAGATGTTGAAATGGACCACGGCGGGAGAAGGTGCGCGCCTCGGCATGATCGTCCATCATACGGATGCAGTGCGTGAGTACGCCTATGACCGCCAATCTCGCTTCGGGCGCCTCGACAAGGCGATGGATCTGGCGCCGGCGGAAGGCTGGGTGCTGATCGACATGAAGGCCGACTGGAAAGAGATCTTTCCGGCGGAAAAATAAGGCCGGTCCCGGACCTGGGGTGATCTGGGTACCTAGATGGGCGGCAACCGCCGCGGCATGCCCACGCCGAACGTCGATCAGCTGGCTGCCGGCGGCATGACCTTCACCAGCTTCTATGGCCAGCCGAGCTGCACGCCCGGCCGCGCCTCAGGCGCGCACCAACCGCCGGCGGAGTGGGAGGCCGGCGAGCATGCCCGCGAACGCCGCGGCGAGAAACAGCCAGCCGGACAGGGCGCCGGCGTGGATGCCCGAGAGCAGCACGCCCACGGTGCAGCCGAGCGCCGTCATGGCACCCCAGCCCATCAGCAGCCCGCCGCTGAGGCCGGCCACCACATCCGACAGGCGCGGCCGGCGCGGCGCGAAATCCCCCGACACCAGGGCGCAGGCGAGGCTTGCGCCCATGAGGCCGAGCACGAACACGCCGTTCTTCGAGAGGATGGCCGTCTTCACCGCCGTGGCGCAGCCGCGGAAGCCGTCGAGGCCGTAGAGGGTCGAGGGCAGGAAATCGAGCCGGTCGGTGGCGCTACGGGCGAGGCTGCCGATTTCCGCCGTCACGCCCAAGGGGCCGATGCGCAGGTAGCTCGCCGCCGAAACGATCCCCACCACCGCCCCGCCCACCAGCGCCGGCCAGCGCGACACGAACACCGCCCGCGCCGCGCGCCTCATATCCAGCGGCGCCGCGGCAGAGGCGGGAAGCGGTGTGCGCCGTCCCCGGTGCAGCGCGAGGAGGGCGAGGGCGCCCAGCACCACGAGGGAGAGGCCGAGGGTGCCCGCATAGCCCAGATGATGGGGCAGCCAGACCACCGGCGCCTCGGAGATCACCGCGAGATAGAGCCGGTTCCAGCTGAGGAAGCCGGCTACGAAGCCGAGCACCGTGCCGAGAAGGGCGAAGGGCGCCGTGGGGGAGCCTTCGCCCAGCCGATAGAGATGGGCCGAGACGCACGAGCCTGAAACCGCCATGCCGAGGCCGAACACGAAGGCCGCCAGCGCCAGGACGACGCTCACCGGCCCGATATGGGCGTCCGGCGGCAGGCGCTCCGCCACGGGGACCGGCAGCCAGGAGCCGATCACCAGCATGTAGCCGGCGATGCCGACGGCGAGCGCCAGCAGGATGGCGAGCACCCCGCGCGGGTCGCCGCCCTCGATGAGGTCGCGGGTGTGGCAGAAGAAGCAGAAGCGGGAGCGTTGCAGCACCACCCCGAACACCGCGCCCAGCGCCAGCGACAGACCGAGCGTGCGGCCCGCCGGGTCTCCGCCGGACAGATCAAGGACCGCCCAGATGAGAACCACCGCAAGCACCAGCGCGGCGGACAGGGCAATGGGGCGGGAAGACGAGGGGGCGGTTGTGGACGAGGTCGTGGGAGACATCACGCGCCATCAAAAGAAAAGGGCGCGGGCTTTGTGCCCGCGCCAGTTGGCCACAGAGAGAACGAAAGGACGAGGAGGCCGGATCAGCGGCCCTGCCACACCGTCCCGGACAGGTTGGCGATGGGCACGCCCACCGAATTTCCGTATTCGGTCCAGGAGCCGTCGTAATTCTTTACCTGATAGCCGAGGATGCGGGACAGGGCGTACCAAGTGTGGCTGGAGCGCTCGCCGATGCGGCAATAGACGATGATCGGCCTGGAGCCGTCCACGCCCGCATCCGCATAGAGCTTCTTCAGCTCGTCCTTGGACTTGAACTTGCCGGTCTCCGGATCCACCGCCTTTGACCAGGTTACGTTCTTGGCCCCCGGCACGTGGCCGGCGCGGATGGACAACTCCTTCGAGCCTTCGGGGGCGAACAGCTTGCCCGAGTATTCATCCGGCGAGCGGATATCCACGACCACCGTGCCGTTCTTGCCATCCGCCGCGGCCAGCACGTCGGAGAGGCGGGCGCGCAGCTCCGTCTTCGGGCCGCTGAGGGTGAGGTCGGATACGGTGGGGGAGGGCGTTTTGGTGTCGAGGGGAAGCGCCAGCTTCTCCCAATACTTGCGGCCGCCGTCGAGCAGCTTCACCTGGTCGCCCAGGCCGTAGATGTCGAACACCCAGCCGCCCCAGGCGGCGAACCAGTTGTTGTTGTCGCCATAGAGCACGATGGTCGTGTCCTTGGTGACACCCGCCTTTTCCAGCAGCGCCTCGAACTTCTCCTTGGAGACGATGTCGCGCTTCACCGTGTCCACGAGGTCGGTGTGCCAGTTGAGGTTCACTGCGCCGGGAATGTGACCGCGCTCGTACAGCCCGGGATCGACGCTGACCTCGAACACGCGAACCTTCGGATTGTCGAGGTTCTTGGCGAGCCATTCGGCCTCGACGAGGGGGCCCGGCGCGGGGGCTCCCTGCTGGGCCGAGGCGCCGGTGCTAAGGGCGCCCGTGCTGAAGGCGGCGACCACGATGCCTCCCGTCACGGCGCGACGCAAAGAGGAAATGAACGTCATGGAGGATCCCTGCATGGTTCAGCGAGAGGGGTGAAACCTGTCCCTGCCTGTCGCAGGAGGGAGTTCCGAGATGATGACGTAGCGGCAGAATTAATGTCAATCATTTTGATTGAAATTATTATATATGTATTGCACCTTGCTGGTCCGCTTCAGGTGCTGGAACCGGCGCCGTCGAATTGTCTTGGCAGCGCCGCTTGGCCCTGCACCTGCGGCGGGGGACCTCGCGCCCGTTCTCCAGCCTCACCGCCTTGTGGTGGACCGTCTTGTGGCGGACCTGCCTCGCCAGCCACGAACCGGAACGACCTCGCCTGAATGGAGGCGACACATGACCAAAGCCCGACAGATCAAGCTCGGCGCCTTCCTGATGACGGATGGCCATCACATCGCCGGCTGGCGCCACGAGCGCTCACCGGCCAACGCGAATGTGCGCGTCGACCATTTCCTGCGCCTTGCCCGGATCGCCGAGGCCGCCAAGTTCGACGCCATCTTCCTGTCCGACGCCCTCGGCGTGCGTGACACCAACCTGAATTCCGTGAGCCGCACCTCGCGCAACGTGGGGTTCGAGCCGCTCACGCTTCTGTCGGCGCTGTCGGTGGTGACGCACCATATCGGGCTCATCGGCACTGCCTCCACCAGCTTCAACGAGCCGTTCCACATCGCCCGCAAGTTCGCGTCCCTCGACCTCATGAGCGGCGGGCGCGCGGGCTGGAACCTCGTCACCTCCTCGGGCGAGGAGGAGGCGCGCAACTTCAACCTCGACCGCCACGTGCCCCACGCCGAGCGCTACGACCGCGCCCGCGAGTTCGTGGAGGTGGTGAAGGGCCTGTGGAACAGCTGGGAGGACGACGCCTTCATTCGCGACAAGGTGAGCGGCGCCTTCTTCGATCCCGAGAAGCTCCACGTGCTGAACCACCGCGGCAGGCATTTCAAGGTGACGGGGCCGCTCAACGTGGCGCGCTCCCCGCAGGGCCATCCGGTGATCGTCCAGGCGGGCGCCTCCGACGACGGGCGGGATCTTGCCGGAGCGAGCGCCGAGGCCATCTTCTGCGCCCACCGCACCCTGGCCGAGGCCCGCGCCTTCTATGCCGACATCAAGTCCCGCGCCGCCAAGGCCGGCCGCGATCCGGACCATGTGAAGGTGATGCCCGGCGTGTTTCCGGTCATCGGCCGCACCGAGGCGGAGGCGCAGGAGAAGTTCGAGGAATTGCAGTCCCTCATCCATCCGGCGGTGGGACTCCAATTGCTGTCCACGGTGATGGGGGTGGGCGACCTGTCCGGCTACGACGTGGACGGGCCGCTGCCGGACCTGCCGGAGACCAACGGGCCGAAGAGCCGCCAGCAACTGGTCCTTGATGCCGCCCGGCGCGACAACCTCACCATACGCCAGCTCTATCTTTCCATCGCCGGGGCGCGGGGCCATTGGCAGGTGGTGGGCACGGCCGAGCAGATCGCCGACCAGCTCGAAGAGCGCTTCCGCAAGGAAGGCGCCGACGGCTTCAACATCATGGCGCCGCACCTGCCGGGCGGGCTCGAGGACTTCATTGAGCAGGTGGTGCCGCTGCTGCGCAAGCGCGGCCTGTTCCGCACGGAATACGAAGGCACGACCCTGCGCGAGAACCTGGGCCTGCCGTTCCCCGGGCATCCGGCAAAGCTGGAGGCGCCGGCAGCTGTGGCGGCTGAATAAGGCAGGAGGGCCGGGCCTGCGCGGCTTCGGGATGGGATCAGCAAAGGGCCGGGGTGCAGCACGCCCCGGCCCTTTGCGTTTGTGCAAAACAATCGGGCCCGAGGTTGTGGTGCGCCTTTTCCGTGCCTCTCGGACGTGGAGTATTCGGCGCGCCAAGAGCACGCCGAGGTCAGCGCAAAGGCGGCGCTCGTGTTCCTATCCCCGGCATCGGGGCCCAGAGCCGCCGGTCTGCAAATGCGATTGCGTTGCATCGACCCGGCCTATGCACTATTTTGCCAGAATTGATTGGGTGGCTTGATAATTGGAATTGAAGCGTTGCCCGCTCTTTCCAATGCCGACAGGAAGTTTCGGGTTGTGGAGCCGAAAAATAGAATATTTCTATTAAGCGCCTTCGCGCGGCATTATGACGAGTTGCTGCGTCATGTCGCACGTCGCATCGGCAATCCGGCTGCGGCGAGCGACGTGGTGCAAGACACTTTTTTGCGGATTCATGCCTGCGCACCCACCGCCGAGATCGCCAGCCCGGCGGCCTATCTGTTCCGTGTCGCTGATAACATCGCCATCGACCATCTGCGGCACGAGGCCGTGCGCGCGCGGCTGGCGTCAGCGGACACCGAATATGAGGGGGTTGCCGCGACCGACCCGTCTCCCGAGCGCGCCCTGGACTACAAGCAGCGGCTCACTGTGCTTCAAGCCGCCATCGCCGAGCTGCCGCCGAAGTGCCGCGAGGTGTTCCTGCTGCACAAGTTCGATGGCCTCAGTCATGGCGAGATCGCCGAGCGCCTCGGCATCAGCCGCAGCATGGTCGAGAAGCATGTGATGAAGGCCCTGGTCCATTGCCGCGGTCGGCTGGCGGACCTGCTGGATTAGACCGCTTCCAGCACAATCGCCGGTGTTCCGCGCGGCCCCGGGTGCAATGCCCACCGCCTGAGGCGTGTTCGCGGGTATCGCGGGGCACCGGAATTCCGGGCTCCGGCCGGAAGGGGACCGCCGCAGTCCCGTTCAGGGGTGGTTTCTGGAAAATTTCTAAACCTTGAGGTGAGGTGCGGGCCGGTCTATTTCGTCAGGAGAGGCAGAGCGGTGAAATCTGTTCTTCGCCGCAAGGTTCGCTCCACAGGTGCCGGTGTGCGCAAATCGCAAGTTCGAGATACGACGGTCCCACCCACGGCGCGCGACGCCGCGCTCGCCTGGTTCGTGAAAATGCGCTCCGGCGAGGCCGCTCCGGTGGAGGTCGTGGAGTTCCAACGCTGGATCGCCGCTGCCGCCGATAACCGCCGGGAATATGAAGCCCTGGAGACCCTTTGGGGCGACCTCGACCAGGTGGGCGATCCCCGGCGGGCGATGGCGTCGGCCGCTTCGCGCGCGTCGGTTGGCCTGATGTCGCGGCGCGGCCTTTTGCTCGGGGCCACGGGCGTGGCGGCGGCGGTGGTGGCCGGGGTGGCGCTGGGCGTTCCGGAGTGGTTCGACGGCGGGATGCGCACCGGCGTCGGCGAGCAGCGTCAGCTGATGCTGGCCGACGGTTCGCGGGTGGACCTCGACGCCGATTCCGCCCTCTCGCTCCAGTTCACGCCGCAAGAGCGACGGTTGACGTTGCAGCGCGGTCGCGCCTTCTTCGATGTCGCGCCGGATCGGGCGCGCGCCTTCTCGGTGACGGCTGCGGGCGGGGTCACCACGGCCACCGGCACCCAATTCTCCGTGCACCTGTGGTCGAACGAAGTGACCGTGGCGGTGAGCGAGAGCGCGGTCTCGATCCGCGCCGGCGCTGCCGCGCTGACCCAGCTCAGGGCGGGCGAGGCGGTGAGCTATGATGCCTCCGGCATCGGCGAAACCGAGCAGGTGAGCGATGCCCAGGCCTCGGCCTGGCGGCGCGGCAAGCTCATCTTCGAGGATCGCCCGCTTCGGCAGGTGATCGCGGACGTCAACCGCTACCGGTCCGGTACCATCATGGTCACCGACAACACTCTGCTGCGCCTGCGGGTTTCCGGCATTTTCGACATCCGCCAGCCGGACGGAGTCCTGGAGGCCATCACCCGCAGCCTGCCGGTGCGGTCCGTGGCGCTCACGCGCTATCTCGTGCTGCTTTACCCCGCCTGACCACGGCGGGAACCCCCATCGCGGAATTTTTTCTCACGACCCAGGTGAGGTCCCCGGTACTCGCGCCCGTCTTTGAGATATCGCGGCGATCGGCCCGGGCTCTCCGGGTCGGCGCCGCCGCTTAGCTCATCGGGCTTTCGGGGTGCCATGCTGGACTATCGCTGTCGTCGGCCGTCGCGTGTGAGCGGCAAGGTCATCCGTCTCGGCCTGGGCCTTGGGCTTCTGGCCAGCACGGCCATTTCGTCGGGCTTCACCGCTTCGGCCGCCATGGCGCAGCAGGCAGCGGCGATTGCCTTCGCCATCCCGCCGTCCTCCCTCACCTCGGCCCTCACCGCGTTCGGCGATCGCGCCAATCTCCAGGTGCTCTACGCGGCGGACCTGGCGCGCGGCGTCCAGTCGCCGGGGGTGTCGGGCACCCTGGCGCCGGCGCAGGCCCTGTCCCGCCTACTGGCGGGCACCGGCCTCACCTATCGGTTCACCAGTGCCAACACGGTCACCATCGCCCGGCCGGCGGCGAGCGGCGGCGGCGCGTCGCCGGAAGGCGGCGTCCAGCTCGACACGGTGACGGTGGAGGCGGACGGGGTCGCAGGTCCCTTCGTGGCCATCGACACCTCCACCGGCATGAAGATGGACGTGCCGCTGCGCGAGGTTCCGCAATCGATCTCGGTGGTGACGCGCCAGCAGATGGATGATCGTGGGGTGCAGACCCTGAGCGACGCCATCGACTATTCGGCGGGCGTCTCGGCCTCGCCCTACGGGCAGGACAACCGCTTCGAGCAGTTCGTCATCCGCGGCTTCGACGAAAACCTTCTCGGTGTCTATCGCGACGGCATGCGCATGCCCACGGCGGGCTTCGCCGGCTTCCGCCAGGAGCCTTACGGCCTTGCCCGCGTGGACGTGCTGCGGGGTCCGACATCCACGCTCTATGGCCTCAACAATCCCGGCGGCCTGGTCAATTTGATCTCCAAGCTGCCGGTGGTGGGGTCGCAGTTCGGCGAGATCTGGACCTCCTACGGGTCGTTCGACAATATCCAGACCGGTTTCGACATCAATGGCGCCGGCGTTGATGGCTCGAACCTCACCTATCGCTTCACCGGACTGGTGCGCTGGGCCGACACCCAGGTCGATTATGTGCCCAACGACCGCATCTATCTGGCGCCGACTCTGACCTGGACGCCCAATGCGGACACCACTTTAACGGTGTTCGCCAACCTGCAGCAGGACCGCACCGGCGACACCTACCAGTTGCTGCCGGCGGAAGGCACGCTTTACCCCAGCGTCTACGGCAAGATCCCGACGTCACGCTTCCTCGGCGTGCCGGACTGGTCGAAGTATGATGCCACCCAGTATTCGGGCGGCTATTTCTTCGAGCACCGCGCCGACAATGGCTGGACGCTGCGGCAGAACCTGCGTTACGCGTCGGTGGACGTGGACTATCGCACCGCCTACCCCATCGCGGCCTATGGCGACACAACGACCCTGCTGCGCACCGCCCAGGAAAATAACCAGACGCTGGGCGTCTTCACCATCGACAACCAGGCCCAGTACGACAGCGATCTGGGGTTCGCGAAGAACCAGGTGGTGTTCGGCCTCGACTATTCCAACACCCAGCAGGACGGCACCCAATATGGCGGCACACTGCAGAGCCTCATCACCGGCTCGTCGCCGGTGGGGCCGATCAACCCCTATTTCCCGGTCTACAACAGCACCGTCGCGCCGCTGATCAACACCCTGAACACCTCCCAGGAGCTGAGCCAGACCGGCCTCTATGCCCAGGACATGTTCAAGCTTCACGACAAATGGGTGTTCACCTTCGGCGGCCGCTACGACTGGGTGCAGACCGAAAGCTCGACGCAGAGCCCCGTGCTGGCGCAGCTCGCGCCGCTGCTGAATTACTATTACGGCGTCAACGTTCCGAGCACGTTCCAGACCAGCGCCAACAACGGCGCGTTCAGCGGCCGGGTCGGCCTGTCCTACCTGTTCGATAATGGCCTGACGCCCTACGTCAGTTATTCCAGCTCGTTCAACGTGGTGCCGGGTTTCACCCAGTCCAGCGTGACCGTGGATACGGACTATGGCCCGCTGCCCATCAGCTACGCCTTGCTACCGTTGAAGCCGGAAACCGGCGAACAGTATGAAGTGGGTCTGAAATACCAGCCCAACACCGGCAAGAGCTATATCCAGACCTCGCTTTACCAGCTCACCAAGCAGAACGCGGTGAGCTTCGACACCACCGACCCCATGCAGCAGGCCTATTACCAGACCGGCGAGATCCAGGTGCGGGGTTTCGAAGTGGATGGCGCGGTGGATTTCGAGAACGGCTTCAAGCTCCTGGCCGCCTACACCTATCTGCACGCCGAGGTGACGGCCGACATTCCCCCGGCCGGGGAGCCGAGCATCGTGGGCAATACGCCGGAGCGCGTGCCGGCGCATCTGGCCTCGGCCTGGCTGGACTACACCTTCCAGGATGGCACCCTGAAGGGCTTCGGTCTCGGTGCCGGCGTGCGCTACGTGGGCTCCACCTGGGGCGACCGCGAGAACACCATCTATGTGCCGAGCTACACGCTGGTGGATGCGGCGGTGCGCTACGCCAAGGACAGCTGGCTGTTCTCGGTGACTGCCAAGAATCTCTTCGACAATGCTTATGTGGGCACCTGCTCGAGCATTGCGGATACTTATATCGGCTGCTCGTACGGGCAGACCCGCACCATCACCGCGCAGGTGACTTACAAATGGTAGGTGCGCTGACGATGGTGGGTGAGCTGCCGGTGGAAACGGGGGAGCCGAAGGGCTTTGCTCTGGAGGGGGTCGGCTTTGCCGCCGAAGGCCGCCCGCTGCTGCGCGATGTGTCCTTCACCCTCACGCCAGGCCGGGTGGTGGGCATCATCGGCCACAATGGCTCGGGCAAGAGCACGCTGCTGAAGCTGCTGGCGCGGCAGCAGGCGGCGAGCGCGGGCACGCTGCTCCTCGACGGGCAGAGCCTGGCGACGTGGAGCAGCCGGGCGTTTGCCCGCATGGTCGCCTACCTGCCGCAGACGCCGCCGTCCGCCGGCGCGCTGAAGGTGCGCGAGCTGGTGGCGTGCGGGCGCTATCCCTGGCATGGCGCGCTCGGCCGCAAGAGCGCGCGCGACGGCGAAGCGGTGGAGGCGGCATTGGCGCTGGCTGACGTGGGCGGCTTCGCCGATCGTCTGGTGGAGACTCTGTCCGGCGGCGAGCGGCAGCGGGCGTGGCTCGCCATGCTGGTTGCGCAGGAGGCACGCTACCTGCTGCTGGACGAGCCCACCGCCGCCCTCGACGTGGCCCACCAGGTGGAAGTGATGGCGCTGGCCCGCAGGCTCGGCCACGAGCACGGGCTCGGCGTGGCGCTGGTGCTGCACGACGTCAACATGGCGGCGCGCTACTGCGACGAACTGGTGGCGCTGCGTGGCGGTCGCCTTTTGATGCGCGGTCCGCCGGATCAGGTGGTGACCACCGATGCGCTCGCCGAGATCTACGGCATTCCCATGGCGGTGATGGCGCACCCGGACGGGGGATGGCCGGTGAGTTTCGTTCGCTGACGTTCCCCACGGCTTAAAGGCGGGGGCTGGACTTGCCGGGTTGCGCGGATGATGCCGCCGGCCGGTGGAAAGGGGTTCCCATGACCGCACCGCTGCGCATTTCCTCGGCTTCCGCTGCGCTTTCGGGCGCGGCGGCGAGCGCTTCCCTGTTCGACACCCTCCTCGCCCACCGCGCCCGGCTGGTGCGGATGGCGTTCCGCATCGTCCAGTCCCGGCATCTGGCGGAGGACGTGGTGGAAGACGCGGCGGTGAAGCTCTGCGAGGGGGAGGGCATCATTGCGGCGGACCATCCGGCGCCGTTCCTCTACCGCCTCGTGCGCAACCTTGCCATCGACCGGGCGCGCCGCCTGAAGCGCGAGCGCAGCCTCGCCGGCAGCGCCGAGGAGGCCGCCCAAGTGGCCATGCCCTGTGCCTGCCCGCTGGAGCGCCTGGAGCAGCGGGAGATGTTGGAGGCCGTCATTCGCGCCCTCGACACCCTGCCACCGCGCACCCGCCTCGCCTTCCTTCGCCATCGCATCGACGGTATGCCGCAGAAGGACATCGCCGAACATCTCGGGGTGTCGCGCACGCTGGTGAATTTCATGGTGCGCGACGCCACCAAGGTCTGCCGTGACAGCATCGACGCCTATTGCGGGCGCACCACCGCCCGCTGTCCCAAGGCAAGCTGCCCCAAGACAACCTGCCCCAAGACAACCTGCCCCAAGACAAGCTGCCCCAAGGCGCGCGCAGCCAAAGTATCGACCTCCGACAAGGGGCAAATGGCGAAGGCCCATCCGTCGAAGACGCATCGTCCAGCCCCGCGCTGCCCAGTGGCGGAGGCTCATCCCAGTATCCGCCGCGCGGTGCCGAAAGCGGTCGCATGAGAGACGTGCTGTTCTCCCGCCGCGCAGTGATCGCGGGCGCGTCGGCGTTGCTCGGCAGCCGGGTGATGGCGTCTCCCGGGCCACGGGTGGTGGCGTTCGACTGGGGCATCGTCGAGACCCTGCTCGGCCTCGGCGTGGTAACGGCAGGGATCGCGGAAGGCGATGGCTATAGGGAGTGGGTGCGCGAGCCGGCGCCGCCGCCGGGCATTCCGGACCTTGGCCTGCGGGTTGAGCCGAACCTTGAGGCAGTGGCGCGGCTGAAGCCGGACCTCATCGTCATCACTCCGCAACTCGCGTCCTTCGAGCCCATGCTGGCGCGCATCGCGCCCACCCTCAGCCTCGCCATCTTCGACGAGGACGGGGATGTGTGGATTCGGGCGCGGCAGGTGGCGCTGACGCTCGCCGCCGCCACCGGGCGAGAGGACGCCGGCGTGCGCCTTCTGGCCGATGCCGATGCCGTTCTGGCGGCGGTCCGCCCGAAGGTTGAGCCGCTGGCCGCCCGGCCGCTCTATCTCGCCAGCTTCGTGGATGCCCGGCACGTGCGGGTCTATGGCCGCGGCTCCCTGTTCGATGCGGTGCTGACCCGCCTCGGCATCGCCAATGCCTTCACCGGCTCCACCAGCTTCTGGGGCTTCGTCACCTTCGGCCTGGAGCATCTGGCCACGGCGCAGGATGCGGCGCTGCTGGTGTTCGAGCCGGTGCCGCCCGAGGCCCAAGCCACCTTGGCCCACGGGCCGCTGTGGCAGCGCCTGCCCATGGTGGAGGCCGGCCGCGTCGGCCTGTTGCCGCCGGTTTGGTCGTTCGGCGGCCTTGTCTCGGCCATGCGCTTTGCCCGCGTGCTGGCCGACCATGCCGCCGCGCCCGCCGTCTCCGGCGCGGGGAGGAGGGATGCCCGTGGCTGAACGCTCCGCCCGTCTGTTCCGCCCCGCCGTTCTGGTGCTGGTTCTGGCGGTCGTCGCCGCCGCTTTGAGCGCGGAGAGCCTTTATGCCCGCATCGGAACCGGCTCCCTCATGCAGGCGCTGGTCCGCCCCGGCGCCATGGGCGAAGTGGTGGTGCATTTCAGTTGGTTGCCGCGACTGGTGGTCTCCTGGCTGTGCGGGGCGGCGCTGGGTCTTTCGGGGGTGTTGATGCAGCAGGTGCTGCGCAATCCGCTGGCCTCGCCCACCACGCTCGGCGTGTCCGCCGGCGCTCACCTTGCCCTGGTGGTGGCGACCCTCGCGGTGCCAAGTCTTGCTGTACCCGGCCTTGCCGGGTTCGGGCGCGAGGCGGCGGCTCTCGCGGGCAGCGGCGTCGCCGCCGTGCTGGTGTTCTCGCTGGCCTGGAACAAGGGGCTGGCGCCGCTGGCGGTGGTGCTGGCCGGTATGGTGGTGAGCCTTTATTTCGGTGGCCTCGGCGCCATTCTGGTGCTGTTCAACCAGAATTATCTCGCCGGCCTGTTTATCTGGGGCGCGGGCTCCCTCGCCCAGCAGGATTGGGGGGTGGTGCTGCATCTCGCCCCGCTGGTGGCGGCGGCCGGTCTTGGCGCCGCCCTGATGGTGCGGCCGCTGGCGCTGCTCGACCTCGATGAAGAGGGGGCGCGCAGCCTCGGTGTGCCGCTGGTGGGGCTGCGCCTCGCGGCGCTGGCGCTGGCGGTGGTGCTGGCGGCAGCGGTGGTGAGCGCGGTGGGCGTGGTGGGCTTCATCGGCCTCGCCGCGCCGGCGCTGGCGATGCTCGCCGGTGCGCGCACCTTTGGTGCCCGGCTGGTATGGGGGCCGCTCATCGGCGCGGTGCTGCTGTGGCTCACCGACCAATTGGTGCAGCTTCTGGCCGGGCTCTATGGCGATCTGGTGCCCACCGGCACGCTCACCGCTTTGTTCGGCACGCCGCTGTTGCTGTGGCTGCTGCCCCGGCTTCAGCGCGATGTACGGCCGCCGCGCATGGCCGCCCCCGTGCTGGAGCCGCGCCTGGAGAGGCCGGGGCTCGCGCTGGGCCAGGTGGCCGTCGTGCTCTGCGTGCTGCTGGTGCCGGCGCTGCTGCTGTCCCACCATGCGGGCGGCTGGAGCCTCGATGTGTCCGGCGATTTCCTCGACTGGCGCTGGCCGCGGGTGGCGGCGGCGCTCGCCGCCGGCGGGCTGCTCGCCATGGCCGGCACCATCACCCAGCGCGTCACCGGCAATCCCATGGCGAGCCCGGAGGTGCTGGGCCTCACCTCGGGCGCGGCTTTGGCCCTCATCGTGGTGGTGATGGTGCTGCCCGGCGCCGACCGCCCCACCGAGATCGCGGCGGGCGCGGCCGGGGCGGCGCTCACCACCTTCGGCCTTTTGGCGCTGACCCGGCGCGCGGCGTTCGCGCCGGACAGCATCTTGCTTGCCGGCATCGCGCTGGGGGCCCTGTTCGATGCGCTGGTGGTGGCGGTGACGGCCTCCGGCGATCCGCGCGCCATGACGCTCCTGGCCTGGCTCGCCGGCTCCACCGCGCGGGTGGGGGACGGCGAAGCCATCACCGGCCTCGTCGCCTTCGCGGTGCTGGGGGTGGCGGCGGTACCCTTCACCCGCTGGCTCGACCTGTTGCCACTGGGCGCGGTCACCGCCGGCGCCGTGGGGGTGGACGTGAAGCTCGCGCGCCTGCTGCTGCTGTTGCTGACAGCGGTGATGACCGCCACCGCCACGCTGATCGTGGGGCCGCTGACCTTCGTGGGCCTGCTGGCGCCGCATCTCGCGCGGCTCGCGGGCTTTTCCCGCGCGCTGCCCCATCTCATCGCGGCGGCATTGCTGGGCGCGCTGGTGATGGTCGGCGCCGATGTGCTGGGGCGCACGCTGATCTATCCGCGGCAGATCCCCACCGGGCTCCTCGCCACGCTCATCGGCGCGCCCTATCTGCTGTGGCGGATCCGGCGGCTGTGAGGGACACCCGATGATCCCCGCTCTCGCCCCCATCTTCCACGGCCCGCTGGAGCCCTATGCGGACACGCTGGTGCTGCCCGGCGACAAGTCCGACGCCTTTCCCCTGTCCGAACTGCTCGACCCCGCGCGGCTCGACGCGGCGCTGGACCTTGTGGCGGCGCATTTCGGCGGGGAGGACCGGCGGGCCCTCGCCTCGCTGTTCTCCATCCACTACGTGCACATCCTGATGCCGGTGGTGGTGGTGGCGAACCTTATGCTCGGCCGCCATCTGCCGGTGGCCCTCGATGACCTCGCCATCGTGCTGGACGAGGACGGCCTGCCGGACCATTTCGTGCTGCCCCACGATGGCCACGTGGATGGCGAGGCCGACCCGTTCGTGCGCTTCAAGCCGTTGATCTTCGATCATCTGGAGCCGGTGTTCGCGGCGCTGTCGGCGCGCTCGGGACTCTCCACCAAGGTGCTGTGGACCAATGCGGCCAACCTGTTCGAGGCCATCCTGCGGGAGCTGGAGGGCACCGGGCAGGTCCCGGCCGCCGTGGCGGCCGGCGATCTATTGGCGGCGGCGCCGCGCTGGCCGGGTGGCGCGCGCAATCCCTTCCATGCCCCGGTGCGCTACGAGCCCGGGCCGGGCGGCGAAGGGCGCTGGCGGCGCGTCTGCTGCGTGCGCTATTTGCTGCCGAAGCGCGGCTATTGCAGCAACTGCCCCCACGTGCTTGCGGGCAAGAAGCGGGATGACGCCAAAGTCGCGCCTGGAGCAATTTCCGCTCGCCTTGGCTCACGGTAATCGCTTTAGAGCTTTGTCTTGGCGCGTTTTCTTCACGCGAAACGGTACCCACTTCGCTCGAGAACGCTCTAAGCGCCCGGCGGAGGCGCGTTGAGGCCCGGCGCCACCGCCCGAGCCCTGCTTCCGCCGCCGGGTCCTGCCCCGATGGCCAACTGGGGACGCCCTCTCATTCCGCCGCTCCGGCCAGAACGGAGGGGTGCGGCGCGTCCCAGGCCGTGGCGAGGCTGCGGGCGAAGCTGTCGTGGAAGCGCGCGCTGTCCACGATCTCGCGGTGGGTGACGCCGGGGATGACTTCCACCTGGTCCACGCGGGGCGAATAGCGGCTCCAGTCCACGAGGTCGAGCCCGCGCGCCACCGAGTTCTCCGCCAGCCACACCCGCACCGGCACATCGAACGGCGCCATGGAATAGCGCCGGTAGAGCAGGGTGTTGTCGATGAAGGTCCACAGCTCGTATTCCCGGCTGCCGAGGCCCGGCCCGTCCGTGGGCAGGTCGCCGCCGATGGTCTCGACGTAGCGCAGGAACTGGGTGAACAGGGTGTCGTCCATGCGGGCGAACAGGTTCTCCCATTCGGCCCGCATGGGCGCGCGGTCGAGCCAGGTTGCGACCTGCGCGGTAAGGCGGGCGCGGTCGGCGGACGCGATGTCGGCGAGCCGGCCCACGGCGAAGTTCACGTCGAGATTGCACACGTCCAGCATGCCGACGAAGCCGATGTCCACCTCGCCGGCCAGAAGCCGCGCGGCCTCGAAGGCCAGCACCCCGCCCCAGGACCAGCCGAGCAACGTGGCGCTGCCGCCGGCGCATTCGGCGCGGATATGGGCGGCGTAGCGCGCCGCGATGTCCTCCACCGACACCACGCTCTTGCGCTCCTCCGTGAGGGAGTAGCACACGAAGCCGGTCACCGGCTGGTCCGGCCCCAGCCGCCGCACCAGCGGGGCATATTCGCGGGTGTTCACCATGAGGCCTGGGAAGCAGTAAAGCTTGGGCCGGCTGCCGCGCGGGTTCAGCCGCACCACCTGCGTCGTGCCCACCGCGTCGGCATCGATGGCCGCGGCAAGGCTCGCCACATCCTGGTGGCTGAACAGCAGCGGCACGCCGATGGTCTTGTCCGGGAAGCGCGTCTTCAGGGCATTCAGCACCCGGAGCGCGGCGAGGGAATTGCCGCCGAGGTCGAAGAAATTCTGGTTGGCACCCACGCTGGTGCGTCCCAGCACGTCGCACCAGATGGCGGCGATGGCCTGCTGGGTCTCGCCCTCGGGCGCCATGACGAGATCCTGCGTTTCAGGCGGGGCGGGCAAAGCGGCGCGGTCCAGCTTGCCGTTGGGAGTCACTGGGAAGGCGTCGAGCACCACGATGCGGCCTGGCACCATGTAGTCGGGCAGGCGGCGCAGAAGGGCGGCGCGCAGCGGCGCTTCTTCGGCCGCCGCGCCCTCGACGGGGGTGACGTAGGCGACGAGCCGGGGCGCTGCCCCGTCGGTGCGTAGCATCACCAGCGCCTCGCGCACCGTCTCCTCCTGCCGCAGCTGGGCTTCGATCTCGCCGGGCTCGATGCGGAAGCCGCGCAGCTTGATCTGCTGGTCGGCGCGGCCGAGATATTCAACGGTTCCATCGGCGAGCCAGCGCACCCGGTCGCCGGTGCGGTACATGCGCCGGCCGGATGGGCCGAACGGGTCGGGCAGAAAGCGCTCGGCGGTGGCGCCGGGCCGGCCCAGATAGCCGCGCGCCAGCCCCTCTCCAGCAAGATAAAGCTCGCCCGCCACCCCGATGGGCACGGGCTGAAGACCATCGTCGAGCACATAGGCGCGGCGCTGGCCCACGGCGCGGCCGATGGGGGCATAGGGCCCGTCGAAGCTCTCGGAGGCCGGCACCCGCCAGGCCATGGGCGAGATCACCGCTTCGGTGGGACCGTAGCCGTTGATGAGCGCCTGCGGGCGCAGCGCCCGCTTCACCGCCTCGAAGCCGGCGCGGGGCATGGCCTCGCCACCGAAGGAATAGACCTGCACCGGCGGCGGATCCCCCGCGCTCTCCACCCATTCGGCGAGCTGGGCGAGATAGGCGGGCGGGAAGCCGGCGTGGGTGACGCGATGGCGGGCTAGGGCATCCCGCGTTTCCTCGGCGCTCCACAGGCCCTGGTCGCGCAGCACGATGGCGCCGCCGAAGGCCAAAGGCACCATCCAGCGCTCGTGGGCGCCGTCGAAGGCGAAGGACAGGAAATGCAGCTCCCGCGTCTCCTCGCCGGTGCCATAGAGCGCGCCGGTGGCGCGTACATGCATGGCGAGGGCGCCATGGGGCACGCCGACCCCCTTGGGCCGCCCGGTGGAGCCGGATGTGTAGATGACATAAGCGAGCTGCTGGGGGTGGATCGTCAGCGGCGGCGCGGTGTCCGGCAGGGCGGCGAGATCCAGCCGCTCCAGCACGAGGGCGGTTATGGCTTGCGGCAGCGCCGGCCCGTCCGCCTCCACAAGGGCGAAGGCGGCGCCGGAATCGGTCACCACGTCGGCGATGCGCTCGGCCGGATGGTCGGGATCGAACGGCACGAAGGCCGCTCCCGCCTTCAGTACCCCAAGGAAGGCTGCCACCGCACCCGGCCCGCGCTTGAGGCCCACCGCCACCCGCGTCTCCGCCGTGACGCCAAGGCCAAGGAGATGGTGGGCGATGCGGTTGGCGCTCCGCTCCAGGTCGGCGAACGACAGGGTTTCATCCCCGCAGATCACGGCTGGCGCATCGGGACGGCGCCGCGCCGCCTCGGCGATCAGGTGGGGCACCAGATCATCCGCGAGGGGCAAATCTCCCGGCCAGGGCGCGGAGAGCTGGTCGAGGGTCGCCGCATCCACCAGCGGGACGTCGGCGATGGCGGCGTCGGGCACGGCGAGGCAGCGCGCCGCCAGAGCGAGGAAAAGCTCCGCCATCCGCTCTACGGTCGCCGCCCGGAACAGGTCGCGGGCATAGCCGAAGGCGGCGATTATGGCGCCGTCCGACTGCTCGGTGGTCTCCAGCACCAGGTCGAAGGCGATGGCACCGGTGTCGCGGGCCACGGGGGACAGGGTGAGGCCGGCCATGCGGGCGGGGCGCTCGTCCACCAGATGGCTGTGCATCACCTGGAACAGCGGGCTGCGGGCAAGGCTGCGCTCGGGCTGGAGCGCCTCCACCACCTCCTCGAAGGGCGCGTCCTGAAGCGTCTGGGCATCGAGCATGGCGGCCCGCGCCGCGTCGAGAAGTTCGCGGTAGCTGATGGCGCAGCAGATCTCGGTGCGGATCACCAGCGTGTTCACCAGCAGGCCGACGAGGTCGTGCGTCTCCGGCCGGTCGCGATTGGAGGCGGGGATGCCGAGCCGCAGGTCGCGCTCGCCCGTCAGGCGGAACAGCAGGGCCAGCAGCACGGCCATGAGCCCCATGGCGGTGCTGGCGCCGGCCTGCTGCATCAGGTTGCGCAGGCGCGCGGCCAGCTCCGGTGGCAGGGTGACGGCGTGGCGCCCGCCGCGATGGCTCTGGGTCGCCGGGCGGGGCCGGTCCGTGGGCAGGGCCAGGAGCGCGCCGCCGTCGCCGAGGCGGGTGCGCCAGCCTTCGATCTGCCGCGCCATCTCGCCGGCCTCGAGCCAGTTGCGCTGCCAGACGGCATAGTCGGCATAATGCAGGGGCGGCAGTGCAAGCGGCGCGGGTGTGCCGGCGCGCCGGGCGGCGTAGAGCGCCATCAGGTCCCGGAGCAGCACGGCGAGGGACGCGCCATCGGAGACGATGTGGTGCTGGGTCAGCAGCAGCACATGGGCGTCCGGCGCAAGTCGCACCAGCGTGGCGCGGGTGAGCGGCCCGGCGAGAAGATCGAACGGCCGGGCGGCGTCGGCGTCGGAGAGGGCTTTCAGCCGCGCGGCCGGATCGGCGGTGTCGGAGAGGTCCACGTGGTCGAGAAAGACGGGTGCCGTCTCATGGATCACCTGCTCGGGCACGCCGTCCAGGGTCAGGGTGAAGGTGGTGCGCAGGGCCTCGTGGCGGGCAGCCAGGTCGGCGAAGGCGGCTGCGAGGGCATCGGCGTCCAGCGTGCCGTCGAGCCGCAGGCCCCCGGCGATGGTGTTGAGGGCGCCATTGCCGCCCATCTGTTGTGCCACCCACATGCGGTTCTGCGCGAAGGAGAGCGGCGCGCGCCCCTGCGGGCGAGGCGCCGCCGGGATCGGCAGCAGGCGGAAGTCGACGCCGGCTGCCGCGAGGGCGTCCAGGAACTGGCGGCGCTTTTCGGGTGCCAGCTGGGCGAAGCGGCGGGCGAGGTCGTGCGGCGAGGGGGCCATGCTCATCCCTCCAGTTCACCGAGCAGCGCATCCATCTGCGCCAGGGCATCTGCGCCGAGTGCCGGTCCGCTCGCGGCGGTGGTGGCGGTGTTTACGGCGGCGCGGGCATCGGTGGCGCGGGTTTCGGCCAGCACTACAGCGAGGCTGCGCAGGGTCTGGCATTCGAACAGGCGGCGCACTGGGACCTCCACGCCGAGCCGTTCGCGGATTTCCAGCCGCACCTGCGTCGCCGACAGGGAATGGCCGCCGAGGGCGAAGAAATTATCCTCGCGGCCGATCTCCCCGGCACCCAGCACGTCGCGCCAGATGGCGGCGAGGGCTTCCTCGTCGGCCCCTTCCGGCGGCGCGGAAAGCGTGGCGTTGGCGCGCGGTTCCGGCAAGGCGGCGCGATCCAGCTTGCCGTTGGCGGTGAGGGGCAGCGCGTCGAGGGCCACCACATGGGCCGGCACCATATAATCCGGCAATCCTGCCTGAAGCCGCTCGCGCACGGCCATCGGATCGAGCTTGCCGCTCGCCACCACATAGGCCACCAGCGCCGGCCCGCCGGGAAGCTCCCGCACCACCACGGCGGCGTCGGTGATGGCAGTATCGTCGCGCAGGCGCGCCTCGATCTCGCCCAGTTCGATGCGGAAGCCGCGGATCTTCACCTGACCGTCGCCGCGACCGAGATAGTCGAGGGTTCCGTCCGCCCGTCGCACAGCCTTGTCGCCGCTCAGATAGAGCCGGCTGCCGGGCGGCCCGAACGGGTCCGGCACGAAGCGCGCGGCGGTAAGGCCCGGCCGCTTCAGGTAGCCGGACGCGAGGCCCGCGCCGCCGACGCACAGCTCGCCCGGAACGCCGACCGGAACCGGGTCCAGCCGATCGTCGAGAAGATGCAGCGTGAGGTCGGGGATCGGCCCGCCGATGGGGCTGCGGCTCGCGCCTGGAACGTCGCCGGGACCGAGCGGGCGGTAGGTGACATGCACCGTGGTCTCGGTGATGCCGTACATGTTGACGAGGCGAGCCGTGATGCCGAAGCGCTCATACCAGGGGCCGAGTACGCTCACGTCCAGCGCCTCGCCGCCGAAGATGACGTGGCGCAGGGCGATGTCCGGCGTCTCGGTCCGTGCCAGCGCCGCCTGCAGGAAGGGGCGGAAGGCGGAGGGAGTCTGGTTCAGCACGGTGACGCGCTCGCGCACCACGAGGTCGAGAAACTCCTCCGGGGCGCGGCTCACCGCGTGGGGCACTACCACCAGACGCCCGCCAAAGCTGAGGGCACCGAAGATTTCCCACACCGAGAAGTCAAAGCCATAGGCGTGGAACAGGGTCCACACGTCATCCGGCCGGAAGCCGAACCACGGCGCGGTGGCGGAGAACAGGCGCGCCACATTGCCATGGGTCACCACCACGCCCTTGGGCGTGCCGGTGGAGCCGGAGGTGTAGATGACGTAGGCGGGCTGGTCCGGGTGCGGCGACGGCCAAAGGCGCGTCGCCGCCGCATCCTCCTCGGCCTCCCCATAAAGGTCGAGGGGGATGTGTCGCAGCCCGGTCTGCGGCAGATCGGCAGCATTGGTCGTGTCGGCGAGGATGCAACGCACGTCGGCATCGGCGATCATGTAGGCGCGGCGCGCCTGCGGGTAGATCGGATCGAGGGGCAGGTAGGCCGCCCCGGTCTTCAGGATGGCGAGGAGCCCTGCGATCAGGGCCGGTGAGCGCTCGGCGCTGATGCCGACGATGTCGCCCGGCCCCACGCCCGCCTCCGCAAGACGCCGGGCGAGGCGCTCGGCGTGGCGGTCGAGATCGGCATAGGTGAGAACGTCCGCGCCGCAGGTGACGGCGGTGGCATCCGGCCGCAGGCGGGCCTGTGTGGCGATGCGCTCATGCAGCGGCGTCAGGTCCGCGCCGGGCGCGGTGGCAGCGCCGTGGGCGCGGGCGGCTGTAATCTCCTGCGGCAAGGTGAGGGAGAGGGCGGAGAGGTCCGCCTCCGGGTTCCCGGCCAGCAGGTCGAGGGCCAGCAGCAGGCGGTTGGAGAGTTGCTCCATCGCGGACGGCGAAAAGCGCTCGGCGTCGTAGCTCCATGCAAGGCGCGGCTCGGCGTCGGTGATGACGCTGAGGGTGAGGGGGAAGTTGGTGGCCTCCTGCGAGATCACCGGGCCGAAGGCCAGCCCCTCCACCGTGCGCGCCTTCAGGGCGGCGTCCATGGGATAGTTCTCGAACACCAGCAGGCTGTCGAACAGGGCCTGCCCGCTGCGTCCGGCCCAGCGCAGGATGTTCACCAGCGGCGTGTCCGCATGGGCCGTGGTCGCCACGCTCTCCGCCTGAACCTCGCGCACGAAGTCCGCCACCCGTCCGGACGCCGGCACGGTGAGGATCGTCGGCACGGTGGCGATGAACAGGCCGAGCACGCTTTCCATGCGCGGGTCGTCGTCCGGCCGGCCGGAAACGGTGGTTCCGAACGCCACGGCGGGCCGCCCGGTCATGTGCTTCAGCACCAGCGCCCAGGCCGCCTGGAACAGGCTGGCAAGGGTCACCCGCTCAGCCTTTGCCGCCGCGGTCAGGAGCTCCCAGCGCTCCGCCGCCAGAGGCACCGCGAGGTGCCGGTGAACGGTCGGGGCCGTGGTCGTGGCGGCAAGCAGGGATGGCTCCTCAAGCCGCGCCAGCCGCGTGCGCCAGAAGGCCTCGCCGTGGGCACGCGGGGTGGCGAGGGCCGCCACATGATCGCGGAACCGTGCCGGGGGCGGGGGCACGGCGGCGCCCGCATAGTCGGCGAGCACTTCCGCCAAGAGGCGGGCGGAACTCCAGCCGTCCAGCAGCAGATGGTGGGCGGTCCAGATGAAATGGTGCGCGTCGGATCCGAGGGGCACGAGGCGGACGCGCATGAGCGGCGCCGCATCCAGCGCGAAGCCGCGGGCGCGGTCGTCTTGAGCGATGGCGTCGAGGGCGGTGGTGTCCGCGGCGTCCATGGGGGCGTGCCGGTCCACGGCGAACGGCACATGCCGCCGGACCGCCTGCAAGGGTGCGCCGAGGTCGGCGGTCCACAGGAAGGCGCTGCGCAGGATATCGTGGCGCGCCACCGCGCGTGCCCAGGCGGCGGCGAAGCGCTCAGCATCGAGCCCGGCGATGGTGACGCGCAGCTGGTTCACATATGCGCCATCTCCTGACCCCTCCAGCGCATGGAAGAGGATGCCCTGCTGGGTCGGCGTCAGCGGGTAGAGGTCGTCGATCTCGCGCCAGGGCAGGGCGAGCTTGTCCAGCGCCGGCTGGGAGAGGCCGGCGAGGGGGAAGTCGGAGGGCGAGGCGCCGTCGCCGTCGAGGGCGGCAAGGCGGGCAAGGTCGGCGGCGATGGCCTCACTGAGGCGGGCAAGGGTCGCCTCCTCCCAGCGCGCGGTGGAGGTGGTGAGGCGCAGTTCGGCGCCGGCTTCCGTCTCGCTGGTATCCACGATCAGCTCGGCGCCGAGGGGCAGGTCCGGATCGGCCGAAAGGTCCATGGCGGCGAGGGTGAACAGGGCGCCGGCGCGACCCGCATCCACCCGTCCGAGATGGTTGAAAATGAGCGCCGGGGCCGGGCCCAAGGCGTCGGCGACGGCACGGCGGGCGGCCTCCTTGGTGGCGAGCAGAGCGCGGCGCAGGTCGTCCTCCAGCGGCATGGTAGCCGTGGCGAGGGCGGTGAACCAGCCCACGGTGCGGCTGAAATCGGCGCCCGGCACCAGGTCCCGCCCATGCCTCTCGATGCCCACCGTGAGCTGGGGCAGGCTGCGCAGGCGTCCCGTGGCCCGCACCACGGCGGCCAGCAGCAGGTCGTCGAGCCGGGCATGGTGGGCGTGCGCCACCTGTCGCAGCGCCTCCACCTGCGGGGCATCGAGGGCGAGGCGGGTCAAGCGGCGGTGGCCGAAGGTGTTCGCGCCCTCGGGATGGTCGCAGGGCAGGGCGATGGCGGGTACCGGGACGGTTGCCGCCGGCCGGTGCAGGGTGCGGACGGCGAAGGGCGTGCCGGGGCCGGGCGAGGCGAGGGGGCGGCCCTGTTCCAGGTCGAGATAGGCGCTTCCGATCTCGTCCAGCAGGATCCGCCAGGAGACCGCATCCACCACTAAATGGTGGGCGGTGAGAAACAGCCGCTGCGTGCCGTCGTCGAGCTTCGCCAGAAAGGCACGGAACAGCGGGCCCGCGGCGAGGTCGAGCGCGCTTTCGAGGGAGGCGAATAGGGCGGCGGCCGCCTCCCGGTCCGCCGTCGCGACCACGGCGAGGGGCGGTGTCGTGGCCGCATCAGCCTCCTCCTGCCGCCAGCCATCCGGGGTCCGCGTGAAGCGCAAATGGAGGGCGCCGTGCTGGTGGGTCACATGGCCGATGGCGGCTGCGAGATGGCCGGCATCCAGCGGCCGGGTGGGGGAGAGCACCACGGTCTGGTTGAAGTGCTGGAGGCGCGGCGCGCCGCTATCGAGGAAGGCGCGCTGGAGCGGGGTGAGGGGCAGGGGGCCGCCCGGGGCTTCTGGTGCCGCCGGCGTCTCCTCCCGCCGGGCGGCACCGGCGAGGCGGGCGATGGTCTGGTGCCCGAACAGGTCGCGGGCGGACAGCACCAGCCCGGCGCGGCGGGCGCGGGCGACGATCTGGAGGCTCAGGATGGAATCCCCGCCCAGCTCGAAGAAGTTGACGTCGAGGTCAGGCAGGTCCGGCAGGCGCAGCACCTCCGCCCAGATGCGGGCGAGCAGCCTTTCGTCGTCCGTCTGCGGCGGGCGGCCCTCGGGTGCCGGGGCGGGGCGCTCGGAAACGGGCAGGGCGGCATAGTCCACCTTGCCGTTGGGGTTCAGCGGCAGGGCCTGAAGTACCACAAGGCGGGACGGCACCATGTGGTCGGGCAGGCGCCGGCTCAAGGCCTCGCGCAGCGCGGCGGGATCAGGCGCAATTTCGGCCGTCGCCACCACATAGCCCACGAGCTGGGCTGAGGCGCCCGCGGTCTTCAGGGCGACGGCGGCGGCGCCAACGCCGGGCAGCGCACGCAGCGCCGCCTCCACCTCGCCGGGCTCGATGCGGAAGCCGCGCAGCTTGATCTGCCGGTCGGTGCGGCCGAGATATTCCACCGTTCCGTCGGTGCGCCAGCGGGCCCGGTCGCCGGTGCGATACATGCGCCCGCCCGGCGGACCGAAGGGATCGGGCAGGAAGCGCTCGGCGGTGGCGCCGGGCATGTCCTGATAGCCGCGCGCCAGGCCTTCTCCGGCCACGTAAAGCTCGCCGGGGATGCCCACGGGCAGGACATTGAGGGCGCCGTCCAGCACATAGGCCCGCCGCGTGCCCACGGCGCGGCCGATGGGGGCGTGGGGGGTGTCGAGGCGGGTGGCCGCCGGCACCTTCCAGGCGAGGGGCGAGATCACCGCCTCGGTGGGGCCGTAGCCATTGATGAGCAGGCGGGGCTTCAGCGCGCTGGCGATGCGCGCGAAGCTCTCCGCCGGCATGGCCTCGCCGCCGAAGGACAGGATGTCCACGCCAGGGGCTTCGCCCCGCGCCTGCGCGGTCTCGGCCAGCGCATCGAGATAGGCCGGCGGGAAGCCGCCGTGGGTGGCGCGATGGCGGGCGATGGCGTCCAGCGTGTCGGCCGTGGCCCAGGGGGTACGGTCGGTGAGGATGATGGCGCCGCCGTGGATGAGCGGCACCATCCAGCGCTCGTGGGCGCCATCGAAGCTCATGGAGAGAAAGTGGAATTCCCGCGTGCGCTCGGAGGTCTCGTAGAGCGCGCCGGTTGCGCGGCAATGCATGGCGAGCGCGCCATGGGCCACCATCACCCCCTTGGGGCGGCCGGTGGAGCCGGAGGTGTAGACCAGATAGGCGAGCTGGTCGGGATGGGACGTCCTGCCCACCGGCGTCGTCGGACGGGACGACAGGCCGAGACGTTCAGGGTCGCACTGGTCCGGGTCAAGACTTGGCAGGCCCGGGGGGAAGCCCTCGCGCGCCAGCACCAGCTTTGTGCCCGCATCGGCGAGGATATGGGCGATGCGCTCGGCCGGGTGGTCGGGATCGAACGGCACGAAGGCGCCGCCGGCCTTCCACACCGCGAGCAGTGCGGCGATGAGCCCCGGCCCGCGCGGCAGGCCCACGCCCACCCGCGTCTCCGGTCCCACGCCATGGGCAATGAGCACATGAGCAAGGCGGTTGGCCTGCGCCTCCAGCGCGGCGAAGGATGTAATGGTGTCGCCGAAGATTACCGCTGGCGCGTCAGGCCGCCGGCGCGCTTGCAGGGCGATGAGGTCCGGCACCGGCAGGTCGGGCAGGGCGCTCCGGTCCGGCCAGGGGGCGGCACGGGCAGCGAGCGTCGCCTCATCCTCCAGCGCGAGCAGATCGAGCCGGGTATCGGGTGCTGCGACAGCGGCTCGCGCGAGGGTGGCGAAGGCGTCGGCGAAGCGGGCCACCGTGGCCGGTTCGAACAGGTCCAGCGCATAGCCGAAGGCGAGCGCGAGGCCGCCATCTGCGGTCTCGGCACTCTCCAGCGCCAGGTCGAACTGCTGGCCGCCGCTGTCGCGGGTGAAGGTGTCCACGCCCGCCCCGGCCCGGCGCGGCAGGTGGGTGTAGAGGGTCTGGAACAACGGATGGCGGCTGAGGCTGCGCGCGGTGCCGAGGGCGTCCAGCACCCGGTCCAGCGGCACGTGCTGGTGCGTTTGCGCCTCCATCACTCCGTCGCGGGCACGGCGCAGCACCTCGGCGAATGCCGCAGCGCCGTCCACATGCAGGCGCACCGGCAGGGTGTTCACGAACAGGCCCATGGTGTCGTGGCTGTCGGCCGCCACGCGGTTGGCGAAGGCGAGGCCCACGCACAGGTCGTCGGCGCCCGAAAGGCGATGCAGCAGCACGTTGAACAGGGCGAGCAGCGCCATGGGCAGGGCGGCGTCGGCGGCCGCCGCGAGCGCGCGCAGGTCGGCCGTCAGGGCCGGGTCGAAGGTGATGTCGAGCCGCCCGCCGCGATGGCTCGCCTCGGCCGGCCGGGGATGGTCGGCGGGCAGGGTGGTGAGGGCGGGGGCATTGGTCAGCCGGTCGCGCCAGAACGCGAGGCCGGCTTGGTCCGGGGCTTCCGCCGCCTGCCGGTGGGCATAGGCGAGGTAGGACCCGGGCGGCGGCAGCGTGGGGGCCGATCCTGCGGCGCGCGCGGCAAAGGCTGCGGCGAGTTCCTCGTTCAGAAGCGCAAGGGACCAGCCGTCGCAGATCAGGTGGTGGAGGGTGACGAGCAGTTCGTCGCGGCCGTCCGGCCGGCGCACCAGCAAAGCGCGGGCAAGGGGCGCGACCGCAAGGTCGAACGGTGCTTCCGCATGGGTCCTGGCGAGGGCGGCGTAACGGGCGCCATCCGGGTCGTAGCGAAGGTCGGCGAAGTCGAGCGGAAGGTCGGCGGCGGCCAGTTCCTCCTGCATCGTATCGCCGGCCTCCATGCGCAGGAAGCGCGTACGCAGCGCCCCGTGGCGGGCCACGAGGTCCGTGAGCGCGGCGGCGAGCGCGTCACGGTCG
This sequence comes from Xanthobacter autotrophicus, assembly GCF_005871085.1. Lineage (GTDB taxonomy): Bacteria > Pseudomonadota > Alphaproteobacteria > Rhizobiales > Xanthobacteraceae > Xanthobacter > Xanthobacter autotrophicus. The sequence goes on along the minus strand of NZ_VAUP01000022.1, from coordinate 326,864 downwards.
ATCGGCCCAGGAAAGCGGATGCCGCCCGCCACGTGATAGGCGGCCCGGCTCGCCGCGCCGGCGGCCGCCTCGGAGAGGAACCACATGCGTCGCTGCGCGGGGGTCAGCGGCACCGGGCCATCCGGGATGGCCGCAGGCGGGGCGAATGCGGGTGCGGCCGCCTCGATCTGCTCCAGCGCGGCCGCGAGGCGGCCGAGGGTGGGGTGGCGGAACAGCTCCGCCACTGGCACATCCAGCCCGAGCGAGGCGAGGCGCGCCCGCACCCGCATGGCCTCCACCGAATTGCCGCCGAGGGCGAAGAAATGGCTGTCGGCCGTGAGATCCTGCCGCCCCAGCACCTCGGACCAGATGGCGGCGAGCTTTTCCGTCATGGCGCTGGCCGCGGGCGCAACCGGGGCGGTGTCGCCGGTCCGGTCCTCCAGCACGCCGTCGCGCAGGATGGCGAAGGCGTCGAGGGTGCCATCCTGATAGCCCCGCGCCACCGCGCTGCGCTGCAGCTTGCCGCTAGAGGTGCGCGGCAGTGCGCCGGGTTCCAGCAGCACCACCACTCGCGCGGGTTCGAGGAAGGCGTCGCCCACCACTTCCGACACCAGCGCCGCGATGCTCCGCGCCGACACGGTCTTGCGGGTGCGGCGGGAGATTTCCACGGCGACGCCGATGCCCTCGCCATCGTCGCAGGCCACCGGGAAGGCGGCAATGCGACCCTGCCGCACCAGATCCACCTCCCGCTCGATCACCTCCTCGATGTCGTGGGGATAAAGGTTCTGGCCGCGGATGATGATGAGGTCCTTGGCCCGGCCCGCAAGATAGAGCTGTCCGGCGGACAGGAAGCCGAGATCGCCGGTGCGCAGTATGCGGACCCCGTCCATGTCGGGGAAGGTGGCTGCGGTGGCGGCTGGGTTGTTCCAATAGCCCTGGGCGATGCTGGGGCCGAAGGCCACCACCTCGCCCACCCGGCCCTCGGCCAGCGGCGCGCCGGTGGCGGGATCGAGGATGCGCACGCCGTGGTCGGCCGCCGGCACGCCGCAGGCGACCACGCGGACCGCCTCGGCGCCTTGGCCCGGCTGCGCTTCTCCTTCGGCCAAGCGCGCGGCGTCGAAGCCGGGCGCCGTCAGGCCCTCGCCCCGCCGCCGGGCGGTAACGAACAGGGTCGCTTCGGCAAGGCCGTAGCAGGGGTGCAGGGCCCGCGCGTCGAAGCCCAAGGGCGCAAAGCGCGCGGCGAAGGCTTCCATGGTGGAGGCCCGCACCGGCTCGGAGCCGGAATAAGCGACCTTCCAGTCGGACAGGTCGAGCCCGTCCGCCTGTGCTGGATCGATGCGCTCGACGCACATGCGATAGGCGAAGTCCGGCCCGCCGCTGACCTCGGAGCGGAAGCGCGACATGGCCTCCAGCCAGCGCACCGGCCGGGCGAGGAAATGGCGCGGCGACATGAGAATGCAGGCGCCGCCATTGAACAGCGGCTGCAGCAGCCCGCCGATGAGGCCCATGTCGTGATAGAGCGGCAACCAGCTCAGGATAGTTTTGTCCGGCAGGATCGAGAAGCCCGCGCGGATGGCGGTTTCGTTGGCGATGAGGTTGCCGTGGCTCACCATCACGCCCTTGGGGGTGGAGGTGGAGCCGGACGTGTATTGCAGGAAGGCGATGTCGGGCGGGCGCGGCCGACGCAGGACGAAGCCGTTGCCATCGCCGTCCGCCACATCCTCCACGCAGAGCACCGCCGTGCCCGGCCGGGCGGCGAGAAGACTCTCGGCCGCGCCACGGTCGCCGGCATGGACGAGGGCGATGGAGGCGCCGCAATCGCGCGCCATGGCGGCGAGGCGGGCCTGATGCTGCGGCCGGTTGGCCTCGGGTGGGAAGGCGGGAACGGCGATGAGCCCGGCATAGAGGCAGCCGAAGAAGGCGCCCACATAATCGAGGCCGGTTTCCAGCAGAAGCAGCACCCGGGCGCCGGGCTCCGTATGGTCCTCCAGCCGCGCGGCGAAGGCCCGCGCCCTAGCGTCGAGGGCGGCGTAGCTCACGGTGCGCTCGCCGTCACGCGGGTCGTCCAGCAGCTGGAGCGCAAGCGCCTCGCCCTGGCGGGCCGCCAGATCGGCAAGATGGGTGGCGATGTCCGTGGGCTCGGCGGCGACGATGGGCAGGGGCGGCTGCGGCAGGTGGTTCACCACGTGGCTCACCGGGCGGCTCCGTTGCCGTCCGTGTCTGCGGCCATTTCGCCGTCCATGGCCCGGCGCAGGCTCAGGGGGCGCATGTCCGTCCAGACCCGCTCCACATGCTCAAGGCAGGCGGTCTTGGTGCCGGTGAAGCCGGCGTCACTCCAGCCGGCGGGCACGGGCCGGTGCAGCGGCCAGATGGAATGCATGTCTTCATCGTTGCGGACCACGCGGAACACCGCGTTCTCGTCATCGAATGCCATGGCAACCTTCGCGCCCGTCCGGGCGGATCATGGCCGGCGCCCTGCCGATGGGTGGGTGCGCCCGGCCTTAAATGGGGGTCGACTGGAAGACGAATGAGGCCTCGCGAAATTTAGGGTCCTCGCGTGGCGCATCGCCATCGATGCCGGAGCGCACATCGCCGGTGATCTGCCCGTTCTCCATGTGCACGATGCGGTCGCCGCAATCGAAGTAGCGGTCGTCGTGGGAGATCACGAGCACGCTCTTGCCCAGCGCCTTCAGCTCCGGCAGCAGCTCGCGATAGAATACGCCCTTGAAGGCGGGGTCCTGGTCCGCCGCCCATTCGTCGAACACCAGGAAGGGACGATCCTCCAGCACGGCGGCAACGAGGGCGAGGCGCTTGCGCTGGCCGGTGGAGAGGTCGCGGGTGGAGAAATGCCCGTCCTCCACGCTCACCTTGTGGGTCAGGGCGAGCCGCGAGATCAGCCGGTTGGCACGGGCATCAAGGTCCGGCGTGCCTGACAGGCCGACAAGACTCTCGAACAGGTGGAAATCGCCGAATACGGCCGAGAACAGGGCGCGCTGCGCGCTCCGGCTGGTGTCGTCCACGATGGCGCCATTGAGCCCCACCGTGCCGCTCTCCGGCGCGTAGAGGCCGGTGATGAGCTTGGCGAGGGTGGTCTTGCCGGAGCCATTGCCGCCTACCAGGAATACGATCTCCCCCGGCGCGAAGGCGATGTCCACGGGGCCGAGGCGGAACATCTCCGCCGTCCGCTCGTCCCAATAGGCGTGGGTGACGGCCTCAAACGTGAGGCTCTCGAACGGCGCGGGCGGGGCCGGTTCGGTGTCGCGGGTGGCAAGGGCCGCCTCGGTTTCGGCAAGGCGCTGGCCGGCGACGCGCGCCACAGCCAGCCGGGGCAGGTCCTCCATCACGGCGGCCAGCGGCCCGATGAGGAATAGCAGCACCACCGCATAGCCCGTCGCCACCGTCCCTCCGCCGGTAAACACGAACAGCACGAGGCCGATGAAGCCGAACACGATCAGGCTGCCCCAGGCGGAGCCCAGGGCCAGCAAAGTGATGCCGTGGGTGCGGGCGCGCCGCACGGTCTCTATGGCCGCGCCGAGGTGACGGGTGCGGAAATCCTCGGCCTTTGTGCGGTTGAGCTTCAGCTCCTTGGTGCCCAGCACCAGCGCCGAGAGGTGGGCAAACAGCGTATCCTGCCGCCCGCCCGCATGTTCCAGATGATGCCGCGCCCGTCCCGCAACCAGCATGTAGCCGGCGACCCCCAGCCCCATCATGCCCGCCGCGCCGAGGAAGAGCGGCAGGGACAGCCACGCGAGATAAAAGAGGCACCCGGAGATGGCGACGGCATTGGTGAACAGCACTGGCAGCCGCACCACCACGGTGGCGAGGGTGAAGACATCGTCGGTGACGAGGGCCTGGAGCCGTGCCGGCCCCACCTGCTCCACGGCGCGCAGGGGCGCGGCCTCCACCCGCTCGGCGATGCGGCTGCGCAAGCGGGCCAGCACTTCCTGCCCTAGCCGGCCGAACAGGATGCCCGAAGCCGTCTGCAACGCCACGGTCACGACGGCGACCGCCGCGAAGGCAAGCCCGAGGCCCGCAAGATCCGACACCTGCGGCGCCAGCGCCATGTTGATGAGGATGATGAGGGCGACAGCTGCGATGCCGCTCAGGAGGCTGGTGGCCACGGCGGCGGAGAATTCCACCGGGTTCTGCCCGAACACGAAGCCCAGAAGCGAGAAGCCGCTCGCTTGCGGGGGCCGCGCCGCAGTGATGGCGGCGTCCGCGGCGACGGGCGCGGGTGACGGGCCCATGTGTGTTCGGCTCCCTCGGTGACTTCGCGTCCGGACGCGACCGGACCTGAATCCCAAGACGCTCAGGGTATGCGGAAATTTAGGGGTGTCCTGCTCGGGCGCCGCCGCCGCGCCGGTGAAGTTGCGAGATGTTCCTAAATCGGTGCCCGGCGCATTCGTCTTATCTCCCGAAACCCGTTCGCCGACCGGAGGGACAGGACGCCATGGCCGCTGGAGAGATCGTCGCCGCCCATCGCGAGGGCGAAGGCATCGTGGCCCGGTGCGAGGACGGTTCGCGCCTGGTCCTGGCGCCGGACGCGGCGACGGGCGGCTTTACCCTGTCCGATGTTCGTGCGGCGGAGGATGCAACGGCCTTCTGCCTGCTTTTGCGCGCGCTGGAACAGGCGACCGCCCTGCGGGCCGTGCCGGTGCCGCTGCCCCTTCTGGGGCTCGATGCGGACAGGGGCGCGCTTGCCGGGGCGCTGCGGTCGCGCCTTCTCGCCGAAGGGCTCGCGGCCAGGAGCGGCGCGGGGCTCGACGTGTTCCCGGAGGCGTTTTGGCAGCAGGCTGACCTGTGGCTGCCGCAGGCGCGCCCGCCGTTCGCGCAGCGCTTCGCCCTCACCCAGGGCCGGCGCCACCCGGTGCGCCCGCCGAAGCCGGAAGGCATTGTTTACACGCGCTTTATTCCCTGGCTCGGCGCCCGCTTCGAGCTGCGCACGGTGGATGTGGCCACCGACCTCGCGGGCTTCAACCGCTGGATGAACGATCCCCGCGTTGCAGAGATCTGGGACGAGGCCGGCGACCTCGCCAAGCATCGCGCCTATCTCGAAGGACTTCAGGCCGATCCCCACATGCTGCCGTTGATGGGGACGGTGGATGGGGTGCCATTCGCCTATTTCGAAGTCTACTGGGCCAAGGAAAACCGCATCGCCCCCTTCTACGATGCCGGTGATCATGATCGCGGCTGGCATGTGCTGGTGGGGGAGGACGCCTTCCGTGGCCGGGCCTATGTGGCGACCTGGCTGCCCTCCCTCATGCACTTCATTTTCCTCGACGATCCGCGCACCCAGCGCATCGTCGGCGAGCCGCGCTCCGACCATCACCAGCAGCTGCGCAACCTTGAGCGCTCGGGGTTTGCGCGGATGAGCACGTTCGATTTTCCCCACAAGCGGGCCGCCCTGGTGATGCTACTGCGCGAGCGCTTTTTCGGCGATCGCCTGTTCGTGCCCGATGGTGCCCTGCCGGTTCCGGCGTTGGCGGAAAAGGCACCGCCGCTGCGCACTTTTACCGAGGCTTGACAAGGTTTTAAGCCCGTCGGCCTGGTGATGCCGGGCCGTGTTTCGCCAACTCAATCAGGAAACGCACCGGGAATTGCACCATGACCCTCAGAGAGAGCCATCCATTGCCCTCCACCCGTCGTCCCGCCGGGCCGAAATCCGAAGGCGAGGACTGGACTTACGACCTCGTCGGTGTCGGCTTCGGCCCCTCCAACCTCGCCATCGCCATTGCGCTGGCCGGGGTGGGGGAGGCCGGGCTCTCGCCCCATTTTATCGAGAAGCAGCAAAGCTTTGTCTGGCATGGCGGCATGCTGCTGCCGGGCAGCGACATGCAGATCTCCTTCCTGAAGGATCTGGCGCTGCCGCGCGATCCCTCCAGCCCCTTCACCTTTCTCGCCTATCTGCACGAGAAGGGCCGGCTGATGGATTTCATCAACCAGAAGACGTTCTTTCCCAGCCGATTGGAATTCAATGATTATCTGCGTTGGGCGGCGCGCCGCTTCGACCCGTGCGTCAGCTATGGCGAGGAGGTGGTGGCGCTGGAGCCGGAGGTGTCCGGCGGCGCGGTGGAGGTGGTGCGAGTGGTTTCCCGGGGGGCGGACGGGCGCACACAGGTGCGGCGGGCGCGTAACGTGGCGCTGGCCACCGGCGGCAGCCCGCGGGTGCCGGAGCTGTTCGCGCCGTTCCGCAACGTGCCGCGCATCTTCCATTCGGCCGCATACCTCTCGAACATCGACAACTTCGGGTTCGGAAATCACCCGGCCCCGCGCATCGCGGTGGTGGGCGCCGGGCAGAGCGCGGCGGAGATCTTCCTCGACCTTTCTTCCCGATTTCCCAATGGCCAGGTGGACATGATCGTGCGCGGGCATGCCCTGCGCCCCTCCGACGACACCCCCTTCGTGAACGAGATCTTCAACCCCGACTTCACCGACTTCATCTTCCACCAGAGCGAACCGCGCCGGCGGGCGCTGATCGCCGACTTCAAGAGCACGAATTACTCGGTTGTGGACGCCGACCTCATCGCCCGGATCTACAGCCTGCTCTACCAGCAGAAGGTGAGCGGGGAGGAGCGCCTCCAGGTCCGCCGGCTCACCCAGGTGACACGGGTGGCGGAGGCGGATGGGGCCATCGTGCTCGACCTGTCCATCGGTCCAGACGGGACCGAGGGCCGGTCGTTCTATGATGCGGTGGTGCTCGCCACCGGCTATGTCCGCGACAGCGGACGGGCGCTGCTCGCCGGGCTGGAACCTTATGTGAGCGTCGGTGCGGTGGGGCGCGACTACCGGCTCGCCACGGCGGCGGAGTTCCGGCCCTGCGTGTTCATCCAGGGCACCAACGAGAGCACCCACGGCCTCAGCGACACCCTGCTCTCGGTCCTCGCCACCCGGGGGCAGGAGATCGCCGAGGCGGTGCTGGCAGCCAGCTCGGCTTCGGGGGTGTCCGCGGCGCCAGTGCGGCGACAGCTGGGACGGGCCTGAGGCCCGCCCACCGGCTTTCGTCGTGACGGATCGAAACAGCGCGACGCTTGCACCTCGGGTGTCGCGCTGTGTCCATTGGACGTCCCGCGGGGCCGAGCCCATGGCCGTGAGGACCCGTGCCGGGATGGGTGCAGGTGCCGCACCGACCCTGCCCTGCCACGCCGCCCCGGCGCGGCCTCCACCGTCTGGCACGCCGGGTGCTTGGCCTCCCTGTACGGCTTGATCACGGCAGGGAGCACGCGGCCCATGGCGCATTCCGGACAATTGGGGGAGCATGGCGGACGCCGCCTCGTGCCATGTCTGGCGCCCGTCACGGCGCCGGCGGGGCCTCGTCCATGACCATCAAGGCGATCCTGACCGATATCGAGGGCGCGGCCGGTCCCCTGTCCTTCCTCAAGGAGACGCTTCTGCCCTATGCCCGGGAGCGCCTGGGCAGTTTCATCGCGGCCCATGCCGAGGATGAGGACATCGAGGAGGCGCTCGAGGAGGCCGGACGCCTCATGGGCGGCTTCTCGCTGAAGCCGGTGGAGGCCGAGGCGCTGTTGCAGCGCTGGATGAAGCAGGGCCGCAATCCCACCCCGCTCAAGATCATCCAGGGCCGGATCTGGGAAGAAGGCTATGAGGCCGGCGTCTTCACCGCCGAGATCTTTCCCGATGTGGCGCCCAGCCTCAACGCGTGGAGGGACGCCGGGATTCGTCTCTTCACCTATTCCTCCAGTTCGGAGCTGGCGCAGCGGCTGTGGCTGGGTTCGGCGGGCGGGGACGTGGCGACGGTGTTCGAAGACCTCTTCGATACCCGCGTCGGCCAGAAGGTGGAGGAGGAATCCTACAAGGCCATCGCCGAGCGTCTGGCCCTGCCGGTGGCGGAAATCCTGGTCTTGTCCGAAAACGAGGACGAGCTGGATGCCGCCAAGGCCGCAGGCCTCGCCACCACGCGGATCACGCGGGACGGCGGCGGAGGCGGCAATCATCCGGTGGCGGTCGACTTCGCGTCGTTGAACCTCGGATAGGGCGGGCGCAGACATGGCACGCTTCACCGTGGAGACCCGCGACGGCGACCGGATCGAGGTGACGGGCCGGGACGGCGCGACGCTGCTGAAGGCCATGCGCAAGGCGGGCGTGGAGGAAGTGGTCGCCCAATGTGGCGGCGGCTGCGCCTGCGCCACCTGCCATGTCTATGTGACCCCGCCCGAAGGCGTCGTGCTGCCCCAGATCGGGCCGGGGGAGGCCCGGATGCTGGCGACCAGCCGCCATCGCACCCTGTCGTCCCGGCTGTCCTGCCAGCTCAAGCTGGAGCCGGCCCTCGAGCGGATGCATGTGGTGATCGCACCGGACGATGGCGGCGATTTCTGAGCGGCTGCCTGTTTGGCGGCCCTCTGGCTGCCGCCCTTTGGCCACCTCCGCGTGCAATGTTCCGGTTGCCGGCCTCCGGGTGCGAAGCTGGATCCGGGACGCGCGCCGCCGGTTCAATGCTGCGCTGCGATAAATCATGCTGCACCGCCCTTGCGGCTTGATGGCGGCATGCCCATCTACCATCCAGACAGATGGTTTGGGGATGGAAAATGGCGGACCGCGTGCACGAACTGCGTCCAAGGACTCCGGAGAGCGAGAAGATCACCATCAATCTCGGCTACGTCGATCTGGGCCAGGTCGACCTGCTGGTGCGCGAGGGGTTCTATTCCAACCGGACCGATTTCATCCGGACCGCCATCCGCAACCAGCTCGACCGTCACGAGGAAGCCCTCAAGAAATCCCTTGCCCACCGCCAGCTCCATCTCGGCATGCGCAGCTATAGCTGCGCAGATCTGGAGGCCGCGCGGGACGCCGGTGAGATGCTTCATATCCATGTCCTGGGAATGGCCGTCATCGCGCCGGATGTTCCCGGGGACCTCGCGCGCTCAACCATCGCGTCCCTGCACGTGCTTGGAGCGCTGCAGGCCAGTGCGGAAGTCAAGGCGGCGCTGGCCGATCGAATACACTGATCCCCGAAATCATCCGTTCCGGGCCCCATGGGCCCGGGCCGCAGGGCGGCGCGCCGCGTCTTGCCCTCTTCATTCGACAGGAGCCAGCTCAGATGGCCAGACAATCCAAGATCGATGTTCTGGAAGCCACGCGTCTCACGCGCCTCGGCCGGCTCGAAGAGGCCATGGCCGTTCTGCGGGGTGACAGCGTCGCCCCCCATGACCGGGCCGGGCCTTCTGATGCGGCTGGCGGCAAGGCTCCGGTCGTCGATCTGGTCCCCCCGTCGGCGCAGACCGGAAGCGCCTGGACGCCCCCGCTCTCCACCCCGGCCGAACCCGCGGCCCCGCGCAACGACATGAGCCCTTTTTCCGGGGCGTGGATCGAGGGGCTGCTCGATCTCGTGCGCCATCGCACGCCTGAGGGTGGGCGCGACGACCGGGTCGGTGGCGGCGCGACGCCGGCGGTCGTGCCCGGTGAGGCGCGCTTCGAGGAGCGCAGCTTTTCCAATGAAGCCGGTCGCAGGAGCTACAAGCTCTATGTGCCGGGAAGCTTCGACGGGCAGCCCCTGCCGCTCGTGGTGATGCTGCACGGCTGTACCCAGTCCCCCGACGATTTCGCCGCCGGCACGCGCATGAACGCGCTTGCGGAGGAACACACCTTCCTCGTCGCCTACCCCGCCCAGAGCCACGATGCCAATGCCTCCCGGTGCTGGAACTGGTTCAACGCGGGCGACCAGCGGCGCGACCGGGGCGAGCCTTCGCTGATTGCCGGCATCACGCGCCAGATCATGGACGATTTCCCGGTGGACCCCGACCGGGTCTTTGCCGCCGGCCTGTCCGCCGGTGGCGCCACGGCGGCGATCATGGGCGCGACCTATCCCGATCTCTATCGCGCCATCGGCGTGCATTCCGGATTGGCCTGCGGCGCGGCCCGGGACATGCCCTCCGCCTTCTCGGCGATGCGGCAGGGCGGAGCCTCGACCGGAGGCGCCTCCCCTCGCATCGAGGGAAGGATGGTCCCCACCATCGTGTTTCACGGCGACGGCGACACCACGGTCCATCCCCTGAACGGCGCCCAGGTGGTGGCCCAGGCGGTGGCGCAGGCGAATGCCGGGGAGAACCTGCGGACGACCACCCTGTCCGGCCAGGCGCCGGGCGGCATCAGCTACACCCGGCAGGTGCAGTGCGACGATGCGGGGCGCAGCGTCCTTGAGCACTGGGTGCTTCACGGCGCCGGCCATGCCTGGTCCGGCGGCAGCGCATCGGGATCCTACACCGAGCCCCGTGGCCCCGACGCCAGCCGCGAGATGGTGCGCTTCTTCCTCCAGCACGATCGCCCCTGAGGCGACGGCGGCGCCGGGAAATGGGGCGGGTTCCGCAACCTTAGAGCCGGGCCACCGGGGCTGGGCGCTCGGCCGCGAAGACCTGCCGGATGGTCTCCTCCCGCCGCTCCGGATGCGATGCATCCGGCTGTCCCGGGTTGGGCCGAGCGGCACTGCCGGCGCCTCATGACGGCGGCGTTTCGGCCTCCAGCGTGAAGGTCGTCGCCGGATCGCCGTAGACGCAATAGGCAAGCCACGTGAGGTCGTCGGATTTCGCCCGCGCCGCCTGCTTCGCCCTCAAGGTCGCCGCGGCCAGGGTGCCGCCCTGCGCAAGCGCGGCGTAGAAGGCTTCCGAGAAGGCCGCCGCGGCGGTGTCGTCCACCTCCCACTGCGCCGCCACGAACACCCCGGCCCCGGCCCTGGACCGGGGTGCGACGAAGGCCTTGGCATAGCCGGCCGCGCCCACCAGCCCGCGTGTGGCGCGCCCGGCGCGGCAGACGTTGAGGAAGACCACCGGCGCGGCATCCGGGTTGAAGCGGACGTTCGCGGCCACGAGCCGGCTGTCGAGCACGTCCTCCACGAAGCCGCTCCTGAGGGGGTCCTCGCTGTCCTGGAGCACGAGCAGGCCCTCGCGCAGGGTGCCGCTGGCGGTGTTGCCATGTCCGCACAGGTGCAGCACGCCCACTTCGTTTTCCCCCCGCAGCTCCGCGACCATGGCGCGCGAGCTTGCGCCCCAGCGCGTGAGTGGGCCGATGGTGGCATCGAGCTGATCGATCTCGCGCTCGAAGCCGGACAGGCGCATGGCCTCGTCCAGATAGTCCGGCTTCACGTAGACGGCGGGCGTCAGCGATCGCCCGTGACGGCGCTTGGGCTGGCCCACGTTGCGGAACCAGCGGGTGAGCCCCTTCTCGGCCAGAAAGAAGCCGGCTTCCCTCGGATTTGAGGGGTCGTCGAGGAACATGACCTCCCAGGGCAATTGGTGCTCGTCGGCAATGAGGAGGATGCCCTCGATATCGGCGCGCACCTCCCACAGGGCGGCCCGAATAGCCAGGGGGAGCACGGCATCGGCGAGCTGGATGCCCACGGCCCGCACCATTTCCTCCACCGAGGCCGTGGAGGACGCCGAAGCAAACACCGCCTCGAGGTCGCCCAGCGTTTCCTCGATGAAGTCGTCATAGGTCCGCCCGTCGAGGACCGAGGCGCCCTCCACGTTGAGCCCGCGCCCGGTAAGGTGGAGCCGGAATGCGGTGTCGCCACCGTTCCGCTGGGTTTCCACGAACAGGGTCAGGTAGCCGTCATAGCCGTCGCCGGCCCGGACCCGGACCAGCTCGGGAAGCTTCGCGGCCGGCGGGGCGGTGCCGGCCTTGGCCGTCAAGGGTGCGACGCACAGCTGCGCCGAGCCGCGCCACACCTCCACCAGAAACTCCGTCGGCCCCGGTTCCGGGCAGCTGGCGCTGAAGGTGAAGATGCGCTTCTCCTGCTCCAGCGGCGGCGTGATCCCGGCGATGCGGCCGGACCCCTCCACCCTGGCATTCTTCACCCCGGCCACCGACAGGACGAGGCGGTCGTCCTCGGCCGCGGTGAAGGAAGCCGATGCCGCCGCCGTCCCGGCGGCCGCGGCGAGCTCCTCACGCGACAGGCTCACCTCGATCGGGAACGGCTTGGCGACCGGCGGCAGCGCCGGCATGGTGGCCTCCACCTCGAACGTCCGCGCCGTTCGGACGGCGGGTGACGGCGTCTCGGGGGATGTGGTTTCGGGGGATGTGGTCCCGGGAGCGCTGGCCGCAGAGGATTTCGCCTTGCGCGTCTGGGACCGCTTGGCTCCCCCCACCGGCAGCTCGGCGGACAGCATTTCTCCGGGCAGGTCGAGGGCGATGAGGGTGTCCAGCCGGGGGCTCCCCCGCCGGCCGCCCTGACGGCCGGGACGGACCGCCAGATCCAGCGTCTCCAGCGTTTCGGCGAGCACCTGCGGAGTGACCACCGGGGGCGTCGCCGTCGCCTGCGACAGCGCGGCGGGGACGTGCCAGGTGAGCAGGGCGAGCGCCGTGTCGGCGGCGTCGAAATAGCGGGTATGGAACACCTTGTCCGACCGGGTGCGGATCTGGTCCACAAGCTGGCGCTGCCGCTTGCCGAAGCTGGTCATGGACTCGGTGTGGACGACCAGGTCATTGGCCGCGTTGCGGAACAGGCGGTCCGCGACGGCGTCCACCGCCACCATCCGGGCGCCGCCCTGCAGCAGCGAGGGGGCCTCGAAATCGATGGCCAACGCCCTGTAGCGCGGCCGGTCGTCCCCGTCGTCGACGGCGTCGTTGAGGCGGGTGACGAGCGGACCGCCGGGTTGCATGGCAGCGAGCCCGGGAACGTGACTGTCGGTGATCGCAGCCTCGGCGAGTGCCTTGACGAAGTCGCCGAGGCCGGAGAGGAGAGCCTTCGTGATCTCCACCGTGGCGGCGGAGGGCGGAAAGGCCACCTCCACCAGCCTCGCGCCCCAGGCGAACAGGGTGGTGTAGAAGTCGATCAGGTCACGCATGTTTTCCGGCTCGGCGAGGTAGGTTCCGGAATTGGTGCACCCGACGAAGGTCACGTCGCCAATCTCGTGGGGGCCGAGCGCGGCCCGGCGCGCCTTCTCCTGCAATTCGAGGAAGACCCGCGCCACGAGCCCGCCCCGGCTGAAGGCCACGATGTCGATCCGGGCGCCCTCCGGCAGCTTCGCCTTGGAGAGCGCGGCGATGAGATGGCCGACATTCTCTTCCGGCGTCTCCACCAGCGTCTTGTGCTCGAAGCCCACGACCGCGTCGTAGGCGCTGAAGAGCTTCTCGCCGAAGGGCGCGCACTCCGGATCGCGCAGGCCGCCGAAGCTGCCGGCCGTGGACGAGAACGTACCGTGGATGAACAACAGGACGCGGAACGGCTTGCCCTCCTCGGCCTTGAAGGTGAAGGCGCCGTCGGTGCGCCAGGTCGTGGGTGCGGTCTTGCCCATGGGCACGAGGCCGGTCGCGATATCGCGGTCGAGATAGCCGGCAGCCGCGCCGCCAAGCTGGCCGGCGACCCAGCGGAATACATAGACGTCGAGCTTTGAGCGCAGGTAGCCCCACACGTCCGAGGCCAGCGAACGCCGGCCGGGGGAGCTCCCGGGGCCGATGGTTGGGGTGGCGTCGAACTCGAAATGAAGTGTCCGTTCGGTGGAGCGGCGCCGGCTTGGCAGGGCGGGGTCGTCGGGCGTGGGGTAGACCCAGCGGAACACGCCGTCCTGCTCCACCAGCACTACCGCCTTCTCGCCGGTAGCGATGGTCACATCGGCGGTGAACTGCCCGCCGCCGAAGCTGCGGCGCAGGCCCCGGCGCGACCCGCCGGGCTTGGGCTCGATGGTGGCGCGTGCCACGAGATCGACCTCCCGGTCGGCCGGGAAGAAGCCGGCTGCTGCCACCGTGGCGGGCCCAGGGGCGGCCCTCCCGCGCGCGGTGCGAGCCGTCGCCTTCGCGCCGGCCTGCGCCTCGTATCCTTCGGGAACGTCGAAGACCACTCCGGTTCCTGCGATCCTGGTCTGCGGCATCTGATCCTCCTGTCCTCCTGTCGGGCGGCCTGGAGCCGGCCCGGTCGATCCCTGGCGATTCAGCGGGCGCTGGGTGGTGCCTTGCCGCCGCTGTCCCGCGTGGTCGCGGGTTGTTGTTGTTGTTGTTGTTGTTGTTGTTGTTGTTGTTGTTGTTGTTGTTGTTGTTGTTGTTGTTGTTGTTGTTGTTGTTGTTGTTGTTGTTGTTCGCCGCCGGTGGTCTCCGTCGGGAGAGGCGCGGTGGCCTGTCGTGCGCTCACGGTGACCGCGGCGACGGCGATGAAGGCATTCAGCGCGAGGAACAGCATGCCGAGCCGGCCGAGCACGAGGCCTGCGGGGGAGGGCGCAGCCCGCGTCGGCAGCTCGAACACCTCCGCGAATGGCCTGGGCGCCGCATCCGCGAGCATGGGTGCGGTCACGCCGGGGTCCTTCAGCCGCCGCGCCTCGGGCTCAGCAAAGGTGGCGTCGATCACGCGGGCGAGCGGCGCCCGGCGGTCGCGGCCGAGAAGATCGTCGAGCACGGCTGAGGGGCCGGCATAGAGCACGGCCTGCCCCTCGCGGGGGGCGCCGGTGTGGGCCGATGTCGTCCGGCTCTCGGGCTTTCGCCGGCGACCTTCGGCGGTGCGGCGCACCAGGTAGCCGAAGACGACAAAGGCGATGAAGGCGGCGAGGCTCGCGATGGCGTAGGGCGAACCGAGCTGGTCGAGGAGGCCCGCGAGGCTTGCTCCCCCCTCCTGCTTCAGGAAGACGACGAGCGCCACCCCGATAACCACGCCGAGCGGCGCCCAGCCGAGGATGAGGTCCCCCGGCAGGTGGCGAAGCGGCCGGGCCAGCCACAGCCCGAGAATGAAGCCGATCGCCAGCAGGAACGGTTCCTGCGGAGCGGTGGCGTTCAGCGTGGTGCCGGCGATGCCTTTGCCAGCGCCGAGGTCGAGGCTGGCGACGGCCAGCATGATTGTCAGCGCCGCGCCGACCGTCCGCGAGAGGGGAGAGCTGAAGCGGGTCGCCCGCCGTGCATCCGGCAACAGGCCCTGGCGCACGGCGAAGCGGGCGAGGAGGGCGAGCAGCACCAGTCCGGCCGCCAGCTGTGGGGTGAGGCCGAACAAGGGCGGATCGACGATCAGGGCGGAGTTCCCGAACGTGAGCTGGAGAGGTGCCGCGAGCGCCTGCGGCGACCAGCCGAGGGCGTGGAGGACGGCGCGCAGGCCCACGAGCAGCAGCAGCACGGCAACCGCGCCGCCGATGGGCGCCCGCGACAGGCCCCAGACAAGGGCGAGGCTCGCGGCCGGCCACAGCAGGTTCAGGATGAGGGTCGCCTTCAATCCCGAGGCGGACTGCAGGTGGCTCATGGTGACGCATCCGGCGAGCAGGGCCAGCGCGAGCAGGGCGCCGGCGCCGAACCGCTCCTGCGTCAGCAGGCGCCGCCGCAGGTCCGCGTCGGCGGTGAAGCGCGCCCAGAACAGGGTCGCGGCCACGAAGCCCGGCGCGCCGAGCAGTTGGGGGAGGGCGTTACCGTCCTGCACGGGCAGCGACAGGCCGATGGCGTGCGGCACCAGCACGACCGCGAGGGGCGGCAGGGCGCGCCGGCCCCAGCGCGCGGCCGCCCAGACGGCGATGGGCAGGATGAGGGGCGCGGGGCTCGCCCCACCGAGCCAGAGGGGCCATGGCAGAAGCACCACCGACAATGCCAGCGTCACCGCGATCCATGGCGCGAGGAAGGCGGGAAGGCCCCGAAGCCCGCGCGCAAGGCCTGCGAGGGCCGCCGCCACGATGGCGCGCGCACCACGGCGCGCCAGGTCGTCGGAGACGCCGAGGCGGCTCAGGCGCCGGAAATCCGCATAGCTGGCGCCCGGCACCGGCGCCCCCCTCAGTTCGGCTTCAAGCAGCAGGCGCGGCAAGGGCGAGGCGAAGAGAAAGGTGTAGCCGAGGAGGATGGGCCATGCGGCCATGTGAACGAACGCGCTCGCTTTGCCGGGGGTCCAGGGCGCCAGCAGAATGATGGCGCTGATCAGCACTATGGAGAGAAGAAAAGCCGGGACGAGGGCATAAGGCGCCGTCGCGGAGCGGGGGCGGCGGGGTGCCTCCCCTGCGCTCTTGCTGGGCGGAGATGACACCAGCAACAGAAGTTGCTTTCGCAAAAGATAAGCTAAAATGAATATGAATGAAAGAAATATTATGCACATTAATAGCTTATAAATGTCCGAATCTGGCCGATATATGCTGTAGAATATAAATATAAATATGGATAATTGGATAATTGATAGCGTAGATGGCAAAAATTTAAGCGGAAACTGATCGATTTCATAGGATCTAATGACAAGTATAGATGGAAGTAAGATTGAAATTAACGTCAGTGATGTCCATAAATTCGATACAAACGTGGAAAAAATAAAACTGATATATGTTAACGGCATAACGCAAAAAATCTGCATAGTAATTATTACATAATTAAAGTTTCGATGTGGGGTAAATATTTTCCAGTATATATAAAAAGTCAAAATAAACACGGTGTAAAATAATAGAAATGTAGTAAAAATATAATTTGAGCCGACAGTGGGCTCAGCGACGATCATGGACGGTGGTAAGGCGGTAACGGGTGCGAAAACAAGAAATGCCACCAGGGCCCACAGCCGCGGCGGTGGAGCGTTCTCCTGCAGCGTCTCCGGCGGCAGCAGGCGCTGCACGATGACGGTCGCGGCGGCAAGGCCGAGGCCGAAGCCCGCGAGCCCGAACAGGGTCACATCCTGCGTGTTTTGTTCCGTGATCTGCCAGCCCAATCCCAGCAGCAACAGCGCCAGCGGCGCCGTATAGAGTGGGACATCGAGGACGTAGCGCCGCGTGAAGGTGCGTGCGGCAGGCTGCGGGTTTTTGGGCACCGGAGCGGGCGGCGGCGCCGGGGCGGCGGCCGGCCGGCGGGGCTCCGCGCTGCGGGGCGTTTCGGCGTCGGAGGCCTGGGGCGCCCGTTCGATGGGAGGTGTGCTGCGCTCGGCGGTCTCCATCTCATTTCACCTCCGGCCTGCGGGTGCCGCGCAGCCGCCTGCCGGCATCCTCCAGCCACTCCCGCGCCCGGACGCCCGCCCTGGTCGCCACGTCGTTCAGGAACTGGTTCACCGCCTCGGGGTCCGGCTCGCGATAGGTGCGGGTCGCCAGCGCGATGCGGTAGGGAAAGAGCAGCCAGAGGAGGCCGATCAGCAGCGCGAGGGCGACGAAAATGTCCCCGGCGGTATTGCCGAGCCCGCTCGGCAGCAGGGCGGCGATCGCCGCGAAGAGGCTGGCCGCCCACCAGCCCAGCACGATTGTCGCCGGCCCGCCGAGCAGGGTCCCCAGCTCCGCAATGATGGTCTCCGCAAATACATAGCCCGCCGCTGCCACCAGCACGAGCGCGCCGATGGCGCCGCGCCGGGCCGCGGAGGCCGGGGCGTCGGCGCGGCCGTCCGCAAGGCGCGGGGCGAGGATGCCGATGTGAAGCGGATCGCCGGCGCTGCGGAAGGCGGCGAACACCGGGTCGCGCGCCGGAAGGCCTGCGGGATGGCCGATGCGCGCGCTGTCGTCCGGCGTCAGCACCACCCGCTCGGGGTCGCGCGATTGTGGGTCGGCAACGAGCTGCGCCGTCACCCGGTCGAGCGCCTGCGCCACCGCCGCGCGCTCGGTGTCGGTCAGCGCGCGGGCAAGGGCGAGGCGCAGCCAGGCGGGCGCCTTGGTCTCCCGCCCCCACGGCAGCCGGGCGATGCGCAGATAGAGGTCCTCAGTGAGGCGTGGCCCCACCGGCTCCATGGCACCGCCGCGCCCCACCGGCGCGGGCGCGGCGAGCGCCGTGGCGATGGCGGCCGTGAGGTCGGGATGCAGCCGCGGAAAGATCAGCACCGCCGTGAGCAGCCGGAATGCCGCCCGCGACCCCATGTAGCCGCGCAGCGACGCGACCAGCTCGGACACTTCCGCATTCGAAAGCTCGGCGGTGGCGAGGGGGGCATCGGCGCCGTTGTCCGGGGCGGACGGCAGGGCATGCTCGGCGAGATAGAGGGGAAGCCGGGTGTCGAGCGCGCTCACCAGCCGGTCGGGCAGGTCTGGCGTCTCATCGGCCAGCGCGCCGTCGTCGCCGGGGGGCGCGAGCGCGGAGGCGGCGACCGCCGCGATGCCTGCCGCGTCGGCGGCCACCACCCGGGCACCGGCATGGCCGAACGCGCGCTCCGCCATGCCGGCGCGGAACGCCGCCTCGCCGGCACCGCCCTGCCGCAACCGGCCGCCTACGGAGCGGCGCGGCGCGGGAGAGAGCAGGTAGACCTGGGCGAACGCGTCCAGCGCCTCGCGGTGGAATTTGGATAGCGCCAACGTGCGCGGGTCGAGGAAGGCATTGCCGCTGCTGACGAGCAGGAGCCGCGCCCGGGCATGGGAAAACGCGAAGCGCTCGAACGGCACCGGTGCCCCGCGCGTGCCCGACCCGGGCTCGATGCGCGTCACCAGGGCCGGACTGCCGGAGAATTCATAATGCATCACCGGCGCTCCAGCCTCGCGGAGCCGGCCGGCGAGCTGGACGCCGAGCGCCGCCACATGGTCGGTGCGGCCGGCGCGCTCCACCAGAACCACGCAGTCGAGCGCGACGCGCCGTTCCTCGAAATGCAGGCGGGGCACGCCGCCCGCCTGTGCGGTGGCGCAGACGCTTCGCCTCACGTCGAGGCGTCGTAAGCGGATGCGCAAAGGCCGGCGCAGCTGTTCGAGGCTGCGGCGCACCGCAAGGCTGGTGAACAGCACCAGCCCCGGCGTTTCCGGAAGCCATCGCGCGATGGCTCCCGGCGAAGGCGCATCCTCGTCGCCGGCGGCCACCCGCCGGCGCTCCCACACGATCCAGGCGGCGATGAGGGCGGGCAGCGCCACCGCTGCGCGCAGCAGGAGATCGGCGATCGCCGCGTCCAGAGCGAGGGGCACCACCGCCGGCTGCGCATCGGTGATGACGGGCGTCGGGGCGCCACCCTGAAGGCCCCACCACAGCAGGGCCGCCGTGCCCGCCGTGAGCAGCATCAGCCCGGCGGCGAGCACCGCCCGTCGCCGCTGCGCCGCACGCCGGGCCGCGGCGACGGCCGGGTCTTCCGGCTCCGGCCCGCGGGAAGAGGGCTCCGGCTGCGACAGGTGCGCGATCCCCGTCGGCTGGCCGGTCCGCCATGCGCCTCGGACCAGCTCGCGCAACGCGCGCTCGTCGCGGGATGAGCGGGCGAGCACGCCGGCGACGACCACGCCGGCTTCCTCCCCGTCGGCGAAGGCGAGCCCGGCGTCGGCGTAGCGGGCGAGAACCTCGGCGAGGCGCAGCTTGCTGTCCTGTGCCACGTCGATCTGGCGATGCTCCGCCTCCCGCAGCAGCCGGGTGAGGCCAGCCTCGCCTCCGAGACCGCCGAGGAGGCCTGCGGTCGCGCCCGATCCGCTTCCCGGGCTCACGCGGGGGCTCCCCACAGGCGCGCCATGGCCTGCTCGCAGATGGCGAAATCCGCCCGCGTCTTGCCGAAGGCCATGGCCATGGCCTGGCGGAGGCCGTGATCTGCGAGCGAGGGCACCGGTGACCACAGGTGCATGGCGCGCACGGCGGCGATACATTCGGCGGTGCTCGGCGGTCGGCTCATGGTCCCGGCGTGGAAGGTTGGATCACGCAGTTCGCGGAACAGCAGCAGGGCCTGGTCCACGAGGCCGCCGTCCATCTCGATGTCGCGCAGGTTCGTCTCGATGATGTCGCGCAAAGTGGCGTCGGAGAGCGTGAGGGTATGGAAGATGCAGCGCCGCAGCAGGGTCTCGGGAAGCGCGCGCTCCGCATTGGCGGTCAGCACGACGATGGGCCAGTGCGCGGCGTTCGCCTTGAGATGGAGGCCGAGCTCCCGGATATGGAGGCGCATCTCCTCGAACTCGACGAGCAGGTCATTGGGCGTGTCGCGCGGCGCCTTGTCGATCTCGTCCACCACCACCAGCGTGCGCACGGGGCCTGTGAGGCCGTCGAACACGTCGGGAAACAGCAGGCCGAGGGTGACGGGGCCGGCCGGTACACCGAAATTCTCCCCGAGCTGCGCCCAGCCGGTGGCGGCGATGCCGTTGCCGTCCCGAAACACGCCCGGCTCCAGCGCATAGGCCGGCCCGAGCGAGCGCAGGACGGCGAGGGCGATGGGCCCCAGGGTCACGTAGTCGCGCAGCGCGCGACGGCCGGCGCCGTGGCTGTCGCGGAAGCGGCGGATATCGTCGATGCCATAGAGCAGGTCGGCGGCGACGGTGACCGAGCGGGTGGTGAAGCGCTCCACGGGAATGCAGAGCCGCGCGGCGAGCGCGAGCCCGGCCTGGGTCTTGCCCACGCCCGGCTCGCCGGTGAGCAGCAGGGGCTGCCCCACCAGCAGCGCCGCCTTGAAGGCGTACAGCAGCTCCGGCGAGAACACATAGGGCTTGCCGCCGGCCGTCGAGCCGCCGGCGCCGTCTCCCAGGCTGGCGGCGACGGTGGGCAGGGGCAGGTCCACCTCGGTCAGAAGTTCGGGCACCAGCCATTCGGTGCCGTCACCCGACGGCCGACGGCGCGCGGCTTCGAAGGCGGCGAGTTTCGGCTTGCTGGTCATGGGCGCGTCCCAACGGTCGATGTCTGGATTTCGGCGATGAGTTCCAACACCCGGCGGAGGCGCGGATAGGCCCTGGCCCCCTCCGGGCAGTTGGCGTAGAGGCGGTAGACCCGGTCGCGCAGCTCGTCGATGCGCGGCGCCACAAGATGGCTCCAGCGCTCGATGTCCGGTACCTGGAGCAGCGTGGCGCCCCAATCGGCGATGGCGTGCTCGTCGATCCATTCGAGGTCGCCCATGAAGTCCAGGGACCGCAGGGCGTTCTCAAGACTGTCGGCTGCGCCGGCGCGAAGGCGGTCGTGGATGACGGCGCCGCGCGTCGCCTGCGCGCCGCGTTCGAGGAACAGCAGCAGAACGAGGGGGGCCGTGAAGGCTGCCAGTTCCTGAAGAAGAGCCGCGGTCTCGCGCAGGCAGGCGCTCGCATCCTGCGGGCCGGCGATCTCCCCCGAGACGATGATCGGGACGACGACCGAGCCGGGGCCGCTTCCCAGCCCGCCCTCAAGGTGGCTGAGCAGCCCGTTGATGTCGCTGCGCGACAGCCGGCCGGGGGGCATCCGCATGACGAGGGGCTTCGCCTCCACATGGGCCGTCGGCACCGGCGCGCCCCGCCGCGTGACGTCCTTCAGGGCTCCCGGCAGCTTGCTGGCGATGGTGCGGAGCGCCCGGTAGGGATCGTCCTCGCCCACGTAGCCGACCGTGAGGATCGCCCGTGGCGCGGCGGGACCCGGCGGAGGCCCGCCGCCGGCGATGGAGGAGGCGATGCCTTCGCAGGTTTCCTTGCGGTCGATGAGCGCGGCGTGGTCGATCAGCGCCGGCGGGGCGAGGGCCTTCGCGTGGGCGGCCGGGGCGATGCCGTGTTCGCGCAGGATGCCGCCGAGGTCGGCGTGGTCCTCCAGCGCGGCTCCGAGCAGGGCGACGGCAAGGCTCCTGTGGTCGCGGCCGAGGTTCTCCATGAGCTGCGCATAGCTGGGGCTCGATGTGGCAGAAACGACCCCGACGATGCTTGGCGGGTGGGGCCGTTCGATGCGCAGCACCACCGATCCTGAAATGCCCGGCGGCGTGTCGCCCCCTTCCGCCACGGTCAGGATCCGGCGGTTTTCCACCTTGTCGCGGAGGGTCAGCTCGCCGCTGAAGAGCGCCAGCTCGGTCAGGAAGTGCAGGTCAGGATCGATGGGGACGGGCATGTTCTCCGCAGCGCCTGCAGAGGCTTGGTCCGCAGCGGCGTCCTGCGCCAGCGGAAAGCCGATGAAGCGCGCGGGAAGAGCCATCTCATCCACGTCCGTCGCGGCAACGGCGAGCGGGGCGACCTTGAACGGCGAGTCCTTGAGCTTGAGGAGTGCAAGGTCGCAGGCGAACCAGCTCGTCGGCTCCGTCGGCCACAGGATTTCGGCCTCGGTCCATTCCACCTTCCGGGCGGTCCCGCCCAGGCGGGCAGCCAGCGGAACGACGGCGACCCGGATCCTCCAGTCCTGCGGCAGGTCGGGGTCGACGTGTTCGCAGCTTCCATCGTCGCGGCGGCGAACGAAGGTGTGAAGGGCCGTCATGACGAGGTCTTTGGCGATCAGCATGCCAGTCGCGAGCCGCTGGCTGCCAGGATACGCCAGATGTATCCCGACAGCCCGCTCCTCAATCAGAAGGGCGCTATCTGTACCCCGTCCTCTTGGCACCGCCGCCCCCTTCGCGTCGCGCCGAAACGTGGAATAAGGCCACTACTGTGGGCCGCAGGCGTGCCGCCGTCCATACGTAAGGGCCAGCTCGGGCATCTTTGGAGCAAGCCGATGAGCGGCCAGGGTTGGGATTGGGCGAAGCCGGTGCCCATTGGGAAACGAGGGCCCGTGCAACTGTCCGGACAGGTAATGCCAATTCCGGCCCCGCCAAATGACTTACTGCTTTTCAATGAAAGCAGAATTTGTCCGCTCTGCATCCCTCATTTGGGGGACGAAGGACATCCGGCGGATTGCCACGAGCATTGCACTGTCGGCGGGCTGTACACCTCGGAGAATGGACAGCCCGGCCCCCGGGCCCGGGGGGTTCGCGCCTTCAGGCCGCCCATCCCGGAGTTGGATCACGCTGCGCCGGGCGGCGAGGCGGTCATCCGGTCGAAAGCGCGCGCGACAGCATGCCTCCGGAGATGTTTCGGGCGCGGAAGCCGTTCTGGATCAGAATGCGCGTCGCGTAATACGCGCGCTGGGCGGAGCGGCAGATCACATGGATGTCGCGGTCACGGGGGAGTTCCCCGAGACGCTGGCGCAACTCGCCCAGGGGAATGTTCACGGCGCCTTGTACATGCTCGACCGTCAGTTCAACGGGCTGGCGCACGTCCAGGAGGAAGGCGCCGTCCTCAACGCCCCAATGGGTGAGGGGCATGTCGCCGCGCAGCACGTCGGCGGCCACCATGCCGGCGAAGTTCACCGGGTCCTTCGCGCTGCCGAATTGCGGCGCGTAACACAGCTCGGCCTCCTCCAGGTCATAGACCGTTGCGCCCATCTGCAGGGCCATGGCGAGCGTGCTGATGCGCTTGTCCACCGCCGGGCCATCCTCGCCGAAGGCCTGCACCCCCAGCAGCCGACCATCGGAGCGGCGGAACAGCACCTTCATCCCGAGCATCTTCGCTCCGGGATAGTAACCGGCGCGGGAGTTGGGGAAGAGGTAGATTTTCTCGTAATCCGTGTCGCCGCGCCGCTGCAGCGTTTTCTCGCTCACGCCGGTCCAGGCGGCGGCAGCGCCGAACAGACCGATGATGGACGTGCCCTGGCTGCCCCGGAATCGGGACGGACGGCCAGCGATCACATCGGCGGCGATGCGGCCCTGCCGGTTGGCCGGTCCGGCAAGGGCCACGAGGCTCGCCTCCCCCGTCACGTAATCCGCCACCTCCACCGCATCGCCCACGGCCAGGATATGGGGGTCCGACGTGTGCATGCTGTCGTCCACCTTGATGCCGCCCCGTGGGCCGACGGCGAGGCCAGCGGCGCGGGCGAGGGTCGTGTCCGGCCGGACCCCCAGCGCCAGGATGGCGATGTCTGCGGGAAAGGTCCTGCCCGAAATGGTATCGACCTCCAGGCTTTCCCCTGCCACCGCGCGGAAGGCGGCCACGCCGTCGGCGAGCACCAGCCGCACGCCGTGCCGCCCCAGATGTTCCTCCACCAGGCGCGCCATCTCCGGGTCGAGCGGAGCCAGCACCTGGTCCTGCATCTCCAGCAGGGTCACGTCCAGACCCGCATGGGCGAGGTTTTCCGCCATTTCCAGACCGATGAAGCCGCCGCCGATCACGACGGCGCGGCGCTCCGGCTTGACGAACTGGGTGCCGGAATAGCTGTACATGCCGGCCAGCGCCCCGGTCTCGCGGTTGAGCCATGCCCGAATGGCGCGCGCATCCGGCACGGTACGCACCTCGAAGATGCCGGGGAGGTCGACGCCGGGAAGGCGCGGACGCACGGAGGCGGCGCCGGGGGCGAGCACCAGCTTGTCGTAGGGCTCGTGAACGACGTCGCCGGTGGCCACGTCGCGCAGGGCGACGGTCTTGTCCGCGCGGGAGATGGCGATGGCCTCGCACCCGGTCCGCACATCGATGTTGAAGTTGGTGCGAAACAGCTGCGGGCTGGCCACCAGCAGCGCGGATTCCTGCTCGATCACGCCCGAGACATGGTAGGGCAGCCCGCAATTGGCATAGGAGACGTAGGGTCCGCGCTCGACCATGACGATCTGCGCCTGCTCATCCAGACGGCGCAGGCGCGCCGCGCATGAGGCGCCACCCGCGACGCCGCCGACGATCACAACCTTCATGTTTCCAATTCCCTGCTCGTCGCAGTGACCGCAGGCGTCGCTACCGCAGGCCTGCTTGCGACACAGGGCAAAATACATTCATAAAATTTAATTTCAAATAATTTAATGTTTAGCAGATGGCGCCTCCGCTCAGCCGAACATGTCAGCCACCATGCCGCGGTACCAGTCCGCGTTCTCCTGTTGCTGCCGCCGCCGCAGCGCGGGTGGCTCGGCGGCCCGGGAGACCGCGCCTTCGATCTCGCGGATGCGCCCCTCCACCGGCCGGTAGAGCCCGCTGACCTTCACCGCGTCATCGGCGGCGATGAGGCTCCAGCAGGTGCTGGCGTAGGCGGCCGGGGTCTCGGCGCCGTGGAACAGTCCGGCCAGCACGGCGCGCGCCGCCACCTGGGCCTGGCTGCCGGCCGCGAAGGCGGACTTGGGCATATCGCCGGCGATGGCCGCGTCGCCGATCACGAAGATGGCGGGATCCAGGAGCGAGGCCATGGAGGCGGGCTCCACCGGACACCAGCCCGAAGCATCGGCGAGGCCTGCCGTCCGCGCGATGGCGCCCGCCTTCTGGGCCGGGATGATGTTGACCAGCGCGGCGTCGCGATAGGTCTCGAAGCCGGTGACGACGGTCCCGGTCGCCGGGTCCACCGAGACGAGGCCCTCGGAGATGTCCGGCGCCATCCATTCCACCATGCCCGGATAATGTGCCTCCCAGCCCTCCTGGAAGAGGCCCTGCATGGAGAATTTGGGTTTGGGATCCACGATGATGATGCGCGCGTCGCCGCGCCCGGTGGATTTCAGCCGGTGCGCCATCATGGAGGCGCGCTCATAGGGCGCCGGCGGGCAGCGGAACGGATTGGGCGGCGCGACGATGACGATGAGCCCGCCGTCGGGCACCTGATCAAGCCGGTCCTTGAGGATGCGTAGTTGCCGGCCCCCCTTCCAGGCATGCGGCATCACCGTCTCGGCGGCGTGGCTCCAGCCGAGCACGCTGTCATACTCAAGATCGATGCCGGGCGAGAGGACGAGGCGGTCATAGGGGATGCGGTCGCCGTCGGCGAGCCTCACCTCACGCCGTTCGCGGTCGATGGCCGCCGCGGCCTGGGGGATGATGCGCACGCCCGCTCGCGCGAGGCCCTCATAGCCGAAGGTCAACGCGTCGACGGTGATGAAGCCGCCGAGCCAGAGGTTGGAATGGAACACCGCCACATAGCGCGGTTCCGGCTCCACCAAGGTGACCTCCACCGTGCCGGCGCGGATGAGGGCGCGGGCCGCGCTCGCTCCGCCGGCGCCGCCGCCCACGACGACGACGCGCGGACGCGCCTGCGCCAGGACGCGGGGCGCCCGCAGCATTCCGGCCGCGAGCGCCGACCCGCCCAGCAGGGCCCGCCGCGAGATGGAACCGGCGGGAGACATGCTTTCAGCCGACCTTGAGGTAGGCGAACCCGTTGTTCTGCATCATGCCCACGGTGGCGACGCCGGAGGGGACGAACACGATGTATGGCTCCTTGCGCGCCTTCTCCTTGTCGATCTTGTTGCGCTCGAAGGTGAGGGAGCACAGGTAGATCTTGAGCCCGTTCTTCGAGAGCGCGTCCACCTTCTCGGTGAACGTCGGGTCCAGCGTCTCCTTCTCCCACTGGGTGCCGGAAAGAGAATCCAGGAAGAACTTCACGCCGCCGGCGTGGGCGACCAGCGCCAGCTGAATCGCGAACGGGTCGGCGCCATAGGCGGCATAGTGGTTGGAGATGTTGTTCAGGGTCTGGGCGAAGCGGTTCTGGTCGCCATAGTCACAGTGATAAAGGCAGGCGTTGTCCGCCTCCTTCACGATGTTCTTGGCGTCGATGGCGCCCGCGGCCTGCGCCGCCACCGGCACGGCGGCCGCGCCGGCCAGCGCCATGGTTCCGAGGAAGGCCCGGCGGTCAAAATGGGGCATGGTGTCCTCCCGTCATCCGGCGTCTGGCGCGCCGTGTATGTGCGAATGTGCCATCTGCCGGAGGCCCGCCGCAATGGCGTGGACCGGCAGGGGCGGCGCTACTTCTTCGAGCCGTCGGTGTTGAACTGGGCGAGGAAGGCGATGAGGTCGCGGCGCTCGTCCTCGCTCTTGATGCCGGCGAAGGCCATCTTGCCCTTCGGTGCGAGGGTCTTGGGGTTGGTCAGGTAGGTGTCGAGGGTCGCCTCGTCCCAAACCTTGCCGGCGGCGGCGCCGTCCTTGATGTCGGCGGAATAGGCATAGCCCTCGAAGTGCGCCCACTTGGCGCCGACGATGCCGTTCAGCGGCGGGCCGACCTTCACCTTCGCATCGGGGCCGACGGCGTGGCAGGCCATGCATTTCTTGAAGGCCGTTTCGCCCTTGGCGATGTCCGGGTCTGCGCGCGCCGGGGCAGCGGCGGCAGCAAGCAGGAGGGCGATCAAAATGGTGCTTCGCACGTTCCGCGTCCTTTCCGTTGGGTGTTGGCTGTGTGGTGTCCCGGACGGATCTGCCGGGACACCTTCCCTCACTCCAGGTCGCCCTTGGGCGGATCACCGTCGGGGGTCACGTTGAGGATCTGGGCGCGGGCGGTGACATGGACCTCCCCGCTGCACTCCTTCATGCAGGGATTTGTTTTCCAGAAGGCCTTTTCTGAGGTCTCGCGATCATCGTCGAAGAAATTTGCCTCGTTGGGCAGGTCGACCTTGGAGAAGTTCTCCTTGGAGAGCACGTAGTTTTCGGGAACAAGATCATTGAGGTTCAGCAAATAGGCGACGATGGCATAGGTCTGGTCAGCAGACAGCGTCATGTTGCTGCCGAATGGCATGGCGCGATGGACGTAGTCATAGACCGTGGACGCATAGGGCCAGAAGGAGCCGATGGTCTTCTCCGGCCGCTCGGATTTCAGCGTGCCGCGCCCGCCGGCGAGCACCGGCCAACGTCCCGCGCCTTCGCCGAACTCGCCGTGACAGGTGGCGCAGTTCTGGAGGAACAACTCCTCGCCCTCCTTCACCGAGCCCTTGCCCGGGGGCAGGCCCTCGCCATCGGCGCGCACGTCGATGTTCCAGGCGGCGATCTCCTCTGGCAGCGCGGGGCGGCCGAGGGCGATGGGCGTCTTGCCGGCTGGCGCGCTCGCCCCGGCCGGTGTCAGCACGTTCACCGCCTGCCGGGCCTTGTCCTTCTCGCCTTTGGTCGCGGCTGCCTTGGCCGCCGGCTGGGGGTCGGCCACGGCAATGCCGGTCGCGGCCAGGGCTCCGGCGAGAACGGCGGCGGCGAGGATCTTCTCAGCCGACTTCCACATTTTCCGTCTCCCCGTTGGCGCGCACCAGCCAGGTCTGGATGCCGTTGTTGTGATAGATGGAATTGGTCCCGCGGACGGCGCGCAGCTCCTGCTTGGTGGGCTGGACGTAGCCGGTGTCATCCATGGCGCGCGATTGCACCATCAGCTCCTGCCCGGCCCAGTCGAAGTCGAGATAGAAGCGCGTCATGGACATGGGCATGGCCGGTCCGTCGAGGCGCGCGGTAGTCCAGTTGCGGCCGCCGTCCAGCGACATATCCACCCGGGTGATGGTGCCGCGTCCCGACCAGGCGATGCCGGACAGGACGTTCGGTCCCTTTTGCTTCAGCGGCGCCTGCGGGCTCGGGCTCGTCACCACGGATTTCGCATCCATCACGAAGGTGAAGCGGCGTGAGCGGCCGTCGGCGAGGAGGTCGGTGTATTTCGAGGTCTCCTCGCGCTGTTGCCACGGCTGGTCGCCCACCTTGAGGCGGCGCAGCCACTTGACCCACATGTTGCCTTCCCAGCCCGGCACCACGAGCCGCACCGGATAACCCTGCTCGGGCCGCAACGCCTCGCCGTTCATGGCGAAGGCGACGAGGCAGTCCTTCATGGCCTTCTCAAGCGGAATGGAACGCGTCATCACCGCCGCGTCCGCGCCCTCGGCAAGCACCCATTTGCCCTTGGGATTGACGCCTGCCATGTCGAGCAGCGTCTTCAGCGGCACGCCGGTGTAGAACAGGTTGTGGATCATGCCGTGGGTGAACTGGCAGCCGTTCAGCTGCGCGCCACGCCATTCCATGCCCGAATTGGCCGCGCATTCGAGGAAATAGGCGCGGTTCACCCGGCCCGGCATGCGCTTGATGTCTTCCAGCGTGAAGACGAGGGGCTTGTCCACCATGCCGTGGATCATCAGCCGGTACTTGTCCGGCTCGATCTCCGCCTGGCCGCCATGATGGCGCACGAAGCACAGGCCGTTGGGGGTGATGACGCTGTCGAGGGCGTAGAGCGGGGTGAAGCTGACCGAGCTCTGGGAACTGGCGGTGAGCCAGGTCACCTCCCGGCGCACCACATCCTTCTCGAAGACGGATGGCTTGCCGTAAGGGTTTTCGTTCACTGGCGCGCCGAGGGTCCTCGTCCAGTCGGGCACGGGCACGATATTGGGGTCGGGTGCGCCGGCAGCCGGGGCGGCGAGGGCGGACCGTCCCCCCACGGCGACGGCGGCGCCAGCCCCCACACCGGCGAGGTTGAGGAATCTCCGCCTGGACAGCGACGGCTTCGACAGCGACGGCTTCGCGCCGGGTGCGCGCTCCACCGGGGGCAGACTGGTGTCGGACATGGCGTCCTCCCTAAATATTCTTTTATTCGCATATTTGAATATATACGTTGGAATGCGGCCCGTGCCCTGGCCTCGGACGCCTTGCCGGCCTCACGCCCCGGTCACCTTCACCGAGGCGTTGGGGGCGATTTTCACGGTCTTCGCATCGGTCACGTAGCGTTCCACCAGTTCCCAGACCGGCGGCCCCTCCACATTCTGGGCGATGGAGGCCCAGCCGGCGACCGTATAGGTCTTGTCGGCCTCCAGCGGCTTGCCGGTCTTCAGCAAGGTGAGGTCGGATATGCGCTGTCCCGCACCCTGGGACACATCGATGGCGTAGCCCACGCCGCCGACGCGCACCATGTCGCCCCCGCCCTGGAAGTAGGGGTCGGGGTGGAAGATGTTGTCGGCCACGTCTTCCAGCACCTCCTTCAGCTGCTTGCCGGTCATGGTGGTGCGGTAGCAGGCGGGATAGGTGATGGCGGTGGCGTTGGCGACAGCATCGAAGGTGATGGGATCGCCCGGCAGCAGCGTGCCGCCCCAGCGGAAGCCGGGGGAGAGGGCAATCTCCGCGTCCCGCTCCTTCATGATCGCATCGCAGATCATGTCGTCGAACGTGCCGTTGAAGTTGCCGCGGCGATAGAGAAGGCTGTCGGCGCGGCCGAGCTCGCGGGCGAGATCCTTGGCATAGGGCGCCCGGATGTCGGCGACAAGCTTCGCCATGTCCGGGTCCGGCGCGATCACGTCCGAGAACACCGGAATGAGCTGGAAGCGATATCCGGTGACTTTCCTGTCCTTCACGTCGAGGTCGAGGCGGGACAGGAACTTGCCGTGGGATCCGGTGGCCACCAGCAGGGTCTTGCCCACCTCCACCACGCGCGGCATGGCATCATGGGTATGGGCGGTGAGGATGACGTCGATGCCCGACACGCGGGAGGCCATCTTGCGGTCCACATCGAAGCCGTTGTGGGACAGCACCACCACGGCATCCGCCCCGCCGGCGCGCGCGGCGTCCACCTGCTTCTGCATCTCCTCCTCGCGGATGCCGAATTCCCAATCCGGGATCATCCAGCGCGGGTTGGCGATGGGGGTGCGGGGGAAGGCCTGGCCGATCACCGCGATCTTCGCCCCGCCTTTCTCGAACGTCTTGGCGGCGTCGAACACCGGCTCCTGCCATTCGGTGGAGCGCACGTTCTGGGCGAGGAAGGCGAAGGGCGCCTTCTCCTTGATCTCGGTCACCCGGTCGGCGCCGTAGGTGAACTCCCAGTGGCCGACCATGGCATCCAGGCCGAGGGCGGTGAAGACCTTCACCATGTCCTCGCCCTGCGTCTTCAGCGAGGACCAGGAGCCCTGGAGCCCGTCACCCCCGTCGAGCAGCAGCACCTTGTCGGCCCCACGCTCGGCACGGATGGCCTTCACCAGGGCGGCGATACGGTCCACGCCGCCCATGCGCCCGTAGGTGCGGGCAAGCTGGGTGAAATCCTCGGACGTGAGGGAATAGGCGTCACGCGTGCCGGGCTTCAGCCCGAAGTAGTTCAGGAAGGCGACGTCGGTGAGGTGGGGCGGCACGCCCCGCGCGTCGCCCACGCCGAGATTCGTCGACGGCTCGCGGAAGTAGAGCGGAACCAGCTGGGCGTGGATGTCGGTGACGTGCAGAAGGGTGAATGTGCCGGATTTGCCGAACTTCAGCAGGTCGGCCTGGGTCAGCGACTGCCCGCCGACGGCCTGGGCCAGCCCGGTTCCGGACGCGGCGAGCAGGCCGGCGAGCGCCGTTCCCGCGGACAGAAAATCGCGCCTCGAGATCATGTTGACCGCTTTCTCAAGTCATGGCGAGGCCGTTTGCCGGACCGGTCGGCGGTCCGGCAGCACATCTGCCTCGATCCTCATGGAGAACGACGTTGAAAGCCCGGCCGTCAGGCGACCGTGAGTTTCGCGCTGGCCTTCTGCTCGGCGCCGGCATCATCCTTCCAGGTGAAGGTGAACTCGCCGCTTTCCTTCGCCCTGAAGAAGAAGGACTGGTAGGGATTCGCCGAGATCGACGGAAACCATTCCGCGGTGAAGAAGGGCTTGCCGTTGAAGGCGGCCTGGAAGGTGTTGATGATGTCGCGCGGCACGGTCTTGCCCGCGGCATCCTTGCGCTGGCCGCTCTCCATCTCGTGGGAAATGAGAGTCTTGATCTCGATGATCTCGCCCGCCTTGGCCTGGGCGGGCACGCGCACGCGCGGCTGGGACTTGATGGCCATGGGTTTCCTCCGGTTTCTTTGCGGCGATGCCTGTGGCGTTCGCCTGTTCTGTTCTTGTGCTGTGATTCGTCTTTGGTCCGTCAGCCGCCGCAGCCGCCGATGGTGACCTTCACCTGGGCCTTGGCGGAATAAAGCTGGCCATTGGACATCTCGGCCACGGCGATGACGTTCTGCGTCTGCGCAAGCCGCATGCGGGCGGAGGCGGAAGCCTTCCCGCTCTCGGGGGTGAAGCGATAGGTCAGCACCTGGGGCAGCGGATTGCCATCGGCGAAGACATGGACCGACTTCACGAAATCCGCCTCGGTCATGGGGCTTTCCACGTCGAGGTTGATCGGCACGACCAGCCCGTTCTCGGCGATCTCCGGCAGGTCGAGCTTGATCTTGCCCTCGCCCATGGCCTTGCCCGAGAAGAGCTTTTTGATTTCGTCCGCCACTTGGGCCTCGGTGGCGAGCGCCATGCGCGGGGCCAGGACGGCCGCGAGCGTGGCGAGGCCGGCGAGCTTCAGGGCACGGCGGCGTGTGGGGACAAGGGTGGCGTCGAGATGAAGCGGCATATATTTCCTCCTGGCGCGGCTGGCGCTTGGACGCCTGACCGCAGGTGCTTGTTATTTTTGGCTAATCGCGCGGGTCAACACGCCTCATCATGAGCGCTGCCCGGGATCAATTTCACATATTGTGATATCGAATTTTTTGAATGTAAAGTATCTCCTATCCACGATCGCTCCCATCTATGAGGGACGGGAAGATCGAGGGTGGATCGCCGCTCCTCAAGGGTTTCACAGAAGGCCTGGAGCCGCGGGACGTCGTCGTGGGGAGGATAAATGCGACCCAAAGCCACATTATTCACATGCCTGTGCGCCCTTGCTCTGGCGCTTGCTCCCATCGTCAGCGCATCCGCGCAGGAGGACGCGAGCGAGAAGGAGATCGAGCGCTATCGCGCCATGATCAACGACCCCATGGCCAATCCCGGCTATCTGGCTGTCGATCGCGGCGAGGCGCTCTGGGCCGAGCCGCGCGGCACCCGGAACGTCTCCCTGGAAACGTGCGACCTCGGTCAAGGGCCCGGCAAGCTTGAAGGGGCCTATGCCGCGCTGCCGCGCTACTTCGCCGATGCCGGCAAGGTCATGGATCTTGAGCAGCGCCTGCTGTGGTGCATGGACAAGATTCAGGGCTTCGACATCAAGCCGATCATGGCCAAGCCCTTCTCCGGTCCCGGCCGCGGCTCGGACATGGAGGACCTTGTCGCCTTCATCGCCAACAAGTCGAACGGCATGAAGATCGACATTCCGCTCGCCCATCCGAAGGAAAAGGAAGCCTATGCCATCGGCGAGGCGCTGTTCTTCCGGCGCTCGTCCATCAATGACTTCTCCTGCTCCACCTGTCACGGCGAACCCGGCAAGCGCATCCGCCTGCAGGGCCTGCCGCAGCTCGACAAGCCCGGCAAGGACGCCCAGCTCACCATGGCCTCCTGGCCCACCTATCGCGTCTCCCAGAGCGCGCTGCGCACCATGCAGCACCGGCTGTGGGACTGTTATCGCCAGATGCGCATGCCGGCCCCCGATTATGCCTCGGAAGTCGTCACGGCGCTCACCGTCTTCCTGCAGGCGCAGGCGGCCGGCGGCGAGCTCAACGTGCCGTCCATCAAGCGGTGAGGGAGGAACAGCCATGAAGACAGTCATCATCGCCGCGGCGTTCCTCCTTCCGCAGGTGGCCCTCGCCCAGCAGATTCCCGCCGCTCCGCCGGCGGTGGTGGACAAGGTGGTTCAGGAAAGCTTCACCAAGCTTCCGGACGGGTGGGCCGCGCGGCTCGTTCCCGACGAGACCATGGAGATCTGCTCGGTCACCCGCAATCAACCCTCCGCCACGGCGGCGGAGGCCATCATGGCCCGTGAGGCCAGGACCGTGAAATACCCGCAGGGCAGCGTCCTGGGGGACTGGAAGAAGGGCGCCGAGGTGGCGCAGAACGGCCGCGGCGGCCAGTTTTCCGATCCGCCCGGAACGGTCAGCGGCGGCAATTGCTACGCATGCCACCAGATGGACCCCAAGGAGGTCAGCTACGGCACCCTCGGCCCGAGCCTCGTCAACTATGGCGCGGAGCGGAAATTCTCCGACGTGGATGCAAAGGCGGCCTATGCGAAGGTCTACAATGCGCAGGCGGTGTTCGCCTGCTCCTCCATGCCCCGTTTCGGGCACAATGGCGTCTTGAGCGAGCAGCAGATGAAGGACGTGGTGGCCTATCTGTTCGACCCGCAATCGCCGGTGAACAAGCCGGCCAAATGAGACGCGCGACAGGGGCGCTCCGGCGCCCCTGTCCTCCTGCCGCCACCGCTTCAGCGATCGCCTCAGCCACCTCTTCAGCCGCCCCTTTGACCACCCTTTTATCCCTTGCCCTGCCGGCTGAGCCACGCATCGAAGGGCGCGGTGCCATAGGCGCCCTCGGCCACGTAGCGGAACATGGCGGAGAATTCCCGGCGCGGCAGCAGCCCCGGCATGCGCGCGACTTCCCGCGGCCGTCCCTCCACCTCGGCGAAGAACTGGAAGGTCGGCGTGGCGCGGATGCGCTCGCGCTGGCCGAGCGCCTTCTCGGTGAATCGGGCGCCGTCGAGAAACGTCACCTCCCGCGCGCCGAACAGGTCCAGGTGCACGATGTCGAACGCGTCCCTGATGGGCGCCTCGATGGCGGGATCGGCGAAATAGACCGTGTGCAGCTCCTTGCAATAGATGCACCCGCGCTGGCTCCACTGGATGGCGAAGCTGCGGCCCCGCGCGCGGGCGGCGGAGAAATCCTCGGGCAGGTCGAGGAAGCTGTCGACGTACCAGTCTTCCGTATAGAGGCCGTCGTCGCCGAGGCGCGCCTTGGCGGCCGCGCCGGTCGGGACGAGCGCTGCTGCAAGTCCGGCGGAAGCCTGGAAGAGGCGCCGGCGGCTGAGCGGGGTGGTGTCGGCCATGGAGGTCCTCCCTTGTCCTGAAGTGCGCGCCGACCAGATGGGTCGATCCGGTCGGATCGCGCGTTAGCCGATGGCGCCGAGGCCGGGAGCGGCATCGAGCAGCCATTGCGCGATCTGCGGCATGAACCCCGTCATGAAGGCGATGCCAGTGAGAATGAGCAGGCCGCCGGCGAGCTTCTCGACGAGGTCGAGCCGCCGGCGCGCCGCGCGTGTCCAGGCGAGAAACCGCTCGGTGAACGCCGCCGCGATCAAGAATGGAATGCCGATGCCGGCGGCGTAGAGGGCCAGCAGAAGCATGCCCTTGCCCACCGAGGCCTCCGCCCCCGCCACGATCAGGATCGCCGCCAGAACCGGCCCGACGCAGGGTGACCAGCCGAAGCCGAAGGCCAGCCCCATCAGATAGGGGCCGATCAGACCGGCGGGCCGCGTCATCGGCTCGAGCCGCGCCTGACGGTACAGGAGGGAGATGCGGACGAGCCCGGTCAGATGCAGCCCGAACAGCACCAGCAGCCCACCGGAAAGCAGGGTCAGGATCTCGATATGCTGAATCAGCACCTGCCCGAGAGATGATGCCGTTGCCCCAAGCAGCACGAAGACGGAAGCGAAGCCGAGCACGAACAGGACGGCCGAAACGAGCACCCGGCGACGCGCGGGCGCCACCCCCTCGCCGCCGTCCGCCGCCGTTCCGGCGAGGAAGCCGATATAGGCCGGCACCAGCGGCAGCACGCAGGGCGAGGCGAACGAAAGCAGGCCGGCAAGGAACGCCCCCGCGAGGCTGATATCCACAGCGCTGCTCCTCCCGATCAAGCTCCGCGTCGGTTCGGGGTGCGCGGATTGGTCCTTGCCTACGATATATGCGAATGCGATAATATGTCTCGTGAAAACCACGTCTGGATTGTGAATTCATGCGCTTTTCCGCTCGTCTGGTGCTCGCGGCCGGTCTGCTGGCCATGCCGGCGCTCGCGCCTGGCGCGGCGGCGCGGGAACTCCTGATGTTCGAGCGCAAGGGCTGCACCTATTGCCTGAAGTTCGATCGCGACGTGGCGCCGATCTACGAGAAGACCGAGGAAGGCCGCCGCGCGCCGCTCAAGCGCGTCGATCTTTCGCGGGGTGCGCCCGGCGGCGTGGTTCTCGCGTCGCCGGTGCGCTTCGCGCCCACTTTCGTGCTCGTGGACGAGGGGCGCGAAGTCGGGCGCATTACCGGCTATGCTTCCGACGAAGCGTTCTGGGGGCTGCTGGGCGCGATGACGGACGGGATGGCGGGCGGCCGGCCGTGAGGCTGCGCCGCGGGGAAGAGAAGGCTGGCACATGTCAATCGTTTCCAGGAGACTTGAGGACGAGCTTCGGGAGGGGCCCGAGATCTCACCCGAGCTCGACCGCCTCATGCGCAATGCCCGCAAGGCGAGCGACTTCCTGAAGGCGCTCTCTCACGAGAACCGCCTTCTGCTTCTGTGCCTGCTGGCCGAGGGCGAGCGCTCCGTGACGGAGCTGGAGAACATCCTCTCGCTCCGCCAGCCCACCGTCTCCCAACAGCTCGCCCGCCTGCGCCTGGACGATCTCGTCACTACCCGGCGGGACGGCAAGACCATCTATTACAGCCTGGCCAATGACGACGTGCGCCGCGTGATCTCGGTCATCTACGACATGTATTGCGGAGACCCGCGTTCAAGCGGAGAGTGACCTAAAGTAAATGCGCCGGGCCGGCGACGGGACGCTCGACAAGTCTCGCTCCGGCCATCTCAGGGAGGAAGGCGCGCATGGATGTTTCAAGCCCGTGGTGGACCGCGCTCGCGGGGCTCGCCGTGGGCGGGGTGGTCGGCTTCGCCGTATTCCGCGCCCGCCTATGCACCTTCGGCGCCATGG
This sequence comes from Xanthobacter autotrophicus, assembly GCF_005871085.1. Lineage (GTDB taxonomy): Bacteria > Pseudomonadota > Alphaproteobacteria > Rhizobiales > Xanthobacteraceae > Xanthobacter > Xanthobacter autotrophicus. The sequence continues at coordinate 291,108 of NZ_VAUP01000022.1, read as the reverse complement.
AGGACGCCATGGTGGGCCATGACTGGCGACGCATGAAGGTGTTCGGCCTCGCCCTCGGCCTCGCGATGCTCGGCACGCAGGCGTTGACCCTCGTCGGCATCCTCGCCCCGGACCGCACCAATTATGTGACGAGCGCCTTGCCCTGGCTCGGCATCCTGACGGGTGGCCTCCTGTTCGGCCTGGGCATGGCGCTGGTGGGCACCTGCGCCTTCGGCTCGCTGGTGCGCCTCGGCTCGGGCGACCTGCGCAGCCTGGTCGTGCTGCTGGTCTTCGGGGCCGTGGCCTACGCCACCCTGCGGGGGATCTTCGCCGGCATCCGTGTGGACGGGCTGGAGCGCTTCGCCCTGCAGTTGCCGGTGGGAACCCAGACGGATCTGCCGTCCATCATGGGGCGGGTCACGGGTCACGATTTCAGGGGCATCCTCACGGCCTGCGCCTGCGTGGGTCTGGTGACACCGGCCCTGGCCGACCGCAGGCTTCGCCGCGCCGGCCGGCTGATGACGGCAGGCGTGCTGCTGGGCCTGGGGGTGGTCGCCGGCTGGCTCGCCACCACGTGGCTGGTGGACGAGTTTGCCCATCCCACCGCGCCGCAGAGCCTCACCTTCGTGTCGCCGGTGGCGCGCGCGCTGTTCGGCGTGCTGTTCGAAGCGTCGAGCCTGGCGGAATTCGGCGCCGGCAGCGTCCTTGGGGTGGCCCTCGGCGCCTTCGCCGCCGCACGCCACGCCGATGAGTTCCGCTGGGAAGCCTTCGACGACCCGCGCGAGATGAAGCGCCACCTGCTCGGCGCGGTGCTCATGGGCGCGGGCGGCATCCTGTGCGGCGGCTGCACCATCGGGCAGGGCCTCACGGCCGGCTCGCTGTTCGCTTTGTCCTGGCCGCTGGCGGTGGCCGGAATGGCGCTTGGCGCGCGGCTCGGCATCGCGCTGCTGATGGAGGGCTCGCTGAGCGGCTTCGTGCGACAGACCGTGGTGGGACGCTTCGGTTTCCACAACAAGCCCTGAGGCTTCGGGGCTGCTCCTAGGCGGCGCCGCGCAACCACACGACCGTTGCCCGCAGCCCATGGCGATCACCGCGGTTTTCCAGCGTGAGCCTGGCTCCGGCGCGGGCGGCCGCCATGGTGGCGATGGTCAGGCCGAGGCCGCTGCCCGAACCGCTCCGGCTGCGTCCCCGGTAGAAGCGGCGCGTCACCAGCGGCAGTTCCTCCTCGGGGATGCCCGGCCCCTCGTCCTCCACGCAGAGGCCTCCGGCGCAGGGGCGCCAGGCGATCGTGCCGCCGCCGGCCATGTGTTCCACTGCATTCTCGTGCAGGTTCCGGAGCAGCAGGTGCAGTGCCTCGCGGTCGCCCTTCAGCTTCAGGGCGTCAAGCGCGTCCTCGAGTACCACCTGCGTTGCGCCGGGCCGGGCGGTCTGCCGCACGATGTCGCGCAGCAGCGCCCCGGCATCGGTCTCGCCCGCGGTGTCGGCGGGCGGGGAGGGCGTGCCCTCGAGCTTGGCGAGCGCCAGCAGCTGCCGCACCAGGCGGGTCGTGCGGTCCACGGAGATGAGGATCTGCCGCAGCGCGCCCTCCCGGGTCGGCGCGTCGTGCGCTGCCAGCGCGATCTGGGCCTGCGTCTTGAGGCCGGCGAGGGGCGTGCGCAACTCGTGCGCCGCGAAGGCGGTCACGTCGCGCTCCTGCCGCCGCGCGGCCTCCACCTTCGCGAACAGGCCGTTGATGGCCTCGAGCAGCGGCCGGATCTCGGCGGGTGCCTCGGCGGGCGCCACCGGGCGCATATCCTCGCCATCGCGGGTGGCGATGTCGCTCGCCACCGCGTGCAACGGCTTCAGCCCCCGGCCGAGGCTGATCCAGATCAGCAGTCCGAGCAGCGGCACGATGAGCACCACCGGCGCGAGCAGCCCCGCCACCAGATCGCGGACCAGCCGGTCGCGCAGCCCGATGCGGTCGCCCACCATCACGCGCACGCCCTTCCCGGGGTCGAGAATGGTATAGACGCGCCACGGCTCGCCATTCACGACGCGCTCGGAAAAGCCTTCGGCCGGGCCGGCCAGCGCCTCGTCCGGCGCGCCGCCCGACTTGGCCACGAGCCGCCCGTCGAGCGACCAGATCTGGCAGGAGAGCTGACGCTCGTATGCCGCCTCGGGCAGGGTCGCGGCCTGAGCCGCGGCGGCGATGTTGCCGCCGGCGACCAGCGAATGGACCATGCGCGCCGCCTCCTGGAGGCGGGTATCGAGCACATGCTCCAGCTCGCTGCGGCTGGAGACATAGATCCAGCCGGTGGCGCACAGCCAGATGGCGCCGGTCGCCGCGAGCAGGATGAGGAACAGCCGGCGCTTGAGGGAGCTCATGCCGGTCCCCTGACGCGATAGCCGAGGCCGCGCACCGTTTCGATGGCCTCCCGGCCGACCTTGGCGCGCAGGTTGTGGATGTGGACTTCCACCGCGTTGCTCTCCACTTCTTCTTGCCAGCCGTAGAGGCGCTCCTCGATCTCCATCCTCGAGCGGATCACGCCGGGACGTTCCATGAGCGCGGAGAGCACGGCGAATTCCCGCCGCGACAGGGCGATGGCCTGTCCGTCCAGCGTCGCGGAGAGGGTGGCGGGATCAAGCACCAGCGCGCCCGCCCGGAGCAGCGGCCCGGCTCGCCCATGACCACGGCGGGCGATGGCGCGCACCCGGGCGGCCAGTTCGTCGAGGTCGAACGGCTTGCCCAGATAGTCGTCTGCGCCGCCGTCGAGGCCGCGCACCCGGTCAGGCGGCTCGTCGAGGGCGGTCAGCAGCAGGACGGGAGTCGCATCGCCACGGGCGCGCAGGGTGGCGAGCACATCGAGGCCTGAGCCGTCGGGCAGCATCACGTCGAGCACCACCGCATCGAACCGGCCGGCCGCGAGGGCGGCGCGCGCGTCGGCGCAGGTGGCCACATCGTCCACTGTCGCCCCAGCCAGGCCGAGGCCCACCTTGAGCCCGTCCATCAGGATCGGATCGTCCTCGACGACCAGTATGCGCATGGGTCCGTTCTCCTCCGCCCTCTCTTCTAGCCCGAGCTTAAGGCCCCCTTAAGGTGGGCGTCCGAGGGAGCCGGTCATGGTCGCGATACCGTTTCCCCGCCGCGCGCTTGTCGCGCTGGCCCTGATCCTGCCGGTGCTCGCCGGCGGAACGTCCGTGGCGGTCGAGGGCCGCATCCTCACGGCCGACGAGGCCTTCCGCGTCTCGGCGGCACGGGAGACGGATGGAACATTGTCACTTACCTGGCGGATCGCGCCGGGCACCTACCTTTACCGCGAGAGCCTGAAGGCTCGGATGGACGGCGTTGCCGTGCCCCTCTCGCTGCCGCCCGGTGAAGAGAAGGACGATCCCAATTTCGGGCCGGTGGAGATCTACCATCAGTCCGTCGGGGTGCGCGCTTCCGGCCAGCCGGCAACGGGCGCGCTGGATCTCTCCTTCCAGGGCTGCGCCGAGCAGGGCATCTGCTATCCCGTCGTGACGCGCCGGGTGGATCTGGCCACGCTGGCCATCGCCGCCGTTCGTCCGCCGCCGGAGGCCGCGGCCGAGCCGACGGCGCAGGGACCAGAGATCGGGCCGGGGACGGCATCCCGGGGGATCGCCGCGCCTGTGGCCGAGCGTGGGTCCGTGCCGAACTCCGCGCCTGTGCCGCCAGCCGCGCCCGTGGTCGCGATGGACGCGCTGTTCAGCGGCCGGCTCGTGCCTCTGCTCGCGGCCTTCTTCGGTCTCGGCCTGCTGCTCGCCTTCACGCCCTGCGTCTTCCCCATGCTGCCGATCCTCTCCGGCATCCTCGCCGGCAGCGGATGCAGGCCCACGCCGGGGCGCGGCCTCGCCCTTTCCGGCGCCTATGGCCTCGCCATGGCCGCGGCCTTCGGCGTGCTCGGCATGGGCGCGGCCTGGACCGGCGCGAACCTTCAGGCGGCGCTCCAGACGTCATGGGCGGTCGGGCTGATGGCCGCCCTGTTCGCCGTGCTGGCGGGCGCCATGCTCGGCCTGTTCGATATTGCCCTTCCGTCCGCCCTGGCGACACGGATGCCGGTGCGCGGCCAGGGCTCGGTGGCGGGCGCGGCAGGGCTCGGCTTCGCCTCGGCGCTGGTGGTGGGGCCGTGCGTGACGCCGCCGCTCGCCGCCGCCATGCTCTACGCGGCCCAGACCGGCGACGCCGCACGCGGTGCCGCTGCGCTGTTCATGCTGGGCCTCGGCATGGCGGCGCCGCTGGTGGTGGTCGGCACGTTCGGAGCGCAGATTCTGCCCCGATCCGGACCCTGGCTCGTCCGGGTGAAGCAGGCCTGCGGCGTGCTGTTCCTTGGCGTTGCCGCCTGGCTGGCGGCACGGGTGCTGCCAGAGCCAGCGGGCCTTGCCCTCTATGGTCTCTTCGCCATCGGCCTCGGCGTATTCGCCGGCGGCCTCGATGCCCTCTCCGCCGAGAGTGGCGCCGGCCGCCGCCTTGGCAAGACCACGGGCCTCGGCGCCGTGGCGTGCGGGCTGCTGCTGATCGTCGGCGCCGCCGGCGGGGCGAGCGATCCGTTCCGGCCGCTCGGCTTCCTCGCGTCGCAGGCCGGGCCTTCCGCCGTGGAGGCCAGGCAGGCGCACATCTCCTCGCCCGCCGCTTTCGAAGGCGCGCTCGCGGCGGCGCGGGACGGCCGCCGCCCCACGCTCGTCGCCTTCACCGCCGCGTGGTGCACCGTGTGCAAGTCCAACGAGGCGGTAATGGCAGAGCCGGCGGTGGAGGCGCGCCTCGCCGGGCTCAACCGCATCGTCGTGGACGTGACCGACTATGGCGACGGCGCGCGCGCACTCATGGGCCGGTACGACGTGATCGGCCCGCCCACCCTGGTCCTGCTCGACGCCGGAGGCCGGGAACTGCCCGGGGCGCGCCACGTGGGGGCGCTCGGCGCCGCCGATCTCGAACGTCTCGCCGTCGCGGCGGGCCTCTGAATTCTCAACGCAAAGGACGCCACATGCGACGCAGGGACTTCATCCGCATCGCCGCGCTCACCCTCCTGCCGCCGGTCGTGGGGCTGGGGCGCGCCAGAGCGGCGCGGGCCGACGGCGTGGACGTGAACGCCATTCTCCGCGATCCCGATGCCCCCACCTTCGGCGATGCGGACGGCGACGTCACCATCGTCGCCTTCCTCGACTACAACTGCCCCTACTGCAAGAAATCCGCGCCGGACCTGAGCCGCGTGGTGAAGGAGGATGGCCACATCCGCCTGGTCTACAAGGACTGGCCCGTGCTGACGGAGGCCTCGGTCTACGGCGCGCAGCTTGCGCTCGCGGCGCAGTACCAGGGCCGATACGAGACGGTCCACGACGCCCTGATGGGCATTCCCGGCCGCCGCATCGACGAGAAGCGGATGCTGGAGGCCGTGGCGGCCTCGGGGGTCGATCTCGATCGGCTGATGGCCGACCTCAAGGCCCACATCACCGATATCGCCGCCCTGCTCAAGCGTAACAACGCCCAGGCCGAATCCCTTGGGCTGAAGGGCACGCCGACCTACCTGGTCGGCCCGCTGCTCGCCTCCACCCTCGACTATGCGAGCTTCAGGCGCGCCGTAGCCGAGGCCCGCCGTCGTCAGGCCGCGGGGGAATGATGCGGCACGTGGATTTTCCTGCCGCTTCCCGGCCCCTTTCCCGGCGCGCGCTGTTCTCCAGCCTCGTCCTGCCGCTGGCGCTTGGCGCCTGCGTGACCACGAAGGAGGAGGTTCCGGTGAAGGCGCCCGGTGTCGCGCCCTCCGATGCCGCGCGCTATGGCGCCCTGACCGACGGCGGCTACAGCATTCCCGGCGTTGATCCGGACGATATCAAGGTCCGCAACGTGCGCCAGCTGGTCAAGGATCCCACTGGTCAGGAGCCGGGCACGCTGGTGGTCGATCCCAAGAACCGCTTCCTCTATCTCGTGCAGGAGAATGGCAGGGCGCTGCGCTATGGGGTGGGCGTCGGCCGCGAGGGGCTCGAATTCTCCGGCACGGCCAATGTCGGCTACAAGCGCGAATGGCCGAGCTGGCGTCCCACGGACGCCATGATCGCCCGGGAGCCCTGCCGCTACAGGCAATGGGCCGGCGGCATGGCCGGTGGCGAGACCAACCCGCTCGGCGCCCGCGCGCTCTACCTGTTCAAGAATGGCAAGGACACGCTTTACCGCATTCACGGCACCAACGAGCCGTGGACCATCGGCGAGGCGGTGTCGTCCGGCTGCATCCGCATGATGAACCAGGACGTGATCGACATTTACCGCCGCGTGCCCGACGGCGCGAAGGTGGTGGTGCTGTCCGGCTGACGGGGGAGGCGGCCAGCCGAGCGAAGCCCGCGCAAGACAGCCCAGGCCAGACAGCCCAAGTCAGCCCGCGCGGCGCCTGAGCGAAGCCCACGCAAGTCAGCCCGCGCGGCGCCTGAGCGAAGCCCACGCAAGCCAGCCCGCGCGGCGCCTGAGCGTTGGCCAAGCAAAACCACCCGCGCACCGCGCGGGCGAAGTCATCGCGAGCCAATACCCTTTCCCTGCCGTCAATCGTCCCGCGACGGGGGGAAATGCGCGAACGCCCGGACCCTGCACGGTCCGGGCGTTCGTTGCTTCAGGCGGTCAGTAGCGGGCGTCGGCCGGCTTCTTGTCCTTGGGCCAGTCGTTGACTTTGCCGGCGAAGTCGGGCCGGGGCATGTGGCTGAAGTATTCGGCCACGTCCACCGCCTCCTGGTCGGTCAGGCCGCCCTGGCCCAGCGGGAAGCCGCCGTGGAAGCCGATGGGCATGTTCCGCTTCACGAAGGCGGCGGCGGTATAGGTGCGCGCCATGCCGGCGCCGATGTTGAAGGATTGGTCCCCCCACAGCGGCGGATAGACGAACGCGCCCTTGGCGTCCTTGATCCCTTCGCCATTGGCCCCGTGGCACACAGCGCACTGCGCGGCATAGACCTTGGCCCCGTTCTCCGTGTCCGGCTTGATCTGCTGGCTGACCTTGCCGACGCCGCGGCCCTCCACCTTGTCCTCGGGCTTCGTCTCCCGCTTCATCCAGTCGAAATAGGCGACCATGGCCTTCATGTCGTCGCCGTCCTTGGCCAGCGGCTTGCCGTTCATCGAGCGCAGGAAGCAGCCGTTGATCCGGTCTTCCAGGGTGATCTCCCGCCCGGCCCGCGGCGCATAGCTCGGGAAGAAGGCGGAAACGCCCACATAGGGAGAACCGTCCGCAACCGTACCGGCGTTGAGGTGGCAGCTGGAGCAGTTCAGCACATTGCCCACATTCTTCGGCAACAGGGTGTGCGTCTCGGTATTGAGCCGCATGCCACGCACCAGCTGGGTGGCGTTCGGCTGCTCCAGCACGTCGGCGATGCGCGGCGTCTCGAAGGGGCGGGTGTCCACCTTGGGGTCGAGGGTGGCGCGGGCGGCCTTCACCTCGGCGGCGGTGACCGGCGCTCCGCCACCGCCCCAGCTCGCGCGGACGAAGGAGAGGATGTCGGCGATCTCGGCATCCCCGAGCCGGGCGAAGCCGGGCATGGTGAAGACGCGGTCATGGGCCTGGGTCTGCGCCGTCGCCCAGCCGGTCAGGGTGATGTGGACGAGGGTGGATGGGTCCTTGGCCGCGACGGTCGGATTGCCCGCCAGCGGGGGGAACACCTTGGCGACGCCCTCGCCGTTCAGGCGGTGGCAGTCGGCGCAGAACTGGGCATAGGCGAGCCCGCCACGGGTGGTGAACATGGCGGCGGGAACGCCCGTGTCCGGCGTCGCAGGACGCGCGGGGCGCGGCTGATCGGACGGCAGGTCATGGAGATAGGTGGCGATGGCGAGGAGGTCGCCGTCGGTGAAGTTCTGGGTGGAGTTGTGGATCACCTCGGTCATGGAGCCCGAGACAGTGCCGAAACGGTTCTGACCGGTCTTCAGCAGTTCCACCGTGTCCGCGACTTCGCCGAGGCCGCGCAGGTTGACTGCGTTCCAATCCTCCACCTTGGAGCCGGACAGGAACTGGTCGCCGCTGCCGCCCTTCTCCGACATGGCGCGTTCCTGAAAGCCGATGCCGCGCGGCGTGTGGCAGGCGCCGCAATGGCCGAGGCCCTGCACCAGATAGGCGCCGCGATTCCACAGCTCGCCCTTGTCGCCCTTGCCCGCATCGGCGACGAAGGGATGGGTCTCGAGGAACATCTCGTTCCAGAAGGCGAGCGTCCAGCGCTGGTTGAACGGAAAGCCGATCTCCGAGGGCTTGTTCGGGCTGTCCACCGGCGCCACGCCCTTCATCAAGTAGACGTAGAGCGCATACATGTCGTCCGGCGTCATCCTGGCGTAGGACGGATACGGCATGGCCGGATACATGTGGGTGCCGTCGGCGGTCACGCCCTTGCGCATGGCGCGGTCGAACGCGCCGAAGCTGTAGCGGCCGATGCCGGTCTTCGGATCGGGGGTGATGTTGGTGGAATAGAGCATGCCGAACGGCGTCTCCAGCCCGCGTCCACCGGCCATGGGGTGGCCGTCCGCCTTGGTGTGGCAGGCGATGCAGTCACCCAACTCGGCGATGTATTTGCCCTGGGCGAGCAGCTCCGGCGCCGCGACCTGCGGCAGCGTGCGGCCGGCATCATCCATGCGCGGTGGGGTGACCACCCACCAGAACACGGCCGCTCCCGCCACCGCGACACCTGCGGCGACCGCCGCCAGCCGCCTCAATCTCGGCCTGCGCCGGATCGAACTCTCGTCGTTCATCGAACGACCTCCTGTCTAACTGGCAGCCTTTGGAGCGCGCGCGAACGCATCTGGAAGACTGCGCCTCCGCATCTTCCAGCGTCCTTCTTGCTGCCGTTCTGGTCGTCCCGCGGGGCAAACCTACCCGAGTGCCAAGACATGGCATTGACGCACCGCAACTGTGGAAATCCGCAAGCCCTGCCCAGTGCCATGGCGGCAGGGGCAGCCGGATCTGCGGCGCACCACCCGATATTATCAATAAAATTATCGATAAATTTGTCCCGCGAATATTGCCACAGTGCGCAACGGTATGAGAGACACGGATGGCGTGGTGCTCGACACCAAGGCGGAGTGCGACATGCCTGCAGCCATTAAAAAGACGGACAAAAAGGGAGGGCAGGCCCGGGAGGCGGCGTCCCTCGAAGCCATCGTGCGGGCCCTCGAGGAAGATATCGTTCTTGGCCGGTTGCATCCGCGGGAGCGCCTCATCGAGGAGGAGTTGCTCGACCGCTTCGGAGCCACCCGCCACACCATCCGGCTTGCGTTGATGGAACTGGACCGCATGGGCCTGGTGGAGCGGATCCCCAACCGGGGCGCCCAGGTGCGCAGCTACTCCATCGCGGAAATCAACCAGCTCTACGCGCTGCGCGAACTCCTGGAGACGGAGGCCGCCCGGCTTATTCCGCTGCCGTTGCCGCAGGCGTATCTGGAGGAAATCGAGGCCATCCAGGTCACCCACGACGCCGCGGTGGCCGCGCTCGATTTCGCCGCCATCTACCGCTCGAATCATGCCTTTCATCACAAGCTTTTCGCCTGTTGCGGCAATGCCTTCCTCATCAATGCCATCGATGCCGCGTCGGATCGGGCCAATGGCATCCGCTTCCTTGCGCTGGCCAGTCCGGTGGAGGTCGAGCGGGTTCGGCGCCAGCATCACGAGATCATCGATTGCCTGAGGACCGGCGACCGTGAGGCCCTGGTGCGCCTGTGCCGTGTTCGCCTGCCCGCGTCGAAGGACATCTATCTGCGCGCCTATGCCTCGATCCTGCCCAGCGGCTCCACGTGACCGGGGGCGGACGCCGCTATGCTGTGCCATGTTCCCCACGCCAATGGTGGATCGCGTGACGGTAGGGCCCTCGCCCGCCCTGTCCGGGGCGGCTGAAGGCGCGTTCCTCGATACCGTGTGGTGTGCCGGGAACACACAGGAAAAGAGCCCGCAGAAGGCTGCGGAACGACCGGTCCGGCAGGGCAGGGAAGGCACGCGTAATGAGCGGTGAACCGGGGACGAAATCCCCCTTCAGGCTGGATGGCAAGGTGGTGCTGGTCACCGGTTGCGGTTCCATCGGGCCTGGCTGGGGCAATGGCAAGGCGATCTCGGTGCTGTTCGCGCGGCAGGGCGCCCGGGTGTTCGGCGTGGACCTCAATCTCGACGCGGCGGACGAGACCCGGGGCATCGTCGAAGGCGAAGGCGGCGAGATGGCGGTGCGCGCTGGCGACGTGACCTCTTCCACCGACACGTCCGCGATGGTGCAGGCCTGTCTCGATCGGTTCGGCCGCATCGACGTGCTGGTGAACAATGTCGGCCGCTCGGAGCCCGGCGACCCGGCCACCATGGATGAAGAGGTCTGGGACGCGCAGCTCGACGTGAACCTGAAGAGTGCTTACCTCATGCTGAAATCCGTCCTGCCGCTCATGGTGGAGCAGGGGGGCGGGTCGGTCGTCAACATCTCGTCCGTGGCCGGCCTGCGCTATGTGGGCAAGCCGCAGGTGGCATATGCCGCCGGGAAGGCCGGGCTGATGCAGATGACCAGGACCACGGCCGTCATCTACGCCCCCAAGGCGGTGCGGCTGAACTGCGTCGTCCCGGGGCTGATCCACACGCCGCTGGTGGCGCGCCTCGCCGACAAGTATGCGGCCGGCCGGTACGAGGAGTTCGTCGCCACCCGCAACGCCCAGGTGCCCATGGGCCGCATGGGCGACGGCTGGGACGTGGCCCATGCGGCGCTGTTCCTGGCCGCCGACGAAAGCCGCTACGTGACCGGAGCGGAGCTTGTCGTGGACGGCGGCCTGACGAGCGCCACCGGCTGAGCCGCCGGCCGGTCCCGCCCGGCACCGGCCTATCGGCCAAGACACCCCCCAACGTTGCGCGCGCATGCGGCGCGACACGAGAGAAGGACGAGGAATGGCCCGTATTTCCTATGGCGATCCCGCCGCGCCAGAGGCGCGTGCGTTGGTGGAGCGCATCGTCGCCGAGCGCGGCAGTCTCCTGCATCTCTACCAGATGCTGATCCACAGCCCGCCAGTGGCGGAGGGCTGGCTCGCCTTTCTCACCGCCATCCGGCACAAGGGCGTGCTCCCAGGCGCCCTGCGCGAGCTGGTGATCATCCGCATCGCCCTGCTCAACAACGCGCCCTACGAGGCGGACCAGCACGTGCCCATCGCCCTGCGCGAAGGCGCCACAAAAGCGCAGGTGGACGCATTGGCCGATTGGCAGGACAGCGCGCTGTTCTCGCCGCGTGAGCGCGCGGTGCTCGGCTATGTGGACGCCATGACCCGCCAGATCCAGGTGCCGCCGGAGGTGTTCGCGGCGGTGCGCGATGTCTGCGATGACCGCGAGCTGGTGGAGCTGACCGCCACCATCGGCGCCTACAACATGGTGTCGCGCTTCCTCGAGGCGCTGGAAATCCATTCGCACGATCCGCGATAGGTGCGCGCAAGCCGAACGCGCTTCGCCGGGCCTGCTGCGGCCGCCTCGGACTTCGGAACTATGATGTCAAAGCAAACTGCCGGTCGGCGCCCCGCGCACCGTCCGGCAGTTCTTCTTGTAGCCTCGGAGGCGCTCCGGATTGCGGGGCGCCTTATTTCTTGAGCAGCGGGCAGGCGCTCTGGCCCGCCGGCCGGAAAGCCTGCTCGGCAGGGATGATCTCGCCGATGGTGAAATAGTCCCAGGGCCCTTGGATTCGGCCGGCGACTTCACCTTGGCCATGCGCACGTCGCGCATCAGGCGGCCATGGTTGCACCCACGACGGACCCCATGCCCCGGGTGTCCGAGAGCGAGCCCGACATGTCGGTGAGCACGCCGATGCGGATGGTCTCCTGCGCCGATGCGCTTCCTGTCCTCCATCGCGCGGGTGAAGGAACTGGTGCGGGTGCTGGGGAACACCCCTTCGGATGGGGCGGCGGAGGCGGTGGGCCGACTGGCCGCCCATCTCATCGTGCTGCGCCGGCTGTCCTCCTCGGTGGCGGGCAGCAGTTTCCTCAACGTGCTCGCCTACACCAGGCTCGCCGCTCCCTCCTTCTCCCTGGGCGGCGGCACCCGGGAGATCCTGCGCGGCATCATCGCGCGAGCCCTTGGGCTGAGGTGAGCCGGCCCCTCCGCGGAGGGGCAACGTTTTTGTCATCGGGATCGCGCAATCCGGGCGCCGCGGCATCGTGCTGCCCGTGTTTCGCCGAAAAGGAGTTCCAGTCCATGCATGTCGGCTTCATAGGGTTGGGAATGATGGGCCTGCCCATGGCGGAGAACCTCGCCCGCGCGCCGGGCATCGCGCTGGTGGCGTTCGATCGCGCATCGAGGGGCCGCAATGTGGTCAGCGAAACCAAGCTCGCCCAGTTCATGATCCCGGGAACCTTCGCCGGTGGTTTCGCCCTGAAGCTTCAGGCCAAGCACCTCTGCATCGTGGCGAGCATGCTGGAGGGGACGCAGCTGGACGCCCCTGAGGTCGCCCTGTGCGCCGGCCTCTGGCGAGAGGCGTCGGCAGTGCTCGGCCGGCCCGCAGGCTGACAATACCGAGATCTACCATTTTCTGGAGTCCCGGCACGACGCCGGAACCCCGAGGGAGGAAGCCCATGCCGTCGATTGAAATCCGCAAGCGCAGCCTCATCGTGGAGACCACCTGGCACGAGGGTGGTCCCGCGGTGAAAGTGCCGCTGAAGCTCGCCGCCGCGAGCGCGGTGATCCGCAACCCCTATGCCGGGCGCTACGAAGAAGACCTGATGCCGTTCATGGCGGCGCTGCGTCCGCTCGGCCATGAGCTCGCGACGGAACTGGCCGACCTGCTCGGCAAGGAGAATGTGGAGGTCTACAGCAAGGCCGCCATCGTCGGCATCAACGGCGAGATGGAGCAAGGCGCGGTATGGCATGAGGCCGGCGGCTGGGCCATGCGCGAGGTGCTCGGCAATCCCAAGGCCATGGTGCCGGCGGTGAAGGCGGTGGCGAGCGCCGGCTACCGGGTGATGGTGCCGGTGCACTACATCCACGCGTCGTATGTGCGCAGCCACTTCAACAGCATCGAGGTGGGCATCCAGGATGCGCCGCGTCCGGACGAAATCCTCTTCACCCTGGTCATGGGCACCGGCGGGCGTGTGCATTCGCGCCTCGGCGGCCTGCTCAAGGAAAATGTGAGCGTCAACGACGGGCAGCGGTGATCCCTCCCGAGACCGCCCATCGGACTGAGGGGGCATCGCCGGCCGGCGATGCCCCCTCCTTTTTCAGTGCGCTCTGATCGGCGCCTGGAGCCCTGTGGTCACAGGCGTTCCACGATCATGGCGATGCCCTGCCCACCGCCGATGCACATGGTGATGAGGCCGTAGCGGCCGCCGCTGCGGCGCAGTTCGTAGATGGTCTTGATGGCGAGGATGGCACCGGTGGCGCCCACCGGATGGCCGAGCGCGATGGCGCCGCCATTGGGGTTCACCTTGGCGGGATCCTCTGTCACCGTCTCGGCGATGGCGTCACCGGACCGGTCCCGGCGTTCATCCTCATGTCGGGGAAAGGGATGCCGACAGCGATCCAGCGCACCCTTGCCAGCGCACCCTTGCGGCGCCGGGCCTGGGCACTGGGGCCGGCATGTGGCGCGGCGATTGGGTCGCAGTCGTCCGTTCCGTGCCCGGCAGCCCGGGGCGGGGTGTTGCAGTCCAATGGGATCACGTCTTCCTCCGTGACACGGGCGGCGTAGGCTCGCCGCTCCGTCGAGCAGTCAGCCTGGTGGCGACACCTTGGTGTCGAAGTCGCGCTTCAGCAGTTCCCAGCCGCGGCGCAGGTCGGCGATGTGTTTGGCGGACCAGGTGCGGGCACCTTCCGCATCACGCCGCTTCAGCGCCGCATAGATCTTCTTGTGTGCTTCGAGCAGGCGGCCGGCAGCCTGGGGCAGGTCCGGCCGGATCAGCTCGAACGCGGGATAGAGCAGCAGCCCGATGGGCTCGCGCGCCAGCAGCAGGGCGCGGTTGCCCGCGCCGGCGCTGATCATGTTGTGGAACTCGAGGTCGAGCTCGCCGGGGGATTCCCCGCGCTGGATCGCGGCGGCGGTCTGCTTGATGTTCTCGCCGAGTGCCTTCAGATCGCCCTCGCTGAGGTTGACGGCGGCAAGCTCGGCCGCCAGCGGCTCCAGCACATTGGCCACATCCCAGAGTTCGCGGAAGGTGACTTCGTGCATCACGAGGTTGCGGGTGTGCCGCTGGGCCAGATCCGTGGTGCTGGGCACGGCCACCAGAAGCCGCTTGCGACTCTCGCGCCGCACCAGCCCCTCGCTCTCCAGCTGCCGGATGCCCTCCCGCACTGTCGATCGATTGACGCCGAAGCGCTCGGCAAGCTCGGTCTCGCTCGGCAAAGCTTCGCCCGGCTTGAGGGCGCCCGACAGGATCCGCCGTTGCAGCTCCAGGGAGACGGCCTGGTAGGCGGGGGGCAGCCTCAGCCTTTCGATGTCCAGCATCTTCTCATCCATCCATGACGCCGATCCGTCGGACTGTCAGCGGATCCGGCCGCCATGTTACGGCAGTTCGGATCAGGCGACAGCCTGCATGATGGGGCAACGCGTTTTTGAAGGCGCCCAGCCGGTCTCGTGTCCAAACCCTTTCCGAGCCCTTCCATAGCGTCCGGCGGGGCGCTGCGCGCGCCGCTCCTGCCCCTCGGGCGAATGGGAAAAATCCATGCTCCGTCCTCCCGACGGTGATCAGCTGAGGCTTTTGCCTTCAATGATTTCAACGGCGCGGCGTGCGAATACCGGAGAGCGCGCGCCGATCACCTGCGCATTGGACGCGGAGGCATTGCCATTGCGCGCCCGGGCGGCGATGCCCACGAAGATCACCGCGTTCCTGACTTGCTCTCCCGGTGCGGCCGCGCCCTCAGCGCTGCATACCCCAGCGCCGGACCGTGTAGCGTTCGATGGTCTGGAAGATGACGCCTTCCACGAACAGGCCCACGAGCATCACGGTCATGAGGCCCGCGAACACCCCTGCGGTTTCCAGCAGGTTGCGGTTCTCGAAGATGAACCAGCCCAGGCCTCCCTGGCCCGCCGAGACGCCGAACACGAGTTCTGCGGCGATCAGCGTGCGCCAGGCGAAGGCCCAGCCGATCTTGAGGCCCGACAGGATGGCGGGGAAGGCGGCGGGAATGAGGATGAGCGCCACGAAGCGCAGCCCCGAAAGGCCGAATGTCTGTCCCGCCATGCGCTGCGTATCGGAGACTGCGAGGAAGCCGGAATGGGCATTCAGCGCCACCGCCCACAGCACCGAGTGAACGATCACGAACACGAGGCTCGGCACCCCGAGGCCGAACCAGAGCAGGGCCAGCGGCAACAGCGCGATGGCCGGCATGGGGTTGAACATGGCGGTCAGGGTGGACAACAGATCGGTGCCGAACCGCGTCGACACCGCGAGGGTGGTGAAGATCGCGGCGATGCCGATACCGATGGCATATCCCATGACGAGGACACGCAGGCTCACCCCCAGCCTCTGGGGGATGACGCCGTTGACCGTATTGTCCCAGAGCGCCCCCAGCGTTTCCGAGAACGAGGGGAACATCAGCGGATTGTCCAGCCACCGGGCATAGATCTCCCACACCACGGCCAGCACCGCGAGGATGAGAAGGCGGCGGACGAGGGTGTGGGCGAACAGCCGCTGCACCAGCGGCAGCGGCGCCTCCACCTGGCCGGTCACGACGGGCGGAAGAGTGGCGTTGACATATTCGGGCCGGACCACCGGCTGCAGCTTGACGGCGCTTTGGGATACGGCGCTTTGGGGTACGGCGCTTTGGGACATGGCGATCTCACTTCCCTTTGTCGGCGCGCTTCAGTGGGCCGGCTGGCCGTCGTCGAACAGCATGTGGTGGATGCGTCCGCACAGGGTCTGGAATTCGGCGCCGCCCTGGTGGGACGCGTCGAAATGGTGAGCGTTGAGTTCCGCCTTCACCTGGCCGGGGTGGGGCGACAGCACGAGGATGCGGTTGCCGATCAGCACCGCCTCTTCAATGGAGTGGGTGACAAAGACGACGGTGAAGCGGATGTCGTCCCAGAGTTCCAACAGTTCCTGCTGCATCTTGCGCCGGGTCAGGGCATCGAGGGCGGCATAGGGCTCGTCCATGAGCAGGATGTCGGGCCGCATGCCCATGGCCCGCGCGATGGCCACCCGCTGCTTCATGCCGCCCGACAGCATGTGCGGATAGGCATCGGAAAACTTGGCGAGGTTCACCTTTCCCAGCACGTCGAGGGCGCGCGCGTCCGCTTCGCTCGTGCCCACGCCGTTGCAGCGCAACGGGAAGGCCACGTTCTGGCGCACCGTCTTCCACGGCATGAGCTGGTCGAATTCCTGGAACACCATCATCCGGTCGGGACCCGGCCGGGTGATCTGTTGGCCCTTGAGCCGTATGGTCCCGCGTACCGGCCGGATGAAGCCGGCGATGGCTTTCAGCAGGGTCGACTTCCCGCAGCCGGACGGCCCGAGCAGCACAAAGCGGTCGGCGGGATAGATGTCGAAGCTCACGTCGGACGTGGCCGTGACGAGATGATCGCGGGTTTTATACTGCAACGTCACGCTGTCTGCCTGAAGCAGGGGCGTGAGCGCGGCAGCGGTGCGCGAAGGTGCTGGCATATGCTTCATGATCCTCCCCTTTCGGCTCGTTCGCCTCTGGCGGGCGGGTTCGAGCAGGCATGTGTCAGGTCTTGTCGCGAGCGGTGATGAAGCGATGGACCGCCGCCTTGTGCTCGTCGGTGGATGTGACCAC
Source organism: Xanthobacter autotrophicus (assembly GCF_005871085.1). Lineage (GTDB taxonomy): Bacteria > Pseudomonadota > Alphaproteobacteria > Rhizobiales > Xanthobacteraceae > Xanthobacter > Xanthobacter autotrophicus. The sequence goes on along the minus strand of NZ_VAUP01000022.1, from coordinate 274,459 downwards.
CGCGTAGTGCGACGAGATCAGGTCAAGATTGGTCCGCAGGTCGTTGCGCATGCCCTGGTAGATGGCGCGCTTGATGAAGCGGATGGGCAGTTCCGGCGCGCGGGCGATCCTGCGGGCGATCCCCATGACGTCTTCCATCAGCCGGTCGTCGTCGAAGACCTTGTTGACCATGCCGATGCGCAGGGCTTCCTCGGCATCCACGAAATCGCCGGTGAAGAACATTTCCAGCGCCTTGGCGGTGCCGACGAGGCGGGGCAGGAAGTGGGCTCCGCCCGCGCCCGGCACCAGCCCGACCTTCATGTAGGTCTCGGCGAAGCGGGCGCTTCTGGCGGCATAGCGCATGTCGCACATGAGCGCGAGGTCGAGGCCGGCACCGGTCGCGACGCCGTTCAGGGCGGCGATCACCGGCTTGTCGAGGTCCTCGAGGGTGAGCGGAATGCGTTGGACCTTCTCGAACAATTCCGCTTTGCGCTGGGCCGGCTGCTGGGCCAGTCGGTCGCCCATCTCGACGATGTCGCCGCCGCTGCAGAAGGCGCTGCCGGCGCCGGTCACCACCACCACTTTCACGGCGGGATCGGTGCGGCACTGCTGGAGCGCCTCGGTCCAGGCGGCGATCATCTCGAAGGTGAAGGCGTTCATGCGCTCGGGACGGTCGAGCAGGATGGTGGCGATGTCGTCCTCGACGCTGAACTTCAGGTGTTCGCTCACGAAATCTGCTCCATGGGTGTGTCGCAACTCGGCTGGCCGGTCAAAGCCCGGATGGTCTCTTCGGGCAAGCCGGCCTCCTCGAGAATTTCCCGGGTCTGCGCGCCGAGGCCGGGGGCGTGATGGCGGATCTCGAACGGCGCGGAGCTGAACGAGACCGGCCGGCGCATCACGCGGTAGGCGCCCTCGCTGGGATGCTCGGCGACCGAGAAGAAGCCGACATCCCGAAGGTGTAAATCTTCGAACAGGTCGACGAGGTCGTTCACCGGCATGCAGGGGATGGAGACGCGATCGCAGAAGGCGATCCACTCGGCGGTGGTGCGCCGGGCCGCCTCTTCCTCCACCACCGCATAGAGCACGTCGATGTTCTGCACCCGCTCGCCCAGGTTGGCGAAGCGGGGGTCGCCCTTGAACTCGGCGCGGCGGGTGAAGTCGAAGAAGTCCTGCCAGTTGCGGTCCGAATAGGGCAGGATGCAGGCATAGCCGTCCCGCGTCGCATAGGGCTTGCGGTGATGGGAGATGACGCGGTTGAAGCCGGGCGGGCCGAGCGGGGGCTCGAAGGCCGAGCCCATCATGTGCTCGATCAGGTTGAACTCCACCATGGTCTCGAACATGGGCACCTCGATGGCCTGGCCGCCGCCGCCGGAGGCCCGCTGGAACAGGGCGGCGATGATGGAATAGGCGATGGCCTGGCCCGCGATCTTGTCGCACAGCACCGTGGGCAGGTAGCCGGGCGCGCCGTGCATGGCATTTTGCAGGGCGGAGAGGCCGGAGCCGGCCTGGATGATGTCGTCGTAGGCCGCCTTTTCCGCATAGCGGCCCTCGGCGCCGAAGCCGTAGGCGCCGCAATAGACGATGTCGGGGCGCAACTGGCTCACGTGCGCATGGCCATAGCCCAGGCGCTCCGCCGCTGCCGGGCGCATGGCGTGGACGAAGACATCCGCCCCCGCGATGAGCTGGTCGAGCGCCGCGCGGGCCGCGGGCGTCTTCAGGTCCAGCACGATGGAGCGCTTGTTGCGGTTGAGGTGCAGGAAGTTGCCGGCCATGGCGGTGTGGCGCGCCGGCCGGTAGCTGCGGAAGGTGTCGCCCTCCGGCGCTTCCACCTTGATCACGTCGGCCCCGAGGTCGGCCAGAATGTGGGTCGCGAACGGCCCCATGATGACGTTGGTGAGATCGATCACCCGCACGCCCGCCAGTGGCCCCACGCGTTTTGCCTTCCCTGTCACGGCTGTGTCCCCCTGTCGCCGTTGGCAGCGGCGCGCAGCGCCACGAGCCGCGGCCAGAGCGCCGCGCCTCCCTGCGCGCACACCATCCGGCCGATCCGCTCCTGCCAGTGGGCGTCGTTGCCGCATTCGTCGCGCCAGGCCCACAGGCGGCGGGTGATGAAATGCAGCACGTGCTCTTGCGTGAACCCCATGGCGCCATGCACCTGGTGGCAGATCTCCGCGACCTTGCCGGCGGCTTCCCCGCAGCGGGCCTTGGCGATGGCGACGGCGAGGGGGAACTGGTCCGTGTTCCACGCGGCGGCGGCGACCTGGGCGGCCGCGCCGGCGGCCGCGCTCTCCCCGGCGGCCACCGCCAGCATCTGCTGCACCGCCTGGAAGCGCCCGATGGGCTTGCCGAACTGCTTGCGCTCGTTGGCATAGGCGACGGCGAGGTCGAGGCAGCGCTCCATTGCCCCCGCCATCTGCTGGGCCCGCGCGAAAGCGCCGAACAGCATCAGCCCATCCGGCCCGGCAAGGGGAGCGGGCAGGGGCAGAAGGGCATCCGGGCCGAGTGGAGCCGTGCCGATGTGGAGGGTCTCGCGCGGCTCGTTGGCAAGATTGCGGCGCGGCACGATGGTGTAGGCCGCGCGGGGCAGGAGCGCGAGGTGGCGCGCCCCGTCCGGCGCCTCGGCGATGGCCAGCACGTGGCCGGCCGCGCCCGCCCAGGGCACATGCGCCATGGTGCCTTCGGCCAGGATGGTGCCGGAGGCGAGGCGGAGCAGGCCGGTCGCGAGGCTCACGGGCCCCTCCACGGCCGCGCCCCCCGCCGCCGACCACAGGGCAAGCCCCAGCATGGTCTCGGCGAGCGGGGCGGGCAGCGCGTGATAGCCCGACCGTCGCAGGATTTGCGCGGCCGCCGGGGCGTCGAGCCCCACCCCGCCGGCAGCCTCCGGCACCAGGGCAAGCGGAAGCCAGGCGTCGCTGACGGCCTCCCAGGCTGCGGCGGGAAAGACGCCGCCATCTGCCGCCTTGAGGCAGGCCGGCGTGACGTGCTGGGCGAGCAGACGGTCGGTCTGCTCGGCGAGGATGGCGGAGAAATCGTTCGGCTCGGACTGGAGGTCGGCTTGGGGGGACGCAGGAGCATGAAGCATTGGGGGGATCCTCAGCGCAGGCCAAGGCCGCGGGCGATGACGCCGCGCAGGATTTCCCGGGTGCCACCGCGCAGGGTGAAGGAGGGCGCGCGCAGGGCGACGTCGGCCAGCGCTTCGGCGAAGCGGTCGTCTTGCGCGTCGAGGCTGGCCTCCACCGCCACCAGGCGGCGGGCGACCTCGGGAATGTCGCGCTCGAACGCGGTTCCCACGTCCTTCACCAGCGCTGCTTCCACGTTGGGGACGATGTCCCGGTCGAGCAGGGCCGCCACCGATCCGGACATGGCCATGAGGGCGCCCATATGGGCGACGAGCCGCCCCGTCTCCACCGCCTGCCGGGCGTCGGGCGCCGGGCCGATGCGGTCCACCAGCTCGGTGAGCAGGCGATAGTCGGACATGAAGCGATCCGGCCCGGAGCGCTCGAAGGCGAGTTCCTGAGTCACCATGGACCAGCCGTCGCCCACTTCGCCCACCACGAAATCGTCGGCGACGAAATGGTCGGTGAAGAAGACTTCGTTGAATTCGTGGTTGCCCGACAGATCATGGATGGGTCGCACGCTGATGCCCGGCGCCGCCATGTCGATGATGAACTGGGTGAGGCCGCCATGGCGGTCCGCGCCGGCATCTCCGGTGCGCACGAGGGCCAGCAGGTAGTGGACGCGGTGGGCGTTGGTGGTCCAGATCTTCTGGCCGTTGAGGACCCAGCCGCCCGCCCCGCGCACTGCCTTCGATCGCACGGCGGCGAGGTCGGAGCCGGAATCCGGCTCGCTCATGCCGATGCCGAAATAGCATTCGCCGGCGCAGATGCGGGGGATGATGTGGTCCCTCGCCACCTGGGTGCCATGGCGCAGGATCTGCGGCGCCGACTGGCGGTCGGCGATCCAGTGCGCGCCGCACGGCGCTCCGGCGGCCAGCATTTCCTCCGTCGCCACGAAGCGGGCAAGGCTTGAACGGGCGTGGCCGCCATAGGCCTCGGGCAAGGTCAATCCCACATAGCCGGCCTTGGCGGCGCGTCGGCTGAAGTCGGGATCGAAGGTGTTCCATGACGAACGGTGCGGAACGAAGCGGCCGTCCGCCTTCTCAGCTTCAAGAAAGCGCCGCACCTGTAGCCGCAGGTCTTCGGCATCCTTGGGAAATGCAACGGTTGCGAAGCGCATATCTGGCATTCTGGCGTTCCCTGCCGCACCAATTTTTGCCGAGGTCTGTCACCTCGGATCCGGTGCTTTGCTGCTTGCAAAAGACATCACCGACGCCGCGTGGGGCAAGAGGATTGCACATATGTAGCGAAAAGATCATATATGTGATGCTGAAACCCTTAAGGACCTTGATGATGAATGCCCGCGAGGCCAAGGCGGCTGCCCGGCCGCCCTCGGAGGAAGGCGCCGTGCGGGTCGTTCCGCCGGTGGAGGACATGGAAGAGGGCGCGGTGGTGAAGTCCGCCGCCCGGGTCCTGCGCATTCTGGAGTTCTTCGACGAGGTGCAGCGGGACGCGCGGGTGACGGAAATCGCGGCGCATCTCAAGTTTCCGCAATCCTCCACCTCGGCGTTGCTCAAGAGCCTCGCCCAGCTTGGCTATCTCGATTATGACCGGGTGCGGCGCACCTTCCTGCCCACGGCGCGGGTGGCGCTGCTCGGGACATGGCTCAAGGAAGGGCCGGTTCAGGACGGGCGACTGCTGCGCCTGATGGAAGATCTTTCGGAAAAGACCCACGATACCATCATCCTCGCGGTGAGGAACGGCATCTACTCACAATACATCCATGTGATCCAGGCGCTGACGCCGATCCGATATCACGTGCCGCAGGGCTCGCGCCGGCTGCTCGCCTGGTCGGGCAGCGGCTTTGCGCTCCTGACCCAGTCGGCGGACAAGGAGATCCGGGCGGTGGTGGCACGCACGAATGCGGAAGCGCCGGAAGGGCGCACGCCCATCGACCTGCGCGCGACGCTGGAGCATGTGCATCAGGCGCAGCGCGACGGCTATTTCTTTTCGCGTGCCCTGGTGACGCCGGGCGCGGGGGCCATTGCGGTCTCGCTGCCGCCGGGTCTCGAGCGGCGCAACCGGCCCATGGCCATCGTTGTCTCCGGCGTGCTGGAGGATCTGGAACGGCGCGAAGACCAACTGGTGAGCCTGATGCAGGACGCCGTCGATCGCTATCTGGTGACCGACTGCGGGTGACCGACAGGTTCGCGGGCGCGGAGGCCGCCATGGCGCATGGCAGTCTCCGTACCTTGAGGCATCAGCTGCCGCTGCGGTCACCGATCATCGGGAAGAAGAGGTCCTGCCACTTCTGCGGTTCCTTCTTCAAAAGGCCCTGCTGATACATGTATTTGGTATAGGTCATCATGCCCTGCGGCTCGATCTGGTAGACGATGGAGCCATCGGTGGTGATCTTCTCCACGTCGGCCGCCGACAGCTGAACCGCCTCCGACTTGAGATAGATCTCGGCCGCCTTCTTCGGATCGGCGCGGATCAGCGCGCAGGCATCGGCGAGGCCGCGCAGCAAAGCCTCGGCCACCTTGGGGTTGGCATCCACGAACTGCTGGGTCGCGGCGAGGGTGGCGGCGGTGGCCTCCTGGCCGCCGAACAGGCTGCCCGAGACCAGGACCTTCCGCATCCGGGGATCGCGTTCGATGATCTGGGAGAACGGCGGCGTGGCGAAATAGCCGCCGATGGCCTCGCCCGCCAGAAGGGCGGCGGTGGCGTCCGGGTGGGGCAGGGCGGTCATCAGCGCGTTGGCCTTGTCCTGGCCGCCCAGGTCGCGCTCGGCGGCGACGCGCAGCAAGATCGCCTGCGGCGAGTTGAAGGCCGGCACCGCGATCTTGTCGTTCGGGGTGAAGTCCTTCAGCGCGCTGACATTCTGCCGGTTGGTGAAGAGCGTGTAGGTGACCACCGAGAGCCCGGCGATACTCTTGATCTGCTGCTTGCCGCGGGTCTTGTCCCAGGCGATGAGAGCGCCCGCCGAGCCGAGCGCGCCGGCCTCGATGCTGCCCGACAGGAGGGCATCGTTCATGCCCGTGGACCCCGAGATGCGGCTGAGCGCCACGTCCAGTCCCGGCAGGCCGAGGGCCTTGGCGTTCTTTTCGAAAAGCTTCTCCTCGGCCGCGACGACGATGGGCAGGTAGACGAGGCCATATTGAAGGCCGATCTTCACCGCGCCGGTTTCGGCCCGTCCGCCCGCCGGAGAGGCAAATAAAAACGCTGCTGCAAGGGCTGCGGAGCCCCATGCCCGAACATTAAACATGGATGTTTCTCCCGGTACGGCCCCGTTGCATTTTTCGGGCGTGGCCCGCTTCTCGGAGCGCGTTATCAAAAGCAACGCAGATCATTCCGTCATGTGCGGAACATCCAATAACTCCACCGGACCCGACTGCAATGGGAAGCGGCGGGCGGGGCGCCAATATCACAAGCATGCTGAAGCGGTGCATCGCACAATCGGGCGATGGGGCGCACGCAGGGCCTACCCATGGGTGGACTGGCGCTGCGGCTCTTCGAACGCGCACATGAAAAAGATCGCACGGAACGATCAGATGGAACGATTGGTGTAGCTCAACGTTTTTCCTCGCAGCTGTGGTTAGGCTTTCGCCGTGGCAGCACGAACGATCGAGGATAGAGAATCATGGCCGACGCAAATCTCGCCCAGGACACCCGCGCGACGATCGAGGCGCAGATCATCGAGCTGAGGAATGAGATGGGTCGTCTCAGCAAATCCCTCCAGGCGCGCGCATCCGATGCAGCGGAAGAGGCCGAGGATGCCTTTGAAACGGTGAAGGCGCGCGCCAATGGCGCGGCCAAGACGGTCCGTCGCCAGGCGCACGCGGTTTCTGAGGCCATCGGGGAGAATCCCGGCACGGCGGCGGCGGTGCTTTCGTCCGCGGGAGTCATGGGGCTTCTGGTGGGCTTTGCCGCCGGCTACATTCTGGCCAGCGGCTCGCGGCGCTGAGCGCCCCACCGACCGGATCTGACCGAGGCCCCGCCACGCGCGGGGCCTTTTTCCGTTCACGCACCGCAAGGGCAGGGGCTCCCGCATGCCGGGGCTGGAGTGCGGAGCATCGCGCTTGGTCTGGTCGCCGATCAGGCCGGGACGGCCGGAATACTGTCTTTGCCATCAATGCCGGGCCGGGAATACAAAGCCCCGTGCTTTGCGCGGGGGTGGTCCGGGAGAGATCCGGTGCTGCGGCGCCCTCCGGCGACGCGGCGCGGTCTGGGCGTCCGGCGCGGCCGACAGGTGGGGCGGAGCCCCTTGCCGAAAGCTCGAAATCGCTGGCCGGTAGTGCGGTGCAGCAGGCGAAATGCCTCCCGCTACCGCAGTGCGGGAAGAATATATTACCCCCCGACCAAGGAACTGGGTGAAGTCAGGCGGGATTTCTGCTTTACTCTTCTTCCAACAAAATGGTCCCGCAACGACGGGGCGCGGGAGGGATATTGTGACATTCGAGACGAACGGTCGTCCACGCCGGCCCATTGGACGTGTCGCGGCGAGGAGCATCGCCGCAGGTGATGATACGGCGCGTCAGAGCGCTGCGGTTCTTGTGGTTGCCTTTTCGTGCGCGGCCTCCGGCCTTCTGATGGGCCTTTGCCTTGCTGCGGCACACTGGCCAGCGCTGGCGTTCGTATTCGGGGCCGTGCTGGCGGGCACCGGCGCTTGGTTCGCCAAGGATCTCGTCGCCCAGATCAAGGGCTGACGATGCGTGTTACGGGATGGCGCCTGGCCGGTGGGCCGGGCGCCATCTTTCGTTTGGGCGGTCGGTCGGCTGCGTGCCCGTCAGCCGGCGGCGAAGGGGTGGCGCGCGCTCGCGCTCTGCGCCAGCACGTCCGCCGGCCGGGGGGTGCCGCTCACGGCCCGCTCGATGGCAAGGCGGGTGGCCTCATGGTTGAACGCCTGGATCTTCGCGTTGTCGCTCGCATCCCAGTGGATGAAGACGCCGACGCAGATGAAGACATCGTCGGCCTCCTCCACCGGAATGATGCCCTCGGCCACGCAGTCGGTGACCGCCTTGGCCACCGCATATTGCGCCGGGCCGAACATCTGCACCGCCTGGCGGGCGTCCTTGATGGTCACCTTGTTGAACAGCACGGTGGCGGGCTTGGCCAGAAGGTTGGGTTCCACCACGGCGAGCAGGGTGGTGAAGCCGTCCTTGTTGTTGGTCAGGGCATTCACGAAAGCCGTCTCGGCGGAGGAGCCGCGCGGACCCATGATGAGGTCGATATGCGCCACCTCGTTGCCCTCGCCCACCAGGGCCTCGCCCACCATCAGGCGATCGATCTTCGGCATGAAACCTCCAAAAATACGCGGCGTTCTGAAAAGCGGCCCGGCGTCGCCGGGGCAAGGCCTTTCATGCAATAACCTGACCGCGCCCGGGTCTGCCGGCTTCCTGGCTCCTACGTCAGCGGCTGCCTACTGGATCTCGAACGGCAGGTTGCCGGTGGCGGCGGCGCCCCGGCCGTCGCGCACCGTCACGAACACACGGTAGCGGCCCGGCGGCAGGCCGGCGATGCGGACCCCGGCCGGATGGGGATCATGAATGCCCTCGGGAAAGCTCGGCGGCACCGGCTCGGGATCGCCGCCGACGCTGCGCACGGTGGTCTCGGCCATGACCTGCCATTCCACCTTCAGCGAATCGCCATCGGGATCGGTGGCGGTGAGGCGGATATGGGTTTCGTTCCCGGCGGGGAGGCGCGACGGCCCGGCGAAGGCGAGGGTGAGGATGCGCGGGGCATGGTTGGCCCCGCCCGGCGGGGTGCCGCCCCAGATATCGGCCATGGCTTCCACCGTCTCGGTCCATTCGCCGGTGGGCAGCAGCAGGGAATACCAGGTGGGCGTCACCTCCTGCTTGTGGCCCCACAGGAAGGGCATGGCGCCCACGCCCGCCTGCCTGGCCGCCAGCAGGTAGCGCCGCACGCGATCGGCCTTCTGCGATGAGGTGGGCTCCAGGGGCGCCCCCCACGGTGCGGTGGGGGCGTCCCAATGGCCCTGCGCGCCCATCTCGGTGAGCATGATGGGGCCGGTCCAGCCCTGGGCCCGCGCGCGCTTGGCCGAGGTGAGCAGGCCGTCGCTATACCCGTTGATGCCGATGACGTCGATGCTCGGCGCCAGGCGCTTGATCAGCGCGGCCTTGTCGGTGCCCACCTCGGCGACGGCCGCCATGGTGGGGTGCTGGCCGTCCAGCGTCTTGGCGAGCTTCGCCGCCTCCTCGATGGCCGGCCACACGGCCAGCGCCTCCTCGGGGGAGAGATCCACCTCCACTTCGTTGCCGATGCCCCACATGAGCAGCGCCGGGTGGGTGCGATAGCGCTCCACCATGTGGCGCAGGGCTTCCAGCTGCTGGGCCACGGCGATGCGGTTGGCGTAATCGAAGCCGAGGCGCGGATGGCCGAGCCAGAAGCCGACGATGACCTTCAGCCCGGCCCGCTGGGCGGCGTCGAGGATTTCCCCCGGCTCCTGCCCATAGGTGCGCACCACGGTGGCGCCGAGGGCCTTCAGATCGGTAAAGCGGGCTTCGCCGCTGGCGCCGTTGGGAATGAAGGGCTTGCCGTCCACGACGATCTCGGCGCCGCGCACGCTCACCTGCGCGGCATGGAGGGAGGGCGGCATCAGGAACGCGCTGAGCGCGATGAGGAGGGCACGACGCACGGGAACCGGACTCGCATTGAAAACCTTGGCAACTGCACTGCACCATGAAGGGTGCAGGACCGTGACGGCAACATCAACTTATTGCGTGCGCGCCACATTGTCCCCGAAGCGCAGCGCCGCGGCGGCGGGCGGGTGAACGGGACGGGCGATCTGCTATAAGGCCGGCGTTCGCGGCAGAAGCTGAGGTTTTCCGCATGTACGTGCTGGCCCATCTCTCCGATCCCCATCTCGGCCCCATTCCCGAGGCGCGGATCTCCGAGCTTCTGGGCAAGCGCTTCTTCGGTATGATGAACTGGATCGGCGCGCGTCGGCGCAATTTCGGCGCCGCCACCCTGGCGCCGCTCCTCACCGACCTGCTGGCCCATGCGCCGGACCATATCTGCGTCACTGGCGACCTGGTGAATGTGAGCCTGCCGGCGGAATTCGATACCGGCGCCACCTTCCTCGCCTCCCTCGGCGCCCCGGACAAGGTGAGCGTGGTGCCCGGCAACCACGACGCCTATGTGCGCTCGGCCATGCACTACCATCTGGAGCACTGGGCCCCCTTCCTCGCCGGGGACGACACCCATCCCCACACGCCGGTGGACGTGGAGGCGTTCCCCTATGTGCGCCGGCGCGGGCCGGTGGCGGTGGTGGGCGTGTCCACCGCCGTACCCACCGCCGTGTTCCTCGCCAGCGGCAAGATGGGCCACGCCCAGCGGGCGCGGCTGAAGGCTCTGCTGGAGCAGTTGAAGGCCGAGGGCCTGTTCCGGGTGGTGATGATCCACCATCCGCCGGTGGGCGAGCGCCCGTTCCACCGCGACCTGCGCGACGCCGCCAAGGTGCGCGCGGTGCTGGCGGAGGCGGGGGCCGAGCTGGTGCTGCACGGCCACGACCATCGCGCCTCCCTCGGCCAGATCCCGACCGGTGCGGGGCCGATCCCGGTGGTGGGCGTGCCCTCTGCCTCGGCGGGGCCGGGGTCCGAACGCGGACCCGGCGGTTATTGCCTGTACCGCATCTCCGGCGCGCCCGGCGCGTGGCGCTGCGACATGGAGCGGCGCGGCTATGCCAAGGACATTCAGAGCGTCCAGTCGCTGACGCGTCAGGTGCTTGTCGGGGAAGGGTATTCCTCCTGACAGACGTGGCGAAATCATGCTGGAGAAACGGCCTGGATGTGGCCATGTATCGCAAGGTGTAACGACTTGTAACAGAAGGATAAATTACAGAACTTTAAGTTGCTCGCAGGGGGGTGCTGCCCGATGCTTCCTTCGCCCCTTGAAGGAGGATTGCACATGAAACGAGCCGTCATTGCCGCCACTGCCGCTGCACTTATCGCCGGCTCGGCGGTGAGCTTTGCCGCCAATTCCAACGCTGGCCCGGACACCGGGCGCTGGCGCCCCAGCGCCGAGGATCGCGCCATCCTCACCGATGCGCGCATCGTCGCGCTCAAGACCGCGCTCAAGCTGACCCCCGACCAGGAGAAGCTCTGGCCCGGCGTCGAGGCCACGCTGAAGCAGGTTTCGAAGGACCGTATGGCCCGACGCGACGAAGCCCGCGCCGCCCGTCAGGCCGCTCGCGAGTCCAATGCCGCGCCCGATCCCATCGCCCGCATGCGCGCCATGGCCACCCGCATGGACGCCGGCGCCACCGACCTGCGCAAGATCGCCGACGCCGCCGACCCGCTCTACAAGACCCTGGACGACGGCCAGAAGCAGCGCCTCAACCTGATGCTGCGCCAGCAGTTCCATGGCGGCGGTCACGGCGGCCACGGCCCGCACGGCGACGGCCCGCGCCGCGGCTGATCCCCGGTGCCTTGCGGGTCGCTGAGACCATCGGCATCGGTCTGTGATCGATGCCGATCGGGCTGACCAAGCATGTCCTGAGGCTCGCGCTTGGTTTGGACGTTCAGAAGGGCGCCATCGCAATCACCGCCGTCATGCCCGGTCTTGTCCCGGGTATCCACGCCGTGCCGCTCGGGACAGCATGCGAAGATCAGCCCCAGCCTGCCCGCGTGGATGGCCGGGTCAAGCCCGGCCATGACGGTGGAAAAGCGCTGTTGATGGTTGCACGTGCTTCGGATGATCGAATTGTAAAACCGACTCCGGGCGTTGGCCGGTGATCCCTCATCGGCCAACGCCATCGGCGCCTTCCATGAGGATCCTTCATGGATCGCTTGATCAATATTGATTTTCAATAGGGCCGGCAAATCCGTAGACTGGCTGTGAAAGGCGCCCCCTGGCGTCGCACAGCGAGTCTTTTCCATGTCTGCCACGTCCTCGGTGCCGGTGCCCTCCGGCACGCGGCGCGCGCTTCCGGCCATGCTCATTCTGGTCGCCGGCTGCGTCATCGCCCTTGTCACCTTCGGCCCGCGCTCGGTGTTCGGCCTGTTCCTGCTGCCCATGTCGCAGGAATTCGGCTGGGGGCGCGACGTGTTCGGCCTCGCTGTGGCGCTGCAGAACCTGCTCTGGGGCGTCGGCTCGCCGTTCGCGGGCGCCATCGCCGACCGCTTCGGCACGGTGCGGGTGCTGTGCTGCGGCGCACTGCTCTATGCCGCCGGCCTCGTGCTGATGGCCTATGCCGACACCCCCGGCATGCTGCATCTCACCGCCGGCGTGATGGTGGGCTTCGGCCTGTCCGCCGCCTCGTTCAACCTGGTGCTGGCCGCCTTCGGCAAGCTGCTGCCGGATGAATGGAAGTCCATCGGCTTCGGCGCGGCGACGGCGGCGGGCTCGTTCGGCCAGTTCCTGTTCCCGCCCCTCAGCCGCGCGTTGATGGACACCATCGGCTGGCACGAGACGCTGATCGTGTTCGGCGCCGCGTTGCTTATCGTCATGCCGTTCTCGCTGGCGCTGGCAACCCGTGGGGTTGCCGCGGCAAAGCCGGGCGCCGTGGCCGCGGCGCCACAGCAGGGCATCGGCGCCGCCATCGGCGAGGCGCTGCGCCACCCAAGCTATGTGATGCTGGTGCTGGGCTTCTTCACCTGTGGCTTCCAGCTCGCCTTCGTCACGGTGCACATGCCGGCCTTCCTGGTGGACAATGGCATGAGCCTGTCGGTGGGCGCCTACACGCTGGCGCTGATCGGCCTGTTCAACATCCTCGGCTCGCTCACGGCGGGCTATCTGTCCAGCCGGGTGTCGCGCAAGTGGCTGCTGGCGTGGATCTACGCCGGGCGGGGCGTGGCCATCGCGGTGTTCGTGCTCATGCCCATCACGCCGCTCAGCTGCTACGTGTTCGGGGCGGCCATGGGCTTCCTGTGGCTCTCCACGGTGCCGCCCACCTCAGGGCTGGTGATGCTCATGTTCGGCACCCGCTACATGGCGATGCTGTATGGCTTCGCCTTCTTCTCCCATCAGGTGGGCGGCTTCCTCGGCGTGTGGCTGGGCGGCACGCTCTATGTGGCGACGGGCTCCTATACCTGGGTGTGGTGGCTCTCGGTGGCGCTGTCGTTCGCCTCCGCCGCCATCAACCTGCCCATCAAGGAGCGCCCCGTGGTGCGGGTGCCTGTCGCGGCTTAGCCGCCACAATTTGCGAATGCTGGGCGGCGTAGCCGTCACAATTCGCGAATGCTGGCTGGCCTGACCCGCCGCCACAGTTCGGGCACGCTGGTGGCCTAAGCCCCACCGCGTGGCCGGGACCGCCACCTTTCCGCGACATGGAAGGCACGGTGCCGGCAAAATCCGACACGGCGGGCGGCTTGGGTGTTCTCCTGCTGTTCCGGACTCTTGACAACAACCCGTGGTCTCTGCGCAACGTGACGGGGATCAAACAGGTATTCGCGAACGAGCCATGCGCAGCATCCTTTTCGCGGCCTTGGGCTTTGCCGCATTCGCCAGTGGCCCGGCCTTGGCCCAGCAGAATTCCGGCCAGCAGCTCTCCGCCCAGCAGGCGCGGGATTTCGCGGTGGGCAAGATGTTCTCCTTCAGCTGCTTCGAGGGATCGAAGGGCGCCGGCCGCATCTATCCCGACGGCTCGGTCGCCGGCATGATCACCATGCCCGACAAGGAACCGCGCTTTGTCCGCCTGCCCGCCAACACGTTGCGTGTGCGCGGGGATAATGTGTGCGGTTTCGTCAAGGGCATGACCTTCGAGCCCTGCTTCGACCTGGTGAAGACCGGCCCCGGCTCGTTCCGCGGCTCGCTCGCCGGCGTGCAGACCATGTGGTGCGAGTTCGTGAGCGCCGGCGGGGACAAGTCCCAGGTGGCCTCCCGCCGCGCCAAGTCCAAGCCGCGCAGCAACACCGCCGAAGCCTCGGCAGAGTAATCCCCGGCCGCTTATCGCGAGTTTGAAAACTCGAACCGTTGAGCGTGCGCCGACCACTTAGGTGTTTTCGCGCCGTCATGGCCGGGCCTATCCCGGCCATCCACGCGGAGCGGCCGGGAAGAGCTTGCGCACGCTGTCTCAAGCGGCTCGGCGTGGATACCGGCACAAGGCCGGGCATGACAGAGGTGATTGCGGCAGGGCCTGCGCTGAGTTTTCAAGCACGTTCTTAGACGGCCTGTTTGATGCTGGCTTGATCTGCGCGATGTCGTTTCAGCCCTCGACTGTCAGGTCTTCAGTGGAGACCCGTGCCGCCTCCACTCGCGTTTCCTGCCCTTCGATGCGCCCGCGCAGCTTGCCGATCTCGCGGCCGGCATGCTCCATGAAGGTGCGCACCCGCGCCGTGGCCTTGATATCCGGATGGGTCAAGAGCCACAGGCCCGATTCCACATCCGCCTGTGGCGCCATGACCTGAACGAGGCCCGGCGTCACCGCCGCGATGAAGCAGGGCAGCATGGCGAGGCCGATGCCTTCGGCCGCCGCCTCCGCCAGCCCCAGAACGGTGTTGACGCGATAGATGATGCGCTCCTCGTCCACCCGCTCGCGCAGCCATTTGGCCGGCTTGATGCCGCCGAGATTGTCGGAAAATCCGATCCAGTCGTGGCGCCTGAAATCGCCGGTGCCGAGTGGGGTCGCGGGCGCCCGGTCCGCGCGGGCATAGACGGCCCAGGCGATGGAGGCCATGCGCCGGCCCACCAGCGTATCCCCCGGCCGGTCGCTGGCGCGGATGGCGATATCCGCGTCGCGCTTCGACAGGCTGAGGGACTGGTTGGAGATGACCACGTCCAGCCGGATCTCGGGGTAGGCCTTGAGGAATGAGGCGAACACGGGCGTGAGCATGTGCACCAGGAGGGTGTCATTGGTGGTCACGCGCAATTCGCCGGAGGGCCGCAGGTCCTGGCCGGTGATTCGCCGCTCCACGGACAGCACCTCGTCGGCCATGCGCTCGGCGAGGCGTACCATCTCCTCGCCGGTGGCGGTGGGCACGTAGCCGGAGCGCGCACGCTCGAACAGCCGTGCGCCGAGCTGCTCCTCCAGCGCGCCGAGCCGGCGGAACACGGTGGAATGGTTCACCCCCAGCTGCTCGGCCGCCCCGGCCAGCGAGCTGCTCTGTGCAATGGCCTGAACCAGGCGGAAATCATCCCAGGCGATCATTCCGAACCCCACCCGTCCGTCGTCCGCGCGATGGTGTGATTTGCGCGAATGCAAACTCAAGCTTGATTTCTTGAGTATGGCGTTGCGGGAGTGCGAAAGCTAGAGGTGGTGCCACATCAAACCGGAGATCACTCCCATGGTTGACACACGCACCGCTCCCTACGGCCTCTTCCTCCTGCGCGTCGCGCTGGGCCTCATGTGGCTTTCGCACGGCCTGATGAAGATCTTCATCTTCACCGTTCCCGGCTTCGCCGGTTTCCTTGCCAACAAGATCGGCCTGCCTGGCTTCCTCGCCATTCCCTTCATCGCAGCGGAAGTCATCGGCGGCCTGCTGCTCATCGGCGGCGTCTATGCCCGCCAAGTGGCCATCCTGCTCATCCCCCTGATGCTCGGCGCGCTCAACTTCCACCTGCCCAATGGCTGGGTGTTCTCCGCGGCCGGCGGCGGCTGGGAATATCCCGCCTTCCTCGTGGTGGCGTCCCTGGTGGTGGCCCTTGCCGGCGAAGGCGCCTACGCGGTGAAGCCCGCCGCCCTCATCCCCGGCAGCCGCCGCGCCCTGGCCTGATCCTCTTCCGCGACACACGAAAAAGGCCGGCTCCGCGAGGGGCCGGCCTTTTGCTGTCCCGGATGGCGCCGCGCCCCATTGGCTGTTAGCCAAGCCCGCGCGGCGTTTGAGCGTGCCCACCTCGATAGTGCCTATTCGGCCTCGGTCAACGACCAAGGCCAATGGTATCAGTGAGCGCGGGACAGGCAGAAATCCACGGCTTCCATCAGCGCGTCCTTGGCGGGACCGTTGGGGAACAGAGCCAGCGCATCCTTGGCGATGGCGCCGTAGTGGCGCGCCCGCTCCACCGTGTCCGCGATGGCGCGGTGACGGGTCATGAGGCCGATGGCCTGATCAAGGTCGGCGTCGTTGCCCTCGCCCTTTTCCAGGCAGCGTTGCCAGAAGGCGCGTTCGGTGGCGTCGCCGCGGCGGAAGGCGAGCAGCACCGGCAGGGTGATCTTCCCCTCGCGGAAATCGTCGCCCACATTCTTGCCGAGCTTGGCCTGGCTGCCGCCGTAGTCGAGAGCGTCGTCCACCAGCTGGAAGGCGATGCCGAGATTCATGCCATAGGAGCGGCAGGCGGCCTGCTCGGCCTTCGGCCGCTGGCCCAGCACCGCGCCCACCTCGCAGGCGGCGGCGAACAGCTCGGCGGTCTTGCCGCGGATGACGGCGAGATAATCGTCTTCCGAGGTGGCGGTGTTCTTGGCGGCGGCGAGCTGCATCACCTCGCCCTCGGCGATGACGCAGGCGGCGGTGGCGAGGATGTCGAGGCAGGTCATGGAACCCACCTCCACCATCATCTTGAACGCCTGTCCCAGCAGGAAGTCGCCCACCAGCACGCTGGCCTCGTTGCCCCACAGCTTGCGGGCGGCGAGCTTGCCCCGGCGCATGTCGCTCTCGTCCACCACGTCGTCGTGCAGGAGGGTGGCGGTGTGCATGAACTCCACGGACGCCGCGAGCTTCACATGGCCGTCGCCCCGATAGCCGGAGAGCGACGCGCAGGCGAGCGTCAGCATCGGCCGCAAGCGCTTGCCGCCGGAAGAGATGAGGTGGTTGGCCACCTCGGGAATCATCGCCACGTCGGAGCCGGTGCGCGCCAGGATGGTGGCGTTCACGCGTTCCATGTCCGCCTTCACCAGGGCGACCAGGGCCTCGATGGACGGCTCGTTGGGCTCGAACGGTAGGACGAGGGCCAAGAAACGCTCCCGCTTGTCATTCTTTGGGGCGCACCATAGGGATGCTGACGGGCTCCGTGCAAGCGCCGGGCAACTTTCTTGATGCCGCGCAGGTGCGCACATTGCCGCTAGGTCGGGTGGGATACGATGCAGGAGCTGGTGCGGACCAACGATCTGGTGCTCATC
Source organism: Xanthobacter autotrophicus (assembly GCF_005871085.1). GTDB lineage: Bacteria > Pseudomonadota > Alphaproteobacteria > Rhizobiales > Xanthobacteraceae > Xanthobacter > Xanthobacter autotrophicus. The sequence goes on along the minus strand of NZ_VAUP01000022.1, from coordinate 257,413 downwards.
GGCGCCATTGAGGCGCTTTTTGAGTCGGCCCAGATCGGGCACATGGTCGCGGACCAGTATATGAGCGTCATGGAGGGCACCATCGGCATCCTGCCCCGCCGTCTGCTGGTGGTGGACGAGGATGTGGACCGCGCCCGGCGCCTGCTGAAGGAGGCGGGCTTCGGCGCGGCGCTCCGCGATGACGGCTGACGATCCGGCATCTTCCACCACCACCGACAGCGTTCTCGGCGGTAGTCTGACGTTACGTCAGCAGAGGGCGGGCCACCGCGTGGGACACGACGCGCTTCTGCTCGCCGCCTTCGCGCCGGCCGATCGCCGCCGCATGGTGGATCTCGGCGCCGGGGTGGGCAGTTGCGGCCTCGCCTTCCTCACCCGCGTTCCCGAGGCAAAAGGGGTGCTGGTGGAGATCGCGCCGGAGCTGGCGGATCTGGCGCGGGACAATGCGGCGCTGAACGGCCTGTCCGCGCGGGTCGAGGTGGTGACGGGGGATGTCACCCGCCTCGGCCGCCCGTCCGGACCTGAACGGCCGCAGGCGGGGGCGGCGGACCTCGTTCTCACCAATCCGCCCTTCAACGACATGGCGCAGCATCGCATCTCCCCCGACGAGGCCCGAGCCCGCGCCCACATGGCCGACGGCGCGCTGCTGGACGAGTGGGTGCGCGCCGCCGACCGCTGCCTCGCGGCGCGGGGCATGCTCTGCCTCATCCACCGGCCGCAGGCGCTGGCGGCGATTCTTGCGGCGCTGGACGGCCGCTTCGGCGCGGTGGAGATTTTGCCGGTGTATCCGCGTGACGACCGGCCGGCGGTTCGCCTTCTGGTGCGCGCGGTGAAGGGCCGCCGGACCCCGCCGGCGCTGCTGCCGGGCCTCGTCCTCACTGGCGCGGACGGCAATCCCACCGCCGCCGCCGACGCGGTGCTGCGACAGGGGGAAGGCCTCGCGCAGCCCTGAAGGTGCGCGTTGTCGTAGTTTGAAAATCTGCTCTGCGACCGGGCGCGCTCTGAACCCTCTGCCGCAGAGAGGGAGTTGGCCGGCGCGGGGGAGAGGGCAGGGTTCACCGGCGGCTCCGCCTCGCACGCATCCCTGCCTTGAGTGCGTCACCTGCGCGCCCTACATCTGGACCATGGCCGACAGCTTCCTTTCCTCCCTTTCGCGCCGCGTCAGCGGCATCCTCCCCAAGACGTGGCGCCGTGACCTGCCGGTGGTGCCGGTGGTGCGGCTCTCCGGCGCCATCGGCATGCAGACGACGCCGTTCGCGCGCTCCCTGTCGCTGGCCGGCACGGCGCAGGCGCTGGACAAGGCCTTCGCCATCAAATCGGCGCCGGCGGTGGCGCTGCTCATCAATTCGCCGGGCGGCTCGCCGGTGCAGTCGCACCTGATCTTCCGGCGCATCCGCGCGCTGGCGGAGGAGAAGGAGAAGCACGTCTTCGCTTTCGTGGAGGATGCGGCGGCCTCCGGCGGCTACATGATCGCCTGTGCGGCGGACGAGATCTTCGCCGATCCCTGCTCCATCGTCGGCTCCATCGGGGTGGTGACGGCGGGCTTCGGCTTCGACAAGGCCATCGAGAAGCTGGGGGTCGAGCGGCGCGTCTTCACCGCCGGCGAGCGCAAGGTGACCCTCGACCCCTTCCGCCCCACGCGACCCGAGGACGTGGAGCGGCTCGACGTGCTCCTGAAGGAACTCCACACCGTGTTCGTGGACCTCGTGCGGTCGCGGCGCGGCGACGCCCTGCCGGCCGACGACGAGACCTTGTTCTCCGGCGAGTTCTGGCTCGGCACCCAGGCGGCGGGCCTTGGCCTCGTCGACGGGCTGGGCGACGTGCGCTCCATCCTGAAGGCGCGCTATGGCGAGGATGTGCGCATGCCGCTGGTGCAGGGCGCCTCCAGCTTCCTGCTGCGCCGGCCGGGCGGCTTTGGCGCCGCGCTGGCCGGCACCCTCGCCGCGCAGGCGGCGGATGGTGCCATGGCGGCGGTGGAGGAGCGCGCCTTGTGGTCGCGGCTCGGCCTGTGATCGACGAAAAACGCCCTGCGGCAGCCCTTCGGGGATGCCGCGATGGCGCCGGATGAGGCAGATTTCGCACCTGCCCTTTTCTTGCCCTTTCCCCCCTTCGCAGCTGGGGTTAAATCCGTTTCCATGACCATTCTCGAGACCAGCCGCGAGACCGGCGCCACGCCCGACGCTCCCGTCGACACCCTGTTCATCGCTGTCGCGCAGCTCAACCCCATCGTGGGCGACGTGGCCGGCAACCTGGACCTTGCCCGCCGCACCAGCGCCGGCGCCCGCGATGCGGGGGCGGACCTCGTGGTCTTCCCCGAGCTGTTCATTGCCGGCTATCCGCCCGAGGACCTGGTGTTGAAGCCGGCGTTCCAGCAGGCCTGCCGCGCCGCCATCGAGACGCTGGCCGCCGAGACCGCGGACGGCCCGGCCCTGCTCATCGGCGCGCCGTGGGTGGAGGAGGGCAGGCTCTACAATTCGGTGCTGCTGCTGGAAGACGGCGGCATCTCCGCCGTCCGCCACAAGGTGGACCTGCCCAATTACGGCGTGTTCGACGAGAAGCGCGTGTTCACCCCCGGCCCGCTGCCGGGGCCGATCCCGTTCAAGGGCGTGCGCCTGGGTGTGCCGGTCTGCGAGGACATCTGGGGCGCGGACGTGGTGGAATGCCTCGCCGAGACCGGCGCAGAACTGCTGATCGTGCCCAACGGCTCGCCCTATCGCCAGAGTGTCTATGCCGAGCGCGAGAACGTGGCGGTGGCCCGCGTGGTGGAGAGCCACCTGCCGCTGCTCTATGTGAACCAGGTGGGCGGGCAGGACGAACTGGTGTTCGACGGCGCCTCCTTCGCCCTCAATCCCGACCGCTTCCTCGCCCTGCAATTTCCCGGCTTCATGGAGAGGGTGCGCATCTCCAAGTGGCAGCGCTTCGAGAACGGCTGGAAGTGCCTCGGCGCCAACCTTGCCGACCGCATCGAGGGCGATGAGGCGGACTATGCCGCCTGCGTGCTGGGCCTGCGCGACTATGTGAACAAGAACCGCTTCCCCGGCGTGGTGCTGGGGCTTTCGGGCGGCATCGACAGCGCAATCTGCGCCGCCATGGCGGTGGATGCTTTGGGCCCGGAGCGGGTCCACTGCATCATGCTGCCCTATCGCTACACCTCGGACGAAAGCCTGACGGATGCGGCCGCCGTGGCGCAGGCGCTCGGCGTGCGCTACGACATCGTGCCCATCGCCACCGGTGTGGAGGGCATGGAGGCCGCGCTCGCGCCCCTGTTCGAGGGCACCCAGCGCGACGTGACGGAGGAAAACCTCCAGTCCCGCGTGCGTGGCGCGCTGCTCATGTCGGTGTCCAACAAGTTCGGCGCCATGGTGGTGACCACCGGCAACAAGTCCGAGATGTCCACCGGCTACGCCACCCTCTATGGCGACATGAACGGCGGCTACAATCCCATCAAGGACCTCTACAAGACCCAGGTGACCCGCCTGTCGCGCCTGCGCAACCGCTGGAAGCCGGCGGAGGCGCTGGGGCCGGACGGCATCGTCATTCCCGACAGCCTCATCGACAAGCCGCCCACCGCCGAACTGCGCGAGAACCAGAAGGATCAGGATTCGCTGCCGCCCTATGCGGTGCTGGACGCCATCCTTGAACGCCTGGTGGAGCGCGAGCATTCGGTGGCGCAGATCATCGCCGAGGGCTTCGATGCCGCCACCGTGACGCGGGTGGAACGGCTTTTGAACATCGCCGAATACAAGCGCCGGCAGGCGGCGCCGGGGGTGAAGGTGACCGGCCGCAACTTCGGCCGCGACCGCCGCTATCCCATCACCAACCGCTTCCGCGAGGGGTGAGGCGATAGGGACACGCCCGTCGGCTCGGTCCGCTGGCGTTTCCATGCTACCGCTGCCTGTAACGGGAAAATCCTTTTTTAAATTGAGCACTTAACGCGGCTCAGCTAGCGTTGTGCCGGACGCCGCGCTACACCCGGTTGCCGCAGGAGGGGCGCGCTGGCTTTGCCGCGCGGAACTCTGGCGCGGCCGCTGCGGAAGTGCCGGCGTGGCAGGGCCGGATCGGCTCGGGCTGGATCGGTCCGGGCGGTGAGTCTGTCTCGATCGGGCGCAAGGGTGCAGCAATGGACGAATGGGCGCTTCTCATTCTGGTGGTTCTCGCCTTTCCGGTGATGACCCTGGTCGCCTTCGTTCTCGTGCTGAAGCACCGGGGCCGCATCCGGCTTCTGGAGGCGCGGGTCGCGGCGCTGGAGGCGCAGGCTTTCGGCCTCGTGGCGGAGGCGCCGGCCGCCGCCGCCCCGCTTCCCAAAGGCCCGATCACGCTGGCGCCCTTCGCGCCCCGGCCGCCGGATGAGGCCGCGCCGCCTGCACCCGCCCACCCGCCGGCCGTGCATGACGTGACGCGGCCGCCCTCGTTCTCGGAGCCGTTGCAGGCTGAGGATGGCGCGCCGTCCGCCGCGCCACGGCCGGGCTTTGACGCCGGCCAGCTCAAGGAGCGCTTCGCCGGGTTCGAGGAGAAGGTGGGCGCGCGCTGGGCGGTTTGGGTGGGCGGCCTCGCCCTCGCGCTGGGCGGGGTGTTCCTGGTGCGCTTCGCCGTGGAGCAGGATCTCATCGGCCCGGCCATGCGGGTGGGGCTCGGCCTGCTGCTGGCGGTCGCGCTGCTGGCGGGTGGCGAAGTGCTGCGCCGCCGCGCCCGTGGGGAAGAGCCGGTCGAGCCGCCCGCCAGCCTTTCGCCGCCCTCATCACCCGGCCTGTTCGCGGGTCTCTTTGCCGGTCTGGGGCGCGTGCCCGACGTGCCGAGCGTGCTCACGGCCGCCGGCACCATGACCGGCTTCGGCAGCATCTACGCCGCCTATGAGCTGTACCACCTCATTCCGCCGCAGGCCGCCTTCCTGCTGCTGGCGGCCTGCGGCGTCGCCACCCTGCTCGCCGCCTTGCTGCACGGCCCGGCGCTGGCGGCACTGGGCTTCATCGGCGCGGCGGTGACGCCTTTCCTCATCACCTCGCAGGACCCCAATGCCTGGGGCGTCGCCCTGCTGATCGCTGCGGTGGCGGCGAGCGCACTCGCCGTGGCGCGGGTGCGGCGCTGGGCGTGGCTGGCGCTCATCGCCATTATCGGCGTGGTGGCGTGGGGCCTCACTTTGGTGGTGTTCGCGGTGCCGCAGGCGGTGAGCGCCTCGGGCGCGCTGGGGCTGGTGCTGCTGGCGCTGACGGCCCTTTTGCTGGCGCCGCGCCTGTTCTGGGGTCCCGATACCGGCCCGCGGCCGGAACCGATCTCCATCCTCGGGGCGGTGGGGGCGCTCGTCGTCACCGCCGTTGCGGCGGTGGACGGGAAGCTGGGCGGGGAGATGGGCGCGCCGGCCCTCGCGGTGTTCGTACTCGCCGCCATCGGCGTTCTGGCGCTGGCGTGGCGGGTGAAGCCCATGACCCTGGCCACGCTGGCGGTGGCGGTGCTCGCTCCGGCGCTCCTCACCCAATGGGTGTTCCCGCCCGAGCCGGGCACGACCATGGCTCCGGCCGGCCCCATGGCCGGCGTGCTGCCCGAGCCGGCGCGGCTGTCGCTGGGTCATTTCATGGTCTACGCCTTCGGCATGGGCGCGCTGATGCTGGGGGCAGGCCTTGCCGGCGCCTGGCGCGGCGGGCGGTTCCTCGTCCTCGTCGGCTGGGCGGTGACGGGCACCCTGGGCCCGGTGCTGATGCTGATCGCGGCTTATGCGCGCCTGACCGAGCTGGACCGCAGCGTGCCGTTCGCGGCGCTGGCGCTGGCCCTCGCCTTCCTGTTCACCCTCGCCGCCGAGCGGCTGTCGCGGGCGACCCGCGCCTATGGCGGCACCATCTTCGCCGCCGGGGCGGTGGTGACGCTCGCCCTCGCGCTCACCTTCGCGCTGGAGAAGGGCTGGCTCACGGTGGGCCTCGCGCTGGCGGCGCTGGGCGTGGCGTGGATCTCCACCCTGCGGCCCCTGCCAGGGCTGCGCGCCTTCTCCGCCGGGCTCGCTCTGGTGGTGCTGGGGCGCATCGTGTGGCTGCCCACCATCGCGGTGGATCCCGGCGCCACCCCCATCTTCAACTGGCTGTTGTGGGGCTATGGCGTGCCGGCCTTCTCCTTCGCCGGCGCCGCCTTCCTGCTGGCGAAAAGCGGCGACGACTGGAGCCGCCGGGTGCACGAGAGCCTGGCGCTGCTGTTCGCGGTGATGCTGGCGGCGACGCAAGTGCGCCACCTCGCCCATGGCGGGGACATCTATGCCAGCGGCACCCGCCTGTTCGAGACCGGGCTGCTCGCCTGCATCTACGGCGCCTATGCGGTGGGCCTCTCGCGCCTCGCCACCATCACCGGGCGCGGCTTCTACCAGCTGTTCGCCGATCTCGTCGCCGCCCTCGCGGCCCTGTGCGCCCTCAACGGCCTCGCGGAGAACAACCCGTTTGTGACCGGGGAGAGCGTCGGCGGGGTGGTGTTCAACGATCTGCTCGTCGCTTTCGCGCTGCCGGCGGCGCTGGCCCTCATCTTCGCCGGAGTGCAGCCGGCGGCGCGTGCCCGGGTGAAGCTGGCGGCGGGTGGGCTCGCCATCGTGCTGGCGCTGGCCTACATCACCTTCCAGGTGAGCCGCCTGTTCCAGGGCGACGTGCTCGATCCCGACCAGATCAGCTCGGCCGAGTGGTACGCCTATTCGGCGGCGTGGCTGGTGTCCGGCATGGTGTTGCTGGGCATCGGCCTGTGGCGCGGATCGCGCACCCTGCGCCTCGCCTCGGCTGCGGTGATGGTGGCGACCGTGCTGAAGGTGTTCCTCTCCGACATGGCGGACCTGGAAGGCGTGCTGCGCGCGGTGTCCTTCATCGGCCTCGGCGTGGTGCTGGTGGCCATGGGCTGGGTCTACCAGCGCCTGCTCGCCCGCGAGAAGGCCGCGCCACGGAAGGACACATCACGCGGGCCGGGGCCCGCCTGAGGCTCAGCCCCGTGGGCCGAACACGATGACCGCCGCTCCGGCGAGGCACAGAACCGCTCCGGCGGCGTCCCAGCGGTCGGGGCGCACGCCCTCCACGCTCCACATCCAGAGCAGCGACGACAGGATATAAATGCCGCCATAGGCCGCGAACGCCCGGCCGGCGGCCTCCGCCTCCACGAAGGTGAGGGCATAGGCGAAGGCGGCAAGGCTCGCGATGCCGCCCATGAGCCACCACGGCGAGCCGCCGAGCCGCACCACATGCCAGAAGGCGAAGCAGCCGGCGATTTCGCCGAGGGCTGCGAGCAGGAAGGCGGGCAGCGTCATCGGGGCAGCATCATGGTGGCGTTCAGCCCTATCGCAGAACGGTGGGCTTCACCCACCAGCCGGGCTCTTGCGCAAGCACGCGTCGTGCCAGCGCGGCGGCGGCGCGGCAGTTGTCGGTGAGGGCGAACACCGTGGCGCCGGAGCCGGACATGCGCACCAGGCGCGCCTCGGGCGTTTCGGCCAGCAGCGCCATGGCCCGGCCGATTTCGGGCGCCAGTGCCAGGGCCGGCGGCTCCAGATCATTGGGCAGGCCGGCGATGAGGGCGCGCAGGGCGACCCCATTCCCCATCGTCATGTCCCGCAGGGCGTCCGGGTGCTCGGGACCGGGGAGCCTCGCGCCGGGCGCAAGGCCCAGCGCCCGGAACACGCCGGCGGTGGGCACGGCGACCCGGCAATTGACCAGCACCGCCGACAACGGCGGCAGGGCGAGCGGGGCGGAGAGGCGGTCACCCACCCCGCGCATCAGCCGCGCCCGTGGATCAAGGCACACCGGAACGTCCGATCCGGTGGCCCGGGCGGCGGCAAACAGGCGCGGATCGTCCGGCGCCAGCCCGTTGAGACCGGCGAGCAGGCGCAGCGCTGCGGCGGCGTCGGACGAGCCGCCCCCCAACCCCGCCGCCACCGGCAGCCGCTTTTCCAGCACGAAGCGGCCGAGCCGCGCGCCGGGCACCCGTTCCGCAAAGGCACGGGCGGCGCGCAGCACCAGATTGTCGTCGTCCGGGCCGGCGGCGGCGGCCGTGGGGCCAGACACCTCCAGCGCCAGGGGCGCATCGGGATGAAGGAAGACGAGGTCGCCGGCGCCGGCAAAGGCCACGAGGCTCGCGAGATCGTGAAAGCCGTCCGCGCGCCGTCCCTCGATGCGCAACGTCAGGTTGATCTTCGCCGGGGCGCGCGCGCGCATCAGTTCCATGGGGCGGGCTTATAGCAGATCGGGCCGGGCCGTCACGCCCGCGCGGGATAGGGTTCTCCCGCACTGCACCACCACCAGGGGGTGTCGCGCCGGTGGTATTACGCGCACGTAACTTGCGGTGTCACAGGAAAGCCGCCATCCTCCCGCCATCTCGCCCCGCTTGGATCCTTCACTAGTATCTCTGGCGCTTAACCGGCAGGGACGGCACTTTCAGGACATACGATCGGTGACGACTGCACGCCCCTTCTTCTCCGTTGCCCTCGCGGCCGGCTTTGCTGCGGTGCTCCATCTCGCGGCGAGCCCGGCCCGCGCCGAAGCGGTGCCCGACGTCGACACCTCGCTCGCCGGCAATTATCTCGCCGCGCGGCTCGCCAGCTCCGAGCGTGATTCGGATGCGGCGGTGACCTACCTGCGCAATCTGATGAAGCTCGATGCGCGCAATGACGAGATCGTCGAGCGCACCTTCTTCGCCATGCTCATGGATGGCGACATCGACGACGCCATGAAGCTCGCCGACCGGATGGTGAAGGCGGACCGCACCCACCGCATCGCCCGCCTGGCCCTGTCCGTGCGCGCCATCAAGAAGGCCCATTATCAGACCGCCCGCACCAACCTCGCCCTGTCGGTGCGCGGCCCCATCGGCGATCTCACCGCCACGCTGCTGGCGGCCTGGACCTTCTACGGCTCCGGCAACACCAAGGGCGCGGTGGAACTCATCGACCGCCTGGAAGGCCCCGACTGGTACGTGCCCCTCAAGGAGCTGCATGCCGGCCTCATCCTGGATGCCGCCGGGCAGAAGAAGGAGGCGGGCAAGCGCCTCGAGCAGGCGATGAAGATCGATCCCGGCTCGCTGCGCGCTATCGATGCCTATGCTCGCTGGGCCTCGCGAAACGAGAGCATCGATGCGGCGCTGGCCGCCTATGCCAGCTTCGACAAGCAGCTTCCGAACCATCCGGTGGTGCTGGCCGCCATCAAGGAACTGAAGGCGGGCAAGACCCTGCCGCCGCTGGTCAAGACCGCGCAGGAGGGCTCCTCCGAGGTGCTCTACGGCCTCGGCTCCACGGTGGGCCGGCAGGGCGGCGAGGACCTCGCCCTTGTCTATCTCCAGCTCGCCATCTGGCTCTATCCCGAGCACCCGTTCGCCAGCCTGACCCTGGCCGACCTGTACGAGCAGCTGAAGCAGCCGGCCAAGGCCATCGAGGTCTATGAGAGCGTGCCGGACACCTCGCCGCTGAAGCGTAATGCCGAGGTTCAGCTGGCGGTCAATCTCGATGCCGCCGACAAGTTCAACGATGCGCGCGCCCATCTGGACAAGATGATCGCCGCTGATCCCAAGGACATCGAGGCCATCGTCGCGCTGGGCAAGATCCAGCAGGCCCGCAAGATGTTCGCCGACTGCGCCGGGACCTATTCCAAGGCCATCGCGCTGATTCCCGAGCCGAAGAAGGGCAATTGGGCGCTGTTCTATTTCCGGGGCATCTGCAACGAGCGCTCGAAGAACTGGCCGGCAGCGGAGGCCGACCTGAAGAAGGCGCTGGAGCTGAACCCGGACCAGCCCCACGTGCTCAATTATCTGGGCTACAGCTGGGTGGACCAGGGCATCAACCTCGACCAGGGCGTGGAGATGATCCGCAAGGCGGCCAAGCTGCGGCCCGACGACGGCCCCATCGTGGACAGCCTGGGCTGGGCCTATTACCGCCTCGGCCGCTACGACGAGGCGGTGGTGGAGCTGGAGCGCGCCATCGAGCTGATGCCCCAGGACCCGGTCATCAACGATCATCTGGGCGACGCCTACTGGAAGGTGGGCCGCAAGCTGGAGGCGGGCTTCCAGTGGGCCCACGCCCGCGACCTGAAGCCCGAGCCGGACGACCTCACCAAGATCGTGCAGAAGATCGACAAGGGCCTCGACGCGGTGGACCAGCCGGCCCCCGTGCGCAAGGCCGAGGAGACCCAGAAGGGCGGCTGAGCCTGAAAGGCGCCGCGCTGCGGACCTCCTTTCCCCCCTGTTCGGGCACAGCTTTTTTGCCGCGCCCGTGCTTCCCTCGCGTGGTGCGACCCGGTAGGGTCGCGCCGCCTGGGGACTGATGCATGCACGAGAGAACCGCCCGCCCGCTCGATCCCTCATCCGACGCCGCCATCGCCGCCAGTGTGACACCCCGGCCCATCGCTGAGGTGGCGGACGACCTGGGGATCCCGGCGGATGCGCTCTACCGCTACGGCCCGCACAAGGCCAAGGTGGCGCTGGATTTCATCGCCGAGATCGAGACGCGGCCGCGCGGCCACCTGGTGCTCGTTACCGCCATCAACCCGACCCCGGCTGGGGAGGGCAAGACCACCACCACCATCGGCCTCGGCGACGCGCTGGCCCGGCTCGGCACCAAGGCCGCCGTGTGCCTGCGCGAGCCCTCCCTCGGCCCGGTGTTCGGCGCCAAGGGCGGCGCCACCGGTGGCGGATGGGCGCAGATCATCCCCATGCAGGACATCAACCTGCACTTCACCGGCGACCTCCACGCCATCACCGCAGCGCATAACCTGTTGTCGGCGCTCATCGACAATCACATCCACTGGGGTAACCGCCTCGACCTTGACGCAAGGCGCATCAGCTGGCGGCGGGTGATGGACCTCAACGACCGGGCGCTGCGCCAGGTCACGGTGGGCCTCGGCGGGCCGGGCAACGGCTTTCCCCGCGAGGACGGCTTCGACATCACGGTCGCCAGCGAGGTCATGGCCATCCTGTGCCTCGCCACCAGCCTCGCCGACCTGGAGGAGCGCCTGTCGCGCATGGTCATCGGCCAGACCCGCGGGCGCCGTCTGGTGAGCGCGGAGGAACTGGGCGGCATCGGCGCCATGGTGGCGCTGCTGCGTGACGCCTTCCAGCCGAACCTGGTCCAGACCATGGAGGGCACCCCCGCCTTCGTCCATGGCGGACCGTTCGCCAACATCGCCCATGGATGTAATTCGGTGATGGCCACCAAGACCGCCCTCGGCCTCGCCGACGTGGTGGTGACCGAGGCCGGTTTCGGTGCCGATCTCGGGGCGGAGAAGTTCTTGGACATCAAATGCCGGCAGGCCGGCCTTGCGCCCTCCGCCGCCGTGGTGGTGGCGACCGTGCGGGCGTTGAAAATGCATGGCGGCGTCTCGCTCAAGGAGCTGGGCACGCCGGACGTGCATGCGGTCACGCGCGGCTGCGCCAACCTGAAGCGACATGTGGAGAACCTGGAGAAGTTCGGCTTGCCGGTGGTGGTGGCATTGAACCATTTCACCTCCGACACGCATGAGGAGACGCAGGCCGTGCGCGCCGCTCTGGCGCCGCTGGGCGTGGGCGTCCATGTCTGCGGTCACTGGGCGAAAGGCGGCGCGGGGGCTGAAGATCTGGCCCGCGAGGTGCTGGAGCTGGTGGCTCGTCCCTCCACCTTCCACACCCTCTATCCCGACCAGCTCCCGCTGGCCCGGAAGATCGAGACCGTCGCCCGCGAGATCTACCGCGCCGTCCGCGTGGACATCGCCCCCGCCGCCGCCCGCAAGCTGCATGAGTATGAAATTGCTGGCTTTGGCGACCTGCCGGTGTGCATGGCGAAGACGCAGTATTCCTTCTCCGCCGATCCGGCGGCGCGCAATGCCCCGGAAGGCCATGTGCTGCCGGTGCGCGAGGTGCGCCTGTCCGCCGGCGCCGGCTTCGTGGTGGCGCTGGCGGGGGACATCATGACCATGCCGGGCCTGCCCTCGGCCCCCGCCGCCGAGCAGATTTTTGTGATGCCGGATGGCTTTATCGCGGGTCTGTCATAACGCCCGCCGCGCGCCTATCTCAACCAAGACCAACGCAACGCGGTGTCACGCCGCCGGGAGAATGACATGCCTGCAGGAGATCTGGAGACCAAGGCCGCCATCGTGGGCTGGGCCCATTCGCCGTTCGGCAAGCTTGAGGATGCCGACACCGAGGCCTTGATGAGCCGCGTCGCCGGCGCCGCCATCGAGCATGCGGGCCTTGCCCCCTCGGATGTGGATTCCATCCATGTGGGTGTGTTCAATGCCGGCTTCCAGAAGCAGGATTTCCAGGGCGCGCTGCCGGCCCTGAGCGTGCCGGAGCTGGCCCATACCCCGGCGGTGCGGGTGGAGAATGCCTGCGCCACCGGATCGGCCGCCATCCATTCGGCGCTGAATTATATCGCCAGCGGGCAGGGCCGCATCGCCCTCGTGGTGGGCGCGGAGAAGATGACGGCCAAGCCCACCGCCGAGGTGGGCGATATCCTGCTCAACGCGTCCTACCGCAAGGAAGAAGCTGACATCGACGGCGGCTTCGCCGGCGTGTTCGGCCGCATCGCGCAGCATTATTTCCAGCGCTACGGCGACCGCTCCGAGGAGCTGGCGCGCATCGCTGCCAAGAACCACAAGAACGGCGTTTCCAATCCCTACGCCCAGATGCGCAAGGATTTCGGCTTCGAGTTCTGCAACACCATCTCCGAGAAGAACCCCTATGTGGCCGGCCCCCTGCGCCGCACCGACTGCTCGCTGGTGTCGGACGGCGCCGCGGCGCTGGTGATCGCCTCGCCCGACGTGGCGCAGACCCTGCAACGCGCCGTCGCCTTCCGCGCCCGCGCCCATGCCAACGACATCCTGCCCTTGTCGCGGCGCGATCCCATCGCCTTCGAAGGCGCCCGTCGCGCCTGGGTGAAGGCGCTGGAGCAGGGCGGTATCAGCCTCGACGACCTCGATCTGGTGGAGACCCACGACTGCTTCACCATCGCCGAACTGCTCGAATATGAGGCCATGGGCCTCGCCAAGCCCGGCGAAGGCTACAAGGTGGTGCGCGAGGGCATCACCGAGAAGACCGGCAAGCTGCCGGTGAACGCCTCGGGCGGGCTGAAGTCCAAGGGCCATCCCATCGGCGCCACCGGCGTGTCCATGCATGTGCTCTGCGCCATGCAGCTCATGGGCGAGGCCGGCGACATGCAGATCGCCGACGCCAAGATGGCCGGCATCTTCAACATGGGCGGCGCCGCCGTGGCCAACTACGTCTCCGTTCTCGAACGGGTGAAGTGAGGGCAGGGGGCCCGTGGCCCCTTCTCCCGCCTCGGGCGGCTTCGGCCGCTTCCAGCCCTGCCCGGAGTGGGGCTCATTCCGTCACCGCCGACAGGATCGGGCCGCCGGACGGAAGCTGGACAAGGACCGCTGTGAGAAGGCCCGGCGGCGTCTCGCTCCGGGCGATGTGGACGGGCTTGCCGTCCCAGCCGCCGAGGCGTTCCAGCCGGTGCACAACGCGCACGTGGGGCAAGGTGCGGCCGGAATTCTCGCCGCGCCGCACCGGCACTTCGACCACGTTCGGATCATAGGCCACCAGCCAGATGTCGGCCTCCGCGGCCGGCGCCGCTCCCCGGCCGATGGACACCTCCCGTGGCCCCAGCGTGATGTCCGGCCCGCTGAAGGGCGGGGCGACGGCAATGGCCCGCTCGATGTCCGCCAGATCGAAGCCGACGCGGCTGATGCGGCCGTTCACCACCATCTGCGGCGTGAATGGCCCGCGCTCGCCCAATTGCGGTTCGTAGGCATATTGGCGTTTCGTGAATTCCGGCTTGCCGAAGGTGTCGCGCCAGCCGAGATGATCCCAATAGGTCACGCTGAAGCTGAGCGCGAGCACATCCGGCCGCCGGCTGAGGGCGATGAGGTTGGCGTCCGCCGGCGGGCAGGAGGAGCAGCCCTGGCTGGTGAACAGTTCCACCACGGTGAGGCGCTGGTTTTGCGGAGCGGCGACGGCCGACAGTGCGGCGGTGGTGGTGGCAAGCGCCACCATGAGGGTAACTGCGTGCAACAGGCGTGCGCGGGGCGCGGGGCGTGGCGGTGCGGGCATCGGGCGGTTCTCCGGAGCGAGGCGCCATTCGCCGCGATACGGCCGAACGCGCTCCTTGAGCGCTTCGGCCGACGCCTGTGCCCGGTTACACCCTCACGTCATCGTGCGTGCCTTACCCGCGCGACAGGCCGTTTTTTTCCAGCGCCTTGAGATAGGAGCCGAATTTCTCCTCCTGCTCGGCGCCGTAGGCGTGGAGCAGCGTCCAGGTGTAGAGGCCGGTGGAGTGGCCATCGTCGAAGATGAGCCGCACGGCGTAATTGCCCACCGGCTCCACCTGGGCGATGCGCACATTGCGCTTGCCGGCGACCAGGATCTTCTCATCCGGATTGTGGCCCTGGACCTCGGCGGAGGGGCTTTCCACGCGCAGATATTCGGCCGGCAAGGTGAAGCTCTGGCCATCATCGAAGGTGACGGCGAGGGCGTGGCGCTCGTTCACCACGCGTAGCTCGGTGGGCCATGCCGCGGCGGGGGCAGACGCTGTGGCCATTTCATTCTCCATTTGCACGCTCGGGCGGGGCACACCGCAATGTGTACTGGCCCGGACCCTATCCATGGGTTGCTTGCATACGATATATAGAGCGTGCGCCGAAGTCCGCGCACTGCCGCAGCCTGGGAAACCGATGGGACGGCAGGCGGGCCTTCGAGATCGGCACAAGCCGGCAGGCGAGGCGGCGCAGGGTGGATGTGGGAGTGGTCTCGTGAGTGATGTGCCGAGGGATCTGATCGACAGGCCAAGCGTGGCGGCGGCGGCTCAGACCGGACCGCTGGTGGATACGTTCGGCCGCGCCGTCACCTATCTGCGCGTTTCGGTGACCGATCGCTGCGATTTCCGCTGTGTCTATTGCATGGCCGAGCACATGACCTTCCTGCCCAAGCAGGACTTGCTCAGCCTTGAGGAGCTGGACCGCCTGTGCAGCGCCTTCGTGCTGCGCGGGGTGAGGAAACTACGCCTCACCGGCGGCGAGCCGCTGGTGCGCCGGGATGTGATGACCCTGTTCCGCAGCCTGTCCCGCCACATGGAGAGTGGGCAGCTCGAAGAACTCACGCTGACCACCAACGGCTCCCAGCTGGCCCGCCACGCGGCCGACCTCGCGGCCTGTGGGGTGAAGCGCATCAATGTGTCCATCGACACGCTGGACGTGGCGAAGTTCCGCGCCATCACCCGCTGGGGCGAGTTGTCCAAGGTGCTGGAGGGGGTGAAGGCCGCCAGCAATGCCGGGCTCAAGGTGAAGATCAACGCGGTGGCGCTCAAGGATGTGAACGAGCACGAGATCGCCTCCATGATGGAATGGGCCCATGGCGAGGGGCACGACCTCTCCCTCATCGAGGTGATGCCGCTGGGCGAGGTGGGCGAGGAGCGGGTGGACCAGTATCTGCCGCTCTCCGTCGTGCGCGCGCGGCTGGAAGAGCGCTTCACCCTCACCGACATCGACTATCGCACCGGTGGCCCGGCCCGCTACGTGGAGGTGAAGGAGACCGGCGGGCGGCTGGGTTTCATCACCCCCATGACCCACAATTTCTGCGAGGGCTGCAACCGCGTGCGGGTCACCTGCACCGGCACCCTCTACATGTGCCTCGGTCAGGACGACGCCGCGGACCTCCGCGCGCCGCTGCGGGCCTCGAAGGATGACGCCGTGCTGCAGCAGGCCATTGACGAGGCCATCTTCCGTAAGCCCAAGGGCCACGATTTCGTCATCGATCGCCGCACCCGCCAGCCGGCGGTGAGCCGCCACATGAGCACCACCGGCGGCTGACGCGGCCCCTGTGACCAACACCTCGACCGCGGACGGCACCGGGAGGTTTCCCGCTAACGTCCTGTTCCGGCGCGGGCCTGAATTGCGGCGGAGAGGTGGCCGGGGCATGCGGCGCGCGAAGGGCTCAGGCGCGAGCCATCGGGATTCCGCAAGGCGCGATTTACCTGAAATCAGCTACATCTGGGGCAACTAATCGATGAGGTGCGGACGAGACGTTCGCACCGTGGGAGCGAACCCCAAGAGGTCGATCGTGAGCCTGCCCCGGGCTGCCGTGCGCCTACGCGTCGGCGACAGCTTTACTGCCGCACCGTCCGTCTTCCCCTGCGCCGGCTCTCCAGCGGAGCGCTCGGAATGAGCCGTCTTCCGCAATCAGCGAAGCCGGAGCCTGCCCGTGCCGCGGCGGCCAAGCCCGCCATGTCGGCCACGGTGAAGGGGCTGATCGCCATGGCCCTGTCCATGGCGCTCTTCGTCACCAACGATACGTTCCTCAAGCTCTCCATCCGGGAAATCCCGCTCGGGGAGGCGCTCGGCCTGCGCTCGTTCATGGCCGGCATTGTGCTGTTCGTGCTGATCATGCGCGCCGGCGACCTGCCGGCGCTGCGCTATGCCTTCCACCCGCGGGTGGTGATGCGCTCGACGCTGGATACACTGACCACCTTCGTCTATGTGGCGGCGCTGGCGGTGATGGCCATCGCCTCCTCCACCACCATCTACATGGCGACACCGCTCATCACCACGGCGCTGGCCGTGCCCATGTTGGGCGAGAAGGTGGGCTGGCGCAGCTGGTGCGCCATCGTGGTCGGCTTCTGCGGCGCGGTGATCGTGACCCGGCCGGACCCCTCCACCTTCGAAGCCATCGCCATCCTGCCGCTGCTCGCGGCCCTTTTCGGCGCCATCCGGGACGTGTCGACGCGTGGCATCGGCCGGGAGATTCCGGGCACGGTGGTGGGCTTTTCCGGAACGCTGGTGCTGTGCGCCACCGCAGCCGTCTTCATGGCCTGGGAAAGCTGGAAGCTGCCGTCCGTGACGGTCATGGCCTATATCGTCGCCTCGGGCGTGGCGTTTGCCGGGGGCACCCTGTGCCTCGTCTTCGCCTTCCGCAACGCGCCAGTGGCCTCGGTGTCACCCCTGCGCTACCTGCTGGTGTTCGGGGCGCTGGTGTCGGGCTATTTCGTCTTCGGCGACCTGCCGGATGCGTGGACCACGGTGGGCATGGTGCTGGTGGTGGGCGCCGGCCTCTATGCCGTCCATCGCGAGCACGAGAAAAGCCGCGCCGCGCGCCGTGCCTCCACCCCGGGGCTGGGCGCCGCAGCGCCCGGTTGCCGGCCGGCCGCCGCCTGTGCGCCCGCCCGCGATTGATGAGCCGGCGGATGTTTCCCGCCGATGAGGCTCTGACCGATTGATGCTCGGCCTCGGCCTTCAGTTTTTCTTGGGGCGATAATCGCCAGTGACCGGATCGCGTTCCAGCGGTACCGCCTTCACCTCACCCGCATCGGCCGCGCGGTGGCGGTCGAGGGCCGCATTGATGCGACGCGTCTCGGCGGAAATCACCTTCACCAGGGCGACGGCGCCGAGGGCGCCCAGCGCGACGATGACAAACGGCGGCACGGGTGTCCTCCTTCAGGCCTCCGGGGTGGAGGCCTGAGCCATTCTCACCATACGCCCGTGGCGAAAAATCGTCGCCTATTGCGCCGCGTGCCTCACCGCGTGGGCTGGGAGAACACCTTGTAGCGGCGGGGCAGCAAGCCGACCTGCGTGCCTGGCAACAGTGTCTGGCCGTGGGGCACGGCGGCTTCCACCACCACAGGGCCGCCGGTGCTGGTCAGTTCCACATCGGCGCGGCGGGTGGGGCCGAAGGTGCGCACCGCCAGAACCTTGCCAGCGAAGGGCGTGGTGCCGGGATCGGCGAGGTCCACGTCATGGGGGCGGGCGAGGATGCGCGCCGGCCCGTCGGCCACCCCCTGGGGGTCGAGGCCCAGCGCATGGGTGCCGAAATAGAGCGCGCCGCCGCGCACTTCGCCGGGCAAGGCGATGGTCTCACCGATAAAATCGTGCACGAAGGCGGTGGCGGGGTTGTCGTAGACCTCGGCCGGAGAGCCGACCTGCTCGATCTTGCCATGGCCCATCACCACCACCCGGTCGGCGAGTTCCAGCGCTTCTTCCTGGTCGTGGGTGACGAGGACGGAGGTGACCGGCAGCTCCTCGTGCAGGTGGCGGAGCCAGCGCCGCAATTCCTTGCGCACCTTGGCGTCGAGGGCGCCGAACGGCTCGTCAAGCAACAGCACTTTCGGCGAAATGGCCAGCGCCCGGGCGAGCGCCACGCGCTGGCGCTGGCCGCCGGACAGCTGGGCGGGATAGCGCTCGGCCAGCCAATCGATCTGGACCAGGGAGAGCAACTCGTTGACCTTCTCGCGGATGGCGGCTTCCGGCAGCTTGTCGGCGCCGCGCCGCACCCGCAGCCCGAAGGCCACGTTCTCGAACACGTTCATGTGCCGGAACAGGGCGTAGTGCTGGAACACGAAGCCCACGTTGCGCTCGCGCACGGAGCGCGCCAGGGCGTCCTCGCCGTCGAAGCGCACTTCGCCCGTATCCGGCCATTCCAGGCCGGCGATAATGCGCAAAAGCGTGGTCTTGCCCGATCCCGAGGGGCCGAGCAAAGCCACGAGCTCACCCGAATGGATGGTGAGGTTCACATGGTCGAGGGCGGTGAAGGTCTTGAAGCGCTTGGTGACGCCGACCACGTCGATGGTCATCTGTCTTCCTCGGCGAGGCGGTGTTCCAGGATGGTCTTGGCGATGAGCGTCACCAGCGCCAGCAGCGCCAGCAGTGACGCGACCGCGAAGGAGGCGACGAACTGATATTCATTATAGAGGATCTCAATGTGCAGCGGCATGGTGTTGGTGAGGCCGCGCACATGGCCCGACACCACCGACACCGCTCCGAACTCGCCCATAGCGCGGGCGTTGCATAGGAGCACGCCATAGAGAAGCGCCCATTTCACATTGGGCAGGGTGACGCGGAAGAAGGTGGAGAGACCCGAGGCGCCGAGCGAGATTGCCGCCTCCTCTTCCGCGGTGCCCTGCTCCTGCATCAGCGGGATCAACTCGCGCGCCACGAAAGGGAAGGTGACGAAGATGGTGGCGAGCACGATGCCTGGCAGGGCGAAGATGATCTTGATGTCCCACGCCTGCAGATAGGCGGCGAACAGGCCCTGGGAGCCGAACAGCAGCACGTAGATGAGGCCCGCCACCACGGGTGAGACCGAGAAGGGCAGGTCGATGAGGGTGATGAGCAGGCTCTTGCCCGGAAACTCGAACTTGGCGATGGCCCAGGATGCGACCAGCCCGAACAGCAGGTTCGCCGTCACCGAGATTGCCGCGACGATGAGGGTGAGGCGGATGGCGGCGAGGGCGTCGGGTTCGATGATGGCCGCCACATAGGCGGCCCAGCCACGCCGGAACGCTTCGTAGAAGACACTCACCAGAGGCAGGGCGATGAACAGTCCGAGAAAGCCCAGCGCCACCAGGATGAGGGCGATGCGCACGGCGCGCGGCTCGGTGCGCACCGGCCGCCCGCCGTGATGGGTATAGGTGTGGGATTGCGCCAGCGCCGAGGGCAGCCCCTCGCTGGCGCCGTGGACTGCGCTCTGCGCGGGATGGTCGAGCGTGCTCATGCGTTGCGGCTCCCGCGCAGTTCCGCCCAGCGCTGCAGGCGGTTGATGATGAGGAGCAGCAGGAAGGAGGCCACCAGCATCACCGTGGCGATCGCGGTGGCGTCGGCGTAGCGGAACTCCTCCAGACGGATCACGATCAACAGCGGTGCGATCTCCGATACCCCCGGCAGGTTGCCGGCGATGAAGATGACGGAGCCGTATTCCCCGACCGCCCGCGCGAAGGCGAGGGCGAAGCCCGTGAGCAGCGCCGGCCAGACGGAGGGCAGCACCACCTTGACGAGGGTCTGGGGGCGGCTGGCGCCGAGGCTGGCGGCGGCCTCCTCCAACTCCTGGTCAAGGTCCGCGAGCACGGGCTGCACGGTGCGCACCACGAACGGCAGGCCGATGAAGACGAGGGCCACCACGATGCCCAGCGGCGTGAACGACACCTGGATGCCGAGCGGCGCCAGCAAGGAGCCGACCCATCCGTTCTCGGCATAAAGCGCGGTCAGCGCGATGCCCGCCACGGCGGTGGGCAAGGCGAAGGGGATGTCGATGAGGGCGTCCACTACCTTCTTGAAGGGGAATTCGTAGCGCACCAGCACCCACACCACGATGGCGCCGAACACCACGTTCACCAGCGCCGCCACCAGCGCCAGCCCGAATGACACCTGCAAGGCGTGCAGGGTGCGCGTGGCGGTGACGATGGCGATGAAGCGATCGAAGGTGAGTTCGCTGGTCTTGATGAACAGGGCGGACAGCGGCAGCAGAACGATGAGGCCAAGCCAAGTCAGCGTCAGCCCCATGGTAAGGCCGAAGCCGGGGATGACGCTCTTCTGCCGGAAGGCGATGCGGGACGGGGAGGCGCTCATGACAAATTATAGGCTCTGGCGAAGATCGCGTCTCGGGTCCCGGGGCAACGGCCGTCGCCCGTAAAGGCGACGGCCGCGGTGATGAAAGCTCAGTTGCCGGTGATCTGGTCGAACACGCCGCCATCGGCGAAGTGGGTCTTCTGTGCCTTCTGCCAGCCGCCGAACACCTGATCGATGGTGAACAGCTCAACGGGGGCGAACTTGTCCTTGAACTTGGCCGCCACGGCCTCGTTGCGCGGACGGTAATAGTTCTTGGCGGCGATCTCCTGGCCCTGGGGCGTGTAGAGGAACTTCAGGTAGGCCTCGGAGATGGCGCGGGTGCCCTTCTTGTCCACCACCTTGTCCACCACCGCCACCGGCGGCTCGGCCAGGATGGAGAGCGAGGGTGTGATGATGTCGAACTTGTCAGGACCCAGCTCGTTGACCGAGAGATAGGCCTCGTTCTCCCAGGCGATCAGCACGTCGCCGATGCCGCGCTCCACGAAGGTGACGGTGGAGCCGCGGGCGCCGGTGTCGAGCACCGGGGCGTTCTTGAAGAGGGCCTTCACGAACTCCTTGGCCTTGGCCTCGTCGCCGCCGCTCTTCTTGAGTGCATAGCCCCAGGCGGCGAGATAGTTCCAGCGGGCGCCGCCGGAGGTCTTCGGGTTGGGCGTGACGATCTTGATGCCGGGCTTCACCAGGTCGTCCCAGTCCTTGATGTTCTTGGGATTGCCCTTGCGCACCAGGAACACGATGGTGGAGGTGTAGGGTGCCGCATTGTCGGGCAGGCGCTTCTGCCAGTCGGGGGCGAGCAGGCCCCGCTCGGCGATGGCGTCGATGTCGTAGGCCAGAGCCAGCGTCACCACGTCCGCCTCAAGCCCGTCGATGACCGAGCGCGCCTGCTTGCCCGAGCCGCCGTGGGACTGGTTGATTTTCAGCGTGTCGCCCGGATGGGTCTTGGCCCAATCGGCGGCAAAGGCCTTGTTGACTTCCACATACAGCTCGCGGGTCGGGTCGTAGGACACGTTCAGCAGCGTCGTGTCGGCGGCGGCGGCGGCGCTGGCCGACAGGGCCAGAGCCGTGATGGCCCCCAGCGAACTGCGCAGGAAAGAGCGACGAGACGACATGGGGAGCCTCCAGCGAAGTTCATCCGTCAAATGGATCGTTTGTTCGATAAAACAAACGATGGCATCGGCCTCGCGAAGGGTCAATACATTTTATCACAAAATCGATGGAATTAAATTATTTCCCATCGCTAATATGGATACCGCATTCGGTCTTGGACTTTCCGCGCCAGCGGCCGGCGCGCGGGTCCTCTCCCGGCTTCACCCGCGAGGTGCAGGGCATGCAGCCGATGGAGGGAAAGCCGAACTGTTCCATGGGATGCCGCGGCAGGGCGTGAGCATCCATGTAGGCGAGCAGGTCCTCGCGACCGAGTGCGGCCAGCGGGTTGAACTTCACCCGGGTCCCGTCTTCCTCCACGAAGGGAATGTCGGCGCGGGTCGACGCCTGGTAGCGCTTGCGGCCGTTGATCCAGGCCGCATAGGGACCGAGCGCGCGGGCCAGCGGCTCCACCTTGCGCAGGCCGCAGCAGGCATCCGGGTCATCCGACCACAGGCCGTTCTCGGGATCGCGCGCGGCGAGCGCCACCGGATCGGGGTGGAAGGTGAGGACCTGCGTCAGCCCGAGGCGCGCGATGAGGGTGTCGCGATAGGCCAGGGTCTCCTCGAACAAGTGGCCGGTGTCGAGGAAGAGCACCGGCGTCGCCCTGTCCACCTCGGCGATCATATGCAGCAGCACCGCCGATTCCGTGCCGAAGGAGGAGACGGCGGCGATGCGACCGGGAAAGGCGGCAAGCCCCGCGGCGATGACTTCCAGCGGCGCGGCCGACCTGAGCTTCGCATCGAGCGTCGCCACGTCGAAGCCGGACCCTGCGCCCAAGGGGGCGCCGGGCGAAGGCTGGTCGAATGGTGTGGAGGGGAGGCTGGCGCTGGGGCTGGCTATCATGGACCTATCCCCCTGTGGCCGCCGGCGCGGTGCGGGCGTCGCGCACGGTGGGGCGGTGGTCGCCCGTGGGCTGGTAGAAGACGGAATAGGTGGCAACCGCCTTGCCGAAGGCCTCCACGTCCGCCGCCTTTTCCAGGGAAAAGGCGTCGAAACCGGCGCGCACCATCATCAGCACCTGGTCACGCAGCACGTTGCCCACGGCGCGCAGCTCACCCTTGTAGCCGTAGCGCTCGCGCAGAAGCCGGGCCTGGCTGTAGGCACGCCCATCGCGGAGCTTCGGGAAGGCAAGGGTGATCAGCGACAGCCGCGACAGGAAGGGCTGAAGCTCGGCCACATCCTTGTCGTTGGGCCAGGCAACGCCAATCTCGCCGTTGCGGATGATGAGCGCCGGGCCGTCCGCAAGAAGGCGCGCGGCGGATACGATCACCGGCCCGTCGGGCAGCGGCTCGCCGTCGGCGACGGCAACGAACAGGTCGGCGGCAAGCGCCCCGTTCTTAACGAGGGGCATAGGCGCGCTCCTTGAAAGGCTCGATTCCCAAACGCTCCACCGCCGCCACGAAGGTCTCGGCGGGAGAGGTGCGCAGGTTGAGATAGGTATCGACGAGGCTTTCCACCACGTCCACGATCTCGCTTTCCGCAACGGCGGGGCCGATCAGCTCGCCGATGCGGGCCTTGGAATTGCCCTTGCCGCCCAGGGTGATCTGGAAGAACTCCTCGTCCTTCTTCTCCACGCCCAGAATGCCGATATGACCCACATGGTGGTGGCCGCATGCATTGATGCAGCCTGAAATGTTCACGTGCAGCCGGCCGATGTCGGCGATGCGCGCCTCGTCGGCGAAGCGCTCGGTGAGCTTCTGCGCGATCGGGATCGAGCGGGTGTTGGCCAGCGAGCAATAGTCGAGGCCGGGGCAGGAGATGATGTCGGTGAGGAGGCCCACATTGGGGGTGGCGACGCCGATCGCTTTCAGCTTCGCCCACAGCGCCGGCAGATCCTTCTGCCGCACATAGGGGAAGGTGAGGTTCTGCTCGTGGGCGACGCGGATCTCGCCATAGGCATACTGGTCGGCGAGGTCGGCGATGGCGTCCATCTGGTCCGCCGTGGCGTCGCCGGGCGGGGCGCCCACGGGCTTCAGCGAGAGCGTGACAATGGCATGGCCCTTCGCCTTGTGGGGCGCCACCGAATTGGCATGCCAGCGGGCGAAGGCGTCGTCGGTGGCGAGGGCGCTGGCCAGCTCCGCGGGCTGGTCGTCCAGCGCCTCGAGGTCCGGGATCTGGAAGCGGTCGCGGATGGCGTCGAGGGCGGCTTCGTCCAGCTTCAGGGCGCCGTCGCGGATCTCGGCCCACTCGGCCTCCACCTTCTTCGCGAAGGCCTCGGCGCCCATCTCGTGCACCTGGATCTTGATGCGCGCCTTGTAGATGTTGTCGCGCCGGCCGCCGAGGTTGTAGGTGCGTAGCACCGCCTCGAGATAAGAGAGCAGGTGCTCCTTCGGCAGGAAGTCCTTGATGGTCTTGCCGATGAAGGGCGAGCGGCCGAGCCCGCCGCCCACCATCACCTCGAAGCCGGTCTCGCCGTCGCGCTTGTGGAGGCGCAGGCCGATGTCGTGCACGCGGATGGCGGCGCGATCGTGCTTGGCCGCGGTGATGGCGATCTTGAACTTGCGCGGCAGGTAGGTGAATTCCGGGTGCAGGGTGGACCACTGGCGGATCACCTCCGCATAGAGGCGCGGGTCCTCCACCTCGTCCGCCGCCGCGCCGGCCCACGGATCGGTGGTGGTGTTGCGGATGCAGTTGCCGGAGGTCTGGAGACCGTGGATGCCCACCTTGGCGAGGTCCGCCATGGCGTCCGGCAGCTCGTTCAGCTTGATCCAGTTGAACTGGATGTTCTGCCGAGTGGTGAAGTGGCCGTAGCCCCGGTCATATTTGCGGGCCACCGCGCCCAGCGCGCGCAGCTGCTGCGACGACAGGGTGCCGTAGGGAATGCACACCCGCAGCATGTAGGCATGGAGCTGCAGGTACACGCCGTTCATGAGGCGGAGCGGCTTGAACTCCTCCTCGTTCAGCTCCCCCGACAGGCGGCGCGCCACCTGATCGCGGAACTCGGCGACGCGTTCCTGAAGGAACGTGCGATCGAACTCGTCATAGACGTACATGAGGCCTACTCGCTTGGGCGTCGGGGTCCCTTGAGGGATCTCAGGCGGCGCCGGGCAGGGAAATGGTGGGGCCGGTGACGCGGATGCGCTCGCGCAAATTGGCCGGCTGCGGCGTGCCGTCGGCCGCCAGAATGGCCGGAGCCGGATAGGCGCCGACCGCGGTGATCTCGTCCGCATGGGCGATGTCGAGCAGCCGCAGCACCTCGTCGCTGGTGGTGCCCACCGCGGCCTGGGCGATGGTCTCGCTCCAGCCGCCGGTGGCGGTGAGCCACACGGAAATGCCGTCCGCGAGACGGTTGGCGGTGACCACCGTAGGTCCGCTGATCTTGAGCTTGCGCTGCAAGGGGGAGGTCATGAAAAAGCCGCTCCGCGCGCCCGATTTCCCATCTCACAGCGGGAGAGCGCTAAATAATCCAGTTGACGTGTGTCTTAAGCTAAATTACCGATCAAAAATGCGCAATATGAAAATAACCGCCTCTCGTCAATGTAAAATCTACCAGTTTGGTAGAATTTAAAGTTGCCCGCCGTCTGTGGCGCCCGTCGCGGGCGTGGTCAAGGCGGAAGGGGAGGGCGGTTCGGTTTGGAATTGGCTCCGGCCCGGCGTGTCCTGCGGTCTGCGGACAGGCGAAGACCGGGGCAGACCGGCACCTTCAGCGGTGCCACGAAGGAATGACGTCATGACGCGTCTCGATGCGCTGGAAGCGCAGAGCATCTTCATCTTCCGCGAGGCCTTCGCCCAGCTGCGCAAGATTGCCATGCTGTGGTCGCTCGGCAAGGATTCCAACGTGATGATCCACCTGGCGCGCAAGGCCTTCTTCGGCCGCCTGCCATTCCCGGCCATGCACGTGGATACCCACCGCAAGTTCCCCGAGATGTATGCCTTCCGCGATCACTACGCGAAGGAATGGGACCTCGACCTCATCGTCGAGGATTGCCCGCCCATCGAGAGCACCGACCCCACGCTGCCCCCCGCCGCCCGTTCCGCCGCCCGCAAGACCGAAGGCCTGCGCCTGGCGCTGGCCAAGCACGGCTTCGACGGTGTCATCGCCGGCATTCGCCGCGACGAGGAGCCGACCCGAGCCAAGGAGCGCTTCTTCTCGCCGCGCGGCACCGACGGCGCCTGGAACGTGCGCGAGCAGCCCCCCGAATTCTGGGACCAGTACAACACCGCTTTGACCCCCGGCGCCCATGTGCGCATCCATCCCATCCTGCATTGGACGGAGATGGACATCTGGGCCTACACCCAGCGCGAGAACATCCCGGTGATCCCGCTGTACTTCTCCAAGGACGGCAAGCGCTACCGCTCGCTGGGCGACCAGGACATCACCAACCCGGTGGAGTCGGACGCATCCACCCTGGACGAGATTCTGGCCGAACTGGCCGTCACCAAGACCTCCGAGCGCTCGGGCCGCGCCATGGACCACGAATCCGAGGACGCCTTCGAGCGCCTGCGCACCGCCGGCTACCTGTGAAACCAACGACCGGCGAGCCGTGCTCGCCGGTCCTTGGTCAAGCCCGCGCGGCACTTGAGCGAAACCCTCGCGGTGCCGGTCGTAGACCGGGACCGATGGACCAGGATCCGCCGACCGTCCAGCGCGCCGCCTCCCGAGATTTTGAAGAGATCATTGCCATGTCCGCGTCAACGTCCGTTTCCGCATCAACGTCCACCCTGCCGCTCGCCACCTCTTCCGCCGCGGCTGCGGCCAAAGAGCGTGAGCTTCTGCGCATCGTCATCGTCGGCCACGTGGACCACGGGAAGTCCACCCTGGTCGGCCGTCTCCTGCACGAGACCGGCTCGTTGCCCGACGGCAAGCTGGAGATGCTGAAGGAGGTCTCCGCCCGCCGCGGCATGCCGTTCGAGTGGTCGTTCCTGCTCGACGCGCTGCAGACCGAGCGCGACCAGGGCATCACGGTGGACACCAGCCAGATCCGCTTCAAGACCGCCAAGCGCGACTATGTGCTCATCGACGCGCCCGGCCATGTGGAATTCCTGCGCAACATGGTCACCGGCGCCGCCCAGGCCGACGCGGCCCTGCTGCTGGTGGATGCGGGCGAGGGCGTGCGCGAGCAGACCCGCCGCCACGCCTTCCTGCTGCACCTGCTCGGCCTGCGGCAGGTGACGGTGGTGGTGAACAAGATGGATCGCGTGGCCTTCGACCAGGAGGCGTTCGCGGCCATCGAGGAGGATGTGAGCGCCTATCTCGGCGGCTTCGGCCTGCGCCCCACCTTCGTCATCCCGGTTTCGGCCCGCGACGGTGACTTCATCTCCGAGCGCACAGCGCGCCTGCCCTGGTATTCCGGCCCCACGGTGGTGGAGGCGCTGGACGCCTTCACCGCGCCGCCGAGCCTGTCCGACCAGCCGCTGCGCTTCCCGATCCAGGCGGTCTACAAGTTCGACGAGCGGCGCATCCTTGCCGGCCGTATCGAAAGCGGCCGCCTCTCCGTGGGCGACGAGCTTGCCTTCGAGCCGTCGGGTGCCACCGCGCGGGTGAAATCCATCGAGGCGTGGCCCGGCTCGGCGCCGACGACCGTTGAGGCCGGCCAGTCCGCCGGCATCACACTCGACAAGGATATTTTCGTCACCCGCGGCGACATCGCCGCTCATGGCGACCAGCGCCCCCGTGCCGCCAAAAGTCTGAAGGTGCGCCTGTTCTGGCTCGACGATGCGCCGCTGAAGGCGGGTGACCCGGTGGTGGTGCGCCTGTCCACCGCCGCCGCGCCGGGCGTGGTCTCGGCGGTGACCAGCGCCGTGGATCCCGCCAATCTCGTCACCGAGGGGCAGGCGAGCCTTGGCCGCAACTATGTGGGCGAGGTGGAAATCACCTTGCGCCAGGCCCTGCCGGCCGATCCCTACCACCTCAACGCCTTCACCGGCCGCGTGGTGGTGGAGCGGGACCGGCGCATCTGCGGCGGCGGCATCATCCTGCACGCGGCCCGCGAGGCGCGGCTGGAAGCGCCGAAGCGTGGCCCCGTGGTGGCGGTGGATTCGGCCGTCACCCCGGCGGAAAGGGTCACGCGCTTCCATCACCAGGGCGCGGTGCTGTGGCTCACCGGGCTGCCGGCCTCCGGCAAGTCCACGGTGGCGCGGGCCCTGGAGCGGCGCCTGTTCGACCTCGGCGGCTCGCCGGTCTACCTGGACGGCGACACCCTGCGCACCGGGCTCAATGCCGACCTCGGCTTCTCGCCGCAGGAGCGCTCGGAGAACATCCGCCGCGTCGCCCACATGGCCGGCTTCCTTGCCCGCAACGGCCATATCGCCATCGTCGCTTTGGTGTCGCCCACGCGCGCCGACCGGGAGCAGGCGCGGGAGGTGGGGGCGCGCTTCTTCCATGAGGTGTTCATCCGCGCCCCGCTGGAAGTGTGCGAGGGGCGCGACCCCAAGGGTCACTACGCCAAGGCCCGCAAGGGCGAGATCGCCAGCTTCACCGGCATTTCCGCGCCCTATGAGGAGCCGGAGGCGCCTGAACTGGTGCTCGACACCACCGGAGACATCGCTGCCACGCTGGCGGCGCTGGAGGCCTATCTGGAAGAGGCCGGCGTGCTGTTCCCGCCGGATACCGATTCGCCGATCTGAGATCGGCGAGTTCGGCACTCAGCACCGGCACCGGGCCTGAAAACTCTCGGCCCGGCCGCCTTGTGGCGATGCTCCGGCTTTGGCAGCTTGGCGGTCCCAATCCGCAAGGCCGCCGCCGCATTCCGCGTGCGGTTCGAGCCGACAAAGCCCGAGGAACGCCCCTGATGAGCGCCCCCACCAGCGCCGCCGCCGACGAACACCCCATTCGCCTCGACATCGCCGAGGGCATCGCCCGCATCCGCTTCAACCGTCCCCAGGTGCTGAACGCCATCAACGAGGCGGCGGTGCTGGCCTTCAAGTCGGCCGTGGACCAGGTGGCGAAGGACGAGAGCGTCCGCGTTGTCGTGCTGTCGGGGGAAGGGCGAGCCTTCATGGCCGGCGGCGACGTGGGCCGCTTCCACGCGGCGGGCCGCGATGCGCCGAAGGTGGTCAACGCCATCATCGACCCGTTCCACCATGCCATCGTCTCGCTCGCCGCCATGCCGGCGCCGGTGATCGCGTGCCTCCACGGCGCGGTGGCGGGGGCGGGGGTCTCGGTGGCGCTGGCTGCGGACCTCGCCATCGCCGCCGACGACATCAAGATGACCCTGGCCTACACCCGCATCGGCACTTCGCCGGACGGGTCGTCCACCTTCTCGCTGCCGCGGGTGGTGGGGCTGCGCAAGGCCATGGAGATCGCGCTGCTCTCCGACACGGTGGACGCGGCCGAGGCGCTGCGGCTGGGGCTGGTGAACAAGGTGGTGCCGGCGGCCGATCTTGCGGCCGAGACGGATGCGCTGGCCAAGCGCCTCGCCGCCGGGCCGACGCTGGCCTATGGCCGCATCAAGCATCTGCTGCGCGCCTCCTTCAACCACAGCCTGTCGGACCAGTTGAACGCCGAGCGCGATGCCTTCATCGCCAGCGCCGGCACTCATGATTTCGCCGAAGGCGCCGCCGCCTTCGTGGAAAAGCGCGCGCCCCGCTTCGAGGGGCGGTAGCTCGATAGCAAGCCCCCTGCCCGCCGACGTGCGTCAGCGGGTGGGGGGTGCTATTAAATAACGTTGAAAAAATGTTTATTGACCATATTCACTTTCAATATAAAATGACCGGACATAATGGGAAGTGAATTATGACCATAGCACGTGGACGAGTCCTGCGGGACAGCTTCCTCTTCGTTCTGGCCTACGGCGTCATTGCCGCCGCCGT
Source organism: Xanthobacter autotrophicus (assembly GCF_005871085.1). Lineage (GTDB taxonomy): Bacteria > Pseudomonadota > Alphaproteobacteria > Rhizobiales > Xanthobacteraceae > Xanthobacter > Xanthobacter autotrophicus. The sequence goes on along the minus strand of NZ_VAUP01000022.1, from coordinate 228,227 downwards.
AATTTTCGGCTGAGCCATTCGCCTCGCGCGTCGATGCGCTTTGCGCCGCGCGAAGCTTGGCCTGGGGGAAGGGGGCGGCTCGTCTTCCGCTCCTTCCGGAGCATGTCTTCCGGGCCGCGCTTCCTCGACCTGCTCTCGTGCTTTTCTCTCTTGGGCCATCTCTTCAGGTGCGGCATCCCGCGCCATGCATAAGCCTTTGTGGGGCTTGGCATCTCGCGCCCACTCCGGCACCCTTCCCAACATGCGATGGGAAATCGGGACGGTGAGGACGCGATGGGACACCTGATCCCCGCTGCCGGCAAAGGCGTTGAGCCCGGCCGGGACGCGGAGCGGACCAGCGGGCTCGCGCCCCGCCTGCATGAACGGGCTTTCGACATTCTGGCGGCGCAGATCGTTTCCGGCGCGCTCCGGCCCGGCGAGCGGCTGCTCGAATCTCGGGTGGCGGAACGGTTCGGCATTTCCCGCGCACCGGCTCGCCAGGCCCTTGCCCGGCTGGAGCAATTGGGCCTGGTGCGCCGGGCCGAGGGGCACGGCTTCGTCGTCGAGCTGCCCATCGGCCCCGTCCCGGATTTCACCGAACAGGCGCCGGCGGCAGATATCCACCTCGCCCCCGAATCCACCTGGGAGCGTATCTACAAGGAGGTGGAGCACGAGGTGGTCACCCGCAGTGCCTTCGGCTCGTTTCGCGTGGTGGAGAATCACCTTGCCGCCGCCTACGGCGTCAGCCGCACGGTGGCCCGGGAGGCGTTGTCGCGGCTTCACCAGCGCGGCGTCGTGCGCAAGGATGCGCGCCAGCACTGGTATGCGCCGGCACTCACGCCCGCTTACGTGGCCGAACTGTTCGAGATGCGCGCCATCCTGGAGCCGGCGGCCTTGCGCCTTGCCGCGCCTCGCCTTCCTCCGGCGACGCTCAAGGCGCTTGCGGGCAACCTCGCGGACGCCATGGCAGCGCCCGAGGCGGTGGACGGCGCGCGCCTCAGCGCCCTGGAGGAGGAGTTGCACATCAGCCTTCTCGGCCATTGCGGCAACGCAACCCTCATGGACGCCCTTTCCTCCTACCAGACCCTGCTGGTGGCCCTGACCTTCCTTTATGACGCCGCAGCACGGGCGCCCGGCGTCGAGCCGTTCCTCGCCGAGCACATGGACGTGGCGGAGCGGCTTTCGGCTGGCCGCGCGGAAGCGGCGGTGGAGGCGCTCAAGAGCCATCTTGATGGCTCCTTCGCCCGCGCCATGGAGCGCCTGGAACGGGTGCGCCAGGCTCCGGCCCCGGGTCCGCTGCCCTATCTGTCGCCGTTGTAGTCGCGCGGGTCGGGGGATGGCGGGTCGGGAATCGCGGATACCGGGCGTCGCGAGCCACGCCTCCGTGCCGCCTGCCTGAGGACGGCGAACCGGACATTCACGGCGCCCGGACCCAAGCTTTTGATGCAGCAGCATTTTGTGCCGTAACTCCATGGGTCTGCCGCAAATGAACGCCGAAAGGCGGTCACATGGGCGTGACGCCCCTCGTTGCCACGCGCGCTGCACCTATTTGTTGATCTAGACGGGTAGCGCCCGGCACGAACGAGGTTAAGATAACTTGTTCGTCGGCGCAGAGCCTGTCTGCTTGGCGACAGTCGTCGCAAGTGTCTTGGAGGAGGATCTCCATGTCCCTCATTGCCGGTTCCGCTCTCGCCCTCGCAGCTCTTGTCGGGGCCATGGTCCTCGCCCAGCTTGCGGCGCGGCAGAAGCAGGCGGTGCCCGTGCGCGTGCGGGCGCGCCGCGTCAGCCGCTGAGGCGCTCCACCTTCCGCTACCGGGAAATCCTCATCTCCGTTTGAGTTTCGACGGGACGCAATCGGAGAGCACGCGTCGGCCAGCTTGCATTGCGGGCTAGTCGAAGCGTGCTTTCGCTTGAGACGCATGGGCGGTTGACGGCAAAATTGATTGTGAATGGGGCAATTTGCCCGGATCACGCTCTAGACGGTATCGCGCAGCGATTTGGTCGAAAGGCGTTCGGCGGGCGCCGCGCCAGAGCGGATTGAATAATCGACATGGACACCGACATCGAGATCCGCGTTGAGCGGGTCTCGCAGCTCTTCAACATGCTCGATCCCTTTCCCTTCCGGGAGCGGGATCTCGACCCTGAGGCCGAGGCGTATATCGTCGCCTGGGCGCGCGAATTGCCGCGCGGTGCGCCCATGCGGATCGTGGTGCATCTGCCCGAAGCGGAAGCTGCAGCGTCCGAGGCGCGGGGCCTGCCCGAGGCGATGCGCCATTATTTCATGGATCGCGAAATCGCGGTGTCTGGCGAACTGAAGGAGCTGTTCCGCGTCGGCCGACTGTCGCTGACCATCGGCTGCGCCGTGCTCGCCGTCTGCCTCGGCATTGCCGGCCTGATCGGCGAGGGGGCGTTTTCGCGGAATCTGGCGGGATTTGCTGCCGAAGGCCTGCTGATCCTCGGCTGGGTCGCGCTGTGGCGGCCCATGGAGATCTTCCTCTACGACTGGTGGCCCATCGCCCGCCAACGCAACTTGTTCCGGCGCTTAGCTGCGGCCGAAATCGTGGTGCGCGGCACCTCGGGCCGTGCCTGATCGCAAGAGCGGCCGTCGACAAGAGCGGCCGGGATTGGTCAGCCTTGATCGTGCGAAGGCCTGGACCCGGCCCTGACTTGCAGGGCCGGAACCGCCTCAGGCGGCAGCGAGTGCTGCGCGAGCGTGACCGCGGATGCGTTCCACCATCGAGCGCAGGCCGTTGGAACGCTGCGGCGTGAGGTGACCCTCAAGCCCGATCTGCCGGAACACGCCGAGGATGTCCGTCTCCATGATCTCCTTCGGGCTGTGGCCCGATACGAGGTGGAGCAGCACCGCCACCAAGCCGCGCACGATGTGCGCGTCCGAATCGCCCTGGAATTCGATGATGGTACCGGCCGGCGTCTGCTTCAGGTCGGAGATGAGCCACACCTGGCTGGCGCAGCCCTGCACCTTGTTGGTTTCGTTGCGCTCCGCGTCCGGGAAGGGCGGCAGCTTCTTGCCCAGCTCGATGACGTGGCGGTACCGGTCTTCCCAATTGTCCAAGAATTCAAAATCGGCAATGAGGTCGTCTGCGTTCATGAGGCCAATTCCTCGTCTCACCTGAGGCGCCCGCCCGGAAAACGGAACGGGCAGCCATAGAACCTTGCGGTGCAGCATAGCACAGCCGGCAAGGAAATGCGGCCACTTTGATTCGATGTGGCGATCGCCGGCGCGACGGCGGGCAGAAGGTATCAGGCTGGCCGGCGCGGCGGCAGGGGCGTCGGGGCGGGGGAGGCCGGCAGGGCGGGGGCGCCGGGCTGGACACCCTGGGGCACGAAAGTGCGGGCGTTTTCGCCACCGCCCCAGACCGGTAGCAAATCCTGAGGCGCGAGGTCGAGCCCGCCCGCCTGGCCGGAGCCCGGCACGCCGGCAGGCGGATGGGGCGCTTCGCCGGAGGGCGAAGAGCCGATGGAATCGTGCAGCCACTTGGCGCCCACCTGCGCCTTCTCGACAAGGTGGCTCGCCATCTGCCCGCCCACCGCGCAGGCTTGCGGCTGGCGATCGCAGAATCCCTTGAGGTCGGCCACCAGCGCCTGCGCGGCGCCGAAGGCGTCGAACACGCTCACCTCCTTGCCGTCGGTGCCCTTGAGGCCGAGCGGCAGGAGCAGCAGCACGAGGCCGAGCCAGAAGGCGAGGCGAAGCAGAAAGAACATGGCCCCCTCGTCGAGATGCGCGGGCCGGATGCCGGCGCCCTTGCAAATTACCAGAGCCGGTGGCCGACGGGGGCCTGCGCGGCCGCCGTCGGGCTGCACTTTTCAAGACATCGTTAACGCTGAAAGCGGGCAGTGCCGCCCCGGCTTAGCGTTCGCTTAAAGCCTGCCGTGGCAGGGTGTTCCCCGCAGTGCCGGGAGACCGGCGCGCAGTTTTCAGGCATCCGGCTCGCGCTTGCGGGCATCTGACAGGGGGCGGCGTGCGTCACCTCGGCATCGGCGAAGCGGCAGACGGTTCTCGTCCCGGCCCCCTGCGGGCCGCGGGCGGCGAGAGCCTGCCGCGTCTTGCGGTGCTCGGGCGGGTCACAGGCGCCACGCTCACGGGCCTCGGCGTGCTGGCGCTGGGATGCGGCGCCATCGCGCTTCTGGCCGAGGTCACGGGCCTCGTCCAGGGTGCGTTTTTGAATGCTACGGCGCTGGTGGCCACCGGTCTTGTCTCGACCGCCCTGGCGGCGGTGGCCGGCGGGCTGGCCCGCGCCGCCACCCGCGCCAGCGAGGAAATTCCCGACGATGCCCTCCTCGTCACCCGCCACGGCCTGCGCGGTGAGGTGGCGGTGGTGGAAGCGATGGAAGGGCCGTTCGCCGGCGCATCGGCCGCCGCCTTCACCGGCCTTGCCCTGTTCGAGCGCGTGCTGGTGGCCGACCGGCCGGCCTTCCTCTCCGCCGTGCAGACGGCCCATCACGGCAGGGCGCAGCGCTGCGAGCTGCGCCTGCGTTGCGACGGTAAGGGGGAAGCCGCTCCGGCCTTCATGACCGTGGAGGCGCGGTGCACGGCCCTGCGCTCCGGCTTGGTGCGGATCGTCTGGCGGGCGCCCTGGCAGGCCGCCGCCGTTGAACGGCTGAAGGCCGACGATGCCGCCCGCGCCCGCGCCCAGGCGGAGGAGGCCAACGCCGCCAAGAGTCACTTCCTCGCCGCCATGAGCCATGAGCTGCGCACCCCGCTCAACGCCATCCTCGGTTTTTCCGAGCTGCTGGCGACCGAGACCGGCGCCCCCCTCGACGACGTGCGCAAGGCCGATTACGCGCGCATCATCCACGAGAGTGGCCAGCATCTGCTCGGCCTGGTGAACGACATCCTGGATCTCTCGCGGGTGGAGGCGGGGGCCTACGAGCTGGAACGCGAGGCGGTGGACATGGCCGCCCTCGTCGCCGGCTGCGCCGAAATGGTGGCCATCGACGCCGGACGCGCGGGCGTGGCGGTGAAGACTGTGTTCGCGCCCCGCTTGCCGGTCATCGATGCCGACCGGCGGGCGTTCAAGCAGATCGTGCTCAATCTTTTGTCCAACGCCGTGAAATTCACGCCCGAGGGCGGCCGGGTGCAGGTCAGTGTCCGCCGCGAGGGCGAGGCGGTCGCCATCCGGGTACGCGACACCGGCCCCGGCATGCGGCCGGAGGATGTGGCCCGGCTCGGCGAGCCGTTCTTCCAGGCCGGCGACTGCACCCAGCGGGCCCGGGGCAGCGGTCTCGGCATCGCGGTGGTGAAGGGGCTGGTGAAGCTGCACGGCGGCGATTTCCGCGTGGAGAGCGCGCCGGGGCGGGGCACCAGCGTCACTGTGACATTGCCGCTTGCGGTTGAACCGGCGGTGCGGGGCGAGGGCGTGGTGGCGCCGTTTCCTGCCCGCCTCGACGAAACACGCGCGAAGAGGATGGCATGAAGCTGGAACCGGTCATGGCGGGGGGATTGGGCGAGGACGCGCCGGCGGCGGTGGACCTGTCGACGGCGATCGCCCATGCGAGCGAGGCCCGGCACCTGCGCCGGCTAGACTGGGTGGCCGGCGCCGTGGCGCTCGCCGCGTCCGGCGCTTTCCTCGTCAACCTCCTGCTGTTGCAGGCGCCGCCCGCTGGCGCGCCGCTGCCGGAGGCGCGTCCGGCCGGGGCCATCCAGGCCCTCGACCGCTCCAGGACCAGCCGCACCACCGTGCCGCTGCCGCCGCACAGTCCCGGCGGGTCGCCCGTAGCGTCAGCCGGTGGCGCAACTGACGGCGCGCTGGGCTACCTGTCCATCCGCACCACCGTGACCGGAACGCCGGTGCCCCTGGTTCCCGGCACGGCGGCGGCCGGCCGCTCGACCTCGCAGGCCTATGCCGATCCGGTTCCGCGTCGCCCACCGGCCAGTGTCGGCACCGGGGCTGATGTGACCGGTGCCGTGCGCCCGCCGAGCGACGTGCCGGCCTCGCCGCGCCTGCTCGCGGTGCAAAAGGCGCTGGCCAAGCTCGGCTACGGTCCGTTAAAGGTGGACGGCCGGCCCGGCGGCGAGACCCGTTCCGCCATCCAGCGGTTCCAGCGCGACCGCAACATGGCCGCCGATGGCGAGGTCAGCGACAAGCTGGTGCGGGAACTGGCCTCGGTCTCCGGCGTCACGGTCAACTGAATGCGGCTCAAGAGCGCCATCTTCGTTTCCGCGCTTCTCCGCCGTGCCCAGGTGGAAGGTGCCTATGGGGTCGTGGTGCGCCGCGGCTCCGAGGAGGCAGGGGCCATCTTCGTCAAGGTCTCGCGCCTTGACGGTACCGCAGCCCTCTATGGCCCCGCTCCGCAGAGCGCGTTCGATGAAGGTTTTCCCGGCGATCGCCTGTTTTCTGTCCTGGTCGAGCCCGGCCGGCCCGAGGCGGATGCGGACGCGCGCATCGCCAGGGAACTGAAGTTCGACCCGGACATCTTCGTGGTGGAGATCGAGGACCGCGCCGGCCGGCATTTCCTGGATCTGGCCAAGGACTGACAGGGGCGGGCCGGGAGGCGTATGCGGGGGGCGCCCGCCATCATTGGTTAATCTGCGGTTCAGGTACACGAAACCATAAGGACGCCAGCGACGTTGTGATCACGGCTCTCAATGGAGGAGCAGAGCATGAGCACTGTCATTGCGTTCCCCGACGCGTCGACCCTCGCTTCGCGCCGCCCCCCCGCCCGCAGTCGGGATGCGGACGACATACGGTCGCCCGGCGCCGACATTGTGATCCTGCCTGTGGTGCGCGTGGAGCGGTATGAGGCGCCATTGCCGGGACCGGTGCCCTTCAGCACAAATGGGCGGCGCGCGCGCTGAATCAGTTCGAGGGTGTACAGGTGGCGGCTTCGAGCTGGCGCCGCACGAAAGCCCGCATGCCCCGCTCGCGTACGAACGCGCGCACCGCCACGATGCCTTCCAGGGCCGGCGATTCGATCACCAGCCGGTCAGCCGCGGTGATTTCCTCATCCTCCGGCAATGCCGCCTTCTGGCGCGCCGTCATGAGGTCCAACTCGATTACCTTGCCCGCCGCTTGGTCGCTCAGCGCGTAGAAGGCGAGGCCCTCCGCCGTATAGAAGGATACCGAGGTGTAATCGGCCGTCGCCGGCACCCGCACCTTCAGCGGCGCTACCGACAGATCATAAAGGCACACCGCCGAAACGAAGGCAGGGTCCATCATGGGCAACACCTGCTGCTGGGGCGAGGGATCCGGAAGCAGGGTGAGCACATTGGAATCCATCAGCTCAGAGAGCCGTGCATAGGCGTTGCGCTCGGCGAGCGCCGGCATGCTCAGGACGGAGAGGATGTGAGTGATGGCGCCCAGCACCACCGCGAACGCAACGAACAGCAGCACCTGTCCGGGCGAGCTGAAGTGCGGCCGGGACAGGCGCGGGCGCGAGAAATGCGGGCGCGGCAATCCGGCGAAAAAGCGCCCGGCGCGCCGGGTGAGGCGGGCGGCAACGGTGGAGGCTTCCTCGCGCAGGTCGTCCAGCGTCGTCAAAGGCAAGCCTCCTGCGTGATCCTGGGCAGGACGGCTGCGTCCGCGGCACCGGAGGCGAAGGAGAACGGCGCGTCATAGAGACGGAGCGCCACTTGCAGCCGTGGCCGGGCTCCGGTGGGCAGCCAGTTACCCGAGCGGGCGCGCGGGGAGAGGCGCACGTCGATGGCGCCGTCGTCGCGATAGACCACCTCGGCGCTGGTAAAGCTGAAGCGGCCGGCATCATTGGCGATGATGTGGCCGTCCTGGTCCATGACGGTCAGCGTCCACAGCCGGGCCTGGGGCAGCACGCCGACGATGCGCGTCTCGCAGCGCCCGTCGATTGGCTTGCCGGCATCGTCGGTGGCCGCGAGGAACAGCAGGCCGTCGGCCAGTTCCAGCGGTAGCTCACCCGAGCGGGCGAAGGCGGCGCGGGCGTAAGGGTCCGCCTTGGCCGTGCCGGCGCGGGGCCAGCCCTGCCAAGCGCCGGCGCGCACCACATCGAGCCCGCGCGAGTGGGTAACGGAAAACCAGGTGACGCCGAGCCCGAGAATGGTGGCGACGAGAAGCGTGAAGGCAAGAGGCAGAAGGCGCACGGCACATCCGGGGCTGTCGGCCCCTTATCTAGAGCACAATGCCGGTCGGTGCAAAGCGGCGGGCCCGCCTCAGCCGGGACGGCGCATTTTGAGGCTTGCGAGACGCGAGAGGCTTTCCTCGGGAAGGGGCAGGGGACGGCGGGTGACCAGGTCGAACAGCACCAGCACGGTTTCTGCCGTCGCGGTGCAGCGCTCGCCCTGGAAGATGGCCTGCGACAGCGTCATGGAGCTGTTGCCCACGGACAGCACGCCGGTACCGATCAATGCTTCGCCCGGCCACAACATCTCTGCACGGTAGTCCAGCACCAGACGGGCGAGCACGAAGCTCGCGTGCTCCGGCGCCACGGCGGCAGCCCCGCCCCAGAGCAGCCGAGTGCGGCCGGTCTCCAGGAAGGTGGAGAAGACGGCGTTATTCACATGGCCGAGCTTGTCGGTGTCGCCGTAGCGAATGGTGTCGCTCGCCTTGACGGGGAAATCGTCCAGAACCGGCAGGGGCGGCTTCTCGCGGGCGGTCATCGGGCCCCCTTGGCGGGCGTCGCCTTGCCGAGCGCACGCCAGCCGATGTCACTGCGGAAGAAGCCGTCCGGCCATTCGATACGGGCGATCCCCGCATAGGCCCGGTCACGCGCCTCGCCGAGGGTGGAGCCGGTGGCGGTGACGTTCAGCACCCGCCCGCCGTTGGAGACCAGCCCGACGCCTTTGCGCCGTGTGCCGGCCTGGAACACCAGGACACCATCCAGCTCCGTCGCCGCATCGAGCCCGCCGATGGGGCTGCCCACCTGATGCGGGCCGGGATAGCCGCGCGAGGCATAGACCACGGTCATGGCTGCATCCTGCGACCATTCCGGCGTCACCTCGGCAAGGTGGCCGGTGGCGGTGGCGTGCAGCACCTGGATCAGATCGCCCGTGAAGCGGGGCATCAGCACCTGGCATTCGGGATCGCCGAAGCGGCAATTGTATTCCACCAGCTTTGGGCCATCGGCCGTCAGCATCAGCCCGGCATAGAGCACGCCGCGATAGGGCGTGCCGGCTGCCACCATGGCGCGGGCGGTGGGGATGAGGATTTCCTCCAGTGCCCGGCGCTCCAGCTCGGGCGTCAGCACCGGGGCGGGGGAATAGGCGCCCATGCCGCCGGTGTTGGGGCCGAGGTCGCCGTCGAACGCGCGCTTGTGGTCCTGCGCGCTGCCGAAGAGCACGACAGTCTCGCCGTCCACCAGGGCGAACAGGCTGGCCTCCTCGCCCTCCATGAACTCCTCGATGAGCACCTCGGTGCCGCCGCTGGAGAACACCTGCTCCACCGCGTCCACTGCCTCTTCCTCGGAGAGGGCGACCACGACGCCCTTGCCGGCCATGAGGCCGTCCGCCTTCACCACGATGGGCGCGCCCTGCTGGCGCACATAGGCGGCGCCCTCGGCGGCGGAGGTGAAGCGGCCGAAGGCGGCGGTGGGTATGGAATTGGTCTTGCACAATTCCTTGGTGAAGAGCTTGGAGCCCTCCAGCCGGGCAGCCGCAGCCGTGGGGCCGAAGGCGGGGATGCCCACCGCTTCCAGCCGGTCCACCAGCCCCGCCACCAGCGGCGCCTCGGGGCCGACCACCACGAAGTCGATGCCATGGTCCTGGCACCATTTCACGATGGTGTCGTGGGCCGAGAGGGGGATGCCCTCGATCAGCTCTGCGTGCTCGGCGATGCCCGGATTGCCCGGTATGGCATAGAACTGGCCGATACTTGGGCTCTGCGCCAGCTTCCAGGCGAGGGCGTGCTCGCGCCCTCCCGATCCGAGCAGCAGAATGTTCATGCGGCCTCCCCCGTGCGTTGCCCCATGTCTCGCTCGGACGTTTCTGCCAACGTCTCTTGCGAGAGTCTCTTGTCACAATCGCCTATCGGCTCGGAGCCGCGCAAACAAGAGGCACGGCTCTGCGCTCGCCGCATGGGGGGCTTTCCCGCTATGCTTAATCCTTGACCAACAGCCGACTGCGATTCGATGGTGGATGTCGCCGAACCCCGTGCAAATGCGCCGGAATGGAGCGTTTCCGAGCTCTCCGCAGCGCTCCGGCGCACGGTTGAGGACGCCTATGGCCACGTGCGGGTGCGCGGCGAAATCTCCGGCTATCGCGGGCCGCACGGCTCCGGCCACGCTTATTTCAGCCTGAAGGATGCCGGGGCGCGGCTCGACGCGGTGATCTGGAAAGGCACCTTTCAGCGCCTGCGGCTGAAGCCCGAGGAGGGGCTGGAGGTGGTGGCCATCGGCCGCCTCACCACCTATCCGGGCAAGTCGGGCTACCAGATCGTCATCGAGGCGCTGGAATTCGCCGGCGCCGGCGCCATCATGGCCATGCTGGAGGAGCGCAAGCGCCGCCTGGCGGCCGAGGGCCTGTTCGATCCGGCGCGCAAGGTGGCGCTGCCGTTCCTGCCGCAGGTGATCGGGGTGGTCACCTCGCCCACCGGGGCGGTGATCCGCGACATCCTCCACCGCCTCGCCGACCGTTTTCCGCGCCGGGTGCTGGTGTGGCCGGTGCGGGTGCAGGGTGAGACTTCGGCGGCGGAGGTGGCGGCGGCCATTCGCGGCTTCAACGCCTTGCCGGTCGGCGGTGCCATCCCGCGTCCCGACGTGATCGTGGTGGCGCGCGGCGGCGGCGCGCTGGAGGACCTTCTAGGCTTCTCCGACGAGGAGGTGGTGCGGGCGGCGGCGGAAAGCGCTATCCCGCTGGTCGCCGCCGTGGGCCACGAGACCGACGTGACCCTGATTGATTTCGCTGCCGACGTGCGCGCGCCCACCCCCACCGCCGCCGCCGAGATGGTGGTGCCGGTGCGTTCCGAGCTTATCGCGGCGGTGGAAGACCTGGGCGGGCGCCTTGCCGCCGCCCCGGTGCGGCTTCTGGAGCGCCGGCGGGCGGACCTGCGCGGCCTGTCCCGACTCCTGCCCAGCGCGGAAAACCTGCTCTCCGTGCCCCGGCAACGACTCGATGCCGCGAGCGAGCGCCTGCCGCGCGCCCTCAAGGCCAATGCCGCCGCCCATCGCCTGCGCCTGGTGGCGGCGCGTGCCCGCCTCTCCCCCGAGGCGCTGAAGCTGCGCCTGGAGCGTGCCGGCGACCGGCTGGAGACGCTGGAGGGCCGGCTGAAACGCGCCTTGTGGGTGGCGCGCGAGCAGCGTGCGGCGCGGCTGAAATCGGCGGGTCAGCTGCTCGATGCCCTGTCCTTCAAGGGGGTGCTGAGCCGCGGCTTCGCGCTTGTGCGCGATGCGCAGGGCCAGCCGGTGCGTCTGGCCGCCGGTCTTACGCCGGGCATGGTGCTGGATCTTCAGTTCGCGGATGGGCATGTGGCGGCGGTGACGGGGGATGCTGCGCCGGCTGCAACGCCTCCAGTGCCCGCGCCTGCGCGGCCGCGACCGGCCAAATCCAGGAAGCCGCCGAAGGTCGAGGGGCCGACCCTGTTCGATCCGTAAGCCGGCGCCTCTTTCGCGCTGCGGGGCGAATGGCTATGGTGCGTGTTCTTGTTTCAGGACGATAACGGCTGTGATGAACAGATTCGAACGCTTCCCCGAGCCCCATGGCGAGGCGGAGGTCCGCTACCTTGACGGTGAGTTCCGCATCCTGCGGCCGGGCAGCTTCGTGCGCTGCGCCGTGACCGGGCAGGCCATTCCGCTGGATGAGTTGCGCTACTGGAGCGTCGACCTGCAGGAGGCCTATTCCGGCCCCGAGGCGGTGCTGACCCGCGTGAAGGAGCGTCCGGCGGGCTGACGCCTGCGGCCGAAAGGAAGTCCAGTCAACGAAAAGAAAGGGCGCGCCGGTGGCGCGCCCTCTTTCGTTGGAAATCAGCTTGGGGCGTACCTTGGCTCAGCCCCGTGGCTGGAGCGTCTCCAGGAAGCCGATGGGCGCGCCGGTGGCGGGGCCGGTGAGCTCGCCCTCCCACATCACCTTGCGGCCGCGCACGAAAGTGCCCACGGGCCAGCCGGTGACTTCCTTGCCGTCATAGGGCGTCCACTTGGAGCGCGAGGCGATCCAGTCCGCCGTGATGGTGGCGCGGCGCTTCAGGTCCACCACGGTGAAGTCGGCGTCATAACCCACCACGATACGACCCTTGCGGGCGATGCCGAACAGCCGGGCCGGGCCGGCGCTGGAGAGGTCCACGAAGCGCTCCAGGGTCAGGCGCCCGGCGGCCACATGGTCCAGCATCAGCGGCACCAGGGTCTGCACCCCGGTCATGCCCGAGGGGCTTTCGGGATAGGGCTTGGCCTTCTCCTCCAGGGTATGGGGGGCATGGTCGGAGCCGAGCACGTCCACCACGCCGCTCTGGAGCGCCGCCCACAGGGCGTCGCGGTGGCGGCCGTCGCGCACCGGCGGGTTCATCTGCACCAGCGTGCCGAGCCGGTCATAGCAGTCGGGCGCCGCAAGGGTGAGGTGATGGGGCGTCACCTCCACCGAGGCCACGTCGCGGGCGTCGGCGAGAAAATCCATCTCCTCCGCCGAGGTCACGTGCAGCACATGCACGCGCGCGCCGGTCTCGCGGGCGAGATTCACCAGGCGGCGGGTGGCGGTGAGCGCCGCAACCTCGTCGCGCCACACCGGGTGGGAGGAGGCATCGCCGGGCACGCGCAGGCTCTTGCGCTCCTGCAGGCGCGGCTCGTCCTCGCAATGGAAGGCGGCGCGGCGGCGGATGACTTTCAGGATGTTGCGCACGCCATCATCGTCCGCCACCAGCAGGGAGCCGGTGGAGGAGCCGATGAACACCTTCACGCCCGCCGCTCCCGGCAGGCGCTCCAGCTCGGGCAGGTCCTTCACGTTGTCGTGGGTGCCGCCCACATAGAAGGCGAAATCGCAGTGCATGCGGTTGGTCCCGCGCGCGATCTTGTCTTCCAGCGCGGAGGCGGACGTGGTCTGGGGAATGGTGTTCGGCATCTCGAACACGCCGGTCACGCCGCCCATGACGGCGGCCAGCGACCCGGTCTCCAGATCTTCCTTCTGCTCCAGCCCCGGCTCGCGGAAATGCACCTGGGTGTCGATGACGCCGGGCAGGATGTGCAGACCGGTGGCGTCCACCACTTCGCCCGCACTTGCGGCGCCCAGCGAGCCGATGGCGCGGATGCGTCCGCCTGTCACTCCGATGTCCGCAACGGCAATGCCGGCGGGGGTCGCGACCGCGCCGCCCTTGAGCAGCAGATCGAAAGTCACGGGCATGGGAGGAAGCTCGCTCTTGATGGGGACAGGCAAGCGGCCTTAAATCTGGTTTTTATTTTTCTGACAAGGACGGCCCCCATGCCCGTCGTTTATTTGACCGATCGTGTGCTCATTCGTGCCACCGGCCTCGAAGCCTCCAAGTTTCTCCATGGCGTGATCACCTGCAACGTGCAGACCATGGCGAAGGGCGACTCGCGCTACGGCGCGCTGCTCACCCCGCAGGGCAAGATCATCTCCGACTTCCTGTTCTACGCGGAGGGCGAGGACGCCTTTCTGTTCGACGTTCCCGCCGAGCGAGCCGAAGACCTGCTGAAGCGCCTCACTTTCCATCGGCTGCGGGCCAAGGTGACCTTCGCGAAGGCGGATGATTTCGCCGTCGTCGCCGTGTTCGGCGATGCGGGGGAGGTGCCCGAGGGCGCGGTTTATCCCGACCCGCGCCTTGCCGCCCTGGGCCAGCGTCTGGTGCTGCCGCTGGCGGCAGCGCAGGCCCTGTCGTCCGATGCGGCGCCCTATGAGGCGCACCGCATCGCCCTCGGCATTCCCAAGGGCGGGCCGGATTTCGCCTATGGCGACACCTTCCCCCACGAGGCTGACATGGACCAGCTGGGCGGGGTAGACTTCAAGAAGGGCTGCTATGTGGGCCAGGAGGTGGTGAGCCGCATGGAGCACCGCTCCACCCCTCGGAACCGGCTGGTGGAAGTGCTGTTCGATACCCCCCTCGCCACCGGTCAGGAGATCACGGCCGGCGACAAGAGCGTCGGGCAGGTCTTGTCGGTGACGGACGGGCGCGGCATCGCCACCGTGCGGCTCGATCGCGCCAACGATGCCAAGACCGACGGCGTGCCGCTTCTTGCCGGGGAGGTTCCGGTGGAACTGCGTCGCCCCGACTGGGCCGTCTTTTCCATGGAATGGGAAAAGAAGGTCAGCGAGCTGGACCGCAAGTTCAAGGGAAGCTGAGAGGGGCGATGGCTGAGCCGAAGGCGGGAAACGCTAAAAAGAGTGCGCCCGAGGCCGCAAACACAAAGGCGGAAAGCGCGAAGGGAACCGCTCCGGCGGTGAAGGCGGAGCGCGCGCCGCTGCTCCAGCACGGGGACGGGCGCGCGCGCTGTTTCTGGTGCGGCACCGACCCGTTTTATATGGCCTATCACGACGATGAATGGGGCGTGCCCGAGCGCGACAGCCGCGCCTTGTTCGAGAAGCTGCTGCTGGACGGTTTCCAGGCCGGCCTCTCGTGGATCACCATCCTGAGGAAGCGGGAGAATTTCCGCTGCGCCTTCGACGGCTTCGAGCCGGAAAAGATGGCCCGCTACGATGCTGCCAAGGTGGAAGCCCTCATGGCCGACGCTGGCATCGTGCGCAACCGGGCCAAGGTGGAGGGGGCGGTGGCCTCCGCCCGCGCCTATCTCGACCTTCAGGACAAAGGCATCGCCTTTTCCGATCTGATGTGGGACGCGGTGGACGGCGAGACGCGGGTGAACCGGCCCCGCCGCATCGCCGACGTGCCGGCGCAGACCGCGCAGTCCATCGCCCTTTCCAAGCGGCTGAAGGGGCTGGGCTTCAAGTTCGTCGGCCCCACCATCGTCTATGCCGCCATGCAGGCCTGCGGGCTGGTGGACGACCACCTCGAAGGATGTCATTGCGCCAGGCCGTAAGACCCTCCGCTCGCGGGCGGGAGGGTCCAAGCCCGCACGGCGCGTGGGCGAACCTGCCCGGTGCCCGTCGAAGACCGGGGCCGTTGGCGCAAGGTTCCGCGACAAAGGGCGGGGATGGCGGCGGACTTTATGGCGCGCGCCCCTTTCATCGCCGGCGGGCGACGCCTATATTCGATCTGCCGACGCAAGTCGGATACGGCGATAAATGGGTGTCGGAATAAGCCTTTCGGACCCGGGGGCGGTACCCGGCGCCTCCACCAAAGCCCAACTTCCCCTTGCAGGGAGGCGGGCTCCGGCGGGGGCGAAATAGGATCGACGAGGGTGTAAAGGGCATACTTTCGCTCGGCATGGTTCCGCCGTCATCGGGCCGAACTGATAGTTGCGAATGACAACTATGCTCCGGTTGCTCTGGCCGCGTGAGCGGTTTGACGATCGAAATCAAAGTCCTACCGGGTAGCACTGGCTAGGCGGGGTTCGGAGGCACCTGGCAACAGAAGCCTCCACTTCCCTTCCATCCGGCCGGACGAGGGAAGGTTTGAAGCTCCATCGCCAGACCCTCCGGATACGGCATGCCCGTATGGCCCCCCGGAAGGTGCCCGGAGTCTTCTGGATCACCGGGCCGGACGGGGAAGTGCTGCGGGCTCATGTCGGTCGATCATATCCGCTACGATCTTCTCGCCCAGGAGGCCTTGCGCTCCGTGGTGCGCCGTGTGCTCTTGGATGTGGCCAAGACAGGCCTGCCGGGCGAGCACCATTTCTATATTTCCTTCGACACCCGCGCGCCGGGCGTCCGCCTCTCCCAGCGTATGCTGGAGAAGTATCCGGAGGAGATGACCATCGTCCTCCAGCACCAGTTCTGGGACCTCATCGTCACCGACACCACCTTCGAGGTGGGCCTGTCGTTTGGCAGCATTCCCGAGCGGTTGCTGGTGCCCTTTTCCGCGCTGAAGGGCTTCTTCGACCCCTCCGTGAAGTTCGGCCTTCAGTTCGAACTCGCCGCGAACGAGAGCGAAGAAGAGGAAACCGAGGACTCGCCTTTCGAGGCGCCCCGCTCCGCCAATGCCCCCGCTCCGCTCAAGCCCGCCCGGGGCGCGGCCTCCGAGCCGGCACTGGCGAGCGCGGCATCCAACCCCGCGTCATCGGACCAGGACGCACCTGAACGGCCCGCGAGCGGCGCCCAGGTGGTGCAACTCGACGTCTTCCGCAACAAGAAGTAGCTGGCCCTTCGGGACCGCATTGGTGACCGCCGATACTGATGTGGTGGTGATCGGCGCCGGAGCTGCCGGCCTCGCCGCCGGAACGCGCCTGCGTCAGGCCGGCCTCCCTTTCCGTATCATCGAGGCCGCGTCCATCCCCGGCGGGCGCGCGGCCACTGACACCACGACCCTCGGCGTGCCGTTCGATCTCGGTTGCCACTGGCTCCACGACGCGCGGGAAAATCCCTTCACTGCCCTCGCCGACCGGCTCGCCTTCAAGGTGGGCCGGAACACGCCCAGCGCGCGACGGCTGCATCTCGGCACCCGCTTCGCCACACCCGAAGAAAAGGCGCAGGCGGACGCCGAGATGGATCAGGTGTTCGAGGCCATCATTGCTACCGGGCGCGCGGGGCGGGACATTGCGGCTTCCGAGGCTGTGGGGCCGCCGGGGCGGTTCGGGCCGCTGGCGCGACATTGGCTGGCGCTGATGTCGGCGGCGGGGCCGGACGCCGTATCCTGCGTGGATTATGCTTACTATCACGACACCGACGACAATTGGCCGGTGCTCGACGGCTATGGCGCCTTGGTGTTGGCGGCGGCGGGCGTGCTGCCGGTCACGCTCGACTGTCCGGTGTCGCGGATCGACCGGTCGGGCACGCGGCTGAAACTGGAGACAGCGCAGGGCGTTCTTACTTGCCGCAAGGTGATCGTGACGGTCTCCACGGCGGTGATCGCCTCCGGTCGCCTGGCGTTTGCGCCCGCGCTGCCGGTCCACTTTGCCGAGGCGTTCGCGGCGCTGCCGCTGGGCTTTGCCGAGAAGGTGGCGCTGCTGTTCGATGAGGACGTGTTCGGCATGCCCGAGCGCACCGCCCTCGACGCCATCGACCTCGTCCATCCCGCCCGCGCCGGTGCCTCTGCCCTGCTCAAGCCCGGCGGGGCGCCGGCGGCGTTGGTCCATGTGGCGGGACCCGAGGCGCACGCCATCGCGGCGGAGGGGGAGGGGGCGCTGGTCGGCTTCGCGCTTGATGTGCTGGGCGCGGCCTTCGGCGCGGGCCTCAAGACCAGGGTGAAGCGCAGCCTTGTTACCCGCTGGGCCGAGATGCCCTATATCGGCGGGGCCTATTCCTGCGCCTTGCCGGGCCACGCCGCCCTGCGCGCACGGCTGCATGAGCCTTTGGACGAGCGGATCTTCTTTGCGGGGGAGGCTTTGGGGCGGGAGGCCTTCTCTACCTGCCACGGTGCCCACTTCAGCGGCCTTGCCGCCGCCGACGCGGCCCTCGCCGCCCTGAAAAGCGCCCGATGATGGAGATCGCCCCATGACACCTCGCCACGCGCAACGCCATCCTCTCGCCCTCGTGGTCGCGGTGTCGCAGAATGGGGTGATCGGTGCCGACGGCGGCCTGCCCTGGCGCCTGCCCTCGGACCTCAAGCGCTTCCGCGCGCTCACCTGGGGCAAGCCGCTGCTGATGGGCAGGCGGACCTATGAATCCATCGGCCGTCCGCTGCCGGGGCGGACCTCCGTGGTGGTCAGCACCGATCCCGCCTTCACGGTGCCGGAAGGGGTGCTGAAGGGGGGGAGCCTGGAGGACGGGCTGCGCCTTGCCGATGAGGCGGCGGACGCCATGGGCGCGGACGAGATCATGGTCATCGGCGGCGCTCGCCTGTTCCATGACACGCTGCCCCTGGCCCGTACGCTGCATCTCACGCACGTGCATGCGGCGCCGGAGGGCGATGTCTTCTTCCCTGCGTTCAATCAGGCCGAATGGCGCGAGATCGAGCGGGAGGGCCCGATCCAGGGCGAGAAGGACGAAGCCGCCTTCACCGTCGTGACGCTGGTGCGCGCCGGCGCCTGAAGCCGGCCTTCGTTTTCAACCGACACTGAAGGAATGTCCGGGCTTGGCCGGCGGCGTTCGGACGCCTCCGGCCAGCCTTATCGGGCCAAGCCTTATCGGGCCAAGCCTTATCGGGCCAAGCCTCTCGACTGCCGGCGCGTCTACTGCGCCCCCACGAGGCCCGGCGGGCGCGGCAGGTCGCCGAAGCCGCGGGTGGGCGGCAGGGTGGTCTCCGGCGGCAGCGGGGTGAACACGCGCGGCGCCGGCTCGGGCTGAGCACGCTCGGTCCGGCGCGGCGTGGGTTGGCGCACGACGGGCGTGTGGCGCTCGGCGGCGGTTTCCGGCGTGGCGCGGGCCTCGGGCCGCGACGGGCTTGATTGAGCCTGAGATTCGGCTGGCGTCGCAGTGCCGGCGGCGCCCGATGCTGTGGGTGCGCCGAAGCCGGCCGGCGGCGCCTCGCGCCGCTCGATGGCCTGCGGAAATGGTGCCGGCTGGGGCATCGGTGCGGCCTGGGGCGTGGCCGTCTGGGCGGGTACCGCTGGCACGGCTTGCTGCGCCGGCGCAGCAGAAGTCGCCGGCTGCGCAAGGGCTGCGGGCGCCGTTGCGATGGGGGCCGGTGCTGCCGGTCGCGGAGTCGGCGGCGGGGCGCTTGTCTGGGCCGGTGCAGCGGGTTTCGCGGCGGCGGGAGCCGGCGCGGGTTGGGCCTGAACAGGCTGCGGCTGCACCGGTGGTGCGACCGGGGCAATGGCGGCAGGCGCGGGGATCGGTGCCGGCGCCGCTACTGGCTGGGCCAACGGGGGCGCAACCGGGGGCGCAACGGGAGCCACGGTGCCGGCGGGGGCCTCTGGCCCGGTGCGGCCCTGGCGCTCCTCCAGGCGGCGCGTCTCCCGCTCGATGGCGCGCATGGCGATGACGCTGGTGAGCGCCGCGGCGCTCACCCGCCGCTCGGGACCCGTCACCGGGCCGCGCCAGACGATGCTGCCGCCCGGCGCGCCGCCCGCGCTTTCCGGCGCCTCCAGATCCACCGTGGTGTCCAGGGTGAGGCGGGCGAGATCGAAACTGCCATTGAAGCCAACACGCACGCCGTCGGCGGCGGTGCGGGCCGGGGAGAGGCGGGCGACACCGTTCACCACGCCCAGCGTGGTCTCGACGAAGCCGATGCGCAGCGGTCCCTTGGCGAGGGTGCGGTCGAGCATCTGCGCCGCGCGCCGCTCGTCGGGCGGCGGCGAGAGGCCGACGGCTTCCGCCAGCGCCTGATCGAGGCCGGCCGGGCTGGCGCCATCAATGACGAAGTCGCGCACGCCCAGCGTGCCCTGGCCGGAGAGGTTCTGCACCACGGCCAGCACGCTGCGGCCGGACCCGCCAAGGTCCACCAGAAGGTTGACCTTGCCCCGGGGTGCGGTGCGCGCTCCGGTGGGCGCCAGCAGCGCCGCTGCATCCACCTGCTCCAGCACCAGGCGACCATCCGCCTGCACGCCGTCGCCCTGCCGGCGCAGGCGCAGGCTGGCCGCCGTGCGTCCGCCGCCCAGGCTGCCGGACATGTCGCGCACGTCGAGGTCGGCGCCGTCGCTTCCGAGCACGAGGCGCCCGTTGCCGAGAACATAGGGTCCGAGCACCGCGAGGCGGCCGGCGGTCAGTTCCAGATTGAGGGCATAACCCGAGATCGCCGCCGGCTGCAGGCGCGCTGTGTTCCAGATGGCCGGGATGCCGGCCGGATCGGCGCCGGTGCGGGCGGCGAACATGCCGAGGATGCGCGGCAGGGACAGGCTTTCAAACGCCAGCTTGCCGCCGATGCGCGGCACCGGGCCGGGCTCGAACTCCATGTTTCCCGAAACCGGCGCGGCGGCCAGCGAACCGCTGATGCCATCAAGTCGCCAGATGCCGCCGGTGCGGGCAAGCGTGAAGGCGAGGGCCGAGGGCACCGGCCCCTCCACCGCTGCCGAGGCCTGGGGCAGTACGCGGCCGAGGTCGCCGCCGTCGAGGCGCACCGCGAGGCTCGGCTCCATGGCGCCGCCGGAAAGGCGCGCGGTGCCTTCCGCCTGGGCGGTCATGTCGGCAAGGGTGAGGCGGCCGCGCACCTGGGCCTCGTCCTGGGTGAGGGGGGAGACGGAGAGTTCCGCGCGGGCCGGGCCGAGGCGCGGGGCGAGGCCCTCCACGCCGAAGGCCGCGAGCGCCCGCGCGCCGTCCGCCGCATCGGCCTTGAGCGCGATGCGCAGGGGCACGCCGGCATTGTTGCGGGCGAAGGTGACGTCGCCGGAGATCTGCCCCAACGTGCCAGTCACCGTGATGTTGCGGCCGCCGGCCTCGCCCCACACCACGGTGCTGGCAAGCTTCACCGGGGCGGCGATGGGCTGGAGGGTGGCGAGCACCTGCGCCGTCTGCTCGCCAGCCACGAGGCGGGCAAGGGGGACAAGCCCGTCGGCCTTGGCGCCGGAGAGGGCGAAGTTGAACTCGCCGCGCGGGGTGGTGGAGAAATTCTCCATGCGTCCCGCGCCTTCGAGGCGGATGCCGGCGAGGTCGTCCATGACGATGCGCGAGAGCCGCCAGTTGCCGCCGGTGGCCGCCGCATCAAGGGTGAGGCCGCGCAGGGGAAGGCCGGAGAGCATCAGGTTGCGCCCGTCGAGCGCCAGTGTGCCGTCGGCGCCACCGCCCACGGCCGCCGCTGCGGTCTGGAGCGCGGCCACCAGCGGGTCGAGGTCGAAGCCGTCGAGGGACAGCTTGAGGTTGAGCTTGGGCGGCGCGCCGGCATCGAACGCCGCCACCGCCGAGCCGCGCACCCGGCTCGCTGCGAAGGTGGCGTCGAGCCTGTCCACGGCGATTCGGGTCGGCCCGGCATTGACCTTGCCGGAGATGCGCACCGGCCCTTTGGCCGCCGCAACATAGTCACGCGGCGCGGTGGGCGCAGCCCAGCGCAGGAAGATGGCAGGGTCATCCGCCGAGAAGGTCACGGTGCCGTTGAAGCCGCCACCACCGGGCCCGCTCGTGGGCATGCCGGAGATGCGCAGTGCGGCCTTGCCAGGCAGTTGCGCCTCGGCATTGTCCACCCGCCAGCCGGCGGCGGAGCCGGAAATATCGGCGCGCACGTCGCGCACCAGCGTGCCGCCGAGCATCAACTGCTCCACCGAGAGGCCGACGCGGGAAGCGATGTCGGGCGCCGGCAGCGCGGCGATGCCGGAGAGAAAGCGCGCCAAGGCGGCGGCGGGGTTCGGGTCCGTCGGAGCCTTGTCGCGGGTGGCGTTCGGCACGCCGTCGGTGGCGGCGCGCAGGGCATCGAGGTCGAGGCTGCGGGCGTTGAGCACGGCATCGAGCCCCACCGCCCGTCCGAGCGCGAGGCGGGCGGAGCCGGAGAGCTGGGCCGGTGTCTGCGCTCCGCCCAAAGCGAGGTCCAGGCTGTCGGCGAGCACGGCGTCGGGGCTGGCCTTCAGCGTGCCGGAGAGCTGCCAGGCCTCCAGCCCCTCGCCGCCGTGGCGCGAGAGGGTGGCCCGGCCCTCGAATCGCGGCTTTGCGCCAGCGAAGGCGAGGCCGCCGTCAAGGTCGAGGGCATAGGGGCGGTTGCGGCCGTCAAGCACCAGGCGAAGGCGGCCTGTGCCGTCATCGCCGATCTTGCCGAGGGTGGAGCGGATGGCGAAGCGCGCACCCTGGGCCTCGCCCTCGCCGTCGAGCCGGAAGGGGCCGGACAGAGAGCGCGCCTCGCCCTTCAGGTTGAGGCCTTGTAATGTCTGGGTATGGTCGGAGGCGCGATCGAGGATGTCTAGGGTGCCGTCCTTCACCTCGAATCGGGCGATGGAGAGGGCGGCGGGGCGCTGGGCGCCGGTGGGCAGGGCGAGCCGCCCGGCGCTGTCGATGACGAGGCGGATCTGCGGCCGGTCGAGGCTGACGCCGGTGGCCTCCACATCGCCCCGGAGCAGGGCGCCGAGGGACAGTTCCGCCCTGAGCGCCTTCACCGTGCCACCGGTGGAGACCACGTCGCCGAGGGTGACATCGCGCAGCAGGATGCGCGGGGCAGGCAGGATCTCGGCGTCGATGGGCCCGCGGATGACCACAGGAACGCCAAGCGCCTGGCTGATCTGCGTCTCGAACGTCCCGCGCCAGGCGTTCCAGTCCACCACGAACGGGGCTGCGAAGGCCCCGCCGATGGCCAGGATCACCGCCGTGGCGAGACTGATCAGTATGCCCTGCACGCGTGTCTCCCCCAAAGGTTCCCCTCATATGGGGAACCTGTTCCCTATGCGCAGGGAATGCGATCAGATCGCGACGATCTTGCCCGGATTCATGATGTTTTTAGGATCCATCGCGCGCTTGATGGAGCGCATGACCTCCAGCGCCTCCTCGCCGTGCTCGGGCAGCATGTATTTCATCTTGCCCTGGCCGATGCCGTGCTCGCCGGTGGAGGTGCCGCCCATGGCGAGAGCCCGTTCCACCAGCCGCTTCATATAAAGCTTGGCCTTGGCGAAATCCTCGGGGTCGTCCACGTCCACCATCAAGGTGGTGTGGAAGTTGCCGTCGCCCACGTGGCCGACGATGGGGGCGATGAGGTCCATCTCCTCGATGTCACGCTTGGTCTCCATCACGCATTCCGCCAGCCGCGAGATGGGCACGCACACGTCGGTGGCCACCGCCTTAGCGCCCGGCCGCAGGGGCAGGACCGACCAGTAGGCGTCGTGCCGGGCTTGCCACAGCTTCGAGCGCTCCTCCGGCTTCACCGCGAACACCGAAGGGCCGCCGCCGAACTCGGCCGCCAGCTCGCCGAAGCGGTCGGCCTGCTCGTGGACGCTGGCCTCGGTGCCGTGGAATTCCAGGAACAGGGTGGGCGTCTCGGCGAGGGCAAGCTTGGCGTAGGCGTTGGAGGCCTTCACCTGCACCTCGTCCAGAAGCTCGATGCGGGCCACCGGAATGCCGCTCTGGATGGTGGCGATGACGGTGTTGCAGGCCGCCTCCACGCTGGGAAAGGGGCAGACGGCGGCGGAGACCGCCTCCGGAATGCCGAACAGGCGCAGCGTGATCTCGACAATGATGCCTAGCGTGCCCTCGGCGCCGACGTAGAGGCGGGTGAGGTCGTAGCCGGCGGAAGACTTGCGGGCGCGCGTGGCGGTGGTGATGACCTCGCCGGTGGGGGTCACCACCTTCAGGGAAAGCACGTTGTCCTTCATGGTGCCGTAGCGCACCGCATTGGTGCCGGAGCAGCGGGTGGAGGCCATGCCGCCGATGGAGGCGTCGGCACCCGGATCGATGGGGAAGAACAGACCCTGGTCGCGCAACTCCTCGTTCAGCCGCTTGCGGGTGACACCGGGCTCGACCACGCAGTCGAGGTCAGCCGTGTTCACGGCGATGATACGGTTCATGCGCGAGAGGTCCACGCAGATGCCACCGAAGGGCGCGTTCACATGGCCTTCCAGCGAGGTACCCGCCCCCCACGGGATCACAGGTACCTCGTAATCCGCGCAGGCGCGGACCACAGCCTGCACATCCTCTGTGCATTCAGCGAAAACCACCGCATCTGCCGGCTCGTTGGGCAGGTAGGTGGTAACGTTGGCGTGTTGTTCCCGGACGGCGAAGCCTGTCACGACTTTGTGATCAAGCTCGGCCTTGAGCCGTTCGACGACGGCAAAGCTTCGCTCGAGAAGCGTCAGTTCGGATTTCGCGGCTGCAACAACCATTTACGATTCCTTAACTTTGCCTTGCGCCGGCCGCCCAGGGGGCGGATAGGGGCCTTGGAGTCATCCCCAGAAACGGCTCGTTCTGAGCCACATTGAACTTGACAGTGACTTTTATGATTCGGTTTTCGCGCCGTTTTGGGGCGTGACGAATGCCTTTTCTCGCGTCACAGTGTGTTCATCAGCGGCACATTAATGCAGATGAAGCGAGGCGGCCATGCTTGACCGGATCGACTTTGAACCCGTGTTTTTCGCTCCGTTCGTGTCTTCCGCCATGAAGGTGGAGGGGGAGTGGATCGATTATAACGGTCATCTGAATGTGGCCTATTACACCCTCATTTTCGACCGGGCCGTGGATGAGGCGCTTTGCCTTCTGGGTCTCGGACCGAACTATGCGGCGAAGCGCGGCGCCTCCTTCTTCACCGCCGAAAGCCACATCCGCTACCTGAAGGAACTAGCGCCCCATTCTCCCGTGCGCGTCACGTTGCGCCTCGTGGATTATGACGAGAAGCGCCTGCACCTGTTCCAGACGCTGCATCATGCCTCGGAAGGCTGGGTCGCAGCCACGACGGAGCAGATGGTGCTGCACGTGGACTTGCGCACCCGCCACGTGGCGCCCTTCCCCGACGACGTGCTGGAGCGCATCGCCACCATGCGCGCCGCCCATGCCGCCCTGCCGCCGCCCGAGGGTCTCGGCCGCCAGGTGACCATGCCGGCACGCTACTGAGGCCGGCATCTGGCCCGCTCGGCGGGCCGGGTTCAGGCGTCCCGGATTGAGTTCCGGCGGGCACCGGCAGTCTCGGCGGTCGCCTTCTCAGGCAAATCAGTTTCCTTGCGCTTGGCGCAGGGCAGGCATGCTGGTTGATGCGTTCTGGTGCTCTGCATTGAGGGATATATTGCACTGCAAAAGGGCAACAGAGCCCATTTGCAGGAGGCCTCTATGAGCGCCGTCACCTATACCGACAAGATTGTCCGCACCTCCAAGACCGACTCTTCTGCCAAGAAGGGTTTCTTCGCCCGCTTTCTTGAGGCCGTTGTCGCGGCGCGCCTGGAGCAGGCCGAGCGTGAGTATGCGCGCTACGTCGAGATCCACGGGCGCGATCCCGTCGCCTGAGACGCTGCGACAGGATCGGCAACGGGATTGCATCGGTGTCCCTGAAACTGGCCGATGGCTCTGCTGCTTGATTGCAATGCAATCCGGGCGTCAGATGTCGTAATCAGGGCTTGGTCCTCCGTCGGGGTTTGGACCTCAGCCATCGACCACCTTCACGCTATGTCACCGATACCGGATGACCGCTCGCACCTGTTCGGCGCGGGCGGTTTTGTGTTGGGCGGCTATCCGGTTTTCAGCGCAGGGGACGCCCCGCATCCACGGCGAGGGTGAGCGTCGCCCAGCCCTCGATATGCCGCTGCGACACCAGGCGAAGGCCCTGGGCGCGATAGGCCGCGAGCGCTGCCGGCACCTGCGCCGACAACAATCCCGACAGCACGATGCGACCGCCCGGCGCCAGCAGCCGGCGCAGCGGACGCGCCAGCCGCTTCAGCGGCGGTAACAGGATGTTGGCGAGGATCAGGTCGTAGGGACCGCCCTCGCTCAATGCCCGGGCGCCAGCACCCGCCGCGTGGATCATGCGCACGCCCGGTGCCTTGTTGGCCTTCGCGTTGGCGCGAGCGGTGCGCACCGCCACCGCATCGATGTCGCTGGCCACCACGCCGGTGTGGAAGATCCGTTCCGCCGCGATGGCGAGCACGCCCGTCCCGGTTCCCACATCCAGCACGCGTCGGGGAAAAGGCCGCCCACGACGCGCCGAATCGACGATGGCGTGGAGGCAGCCCTGGGTGGTGCCGTGATGGCCGGTGCCAAAGGCGAGCGCCGCCTCGATCTCGATGCCGATCTGGTTCGGCCCGACGCGGTCGCGATCGTGGCTGCCATGGACCACGACGGTGCCGACCCGCACTGGCGCGAGGCCTTCGAGGCTCGCGGCCACCCAGTCCTTCTGCTCTACGTCGCCGAAGGTGACGGTGCTGGCGATTTCCGCCCCTGCGGCGATCTCCACCATCTCCAGCAGCCGGTCGGGGTCGAAGGCCGCGCCGGCATAGACCTCCACCACCCAGTCATTTTCCGTGCGCTCGAAATTGGCCACGGCCACCTCGGCCGGGTCGAACGTCTCGGAAATCATGTCGGAGATGCGCTGGGCGGCGACGCGCGGCGCGGCGACCCGCATCACATGGGTGGCGTCGTTGGGGGGGAGGCCTTCGAGCATGGGTTGTGCAATCATCCGTTCATCTTGAGGGCGTCGGCGCCCGGCCCGCCCGTCGCGCGGTTCCGCCCGGCCGCCTTGGCCACGTAGAGGCGCTTGTCGGCCGCATCCAGCAGCTCCGTCAAGGTGCTGCCGTCTTCCGGAGCGCTGGCGACGCCGATGGAGAGGGTCTGCTCGGCGACCCCCGGAGGCAATGCCATGGCGCGGACGCGCCGGCCCAGTTGGGCGGCGAGCGACAAGGCTCCCGCATTGCCCACGCCCGGGGCGAAGACGGCGAACTCGTCGCCGCCATAGCGCACCACGTGATCCGCCTGCCGCAGGCTCTCGGTGAGGCAGCGGGCGAGCCGACGCAGGACCTCATCGCCGGTGGGGTGCCCGAACTGGTCGTTCACCTCCTTGAAGTCGTCCACGTCGACGAGCAGCAGGCTCACCGGCCGCCCGGTGGTGCGCGCCACCGCCAGCAGGTCGCGGCCCAGCGGCTCCAACTGTCCGCGATGCAACACATGGGTGAGAGCGTCGCGGCGGGATTCCTGCTTCAGGTCCTCGTAGCGCTGGCGATAGGTGAGGGCGTGGAACACGTCGGCGATGGTCCGCCGCGGCGCTGCTCCGGCCAGTTCGAAGCGGGCGAGATATTGGCCGAGCATGACAGCATAGAGCCCCGCCGCAGCGATCTTGCCCAGCCAGCCGCCGATTCCCGCCGTGAGCGGCACGCCCATGGCGAGGGACAGGACGCCGAAGAACGCCACCTGGTCGAAGGTGAGAACCAGCGCCAGCGTGACCCAGATGGCGAGGATCGGCATGCGCCGCAGCGGCCGCGCGATGCGTTCGTAGATCAGGATCATGGCGATGGCATCGATGAAGAGCAGCAGCGTGCCCCACATCATCAGCAGGCCCATGGCATCCATGAAGGACAGGTCGGCCGGCACGCCGGGCGCGGCCACCGCATCGTGCTGGCGCAGCAGGGCGACAAGGCCGATCAGCAGGATGTTGCCGATGAACAGCCCATAGATGGGTTGGCGGGCGACGAGGGCATCCTCGCGGATATAGATGAGCAGGATCAGCGCGAGCTTGCCGGAGAACAGCACCACCGAACCCGGCGACAGCGAGATGTCCAGGGGCAACTGCACATAATAGGCGGCGGCCAGGTACGTTTCCATGAAATGGAAGCTGCCGAGGGCGCAGAAGAAGACGCCCAGCCCCAGCGTTTCGCGCAGGCGAAACAGGGCCAGCATGGCGGTGAAATACACCGCCATCTCGACGACGAGCAGGAAGACGTTGAAGCCGGCCATGATGGTTCGCTGCGCCGGCAGAATTGCAGGCGGGCCGGGATCCTAGCAGGCGGCGGGCGGAAGAAAACAGGAGATGCGTCAAGCCGGGCCGGCAACCGCAAGCTTCACGCACGTCCGGTGGCCGCCGGTGCGTCCGCCGGCGCCTGACATGAGGCGCTCACACCTTGTCGACGAAGGTCTCCAACACGCGCTTCTCGCCGGCTTTGTCGAACTGCACCGTCAGCTTGTTGCCATCGATGCCGGTGACCTCGCCATAGCCGAACTTGATGTGAAACACCCGCTCGCCGGTTTGGAAGGCCGATGCCGGGCCGGCGGAGGTGGCCACCAGCGTGCCCTCGATCACCATGGGTCCGCGCCGGGTGGAGCCGCCCGCATCATAGCGGCCGCCCCGTTCGGAGAAGCCGCTGCGGGAGGAGCCTGAGCCGCCCTGGTCGGTACGGGCGCGGTTGGTCTGCGCCCGCTGCCAGCCGGGGGTGGAATAGGAGGAAGAGGAAAACGGCTCGGCCCGGTCGAAGCGGCTCTGGCCGTAGCTGCCGCCGCCATAGCTCGACCCGCCCCAGCCGGCGCCGCCGCGGCTTTCCTCCACCCGCACATGGGCATCTGGCAGTTCGTCGAGGAAGCGGGAGGGGACCGTTGAATTCCACATGCCGTGGATGCGCCGGTTGGAGGCGACGAAGATCCGCGCCGAGGCCCGCGCCCGGGTGATGCCCACATAGGCGAGGCGGCGCTCTTCCTCCAGCCCGGCCTTGCCCTGCTCGTCCAGTGCCCGCTGGTGGGGGAACAGACCTTCCTCCCAGCCGGGCAGGAAGACGGTGTCGAACTCCAGCCCCTTGGCGGAATGCAGGGTCATGATCTGCACCGCGTCCTCGCCGGCGCCGTTGTCGGTGTCCATGACCAGGGAGATGTGCTCGAGGAAGCCGGAGAGATTCTCGAACGGCTCCATGGAGCGCACCAACTCCTTCAGGTTCTCCAGCCGCCCGGCCGCTTCCGCCGAGCGGTCCTTCTGCCACATCTCCGTATAGCCGCTCTCGTCCAGCACGATCTCGGCCAGTTCGGTGTGGGACAGAACCCGCGCCTGCTCGCGCCAACGCCCGAACGCCTCCACGAGGCCGCGCAGGGTGGCGCGCACCTTGGGCTTCAGCTCCTCGCTCTCGGTGAGCACGCGGGTGGCTTCCTGCAGCGGCAGGCCGACGGCGCGGGCCACATCGTGGATCTGCTTGACGGTCGCATCGCCGATGCCGCGCTTGGGCACGTTGACGATGCGCTCGAAGGCGAGGTCGTCGGCGGATGAATTTACGCAGCGCAGATAGGCCAAAGCATCGCGGATTTCTGCCCGCTCGTAGAAGCGCGGGCCGCCGATGACGCGATAGGGCATGCCCAGCGTCACGAACCGGTCCTCGAACTCGCGCATCTGGAACGAGGCGCGCACCAGGATGGCGATCTCGGACAACTTATGCCCGGCGCGTTGCAGTGCCTCGATCTCCTCGCCGACGGCGCGGGCTTCCTCGCCCGAATCCCATGCCCCGGTGACGGTGACCTGCTCACCGTCCTCGCCCTCGGAGAACAGGGTCTTGCCCAGCCGGCCCTCGTTATGGGCGATGAGATGGGCGGCGGAGGCAAGGATGTGGCCGGTGGAGCGGTAGTTGCGCTCCAGCCGGATCACCTTGGCGCCGGGAAAATCGCTCTCGAAGCGCAAGATGTTGTCCACCTCGGCGCCGCGCCAGCCATAGATGGACTGGTCGTCGTCGCCCACGCAGCACACATTCTTCGAGCCCTGGGCGAGCAGGCGCAGCCACAGATACTGGGCCACGTTGGTGTCCTGATACTCGTCCACCAGCAGGTATTTGAAGCGCTTGTGGTATTCGGCGAGCACGTCCGGGTTTTCCCGGAACAGGCGGATGCCTTCCAGCAGCAGGTCGCCGAAATCCACGGCGTTCAGCGCCTTCAGCCGCGCCTGATAGGCGGCATAGAGGGAGCCGCCACGCCCATTGGCGAAGACCGCGCCCTCGCCGGGGGGCACGTCCTTCGGCGACAGGCCGCGGTTCTTCCAGCTGTCGATGGTGGAGGCCAGGAGCCGCGCCGGCCAGCGCTTCTCGTCGATGTTCTCGGCGGCGAGCAATTGCTTGAGCAGGCGGATCTGGTCGTCGGTGTCGAGGATGGTGAAGCCGGATTTCAGCCCCACCAGCTCGTGGTGGCGCCGCAGGATGCGCACGCCGATGGAATGGAAGGTGCCGAGCCACGGCATGCCCTCCACTTGGTCGCCCACCATGGCGTGGATGCGGTCCTTCATCTCCCGCGCGGCCTTGTTGGTGAAGGTCACCACCAGGATCTGGGAGGGATAGGCGCGGCCCTGCGACAGGATATGGGCGACGCGGGCGGTGAGCACCCGCGTCTTGCCGGTGCCGGCGCCGGCCAGCACCAGAAGCGGGCCGTCCAGGGTCTCCACGGCTTCGCGCTGCTCGGGATTGAGGCCGTTGAGATAATCCGGCGTGGGCGCGGCGGCAGAGACGGCCCGCGCGGCGATGCCGCCCGCGCGGGGGGCGGGACGCTCGGGCGCCGGCTCAGGCGGATGCCGGCGCGGATCGGTCAACTGGGTCACGGGCAAACTCTCGCAAGGCCTGATTCTCTCTTGAGAACAAAATGGCACTCAATGACGGCGATTGCGAGGGCGGGCCGCCGGACCGGGTCCCGGCGGTCACGCTCGTGTCATTTCAGCGCTTCGAGGGTGCCGTCCCGCCGCCAGGTGCGGGCCCTGAGGCGGGGTGCCAGCCACCAGGACAGCGGCAGCGACACGACGGTTGTGGCGCCCACCACCCACGGCATGAGGTCCATGGCCTCCCGCGCCAGCGGCGTCAGAAGCACCAGGAGCAGGCCGATGAAGAACAGGACCGCCTGAATCATCATGAACAGCATGGCGGCGATCTGGAGCCGGACGGACATAGCCTTACCCTCCCTTGTGAAAGTCTCGGAAGGGCAACAGTCGCGGAGCCGGCAATGTTCCGGCGCGCCGGCGCCGGTTCATGTCCTGCACTCAGCCTGGGCTTGCAGCGGAAGAGCTTGCGGAGGTTTCGCTGGTGGGAGCCTTCGGCAGGTGCACCACATAGAATTTGCGAACCGCCGTCACGCTCTTCCAAGTCCCGGTGAAGCCGGAGGGAATGAGGAAGGAGGCGCCGGCCTCATAGGTCTCGGTGTGGCCGGAGGCGTCGGTGAGTTCCACCTTGCCCTCGATGAGGACGCAGAATTCGTCTTCCTCATAGCTCACGGCGATCTCGGACGGGTGCGAGGCCCAGAAGCCGGCGGAGAAGGCGCCGGTGCGGTCCTGGTACCACTCATGCACGGTGGTGCTGGAGGCTGCCTCCACGGCGGGCCTGGGATCGAAGCGGATCGAGCGGATGGTCACGGCGGCCTCCCTAAGTCTCTGTCGCGTCGGCATCATGAGCCTGCGTCCGCCCCGCCACCAGCACCGCGCCGAGGGCGAAGAAGGCGACGAGCACGGCCACCCCCGCCTTCTGGCTGCCGGTGGCCGCCGTCACCAGCGCCACGCAGGTGGGGGCGGCGAACGAGGTGATCTTGCCCGAAAGGGCGAACAGGCCGAAGCATTCCGCCATGTTTTCGGCCGGCGCAAGCCGAACCAGCAGGGTGCGGCTTGCCGCCTGCAGCGGCCCGGCCACGGCGCCGATGAGGAGGCCCAGTCCCACGTAGACCTTCTCCGGCACCGAGCCGAAGAGCCCGCTGCCCGGAGGGGTGGGCACGAGGCCAAACAAAATCGCGCCACGATCCAGCGAAAGCAGGCCCACGCAGGCAAATAGCAGCACCAGCAAAGCACCGAAGATCACCGTGCGCGGCCCCAGCGCGTCGTCGAGCCAGCCGCCGGCCAGCGCCCCGGCGGTACCGGTGAGGGTGAGCAGGATGCCGAAAATGCCGATCTCGATGGAGCCCCAGCCGAAGGTGCCCGCCGCATAGATGCCGCCGAACGCGAACAGCGCCACCAGCGCGTCCGTATAGACCATGTTGGCGAGGAGGAAGCGCGCCAGCACCGGGCGTTCCTTCAGGCGCGGGATCAGGCGGCGGATCTCGCCGAGGCCGGTGCGGATCGCCTCGCCCATGGGCATGGCGCGGGGCGCGTCCGGCACGAACAGGAACATGGGAATGACCAGCACGGCATACCACAGCGCGGTCAGCGGCCCGCTGAAGCGGTCGCCTTCCCGCGCCGACGCGTCGAGCCCGAAGGCCGGAGGGTGGCCGAGGAGGGTGAGGCCTGTATCGGGCTGGGTGGCGAAGAAGGCGAGCATCAGCGCCAGCGCCACCAGCCCGCCGAAATAGCCCGCCGCCCAGCCGGCGCCCGACAGCCGTCCCAGCCGCTCCCTGGGCACCAGGGCCGGCATGATGGCATTGTTGAAGACAGTGGCGAATTCCACGCCGATGGTGCCCACGGCGAAGGCCACAAGCACGAGGGGGATGCGCGCCGTGTTCCCCGGCTCGGCGAACCACAGCAGCGCCGCCCCCGCCATCATCATCAGCCCGAAGGCGAAGATCCATGGCTTGCGCCGGCCCGCCGCATCCGCCACCGCCCCGAGCACCGGTGAGCAGAGGGCGATGACAAGCCCCGCCGCGCCTGTGGCGAAGCCCCACAGCGCCTGCCCCTGTGCCGGCGTCTCCGCCACGGCCGAGGCGAAATAGGGCGCGAAGATGAAGGTGGTGATGAGGGTGAAATAGGGCTGGCAGGCGGGATCGAACAGGATCCAGCCGACGATGGCCCGGCGTGGTACCGGCGGGGAAGGAACAGGCGGGGAAGGGGAGGTTTCGGGCATGCCGGATCCGGACGGGTCAGCTCCGGCCAAGGGCGCACAGGACGCGGCGCTGTGCAAGAGCGGCGGCCCGTCGCGTCAGGCGGTCGTGCCGGTGGCGTTTACTCGGGCATGTCGGGCATGGGTTCGGCGCCCTTGGGCACCACGTGCTCCACCAGCGTCGCCACCGCCTCCTTGACGAGTACGGCGGCGCCGAGTGGCGTGGCGGAGAAGAAATCCTCCTTCACCGTATTGCCGGCGGGGTCGTCGAAGGCGGAGGTGGCGGCGCGCACGCTCACCGCTTCGGTCACAAGGTAGCCGTCCTTTACCAGGTCCCGGGCCATGGCCTTGGGCGAACGCTTGTCGCGCACATGCAACTCGCCTTCGGGGTCTCCGCGCAGCGTGACGCGATAGATGAACATGGCCTTATCTCCTGCGGTCGTTGTGCGAACGCCCGTTGCCGTCCCGGCGTTCCGCAGAGGGAAGCTGTGGTGGCGCGGTGGTGGCGTGGCTGTGGATCGCAAAGCCGCGCCCGAGCGTTATTGCCCTGCGCGGTCCTGTGCGCGGGGCATAGAGGGATTGGTGATGCTGGGTTCGGGTGACTCCTCCTTCAAGATGCCCGTGCTCGGACGCGGGCAGGACCGCCTCGTCACCTTCTTCGCCGCCATCGCCATTGTCACCGTGTTGTACCTAGGGCGCGACGTGTTCGTGCCCATCGCGGTGGCGATCCTGCTCGCCTTCGTGCTGGCGCCGGTGATCATGGTACTGCGCCGCATCCGCATCCCGCGCACGGTCGCGGTGGTGGCGGTGGTGCTGATCACCTTCCTCGGCCTCATGGCGCTGGGCGGAATGATCGCCTTGCAGGTCACCGACCTTGTGGCCGAGTTGCCCCAGTACCGCATGAACATGCGGGACAAGATCAAGTCCCTGAAGGATGCCGCTGGCGGCTCGGGCACGTTCGAGCGCACCATGGACCTGGTGCAGGACCTCAGCCGTGAGATCGACGGCCCGCAGGCCGGGCAGGGACTGGCGGCGGGTGCCGCCGACGGGCGGCCAGTGCTGGTGGAGGTTCACCAGCCGCCGCCGGGCACCCTCGGCACCCTCTCGGCGGTGATGGGGCCGCTACTCCATCCCCTTGCTACCATCGGCATCGTCTTCATCTTCGTGCTGTTCATCCTGCTCCAGCGGGAGGATTTGCGAAACCGCTTCGTGCGGCTTGCCGGGGCTCATGATCTCCAGCGCACCACGGCGGCCCTCGACGATGCCGGGAGCCGGCTGTCGCGGTTCTTCCTGGCCCAGGTGGCGCTGAATGCCTCCTTCGGCGCGGTCATCGGCCTCGGCTTGTGGGCCATCGGCGTGCCGAGCCCCTTCCTGTGGGGGCTGGCGGCGGCCGTGCTGCGCTTCGTTCCCTATATCGGCGCTGCCATCGCGGCGGCGCTGCCCATCGGCCTGGCGCTCGCGGTGGATCCGGGCTGGACCATGGTGCTGTCCACCGCCGCCCTGTTCCTGGTGGTGGAGCCGCTGGTGGGCCATGTGATCGAGCCCTTGCTCTACGGCCGCTCCACCGGCCTGTCGCCGGTGGCGGTGATCGCGGCGGCTACCTTCTGGACCTGGCTGTGGGGGCCGGTGGGGCTTTTGCTCTCCACCCCGCTCACGCTCTGCCTGGTCGTGCTGGGCCGGCATGTGGAGAGCCTTGAATTTCTCGACGTGGCGCTGGGCGACCAGCCGCCTCTTTCGGCGAGCGAACTCCTCTATCAGCGCCTGTTGGCGGGGGATCCGCTGGAGGCGGCGGCCGCGGCCGAGGAGCACCTGAAACAGAAATCGTTCGCCGATTATGCCGATGGCGTGGCGCTGCCGGCGCTGCGCCTCGCCCAGCGCGATGCCGCCCGCGGCGTTCTGGACGAGGCCCGCCAGACCCGCCTCAAGGAAACCCTCGCCGAGCTTCTGGATGATCTGCCGGACGAGGCCGGAGAGACGTCGGCGGACGAGCCCGGGGCGGCGTCGCCCCATGTTTTGATCGTAGCGGCCCGCTCCGCGCTGGACGAGGCGGCGTCCCTGCTGTTCGCCCATCGGCTGCGCCAGTCCGGCACGCGGTGTGAGACGCGCCCGCGCGTCGGTCTCGGTCGGCCCATCGCCGACGAAGTGTCCCTGCTGGTGCTGTCCTATCTGTCGCCGGCCACCCCCGCGCACCGGCGCTACACCATCCGACGCCTCAAGCGCGATGCGCCGGGTCGGCGGGTGATCGTCGCCGACTGGGGCATGGAGGAGGGGAAGACGGAGCGGTTCGAAGGCGAGGATGCCGTCGTCACCTCCGTCGCGGCGGCGGTAGAGGCTGTGGAGGCACCGCCGCCCGCACCCGTCGCCTCGTCCGTCGTGGCACCGCTGCGCGCCGGCGCGGCCTGATCCGTCTCACGCCATTCCGTCTCACGCCATAGGGTGGGTGCGGCTGGACAAAAACTGCGGCCCCGGTCAGGGACCGAGGCCGCAGGTTTCATGTCAAAGGCCCCGGTCCCTGATCGGGCCGAGAGGCACAGCTCAGGTCCGCACCAGGTCCGAGAGCAGGCTTGCGGCCAGCGTCAGCTTGGAGAGGCTGAGGCCGGAGGCCGCGATCTCGCGCACCGTGCGGCGCATGCGCTCCACCTCCTCGTGGCGGGCGCAGATGAAGGCATTCACGGCCGCTTCCCCCGCTGCGTCGTCTACCAGCATCAGCTCGGTGATGCGGCGCATGAAGGTCTCCAACTGGGCCAGAGACCGGTCGAGGGCGAGCCGGTCGTAATAGTCCGGCGCCAGGATGCTGCGGGCCTGCATGAACAGGTCGTCGATGGCGAAGGTCCGCCCGGCCGCGAAGAAGGTGCTGGCAGCGCTGGGGATCGACTTGCCGGTGGTCTCGGCGATGAGGGCGATGTCGGAGGCCGCCGCCAGTCCCGGCATGAAGGCGATCTTGCGGGCGAGCTCTTCCGGCACGTTGTGGCCGATGAGGTCGGCCATGCGCGCCTCGCGCTCGCGGCGCCAGGCCTCCGGCAGGCTCTCTTCCAGCACGGCGGCCACCGCCGCGATCCCGGTGCGATAGCGCTCCACCACCCCGGCGATGCCATCGGCGAAGGAGACGTTGCCGAGGAACCAGATGGTGCGCCCCACCACCAAGTCCTGCACCGCGGCGTAGAGGCCGAGCTGCACCGCGCCCGGCACCTTGGTGTCGAGGGCGTCGATGGCGGCATTCAGTTCCGGCACATGGTAGCTGTCGCGCACCGCGGCGAAGGCGCGGGCGATGGCGGGGGCGTCGGCACCGGTCTGGTCGGCGATCCGGGCAAGGCACGACGGCCCGCCCTGATTGACGATGGCATTGGACAGGCCGGTGGCGATGATCTCCCGGTGCAGCCGGTGGGTCTCGATGGCGTGGGGGTAACGCTCCTTGATCTCGCGCGGGAAGTAATTCACCAGCTCCCCGGAGAGATAGGCGTCGTCCGGCACGTTGGAGGCGACGAGGTCCTGGTCCAGCGCCAGCTTGGCGTAGGCGAGCAGCACCGCCAGCTCGGGGCGGGTGAGATGCTCCCCGCGCGAGCGCCGGTCGGCGATCTCGGCGTCGGACGGCAGGAATTCCACCGCCCGGTCCAGCTCGCCGCGCGCCTCCAGCATCTGCATCAGGCGTTGCTGGAAGGCGAGGTCGTCCGCGCCCTTGTGCTCGGCGAGGGAGAGGGCGAGGGTCTGGAGATAGTTGTTGCGCAGCACCAGGGCGCCGACCTCGTCGGTCATCTCCTTGAGCAGTGCTGCCCGGTCGGGGGCGGTCAGGTCGCCCCGCTCCAGCGGCAAAGCGAGGGCGATCTTGATGTTCACCTCCACGTCGGAGGTGTTCACGCCGGCCGAATTGTCGATGGCGTCGGTGTTGAGCTTCACGCCCCGGCGCGCCGCCTCGATGCGGGAGCGCTGGGTCATGCCGAGGTTAGCGCCCTCGCCCACCACCTTGGCGCCGAGGTCGGCGGCGGCGATGCGCACTGCGTCGTTGGCGCGATCACCCACCTGCGCGTCGGTCTCGCCGGAGGCGCGCACATAGGTGCCGATGCCGCCGAAGAAGAGCAGGTCCACCTGCGCCTTCAGGATGGCGGTGATGAGTTCCGCCGGCGTGGCAT
This sequence comes from Xanthobacter autotrophicus, assembly GCF_005871085.1. Lineage (GTDB taxonomy): Bacteria > Pseudomonadota > Alphaproteobacteria > Rhizobiales > Xanthobacteraceae > Xanthobacter > Xanthobacter autotrophicus. The sequence continues at coordinate 192,204 of NZ_VAUP01000022.1, read as the reverse complement.
GGGCCTTGGGGAAGCGCAGCAGGGCGCGGATTTCGTCGGACAGGTCGATGCTCTTGGCGCTGCGCGGGAACACCCCGCCGCCCTTGGAAATGAGGGCGGGATCATAGTCTGCCCAGGAGGAGCGGGGCAGGTTGAACAGGCGCTGGCGCTCGGCGAAGGAGGAGGCCGGCTCCGGGGTGGGGTCGATGAAGATGTGGCGGTGGTCGAAGGCCGCCACCAGCTTGAGCGCGCTCGACAGCAGCATGCCGTTGCCGAACACGTCGCCGGACATGTCGCCGACGCCGGCCACGGTGACCGGGGTCACCTGGATGTCGATGTCCATCTCGCGGAAGTGGCGCTTCACCGCTTCCCAGGCGCCACGGGCGGTGATGCCCATGGCCTTGTGGTCGTAGCCCACCGAGCCGCCGGAGGCGAAGGCGTCGTCCAGCCAGAAGCCGTGGCGGGCCGAGATGGCGTTGGCGGTGTCGGAGAAGGTGGCCGTGCCCTTGTCGGCCGCCACCACGAGATAGGGGTCGTCGGCGTCGAGGCGCACCGTGTCGGCGGGGTGCACCACCTGCCCGCCCTTCAGATTGTCGGTGAGGTCGAGCAGGCTGGAGACGAAAATGCGGTAGGCGGCGGTGCCCTCCGCCATCACCGCCTCGCGGCTGCCGCCAGCGGGCAGGCGCTTGGGCACGAAACCGCCCTTGGCACCCACCGGCACGATCACCGCATTCTTCACCTGCTGGGCTTTCACGAGGCCGAGGACCTCGGTGCGGAAATCCTGCGGCCGGTCGGACCACCTGAGGCCGCCGCGCGCCACCTTGCCGAAGCGCAGGTGCACGCCTTCCACGCGGGGCGCATAGACGAACACCTCATAGAGCGGCCGGGGCAGGGCGAGGCCCTCCACCTTCGCGCTCTCGAACTTGATGGCGATGGCCTCCTTGGGCCGGCCCTCGGCGTCGCGCTGATAGAAGGTGGTGCGGATGGCCGCGTCCACGAGGTTCACGAAGCGCCGCAGGATGCGGTCCTGGTCGAGGCTCGACACCTCGGCAAGTTCGCTGTCGATGGCGGCGCGCAGGGGCGCCTCGCGGGCAATGCGCGCCTCGGCCGAGGCATCGAGCGCGGGGTCGAAGCGGGCGTGGAACAGGGCCACGATGGAGCGGGCCAGCGCGCCGTGGGCGTTCAGGGTCTGCCAGATATAATCCTGCGAGAACGGGATGCCCGCCTGCCGGATGTAGTGGCCGAGCGCGCGCACCAGCGCCGCCTCGCGCCAGGTGAGCCCGGCGTCGAGCACCAGCGCGTTGTAGCCGTCGTTCGCCGCCGCCCCGCGCAGCACCGCGTTCAGGCAGTCCTCCAGCCGCACCGCCGAGCCCTCGACGGAGATGGTGCCGCCGTCGTGGCGCTCCAGCGTCATGTCGTGGAGCCAGCTGCGCTCGCCCGCGCCGGCCGGGTCGATGCGATAGGTGCGCTCGTTGATGGCCTTGAGGTCCATGTTGTCGAGCATGGGCACCCGGGTGGCCAGGGGCAGCGGCGCGCCATAGGAGAGCAGCCGCAGGGAGATGCGCCGGTCGTCGTCACCGCGCCGGCGATAGAAGTCGAGGGCCACCGGCCGCTCGTTGGACAGCCGCTCCATGCTGTCGATATCGGCGAGCGCCGTGGACACGTCATATTCGGCCACGTAGCCGGGGTCGAACGCCGCGGCGTAGCGGCGCTTCAGCCCGGTGGCGATGTCGGCGTCGATGCCCGGCAGTGCCGAGATGGCGGCGGACAGCCGGTCGCTCCACGACAGGATGGCGCCGGCGACCTGTTGTTCCAGCGCGCCGCGGTCCACCGTCGGGATGCGGCCTTCGCTGCGGTCGATGATGTATTGCACGCGGGTGAGCGGCAGGCCGGGGACGAACGCCTGGTCGAACGAGGCGACACTGCCGCCATAGGCACGGGCGAGGATCTCGCCGATCACGTCCCGCACCTGGGCGTCGAAGCGCTCGCGCGGCAGGAAGGCGAGCACCGACACGAAGCGGTCGAACCGGTCGGCGCGGGGCAGCAGCTTCAGGCGCGGCCGGTCGTAGAGCGAGAGGATCTCGCGGGCGTGGCCGAGCAGCGTCTGGGCGTCGATCTGGAACAGGTCGTCGCGCGGATAGGTCTCCAGTACAGAGGTCAGCGCACGCGCCGAATGGCTATCCGGCTCCAGGCCCGCGCCCTTGATGACGGACGCCGCCTTCAGGCGCAGATAGGGGATCTCCCGCACCGAATGGGTATAGGCGGTGGAGGCGAACAGGCCGATGAGGCGCACCTCGCCGACGAGCCGGCCTTTTTCGTCATGGGACTTGATGCCCACATAATCCATCACGTCGTGGCGATGGACCCGCGAGCGCAGGCTCGCCTTGGTGAACAGCAGCGGGGTAGGCGCTTCCAGGAAGGCGCGGATCTCCGGCGTGGTCACCACCGGCTTGTCGCCGAGCCGCAGCTCGTGGACGGAGGGATCGCGCAGGATGCCAAGGCCGCTGTTGGCTTCCGCCTGGAGGCCGTCGTCGGTCAGTTCGTAGTGCCGCAGGCCGAGGAAGATGAAATTGTCCTCGGTGAGCCATTCCAGAACGTCCGCTGCTTCTTCCTGGGCGTCCTCGTCGTAGGGGCGCTTCTCGCGGCGGTAGCCCTTGCTGAGGCTCTTCACCTGCTTGCGCATGGCGGAGAAGTCCTCGTTGGCGGCGCGCACGTCCGCCAGCGCGGCTTCGAGGGCCGCCCGCAGTTGCAGGCCCTCCGCCGCGCCGATGGCCGACACGTGGATGTGGATGAGGCTCTCGCGATTGTCCTCGGAGCGCTCGCCTTTCGCCGAGGGGGCTTCCAGCCCGGTCACGGTGCCGGACGCGTTGCGTTCCACATGCAGGATGGGATGAGCGGCGAGCTTCAATTCGAGCCCGCGCTCGGCAAGGGTGCCGGCGATGGAATCGAACAGGAAGGCCATGTCGTCATTCACCGCCTCGACCACGGTGACGGCCTCGCCCTTCAGCTCGGGGTTGAACACTCGCACGCTCGGCTCGCCCCGGGGGCGGCCAGCGACATGAGTCCACGCCTCCTTCAGCAGCACGGCGAGACAATCCGGGGTCAGTGGCGCCAGATCCTCGGGCGCGACCGCCGCCAGGACGGCCGCGACGAAGCCCTGGGGCAGCTCCGGGGCGTCCGCGCACAGATGCGCGGCGAGCGCCGTGAGATCGCGGGTCCCGACCTGGGCAGTGTCGGTGGCTTGAAATCCCATGACGTTCATGGCCTTTCCCTTGTGGAGCACCGGCCCGCCGGGCCTGTGCCGTGACGGATCGAATGATGGGCAAGTTCCAGGCCCAGGGGTTGGACCCAAATGCCTGTCCCGAGTTCTGGACGAAGCTGGCAACGCGACAATGACGAGGCGACGCTATGGCAACGAAGGTGAGGGCAGGCGTGGGCGCCGAAAAGGGCAAAAGCGGGACTGCCAAAAATAAAGGCGCGCCTGCGAAAAAGGCGTCAGCCAAACAGGCGAAGGCCAAGCCCGGCGCGGCGTCGCCCGCAATTGCGGCACCGGCTCCGGCGCGGCAGCGGGACGATCTCCCCGCCATCGCCCTTCCGTTGCCGCCGGCGGAGCTTGATCCGGCCAACCGGGCGTATTTCGACAAATGCCTGGAGAAGATCGGCTTCGTTCCGAACGTGCTTCAGGCCTATGCCTTCGACATGGCGAAGCTTTCGGCTTTCGCCGCCATGTACAACGACCTCATGCTCGCCCCATCCGGCCTGTCCAAGCTGGAGCGGGAGATGATCGCCGTGGTCGTGTCCGCCGTGAACCGCTGCTATTACTGTCTCACTGCCCACGGCGCGGCGGTGCGTCAGCTGTCCGGCGATCCCATCCTGGGTGAGCAGTTGGTGATGAATTATCGCGCCGCCCGGCTCGACCCGCGCCGGCGCGCCATGCTCGACTTCGCCGCCAAGCTCACCGAGCGCCCCAATGAGGTGGAGGAGGAGGACCGCGAGGCCCTGCGCCGTGTCGGCCTCTCGGAGCGGGATATTTGGGACGTGTCGGCGGTGGTGGGCTTCTTCAACATGTCCAACCGAATCGCCTCGGCCACCGACATGCGCCCCAACGAGGCCTACCACGCCCAGGCCCGCACCCTGCTCGAGTGAAGCTCGGCTAGTCCTCCCGGCTTCAGTCCTCCCGGCGGTGGCCTACCGGATCCGACCCGCTGGTGGCCGGCGCGGCGACGGTGTATTTCAGGATAAGATATATCCCGTGAGATACATCTTGCGGCAGATGCCGGAGGCGGTGGTGGCCATGGCGTCCTTGGCGAGGGCGGTGCGAAGCGGTGGACGGTGGCGCGCCGCCGGGATGGGGGTGGCCCTGGTTCTGGCTGCTGGATTTCTGGCCGCCAGGGGCGGGGTGGCCGGGGCGCAGCCGGTGGCGGAGGATTGCGAACGTGCCGCCTGGCCGCTCGCGGCAGACCGCGCTTTGCTCTCGGCGCCTGATCCGCGTCGGGTCACGCCGGGCGACACGCTGGTTCTACCTCTGGACGGTGCTCTGCGCCTTGGCCTCGTGCCGCAGGTCGGGGCGAATCTCCCCGTCCCGCCGCGCAGGGGCGACGGCGGGACCTTCGCCGGTGTGATGGATCTGAAAGTACCCCCGCCCGAGCGGGTGTGGCAGGTCACGGTTTCGGCAAATGCGTGGATCGATGTGGTGGTCGACGGGCGGCCTCTGACGCCCATCGCCTTCACCGGCGTGCATGCCTGTCCCGGCCTGCGCAAGAGTCTGCGATTCGGGATTCCCAGCGGTGACGTGCGACTTCAGGTGTCGGGGGTGGAGGGTGCCTGGCTGGATCTCGTCATTACGCCTGCAGATTGAGCAATCACAAGTGTGCGTGACATGCGCGCAGACCAAGATCGAGATAGACGAACGTCGCGTCAGCAGTCTATTGACGCTCCCATGGCGCAACGTGCTAGTTTGCGACGCAAGATGAAGTGCACCGCAAAAGGTGCCGATCCGGAGGAAATTGGCCAGGGGAACGCTCGCTGTCTCCGCAGGCCACAATAGCGAGGGCACCTTACGATCATGGACACCGTCTCAGACGTGCCCTACATCGTTGAAGCGTCTGGTCTTACCAAGGAATTCAAAGGATTTGCTGCGGTCAAGAACGTTGACCTCAGGATCCGCCGGCACACCATTCACGCCCTGATCGGGCCGAATGGCGCGGGGAAGACCACCTGCTTCAACCTGATCACCAAGTTTCTGGAACCGACCCGGGGCACCATTCGCCTGAACGGGAAGGACATCACGCGCACGCCGCCGGCTGATGTCGCCCGGCTCGGGATGGTGCGCTCGTTCCAGATCTCGGCGACATTTCCGCACCTCACCGTGATGGACAATGTCCGCATCGCGCTGCAGCGTCCCATCGGCAATTCCTTCCATTTCTGGAAGTCGGAGACGTCGCTGGACGCGCTGAACGACCGCGCCATGGCGCTTTTGGCCGACGTGGACCTGATCTCCTACGCCAAGCATCTTGCGGTGGAGCTTCCCTACGGCCGCAAACGGGCGCTGGAGATTGCCACCACCCTGGCGCTGGAGCCGGAGATGCTGCTTCTGGACGAGCCCACCTCCGGCATGGGCCGCGAGGACATCGCGCGCACGTCGGACCTCATCAAGCGCGTTTCCGAGGGCCGCACCATCCTGATGGTGGAGCACAATCTCTCGGTGGTTTCCGACCTCTCCGACACGATCACCGTGCTCGCCCGCGGCGAGATCCTCACCGAGGGACCCTATTCCGAGGTGTCGAAGAACCCGCAGGTCGTCGAGGCCTACATGGGCACCGGTGGAGCGCATTGAGATGGCCGCGAACGCAACTCCCCTGCTCGAGGTGAAGGACCTGCACGGCCACTATGGCGAAAGCCACGTGCTGCACGGCATGACCTTCGATGTCCATCCCGGCGAGGTGGTGACGCTGCTGGGTCGCAACGGCGCCGGCAAGACCACCACCATGCGGGCCATCATGGGCCTGTTGCGCAAGCGCGCCGGGTCCATCCGCTACGAGGGCACCGAGACGGTCGGGCTGCAGCCCAACAAGATCGCCCGGCTCGGCATCGCCATCTGCCCCGAGGAGCGCGGCATTTTCGCCTCGCTCTCGGTGCGCGAGAACCTGCTGCTGCCCCCCGTGGTGCTGCCCGGCGGACTGACCGTGGACGAGGTTCACGAGCTGTTTCCGCGGCTGGAAGAGCGGCGCAACAGCCAGGGCACCAAGCTGTCGGGCGGCGAGCAGCAGATGCTGGCCATCGCCCGCATCCTGCGCACCGGCGCCAAGCTCCTGCTTCTGGACGAGCCCTCCGAGGGCCTTGCCCCGGTGATCGTGCAGCATATCGGCCAGATCATCCGGGACCTCAAGAAGAAGGGGTTCACGGTGCTGCTGGTGGAGCAGAATTTCCATTTCGCCTCCACGGTTGCCGATCGCCACTATGTGGTGGAACACGGCCGGGTGGTGGACATGGTCCCCAACGACAAGATCGCGGAAAACGCGGCGCGTCTCGAAGCGTTCCTCGGCGTCTGAAGCCGGGTTCCTGACAGAGAAATCCGGCTTGCAGCCGGTGGGAGGAAACACATGCGTCTTGCAGCCATTTTCCTGGCAGCCAGCAGCCTCATGGGCGCCGGTGCCGCTTACGCCCAGGTCCCGGTGAAGATCGGCGTCCTCAACGACCAGTCGGGCCTTTATGCCGATCTCGGCGGCCAGGGCTCGGTGTGGGCCGCCAAGAAGGCCGTGGAAGACTTCGGCGCCGCCGCCAAGGGCCTCAAGGTGGAGGTGATCTTCGCCGATCACCAGAACAAGGCGGACGTGGGGACCTCGGTCGCCCGCCAGTGGTATGACGTGGACGGCGTGGATGTCATCGTGGATACGCCCAATTCCGGCGTCGCCCTGGCGGTCAGCGGCGTCACCAAGGAAAAGAACAAGGTCTTCATCAATTCCGGCGCGGCCACTTCCGACCTCACCGGCAAGGCCTGCACCCCCAACACCGTGCACTGGACCTACGACACCTGGGCGCTAGCCAACGGCACCGGCAAGGCGATCGTGAAGACCGGCGGCGACACCTGGTTCTTCCTCACCGCCGACTATGCCTTCGGCCACGCCCTCGAGCGCGACACCTCGGAAGTGGTGAAGGCCAACGGCGGCAAGGTGCTGGGTCAGGTCCGCGTGCCGCTCAACAACGCCGATTTCTCGTCCTTCTTGCTGCAGGCGCAGAGCTCCAAGGCCAAGATCGTGGGCCTCGCCAATGCCGGCGGCGACACCATCAACTCCATCAAGCAGGCGTCGGAATACGGAATCGTCGACGGCGGCCAGAAGCTCGCTGGCCTGCTCATCTTCCTCACCGACGTGCACTCCCTCGGTCTCAAGGTGGCGCAGGGCCTGAACCTGACCTCGGCCTGGTACTGGGACCAGACCGACGCCAACCGCAAGTTCGCCGACGCCTTCGCCGCGGCCAATGGCGGGCGTCGTCCCACCATGGTGCAGGCCGGCGTCTATTCGGGCGTCACCCATTACCTGAAGGCGGTGGAAGCGCTGAAGTCCGCCAAGGACGGCGCCGCCGTGGTGGCCGAGATGAAGAAGATCCCCACCGACGACCCGCTGTTCGGCAAGGGCGAGGTGCGGGCCGATGGCCGCCATATCCACCCCATGTTCCTGTTCGAGGTGAAGAAGCCTTCCGAGTCGAAGGGGCCCTGGGACTACTACACCCTGAAGGCCACCATCCCGGCGAACGAGGCCTTCCGTCCGCTCGCCGACAGCGACTGCCCCCTCGTCAAGAAGGGCTGATGCTCCAATTCAGGTGGGTCGGCCTTAAGGGCCGGCCCGCGTCCTCCTGACGAGACGGATCTTCGATGTTCGAGCTTCTCGGCATTCCCCCGCAGGCCCTTTTCGGGCAATTGCTGCTCGGCCTGATCAACGGCGCGTTCTACGCCATGCTGAGCCTCGGGCTCGCGGTGATCTTCGGCCTTCTGAACGTGATCAACTTCACCCACGGCGCGCAATACATGATGGGCGCGTTCGGGGCGTGGATGCTGCTCAACTATGCCGGCGTCCCGTTCTGGGGCGCGCTGGTGCTGTCACCCCTCATCGTGGCCATCATCGGCATGGTGATCGAACGCACATTGCTCAAACGGCTCTACCACCTCGATCATCTCTACGGCCTGCTGCTCACCTTCGGCCTCGCCCTGATCTTCGAGGGCCTGTTCCGGCGGCAGTACGGCTCCTCGGGCCTGCCCTACAACAATCCCCTGCCGGGCGGCACCAACCTCGGCTTCATGTTCCTGCCCAACTACCGCGCCTTCGTGGTGGTGGCCTCCATCGTGGTGTGCTTTGCCACCTGGTACGTGATCGAGCGCACCAAGCTCGGCTCCTACCTGCGCGCCGCCACCGAGCGGCCGGACCTGGTGCAGGCCTTCGGTATCGACGTGCCGCGCATGATCACGCTCACCTACGGCTTCGGCGTCGGCCTTGCCGCGCTCGCCGGCGTGCTCGCCGCGCCGGCCTATCAGGTGAGCCCCACCATGGGCTCTAACCTCATCATCGTGGTGTTCGCGGTGGTGGTGATCGGCGGCATGGGCTCCATCATGGGCGCCATCGTCACCGGCTTCGGCCTCGGCATTGTCGAGGGCCTGACCAAGGTGTTCTACCCGGAGGCTTCCTCCACGGTGATTTTCGTCATCATGGCCATCGTGCTCATGGTGAAGCCCGCCGGCCTGTTCGGCACAGCCAAGTGAGCGCGGCGCAATGAGCACTTCCACCCCCGCCCACCCCGCCGGCGCGCCCGCGGCCACCGGCTCCGGCGCCAGCGCCGGCACCCTCTTCGGCATCCTCGCCATCGCGGTGCTGCTGGCGGCGCCGTTCGGCGTCTATCCCGTGTTCCTCATGAAGGTGATGTGCTTCGCGCTGTTCGCGTGCGCCTTCAACCTGCTCTTGGGCTACACGGGCCTGCTGTCCTTCGGCCATGCCATGTTCTTCGGCGGGTCGGCCTATGTGTGCGCCCATACCATCAAGGTGATGGGCTTCTCGCCGGAACTGGGCATCCTAGCCGGCGTCGTCTTCGCCGCCGCGCTGGGCTTCATCTCCGGCCTGCTCGCCATCCGCCGCCAGGGCATCTATTTCGCCATGGTGACGCTGGCACTGGCGCAGATGTTCTTCTTCTTCTGCCTCCAGGCCCGCTTCACCGGCGGCGAGGATGGCCTTCAGGCGGTGCCGCGCGGGTCGCTGTTCGGCATCTTCGACCTGTCGAAGGACATCAACCTCTATTATCTGGTGCTGGCCATCTTCGTGTTCGGCTTCCTGGTCATCTACCGGACGATTCACTCGCCGTTCGGGCAGGTGCTGAAAGCCATCCGCGAGAACGAGCCGCGGGCCATCTCGCTGGGCTACCGGGTGAACCAGTATAAGCTGCTCGCCTTCGTGCTCTCGGCGGCGCTGGCTGGCCTTGCCGGGGCCACCAAGGTGCTGGTGTTCCAGCTGGCCTCGCTCACCGACGTCGCCTGGCAGATGTCGGGCGAGGTGATCCTGATGACGTTGGTGGGCGGCATGGGCACCATCCTCGGCCCCATCGTGGGCGCGGCGGTGATCGTGACCATGCAGAACTATCTGGCCGGCCTCGGCGAATGGGTGCTGGTGATCCAGGGCGTCATCTTCGTGCTCGCGGTGTCGCTGTTCCGCCGCGGCTTCGTGGGCGAGGTCATCGCCATCATCCAGCAGTTCAAGGCCAAGAAGGCGGGCTGATCGAGACCCGCCGACATTAATGGCCTGAGGTGTAAAGGGCCCGAGGCGTAAAGGGCCTGCCTCGCAAACAAGGATCCCGCGGGTGACTGGTGTCGTCCGCGGGATTTTTTGTTTCAGGGGGCGGGTTGCAGTCCCGCACTTCAGGTCCGCCGCAGGTGATCCAGGCCGATGATGGCGAGCCCCGCCGCCAGCCCCCACACCGGTGCCCCGAGGCCAAGGGCCGTGACTCCCGAAGCCGTGGTGGCGAAGGTGGCTACTGCTGCCAGCCGGTGCCTTTCCTCGTGCAGCGCCGCCGTCAGCGCTCCGGTCAGCGGTGACAGCAAGGCAAGGCCGGCGATGGTGGCGATGAGGGCAGGCGGCAAGGCCGCGAACACGCCCACAAGCGAGGCGCCGGCGGCCGCAAGCAGGACATAGAAGCCGGCATAGGCCGGCCCCGCTCGCCAGCGCTGCCTGGGATCGGGATGGGTCTCCGGCCCCGTGCACAAAGCAGCGGTGATGGCGGCCAGGTTGGTGGCGTGGGCGCCAAAGGGTGCCGTCACCATGGAGGCAAGGCCGGTCACGGCGAGAATGGGCCGCACCGGCGGCACGTATCCGCTCGCGCGCAGCACGGCGAAGCCGGGCAGGTTCTGCGAGGCCATGGTGACGAGGAACAGCGGCACACCGAGCCCCACCAGCACCGATGGATCGAAGCGGGGCGTGGTCCAGACCAGCGCCGACAGCTCCGGCGCCGGCATGGGTCCGACCCGGCCGAGCAGGATGGCCGCGGCGCCGCCTGCGACCAGCGCCGCCGGCACGGCCCAATTGGGCGACAACCGCCGAACGATGAAGAACACCGCGATCACCGGCAGCACCAAAGCCGGCGATGCCGCCGCTTGCTCGGCCAGAGCCATGACGAACCGGACCAGCACGCCGGCCAGCATGGCGGCGGCCACCGCCACCGGGATGCGGGCCACCAGTGCGCCGAGGGGCTTGATCGCCGCGCACAAGACCATCAGCAGGCCAGCGACCAGAAAGGCGCCGGTGGCCGAGGCCATGCCGATCCCCGATCCGAAACCGGCAATGAGGGCAGCCCCCGGCGTGGACCAGGCGGCGATGATGGGCATGCGGTAGCGCATGGAAAGAAAGGCAGACGTCGCTGCGATAGCCAGGCAGATGGCGGCGACCCAGGAGGAGGCCTCGGCGGGGCTTGCCCCCACCGCGGCGGCAGCGGCGAGGATCAGGGCGAGCGTTCCGCCAAATCCCACGAGCGCAGCGACGAAGGCGGACACGATGACGGAGACGCGCACGGATCTGTCCTTGGCTGGCGGCGGCGGGCGCCTTGGAGGGGGCGAATGGGGTGGGCATCGGACGCCGCCGGCTCCGGCGTGGGGGGCCTGTCGGCGGCCGTGGGGCCTGAGGCGCTGGCAAGATCTTGCGGCAGCATCTTGCGGCATGGTCGTCCGGCAAAAGCCTGCCGTCCTTGTCATCCCGGCGGGGCCGCCCGCGCGGCGCGGGCCCTGGTCAGCGTACGGCGCGGGCGCGGCGAGGCAGGTTCACGGCGCCTGAGCCGCCAGCACCGGGGCGAGGACGGCGATGGCCTGCCGCCGCGCCTGCGGGCCGAGGGGCTCGGGGGCGGCCATGTCGAGGGTGGTGAAGCGCACGAACACCACCGTGTGCGCCGCCTTGCGGGCGAAGCCCACGAACCAGCCGAACGGCCGCGCATGGTCGAGGCTGCCGTCGGCGTGCCGGCCGTTGCCGGTGCCAGTCTTGCCGAACACCAGCCAGCCCGCCGGCTGCTCGTCGATGAGCAGGAGCTGCTCAGTGGCGCTGACCGCCTCGGCGGAGACGGGCAGGGCGCCCTTCAGCATCCGGCGCAGGAAATCGATCTGCTCGCGCGGAGAAATGCGCAGGGACGAGGAGAGCCAGAAGCGCGCCAGGGGCTCGTCTTCGCCCTTCAGGCCGCCCATGTTCTCATTGCCGTAGGCGAAGGCCTTGAGATAGCCCGCGATGCGCTCCGCCCCCAGCTCGCGGGCAAGGATCTGGGAATACCAGACCACGGAATTCTCCATCCAGGAGCGCGGCGTCTGCGGCCCGCGCGTCTGTGGCCGGGAAAGATCCGCGCCCTCGGGCGGCTCCAACACCGGCTGGCTCTGGCTCTTCAGCAGGCCGGCATCATAACCCATGAGGGCGAGGGCGATCTTGAAGGTGGAGTTGGGCGGATGGCGGGTGGCGCACAGGCCCTGCTTGGCCAGTACCCGCCCGCTTTCGAGATCGGTGGCCAGGAAGCAGTCTTCCGCCGCCCGCGCCGGCGCGGCGGACACCGCGGCGGCGAGAGCCAGGAAAAGGCCGAATGAGGCGCGTGACAGGGCCGCTCCGGTCCGGCGCGAACCCATCAGGAGGCTTTCGCCGGCTTCTCGACAAGGCGCGGGGCGTAGGTGTGCTCGGCGGCCGGGAAAGTGCGCGCGCGCACTTCATCGGCGTAGCTCGCCACCGCCTTCTCGATGTCCGGGCCGAGATTGGCGTACTTCTTCACGAACTTGGGCACCCGATCGCCGAGGCCCAGCATGTCTTCCAGCACCAGGATCTGGCCATCGCAGGCCGGTGAGCCGCCAATGCCGATGGTGGGGGGCGCCACCTCCTGGGTGATGCGACGGGCCAGCGGCTCGGCAATGGCTTCGAGCACGATGGAGAAGGCCCCGGCCTCGGCGATGGCACGGGCGTCGTCGAGGATGATGGAGGCCTCCGCGTCGTCCCGGCCGCGCGCCTTGAACGAGCCCAGCGTGTTGATGGCCTGGGGGGTGAGGCCCACATGACCCATCACCGGCACGCCGCGATCCACCAGGAATCGCACGGTCTCGGCCATGCGGCGTCCGCCTTCCAGCTTCACCGCGCCGGCGCCGGTCTCCTTCAGCACGCGGGCGGCGGTGTGAAAGGCTTCCGTATGGCTCGCCTCGTAGCTGCCGAAGGGCAGGTCCACCACGATGAGGGCGCGCTTGGTGCCGCGCACCACGGCACGACCGTGGACGATCATCATCTCCACGGTGACGGGCACGGTGGTTTCCATGCCGTGCATCACCATGCCGAGGCTGTCGCCCACCAGGATCACGTCCACATGCCGGTCGAGCAGGCGCGCCGTGTGGGAATGGTAGGAGGTGAGGGAGACGATGGGCTCGCCTCCCTTGCGCGCCTGGATCTGCGGCGCGGTGATGCGGCGGGCATCGGCCTGACTGGACATGGCGTTCCTCTTTTTTCCTTGCGGATGCGACCAGCTTCGCGCGGCGCCTGGGCGAACCCGCCCTGGCATCGGTTGAGAACCGACGCAGCGGGATCACATGACGGGCACGCCGATCACATAGGGATGAAATAGGTAGGCGAGCGCGGCATAGAGCACCAGCCCCCCACCCACGACGAGAGCGTCGCCGGCATAATTGTTTGGCACCACCGGCAGGGGATCGCCGCGCCGCTTCACCGCGATGCGGTCATACACCGCCCAGGCCAGCACCGAGCCGAACAGCACGATGGAGGCCAGGTCACCATTGGCGAGGAGGTGGGCGAGGGCCCAGATCTTCACGCCGACCAGCATGGGGTGCTTGAGCCAGGCCTTGATGTGGCTGGGCACATAGGCCGCCACCACGGCGATGGCTGCAAACACCATCAGCAGCTTGGTGAGATGCATCATCCCCCGCGGCGGGTTCCACAGGTCCGGCGCGCCGTTGGCCCGCCACAGGGCATAGCCATAGGCGGTGAGCAGCAGGCCGCTGATGGCAAGCAGGGAGAAGAAGCCCTTGTAGGTTTTCAGCCCGACTTGGTCGATGAGCTTGGCCCGAAAACCCCTGAGGCTTCCCACCATGTGGATGCCCAGGAAAACGAGTAGGCCGAACAGCATCATCACCATGGATTGATCTCCTTCGCCGGCGCGCGGCTGACGGTCCTGAGGGGCCTGCGGTTCCGCGGACGGCTACGGGACAATAGAACATTTTGAAGGAAAGTGGGCGGTGCACCGCGTGGGGAAGCCGCACGGACGCAAGGATCTAGAGCACCTTCGCGATTCCGTGAAGCCCACGTCCCCTCGGTCCTCGACCGGCGACGCGGCGGTATCCATCGGTGCCCGCCCGGGTCGAGCCGTCGTGGTGCAGCCTTGCGTTGCAGCCTTGGCGTGGCAGTATGGTATTCCCAAAGGGAAAGAAGGGCACGGCGATGCCAGGGTCAAGCGCCGGCTTCCGGTCTACTGAAGGGCGCGCCAGTGGCGTGGACGTCAGAGCCGGGGCCCCGGAATCAATCCCCGCCGGAGCGATCCTCACCGGATCATCGCCCGGCAGAACTTGGACCGGCCAAATTTGGGCCAGCAGGGCAAGGTGGGGCCTGCCGGCGGTTCTGGTCCTGCTGCTCCTGTCCGGCTTCCTCTCCCGGGCCGAGGCGGCGACGGTGGTAGCGCGGGTGGACCTGTCGTCCCAGCGCATGACGGTGTCGGTGAACGGGGTGCCACGCTATTCGTGGCTGGTATCCACCGCACGACGGGGCTACGTGACACCCACCGGGGTCTACCGACCGCAGCGCCTCTATCGCATGTATTATTCGCGCAAGTACTACAACTCGCCCATGCCCTATTCGATTTTCTACAGCGGGGGCTATGCGATACATGGCAGCTATGCGGTGAGCCAGTTGGGGGGACCCGCCTCCCACGGCTGCATCCGCCTGCACCCCTCCAATGCGGCCACCCTTTATTCCCTGGTCCAGAGCTATGGCCGGGGCAACACGGCCATCGTGATCACGCGGTGAGCGTCCCGCCGGGGTGACACCCTCCGCCCGTCAGATGAAGTACAGCACCGTCAGAAGCGCGAAGCAGGGCAGGAGGCACACGATTGACCAGCCCATGTAGCCGAAGAAGCTCGGCATCTTCACGCCGCGGTGGCGGGCGATGGAGAGCACCATGAAGTTCGGCGCGTTGCCGATATAGGTCATGGCGCCCATGAACACCGCACCCGCCGAGATCGCCTCCAGCGTCACCGCGAGCGGCCCCATGAGCTGGTGCGGATCGCCGCCGGCGAGATTGAAGAAGACGAGATAGGTCGGCGCATTGTCGAGGAAGGCCGAGAGCGCCCCCGTCAGCCAGAAATACCACACGTTCACCGGCTGCCCGTCGGGCCCTGTCACCAGATCCACCAACGGGGAGAACGCGCCGCGCGAACCCGCCTTGAGAATTGCGATCACTGGTATGATGGTGAGGAAAATGGCGGCAAACAGCTTTGCCACTTCCAGGATGGGCTCCCAGTCGAAACCGTTGCGCTCGCGCACGATGGGGGGGGTGATGGCGAGGGAGACCAGCGCCAGGCCCACCAGCAGCACGTCACGCACGATCCACTGCAACTCCACATGGGTGCCGTAAATGGTGAAGGTGATGCCGGGCTTCCATAGGGCACTGAGCAGGATGGCGCCGATGACCCCCACCAGCAACGGCAGGTTCTGCCCGCCGCGCAGCCCGATGCCCTCCGTCGGCGGGGTCGGGTCGGGCCGCTTCACCGAGGCGGTTTCCTTCGCGTAGAAGTGGCGATCAAGCAGATAGAAGGCGACGAGCAGGATCCCCGCCACCACTGTCGTGTCGTGCAGCAGGTGGGTGGTGGTCCAGAAGAAGTTCACGCCCTTCAGGAAGCCCAGGAACAACGGCGGGTCGCCCAGCGGCGTCAGCGATCCGCCGATGTTGGACACCAGGAAGATGAAGAACACGACGGTATGCACATTGTGCCGCCGGTCGTCATTGGCGCGCAGCAGCGGACGGATCAGCACCATGGAGGCGCCGGTGGTGCCGATCAGGCTCGCGATCACAGTGCCAATGGCGAGGATGAGGGTATTGACCGCCGGCGTCCCCTTGATGTTCCCGGTCACCAGCACGCCGCCGGAGATCGTGAACAGGGCGAACAGCAGGATGATGAAGGGGATGTACTCCAGCAGAGCGGTATGGACCACCTCATGACCCGTCGCCGACGGGCCGTATACGGCGGCGAAGGGCACCACGAAGGCGAGCGCCCAGAACAGGGCGACCTTACCGTAATGGTGATGCCAGAAGTGGTTGGCCAGCAGCGGAAGCAAGGCGATCGACAGCAGCATGCCTGCAAACGGGATGGCCCAAAGCGGGGACAGCCGTGCCCCGTCCAGCGCGGGCAGTCCCGCAGCCGCGACGGCGGGCGCGGCGGTCAGCGGGAGCGCAAGGAAGGGCAGGGCAAAGATGGCCGCTGAGCTCAGGCCGAACTTCATCCCGCGACGCTGCGCTGCCATCGCCACCCCCCAGATTACCCACCAAGGTGTGATGGACGAAGCGAACGCCGGTGGCAAGGTGGGACTGCCGCAGGAACGGACCTTGCCCGACGCACTGCCGCGTGCCGTCGTGGCCTGTCCGCCACCGGCCGCGACCGGGAGAACGGTTGACCGGGCGGCCTGTTTCTGTCCTAGTCCCGCGCGATTTTACCCTTGACGGATCCATGACCCAAGATCGTACGACGGAGCGCGCCCCCGAGCGTGCGCAAGACCGCTACAATGCCCGCGAAGCCGAGCCGAGGTGGCAGAAGACCTGGGCCGAGCGCGGCATCTTCCGCACGCGCAACGACGACCCGCGCCCGAAATTCTTCGTCATGGAGATGTTCCCCTATCCGTCGGGGCGCATCCACATCGGCCACGGCCGCAACTATGTGATGGGCGACGTGCTCGCGCGCTACAAGCGCATGCAGGGCTTCAACGTACTCCATCCCATGGGCTGGGACGCCTTCGGCCTGCCGGCGGAGAATGCCGCCATCGAGCGCGGCATCCACCCCAAGAGCTGGACCTACGAGAATATCGCCTCCATGCGCGAGCAGCTCCAGCTGCTCGGCCTCTCGCTGGACTGGAACCGCGAGATCGCCACCTGCGACCCGTCCTATTATGCCGAGCAGCAGCGCATCTTCCTGGATTTCCTCGACAACGGCCTCGCCTATCGCAAGGAGAGCGAGGTCAATTGGGACCCGGTGGACAATACCGTGCTCGCCAACGAGCAGGTCATCGACGGGCGCGGCTGGCGCTCGGGCGCCATCGTGGAGCGGCGCAAGCTGTCGCAGTGGTTCCTGCGCATCACCGATTTCGCCCAGGAGTTGCTGGACGCCCTCGATACGCTGGACCGCTGGCCCGAGAAGGTGCGCCTCATGCAGCGCAATTGGATCGGCCGCTCGGAAGGCATGGAGGTGCTGTTCGAGTTCACCAGGGCCTCGGTCTCGGCCGGCACCCTGCCGGCGGCGGCGAAGGCGGTGAAGGTCTACACCACCCGTCCCGACACCCTGTTCGGCGCGTCCTTCCTGGCGCTCTCTCCCGACCATCCGCTGGCCCAGCATCTGGCGCTCAAGGATGCGGCGCTCGCGGCCTTCATCGCCGAATGCAAGCGCGGCGGTACCTCGGCCGAGGAGATCGAGACCCAGGAGAAGATGGGCTACCCGACCGGCCTCGAGGTCGTCCACCCGCTGGACGACAAGCGCACCGTGCCGGTCTACGTGGCCAATTTCGTGCTCATGGACTACGGCACCGGCGCCATCTTCGGCTGCCCGGCCCACGATCAGCGCGACCTCGACTTCGCACGCAAGTACGGCCTTTCCGTCACCCCCGTGGTGCTGCCGGCGGAGACCGATCCCGGCGCCTTCGCGGTGGACGACGTGGCCTATGACGGCGACGGCACCCTGTTCAATTCCGGCTTCCTCGACGGCATGAGCGTGCCGGAGGCCAAGGAAGCCGTGGCCCGCCGGCTGGAGCGCTATCGCATCGGCGACGAGCCGCAGGGCACGCGGCGGGTGAATTTCCGCCTGCGCGACTGGGGCATCTCGCGCCAGCGCTATTGGGGCTGCCCCATCCCGGTGATCCACTGCGACGCCTGCGGCCCGGTGGGCGTGCCGCGCGAGCAGTTGCCCGTGGCGCTGCCCGACGACGTGACCTTCGACCGCCCCGGCAATCCGCTGGACCGCGCCAAGGCGTGGCGCGACGTGCCGTGCCCCAAGTGCGGCAAGCCGGCCCGGCGCGAGACTGACACCATGGACACCTTCGTGGATTCGTCCTGGTATTTCCTGCGCTACGCCTCGGACAATCCGCAGGTGCCGCTGGACAAGGACGCGGTGGCCCACTGGCTGCCGGTGGACCAGTATATCGGCGGCATCGAGCACGCGATCCTGCACCTGCTCTATTCGCGTTTCTTCACGCGGGCGCTGAAGAAGTGCGGGCGCGTGGACCTGGACGAGCCCTTCGCCGGCCTGTTCACCCAGGGCATGATTGTCCACGAGACCTATAAAGATACCGCCGGAAAGTGGCTGTTCCCGGAGGAGGTGAAGCTCCTCGGCAACGGCAAGGCCATCAAGATCGCCGACGGCTCGGATGTCACCGTCTCCCCGCCGGAGAAGATGTCCAAGTCCAAGCGCAACGTGGTGGCCCCCGAGGTGGTGGCCGATACCTACGGCGTGGATTGCGCCCGCTGGTTCATGCTCTCCGATACCCCGCCCGAGCGCGACAGCGAGTGGACGCAGGGCGGTATCGAGGGCGCCTGGCGCTTCGTGCAGCGGGTCTGGCGGCTGGTGAACGAGGCGGTGGAGTTGGGCGCTCCCGCCGATGCACCGCGTCCGGAGGCCTTCTCGCCGACCGCCCTCGGCCTGCGCCGGGCCGCCCACGGCCTGGTGGCGACGGTAGCCGAGGACATCGAGCGCCTGCGCTTCAACGTGGCCGTGGCTCACGTGCATGAATTCGCCAACGCCTTCGGCAGCGCCATTGCCGCCGCGCGGGTGGAGAAAGAGGTGCCGCAGGACCTCGCCTTCGCCCTGCGCGAGGCGGCGGAAATGCTCGCGTCGGTCGTGGCGCCCATGGTGCCGCATCTGGCCGAGGAATGCTGGGTGGTGCTCGGCGGCTCGACGCTGGTGGCTGAGGCCTCGTGGCCGAAGGTGGAGGCCGACCTGCTGCGTCAGGACACGGTCACACTTCCGATCCAGATCAATGGCAAGAAGCGCGATGATATCGTCGTGCCGCGTGAGGCGACGGCGGCGGAAGTGGAAGCTCTGGTGCTGAAGCTGGAAAGCGTGCAGCGGGCACTCGACGGCCGCGCGCCAAAGCGTATCATCGTGGTGCCGCAGAGGATCGTGAATGTCGTTGCCTGATCCCTCGTCCCAAGTGTCTCGCCCTGCCACCCGGCTGGGGCAGCTTGCCCGTGCCCCGCTCGCGGCGCGGCTGGCGCTGGTGTGCGCCCTTTCCGGTGCCCTCGCCGGCTGCTTCCAGCCGCTTTATGCTGAGAACGCGACCATCGGCGGCCCAGCCCTGATGGACAAGTTCCGGGATGTGGAGGTCATCGAGATCCGGGGCCGGCTCGGCAACGATCTGCGCAACGACCTCATCTTCGCCCTCACCGGCGGATCGGGGAACCCCAAGGGCGCACCGCTCCAGCTGATCGTGGCGGTGGATACGTCCACGTCCACGGCCATCGTGAATTCGTCCTCGGGTCTGCCCGAGAACCAGGTGATCCGCGTGACCGCCAACTGGCGGCTGGTTAAGGCGGCGGACGATCCGAAGAAGGCGGTGGTGGTGACCACCGGTGCCACGTCTGGCACCGCCACCATCGACACCAGCGATCAGCGCTTCGCCAATTACAGCGCCACAATCGACGCCGAGAAACGCGCCGCGCGCAGCGTCGCGGACCAGATCAAGGCCCAGCTGGGCGCCTTCTTTATCCGCAATCCCAGCGCCCCCGGCTCGGCGAGCTGAGCCGTGGTCGCGGTCCGGCCCGGCGACGCCGAGACGGCGCTCGCCCGGCGCGACCCGGGCAAGAGCGTCGTCCTCATCTTCGGGCCCGACACCGGCCTGGTGCATGAGCGGGCCCAGGGCCTCGTGCGGCGAGCCGTGCCCGATGCGCATGATCCGTTTGCCCTGGTGCGCCTTGAAGGCGACGACATCTCCTCCGACCCCCGCCGCCTGATCGACGAGACTTCCACCATCGGCCTGTTCGGTGGCGAGCGGGTGGTGTGGGTGCGCGCTGGCAGCCGCAATATCGTGCCGGCGCTCCAGCCGGTGCTCGCGGGCCGCTGCGACGCGCTGGTGGTGGTGGAGGCTGGCGACCTCAAGAAGGGCGCCCCCTTGCGCGCCCTGTGCGAGAACGCCCCCAACGCCCTCGCCATCGCCTGCTATGCCGACAGCGACCGCGATCTTTCCCGCCTCGTGGATTCCATGATGGCCGAGGCGGGCCTCACCATCGACCGCGACGCCCGGGACCTCCTGGTCTCGCTCATCGGCGGCGACCGGCTGGCCTCCCGTGGGGAGATCGCCAAGCTCATCCTCTACGCCCAGGGGCAGCAGCGGGTGAGCCGTGAGGATGTGCGCACTATCGTGGGCGATGCCTCGGCGCTGGCCCTCGACGATGTGGTGGATTCGGCGCTCGCCGGCGAGACGCGGGAGGCCCTGGCCGCCCTCGCCAAGGCCATGGGCGCGGCGACCCGGCCCGACGCGGTGCTTGGCAGCCTGCTGCGCGCGCTCACGGCTTTGCACCCCATGACGCTGGCGGTGGCCAGCGGGGCGAGCCCCGACCAGGTGGTGGGATCGGCCCGCCCGCCGGTGCATTTCTCCCGCAAGGCCAAGATGGAGAAGGCCTTGCGCGCGCTCGATCCGGAGCGTTGCATGAAGGCGCTTCTGGCGGTGGATGACGCCGTGCTCGCCGCCCGCCGCAACGCTCCGCTGGCGCCCGCCATCTGCGAGCGTGTGGTGCTTCAGGTGGCCCAGCAGGCGGGGCGGGGGAAACGGTAACGAGAGAAGATTAGCCCGCTTCGTCGGGCCTCAGCGCCCGGAAATGTCCCTTCGCCTGCAGCCAGCCCAGGGCGGCGAGGCCCGGCAGGCCCGCCACCGCCGTCAAGGCGAAGAATAGCGGCCAGCCCGACGCCTCGGCGATGGCACCGCTGGAGGAGCCGAGCAGGGTCCGGCCCACGGCGGTTAGGGCGGTGAGCAGCGCATATTGGGTGGCGGTATGCTCTCGCGCTCCGCACAAGGCGGACAGGTAGGCGACAAAGATGACCGTGCCGATGGCGCTGGTGAAGTTCTCCACCAGGATCACGCCCGTGAGCACGCTGGCGTTCGGCCCGGCATAGGCCTGCAGGGTGAAGCCCAGGTTCGACGTCATCTGCAGCACGCCGGAGATCCAAAGACAGGTGACGAGCGGATGGGCGCGGGCGAGATAGGCGCCCACGAAGCCGCCGACGATGGTGCCGCCGAAGCCCACCACCTTCACGATTTCCACGTAGGTGGCCTTGCTGAAGCCGATGTCCAGCACGAACGGCCCGGTGAGCACGCCGGCAAAGGCATCGCAGAATTTGAACAGCATGACGAACAGCAGGATCATCACCGCCTGGTCGCGGGTGAGGAAGTCGCGGAACGCCCCCACCGTGGTGGCGAGCAGCCGGTGTCCGGTGCCTTCGCCCGCCTTGCGTTCCGGCGCCTTTGGCTCGCGGGCGAACAGGGTGGCGATGACGCCGATGGTCACGCACGCCCCCGCCAGCATGTAGCCCCAGAACCAGCTGGTGGCCCGAGGCAGGCCGTGAGCCTCCTCGAGGTAGGCAACCAGAGCGATGACGCCGGCGCCGGTCGCCAGCATGGCCAGCCGGTAGCCGGTGACATAACCGGCCATGCCGGCAGCCTGCTCGCTGGAGCTATCCAGCCGCTCCACGCGGAAGGCGTCCACCGCGATGTCCTGGGTGGCGGAGGCGATTGCGACCGCCAGGGCGCAGGCGGCCACCGCGAAGGGCGAGACCACCGGATCCTGCACCGCGAGCGTGGCGATGGCGGCAATGAGCACGATCTGGCAGGCCAGCAGCCAACCGCGCCGTCGGCCGAGCAGCCGCGACAAAAGCGGCACGTCGACGGCATCGAGCACCGGCGCCCAGAGGAACTTCAGGGTGTAGGGCAGGCCCACCAGACTGAAGAGGCCGATGGTGGTGAGCGTCACCCCCACGTCCTTCATCCACAAAGCGAGGGTGCCGCCGGTGAGCGCCAGCGGCAGGCCCGAGGAGAAGCCGAGCAGGCTGACACTCAGCACATCGCGCTGGGTATAGAGCGCGAACGCGTCCTTCAGGGAGCGGCGCTGCGGCGCGGTGCCGCCGGACGGGCTGAGGGTTTGCTCGGTCATGTGGATCCTTCGGCCGTTGCCGGTGGTGAGGCGCGGTCGCGGAGCGTGCGCCTCACCTGTCCCGACATGCTTTAGACCGTGACCGGTGAAAAGGTCCCTACCGGGGCAGCGGCAGTGGCGGCTTCAGCCCCATGGCTATTGGCCGATGACCCTCAGGCCTGGGACTGGCTCCACAGCCCGGCTTCCACCTTGGACACCGCGATCACGGCCTGGGTGCGGCTTTCCACGCCAAGCTTCTGCAGGATGGCGGAGACATGCGCCTTCACCGTCGCCTCCGAGACGCTCAGCTCATAGGCGATCTGCTTGTTGAGCCGGCCCTCGGACAGCATCATCAGCACCCGCACCTGCTGCGGCGTCAGGGTGGCGAGGCGGGCGATGATGGCGTCCGTCTCGGCGTCGGCCCGGGTGGCGAGGTTGATGTCCGACGGCACGAAGGCTTCGCCCCCAAGCACGCTCGACACCGCATCGCGCATGTCGGCGACGCTCATGGTCTTGGGAATGAAGCCCGACGCGCCGAGGTCGATGCAGCGGCGTATGACTGCTGATTCCTCGTTCCCGGATACCACCACCACCGGCAGGCTGGTATATTGGGCGCGCAGATAGATGAGGCCCGAGAAGCCGCGCGCGCCCGGCATGGTGAGGTCGAGCAGGATCAGGTCGAAGTCACGATCGCGTTCCAGGAGCGCGGTGAGGTCGTCGAAGGTGCCCACCTCCTCGATGGTGGCGTCGGCATGACGCCCGAGCACCGCCTCGCGCAGGGCGCCGCGGAACAGGGGATGATCGTCGGCGATAACGAGGCGCAGGCTGCTCCCGGCGGCTTCTCCCAATGCTCCCTCCCAGCGGCTCCGCCCTTCTTGTCTCCGCGGAAGGGCGATGCCCGCCGCGAATCGGCTCGCCCGATCATCAATCCGTGGCGGAGCGGTGACAAGCCGATCACGCCATATGACCGATTGTTCCCGTGAATGCCAGCACCACCTCGCGTTGTTGAGGCCGGTTGCGGTGCTCCATGAGATAAAGGCCCTGCCATGTGCCAAGCACCATGCGGCCCCCACTCACCGGAATGGACAGGCTGGTGTCGCTCAGCAGGGTGCGCACATGGGCTGGCATGTCGTCCGGTCCCTCGGTGTCGTGGACCCAGCCGAAATCGCGAGGCGCGAGGCTGTGGAGGGCGGTGAGGAGATCCGTCCGCACGTCCGGGTCCGCATTCTCCTGAATGGTGAGGGAGGCCGAGGTGTGGCGGCAGAAGAGCGTCAGCACCCCTGCGCCGGCGGCGATGCCGTCGAGGAAGGCCGCTGCCTCGGCAGTGATCTCGGTGAAGCCTTCGCCGGGTGTCGTAACACGAAGGCGGGCCTCGGCATGGCGCACGGCATCGCTCAGGATCGGGGCGGAGCGGGTGGTGCGGGCCATGGTCGTCTCCTCATCCCTGGTCTCGACGTCTTGCGCGGAGCAGTTCCGGCTCGTACCAGTTTTGCCATCTCCCCGCCTCCCTCGCGAGCGCGGCCGGCTGGCCGCCGCTGCCAAGGACTGTCGTCGATGTCGAAGCTGGTTCTCGATGCCGCCGTGTTCTCGCCTTCCTCCGTCGCGCCCGATACCCGCATGGTCAACGACGCCATCGTCAAGATCATGAAGACCATTCCCGACCGCTGGGCGGTGCCGCTGCCGGAGATCCGTGCCGCGCGGCTGTCCGGCAAGGGCGTCTTCCCGCTGGGACCGGAAAGCGCGCGGGCCCGGCAGGAAACCATTGCCGGCCCGCGCGGGGATATTCCGGTGCGCATCTACCTGCCGGACGGCGCCCCCAAGGGCGTCTACCTGCACATCCACGGCGGCGGCTGGACGGTGGGCTCGGCGCGGGAGAACGAGGGGATGCTGGACCGCATCGCCGGCCAGTGCGGGCTGGCCGTGGTCTCGGTGGATTACGCGCTCGCCCCCGAGGTGCCCTATCCGGCAGGCCCAGATGATTGCGAGGCCGCTGCGCTGTGGCTGGTGAAGGAAGGCGGCGCGCGCTTCGGCACCGAGCGCTTCGCCATCGGCGGCGAATCAGGCGGGGCCACGCTCGCTGTGGCGACCCTGGTGCGGCTGCGCGACAAGCACCAGCTCTCGCCATTCGCGGCGGCGGTGCTGACGGCAGGCTGCTTCGACCTGCGTCTCACCCCCTCCGCGCGCAACTGGGGCGACGAGCCGCTGGTGCTGAACACCCGGGACATTACCTTCTTCGTGAACAATTATCTGAGGCTGGAGGGCAAGGCGGAGGAGCCGGACGTTTCCCCGCTGCTCGGCAGCCTGAAGGGCCTGCCCAAGGCGCTGTTCATGGTGGGCACGCGCGATGCGCTGCTGGACGATACCCTGTTCATGGCCAACGCCTGGCTTGCGGCGGGAAACGCCACGGCACTCGATGTCTTTCCCGGCGGCTGCCACGTCTTCATCGGATTTCCCGGCACCCTCGCCGATCAGGGCTTGAAGCGCATGTGCGACTACCTGACCGAGTTCTGAAGACTGGCAAACCCCTCCGAATGCTTAGAGGCGCTCCTCGCCGCTCGGCGCGCGCAAGTCGTCGATGAGGCCCTTCAGGCGTCGGTAGAATCGTTCTGCATAGGCGAACGCCTCGTCTAGGTCGGAGGCGTTGGGCGCGGCGGTTGGCGGTACCGGTGCGCCCGGTTGCGGTGGCATGCCGGCGGCGCGGCGCAGGGTGTCCACCTCGGCCTTGAGCCGGGCGATCTCGGCCTCATAGGCATCGCGAGCGTCGGGCACCACCTCGCAGGTGAAACCCGTGGGATGCTTGGCGCATAGGGACACACGGCCCGTCTCCCGGTCGAGCTTCAGCGCGCCGCCCTCCACGGGGGCGAATGCGAAGCGAGGCACCGAGGTCTCTGCGGACGGCGAGGTTGGGAGCGCGCCCTGCGCCACGGCGGGGGCCGCCGCGAAAGGGATGAGGGCCAGCGGGGAAAGAACCAGAGCGCACAGGGCGACGTGACGCAGATCAGCGGTGGAACGGGTCATCATCGCCTCCCGTGAGGGGCGGCACGCGGCCGCCTTTGGCGAAACATAAGCGCTTTGGCCCGCTCCGGAAGGGGCGGCTGGACCATTACAGGATGCCTCAGGGCATAGGGAGCAGCCTTGATCACCTGGCCCGCCCGGGATCCCACCGACCCCATTGCATCGCAAGTGGGTGGGTGAGCCCGGCTCTAAACTTCAGATACGGGAAGGCTTCGCCGATCAGGCTGCGGCCCTCTGCGCCCAAAAGCGCTCTAATAGGTCGCCGCCAAATAGTCGACGATCGCCTTGGCGTCGGTGTCGTCGATCGGCGCATGGTAGGCCGAAATCATCTTGTGGACTTCAGCCTCCCAGAATGGCCGTCCCATGTGCGGCGGCTGGGTGGTGATGTAGTCCGCCGAATGGCAGGCGGCGCAATTGTTCTCGGCGGCCTCGATGCCAGGTCCCGGCTTGAAGACCGAGGTTTCCTCAGGCAGCTCGTAGGTCAAGGGCTTGGCCGAAGCCAAGCCGGCGAGGGGCCCGGTGACGGTACCGGCGATCGCGACCGCCATGGCGAGGGATTTGAGACACTTTTTCATCGCTCTGTCCCTCACCCGGCCACGACGTTGGTGGTCTCGACGACGCTGCGCATGTAGCCGGGCGGGTTCCATCTGGCTTCCATGGGCTGGGTCTGGCCGAGCGCGTTGGTGGCCCGCACCTTGAGCGCGTGCCGGCCGGCGGGCAGCGTCACGTTCGCGGTCCATTCGCGGAACGAGTATTTGCCAAGATCGGCGCCCAGCGCGGCGGGGACGAAGGACTGCCCGCCATCGGCGGAGACCTCCACGCGAGCGATCCCCGAGCCGCCGTCGAAGGCGATCCCGCGCAATGCCACCGGCTTGCCCGCCGCCACCTTCGCGCCGTCGAGAACGTTGGTGAGAAACGAGCGGACGGCGAAGCGGCCGATGGGCACCGTCTTCTCGGGCTTGCCGCCCGCGGGCACGCAGGCGCAGTCATTGTCGGGGATGCGATAAGCCGTGCTCATCCAGAAATTGTCGAGCGGCTTGTCGAGAATGGCGATCTGGTTGAGGTGCTTGACCCAGTAGGTGCCGAAATAGCCGGGGACCACGAGGCGCAGCGGGAAGCCGTTCAGCCAGGGCAGGTCCTCGCCGTTCATCTGGTAGGCCAGCATGACCTCGCCATCGAGCGCATGATCGAGCTTCAGCGACTTGGCGAAGCGCGGCGTCTCCGGGATGACGGGATTGTCGAGCCCGGTGAAATAGACTTCCACCGCCCCGCTGGCGATGCCGGCCTTTTCCAGCACCGCTTTCAGGGGCACGCCCTTCCACCGGGCATTGCCCATCAAGCCGTTGCCGGCCTGCCCGCCGCCCACGCGAGGATCGAAAAAGCCCCGGCTGTTGCCCGAGCACTGGTGCACGGCGACATACTCGACCGGATCGAACTTGGTCTTCAGCTCATCGAGCGAAAGCGAAAGCGGGGTCGAGACCTTGCCCTTCACTTCCAGGCGGAAGGCGGCCGGGTCGATCTCCAGCGGGATGTCGGCCAGATGATAGCGCACGAAAAACGCGTCGTTCGGCGTCAGGATCCCCTCGTTGAACACCGAAAACGGGGTTTCCAGCTGTGGCGGACGCGAAGTCAGGCCGATCAGCGCCCGCTTGCCGGGATAGGTCACAAGCGGCCGCTCGCCGTTGGCGAAGGGAAGGGTGATGGTCTCCGCAGCGGCGGCCGCGAGCCGCGAGCCGGCCACGAGGGAGGCTCCGTATCCCAAGGCCATGCCGCCGACCGACCTCAATGCCTGCCGTCTCGTGACCATCGCGTATCCTCCCGTCCCTACCGGTCCGTTTGATTTCGGGCCTTGTTCGATTTCACTCTATCCGAGTTCGCCTGAAGCTTGGTCGGAATGAGCGCACTCTATTTTGTGCGCCTTATGGTCCGCCCTCAATCTTCATCGGATTTGCCGGGAGGGCTCTCACGTCGTCGGCCGGAATGGCGGGCGCCTGCTGGCGAGGGCTTCGTCCAGGAGGTCGATGCGGTCTTGCCCCCAGAAAACTTCGCCGTCGAGCACATAGGACGGCGCACCGAACACGTCCGCCGCCACGGCCTTTTCCCGATTGTCCAGATAGGTCGCTTTCGCCGCCTCGCCCTGGGCCGCCGCGACAAGGCTGTCGCCGGGCAGGCCCACGGCGTCGGCGACGGCGGCGATGACCTCCGGCAGGGCGAGATTTTCCTGCCGCTGCCAAACGCCGGAACAGATGCGGGCGATGAGGTCCTCCACCGGCAGGCCGGCCTGAAGCGCGGCGATGATGGTCTGGTCCGCCAGCGCGCCGTCGAAGGGCCAGAAGGCCGGCGCCAGATGCAGCTCCACCCCGCGCTTGGCCCGCCAGCGCTGGAGTTCCACCAGCCGGTAGCGCTGGCGCTCCGCCGCCCGCTTGGCCAGCGGCAGGCCGCCGGTCTTGGCGAACACCGGCCCCAGCTCCACCGGATGGAAGGCCACAGTGGCATGGTGCCGATGCGCGACCGCCATGAACGGCGCGTGGCCGAGGAAGCTCCACGGGCTGACGCATGAGAAGAAGTAGTCGATGCGGCGAGGCGGCGTGCGATCTGGGGTGGTCATGGGAGGCGGGTCCGGTGGGGCACAGGATGGCGGGATCAGGCGGCACGGATCAATCGCCGCCGCGGACAGTTGTACACGCAGGTCAGCTTGACAGGGAAACGCCGGTGGTCCCCTCTCAGGCGGCCCGCATGGTGATCCGGGAGGCATCATTGGGCGAAGAGCGGCATACGGAATTGATGGGGTTCCAGAGCGAGCTTTCGGGCGCTGCCCTGAAGGCGGCCATGGAAACGGACGCGGCGGCCAGTGATGCCGCTGGCGAAACAGGAAGCAGGCGCGCGGGGCGCGCGGTGCGGCTCAATCCCCTGGCCTGGATGGCGGTGTCGTTCCTGGCCGGGCTGGTGGTGGGCTCGCTGCTGCGGCCGGTGACGATCGTGCGCACGGGAAGGAATGCGGGATGAATGTCGATCAGCTGGCGCGGAACCTCAAGATCCTGCTGCGCACCAACACCATCATCGCCGAGATCCACCTGCGGCACGTGGCGGCGCGGGTGGGCCTGTTCGCCTTCGCGGCGCTGGTGGCAAGCTTCGGCGTGGTGATGCTGGGGGTGGCGTTGTTCCTTGCGCTCGAGGCCTCGCTCGGGGCGATCTGGGCGGCGGTGGCGGTGGGCGCCGGCGGCCTGGTGCTGGCCCTCATCGTGGCGGTGGTGGGCGCGACTCTGAAGCCGTCGCGGGAACTCGGCCTTGCCAACCAGGTGAACCAGGCGGCCATGGATGCGGTGCAGGCGGAGGTGAAGGCCACATCGTCCAACCTGTCCCAGTTCGCCTCCTTCGCGGCGGTGCCCGGGCTGGTGGTGCCGATCCTCACCTTCCTGCTGCGCGCCTTCCGCCGACCTAAGGCCTGAGCTGGTTCCGTCCAGGCGCCGCGCGGGGTAGGGTTACGCCTTGTTTCCGCTCAGGCGCCGCGCGGGCTGGGGGTCACGCCCTGCGCACCCAGCGGCCGTTCTCGTCCTGCTGCCAATAGGTGAGGTCATGACCCTGCGCGGTCGCGGCGGCCTTGGCCTCGCGCCAGCGCTCTCGGGCGGCGGCCACCTGCTCGTCGTCCCGCCCATCAAACAGATGCACCACGCGCACATAGGGTGCCGGATCGGCCAGCGGCACCGCATCCACCAGAAAGCGGACCTGCGCGCCGTTGGGGTTGGCCTCGGTGGTGGAGATGAGCACCGGCTGGCGCTCGGGCACCGGTTGGGCCTCGGTGCCGTGGGGCAGGAACGACGCTTCGTTGTAGGTCCAAAGATGCGCATCGA
Organism: Xanthobacter autotrophicus; assembly: GCF_005871085.1. Lineage (GTDB taxonomy): Bacteria > Pseudomonadota > Alphaproteobacteria > Rhizobiales > Xanthobacteraceae > Xanthobacter > Xanthobacter autotrophicus. The sequence goes on along the minus strand of NZ_VAUP01000022.1, from coordinate 163,489 downwards.
GCGCATCGCGCCGCTCCGCCGAGCCGCACTGCACCACGCACCGCCAGCCGCGCTCCAGCGACTTCTCCAGAAGCGTCGGCAGCACCTGCTCCAGCGGGCGGCGTTCGAGGTGGTAGAAGAGGATTTCGGTCATGGCCGTGGCGGATCAGGGACGGAGTGAGGTTAGAGCACGTTCCGGGCGGTTTGCACCGGGAATTCGGCCGCGCCCGACCGCCATTCGGGCCGGCGGTGGCGCTTGACCGGGGCGGGAGGGCCTTCCATATGCCGCTCCATGAGCCTGATCCACAACGAGCGGACGAAGCTTACGGCCAATGCCCTCGACCGCGCCTCCACCGCCTGCCTGACGGTCGGGGCGCTGGGGCCGGCGGTGGCATCGCTCTATGGATTGGGCATCGCCGGCGCCGCTGCCGCGTCCCATGGCGTACTTATCGCGCTGGGCAGCGTGTTTTGGCTGGCCGCGGCCGGTGTGCTACACTTTATGGCAAGAAGCGTGCTTGGACGACTGATATGATCGGCCTCTGGCTCTATGCGTATGTGGTGCTGCCCGTGGTGGTGATCGCCATGGGCTACGCCGCCGTGCGCCTGACCGAGCCGAAGCATCCCCCGCACGCCGGCCCCGCCGAATAGCATCCGGGCGTTTCGCCAAAGGCTGCGCCCTCTCCCATACGGCTTCCGCGCTGGCCTGCACCGCCGTCATCCTCCGGCTTGACCGGAGGATCCATGGCGCAGCTTGTCCCATCTCTTGCGCCGTCAGTGCTCGCCGGCAGATGGGCCCTCCGGTCAAGCCGGAGGGCGACGGTTGGAGAGGCTTGATGACAAGAGAGGCTCGCCGCCTCACCCCTCGTAATGATCCTTCACCAACTGGTTGAGCAGGCGCACGCCCCAGCCTGAGCCCCAGCTCTTGTTGATGTCGGACGCCGGCGACGACATGGCGGTGCCGGCGATATCCAGATGCGCCCACGGGGTCTTGTCCACGAAGCGCTGGAGGAACTGGGCGGCGGTGATGGAGCCGGCATGGCGCCCGCCGGTGTTCTTCATGTCGGCGAACTTGGAATCCACCAGCTTGTCGTATTCCGGGCCCAGCGGCATGCGCCACACCCGCTCCCCGGTCTCCTGACCAGACTTGGTGAGGCGCTCGCTCAAGGCATCGTCGTTGGAGAACAGGCCGGCATATTCCGACCCCAGCGCCACCAGGATGGCCCCGGTGAGGGTGGCAAGGTCGATCATGAACTTGGGCTTGAACTGCTCCTTGGCGTACCAAAGCACATCGGAGAGCACGAGCCGGCCTTCGGCATCGGTGTTGATGATCTCGATGGTCTGGCCGGACAGGGAGGTGACGATGTCGCCGGGGCGCTGGGCGGCGCCATCGGGCATGTTTTCCACCAGGCCGATCAGGCCCACCGCATTCACCTTCGCCTTGCGGGCGGCGAGGGCATAGAGCAGGCCGGTGACGCAGGCGGCGCCGCCCATGTCGCCCTTCATGTCCTCCATGCCGGCGGCCGGCTTGATGGAGATGCCGCCGGTGTCGAAGGTCACGCCCTTGCCGATGAAGGCCACCGGCGGCTCGCCCGCCGGCCCGCCGTTCCAGCGCATGATGACGACGCGGCTCTCCTTGATGGAGCCCTGGCCGACGCCCAGCAAAGCGTGCATGCCGGCCCGGGCGAGGGCGGCGTCGTCCAGCACCTCGATCTCCACGCCCACGGACGACAGATGCTCCTCGGCCCGGCGGGCGAACTCGGGCGGGTCGAGCACGTTGGCGGGCTCGTTCACCAGGTCGCGGGCGAACAGCACGCCGTCGCCCACCGCATCGGCTACGGTGACGGCGCGCTTGGTGCCGGCCTCGTCGGACACCAGCAGGGTCACGGCGAGGGCGCCGCGCTCGGTGTCGTCCTTCTTCTTGGTCTTGTAGCGGTCGAACGTGTAGGTGCGCAGGCGGATGCCGAGGGCGACCTCGGCGGCCGACTCAGGGCCGATCTTGGCGCCCGGCAGGTCGAGCACGACCGTCGCCTCGCGGGCGGAGGAGGGGATCTTGCCCGCGGCCACGCCGCCCAGCTTGAGGAAGTCGGCGGGCTTCAGTTCGCCTGCCTTACCCACGGAGATCACCACCAGGCGCGGCGCATCAAGTCCGGCGGGGGCGAGCAGGTCGATGGTGCTCCAGGCCTTGCCCTTGTAGCGCTCGGCGTCGAAGGCGCGGGTGATGGCGGCATCGGCGCCCTTCAGCAGCTTCTGCGTCTGCGCGCCGAAGGCGAGGGTCTCGTCGGTCAGCACGATCAGCACGCCCTTGGGGGCGGCGGTGAGCCGTGCGAACGAGAGGGTGACGGGTTCGGACATGCGACGCTCCGGGCAGGAAAGGCTATTCAAGGAATCGGTCTGTCACCTCTGTCTCTAGACCGGCTGGCGCGCGTGTGAAACCGCGCATGCCGCCGCGCCCGAGCTTCGAGGCTCCCGTCTAGATGGGATGCCGTGCGAGGATGGAAAGGGTGCCACCGCGCCGCGGCGGCGATTTCGGCATGCGCGTGCGACGGAGAAACCCACCTGCCTGAAGGGAAGAGGCCATCGCCCAAGGCCGCCTGCGCAAAAGAAAAGGGGGCGCCTGGCGCCCCCTTTGAACCTTCGGATGCAAGGCCGCACGGGCGGGCCTCACTCGGCGGCGGCGTCCTCGGTGCCGGCGGCGGCCTTCTCGGCCCGCTCCTTGGCGCGCTCCTTGGCCTTCTCGCCGGGCTCGCCCTTCTTGGGGTTGTTCTTGGCTTCACGCTTCAGCAGGCCGGCGGCGTCCAGGAAGCGGGCGACGCGGTCGGTGGGCTGGGCACCCTTCTCAAGCCAGGCCTTGGCCTTGTCGAGGTCGAGCACCACGCGGTTCTCGGCATCCTTGGCCAGCAGCGGGTTGAAGGTGCCGATCTTCTCGATGAAGCGGCCGTCGCGGGGCGAGCGAGCGTCGGCGATGACGATACGGTAGTAGGGGCGCTTCTTGGCGCCGCCGCGGGCGAGACGGATCTTCAGGGACATGAGTTTCTTCCTTTGGTCGTTCGATTAAGCGATCGTGCGATTAGGTGATCGTGCTGGTCGGGATCGTGATGCCCGGCCTGTGCCGGGCATGCGAGCCCGGCCATGACGGAGAGCTGGAATCCGCGTTACTTCTTCTTCGAGCCTCCCAGTCCAGGCAGGCCCTTCGGCAGGCCCGGCAGGCCGCCGGGGAACTTGGGCGGCAAGCCGCCAGGCAGGCCGGGGAAGTTGGGGGGCAGTCCGCCCATGCCGCCGCCACCCGGACCGCCAGCGCCCATCTTCTCGGCCATGTCCTTGAGCATTTCCGGCGATGGCCCGCCGCCGCCGAAGCCCATCATGCCGGCGAGACCCGCCAGCGGGCCACGCTTGCCGGCGGGGCCGCCGAGGGACTTCATCACGTCGGCCATCTGGCGGTGCATCTTCAGGAGACGGTTGATCTCCTCCACCTTGGTGCCTGAGCCGGCGGCGATGCGGCGCTTGCGCGAGGCGTCGAGGAGCTTGGGCGCGCGGCGCTCCTTCGGCGTCATCGAATTGATGATGGCCACCTGCCGCTTGAACACCTTGTCGTCGAGATTGGCGGAGGCGATCTGGTTCTTCATCTTGGCGACGCCGGGCAGCATGCCCATGAGGCCACCAAGCCCGCCCATCTTCGCCATCTGCTGGAGCTGGCTGCGCAGGTCGTCAAGGTCGAAGGTGCCCTTGCGCATGCGATCGGCGGTGATCTTCGCCTGCTCGATGTCGATGGCCTCGGCGGCCTTCTCCACCAGCGCCACCACGTCGCCCATGCCGAGGATGCGGCCGGCCACCCGATGGGGATCGAAATCCTCCAGTGCGTCCATCTTCTCGCCGGTGCCGAGCAGCTTGATGGGCTTGCCGGTGACCGCACGCATGGAGAGCGCAGCGCCGCCGCGGCCGTCGCCATCGGCGCGGGTGAGCACGATGCCGGTGAGGCCGACCCGGCCGTCGAAGGCCTTGGCGGTGTTCACCGCGTCCTGGCCGGTGAGGCTGTCGGCCACCAGCAGCACTTCGTGCGGGTTGGTGGCGGCCTTCACCTCGGCCACCTCGGCCATGAGGGCCTCGTCCAGCGTCACGCGGCCGGCGGTGTCGAGCATGACCACGTCGTAGCCGCCGAGCTTCGCCGCCTCGATGGCGCGCTTGGCGATCTGCACCGCGCTCTGCCCGGCCACGATGGGCAGGGTGGCCACGTCCACCTGCTTGCCGAGGGTGGCGAGCTGCTCCATGGCGGCGGGGCGGCGGGTGTCGAGGGACGCCATCAGCACCTTGCGCTTGCCGCGTTCGGTGAGGCGCTTGGCGATCTTGGCCGTGGAGGTGGTCTTGCCCGAGCCCTGAAGGCCGACCATCAGGATCGGCACGGGGGCGGGGGCGTTGAGGTCGATGGGGTCGGCGTCGGAGCCCAGGGTGGCGACCAGCTCGTCATGGACGATCTTGACCACCATCTGGCCGGGGGTCACCGACTTGATGACCTCCACGCCCACGGCGCGATTCTTCACCCGGTCGGTGAAGGAGCGCACCACGTCGAGGGCCACGTCCGCCTCGATCAGCGCCCGGCGCACCTCGCGCATGGCCTCGCCCACGTCGGCCTCGGTGAGGGCGCCGCGCCGCTTCAGCTTGTCGAGTATGCCGCCGAGGCGGTCGGAAAGGGTATCGAACATGGCCGTCCGTGGTTTGGGTTTCACATGAGACGGGCCGGAGCCTGCCCCGCGCACGTGTCGAGACGGCTACGCCTCAAGACAACGCAGATCGCGCCCGAGGGCGCAACGCGCTGTCGGGCGGTGACCTCCGGACCCAAGGTCCGGTCGGCGGGATCGGCATGGCCGTCCTCGTGAAGTGCGGGTGGTTAGCACCTTTGCGCCGGCGAGGCAAATTCCCGATGGCCGTCGTCGCCGCCTGATCTGTTTGCCGTGAAGGAGATCGGGCCACATGATGCGGCTGCGCAAGGCCACATGAAGGCATAGATCTCCGGACGCGCGCACGCGCCGGGGCTGCGCCGACGGAGGAAGTCCCATGCCTGATACGGCCACGACCGGCGCCGCTCCTGCAACCGAGCAGCTCATTCCCTTCCCGGCGGATTTCCGGACCCGGGCGATCGAAACCAACGGTACAACCATCCATGTCCGCTTCGGTGGCAGCGGGCCCGTTGTCGTCCTGCTGCATGGCTATGGCGAGACCGGCGACATGTGGGGGGCGCTGGCGGCCGCGCTGGCGCCGGACCATACCGTGGTGGTGCCGGACCTGAGGGGCATGGGGCTTTCGGCAAAGCCGGATGGCGGCTTCGACAAGAAGACCCAGGCCGGCGATGTTGCCGGCGTGCTGGACGCGTTGAATATCGAGAAGGTCGCCCTCGTCACCCACGACATCGGCAACATGGTGGGCTTCGCCTTCGCCGCCCTGCATCGCGAGCGGGTGACGCGGTTCGTCCTCATCGACGCGCCGTTGCCGGGCGTGGGGCCGTGGGAGGAAATCCTCAAGAATCCGCTGCTCTGGCATTTCCGCTTCGGCGGCCCGGACATGGAGCGGCTGGTGGAGGGGCGCGAGCGCATCTACCTCGACCGCTTCTGGAACGAATTCTCCGCCCATCCCAGCCATTTCGGCGAGGCGGCGCGGGCGCACTACGCCTCTCTCTATGCCTTGCCGGGCGCCATGCGGGCCGGCTTCGCCCAGTTCGCCGCCTTCGATCAGGATGCGATCGACAACCAGGCCTTCCTCGCCGCCGGCAAGCTCACGGTGCCGGTGCTGGCGCTGGGCGGCGAAATGTCGTTCGGCCTGACCATGGCGGAGGTGATGAAATTCGCCGCCACGGATGTTCACGGCGCGGTCGTCCCTGGCAGCGGGCACTGGATCATGGAGGAGAATCCGACCGCGACCGTCGCGCTGGTCAAGGCCTTCCTCGACGCCGGATGAGCTGCCGGCACGGCAAATATGGGCCGTCCGCGGGCGCTCAGGCCCGCAGCGCGGCGCCGACCAGCGCGGCGGCGAGGAGGGCAAGCCAGCAGGCGGCGGCGCGTCGATAGACGAGGGGCGGTTCGGCGCTGTCGCGCTTCATCATGCCGCCGGCGCCGGCCCAGATCGCCGCCACCATCAGGACCGAGGCGGCAAACAGGCCGAGATGCAGCAGGAAGACCGGCGCGGCCCCATGGGGCAGAAGCGTGAGGCCGATGATCAACCCCTTGGGATTGAGCAGCGTTGTCACGAACACCCGGCGCGGGGTGATCGCCTCCATCTGGGCGCGGCCCGCTTCCACCCGCCAGAGCTTCACGGCGAGGAAGGCGACCCAGCCCGCCGCCGCGAACTTCACCGCGCTGGCAGCGAGCGGCTGCCGGGCGAGGAGGTCGGCGCCGAACAGCGCCAGCGGCGTCACGACGAGGAGGTAGGCGGCAAGCTCTGCCGGCATCAGTCGCACGGAGCGGCGCAGGCCCGCCGACGCGCCGGACAGGGCCAGTAGCGTATTAGTGGGGCCGGGCGTGAGCAGAAGGCCCCAGATGGCGAAGAGAAACTCGGCTGTGGGCACGCGTGTCATCCGTTCGGCGGCCATGGGCGAGGCGGACCTTAGAGGGCTCCTCGCCGGCGGCCAACGGAAGCTGGTGTCACATGGGGATTTCCCGGAGCGCGCGGGCCGTTCGGCCTGCATCTCACTCCGATCGGATCGCGCTCCAAGGGGCCGCATTCCCGGCATGCGCGAAGCTGTGCTAGACCTGCGTTCCGACAGGAGAACCCCATGCCCGAGACCAACGAGATCACCCGTTTCTTCGGCGGGTCGCCCGCCTGGGTGCTGGTGCGGCTCGTCATCCTCTCGGTGGTGGTGGGCGTCATCCTCGCGGCGCTGGGCATCGACCCCATGAACATCCTCACCAGCCTTGAGCGGCTGGTGCGCAGCCTGTTCAATTTCAGCTTCGAGGCGGTGGAGCGGCTGTGGCGCTATTTCCTGCTGGGCGCCGTGGTGGTCATCCCGCTCTGGCTCATTTTGCGCGTCCTCGGCCGGCGCTGATCCCCCATGACCCTCGCCGCTGCTGACGGGCGGGTCACGCACGCTCGGGTGCTTGCCATCGCGCTGCCCATGACGGTGGCGCACCTGACCACGCCGCTGCTCGGCATCGTGGATGCGGCGGTGGTGGGGCGGCTGGGCGATGCGGCGCTGCTGGGCGGGGTGGCGCTGGCCGCCGTCATCTTCGACATGCTGTTCTGGGTGTTCGGCTTCCTGCGCATGGGCACGGTGGGTCTCGCCGCCCAGGCGGTGGGCCGGCGCGACGGTGTGGAAGAGCGCGCCGTGCTTGCCCGCGCCCTGCTGCTGGCTGGGGCGCTGGGTCTGGCCCTGATCGCCCTGCAGGCGCCCATCGCCTACGCCGCCCTTGGCCTCGCCGGGGCGAGCGAGGAGGTGAACGCGGCGGTGCGCGCCTATTATGCCGTGCGCATCTTCGCCGCGCCCTTCACCCTGGCCAACTATGTGGTGCTGGGCTGGCTGGTGGGCCTCGGCCGCACCGGCCGGGCGCTGGCGCTCCAGGTTGGCATGAACCTCTTCAATATGGCGCTTTCGGCCGTCCTCGTGCTCGGGGCCGGCTGGGGTGTCGCGGGGGCCGCCGCCGGCACGCTGATGGCGGAGATCGCCGGCACCGCGGCGGGGCTTCTCCTGTGCCTGCGGATGCTGGGCGGCGCGGTGGCCCTGCCGCGCGGGGTGCTGTTCAACCGGGCGCGGCTCGCCGAATCGTTCCTGCTCAATCGCGACATCATGATCCGTACCGCGGCGCTGATGTTCGCCTTCTCCTTCTTCGCAGCGCAGGGCGCGCGGGCGGGGGACGTGACGCTGGCTGCCAACGCCGTGCTCCAGAACGTGGTGATGGTGGCCGCCTATTTCCTTGATGGCTTCGCCACCGCCGCCGAGCAGATCTGCGGCGCAGCGGTGGGCGGGCGGCGGCGGGCCGACTTTTCCGCCGGGGTGAGGCTGTGCCTCATCTGGGGCCTCGTCTTCGCACTGGTGGCCTGCGCGCTCTATCTCGCCATCGGCCCGGCCATCGTGGATGCCATGACCACGAGCCAGGAGGTGCGCGCGGCGGCGCGCGATTTCCTCATCTATGCCGCGCTGCTGCCGGTGGCGGGTGTTGCCGCCTATGCCTTCGACGGTGTCTATATCGGCGCCCTGTGGTCGCGCGACATGCGCAACCTGATGCTGTGTGCCCTCGCTGTCTATCTCGCCGCCTGGTGGGGGCTGCGGGGGCTGGGCAATCACGGCCTGTGGCTGGCCTTCCTCGCTTTCCTCATCGCCCGCGGGGCGTTCCAGGCGCTACGCCTTCCGGCGCTGGAGCGCCGCACCTTCGGGGCGTGATCAGCCCAGATCGGGGAAGATGTGGGTGCCGTCCGGCGCCAGCGGCAGGTCCTTCACCCACAGCGCGGCGGTCAGCGGCAGCGGGCCGTAAAGGTGGGGGAAAAGGGCGCCGCCGCGCGAGGGTTCCCAGCGCAGGGCCGCGCCCAGGGGCTCGGCCGCCACGGCGACGAGCTTGAGATCGCCGGCGCCCTTGAAATGCCGCGCCGCCGTCTCTCGCGCCTGTGCGGCGGTGGAGAAATGGATATAGCCGTCGGCGTGGTCCACCGGCGCGCCGGAGAACACGCCTTCAGCCTCCGCCTGCGCCCACAAGGCGGCGGGGCAGATCTTGAAGATGATGGCAGGTGCGGGGGAGGGTGCGGGGGAGGGTTCGGGCACGGGAAACTCCGCGACGGGGGCTTTCGGATCCTCCCTTAAGGGGGATCGAACAAAACAGCAACCTTATGCGTCTCAGGGTTGCATCAGGACAGAAGTCCTGTACAAAAAGGGAACAAATTCTTATTGTTCGGACTCAAGCCGCAGGACACGGAACCTCCATGCTCACTCACGGCCAGGTCTGGCGTGCCATCGACCAGCTCGCGGAACAGCATGGGCTGTCCACGTCGGGGCTGGCGCGGCGGTCCGGGCTCGACCCCACCACCTTCAACCGCTCCAAGCGCATCACCACGGACGGGCGCCTGCGCTGGCCCTCCACCGAGAGCATCGCCAAGGCCCTGTCGGCCACCGGCACCAGCGCCGAGCTGTTCTTCGCCATGATGGTGCCCGCCGATGCGCGCCACGGCGGGGCCCACGGCTTCGCCGAGGAAAGCCGGCCGCTGACGGGGCCCATCCACGCCATTCCGCAGATCGGCTTCGCCCAGGCGGGCTCGGGCGGCTTCTTCGACGATGCCGGCTTTCCCGTGGGCACGGGTTGGGACGAGATCGCCTTTCCTGAGGTGGAGGACCGGCACGCCTATGCGCTGGAGATCGCGGGGGATTCCATGCAGCCGGTCTATCGCGACGGCGACATCGTGGTGGTCTCGCCGGGCACGCCGGTGCGGCGCGGCGACCGGGTGGTGGTGAAGACCCGCGAGGGCGAGGTGCTGGCCAAGGAGCTGGTCCGCCGGACCACCCGCCACGTGGAGCTGCGCTCCCTCAACCCCGCCCACGAGGACCGTCAGATTCCGCTGGACCAGCTGGAGTGGATGGCCCGCATCATCTGGGCGAGCCAGTAATGCCAAGGGCCGGTGAGCGTGCCTCATCGGCCTTGGCATGAAGCCCGCGCGGCGCTTGAGCGACACCCTCTCGGCTTCGGTCGAAGACCGGAGCCGTTGGTATAAAGGCCCCTACCTCAGCAGCGCCTCCAGCGTCTCCAGCCGGTCGGCCTCGCCCGGCGGCTTGTCCCACCTGAGGCGGGCGATGCGGGGGAAGCGCATGGCGATGCCGGAGCGGTGGCGGGTGGAGCGGGCGAGCCCCTCGAAGGCCACTTCCAGCACCAGCCCCTCGTCCTTCTCGTGCACCACCTCGCGCACCGGGCCGAAGCGGTTGATGGTGGCGCGCCGCACGAAGGCGTCGATCAGCTTCAACTCCTCGTCGGTGAAGCCGAAATAGGCCTTGCCCACGGGCACCAGCACATCGCCCTCCTCGCCCTGCGTCCACACCCCGAAAGTGTAGTCCGAATAGAAGGACGAGCGCTTGCCGTGGCCGCGCTGGGCATACATGAGCACGGCATCCACCGTGTGCGGATCGCGCTTCCATTTCCACCACGGCCCCTTGGGGCGGCCCGGCAGGTAGGGGCTGTCGGCGCGCTTGATCATCACCCCTTCCACCGCGTCGGCGTCCGGTCCCGCGCCGGCCGAGGCGGGGGTCGCGCGGGCGCGGGTGAGGTCGTCCCAGCCGGCGAAGGGCACCAGCGGCGAGAGGTCGATGCGCGGCGACGACAGCTTCTCCACCAGCGCCTCCAGCCGCGCCCGGCGGGCGGTGAAGGGCAGGGCGCGCAGGTCCTCTTCCCCATCGACCAGCAAATCGTAGGCGCGGATGTGGGCGGGAAATTCCGCCAGCATCTTTACTGTGACGGTTTTGCGGTTGAGCCGCTGCTGGAGCACGTTGAACGGCTCAACCCGCCCCTCGCGGACGATCAGCAATTCCCCGTCCATGGCGCCGTCGAAGGCGATGGCGTCCGCAAGATCGGGGAAGGCCTCGGAGATGTCCTCGCCGGTGCGGGAATAAAGCCGCACCGCCCGCACCCCGTCCGGCCCGGTGCCGGCCACCGCCTGCACGCGGATGCCGTCCCACTTCCATTCGGCGCTGAAATCGCCGGGGTTAAGGTCGGCGAAATTGGCTTCCTCGATGGCGTGGGCCAGCATAACCGGGCGGAACGGGGCGGGATTGGAGGTTTCGGGCCGCGGCCCATGGCCCTCCACCCAGGCAAACAGCTCTTCATAGGGAGGTGCGAGCCCGGGCCAGACCAGCTCCACCTCGTCCGGCGTGACGCTTCCAAGGCTCGCCACCGCGGTCTTGGCGAGGCGGGCGGAGGCGCCCACCCGCATGGCGCCGGTGATGAGCTTCAGCAGCGCCCAGCGGCCGGTTTCATCCAGCCCGTCCAGCCAGTCGGCAAGGCGCCGGGGCAGGGTGGACCGCGAGAGGGTGGAGAGGCCGTGGACGATCTCGGACAGCAGCGGCGCGTGGGCGGGGGCATCCTCCAGCCTCGGCCACATGAGGGCGACGGTTTCCGAGAGGTCGCCCACATAATCGTAGGACATCTCGAACAGCACCGGGTCGGCCCGCTCCATGATAAGCGCGCGCACCACGCCGGGCTTGGCATTGGCGAAGGAAAGCGCTCCGGTGAGCGCCGCAAGCGCAAAACCGCGCTCGGGGTCCGGCGTGGTGCGGAAATAGTCCGCCATCAGCCGGATCTTGGCGTTGCGTCCGGCCTCATAGGACATGCGGTCGAGCAGGGCGGCGAAGCGGTTCATGGCGCAGCCCCCGGCGCTGCGCCCTCGGTGGGGGCGGCCTCCTCGTCCTCCTCGCCATAGCCCACCATGTGGAGCGGGCGGGCGCGCAATTGGCGGGTCTGGGCCCAGTGGACCAAAGCATCCTCGGCGCCATGGGTCACCCACAGCTCCTCGCAGCCGGTGGCCTGGATGGAGGCGCAAAGCCCGTCCCAGTCCGCATGGTCGGACACCACCAGCGGCAGCTCCACGCCGCGCTGGCGGGCCCGGGCGCGCACCCGCATCCAGCCGGAGGCAAAGCAGGTGATGGGATCGGCGAAGCGCCGCGCCCAGATGTCGGTCATGGCCGAGGGCGGGGCGATCACCACCGCCCCGGCGAAGGCGGCCTTGTCCGTGCCCTTCACCGGCCGGATGTCGCCCAGGGCCATGCCCTGCGTGCCGTAATAGTCGGTGATGGCGGTAAGGGCGCCGTGCACATAGATCGGCGCGTCGTGGCCGGCGGCGCGCATCAGCGCCATCATGCGCTGGGCCTTGCCGAGCGAATAGGCGCCGACGATGTGGGTTCGCTCGGGGAAGATGCGCACCGAGGCGAGCAGCTTCTCGGTCTCCGCCGCCGCCGGGGGATGGCGGAATACCGGCAGGCCGAAGGTCGCCTCGCTGACGAAGACGTGGCAGCGAACCGGCTCGAATGGCGCGCAGGTGGGGTCGGCGGCGTCCTTGTAGTCGCCGGACACGACGATCACGAGCCCGTCCTTCTCCAGCCGGACCTGGGCCGAGCCGAGCACATGGCCGGCAGGGTGCAGGCTCACCCGCACGCCGTTGATGACCACCGCATCGCCATAGGCCAGTGCCTGGGTCGAACCGGCGAAGCCTTCGCCGTAGCGGATGGCCATAAGGTCCAGTGTCTGCCGGGTGGCGAGCACATGGGCATGGCCGGCGCGGGCATGGTCCGAATGGCCATGGGTGATCAGCGCCCGCGGCACGGCGCGCGTCGGGTCCACGTAGAAGTCGCCGGCGGGGGAATAAAGGCCCTTGGGCGAGGGGCAGAGCAGGTCTTCCGGGCGCATGTCTTTATGAACTGGCTTGCCGCCTATATGGGAAGCGCAAAGCGGTTTCGCGAGGTTTCGGTCCAGTGGCTCATTCCGCCTTCACCCTCCTGTCCGGCGATCCGGTGCTCGACCGGCGGCTCGACTGGGCCCGCGCCTTCCTCGCCGAGGGCGACGCAAGCGCCTGCGCCGAGCTGCTGGCCGAGACCGTGACGGACGCCCCGCATTTCGCCGCCGCCTGGTTCCTGCTTGGGGAAGCGCGCGCCGCGCTGGCGGACCGCACCGGTGCGGCCGAGGCCTTTGAGCGGGTGCGCGCGCTCGATCCCGACGACGCGCTCGGGGCGGGGCTGCACCTGGCCCGGCTGGGCGCGGCGCCGGCCGAGGGGGCCATGTCGGCGGCCTATGTGCGCACCCTGTTCGATCAATATGCCGACCGCTTCGACACCGCCCTGCGCGACAAGCTCGCCTATCGCGGACCGGAACTGCTGTTCGAGGCGCTGACGCGGGCGGCGGCGGCGCGGGGACGCACGCTCGATTTCGCCGAGGGGCTGGATCTGGGCTGTGGCACGGGGCTCGCGGGGGTGCTGTTCGCGACGGTGGTGGAGCGGCTGGCGGGCGTCGACCTCTCCCCGGCCATGCTGGAGAAGGCGGCGGGGCTTGGTCTTTATGCCCGGCTTGAGGCCGGCGAGATGGGCGCGGCGCTGGAGGCAGTCCCCGAGGTCAGTCTCGACCTTATCCTTGCCGCCGATGCCCTGTGCTACGTGGCGGACCTTGCCCCCATCTTCCACGCGGCGCGGCGGGTGCTGAGGGCGGATGGCCTCTTCGCCTTCACGCTGGAAACCCATGAGGGCGACGGCGTGATCTTGCGCGATACCCTGCGTTACGCCCATTCCGCAGATCATGTCCGGGCACTGGCGCATGCGGCGGGGCTCGCCATCGTGCTGCTGGAGGCCGCCTCCACCCGCGCGGAAAAGGGCGTGGCGGTGCCCGGTCTCGTCTGCGTGCTGGGCTAGCTACCCCCTGCGGCCCAGCGCCTGGATGGCGAGGGCGAGGGCGCCGCAGCCAAGTCCCGCCGCGCACACCGCCGGCCAGCCGCCGAAGCCCCAGGCGAGCGTGGCCGCCGCCGAGCCCAGGGCTCCGCCGACGAACATGGTGCCGATGAGGATGGTGTTCAGCCGCGCGCGGGCGGCGGGCCGCAGGGCGAACACGATGTGCTGGTTGGCCACCAGTGCGCCCTGCATGGCGAAATCCAGCACGATGACGCCCACCACCATGCCGGCGATGCCGGGCCAGGCGAAGAAGATGAGCCAGGCCACCAGGGCGAGGCCGGCGCCCCAGAGCACCACGCTGCCGGGGCCCCTGCGGTCGGCGAAGCGGCCGGACAAGGGCGCGGCGAGGATGCCGACAAGGCCGAGGATGCCGAACAGCCCCGCCGCCTGCGCGCCCAGGTGGAATGGCGGCCCTTCCAGCCGGAAGGCGAGGATGGTCCAGAAGGCGATGAAGGCGGCGAAGATGAGCGCCTGGGTGATGGCGGCCCGGCGCAGGGTGGGAAACTCGCGCCACAGGGCGCCCAGCGACCCCAGCAGGCGGCCGTAGGACAGGCTGGTCTCGGGCATGCTGCGGGGCAGGGTCAGCGCCATCAGGCCGCCGGCGAGGAGCGCCATGGGCACGCCCAGCCAGAACATGTCGCGCCAGCCCGCATGGGCGGCGACGAAGCCGGACAGGGTGCGGCTCAGCAGGATGCCGGCAAGGATGCCCGACAGCACCATGCCCACCGTGGCGCCGCGCTTCTCCGGCGCGGCGAGATGGGCCGCCAGCGGCACGATCTGCTGCGCCACCGTGGAGCCGAGGCCCACCAGCAGCGAGGCGGCAAGCAAGGCCAGCGGCCCCTGCGCCAGGGCGGAGAAGGCCAGCGCTACCGCCACCGCCACGAACTGGATCACGATGAGGCGCCGCCGCTCCACCACATCACCCAGCGGCACCAGCAGGAACAGGCCGGCGGCATAGCCGATCTGCGTCACCGTGGGCACCAGAGGCGTGAGGGGCCCGGGCAGGTCGCGCTCCATCACCGCCAGCATGGGCTGGTTGTAATAGATGTTGGCCACCGCCACGCCCGCGGCGGCGGCCATGGCGAAGATGCGTCCGAAGCCGGCGCCCTGGGCGCTGGCGGAAGAGGAGGTCATGGGCAGTCTCCGGCCGCGCGGGCCCCAGCAGGGACGGTGCGCCGGCGGGCAGGGTCGGAAGGGGGCTGGACGCTCCCGGCTTGCGAGGCCGGCTGGGAGCGATGTGCCCACGATCCTAGATCATGCTGCGCCGCAGCGCGATCACCCCGCGCGGTTTTCGACCATCACGCTGTCGCGACATCCGCCCATCATTCACATGCGGGTGCCCATGACGCAAAGGCACGCGCACGGCGCCCGCGACAGCGGCTTCCCGCTTCGGCCGGCCTCAGCGCACCGGCAGGCTGAAGGGCTCGCCCTCGAAGGCGTCGGCGCCGCGGCCGATGGCATGAATGGCGGCCACCATCCTCCCGTCGCGCTTCAGCACCTTATCGGCCAGCGCCACGATGCGCGGATTGGGGGTCGCGGTGGGCGAGGCGTGGCGCAGGCGCTGGGCCAGCTCCGTCTCGTCGCGGTCGGGCAGCAGCGCGCACAGGGTGGCATAGGCCGCCGCGGTGGAGCGCGAGATGCCGGCATAGCAATGGATCACCAGGGGCGCCTCGCGCGGCCAGGCATGCACGAACTCGAACAACTCGTGCATGTGGGCCTCGTCCGGCACCACCATGCCCTCGATCTCCTCGACGATGTCGTTGATGCCGAGGAAGAGATGGTTAGTGGGGTCGACGTTGCTCGGACGGGTCAGAACCGTGTTCCCGTTGATGAGCGTGATGACATGCCGCGCGCCCGTGGTCTCGACCGTATCGTGCAGCTTGGCGAGGGAGCAGACATGGATCATGGCTTCAGCTCCTCGAACCGTTTCAGAAACCGCATTTTTGCGGTCTCTGCCTCCCATGGGGTGAGATAATCCTTTTCCGCCGCAGCGTCGAGGCGGGCCGGGCGGCCGAAGAAGGCCTTGGCTTCCTCGGCAGCGAATCCGGCAAGGCGCGTCGCCTCGAAAAAAGCGGCGGCATGGTCCGATGCCTTCACGATCTTCACCAGCGGCGCGGGCCAGACCGTCGGCAGGCTGAAGCGGATGGAGATGGCCGACAGGAGCCGGGCCTCCACCGCCTTGTAGTCGCCCCCCAGCACCGCCTTGAACGGGGAGATCATGTCGCCGATCACGTATTCGGGGGCGTCATGCAGCAGCACGCATAGCCGCCAGCGCGGATCGAGATCCGGGTGGGAGCGGCGCGACAGGCGCTCCACCAGCAGTGAGTGCTGCGCCACCGAGAAGATGTTGGAACCGGAGGTCTGCCCGTTCCAGCGGGCGACGCGGGCGAGGCCGTGGGCGATGTCCTCGATTTCCACGTCCAGGGGGGAAGGATCGAGCAGATCAAGCCGCCGCCCCGACAGCATGCGCTGCCACGCCCGCACCGGGACCGACTTTTTCCGGCGGGCGGGGGCAGGGGCCTGCTGTGTCTCCTCGGGCTGGGGGGAGGGGTCCTTCATCTCGGCGGTCACGAATCGCGTGCTCCAGGTTGACGGGAAGGGTAAGCTCCCGCCCACCCACGACAAGCCGCCCGTTACGGGCGGGCCGAGCCTTTCAGCCTAAGCCTTCCCAGCGCGAGCTGTTCCAGTGCGAGCCTTGCCATGACCGAGACCCTTTCGCCGCCGACGCCCGCCGCCGCCCCGCGCCCGCCCGTGCGTCCGACGCTGGCGGCCAGCGCCGCCGTGTTTCGCGGCCCGCTGGTGCTGCTCGCCCGCCGCGCCGCCAATCCCGGCGCCGGCCTGTGGAGCCTGCCCGGCGGCCGGGTGGAGCCTGGAGAGACCCTGGCCGAAGCGGCCGTGCGCGAAGTGATGGAGGAGGTCGGTGTGAGCGCCGACATCGTCGGGCTCGCCGCAGCGCGCGACATCATCATCCGCGACAAGGAAGGCGAGCTTGCCGCTCATTTCGTGGTGATCGCCCACGCGGCGCGCTGGCGCGCCGGCGAGCCACAGCCGGGGGCGGAGGCCGCCGAAGTGGGTTGGTTCCGCCCCAATGAGGTTGCCGCCCTGCCCACCACCGAGGGGCTCGCCGAGGTGGTGGCGCAGGCGGCCCTTCTGGTGATCGAGCCTTGACCGCAAGCCCGCCGCGCCGCAGGAGTGGGCGCGGAAACGGCAAGGTCATGCGCATCCTCGTTCTTCTCACCGCCGGCGCGCTCGCGCTCTCATCCCCCGCTTTCGCGGCGGGCCCGACCGAGGGCGCCCCGCCGCCCTATGACGGGGACCTCATGCGGCTCGCCGAGATCCTCGGCGCGCTGCATTATCTGCGCCCGCTGTGCGGCGTGACCTCCGAGGGGCAGCGCTGGCGCACCGAGATGCAGGCCCTCATCGATACCGAGCAGCCCTCGGACGCCCGCCGGGCCAAGATCATATCAAGCTTCAACCGCGGCTATTCCAGCTATGCGGAGGTCTACCGCGCCTGCACGCCAGCGGCGCGGGTGGCGGTGGAACGCCAGCTCGACGAGGGCTCGCGCCTCGCCCACGACATCGTGGTGCGCTACGGCGGAAATTAAGAATTCCGGCGTTAACCTTTTGGTCAGAACTGGCCTGAATGCCTGCGCGCGACATGCTAGAGAGTGCGGAGCGCCGCATGATTTTCGCGGCGCGGAGGCCTTGCCGTGTCGACCTTGCCCACCCCAGCCATCGCCCTTCCCGAGATCGCTGACATGGCCGCGGACGACCGCCACGCCGCGCTCACCTATCTGAACGATGCGTGGGTGGAGGCCGTGCGCGAGGGGCTCGACGAAGACTGCCTGGTACAGGCGGCGCTGTTCACCGCCCTGCGCAGCCTTGTCGCCACCTATGGCGAGACCGCGAGCGCCGAATACATGGCCCGCGTCGCCGAGCGCGTTGCGGCGGGCGATTATACCATCGCCGGTCTGACGCACTGAGGGTGCTTCTTTTTATTCGATAAGACTGAGACCCGGCCGGGAGCCTCATGCTCGGGCGTGTCCCGGAAGTCGGCTGTTGCTGCCTTGAGCCTCTGCGAACGGAACCCGCAATCATGCAGGTTCGGGGCATCCCCGCCGAGCCGCTGGTGTAAGAGCGCGAAAATCCGTCCCAGCCGCCCCGCGTGGATGGCCGGCACAAGGCCGGGCATGACGGCGGCTATATGGGATAGATAGCCGGTTATTGCCGGGTCTCAGCCGGCTCCGACCTCGATGTCCAAAGGCCCCAAAAACAAAACCGGCGCCCCGAGGGACGCCGGTTTCGCTTTCAGAAGGCGATGTGGCTCAGGCTGCCGCGTCGCGCTTGTTCTGGCGGTTGTGGATGAGGTCTTCCACCACGCCGGGATCGGCGAGGGTCGAAGTGTCGCCCAGGCTTTCGAACTGGTCCTCGGCGATCTTGCGCAGGATGCGGCGCATGATCTTGCCGGAGCGCGTCTTGGGCAGGCCCGGCGCGAACTGGATCAGGTCCGGCGAGGCGATGGGGCCGATCTCGCGGCGCACCCAGTTCACCAGCTCCTTGCGCAGTTCCTCGGTGGGTTCCTGGCCGTCCATCAGGGTGACATAGGCGTAAATGCCCTGGCCCTTGATGTCGTGGGGGAAGCCCACCACGGCGGCTTCCGACACCTTGGGATGGGCGACGAGGGCGCTTTCCACCTCCGCCGTGCCCATGCGGTGGCCGGACACGTTGATCACATCGTCCACGCGGCCGGTGATCCAGTAGAAGCCGTCCGCGTCGCGGCGGCAGCCGTCGCCGGTGAAGTACTTGCCGGGATAGGTGGAGAAGTAGGTCTGCTCGAAGCGTTCATGGTCACCGTAGACCGTGCGCATCTGGCCCGGCCAGCTGTCGGCGATCACGAGGTTGCCCTCGCAGGCGCCCTCAAGCACCTTGCCTTCCGCGTCCACCACCTCGGGCAGCACGCCGAAGAAGGGGCGGGTGGCGGAGCCGGGCTTCAGCTTGGTGGCGCCGGGCAGGGGGGTGATGAGGATGCCGCCGGTCTCGGTCTGCCACCAGGTGTCCACGATGGGGCAGCGCTCCTCGCCCACCACGCGGTAGTACCACTCCCAGGCTTCCGGATTGATGGGCTCGCCCACCGAGCCGAGCAGTCGCAGCGAAGAGCGCGACGTGCGCTTCACCGGCTCCTCGCCCGCCTGCATCAGCGAGCGGATGGCGGTGGGGGCGGTGTAGAAGATGTTGACCTGGTGCTTGTCGATCACGTCCCAGAAGCGCGACACGCTGGGATAGTTGGGGATGCCCTCGAACATCAGCGTGGTGGCGCCGTTCGCGAGCGGGCCATAGACGATGTAGGAATGGCCCGTCACCCAGCCCACGTCGGCGGTGCACCAGTAGATGTCGCCGGGGTGGTAGTCGAAGATGTATTGATGCGTCATGGACGCATAGACGAGATAGCCGCCGGTGGTGTGCAGCACGCCCTTCGGCTTGCCGGTGGAGCCGGAGGTGTAGAGGATGAACAGCGGATCTTCCGCGTGCACATGCTCAGCCGGGCATTCGTCAGTGACCATGGCGCAGGCTTCGTCGTAATAGACGTCGCGGCCGGGGGTCATATCCACCTTGCCGCCGGTGCGGCGCACCACGATCACATGGTCCACGCCGCCTTCGATCTGGGCGATCGCCGCGTCCACATTGGCCTTCAGCGGCACCTTGCGGCCGCCGCGCAGGCCTTCGTCGGCGGTGATGATGCACTTGGAGCCGCAGTCGGCCACGCGGCCGGCGAGGCTGTCCGGGGAGAAGCCGCCGAAGACGATGGAATGTACCGCGCCGAGCCGCGCGCAGGCGAGCATGGCGAACGCCGCCTCGGGGATCATCGGCAGATAGATGGTGACGCGGTCGCCCTTCTCCACGCCGCGGTTGCGCAGCACGTTGGCGAGCTTGTTCACCTCGCTGGAGAGTTCGCGATAGGTGATGTTGCGGCTCTCGTCCGGGCTGTCGCCTTCCCAGATGATGGCCACCTGGTCGCCGCGGGTCTCGAGGTGACGGTCGACGCAATTGTAGGCGACGTTGGTGATGCCGTCCTCGAACCACTTGATGGAGACGTGGCCGGGATCGAACGAGGTGTTCTTCACCTTGGTGTAGGGCGTGAACCAGTCGATGCGCTTGCCGTGCTCGCCCCAGAAGGCATCCGGGTCGTTCACCGAGGCGGCGTACATGGACTGATAGTGCGCATCGTCCACATAGGCCTTCTGGGCCCATTCGGAGGGAACGTCGTAGATCTTGTCGGACATGCTCTTGCCTCCCTCGCGCGGGCGCGTTTCCCGCGATCCTTCGTTTATGGCGGATTGTTCCGCTTCGGTTGGGCCGGATTATGGGGAGAGGCAGGAAGCTCCACAAGGCGGTGATGGGGACGACTTTGGGTGCATAGCCCTTCGTCGCCTCCGCAAAAGCCCGCGCCGGCCGGCCTGCAGTGCTAGCCGATCCGGCAAGGCCTTGTGTTTCAACGTACTTGCGGACGCAATCGCCCTTCGGTCCGCTACAACCGGCTTGCAGCGGACACCGTCGAAAATGCTGCCCCGCACTCTCCCGAAACTGTTCGCAGATGCCGCAGCAACCCGGCATTTCGCAGCGGCGGCCGTCGCCCTATAGAAGAGCTGAACCACCGCATCTGCGAGATCCTTGACCCTGCGGCAAGATTTTGCCGTCCCCTTCCTGAACCGGACCCCGCTTCATGACCCCCTGGACCCGTGTTCTTGTCGTCCTTGCCGGCCTCATGGGTGCCGCAGGTGTAGCCAGCGCCGCCGCCGCGGCCCATGTGGGCGGCGGGTCGAATCTGGAGACGGCCGCCCATTTCCTCCTGTTCCACGCCTCCGCCCTGGTGGGGCTCTGCGCCATCGGCCTCATGCTTGGGCGCGGACGCGTGGTGTTGCAATTGGGTGCGAGCGCCATCGCGCTCGGCGCCCTGCTGTTTTCCGGTGATCTGGCGTCGCGGGCCTTGATGGAAGTCAAGCTTCTGGGCGGCAGCGCGCCTTTCGGCGGCTCGCTGATGATCCTTGGCTGGCTCACGGTCGGGGCCAGCGCCCTCGTCGCGCGCCGGGCCTGAGTTAAAAGCGCCGCGCCTGAAAGCGGGTTTCGGCGAGGTCCACAAGGGCGTCGAGCCCATGGGGATCATCGAGGGCGAGGGTGACCGGCAGGGTGGCGATGGCGTCGACCACGGTCGCGAACTCCGGCCCGGCGAAGGCCGGCGCGGAAAGGCGGATCCTGTCCTTTTGCGTGGTCACCAGACGGGCGCCCTGCGCCCGCGCGGCCTCGACGAGGCGGGCGATTTCGGCGGGGCGGAACGGATGATGGTCGGCGAAGGCGTGCCGCGCCAGCAGGGTCAGCCCTTCCCCTTCCAGCGTCGCGAAGAATTTCTCCGGCCGGCCGATGCCGGCGAAGGCGATGAGCGGTACCCCGCGCAATGCCGCCACCGCCGCCGGATCGGGCACCAGCCGCCCGCGCAGCACGGTGCATCCTGCTTGTGCGGCCTCGGCGGCCACCTTCTCCCCCGCTGACCCGTCGCCCACGACCAGCACCGCGTCGGCGCGGGCCAATTGAGGCAGGAGCGGCGCCCGCAGCGGGCCGGCGGGGGTGACGCAGGCATTGCCGGCGCCCACGGCCCCATCCACCACCAGAACCGACACATCCTTGTGCAGGGACGGATTCTGGAAGCCGTCATCCATCACGATGTGGCTCGCCCCTACCGCCACCGCCATCTCGGCGCCGACCCGGCGGGCGCCGCCGGCGACGATGGTGGGGGCGTGGCGGGCCAGCAGCAGGGCTTCGTCGCCTACCGCGTCGGCGCCGTGGATCGCGGAATCCACCTTTAGCGGCATCGGCGCCGCGCCGCCATGGCCGCGCAGCAGGGCGAAGGGCGTGGCGCCACGGGCGGTGAGCCGCCGGAGCAGGGCGATGGCCGTGGGCGTCTTGCCGGCGCCGCCCACGGTGGGATTGCCGATGCACAGCACCGGGGCCTCCACCCGCCCGCCGGCCTTGCCCATGCGGGCGAGCGCGATGGCACCCACCACGGCACCGACGGGGGAGAGCAAGGCACTCGCAAGACCCGGGCGGCGCCACCAGAAGGCGGGCGCGCGCATCTTCAGCGGGCCTCGAGGCGGATCTGGATGAGATAGGGCTCGATGGCCGAGAGCGTGCGATCCAGCGCGCCGCCCAAAGCGGTGACGGTGGCGAAGGCGGCGTCGGCCATATGGCCCTGAATCTGGCTGTCTTGCATCAGGGCATAGGCGGCGCGGGCGATGCCCATGGCGTCGGCTACTTCTGCCGCGCCCTCGTTGGTGTCGAGGGCTTCATAGACGGCGGCGAAGTTCCACACATGGGGACCGTGGAGTACCACCGTGCCGAGCTTGGCCGGCTCGATGGGGTTCTGCCCGCCGTGCTCCACCAGCGAGCCGCCCATGAAGGCCACCTGCGCCAGGCGGTAGAACAGGCCCAGCTCTCCGATGGTGTCGGCCACATAGATGCCGGTGTCCGCGTCGGGCCATTCGTCGAAGGTGCGTTGGCGCGGAGCAAGGCCGGCGGCCTCGGCCAGCTCCGCCACCTCGGTGCCGCGCTCGGGATGGCGCGGGGCGATGATGGTGAGCAGGTCGGGAATCCGCGAGGTGATGATGCGATGGGCCTCGATGATCGCGCCTTCCTCCCCCTCGTGGGTTGAGGCGGCCAGCAGCACCGGTCGCTTGCCCACGGCGAGGCCGAAGCGCTTCAGCTCGGCGGCATCCACGCCGGGCGGCGGCACGTCGAACTTGAGATTTCCGCAGATTTCGACGCGTGGCGTGCCCAGAGCGCGGAAGCGCGCCGCGTCCTCCGCGCTCTGGGCCAGGCAAAGGTCGATGCGCGAGAGCAAGGCGCGGGCGCTCTTGGGCAGGCGGGCCCAGCGCTTGGACGAGCGCTCGGACAGCCGGCCGTTCACCAGTACCACCGGGGTGCCGCGCCGGCCCAGCTCAGCGATCAGGTTGGGCCACAGCTCCGATTCGGCCAGAAGCACCAGGTCCGGCGCCCAGTGGTCGAGGAAACGGGCGATGAAGCCGCGCGCATCGAGCGGTACGAACTGGTGGATCACCCCGGGCGGGGCGCGGGTTGCGGCCACCCGGCTGGAGGTGAGGGTGCCCGAGGTCAAAAGCACCTTGAAGCCGCGCGCATCGAGGCGTTCGATCAGCGGCAGCACCGAGATCACCTCGCCGACGCTGGCCCCATGCACCCACACCAGCGGTCCGTCCGGGCGTTCGGCGCTGGGATGTCCGCGCCGCTCGGCGAGGCGGGAGGGATCTTCCTTACCCTTGCGCACCCTGTAGGAGAGCCAGGCCGGAGCGAGGAGCGAGGCCGCGGCGCTCGCGCCCCGGTAGAGGCGCAGGGTCAGGGGCAGGGCGCGACCCTTCATACGGAGCCTGCTCCGGCGGCAAGGGCCTCGGCCCGGGCGGTGACGGCTTCAAGCCGGGCCTGCACCAGGTCGCGGGCGGCCTTCATGGTCGCCTCGTCCGCCTCGCGCGGCACGAAGATGGGCTCGCCCACCACGGCGGCGCCCCGGCCGAACGGCAGGTTGAGGCTGGCGCGGTCCCAGCTCTTCAGGGTGATGCGGTTGCGGGTGGCCATGGCGAGCGGGATGATAGGGCGTCCCGAATACCGCGCAATGGTCACGACGCCCATGCCAGCCCTGCGCGCGATCTTCGGCACGTCGGCGGTCATGGCCACGTTGATGCCCTGTTCCAGGGTATCGAGCATCTCATAGGTCGCGGAGACCGCGCCCTTGCGGTGGAAATCGTTGCGGGAGGTGGCGCCGGAGCCGCGGATGGTGCCCACCCCCAGCTTCTCGGCGGCGATGGCGTTGATCTCCGCATCCGCGTGGCGGGAGATGAGCACCTTCGCCTTGTGATGGGGCTTCATGGCGAAGGGTGTCAGGAAATGCTGCCCATGCCAGAAGGTGATGATCACCGGCATGCGCTCGTCAATGGTCTCGAAGATGTCCGGCGGCTCGATCACGAACCGCGTGGTGTGGGCCACGAGCTTGAAATAGGACGCGAACGTCGTGCCCGCCGCCACTTTGAAGGCGTGGTTTGTCCTCAGTCGCCGCCACATCTTTTGGTCTTTGCTCCGGGCTATGCGGCCGGCGGCTTATCGCCGGGTCCAGCCAACGCCCCTTCTTATTCATCTTGGAGACGGAAGGGCAGGCCGGGCCTGTGCGTCCCGACCGCTTCCCCTCATGGAGCCCGCCCCCGGGGGGCGGGCATTACACTGCGTCAGCTGCCCTGGACCTTGCCGGTTTCGGGATCCAGCAGGCGGTGCAGGTGCACGACGAAATAGCGCATCAGGGCGTTGTCCACCGTCTGCTGCGCCTTCGCCTTCCAGGCGGCGGCCGCGCTGGCATAGTCAGGGAAGATGCCGACGATGTCGAGCTTGGAGAGATCCTTGAATTCGGAGCCGTCGAGGGTGGTGAGCTCACCGCCGAAGACGAGGTGGGGCAACTGCTTGTGTGTGTCAGTCATGGCTTTTCCCAACTAGCGCTGATCCAAAGTGGTGTTGAAAAACGGGGGCGGGGGCGCATTCTCCACCAGCGCGGCGTGAAGCGCGGGGCTGGCGCAGATGAGCGCGGGGTGGCGCGGATCCGGCGCGTTGTAGCGCAAGGGCATGCCGTCGCGGGTGGTCAGAAGGCCGTGGGCCTCGTGCACGATGAGGTCGGCGGCCGCCAGGTCCCAGTCACTGCTGTTGCCGGCGGCGAAGGCGATGTCGATCTCTCCCGTGGCGACGCGGGCGATGCGCAATGCCAGCGAGCGGATGCGCGGCAGGCGCTCCACCGACGCACGCCGGGCGAGGGCGTCAAGATCTGCGGGAGGGCCGGCCACTCGGGCCCCGTCGAGGGTATGGCAGGGCTTCACCTTCAACGGAGCGCCATTGAGCACGGCGCCCCGGCCGGCCTCGGCGGTGAACAGCTGCCCGGTGGCGGGGGCGAACAGGGCGGCGAGAACGGGCCGGCCCTCTTCCACCAGCGCCACCGAGACCGCCCAGTCATGGCCGCCGGCCATGAAGCCTCGGGTGCCGTCGATGGGATCCACCACCCACAGCCGGCGGGTGCCGAGGCGCGCCGGGCCGTCGGCGGATTCCTCGGAGAGCCAGCCGATGCCGGCATCCAGCGCGGTGAGGTGGCGGTGGAGAAAGGCGTCCACCGCCATGTCCGCCTCGGTGACGGGGGAATTGTTGCCCTTGGTCCAGGATTTCACGCCAGCCTGGAACATGGCGAGCGCGATCTCGCCCGCCGCCGTCACCGTCTCGGTGAGCTGGCGCGCCAGGGGGGCGGGGTCAGGCCCGTCGGGGCCGCTCGTGGGCTCGACGCTCATGGGCCTGCCACATAGGGGCGTCGGCGTCCTGAGGCAAGAAGACTTGTGCTGCACTGCGTCAATGCCGCGCCTCGCCTCAGGGCAGAAGCGGCGCGAGCGTGTTGGGCACCAGGGTGTCGAGGGCAAGGCCCGCGAACAGGATCAGGCCGGCGTCGCGGTTGGACTTGAATACGCTGAGGCAGCGTGCGCCGTCGTCGATGTCGAGTCGGCGCACCTGCCCGGCCAAGTGCATGGCGAAGCCGATCAGGCCCATGACCGCGAACGGGCCGGAGGGCACCGACAGCAGGGCGATGCCGAACAGGACCACGACCAAAGTATAGCAGAGCGCCACTACCAAAGCCGTGCTGCGGCCGAACAGCAGCGCGGTGGAGCGCACGCCCACGATGGCGTCGTCCTCCTTGTCCTGGTGGGCATAGATGGTGTCGTAGGCGAACACCCACAGCACGCAGCCGGCGAACAGCAGCAGGGCCGGGTCGGCGATGGTGCGCATCACGCTGGCCCAGCCCATGAGCGCGCCCCACGAGAAGGCGATGCCCAGGATGAGCTGCGGCACCGAAGTGACGCGCTTCATCAGCGGGTAAATGGCCACCACACCCAGGGACGCCAGGCCGGTGACGATGGCGAAATGGGGCAGCGACAGCAGCACTGCGAGCCCGACGAGGGCCTGCGCCGCGAGGAAGGCGAAGGCCGCCGGTACGCTCACGGCGCCCGAAGCCACGGGGCGGTTGCGGGTGCGGGCCACCTGCCGGTCGATCTTGCGGTCGAGGATGTCGTTCCAGGTGCAGCCGGCGCCGCGCATGGCTACGGCGCCGATGGCGAACAGCACCAGCAGCCGGGGATCGGGATAGGGGGCGTCGTCGGCGATAGCGGCAAGCGCGGTGGACCACCAGCACGGCAACAGCAGCAGCCACGAGCCGATGGGCCGGTCCAGCCGGGCGAGTCGCAGATAGGGGCGCACGCGCAGGGGCGCGAAACGATCTACCCAGTTACCGTGCGAGGCGTCGGCGACAGGTGGGGGCATCGCCCCATCGCGGGAACCCGAGGGCAATCCGACGGCCTCACTTCAGCGCGTTGCCGTTCAGCGTGTCGAACACGCCACCGCTCTTCTGCGAGCCAAGGCTATAGCCGGTGGTGATGCCGAGCGCGCTGGACAGGGAACCCTGCGGCGGCGGCTTGGCGGCCCCGCCGCCGGGCGCGGCGCCACCGTTGGCGGCGGCTTCGCAAATCTTGTTGCGGATGCCCACCGACTTCTTGGCGCCTTCGGCGGCATTTTCGATGGCCTGGGGCGGGATCTGGCACCAGTCCTTGTTGTCGCCCAGGAACTTCACCCACTTGGCCTCGGAGGCGGTGTAGGCGCGGAACAGCGGGCACAGGGTCTGGGGATCGGCCTTCTTCTTGATGGCGGCCTGGAGGGCCTTGCCCTTCTCTTCCAGCTCCCCGCGCACGGAGGCGACATCGCTCTGGCAATCCGCCAGTGCGGCGCCTGTCGACAGCGCGGTCCCGGCCAGTGCGGCCGCCGTGGCGAATGCGAGCGTCAGTTTCTTCATGAGGCCGAGCCCCTCCTCATTCCACCCCTGCGGAACCTTGTGGTGATATACACAGCCCAAAGATGGGGCAATATCGGGGCGGACGGCGAAGAGAGCCTATCATTCGTTCCCTAACGGAATTTTGCGATCCGGCCTCAGAAGTCCTGTGGCACCGCTTGACGTGCGGCCTGCGCATGGGTAGCTTCGCGCAACTTTTGAAAGGGACAGCGCCGACATGCGCAAGATCGTTATTCTTCTCGTAGGGTGGCGCGCCACTTTTTGTCCAGCCTGAGGGCTGCGGCAGACGAGGTGGCGCGTGACGAGGGGCCTTCGGGCCCCTTCGTCGTTTCTGAAGGGCTTCGGCGTCCGGCACCGGCCGCCATTCGTGACCGAGATGCCGGCGTGCCGGCGTTGATGCAAGATTTGCCGGCTTGAGCCCGGCGGGGCCGAAGGCGCCCCTGATGGAGTTGCAGACCATGAGCATCCAGATGACCGGCGCCGAAATGGTGATGCGCGCCTTCGCCGACCAGGGTGTCGAGCACTTCTTCGGCTATCCGGGCGGGGCGGTGCTGCCGATCTATGACGCGCTGTTCCAGCAGAACGCCATCGAGCACATCCTGGTCCGTCACGAGCAGGCGGCGGTTCATGCGGCGGAGGGCTATGCCCGCTCCTCCGGCAAGGTCGGCGTGGTGCTCGTCACCTCCGGCCCTGGCGCCACCAATGCGGTCACCGGCCTCACCGACGCGCTGATGGATTCGATTCCCCTGGTCTGCATCACCGGGCAAGTGGCGACCCACCTCATCGGCAATGACGCGTTCCAGGAATGCGACACTGTGGGCATCACACGGCCCTGCACCAAGCACAATTATCTCGTGCGCGACGTGAACGACCTCGCGCGCGTGCTGCACGAGGCCTTCTACGTGGCGCAGAACGGCCGTCCCGGCCCGGTGGTGGTGGACATCCCCAAGGATGTCCAGTTCGCCACCGGCACCTACATCGGCCGCGAGAACATCCAGCACAAGACCTACCGGCCCAAGCTGAAGGCCGAGGACGCGCAGATCTCTGCAGCAGTGGAGATGATCGCGGGCGCGAAGAAGCCCATCTTCTACACCGGCGGCGGCGTCATCAATTCCGGGCCGGAGGCGAGCCGCCTGCTGCGCGAGCTGGCGCGCCTCACCGGCGTGCCGGTCACCTCGACGCTGATGGGCCTCGGCGCCTTCCCGGCGGCGAACCGGCAATGGCTGGGCATGCTGGGCATGCACGGCACCTATGAAGCCAACATGGCGATGCACGATTGCGACGTGATGGTCTGCATCGGCGCGCGCTTCGACGACCGCATCACCGGTCGCCTCGACGCCTTCGCGCCGGGCTCCAAGAAAATCCACATCGACATCGACCCGTCCTCCATCAACAAGAACGTGAAGGTGGACCTGCCCATCATCGGCGACTGCACCCGCGTGCTCGCCGACATGGTCGAGGCCTGGAACGCTCGTTCGCTGAAGATCGACCAGCCGGCGCTCGCCGCCTGGTGGGCCCAGATCGAGCGCTGGCGGTCGCGCAACTGCCTCGCCTATCGCCCGTCGGACGAGATCATCAAGCCGCAGTTCGCCATCGAGCGCCTCTACGCGGCCACCAAGGACAAGGACGTCTACATCTCCACGGAAGTGGGCCAGCACCAGATGTGGGCGGCGCAGTTCTTCCGCTTCGAGGAGCCGAACCGCTGGATGACCTCCGGCGGCCTCGGCACCATGGGCTACGGCCTGCCCGCCGCCATCGGCGCGCAGAAGGCCCACCCGAACGCGCTGTGCATCGACATCGCGGGCGAGGCCTCCATCCTCATGAACATGCAGGAGATGTCCACGGCGGTGCAGTTCGACCTGCCGGTCAAGGTCTTCATCCTCAACAACCGCTACATGGGCATGGTGCGCCAGTGGCAGGAGCTGCTGCACGGCGGGCGCTATTCCCACTCCTATTCGGAAGCGCTGCCCGACTTCGTGAAGCTGGCCGACGCCTACGGCGGCGTGGGCATCCGCTGCGAGAAGCCCGGCGACCTCGACGCGGCGATCCAGGAGATGATCAACGTGAAGCGCCCGGTGATCTTCGACTGCATCGTGGACCAGCAGGAGAACTGCTTCCCCATGATCCCGTCGGGCCGCGCCCACAACGAGATGATCCTCGGCGACATGGCCATCGACCTCGACGAGGCCATCACCGACGAGGGCAAGATGCTGGTGTGAGGCACGGTCGCGACCGGGGCGGAATGCGCTGACACGCGCCGCCCCTACCCCCTCTCCCGCTTGCGGGGGAGGGCCGGGGAGGGGGCAGGCCCTCTTCGCCATGGCGAGTGGCTCGGCACCATGCCTTGCCCCGCCGTCCCCCCGCCGCCCCGGTTGCATCCGTCCCGGCCGCTGACAGCCCCTTTCCTGGCCCTCTCCCGCTTGCGGGGGAAGGGATCCCGCCGACACCTTTCCTTCAGAGCCCAGCCATGTCCCAATCCCCCGAGCCCATCGAGCGCCACACCCTCTCCGTCCTCGTCGACAACGAGCCGGGCGTGCTTGCGCGCGTCATCGGCCTGTTCTCCGGCCGCGGCTACAATATCGACAGTCTCACCGTGTCCGAGGTGAGCCACGAGGGGCGCCTGTCGCGCATCACCATCGTCACCACCGGCACCCCCATGGTGATCGAGCAGATCAAGAACCAGCTCGACCGGCTGGTGCCAGTGCACAAGGTGCGCGACCTCACGGTCGAGGGCACCGCGCTGGAGCGGGAGCTGGCCATGGTGAAGGTGCGCGGACTGGGCGAGGCCCGCGGCGAGGCGCTGCGCCTTGCCGAGGCGTTCCGCGCCCGGGTCATCGATGCCACCCGCGAGAGCTTCGTGTTCGAGATCACCGGCAAGTCCGACAAGATCGACCAGTTCGCCTGGCTCATGGAGCCGCTGGGCCTCGTGGAAGTGGCGCGCACCGGCGTGGTCGCCATCTCCCGCGGGCCGGAGGCCATGTAGGACGGGATGTTCCCGTTCATCATTTGAGGCAGCGCCTCGCGCCGGGGCAGGGCGGGAAAGCCGCCCTCCGGCGCGAACGGCTGTTCCCATTTCCCGCGATCCGGTGCAAAGGGACGCCCGGCGCGGATCAAACCGACATTCAAGACAACGCCCATAAGGAGAAAACGATGCGCGTTTACTACGATCGCGATGCCGACCTGAACCTGATCAAGGGCAAGAAGGTCGCCGTCGTCGGCTATGGCAGCCAGGGTCATGCCCATGCGCTGAACATGCGCGACTCGGGCGTGAAGGACGTCGTGGTCGCCCTGCGTCCCGGCTCCGCCACCGCCAAGAAGGCCGAGGCCGAGGGCTTCAAGGTGATGAGCCCCGCCGACGCCGCCAAGTGGGCCGACGTGGTGATGATGCTCACCCCGGACGAACTGCAGGGCGACATCTATCGCGAGAGCCTCGCCGACAACATGAAGCACGGCGCGGCGCTGCTGTTCGCCCACGGCCTCAACGTACACTTCAACCTCATCGAGCCCCGCCCCGACCTCGACGTGCTGATGGTGGCCCCCAAGGGCCCCGGCCACACCGTGCGCTCCGAATACCAGCGCGGCGGCGGCGTGCCGACCCTCATCGCCATCGCCCAGGACGCCTCGGGCAATGCCCATGACCTCGGCCTCAGCTACGCCTCGGCCATCGGCGGCGGCCGCGCCGGCGTCATCGAGACCACCTTCAAGGAAGAGTGCGAGACCGACCTGTTCGGCGAGCAGGTGGTGCTCTGCGGCGGCCTCGTGGAGCTGATCCGCGCCGGCTTCGAGACCCTGGTGGAAGCCGGCTACGCCCCGGAGATGGCCTATTTCGAGTGCCTCCACGAGGTAAAGCTCATCGTCGACCTCATCTATGAGGGCGGCATCGCCAACATGAACTATTCCATCTCCAACACCGCCGAATACGGCGAATACGTCACCGGCCCCCGCATCATCACCCCCGAGACCAAGGCGGAGATGAAGCGCGTGCTCACCGACATCCAGACCGGCAAGTTCACCCGCGACTGGATGCTGGAGAACAAGGTGAACCAGGCCTCCTTCAAGGCCACCCGCGCCCGCGCCAACGCCCACCCCATCGAGGAAGTGGGCGAGAAGCTGCGCGCCATGATGCCCTGGATCAAGGCCAAGGCCCTCGTGGACAAGACCAAGAACTGAGGGCGAGCCGCCCATTCGTGGTTAAAGGTTCTTTAACCCCGCTGCAACGTCACCGGTGTAGATTCAAAAAATCTGGACTGGGAGGCATTCGTGGGCGAGACCGACGACCTCGAATGGCACGATGACAAGGACGCGGCAAACCGTGTGAAGCACGGTTTGCCGCTCTTCTTTGCGGCGGTCATTTTTGATGGCCGGCCGCGCTTTGAACGTCTCTCTCCGAAGCAGGTCGCCGGCGAGGCCCGCGTGGAAGCCATGGCAGAAGTGGCCGATCGCGTGCTATTCTGCGTTTATATCTGGCGTGGCACGAGACGACGCATCATCTCCGTCCGGGCTGCGCATCGGAGTGAACGGCGTGCCTACGAAAAAGCAACTCGAGGAAGCTGAACGTCTCTTGCGCACCTTCGATTGGTCGAAGGTGGACGCGATGACTGACGCTGAGATTATCGAGGCGGCAAAGGCAGATCCGGATACTTCTCTTCCGACCGACGAGGAACTCGCCGAGTTCGATCTCGTCATCCCTGCGAAAAGCCGGCGCAAGCCGCCGAAGGAAGCTGCCGAATAGGCTGGCGCGCCATTGCGCGAGGGGCTTGTGTGCGGATGACCGC
Organism: Xanthobacter autotrophicus; assembly: GCF_005871085.1. Classification (GTDB taxonomy): domain Bacteria; phylum Pseudomonadota; class Alphaproteobacteria; order Rhizobiales; family Xanthobacteraceae; genus Xanthobacter; species Xanthobacter autotrophicus. Next base: position 132,432 of record NZ_VAUP01000022.1, on the reverse strand, counting down.
ACCGCCCTGTGGAACGGCCGCCGTCAAGCTCCCCGCACCCAGATCGCCCACCCAGCTTCCCCGCCTCAGCGCGTCCCAAACGCCATATAGCGGACGATGCGCCAGACGCCGTCCGGATCGCGGCGGAAGACATCCAGCCCCTGCTCCGCCCAGCTCTCGCTCCTGTCGGGCGTGTTCTCGCCCGCCGCGCTCAGCGTGGAGGTCCAGGTGAGGCGGACCGCGGCCATGTCGCCTGAAACCAGAATGTCGTGGATCGCCACCGCGTAGGTGAGCCGGCGGTCCGGCTTTGCCAGTGCGGCCTTCAGGCGGGTGCACACGGACGCCTTGTCGCCGGCAGGGGCGGTTTCCACGTCCGATTGCAGGTCGTCGGCGAAGAGGTCGCAGACGCGGCCGGCGTCGCCCGCATTGAAGGCCTCGGCCCAGCCCGTGAGGCGGGCACGGATCGCGGCCTGATCGGCGGCCTGGGCGGTCTCGCCGGCGGCGGCTGCCCGCAGCGGCAGCGCCATCGCCAGAGCAAGCGCCACCGAAGCGAGAGGCAGCGCGGCGCGGCGCATCATGGGGTTCTCCAAGCTGGCCCGATCCCCGGCGGGCGCACGCCCGTCCGGCTCAAGGTCGCGGCGAGGATAGCGCGGCCGTCGCCGGGCTCAATCCACGATCTGGGTCTGGATGGTGAGGATGTCGTAGGCCGGCGCTTCCGGCGGGTTGGCGTAGAGGCTGGCGAAGGTCGAGGCGCCACCCTCCGCCGTGATGGCGCGGCGCGCGAGACCGCCGATTTCCCCACCATAAACCTGGATGGCGATGGCCACCTCCGCCTCTGAGGCATTGGCGATCTTCAGGCCGTCGCCGCCCTTGGGGGAGAAGGTCTCCACGTTGCCAGCCGGCAACGTCTTCACCGGCGCGCGGGGTGCGGGGGCGGCGCTGTCGGGCAGGGCGAAGCGCTGGCGGTGGAGGGCGCCGCGCAGCACCCCGGAAATCTCCCAGAATGGTTCCTGGCAGAGGGGCAGGTCGGCGCCGCCCGACAGAACCGTGGCGACCACGGTGAAGCGCTCCATGCCGTCCGCATAAAGCTGGTACTGGCGGAACGGCACATCCCCGGCCGTGGCGAACACAGCCGGCAGCCAGTCGTCGGTGGCGACGAGGCGGCCCATGAGGTCGGCGCCGATCATCAGGATCTCGCGCGGGTCGTCCGCCAGCTCCACCATGGACTGGATGTCCCAGATGAAGCGCTTGAGGGCGGGCGGAACGGGTTCTGTCACGGGCGGGTCCTCGCGTCGGGCTCAGTGGTCGTGATCGTGGTCATCATGCTCGTCGTGGTCATGATCGGCCTTCGCTGCCGGCGGCTTCACCAGCGTGGCGGCCAGCACCGTTCCGGCGGCGAGGATGCCGTCGTCGTCGACGGTGTGGCCGAGGCCCGGCCGGCGCATGCTTTTTGCCGGCACGCCCAGCGCCTTCAGCCGCTCGCGGGTGGCGACCATCTGGTCGAAGGGAACAACCGCGTCCTCCTCCCCATGGATCAGCAGCACCGACGGCCGCGCGCGGATCTCGCCGGAGAGATCATCCGCCTCGGGCAGCGCGCCGCAGAAGCCGATGACGAGGGCGGGGGATGCGGCGCGGCGCAGCCCCACATGGAGCGCCAGTATGGCCCCCTGCGAGAAGCCCACCAGAGCAAGGTGGCTGTCCGGAAGCCGGCGCTCGGCCAGCATGCGGTCGAGGAAGGCGTCGAGCCACGGCCCGGCGGTGGCGAGGCCTTCGGAGATGGCTTCCTGCGTCATGGCCTCGGAGGGAAACCAGCTCCGGCCGCCGCCGGGGGCGGGGAAGGGGGCCTCGGCGGCGAGGAAATCGGCCTTGGGCATTTCGGGCGCCCAGTTGAGGGCGAGGTCGATCACCTTCTGCCCGTCGGTGCCTTCTTCATGCAGCAGCACCACCAGCCACGTCGGCTTGCCGCAGGACAAGGCCGCGATCTTCGGTCCCGCGACGATGGGCAGGTCGGTCGGCATCTCGATGCCGGCGGATGCGACGTGCGTGGTCATCCGCGCGCCCTCACGGATGTCCGGCGCAAGGCGCGCCGGCCGTTGTCACACGCATGTCGGGTTCCGAACGCGAGCGGGCAGCCGCGCGCCTGGTCGAATTTACCCTCATCGCCAAGGCCATGGCCGGCCTCACTTGCCATCGCGCCCCTGCCGCAGGGGCTTCACGACAGTGATCCAGCAAGAAATGGGCCGGCGGTGAGCCTCAGGCGATGGGCGCTTTGGCGCTCACCACCCCGCCCACCAGATTGAGGCCCAGCAGGAATTCGGATGACAGCTCGGTGCGGATGAGGGGCACGCGCTCCACCGGCCGCTCCAGCGCCTCGGCATGAACCCGCCGCGCCGCCACGGCAGTGGCGATGTCCACCGCCGCGAAGCGGAAGCTGGCGCCCGGGCGCAACTGGGCGAAGCTGCCCAGATCGGCGCCGATGACGGTGGCGATCTTGGGATAGCCGCCGGTGGGCGCGCGGTCGGCCATCTGCACGATGGGCAATCCCTCGCCCGGCACCTGGATGGCGCCATGGGCGATGCCGTCGGAGACGATGTTGAAGCCGCCGGCGTGGGTCAGCGGCTCGCCCTCCAGCAGGTAGCCCATGCGGTCGCTGCGGCCGGAGAGGGTCCAGGGCTGGGTGAGGAAGCGCTCCACCACCTCGGGTGCAAAATAATCATCCTGCGGGCCGAGCACCACGCGGACCACGTCGCGCGAGCGCTCCAGCCAGGGGGCGATGAGGCGGGAGGGGGCGGTATGGCCCAGCTCTGCCCCCGCGCCCAGGGGCAGGCGGTCGCCCGCCTTCAGCGGCCCGCCGTCGAGCCCGCCGAGGCCGGAACGGGTATGCGTGGCGGTGGAGCCCAGCACCGGCGCGAGGACGAAGCTGCCCGCCGCCGCCACATAGCACCAGGCGCCGGTGGGACCAGCGCGCAGGGAAAGGGCGGCGCCCGGCTCCAGCGTCAGCACCAGCGGGGTTTCCAGCTTCTGACCGTCCAGCGTCACGGCGAAGGGCGCGCCGGCGATGGCTAGGGTCACCGGCCCGTCGTCGGCCGCCAGCGAGAGGCCGCCGAGCCCCACCTCGATGGCGCTGGCGCCGGGCGCGTTGCCCACGGCGAGGTTGGCGGTGGCGTGAGCGAGGGCGTCCATGGGGCCGGCCCCGGTGACGCCGAAGCGCAGGTAGCCGTGCCGGCCGCTGTCCTGGATGGTGGTGCCGGGACCGGCCGCGACGATGCGCAGGGCGGGAGTGCTCATGGCTGGGGCTCCCGCCGCGCCACCACCTCGCCGGCCGCCGCACGGGCTTCCAGCGCGTCGAAGGTGGCGCGGTCGATGGGCTCGAACATGAGTTCGTCGCCCACGTCCAGCAGCACCGTCGGGGTGCGGGTGAGGGAGAACATGCGCTCCGGCGTGCGTCCGACGAGGAACCAGCCGGTGGGCATGGAGACGGTGGCGATGCTGGCGAGCCCGCCCGCCATCATCACCACGTTAGGCGGATGGGGCGGGCGCGGCTTCAGGCGGCGCGAGACCGTGGCGAACGCCTCCGGCAGGCCGCCCAGATAGCAGAAGCCGGGGGCGAAGCCGTACATGTAGAGCCGGTAGCGCGCGCCGGAATGCAGCCTCACCACGTCGTCCGGGGTGAGGCCGGTGGTGGCGGCGATGGTGGCGATGTCCTCGCCGAATTCGGGATCATAGCAGCAGGGGATGGTCCAGAGTGCGCCACGCCGGGCTTGCGCAGGAGCGGCCTGCGCCAGTGCCGTCACCTCGGCGGCGAGGGTCGCGCGGTCGATCACCAGCGGGTCATAATGGATCATCAGCGAGCGATAGGTGGGCACGCTCTCGCGCACGCCGGGCAGGGCGCGCGCGGTGACGGAGGCATCAAGGGCCAGCACACGGTCGCTGATGGTGGGGTCCACCTCATTGCCGAACTCGGCGACGAGGGCGGTTTCCCCGGCATCCAGCAATCGGGGGCCGGAACGTTCAGGCGCAGGACTTTCAGGCGAAGGGGACAATGGAAATGCCCTCGTCTTCGAGCCGTCGGCGTACGCGCCTCGCGGTCTCCACCGCATGGGCTGAATCGCCATGCACGCAGATGGAGCCGATCTCGGTGGGCAGCGGCGTGCCGGATGCGGTGATGATGGCCCCGGCCTTCACCATGGTGACCACGCGCGCGGCTGCCTCGTCCGGATCGGTGATGACCGCGCCGGGCTGGCCGCGCGGCACCAGCAGGCCGGCTTCCGTATAGGCGCGATCGGCGAAGATCTCGGCGATGGGGGTGAGCCCCGCCGCGCGGGAAGCCTCGGCCTGCGCCCCCAGCGGCCCAGCGAGGATGGGCAGGCTTGCGTCCACCGCCTTCACCGCGCGGGCGATGGCAGCGGCGACCTCCGCGGTCTCCTCCGCCATGTTGGAGAGGGCGCCGTGGGCCTTCACGTAAGCCACGCGATGGCCGGCATAGGCGGCCAGCCCTTGCGCGGCGCCGACCTGGTAGGCGACGAGGCGCTCGATCTCCCCCGTTGAGAAGGGGATGCGGCGCCGGCCGAAGCCCCACAGGTCGGGAAAGCCGGGATGGGCGCCGACGCTGACCCCCTTCTGCTTCGCCAGCGCGAACACCCGGGCCATGATCTCGGGGTCCCCCGCGTGCAGGCCGCAGGCCAGATTGGCCGAGGAGACGATGTCGAGCAGCGCTGCGTCGTCGGTGATGGCGTAGGCGCCGAAGCCCTCGCCGAGGTCGGAATTGAGGTCCACCCGCATGGTGCTGTCCCCTCAGGATTGGCTTGATACTGACCGAATATGGCGTGCCGCGATCCCGGCGTCAGGCCCGGCCTTGGGCGGGGCTTCGCCGCCGGGCGGCCGGCCGTCATGGCCGGGACGCGCCCGGCCATGACGGCTTCATCGTTTCGGCTCCGCCGTGAGAATCCGGTTCAGATGCCCAGATAAGCTCGCCGCACGTCCGGATTTTCGCGCACCTCGGCGGCGGAGCCTTCGAGAATGACGCGGCCGGTCTGCAGCACATAGGCGCGGTCGGCAATCTCCAGGCTCTCCACCAGCCGCTGCTCCACCAGAAGGATGGTGACGCCGGTGTCGCGGATGGTCTTCACCGCGTCGAAGATCTCGTCCACGAGCTTGGGCATAATGCCCTGGGACGGCTCGTCGAGCATCAACAGGCGCGGCCGGGTCATCAGCGCGCGGCCGATGGCGAGCATCTGTTGCTCGCCGCCCGAGAGCGTCGCCGCCTTCTGGGGCAGGCGCTCCTTCAGCCGCGGAAACAGGGCGAAGACCTGTTCCAGCGGCGCCTCGCGGTCGGCCTTGTCGGCGTGCAGATAGCTGCCGAGGCGCAGATTGTCCGCCACCGTCAGGCGCGGGAACAGGCGCTTGGCCTCCGGCACGTAGGCGATGCCCCGCGCGGTGATGAGGTGGCCGGCCATGCCGTCGATGCGATCGCCGGCGAAGGTCACGGTGCCGCTCTTGGGGCGTTCCATGCCGGCGATGGATTTCAGCAAGGTGGACTTGCCCGCGCCATTGGCGCCGGCCACCACCACGATCTCGCCCGCCTTTACCCCGACCGAGATATCGGAGATGGCGATGAGGCCGTCATAGGCCGTGGTCAGGGATTTCACATCAAGCAGCACGGTGGCGATCCCCGAGATAGGCGGTGATGACATCCTCGTTGCGGACGATCTCGGCGGGGCTACCCTCGGCGAGGAGCTTGCCGAGGTTGAGCACGATGGCCCGGTCCACCAGCTGCATGACGATTTCCATCACGTGCTCCACCATCACCACGGTGATGCCGCGGGCGCGCACCTTGCGCACCAGATCCATGCCGAGGCGTGCCTCGGAGGGCGTGAGGCCGGTGAGCACCTCGTCCAGCAGCAGCAGCTTGGGCTCGGTGGCGATGGCGCGGGCCACCTCCAGCCGGCGCTTCTCCGGCGGGGTGAGCTGGCCGGCGGTGGCATCCGCGCGGCCGTCGAGGCCCACATAGTCCAGCACCTCCAGCGCGGCGGCACGGGCGCGGGTGGAGTTGGCGTGGCGGACGAAGGCGCCGATCATCACATTCTCGGCCACGCTCATGGAATCGAAGGAGCGCGGCACCTGAAAGGTGCGGGCGATGCCCAGCCGGCAGCGCTCGGCCGCCGGCATCTGGGTGATGTCCACGCCCTCGAACAGGATCGAGCCGGAGGTGGGCACCCGCGCCCCGGAGATGGCCGCGAACAGGGTGGACTTGCCAGCCCCGTTGGGGCCGATGAGCCCCAGGATCTCGCCGCGCTTGATGGAGATGGAGACGTCCGAGTTGGCCACCAGGCCGCCGAAGCGCTGGGTGACGCCGCGCGTCTCAAGCAGGATATCAGACGTCATGCCTTGCCTCCCGACTTGCGGGTGAAGAGGCTGAGCAGGCCCTCGGGCTTGGCCAGCGCCACCACCATGATCAGCGCGCCGTAGATGATGAGGTCGAGGCCGGAGCCCGACCCGCCGAGATAGGAGCGGGTGATCTCGGTGAGGGGGATGAGGATGGCCGCGCCGAGCGGGGCGCCCCACAGGGTGCCGATGCCGCCGAGCACCGCCGGCAGGGCGAACAGCAGCGAGAAGCGGAAGCTCATCACGCTCTCGGGGTCGATGTACGAGACGAAGGCCGCATAGAAGCCGCCGCCCACCGCGGTGAAGAAGGCCGAGACCGCCGCCGCCGCAAGCTTGGAACGGAACACTTCCACGCCGAGGCTTTCGGCCGCCTCCGGATCGTCCTTCACCGCGCGCCACCAGAAGCCCCAGCGGGAATTCTCGATGAAGTAGGTGACGAGCCACACCACCACCAGAAGACCGAGGGCGAAGTAGAAATAGGGCACCTTGTCCCGGGCGAACTGGAGGGTCCAGATGCTGTCCTGGCCGAACGGCCACTGGATGCCAAGGGCGCCGCCGACAAAGTCCCAATTGTGGACCAGGACCAGGCCGATTTCCGCGATCACCAGGGTGGCGATGGCGAAGTAGTGCCCCTTCAGCCGAAAGGTCATGAAGCCGAGGCCCACCGCCAGCACCGCCGAGAGCACGCCGCCCACCACCATGCCGAACCAGGGCACGATGTCGTAGTTCACGTAGAGCACGGACGCCGCATAGGCGCCGATGCCGAAGTAGAGGGCATGGCCCAGCGAGATCTGGCCGCAATAGCCGCCCAGGACGTTCCAGCTCTGCGACACCGCCGCATAGAGCAGGGTGAGGATGAGGACGTTCTGGAGATAGACGTCCCGGATGCCGAGCGGCAGGCAGGCCACGGCGGCAAACACAAGGGCCGCGACGACGAGCTGGCGCCGGCGTTTGGCGATGAAGGCATCGCCGCGCAGCTTGAGGGAGGTGAGGGTGCTGTCGGTCATCTTCACAGCTTTCCGAACAGGCCGCTCGGGCGGAAGAACACCACGGCGAGATAGAGGGCGAAGATGCCGACGGCCTTCATGGTCGGTGGCAGGATGAGGGCGGTGATGGCCTCCACCAGGCCCACGATGATGCCGGCCACCAGCGCGCCGAACACGCTGCCGAAGCCGCCCAGCGCCACCGTCACATAGGCGATGGTGCCGAAGGTCGCGCCCACCTGGGGGTGGATGTAATAGAAGATCGCGAGCACCGTGCCGGCGAGGCCGACGAGAGCAGCGCCAAGGCCCCAGCCAATGGCGAACACCTTGTTGCGGTCGATGCCTACGAGAGCCACCGCGCCCTGGTCCTCACGGGTGGCTTCCAGCGCCTTGCCGAAGTCGGTCCGCGAGATCAGGGAGAGGGCGGCGAATGCCGCGATGGAGATGAGACCGCCATAGATCTGCGGCCACGGCAGGAAGATGCCGAAGAGGTCCAGCGTGTGCCCGCCGAGCCACGAGGTCTTGATGGAGCGGTAGTCGGGCGTGAAGAAATACTGCGCGCCACCCTGGATCAGGATGGCGAGGCCGAAGGTGGAGAAGATCTGCACCATGCCGGCATTCGCCTTGGTGCGCATGGCATAGCGCACCACGGCGACATAGACGAACGCGCCTGCGCAGAACATGAGGCCCACCACGAACGGTGCGACCACGATGGGGTCGAGCGTCGTCCACAGGACGAGCCCGAAGGTGGCGTACATGGCGATCATGAGGAATTCGCCGTGGGCGAAGTTCACCACATCCATGAGCCCGAAGATGAGCGAGAGGCCGACTGCGATCAGGGCATAGATGAGCCCCATCAGCAGGCCGCTCGCAAGCACCTGGATCAGCGCTTGCGCGGTCATTGTGTGTCCTTCCAGCCGTTGCTTCAGCCGTTTGCCTGGGAGCTTTGGCTTCAGCCGTTCATGGGCCAGATGGGCGCGGCGATGGCCACGTCGCCGGGGAAGATGGTGACGAACTTGCTGCCGGTGTACTGCAGCAGAACCGGGCTTGCGTCGGGGTTCTGGCCTTCGTCGTTAAAGTGCACGCGCGCCCAGGGCATGATGGTGCGGGTGCCGGGAATGTCGGTGGCCACCAGTGCGTCGCGGATCTTGGTGCCGTCGGTGGACTTGGCCCGGTCGATGGCGTCGGCGAGAATGACGAGGCCCATCAGCTCGCGGGACGAATTGTCGTTGAGGTCGCGCGAGGAGCGGGCCTTGTACATCTCGTTCACCTTGCCGATGAACGGGCGCTTGGCGGCCAGATCCAGCGAGAAGGAGGCGCGGGAGATGGCGCCGACGAGCTTGTCGCCCACAGCGTCGAAGGTCACCTGCTCGGAGAAGCCAGAGGCCTGGGCGACGAGGTTCTTCGGCTTGTAGCCGAGCTCTGCCATGGTCTTCACCAGCAGGATGGCGTCGGTGGTGTAGGTGGACGGCATCAGCACGTCCGGATCGGCGCTTTTCAGCTGCTGGACCTCCGCGGAGAGCGAGGGCGAGTTGGACTTGTACTTGATGTCGGCGGCGATCTTGTAGCCGCGCTCGTTGGCCAGCTTGCGCTGCACATTGGACGAATCCACGCCGAAGATGGTGTCCTCGTAGAACAGGCCGACGCTGTCGATTTTCTTGCCCTTCTTCTTCTGGTCGTCGAAGAAGTCGAACATGGCGGCGGAGAACATCTCGTCCTGCGCGGCAGGGCGGAAGAAGAATTTCAGCTTCTTGCGCTGCAGGCTGGGGGAGGAGCTGTCGGCGCACAGGAAGGGCACTCCATAGCGCTCGGCCACCGCCGAGACGGTGGAGGACACCGCCGACTGGTAGCAGCCGATGAGGGCGGCGACCTTATCCTGCGTGATGAGGCGCTCGGCCTCGGCGCGGCCCTTCTGCGGGTCGGCCTGGTGGTCGGCATAGACGAGGCGCACCTTGGCGCCGCCGAGGCCCGCAAGGCCGGCGGCCTTGGCGGTGGGCATGTCGAAGTCGAACGAGCCGTTGATGATTTCGGCGGCGGTCTCAAAGGCGTGGCGGGCATCGATGCCCACCTGGGCGCTCGGGCCGGACATGGCGTAAAGCACACCGATGACCACTTCCGGCGCGCCCTGGGCGAAGGCACGGGAAGCGGCGCCGGTGAGGCCGACGAGCGGCAGGGCGGAAGCGGCGAGAAGAAGCTCTCTGCGGTTCATGTGTGGTCCCCTCTGAAGGTCAGGATGGCTGGACAGGTATTGGTTGCAGTCTGCGCCGTTTTCGGCGTCAGTCCGAGCGTTGCCGCCCGGGAATGATCAAAGGATCGCGAATTCGGTATTGCGCCGGTCGGTGACCAGCATGCAGCCGGGCGCGTGGGTAATGGCGAAGGACGGGCGCGCCTCGGCGATCACCGACTGCGGGGTGACGCCGCAAGCCCAGAACACGGGCAACTCGTTGTCGAGCACCTCCACCGCGTCGCCGTAGTCGGGCTGCATCAGGTCCTTGATGCCGATGAGCTCAGGCAGGCCCACATGCACCGGCGCGCCGTGCACGGCGGGAAAGCGCGTGGTGATCTGGATGGCGCGGATGGCGTGGGCCGGCACCAGCGGCCGCATGGACATCACCATCCGTCCCGAAAAACGGCCCGCCGGAACGCACTGCACATTGGTGCGGAACATAGGCACCCGCACGTTGCGTTCCACGTGGCGCAGCGGAATGGCCTCGGCCATCAGCGCTTCCTCGAAGGACAGGGAGCAGCCGATGACGAAGGCGACCAGATCATCGCGCCAATAGTCCGTCACGTCGGCGGTGTCGGCGATGACCTCGCCGTCCTGCCACACCCGGTAGCCGGGGAAGTCGGTGCGGATGTCCAGGTCCTCGCCCAGCGTGGGCACCTTGAAGCTGCCCGGCTCCGACATGCCGATGACCGGGCAGGGGCGCGGATTGAAATGGCAGAAGCGCAGGAATTCCTCTGCCAGATCCTTGGGCAGAATGGCGAGGTTGCCCTGCACATAACCCGGCGCCATGCCGGCGGTGGGGCCGGTAAGGGCACCGCTTCGGCAGGCCAGCCGCACCGCGAGCGGGGTCTGGTAGGCGGCATAGGCGTCCGGCTGGGGCGTCGAGCGCGTGGCAGTGCGGAGGCTCGCTGTGCTGGTGTTGGCCATGGTGCTGCTCATCATGTTCATCGCCGCAGCGATTCGGGCTGATCTGGCATCGAGTGCGTCCGCGCGGATGGTGGCTTGCCCATGGAATGAGCGCGCTCGATCTATGAGCAATATTTGGACGAAGGACGCACAAGGTCCAATGATGATTCAAGATTGTTTTGGATAAGCCAGGCTTATGAGTGAGCTGCGGTCACGCTTCGATGGCGAAACAGGCTTCCACCTCCACCGTCATTCCGCTGGGCAGGGAGGACGCGCCGCTGGCGATGCGGGCATGCCGCCCCCGCTCGCCAAACACGGCGCACAGGAGATCGGAGGCACCGTTGACCACGCCGGGATGACTCTCGAACGTCTCCACACAATGTACCAGTCCGGCCACGCGCACCACTTGCGTCACACGGTCGAGGTCGCCGTCGCAAGCCACCTTGAGCTGAGCGAGGAGGTTGAGGGCGCAGAGCTTTGCGGCCTCATAACCCTCTTCGGGCGTGCGCTCGGCGCCCACCTTTCCGGCATAGAGAAGCGTGCCGTCTCGGCGCGGCGCCTGCCCCGAGACGAAGACGAGGTTGCCCACCCGCACGAACGGCACATAGGTGCCGCGCGGGGTGCCGGCTTGGGGCAGGGTCAGGCCGAGGGCGGTGAGCTTTTCTTCCGTTACAGTCATGTGCGATTCCTCTTTCACTTCACCTGACGCCAGTCGCCCCGATCGCCCTTCCAGTTGACGCTGTCGCCCAGGGTGCGCGCAACGGTGAGCTTCAGGGTGCGCACCAGGCCTTCCCATTCCTTTGCGGAAAGCCCGTCCACCGCCGGCTCAGGCGCCATGAACATGCCGTCCACGCCGCCGAAGGCCACGCACTGCTCGATGGCGCGCACCTCCAGTTCCGGATCGTGGAACACCACCGGGTTTTCCAAAAGCGCCGACAGCGCCGCCACGAGGCCGGTCGCCCCCAGGTTGGAGATGTTGGCCACCACCAGATGGCCCGCAGCGGTGGCCGCCGCCACCCCGCCGCGGCCGGGAATGCCGCAGTCCGCCGCCTTGGGCGAGAAGGCGGGCAGGTCCTGCGCGATCACGCCCATGCCCAGCTCGTTGCCGCCGTCGCCGATGCCGATGAAGGGCAGGCCCATGGCCTTTCCGGTGCGGAACAGATAGTCGAGATCGCCCACCATGCCGTCCAGCGGGCGGCCTCCGAGGCCGTGATAGAGCCCGTTGGCATTGGCGCCCGGCCGCTCGATGGCGATGAGCAGTTGCGGGCGGGTGTGCTCCAGAAGCTCGTCGGCCACGGTGCGGCAGCCTTCCGCATCTTTCGGCACGGTGCGGATATAGACCGGGCGCAGGAACGGGACGGGCCGGATGACGCCGTCCGACGGGAAGGGCAGGGGGGCAAGCCCCGCGCCACGGCAGGTGGCGGCCATCATCTCCGCCCAGTCCTCGTCGATGACGATGACGCTCTCCACCCCGAAGCCCAGGAACAGGGCGCGGGCGATGAGCGCAGCGCCCACCGGCCCGTCGGTCTCCGGCACGCCGCCGCCCTCGGGAAAGCCGGTGGCGATGAGGGCGGGGCCGCTGTTCGTGGTGAGGGTCTCGGCGATGATCTCCGCCGCCCCCATGGCGATGAAGCCCGGCTGCCGGCGCGCGAGCGCCGCCCGGATCGGCCCGATGAGACCGACGCCGGTGAAGTCGAGGCAGATGAAGTCGTCGATGGTGCGCGCGACCCGCGCATAAAGGGCCGTGTCCTTGGCGAGCATGGTGAACCCTGCAGATTGGAAGCAAGAGGAAAGGGTTCAAGCGCCGATGCAGGCGGCGTAGGTGCCGGGATCCACATTGCCGCCGGACAGCATGACGCCCACGGTCTTGCCCTTGGCGTCCACCTTGCCGGCGAGCACGGCAGCGAGTGGGGTGACGCCGCCGGGCTCCACCACCAGCTTCAGCGTCTCATAGACAAGGCGCATGGCAGCCTTCACCTCGTCGTCAGTCACGGCCACGCCGCCCGCGAGCAGCGCGCGGTTGATGGGGAAGGTGAGCAGGCCGGGGGTGGGCACCATCAGGGCGTCGCAGAGCGTCGTAGCGCCCGGCGCGTTGCGCTCCGGCTTGCCGGAGGCGAGCGAGCGGGCGGTGTCGTCGAAGCCGGCGGGCTCGGCGCTATAGACAAGGGTTGCTGGCGAGCGGGCCTTGAGGGCGGTGGCGGCGCCCGCCACGAGGCCGCCGCCGGAACAGGCGAACAGAGCCATGTCGAGCTGCGCGCCCAGGGCTGCCGCCTGCTCGGCCAGTTCCAGGCCCACCGTGCCCTGGCCGGCGATGACGTGGGGATCGTCATAAGGCGGGATGATCACGGCGCCGGTCCGGGCGGCGATCTCGGCGCCGATCTCCTCGCGGACTTCGGTGGCACGGTCATAGAGGCGCACGGTGCCGCCCAGCCGTTCGGCGCCCTCGATCTTGGCGCGCGGGGCGTCGGAGGGCATCAGGATGGTGGCCTTTATGCCGTGGCGCGCCGCCACCGCTGAAATGGCGAGGGCGTGGTTTCCCGAGGACCAGGCGACGATGCCGCCTGCGCGCTCGGCGGCGCTCATCAGCGCCACGCGATTGGAGGCGCCGCGGAACTTGAACGAGCCGGTATGCTGCAACATCTCCGGCTTGATGAGAATGCGCGCGCCGCAGGCTGCGCTGATGGCAGCGCTTTCGAATAGCGGTGTGCGGATGATCTGGCCGGCAATACGATCCGCCGCTGCCTCTACGTCAGCAATCGTGGCGGCGAATACCTGCTTGGTGTCGGAAATGGCGGGCGAAAGCGCTGAATTGGAAGACATGATAAGGCCTCGGCGGAAGAGGCTTTCATGTCACCATGCTCCATGCATGCATTCAAATTATGATCCAGCATGAACTTTAATCATGCTTCCTTATTGGTGATCAATCCCGCCCGGTCCTCCCGTGCGACCTCGGCGGCGAGGGCGGCCAGCGGCCCCGCGATGCCGCCGCCCATGGCCATGGGATAGCTGGCGGTGAAGGCGAGGTCCGGCAAGCTGACCTCGGTTTCGACCACGCGGAGCTTGCCGGCGGCCAGCTCCGCGCGGATCACGTCCGGTGGAATGACGCTGATGCCGATATGGTCCTCGGTCATGCGGATGATGGTGGAGAGGGAAGAGTTGCTGAACAGGCGCGGCGATCCGATCTCGGGAATGCTCAGGATCTCGCGCAGAAAGGTGTAGGGATAGGTGGATTTGGGATAGGTGATGAGCGGATACTTCAATAGATCCCGCCGGGACAGGGGTTCGGCGGCGATGGGCAGGTCGCTGGCGGCCACGAATGCCAGGGCATAGCTGCCGAGGTCGAGGTTGTGCATGTTGGGCTCGCTCACCGGGCCGAGCAGGAAGGCAAGGTCCAGTTCGCGCTTCACCAGGGCGTCGCGCATTACCGGCGTCACATCCACGGTGATGTCGATGAGCACGTTGGGATAGACCGCGTGGGCGCGCTCGATGAAGCGCGAAAGCCAAGTCTGCACGATGGTTTCGGACACGCCGAGGCGCACAACTCCGCGCATGGCCTCGGGGGTCGCCACCGCCTCCAGCATGGCAGCGCGCAGCCGGAGGAAACGCTCGGCATAATCCACCAGCACCCGGCCCTTCTCGGTGAGGCTGATGGAGCGCGAGGAGCGCTCGAACAGGCGGGTCCTCAGCTCGGTTTCCAGCGCGGCGATGCGCTGGGAAACGGCGGGTTGGGTGGTGTTCAGCCGCTCGGCCGCCTTGCTGAAGCTTTCCAGCTGCGACACCCAGTAGAAGATTTCAAGGCTGCGGAAATCGACCATCGAACGCGGTACGCCTAAGGAGGGGCTATAATTGTAGGCCAATGGAGGGCACTGGCAATTGCGGGACCAATGGGGGAGCCGGCGGCACTGAAACGCTGCGGCTTCCGAGGCCCCCTTCCTGTCAAGCGGGAGGGGGCAACCGCCTGCCGGTTCAAAAAGGCCCCCGAAGGCATCCGGCTCAGGTGAGCGGCAGCACCATGAGTTCGGCCGCGATGGGGCGGGTCTTCAACCGCTCGTACCAGGCCAGCAGGTGGGGGAAATCCGGGCGCTCCAGCGCCGTGCCCTCCAGCGGCAGGTTGAACCAGCGATGGCAGGCACAGGCGAGCGGGATGTCGGCCATGGTGAAGCGCTCGTCCACGAGATAGGTGCGCGTCGCCAGCGCCCCGTCCGCCACCGCCAGCGCGTCCTTCAGCTCGCCGAAGGCGCGGGTGATCAGCGCCATGTCGCGGGCGTCCGGCTTGGTGCGCACCAGGCCGCGGAACACCGGCGACAGCACGGGCGCCACTGCGCTGAGCTGGAAATCCATCCAGTGTTCGGCATCGGCCCGCAGGCGCAAATCGTCCGGCATCAGCGTGCCCAGCCCGTGGCGGGCGCACAGATAGCGCACGATGGCGTTGGATTCCCACAGCACGAAACCGTCGTCCTCGATCACCGGAACCCGGCCGAAGGGGTTGAGCGCGCGGAAGGCGGGCGTATCCACGAGGCCGAAGACACCGCCCGCGTCGATGCGTTCGAACGGGACGGACAGCTCACGCGCGCACCACACCACCTTTTCCACGTTCACCGAGTTCAGCCGGCCCCAGATCTTCAGCATTCCCGTCTCCTTGCCCCGAAACCGGTTCGGGTGTCACTCCCGCGCCAACCCTTCTCAGCGCTCGGTGAAGGAGCGGGAGAAGGCATCGGTGAGCGGCCGCACCAGATAGCTCAGGACGGAGCGTTCGCCCACATAGAATGCAACTTCCGCATTCATGCCGGGCACGAGGCGCTGCTTGAGTTGGGGCGGGATGTCAGTGTCCGCCACCGCCACCCGGGCGAGGAAATAGGGCTGGTGGGTGGTCTCGTCCACCAACCGATCGCGGGAGACCGACTTCAGCTTGCCCATGACCATGGGCGTGGTGCGATCGTGGAAGGCGGGGAAGCGAACCTCCACCGCGTCGTCCTTCTTCAGACGGTCGATGTCCTGCACCGGCACCTGGGCGTCCACCACCAGGGGTTCGTCCAGGGGCACGATCTCCAGCAGGGTATCGCCCGCCCGCGCCACCGCGCCGACCGTGTAGGCACGGGCATTGATGTTCTGCACCATGCCGCCGCGCGGGGCGCGGATGTCGATGCGCCCCAGCACGTTGCCAGTCACCCGCACCTTCTCGTTCAGCTCGGCGATGCGCTGGCGGGCTTCCAGCAATTGCTTGCCGATGTCCTCGGCGCGCTGCTGGCGCAGCTGGGAGACCTGCATGGTGAGTTCGCCGATGGAGCCGCGCACCTTGGCGGTGTCGGCGGTGTTGCGGCCGACCACGCCTTCGAGCCGCGCCTTCTCCCGCTCGATCTGCGAGACGCGAGACTTGTTCACCAGCCGCTTCTGCTCCAGCTGGCGCAGGGAATCGAGCTCGTCGTCGATGAACATCAGCTGCTGCTCGGCGGAAAGCCTTTCCTGGGCGAGACCCTCGATCTCGTGGCCGGACTGCTCGGCGCGGTTTTCCAGGATGCCGGTCTGGCTCTTGAAGGCGGCGCGGCGGTCGCGGAACTGGGTAAGCTGGTCGGCCATGGCGTCGCGCACAACCGGTTGGCCGGCGTTGGCGAGAAGGTCATCGGGAAAGGCGATCTGCTCCCGCTCGTCCCGTTCGGCGACCAGCCGGGCTTCGAGCGCGAGGGCGGCGCGCAACTGGGCCAGGGCGGCGTCGTCGCTGGCCTTGGACTGGGTCGGGTCGAGGCGGAACAGGACCTGGTCCTTCACCACCTCCTGGCCTTCCTTCACCAGGATTTCGGCGACGATGCCGCCTTCCAGGTGCTGCACCACCTGTCGCTTGCTTTCCACTCCCACCACGCCGGGGGCGATGACGGCGCTATCCACCCGCGCCAGCGCCGCCCAGCCGCTGACCCCCAGGAAGGTGAAGGCGATGACGGCGTAGCCGATACGCACCATGGTGTGATAGTCGCCCGAGGGCGGCGGGGGGCCGCCCGGGGTGGTCGCGGCTGGCGGCGTGCTGGGTCGGGTGGTGCTGGCCACGGCCATGTCGGGGCCGACCGGAACGGTGCGGCGACTGAACCAGCCTTCAAGAAACCGCATGGCCATCCTCCATCGCCGGGGGGCGCGGGGCCGGGGGCATGTTGGGCGGAGCATCGGCCGGGGCGACGCCGAGCGGAACGCTAGCCAGCGGCGGGCGCGGGCGGAGCGCCTGGGGTGCAGGCTGCGGCCCGGTATGGCCCATGGCTGCGCCCGTCGGCTGGCCGGGCTGGCCCGTCGGCGGGGGACCGCCGGTCATCCGCTTCAGCATGTCCTCGCGTGGGCCGAAAGCCTGCGGGGCGCCGTCGGCGATCGCCAGGATCAGGTCGCACTGGCTGAGGGCCGCCGGGCGGTGGGTTACGATGACCACCGTGCGCTCGGCCGCCTTGAGCAGCCGGAGCGCCTCGGCGAGGGCCAGCTCGCCGGGAGGATCGAGGCTGGAATTGGGTTCGTCGAGCACGATGAACGCCGGCAGGCCAAACACCGCTCGCGCCAGGCCGATGCGTTGGCGCTGCCCACCGGACAGGGCGACGCCGCCCTCGCCGATCTGGGTATTGTAGCCCTGTGGCATGTGCTGGATCAGGTCATGCACGCCGGCGAGGCGGGCCGCGGCCACAACTTCCGCGTCGTTGGCCTCGCCGAAGCGGGCGATGTTCTCGGCGATGGTGCCGGAAAACAGCTCCACGTCCTGCGGCAGATAGCCGATGCATCGGCCGAGCTGGTCCTCGTCCCAGTGGCCGAGTTCCGAGCCGTCGAGCCGCACGCAGCCGGAGACCGCCGGCCATACCCCCACCAGTGCGCGCGCCAGGCTCGACTTGCCGGCGGCAGTGGGACCGACGATGCCGAGCCCGGTGCCCGCCGGAAGCCGGAAGGACACGTTGCGCAGCACCGGCACGTCGCGGCCGGGGGCGCGCACGAACAGATTCTCCACCGAGATTTCGCCGCGGGGGTCGGGCAGGCGCAGCCGCCGTCCCGGCTCCGGCGCGCCGGCCAGGAGTTGCTGGATGCGCCCATGGGCGGCATGCACGTTCACCACTGACTTCCAGTTGCTCACCGCAAGCTCGATGGGCTGGATGCAGCGCCCCACGAGGATCGAGCCGGCGATGATCATGCCGGGCGAAATCTCCTTGTGGATGGCCAGATAGGCCCCAAGGCCGAGAACCACGCTCTGCACCAGCGCGCGGTTGAACTTGGTGAGCGCCACCAGGATGGAGCTGCGGTCACCGGCCTGACCCTGCCAGCCCAGCGCCTGCTCGCGCATGGCGCCCCAACGTCGGCGTAGCTCGGGGGCCATGCCCATGGCCTGCAGCACTTCGGCGTTGCGCAGAGTGGCCGTCGCCAGGGTGCTGGCGGTGATGCTGGAGCGGGTCGAGGCGGCAAGGCTGGCCTGGGTGGCCCGGTTGTTGAGCACGGCGAGGGCACCGGAAAGCAGGGCGCTGCCCAGCGCCAGATAGCCGTAATAGGGATGCAGCAGGGTGGCGCAGATGGCGTAGATGGGCATCCACGGCAGGTCGCACAGGGCGGTGAGGGCGGGGCCGGCGAAGAAGTCGCGGACCGTGTCGAGGTCGCGCAGGGTCTGGGTCTGGCCCGAGCTGCGGTCGCGCACCGCGGTGCGCTGGATGGCGTCGAACACCGGCACGTGGACCTGGGCGTCGAAGGCGAAGCCGGCCCGTTCCAGCACCCGTGCCCGCAGCGCCTCCAGCGCCGACCAAACCATGTAGAGGAAGGCGGTGATGAGTGTGAGCAGGATCAGTGTCTCGATGCTGCGGCTGGACAGCACGCGGTCGTAGACCTGCATCATGTAGATCGAGCCGTTGAGGCCCAGCAGGTTGATGAAGAAGCTGAAGACGATCACGGCTATGAAGGCGGGGCGGATGGCCCGCAAGGCCTGATCGAGCGCTGTCGGCTTGTGCGCGGGCGACGGCCCCCGATGGCCGGGCGAAAGGCTCATGAAAAATCCTCGGCGCGGGCCCAGGTGCGGTACCCGGCAGGCGCCGGCCGCTCGATGCTCGAGCAGCGGCGGGCCTGCTTTGAATTCAGATTGTCGTGACGGCGAGGCGACGACCCAGGCCGGTCACGGACATGGGCACGGCGCCATTCCCGTCAGGAAGCCCAAATCCCCGGAAGGGAGCAGTGCACAAAAGGTGGCGTGGTGCCCCGCGCGACGCCGAGGCTCGCGGATAGAGGTCATGACGATGACGCCTCCGGTTTCGACGGTATGACGATGCATTACCGTCGTCGCAGATCAAGCCCTAAACCGGGGGTACACTGGCGCAATTGGAAGCAGGCGGTGGAAAATCACGCTTTACTGGCACATGCTTACGCTTGTTAGCAACCTTTGCGAGTAGATCTTTCATAAAACATGCGGTGACGCCCGGAGTGTGGGCCTAATTTCGCAAATTGCCATACGCCGCAAGGAAGACGCGCACCGCATCGGCCACGGTCCGCTCCATCTCGGCGGGAGTCGGCTGCTGCCCGGTGCCGAACAGCAGGCCCTTCACCAGGTTGCCCTGGCACAGGTTGAAGAACTGGAACGCGGCGGTCTCGCAGTCATCCACCTTCAGGCGGCCGAGCGCAGTCTGACGGGCGAGCAGATCGGCAAGCCGGCGACCGCCGTGGCAGGGGCCGGCGTCGAAGAAGGTACGTCCCACCGCCGGGAATTTCTCCGCGGCACCGATGACCATGCGCAGGAGGCGGATGTGATCGGGCTCAACCATCATGGTCATGAAAGACAGGCCGATGCGCTTCAACAGGCATTCCGCGTCCGCGTGGTCCGCATCGAACTCGAACAGGCCCTCTGCGGCCTTGCGGCGGTCGGTTTCCACCAGCGCCTGGAAGAGTTCTTCCTTGCTGGAGAAATAAACATAAATGGTAGCCTTGGAGACCGTGCTGGCGCGCGCGATCTCATCCATGCTGGCGCCATCGAAGCCCTTTTCGAGGAACACACGCCTGGCGCCGTCGATGATGTCGCGACGTTTCCGGGCTTCGGGTTCGGCGGGTTCGGGCGCCACCACGACTTTCGGCGCGGCGCCCTTGGTGGGATGCCTCATCTCGACCTTTCCTGATACTGGCCCTGCATAGGTGGCTCAGGGCGTGCTGTCAAAATAATTGACTGAACGGTTCAGTTCAATATAATTGCCATAAAATTAGACTGAACCGTTCAGTTAACTTCGTGCCAGCCGGAGAGCGACCGTGACACAGGCCAACAGGATCGAGACGGCGGCGGAGGATGCGGTCCCTCAAGCGCTGGCATATCCCCCGCCTGCTGACGCGTCTCCGCTCGCGGTGTCTCAGGTTGAACCGTCTCCGGCCGTCGGCGTGACGGTTCTAAAGCGGCCGGCTGGAGCGCCTGGCGCCAAACCGGGTGGAGCGCCGCCCGTCATCGACGCTCCGGCCTCCGCCCCGGCGGGTGCGGCGCCTCCTAAGAAGCGAGCGTTGAAGTCGTATGTCTTCGGCGCCCTGCTCGTGGCTCTTGCGGCGGGCGGCGGCTGGTATGGCACGCACTGGTGGCAGGTGGGCCGCTTCGAGGTCTCCACCGACGATGCCTATGTGGCCGCCGACACCTCCATCCTCGCCGCCAAGGTGGGCGGCTACGTGAAGAGCGTGGACGTTGTCGCCAACCAGTGGGTCAAGGCCGGCGACGTGATCGCGCGCATCGATGATGGCGACTACACCCTCGCCCTGCGCGCCGCCCAGGACAAGATCGCCACTCAGGAGGCCGCGCTGTCGCGCTTTGACGAGCAGGAGAAGGCGGCGGAAGCCGCCGTCGCCCAGGCGCGGGCGCAGCTTGTGGCCACCCAGGCGGACCTGCAGCGCACGCAGCTTGAATTCGACCGGCAGAACAAGCTTGCCAGCTCCCATTTCGCCAGCCAGTCGGTGCTCGACAATGCCCGCGCCGACCGCGACAAGGCGCAGGCGAACGTGGCTGCGGGACAGGCCGCCGTCGCTTCCGCAGAGGCTGCGGTGGCGGTGCTCAAGGCCCAGCGCACCGAGGCCTCGCGCGTGCTCGACCAGTACCGCACTGGCCGCGACCAGGCCCAGCGCGACCTCGATTTCACCGTGGTGCGTGCGCCCATCGACGGGGTGGTGGGCAACCGCGCGGTGCAGGTGGGCCAGCTGGTGCAGGCCGGTACCCGCCTTGCCGCCGTGGTGCCGCTGGCCGGCGTCTATGTGGACGCCAATTTCAAGGAAACCCAGCTCGGCCGCCTGCATCAGGGCCAGAGGGTCCGGGTGTGGGTGGATGCCTATCCGGACCGGGATTTCGTCGGCACGGTCATGAGCGTTTCCCCGGCGTCCGGCTCGGTGTTCAGCCTGCTGCCGCCGGAGAATGCCACCGGCAACTTCACCAAGATCGTGCAGCGCGTTCCCGTGCGCATCGGATTCGACGCCGGCGCGCTCGAAGGGCGCAACCTGCGGCCCGGCATGTCGGTGACCGCCGTGGTCGACACCCGCGCCGACGCCTCCTGAGGGGCGTCCGTTCGGGCCAAAGGGCGAACACCATGTCCACCACCGTCACCCAAGGCACGTCCATCGCCCCGCCCATCGCACCCGCCGCCGCGCCGGGCGTCGAGGGGCGGCGCATGTTCGCCTTCCTGTGCATGGTGTTCGGCATGTTCATGGCGATCCTGGACATCCAGATCGTCTCCGCCTCGCTGGCCGAGATCCAGGCGGGCCTTGCCGCCTCCTCGGACGAAATTTCCTGGGTGCAGACCAGCTACCTCATCGCCGAGGTGGTGATGATCCCGCTGTCGGGCTTCCTGTCGCGGGCGCTGTCCACGCGCTGGCTGTTCGCGGCCTCGGCGGCGGGGTTTACGCTCATGAGCTTCATGTGCGCGACGGCCACGAGCATTGAGCAGATGATCGCCTATCGCGCGCTCCAGGGCTTCCTCGGCGGTGGCATGATCCCCACCGTGTTCGCCGCGGCCTATTCGGTGTTTCCCAAGGAAAAGCAGCCCATCGTGGCGCCCATGATCGGCCTCGTGGCGACGCTGGCGCCGACCATCGGGCCGACGGTGGGCGGCTATCTCACCGACCTGTTCTCCTGGCACTGGCTGTTTCTGGTGAACGTGGGGCCGGGCATCCTGGTGGTGATCGCGTCGGTGACGCTGATCGACTTCGACGAGCCGGATTTCGCCCTTCTGGACCGCTTCGACTGGTGGGGTCTGTTGTTCATGGCCGGCTTCCTCGGCAGCCTGGAATTCGTGCTGGAGGAAGGCCCCACCAACGACTGGTTCGAGGACACCTACATCTCGGTCTTCGCCCTCGTGTGCGGCGTCTCGGCCATGGCCTTCTTCGCCCGTGTGCTGATGGCGAAGGAGCCGGTGGTGGACATCCGCGCCTTCGTGAACCGCAACTTCGCCATCGGCTCGGCCTTCAGCTTCGTCATGGGCATCGGGCTCTACGGTCTCACCTATCTCTACCCGGTGTATCTTGGCCGGGTGCGGGGCTATTCGGCGCTCCAGATCGGCGAGACCATGTTCGTCACCGGCGTGTTCATGTTCGTGAGCGCGCCCATCGCCGGGCGGCTGATGACGCGGCTCGATCCGAGGATCATGATCGGCGCCGCCTTCGCCGGCTTCGCGCTGGGCACGTGGTGGATCACCTTCATCACCAAGGACTGGGATTTCTGGGAGCTGCTGATCCCGCAGATGCTGCGCGGCACCTCGTTGATGATGGCCATGATCCCCATCAACAACCTGTCGCTGGGCACGCTGCCGCCGGCGCAGCTGAAGAATGCGTCGGGCCTGTTCAACCTCACCCGCAATCTCGGCGGGGCGGTGGGGCTCGCCCTCATCAACACCGTGCTCAACAACCGCTGGGACCTGCACCTCGCCCGCCTGCACGAGAGCGTGGAATGGGGCAACCAGGCCGCGCTGGAGCGGATCGACGGCCTCACCAAGACCTTCGAGGGGCTCGGCTCCTTGGCCTCCGACGCGGCGCTGAAGCAGATGGCGCTGCTGGTGCGGCGCGAGGCGCTGGTGATGTCGTTCGCCGACGTGTTCTATCTTTTGACCTTCGTGTTCCTCGCTTTGGTGGTGGCCGCCCCGCTCATGCGCCGGCCCAAGCCCGGAGGGGCAGGGGGTGGCGGCGGGCATTGAGGGGGCGGATGCCTTCCGGGCGCGATCTCCCGCCGGCGCAAGACGCTCCCATCCTTTCAAATCCCGAGGGACATGAAAGCCGGCTGAAAGCTTGGATGGACTAGGAAGGTCCACGGTCCCCTGTCGCCAACGGGGGCCGCAAGACCAAAAGAATGCCGCAAGGCATCACCATTCGAGGAAACGCGCGCGCAAAGCGCCCTTCAGGGAAGGCCGACCCATGCCCCATTTCTCCCCGTTCCGCCGTGCGGGACGCGGCCTGCGCGTCGTCGCCGGGTCGTTCATCGTCGCCGCCGGCCTCATGTCCGCGAGCGCGGCGTCCGCGGAAAAGCTCACCATCATCGTCGGCGGCATGGAGAAGCAGATCTATCTGCCGGCCGTGCTCACCCGCGAACTGGGCTACTTCAAGGACGAGGGGCTCGATGTCGAGCTGATCAACACCCGCGCCGGCGTCGAGGCGGAAAATGAGCTGCTCGCAGGCGCCGTGCAGGGCGTGGTGGGCTTCTACGACCACACCATCGACCTCCAGGCCAAGGGCAAGTTCCTGAAATCCGTGGTGCAGTTCAGCCAGGCGCCGGGCGAAGTGCAGATGGTCTCGGCGAAGTTCGCGGATCAGATCAAGTCGCCCGCCGACTTCAAGGGCCACACCCTGGGCGTGACCGGCCTTGGTTCCTCCACGGACTTCCTCACCCGCTATCTCGCCGCACGGGCGGGTCTGAAGCCGGGTGACTTCTCGCTGCTGCCGGTGGGCGCGGGCAATACCTTCATCGCGGCCATGAAGCAGGACCAGATCCAGTCCGGCATGACCACGGAACCCACCATCGGCCAGTTGGTGAAGACCGGCGTCGCCAAGATCCTGGTGGACATGCGCACCCCCGAGAAGACCGTGGCGGCCCTCGGTGGCCCTTATCCGGCCGCATCCTTCTATGTGCAGTCATCGTGGCTCGACAGCCATGCCGAGGATGCGCAGAAGCTCGCCAACGCCTTCGTGCGCACCATGCGCTTCATCGGCAGCCACAGTGCTGCCGAGATCGCCGAGAAGATGCCCAAGGACTACCTCGTCGGCGACAAGGACCTCTACATTCAGGGCCTCGCCGAGGGTAAAGCCCAGTTCACCCCGGATGGCCGCATGCCGGCGGATGGCCCGGAGACGGTGCTGAAGGTGCTCGCCGCCTTCTCGAAGAACGTCCAGGGCAAGCAGATCGACCTGTCGAAGACCTACACCACCGTCTTTGTGGACAACGCCGCCAAGACGCTGGGTAACTGACACTGGGTAGCTGACGCTCGGCAACTGAGCCTTCGCATTTGACTGCGGGCGCCTGACCCTCGGCGCCCGCCGTCCCGAACCCGACCCAACATCCGCAAGACCAAGGTCGCCGCGCGCCTGACGCCGGCGACGGGAGGAAACTCATGTCTCTTCAAGCCGTGGCGGACGTGCGTCCGCCGATCATGCCCGCCGCCGTGCTCTCGCCGGCGATCGAGCTGAACAACGTCACCCGCCGGTTCCTGACGCCCAACGGCAAGTCCATGACGGCGCTGCGCGATTTCACCATGAGCGTGGATCGCGGGGAGTTCGCCTGCGTGGTCGGACCCACCGGCTGCGGCAAGTCCACCACCCTCAACCTCGTCACCGGCCTCGCCAAGCCCAGCGCCGGCGAGGTGCGGGTGATGGGAGGTCCGGTGGATGGCATCCACAAGGATGTGGGCTTCGTGTTTCAGGCAGATGCCCTGTTTCCCTGGCGCAGCGTGCTCGACAATGTGGCGGCCGGCCCGCTCTATCGCGGCCTGCCGCGCAAGACGGCCTACGAGAAGGCGCGCGACTGGATCGCCCGCGTCGGCCTCTCCCGCTTCGAGAACCACTATCCGCACCAGCTCTCCGGCGGCATGCGCAAGCGCGTGGCGCTGGCCCAGACCTTCATCAACGAGCCGAAGATCCTGCTCATGGACGAGCCCTTCTCGGCCCTCGACGTGCAGACCCGCACCAACATGCAGGACGAACTCTTGGACCTGTGGTCCGGCTCCGGCGCTTCGGTGGTGTTCGTGACCCATGATCTGGAAGAGGCGGTGGCGCTGGCCGACAAGGTCTATGTGCTCACCGCCGGCCCGGCCACGGTGAAGAGCGTCTACCACATCGATCTGCCGCGCCCGCGGGTGATGGAGGAGATCCGCTACGACACCGCCTTCGTCGAGAAGTGCCGCATCATCTGGAACGACCTGCGCGAGGAAGTGCAGATCGGCCAGCAGCGCACCCTCGAAACCGGCCACTGAAGACAGGGAGGACTTACAATGACCATGCAGGCAGAAGCCCCGTCCGCCCCGTTCAAGGCGGCCCCCCGCGCTATCCCCACCGAAGCCGAGATCGAGGCCAAGGCCCGCGCCCGCCTCAAGGCCCGGCGCAACCTCGTCATCAGCCTGCGCATCGCCATCCTGGTGGCGGTGCTGGGCATCTGGGAGCTGGGGGCGCAGACCGGCTTCATCGATCCCTTCTTCTTCGCCAGCCCGTCGGGCATCGCCGAGCAGATCTGGGTGTGGATGACCGAGGGCACCTCGCAGGGCTCGCTCTGGGTGCAGATCCTCGTCACGCTGGAAGAGACCGTGCTGGGCTTCTTCATCGGCGCCGCGGGCGGCATCGTCTGCGGCATCGTGCTCGGCCGCAACAAGCTCCTGGCGGACGTGTTCTCCATCTACATCAAGATCGCGAACTCCATTCCGCGCGTGGTGCTGGGCTCCATCTTCATCATCGCACTGGGCCTCGGCATGGCGTCGAAGGTGGCGCTGGCCGTGGTGATGGTGTTCTTCGTGGTGTTCGCCAACGCCTTCCAAGGCGTGCGCGAGGCCGACCGCGCCATGATCGCCAATGCGCAGATCCTCGGCGCCTCGCCGTTCCAGATCACCACCTCGGTGATCATTCCCTCGGCCATGAGCTGGATCCTCGCCTCCCTGCACGTCTCCTTCGGCTTCGCGCTGGTGGGCGCCGTGGTGGGCGAGTTCCTGGGGGCGAAGCAGGGCGTCGGCCTGCTCATCGCCACGGCGCAGGGCGCGTTCAACGCCAACGGCGTATTCGCGGCCATGATCATCCTCGCCGTGCTGGCGCTGGTGATGGAGTTCTTCATCACCCTGGTGGAGAACCGGCTCGTGAAGTGGCGGCCCGTGCCCTACAGCGAGCAGAACTGAGGAACGGGTCGTCGTCGGAGACCCTGTCGGCGAGCGAGGGCACCCGGTCTGGCGGTCAGGCGCCCCGGATGCCGTCCTCCAGCCTGCCGGTGGCGGAAGCTGCCGGCAGACGCATTTCCACTTTCAGCCCGCCGGCCTCCGCGGTGCCGAGGGTAAGCGTGCCGCCGGCGCCCTCCACCACCTCCCGCACGATGGACAGGCCGATGCCCGAGCCCTCGCCGGGCGTGCCCGGCACCCGGTAGAAGCGCTCCCACACCTTGTCGCGCTCCTGTGGTGAGATGCCGGGCCCGGAATCCTCCACCAGCAACACCGCCCAGCCGTCCTCTGCGCGCACGCTCACCGCGACGCTGCCGCCGGAAGGCGTGTAGCGCAGGGCATTTTCAACGAGGTTCACGATGGCCTCGCGGGTCATGGCGCCGTCGCCGCGGGTGAGCACGGGGGCATCCGCATCAAGCGCAAGGTCGATGCCACGCTCGATGGCGAGATCCACCAGCCCCTCCAGCACCAGCCGCGCGGAAGCTGATAGGTCGATCTCCTCGTCGCGCGGCCGGCGGCTGCCGGGTTCCGAGCGGGACAGGGTGAGCAACTGGCTGGCGAGGCGTGCGAGGCGACGCGTGCTCTCCTGGACGCCGGAAAGCGCCTCCTCTCGCTCGGCCGCATCGGGAGTGCGGCGGGCGTAGGTGACCTGGGTGGCGAGCAGCGCCAGCGGCGTGCGCAACTGGTGCGCCGCATTGGCCACGAAGCGGCGCTGCGCCGCCATCTGCCCCTCCACGCGGGCCATATAGGTGTTGAGGGCCACCACCAGCGGTCGCAGCTCGCTCTGTACCGCGGCGTCGGGAATGGGGGCGAGGTCGTCGCGGCCCTTGTTCATCACCGTGTCGCGCAGGCGCAGCAGCGGGGCGAGTCCCTGCCTGAGCCCCACCAGAACGAGCAGGCCGGCGGCGGCGAGCAGCACCAGTTGCTGGCTGAAGCCGCCCACCCATAATTCGCGCACCATGGCGGCGTGCCCCGCCAGAGTCACTCCGACCACGACGGTCACGCGTTCCCCGTCATGGGCGCCCACCACCGGATACTGGAGCGCGGCGAGGCGCAAGTTCTGGTCGCGATAGGGGGCGGAGAAGTGCAGGGGAACACCTTCCTTCGGCGTGCCGCGCGGCAGCGGCAGATCCGGATAACCGGTCAGGAGACGCCCCTCGGCGGTGTCCACGCGGTAATAGACCCGGTCGCGGTGGCCGGTGTCGAACATCTCCAGCGCCACCGGTGGGATGGTGGCGTCGATCACCCCCCGGTCGAGGCGTACATCCTCGGCGATGGCGCGGGCGGAAGCATCCAGCGTGCGGTCGGTGACGAGGTCGGCGGTGGCGCGGGCCTGGTGCCCGCTGGTCCAGACGTTGAGCGCCACCAGCCCCGCCAGCGGCAAGAGCAGCCAGCACAGGAGCTGGAGGCGCAGGCTCTCAATGCGCATCGTGCTGTAGCAGGTAGCCGAGGCCGCGCAGAGTGACGATGCGCACGTCGCTGCCTTCCAACTTCTTGCGCACGCGGTGCACATAGATCTCGATGGCGCTGGGATCGGCGAGATCGTCGAGGCCGAAGATGCTCTGGGAGAGCTGGGCCTTGCTGACGGTCTGGCCCGATTTCATGAGCAGCATCTCCAGCACCGCATGCTCGCGCGGGGTGAGGGCGAGCGCGGCGCCGGAGAGGGTGAACAGGCGGGTGTTGGTATCGAACGCCAGCCCCCCGCAACTGATCACCGGGTCCGGCCGCCGCGCCGAGCGGCGCAGCTGCACGCGGATGCGCGCTTCCAGCTCGGCGATGTCGAAGGGCTTGGCGAGATAGTCGTCCGCGCCTTCGTCGAGGCCGGCGACGCGGCCGTCGAGGCTGGCATTCGCGGTGAGGATGATGACCGGCACCGTATCCTTGCGGCTGCGGATGCGGCGCAAGAGCTGCATGCCGTTGATCTTCGGCAGCGTGAGGTCGAGAATCACCAGGTCATAGACCGCAACGGCGAGCGCGTGGTCGGCCTCTTCCCCGTCGTGGAAGACGTCGACCACGTAGTTATCCTGCCGCAGGATCTTCGCCAGCCAGCCGGCGAGTTCCAGATTATCCTCGACCAGAAGGAGGCGCATGCGGTTCCTATCCCCACTGAGAACAGTAATGCAGCGCCCGACTGCCGAGAAGGGCGTTTCCTCCGATCTACGGCGTTGCCACGTTCACCGGGTGGCCGGCGGCGAAGGCCTCGATGTTGGCGATGAGCTGGTCGGCCAGCGTCTGTTGCGCCTCCATGGAGGCCCAGGCCACGTGGGGCGTCACGATGGCCTTCGGGTGGTGGGCAAGGCGCATCACCGCGCTGTCGGCGGGAGGCGGCTCGGGCATGGCCACGTCGATGCCGGCGCCTGCCACCTGACCCGCGTCGAGTGCCGCGATCAGTGCCTCCTCGTCCACGAGGCCGCCACGGGCGGTGTTGACGAGGATGGGCCGTCGGCCCATGCGCGCGAATTCCGCAGCGCCGATCAACCCGCGTGTCTCAGGTGTCAGAGGGCAGTGCAGGGTCAGCACGTCCGCGGTCTCGATCACCTCGGCGAACGGCACGGAGCCGGGCCGGGCCTCGCGCGCGCCCTTGCGGCCGGCGAACACCGGCTCCATCCCGAACGCGCGCCCGAGGGCCGCCACCTGCTGGCCGAGATCCCCCGAGCCGAAGATGCCGAGCCGCCGGCCGTGAAGATCGATGATGGGATGGGTGTGGAAGCAGAATTGCCCCGCCGCCTGCCATGCGCCGGCCTTCACATCCGTCGCATAGGGGCCGATGGCCCGCGATAAGGCGAGGATGAGCGCGAACGTGTGCTCCGGCACGCTCGCCTTGGCATAGCCGCGCACATTGCTGACCACGATGCCGGCGGCGGCGCATGCGGCCTTGTCCACGCAATCTGTGCCGGTGGCCGCCACCGCCACCAGGGCGAGGCGCGGCAGCCGGGCGATGGCGTCGGCGTCGAGCCGCACCTTGTTGAGGATGAGGATGTCCGCGTCGCGGGCATGCTCCATCAGCTCGGCCGGCGCGGTGCGCTCGTATTCCACCCAGTCGTGGGTGAAGGCGGGGCGCTTGAGCGTCACGGCCGGGGCCAGCGTCTCGCGATCGAGGAAGACGATGCGTGGCACGCGGCCCTGGGGCGGGAAGGGCACGTTCACAGCCGCGCCCGCGCCGCATCCGCCACGGCGGCGGGGGTGATGCCGAAATGGCGGAACAGCTCGTCGGCCGGCCCCGAGGCGCCGAAGCCGTGCATGCCCACGAAGGCGCCGTCCGCCCCAATCCAGCGTTCCCAGCCCATCTTCACCGCCGCCTCCACCGCAACCCGCACCGTGCCCGGTCCGAGGACCTCCCAGAGATAGGCCTCGTCCTGCTGTTCGAAGATCTCCCAGCAGGGCATGGAGACCACGGCGGTGGGTATGCCTTCCGCCTGCAGAAGATCGCGCGCCTGGACCGCCACGTCCACCTCCGAACCGGTGCCGATCAGCGTCACCCGGCGCGGGCCGCCTTCGGCCGCACGCAGCACATAGGCGCCGCGGGCGGAGCGGTTCTCGCTCGCGTCGCGACGCTGGGCCGGCAGCGCCTGGCGCGAGCAGATCATGGAGGAGGGGCCGTCGCGGCGGGCGAGCGCCAGCTGCCAGCATTCGGCGGTCTCCACCGCGTCGGCGGGGCGGAACACCGCCATGTTGGGCATGGCGCGGAGCGAAGCGAGGAACTCCACCGGCTGGTGGGTCGGCCCGTTCTTGCCGATGCCGATGCTGTCGTGGCTGTAGAGGGTGATGACCGGCAGCTCCATCAGTGCCGACATGCGCAGGGGCGGGCGCATGTAGTCGGAGAAGACCAGATAGGTCGCGCCCAGTGGCAGCACGCCGCCATGGGCCACCATGCCGTTCATCATGGACCCCATGGCATGCTCGCGGATGCCATAGTGGATGTAGCGCCCGGCCGGGTTCTCGGCGGTGAAGGCGTCCAGCCCGCGCTTGCAGTTGGTGGGGCCTTCCAGATCCGGCGCGCCGGGCAGCAGCTCCGGCACGAGGCCGGCGAGCAGGTCCACGATGTCGGCGGTGGACTGGTTGGAGGACTGGGCGGGCGCCGCCGCGGCGAGGGCCTCGGCATGGGCTTTGAGCGCCGGCAGGACGCCCGCCGGCAGGTCGCCGCGGATCAGCCGCTCGAATTCGGCGCGGGTGTCCGTGGGCAAGGCGGCGACGCGGGCCTGCCAGGCGTCATAGGCGGGGCGGTTGCGGTCGGCGGCGCCGGCCTGCCATGCGGCGGCGACGTCCTGCGGCACCTCGAACGGGCCGTGGGTCCAGCCGGCGACGGCGCGGGCTTCCACCACATCCTCGGGGAACACCCGTCCGCCATGGGCGCCGCGCTTGCCTTCAAGGCGCGGCAGGCCTTTGCCCAGCACCGTGGCGCAGGCGATCATCGTGGGGCGCGGATCCTTGTTGGCGAGGGTGAGGGCGGCGCTCACCGCTTCCACGTCGTGGCCGTCGGCGTCGATCACCTGCCATCCGGCGATGCGGAAGCGGGCGCGCACGTCCTCGGAGATGGCGAAGTCGGTGCCGCCATCATCGGTCATCCGGTTGTCGTCCCACAGGAAGGTGAGCTTGCCGAGCTTCAGGTGGCCGGCCAGCGAAATCACCTCATGGGCGACGCCCTCCATCAGGCAGCCGTCGCCGACCACCGCATAGGTGCGGTGGTCCACCAGCTCGGGGCCGTAGGTGGCGGAAAGGAAGGCTTCCGCCACCGCCATGCCCACCGCATTGGCGATGCCCTGGCCCAGCGGCCCGGTGGTGACCTCGATGCCGAGCGCCACGTCGCGCTCGGGGTGGCCGTGGGTGTGGGAGCCCAGCTCGCGGAAGTGGCGGATCTCCTCCATGGGCATGCCCGCGTAGCCGGCGAGCTGGAGCACGGCATACAGCAGCATGGAGCCGTGGCCGTTCGACAGAACGAAGCGGTCGCGGTCGAACCAGGCCGGGTCGGCCGGATTGCACTTAAGGTGGCGGGTGAACAGCGCCGTCGCCAACTCCGCCCCGCCGAGGGGCGCGCCGGGATGGCCATCCTCTGCCTTTGCGATGGCGTCGAGGGCGAGGAAGCGGATGGCGTCGGCCATACGGCGAGCGGAAGCGAAGCCGTCACCGGAGTTCTGGCGCGCGGAAGGGGCGCCGTCCTCGGCATTCGGACGCGTGGGGGCGTTACCGGCTTCGGCGAAGCCAGTGGAGGCAATGAGCGACATGGGGCGTGACCTTGGCTGGCGCCGGGGCACGGGCCCCGGCGCATCAAAGGAACATCAGGGCAGGAAGCCGATGGAGAACCACGGCACGGCCGCGACCAGCGCGAGGCCGATGAGCAGGGCCACCATGTAGCCGACGATTGGCTTCATGCCGGCGTCGGGGCTGACCCCGCCGATGGCCGTGGCACAGTAATAGCCGACGCCGAAGGGCGGGGCGAACAGGCCGAGGCCCATGGAGAGGATCACCACCATGGCATAGTGCACCTCGTGGATGCCCATGCTGCGCGCGATGGGGAACAGCAGCGGCCCGAACAGCACGATGGCCGGGATGCCCTCCAGCACCGATCCCAGAATGATGAAGGCGATGATGGACACCACCATGAAGGTGGCCGCCCCGCCGGGCAGGCCGCCCATCACCCGCGCCAGCTCCTGGGAGAAGCCGGATTGTGTGAGGGCCCAGGCCATGCCCGTCGCCGCGCCGATAATCAGCAGGATGGCGCCGGAGAGCGCCGCCGTGGCGGTGAGCATGGGCATCAGCCGCTTGAAGTCGAACTGCCGGTAGATCAGCAGCCCCACCACCACGGAATAGACGATGCCGATGGTGGAGACCTCGGTGGCGGTGGCGATGCCTTCCATCACAGCCGCGCGGATGACGAAGGGCAGGGCGATGGCCGGCACGGCGATGGCGAGGGCGCGCAGGATTTCCTTGCTGCTCGCCCGGCGCACGCCGGACAGGTCCTCGTTGCGGTAGCGCCAGCGCACCAGGATGCACAGCATGACGCCGAGCACCACGGCGGGCATCAGGCCGCCGGCGAACAAAGCGGCGATGGACACGCCGGTCACCGAGCCGATGGTGATCAGCACGAGGCTGGGCGGGATGGTCTCGGTCTGCGCGCCGGTGGCGGCGAGCAGGGCCACGAGGTCGCCGGGCTTGGCGCCGCGCTTGATCATCTCCGGGAACAGCACCGGGGTCACCGCCGCCATGTCCGCCGCCTTGGAGCCGGAGATGCCCGAGACGAGGTACATGGCGCCGATCAGCACGTAGGACAGGCCGCCGCGCACATGGCCGAGCAGGCTGGCGAGGAAGCCCACCATGGCCCGCGCCATGCCGGTCATCTCGATCAGCATGCCAAGGAACACGAACAGCGGCACCGAGAGCAGGATGAGGTGGCTCATGCCCTCGTCCATGCGGCCCACCACCACCGTCAAAGGGGCATTGGTGGTGAAGGAGAGATAGGCGAGCGTGGCGAGGCCGAACGAGAAGGCGATGGGCACCCCCGCGAACACCCCGGCCGCTACCAGGCCGACAAAGAAGATCACGAGGTTGATGTTGCCCAGGGTCTTCAGAAACGGCGTGCCGAGAATGCCCACCGCGGTCAGCGCCGCGAGGAAGGCGACGACGCCTGCCACCTGCATGGGATTGGCGTTGCGGGCAAGCTTCAGCATCGCGACGATACCCATGAGCGCGAGGCCCACCGGCAGCGCCGCCGCCTTCCACGTGTTGGGCACGTCGAGGGCGGGCAGGGTCACGAACATCTCGTCCTCGGCATATTCGAGGCTGGGATGGAACATGGCCACGAGGAAGATGAGCGGGGCGGCGACGGCCAGAGTCTCCAGCACCGCGCGCTTCGGCAGGGGCAGTGCCCCCACCAGCGCGGTCATGCGCATGTGCTCGCCGCGCTGGAGCGCCACCACGGAGCCCAGCATGGCCAGCCAGATGAACAGGACCGAGGCCAGCTCGTCCGACCAGACGATGGGCTGATGCACGAAATAACGCATCACCACGCCCACGAAGAGCACCACCACTTCCGCCAGCACCAGGAGCGCGGCCGGAATTTCCACCATTTTGATCAGCGCGCGCTCCACTCGGAGCACACTCTTGCGCCAGCCGCCGACCGGCTCGACCGGTTCGGTGAGCAGGTGCGTATGAGCCATGTTCGGCTCGGTGATTACGGTGTCCGTGATTGCGCGATCCATGACGTCACCCGAGCTTGCCGACGGCCGCCTCGAGCAGCGACCAGGCTTCGTTGCCGTATTTGGCACGCCAGTCGGCATAGAAGGAAGTCGCGGCGAGCGCCTTGCGGAAGGGTTCGCGGTCCACGTCGATGAAGGTGATGCCCTTGGCCGTCAGATCGGCCCGAAGCGACTGGCTGAGCGCGGCAATGTCGGCCCGCTCGTCGACGCCGGAGCGGTCGAACTCGCGCACCATGATGGTCCGAAGGTCTTCGGGCAAAGCGGCGAAGGCACGGCGGTTGCCGAGGATCAGGTAGCCGTCCCACACATGTCCGGTCATGGAGCAGGACTTCTGCACCTCGTAGAGGCGAGCCGAGGAGATGATGGCCAGCGGGTTCTCCTGCCCCTCCACTACCTTGGTCTGCAGTGCGGAATACAGCTCGTTGAAGTTGATCGGTGTCGCGCCAGCCCCCAGCGACTTGAACACCGAGGTGAGCATGGGCGCCGGCGGGACACGGATCTTGAAGCCCTTCATGTCCTCGGGCGTCTTGATCTCGCGGGTGGAGGATGTGACCTGACGGAAGCCGTTGTCCCAGAACTTGATGGGCGCGACCAGCCCGGCCTTGGCGATCTGCTCGCGGATGTAGGTGCCCAGCCCGCCGTCCACGGCCTTCCACACCGTGTCGTAGTCCGGGAAGGCAAAGCCGGTGTTCACGATGCCGGAGACCGGCACCAGCGTCGCAAGGATGGAGGCGGAAAGGTTGAACAGTTCCACCCCGCCGGAGCGCACCTGGGTGAGCAGGTCCGTGTCCGAACCGAGCTGGTTGGCCGGGAACACCTTGATCTCCAGTCGGCCGGAGGTGGCCTCCAGAATGCGCTGCGCGGCTTCCTGCGCACGCTTGTTGACCGGATGCGAGGGGTCCTGCCCGGTAGCGAGCTTATAGGTGAATTCGGCGGCGCGGGCGCGGGTGATAATGCCGGCGAGCGGGATAGCGGCCGCTGCGGTCAGCAGGGTGCGGCGGGTGAGGCCCTGCGCAACGCTCCGGGCGGGGGTATTGGTCATGTATCTCTCCCAGTGTGGCCGCTGGGCGGCCTTCTTGATGTTCCGCATATTGGCGGTCGGCGTTTGGCGTGTGGGTCGAGCGGCAGGCGGG
Source organism: Xanthobacter autotrophicus (assembly GCF_005871085.1). GTDB lineage: Bacteria > Pseudomonadota > Alphaproteobacteria > Rhizobiales > Xanthobacteraceae > Xanthobacter > Xanthobacter autotrophicus. Next base: position 98,286 of record NZ_VAUP01000022.1, on the reverse strand, counting down.
TCAGTCCCGGCCCTGCAGGCTGCGATAGGCGCGGATGACCTGGCTGTCGTCGGCAGTGCCGAGGCCACGGCCGGAGACAGACAGGAACAGCTGGTGGGCGAGGGCCGCCATGGGCAAAGCGGCCTTGGCCTCGCGCCCGGCTTCCAGCACGAGGCCCAGGTCCTTTACGAAGATGTCCACGGCACTGGTGACGGTGGGGTCTGCCTCCAGCATGCGGGGGCCGCGGTCGCGCAGCATCCAGCTTGCCGCCGCCGAGCCGCCGAGAATGTCGAGCATGGCGGTGGTGTCCACGCCGAGCCGCTCGGCCAGCGACAGGGCTTCCGCCGCCACGGCGAGATGGGCGCCGCACAGGAGCTGGTTGACCACCTTGGCGGTGGCGCCCTGGCCGGCGTCCTTGCCCACATGCACCACCTTGGCGCCCATGGCGTCGAGGGCCGGCCGGGCGCGGGCGAGGGCGTCTTCACCGGCCCCCACCATGATGGTGAGGGAGCCCGCTGTCGCGCCCACCACGCCGCCGGAGACGGGGGCATCGACGAAGGCGAAGCCCCGTGCTTCCACTTCCGCCGACACCTCGGCCACCGCTGCCGGCGGACAGGTGGACATGAGCAGGATCGCCCCACCGGGGGCGAGGGCATCCAGAACGCCGCCGGCGAAGAGCACGTCGCGGGCCTGGGCGATGTTCACCACCATAAGCACGGCCATGTCCGCCCCGGCACAGGCGGCCGCGGCGGTGTCCGCCGCCTTGCCACCTGCTTCCACGAGGGCGTTGCGGGCCTCGGCGCGCAGGTCGAAGCCGGTGACCTCGAAGCCCCCTGTCACCAGGTTGCGCGCCATGGGCAGACCCATGGAGCCGAGACCGATGAAGCCGATGGCTGTCATTCTTCCTCCCCTTGGCCGCTTTGGGCCATGTCTTTCTTGGGCCATGTCGTTTGCCTGGTCCGTCCGCTCTGCGGCGGATCGGGCGGGAAGGGGCGGGCCCCTTCCCGGGTCGATGGTGGCTTGGGGCGTTTCCAAGTGAAGCGGATATCAGTCCGCTTGAAGAAAGGGCTCTAGCGGCCGGTCCAGTCCTTGACCTGTTCCGCGACGGCTGCGGCGGAGATGCCGTAGCGGTCGTGGAGGGTCGGCAAGGCGCCGGCGTCGAGGAAGGCGTCGGGCAGGCCGATCTGGTGGAAGCCGGCCGGCGCCACGCCGGCGCGCAGCAAAGCGCCCGCTACGGCCTCGCCGAGGCCGCCGATGACGGTGTGGTTCTCCGCCACGATCACCGGGCGGCCGCTCTTGCGCGCCGCCTCCACGATCGTCGCCTCGTCGAGGGGCTTGATGGTGGGCACGTGAAGCACCGCGACCTCGACCTTGTCCTGGCGTAGCAGCTCCGCCGCCTCCAGGGCCCGCATGGTCATGATTCCGGAGGAAACGATCAGGGCATCCGGGCCGTCGCGCAGCATCTTGGCCTTGCCAAGCTCGAACGTGTAGCCGTACTCGTCCAGCACCAGCGGAACCTGGCCGCGCAGCAGGCGCATATAGACCGGCCCGTCATGGGCCGCCATCACCGGCACCGCCTGTTCGATCTCGTGCGCGTCGCAGGGGTCGATCACCACCATGTTGGGCATGGCCCGGAACAGCGCGAGGTCTTCCGCAGCCTGGTGCGAGGGACCATAGCCCGAGGTGAGGCCCGGCAGCGCGCAGACGATCTTCACATTGCGGTTTTCCTCCGCGATCGTCTGGTGGATGAAGTCGTAGGCCCGGCGCGAGGCGAACACGGCGTAGGTGGTGGCGAAGGGCATGAAGCCCTCCGCGGCCAGCCCTGAAGCTGCGCCGAACAAAAGCTGCTCGGCCATGCCCATCTGGTAGAAGCGCTCGGGGAAGGCCTGCGAGAAGATGTGCAGGTCGGTATATTTGCCGAGATCGGCGGTCATGCCCACCACGGCCGGATTCTCGCGCGCCAGGGCAACGAGGGCGTGGCCGAAGGGGGCAGGCTTGGTGCGCTGGCCCTCGGCGGCGATGGAGGCGATCATCGCGGAGGTGGTCAGCCGGGGCTTGCCGGCAGCAGCCGTGGCGGCGGCAGGGGCGGCCTTGCGGGTCGCATGGTTCATGACGGCTTCCTCTCGTCGAGCGCGGCCAGCGCCAGTTGCCATTCGTGGGCGTCGACGCGGATGAAGTGGTTCTTCTCGCGCGCCTCAAGGAACGGCACACCCTTGCCCATCAGCGTGTCGGCGATGATCATGCTGGGCTTGCCGCTGCCCGATTGCGCCTTGGCCGCATCGAAAGCCTCGCGCACCGCGTCGAGGTCGTTGCCGTCCACGCGGCGGACGAACCAGCCAAAGGCTTCCAGCTTCTCCGTCAGCGGCTCGAAGCCGAGCACCGAGGTGGACGGCCCATCGGCCTGCTGGTTGTTGACGTCGACAACGGCGATGAGGTTGTCGAGCTGGAAGTGGGCGGCCGACATGATGGCCTCCCACACCGAGCCCTCGTCCAGCTCGCCGTCGGAGAACAGGGTGTAGACGTGGCGGTCGGAGCCTTTGCGCTTGAGGCCGAGGCAGCGGCCCACCGCGATGGCGAGGCCAAGGCCGAGTGAGCCGCCCGACATCTCCATGCCCGGCGTGTAGCTGGCCATGCCCGACATGGGCAGCCGGCTGTCGTCGAAGCCGTAGGTCTCAAGCTCGTCCTTCGGGACGATGCCGGCCTCGATCAGCGCCGCGTAAAGCGCGATGGCGTAGTGCCCGTTGGACAGCAGGAAACGGTCGCGCCCGTCCCATTCCGGATCTTCGGGCCGGTAGGTCATGGCATGGAAATAGGCCACCGCCAGAACGTCGGAGATGCCGAGCGCCTGCGCGATGTAGCCCTGGCCCTGCACCTCGCCCATGCGCAGCGCATTGCGCCGGATGGCGTGCGCACGTTCGGCGAGCTGCCGGTTGTGGCCGGAAGTTGCGATGGTCATCTGGTTTTCCTCGAAGGCTGGGCGCCGCAGCACCGGAGCGCTCAATGGATGAGCATGCCGCCGTTGACGTCGATCACGGCGCCGGTGACGTAAGCGGACAGGTCCGAGGCCAGGAACAGGAAGATGTTCGCCACGTCCTGCGGCACGCCGAGACGGTTCAGCGGGATGTTCTCCAGGATCTTCACCCGCGCGTCGTCGGAGATCTTGCCGGCGTTGATGTCGGTCTGGATCAGGCCGGGGGTGACGCAGTTGACCCGGATGCCGTCGGCGCCGAGTTCGCGGGCCATGGCCTTCGCCAGCCCGAGCACGCCGGCCTTGGCGGCGGAATAATGCGCGCCGCCGAGAATGCCGCCGCCGCGCTGGGCAGAGACCGACGACATGCAGGCGATGGCGCCGGCCTTGCGCTCGCGCATGTGCGGCATCACCGCCTGGCTCAGATAGAGCACGCCCTTGAGGTTCACGTCCTGGATGCGGGCCCAGCTCTCGGGGTCGATGTCCCACACCTTGATGGCCTGGGTGATGCCCGCATTGTTGATGAGGATGTCGATCCGGCCGGTGGCGGCGAGCACCTCGCCGATGGCGCGGGCGCAGTCGGCCTTGTCGGTCACGTCGCAGCCGATGCCCACATGTTCGGGACCGAGTTCAGCGGCGGCCTTGGCGGCGCCGGCCGCGTCGAGGTCCAGAATGGCGACGCGTGCGCCCTGGGCGGCGAAGGTCTTGGCCGTCGCAAAGCCGATGCCGCGCGCGCCGGCGCCCCCCGAAATGACTGCGGTCTTGCCCTTAAGCAGCACGATACGTCCTCCCGATCCAATTTTGGTTGGTGGGAGTGTGTCGGAAGCCAAGCGTCGAAAAAAACACAAAAATTGCGCTAACCGGTGAATCTGGTTCATCTATATGGGCATGAACAATCTTCCGCTCGGCGCCCTGCGCGCCTTTGAGGCTGCGGCCCGTACCGGCTCGTTCCGCGCCGCTTCCGAGGAACTCGGCATCTCGCCGAGCGCGGTCAGCCACGCCATCCGCAAGCTGGAGGACCTGATGGGCGTTGCCCTGTTCGAGCGGGAAGGGCGGGTGGTTCGCCTCAATCCGGCGGGCGAGGCACTCCAGCTCAGCGTTTCCAACGGCTTCGACGAATTGCGGCACGGCATCGAGCAGGTCAGCGGACGAGCCAGCAACCACTTGCGGCTGCACTGCGCGCCCAGCATGGCGGCGCAGTGGCTGATGCCACGGCTGCGCCGGCTCATCGCCGAGCATCCCGATTTCGACATCCGCCTGTCCGCCAGCACGGATTATCCGCGCTTCCTGAATGATGAATTTGATGCGGACATCTGCTACGGCCCGCCCCGGCAGGAAGGGCTCACCGTCATTCCCTTGGGCGAAGAGGTAGTGTGCCCGCTCTGCGCCCCCGAGATGGCGGCCGGCATCCGCATCCCGGCGGATCTCTACGACCATCCGCTGATCGAGAGTGAACACAAGAGGCTGCGGTGGAATGCGTGGTTTCTCGCCAATGGCCTGGCCCCGCCGAGCCCGCGCGGCAGTCGGTTCGACCGCAGCTTCATGGCCATTGCGGCTGCGGTGGATGGGCTTGGCGTGACGCTCGAATCCACCCGCCTTGCTGAACGTGAGATCGCCGACGGTCGGCTGGTGGCGCCCCTCGACGGCGTGGCCCATGACCTGCGCTACATGGGCCACTTCCTGGTTTTCCCGGCGAAATCCAAGCCGCGCAAGGCGGTTCGCATCTTCGCCGACTGGCTGGCCCGGGAACTGGGGCTGAAGCCGTCTGCTGTCCTGTGACCGCAGGGTGCGGCTTGAGTGGGACTTGCGCCCTGACACCGGAGCACCGCGACGCGGTTTGCGACAATACGGTCGTCGATGCTCCGGGCTCGCTCCCGGACTGCGGCGGGCCCGGGAGGAGGGCTATCTGTGCGAGACCTGCCCGGCTGTCTTCTCCGCACGGCCGGGCAAAAGCCGCGCGTAGGAGGTCTCGTTATTGTCGTTCCAGATGATCTTATCACCGGTCAGAGCGACGAAGACACAATTCCAGCTGATCTTCTTGCCATTCTCCTCATCGTAGGCAAGGCACAGCTTGTTGCCGACGATCCGCCAATAGCCCTGATAGGCCTCGTGCTTGGTGCGGCCATAGATGGCGCCGTTGGGGCTCAGGTATTCGGCGTAGAATTCGCCGTCCTCGATGCCGACCACGGTGTTGCCCACCATGCGCGCGCGGATCTCATCGGCGGTGAGTTCGAAGTCTGAAGCGTGGGCGCATGTCGCCAGGACGGCGATGGCCGCGGCAGCCAGAAGTCTCATGACACGTCTCCTCTTCAGTTCAGCGCGAACAGCCGTTCGATGTACGGATAGCTGGTCGCGATCAGTTCGAGGGCGAGCACCGCGAGGATCCAGGAATCCACCCTGTAGCTCCGGAAGAATTGCGATGCCTCGGTCAGGCGGTTGTTCACCACCTCGTGGTAGTCGAAGGCGAAGTCGAGGGGCTCGCCCAGGGCTTCCAGCCGGTCGAAGAGGTTCGCCTGCAACGCCAACTCCGCGAAGAGCCGCTTGGAGGCGGGGCTGAGCGCCGGGGCCATCTGCTCCAGCGCCGTATCGTCGAGCAGGGCCCGGCGATTAAGCTCCGTGACGCGTTCCGTCATTGCGCCCACCGAGGCGGAGTTGCGGCGGACATCCCCGCGCGTCACGGTATGGGAAAGCTTCACCGTGCGGCGGATCTCGGCCCATATGTCCGGCATGGCGGCCTCGATCTCGCATACGTCGCGCTCCAGCACGGTGAAGCGGACGAGGGCGTCGCGCGCGTCGGCGAACTGGTCTGGCGGGGCGTAGATCACGGCGCGCGCATTGGTCCACACCACGCGCGAGGTCCTCAGGCCCGCCCGGACCACCCGGCCGCCATCCTTCAGGCCTTCGAGGGGAATGCCCTCCAGCCATGCGGAATCCGCGCCGTCGAACGCCAAGGGCGGCATCCACAGCAGGGCCAGGGAGCGTCCGCCCACGTCATCGAACCGCGACGGCGGGGCGGCCGGATCCACCGTCTCGGCGACCGCGTAGACTTTGCGCGGCTCGTTGACCTCGATCACGTCCGCCGCGCCAAGATCCGTGTTGAGGTCTGGCGGCGCATCGAGAAAGCGCAGGCGCCACGCGCGGGCTTCAATCTCGACCGACGGATTGGGAAGTGTCCTTTGCATGACAGGGCCCCTTTCGTGTTCGGCTTCAAGGCATCAGGGCGGCTCGGGCGGCCATGGGCCGGACGGGGACGCGATCGTCGTCATAAAGGTGCTCGGCAATAATCCGCGCGACCTCGGCGGCCGTGGCGATATCCCTCGATGCGGTTTCCTGGCTGGCTTCGTAGGTGCAGTAGCGCAGGCACTCGGCATCCTCGAACCATTCACTGGGCGCCACGCCCGCCCCCACCGAAAGGCGCCATGCGCTGTCGAGCTTGGCGGGGTCGGTGAAGGCGAAGCGGAAGCCCAGGGACAACAGCAGGTCCGACCAGCCCCAGCGGGACGTCAGCGTCTTGATGCCGGTGAGCATCTCATGGCGCTCGATGACCTCGATGGGCAGGTCGCTGGTGACCGAGCCCAGGATGAAGCCATGGGAGGCGACGCGCCGGATCTCGGTGATCACCTCTGTGAGCTGGTCGCGCTCCAGCCGGCACAGGCCGGTTTCGATGACCACGTCGAACGAGCCGTCGGGAAACGGCAGCCGCTGCGGGCAGAGGCGCAGGTTGTGTCCGCGCAGCCGGTGCGGGGTGCCCTCCCAGGCGGCGCGGCAGGGTTCGACCCCCACCGCATCGAATCCGAGGGCCCGCAGGTCCGACAACAGCTTGCCGGAGCCCGAGCCGAAATGCAGGATCCGCGCGCCGGGCTGCACGCCCCATGCGGATTCCATGATCTCTGACAGGTAGCTGCCGTTAAGCGCCCCGTTCCGACCGGTGTCGGTTCGGGTGGCATCGGTGGCTTCGGCGGGCCGGTCGCGGCGCGGAGCGGGGGGCGCGAACTGCGCGCGCCGCCGCGCCATGACCTCGCTGACGACGATATCGGAGGCGGCATCGGCCGAATCCAGGACGCCGTTGAGCGTGGCGTCGAACATGTAGTCGCCCACCACCAGAAGGCCGGGATACTGCTTGGCCGCCGGGCGGTGGTTCACATAGGCGCTGCGCACCGGATAGCCGCCGGGGATTGCATTCACCGACGCCATCCAGCGATGGATCCTGCGATCGACCAGGAGCCGGCGCGCATCCCCGAAGGCCGGCGGCAGGGCGTCGAGGCAAAGGCGCTCGATGTCCTCGTCGGTCATGTTTGCAAGGCCCAAAGCGGCGTTGCCGGCGATGAGGAAGCCTAGCGCGCCCCATGGTCCGATGGGGGTGCGCGCGCCCTCGTCGTAGGCGCAGCAGCCATCGAAGGCATCGAGCATCCACCATGCCCCGGAGATGTGCTCGCGCCAGAACGGGCGCTCGAACAGCAGTGTGGCGCGCAGGTAGTGGCCGGGCCGGTCGAAGTAGTTGATATGCTGGTCCATGGCCGCCTTGAGGTGCGGCGAGCGCCAGTCGATGATGGACAAAGCGGTCAGGGGCAGGCAGACGACCACATAGTCGACCACCTCATGCTCGACGGCGCCGTGGGTGCAGATATCCAGCTGGAAGCGTCCGTCGAAGAGCGGCTTCACGGACTTCACCGTGGCGCCGAGATGGACCTCCGCGTCGATGAGGTCGCACAGCCCGTCCACGATCTGCTCGTTGCCACCGACCACGGAGAAGACGTCCATGTATCCGGGAACATCCATCAGGACATTCTTGAGGAATGTAAGGCCATTTGTGAGATGTGGAGGGGCCGCGACATCGCTGTGAGCCATGATGCGCACGTAACGCCGGGCGGCATCATTGGTGATCTCATTGTAGAGTGTTTCCTCACCCGACTTGCGAGCCCAGGCGTGGTGGTTGTCGACGTTGCGGGTGCTGGCGTAGAAATCCTCGACGCTCAGGAGTTCCGCGCATTTCTGCTTGAAGCGAACAACCTGGTCGCGGGCTTCCGATCCGAAAACCTCTCCCAAATGCTCCATATCGTGGATGATCTGCCCGTCGAGGATGCAGGAGCCCCCGGCGATGTGCCGGATTTCAAGTCCGAGTTCGGTCTCTATCAGGTGGCGGAGCGGGTCGGGACCGAGGGCGGAGTAATCATAGATCTCCGCAACGCCGGCCTCGTAGGGCCCAACGCCGGCGAACTCGCTGGTGACGATCTTGCCGCCAAGGCGCTCGCTCGCTTCGAAGATCTTTATCTTGCAGGCTTCGCCGAGCTTGTCGGTGAGGTGTCGGGCTGTGAATAGGCCCCCCGGTCCACCTCCTATGATGGCGACGGTGCAGGGTTCAGCAGTCTCTCGACAATATTGGGCAGGAGATGGCGCATACCGCATTTCGGCCTCCTTCATGCAGCCGATACTTTCAGGTCCGAAGGCGAAATCGGCGACGCAGTATCTCGGAAGCGATCTGTTCCTAGAGGGTGACGCACCTCTCCTGTCGCTCCTGACGGGTCAGGCGCGGGGGGGGGGGATGGCTTCCAATCAACTGCTTTCGGGGTCGCGCCGTGTCGCAGACGTCCTTCGGGGCAGGTCTTGAGAACTTGCCTGAACGAAAGGTCTTCATCTGGATCGAGAGCGGGTCGGCTTCCTCGTTTCGGTTGTTGTTCTTATTTCGAATGAATTAGCCATAGCATGCGCAAACTGAGCAAGAAACTGCCGCCCGCTTGAGCTGCGAATGCCATAATTTAGACATATTCGCAATGTGCTCGCATTCGCAACAATCAAGCTCTGGCGACGCCTTGAATGTTGCGCGGATGTATTGAAATACCTTCCATGCCGTAGGGTCATTTTCGGCAAGCGGCGGTCAATTCTGGCCTTTTGGATGGTGGAAATCGCGAGAACGTGAACGCGGCAGTCTACGCTTCGGAGCCTGGTACGGCCCGATCCGCGAGGCGCGACGGTATGCCGAGGATCACGTGGCCCGAAGGCGCCGCGGCTGGCCCCGGTGGGGCGGCATGACGGCGGCGGGGGAGGGGTGCGGCGGAGGGCATATTGAGGGACGGGCGAGGAGCCCGTGGCGGGCCGGATCGCGATCCGGCCCGAAGGGTACCCGGTTCAGCGCGGCGCGGGGGCGGCACCGGCGCCAGTCCGGGGCTTCAAGGTCCGCTTCGGCGCGGCGATCAAGCCTTCCCGCTGGGCCTTCTTGCGCGCAGCCTTGCGGGTGCGCCGCACGGCTTCGGCCGCTTCGCGGACGCGACGCTCGGAGGGCTTCTCATACGCCTTGCGCTGCTTCATCTCGCGGAAGATACCTTCCCGCTGCATGCGCTTCTTCAGGACTTTCAGGGCCTGTTCGATATTGTTGTCTCTGACGAGTACCTGCAAAACGGTTCCAATCTGAGGGTTGCCACGAATCCCCGGCCGCAACGCGACCGCTCGCTCGAGGTCTGCCGGCATCATACCGGAAAGTGGGCGTCTTAGCACATATGCCGTGATTTACCGCATCGGTGCAGGATTTATCCGTGCACGCCAATGGTCGCGGGCGGCAGATGGGCCCGATGCCGGGCCGACATGGCGCCATAAAGGCCTTCCAGATCCGCGGTATAGGCCGCCACGTCGAACAGCGGCGCCGTGAGCCTGTTGGCCGCGAGGCGGGCGCGCACATCGTCAAGGCGCTCTTCGTCGACCGCCAGGGTATAGGCGAGGTCGAAATAGGCATCCGGACTGTCGGTCACGAGGTCGGGCAGGCCGATGGCGTGGAGGATGCTACCGGCGACGCGGGACGGAAAGGTGTCCCCGGGGCAGGTCACGAAGGGAAGGCCGGCCCACAAGGCATCGCTGGCAGTGGTGTGGGCATTGAAGGGGGACGTGTCCAACATGAGGTCGGCCAGCTGGAGCCGTCGCAGATGCTCGGCCTGGTCGAGATTGGCGCCGAAGACCAGGCGCCGGGCATCGATCCCCCGCGCGATGGCCTCACTGCGCAGGTTGCCCGTGGCATGGGGCGTGTCCAGCAGCCACAGCACGCTGTCGGGCACGCAGGACAGGAGCCGGCACCAGATGTCGAACATCTGCGGGGAAATCTTGTACGGCTGATTGAAGCAGCAGAACACGAAGCCTTCTTCCGGCAGTCCCGCTTCCCGCCGCGTGGGCTTTGCGCCCACGGGCATTTGCCGGCCATGGGGATGGTAGGTGTTCGGCATGTAGGCGAACGATTCGGCGTAAAAGTCCGCGCTTTCCAGGGGCGTCAGGAACGGATCGGTGATGACATAGTCGCAGATCCCCGCGCCCATGGTGCCTGGATACCCAAGATAGTTCACCACGACCGGCGCCGGCCGCAGCAGGGCGATGCCGGAGCGGGCGCGCGCGGTGAAACCCTTGAGATCAATGAGAATGTCCACCGCGTCGTCATAGATGAGCTGCGCGGCCGCGCTGTCCGCCATGTCGGAGATGTCAACGAAGCGGTCACAGGCCGCCATCAGACGTCGGCGCATGGGCAATCCGTCGTCGGCGCCGAAGGAATAGGCGTTCACCTCGAACGCGTCACGATCATGGGCTTCCAGCACCTCGATCAGGAGATGGGCGGTGGCGTGCTCATGAAAGTCGTTGGAGAGGTAGCCGAGGCGGATCTTGCGGCGCTCCGTGTTCGGGAAGATGAAGGCGAGGGCATTCCGCTCGACCTGAGCCGCCGCTCGCCGCTCGCGGGTCCACAGTTCCGAGCACGCCCGCTGGTCCCCCGCGCTCATGCCCGGCACCGACAGGAGGTGGAAGGGCGAGAGGTGGTGGCCCTGGCCTCCCGCCAGGACGGCCGCAAGGTCCGTGTCATCGGCGGCCAGATCCGCCCACTCGCACATGTGCCGCCTGCGTCCGAATGTATTCGAGCCCATGTGTCGAGGCCCCTCCTGCCTGTTACAGTTCGCCCCGGCGATGTCGCGGGTGCATCTGTCGCGCAGGGCGGGGTCGCAGACCGGCCACCTCGAATGTCAGATCGGTCTTACAAAGCAAGAAATACGCCGCCGCGGCGTTTTCAGCCGGCCAGCGGCACGGGACTCCGGTCCGGCGGGCAGGTTTCCAGTGCCATGGCGAACGCGCCCGCCATGCGCGCCGCCCATTCCGCCTGCCCGGCGGGTTCGGTGATCAGATCCTGCCGGATTTCGATGCCGGTATGGAGCAGTCCGCGCTGCTCTCCGTGAACGGGGATGGTGTAGTCTGTCGTGTCATCGACACTGTATGGCTCGTTGTCGCCAACGGTGAGGCCGCTGTCCTGCCGGAGAGCGGCGAGCGTGGCGCTCGCAAAACGAGTGTCGTGGTTGTAGAGTACGCCCACCTGCCAGGGACGCGCGACGCCGAGATAGACGGGCGTGAAGCTGTGCATGGCGACGAGCACCGTCGGCCGGCCGACCTTCGCCCGGCGGTCAAGCTCGGCGGCAATGCGCGCGTGGTAGGGCTGGAAGAGCTCCCGCTCACGCGCGGCCCTTTCCTCGTCGCTCAGGACGAGGTTGCCGGGGATCAGCGTCGCCTCGCTCTCCGGCGGGATGGAGGAGGGAGCTGCGGGCGGGCGATTGCAGTCAATGATGAGTCGCGAGTAATTCTGCTGTATGAGGGTAGCGTCGAGTCGTTCCGCCAGCGTGCGGCACACGCCCGCAATGCCGATATCCCAGGCGATGTGACGCGCTCGATCCGCCTCGGAAATGCCGAGCCGGCCCATTGAACGCGGAAAGGCATTGCCCGCATGATCCGCGACAATGAGGAACGCAGAAGCTCCTTCCGCATTGTGCACGGTGACAGGCGGCATTTCATCGTCCGCCAGCAGGGATGCGGTTCGGTCCAAATCAGTTCTCACAGCTGCGCGGCGATCAAGGTCGTCTGCGCCGTTTTCCAAGTTGCCGCGAGCCATAGCAGACATCCGCGCGTTCTGCTCGCGCAAACCCCAAGAGGTTCCCACCTATGAAGATCCGCGCGGGCTACGAGATTATCCACACGTGTCCCAAGCCCACTCCGATGATTCTCACGCTCAGCGTACACCCTTCGCGGGTGAACGACCTCGAGAGCGTGGACCGGATGATGTTCGATCCACCCATTCCGGCCAACACCTATCACGATAGCTTCGGCAATTTCTGCCACGTCATCGAGGCGCCGGCGGGCCAGCTCAAGATCCATTCCGATTTCGTGATCCGTGACAGCGGCAAGCCTGACCTTGTGGCACCTGGCGCGGTCCAGCATCCGCTCGGTGACCTGCCGGTGGATACGCTGCTGTTCCTCCTCGGCAGCCGCTATTGCGAGACCGACCGGTTGAGCAACGTCGCCTGGAACCTGTTCGGAAATGTGCCCAAGGGCTGGCCCCTGGTCCAGGCTATCTGCGATTTCGTTCACGGCCACATCACGTTCAACTATGCCCATGCGAGCCCGTTGCGTACCGCCTTCGACGCCTATACTGAGCGGCGCGGCGTGTGCCGGGACTTCGCCCACCTCGCCGTCACCCTGTGCCGCTGCATGAACATCCCGGCGCGCTATTGCACCGGCTATCTCGGCGACTTCGGCGTCCCCATCGATGTGAACCCCATGGATTTCAGCGCATGGTTCGAGGTGTATCTGGGTGACCGCTGGTATACGTTCGACGCCCGGCACAATACCCAGCGCATCGGCCGCATCCTCATGGCGCGCGGGCGTGATGCCACCGATGTCGCCATCGTTACCTCGTTCGGGCCGGCGACGCTGGCCAGCTTCAAGGTGGTGAGCGACGAGGTGGTGTGACCGCAGCCCCCCGCATGCGGGGGGCTTTCACCCCGTCAGCATGTCGATGCGCGCGTTGGCCATGCGCACCCGGCCGGCCAGAAGGATGGCGAGGTTGCGCATGATGCGGTCGGCGGCGCGGGCATGGGTCTCCTGGAAGGCGCGGAACTGCTCGGCGGAAATCTCCAGGCAGACGGCCTCGGTGTCCGCCCACACGTCGGCGATGCGCGGCTGGTCGATGAGCGCCAGCTCGCCGAAGGCCATGCCGGGAATCAGGGTCGACAGGCGCACGTCGTGCGCCGAACGCACGCTGACCATGCCCCGGACCAGGAAATAGACCCTGGCCGGCGGCTCGCCAGCGTCGATGATCCGCGCGCCGGCGTCGAACACCACCCGCGTGCCGAGGCGGGACAGGTCGGCCAGCTCCTGCGGCGACAGTCCGGCCAGCAGCGCCTGTCCCGAAAGGTCGGCCTCGATGCCGATCTGCGAGAAGCCGCCATGGCGGTAGACGATCTGGTCCTCTGCCCAATCCACGGCGGCGTCGTAGGTGGGGAAGATGCGCACGCGCACGCCTTCCTCTTTCATGGCCTTGACCTGCGGCGCCACCGGCGACGTGCCTTCCACCCCGGCGATCACCGTGGTGGTGGAGGCCGGAAGCTGGTTGCGGATCAGGCCGGTGAACAGGCGCAGGCCGGCATCGGTGATGGTGGAGACGCGGTGCAGGTTGAGGATGAGGAAGTCGGGCACGCCAGCGGGATCGGTGAGCCGGCGCGTCACATAATCCATGGTGGCGAAAGAGAGCTTGCCCGCCAGCTCCAACACGCGGATGGAGCCGGAGCGCGATTCCAGGATGCTCTGCTCGTGGGGCTGGCGCCCTGGCTTGGAAGGGACGGTGCGGAAATCATAGTCTGCGGCGATGCAGGTGCGCACATCGTCCCGCCGAGAGAGCATGTGCAGATCGAAGGCATCGGAGAGGGCCGCGCAGGTGCGCAGGCCGCGCACGCTGTTGCCGTGGGCGTCGAGCCGCGGCGAGAAGATGCCAAGGCCCAGCTGGGACGGCAAGGCGGCGAGGATGCCGCCGCCGACACCGCTCTTGGCTGGCACGCCCACGCGGTAGATCCACTCGCCGGCAAAATCATACATGCCGGAGGAGATCATCACCGCCAAGGTGCGCGCCACGGCATAGTTGGAGGCCACCGTCTCGCCGGTCACCGGATTGACCCCGTGATTGGCGAAGCTCGCTCCCATCACCGCGAGGTCGCGGGCGGTGACCAGCACCGAGCACTGGCGGAAATAGGTGTCGAGGACATGGTCCACGTCGCCGCGCACGCCGCCATAGGTGCGTAGCAGATAGGCGATGGCGCGGTTGCGGTCGCCGGTCTGGCGCTCCGACTGGAACACCGCGTCGTCCACCTCCAGCTCGCGGCCGGCGAAGCGGCTGAGGGTGGAGCGGATCAGCTCGAAGGCTTCGTCGCCGGCGGTTTCGGCGAGCAGCCCGCTGCAACAGATGGCGCCGGCATTGACCATTGCATTGAACGGGCGGTTGTCGGCCTTCAGGCGGATGGAGTTGAACGCCTCGCCGCTCGGCTCCACGCCGATGGCCGCCTCCACCTTGTCGGACCCCAGCATGTCGAGGGCGAGGGCATAGACGATGGCTTTCGAAACCGACTGGATGGTGAACGGGACGGTGGTGTCGCCGGCCTCATAGACGTGGCCGTCGGTGGTGGCCACGGCGATGCCGAAATGGTCGGGATCGGCCTTGCCCAGTTCAGGGATGTAGGAGGCGACCTCGCCGTCATGCAAAGGCGTGAAGCGGGCGTGGATATCCCTGATGGCGCGCAGCAGTGGTGTTTCGAGGGGCGTCGTGGGAATGGGCAGGAAATTCGGCACAGCGCGGCTCCGGGAGACTCTTCCCTAGTGAAAGCGCGTGCGCTGCAGTTGGCAATGGTGCAGAGCGGCAAAGGGGTGCTCCGCGTCGGCCATCGGCTCGCCACGGGGGGCATTCGGCCTTGTGCCAGATACCCCCGCGAAGGAGACGGCGGACCTATTCCGCCGCCAGTGCCCGGCTGTCGCGGGCGGCGAGGCGAGCGAGGAGATAGTCCACCTCGGCCCGCGCCGTGGCGGACAGACCCAAGCCCGGCTTGCGCTGGGCATCGCTGGCGATGAAGCCGCGCCGCATCAGCACATATTTGCGCACCGCAAGGCCAACTCCCTGCTGCTGCTCGTAGCGCAGCAGCGGTAGGTGGGCGTCGAACAGGTCGTGGGCCTCGTCCCGCCGCCCGGTCTTGGAGAGGCGCACCACGTCGGCCAGCATCTCGGGGAAGGCGTATCCGGTCATGGCCCCGTCGGCGCCGCGCTCCATCTCGAAGTCGAGGAACAGCCCGCCATTGCCGGTGAGGATGGAGATGGGCCGCATTGAGCCGTCGGTCTCGAAGCCGCGCAGGGTCGAGATCTTCTCCAGCCCCGGCCAGTCCTCGTGCTTCAGCATGACGCAGGAGGGATGGTCCTGGACGATCTGCCGGATCACCTTCGGCGTCATCTGTACGGTGAGGGTGAGCGGATAATCCTGGACGACGAAGGGGATGTCGGTGCCGATGGCCTCCACCGCCTGCCGATAGTAGCCGATGATCTGGTCGTCGGTGCGAAGGCTCGGCGGCGGGGCGATCATGACGCCGGCAGCGCCCCGGTCCATGGCTGCGCGGGCCAACCAGCGCATGGCGGCAAGACCCGGCGCCGAGACGCCGACGATGACTGGCAGGTCGCCCATGCCGGCGATGAACCGGGTGGTGAGGTGGAGCGATTCCTCCGGCTCCAGCTTCGGTGCCTCGCCCATGATGCCGAGCACCGTGATGCCGGTGGCCCCGGCCTTGAGATAGCGGGCGATGAGGGTGTCGATGGAGGCCTCGTCGATCCGCCCGTCCGGCGTGAACGGGGTGGGTGCGATGGGGAAGAGGCCTGAGGCGGTGGCATCAAGGCGCATGGCGATCCCTCAGATGCTGGCGATGAGGCCGCCATCCACGCGGATGACGGAACCGGTGACATAGGACGACGGCGTGCCCGCGAGGAACGCGACCACGTTGGCGTATTCCTGCGGATCCCCGTAGCGGCCCACGGGGATGGAGGCTGTGCTCTCGGCCGAGACTTCCTCCACCGTGCGGCCCTCGCGCTCGGCCTTCTTGGCGTCGAGGAACTTGATGCGGTCGGTGGCGATGCGGCCGGGCAGGATGATGTTGGCCGTCACCCCGTCGCGGGCGACTTCCCGGGCCAGCGTCTTGGACCAGCCCACCAGCGAAAGCCGCAGTGCGTTGGAGATACCGAGGTTGGCAATGGGCGCCACCACGCCGGAGGAGGTGGAGGTGATGATCCGGCCCCATTTGCGGGCGCGCATCTGCGGCAGCACCCGGTCGGTGAGGGTGATGACGGAGAGCACCATCTGCCCGAAGCTCTTGCTCCAAAGCTCCGGGTCCTGGCCCGCGGCGGGGGTGGGGGGCGGGCCGCCGGTGTTGTTTACCAGAACGTCCACCGGGCCGAAGGCCGCCTCCACCTGCGCCACGCGCGCATTGATGCCGGCGATGTCGGAAAGGTCGAAGGGCAGCGCCAGCGCCTCGCCGCCAGCTTGCTTGATGGCCGCGGCCACCCGCGCCAGCGCCGCTTCATCGATGTCGCCAAGCGCCACCCGCGCGCCCTCAAATGCCAGCGTCTTGGCGATGGCGCTGCCGAGCCCGCCGCCGGCGCCCAGAACGAGGGCGGTCTTTCCCTTCAAGCCGAGATCCATGCCGTGTCCCCTTGTCCGCTCAGCGTCTCCACAATCCGTGAAGGAGCACGCATCCGCATTGCTTTATCGCATAGGCCGAACGGGGCCACCTTATGGCGGCCGGCGGCAAGGTCGTGGCTGAAGCAATGCCAAGCTGGGCGACTTATTCCAGCGGGCTTGTTCTGCTTGGATTAAGCGATGCTGCTCGCACAGTGCGTCTGGCGGAGGATCTTCCGTCGGCACCGGAAATGGCGCCATAT
Organism: Xanthobacter autotrophicus; assembly: GCF_005871085.1. GTDB lineage: Bacteria > Pseudomonadota > Alphaproteobacteria > Rhizobiales > Xanthobacteraceae > Xanthobacter > Xanthobacter autotrophicus. The sequence continues at coordinate 81,587 of NZ_VAUP01000022.1, read as the reverse complement.
GGCGGCACTGCCGTCGCGCCGGTGCGCGGCCAGGTTTTCCAGCGTGGGGAGATGGGGTGAGCCGCCGCGTCTTTGCCTTCAGGTCCATCGCGGTGCTCGCCCTGGTGTGGGTCGGGGCGGTGGGCGGCTTTGCGCTGCTTTCAATCCGCACCGCCACGCAACAGGCTGGTGAAGAGCTGAATGCCGCCGGTTCGGCGCTGCATCGCATCGTCTCCCAGCGCGTGGCGCAGCACGACGCCCACCTCACCAGCCTCGCGGCGCTGGTGCAATCGGCCGATCCGCCGCCGCGCGAGGCGGTGCGGCAGGTGGCGCTCGCCATCATGCGCTTTTATCCGCGCATCGTTTCCGTGCGCATCGTGGCGCCGGACGTCGGGGGGGCAGGCGGTTCCGGTGAGATCATCGTGGCGGCGCCGAGCGAGGCGTTGGCGACGCCCTTGCCCGCCTTCACCGCCGGCGTGTTCGCTCAGGCTCCGGGCGAGGCCCGCGCCTATGCCGATCCCGCGGTGCCGGGACGCTATTTCCTCGGCAAGCGCGCGGGGGCTCCGGGCCGCCCGCTGGCCATGATCGTGGAGATCGACCCTGCTCTCCTGGTGGAGGGGGAGGAACGGCCGGAGGCGACCCGCCTGCGGCTGGAGCTTGGCGGGCAAAGCCTTGTGGATCGCGCCGCCGCCGTGCCGCAGGAGAGCGCGGCGCTTGAGACTCTGCGCTTCATGCGCGCCATTGACAGTCAGACCCAGCCCTTGAAGCTTTCGCTGGACCGTAGCCTTGCGCTCGCTCAGGTGGTGCCCATGGGGTCGGTGCTGCTGTTCGCCGTGCTGTCCCTGATCGGCCTTTTGGCCCTGCGTTACACACTGAAGCAGCGCCGGGATGCCGCCCGCTCGCGCGCCGCCGCACGGGAGGCGCAGGAGCGCAGCCTGCTGCTGGAGCGCGAGACGCGCCTCGCCCACGCCTCGCGGGTCAATGCTTTGGGAGAACTTGCCTCCGGCATCGCCCATGAGCTGACCCAGCCGCTCACCGCCCTGCTCAGCCAGAGCCAGGCGGCGCTGCGGCTTGCGGCGCCGGGCGGCGACGCGCAGCGGCTGGACGAGGCGCTGCGGGCCAATGTGCGCGAGGCCAAGCGCGCCGGGGAGATGCTCCAGCGCATGCGCGACTATATCAGCAACCGACCCTCCGCCCGGCTGCCCTGCGATATCAATGCGGTGGTGGGCGATGCCGCCGCGCTGTCGGGAGCCGATCTCGCCCAGCGTGGCATCCGCCTGGAGCTGGATCTGGAACGCTTGCTGCCTCAGGCGGTGGTGGACCCCATCGAACTGGAACAGGTGCTGCACAACCTCATCCGCAACGCCGTGGACAGCCTTGACCGCACGGCGCAGGCCGAGAAGAAGATCGTCATCCGCACCGGGACCAGCGCTGGTCAGGTGGTGATCCGCGTCTCCGACACCGGTCCGGGCCTTGCGCCGGCGGTGCTGCCGCGCCTGTTCGAGCCCTTCTTCACCACCAAGGCGGACGGCATGGGGCTCGGCCTGTCCCTGTGCGCGACGCTGGTGGAACGGGCCGGCGGCTCCATCCGCGCGGATGCGGGGGCGACCACGGGTGCAGCCTTCGTCATCGTCCTGCCTGCCGCCATGCCGCGCATGGAGGCGGCGCAATGAAGGCCCTGCGTGTCTATATCGTGGACGACGACGCGGCGGTGCGGCAGGCGCTGTCGCTGCTGCTTTCCACCTGCGGCATGACGGTGGAGACCTTCGCCGACCCCGAGACCTTCCTCGCCCATGTGGACACGGCGCGCCCCGGCTGCCTTCTCGTCGACCTGCGCATGCCGCTGGTCAGCGGGCTCCAGCTCAAGGCGGCGCTGACGGCGCGCGGCATCGACTGGCCCGCTATCATGATCACCGGCCATGGCGACGTGAACGCCTGCCGGCGTGCCTTCAAGGCCGGCATCGTGGATTTCCTGACCAAGCCGGTGGACGAACAGGTGCTGCTCGATGCCCTCGCCGCCGCCGCCAAGGTGCTGGAGGAGGTATTGGAACGGCAGGAGACCCATGCCTTGCTCGCCACTCTTACCGACCGTGAGCGGGAGGTGATGGACATGGTGTGCCGGGGCTGGGCGAGCAAGGAGATCGCGGCAGCGCTTGCCGTCTCGCCGCGCACCATCGACGCCCACCGAGCCAACATCGCCGAGAAGCTCGGTACCAGTTCGGTGGCGGACCTGGTGCGCATGTCGCTGGCTGTCGGTCTTGCTGCACCGCCGTCTCGGTAGTCCTACCTAGGCGCCCTTGTGAAGGCGCGGATTAAGCGGACGGGCGCTGCGCGGTAGAGCATCGGGCCGTGGCGGCGCGGTTCCGCCATCCCGATCCGCTTGCCGCGCCGGGGGCCGGCGGCCCGGCCGATCCGGCGCCCGTGCATCCGGATCAAAGACATCCGCCGCAACCATAAGGGATTGACGATGAAGCGCCTTCTTCTCGCCGCCGTGGCCGCGGTCTCGCTCGCGCCTGCCGCGTCCGCGCAGGTTCTCCAGGAAAAGAACATGCCGCTGGCAGTCGCGCTGGACATCGCGCGCGAGGCGGTCGCGGCCTGCGCCGCCCAAGGCTACAATGTAACTGCGGCGGTGGTGGACCGGGCCGGGGTGCTCCGGGCTTTGGCGCGGGCCGACAATGCCGGCGTGCATACACCCGACGCGGCACGCCGCAAGGCCTATACTTCCGCATCCACGCGCATTTCCACCTCGACCATGGTGGAGAACATCCAGAAGACGCCGGCCGCCGCCCAGTTGGTCGCCATCGATGGCTTTCTCGTCGTGGCTGGCGGCGTGCCGGTGAAGTTTGGGACCGAGGTCATCGGCGCCGTGGGCGTGGGTGGCGCGCCGGGCGGGCAACTGGACGAAGCCTGTGCTAACGCCGCCATCGCCAAGGTCGAGCCGCAGCTCAAGTGATGTGGCCGGGCGGCGAGGCACCGGAAGCGGTGCCTCGCCGTTCAGGTGGTTCAAGCCAGAGGACGCCCCTGAGCTGCAGACACAAAGAATGCATTGCACGATCAGCGTGCGGTGCAAAATGATCGACGCCTGTTTTTGGGGACTCTCGAAAATTGTGATGCCGTCCGATCTGTGATATGTTTGTCGGATGGCAAGTAATCATCAAGATAGAGAGTTGCCTCGCGCCGATACGGCCGCAGCTATCTCGCGTTGGGACGATGAAGGTGGTGCTCAGATGCCCCCGAACTTGTCGTCGCGGCACCACGCGGCCTTGACTGAACGGGAGCGGCATATTCTCGAATGCTTGGGCGCGGCCTTGGTCAAGGAGTGGACCGACCTGCCGACTGCCGTGCAGCGCGCGCTGTTCCAGCGGGCCACCGCCAGCGATCACGATGATCCTGCGCAGCTCAAGGTTCTCATCGCGCGCTTTCTCCACGATCACAAGCACGCGCCTACCGCCTCGTAGGTGCACGCCCGGTTATAGGAAATCTGTGAGACGATGGGCCGCCCCGCCTCACCACACGCGGACGTCCACGCTCATGTCCCGGAAGGCAAGGGTATCGCCGACGAAGCTGCCGGCGACGGGAATGGCCTGGTGGATGTCGCGGACCACAGCGACGGGAATGAGATTCGAGCCGCCCATGCTGCGATTGGTGGGATCGAACGGTATCCAGCCCGCCCCCGGAACAAATACCTCGCCCCAGGCGTGGGTTGACCCCGCGCCTGCCGAACCCGTCTGGCTCTGGTCGGGATTGTGGAGATAGCCGGACACGATGCGGGCGCCAAAGCCCAGGCTGCGGGCCGCCTCCACGAACAGCACCGCGAAATCGCGGCACGATCCCCAGCCGCGTTGCAGGGTCTGCACCGGGGCCTGCGTGCCCTCCGCGTCGCGGCTCTGGTAGCTGATGGCCTGGGAGACGCCCATGCTCAGGTCCTTGAGCAGGGACAGCGTGTCGGTGGGCATGGCGCACACGAAGCCCTGGGCCCATGTGCTCAGGCGCTTCTCCGGGTCTGGATATTGCGGCGTGCCGAGCGCGCCGAGGTCTTTCCACTCGTCGTCGGAATAGCGGAAGGGGAAGGATTGGGCGGAGCCGGCGATGTCGAACACCGGCCATGCCACCGCGTCCAGCTGGATCTGGGTCAGGCTTTCCACCACCATTAGATCGCCGCCGGCCTGAAACGCCGCGGTGGCAACTGCGTTGCCGGAGACGTCGTGCGCCCAGCTCAGGCTCGCTTGCGGCGCAAGGGTGATGGTGTTGGAGATCACGCGCAGGTCCCGGCTTTCACGGGGGCGGAGCATCAGGCGATGGGGGCCGAAGACGACCGGTCGGTGAAAGCGATAGGTGGTGGTGTGGCGGATCTGGAGAAGGCTCAATGGGCGCTCCACTGCGGCTGGGCCACCTTATGAGCGCATGACCGCGCCGCCATATCAAGGCTTCCCGGTGCCACCCCAGGCCGGCCCTCGGACGGAGCCCGGAGCGTCGCACGCGTGCAGCATCGGTGACCATAGCGCGGCGTTGCCGCGAGCGCCGGTATCGGGACATCGCGCGTCTTCGGCGGGACTTGGCCTACCGACATATGTGGAATTGGCCATATGGAAAATTCCATTGCCATTCATGCCATTTGGGAGCATAGGTAACGTGTCGATGGAAAGCCGGAAAACTTGGCTATAGGCGGGATTGATTTCTGCGCTAAACCAATATCTCTCGCCAGAAAATGCGATTTCGACGGCCGGGCAAGGCTCGGCAAGCAACATCTCAAAATTTGAAAGGGTTTCCCATGGCTGAGGGAACCGTTAAGTGGTTCAACGCCCAGAAGGGCTTTGGCTTCATCACCCCCGATTCCGGCGGCAGCGATGCCTTCGTGCATATCAGCGCGGTTGAGCGCGCAGGTATGTCCGATCTGCGCGAGGGTCAGAAGGTGGCGTTCGAACTCGTCACCGATCGCAAGAGCGGCAAGCTGTCGGCTGATCAGCTCAAGGATCTGAGCTGATCCTCCAGGCCGGAGGGCCCGACTATTCGGGCATCGCCGGCCTCCGCATGTCATGGGGCTGATCTGGCTCATGCCGGCAGCTCGCGTGAAAGATGCGCAGAACAATCCCCTGCAAGGCGCCCGGCGCCTTGCACCCCGCGTGCTCTTCAGCCCGCGTGCCGCAGACGCCGAAATACCAGACGCCGAGTAACCCAAAGGTCGCCGGCACCGTCAGCACATGCGACGCACAGCCAGGCGCAGGAGACGGCAATGGCCAAGGGACAATTGCGCGGAAACCGCGAAACAAAGAAGCCTAAGAAGCAAAAAGAACCCGTGGCGCCGGCCTCGTTCATCAAGGGTACGCCCGTATCAATCGGGCCTCCGAAGAAGAAGAGCTGAGGTGTCATCATGAACGTTCGCACCCATGAAACCATGGTCACGTTCGAGCACCCCTTCCGGATCAGCGGGACCGAAGGCACGCTACCGCCCGGAACCTATCGCGTGGTAGTGGACGAGGAGCAGATCCTCGGCCTCTCCTTCATCGCCTACCGGCGCGTGGCGACCATGCTGCACACGCCGGCCGTAACGGCGCCGCAGGGGCGGAGCGAGAGCCTCGCCATTGACGCCGCCGACCTGGAGGCCGCCCTGCTGAAGGATCGGCAACAGTCGGTGGAGAGCCGCGAGGGTCCCCCTTCGGTCGCGGTCGCCTCGGCCACGCCTATCAAGGGGAATCCCAATGTCACTCCAGTTTCCCAACACCAGTCGCAGCTATAACGCGTCCAGGCGCTGCGTGACATTCTGGGGATACGATTCGACGTTCGAGATATCGTTCCACGTGGATGCGGACGTATTGCAGCGGTTCAACCCCCGGGCGGGGCAGGACGAAGAGGCATCGCTCCAGGTCTTCGACGTGAACCGCTCGCGGATCGAAAGCGTCGCCAGTGGAATTTATGCGCGGCGGAAGCAGAATTTCAATCGTCTCTCCACATCCGATTTCTAGCGCCTCGTCGAGCGGTGTGAGCAGCCCTGATCAGAAGAGCTCTTAAGGCCGACGATATCTGGACCTGCCTCGGGGACCTGTCGCCAGACGGCATTCGACAGTGCGCATTGTGCGCCTCGGCCCCACGACACGGAGGTCCATATGAACAAAGGCCTCAGCATCATTTTTCAGGCGCTTGACGCCCATCATGTCCTAGCCCGAATGGTCTGGCGCGAGCAGGATACGGGCGGCGGGTCGCTGACCCTAGAAATCCCCGTGCGCAACGCTGCTGGCGCTCCCAAAAGCAACGACGAGCTCCAGGCGGATGCGCGTGCCCTTGCGGTGCGGTTCGCCCGTGCCTTCGCCGATACGATCGAGGGATGAGCCGGCAGCGGGCAAGACGCTGCTCGTCACCCGCGACGAGGCGCGGCAGGAGCATTCCATCCGGGCCAGGCGGGAACGATTGGTCGCGTTTGTCGACGTGTCGTTTCAGGCCGTCGGGCCGTATTGGCGACGTACGTTCATGTTCGTCGCCGACATGAGAGCGCGATAAGAGCCGGCCCACCGAAAGAAGAGCCGGCGCACAACTACGATCATTGATTAATTTCTACCGCTCAGAGCCGACATGGTATATGGTGTCGTCTATGGATACATCTTCTCCCGCGCTTCATGAGCGCATTTCCAGTTCGGACCGTCGCCGGCAGCTCGAAAACTCGATCGCCCAGGCCATGGACCGTTACAATTCCGATTTCGAGGCGATTCGTGCCAATACCGCGCGGCTGCGCGCGCTGCGCGAAGCCCGTGAAGCGGAAGCCGAAGCCCTCGTGGTAATCGCTCCCGTCCGCAAGCGTCGCGCCAAGGCGCCGGCCAAGGCGGTCTGAGGCGAGCCCGGAGTCCGGTTCTGCCCGGCCCCGAACTGGTTTCCTGTGATCTGACAGGGCTGTGCCCTTTACCATACTGCGCTTCGCCACGGTGAAGTCGCGACCGTTGATTGCCTGACGGAACGTGTCCAATCACCGGCCCGGCCCGCATGGCGATCATGCCCCGGACGAGTACTTCTCAATACATCCTGCCCAAATGGCCTGCCGAAAGACCTGCTGCCCGCCCCGCGCGGGCCTCAGGCGTCGGCGAAATACGGCAGCAGGCCGGTGCCGCCGTGGCAATTGGCATATTCAGCATGGGCGCCCGGCAGCAACGCGAACACTTCGTGCCAAGTGAACACCTCGCGCTTCTCCTTGTAGAGCCGGTTCATGGCGATGGCGTGCCGGTAGATGTCGAGATGGGTCTCGTGGCTGCGCGACCACTCTTCCAGATGCGCCATTGAGAGAAAATAGCCATGCACTGAGGTTTCGGCGCGGGGCCTGCCCTCGGCATCCAGATTTGTCATGATGCGCAGTGTCAGCGTGCCAGTCTCCTCCGGATGGGAGGCGAGGTGAGCCATGCCGCGCATGAGTTTGGGCTGGAGATGGTCGATATAGTCGGTGGTCTGCTCGTTACCCGCCCCCTCCCAATACTGGCCGGACCGGATCGAGATCAGGTTGAGCGGAAACGTCGCCTTTAGCCGCCGGCCGAGGGAGACAGGCGTGCGCCGGGGCGGCATGGCGCCGAGCGGGCTTTCCAGCGTGTCGATGGCGGAGACGGGCATGCGGTCGCGCATGGCACCGAAATAGCCGTTGGTGGTGATGGATGCGCGCGTCGCACCGGGCGTGCGGGCCAAGCCGATGGCGTAGCTGGGCGTGGAATAGATGGTCTCGTGCCGGTCATAGGGCACGTGCATGGTCTCCCGCCATACTCCGCGCGGGCCTTCGAGACGTGCGGGGTCGCGAAACCACGCCATGAAGGGCGCAGCGCGCTCCCAGCGAGCATGGGTGGTGGCATTGAGCCAGTAGGCGACGAGGATGGCGTTCACCGCGCCGGTCTCGTCGCTCGCGCGCATGAGTTCGTGGGCGACCGGCCCGTCCGTGCCGAAGGAGGCTTCCAGGCGGTCGAAGAAGGCCTTCTGCTCGTCCCAGGCCAGATTCTGTCCCTGCAGGCCGAAATAGGCGCAGACCAAGAGCCCCACCGGCTGCTCCCAGCGTAGGGAGAAGCGCGGAGCGGCGGGTTCATGGCCCGGCGGCCGGCGCTCGGGAAGGATGCGCGGATATTCGACGTGGAAGACCATGGGCGTTTCCTCGTGGCGGAACGTCGCGCCGGGACGAACCGACGTGACGCCTCCATCAGTGATTATGGACTTCAGTTCAGTGTCTTGCCGGCCCAGATGGCAGGGCCCTTCGCGGCCTTGGCGGGGAAGACGGTGACAAGATCGTCGCCGCGCCACTGCACGAAGACCGGATAGGCGGTGCTGGAAAGCCCCGTGGCGTCGAAGGCGGTGCAGCCACCGGGAATGCCGGCGGCAAAGCCGGTGTCGCAGATCTTCAGCGCTGCGATGGCGTCGCGGATCTTCTCCGGATCACGGGATTTGGCCACGTCGATAGCCTTGGCCAGGTGATGCAGAGCGGCGCCATACATGATGACCTCGTGGGTCATGAAGGTGCCGTGCTTGGCCTTGTACAGAGCGTTCAATTCGGGAATGAAATCGTAGTTCGCGGGCGCGATGGAGAACACCCCATCCGAATATTCGCCGAGGCCCTTCTTGAAATCGGGAATGATATAGCCGGCGGCGCCGCCCACGGTGGGAATATCGATCTTCTGCTGCCGCATGGCGCGGATGATCTGAAGCGCGTCGTTGAAATAGGACACCGGGAACACGATGTCGGCTTTGGACGCCCGCAGCTTGTTGATGAGCGGTGCCACATCGGTGATGCCCAGCGGATAGGCCTCGTCGATGGCCGGCGTGATGCCCGCCGCCTTCGCCGCCTCGCGCAGGCCCTTGGCCTGGGCGGTGCCGTAGGCGGTGTCCTCGTAGAAGATCGCCACCTTTTCAAATGGCGCGCCGGCCTGCTTCGCCAGCGCGATGGCATAGTCGAACTGCGCCTTGCCGTAGGTGGTCGCCTTGGCTGACACCTGGAAGATGTACTTGTAGCCGCGCGAGGTGATCTGGTCGGCGAAGGAATGGGTGATCATGGGGATGCCGGCGCGCTCCGTCACCTCCGAGGCGGCCAGCGTGATGGAGGAGACGAAGGCGCCGACCACGCCCACCACCTGATCCTGGCTGACGAGCCGCTGGGTGGCCGCCGCCGCTGTGTTGGGGCTGGGCACGTCCGCCACCACCAGCTCGATCTTGGCCCCGCCGAGGGAGGCGATGCCGCCGGCAGCATTGATGGCGTCCGCTGCCATTTCGATGCCGGTGCGGCTGTTGATGCCGAACTGGGCGTTGGGTCCGCTGAGCGGCAGAACCACGCCGATCTTCACCGGCGCCTGCGCCACGGCTGCGGACGGCAGCAGCGCCGCGGCAAGGGTCGCGGCGGCTGCCGAGGCGAGCGTTTTCCAGGTCCTTTGCATGCGGAAAGGTCCTCTCTTTTTCTGGAAGGTCCGAAAAGATGAGGGTGCGGCGGGCGCCGTGTCAACAATCTTCGACGTAGGTACGCAAATGTCGTCGAGAGTGCCCAAACAATCAACAGTATGACTGATTCTTATCCTCATTGTAGGCTGTCGAAAGGTATCGACAGTCTGGGTTTTCAGGCAATTTCGGAGGTTGCGTCGGGAGGAGCCATGATGTTTACCGTCGAAAAATTCGACACTTGCAATCGGCGCTATATCCTGTGGTTCAGAGGTTGATATGCGTAAAATTTTTGCACATAAATTCGTTTAGTATCAAATATTTAATATGAATCGCTCGCAGCAGAGCGGTCCGTGCTCAAATTTTGGGGTCTGAGGTCGTTGACGGAAAATATCGACACGACGTAGCGTCTAGCCCATCGAAAGCCAGAGCAGAAGGTGGTCCCATGATGTCCGCACCTCTCGACCGGCGCCGCGCGGTGGGTGTCATGCTCGCCGCGGGTGCTGCTGTGTTCGCGTCCTTCCTCCAGCCCGCGCATGCGGCGGATGATGTGGTGGTGGGCGTGATCCAGCCGCTTTCGGGTCCCAACGCCCAGTTCGGCATCGGCGCCCAGCGTGGCACCGAGCTTGCGGCCGAGATGATCAATGCCGCCGGTGGCATCAAGTCTTTGGGCGGCGCCAAGATCAAGCTGGTGGCCGCGGACGTGCCCACCCCCAACACTGCCGCCGCCACCACTCAGCGCCTGATCTCGCAGAACGGCGTGAGCGCCGTGGTGGGCGCCTTCGTCTCCTCCACGACGCTGGCAGCCTCGGAAGTGACGGAGCGCGCCGGCATCCCGCTCGTCACCTTCGCCTTCGCCGACCAGATCACCGGGCGCGGCTACCAATATGTGTTCCAGGTGTCGCCGAAGGGCACGGTGTTCGGCGCCGCGCAGTTCGACTATGCGACCGGGATCGCCAAGGCCGCCGGAGAGAAGATCGACAAGATCGCCATCCTCTACGAGGACACCGCCTATGGCACCGCCCAGGCCAAGGGCCTGCGTGACGCGGCCAAGAAAGCCGGCGTCGAGATCGTGCTGGATGAGGCCTATCCCCTCGGCATCACGGATGTCTCGCCGCTGGTGAACAAGCTGCGCGCGTCGGGTGCCCAGATGGCGTTCCCGGTGTCCTATCTCAACGACAGCCTGCTCATCATCCGCGCCCTGCGCCAGCAGCAGATCGACATTCCGGTGATCGGCGGCGCCGCCGGCTACATCATCCCCGACTTCAAGAAGGGCCTCGGAGACTATGCCGAGGGCGTGCTCTCGGTGGCCGCCGCCAGCGGCGACCTGATCCCCGATCTCGCCGCCAAGTACAAGGAGAAGTACGGCGCCTTCATCACCCATGAGGCCCTGATCCACGCCGCGGCGCTGGATGCGGTGGCACAGGCCATGGAGAAGGCAAAGTCCTCCGATCCGCAGAAGGTGCGCGACGCCCTCGCCAGCCTCGATTATTGCGCGGGCTTTGCGCGCGGCGTGCCCGGCGGCTGTATCAAGTTCGATGCCAATGGCCTGAACGCGTCCGCCTTCCCGGTGATGGTGCAGTGGCGCGGCGAGGAGCCCGTCACGGTCTATCCGCCCAAGGCCGCCAAGCAGGTGCCCATCTGGCGCGGCAAGCCGGTGAACTGACGTAGAGCGCATCTCGCCCTCCGGCCCCTCCACGTGGAGGGGCCGCCCTCCAGCCTGACGGGACACCTATGCTTCAGGCCCTTGTCGATGGTCTCCTCCTGGGCGGCGTCTATGGCGTCATCGCCACCGGCCTCTCGCTGGTGTTCGGCGTGCTCGGGGTGGTCAATTTCGCCCATGCCGAATTCCTCATGCTCGGCATGTATGTGGCCTGGTTCGCCTGGCGCTATCTGGGACTCGATCCGCTGATCGGGTCGGTGCTGTCCTTCATCGTGGTGTTCGCCGTGGGCTATGGGGTCCAGCGCACCCTCATCCAGCGGGTGCTGAAGGCGCCGCCGGCGGCGCAGGTGTTTCTCACCGTTGGCCTGCTCATCGTCATCGAGAATGCCGCGCTGATGGTGTTCGGCTCGGACTTCCGGTCGGTGAGCGTGCCCTATCAGGTGGAGGGCTACAGGCTCGGCGACATCTTCATCGGCGCGCCCTATCTCTACGCCTTCATCGCCGCCGTCATTCTGGCTGCCGCGCTGTGGCTCTTCCTCGACCGCTCCTGGATGGGCCGGGCCATCCGCGCGGTGGCGCAGGACCCCATGGCGGCGACGCTGGTGGGCGTGGATACCGGGCGCACCTATGGGCTGGCCTTCGGCCTCGGGGTGGCGCTCACCGCCTTCGGCGGCGCGGTCATCCTGCCCTACATCACCGTCAGCCCCACCATCGGGGGGCAGTTCGTGGTGCTCATGTTCACGGTGGTGGTGCTGGGCGGGCTCGGATCGGTGGCGGGGGCGCTGGCGGGCGGGATCATGGTGGGCATCGTTCAGTCCATGTCCACCCTCATCTTCCCCATCCAGCTACAGAACCTCTGCCTGTTCGTGATTTTCATCGCCGTTCTCGCCCTGCGCCCGCAGGGCCTCATCAAGGGCGCCTGAGCCATGCGACAGCTTTTCTCGCCGGGGCGCGTGGTGCTGCTCCTGTTCTTCGTCGCGGCGGCTGTGCTGCCGCTGGTGGTGGATCCGCGCGGGCACCTGTTGCGTGTCGCCGCCATGGTGCTGCTGTTCGCGGCCATGGCGCAGTCGTGGAACATCGTGGGCGGGCTCGCCAACCAGATCTCGCTGGGCCATGCCGCCTTCTTCGGCCTCGGCGCCTATACGTCCACCCTGCTGTTCCTGAAGCTCGGCGTCTCGCCCTGGATCGGCATGTTCGCCGGTGCAGTGGTGGCGGGGGTGGCGGCGGCTCTGCTCTCCATCCCCACCTTCCGGCTGAAGGGCCATTACTTCGCGCTTGCCACTCTCGCCTTTGCCGAAGTGATGCGGGTGATCGCCAACAGCTGGGCCGGCCTCACCGGCGGGCCGGTGGGCCTTTCCATCCCCTTCATGGGCACCCAGCCGGCCTATTTCGCTTTCCGCGCGGTGTCGTCCTATTACTGGGCCATCCTCGGGCTGCTGGTGTTCGTCTGCATCGTCTTCCAGCTGCTGGCGCGCGGGGCCATCGGCTATCGCCTGCGGGCGGTGCGGGAGAATGAGAATGCGGCCGAGGTGGCGGGCGTCGACACCTTCCGGGTGAAGCTCACCGCCAGCATCATCTCCGCCGGGCTCACCGCCATGTGCGGCACGGTGTTCGCTCAGTTCACCTTCTTCTTCGATCCGGATTCCATCTTCTCGCTGGCTGGTATTTCGGTGCGCATGGCCATGATCGCCATCGTCGGCGGGCTCGGCACCCTGGGCGGGCCCATCATCGGCGCCCTGTTCCTGATCCCGCTGGAAGAGGTGGCGAACGCCTATCTCTCCTCCAAGGCGGCGGGCCTGTCGCAGCTTGTGTTCGGGCTGATCCTGATCGCCGCCATCCTCATCCAGCCGCGCGGCATCATGGCCTTCTGGCCGAAAAAGCGCCGCGCTGCCAGGGCCGCGCGGTCCTCGGTGGCGCCCGCCCAAGCCGCCGCGAAGGGGGCCTGAGCATGAATGCGCTGCTTCAAGCCGACGCCATCGCCGTCACCTTCGGCGGGCTCAAGGCGGTGGACGGCGTCTCCTTCACCCTGAAGGCGGGCGAGATCATCGGCCTCATCGGTCCCAACGGGGCGGGAAAGACCACCCTGTTCAACGCCCTCGTGGGCCTCCAGCCGCTCACCTCCGGCAAGGTGGTGCTGGACGGCGACACTGTGTCCGGCCTCAAGCCCCACAAGGTGGCGGCGAAGGGCATGACCAAGACGTTCCAGAACGCCGCCCTCTTCCCCGACATGAGCGTGGTTGAGAACGTGATGACCGCCGCCCTGCTGCGCCATGATCTGGCCGGCGCGCGCATGAGGGCGGAACAGGTGCTGGATAAGCTCGGCCTTTCCCCCATCGCGGAGGCGGATGTGGCCGACCTCACCTTCCCGCAGAAGGCGCTGGTGGAGATGGCCCGCGCCCTGGCCACCGAGCCCCGCGTGCTGCTGCTGGATGAGGTGATGGCGGCCCTCACACCGAACGAGATGGACGAGGTGATGGACGTGATCCGCGCGCTGAAGGCTGAGGGTCTGAGCTTCCTCGTGGTGGAGCATCACATGCGGGCCATCATGGCCCTGTGCGACCGCCTTCTGGTGGTGAATTTCGGCCGACTGATCGCGCAGGGCACCCCCGCCGAGGTGGCCGCCAACCCGGCGGTGATCGAGGCCTATCTCGGCCATGGCGCCGCCGGTAAGGAGGCCGCCCATGGCTAATGCGACGATGCTTGAAGTTCGCGACCTTTCCGCTGCCTACGGCGGGCCGGACGTGCTCTCGTCCGTCACCCTGGAGGTGAAGGCGGGGGAGACGGTGGCCGTTCTCGGCGCCAACACGGCAGGCAAGACGACGCTGCTGCGCTCCATCTCCGGCCTCGTGCCCAAGGCGCGCGGCACCATCGCCTTCGAGGGCGCGGCGCTGCTCGGCCGCGCGGCCCACACTATCCCCGGCCTCGGCATCGGCCATGTGCCGGAGGGACGCCACGTGTTCCCGCGCATGACGACGCTGGACAATCTGATGATGGGCGCCTTCGGCCATCGCGGCGCGCGCGACATCCCCGAACGGGTGGAGCGGGTGTTCGCCCTGTTCCCGCGCCTCAAGGAGCGGCAGGCGCAGATGGCGGGCTCCATGTCCGGCGGCGAGCAGCAGATGGTTTCCATCGGCCGCGCCCTCATGGGCCAACCGAAGCTGCTTTTGCTCGACGAACCGAGCCATGGCCTCGCCCCCATCGTGGTGGACGAGCTGCATGCGGCCATCGGCGAGATCAACCGGCAGGGCGTGTCCGTGCTGCTGGTGGAGCAGAACGCCATGCTCGCCTTGTCTGTCGCCCACCGCGGCTACGTGCTGGAGGCGGGCCACGTGGTGCTTTCGGGCACCGCGCAGGCCCTCTCCGACGATCCCGGCGTGCGGCGCGCCTATCTCGGCGTGTGACGCCCCATCAAATCCCAGGGAGAAGAACGATGAAAGTGAAAGCCGGCGTCGCCCAGGTGGGCGCGGTGCCCTTCGACGTGGAGGCATCTGTCGCCAAGGCCGAGGCGTGGATCGCCAAGGCGGGGGCGGAAGGCTGCGAGATCGTGGTGTTCCCCGAGGCCTTCCTCTCGGTCTATCCGAAGGGCTCGGATTTCGACATCTCCATCGGCGTGCGCACCGCGCGCGGGCGCGACGATTTCCGCCGCTATTTCGACGCCGCCATCACCGTGCCAGGGCCAGAGACGGACCGTATCGGCAAGGCGGCCGGCGAGGCCAAGACCTATGTGGTCATCGGCGTGATGGAGCGGGAACTGGGCACCATGTATTGCACAGTGCTCTATTTCGGTCCGGACGGGTCCCTGCTGGGCAAGCACCGCAAGCTGATGCCCACCGCCGGCGAGCGCCTCGCCTGGGGCTTCGGGGACGGTTCGACCCTGCCGGTGTTCGACACGCCCATCGGCAAGATCGGCGCGGTGATCTGCTGGGAGAACTACATGCCCATGCTGCGCATGACCATGTACGCCAAGGGCGTTTCGCTCTATTGCGCGCCCACCGCTGATGATCGCGAGACCTGGCTGCCCACCATGCGCCACATCGCGCTGGAGGGCCGCTGCTTTGTGCTCACCACCTGCCAGGTGGTCAAGCGCGGCGACTTCCCGGACGACTACCGCTGCTCCATCACCGACGATCCCGAGGCGATCGTGATGCACGGCGGGGCGGCCATCATCGACCCCCTCGGCAAGGTGCTGGCCGGCCCGGTCTTCGATCAGGAAACGCTCTTGACCGCCGAGCTGGACATGGACGAACTGGGCCGCGCCAAGTTCGATTTCGATGTGGCCGGCAATTATGCCCGGCCGGACGTTTTCAACCTGACGGTCAATGAAGCCCCGCAGCAGGCGGTCCGCCTGAAAGTCTGAACACGGCGGGACATGCAATCCGCCGCGAATTCCTCCATTCTCACGGCGCGGCTCGCCTGCGCCGCGCCGTGAGACCAACACGTCATGGACATGGAAGAAAAGCTCGCCAAGATCGGCATCACCGGAAAGCTGTTCAAGCTGTACCTCGCCGCAGTGGAACTGGGCGAGGCGCCGGTTCAGGAGGTGGCCGCCCGTGCAGGCCTTGCCCGCACCACGGCCTATGACGTGCTGGAACGGCTGGAGCAGGAAGAGCTGATCCGCATCGTGGAGCGCTCCGGCCGGCGCTTCGTGGTGGCCGAGGATCCGGTGGGCATGCTTCAGCGCCTGGAGTTGCGCAAGCAGGTGATCACCGATGTGATGCCGCAGATCCGCTCCCTCTACAATCGCGCCAAGGGAAAGCCCCAGATTCGCTTCTACGAGGGCGAGGAGGGCATCAACACCGTGCTGTGGGACACCCTGACCTGCCAGAGCAAGACCCTGTGCGGCATCCTCTCCATGAACGAGCTGATCGAGACGCCGGGGCTCGGGGAGATGGATGTCTACATTTCCGAGCGGGTGAAGCGCGGCATCGCGTTGAAGGTTCTTCGCTCGCGTAACAAGGACGTGGAGCAGATCTGGCCTTCCGGCATGGAGCAATTGCGCGAGCTGCGCTATGCGCCGGATGGCATGACCCTGGGCGTGACCCAGTATGTCTATGACGACAAGGTATCCATTATATCCTCCAAGCGGGAGAATTACGGCCTCATCATTGAGAGCGAGGATTTTGCGCGCCTGCAATCTCTGATGTTCGAGACCTTGTGGTCTCTTTCGACGCCGGCGGCGCCGGTGGCCGCGCCGCGCAAGCCCGCCGGCGGGCGGCGCCGGGCCGAGAAGGTGTAGGCCGGTCTACTTTCCGGTCCGCGCGAGGCCGGGCAAATCATTCGCCTGAAGTTGCAGGCGGGTACGGCGGATGTGACTTTCAAGCAGGTGCTGCACGTCCATGCCGTCGCGGCGCCGGATCGCCTCCATGATCAGGCGATGCTCGCTGTGGATGATCCACTGGCCCTCCTTCCCGATGAGGTGGGAATAGGCGCGGCGATAATGCTGGGTGGTGTTCCAGAAGCGCTCGATCATGGCCAGCAGCGTCGGCATGGCCGCCGCCTTGTAGCTGAGCAGATGGAATTCCCGGTCCAGCTTCAGGAAATCCTCCACTTCCGTGGAGGCCTCGATCTGCGCGCACAGGTCCGCGAGGCGGGCGATGGTGGCCGCGTCCATGTTGCGGATGCTTTCGCTGAGGGCGAGAGGCTCGATGCGCTCACGGATCTTGTAGATCTCCACGCATTCGTTGATGTCGGTCTTGGCGATCCACGCGCCGGAATTGGGCACCAGCACCACCAGCCCCTCGCTTTCGAGGTCCCGCAGGGCCTCGCGCACGGGGATGCGGCTGGTGCCGTAGCGCTCGGCCAGTTCCTCCTGCCGCACGCGGGTGCCTGGGGCATAGAGACCCGCAAGGATGCCGGCCCGCAGGTCGGTCGCGATGGCGTGGCTGCGGACGCCGGCGTCCTTGTCCGGCCCGTCCGGGGATTTTTCCGTTCTCATGGTGCGCTCTGCTGGAGGATCCCTGGCTCCCAGGGGGACCGTGCCGCTTAGTCTTTTTGGATACCATGCGCATGCGCATTCTGACAAATGTATCCAACTAGGCGAGTTGTACGCCGTATAGGCCTTTCATATGGCGTAATTGGATACATTGATGTTGACAGCGTATCCCGCCCGCACTATCGGTCAGGAAAGCGGCGCAGATCGTTTGGCAAGGGGAAGAGGCGAGGGCGAGGGGGCTGCGGCGACCGTGATGGTGGCCCGTTTCCCGCGGAATTCGCATCCCTCCCGAGCCGAACGGCGCGCCCATCCTTCCAGCGGGTCGGGTCATGAGCACTGAGGATCGGCAATCCCGGGAGACGGCGGGGCGGGGGCTTCCGGGCCTGCGCGGCACCGATCATATCGGCTTCACCGTTCCTGATATCGACGAGGCGGCGCGCTTCTTCGTCGATGTCATAGGCTGTATCCAGGTCTACGAGCTCGGCCCGTTCCAGGCCGAGGACGACTGGATGGCGCGCCAGCTCAATGTCGATCCGCGCGCCATCATGAAGAAGCTCGTCTTCCTGCGCTGCGGCTTCGGCTCCAATTTCGAGATCTTCCAGTACATCGCCCCGGACCAGCGGACGATCCAGCCGCGCAACAGCGATGTGGGCGGCCATCATCTTGCGTTCTACGTGGACGATATGGATGCCGCCGTCCGCCACCTCGAAGCGCACGGCGCCCGCATCTGCGGCGTGCCGGTGACGCGCGAGAGCGGACCCAGTGGCGGCCAGACCTGGGTCTATTTCCTCACCCCCTGGGGCATGCAGTGCGAGCTGGTGAGCTTTCCCAATGGCAAGGCCTATGAGCGCACCACGTCCCTGAGGCTCTGGCACACCGCCGATCCGGGCGGTTGAGCCGTGGTCCATCCATCGATGCTTTCTTTCGCGCGTGGGCTGTTCGCCCCGCTGACGTTTCCAGCGTTTCCGGAGCTGCCGTGATGGCGACCCATATCGACCTGAAACCCGCCGCCCCCTGGCGTGAGCTGACCACCTCCCGCGACGACTGGAATGCGGCCGATCCGGCCCTGCTCGGCACCATGCTCACCTCCATGGTGCTGATCCGTGCTTTCGAGGAGAAGGTTCTGGAGTTGGCCGGGCAGGGGCTGGTGCACGGCCCCGCCCATTCGGCCATCGGCCAGGAAGGCGGCGCCACCGGCTCGGCCGTGATGATGCGCGCCTCCGACCAGGTGAATGGCTCCCACCGGGCGCACCACCAGTTCCTCGCCAAGTCGCTGGCCTATGTGGCGCCGGATGGCCTGTCCCCCACCGCCGCCATCGGCGGGGACGTGCGCGACCTGTCCAAGAAGACCATGGCGGAAATCCTCGGCCTCGCCCAGGGCTTCTGCAAGGGGCGTGGCGGCTCCATGCACCTGCGCTGGGGCGATGCCGGCAATCTCGGCACCAATGCCATCGTTGGCGGCGGCGTGCCGCTGGCGGCGGGGGCGGCCTTCGCCCACAAGCGCGCCGGCACGGGCGATGCGGTCTTCACCTATTTCGGCGACGGCGCCACCAATATCGGCTCGGTGCTGGAGACCATGAATCTGGCGGCGGCCTGGAAGCTGCCCCTGTGCTTCTTCATCGAGAACAACCGCTACGCCGTCTCCACCCATGTGGAGGAGGCCACCGCCGAGACCCGCCTGTCCGCGCGCGGACTGGGCTTTGCCATCCCTTCCTGGAAGGTGGACGGCATGGACCCGCTGGCGGTGGCGCTGGCCAGCGCCGAGGCCCTGGAGGTGATGCGCTCGGGTGGCGGCCCCACCGTCATCGAGGCGGATGTCTACCGCTTCTTCCACCAGAACGGACCCTTGCCCGGCAGCGCCTTCGGCTATCGCACCCGCGAGGAAGAGCAGGAGTGGCGCCGGCGCGATCCCATCGATCTTCTGGCCCGCGAGATGGCCCTGCGCCAGCTCATCGGTGATGAGGAAGTTGCCGCCCTGCGCGCCCGCGCCAAGGCGCTCATGGAGGATGTGGCCGGGGAACTGGTGGAGCAGGTGGACGGCAAGCGCCGCATCATCCCCGCTTTGTGGCCGTCGCCCGATTTCCGCGATTTCGGCGTGCGCGGCGACCTCTCCGAACTCGATGGCGTGCGCACCGCGGAACTGGAGACCTTCACCGGCCGCATCGAGTCGCAGGCCCGCTTCGTGGACGTGGTGGCGGACGTGATGCACCGGCGCATGGGTGAGGACGACCGCATCGTGGTGATGGGCGAGGACGTGCATCGCCTCAAGGGTGGCACCAATGGCGCAACGCGCGGCCTGAAGGAAGCCTTCGGCGACCGCGTGCTCGGCACCCCCATCAGCGAAAATGCCTTCGCGGGCCTCGCCGGCGGCATCGCCATGGACGGGCGCTATGTGCCGGTGATCGAGTTCATGTATCCGGACTTCATGTGGGTCGCCGCCGACCAGGTGTTCAACCAGATCGGCAAGGCGCGGCACATGTTCGGCGGCGACATGGCGGTACCGCTGGTGCTGCGCACCAAGGTGGCCATGGGCACGGGCTATGGCTCGCAGCATTCCATGGACCCGGCCGGCATCTTCGCCACCGCCGTGGGCTGGCGCATCGTCGCCCCCTCCACGCCGTTCGATTATGTGGGCCTCATGAACAGCGCGCTGGCCTGCCAGGACCCGGTGCTCGTGCTGGAGCATGTGGACCTCTACAACGCCAAGGGCCCGGCGCCGGTCGATGACCTCGACTATTTCATTCCCCTCGGCAAGGCGAAGGTGGTGCGCCCCGGCTCGGCCATGACCATCCTGACCTATCTGTCCATGGTGAAATCGACCCTGGAGGAGGTGGAGCGCCTGGGCGTGGATGCGGAGGTCATCGACCTGCGCAGCCTCGACCGCGCCGGCCTCGACTGGGAGACCATTGAGACCTCCATCGCCAAGACCGGCAATGTGCTGGTGGTGGAGCAGGGCTCGGTGGGCACCTCCTATGGAGGGTTCCTTGCCGCCGAGATCCAGTCCCGCTGCTTCGATGCGCTCGACCAGCCTGTCCAGCGCGTCCATGGCGGGGAGGCGTCGCCCTCCATCTCCAAGGTGCTGGAAGCCGCCGCCTGCGCCGGTCCCAAGGACATCGAGGCCGGCATCCGTCGCGTCATGGCCGAGCAGGGCCTCGCCCTCGCCTGATCAGGAGCCCCACATGCCCAAGGAAATCCTGATGCCTGCCCTCGCCGCCGGAATGGAGGAGGGTCACCTCGTCCGCTGGCTGAAGACCGAAGGCGAAGCGGTGAAGCGCGGCGACCTGCTCGCCGAGATCGAGACCGACAAGGCCGTCATGGAGATGGAGGCGGAGGACGAAGGCCGCCTCGGCCCCATCCTGATCGGGGACGGTTCGCGCGGCGTGGCTGTGGGCACCCTCATCGCCTCCATCCTCGCGGAAGGGGAAACGGCGCCCGCGCGGGTCGCCTCCGTCGCCTCTGTCGCCTCCGCGCCGGCCGTGGCGGCACCTGCGGCGGTTGCTGTTCCTTCGTCTGCGCCCTCGACACCAGCGCCCTCGACACCTGCGCCCTCCGCACGGGCGCCCGTCGCGTCGGTTGCACCGGCCCCAAGCCTTGCGGCGCGGGCGCCGTCCATTGCCGCCCTTGTCGCCGCGCGCAAGGTCGTTGCCTCGCCCCTCGCGAGGCGCCTCGCGGACGATTTCGGCGTCGATCTCAGCACGCTCACCGGCTCAGGTCCCAGGGGCCGCATCGTGCGGATCGACGTGGAGAAGGCCCGCCACCAGCCGGTTGCGCCCGTCGCACCGCGTCTTTCCCCTGCCGCACCACGTCTTGGCACCGGGTCGGGTCAGGGGGGGCTCAACCACGCATGGCTGCGCCAAGGGGAGGGTCGGCCGCTGGTGCTGGTCCATGGCTTCGGTTCGGAGCTGAACGGCTGGCGTCCCTTCCTCGCCGGCGGGGCGGTATCGCGGCCGGTGCTCGGCATCGACCTGCCGGGCCATGGCGGATCGGCCGGCCACGGCGCTGCCCGCTTCGAGGCGCTGGTGGCGGCGGTGGGCGAGACCCTGCAGGGCCTCGGCCTGTTCGACTTCGATCTCGTCGCCCATTCCCTTGGCGCGGCGGTGGCGGTGGCGCTCGCGGCTGAAGGCTATCCCGACGTGCGCTCGCTCTTCCTGCTGGCGCCGGCGGGCCTTGGGCCCGATATCAACGGCGCCTTCGTGTCCGGCCTTGCCCGCGCCCGTACCGCCGAGAGCCTTGCGCCCTGGCTGGGCGAACTGGTTGCCGATCCCGCAGTGCTGACCCCGGCATTCGTGCGCGCCAGTGCCGCGGCTCGCGCCGACGACGCGCTGGTCGCCGCCCAGCAGCGCCTTGCCGGCGCCCTGTTCCCGGACGGCACACAGGCCTTCAGCGTGCGGACGGAACTGGAGCAGTTGCGCATCCCGGTCACCGTCGTCGCCGGCACCGAGGACAAGATCATCCCGCCGGGCCATGTGCGGCGGCTGCCGGGCATGGTGGGCCTGCACCTGTTCGCGGGCGTCGGCCACATGCCGCAGATGGAGATCCGCGACGAGGTCTGGCGCCTTCTGGAGCGCCATCTGCGCGCTGCGGGGTGATCCGCCGCAAAGAGTGAAGAAAAATCGGGTGAAGCCAAGTAAAACGACGTCCCAGGGAGGACTTTTCATGACCATCCGTACACGTTTCCTCGCGCCCATCGCCGCCATGCTTCTGGCCTCCACGGCTGTCGCCAGCGCCGAGCCGCTGAAGGTCGCGGTGATCGAGACGCTTTCTGGTCCGCAGGCCTCCACCGGCCTGCTGTTCAAGACCGCCGCGAAATACGGCATCGACAAGCTCAATGCCGGCGGCGGTTATGGCGGCGAGCCCATCGCGCTTTTGGAATATGACAACCAAGGCGGCCCGGTGGGCGCGGCCGACAAGGTGAAGGCGGCCATCGCCGACGGCGCCCGCTTCATCGTGCAGGGCTCGTCCTCCGCCGTGTCGGGCCAGATCACCGAGGACGTGCGCAAGCACAATCTGCGCAATCCCGGCAAGGAAGTGATCTTCCTCAACGTGGGCGGCGAGGCGCTGGAGCTGACCGGCGCCAAGTGCCACTTCTACCACTTCCGCTTCAATCCCAACGCGCAGGTGCGGGTGAAGCCCATGGTGCTGGCCATGAAGGATGCAGGCATCCTCGGCACCCGCGTCTATTCCATGAACCAGAACTACAGCTGGGGCATCGACATGGAGGGCGCCATCGTCGCCAACGCGCCGCTGGGCGGCTACACGGTGGTGGAAAAGACCCTCCACGACGTGAACAAGATCCAGGACTTCTCGCCCTACGTCGCCAAGATCTCCGCGGCCAACGCCGAGACGGTGATCACCGGCAACTGGTCCAACGACCTGCTGCTGCTCATGAAGGCGGCCCACGGCGCGGGCCTGAAGACCCGCTTCGCCACCGCCTTCCTTGACCAGCCGGGCAACATCGCCAATGCCGGCGACGTTGCCCTTGGCAATGTGGTCTCCCACCCCTTCAACGCCGAGGCGAGCGAGGCCACCGCCGCCTTCGCCGAGGAGTACAAGGGAAAGACCGGCCACTATCCGGTCTATATCGAGCCGCAGACCGCCTTCGGCATGGCCATGGTGGGCGAGGCGCTGAAAAGCGTGCCGCCGGCCAAGGACGGCAGCGTCGACATCAATGCCGTCGCCAAGGTCCTCGAGAACGTCAAGGTCAAGACGCCCATGGGCGAGGCCAGCATGCGCGCGGCCGACCACCAGGCGCAGATTCCCATGGCGGTCTCCATCGTGGCGGAAGATGCCAAGTTCAAGGTGGACGGCACCAATCTCGGCTTCAAGCCCATGAAGCTCTTCACCGCCGCCGAGGCCTCCTCTCCGGTGCAGGAGAGCTGCAAGATGACGCGGCCCAACTGAGCCTTTGCGCCTCGCGATCCGTCATGGCCGGGGTATGCCCGGCCATGGCGATTTTTATGAAACCGCGATCCGCCGTCCAGCCGAACACCTCTGCCTGACGCGAGAGGACATTTGATGGAACATCTCTTTGTCGCCGTCCTGAACGGCACGATCTACGGATTGTTGCTGTTCATGGTCTCGGCGGGACTGACCCTCATCTTCGGCATGATGGGCGTCCTCAATTTCGCGCATGCCTCGTTCTACATGCTGGGGGCCTATGTGGCCTATGCGCTGTCGGGCGTGCTCGGCTTCGCGCTGGCGGTGATCGTGGCGCCCATCGTGGTCGGCGCCGTGGGGGTGGTCGTGGAGCGCTATTTCCTGCGCCGGGTCCACCGCTTCGGCCATGCCCACGAACTGCTGCTCACCTTCGGCCTGTCCTTCATCATCGCGGAGCTGATCAAGCTGTTCTTCGGTAATTTCCCGGTGGACTACCGGGTGCCGGCGGCCCTGAGCTTTGCCGCCTTCCGCATCGGCGGCACTGATTATCCCGTCTACCGGCTCATCATGGGGGCGGTGGCGGTGGCCATGTTCGGCGTCATCTATGCGCTGCTCACCACCACGCGGGTGGGCATCGTGGTGCGCTCGGCCATCTTCCGGCCGCGCATGGCGGAGGCGCTGGGCCACAACGTGCCTCTGGTCTTCATGGGCGTGTTCGGGGTCGGCGCGGCGCTTGCGGGCCTCGCCGGCGCGCTGGCGGGGGCCTTCTACACCACCAACCCCAATATGGCGCTGGAGCTGGGCGTGCTGGTGTTCGTGGTGGTGGTCATCGGCGGTCTCGGTTCGCTGGAAGGGGCCATGGTCGCCTCCCTGCTCATCGGGGTGGTCACCTCGCTGGCGGTCGGCATCGACGCGAGCTTTGCCGACCTGCTCGGCGTCGTCGGCCTGGGCGACTGGGCCCGGGCGGTGGGCGGCCCGCTGACGCTGCAAGTGTCGAGCCTGGCCGCAACCATTCCCTTCGCGCTGATGCTGCTGGTGCTGCTGGTGCGTCCCTCGGGCCTGTTCGGCGACAAGAGCTAAACCATGCGCACCAAGGTCATCCTCCTCGCCCTTGCCGTCGCGGCGCTGGTCGCCGCCCCGGCCTTCCTCTCCCCCGGCCTCGTCAACGCGTCGATCCAGATGCTGATCGCGGCCCTGTTCGCCTCCGCCTTCAGCCTGCTGTGCGGGCAGGCGGGGATGCTCTCCTTCGGCCATTCGGCCTATTTCGGCATCGGCGCCTTCGCCACCATCCATGCCATGAACGCCTTCAACGGGGCAGGGCTCCTGCCCACCCCGCTGCTCCCGCTGGTGGGCGGCTTGCTGGGCCTCGTCAGCGGCATCGCCGCCGGCTGGTTCGCCACCAAGCGCACCGGCGTCTATTTCTCCATGATCACGCTGGCGCTGGCCGAGCTGCTGCACGCTTTGGCTCCGCACCTGAAGGAAATCTTCGGCGGCGAGGCGGGCGTTTCCGCCATGCGCATGCCGGCCTGGGGTTTCAGTTTCGGGAGCAATGTAGAGGTCTATTACCTCACCCTCGGCTGGGTGCTGCTGTGCCTGCTGCTGCTCTATCTCTACACCCTGACGCCGGTAGGCCGGCTGACCCTCGGCCTGCGCGAGAACACCCACCGCCTGCGCTTCCTCGGCTACAACGTCCATCGCCTCAGCGTGCTGGTGTTCGCGATTTCGGCCATGTTCTCGGGCGTGGCGGGCGGGCTGCAGGCCCTCAACATCGAGGCGGCGAACTATGTCGTGCTCGACATGCAGCTCTCCGCTTCCGTGGTGCTCAATAGCTATATCGGCGGCGTGAAGGTGTTCCTGGGCCCGGCCATCGGCGCGGCGCTCATGTCCTTCTTCGGCTATGCGGTGTCGGACCTCACCCGCTCGTGGCTGCTCTATCAGGGCGTGCTGTTCGTGCTGGTGATGATGTTCCTGCCCGACGGCCTGGTGGGCGAGTTTGCCAAACGGATCCGCGAAGGGCGCTTCGGCCTCGGCTGGGAGCGGCTTTCCGCGGGGTTGCTGTTCGCGGTGGCGCTGGTGCTCGCCATCGTCGGCTTCGTGTGCATGGTGGAACTGGCGCAGCGCTTCTTCTCCACCGACTACCGTTCCATGATCGTCGGCACCCCATGGCCGCCGGTCACCCTGTTCGGGCGCGAATGGCTGCCTTTCTCGCCCGTCACCTGGGGCCTGCCCCTGGGCTTGATGGCTGTAGGCCTCGGCCTCCTGAACTTCGCGTCGCATCGTCTGGATCCTGAGCGCGGAGGCGTTTCATGAGCACGCCCGTCCTGTCCCTCCATGGGGTCCGCAAGTCCTTCGGACCCATCGAGATCATCCGCGGCATCGAGCTCGACGTGGTGCCCGGCGAGCGCCATGCGGTGATCGGGCCGAACGGGGCGGGCAAGTCCACCCTGTTCCATCTCATCTCCGGCCAGCTGACGCCCACGGCCGGCGACATCCTGCTGGATGGTCTGCCCATCGGCGGCATGGCGCCACATCTGGTGAACCGGCAGGGGCTGGCGCGCTCCTTCCAGATCACCAACATCTTCCCCGGCCTCTCGGTATTCGAGAATCTGCGGCTGGCGGTTATGCGGCGCTTCGGCCTCGATTTCGTGTTCTGGCGAAGGGCCTCCCGCCTCAAGGCGGTGACCCATCTGGCGGACGAACTGCTGGCCCAGGTGCGGCTGGAGAAGCGGGCGAGCGTGCTGGCCAGCGAACTGTCCTATTCCGAGCAGCGCTCGCTGGAGATCGGCATGACGCTGGCGAGCGATCCCAAGGTGATCCTGCTGGACGAGCCCATGGCGGGCATGTCCCACGAGGAGACGGAATACACGGTGGGCCTCATCCGTGACATCACCAGGGGGCGCACCCTGCTCATCGTGGAGCACGACATGGACGTGGTGTTCTCTCTCTCCGACCGCATCAGCGTGCTGGTCTACGGGCAGATCATCGCTACCGGAACGCCAGCCGAGATCCGCGGCAACCTCGCGGTGCGCGAAGCCTATCTCGGCGAGGAGGCCAGCTGATGCGCGACACGCCGCTTCTCACCGTCGACGGCCTCCACGCCCATTACGGCAAGAGCCACATCCTGCACGGCGTCACCTTCCAGGTGGGGCAGGGGGAGGTGGTGAGCCTGCTGGGTCGCAACGGCTCGGGCCGATCCACGACTCTGAAGGCCATCATGGGCCTGGTGCCGCCCACCGGCGGGCATATCGTGCTGCGCGGCAAGGAGCTCACCGGCGCCCGTGCCTTCACCATCTGCCGGTCCGGCATCGCCTATGTGCCGGAGGAACGCGAGGTCTTCCTCAACCTCACGGTGGACGAAAACCTGCGGATGGGCGAGCAGAAGGGCGCGGAGGGCGCCGCGCGCTGGACCATCGAGCAGATGTTCGATTATTTCCCCCGCCTCAAGGAGCGGCGCAACACCCGCGCCGGCAGCCTCTCCGGTGGCGAGCAGCAGATGCTCACCATGTGTCGCTCGCTGCTGGGCAATCCGCTGGTCATCCTCATCGACGAGCCCACCGAGGGACTGGCGCCGAAGATCGTGACCGTGGTGGGCGAAGCCATCGCCGACATCAACCGGCGCGGGGTGTCGGTGCTGCTGGTGGAGCAGAAGCTCACCATCGCCCTCAAGGTCTCGCACCGGGTGTGCGTCATGGGCCATGGTCGCATCGTGTTCGAGGGCGCCCCCGAGGCGCTCACCTCGAACGCGCGGCTGATGGAGGAGTGGCTCGCGGTCTGACGGTTCGCCGAAGGCGGCCCGCACCGGACGGCCGCCACCGTCGCCTTGCGGCTGGGCGCGGAACGGCCTTGCCCTGTCCGGTGTGGATCTCCTCCACCTGGATCACGAGCTTGAGCAGCTTGACCAGTGGAGTTTCCTGGATCCGCCGGTTGAATGACGGGGAGGGGGCCGGCGACTACTTCTTCACCAGCGGGCACTCGCTCTCGGAGAGGGGGCGGAAGGCCTCTTCCGCGGGGATGGTGGCGCGCAGTTTGTAGTAGTCCCACGGCGCCTTGGACTCGGACGGCTTCTTCACCTCGAAGAGATACATGTTGTGGATCTTGCGCCCATCCTCGCGGATCAAGCCGTCGCCGAACAGGACATCCTTGATGGGCGCCGACTTCATCTTGTCCACGACCGCCTTGCCGTCCTGGCTTGAGCCGAGTTCGGCCACCGCCTTGAGGTAGGCGAGGGTCGCCGAATAGACACCGGCCTGAGCCATGGAGGGCTTGGTGCCGCGCATCTTGTCGGCGAAGCGCGCAGAGAAGGCCCGCGTACCGTCGTTGAAATCCCAGTAGAAGGGCGCCGTCAGGATCAGGCCCTGCGCCGTCGGCAAGCCCATGGAATGCACATCGGTGATGTAGATGAGCAGGCCGGCAATGTTCTGGCCGCCCGAGACGATGCCGAATTCCGCCGCCTGCTTGATGGAATTGGTGGTGTCGGCCCCCGAATTGGCAAGGCCGACGATTTTCGCCTTGGAGCTCTGCGCCTGCAGCAGGAAGGAAGAGAAATCGGCCGTGTCCAGGGGCACCCGAACCCGGCCGATCACCTTGCCGCCGTACTCCTCCACCACCGCGGCAGTGTCGCGCTCCAGGGCCTGGCCGAAGGAATAGTCGGCGGTGAGGAAGAACCAGGTGTCGCCCCCGGTCTTCACGATGGCCTGGCCGGTTCCATGGGCGAACGCCCAGGTGTCGGAGGTCCAGTGTACCGTATTGGGAGAGCACGCCTTGCCGGTGAGGTCTGAGGTTGCCGACCCCGAGGCCAGAATGACCTTATTCTTGTCGCGGGTGATCTCGTTCACCGCGAGGGCGGCGGCGGAATTGGTGAGGTCGGTGATCATGTCGACGCCGTCCACGTCGTACCACTGGCGGGCGACGCTGGCGGCGATGTCGGCCTTGTTCTGGTGGTCCGCCGAGAGCACCTCGATGGTCCAGCCCTTCTGGCTGAGGCCGGAATCCTCGACTGCCATCTGAGCCGCCACCACCGATCCGATGCCGCCCAGGTCGGAGTAGGGGCCCGACTGGTCGTTGAGAACCCCGATCTTGACGGTTTTCGGCGCCTGGGCGGATGCGGCGATGGTCGTCGCCAGCAGCGCGACGAGGCCGATGATCATGCCATGTCTCATTGTGTCCCCCCCCAATTCTATTCTGCCACGTTTCCTCGAGCCGTTTCCTGGCGCGTGCTCTGGCCCGGTTTCGGGCCGGCCCGGCGCTTTGCGCGCTCAGTCCTGATGGGCGTTTCAGCCCTGCCTGAGAAAATCGATGACCCCAGCTTAGTCGGTACAGCGTCCGCGATTCGGCGAAGCGGGCAAAGATGGGTGGTCAGCGCATAGCATTGCCCCGACGAGGTGGAGGTCGCGTCATACAACTCCTGGTGGGAGATGCCGAGGGCTACGCCGAGATTGAAGGCCTCGCTGACCGCGATCATGGAGATGCCGAGGATCATGGTGTTGCAGATCTTCGCGGCCACGCCGGCACGGTGCGGGTCGGCGCGCCGGACGCGTTCGGAGCCTGCTTCCTGGCTCCGCGCCTGATACGGCTGCTCGACCAGCAGCCGGGGCTGACGGTGCAACTGGTGGCGACGCCGCGCTCGTTCAACGTCACCAAGCGCGAAGCCGACATCGCCATCTCGCTGACCATGCCGGAGCGCGGGCGGATTTCATCACGCACGAAGTCGCGCGCGAAACCCAGACGCTGATGCAGCCGTCGCCGCTGAACCTGCCGTGACGCTGCCGAAAGGGTAACGGGGGCAGAGCACGCGGCCGGAGGCCCGGCTCACGACCCCCGCTCAGGATTTGGTTTCAACGATCTTGCGGAGCGCGTCGTTGATGCGGTCCTGCCAGCCGGGGCCACCCTCCTGGAAGTGCTCCAGCACCTCGCGGTCGATGCGCAGCGTGACCATTTCCCGCCCCCCGGGAACCACCGGGGCCTTCGGGGGCGCCTCGACGGGCTTGGTGGTGGCCGATTTGAACGCCGCCTCGGCGGTGTCCCGCACCGAG
This sequence comes from Xanthobacter autotrophicus, assembly GCF_005871085.1. Classification (GTDB taxonomy): domain Bacteria; phylum Pseudomonadota; class Alphaproteobacteria; order Rhizobiales; family Xanthobacteraceae; genus Xanthobacter; species Xanthobacter autotrophicus. The sequence goes on along the minus strand of NZ_VAUP01000022.1, from coordinate 52,723 downwards.
CTTCCGGTTCGGCGAAATGGCGGTCGAGACATGGATTGTTCCCCTCACTCGTCTTGTGCGTCGGCGGCCGTATGCTCGCGCCTTCCCGCCGCAGGTTGGCCGATTCGGCCAGTCCGTGACCCTGCCATGGGCGAGGCCTGCTATAAAGGCACGGCGGCGAAGGTCAGCGTGGCAGCGAGCAGGACAGCGATCGCGAGCAACGCGAAGGCGGCGACCGGCCAGCGGCGCAGCACGGCGTCGGCCGCCACGGCCCCGCCCATGATCGCCCGGCTTGCGGTGCCCAGAAAGCCGAGGGCGTTGAGGATGTCGCCGGCCGGCACCTCCGGTACGCGCGGCGCTCTCCAGGCCAGGAGTGCCGCGAGCCCGAGGCCGAGCGCCACCGGCCATAGCCCCTTCTGGAGCGCCGATGGCGCGAAGGCCACTGCAGCCGGCAGGCCGGTCACCGCCTCGAACAGCAGGAAAGGCAACACCAGTGCCAGCCCGGCGAGAATGAGCGCGGGCACCGCGAGGCCGCGCGGCGGCGTCCCCTCCGTGCCGCTGCGGGCCACCAGCAGGGCATAACGCGCCATCAGAAGGGTGCTGCCGGCGGCGGATAGGGTGAGCAGAACCCCGGACATCCCCTCGGGCACGATGAGCTTGATGGCGTATTTCGCCATGGCGCCGCCGGTCAGCGGAAGGCCGGCGAGGCTCAGGCCTAGCAGCCCGGCGACCGCCGCGGCCGCTAAGGCGCGGCGGGGCGAGGAGGCCATGGCCACGCCCACCATGAGGAACATGGCGCCCTTCAGCAGCATATGGTTCGCCGCATAGAAGGCGGCGATGGTGAAGGTGCCGGCCGTCCCGTTCAGGATCCCGGCTCCGATCACTGCCGCTACCACGCCCATCTGGCTCACTGTGGAATAGGCGAGGGCGCGCTTGGGATGGGTCTGGGTGAGGCCCACGGCGACCCCGTAATAGGCCGTGAACAGGCCGGCACCGCACAGCACCGCGCCCCAGCCGGGTAAAGGCACGCCCTCGGGCAGGAAGCGCAGAAGGCCGATGACACCGGCCTTCACCACCACCCCGGAGAGCACCGCCGAGCCGGGCACCGGCGCCACGGAATGGGCCAGCGGCATCCACACATGCAGGGGGAAGAGGCCCATCTTCAGGATGAAGCCGAGGAGGATCAGCACGAGTATGGGGGTCTTCCACGGCGAGGTGGGCAGCAGGGCCACCGCATCGCGGATCTGCGGGTTGGCGTCGGTTGCGCCGGAGGCGAGCATGACGAAGGCGGCGATGAGCAGCGCCTCGCCCAGCACCGTCAGGGCGAGATAGAGCGAACCGGCGCGCCGGGCCTGAGGGGTATCGTCATGGGCGGCGAGGCCGTAGGCGGAAAAGCTCACCAGCGCATAGGCGAGATAGAAGCTCGCCACGTCCGCCACCAGGAACACGGCGAAAGATCCCGCCATGGTGAGCAGCCACCAGACCATGAAGGCCGGCCGCGCCGGGTCCTGGCGCAGATAGGCCATGGCATAGGCGCCGGCGGTCATCCACAGGAGCGAGGCCCCGCCGAGCAGCAGCGCGCCCGGGGCGTCGAGGGCGAGGGTGAAGCGGAAGGGATAGGGCGCCACCAGCACCGAAAGTCCCCGCGGCACCGCCAGGGCGGCGATCAACGCCGGAAGCGGGACAAGCGCGAGCACATGGGGCAGGGCGCGGCGCACCGCCGGCACCAATGCGGCGAAGGCCAACGCCAGCGGCAGCGCGATCGCCACCACCATCAGCGCCTCGGAGAGGATGGGCATGGCGGGTTCGAGGGCGGAGAGATCGAGCGGCGGGGCCAGGGTGTCGGCGGTCATGGCAGCACGCTTTCCCAGGTCAGGGGGCGGCCGATCTCCAAGAAGGGCAGGGGCGACAGCGGCATGAAGCCAACCAGCATGGCCCCGAAGGCGAGGGCGAGGGCGATCAGCGCGCGCCAGCGACATTCCCTTACGTCAGGTAGGTCACTATCGGGATGTTGCAGGGCGATCACCACCACGCGCAGCACATAGCCGCCCGCCAGCAGGCCGCCCACGAGCACGACGGTGGCGATCCACCACGAGCCCTGCTGCAGGGCCGAGGTCAGCAGCATCACCTTGGCGACGAAGCCACCGGAAGGCGGCAGCCCCATGAGCGACAGGCCGCCGAGGCCGAAGGCGGCGACGCTCACCGGCGCCAGCCGGCCGACGCCGCCGAGGCCGGACAGCCGGTCGTGCCCCATGGTCTCCGCGATCAGGCCGGCGGCAAGGAACATGGCCGCCTTCGACAAGGCGTGGGAGACGAGATGCAGCGTGCCGCCGGTCCAGGCCAGCGCGCTCCACGGTCCGTCGCTGGACGCCGCGAGGGGGAACATGAGGCACAGGTAGCCGATCTGCGCCGCCGTGGAGTAAGCGATGAGTAGCTTCAGCCGCTCCTGCGCCAGCGCCACCACCCCGCAGAACACGATGGCCGCCGCCCCGCAGACTGCGAAGACCGGGCCGGCGACCTGCGCGAGGGGCAGGGGCGCAAGGTCCGACCACAGCCGCACCAGAAGGAAGAGCGGCGCCTTGATGACCACGGCGGAAAGCACCGCGCTCGCCGCCGGCGGCGCGCCGGAATGGGCCGGTGGCAGCCAGAGATGGAGCGGGAACAGGGCGGCCTTGGCCATCAGCCCCGCGCTCATCAGGGCGAGGGCGGCGGCGGCGGTCCAGCCCCCGGCTCCGTGCGCCATCAGGCCCGCGAGGTGGGCGATGTCCAGCGTGCCGAACAGGCCGTAGATGAGCACCACGCCCAGCAGGTACAGCACCGAGCCGAACAGGGCGAACAACAGATAGGTGAGCGCCGCCGAAAGCTGCCCCGCCTTGCCTTCCAGGCACACCAGCGGCACGGCGGCGAAGGTGAGAAGCTCCAGCGCCACATAGAGGGTGAAGAGGTCCTGCGCCAGGAAGGCGAGGTTGAGGGCGCAGGCCAGCGACAGCAGCAGGATGAAGAAGGTGGACGGCATGCCCGCCGAGCCGCGCGCATTCACCTTGCGTGTCATGTCCCCCGGCCCGGTCATGGCGAACAGGCCGGTGAAGAGCAGCACCAGGGCGGCCATCAGCATCATGGCGGCGGCAAAGCCGTCCGCCCGCAGCCCCACGCCCAGCGGTGGGGCAAAGCCGCCGACCGCATAGCCCAGCGCCCGCCCACCCTGCGCCACCCGCTCGGCGATGCCGGCGGTGATGGCGACATTGACGGCGAGCATCCCCAGCGCGGCGCGCTCGCCGGTGCGCGGCCCGAGCAGGAGGAGCGGGACGAGGCCGAGGAGCGGCGCCGTGATCGCGAGGACGAGAAGGGCGCTCACGTCTCCTTCTCCTTTTCGCCGTCGCGTGCGACCTCGGCATCGACGGCGGAAAGCCGCACCAGCAGGGCCGCGGCGAGGGCGGTGGCGCAGAAGGCCACCACGATGCCGGTGATCACCAACGCCTGCGGCACCGGATCGGCACCGAACCCGGCGCCCGCGCCCCGTCGTGCCACCACGCCAAAAATCAGGAAGACCCCGCCGCCGAGGATGTTGAAGGCGAGGATACGGCCGAGGGCGCCGGGCGCCATCAGCAATCCGTAGACGCCGCAGCCCACGAGGGCCGCTCCGGCGAGACCGAAGAGATGGACGCCGGTCACGAGCGCTCCTCTCCGGCCGGCGGGCCGAGCACGATGAGGCCGAGGGTGACGGCGATGGAGAGGGTGATGGCCACTTCCACGGCGATGATGACCGCTTTCTCCGCCCCCGGCGGATAACCCAGGAACACGCCTGCCGTCGCCCAGCCGGCGAAGCCCACGGCGAGAAATCCGAACGGGCCGGCCAGCAGCATCAGCCGCAGGCCCCGGTTTTGCGTCGCCGGGATGCGGATCTGGTCGCCCATGACTAAAAGGAGGCCCATGGCGGCGAGCACCGCCCCGCTCTGGAACGCCCCGCCGGGATGGTCGGCGCCGGCCCACAGCAGATAGAGCCCCACCAGCACGCCCACGGGCGCCAGCACCCGGGCGAGGAAGGCGGAGGGCGCCGGCGCCGGTTCCAAGGACAGGGGATCCGGCCGCCCCCGGCAGGCTGGATCGCGCGACAGGGCCCAAACGCCCACCAGGGACAACAGCAGCACCACCTTCTCTAGCAGTGTGTCGAGGGCGCGGAAGACGAGCAGCACCCCGGTGACCGGGTTGCCCAGATCGGTGGCGGGCAGGGCGGTGGCCACGTCGGCGGCGCGGGAGGGCGCGGGCTCCGGCAAAGCGAGAACCGCCGCCCCGAGCGCCACCGCTATGGCGATGGAAACCATCGCCGCGAGCGGCCGCAGCAGGGGATTCGGTGCCGGCGCCTTCGGCGTCGCGGGCAGGGCGCGGACGCAGCGCAGCAGCACCACGCCAGAAATGCCGCTGCCGATGGCGATCTCGGTCAGGGCCACGTCCACGGCCGCAAGACGCACCCAGGCCAGGCCCAGCAGCAGCCCGTAGCCGATGAAGGCGATCACTGCCGCCCGCGCGGCGCCGGTGGCCACCACGCCGAGCGCGCCTGCAAGCAGCAGAAGGCAGAGCACGGCATCGAACAGGAGACTCACGGGCGGCTCTCCTCGGGCGGGGCTGCGTCTCCGGCATCCTTCGCTTCCGCCAGCGTCGCTTCGGCCATCACTGCCTCCGCCATGACTTGCGCCACCGCGCCGGAGGCAAGCTGGGCCAGCAGCCAGATCGCCACCATCTTGGCGGCATCCAGCACGCTCGCCGCCTGCGGCAACAGGCCGAGCACGATGAGGGCGAGGCCCACATTGTCGGCCTTGGTGAGGGCGTGGATGCGCGACAGTGTTCCCGGCAGGCGCACGAGGCCGAGGGTTCCGGCGGCGAAGAAGCCGATGCCGGCCGCAACGAACACGAGGGTGAAGGCGCTGGCGAGCAGGCTCATGGCCGGGGCGCCGCCGGGGGCCTCCCCGCCTTCGGGCGCGTCGGGCCGAAGGCAGCGCGATAGGCGCAGGCCGCCAGAGCGGCAAGCAGGGCGAGCAGTAGCGCGGTATCCAGGAGCGAGGAATCGCCCATGGCCGGCGTCAGCAGCAGCAGCACGGCGATCCCCGCTGCACCGAGCAGCTGGACGGCGAGCATGCGATCCAAGTCGTTGCCGGCCCACCAAAGCGAGGCGAGGCCGGCGGCTGCCAAAAGCAGAAGCAGCGTTGCCGCCGCGAAGAGCAGGTCAGCCATGGGGCGGCGCATCCGCCATGGCAAGGAAGGCTGCCGCATCCGCATCCAGTGCCGTTGCCACCGGCGTGGTGATGTCGAGGCAGTGGACCCGCAGGTCAGGTCCTTGTCCGGCCAGGGGCAGCGTGCCGGGCTGGAGGCTGGCGAGCGCCCGAAAGGCATCCCGCGCGAGACCCTGCGGCACGGCGCAGGGCACGGTCAGCACGCCGGGGTTCACCCGGGGCGGACGGGCCGCGACCCGCCATGCCACATCCCAGCCGGCGCGCAACGAGCCGGCGAAGAAACGGGCCGCATAGGCCAGCGTCGCCTTTGGGTTTATGGGGTCCGGGCCTAAGGCCGGCAGCAAATGGAGGCTGAGGGCCGTCGCAAGGGCGGATATGACCAGGCCGGCGGCAAGGTCGATGGCGCCAATGCGCCCGAGCACGATCCATCCGGCGAAGAACGAAAGCCAGCGTGCGGCGCCGTGCGCGCTGAAGAGTTTCCCCATTCCGGCCTTCCCAGCCTGCGTCATCCACCGGGATGCTGCTCTGCAACATGGTTGGCATCATAGCCACCGGCCGCGCCAGACGGAAGGCGCAGGTGACGGTTTGCGCGAGCGGGTCGCAACAGGGCGCGCCCACCCCGGTGTAACGGCAGCTGGAACAAAGCGCGGCTTGCGGAGTCTTATTCGCGCCGTCCGCACGCGGACCAACGGGGGCAAAAATGCGTTTCGCCGTCCAATGCCGCCTCGAATATGAGGTGAAGTCTCCCACCGTGTTCATTCTCAATGTCGAGGCTGCCGCCTTGCGCCGGCAACGCATCATCTCCGAGCGGCTGCAACTGACGCCGGGCTACGCCATCGAGCGGTTCGCCGAGGATGAAGGCGGCAGCCGCTTCCTGCGGGTGATCGCAAATCCCGGTCTCTTCAGCGTGGCCTACGCCGGCGAAGTGGACGTGAACATGATCGAGAAGGAGCCGGCCGGCATCAGCGAGGTGCCGGTGGGCGAGCTGCCGCTGGAGATCCTGCCCTACCTGAACCCCAGCCGCTTCTGCCAGTCCGACCTCTTGGGGCGCTTCGCCCGTCGCGAGTTCGGCGAGCTGGCGCCGGGCCACAACCGGGTGAACGCCATCTGCAGCTGGATCCACGATCACGTGGACTATGTCCGTGGCTCCAGCGACGCCCAGACCTCCGCCTATGACACCATGGTGCTGCGGGCCGGCGTGTGCCGGGACTTCGCGCATCTCGGCATCGCCTTCTGTCGCGCCCTCAATATCCCCGCCCGCTTCGCCAGCGGCTACGCCTGGCAACTGGACCCGCCGGATTTCCATGCGGTGTTCGAGGCCTATCTCGGCGGCGAATGGTATCTGTTCGATGCCACCCGGCAGGCCGCCCTGCAAGGGCTGGTGCGGATCGGCGTCGGCCGCGATGCCGCCGACGCGGCGTTCGCCACCATCTACGGCGACGCGGAATTCAAGGGCATGTCCGTGGGCATCGACGCCGTCAGCCCGGACGCCGAGGAAGAGCCCACGGTCCGCGCCGTCGCCGTCGGCTAGCGCGCGATCTGTCGCACAAGCCGCTCCGCCCGCCGGCGGAGCGGCTTATTGATTCTGGGGCGATGCGGCCAAAGGCGCTCGCGCACATCGAATGTGCCGGGACAGGAAGGGTATCGCAGGAGGGGTCACATTGGATCACACCAAGCTGGCCGTGGTAACAGGGCGTCTGCTCGATTAAGAAGAGCTCCCAAACCCCATCCGATGGCTCCCGTTCGACGCCTGACGACAGTACAAGATAGGCGGAACCAAGCCCGTGCCCTTCATGACGACAAACCCGGCGCTCGCCCGCGCCTTGGCCGAGCGGGACTACAACGACCCGACGCCGGTGCAGCTTGCCGTGCTCGCCCCCGAAGCGTCGGGGCGCGACCTTCTCGTGTCCGCGCAGACCGGCTCGGGCAAGACCGTGGCCTACGGCCTCGCGGTGGCCGACACGCTGCTGGGCACGGACGAGCGCTTCGGACCCGCCACGGCGCCGCAGGCGCTGGTGGTGGCCCCCACCCGGGAACTGGCCCTTCAGGTCCAGCGCGAGTTCGAGTGGCTTTATGCGGCGACAGGCGCGCGCATCGTCTCCTGCGTCGGCGGCATGGACCCGCGCCAGGAACAGCGGGCGCTCAGCCGGGGTGCCCACATGGTGGTCGGCACCCCCGGCCGCCTGCGCGACCATCTGGAGCGGGGCCGGCTCGATATTTCCGCCGTGCGGGTCGTCGTGCTGGACGAAGCCGACGAAATGCTCGACCTCGGCTTTCGCGAGGACCTCCAGTTCATTCTCGACGCTACGCCGCCGGAGCGGCGCAGCCTGCTGTTCTCGGCCACCCTGCCGCGCGGCATCACCATGCTGGCCAAGCGCTACCAGCGCGAGGCGCTGCGCATCGAGGTGGCGAGCGCCGAGGGCGGCCACGCCGACATCGAATACCGCGCCATGCGCGTGGTGCCGAAGGAGATCGAGCACGCCGTCGTCAACGTGCTGCGCTTTTATGATGCGCCGAGCGCCATCGTGTTCTGCAACACCCGCGAGACGGTGCGGCACCTGCACGCGACCCTCCAGGAGCGTCAGTTCTCCGCCGTCGCCCTCTCCGGCGAGCTGAGCCAGAACGAGCGCAATTCTGCGCTCCAGGCCCTGCGCGACGGCCGGGCGCGAGTGTGCGTGGCCACCGATGTGGCGGCGCGCGGCATCGATTTGCCGAGCCTTGGCCTCGTCATTCACGCCGACCTTCCGAATGATGCTGAAAGCCTCCAGCACCGCAGCGGCCGCACCGGCCGGGCCGGTCGCAAGGGCGTCAGCGTGTTGCTGGTGCCGCCGTTCCGCCGCCGCCGCACCGAGGACATGCTGCGGGGCATGGGCCTGACCCCGGCCTGGTCGGGACCGCCCACCGCCGACGAGATCCGCAAGCTCGATCACGAGCGCATGCTGCGCGACCCGCTCCTCACCGACGAGCCGAATGAGGAAGATGCCGCCGTCGCCCGCACGCTGCTGGAGCAGCAGCCGGCCGAGCATCTGGTGGCGGCGCTGGTGCGCCTCTATCGCGCCGGCCTGCCATCGCCCGAGGAGGTCGCCGACCCCGGCGAGCCGCGCGGCCGTGACCGTGCCACCGCGCGGGGGCTCGGCGGACCTGGGGGCGCAGGGGGCGGGGCCTGGTTCCGCCTCAATATCGGGCGCCGCAACAAGGCGGACCCGCGCTGGCTGCTGCCGCTGATCTGCCGCCGCGGGAACGTGACCCGCGACGATATCGGCGCCATCCGCATCTTCGACGAGGAAACCGCCTTCGAGGTCAGCGCCGCCGCCCTCGACCGCTTCAGCACGTCCGCCCGCAAGTCCGATGGCTCGGACGTGATCATCGAGCCGCTGCCCGGTGGCGCGCCGTCGAGCCGTCCCGAACGGCCGGCGCCGCGCTGGAAGGGGCCCCAAGACAAGCAGGGATACGACAAGCAGGGATACGACAAGCAGGGATACGACAAGCCGGGGCAGGACCGGCCGGGCCGGGGCAAGCCGTTCCGCGACAAAGCCGCACCGGCCAAGGGCGGTCATGAGCCGCGCGCCGGGAAGCCCCCGAGCCGAGGCCCTGCGGATCGCGGTCCGAGCGCCTTCGCCGGCAAGCCTCCGGGCAAGAAGCCGCGCCGCTCCTGATCGCCGCTTCCGAGCCGGGAGCGAACCCGCATCGGCGGGCCTTAGGACGGCCCCGAAAAGGGCCGCTCCGGCGGTCGCTTGCGCTTGATCTCTTGCGTTGCAGCACGACTTGCTCTAGCAAGCGCCCCCTTCCGCATCCCGCATCCTGCACGGAGGGCCCATGACCGCCTGCGGCCTCGATTTCGGCACCTCCAACACCACGCTCGGCTTCATCGGCGCAGACGGTCCACGTCTTGCGCCCCTGGAAGGCGTGGCCGACACGCTGCCGAGCGCCATCTTCTTTCCGCGCACGGGCGAGCCCCTGGTGGGGCGCGCGGCCATGGCGGCCTATGTCTCCGGCGAGCAGGGCCGGCTGATGCGCGCCCTGAAATCGGTGCTCGGCACCGCGCTGGTGGATGAGACCACCTCTGTCGGCCGGCTGCGGCTGAGCTTCCGGGCGGTGATCGCGGCGTTTCTAGGCGCGGTGAAGGCCCGGGGCGAGGCGGCGGCCGGTGGCGGGCTCGATCAGGTGGTGCTCGGTCGGCCGGTGCATTTCGTGGATGGCGATGCGGCCGGCGACATGCGGGCGCAGGACGTGCTGGGCGCCATCGCCCGCGAGATCGGCTTTGCCGAGCTGTCGTTCCAGTTCGAGCCCATCGCGGCGAGCCTCGATTATGAGCGGCAGGTGGCGGGCGAGGAACTGGCGCTGATCGCCGACATTGGTGGCGGCACGTCGGACTTTTCCATCGTGCGCATCGCGCGCGGCCATGCCAACCAGGCCGACCGGGCGTCCGACATCCTGGCGAACGAGGGCGTGCGCGTGGGCGGCACGGATTTCGACCGGCAGCTCTCTTTGTCCATGGTCATGCCGCTGCTCGGCCACGGCAGCCCGCTGAAGCGCAAGGGCCTGTCCATGCCGGTGGGCATCTATCAGGATCTTGCCACCTGGTCCTCCATCAACCGGCTGTATGACGGCAAGACCGCCCGTTCCATCCGCGAGCTGGAGCGTGATGCCGAGCGCCCCCATCTCGTATCACGCCTCGCGCGGGCGGTGGAGGACGAACGCGGCCATAGCCTTGCCCTAGACGTGGAATCCGCAAAGATCCGCGTGGCGGAAGCGGGCGCCACCGTGCTGGATCTGGCGGTGCTGGAAGCCGGACTTTCGGTAGGCATCGCCCATGAAGACCTGGTGCGGCACACCGGCCTGCTGGCCGATCGCATCGCCGGGCGGATCTCGTCCTGCCTCGCCACGGCGGGCCTGAAGGCGGAAGATATCGACGCCCTGTTCCTCACCGGCGGCTCCACCCGCCTCAGCCACGTGCGCGCGGCCATCTGCACATGCGTGCCCCAGGCCCGGGTGATCGAGGGCGACACCTTCGGCTCCGTCGGCACCGGCCTCGCCATCGAGGCGAGCCGGCGCTACGGCTAAGGCAGGCACCGGCAGGCTTGGCCGCCGGTGCCTCGCGGTCATTCGGCCGCGATGTGCTCCGGCAGCGAAAGGCCGAAGTACTTCTTGTAGATGTCGTTGAGCTTGCCGTTGGCGAGGTTCGCCTTCACCCACTCGTCCACATAGGCCTTCAGCTCGGGATCGGTCTTGCGCAGGCCGACGGCCATGGGATAGGCGGCCATCTGCAGCTTCACCTCCAGCGTCTTGCCCGGGTTCTGCTCGGCCACCGTGTTGGCGGTGGAGAGGGCGGCGGCGAGCAGGTCCTGCTGGCCGGTGGCGAGGGCGGTGACGGCGGTGGCCTCGTCCTCGTAGCGCACGATGTTGGCCGCCACTTTCGCGTCCTTGATGGTACGCGACAGCTCGATGTCGGCGGTGGTGCCGCGGGCGACCGCGATGGACTTGCCGGCAAGGTCCGCCGGGGTCTTGATGACGGTGGCCTTGGGCGCGGAGACCACCACCGGGATTACGCCGTAGGGGATGGAATAATCCACCACCTTCTTGCGCTCGGGGGTGATGGAGAAGGAGGCGATGACCACGTCCACCTTATTGGCGAGCAGCGAGGGCACCCGGTTGGCGCCGGACACCGGAACCACCTCCAGCGCGACGCCCAGGTCCTTGGCGAGCAACTGCGCGGTCTCAACGTCGGAGCCGGTCTCCTTGGCCTTGTCATCGAGCATGCCGTAGGGCGGGTGGGACACGTCGATAGCGACGATGAGCTTGCCGCGCTGCTTGATGCCGGCGGGCGTCTCGGCGGCGGCGGGCGCAACGGCTGCGACGAGGCCGAATGCCAGCGCCATGGCGCCGATGATGGGGGTCCTGAGCATCCTGGGGTTCCTCCGGTCAGTGTTTTTGATGGCGATTAAAGGCCGCTGCCGACGAACTGGCGCAATTCGTCTGTGACGGGGTTGGCAAGCATGGCGCCGGGCCCGGTTTCCCAGACGCGGCCCTGGTGCATGAACACGACGGTGTTGGCGACCGAGCGGGCGAACGCCATTTCGTGGGTCACCAGCATCATGGTCATGCCCTCGCGGGCGAGGCGCTCGATCACTTTCAGCACTTCGCCGGTAAGCTCTGGATCGAGGGCCGAGGTGACCTCGTCGAACAGGATCAGCTTTGGCCGCATGGCCAGCGAGCGGGCAATGGCGACGCGCTGCTGCTGGCCACCGGAGAGCTGCTCGGGATAGGCCTGCGCCTTCTCGGAGAGGCCGACTTCCTCCAGCACCTCGGCGGCGATGTCGCGGGCCTCGGCCTTGCCGATGCGCCGCACCTTGCGCGGGGCAAGGGTGATGTTCTCCTCCACCGTGAGGTGGGGGAAGAGATTGTAGCTCTGGAAGACGATGCCCACGTCCTTGCGCAATTCCAGCAGGTCCACCTTGCCGGCGTGGAGCTTGCGCCCGCACACCTCCAGCTCGCCGCCATTGATCATTTCAAGGCCATTCACGCAGCGCAGTGCCGTACTCTTGCCGGAGCCCGAGCGGCCGATGAGCGCTACCACCTGCCCCGGCGCCACATCGAGGGTGATGCCCTTGAGCACCTGGAGCGCGCCGAAGTTCTTCTCGACATTCTTGAAGCGCACCAAGGGGGCGGCGGGAGAGGTCATGCGAAGGCCCTCGTGCAGATCGGCGGCGGAAAGGGTTTGGCGGGGGAGAGCAGGGCCATGGCGCGTCCTCAGCTTCGGTGCAGCCGGCGGTCGAACCGGCTCGCCAGAAGCGACATGGGAAAGCAGATGGCGAAATAGATCAGCGCCGCGATGGTGAAGACGGTGAACGGCTTGTAGGTGGCGTTATTGATCACCTTCGCCGAATAGGTGAGGTCGAAGAAGTTGATCACCACCGAATAGGAGGTGTTCTTCACGATCTGCACCAGGAAGCCCACCGTGGGCGGCACCGCGATGCGCAGCGCCTGCGGCAGGATGACGAAGATGAAGCGCTGGGTCTTGGTCAGCGCCAGGCACTCGCCCGCCTCCCACTGGGTGCGCGGCACGGCGAGGATGCAGCCCTTCCAGATCTCGCCGAGGTAGGCGCCGGAATACAGCGTCATGGCGACGCCTGCCGCCACCAGCGCCGGCACATCGAAGCCGGCGATGGAGATGCCGAAATAGACCACGAACATGATGACCGGCAGCGGAATGCCCTGCACCAGCTGCACCAGCACGCCGGACGCAAAGCGCAGCAGCCGGCTCTTGGAGGCGCGGCCGAGCGCCACCGGCAGGCCCAGCAGCGTGCCGCCGACAAAGCCGAGCAGCGACAGCACGATGGTCCAGCCGGCGCCGCGGAAGAGATAGGCGATCTGCTCGATGGTCAGGCCCAGCATGGCATCCTCACAGCGGCGTGCCGAGACGGCGAAGGCGGGGGAAGGACACGTGCGCCACGCCCATGAGTGTCAGGCGCAGCAGCGAGGCCATGGCGAGGTAGATGACGGCGATGACGAGGTAGACTTCGAAGCCGCGGAAGGTGAAGGACTGGATCATGTAGGCGACGCCGGTGAGTTCTTCCGCCGAGATCTGCGACATGATGGCAGTGGCCAGCATCATCAGCACGAACTGGCTGACGAGGGCGGGATAGACCCGCTCCACCGCCTGCGGCAGCTGCACCGACCACAGGGCCTGGGTGGGGGTGAGGGCGAGGCAGTGCGCCGCCTCGATCTGGCCCTTGGGGATGGAGCGGAAGCCCGCCCGCATGATTTCCGCCGTATAGGCGCCCACATTCACCACCAGCGCGATCACGGCGGCAGGAAACGGCCCGATCTTGGCCCCCAGCACGGCGAGGCCGAAGAACAGCCAGAACACCTGGATGATCAGCGGGGTATTGCGGATCGCTTCCACATAGAAGGTGACGGCACGCTGCACGTATGGCGGCCCGTAGAGGCGCCCCACGGCGCACAGGGTGCCGAGCACGAAGCCGGGTAGCACCGAGGCCACCGTCATGCCGAGCGTCAGCCAGACACCATTGAGGAGGTCCGGCCAATACTCATCAAGAAATGAAAAATCAAATGCATAGCCCACGGCATCAGGTCCGCTTCGCCTGAGACGAATTATTCGCGATCATGGTGATCGTGAATTCCTTCAAGTACGACGTGAATCCGTACGAACGAAGCTCGAATTCAAGGATTTCGGGCCATTGTCGTCTCCATACCCCTGATTGTTATTATATTTTTCGTTTGACTAGACCATGTCTAACATGATTGATTGATGCACGCAATGATCATTTTTAGGGAAGCGCCATGCTGACGACGTCCGCCGCATCACCCCTCATCCACCTTCATGCGTCGGATAATGTCGGGGTGGCGCGCGCGCGCATTCCGGCGGGCACCGTCGTGGTCCTTGATGGGGTGGGCGTGACGGCGCTGGCCGAAATTCCGAGCGGCCACAAGATGGCGATCGCGCCCATCCCGGCGGGATCGCGGGTGCTGAAATATGGCCAGACCATCGGCGTCGCCACCGCCGACATCGCGCCCGGAGCCCATGTCCACCTGCACAACCTCACCATGCAGGAGAGCGATGTCGCCCACCATTTCGCCGAGGACGGCCGCGCCACCGAACTTTTGCCGCAGGCTGAGCGGCGCACCTTCGAGGGCTATGTGCGGCCTGATGGCCAGGTGGGGACGCGCAACTACATCGGCATCGTCACCTCGGTGAACTGTTCGGCTACGGTGGCCCGCGCCGTTGCCGATCATTTCAACCGCGGCGGGCTGGAGGGCTTTGCCAATGTGGACGGCGTGGTCGCCCTCACCCACGGCACCGGCTGCGCCATCAACACCAAGACCGAGGGCTACGCCTATCTCACCCGCGTGCTCGGAGGCTATGCCAAGAACCCCAACTTCGCCGGCATCCTGATGATCGGTCTCGGCTGTGAGACCAACCAGATCGAGCCCATTGTCTCCCGCGAGGGGCTGGTGGAAGGTCAGCTGCTGCGCACCATGACCATCCAGGGCCTCGGCGGCACCCGCAAGACCATCGAGACCGCCAGCGGCATCATCCGCGAGATGCTGCCCATCGCCGATGCCGCCCAGCGCACCACGGTGCCCCTCACCGGCCTGAAGGTGGCGCTGCAATGCGGCGGCTCGGACGGCTATTCGGGCATCTCAGCGAACCCGGCGCTCGGCTATGCCGCCGACCTGGTGGTGAAGCACGGCGGCACGGCGGTGCTCAGCGAGACCCCGGAGATTTATGGCGCCGAGCACCTGCTCACCCGCCGCGCGGTGAGCCCTGAGGTGGCACAGAAGCTGATGGACCGGATCGACTGGTGGCGCAGCTACACCGAGCGCAACGGCGCGGAGCTGAACAACAATCCCTCCCACGGCAACAAGGCCGGCGGGCTTACCACCATCCTGGAGAAGTCGCTGGGCGCGGTGGCCAAAGGCGGCTCCATGCCGCTTGAGGCGGTCTATGAATATGCCGAGATCATCGATCGCACGGGCTTTGTGTTCATGGACACGCCCGGCTACGATCCGGTAGCGGTGACCGGCCAGGTGGCGGGGGGCTGCAACGTCGTCGTCTTCACCACCGGCCGCGGCTCGGTCTCCGGCTTCAAGCCGGCGCCCTGCATCAAGGTCGCCACCAACACCCAGATGTACCTGCACATGCACGAGGACATGGACATCAACTGCGGCGGCATCGTTACCGGCGAGGACAGCATCGCCGCCGCGGGCGAGCGCATCTTCGAGAAGATTCTCGCCGTGGCCTCGGGCGCGCATACGGCGAGCGAGGATTTCGGCTTCGGCGACAGCGAGTTCGTGCCATGGCAGATCGGCGCCGTCACCTGAGCGCGGCGCGGGCCACGGCGCCCGTGGTCGATCGCACGCCGGCCTATGCGGTCATCGCAGGCCGGCTGCGCCGCTCCATTGCGGCGGGCGCGCTGCCGGAAGGCATGGTGCTGCTGGAGGGGCCGCTCGCGGCCCTGTTCGGCTCCAGCCGCTCGCCGGTGAAGCAGGCGCTGGCCGAGCTTGAGGAGGAGGGCGTCGTCTCCCGCTTCGAGGGGCGCGGTCTCATGGTCGGCCGCGCCGCCGCCCCGCGCCGGCTGCCGGTGACGGCGGACATGCTGAAAAGCGGCGACGAGGCGGTGGAGGCCCGGAAGGGCTTCGCCTGGCAGGCGCTCTATTACGATTTCGAGCGCGAGATCATCCTGTCCTCGGTGTTCGGCCGCTTCCGCGTCAACGAGCTGGCCATCGCCCGGCATTTCGATGTGGGACGCACGGTGGCGCGCGACCTGCTCATTCATGCACGCGAGGTGGGCATCGTCTCCAAGGGCGAGAAATCCCACTGGTGGACCGTGCCGCTGGACGAGGCGCGCTTTCGCGACCTCTATGAATTGCGCATCCTGCTGGAACCGGTGGCCCTCGACAGCGCCATCGGCCAGATCCCGACGCCGCAGCTCGATGCCATCGAGCGCCGGCTGCGGGACGCCATGGACAGCTATCCCAAGGTCGAGAGCGCCGACCTCGACGTACTGGAGAACGACCTGCACATCGACTGCATCGGCCATGGGCGCAACCCGGAGATCATGGAGGCGCTGAAGCGCACCCGCTGCATCCTCGTCTCGGGCAAGCACATCCAGATGGAGCTGAAGCCCCATGGGCTGGTGGACCCTTTCATGGGCGAGCACCTCGACATCATGAAAGCGGTGCGCAAGGGCCAGCACGCGGCGGCGCGGCGGGCGCTGGTCGCCCATCTCCAGGCCTCCAGCGACAAGGCGGCCCTGCGCCTCGCCGCTTTCCGAGCCACCCATGAGCACGCGCCGCTGCCGTATATCGTCTAGGGCCGCTTCCTAAAGAGGCTGGCCGGCGGTAGCGCAATGACGGGTACCCGGCCGACCGGTGTCGAAGCGCCGCCGGCCTACCGGTTGGTCGCCAGCATCGGGCCGTAGATGATCAGGAAGCCGGCAAAGGCGGTGCCCCAGGCCGCGGCTGCGGCCCACATCAGTGCCAAGCCCCATTCGGGCCAGAGTGCCATTCCGATACGCGTGGCGAGCGCGACAGCCACCAGCAGGTAGACGGCCTGGGTGCCGCGCGAGGCCGTGAGGGCGCGTCCGCCATGGCCCAGCGTCGCGCGCGTCATCATGGCCAGCGTCATGCCGCCGACACCGCCGATGGCGAAGACGTGGATGCCCGCCGCAGCCGGCATGCGCTCTGGCGCGAGGCTATGCGTCCCGGCGCAGAGGAAGCCGATCGCGACCAGCAAAAAGGCCGCATGCAGCACGAGCACCAGCGGGTCGGGGAAGGTGCGCCATCCCCGCCAGCGCGCAAGACGCAGCAGGTTGGCGCCACTGCCCGCCACGAGCAGGACCCCCGTGCCGGCCATGTCGGGCGCCGCCACCCATGCGGCGAGGCCGAGGGCGGAGAGGACCAGTGCCGCCGTGTCCCAGCGATCGGCGGGGGCGGGCCGGCGGGCCTCGCCGCGTTTCGCCAGCCAGTTGCCGGTGAAGCTGGGCACCACCCGTCCGCCGAACAGGAGAATGAGGAACACGATCAGCGCCAGCGCCGCGCGCGCGGCATACTCCGCCGTACCGGTCACGTGCGCCTCCAGATGGAAGCCGAGGTTCACGAGCGCCAGCAGCATCAGCACTGCAACCACCTTCAGGTTTCGGGTATTGCGCCCAGCGACGATCTCGCGTGCCACCACAGCGGTGAAGACCACCAGGAACGCCACGTCGATGGCGGCCGCGACCGCCCAGCCAATCGAGCCCGACACCAGCACGGCGCAGCGCCCCAGAAGCCAGAGCAGGGCGAGGCCCCCAAGCGC
Organism: Xanthobacter autotrophicus; assembly: GCF_005871085.1. Classification (GTDB taxonomy): domain Bacteria; phylum Pseudomonadota; class Alphaproteobacteria; order Rhizobiales; family Xanthobacteraceae; genus Xanthobacter; species Xanthobacter autotrophicus. Next base: position 35,695 of record NZ_VAUP01000022.1, on the reverse strand, counting down.
CGCCCCGGCCACCGGCAGGCGCCCGGTCCAGTTGGGGATCGCGGTCAGGAGGAAGCCGGCGATGACCGCGCTGCCGTAGCCGAACAGCATCTCGTGGGCGTGCCAGTCGATGGCGGAGAAAGCCGTGGGCAGTTGAAGCGTGCCGCTGAAGACGGCCGGCCATATGGCGATGGCCGTGAGCGCGAACACGCCCGCGCCCAGGAAGAAGGGTCGGAAGCCGCGGCTGAGCAAGGCCATCCCGGTAAAGGTCCTGAAGGTTTGCGCGGTGCGCATGATGATCGCTCCTCCCTGGGCGCGTCGCCGCACCATGGGGCTACAGGAAGAACAGGCCGTGGGCACCGGCGGTGGCACCGAAAAGGGTCGCGGCGGCAAGGGCCAGCAGCACGAGGTGGATGCGCAGCGCCCGTCCCAGCACACGATCCGGCGTCGCGCGGGCGGCGGCCTCCAAGCGGCGCTTCAGCAGCGGCTCCACCACGAAGACCGCGCCCATGAAGACGAGCCAGAGCGCCACCATGGCGCCCATCCACCAGAAGGCGGCGCTGGCGAACCGGTCCCACAGATCCAGCCGCCACGTCATCCAGAAGCCGGCCAGCCCGGCGAGCGGAATGGAGATGCGCACCTGCGCCGAGAAGCGTCGCTCCACCCGCGCGAACAGCTCCGCCCCCTCAGCCCCGGCACGGCGGGCCAGGGGAAGGATCACGAGGGTGACGAAGGAGACACCGCCGATCCAGTGCACGAGGGCCAGCACGTGCAGTGCGCGGGCCAGGGTCACGTCATCCATTCAAGTGTCCTGTCTCCTGTCAGCCGCCCAGGGCCGACATGTGCCGCGCCAGAGCCGGGGTGCCATTGCGGGCGATGACGAAGTCGTGCCCGCGGGGCTTGGCGCGGATGGCGGCGGCAATGGTCGCGCGCAGGGCCGCACCGTCGGTGCCGGCGCGCAGGGGAGTCTTGAGGTCGAAGGCGTCCTCCTGCCCGAGGCAGGTGTGCAGCATCCCCGTCGCGCTCACCCGCACCCGGTTGCAGCTCTCGCAGAAGGAATGGCTCATGGGGGTGATGAAGCCCAGCCGCCAGCCAGTCTCTGCGACACGGGCGTAGCGCGCCGGCCCACCGGTGCCTTCCGTCGTGTCTGTGAGGGTCAGGCGGGTCTCGATCAGCCGGCGCAGGGCATCGAGGGGATAATATTGGTCGATGCGATCGACGCCCACGTCGCCCAGCGGCATGGTCTCAATGAAGGTGAGGTCCATGCCATGGCCATGGGCGAAATCAATGAGGTCGAACACCTCGTCCGGCGTGACGCCGGCGAGGGCCACCGCGTTGAGCTTGACCTTCAGCCCGGCCTCCAGCGCGGCCCGGATGCCGTCCATCACCACGCCCAGGCTGCCCCGGCGGGTGATGGTACGAAAGCGCGCGGCGTCGAGGGTGTCGAGGGAGACGTTCACCCGCTTCACCCCGGCGCGGGCGAGCCCCTCCGCATGGCGCGCCAGAAGCGTGCCGTTGGTGGTGAGGGTGAGTTCCTTCAGCCTGCCGGCGGCAAGATGCCGGGAGAGGCCGGCGAACAGGTCCATGACGCCCTTGCGCACCAGCGGCTCGCCGCCGGTGATGCGCAGCTTGGTGACGCCGGCCGCGATAAAGGCGGCGGCCAACAGATCCAGCTCCTCGATGGAAAGCACCTGGTCGCGCGGCAGGAAGGTCATGTCCTCCGCCATGCAATAGACGCAGCGCAGGTCGCAGCGGTCGGTCACCGACAGGCGCAGATAGGTGACGCGCCGGCCGAACAGATCGACCATGGCGCAGGAGGGCGACGAGGCTGAGGGGCCTGATGAGTGGGGCATCAGCGGGTCTCCTGCCGCGCAGCGAGGGGCGACGCTTCGGGCGCGCCGAGGCCGAACGCGCCGCAAGTGCAGCCTGCGCCGCAGGGCGCGATATCTTCCATGTCCATTTCGAGGAAGGCTGCGATGGCATGGCGGCGCGCCGCCGTCATGGGCTCCACCGGCGCCGCCATCAGCGCATCGAGGGAGGGCAGGGCGGCAAATTCGACGGATGAGGAGACGGTGGTGCCGAGATCGCGCAGCAGGCCGTCGCCGATGCCGTAGATCCAGCCGTGCACGGTCACCTCCATGCCCCGCGCCCACGCGCTCTTGAGCACCGGCGTTGCCGCAAGGCGGCGGACCTGCATCTCGATATTCAGCTCGCACATGCGGTCCAGCCGGTTGGCGGCAGATGCGTCCACGGCGACGCGATGGCGGACATAAAGCTCGACGACGGGGGCGAGCCAGTGGTCCACGAGGCCGCTTCCGCCGATGCCATCGGCATTTTCCAGTGCCCGCCGCACGCCGCCGCAGCCGTAGTGGCCACAGACGATGATGTGCCGCACCCGCAGCACCTCCACCGCGAATTCGAGCACCGCGAGCATGTTCATGTCGCTCGAATGCACCACGTTGGCGATGTTGCGGTGAACGAAAATCTCGCCCGGATCGAGCCCGACCACGTCGTTGGCGGGCACCCGGCTGTCCGAGCAGCCGATCCACAGGAAGCGCGGTGCCTGCTGCTCGGCGAGGCGGCGGAAGAACGTGGGATCCTCTGCCGTCTTCCGGCTGGCCCAGGCGAAGTTGTTGTCGAACAACTCGTCGAGGACGGTCTCAGCCCGGCCCATGGTCGTGCCCTCCGCAGCCGCCGCCTCCGCCGCACCCGCAACCTCCCTGTTCGGGAGGAGGGGCCGCATCCTGCTTCAGCGACCAGTCGATCATGGTGCGCAGGCAGGTGGCGGCGGGGTCGGAACCGCGCTCCAGCGCCGTCATGAGCGCCAGCCAGTCCTCGTCGCTCGCCCCATCGCTGAAGCGGGCGCAGGCGCCGGCGGCATAGTCCGCCGCGGTCTCCCCGAAGCGCGCGCCGGCCTTGGCCACGCGCCCCGCAAGGGTCACGTCGCCGAGGGCGAACAGGGTGTCCTGCGCAAATCGTTCGTCCTGCAATTGCCGCAGGAGTGCGCCGAGCAGCATCGCTTCCCCCTACTGCACGAGGGGCGTTGTCGCCCCTTCGAGGGCGACGCCCTGAATGTCCGCCCTGCCGGCGAGCAGGCTCAGATACTGGCGCATGGCGATATGCCAGGAGGTCACCTCCAGATGCGCCGCGATGGCTTGCTCCGCTGCCTCGAACGGCAGGTCCTCGCCGAGCATGCGCTGGGCGACCCGCACGATGTGGAAGCCGTAGCGCGTCGCCACGAGCTGCGGATGGACCGTGCCGGGGTCAATGGCCGACAGCGCGGTCTCGAATTCCGGCACCGTCTGTCCCGGGCCGATCTGGCCGAGGCTGCCCCCCACCTCGCGCGACGGGCAGGCGGAATGCGCCCGCGCCATCTCGGCGAACGCGGTTTCATCCGTCAGCAGGACGCGCAGCACCGCTTCCGCCTCGGCCCGTGCCACCGAGCGCCTGGCCTCGTCTGCCGGCGGGGCGGGGATGAGGATATGCGAAACCTCGTACAGATCGTCAGACCGGAAGGCCGCGCGGTTGCGCTCGAAATAGCGTCGGCAGGTGGCGGTGTCGGCCTTGGGTACCGTGACTTCGCGTTCGAGGAGGGCGCGGATGGTCGCCTCCTCGTCGGTTTCGCGGGTACCGTCGGCGTGGGTCGCCGGCTGGGGGACGATGTCGAGGCGCCGCGCCTCGGCAAGAAGAAGCTCCCGCACCACGAGGGCGCGGGCGGCGGCGCGCCAGGCGTCCGCCGGGGTCTTCGCCGAGTGGTTCTGGATCTCGCGGGCGATGGCGGCGCGGGGGATGACCACGCCGTCCACGCGCACTTCGTCCGGGCGATGCTGCGGGCGGGCCGCGGGGGATGTGCCGATGATTTCGGTCATGGCGCTCACTCCGCCGGACGGTTGAAGGAGCGGGGCGCGGCCGGGCGCACCGCGGCCAGCGTCCGGCCTCCCGTTGCGGGCCGGGCGGCGCTTCGGGGCAGGCGGGTGCGCACCACCTGATAGCCGGTGCGGCCGAGATACCAGACCGGGGCGCTCCACACGTGGACGAGGCGGGTGAAGGGGAAGACGAGGAAGATCGTCATGCCCAGCAGCAGGTGCGCCTTGAACACGGGGCTGACGTCCGCCACATAGGCCGCCGCCGAGGGCTGGAGGGTGAGGATGCCTTGCGCCCAGTTCATGAACTTCACCATCTCGTGCCCGTCCATGTGGTGCAGCGAGATGAAGATGGTGGAGAGCCCGAGGGTGAGCTGCACCCACAGCAGCAGCAGGATGGCGGTGTCGCCGAAGCTCGAATTGGCCCGGATGCGCGGATCGAACAGGCGGCGGTGAGCCAGCAGCGCGATGCCGACGAAGCACATGACGCCGGCGATGCCGCCCACCGTGATGGCGAGGCCCTGCTTGAAAGAATGGGAGATGCCGAGCGCATCGAACACCCAGATGGGTGTCAAAAGCCCGCCGGCATGGCCGATGAAGATCACCAGGATGCCCACGTGGAACAGGTTCGACCCCAGGCGCAGCTGCCTGCGGCGGAGCAACTGGGAGGAGCCGGTCTTCCAGGTGTATTGCTCGCGGTCGAAGCGGATCAGGCTACCGAGCAGGAATACGGTGAGGCAAAGATAGGGGTACCAGCCGAACAGGGCGGCGTTGATGGACTGGGACATGATCGTCCTCCCTCAAGCTGCGGTGTGGCGCGCGTCGCGCTGGGCGGCACGCAACTGGGTTCTGAAGCGGTCGACGGAGCACGCCCCCATGCCCTCGCCCGGCCCGAAGGTGACGGCGGTCTCCTCCCAGGCGGCGTCGAGGGCGGCAAGGTCGTCCACCGGCTCCGCTCTGGCCGGTGCCGGGGATGGGGTGGCCACCGCCCCGTCCGTCGCCAGCGTCCGCAGGGCCGAGAACACGGCCGCATAGGCAGAGCCGCGCGCGGTGAGCCGCTCCTCCAGGCTCGCGAGGATGTGGGCGATGTCGGCGATAAGGGCCTGTGCCTCGGGCAGGGGGCGGGTGGAGAGGAATTCGAGGAACAGGGGCAGGTAGTCCGGCAACTCGTTGGCGACGAGCACCAGCCCGCCCTTCTCGTAGAGTGCGGCGAGGTCGACCATGGCCTGTCCACGGTCGCGGCTTTCCCCATGCACGTGCTCGAACAGATGCAGTGACAGACGCCGCGTGCGGTCGAACAGGCCCACATAGGTTTCCTGCAGGGCGAACAGGTCGTCTTGCGCCAGCTCCTCAAGCAGTGGCACGAGGCCGGCACGCGCCGGCTCTGCCACGAGGCCCTCCAGGGCCAGCACGTCGGCGATGGCCGGCGCGGCGACCACCAGATCCTCGCCCGGATAGGCGAGGAGCGCGGAGAGGGCTTTGAAGGTCAGGTTCGGGGATGCGCTCGCCATCACTCCACCTCCATGGGGGTGCGGGCCTTCTTCGTGGAAGGACTGCCGAACAGGTTGAGATCGCTGTCGCCGCCGGAGCAGCCGTTGCCGAAGGAGAAGCCGCAGGAGCCCTTCAAATCGTAGGCGTCTTCGCTCCATTCGCGGTGGGCGGTGGGGATGACGAAGCGGTCTTCGTAATTGGCAATGGCCATCACCTGGTACATGTCGTCGATGGCCGCGCCGGTGAGGCCCACCTTGGTGGCGATGCGCTCGTCGATGCGCCCGTCCACGGTCTTGGCGCGCATGTAGGCGCGCATGGCCAACATGCGTCCCAGCGCCAGGGCCACCGGCTCCTCGTTGCCCGCCGTGAGCAGGTTGGCGAGATACTTCAATGGGATGCGCAGGGAGCGCACGTCCGGCATCTCGCCGTCGAGCCCCATCTTGCCGGAGGCGGCGGCATTCTGGATGGGGGAGAGCGGCGGCACGTACCACACCATGGGCAGGGTTCGGTATTCGGGATGGAGCGGGAACGCCACCTTCCACTCCATGGCCATTTTCCAGACGGGCGAGTGGCGCGCCGCCTCGATCCAGGCATCCGGCACGCCGTCGGCGCGGGCCTGGGCGATGACGGCGGGGTCCTTGGGATCGAGGAACAGGTCGAGCTGGGCCTGATAGAGCTTCTTTTCGTCGGCGACGCTCGCCGCCTCCTCGATGCGGTCGGCATCATAAAGCAGCACGCCGAGATAGCGGATGCGGCCGACGCAGGTCTCCGAGCAGACGGTGGGCTGGCCGGCCTCGATGCGCGGATAGCAGAAGATGCACTTCTCCGACTTTCCCGAAGACCAGTTGTAATAGATCTTCTTGTAGGGGCAGCCGGACACGCACATACGCCAGCCCCGGCACTTGTCCTGGTCGATGAGGACGATGCCGTCCTCCTCCCGCTTGTAGATGGCGCCGGAGGGGCAGGCGGCCGCGCAGGTGGGGTTCAGGCAGTGCTCGCACAGGCGCGGCAGGTACATCATGAAGGTGTTTTCGAACTGGCCGTAAATGTCGGCCTGGATGCCCTCGAAATTCGCGTCCTTCCGGCGCTTCTCGAATTCGCCGCCGAGGATCTCCTCCCAGTTCGGCCCCCATTCGATCTTCTCCATCCGCTCGCCGGAAATCAGCGAACGCGGGCGGGCGGTAGGAAACGCCTTGGATTCCTTCGCCGTGTGCAGATGCTCGTAGTCGAAGGTGAAGGGCTCGTAGTAGTCGTCGATCTCCGGCAGGTCCGGATTGGCGAAGATGTTGGCGAGGATGCGCCACTTGGCGCCCATCCTCGGCTCGATCTTGCCGTTCGCCTTGCGGCGCCAGCCGCCGTTCCACTTCTTCTGGTTCTCCCATTCACGGGGATAGCCGACGCCGGGCTTGGTCTCCACATTGTTGAACCAGGCGTATTCGACACCCTGGCGGCTGGTCCACACGTTCTTGCAGGTGACCGAGCAGGTGTGGCACCCGATGCATTTGTCGAGGTTCAGAACCATGGCGATCTGGGCACGGATCTTCATTGGGCCATCTCCTTCGCCGGGGCGGTCGAAAGGGGCTCTTCCAGCCAGTCGACCTTGTTCATCTTGCGGATGACGACAAACTCGTCGCGGTTCGATCCCACGGTGCCGTAATAGTTGAAGCCGTAGGCCAATTGGGCGTAGCCGCCGATCATGTGGGTCGGCTTCAGAACCGTGCGGGTGACCGAGTTGTGGATGCCGCCGCGGTTGCCCGTCAGCTCGGAGCCGGGCGTGTTCACGATCTTTTCCTGGGCGTGGTACATCATCATCATGCCGGGCATGACGCGTTGGGAAACCACCGCGCGGGCAGTGAGCGCGCCGTTGGCGTTGAACACCTCCACCCAGTCGTTGTCGACGATGCCGGCACTGCGCGCGTCATCCTCCGACACCCACACCACCGGGCCGCCGCGGTTCAGCGTCAGCATCAGAAGATTGTCGGTGTAGGTGGAGTGGATGCCCCATTTCTGGTGCGGGGTGATGAAGTTGAGCACGATTTCCGTGTGCCCGTTGGGCCGCGCGTCGCGGTGGCCGACAATGGTCTTCAGGTCCACCGGCGGCTTCCAGGTGACGAGACCTTCGCCGAAGGCCCGCATCCAGAGATGGTCCTGGTAGAGCTGCTGGCGGCCGGAGAGGGTGCGCCACGGGATCAGCTCGTGCACGTTGGTGTAGCCGGCGCTGTAGCAGACCGTCTCGCTCTCGATGCCCGACCAGGTGGGCGAGGAGATGATCTTGCGCGGCTGGGCCTGCACGTCGCGGAAGCGGATTTTCTCGTCCTCCTTCGCCCGCGCCAGGTGGGCATGCTCACGCCCGGTGGCCTTGGAGAGGGCGTCCCACGCCTTCACCGCCACCTCGCCGTTGGTTTCCGGCGCCAGCATGAGGATGACCTCGGTGGCGTCGATGTCGGTCTCGATCTTCGGCAGGCCCTTGGCCGGCCCGTCGCGGTGCACGCCGTTGAGGGCGCGCAGCGCATCCACCTCGTGCCCGGTCTTCCAGGCGATGCCCTTGCCGCCGTTGCCGATGCTTTCCATCAGCGGGCCCAGCGCCGTGAAGCGGGCGTAAGTTGCGGGATAGTCGCGCGTCACCACGGTGACCTGGGGCATGGTCTTGCCGGGGATCGGCTCCACCTCGCCCGTCTTCCAGTCCTTCACGTCGAGGGCCTGCGCCAGCTCGCCCGCGCTGTCATGCAGGATAGGGGTGAGGACGGTGTCCTCCTCCACGCCCAGCACCTCGGGAGCAACCTGCGAGAAGGCCTTGGCGATGCCCTTGTAGATGTCCCAGTCGGAGCGGGCTTCCCACGCCGGGTCCACCGCCGCCGACAGCGGATGGATGAAGGGATGCATGTCCGAGGTGTTGAGGTCGTTCTTCTCGTACCAGGTGGCGGTGGGCAGCACGATGTCCGAGTAGACGCAGGTGGTGGACATGCGGAAGTCCAGCGTCACCAGGAGGTCGAGTTTTCCCTTCGGCGCCTCCTCGTGCCAGACGACTTCCTTGGTGCGCACGGCGCCTTCCGCGCCCAGATCCTTGCCCATGACGCCGTTCTGGGTGCCCAGCAGGTGCTTCAGGAAGTATTCGTGCCCCTTGCCGGAGGAGCCGAGCAGGTTGGAGCGCCAGATGAACAGGTTGCGTGGCCAGTTGGCCTCATGGTCCGGGTCGTGGCAGGACAGCTCCAGCTCGCCGGACTTGAGGGAGGAGGCCACATAGTCCTTCACCTCCCGGCCCGCGGCCTTCGCCCGGCGGGCGATGTCCAGCGGGTTCTGCTTGAGCTGGGGCGCGGAGGGCAGCCAGCCCATGCGCTCGGCCTTCACATTGTAGTCGATGAAGGTCTGGTCCCAGTCGCCCTCCGGCGCGGTGGGCGAGAGGATCTCGCCGGCGGTCAGTGTCTCGTAGCGCCACTGGTCCGTGTGGGCGTACCAGAAAGAGGTGGCGTTCTGCTGGCGCGGCGGGCGGCTCCAGTCGAGGCCGAAGGCCAAAGGCTGCCAGCCGGTCTGCGGGCGCAGCTTCTCCTGCCCCACATAATGCGACCAGCCGCCGCCTGACTGGCCGACGCAACCGCAGAACACCAGGAGGTTGATCACCCCCCGGTAGCTCATGTCCATGTGGTACCAGTGGTTCATGGCCGCGCCGATGATCACCATGGAGCGGCCGTTGGTCTTCTCAGCATTGGTGGCGAACTCGCGCGCCACGGTGACGATGGCCTCGCGCTTCACGCCGGTGATGCGCTCCGCCCAGGCGGGGGTGAAGGGCACGTCGTCGTCATAGGTGGTGGCGATGTGATCGCCACCGAAGCCGCGGTCGAGGCCGTAGTTCGCCATCATCAGGTCGTAGACGGTGGCGACCTTCATCTGGCTTCCGTCCGCGGCCATGAGGGTGCGCACCGGCACGTTGCGGGTGAGGATCTCGCCGTGCTGGGTGGCGACGAAATGCTCGGTCGCCCGCCCGCCGAAATAGGGGAAGTCCACAGCCTCCACCTCACCGCCGTCACCGGCGAGGGTGAGCTTCAGGCGGATGTCGCGGCCCTGCCCGTCCTTTTCCTCCAGGTTCCACTTGGCCGCTTCGCCCCAGCGATGGCCGATGGAGCCGAGCGGCGCCACGAGGTCGCCGGAGGCCTCGTCCAGCGCCACCGTCTTCCATTCGGGATTGTTGGTCTCGCCCAGCGCCCCGGGCAGGTCGGAGGCGCGCAGCATGCGCTCGGGCACCAGGTGGCCGTTGCGCTCCACGAGGCGCACCAGGAACGGCATGTCGGAGTAACGCCGCAAGTAATCGTCAAAATAAGGCACCTGCCGGTCGAGGTGGTATTCCTTCAGGATCACATGGCCCATGGCCAGCGCCAGCGCGGCGTCGGTGCCCTGCTTGGGGTTCAGCCAGATGTCGGCGAATTTGGTGGCCTCGGCATAATCGGGCGAGACCACGGCGCTCTTGGTGCCCTTGTAGCGCACCTCGGTGTAGAAATGAGCGTCCGGCGTGCGGGTCTGCGGCACGTTGGAGCCCCACACGATGATGAAGCCGGCATTGTACCAGTCGGCGCTCTCCGGCACGTCGGTCTGCTCGCCCCAGGTCTGGGGCGAGGCCGGCGGCAGGTCGCAATACCAGTCGTAGAACGACAGGCACACGCCGCCGATGAGCGAGAGATAGCGCGCGCCCGCCGCATAGGAGACCATGGACATGGCCGGGATGGGCGAGAAGCCCGCCACCCGGTCCGGCCCGTGCTTGCGCACGGTGTAGGCGTTGGCGGCGCCGATCAGTTCGTTCACCTCGTCCCAGGTGGAGCGCACCAGGCCGCCATGGCCGCGGATGGAGGTGTAGGAGGCGCGCGCCTCGGGATTCTCGACGATGGAGGCCCAGGCCGCCACCGGCGGCAGCTTCGCCCGCGCCGCGCGCCACAGCTTTAGCAGCCGGCCGCGGATCATCGGATATTTCACCCGCGCGCCGGAATACAGGTACCAGCTGTAGGAGGCGCCGCGGGCGCAGCCGCGCGGCTCGTGGTTGGGCAGGTCGGGCCGCGTGCGCGGATAGTCCGTCTGCTGGGTTTCCCAAGTGACGATGCCGCCCTTCACGTAGATCTTCCACGAGCAGGAGCCGGTGCAGTTCACCCCGTGGGTGGAGCGCACGATCTTGTCGTGCTGCCAGCGCTTCCGGTAGCCGTCCTCCCACGAGCGGTCCTCGTGGGTGAGGATGCCGTGGCCGTCGGAGAAGGTCTGCGTCTCGCGGCGGAAGAAGGTGAGACGGTCGAGGAAATGGGACATGTGCTTCCTGCCTCCCGTTACGCGGCCGTGGCCGGACGGTGGGTGGGGCGCGGGGTGTTCCCGCGCTCGATGTCATGGAGAAGGCCGCCCTTGCGGGTGTAGACGGCGAAGGTGATGAGCAGGCAGCTCACATAGAAGCCGAGGAAGGCCCACAGCGCCGCTTCGGGACCGCCCGTGAGGGCGATGGAGGTGCCGTAGCCCTTGGGGATGAAGAAGGCCCCAAAGGCGGCGATGGCCGAGGTGAAGCCGGTGATGGCGGCGGCTTCCTTCTCGGCCTGCCGGCGGCGCGTCTCGGCGTCGGCGGCAGGCATCAGGCGATCCATCTCCTTCGCCATGATGGCGGGGATCATCTGGAAGGTGGAGGCATTGCCCACGCCGGTGGCGAAGAACAGCACCAGGAAGCAGCCGAAGAAGGCCCAGAACGCCCAGGGCTCGGTGCGCATGCCGATGGACCACAGCACGCCGGAGACACCCGCCATCATCAGCACGAACACATAGATGGTGACGCGCCCGCCGCCGTAGCGGTCCGCGAGCCAGCCCGTGCCGGAGCGCGCCAGAGCGCCGACGAGGGGACCGAGGAAGGCATATTTGAGGGCGTTCACCTCCGGGAAGAGGATGTTGGTGAGCAGCGGAAACCCCGCCGAATAGCCGATGAACGAGCCGAAGGTGCCGGTGTAGAGCCAGCACATGATCCAGTTGTGCCTGCGCTGGAAGATCACCGCCTGCTCGCGGAACGAGGCCTTCGCGGAGGCGATGTCGTTCATGCCGAACCAGGCCGCGAAAGCGGACAGGACGATGAAGGGCACGAAGATGAAGCCGGCGTTCTGCAGCCACATGGGGGCGGGCCCGCCCGCCGCCTTCACCATGGCCGGATCGCCGCCGAACGCGCCGAAGATGCCCGTGGTGATGACGAGGGGAACCACGAACTGCACCACGCTGACCCCGAGGTTGCCGAGGCCGGCATTGAGCGCCAACGCGTTGCCCTTCTCCGCCTTCGGGAAGAAGAAGGAGATGTTGGCCATGGAAGAGGCGAAGTTGCCGCCACCGAAGCCGCACAGCAGCGCCAGGATCAGCAGCACCACATAGGGCGTATCCGGGTTCTGCACCGCATAGCCGATGCCCACCGCCGGGATGATCAGCGACCAGGTGGTGAGCGTCGTCCACAGCCGCCCGCCGAAGATGGGGACCATGAAGGAATAGAAGATGCGCAGCGTCGCCCCGGTGAGGCCCGGCAAAGCGGCGAGCCAGAACAGCTCGTCGGTGGTGAATTTGAAGCCCACCAGCGGCAGCTTGGCCACCACCACCGACCACACCTGCCAGATGGCGAAGGACAACAGCAGCGCCGGGATGGAGAGCCACAGGTTGCGCCGGGCGATGGCGCGACCGGTGGAGGCCCAGAAGCCCGGGTCCTCCGGCCGCCAGTCGGTGAGGATGGCACCCTTGACCTGTGCCGGGGCGGCGACGGAGGCAGGCATACCCTGCATTTCCGGTAGCTGGGGCAGCGTCTCCAGCGTCTGGCTCGTGGCCTCCCGCTCCATCTGACGGATGGCGAAGTGCATCCACGCGAGGGCGCCCGTGGCGAGGACGAACAGCAGCATGAAGCAGCTGGTCCACAGCCCGGTCAGGTCGTTGAGCACGCCGAACATAAGGGGCAGGACGAAGCCGCCGAGGCCGCCGATCATGCCCACGAGGCCGCCCACCGCGCCCACATTGTTCGGGTAGTAGACCGGGATGTGCTTGTAGACGGCGGCCTTGCCCAGGGCCATGAAGAAGCCAAGGATGAAGATGGTGATGGTGAAGCCCACCACCCCCATCTGCATGTGGAAGGCCATGGGGCCATGGATACCCTGCACCACATAGTCGGTGGGCGGATAGGACAGGACGAAGGTGGCCGCCACCGAGACCAGGAAGGTCCAGTACATCACCCGTCGCGCGCCATAGACATCGGAGAGGTGGCCGCCATAGGCGCGGAACAGGCTGGCCGGCACCGAGAAGGCGGCGGCGATCATGCCCGCGCTCTTGATGTCGAGGCCGTAGACCTTCACCAGATACTGGGGCAGCCACAGCGCCAGCGCGACGAAGGCGCCGAAGACGAAGAAGTAATACAGCGAGAACCGCCACACCTGAATATTCTTGAGCGGCTCCAGCTCCAGCCACGCGCTCTTCGGCCGGATGCCGAGGCGGCGGCGCTCCAAGAGAACCGGATCGTCCTTGGTGGTGAGGAAGAAGACGACGGCCATCACCACCAGCGCCGCCGCCCACACCTGCGCCACCATCTGCCAGCCAAAGGCGACGAGGACGAAGGGGGCGAGGAACTTGGTGACCGCCGCGCCCACGTTGCCGGCGCCGAAGATGCCAAGCGCCGTGCCCTGCTTCTGCGGCGGATACCAGCGCGAGACATAGGCGACGCCCACCGCGAACGATCCGCCCGCGATGCCGACGCCGAGGGCAGCGATGAGGAATTGCGGGTAGGTGGTGGCGTAGGTCAGCAGGAAGGTTGCGACCGCCGCCGCGAGCATGGTCAGGGTGAAGACGATGCGTCCGCCATAGAGGTCGGTCCAGATGCCCAGCGCCACGCGGATGAGCGAGCCCGTGAGGATGGGCGTGCCCACCAGGAGGCCGAACTGCGTGTCCGAAAGCCCCAGGTCCTGGCGGATGCGGATGCCGATGATGGAGAAGATCGTCCACACCGCAAAGCATACGGTGAAGGCGACGGTGCTCATGGCGAGGGAGGTCCGCTGGTCGGCGGCGCTCACCTCTCGAATGGGTTGCATGGCCTGATCTCGCCTGTTGCAAGGGCACGGCTTCGTCGTGCGCCGCGCAAACTCCTTCAAGCGGGTCGTGCGAGATTTGACTTATATCAGTAATGACGTGTCATTGGATGAATTTTTGAAGACTTTAAGCGATGTATCGGCGTGGCTTGAATAAGGTTTGATTTAAATTTTACATTCTTATTTCAGTCAATTGACATTTATCAAGTCAGAGCTTCATATGGGCTCATTCGCTCCGATCGAGGGACGCATGAGGCCCGAAGACGCCGCCGCCATTCGCGATCTGCCACTGTTTTCCGATGCGCAGGAGGAGACCTTCGGCGATCTTGTGCGCGCGGGTTTCCTGCAGCGGTTTCCGCCGGGGGTCGTTCTCATCAATGAGCGTGACCCGGCGGACTTCCTGCACGTGGTGGTGGAAGGGCTCGTGGAGATGTTCGCGACCGGATCCGGGCGCGACACCACCATCAGCATCGTGCGGCCGGTGGGCACTTTCATCCTGGCCGCCGTGCTCAATGATCAGGTCTATCTTCAGTCCGCGCGCACCCTTGAGAAGTCACAGGTTCTCATGATCCCGGCCGAAAGGGTACGTGTCGCCCTCGGGACCGACCCGGCCTTCGCGCGTGCCGTTGTCACGGAGCTTGCCCGTGGCTATCGGCGCGCGATCAAGGAGGTGAAAAACCAGAAGCTGCGCACCGGTGCAGAGCGGCTCGCCAACTGGCTGCTGAAGGAGGACGTGGCACAGGGGGCCTCGGGGGTGGTCAACCTCGGCTTTGAGAAGCGCGTCCTGTCCTCCCTTCTGGGCATGACGCCGGAGAATCTGTCCCGGGCCTTTTCAACGCTCCGGGAGCACGGCGTCACGATCCACGGTGCGCAGATGCGGCTGACCGACAGGCAGGCTCTGGAGCGCCTCGCGCAACCAGATCCCCTGATTGATTCCGACGAATAACGGAAAAGCAGGCCGAACTCCCTCCGCCTCCCGCATCTGTTCGATGAGAGGATGGGGCCGTCACGGCAGCCTTCAAGACGCCCGGCGCTTCATCGCGCGAACGCCACGGGCGTCCCGTGCGAGGGGTGGGGCATGACCTCCATGGCGATACCGTAGATGGCCTCCAGGGCGGCCGGCGCCATCATCTCGGCCGGCGTGCCCCGCGCGATCAGGCGACCCGCGGGCAAAGCGATGACCTCGTCGCAGAAGCGGGCGGCCATGTTCACGTGGTGCAGTACGATCACCACCCCCATCCCGGGCTCCACCGCCAGGCGCTGCACCAGCGAGAGCACCTCCACCTGGTGCGCGATGTCGAGGGCGGAGATGGGCTCGTCGAGGAGCCGGCATTCAGCATCCTGCGCCACCAGCATGGCGAGAAAGGCGCGCTGGCGCTCCCCGCCCGAGAGCGTGTCCACGAGGCGATCCGCGAACGGCTCCATGCCGGTCAGCGCCAGGGCCTCGGCCACCTTCTCCCGGTCTGAGACGCGGAACCGGCCGAGCGCCCCGTGCCAGGTGTAGTGCCCAAGGGCCAGCAGCTCCCTGACCTGCAGGCCAGCGGCGGGCGGGGGCTGCTGCGGCAGGTAGACCACCTTGAGGCCGAAGGCGCGGGCGCCCCACCGGGCGAGCGGTGTCCCGGCCAGCCGGACGTGTCCGTGTGACGGTGGCAACTGGCCGGCGAGCAGCTTGAGAAGGGTGGACTTGCCCGAGCCGTTGGCGCCGACGATGAAGACCAGCTCCCCGGCGCAGATCTCGAAATCGGCGGGACCGAGGACGAAAGGCGGCACGTCGACACGCGCGGGGAAGGCGTAGGAGGCCCCGCTCAGCGCGATGGTCTCGAAATGCAGCGACGGGGACTCTCCCGTGGGCTGTCCGCCAGCGGCATGGCGGCCTCGCCGTGGTCGAAATCGTGGCTGAGCCGCGAGATGCGGTCGAGGGAGATGCGCGCCTGGTCGAGCATCGGCAGGGCGGAGGCGATGAGCGAGATGGGCTCGCGCCAGACCAGCAGCAGCGCCATGGTCTCGTTCCAGAGGTCGTCACTCTCGGCGATAGCCGTCCATCACCAGCCGCCAGCGTGGGCCGTGGAGATGGAGAGTTCCGCCGCGATCTGCGCCAGCTTCTTCTCGCCGAGACTGTGCATCTGGAAGGCGCAACGCGTGCGCTCCGGCATGGCGGCGAGGATTTTCAGGGTCTGGAGCAGCGCATCCCGGTCGGCAACGATGGTCTCGGGCGAAGGGCTGGCATCAGCCAGATCAAAGGTGGCGGTTTCCTCCAGGCTCGCCATTCGGGCCTCGCGTCGGCGATGATCCAGGGCAAGGTTCTGGGCGATGCGCGTGAGGTCGGCGACCTGATCACGAGGGGAGGGGTCCAGCTCCCGGCCGATCAGGGTGACGAAGCTGTCATGCACCAGGTCTTCGGCCGTCGCGCTGTTCCGGACGATGCGCTGTTCGGGACGATACGCTGGATGACGCGCGCAAGCCACCCCCTCTCGGAAAGGTAAAGACCAGCGATGTTGCTTGCCCGGGGCATTGTAATGTTACTCGCAGGCGTCATCGTCGGATCGTGTCATACCAGAATGAACATGGATTCCGATCAAAGAAATAAATATAGTTTATAACATTTTTAGTTCAGAAAAGTCGGCCCTCGCCTGATTCGAATCAGATTTGCAGCAAAGGCCAATCGTCGTTCGATGAGTGCGAAGGTGATCCTTCCTCTGCAATGCACTCCTGAATGCTCGATGCCGCCGCGTTCAGGCGGAGCCGGGGAGCCGTGCTGACCCTTGATGTCACGGCCGCGCGGTGACCTGAAACCCCAAGACCGGGGCATTGCGCCATCGCGTGTATAAGGTAACGACGCGTGACGAACCGGCGGGGAGCAGGACATGCGGGCAACGCGATTCCATATGGTGGTGATCTTCCTGCTCTTTGCAGTCACAGTGGTGAACTACATCGACCGGGCCGCCATCTCCTATGCCATCCCGCTGATGGAACAGGAGCTGGGACTCTCGAAGGGCGATGCGGGGATCGTCCTCGGCGCCTTCGGCCTCGGCTACGCGGTGACGACCCTGCTCGGCGGCTTTGCGGTGGATCGCTACGGCGCGCGGCTGGTTCTCACCGTCGCGGCGCTGTTGTGGAGCTTTTCCATCGGCCTGACCGGGGCGGCCAGCGGCTTCCTCACACTGTATCTGGCGCGCACGCTGCTCGGCGTGTCGGAAGGGCCAAACTTCCCGGCACTTGCGGGCGCCGTGAGCCATTGGCTGCCGCCGCAGGTGCAGGCCACCGCGCTCGCCTATGCGCTGGTGTCGGTGCCACTGGCGCTCGCCATCGGCGGCCCCATCGTGACCCAGCTCCTGGCGGTAATGGACTGGCGCTGGACCTTCGGCGTGCTGTTCGTGATTTCCATCGCCTGGGTGCCGCTCTGGTTTCTCCTGTTCCGCGACGATCCCGCCCAATCGCGCCATGTGAATGCGGCGGAGCTGGAGTATATCCGGGCCGAGCGGCAGGGATCCGCGCACCACGCCGTGCGTGAATGGCCCTCGGCGGCGGAAATCCGCGCGTTGCTCACCAACCGCACGCTGCTGGTGAACTACTGGGCCTTCTTCGTCTTCGGCTATTTCCTGTTCTTCTTCATGACATGGCTGCCGAGCTACCTGCGCCAGGCCTATGGGCTGAACCTGACGCAGGTGGGCGTCTTCACCGTCCTGCCCTGGCTTGCCGCCGCCGCCGCGCTGTGGGCGCTCGGGCGGTGGTCGGACCATCTGCTGAAGGTCACGGGCCGGCTCAGGGTGGCCCGCTCCTATCTCATCGCCGGCACGCAGTTCGTCGCGGCGCTGGCGGTGGTGCCGGTGGCCCTGAGCGACAATCTCGCCGTGGCCATTGCCGGCATCACCGTGGCGGTGGCGGCCTCCATGGGCGCCAACGCGGCCTATTATGCGGTGAACGTGGATGTGGTGCCGAAGCGTGCGGCCACGGCACTCGGCATCATGGACTTCGGCTTCGCGCTCTCCGGCTTCGCAGCGCCTGTGATCACCGGATGGGTGCTCGGGCTGCGCGGATCGTTCGCCGACGGCTTCCTGCTGATGACGGGGCTGGCCCTGTCCTCCGTGGTGCTGGTGCTCGCCTTCCACCACCCCGACGCCGATCGCAAGCCGGCCTGATGGCGAGGCGGCACGGGGCGGCCCTCACTCGCCGGCTTCCTGCATGAAAGAGAGGGGGGCCTCGCGCGCGTCCGGTGCCGCCGCGACGGGCGGCCCCGCGACCTCAAGGAAGGCGGTGAGGGCGGGTGAGACATAGACCTGTGCGCGGCGGATGAACACGGTCTCCACATTCGCCTCCTCCTCCGGCAACGGAAGCAGGGAGAGGCGGTGGTCGCGGGCATGGGCCTCGACGAGATCGGTGGGCAGCAGGGTCAGCCCCATGCCGGCGGAGACGCAGGCGAGGATCGCATCGAGGCTGCCATATTCCAGAGTGCGCGCCACCGCGATGCCGCGCCGGGCAAGAAGCACTTCCAGCCGCTGGCGATAAGAGCAGCCGCGGCGGAACACGAAGATGTTGGCGTGCCCACGGTCGGTGAAGCCCTCCAGCGAGGTCACGTCGGGTCCGGCCACCACCGCGAGGGTTTCCTGGAATGCGCGGCGCGCCACAAGGCGCGGGTGCGCCACCGGGCCACACACATAGGCGCCCTCCAGCTCCTGTTGCAGCACCTGCTCGGTCAGCTCGGCGGTGGTGCCGGTGCGCAGTGTCAGGTCCACGTCGGGATAGAGGCCGGCGAAATTCACCAGCCGGTCACGCAGGCGCAGGGCCATGGTGGTTTCCATGGTGCCGATCTGCAAGGGCCCGCGCGGCGCGTCGGTCGCGGTCACGGCGATGCGCGCATCCTGCAGCAGCCGGCCGACCTCGGCGGCAAACGGGAGCAGCCGCTCCCCGGCCGCCGTCAGCTTCACGCCACGGGAATGTCGGCTGAAGAGGATGACGCCGAGGTCCGCCTCCAGCTTCTTGATGCGGTTGGTGACGTTGGACTGGGCGGTGTTGAGCCGTGCCGCCGCACCGCCGATGGATGCTTCCCGGCTCACCGTCAGGAAGAATTCGAGGTCAGTGCTCTGCATGGCCGGACCATCTCATTTTCATATGACTAACATCAGATCAAACCATTTCAAGAATGTCAAAACGGTTGTTAGCCTCGAAAGTAAGCAGGATCAATCCTGAATATTTTTTGGGCAACAGGCGGGCGGAGTGTCTCCCAACCGTGGGCCCGATCCAGACGGCGCGCCGGCGATCCGGTGGGAGGGCGATTGCCGCCGCGCGCCACCGTTGAGGGGAACAAGACCATGTCTCTCGGATCTAAACAGCTTCCGGCCGAAGCCACGGGCGCCGGGCCCGGATTCCTCGCCACCGCCATCCTGGCGTCGGCCTATCTCGGCTTCACGGCGCTCATGGCGTTCGCGCCCGGCGTCCTCGCCACTCCGATCCATGCGGGCGGCACGCTCACCATGGCCTTCGCCCTGGGACTGGGCGTCATCCTGCTCGGGTTCGCGCTCACCGTGGCTTATGCGGTGATCGGAAACCGGCGCGAAATGCAGGCCGACGCGGACAGCGCCATCCTCGCGGCGGAAGGGGCGGCGGAATGAATACGATCGCCACCTCCTGCTTCCTCGCCATCGTGGTGCTGTCCCTCGCAATCACCTGGTGGGCGGCGCGCAACACCAAGGGCACCAATGATTTCTATGCAGCCGGCGGCAACGTCACCAGCTTGCAGAATGGCCTCGCGCTCGCCGGCGACGCGCTCTCGGCGGGGGCCTTCCTGGGCCTGACCGGCCTGATCTTCACCAGCGGGTTCGACGGCTACATCTACGCCATCGGCTATTCCACCGGCATGCCCATCGTGGTGTTCCTGCTGGCGGAGCGGCTGCGCCAGCTCGGCAAGTTCACCTTCTCCGACGTGGTGAGCCTGCGCCTTGAGGAGACGCCCATGCGCATCTTCGGAGCGCTCGCCTCGCTGGTGGTGATCGGCTTCTACCTCATCGCGCAGCTCGTCGGCGCGGGGGCATTGATCGAGCTGTTGTTCGGCATCAACTTCAAGGCAGCGGTCGCCATCGTGGGCACGCTGATGATCTGCTACGTGATGTTCGGCGGCATGATGGCCACCACCTGGGTGCAGATCGTCAAGGCCTGCCTGATGCTCGCGGGCGGGGCCGTGATCGCGGTGCTGGTGCTGGCGCGGTTCGGGTTCGATCTGTCGGCCCTGCTGCGGGGCGCGGCGGCGGTCCATGCGAAGGGGCAGGGCGTGCTGGCTCCCGCGGCTGCGGCGCGCTCGCCCTTCTCCAGCCTGTCGCTGGCGCTGGCCCTCATGTTCGGCACGGCGGGCCTGCCCCACATCCTGATGCGCTTCTTCACCGTGCCGGACGCCCGTGCCGCCCGGAATTCGGTGGTGTGGGGCACCGGTCTCATCAGCACCTTTTATGCCGCCACCGCCATCTTCGGCTTCGGCGCCATTGTCATCCTCTCCGGCGATGCCTCCGCCATCGGCGCGGACGGCAAGGTGATCGGCGGCGTCAACATGGTGGCCATCCACCTTGCGCGACTGCTGGGCGGCGATGTGATGCTGGGGCTCGTCTCGGCGGTCGCCTTCGCCACCATCCTGGCCGTGGTGGCGGGCCTCACGCTCGCCGGAGCCTCGGCCGTGAGCCACGACCTCTATGCCCGCGTGGTGCTGAAGGGGCGGCCCGACGAGGCGCGGGAACTGAAGATCTCGCGCATCGCCACGGTGGTTCTGGGGCTCGTCGCCATCGCGCTCGGCGTCGCCTTCCAGGGGCAGAACGTGGCCTACATGATCAGCCTCGCCTTCGCCATCGCCTGCTCCTCCACGTTCCCCGTGCTGGTGCTCTCCATCTACTGGCGGGGGCTCACCACCCGGGGCGCCATCGCCGGCGGCAGTATCGGGCTGGTGGCGGCGCTGGGCCTCACAGTGCTCGGCCCGTCCATGTGGGTCAAGGTGTTCGGCTTCGCAACACCTGTGGTCAGCCTCGATCCGCCGACCCTCATTTCCATGCCGCTGGCCTTCTTCACCTGCTGGCTGGTCTCGCGGGCAGGGCGGCGCGCCGGTGCGCCCCACCACCTGGCCGGCGCCGCCTGACGCCGGAGGGTCCGGGCCGCCGCGGCCCGGACCAGGCTTTCCACCCCCTCTCCAGCCGCGATCCGGCGCGGCCGCCGCCCGCCGGCTCCCATCGCGCGAAAGGCTCTTCCATGCCCACTCCCCAGCGTTTCCCGACTGCCTCCAATGCGTTCCGCGAGCTGATGGCCATCCGCGCCGCCGCGCCGCTGCCGGCCGACGAAGTCTCGATCAGCGGGGCCGATCCGTTTTTTCGCACGCCGTTCCGCATCGGCGAGGTATCCGCATCGGTGCTCGCCGCGCGCGGCGTCGCCGCCAACGATCTCTGGCGGCTGCGGACCGGCCGCCGGCAGAAGCTGAGCATCGACGCCCGCGCGGCCGCCGCCACCTCCCTGTCCGGCGGGGAGGAGACCCTGCTACGCGCCGACGACGGGCAATACCGGCCCATCCCCGTCTCGTCGGCCGTGAAGCACATGGTCTCGCTGACCCAGCCGTGGGCGACGGCGGATGGGGGCTGGGTGCTGCCCCATACCAACCTGCCCCATCTGGAAGAGCGCGTGCTGGATGTGCTCGACTGCAACAGCTCCGTCGAAGGCATGAAGGCGGGCGTCGCCCGCTGGGGCGCGGACGCCCTGGAGGACGCGCTTGCGGCGGCGCGCGCCTGCGGCGGCAAGGTGCGCACGCCCGAGGAATGGCTCGCCCATCCCCACGGCGCCTATCTCGCCTCCCGGCCCGTGGTGGAGATCACCAAGCTCGCGGACGGCGCGCCGGAGCCCCTGCCGGCGGGGAACGCGCCCATGGCGGGCCTGCGTGTGCTTGATCTGACCCGCATCCTCGCCGGGCCGACGGCCGGCCTGTCGCTGGCCGAGCACGGCGCCGATGTGCTCATGGTCACGGCGCCGCACCTGCCCCAGGTGCCGGCCTTCGTACGCGACACCAGCCACGGCAAGCGCAGCACCTTCCTCGATTTCACCAGCCCGGCCGAGGCAGCGCAATTGCGCGCGCTCGTCCGTGACGCCGATGTCTTCATCGATGGCTACCGGCCCGGGCGCTTGGCCGCCCACGGCTTCGGGGCTGAGGACCTGATGAAGCTGCGGCCCGGGCTGGTGCATGTTTCGGTGAACTGCTTCGGCTCCGGCGGTCCGTTTGCCGACCGCGCCGGCTGGGACCAGGTGGCGCAGGCCGTCACCGGCATCTGCCACACCCAGGGCGAGGCCATGGGGCGCGGCCGGCCGGAGCTGACACCGGTTTTCATGTGCGATTTCATCACCGGCTTCCTCGGCGCTTTCGGGGCCATGCTGGCGCTTGCCCGCCGCGCCCGCGAGGGCGGCAGCTACCGGGTTCAGGTGTCGCTGTGCCAATCGGCCATGCTGCTGCAACGGGAGGGCCTCGTCTCCGACTTCGCCATTGCAGCCGGGCGGCTGGCGCCGGCGGAGTTCGAGGCCCTCGCGGTGCATGTCGATGGCACCTGCTATGGCGACCTGAAGACGTTGGGACCGGTGCTGCGCATGTCCGAGACCCCTTGCCGCTGGTCGCGCCCCACCCCGCGCCTGGGTGGCGACCAGCCGGAATGGATGGCGCGAGAAGCCGCGTCTCAACCCTTGCTTCAAGCAAGGTGAAGCGGCAGGCCGGCTTGTCCCGGTCCCGGTCCCGGTCGCGGTCTCGGCGGCGAGGCCGCAGGGCCCGGCGGCACCGTGGCCCCGGCGGCTCAGGGCACGAGCAGCAGCGAGCCCATGGTCTCGCCGCGCTCCAGCATGAGATGGGCATCGGCCACGCGGGCGAGGGGCAGTTCGGCACCGATGGTGACCGGCAGACCGCGTCCGAGTTCGGCAAACAGCTCCTCGGCTGCCTGGCGATAGGCTCCGATGGAATTGGCATAGGCGAACACGCTCGGCCGGCTCAGGGACAGGGAGCGTCTCGGCCCCAGTTCGGAAAGGGGAATGTCGGGCAGCGCCCCAGATGCCTGGCCGATGCTGGCCACCGCCCCGAAGGCACGGACCGCATCGAGCGTGCGCAGCAGGGTCTGTCCGCCGATACCATCGATGGCAACGTCCACGCCCGCCCCGTCGGTGAGGCGGCGGACCTCGGCGACGAAATCCTGCTCCTTGTGGAGGATCACATGATCGGCTCCCTGCGCGAGGGCGAGATCCGCCTTGGCGGGAGAGCCCACCGTGCCGATCACCCGCGCGCCCAACCGCTTGCCCCATGCGGTCAGCAGCAGGCCGAGGCCGCCGGCTGCCGCGTGCACCAGCAGGGTCGTGCCCGGGCCGGTCGGACAGACCTGGCGCAGGAGCATATGGGCGGTCACCCCCCGCAGCATGGCCGCGGCGGCCGTGCGGTCGTCGATCCCGTAGGGGATGGGCACGAGGCGTGTGGCGGGAATGTTGCGCGACTGCGCATAGCCGCCCACGGGCAGGCCGGCATAGGCGACGCGGTCGCCGACCGCCAGCTGCGTCACGCCGGGGCCGACCGCCTCGACGACGCCGGCGCCCTCCACGCCGAGCACCGCCGGCGTGGCCCCCACGGGATAGAGGCCGGTGCGCTGGTAGATATCGACGAAATTGACGCCGATGGCGGTGTGGCGCAGGCGAACTTCCCCGGCATTCGGTGCGGGAAGTACCCGTGTCGCCGCCCGGAAGCGGTCGATCCCGCCCGGCGCCGTCAACTCGATGGCGAAAGTGGTGGTCGCGACTGTCGTGGTCACGAATGTCATGGGCGCCTCCTGTGATCGCCATGAGCCTAGGTCGGCTTTCTCTGCGCAGGAATTCCATATAAATACGCACTATATGGGGAGTTTTGCGCAGAATGAGCGATGCTTGATTGGGACGACCTGCGGTTCTTTGTGGAGCTGGCCCGGTGCGGCAGCCTTTCGGAATCCGCGCGCCGGCTCGGCACGGATCATTCGACCGTCGCCCGCCGCATTTCGGGCCTCGAAGCGGCACTGTCCCTGAAGCTGTTCGACCGTCTGCCGCGTGGTTACGCCCTCACGCAGGAGGGCGAACGGCTGCTGGAACGAGCCGGCACCGTGGAGCAGGCGGTCCATGGCATCGAGCGCCTCGCGTCAGGCGCCGGCTCCGCGGTGGAGGGGCGGGTGCGGATCAGCGCGCCGCCGGCGCTGGCGAGCCACTGGCTGGTGCCGCGCCTCGCCCCTCTCCTCGCGCGCCATCCTGGGCTGGTTTTGGACGTCTCCGGCACGTCGTCCGCGGCGCGCCTGTCGCGGGGCGAAGCCGACCTCGCGCTGCGCCTCTCGCGGCCGCAGGAGAAAGGCCTGGTGGCCCGCAAGCTCGGCGTCCTCGCCTATGGTCTTTATGGCGCCCGCGCCTATGTCGAGGCGACGCCGGAAGCCGCCCGCACCTTCCTCGGATATGACGAGGAACTGGCCCATTCGCCCCAGCAGGTCTGGCTCGAGGCCATGGCGAAGGGTCGACCCATCGTCTTCACGAGTAACGACCTGTCCAGCCTCGTCTCGGCGGCCCGCGCCGGCATGGGGCTGGCCGCGGTGCCCCACGCGCTGGGCCGCACGGCGGAAGATCTGGTGTGCGTGGCCGAGGGGGCGGGTGCCAAGCGCGACCTGTGGCTGCTGGTGCACCCGGACCTGCGGCGCGCGGCGCGGGTGCGTGCCGTGATGGATCACATCATTGCTGTGTGTCGCGACCTGAACACCCCTTGAACGCCCCTGAAGCGTCCGCCGCGCCGGCGTTTCCTGGAAGCATTCCGCGGCCGGAAAAATTCGGCCCCCTGATTGTTCGGGGCTTGATGGCGCGCGGAATCCGGAGCCTGGAGCCCGGGTCGCGATTTGCCCTTCGCGCCTCGCAACTGGACGCTCCCACCGGATGGGTTCGTCGGCCAGCGGGGGGCTGACAGCAGGGGGTGGTGGTTTTTCTCGGCGCCGCCGCAAGGCGCCGCGCGCACCGGAAATCGCTCCCCTCTTTTGGGGAAGCCTTCAGGCGGCGGGTCCACGCATATGGGTGCCCAGCGATCAGCAAGGAGCCCCGACCGTGCCGAATCCCAACACCCGCCCGATGCATGTCCGTTCCGTCAGCACCCCCGTCGTCCTGCGTTCCATGGGCGAGGCGGTGGACTTCCTCCGTGCCCTGCCCATTGCCGAGCATGCCGGGATGCTGATCGAGGTGATAGAAGCGGCCGACGCGCCCGAGTTGGAGCGTCGCGCCCGGTTGGCTTTCGAGACCTTCGCCTCGGCGATGCGGATCCCGGTGCGGCTGGCGAGCTGAGCGACGGGCGGCTTTCTTGCTGTTCGCGTTCTTTGTGGCGGCGAGCCCTGGCGGGATGGGCCGCCTCAGGCGCCTGCCGGCGGGCGGTTGTAGCCGGGGGGCTGGGCGCGCTCGAATGCCGCCGCCGCGCGCACCACGTCGTCCTCGCAATAAGAGCGGCCGACGATCTGGAGGCCGATGGGCATGCCCTGCGGCGACAGGCCGGCGCACACTGCCCCGGCGGGCTGGCCGGTGAGGTTGAAGGGATAGGTGTAGAACACCCAGGACACGAGGTTGCGGTCCTCCAGCCCCGCCGGCAGGTTCCGCCCGGCTTCCAGCGCGCTCACCGGCAGCACCGGGGAGATGAGGAGATCATAGCGCTCGAAGAACAGGCGCATCTTCTCGCGCAGGGCATAACGGGCGAAGACGCTGGCATAATAGCTCTTCATCTCCTGGCCGAGCGCCGGCATCAGGATGTCCGCCACCGCCGGGTCGAGCAGCTCACGCCGGTTTTCCAGCACGTCGCGCAGGCGGGTGCCGACGCCGGCGTAGAATTCCGCCGTCCACAGGTCGGCGGGGTCGGTGTCGAATACCTCGTCCACCTCCTCCACATGGCAGCCCAGAGCCTCGAAGGTGCGGGCGGCGCGGTCAGTGGCTGCGATCACCTCGGGCGCGGGGCGGGCATAGCCGAAGGTGGGACTGTAGGCGACGCGCATACCGGCCACCGAGGCCTGCGCCGCGCCCATCACGTCCGGCACCGGGCCGGCCACAGTGAAGGGATCGCGCCGGTCGTGCCCGGCCACAGCGGAAAACAGCAGCGCCGCATCCGCCATGGAGCGGGCGATGGGCCCCACATGGGCGAGCGTCGGCGTCGCCGAGGTGGGCCACACCGGCACCCGGCCGAACTGGCCCTTCAGGCCCGACAACCCGCTGAAGGCGCAGGGGATGCGGATGGAGCCGCCGCCATCGGTGCCCAGCGCGAACGGAGTGATGCCCGCCGCCACCGAGGCCGCCGCCCCCGCGCTCGACCCGCCCGGCGTCATGGCGAGGTTCCACGGGTTGCGGGTGATGCCGGTGAGCGGGCTGTCGCCGATGGGCTTGCAGCCGAACTCGCTGGTGGTGGTCTTGCCGATGAGGATGCCGCCCTGCGCCTTCGCCCGCTCCACGGCGGGGGCATCCACCTCAGCGATGTTATGGGCCATGGCGCGGGAGCCGGAGGCATAGGGTGCCCCCTTCACCGCCATCAGGTCCTTGGCGGAGAACGGCAGGCCGTGGATGAGGCCGAGCGGCGCGCCCGTCATCACCGCATCCTCGGCGACGCGGGCGGCGGCCATGGCCTCCTCCTCCAGGATGACGAAGAAGGCGTTGAGGGTCGGCTGGGTGGCGATGGCGCGGTCCAGGGCGCGGCGCGTCAGCTCCACCGGCGAGACTTCGCGCCGGGCCACCATCCCGCGCAGGGCGAGGGCGCTCAGGGTGTCGAACTCGGCGGACATAAGGCTGCTCCGGCGTGTGTTTGATCTTGGAGTTGGACCACGAGGTGAGTGCTGCTGGATGGCTGGCAGTAACCATCCAGCAGGCCCATACGTCTCAGTCAGGGCAGAAGAGACGTATTCGCAAGCTCAATTGAGGACGGCGAAGGCGCGCACCGGCGATCCGGAGCCGCCCTTGAACTTCAGCGGCACGCCGAAGAACTGGAATTCGCCCTTGCCCACCAGTTCCTCCAGATTCACCAGCCACTCCCAATGGCTCATGCCCAGCTCGCGGCACAGGCGGTGCTGGGCGAAGATGTTGTCGGTGGGCTTGTCGGTGGAGGGACCTTCTACTCCCTGCATCATGGAGCCGCGCGCGTAGAGCCACTTGGTGGCTTCCACCGTCAGCAGCGGGTTCTTCCACACGCTGTCGAGGCTCGGATAGTTGCGGGCGTGGAAGCCGGTGCACAGCAGCACGATGTGGCCGTCCACCTTCACGCCGGCGGCTTCCTCGGCCTTCTCCAGATCCTCGTCGGTTATGTCGCCGAGGTCGGGGATGTGGCGCAGGTCGAAGCACACCGCCTTGCCCATGAACATGTCGAGGGGCATCTCGTCGATGGAGGCGCCGTCGGGCTTCACATGACGGTAGGCGTCCACATGGGTGCCCACATGGTCCAGCATGGCGATGAAATTGGTCTGGAAGGTCATGGCGTCGCCGGGCACGCCGAGACCGAACGCCTTGGAGCTTTCGTGGCTGAGGTGAGTGGTGATCACTGGCCGCTGAAA
Organism: Xanthobacter autotrophicus; assembly: GCF_005871085.1. Lineage (GTDB taxonomy): Bacteria > Pseudomonadota > Alphaproteobacteria > Rhizobiales > Xanthobacteraceae > Xanthobacter > Xanthobacter autotrophicus. The sequence goes on along the minus strand of NZ_VAUP01000022.1, from coordinate 8,749 downwards.
CAGCTTGTGAGCGGGCATGTTGTCTTCGATGAGCAGGCTGAGGTCGACAATTCTGGACATGGGGGCTCCTTGGACTGGATGGACTTGCAAAAAGATGAGGCTCAGGCCGCCGGTTTCTTGCGGCCGAGGAAGGCTTCCATCACCTCCGGGTCGCGGGCGAGCACCTGGCTCGGCCCTTCCCGCGCGACGCGGCCGTTGGCGATGACATAGGCGTGGTCGGCGATGGCGAGCGCATAGGAGGCGAGCTGCTCCACCAGCAGGATGGTGAGGCCGGCCTTGTTGAGGGCGGAGAGCACGCCCATGAGCTGGTCGACGATCTTGGGCGCAAGGCCCAGCGACAGCTCGTCGATGATGAGCAGCTCCGGCTCGGCCATCAGCCCGCGGGCGATGGCCAGCATCTGCTGCTCGCCGCCGGACATGGAGCCGGCCTGCTGGGCGAGGCGCTCCTTCAGGCGCGGGAACAGCTCCAGCACCTTCTCCCGCGTCGCCCTGGCCTTTGCGCCCTTGAGGCCGCCATGGACGTAGGCGCCGAGGATGAGATTGTCCTCCACGCTCTGGTCGGGAAAAATCAGGCGGCCTTCCGGCACCATGACGAGGCCCTGCCCCACCTTGGCATTGGCGCTCAAGCGGGTGGTGTCGGCGCCGCGAAACAGCACCTTGCCGCCGGAGGGGGCGACGAGGCCCGTCGCGCCCTTCACCATGGAGGACTTGCCGGCGCCGTTGTTGCCGATGACTGCCACCAGTTGGCCGCGCTTCACCTTCAGCGAGATGTCGCGCACCGCCACCGCCGCGCCGTAGCGCAATTCCATGGACCGGATGTCGAGCAGCACGTCGCCGGGGCTGATCCCGTGAGAGGTCTCTTGGGTGCTCATGCCGTCACCTCCGCAGCCGGGGCGTGGTCGAGGGAGGTGCCGAAATAAGCCTCGATGACGCGCGGGTTCTCCTGCACCACGGCGGGGGTGTCGCTGGCGATCACCTGGCCGTAGTCCAGCACGGTCACCGTGTCGGCCACCGCCATGATGAGTTCCACATGATGCTCGATGAGCAGCACCGAGACCCCCAGCGCTGCGATGCGCCGGATCATGGCTTCCAGCTCGTCGATCTCCTGGGTGGTGAGACCGGCGGCGGGCTCGTCCAGCAGCAGCAGGCGGGGCCGGGCAGCCAGCGCCCTGGCGATCTCCAGCCGCCGCTGGAGGCCGAAGGGGAGGAAGTGAGCCTCCTCGTTGGCATAGTCCTCCAACCCCACGAACACGAGCAGGCCGATGGCGGCGCGCCGGCATTCGGCATCCTGCCGTCGCATGGCGCCGGTGCGCAGCAGCGCGGCGACGAGGCCGTAGCCGAGGCGCTGCTGGTGGCCCACCATCACGTTTTCCAGCACGGTCATCTCGCCGAACAATTCGGTGTTCTGGAAGGTGCGGGAGAGGCCGGCGCGGGCGATCTCGTGGGAGGCCTTGCCGGCAAGCTGGATGCCGTCCAGCTCAAAGGCGCCCTCGCTTGGCTGGTAGAAGCCGGAGATGGTGTTGACGAAGGTGGACTTGCCGGCGCCGTTCGGCCCGATGAGGGCATGCACCTCGCCCGGCTTCACCCGCAGCGAGGCCTTGGCCAGCGCCGTGAGCCCACCGAACCGCACCGTGAGGTCGCGCGCCACCAGCTCGGATTTCTGCGCGCGGGGATCGAGCCGCAATGTGTCCTCGGCGGGCAGTCCTTCGGATGCGGCAACCGCCCGCGGCACCGGCACCAGCCGCTTCAGGCCGGCCGCGAGGGAGCCCATGATGCCGCGCGGCATGACAAACATGACGATGAGCAGCAGCGCGCCATAGGCGAACTTCTGCCACACCGCGAAGTCCTGCAGATATTCCGGCAGGTAGGTGAGGATATAGGCGCCCAATACCGGCCCGAAGGTGGAGGCTGCCCCGCCCAGGATCACCATCAACAGGAAGCGCACGCTGTCCGAGAAGGTGAAGATGTCGGGGGAGATGTAGGAATTGAGGAAGGCGTAGAAGGTGCCGGCGAGGCCCGCCGTCACCGCCGCCGCCACGAAGGCCAGCGTGCGCATGGCGGTGGCGTCCACGCCCAGCGCCCGCGCCGCGATCTCGCTCTGGGACACCGCCAGCATGGCGCGGCCATAACGCGAGACCTTGAGATTGTGCGCGGCGGCGGTGGCGAGGAACAGCACCACCGCCAGCACCCCGTAGAAGGCATAGCCGGACAGCCGCACCCCGAACGCATTGGGCGCGGGGATAGAGGTGAGGCCCGTGGTGCCCCCCGTGAGCGATTGCCACTCGATGGCGACATTCTCCACGATGAGGCCGAAGGCGATGGTGACCACGGCGAGATAGACGCCGCGCACCCGCACCGTGGGATAGGCGAGGAGCACGCCGAAGCCGGCCGCCACCAGCGCGGCGATGAGGCTCGACGAGATCATGTCGAAGCCGAGCCGCGTCGCCACAATGGCGCCGGTATAGGAGCCGAGCGCGAACAGGCCCGCCTGTCCGAGGGAGACGAGGCCCGTGAGCCCCACCAGCACGTTCAGGCCCACGGCGATGATGCCGTAGATCAGGAACAGCATGAACAGGCGCAGTTCGTATTCGTTGCCGGAGGTGAGCGGCACGATCACCAGGAGCGCGGCGAGCGCCACGAAGCCGGCAAGGGTGAGATGGCGGGTGAGGTGTCTCATACCTTCATCACCTCTCGCTTGCCGAACAGGCCCTGGGGGAACACCAGCAAAGTGAGGATCATGAGGGAGAAGCCGATGATCTCGCGCGCGGCGGTGGAGATGTAGCCTTCGACAAATTTCTCCATCACCCCGTAGACGAGGCCGGTGATGACCACCCCCGGCGCCGAGGTGATGCCGCCGATGATGGCCACGGCGAAGCCCTTCAGCCCCGGCAGCACGCCCATGGCGGCGGAGGCCTGCACCACCGGGGCCACCAGCACGCCGGCCGCCGCGCCCAAAAGCCCGGCGAGGGCGAAGGAAAAGGCGACCACCGCATTCACATTGATGCCCATGAGGGCGGCGGCATTCTTGTTGTGGGCCACCGCGCGCATGGCGCGGCCCACCAAGGTGTGGCGCTGCAGCGCCCGCAGGCCCAGCATGGCCACCACCGCCACCAGCGGGATCACCAGTTCCTGCGGATAGATGCCGGCACCAAGGATGTGCACCGAGGCGCCCACCCCCGGCGAGGGCAGCGGCCGGGCGTAGCCCTGGGTCTGGATGGTGGCGAAGCTCTCCACCATGATGCCCACGGCGATGGTGGTGAGCATCCAGCCCACCGAGCCCTGCTGGGACAAAAAGGGGCGCACCGCGATGCGCTCCAGCACCAGCCCGAACAGGCCGCCGGCCACCACCGCAGCAAGGCACGCCAGCCCCAGCGGCAGACCCGCCGCCAGCAGGTAGACGGCCAGCAGGCCACCGATCATCAGCGTGTCGCCATGGGCGAAGTTCACGGCCTTGGCCGACGACCACATGATGTGGAAGCCGAGGGCCACCAGGGCATAGATGCCGCCGATGGCAAGGCCGGACAGGATGTATTGCACCACTGTGGTCATTGCGGGCGACCTGTCGGAGGGAGGGGGCTCGGCCGTGGCCGGTCGAGGCGAGTGGTGGCAGCGTGGGGGAGACAAAAAGCGGGAGGCGGCGAGGGAAACCGCCTCCCGCGCGGGCTCACTTGTCGTAGGGCGAGCCCTTGAGGGGGATCAGCTTGCCGTCGTGCCAGACCGTCAGCAGGTAGTATTGCGGCAGGATGGCGTCCTGGCGCTCGGGATCGGCCTTGTCGAAGGCCGGCTTGTAGGGGGCGACGAGGCCGTCGCGGCTGACCTGGTAGAGGGCCTGCTGCACCTTTTTCCAGTCGAAAGAGCCCGCGATCTTGATGGCGTCGGCCAGCACATAGACCGCGTCATAGGAATTGGCGATGCCGGAGGGCGCCTTGATGTCCTTCGGGTCCTTGATGCCGGTCTTGGCCTCGACGGCGGCGAGCAGCCTCTTGCCGGCCTCGCTCTGCGGGGTGAGGAAGGAATAGGTCTGCATCACCCGCACCCCGTTGGCGAGGGGGCCGGCCAGCTCGCCGAGATTGCCCGAGATGCCCCAGGCACCGACGATGGCCGGCTTCCAGCTCGCCTTGTCCATGGAGCGCAGGATCTGGTTGGCCTCGCGGTCCAGCGACCAGATGATGGCCACGTCGGCCCCGGCGTCGCGGGCGCGGATCACCTGGGGCGACATGTCCTGGTCGTTCCAGTTGAAGGTTTCCGCGGCCAACAGTTCCTTGCCCTTGGCGGCGAGCGCGGCCTTCACGTCCGGCAATGCGCCGTTGCCCCAGCCGGTGTTCTCGTAGAAGAACGCCACCTTGCCGGTCTTGGACACCTTCAACGCCTCGTCCACCAGGAAGCGGGCCACCCACTTGTCCTTGGCGGAGACGCGGAACATGAAGTTGGGATCGCGCCCGTTCTCGATGGCCTTGGTGTTGGCCGCCCACACGCCCATGTAGGGAATGCCGATCTCGTGCACCGGGTCCACCTGCGCCAAAGCGACGGTGGAATGGAAGCCGCCGAGCACGGCGATGCACTTGTCCGCCAGCGCGATGCGGCGGGTGTTGTCGACGCCGCGCGGCGGCGCGCCGGCATCGTCATACTGGATCAGCCGCAGCTTCTTGCCGAGCACGCCGCCGGCCGCGTTGATCTCCTCGATGGCGATCTCCGCGCCCATCTTGATGGCCTGGCCGGAGAATGCCGCCGGACCGGTGACGGCGGCGGAATTGCCGATGCAGGGTTCCTGATCGGCCAGCGCCGCCGGGATCGAAAAGCCGGTGGAAAGGCCGAGCGCCACCGCCGCAGCCAGAAGCTGGCTGCGCAAAATGCTTTGTGGAGGCATGTCTGTTTCTCCTGCCGTGTACAGGACGCGCCGGGCATCACCGCCCGAAAATCATCTGCGAGATGAAGCTGATATAGGCGCAGCCTCAGGACAAAGATTATTTTCCGATCATAGATATAGGCTAAGACTATAGGCTGATATAATAGGCTGAGTCATGCCCCGAACCAAACATCCAACCCATTGATTATAATATAAATATACGATTTTATCGCTCATAGTTTAGGCATATGACTATATATCATGCAATTTGACAATCACTTTTGAGCAGTGCCATTTCAGCTGGTGCAAAGGTGAGCCATGGATCTTCGGCAGCTCAAATACTTCGTCCAGATTGCGGAAAGCGGGAACTTCTCCCGCGCGGCGGAGGTATTGCGCATTGCCCAGCCCTCGCTGAGCCAGCAGATGAAGAATCTGGAGGAGGAGCTGGGTGTCGAACTGCTCATGCGCCATGCCCGCGGCGTCACCCCCTCCGAGCTTGGCCAGCAATTCTACGACCATGCCCGGCGCATCCTGGAGGAGGTGGACCGGGTGAAGGACCAGGTCCGCTCCAAGTCGCTCAATCCCTCGGGGCGGGTGTCGGTGGGGCTGCCCACCTCGGCCTGCCGGGGCCTCGGCCTGCCGCTGATCTCGGCGATGGCCGAGCAGCAACCCAACATCGCCCTTCACGTGGTGGAGGCCATGACCGGCTATCTCGACGATTTCCTCCAGGCCGGCCGGCTGGATGTGGCCCTGCTCTACGACCACAAGGCGTTCGAGCACGTGGCCTGGACCGAGATGATGGTCGAGGAGCTGATGCTGTTCGTGGCGCCGGACCACCCGCTGGCGGCGCAGGGCAGCGTCTCCTTCCGCGACATGTTCGCGTGGCCCATCGTGCTGCCCGGCGCGCCCAACGTGATGCGCACGGTGATCGAGCAGTTCGCCGCCCGCAACGACGTGGAGCCCGTCGCCATGGCCTGCGACAGCCTGCCCACCATCGCCCGCCTTGTGCGTTCCGGCCGGGCGCTGGGGGTCATGCCCCACTTCGCCTTCATGGACGAGATGGCGCGCGGCGAGATGGTGGCCGTCTCCATCCTCGACCCGACGCCGTCCTGGCGGCTGTCCGTCGTCGTCTCCCAGCGCAGCATGAACCCGCGCGGCTCCGAGGCGGTGGCCAAGGTGATGGCCGATGTCATCGCCGAGATGGTCGAAACCGGAACCTGGCGCGCCAAGCTCAAGGGCGAGAAGGCCCGCGCCACCGTGAAGTGAACCCTGCCAGCCCGTCGAGACGCCCCATGGACCTCATCGTCAAGAACGCCCGCCTGCCGGACGCGCCGGACCGTATCGTCGATATCGCCGTCGCCGCCGGCCGCATTGAAGCCGTCGCGCCCGACATCGCGGCCGCCGGCGAGGTGGTGGATGCCGCCGGCTGCCTGGTCGCCCCCGGCTTCGTCGAAACCCACATCCACCTCGACAAGTCCTGCATCCTCGATCGCTGCGCCTCCCGCCGGGGCGACCTGGAGGAGGCCATCGCCGAGGTGGCCCGCGCCAAGAAGGACTTCACCCCGCAGGATGTGTACGCCCGTGGCCGACGCACCATCGAGAAGGCCATCGCCCAGGGCACCACCCACATGCGCACCCACCTGGAGGTGGACCCGGGCATCGGCCTGCGCGGGTTCGAGGGGGTGATGCAACTGGTGGAGGATTATCGCTGGGCCATGGACATTGAGGTCTGCGTGTTCCCGCAGGAGGGCCTCACCAACAATCCCGGCACCGACGAGCTGATGGTGGAAGCGCTGCGGCGCGGGGCGAGGGCGGTGGGCGCGGCGCCCTATACCGACACCGATCCCCACGGCCAGATCGACCGGGTGTTCGAGATGGCCCGCGACTTCGACGTGGACATCGACATGCATCTGGATTTCGGCGCCGATCCCACGGCCCTCGACCTCGATTATGTCTGCGCGCTCACCGAGCGGTTCGGCTGGGGCGGGCGGGTGGCCATCGGCCATGTCACCAAGCTTGCCTATGTGGAGCCGGAGCGGCTTGTCGAGATCGCCACGCGGATGCGGGACGCCGGCGTCGCGCTCACCGTGCTGCCCTCCACCGACCTGTTCCTGATGGGGCGCGACCGCACCTTCGCGAAGACGCGCGGCGTCACCCCGGCCCACCTGCTGCTCCAGCATGGGGTGAACTGCTCGCTCTCCACCAACAATGTGCTGAACCCCTTCACCCCGTTCGGCGACTGCTCTCAATTGCGCATGGCGAATCTGAATGCCAACATCTGTCATGTGGGCTCGGCCCACGACATGACCGAGTGCTTCCACATGGTCACAAGCCGTCCCGCCCGCCTCATGAACCTTCCCGACTACGGGCTGGAAGCCGGCAAGGCGGCGGATTTCGTCATCATCGACAGTCCTTCCCCGCGCGATGCGGTGGCCGAACTGTCCCCCGTGCTCGCCGCCTTCAAGGGCGGCCGGCGCACCCTGACGCGGGAGCGGGCGAAGCTGCACTTTCCCGGCTGCGGGTGCGGACAATGAGCGCCGTCGAGGCGCTGGGCGCCTTCATCCCCGGTCCGCGCCTCGCCCGGCCCGGTGCGCCCGCCGGGCCGCTCGCCGGCCTCGCCTTCGCCGTGAAGGATGTGATGGACGTGGCCGGCACCTCCACCGGCAACGGCCATCCCGACTGGCTCGGCACCCACCCGCCCGCCGCGCGCTCCGCCGTGGCGGTCGAGCGCCTGCTGGATGCGGGCGCAAGCCTTGCCGGCAAGACCATCGCCGACGAGCTGTGCTATTCGCTCACCGGCGAGAATGTGCATTACGGCACGCCGCTCAATCCGGCCGCGCCGGATCGGGTGCCGGGCGGCTCCTCCAGCGGCTCGGCCTCGGCCACGGCGGGGGGCGTGGTGGATTTCGCCCTTGGCACCGATTGCGGCGGCTCCGTGCGGGTGCCGTCGAGCTATTGCGGCCTCTTCGGCATGCGCCCCACCCATGGGCGGATCCCGCTTGACGGCGTCGCCCCGTTCGCGCCCAGCTTCGATTGCGTGGGCTGGTTCGCCCGCGACGCCGGCCTGCTGGACCGCGTGGGCCGCGTGCTGCTGGCCGATGCCGCGCCCGCGCCGCCCATCACCCGGCTGCTTGCCCCGCGCGAGGCCTTCGCCCTGCTGTCGCCGGAAGCGGCCGCCGCCCTCGCCCCCGTGCTGCGGCTGGCGCAGGAGACGCTCGCGCCTTGTGAAGAGATCGCCCTGGCACCTGACGGGCTCGATGCCTGGTCCGCCACCTTCCGCACCTTGCAGGCGGCCGAAATCTGGGCCTCGGTGGGGCCGTGGATCGAGAAGGTGCGCCCCGTCTTCGGGCCGGGGGTGAAGGAGCGGTTCGACGCCGCCCGTGCCGTCGCCCCCTCGGCGGTGGAGAACGCCGCCGCTCACCGGGCCACCATCCGTGCCCGGCTCGGCGATCTGCTGCAACCGGGCACGGCGTTCCTCATGCCCACGGTTCCGCGCCCCGCCCCGCTGCGCGGCATGGCCACCGCCGAGGTGGAGGTCACCACCCGGCATCTCGCCATGAACCTTCTGTGCATCGCCGGCCTCGGCGGCCTGCCCCAGGTGTCCCTGCCGCTGGCCCGGCTGGAAGGCGTGCCCTTCGGCCTCTCGCTGGTGGGGCCGGCGGGCAGTGACACTGCCTTGCTGCGCGCAGCGGTGGCGCTGGCCGGGCGCTGACCCTCGCGCAATGCCGCTGGCGACCAATTTACGATGGCGCACACGCAGTGGCCAAATCTTGCTCTTATACCAACGGCGATTGAGGGTGACTCTCAGGGGCTTTCGGTTGAGTGCGATCGCTGATTCCATGGTGCGGGGAGGATTCGCGCCATGGCCTCTGCGGTGCAGCTTCGGACGGACTACTCGGCTTC
>NZ_VAUP01000014.1 GCF_005871085.1 Xanthobacter autotrophicus | reverse complement strand
TTCGCCGACGTCGAACCAGCTGCCGTCCCCGGCGCCGGCCTGATAGATGGCACCGACGCAGTCGGCGAGTTCGCGCTCCGTGTCTTTCACGCTCGGACAGCCTCGAAGGTCGCCAGAAGATGGCAGATAATCCGCTTGTATTCAACGCATGCTCGCCGGGCCGGGATGCGAGAAATGGCTCGGCCCTGACTCACTCTGTTCTTTCAACCAGGACAAATGTCTCATGGATTGTCTGCCATGAGCTGCTTAGTCACTCTTGTATCATTGAGCTTCTATACCGGCGCGCGGGGCGCTGGTTGACCGTGCGCGGTTTGCCGCCGCCCTCAGTCGCCGAACTTTCGGGCGGCATAGTCGATGCCGGCCTGGACCTCGCCCATGGCCTCCTGGATGAGCGCGATCGCCCGCTCCCGGTGGCCGCCCTTGTCGGGCGTCGCCTCGCGCAGCGAGCGCAGGGCGGTCTCCAGTTCACCGACGGCGCGCTCCATATTGCCCTGATAGGCTTGTGCGCCCTGGCCGGAGGCCGCCACCATGGCGCCGCCGGCAGCCAGCGTGGCGAGGCGCAGGAGGGCGCGGCGGGATGAGATCTGATCGTCCATGGCCATTGTCCTTTCGATTGTACGACTGAGGGGGCGCTCCTTTGGGGTAGCGCGACGCCGGCCATGTCATGGCGCGATCGTCAGATCGGTGAGCGGCACCGCCTGGCAGGCGAGACAGGTGCCTGGCTCCCCCTCCACCGGCACGAGATGGGCGAAACGGCCTTCGACCACCGCGACGGCGCAGCTTTCGCACTGCCCCACCCGGCATCCGCTGCGCAGGGCGATCCCCGCCGCAAGCGCTGCGTCGAGGATGGAGCCGCCACCGGGCGTCCACGCGAAGGACTGACCCGAACCGGCCACCGTGATCCTGCGCGGCTCCAGCTCAGGCGGCACCTCGGCGGGGACATAGAAGGCCTCCGTGAAGATGTCGAAGCGCGGCATACCCCATCGCACCAGTCCTTCCCGCATGTCGGCGATAAAGGCCCGCGAGCCGCAGATATAGGCGAGCGGACGGTCGTCGGGGGCGTCCGGGAGTGCGCCGGCGGCGCGTAGAGCGTCGATGTCGAGGCGGCCGTGCACGTCGAAGCGGCCGGCGGCCCGATCCTCCCCATCGGGGCGGGAATAGGCGGTGATCCGCCGCAAGCCGGGAATGCGTGGCGCAAGGACGTCCGCGCGGTCGGCGAGGGGATGATCGGCACGGCCGCGGCAGCCGTGAAGGAGGAGCACCTCGCCTGCGCGTGCCGCCTGCTGCGCCGCCAGCGCCTCCAGATAGGACACGAACGGGGTGATGCCGATGCCGTTCGCGATCAGGAGGAGCGGGCGGGTGCCATCCACCGGGGGGGTGAACACGCCAGCGGGCGGTTCCAGCAGCAAAGTGTCGCCGGCCTCAAGCTCCTGGATGCGGTGAGAGAGAAAGCCGGCCTCCTCGCCATCCGCACAAGCCGGATTGCGCCGCACGGCGATGGAGAAGGTCCGGGGCGCGGCGGGCGGCCCGGTCAAGGAATAGGCCCGCGCCGGACCGCCCTGCTGCAGGCGTACCACCACATGCTGACCGGGCAGGACGTCCGGCAGCGCGCCGCCGTCCTCTGGCACCAGCGTCAGGGCGCGGGTCTGCGCATCCGCCGCATGCGCGTCGGAGACGATGAAGCGGCGCTCACCCTGCCATCGGCCGCGATTGGCCTCGGGCAGCGGCATGATCTCGCAGCGCACGGCCCTGAGCGGCACCGACCCGCTGACCGGATCGCGGGCGGCATCGCTGAGGGCGGCGTTGATGTTTGCGGTGTCCGGCCCATGGGTTCCGGTGGCGATGCGGCCGAGCGGCGTGCAGGCCTCCCACCAGCCGAACTCGGCGACGACGGTCGCCGCATCCAGCGCCGGGTTAATGTGCACCCGCAGGCGCGCTGCCCCATCCCGCGTGCGCACCTCGGCCCAGTCCCCGGCCGCAAGGCCGCGGACGGCGGCGAGGTCCGGGCTGATCTCGACCGCGGGATCCGGCGCCTTGCGGCGCAGGGAAGCCACATGGCGATGGGAGGTGTGGACGAACCAGCCGCTCTTGGCGGTGGTGAGGATGAGCGGCAGCGCCTTTTCCTCGTCGGCAGAGGGCGGCACGAAATCGGGCAGCGGGTCGTGGCCATGCTCCAGCAGGCGCGCGCTATAGAGCTCCACCCGGCGGGTCGGGGTGTCGAAACCGCGCACGGTGCCATCAGCCTCCTGTGCAGCGAACTTCGCATGGGCGAAAGGCTGCGGCACGCGCACCCCGTCCGGCGTATTGCGCAGTTTTTCAACGGTGAGGCCGAGGGGCGCCAACTGGTAGTTCCAGCCAGCCTCGATGTCGCCGCCGAAGAACTCGGCTGCCATCCCCAAGCGCGTCGCCAAAGCCATCACGATCTCATGGTCCGCCCTGCCTTCTCCGAGGGGCTCCAGTACTTTCCGGCGGAACTGGATCGTCTCCACCGCCGCCTGGGTGATCTCGAAGCCGATGCGCAAGGCGTCGCGCTCCCAGGGCATGTTCACCGGCAGCACGATGTCCGCGCAGGCGGCGGTGGGGTTCATGAACATGTCGGCGTGGACATGGAACTCGAGGGCATGCAGCGCCGCGAGGTTGCGGGCCGTGTCGGCCTGCGAGACCGCGAAATTGGTGCCGAAGCTCATCAGCGCGCGCACCTTGTAGGGCGCGCCGTCGATGGCAGCGCGTGCGAAGTCGCGTGCGGTGATCCAGCCATGAGCAGGCGGGCCCAGCGGAAGCTCGGCAAGGCCGAGCGCCTTCTCTTTCTGTCCGGGCGGCAGCAGGGACAGGTCGTTTACGGCATTGGCCGGCGGCGAGACGGTCCAGATGTTGCCGCCCTGCCGGTCGAAGGAGCCGACGAGAGCGAACAGGGTGGCAATGGCGCGCTCGGTCTGGGTGGCGTTGGTGTGCTGGCCGACGCCGGTCCAAGTGTAATAGGCGGCGCGCGGGGCGCCTTCCAGCAGCGCGTAGAAGGCCTCGACCTCCGCCGGGCCGAGCCCCGTCAACGCGCAGACGCGGGACAGCGGATATTGCCGGGCGCGCTCGGCGAGGCGGCGGAAGACAGTCTCCGCCTCGATCGCGCGGCCATCCGTTCCGGTGAGGTGCGCCTGCCCGTCCAGCCGGACTCCTTCGGCATGCTCCAGCACGCGGGTCGTGTCATAGGGCCCTGGACATCCATCGGCGTCGAGCACGAGGAAGCACTCCGCGCTGCCCAGGCCCACCGCGTCGGCGCGCATCGGGCGGCCGGTGCGGATATCCACCAGCAATGGCGCATTGGTCCAGCGCCGCACGAAGTCGTCGGCGAAGCGTCCGCTCGCGATCAGATGATGGACGGCACCCATGGCGAGGGCAGCGTCCGCACCCGGCCGCATCCGCAGCCACAGGTCCGCCTGCTGACCCGATCCATCCGGCTTGGGATCGATCACCACCACCTTCGCGCCACGCCGGCGGGCCTCTGCCACCCGGCTCGCCTGGGCCAGCCAGGTCCGCGCCGGATTGTGCCCCCACAGGACGATCAGATCGGCATGGTCGTAGTCCGGCACGCCGAGCCCACGCCCGAACGTGAGCGCGTGGGCATAGTCCTTGTGCCAGCCGCAGATCTCGATGGCATAGATGAGGTTCGGGCTGCCGAAGCAGCGCACGAAGCGCTCGACCCACTCGTAGCTGTCGACGATGGGCGACCCGCTGAAGGTGGTCGCGGCGAACGCCACCGCCTCCGCGCCGGATTCGCCTTTGATGGCGCCGAGGCGGCCTGCGATCTCGTCCAACGCCTCGTCCCAACTGATTTTCTGCCAGCCGATCTCCTGCCAGCGCGCGCCCTCGCCCTTCGGCCCGATGCGGCGCAGCGGCGTGGTGAGGCGGTTGGGGCTGTGCACCAGCTCCGGCGCGGCGCGGCCCTTGGCGCACAGCGCCCCGCCGGTGGGATGGCCCGGGCGCGGCTCGACACCGACCATCCGCCCGTTCTCCACCAGCGTGATGGAGCCGCAGCGCGAGCGGCAGAGGGTGCAGTAGCCTTGGTGTCGTTCAGCCATGGTCCATCTTTCGCGCGTCGCAGGGTGCGCGGGTTCTGCGGCCGTCGGAACGGCCGTTACATCGATCGAGGGATTCGGGCGCCTGGGGCGGCGCGGGTTCAAAGCTCAAAACAGCATGGACGCATCCGCCGGCCAGGAGGCGACCACCCGGTCTCCCGGCCGCAGTTCGTCGCGGCCGAAGTCGGCATTCTGCAGATGCGCGGCGAGCTTGACGCCCGAGGCGGTGCGCACGACGAACTCGGTAAGGGCGCCGCGATAGACCACGTCCTCTACGGTCGCCTCCACCGCGCTTTCGCCATCCGGCGCGGGAACCCCGCGCACCAGGCGGACCTGCTCGGGACGGATCGCAAGCACCGATGCATTCGACGGCGCGTCCGTGGTGGTGACCGCGAAGCACTCCCCATCCTCGCAGCGGAATCGGCCATGGCCGTCCAGTCCACCGGGGAACAGGTTGGTGAGGCCGATGAACTCCGCGACGAAGCGCGTCGCCGGCCGCTGGTAGATCTCGCGTGGCGTGCCCACCTGCTCCACCCGTCCCGCTGACATCACCACGATGCGGTCGGCGACGCTCAACGCCTCGTCTTGGTCATGGGTGACGAAGATGGTGGTGAGCCCGAGCGCCGACTGGAGCCGCCTCAGCTCGCTGCGCACCTCTGTGCGCAGCTTGGCGTCGAGGGCGGAGAGCGGCTCGTCGAGCAGCAAAACCTCCGGCTTGTAGACGATGGCTCGCGCCAGAGCGACGCGCTGCTGCTGGCCGCCGGACAGCTCCTTAGGCAGGCGCCCGGCGAGATGGGCGAGCTTCACGAGGGACAGCGCCTCATCCACCCTGCGTCGCGCCTCCTCGCGGCCGACGTTGCGCATTTGCAACCCGAAGGCGACGTTCTCTGCCACGCTTATATGCGGGAACAGGGCATAGCCCTGGAACACGAGGCCGACGTTGCGCAAATAGGGCGGCAGGCGGGTCACGTCGCGCCCGTCGAAATGGATCGAGCCGGCGCTCGCCTCGGTGAGGCCAGCGATCATGCGCAGGGTCGTCGTCTTGCCGCAGCCGGAGGGGCCGAGGAAGGCGATGAACTCGCCCTGGCCGATTTCGAGGGAGACATGGTCCACGGTCACCTGCGCGCCGTGGCGCTTCACGAGGTCTTTGATGAGGATGCTCGACATCTTCGTTCCTCAGAATGCGCGCGCGAGCTTGAAGTAGCGGTCGGTCACGACAAGGCCGGCCGAGATGATGGCGATCTGGACCGTGGCGACCGCCGCGATGGTCGGGTCGATGCTCCACTCCAGATAATTGACGATCACGATGGGCAGCGTCGTCACGCCGGGGCCCACCAGGAACAGCGACTTCTCCAGGTCCACGAAGGACGCGATGAAAGCAAATAGCGCGCCCGCCACCACGCCCGGCCGGATGAGCGGCCATGTCACCAGCCGGAACGCCGTGAACGGCCGCGCGCCCATGGTGAGCGCGGCTTCCTTCAGCTGCGGGTCCAGCCCGATCAGGGAGGCCGTGATCAGCCGCACCGTCCAGGGCAGAGCGATCAGGCTGTGGGCGATGGCAAGGCCCCAGAAGGTCATGGCCACCTGCACGCCGCTCGCCAGCTCCACTTCGATCAGGAACATGTAGAGCGCCGCCCCGGCGACGATACCGGGCACGATGAGCGGCGCCAGCAGCAGCGACTGGATGGCCTCCCGTCCCGAAAAGCGCCCGCGGGCGAGCACCAACGCAGCGGGCACGCCCACGAACATGCTCACCAGCGTCGCGACGACGCCGAGCTTGAGGCTGGTGACGAAGCCGTCGCGGAACTGCGGCATGGCGGCCGCCGCCCGGTACCAGTCGAGGGTGTATCCGGTGGGCGGGAAGCTGATGATCTTGTTCTCGAAGAAGCTGACCCAGACGATGGCGGCCAGCGGCGCGAGCACCATGACGAAAGCCAAGATGCAGCCGCCGATCATGACGGGGCGGAACGAGCCGGCCGTCGTGGCGCGGACGGAGGAGGTGCGGGAGACGGCCATGCTCACAGCGCTCCGTAGCGCTTCTGCAGCGCGAGGCTGGAGGCGACGCTCAGCGCCAGCGTCACGGCCATCAGCACCAGAGCTATGGTGGCGGCGAACGGCCAGTTGTACACCTTGATCGCCTGCTCGAAGACCTTTGGCGCCATCATCTGGAACGACGGGCCGCCGATGAGAACCGGCGTCGCATAGGCGTTCATGGCCAGAACAAAACACAGCAGGCAGCCGGAGAAGATGCCCGGCATCGCCAGCGGCAGGGTGACGCGGAAGAATGCCGTCCACGGCGGCGCGCCCATGGTTTGGGCCGCTTCCTCATAGGCATCGCCGATGCC
This sequence comes from Xanthobacter autotrophicus, assembly GCF_005871085.1. GTDB lineage: Bacteria > Pseudomonadota > Alphaproteobacteria > Rhizobiales > Xanthobacteraceae > Xanthobacter > Xanthobacter autotrophicus. The sequence continues at coordinate 33,013 of NZ_VAUP01000014.1, read as the reverse complement.
CTCGAAGACGCTTTGAAGGGAGATGATCATGAAGGGCAGCAGCACGGCGATGAGGCCGATCACCACCGCCGATCCGGTGTAGAGGATGCGCACCGGCTCGGTGATGAGGCCTGCCGAAAGCAAGGCGGAATTGATCAGCCCCTTGTCGGCGAGCAGCACCATCCAGCCCGCCGCGCGCACCGCGTTGCCCATCAAGAGCGGAATGATGGTGGCGAGGATGAGCGCTGTCTTCAGCGTGCGGCTCTCGACCCGGCTTATGACGAACGCTGCGGGGACGCCGAGGACCAGGCAGATGGCCGTGCAACTCAGCGCGACCAACAGCGTGCGGGCGAGGATCGTCAGATAGAATGGCTCGCCGAAGAAGCGGGCATAGTTTTCCAGCGTGAAGCCCACGAGGTCCGGCGACGCGGCATCGAAATGGGCGACGCTGGTACGGGCCATGAGGGCAAGCGGCAGGATCAGGCCTGCCAGCACCAGCGTCAGGCTGGGAAAAAGCAGCCAGCCGGCGGTGGAGCTCCTGCGCCGCCGATCGGTGCCGCCCGGCGCAGGCCGTCCGCCGGTCAGGCTGCCCTCTCCAGTGATGGCCAGCGCGCTCACGCCTTGAATTCCTTGTTCCACCATTCGATCCACTGGGCGTCGCTCTTCGCCGCATAAGGGTAGTCGACGAAATTGAGCTTTGCGATCTGGTCGGCGGTGAATTCGAGGCGCTTGCGATCCTCCACGGGGACGTCGGCATTGTCGGTGGCGACGGCATAGGAGGTGGCGAGGGAGATGGCGCCCATGGCCTTGGGCTGGAGCATCGCTTCCAGATAGGCGTAGGCGCTGTCCAGGTTGCGCGCGCGCTTGGGGATGCCCGCGCCGAACGAGATCGCGACGGCACCTTCCTTGGGATAGGACCAGCGCAGGGGCAGACCTTCTTTCTCCCACTGGATGGCGCGGGCGCTGTAGTTTGCCGAGATCCAGATCTCCTCGGCCTTGAAGGCCGCGGCCAGTGCCTGGTGGGAGGGATAGAGCCGGGGCTGAACCTGCTTCTTCATCTCGAGCAGAGCGGGAAAGGCCTTGCTCACGTCGCCCATGGAGCCGCCGTGGGAGAGCGCGGCCGCGTAGATATAGTTGAAGTAGAGCTGATCGATGATGCCGACGCGGCCGGCATATTTGGGATTCCACAGGTCGGCGAAGCTTGTCGGCGGCTGCGGAATCCTGGCCGGATTGTAGAGCAGGACCACGCCACCATAGGCCGCGGGGATGAAATAGGGCCGCCGCAGCTTCTCGATGATGTGGCTGGCGCTCGGAATGCGGGACATGTCGAGGGTTTCGAGCACGCCCTGGGCGCTCATCTCGTAGGCGTCGGCGTCGCTCAGCCAGGTCACGTCGACGCTGGAGCGCGGCAGGCGCCGTTCCGCCAGCAGCTTCGCCTTGCGCTCCGGCACCGGGGCGAGGTCGTGGATGATGCGCATGGCCGAGGCGGCGAAGGCCGGCTCCTCGAACCCCTTGGCGATGCGCTCGTTCCAGTCGCCGCCCCAGTTGGAGACGACGAGCTCGCCGCTCTGCGCGCGGGCGATGCCGGGAACGAGGGCGGCTGCGCCGAGGACGGCAGCGCTGGCAATGAGGCGCCTGCGATCCATTACATGGCCGAAGATGCTTTGGTCGGTCACGAAGTTCCCCTGATTTTCTCTGGATTGTGGCAGGAGGCCGCGTGCGTGTCTCCGCCCTTCGGCCGGTCGCAGCAAGGGGCGCCGTTGCGGGCGCCGCTCGTCAGGCTGGTTCTGCGGGCGCCGCCTTTTGCAATTGCGGCCGCAGCGACGGCAGCATGCCGCCGGTGTCTGAGGGGTAGCCCGCCGCCACCATGGCCCGCGCCTTGGCCTCGAAATAGGCGCGCGACCAGGCCGGTCGAGGGCCGCCATCCTGGCCCACCGTCTTGGCGATGGATTCCAGGCTGATGGGTTGGCCCCCGTCGCCCCAATTGCCCTCGGTCACCTCGTTGAGGACGGTCAGCAGGCTGCCGGCGGGATCGGCACAGCCGGTCGCCCCCCCGATCGCTTCCGCGACCCAGGCATGAACCTCATTCTTGTGCGTGACGTTCATATAACCTTCGGGGATGAAGATATTGACCAGGAACTTGCCCGGCCCGGTCACATAGGTCCCGTCGGTGTGGCCGCCGATCCACCAGTCGTCGGTGGCGAAGGCCGTGAAGAACACCCAGGCGAAGGCGCGCCCGCCGGGCGTGTTGGCGCCGCCTTCCATTCTTATGAGCACGTCGGTGAGGCGCGCGGCGAGATCGGCTTTCGCCGCCGCATCGAGCGTCCCGGCGGCATAGCGCACATCCATGATCGGCATTGTCATCTCCCTTGCGGACGGATCGCCGGGCGCGGCTTCAGTCGATGAGGTCGGCGCCATGCGCCTTTTCCCAGGCGCGGATGCGGGCGTCGTCCAGCATGGCGGTCTCGACGAAGAAAACGTCGGAGCTGTCGGGAACATCGAGCGCGAGAGCCCCCGCGCCGGTGATGCCCATGCTGTCGCGACGCGCCAGCGCCACCTCGTTCACGGTGGCGCCGCCATCCACGACGAACACATAGACGCCATGCTCGGGGGTGCGCGGGGTGTAGGTGAAGCGGCCCGCCCGGTCGGTTACCAGGCGCGAGACACGCAGATCCTGCGCCACGGGCAGCGCGCCGTCGGCGTCGCCCACCAGTTGGACGATGCGGTTGCGCCGCGTGCGGATGTCGAAATGGGCGCGATGGTAGCTCGGCGGCAGATAGAGCTGGCCGGGCATGAGCCACAGATAGATCGCGTTCATGTTCTCAGGACTGATGGAAAGCTCGCAGTGCTTCCCGCCGGAGCCGGCAGAGAACACGTAGTAATCACCTTGACGCAGCTGGTCGACCATCCCGCGTCCGGCGGTGTTGATGTGGGTCAGTTCGCCTTCCAGAACAAACGCGCAGATTATAAAGTTATGATGCGGATGCATATTGTAACCACACCCGGCACCATTGAACACTTCATCGCCGAATACGCGGATTGTGCCGAAGCCGGGGCGTCCGCCCTGGTATTGATGAAAATTGAAGCTGGACTCACGGGCGATGAAGCTGCCGGGATGGCCGGCCACATAGGACGAAGCCGAGCCGTCGGAATAGATGACATCGTGGCCGCGCTCGCCCGACCGGAGCACAAAAGACTTGGTCATGGTCTATCTCCTTTGGGTTGCGGCAGGCTCAGGCGATGCGCGCCAGATCGGCGCCGCCATCGGCATATCCCATTTCCACCATCTCGAACTGGCTCTTGGGGGTGCCGCAATCGGGACAGACCCAGTCGTCGGGCACGTCGGTCCAGCGGGTGCCAGGCGGCAAGCCGTGCTCCGGAAGGCCGAGGGCCTCGTCATACGAGAAGCCGCATCCAAGGCAGAGCCACCGCGTCAGGGGCGTTTCCATCGTTTCCTCCCACGCTATAGTAGCGCGTCACACGTCACGTTTTATATTGACGCGCTACTTGCTTCAAGATGAAAATTTGTGCGCGCCTGTCTGGCCTGCGTATCCATCGGAAGGTATTGCATTTTTCAACTGCTCCGCAGGCGGGCTGGCCTTGTCTGGGGATCTGTGACGCGCTATTGTAGGGCGCTACCTTTCTCCGACGCGGAGCGGAGCGCAGGCAATGGATGGCCGATGGATCAGAATTTGCGCGAGCAGGTGTTGCGGCATGTGAGGTCCGAGATCATCTCCGGCCAGAGCGGGCCGGGGAAAATGTACTCAGTGCCGACCCTTGCCGCCGACCTTGGCGTGTCCACCACCCCGGTGCGCGAGGCGCTGCTGGAGCTGGCGCGCACCGGCCTCATCGAACCCATGCGCAACCGCGGCTTCAAGGTGGTCGAGCCGACCGTGGACGATCTGCGCAACCTGTTCGAGATGCGAAATCTGCTGGAGGTGCGCGCGGCCGAGCTGTTCGCGCTGAAGTCGCGCAAAAAAAAGAAGACCCTTGAGTACCTCACCGGCCTCGCCGATGCCGTCAGGGCAGCTGTAGAAGAGGATGACCTCTACGGATATCTGGAGAGTGACCGCAATTTTCATCTCGCATTCATCAGCGCTGCCGAGAATTCCCTGCTGACAGAGATGGCCATGGGCCTGCGGGACAAGATGCGGCTGCACGGCATCTCCTCCCGCAGCGGCATGGAGCGTCAGGTGTCTTCTGTCGCGGAGCACTACCGCCTTGTGAGCCTCGCTGAGTCAGGTGACGTAGAAGGGATTAAGGCTCTCATGACAAGCCACATTCTGACTTGGGAGCCGATCTTCATCGAAGCGCTGCTGAAGAGCAGACGTGAGGTAGGCGCTGCGCTTGCCTGACCGATGCACAGGACGGAAAAAACATTTCTGGAGCGGCTGAAGATAAACCCGGTTCCTACGATAAAATAGGTCTTTGTCACAGGCTTCTCGCCTTGTGCTCCATACACCGGCGCCCTGCCAAGCTGGTTCAGGTGCCGGCCTCAGGGGTTCTCGATCGCGGACGGCAGGCCAGCAGGGGAGTGTTGCAATTGCTCAAGCGAACGCTCATCGGCTTGATGTCACTCCTGGTGATCGGGGGCGCGGGGTTTGCAGCTCTGGCCTGGCGCCCGGCGATCGCGCCCATCACGCCGCCTGCGGCCTCAAGTTTCGCTCCGGACCTCATCGCCCGCGGCGAGGTGCTGGCCGGTGCCGGCTATTGCGCGACCTGCCACACCGCGCCGGGCGGCGCGCCCTATGCCGGTGGTTATGCGATGCAGACCGGCTTCGGCACCATCTATTCCACCAACATCACCCCGGATCCGCAAACCGGCATCGGCGCATGGTCGGAAGACGCCTTCCGCAGGGCGATGCACGAGGGCGTGGCGCGCGACGGCTCCCATCTCTTCCCGGCTTTCCCGTACGATCATTTCACCAGGCTGACCGACGCCGACGTCGCCGCGCTCTATGCCTATATGATGACGCGCACCCCCGTGCGGGCGGCGCCCCATGAGAACGGCCTGCCATTCCCGCTCAATCTGCGCCCCCTGCAGGCGGGCTGGAAGCTGCTGTTCTTCCGGCCGGGACGCTATGTGGAGCAGCCCGAGCGCGGCGCGGCGTGGAACCGTGGTGCCTATCTCGCCGAGGGCATCAGCCATTGCGGCGCCTGCCATACGCCTCGCAATGCGCTTGGTGCGGAGGAACGTGGGAACGCCTTCGCGGGCGCGCCGATCGACCATTGGGTGGCGCCGCCCCTGACGAAGGCGAACCCTTCGCCGGTGCCGTGGAGCCAGGATGAACTCGCCGCCTATCTCCGCCGTGGCGTCAGCCGGTTTCACGGCGTTGCGGCCGGTCCGATGTCGCCCGTCGTACACGATGGCCTCGCCCGCCTTCCCGATGCCGACATCGCCGCGCTCGGCGTCTATTTCGCCGATGTCGGACAGGCGGCGGCGCGGGCCGCCGAGGCGCAGCCGGCGATCGAGCGGGCGCTGGCGGTGAATGCGCACGGCCCCGGGCTTCCCTACGATCCGATAGCACGCCTCTATGCGGCGGCCTGCGCCTCCTGCCACTTCAACGGCGGTGGGCAGGTCAACGCACTGCGGCCCGATCTGGCCCTGAACAGTGCCGTTTCCCTAGCGGACCCCACCAATCTGATCCGGGTGATGCTGTACGGCGTGACTGCGCGCGAAGGTGCCCCTGGGATCGTGATGCCGGGCTTCGCGCCGGCCCTGAGCGACGCCGACATCGCCCGCATCGCCGCCTATCTGCGCGCCAGCCGCACGTCCCATCCGGCGTGGCCGGATCTCGAAAAGACCGTTGCCGCCGTCCGTGCTCAGGGTCGCGGACAGGAGTAAGGCCATGAGGATATCTGGAGCCGCGCAGCCATGATCCGTTTCACCCTCAACGGTCGCGCCACGATGGTGGATGTCGACGACGACACGCCGCTCCTCTGGGTCATCCGTGACGAGATCGGGCTGACCGGCACCAAGTTCGGCTGCGGCATCGGCATGTGCGGCGCCTGCACCGTCCATGTGGGCGGCCGGGCGACGCGCTCCTGCATCACGGCGGCTGGCTCGGTGGAGGGGGCGGAGGTTACGACCATAGAGGGGCTGGACCCCCATGGCGCCCACCCGGTTCAGACGGCCTGGAAGGACTTGCAGGTGCCCCAGTGCGGCTACTGCCAGTCCGGCCAGATCATGCAGGCGGTGGCCCTGCTCAAGGACTTCCCCCATCCCTCGGACGAGGAGATCGACACCGTCATGACCGGCAATCTCTGCCGCTGCATGACGTATGTGCGCATTCGCGCAGCGATCAGGAAGGCAGCCGAGGCGAACCATGGCTAGACGGATGAATCCCGGCGCCCCCGTATTGACCCGGCGCGGCTTCCTGGTCGCCAGCGTCGGCGCGGGTGTCGGTGCGAGCCTCGCCTTCGGCTTTCCCCGCGGTGCCGCGGCGGCGATGGATCCCGCCGTGCCGGGCGGCATGCCACCGGCCGAGACCGAGCCCCTGTTCGAGCCGACGCTGTGGTTCGTTATCGACGGCGAGGGCTGGGTGACGGTCAATATCATCCGCGCCGAGATGGGCCAGCATGTGGGCACCGCGCTCGCCCGCATCCTCGCCGACGAGCTTGGCGCCGACTGGGGCAAGGTGCGCATCCTCCATGTGGACACTGATCCGAAATGGGGTCTGATGGTCACGGGCGGCAGCTGGTCGGTGTGGCAGAGCTTTCCCCTGTTCAGCCGGGCCGGGGCAGCCGGACGCGTTGCGCTGATCGAGCAGGGCGCGAAGCTCCTGGGTGTCGACCCGTCGGCATGCCGGGTCGAGAATGGCACCGTGTTTGCGGGCGGCGCGTCCATCGCGTTTGGCGAGATCGCCCGGCGCGGCGCGCTCGACCGTCGGTTCTCGGCAGAGGAAATCGAGGCGCTGCCCATCAAGCCCGCCTCCGAGCGGCGGCTGGTCGGCCGGCCGGTTCAGGCCCTCGACATCCCGCCGAAGACCGACGGCACGGCACGCTATGGCATCGACGCCAAGGTCCCTGGCATGGTCTACGCCCGGCCGAAGATCCCCCCGACGCGGAACGGCGCCAAGGTCAATGGGGTCGACGACAGCGCGGCCAAAGCGGTGAAGGGCTATGTCGGCAGTCTCGTGCTCGATGATCCCTCGGGCACCGTGCCGGGCTGGGTGATGGTGATTGCGCAAAGCTATCCCGCCGCCATCCGCGCCGCCGATCTCGTCCGGGTGGACTGGACTCCTGGGCCGACTTCCGCCGTGTCCGAGAAGGATATCCAGGATCACGCCGCCCAGTTGATCGCCCAGCCGGACGCCGGCGCCGTGCTCGACACCGGGGGCGGTGATACGGCGGCGGCGTTCAAGGCGGCGCAGTCGACGCTGGAGCAGACCTACACCACCGCGACCGTGCTGCATTTCCAGCTCGAGCCCGTCAACGCGCTCGCCTTCGAGAAGGACGGCGTGTTCGAGATCCACACCGGCAACCAGTGGCAGAGCCTGATCCTGCCGACGCTGGCCAAGGCGCTCGGGCGGCCTGAAACTGGCATCGTCCTGCGCACCTACCTGATCGGCGGCGGTTTCGGCCGCCGGCTGAACGGCGATTACGCAGTGCCGGCCGCGCTGGCGGCCAAGGCGCTCGGCAAGCCGGTGAAGATGGTGCTGACGCGGGAGGACGATGCCCGCTTCGATTCCCCCCGCTCGCCCTCGGTGCAGCGGCTGCGCATGGCGTTCGGCGCGGGCGGCGAGGTGACAGCGATGGAGCACGACGCGGCCGCCGGGTGGCCGTCGCAGGTCATGACGCCATCCTTGATGCCGAAGGGCGCGAACGGCGTTCTCTACGATCCGTTCTCCATCTCCGGTGCCGACCATTGGTACAGTGTCGGAGCGCAGAAGGTGCGCGCCATCTCGAACGATCTGGCGAACACGGCCTTCCGACCCGGTTGGCTGCGTTCGGTGGGGCCGGGCTGGACCAACTGGGCGCTGGAAAGCTTCATGGACGAGGCCGCCCACCATGCCAAGGAGGACCCCGTCGCTTTCCGGCTGAAGCTGCTCGACGCAAAGGGTCGCAACGCCGGCTCGGCGCCGAACGCGGTTGGCGGCGCGCTGCGGCAGGCTGAGGTCGTCCGCCGGGCGGCCGCGCGGGCCGGCTGGGGCGTTCCGCTCCCGGCCGGTACCGCCCTCGGGCTGGCCACCAGCTTCGGGCAGGAACGGGACATGCCGACCTGGATCGCCTGCGTGGCGCGGGTCCGCGTCGACCGGGCCAGCGGCGTGGTGCGAGCGGAGAAGCTGACCCTCGTCGCCGATGCCGGCACGGTGGTCGATCCCGACGGCGCGCGGGCCCAGGTCGAGGGCGCCGCTTTGTGGGGCCTCAGCCTGGCCCTGCACGAGGGGACCGTTTTCGAGCGCGGCCAAGTGAAGGATACCAATCTCAACAGCTACATGCCGTTGCGCATCAGCGACGTTCCGCAGATGGACATCAGCTTCGTCGACAGCATCGAGGTCCCGGTCGGGCTGGGAGAGCCGGCCACGACGGTGGTGGGGCCGGCCATCGGCAATGCCATCTTCAACGCCATCGGGGCGCGGCTGCGGCACATTCCCATCACGCCCGACGCCGTTCGCTCCGCCATCGGATGATTGCTTTCCGGCCTCCACGAGTCGGCCCGATCTTGCCGGCAGCTCCGCCAAGCAAGGCATTTGGTGCGACGGGCAGGGCGCTGCGCCAGTATCGGACGAGGCGGCCTCTCGCCCGAGCGCGTCCTCGACCTCATGGACGCGCTCGCCCCGCCTGACGCCATCTATGTGAACGAATCCACCTCCACCATTGAGGCCATGTGGGAGCGGATGCGCTGGGAGCATCCGGGCAGCTATTATTTCGGGGCGGCCGGCGGCCTCGGCTTCGCCATGCCGGCCGCCGTTGGCGTGCAGCTCGCCGAGCCGGACCGGCAGGTGATCGCGCTCATCGGCGACGGCTCGGCCAATTACAGCATCACCGCCTTGTGGACGGCGGCGCAGCACAAGGTGCCGGTGGTGTTCGTCATCATGCGCAACGGCACCTATGGCGCCCTGCGGTGGTTCGCCGGCGTGCTGAAGGCGGAGCACATGCCCGCCCTCGACGTGCCGGACATCGACTTCGTCGCCATCGCCACGGGTTGCGGCCTGGAGCCGGTGCGGATGGACACCGAAGAGGCTTTCGCCGCGGCCGACAAGATCATCATCATGCAGTCGGCCAATACTGGCGTCACGGGCGGGTCGACCCCCGACGGGGACGATTACGAACGTGGCGTGGTGCTCATCAACACCATGCGCATCGAAGGCCTTCACCTCATCAACGATGGAACGCAGGTGGTGCCGTTCGGCACCTCCTATTACGGGTTGACCCAGCCGCAGGTGGCCCGTCTTCGCCCGCCCTGAAGGGCTTCTTCACCAACGATGTGCACGGACTTCTTCCGCCACATCGCTGATTGAACCGCACGCGCGTCATGCCGTTGGAACAAGCGGCCGAAGCAGCTTCGGAGCATCCGCAGGATACGCGTCACGCATGGTCGCTTCCCGTCGCCGGTTCGATCAGGCCTGTCGAATAATCCGCCCGATCACCCCTCCACCCTGCCGCTTATCCTTCGGCCGGAGGCCTTTGGGGTTCGTCTCAAATCGCCTTGTCTTTGTCCTGTCTCCAGTGTTCGGGGCCGCTTAGCTTTCCTGAGATGATTTCCATCCGGACAGTGCGCATGACCGCCATCACGGTGAACGGCAAGATCTACGAAGTCGCTTCCGAAGCGAGAACCCCTCTTCTCTGGGTCTTGCGGGACGAACTCGGGCTGACCGGAACGAAATTCGGCTGCGGCATCGCGCAGTGCGGCGTCTGCACGGTGCATGTCGACGGTGTCGCGGTGCGCTCGTGCCAGATGCCCGTCGGCACGGTCGGCCAACGTGCCGTCACCACGATTGAGGGGGTTGGCAGTACAACCGTCGGAGCCAGGGTTCAGAAGGCCTGGCTCGATCTCGAAGTGGTCCAGTGCGGTTATTGCCAGCCCGGGCAGATCATGGCCGCCGCCGCGCTGCTCGCGGCCAATCCCGATCCTGACGACAACGCAATCGACGCGGCCATGTCCGGCAATCTCTGCCGCTGTGGGACCTATGTCCGTATTCGCGAAGGGATCAAACATGCCGCTCGATCCTGAAGAGCGCCGCGACGGCGCAGGCAGGTTGTCCCGTCGCTCGCTCCTGCGGGGCGGGGCCGCAGCACTCGGCGGGCTTGTTCTTGGCATCAGCCTGCCCGCCAAGAGAGCAAGGGCAGACAAGCCCCGGGCCGTCGGCGCGGCGATGAACGCCTTCGTCCATATTCCGACGCAAGGTTCCGTATCGCTGATCATGCCCGCGGTCGAGATGGGCCAAGGTGTCTACACTTCGCAGGCCATGTGCATGGCCGAGGAGCTCGATATCGGGCTCGACCAGATCGAGGCGATCCATGCCCCGCCGGATCGGGAGCACTACGGCCACCCGATCTTCTACGTTCAGGCGACGGGCGGTTCCACCACCACCATGGCCTGGACCGAACCTCTGCGGAAGGCGGGCGCGACGGCGCGTGCGATGCTCGTTTCCGTTGCGGCGGCGGAGTGGAACGTTCCGGCGGCGGAACTCGTCACCGAGCGCGGCGTCATCACCCATACCGCGAGCGGCCGCGCGCTGAGCTACGGCGAGGTCGCCGACCGTGCCGGCCGGCTGCAGCCGCCGACGGATGTGGCGCTGAAATCGCCGGACAGGTTCCGGCTGATCGGCACCCGCGCCCGGCGCATCGACACGCCCGACAAGGTGGTCGGCAGGACGGTCTATGGCATCGACGTCATCAGGCCGGGCATGACGTTCGCCGCACTCATGGCGTCTCCGGTGCTCGGCGGCAAGCTCGATCATGTCGACGAGGCCCCCGCGCTGGCCATGCCCGGCGTGCGGCAGGTGGTGGTGCTGGAGGATATCGTCGCGGTTGTCGGCGACACCACATGGGCTGCGGAGCAGGGCCTGTGTGCCCTCCATATGACTTGGTCGCCTGGGGCGAACGCCTCGCTCGACCAGGCGCGATTGTGGGCCGATACCGAGACGGCTTCGACGGGTCCCGGCGTGACCGTCCGCAAGGAGGGCGATGCCGCGGGCAAACTCGCGGCGGGCAAACGCGGTGCGGGCACGCTCATCGAAGCGTCCTACGAGTTGCCCTTCCTGGCGCATGCCTCCATGGAGGTGCAAAATTGCACCGTCCATGTTCATGACGGGGTCTGCGAGATCTGGGTCGGCACGCAGGTGCCGGGCTATGCGCAGGCCGGCGCGGCTCAGGTTCTCGGCATCGCGCCCGAGAAGGTCACGGTCAACAACCACCTCATCGGCGGCGGCTTCGGCGGGCGGCTCGAGGCCGCGCCGGTCGTCACCGCGACACGCATCGCTCAGAAGGTCGCAGGTCCGGTCAAGGTGATCTGGTCCCGCGAGCAGGACATCCGGCAGGACATGTTCCGGCCGCTCTACCACAACCGGCTGACGGCCCGCGTCGAGAACGGCCGCGTCACCGCCTGGCATCACCGGGTGACCGGGCCGTCGATCCTCGCCCGGTGGCTGCCACCCGCGTTCAAGGACGGCATCGACAGCGACGCGATCGACGGAGCGGCCGAGCCGCCGTACGCGCTCGGCGAGATGCTGGTCGACTATGTCCGCCACGAGAACGGGGTTCCGTTCTCCTTCTGGCGCGGCGTGGGGCCCAACAGCACGGTTTTCTCGGTCGAGAGCTTCCTCGACCTGCTCGCCCGCAAGACCGGTACCGATCCGGTGACCTTCCGCCGTGGCCTGCTCGAACGGAACCCGCGCGCTCTCGCGGTGCTGAACGCCGCCGCAGCGAAGGCCGGTTGGGGCAGTCCCGTCCCGCAGTCCCCGTTCGGAAGACGAACCGGGCGCGGGGTGGCGCTGATGCACGCCTTCGGAAGCCTGCTGGCCTGCGTCGCGGAGGTCGCGGTGACAGATGGGGGCGACGTGCGCGTCACGAAAGTCGTCGTCGCGGCGGATGTCGGCCGCGTCATCAATCCCGACACGGTGGTCGCGCAGATCCAGGGCGGCGTCGTGTTCGGCATCGCGGCGGTGCTGCACAACCGGATCACCCTTGCCGGCGGGCGCGTCGAACAGAGCAATTTCAACGACTATCGCCTGCTGCGGATCAACGAGACGCCGGCCATCGAGGTCGAGCTGCTGTCCAGCACACAGAGCTCCGGCGGCATCGGCGAGCCAGGCACGGTCATCGTCCAGCCGGCCGTCGCCAACGCGGTCTTCGCCGCGACCGGCACCCAGCTGACCCGCATGCCTCTGGATGCGTCGCTCATCGCGAGATCGGTCTGATCCATGAAGCGGAAAACTCTTCTCACACTGGTCGCACTCGTCGCCGTCGCCGGCGTCGCGGTTCTGGGCGTGGTGGGGCGCATGGTGCTCCAGCCCGGCCCCTACGCCTTCGCCGGCGGGCGTCCGGTCGCGCTTTCGGCATATCGGGGTCCGTCGCCGACCGGCGTTCCTGCGGAGCTCGCCTTAGCCGACACGGTCACGCGGGGAGCCTATGTCGCCAGCATGGCGGATTGCCAGGCGTGCCACACCGCGCCCGGCGGCCAGCCCTTCGCCGGCGGGCGGGCCTTCGTGCTGCCCTTCGGCACGATCTATACGCCCAATCTGACACCGGATCCTGAAACCGGGATCGGCAACTGGACGGATGCGCAGTTCCTGAACGCGGTCCATCGTGGCATCGCGCCGGATGGCTCGCGCTACTATCCGGCCTTTCCGTACCCGTCCTACACACTGCTGAGCGACGAGGACGTGCTGGCCATCAAGGCCCATCTCTTCACGCTGAAGCCGGTGAAGCAGGCCAACAAGCCGAACAACTTCGGATTTCCCTATAACCAGCGCTGGCTGATGGCGATCTGGTCGGTGCTGTTCAATCCGAACGAGCGCTTCCGCCCGGTGCCGGAGCGGTCCCCGGAGTGGAATCGCGGCGCCTATCTCGTCGAGGCGGCGGGCCACTGCGGGGAATGCCACACACCGCGCAACCTCATGCAGGCGCTGGACCAGCGCAGGAAATTCGGCGGCGGGGTCGCCGAAGGCTGGACCGCCTACAACATCTCCAGCGACACGGTGAGCGGCGTTGGCGACTGGTCGGCGGCGGACCTCGCGGCGTATCTTTCGACCGGGCATGCGCGCGGGCGCGGCGTGGCTTCAGGCCCGATGGCCGAAGCCGTCGAACTGAGCCTCTCCCGCCTGACGAAATCGGACATCGGCGCGATCGTCACCTATCTGCGCAGTGTTCCGGCGGTGAAGGGCGACCTGCCCGTGCCGGCAGGCCCTGCGCCCTCGACGCCGCAGACCGTGATCGACAATCCGGTCGGCAAGCGCATCTTCGAAGGCAATTGCGCGAGTTGCCATGCCTGGACCGGCGCCGGCGCCGCCCGTGAGGAAGCGCAACTGACCGGCGTGCGCACCGTCAACGACCCGAGCGGCGCCAATGCGGCCCTGATGATCCTTCACGGGTCGGGAGCGGGGACCCCGTATCGGCCCGCCATGCCCGGTTTCGGCAAGGCCTATTCGAACGACGAGATCGCTGCCGTGACCAATTATGTCACCGCTCGGTTCGGGGCCCGGGCCTCCAAACTGACGGCTGGCGACATCGGCCGGCTGCGCGACGCAAACTGAGACGAATATTGATGGACAATTCTCCCCGCGGGCTCCCCGTCATTCCCGCCTCCTTCTTCGGCATGGTCCTGGGACTGGTCGGCTGGAGCAACAGCTGGCGCGCGGCCCATGAAATATGGGGCCTCCCGGCAGCCATCGGCGAGGCTCTGATGATCGCCGGCAGTCTCGTCTGGGCCGTTCTCGTCGTTCTGTTTGCCGCCAAATGGCTGGCGGCCCGCAGGGATGCGCTCTCCGAGGCCTTCCATCCGGTCCAGTGCTGCTTCATCGGGCTCGCCGGCGTCGCGACCATGCTGGTGGCGATCGCAGCGCACCCCTATTCCAGCCCCATCGCCGTGGCCCTGTTCGTGCCCGGCGTGGTCTTCACGCTGGCCTTCGCACTCTGGCGCACCGGCGTGCTCTGGCAAGGCGCACGGGATCCGGCCGCAACGACGCCCGTGCTCTATCTGCCGACAGTCGCCGGCTCCTATGTGACGGCCATCGGCTGTTCGGCGTTCGGCTATCCCGAATGGGGGCGCCTTGCGTTCGGCGCCGGCACCCTGAGCTGGTTTGCCATCGAATCCGTCCTGCTCCACCGCCTCTATACCGCGCCGGAAATGCCGCCTCCGCTGCGCCCCGTGCTGGGTATCCAGCTTGCACCGCCGACCGTCGGCGCCGCGGCCTATATCAGCGTCACGAGTGGGCCCCCCGATCTGGTCGTCTACGGCCTGATCGGCTACGGGCTCCTCCAACTGCTTGTTCTCGCCCGGCTCGCGCCCTGGATCTTTGCCGCCGGCCTCACCGCTTCCGCCTGGGCCTTCACCTTCGGCCTCACCGCACTGGCCACGGCGATGATCAGGCTCGTCGGTCGGGGCGATGCCGGACCAGTCGCTGTTCTGGCACCCGCCGCGTTCGTGCTTGTCTCGGTCGCGATGAGCGTGATCATCGTGCGGACGATCTGGCTGCTGGTCGCGGGGCGGCTTCTGCCCGCGGCACCGACGCGGTGAGGCACCAGGGCGCCTGAATGGCGTAGGTGGCCTACGGCCAGGGAGCGGTGATCAGGATCGGTAGGCCGCCGCCAGGGCGACACGAATTCGGAAACCGTGGACCGGAATGAACTCGGGCGAACCGGGCCGGAAGATGGCCGTGGTCGTCAAGGCTCGCGTCTTTGTACCCTCAGCCGCGACCCGCCACGTCCAGGGCCTCGAACTCCTCGTCCGTCAAGCGGATCGAAGCTGCCCTGACGTTTTCCTCGAGATGCGACACCTTGCCGGTCCCAGGTATCGGCAGGATCACGGGGCTTTTCTTGAGGAGCCAGGCAATGGCGATCTGACCCGGGCTCGCGCCATGCGCCGCCGCCACGCGGTCGAGGATCGTGCCAGGCTCCGCCAGCTTGCCGGAGCCCAGCGGGTACCACGGGACGAAGCCGATGGCGTTGGCCTCGCAATAGTCCAGCACCGCCTCGCTGGTCCTGTCTGCGAGGTTGTAGCGATTTTGGACGGTGGCCACGGGGAAATATCGTTGCGCCGCTTCGATCTCGTCGATCGTGACCTCGCTGAGACCCCCATGCTTGATCACGCCGGTATCGATCAGCGTCCGGATGGCGGCGAATTGTTCGCTGCGCGGAACGGCGGGATCGATCCGGTGCAACTGCCAAAGATCGATGCGCTCGACACCGAGCCGATCCCGGCTCGCATGAGCCTGCCGAAGGAGATAGTCAGGGTCGCCCTTCGTGTCCCATCGGCCCGGCCCCAGGCGGGTCAGCCCGGCCTTGGTCGCAATGCGCACGCGCCCGTAGGGATACAGAGCCTCGCGGATCAGCTCCTCTGACACGTAAGGTCCGTAAGAGTTGGCTGTGTCGATGAAATCGACGCCGAACTCCGGCAACTTCCTCAGCGTAGCGAGGGCGCCCTCGCGATTGGGCGGAGGTCCCCAGATGCCTTCGCCGGTGATGCGCATCGCGCCGAAGCCGAGGCGCGCGACCGGCATATCGCCGCCGATCGCAAAGGTTCCCGACAGTGAGGCATCCAGAGGTGTCATGAGAAAATCCGATCGGTCCAGTCTGCATAGCGTATAGGCCGCGAAGCACGCTCAGAACGTCAAAGAGGCGACCATTTGGGACAGATGGGACCGATTGGAGTTGCCATGCTGGGTCAGGTACCCCCAGGACGCAGTTTCCAGCTTGACCGGATGCAGGCTGGCACCGCCTCGAAGGGCCGAATGGGCCGGCCACTGGACGCCCAAGTTCTGAAATCCATATAAAGGCGAATTCGGTCAGAAGGGTACCGGTCATGAGGCATGTCGGCTTCATCATGGAGGACGGCTTCCAGGTCATGGGCCTGGCGGCGCTGTCAGCCTTCGAGTTTGCAAACTTGCAGCTCGGACACCGTGCCTATTGGCTGAGCGTCATGTCGGAAAAGGGAGGCGGCGTGTTGTCGACCCTTGGGGTCAAGATCGAGACGACGCCCTTGGATGACTTTCCCGACACGCTGATGGTCCTGGGCGAATTGCGTCCGCGCCCGATCTCCCCGGCGCTTCGCGACTACATCGTGGCGGCCGGGCGCAACTCGCGACGCGTCGCGGGTGTCTGTACCGGCGCATTCGTTCTGGCGGAGGCGGGCCTGCTCGACGGGAAATCCGCGACCACCCACTGGGCGCACGCCAGAACGCTACAAAGTCGGTTTCCGACCATCCGGGTCGATGAGGATCGCATATTCATTCAGGACGGCAATATCTGGACGTCCGCGGGCATGAGTTCCGCAATCGATCTGGCCCTCGCGCTGATCGAGGAGGACTACGACGCCCAGCTTGCGCGCACGATCGCACGCCGGCTCGTCGTCTATCATCGCCGGCCGGGCGGCCAGTCGCAGTTTTCAGCGTTGCTCGAACTCGAACCCCGGTCCGATCGGGTCAGGCGTGCGCTGATCTATGCCAAGGAAAACCTCCGCAACCCTCTGACGGTCGAGGAGCTCGCGGACGCGGCAAGCCTGAGCCCCAGGCAGTTCACGCGCGTGTTCCGGGACGAAACCGGACAGTCCCCCGCCAAGGCCGTGGAGCGGCTGCGCCTGGAGGCGGCGAAAGTCATGCTCGAGGAGGGCCGGCATTCGATGGACACGGTCGCTCGCGACACCGGCTTCACGGATCGCGACCGCATGCGGCGCGCCTTCCTGCGCTTCTTCGGCCACCCGCCGCAGACGCTTCGTCGCAACCTGCGTCTCATGGAGCAGGAGGATAGGGTGGAGGACAGCTCCAGCGCCTCCGAGACCACGAACTGAAGCCAGCGCCCGGCCCCGATCTTCCCTTCGGGACGTCCCGCAAACGCACCGGCCGTTTGATGCTCGCCGCTGAACGGCGGGGTGGCGGGAGCATGCCTTCGGTACCGCGGAGGTGATGTCTCAAATTGCTGTTTATATGACATTTGAGACTCATCTTCGCCGCCCGATAGTCGGCGGCATCGGCGGTCCAGGCTGATCCGGACCGGCCTCAATCGAGCCGCAGGTGACGTCCATGCAGATGACCGGCAACACGATCTTCATTACGGGCGGAGGGTCCGGCATCGGCCGGGGGCTGGCCGAGGCCTTCCACAGGTTGGGCAATAAGGTCATCGTCGCCGGCCGGCGCAAGGCGCTGCTCGACGACGTCTCGGGCGCCAATCCCGGCATCGACGGCGTTGAACTTGATATCGCCGATCCCGACGATATCAGGCGCGTGGCCGCCCGTCTGACAGCGGACTATCCCGCGCTCAACGTCCTGATCAACAATGCCGGCATCATGCCGTTCGACGACGCCGGCGGGACCATCGATGATGCCGTGTCCCGAAAGATCGTCGACACCAATCTGCTCGGGCCAATCCGGCTTACCTCGGCGCTGGTCGAACATTTCAAGAAGCAATCGCGCGCGACGGTGATCCACAACACCTCCGTCCTCGCCTACGTGCCGCTGGCGACGGCGGCCGTCTATTCGGCCGCAAAGGCAGCTCTGCACTCCTATGCGCTGTCACAGCGCTTCATGCTGCGGGACACCAGCGTGTCGGTTCAGGAGATCGCACCGCCCTGGGTCGACACCGACCTCGTCAAGAAGAGCGGCGATCCGCGTGCAATGCCGCTCGGCGTCTTCATCGAGAAGACCATGGCGGGTCTGGCCGCCGACACGGAAGAGGTGGTCGTCGACGAGATCCGGGCGCTGCGGGACAATCCCGGCAGCGGCGAGCACGAACTGGTGCGCGGCTTCAATCTGGAACTGGTCGCCAATCCCATTCCGGTCTGATCCGCAGGAGCGCTGCCGCGTGCGACGTGGCGGCGGCTCTGGAGCTCGGAGCAATTTCAATGATCCAGGAAAAGTCAGCATCGCCCGTGGCTTTGGCCCCGGATGCAGCACTTGCGGCGGGGGCGCATCAGGTGGGGTCGGGCTCTCTTTTGTCGCCGGCATTTCTCGCGCTTGGGACCTTCGCCATCGGAACCGAAGGGTTCATGATCGCGCCCCTTTCCCGACCATCGCCGATGATCTCGGGATGAGCCTGTCGGCGACTGCGACGCTGGTCGTCGTCTTCACGCTCGTCCTGGCGGTGAGTTCACCGATCTCGACCGTCCTGACCGTGAGCCTGCGGCGGCGCGACACGCTGCTGCTCGCCATGGCGATCTTCACCGCCGGCAACCTGCTCGCCGCTCACTCTTCGTCGTTCGCGACGCTGATGATCGCTCGCATCATGATGGCGATCGCCTCGGGGCTCTACATCCCGGGAGCGAATGCGCTGGCCGGGGCTATCGTGCCTGCGGGCAAGCGCGGGCGCGCGCTCGCCATCGTCAGCGGTGGCATGACCATCGCTATTGCGCTGGGCCTGCCGCTCGGCGCCATCGTGGGGCATGCCTTCGGCTGGCGAACCACCTTTCTGGCCGTGGCCGCGATGGGCCTCGTCGCGATCGTCGGAATCCGTCTCGGGATCCGCTCCGACGCCGGATCCGGGGTTCCGGTGGCGAGCTTGTCGCAACGGCTCAGCGTGGTGCGGCGCCCTGCGATCCTTCGCCTCCTCGCCGTCAGTCTATTCTGGGCAATCGGCGCCTTCACGGCTTACCCCTACATCGCCCCGTATCTGAAAGCGGTCGTGGACTTCGGTCCCGGCGGTATCAGCGCGACGGTTTCCATGTGGGGCATCGCCGCAGCGATCGGCGTCACGGTCGGTGGCACACTGAATGACCGTTTCGGATCGGACCGGGTGGTGCTGGGGTCCCTGATCGCTCTTTCGATCTCATTTGCGATGCTGGCTGTCGCGACGCTGCTGCCTCCGGGGCGGGCCCTCATCGTCGCCCTCGCGGCCATTGCCGTCTGGGGCTTCAGCGTGTGGTCCTTGTTTCCCGCCCAGATGGCTCGACTGATCGCGGCCGGTCCGGCCTCGGAGGCCCCCATCGCGCTCGCTCTCAACACCTCGACCATGTACCTCGGCTTTTCCATCGGTTCCGCGATCGGTGCCACCGTCATCGGCACCGGAGCGGTCTGGCCCATCGGTGCATTGGCCGCGCTGGCAGAACTTGCCGCGATCGTCCTCGACCGTCGTCGGGCAGCCCAGGCGGTCCGGTGATGGAGCCCCGACGTTGGTGAAGCCCGGCTGGGTTCCCGGGGCTGCTCGTCCGGATGGGCCATTGCTCGGAGGCTGCGGCCCACGCAATCCCGACGTCGGTTCCAGCAACGGGCGGCATCAACTCAGCCGGATGTCCGACAGGTGGATCGAGACGACCAGTGGCTCGGCTAGCGACGTCACCCACGTCAATCTTCAGGAAACGCGGGCAGCCTTGTTGGACGTTGTCGCGCCGTTTGCCATCCGGGAGCCGCCATGCTGGCTTTTAATAATGACATCAACCTTTCCTGTGGGCAGGGGGCATAATGTTGCTTGCCTGCTTGGTGGCGAGAGGCGGACTGAACGCCTGGTCGAACCGCACATGATCCGTATTCTCGTCCATCGCACCCCAAGGCCGTCGCGCAAGCACCTGGCGGTATGGAAAATCATATTTAATCGCAATATGTTAAAGTAATTCTAGACGGGGCGGGCGGGTCGCCGGCATGCGGTGGACATCGTCCAAAAAGCCCCGCTCGTGCAGGGTCATAGTGGCCGGATGGCCTTCTCGTCCCGGAGCCGTCGCGTCTTCCCGGGCAGAGCGTGTTGCATCGCCGGTGTCACCAAAGTGCAACGCGCGTCGTGGAACACGCTGTTGTTGCCCGATCAGCCGCTTTCAGGGCGGACGGGTGCCAATCGGCATCGGTCGCGCCATTGGCGGCCGCTGCCGCCTCGGAACCTGCGCGCCGGATCCCGAAGGCGACCCCGGCAAACAGGCAAGATCCTGCGTCAGAGCGAACACGTGGCGGGATAGAGGTCCCGACGACGCCAGTGCAGCATGAATTCAATGACGATCCTGTCAGAATTCTTAGAAGTCTTGGCGCCCGTAAATTTCACTATATGAAATAGTGCTCTGCAATGTGAAAAATAATTGACTCGCGTTTTTCGGCTGCTACTTTTGACTTAATAAGAAATACGGGAGGGATTGCCATGGACCTGATGCAGGTCGGCCCCGATCAGCAGCCGATGGTAAAGCCGGTTCCAAGCCGGCAGGCCGGTGCCGGCATCCAGTCGGTGGAGCGTGCGCTGACGTTGCTGGAAGCTATTGCCAACGCCGGTGGCGTCGCCGGCCTCAATGCCCTCGCCATGGAAGCTGGGCTCAATCCATCGACCTGCCACCACCTGCTCGCGACACTGGTCCAGCGCGGCTACGTCACCAAGTCGGCGGGCCGGCGCTATGCGCTCGGACCCCGCATCCTGTCCTTCAGCGCCGCCTGCCTGCGCCAGGTGGATCTGCCGCGCCGCGCCGAACCGTTCCTGGAGCGGATCAATGCTGCCACCGGCGAGACTGTCCACCTGGCGGTGTTGCAGGGCGAAGATCTCTTCACCATAGCCAAGAAGGATGCACGGCATGCCGTGCGGGTGGACTCGGGCGCCGTGGGCAAGACCGATGCGGTGCATGCCACCGCGACCGGCAAGGCCATCCTCGCCTGGCTCCCGGAACCCCAGATCCGCGCCATCCTCGCCCACAAGGGCATGACGCGCTTCACTGCGAACACCATCACGGACTGCGAAGGCCTGCTTGAGCACCTGCGCGCCGTGCGCCGTGAGGGATATGCGACCGACAACGAGGAGTTTCAGCCCCACGTGGTCTGTGTGGGCGCCGCCATCAGGGACCACGTGGGAACCGTCGTCGGCTCGCTCTCGGTATCGGCGCCGACCATGCGGGCGGATGCGGTGCACCTGGATCTGATGCGGTGCGAAATCGTAAATGCGGCCAATAGTCTGTCCTCGGAGCTCGGCAACTCCGGAACGTTGGACGAGAAGGCCGTCCCTGCTTCGTCGGTCAAGCAGGCCTGAACTTCAGCGCCGCAAGCGCGCCCATCTGCACCTTTGCCATTTGGCCGGCCGCACCGCGGACCGGAAACGGACCAACGTGTCCATCTTCAGGAGGAAAAGCCCATGTATGCGCCCCAAGGTGTGAGGACGAGCCCTGATTATCCCATTCCGGAGACCATGCGTGCATGGGTCCTGGGGGATCCCGACCAGATCGTCCTCACGGAAAAGCCGGTGCCGGCGCCGAAACGCGCCGAAGTGCTGGTGCGCATTGATGCCGTCGCCATCTGCGCCACCGACCTCGAGATCATCCACCGGGGACCCCCGGCGCAGATCGAGGGCGGATTGCCGTTCAACAAGAACTTTACGCCAGGCCACGAATACATGGGAACGGTCGTGGCGCTTGGCCCGGGAGTCGATGAATACAAGATCGGCCAGCGGGTAACGGTGGAGATCCATGCCGGCTGCGGCCAGTGCAAGCGCTGCCGACAGGGCATGTACACTTCCTGCCACAACTATGGCCTCAATTACGGTGAGGTCGACAAGGGCCATCGCGCCAACGGCTTCACCACGGACGGCGGCTTCGCGGAATACGCCATCAACAATATCAACACCATCATCCCCGTCGGCGACGACATGTCCGACGAGGAGGCGACGCTGGTGGTCACCGCCGGCACGGCCATGTATGGCCTGACCGAGCTTGGCGGCCTCGTGGCGGGCGAGAGCGTCGCGGTGCTTGGGCCAGGTCCCATCGGGCTTCTCGGGGTCGCTGTCGCGAAGTCATTGGGCGCGAACCCGGTTTTCCTCACCGGCACCCGTGACAACCGGCTCCAGATGGGCCGCGAGCTTGGCGCCGACCATGTGGTCAACGTCAAGGATGAGGATCCGGTGGAAGCGATCCGCGGGCTGAACGGCGGCAAGGGCATCGATTATGTGATCGAGTGCTCAGGTGCGCCCAACGCCATCAACGAGGCGGCGCGCATGCTGAACCGCGGCGGGCGCATCTGCCTTGCGGCCTTCCCCCATGAGCCGGTCGAGATCGACGTGGCCTATCTGGTGCGCAACAACATCTATCTGTTCGGCATTCGCGGCGAAGGCAAGAGCGCCACCCACCGCGCCGAGGCTTTCATGGCGCAGAAGCGCTTCGATGCCACCAAGATCCATACCCACACCTTCCCGCTGGTCGATCTGCCCACGGCGCTGAAATATGCCCGCGAGCGGATCGAGGATGCCATCAAGGTGGTGGTGAAGGTCTCCGACACCGAATACGCCCGCGCAGCGGCGGAATAGGCGCGCGGCCATGCTCACCTGCGACCACTATATCACGGCGCGCACCCTCGACGCCGCATTCGACGCAATGGAGGCGTTCGCCGGCCGCTACCGCCTGGTGGCCGGAGCTACGGACATCCTCCCGTGGGCGCGGGAGGGGCGCGCGGGCGACGTTCACATCGAGGCGCTCATCGACATTTCGAAGATCGCCGACCTGAACGGCGTCGTCATCGGCAAGAGCCGCGTGCGGCTCGGCGCGGCGACACCTTTTCAGGCCTTCCTTGAGGACCGCGCGTTGAGCGCGGTTCTTCCTAACATGCGCCATTGCGCCATCTGGTTCGCCTGCGACCAGATTCGCGCCAGCGCCACCATTGGCGGCAACGTCGCCAATGCCTCGCCCGCCGCGGACGGCATGCCGGCGCTCCTCGTCCTCAATGCCGAGGTGGAACTGGCCCTGCGCGATACCGGCGGCGTCCGCCGGCGCAGCGTGCCCCTGGCCGAGCTGGTGGAGGGGCCGAGCCGGACCTCCATCGCGCCCGGCGAGATCATCACCAGCTTCGAATGCGACGCCTTGCCGACCCATGGCGGCGCATTCGAGAAGGTGGGTCATCGGCGCTCCCTCGTCATTGCGGTGGCGTGCCTGAGCGTCGCGGTGAGCCTCGATGCGGGCCGAAAGGCCTTCGACGATGTGCGCATCGCGGCTGGCGGCATCGGCCCCAA
This sequence comes from Xanthobacter autotrophicus, assembly GCF_005871085.1. GTDB lineage: Bacteria > Pseudomonadota > Alphaproteobacteria > Rhizobiales > Xanthobacteraceae > Xanthobacter > Xanthobacter autotrophicus. The sequence goes on along the minus strand of NZ_VAUP01000014.1, from coordinate 9,985 downwards.
GGCGGTGCGCCTTGCTCATACCGAGGCGCTGCTGCGCGGCGCTCCCCTCGATGCCGGGACCATCGCCGAGGCGGCGGAGCTGGAGCTCGACCTCGTACAATCCCGCTCACGACGTGACTACCGGCGCGCAGTGCTGCGCGGCTTCCTCACTCGCGCTCTCGTCTGCGCGGCGCGCGAGGCGGGCGCCGACGTGGATGTCCTCGAACAGACACTGGAGGCAGTCGATGCCTGACCTTTCCCTTTCCGTCACGGTGAACGGCCGGACCCTCCATCGCACCGTGCCGCCGCACCTGCGCCTGCTCGATCTGTTGAGGGAGGATCTTCACCTCACCGGCAGCAAGGAAGGCTGCGGCGCCGGCGAGTGCGGCACCTGCTCGGTGTTCGTGGACGGGGTACTCCTGAAGTCCTGCCTCGTGCCGGCGGCCAAGGTGGACGGCGCCGACGTGGAGACGGTGGAGAGCCTGGGCCCACGCGGGGCCCTGTCCGTGGTGCAGCGGGCCTTTCACAAAGCTGGCGCGAGCCAGTGCGGTTACTGCATCCCGGGCATGGTGATGGCTGCGACCGCAGCCCTGCGCAGCAATCCGCGGCTCGGCGACGAGGAGATCAAGGAACGCCTCGGAGGCAACATCTGCCGGTGCACCGGCTACCAGAAGATCTTCGATGCGGTGGCGCTGGCCCGCGACGTGCTGTGCGGCGTACGGCCCGCGTCGGCCCTCGATGAGGAGGAACTGAAGGACGGCAGCTTCATCGGCACCAGCGTGCGCCGTCTCGACGCGCCGTCCAAGGTCACGGGCGCCTTGCGCTATGCTGGCGACATGACGCTGCCCGGCATGCTGCATGTGAAGGTGCTGCGTTCGCCTCATGCCCACGCCGTGATCCGCAGCCTAGACACGTCGGAGGCCGAGGCCATGGACGGGGTGGCGGCCATCGTCACCGCCGCCGACGTGCCGGGCAAGGACGGCTTCGGCGTGTTCGTGCGCGACCAGCCGGTGATGGCGCGAGGCAAGGTGCGCTACGTGGGCGAGGCCATTGCCGCCGTGGCGGCCGAAGACCTCGTCACCGCCACACGGGCGCTCGCGAAGATCAAGGTGGCGTATGAGATCCTGCCCGGGGTGTTCGATCCGGATGCGGCGCTGATGCCGGGCGCGCCGGTGCTGCACGACTATGCTGCGGACAACCTGGTGAAGCACATCCCCATCCGCAAGGGCGACGTCGAGGCGGGCTTCGCCGCGGCGGACGTGATCATCGAGGAGTGCTTCGAGACCCAGCAGGTGGAGCATGCCTATCTCGAGCCCGAGGCAGGCCTCGCTTACGTGGATCCCGACGGCGTGGTGACGGTGCATTCGCCCAGCCAGAACATCACCCATCACCGCCACATGCTTTCCGACATCCTGGCCCTGCCCATCAACAAGGTGCGCATGATCATGAGTCCGGTCGGGGGCGGCTTCGGCGGCAAGGAGGACATGATCTACCAGGGCATGCTGGCGTTGCTCGCCATGAAGACCGGACAGCCGGTGCGCCTCGTCTTCACCCGGGAGGAATCGGTTTCCACCACGGCGAAGCGACACTCGGCGCGCATCTCCTACCGCATGGGTCTGGCCCGGGACGGCCGGATCACGGCAAGCGAGATCCGAGCGGTCTATGACGGTGGAGCCTACGGCATGTCCACTGAAGGGGTCATCCGGAAGGGCGCGATCCTCGCCGGGGGGCCTTATGCGATCCCCAATGTGAAGATCGACACCTACGGGGTCTATACCAACAACACTCCGTCCGGAGCCTTCCGCTCCTTCGGCTCGCTCCAGACCCAGTTCGCCACCGAAAGCATGCTCGACATGGCGGCCGAGCGGCTGGGCCTCGACCCCTTCGAGCTGCGCCGGCGCAACGCCATGCGGGCCGGCGACACCACCCATACCCAACAGCGTCTCGACAGCGCGAGTCTTCTCGATGTCCTGGCGGGCGCAGAAGGGGCCGCGCGCTGGGAGCGCGGCGCGCCGGTGGTGCGCGGGGCCGTTCGCGGCGATCTCGCGGGGGAGGGCACGCGCCCGCCCTGCCGGCTCGGGGCGCGCTTCGCGGCTCCGGTTCCCGAAGCCCAGGCCGAGGAGGTCGCGTGATGGCGAGGAAGCGCGGACGCGGCATGGCCGCAGGCTGGTATGGCATCGCCCGCACGGCGAGCATCGACCGTGCCGGCACCTGGGTGGAACTGGATGACGGGGGCACCGCCAAAGTGGTCACCGGCGTCACCGAGATCGGCGAGGGCATCCTCACCGTCCTTGCCCAGATCGCGGCGGAAGAACTGGGCATCCGCCCCGAGGACGTCACCGTGGGCGACAATGACACGGCTCGCGTCCCGGAAGCCGCCCATGCCGGCGCGACCCGGCAGACCTACATGATCGGCAATTCGGTCGCGCTGGCCTGCCGTGAGGCCCGCGCCCGGCTTTTCGACGAGATGGCCGCCCATTGGGGCACCGATGCCGCCTCCCTGCGGGCGCACAACGGCACGCTTAGGGCCGAGGGAACCAACCTGAAGTGCGCGATGCGCGAGGCGGTGGACATCTGCAAGAAGCGTGGCGTCGTGCCGGTTGGCGCGGCCTCCTTCACCGCCCACCACACCGGGCTCGATGCCGCCGACGGATCGGGACGTCCCTGGCAGGCCTATGTGTTCGGCTGCCAGGTGGCCGAGGTGGAGGTGGACACCGTCACCGGCGAAGTGCAGGTGCTCGGCGTGTGGGCGGCGCATGACGTGGGACGCGCCGTCAATCCCAAAGGGGTGGAAGGCCAGATCGAGGGCGGCGTGGTGCAGGCCCTCGGGCAGGGGCTCATGGAGCATTACCAGACGGTGGACGGCCACACCGTAACCCCGGGCTTCGCCAAGTACATCCTGCCGACGGCCCTCGACGTGCCGCAGGTCACCTGCGTGATCGTGGAGGATCCGGATCCCATCGGCCCACTCGGCGTGAAGGGCATCGGCGAGCCGGCCATGGTGCCCACCATCCCCGCGGTCATGAACGCCATCTACGACGCCATCGGCGTCCGCATCACCACGCTGCCGGCGACGCCGGAAAGCATCGTCGCCGCCCTCGGGCGCAAGAGGCAGGCGGAAACCGCCGCACAGGCAAGGGCGCAATAAGCCCAGAAAAAAGCCAAGGGAAAACCCAAAAATACACCGGGAGGAAACAATGCTTCAGCCTGCGATGAGCGATCAAAGTTTAAACCCGCCGCAACGACCGCTGTTCTGGCCGATCCGTCTGTGCAAGAAGCTATATTTCCAGGTTCTCGTCGCCGTGGTGATCGGCGCGTTGCTCGGATATTATGAGCCGATGCTCGCGCAGCAGTTCAAACCGCTGGGCGATGTGTTCATTCGGGCCATCAAGGTGGTGGTCACGCCCATCATCTTCCTGACGATCGTCGTTGGCATCGCCACCATGGGCGACATGCGCCGGATCGCCAGCGTCGGGGTCAAGGCGCTCATCTATTTCGAGATCGCCTCCACCCTCGCTCTTATCATCGGCATGGTGGTGGGCAATGTGTGGCCGGTGGGTCATGGCATCAACGCTAACCCCGCCACTCTCGATAGCTCGGCGGTCTCGGGCTATGTGTCCAGCGCCAAGCACATGACGTTGGTCGACTTTCTCGTCAACATCATCCCGACCACCTTCGTGGAGCCATTCGTGAAGGGCGAGATTTTGCCCGTCCTGTTCGTGGCGGTGCTGTTCGGCCTGGCGCTCTGCAAGTTCGGCGACAGGGTGAAGCCGCTGGTGGCGTTGCTGGAGCAGGCTGCGGCCGGGCTATTCGGCATGGTCGGCATCATCATGCGCTTTGCCCCGATCGGCGCATTCGGCGCCATGGCCTTCACCATCGGCAAGTTCGGCATCGGCACGCTGATCAATCTCGGTGAACTGGTGCTGGCGGTCTACATCGTCTCCATCCTGTTCGTCGTGTTGGTGTTGGGGGCGGCCCTGCGCATCGCCGGCTTCAGCCTGTGGAAGGTGCTCGCCCACTTCAAGGATGAGATCCTGGTGGTGTTCGCCGCCACCTCCGCTGAAACCATGATCCCGCGGTCCATCGAGAAGCTCGAGAATATCGGCGTGAAGAAAGAGGTCGTGGGCCTCGTGATGCCGACGGGCTTCTCCTTCAACATGGATGGCACCGCGATCTACATGACCATGTCGGTCCTGTTCATCGCGCACGCCACCAATATTGAGCTTTCGATCACCCAGCAGCTCACCATCCTGTTCGTGATGCTCTTCACCTCGAAGGGCGCGGCCGGGGTGACGGGCGGCGGCTTCATTGCGCTCGCCGCCACCATGCCCGCCATCGGCGTGTTGCCGATCGCCGGACTGACCCTGCTCATCGGCGTCGACCGCTTCATGGCGGAGATCCGCGCCGCCACCAACCTCACCAGCAACATCATCGCCACGCTGGTGGTGGGCCGCTGGGTGGGCGGCGTCGACTACGAACGTGCGCTCAAGGTGCTCGACGGCAAGCCGGTTCCCGATCTCGTCTCCGAGGTCGGGATGACGGAGGCGGCGGTTCCGCCCGGCCTCCTTCCGGTTGCGGTCGCCGCCCGGGTGTGACGGTCGCGCCATCGCCAACCGTTCCCAGATCAAGGGGTTCCGACATGACAAGCTATTCCGCATTGGACACGGTCGCACGGCAGTCGGGATCCCCGGCGGCCCAAAGCCCGGCCAGCTGGCTGGACCGGCGGCGCGAGCGTGCCCGCATCATCGCCCGCGCCGGGGGGTTCGAAAAAGCCATCGCCTGCGGCCTCCTGCCGAAGCTGGTGGAGGTGACGCTCTCGGAGGCGCTCGTCCTGGGCCTGCTGAAGCAGGGGGTGCGGAAATATCTCGCCATCTTCGGGCACGGCTCCACCGACCTTGGCGACGTGCTCAGGGTCTATGAGGAAGAAGGGGTCACGCAGACCTTCAACTGTCGCAACGAGGTGGCGATGGCCCATGCCGCCACGGCGCTGGCCTGGCAGTACAAGGAGGTGCCGGCGGTGGTCACTTCCATCGGGCCGGGGGCACTCCAGGCCATGGCCGGTTCCCTCGCCGCAGCGTCGAACGGGGTCGGCGTCTACCATATCTATGGTGACGAGACGACCTTCGGCGAAGGCTACAACATGCAGCAGGTGCCGAAGCCGGAGCAGGGCCTGTTTGGCCGCATCACCGCCCTGATGGGGCGCTCCTACGTCCTGCACACGCCGCAGGCCCTGCGCGATGCCATGCGGCAGGGGGGGCAGACCGTGTTCCATCCCTATCGGGCCGGGCCGTTCTACCTGCTGCTTCCGCTCAACACCCAGCCGGCGCCCCTTACGCTCAATCTCGCTGCCTTGCCGGGGCGCCCGAGCTTGCCGGCGCTGTCGCTGGAGGATGATGGGCCCGTCAAGGCGGCGGCCCAGCTCATCGCCCGCGCGCCGCGCGTGGTGTTGAAGGCGGGCGGGGGGACCCGCGGCCACGACGAAGCCGTCAGGCGCCTCGCGGAGGCGGCAGGGGCCGCCGTGGTGCTCTCCCCGGGATCGAGCGGCGTGCTGCCTGATGCCCATCCCCAGAACATGCACGTGGGTGGATCGAAAGGCTCCATCAGCGGCAATGCGGCCATGGCAGCGGCGGAACTCGTGGTGGTCGTGGGCTCGCGCGCCGTTTGCCAGTCCGATTGCTCCGGCATCGGCTATCCCGCGGCGAAGGCCGTGGTGAACATCAATGGCGACCTCACCGACCTGCTCCACTACAACGCGACCCACGCCCTGCCCGGCGACATATCGGCGGTGTGCAACCGCCTCGCTGCCGAACTGGAGCGGATCGGCGCCGCGGGCGCCGTCGGCAAGGCGGAATGGCTGGCGGAATGCGCCGCACACAAGGCCGAATGGGCCGCCTTCCGCGCCGAGCGCTTCGCCGCCGAGCCGGTGATGGACGAGACCTTCGGCCGCCCGGTGTTGAGCCAGCCGGCGGCGATCAAGGTGGTGGCGGATTTCGCGCGGCGCATCGGGGCCGCCAAGCTTTTCGACGCCGGCGACGTGCAGGCCAACGGCTTCCAGATCGTGGAAGACGACCGCACCGGCGACACCTTCACCGAGACCGGCGCCTCCTACATGGGCTTTGCCGTCAGCGCGCTTCTGGCCTCGGGTCTCGCCGAGGCGCCCCGCTACACCATCGCCTTCACCGGCGATGGCTCCTTCATGATGAACCCACAGATCCTGATCGATGCCATCGAGCATGGTGTCCGCGGCATGGTTGTGATCTTCGACAACCGCCGCATGGCGGCCATTTCAAGCCTGCAGGTCGCCCAATACGGTGCCACCTTCAAGACCCATGACGCGGTGGCGGTGGACTACGCCGCGCTGGCCGGCTCCGTGGCCGGAGTGCTGGCGCTCCATGGCGGCTTCACCGCCGACCGGCTCACCGCCGCGCTGGCACGGGCCTACGCCCATGACGGCTTTTCGGTGGTGCACGTGCCGGTCCATGCCGGGGATGATCCCCTGGCTGGCCTCGGCGCCTGGGGGAACTGGAACGTGGGCAACTGGTGCGAGGAGGTCCAGGATGCCTGGATCGCGCAGGACCTGTGAGGGGCGGGGAGGCGATCATGTATGGCTATGACGATTTCGGCCTCTTCATCGGCGGGGGGTGGCGCGCGGCCTCCGCCCGGGGTACCCGGCAGGTGGTTGACCCGGCCACGGAAGAGGTGATCGGGCGCGTTCCCGACGCGACCGACGACGACATCGATGCCGCTCTCGTGGCTGCCGCCGCCGGCTTCGCCACCTGGCGGCGGGTGCAGCCCTGGGACAGGTCGGCCCGGCTCCGCCGAGTCGGCGACCTCATCCGCGAGCGCATCGAGCCCTATGCCCTGCTCATGTCCATGGAGACGGGCAAGCCGCTGGGCGAATCCCGTGGCGAGTGGCGCGCCACTGCCGACCAGTTCGAATGGTACGCGGAGGAAACCAAGCGGATCTACGGCCAGACCATCGAGGCGCGCGAGAGCGATGTCCGCATGGCGGTCATCCATCAGCCGGTGGGTGTGGTGGCCGCGTTCTCCGCGTGGAATTTTCCGGCACTGCTCCCAGCGCGCAAGATCGCCGCCGCCCTCTGCGCCGGCTGCGCGGTGATCGTCAAGCCGGCCGGGGAGGCGCCCGGAAGCGCCATGGCCATCGTCCAGGCCTGCGCGGATGCAGGCATGCCCGAGGGGGCCGTGAATCTCGTCACCGGCGATTCCCGCCGCATTTCCGCGCGGCTCATCGCGTCGCCGGTGGTGCGCAAGGTCTCGCTGACCGGCTCTGTCCCGGTCGGACGGGAAATCCTGCGCCTCGCCGCGACCCACGTGAAGAAGGTCACCATGGAACTGGGCGGCCATGCCCCGGTGCTGGTCTTCGCCGATGCGGACGTGGAGCGCGCCGCCGAGTTGTGCGCCGCCACCAAGTTCCGCAATTGCGGGCAGGTGTGCATCTCGCCGAGCCGCTTCTACGTGGAGGAGGGGGCCTATGACGCCTTTGCGCGCCGCTTCGTCGCGACCGCCGAAGCCCTGAGGCCCGGTCCCTATACCGAGGAACAGGCGAACGTCGGCCCCCTCGCCAACAGGCGCGGCCTGGAGAACGCCCGCGCGATGGTTGCCGACGCCCTGGAGCACGGCGCCGAGCTGCTCGCCGGGGGTGACCAGCCCGCCGGGTTCAACCGGGGCTTCTTCTTTGCGCCCACCGTGCTCGGACGGGTGCCGGATGCCGCCCGCATCATGGTGGAGGAGCCGTTCGGCCCGGTGGCGCCGCTGACCTCCTTCAGCAGCTTCGATGAGGGGATGGCGCGGGCCAATGCCTTGCCGTTCGGCTTGGCCGGCTACGTCTTCACCCGTAGTCTCGCTACCGCCGCGCGCGCCTCCGAGGCGCTGGAGGTGGGCATGGTCGGCGTCAACGATACCATGCTCGCCACGGCGGAAGCCCCGTTCGGAGGCATCAAGGAGAGTGGCATGGGCCGCGAAGGCGGTGCCCTGGGGATCCGCGACTATCTGGAACCCAAATACGTGAAGACGCGGCTTCTCTGAGCCACGTCCCGACCTCGACGCGCGTGAGGCGGCAGCCCTCGCGCTTCCTCACGCAGCCCTTGAGAGAGCATTCCATGAGCGAGCACCCCCACGGCATCGCCCGCGGCCTGACCGACTATGGCGACCGGGATTTCTCCATCTATTTGCGGCGCTCCTTCGCCCAGTCCATGGGCTATTCACGCGAGATGCTGAAGCGTCCCGTGGTTGGCATCGCCTATACGCCGTCGGGCTTCAACAATTGCCACCGGCATTTTCCCGAGCTGCTGGAGGCAGTGAAGCGCGGCGTATTGGCGGCGGGTGGGCTGCCGCTCGAATTTCCCACGGTCTCCCTCGGCGAGGTGTTCCTCTCGCCCACCTCGCTGCGCTATCGCAACCTCATGGCGATGGACACGGAGGAGATGATCCGCGCCCAGCCCATGGACAGCGTGGTCCTCATGGGAGGCTGCGACAAGACGGTTCCGGCTCAGCTCATGGGGGCGGTTTCGGCCGATCTTCCCGCCATCCAGCTCATCGGCGGCCCGATGATGACGGGCCGTCACAAGGGCGAGCGGCTCGGCGCCTGCACCGACTGCCGCCGGTTCTGGGCCAAGTACCGCGCCGGGGATGTGGATGCCGAGGAGATCGACGTCATCGAGGGCCGCCTTGCAACGACGGCCGGCACCTGCGCGGTGATGGGCACGGCAAGCACCATGGCCTGCATCGCCGAGGCGCTGGGAATGACCCTCCCCGGCACGGCGGCCATTCCGGCCGTGCATGCCGACCGGCTGCGCGCCGCCGAGGCCACCGGCGCCGCTGCGGTCAGGCTCATCGGTTCCGATCTCACGCCGAAGCGCATCGTCACCGCCCAATCGGTCGAGAATGCCCTGCGCGTGCTCATGGCGCTCAGCGGCTCCACCAATGCGGTCATCCATCTTGCGGCCATCGCCGGGCGCGCCGGCATCCCCCTCGACCTCGACCGGCTCAATGCGATCTCCGACACGACGCCGGTACTGGTGAACCTTAAGCCCGTCGGCGCGCATTACATGGAGGACTTCCATTCCGCTGGCGGCATGGGAGCGGTGCTGCGGGAACTGCGGCCGCTGCTCCATCTCGATACCTTGACCGTGACCGGTGAAACCCTGCGCGAACGCCTCGACGCGGACCAGGACGGCTATGTGGACCACGCCATCATCGCCGCCCGTGAAAGTCCGCTCGAACCCGACGGGGGGCTGGTGGCGCTGTTCGGGTCGCTGGCCCCGCGCGGTGCGATCCTGAAGCGAGCGGCGGCGGATGCGCGCCTGTTCGAGACCGAAGGGCGGGCGGTGGTGTTCTCCTCCCTCGCCGATCTGGCCGCCCGGATCGACGATCCGGCCCTGGATGTGCGGGAGGATGATATCCTCGTGCTGCAGAATGCCGGTCCGCACAGCGCCTCGGGCATGCCGGAAGCCGGCTACCTGCCCATTCCCCGCAAGCTCGCGGCGAAGGGCGTGAAGGACATGATCCGGATTTCCGATGCGCGCATGAGCGGCACCGCCTTCGGCACCATCGTGCTGCATGTGACGCCCGATGCGGCGTCGGGCGGTCCGTTGGCCCTCGTGCAGGACGGCGATCCCATCCGCCTGTCCGTTGCCGGGCGGCGTATCGACCTCCTGGTCGAGGCGGACGAACTGGCCCGCCGCCGCGCGCTCCTTCCGCCGCCGCCCCCCGCGCCCGAGCGCGGCTATGCGCGGCTTTATGCCGAGCAGACGCTGGATGCGGACGAGGGGTGCGACTTCCGCTTCCTGAAGCCACCTACGGCCACCGGCGTCGCCGGTGCCGAGCGTGATGCGGCGGAATAGGGCTGAGGGCTAACACATGAAAATCGCTGTCCCCGCCGAGGTTGATCTCGGCGAGCCGCGGGTCTCTGCGACCCCGGATACGGTGAAGCGTCTTGTCGGTCTTGGCGCCAGCGTGGCGGTCGAGACGGGCGCGGGCCTCAAGT
>NZ_VAUP01000013.1 GCF_005871085.1 Xanthobacter autotrophicus | reverse complement strand
CGTGGCGTTCCTGGCCTATGTGGAACAGGTTCTCATTCCCGAGCTTTCGCCAGGCGACATGGTGGTGATGGACAATCTCGGCTCCCACAAGGGGCCTCAGGTCCGCGCCGCCATCGAGGCTGCCGGCTCCGGTCTGCTTTATCTGCCGCCCTACAGCCCCGACTTCAATCCCATCGAGAAGGCATTCTCAAAGCTCAAGGCGCTCCTGCGCAAAGACGCCGAGCGCTCCGTCGCCGGCCTGTGGGACGCCATCGGTCGCCTCATCGACTGCTTCACGTCAAAGGAATGCCAGAACTTCTTCATGGCCGCAGGATATGAGCCATTATGAGCGGAAAATGCTCTAGTTTTTGCAAATGACGATTTCAGCGCGACGGGGGAGGCATCGGACATCTGCCGACTTCCGCGCCCTAGAGGCCCACCGTAGAAGCGGGCCGAGCTAGCCGAGCGTCTCATACATGGTCGAATTTTGGAGAGATTTGGATGCAGGTGCGAGCAGCACCCGGTCACACTAGGTCGGCGAATGAGATTCCGCCGCCAGAATGGAAAAACGCAACTTCCGCGCAAATACCAAAGCAACTTCTGATTGCAATGGCGCACCCGACACGATTCGAACGTGTGGCCTCCGCCTTCGGAGGGCGGCGCTCTATCCAGCTGAGCTACGGGTGCCTGCTGCTTACGCAGTGCTTACTCGGAATTTTTGCGAAAGTGAAGCCCTCGGCCACACGCCCGCAAGCCTTTGAATTCAATAACGCTTTTCTTCCCACCTTTCGCATCGGCCGGCTTGACACGTGCCTTCGGAGGGCAGCGCTCTAGCCAGCTGAGATACGGGTGCGTGTCGCGGACGCCGGCTCGGCCTTCATACTGGAAGCAGACGCGGGCGGCAACAGGTGTTGGAACGCGCGGTCGCGGCATCCCCATCGTGGTGATTGGACCTTCCGGATTCGGCATAAGCACAGGCGAGCGGGGCATCTCGGCCGCCGCTCCCATTGCATCCCCTAGCCGGCTTCAGCCAAAGCCTCGGTCTCAGCCTGCAGGGCGGCGAGCAGGGCCATGAAGCGCTCACCCTGAACCAGAACGTGGGTTCGCGCCCGTTCTGCGGCGACAATGCCATCGCCAGCACAAAGCGCGACCATGATCGCCTCATGCTCGGCGAAGGAGGCCTCCATACGGCGTGGCACGTTGAGCTGGAGCCGGCGATAGGGCTGCAACGCCCGCTGCAGCCGCAAGGCCTCGCCATGGATCACCCGGTTGCCGGTGGCGGCATAGATGGCGGCGTGAAAGGCCGCGTTGGCCGGATAATAGGCGCAGACATCCCCCGCCTCGACCGCCGCGCCGCAGGCGGCATGGGCCTCGGCGAGGGCGGCGCGATCGCAAGCCGCCATGCGCTGGGCGGCGAGGCGCGCGCAGGCGGCCTCCAGCTCCGCCATCAGCTCGAAGGATTCCAGCAACTCGCGCGGGCCGAGCAGCACCACGAAGGCGCCCCGGCGCGGGCGAATCTCGATGAGGCCCGAGGCGGACAGCTGGATCAATGCCTCGCGGATCGGCGTCCGCGAGACGCCGAAGCGCGCGGCGAGACCGACCTCGTCAAGCCGTTGGCCCGGCCGCAGCCGGCCGGAGACGATATCGTTTTCCAGCGCCTCCCTGAGCCTCGGGGTCTGCTCGCCGCGCACTGTCCGCCTCCGTCCGATCCCAGAACACCGCGACGGCGCTCTCGGTGCAACCAACAGATCTTGTATACAAGATTGTTGACAAAAAATCCAATCGAGATTTTAGTACATGCATAATGACCACCGAGGATGCCATGCTCCATCCGACCGCCGGGAACTGTCCGCGCTCCGCAGCGCCGGTCGGCTCTCAGCCGAAAGAGATGGGGCGTGCGGTGCACGCGCGCCTTGCCATCGCCAGCTTCCGGCTTTCCCATAGGCGCTCCGGCAGCGGGCTCTGGGACCACGGCGGGGCGATGCGATGAGTTCCAATACTTCCTTCTTCGGCGACCTCCTCACCTCCATCGCGGAACGGGGGCGCTCCCTGCTCGACCGGTCGAGCAGGGTATCCGGCGCCACCAAGGCGGCGACCCTGGTGGAGCGCTGCGAGCAGCTTCTCTCTGGTCGGGGCGAGGCTTCCGGCGTTGCGCTGGCCTCCGACATCCTGGATCGCTACGCCCGCATGAAGACCGGCGAGCGCATCGCCTTTTTCGAAGCGCTGGCAGAGACATTCGGGCCGGATCGCGCACGGCTTGAAAAAGCCATCGAGAGCTATGGCCGCACCGGCTCGGACGCGGCGGCCGCAGAACTCCATCTCGCCAGCGAGCCGCGCCGGCAGGAGCTGTTCCGCCGGTTCAATCTCGGCCCCGGCGCCACCCTCTCCCTGGTGCGCATGCGCGAGAATCTGATGGACGCCCTCGTCCATCGCCACGATCTTGCCGCGGTGGACCGGGATTTCGGACATCTCTTCTCGTCCTGGTTCAACCGGGGGTTTCTCGTGCTGCGCCGCATCGACTGGTCGACGCCCGCCAACGTGCTGGAAAAGATCATCCGCTACGAGGCGGTGCATGCCATCCGCGACTGGAACGATCTGCGCGCCCGCGTGGATACGCCGGACCGGCGCTGTTACGCCTTCTTCCACCCCGCCCTCGTGGACGAACCGCTGATCTTCGTGGAAGTGGCGCTGACGAAGGATATTCCCGGCGGCATCGCCCAGGTGCTCGACCAGTCCCGCGCCCATCTGGAGCCGGAAAAGGCCACCACCGCGGTGTTCTATTCCATCTCCAACTGCCAGCGCGGGCTCGGCGGCGTCTCCTTCGGCAATTTCCTGATCAAGCAGGTGGTGGAGGAGATCTCCCGCGAGATCCCCTCGCTCTCCACCTTCGTAACGCTTTCGCCGGTGCCCGGCTTCCGTGCCTGGCTGGATGCCGAGCGCAAGGCGGAGAATTCCCCCGCCCTCACCCCCCTCGATCGCGAGGCGCTGGCCGCGCTCGATGCTCCGGACTGGGCCGAGAAGCCGGAGACGCGTGAGGCGCTGGTGCCGGTGCTCTCGGCGGCAGCGGCCTATTATTTCCTTGTCGCCCGCACCACCAAGGGCAAGCCGGTGGACCCGGTGGCCCGCTTCCACCTCGGCAACGGGGCGCGGCTGGAGCGCATCAACCCCATGGGCGACCTCTCGTCCAAGGGCATCGCCCAGGCCGCCGGGCTGATGGTGAACTACCGCTATGTGCTGGCGGACATCGAGAAGAACCACGAAGCCTTCCTCGGCAAGGGCGAGGTGGTAGCGAGCGGACCCGTCAAAAAGCTGCTGAAGGCCGAGGCCGCCAGCCGCGCGCTCGTTCCCACCTCCTGAGGCAGGACGGACCAAACCAGATCGGTCCCCGGAAGAAGGGGCCGATGGCACGAGAGAAACAATGAGCGAGAACCATCTCTTCGGCGCCATCCGCGCCGCCATGCCCGCCCTCGACACCCCGCTCGCCACCCTCGCCGACGGACGGGTGGAGACCTATGGCGACGCGCTGGCGCTCTCCGCCCGCCTGGCCCATCTGCTGGTGGCGCGCGGCGTGAAGCCCGGCGACCGGGTGGCGGTGCAGGTGGAGAAGTCCTGGCCGGCCCTCGCCCTTTATCTCGCCACGGTGCGCGCCGGCGGCGTCTACCTGCCGCTCAACACCGCCTACACCCTGAACGAGGTGGAGTATTTCCTCTCGGATGCGGAGCCGACGCTCTTCATCTGCCCGCCTCACATCGAGGCCGAGGCCCGCGCCCTGACGACGCGGCTTGGCGTGCCTTCCATCGAGACGCTGGGTGCCGACGGTACCGGATCGCTGACGGACGGGTCGGCCCACCTGCCCACGGAATTTGCCGACGTCCTACGCGGGCCGGAAGACCTCGGCGGCATCCTCTACACCTCGGGCACCACGGGCCGCGCCAAGGGCGCCATGCTGAGCCACGACAACCTCTTGTCCAACGCCCTGACGCTGAAGGACGAATGGCGGTTCACGGGCGACGACGTGCTGCTCCACGCCCTGCCCATCTTCCACACCCACGGGCTGTTCGTGGCGTCCAACATCGTGCTCCTGGCCGGCGCCGCCATGATCTTCCGGGCGAAGTTCGACCCGCGCGAGGCGCTGGAGCTGATGGCGGCGGGCGAGGTGACGAGCCTGATGGGCGTGCCCACCTTCTACACCCGCCTCCTCGACCAGCCGGGCCTCACCAAGGAGGCGACGGCGAAGATGCGCCTGTTCGTCTCCGGCTCGGCGCCGCTGCTGGCGGAGACCCACCGCGCCTTCTTCGAGCGCACCGGCCACGCCATTCTCGAACGCTACGGCATGACCGAGACCGGCATGAACACCTCCAATCCCTATGATGGCGAGCGCATAGCCGGCACCGTGGGCTTCCCCCTGCCCGGCATCTCGCTACGCGTCACCGATCCGGAGAGCGGGCGGGTGCTGCCCACCGACGACATCGGCATGATCGAGGTGAAGGGACCCAACGTCTTCAAGGGCTACTGGCGCATGCCGGAGAAGACTGCGGCGGAATTTCGCGACGGCTACTTCATCACCGGCGATCTCGGCAAGATCGACGCCAAGGGCTATGTGCACATCGTCGGCCGGGGCAAGGACCTCGTCATCACCGGCGGCTTCAATGTCTATCCCAAGGAAGTGGAAGGCGAGATCGACGCCATTCCCGGCGTGGCGGAAAGCGCGGTGATCGGGGTGCCCCACCCGGATTTCGGCGAGGGGGTCACCGCCGTGGTGGTGCCGGTGGCGGGCGCCAGCCTGACCGAGGCGGATATCAACGCCGCGCTGGAGAACCGGCTCGCCAAGTTCAAGCAGCCCAAGCGGGTGTTCTTCGTGGCCGAGCTGCCGCGCAACACCATGGGCAAGGTGCAGAAGAACGTGCTGCGCGACACCTACAAGGACATCTTCCGCGCCGTGGCGTGAAGCGCTCTCATGCCAACGGTCCCGGTCTTTGACCGGCGCCGTGAGCGCTCAGGCGCCGCACAGGCTCGCGGCAACGGGTGGTTGGCGTCACCGCACCACGGGGGCCACGTCCACGCCCACGGACAGGCGATGGTCGCCGGAGGTGACGATCACCCCGTCCACCGGCGCCACATCGGCATAGTCGCGGCCGACGGCGAGGATGATGTGGTCGTCCCCCACCGGAATG
This sequence comes from Xanthobacter autotrophicus, assembly GCF_005871085.1. GTDB lineage: Bacteria > Pseudomonadota > Alphaproteobacteria > Rhizobiales > Xanthobacteraceae > Xanthobacter > Xanthobacter autotrophicus. The sequence goes on along the minus strand of NZ_VAUP01000013.1, from coordinate 34,659 downwards.
GCGTTGGTGGGATCAAGGCCGATCCAGCCGGCCTCCGGCCCGCACCAGATCTCCACCCACGCGTGGGTGGCGTCCGCCCCCTCAAGGCGCGGCTGGCCTTCCGGCGGGATGGTGCGCAGATAGCCCGACACATAGCGCGCCGGCAGGCCGAGGCCGCGCAGCCCGGCAATCATCACCTGGGCGAAGTCCTGGCACACCCCGGCCTTGGCGGCGAACGCCTCATGGGGCGGGGTGGCCACATGGGTTGCGCCGGGCTGGTAGGTGAAATCCTCGTACACCCGATGCATCAGTTCCAGCCCGGCCTCCAGCACCGGGCGGTCGCCGCGGAAACTGGTGGCAGTCCACTCGGTAATTTCGGGATCGAGCGGCACGGCGCGGCTCGGGAACAGACCGTGGGCAGCCGCGTCCGGCCCGAGGTCGGCCTCCTCCAGCGCCGCGGCCCGTACATCGTCCACCAGCAGCGTCTCGGCCGGGTCCGGCAAAGCGGTGGAGGTCACGTCCACCCGGCTGCGGGTGGTGAGCGAGAGATGGCCGTGGGGCTGGTCGATGGTGAGCCAGGTGAGGCCATTGCCGAAGAAGTCGATGCCGTGCTCCAGCTCCGCCGGATCGGGATCGATGTCGAGGATGTGGGCGATGACGTGCTGGTGGCCGATGCGGTCCACCGGCGTCATGCGCAGCACCTGCCGCACCACCCGCACGGGCACCTGATAGCTGTAGGTGGTGGTCTGGCGGATGTCGTAGAGCATCTGTCCCTTCCTCGTGGATCCCACGGATGCGACGCATCCGGGATCTTCTGGCTCAATCGCCCTCTAATGGGTGCTCCAAACCTTCACATGGAAAGCGAGTGCGTCATCTCCGGGGCGTGGCCCTGGAGGAAGTAATGGGCGGCGATCTCGTCGGACAGCTCCATCAGCATCTTCTCCATGGCGTCGAACCAGGCCGGCTCGAAGCTCTCCGCCGTGCTCGCGGCCAGTTCCGCCTGCATGCGGGCGACAAGGCGCTCCCAGAGCGGCGGCGGCGCATCCTGGTCGCGGCCCGGCAGCACCTTCAGGTGATTGGCCATGCGATGCACCTGGAACGCCACCGAGCGCGGATTGTCCGGATCGAGCAGCACCAGGTCGAGCACCGGTCCGCGCGCCTCCATCATCACATAGCGGGTGCGGTAGGTGATGAGGCTGTCCGCCACCTGCAGCAGCGCATCAAGGGAGCCGAGCGGCGCCCCCACCTCGCCGAAGGTGCGGGCGAAGCGCAGGGTGCCGATGGCCCGCTCGGTGCGCCGGCCCAGCTCCAGAAACCGCCAGCCGGTCAGCCGGTTCATGTTTTCCGAGGCGAGGCCGTAGAAGGCGGCAATGATCCGCAAGGCGGCATCCGCCCGCTCCGCCGCATCCGCCTCGGAGGGGGCGGGGGCGATGGGCGCATCCACGCAGGCCTCAAGATCCACCAGCGCCCGCCAGGCGTCGGGCGAGAAACGGTCGCGGATCACCGAGGCCGAGGCCCGGGCCGCCTGCACCAGTTGCGGCAAGGCGCCGGGCACGTCGCGGCGGGTCAGCACCGCCACCGCATAGCGGGCCGGGGTGGCCCGGGCAAGGTCACGCGGCATGGCGCCCCAGGCGCCCAGAAGGCCCAGCAGACGCGTGACGAGGGGGCTGGTACCGCTGTCGCCGCTTTCCGCGAGCCGGCCCACCAGCACCCGCGACAGGCGAAGCGTCGCCTCGGCGCGCTCCACATAGCGCCCGAGCCAGAACAGATTGTCCGCCGCCCGGCTCGGCAGCGTGCCGGAGGACCTCCGCACCTTCACGTTGGCCGAGCTTGGCAGCAGCGTGGTGTCCGCCACCTCGGCGTCCGCCAGCACCCACACGTCCGCCGAGCGGTCGCCCTTCTGCATGGAGACGGCGCGGGCGTCGGGGGCGGAGGAGATGCGGCAGAAGCCGCCGGGCATCACCGTCCAGCCCTTGTCGGTGGCGGCAAGGAAGACGCGCAGCATGAACGGGCGCGGCGTCAGCTTTTCCCCCGTCCACACCGGGGTGGTGGACAGGCGGGCGATATCCTGGCCCACCACGTCGCCGCCGCGCCGGGCCAGCAGGGTGGACAGGCGCCGCCGGTCGGTGGCGGTCAGGTCCGCGCCCAGCACCGATCCCCCGTCCGGCAGGCCCGGCAGGGCGCGCCCGAAGGCCGAGGAAATGACCAGTTCGTCCAGATGCTCCATCACCTGCGCCCGCTCGGCGGGCTGGCCGCACCACCAGGTGGCCACATGGGGCAGCTTGAGCGGCCGGCCGAACACGCGGGTGGCGATGCGCGGCAGGAAGGCAAGAAGCGCAGGCGCCTCGATGAGGCCGGTGCCCAGCGCATTGGCCAGCGACACGCCGCCCATGCGCACCGCCTGAACGAGGCCGGGCACGCCGAGGCGCGAGCCGGCATTCAGCTCCAGAGGATCGGCGAAGTCGGCATCGAGCCGGCGCAGCAGCACGTCGATGCGCCGCAGCCCCGCCACCGTGCGCACGTGGAGCGTATCGCCGCGCACGGTCAGGTCCTCGCCCTCCACCAGCAGGAAGCCGAGATAGCGGGCGAGCAGCGCGTGCTCGAAATAAGTTTCGTTGAGCGGGCCCGGGCTCAGCAGGCCGATGCGCCCCTCCCCGGTCCGGTCCAGCTTCATCAGCGAGGTGCGCAATGCCTGGAAGAAGGATGCGACGCGCTGCATGTTGAGATTGCGCGACACGTCCGGCAGGGCGCGGGTGGAGGCGAGGCGGTTCTCCAGCGCGTAGCCGGCGCCCGATGGCGCCTGGGTGCGATCGGCAAGCACCCACCAGCGGCCATCCGGTCCACGCCCCACATCGGCGGCATAGACCCGCAGGAAGCGCCCACCCTCGGGCTTGATGCCCACCAGCGGCCGCAGGAATTCAGGGCTGCCGGCCACGGCCGCAGCGGGCAAATCGCCATCGGCGACCAGATGCCCGGCACCATAGAGGTCCTGAAGCACCACTTCCAGCAGTTCGGCGCGCTCGATGAGGCCGGCGGAGAGCACCTGCCAGTCCGCGTCCTCGATGAGCAGCGGCATGTGGCTGAGCGACCAGGGCCGCTCGCCGCCGCCGGTATCGTCATAGACGCGGTAGAAGACGCCCGAATCGCGCAGATAGCGATCGGCGGCGGAAAAGCGCCGGCGCAGCTCGTCGGAACCGAGCTCCGCAAGGGCAGCGAGAAATGGCATCCAGTGGCGGCGCGGCTGGCCGTCCTGATCCATCATCTCGTCGCGGATGCCGGGCAAGGTCCGGTAGCCTCCGATGAGGCTTTCCGCGGCCGCCCGTTCAAACACCTCGCTCCGCTGCTCGGCCCCCGACACGACTACCCCTTCCACGGCCGGATTCGTTTTGGGCGGAATGTGCGCAGCGATCCCGTCCAAAATCTGAACCCGCCTCTAAGCCTAAGAGAAGAGACCGTTTTATCCATCGAATTGCCGCGCAATCCAATGGCAACGCCCTCGAGGTGCCCGGCATTCCCGAACGCCCCATTATGACCGGACCGGCGCCGGATGCACTCTTCTTTGGAATAGGTCGGAACGCCCCTTCCACGGGGCTCCTCCGCCGACTCCAATCTCGCCCAGCCTTCGCAGAGGCGACGGAGGCCTGGCTTAAGCCGCCTTCCCGCGCGCCGGGGCCCTTCGGCCCAGACCGGCTCACCTGCACCAGGGGCTTGATTCCAAATGGATTTCATCCAGGCCTGAAAGGTCGCCCTTCATGCCATCCGCCTGATCCGGCCGAAACCGGGCCGCAGGCGCGGCCCGACGGCTCTGCCCTCGCCCCTCCCCTCCCGAGAGGGAGGCGGAGGGAACCAAGGGCGGGCGCCGATGCGGCCTTACGCGCCGATGGGACGGCGCAGGTCGAGGGTGGTGGGGAACTCGTCCGGCGCGTTCTCCTCGGGAACGGGAGTGGTGCCGGGCGTGTGGCCGTAATCCTGGAAGCGGGCGAGGCGGCGGGCCTCGGCTTCATAGGAATTCACCGGGAAGGTCTCGTAGCTGCGACCGCCCGGATGCGACACGTAATAGCGGCAGCCGCCGCGCGAGCGCTCGCTCCAGGTATCCACCACGTCGAAGGTGAGGGGCGCCTGGACCGGGATGGTGGGATGCAGGCCCGACCAGGGCTGCCACGCCTTGTAGCGCACGCCGGCGACGAAGGTGCCGTTGCGGCCGGTGGGCGCCAGCGGCAGCCGCCGCCCGTTGCAGGTGACGATGTGACGGGCGGGGTTGAAGCCCTCCACTTTCACCTGCAGGCGCTCCACCGAGGAGTCCACGTAGCGGGCGGTGCCGCCGACGACGCCCTCTTCACCCAGCACGTGCCAGCATTCGAGCGCCTGGCGGATCTCCACGTCGACGCCGCCCCGTTGCACCTTGCCGTAGTGCGGGAAGCGGAACTCGAACTGGGCGCGGAACCATTCCGGATCGAAGCTGTAGCCGGCGTCCGAGAGGTCCTCCAGCACGTCCACGAAGTCGGCCCAGACGTAATGGGGCAGCATGAAGCGGTCGTTGAGGATGGTGCCCCAGCGCGCGCACTTGCCGGTGACCGGCTTGTGCCACAGCCGGGCGATGAGGGCGCGCAGCAGCAGTTGCTGGGCCAGACTCATGCGCCAGTCCGGCGGCATCTCGAAGCAGCGGAACTCCACCAGGCCCAGGCGGCCGGTGGGGCCATCCGGCGAATAGAGCTTGTCGATGGAGATTTCGGTGCGGTGGGTGTTGCCGGTGACGTCCACCAGCAGATTGCGCAGCAGGCGGTCCACCAGCCACGGCGGGGTCGGCCCCTCGGCCGCTCCGGGCAGGCCGATCTTGGAAAGCGCGATCTCCAGCTCGTAAAGGCTGTCGTGCCGGGCCTCGTCCACCCGCGGATGCTGGGAGGTCGGGCCGATGAACAGGCCCGAGAACATGTAGGACAAGGAGGGGTGGCGCTGCCAGAACAGCAGCAGGCTCTTCAGCAGGTCGGGCCGGCGCAGGAAGGGGCTGTCGGCCGGTGTGGAGCCGCCCACCACCACGTGGTTGCCGCCGCCGGTACCGGTGTGGCGGCCGTCCACCATGAACTTCTCGGTGCCGAGGCGGGCGAGGCGCGCTTCCTCATAGAGGATGCGGGTGATCTCCACGCAGCCGGACCAGGTGTCGGACGGATGGACGTTCACCTCCAGCACGCCCGGATCAGGCGCGAGCCGGATGAGGTTGAGGCGGTAGTCGAAGGGCGGCGGATAGCCCTCCAGGTGCAGAGGGGTGTTTAGCTCAATCGCCACCTGCTCGACGGCGGCGATGAGGTCCACATAGTCCTCCAGCGTCTCCACCGGGGGCAGGAACACGCAGAGGCGGCCGTTGCGCGGCTCCACGCAAAGCGCGGTGCGTGTGTCGGCGGTGAACACCTGGGTGTCGTTCTGGGCCAGATACTGGCGCACCAGCTCCTGCGCCCGCTCACCGGTGCCGTAGGCTTCCCGGCGCGGGGCGACGGAATAGCGCTCGCGGGCATCGACCGGCGTGGCGCCGTCGGTACCGGCCGTGCCTTCACCGCCGGCGCGGTAGCGGGCGGCGAGCTCATCGGCGTCCGGCAGCGGCCCGCGCGGCTCGAACGGGTCGGTGGGCACCACATAGGGGTAGCGCGTGGGCGCGAGGAACTGCAGCGATTCCAGCGGCAGGCGATAGCCCATGGGGCTTTCGCCGGGGATCAGGAACAGGAATTCGCGGCGGAAGGTCCACAGCTCAGAGCGCCAGGCAAAGCCTTCGGGCGTCCACACCCGGCGCAGGGGCAGCACCGAGCCGGTGGCATTGGCGAGGCCCTGGTTGAAGGTACGCGCCAGCATGCGGCGCTGCACCTCGTCGGCCATGCGCTCGTCGCCGGGGGCGATGTTCTCGGGAAGGCACTGCTCCTTCCACATGTAATAGATGTTGTCCTCGTAGGCGGGCAGCACGAACTGCGAGCCCACCGCGAGCTTTTCGGCCACCGCCCGGCAGAAACGCTCGGCGTCGGCCGGGGTCGGGGCGTAATTGGTCTTCTCGTCGGCGATCAGGTCCTCGCGCCGCCACATGGGCTGGCCGTCCTTGCGCCAGAACAGGTCGAACGACCAGCGCGGCAGCGTCTCGCCGGGATACCACTTGCCCTGGCCGTAATGCAGCACGCCCTCGGTGGAGAAGCGCTTGCGCAGGCGGCGGATGAGGTCATCCGCGCGCACCCGCTTCTGCGGGCCGAGCGCCTCGGTGTTCCACTCGGGAGATTCATAGTCGTCGATGGAGACGAAGGTGGGTTCGCCACCCATGGTCAGGCGCACGTCGCCGGCCTTGAGGTCCACGTCCACCTTCTGGCCCAGCTCGTCGAGGGCGGCCCAGGTCTCGTCGGAGAACGGCAGGGTCACGCGCGGCGCCTCGGCCACGCGGGCGACGCTCATGTCGAAGCCGAACTCGGTCTCCGTCTTCTCCATCAGATAGCCGGTGATGGGGGCGGCGGAACGATAGTGCGGGGTCGCGGCGAGCGGGATGTGGCCCTCGCCGCACAGCAGCCCCGAGGTGGGGTCGAGGCCGATCCAGCCCGCGCCCGGCACATAGACCTCGCACCAAGCGTGGAGGTCGGTGAAGTCCACGTCAGTGCCGGAGGGACCGTCGAGGGCCGCCACGTCGGGCTTCAGCTGGATCAGGTAGCCGGAGACGAAGCGCGCGGCGAGGCCGAGATGGCGCAGCACCTGCACCAAGAGCCAGCCGGTGTCGCGGCAGGAGCCGAGCTTCTTGGTGAGCGTCTCGTCCGGGGTCTGGACGCCCGGCTCCATGCGGATGACGTAGCCGATCTCCTTCTGGAGGAGCTGGTTGATCTCCACCAGGAAATCCACGATGCGGCGCGGCTCAAGCGATACCCCGGCGACGAAGGCGTCGAACGGGGCGCCCTCCTTCTCCAGCTCGAGATAGGGGGCCAGCTCCGCCTTCAGCTCGGGGGTGTAGGTGAAGGGGAAATTCTCGGCATATTCCTCGACGAAGAAGTCGAACGGATTGAGCACGTCGAGCTTGGCGAGGAGGTCCACCTCGACCTTGAACTCCTCCACCTTCTCCGGGAACACGATGCGCGCGAGCCAGTTGCCGAACGGGTCCTGCTGCCAGTTGATGAAATGTTCAGCTGGTGAAATCTTGAGCGAATAGGCGGGGATCTCGGTACGGCTGTGCGGCGCCGGACGCAGGCGGATGGTCTGCGGCCCCATCGTGACCGGGCGCTCGTACTTGTAGCTCGTAACGTGATGCAGGCTCGCGAGGATCGACATATATGGCACCTGGTCCTGCGGGCATTGGCCCTACGGGCAGCCCAAGGGGTGGGGTGGGCGGTTTCCGGCCAAGGTTAGACAAGGCCGTTATAGGGAGAAAGCGCGACTTTGCGGCGACATCTGCCCGCATAATGGGCAGATGTCACGGGTTTCGGCAGGGCCGGCGCGCCCCGATCAGGCAGATGCGGGCGCGGGTGGCACGCCGACATCGGCCTCCGGGGTTTCCGGCGGCTCGGGCGGCGCATGGCCCGCGGGCTTCTTCTTGCCCTTCAGCTTCTCCTCGAACCGCTGCAGCACCGTATAGAAAGACGGCACGAACAGGACCGCGAGGCAGGTGGACGCCAGCATGCCCGACACCACGGCGATGCCGATGGACTTGCGGGAATTGGCACCGGCGCCGGTGGCGAAAACCAGCGGCAACACGCCCAGGATGAAGGCGAAGGAGGTCATGAGGATGGGCCGGAACCGGAGGCGCGAGGCCTCCACCGCCGCATCCATGATGTCCATGCCCTCCGCCCTTTTCTCGCGCGCATATTCCACGATGAGGATGGCGTTCTTCGAGGCAAGGGCGATCAAGAGCACCAGTCCGATCTGGGTGTAGAGGTTGTTGGAGATGCCGAGGCCCACCAACGCGCCGACCGTGCCGAGCAGAGCCAGGGGCACCGCCAGGATCACCGCCATGGGCTGGATCCAGCTCTCATACTGGCCGGCCAGCACGAAATAGACCAGCAGGATGGCGAGGCCGAACACGTAGTAGATCTGATTGCCGACCGCCTTCTCCTGGTAGGACATGGCGGTCCACTCGAAGCCCGTGCCCGGCGGCAGGGTCGCGGTGGCGATCTGCTCCATGAGGGACAGTGCCTGCCCCGAAGAGAAGCCCTGAGCGGTTCCGCCCACCACGGTGGAGCTGGGATACAGGTTGTAGAGCGAGATGAGCGGCGGGCCCTGCACCATCTTCACGGTGACGAGGGTGCCAAGCGGAACCATCTGCCCCTTGGGCGTGCGCACCTTCAGGTTGGCAAGGTCGGTCGGGGTGACGCGATAGCCCGATTCGGCCTGCACATAGACCTGGAACACGTTGCCGAACTTGTTGATCTGGTTGACGTAGGTCGAGCCCAGATAGGACGAGATGGTGTCGAACACCTGCCCCACCGTGACCCCCAGCGTCTCCGCCTTGATGCGGTTGACCTCCACCTCGAGCTGCGGCGCCCCGGCGCGGAACGACGAGGAGACGTGCGCGAGAGCGGACTGGGCCTGCGCCTTGTCCACCATCGAGGTGGTGATCTGCTCCAGCAGCCGGTAGTCGAAATTGCCGTTGCGCAGTTGCGGCTGCATGGTGAAGCCGGCGGCGTTGCCGATGCCCTGGATGGCCGGCGGCACGAGGATCAGCACCTCCGCCTGGACCACGTCCGCCACCGCCTTGTTGAGGTTTTCATAGAGCGAGAGCAGGTCCTGGCCGGTAGTGGCGTAGCGCTCCGACCACGGCTTCAGGGTGATGTAGGTGACGCCCGCATTGGACAGCGTGGATGAATTGTCCAGCACCGAAATGCCGGAGATGGCGAGCACGGTCTCGACCCCCGGCACCTTGCGGATGCGTTCGCTGACGTCCGCCATCACCTTCTTGGTGCGATTGAGGTTCGAGGCGTCCGGCAGCTGCACGTGGGCGAGGAAGTAACCCTGGTCCTCGATGGGCAGGAACGAGGTGGGCACGCGGGTGAGGCCGTAGGCGGCCACGCCCATAAGCGCCAGGGCGATGATCACCATGACCTTGGAATGGTGCACCATGCGGGAGATGACGCCGGTATACCAATGCTCCGCCTTGGCGTAAATCTTGTTGAAGCCGCGAAAGATAAAGTTGCGCTTTTCCGGCGGCACCGGCTGGCGCAACCACAGGGCGCACTGGGTGGGCTTCAGGGTCGCCGCGTTGATGGCCGAAATGAAGGCCGTGGCGGCGATGACCAACGCGAACTGCTTGAACATCTGCCCGGTCAGGCCCGGAATGAACGAGGCCGGCAGGAACACACTCATGAGCACCAGCGTGATGCCCACCACCGGGCCGAACAGCTCGTCCATGGCCTTCTCGGCCGCGGGCTGGCCCGCCATACCCTCCTCGATGTGGCGTGCCACGCCTTCCACGATGACGATGGCGTCGTCCACCACGATGCCGATGGCCAGGATGATGGCGAACAGCGTCGACAGGTTGATGGTGAAGCCCATGGCGTCCATGGCCGCGAACGCGCCGATGATGGTCACCGGCACGGTGGTGGCCGGCACCAGGGTGGCCCGCCAGTCCTGGAGGAACAGCAGGATCACCACCAGCACCAGGATCGCCGCCTCGAACAGGGTCTTCCAGACCTCGTCGATGGAGGCCGTCACGAACAGGGTGGTGTTGAAGGGGATGCTGTATTCGAGGCCTTCGGGGAAGTCCTTCTTCAGCTCTTCCATCTTCTTGGCCACGCGCGCCGACACGTCGAGGGCGTTGGCGGCGGGCAGCTGGAAGATGCCGATACCAGCGGCGGGCTTGTTGTCCTGGGTGAAGTCCTTGGAATAGCTCTGCGCGCCCAGCTCCACCCGGCCGATATCGCGGATGCGGACGATGCGGCCGCCGTCCGAATTGTCCACCTTGACGATGATGTTCTCATAGTCCTTGGCGTCGTCGAGGCGGCCGGCGATGTTCACCGTATACTGGAAGGAGGCATTGTCCGGCGCCGGCGGGATGCCGAGCTGGCCGGGGGTGACGATCTGGCTCTGCTTCTGGATGGCGTTGGAAATGTCCTGGGGGGTCAGGCCGAAGGCCTGCATGCGGTCCGGGTCCATCCAGATGCGCAAGGCATAGGTGCCGGTGCCGAAGATGCCCACGTTGGCAACGCCCGCCACGCGGGCCAGCTCGTTCTGGATGTTGATGATGGCGTAGTTGTTGAGGTACAGCCCGTCATAGCGCCCATCCGGCGAGATCAGGGTCACGAACTCGAGGATCGAGGTGCCCTTCTGCAGGATGGTGACGCCCTGCGCCTGCACCGCCGTGGGCAGCGAGGCCAGGGCGATGTTGACGCGGTTCTGCACCAGCACCTGCGCCATGTTGGGATCGGCGCCGATGTCGAAGGTGACGATGAGCGTGTAGGTGCCGTCGGAGGCCGACCAAGACTGCATGTACAACATGCCCTCGACGCCGTTCACCTGCTGCTCGATGGGCAGGGCGACGGTGTCGATCATGGTCTTGGCGGACGCACCGGGATAGGAGGTCGACACCGACACCGTAGGCGGCACGATGTTCGGATACTGCGACACCGGCAGCCGGGTCAGCGAGACCAGGCCGATCAGCACGAAGACGAGTGCGAGGACGTTCGAGAGGACCGGCCGCTCGATGAAAAAGCGCGATATCATGGGCGCAGCCTCTTTCTTCGAGAGCGGGTCAGTTCTTCGGTGTCGCAGGCGCCGGCGACGGCGCCACGGACGGCGCGACCGAGGGGGCGGCCACGGCGGGAGCATCAGCGGGGGCCACACCCGCGGGCTTGGCCAGCGGCTTGTTCCCCTGGTCGATGGCGGGTGCCGCGATGCCGACGATGGTGCCCTCCTCCACCTTCACCTTCGAGCCCGGCACCGCGCGCTGGATGCCGTTGATGATGATGCGGTCGCCGGCCTTCAGCCCGCTCTGGATGGCGCGCAGGCCGTCGGCCTGGAGCTGGCCCAGGGTCACCTGGGTCTGTGCGACCACATTGTCGGCGTTCACGGTCAGCACATAGGGTCCCAGCTGGTTGGCGTTGAGGGCAGCATCCGGCACCAGCACGGTGGTCTGCGCCGCGCCCAGCGGAACCCGCACCCGCGTAAACAGGCCCGGCAGCAGCGCGAAATCGTCATTCTGGAAAATGCCGCGCACCGTCAGCGTGCCGAGGTTGGGGTCCACCTGCGGGGCCACATAGTCGATCTTGCCGTTGTGCGGATAACCGGTCTCGGTCTGAAGGCCGATCTGGACGTCGAGGTCCGGTACGTCGCGGGTGATGGAGACCAGCGAACGGCCCTGCTTGGCCAGATGCTCCTTGATCCGCAGCACCTCCTGCTCACTCAAGGTGAACCAGACCCAAATGGGGTTGACCTGGACCACGGTGGCAAGCTTGGTCGGGCCGCTGTAGCCCACCAGCGCGCCCACGTCCTGAAGATGGGCGGTGACGGCGCCGTCGAAGGGCGCGGTAATCTGGGTGTAGCCGAGATTGATCTGGGCAAGCACCAGGGAGGCCTGGGCGTTCGCCACCTCGGCAACCGCCGAATCGCGCTTGGCGCGGGCCTGGTCGAGGGTGGCCTGGGAGGCGAAGTCCTGCTTGGCAAGCTGCGCCTGGCGATTGTACTCGGCTTCGGCCTGCACCTGCGCGGCCTGGTTGGCGGCGAGCTGGGCCTTGGCCTGGTCCACCTGGGCCTTGTACTGGTCCTGCTCGATCACGAACAGGACAGTGCCCTTCTTGGCGAACTGGCCGTCCTTGTAGTTGATCTGCGTGAGGAAGCCCTGGACGCGGGCTTCCAGATCCACCGAATTGATGGCAGCGGTGTTGCCGGTCAGCTCAAGGAAGCGCGTGACCGGCTTTTCCAGAACCGGGGCAACGGTAACGGCGGCGGGCGGCGGCGGTACGTAGGTGTTCTTTTCCTCGCAAGCCGACAGGACCAAGGCCGCGCAGAGTGCAAGACCGCCACGGGCCACGCCGGACACCCGGATACCCCCCACCATGCCATATCCCCCGATTTTGCAATTGCGCCGGATACTAAGCACCGGGCTCCGGCGTGTCCACGAAGGCAAGAGCGATTCCTTGCGGCACGGCTCGAATTGCCGCTACCAGTGCACAGTCGCAACGCCCTTCCCTAAGGCTCGGGAGCGAACCCTATGAAAGGTCACCTGGCCGGGACCGCCTGCGCGACCACGGTCATGGCGCTCCTGCTTGCCTTGCCCATCCTTTCGTCGACGATCGCGTTCCGCCCCTGGCGAGAAATGATGTTCGCAGCAGGGATGGTGATGATGGTGCCTGCGCCTTATTGCATCGCGATCTTGGTGCTGGGCGCCCTGCCGGCCTGGGGCCTCAAGGTGACGGCCCGGCGCCTCGTGCTCAGGCATCCGGCGTGGCCCATCCGTTACGGAGACCTCGTCGGCCTGCTTCTGGGAGGCATTCCCTCCGTCATTGTCGTGTACTTGTTCGAGCGCTCCGATGAGCCTCTTGTCGTCCTTCTTCAGGACCCCCGTGTCATCGGGTTATGGCACACCATGTTCATCATTCCAGGCGCGGCCTGGGGCGCGGGATGGTGGTGGGCAGAGCCCAATGGGCGGCAAGCTCCACCGCCCCGCATTGACATTGCCGCGACCCGTTCATAAGTGTCCCCGCATGGTTCGCTGCCCCCAGAGGGACCCGCGGAGGTGGCTGCGCGCTTTGCCGCTGCGCCCGCCCCGTCCCTTCGGACTTGCTGACGCCGCATTGAAGGCGTCCAACGGCGCATCATTTCCCGGAGGGTCCGGCGGCTCGTCTCCGCCCTCCCTGAGACCTGACGGATCGGAACAGAGACACAACTCATGTTAGGTGGACTTGCCCGCAAGCTCTTCGGCTCCGCGAACGATCGCCGGGTGAAGGGATACCGTCCCCGCGTTCAGGCCATCAATGCGCTGGAGCCGGAGCTGGAAGCCCTCTCCGACGAGGCGCTCCGGGCCCGCACCGACGATTTCCGCCGCCAGGTCGCCGAGGGCAGGTCCCTCGACGACTTGCTGGTGCCCGCCTTCGCCACCGTGCGCGAGGGCGCCAAGCGCGCCCTGGGCATGCGCCCGTTCGACGTGCAGCTGATCGGCGGCATGGTGCTGCATGAAGGCGGCATCGCCGAGATGAAGACCGGCGAAGGCAAGACCCTCGTCGCCACCCTGCCGGTCTATCTCAACGCTCTGGCCGGCAAGGGCGTGCACGTGGTAACGGTAAATGACTACCTCGCCAAGCGCGACGCCGAATGGATGAGCCGGTTGTACCGCTTCCTCGGCCTCAGCACCGGCATCGTGGTCCACGGCCTCGACGACGACGAACGCCGCGCGGCCTATGCCAGCGACGTGACCTATGCCACCAACAACGAGCTGGGCTTCGACTATCTGCGCGACAACATGAAGTACGAGCGCGGCCAGATGGTCCAGCGCCCGCATTTCTACGCCATCGTGGACGAGGTGGACTCCATCCTCATCGATGAGGCGCGCACGCCCCTCATCATCTCCGGGCCACTCGACGACCGCTCGGACTTCTACAACACCATCGACACCTACATTCCGCGCCTCAGCAAGGAAGACTACGAGGTGGACGAGAAGCAGCGCTCCGTCTCCATGACCGAAGCCGGCATGGAGAAGATGGAGCAGATGCTCAGCGCCGCCGGGGTGCTGAAGTCGGACTCCCTCTACGACATCGAGAACGTCTCGGTGGTCCACCACGTGAACCAGGCCCTGCGCGCCCACACCCTGTTCCAGCGCGACAAGGACTACATCGTCCGCAACGATGAAGTGGTGATCATCGACGAGTTCACCGGCCGCATGATGCCGGGCCGGCGCTATTCGGAAGGCCTGCACCAGGCGCTGGAGGCCAAGGAGCGCGTCCAGGTCCAGCCTGAGAACCAGACGCTGGCCTCCATCACCTTCCAGAATTATTTCCGGCTCTACGAGAAGCTGTCGGGCATGACCGGCACCGCCAACACCGAGGCGGCGGAATTCGCGGACATCTACAAGCTCGAGGTGGTGGAGATCCCCACCAACGTGCAGATCTCCCGCATCGACGACGATGACGAGGTCTACCGCAGCGCCGGCGAGAAGTACGCGGCCATCATCGAGCTGATCAAGGAATGCGCGGCGCGCAGCCAGCCGGTTCTGGTGGGTACCACCTCCATTGAGAAGTCCGAGCTTCTGGCCGAACTGCTGAAGCAGGCCGGCTTCAAGCAGAAGGACTTCTCCGATCCGACCGCCTTCAGCGGCCGGGAGCTTCTCACCAGCGAGAACTCCGGCAAGGCGTTCGCGGTGCTGAACGCGCGCTACCATGAGCAGGAGGCTTACATCGTCTCCCAGGCGGGCGTCCCGGGAGCGATCACCATCGCCACCAACATGGCCGGCCGCGGCACTGACATCAAGCTCGGCGGCTCCGCCGACATGCGTATCGAGATCGAGCTGAAGGACCTCCCTGAGGGCGCCGAACGCGCTGCGGCGGAAGCCAAGATCCGCGGCGAGGTGGAAGCGCTGAAGCAGAAGGCGCTGGAGGCTGGCGGCCTTTATGTGCTCGGCACCGAGCGCCACGAGAGCCGGCGCATCGACAACCAGCTGCGCGGCCGCTCCGGCCGCCAGGGCGACCCCGGCCACTCCAAGTTCTTCCTGTCGCTGGAAGACGACCTGATGCGCATCTTCGGGTCGGACCGGCTCGACGGCATGCTGCAGCGCCTCGGCCTCAAAGAGGGCGAGGCCATCATCCATCCCTGGATCAACAAGGCCCTGGAGAAGGCGCAGCAGAAGGTCGAGGCGCGCAACTACGACATGCGCAAGAACGTGCTCAAGTATGACGACGTGCTGAACGACCAGCGCAAGGTGGTGTTCGAGCAGCGCGTCGAGCTGATGAACGACGAGGACGTGGCCGAGACGGTGGAGGACATGCGCCATGCCCTCATCACCGAGACCGTGGCCAAGTTCATCCCCGAGAACGCCTATCCCGAGCAGTGGGACGTGGACGGCCTCGACGCCGCGCTGAAGGAGATGCTGGCTCTCGACCTTCCGGTGAAGGATTGGGCTAAGGAAGAGGGCATCGCCGGTCCCGAGGTCACCGAGCGCATCATCCGCCGCGCTGACGAGCTGATGGCCGCCAAGACCGCCCAGTATGGGCCGGACATCATGCGCTATGTGGAGAAGTCCATTCTTCTCCAGACCCTCGACCATCTCTGGCGCGAGCATATCGGCATGCTGGACCACCTGCGGCAGGTGGTGGGCCTTCGCGGCTATGCCCAGCGCGATCCGCTCAACGAATACAAGTCGGAAGCCTTCAACCTGTTCTCCGCGCTGCTGAACCGGCTGCGGGAGGTGGTCACCGCCCAGCTCATGCGGGTGGAGATCGTGACCCAGCAGCCGCCGCCGGAAGAACTGCCGCTGATGGAGGCCCACCACGCCGACCCCTTCACCGGGGAAGACGAGATGGCGTTCGCTGGCGCGGCGCTGGGCAGCCGGCCGGAACCGCTCCTGTCCGGTGACCTGGCTGTCGCCGAGCGCGATCCCAACGATCCCGAGAGCTGGGGCAAGGTGGGCCGCAACGAGGCCTGCCCCTGCGGCTCCGGCAAGAAATACAAGCACTGCCACGGCCGCTTCGCCTGAGGCGGGACCACTGGCCGCACGGCGACCGGGCGGCCGATCCACACGCTCGTGGCAAAGGCCATCCGGCCCGGAAGGCCCGGGATCGGCGGCGCGCCGCGTGAGGTCGCGCCCTGGGGCTGACGCGCTTCATTCCCGAATTTGACGGTGCGCTCTTTTCCCGCCTCCGGAGGGATGCGCGCTTGCGCCGGGGATGAACCGCTCCCCGGAAGGTGCTAGCGTTTCGGCCCGTGTTCGGCTTCGAGGGCAGGATGGCTCGACGGCATATGGGTCTGGCGGCGGCGCTGGTGCTGGGCGCGCAGATGGGCGTGACGCAACCGGGTGCCGCGCCCGCAAGCGTCGGCACGACCGTGACCGGCGTTCAGCTGGTCCAGCGCGGCGATGTGCCCCCCGGCCCCGCCACGGCGCCGCGTCCACCGGCGCCGTCCCGGCTCGATCCGGCGGTGCGGGATGCCGGTGCGCGCCTCGCCGCGCCCTTCAGGCTGGGCAATGCCGACGGCTCACGGTCCTGTCCCTTCGCGCTGAAGGCGGAGCCCGCCGGGCCGGGCCTCGCGGTGGACTTCGACCGGCCGGCCTGCGCCATCATCGCCTTTTCCGCGCAGGTTGTGGCCTGGCTGCCAGACCCGTCCGGCTCGCTGCGGCTGCTGAACGCGCAGGGCCGCACGGTGGCCGAGTTCACGGAAGGCGCCAACGGCAGCTTCGAGGCGCTCAGGGAAGGCGACGGGGTCTATTTCCTCACCAATCCATCCGCTGCCGACGAAGACACCGAGATCAAGGTGGATGAGGTGGTGGGCGAATGGGATCTCGCCCGGCAGGCCGGAACCCCGATTTGCCGCTGGACCCTGCTCGACCAGCCTGCGACCAACGGGAAGGGCAAGGCACTGGCCATCGCAGCGGGCTGCGATCCGGCCCTGCTGCGCTTCGGTCCCGTGGCCTGGGACATCGAGGGCGGCAACATCCTGGTGCGTGGCGATACCGACGCCGCCGTGATCCGCTTCGCGCGGCAGGAAGACGGCGGCTGGGCGCGGACCCCGGAGCGCGGTCGCCCGCTGCTCATGAACCGGCCCTAGGACCGCGCTGGATCGGCGCGCTCAAGATCGGGACGGCGGTAGACCGCGCCAGCCGAGGCGGCCGCCCTCCCCTTCCCATACCTGTTTCCAGGTTGCCCGCCACGGTCGGACTGCGGCGGCGAGTCGGTGTGGCGTGGACGCGTCACCTGAACTGCATGATGGTATTTTTACACCTCCAGAGAGGTGCCTGAACTCCTCCTGCGTCAGATGATTTTCGTGACAGGAACGGGGCAAATCACCGTTTGGCCAAGGTGCGTTGCATCTTCGCAACACAAGAATCCAGCATTCATGCGGGTTTGCACAAATCGGTAGCAGGTGCTGCCTTAATTTTCCCATTGGACATGAGGCAAGGACCTGATTTTTATCAATCTAAATCGCTGCGGGGTACCGTTATGAAGAAGTTTGCAGTCGTCGCCGCCTCTCTGCTCCTGGCCGGAGCCGCTTCCGCGGCCGACCTCAGCTCGCCGATGCCGGTGAAGGCTGTCCCGGCTCCCGAGGCTCCCCTTTGGGATCTGGCCTTCGGCGTGACCGGCACGTCGGACTACCTGTTCCGCGGTATCAGCCAGACCAACAACAACCCCGCCATCCAGGGCTTCGTCGAGCTGCAGCTGTTCGACTGGGTGTACTTCAACGTGTGGGCGTCCAACCAGAATTGGGTGAACACCACCATTGACGGCCTGGGCTACACCGACGGCAACAGCTCGCTTGAAGTCGACTTCTCGGGTGGCCTGCGTCACACTTGGGGCAACTTCGCCCTCGACGTCGGCGCGGTCTACTACACCTATCCCGGCAGCAGCTCCAGCCGTGACCCGATCACCGGGCTGAACACCGGACCCGGTTCGAGCGACTACAATTATTGGGAAATCTACGCCAAGCCGAGCTACACGGTTGCGCCTTGGCTGACCCTCGGCCTGAACCTCTACTGGACCAGCGATTTCGCCTCCACCGGCACGGACGGCACCGCCCTGTCTGGTACCGTGAAGGTTCCGCTCCCTTCCTTCGGTCCTGGCGAAGCTTTCGGCTGGTATGCCTCGGGCGAGTTCGGCCATCAGTGGCTGTCCACCAGCGCGTACAATTATGAAGTCAACTACGCCTTCACCGACCTGACCTACCTGCAGACGATCCCTGGCTACAACTGGTGGAACGTGGGCGTCGCCTTCACCTACAAGGCCGCCACCCTCGACCTGCGCTACTCCGGCACCGACCTGAGCGATGCCGACTGCGGCTTCATGATCAGCAACACCAACTCCTGCGGCAACAAGTTCCTCGCGACCCTGTCGTTCGCGACGTCGCTGAACGCCCTGAAGTGATCTGAGCCGACGTTCCTGACGCCAGAAGGCGCCGCGCTCCCCGCGCGGCGCCTTCTTCTTTGTCCGCCGCGCGGCCCCCATGTGGCCGGGGAGGACGGGCCAGGATGATCCCGAATGGGACAGCCTCGCGCCCGATCTGCCATACGCCATGCCCGCGCATCGCCAGTGCACAACCGTCCGTGGCGGGGCTGATCAGCCGCAGATGTCGATCGGATGGGAAGGGTTTGGGGAGCAGGACCTGATCGCGCCCGGCTCGGCGAGGTCCCTTGGCGCGCCCCTGCCAGACGCTTCGGGAAGACACCCCGACACACAGACGACCCGGCACGACGGGCCACCTCAGGGCCTGATCAGGAAACGGATAGGCCGCGATCGAGAGCATGATCCGGCCGCGCCTGATCGCCGAATTGGCCTGAGGTTTGACAGCGCCGACAGCGACCTGCTCAAGCACCAAGCCAACTTGATCAGCGGCCCCTCGCCGGACGCCGCCCCCCAAGGCTCTACTTTCGCGCCTTGCCGGCGGGCGCCGATACGGCCTGGGTCAGGGCGGCGACCAGCGCCGCCGCGTCTCCGCTGATGCGGAAGGTCTTCACCCGCGCTGTGGCCCCCGACGTGAGCCTGACCTGGGATGCGGCTACGCCTGCCGCCTGCGCCAGCACGCGGGCAACAGCCGCCGTCGCCGCGCCGTCCTCCGGCGCGACCTTGACCCGGATCTTCAGAACCTCGCGACCGTCCGACAATGCCACGACGCCGTCGAGCGCATCGCGCCCGCCCCGCGGAGTGGCGCGCACGGTCACCTCCACCCCGTCGGGCAGGGTCTTCAGGTACGACAAGAAGCCCGCCCGCCGGTCAGAAGACGTTGGGGTAGATGTAGTAGCCGATGACCTGCTGGATGAAGAAGATGATCAGGATCAGCACCATGGGCGACAGATCGAGGCCGCCCAGGTTGGGCAGCACGGAGCGGATCGGCGCGAGCACCGGCTCAGTGATCCTGTAGAGGAAGTCGCCCACGCTGCGGACGAACGAGTTGTGGGGGTTCACGACGTTGAACGCCACGAGCCAGGACAGCACCGCCGCGGCGATGAGCAGCCAGACATAAAGCTGAAGAACGAGAAGGATGACGTCGAGCAGCGCACGCATCGCAGGAAAGGTCCCCGGGGAGTTGCGCGCCAGCAATAGCCCCCCGAGGTGCTCCTGAACAAGGCCGCACGCCGTCGCGGCCGGCCTGAGGCCGGTTTCTCGCCCAGCCTGCGTCAGCCCGTCGCGTCTGCGTCCCGCGAGCAGCCCGGCTCCGAGAGGGCGCCGGCGCCGGGCGTGCGCTCGGGATCCATCAGATGGGGCCGGGCGTGGGGACCGGCCGCGGGAAAATCATAGTCCGGCGCCGGCTCGGTCGCGGCGGGGACGCTGGAAATCGGGGCGCGGCCGGGCTTTGCGACCTTGGGCGCGCGCGGTCGTGGAGCTGGGCGTTTCTGGGCGGCCATGGCTGCCTCCATGATGTGACCATGATTGGGGGACAACGCTCTCCCCGTGCCTTCCGTTGCAGTTTGCAGCGCGAAAGGGGCGGTGCGGCCTTCACGTTTTGGAGTGGCCTCTTCGCCGGCCAACGCCGGCGTGGGTTGCCGTTCTCGATGTCGGTGCCTCACCTCTCCACGACATGTCGGAATCGGCATGGCGGAATTGAGCTGCCGACCTTGACTTGCCGACCCGTCGCAGGCAGCTTCCGGCCCCGTGGGCGGCGTCGGCAACGGGCCTCCTCCAACCTTTACGGACCCTCATGCGCAGCTATCTGGACTTCGAGAAGCCGGTCGCCGAACTCGAGGCCAAGGTGGAAGAGCTGCGCGCGCTTGCCTCTGCGGGCGATGGCGTGACCATCACCGACGAGGTGCAGCGGCTCGAGACCAAGGCCCGCGAGGCGCTCCTCGCCCTCTACGCAAACCTCACCCCCTGGCAGAAGACCTTGGTCGCGCGGCATCCGCAGCGGCCGCATTTCGCCGATTTCGCCAAGGGCCTGTTTGAGGACTTCACCCCGCTCGCCGGCGACCGCAAGTTCGGCGAGGACGAGGCCATCATCGGCGGCTTCGCCCGCTTCCGTGGCGAGGCGGTGTGCGTGCTGGGCCACGAGAAGGGCTCCACCACCGAAACCCGCATCCGGCATAATTTCGGCATGGCGCGCCCCGAGGGCTATCGCAAGGCGGCGCGCATCATGGAACTGGCCGACCGCTTTGGCATTCCGCTGATCTCGCTGGTGGATACCGCCGGCGCCTATCCCGGCATCGGTGCCGAGGAGCGCGGCCAGGCCGAGGCCATCGCCCGTTCCACCGATGCCTGCCTCGCACTGGGCGCGCCCAATGTGGCGCTGGTAATCGGCGAGGGTGGCTCGGGTGGGGCCATCGCCATCGCCACCGCCAACAAGGTGCTGATGATGGAGCACGCCATCTACAGCGTGATCTCGCCGGAAGGCGCGGCCTCCATCCTGTGGCGTGACACCGCGAAGGCGCAGGACGCCGCCACCAACATGAAGATCACGGCGCAGGACCTGCTGAAGTTCGGCATCATCGATGCCATCGTGAAGGAGCCGCCCGGCGGCGCCCATCGCGATCCGGAGGCCACCATCGGCGCCGCCGGGGATGCCATCGCCGATGCCTTGTCGCAATTGGCCGGTCTTGATGGCCCTGCCGTGCGCAAGGCACGGCGTGACAAATTTCTCGCAATCGGCCGTTCGCTTTAACCATGAACGCACGACAGGCGGCGGCTGCCGGCCTGACATCTCATCTTGGCCGCATTTGCCTTATTTTCTCCAAGTCGGCTTGGGCGGTCGCGGCAACGCTCCGCGTGGCTGGCGATGATGCCTTGGCGATGATGCTAACGCGTCGTCAAGGTGAAGGGGCTAACCCTGTCGGTCCCCGTGGCCGATACGGACCCAGGAGTTGCGCGGTGAACCGTTTCGCGTCGAACCGTCCGTGGGCGAAGGTATCGTCCCGCGTCCGCATGGTGGCCCTTGCCGCCACCGCAGCGCTCGCGCTCGCCGCCTGCAATCAGACCGATTCCGAGGCGGCGCGCAGGGCCAACAAGCCGCTGACGCCGGAGATGGTGTCCCTGATCTCGCAGAAGGACATGTCGCCCGCGAGCCCGATGTTGGTGCGCATCTTCAAGCAGGAAGCCGAGCTGGAAGTGTGGAAGGCCACCTCCGACGGCTCCTATGCCTTGCTGAAGACCTACCCCATCTGCCGCTGGTCCGGCGAACTGGGCCCCAAGGTGCGGGTGGGTGACCGGCAGGCGCCGGAGGGCTTCTACACCATCACGCCCGGGCAGATGAATCCGAACTCCAATTACTATTTGTCCTTCAACCTCGGCTTCCCCAACGCCTTTGATCGCTCCTACGGGCGGACGGGCGAGTTCCTCATGGTGCACGGCGACTGCTCGTCGGCCGGCTGCTACGCCATGACGGACGAGCAGATCTCCGAGATCTTCTCCCTGGCCCGTGAGAGTTTCGCCGGCGGCCAGCGGGCGTTCCAGGTGCAGGCCTATCCCTTCCGCATGACGCCGAAGAACCTCGCCCGGCACCGTAACAACCCCAACATGGCGTTCTGGCGCAACCTGAAGCAGGGCTACGACCACTTCGAGGTGACCAAACAGGAGCCGAAGGTCAACGTCTGCGGGCGCGCCTATGTGTTCGACGCCGAGGCCCTGCCCGGCCGCGGCTTCGATGCCAATGCCTCCTGCCCGCCCTACCAGGTGCCGCCCCAGGTCGCCTCCGCCGTGGCCGAGAAGCAGCGCAGCGACGACGCGCAAGTTGCGGCGCTCACGCCTTCCGCGCCGCTGGCGCCCGTGCGCACCAATGCGGACGGCGGCATGCATCCGGTCT
Organism: Xanthobacter autotrophicus; assembly: GCF_005871085.1. Classification (GTDB taxonomy): domain Bacteria; phylum Pseudomonadota; class Alphaproteobacteria; order Rhizobiales; family Xanthobacteraceae; genus Xanthobacter; species Xanthobacter autotrophicus. The sequence goes on along the minus strand of NZ_VAUP01000013.1, from coordinate 12,816 downwards.
TCCTCGCCAAGCTCAAGGAGCGCGAGAGCGGCCAGATGTCCTTCGCCGCGGCGCCGGGCACGCTGCCCGAATATGTGAACCCGCCCAAGATGACCCCGGAGAAGGTCGCGCTGGACAACGAGACGGCGGTGGCCCAGGTTAGCCCCGCCAACATCGCCGGTTCGGTGCCGGCCGCCACGGCCCAGCCCAAGGGTGCCCCCGTTCCACCGGTCCGGCCCGCCGCCGCCCAACCGTCCGGGTCCTCGGCTCCGGCCCGCTCGGACAAGTCCGCCGCGGTGGCAGCCAAGCCGGCAACGGTCGCCTCCGCAGCCAGCCTGATGCCGTCCGGCACGCTTCCCGGCGCAGCATCCAGCATGCCTACGAGCAGTTTCTCCCAATAGGACTGCCGGCGCGCCTGCGTCGGTTTGCGACGGAGGCCGCCTTGACCACTCCCTGCCAGTTGCGCGCCCTGCTCGCGCCCGAGCGTCTGACCGCCGTGGTGGATGTGGGCGCGAACCCCATCGACGGCGAGCCTCCCTACAAGGTCATGCTGGAAGGCGGGCTCTGCTGCGTGGTCGGCTTCGAACCGCAGCCGGACGCCCTTGCCCGGCTCAACGCAGCCAAGGGTCCGCTGGAGACCTACCTGCCCTATGCCATCGGTGCCGGCGGGTGGCAGGTCCTCCATGTCTGCCAGTCCCAGGGCATGACCAGCCTCTTCGAACCGGACCCGGTTGCCCTCGCCGCGTTTCCTGGCTTGGCCGAATGGGGCCTGGTGATCAGCCGGGTGGCGTTGGAGACGCGTCCCCTGGCCGCGGTGGCGGAAATTGCCAACCTCGATTTCCTGAAGATGGATCTCCAGGGCGGCGAACTCGCCGTCATCGAAACCGCCGGGGGGCTGCTCGACCAGGCGGTGTGCGTGCAGGCTGAAGTCTCACTGATCCCGCTCTACAAAAACCAGCCCGCCTTCGGCGCGATCGACCTTGCCCTGAGGGCGCGCGGCTTCGTCCCGCACATGCTGGCGGCGATGAGCCGGCGCATGATCCTGCCGCTACGGCGGCCGGACCGCTTCGCGGCCATCAATCAGATCGTCGAGGCCGACGCCGTTTATGTGCGCAACTTCATGGTGCCTGACGCCATGAACGCGGAGCAGCTGAAGCAGCTCGCGCTGATCGCCCATCACGTCTACCGCTCATACGACCTGGCGCTGAACTGCGTGGACCGACTGGCCGCCCGCGGCGCGGTCCCGGCCGATGCGATGACGCGCTATCTTGCGATGATTCCGGCGGCCTGAGGCAAGCGCACCGCTGCTCTCGTCATGCTGACGGTCGGTCTGCCACGCCGCCTGCCGGCTGGAGAACCCCTGTGACTCCACTGAGGCGCCGGGAACTGGCGGCGCCACGATGGCCTCCATCCCGGCCCGTCGGATGGAGGGGAGCCGGCCTGATCGGTCGCCGCCTGGAGGGTGGCAACCCTTATGGCAAGGCTCGCAAATCCTGCCGGGCAAAAGGCCCAGAGCAGGGAAGCAGCCCCACAGCTCCGCCGCGGGAAGCCGGCGCCTGCGGGGGAACCCGCCCGGTTTAGCACCATCACAGGGTGTTTCGATGAAAGTTCAATCGTTTTAAATTCCTCTTGATCCCGGCTTCGCCTTTCACCATGATCGCGCCGGCGTCACGATGAGGACGTGTGGTTCCGTTAGGGACCCAAGAAACAGAACGAAGATCACGCGCGACCTTGAAGGCGGAAGATATCCGTCCGGCGCGCTGGCGAACACGAGGGAGAGGACGCTTCATGGCGACCGTGGACATTCGCGGTGTGAAGAAGGCCTATGGCGCGACGGCGGTCATCCATGGGGTGGATGTCAGCATTCGCGACGGCGAATTCGTGGTGCTCGTGGGGCCTTCCGGCTGCGGAAAATCCACCCTCCTGCGGATGATCGCGGGGCTCGAGAACATTACCGGCGGCCAGATCCTCATCGGCAACCGCGTGATCAACGAAATGCCGCCGAAGGAACGGGACATCGCAATGGTGTTCCAGAACTACGCGCTCTACCCGCACATGACGGTGGGGGCCAACATGGGCTTCTCCCTGAAGCTGCGCAAAGCGCCCCAGGCCGAGATCGAGTCGCGGGTCCAGCGCGCGGCCGAAATCCTCAATCTCACCAAGCTGCTCGACCGCTACCCCCGGCAGCTCTCCGGCGGCCAGCGCCAGCGCGTCGCCATGGGCCGCGCCATCGTGCGCGACCCGCAGGTGTTCCTGTTCGACGAGCCGCTCTCCAACCTCGATGCCCAGCTGCGCGTGCAGATGCGCACCGAGATCAAGGAGCTGCACCAGCGGCTGAAGACCACCACCGTCTACGTCACCCACGACCAGATCGAGGCCATGACCATGGCCGACAAGATCGTGGTGATGCATGACGGCATCGTGGAGCAGATCGGCGCCCCGCTCGACCTCTACGACAAGCCTGCCAACCAGTTCGTGGCCGGCTTCATCGGCTCGCCGTCCATGAACTTCGTGAAGGGCAAGGTGCGCCTCGGCGCCGACCCGCGGCTGGTGACGGACAGCGGCGTCGAGATGCCCCTGCCGGCCGCGCCGGGCCTCACCGACGGTCGGGCGGTGGTCTACGGCCTGCGGCCCGAGCATATCCGGCTCGATCCCCAGGGCGTGCCGGCCACGGTGGTGGTGACCGAGCCCACCGGCTCGGAAATCCTCGTCGTCGCGCGCCTCGGCTCCGCCGGCCAGAAGGGACAGGAGATCACCTGCCTGTTCCGCGAACGCCTGTCGTTTGCCCCCGGCGAGGTGATCCACATCGCGCCGCAACCGGGCCTCACACATCTTTTTGACGAGGCGACGGGCAACCGCCTCTGACACACTCCAGACGGCAGGACAGACGACCCGGCGACGCCAAATCCACAACGCCAGGGCCGCACCAGAACAGCCGCACGCCAAACAAACGGATCTTCACGGGAGGAAGACAGATGACCCTTTCCAGACGCGACGTGCTTATGGGCGGCGCCGGTCTCGCTGCCGGCAGCATGGCCCTGCCCTTTCTGGGCGGCACGCAGGCCCTCGGCCAGTCCATGCCCAAGTTCGAGCCGGAACCCGGCGCCTCCCTGCGCCTGCTGCGCTGGGCACCCTTCGTGAAGGGCGAGGAGGATGCCTGGATCGCCAATACCAAGAAGTTCACCGAGGCCACCGGCATCGAGGTGCGCATCGACAAGGAGAGCTGGGAGGACATCCGTCCGAAGGCCGCCGTGGCTGCGAACGTGGGCTCCGGCCCCGACATGGTCTGGGTGTGGTTCGACGACGCCCAGCAATATCCCGACAAGCTGCTCGACGTGACCGATCTCGCCCAGGGCCTTGCCGCGAAGTACGGCGGCTATTATCCGGGCAACGAGGTCTATGCCCAGGTCAACAAGCGCTTCGTCGCCCTGCCGCTGGCCACCATCGGCAATGCGGTGGTCTATCGCGACAGCTGGGTGAAGCAGGCCGGCTTCAGCGAATTCCCGAAGGACACCAAGGGCCTGCTGGAGCTGGGCAAGGCGCTGAAGGCCATCAACCACCCCATGGGCTTCACGCTCGGCCACGGCGTCGGCGACGGCAACAATTACTGCCACTGGATCCTGTGGAGCCACGGCGGCAAGATGGTGGACGAAACTGGCAAGGTGGTTCTCAACTCGCCGGAGACCGTCGCCGGCCTGCGTTATGCCGCCGAGTTGTACAAGACCTTCATCCCCGGCACCGAGAGCTGGCTCGACGTCAACAACAACCGCGCCTTCATCGCCGGCGACCTGTCGGTGACGGCGAATGGCGTGTCGGTTTATTACGCGGCGGCCAACGATCCCAAGCTCGCCGACATGGCGGCGGACATGCGGTCCACCAACTTCCCCATCGGTCCGGTGGGCAAATCGGTGGAACTGCACCAGACCACCCAAGCCTGCATCTTCAAGTACACCAAGTATCCGAAGGCAGCGCAGGCCTACCTGTCCTTCATGTTTGACGCGCCGCAGTACAACGCCTGGCTGACCGGCGCGAGCGCCTATTGCTGCCAGACGCTGAAGGCCTTCGCCAACAACCCGGTGTGGACCTCCAAGCCCATCCATGCCGCCTATTCCAGGGCCTCCGATACCCTGCAGCCGAACGGTTATGCCGGTCCGCTCGGGCCGAAGTCGGCCGCGGCCATGGCCGACTGGATCGTGGTGGACATGGTGGCGGAAGCCTCCACTGGTCAGCGCACCCCGGAAGAAGCCGCCAAGCGCGCCCAGGCGCGCGCGGAACGCATCTACCGTTGATGTGAGGGCGCCGCTCCGGCGCCTCCTGTACCTCAGGGTGCCCGTGTACCCTCAGGGCGCCCCAGTCTCATCCGCCGCTTTTCCCTCCCCCGCACGCGGGGGAGGGCAGTGTTCGATAGCGGTGTCGCCGGCCGAGGCCGGCCGCAGCCCCTCCCCCATGGGGAGAACAGCACGTCAGATTTTCCGGAGATCCTTTCATGGCCAACGTCACAGCGACCGAGCCGTCCCCTTCACGGTCCTTCTGGGCCGGCATCGGCCAGGGCCGGCATGTGATCGGCATCGTCTTCATGCTGCCGGCCGCCGTGTTCCTGCTGTTCTTCCTCACCTACCCGCTGGGGCTCGGCGTCTGGCTCGGCTTCACCGACACCAGGATCGGCCGCGCGGGCGAGTTCATCGGCCTGGAGAACTACCAGTCACTCATGGGCGACAGCCTGTTCTGGCTGGTGGTGTTCAACACCATTCTCTACACGGTGGCGGCCTCGATCCTGAAGTTCGGGCTCGGCCTGTGGCTGGCGCTGCTGTTGAACGAGAACATGCCGTTCAAGGCCTTCTTCCGTGCCGTGGTGCTGCTGCCTTGGGTGGTGCCCACCGTGCTTTCGGCCATCGCCTTCTGGTGGATCTTCGACAGCCAGTATTCGATCATTTCGTGGGCGCTCATCAAGATGGAGCTGATTTCCGCACCCATCAACTTCCTCGGCGACGTGGCCAACGCCCGCGCCTCGGTGATCGCCGCCAATGTGTGGCGCGGCATTCCCTTCGTCGCCATCTCGCTTCTGGCAGGCCTGCAGACCATCTCGCCCTCGCTGCATGAGGCGGCGACGCTGGATGGCGCCACCAATTGGCAGCGCTTCCGCTACATCACCTTGCCCATGCTCTCGCCCATCATCGCGGTGGTGATGACCTTCTCGGTGCTGTTCACCTTCACCGACTTCCAGCTCATCTATGTGCTCACCCGCGGCGGGCCGCTGAACTCCACCCACCTGATGGCGACGCTCTCCTTCCAGCGCGCCATTCCCGGCGGCTCGCTGGGCGAGGGCGCGGCCATCGCTGTGGCCATGATCCCATTCCTGCTGGGTGCCATCCTGTTCAGCTATTTCGGCCTGCAGCGCCGCAAGTGGCAGCAGGGCGGAGCCGACTGATGGCGACGCCACGCCCGGCCGGCATCGGCCCATTCCGCTCTTTCCTTTCCCCGACCCTCTCCCGCATGCCGGAGAGGGAAAGCGCCGCGCCCGCGTCGAGGACCCGCCCATGACCCAATCTTCCGAACAGATGACCGACAATTCCACGGGCATGAGCTATCTCGACAGCCTGCCCCGGCGGCTCATCACGGTCATCCTGCCGCTGCTGGTGTTCGTCTTCGTGCTGCTGTTCCCGTTCTACTGGATGGCGATCACCGCCATCAAGCCGAACTACCAGCTCACCGACTACAACAATTATTCGCCGCTCTGGGTGGTGGAGCCGACGCTGGAGCACATCAAGTACCTGCTGTTCGAGACCTCCTATCCGCACTGGCTGTGGAACACCATCTACATCTCGGTGGCCGCCACCATCATCTCGCTGGTTACCTCGGTGTTTGCCGCCTACGCCATCGAGCGGCTGCGCTTCAACGGCTCACGCTGGGTGGGCCTCGGCATCTTCCTCGCCTATCTGGTGCCGCCGTCCATCCTGTTCATCCCGCTCGCCATCATGATCTTCGGGCTTGGCATCTACGACACCAAGCTCGCCCTCATCCTTACCTATCCGACCTTCCTGGTGCCGTTCTCCACCTGGCTGCTGATGGGCTATTTCCGCTCCATCCCGTTCGAGCTGGAGGAATGCGCGCTGGTGGACGGCGCCTCGCGCTGGCAGATCCTCATCAAGGTGCTGCTGCCGCTGTCGGTGCCGGGCCTGATCTCGGCGGGCATCTTCTCCTTCACCCTGTCGTGGAACGAGTTCATCTACGCGCTCACCTTCATCCAGTCGTCGGAGAACAAGACCGTGCCGGTGGGTGTGCTCACCGAGCTGGTGCGCTCGGACGTCTATGAATGGGGCTCGCTGATGGCCGGCGCGCTGCTGGGCTCGCTGCCGGTGGTGATCCTCTACTCCTTCTTCGTGGACTACTACGTGTCATCCATGACCGGAGCGGTGAAGGAATAGGCCTCGCCGCGCAGGCGGGACCTCCCCCGGTCGGCAAAGCTTCCCCTGCGAAGCTTTGCCCGCTTGCCCTTCGGCCGCGACCGTGGCACCCCTTTGCGCCTTCGCTGCAGCGCGGCAGGGGTGGCCCGCAGGGCCGATATGGAGGGGATGGGACGATGCTGGAACGTGCGATCGAGTCGGTGCTGTTCCGCAGCCGCTGGATCATGGCGCCGTTCTATCTCGGCCTCGTCGTCTCGCTGCTGGTGCTGCTGTTCAAGTTCGGCAGCGAGCTGCTGCACTTCGTGCTGCATGCCACCGGCGCCACCGAGAGCGACACCATCCTCGGTATCCTCGCCCTGGTGGACCTGACGCTGACCGGCAACCTGGTGCTGATCGTCATCTTCTCCGGCTACGAGAATTTCGTCTCCAAGATCGATCCCGAAGGCCATCCCGATTGGCCGGAATGGATGACGCGGGTGGACTTCACCGGCCTGAAGCAGAAGCTGCTGGCCTCCATCGTCGCCATTTCCGCGATCCAGCTGCTCAAGGCCTTCATGAACATCGACAAGGGCTTGAACGAGAACACGCTGATGTGGCTCGTGATCATCCATGTGGTGTTCGTCGGCTCCAGCCTCATTCTCGCCTGGTCCGACAAGCTCTCCAACAACAAGCATTAACATCGGGGTCCAAAGCCGGGCCTATCGCCCCGGCAGCACCAGCAGGGTCGGCGCCTTCGGCAGGGTCTCGCGTGACAGCATCACGCTGGCCTCGGCGGAGCGCTCCACCTGCCATTCCCGGCCGAGGCGCGACAGGAACCGCTCCAGCCCCCACGCGCTGAAATAGTGCATGGGGATGACGAGTGGCGCGTTGATGGCCTTCAGCGTCTCCACCATGCCCTCGATGTCGAGGGTGTAGGAGCCGTCGACCGGCGCCAGCACCACGTCGATGCGCCCCAGGGCCTCCAGGTGGGCGGGCGTCAGAAGGTGGTGCAAGTGGCCGAGGTGGGCGATGCACAGGCCCGCCACCTCGAACACGAACATGGAATTGCCGTCATATTCGGTGCCCGGGCCCCGCCGGATGTTGGTGGGCACATTGCGGATCCACACGTCGTCGAGGGTCAGCTCATGGTGCTCCGGCCCGCCGACCGGGTTCCAGCCTCGCAGCACATACTCGATCCCGGCCTCGGGCACCTCGGTGTAATGGGTGTCGTGGGCGTGGTTCATGGTGACCACGCGCGGCACCAGGGGCGGCCGGATATAGTCGTTATAGTCGGTGACGATGGTCACACCCGCGGGGCTCTCGATGAGAAAGCTCGCGTGGCCGAGGAAGGCCAGCCGGACCAATCCCTCCGCCGCTGCGAACCGCAGCCCGCCTCCGTCGAGCGCCGCGAGGCGGACGGGAGCACGATCGGCCACCATGCGGGGGCATTTCTCCGGCTGAGCGGCGGCAAGGCCCGGCATCAGGAGCAGTGCGGCGACGATGGCAAGCGCCGCACGCCACAAATTGTGCATCGCAACATGAGCCACGCCAAACAACCGGGGACAAGGCAAGGCGTTCATGGAGCCTCTCTCGGGTCGGAGCGCGCCGACGGAGAGCGCGGACAGGCCCAGCGGCGAGGAACAAGCGAGAATGCGTTGATTTTCGCCAGTTGCAGCGCCCGCGCAATGGCGACCGGCGTAACGGGGGCGTGAGCGCCCACCGGGAAGCCGCGCGTGGGCCGACGCTTCCACCGCACCGCACTATAGGCGAACGTCCCGATCCACCCAGCACGAACCGAACAGGCCGATGCCTTCAGTGATGAAGGTAAAAGGCGATTCCCCGTTTCCCCCTGCCCCCACCGCTTCCGCGGAAATGGATCATTCTCTACGATTTGCTCGGGACAAAACTAAATCATTCGGCTTTAGGAACTTTCACAATGTCTTTCAACCTCGTCATCATTCAGCCTTGGGTCGCCCTGGCGGCGGGCGTTCTTATCCTTGCCTTTCCACGGCTTCTCAACGTTCTGGTGGCGATCTACCTCATCATCATCGGTCTCACGGGGCTCGTCGGCCACTGAGACGCCCCCCGCGGGCCGGCAGGGGCTGCGGCGATGGCCCCTGTTGCTGCTTTGTGCGCTGCACGCTAAGCATCTGCCCATTCCGCACATCCCAGCTACAGGGATCAGCTACATGACAAAATGGGTCTACACCTTCGGCGACGGGAAGGCCGAGGGCAAAGCCGACATGAAGAACCTGCTCGGCGGCAAGGGCGCGAACCTCGCCGAGATGTCCAATCTCGGCTTGCCAGTCCCTCCCGGGTTCACCATCCCTACCGAGGTGTGTACCTATTATTACGCACACGGCCAGACCTACCCGGCCGAGCTGAAGGGCGACGTGGAAGCCGCCCTGGCCCAGGTCGGCCAGCTCACCGGAAAATCCTTCGGCGATGCCGCAAACCCGCTTCTGGTCTCGGTGCGCTCCGGCGCCCGCGCCTCCATGCCGGGCATGATGGACACGGTGCTGAACCTCGGCCTCAACGACGAGACCGTGGAAGCGGTGGCTAGGCTCGCCGGCGACCGGCGCTTTGCCTATGACAGCTACCGCCGCTTCATCACCATGTACTCGGACGTGGTGCTGGGCGTGAGCCACCACCATTTCGAGGAGATCCTGGAGCACTACAAGCTCCACGCGGGTCACACCCTCGACACCGACCTGTCCGCCGACGACTGGGCGTCCCTGGTGGTCAAGTACAAGGAGAAGGTCGCCGCCGAGCTCGGCAGGCCCTTCCCGCAGGATCCCCACGAGCAGCTGTGGGGCGCCATCGGCGCCGTGTTCAGCTCGTGGATGAACGCCCGCGCCATCACCTACCGCCGCCTGCACTCCATTCCGGAGAGCTGGGGCACAGCGGTGAACGTGCAGTCCATGGTGTTCGGCAACATGGGCGAGACCTCGGCCACCGGCGTCGCCTTCACCCGCAACCCGTCCACCGGCGAGAACGCGCTTTACGGCGAGTTCCTGGTGAACGCCCAGGGCGAGGACGTGGTGGCGGGTATCCGCACTCCGCAGGACCTGACCGAGAAGGCCCGCAAGGCTGCCGGCTCGGACAAGCCCTCCATGGAGCTGGCCCTTCCCGAGGCCTTCAAGGAGTTCGAGCGCATCTCCCACGTGCTCGAAAACCACTACCGTGACATGCAGGACCTCGAGTTCACGGTGGAGAAGGGCAAGCTCTGGATGCTCCAGACCCGCTCCGGCAAGCGCACCGCCAAGGCGGCCCTGCGCATCGCGGTGGAGCTGGCCGCCGAGGGCCTCATCACCGAGGAGGAGGCAATCGGCCGTGTCGATCCCGCCGCCCTCGACCAGCTGCTGCACCCGGCCATCGACCCCAAGGCCGAGCGCAAGGTGATCGCCACCGGCCTGCCGGCCTCCCCCGGCGCGGCGGCGGGCGCCATCGTGTTCACCGCCGACGAGGCGGAAGCGGCCAAGGAAAAGGGCCTCAAGGTCATCCTGGTGCGCGTGGAAACCTCGCCTGAGGACATCCACGGCATGCATGCGGCCCAGGGCATCCTCACCGCCCGTGGCGGCATGACCTCCCACGCTGCCGTGGTGGCCCGCGGCATGGGCAAGCCCTGCGTCTCCGGCGCCGGCTCCCTGCGCATCGACGCCGCCGCCCAGACCCTGACCGTGAACGGCCAGGTCTTCAAGAAGGGCGACCACATCACCATCGACGGCGGCACCGGGCAGGTGCTGTCCGGCGAGGTCGCCATGCTCCAGCCGGAGCTGTCGGGCGAGTTCGCCACGCTGATGGGCTGGGCCGACAAGGTGCGCAAGCTGAAGGTGCGCGCCAATGCCGAGACCCCGGCGGATGCCCGCATGGCTCGCTCGTTCGGCGCCGAGGGCATCGGCCTGTCCCGCACCGAGCACATGTTCTTCGATGCCGGCCGCATCCTGGCGGTGCGCGAGATGATCCTCGCGGACGACGAGGCCGGCCGCCGCGCGGCGCTCGCCAAGCTGCTGCCCATGCAGCGCGACGACTTCGTCGAGCTGTTCGAGATCATGAAGGGCCTGCCGGTCACCATCCGCCTGCTCGACCCGCCGCTCCACGAGTTCCTGCCGCACACCGCGGAGGAAACCGAGGAGGTGGCCAAGAGCCTCGGCGTGGACGTGGAGCGCATCGAGCGGCGCAACAAGGAACTGCACGAGGTCAACCCGATGCTCGGGTTCCGCGGCTGCCGCATCGCCATCGCCTTCCCCGAGATCGCGGAAATGCAGGCCCGCGCCATCTTCGAGGCGGCCATCATCGCCGCAAAGAAGACCGGCGAGGCGGTGGTGCCCGAGATCATGGTGCCGCTCATCGCCACCAAGGCGGAGTTCGACATCGTGAACGCCGTGATCCGCAAGACCGCCGAGGCGGTGGAGAAGGAAAGCGGCGAGAAGCTCACCTTCCAGGTGGGCACCATGATCGAGCTGCCCCGCGCCGCCCTGCGCGCGGAGGAGATCGCCAAGGGCGCCGAATTCTTCTCCTTCGGCACCAACGACCTCACCCAGACCACCTTCGGCGTCTCGCGCGACGACGCGGGCACCTTCCTCGGCCCCTACGTGCAAAAGGGCATTATCGAGGTGGACCCGTTCGTCTCCATCGACGTGGACGGCGTGGGCGAGCTGGTGAAGATCGGCGTGGAGCGCGGCCGCAAGTCGCGTCCCGACATCAAGCTCGGCATCTGCGGCGAGCACGGCGGTGATCCGGCCTCCGTGGCCTTCTGCCACGAGGTGGGGCTGAACTACGTATCCTGCTCGCCCTTCCGCGTGCCGATCGCCCGCCTCGCGGCGGCGCAGGCGGCGCTGAAGAAGTAGGACCGGGTCCGGGCGGGTACGCCCGCTCCTTCCCACCCGAATGAACGAGGCCGCCCGGACACCATGTCCGGGCGGCCTCTTCGTTTTCACCGCGCCACTGCTCGCGGGCGGAACCAGTTGCGCCTTTTCCCGTTCTGACGAGCGTCACCGTCACGGTGGAAACAACGCTCGAGGCACATCATGGAACAAGCACAGATCGGCTGGATCGCCGCCATCATCATCGGCGGCTTCGCCGGCTGGATCGCGTCCAGCTTCATGAAGAGCGACACCGGGCTCTTCACGAACATCATTCTCGGCATCATCGGCGCCGCCATCGCCAGCTTCCTGTTCGGGCTTCTGGGCGTGAGCTTCGGCGGCTGGCTGGGCTATCTCGTCGCCGGCGTGGTCGGCGCATGCATCCTCATCGGTGGCGCGCGGGCGGTCCGGACATAGCCGGACAGCAGCGCGGGCGGGCGACGCGCGCCCGCGCTGCTCACTGCACGAAGGTGTTGCGCAGCGTGCCGATGCCGGCGATCTCGATGGCGATGTCGTTGGACGGCTCCTTCATGACGCCCACCCCGATGGAGGTGCCGCAGGCGATGAGGTCGCCGGGGTTCAGCGTCATGTCCTGCGACAGCAGCGAAACGAGGCGCGCCGGCGGGAAGATCATGTCGGCCAGCGGATAATTCTGCCGCTCCGCCCCGTTCAGGATGGTCCGCACATGGGCCGCCGCCGGATCGAAATCGGTGACGATCCACGGGCCGAATGGGCCGTAGCCGTCGATGCCCTTGGCGCGCGCCCACTGGGGGAAGGTGGGGTCTCGGTTGAGGATGTCGGCGGCGGTGATGTCGTTCACCACCGTGTAGCCGAAGATGTGGGCGGCGGCCTCTTCTTCGGACACGCTGGCGCAGGTCTTGCCGATGACGATGCCCAGTTCGCCTTCATAGACCGTCTTACCGGAATAGGCCGCCGGACGGCGCACCGTGGCGCCGGGGGCGGCCACCGAGGTTACGGCCTTCAGCAAATAGAGCGGCTCGGCCGGTTCGGCCACGTTCAGCTTGGCGGCCAACTGATGGAAATTATTCCAAAGTGCGATGATCTTGGTCGGCGCGCAGGGCGCTTCCAGCGTCACCTCGGCGAGCGGAATGCGCGCGCCCGTGGGACGGGCGCCGGAGAACAGGCAGCCCTCGTGGACGAGGATGGTCTCGCCCTCGAGGGTACCGAAGCCGGCGGTGCCGTTGGCGGTGAAGCGCAGCCAGGTGGTCATGGGTGTTTCCTCTTAAATCTATTGGGCGCGCGAAGCACAGCGCAACCGGGGGCGGTCGAATCTGGCACGCTCGAATCTGGAAGGCTCGTCGTGGCCGGCCTTGTGCCGGCCATCCACGCGGATCGACCGGGATGACCTCGCCGAACGTCACAAGCTGCCCGGCGTGGATGCCCGGGACGAGCCCGAGCATGGCGGTGGACGCGATCGGGGACACGAGAGAACAGGCGTATTCGATCGCTCAGCCCGAGAGCCTCAGCCCTTGAGCACCTCGACGAGGGTCTTGCCGAGGCGGGCCGGGGACGGCGACACGCGGATGCCCGCCGCCTCCATGGCCGCGATCTTGTCCTCGGCGCCGCCC
>NZ_VAUP01000012.1 GCF_005871085.1 Xanthobacter autotrophicus | reverse complement strand
ACTTGAGGCCCGCGCCCGTCTCGACCGCCACGCTGGCGCCAAGACCGACAAGACGCTTCACCGTATCCGGGGTCGCAGAGACCCGCGGCTCGCCGAGATCAACCTCGGCGGGGACAGCGATTTTCATCTAAGATGTCTCCGGTGCTCCAACCCGTCAGGGGGTCAGAGGAGGAAGATCCACATGAGGGTGAGGAGGACGGCGACCGCGATCGCGCCCCATTTGGTCAGGGCGGTGAAGAGCACATAGGTGCTCTCGTGCTCAGCGTAGTCGTTACCGTCCGCAATGGCGTATTCGGTCGTGGCGTGTTCAGCCATCTTTTCCCCCTTTTCAGGCCTCAATTAGCGCTTTAGCGGAGATGCGAATGTCTGGCAACCGGGTTGTGGTGTACAATATGCCAAATCCAAGCCGCTGAGTCACCGCCCTCATCCGGCAACCGTCTGAAGGCAATGGGAAAGGCACGGGCAGCTTCTTAAGTTCTTGTTTTGTTCTCGCTCGAGTGCTACTTTTTTTGCCATGAACCTCGAGCGCGAATCCCTCCCCGATCCTGCGAGCCAGCCCTCCTGCTCGGGCGAGTGTGCCATGGCAGCCAGGTCGCCGGCCGGTCCCCAGGTCAAGGCTGCCGCTCAGGTCAAGGCGGTACCGAAGACCGCCACCACCCCGAAGGCCACCCAGAAGGCCAAGGCGGCGCCGCTCGCGGCGAGCGAGCCGCGCGCCAATCGCATCCTCGGACGTCTTGTCGTGGAGAGGGCGGCTCCGCCCCCGGCGGTGCCGCCGGCCTTCGACGGGGAGGTCGGGATCGAGGTGGAGGCCGAGCGCCGGCGCGGTCGGGGGGCGGTCTCCAACGCCGCGGGGCGCTTCGAGCCGGCAGCCCGCATCCTGTTCGACGACGGGTGGCAGAGCCTGGAAGACCTGCCGCCCCTGCGCACGCAGGTGACGGAGGAGCGCGCGCGCACGGTCATCACCCGCAACCAGTCTCCTGACGTCGCCTTCGACCGCTCCATCAATGCCTATCGGGGCTGCGAGCACGGCTGCGTCTATTGCTTCGCCCGGCCGACCCACGCCTATCACGGCCTGTCGGCGGGGCTCGATTTCGAGACCAAGCTGTTCGTGAAGCCGGACGCGCCGGAGCTGCTGGCGCGGGAGCTGTCCCAGTCCTCCTACCAGCCCCGCGTCATCGCCATGGGCACCAATACCGACCCCTACCAGCCCATCGAAAAGCGCTACGAGGTCACCCGGCGCCTGCTGGAGGTGCTCTCCGAGTTCGGCCATCCGGTGGGCATCGTCACCAAGTCGGGGCTGGTGGCGCGCGACATCGACATCCTCGCCCCCATGGCCGAACGGGGCCTGGTGAAGGTGGCCATCTCCATGACCACCCTCGATCCGCAGCTGTCCCGCACCATGGAGCCCCGGGCCGCGAGCCCCCACGTGCGGCTCGGCACCATCCGCCGGCTTGCCGATGCGGGCATTCCAACGGCGGTGCTCACCGCGCCGCTCATCCCAGCGCTCAACGACATGGAGGTGGAGCGCATCCTCGACGCCGCCAAGGCCGCCGGCGCCAGCGAAGCCGGCTATGTCATGCTGCGCCTGCCGCTTGAGATCGCCGACCTGTTCCGCGAATGGCTGGTGACCCACTTCCCCGACAAGGCGCGACATGTGCTCGGCCTCATCCGCCAGATGCACGGCGGCAAGGACTATGACTCCACCTTCGGAAAGCGGATGCGCGGGGACGGCCCCTATGCCTGGACGGTGGGCCGCCGCTTCGAGATCGCCGCGCGGCGGCTCGGCCTTGCCGGCCGCGGGCTGAAGCTGACCACCGCCCATTTCCGCCGCCCCAAGCCGGCCGGCGTTCAGCTCAGCCTGTTCGATTGACGCGCCCCATGGAGACACCCGTGCCACCGCAACCCGCGCTGCGCCTGCATCTTGTCACCCTGGGGGTTGGCGACCTCGGCCGCGCCATCGCGTTCTATACGGCGATGGGGCTGGAACGGCGGGACCTGGACACGCAGGGCGTCGCCTTCTTCCTCGCCGGGCATGTGGTGCTGAGCCTGTATCCGCGCGACCGCCTGGCCGATGACGCCACGCTGGTCGACACGCCTCCGCAGCCCTTCTGCGGCCAGACCCTGGCCTGCAACGTGGCGCAGGAAGAGGAGGTCGCGCTCGTCATCGCCCGCGCCGTGGCGGCCGGAGGCAAAGAGGTCAAGCCGGCGCAGAAGGTGTTCTGGGGCGGCACCAGCGGCTATTTCGCCGACCCGGACGGGCATCTGTGGGAAGTGGCGCACAACCCCTTCTTCCCGTTCGATGCCGAAGGCCGGCTCACGGTGCCGGAGCGGGCCGCCTCATGACGGGGCGTGCGGACTGATCCTCGCGGGGCCAAGCTGGCCCGGGATCACTTGGCGCCATAGGCGCGCATGAAGACGCGCACCGCCCCCTTCACCGATTTCTCCACCGCAGCCGGATCGGGCGCGTCGGGCGCGCCGACGAGGGCGGGAATGGTCACCCCGTCCTTGCACAGGGTGAGGAACTGGCTCGCCGCCTGCTCCACGTCCTCGATGTCGAGCACGCCCTGCTCCACCTTGGCGGCGAGATAGGCCGACAGGCGGTACACCCCCTCGCAGGGCCCCGCCTCGAAGAAGCGTCGGCCGATGTCGGGAAACTTGGCGGAAATGGCAATCACCGTGCGCAGCAGCGCGATGCTGCTCGGCCGCAGGATGGCGTGGATGAACGAAAACCCGAGCTTGGTGAGGGCGGTTTCCACGTCCTCCTCCTCGGAATCCACCACGAACATGCGCTCGGCGGTCTCCTCGCACTCGCTGCCCACGAGGGCGGCGAAGAGGTCCTCCTTGTTCTCGAAATAGACGTAGAGCGTGCCCTTGGAGACCCCCGCCGCGCGGGCGATGTCGCCCATGCTGGCCGCATCGAAGCCCCGCTCGAAGAACACCCGGCGGGCGCCCGCGAGGATCTGGCTGCGCTTTTCCGGGTCCTGGCCCGCGCCATGCCCGCTGTCGCGGTGCCCGGTCTCGCGAGGCTCCGGGTTGCGCGGCTTGAGGTCCGCGCCACCAATCTCCGTCATACTCCCCCGTCTCTTTCTTTCCGGCCTTACGCTCTCGCGGGAGCGGGACCGGCGCGCAAGCCCCGGCCGGCGCATCCCGCGCCACGCGTGAACGACAGACATCCTCGCAGCACGAAAGCCTCGCAAAAAACCGACCGAACGGTTCAGTTCTCTCTTGCCAAGCTGGTCGCGCTCCGCTAGTTAATAAGCAACGAACCGAACCGTTCGGTCAATGTCGCGGTACCGCAACCCGCGTCGTGATCGAACCAGGGGGAGGAGAGCAACGCCCCCGCTCTCCTCCCCCGAATTTTTTGAGCGCACCTCAAAACCCACCGCCCAGTTGCGCCAGCACGCGGCAGGCCGGTGCGCTCAACCGCTTCTGACCGCGCGCGATCTGCGACATTCAGCCACATCACCTTGGCCGTCGCGCGCCGCACCTTACCTTACCGAAACCGATCCGGGCCCCTCTGGCGCAGTTCTGCTGCGCGATGTCGGATCACCGCGTGCTCAGCACTCACCGGAACCCATGGCCCATGATCGTACCCCACCAGAAATGATGCCGCCGCGCCCTCCCCACCGGCGCCGCGCGCTGTTCATGGTCAACCCCGGCGCCCGCCAGGGCACCGCGTCCCTCGGCGCGGTGCGCGACCTGCTGTCGGCCGAGCTCGACCTCACCGACGTGCGATGGCCCGGCGCCGCCGCAATCTCCGACACTATTCGCGCCCGTGCGGGCGAAGCCGATCTCGTCATCCTCGGCGGCGGCGACGGCACGCTGAATGCGGCCGCGTCGGGTCTGTTCGACACCCAGTTGCCGCTCGGCGTACTGCCGCTGGGCACCGCCAACGATTTCGCGCGCACCCTCGCCATCCCAACCGATCTTGCGGCCGCTGCCGACGTGGTCCTGGCCGGCGCACCGCGCCCCATCGACCTCGGCGAGGTGAACGGCCATCCCTTCCTGAACGTGGCCAGCATCGGCTTTTCCGCCGATCTCGCCCGCGCCCTGACGCAGGAGGCCAAACGCCGCTTCGGCGTGCTCGGCTATGGCATCGTCGCCGCCCGCCTTCTCATGCAGTCGCGGCTGTTCACAGCCTTCATCGAGCATGACGGACAGGTGGAGCATGTGCGCACCCTGCAAGTGTCCGTGGGAAACGGCCGGCACTATGGCGGCGGCATGACGGTGGAAGCCACCGCCACCGCCGACGACGGCCGGCTCGATTTCTACAGCCTCGAAGTCGACCACTGGTGGCGCCTGCTCGCGCTCCTGCCCTCGCTGCGGCGCGGCACCCAGGGCACCTGGGATGACGTGCGCACCTTCCGCACCACGCAGGTGGTGGTGCGCACCAGCCGTCCCCGCCCGGTGAACACCGATGGCGAGCTG
Source organism: Xanthobacter autotrophicus (assembly GCF_005871085.1). Taxonomy (GTDB): domain Bacteria; phylum Pseudomonadota; class Alphaproteobacteria; order Rhizobiales; family Xanthobacteraceae; genus Xanthobacter; species Xanthobacter autotrophicus. The sequence goes on along the minus strand of NZ_VAUP01000012.1, from coordinate 44,742 downwards.
GTCACCTATACCCCGGCTCATTTCCGGATCCGGCCCGCGGCCATCCTCGTTCATGCCCCACCGGCGCCCGCGTTTTCCTCGTTCCCCTCCCCTCACCTCCAGCCCGAAGGTTCTGCCTAGATGGACTACCTCCTTCAACTCGCCGCCGACCCCGCCGCGTGGGTGGCCCTGGTGACGCTGGTGGCCATGGAAGTGGTGCTCGGCATCGACAACCTCATCTTCATCTCCATCCTCACCAACAAGCTGCCGCCCCAGTACCGCACCAAGGCCCGGCGCATCGGCATCGGCCTCGCGCTGGTGATGCGGTTGGCGCTGCTCGGCACCATCGCCATCATCGTGAAGCTGACCGCTCCCATCTTCGAGGTGTTCGGGCACGGCTTCTCCTGGCGCGACCTCATCCTCATCGCCGGCGGCCTGTTCCTGGTGTGGAAGGCGACCACGGAGATCCACCACAATGTGGACCCGCGCACCCATGCGGAGGACGTGCAGGACGCAAAGGTCACCATCGGCTTTACCGCAGCCATTGCCCAGATCCTGATGCTGGACCTCGTGTTCTCCATCGACAGCATCATCACCGCCGTGGGCATGACCGAGCACATCCCCATCATGATCATCGCGGTGATCGCGGCGGTGACCTGCATGCTGCTGGCCGCCGATCCGCTGGCAAAGTTCATCGAGGCCAACCCCACCGTGGTGATGCTGGCGCTGGGCTTCCTCATCATGATCGGCATGACGCTGATCGCGGAAGGCTTCGGCGCCCACGTGCCCAAGGGCTACGTCTATGCGGCCATGGCCTTCTCCGCCGCCATCGAGGCGCTCAACATGCTGTCCCGCCGGCGCCGTCCGGCCTCCGGCGGGCATTGAGCGGGCCGCGCGGTCACGGACAAATGGCGGCTGGCGGGCCGCCATTTGCGCAAGGCCAATGGCAAGGCGGCGCGCGCCTCTCTATGCTCGTTTTGGGCCGGCCCGGCCGGCCCGATCTAAGTCTTCGAGGTCGAGAATGATCGCCCTGTTTGCATCCCGCACCGTTTGCGCGCTCGCCGCGACACTCAGCCTCCTCGCCTGGTCGGCGCCCGCCGACGCCGCCTGCCTTGAGCAGATCGTCACCGTGCAGGCGGAGCTCAAGGCGCGCGAGCCCGCGCCGAAGAAGCCGCCGTCCCAGGAACAGACCATCGGCGCGCAGACCGACCAGCAGCCGACCCCCGGCTCGCTGGCCGCCGCCGGCCTCACGCCGCCGGACAGCGGCGCCTATGGCGCGCTCAACCAGGCCATCAACCTCCAGGCCGGGGGCGACGAGGCGGGCTGTCTCAAGGCCCTCGCAGAGGCACGCCGGCTCGGCGGGCTGAACTGAGCCTGACCGGAGCTTTTCAAGCGCAGGGTGGGCCGGCTCGCGTCAGAGCCGGTCGCGCATGGCGTAATAGCTGAGGCCCGCCACCAGCAGCGGGTAGCGCATGAGCCTGCCGCCGGGAAACGGCGGCACCGGCAGGCGCTGGAGCAGGTCGAAGCGCTCCAGCTGCCCCTTCACCGCCTCGGCCAGGATCTTGCCGAACAGGGGCGCCAGCGCCACCCCCTGCCCGCTGTAGCCGGCCGAGACCAGCACCTTGTCCGACAGCCTGCGCACGAACGGCATGCGATTGAGGGTGATGGCGAGCACCCCGCCCCAGGCATAGTCGATGCGCACGTCCTGAAGCTGCGGGAAGATGCGCAGCATATAGGGCCGCACGAAGCCGGCCACGTCGGTCCGTAGGCCCCGCCGGTAGCTCTCGCCGCCGCCGAACAGCAGCCGGCCGTCGCCGCTCAGGCGGAAATAATTGATGACGAAGCGGCTGTCCGCCACCGCCGCGTCGTTGGCGATGATTTCCCGCGCCCGGGCCCCCAGCGGTTCCGTAGCGATGATGTAGTTGCAGATGGGCATGACATGGGTGTCCACCCGCCGGTCGAGGCCATCCATGAGGCCGTTGCCGCATTCCAGCAGGAAGCCGGCACGCACCACGGCGCCGCCTGCGGTGGTGACGGTGACCCCCGCCCCCTCCTCCTTCACGCCCACGGCGCGGGTACCCTCGAAGATCCGCGCGCCGGCCCCGGCCACCGCCTTGGCGAGACTGAGGGCGAAATTGAGCGGGTGGAGGTGGCCGGCTTTCCGGTCGATCACCCCGCCGTGGTAGGCATCGGTGCCCACCAGGGCGCGGATCTCCTCGCGGGTCAGCGGGTCGACCGCGTCATAGCCGTAGCGCTCCCGCAGCAGGCGGGCGTAGTCGTGGCTTTCCTTCACGAAGTGCGGCTTGTGGTCGGCATGGATCAGGCCGCTCTTCAGGTCGCACGCCATGCCGTGGCGCGCGATGAGGCCATGGACCAGCGCCTTGCCCTCCTCGGCGAGGTCCCAGAGCTTCTTCGCGTCGTCGAGGCCCACCGCCTTTTCGATCACGTCCTGGCCGTGGCGCTGGCCGGAATGGAGCTGCCCGCCATTGCGGCCCGACGCCCCCGAGCCGACGCGGGAGGCTTCCAGCACCACCACGTCGAAGCCGGCTTCCGCCAGATGCAGCGCGGCGGAGAGGCCGGTGTAACCGCCGCCGAGGATGCACACGTCCGCTTTCACCTCGCCCGCAAGCGGGGGAAAGGCGGGACAGGCGATGGCCGTCGCCGCGTACCAGGATGCGGCATGCCCGGCGGGATCGAGCCCCGCCGGCGGCCTGGATTGAGCCTCGCCCACCATGCGCGCCGTCAGACGTTCAGCAGCAGATATTCCCGCTCCCACGGCGAGATCACCCGCATGAAGGTCTCGAACTCCGCCTGCTTCACCGCCGCATAGGCGGCCACGAAGCGATGGCCGAGCACCTCGGCGAGGGGCTCGCTGTCCGAGAAGGCCGCCACCGCCTCCAAGAGGCCGCGCGGCAGGTCGAAGTCGAGGTTCTTGGCATCACCCTCAAGCGGATCAGTGGCGCGCAGGTTCTCGGTGAGGCCGAGATAGCCGCACGCCAGCGAGGCGGCGATGACGAGATAAGGATTGGCGTCGGAGGACGGCACCCTGTTCTCCAGCCGCCGCGCCTCGGGGGTGGAGGGGGGCACGCGCAGGCCCGCGGTGCGGTTGTCGTAGCCCCATTGCAGGTTGATGGGTGCCATGGAATCGCGCGTCAGCCGCCGGTAGGAATTCACATAGGGCGCCATGATGCACATGACGGACGGCAGGTATTTCTGGTGCCCGGCGATGAAGGAGAAGAATTCCGGGGTCGGGTCGCCGTCGTCGTCCGAGAAGATGTTCTTGCCGGTCTGCGCCGAGATGACCGACTGGTGGATGTGCATGGCGCTGCCCGGCTCGTTGGCGATGGGCTTGGCCATGAAGGTGGCGTAGATCTTGTGGGCCAGCGCCGCCTCTCGGATGGTGCGCTTGAACAGGAACACCTGGTCGGCCAGCGTCAGCGGATCGCCGTGGCGCAGGTTGATTTCCATCTGCGCGGCGCCGTCCTCATGGATCAGCGTATCGATCTCGAGCCCCTGGGCTTCGGAATAATCGTAGATGTCCTCGAACAGGGCGTCGAACTCGTTCACTGCCTGGATCGAATAAGACTGCCGGCCGATCTCCGGGCGGCCCGAGCGGCCCACCGGCGGCTTCAGCGGATAGTCGGGATCGGTGTTGGGCTCCACCAGATAGAATTCGATCTCCGGCGCCACCACCGGCTTCCAGCCCTTCTTCTCGTAGAGCGAGATGACGTGGCGCAGCACCTGGCGGGGCGCCAGCTCCACCGGGCGGCCGTCGCGATGATAGGCGTCGTGGATCACCTGGGCGGTGGGGTCCTGCGCCCACGGCACCGAGCACAGGGTGGCAAGGTCCGGCTCCATCACCAGGTCGCTGTCGGCGACCACGGAATCCACCAGCCCCTCATAGTCCGGATACTCGCCCGAAATGGTCTGGAAGAAGACCGACAGGGGCAGGTTCATCACCGGGGAGGAGAAGAATTTCGAGGCGGGCATGATCTTGCCGCGCGCGACGCCCGCGAGATCTGGGACGGTGCACTCAATTTCGGTGATGCCCCGGCCGGCCATCCAGGCCTTGGCCTCGGCGAGAGAGCTGACACCCCGCGGCGCCGTCACCGGAGTCTTTTGCGCGCCCTTGCTGCGTTTCGCCATGATGTCCTCGCGCGTGAACCGCTCACGCCCGATGAGGGAACACCTGTGCCATGGCGGGTGTCAACGCGGCGCTGTCAATGCCGGGCCGTCTGTGCCGGAATGGGGCACTTTCGCGCCATCCCGCCGGGCCGGGAACAGGCCCCGAACGAATCGCGACCGAATCGCATGGTTCCCGCTGTTCCTGCTTCTCCCCCTACGACCTGTGGGGGTGCGACAGGCCGCATGGCGGATTCAGGCCGGCGCGCCTCAGGGGCGAGGCGCGCTCACCGGGACGGTTCCCGACTTCACCTGCGTTTCGAAAGAGGAGGCCGCCAGCACCGCCGTGCCGATCATGGTGGCCACCGACACCTTGAAGGGCGCCAGCAGGCGGGTGCCGGCGATGGGCACCAGCCAGACCTGCATATCCTTGTTTTCCTGCATATATTTCACGGTAGACCGGGTCGGACGATGGCCGGCGACCGGGCTGTAGCGCACTCCGCACACCACGGCGGAGCCGGCATAGCCCTCGGCCTTCACCTTCTCCGTCCGCAGGAACGAAAGCTGTAGATCATAGCGCTGCCGGCCGTCGAACACCGGGATGGAACGGTCGCAGGCGGCGGCGGAGAGGAGGTCGGCGGTACCGGGCACGTAGATGAAAGCCCCGCTCATGGGGTCGATGACGTTCTGGAGCGCATCGCTCGTCACCGGCACGCGGTCGGGCACCGGCTTCAGCGGCGGTTCCACGTCCATGTCCTTGACCGCCCCGCCAGCGATGGTGATGCGGGCGGTCTCGGCCTTGCCGTCGGCCTCGGCATTCATGGCATAGACGCGGGGCGCCATCTTGCCGCCAGCCAGCGCCCCGCGCGACGCCGCCACGCCTTTGCCGGAGGACACCGCGCGCAGCACACCGGTGACCCGGGCGGCGCCGGTGATTTCGTAGGCGGTATCCCCCGCCTCCACCACGATGGAGCCACGCCCGAGTTCCACGCTGCCCACCGTCAGCGTGTATTTGGCTTCGAGGCGCCCATCGGCGCGGGCCGGGCCGGGCCGCGCCAGCAGGGCGCCGGCCAAAATGGCTCCAGCCGTCGCGAAAGCGTGCGCGGACAGAAAGGCGGAACGGGCGTTGCTCATCGGTGCGTCCGTGGCCGGAAAGGCCGGTTGTTCACGGGAAAGGCCCGCAAATCGGCGGCATTGTTACAGATGCGCAGGGAAGGCGGCTGAACTGTGGCTCGCCCCCCATCGGGAAAACCGCGCCCCAATGCCGCGAGAACGCCCCGCGAATCCTCATGGGTCATTGACTTTACGACCGTTTGTCACGATCTTTCCAGCCTACCCTGAGACGCGGGTCACATGGACGACGGCAGGAGCCGGCGCCGTGGCCCATTCGCCTCGGGTATTTCGTCAATGTCTGAGGAGTGAAAAGCCATTCGTCGCCCCATGAGACCCGTCGCGCCGGAGAAGGATGGTCCGCGCGTCAACGAGGAAATCCGCATCCGCGAAGTCCAGCTGATCGACCAGGATGGGCAAAACCGCGGCGTGGTGGCCATTCGCGATGCTCTCACCCTTGCGCAGGAAGCCGGCCTCGACCTCGTCGAGATCTCGCCGAATTCCGCGCCCCCCGTCTGCAAAATCCTCGACTACGGCCGGTTCAAATACCAGAACCAGAAGAAGGCGAGCGAGGCCCGCAAGAAGCAGAAGGTGGTGGAGGTCAAGGAAATCAAGCTCCGCCCCGGCATCGACACCCACGATTACGAGGTCAAGATGCGCTCCATGGAGCGCTTCTTCGAGGAAGGCGACAAGGTGAAGGTCACCCTGCGCTTCCGCGGCCGCGAGATGGCGCACCAGGACATCGGCTTCAAGCTGCTTCAGAAGCTGAAGGAGGATGTCGCCGCCATCGCCAAGGTGGAGGCCGAGCCTATGCTGGAAGGCCGGCAGATGATCATGATCCTCTCGCCCAGGTGAGCCTCTCGCACGGGGGAGCCCCGCACGAGAATGGGGAAAGTCAGTCAGGCCGGGCCTGACGCGGACATCTCCCGCAAGGACCGCTCAAGCACCCAAGAGCCCGTTCGGATCAGATTGCACCGCGATCTGATCCGAACGGGCTCTTTTTTTGGCCCATCCGGGGCGGCTCCGAAGGGATCGGAAATCACGCGTTTCAGCTGCCGGAGCGGCACGGGCCGTGCGACATCTTTCGCACACGGCCCAGACAGAATGATCGATGCACGCACATTGATACCGCCGCCATCGTCCTGCCACCTGAAATGGTATTGCGACGCCGGGGCAGTTTGCTAGACACGGATTAATCCAATTCGCAGTTAAGCCCTGAATGCTGGTTCTGCTCATCAATCTTGCCCGTCGCCCCGATCGACTCGCTTTCGTGCGCAACCAGCTGGATGCGCTGGAAATCGCCTTTGAGCGCATCGACGCCATCGACGGGAAGGCCGTGAACGTGGGGCCGGGCACCGACCTCATCTCCCCAGTCGAACGCGCCTGTGCCCTCAGCCATCGCGCGGCCTGGACACGCTTCCTCGAAACCGACGAGAGCCACTGCCTCATCCTCGAGGACGACGTGCTCATCTCGCCGCAGGCAAGGTGGTTCATCGAGGACCCGCCCGGTTTCCCCAAAGGCGCGGAAATCCTGCGGCTGGAGACGCGATTGCAGCTCTCGCTCCTGGGATCGGGGCGGCGGTGCGGTCCGCCGGGCTTCAAGGTGCATCCCCTGTTTTCAAGGCACCACGGCTGCGCGGCCTACATCATCACCCGCGCGTTCGCGGAGCGCGCGCTGCGCGATCTCACCGTGTTCGTGGAGCCGGTGGACGAGGTTCTGTTCGAGGTTAAAAGCCCGAACTACTACCCCAATGTCTCCTACCAGGTGCGCCCCGGCGTGTGCCTCCAGGCCGAGCTTTACGAGCCGGCGCAGAGCGCAGCCGTTTCAAGGTCCGACCTGGAGATGGACCGCCGGGTCCGCTTTCCCCGGCACGAGCCGGGCCCCCGCATCAAGGTGCAGCGGTCGTTCCTCAAGAAATGTCTGCGCGAGGTCGCCCGCTGGTGGCGCCGAAGCAAGGCGAAGGTGGAGTTTCTCTATGCGCGGTTCATTGTCCGGCGCGCCTGGCGCGACGTCCCCTTCGCCGGCGGGATCCTCCCGGTTGCTGCCGCCACGCTTTCTGTTTCTGGAAGTGAACAAGCGCTGCAACCTGAAGTGCAAGCATTGCGACTTCTGGCAACGGACGGATGACGACCGGGCAAACTACCTCTCTGTCGCCGGCCGCTCCCAGCTGATCGCGGAGTTTTCGCAGATCAATCCCAAGGGCAACGTGGTGATCTGCGGCGGCGAGCCCATGCTCGATCTGGAAGATTACTTCACGCTGGCGAAGGCATGCCGCAGCAATGGCCTTAACGCCCTCTCTGTGGTCAACGGCACGCGCATCCGCGAGGACAAGCTGGCCGAGCGCATGATCCTTGAAGGGCCGCACGAGATTTCCATCTCGCTCAACAGTCCCTTTCCGGCGCAGCATGACGAGACCCGGGGCGTGCCCGGCGCGTTCGACAAGGCGGTCCGAGCCCTGCGGCTTCTCGTGGCCGCCCGCAAGCGTCTGAACGCCCAGGACAAGACTCGCATCTATGTGATGGGGCTCATCTTCGGCGACAATTATCGCTCCATCGATGCCTTCTACGATCTCGTCCTGAACGACATCGGCGCCGACAAGCTGAAGCTGAACTTCCTCCAGCCCAGCTTCGGCCAGGCCGGCGAGCAGGACCCCTTCTTCGCCGCCCAGACACAGGTGGACCCCGACGAGATCGTGGCCATCCTGAACCACTGCGACGCCAAATACGGCCTCGGCTACAACCCGCTGTGGGTGGCCCAGGTGGGCATGTATTTCCGCTCGCTCACGGGCGCGTCGGACCTCGGCCGCGGCTGGCATTCCAAGACCGCGACGCAGGAGCACATCTGCAACTCCTACGACCGCAACATCATGGTCAATCATTACGGCGTGGCGCGGCTGTGCTTCTCGGGCCAGTTCCCGGGCAAGACGCTGCAGCGCAGCGGCGACCTGAAGCGGTTCTGGCTCGGCTCCGACAACATCCGCAAGCTGATGCGCTCCTGCAACCAGTTCTGCGGCATCAGCCACAGCGTGAAGCGCGAGAGCAGCACGCTCGATGGCCGGCAGAAGATGCTTGACCATCAGGCCGATGCCGCTCCCATGCGGCCCGATCTCGGGATTGCAGGCGACCTGACCTGGAAGATCATGGCCGGCATGCAGGCCGTCGCCCGCTTCACCGAACGGCCCCTGCCCTGAGTCCGGCAACCGGACCCTCCAAGCCTCGAGCGTGCGCGTTGAGCCCGCGCTTTCTGGCGAACCCATTCCGGCATCCGGCGTTGTGACAAAAGAACGAACCGCGCGCCTGCATCATCCGGGTGTAGCGCCGCCAGGAAAGTCCGCTATAAGTTGCACAATCTGACATTGCATTCGATGACTCACGCATGCAGATTCTGCTCATCAATCTTGCCCGCCGACCCGATCGGCTTGCGTTCATGCGCAGCCAGCTCGATGCCTTGGGCCTGGCATTTGAGCGCATCGAGGCTGTCGACGGGCGACAAGAGGACGTGGGGCCGGGCACGGACTTGGTCACCCCCGTCGAGATCGCGTGCGCGCTCAGCCACCGCAAGGCGTGGCTGAGGCTTCTCGACAGTGGTGACAGTCACTGTCTCGTCCTTGAGGACGACGTGCTGATCGCGCCAGGCGCAAAGCTCCTGCTCGACAACCCGCGCGGCCTGCCCCGCGACGCGGACATCGTGCGGCTGGAAACCACCTTGGAGCGCACCCTTCTCGGGTTCGGCCAGCGGTGTGGGTTGCCAGCCCACAAGGTTCACCGCCTCTATTCGCGTCAGCGTGGCACCGCTGCCTACATCATCACTCGCGCGTTCGCGGAACGGGCCGTACGCGATCTCACCACGTTCGGGGAACCTATCGACGATATCCTCTTCGTCGTGGACAGCCCTGGGCATTTTCCGAGCATCAGATACCAGATCCGCCCGGGGCTCTGCCTCCAGGCGGATCTATACGCGCCCGCGCGAAAATCCCTCCTCGCCGCATCGGATCTCGATACAGACCGGAAAATCCGTTGGGTCCCCCCAAAGCCGGTTTCCAGAATCAAGACAAAGTATTCTTTCTCGAAAAAATGTTTACGCGAGTTAAACCGCTGGTGGCGCCGAAGCAGGGCGACTGCCAACACTCTCCATCAATACGTCATCGTCGGGCGAATCTGGCGGGACGTGCCCTTCATCGGGACCGTCCTTCCCGCCGCCGCTACTGCTCTGGCCGAAGCTGAAACGCTGCCTTCATGCACACCGGCCAGCCATGCCATGCCGACGGACATCGCGACGAAACGATCGACCGGGCCCGATCCTGTCCGATGGGGCCCGGAGCCGCATTCGCAGGGTCGGGCGAGGTCCTCGATCCGCTCCTGACGGGTCCCGAAGCTCCCAAAAAGAAAGCCCGGCGCATCGGCCGGGCCTCCTTTACGCTCAGCCCACTGCCGGTCACGGGCAGGGATGCTGGTATCCGTCATAGCCGGTGTAGGTGCCGGTCGCCGGGTTGTAGGACCGGAAGCGCTGCATGCAGTAGGCCACCGCATCGTCGCCGTAGACCGGCTCGGCCGTGGCCGCCACGGCACCCAGGGCAAGGCCGCTGGCGACGCCGAGGGCGATCCACCCGCCATTGTTGTTGTAATAGCCCCAGCCCCAGCCGGGCCGGTACCAGCCCCAGCCCGGACGCCACGCACCCGGACCCCAGGCCCCCGGCGGCGGCCGCCAGCCCGGATGGCCCCAACCGGGACCACCGCCGGGACCCCACCCCGGACGCCCTGGACCCCAGCCCGGACGCACAGGCCCAGGACCTGGACGAAAGCCGGGACGATAGCCCCCGACATAACGGGGCCCCACGGCACGCGGTCCCACATAGCGGGCGCCGCCATAGCGCGGCCCTGCCATGTAACGGGCACCGCCACCGTAGCGCGGAGCCATCATGCGCGGCCCACCGCCATAGCGGGGACCACCCCCCACCCGCATGCCGCCGCCGCGATAGCCGCCGCCGCGGTAACCGACGACGTCCGCCGTGGCCGCGGCGCGTTGCATGTCTGCGTTCACGAGACCGAGCCGCAACGCCTGCGCGCTGGCGGGGCCTGGGGAAAACGAGAGCACGCTGCCCGCGACCATGGCGGCCGCGAGCAATGCCACTCTTTTCGTTCCGAACATGATTGCTCACTCCCTTGACGCGATACAGACTCACCGGAGTTTGTGTCGTTTGTTTCGCCGACCCTTGACAACCTACGGCGACAACGCGGCGAAGTTGTTGCCGTTGCTCAAATTCCGGCGGCGCGCGTTCAAGCCTGCGTGACGGTGCGGCACACAAACTCCATCGCACCGCAGCGCCAGCTGGCCACGTCCGGCCTGCCGCGCGCTTGCCTTTCCCGTCATCCTCCTGTAACGACTTTCGCCTTCGAGCCGGCCGGCGAACAAGGGCTGCCGCGCTGGCTCATATCGCTCAACAGCAACAAGAGGCTGAGCGTTCCCCGCCGCAAGGCGTGGCGAACCCATGCCACGGAGAGCCAAATGCCCAAGATGAAGACCAAGTCGGGAGCCAAGAAACGCTTCCGCCTGACGGGTACGGGAAAAGTGATCGCGGGCCAGGCCGGCAAGCGCCATGGCATGATCAAGCGGACCAACAGCCAGATCCGCAACCAGCGCGGCACGACCATCCTCGCCGAGTGCGATGGACGGATCATCCGCAAGTCGTTCCTGCCGAACGGCTGACGCCGCACCGCGATCTGAAGGAGTTTTTCCATGGCCCGCGTCAAACGTGGCGTTACTTCCCACGCCAAGCACAAGAAGGTCTTCGAAGCCGCCAAGGGCTTTTACGGCCGTCGCAAGAATACCATCCGCGCTGCCAAGTCGGCCGTCGAACGGTCGATGCAGTATGCCTACCGCGATCGCAAGGTTAAGAAGCGCAACTTCCGTGCGCTCTGGATCCAGCGCATCAACGCCGGTGTGCGCGCGCTCGATCTCGACCTGACCTACTCGCGCTTTATCAACGGTCTCGACAAGGCCGGGATCGAAGTCGACCGCAAGGTGCTTTCGGATATCGCCATCCACGAGCCCGATGCGTTCAAGGCCCTGGTGGAAAAGGCCAAGGCCGCCCTGGCCTGAGCCGGGCTCGCCTGAGCTTCCACCCCCGTCTTTGCGAGACCTTCAAAAGCCCCGTGCGGTCATCCGTCCGGGGCTTTTGCGTTTGGGCGGCCCCCGTCTATAAGCGGCGCAACCGTCCGCGAGCCGCGCCCGCCCGCCCCCGCGGGACTTCCAGAACTTCAAGAGTATCGACATGTCCGACATCGACGTGACCGACCAGAGCGCCATCGCGGACCTGGAGCAAGACATCGCGAGCGCGATCATGCGCGCCGAGGATGAAGCCGGCCTCGAAGAGGTGCGCATTGCCGCCCTCGGCAAGAAAGGCTCGGTCTCGGAGCTGCTCAAGTCGCTGGGCGCCATGAGCCCGGACGAGCGCAAGGTGATGGGCCCGGCCATCAACGGCCTGCGCGACCGGGTGCAGGGCCTCATCACCCATCGCCGCGCCGCGCTGAAGACCAAGGCCCTGGAAGCGCGCCTCGCCACCGAGACGGTGGACGTGACCCTCCCCGTCCGCGAGGCCGCCGCCGAGACCGGGCGCGTCCACCCCATCGCCCAGGTGATGGAGGAGCTGACCGCCATCTTCGCCGACATGGGCTTCTCGGTGGCGGAAGGCCCGGACATCGAGGACGACTTCCACAACTTCACCGCGTTGAACTTCCCCCCCGGCCATCCGGCGCGGGAGATGCACGACACCTTCTTCCTGCCTCCCGACGCGGACGGGCAGCGCAAGGTGCTGCGCACCCACACCTCCCCGGTGCAGGTGCGCACCATGCAGACCAAGACGCCGCCCATCCGCGTCATCTGCCCCGGCCGCACCTATCGCTGCGACTCAGATCAGACCCACACCCCCATGTTCCACCAGGTGGAGGGGCTGGTGATCGACAAGGGCGCCCATCTCGGCCACCTGAAGTGGATTCTGGAAGAATTCTGCAAGTCCTTCTTCGAGGTGGAGGGGGTGAAGATGCGCTTCCGCCCGTCCTTCTTCCCCTTCACCGAGCCTTCCATGGAAGTGGACATCCAGTGCGACCGCTCCCGCCCCGGCGAGATCCGCTTCGGCGAGGGCTCGGACTGGCTGGAGATCCTCGGCTGCGGCATGGTGCACCCCAACGTGCTGCGCAATTGTGGGCTCGACCCGGATGAATACCAGGGCTTTGCCTGGGGCATGGGCATCGACCGCATCGCCATGCTGAAATACGGCATGAGCGACCTGCGCGCCTTCTTCGAGGCCGACGTGCGCTGGCTCTCCCACTACGGCTTCCGCCCGCTGGATTTCCCGACCCTCGCCGGCGGCCTGAGCGCGTAAGGAGCAGGACCCATGAAATTCACCTTCTCCTGGCTCCAGGACCACCTTGAGCCCACCGCCTCCTTCGACGCGATCGTCGAGCGCCTGTCCCTCATCGGCCTCGAGGTCGAGGGGGTGGAGGACAAGGCCAAGCAGCTCGCGCCCTTCGTGGTGGGCGAGGTGCTGACCGCCGAGAAGCATCCCAACGCCGACAAGCTGAAGGTGTGCACCGTCTCCATTGGGAAGGGCGAGCCCGTCCAGGTGGTGTGCGGCGCGCCCAATGCGCGGGCGGGGCTGAAGACCGTGTTCGCGGCGCCGGGCACGGTCATTCCCACCTCCGGGCTGGAGCTGAAGATCGGCAAGATCCGCGACGTGGAAAGCCGCGGCATGCTGTGCTCGGCCCGCGAGCTGGGCCTGTCGGAAGAGCATGACGGCATCCTGGAGCTGCCGGAGGACGCCACCCCCGGCGCGCCCTTCGCCGAGGTGCTGGGCCTCAACGACCCGGTGGTGGAAATCGCCGTGACCCCCAACCGAGCCGACTGCCTCGGCGTCGCCGGCGTGGCGCGCGATCTCGCCGCCGCCGGCCTCGGCGAGCTGATGGCGCCGAAGGTGAAGCCGGTGGACGGCACCTTCCCCGCGCCGCTGGGCGTGACGCTGGAATTCGGCGAGACCGGCTCGCTCTGCCCCGCCTTCGCCCTTCGGGTGGTGAAGGGGGTGAAGAACGGCCCCTCCCCCCAATGGATGCAGGACCGCCTGCGCGCCATCGGGCTGCGCCCCATCAACGCGCTGGTGGATGTCACCAATTTCATGACGTTCGACCGCAACCGGCCGCTCCACGTCTTCGACCTTAACAAGGTGAAGGGCAATCTGGTGGTGCGCCGGGGCCGGCCGAGCGAGACCCTGCTGGCGCTGGACGGCAAGACCTACGCGCTGGATGAGACCATGTGCGTCATCGCCGACGAGAACGGCGTGGAAAGCCTTGCCGGCATCATGGGCGGCGAGGCCTCCGGCTGCGACGAGAGCACCACCGACGTGGTGATCGAATCCGCCCTGTGGGACGCCATCACCATCGCCCAGACCGGGCGCAAGCTCGGTATCAATTCCGATGCCCGCTTCCGCTTCGAGCGCGGCGTGGATCCGGACTTCACCGTGCCGGGGCTGGAGCTGGCCACCCATCTCATTCAGGAGATCTGCGGCGGCGAGGCCTCCGAGGTGGTGCTGGCCGGCGCCATTCCGGACACCACCCGCACCATCGCCTTCCCCCTCTCCGAGGTGAAGCGCCTCGCCGGGCTGGAAGCCTCCGAGCAGGAGATCCGCACCGTGCTGGAGGCGCTGGGCTTCGCCGTTTCCGGCGCGGCGCCGGTGCTGGATGTGGTGCCGCCCTCCTGGCGTGGCGACATCGAGGGCAAGGCGGATCTGGTGGAAGAGGTGGTGCGCATCCTCGGCCTTGATCGCGTGCCGGCCACCGAGCTGCCGCGTGGGGACGATGCCCGCAAGGCGGTGCTCACCCCGCTCCAGCTGCGCAGCCGCAAGGCCCGCCGGGCGCTGGCCGCGCGCGGCATGGTTGAGGCCGTTACCTGGTCCTTCGTCTCGCAGGAGGCCGCCAGGACGTTCGGCGGCGGCGCGGCCGAGCTGGCCCTGTCCAACCCCATCGCCGCCGAGCTGTCGGACATGCGGCCGAGCCTGCTGCCCGGCCTCATCAAGTCGGCCGGCACCAATGCGGCGCGCGGCTTTGCCGACGTGGCGCTGTTCGAGGTGGGCCAGATCTTCCTGGACGACACCCCCACCGGCCAGCGCCAGGCGGCCACGGGCCTGCGGCGCGGCACGGCCAAGCCCTCGGGCGCCGGTCGCCACTGGTCCGGTACCGCCGGAGCGGTGGACGTGTTCGACGCCAAGGCGGATGCCTATGCGGCGCTCGCAGCCTGCGGGGCGCCGGTGGCGAACCTCCAGGTCACCACCGATGCGCCGGGCTGGTACCATCCCGGCCGCTCGGGCACGCTTCGCCTCGGCTCCAACGCCATGGCCCATTTCGGCGAGATCCATCCCGCCGTGCTGGAAGCGCTGGACGTGAGCGGCCCGCTGGTGGCGTTCGAGATCATCCTCGACAAGATCCCCGAGCCCAAGGCCAAGGCGACGCGGGTGAAGCCCAATCTCGATCTCTCCGCCTTCCAGGCGGTGAAGCGCGACTTCGCCTTCGTGGTGGGCCGCGAGGTGGCGGCGGCGGACATATTGAAAGCCGCCCAGGGCGCCGACAGGAAGCTGGTCACCGCCGTGAACCTGTTCGATGTCTATGAGGGCAAGGGCATCGACCCCGACAAGAAGTCGGTGGCGGTGGAGGTCACCCTCCAGCCGCGCGAGCGCACCTTGACCGACAAGGAGATCGAGGAGGTGGCAGGCCGCATCGTCGCGGACGTTACCAAGAAGACCGGCGCCACCCTGCGGGCCTGACCCGCGCCCCGATCCCATTTCGCGGCGGCGCTTATGCTGCACCGCCGCGAATGCAATTTGCGAAAGGGCGGAAAAGGGCCTCCGGGCCTGCCCCGAAAAGCGCGCCGCGGTCTGCCGTAAGACCGGATTAGTTATTATAATACCGTTTATATGCTACTTTTTGCCGTCTCGGGAGCTATTCTCAAGCTTCCGGCGTTCGTTCGGTCACGAAACCGTGCTATCTCGCAGCTGCGAAATTCAGGCCCGCAGGAGCTCTCTGCATGTTCCCCACACCCAAGCCGGTCTTGACCCCCAACACCTATGCGTACGAGTCCGAGCCCATGGTGAAGCCGACCGGCTTCCGGGAGTATGACGCACGCTGGTTGTTCCAGAAGGAAATCAACCTGATGGGCGTGCAGGCGCTGGGCATGGGCCTCGGCACCCTGATGCACGAGATGGGCGTGAAGCCGGAGATCGTGACGGGTCACGATTTCCGCAGCTATTCGTCCTCCATCAAGCTGGCGCTGGTGTCCGGCCTCATGGCGGCGGGCATCAAGGTCCACGACATCGGCCTCGCCATGTCGCCCATGGCCTATTTCGCCCAGTTCGCCCTGGACGTGCCGGCGGTGGCCATGGTGACCGCCTCCCACAACGACAACGGCTGGACCGGCGTGAAGATGGGCGTCAACCGCCCCCTCACCTTCGGCCCCGACGAGATGACGAAGCTCAAGGAGATCGTCCTTAACGCCAAGTTCGACCTCAAGGGCGGCGGCTCCTACGTGTTCGTGGAGAATTTCCCGGACGTCTACATCAAGGACCTCACCGACCGTCCCAAGCTGAAGAACCCCATCAAGGCGGTGGTGGCCTGCGGCAACGGCACCGCCGGCGCGTTCGCCCCGAAGATCCTTGAGGCGCTGGGCGTCGAGGTCATCCCGCTCGACACCGAGCTGGACCACACCTTCCCCAAGTACAACCCGAACCCCGAGGACATGGAGATGCTCCATGCCATGCGGGACGCGGTGCTGGAGCACAAGGCGGACGTGGCGCTGGGATTCGACGGCGACGGCGACCGCTGCGGCGTGGTGGACAACACCGGCGAGGAAATCTTCGCCGACAAGGTGGGCGTGCTGCTCGCCCGCGACCTCGCCAAGATCTACCCCAACCCCACCTTCGTGGTGGATGTGAAGTCCACCGGCCTGTTCGCCACCGACCCCGAGCTGATCAAGCTTGGCGTGAAGGCGGACTACTGGAAGACCGGCCACTCCTACATGAAGCGCCGGGTGAACGAGACCGGCGCCCTCGTCGGCTTCGAGAAGAGCGGCCATTATTTCTTCAACAAGCCCATCGGCCGCGGCTATGACGACGGCCTCGTCTCCGCCATCGCCGTGCTCGACATGCTGGACCGCAACCCCGGCAAGAAGCTCTCCGACCTGCGCGAGGCCCTGCCCAAGACCTGGTCCTCGCCCACCATGTCGCCCCACTGCACCGACGAGGCCAAGTACGGCATCGTCGCCAAGGTGGTGGAGCATTACGAGAAGCTCGCCAGCGAAGGCGCCCTCGTCACCGGCCAGAAGATCCGCGACCTCGTGACGGTGAACGGCGTGCGCGTCACCTGCGAGGACGGCTCCTGGGGCCTGGTGCGCGCCTCCTCCAACAAGCCCGAGCTGGTGGTGGTGGTGGAGAGCCCGGTTTCCGACGCCCGCATGCGCGAGATGTTCAAGGAAATCGACGGCGTGCTGCGCACCTTCCCGGAAGTGGGCGCGTACAACCAGACCATCTGAGCGGGGCGGCCCGCCGCCTCTTTTTCGGCGCGCGGATGCTTTAGCGTTGCAAGTCTTCGACCCTCCGCCGTCGTCCGGCGGAGGGTTTCTCGTTTCAGGGCCCGGCCCACTCCGGGCGGCCCCTGGCATAAGGCAACAGATTGACCCTCGACGCGCCCTTCATCGCCATCGTCGGTGCCGGCCCGGCGGGCCTCGCCGCCGCGGAAATGCTCTCCGCCGCCGGGGCGCGCGTCGGCGTCTATGACCGCATGCCGTCCGTCGCCCGCAAGTTCCTCATGGCCGGGCGCGGCGGGCTCAACCTCACCCATTCGGAACCGCTGCCGCGCTTCCTGAACCGCTACGGCGCGGCCGAGGGCCGCCTCGCCCCGGCGCTGGAGGCGTTTCCCCCGGAAACCCTGCGCGACTGGGCCTTGGGGCTCGGCGAGGAGACCTTCGTCGGCTCCAGCGGGCGGGTGTTTCCCCTGAGCTTCAAGGCCTCGCCCTTGCTGCGCGCCTGGCTGGCGCGGCTCGCGCAGCAGGGCGTCACCTTCCACCTGCGCCACGCCTTCCGGGGCTGGAGCCCGGCGGGCGCCGTGCAGTTCGACACCCCGCAGGGTCGGGCCGAAGTGATGGCCAATGCCGTGCTGCTGGCGCTGGGCGGCGCCTCCTGGCCGCGCCTCGGCTCGGATGGCGGATGGGTGGAGGGGCTGCGGGCCTTGGGCGTTTCGGTGAACGCGCTGGCCCCCTCCAACATGGGCGTCACCATCTCCTGGTCGGAGAGATTCCGCACCCGCTTCGCCGGCACGCCGCTGAAGCGCATCGCCCTGCGCTTCGGCAAGACCCTGGTGCGCGGCGAAGCGGTGGTGACGGCCACGGGGCTGGAGGGCGGCGCCATCTATGCCCTCTCCACCGACCTGCGGCGGGCGCTGGGCCACCGCTCCATCACCCTCCATCTCGACCTGCGGCCGGACGTGGACGAAAAGGCCCTCGCCGCCCGGCTCGCCACCGCGCCGCAGAAGGCCTCCTTCTCCACCGTTCTCGGCAAGAATGGCGGCCTTGCCCCGGTGGCGGCGAACCTGGTGCGCGAAGTCACCGGCCCGGTGCGGCCGGATGCGCAGGCCCTCGCGCGCCTCATCAAGGCGCTGCCGCTGGAAGTGACCGGCCATGCCGGGCTGGAGCGCGCCATCTCCACCGCCGGCGGCATCGCCTGGAGCCATGTGGGCGACGACTACGCCCTCGCCGGCCTGCCGCCCCACCTGCCCCCGGTGTTCGCCGCCGGCGAGATGCTGGATTGGGAAGCCCCCACGGGCGGCTATTTGCTGCAGGCCTGCTTCTCCACCGGCCGCGCGGCGGCGGCGGGCATCAAGGCCCGGCTGAATTTCTGAAGAGAGGCGCCGTCGCGCTCCCTCTCCCGCGTGCGGGGGAGGGTTGGGGAGGGGGAAGGGCACACGCCGTCGAAACCGGTGGCCTCAGTGGCCCCAACCTGCCCTCACCCGCTGAAGCCGCCGCCATCCAGATAGGCCTGCTCCTCCGCCGACATGGGGCGGCCGAGGATGGGGTTGCGGTGGGGGAAGCGGCCGAAGCGGTCGATGATCTCCTTGTGGACCAAAGCGTAGCGCACGCCCTCCTCCTGCCCCAGCGCGCGGTAGAGGTCCACGCAGCGCGCCTGCGCCGCCCCGTCTTCTGCGTGCATGAAGGGCAGGTAGAAGAAGCTGCGCAGGGCCGCCGCGATGCCGGGCGCCCCGTCGAAGCCCCGCGCCACCGCTTGCTCGGCAGCGGCCAGCGCGCGGGGGTCGGTGGCGAAGGCGCGAGGGGTGGCGCGGAACACGTTGCGCGGCACCTGATCCATCAGAATGATCCAGGCCAGCGCGCCTTCCGGCGTCTCCCGCCAATCGTCCAGCGTGCCTGCTAGGGCGGCCTCATGGGCCGGCAGCAAGGCTTCGCGCACCTCGTCGTCGAAGGCCGCGCCGCCGCCGAACCATTTATCCCGGCCCGCCGCCAGCCAGAAGGCGAGCACATCCGCAGGCACCGTTTTCCCAGGTGTCATGTCCTTGAGCATCACCGCAGCCCCGGCGGCGCGAGTGGATTGTCGGTGAGCGCGGCGCGGTCCGGCGTATCCACCTGCGGCACGCCGAGGAAGGCGTTGAACAGGCGGGCGATGACCTTGGGGTCGAGGTCGCGCACGATCATCACCAGCCGGGTGCGATGGTCGTCGTCCGGCCAGGCGGGCAGGCGCGCGGGCGGGTGCATCACATGTTGCACGGCGTGGATGACGATGGGCGCGTCCGGCTCCTCCGCCACCTTCACGATGCCCTTCATGCGCAACACGTTGCCGCCATGGGTGGCACGCAGCAGCTCCAGGAACAGGTCGAGGGTGGAGGCCGGAATGGCGGCGTCGGTGGCCAAAGTGAAGGCGCGAATGCGGGCATCGTGGCGGTTGGGATCGAGGCCCGCCCCATCCGGCTCCGCCGCCGCCACATCCTCCGCCGCGAGCCAACGGGCCACGTCCGGCGCCTTGCCGGCGGCAACATAGAGCCCGGCACCGAGAATGGATGCGGCATCCGCTTCCCCCGCCGCCGCGTCCAGCAGCCGGGCGCCGGGGGCGAGGCTTTTTAGCCGTGCCTTCAGCGCCTCAAGTTGCGGGCGGTCCGCGTCCGCCACGAGGTCGGTCTTGGTGAGGACGATGCGGTCGGCCATGGCCGCCTGCTTCACCGCCTCCTCATGGGCATCCAGGGTGGCATCGGCATTCACCGCATCCACCACGCAGACGAGGCCGTCGAGCCGGTAGCGCAGGCCGAGATAGGGGTGGGTCATCAGGGTGTGGATCACCGGCGCCGGATCGGCAAGGCCCGTGGTCTCGATGATGACGCGGGCGAACGGCGGCAGGCGATCGTTGTCGCGGCCGCGCAGCAGGTCCTCCAGCGCCGCCACCAGATCGCCCCGCACGGTGCAACACAGGCAGCCCGAGGCGAGCATGACGATACCCTCCTCCACCGGCCGCACGAACAGATGGTCGAGCCCCACCTCGCCGAACTCATTGATGAGCACGGCGGTGTCGGCCAACCCCGGATCAGCGAGGAGCGCGTTGAGCAGGGTGGTCTTGCCGGCACCGAGGAAGCCGGTCAGCACGGTGACCGGAATGGGCTCCGGCGGTCCGCGACGGGGCGCGGGCGCGGTGTCGGCCGGCGCGTTTTGGGCGGGCGCCTCTGGGGCGGGCACGTTGCCCGGCATGGCGGTGTCTCCACAGGACAAAGGGACGTCTCTTCCCCCTGCCTCCATCACCCCGCGCGCCGGGTCAAGGGCGATGGATCTTCGTCACGCGCGGAGCGTCGCGGATGCATACCCGGCCGGTGCGCCTGGGGCACGGGCTGGATGCGGCTTTCTTTCGGCTGGAGACGGTTTGAACACCGCCGTCCACCGAGGCGCGCGCCTCAGGTGGCGGGCTTGGGCGCGGGGGCGGTGCTCTCGGCCGGGGTTTCGGCGGGCTTCGGCTTGGGCTTGGGCTTCGGTGCGGGCACCGAGCCGGCGGTGATCGGCGCCTGGGGCTGCACCTGCTTCTTCTGCGCCGTGCCGCTCGCAGGCTTGTCGCTCGCAGGCTTGTCGCCGGAGGTGCTGGCGGTCGCAGTCGCGGGCTTGGCGGCGGTCTTGGGCTTCGGCTTGGCGGCCGGCTTGGCGCCGTCACCGCTTTCGGCGGAGGCGCTCTCGCTGCCGGCGGAGGTCTTGGCCTGCTTGGTGTCCTTGGCGCCCGGCTTCTTCTTCGGCTTTTCCTCCTCGGGATAGGCCGAAGCGAGATCCTGCGGCGCGCCGCGGGTGCCCACATAGACCACCACCGGCGGCATGGAAGGCGGCAGGGTCTGGAGCAGCTCGGCGCCGGACTTGGGCAGCACCGGCGCGGCAAAGGCGAAGCCGCCGCTGCTGCCTTCGGATTCGTCGTCGGCCTCGGAGGCGGTCACGGCGCGCTTGCCGCCGCACACCTCGGGCTTCATGTCGTAGGCCGGGCCGCCGGTATTGGAAATATTGGACAGAAGCGGCTGCGCCGACCCGAACACCCCCCAGGACGACTGGAAGCCCTTTTCGAACAGCAGCGCCGCCTGCTCGGTGCGGGCGGTGCCGGAGCGGGCGCCCAGGATCACCGCGATGAGCCGCTTGTTGCCGCGGGTGGCGGTGGCCACCAGATTGTAGCCGGAGCCGCAGACGAAGCCGGTCTTCATGCCGTCCGCGCCGGGATAGCGGTCGATCAGGCGGTTGTAGTTGCGCAGCACCGCCTTGCCGATCTTGATGGCGGGGATGCGGAACAGGGCCTCGTGCTCGGGGAAATGATAGATGATGGCCCGCGCCAGGATGGCGAGGTCACGGGCGGTGGTGATCTGGTCCGGGTCCGGCAGGCCGTTGGGATTCTCGAAATGGGTGCCGCTCATGCCGAGATGGGCGGCGGTGGTGTTCATCTCCGCCACGAAGGCGGGCATGGAGCCGGCGACGCCTTCGCCCACCACCCAGGCCATGTCGTTGGCGGACTTCACCAGCACCATCTTCATGGCGTTGTCGAGGGTGACCACCGTGCCCGGCTTGAAGCCCATCTTGGACGGCTGCTGGGAGGCAGCGGCGGCCGAGACGGTGAGGGGCGTATCCAGGGTGAGGCGCCCGTTCTTCACCGCGTTGAGCGCCACATAGACGGTCATCAGCTTGGTGACGGAAGCGGGATGCCAGGGCCGGCCGGCTTCTTTCTGGTCCAAAACGCGGCCGGTATCGGCCTCCACCAGGAGAACCGGATTGGCCTGCGCGGGCTGTGCGAGCGCGAGGCCGAGCACCGCAGCGGCAAGACCGAGACAAAGTCCACGGCAGGCATCGCCCATGGAAGTCGCCCGGGCGCCGGGACTGGATTTCGTGCGCGCCAACCGATCAGCTCCCGTGTCAGCCAGAATAGCTCATCACCCTATAGTTCCTTCATTACCCGCTTTCGCCCCGCCGCGAAAGCCGCAATAGGGCGGCGCAAGGCAAGCAATGGCGCCATGGGCACGGTTCTGTTTGCCACATTCTTGCCCCACTCCGGGTAATGCCGGAATTGGGCTCCAGAAAACCTTTCCGTCGCGTTACGTTTCCACGATGGGGTGCGCCACGACCGGATGGGCTGCATCTGGCCCGCCGGTCATGAACTGGGCGCTGGCGAGGGCAGCGAACCGGCCGCCAAGCTGCACCAACTCGTCGAAGGTGCCGGCCTCCACCACGCAGCCCCGCTCGAATACCAGGATACGGTCGGCATTACGCACCGTGGCGAGGCGATGGGCGATGACCAAAGTGGTGCGGTCCTTCATCACCTCGTCCAAAGCGGCCTGCACCTTCACTTCCGTCGCGGCGTCCAGCGCGCTGGTGGCCTCGTCGAGGATGAGGATAGGCGGGTTCTTCAGCAGGGCGCGGGCGATGGACAGGCGCTGGCGCTCGCCGCCGGACAGGGCCCGCCCGCGCTCGCCCACCACCGCCTTGAGGCCGAGGGGATTGCGCTCCACCAGCTCCAGCGCCTGGGCGCGGGACAGCGCCTCGCGCATCTCCGCCTCGGTGGCGTCGGGCTTGCCGACCCGCAGATTGTCCTCGATGGAGCGGTTGAAGAGCAGCGGCTCCTGGAACACCACGCCGATGGCATGGCGCAGGGAGGAGAGCGTCACGTCGCGGATGTCCACGCCGTCGACGCGGATCGAACCCGACTGGGGGTCGAACACCCGGTGCAGCAGCGCCAGCGCGGTGGACTTGCCCGCCCCCGTGGTTCCCACGAACGCGAAGGTCTGGCCCGGCGCCGCGTGGAAGCTCACATCCTCCACCGCCGTGCGCTTGCCGTCGTAGGAGAAGGAGACATCGTCGAACACCACGTCGCCCACCACCTGCGGCAGGGGCTTCGCCCCCGGTCGGTCGCGCACCGAGCCCACCGTGTCCAGCACCTCGAAGAACTGGGCGAGCTGCGGGGCCGACATGATGAGCTGGTTGAAGAAGCTCACCGTATGGTCGAGCCGGCCGATGAGCATGTTGGCGAAGGCCACATAGGTGACGATATCGCCGATGGCGGCCATGTCGTGCAGATAGAGCCAGGTACCGATGAGCAGGATGGCGAGGATGGTCAGCGTGGTCGCCGCCTTGGTGGCCATGGACACCATGGCCCACCAGGACAGCACCGGGATCTGCACCGCCAGCACCTGCTTCACCGTGTCCTTGAGGCCGGTGACCTCGGCCTCGGTGCGGGTGTAGCTCTGGATCACCGCCACGTTGCCCAGGGCGTCGGAGGTCCGCTCGGCGAGGTCGGAATTATATTCCTCCACCTCCCGCTGCATGGCCTCGGTGCGGCGGATGACATAGCCGGTGACGATGCCGAACACCGCCATCAGCACGATCAGCACCAGGCCCAGCCGCCAGTTGATCCAGATGCCCACCGGCACCAGCACCACCAGCGAGATGATGGCCGCGCAATCCTGCCGGAAGAAGGAGAGCCACAAGCCCCATAGAGAATCCACGCCCTCCAGCATCACCTTCAGCAGGCGACCGGAATGGGTCTCGCCATGAAAGCTGAGGGGCAATTGGAGCACGTGCTCGAAATATTGCGTCAGGATGCCGAGGCGGCGGCGGTGGGAGAGCCGGTCCGCATGCAGCGAGATCAGCACCCCGGCGCCGATGTTGAACAGCCCGAACCCCACCCAGGCGGCGAGCAGGGGGGTGAGGTCGCCAAAGTTGGACAGGCGGCTGTCGGCCTTGGTGGCGGCCAGCGTATCCACGATGCGGCCGAACAGGATGGGCTCGGCGAACTGGGCGATGGCCAGCAACAGGTTGGAGATCACCAGCACCGCGCCGAGCCGGGCTTCGGGCCCCAGAAGGCCGATGGTGCGGGCATAAACGCGAAAAAGGCTCATGGTCGCGGGCTTCCCGTGCCGGTCTGTCGTCACAAGAGCGAAGCGCGGGCGCGGGCGCAAGGGGGTGGATCAAAGCGGGGGGGCTTCTCGCTTTCAACGCCCGCTGCGACCGGGCGCGCTCTTGAACCCGCTCCCGCGTGCGGGGGAGGGCAGGGTGGGGGCAGACCCGCTCCGCCAACACCCGCCGCCGGTGTCATGCCCCCGGCGCCGAGCCCCCTCCCCAGCCCTCCCCCGCAAACGGGAGAGGGAGTTGGCCGGTGCGGGGATGGAGAGCGGTGTTCACCGGTGATTCTTTTCAGACGAGATACCGCCCCCCGCACGCTGCCGATTGACGCGCGGGCTTCCCGCCCCTATAAGCCGACCCCGAACTCAGGCGGCTGCGGCGGCCGGAGCCCAGTCCTCATTGCTCGCATCGAACCTGGTATTGAATCTGGTTTCGTGCCGCGCGAAAGGGGTCCGGCGACAAGCGCCGGCGCAGCTCTGCTGCGGGGGTCCGATGCCTCAAGCCACGCAAGATACCCGGAGATTTGACCGTGAAGCGCACCTATCAACCCAGCAAGCTCGTGCGCAAGCGCCGCCACGGCTTCCGTGCGCGCATGGCGACCCGCAACGGCCGCAAGATCATTGCCGCACGCCGTAACCACGGCCGCCAGCGCCTGTCCGCCTGAGGGGTGGACATTCGCGGAGCTGCCCAGCTTGGATCATCTCCGCAAACGCCGTGACTTCCTCGCAGCCGCCAAGGCCGAACGGGCCGGGGCGACCTCGTTCCTGATGCAGGGCCGTGATCGCGGCGATGCCGGAACGATGCGCGTGGGCTTCACGGTCACCAAGAAGACCGGCAACTCGGTGGTGCGAAATCGCATCCGCCGCCGTCTGCGCGAGGCGGTGCGCCGCGTGCTGCCGGACGCCGGCCGGGCCGGTTTCGATTATGTGCTGGTGGCGCGCGAAGCTGCGCTGCGTACCCCCTTCGAGACCCTGGTGCAGGAGATCGAGCGCAGCGTGCGCAAGGTCAACACGCCCAAGGTCCCGGGGGCCAGGAAAAGCCCTTCCAAGACGAGCGCTTCGAAGACAAGCGCTTCCAAGGCAAGTGCCCTCAAGACCGGTGCACAGCCCGACGCACCCAAGCCCAATGCTCCCCACGACGCCCGCGAAACGGACGGCCGGCCGGAGCACCCCGCGTCCACCGGAGGGGCCGGCGCCGCGGCCGGCGCGCCTACCCCCCCATCCGACGACATTAAGCCGACGCCCGCCGACGGAGGCCTTCCGGCATGAGTGACAACCGTAACATGTTCATCGCCATCGGCTTGTCGCTGGCGATCCTCATCGGCTGGCAGTTCTTCTTCGGCATTCCACAGGCCGAGCGCCAGCGTCAGGCCGCCGAGCAGCAGCGCATCGCCCAGGAGGTGCAGCAGCAGGCGCCGAACGCCACCCCCGGCGCAACCGCTGGCACGACCCCCGGGGCTGCCCCCGGCTCGGCTGGCGTGCCGCAGGCGGGAAGCTCTGTCCCGGCGCGACCGCTGACCCGCGAGGAAGCCCTCGCCCTGACCCCCCGTGTCGCCATCGAGACGCAGCGCCTGAAGGGCTCCATCGCGCTCAAGGGCGGCCGCGTGGACGACCTGCTGCTCACCGAATATCACGAGACGGTGGACCCCAAGAGCCCGAACATCGTGCTCCTGTCCCCCTCCGGCGCGCCCCATCCCTTCTATGCGGAATTCGGCTGGACCGCGGCTGCCGGCACCGGAGTCAAGGTGCCGGGGCCCGACACGGTGTGGACCGCCAGCGGCACCCTGACCGAGAAGACCCCGCTGACCCTCAGCTGGGACAACGGCGCGGGCCTGATCTTCCACCGCACCTACACCATCGACGACCATTACATGTTCGCGGTGAAGGACGAGGTGGAGAACAAGACCGGCGCGGCGGTCACGCTCTATCCCTACGCCCTCGTCTCCCGCCATGGCCTGCCCAAGGTCGAGGGCTTCTACATCCTGCACGAAGGCCTCATCGGAGTGCTGGGCGACAGCGGCCTGCAGGAAATCACCTACGCCAAGATGGACAAGGAGAAGCCCCACACCTTCGCCGCCACCGGCGGCTGGCTGGGCATCACCGACAAATACTGGGCGGCCACCGTCATCCCCGACCAGAGCGTGAAGGTGGACGCCAAGTTCTCCACCTCCACCTTCGCGGGCACCCAGACCTTCCAGGCCGACTATCTGGCCGCTCCCCTCACGGTGGAGCCGGGCGGCACCATCGCCGCCAAGGGCCAGCTGTTCGCCGGCGCCAAGGTGGTGCAGGTGGTGGACGGCTACAAGACGCGCTACGGCATCGACCGCTTCGACCTGCTCATCGACTGGGGCTGGTTCTACTTCATCACCAAGCCGCTGTTCCTCGCCATCGACTGGCTGTATCGCCTGGTGGGCAATTTCGGCGTCGCCATCCTGATCATCACGGTGGCGTTGAAGGGCCTGTTCTTCCCCCTGGCCAACAAATCCTACGCCTCCATGGCGAAGATGAAGGCAGTGCAGCCGGAAGTGACCGCCATCCGCGAGCGCTACACCGAGGACAAGGTGAAGCAGCAGCAGGCGCTGATGGAGCTGTACAAGAAGGAGAAGATCAATCCGGTGGCGGGCTGCCTGCCCATCCTGATCCAGATCCCGGTCTTCTTCGCTCTGTACAAGGTGCTGTTCGTGACCATCGAGATGCGGCACGCGCCGTTCTTCGGCTGGATCCGCGACCTCTCTGCGCCCGACCCCACCACCATCTTCAACCTGTTCGGGCTCATTCCGTGGGACCCGTCCTCGGTCCCGGTGGTCGGCTCCTACCTCATGCTGGGCGCCTGGCCCATCATCATGGGCGTCACCATGTGGGTGCAGATGAAGCTGAACCCGGCCCCGCCGGACCCCACCCAGCAGATGATCTTCAACTGGATGCCCATCATCTTCACCTTCATGCTGGCCCATTTCGCCGCCGGCCTGGTGATCTACTGGGCGTGGAACAACACGCTCTCGGTCAGCCAGCAGGCCATGATCATGAAGCGCCACGGCGTGAAGATCGAATTGTGGGACAACATCAAGTCGGCCTTCAAAAAGAAGCAGCCGGCCAAAAGCTGAGGCCCACAACGGACCGGCACGGGCGATACCCGCCCGTGACCACCGCCGCAGGTTGACGAAAGGGACGCTCACCCTCGTGTGATGGCGTCCCTTTTCTTTTGCGCCATCCGCCCGCGATATCCCGGCGTACCGAGCGACACACCCCTTCGCCCGGGAGTCTTTTCCCATGCTCCGCAATTCCGTCGTCCTGTGCGCGGCAAGCCTTGTCGCTCTTGCCCTCGCCCCGCTGAGCCCGGCCGCAGCCGCAGCCTATCGCGTCGAAACCGGCCAGACCCATATCGACTTCGCCATCGGCGCCAAGGGCTATCCGGTGACGAGGGGCGAGTTCCATCGCTTCAACGCCAGCGTCGCCATTGATGCGGCAGCCCCGGCGAAGAGCCAGGTGGCCTTTGACGTGGCGGCCGCCTCCATCGACACCCACGCGCCGCTGCTCGACGATTATGTCCGGGGCGCCGGCTTCCTCGACACCGCCCATCACCCGGGCATCGCCTTCCACTCCACCACGGTGCGCCAGATGAACGACCGCACGGTGGAACTGGCCGGCAACCTCTCGCTGCTCGGCGTCACCCGCCCCGAGACCTTCCGCGTGACCGTGACGCCCGAGGGCACCGCCTTCCGGCTGGTGGCCCAAGGGGAAATCAGGCGCTCCGATTTCGGCATGACCGGCGGCCTGCCCTTGGTGTCGGACACGGTGACCATCACCGTTTCCACCCTGGCGCTCGCCCAGTGAGGAAGGCTCCGGAGGCGACCCGGCCGGCGCGCTGGAGCGGGCCGGTGCGGCTGCTGCACTGGACCATGGCTGGCCTGGTGCTCACGCTGCTCGCCCTCGGCTTCGTGATGACGCAGGGCACGCTGGGTGGGGCGTTCGATCTCGCCACCAGCTTCACGCTCTACCAGTGGCACAAATGGATCGGCCTGCTGGTGCTGGCCCTGTGGCTGCCCCGGCTCGTCGCTCGCGGCGCCACACAAGCCCCAGCCGCGCTGGCGGGATGGCAGGGACGTGCCGCCCGCGCAGCCCATGGCGGGCTCTACGTCCTCATGCTCGCCATGCCGGTGACCGGATGGCTCGCCACCTCCGCATCGCCCCTGCACCTGCCGTTGTTGGTGCCGCTGCCGGTGCTGGGGCCGGTGGCGCTGCCCGATCTCATCGCGCCGGATGCCCGCGCCTACGCGCTGCTCAGCACCGCCCACGAGATCCTCGCCTTCGCCCTCATCGGCCTCGTCGCGCTGCACGTGGCGGGGGCGGCAAGGCACGCGCTGGTCAATCGCGACGATACCCTGCGCCGCATGGCTCCTTGAGGCCCCTCACCGTTGCACTCACGCCGCCGGCTTCTGCGGCAGAAAGCAGCGGCCGCCCTCGCCTTCCGGCATCTGCGGCAGGAAGCTGCCGCCCTCGCGGGCGAGGAAATCCAGCAGCGCCCGGCCCGCCGGCAACAGGCGCTTCTCCTTGGCCCGCACCACCAGCCACTGACGTACCACCGGCAGGCCCTGCACCTCCAGCACCTTAAGGCGCCCGTCCGCCACCTCGGCCGCCACCGTATGGGCGGAAATGAAGGACAGGCCCAGCCCCGCCATCACCGCCTGCTTGATGGTCTCGTTGGAGCCGATCTCCATGGCGATGGCCGGCTGGGCGACGCCCGCCTCCTCGAACACCCGCTCCATGAGGATGCGGGTGCCCGATCCGCGCTCGCGCACCAGCAGCGGCTCCCTGGCCAGATCCGTGGGCGAGAGGCGGCGGCCGATGAGGCGGTGCTCGGGCGGGGCGATGACCACATGGGGGTGGTCGCCGAGGATCTGGGTTTCCGCCTCCAGCTCCGCCGGGGGGCGACCCATGATGCCCACGTCGAAATCGAGGCTCATGAGGCCGGAGATGATTTCCTCCCGGTTGCCGATCATGAGCTTCAGCTCGATCTCGGGCCGGCGCTTGCGGAACGCCGCCAGCGCCATGGGCGCGAAATATTTGGCGGTGGACACCACCCCCACCACCACCGAGCCGCGGTCGGGGCTTTTGAGCGCCGCGATCGCCCGCTCCGCCTCCTGGAGGGCGTGGGCGATGCGCTGCTGGGCGGCCAGAAGTTCCGCGCCAGCGGCGGTCGGTCGCAGCCGGCCATCCACCCGCTCAAACACCGGCACGCCGAGATCCTCCTCCAGCGCCTTCATCTGGGCGGTCACCGCCGGCGGGCTCAAACCCATGTCCTGCGCGGCCTTGGCGTAGGAGCCGGAGGCGGCGGCGAGGGCCACCAGCCGCAGCTGCTTCAGGGTCCAATGGGAGGCCATTTCAGATTTCCTGAATGCTCAGTTCATATCATTCAAATTTACCTAAATCGGGGCATGGGGCAAGGTCCCTCCAACAAGCAAGGAGGGCCGCCATCATGGGTGCCGACGCCGCCATCGGGCAGATCAAGGACGCCAAGAAGAGGTACGCCGCCGGCGTGCTGAAGTACGCCCAGATGGGCTATTGGGACGGGGACTACCAGCCCAAGGACACCGATGTCCTGGGCCTGTTCCGCATCACCCCCCAGGACGGCGTGGACCCGGTGGAAGCCGCCGCCGCCGTCGCGGGCGAAAGCTCCACCGCCACCTGGACCGTGGTGTGGACCGACCGCCTCACCGCCGCCGACATGTACCGCGCCAAGGCCTACAAGGTGGAGCCGGTGCCGGGCCAGCCGGGCCAGTATTTCTGCTGGGTCGCCTACGACCTCGACCTGTTCGAGGAAGGCTCCATCGCCAACCTGACCGCGTCGATCATCGGCAACGTCTTCTCGTTCAAGCCGCTCAAGGCCTGCCGCCTGGAAGACATGCGCCTGCCGGTGGCCTATGTGAAGACCTTCCGCGGCCCGCCCACCGGCATCGTGGTGGAGCGCGAGCGCCTCGACAAGTTCGGCCGGCCGCTGCTCGGCGCCACCACCAAGCCCAAGCTCGGCCTCTCCGGCAAGAACTATGGCCGCGTGGTCTATGAGGGGCTCAAGGGCGGCCTCGACTTCGTGAAGGACGACGAGAACATCAACTCGCAGCCCTTCATGCACTGGCGCGACCGCTTCCTCTACTGCATGGAGGCCGTCAACAAGGCCCAGGCCGAGACCGGCGAGGTGAAGGGGCACTACCTCAACATCACCGCCGGCACCATGGAAGAGATGTACCGCCGCGCCGAGTTCGCCAAGGATCTCGGCTCCGTGGTGGTGATGGTGGACCTCATCGTCGGGTGGACCGCGATCCAGTCCATCTCCAACTGGTGCCGCGAGAACGACATGCTCCTGCACATGCACCGTGCGGGCCATGGCACCTACACGCGCCAGAAGGGCCACGGCATCTCGTTCCGCGTCATCGCGAAATGGCTGCGCCTCGCCGGCGTCGACCATCTCCACACCGGCACCGCGGTGGGCAAGCTGGAAGGCGACCCCATGACCGTGCAGGGCTACTACAACGTCTGCCGCGAGACCGTGACCAAGACCGACTACACCCGCGGCATCTTCTTCGACCAGGATTGGGCTGGCCTGCGCAAGGTGATGCCGGTGGCTTCGGGCGGCATCCATGCCGGCCAGATGCACCAGCTCATCGACCTGTTCGGCGAGGACGTGGTGCTCCAGTTCGGCGGCGGCACCATCGGCCATCCCGATGGCATCCAGGCCGGCGCCATCGCCAACCGCGTCGCGCTGGAAACCATGATCCTGGCCCGCAACGAGGGCCGGGACATCAAGAACGAAGGTCCCGAAATCCTCATCGAGGCCGCCAAGTGGTGCAGCCCGCTGCGCGCCGCCCTCGATACCTGGGGCGAGGTGACCTTCAACTACGCCTCCACCGACACGTCCGACTTCGTTCCCACCGCG
Source organism: Xanthobacter autotrophicus (assembly GCF_005871085.1). Classification (GTDB taxonomy): domain Bacteria; phylum Pseudomonadota; class Alphaproteobacteria; order Rhizobiales; family Xanthobacteraceae; genus Xanthobacter; species Xanthobacter autotrophicus. The sequence goes on along the minus strand of NZ_VAUP01000012.1, from coordinate 14,159 downwards.
TCCGTGGCCTGAGGAGAGGAATCATGCGCATCACCCAAGGCACCTTCTCCTTCCTGCCGGATCTCACCCCGGCCCAGGTCCGCGCCCAGGTGCAATATTGCCTGGACCAGGGCTGGGCGGTCTCGGTGGAACACACGGACGACCCGCACCCGCGCAACACCTATTGGGAAATGTGGGGCCCGCCCATGTTCGACCTGCGCGACGCCGCCGGCGTCGTCGGCGAGATCGACGGCTGCCGCAATACCTTCCCCACGCGCTATGTGCGGGTCAACGCCTTCGACTCCACCCGCGGCTGGGAGACCGTGCGCCTGTCGTTCATCGTCCAGCGCCCGCCGGTGGAAGACGGCTTCCGCCTGGAGCGCACCGAAGGCCCCGGCCGCACCCAGCGCTACGCCATGCAGCACCGGCAGTATTCCGCCGGCTGATCCCGCCATCTGACGCCTTATCGCTTCACTAGCGCGGCCGTTCCCACCGCGCAACTTAAGCCGAGGTTCGAGCGATGCTCAACACAGCCTTTTCCGCACCGTCCGCCGCGTTGCCGGCTGAGGCCGCCGAGGGCAAGCTCGACCTCGGCTCTCTCTTCATCGAGAGCGAAGTCCCTGAATTCCTGGCCGAACTCGAGGCCGATCTCATCGGCCTGAAGCCGGTCAAGCGCCGCATCCGCGAGATCGCGGCTCACCTGGTCATCGGCCGCGCCCGCGAAACGCTGGGCCTGACCTCCGGCGCGCCGACCCTGCACATGGCCTTCACCGGCAATCCCGGCACCGGCAAGACCACCGTCGCCCTCAAGATGGCGCAGATCCTCCATCGCCTGGGATATGTGCGACGCGGTCATCTTGTCTCGGTGACGCGGGATGATCTTGTGGGTCAATATATCGGCCACACGGCACCGAAAACAAAAGAGATTCTTAAGAAAGCCATGGGCGGAGTCCTCTTCATAGACGAGGCTTATTATCTGTACCGGCCCGAGAACGAGCGGGATTACGGTCAGGAAGCCATCGAGATCCTGCTCCAGGTCATGGAAAACCAGCGGGACGATCTGGTCGTGATCCTCGCCGGCTACAAGGACCGCATGGATCGCTTCTTCGAGAGCAATCCCGGCTTCCGCTCGCGCATCGCCCACCACATCGACTTCCCCGACTACGAGGATGCCGAGCTGGTCTCCATCGCCAGGACCATGGCGGAGGCGGCCGACTACACCTTCAGTCCCGAGGCCGCGGTGGCGCTGGAAGAATATGTCTCCAAGCGCCGCGCGCAGCCCAATTTCGCCAATGCGCGGTCCATCCGCAACGCCCTCGACCGCATGCGCCTGCGCCTGTCGCTGCGCCTGTTCGAGGAGGGGGGCCTCGCCGACCGCGCCGCGCTCTCGACCATCACCGAAGGCGATGTGCGCGCCAGCCGTGTCTTCTCGGGGGGCATCGACGCCCCCGACTACAAGCCCCGCAGCGAATAGACGCTGCGGGACCAAAAACACCGATGACGGCCCGCCGAACGGGCCGCGCGGAGAGGACCCTTGGAGCCGGATCCGGTCATGCTGTCACGGCCTGATCGGTGAATCCGCCTCCAGAACCAAGGAATGAGACCGTCTGGCGATCCGGTTGCGCAGCAATCGCGCTCGGGCGGGCTCGAGGGAGACGACCGCCATGCCAACCGCCGATCATCGCGCCGCCGCGCCCGGAATCACGCTTGCCAGCGCGCTCGAGGAATGGGCGGGCGAGGACGCCCGCCGCCGCGATGTCGCCACGACCCTCACGGCTCTTGCCGCAGGCACGATCCAGCTCGCCCGCGCCATCGCCGAGGGGCCGCTCGCCGGCGACCTCGCGCGCACCCTCTCATCCGGCGAAGCCGGCGAGGGCCAGAAGGCGCTCGACATCATCTCCAACGACATGGTCATCGACGCCCTGCGCAAGGCCCCGGTGGCCGCCGTCGCCTCCGAGGAGAATGACGCGCCGGTGCTGCTCGATCCCGCAGCCCCGCTGCTGGTGGCCATCGACCCGCTGGACGGCTCGTCCAACATCGACACTTGCATCTCGGTGGGCACCATCTTCGCCGTGTTCCCGCACCAGGACGGCACCGACGCCGCGAGCGTCACCGCCTTCCTGCAGAACGGGCGCGACATGCTCGCCGGCGGCTATGTGATCTACGGGCCGCACACGGCTCTCATGCTCACGGTGGGCGCCGGCGCCTGGCATTTCGCCCTCGACAAGGACGGCACCTTCCGCCTCGTGAACGCGGCGGTGCGGGTGAAGGAAGGCGCGGCCGAGTTCGCCATCAACATGTCGAACTACCACCACTGGGACGATCCGATCCGCGCCTATGTGGACGATTGCCTGGCCGGCAAGAAGGGCCCGCGCGAGCGCGACTTCAACATGCGCTGGGTGGCGTCCATGGTGGCGGACGCGCACCGCATCTTCCAGCGCGGCGGCATCTATCTGTATCCCGGCGACAGCCGCAAGGGCTACACCCACGGCCGCCTGCGCCTGCTCTACGAAGCCTTCCCGGTGGCCTTCCTGATGGAACAGGCCCAGGGCGCTGCCATCGACGGGCGCGGCTCCATCCTCGACCTGTCGGCCACCAGCCTGCACCAGCGCGTGCCCTTCATCTTCGGCTCGCGCGACGAGGTGACCCGCGCCGCCCGCTATCACCTGGAGCCCTCCGGCCACGGCGAGCGCTCGCCGCTGTTCGCGCGGCGCGGCCTGTTCATCTGATCCCGGCAGCCCAGACACAAAGAGCCGAGCATTCCATGTCCATCAAGCATCCCATCATCGTCGTCACCGGTTCGTCGGGCGCCGGAACGACCTCCGTGAAGCGGACCTTCGACCAGATCTTCCGCCGCGAAGGGGTCAAGGCCGCCTATGTGGAAGGCGACGCCTTCCATCGCTACGACCGCCTGGAAATGCGCGAGCTGATGGCCGCCGAGGCCGCCAAGGGCAACCGCCATTTCAGCCACTTCTCGCCCGACACCAACCTGCTCGACGAGCTGGGCACCCTGTTCAAGGATTATGGCGCCACCGGCTCCGGCCGCGCCCGGCACTATGTGCACGACGCGGAGGAGGCCAAGCTCTACGGCACCGAACCCGGCCGCTTCACCCAGTGGGAAGACGTGGAAGGCGGCACCGATCTTCTGTTCTATGAAGGCCTGCACGGCGCGGTGGTGACCGATGACATCAACCTGGCCCAACATGCCGACCTGAAGATCGGCGTGGTGCCGGTGATCAATCTTGAATGGATCCAGAAGATCCATCGCGACAAGTCGACCCGCGGCTATTCCACGGAAGATGTCACGGACACCATCCTGCGGCGCATGCCCGATTACGTGCGCTACATCTGCCCGCAATTCACCGAGACCGACATCAACTTCCAGCGCGTGCCGACGGTGGACACCTCCAACCCGTTCGCCGCGCGCTGGATCCCGACGCCGGACGAATCGATGGTCGTGATCCGCTTCCGCGATCCCCACGGCATCGATTTCCCCTACCTGCTGTCGATGATCCACGACAGCTTCATGTCGCGGGCGAACTCCATCGTCATCCCCGGCAACAAGCAGGATCTCGCCATGCAGCTGCTGCTGACGCCGCTGATCATGAAGCTGATCGACAGGAAACGCCGCGCCGGCTGAGGCGCGCACGCTTCCCCTTCCCCGCGCCGGGGGAAGGGTGAGGGGGAGGGCGGCACGTCCGGGAGCCCAGCCTTAGGGGTGTTTCGGACGCGTGGCTGCCGCCCTCCCCGCCTCCCTTTTGCGGCGACACGATTTCCCTCCCCGCGCAGGGGAGACACGCGAGGGGGTCTGGTGCCGCCACCTTCGCGATCCCGGACCTATGGCCATGGCACCCCCCTTCCCCACCCCTCCCCCGCGCCGGGGAAGGCGGGACGACCGCGAAGGGGCAATGAAGGTTGAAGGGAGACGAGCCATGACTGCTCACGCCAGAACCACACAGGCCACCACGGCAGACGCCGTCCCGACGCTGGACCGCAGCCCCGGCTCCCTCGCCTGGCCGGTGACGGCGGCCCTGCGCGCGCTCGCCATGGATGGCGTGGAGCAGGCGAAATCCGGCCATCCCGGCGCGCCGCTGGGCATGGCGGACATCTCCGCCGTGGTGTGGCGCGAGCACCTGCGCCACAATCCCGCCGATCCGTCCTGGCCCGACCGCGACCGCTTCGTGCTCTCCAACGGGCACGGCTCCATGCTGATCTACGCGCTGCTCCATCTCACCGGCTACGACCTGCCGGTGGCGGAGCTGAAGCGATTCCGGCAGGTGCATTCGCGCACCCCCGGCCATCCCGAATACGGCATGACGCCGGGCGTGGAGACCACCACCGGCCCGCTGGGCCAGGGCCTCGCCAATGCGGTGGGCATGGCGCTCGCCGAGAAGACGCTGGCCGCCCAGTTCAACCGGCCGGGCCTTGCGATCGTCGATCATCGCACCTTCGTCTTCCTCGGCGACGGCTGCCTGATGGAGGGCGTGAGCCACGAAGCCTGCTCGCTCGCCGGCCGGCTCGGCCTCGGCAAGCTCGTCGCCTATTATGACGACAACGGCATCTCCATCGATGGCAAGGTGGAGGAATGGTTCGCCGACGACACCCCGGCCCGCTTCGAGGCCTATGGCTGGCACGTGGTGCGCAACGTGGACGGGCACGATCCCGCCGCCGTGCGCGCCGCCACCGAGGCCGCGCTGGCGCAGGGCAAGCCTTCCCTCATCTGCTGCAAGACAGTCATCGGCCGCGGCGCGCCCACCAAGCAGGGCCACCAGGACACCCACGGCGCCCCGCTCGGCCCGGACGAGATCGCCCGCACCCGCGCCGCCATGGGCTGGGATTATGCGCCCTTCGAGATCCCGGACGACATCTATGCCCAGTGGGATGCCCGCAAGGCGGGCGCCGCGCGCCAGCAGGCGTGGGAGGCCCGCATGGAGGCCTATGCCCGCGCCTATCCCAAGGAGGCGGCCGAGTTCCGTCGCCGCCTGAAGGGTGACCTCTCCCCGGTGTTCGCCGACACCTATGCGGCGGCGCTGAAGACCACCCTGGAGAAGGCCGAGACCGTGGCCACCCGCAAGGCGAGCCAGCAGGCCCTCGCCGCGCTCGCCCCGGCGGTGCCGGAATTTCTCGGCGGCTCGGCGGACCTCGCCCATTCCAACCTCACCACCTTCCCCGGCGCGGTGCCGGTGACGCGGGACCCGGCCGGCAACCAGATCTATTTCGGCGTGCGCGAGTTCGGCATGTCGGCCATCGCCAACGGCATCGCTTTGCACGGCGGCTTCATCCCGTTCGTCGCCACCTTCCTGGTGTTCTCGGACTACGCCCGCAACGCCATGCGCATGAGCGCGCTCATGGGCCAGCGGGTGATCTACATCCTCACCCACGATTCCATCGGCCTCGGCGAGGACGGCCCCACCCACCAGCCGGTGGAGCATGTGGAAAGCCTGCGCCTCATCCCCAACCTCGACGTGTGGCGGCCCTGCGACACGGTGGAGACGCTCACCGCCTGGCATGCGGCCCTCACCCGCACCGACGGCCCCTCCGCCCTCATCCTGTCGCGCCAGAACCTGCCGGTGTGGCCGCGCTCGGAGGCACAGGTGGCGGCGATTTCCGGCGGCGGCTACGTGCTGCACGAGAGCGAGGGGGTGGCCCGCGCCATCCTCGTCGCCACCGGCTCCGAGGTGAAGCTGGCGGTGGCGGCGGCCGAGGCGCTGGACACGGCGGGCATCGCCACCCGCATCGTCTCCATGCCCTGCCGCGAGCGGTTCGAGGCATTGACGGAGACCGAGCGCGCGGCGCTGTTCCCGAAGGGCGTGCCGGTGGTGGCGGTGGAAGCGGGCGTCACCCGCGGCTGGCGCGGCCTCACCGGAACCCGCGAGGAGGGCGTGACCGTCATCGGCATCGACCGCTTCGGCGAATCCGCCCCAGAGAAGGATTTGTGGCCCCTGTTCGGCTTCACCGTCGAGAAGGTGGCCGAGGCGGTGCGCCGCGCGGTGGGGTGAGGCGGTAATAAAAGCCCTCTCCCGCCCGAACTCGGCTGTTGCCGAGTTCGGAATGTGAGGTTCCGAAGCCGGAAACATCCGGCTTCGGGCGGGGGAGGGTTGGGAGGGGGCAGGCCCTCTCCGTTTTCATGGCGGCTGCCAATTCGAACCGCCCCTTCCCCCTCCCCGGCCCTCCCTCGCAAGCGGGAGAGGGGGAGCGGCGGTTCAAGTGACGAAACCCAGGACCCAAAAGGAGAGGACAATGGCCCTCGTTTCCATGCGCCAGCTGCTCGACCATGCGGCGGAGCTTTCCTACGGCCTGCCGGCCTTCAACGTGAACAACATGGAGCAGGTGAAGGCGATCATGGACGCGGCCCGCGCCACGCGGTCCCCGGTCATCCTCCAGGGCTCGGCCGGCGCGCGCAAATATGCCGGCGAGGCCTTCCTGCGCCATCTCATCGCCGCCGCCGTGGAGGCCTATCCCGAGATCCCGGTGGTGATGCACCAGGACCACGGCGCCTCCCCCGCCGTGTGCATGGGCGCCATCCGCTCCGGCTTCTCCTCGGTGATGATGGACGGCTCCCTGAAGGAAGACGGCAAGACCCCCGCCGACTATGACTATAACGCCGCCGTCACCGCCAAGGTGGTGGAGCTGGCCCATGCGGTGGGCGTCTCGGTGGAAGGGGAGCTGGGCTGCCTCGGCTCGCTGGAGACCGGCAAGGGCGAGGCCGAGGACGGCCACGGCGCCGAGGGGGCGCTGGACCACGACAAGCTGCTGACCGATCCGGAAGAGGCGGCCCAGTTCGTCAAAGCCACCCAGTGCGACGCGCTGGCCATCGCCATCGGCACCTCCCACGGCGCCTACAAGTTCACCCGCAAGCCCACCGGCGACATCCTCGCCATCGACCGGGTCAAGGCCATCCACCAGCGCATTCCCACCACCCATCTGGTGATGCACGGCTCGTCCTCGGTGCCGCAGGAGCTGCTGGAGGAGATCCGCACCTATGGCGGTGACATCCCGGAAACCTACGGCGTGCCGGTGGAGGAGATCCAGGAGGGCATCCGCTACGGCGTGCGCAAGGTGAACATCGACACCGATATCCGCCTCGCCATGACTGCCGGCATGCGCCGCGTGGGGGCAAAGAACAGATCAGAGTTCGACCCGCGCAAGTTCCTCGCCGCCGCCATGGAAGAGGCCAAGAAGGTGTGCATCAATCGCTTCGAGGCGTTCGGCGCCGCCGGCAAGGCGGACAAGATCCGCCCCATCGAGCTGGACGACATGGCCAAGCGCTACGCCTCCGGCGAGCTGGCGCAGGTGGTGCACTGACTAGCCGCGGATCGTCGTAGGGTCGTATATCCTCGACAAGAACGCGTCATGGCCGGGCTTGTCCCGGCCATCCACGCCCAGCGGCTCGGTGCAACCTCGAAAACGTTGCGCAGGCGGCTCGGCGTGGATGCCCGGCACAAGGCCGGGCATGACAATGCGAAGCACGGCGACATGCGGGGACACCACCATGCGCCAAGATACTGCAGGAGACCCCCATGGCCCGCGCTTATCCCATCATCGCCCCGTCCATCCTCTCGGCCGATTTCACCCGCCTCGGTGCCGAGGTGGAAGCGGTGCTTGAGGGCGGGGCGGAATGGATTCACTTCGACGTGATGGACAATCATTACGTCCCCAACCTCACCATCGGCCCGCTGGTGCTGCAGTCCCTGCGCAAGGTGACCAAGGCCTTCGTGGACGTGCACCTGATGGTGAAGCCGGTGGACGGCATGATCGAGGCCTTCGCGGGCGCCGGCGCCGACCTCATCTCCTTCCATCCGGAGGCGAGCGAGCATGTGGACCGCTCGCTCCAGCTCATCCGTTCCAAGGGGGTGAAGTCCGGCCTGGTGCTCAATCCTGCGACGCCGCTCTCGGTGCTGGACTATACGCTGGACCAGCTCGACCTGGTGCTGGTGATGTCGGTGAACCCCGGCTTCGGTGGCCAGGCCTTTATTCCCGGCGCGCTGGACAAGCTGAAGGCCATCCGCGAACGCATCGACGCCTCCGGCCGTGACATCCGCCTGGAGATCGACGGCGGCGTGAAGGTGGACAATATCGGCGCCATCGCGGCCGCCGGGGCCGACACCTTCGTGGCCGGCAGCGCCATCTACGGCGCCAAGGATTATGGCGCCACCATCGCCGCCATGAAGCGCGAGATCGAGAGCGCGACGGGCACCGCCGTCGCAGCGTGAGTTTGGACCGGCATCACCATCGTCATGCCCCGGCTTGACCGGGGCATCCACCTCTCCGCAATCCCACATCCCTGAACAGCGCCAACCGACCCGGCCGCGGCATGGATCCCCCGGTCAAGCCGGGGGATGACGGTGGCGCTGTGCGCCGGCCGGGGTGGCAAATCGTGGGCGCGTGCCCCCTCCCCACTCCTCCCCCGCAAGCGGGAGAGGGAGCAAGACTGTGCCCTACCCCTTCCGCGTCAGCAAAAACACCGCCTGCTCGCCGAGCAGGTTCCACACCCACCACGGCATGTTGACCCGCACCCGGTGGCCGGATGAATCCAGCGCCACCGCCTTCTCGATGCGCGCGTCCAGAAGCTCCGCCAGCGCCACGAAATCGCGGATGGTGCAGAAATGGATGTTGGGGGTCTCGTACCAGGACATGGGCATGTTGTCGGTCACCGGCATGCGGCCGTTGACCATCAGGTCCAGCCGCGAGCGCCAGTGGCCGAAATTGGGGAAGGACACCACCGCGCGGCGGCCGATGCGCAGCATCTGCTCCAGCACCCAGCGCGGGCGGCGGGTGGCCTGCAGCGTCTGGCTGAGGATCACATAATCGAAGGCGTCGTCGGGATAGTGGGCAAGGTCCACGTCCGCGTCGCCCTGCACCACGGCGAGGCCGCGCGCCACCCCCGCATTCACCCCCTCGCGGGACAGTTCGATGCCGCGCGCATCGCAGCCGCGCGTGGTGGCGAGCAGCTCCAGCAACTCGCCGTCGCCCGACCCCACGTCCAGCACCCGCGAGCCTGGCGCCACCATCTCCGCCACGACCACGAGATCGACGCGCCCGCCCTGCAGGCGCACCACGCCTTCGTCCAGCACCGGTTCGCCTGGGGCGGCTTCGCGAAAAGCCATCTCAGGCCTGCCGTGCGGCCGGCAGGCCGAAGGCCCGCGCCGCGCTGTCGAGGAAGCCACGGGTGATGGCGGTCAGTTCCGGCTCGTGCAGCAGAAAGGCGTCATGACCCTTGTCGCTTTCGATCTCGGTAAAGGACACGTTGGCCCCCGAGGCGTTGAGCGCATGGACGATGGCGCGGGAATCCTCCGTGGGAAACAGCCAGTCGGACGTGAAGGAGACCACGCAGAAGCGCGTCTTCGCCCCCCGGAAGGCGTTGGCGAGCACGCCGTCATGGTCGGCGGCGAGGTCGAAATAATCCATGGCGCGGGTCACGTAGAGATAGGAATTGGGATCGAAGCGCTGCACGAAGCTCTCACCCTGGTGCCGCAGATAGCTTTCCACCTGGAAGTCGGCGTCGAAGCCGAATGTGGGCATCGCGCGGTCCTGCAGGCGCCGGCCGAACTTGTTGTGCAGGGACTGGTCCGACATGTAGGTGATGTGGGCCGCCATGCGTGCCACGGCAAGCCCGCGATGGGGGGTCACCCCATCGGCGAGATAATGCCCGCCGCGCCAGTCCGGATCGGCCATCACCGCCTGCCGGCCGACCTCGTGGAAGGCGATGTTCTGCGCCGAATGGCGCGCGCCGGTGGCAATCGGCAGGGCCGAGAACACCCGCTCGGGATAGCTGGCCGCCCATTGCAGCACCTGCATGCCGCCCATGGAGCCGCCGGCCACGCACAACAGCTTGTCGATGCCCAGATGATCGAGCAGCATGGCCTGCGCATTGACCATGTCGCGGATGGTCACCACCGGCATGTCGAGCCCATAGGGCAGGCCGGTGATGGGATTGGTGGAGGCCGGCCCGGTGGTGCCCATGCAGCCGCCGAGCACGTTGGCGCAGATCACGTAGAAGCGCTCGGTGTCGATGGGCTTGCCGGGCCCCACCAGCGTCTCCCACCAGCCCGGCTTGCCGGTGACGGGATTGAGGCTCGCCGCATGCTGGTCGCCGGTCAGCGCGTGGCACACCAGGATGGCGTTGGAGCGCGCCGCATTGGGCTCGCCATAGGTCTGGTAGGCGATCTGCAGGTGCGACAGCTCCACCCCCGCGTCGAGCTTCAGCGGCTTTCCGGCGCCGAAACGCGCGACGGGCGAGTGGGGATCGTCCGCCTCGCGCCGCGCCTGGATGGCGGATGCTCCGGCGACGGCTTTAGGGGTATTGTCCTGCTGGACTGAAGAAGTCATGGGCGAACCAAGCGACGCGCGCGCGCGCCTGTCAAGCGGGGGCACGGACGCCGCGCGAAGGGGGCGGAACACGCGCTGCGCAGCAGAAAGCCGTGCAGCGAACCAGATAGATGGGCGACCTTCGCAAAATTGTAAGCCGGCGCGTGGATAAGTAGCCCGCCGCAGTGACGGCTGGAGCAGCCCCCAGCTCAGGGTGGGGGATCGGGCTCCGGACTGAAGTTCGGGGCCGGCCGGCTCCGGGGTCGGCGGGCGGGGGGATGACATGAAAGATCCGGTTCAGAAGACCATCGGCTACCGTCTCACCCATACCGCTCGGTTGCAGAAGGCGCTGTCGGCGCGGCTGCTGGCGACGCTGGGCCTGTTTCCGGGCCAGGAGGCGGTGCTAAAATTGCTGTGTGAGCAGGACGGCCGTACCATGGGCGACCTCGCCGGCGCCCTGCGCGTGCGCCCGCCCACTGCCTCCAAGACCATCGCCCGCCTCACCACCCAGGGTCTGGTGGAGCGCCGCACCACCGATGGCGACGGCCGGCTTGTGCGGGTCTTCCTCAGCGAGGCGGGCCGCGAGCGCGGCGCCTCCATCGACAGCGTTTGGGAGCAGCTCGAGGGCGAGATGGTGGCCGGGCTCGACAGCAAGGAAAAGAAGCGCCTGCGCAAGCTGCTGCGCAAGGTGGAGAAGAACCTCGCCCACCGCCTCGGCGCCGACGGCGGCATCGACGACGAGCCGGATATCGGTGAGGACGACGACGACAATTGAGGCCCCTGCTCCGCAGGCGCTTTCCGGGGAACTGCCGGACCGGGAGGGACGCCGTGGGTTGTCCATCCGGAAGCGTGACCCCGCCCTTTGAAGGCTGACAGCCTCGGACGTGCCTCCGGTGTCGTGGCGTGGCGTTCCACCCTGGCTGTCAGGCGGTTCCGCTCCGGATACCCGCTTGCCGTCCTTCCTGAAACCGGAACAGACGGTCTGGCTATTTCAATCGATTAGAGACAAACTGCGCGCCCAAGGCACCCAACGTCCAACGCGGCCGTTCGGGATGGACTGCGACGCACCCGGCCGTTCGCCATTTCCGCAACAGGACAGGCGACCGGCTGCGTCGTGGTCAAGTTGGGAGGCGGACCCTCGCGGGGAGTGAAACCCGGCCGGTCCCGCCTTCCGTCACCAACAACGGCCGGCACGGCCGCTCAAGACGGGGGAAACATGTCCAACGCCATCGACCTCAAGGACCGCATCGCCATCGTCACCGGCGGTGCGCAGGGCATCGGCCGCGCCGTGGTGGAGCGCTTCATCGCCTCCGGTGCCCGCGTCGCCATCTTCGACCGCGACACGGAACTGGCCGTGAAGACTGCCGACGACCTCGGCCGCGCCCGCGTCATGCCCGTGACCGTGGACGTGACCCGCCGCGAGGCCGTGGAGCAGGGCGTCGCCGAGGTGATCGCCGCATTCGGCAAGATCGACATTCTCGTCAACAACGCCGGCATCGCCGGCCCCAACATGAAATTGTGGGACTATCCCGAGGACGCCTGGCACCAGGTGATGGCCATCAATGTGGACGGCCCCTTTTTCTGTTGCCGCGCCGTGGCGCCGCACATGATCGCGAAGGGCTACGGCCGTATCGTGAACGTGGCCTCCATCGCCGGCAAGGAGGGCAATCCCAACGCCTCCGCCTATTCGGCCTCCAAGGCCGCCGTCATCGCTCTCACCAAGTCGCTGGGCAAGGAACTGGCGGAATACGACATCGCGGTGAACTGCGTGACGCCGGCTGCGGCAAAGACGGCGATTTTCGACCAGCTCAGCCAGCAGCACATCGACTATATGCTGTCGAAAATTCCGCGCGGGCGATTCCTGGCCGTGGAGGAGGCGGCGGCCACCATCGCCTTTGCCGCCTCGGCCGATTGCTCCTTCACCACCGGCGCCGTGTTCGATCTGTCGGGCGGCCGCGCCACCTATTGAGACGAATTTGCCATGCGTGCGCCGGAAGACACCCCAGCCGCTCCGGCGCACGCCCCCTCGCCACCCCTCACGCATGCGCCTTATGTCGGCATTGCCCTCATGTGCGTCGCGGTGGCGAGCTTCGCGGTCACCGACACCACAGCCAAGTGGCTGAGCGGACACATCAATGTGTTCGTCGTAGTGTGGGCGCGCTATGTCATCCACTTCGCGTGCTCGCTGGTGGTGTTCAATCCCTGGACCGTGCCGGGCCTCCTGAAGACAAGCCGGCCGCTGCTGCAGATCGGCCGCTCGGCCATGCTGTTCCTGACCACGGCGCTCAATTTCACGGCACTCCAGGTGCTGCAGCTGGACCAGACCGTCTCCATCATGTTCTCGGTTCCGTTCTTCGTCGCCCTGTTCGCCGGGCCCATGCTGGGGGAGCGGGTGGGCGTGCGGCGGTGGTGCGCCATCCTGGTGGGATTTGCCGGCATCCTGCTGGTGGTGCGCCCGGGAGCCGGCGGCATCCACCCGGCCGCCATCCTGTCGCTGGGCGCGGCGGCCACCTACGCGCTCTACGCCATCACCACCCGCATGCTGGCCAAGAGTGATTCGAGCGCCACGACGCTGTTCTATTCGTCCCTCGTCGGCTCAGTGGTCGCGAGCCTGCCGCTGCCGTTCGTATGGGAAACGCCCCACGATCCCCTTGTCATCGGCGCCATGCTCGAGCTTGGCATGGTGGCTGGCGTCGGCCATTTCCTGCTGATTCTCGCCCACGCCCGGGCGCCCGCCGCGACACTGGCGCCTTATATCTACACGCAGATCATCGCCATGATCGCGCTGGGCTGGCTGGTGTTCGGCCAAGTGCCGAGCGCCTGGACCCTTGCCGGCGCCGGCGTCGTCATCGCCTCGGGCGCCTATCTTCTGGTGATGGAATCCCGCAGCCGCCGCGTCTGACAGAGGCGGCCGAGACCTTCTGACCGGTGTCGTTCAGATCCATGAAGGCTTGGACACGGACCACGGAATCAGGCGGCATTTCTCGGTTTGGTCAAAATGCCGCTTATCCTTGGGTGCTCCCGCCCCGATGCGCCAAGGATGCCCATGCCAGCCGCCCGCCTTCTCGTCGTCGAAGGAAACACCGCCGAAGCCCGCGCCCGTCAGGTGGAATTCGGCGGACAGGCCGCGAGCGAGGGCTATGCGCAGATACTTCGAGAGCTTTTTCCCGGCCAGGTGAGCGTAGACATCTGCTATCCGGCAGATCCCGGGGCCAACCTGCCCGACGCCGGCGGCATCGACGGCTATGACGGCATCGCCATAACCGGCTCGTCGCTGAATATTTATCACGGCGGCATCGAGATCGCGCAGCAGATCGAGTTTCTGCGCACGGCCTTCACCACGGATGTGCCGATCTTCGGCAGTTGCTGGGGGCTTCAGCTGCTGACCGTAGCGGCCGGCGGCGTGGTTCGGCGCAATCCCAAGGGCCGCGAGGTGGGTTTCAGCCGGCGCATCCGCGCCACGCCGGAGGGCGCACGGCATCCCATGTACGCCGGCAAACCCGCCGTATTCGAGGCCATGACGGTGCATCTCGACGAGGTCGAAACCCTGCCGGAAGGTGCGCAACTCCTTGCCACCAATGATCACTCCCAGGTTCAGGCGGTGGCGTTCCAGGCCGGTCGCGCGTCCTGCTGGGGGGTGCAGTATCACCCCGAGTATCCCTTCCGGGAGATGGCAGCGATCTTCCGGCGCCTGCGTCCCTCGCTGGTGGCGGAAGGTTTTTTCATGGACGAGGACGAGGAGGCCGCGTTCATCGCCGACCTTGAGCATTTCGAGCGCGACCCCTGCAACGCTTCTCTGGCGTGGCGGCATGGGATCGACGGCGCGGTGATCACCAAGAGTGTTCGGACGCGGGAGATCGCCAACTGGATTG
>NZ_VAUP01000011.1 GCF_005871085.1 Xanthobacter autotrophicus | reverse complement strand
TTGGCGTCGATAAGCACGGACATCACGCAGCTTCCTTCTTCACGGCCGCGACGATCTTCTGCGCCGCGTCATCGAGGTCATCCGCCGGGATCACGTTCAGACCCGACTCACGGATGATCGTCTTGCCCTCGTCCACATTGGTGCCGGCCAGCCGCACCACCAGGGGTACGTTCAGCCCCATCTGGCGCACCGCGGCGATGACGCCCTCAGCGATCACGTCGCAGCGCATGATGCCGCCGAAGATGTTCACCAATATTCCCTCGACATTGGGATCCGCGGTGATGATCTTGAAGGCCGCCGTCACCTTCTCCTTGGTGGCGCCGCCGCCCACGTCCAGAAAGTTCGCCGGCTCGCGGCCGTAGAGCTTGATGATGTCCATGGTCGCCATGGCAAGGCCCGCGCCATTCACCATGCAGCCGATGGTGCCATCGAGGGCAATATAGGACAGGTCGTAGCGCGAGGCCTCGATTTCCTTGAAGTCCTCCTCGCTCTCGTCCCGCAGCTGCACCACCTCGGGATGGCGGAACAGGGCATTGGAATCAAAGCCCACCTTGGCGTCGAGGCAGACGAGGCGATCGTCCCGCGTCAGCACCAGGGGGTTGATCTCCAGAAGGCTCATGTCCTTGTCGGTGAAGGCGCGATAGAGGTTTTCCGTCAGCGCCACGGCCTGCTTGGCGAGGTCGCCGGACAGCCCCAGCGCCTGCGCCACCTTGCGGCCGTGCAGGGGCTGCACGCCGGTGGCCGGGTCCACCGAGAAGGTGACGATGCGCTCGGGGGTGGCATGGGCCACTTCCTCGATGTCCATGCCGCCTTCAGTGGAGACCACGAAGGCCACGCGCGAGGTGGCGCGATCCACCAGCATGGACAGATAGAATTCCTTGTCGATGGAGGCGCCTTCCTCGATATAGAGGCGGTTCACCTGCTTGCCGTCCGGCCCGGTCTGGATGGTGACGAGGGTATTGCCCAGCATCTGCGCGGCGTTGGCCTTCACATCGGCGGGGGTCCGCACCACCCGTACGCCGCCCTTGGCATCCTCCGGTAGCTCCTTGAACTTGCCCTTGCCGCGCCCGCCGGCGTGGATCTGCGCCTTCACCACGAAGGCGATGCCACCCAGCTTCGCGGCGGCAGCTTCCGCTTCCTCGGCGGTGAAGGCGGCGATGCCGCGGGACACCGGCACGCCGAATTCCTTGAGAAGGGCTTTCGCCTGGTACTCGTGAATGTTCATGGGTTTCCTCCCTCGTCGAGGGCCGCGCATGCGGCGACCTCGGGCGCGGCTCTTGCGGCTGCGTCCTGCATCCTCGGCCTTGCGACCAAAGTCGGAGTGTGCACGCATTCCGGGCCGCGCACCAATGCGACACGACGCCTGTTCACGACGCCAATCGGGGCCGCAGGCGTGACGCTCTCGGCGGGGTTCCAGAGTGATCGCCGGCCCCTCAGGGGCGGCGCGGGACCGGCGACGGGCGCTCAGCGCCAAAGTGCCAGCACGGACGGTAGGCTCGTCAGGATCAGCCTGCGACAGGACATGCTGCGTGGCAGGCGACCTTCATGCGCGGCGGCTTGCCCTGCCGGGCCGAGCGCGCAAGCGTCGGGACATGGAGCCTCATTCCCGGGGGCGATAACTGGAACCCGGATATGTCCGGGTTCCAGTCTTGTAAAACGGAAGCCGGCTGTCGCCGACTTCCGGGATTGCCGAGTGGTCGATCAGACCACGCGGCCCTCGTGCATGGACTTGATCTGGTCCGCCGAATAGCCGAGCTCGGACAGGACCTCGTCGGTGTGCTCGCCCAGCAGCGGGGAGCCGGTGATCTCCACGTTGAGGTCGGAGAACTTGATGGGGCTGCCCACGGTGAGGTACTTGCCGCGCTGCTTGTGATCCACCTCGACGATGGTGCCGCTCTTGCGCAGCGACTCGTCCTCGGCGATCTCCTTCATGGTCAGCACCGGCGCGCAGGGGATGTCGAACTTGCGCAGGATGTCCACCGCCTCGAACTTGGTCTTGTCGGCGAGCCATTCCTCGATGGTGGCGAAGATGTCGAAGATCTTGTCCTGGCGGGCGCGGGCGGTGGAATAGGCCGGATCGTTGATCCATTCCGGCTTGCCGATGGCTTCCGCCACCTTGCCCCAGGCCTGTTCCTGCACGGTGAAGTAGATGTAGGCGTTGGGATCGGTCTCCCAGCCCTTGCACTTCAGCACCCAGCCCGGCTGGCCGCCGCCGCCCGCATTGCCGCCGCGCGGCACCACGTCGGAGAAGGTGCCGTTCGGATACTGCGGGTATTCCTCAAGGTAGCCCACGCGGTCGAGGCGCTGCTGGTCGCGCAGCTTCACGCGGCACAGGTTGATCACGGCGTCCTGCATGGACACGGCGACCTTCTGGCCCTTGCCGGTCTTGTTGCGGGCGTGGAGCGCCGTGAGGATGCCGATGGCAAGGTGCATGCCGGTGTTCGAGTCGCCGAGAGCCGCGGCCGACACGGTGGGCGGGCCATCCCAGAAGCCGGTGGTGGAGGCGGCGCCGCCGGCGCACTGGGCGACGTTCTCGTACACCTTCAGGTCTTCATAGTGGTGGCCGTCGGAGAAGCCCTTCACCGAGGCGACGATGAGGCCGGGGTTCAGCTCGTTGATGTGCTCCCAGGTGAAGCCCATGCGATCGAGGGCGCCGGGGCCGAAATTCTCCACCAGCACGTCGCTCTCCTTGATGAGCTTCGTGAGCACTTCCTTGCCCGCCGGGGTCTTGGTGTCGAGGGTCAGGGAGCGCTTGTTGGAGTTCAGCATGGTGAAGTAGAGCGCGTCGGCATTGGAGATGTCGCGCAGCTGGTTGCGCGTCACGTCGCCGGAGCCGGGGCGCTCCACCTTGATCACGTCCGCGCCGAACCAGGCGAGGAGCTGCGTGCAGGCCGGGCCGGCCTGAACGTGGGTGAAATCGATGATCTTGATGCCTTCCAACGGCTTGGTCGTCATGGTCGCGTTCCCTTATCAAGCGTTGCCTTAAGACCGGGAGGAGACGGGCAGTGGCGCCCTCTCGTCCCGAAAACCTCCGGCCGCGGCGGCCCAGGGCCGCCATCGAACCGATCCGTGCCGGTTGATCCGGCTATTGTGCTTGTTCCGTCGCCTTCAGCTTCGCCTCGAGCTCGGCGACGCGCTTCTGAAGGTTGCGTTCTTCCTTCCACCGCTCCGTCTCGTCGCGGATGACCGCGGCGACATGGGTCGGCTTTCCATCGGCCGAGAGGACGAGAGCGACGGTGAAGGCGATGGACAGGGCGTGCCCGTCCTTGTGGACGGCCGGGACGCGCAGGAGGCTGGTCCCGTAGCGGGTGACGCCCGTGCGCATGGTCACGTCGTAGCCATCCCAGTGCCGCTTGCGCTGGCGCTCCGGGATGATGATGTCGAGCGACTGGCCCAGGGCCTCGGCGGGCGCGAAGCCGAACATCCGCTCGGCGCCCGTGTTCCAGAGCGTGATGGCGCCGGCCTGGTCGCAGACGACAATGGCGTCTGCGACGGCATCTAGCAGCTGAGCAAGATCTAGGGCCGTAGTCATGACTTGCGTTCCTTCCTGCCTTTTGCTCCCCGCCGGCACGCGGCCGGCGGCAAGGGGCGGCCCCTCAGGGTGCCGCCCGGAGGCGCGATGACCTATTCCGCCGCCATCCGGCGCGGCTCGCCGAGCGCACCGGACTGGCGCAGGGCGTCAATGCGGTCCGGGGTCAGGCCCAGCACCTGGGAGAGCACCTCGTCCGTGTGCTCTCCGAGCAGCGGCGAGCGCTCCACGTCCACCTGGTTGTCCGAGAGCTTGATGGGGTTGCCCACGGTCAGGTAGGTACCGCGCACCGGGTGCTCCACCTCCACCAGCGTGCCGGTGGCATAGAGCGAGCGGTCCTCGGCGATCTCCTTCATGGACAGGATCGGCCCGCAGGGGATGTCATACTGGTTGAGGATCTCCATGGCCTCGAACTTGGTGTGGGCCATGGTCCACGCCTCGATGCGGGTGAAGATCTCGTTGAGATGCGGCAGGCGCGCGGCCGGGCTCGCATAGTCCGGCTTGGTCTTCCACTCCGGCTCGCCGATGACGTCGCAGATCTTCGACCACACCGGGCCCTGGGTGATGAAATAAATGTAGGCGTTGGGGTCCTGCTCCCAGCCCTTGCAACGCAGGATGCGGCCGGGCTGGCCACCGCCTGAATCGTTGCCGGCGCGCGGCACGGTCTCGCCGAAGGGCACGCCCTCGCCGAACTGGCTGTATTCCTTGAGCGGGCCATGGCCGAGGCGCTGCTGGTCGCGCAGCTTCACCCGGCACAGGTTGAGCACCGCGTCCTGCATGGCGCACAGCACCTTCTGGCCACGCCCGGTGTGCTCGCGCTGGAACAGCGCGGTGACGATGCCCAGCGCCAGGTGCAGGCCGGTGCCCGAATCGCCGATCTGGGCCGCGCTGACCACCGGCGGACCATCGCGGAAGCCGGTGGTGGAGGCGGCGCCGCCGGCGCACTGGGCCACGTTTTCGTAGACCTTGCAGTCCTCGAACGGGCCGGGGCCGAAGCCCTTCACCGAGGCGAGGATGAGGCGCGGATTGATGGAGGACAGGCGCTCCCAGGTCAGCCCCATGCGATCCAGCGCACCGGGAGCGAAATTCTCCACCAGCACGTCGCAGCGCCGCACCAGGTCTTCGAGCACGGCCTTGCCGTCCGCCGTCTTGGTGTCGAGCGTGATGGAGCGCTTGTTGGAGTTGAGCATGGTGAAGTAGAGGCTGTCCGCGTCGCCGACATCGCGCAGCTGGCCGCGCGTCACGTCGCCTTCGCCCGGCCGCTCCACCTTGATCACGTCGGCGCCGAACCACGCGAGCAGCTGGGTGCAGCTCGGTCCGGATTGAACGTGGGTGAAGTCCAGGATGCGGACCCCCTCTAGTGCCTTGCCCATCTTGTCCTCGCTCCGGCTGGTCTTGCGACGCTGCGCCGCTTTAGTGTCTCGTTCCCGGATTACTGTTTTTGTTTTGGGTCTTCGGGTGTTGCAGGCGGAATTTCTCCCGCCTGCAAATGGTGTCGGGTCGAAAAGATCACTTCTTCTTTTTGACCACGCTCTGCGGGTTGAGCGAGCCGATGTTGCCGCTCTCGGAGCCGGCCGCCGGATCGATCACCGCGTTGATCAGGGTGGGCTTGCCGCTGTCCATGGCGGCGCTCACGGCGCGATAGAGCTCGTCGGGGGAGGTGACGTGCACGCCCACACCGCCGAAGGCTTCCATCATCTTGTCGTAGCGGGCGCCGGGCACGAACACCGTGGTGCCGGGATCACGCCCGGTGGGGTCGGTGTCGGTGCCGCGATAGATGCCGTTGTTGTTGAAGATCACGATGGTGACCGGCAGGTCGTAGCGGCAGATGGTCTCCACCTCCATGCCCGAGAAGCCGAAGGCGCTGTCGCCTTCCACCGCGAGCACCGGCTTGCCGGTTTCCACGGCCGCGCCCACCGCGAAGCCCATGCCGATGCCCATCACGCCCCAGGTGCCCACGTCCAGGCGCTTGCGCGGCTGGTACATGTCGATGATGCCGCGGGCGAGATCGAGCGTGTTGGCGCCCTCGTTGACGAGGATGGCGTCGGGCCGCTCCTTGATCACGTTCTTCAGCGCGCCGAGCGCCGAGTGGAAGTCCATGGGCACCGAATTCTTGAGCAGTTTCGGCGCCATCTTGGCGATGTTGGCTTCCTTCTTGGAGCGGATGGTCTCCACCCACTCGGCGGGCGGGGCCTGCCAGCTGCCGTCGATGCGGGCGTTCAGCGCCGCGATGACGGAGCCGATGTCACCCACCAGAGGAGCCTTGATCTCCACATTGGAGTCCATCTCGCGGGGCTCGATGTCCACCTGGATGAACTGCTTGGGCTTGTCGCCCCAGGTCTTGCCCTTGCCGTGGGACAACAGCCAGTTGAGGCGGGCGCCGACGAGGAGCACCACGTCAGCATCCTTCAGCGCGGTGGAGCGCGCGGCGCCGGCGGACTGGGGATGGGTGTCGGGCAGGAGGCCCTTGGCCATGCTCATGGGCAGGAAGGGAATGCCGCTGTTCTCGACGAACGCGCGGATCTCTTCATCCGCCTGGGCGTAGGCCGCGCCCTTGCCGAGGATGATGAGGGGCTTCTTGGCGCCCTTCAGGAGGTCGATGGCGCGGTCCACGGCGGCGGGCGAGGGGATCTGCGCCGGGGCCGCGTCGATCACCTTCACCAGCGATTTCGCGCCGGCTTCGGCATCCATCGCCTGCGAGAACAGCTTGGCCGGCAGGTCGAGATAGACGCCGCCGGGACGGCCCGACACCGCCGCGCGGATGGCCCGCGCCACGCCGATGCCGATGTCCGCCGCGTGCAGCACGCGGAAGGCCGCCTTGCACAGGGGCTTGGCGATGGCGAGTTGGTCCATCTCCTCGTAGTCGCCCTGCTGGAGATCGACGATCTCGCGCTCGGACGAGCCGGAGATGAGGATCATCGGGAAGCAGTTTGTCGTGGCGTTGGCGAGCGCGGTCAGGCCGTTGAGGAAGCCCGGCGCGGAGACGGTGAGGCACACGCCCGGCGTCTTGGTGAGGAAGCCGGCGATGGCCGCCGCGTTGCCGGCATTCTGCTCATGACGGAAGGAAATGACGCGGATCCCCTCCTCCTGGGCCATGCGGCCGAGGTCGGTGATCGGGATGCCGGGGACGCCGTAGATGGTCTCGATGCCGTTGAGCTTCAGGGCATCGATGACGAGGTGGAAGCCGTCGGTAAGCTCCTGCTCGGCCGCCGGGTCGAGATGCACCACGTTGTCTTCAATCTTGGTCTTTTCCGCCGTTGCCATGAGGCGTCTCCTTCAGCGCGTCGTCCCGGTTCGGCTTGTTCTCGGCCTATTCGGGAAAGACACCGTGCCGCTCCACATGGGCCGCAAGGCCCATGGTGTGTTCCCGCACCAGGCGCTCGGCGAGATCAGGGTCCCTTTGCTCGAGCGCGTCGATGATCGCCATGTGTTCCCGCATGGAGATTTCAAACCGGTTCTCCTGCCGCACCGACACCGCGCGGATGGCGCGCATGTGCAGGAACAGGTTCCCGGTCATGTCCACGATCAGGCGGCAACCTCCCATGCGGATGACCGCCTGGTGGAAGGCGATGTTCGCCTGCGAATATTCATGCATGGGACCCGCCGGCGGCGAGGCCTCGAATTCATTGAACAGCCGGCGCAGGCTGGCGATCTCGTCGTCGGAGGCATGGGTCGCGGCAAGCCGCGCCGCCATGCCTTCCAGCGCCGCCCAGACCACGATGAGATCGAGGATCTCGCGCTTGGTCTTGCGCACCACGAAAATGCCCCGGCGCGGCACCGAGCGCACGAAGCCCTCCTGCTCGAGGACCGTCATGGCCTCGCGGATGGGCGTGCGGGACACGCCGAGTGTCTCGGACAGCTGGCGCTCGTCGAGGCGGAACTCGGCGGCGCTGCCGTAGATATCCATTTGGGTGATGGCTCGCTTGAGCGCATCGTAGGCAAGCATGCGCAGGCTCGAGGCAGCCTCCAACGGCTCGACGTTGAGCTTCGGAGGGTCCGCGACCGTCGCGGGGGTCTGATGCACGGGCAATTGATGCACGACCTTGGCTTCCTCTCCCTGGAGCGGCCACCTTCTGGCGAGGCGGTCCAAATCCGTGAAATACTGTATACGGTCTTCATAACGCCAACGCAATCCCGCAGCCTGGACAATCGATTGCGCACCGCAGCATTACTGGGCTTTCGCGGGGTCGAGACAGGCCCGAAGTCCCCCGCGACTGTTCTCGTTCGGACCTGCCGAAGGCGGGGCGGCGACCGGTGCCGCCCCGCCGGATTTCGCTCAGGTCCGGCTCACTCGGCTGCGGCGGGCTTGGAGCCGTCCGCCTTGAACCGGGCGAGGAGCATGGCGATCAGCGGCCAGATCAGCATGACCAGGGCCAGCGTCACGATGGAGCCCACCAGTGGGTTGGACCAGAAGATGGAGAGGTGGCCCTGGGAGACCAGCATGGCCTGGCGGAACGAGGATTCCGCCATATCGCCCAGCACCAGCGCAAGCACCAGCGGCGCCAGCGGATATTGCAGCTTCTTGAACAGGTAGCCGATGACGCCGAACACCAGCATCACGGCGATGTCCAGCCCGGCATTGTGCACCGTGTAGGCGCCCACCGCGCAGATCACCAGGATGATGGGCGCGATGACGCTGAACGGGATGCGCAGGATGGCCGCGAAGATCGGGACGGTGGTCAGCACCACGATCAGGCCGGCGATGTTGCCGAGATAGATGGAGGCGATGAGGCCCCACACGAAGTCCTTCTGTTCCACGAACAGCAGCGGCCCCGGCTGGAGGCCCCAGATGAGCAGGCCGCCCAGCAGCACCGCCGCCGTGGGCGAGCCGGGGATGCCGAGCGTCAGCATGGGCAGCAGCGCCGAAGTGCCGGCGGCATGGGCCGCCACTTCCGGCATCACCACGCCCTCCAGTTCGCCCTTGCCGAAGTTGCGTCCGTTCTTGGAGAACTTCTTGGCGAGGCCGTAGCTCATGAAGGAAGCCGGCGTGGCGCCACCGGGGGTGACGCCCATCCAGCAGCCGACGATGGCCGAGCGCAGGCAGCCTACCCAGTATTGCGGCAGCTTCTTCCAGGTGTCGAACACCACTCGCGCGTTGATGGCGGCGCTCTTGCCCTTGAAGGCGAGACCCTCTTCCATGGTGAGCAGGATTTCACCGACGCCGAACAGGCCGATGACCGCCACCAGGAAGTCGAAGCCGCGCAGCAGCTCCACCGAGCCAAAGGTCATACGCAGCTGACCGGTCACCGTGTCGATGCCCACGGCCGCCAGGGCAAAGCCCAGCATCATGGCCGCGATGACCTTGGCCGCCGGTTCTCGCCCCATGCCCACGAAGGCGCAGAAGGTGAGGAGGTAGACCGCGAAGAACTCCGCCGGCCCGAACTGCAGCGCGAACTTCGCGATGACCGGCGCGAGGAAGGTGATGAGCAGCACCGCGAAGAAGGCGCCGATGAAGGAGCCGGTAAACGCCCCGGTCAGGGCTTCGCCGGCTTTTCCCTTCTGGGCCATGGGGTGCCCGTCGAAGGTGGTGGCGACACTCCATGGCTCGCCTGGAATGTTGAACAGGATGGAGGTGATGGCGCCGCCGAACAACGCCCCCCAATAGATGGAGGACAGCATGATGATGGCGGAGACCGGCGTCATGGAGAAGGTCAGCGGCAGCAGGATGGCGACGCCGTTCGCGCCGCCCAGCCCCGGCAGCACCCCGATGAGCACGCCGAGCATGATGCCGACAAACATGTAGACGATGTTCATGGGGTCGGCGAGGACACCGAACCCTCCGATGAGTGAGGTGAGCGCTTCCACGGGGTCCTCCGTTGCGCCGCCTCGACCGCATCCAGGGCGGCATCGAGGGGCGGGCGCGTTGTCTTTTCAGGGTTTGGCCGTGTTCAGGCATCGCGGCTGAGCCGGCGCGCCGGACTTGTCTTCGCGGGGCGCCCAAGGCCTGGGTCCACCGGACCAGGTGATGCGGGCGCAGCGCACGGTGCGCGGGCCTTGCCCTCGCGCACCTCGATCATTTTCGTGTTGTCCTAAACAGTAAAAAGGATCGATTACGAGATTCAGACCGTGCTCTTCGTGCGAACCGGCATGATGTTGTTTGCACATGATTTCGTGTGCAAAGACTCCGCCGTCCAAGCCCCGTGCGGGGAGGGCTTCGCCCAGACGCCGCGTGGAAGAGCCTTCCGCTCAGGCCCCGCGGACTTGGACCATGGCCGAAGAGTCAAGCTCTTCGGCCATGGACATCAGTAGCCGAGCGCGGTTTCGAGCGGCCCCTTCGGCAGGGGCACGAGGAACCAGACCTCGAACATCACGAAAAGCGCAAGGGGCACGCCCACCGCGACGGGGATGATCTTCGCCAGCGAATACTTGCCTAGCCACCACATGAAGAAGGCAATGAAGAGGGCGGAGGCGAGATAGATCCCCAGGAGGAAGATCAGCCCCACATAGGCCGTCGTCGGGATCAGCACCTGCATGACCGAGGCGAATTGCGTGCGATCGACGAAATTGGTGAGGTCGGGATGACGTGTGACCAGGTTCTGCACCAGCGTGACGGTGCTGGCGATGAACATGATGAGGCCCACGTAGAACGGGAAGTAACCCGCCTCGGGTCCGTCCGCCGCCCAGCTTGCGCCGACGCGCCAGCTGTCGCTCATCACCAGTGCCGAGAAGCCCATGAAGATGAGGGCCACCACCGCGTCCATGGTGCGGTTGGTGACGGTTTTCTCATTGCGGCCAGTATGGCCGGTTTCGCTGCTCATGACCCATTCTCCCGTTGACGAAGACAAGACTGCCGCGCCGGGAAGGGCTCCGCCGAAGGCCCGGCGGAGCCCCGCCCGCTACTTCGCGACGAAGCCGGCCTTCTCCATCAGGTCCTTGTGGGTCGCCTCGGCCTTGGTGAGCCAGGCGGCATAGTCGGTGCCGGTCAGGGCGGTGGTGTTGAACGCGCCCTTCTGCATGAAGTCTTGCCACTCAGGGGTGGCGCGCACCCGTTTGAACAGATCGACGAAATACTCGACCTGCTCTTTCGAGGCGCCCGGCGGCATGAAGATGCCGCGCAGCATCAGGTATTCGATGTCGAGCCCGGCTTCCTTGCAGGTGGGAATATCGGCCCACGCCTTGCCGTTGGCGATGGGCTCCTTGTAGGGCAGGCGCTTGTCGTCGAACACGCACAGCGGCTTCAGCTCGCCCGCGCGCCACTGGGAGACCGCCTCGATGGGGTTGTTCACCGAAGAGGTGACATGGCCGCCCACAAGCTGCGCCGCCACGTCGCCGCCGCCCTTGTAGGGCACATAGATGAACTTCGCGCCGGTCTTCTGCTCGATGGCGGCGGTGATGATCTGGTCTTCCTGCTTGGAGCCGGTGCCGCCCATCTTGAACACCTGATCTCCCGACGCCGCCTTCAGCGCCGCCAGATAGCCCTTCACGTCGTCATAGGGCGCCTTGGCATTCACCCACAGGACGAATTCGTCGAGGGCGAGCATGGAGACCGGAGTCATGTCCTTCCAGGAGAAGGGCACGCCGGTGGCGATGGGCGTGGTGAAGAGGTTGGACAGGGAAATGATGACCTTGTGCGGGTTCCGATTGGAGCCCTTCACGTCGAGAAAGCCTTCGGCGCCCGCGCCGCCGGACTTGTTGATGACGACGAGGGACTGATTCATCAGGTTGTTCTTCTGAACAATACCTTGAATCATGCGCGCCATCTGGTCGGCGCCCCCGCCCGTGCCTGCGGGCACGATGAATTCAACGGTCTTGGTCGGTTCCCAGGCGTGTGCCGCAAAGGGTGCAAGGGCAGTTGCTACTGCGAGCGCGGCCGCGCCTCGCCTGATCGTTCTGGCGATTGCCGAGTGCATGATGGTCTTCCTCCCGGATCGTCCGCTTTTTTGGTGTGCGGATCGAGACTGTGCCAATCGAGACTGAGCCGATCGAGATGGGAGCCGCATCAGCCCATGCCGGCTGGCCTGCGTGCAGGATCCATCTCTCGATTTTTGGAGAGAGACCGCTTTACCGGCCGGATGTGAATGTGATCGGGCCGAAACGGTCTCTCACGTCTTGTTTTATTTGGCGTTCTATTTGGCGCTTCCACCGCTTACGTTAGGGCGGCCCCCGAAGAGTATAATGCACTTGACCTGTGTCAATTGGAATTTTCAATTCCGCATTCGGTACTCTGTATTTTAATATTTTGGATAATGTATGCCAGTTTGGTCAGTAGATATTACCGATAGGCAGCATAGTCCTGCGAAAGGCTTTCATCGACGCCCGAATAAAGCCGCGTCATCTGCTCGGCCGCAGACGCCACGCGCCGCCCGAGGCGCAGGATGCGGTCCTCGCTCATGCGCACGGCGGGAGCGGAGACCGAGACCGCGCCGATGGGATCGCGCCACTCGTTGAGAATCGCGGCGGCCACCGCCCGCATGCCCGGCGCATGCTCCTCCCGGTCCACGGCGAATCCCCGTTCCAGAATCGCGCTCACGTCATCCATCAGCGCCCGCTCCTCCCGGTGGGTGGCGGTGGTGAAGGGTTCGTAGCGGATCTGGCCGAGGCAGGCGCCGCGGAAGGCGGGCGTGGCGGCGGCCAGCACCGCCTTGCCGGCGGCGGTGGCATGCAGCGGCAGCCGCGCCCCGAGCCGGAAGAAGGCGCGCACCGGCGCATGGGCCTCCGCCTGGGCCACCACAACCAGCTCCATGGCGTCGAACATGGCGAGGTTCACGGTTTCGTCGGTCTCGTGCAGCAGCCGGCGGATCACCGGGCGGCCGATGTCCGGTAGCTTGCGGATCCGCAGATAGGCAGAGCCGATGCGGAACAGGCCCAGTCCCACCGTCCATAGCCCGGTAGACAGATCGTGATTCACCAGTTGGCGCTTTTCCAGCGTGGTGAGCAGGCGATGCACCGTGGACACCGGCAGTTCCGCCCGACGGGCGATCTCGGCCAGCGCCATGCCGTCCTGATCCGCCACCACCCGCAGCAGGGCGATGGCGCGATCCAGCGACTGGACCTCGGCCCCACCCTCGGCGGCGGTGCCCGAGGCGGGGCGACCCCTGCGGCGTGGCGCGACCTCGGTCTCCGGCATCCCAATACTCCCTACCTGCTTGGCTGCGGCTCTGCGCGTCGGCCCCCAAAGTAGCTGTACGGCGGCCGACGTCCACCCTGTGACAAATTTTCCATCTTCCGGAATTAATTTCCACTGCTATCGTGAGGTCGATGGTTGCCAAGGGCGGAGCGTGCGCTCTAGTCTGGCATACATAATACGTAATGAACGACGGGAGGGATCTGCCATGAAGGTGTGCATCTACGGAGCCGGAGCCATCGGCGGATATCTGGGCGCCCAGCTCGCCAGCGCCGGAGCCGAGGTGAGTCTCGTAGCCCGCGGCGGCCACTTGGAAGCTATGCAGAGCAACGGCCTGAAGCTGCTGATCAACGGCGAGGAGCGCGTGAGCCACGTCCGCGCCACCGACGATCCCCGCGAGCTCGGTCCGCAGGATTACGTCATCATCGCCCTCAAGGGCCATTCGGTGCCGGGCGTGGTGGAGCGGATGCGCCCCCTCATGGGCAACGACACCGCCATCGTCACCGCCGTGAACGGCGTGCCCTACTGGTATTTCTACAAGCATGGCGGCGCGCTGGAGAACCGGACCCTGTCCACCATTGATCCCGGTGCCCGCCAGTGGGAGGTGCTGGGACCCGAGCGCGCGCTCGGCTGCATCGTCTACCCGGCCACCGAAGTGGTGGCGCCAGGCGTGATCCAGCACATCTACGGCGACAAGTTCCCCCTCGGCGAGCCCTCGGGCGAGATCACGCCGCGGGTGACCGCGCTCAGCCAGATGATGGAGAAGGGCGGCCTGCGTGCGCCGGTGCTGACCAACATCCGCGACGAGCTGTGGCTGAAACTGTGGGGCAACCTGTGCTTCAACCCCATCAGCGCCCTCACCCACGCCACCCTCGACATCATCGCCGCCGATCCCGGCACCCGCGCCGTGGCCCGGTCCATGATGCTGGAAGCCAAGGCGGTCGCCGAGAAGCTGGGCATCAACTTCCGCGTGGACGTGGAGCGGCGGATCAACGGCGCCGGGGCGGTGGGCGCCCACAAGACCTCCATGCTGCAGGACCTGGAGCGCGACCGCCCCATGGAGATCGACCCGCTGGTGAGCGTGGTCCAGGAAATGGCCCAGATGCTCGAACTGCCCACTCCCACCCTCGACGTGGTTCTGGCCCTGGTGCGCCAGCGCGCGGCCATGGCCGGCCTCGGCGACATCCTCGCCGTGCCGCCGGTCACCGCCGCCGATCTCGTGCCTGCGAAGAAGGCTGCCTCGCACTGAGCCGGGCGAGGCTCCGGCCGGCGGCAACGCCCCGGAGCCTCCCTGCCCTAGGGTAATGATGCAAGCAAAAGAAAAGGCCGGGTCTCGCCCGGCCTTTTTCATTTCAGTGGTTGAATGTCCGGATCACGCCCGGCCTCGCACGCTGCGCCGGCACGGGGCCAGCGCGGCGGATGCGATCACTCGCTCTCCGTCATCGGGGCGGCGAGGGGCGTTCCCGGGTTCGGCTGGCTGGCGTTCAGCGCCATTCCCGTCAGGACATAGCCGAGCACGAGAGCGGCAAACACGGCGATTCGCTTGAACATCCTCATCCCTCAACTTGGTCGCGGCCAGACCGAGCCGAATTGTGCATCGTCCCGACGTCGCATGCTTTAATCGCCATGCGCCGCACAAGAGCTGAACACCTACTTCAGCAGCGGTTCATAAAGCCTGAACAGGCTGATCCCATTTGACTTCCGGGTCTTCCCCGGAAGAACGGCACCATGCCCCCAGACACCGAAAACCGGGGCTCGCCCCGCGCGACTCAGGTTTCGGTGCCTGTGGTCTTACACCGCACAGAATGCCCTGTCTGTGTCCGGCCGGTCACAGCCTGTCTTTGCGTGGAGATCACGGTAAAGCAATGGTTTACGTGTCGTAAGGGGGGACTGGCGGGATGTCGCGGGGACCTTTCACAGCCTCCCGGCGCTTTACTCGACCGGTAGGACGCTCTAAGCCGAGGGACCTTTTATACCGCACCGCACAAGGCGCCCATGCTCCGCAAGCTCTACGACTGGATCATCGCCTATTCCGCGAAGCCGTCGGCGCCCTGGGCGCTCGCTTTGGTTGCATTTGCGGAAAGCTCCGTCTTTCCGGTGCCACCGGACGTGCTGCAGGTGCCCATGACGCTGGCGCGCCCAGATCGTGCCTGGCGCTATGCGCTCATCGCCACCGTCTCGTCG
This sequence comes from Xanthobacter autotrophicus, assembly GCF_005871085.1. Lineage (GTDB taxonomy): Bacteria > Pseudomonadota > Alphaproteobacteria > Rhizobiales > Xanthobacteraceae > Xanthobacter > Xanthobacter autotrophicus. The sequence goes on along the minus strand of NZ_VAUP01000011.1, from coordinate 47,833 downwards.
GTGCTCGGAGGGCTGGTGGGCTACGCCATCGGCGCGCTGCTCTATGATAGCGTCGGCAAGTTCCTGATCGACCTTTATGGCTACGGCTCGAAGGTGGACCAGTTCCGCGCCGCCTACGCCCATTACGGCCATTGGGTGATCCTGCTGAAGGGGCTGACACCCATCCCCTTCAAGCTCGTGACCATCACCTCGGGCTTCGCCGACTATAATCTGTTCTGGTTCGTGGTGCTGTCGATCATCACCCGCGGCGCGCGCTTCTTCATCCTCGCGGCGATCCTGCATTATTTCGGGCCGTCGGCGCGGGAGTTCATCGAGAAGCGGCTCGGCCTCGTCACCCTCGGCTTCCTCGGCGTTCTGGTGATCGGCCTCGTGGCGGCCGCCTATTTCGCCTGATGCGTTCCGGCCGCAGGCGGCCGGAACTGGAACTCGGGCGACGCCCGGACACATTCTGGACCAACGGCCGGTGAGCAAGCTCACCGGCCGTTTTCGTTACTGCGCCTTCGGTCGCGACAGCACCGAGGCGGAACCGGCGGTGGCGGTTTCCGTGGTCGCGGTGCCCGCCCCGGCCTTGCGCTTTTGCGGCGCGGCCGACGCCGATTGCGCCGCGGACCGTCCAGCCTCCGGGTTCGCGGGGGTGGCTCCTGGATTGGCCGGTGCAGCCTGCGGAGCGGCAGATTGCGCCGGCGGTGACGACGGCGCGGCGGCCGGCTGAGGTGAAGCAGGAGCCTGCGGCGCAGCGGATTTGGCCGCATCCGGCGCCGGAGCGACCTGGGGCACAGCTTGGGGCACAGCTTGGGGCACGGCCGGGGCCGGCGTCACCGTGGCCACGGCCGGCTCAGGCGGGCGCGACGGCGGCAGGGGCTTGGCGGGCGATGACGGCGCCGCAGCCACCGGCGGCTGGGACCGCGGTGGGGCCGGAGGCGGCGGGGGGCGGCGGGGTCCAGGCCCGGGCGGCGTCGGCACGGCGATGGTCGGGCCGCCATAGACGCTGCGCGCGCTCACCACCCGGCCGGTGAAGGCATCGAGCCGCAGCACGGCCGGCCCGTCCTCGTCCACTGCCGTTACCACATAGGTGCGCCCGGCCAGACGCGGGCGCGACACCTGCCGGTAGCCCATACCGACCACGATGGCGCGCACCTCGCCCGGCGGCAGCATGCCATAGCCGCGCGGCGGCGGTGCGGGCACATAACCACGGGGCGGAGGCCCATAGGGTCGCTCATAGCCATAAGGCACCTCATAAATCAGCGCCTGTGCCGCAGCGGGGGCAGATGGCATAATCGCAGCGCCCAAAATTAAGGCACTGATCCCGACCCGCACGAGACCTGTGAGGGTTCGCGGCATGGCGCGCCTCTCCATTCTTGAACCTCATTTGTCGCGACGCGCCAGCCGGCGCGGGGTATTGCGAAGACCAGGCCCGCCGCAGCAGCAGTGGAGGGCCTAATTGGAACGCAACTTAAGGCGCCCAATGCGGCAGCCTTTGGACGCACCCGCGGTGTCAGGGCGATAGCCGTTGAGGGGCCGCCCGAAACTCCGTTGCGTCGCGGCGCCGTGCGCCGTACCGTTCTTTCGTCCTGAAGGTATTGGGCGCAACTTTTCGCCGATCCGTCTGATTATGCGCCATTGAGGCGCTTGTAGGCGTGCCGCTTTTCTGGCATGTTCCTCGAGATAGGGAAACCATACTTCCCTATCCCCCGTGCCGATGGCTCAGATTGTCTCAAGCTCGCGTTCATACGAACGGGGGGCCTTCTGTGCGGCGCGGCAGTGGTGCAAAAGTTGCAGCGTAGCCGTAGGACATCATCGGGCGGGCCCGGACCGATGGGGGCTGCGGCCCGATCCGCGGGAAACCCGGATCGAGGCGCAAGGGCGTGAGTTGGGGAAGGACGGCGGGGCGCATCTGCCCGGCCGCCAGCACAGAAGGAACGACGAGATGGCAGCGACGGATCGCACAGATGGCTTGAACGGAAGCGTGGCTCGGACGGCCGCCGCCGTGAAAGACACGGCGATCGTCGGCCGACCGGAACCTTTCGGCCTGTTCGACCCTGCCCATGAAAAGGATTCCTGCGGCGTCGGCTTCATCGCCGACATCAAGGGCCGCAAGTCCCACCGCATCATCCAGGACGGCATCAACATCCTGCTCAACCTGGAGCACCGCGGCGCCGTGGGCGCCGACCCGCGTGCCGGCGACGGCGCGGGCATGCTGGTGCAGATCCCCCACAAGTTCTTCCTGAAGGAAGCGGCGCGGCTCGGCTTCTCCCTGCCGGAGCCCGGCCTCTATGCGGTCGGCCACATCTTCCTGCCCCGCGATCCCGAGGGCGAGCAGATCGTGCGCGCCACTTATGAGCGCGCGGTGGCGGAGGAAGGCCTCGTCATCCTCGGCTGGCGCGACGTGCCCACCGACAACTCCTCCCTCGGCTGGAGCGTGCTGCCCACCGAGCCCAAGCACGCCCAGGTGTTCATCGGCCGCGGCGAGTTCGCCGGCGACGAGGACGGCTTCGAGCGCCGCCTGTTCGTGCTGCGCAAGGTGATCTCCAACACCGTCTACGGCGCCAAGGACCCGCGCACCGCCGGCTATTATCCGGTGTCGCTGTCGTGTCGCACCCTGGTCTATAAGGGCATGTTCCTGGCCGACCAGCTCGGCGCCTATTACGCCGACCTGCACGACCCGGACTTCGAGAGCGCGCTCGCCCTCGTGCACCAGCGCTTCTCCACCAACACCTTCCCGGCCTGGCCGCTGGCCCACCCCTACCGGATGGTGGCCCACAACGGCGAGATCAACACCCTGCGTGGCAACGTCAACTGGATGGCGGCGCGTCAGGCGTCCGTGGACACCGAGCTGTTCGGCGCCGACATCTCCAAGCTGTGGCCCATCTCCTATGAGGGCCAGTCGGACACCGCCTGCTTCGACAACGCGCTCGAATTCCTGACCCAGGGCGGCTACTCGCTGCCCCACGCGGCCATGATGCTGGTGCCCGAGGCCTGGGCGGGCAATCCGCTCATGGACGAGGAGCGCCGCGCCTTCTACGAATACCACGCCGCCCTCATGGAGCCGTGGGACGGCCCGGCCGCCATCGTCGCCACCGACGGCCGCCAGATCGTCGCGACGCTGGACCGCAACGGCCTGCGCCCCGCCCGTTACATGGTGACGAGCGACGACACCATCGTGCTCGCTTCCGAAATGGGCGTGCTGACCCTCCCCGAGGAAAAGATCGTCACCAAGTGGCGCCTCCAGCCCGGCAAGATGCTGCTGGTGGACCTCGTGGAAGGCCGCCTCGTTCCCGACGAGGAGATCAAGACCCAGCTCGCCCGCGCCAATCCCTACAAGGAGTGGCTGAAGCACACCCAGCTGGTCCTGGAGGACCTGCGCCCCGTCGAGGCGCGCGAGGTGCGCACCGACGTGGCCCTGCTCGATCGCCAGCAGGCGTTCGGCTACACCCAGGAAGACCTCAAGCTCCTCATGGCGCCCATGGCCATCACCGGCCAGGAGGCAGTGGGCTCCATGGGCACGGACACGCCCATCTCGGTGCTCTCCAACAAGTCGAAGCTGCTCTACACCTATTTCCAGCAGAACTTCGCCCAGGTGACCAACCCGCCCATCGACCCGATCCGCGAGGAGCTGGTGATGAGCCTGGTCTCCTTCATCGGGCCACGGCCGAACATCTTCGACCTGGAAGGCACCGCCCGCCGCAAGCGGCTGGAAGTGCGCCAGCCCATCCTCACCAATGAGGACCTGGAGAAGATCCGCTCCATCGGCTTCATGGAAGAGCGGTTCGACACCCGCACCCTCGACATCACCTACCCGTCCGACAAGGGCGCGGCGGGCATGAGCGACGCCGTGGAGCGGCTGTGCGAGCGCGCCGAGGCGGCGGTCCACGGCGGCTACAACATCATCATCCTGTCCGACCGCCTGGTCGGCCCGGACCGCATCCCGATCCCGGCGCTGCTGGCCACCGCCGCCGTGCACCATCACCTGATCCGCAAGGGCCTGCGCACCTCCGTGGGCCTGGTGGTGGAGACGGGCGAGGCGCGCGAGGTGCACCATTTCGCCTGCCTCGCCGGCTACGGCGCCGAGGCCATCAACCCCTATCTCGCCTTCGAGACCCTGCTCTCCATGAAGGACGAGATCCCGGAGGAGGTGGACGACAAGGAGATCGTCAAGCGCTTCATCAAGTCGGTGGACAAGGGGCTGCTGAAGGTGATGTCCAAGATGGGCATCTCCACCTACCAGTCCTATTGCGGCGCCCAGATCTTCGACGCGGTGGGCCTCTCCTCCGAGCTGGTGAACAAGTATTTCTTCGGCACCGCCACCACCATCGAGGGTGTGGGCCTCGCCGAGATCGCCGAGGAAAGCGAGCGCCGCCATACCCTGGCCTTCTCCGACGCCCCGATCTTCCGCATGGCGCTGGATGTGGGCGGCGAATATGCCTACCGCATCCGCGGCGAGGATCACGCCTGGTCGCCGGAATCGGTGGCCGAGCTTCAGCACGCCGTGCGCGGCAATGCGCGGGACAAGTTCCGCGCATTCTCCAACATGATCAACGACCATGACTCCCGCCTGCTCACCGTGCGCTCCCTGTTCCGCATCAAGAGCGCGGAAGAGCTGGGCCAGGCGCCGGTGGACCTGTCGGAGGTGGAACCCGCCGCCGACATCGTGAAGCGCTTCGTCACCGGAGCCATGTCGTTCGGCTCCATCTCCCGCGAGGCGCACACCACGCTCGCCATCGCTATGAACCGGATCGGTGGCAAGTCGAACACCGGCGAGGGCGGCGAGGAGCCGGAGCGCTTCAAGCCCCTGCCCAACGGCGACAGCATGCGCTCCGCCATCAAGCAGGTGGCCTCCGGCCGCTTCGGCGTGACGGCGGAATATCTCGTCAATTCCGACGTGATGCAGATCAAGGTGGCGCAGGGCGCCAAGCCCGGCGAGGGCGGCCAGTTGCCCGGCCACAAGGTGGATGCGGTAATCGCCAAGGTGCGCCACTCCACCCCCGGCGTTGGCCTCATCTCGCCGCCGCCGCACCACGACATCTATTCCATCGAGGACCTCGCCCAGCTCATCTATGACCTCAAGAACGTGAATCCCGACGCGGACGTGTCGGTGAAGCTCGTGTCCGAGGTGGGCGTGGGCACGGTGGCGGCGGGCGTCGCCAAGGCGCGCGCCGACCACATCACCATCTCCGGCTTCGAGGGCGGCACGGGCGCCTCGCCCCTCACCTCCATCAAGCATGCCGGCTCGCCGTGGGAGATGGGCCTCGCCGAGACCCAGCAGACCCTGGTGGCCAACCGCCTGCGCTCGCGCGTCGCGCTGCAGGTGGACGGCGGCCTGCGCACCGGCCGCGACGTGATCATCGGCGCCCTGCTCGGCGCCGACGAGTTCGCCTTCTCCACCGCCCCGCTCATCGCGGCGGGCTGCATCATGATGCGCAAGTGCCACCTGAACACCTGCCCGGTGGGCGTGGCCACCCAGGACCCGGTGCTGCGCAAGCGTTTCAAGGGCACGCCCGAGCATGTGATCAACTACTTCTTCTTCGTCGCCGAGGAAGTGCGGGAGATCATGGCCACCCTCGGCTTCCGCAAGATCGACGAGATGGTGGGCCGCTCCGAGGTGCTCGACCAGAACGCGGCCATCAACCACTGGAAGGCGAAGGGCCTCGACTTCTCGCGCATCTTCGCCAAGCCCGACATGCCGCCCGAGGTGGGTATCCGCCACACCGAGCGCCAGCATCACCCCATCGAGAAGGTGCTGGACCGCACCCTCATCGCCAAGGCCGCTCCGGCCCTGGAAAAGGGCGAGCGCGTCGAGATCAAGACGCCGATCCGCTCGGTGGACCGCTCGGCCGGCGCCATGCTCTCCGGCGCCGTAGCCAAGGCCTATGGCGGCCAGGGCCTGCCCGACGACACCATCCATGTGGAGCTGAGCGGCACCGCGGGCCAGGCGTTCGCCGCCTTCCTCGCCGCCGGCGTCACCTTCGACCTCATCGGCGAGGCCAACGACTATGTGGGCAAGGGCCTGTCGGGCGGGCGCATCATCGTCCGGCCGCCGGCCAATGCGGCCATCGTGCCGGAGGAGTCCATCATCGTCGGCAACACGGTGATGTACGGCGCCACCGAGGGCGAATGCTACTTCCGCGGCATCGCCGGCGAGCGCTTCGCGGTGCGTAATTCCGGTGCAATCGCCGTTGTTGAAGGCACCGGCGACCACGGTTGCGAGTACATGACCGGCGGCATCGTGGTGGTGATCGGCCAGACCGGGCGCAACTTCGCGGCCGGCATGTCCGGCGGCGTCGCCTATGTGCTGGACGAGGACAAGAGCTTCGCCAAGCGCTGCAACCTCTCCATGGTGGACCTGGAGCCGGTGGAGGAGGAGGAGGACCTGCTGGAACGCCTCCACCACCACGGCGGCGACCTGGAGTTCAAGGGCCGCATCGACGTGCAGGGCGACATGTCCCGCCACGACGAGGAACGCCTGCATCAGCTCATCGCCAAGCACCTGCACTACACGGGCTCGGCGCGGGCGCAGGCGATCCTGGATAACTGGGCCGACTACCGCTCCAAGTTCGTCAAGGTGATGCCGGTGGAATACCGCCGCGCCCTGCGCGACATGGAGAAGCGTCGCGGTCTGGCGGCGGCGGAATAGCGCAAAGCACGCGCTCTTCTCGTCCTCTCCCGCAAGCGGGAGAGGACATTCGGCCGGTGTGCTCGACGCCGGTGTGTTGGACCTGGACGGGCGCGCGGATCAGGCGCGCGAATTCCGAGTCCTCAAGCTGGAACAATTCTTGTATTTGGACACGTGGCGCGGCACCCGGACTGATGCGGTGCGCGCGGCGGTTCCCTCAACGAGGTTCGCCTAAGGGGTTCTGATGGGCAAGGTCACGGGTTTTCTGGAGATCGACCGGCGGGAGCAGAAGTATCAGCCCGCCTCCGACCGCATCCGCCATTTCCGCGAGTTCACGCTGCCGTTGCCCGACGCCGAGGTGACGAACCAGGCGGCGCGCTGCATGGACTGCGGGATCCCCTTCTGCCACGGGCCCAATGGCTGTCCCGTGCACAACCAGATTCCGGACTGGAACGACCTCGTCTATCGCGACGAGTGGGAGGAAGCCGCGCGCAACCTCCACACCACGAACAATTTCCCCGAGTTCACTGGCCGCGTCTGCCCCGCCCCATGCGAGGAAGCCTGCACCCTGAACCTCGAGGACATGCCCGTCACCATCAAGACGGTGGAGCAGGCCATCGCCGACAAGGCGTGGAAGAAGGGCTGGATCAAGCCCGAGCCGGCCGCCGTGAAGACCGGCAAGAAGGTGGCCATCGTCGGCTCCGGCCCGGCGGGCCTTGCCGCCGCCCAGCAGCTCGCCCGCGCCGGCCACGACGTGCACGTCTTTGAGCGCGAGCCCAAGGCCGGCGGCCTGCTGCGCTACGGCATCCCCGACTTCAAGATGGAAAAGCACCACATCGACCGTCGCGTGAAGCAGATGGAAGCGGAAGGTGTGACGTTCCACTACAACGAGAACATCGGCATCGTCCGGCCGTTCCAGGAACTGCTCGACACTCACGACGCCGTGCTGCTGGCCGGTGGCTCGGAAGCCCCGCGCGATCCCAAGCTGCCGGGCCAGGAGATGGAGGGTGTGCACTTCGCCATGCCCTATCTCGTGCAGTCAAACCGCCGCGAAGGCGACGAGCCGGTCAACGAGATCCCGATCCTCGCCGGCGGCAAGCACGTGGTGGTGGTGGGCGGCGGCGACACCGCCTCGGATTGCGTGGGCACCGCCTTCCGCCAGGGTGCGCTATCGGTCACCCAGCTCGACATCCGCGCCGTACCGCCCATGAAGGAAGACAAGCTGGCGGTGTGGCCCTATTGGCCCACCAAGTTCCGCACCTCCTCCTCCCAGGCCGAGGGTGCCGAGCGTGAATTCGCCTGCGCCACCCTGGGCATCGAGGGGCGTAACGGCCGCGTCACCGGCGTGAAGTGCGCCCGCGTGGACCAGAAGCGCCAGCCCATCCCCGGCACCGAGTTCGTGCTGCGCGCGGACCTCGTGTTCCTCGCCATCGGCTTCGCCCATGCGGCCCATCCCGGCCTCATCGAGCAGTCCGGCGCGGCCCTGGACAAGCGCGGCAACGTCGAAGCCGACGACCTCGCCTATGCCACCTCCGTGCCCAAGCTGTTCGCTGCGGGCGACATGCGGCGCGGCCAGTCGCTGGTGGTGTGGGCCATCCGCGAGGGTCGCCAGGCCGCCCATGCCATCGACAAGGAACTCATGGGCGCGACCACCCTGCCGCGCTGAGCTGGCAGGGGACGGAGCGGTCCCTCAGGACCGCTCACGCAATCCCCGCACACGGGGCCGAAAGCGGCGCCGTGTGCGGGCGGGTCTTCAGAACTTATAATTCACGCCCAGCCGCGCGACATTCAGCTTGGTCGAGCTGGTCCAGGTGACGAATTCATCACCGCCAGCTGCCTCGGGAATCCGGTAGTCGTTGCTCCCGAGATCGACGTAGAGATATTCGCCCTTTATCGTGATGTTGTCGGTGATGGCGTATTCAAGTCCGCCGCCCACCGTCCAGCCCCAGCGTACCGAGCTATCGGAGCCGCCGAATCCGCCACTGCGGTCAAAGGCGTGGTCGCCAGGGCCGCCCCACCAGTAGCCGTATTCACGCCACGAATAGCTGCCGCTGCCGCTCACCTTGCCATAGGCTGCGCCGCCCGTCGCATAGACCAGGAGGCGGTCGAGTGCAGTGACGCCCAGGCGGGCACGGATGGTCCCGAACCACTCCACCGAGGTGCTCGCATCAAGCTGCTCTCTCAGGTGGTAATTGTAATCGGGCCGATCGACGGGATAAGGGTAAAGATCATAAACGCTGCTTGCGGCATAACTCTTGCTCACATCGGCATAGTTTATATCCGCCTCGAACCCTAAAACCGCTCGCCCAATCTGATAATTATAGCCGGCCTGCGCACCGCCGGTGAAAGAGTTGCTTCCGGATGATCTCTGCCCGTTGAACCAGCCATTGCTGTAGGTGCCGTAATCATTCCCATAGATATAGCCGACACCATCCAACGCGCCGGAGCCCCAAGCATAGCCGGCATTGCCGCCGATATAGAAGCCTGTCCAGCTGAAGGATGCAGGTGCAGGCGGCGCCTTGGTGACGGCGACCGCCAAATCTGCCGCGCATGCGGCTCCACTCATCATTGAAGCAGCAAAAACCGCGACGAAGTAGGAGCGCATCGGTCTCTCCCCAGGGCAAAGAAGTCCCTTACCCGCACGGCAAAATTGCGTCAATACGCCCATGCAAGAGCGCCGGGTACCAGCCCGCGCGGCGGCCACGCGGGTTCAGGTTTCCACCAGGCCCGTCGTATCTCCGGAGGCGGCCGAATCCGGGCGGCCGTGGGGCTTCGCCAGATATTCACCCGAGCGCATTTCGTGGATGCGCGACACCGTGCGGGCGAACTCGAACACCTCCGTGCCGTCCGTGCCGAGATACAGCGCGTCCGGCTCCGCCGCCGCCGAGGCGATGAGCTTCACATTGGAATCATAGAGCGTGTCGATCAGCGAGATGAAGCGCTTGGCCTCGTTGCGCTGGTCCGGCCCCAGGATGGGGATGTGCTCCAGCACGAGCGTATGGAACATGCGCGCGAGCCGCAGGTAATCGGGGTTCGGCCCCAGCGCCGCCTCGCACAGATCGGCGAAGGTGAAGCGGGCGGCGCCGTTGGCCATGGCCGGGATCGCGACGTGCCGCCCCTTCAGCACGACCTCGCCGGGAACGCCGCCGCCGGGGCCGGCGAGCCGGCGCCACGCCTTCGCCACCGCCGCATCCGCATCCGGACCGAGGGGGGTGTGCCAGGTGGACACCCCTTCCAGCTTCTCCATGCGGTAGTCGGTGCGCGAATCCAGCGTCATGACCTGCATGCGATCCTCGATCATGCCGATGAACGGCAGGAAGAGCGCGCGGTTGAGGCCGCCGGCATACAGGTCCTTCGGCGCCACGTTGGAGGTGGCCACCACCACCACGCCGTCGGCGAACAGCTTCTCGAACAGCCGGCCGAGGATCATGGCGTCGGCGATGTCGGTGACGTGGAATTCGTCGAAGCACAGGATCTTAGCCTCGTCGGCCAGCGCCGCCGCCACCGCTATGATGGGGTCGGCGGCCTTGCGGTCGCCCTGCTTCTGGGCCTGACGCTCGCGGAAGATGCGCTCGTGCACGTCGCCCATGAATTCGTGGAAATGGGCGCGCCTTTTGGCCCGGGCCGGCAGGGCATCGAAGAACAGGTCCATGAGCATGGTCTTGCCGCGGCCGACCTTGCCGTAGACATACATGCCCTTGGGCGTCACCGGCGCGCGGCGCTGGAACAGCCAGCCCAGCGCCGAAGACTTCTGGGCCATGGCCCGCTCGCGCAGCTCCAGCTCCAGGCGGGCGAATTCCTGCACCACCATGGCCTGTGCCGGATCGTCCGAGATATCGCCTCCGGCCAGCTTTGCCGCATACAATTCCCGTACCCGCGCCTTCGTTTCCGCTGTCATTCCGCCTGTTCCCGTTCGCCGCTAGGACGTCTCGGCGCCGTGCTTCGCCGAAGGCAGGGCTGGCTATAGAGCAGATGCGGGAAAAGTTGAATGCATTGCGGCGCACCTCTCGCCGCACTGGACAGGCCCGGCGAACCATGAATTCCTCCGCCCATGCCCGAGACGCCGCACCGCCCCGGACCTGCCCCCATGTCGCCGCCCGAATCTCCGTCCAAATCGGCATCCCCGTCGGCTCCGGTCCGGCCAGCTCCGCCCCGCCCCCGCGAGCCGCTCCTGGACCAGTTGAAGGGGTGGCTCGCAGATCATGATCCCGGCGGGGTCGATCTCACGCGCGCGTTCCATCTCGGCATCTCGTTCGTGATCGTCATCCTGGTGGGCTACGCCACCTCGATCGCGTTTCGCCTGGGCATGGAAGTCACTTTTCCCATGATGGCCGGCTGCGCCGCGCTGGTGATGATCAGCTTCAATCCTGCGGCGAGCGTTGGCGCCGAAGCGCGCACCATGGGGCGGCTGTTCGGCCTCGGCTTCGCCTTCCTGCTGGCGCTGACGCTGGTGGGTCCCGGCGAAGGGCCCGGCAACGACATCGTCCAGAAGCTGCTGCTCATCCCCCTCGCCTTCTTCGCCCTCGCCCTGCGGCGCTACGGCATGGAGGGACAGCGGCTCGGCCTCGCGCTCATCGTCGTCGCCACGGTCGGCACCATCCTCCAGCCGACACGGATCGAGGCGGCGCTGCTGCTGGTCGCCTTCTGCCAGGGCTCCCTGGTGGCGGCGGTGGTGCGTCTCTCGCCATGGCGGCCCTCCGCCGTCAACGCCTTTGTCGAGACCACGCTGGATATGCAGGGCGCGGTAGCGAACTATCTGCGCGAGCTGTCCGAGGCGGTGCGCCACGGCCGGCCGTTTCCGGAAGAGGCGAACGATGCGCTGGAAAACCTGCGCGGGCGGGTGTGGAACGCACTCGCCTCGGCTATTGCCGAAGCCCCCGACGCCCAGCCGGACTTCGAGCGCCTCAGGGTGCGCTTCTACCGTCTGCGGGTGGCGGTGGAACTGCTCGCCAGCTGCGTGCCCGAAAAGGCACCCGACACGCCGGACTGGCGGCATCCCTTCGCCGCCGCCGCCGATCACATCGCCCGCCGGCTCGAGGCGGTGGAGGTCTCCGACGTGCATGCGGAGGAGCGCTTCGAGCGCGCGGTGGCGTCGTTGCGCGCCCTTGCCTTCGCGCCGGAGCTGCCGCCGGACGCCCGCTTCGCGCTGCTGCGGGCGCTGACAGCGTTCGATCGCCTGTCCCTCGTCGTCACCGGCATCGCCGCCGCCGAGACCGCGCCGTTTCCGCCGCCCCACGATGAAACAGCGGCCACTCCGCCGGCGCCACGTGTCATCCCCACACTGGTGCAGGGGCCGGACGGCCGGCGCACCCTGTCCGCGCCCATGCGCGTCGCCTGCCAGGGGGCCATCGCCACCGCCGTCACCACCGCCCTCGATCTCGGGGTGCATCTGGACCACGCCTATTGGGCGACCATGACGGTCATGTTCGTCATCGGCAACAGCGTGGGCGAGACCTATATGCGGGTGCGCTACCGCACCGTGGGCACGCTCATCGGCGTGGTGCTGGGCATGGGTCTGTTCCTGGGGCTTGGGCCGCACATCTGGATTCTCGCCGCCTTGTGCATGGCGGCCCAGATGATCGCCCTCGTCACCCAGAAGGACCGCTACGACGTGGCGTCCGCCGCCGTGGGCTTGTCTGTGGTGCTGGGACTGCACATCATTTCCGGGCTCGGCACCGAGGGCATGCTGGCGCGCATCTATGAGACCGCCATCGGTGCTGCCATCGCCCTGATCGTCTCCTATCTGGTGCTGCCGGTCTATCTGGCCGAGCAGCTGCGGCCCGAGGTGAAGGCGCTGGTGCGCCGGGCCCGCGTTGCCTTCGCATCCTGGTGGCCCCACCAGGGTGAGAAGGCGAGTGTCTCCGCCCTCGCCCAGGACGTGCGGGCCATGGGCACGCGCCTGCCCAATCTGGGCGCCGAGCAGGTGTTCGGCCATTCGGCGGGGGACGCGGCCAACATCGTCTCCACCCTCGACGTGCTCATCACCTATCTCGCCCTGATGGAGGACGTGGCTTTTCGCCTGTCCGCCATGGGCGCCGATGCGCGCGAAGAGGTGGTGGCCGTGGTGGAAGCGGCGCGCTCGCGCATCCTCACCGGCTTCGAAGTGGTGTTGGGCGAGGCGGGCAGCGGCAGCGCTGATGCGGCGACGCCAGCGGTGGACGCCGCGGTCTCCACCGTGCTGGGCATGGCGGACGACCCCGCCGTGATGGAGGTGCTGCCGCTGGTGGCGGACTATCTCGCCTATTCCGACGCTGTGCTGCGCCCGCTGCGCGAACTCAACGCCGCGCTGAACGATGCCGTGCCCTGGCGCAAGGAGGAGATGATCGCCGCCGGCCGCGCCGCCGCGACCGGGACCGTCGGCAAGGGGTGAGGGGGTCGCGCCGGCCCTCAGGTCCCCACGGGCTTGAAATGCTTGGAGAGCTTCAGTCCCTGACCCTGGTAGTGGGAGCGCATGTCGGCGCCGTAGAGGGTGCCGGGGCGGCCCGCCATGCGCTCGTAGACGAGGCGGCCCACCGTCTGGCCGTGCTCCAGGATGAAGGGCACCTCCCGCGAGCGCACTTCCAGGACCGCGCGGGCGCCGCGCCCGCCGGCCGCCGGATTGCCGAAGCCGGGATCGAAGAAGCCGGCATAATGCACCCGGAACTCGCCCACCAGGGGATCGAACGGCACCATCTCCGCCGCATAGTCCGGCGGCACGTGCACCGCCTCCCGCGAGGCGAGGATGTAGAAGGCGTCGGGATCCAGTACCAGCCCCGCCGTGCGGCCCGGTCGCACCCGGATGGGCTCCCAGAAATCCTCCACGTCGAGCACGCCGGCCTCGTCCACGTCGATGACGCCGGTATGCTTCTTGGCCCGGAAGCCCTGCAGGCCGGGGATCACCTCGCCGGCGAGATCGACCCCCAGCGCGATGCCGCCCGCCGCCACGTCCGGCTGGGCGGCGTCCACCAGGCATTCGGCGGACTGGAGGCTCAAGAGTTCGAGATCCGACAGGCGCGAAACGCCGCGACGGAAGCGTACCTGCGACAGGCGCGAGCCGGTGCGCACCAGGATGGGGAAGGTGCGCGGGGAGATTTCCAGATAAAGCGGGCCGTTGTAGCCGGCGGGAATGGTGTCGAAGGCCCGCGCGCCGTCGGTGATGACGCGCACGAACACGTCCAGACGGCCGGTGGAGCTTTTGGGGTTCGCCGCCGCCGCGAGATCAAAGGGTAGCTTCAGGCGCTCGAACAATTCCACCAGATAGACGCAGCCGGTCTCCAGCACCGCACCCTTGGCAAGGTCGAAATCGTGCAGGGCGAGGTCGGCCAGGCGCTCCTTCACCGAGACGCCGGCCCCCGGCAGGAAGCTCGCGCGCACCCGCCACGCCGTGCGGCCGAGCCGCAGGTCCAGGCTCGCCGGCTGGATCTGGTCCACATCAAGCGGCCGGCGGCAGGAGATGGCACCCGTCGCCTTCAGCGCCGAAATGGCCTCGGCGGGCAGGATGCCGGGCTTCTGATGCTCCGTCGCTCGCACGGTCATATCCGCTTTCCCGTCCTTATTGTTCGCTTTACCGGACGAAACCCTTGACGCCAAGGGGAGGCCGGGCGTTTACTGCTGCTCACTCGTGGTGAATTTGAGCCGGCCCGCTTGCAGCCACGTTAAACAACCTTGCTAAAAGGCCGGGGACGAACAGACGGGCAAGCCGCGCGCGCCGCACACCGGCCACCGCGGCGGCGAACCGCGCCTGATCCCCTCGGCCTCCCCCGGAGACCGTCATGTCCGTGGCGCAAAAGCCAGCCCCCAAATTCATCCCCAAAGATCCCCTTACACTCCACCCGGAGACGCGCCTAGTCCATGGTGGTACCACCCGCTCGCCTTATGGGGAGACCTCCGAGGCGCTGTTCCTGACCCAGGGCTTCGTCTACGACAACGCCGAGTCCTGCGAGGCCCGCTTCAAGGGCGAGGATCCGGGCTTCGTCTATTCCCGCTACGGCAATCCCACCACCGCCATGTTCGAGGAGCGCATGGCGCTGCTGGAAGGTGCGGAGGCGGCCCGGGCCACGGCCTCCGGCATGGCGGCGGTGAACGCGGCGCTGCTGTGCCAGCTCTCCGCCGGCGACCATGTGGTGGCAGCGCGCGCCCTGTTCGGCTCGTGTCGCTGGATTCTGGAAGATTTCCTGCCGCGCTACGGTGTCGAAACCACGCTGGTGGACGGCACCGACCTTGCCGCCTGGCGGGCGGCGGTGCGGCCGAGCACCAAGGTGTTCTTCCTGGAAAGCCCTACCAATCCCACCCTGGAGCTGATCGACATCGCGGCGGTGGCTGAGATCGCCCACGCCGCCGGCGCCCGGCTGGTGGTGGACAATGTGTTCGCCACCCCCCTGCTCCAGCACCCGTTCGAGCTGGGCGCGGACATCGTGGTCTATTCCACCACCAAGCATGTGGATGGCCAGGGCCGCTGCCTCGGCGGCGTCATCCTCTCCTCCCAGCAGTTCGTGACCGACCACCTCCAGACCTTCCTGCGCCAGACCGGCCCCTCCATCTCCCCCTTCAACGCCTGGATCATGCTGAAGGGCCTGGAGACGCTGGCGTTGCGGGTGGAGCGCATGCAGGCGAGCGCGGGCCGCATCGCCGATGCGCTGGCCGGCCTGCCGAACATCCAGACGGTGCTCTATCCCGGCCGCGCCGACCATCCGCAGGCGGAACTGGCGCGCCGGCAGATGAAGGGCGGCGGCACCCTCGTGACCTTCGTGGTGGAGGGCGGCAAGGAAGGCGCCTTCCGCTTCGCCAACGCGCTGGGGCTGATCCGCATCTCCAACAACCTCGGCGATGCCAAGAGCCTCATCACCCATCCGGCCACCACCACCCACCAGCGCTTCACGCCGGAGGCCCGCGCCGAGATGGGGATTTCCGACGGCCTGCTTCGCCTGTCCGTAGGGCTCGAGCATCCCGACGACCTGATCGCCGATCTCGTCACCGCCGCCAGAGCCTTGTAACGGCTCCATTCCCACGACCGGGCAGAGCAGACTGTTGCGCCCGGACGGCAACGCGGGTTCACTGTGGCCCGCGGGGGCATTTTCTCCCGCGGTGAGGGGAGCTCGAGCGGGTATGTACCGCGCCATCACTCGAAATATTCAGGTGACCGCAACGCCGCGTTATGTGGCGGAGCGTTCGGAGCCCGATCAGGGCCGTCATTTTTGGGCTTATACCGTCGAGGTGGCCAATTTGGGCCAGGAGACTGTGCAACTGAAGGGCCGCCACTGGATCATCACCGACGCCAATGGGCACACCGAGGAGGTCCACGGATCGGGCGTTGTGGGCGAGGAGCCCACCCTGCCGCCCGGAGGCCGATTCGAATATACCAGCGGCGTGCCGCTCAACACCTCCACCGGGATCATGAGCGGGCATTATGAAATGCTGGCCGACAACGGCGAGACCTTCTCCATCGAGATCCCGGCCTTCTCGCTGGATGTGCCGGATGTGCGCCGGGTTCTGAACTGACGTCGCCGCGGGCGAGAGCATTTTCCGTGCACACCCGTTCGCGGGAAATGCTCTATCTCGTTGGCGCATGGCATTTTCTTAAACAAACCGAGATCCACTCCGCTCGCAGGTGCTTTCGAATCTCGTGTTGACGCGTTTTCTTCAAGCGAATCGGTATCCGCTTCGCTTGAAGACGCTTTGGGGGAAGGGGGACGTCATGCACGCCGCGCGCTTACCAACGGTGGAGGCCGAGGCCGTTTCGGTGCTCAGCCTGCGCCCGGTGGCGGCGACGCTCGGCGTCCTCCTCTCCATCCTCGGCGTCGCAATGCTGGTGCCGGCGATAGTGGATTTCGCCACGCGGTCCGGCGGACAGGGTGCCTTCGTGGGCGCCTCGGCCATCACCATCTTCGTCGGCGTGCTGCTGTGGATGAGCGGGCGCAGCCAGACCGTCAGCAAGCTGGACCTGCGGCAGGCCTTCCTTCTGACCTCCTCGGTCTGGGTGGTGCTGTCGCTGTTCGCGGCCCTGCCGCTCATGTGGGGTCCCTCCCACCTCTCCTTCACCGGCGCCATGTTCGAGAGCATGTCCGGGCTCACCACCACCGGCGCCAGCGTGATGTCGGGGCTGGATGCCATGTCTCCCGGTATCCTGTTGTGGCGGGCGCTGCTGCACTGGTTTGGCGGCATCGGCATCGTCGCCATCGCCATCGCGGTGCTGCCGGTGCTTTCCATCGGCGGCATGCAATTGTTCCGCACGGAATCCTCCGACAAGTCAGAGAAGTTCCTGCCCCGCGCCGGCGCCATCGCCAAGCGCCTGCTCATCGCCTATGTGCTGCTCACCGCCATCTGCGCCGGCTTCTTCCTGCTCGCGGGGCTGAAGCCGTTCGACGCGGTCACCATCGCCATGTCCACCCTGTCGAGCGGCGGCTTCGCCAATTCGGACAGCTCGCTCACTGTGTTCGCGAAGCCCGCGGTGGATTACGTGGCCGCGGCCTTCATGCTCATGGCCGCCCTGCCCTTCCCGCTTTATGTGCGCGCCCTGTCCGGCGACCCGTGGCGCCTCTTCTCCAATCCGGAGGTACGGCTGTTCTTCGCCATCGTGGCGGTGTTCACCATCCTCTCCTTCCTGCAACTCACCTTCAGCGGCATCGCCTCCGGCGAGACGGCTTTGCGTTGGGCTCTGTTCACGGTGGCCTCGCTCATTTCCACCACCGGCTTCATGGCGGCGGACTACACCAACTGGGGCACAAGCTCGGATGCCATCTTCTTTGTGCTGATGTTCATCGGCGGCTGCACCGGCTCCACCTCCGGCGGCCTGAAGGCCCTGCGCCTCGCCATCACCGCCAAGGCCATCCGCCAGCACCTGAAGCGCATTTCCTTCCGCGCCGGGGTGTTTCCCCTGCGTTACGGCGGCGCGCCGGTGGCGGACGACGTGGTGGCTTCAGTGCTGTCCTTCGTCTTCCTCTATCTGCTCGCCTTCTTCCTCTTCGGCGTCGCCCTCAACATGCTCGGCCTCGACGTGAGAACCGCTTTCTCGGCCGCCATCGCCTGCCTTGCCAATGTGGGGCCGGGGCTGGGGCCGCTGGTGGGGCCGGCCTCCAATTATGGCGTCCTGCCCGATTCCGCCCTGTGGCTGCTCACGGCGGCCATGCTGCTGGGACGGCTGGAAATCCTGACCGTGCTGGTACTGTTCCTGCCGCGCTTCTGGGTGCGCTGACCCGGCGCGGCAGCTGGGAACAGACGCCCCGAAAACCCCGCAAAACCCGCGCGGCGCTTAAGCGAAGCCGCTCAGAAATGCGCCATGTAGCCGCCATCCACCGCCAGCACATGGCCGGTGATGTAGGAGGCTGCTGGTGAGGCGAGGAACACCGCCGCCCCCGCCACCTCTTCCGGTCGCCCCCAGCGAGCCAGCGAGGTACGGCGTGAGAGCCATTCCCCCACGGCCTGGTCGCGCGCCAGCTCGGCATTGGGCTCCGTCAGGAAATAGCCGGGGGCGATGGCGTTCACCGTGATGGCGTGCGGTCCGAGATCGGCGGCGAGCGCCCGCGTCAGCGCTTCCAGGGCGCCCTTCGCCGTGGTGTAGGCGGCATCGCCCGCCCGCGAGAGCGGCCCGGCGATGGAGGTGATATTGATGATGCGCCCGCCCTTGCCGCGCGCCACCATGCTCTTCGCCACCTCCCGCGTGAGATGGGCGGGGGCGAAAAGGTCCAGCTCCACGAGGCGGCGGAAGGCGGCATCTTCCATCTCGAGAAAACCGCGCCGGTCGCGGGCGCCGGCATTGTTGACGAGGATGTGGATGGGCGGTGCCGCCGCTATCGCCTTGGTGACCGCATCGGCATCGCACACGTCGAGGACGTAAGGCTCGGCCTTACCGCCCTTGCGGATGATGGTGGTGACCGCCGCGCCGAGGCGGGCGGCGTCCCGGCCGTTCACCAGCACATGGGCGCCGGCCAGCGCGAGGGCGGTGGCGATCTCGAAGCCGAGGCCGGCCACCGAGCCGGTGACGAGAGCGGTCTGGCCGTCCAGCGAGAAGGGATGGGTCAAGGGCGGGCTCCCGACGATTGGGCGATCCCTTTGTCCTACCCTCCGGCGCGGGATCTGGCCAAGCCGATCGCCCAGCTGGCCCGGGTTTTTCACCGGCGCAACCATCCGCCCGGGGTCAGGCCAGAAGAAAGCCCAGCAGCGCGCCGCAGATGGCGCCGAAGAACAGGCCTCCGTCATGCAGCGCCAGAGCAAGGCGGCTCGGCTGGCCAGCGCGATAGATCCACGCCGTCGCGCCCACAGTGGCCACCGACCAGCCGGCACCCACGCAGATGAGGGCGGCGGTGATGCTCTCCGGCGTCCCCAGGCTCTGGAGCGGGATGCCGATGGCGACCAGAACCGCGCCGGCGGTGGCGATTGCCACCGGCGACACACGATCTCCCACGAAGGCGAGCGGCACGGCCGGCGCGTACATGGCCGCCACGTGCAAAGCGATGAAGCCGAACACCGCGGCCCCGCCGATGCCGCAGCCCACCAGCGCCAGCGGCGCACCCGACATGACAGTGTTCATTCCGAACCAGGCCGCGCCACCCACCAGGGTCGGCCACAGGATGGCGGACAGGGGCGCCCTGGCCTTGGGGTGGAACACGGTGGTGGGGTCGGAGGCGAGCATCACCGCGACCCCGAGGGAGCAGGTGTGCGCCAGCGCCGCCAGCCCGGCCGCGCCCACCAGGAAATAGGGCGCGGCGAGCTGTTCCGCGAAGCCCGCCAGGGTCGGTCCAGCGAAGGCGGCGGCGACACCGCCCGCCAGCACGCCGGCCGTGGCAGCGGCGGGCCGCCCGCTCGCGGCGGCGGCCTCATGCCGGTAGAAGAAGGAGAAGCCC
The DNA here is from genome assembly GCF_005871085.1 of Xanthobacter autotrophicus. Taxonomy (GTDB): domain Bacteria; phylum Pseudomonadota; class Alphaproteobacteria; order Rhizobiales; family Xanthobacteraceae; genus Xanthobacter; species Xanthobacter autotrophicus. The sequence continues at coordinate 28,405 of NZ_VAUP01000011.1, read as the reverse complement.
TGCGCCATGCCGAGCCACAAGGCACCAAGGCAGGCCCAGGCAAACTGGCGCTGCATCAGCGCTGCCACCAAAAGGGCCCCACCGGCGATGCCCAGCGATGCGCCAAGGGCAAAGCCGGTGCGCCGGCCGAACGCGTCGCGCAGGAAGGACGCCGGGAAAGAGGCGAGCGCCGCCCCGAGGAGCATGGCCGCGAACGGCCAGGTGACCAGTTCCGGCCTCGGCGCCAGCTGGGCGCCGGCGAGCGGCAGGGCGGCGGACGCCACCGTCTGCGCCAGCACGGCGAAGGCGAAGCCGACGGCCAGGCCAAAGGTGGAAGCCGGGCGTGGCCCGTTGTCGTTGGCAGGGGCGTCGAGCTGCGGGTCGCAGACGCAAACGAGCATGCCCGCACGGGGCTCGGGGGCAGGCGCGGTACGTCTCATGGCTTGGACGCACCGGTTCGGGGCGGACCGGACGGAGATTTGCGCTCGGGAGCGGAACCGTGATCGGGCAGGTCGTCGTCCGACAAGACGCGCACGGCGGCGCCGTCGAGATCGTCGTACTGGCCAGTCTTCAGACTCCACAGGAAGGCGAAGAGGCCGGTAAGGCCGAGCAGCAGCGCGAGCGGCAGGAGATAGACGAGGACGTTCACGCGGCCGCCTCCTCCAATGTGCGGGCATCGCCGCCGGCAGGGGTCGCGGCGTCGGTTGCCTCATCCTTGCGCCCCGGCCGCGCCGCGCGCAAGGCGTTGACGGTCACGAGTATGGAAGAGCCGGACATGGCGAGCGCCGCCACCAGCGGCGTGACAAAGCCGGCGATGGCGAGCGGCACCGCGATCACGTTGTAAAGTACAGCGATGGCGAGGTTCTGTCGCATCAGCCGCGCCGCGACCCGCGACCCGTCCACCGCCGCCAGCACCGGCGCGAGACGCCGGCCCAGGAACACCGCATCCGCATGGGCCTGCGTCACCGCCGCTCCGGTGGCGGGGGAGAGGGAAACCGTGGCGGCGGCCAGCGCCGGGGCATCGTTGAGGCCATCGCCAACCATCAGCACCCGCCGGCCATCCGCCTTGAGGCGATCGAGCACGGCGATCTTGTCCGCGGGCTTGAGGCCCGCATCCCAATGGGCGATGCCCAGCGCCTGCGCCACGGGAGCCACCGCCGCCTCCCGGTCGCCGGAAAGGATGCGCACATCAAGGCCGCGGGCCTTCAGCGCGGCCACCACCTCCAGCGCGTCCGGCCGCAGGGCCTGTTGCACGCCCATGACCAAGGTCTCGGCGCCACGGCGCAGCGCGATCAGCGAAGCGCCGTCCGGCAGGTCGGCCGGCAGCGACGCGCCGCAGAAAGCGAGGCTGCCGAGGCGCACGACCTCGCCGTCCACCAGCGCCTCCACCCCCTGCCCGCTCACTTCGGTCACGCCCTCGATGGCCGGCCCGTCCGCGCGCGAGGCGAGCGCCCTGGCCAGCGGGTGGCGGCTCGACAGGGCCAGCCGCCCGGCAAGGCCCACCAGCCCCCGGTCCGCACCACGCGGCAAGGCAAGGGCGGGCTCAGGCAGGGTCAGGGTTCCGGTCTTGTCGAAAACCACCGTGTCCACGGCGGCGAGGCGCTCCAGCATATCGCCGGCATTGATGAGAAGGCCGGCGCGGAACAGGCGGCCGGTGGCCGTCACCTGCACCGCCGGCACGGCGAGGGCCAGCGCGCAGGGGCAGGTGATGATCAGCACCGCCACCGCGATCATCACGGCATGATGAAGGTCCGCCCCGGCGAGTAGCCAGCCGATGGCGGCGACCAGCGCCGTCAGATGCACCATGGGAGCATAGAGCCGCGCCACCCGGTCGGCGAGGCGCACATAGGCGCCCTTCTCGGCCAGCGCGCCATCGAGCAGGCGCTGCACGTCGTCTACCAGGGTGTTCTCTCCGCCCGCTGTCACCGTGAGATGCAGGGCACCCTCACCGTTGAGGCTGCCGGCGTAGACCGCATCGCCTGCCTTCAGCGCGCGCGGCAGGGTCTCGCCAGTGACGAGGCTTTCATCAATACTGGATCGGCCGGAAGCGATGACGCCGTCCGCCGCCACCCGCTCGCCGGGGGCGACGAGGATGGTGTCGCCCGGCTGGAGGGCCTGCACCGGCACCAGCACCGGTACGCCGTCCGCGCCGAGGCGATGAGCCATCTCGCCGCGCAGGGCGGCGATGTTGCCGGCCGTGGCGCGGGTGCGCCGGCGCGCCTCATGGTCGAGATAGCGCCCGGCCAGAAGGAAGAACAGCAGCATGATGGCACTGTCGAAATAGGCGTGGGGCTGGCTCAGCGCCGTTTCCAGCACGCTCATGCCCAGCGCCAGGGTGACGCCGATGGTGATGGGCACGTCCATGTTGAGCCGGCCCGAGCGCACCGCCCGGAACGCGCTCTGGAAGAAGGGCTGGCCGGCATAGGCCGCCGCCGGAAGCGCGATGAGGGCCGAGACCCAGTGGAAGAAGTCCCGCGTCTCCGGAGTGATGTCGGTGACGTTGCCCGACCACACCGAGACCGACAGCAGCATGATGTTCATGGCTGCGAAGCCCGCGACGCCCAGGCAGCGCAGCAGCCAGCGGGCGTGACGCGCCTCGTTTTCCTCGGCCCGGCCGGCGAAAGGGTGGGCTCGGTAGCCCAGCGATTCCAGCTGGCTCACCACCCGATCCGCCGAAGTGTCCTCGCGCCAGGCGACGGTGAGGCGGTGGGTGGAATAATTGAGGCGCGCGCGCACCACGCCGGGCAGCGCCTTCACCCCGTCCTCGATCTCGGCGATGCAGGCGGCGCAGTCGATGCCGTCTACGGCGAGGCTCATCTGGGCGAGGCCATCCTCGGACCGCGCGACGAAAACGGAATAGTCGATCGCCTCAGCCATGGCTCCATCCCCGGGGGCTGCGGGGCCCAGCTGCACCGCGCAGCGGGAAGGTGCGGACCCGAATGAGAGAAAGGTACGACAGGCCAGCCGGCGCGACGAGCCAGCCGGCCTGATCGTACTCAAGGTGCAGGCGACCCTGGACGGATGCCGCCCGGCAGTCTCGTTGCCGCCTCGGGAGGCCGGAGGAAGCCGGTTGCCCGTTCATAGCGGCTTACGGAAGCTGCACGCGATTTTTGGACCGGAACTGGCGCTCTCCGCCTTGCGCAAAATCAATCACCAGATCCCACTGGCCCGGTCCCGCCACCGCCGTGGCGCGGTAGCGTCCGTCGCCGATGGGCTTGAGGTCCAGGTCCACGTCATGCCGCGCGTCGGTCGGGTGGGCGAAGCGCCCGTCCGGCGTGAGCTGCGACAGGGGCGCCCCGGCGAGGTCCAGCACCCGGATGGTGACCACGCGCGCCTCGTTCCCAGGCGAGGCGAGCTCCACGTTCACGCTCCAGTGCCGGGCAACCTGCGCCTCGGCGGCGCGGTGCTCGGCCGAAAAGGCGAGACCCGCTTTGTAGGAACTTGCCGTCTCCACGCCCGCGAAGGTGGAGACGGCAAAGTGCGCCATGATGACATTGACCGCGATCACCACGCCAAAGAAGGCGAGGAGGATCAGGAGCACCGCGCGACCCGTCAGTTCGCGCGGTCCCCGGGGGACATCAGCATGGGCCATGTCGTCCCTCTCGTGTTTGCCCGGTCCGCTGCTCACGGGCCGATGAAGTGGTCATTGACCGCCGCCGTCAAGCCCGAGGCCTTGTCGCGGATGCGGAAGGTGATGGGCAGAGACGCCTGCGGCGCAAGCTTGTCGCGGGTCGTCACCAGCACGCGCACCTCGCGAGTCTGGTCCGGCCCGATGGTGAGGCCGTCGGCATTGTCGCCGACCACCTCGAGGCTGGCACCGGGCACGCCGTCCGCCGTGAGGATGAAGGTGCGCTCCTCCAGCAGCTTGTTGATCAGGCGCACCGTATAGGCATTGCGGACCGAACCGTCCGACAGCCGCACGAACAGCGGGTTGCGGTCGTGGATGGCGGCGAGGCCTTCCGTCGAGCGGCCGAGGAGCGAGGTCAGCATCAGGCCGCCCACCAGGCAGATCAGCACCGCGTAAAGGATGGTGCGGGGCCGGATGATGCGCTGGGTGAACGACTTGTGGGCAAGCCGTGCTTCGAGGTTCGCTTCGCTGTCATAGGCGATCAGTTCGCGCGGGCGGCCGATCTTGTCCATCACCGTGTTGCAGGCGTCGATACATAGCCCGCACTGGATGCAGGGCAGTTGCATGCCCTGGCGGATGTCCACACCCGTGGGACAGACGGCGACGCACTGGCCGCAATCCACGCAGTCGCCCGCCGGCTCGCCCTTTTCGCGGGCAGCCTCGGCCTTCTTCAGCGAGCCGCGCGGTTCGCCGCGATCATAGGCATAGGTGACGTTGAGCGCGTATTCGTCGGTGAGAGCGGCCTGGATGCGCGGCCATGGGCACATGTAGGTGCACACCTGCTCGCGCATGTGGCCGGCGAGCGTGTAGGTGGTGAAGGTCAGGATGCCGATGGAAATATAGGCCACGGTCGGCGCCTGGAGGGTGGCGAGGTCCTTCACCAGCGTGGGCGCGTCGGCGAAGTAGAGCACCCAGGCACCGCCGGTCCACCAGGCGATGAGCAGCCAGATGGAGTGCTTCGCCGTCTTGCGGGCGAACTTGTCCATGGTCCAGGGCGCGGCGTCAGCGCGGATGCGTTCGCGCCGGTCACCCTCGATGAAACGCTCCACCGCCATGAACAGGTCGGTCCAGACGGTCTGCGGGCACATGTAGCCGCACCACACCCGCCCGGCGACCGCGTTCATGAGGAACAGGATCAGCGCCGCCAGGATGAGCAGGCCCGCGACGTAGTAGAACTCCTGTGGCCAGATCTCGAGGAAGAAGAAGTAGAAGCGGCTGGAGGTGAAGTCGATCAGCACGGCCTGCCCCGGCGCATCGGGACCGCGGTCCCAGCGCACGAACGGCAGGAAATAATAGATGCCGAGCGTGACCGCGAGCACGATCCACTTGATGGTGCGGAACCGGCCGTGGACGCTCTGCGGATAGATCTGGCGCCGGGCCTCGTAGAGCGGAATATCGTCCGGGTCGGTCGCGGCGGCGGCCTTCTGCTCGGATTTTGTGGTCAGGGCAGTCATGGGTTGCTTGCCGAAGGTTGGCCAGCCACCTCTGGCCGGCGATGCGGGTTGAGGGCGGGCCCTCATTGGGCCGGCTCTGATCTCGGGACATCGGCCCGGACGCCGGCACAACAACATTCATAGCTTAGAATGTTTGTCCCGACTCCAGACGAAAGGTCGCGCCGTCGATTGGTCGCACGACCCCAGCCTCCCCAGCGCCCCGCGTCGGCTCCCCTCGATGCCGGCGCGTGTCCCGCTTGCTCCGGCCGGATGGAAGATGATGGCCCGAGCCAGTCGGACTGCATCTTGCCCCGCCGGCCAATCCGCCCCCAGCTGCGAAAGCGCGCGCGCCGGACCGGGCGACAGCCCAGATCCGGCGCGCTTCACGTTACAATCTGCGCGCCCGGCGAACGCGGTGCAAGCCGGGCCGCCGGACCCTCCCGTCAGCGACCGCCGCCGAGAGAGTGGACATAAACGGTCAGCGCCTTGATGGTGGTCGGCTCAAGGCGGGCGTGCCACGCCGGCATCACGTTGCCGCGGCCGTTGACGATGCCGTACTCGATGGTGGCCTTGTCCGAACCGTAGAGCCAGATGCCGTCCGTCAGGTTGGGGGCGCCCAGTTCCAGGTTGCCCTTGCCGTCTTCGCCATGGCACGCGGCGCAATTGGCAGCGAACACTTCCTTGCCCTTGGCGAAATCCGCACCGGGCTGGGCAATACCGGACAGGGTGCGCACATAGTCCGCCACCGCCGAGATTTCCGCCTTCTGCAGGATACCGTCGCGACCGAAGGCCGGCATCGATCCAGTCCGCGCCTCGGCGTCGCCGGAGCGGATGCCGTACTGGATGGTCTGCTGAATCTGCTCCAGCGAACCGCCCCACAGCCAGTCGTCGTCATTGAGGTTGGGGAAGCCTGTCGCCCCGCCGCCACCGGCGCCGTGGCACGGCGCGCAATTGTCAGCGAAGGCGACGCGTCCCTGGGCCCGGGCGAGGGTCAGCAGCGCCGGCGTCTGCTCGATCTGCTCGAGCGAGGCGTTGGCGAGCTTTGCCGCGCTTTCGGAGCGCAGCGTCTGGAGATCGGCAAGCTGCACCTGGACCGCCGTGCGCGAGTGCCAGCCGAGCAGGCCGGGCGTCGCGGCGTTGATCAGCGGCCAGGCAGGGAACAGGATCCAGTAGCCGATCGCCCAGACGATGCAGGCATACCAAACCCACAGCCACCACCGAGGAAGCGGGTTGTTCAGCTCCGAGATGCCATCCCATTCGTGACCGGTGGTCGAGACGCCGGTTGCGGCATCCACCTTGCCATGGTGGGTATCTTGAGTCGTGCTCACGGGATCAATCCTCTTTGAGCGGGATGTTGGCGGCGTCGTCGAATTCCTTCTTCCTCGTTTTCGAGGGCCAGAAGACGTAGGCGATCACCAGCAGGAAACCGAGGACGAAGAGCACGAGGCCCCAGGTCTGGGCGAAGGTCGCGAGCCAGAGATAGGTCTCGTGCATGGGATCACCTCACGTTGGCTTGGTTGTCGTAGAGCTTGAAGTCCACGAGCGTGCCGAGCATCTGGAGATAGGCGATAAGCGCGTCAGCCTCGGTGAGCTCGCCGGGATTGCCGTCGAAATCACGCGCCTGGGCCTTGGGATAGCGCTTGTCGAGACCGCTCGTGTCGCCATCGGTGGTGGACTGCGCCTTCAGGTCTTCCTGCACCTTCTCGATCATCTCGTCCGTGTACGGGACGCCGAGCAGCTTCAGGTCCTTGAGGTCGGCAGCCAGATGCTTGGTGTCGAGCTTGGTTTGGGCGAGCCAGGGATAGCTCGGCATGATGGAGGCCGGCACCACGGCGCGCGGGTTGTGGAGATGCTCGCGCTGCCACAGGTCCGAATACTTGCCGCCCACGCGGGCGAGGTCCGGGCCGGTGCGCTTGGAGCCCCACTGGAAGGGGTGGTCGTACATGCTCTCGGCCGCCAGCGAATAGTGGCCGTAGCGCTCCACCTCGTCGCGCAGCGGACGGATCTGCTGCGAGTGGCAGTTGTAGCAACCCTCGCGGACATAGATGTTGCGGCCCGCCAGTTCGAGCGGGGTGTAGGGGCGCATCCCCTCCACCTTCTCGATGGTGCTCTTCAGGTAGAAGAGCGGCGCGATTTCCACCAGGCCGCCGATCGAGATCACGATCAGGATGCCCAGCATCAGCCAGTAGGAGTGCTTTTCGAAGATCTGGTGCTTGGACCAGATGGACGTGCCTTGCGTTGCCATGAGTTCCCCCTCATTCCGCAGGCGCAAGGGCGAGCGACTGCTCGGCCGCCGCTTCGGGCATGGTGATGGTCTTCCACACGTTCCAGGCCATGATCAGGGCACCCGACAGGAACAGGATGCCGCCAATGGCGCGGATGACGTAGAGCGGGTGCATGGCCTCGACGCTCTCGATGAACGAGTATTCGAGGAAGCCGAGCTGGGTGTAGGCGCGCCACATGAGGCCCTGAAGGATACCGGCCACCCACATGGAGGAGATGTAGAGCACGATGCCGAGCGTCGAGACCCAGAAGTGCCAGTTCACAGCCTTGAGGGAGTACATTTCGCGCTTGTTCCACAGCCAGGGCACCATGCAGTAGATGGCGCCGAAGGAGATGTAGGCCACCCAGCCGAGCGCGCCGGAATGCACGTGGCCGATGGTCCATTCGGTGTAGTGGCTGAGCGAGTTGACCGCCTTCACCGACATCATCGGGCCTTCGAAGGTGGACATGCCGTAGAAGGCCACCGCCACCACCATCATTCGGATGATCGGGTCGGTGCGCAGCTTGTCCCATGCCCCCGACAGGGTCATCAGGCCGTTGATCATGCCGCCCCAAGAGGGCATCCACAGGATGATCGAGAAGGTCATGCCCAGCGTCTGCGCCCAGTCCGGCAGGGACGTGTAGTGCAGGTGATGCGGGCCGGCCCAGATGTAGATGAAGATCAGCGCCCAGAAGTGGACGATGGACAGACGGTAGGAATAGACCGGCCGCTCCGCACGCTTCGGGATGAAGTAGTACATCAGGGCGAGGAAGCCGGCGGTCAGGAAGAAGCCCACCGCGTTATGGCCGTACCACCACTGGAACATGGCATCCTGGACGCCCGACCAGAGGATATAGGACTTCGGCGAGAACACCGACACCGGCACCGAGGCGTTATTGCCGAGATGCAGTACCGCGATGGTGATGATGAAGGCGAGGTAGAACCAGTTCGCCACGTAGATGTGGGGTTCCTTGCGCTTCAGGATCGTCCCCAGGAACACCAGCAGGTACGTGACCCAGACCACGGTGAGGAACAGGTCCGCGTACCATTCCGGCTCGGCGTATTCCTTGCCCTGGGTGATGCCCAGCAGATAGCCCGTGCCGGCGATGACGATGAAGAGATTGTAGCCGAGGACCACGAACCACGGAGCAAGATCACCCACCAGGCGAGCATGGGAGGTGCGCTGGACGACGTAGAACGAGGTGCCGATCAGCACGTTGCCGCCGAAGGCGAAGATCACCGCCGACGTGTGCAGTGGACGCAGGCGACCGAAAGAGATCCAGGGCAGGTCGAAATTGACCACCGGAAAGGCCAGCTGGAGCGCGGCGATCACGCCCACCAGGAAACCCGCGATGCCCCAGACGACGGCGGCTATGGTGCAAAACTTCACCACGTCGAAATTGTAGTTGGGCTTGCCGTCGGCATTGACCTGCGGCACGGGCCCGGCCGGCCGGGCCATGTAGCGGTTGCCGATGGCGAACACCGCCGCAATGCTGGCGGCCGCGAACAAATAGGCATGGAACGCATAGGCCGGCGTGTAGGCCTTGGCCGCCACAATGATCGCGAAGAAGGCGAAGGCGGCGAAAACCACCAGCAGTCCGGCTTCGCCGAACCGCAGGGCCTTCGCCGGCGTCCGGATCGGATCTTGGATTGTTGACATCTGAAAACCCTTCGCGCCGAAGCGTAAAGATTGCACCGGGGACCTCGGCTCGCACCATCGCCTTAGGACCCTTTTTCACCTTGACACATATCAAAGAAGTGCATGCTAGGCGCGCTGCGACTGGCCGTCGCAAGTTCGCCCGTACCGGTACCCCGCGGCACCCCGGCGGGGGGTCGCGGCTGCTCAAAAAGACCAGCGCAGCTAGGTGGAACGGCCTGCGCCCCCAATTTCCAGATGCGAACTTTTCCACACAGGACGCAGCGCGAATTGCGGCGATTTCGCGTCGACATGCCGCATGTCATTTAGTCCAAGGTTTGCCGGAATCTGGCCACCGCGATGCCCATGGCCAGCAGCATGAGCGCCACCAACGCAGCGGCATCCACCCGGAGGTCGGCAAAACCCGCCCCTTTCAGCAGGATTCCCCGTACCATGCGCAGATAGTGGGTGAGCGGCAGCGCCTCGCCGATCCACTGCGCCCATAAGGGCATGCCCGAGAACGGGAACATGAAGCCCGACAGCAGGATCGACGGCAGGAAGAACATGAAGGACATCTGCACCGCCTGGAGCTGGTTTTGCGCCAGGGTGGAGAAGGTGTATCCGACCGACAGGTTGGCGGTGATGAACAGCAGCGTCGCCACCGCGAGGAAGATGGCGCTGCCCTCCAGCGGCACCCCGAACAGAATCATGCCGGAGCCGAGGATCAGGATCGCCTGCACGATGCCCACCAGCACGTACGGAATGATCTTGCCCAGCATGATCTCCACCGGGTGGATCGGCATGGACAAAAGGCTCTCCATGGTGCCGCGCTCGGTCTCCCGGGTCACCGACAGGGCGGTGTAAATCAGCATGGTCATGGTGAGGATGGTGCCGAGCAGGCCGGGCACGATGTTCAGCTGGCTGGTGCCGGCGGGGTTGTAGCGCCGGTGCTGGACGATCTCGAACGGCATGGCTCCCGCCGCATCGACAAACCGCTCGCGCACGAGGGCCGAACCCACCACCCCCGCCAGCGCAGCCAGCGCATTGGCCGAGCCCACCGGGTCGGTGGCGTCCGCCGCCACCAGCAGCTGGGGCTGGTCCCCGCGCCTGAGCGCCCGCTCGAAGCCCGCCGGAATCTCGACGAAGAACAACACCTCGCCGGCGCGGATCATATGCTCCGCCTCCTCCGCGCTCCCGGCTTCCTTCACGAAGGAAAAGAAGGCTGTGTTGCGCAAGGCGGCGAGGATGGCGCGGCTGGCGTCCGTGTTCTCGTGGGCGAACACCGCCGTGGGCAGGTGGCGGGGTGTGGTGTTGATGGCGTAGCCGAACAGGATGAGTTGCAGTAGCGGGATCATGATCATGGTGGCGAAGGTCACCCGATCGCGCCGCAGCTGGATGAATTCCTTCACGATCATGGCGCCGACGCGCCTGAGGAAGCCGACCGTGGCCGTGAGCGCGCTCATCGCAGTTCATCCTTCGAGCGGCTCATGAGGTCGATGAAAACGTCCTCCAGCGTCGGGGCATCGGCGCGGATGACGAGGCGCGCATCGCCGCGGTAGGGCGCGATCGCCGCCTCCAGCGCCACCGGGTCGCGCCCCGAGACGTGCAGCGCGGTGCCGAAGGGCGCCACCATCTCCACCCCATCGAGGGCGGACAGCTCGCGCGCAAGTCGGGTGACAAGCAACCCCGCCTCGTGGCCCACCGCGCCGGCGATCTCCACGGTGACGGTGGCAAGGCCGGCCGCCGCGATCACGCTCTGCACCGTGCCCTGGGCCAGTAGCTGGCCATAGGCGATGTACGCGATTTCGTGGCAGCGCTCTGCCTCGTCCATGTAATGGGTGGAGACCAGCACGGTGAGCCCTTCCGCCGCAAGATCATGGATCTGCGCCCAGAACTCGCGCCGCGCCTTGGGATCGACGCCGGCGGTTGGCTCGTCGAGCAGCAGCAGGTCGGGGCCGGGCAGAATGCAGGCGCCAAGGGCGAGACGCTGTTTCCAGCCGCCGGAGAGCGCGCCGGCCAGCTGCTTGCCCCGCCCTTCCAGCCCCAGCCGCTTCAGCGCGGTGCTCGCGGCCTTCTCCGGTTCAGGAACGCCGTAGACCCGCGCCACGAACTCCAGGTTCTCCCGCACCGACAGGTCCTGGTAGAGGGAGAAGCGCTGCGTCATGTAGCCCACATGCTCGCGGATGCGCCGGGCCTGGGTGAGGATATCCATGCCCAGGCAGGTGCCGCGGCCGGAATCCGGCGTCAGCAGCCCGCACAGCATGCGAATGGTGGTGGTCTTGCCCGAGCCGTTGGGGCCAAGGAAGCCGTAGATCTGTCCGCGCATGACGCGCATGGAGAGATTGTCCACCACCCGCCGGCCGCCGAAGCTCTTGCAGAGGTTCTCCACCTCGATGGCGACTTCCGGCGCGGAACGGCCGGGCGTTGGCGCCTCCGGGGCCGCAGTCACGGCGCTGCCCCGAGAGACACGTTCACGGGCTGGCCCGGTCGCGCCCTGGCGGGATCGTCGGGGCGCGCCTCCACCAGATAGACGAGCTTGGAACGCTCCTCCCGGCTGTAAATGACGGGCGGGGTATATTCGGCCTGGGTCGCGATGAAGAAGACCTTCGCTGTGGTGAGCGGGCAGCCATCGCAGGTGACGGTGACGCGGCCGCCCAGGGCGACCTTCGGCAGCTCTTGTTCCGGCACGAAGAACCGCACCTTCACCAGGCCCGGCGGCAGGATGGAGATCACCGGCCGGCCCTCCGGCACCAGTTCGCCGACGCGGTAATAGACGGTCTGCACCGTGCCGTCCGTCGGCGCCTTCAGGACGCGCCGGTCGAGCCGCACCTGCGCCGCGGCAAGGTTGGCGCGCGCGGCAGAAACCGCCTGCTCGGCGGCTTCGATATCCTGGGTGCGTGAGGCGATGCGGGCGGCGGAAATACGCTTGCGCGCCTCATCAAGGGCCGCCTGGTTCTGGTCGTACTGGTGCTGGGCCGCGTCAAGATTGGCTTGGGATGAAGCCCCCTTCGGCACCAGCGCCTTCTGGCGCTCGAGATCGACGCGGGACTGGTCGAGGGCGGCGGTGGCGCGCTGCTCGGACGCCTGAAGCACCGCGATCTCCTCCGGCCGCTGGAGCGGCGAGCGCGCATTGGCGAGCCGCGCCTCGGCCTCCTTCAGCTGGGCGGCGGCGGCGTCACGATCGGCAGTCTGGAGGTCGTCCTCCACCCGGGCGACCACCTCGCCGGGCTTGACCGCGCTACCCTCCTCCACCGCGAGCGCGCTCACGCGCCCGGGCTCGGTTGGCCCGATGAAGACGAGGTCGCCCTCCACATAGCCGGAGAAGCTGTCAGCGGGCGCAGGCGCGCAGGCAGCAAGGCCGAGCAGCGCGAAGACGGAGGCGACAGATGGGAGCGGGAGGAAGAATCGATGGGGTTTCACGTGTCTCTCCATCCGAGCCCGCGTAGCAGCAGGTCCCGGTGAGCCGAGAGGAACGCCCTCACGTCGAGCGGATCGAAGGCGCCGAACATGCCGTTCCAGACCACGGCCACGACGGCGGGGGAAATGACGAGCTGAGGAAAGCGGACCGCGATGTCGGACGTGATCTCGCCCCGGTCGAGCCCGCGCTGGGCGATGGCGCGCACGATGCCGAGGGCCCGCGACACCACCTCCCGATGGTAATAGGCGGCAAGCTCGGGAAACCGCGGCCCCTCAGCGATCATGAGCCGCACCAAAGCCTCCGCCGGGGTGCCGATGACCCGCTCGACCAGGATCGCGATGAGCAGGTCGATGAGGTCGCCGGTCGTGCCCGGAAACCGGGCGATGGCCGCATCGGCATCGGCCAGCACAGGGGCGATGTTCTGCTCCACGAGGCCGCGAAAAAGCGCTTCTTTGTCGGCGAAGTGCAGATAAAGCGTGCCCTTGGCCACGCCGGCCTCTCGGGCCACGTCGTCGAGGCGGGCGCCCGCAAAGCCGTGGCCGGCGAAAACCGTCAGCGCGGCCGCAAGGATGGCGCGCCGCCGTTCGGCCTTGTCCATGGGTGCGGCCCGCTGCCGGCGTCCCCCGGGCGCCGGGGCCAACGGCGCCGTTTGTTGCGGATCCGGGTTCGGCGGGCGCGCCACAATCGTTAACTTTCACTGACTGACCCGTCAGTCACTAACATGAATGCGGCGGCGCTCCAACGTTCTCTCCAGCGGACTTTTCACCAGCGACCTTCTGGCCTGGACGAAGTCGCCGCCCCGGACCGGACCGGACTTTTTGCGCTATTGCATTGATTGAATAAGATTTCAGCATTTCGACGTCGCCGCCAGGCGGCCCGCCGAATGCATCCGGCCGGTGCCCGCGCACCCGCCTCCCCGTGCGGTACCGACAAAAGGCCGCACCGATCAGAGGTATCTAAAAACCTGGCCCATTAAGGTTAATAGAAGGTTGACGGCGCAAATGCGGCGAGCATCGGGCATTATCATTTCATTAACCGGGTCGGATTTCCCGCCATGTCGAAGCGCATCTCGCCTCCCCGCCTCCTGTTGGCCCTCGCCGCAGCGCTCCTGTGCGCCGGGGTGAGCGCCGCCAGTGCTCAAGAGCAGCGGGCCCAGAACACGCGCTTCGCCAATCTCGCCTCCGCCTTCGCGCCCCGCCATCTCGCCGACGGCCGCGTCACCACCGCCCCTACCGGCTACGTGCGGTTCTGCGCCGACCACGCCCACGATTGCGAGGCGGCCGGTGCCGGCGTCGCGGTGATGAAGCTCGACACCCAGCGCTCGGCGGAGCTGGACCGCATCAACCGCATCGTGAATGAGGCGGTCCAGCCCGAGACCGACCTCGACCATTACGGCGAGACCGAGCGCTGGGCCTATCCCGATGACGGTCGCGGCGACTGCGAGGATTATGTGCTGGAGAAGCGCCGCCGCCTCATCAACCTGGGCTGGCCCAGCTCCGTCCTGCTCATCACCGTGGTCCGCGACCGCGAGGGCGACGGCCACGCGGTGCTCACGGTCATGACCGACAAGGGCGACCTCATCCTCGACAATCAGGAAACCGACGTTCGCGCCTGGAAGGATACCGGGTACCGCTACGTGAAGCGCCAGTCCCAGGTCGATCCCTCCACCTGGGTGTCCCTGGGCGAGACCCGCGTGCCGCCGGTGGTGGGCACCGGGCGCTGATCCCGGCGCGCCGCAAGGCACGCTTCAAGCTTCCGCCTAAGCGCCTTCGAACGCGCCACGGCGGCAAGACGGGCCGGAACCGACGCCGCGGTTCCGGCCCGTTTTCCTTTTGGGGCTCGGACCGCCTGATCAGTCGATGCGCTTCAGGCCCTTGGCGTAGCGCTGCCAATTGTGCTGGTAGTGCTCGGCGGTGCCGACGAGGCGCGCCGCCGTCGCCTCGTCGATCTGCCGCGCCACCTTGGCCGGCGCCCCGACGATGAGGGAGAAGGGCTCGAACACCTTGCCCTCGGTCACCAGCGCCTTGGAGCCGACGAGACAGCTCCCCGCGATGTTCGCACCGTTCAGCACCGTGGAGCCCATGCCGATGAGGCTGCCGTCGCCCACGATGCAGCCGTGCAGGGTCGCCATGTGGCCCACGGTCACATTGGTTCCGAGGGTGAGCGGAAAGCCGGGATCGGTGTGGAGCACGCAGTTTTCCTGGATGTTGGAGCCCTCCCCCACCACGATGGGCTCGTTGTCGCCGCGCAGCACGCTGCCGAACCAGACGCTCGCGCCTTCCTTCAGGGTCACGTTGCCGATGATCACCGCGTCCGGCGCGATCCAGTAGTGTCCCGAGGCGGGCAGGGTGGGCGCGACACCGTCGAGGGCGTAGATGGGCATGGCGGTCTCCGGTCGGGTACAGGGTCCGGTTGCGTCACTATACCGGCCCCGGCCGCCGTGCTAGCGTCGAAACACATCACGCTGGCGTAACTCGCCGGCGCAAACCGCGCGTGCGCTCAGAACCTTCCGAAGCCCTTCGTGCCGATCCCCCCGCTTTCCCCCGACCAGACCCGCCTGCTGCACGACGGCTACCAGGCCCAGGTGCGCGGCCTTCTGGACGACGCCGCCCGCCAGTATCGCAAGATCCTGAAGAAGGTGCCGGACCACCCCGACGTCATGCACCTTCTGGCCATGGTGCGGGCGCGCCAGAACCGCACCGACGAGGCCCTCGCGCTCTACCGCGCCGCCGCCGCGCTGAAGCCGCAGGACGCCAAGCTCTGGTATAATTTCGGTCTCGCCTGCACCGCCGTGGAGCGCAACAGCGAGGGCGCCGAGGCCTTCGCCCGCGCCCTGGCGCTGGATCCCTCCCTCGCCGAGGGGATCGGCATGCTGTTTTCGGCGCGCCGCTCGGTCTGCGACTGGCGGGACGACGCGCAGCTTCTGGCCGCCATCGCCCGCGCCGGGGACCCGGCCCGGCCGGAGATCCCGCCCTTCTTCACCCTGTGGCTCGACGACCCGGCGCTGCAGCTCGCGGCCGCGCGCCGTACCGTCCGCCGGCGCTGCGCCGGCATCGTTCCGACGCCCCTCCCCGCCCGGGCGCGAACGGACGGGCGCGTGCGCATCGGCTACCTGTCGGCCGACTTCCGCAACCACCCGACCACCCATCTCCTGGTCCGGCTGCTGGAAGTCCACGACCGCTCGAAATTCGAGATCACCGCCCTCTCCATCGGGCCGAACGACGCTTCCCCGGCCCGCAGGCGGGTGGAGGCGAGCGTCGACCGCTTCATCGACTGCGAGCGGGACCAGCCGGCCGAGACCGCCGCACGCGCCCGCAGCCTCGGCATCGACATCCTGGTGGATGTGATGGGCCACACCAACGGCAACCGCCTGGAGATCTTCGCCGCCCGCGCCGCTCCGGTGCAGGTGAGCTATCTCGGCTATCCGGGCACCAGCGGCGCCGATTTCATGGACTATGTGATCGCCGATCCCTTCGTCCTGCCGCTGGAAGACGCCCGCTTCTTCAGCGAGAAGGTGGTTCAGCTTCCCGATACCTACCAGCCCAACGACCCGACCCTTGCCCCCGCCACCCGCCCCGGCCGGGCTGAATGCGGCCTGCCCGACACCGGCTTCGTGTTCTGCGCTTTCAACAATACGCGCAAGCTCGATCCGGCGACCTTCGCCCTCTGGCTGCGCCTCCTCATGGAGGTGCCGGGCAGTGTGCTGTGGCTGCTCGCAGGGGAGGACGCCCGCGCCAATCTCCGGCGCGAAGCCAAAGCCACCGGCGTGGCGCCCGACCGGCTCATTTTCGCTCCGCACCGGCCGCTGCCGGAGCATTTGGCCCGCATGGCGCTGGCGGACCTGTTCCTCGACACCTTTCCCTATACCGCCCACACCACGGCCTCGGATGCGCTTCGGGTGGGGCTGCCGCTGGTAACGCGGACCGGCCGTTCCTTCGCCTCCAAGGTGGCTGGCCGCCTGATGCATCTCGCCGGTTTGGGCGATCTGATCACCGACAGCCCGGCCGCCTACGAGGCGCTGGCCCTCACCCTCGCCCGCGACCCGGAGCGGCTTGCCGCAATCCGCGGCGGGCTCGAGGACGGTGCCGCACGGGCCCGCCTGTTCGACATCCAGCGCTACCGCATCCAGATCGAGGCGGCCTATCTGGCCATGATGGAGCGCGCCCTGGCCGGCGCTGCGCCGGACCATATCGTTCTGGCACCTCCCCCTGTCGAAGGGTCCGGCGCCTGAGCGCGGCGCTATCGCCTCGGCCATCCCCATGCTAGAGGCGGGCTCCAAGGTTCAACCGCACGCAGCCATGCCAAC
Source organism: Xanthobacter autotrophicus (assembly GCF_005871085.1). Taxonomy (GTDB): domain Bacteria; phylum Pseudomonadota; class Alphaproteobacteria; order Rhizobiales; family Xanthobacteraceae; genus Xanthobacter; species Xanthobacter autotrophicus. The sequence goes on along the minus strand of NZ_VAUP01000011.1, from coordinate 11,742 downwards.
GACGCCCCCGCCCCTGACGCCCGCACTCCAGAAGCTGCTCTACGATGGCTACCAGCACCAGCTGCGCGGCCAGTATGAGGACGCGGCCCGGCACTATCGCAAGATCCTGCGGGCGGCGCCCGACCATGTGGACGTGATGCACCTGCTCGGCATCGTCCGCGCCCGCCAGAGCCGGGAAGTCGAGGCCATCGAACTGTACAAGAAGGTGCTGGCGCGCCGGCCGGACGATGGCAAGGCCTGGTACAACCTTGCCTTGGCCCAAGGCGCCCTGAAGCAGGAGGACGATGCCCGCGCCACCATGGAGCGCGCCTTCGCCCTCGACCAGAGCCTTCCTCTGGCGGCCAATCTGCTGGTTCCCAGCCGTCGTGCGGTCTGGGACTGGCGCCACCACGATCGCCTGTTCGAGCACCTGAAGCGCGGCGTCGCGGACCCGTCGGTCCCGACCCTGCCCTTTCTGATGCTGTATGTGGACGATCCGGCCCTCCATCTGGCAGCCGCCCGCCGCAAGGTCACGGACGAGGCCCCGCCCGCCCGCCCGCGGGGCTTCGACCATGCGGACCGCCGCGCCGCCACCGGGCCGATCCGCATAGCCTATCTGTCCGCGGACTTCAGGACGCACCCCACCACTTTCCTGATCTCCAAGCTGCTGGCGCGGCACGACCGCAGCCGGTTCGAAATTACTGCCATATCGGTGGGGCCCGACGACGGCTCGGCGGACCGCCAGAGCATCGTCGATGCCGTCGACCACTTTCTTGACCGGGAGAAGGCCTCCCCGGCGGCCATCGCCGAGGAGGTCGCCGCCCTTGGCATTGATGTGTTTATCGATCTCATGGGCCACACCAGTGGCGAGCGCCTTGCCGCCTTCGCCGATCGCCCTGCACCGGTGCAGGTGAACTATCTCGGCTATCCGAGCACCAGCGGCGCGCCCTTCATGGACTATGTGATTGCCGACCCGGTGGTGCTGCCGTTTTCGGACGCGGCCTTCTACACCGAGAAGATCGTCCATCTGCCGGACTGCTACCAGCCCAACGACCCCGAGCTGCCGGTGGGCGAACGCCCGACCCGGGCCGATTGCGACCTGCCGGACGAGGCATTCGTGTTCTGCGCCTTCAATTCGGCCTGGAAGCTCGATCCGGAGGTGTTCTCCGCCTACACGCGCATCCTCAAGGCCGTGCCCGGCTCGGTCCTTTGGGTGCTGGAGAATCGAAAGAACAGCGCCGACACCCTGCGCCGCGAGGCCGAGGCGCGCGGCCTCGATCCCGCCCGCCTCGTGTTCGCGCCCATCGTCCCACTCAAGGACCATTTCGCCCGCCTCCCCCTGGCGGATCTCTTCCTCGACACCTTCCCCTACACCGCCCACACCACCGCCAGCGACATGCTCCGCATGGGCCTGCCCATGGTGACGCGCACCGGCCGCTCGTTCGCCTCGCGGGTCGCGGCCAGCATCATGACGCAGATGAATCTGGCGGACTTCATCACCACCGATGTGGAGGGCTTCGTGGCCAGGGCCGTCGCCCTCGCCAACGATCCAGCCGCCCTGGCGGAGGCGCGCGCGCGCCTTGCCGCCGCCCGCCCCACCTCGCCCCTGTTCGACATCGACCGCTATGCCCGCCACATGGAACGGGCGTTCGAGACCATGGTGGCACGCTCCCGCGCCGGTCTGCCACCCGAAGCTTTCGCCGTGGAGCCGCTGCCGCGCGGCTGAGCGCGCGGCCCGGTCAGGCCTTCGGAACGGAGGGGTCCGCCGGTGCGGGGCTCGAGGCCTCCGGTCCGGCTCCGGAATCCGAGCGCTCGCGCGCCTTGTCGGCGAGCAGGGCGTGTTCGAGGCGCAGGCGCTCCAGCGTCTCCTCGTCCAGATCCTCCAGATCCAGCAGCACTTCGCGCGGCCCGTCGAGGCGCGCGATCAGCTCGTCCAGCTTGATCTGGAGCGCCGCCGTGTCCCGGTTCTGGCTGTTCTGGATCAGGAACACCATGAGGAAGGTGACGATGGAGGTGGAGGTGTTGATGACCAGCTGCCAAGTGTCGTTGAAGCCGAACAGCGGCCCCGTCATCCCCCACACCACGATGATGGCCATGGCACCGATGAAGGTGGCGGGCTTGCCGGTGTAGCGGGCCGCCATCTGGGAGAAGCGGGTGAACAGCGGGCGCGGCGCGCGGCCCTGCTCCACCTGGCGCCGCAGCTCCTTCATCGATGCCTGTGCGACCATGACGCTTCCTCCTCGCCTCAAGGGAACGAACCGCCGCGGCCGCGGTTCCTCTTCTTGGCGACGCTTGAGCTTGCGCGTCCCCACGGCGGAGGCCCTCATGTCGGTGCAGATGATCCTTCTTCCCCTTTTCGTGCACGTCGCGCTGGTGCTCGCGGTGCTGCTGCGCGCCGTCAAGTCCACCGAGGTGACGGCCGACGGCCTGCGCGCCGGGCTCGCGGCGGTGCTGTTCTACACGCTGACCATCCTCGCCCTGTACACCCGCAAGGCGGACATCATCTTCGTGGTGCTGGCCTGGGTATTCGTGCTGCTGCGCCTGATCTCCGCCTTCCCGCACCTGCTTTCCGCCGAGGCGCGCGGGCGCATGAATTTCGGGGTCAGCTTCGACCTGGCAAGCCTTGCAGTCCTGGCGCTGATGTGGGGCCTGTTCGCCTTCGCCATCCTGCTCAACATCTGAAGGCGGCTGGTTGACAGGCGAAGCGGGGCGGTCGAGGAGTTGGACTTTGCGCTCCAGACGTTTCGCTCCAGCTTGCGCCTCAGGTGACCTTGATGACCGACCCCGCCCGCCACCTGTCTTCCATCGGCGGCCATTCCATTTTGTTTGTGATGGCCACCAGCCAGGAATACGGCCCCCATCTGAAGTCCCGCATCGATCCCCTCATCACCGGGGTGGGGCCGGTGGAGGCGGCGGTGGAGACGGCACGGGCCCTCGCCCTCCTCGCCCACCAGAACCTTCTGCCTGACCTGGTCTTCACCCTGGGCTCGGCCGGCTCGCGCAGCCTTGACCATGCGGAAGTCTACCAGGTGGCACGGGTCGCCTATCGCGACATGGATGCCTCCGCCCTGGGCTTCGAGAAGGGGCGCACCCCCTTCCTCGACGAACCGGCGGTGATCGAGCTTGCCCACCGCATCAAGGGCGTGCCGGAAGCCTCCCTTTCCACCGGCGGTGCCATCATCTCAGGCGCGGCCTATGATGCCATCGCCGAGGACATGGTGGACATGGAGAGCTTCGCCGTGCTGCGCGCCGCGCGGCGCCACGGCCTGCCCATGATCGGCCTGCGCGGCATCAGCGACGGCAAGGCCGAGCTGACCGGCTATGGCGACTGGACCGAATATCTCCACGTGATCGACGAGAAGCTGGGCTCAGCCCTCGACCTCTTCGCCCGGCAGCTGGAGGCGGAAGGCCTTCAGCCCGCCCCCGCGCGCCCCTGACGGATAGACCATGATCCCCGCCGCCCGTATCTCCGCCGCCATCGAGGTCCTCACCGACCTCACCACCCGCCGCCGGCCCGCTGCCGACGCACTGAAGGACTGGGGCCTCTCCCACCGCTTCGCCGGCTCCGGCGACCGCGCCGCCATCGCCGGCATCGTCTATGACACCCTGCGCCGGCGCGCCTCCGCGGCCCACGTGATGGGCTCCGAGGAGCCGCGGGCGCTGGTGCTGGGCATGCTGGTGCTGATGCGGGCGCTGGATGGCGAGGCCATCGCGGCGCTGGCGGACGGCTCCCGATTCGCCCCGGCGCCCCTGACCGAGGACGAGCGCGCCCGCCTCGCCGACCCGAGCATCAAGGGCGCGCCGCCCTTCGTGCGCGGCGACTATCCCCAGTGGCTCCACGCCTCCCTGCGCCACGTGTTCGGCGAGGACGTGGTGGCGGAAGGCGCGGCGCTGGCCACCCGCGCGCCGCTGGACCTGCGCGTCAACACCCTGAAGGGCGAACCGGAGGCGGTGCGCGCCGAACTCTCCCATCTCAACCCGGCACCCGGCCGCTTCTCGCCTCTCGCCCTGCGCATCCTGCTGGATTCCGAGGGCAAGGCCCCGCCCGTCTCCGCCGAGCCCGCCTTCCTGCGGGGCGAGGTGGAGGTGCAGGACGAGGGCTCGCAGCTCGCCGCTATCCTCGCCCGCCCGGTGCCCGGATCGCAGGTGCTGGACCTGTGCGCGGGCGCCGGCGGCAAGACGCTGGAATTTGCCGCCCTCATGGACAACAAGGGCCAGCTCTACGCCCACGACAGCGACATCCGTCGTCTGAAGCCCATGCACGAGCGCCTCGCCCGCGCCGGCGTGCGCAATGTGCAGGTGCGCAGCCCGCGCGGCGCCGAGGACGTGCTCCACGACCTCGAAGGCCACATGGACCTCGTTCTGGTGGACGCCCCTTGCACCGGCACCGGCACCTGGCGCCGCAACCCGGACGCCAAATGGCGGGTGCGCCCCGGTGCCCTCGCCCAGCGCACATCCGAGCAGGCCAAGATTTTGGAGGAAGCCGCCCATTATGTGCGCCCCGGCGGCCGGCTCGCTTATGTCACCTGCTCCCTGCTGGACGAGGAGAACGGCGCCCAGGTGCGCGCCCTGCTCTCCAAGCGGGAGGATTTCCACGTGGTGCCGCCCAACGAGACGGTGCTCTCGCTGGGCGCGCAGGGGGCCGCCCTTGCGGATGCCGCCCTCACCAGCCGCGAGGGCATCCTGATGACCCCCCGCCGCACCGGCACGGACGGCTTCTTCGTGAGCGTGATGAAGCGGGCGGGGTGAGGCCCGCGACACCGAAATGAACCTTCAGCGCAAGCGGAGCGTTATGGCTGCGATCAGGCTGGCGCGCGCGTCCGCCTCCCGGCTCACGAGAAAGAACCCGCCATGGGCATCATCCGACTGCTGCTGATCGCCGTGCTTGTCGTCGGCGGCTACTGGGCCTTCTACGTCTACGCCTCCGGCGAGCCCTATGACGAGATCGGCACCGCCATCAATTCCAGGCTTCCCACCGATGCCCGCGCCTTCAGCTGCGCCGAGCTGAAGCGCCGCCACGGAGCCACAGCCGCAAAGCCGCCGGCCGGGTGCGAGCCGTACTGGACGGCCCTCTGAGCAGGCCTCACCCGGCGCAAGGCCGACCTGCGCCGGCCTTGACTTTTTAAATGGCCGCTTTGCCGCTAAAGGAGGGCGCAACATTTCCTCCTTCGCGCGCAAGGTGCCCCTTCATGTCCTCCCCCGCTTTGGATACTGCCGCCCAGGAAACCATCCTCATCATCGACTTCGGCAGCCAGGTGACCCAGCTCATCGCCCGGCGGGTGCGTGAGGAGGGCGTCTATTCCGAGGTGGTGCCGTTCCAGAAGGCGGCGGAAGCGTTCCGTGCCATGAAGCCGAAGGCGGTCATCCTGTCCGGCGGCCCGGCTTCCGTCCCGGATGGCGACAGCCCCCGCGCGCCGCAGGAGGTGTTCGAGGCCGGCATCCCCGTGCTCGGCATCTGCTATGGCCAGATGACCATGGCCGAACAGCTGGGCGGGCAGGTGGAAAGCGGCCACCATCGCGAATTCGGGCGCGCCACCCTGCAGGTGGAGGCCACATCCGACCTGTTCGATGGCCTGTGGCACCCCGGCGAGGGCCACACGGTGTGGATGAGCCACGGCGATCGCATCACCGCCCTGCCCCCCGGCTTCAAGGTGATGGGCACGTCGGCCAATGCCCCCTTCGCCGCCATCGAGGACGAAGCGCGGCGCTTCTACGGCCTCATGTTCCACCCCGAGGTGGTGCACACCCCGGACGGCGCACGCCTGCTCTCCAATTTCGTGCGCAAGGTGGCGAAGCTCGAGGGCGCCTGGACCATGGGCGCCTTCCGCGAGCGCGCCATCGCCCGCATCCGCGAGCAGGTGGGCACGGGCCGCGTCATCTGCGGCCTGTCCGGCGGCGTGGATTCGTCCGTTGCGGCGGTGCTCATCCATGAGGCCATCGGCGACCAGCTCACCTGCGTGTTCGTGGACCACGGCCTGATGCGCCAGGCGGAGGCCGACGAGGTCGTCTCGCTGTTCCGCGGCCACTACAACATCCCGCTGGTGCATGTGGACGCCTCCGAGCTGTTCCTGAAGGAACTGGAGGGCGTCGAGGACCCCGAGGCCAAGCGCAAGACCATCGGCCGGCTGTTCATCGACGTGTTCGATGCCGAGGCCAGGAAGGTGGGCGGTGCCGATTTCCTCGCCCAGGGCACGCTCTATCCCGACGTGATCGAGAGCGTCTCGTTTGCCGGCGGCCCCTCGGTGACCATCAAGAGCCACCACAACGTGGGCGGGCTGCCCGAGCGCATGAACATGAAGCTGGTGGAACCCCTGCGCGACCTGTTCAAGGACGAGGTGCGCGCGCTCGGCCGGGAGCTGGGCCTGCCCGAGAGCTTCGTGGGCCGCCACCCCTTCCCCGGCCCCGGCCTCGCCATTCGCTGCCCGGGCGCCATCACCCGCGAGAAGCTCGACATCCTGCGCAAGGCCGACGCCATCTATCTGGAAGAGATCCGCTATGCCGGGCTCTACGACGTGATCTGGCAGGCCTTCGCCGTGCTGCTGCCGGTGCGCACCGTGGGCGTGATGGGCGACGGCCGCACCTACGACCACGTCCTCGCCCTGCGCGCGGTGACCTCCGTGGACGGCATGACCGCCGACTTCTACCCCTTCGACATGGGCTTCCTCGGCCGCACCGCGACCCGCATCATCAACGAGGTGAAGGGCGTCAACCGCGTAGTCTACGACGTCACCAGCAAGCCCCCGGGGACCATCGAGTGGGAGTGATTCAGGCCCATCCGAACGCCGCCGATTTTGCGCTGTGATACGACATAACGCACTGTAAATAAAAATAAATTACTCCTATGCCTATCGACATCTATCGGTGGGCATAGATCGCGTTCGGCGGCCTCGCTGACGGGCCTTGCCCCCCATTGATCAACCGGAAAAACGAAAGTACCGTCAGGAGCAATGAGGCTCATGACGGTACTTTTTTCGATATAAGACGCTGAAGTATAAGCATTTTCTACGCCATCGGCCTCCAAAGACCGCGTGACGGTACTTTTCCGCGAGGAGACCCGAAATGTTGACCGATGCAGAACTTAAGTGTCTGAAATCAAAAGATAAAATGTACAAGGTATCTGATCGTGACGGCATGTATGTGCGCGTCGCACCGTCGGGCGCCATCTCGTTCAGGCTCGACTATCGGCTGAACGGCAGGCGGGAAACCGTCTATCTCGGTAGGTATGCCCGTGACGGGATATCGCTCGCCAGGGCCCGCGAGTTATGCATCGACGCGCGCCGGGCAATCGCCGAGGGGCGGTCCCCCGCCATCGAGAAGCAGCGGGAGAAGCGCCGGATCAAGGAAGCAAAGAGCTTCGGCGAATTCGGTGAGAAATGGCTGACCAATGCGACCATGGCCGACAGCACGCGCGCGATGCGTCGCTCTATCTTCGAGCGCGAGCTCATGCCCGTCTGGCGGAATCGTCTACTGACAGAGATCACGCCGGACGACCTTCGCGCTCACTGCGGCAAGATCGTCGAACGGGGTGCCCCTGCCACCGCCATGCCGCTCGCACAATTAGAGAGGACTGATGAGCGATTTTTCAGTCCATAAGATGTGAGATCTCACCTGCAACGTCTGCGGCGGTTTGCCTGAGGAACTTCAACGTCTGCACGGTTCTCCTCGCACCATTCTCTCCCAGGAAGAACATGTGGTTGCCCGGCAGCGTCGCGCTCAGCCGCTGGGCGGCGTGCCCGACATGCTCGACCAGCAACGCCCATGTCTCGGGGGGAAGCGCGGCGAGCTTGTCTGGCTGCGAGAAAACGAGACCTTCGCAAAGCTGCTGGGTGATGTAGACGCCCCATGTGGAGCGATCCGTGAGAGCGTGCCGGGCGTCGATCGCGGAGGCGTGTGTCATCAAAGCGAGCGGCGGAAAGGCGCGGTAGCGCGCGGTGCCGACCTCACGCGCGTCTCCGGCCGGGTCGGGAACGAAAGCTCCGTCTCTGTAGCGCATTGCCGATGCGGCCAGCCCGACCGGGAAATCACCGGTCATCTCGCGTGTGAATGCGTCGGCATCGAGCACCACGTGGCCGGCAGCCGCGTTCTGATCCGTGAGGCAGTGGAGCAGCCAGTCGAGGTAGGCTCCCTTGACCCCAGCGAGGCCACTCGCCGCCGGCTTCAGGTGGTCGAGGCCAGGCAGGGTATGGGGAAGCGCCGATGCCGCCGCCATCGCGACGAAGAGTTCGATGCCCTTTCCCTTTCGTCGCAGCGCCGCATGAAGCGGCTCGGCAATGCGCCCCGCCATGCTCCAGCCGAGCACGATGGCGTTGGCCGGCAGGCCATTGCGGTCCATGTAGCGGGCGATGATCTCGGCGCTCTGCTCCGCCCAGTCGGTGACCGAAAACTGTGGGAATGCGGTGTCGAACACCCCCCTGCTGTCGATGGGATAGGACAGGACCAGCGACGGGAAGCCTTCCTCATGCAGCCAGTGGCACAGGAAGTCGGCAGCCCTTCCCCCGGGCGGTCCGTAGGCGATGCGGCCGAGCACCCCTCCGCCTGTCACGAACACCACGACGGGGAGGCCCTCGCGCCCCGGTTCGAACCGCACCAGAGCCGGATAGCCGGCCGCCGCGGTCAATTCCTCGCCCGGATAGAGCATTGGGGATCTCGTCTGTGCTTCCGCCGGAGCGCGCCATGTCGCGGCCAAGGCTACGCCGAGCATCGCGACTTGACGACGATTAAGGTCCCGGATCACCACCTTCGAATGCCTCCGTGTTGCATCCGGCCGCGGGAGCCCATTAGCCCACATTGCGACGCGTAGCATAGCCCGGAGGCAGATCCTCGGGGGCGCAGGCGATCACGCTCTCGTCGTCCCGGCCGCACTCTTCCACGAAGGTGATATCGGCGAATTCGTCGACGAGAAGGGTCGGATAGGTCGGCCCCGCGTCGCGATACTGGCGCATTAGGTCGATTTTCTCGTTCTGGAAGCCGATAATCTTCTTCGGTTCCTGTTCGATCCAGCGGGGGAAGAAGGTGGCGCCGTGGGCGCGGTTCTCGTTGAAATTGTAGGCGACACTCACGCAGGTGCCGGTCGGCTCGTGCCAGGAGACCTTGTACACGCCGTCGGCCAGGCGGACGATGTGGACCTCCTGGCCCTTGACCCAGCGCCCGCCGACCATGCCGCCATGGACGCGGTAGTCGATGGTGCGGTCGTTCTTGAAGTACATCTCATACTGCCAGCCGTTGGCATAGGTATAGATGATGTGTTTGCCCACGAAGCCGGCGATCTCCGACGGATGGGTGGATTCGAATGCGTCGGTCATGGTTTTCCTCTCTCCGGCGCCGGGTGATGATGCCCGGACCGCCGGCTGTTGACGTGGGGTGGATGGGCGACGCTTATTTGAAACCGTACTCGCTCCAGCGCCGACGCACGCGGTCGACGATCTCCGCCGGATAGCCGTGGCGGAACGATGCCCGCATCGGCAGGGCTTCGCCCCATTCGTCCGGGGCAAGGCAGTTGTAGACGATCTTGCCGGTATGGCCCGAGACCTTCTCGCTCCCGCGGAGATAGGCCAGCATCGGCGCTCCCTCGACATCGTCGAACACAACATGGCCGAGCAAGGGATGGCAGCGCGTGGCGAAGGCCCAGACCAGTTCCTTCAAGTCGGTCGGATCGACGTCGTCATTCAGCACGATCACCTTGGGGATCACCGCTCCCGCCTTGCTCGCGAAAACCGTCTGACCGATGCGCCGGCAGAGCGCCTCGCTCTCGCTGACGCCGCTGCGACGGCGCCAATCACGGGGAACCGTGACCACCAGCCAGTGCAGCGCCGACTGCAATGGGATCCAGGCCGTGGTGGCCGGAATGCCGGCCGTGCGCAGCTCGTACAGAAGCTGTGCCGAGCTGGGCAGGCCCCAGGCGGTGTGGTTCTCTTCCGCCGGCTCACCGGCGACCACCACAGGCAGGATGGCGTTGTCACGATGGCTGATGGCGGAGACCCGGTAGGTGGGCCGGCGCGTCTGCGTATCGAGAGGGATGTAGCCGGCGAACTCGCCCATGGGGCCTTCCTCGACCAATTCGTCGAGATGGAGGTGCCCTTCGATCAGGATCTCTGCGCTGGCGGGAGCTTCAAGATCGACCGTCCTGCACTGCACGGTCCTGACGGCGCGCCCCAGCAGCGCGCCGAGGCGCCCGCCCTCATCGACTTGGGCGGGAAGCGGCATGCCGCAGATGAAGGGAATGGCAGGCTCGACCCCGAGCGCCAGCGCGAACGGCATCGGCCTGCCCAGATCCGCCCAGGCCTTCGCCACCATCCCTAGGTGCTGCTGCGGCGCCACGATCCCCGAGAGACGCTTGCCGTCGATGACCATCATTCGGGCGATGGACCAGTTGGTCCAGGTTCCGTCCGGCGTGCGAGCGACGATGCAGCCGAAGGTGTTGAGATAGCGCCCGCCGTCCCCGTAGTGCAGCAGCGGCACGGGAAGCGCGGTGAGGTCCACCGCGGCGCCGGTGACGGTGTTCTCGAAGACCGGCGCATCGTCCACGACCACCGGGTCGATGGCGAGCCTGTCGAGGCTCGCGGCAATGACCTCGGCGATCACAAGGCCGCCCGTGGTCGGCGGCAGCTCCAGCGCGACGGCAACGCGAACGAGCTCCATGCCGGACTGCGCGCTGGTACCGCCCGGAGCACCAAGAATGCGGAAACCACCGGGGTGGTCCGAGAAGCTCTTGAACAGGGGGGCCGGCGCCCCGGTCTCAATGCAGCGCCGGATGATGGCACCGAGCTCCAGATCGAGGGCGACCGGCGCGTCGATCTCCTGGATCTCCCCGAGGGCGCGCAGAGCCTCGACATAAAGGCGCAGGTCGGTGAGGGGCATCAGGCGTCTCCCCTGGCGCGCACGTCGTCGGGAGGAACTGCTTCCGGCTGGCCGCCCCATCGATTGAACAGGCCTGCGTCGAGGTCGTACAGATCGAGCACGCGCCCGACGGTGTGGTTCACCATCTCGTCCAGCGAAGCCGGCCGGTCATAGAACGCCGGCACCGGCGGGAAGACGATGGCGCCGTTCTCGGTGGCCTGTGCCATGGCGCGGATGTGCCCGGCATGCAGGGGCGTCTCACGGAACATGAGGACCACCCGGCGACGCTCCTTCAGGCAGACGTCGGCCGCGCGGGTGAGCAAGCCGTCGGTGTTGCCGGTGGCGATAGCGGACAGGCTCCTCACCGAACAGGGCGCGACGATCATGCCCATAGTGCGGAACGAGCCTGAGGCGATGGCGGCGCCGACGTCGGCATCCAGATAATTGAAGTCCGCCATGGCGCGGACGTCGCGCACCTTCAGCTCGGTTTCGTAGGCGAGGGTGCGCTCGCCCGGCTTCGACATGACGAGGTGGGTCTCTATGTCGAGGCGCCGCAGCACCTGCAGGATGCGCAGCCCGAAGATGATCCCGGTGGCGCCGCTGATGCCGACGATCATGCGCCGGCGCGGCGCAGGGGTGACGTGCTGTTGCATGGCGTGCATCCGGTCCCGGTTCGATTGAACGGAGCCTAGCCAGCCGGGCCAGAGGCCTCATCGTCAGAACTGTCTATGCGGGAAACGAAGCGACCGACGGGCCGGCGGAAGATCCTTCAGCGCAGCTGCGGCACGAGCGCCCCGAGCGTCGCCATGGTGCGCTCGAAGTCGCGCAAATTCTCCGCTTCCGACTTGCCCAGGATCGAGCGGATCTGGCTGCGGACGGTCATGAGCGAGACCCCGCGTCCGCGCGCCACGTCCTCGGCGCTGGCGC
>NZ_VAUP01000010.1 GCF_005871085.1 Xanthobacter autotrophicus | reverse complement strand
ACCGCCAAGTCTTACTCGACTGCAAACCAATCTTGCGATCGATCGCAGCCCGCAAGGACTCCGCCGTCCACGTTTCTCTTTCTTCCATTCAACCTGTCAAACAGCACGAGAACCGAAGCCCTCACCCCACTCCGAGGAGCAGGAACCGACACCTCGTCCTCCGGCTTGTAAACCGGCGGCTTCACAACAATCTGTCGTGAGGAGCGTCGGAGACACGCCGTCGATCCGTCCAGTGGGCGGCGGCAGCGCGTCGTCGATGGGCGGTTTATAGGGGATGCCCGTCGGATCTGTCAACGACGATCTTCGCAAAAAGTGCGAAACCGCCTTCCGCTGTCATCAGGGCGTTGTGAATCGGCGCCTAAATCGAGTTTCATCACAATATCTTATGCCGAACACGGCCTGGGGATAAGCGGTATCGCCGTCCGCCCCATTTTCCGCAAAAGCGGGGCCGCAAGGGCTGTTCTCGGCCGGCGACGCGGCGGATTTTTTTGAAAAATCCGCGCCGCGCCGCCGGCCGGGTTAAGGCGCCGCACACGCGAGGCCTTGAACCGGCAGGATTTCACACCGCGAGGCGCACCGGCGCCTCGGTCACGACACGCGCGCTCATGGTGAGCAGTTCGTAGCGCGCCACGGTCTCGCCGTTCTGGTTGAACACCTCCGCGTCCCAGCGCACCTCGCCATAGTCGGGCCGGCGGCCGGGCTGCTTGTGCTTGACGGTGAGCCGCACCCGGATCGCATCCCCGGGCGAGACCGGCTTCAGGAAGCGCAGGGTGTCGAGGCCGTAATTGGCTAGGAGCGGCCCCGGTGCTGGATCCACGAACAGCCCGGCGGCGAACGACAATATGAGGTAGCCGTGGGCCACCCGCCCTGGGAAGAAGGGATTGGCCTTGGCCGCCGCCTCATCCATGTGGGCGTAGAAGGTGTCGCCGGTGAAATGGGCGAAATGCTCGATGTCGTCGAGGCTGATGACACGCGAGCCCGTTTCCACGGTGTCGCCCACCTGGAGCGCCTCATAATCCCGCTTGAAGGGATGCTCCGCCGTCACCGGGGCCGGCGCGCCGGACAGCCAGGTGCGGCTCAAGGCCGAGAGCCGCGCCGGCGAGCCCTCCAGCGCCGTGCGCTGCATATAGTGGAACACGCCACGCAGCCCGCCCATCTCCTCGCCGCCGCCGGCCCGGCCGGGACCGCCATGCAAGAGGCCCGGCATGGGCGAGCCGTGGCCGGTGGATTCCCCGGCGCAGTCACGGTCCAGCACCAGCAGCCGGCCATGATGCGCGGCGATGCCGAACACCAGCGTGTCCGCCACCTGCGGATCATAGGTGAAGACCGAGGCCACGAGGCTGCCCTCCCCCTTGGCCACCAGCGTCACCGCATCGTCGAGCCGGTCATAGGCCATGACGGTGGCCACCGGACCGAAGGCCTCCACCGCGTGGGGTGCCACCGCCGCCAGCGGCCTCGCACAGCGCAGCAGCACCGGCGCCATGAAAGCCCCCGCCTGCGCGTCGGCCCCGATGGGTTCGGCCGCATCGGGATCGCCGAAGACGATCTCCGCCTCCTGCGCGATCTGCGCCACCGCCGCCCGGGCGGCGTCGCGCTGGCCAAGGCTCGCCAGCGGCCCCATGCGCACGTCGTCGCGGCGGGGATCGCCGAGGGATATCTTCGCCAGTTGCGCCTTCAGCGCGGCGATCACCGCGCTTTCCTGGGCGCGCGGCACGATGATGCGGCGGATGGCGGTGCATTTCTGGCCCGCCTTCACCGTCATCTCGCGCACCACCTCCTTGATGAAGAGGTCGAACTCGGGGGCGCCCTCGCTGGCGTCCGGGCCGAGCACGGCGGCGTTCAGCGAATCCCGCTCGGCGATGAAGCGCACCGCGTTGCGCGACACCGCCGGATGGTCGCGCAAAAGCTGTGAGGTCTCCGCCGAGCCGGTGAAGGAGAGCACGTCCTGTCCGGTGAGATGATCGAGCAGGTCGCCCGCCGATCCGCATACCAGTTGCAGCACCCCCTTCGGCAGGATGTTCGCCTCCACGATCAGCCGCACCACCGCCTCGGCCACATAGGCGGTGGCGGTGGCCGGCTTGGTGATGACCGGCACGCCGGCGAGGAGCGCGGGGGCGAGCTTCTCCAAAAGGCCCCAGCAGGGGAAGTTGAAGGCGTTCACATGAACCGCCACACCCCGGAGCGGGGTGAGGATGTGAAGGCCGATAAAGGAGCCGCCCTTGGAGAGGCCCTCCGGCCCGCCCTCCACCACGAAGCGCTCGCCCGGCAGTTCCCGCCGGCCGCGGGAGGCATAGGCGTAGAGGGTGCCGATGCCGCCGTCGATGTCGATGAAATTGTCCCGCTTGGTCGCGCCGGTGTCGGCAGCGAGGGCGTAGAGCGCCTCCTTGTGGGCGCCGAGATGGGCGGCGAGCGCCTTCAGCATGTCGGCGCGCTCGTGGAAGGTGAGCCCGCGCAAGGCCGGCCCGCCCACCTCGCGGGCATGGCGTACCAAGGCGGAGAGATCCAGCCCCTTGGTGGAGGTGCGCGCCACCACGCGCCCGTCGATGGCGCTCGGGATGTCCACGAGGCCCTCTTGCGGCACGAACCAGCGGTCGAGGGCGTAGCTGTTGAGGATTGGGGTCATGGCTGTTGTCCTCCCTGTTGTTCTGCCTGCTCTGTGGGTTGCCAGTCGGCGAAGCCGCGTCCGTCGCGGGCGAGGGCCAGCAAGAGCGGCGCGGGCTCGGATCCGGCGCCGCCGGCGGCGTGGGCGGCTTCCACTTCGGTGACGACCGCGCGCAGGCCCATCTGGTCGGCGGCCCACATCGGCCCGCCTCTGGTGCGCGGGAAGCCGTAGCCATGGACGAAGGCGAGATCGATGTCGGAGGCCCGCAGCGCGATGCCCTCCGCCAGCGCCTTGGCGCCTTCGTTCGCCATGACGGCGAGCAGCCGGCGCTGGATCTGCTCGGGTGTGAAGGAGCGCGGGACAATGGCCTTCTCCGCGCGGCCTTCGGCGATCAGCGCCTCCACCACGGGATCGGCGGATTTTCCGCCCGCTGCATCGTAGGCATACCAGCCGGCGCCGGTCTTGCGGCCGAGGCGGCCCTGTTCCACCAGCCGGTCGGCGATGGACACGTAGCGCTCGGCCGGATCGCGGGTCGCCGCCCGGCGCTTGCGCATGGCATAGGCGATGTCGAGGCCGGACATGTCGGATACGGCGAAGATGCCCATGGCAAAGCCGTAGGCCTCAAGCGCCGCATCCACCGCCTGCGGGCTGGCACCGTCCTCCACCAGAACCTCGGCATGGCGGCGGTAGAGCGCATAGATGCGATTGCCGATGAAGCCGTCGCAATTGCCGGCCACCACCGGCTGCTTGCCCATGCGCTTCGCCAGCGCCAGCGCCGTGGCGATGACATCCGGCGCGGCGAGAGCCGGGCGCACCACCTCCAGCAGCTTCATCACGTTGGCCGGGGCGAAGAAGTGCAGGCCCACCACGTCCTGCGGGCGGGAGGTGACGGCGGCGATGGCGTCGAGGTCGAGATAGGAGGTGTTGGTGGCCAGCACCGCGCCGGGCTTTGCCACCGCATCGAGACGGCGGAAGATGTCGGCCTTGACGGCGAGGTCCTCGAAGGCGGCCTCCACCACCAGGTCGGCGGCGGCAAGGCGGCTCCAGTCGGCGGTGGGGGTGACGCGGGCGCGGCGCTCGACGCCTTGCGCATCGGTGAGGCGACCGCTCTTCACCTGACGGGCATAAAGGTCGGCCACCCGCTGCAAGCCGGCGGCGGCGGCCTCCCCATCCCGCTCCACCAGGGTGACGGAAAGCCCCGCGTCCGCCAGCGCCACGGCGATGCCGGCGCCCATGGTGCCGGCGCCGATCACCGCTACCGCCTCCAGCGGACGCGGCGCGACGCTCTCCAGCCCCGGCACCTTGCCTGCCTCGCGCTCGGCGAAGAAGAGATGGCGCAGCGCCTTTGCCTCGGCGCTCTCGCGCAGGGCGAGGAAGGCGGCGCGTTCAAGGGCGAGGCCGGTCGCGAACTCCCCCGCCGCGCGGATGACGCGGATGGCCTCGTCGATGGCCGGGACGCCCTTCGCCGCCTTGCGGGCGCGGGCCGCCGCAGCCTCGTCCGCCGCCGCATCGCCGGCGGGAACCGGCAGCGCCGAGAGGCGGCGCTTCGGGACGCCCGGTGCGCGGGCGATGGCTTCGGCGAGGAGGTCACCCTCCACCACTTCGTCGAGCAGGCCAAGGGCGAGGGCATCGCCCGCCTTCAGCACCCGCCCCTCACAGATGAGGGCGATGGCCTGGGCCACGCCGACGAGGCGCGGCAGGCGCTGGGTGCCGCCGGCGCCGGGGATGAGGCCGAGCCGGGTCTCGGTGAGACCCATCAGCGCCTTCGGCCCGCCGAGCCTGAGGTCGCAGGCGAGCGCGATCTCGCAGCCGCCGCCCAGCGCCGCCCCGGCGATGGCCGCCACCACCGGCTTTGCACAAGCGTCGATGGCCGCCACCACATCCGGCAGGAAGGGCGCATCCGGCGGCTGGCTCATCTCGCGGATGTCGGCGCCGGCGATGAAGCGCCCCGGCCCGCCGCTGATCACCAGCGCCGCCACATCGGGATCGGCCTCCAGCGCGCGCACGGCATCCAGCAGCCCTTGCCGCACCGCCTTGGACAGGGCGTTCACCGGCGCAAAATCAATGGCGATCACGCCGACGGCTCCATGGCGCGCGACGGTGACCGGAGGTGTCACGGCATCCACGGCTCAGACCCTCTCGATGAGGGCGGCGATGCCCTGGCCGACGCCGATGCACATGGTCGCCACCGCCCGCTTACCCCCGCGCACCTCCAGCGCGCTCACCGCCGTCATCGCAAGCCGCGCCCCCGACATCCCAAGAGGATGGCCAAGCGCAATGGCGCCGCCGTGGGGATTTACATGCTCCGCGTCGTCGGGAAGGCCCAGCTGGCGCAGCACCGCGAGGGCCTGGGCGGCGAAGGCCTCGTTCAGCTCGAAAAGGTCGATGTCCGCCAGCGCCAGGCCGTTCTTCTCCAAAAGCTTGCGCGTGGCCGGCGCCGGGCCGATGCCCATGATGCGCGGCGGGACCCCCGCCTGCACCACCGAGACCACGCGGGCGCGGGGGGTGAGGCCATACTTCTTCGCCGCCGCCTCCGAGGCGAGGATGAGCGCCCCGGCCCCGTCATTCACGCCGGAGGCATTGCCCGCCGTCACCGTGCCGCCGGTCTTGCGGAACGGGGTCTTGAGGCCGGCAAGCTGGTCCAGCGTGGTCTCGGCGCGCGGATGCTCGTCCGTTTCCACGCAGAGCACGGCGCCTTTCTTGCCCTTCACCTCGATGGGGGCGATCTCGCGGGCGAAGAAGCCGGCATCCTGCGCCACCTTCACCCGCTGCTGGGAGCGATACGCGAACAGATCCTGGTCGGCGCGGGAGACCTGGAAGTCCTCGGCCACGTTCTCGCCGGTCTCCGGCATGGAATCGACGCCGTATTGCGCCTTCATCAGCGGGTTCACGAAGCGCCAGCCGATGGTGGTGTCGTAGATCTCCGCCTGCCGGGAAAACGCCTCCTGCGCCTTGCCCTGGACGAACGGCGCGCGAGTCATGCTCTCCACCCCGCCGGCGATGATGAGGTCGGCATCGCCGGTCATGATGGCGCGGGCGCCGATGCCCACGGCGTCGAGGCCGGAGCCGCACAGGCGGTTCACGGTGGTGCCCGGCGCGCTCACCGGCAGGCCGGCGAGCAGGGCCGCCATGCGGGCCACATCGCGATTGTCCTCGCCCGCCTGGTTGGCGCAGCCGAGGATGACATCGTCCACCGCCTCCCAGTCCACGCCCGCGTTGCGCTCCTTGAGCACGCGGATGGGATGGGCGGCGAGGTCGTCGGCGCGCACATCCCTCAGGGCGCCGGCATAGCGGCCGATGGGGGTGCGCGCGAAATCGCAGATAAAGGCGTGCGCCATTGTTGTTCTCCGGATGTCTGGGGTCAGGCGGCGGCCGGGCGGCGCACGCACACCACGCGGAAACGGCTCGCCACGAAGGCGGCATCCGTCATGCAAGCATTGCCGGCGGGGTTGGCGCCGGAGACGTGGTAGTCGCTGAAGGCGGCGCTCTGGTTCACATAGATGCCGCCGGTGAGGTTCACCGAAAGCGCCACGCCCGCCTTGGCATAAGCGGGGATTGCGGCGGCGATCTCGGCCTCGTCGGTGCTGTAGAGCGCAGCGGTGATGGCGCCCTTCTGCCTGGCGGCGCGGGTGGCGCGGGCGACGCCATCGGGCGCATCCTTCACCGCCACCACGAAGGCGATGGGGCCGAAGCGCTCTTCCAGATAGGCCGCTTCGTCGCCCGCCTCGTCCTGCGCCTCCACGGCGAGCAGCAGCGGCGTGGCGGTGCGGGCGCCTTCCACCTGAAGCGCCGCGCTGTCGCGCACGATGCGGCCAAGTCCGCGCGCCTCATCGATGCGGGCCAGCGTCGCCGGATTCTGGATGGCGCCCAGCACCGCCGCCGCGCGGGCGGGATCCGACAAAAGCGCGTCGATGGCGGCGCCGATGCCGGAGGCCACCTCATCGAAGCTCTTGTGGCCCTCGTCCGTGGCGATGCCCGCCGCCGGAACGAAGATGGTCTGCGGCGCCGTGCACATCTGCCCGCTGTAGAGGGAGAGCGAGAAGGCGATGTTGGCGCACATGGCCGCGAACGCGCCGGTGGAGGCGATGACGATGGTGTTCACCCCCGCCTCCTCCGTGAACACCAGCTTGTCCCGCAGGGTCTCGCGCAGCCAGCCACCGAAGGCGGACGAGCCGGTGAAGTCCACGAGGCCGATGGCGGGGTGGGTCGCCAGATCCTTGGCGAGCGGCGCCTCCACCGTGTCGGGGGCGAGCTGGAGCACGTCCGGGTCGAAGCCCTGCGCGGCGAGTACTTCGCGGCCGATTTTCACGGTCAGCGCCAGCGGCAGGATGGCGGCGGGATGCGGCTTCACGATCACCGCATTGCCGGTGACAAGGTCAGCGAACAGGGCGGGATAGCTGTTCCAGGTGGGAAAGGTGGCGCAGCCGATGACGAGGCCGATGCCGCGCGGCACCACATGGAAATCCTTGTCGAGGCGGATGGAGGCGCGCCCCATGGGCTTCTCCCAGCGCACCGCGCCGGGCACCCGCGCCATCTCGGCATAGGCATAGGCTACGGCTTCAAGCCCGCGATCCTGCGCATGGGGGCCGCCGGCCTGGAAGGCCATGGGGCCGGCCTGCCCGGTGGTGTGCTCCACCGCCTCGGCGATGAGGAAGCTTTCGGCGTTGAGGCGTGCAAGGATTTCCAGCGCCACGCCCACCCGCTGCTCCACGGAGGCCTGCGCCCAACCTTCGCCGGCCCGCTCCGCATTGGCCACCAGCGCATCGACGCTGCGCGCCGCATAGGTGATGCCCAACGCCGGCCCGAACGGCGAGACCTCGGCGCCGACGCGCGCGCCCTCCCCTTCTCCGCCGAGATCGAACGCCTGACCCTTCAGGGCCGCGAAGGCCGTCTTGCCAGCGCTCGCCGCGCCTTCGGGATAGGCCTTGGGATTTTCGGGAAACGCCGCCCAGAAGCCGCGCTCGCGCGACGCCGCAACGGCCTTCTCCAGCAGCGCGGCATGCGCCTGGAACAGATCATCCATGGCCTTCTCCCTGAGGCCTGATCCCACCGGATCAGGCGCTGTTCTGGTTTGTGAGGGAACCTGCCGCCCGATCGCCGCGACCGGCCGGCGTCCCCTCCCCGCGCGGGGCATCGTCCTGTTGACAAGCCTGCCCCTTGCGCTAAAGATTAACCGATCGATCGGTTAATTCAAGAGGCTCGCAAGAGCCCGGATCTGGGAGGATGAAGTGGTCGCACTCCAAGCGGACACAATGACGAGCGAGCCGGCCGCCGTGCCGCCGGTGCTTCTCGTGGCGCAGCACGAGGGCTGGGTGGAACTCACCCTCAACCGCCCCGAGCGCCTCAACGCCTTCACCGAGGAGCTGCACCGCGCCCTCGCGGCGGCCCTCGACACGGCGGCGGATGAGGACTGCCGGGCGGTGCTGCTCACCGGGGCTGGACGCGGCTTCTGCGCCGGACAGGATCTCGGCGACCGGGCGAAGGCGGAGGGGCCGCTCGATCTCGGCGCCACCATCGAGGCCTTCTACAATCCCCTCATCCGGCGCATCCGCGCCCTGCGCAAGCCGGTGGTGTGCGCGGTGAACGGGGTGGCGGCGGGGGCCGGCGCCAACATCGCCTTTGCCTGCGACATCGTTCTGGCGGCGCGGTCGGCGAAATTCATCCAGGCCTTCGCCAAGATCGGCCTCGTGCCGGATTCCGGCGGCACCTTCTTCCTGCCCCGCCTCATCGGCGACGCCCGCGCCCGCGCCCTCATGCTGCTGGCCGAGCCGGTGAGCGCCGAACAGGCCGAAAGCTGGGGCCTGATCTGGAAGGCAGTGGACGACGCCGCGCTGCTGGACGAGGCACGCGCCCTCGCCTCCCATCTCGCCAGCCAGCCGACGCAGGGCCTCGCCCTCACCAAGCAGGCGCTCAACGCCTCCGCCGGCAATGCTCTCGACGCCCAGCTCGACCTGGAGCGCGACCTCCAGCGCGAGGCCGGCCGCACGCCGGACTATCGCGAGGGCGTCACCGCCTTCATGGAAAAGCGCCCGGCGCGCTTCTCGGGGCGGCGCGCATGAACACCCACGCCCCGCATCCCGCCCCGACGCGCACGCCGCAGGAAACCGCGCGCCTCAGCGCCGACGCCATGTGGGCCACCGACCATGCGAGCCAGGGCCTCGGCATGGAGTTGGTCGCGGTGGGCCCCGGTACGGCGACGATCTCCATGACGCTCACCGAGCGCATGTGCAACGGCTTCGGCATGGCCCATGGCGGCTTCATCTTCGCCCTTGCGGACAGCGCCTTCGCCTTCGCCTGCAACTCCTATGACGAGCGCACGGTGGCCGCCCATTGCGCGGTCACCTACCTGCGCCCCGGCACCCGCGGCAAGACCCTCCTCGCCACGGCGCGGGAGATCGCCCGCAGCGGGCGCTCCGGCATCTACGACGTGGAGGTGAGCGAGGACGGCGTGGTGATCGCGCAGTTTCGCGGGCATTCTCGCACCATCGGCGGGGCGTTGATCGCCCCGTCCCCAAGCGCGCCGGAGAGCCGCGACCACACGACCACAGCTTGAGTGGAGGAGACGATGAACATGGCTCTGCCGGCGGTTTCCTTTGGCCGGACCTTCGAGGCCGGCCTCGATGCAGCGGAACGGGCATCCCGGGACGAAATCCAGTCCCTCCAGCGCGAGCGCCTGGCCTGGTCGCTGCGCCACGCCTATGAGAACGTGCCGTTCTACCGCAGGAAGTTCGACGAGGCGGGGGTGCACCCCTCCGACCTGCGCGACTTGTCCGATCTCGCCAAATTCCCCTTTACGGTGAAGACCGACCTGCGCGACAACTACCCCTTCGGCCTGTTCGCAGTGCCGCGGGAGAAGCTGCTGCGGGTGCACGGCTCTTCGGGCACCACCGGCAAGCCCATCGTGGTGGGCTATACCCGCGCCGACATCGACATGTGGGCCGACGTGATGGCCCGTTCCATCCGCGCGGCGGGGGTGCGGCCGGGCATGATGGTGCATGTGGCCTATGGTTACGGCCTGTTCACCGGCGGCCTCGGCGCCCATTACGGCGTGGAGCGGCTCGGCTGCACCGTGGTGCCCATGTCGGGCGGCATGACCGAGCGCCAGGTGCAGCTCATCCACGACTTCAAGCCCGACGCCATCATGGTGACGCCGAGCTACATGCTGGCGCTGCTGGACGGCTTCGCCAAGGCGGGACTGGACCCGCGCGCCTCCTCGCTCAAGTACGGCATCTTCGGCGCCGAGCCGTGGACCAATGCCATGCGCGAGGAGATCGAGCGCGACTTCGCCATCGACGCCACCGACATCTACGGCCTCTCCGAGGTCATCGGCCCCGGCGTGGCGCAGGAATGCGTGGAGACCAAGGACGGCCTGCACATCTGGGAAGACCACTTCCTTCCGGAGGTGATCGATCCCATCACCGGCGAGGTGCTGCCGGACGGGGAAAAGGGCGAGCTGGTGTTCACCTCCCTCACCAAGGAGGCGTTCCCGATCATCCGCTACCGCACCCGCGACTTGACCCGCCTTCTGCCCGGCACGGCGCGGCCCGGCATGCGGCGCATGGAGAAGGTCACCGGCCGCTCGGACGACATGATCATCCTGCGCGGGGTGAACGTGTTCCCCACCCAGATCGAGGAAATCCTGCTCTCCATCGAGACCTGCTCGGGCCACTACCAGCTGGAGCTGACCCGCGAGGGCCGCATGGACGAGATGACCGTGCATGCGGAGATCCGCGAGGAGGCTCATGGCAGCACCGACATTGAAGCCTGCGCGGCGCACATCCTCGCCCGTATCAAGGACACGGTGGGCATCACCACCCGCATCGAGCTGCATGCCCCCGGCGGCATCGAGCGCACCGCCACCGGCAAGGCCAAGCGCATCATCGACCGCCGCCCCAAGGGGTGAGCTTTCGGGGTGAGCTTTCCATCCTCCCGGCGGCGGGTGCGCCCGCCGTCACCCCAAACTGAAAAGGCCCGGCGCAAGCCGGGCCTTTTTCTGTGCAACGATGGCGCGGGACGCCAT
This sequence comes from Xanthobacter autotrophicus, assembly GCF_005871085.1. GTDB lineage: Bacteria > Pseudomonadota > Alphaproteobacteria > Rhizobiales > Xanthobacteraceae > Xanthobacter > Xanthobacter autotrophicus. The sequence continues at coordinate 62,106 of NZ_VAUP01000010.1, read as the reverse complement.
GAAGGCGCGCGCTCAGAGACCGTTTGGCAAGTCGCGCAGGTGGCAACGTGCAGCCGCCGCAGCCGCTTCATTGCCGTCATGGCCGGGCTTGACCCGGCCATCCACGGGGCAAGGCCGGCAACGACTTTCGCATGTTATCCCAAGCGGTTCGGCGTGAATGGCCGGGACAAGCCCGGCCATGACGATGGTGATGACGGCACTGCCCTTTTGAACTTCCAAACGGGCCGGCGCCCCACTCACACCTGATCGAAATCCACCACCACCCGCGCGCTGGTGGGCCGCGCCTGGCAGGTGAGGATGAAGCCGGCCTCCAGCTCCCACGGCTCCAGCGAATAGTTCACCTCCATCTCGGCCGAACCTTCCACCACCTTGGCGCGGCAGGTGGAGCACATGCCGCCCTTGCAGGCGAAGGGCAGGTCCATGCCGGCCCGCAACGCCGCGTCGAGGATGGCCTCGCCCTCGGCCACCGGCACGTCGCGGCGCTTGCCGTCCACGATGAGGGAGGCCACATGGGCCGGCGCGGCATCGGGCGCCACCACCGGCTTCGGGCGCGGCTTGCCGCCCAGCGCCGAGACGAAGCGCTCCACATGCACCTTGTCCTTCGGCAGGCCGAGATCGGCGAGCGTCGCCTCCAGCTCGTCGATCATGGCGGTGGGGCCGCAGACGAAGGCGTGGTCCACCGCCGCCGCCGGCACCATGGCGGTGAGCAGAAGGCGCACCTTCTCCCCATCCAGATGGCCGTTGAGAATGGCGAGGTCCTGCTGCTCCCGCGACAGCACGTGGAACACGGACAGCCGGCCGAGGAAGCGGTCCTTCAGTTCCTCCAGCTCGGTGCGGAACAGGATGTTGTCGGTGGAGCGGTTGCCATAGAACAGGAAGAAGCGGCTGTCGGGCTCGCGCGCCAACACGCCGCGGGCGATGGAGAGCACCGGCGTGATGCCCGAGCCCGCCGCGAACGCCACATGAATGCGGGCATTGCCCGGCGCCTGCTCCAGCCCGAAGCGGCCGGTGGGGGTCATCACCTCCAGTTCGTCGCCGGCCTTCAGGCTTTCGTTCACCCATGTGGAGAACAGGCCGCCCTCCACCTGCTTCACCGCGATGCGAAGCTCGCCGTCGTCCGGCCCGGAGCAGATGGAATAGGAGCGGCGGATCTCCTCCCCCTCCAGCGTCGCCTTCAGGGTCAGATACTGGCCGGGGGCGAAGGCGAAATCGGCGGCAAGGGCCGAGGGCACCTCGAAGGTGAGGGAGACCGCATCCACGGTCTCGCGGCGCACCTCGCGCACGGCGAGGCGGTGGAATTTCGGCGTGCCCGCCCCCTTGGGGGCAGCGCCCGCGCCGGTGGACGGGATGCCGGAAACGGCGGTGGTGTCGATCGCGGTTTGCGTCGCATTGTCCATGGCGTCACCCGTCAGTGGCATTTGAAGTAATCGAACGGCTCGCGGCAGGCCTTGCACTGCCACAGGGACTTGCAGGAGGTGGAGCCGAACGGCGCGATTTCCGCCGTGTCGGAGGAGCCGCACTGCGGGCAGTCCACCACCTCGACCCCGAACAGCGCCCGGCGCCCGGCGGTCTTGGCCGGCGGGGCGATGCCATAGGCCTTCAGCTTGCGCCGGCCGTCCTCGCTCATGAAATCGGTGGTCCAGGCCGGGGCCAGCACGGTCTTCACCACCACCGGGCCAAGGCCCGCCTTGTCGAGCGCCAGCTCGATCTCCAGCGCGATCATGGTCATTGCCGGGCAGCCCGAATAGGTGGGCGTGATCAGCACCTCCACCCGCCCGTCAGCGACGCGCACGTCGCGCAGCACGCCGAGGTCGGCGATGGAGAGCACCGGGATTTCCGGGTCCGTGACCGCACCCGCCACGCGCCACACCTCGTCGCGCAGCGCCGCCGGATCGGCCAGCGCCGCGCCGGTCACCAGGTCGCTCCCGGGAAGGTGCGCTGGAGATATTGCAGCTCGGTGAGCAGCGGCCCCAGATGCTCGGAATGGCGGCCGTCGCGCCCGCCCTTCTGCATCCAGCCGGCCTGCGGCAGCTTCAAGGTGGCCTCCGCCAGCACGGCGGACACGGTGGCGGTCCACGCCGCGCGCAGGCTGTCCGGGTCCGGCACGATGCCATCGGCGATGAGGCCGGCTTCGGAGGCGTCCGCCTCGAACAGCTCCCCGGTGAAGGCCCACAGGCCATCCACCGCCGCCTGGGCGCGGGCGTGGCTTTCCGCCGTGCCGTCGCCGAGGCGGATCAGCCATTCCGCGCAATGGCGCACGTGATAGGCGCTTTCCTTCTCCGCCTTGGCGGCGATGGCGGACAGCGTCGCGTCGGGCGAGGCCATCAGCGCCCGCCAATAGGGATCGATGAAGGCCGAATAGAAGAGCTGCCGTGCCATGGTCCGGGCGAAATCGACGTTGGGCTGTTCCACCAGCAGCAGGTTGCCATAGGCCCGCTCGCCGCGCAGATAGGCGAAGTCATCCTCGGTTCGCCCCTCGCCTTCCACTTCGGCGGCGTAAGTATAGAGCGAGCGCGCCTGGCCGAGGAGGTCGAGGCCCATATTGGCCAGCGCCATCTCTTCTTCCATGGTGGGCGCGTGGCCGCACCATTCCGACAGGCGATGGCCGAGGATGAGCGCATCGTCGGCCCGGCGCAGCAGGTAGCGCACCAGCGGCGTCTCGCGCACGGTGATGGAGGTGGTGGCCATGTGGGGTTCCTCGCCTCGGCCCGCCGTGCGGGCAGTCTTGTTTGAGACTGTTTGGAAGTTCAAATTGGCGTACCTGCAATCACCCCGTCATGCCCGGGCTTGTCCCGGGCATCCACGCCGAACCGCTTGGGACAGCTTACGGAAGTCATTCCCAGCCGCTCCGCGTGGATGGCCGGGACAAGCCCGGCCATGACGGCGGTAAGGCGCCTTCGAGGGGCGCAACGCGCCCCGGTCACATATGCCCGACTTCTTCCGGGACTTCGTAGAAGGTGGGGTGGCGATAGATCTTCGAGGCGGTGGGCTCGAACATCATGCCCTTGTCCGCCGGGTCGGACGCGGTGATGGCGCTGGACGGCACCACCCACAGGGACAACCCTTCCCCGCGCCGGGTGTAGAGATCGCGCGCGGCCTGGAGCGCCAGCGTGGCGTCGGCGGCGTGGAGCGATCCGGCGTGCTTGTGCGCCAGCCCGTTGCGGCTGCGGATGAACACTTCCCACAAGGGGGTTGCGGCGTCGACCATGGGGCGTCTCCTCCAAGTCTTCTGTTGGTTCAGGCCGCTGCGGCGGTCTTGGTCGCGGCGCGCTTTTCGGCGAAGGCGCGGGCGGCCTCGCGCACCCAGGCGCCGTCCTCGTGGGCCTTGCGGCGGGTGGCCATGCGGTCGCGGTTGCAGGGGCCGTTGCCGGCGATCACCTGCTTGAACTCCTCCCAGTCGATGGTGCCGTAGCGCCAGTGGCCGGCGGCCGCGTCGAAGGAAAGGTCCGGATCGGGCAAGGTGAGGCCGATGAAGTGGGCCTGCGGCACCGTGGCGTCCACGAACTTCTGTCTGAGCTCGTCATTGGAGAAGCGCTTGATCTTCCAGCGCATGGAGCTGTCGGAATGGCTGGATGCCGCGTCCGGCGGGCCGAACATCATCAGGCTCGGCCACCACCAGCGGTTCAGCGCGTCCTGCGCCATCTCCTTCTGCTCGGCGGTGCCGCGCGCCAGCGTGAGCATGATCTCGTAGCCCTGGCGCTGGTGGAAGGATTCCTCCTTGCACACCCGGATCATAGCCCGCGCATAGGGGCCGTAGGAGCAGCGGCAGAGCGGGATCTGGTTCATGATCGCCGCCCCGTCCACCAGCCAGCCGATGGCGCCGATATCCGCCCAGGTCAGCGTCGGATAATTGAAGATGGACGAATACTTCGCCTTGCCCGAGAGCAGTTGCTCCACCAGTTCCTCGCGGGAGGTGCCGAGCGTCTCGGCCGCCGCGTAGAGGTAGAGGCCGTGGCCGCACTCGTCCTGCACCTTGGCGAGCAGCGCCGCCTTGCGCCGCAGGGAGGGCGCGCGGGTGATCCAGTTGCCCTCCGGCTGCATGCCGATGATCTCGGAATGGGCGTGCTGGGAAATCTGCCGCGTCAGCGTCCGGCGATAGGCGGCGGGCATGAAGTCGTTGGGCTCGATCCGCTCCTCGTCGGCCACGCGCGCCTCGAAACGGGCCAGCTGCGCGGCGTCCTCAAGGTCACGGGTGTCGGCGTCCGGATTGGCGTTGAGGGCCTGCGTGTACATGGGCTCTCCTCCCTGAGTGCCCGTCTTATATATTACGAAAAATTCTATATCAACTAATTTTCGTAACATATTGCAGTGCGCCATGGCTTCCCGTGGGCGCCCCTGCGTGGCGGGAAGAGCGCTTAGTCCTTGAACCGACGCCTTATTTTCGCGCTGGCCGGCAGCGGTTCGCCGTCCTCGCCCACGGCGTTGTCATCGAGCCAGCGCTCGGACGCGGCGATCACATGGGCATAGATATCGGCGCACAGGGCGCGGGCCGCCGGGCCGGGCCAGTCGGCAGGCAGGATGGCGGCCGGCAAAATGGGATCGCGCAGTACGATGCGGCGATATTCGTGGATGAGCAGCACCCGCGCCACCATGGCCTCAAGATCGGTGAGGGTTTCTCCCGCCGCGAGCGTCGCGCGCAGGGGCGCGAACACCTCCATGAAGCTCACATAGGCCTGCGCCGTCTCCTCCAGCCGCCAGGCGCGGCCGGCGAGGTCCTGCTGGGCTTCCGGTGTGCCCGACACCTCAAGCCGCAGGGCCCCCAGCGCCTCCTCCGGCACGTCTGTGCCCGCCGGCGCGATGAAGACGCCCGGCAGCGGAACCCCATAGCCAGCCGCGTCCAGAGAGGCGCGCGCGCCTTCCCGCGCGGCGGGCTCGATGAGCAGCATCTGGAAATGGCCGTGCCATTCGGGCGGGCGGTGGCTGTAGATGTGCTCGGTGGCGCGGGCGAAGGTCTCGCGGCCCTTGTCGGCAAGCCGGTAGAAGCTGTTGCGGCCGATGCGCGTGCGCGTCAGCCAGCCGTCGGCGGCGAGGCGCGACATGGCGGTGCGCACCACCCCGTCGGCGATGTCCAACCCCTTGAAGAAGGCGAGCAGGGTGCCGAGCCACACCGAGCCGCCGCGCGGCACGATGGCATCGCCATAGATGGTGACGATGATGGACCAGGTGCGCGAGGGCTCGGCGCGGACATGGTCGAGGATGAGATCAAGGGCGCGGCGCGACATGCCGTTCCATAGCCCGAGATGCGCGCAAGCGGAAACCCCGGACGAGAGCGGGAGAGGGCGATTCACCGAGCAAATTGAAGCAATCTGCCCGTATCGCGCTCTACTCGGCCTTGCGCCGTCCGGCCTTGGCGGCTGACGCTGGAGCCCGGCGTCGCGCGGCCGCAACCGGCGCGGCGGACGGCGTGATCGCGCGCACGCGGGGCTCGGCACGGGGCGGCGCCTCGGGGCCCGCAACGGCCGCGGCCGCTCCCGCCGCGCCGGCGGTGATCAGGCTGGTGACGAGGCGGGCATATTCGGCGCGGGTCAGCCCCTTGCCGTCGCGAAACCACAGATAGTGCCAGTTCAGCATACCGAAGGCGGACATGGTGACCGGCTTCAACAGTGGCCCCCGACCGATCTGCGGCACCTCCTGCGCGATGGCGTCGGACATCAGCACCACCAGTTGGCGCTCCATGGCCCTGAGCGCATCCTGCTTGTCGGCCGGCAGCAGCTTGAGATTGGCGATCTGGATCTGATGCTCGGCATCGGCATCGCGATAGGATTCGAGCAGTGCGGAGGCGATGGCGAACAGGCGATCGCCCTCGGGGGCGGCTTCCAGCGCCGTCTCCACCGCCTGGATAAGCTGTTCCAGATGGGTGGAGAGGATGTCGAAGAGCACCGCCTCCTTGTCTGGATAATAGTGATAGAGCAAGGCCTTGGAGGCGCCGCACGCCTCCGCGATCATGGTGATCGAGGTGCCCGAATAGCCGAACTGGGCGAACAGCTCCGCCGACTTGTGCAGGATCACCTGCCGTTTTGCGTCGTAGTCCTGCGCGCGTGTCCGAGCCATCTGTCCTGTTCCTGCCCTCCGGCGCCCCGCTGGGCGAGCCCCGGCACCGGCCATCGTCCGCCCCGGGGCGAACGGACAGGAGATAACAAATATTGTCCGGCTGGTCGATCAATGATCCACATCAAGCGTTTCCGGGGAGCGCTGATTATATTGACCATCCGGTCGGTCAATTATATAGTTCCCCTACCGTCGGCCGAATGGCGCGGCGGCTGGAGGCGGGCAAACCCGCTCCTTGGCCCGAAATGGACCTTTTGGAGAAACGCTTCATGGATACGACCGCTCGCCTGCGGCCGGTGCTGCGCGCTGCCGCCCTCGCCTTCGCAAGCTTCGCCCTCGCGCCCCTCGCCGCCGCGCCCGCTTTGGCCGCAGACCCCATCAAGATCGGCTCTGTCGTGTCCGCCACCGGCCCGGCGGCCTTCCTCGGCGACCCCGAGGCCAAGACCCTGAAGATCTATGTGGAAGAATTGAACAAGAAGGGCGGCCTCCTCGGCCGCCCGGTGGAGCTGGTGCTCTATGACGATGGCGGCGACGCCAACAAGGCGCGCACCTTCGCCACTCGCCTCGTGGAAGACGACAAGGTGGTGGCCATGGTGGGCGGCACCTCCACCGGTGCCACCATGGCCATGATCCCGGTGTTCGAGGAGGCCGGCATCCCCTTCGTGTCGCTGGCCGGCGGCATCGAGATCATCGAGCCGGTGCGCGCCTTCGTCTTCAAGACGCCCCACACCGACAAGACCGCCTGCCAGAAGATCTTCGAGGACATGAAGGCGCGCGGCATCACCAGGATCGGCATGATCTCGGGCACCGACGGCTTCGGAAAGTCCATGCGCAACCAGTGCCTGAAGGTGGTCGGCGGCTACAACATCACGGTGCTCGCCGACGAAACCTACGGCGCCACCGATTCCGACATGACGCCCCAGCTCAACAAGATCAAGAACACCGCCGGCGTCGAGGCGGTGCTCAATCCCGGCTTCGGCCAGGGTCCGGCCATCGTGACCCGCAACTATGCCCAGCTCGGTCTCAAGCTGCCGCTGTACCAGAGCCACGGCGTCGCCTCCAAGAGCTTCATCGAGCTGGCGGGACCCGCGGCCGAAGGCGTGCGGCTGCCGGCTCCCGCCATCCTGGTGGGCGACAAGCTCGCGGCCGAGGACCCCCAGAAGGCGGTGGTCGCCGCCTACAAGGCGTCCTACGAGAAGGCCACGGGCCAGAGCGTCTCCACCTTCGGCGGCTACGGCTTCGACGGCATCCAGCTGGTGACGCAGGCCATCGACAAGGCGAAGTCCGCCGAGCCGAAAAAGATCCGCGACGCGCTGGAAGCCACCAAGACTTACGTGGGCGTGACCGGCGTCTACAGCTTCTCGCCCACCGACCATCTGGGCCTCGGCACGGATTCCTTCCGCATGCTGGAGATCCGCGGCGGTGACTGGACGCTGGACGCCCCCACGCGCTGAGGCGCCGCTCTCGCAGGTGCTTTTATCACCGTCATGGCCGGGCGTGTCCCGGAAGTCGGCTGTTGCCGACTTCCGCCCTTGCGAACGGAACCCGCAAGCATGCGGGTTCCGGCCATCCACGCGGGAAGGCTGGGACTGACTTCCGTACGCCCTCCCAAGCGGTTCGGCGTGGATGCCGGAACTCGGGTGTTCCCGAGTTCCGCTTCCGGGGAGCCGAAGCCGGCAACAGCCGACTTCGGGGACAAGCCCGGGCATGACGGAAGTGATTGCGATTATCCCCTTTTGATCTTCCAGACAGGCGCTAAAGGCCAGGCCCGACCATGTCCGAATTTCTCCAGCTGGTGTTTTCCGGGCTGACGGTGGGCGCCATCTATGCGCTCATCGCCCTCGGCTTCACCCTCATCTACAACGCCTCCGACGTGATCAACTTCGCCCAGGGCGATTTCGTCATGATCGGCGGCATGGCCACCGTGTTCCTCATGTCGGCCGGCCTCGCATTGCCGGTGGCGGCCTTCATCGCGGTGGTGGCGTCCGTGGGGGTGGGGCTGCTGCTTCACCGCCTCGCCATCGAGCCGGCACGCGGCGCCTCGCCGGTGACGCTGATCATGATCACCATCGGCGCCTCCATCTTCATCAAGGGGGTGGCGCAGATCGTGTTCGACAAGCAGTTCCATTCCCTGCCCGCCTTCTCGGGCGACACCCCCATCCCGGTGGGCGGCGCCACCCTGCTGCCGCAGAGCCTGTGGGTGCTGGGCACCACGCTCGGCCTCGTGGTGGCGCTCTATCTCTTTCTTGAGCACACACTGTCGGGCAAGGCGCTGCTCGCCACCGCCGCCAACCGGCTCGCGGCGCGCCTCGTGGGCATCAACGTCACGCTCATCCTCGCCATGGCGTTCGGCCTGTCGGCGGCCATCGGCGCGCTGGCCGGCGTGGTGGCCACCCCCATCACCCTGACCCGCTACGACATCGGCACTCTGTTCGCACTGAAGGGCTTTGCCGCCGCCATGCTGGGCGGCATGGGCAATCCGGTGGGCGCGGTGGTGGGGGGCCTCCTCATCGGCCTGCTGGAGACCTTCGGCGCCGGCTATGTCTCCTCCACCTACAAGGACGCGGTGGCCTTCCTGATGATCCTGTTCGTGCTGTTCTTCCTGCCGCGCGGCCTGTTCGGCGGCCGCAGCGTGGAGCGCGTGTGATGGCCGCGACGGCAACCCTCGCCCGCGTGCTGCGGGCCCGCTTCACCCCGCTCATTGTGCTTGCCGCGCTGATGGTGTTGGTGCCGGTGCTGGCGCCCTCCTCCTTCCACCTGCGGGTGGCGGCATTGGTGTGGATCTTCGCGCTGGCCGCCCTCGGCCTCACCATCCTCATGGGCTATGCGGGACAAGTGAGCCTCGGGCACGCCGGCTTCGTCGGCATCGGTGCCTATGCGGTGGCTATCGGGCCGGCGCGGCTGGGGCTCGATCCCCTGCTGTGCCTCGTGCTCGGCGCGGTTCTGGCGGGCGCCATCGCCTATGGGGTGGGCCGGCCCATCCTGAAGCTGAAGGGCTATTACCTCGCCATCGCCACCTTGGGCTTCGGCGTCATCGTGGCCCTGGTGCTGCACAGCGAGGCCGAGATCACCGGCGGGCCGGACGGCATGGCGGTGTCGCGCCTCTCCCTGTTCGGCTGGCGGGTGACGGGTGCGCTCAACTGGTACTGGGTCACGTCCGGTGCGCTGCTGATCGGCGCCCTGCTGGCCCTCAACATCGCGGCGAGCCCCACCGGCCGGGCGCTGCGAGCGCTCCACGACAGCGAGGTGGCCGCCGCCGGCACCGGCATCGATGTGGGCGCCAAGAAGCTCGCCGCTTTCGTGGTGGCGGCGGTCTACGGCGCGGTGGCGGGCGGGCTGCTTGCTGCCATGAACGGGCTGATCACGCCGGAAGCGGCGCGCTTCTCCCATTCCATCGAGCTGGTGGCCATGGTGATCATCGGCGGCCTCGGCTCGGTGTTCGGCACCGTGGTGGGCGCGGCCTTCCTGGTGGTGCTGCCCCAGATGCTCACCGCGCTGCAGGAGTACGAGCAGGCGGTGCTGGGCCTGCTCATCATGGTGTTCATGATCTTCCTGCCCCAGGGCATCGTGCCGTCCATCCGCGCCTATTTCCTGGAGCGCCTGCCATGAGCCTCCTTGAAGTCCGCGACATGGGCATCTCCTTCGGCGGCCTGAGGGCGGTGGACGGCGTGTCCTTCTCCGTGGAAGCCGGACAGGTGTTCTCCATCATCGGGCCGAACGGGGCGGGCAAAACCACCCTGTTCAACCTCGTCACCGGCATCTACCGCCCCTCGCGGGGGAACGTGACGCTGGCCGGCGAGGACATGACCGGCCTTGCCCCGCACCTTCTGGTGCGCCGGGGCATGGCGCGCACCTTCCAGAACCTGCAGGTGTTCTTCCGCATGACCGCGGTGGAGAACGTGATGGTGGGCTGCCACCTCGCCGAGCGCACCTCCTTCCTCGCCGACCTGCTGGGCCTGCCGGCCGTGGCGCGGCAGAACAAGGTGACGCGGGAGCACGCGCTCGGACTGCTCGGCCGGGTGGGCCTTGCCCATCTGGCGGATGCGTCCGCCGGCGCCCTGCCCTATGGCGCGCTGAAGCGGCTGGAGATCGCCCGCGCGCTGGCGGCTAACCCCAAGGTGCTGCTCCTCGACGAGCCCGCCGCCGGCTGCAACGCGGTGGAGACCGAAGCCATCGACCATCTCATCGCCGACATCGCCAAGGGCGGCGTCGGCGTGGTCCTCATCGAACACGACATGAAGCTGGTGATGAAGATTTCCGACCGGGTGCTGGTGCTGGCCCAGGGCCGCCCGCTCGCGGAAGGCGCGCCGCGCGCGGTGCGCGAGAACCCTCAGGTCATCGCCGCCTATCTCGGCGACCACGGCGCGCGGGAGGCCGATCGTGCTCACGGTTGAAGCCATCACCTCCGCCTATGGCCGCATCAACGTGCTGCACGAGGTGTGGCTTGAGGTGAAGGCCGGCGAGATCGTCGCCCTGGTGGGCTCCAACGGCGCCGGCAAGACCACCTTGCTGCGCACCCTCTCCGGCGTGCAGCCGGCGCGCTCGGGCCGAATCGTGTTCGAGGGCGAGGCCATCGAGCGGCTGGAGCCCCACCAGCGGGTGGTGCGCGGCATCTCCCAGTCGCCGGAGGGCCGGCAGGTGTTCGGGCCGCTGAGCGTGGAGGACAATCTGCGGCTCGGCGCCTACCGCCGGCAGGATGCGGGCATGCGGGCGCGTCTCGATCACGTCTTCGCCCTGTTCCCGGTGCTGGCGGAAAAGCGCAGGATCGCGGCCATGAGCCTGTCCGGCGGCCAGCAGCAGATGCTGGCCATCGGCCGCGCGCTGATGGCCGCCCCCAAGCTGCTGCTGCTGGACGAGCCCTCGCTCGGACTTGCCCCGCTGCTGGTGGACCAGATCCTCGCCGCCGTGCGCGCGCTGCGGGCGGAGGGCATCACCGTGCTGCTGGTGGAGCAGAACGCCTCGGCGGCGCTGGCCATCGCCGACCGCGGCTATGTGCTGGAGACCGGCCGGGTGGTGATGGAAGGCACCGGCGCCGCCCTGCTCGACGACCCCAAGGTCCGCACCGCCTATCTCGGCCTGTGAACCGCGCCGGGGCTGGGTCGCAGTTTGAAAGAAGCGCGCCCTGCTCTCATCCCGACGCAGGCCCGCCCCCTCTCCCGCTTGCGGGGGAGGGCTGGGGAGGGGGCACGGCACCGGGGCAGAACACCAACTGGCGGGAAGGCGGAGATATCCCGCCCCCTCCCTGCCCTCCCCCGCCCGAACTCGGCTCTTGCCGAGTTCGGCTCCCCAGAGCTGAAGCCGGAAACATCCGGCTTCAGTGCGGGAGAGGGTTCCGCAGCGCGCCCGGTCAAAGCCGCACATCTTCAAACGGAGACGCCGCCGGGGCGGGTTGCCCCGGACATTTCTTTTGTCGCATGGTCCTTGCGCGTTTCCATGCCCATCTAGATAGGGAATAGCGCAAGCTGAGGACCGCGGCATGAAGATCGGCATCCTGCAAACCGGGCGCGCGCCGGAGGATCTGCACGAGCAGCACGGCGACTATGACGCCATGTTCCGGCGCCTGCTCGCCGGGCGGGGGTTCGAATTCGTCACCTATCCGGTGCTCGACGGCGTCTTTCCCGACAGCGTGAACGATGCCGAGGGCTGGCTGATCACCGGCTCGCGCTTCGGCGTCTATGAGCCCCATCCGTGGATCGCGCCTCTGGAAGACTTCCTGCGCCGCGCCTATGCGGCCGGCGTGCCTCTAGTGGGCATCTGCTTCGGCCACCAGATTTTGGCGCAGGCGCTGGGCGGCAAGGTGGAGAAATTCGCCGGCGGCTGGTCCGTGGGCGTCGAGCGCTATGCGGTGGAAGGCCTGCTGGACGACGCGCGCCTCGTGGCATGGCACCAGGACCAGGTGGTGGAGAAGCCGGCCGATGCCGAAGTCATCGCCACCTCGCCCTTCTGCCGGTTCGCGGCGCTGGCCTATGGCGACAAGGCGCTGTCGTTCCAGCCCCATCCGGAATTCACCCCGGCCTTCGGCGCCGATCTTCTGAAGGCACGCGGCAAGGCGCTGCCTGAGGAGCTCGCCGCGAAGGCCGCCGAAAGCCTTGAGGGCGAGACCTCCACCCCGGCCATCGCCGACATGATCGACGCCTTCCTGCGGCGCGGGCAGCCGGGCAAGGCTGCGGCTGAGGTGGAGCCTGCCGCTCAAACCGTGAAGCCGTAAAGCTCCCACTCGGCGTCGGACACGTCCAGCGCGAGGCGCAGCCACTCCGCGCGCTTGATGGCGGCGAAGCTGTGGTGCAGGTCCGTCCCCAGAGCCTCTTTCGCGAAGGCCGATTGCGCGAAGCAGTCGATGGCGTCCAGCCAGCTGCGCGGCAGATGGGCCGCCCGCGCGCCCGCATAGGAATTGCCCACCGCCGGCGGGCCGGGATCGCGCCGCTGGGCGATGCCGTCGAGCGCGCCGGCCAGCGTCACCGCCGCCACCAGATAGGGGTTCGCATCCACCCCCGCCACCCGGTGCTCGAAATGCCGGCCCTTGGCGCTACCCGAGGGCACGCGCACCGCCACCGTGCGGTTCTCCACGCCCCAGGTGTCCGAGACCGGGGAATAGACCACGGAGGCAAAGCGCCGCCAGGAATTCAGGAACGGCGCCAGCACCAGCATGGTATCGGCGATGGTGGCGCGGATGCCGCCGATGGCGTGGAGCATGAGCGGGCTCAGCTCGCCCGAGGGCAGGTCGGCGAACAGGTTGGCGCCGCCCTCCCCGGCCAGCGACAGATGCAGGTGCATGCCCGAGCCGGAGCGATCGCCGAAGGGCTTGGCCATGAAGCAGGCTTCCATTCCGAAGCGGCGCGCGGTGGCGCGGATGAGCCGCTTGGCGATGATCACGTCGTCGGCCGCCCGCGTGAGGTCGCGATAGCGGATGGTCAGCTCATACTGGCCCGGCGCATATTCGGAGATGAGCGATTCCAGCGGCACGCCCAGCTCCGCCGCGCCGGCATAGATGGCGTCGAACAGGGGCGACATCTCGTCCAGCTCGTCCACCGACATGGTGTTGGTGGCAAGCGACCGCCGCCCGGTGAGGGCATAGCGCGCCGGCTGGTATCGCCCGCCGGCATCCCTCTCACGGTCCACCAGATAGAATTCCAGCTCCAGCGCCCCCATGGGCTCAAAGCCGGCGGCGCGGGCGCGGGCCACCTGCCGGCCCAGGGCGTGGCGCGGCTCGACGGCGAGGGGCGTGCCGTCGGCGCCGTACATGCTCACCAGCACCTGGCCCCGCCCGGTGGCGGGCATGAGGCCGAGGGTGCCGGGGATGGGCCAGCAGACCTGGTCGCCGCCGCCATCGGTGAGGATGAGGCCGCTCTCCTCCACGTCGTCGCCGGCCACATCCTGCCCGAACAAAGAAGCGGGCATGCCCCGGCCGGTGCTGTAGAGCGCCTCCAGCTCATGGCGCCGGATGGTCTTGCCGCGGCCGATGCCGTGGTAGTCGGTCAGGATGATGTCGATGGCCTTCAGATCCGGATGGCGCGCAAGGAAAGCCTTGGCTTCATCGAGATCCGAGCCGCTGGGAGAAGCCGTGCCCATTCCTGTTCCTGACGCTGGAGCGCGAGCCCGGCAGAGGGGCGTCATATGTCCGATGAATCGCGCTCGCAATTCAACAAGGTGCTGATTTAGCCGATGATCGCGGGCCTTGAGAACCGCATTGTGGGCGCCCGGCCGTCCCGGACGACGCGCCTTAAGCCCAAGTTACCGGTTGACGCCTCCGGAGCGCGCACGCTAGCGTTTGCGGTGACGGTTCCCGCAAGGGATCAAAAGGGAACGCGGTGAGTCGGGCAACCGGCGATGCCGCGGCTGCCCCCGCAACTGTAAGCGGCGAGTCCTCTGCCATCAGCCACTGGGCCTCACGGTCTGGGAAGGCGGCAGAAAGGACAATGACCCGTGAGCCAGGAGACCTGCCGTCAGCCGTGGTCACGCGCGAGCACATTGGGCGGGGTGTCCTGATGGTGGTTGATCCTTGAGGCCTTGCGGCCGCGAGGATGCCTCGTTCGCGGTGACGGACCACTCGTCCCGCCGAGGCCTTATGCCTGCCGCCTTCCCGTTCCCGATTGCCGGCGCCACGCGCGCCGTTCGCATCCCTTTGCGCCGCGCCAAGCTGCGCCGCGCCGCCGCTCGCCTCGCTCCCGCGCTTTTGCTGCTCGCCGGCGCGGGCGCTCCCGCCCTGGCCCAGTCCACCGACGACCAGAACGCCGTCGACCTGCCGGAGCTGGTGGTCAGCGCCACCGGCATTCCGACCCCGGAGAAGGAGGTCGCAAGCTCGGTCAGCATCGTCACCGCCGAGGATATCGAGCGCCGCCAGCAGCGCACCCTGCCCGACGTGCTCCAGTCCCTGCCCGGGCTCAACGTGGTGCAAACCGGCGGGCCGGGCGGGCAGACCTCGGTGTTCATCCGGGGCACCAATTCCAACCATGTGAAGGTGCTGATCGACGGCATAGAGGCCGGCAATCCCTCCACGCCCAATGGCGCCTTTGATTTCGGCCAGTTGCTGGCCACCGACCTGGCCCGCGTGGAGGTGCTGCGCGGCCCCCAGAGCGGCCTCTACGGCTCCGATGCCATCGGCGGCGTCATCTCGGTCACCACCAAGAAGGGCGACGGGCCGGCCAAGGTCATGGGCTATGTGGAGGGTGGTGCGCTCGGCACCTTCAACCAGGCGGCGGCGCTCTCGGGGTCCACGGAGAAGCTCGCCTATTCCTTCAACGTCACCCATTTCGCGTCCACCGACATCCCGGTGACGCCGCAAAATCTGGTGCCGTTCGGCTACCCCATCAATGGCAACGCCTACGACAACTGGACCTATTCCACCCGCCTCGACTACCAGGCGACGGAGGCGCTCGCGGTCAATTTCATCGCCCGCTACATCGACAGCCGCCTCGCCTTCACGCCGGATACCTATCCGCCGCCCACCTACGAGGGCATCCCGGCGGCGCAGACCTCCACCAGCCTTGCCAGCATGTTCTTCACCAAGGGCGAGGGGGTGTGGAACGCGTTCGACGATCGCCTCGTCACCACCTTCGGCGTCAGCGCCATGACCACGTCGAACCCCACCTATGGTCCCAACCCCGCGGTGAACGGGCAATATGAGGGCGACCGGCAGATCTATTACCTGCACTCGAACCTTGCCCTCGCGCCCGGCCAGAACCTGCTCATGGGCCTCGAGCGGCGCAACGAGGCGATGACCTCCGAGACCGCCTACAGCGAGGTGGACGCCTCCACCGGCGACACCGGCGTCTATGGCGAATTCCAAGGCTCCATCGGCGAGCGCTTCTTCGGCGTGGCCAACATCCGCTACGACGATGACGACACCTTCGGCGACCACACCACCTTCCGCCTCGCCCCGGCCATCCTGTTCCCGGAGACGGGGACCAAGCTGAAGGCAAGCTACGGCACCGGCTTCAAGGCGCCCTCGCTCTACCAGCTCTATGCGCCCTATTATGGCAACGCGGACCTGAAGCCCGAGGAGAGCACCGGCTACGATGCCGGCTTCGAGCAGGAGCTGTGGGGCGGGCGCGTGACCTTCGGCGCCACCTACTTCCACAATGATATCACCAACCTCATCAGCTACGATCCGGCGACGTACCAGAACGTCAACATCTCGAGCGCCACCACCCAGGGCGCGGAGACCTTCGTCGCTGTGGCGGTGACCGACCGCATCGACGTGCGGGTCGACTACACTTATACTTACGTGGTGGGCAACATGCCGGTGGGCCAGCCGTTTGGCGCCGCCTGCGCGCCCATCGACGCCACCTCCTGCACCCCGCTGCGCCGCCCAAACAACAAGGTGAGCCTGACGCTGGGCTGGCGGCCCACGGACGAACTCGACCTCTCGGCGAGCCTCGTCTATGCCTCGTCATGGTGGGATATCGTGCGGCTCACCTCGAACTACATCGACCAGCCGGGCTATACGGTGGTCAATGTCGCCGCCAACTACAAGCTCAACACCAATGCCACGGTGTTCGCGCGCATCAACAACCTGTTCGACCAGACCTACGAGAACCCCAACGGCTTCCTCGCTCCGGGCTTCGGCGCCTATGGCGGACTGCGGCTCACCTATTGAGGACGGCATGAAACAGCTGGCGGTGGCGCTGGTCGCCCTTCTGTTCTGCGCCGGGGCCACGCAGGCCAAGCCCGCCCGCGTCGCCTCGCTCAACCTGTGCGCGGACGAGCTGGTGCTGCGCCTTGCGGACCCGGGACAGGTGGCATCCGTCACCTTTCTCGCCCGCGATCCCCGCAGCTCCAACGTGGCGGCGCTGGCGCGGCAGGTTCCGGTGAACCGGGGCCTTGCGGAGGAAATCGTGCCGCTGGCGCCCGATCTCGTCATCGTCGGCGCCTACACCACCCGCACCACCACCGCTCTGCTGCGCCGGCTGGGCCTTGAGGTTCTGGAACTGGGCGTGCCGCAGACCCTGGATGAGGCCTATGACCAGATCCGGCTCGTCGCCGCGCGCCTCGGTACGCCGGAGCGCGGCGCGGCGCTGGTGGACGAGATGGAGGCGGCATTCGCCCACCTGCCCGCGCCGGCGGCGCAACCGCCATCGGCCATCGTGCTGCGGCCCAACGGCTTCACCGCCGGCCGCGGCTCCCTGCCCGGCGAAGTGATGGCGCGGGCCGGCCTCGACAATCTGGCGGCGCGGCTCGCCACCGACCGCCTCGGCCAGCTTGCGCTGGAGGAGGTGGTCTGGGCTCAGCCCGACGTTCTCGTGGTGAACGCCGCGCCCGACGCGCCGCCTTCGCTGGCCGACGATCTGCTCACCCACCCCGCCCTCGCCGCCTTCCGCAGCTCGGGACGGTCCGTGTCCCTGCCCATCCGCCTGTGGACCTGCGTGGGGCCGCAACTGGCAGAAGCGGCGGCCCGGCTGGCGGCGGCGGCCGACACCGTCGCGAAAGCCGCGACAGAAACGGCGGCCCCGCCGCCCGGCGGCCCCCCGTCAGCCCCTTCCCGCATCCAGACTGCCCTGCCCACCACGGGGGAGGCGGCCCGATGACCGCCTCTCCCTTGTCCCACAAAGCGCTGATCGCGACCCTCTGCGTCGGCGTCGCTGTGCTGCTCATCGCCTCCGTGGCGGTGGGCTATGCGCCCCTCGACCTCGGTGCGGCGATCGCCGACCTCGCCGCCGGGCGGCAGACCCTGCCCGCCCTCGTGCTGGCCGAACTGCGGCTGCCCCGCGCCATCCTGGGGGCGGCGGTGGGCTTCAGCCTCGGCATCACCGGCGCGGCGCTGCAAGGGCTCATGCGCAACCCGCTGGCCGATCCCGGCGTGGTGGGCGTCTCGGGCGCGGCGGCGCTGGGCGCGGTGGTGGCCTTCTATTTCGGCTTCTCCTCCGCCTTCGCCCTGGCTTTGCCGCTGGGCGGCCTAATCGGCGCGGGGCTGTCGACCGCCTTCCTGCTGACACTGGCCGGGCGCGGCGCCGGCACCGCCACGCTCATCCTCGCCGGCGTGGCGCTGAGCAGCCTGTCCGGCGCCCTCACCGCGCTGGCATTGAACCTCGCCCCCAGTCCCTATGCGGCGCTGGAGGTGGTGTTCTGGCTCATGGGCTCCCTATCGGATCGCAGCCTCGCCCATGTGGCGCTGGCCCTACCCTTCATGGCGGTGGGCTGGGCACTGGTGCTCACCACCGGCCGCGCCCTCGATGCGCTGACCCTCGGCGAGGATGCGGCGGCGAGCCTCGGCTTTCCCCTGCGCCGGGTGCGGCTCCTTGTCATCGGCGGCACGGCGATGGCTGTGGGGGCGAGTGTAGCGGTGGCAGGCGCCATCGGCTTCGTGGGCCTCGTGGTGCCGCACCTCATGCGACCCTTCGTGGGCCATCGGCCCGGGCGCCTGCTGCTGGCGAGCGGGCTGGCCGGCGCGGCGCTGACGCTGGGGGCTGACATCGCGGTGAGGCTCATCCCGACCCGGCCGGAGCTGAAGCTCGGGGTGGTCACCGCCCTCATCGGCGCGCCCTTCTTCCTCGCCCTGCTGCGACACCTGAAGGTGGACGGCGAATGATGCTGGAGGCGCGCCACATCAGCGTGAACCGGGGCGGCACCCTGGTGGTGCGGGACCTCTCCCTCGCCGCGCGGCCGGGTGAGATGCTCGGCCTCATCGGCCCCAATGGCGCCGGCAAGACCAGCGTGCTGCGCGCCCTTGCCGGCCTCGATCCGATCGCCGCCGGCACCATCACCTATGGCGGACGCACGGCGGACGAGATCGGGCGCAGGGTGCTGGGCCGCACCCTCGCCTATTTGCCGCAGAACGGTCGCATCCACTGGCCCCTGCCGGTGGAGGAGGTGGTGGCTCTAGGCCGGCTGCCCCATGGCGCCGCCAGCGTGGATGACGCCGTCGAACGCGCCATGGATGCCGTGGAACTGGCGCCTCTGCGGCGGCGCTCCGCCGGCACCCTGTCCGGCGGCGAGCGCGCCCGCCTGCTGCTCGCCCGCGCGCTGGCCGTGGAAGCCCCGGCGCTGCTCGCCGACGAGCCGGTGGCGGCCCTCGACCCCTACCA
Organism: Xanthobacter autotrophicus; assembly: GCF_005871085.1. Taxonomy (GTDB): domain Bacteria; phylum Pseudomonadota; class Alphaproteobacteria; order Rhizobiales; family Xanthobacteraceae; genus Xanthobacter; species Xanthobacter autotrophicus. The sequence goes on along the minus strand of NZ_VAUP01000010.1, from coordinate 43,537 downwards.
CCAGCTCCAGGTGATGGAACTACTGCGCGCCACCGCCCGCGCTGGCACCGCGGTGGTGGCGGTGCTGCATGACCTCACCCTCGCCGCCCGCTTCTGCGACCGTATCGCCCTGATGAAGGACGGCAGACTCATCGCCGAGGGTCCGCCCGCTGCCGTGCTGACGGCGGACCGGGTCGGCGAGGCCTATGGCGTCACGGTGGAGCGCGGCGAAATCGGCGGCGAACCTTTCATTCTGCCCTGGCGGCGCCACGACCGGGCGCCCGACCGCAAGGAGCCCGAGGCATGACCCAAGACGCCACTCAAGACACGGCTCAAGATCCCTTCGACGCCCTGAAGATCCACGCGCGCGATCCGCACACCGGCTGGAGCCTCGGCATCTTCGGCGCCATCGCCGAGTTCATGCGCGACCCGGAGGAGCCGGCCGCCATGGGGGCCGGCGCCGAAGCGCTGACGGTGGTCACGGCGCGCGGCGGCCTTGCGGTGCGGCACCATCCCGCCACGGTCCTCGTCGATTACGAGATGCCTTCGCGCCACGCAGAGCGGCGGATCCGCGCCCGGGCGGCCTGCCTGCCGGAGACCGCCGCCGCCCGCGCCGGACGCGCCGTGGTGACGCAGATCGGCCCCGACAGGGACGCCCTGCGGGATGAGGATCGCGACGGCCTGCTGTTCGATCTGGGCATCGGCCTTGGGAGCGTGGAGGCCTGCGTGCGCACCCGCGCCCCGGCGCTCATCGCCGCCCTGCGCGCGGCCGAAGGGATGCCCGCCTTCCTGGCGCCCGGCCTCATGGCGGCGATGGTGGAGCACAGCCCGCACCGCGTGTTCACCTCCGCCCTCGGGCGCATCGAGGTGTTCCAGCCCATTCCACCGCCCGGCGGCGTGAGCCCGGATGGCCCGCACACCCATGTGCTGCCGAAGCTCATCGCCCACCAGCGCACCCACGCGGCGAGCGTGCCCATCCCCGACGGGCTGGTGCCGTGCCTGTCCATCCACCCGCCGCAGGGATAATGCAGCCACGCGGCGGCGCGATAGAACCAATGTCCCGACGGCCGCGGTGGGAAAGGCAGCGCCGGCGCAAACGGCGCTGCCTTTCAAGGTGTTGCGCGCTCTAGAACCTCACCGTTACCCGGGTGTTGAAGGAGCGGCCCATGCCAGCGACCGGATAGCCCCACGCGGCGGACGATCCCATCATGCTCGCCACCTGGTAGTTCACCAAGTTTGCACCACCCAGGGGCAGGTCGTAGTTGGTGTCGAAGATATTATCGACGCCGAAATCCACCTTCACCATGTCCAGCTCGTAGCTGGTGCGGAAGTTGAGCAGGGCATAGGCCGAAGTCTCAAGCTCGTTGCGCACCTGGCTCACCAGCGTCTTCGATGACACCAGCTGGAGTTCCAGGCTGGAGGACCAGTGGCCGAGGGTATGGTCGATGGCCACGACCCCGTTCAGCGGCATCATGTGGTAGAGGTTGACGCCGTCGGTCCTCTGGCCCTGCACGAAGTTCAGGCTGCCGCGAAACGCGCCCTGCCCATAGGCAGCGTCATCCCACAGCGCCAGCTTGCCGTCGATGTTGACGCCATAGAGCCAGGCATCGTGGTTGGCGAACTGCAGGTAGACGAAGTTGTTGGTGGTGGTCAGGTTGCTGGGCAGGTTGGGGCAGGTGGACAGGGCGCAGCGGTCGGCATCGATATAGTCCACCACATAGCTGTAATAGGGCGAGACCCGCAGCTCCCACACCTTTTTCGCCGGATCGTGCCAGGTGGCGGTGAAGCTCACCGTATGGGCTGCCTCCGGCACCAGATCGAGATTGCCCACATAGCCGTTGCCGTCGCCGAACCAACCGATCATGCTCATGGCCATGGCATTGGTGGACCAGGCATAGCGCTCGTAAAAGTTGGGCGAGCGCGTCTTGCGGGCAAGGCCCAGCTCGTAAAGGCTGGAGGTGTTGGCCTCGTAGCGCAGGATCGCCGAGGCATCCACGTTGAAGTCGGTGCGGGCATGGTCCTGCGCATTGAAGAGCGCGGCATTCTGCCCATACATCATTTCGTTGTAGCCCTGCACGTCGCCGGTATTCATCCAGACGATGTCGTTGCGCAGGCCGAACACCGCAGTCCACTTGTCGTCGATGTGTCGCTCCCACTCGCCGAAGGTTCCGAGGCGCAGCCGCTGGCCGTTGTTGATATTGATGAAGGTGTCAGGCCCCATCATCATGGAGCCCTCCACCGGCGGCCACCAGTCGTCGAGGTTGTTGTAGTAAAGCTCATTGCCGAGGCGGACGATGTCGTGGGCCGATACCCCGAACGTCCCCTTCACCGCATAGCCGAGATCGGTGGTGCGCGTATCCATGGGCATGTCGCCGCTCTTGTCCGGCTCGATGAAGCCCATGGTGTGCCGCACCCGATTGGCGAACACGGTTGCCTCCAGCTTGCCCCAGTCGAACAGGCCCTCGTAGCGGGCGTTACCGTAGATGCTCTTGTTGTCCACCAGGTCCATGTACTGGTTGACGTAGCCCTCCGAGGGAATGAACTGCCCGCCGATCTGGAAGGTGAAGAGCTGGTCCTGCAGCTTCTTCGAGACGCTCAGGGCATGGTTCTGCGTCTCATACATGGTGGACTTGATGGTGGTGCCATCGCCCGCCGTATAGTCGCTCGCCCGCGCCCAGCCGCCGGTGTAGGTCACGCTGGTGTCCTCGTTGGACACGGTGACGTTGGCATCCATGCCATAGCCGTCGCCGTTGCTGCGGTAGAAGCCGGACACGCTGCCATGGGTCGTCAGCGCCTGGCCCGGCGTGAACTGCGCCGGGGCGACGGACACATCCACCTTCGCGCCCGTGTAGTCGCCGCCGACGCTCACCGGCGCGGTGCCCATATAGACCCGCGCCCCGGCGATCATCGCCGGGTTGACGAAGGACAGGGGCGGATTCATCTCGTTGGGGCAGGCGAGGCCAAACAGCATGCCGTTGATGGAGACCTGCACCCGGTCCGCCCCCATGCCGTTGACCGCCGGCAGGCTCGACACGCCGCCGGCGCCCCAGGCCGCGCCGCCCGGAATCCGGCTGATCAGCGAGCCCGAATCGCTGGTGGAAAGGGTCGCGCCCTGGGCCTCCTCGCCCGAGATGGTCGCGGTGTCGGCCGGGGTGAACGGACCGTCGGCGGCACCTCGGACGGTGCTCGAGGGAGCATCGGAGCGGACCACGACCGTGGGCAGCTCCGGCACGGTCTGCGCCCTGGCCGCCGACGTCGCGAGCGGAGCCACGCACAGGGGCGCCACACACAGCGCGGCGATCGAAGGACGCACCAGCGCGCTCGTCAGTTGCAGGGCGCGGCGCAGGGTGTTTCGGGAATGGATCGGCATTGTAATATCCAGACTGCCGACGGCAAGACGTGCGGCGGCGCTGGCTGCCATGAGCCGCGCTCACGCCGTGTCTTCCGACGTCTTCGGCGATACGGTGATGAATTGAATATTGCGCGCGGCATGCGCGCGACGGTCCCGGAACACTGGCCCATGGGGCAATGCGCCCGTGTCCGATGGAGCGGCGGATCGATCAGGCTGATGTCGCCTGACTCAATCCAGCTCTAGGCCAGGGACGGAGGCGCGCGGGGCTGGAACGGGAGGCCGAAAGACTGGCCCTGAAGGGAACTGCGCAGAACCGCCCGGAAATGCAGTTCGATCGCGACGCGGTCGGTCAACGCCACCATGACCGGCGGCGTCAGCACCGCCACATCGGTCCGGGACAGGCAGAGCGGGCAATGAACAATGGAACTGGAGGTCTTGCCCCCCTCGTCCGCGTGCGCGTCCGCTGACGCGCCGGAGAGGCAAAGCGGGGTCGCTGCATCGGCGCCGACGGTCGAGACAGATGCCAGGAGGGCGCTGGTCAGGACGATCTGGAAGACAAGGGCGTATGCCGCTGCGAACGCAGCGATCCAGCCGATCGCCCATTTCCGATCCCGCCGCCCGACCATCTGATCCCACCCCCCAGTGGAAGATCTAACATAGCACCTGCCGGAAGGAAACGACGAGACCCGCGCCCGATCAAGCAGGGGCGACGCGAACCCGGCTCAGCACGCGCGATGCGGCGATATCACGAGGGATGCCGCCGCATCGCGGGACTGAACAGTGATCAGGCGGCGTCGAAGAGCCGGCGCTCGAACAGGGGGCTGCCCTTCAGGCCATTCAGCGCCTTGGCGGCCGCGAGCACGGCGAGATCCACCAGCGGCTCGACGATGATGACGAGCAGGTAGGCACCGCCGAACGAGGCGATCGAGGCGGCATTCTCGGCGGTGAAGCCCTGGCCGTAGAACGCCCAGAACGCCACCCAGGCGACGATTCCGGCCTGGTAGGTGGTGGAGAGCGCGAGGGCCTGGCGATACTTCAGGTCCACATAGGCGGTGTTCGGCGCGATGACCCGGGGCGCCAGCGCCGTGAGCGCGAACAGCGGCACCAGAAGGGTGGTCACGTTCATGCCGAACTGCGGCAGGTCGAAGGGCGCAAAGAACAGGCCCTGGACCAGCAGGCCGAGGGCAAGGCCGAAGGCGGCGGGCGCGGCCCCGAGAATCAGGAACAGGGTCGATCCGAGGATGAGATGCACCTCGGAGACGCCGACCGGATAGTGCGGCAGCACCTCGAAGAAGGAGAAGACCAGCGCGGTCGCCACGGCGCTGCGCGACAGCAGGGACACGGCGCCGCGCTCGCGCAGCGAGTCGAAGGCGAGCTTCAGCGTGTAGCCGCCGGCACCGGCCGCCGTCACATAGCTCAGCCAGATCTTTCCGCTGTCCACAAGGCCGGGTTCGATATGCATGGAAGACTCCGTTGCCGTCTCACCCGACGGCCTGAGGGTGAACATATGCCCATGGTCGGTCTCCTGACTTGCGGGTCGTCGCAACCATCCGCCTTCCCAGACCCGGCCTCGAAAGGCAAAGGTCCAGTGGCATCGTGGAAGGCCACTCGCCGCTCACAGTCGCGGGGGCGGTCGGGGCTTCGGGCGGTCAGGCCCTACCCCATTCCCTTATCCATCGGAACGCGTCACCGCGCGCCGATGGAAAACCATGTGCAGGTGCAGCAGCGGGCAATCGGCGCCTCCTGTCAAGCCTGATCGCGGCGGCAGGCCCGCGCGGCGGGCGTCCCGAGGGCCTGCCGTCATGGGTCAGGGGCGGATATCGATCTCGCCGGCCAGCTCGCTGGGCGCGCCATCCGGGCCGAGGATCTCCATGCCGACGGACCAGCGGCCGGCTTGGGGAAGGGTGAGGCCGTCCACGCGCCAGGTGCCGTCGCCGGGCTTTGTCGCCGGCCACCGGATCGGCCCGATGCCGGCCGCGGGATTGGACAGGATGAGCGTCACCCCCTTGGCATCGAGGGGGCCGAACTCCCCGGTCATGATGACGATGGAGGCGCTGACGGGTCCGGCGCGGCCCGGCGAGATGGACAGATCCACCATGGCCGCGCTGGTGTGGATGTGCACCGAGGCCGGCTCCGCCCCGATCACCGCCAGCACGCGCGGCGGCGGCGTGAAGCGCCACACGGCGGCCACGGCGAAAATCACGAGAATGAGGGCCATCTCGGCGCGGATGGAGCAGCGCAGCTTCGCGATAGCCCTCGCCTCTCCCCGCTCGGCCGGTGCCGTCAGCCTGATCCGGTTGACGACGGCGAGCCCGAACAGCGGAACCAGAAGGGCAAGCTTCACCAGGAGCACCGCGCCATAGGCGGTGGTCCAAAGCGCTTGGAGGCTCTCCAGCTGGATAACCGCCAGCAGCAGGCCCGCCACCCCCAGGGGCAGCACCGCAAATGGCGCAAGGACCGAGAATCGACGCAACGCCACCGCCGCGTCGGACGATCGGGACGCGAACGCGGTGCCCAGGGGAACGAGCGCGCCGGCCCAGAACGCGATCCCCACGGCGTGCAGGGCTACGGCCGGCCGGGTCAATGTCTGCGGAGGCGCCGCGCCGGCATGGCCGCTGGCGGCGAGCGCGCATCCCATCAGGATCAGCGCGGCCAGCGACAGCAGCCGCCCCGCGATGCCCTTCAGGCCGAAGGCGCCCAGCCCCATGGCAAGGGCGGCCAGCGCCAGTTGCGCGGCAAGACCGTAGCTGGTTGCGAAGCCGGTTCGCCACACCACAAGCTCCGGCAGGTTGCGCAGCGTCGCGCCGAGGGCATCAAGCCCCTGGAAGCTGACCGAAACCGGCACCGCGACAAGGCCCGCGAGGATCAGGCCCATGCCAAGGCGCGCGGCCGACCTCGACCGCCCGCCGATCCAGTTCATGAAGAAGGCCCCGCCAATTCCCAGAAACAGCGCGGCATAGATGACGAGCCGCGCGCTCCAGATGGCGGTGCGCACCGGCCAGTCGATGATCTCCACGGCGGCGGCGGAAACGCCGGGGCTCGGCGCTCCGATGGAAAACACCACCGCGCCCCCGACCGGGTGGCCGTCGTCCGAGACGACGCGCCAGGTCAGCACATGAGTTCCGGTTTTGAGTCCCGCCGGCGCGGCGATATCGAGGGTGGGTCCCCGCTGTACGTAACGGTCGAGGGTGACGGCGGTCCCGTCCGGCGCCACCAGCCGCAGCACCAACGGCGCGATGGGCTCGCTGAAAGTCAGGGAGAAGGCGTCGGGTTGGCTGGCAACCATGGCGCCGTCGGCGGGCGAGGTGCGAATGAGTGTGGCATGGGCGAAGGCGTCGGTGGCGCACAGCAGCACGCCGGCCATGACCAGCACGGCTTGCAGAATGCGGCGTGACCAGTCGGTCAAGGCAGGCATCTTGATCATCCCCAGGCGGATCCTTTGCGCTCAAGGCCAGCAGTCCGCGTGTGAAGACTCAGGATCGGGCGAACGGCTGCCCTTGAATGCCAGATCGGACACCGCGCCGGCCATGGGAGCGAAGGCCAATGCCATCTGCCAACGCGAGTCCACGGCCACCATAAACCACATATATTATACGTATAATGTTATTATTATCAAAATTATGTGTTTTATAGATTGATCCACAGTACAGTATCGGGTAAGTGAGGCTGCCCTTATGGAGATCCCCATGCGCCTCGCCCTTGCCCTTGCGGCCGTTGTACTCGCTGGCGGCGTGGTCCGCGCCGACGAAAAGCCGCTGCGGATCGGCGTCCTCAACGACCAGTCCGGCATCTATGCCGACATGGCCGGCCCCGGCTCCGTGATCGCGGCGAAGATGGCGGTGGAGGATTTCGGCGGCACGGTGCTCGGGCGGCCCGTCGAGATCATCGCCGGCGACCACCAGAACAAGCCGGATGTGGGCTCCGCCCTCGTCAACCGCTGGATCGACGAGGACGGCGTGGACGTCATCACCGACATCCCCACCTCCTCCGTGCTGCTGGCGGTGCAGGAGATCGGCCGCAAGAAAAACAAGCTGGTGCTGGCTTCCACCGGCGGCTCGTCCGACTTCACTGGCAAGGCCTGCGCGCCCACCGGCATCCACTGGACCTACGACACCTATGCCCTGGCCGCCGGCACCGGCAAATCCCTGGCGAAGGACGGGCCGTGGTTCTTCATCACCGCCGACTACGCCTTCGGCGCCGCGCTGGAGCGCGACACCTCGAAGGCCGTGGAACAGAGCGGCGGCAAGATCGTGGGCGCCGTGAAGCATCCCCAGGGCACCACCGATTTCTCCTCCTACCTGCTCCAGGCCCAGGGCGCGGGGGCAAAGCTCATCGCCTTCGCCAATTCCGGCGCCGACCAGGTGAACGCCATCAAGCAGGCGAACGAGTTCGGCATTCCCCAGTCGGGCATCAAGCTCGCCGGGCTCTACCTGCACATCACAGACATCCACGCCATCGGCCTGCCCACTGCCCAGGGGCTGATCCTCACCCAGGGCTTCTACTGGGACCTGAACGACGAAACGCGCGCCTGGTCCAAGCGCTTCTACGAGCGCCACAAGGCCATGCCCACCATGGGGCAGGCCGGAACCTATTCGTCGATCCTGCACTATCTGAAGGCGGTGAAGGCGACCGGCGCCACCGACACCGCCAAGGTTGTGGTCGAGATGAAGGCCACGCCGGTGGACGATTTCTTCTCCCACGGCGGGCGCATTCGCGAGGACGGGCGCATGGTCCACGACCTCTATCTGCTGCAGGTGAAGGCGCCGGCCGAACAGAAGTATCCGTGGGATTACCTGAAGCTGATCCGCGTCATCCCCGGCGACGAAGCCTTCCGCCCGCTCAACGAGGGGGATTGCCCCCTGGTGACCAAGGAGGCGGCCAACCGGACCGCCCAATAGGGCGCCCAGATCGGGACGCCCGTCAGGGACGCTCACAAGCCTGCCGCTCCACCAGCCGAAGGGCCATCCGCTGCCCGGCTCTCCGCCGCAGGTGCGCGGCGAGAGCTGTGCGCCGACGCAGCCACCGGTCGTATCCCCTGTGGAGAGCGGGCGCATCACCGCTCCATGGGCCATCCGTCCCGCTCACCCCATTTTCGCCCACACCCCGGTGTTACCCCTGTGTTCGTCGGCGCCGGAATACCGGCGGCGGCCAACCTGAGGAGTTTTCCATGTCCACCAGCTTTCCATCCCGGCGCGGCGTCCTGACTGCGGCGGCGCTGGCTGTCGGCGCGCTCATGCTCACCGCTCAGGCGCCCATGGCCCATGAGTTCAAGGCCGGCGCCATCGAGGTCGACCATCCCTGGTCCCGCGCCACGCCCGGCGGCGCCACCGTGGCGGCAGGCTACCTGACGCTCAAGAACACCGGCGCGACGCCGGACAAGCTGATTTCGGCCACTGCCCCCTTCGCCGGCAAAGTGGAGATCCACGAGATGGCGGTGAAGGACGGCGTGATGACCATGCGCGCCCTGCCGGACGGCCTTGCCATTCCCGCCGGCGGCTCCGTGGCCCTGAAGCCCGGCTCCTACCACATCATGTTCCTCAACCTGAAGGAACCGCTGAAGGAAGGCACCAAGGTGGACGGCACCCTGACCTTCGAGAAGGCCGGAACCGTCGCCGTCCAGTATCAGGTGGAAGGCGTCGGCGCCTCCAACAGCGGGCATAAAAGCCACTAAACCGCCGAGAAGGCCGGGCAGCCCCCGACCTTCCGGCCTATGCCAGGCTGCTGTTCTTGCCTCCGGCGGGCGAGCCGGCCACATATTGGATGGCGCGGTGGATCAGCTCGGCGAGGTTTGTCGCCCCGAGCTTGGTCTTGAGGTGGGAACAGGTGTTCGCCACCGTCTTGTAGCTGACGCCCAGCTCTTCCGCGATCTGCCCGTAGGCCTTGCCCTCGGCCAGCAGCGCCAGCGCCTGCAGCTCCCGCTGTGTCAGGTCGGCAAGCATGCCGGTCCGCCCGCGCGTCCCCAGCAGCGCCACCTCCAGCGCCAGGTCATGGCTGATGTAGGACTGGCCGCGCCGCACCTTCTCGAAGGCATCGATGAGATCGGCCGCCGACGTGTCCTTGACCAGATAGCCGGTCGCCCCGGCCTCCAGCGCTCGGCTCGCGATCACCGGGTCGGCATGCATGCTGAAGACGAGAATCGGCATGCGCGCGGCATGCACCCTGAGCCGCCGCACCAGAGAGAGACCGGCAAGGCCGTTGCCGTTGAGCGCCAGGTCCACGATCACCATGTCTGGCCGCTGGCGACGGAACTGGCGATAGCCCGCCACGGCGGTCTGCGCTTCGATCAGCTCGCACGCCCCCGTATCCTCCAGCAGGTGCCGGCAGCCCTGGAGCACGATGGGGTGATCGTCGATGATGAGGACACGGGTCATTCGTCTGTGTTTGCCTTCCTGCAAGGGCACCCGCTGGTCAGCCAGCATGGCGACTTGACCAGATAACGCCTCACTTTCCTAAAGGTTTGGTGGCCGATCCGATGAGATCGCTTCGCTCTCCCCGGCTCCGTCCTAGCTCGGGGGCGGCACGGAAATCTCGGCCACGAAACGGGCGCCCCCCTTGGGTCCCCGCTCGAAGCGGAAGGTGCCGCCAAGCGCCCGCACCCGCTCGCGCATCCCGGCAAGGCCGAGCCCTTCGACGATGCGATCGGGCGGACCCGGCCCATCATCGGTGACCACGAGGCGAAGCAGCACCCCCCCTTCGGGCCCGGCCGCCCCGGCAACCTCGCCGATTTCGACCTCGATGGCGCGCGCGTCCCCATGCTTCAGGGCATTGGTCACCGCCTCCTGCACACACCGATAGAGCGTTGCGTCGCGGGCGGCGCAATAGTGGGCGGCGAGGGGCCCGGCGGCCAGAAGAAAGGTGCGCGAGGGATCGTGCTGGCGGAAATCGGCAAGAAGGCTCGAAATGGCTTCCCGCAACGACAGGAGATCGAGGGCAGCGGGGCGGATGCGCCGCAGCAGCCGGCGATTGGTGGCCTGCATGCGCTCGACGATGCCCACGAGGCCGTGGGTGCGATCCGCGATCCGCGCCTTGGCCGGCCCTTCCGCCTCCGCGGCGGCGCGCGCCAGCGATTCGGCTCCGGCCTTGAGGCCGAACATCAACGGCCCGAGCTCGTCATGCAGCTCGCTGGCGATCTGCCGCCGCTCGTCCTCCTGGAGGGTGACGAGATGGGCGTTGAGGCGATCATTCTCAGCACGGGCGGCGGCGAGCGCCGCGGCAAGCTCATTGAAGCGTTCGGCCACTTCCGCCAGTTCGCGGGTGCGCGGCAGGTCGACCCGACAGGAGAAGCGGTTTTGCTCCAGTTCGCCGAGCGCGTTGCGGAAGCGACCGAGGTCCGAACGTACGCGGCCGAGCGCGACATAAAGCGCGAGCAGAATGGCCGCATTCACCGCGATGGCGACGACGGCGAAGTCGCTCACGTCCTCCCAGACCTCGTCCACCTCGTCGTCGGGCACGCCGGCGACGCGCACCCGCCCGAACCGAGCGCCGTTGATGCGAACCTCGATGTCGCGGGCTACTTCGCTCACGCCCACGAGATGCGCGAACCACGCGGGGGCGCCGGCGTCACCGTCGTCCTGCTCCCTCGAGCCGGATGGCTTGAGCGGGATGGGACGGCCTTGCGCGTCCTCAATGACGATCCGCACGTGGCGCAGGTGCCGCAGGTGGACCGGCCAGTTGGCGAGCTCCCCGGCTGCCGGACCGCCGGCTTCCGGGGCCTCCGCCATGCGCTCCGCGGTCTCGCGCACCATGCGCTCGGCCATCTCGACGGAGGCCGTCATCTCCCGCTCTGCGGCCACACGCGCGTTGTGGACCACCACGGTGCCGGCGACCACGGCGGCTGCGGCATTGATGGCGACCACCACGCCGAGGACCCGGACCCGCAACGACGCCCGCCGTCCGACGGTCGCGGAGGGTTGCGCCGGAGGCGCCGGGCGCGACACCGGCCGGGGCTGGAGCGGAGATGGCAGGGCATCCGGCAAGCTCATGGCGCACGGCTCTCCTGCCCGGCCCGCGCCAGCGCGAGAGCCTCCAGCGCGGCACCACGGCCAAGCCCCGCCGCCCTGAGATTGAAATAATGCTGGCAGAGATCGCCGAATCCGAATCGGCCACGGGTGCGGCCGTCCTCACGGGCGAGGCGGATGAAGTCCTCGAGCAGATCCTGCGGGGCCTCCATCAGTGCCTTTTCGGCGAGCATGCGCTGGAGCTGTGCGGTGCGGTTGGCCAGCATGCGCGGAGTTTCGTCGAACAGGGTGTCCGCCTCCTTCAGGAGCGCCGCCATGCGGGCGGGATCCGCCGGCGGGGTGGAGCGGGCGGCGAGCCAGGCCTCTGGTGCCACCCCATCGGCCCGCTCCAGCCAGTCGCGGGTGGGCCTCGGCCGCGTGGCGGAGGCCTGGGACGCGGGCGCCCCGGATGCGGTCTCGATCGCGGCCACGGGCTTGCGCGCCGGAGCCTCGTCCTCCCCGCAGGCAGAAAGCACGGCGAGGCAGGGACCAAGAAGTAGCGTGGCTCGCCCTGCCCGGACACGTCCCGGCATGCTGCAACGCGATACACCTTGGCCGCCGCGCCCGTTGTTTCCTGAGAAACGTCTTATGATCTTTTTCATATGTGGATCTGAACTCGCGATGTTCCGATTATACGTCGCGAATTCTGGATAAGAAGCTGCGATTGCGGCTCCGGCCGGCATCTCCGTCACCCCACCCTTAAGTCTGTATTTTTGTTTTAAACCAACGATATAGGACTATGACCCACGATATTTTACCAAATCTTCCCGCATCAAATTGCATAAATACCGCGAGACAAGGCAGCGTGGAAGCATTCATCTGTATAGACCAAATGCAAAAGCATAAGAGAATAATAAGAAATAAGAAATTCAGGTCGCAATCGGAGGACGACCGGCACTTACAATCTGATCACCGACGCGCGGGCGCGCGCGCCTTTTCACCGACCGCCTGAAGGCGGACGGCCGAAGGCCACGCCCGACGGGGCTTCCCGTCGGCCGCCCGACGCACGCACGCCAGACCCCAGTAGGGCGGCGCGGCGGCCGGCGCCGGAACCCCCGAACGAGAGCGGGAAAACCGCTCCGAAGGTGCATGGACAGGTCCAGCACCTCGGCGAAAGGGTCCGCCGAACCTCGTCCAAGACAAAGACTTGAACTTGAGGAAACCCCGAGGAAGCGCCAAATGACAAGACTGTTCTCTTCCGTTTCCCTGTGTGCCGTGACGCTTGCCCTAGCGGCGGGCTCCGCCGCCATGTCCGTGCCGGCGCACGCCAACGACAAGCTCGTCGAGATCGCCAAAAGCGATGAAAACTGGCCCATGACGGGCAAGAACTACGACGCCAACAACTTCAGCCCGCAGAAGCAGATCAACAAGCAGAACGTGAAAGACCTGAAGGCATCCTGGTCATTTTCCACCGGCGTGCTTTCCGGACACGAGGGAACGCCCCTCGTCGTCAACAACGTGATGTATATCCACTCGCCCTTCCCCAACACCACCTTTGCCGTGGGGCTGGACGACCCGGGCCGCATCCTGTGGCAGCACAAGCCCAAGCAGAACCCCACCGCCCGCGCGGTCGCCTGCTGCGACGTGGTGAACCGCGGCCTCGCCTACTGGCCCGGCGACGGCAAGACCCCGCCTCTCATCCTCAAGACCCAGCTCGACGGCCACATCGTGGCGCTGAAAGCGGATACCGGTGAGGAATTCTGGAAGCTCGAGAATTCCGACATCAAGGTCGGATCCACCCTGACCATCGCCCCTTATGTGGTGAAGGACACGGTGCTGGTGGGTTCCTCGGGCGCCGAGCTGGGCGTGCGCGGCTACGTGACCGCCTATGACGTGAAGACCGGTGCCCAGAAGTGGCGCGCCTACGCCACCGGTCCCGACGACCAGGTGAAGCTCGCCGACGACTTCAACAAGGCCAACCCGCACTACGGCCAGAAGGGCCTCGGCACCCAGACCTGGGAAGGCGATGCCTGGAAGATCGGCGGCGGCACCAACTGGGGCTGGTACGCCTTCGATCCGACCACCAACATGGTCTATTACGGCTCCGGCAACCCGGCGCCGTGGAACGAGACCATGCGTCCCGGCGACAACAAGTGGACCATGACCATCTGGGGTCGCGACATCGACACCGGCGAGGCCAAGTTCGGCTACCAGAAGACGCCCCACGACGAATGGGATTATGCCGGCGTCAACGTGATGATGCTGTCCGAACAGAAGGACAAGACGGGTAAGATGCGCAAGCTTCTGACCCATCCGGACCGCAACGGCATTGTCTACACCCTCGACCGCACCGACGGCACCCTCGTCTCCGCCGACAAGATCGACGACACGGTCAACTGGGTGAAGCAGGTGGACCTGAAGACCGGTCTGCCGCGGCGCGATCCGGAATTCGGCACCCGCATGAACCATGTGGGCCGCGACATCTGTCCCTCGGCCATGGGCTACCACAACCAGGGCCACGACAGCTACGACCCGGAACGCAAGTCGTTCTTCATGGGCATCAACCACATCTGCATGGATTGGGAGCCCTTCATGCTGCCCTACCGGGCAGGTCAGTTCTTCGTTGGCGCGACGCTGAACATGTATCCCGGCCCCAAGGGTGACCGGCAGAACTATGTCGGCCTCGGCCAGGTGAAGGCCTATGACGCCATCAACAACAAGTACAAGTGGGAAGTGATGGAGCGTTTCGCGGCCTGGGGCGGCACCCTCGCCACCGCCGGCGGCGTGATGTTCTACGGAACGCTGGACGGCTTCATCAAGGCCCGCGACAGCGACACCGGCCAGTTGCTCTGGAAGTTCAAGCTGCCGTCCGGCGTCATCGGCCATCCCATGACCTACACCCACAAGGGCGTGCAGTACGTCGCCATCTACTACGGTGTCGGCGGCTGGCCGGGCGTGGGCCTGGTGTTCGACCTGAACGATCCCACCGCCGGCCTCGGTGCCGTGGGCGCGTTCAAGCAGCTCCAGCATTACACCCAGCAGGGTGGCGGCGTGATGGTCTTCTCGCTCGACGGGAAGGGTCCCTACGACGATCCGAACGTGGGCGAGTTCGCTTCCGGCGGCTGATCGTACAGGAGCGCGATCCGATCAGGTTGAAGCAACCTGATCGGCGCGGCCTCGAACCTGGGAGGATGACGTCCGTCACTTCCCTTCCGGCCGCCGCCCCCTCACGGCGGCCGGCACTTTCCCGCACCGCCCGCAACGCGGGCCTTCCCATCGGGAGCGCAGGATGACCCATTCCGGACCCACCACCCGCCGGCTGCTTCTCGCCAGCCTCCTCCTGTCGCTTGGCGCCGTGCCGGCCATGGCTCAGTCACCCGCCGCAACGGCCCAGACCGCGGCCGCAGCGCCCGTCGCCGCCCCCGCCGACCCCGGCGTGCTGCGCGTGTGCGCCTCCGAGGTGGAAGCCCCGTTCTCCCTAAAGGAGGGCAAGACCGGCGAGAAGCTCGGTTTCGAGAACCGCATCGCCGAGGTGCTCGCCACCGCAATGGGGCGGAAGGTCCAGTTCGTCTGGACCTCCAAGCCGGCCATCTACCAGGTGCGCGACCAGCTCGATCCCAAGCTCTGCGACGTGGTGATGGGCGTGGATACCGGTGACGAGCGCATGCTCACCTCCAAGCCCTATTATCGCACGTCCTACGTGCTGGTGACGCGCGCCGACCGCACCATCACCGCCACCGATTGGCAGGACCCGCAGGTCAAGGCGCTCGGCGGCCACTTCGCCATCCGCTTCTATTCCCCTGGCGAGACCATGCTGAAGCGCCTCGGCAAGTATGAAGACAATGCGGCCTATCTCTACGGGCTCGTGAACTTCAAGTCGCCGCGCAACCAGTATGTGCAGATCCCCGGCGACCGCATCGTCTCCGAAGTGGCCAACGGAGAAGCCGACATCGCCTTCGCCTTCGCGCCGGAAGTCGCGCGTTATGTGAAGGCCTCGCAGGTGCCGCTGCGCATGTCGCTGGCCGGGACCTCCATCACCCGCTTCGACGGCACGGTCGTGCCGCTGCACTACGACCAGTCGGTCGGCGTGCGGCGCGACGACGCCGCCCTTCTCGCTGAGATCGACGCGGCGCTGGTGAAGGCGCGGCCGCAGATCGACGAGATCCTCGTCGAGGAAGGCATTCCCCTTCTCAAGCCCAACAGCTGAGCCGCGCGCCCCCGCGCTCCATTGCCAAACGAACATTCCGGCAGGTCCTGATGCAGAAGAGTTTCCGTTCACGCGCCCTGAAGGGCCTCGTCGCCATTGCCCTCGCCTCCGGCTTCACGCTGGCGGCCCATGCGGCGCTGACCTTCACGAATACAGTGACCGGCCAGCCGCTCGACCTGTCCGAGGCGATGGAGGAGGGGCGTGACACCGAGGCGGTGAAGAAGTTCCTCGCCACCGGTGTCAACCTCTACGTGGAAAACCCCACCTGCCTGCCCAAGGGCATGGACCTGTTCCTGTCGACCTGCTCGGGCTGCCATGGCCATTACGGCGAGGGCAAGATCGGCCCAGGCCTCAACGACAGTTACTGGACCTACCCGAAGAACATGACCGACCAGGGCCTGTTCGAGACCATCTTCGGAGGGGCGCAGGGCCAGATGGGGCCCATGTACGGGGCCCTCACCCTCGACGACATGCTTCTCGTGATGGCGTGGATCCGCCACATCTACAAGGACGACCCGAAGGAAGCCGTGTGGCTGACCCCGGCCCAGCGCGCCGCCTTCAAGCCCTTCCAAGAGAAGGAGGATCACACGCCGCCTGTGGATCAGGCGCCGGTGTGCAAGGTGTCGACCGCCAGTGCGGCCGGCCTCAAGTGAAAATGGGAGGAAACCACATGACCCGTTATGACCGCACCCGCCGCCGGATCGCCGTGTTTACCGCCGCAGCCGTTTCGGCCGCAGGCCTTCTCGCCGCCTCGGGCGCCCTCGCCTACGACGGCACCAACTGCCGCGCGCCGGGCAATTGCTGGGAGCCGAAGCCCGGCTTCCCGGAACAGGTGGCCGGCTCCAAGTTCGACCCCAAGCACAATCCGGCCGAGGTCGCCAAGCAGTCACAGTCCATCACCGCGATGGAGGAGCGCAACCAGAAGCGCGTCGCGTATTTCCAGAAGACCGGCCAGTTCGTCTATGACGTGAGCAAGATTCCGTCCAACTGACGACAGCTTCACCCGATCCCACCAGCAGGGCAGAACTCCGCTATTTCTGCCGGGCAATCCTCCGATGGATGGTGGGCCAACTGGCGCGGCCTGCCGGGATGCGACGGGAGCCTCCATAAGGGTCTCCCCGCACCGGTCGGCTGCGCCATTCTTTAGAGTCTTGGGTGCAGAGACAGGACACCTCGCCATGCAGGTCCTCGCCGGCTCGGACCCCTCGCTCGCGGACTGGCGCGCCCGCGCGCTCGCCTTCGAACGCGAGGTGGCGAAGGTGGTGCTGGGGCAGGAGCGGGTCATCCGCCTCCTCACCATCGCCGTGTTCGCGCGCGGCCACGTGCTGCTGGAAGGCGACGTGGGCGTGGGCAAGACGACCCTGCTGCGGGCCATGGCCCGCGCCATCGGCGGCACCTATGAGCGGGTCGAGGGCACCATCGACCTGATGCCCACAGACCTCGTCTATGACGCCCGTATCGGCGACGACGGCCGGCCCCGGGTGGACCCCGGCCCGCTCCTTCGGCGCGGCGACGACCTCTCCATCTTCTTCTTCAACGAGATCAATCGGGCGCGCCCGCAGGTCCACGCCCTCTTGCTGCGCCTGATGGCCGAGGGCACCGTTTCCGCCTTCGGGCGCGAGTATCATTTCCCCCATCTCCAGGTATTCGCCGATCGCAACCGCGTGGAGCGGGAAGAGACCTTCGAACTGCCCGCTGCCGCCCGCGACCGCTTCTTCATGGAAGTGCAGGTGAAGGCCCCCGCCGATGCGGCGAGCCGGCGCGCGCTCATCTTCGATCCGCGTTTCCACCACATGGACCGTCTGGTCGCGGGGGTCGCGGAAGGCGTGATCGACCACACCCGCCTCGATCAGATCGCCCGTGCCATCCAGGATGGCGTCCACGCCAGCGAGGCCATCGCCGCCTATACGCTCGCCCTGTGGGACGCGGTGCGCGCACCCGATGCCGCCGGCATCACCCTGCCCGGGGTGCGCATGGATCGGCTGGTGCAGGGCGGGGCGAGCCCGCGCGGCATGTCCTTCCTGGTGCGGGCGGCGCGCGTGCGGGCCTGGCTGGAAGGCCGCGACATGATCGTGCCGGAAGACCTGCGCGCCGTGTTCCCGGAAGTGATGGCCCACCGCATCTTCTTCGATCCGGTCTATGAGATGCGGCGCGAGGAGATCGTCGGCGCCCTCTGCCGCGCCGCCTTCGAGACGGTGCCCGCGCCATGAGCCCGCGCGAGGCGGACGCGCCGTCCGATCCAGCGACCGAGATGCCGCCCGCCCTGCCCTACCGGCTGCGGTGGCGTCCACGCGGCGAGCGGCCGGGCGCCCATCCTGCCCTCGGCGAGGGCGGCGATGGCACCTTCCGGGGCCTGCTGCCCCTCATCGCCCGGCCAGATCCCCGCCGCATCGACCTGCGCGCCTCCCTGCGCGATCCGTTCGAGACGATCCATGTACGCAACTTCGCGCCCCGTCGCGCCATGACGGTGGCGGTGCTCGCGGACGTGTCCGCCTCCATGGCGTTCGACGGCGTGCGCGAGGCCGCGGCCGAGCTGGCCGCGACACTGGCCGCGTCCGCCATTGCCGGTGGCGACGCCTTCGCGCTGCTTGCCGCCGACGATGAGGTGCGGGATGACATCGATCTGCCCGCCTCGCGCCGCCGGGGCCTGGCGCAGGAGGTGCGCGCGCGACTGCGCGATGCCCCCTTCACCGGCCGCTCCGCGGGCGGGCTGGCGGAGGCGGCCGTGCGGCTGCCACAACGCCGCTGCCTTGTCTTCCTCGTCTCCGATTTCCTGCTACCCGCCAGCGACCTCGCCGCACTGCTCGATGCCCTGTGGCGGCACGATGTGGTGCCCGTGGTGTTGCGCGACAGCCGCGCCGAGGGCGATCTGCCGGCGTTCGGGCTGATCGAGGCGCGGGATGCGGAAACCGGCGGGCGCCGCCTCGTCCTCATGCGCCCGTCCCTGCGCGAACGCTGGCGGGCGCAGGCGAAGAGCCGCATCGCCGCGCTTGACGACCTCTTCGCCGGGCGTGGCCTCGGCGCCTTTCATCTCTCCGACCGGTTTGATGCCGATGCCCTCGCGGACTTTCTGGCGCACCGTTAGGCGCAGCCTTCTCCAGGCGATTCTGCTCGGCGCAGCCATCTGCGTCGCCGCGCCGGCGCGCGCGGCGACGGTGGAGCTGTTCGCCCCGCGCCCGTTCGGCTATTTCCTCGGTGACGTGATCACCCTTGAAGCCGCCGTCACGCTGGATCCCGGCTTCAAGCTGGAGCCGGGCAGTCTGCCTCGTCCGCGCCCCGTCACCTACTGGCTCGACCTGCGCAGCGCCGATCTCACTGAGCTGCCAGCGGTCCATGGCGCCCGGCGCTATCGCCTCCTCCTCTCTTACCAGACCTTCTACGCGCCGCTGGAGACCCGGGGGCTCGACATCCCGGCCGTTCCGCTCACCGCCCGCGACGGCGACCAGGTGCTGAACCTCTCGGTGCCGTCCTGGAACTTCGCAGCCTCGCCGCTGCGGTCCCTCGTCGCCGGTGGGGCCGCCAATCCCATGGCGCTCCAACCGGATATCGCCCCCCTGCCCCATCCGCTCCGCGCCGACCTGAGGCGCGTCGCCGGGGCAACAGCTGTCGGGCTCGCGAGCATTCTCGGCCTCGCCATCCTGCGCGGCTGGGGACCGTTCGGCCGACTGCGTCCGCCGTTTTCAGCCGCCGCGCGGGACATCCGGCGCATCCTCGCGGCACCATCGGCGGAAGCCTATTCCAAGGCGCTGCTGCGTCTCCACCGCGCCTTCGATGCCGCCGCCGGCCATCGTCTTTTCGCCGATGACGTTCCCGCCTTCCTCGCCGGCTGCCCCCACCTCGCCACGGAGGCGGACATCATGGCGCACTTCTTCCACGCCTCGCGGATCGCCTTCTTCGGCAAGGGCGCTGACGCGGCCATGGTGGAGATGACACCGGACGCGCTGCTCTCCCTCGCCCGGCGGCTGGCCGTGGCCGAGCGCAAGGGCGCGGCGCGGCCGGTAGCTGCTCCGACACAACGAGAGGCGACGGCATGAGTATGGCCGTCGATCAGCCTCTGCTGCTGGCGCTGCTGGTGTTCTGCCTGCTGCCCCTTGTGGCGCGGGCGCTTTCGGGCACGCCCGTGCCCGGCCTCGTGGCGGTGCCGCGCGATGGCCTCTCCCGCGCGCTGGATGTGGCGCTGAAGACTGCCGGCGTCGTCGCCATCGCCGCGCTGGTGCTGGGCCTCGCGGGCCTCCACCTGACGTCGCAGAGCGTGACGCGGGTGGGATCGGGCGCGCATCTGGTGTTGCTGTTCGACCGTTCCGCCAGCATGGACAACACCTTCGCTGACCGCCAGCCGGGACAGGGGGAGGAATCCAAATCCGCCGCCGCCAAGCGGCTCATCACCGAATTTCTCGCCCGCCGGCCTCGCGACCGCATCGGCGTCACCGCCTTCTCCACGTCGCCCATGCCGGTGCTGCCGCTGACCGACCACCACGACGCGGTGGCGGCGGCGGTGGCCGCCATCGACCGGCCGGGCCTCGCCCTCACCGACGTGGGCCGGGGTCTGGCGCTGGCCTTCTCCACCTTCGACCGGGACGGCTCCGGCGCGGCGCGGGCGGTGCTGCTGGTCTCCGACGGGGCGGCGGTCATCGATCTTCGGGTCCAGGCGGCGTTGCGGGATGCGGTGAAACGCAGCCCGGTGCGTATCTACTGGCTGTTCCTGCGCACCGCCGGCTCGGCCGGCATCTACGACAAACCCCGCGAACCGGGCGAGGACACCCCCCAGGCCATGCCGGAACGCCACCTCAACCTGTTCCTCGGCAGCCTCGGCGTGCCTTATCGCGCCTTCGAGGCGGGGAGCCCGCAGGCGGTGGCCGACGCCATCGCCGAGATCGACCGGCAGGAGACCGCGCCGCTCACCTATGTGGAGCGCATCCCGCGCCGCGACCTCGCCCGCCCCGCCTATGCCCTTGCCACTCTGGCGACGGCGCTCCTCCTCATCGCTCGCCTGGCCGAGCGCGGGCTCGGGGCGCAGCCGGCGTCCCGCCCTCGGGACGCCGCACGGGCTCCGGCGCACATCAGGAGGGCGGCATGAAATGGGTTGCGCGGGCGTGGTCCACCAAATGGCCCATCCGCCGGCTGGCTGACCTCACGCTGGCGACCCTCGTCGTCGCCGCGCTCGGCGTGCTCGCCGCCCTCGGCGCGCGTATCGGCTGGCATGCCATGGAGAACCGCACCATCGCCGCCCTCGCCGAAGGTCGCGACGTGCCGGTGCCGGAGACCGCCGCGCCCCGGCTGCTGCTGGCGCGGGCGCATTTCCTGATGGTGCGCGACCGCCTCGACGAAGCCCAGCCTTTCGTTGACCGCCTCGCCCGTGCGGACCAGACGGAGTTGGCCGTTGCCGCCTTGTACGATCTGGCCAATGCGCGTCTTGCTCGCGCCATCAGCCATCTGGAGCAGACGCAGATCGATCCCGCCATTCCCCTGGTGCGGCTGGCCAAGGCCGGTTATCGCGCGGCGCTGGTCCGCGATCCCGGCTTTTGGGACGCGAAATACAATCTCGACATCGCCATGCGGCTCATCCGCGATTTCCCGCAAATCGAGCAGGAGGAGCATGACGACGCCCAGGAAACCCCGAAGCGGCTGTGGACCGACCTGCCAGGCCTGCCGCGGGGCCTGCCGTGATGCGTCGTCCCCGTCCGCGCACTGTCCTCCTCGCCACCGCGCTGGCGCTGGCGCTGGCGGCCGTCTTCGCGCCACGGCTGGCGACGCGCGGCACCGCCTTCCGTCTCATCGCGGTGGTGGATGTGACCGGCTCCATGAATGTGCGCGACTACACCCGCGACGGCCGGCCCGCCTCCCGCCTCGACGAGGTGAAGGCGGGGCTACGCGCGCTGGCCGCCCGCCTGCCCTGCGGCTCGGAACTCGGCCTCGGCATCTTCACCGAGCGGCGCAGCTTCCTTCTGTTCGAGCCGGTGGAGGTGTGCGCGGATTTCGCCCCCCTCGACGGCGCCATCGCCAATCTCGACTGGCGCATGGCCTGGGAGGGCGACAGCTACATCGCCGCCGGCCTTTATTCCGGCATCGCCCTCGCCCGGCCGCTCGGCGCCGACCTGCTGTTCTTCACCGATGGCCAGGAAGCACCGCCCCTGCCTGCCTCCGGCATCCCCCCCTTCGAGGAAGAAGCGGGCGTGGTGCGCGGGCTCATCGTTGGTGTCGGCGGCGCCACGCCGGTGCCCATCCCGAAATTCGATCGCGACGGCCAGGAGATCGGCTTCTACGGCATGGACGACGTGCCCCAGGAGAACCGGCACGGCTTGCCGCCCACCGGCTCCGAGGAGCGCGAGGGTTTCCACCCGCGCAATGCGCCGTGGGGTGGCGAAGCTGCCAGCGGCGAAGAGCACCTGAGCGCGGTCCGGACCGACCATCTGGAGGCGCTGGCCGCGAAGACCGGGCTCGCCTACGCCCCCCTCGCCGACGCGGCGAGCCTTGCTGCCGCCATTGCCTCCAGTGCCCGCCCGCGTCCCGTGCCGGGCACCTGGGACAGCGCCCCCCTCCCCGCCGGGCTTTCCCTGGCGTTGCTCATCGCCTTCTTCGCGGCCGAGGTGCTGCATGCCCGCCGGCCCCATCCGCATCCCACCACAAGGATCCGCGTTTCATGAGAGTACTCCTCGCCCTTGCCGTCGCCGGCCTTGCCCTTTTCGCCGTCCCGGCCACCGCTCATGGACCGACGCCGCAGAAGGCCGAGGTGCGCACCACTATCGCCGCCTCCCCGGACGCGGTGTGGAAACTGGCGGGCGACTTCGCCGGTATCGGCGCCTGGCATCCCCTGGTGAAGGCCGTGAAGGCCACCGGCGGCAACGCCCCCGGGGCTGAGCGGGTGCTGGTGCTGGAAAAGGGCGAGATCACGGACGGCCTCGACACCTACGACGACGCCGGTCGCAGCCTCAGCTGGCGGCTCAACACTGAGAATGCGGAGGCACTGCCGGTGAGCTTCTACACCACGACCCTCACAGTCTCCGGCGCCGGCGCCGGCAGCGAGGTGGTGTGGGACGCCCGCTTCTATCGCGGCGACACCAGCAATTTCCCGCCCGACGAGCTGAATGACGAGGCCGCCGTCGCCGCCATGACCGCCTTCTTCGAAACCGGCCTGAAAGGTCTCAAGGCCAAGCTGGAGGGCAAGTGAAAGGCCGGCCGGGCTGGCCATCGAGGATCGCGCGAGCGCTCCTGCCCGGCGCCCTGCTGCTGGCCACCCAGGGGGCGACGGCGCAGGGGGCGAGCCTGTTCGTGGTCTGCCAGGCCGGCGCCGAGATCAGCGTCATCGACACGGAGCACGATACGGTGGAGCGCATCGGCGTGGCCAAGGCCCCCGCCGGCATCGCCCTGTCGCCGGATGGCAAGACCGCCTACATCACCCATCCCGATGCCAGCCTTCTGACACGCATCGACACGGCAACCCGGCGGGTGATCGACACCACGCGGCTGGGCGGCCAGCCGTTCGCCGTGGTGGCCGATCCCGCCGACGGCACGCTTTATGTGAGCGACTGGTCGGCCGATACGGTCTATCGGCTTGATGCCGCGACGCTCGCCCGGACGGGAGCCTTGAAGGTGGGGCGCTCGCCGGCAGGCCTTGCCCTGGATGCGCACGCGCGCCGGCTCTACAGCGCCGACCGCGAGAGCAACGCTGTCAGCGTCATCGATCTTGCCACCTTCTCCCGCCTCGCGTCCGTGCCGGTGGGCCAGGCGCCGTACGCCTTCGACGCCGGCACCGATGCGCGCTTCATTGCCGTCGCAAATGTGCGCAGCGGCGACGTCTCGCTCATCGACAAGAGCGATCACTCGGTCACGCGCATCGCCGCGGGGCGGATGCCCTACGGCCTCGCCATCGCGCCGGACACCGGCCGCATCCTGGTGGCCAACCAGCAGTCGGGCACCGTCAGCCGGCTCGACCCGGTCGCCGGCCGCGAGACCGGCTCCGTCCGCCTCGGCGGCTCGCCGGAAAGCGTGGTCATCAGTCCCGACGGGCGGCGGGCCTACGTCACCGAATGGTTCGCGGACGCGGTGGCGGTCCTCGACCTTGAGGGCCTCAGCGTCCTCGCCCGCATCCCGGTCGGAGCCGGCCCGCGCAGCATGGCGCTGGTGCCGTAGGACGGGTGCCAGCCCCGGTCCGGAATGGGCCACGGGTGTTCTCCTTATTGAATCCAGAGGGCGGCTCACCCCGCAGATGAACCGATTTGCCCGGATCGCCCAGGGTATGCCGGACGCAGTCCAGACATGCGCACATACAATATTGATATTGTATGTGTCACGCGGTATCGTGCCGTTACCCTCAAGACGAAACGAGCCCCGTCATGTCCAGCGCCCACTGGCCCCCGCTCTCTCCCCTTCAAACTGGCCTTCGCGGCCGCTGCCCCCGGTGTGGCCAGGGGCATTTGTTCAACGGGTTCCTCACCCTGCGTCCCTCCTGCGAAGTGTGCGGGCTGGACTATGGCTTTGCCGATCCCGCGGACGGCCCTGCGTTTTTCGTGATGATGTTCGTCTGCATCCCGGCGGTGATCTTCGGCCTGTGGCTGGAAATGGCCTATGAGCCGCCCATGTGGGTGCATTTCGTCACCACCCTGCCGCTCATTCTTCTGAGCTGCATCCCGCCCCTGCGTCCGCTCAAGGGGTGGCTCGTGGCCTCGCAGTTCTTCTACAAGGCGGAGGAAGGCCAGCGCGTGACCACCAAGGACGAAGCCGCCGCGCCCCGGCCGCTGCCCTGACAGACGTTCACGCCGGACAGGACGAAGCGCCCGGTAGCCTCACACCACGCCATCCTGATAGCGCGCGTGCAGGGTGCTCATGATGGCGGCGAGTTTCTCCAGCGCCGCCTTGAGCCTTGCCCGGTCGGGCACGCCGCCGATGGAGATGCGCACCGCATCCGGCGCGCGGGCCTCGACGCTGAACGCGTCCGATGCCGTGACCCCCAGCCCCTCGCGCCGCGCCGCCTCCACCAGGCGATAGCGATCCCAATGCGCCGGCAGGGGCTGCCACAGGTGCAATCCGTTGGGGTGCGACCGCGCCGAAGGAAACAGGTGCCGGGCGATCTCCTGCCGGGCGGCGGCCTCCTCGCGCACGCCCTCAAGCAACTGGGCAGCCTCGCCGCTGCGGATCCAGTCCGTCGCCAGCGCCGTCATGAGGGGGGCCGGCATCAACACATGAGCCCTCAGGGCGCCGACCAATGCATCCGGCGCGGTGCCGTCCGGCACCACCACGAAGGCCGTACGCAGGCCGGGCGTCAGCACCTTCGACAAAGTGGAGACATAATAGGTGCGCTCCGGCGCCAGGGTGGCGACGGGCGGCGGCGCCTCCGGTGCCAGCAGAGCGTAGGGGTCATCCTCGATGAGGATGAGATCGAGCGCCGACGCCACGCGGGCGAGCGCCGCCCGCCGCGCCGGGGAAAGGGTCACCGCGGTGGGGTTCTGGATGGTGGGGGTCAGGCAGAACACCCGTGCCCCATGGCTCCGCGCCGCCTGTTCGAGACCATCCGGCAAAGGCCCATCCGCGTCCGCCGGCACGGCAACGGGGCGCACCTGCCAGTGTCGCGCCGCCGCCAGCAGGCCGGGATAGGCGAGCGGCTCGGTGAGGATGACGCCCGCGCGCCCGACCAGACTTCCGATGAGGGCGGACAAGGCCGATTGCGCACCGGGGGCCACCACCAGCCGCTGGGGATCCACCACACCCAGCAGCGGTTCAAGCCACGCTGCGGCGGCCATCCGATCCGCCAGGGAGCCGGCACCCACGTGATAGCTCATGAGCAGGTTGGAGTCGGCCCGCGCCAGCACCGAGTTGATCCCCCGCTGCATGAGGTCCGCCAGCCGGATCCCCCTGGGGGCCGGCGGAATGTTCATGCTGAGGTCCATCAGCGGCCCGCCCGGCTCCCGCCGGACCGCAATGAAGGAGCCGCGCCCGGTCACCGCGTCGATCAGGTTGCGGCGCCGCGCCTCGGCATAGGCGCGGGTGACGGTGGTCAGGTCCACGCCCAATTGGTCGGCCAGCTTGCGCTGGGGCGGCAGGCGATCCCCCGGACGAAGCCGGCCGGAGGCGACGGCCGCGGCGACGAGATCAACGATCTGCAGGTAGCGAAGACCGCCAGCCGGATCGAGCGGACGGATCCACGGCGCCATCCTGTCTCCGCCCGCCATACCGCGCCCCCAAATCCATACAATCAAGAATATTGTCTTTAAACGATAACCCTGCACGCCTTACGGGGCAATGGCTGGACGCGTCGGGCCTGGGGGAGAGGCCGTCCGAATGGGGCCCGATGCCCGCGCACGCCCGAGCGTGCAATCCGGACATTGGCGCCCGGACGAGAAAGCACCGCACCCATTCCTGTCCTAGGGGTTTGATGATGAGAGAAGGATGCCGGCTGTTCCGGTGGCCCCTCAGCTCGAAAGCGGGCGGAAGGCGCGTCATGACCCAACCAGATCCACACTCCCCCGCGCGAACGATCGGCTACCTCGCGGTGATCGCAGGCGTCGTCGTTCTCGGCGCGGGATCTTTCGCTTATGCGGCGGGCTGGCTCTCACCCAGCCGCCTCACGCCGACGAAACTCGTCTCGGCGCTGGCGCCGACGTCAGGGCCAGCGCTGGGGCATCGCCGCAACCATGCCAAGGGCGTCTGCTTCAGCGGGGTGTTCGAAGCCAACGGAACCGGGACCGAGGTCTCTCGCGCTGGTGTTTTCGCGCGCGGAACCTATCCAGTCCTTGGCCGCTTCAACCTGGGCACGCCCGACCCGGACGCACCCGATGCCACGGTGCGGGTGCGGGGCATGGGCCTCCAGATCACCGCGCCGGACGGTGCGGTCTGGCGCACGGCGATGATCAATTTGCCGTTCTTCCCGGTGGCCACGCCCATGGCCTTCTATGATCTTCTCAAGGCCTCCCACAGTACCGATCCGGGGGCGATGGCGAGTTTCACCCAGGCGCACCCGGAATTCGCGCGGTTCGGCGGCTGGGCGAAGTCCGCGCCCTGGACCACGAGCTATGCCGAGGAGGCTTACAATAGCCTTGATGCCTTCCTGTTCGTGGACGCCAGCGGCGCCCGGCATCCCGTGCGCTGGTCTCTGCTGCCGCAGGCGCCGGTCTCGCCGGTGACGAATGCGGAACTGACCCGGCTCGGCCCCAACCATCTTGAACCGGAGATCACCGCGCGTGTCGGCCAGGCCCCGCAGCGCTGGACATTCAACATCACCCTCGCCAATCCAGGCGACGAGACCGATGATCCCAGCAAGGCATGGGGACCGGACCGGCGCATGCTGACGGTGGGCACGCTCATCGTCAGCAAGATCGAGCCGGAGCGCGACGGACCCTGCCGCGACATCAATTTCGATCCGACCATCCTGCCCGACGGCATCGCCGTTTCCGACGATCCATTTCCGGCCGCGCGATCGGCCGCCTATGCAAGATCTTATGATCTGCGTGCGTCGGAAACCCAATACTACCCCTATCACCTGCAAACCGCGAAGAGCAGCACGCCATGACCGGACAGAGAATCCATTTCACAATGCCGCAGCGTGCCCTGCACTGGCTCATGGCCATCATGCTGCTCGCAATGCTCTTCATCGGCGTAGGCATGGTCTCCACCGTTGGGCCGAAATACCTGGCGTTGCTTGCCACACACAAGACCCTGGGCGTGGCCATCCTGGCCCTCGCCTTGATCCGGCTCGTGGTCCGCCTGTGTTCGGGGGCGCCGGCGTTGCCCGCAAACCTGCCCGGAGCGATGAAGCTTGTCGCCCACCTGTCCCACTACGCGCTCTACTTCTTCATGATCGCCATGCCTGTGCTGGGCTGGGGCATGATGTCTGCAGCCGCCTATCCAATCCTACTCTTTGGCGGCCTGCACCTTCCACCCATTCTACCGCAAAGCGCCGTCTTGCAGGCCGTACTTTGGAAGGCCCATTTCTATTTCGCCTTCGCCTTCTTCGGGCTGATCTTGCTGCACATCGCGGCGGCCCTGTTTCACGCTTTCATCCGACGCGACGGGGTATTCGAGAGCATGGCGCCCTTGCCGATCCATGACCACGCCCCTTCGGCGCAGGTCCATCCCGCCGAGTGAATGCGTGGCGCGTTGCAGGCCGGGGCGCCCCCGGCCTGCAACGCGCTTTTCTTCGCGCGAGAAACCCGCGCACCTGCGGGCCGCCAGCCCCTCTGCCTGGCACCGTTGCCCGGCCCCGCTCTGCTCAAGACTGCTCTCGCGGCTGGGGCTCGGCCCCTGGCCCTTCCGGCCTGTTTCATGCCGCCCCTCCCGGCAGCATTCAGTCCGCAAGCACCAGGGTCGCCGCGCGTCGCGCACGACCACTCGGCTCCGCTCGCGACGGGGACCAACGGCCCTGGTGCTGCCCAGTTTTGCAAGTCTGCCTCGATGATGTGGAAATAGAAAAAGGGCCGCTTGTGCGGCCCTTTTCTTTATCACGTTGGCTTTCGTTAGTTCTGGTCGGCATCCTCGGCCGGGCCCCAGTGGGGATTGCCGACCTCGAAGGGCTTCTCGGAGGCGTAATAGGGGCCAGGCGTGCCGAAGGCACTCGGGCTCTTGAGCTTCTGCTCCTCGGCGGCCACGGCCTGCCTGGAGGTCGGGATCAGGCTCTCCTGGGCGGAGACCGCGTACTGCTCCTTGTTCTCCTTCTGGATATAGGGATCGGCGAAGGCGGCACCGGCAGAAGACACGATCACGAGGGTGGCACCGGCGGCGAGCACAATGGACTTGATGGACATGACGAACACTCCGTTTCTGATGTCGTAACTGTATTTCGCGTCCGTCAGATCAACAATTCTATGATTGTTTGCTAGCAGCATACGTGCCTATGCGGTGTCGAAACGAAGGTATGGAATACGCCGGAAACGCCCGGAACGGAGCCAACCCGATCGCGTCGCGCGCCGCGGCCCGTTGCGACAGCGAGAACGCCGGCGTGGTCTGGAGCGCATGCCTTGCCGATCCCGGAGAGATGTCTCTCCCGTCCGCTGCGTCGCGGTGCGGGCCATGGCAACCATCACCGGCAGGCGATCAGGCAAGACGCGCGGCCGGCGCGGAAGACCCGACATGCCGAACAGCCCCAGGCTTGCGAGGCCCTTGTCCGGCCCGCATCACTTCTGGAGGCGGCGCCGGCGAGAGCAGACCCAGTGTGCCGAATGCATGTGGAGCCAGCCGGTGTCGAACCAGATCAGCCCCCTTCGGACCGCCCCGGCCGACACCCGGGCCGCTCCGCGCGCGCAATGGCCCGGGACAGCGTTGCGCCATCCGACCGCCTTCTGCCTGTTGCTGACGGGGCTCGCGGGGTACATGGACGCGGTGGGCTTCACCAAGCTCGACCACCTCTACGTATCGTTCATGAGCGGCAACAGCACGCATCTCGGCTTGTCGCTGGGAACCGGGCACTGGACGGATGCCGCGTGGGTTGCCCTGTTCGTTCTCGCCTTCGTCACCGGCTCATGCCTCGGCACCAGGGTGAGCGACCGGATCGGCGACACGCATATGGCCACCGTGCTCGCCATCGAGCTGGCACTGTTTCTTTCGGCGATCGTCCTTGCCCGCCTTGATCATGGCCGCGCAGGCCTTCTCATGGTCGTGGTCGCCATGGGCCTGCAAAACGTACTGCATCAGGTGGTGGCAGGCGCGGATATCGGCCGCAGCTTCATCACAGGCATGCTGTTCAATCTGGGGCAGTCGTTGGCGCGGAGCCGGCGGGACAGGGTAGAAGCCGGGAAAGCGGCGCTGAACGCCCTGTCGTGGAGCGCCTTCATCGCCGGCATCATCCTCGGAGCCCAAGCCCTGGGCACGTTCAGCCTGGCAACGTGCCTCGGCATTGCCGCGGCACTGGTCGCCGGCATGATGACATGCCTGGTCTCGGGCTGGCTCTGACGCAGTCGCCGGTCTTACCACCAGCGCAATGGCCAGCTTCCCCGCCGTGCCAGATTGTGCCAACCGAACGCATAGAAGGACAGAAGCACCGCGCCGAAACCCACTGGGACCAGCAGGAAGCCCGGCTTCATGGCCTCCATAACCACGATGATGGGATTGATGGCCGCAGGTGGATGCATGGTGCCACTGGCCCGCATGGCGACCATGGCAAGCCCCACCGCCGCCGCCGCGGCCGGTTCCGAACGCCCGAAGACGGCGAGCATGGCGAAGCCTACCAGCGTCGAGACCAGATGGCCGCCCACCAATGCGCGAGGCTGGGCGGCCTCGGCTTCCGGCATGCCCAGTACAAGGACGATGGAGGTGGCGAACGGAATGAGAGCCAGAGGCGTCTCGCCAAAATAAGCCGCGACTTCCATGACCGCGACCGCCAGCGTCCCGCCCAGCCCCTGCCAGCACCAGAGCAGTGCGCGCCCGTGCTTGTCGCGAAAGGTCTGCGCCGGGGCGCGCGTTTCCGATGAGATGCCAGGCTTTGGCGTCGAAGAAGGCATGCCTTATTTTGCACCCATGCGCGATCCATTCGCAATTGCGAACTGAAAAAACGCGACGGGGGCGAGGGACCACAGCCGTCCGGTGTACCCTCGCCGCCTGCCAAGCCTCGCCATCACCGCCTGAGCCCAGCGACCTCGGTCTTGTACGCTCAAGCGTCCGCCTGGTTGGACCAATGGCTCGCGAGTCGAGCTCACGCGCCATTGGTATCAGGCCCCGTTCCGAAGAGACCAACTGCACCGGCAGACGCACACCTTTTCAGGAGATGGGGCCTCCGACGAACTCACGGGCGGTTCGGCGCCTCCGCGTCACTGCTCGGCTTCGCTGGTGGTCGTGGTGAGGAGCACGTCCTTGTCGCCCTGGATCTCATAGAGCGCGAAATCGCGGCTCTTGAGCATGCCGTTGGGCAGGAAGTCCGCCGAGGAACTGGCTCCGTCGTAATTGATGGTTTTGCCCTCGGCGAGCAGCTTGGCGCCCTGCTCGAAAGTGGTCACGCGCTCGCCCGGGCCGTTGGCCACCTTCATGATGTGCTCGGCGATCTTGGGGCCTTCGGTGGACTTGGCGCTGGCGATGCCGAGCAGCAGCAGGTTCATCTCGTCATAGGCGGCGCAGCCATAGGAATTCTGCACCTGCCCGTTGGGCTTGAGACCCACGAGATTCAGATAGGCATCGTAGGTATCCTTGCCCACCGGCGGCACGGGCGAGCCGTGCAGGATGCCGTTGGCGGCGGTCCCCACCGCCTGCTTGAACTGCGGGCCCACGGCGAAGGACAACGCGAAGACCTTCCCCTGATAGCCACCGCGCACCAGCTCGCGATAGACAGGCGTGAGGTCGGTGACATAGCCCGCCAGGAACAGGGCCGGCGCGCCCGAGCTGATCAGGCGCTCCGCCTCGGCGCGGTAGGACACCTGGTTCGGGTTGTAGTAGAGCGGCTCGCCGACGATCTTGCCCCCCACCTTCTCCAGGGCCTTGCTGAAGCTCTCGCCCATGGAGGCAGCGAAGTCGTTCTTCGGGCCGGCAAAGGCGATCTTCAGCTCGCCCCGCTTGGCGGCGAGGTCGGCCAACGCCACGCACCAGGCCTTGTTCAGCGGCTGAAGGTTGTAGCACAGGCGCTTCTTGTCGCCGTTCGGCAGGGTGTCGGAGGAGCCGGTGAAGATCTGGACGACGTTGGCTTCCTGGCACAGGGGCATGATGCCAAGGGTCACTGAAGAGGCCCAGGTGCCGAGGATGGCGCAGACGCGGTCGGCATCGATCATCTTGCGCGCGGCGCGCACCGCGGCTTCCGGATTGGTCTCGGAATTCTCGGAGATGAGCACCACCTGGCGGCCAAGTACACCGCCCTGCTTATTCACCAGTTCCACCACCGCCTTGTGCGCCTGCGCCTTCTCCGGGCCGTAGGGTCCGCCGCCGCCGGACAGCGGCACGAGGCTGCCGACCTTGATGGGCTCGGACTGGGCAAGGCCGTGGCGCAGCAGGGCGGGCGCGGCGACGGCAAGGGTCGTTCCGGTGAGGAACAGCCTGCGAGTGAGGTCCATGGCCATTATCCTTTCAGTGCGGGGCGGCGGGTGGCGGGCACGACGGGCGTATGCTTCGGCTCGGGCAGCAACCCCTCGGGGCGGAAGCGGATGACGAGGATCAGCACCGTGCCGATGACGATGAAACGCAGGGCCGAGACCTGCTCGGCATCGAGAAAGCCGAGCCAGGGGGTGAGGAAGCGGCTGCCTTCGTAGATGGTCACCACCACCAGCGCCCCGATCACGGAGCCGAGCATGTTGCCGGGGCCGCCGACGATGACCGACATCCACACCAGGATTGCCACCGGCGTCGTGAAGTTGTCCGGCGTGATGGTCTGCACGTAGTGGGCATAGAGCGAGCCGGCGGCGGCCATGAGCACGCTGCCGATGACGAAGGACTGGAGGCGATAGACAAAGACGTTCTTGCCCAGGGTCGCGGGAACCAGCTCGTCTTCGCGGATGGCGCGCAACACGCGGCCGTAGGGTGTGCCGGCCAGACGCAGCATCAGCGCCAGTGTGAGGACGGCCCCGGTCAGGACGACGGCGAGCACCATCCACGCATTGGCCGAGCGACTGTAATCGGCGAGCACGGGGCGGGTCATGATCAGCAGGCCCTTGGGGCCGCCGGTGAGCCAGTCCTCGTTGTTGAAGATGAGCCGGATGGTCTCGGCGAAGCCCAGGGTGACAATGGCGAGGAAGTCGCCGGACAGGCGCAGGGAGAGCAGCGCCAGCAGCCCCCCGGCGACGGCGCCCGTCACCATCGCCACGCAGAGGCCGCCGACGAAGGGGGCATGGAAGCTTTCGGTGGCGATGCCGCTGGCATAGGCACCGAGGCAGAAGAAGCCCACGACGCCAAAATTGACGAGGCCGGTCAGCCCGAACTGCAAATTCAGGGCGAGCGCGAGGATGATGTAGATCCCGGCGATGGTGAGGATGGCGACGAGATAGGCATCCATGGGGCTTACTTGCGCTCCACCTTGGTGCCGAGCAGCCCCTGCGGGCGCAGCAGCAGCACGAGGGCGATCACCACGAAGCCCACGGCGCCCTTGTAGGTGGGCGAGAAGTGGGCCGCGGTCAGTTCCTCCGCGAGCCCGATGACGACGGCGCCGATGGCCGCCCCCAGCGGCGAGCCGAGGCCGCCGACGATGGCCGCGGCGATCACCGGGATGGCGATGGCCCAGTTGAGGTTGGGATCGATGGCGAGATCCACGCCCACCAGCGTCCCCGAGAGGCCGAACAGGGCCCCGGCGACGATGACCCCGAAAGCCTCCACGCCCGGCACAGGCAGGCCGCGCACATTGGCGAGGGAGGCATTGTCCGCCACCGCCCGCAGCGCCCGGCCGATGGGCGTAAAGGTTAGGAGCGCACCCACCGCCAGGGTGGCGATGAGCGAGATGGAGATGACCCAGACGGTCTCCTTGGGCACCCGCAGGCCGGCGAAGACCATGGGGCCAGTGAGCGGCAGGTCGAAGCCCTTCACCTGCGCGCCGAAGCAGAAGCGGATGATGTTCTCGATGACGAAGGACAAGGCGATGGAGACGAGCAGCAGCGTGCCGCCGCTCCGGCCGCGCAGGGGCCGGAAGACCACCCGGTCGCTGAGCGCCACCGCCCCCGCGCACACGCCCATGGCGCCGACGCCCCCGGCCCAGAGCGGCAGGCCGAGCGGCGCGTTCAGCGTCCAAGCGGCGAAGGCGCCCACGGTGACAAAGCCGCCGGCCGCGAAATTGGCGTAGCGGAACAAGGTGAAGATGAGGGTGAAGGCAACCGCTGCCGGTGCAAGGATCGCCGCCGTCGCCAGCGCATTGATGAACATCTGCATCAGGCAGCCTCCCCGAAGAAGAGCGCGCCGAAATCCGGCTCCTGCGCCAGCACCGCCGCGCTGCCCGACCGCACCACCCGGCCGTCCACCAGCACGAGCGCCCGGTCTGCCCGCTCAAGGGCCGCGCGGGCGTTCTGCTCGACGATGAGGATGCCGAGGGCGGCGGCCGCTGCGAGCTCGCGCAGCACGTCCAGCATCTCGCCCACCAGCAGGGGAGACAGTCCCGCGGTGGGCTCGTCCACCAGCAGAACGCGGGGCCGGGCCATCAGCGCCATGCCGAGCGCAACCATCTGCCGCTGGCCGCCCGACAGGCCGCCGGCCCGCTTGTGCATATAGGGGCGCATGGTGGGTAGAAGGCTCGTCACCTCCGCGCGCCGCTGTGCGATGTCGCGGCAGCCCCAGGCGCTGACGGACAGGTTCTCGGTGACGGTGAGCGTGCGGAACACGTTGCGGTCCTGCGGCATGAACACCGCGCCCGCCTGGGCGCGGGCGGCCGGGGTGAGGGGAATGAGGTTCCGCTCGTCCAGCGTCAGCGTTCCGCCGGTGACCTTGGCCACGCCGGCAATGGCCTTGAGAAGGGTGGACTTGCCGGCGCCGTTGGGCCCGACGAGGGCGACCATCTCGCCCGGCGCGACCGCAAGGTCGACGCCGTGGACGATGTCGCCGCCGCCATATCCGGCGCGCAGGTTCTGGAGGCACAGAAGCGTCATGCGGCCTGTCCCAGGTAGGATTCGACGACGGCGGGATTGGCGGAGACATGGGCAAAGCTGCCTTCCGCCAGCACGCGGCCGGCGGCCATCACCACCACGCGGGAGGCCAACGCGCGGATGAAACCGATATTGTGCTCGATGACCACGAAGGTCTTGCCGTGCTCGCGGTTGAGCCGCTGGATGAGCAGGGCGATCTCGTCCACGAGGTGCGGCGCCACCCCTGCTGCGATCTCGTCGAGGAGGATGGTGTCCGCCTCCGCCATCAGGCAGCGCGCCATCTCCAGCAGCTTCTTCTGACCGCCGGACAGGTTTGCTGCGGGCTTGGACTCGTGATCCGAGAGCGAGACCAGGGCCAGCATCTCGCGGGCCCGCTCGGTGGCCGCCCGCTCGTCGAGGCGTACCGCAGCGGGCCGGAAAAGGGCGCCGGTGAGGCTTTCGCCGGCATTTGTCCGCGCGGCGAGGAGCACGTTCTCGAGCACCGTGAGCTTGTCGAGTTCGCGGGCGAGCTGGAAGGTGCGCACCAGCCCCAGCCGGGCGAGGCGGTGGGGCGGAAGGCCGCTCGCCTCCACGCCGTTCACCACCAGGCGGCCGGCATCGGGCTTGAGCACGCCGGACATCAGGTTGAACAGGGTCGTCTTGCCGGCGCCGTTGGGGCCGATGAGGCCGAGGATCTGACCTGGCTCCACCAGGAAGGAGACGTTGTCCACGACGGTAACGCCGCTGAAGCGCTTGGTAAGCCCGTTGGCCTCGATTCGGGGCGGGGCATCGGCGCGCGGTTCGGTCATGACCGCCTCCGGGCGGAACGCGCGCGCGGCGCTGGGGTAGCCGCCGGAGCGGCGGCGCGCTCGCGATCGAGGATCACATGGACCGCATCCACCAGCATGGCGAGCACGTCCCGCACGCGGGCCTCGTCGCGATGGATGTTGTCCTGGATGCGCAGCCCGCGCAGGGTGGAGACGATGAGGGTGATGACCACGTGGATACGCTCCGGTGGCACGCCGGAGACGTCGAACGCCTTGACGCCCAGATCCTCATAGGAGCGGAACAGGTCGGTCAGGATCTCGTTCACCGCCTCGCCGACCCGCGTGTCGCGGCCGGAGACCATGAGGTCGAGCATGGTGACCAGGGCGTTGGCGCGGAACACATCCTCGTAGAGGCGGTCGACGAAGGTCGCCACGTCGGTGCGCCCGGCGCTCATATCGTCGGCGAGCGTGGCGACGATGTCGCGGGCGCGCCGCCAGAAATGAGCTGCGGTGTCGATGATCAGCTCATCGCGCGTCGGGTAATGGTGCAGCATCGCGCCGCGGGAGACCCCACATTTCTGGGCGATGGCGGCTGCGGATGCGGCGTTCACGCCCACCTCGGCGATGAGTTCCTCGGTGGCGGCGCGCAGGCGGGCGCGCATGGCGGCCCCCTTCAGCTCGCGGCCATCGACGGTCTCGCCTTCTTGTCTGAGGAGTATGGTTTCCATGCTCGAAGCCTGACATGCGCCGGCCGGGGTCGCGCGCAAAAAAGTCAGTCATGACTGCTTGTTTTATGCGCACCACCCACGGCAGATCGCCGGCGCCTGCCCCACGAACGAAGACGCATTGGCCATTTCTTGTATAAACGTCAGCCCCGCAGATTATTCCCTGTTCAATATTTATTCACTCCAGATAAGTTAATAATTTAAGAAGGTAAATACACACTTAATTATTTCGTAAATAATCCGATAGTGCGACATAAATCGCGATACACTAATTCAATTTAATATTGAAATTATTTATACAGATTTGATGCCGCGCCCCGCGCCGTGTACATCGGGTTCCAGCTTTGGCCCGCGTTCATTCCTGAAAAGTGTCACGCGTCAGGCATGGAGAGAAAAAGGTGCTCGCTCGGGAAACGCCAGTTCAGGACAAGCCCCCCACCGATACGCCCCCTGCCGACCTTGTGATCCTCGGTGCCCGGCAGGTGGTGCTATGCGACCCCGGCAAGCCCGACGGCATCGGCGTGGTGGAGGGGGGCGCCGTCGCGGTCCGGGGCGAATTGATCGCGGCCGTGGGACCTGCCTTCGCGATTATGGCGCTGATCGGCGCGCAGACGCGCATCGTCGATGCGAGAGGCGGCATCGTCGCCCCCGGGCTGGTGGACTGCCACACCCATCTCATCTTCGAGGGCGACCGCTCCAGCGAGTATTTCCACCGCACGCAAGGACTTGACGATGAGGGTCTCGTCGCCGCGGGCCTTGTCTGGGGCGTGCCCGCCTCCCGCGCCATCAATGCCGGACTGCCGGTGGAACGCCTCGCCGAAGCGGCGCTGCGGCGCGCGCGCAGCATGCTGGCCCTCGGCACCACCACCATCGAGACCAAGTCCGGCTACGGGCTCGACCATGACAGCGACCTCGCCTCCCTCGAGGCGGCCCGGTTGGTGGAGGAGGTCACCGGCGTCGAGATCGTCGGCACCTATCTCGGCGCCCATGCGCGGCCTCGCGACGGGGCGGCACGCTATCTGGACCAGATGATCGCCGACACCATTCCCGCCGTCGCCGAGCGCGGGCTCGCCGAATTCTGCGATGTCTATGTGGACCCGGACGTGTTCACGGTTGAAGAGTGCCGCCGGGTGCTCGCCGCCGCGGCCGATGTCGGGCTCGCGGCCAAGCTGCATACCGATGCGCGGGTCAATGTGGGCGGCGCGCGGCTTGCGGCCGAGATGAAGGCCGCCTCCGTCGACCACGGCAACATGCTGAGCGATGACGACCTGCGCGCGCTGGCTGATGCCGGCACCAGCGTCGCCTTCTTTCCCGGCTTCGACTGGGCGGTGGGCCATCCACGGCCGGTGAACGCCCGCCGCTTCGCCTGCTCGGGCATCAACGTGGCGCTCGCCACGGACCTCTGCCCCGTGTGCTGGCACCTGTCGCAACAGATGAGCATGGGCTTCGCCTGCCGCCTCTCCGGCATGTCGCCCGAGGAGGCGCTGCTGGGCGTCACCCTCAATGCCGCGAAGGCGATCCGGCGCGACGCCCGAATCGGCTCCATCACCCCCGGCAAGCAGGCGGACCTGGTGGTGTTCGACGTGCCGGACTTCCGCCAGTTGGCCTTCCGTTTTGGCTCCAACGCCGCGGCGGTCGTGATCAAGAAAGGCCGCGTCCTCGTGGACGCGACCAGGCTCAACCCGAGGGATGAACAATGAAGGACAGGAGCAGCGAGGGGCTGTGGGCCTGGCGGCAGCCGGAGAACCACAACCACATGATCGAGCTTCAGGAGGCCGCTCCTGCAGCCTCGGCGGACGGCGCCATCGAGCTTGCCTTCTTCGGCGGCTCGGCCTTTCGCATCACCACTCCGGCCGGGCTGACGCTGATGCTCGACCCCTGGCGCAACCCGCCTTGGGGGACGTGGGACTGGTATCTCTACGATTTCCCCGCGACGCAGGTGGACGTGGCCCTTTCCACCCACGCCCATTTCGACCATGACGGCCTGCATCAGCTCAGCGCCAACGTCATTCTCGACCGGCTGATCGGCACCTACAGCTTTGCCGATGTGACCATCACCGGCATCGCCGACAAGCATGTGAGCGACAGCCGGCACAATGCCTATGACTGGGCGGAGATGACCCGCCGACTGACCCATGTGGGCACCACGCCGCCCGACAACTGGCGCTCGTTCGACAATTGCCTGCTGATCGTCGAGGTCGCCGGCCTTCGAATCCTGCATTGGGGCGACAACCGGCCGAACCCGCCGGAGCGCGTGTGGGAGCAGTTGGGCCAGATCGACATCCTGCTGCTGCCGGTGGACGGCTCCCAGCACGTCCTGAGCTATGAACAGGCGGATGCCATCGCGGAACGGCTGAAGGCCCGCCTCATCGTCCCCCACCATTACGGGATCTGGGACGTGACGACGCGGGGCTCAACCCTGCTGCCCCCCGACTCCTGGGTAAACGCCCGCGCCGACGCCATCTGGGCGGAGACCGGCGCCATGCGGCTCGATCCGGCCTTCGTGAAGGCCCAAGCCGGCCGGGTGTTCTGCTTCGGGGAAAAGGTGGCCTTCGACAAGCCGGCCCTCAAGGCCCTGCCCAAGGGGGCCTGATCAGCGAACGAGGGCGCGCGCGGCGGCGGTGCGCCAGACGATCTCCGCCGCGTGGGAGGCAAATCCCCCCACGCGGCGGGCCAGGCATATGGTGCGGGGAAAGCTCGGCTCGAGCGGCGTCACTGTGACACCGGCATGGGTCTCCGGCACCGCGGTCTCGGCGATGATCGACACCCCCATGCCGGCCCGCACCAGAGCGAGGATGGAGGTGATCTGCTGGATCGAGTGGCGGATCACGGGGGCGTGGCCGCCGCGCGCGAACCAGGCCCGCACCAGCGGTTCACTGCCGCCCTTGGTCATGATGAAGGGCACGGCGGCCAAGGCCTGCGCATCCAGCGTCCGGTGTCGGGCCAGCGGATCTGCGGTCCGCACCAGCGCCATCAGGTGATCGTGCTTGAGCGGTAGAAGCTCCAGGTCGGGATCGTCGATTTCGACAATGGTGGCGAAGTCGACCCGGCCGTCGTGCAGCGCCTGAAGCGTAGGCTGGTCGGTGTTCTCGGTGATCTCGATCTGGAGCTTGCGGTAGCGCCGGGCCACCGCGGCCACGAGCTGCGGCAGGATGTGGGTGGAGGCCGACGCCCCGAACGAAGCGATGCGCACCAGCCCCTCCCCCTGCGCCCGGCAATCCTCCAGGCGGCGCGCCGTCAGGCGGGCAAGCTCGTCCTGCCGTTCCGCGTGTTCTGCCAGGATGCGGCCTTCCGCCGTGAGCACCATGGGCCGGCGCCCGCGCACGACGAGAGCAACGCCGCACATCTCCTCGGCGCGGACAATGGCCTTGCTCGCCGCCGGCTGGCTGACATCGAGGGCGCGCGCCGCCTCCGAGAGATTGCCGAGCCGAGCCACGAGGGGCAGCAGGCGCAAGGCGAGAAGAGGAATGGCATCGAAGGGATCGTCGGCCATCTGAATAACCAACAGTTATTGGACTATGCCCGTCCATTCTACCGAAGAATGGTATCGTCGCCACCAGAAAGTCCGGCCCGCCCGTGAGCATCACCCTCAATCCCTTCATCGCCAGCATTCCCGCCAATCCCCTGCGCGCCCTTTTCCCGTTCGCGGCACGGCCGGGCATGCTCAATCTCGCCAGCGGGCATCCCTCCCGCGACGCCTATGACCATGAGGGCCTGGCCGAAGCACTGACGCGCGCAGGCGCCGACTTTCCGTCCTGGACCTACGGTCCGAGTGCCGGCGATCCGCTGCTCCTGACGGTGCTTCAGGAGCACATGGTCGAGGTGCCGGCCGGTCATCGCCTTCTCGTCACCTCCGGCGCGCAGCAGGGCATAGACCTCGCCATCCGCACCCTGGCGCCGCCCGGCTCCACCATACTGGTCCCCGAGCCGGTCTATCCGGCAGTGCTCTCCGCCTGCGCGGCGGTAGGCGTGCGAGCGGTCGGCTATGGCGCGGCGGCCTCCGACACCGCCATGGCGGGGCTTGCGGAAGCGCTCGATGCGGCACCTGATGCGCGCGCCGTCTATGCCTTGCCGACCTTCGGCAACCCCACCGGAGAGACGCTCTCGCAAGCCCAACGGCTGGCCATGCTTGCCTTGTGCGCGGAGCGCATGATCGCCATCATCGAGGATGATCCCTACCGTGCCCTGTGGTTCCGCGCCCCGCCGCCGCCCAGCCTGATGGCGTTGGCGCCCCAGGTGCCCGGCGCGGTGGTGATCCATCTCGGCAGCCTGTCCAAGATGATCTCGCCCGGTCTGCGCCTCGGCTGGGCCATCGCGCCGGATGCCATTGCCGCGCCCATGCAGGAGGCGCGGCAGGCGAGCGACCTCCAGCCCAATTCTCTGGCCCAACGGGTGGCGCTGCACTACCTGCGCCTCGGCCGGCTCGACGCTCATGTGGCGCGGGTGCGCGGCCTCTATGCGGCGCGCCACGACGCTCTCGTCGGACGCCTCGCGGCGGCGGGCTTCCGTGTGCCACCAGTGGACGGCGGAATGTTCGTATTCGTCGGGCTGCCGGAAGGCACGGTGCGCGAGGGCCTGTTCGAGCGGGCCATTGCTGGTGGCGTGATGTACGCACCGGGGCCGGCCTTCGCGCTCAAGCCGGGACATGCGGCCTTCGCGGACCTGATGCGGCTGTGTTTCGTGGGGCTTTCCGATGCCGATGTGCCGGTGGCCGCAGATCGTCTCATCGCGGCGCTGCGGGGCTGAGCCATGTTCCAGATCCTGCTCGCCCTGCTGCCCGACTTCAGCCTGATCGTCCTCGGCGGTGTGCTGCGCGTGACCTTGTCGCCGGATGCCTGGAAGGCCATCGACAGACTCAATTTCCAGGTCCTGTTCCCGGCCCTGATCTTCACCGCGGCGCTGAGCAAGGCCCCCAATGCGGGCGACGTGCTGGTGGTGGGCGTCGGCGTCTGGCTCATCATCGGCCTCGGCTTCTGCCTCGCCTGGCCGCTGCGGCGGCTCGGCCCCGAGCGCTTCCTCGACTTTGCCGGCCTGTGGCAGACCGCCTGGCGCTTCAACACGGCGCTCGCCTTCGTCGCGGTGCAGACCCTGCCGGAGACGCACCGCGCCCTCATGTCCATCGCCATCGGCATGGCGGTGCCGCTTGCCAATGTGCTGGCCATCGGCGCGCTGTCGCGCGGGCACGCTTTGTCCCTATCGAAGATGATCCGCCAGATCGTGACCAATCCCTTCTTTGTCGCCAGCGTCGCGGGCATGACGCTTTCGATGCTGCGGGTGGAGATCAATCCCCTGATGCTCAAGCCGGTGCGGATGCTGGCCACGGCGGCGGTGCCCATCGCGCTCCTGTCCATCGGCGCTTCGCTCAACTGGCGTGCGCTGGCGCGGGTTGATCGCTTCTCCGCAGCCCTCAATGCCATCAAGCTGGTGATCCTGCCGGGGACCACCTGGGCACTGGCCACGGCCATCGGCGTCGACCCGGTCCGCACTGCGGTGCTGACCCTGTTCGCCGCATTGCCGACGGCCTCCGCGGCCCACGTCCTCGCCTCGGTCTTCGGCGCCGACCGGGAGGCGGTCGCCACCCTCATCGCCCAGTCGACGCTGATCGGGTGCGTCAGCCTGCCCCTGTGGCTCGCGTTCCTGAACAGCTTCGCGTAACGGGCCATTGCCAGTCGAGCGGTCGCATGGCTCGGCTGCTGTCGACGCCTTGCACAGAACAGGAAAGGACAACATTGAGGGGGCGACGGTCTTCATCGACCGACGCCGTCTGCCGCTCCAGTCCTGCCCGTGAGGAAATGCCGTGAAGCCGCATCTTGTCGCGGAGCGCCATGGCCATTTCGGTGAGCAGGGCATTTTCGGCGGCGCCGATGAAGGCCTGATGGAAGTTGCGGCCCCTTCCAGATAGCCGTAGAGGTCGTCTTCCCTCACTGCTGGCCGGGCTCATCGTTCCGCTCGCCCTCATGGCCCGCGTCAGCCCGGCCCATTTCGAGCCGACATCGCCCGATCTCAGCGGCCTGACCTTCGAAAACTGCCTCCGGTTCCTTGGCGAGCCGTTCTACCTGACGATCCTCGGCCGCACACTGCTGGTGGCGCTGAGCTGCACAGCGGGCTGGATGGTGCTGCTCGCCGACAAGGGGGGCTCATCAACTCCCCGCTCCTGTATGCCGACCTCATCGGCGAGCCGGTCCGCATCCTCTACACCGGCTCGGCGGTGGTGATCGGCCTCACCACCATCTTCGCCACCCATAACCGGGACGGGGCCCTCTGCGTCGCCGACCGAATCGTTGTGATGGCGGCGGGTCGTGTCGAGCAGGTGGGAACGCCCCGTGAGATCTACCAGCGGCCGACGACGCGCTTCGTCACCGAGTTCATTGGTCTCACCAATATGTTCACGGGTGGCCTTGAGGCGCCGGGCTCGTCCCGCACACAGGCCGGAGAGCGTTTCGCGGTCCCGCCCGCCTGCTCGGAGCCCGGCGCATCGGTGCTCGCCATCCGTCCCGAACATGTCCGGCTGAAGCGGGCGGCCGCGATGACCGGCACCGAGGACTCTTTGGAGGCGACCGTGGAGGATGCGGGATTTCGCGGCGCGCTGACCAAACTGATCGTGCGCACCGCCTCGGGGGCAAGACTGGCGGCACACCTGCAGAATGCCGACACCGGCCGCGACGACGAGTTGCGGCCGGGGGACCGCGTGGTGGCATCCTGGCCAGCCGACGCGCCCATGCTGTTTTGAGCCTGCGCCGCGTCTCCCTGGGGAGGCTTGCCGCCCGAAGCCCTCACCCCCATGCACGATCGCTCCCGGAGGAGCGGCCCGCACAGCCGCGCGCTCGCGATACGCGCGAGAGACGGATCAATGGCTGAACGACACGAAGGCTACTGCACGCTGTGCCACTCGCGCTGCGGCTCGATCACGCTGGTGGAGAACGCGCGCATGTTCGGCGTCGAGCCGCACACTGGTCATCCTACCGGAGGCGCGCTCTGCGCCAAGGGCCGCCCGGCGGACACCCAGATGCGGGCGCTGGAGTTGGTGGCGACCGATGGCGGTCCCCTGCCGGCCAGACTGGGGACGAGGTGCTGATCGAGGCGCCCTCGGGCGTGTTTACCCCGCCGGTGGATGGCGCGCGCCCGGTTCCGCTCATCGCCAATGGAATCGGCATCACGCCCTTCGTCTGGTATCCGGAGGCGGTCGCGGCGGCGCCATCCGGAAGGGCGGCTCCGATCTACCTGTTGCACGGCTGTCGCGGCAGACACGACCACCCCCTCTCCGATCGCGTGGACAGGCTTGCCCGCAACATCGCCGGGCTGCGCCGGATCACGGCCTATTCCCGTCCCGAAGCGCACGACCTTGAGGCGCAGCGTTTCGACGTGGAAGGCCGCATCGACATCGACGCCCTGCGTGCCGGTGGCCTGTTGCCGTACGTTACCCCGGGGCGGCCGCTCGCCTCTATCTGCGGCTCCGCGGGCTTCATCGCCGCCATGCAGGGCGCGCTTGCCCGATGGGGCCTGCCGCGCTTCGACATCTTCACCGAAGCCTTATTCCTGCGTGGCGGAAGCGCCCCCGCACTTGAAGCCCTGCGCCATCACCATCGCCGGCACCGGGCGATCCTTTG
The DNA here is from genome assembly GCF_005871085.1 of Xanthobacter autotrophicus. GTDB lineage: Bacteria > Pseudomonadota > Alphaproteobacteria > Rhizobiales > Xanthobacteraceae > Xanthobacter > Xanthobacter autotrophicus. The sequence goes on along the minus strand of NZ_VAUP01000010.1, from coordinate 520 downwards.
GATGGCCCCCGCTCCCGGCTCCATTCTGGACGCGGCGCTGACGGCGGGCGGCGCGCTCCGGAGTGGATGCCGGGTAGGCCAGTGCGAAAGCTGTATCGTCGAAGTCCACGAGGTCCAGTTCGCCCATCGCGTCCCGTTCGAGGGGGACCCCGGATCGTGCCGCGCCTGCCAGGCTGTGCCGCTTACCGATCTGACGATCGCCCCATGATCCGCCGGCCAGTCCCTCGCCGTCACATCGGCTTGACAACCGGCGCACGCCCACCATCGTCACCAATGCGCCGAGGATCCGCCCGGCGTCCGTCAGCAACCGATACCCCAGGTCGGGTATCCCAGCGGAGTCACGCGTCATGAGATCTTGCCTCGGTGTCCTCTCGGGCCTCAGCATCGCTGCATTGGCGGCGTTGCCGGCCTCGGCCCTGCCGCTTGCGCCATCGCCCGTGCCCGAGACCGCCTCGGTCCTTCCCGTCGCGCAGGGCTGCGGCCCGGGCTGGTGGCGCGGGCCGTGGGGCCATTGCCGCGA
>NZ_VAUP01000008.1 GCF_005871085.1 Xanthobacter autotrophicus | reverse complement strand
ATGGCCAAAGAGAAGTTCAACCGCTCGAAGCCGCACTGCAACATCGGCACGATCGGTCACGTGGATCATGGCAAGACGTCGCTGACTGCGGCGATCACGAAGATCCTTGCGGAGACGGGCGGCGCGACGTTCACGGCGTACGACCAGATCGACAAGGCGCCGGAAGAGAAGGCGCGTGGCATCACGATCTCGACCGCTCACGTGGAATACGAGACGGCCAACCGTCACTATGCGCACGTCGACTGCCCCGGGCACGCCGACTATGTGAAGAACATGATCACCGGCGCGGCGCAGATGGACGGCGCGATCCTGGTGGTGTCGGCGGCCGACGGCCCCATGCCGCAGACCCGCGAGCACATCCTGCTCGCCCGTCAGGTGGGCGTGCCGGCGCTGGTGGTGTTCCTCAACAAGTGCGACATGGTCGACGACGAGGAACTGCTGGAGCTGGTCGAGCTGGAAGTGCGCGAGCTGCTCTCCAAGTACGACTTCCCCGGCGACGACATCCCGATCATCCGCGGCTCGGCGCTGGTTGCGCTTGAGAACGGCGATCCCAAGCTCGGCCGCGACGCGGTGCTGAAGCTGATGGAGGCGGTCGACGCCTACATCCCGCAGCCCGAGCGTCCGGTGGACCTGCCGTTCCTGATGCCCATCGAGGACGTGTTCTCGATCTCGGGCCGCGGCACGGTGGTGACCGGTCGCGTGGAGCGCGGCATCATCAAGGTCGGCGAGGAAGTGGAAATCGTGGGCATCCGCCCGACGCAGAAGACCACGGTCACCGGCGTCGAGATGTTCCGCAAGCTGCTCGATCAGGGCCAGGCCGGCGACAACGTCGGCATCCTGGTGCGCGGCACCAAGCGTGAGGACGTGGAGCGCGGCCAGGTGGTGTGCAAGCCGGGTACGGTGAAGCCGCACACCAAGTTCAAGGCCGAGGCCTACATCCTGACCAAGGAAGAGGGCGGTCGTCACACCCCGTTCTTCACCAACTACCGCCCGCAGTTCTACTTCCGGACCACGGACGTGACCGGCGTGTGCACGCTGCCGGAAGGCACCGAGATGGTGATGCCGGGCGACAACGTGTCCATGGACGTGGCGCTGATCGTTCCCATCGCCATGGAAGAAAAGCTGCGCTTCGCCATCCGCGAGGGTGGCCGCACGGT
>NZ_VAUP01000009.1 GCF_005871085.1 Xanthobacter autotrophicus | reverse complement strand
GCACGCTGCCGGAAGGCACCGAGATGGTGATGCCGGGCGACAACGTGTCCATGGACGTGGCGCTGATCGTTCCCATCGCCATGGAAGAAAAGCTGCGCTTCGCCATCCGCGAGGGTGGCCGCACGGTGGGCGCCGGCGTCGTCGCCTCCATCATCGAGTGATCTGACAAGAAGAAACGGGGACGCGCCGCGGAACGCGCGCGTCCTTCATTCCCCGGAGCCTTTGAGCCATGAACGGCCAGAACATTCGAATTCGCCTGAAGGCGTTCGATCACCGCATCCTCGATGCGTCGACGCGTGAGATCGTCGCCACGGCCAAGCGCACGGGTGCGCAGGTGCGCGGCCCGATTCCGCTGCCGACGCGGATCGAGAAGTTCACCGTCAATCGCTCTCCGCACATCGACAAGAAGTCGCGCGAGCAGTTTGAGATGCGTACTCACAAGCGGTTGCTCGATATCGTCGATCCGACTCCCCAGACCGTGGACGCGCTGATGAAGCTCGACCTCGCCGCTGGCGTCGACGTCGAAATCAAGCTCTGAAGTGAGGCGAGGAGACACGACCATGCGGTCAGGCGTCATCGCCCAGAAGGTCGGCATGACCCGCATCTTCACCGATGCCGGTGAGCACGTGCCGGTCACTGTGCTGAAAGTTGAGAGCTGCCAGGTGGTTGCCCACCGTACGCTCGACAAGAACGGTTATGTTGCGGTCCAGCTTGGTGCTGGTCGGCGCAAGCCCAAGAATGTGACCCGCGCTGAGCGTGGCCACTTCGCGGTCGCCCAGGTTGAGCCCAAGCACAAGCTCGCCGAGTTCCGCGTGCCGGAAGAGGCGCTGATCCCGGTCGGCGCCGAGATCACGGCTGACCACTTCGTCGTGGGCCAGTACGTCGACGTCACCGGCACCACGATCGGCAAGGGCTTTGCCGGCGGCATGAAGCGCCACAATTTCGGTGGTCTTCGCGCCACCCACGGCGTGTCCATCTCGCATCGTTCGATCGGTTCGACCGGCGGCCGTCAGGACCCGGGCAAGACCTTCAAGAACAAGAAGATGCCTGGCCACATGGGTGACGTCACCGTCACCACCCAGAACCTCAAGGTCGTCATGACCGACGTCGAGCGCGGCCTTATCGCCGTCGAAGGCGCCGTTCCCGGCCATGCGGGCGGCTGGATCACCGTGCGCGACGCGGTGAAGAAGAAGCTGCCTGCCGAGGCTCCCAAGCCCGGCGCGTTCAAGCTGAACGGGTCCGAAGCGGCTCCCGCCGCCGAAGCCGTCAATGAGGAGGGCGCGTGATGGAAATCACCGTCAAGACGCTCGACGGCATCGACGCCGGCTCCGTGACCCTGTCGGATGAGATCTTCGGTCTCGAGCCGCGGGCGGACATCCTGCACCGGTGCGTCACCTGGCAGCTTTCGCGCCGCCAGGCCGGCACCCATCGCACCAAGGGCCGTTCGGAAATCAACCGCACGTCCAAGAAGATGTACAAGCAGAAGGGCACCGGCAACGCCCGTCATGGCGCTGCCTCCGCTCCGCAGTTCCGCGGTGGTGGTCGTGCCTTCGGTCCCGTCGTGCGCTCCCATGCCATCGACCTGCCGAAGAAGGTGCGTGCGCTGGCCCTGAAGCATGCCCTGTCGTCGAAGGCCAAGGCCGAGCGGATCATCGTGCTCGACAAGGTCTCCCTTGACGATCCCAAGACGAAGGCGCTCAAGGAGCACTTCGCCAAGCTGGGCCTCGAATCGGTCCTGATCGTGGACGGTGCCCAGGTGGAGCAGAATGTGGCGCTCGCGGCGCGCAACCTGCCCTATGTGGACGTGCTCCCGATCCAGGGCATCAACGTCTATGACATCCTGCGCCGCGATACCCTGGTCCTGACCAAGGCCGCCGTGGACGCGCTGGAGGCGCGCTTCAAATGAGCCCGCAACGCACCATCGAGCCGCGTCATTACGACGTGATCCGCTCTCCCGTCATCACCGAGAAGGCGACGGCGGCGAGTGAGTACAACAAGGTTGTCTTCAACGTCGCCAAGACTGCCACGAAGCCCGCCATCAAGGAGGCCGTGGAAAAGCTCTTCGACGTGAAGGTGAAGAGCGTGAATACGCTGGTCCGTAAGGGCAAGGTGAAGATCTTCAAGGGCCGCAAGGGCGTCCAGAGCGACGTCAAAAAAGCGGTCGTGACCCTCGAAGAGGGCCAGAAGATCGACATCACCACGGGCCTCTGAGAGCTGAGGGGAACGGGACAAGACCATGGCGCTGAAGCATTTCAAGCCGGTCACGCCGAGCCTTCGCCAGCTCGTGATCGTGGACCGCTCCGGCCTCTACAAGGGCAAGCCGGTGAAGACGCTGACCGAGGGCAAGAGCTCCTCGGGCGGCCGCAACAATAACGGCCGCATCACCGTCCGCTTCCGCGGCGGTGGTCACAAGCAGACCTATCGTCTGGTGGATTTCAAGCGCACCAAGCGCGGCGTCCCGGCGGTGGTGGACCGGATCGAGTACGATCCGAACCGCTCGGCCTTCATCGCCCTCATCAAGTATGAGGACGGCGACCTGGCCTACATCCTGGCGCCGCAGCGCCTGGCGGTCGGCGACCAGGTGATCGCCGGCGAGCAGGTGGACGTGAAGCCGGGCAATGCCGGTCCGCTGTCCTCGCTTCCGGTCGGCACCATCGTCCACAACGTGGAGCTGAAGGTGGGGAAGGGCGGCCAGATCGCCCGCTCCGCCGGCACTTACGCGCAGATCGTCGGCCGCGACCAGGGCTATGTGATCGTGCGCCTGAATTCGGGTGAGCAGCGCCTCGTTCTCGGAGCGTGCTACGCCACGGTGGGCGCGGTCTCCAACCCCGACCACATGAACATCTCGCTCGGCAAGGCCGGGCGCAATCGGTGGCTGGGTCGCAAGCCGCATAACCGCGGCGTGACCATGAACCCGGTCGACCATCCGCACGGCGGCGGCGAAGGCCGCACCTCCGGTGGCCGTAACCCGGTCACCCCCTGGGGCTTCCCCACCAAGGGCAAGAAGACCCGCAACAACAAGGCGACGGACAAGTTCATCGTGTCCAGCCGCCACAAGCGGAAGAAGTGAGGGCCTGACACATGACACGGTCTGTTTGGAAGGGCCCGTTCGTCGACGGCTACCTCCTGAAGAAGGCGGAAGCCGCTTCCGGCTCCGGTCGCCGCGACGTTATCAAGATCTGGAGCCGGCGCTCCACCATCCTGCCCCAATTTGTGGGCTTAACCTTCGGCGTCTACAACGGTCACAAGCATGTGCCCGTGAACGTCTCCGAGGAAATGATCGGCCACAAGTTCGGCGAGTTCGCGCCGACCCGTACCTACTACGGACACGCGGCCGACAAGAAGTCGAAGCGGCGGTGATCGGTCATGGGTAAGCAGGCAAAGCCCCGCGCGCTCGCGGACAACGAAGCCAAGGCGGTGCTGCGCAATCTGCGCATCTCCCCCCAGAAGCTCAACCTGGTCGCGGGCCTGATCCGCGGCAAGAAGGTGGCGACGGCCCTCGCCGATCTCGAGTTCTCCCACAAGCGGATCGCCCGCGACGTGCGGAAGTGCCTCGAGAGCGCGATCGCCAACGCCGAGAACAACCACGAGCTCGATGTCGACGACCTGGTCGTCGCCGAGGCGCACGTGGGCAAGGGTCTGGTGATGAAGCGGTTCTCGCCGCGGGCGCGCGGTCGCGCCTCGCGCATCGAGAAGCCCTTCTCCCACATCACCATTGTGGTGCGGGAAGTCGAGGAGCGGGCCTGATGGGTCAGAAGGTCAATCCGATCGGGCTTCGGCTCGGCATCAACCGCACGTGGGACAGCCGCTGGTTCGCCAACAAGGGCGAGTACGGCAAGCTGCTCCATGAAGACATCAAGATCCGCGAGATGCTGTTCAAGCAGCTCAAGCAGGCTGCGGTGTCCAAGGTGGTGATCGAGCGTCCGCACAAGAAGTGCCGCGTGACCATCTACTCCGGTCGTCCCGGTGTGGTCATCGGCAAGAAGGGCGCGGACATCGACAAGCTGCGCAAGAAGGTGTCGGAGATGACCTCCTCGGAGGTCTTCATCAACATCGTCGAGATCCGCAAGCCCGAGATCGACGCCCGTCTGGTCGCCGAATCCATCGCCCAGCAGCTCGAGCGCCGCGTGGCGTTCCGCCGGGCCATGAAGCGCGCGGTGCAGTCGGCCATGCGGCTCGGCGCCGAGGGCATCCGCATCAATTGCTCGGGCCGCCTCGGCGGCGCTGAGATCGCGCGCCTTGAATGGTACCGTGAAGGCCGCGTGCCGCTGCACACCTTGCGTGCGGACGTGGACTACGGCACTGCCACGGCCTTCACCACCTACGGCACCTGCGGTGTCAAGGTGTGGGTCTTCAAGGGCGAGATCCTCGAGCACGATCCCATGGCGCAGGACAAGCGCCAGGCCGAGCAGGAAGCTGGTCCCTCCTCGCGTCCCCAGCGGCGTGAGCGCGGCGACCGTGAGCGTGGCGATCGCGGCGACCGCGATCGCGGCCACCGCGCCTGACGGCTGCCGAGAGAGAAGGCGTTTAAGCCATGCTGCAACCCAAGCGCACCAAGTTCCGCAAGCAGTTCAAGGGACGCATCCACGGCGTCGCCAAGGGCGGCACGGAACTGAACTTCGGCGAGTTCGGCCTCAAGGCCGTCGAGCCGGAGCGTGTCACCGCCCGCCAGATCGAGGCGGCCCGTCGCGCGCTCACCCGTCACATGAAGCGTGCCGGCCGCGTGTGGATCCGCGTGTTCCCGGACGTGCCGGTCTCTGCCAAGCCCACGGAAGTGCGCATGGGCAAGGGCAAGGGCGCTCCCGAATATTGGGCGGCCCGCATCAAGCCCGGCCGCATCATGTTCGAGATCGACGGGGTGAGCGTTGAGACGGCCCGCGAGGCCCTGACCCTCGCGGCGGCCAAGCTGCCCATCAAGACGCGCTTCATCCAGCGCATCGCCGAGTGAGGAGAGGCTCATGAAAGCCGAGGACGTTCGGGCCCTCAGCCCCGATCAGCTCGCCGATGAGCTGCTGAAGCTGAAGAAGGAACAGTTCAACCTGCGCTTCCAGAAGGCGACGGGTCAGCTGGAGAACACCGCGCGGTCCAAGCAGATCCGCCGCGATATCGCGCGGATCAAGACCGTGCAGACTGTCAAGCGTACCGGTGCGCCGGTGCAGAAGGCGAAGTGAGGAAGCGATGCCGAAGCGCGTGCTCCAGGGCGTCGTGGTGAGCGACAAGACTGACAAGACCGTGGTGGTCCGGGTGGAGCGCCGCTTCACTCATCCGCTGCTGAAGAAGACCGTGCGCCGGTCCAAGAAGTATCACGCCCACGACGAGGCCAACGCCTGGTCGGTGGGGGATACGGTGTGGATCGAAGAGCACCGGCCGATCTCCAAGCTCAAGAACTGGATCGTGATCCAGGGCGAAAAGCGCGCCGAGGTCTGATAGAAGATTTTCCGTCCGGATGGATCGTCCGGACGGAGAAGGCTCCGGCGCCGGGTCCGTCGTCTCGATGAGAGCCGAGTGGAGACCGCACCGCGGCAGCACCGTGTTCCGATGAGCGGCCACGGTAAACAAGGGTTGAGGCAATGCCGGCGCGCCGGCGGCGCCGGATGACGAGAACAGGTGCGTCATGATCCAGATGCAGACCAATCTCGACGTGGCGGACAATTCCGGTGCGCGTCGCGTCATGTGCATCAAGGTACTTGGCGGTTCCAAGCGGAAGTATGCCCATGTGGGCGACATCATCGTGGTGTCGGTCAAGGAAGCTATTCCGCGCGGCCGCGTGAAGAAGGGCGACGTGATGAAGGCCGTGGTGGTTCGCACCGCCAAGGACATCCGTCGCGTCGACGGCTCCGTGATCCGCTTCGACCGCAACGCGGCCGTGCTGATCAACAACAACAAGGAGCCGGTGGGCACTCGTATCTTCGGACCGGTTCCGCGCGAGCTGCGCTCGAAGAACCACATGAAGATCATCTCGCTGGCGCCGGAGGTGCTTTGATGGCCGCGAAGATCAAGAAGGGCGACAAGGTCGTCGTCCTCACCGGCCGCGACAAGGGGCGCACCGGCGAGGTAATCCAGGTGATGCCGAAGGAAGAGCGCGCGCTCGTCCGCGGCGTCAATATCGTCAAGCGCCACCAGCGTCAGACGGCGAACCAGGAGGGCGGGATCATCTCCAAGGAGGCTCCCATCCAGCTGTCGAACGTCGCCGTTGCCGACCCCAAGGACGGCAAGCCGACCCGCGTCGGCTTCCAGGTGCTGGAAGACGGGACCAAGGTCCGCGTGGCCAAGCGTTCCGGGGAGAGGATCGATGGCTGAGGCGACTTACACCCCGAAGCTGCGCACCTTCTATGATGAAGTGGTGCGGCCGAAGATGATCGAGCAGTTCGGCTACAAGAACCCCATGGAAGTGCCGACGATCGACAAGATCGTCATCAACATGGGCGTTGGCGAGGCCACTGCCGATACCAAGAAGGTGACGACCGCCGCCGCCGACCTGGCGCAGATCGCCGGCCAGAAGCCGGTGATCACCCGGGCCCGCAAGGCGATCTCGAACTTCAAGCTGCGCGAGAACCAGCCGGTCGGCGCGAAGGTCACCCTTCGCAAGGCGCGCATGTACGAGTTCATGGACCGGCTCGTCAGCATCGCGCTGCCGCGCGTGCGGGACTTCCGCGGCCTGAACCCGAAGAGCTTCGATGGCCGTGGCAACTATGCCATGGGCGTCAAGGAGCACATCGTGTTCCCCGAGATCAACTACGACCGCGTCGAGCAGATCTGGGGCATGGACATCATCGTGTGCACCACCGCGAAGACGGACGAGGAAGCCCGCGCCCTTCTGAAGGCGTTTAATTTCCCTTTCCGTCAGTGAGCGTCTAGAAGGGGCGCTTCGCGCGAGCGGGGCGCCCGGCCTTTCCGCCCAGGCGGTGAGGTGAAGCGACTAGTGACAGCGTGATTTTCCGGCCGTGAGGAGCTTCGAGCTGCCTCAGACGCGGAGAACAGGAGCAAAAGATGGCGAAGAAGAGCGCGATCGAGACGAACGAGCGCCGCCGCAAGCTGGCCACCGGCCATGCGGCGAAGCGCGCGCGTCTGAAGGCGATCGTGAATGACAAGACGCTGCCGATCGAGGAGCGCTTCCAGGCGACCCTCAAGCTGGCGGAGATGCCGCGCAATGGCGCGAAGATTCGTATCCGCAACCGCTGTGAGGTGACGGGCCGTCCGCGCGCCTTCTACCGCAAGCTCAAGATGAGCCGTATCGCACTGCGCGAGCTGGGTAACCAGGGCATGGTTCCTGGCCTCGTGAAGTCGAGCTGGTGAGGAGGGAACGATGGCTGTAACTGATCCCATCGGCGATCTGATCACCCGCATCCGCAACGCCCAGATGCGCCGCAAGGACAAGACTTCCACGCCGGGCTCCCGCCTGCGTGCGAGCGTCCTCGAAGTGCTGCGCACCGAAGGCTATATCCGCGGCTACACCGCGACGGATCACGGCAACGGTCGCACCGAGTTCGAGATCGAGCTCAAGTATTTCGACGGCGTTCCGGTGATCCGCGAGATCGCCCGCGTGTCGAAGCCCGGCCGCCGCGTGTACGCGTCGGTTAAGAATCTGCCCCGAGTTGCCAATGGTCTCGGCATCGCGGTCGTCTCCACGCCCCAGGGCGTGATGGCGGACCACGAAGCCCGCGACAAGAACGTTGGCGGCGAAGTGCTCTGCACCGTGTTCTGAGGCGACGGAGGAAGACATGTCGAAGATCGGCAAGCTGCCCGTCGCCATCCCCGCTGGCGTGACCGCCAGCCTGGACGGACAGACGGTGAAGGTAAAGGGCCCCAAGGGTGCCCTCGAAGTGACGCTCGTGGAAGAGATCGAAGCCGCCATCGAGGGCTCCGAGCTCAAGGTGTCCATGCGCGGCGAGACCACCCGCCACAAGGCCATGTGGGGCATGTCCCGCACCCTGGTGGCGAACCTGGTCGAAGGCGTGACCAAGGGCTTCGAAAAGAAGCTCGAGATCACCGGCGTCGGCTACAAGGCCGCTGTGCAGGGCAAGAACCTGAACCTGGCGCTGGGCTACAGCCACGACGTGATCTACGCGATCCCGGAAGGGATCCAGATCGTCACGCCGAAGCCCACCGAAGTGGTCATCTCCGGCATCGACCGCCAGAAGGTGGGTCAGGTGGCGGCTGAGATCCGAGAGTTCCGCGGCCCCGAGCCCTACAAGGGCAAGGGTGTCAAGTACGCCGGTGAATTCATCTTCCGCAAGGAAGGTAAGAAGAAGTAACGGAGGCGAACCATGGCTAAGGATTTGGAGGCGCTGGCGCGCCGCAAGGCCAAGGTGCGCCGTGCGATTCGCGTCGCTGCGAACGGACGTCCGCGCCTTTCGGTGCACCGGACCTCGCAGCACATTTATGCGCAGGTCATCGATGATGCGAACGGCGAGACCCTCGCCGCCGCGTCCAGCCTTGAGAAGGATCTGCGCACGTCGCTGAAGACGGGTGCGGATACCGACGCGGCAAAGACCATCGGCAAGCTTGTGGCCGAGCGGGCCCTGGCAAAGGGCGTGACTGCGGTCGTCTTCGACCGTGGCGCATACATCTTTCATGGGCGCGTCAAGGCGCTCGCTGAGGGCGCCCGCGAAGGCGGCCTTCAGTTCTGACGCGAAGGACACGCGAATATGGCCCGTGAACGGGAACAGCGCCACGAGCGCGAAGATCGCGACAACACGTTTGTGGACAAGCTTGTCCACATTAACCGTGTCGCGAAGGTGGTGAAGGGCGGCCGTCGGTTCGGTTTCGCCGCCCTGGTGGTGGTGGGTGACCAGAAGGGCCGCGTCGGCTTCGGCCATGGCAAGGCCCGCGAAGTGCCCGAGGCCATCCGCAAGGCCACGGAGAGCGCCAAGCGTGCGCTCATCCGCGTGCCGCTGCGTGAGGGCCGGACCCTGCACCACGACGTGCATGGTCACCACGGCGCCGGCAAGGTGATCCTGCGTGCCGCTCCGGCGGGTACCGGCATCATCGCCGGCGGCCCGATGCGCGCGGTGTTCGAGACCCTCGGCATGCACGATGTGGTGGCGAAGTCCTTCGGGTCTTCCAACCCCTACAACATGGTGCGCGCCACGTTCGACGCCCTCAAGAACCAGGACAGCCCGCGCTCGGTCGCGGCCCGTCGCGGTATCAAGGTGTCGCAGCTCCAGTCCCGCCGCCGCGTCGAAGACGCGGAAGCGACGGACTGAGCGTCGGATTAGGAGCGCGCCATCATGAGCGACAAGACAGTCACCGTGGAGCAGATCGGCTCGCCGATCCGCCGCCCGTTCGACCAGGAAGCAACCCTGGTCGGGCTTGGGCTGAACAAGCGGCATCGCCGCTCCACCCTCAAGGATACCCCGGCCGTGCGCGGCATGATCGCGAAGGTCGCCCACCTCGTCCGCGTGGTCGAGTGAGGAGCGGGACATGAATCTCGACGAAATCAGGGACAACCCCGGCGCTCGCAAGAAGCGCATGCGGGTGGGCCGGGGCATCGGCTCCGGCAAGGGCAAGACCGCGGGTCGCGGCGTGAAGGGCCAGAAGGCCCGGACCGGCGTGGCCATCAAGGGGTTCGAGGGTGGCCAGATGCCGCTGCATCGGCGTCTGCCGAAGCGTGGCTTCCACAACATCTTCCGCCTCGACTACAACGAGGTCTCCTTGGGCAAGATCCAGGCGGCCGTTGAGGCCGGCAAGCTCGATGCCGGCCAGCCGGTCACCGAGGCGGCGCTGGTCGCGGCTGGCGTGCTGCGCCGGGCCAAGGACGGCGTCCGCGTGCTCGGCACCGGTGAACTTTCCGCCAAGGTGACGCTGGAAGTGGCCTATGCCACCAAGTCCGCTGTCGCCGCCGTGGAGAAGGCCGGTGGGTCCGTGACGGTTCTGGCGGCTGCTGCCGTCGCCGAGGCGGAGTGATCCGGGAGCGGTCGGGTGATCCGGCTGCTTCGGTTTGAACAAGCGGCCGGGCGCGCCCGGCCGTTTTTTCGCATGGGGATCCGGGTGCGTCGTCTCGCCTCAGTCCTCGCGCGATCTCGCGTTTCGGGACGGATTGGCGTGCAGGTTGTCTCAACCTGACGATCCGGCTCTAGCAACCCGGCCCAAGGCCGGGTATCTGCATTTCCGGGCGATGCTCCGGTGCCGCCGGATGCGGGAAGGATTTTCGACCCGGAGCGGGTGGGCGCAGAGGCGTCCTGGCTCGGCCGCGGTTGAGGTCCCGAACCATCGGCAAGAAAACGCCTGTCGATCCGCGTTGATCGGATCCGCGCACTAGGCACCCGCGAATCGCGCCCTCATATAAGGGCTGCCCCAAACCGGGCGGCGTCCAGCGGAGCAAGGCATGGTCTCGGCGGCGGAACAACTCGCGGCGAACCTCAATTTCGGAGCCCTCGGCAAGGCCGAGGAGCTCAAGAAGCGTATCTGGTTCACGCTCGGCGCGCTTATCGTCTATCGGCTGGGCACTTATATCCCCATGCCCGGAATCAATCCGGATGCGCTGGCTGACGTGTTCAAGAACGCGCAGCAGGGGATCATCGGGCTCTTCAACATGTTCTCGGGCGGCGCCGTGGAGCGCATGGCCATCTTCGCCCTGAACATCATGCCGTACATCTCGGCCTCCATCATCATCCAGCTGCTCACCAGCGTCTCGCCGACGCTGGAAGCGCTGAAGAAGGAGGGCGAGGCCGGCCGCAAGCAGCTTAACCAGTATACCCGTTACCTCACCGTGGTGCTGGCCGTGTTCCAGGCCTACGGCATCTCGGTGGGTCTGGAAGGCTCGGGCAGCGTGGTGGCCGATCCCGGCTGGTTCTTCCGAATCACCACCGTGATCACCCTCACCGGCGGCACCATGTTCCTCATGTGGCTGGGCGAGCAGATCACCTCGCGGGGCATCGGCAACGGTACTTCGCTGATCATCTTCGGCGGTATCGTAGCGGAATTGCCGGGTGCGTTCGTGCGTACCCTGCAGCTCGGCCGTGAAGGCGCCATCTCCACCGTAGTGATTCTCGCCGCGCTGCTGATGGCGGTGGTGGTCATCGCCTTCATCGTGTTCATGGAACGGGCCCAGCGCCGGCTGCTGATCCAGTATCCCAAGCGCCAGGTGGGCAACCGCATCTATGAGGGGCAATCCTCGCACCTGCCGCTGAAGCTCAACACTTCGGGCGTCATCCCGCCGATCTTCGCCTCGTCCCTGCTGCTGATCCCGACCACGATCGCCAGCTTCATGCAGGGCTCGGGTCCGGAATGGCTGCAGACCATCACCACCCACATCGGGCACGGCCGGCCGGCTTACATGGTGCTCTATGTGCTGCTGATCGTGTTTTTCTGCTTCTTCTACACCGCGATCGTGTTCAATCCGGTGGAGACGGCGGACAATCTGAAGAAGCACGGCGGCTTCATTCCCGGCATTCGTCCCGGCGAACGGACCGCCGAGTACATCGATTATGTGCTCACGCGCATCACGGTGGTGGGGGCGGCCTACATTGCGGCGGTTTGCCTCTTCCCCGAACTGCTGATTTCCTACGCCTCGCTTCCGTTCTATTTCGGAGGGACATCGCTGCTGATCGTGGTCAGTGTGACCATGGATACGGTGTCCCAGATCCAGGGGCATCTGTTGGCCCACCAGTACGAAGGTCTGGTCAAGAAGGCCAAGCTGCGCGGAGGGAGGAGAAGATAATATGAGGCTGGTGCTGCTCGGGCCGCCCGGAGCGGGCAAGGGAACCCAGGCACAACGGCTGGTCACCCGTCATGGGATCGTCCAGCTCTCCACCGGCGACATGTTGCGCGCCGCCGTGGCCGCCGGTACGCCGGTGGGCCTGAAGGCGAAGGCGGTCATGGATGCTGGCGGCCTCGTCTCTGACGAGATCGTGATCGGCATCATTGCCGAGCGCCTCGATTCGCCGGATGCGAAGAACGGCTTCATTCTTGATGGCTTCCCGCGCACGGTTGCGCAGGCCGAGGCCCTCGACCAGCTCCTCACCAGCAAGGGCCTCAAGCTCGACGCGGTGATCGAGCTGGTGGTGGACCAGGAGAAGCTGGTGAACCGCATCCTCAACCGCGCCGCCGAAGCCCACGCCAAGGGTGAACCGGTGCGCAAGGATGACGATCCGGTGGTCTTCAAGACACGGCTCGAAGCCTATAACCGCGATACGGCCGTCGTGGCCCCCTACTACAAGGTGCGCGGCCAGCTGAAGCAGATCGACGGCATGGCGCCCATCGATCAGGTCACCGCCGCCATCGACGGGGTGCTCGCTGAAGCAGCATGATGCCATGGAGGATCTTTGCCGCGCGATCGGCGAGATCCTTCTGGATCACTGGGAGCCCATCGGGGTCGCGGGGAAGCCGCGGCTCGCGATGAGTCTGAAAGCTACATCCCGGTCATTGACGGGCCGGTAGCCGCACAATCCGAGGCAGACGTTCTGGCCGCCGCCTTCTGCAACTCGAACAGGTCGACTTGCAGGTGGGCCTTGGCAATGGCGCGGCGCGTGCTCAGGGTGTCGCCGTCAAGCTCTTTCGTGTGGTGGCCCGTTGACGGGCTGGGTCATGTTCTGGTGCGACTTCTCCGGGCGCCTTGGTCGGTGGCACGCCGTACGCTGAACGAGGGTAGGGTCGGGCGCGAGGCGACCGATTCGCGGGCCCCGTCTCCAGATGCCACGGGCTTCGTCGGCAACCCCTTTTCGGGCGCTCAAGGGCAGGGCACAAGGCGTCGTCAGCAAGATCCGGGCCGTGGATTGGCCTGCCGCTCTTGACGGTTTCTTAAAACTCGGCTATGGGCACTCCCTCGCTTCGGAATTGGTGCCGTTCGGTCCGCCCGAAAGGGTTCGGGCAGGGCGGCTGCTTTGTCGTATCTGAGGCGTTTCCTTTTCCCCCGCAAGGGCCGGCCTCCACCGGACGCGGGGATCATCCCGCCGGCGCGGGCCGCATGGCCTGCCGGCGTTACATGGAGAGAGCAGTGGCTCGTATCGCAGGCGTCAATATTCCGACCAACAAGCGCGTGGTCATCGCGCTCCAGTACATCCACGGCATCGGTTCCAAGAAGGCCGAAGAAATCGTGGAGAAGGTGGGCATTCCGGCCGAGCGCCGCGTGAACCAGCTCACCGACCAGGAAGTGCTGCAGATCCGCGAGACCATCGACCGCGATTACATCGTGGAAGGCGACCTGCGCCGCGAAGTGGCGATGAACATCAAGCGGCTGATGGACCTCGGCTGCTACCGCGGCCTGCGCCATCGTCGCGGCCTGCCGGTGCGTGGTCAGCGGACCCACACCAATGCCCGCACCCGCAAGGGTCCGGCCAAGCCCATCGCTGGCAAGAAGAAGTGATCGGTCGCAAGACCCTTTGAAAGGAGAGGCCGGCCTTGCCGGCCTCGTCCGTTGTCCGGCCCCCGCAAGGGCCATCCCGAGCGCCTGGAGCTACGGGCGCGCCTGAAGGATCGAAAGTAGAATGGCCAAGGAAGCTACCCGCGTTAAGCGCCGCGAGCGCAAGAACATTGCCTCGGGCGTGGCGCATGTGAACGCCTCGTTCAACAACACCATGATCACCATCACCGACGCCCAGGGCAACACCATCTCCTGGTCCTCGGCCGGCGCCATGGGGTTCAAGGGTTCGCGCAAGTCCACCCCGTACGCCGCGCAGGTGGCGGCCGAGGACGCGGCCCGCAAGGCCGCCGAGCACGGCATGCGCACCCTCGAGGTGGAAGTCTCCGGCCCCGGTTCGGGACGTGAGTCCGCCCTGCGCGCGCTGCAGGCGGCGGGTTTCCTCGTCACCTCCATCCGCGACGTGACGCCGATCCCGCACAACGGCTGCCGTCCGCGCAAGCGCCGCCGCGTCTGATCCGCTCTTCGGTTCGCCGCGGGGCTCATGCCCTGCGGATCGTCTGCCCGGTTTCTCCTCCCCGATCGGGACGGGCCCGGCCTCCGGTTGAGGCATAGACCCCGGCAGCTGCCGTGGCCCGGCGAGAAAGCAAGGTGAAGCAAGTGATTCAGAAGAACTGGCAAGAGCTGATCAAGCCCGAGAAGCTGCAGGTCAATCCCGGCCACGATCCCAAGCGCTTCGCGACTGTGATCGCCGAGCCGCTGGAGCGCGGCTTCGGTATGACGCTGGGCAATGCCCTGCGCCGCATCCTGCTGTCGTCGCTTCAGGGCGCGGCCGTGACGTCGATTCACATCGACGGCGTGCTGCACGAGTTCTCGTCCATTCCCGGCGTGCGCGAAGATGTCACCGACATCATCCTCAACGTCAAGGATGTGGCCATCCGCATGCAGGGCGATGGCCCCAAGCGCATGGTGGCCAAGAAGACCGGCCCGGGCGTGCTCCTGGCCGGCGACATCCAGACCGTGGGCGATGTGGCCATCCTCAACCCGAACCTGCCCATCTGCACCCTCGACGAGGGCGCGGAGCTGCGGATCGAGTTCACGGTGGACACCGGCAAGGGCTATGTCGCCGCCGACCGCAACCGGCCCGAGGACGCGCCGATCGGCCTGATCCCGATCGACAGCCTCTATTCGCCGGTGCGCAAGGTCTCCTACAAGGTCGAGAACACCCGTGAGGGCCAGATCCTCGACTATGACAAGCTGACGCTCCAGATCGAGACCAACGGCTCGATCACGGCCGAGGACGCGCTCGCCTATGCGGCCCGCATCCTGCAGGACCAGCTGGAGATCTTCGTCAACTTCGAGGAGCCCAAGCGCGAGAGCGAGACCACCGCCATCCAGACGCTGCCGTTCTCCCCGGCGCTGCTGAAGAAGGTGGACGAGCTGGAGCTGTCCGTGCGCTCGGCCAACTGCCTGAAGAACGACAACATCGTCTACATCGGCGACCTGATCCAGAAGAGCGAGACGGAGATGCTCCGCACGCCCAACTTCGGTCGCAAGTCGCTCAACGAGATCAAGGAAGTGCTCGCCTCCCTCGGCCTGCATCTGGGCATGGAAGTGCCCGGCTGGCCGCCGGAGAATATCGAAGAGCTGGCGAAGCGCTTCGAAGAACACTACTGATCTGAACCTAAAGCGGCCCGAGCCGCGCCACCGATCGCCGGCTCGTCCGTCGCCATATTTCAGGAGTTCGCCGTCATGCGTCACGGCAAGGTACATCGCAAGTTCAACCGCACCTGGGAGCATCGCAAGGCGATGTTCTCCAACCTCGCGGGCGCCCTCATCACCCACGAGCAGATCGTGACCACCCTGCCCAAGGCGAAGGATCTTCGCCCGGTGGTGGAGAAGCTGGTGACCCTCGCCCGCCGCGGCGATCTCCACGCCCGCCGCCAGGCGATCGCGGAGCTGAAGGACGTCACCATCGTCAAGAAGCTCTTCGACGTGCTGGCGCCCCGCTACAAGGAGCGTCCGGGTGGATACACCCGCATCGTCAAGGCCGGTTTCCGCTACGGCGACAACACGGCCATGGCGGTCATCGAGTTCGTGGATCGTGACGTGAACGCCAAGGGCGCCGCGGATCACGCCCGCACCGCTGCTGCGGCGGAAGCCGAGGCGGCCTGAGCATAGACGACCCATCCGGCGTGGCGCTTCAGGTTCCGCGCCGGATGTGATGCCATGGGACGCCCCATGGATCGTCTCTCGCGCTCCGGAGCTGCCGATCGTGCGCTACGATATCGAGGCGGATTGGCAGCTTCTCAACACCTGTAATTACAGGTGCGACTATTGTTTCTTCCCCGGCGAGGTCCTGGGGGAGAAGACGGTGCGGTACGGCACCCCGGATGAATGGGCGGATGCCTTCTCCGCCACCGGGCAGACCTTCCTGCTACACCTCACCGGCGGCGAGCCCTCGGCCTATCCCGATTTCGTGGATCTGTGCGCCGCGCTCACCCGGCATCATTTCATCTCCCTCAACAGCAACCTGACTCAGGCCTCGCTTGGTGATTTCGCGCGGAGCATCGATCCCGCGCGCGTCAGCGTGATCAACGCGGGTCTCCATCCCGACGAGCGCACGCGTCGGCGGGGGCTGGAGATCTTCAACCGCAATCTGGCGCTGCTGCACGAGGCGGGGTTTTCCATTTTTGTCTCTGTGGTTGCGACCCCGCAGGTGCTGGAGGCGGCTGACGAGGTCGCGCGCCAGGTGGCGGTGCCGGGGGTGGTGCCCGTGCCCAAGCTGCTGCGTGGCAGCTATCACGGCCGGCAGTATCCTGACGCCTATGATGCGGCGGAGCGTGATGCCTTCCGGGCCATGAGCTGCCGGGCCAGGACGGCCTATGCCGACTGGCGCGCGGCGCGGTCCGAGCCGCCGACCATCGATCCGTTCGCCGATGACGACTTTCTCACCGGCACGCCGACCTTCGCGGACAGGACCTGCGCGGCCGGAAGCCGCTTCGTGCGCATCGAGCCGCAGGGGGATGTGTTCCGCTGCGGGTCGGACACCGCGCCTCAGGGCAACATCCTGACGCGGACTTTTGCGCCGCTTGGCGGGCCGAGCCCCTGCAATTCAGAGTACTGCTTTTATTTCTGCCGCAAATACACCGACCAGAAGTACACCGGCCCGACGTTCACCACACCGCTCCCGGCAACCCCGTCCTTGGTTCCGCCGTATTTGGTTAAGCGAGTAGGCACCGCCCTGCATCGCGTTCTGAGGCGGTGACGGGCAGGTTCCGGGAGGTGCGACCCCCGGATGGCACGGCGGTCCGATCAGGATGGTCGCAGGCCCGGGGCGTCAGATCCATTGGCTGCCTCGGGGTCGGTTCAAGCTGGGCGGGTTCGGCTCTGCATCGCAGGTTCACGACATGAAAAGACAGATGGCATTCGCGCTCCTCCTGCTCGGCTCCGGCGCCCTAGCGTCGGCCGCCATGGCCGCTGGCGCGGGGCAGGGCGAAGCGCCCGCGCGCGCCGCCGGTGCCCCCTTGCGGGTCGAGGCGCAGGCGCAGATCCAGCCGCAGGTGCCGGCATCCGCCTCGGAGGTTAAGCTCTCGTTCGCACCCATCGTGGCGCGCACCGCGCCGGCGGTGGTCAATGTCTATGCCCAGAAGACCGCCCAGCAGCGGGCCAATCCCATTTTCGACGACCCCTTTTTCCGCCGTTTCTTCGGCGGGCAGGGTGGTCCCGGCCTGCGTGCGCCGGAGCGGGTACAGCGCTCGCTCGGGTCAGGGGTGATCGTGGATCCCTCCGGCATCGTCGTCACCAATTTCCACGTCATCGAGGGGGCGGACGAGATCCGCATCGCCCTCAACGACCGGCGCGAATACGAGGCCGAGGTGCTGCTGCGCGACCAGCGCACCGACCTTGCCGTGCTGCGCATCAAGACCGACACGAAGGAAACCTTCGCCTCCATCGCGCTCGGCAATTCGGACGAACTGGCCGTGGGCGACCTGGCGCTGGCCATCGGCGATCCCTTCGGTGTCGGCCAGACGGTGACGCAGGGCATCATCTCCGCATTGGCGCGGACTCAGGTGGGGATCTCCGACTACCAGTTCTTCATCCAGACCGATGCGGCCATCAATCCCGGCAATTCCGGCGGTGCGCTGGTGGACATGGCGGGGCGGCTGGTGGGCATCAACAGCGCCATCTATTCGCGCTCGGGCGGCTCCATCGGCATCGGGTTCGCCATTCCCGTCAATATGGTGCGGGTGGTGGTGGAGCAGGCCAAGGGCGGCTCCAAGTCGGTGCGTCGGCCGTGGCTCGGGGCGAAGCTTCAGCGGGTGACGCCGGACATCGCTGAAAGCCTCGGCCTGCCGCGCCCCACCGGCGTGCTGGTGCAGGGCGTGGTTGCGCAGAGCCCGGCGGCCAAGGCCGACCTCAAGGTGGGCGACCTCATCGTCGCGGTGGAGGGGCAGGCCATCGACGATCCCGAGTCGCTCAACTACCGCTTCGCCACCCGGCCCATCGGCGGCAAGGCGGCGCTGGCCGTCAACCGCGGCGGCAAGGAGGTGAACCTCGTAGTGGTGCTGGAGGGCGCGCCGGAGACGGTGCCGCGCGACGAACTGGTGGTGCGCGCCCGCTCGCCCTTCACCGGCGCCACGGTGGTGAACCTGTCGCCGGCGGTGGCCGAGGAACTGAAGGTGGATGCCAACGCCTCCGGCGTGGTGATCTACGACGTGGACGATAATTCCCCCGCCGCCGCTGCCGGCTTCAAGCCCGGCGACGTGCTGATGGAGGTGAACGGCGAGAAGGTGGCCCGCACCCGCGACCTGGAGCAACTGGTGCGCACGCCTCTGCGGGCGTGGCGGGTAACGGTGGGGCGCGGCGGGCGCACCATCACGGCGTTGCTGCCGGGCTGACAGACCTTTACGCAGGAACTCGCCAGTCGCCGCTCCGGCCAGGCATCGCGGGGATTTTCCCCGGCGTCGGTCCACGGCTGGCGCTGTTGGCATGAAATGCAAGAGAGGACGAGAGAAGCGCCCATGGCCGATCTGTTCGAGGCGGCGGGACTGGGGAGCGACGTGCCGCGCCCGCTCGCCGACCGGCTGAGGCCGGCGCGGCTCTCCGAAGTGGCGGGGCAGGAGCATCTGGTGGGGCCGGACGGTGTGCTGACCCGCATGCTGGAGACACGCTCGCTTGGCTCCCTCATCCTGTGGGGGCCGCCGGGCACCGGCAAGACCACGGTGGCGCGCCTGCTCGCCTCCGCAACCGACCTTCATTTCGAGCAGATCTCGGCCATCTTCTCGGGCGTCGCCGACCTCAAGAAGGTGTTCGAGCAGGCCCGCGCCCGCCGCC
Organism: Xanthobacter autotrophicus; assembly: GCF_005871085.1. Classification (GTDB taxonomy): domain Bacteria; phylum Pseudomonadota; class Alphaproteobacteria; order Rhizobiales; family Xanthobacteraceae; genus Xanthobacter; species Xanthobacter autotrophicus. The sequence continues at coordinate 95,401 of NZ_VAUP01000009.1, read as the reverse complement.
AGATGGGCAAGGCGACCCTGCTGTTCGTGGATGAGATCCACCGTTTCAACCGCGCCCAGCAGGACAGTTTCCTGCCGGTGATGGAGGACGGCACCGTCACCCTGGTGGGCGCCACAACGGAGAATCCGTCGTTCGAGCTGAACGCGGCGCTGTTGTCGCGCGCCCGCGTGCTGGTGTTCAAATCGCTGGACCAGGATGCCATCGCCCGCCTGCTGACACGGGCGGAGGAGGTGGAGGGCAAAGCCCTGCCGCTGACCGACGATGCCCGCTTCGCCCTGCTCAACATGGCGGACGGCGACGGGCGAGCTTCGCTTACCCTAGCGGAGGAGGTGTGGCGGGCAGCGCGGCCGGGGGAGGTGTTCGACGTGGCGGCGCTGGCCGACGTGGTGCAGCGGCGGGCGCCCATCTACGACAAGAGTGAGGACGGCCACTACAACCTCATCTCCGCCCTGCACAAGGCGGTGCGCGGCTCCGATCCCGACGCGGCGCTGTATTATTTCGCCCGCATGCTGGATGCTGGAGAGGCACCCTTGTTCCTCGCCCGGCGCATCGTGCGCATGGCGGTGGAGGACATCGGCAATGCCGATCCGCAGGCGCTCGTGGTCTGCAATGCGGCCAAGGACGCCTTCGACTTCCTCGGCTCGCCGGAGGGCGAGCTGGCCCTGGCGCAGGCGCTAGTCTATGTGGCCACGGCGCCCAAGTCGAACGCCGTGTACAAGGCGTTCTCGGCGGCCAAACGGGTGGCGAAGGAGGGCGGCTCCCTGGTGCCGCCCAAGCATATCCTCAATGCCCCCACCAAGCTGATGAAGGGCGAAGGCTACGGCGCCGGCTATCGCTACGACCATGACCAACCGGACGCCTTCTCCGGCCAGAACTATTTCCCCGAGGCCCTCGGCAGGCAGAGCTTCTACCACCCGGTGGAGCGCGGCTTCGAGCGCGAGATCAGGAAGCGCATGGACTATTGGGCGCGCCTGCGGGCCGAGCGCGGGGAACCGTGACGGCGCGCCGCCGATGCGCGGCACGCCGGTCTGGCGTATGCTTGCCGCACACATGGAGCGGGCCATGACCAAGCTGATGCGCGAACTCATCGAGAGGCTCGAAGCCCTGCCCGACGCCGAGCAGGATGCGCTCGCCCGTGAATTCCTCTCGGTGCTCGAAGGGCAGGTCTATGTGCTCACCCCCGAGCAGGAGGAGGAGGTGCGCAAGGCGCTGGAGGACGGCGAGCCCAACGCGAGCCCACAGGAAGTCGATGCCTTCTTCGCGCGCTTCCGCGGATGAGGATCGTTTTCCGCGCGCGGGCCCTGCGGCATCTGCGTGAGATCGAGCACCATATCGACCAAGACAATCCGAAGGCGGCGGCGCGGGTGATCGTCCGGCTCGAATCAGCCATCAACACCCTTGCCGATCATCCCTTTTCCGCCCCTGCCGGGACTGTACGCGGAACACGCCAGCTCACTGTTTCCGGTAGCCGCTACCTTGTGGTCTATCTCGTCGGAGACGATGAAGTCACCATCCTCGCCGTGCTCCATGCCGCGCGGCACATTCGTTCCTGACCCTCGCCCGGACTGGCCATGACCTTCATCCTTCCCCCCGCTCTTGTCGTCTTCCTCGGTGCCGGCCTCGGCGGTGTCGTGCGGCACCTCGTCAACATGACGGTGCCCAAGCTGCTGGGTACCGGATTTCCCTTCGCCACCTTCCTCATCAACGTGTCCGGCAGTTTCCTCATGGGGATCATGGTCGGATATCTGGCGTTCAAGGACGGCGAGTTCTGGAACCAGACCATGCGGCTGTTCCTGACCACCGGTATCCTCGGCGGCTACACCACCTTCTCCACCTTCTCGCTGGATTTCTTCCTGCTCATGGAGCGGGGCGCCTACAGTTCCGCGCTCGCCTATGTGGTCGGCTCGGTGGCGCTCGCCTTCATCGCCGTGTTCGTCGGCATCGCCGTCATGCGCGCGCTGACGTGACGGACGGCGCCGGTTGCTCTATTGCTGCCGTTCCGGTTCCAGGCGCTGTTTAAAGGACATTTTGATCCATGGCCGTCGCGATGAAGACCGTGGCCGAGGACGAGGCTGGCATGCGCCTCGACCGCTGGTTCAAGGTCCATTTTCCTGATCTCTCTTTCGGCCACCTGCAGAAGCTGGTGCGCACCGGGCAGGTGCGCGTGGACGGGGGACGGGTGAAGACCTCGTCCCGCGTCGAGCCCGGCCAGAGCGTGCGCATTCCCCCCCTGGGCGACGAGCCGCAGGACGAACCGGCCGGAAAGCCGGGCGCCGCGGGCAAGGCGTCCGAAGCGGGCCGGGTTTCCGCGGGGGGCGAGGCCTCGGGTACCACAGAGGCGCCGGCAAAGCCGCGGCAGTCCGCCAGCGCCGCCAGGCGCAAGGAGGACGAGGACCGCGCCTTCCTGAAGTCCATCACCCTGTTCGAGGACAAGGACGTAATGGTGCTGAACAAGCCCTATGGCCTTGCCGTCCAGGGCGGCTCGGGCACCTACCGGCATATGGACGGCATCCTGGAGGTGCTGCGCGACAAGGACGGCCAGAAGCCGCGCCTGGTCCACCGCATCGACAAGGACACCTCCGGCTGCCTTCTGGTGGCCAAGACGCGGCTCGCCGCCTCGGTGCTGGCCAAGAGCTTCCGCTCGCGGGAGGCGCGCAAGGTCTATTGGGCGGTGGTGCCCGGCGTGCCCAAGCCCAAGCAGGGGCGCATCTCCACCTATCTCGCCCGCGACGAGGATGAGGAGAAGATGCGCGTCGCCCGCCACGGCGAGGACGAGGCGAGCCACGCCATCACCTATTATGCCGTGGTGGACCAGGCGGCGCAGAAGATGAGCTGGCTGTCGCTGAAGCCGGTGACGGGCCGCACCCACCAACTGCGCGCACATCTCGCCCATATCGGCCACCCCATCGTCGGCGACCCCAAGTATTTCGACATCGAGAACTGGGAGCTGCCGGGCGGCCTGCAGAACCGCCTGCACCTTCTGGCTCGGCGGCTCGTTATTCCCCATCCGCGCGGGCAGGGGCTGATCGACGTCTCGGCGCCGCTCCCCCACCACATGGCGCAATCCTTCGCCGTGCTGGGCTTCGACGCGTCGCAGTACGATCCCATCCTCGAGGCGCCGGAGGGATGAGGCGGCTCCTCGCCGTCGTCGCCGTCCTGCTATTGGCGGGCGGCGGCGTCCGCGCGGAGCCGGCGGGCCTTCTGGCTCTGTACCGGGATCTTCAGACCGCGCAGGTCAACGGCTTCCCGCCTTACGAAATATCGGGCTCGGGCCAGTCGGCCATGGTCTCCGGCAGCATCCTCTACGGCGATCGCGCGAGGCTGGCGCTGACCCTGGATGAAGCGAACTTCTACCTGCGCATCGACGATCGCGGGGACGGGGAGGGCGCCACCCCCTTCGTCACCGAGGTGGCTGTCTGGTTCGACGCCGAGGGTTTCCCGCTGCTTGGCCTCAGTGAACGCGGGCTGAAGTCGGATGTGCCCTTCGCCGGGCGGGTGCGATTCTATTCGCGCCAGTCCGGGCGGTGGAACCTTGTGACTGAAACCGTCCTGCCACCCCTCGACCAGGACCTCTGCCGCACCGAGCCGCAGGAGGTGGACGAAAACACCGCCGCCTGGGAGGGTCTCGGCCGCGTGGTCATCCTCCTGCCGCGACGGGGAACCGATCTGGCCGCATGGTGCGTGGGTTCGAGCCCGCGCGCGGGTAGTGGGATGCTTCTGGCCTGGGACCGGACGCAGGGGCGCTTCCGGAAGGCGGGAGCGCTGAACGGTCCGCCGCCGTGGCCGGACGCTCCGGCAAGGCTTTAGTTCGGGCGCCGCCACGCCTTGGCTGCGGACGGAACGCGAGGGGTTCGACCTTCGTCTAGGGCAAGGGAGCCTTGGGGGCGGTGTTCTCGCGTGCGGCTTGAAGTCGCCGCGTCTTTCCCTATGGTGCCGCGCCAAGGCCCCATGGCCAAACAAGAAGCAACCCGAAAAACGGCACCAGCCGCACGCCCAGGGAAACGATCCTGATGTCAACGCTCCTCGCCCTCGCCCGGGGCATCGACGCCGTGAACATGCGCATCGGCAAGGCGGCCTCGTGGCTGATCCTCGTCGCCATCCTGGTCTCGGCGGCCAACGCGGTGGTGCGCAAGCTGTTCGACCTCAGCTCCAATTCCTGGCTGGAGCTGCAATGGGTGCTGTTCGCGGCGGTGTTCCTGCTGTGTGGGTCGTGGACGCTCATGGACAACGAGCACATCCGCATCGACATCGTGAATGCGCGCCTGCGCAAGCGGGTGCGGGACGGCATCGATATCTTCGGGCACATCTTCTTCCTGTTGCCTTTCTCCATCTTGCTGCTGTGGACCTCGTGGCCCTTCTTCATGGCGTCGTGGTCCATCAACGAGCAGTCGCTGAATGCGGGGGGCCTGCCGCAATGGCCGGCCAAGCTGCTGGTGCCGGTGGGCTTCTTCTTCCTCACGCTGCAGGGCTTCTCCGAGCTGATCAAGCGCATCGCCATCTTCACCGGACGGATGGAGGACCCCAACGAGCGGGAGGGCGGCAGCCATGCGGCGCTCGCGGCCGAGGCGGAGCGCCTGCTCGCCGAGGTCGAGGTTCCCGGCGCTGGCACGCCGGTGGTCCCGACCACTCCCCCCGCCCCCAAGCACTGACGGAGCGCGAGACATGTTCAACGCCCGCCTCGTGAAGGCGCGTTTCGTCGCCGCCGCGCTTCTGCTCGCCCTGGTGCTCGCCGTGGTCCTGCCCGATGTGGCCTTCGCCGCCGAGCCGGGGTTCCGCGGCTGGTTCATCCACAACATGGCGCCCATCATGTTCGGTGCGCTGGTGGTGTTCCTGCTGCTGGGCTACCCGGTGGCCTTCTCTCTGGCCGCCAACGGCCTCATCTTCGCGCTGGTTGGTATCTGGCTGGGCCTGTTCGAGCCCAAGTTCCTGCAGGCGCTGCCGGAACGCGTCTATGGCACCATGAACAACGAGGTGCTGCTGGCGGTCCCCTTCTTCACCTTCATGGGGCTGATCCTCGAGCGCTCCGGCATGGCGGAGGACCTGCTCGACACCATCGGGCAGGTGTTCGGCTCCATCCGCGGGGGCCTTGCCTATGCGGTGATCTTCGTGGGCGCGCTGCTGGCCGCCACCACCGGCGTGGTGGCCGCTTCGGTGATCTCCATGGGCCTCATCTCCCTGCCCATCATGCTGCGCTACGGCTACGACCGGCGCGTGGCCTCCGGCGTCATCGCCGCCTCGGGCACGCTGGCGCAGATCATCCCGCCCTCCCTCGTGCTCATCGTCATGGCCGACCAGCTGAACCGCTCGGTGGGCGACATGTATGAGGGCGCCTTCGTGCCCGGCCTGCTGCTCGCTGGCCTCTATGCCCTCTACATCTTCGTCGTCTCCAGCATCTTCCCCAGCGTGGCCCCCGGCCTGCCGCTGGAAGCCCAGACCCTGCGCGATCCGGACCAGAAGATCGTGCCCTCCCGCGTCCTCGGCGCCATCGCGGCGGCGGGCTTTGCCTTCCTGATCGCCACCGGTTCCCTGCCGCACCTCACCACCGGCCTCATCCCCGGCGTCGCCAACCAGGCGGTGTGGGGCGTGGTGGCTTTCGTGCTGCTCTATTTCATCATGTCGGGCACGGCGCGGCTTCTGACGCCCTCTCTCTTCATCGCGCTCTCCCTGTCCATCGCCGGCGCCATCTTCCTGATGACGGAAACCGGGGTGAAGTTCGGCGCGGATTATGTGGTGCTCACCATGTCCGCCACCGTGGGTCTGGCCTTCGTGGTGGCGGTGATCAACCGGGTGTTCCGCCTCGGCCTGCTGTCGAAGCTCGCCGAGCAGGTGGTGTTCGTGATGGTGCCGCCGCTGGCGCTCATCTTCCTGGTGCTGGGCACCATCTTCATCGGCGTCGCCACGCCGACCGAAGGCGGCGCCATGGGCTCGGTGGGCGCCCTCATCCTCGCGTTTGCCCGTGGCCGGCTGAAGTTCGACCTGATGCGGCAGGCCACCTATTCCACCGCCAAGCTCTCCGCCTTCGTGCTGTTCATCCTGCTCGGCGCGCGCGTGTTCTCGCTCACCTTCTATGGCGTGGACGGCCACAAGTGGGTGGAGGAACTGCTGGTGTCGCTGCCCGGCGGGCAGATGGGCTTTCTCATCGCGGTGAACGCGCTGGTCTTCGTGCTGGCCTTCTTCCTCGATTATTTCGAGCTGGCCTTCATCATCATCCCGCTTCTGGGGCCGGCGGCCGACAAGCTCGGCATCGACCTCATCTGGTTCGGCGTGATGCTGGCGGTGAACATGCAGACCTCGTTCATGCATCCGCCCTTCGGCTTCGCTTTGTTCTTCCTGCGCTCGGTGGCGGCCAAGGTGCCGTACATCGACCGGGTGACGGGCAAGCTGATGCAGCCGGTCACCACCGGACAGATCTACTGGGGCGCGGTGCCGTTCGTCTGCATCCAGCTGGTCATGGTGGCCCTCATCATCCTGTTCCCGGGCATGGTGACCCACTACAAGAGCGGCGGGGTGCAGCTCGACCAGCAGCAGATCCAGCAGCAGTTCGAGAACCTCTCTCCCGGCCTCGACACCACCACGCCGCCGCCGCTGGATCTTGGCTTCGGAAAATAGGTTCCGCCCCGCGCTTGCCCTGCTATGGGCGCATTCGGATCGGACATCACGAGGTGGACATCGTGAGGCGGACGGCATGACGCCGTCCGCTTCCTCGTGCATCTGTGGTGATCGTCCCACGATGCCGATTCGCGGCGGTGCCCCGCGTGCGCGGGGGTGAATTGGCGGAGGTGAATTGAATGAATCCGAGGCCCGACTTCTGTCCCGGCTGTGGGGCGCAGGTCTACCCGGAGGAGGCCAGTTGCCCCTTCTGCGGCCGCAAGCTGCACACCAGCTTCCTGATGCCCTTCCTGGTAGGGCTCGGTGGTACGGCGGTGGCGATCGCATCGGGCGGCCTGGTCTGGTGGGTCATGTCGGCGCCGCCCGCGGAGCCCGAGGCTGGAGCGCCGCAGAGCGCCGTGGTTGCGCCCGCGCCGCAGGCCGAGCCGGCGCCGCGGGCGGCCCTGCCCCAGACCGCTCCTCCGGCCGCCCAGACCTCCCCCGCCACAATGCCGGCGCCGCAGGCCGGGAGCGGGCAGGGTGGCACCCAGGAAGCGGCGCTGCCATTGCCAACGGTGAATAGCCCCGTCGCCGCACCCGCTGCCGACGCGACCGCGCGCCGGGCGTTCGCCAAGAGCAAGCAGGAGAGCTTCGCCCAGAACGGCCTCGACCTCACGGTCACCGCCGGGGGCGAGGAGGCGACCATCCTCACCATCAAGTTCAATTTCCCGGCGAAGACGGCGGCGGAACTGATCGTCTCGGGTCCCTTCCCCAAGCAGTGCGAGCAGCGGGGGTTCCGTCAGGTCCTGTTCGTGGACCCGTCGGGCATCACATGGGTATATGATTTGGCGACCCAGCAGATGACGCAGAAATGACCCCCCCAGCGAGCGAAGCCGACCCCACCCCGGATCCCGCGCCCCTGAAGCTGGTGCTGTTCGATTGCGACGGCACTCTGGTGGATAGCCAGCATATGATCGTCGCCGCCATGCGCGACGCCCATGCGGCCCACGGCGTGGTGTTGCCCGAGCGGGACCGGCTGCTCTCGGTGGTGGGGCTCTCCCTGCCGGAGGCGTTCGCCATGCTCTCGCAGGGCGACCGGGCCTATCCGGTCGAAGCCCTGGTGGATGCCTATCGCAACGCCTTCACCCGCCTGCGCAATGCCGAGCCGCCCGAGCCCATGTTCGAGGGCGCCCGGGAGGTGCTCGACGCCTTACGACAGCGCGACGACCTGGTGCTGGGCATGGTCACCGGCAAGGCGCGGCGCGGGGTGGACCGGGTGCTCAAGGCCCATGACATGGAAGGCTGGTTCACCACCATCCAGACCGCTGACGACGCGCCCTCGAAGCCTCATCCGGCCATGGTATTCCAGGCCATGGGGGAGATCGGTGCGCGGCCGGAGGAGACGGTGGTGGTGGGCGATACCACCTATGACGTCTCCATGGCCCTGCAGGCCGGGGCATCGGCCCTCGGCGTTGGCTGGGGCTATCACGAGGTGGCGGATCTTCAGCGGGCTGGGGCGGACCAAATCGTCCACCGGTTCGACGAGGTGCCCGCCGCCATCTTCGATCTTCTGGCGCGTCGCCGCGCCATCGCCGGATAGGAGACGGATCATGGGTGATCCCTCGGGGGCTGACTCCACAGCGGGCAGCCAGACCATGCGCGCTTTTCTGGAGGACATCGAGGAGCCGGTGGCGGGGGACGATCCCATCGCCCGGGCCCGTGCCGCACAGCGCACGCCGCTGCCGAAGCGCTTCTATACCGATGTCAGCGTCGGCGAGGCGGAGGGCGGCTTCACCATCCTGCTCGACGGCCGGCCCGTGCGCACCCCCGCGCGCGGCCTGCTTCTGGCGCCGACGCGCCCTCTGGCCGAGGCCATGGCTGCCGAATGGGCGGCGCAGGAAACCGAGATCAATCCCTTCATCATGCCGCTGACGCGCCTCGTGAACGTCGCCCTCGACCGGGTCGGCCCCGAGGCCGAGGCGGTGCGCGAGGAGGTGGTCGGTTATGCCGGGTCCGACATGCTGTTCTACCGGGCCGAGAGCCCGCAGACGCTGGTGAACCGGCAGGCGGAGCAGTGGAACCCGGTGCTCGACTGGTTGAGCGGCAGCCACGATGCCCGCTTCTTCCTTGCAGAAGGCATCCGCCATGTCGCCCAGCCGGACACGTCCCTGGAGCGGGTGCGGGCGCTGGTGCCGCAGGCCCCGCTGAAGCTTGCCGCCGTCCATTCCATCACCACGCTCACCGGCTCGGCCCTGCTGGCGCTGGCGGTGGCGGAAGGCGCGCTGGATGTGGATGCCGCCTGGGCCGCCGCCCATGTGGACGAGGACTTCAACCGCGAGCAATGGGGCGAGGACGAGATCGCCACCGCCCGCCGCGCGGCTCGCCGCACCGAGATGGATGCGGCCGCCCGGCTCTTGGCGCTGATCACCTGATCGGGACGGCCGGCACAGGGCCTTTGGGGGCAAAGGGACTTGGGGGGCAATGGGATGGACGAGGACACCATCGCCGACCTCTTCAGTGCGTTCGGCGACGTGCGCACGCGGCGCCTGTTCGGCGGCCGAGGCGTTTATGCCGACGGGCTGATGTTCGCCATCGAGGTCGGCGGCACCCTGTATCTCAAGGCCGATGCCGACCACGCCGCCCTGCTTGAGAGCCGTGGCTCGGTCCCCTTCTCCTACCTCGCCAAGGGCGCCGTGCGCACCATGACCGGATTCTGGTCCGTGCCGGAGGCGGCGCTGGATGACGGCGATGACCTTGCCGCGCTGGCCCGCCGCTCCCTGGCCCTTGCCCGCGCGGCCGCCGCACGGAAGCCGGCGAAGACGGCCGCGACCCGGCCCAAAAAGAAAACCCCGCGCGGCTGACCGGCGGGGTTGTTCCGTGTTGATCCGCCGGCGCTCCGGAAGGCGCGTCGGCGAGAAGATCAGCCGGCCTTCACGCGCACCGGGCGCAGCAGGAAGGCGGGCAGGTGGCTCATGTCCGCAGGCTCGGCGGCGGGCGCGCGTTCACGGCGCACCGGACGGGCCTCGGGACCATCCTCGCGGGCGGGGCGACGGCTGCGTTCCTGCCGTTCAGGACGCGGCGTGCGGGTTTCCGCCTCCGCGCGGACTTCGGCGGCCGGGGCTTCACGCTCCCGGCGGGGTTCCCGCTCGCGACGGGGTTCACGCTCCGGACGCGGTGCACGTTCGGCACGAGGCTCGCGCTCGGGGCGCGGCTCGCGTTCTGCCCGGGGCTCGCGGGCGACACGGGGTTCGCGTTCCGCCCGCGGCTCCCGTTCCGGACGCGGCTCGCGCTCGGCACGGGGTTCACGTTCAGCACGCGGCTCGCGCTCGGGACGGGCCTCGCGGGGCTCCTTCTCCACGCGACGCTTGCCGCGCAGCCGGCCGCCATCCTCGCGGCGTTCCCGCCGTTCGGACGCGGGCGGGGTATCGCCCAGGGGCGCACCGTGCCAGGGCACGGCGTTGCCAATCAGCTTCTCGATGGCCGACACCGACTTGGCGTCGGTGTGGGTGACCAGCGTATAGGCGGTCCCGGCGCGGCCGGCGCGGCCGGTGCGGCCCACGCGATGCACATAGTCTTCCGAGTGGTGGGGCACGTCATAGTTGAAGACGTGGCTCACCGCCGGAATGTCGAGCCCGCGGGCCGCCACGTCGGAGGCCACCAAGAGGGTGGCCTCGCCGGCGCGGAACTGGTCGAGGGCCTTGATGCGGGCGTGCTGGTCCATGTCGCCATGGAGCGCCACGGCGTTGAAGCCGTGCTTCTGCAGCGAGCGGTGCAGCACCGCCACGTCGCGCTTGCGGTTGCAGAAGATGATGCCGTTCTGCAACCCGTCGCAATTGCGGATCAGCTCGCGCAGCACCTCGCGCTTGTCGTAGTCCTCCCGTCCGGAGGCGACCAGCATGTGGGTGACCGTGGCGGCGGTGGAGGCCGGCTTCGACACTTCCACCCGCACCGGATTGGACAGGAACTGCGACACCAGGCGCTGGATCTCCGGCGGCATGGTGGCCGAGAAGAACAGGGTCTGGCGGGTGAAGGGCACGAGCTTGCAGACGCGCTCGATGTCGGGGATGAAGCCCATGTCCAGCATGCGGTCGGCCTCGTCGATGACGAGCACTTCGATGCCGGACAGGAGCAGGCGTCCGCGCTCCACGTGGTCGAGCAGGCGGCCGGGGGTGGCGATGAGCACGTCCACGCCGCGTGCCAGCTTGGAGTCCTGATCGCCGAAGGACACGCCGCCGATGAGCAGGGCGACGTTCAGTTTGTGGTTCTTGCCGTAGCGGGTGAAGTTCTCTTCCACCTGCGCCGCGAGTTCGCGGGTCGGCTCCAGGATGAGGGTGCGGGGCATGCGGGCGCGGGCCCGTCCGTGCTCAAGCAGCGTCAGCATGGGAAGGGTGAAGGCGGCGGTCTTGCCGGTGCCTGTCTGCGCGAGGCCGAGCACATCTCGGCGCGCCAGCACATGGGGGATGGCCTGGGCCTGGATGGGCGTCGGCTGCGTATAGCCGGTGTCAGCGACTGCCGCGAGGACCTTTTCGCTCAGGCCGAGTTCGGAAAATGACATTGCATCTTTTGGATGCGGCGGCGCGCCGCTGATCGAACGTCCCGTGCCGTACGGGCTCAGACGAGGGGTCGTCGGTCGGCGCGCTAGATTCGACATATCTCGGACGACGCATAGCAACATATGAAAATTGTGCGCCGTGTCAATGTTTTCCGGCCGCGTTCACTGATCCGTCCGAAACCGATGGTCATTAAACGCCCGATTGACGTTCCATACCGCAGGCGGCATGCGCTTCGGGAATGCATGGTCGTCATGCCATGCATTCGCGGCAAGTCTTGCGACTTGACCGCCGGAGCACCCGGTCGCAGGGATGAAAGACCTCATCCGGCGGATCTTGATGCCCTTTCTTCTCGTCCTCGGCCTAGCGGCCTTCGCGAGCGCATTTTCCATGCGCGCCGTCGATCCGATGCTCAATATCCTCGCTGCGGACCTGAAGGTGACGTTACAGGAGGTGGCGCTTCTCGCCAGCGCCTTCACTCTGCCTTACGCGACGATGCAACTCTTGTTCGGTCCCATCGGTGATGCGGTGGGCAAGGTGCGGCTGATCCGCTTCAATCTCGCCATGCTGTCGATGGGGCTCGCGGTCTCGGCGCTGGTGCCCGGCCATCCGGAACTGCTCGTCGCGCGGATGGTGTCGGGGGCCTTCGCCGGGGGCATCATCCCCGTGGTGCTGGCGGCCGTGGGCGACCGGGTCCCTTACGACCAGCGTCCGTTGGCATTGAGCCGGGTGCTGCTCGCCCTTGTGTTGGGTCAGCTGGTGGGCTCGGCGGCGGCGGGGTTCATCGCGGAATATGCCGGCTGGCGGCCGGTGTTCTGGTGCGCGTTCGCGGTGGCCGCGAGCGCCACCCTCGCCGCCCTGGTCGGGATCAAGGAAGACCGTGCCCGCAAGCCCCTGTCGTTCCGCGCTGCTCTCGCCAGCTACCGCGCGGTGCTGAAGAATCCCCTGTCCCTGAAGGTCTATGCGGTGGTGGCGGTAGAGGGGGCGCTGACCTTCGGGGTGTTTCCGCTGGCGGCGCCGCTGATGGTGGAGCACGGCCTCGGCGATGCGGTGGAGGCCGGCCTGGTGCTGGGCGCCTTCGCCATCGGCGGCGCCTTCTATACCTTCGCCGTGCCGTTCCTGGTCCGCCATCTGGGCCTCGCTGGCATGGTGGGCGTGGGCGCGGCGAGCGTCGGCGCGCTGCTCATGGCGGCGGCGATCGGACCCAATCTCGCGGTGGTGATCACTTTGTTCGCGGCCTCAGGCTTCGCCTTCTACATGATCCACAACGTGTTGCAGATCCTCGCCACCGAACTGTCTGTCGAGGCGCGGGGCTCGGCGGTGTCGCTATTTGCCTCGGCCTTCTTCGTGGGGCAGGCGGTGGGGGCCATCATTCTCGCCCATGCGGCGGGATTTCTGGGCGCAGCGCCGGTGTTCGCGATCGCGGGGCTCGGCATGCTGATCCTTGCGGTGCCCGCGAGCCTGCTGCCGCCGCGCAAGGCCGGGTGACGGCGGGCGAAGGCGAGGGGGGCGAGGCGGCGAGGGAGACGCTCAAACGGCCGCGCGGGCTTGACCCTTGGGCCATGAGGCAAGCTCAGAGGCCAAGGGTGTCAGATGTCCAGATGGACGTCAGATATCCAGCAGCGCCTCGCCGGCGAAGGCGGCGCGCTCGGAGATGAAGGCGAAGCGCGCCTCGGGCTTGTTGCCCATGAGCCGTTCCACGAGATCCGTGGTGGCCGCCTGCTCGGCGTCCTCGATGGTGACGCGCTGGAGGGTGCGCGTGCGCGGATCCATGGTGGTTTCCTTCAGCTGCGCCGGCATCATCTCGCCGAGGCCCTTGAAGCGGCCCACCTCCACCTTGCCCTTGCCGGTGAATTCCTTCTTCAGCAGCTTTTCCTTGTGGGCGTCGTCCCGCGCATAGAGCGTCTTGGCGCCTTGGGTGATGCGGTAGAGCGGCGGCACGGCAAGGAAGAGGTGGCCGTCCTCGATCAGCTTCGGCATCTGCCGGAAGAAGAAGGTGACCAGCAGCGAGGCGATGTGCGCGCCGTCCACGTCCGCGTCGGTCATGATGATGACCTTCTCGTAACGCAGATCCGCGTCGCGGTAGTGGGAGAGGGTGCCGCAGCCGAGCGCCTGGCCGAGGTCGGCCAACTGCTGGTTCTGGGCGAGCTTGTCCCGGGTGGCACTGGCGACGTTCAGGATCTTGCCGCGCAGGGGCAGCACTGCCTGGGTCTTGCGGTCCCGCGCCTGCTTGGCCGAGCCGCCGGCCGAATCGCCCTCCACGATGAAGATCTCGGAGCCCGCCGCCTCGGTGTTGGAGCAGTCCGCCAGCTTGCCGGGCAGGCGCAGCTTGCGTACGGCGGTCTTGCGGGAGACTTCCTTCTCCTGCTTGCGGCGCAGGCGCTCCTCGGCGCGGTCGATGACGTGCTCAAGCAGCCGGCTGGCCTGGACCGGATTGGCGGCGAGCCAGTGGTCGAACGGATCGCGCAGGCCCTGTTCCACGATGCGGGCGGCCTCGGCTGTGGCGAGGCGGTCCTTGGTCTGGCCCTGGAATTCCGGCTCGCGGACGAACACGGAGAGCATGGCGGCGCAGCCGGTGGTCACGTCGTCGCCGGTGATGACGGAGCCGCGCTTGCCCTGGCCGGAGCGCTCGGCGTGGTCCTTAAGGCCCTTGAGCAGCACAGCGCGCAGGCCGTTCTCATGGGTGCCGCCGTCGGGGGTGGGAATGGTGTTGCAGTAGGAGGATACGAAGCCGTCGGCGTCCGCCACCCACGCCACCGCCCATTCCACCGAGCCATGGCCCTTGGGCTTCTGGATGCGGCCGGAGAAGATGTCCGAATGCACCAGGGTTTGGCCTTCGAGGTCGGCGGCGAGATAATCGCGCAGGCCGCCGGGGAAGCGGAAGCTGGTCTTCTCCGGAACGCCCTCGACGCCCTTCAGCAACTCGGGGTCACAGGACCAGCGGATTTCCACGCCGCCGAACAGATAGGCCTTGGAGCGCGCCATGCGGAACACGCGGGCGGGCTCGAAGCGGGCGGAGGGGCCGAAGATCTCCGGGTCGGGATGGAAGCGCACGCGGGTGCCACGGCGGTTGGTGATACGGCCGACTTCCTTGAGCTTGCCCTGCGGCAGGCCCTTGGAGAAGCTCTGGCGGTAGAGGGTCTGGTTGCGCGTCACCTCCACCTCGAGGTCGTCGGAGAGCGCATTCACCACCGAGATGCCGACGCCGTGGAGGCCGCCCGATGTTTCGTAGACCTTGCTGTCGAACTTTCCGCCGGCGTGCAGGGTCGTCATGATCACTTCGAGGGCCGACTTGCCGGGGAACTTGGGGTGTTCCTCCACCGGAATGCCACGGCCGTTGTCGGAGACGGTAAGATAGCCGTCGGCCGCCATCTGCACCTCGATGAAGGTGGCGTGCCCGGCCACCGCCTCGTCCATGCAATTGTCGATCACCTCGGCGAAGAGGTGATGCAGCGCCTTCGAATCGGTGCCGCCGATATACATGCCGGGCCGGCGCCGCACCGGCTCCAGCCCTTCGAGCACCTCGATGTGCGCGGCGGTGTAGTCGGCGTCCATCGCGGGCACGGCGGCTGCCTTGGCCGGCTTGCCGGCGGGCTTCTGACGCGGGGTGGAACCGAAGAGATCGTCGGATTGGGACATGGAACCTGATTAGCCGAAGTGGAGGGGCGAGGGCAGTGCAAATCGTCGCGTCGTCTCCGCCAGGGTGCAGCGCATCATGGCCGCCGCCGAAGAGTGGTTCGCCGGAACCTCGAATGCAAGCCCGCACCTTGCGTTGCGTGAGCTTGACCGTCCATCGAGGGTCAATCCTGCGACGCGAAGATTAACGAAGGCTGATGCCAATTCTGGGTTCAGCGTGGAGTTGAATAGGTTGCAATGCAGCGTAACCAAACTGACATATTTGGAGGATAGCGAAGTAATCAATGGGCGGCAAATGGTACCGTCATGGGTGCAATCTCTAGTCGCAATTTGAGAACTTGAAGGTTTTTCTTTAATGCTTATAGTGAAGCGTCTCGACGGGTTTCAGTCCGGGGGTGTGTAGCGTGAGCGCAATTACGGTTGCGGTCGTGGACGACCATCCGATCGTTGTCGAAGGGATCGTGACGGTTCTCGAAAAGACGGGAACGTTCAGCGTCGTCTCGACCGGCAGTGGTGTGAACGACATTCTCGGGAGCGCCCAAAGCCACGGGCCCGACGTGATCGTCGTGGACCTCACCATGCAGGGCGATGTGATAGGTGCGGTGGCTCGCGTGCGCGAGGCGTTCCCCGCGACCCGCATCGTGATCTTCACCGCTTCCGGCAGCGCGGAGCTGGCCGCCAAGGCGCTCGGCGCCGGCGCTTCGGCCTTCGTGCTGAAGGGATCGCCGCAGGGCGACCTGATCCAGGCCATCACCTGCGCCATGGCCGGGGAAACCTACATCACCCCGAGCTTCGCGGCGCGCATCATCGCCGAGCTGGAAGCCAAGGCCCGGCAGCTGCGCGCCCGGCAGTCCATGCACCTGTCCATCCGCGAGGACCAGATCGTCCAGTTGCTGCTGCTCGGCAAGAAGAACAGCGAGATCGCGCGGGCGCTGGCCCTCAGCGAGAAGACGGTGAAGGGCTACATGTCCACCCTCATGCAGAAGCTGCATGCGCGCAACCGCGTCGAGGTGGTCATCGCCGCGCAGAACCTCAACGGGGTGCCGGATTCTGCCGCCGTGGCCACCCGCGGCACCTGAGGTGACCCCGCCGGTACCGGGGCGGTGCCGGTCCTCACTGTTCGCGGAACGCCCGGTTGAAATGGTCCGCCAGCGGCTTCGCCAGATAGGCGAGGGCGGTGCGCTCCACGCCGGAGATGAACACCTCCACCGGCATGCCCGGCACCAACTCGCGGTCGCCCAGCTTCGACAGGTTGTCTTCGATGGCGATCTCCACGATATAGGAGACGGTTCCCACCACCGGGTCGCGGATAGTGGCTGGCGAGACCTGCGCCACCCGCCCGCGCAATTCGGGCGTGGTGTTCTGGTTGAAGGCCGAGAAGCGCAGCCGGGCAGGCTGGCCGCGCTCCACCTGGTCGATGTCCGTGGGGGCCACCTTCGCCTCCACCCGCAGCCGGGCGTCGGCGGGCACCAGTGTCACCACCTTCGCGGCAGGTGTGACGACGCCGCCGATGGTGTACACGCTCAGCTCGTTCACCCGGCCGGTCAGCGGCGCCCGCAGCTCGGTGCGCGAAAGCCGGTCCTCGATCACCATGCGCCGGTCATTCAGCTCGGAGATGCGGGACTCGAGCGTCCGTAGCTCGCGCTGGGCCTCGGTGCGGGCATTCTGGTCGAGGGCGATGATCTGTAACCGGGCATCGGTGATCCGCACGTTGGCGCGGGCCATGGAGGCCTCGATCTCGCCCTTCTCGCCGTTGATCCGCGCCCATTCCCGGTTGAGGGCGTGGACGCGGCTGCCGTCGGTCAGGCCCTTGTTGAACAGGTAGAGCACCTTTTCGCGCTCAAGGACGAGCAGATCGGTTTCCTCGATCTTGGCGGAGCGGCGGGCATCAAGCCCGCGGATTTCCTCGCCGGTCTGGGCGATGGCGAGTTCCAGCTGTTCGGCCTGGCTCCTGCGGGTGAAGCGGTTGCCCTCGAACAGGCGGGCCTCGTCGCGGGTCACCAGCGCCACGTCGGGCGAGAGGGTGTGGATCTGGCCGGGGAATTCGATACGCTCCAGCCCGTCGCGCTCGGCGATGAGGCGGGCGCGCCGCGCCAGCAGCTCGATGAGCTGGACCCGCACGATGGACAATTCCGCCCGCGAGGCGGTGTCGTCGAGCCGCAGCAGCATTTGCCCCGCCTGCACCAGGTCGCCCTGCTTCACGGCGATTTCGGCGACGATGCCGCCGTCGCGGTGCTGCACCTCCTTCAGGTTCTGGTCCACCGTCACCGTGCCTTGCGCGATCACGGCGCCGTTGAGCCGGGCGTAGGCGGCCCACCCGCCGCAGCCGGCGAACAGGATGACCGCCAGGAGAAGGCCGGCCACCACATGGCTGCGGAGCTGGAAGATGGGCTCGTCACGGGACAGATCCGTTTCCTTGCTCATGATGGTTCTCCGTCAGGCCAGGGCCAACGCGTCGGGGGCGGGGAGCGGCACCATGGCGTCGGTGTCGTCCGGCGTGGGGAGGGCCTCGGCCGTGGCTGCGGTGGGGAGCGGCGTCGCCTCCGCCTGGAACGCATAGGGGCGGGTGTCGCTGCCGGTGCCATAGGCATCGGCGAACAGCTGGTCGGGGTCTTCGGTCGGGGTCGAGGGCGTGTCCGAAACAGGAGAATCCTGGACCTGGAGCCTGTCGCCCACCTCAAGGTCGACGATCTGGCTGACCGATTGCTGGGGCGTGTCCGCGGGCGCCGCCGCGAACACGAAGCTGTCCGCCTCGGCTGGGGCGAGGGCGCTTTCGGCTGTGGTGTCCGCGCCTGCGCTGTCGGTTGGTGCGGCGTCGGCCTGCGTTGAGGCGGCCATCAGGGTCGCGTCCGGGACCGGCTGGTCGGTCATGGCCGGGGCGGTCGCGACCTCCATGGGCGTCGCCGGCGCCGTCTCGATGGCGGTGGTGGTGCCGCCCGCCGGCTCGTTCGCGGGTGCCGTCACGTCGCCCCCGCTGGCGACTGCGGCGGTCTCGGCGGCAGGCGTGGCCCCCGCAAGGACGGTCCCGGACGAGACCGCGTCCGCAGCAGGTGTCCCGCTGGCTGACTCATCGGTGCTGGCGGCACCTGCGCTTCCCGAGTCGGGATGATTTGCGCGGGCCACCACCGCCGCAAGCCCGGCGAGGGCCGGGTCGGCGAGGGCGTGGTCGCCCGAGACCTCATCAGGTTCGTCCGGCTCCTCGCGGCCTGTGGCGGGCAGGGCGGCGAAGGTGGTCGACGGAAGATCAAGGCGGCTCGCCTCGATGCCCTCCGGGTCGATCTCGAACACGGCATGCTGCGGCACGCCTGCCATGCCGTCCGACACCACATAGCTGAGGGTGACGCGCTCGGTGGCGCTCGGCGGCGGGAGATAGATCCAGCCGCCCGTGGCCGGAACCAGCATGCCGGCGGAGACGACGGGCGTCTGGACGTGCAGAGCCTGCCCGTCGGGGTCATTGGCGCCGGCCAGCAGCGCGGCAAGGGGAATGAAGGCCGCTTGCGCAACCGAGATGTTGGGCAGGGTCACCGGGTCGCCCACCCGGGGCGGGCGGTTGCGGCTGGTGTCGTCGTCGCCCTCCTCGTCGCCTTCGGACTTCGCCGGGGCTTCACCGCCACCTCCCCCACCTCCCCCACCTCCCCCACCACCTCCTCCCCCGCCGCCGCTTGCCGTGGGCAAGGCTTTCCGAGGCGCAGGGCTGTCGGCCCCGGCAGAGTCGGGGAGGGGGACAGGCAGGAGGGCGGGGTCGTCCGATGGGCCCCGCATGGGCGCGCCGGATCGTCCAAGACGGCTGGGCATGTCGACTTGCATGGGCGCGTCGGCGAATGCCGCCGTTTCCGGCAGGCGGGGGGTGAGAGGTTCGTCGTCCTCGCGCGCCGGCGGCTCTTCCGGCGTGGTGGCTGCGGATGCGGGGGAGGTCTCGGGCGCGGGGGCCTCCGCCTCGTCGCTGGCGGGCGTCGGGCTGGGTGGGGGCTCGGGCTTGGCCTCGGCACCGGTGGTTCCGGCGGCGAGAAAGGAGAGCGCCCCGGCGAGGCCGGCGCTGAACAGGACGGCGACGCGCCCGCCCGCCTTCTCGTCGTGGGTCCGGTAGATTTCGGCGGGTGTACATTGCGCGCCGCCGACGCGGGTTCCTTTCACGATGATCATGGCACGCTCCCGAACTCATGTTCCCGAATTCACGCTCCCGAATTCACGCTCCGATGGCCTGGAGGGGTGTCTGGGCGCCGTCCTGCGCCGGGGCGGCCCGTGGCCTGTCGGCCTGCCGGCCGTCCACCGCCTCCAGCCGCAACACCTCCTCCTTCGGACCGAAGGCCGCGAGGCGCCCGTTCTGAACCAGTCCGACGAGATCCACCGCCGCCAGCGCGCTTGGCCGGTGGGCCACCACCACGCAGATGCCGCCGCGCGCGCGGATCGCGGTGATGGCGTCCCGCAGCGCCGTCTCGCCGTCGGAATCGAGATTGGCGTTGGGTTCGTCCAGCACCACCAGGAAAGGGTTGCCATAGAGCGCGCGGGCAAGGCCGATGCGCTGGCGCTGGCCCGCCGAGAGCGCCGCGCCCTCCGAGCCGAGGGGGGTCTGGTAGCCCTCGGGCAGGCGCAGGATCATCTCGTGGACCCCGGCGGCCTTGGCCGCCTCCACCACCGCCGCATCGTCGCGGACGCTGGCGAGGCGCGAGATGTTCTGCGCCACGGTGGCGTCCAGCAGGCAGACATTCTGCGGCAGGTATCCCAGATGCCGGCCGATGGCTTCCTCGGTCCATTGGCCGATCTCCGCATCGTCGAGGCGCACGGCCCCGCGCAGGCATGGCCAGATGCCGGTGAGGGCGCGCACCAGCGTGGTCTTGCCCCCCGCGCTCGGCCCGATGATGCCGGCCGCTTGCCCGGCCCGGATCTCGAAGGCGACCTCGCTGAGCAGCACCTGTCCGTTGCACGGCGCGGCCACCGTGATCTTCTCCACCTTCAGGGAGGCGCATGGGGCGGGCAGCTCCATTCGCTCGGGCAGCCTGCCGAGGGCGACGATGGTCTCCTTGAGGCGCCCGAAGGCCTGCCGCGCGCCTACGAAGCCGCGCCAGTTGCCGATGGCGAGGTCCACCGGCGCCAGCGCCCGGCCGCCGGCGACCGACGCGGCGATGATGCCGCCCGCCGACATGTCGCCATGGATGGTGAGATAGGCGCCGAGGCCCAGCGTTGCCGATTGCAGCACCATGCGCAGCACCCGCGACACCGCGCCGAACGCGCCGGTGAGGTCGTTGGACCGCGTCTGCAGGGCGAGGTGCTCCATGTTGGCGATGCGGAAGCGCTCCACGGCGTCGCTCGCGAAGCCCATGGCCTTGAGCACCTCGGCGTTGCGGGCGTTGGAATCGGCGATGGTGTTGCGCACCAGCGCCGCCTTTCGCGTGGCCACCGCGTGGCGGCGCGACACCAGTTCGCTCGCCAGCGCCAGAACGGTGAGCACCACGGCGCCGCCCAGCACCAGCGCGCCGAGCCAGGGGTGCAGGATGTAGACGAAGGCCACGTAGATGGGCACCCACGGCAGGTCGAACAGGGCGCCGGGCCCGGTGCTGCCGAGGAAGTTGCGCACCGTGTCCACGTCGCGGCCGCGCTCGATGGCCTCGGTGGTGGAGAAGCCGAGGCGCGGCATGTCCACCACCACCTTGTGGGCGATGGGCGCCACCGACCTGTCGAAGCGCGCCCCCACCCGCACCAGCACCTGCGAGCGGATGAGGTCGAAGGCGCCCTGGAACACATAAAGCCCGAGCGCCAGCACCGAGAGCGCGATGAGGGTCGGGATGCTGCCGGAGGTGAGGGCGCGGTCGTAGACCTGCATCATGTAGAACGAGCCGGTGAGCGCCAGGATGTTGATGACGCCGGAGACGATGAACAGGAATACGGCCATGCTGCGGAAGCCGGCCGTCAGCTTTTTCAGGTCGTTCTCTCGGGCCGTGCGGGATCTGGCGGATGCGTTGGAAGAGGTCGCCATGGTGGGCCACCCTGATGAACCCCGGTGAGGGGACGCGGGGAATTGGGGGAACGCGTGGAAAAGGCGGGGGCTGGGGCGCCCCCGCCCGGAACGATCACAGCACGAGGTGTTCCGGCTTCACCTCATGCCGCCCCGCGATCTCGATGCGGAAGTCGGCGGTGGCATCGTTGTCCACCGAACCCGCGATGACGGTGACCTCCCCCGCCTCGGTGGTCTCGACCGTGACGGCCACCTGCGCCGGTCCGCTGAGCGGGCCGTTGACCAGCGTGAATGCCTGGTCGCCCGTCATGCCGCGGTTCGCGTCGATGGCGGAGAGGTCGATGCGGTCGCCGGGCTCGAAGCCCAGGATGGTGTCGCCATCCGCCGCCCGCGCCGAGCGGAAGACGAAGACATCGTCGCCCTCGCCACCGTCCATTACATTGGCGCGGCGGCCCGCGACGATGGTGTCGTCGCCGGAACCGGTGGCCACGTTCTGGCCCTCCCGGCCGCCCCATCCGCCCCAGCCGTGATGGCCGTGATGGCCGTGGCCGCCATCGCCCCGCTGGTCGAGCGTAACCGTGAGGTCGGCGGTGGCGTTGGACTGGTCCAGCGTATGGTGGGCCGGCATGCTGCGCGGTCCCTGCCCGGCGTCCGAGGCGTCCGGCGCACTGGTGGCGGCGAGGCTGGGAAGGCCATCGTCGTCATCATTGCGGGTGTCCTCCCTCCGGTCGAACCGGCTGCGGTGGTGCCCGTTTCCGTCGAGCCGTCCGCCGGATGGCGCGTCGCTGGCGTCTTCGGTTCCGCCGGTTCCGCCGGTGCCGGCAACGTGCGTCGTGTCCGGCGTGTCGTCGTCCGCATGGCGCGGGCCGCGATCGTCGCCGAAGCGGTCGAGGAAGGCGGTGATCTTCTCCATGAGGCCTGCCAGGGCATCGCCGCCGCGCCCGCCGAAGAGCTGTTCCAGGAAGGCCGCGATGGCGGCGGCCGGAGTCTGCGGCGTGGACGGCGCCGGGGGCGTGGGGGTGTCATCGTTCTCCCCGTCGTCGTTCTCGGCGACGTCATCGTCATCGTTTCCGGCGGTGTCGCCCGGGTCGGCTTCGTCGTCTTCATCGTCGTTCCCGGTCCCATCCTCCTCGTCCGCGTCTTCGGGCGTTTCGGTGTCGAAGGCGCTTTCGGCGAGGCCCTGAAGGCCGGTATTGCGCAGGATGATGTCCGAGAGCTCCTGTCCGTCGATGAAGTCTTCATAGAAGTCGAAGGCTTCGACGCGGTCCTTGTAGTAGAAGCGGTCGGCTTCCTGGAGCCGGTCGAACTGCTCGTGCAGGATGGTCCAGAAAGTCTGGCCCACCATACCGCCGTTCACATGGGTCTCGGCCAGGGCGCCCACCCACAGGTCCACCCGGTCGATGCCCTTGACGATCTTCGCCCCGTTGTCGCCGTCGAGGAGCGTGATGTCCGGATTGACGGCGACGAAGGCGGCGATCTCCTCCGGCGTGTCCAGCACAAGGTCGGGATAGGCGGCCTTGAACTGGGCGATCACCGCGTCGGAGAGGCCGTTGCGCTGCTGGAAATCCTCCCACGATGCATAGGCCGTCATGGTGCCGGCAAAGCCCACCGCCTCCTGTACATAGGGGTCGGTGGAGGCGGCGAGGTCCATGCGGACCTGGTTCAGGGTGCCGAGGCCCACGTCGCGGCCGCGGGCAAGGTTGAAGGAGAACAGGTCGGCGTTGAGCCGCACCAGGTCGTTGCGCACGGCATCGACGATGTTGAAGTCCACCGCCTCCGCCGGCTGGCCGACGATGCCGCCGATAATGGCGTTGACGCCCAACTGCTCGTAGCCGGGCTGCGGCGTGTAATAGCCGGTGGGATCGGTGGTGAAGGCGCTCGCGTCGTCGGTGGGGTTGAGGAAGGCGTCGAACAGCGCCACCTGCCTCGGCTGGCCGTTGGCGTCGAGCACGGTCAGGGTCTGGCCGATCAGCGAATGGCCGAACCGGTAGGCGGCCGCGGCGAACTCGTGGGAGATGCCGGGGTCGGCGTCCGGATTGTAGCCGCCATGGCCGTGGTCGCCGTCGCCGCGCATGCCACCCAGCAGCTTGTCGGCGAACTCGGTGAAGACCACGCGCTGGTATTCCGCCTCGTTGAGCACTTTGGCGGCGTCGAACAGCTCCTGATCGGTGCCGTCGAACCCGGCGGCCTTCAACTGGTCCACATGGAAGTTGTGGTTCCGCGCCCAGATGGTGTGCACCGAGGTGAGTGCGAAATTCTCGTTGGTCCGCCCGTCGCCCGCCACATAATTGTCGAGCAGGTTCATGAACGGGTTTGTGTCCAGCAGCAGCGCCTGGCCCGAGCCCATGAAGTCGCTCGCGAGCTTCGCCACCACGTCGGAGTTGAAGCTGCCGTCCGGATTGAAAAGATCGGCCGTGACCCCTGGCGAGACCTCGAAATCCGTGAAGAAGTCGCGGAAGGAGGACGTGCCGCCGGGCAGGGATGGGTCGGTGAAGACGGTGTTGTTGTCCCAGTGGTGCTGGAGCGTTTCCCGCAGGGTCGGCAGCAGGGCGAAGGTCGGGCTGGAGGGGTCCGGCGCGCCCTTCAGGAGATAGGACGAGAGCCCGCCCTCGCCATCGCCCTGCCGCAGGAACTGGCCGACGAGCCCATGCGAGCCATAGGCCTGGTTCTGGTCCACGAAGGCGGTGGTCTTGTTGACGTGCTGCGGCGTGCCGTCGGCATCGAAGCCCACCACTTCGGCGCGGGTGAGGTCGGCCGGATTGCCGGAGCCCGGCGCCCCGGTGCCGGCCCCGCCGATGGCAATCTTCCCGTTGGCCGCGTTCTTGGCGATGAAGTCGAGGCCATGGTCGAAATACTGGCCGAACGCCATGAAGAAGATGTTGGCGCCCTCGGCATTGGTCGGCAGGCCGGCTTCCTGGGAGCCGATGAGGTTGGAGATGGTGCGCGGGTCGAGCCCTTCGAAGATGGGGTTGAGGGCGCGGTTGCCGGTCGCCGTGTCCAAGTCGCCGTAGCGGGCCTGCGTGAGGCGGAGGAACAGGGTGTCGGACTTGCCGTAGTCCGGATTGTCCACATTGTTGCCGGAGCCGGAGATGGTGCGCGGTCCCAGCCCGTTCTCTGCATCGTCATCGCCCGGGAAGGGCAGCAGGCCGGCGATAAGCTTCTTCAACCCCTCGATGTCGGGGGGGGTGAGGGCGAAGGCGCCGGTGGGGCCTCCTTCATTGGGAGCACCACCAGTGCTGCCGCCGCCGGACGTGCCGGGGGAGCCCGTGAAGCTGATGGACGAACCGTCGAACACGTCCTGCGGCCGCGGCGTGCCGATGACGGTGTCGCTGCCGCCGTTGGAGCGGAACACCACCCGGTGCGCGGAGGTGAGGGCCCGGATGTCCACCGTGTCGTCGCCCGCGCCGCCCTCCAGCGTGATGGTGCTGGTGGAGAGCGAGGTGGTGCCGAAATTTCCGTGCGGCA
Source organism: Xanthobacter autotrophicus (assembly GCF_005871085.1). Classification (GTDB taxonomy): domain Bacteria; phylum Pseudomonadota; class Alphaproteobacteria; order Rhizobiales; family Xanthobacteraceae; genus Xanthobacter; species Xanthobacter autotrophicus. The sequence goes on along the minus strand of NZ_VAUP01000009.1, from coordinate 71,209 downwards.
CAAAGGTGTCGCCGCCGCCGAGGCCGTTGATGACGATCTCCTCGACATTGTCCAGTTCGGCGATGACGGCGGCTGTGTTGGTGCCGTTGCGGGTGATGACGATCTCGGTCGTCCCGGCGAGCCCGGTAATGCCGGCGGCGGTGGCCTCCGCCACGGTCCAGATGTGGAACGTCTCCGAGGTGCTGTCGCCGGCGATATGGACGGTGTCTGTTCCGGCGCCGCCGTCCATGAAGTCCCGTCCGTCGCCCACCCGCCACAGGATGGTGTCGGTGCCGGCGCCGCCGTTGGCGGTGTCGTTGCCGGCGCCGCCCACCAGAATGTCGCTGCCGCCGTTGCCGTTCAGTGTGTCGGCGCCGGCGAAGCCGAGCAGGATGTCGGCCCGGTTGCCTTGCAGGATGCCGGTGCCGCCGTTGAGGGTGTTGGTGGCGCTGGTGACCACGGTGTAGTCCGTGCCGGCGAAGCGCATCTGCTCAATCGCGGTCAGCGTGTCCGTGCCCTCCGCCCCGGTGAGGTCGGTGACCACGATGTCGGCGCCCGACTGGGCGAAGGTGAAGTTGCGCGCGCTGCCGGCGTAGGCGGCGGTGTCGGTTCCATTGCCGCCGCGCAGCGTATCGTTCCCGGCGCCACCGTTGAGCGTATCGCCGCCGCCAAGGCCGTCGAGCACATCGTCGCCCACGCCGCCGTTCAGCGTATCGTTGCCGCCTACCAGGCCGAGGAACCCGCCGGGGTTGCCGCCGGTGGCGATGTCGTCACCGGCGGTCCCGGCGAAGGTGTTGTTGGTGCCATTCGCGCCAACGAACAGGTCGCCCACCACCCCGGTCGGGGCGGACGTGACGCTCTCGCTGTAGCCGTCGCCGTCGGTGAAGGAGACGGCGACGCGTAGCAGCGCGCCCACCTGGGCCTGGGCCGGCGTGAACGCCGCCGCGGTGCCGCCCTGGCCGGCGGGGATGTTGGTCCAGGTGGCGCCGGCATCGGTGGAGACCTGCCATTGATAGGCGAGCGGCCCCAGTCCATTGGCATCGGTGATGCCGGCCACGTTCACCGTCAGCGCTTGCCCCTCGGTGGGGGTGAGGTCGCTGATGGCAGGCGCGCCAGCCACGGGGCTATTGGGATCGGGGAAGAGGTCGGCCACCGTCACCGTTCCGTCGGCGAACTGGATCAGCTCCATGTTGCTCAGCCGGTCGGTGTCGTCGGAGACGCGGGCGCGGCCGGTCCTCGGGTCGATGACCCCGGGCGTGACCGTCACATGGGTGACCGTGACCGTGCCGTCCGCATTCGGCGTCAGGGTGTAGTTCTCCTGGAGGTCCCAGAAGACCGCGGTGTCCACGGCACCGGGTGTGGTGTCGGTGAGCACCTCGCGCACGATATGGAGCTGCGAGGGCGAGATCTTGCGATCCACCATCAGCTCGAACACCGACTTGCCGGCCCAGTCCGCGTTGGCGAAGTTCGTCGGGAAGACGTGGGAAAGGCTGTCGATGGTGGCAATCTCGTCGGCGGCGGTGTTGGCGGCGCCGGGCGCGGTGATGCGGATGCGCACGTTGAGCCAGGCGTCGCCGTCCAGCACGTCGTTGCCGCCATTGCCTTCCAGCAGGTCCGAGCCGCCGCCGCCCAGCAGGATGTTGCCGCCGGTAAACGCGATGATGGCTTCCAGCTCGGCGGCGCTTGCGCCCACGGGAGCGGCCGCCACCAGTGGGCCAAGCAACTGGCGCAGGCCGTCGATGCGGTTGACGCCCGCCTGGGTCAGCTCGTCGTTGAAGAAGACGCCCTCGTTGACCGCGGTCACGGGTGCGCCGGGCACCGGCGGCGTCGCGGTGCGGTCGTCGCCGATGAGGGTGTCGTCGTTGTTCCAGCCGGAAAGGGCTTCCACCTTGTCGAAGCGGTTGCGCAGGATGTCCTGCTGCTCGGTGGTGAAGATCTGGATGCGCATGTCGGCATAGCCGTTGATGTTCGCACCCTGGAACGAGGCCCAGTCGAAGCCGAACATGCCCTCGTTACGCATGACGCTCTCGCCCTGGACCATGATGTCGTCGCCGGATTCGGCGTCGAAGTCATGCTCGTCGGAGCCGGCGAACATCACGTCGTGGCCGATGATGTTCGAGTTGAAGAACAGCTGGGAATTGTCGCCCGCCGTGGTGTCGAATCCGGCGCCGGCCTCGATCCAGTCGTCGCCTTCATTGCCGAGCAGGAAGTCGACGCCGGCGCCGCCGAGGATGAAATCGTCGCCCTCGCCGCCGAACACTTCGGTGTCGTCCACGCCGACGAAGATGGCATCCTTGCCGGTGCCGCCCATGAGGATGTCGAGGCCGTTGGAATTGGCGATCACGTCGTCGCCGGCCTCGCCCTTCAGGAAGTCGCCGGTGTCGCCGGAATCGGTGATGATGTCGTCGCCGGCGCCGCCATTGACGAGATCGACGCCCGCGCCCGCCTCGATGCGGTCGTTGCCGGCGTCGCCCCAGATGGAATCGTCGCCGAAGTCGGCGATGATGATGTCGTCGCCATTGGTGCCGCCGAAATTGACGTGCTCGCCGCCGGTGAAGCGCAGGTAATTGGTGTCGAGGCCCGGGGTGGCCGGATTGTCGCGCTGCACCTTGCCGAGGCCCATGCCCTCCAGCACCGGGTCGTTGCCGGTGGGGTCGGGCTCCAGTTGCATGGCGACGTTGACCTCCAGATAGTGGTCGTAGCGCGCGAAGACATCGATGCCCAGATGCCGCGCCACGATGTCGTCCGGCGTGCCGCGGATGCCGTCCGGGCCGGGATCGGCAAGATCGGTGTTGGCCAGGATGACCTTGGAGAAGGAATTCTGCTCCAGGGCGTTGAGGAAGTTCAGGCCCTGGGTGCGGGTGAGGTAGTAGAAGCGGTCGCCGTCCTGCAGGTTTTCCAGCTGCGCCTCGAACACGGCGTTGAAGGTGGAGCCAAGCATGCCGCCGAACGGCATCTCCTTCTCCGCGAGGCCGCCGATCCACAGGTCAATGGCGTTGACGCCGGTTTCCGCCGCCGGGCCGTTGAGCCAGGCGATGCGCTCGGCGCGCTCGGCCGCCGTTTCCCCGGCGACGCCGAACACGAGGTCCCACGCCGCCGCGCGCTTGTCCTCGGACGTGGTGGCGGCGGTGATGCTGGCGTGGGTGCCGTAGGCGGCGATGAAGTTCACCACCGACAGCGGGTTCTTCAGGTTCGCCGCGAACTCGACCCAGTTCTCGTAGGGCGTGAGGAAGCTCGATCCGGTGGCGGCATAGAGCTGTGCCCGCGCGTCGTTCAATGTGGGAACGCCGGTGTCGCGGCCACGGGCGATGTTGATGGCGGCAAGATCCAGCGGCAGGCCCAGCAGGTTGTTGCGCAGGGCGCCGGTGACGAACTCGTCGATTTCGTTGCCCTGCTGCATGGACATGCCATGGATGAGGGCGGCGGTTGCCTCGTCCGCGGTGCCGAGCCCGGCGAAGGCGGTGGGGTTCAGGAAGGCCTCGATGAGGCCCATCTCCGTCACCTGTCCGTTGCCGTCCACCATCGCGATGTTCTCGGTGAGCATCGAGTGGCCGAAGCGATAGACCGTGTGCGCGAACTCCGCGAAGATGGCGGGATTGATGTCGGTGACGCTGTTGAAGACGAACGGGTCGATGGCCGGCTGGATCTTCCTGGCGAATTCTTCGAACACCAGATGCTGGTACTGCATCTCGGTGGCAAAACGCGCCGCCTGGAACAGGCGCTCGCCGTCCCAGCTCAATGTGTTGGCATAGTCGAGCTGCTCCAGCTTGGTCATTTCGGCGAAGCCCGCCGGCAGCCCGGAGATGTCACCCGCAAGCCATTCATTGATGAAGGCGGTGTCCCCGGAATTGAGGATGGTGAGCTTCTGCGCGTCCACCTGCCGGTTGTGCTCGGAATGGAAGACATGGTGGACGGCGGTGAGGCCGATATTCTCGTTTCCGCGCCCGTCGCCGGTGATGTAGTGCAGGTTCAGCAGTTCGCCGTCATAGGCGCCGGATTGGAGCGCCACCTCGGCCCCGTCGATGACGCCGTTGCCGTCCAGGTCGCCGTTGACGACACCGTCCGCATCCTCGCTCTTCAGCGCCCCGGTCTGGCTGTTGATTGGGCTGGCCGCGTGGGCGATGTCGTCGAGGAAGGCGTGCCCGGTGCGGATGGCGCCCGCCGTGAAGGTATTCACCGGCGCATCCGCCGTGCCCGAGACTACCACGTCGTCTGCCGTGTTGGGAACGCCGTCGGTGCCGAGGCCGACGATGACCTGCGCGTAGCCGTCCGCGTTGGGAATGAAGCGGCCGTAGGCATCGGTGCGCAGCAGGGGCAGGTTCACCACGTCGCCGTCGGTGAGCGCGATGCCGAGCATCTCCCGGGCCTGCGCCTTCACATCGCCCCAGGTGGGCAGGCCGCCATCGGCGCCGTTGAGCAGCCGGCCGGTGGCCACGGTCTTACCGTCCGGGCCGGTGGCGTATTCGCGGAGGAACACCTGGTGGGAGGGGTGGGAGGTGTAGGTCTGGTTCTGGTCCACGAAGGGCGTGGTGGTGTTCACCGCCTCGTGGGTGGTGTCGTCGGCGGTGCCCATGACGCCGTCCGCCCCCGGCCCCGCGACCGGGGTGGAGCGGGTGAGCACCATGAAGGCGTTCTGCGGCGACACCTCGTCGCCCGAGCCGGCGATCCCGTCCGGCCCGTGGGTGACGAGGGGGTCGTCGGCGGCCAGAGGCACGAAGATGGTGCCGTTGCCGCCCTTGGAGATCAGGTCGAGGCCGTGGTCGAAGAACTGGCCGAAGAAGGTCATCCAGCTGCTGAAGGGCGCCGACAGGCCCTCGTCGGGCGCCACGTTGGGGATGACGAGGGAGCCGTTCTCGTGCTCAAGCCCCTTGGCGGCCAGCAGAGCGTCGAAGGTCGCCTGCGCGGCGTCCTTCGATGCCTGGTCGGCGCCGGGGTCGGAGAGCACCGCCATGAGCGCGGCGTGGCCGTCGCGCACCTGCTCGAGATCGCCGCCGGCGCCGTAGATGGTGGTGGAGCCGGCGAAGGTGAGGGCGGCGACGATGGCGGCGGGATTGTTGAAACTCATGTCGGCCACGAGGTTCGAGATGAGCCTCGGGTCCGCGTCCGCCACATTGCCGGCGGCGCCATAATCGGTATTGGTGACGGTGCCGCCCGGTCCGAGATTCATCTGGTCGCCGTCGGCGTCGTTGATGAAATTGGGGTCGAGCATGCGCGGCATGGGCTGGTCCGCCGCGCCCCACGTCTCACGGCCATCGATGATGTTGTTGTAGGTGCCGTCCACCGTGCGCAGCCCGAAGGGCGTCTTGGGATCGGGAATGGCGCGCGGCGCGTTCGGGTCGAACGCCGGGGACAGGTACCAGGCGGGATCGGCGATCACGTTGCCGTTGGCATCGAGCCGGATGTCCGTCAGCGGGATTCCCGCCGCATGGGCCTCCGAGATCTTGATCTGCTGCAGGATGAATTCGAGATCGTTGCGGACCAGCTGGACCATGACGCCCTCCGTCGGTGACAACCCTGCACGCGAAAATTCTTCCCCGCAGGGCACAAGACTTTCAGCGGTGCGGGGATGTTTCGCGGTGGCCACTATTTCTTTGGCGCAAGGCGAAATTGCCGCTACCCTGATTGCACCAGTCGTCGTGATGGTGAACACGTCGTGGAAAACGGCATAGACCAGAAGGTCTCGCGCTCTGGGTCCGCCCATTACCGGGGAATCCCTAGTTCTGTTGGTCTCGACAAGAACCGACTTTGGTCGGTACTACGTCTCGGGACTTTAGTCGGTCTGTGGCGGCGGTTGGGGTTACGCGTCCAGTTCCTGCTGGCCGCATCGCTCATGTTCGTCGCATCCATGCTGGTGCTGGGGACATGGATCCAGGGACGCATCGAAACCGATTGGCGGCAAAGCGCCATCGCCGCCACCGGACGCTTCCTCGACGACGTGTTGGGCGACCATGTGGGCGAGCTTTTGTCCAATCCGGACCCAGGGAGCGGCGAGGCCGCGCGGCGGCTGACCGCCGAGATCGGCGGGAGCCTTGGCAAGGAGTTCGCGGCGATCACGGTCTGGAACACGCAGGGGAACCAGGTTTTCTCCACCCGTCGCCACGCCATGGAACAGGTGCTGCCGGAGGAAGTCCGCACGGGCGTGCTCGCCGGCGAGACGATGGTGCGACCTCGGGGAGCCGCCTTCCACGCCGAGCACAGCGCCGTGATGCGGGTCTACGCGCCCATATTCAATCCGCTGACTGGCGCGATTGTCGCCATTGGCGGCGCGGACCAGCGCAGCGGCGAGATTGATCGCCTTGCGCGCGCCGAGAGCATGAAGACCTGGCCCATCGTGGGCGCCGCGACCGTGGTCATGGTCGCCTTCCTCTATCTGCTCGTCACCAACGCGGCGGCGACCATCGAGCAGCAGCAGGCGGCCTTGGTGCGGCAGGCGCAGCGTGCCCGTCGCCTTGGGCGGCGCAGCGCGGTGCTGGCGCGCCTCGCCGAGCAGGCGCGCCACGATGCCATGGTCGCCATCGAGAAGACTCTGGCGCGGGTGGGGTCCGACATCCATGACGGGCCGATCCAGCGCCTCGCCATCCTCGCGCTGCGGCTGGGGGAGAGCGATGCGGGGCGGGGGCTGGGCGCCGACATGCAGCAGGTGGTGGCGGAGCTGCGCGACATCACCGGCGGGCTGGCGCTGCCCGAGCTTGAGGGCGAGGACCTAGAAGGCGCCATCAAGCTCGCTGTGGCGGGTCACGAAAAGATCACCGGCGGGAAGGTGGCCCTGCGTCTGGACCCTCTGCCGCCCCAGGTGCGCAAGTCGTTGAAGGTAAGTGCCTTTCGTATCGTACAAGAGGCCCTGTCGAATGGCTTCCGGCATGGCGGCGGCGCTGACCAGGCGGTGCACGCGCAGACCTGCGAGGGCTACCTCGTGCTCACCATCAGCGATGCCGGGTCCGGCTTTCCGGACCCGCCGCCGCAGGCGGACGGTGCTTCGCCCTGCCTCGCCAGCCTTGCCAGCCGGGTAGAGGCGATGCGGGGCGATATCTTCGTAGCGCGCGTGGAACCCCATGGCGCGCGGGTGCAGGTCTTGCTTCCCCTCGGCCTGCGTCCGGCCCGCGCCGCCGAGGCGCTGTAGGGAGGGGCTGCACGGGCGTTTCCGGCGGTTTGGCCGGAACCGTGGGCGGTGTGTCCTTCATTCGTCGCAAAAAGCGGTGTAGACAGCGACGCCCGGCGCCGGCGCAGAACCCCCGAGCGCCGATGATGGAGAGCCACAATGGCGGATGCAAAGGCACGGATCGCAGTTCTCGGGGCTTCCGGCTACACCGGGTCCGAGCTGGTGCGCCTGCTGCTGCGCCATCCCCGCGTGGAGCTGGTGGCCCTCACGGCCGACAGGAAGGCCGGCCAGACCATGGCCGAGGTGTTCCCCCAGTTCGCCCCGTTTGCGCTCCCGAAGCTCATCACCATCGACGAGGTCGACTTCACGGCCGTGGACCTTGTGTTCTGCGCGCTGCCCCACGCCACCACCCAGCTTGTCATCAGACGAGTGTTCGACGCGGCGCCCAACGTGAAGGTGGTGGATCTGTCCGCCGACTTCCGCCTGAAGGATCCCGGCGCCTACGAGCAGTGGTACGGCCATCCCCACCAGGCGCTGGAGCTGCAGCAGGAGGCGGTGTTCGGCCTCGTGGAGATCTATCGCGAGGATATCCGCAAGGCGCGGCTGGTCGCCAATCCCGGCTGCCACTCCTCCACCGCCATCCTGCCCATCGTGCCGCTGCTGGAAGCCGGCGCCATCGATCCCGAGAGCATCGTGGTGGATTCCAAGACCGGCATGTCGGGCGCCGGCCGCTCCGCCAAGGAGGCCATGCTGTTCTCCGAGGTTTCGGAGGGCATCCACGCCTATGCGGTCACCGGCCACCGGCACATGGGCGAGCTGGACCAGGAATTCTCCAAGGCGGCGGGCCGTCCCGTGGCGCCCATGTTCGTGCCGGTGCTGGCGCCCATGAACCGGGGCATCTACGCCACCATCTTCGTGCGCACCACCGGGGTGCGGGCCGAGGACCTGCATTCCATCCTCGCCGACTATTACAAGGGCGAGGCTTTCGTGCATGTGCTGCCGTTCGGGCAGGTGCCCCAGTCGCGGCATGTGCGCGGCTCGAACATGGTTTTCCTGGGGGTTGCCGCCGATCGCAATCCCAGCCGCGCGATCCTCGTCTCGACCCTGGACAATCTGGTGAAGGGCGCCTCCGGCCAGGCGGTGCAGAACATGAACCTGGTGCTCGGCTTCCCCGAGACCCTGGGGCTGGACCAGATCGCCCTCATGCCGTGATGCGGAAACGGCTGCGTCCTCGCCGGGCGCAGCCGTCTTGAACCGAGCCGGGGGCAGGCTGCTCACCACAGGCCAGCCATCCCCGCGTTTTCAGCCACGGACAATCTCGACAGGGCCGTGGTCGTCGCAATGGTCGCCGTGCGGATGGTGCAGGTGGCCGTCAACCAGGTAATCCACATGGTCGCCGTGGGGCACCGCCTCGTGGCCGCAGCCGGGGCCGTGCACATGGCCCTTCTCGTGGCCGGCGCAGACGTGGTCGGGGGTGCAGCGGTGCGGGTTGATGGCGCTCACCTCGATCACATGCTCATCCACATGGTCGGCGTGCATGTGATGCAGGTGGCCGTCGTGGAGATAGTCCGGATGATCGCCGTGGCGGACCGCCGTATGGCCGCAGCCCGGGCCGTGCCGGTGCGGATGGTCGGGGTGGATCTTGCAGGTCTCGGACATCGGCTTCACCCTCGTGCTCAATGGGTCTCGCAGGCGTGGTCGACGGCGCTGGACACGAGCGCCAGCACATGGTCGTCCGCCAGGTGGTAAAGGATCGACTTGCCCTCCCGACGGCGCCCCACCAGGCGCGCCGCGTGCAGGACCTTGAGCCGCGCGGACAGTGTCGACAGCTTTTCCCCCTGCGCCGCCGCCAGCTCGGAAACCGAAATTTCCCGGCCGGCGAGAAGGATGAGCAGCCGTAGGCGCTGGGGATCGGCAAGCGCAGAGAACATCCCCGCCGCTTCTTCCACCTGCCTGTCCGTGAGCAAACGCTTTGCGTCGAAACTCATGTGAACACTCTATCGATTATTGGAATGTTGAAGTAAAGGGGGTATCCCGGTATCAATCGCGCGTTTCTGCAGATCCAATGTCCGCGACCGCGAGCCGGCTGCATGGCCACCAACTGGTCGGAAGGCGGACAGGCGCGCGGCAAGAGCGCGGCCGGTAAGGTCTTGCAACGGGTCGTTCCGTGCAACGGAAATTCCGCTCGGCAGGACAGCGGGCCGCTGATCCTGCCGCGCTCACGCCTCTATGGGTGGCCCGTGCGCCGTGTCCCGGCTGAGGTGCAGGTCGACCATTGGCGTGGGGGATCCGCACGGGGTGGCTCCGGCAGTGTGCCTGTCGCGACGATTCCCCGTTTCGCTGCCGGCTCCACGTGGGTCCGCAGGAGCGCCGTCCGCACTCTTAACGGGTGTTCTTGAGCCGGCGCAGCTGACGCTGGGGACACAAACTCAAGTCTAGTCGCCAAAGATTATAGGGCAGGGTAGCTTCCCAACCTCCCGTTACTATTTTCCCATCTCGATTCCCGGATATCCCATGAGCTTCCTCATTTGCCTTGCCGCGCTCGGCTTCCTGATGCTGGTGGCCTATCGGGGCTTCAGCGTGATCCTGTTCGCGCCCGTTGCGGCCATCGGCGCCGTCCTGCTGACGGATCCGTCGGCGGTGCCCGTCATCTTTTCCGGCCTGTTCATGGAAAAGATGGTGGGCTTCATCAAGCTCTACTTCCCGGTGTTCCTGCTGGGCGCGGTGTTCGGCAAGCTCATCGAGCTGTCCGGCTTCTCGCGCTCCATCGTCGCCTCCATCGTGAAGCTGCTGGGCCCTGGGCGCGCCATCCTGTCCATCGTCCTGGTGGGCGCGGTGCTCACATATGGCGGCGTGTCGCTGTTCGTGGTGGTGTTCGCCATTTACCCGTTCGGTGCCGAGATGTTCCGCCAGGTGGGCATTCCCAAGCGTCTGCTGCCGGCCGTGGTGGCGCTCGGCGCCTTCTCCTTCACCATGGATACGCTGCCCGGCACCCCGCAGATCCAGAACATCATCCCCACCACCTTCTTCAAGACCACGGCCTATGCCGCGCCCATCCTCGGCATTGTCGGCTCCATCTTCATGGTGGTGGTGGGCATGAGCTACCTGGAGTTCCGCCGCCGCCAGGCGCAGCGGAAGGGTGAGGGCTATGGCGAGGGCCACATGAACGAGGTGGTGGTGGACACCAGCGTGCCGCTGGTCTCACCCTTCCTCGCGCTGCTGCCGCTGGTGGTGGTGGGCATCGCCAACCTCGTCTTCGCCAAGCTCATCCCCGGCTGGTTCGGCCCCACCGCCAGCGCCACCCTGGTGGACGGCGGGGCGGCGGTGAGCGTGCCCACCGGCACCTGGGCCGCCATCTGGTCGGTGCAGGCGGCGCTGCTGCTGGGCATCCTCACGGTGGCGGTGTTCGGCTTCAAGGCCATCGCCGGCAAGTTCTCCGGTGGCTCCCGCGACGCCGTCTCCGGCGCGCTGCTCGCCAGCCTGAACACGGCGACGGAATACGGCTTCGGCGCGGTGATCGCGGCGCTGCCCGGCTTCCTCGTCATCAAGGGGGCGCTGAGCGCCATCCCCAACCCGCTCATCAACGAGGCGATCACCGTCACGACGCTGGCCGGCATCACCGGCTCGGCCTCGGGGGGCCTGTCCATCGCGCTGGCCGCCATGTCGGAGCAGTTCATCGCCCAGGCCCACGCCCATGGCATTCCGCTGGAAGTGATGCACCGCGTGGCCTCCATGGCCTCGGGCGGCATGGATACCTTGCCGCACAACGGCGCGGTCATCACCTTGCTCGCGGTGACGGGGCTGTCGCACCGTCAGTCCTACGGCGATATCTTCGCCATCACGCTCATCAAGACGATGGCGGTATTTTTCGTCATCGGCTTCTACTATCTGACCGGGCTTTATTGACCGGGTTGTATTGAGCAGGCCTCACTCCCCCGTTATGTTGCGACGCACAAACGGGCGGGGCAGGCACCGATGGCGGACGCTGACGGGCGAGTGATCGCGGTTGCCAACATGAAGGGGGGCGTCGGCAAGACCACTACGGTGGTCATGCTGGCGGAAGGGCTGGCCGAGGCCGGGCACAGGGTTGTGGTGCTCGACCTCGATGCCCAGGCCAACGCCTCCTATTGCTTCGCCCCGGACGACCAGTTGAAGGTCATTCTGGAACAGCGCCGGTCGGTGACATCCTTCCTCGCCGACCGTCTGCTCTATGGCGACCGCACCCCCATCACCGACTATCTGGCGCGCGACATCTCCCACGTCATGAAGGCCGGCGAGCCGCTGGCCATCGACATGGTGGTGGCCAGCCCCCGCCTGCGCCTTCTGGAGCGGGAGATCGTGCTGCGTCTCACCGAGAAGAATTACGGCATCCGCTCGCTGGAAGGCCAGTCGCTGAAGGTGCTCGAGGAAGCGCTGGCCCTGCTGCGCACACGCTACGATTATGTGGTGTTCGATTGCGCCCCTGGCATCTCCGCCTTCACCGAGGTGGCCATCCGCCTTGCCGACATGGTGGTGGTGCCCACCATCCCCGATTATCTGTCCACTCTCGGCTTTGATGCCTTCCGCGCCTCGGTGTGGGAGAATGCCCACGTCACCCGCTCCGCGCTGCCGCAGCCCAAGCGACGGCCGGTGGTGCTGGCGAGCCGGGTGAACGGCAACAAGATCCAGCATCGCGAGACCCTCGCCAGCCTGCGCAACGAAGCGAACGAGCCGGACGCAGTGTTCGAGATGTTCGATCTGGAGGTGGACAACCAGGCGTCCATCGAGCGGGCCATGGATCCGGAGAACTTTCCCTATGCGCCCACGTTCGAGCAAAAGTGGAACCGGGCGCTGGGTCAGGTGCGCGACCTCGTGAGCGAGACACGGAGACGGCTCGATGAGTGAGGAAACCGATTTCTTCCGGCTGATCGGGGCCATCGGCGACAAGGCCGCGCTGTTTTCCGCCGCCGGAAATGCCGCGCGCAAGGCGGTGAACGAAATCGTGCGCGCCCAGCTGATCGCCGACGGCACCACGCTGGATGAGGTCCGGCAGATCCGCACTTTGCTCGGTCCTGCGGCCTTCGCCGAGGCGCTGGACGGCGTGCCCGCGCCCAAGACCAAGGTCCTGCTCACCCGCGCCGATCCCCACGGGCCGGCGCTGGCCCAGCCGGGGGATCGCATCAAGGCCCTGCTCGCCCTTGCTGATGGCAGCCGTGCGCCCGCCGCTGCGCCCGAGAAGCCGGCGAAGAAAGCGGCGTCCAGGAAGGCGCCCGCCGGCAAGGATGTGGCTGCGAAGGACGAGGCCGCCAAGGATCAACCGGCCATCGCGCCGGCCCCGCGCAAGCGCAAGATCACCGGCCGCGCCGCGCTCCGGGTGTCCGAGGAACGGTGAGGGCAGGGCGGGGGTTCAGCCGACCCCAACGGCGCTTTTGTCCGGCCCCAAAGTGAAGATCTCCGCCGCAGCGACCAGCGGCGGCAGCAGCATGCACCACATGCCCACGGTCAGATAGAGCAGGCCGGCGGTCCCGCAGCCCAAGGTAAAGGCGCCCAGATTCGTGCTCATGCGGGCGAGGCGGGCGCGGTTCTGCGCCACATCGGCACCCGCCACCGGCCGCCAGAGACTGCTCAGGTCCAGCAGGATCTGCGTGAGCGTGCCGGTCATGACGGTCGAGGGTGGCGTGTCGGTGAGGTGGGTGCGGTGGAGCGCGTTCTGCAACGCCATGGCGCTGACAAGCGTCATCGCCATCATGGTGGCGGCCGTCGTGTCTGGATCGGGAAAGGGCCCCGATTGAACCGCCACCAGCGCCGCATGGGCGAGCAGCACGAGCTTCACCGCCATCAGCATGCGGAAATCGTCCCGACCGCGGGCTGCCATGGATTGGCTGAACTGCCGCGAAGCAATCACCACCACGGCAAACACCGGAATGGCGATGATCTTGGCCAGCGACGGCATATCGCCATGGGCCACAGCCGCTGCGATGATCACGATATTGCCGGTGACGTGGGCGGCGAATAGCCCGCCGAGGGCGACAAAGCCGGCCGCATCCACGAAGCCGGCATTGAAGCAGAGCAGGATCGTGAGCAGTCCCTTCACGCAAGAACCCTTCAGATAGTATCGATCAGATGGATTAAACCGTCCGGCGCATGGTCAGGACCACCACGCGGGCCGCGCCTCAGCCCGGCTCGGCCACGTCGCGGATGCGCAGGGCGACGCGGGTCTCCCCCTGCCAGGTGTCCAGCTCCAGGCTTCCGGCCACATGCAGAGGCCGCCCGCGCGCGGCCAGCAGGGCGCGGCCCAGGGGCTCCTCGGCGCAGCGGAAGGCGGTGGCCTTCAGGGTGGTGCCGTCCGGGGACGAGATGCGCGCCCGCACATGGCCGGCGCCGAAGCTCTCCACATAGCTGATGCGGTGGCCGGGAAAGGCGAACACCGGCTCCGCATTGCCGGCGCCGAACGGGCCGGCGCGGGAGACCATCTCGACAAGGTCCGTCGTCGCCCCCCGAGCGGTGAGCGCGCCGTCGATGGAGAGGGTGCCCTCGGCCCGCGCCCGCGCCACGTCGGCGGCGAGGCGCTGCTCGAACGCGGCGCGCAAGGCGCCGAGGCGTGAGCGCTCCACGGTCAGGCCGGCCGCCATGGCGTGGCCGCCGCCCTTCACCAGCAGTCCCGCCTCCAGCGCCGCCCGCACGGCGCGGCCGATGTCGACGCCGGGCAGCGAGCGGCCGGAGCCGGTGCCGGTCTCACCGTTGAAGGCGATGGCGAAGGCGGGGCGCTGGAAGCGCTCCTTCAGCCGCGACGCCACGAGACCCACCACGCCGGGATGCCAGCCATCCCCACTCACCACAATCACTGAGCCTTCGTCGCTGAGGCCCAGCGCGGCCTCGGCCTCCGCCTCGGCGGCGGCGAGGATGGCGCGTTCCACCTCCTGCCGCTCGCCGTTGAGCCGGTCCAGCTCGGCGGCGATCTGGCGGGCCTCGGCCGGGTCCTGGGTGAGGAGGAGTTTCGCCCCCAGCGTCGCCTCGCCGATGCGCCCGCCGGCATTGATACGCGGGCCGATGAGGAAGCCGAGGTGGAACGGGCGCGGTGGCCCGTCGAGCCGGGCCGCATCCATCAGCGCGGTGAGGCCGATGCGGCCGCGCCGCCGCATGGCGAGGAGGCCCTTGGTGACGAAGGCACGGTTGAGGCCCTTCAGTGGCACCACGTCCGCCACCGTGGCGAGCGCCACCAGATCCAGCGTCTCGAGCAGGTCCGGGGCCGGGCGGGTGGTGTTGAAATGGCCGCTCTGGCGCAGCGCCCGCACCAGCCCCACGGCGGTGACGAAGGCAAGGCCCGCCGCGCACACATGGCCGAGGCCCGAGAGGTCGTCCTCCCGATTGGGGTTCACGATGGCGGCGGCCTCCGGCAGGCGCTCGCCGGACTGGTGGTGGTCAATCACCACCGTATCCATGCCGAGGCGCCGGGCGGCGGCCAAAGGCTCCATGGAGGTGGTGCCGCAATCCACCGTCACCAGCAGCGTGACGCCCCGCGCCGCCAATTGCTCGATGGCCGGCACATTGGGGCCATAGCCCTCGAAGATGCGGTCGGGAATGTGGAACAGCGGGTCGAGCCCCGCCGCCCGCAGCACCCCCACCATGAGGGCGGTGGCGCAGGCGCCGTCCACGTCATAGTCGCCGAACACCGCCACCTGCTCGCCGCTCGTCACCGCATGCGCAAGGCGCGCCACGGCGGCGCCCATGTCGGTGAGGGTGTCGGGATCGGGCAGAAGGCTGCGGATGGAGGGGTCAAGATATTGCTCCACCCCATCCAGTGGCACGTCGCGGCCGGCCAGCACGCGGGCCAGCAGCTCGCTGATGCCAGTGCGCTGGGCCATGGCGAGGGCGGTCTGGGCGCCGCGCACGTCCAAGCGCTCGCGCCAGGTGCGGCCGGTGGCGGAGCGGGCGACGTCGAGGAAGAGGCGATTCGGCAGGGCTATGTTCACGCGTGCATCAAGCCAGATGCGGCCTCTCCCGTCGAGCGACCGGAAGCGATCACCACCCCTGCACGATCAGCAGGACGACAAGCGCCGCTCCCGCTGCAGCGGCAGTGGCCGAGCCAAGACGCAGGGTGAAGCCCGCGGGACCGGCCGCCGCCGCGAACCCCACCCGCCCCAGCGCGTTCATGCCCATGGCGATCAGGATGGCGAGGGCGGCGCCATGCAGCGACAGGCCGTTGCCCGCGAGCCGAGCGGCGTTCAGGGACGGCACGTCCACGTCTACGATGCCGGCCACAGCGCTGACGAGGTAAAGGCTGCCCGGCCCCACATATTTCAGGAGGATGCCGCTGACCGCCGAGACGAAGCCGAACATCCCGGCGAAGGCGGCGAGAGGGCCAAGTTCGAACGGGTTGCCGAGGCTGGCCTCGCCCTCCGCATCCCCAGCATGGCGCACCAGGAGGCCGCCCGCGATCGCAAAGGCCAGGGCCGCCGCCAGCGCCGGCGGGGCGAGGGTGGTGAGCAGGCTGGGCGCTACCACCATGCAGATCGCCAGCACGCGCAACAGCGAGACCATGGCCGCCAGTGCCGCCCCGCCGGCAAGCAAGGTGGTTGGCTCCCCGGCCGCCGCGCGCCGGGCAAAGGCGATGGTGACGGCGGTGGAGGACACCAGAGCGCCTGCCAGAGCGCTGATGAGGATGCCCTTTTCCGGCCCCGCCACCCTCACCGCCACATAGCCGGCGAAGGAGATCGTGGCGGTGAGCACCATGAACAGCCAGATCTGCCGCAGGTTGATGCTGTCGAATGGGTCGAGGGTGCGATCCGGCAGCAGGGGCAGCACGATCACCGTCATGCCCAGCAGGACCAGCGCCGAGCGCAGTTCCACCCAGGTGAGCTTGGCGAGAAGGCCGTGCAGCATTTCGCGCGCCGCCAGAAGCCCCGTGGCGGCGATGGCGGCAGCGCCCGCCGCGGCCGGGTCGCCCGCCACGGCCAGCGCTCCGAGGGCGAACACCAGCATGGCGGCGATGATGCCGGTGATGCCGAAATCGTTGTCCTTCACCATCTCGCGATATTTGAAGCCAGCGAAGACACCGGCGAAGCCGAGGCTTGCGGCGATGAAGACGGCTGGGCTCTCCAGTGCTTGGGAGAGCGCCGCGCTGACGCCGCCGAGCAGGCCGCACAGGGTATAGGTGCGCACGCCGGCGGTGCGGCTTCCGGGCGGCTCGGTGCGTTCCCGCCAGCCCCGCTCCACCCCCACCACCAGTCCGATGGCGAGCGCGACCGCGAGGCGGAAGATCAGCTCGTCCATGGCGGCCTCCAGAAGATGACGCAACGACAGTTTTTGGAATGATACCGGATTCGGGTGAGAATTCTTGCTGAAGCGCACCAGCCGCCGCGCGCAAGGATGAGAGTACGCGCCGATCTGATTGAATCGCAATGAGATCGGATAGGGATTTGATCCGGTCGGGTCGCGCTCTGGCCGAGGCACCGGTATGGGGTGCCGGGTCTTTGAGTGGGCGCCCAGGTGTCGGGGTGGATCTGGCGCGGGCAAACCGTTTGGTCACGGCCCGAGGGCCGGGACGTCACTGATCACAGGCGGTTTTCACATCGCCAGCACATGGGGTGGACAGATGCAGACGGACTTCATGAGGCCTGACCGCCGGCGGCCGGGCGTCTTCCTTGCGGCGATAGCATTGTGCTTCGCCGCGGTCCTGACCGGGCCGATACCCGCCCGCGCCGATGGCTCGGTGTCGGCCCTCGGGCTCGGCATGGGCGCCCCGACGCCTCAAAGGTTCGCCGAGTTCGAGGCTGTCGTTGAGAAGTACAATACGTCCGGTGAGCGGTTCGTCATCGACGGCCACTGCCAGTCGGCCTGTACCATGATGCTCGCCATCCGCAATGTCTGCGTGAAGCCCAGTGCCACTTTGCTGTTCCATGCAGGCGGGAATCCGCGCACCGGCAAGATCAGCGCCGACACCACCAGCCGTATGCTGGCGCGATACAATCCCGCGCTACGCCAATACCTGCTTGAAAAGAACGCTATGTCGACGTTCGACTTCCACCCGATTCCCGGGAGCGTCATCATCTCGCGGTTCGGCTATCCCGCCTGTAAATGAGGCTGGCAGGCTCTCAGCCTTGCAGGCGGAATTTGCGGAAGTCGCGGTGCTCGGTGGTCATCCGGCGCACGGTGCCGGTGGCGGCGCGCAGCACGATGGTGTCGGTCTCGATCACCTCGCGGCTGAAGCGCACGCCCTTCAGGAGGGCACCGTCGGTGACGCCGGTGGCGGCCACCAGGCAATCGCCGCGCACCATCTCTTCCAGCTTGTAGATCTTGGCGCCGTCGCGGATGCCGAGGGTCTTGGCCTGGGCGCGCTTCTTCTCGGTGTCGAGCACCAGGCGGCCTTCCATCTGCCCGCCGATGCAGCGCAGGGCCGCCGCCGCCAGGATGCCTTCGGCCGCGCCGCCGAGGCCGAGATAGATGTCGATGCCGCTCTCGTGCGGGTTGGTGGTGTGGATCACCCCCGCCACGTCGCCATCGGTGATGAGCTTGATGGCGGCGCCGGTCTTGCGCACCGCCTCCACCAGCGGCGCATGGCGCGGGCGGTCAAGGATGAGCGCGGTGATCTCGGAGGTGGGCACGCCCTTGGCGTCGGCCAGGGCCTGGATGTTCTCCTGCGGGCTGCGGGCCAGCGACACGATGCCGTCGGGATAGCCGGGACCGATGGCCAGCTTCTCCATGTAGGCGTCCGGCACCTTGAGCAGGGAACCGCGCTCGGCGATAACCAGCACGCAGAGCGAGCCTTCCATGTTCTTGGCGCAAAGGGTGGAGCCTTCCAGCGCATCCACGGCAAGGTCCACCTCGGCGCCGCCGGTGCCCAGCTTCTCGCCCACGAACAGCTGGTCGCACTCGCCCTCGATGCCCTCGCCGATCACCACCGTGCCGGAGACGGGAATGAGGCCGAGTTCCCGGTGACAAGCCGCCATGGCGGCAAGGTCGGCGGCCTGCTCGTCGCCGCGGCCGCGCAGCCGGGCGGCGGCGACGGCGCAACGTTCGGTGACCTGGGCCATGTCCAGGGACAGGCGGCGGTCGAGCACCTGGGGCATCCGGGCAACGCGCATGGCCGTCAATCCTTCTCGATGCGGATCACCTGGGGCAGGGCGGAGATGACCCCGTCTGCCTCGATGGCGGCGATGGCGCGGCGCACGGCTTCTTCCGTGGTCGCATAGGTGATGAGGATGACACGCGCCGTCTCCGCCCCGTCGGGCCGGCGCTGCATGATGGATTCGAGCGAGATCTGCTCGTCCGCCATGCGCCGGGCGATGGTGGCGGCAGTGCCCGGCTTGTTCACCACCGCGAGGCGGATGTAGTAGCCGCCCTCGTGGCGCTGCATGGCGGCGCGCTCGGCCTTGGTCAATTCAGCCACGGGCAGGCCGAAGGCATAGCCCTTGGCGCCGCGAGCCACGTCGAACAGGTCGCCCACCACCGCCGATGCGGTGGCCGCGCCGCCGGCGCCGGGGCCAACCAGGGTCAGCGCCACCGCATCGCCGTCCACCGCCACCGCGTTGGTGACGCCGGACACCTGGGCGATGGGCCAGTGCTTGGGCACCATGGTGGGATGCACCCGCTGCTCGATGCCAGTCTCTGTGCGCACGGCGACGCCCAGCAGCTTCACCCGGTAGCCAAGATCGTCCGCCGCCTCGAGGTCGGCGAGGGTCAGCTGACGGATACCCTCCACGTAGATGGAGTCGGCATCCACCTGGGTGCCGAAGGCCAGCGAGGTGAGGATGGCGAGCTTGTGGGCGGTGTCGAAGCCGTCGATGTCGAAGGTGGGGTCCGCCTCGGCATAGCCGAGCCGCTGCGCCTCGGTGAGGCAGACGTGGAAGGAGAGCTTCTCCTCCGCCATGCGGGTGAGAATATAGTTGCAGGTGCCGTTGAGGATGCCGGACACGCGCTCGATGGTGTTGCCGGCCAGCGCCTCGCGCAGGGTCTTCACGATGGGGATGCCGCCCGCCACCGCCGCTTCGAAATGAAGACCAGCGCCGGAGGCTTCCGCGCGGCGGGCGAGTTCCACGCCGCATTTGGCGAGCAGCGCCTTGTTGGCGGTCACCACCGGGATGCCGCGGTCGAGGGCGGCCGCCACCGCGGCCTTGGCGGGGTCGCCGTCGCCGCCCATCAGCTCCACGAACACGTCGATGTCGCCGTCGCGGGCCAGCGCCACCGGGTCCTCGAACCAGGCCACCCCGCTCAGGTCGAGGCCTCGGTCGCGGCTGCGGTCGCGGGCTGCCACCGCCGTCACCCTGAGGGTGCGGCCGGTGCGGGCCTCAAGCTCGGCCTTGCGGCGTTCGAGCATGCGGAACACCGCCGCCCCGACGGTGCCGAGGCCGGCAAGGCCCACTTTCAGTTCGCTCATGGGATCGGACCGGTTCTTCGCCTGTTGGAAAGCGCCGCGCTTTTAGCGCGCGGCGCCCGGATGCACCACTCCTCCCCCAATGGCCCGGTCTTCGACCGGTGCCGGGAGGGGAAGCTCAAGTGCCGTGCGGCTGAACCAAGGGCCGGGGAGGGAGGCTCACCGGCCCTTGGTATCAGCGCGCGGCGCTGAGGGGCACCACATTGTGGAGCGTCGTGCCCGCCTGTTCGAAGAAGCGGCGGATGTTGCGCGCCGCCTGGCGGATGCGCTGCTCGTTCTCCACCACGGCGATGCGGACGAAATCGTCCCCGTGCTCGCCGAAGCCGACGCCCGGTGCCACGGCCACGTCCGCCTTCTCGATGAGCAGCTTGGCGAATTCCACCGAGCCCATGGCGCGGAACGGCTCGGGGATAGGTGCCCAGGCGAACATGGAGGCGCGGGGCGAGGGCACCGGGAAGCCGGCGCGGCCGAAGCTCTCCACCAGCGCGTCACGCCGCTTCTTGTAGGTCTCGCGCATCTCGGCAATGCACTCCTGCGGGCCGTTGAGCGCCGCCGTCGCCGCCACCTGGATCGGGGTGTAGGCGCCGTAATCAAGGTAGGACTTCACCCGCGACAAGGCGGCGATGAGGCGCTCGTTGCCCACCGCGAAGCCCATGCGCCAGCCAGCCATGGAATAGGTCTTGGACATGGAGGTGAACTCCACCGTGACGTCCATGGCACCCGGCACCTGAAGCACCGAGGGGGGCGGGGTGTCGTCGAAATACAGCTCGGCATAGGCGAGGTCGGAAAGGACGATGAGGTCGTTCTTCTTCGCGAAGGCCACCACGTCCTTGTAAAATTCCAGGTCCGCCACGCAGGCCGTGGGGTTGGACGGATAGCACAGCACCACCGCGATGGGCTTGGGGATGGAGTGCTGCACCGCCCGTTCCATAGCGTGGAAGAACTCCGGCCCCGGCTCCACCGGCACCGAGCGGATGACGCCGCCGGCCATCAGGAAGCCGAAGGCGTGGATCGGATAGGACGGGTTGGGGGTCAGGATCACGTCGCCCGGTGCGGTGATGGCCTGCGCCATGTTGGCGAAGCCTTCCTTCGAGCCAAGGGTGGCCACCACGTGCTTGTCGGGATCCAGCTTCACGCCGAATCGGCGCTCGTAATAGTTCGCCTGGGCGCGGCGCAGGCCGGGGATGCCCTTCGACGCCGAATAGCGGTCCGTCCGCGGCTTGCCGATGGTTTCCTTGAGCTTCTCGATCACATGCGCGGGCGCATCGAGGTCGGGATTGCCCATGCCGAGGTCGACGATATCCGCCCCGGCATTGCGAGCGGCGGCCTTCACGCGGTTCACTTGCTCGAACACGTAGGGCGGCAGCCGGCGAATGCGGTGGAAATCGGTCGTCATCTCAGGGCTCCAGAGGCCGCGCTGTTACTGGTCTCCCGGCGCGGCAGTCGGGCTTTTTAGCACTGTTGTGCGATTGGAAAAGCGATGATTGCGATGGGAGTGCGGCAGAACCCTGTCCACCGCACTGCAGCATTCATCCGATTGGGCGCGGCCGGCTATTTTTCCTGGGTGCGGGCGAGGTTTTCCAGGTCGCGCTGCAGCTTCTGCTGGGCTTCCGGGGTGAGGGGCGGGGGGCGCTTCGACGGTGCGGTGGTGCCGATGGTCGGGAAGGCATTGTCCGGCACCTCCCGCACGTTGGTTTGTGGCGGCGTCAGGCCCGGCAGGCCCTCGGTGCCGGCGCAGGCGGCGAGGGCGCACAGCAGGGCGCCGGCCAAAGTGGCGCGCAGCAGGGCTCCTCCGCCGGCCGGATCGTCGGCGAGGGCGGTCGCGCGCACGCAGTGCGGCAGGGGGTGGAGCGGCGTCGGGCGGGGGCCGGCCGATGGGGTCGCAACCTGGGTCATGCGTTCCTTATAGCGCTGCGCTGCACACTTGCCACGGGGAGGTTTCGCATTGATGGACTTTGCATAAACGGTCCCGACATGATCCTGTGGTTGCGCGCTGGCTGTGTTCGCCAGAGGCTCGATCCCGTCACTTTGACAGAGTATGAAGGACAGGCGCGTACCGATAAAGATGGACCGAGCCTTCCGTAACGGCCCGCTAAAAGGGAATGACCCATGTCCCGTGCAGAGGAAACGTCGAACATGGCAGGAAATGGCTCAGGCATGGCTCCGCCCGTGGAGATGCCCGCGCCCCACCTGACCGTGGTGCCTCCGGCACCGGCCGAGGCGCCGAAGCAGGCTGCCGGCAGGGCGTCGGAGACCAGGAGCGCGCCAGCGGAGGGCGCGTCCGCCAAGCCGGCGTCCGGCGCCAGCTCCAGTTCGAGAACGCCTGCCACCGGGTCCTCGGCCGCCGGTGAAGGCGCGCGCAGCGGGGTGGATGTCGAGGTTCTCGCCCGCAATCTCGCCCAGATGATGGAGGAGGGCGGCAAGGCCATGGCGGCCTATCTGACGCCGCGCAAGCCGGCCAATACCGACGACATGGCCGAGGACATCGCCGACGCGCTCAAGACCGTCAGCCATGTGGCCGAATACTGGATGGCCGATCCCCAGCGCACGGTGGAGGCCCAGTCTCGCCTGATGGCCGGCTATCTCTCGGTCTGGGCCAACACCCTGAAGCGCCTCGCGGGGGAGGAGGTGGCGCCCGTCACCAAGCCCGACGCCCGGGACGCCCGTTTCAAGGACCAGGGCTGGAGCGAAAGCCCGATCTTCGACGCGCTCAAGCAGGCCTATCTTGTCACCGCCAAATGGGCGGAGGACATGGTGGAGGAGGCCGAGGGCCTCGACCCGCACCTCAAGCACAAGGCCGAGTTCCTGGTCCGCCAGGTCTCCAACGCCATCTCGCCCTCGAATTTCGTGATGACCAATCCCGAGCTGATCCGCGAGACCATGAGCTCGTCCGGCGAGAATCTCGTGAAGGGCATGCGCAACCTCACCGCCGACCTGATCGAGGGCAAGGGCACGCTCAAGATCCGCCAGACGGACATGAGTGCGTTCGAGGTGGGCCGCAATCTTGCCACCACCCCGGGCAAGGTGATCTACGAAAACGAGCTGATGCAGCTCATCCAGTATGAGGCCACGACCGCGAGCGTGAAGAAGACGCCGCTCCTGATCGTGCCGCCGTGGATCAACAAGTTCTATATCCTCGACCTCACCGCTGAGAAGTCCTTCATCAAGTGGCTGGTGGACCAGGGCGTCAGCGTGTTCGTCATCTCCTGGGTCAATCCGGATGCCCGGCTGGCCACCAAGGGCTTCGACGACTACATGCGCGACGGCATCATGACCGCCCTCGACCAGGTGGCCATCGCCTCGGGCGAGCGGCAGGCCCATGCCATGGGCTATTGCGTGGGTGGCACCCTGCTCGCCACGACCCTCGCCTACATGGCCGCCACGGGCGACGACCGCATCGCCTCAGCCACCTTCCTCACCACCCAGATCGACTTCACCCATGCGGGCGACCTGAAGGTGTTCGTGGACGAGGACCAGCTGGCCTCCATCGAGCGCAAGATGAAGGACATGGGGTATCTG
This sequence comes from Xanthobacter autotrophicus, assembly GCF_005871085.1. Taxonomy (GTDB): domain Bacteria; phylum Pseudomonadota; class Alphaproteobacteria; order Rhizobiales; family Xanthobacteraceae; genus Xanthobacter; species Xanthobacter autotrophicus. The sequence goes on along the minus strand of NZ_VAUP01000009.1, from coordinate 48,260 downwards.
GAGGGCAGCAAGATGGCGTCCGCCTTCAACCTGCTGCGCTCCAACGACCTGATCTGGCCCTATGTGGTGAACAACTACATGAAGGGCAAAGCGCCGTTCCCCTTCGACCTGCTGTTCTGGAACGCCGATTCCACCCGCATGCCGGCGGCGAACCATTCCTTCTATCTGCGCAACTGCTACCTCACCAACAACATTGCCCGCGGGCTCGCGGAACTCGGCGGCGTGCGCATCGACGTGCACAAGATTGCGGTGCCGGTCTATTCGCTCGCCACCAAGGAAGACCACATCGCGCCGCCCAACTCGGTCTATATCGGCGCCAATCTGCTGTCCGGCCCGGTGCGCTATGTGCTCGCCGGCTCCGGCCACATTGCTGGGGTGGTGAACCCGCCGGCGAGGGGCAAGTACCAATATTGGGCGGACGGCCCGACCGGGCCCAGCTTCGACCTGTGGCTTGAGGGCGCGCGGGAGAATGCCGGCTCGTGGTGGCCGGACTGGATCTCCTGGTTCAGCGCCCAGCATCCCGACGAGGTGCCAGCCCGCGCCATCGGCGGCGACCGGCTCACCCCCATCGAGGACGCGCCCGGCCGCTACGTGCGGGCGCGCAGCTGAGGCAGCGTTTCGCGCGGATGGTGCGGGCAGGCTCCGTCCCATCCGCGCCGAAGCTTTTTCCGGTGAAGGCAGGGCTGGATCCACATCTTACGCTGCCCGGCCTGCCGATGAACGCCGCGACCTTTACCAACCGCCTTTCGCCCAAGGCCGCTTGCGGTTAGTTTACCGCGTGGCCCGACATGCGGCCGAAGATCAGGTCGAGGCTCCGTGCGTTACGTTTCCACCCGTGGTGAAGCTCCCGTTCTCTCCTTTTCCGACGCGCTGCTTGCGGGGCTTGCGCGCGACGGCGGCCTCTATGTGCCTGAGGCCTGGCCGACCCTTTCGAGGGACGAGATCGCCGCGCTGGCGGGAAAACCCTACGCAGCCGTGGCAAAGGCGGTGATCGGCCCGTTCGTGGCTGACGCACTGCCGCCGCGCGCCCTCGACCTGATGATCGACGACGCCTATGCGGGCTTCCGCCATCCGGCCGTGGCCCCGCTGACGCAGATCGACGCCAACCGCTTCATCCTTGAGCTGTTCCACGGCCCGACGCTGGCCTTCAAGGACGTGGCGATGCAGTTGCTCGCCCGGCTGATGGACCATGTGCTGGCCTCGCGCGGCAGCCGGGCCACCATTGTCGGCGCCACCTCCGGTGACACCGGCAGCGCGGCCATCGAGGCGTTCCGACGCTCGGATGCGGTGGATGTCTTCATCCTCTATCCGCACGGCCGGGTATCCGAGGTGCAGCGCCGGCAGATGACTACGGTGAATTCGCCGAGCGTCCATGCCATCGCCGTGGAAGGCACGTTCGACGACTGCCAGAACCTAGTCAAAGCCATGTTCAACCACCACGCTTTCCGCGATTCCCTGGCGCTGGCGGGAGTGAATTCCATCAACTGGGCGCGGATCGTCGCCCAGGTGGTCTATTATTTCTATGCCGCCACCGCCCTCGGCGCGCCCCATCGCGAAGTCTCCTTCGTGGTGCCCACCGGCAATTTCGGCGACATCCTCGCCGGCTTCGTGGCGAAGAAGATGGGCCTGCCCATCCGCGACCTCACCATCGCCACCAACGTCAACGACATCCTGGTGCGCACCCTGGACACCGGCCGCTATGAGGTGAAGGGGGTTCTGCCCTCCACCTCGCCGTCCATGGACATCCAGATCTCCTCCAATTTCGAGCGCCTGCTGTTCGAGGCCCTGGACCGTGACAGCGCGGCGCTGCGCCAGCTGATGGATTCGCTCGCCCAGTCGGGGTCCTTCAGCGTGCCGCGCAATGCGCTCGCCGCCATCTGCGCCGACTTCTCTGCCGGCCGGGCCGACGAGCCGGAGACCGCCGCGACCATCGCCAAGCTCTACCAGTCCGCCGGCTATCTCTGTGACCCCCACACGGCGGTGGGCCTTGCGGTGGCGGACAAGGTGGAGCACGCGGCCAAGGTGCCGCAGGTGGTGCTGTCCACTGCTCATCCCGCCAAGTTCCCCGACGCGGTGGAAGCCGCCACCGGCCATCGTCCGGCTCTGCCGCCCCACATGGCGGACCTCTTGACCCGCCGGGAGAGTGTCAGCGTGCTGCCCAACGATCTTGCCGCCATCGAGACCTTCATCCGCGCCCGGTCGCGCATTGCGCGGGGCGCGGCGGCATGAGCGTGAAGATTTCGGTCCTCGACAACGGCGTCACCGTCATCACTGACGAAATGAACCACCTCGGCACCGCCTCCCTCGGCATCTGGGTGGGCGCGGGGGCGCGGGACGAGCAGGAGAACGAGCACGGCATCTCCCACCTGCTGGAGCACATGGCCTTCAAGGGCACACGCCGGCGCTCCGCCCGCCGTATCGCCGAGGAGATCGAGCAGGTAGGCGGCGACATCAATGCCGCGACCTCCGTGGAGCAGACCACTTACAATGTCCGCGTGCTGGGGGAGGACGTGGGCCTCGGCATCGACATCCTCGCCGACATTCTCACCGAGCCGGCCTTCGCCCCCGACGAGCTGGAGCGGGAGAAGAACGTGATCGTGCAGGAGATCGGCGCGGTCATGGACACCCCCGACGACCTGGTGTTCGACCTGTTCCAGGAGCAGGCCTTCCCCGGCCAGAGCGTGGGCCGCTCCATCCTCGGCACGCCGGACACGGTGCGGGCCTTCAGCCGCGACCAGCTCGGCGCCTATCTCGGGCGCACCTATCGTGGGCCCCGCATGGTGGTGGCCGCCGCTGGCGCGGTGGACCACGATCGTCTGGTGGAGGAGGCGGGCCAGCGGCTGAAGATCATCGCCCCCGCCACCAAGCCGGAGCTGCCGCAGGCCGCCTATGGCGGCGGCACCCGGCTCGTCGCCCGCGACCTGGAGCAGGTGCACGTGCTGCTGGGGCTGGAAGGCTGTTCCTACAAGGACCCCGAGTATCACGCCGTGCAGGTGCTCGCGAACGTGCTCGGCGGCGGCATGTCCTCGCGCCTGTTCCAGGATGTGCGCGAGGATCGCGGCCTCTGCTATTCCATCTATGCCTTCCATTGGAGCTATCAGGATACCGGCCTGTTCGGCGTCTATGCCGGCACCGACACCGGCGACGTGGAGGAGCTGAGCAACGCCGTCATCGACCAGATCCTCGACACGGCGGAGACCGTGACCGAGCTGGAGGTGGCTCGGGCCAAGGCGCAGATGAAGGTGGGGCTGCTTGCCGCGCTGGAAAGCTCCGGCGCGCGGGCGGACCAGCTCGCCCGGCAGATCCTCGGCTTTGGTCGGGTGATTCCAGTGGAGGAGATCGTGGCGCGGGTGGATGCGGTGGACGTGGCGGGGGTGCGCCGGGCGGCGCAGGGCCTCATCGGCCGGGGCCGGCCGACGTTGACCGCCATCGGTCCGGGGGGCGGCCTTGAGTCAGCCGCACGGGCGGTGGAACGTTTGAAGGTTCACTAGAGTACGCGTTGGTGAGTTGGAGTGATCCGCCGGTCGGATCGCGTCGCGTGCCGGCCGGCACGTGTTCATGTCCTGGGAGTGCCCGCCTGACCTGCCCCGGCTTGGGTGGACCTGCTCCCCGGGTCGATACGGATTTCCTTCGGGGCGTAGCATGTGGCCGCTGAGTTCCGTCCTAATGATCGAGCCGCTCCCCGTCATCGAGGGCAAGGGCGTTTATCTGCGCCTGCCCCAGATGAAGGATTTCGGGCCGTGGCGGGACCTGCGGGAGCAGAGCCGGGACTTCCTCACCCCGTGGGAGCCGTTGTGGCCGGCGGATGACCTCACCCGCGGCGCCTTCCGCCGCCGCCTGCGGCGCTACACCCGGGACATGGTGGCCGACGAGGCCTATCCGCTCTTCATCTTCCGCCAGTCCGACCATGCGCTGCTGGGCGGCCTCACCTTGTCCAACGTGCGCCGGGGCGTGTGCCAGGCGGCGAGCCTCGGCTACTGGATGGGCGCGCCGTTTGCCGGGCAGGGCTACATGAAGGCGGCGGTGACCGCGCTTCTGCCCGTCGCCTACGACATGCTGCACCTGCGCCGCATCGAGGCGGCCTGCATGCCCTCCAACCAGCCGTCCATCCGCCTGCTGGAGGGCTGCGGCTTCGTGCGGGAGGGCTACTCGCGGGAATATCTGTGCATCAACGGGACGTGGGAGGACCACATCCTGTTCGGCCGCCTGCGCCACGACCCGCCGCTGCGCCAGAGCGTGTGCCGCGACGCGCTCGAGCAGGTGCCGCCGGCGGCGCAGTAGGACCGTCGGCTTCGGTCTGCGACCGACGCCAAGCGGGTCACGCTCAAACGCCGCGCGGGCTTGAGCAATCCCGGTCCAGCTATCCCCGCGCCCGCAGCTCGCGCCGCAGGATCTTGCCGGTGGCGGTCATGGGCAGGGTGTCGGCGAAGGCCACATGGCGCGGATATTCATGGGCGGAGAGGCGGGTCTTCACGAAATCCTGGATCTCCTTCGCCAGCGCCTCCGAGGGGACGGCGGTGGGCTTCAGCACCACCCAGGCCTTCACCGCCTCGGTGCGCAGCGGGTCGGGCACGCCCACCACCGCCACCAGCGCCACCGCCGGATGCTTGAGAATGCAGTCCTCGATCTCCCCCGGCCCGATCCGGTAGCCGGCCGAGGTGATGACATCATCGCTGCGGCCTACGTACCAGAGATAGCCGTCCTCATCCTGCCGGCCCATGTCGCCGGTGAGGAGGAAGTCGCCAGCATATTTCTGCGCCGTCGCCTCCGGGTTCTTCCAGTATTCCAGCATCATCACCGGATCGCCGCGGCGGATGCCGATATGGCCTTCCGCGCCGGTGGGCAGCGGGTGGCCCTCGTCGTCAACGATGCGCACGTCATGGCCGGGAATGGCCTTGCCCATGGCGCCGGGGCGGATGGGGAAGAAGCTGGAGTTGGAGCCCACCACCAGGTTGCACTCGGTCTGGCCGTAGATCTCCCGTGCCTCCACCCCGAGCCGCTCCTGCACGAAGGCACCCAGTTCCGCGCCCAGCGTTTCGCCGCCGGTGAGGAGCGAGCGCAGCTTCAGGCCGTCGTGTCGCACGTCCGCCTGCCGCAGCAGCTTGAGGGCGGTGGGCGGCAGGAACACGTTGCGCACATGGTGCCGCGCCATGAGGTCCATGGCCGCGTCCGGATCGAACTTCTTCGCCCGGTGGGCGAGCACGGGCACGCCGAGATAAAGCGAGGGGAAGAGCACATCGAACAGCCCGCCGATCCAGGCCCAGTCCGCCGGGGTCCAGTGCAGGTCGCCGGGCTGGGGCATGTATTGATGCACGAACTGGATGCACGGCAGGTGCCCGAGCAATACGCGGTGGCCGTGCAGCGCGCCCTTCGGGTTCCCTGTGGTGCCCGAGGTGAAGATGATGATGCCGGGATCGTCCGGCCCCGTATCCACCGGCGTGAAGCGGTCGGAGGCCGCTTCCAGCGCGGCGTCGAATGAGGATGCGCCGCCGGTGTCGGGCCCGATGACGAAGACATGCTCCAGGTCCGGCAGATGGCCGCGCACCCGCTCGAGCTTGGCGAGGCCGGTAAGGTCGGTCACCAGCACGCGCGCGCCCGAGGCGGCGAGGCGGAACTCCAGCGCCTCGTCGCCGAACAGGGTGAAGAGCGGCACAGAGATCAGCCCCGCCTTGAAGGCGGCGATGTGGGCGATGGCGGTTTCCGGCGCCTGCGGCAGGAACACCGCCACCCGGTCGCCGCGCGTGAGGCCCCGCGCCACCAGGGCATTGGCGAAGCGGTTGGTGAGGGCTGTCAGTTCGTCGAAGCTGTAGGTGCGGACGCTGCCGCTCTCCTCGACGAAGATGAGCGCGGGCTTGCCCGTGCCGTCCGCATGGGCATCGGCGCAGGCCACGCCCATGTTGAAGCGCTCGGGAATCTGCCAGGAAAAGGCGCGGATGAGGCCCTGATAATCGGCCGCCGGCACCAGCATTTTCGTCTCCCTCGTCGCCGCTCTCTGAAGGGGCGGCTTCATGCGCCGTGCGGGCGCGGTCGTCAGGAAACGATCGAACGTTTTTTTCCGGGGCAGGTCAAGGGGCGGGGGCGCCGAACCTGCACCGCCGGCTTCGTGCGGGTGCCGTCTTGCGATTTTACCGAAAAGGGCTTTGCCAAGATGACACCGTCATGGCCGGGGCAAGCCCGGCCATGACGGTGCTGAAGAGCCGGAGGGGCTACGAGCGCCCATCCGGGCCCGTTTTCAAACGGGCGCTCAATAATACGACGCGATCTTCTCCACCTCGGCCTTGGAGCCGAACACCAGCGGGATGCGCTGGTGGATGTGTTGGGGCTCGATGTCGAGGATGCGGGTCTTGCCGTCGGTGGCGGCGCCCTTGGCCTGCTCGGTGAGGAAGGCCACCGGATTGGCCTCGTAGATCAGCCGCAGGCGGCCGTTCTCGTAACCCTTGCGCTTGTCGCCCGGATACACATAGACGCCACCGCGGGTGAAGATGCGGAAGGCGTCGGCCACCATGGAGCCGACCCAGCGCATGTTGAAGTCCTTGCCGCGCGGGCCGTCCTTGCCGGCGAGGCAGTCGGCGATATAGGCGCTCATGGGCGGAGCCCAGTGCCGCACGTTGGACTGGTTGACGCCGTATTCCTTGGTCTCGGCCGGGATTTCCACATTGGTGCGGGCCAGCACGAACTCGCCGGTCTGCCGGTCGTGCACGAACACCTGCGTGCCTTCGCCGAAGGTGGCGACGAGGATGGTGGCGGGGCCATAGGCCAGGAAGCCCGACGCCACTTGGTTCACGCCCGGCCGCATCACCGCCGATACCGGATCGGTATGCACGGCGGGGTCATAGGGCAGGATGGAATAGATGGTGCCCACCGACACGTTGGTGTCGATGTTGGAGGAGCCGTCCAGCGGGTCCACCGCGATTACGAGGCGGCCTTCCGGGTTCAGCGGGATCAGCTCCTCGCTCTCCTCGGAGGCGAGGAAGGCGGTGGGGGTGGGCAGGAGAGCGGCCTTGATGCGCTCCTCGGCCACCACGTCCAGTTCCTTCTGGGCGTCGCCGCCAGCGTTGGGATCGACGCCGCGAATGGAGGCGAGGCCCTCTTCGAGCGGCCCGCGGGCGACGAGATCGGCGATGCCGACGCCGGCCTCGGCGATGGCGGTCACGGCCTGCGCGACCGCCGTGCGGCCTGCGTCAGCGCCGGCCCAGGTCCCGAGGTAGGTCTTCAAGGTCACCAACTCGCTCACCGCGCACTCCCATGCTGGTCCGACGGACGCCCCCGCCGGCTGCTTTATGACGCAATGCAGCGGAGCGGGAAAGCGGGGCGCGTCGTTCCGCCCCTCGCGCGGGAGACGAAATCTAGCGGGAGCGGATGATCTCGATGCCCACGTCGCCGAACACGCCGGTGATCGGCGCGCCGGGCTTGTGCACGACCACCCGCACCTGCTCCACGATCTCGAAATGGTCGAGGATGCGCGTGGCGATGCGCTCGGCCAGGGTCTCGATGAGGCGGACCGGATCGTCAGTCACCACCGCCGCCACGTGCTCGTAGACCTGCTGGTAGGAGACGGTGAGGGCGGCATCGTCGGCCCAGGCGGCGGGGCGGGTGTCGAGCCAGCAGTCCACGTCCACCACGAAGCGCTGGCCCAGCTCGCGCTCGGACTCGAAGAGGCCGTGCCGGGCATAGAAGGGCAGGGCGCGCAGGAACAGCCGGTCCGTGTTGTGCGGACGGGTGCGTGCCCCGGCTTCGGTTTCAACCTGTGCTTCGGCGAGGGAAGGGGTGTCGTCGGACGTCATGTGGGTCTCACGCGCCGACGGGACGCCGGCCTTGAACGATGTGCCTTCCTATTGGTTTCGGCCAAGTCTTTCAACGGAGCTGCTTTCAACGGAGCTGCTTTCAACGGAGCTTCACCTCGACCGGGACCGTCCGCGGCAGGTGGGGCACCGCCGGCGGCTTGCCCTCGCGGATCAGTTCCGGCACGAACGCCAGCGGATTGACGCCAAGCGAGGCATGCAGGCCCGCATAGGCCGGAGTGACGCGCGGATGGACCTCCGTAACCATGGGGCCCTGCGGCGTCAGGATCACGTCGATGCCCAAGAGCCCGGACAGGCCGGGGAAAGCCGCCACCACATCGCGCGCCAGGGCGGCCAGGCTGCCATCCTCGTCGACGATGGCACCGACCGTCACCCCCTCGAAGCCGAACACGCCCACGAGGTGGGAAATGTGCAGCCGGTGGACGGCGAGCAGGGTCACGCTATCCTCGCGGGCCAGCACGCCGAGGCTGGCGAAGGTGCCGTGCACATAAGGCTGCACCACCAGGCCGGCGCCGCGCGGGAGGGCGGCACGGTTGGGCCAGGCACGGGCGCTGGCCCAGCCTGATCCGTCGTCCGGCCGGGTCACCAGATCACCGTCGAGGCCCCGCGGCAGGGCATCGATGGGATAGGTCGGCACATGGGGGATGCCGTGCTCGGCGAGGCGCTTGGCCGTCTTCAGGCGGCTGTTGAGCAGCGTGACGGTGTCGGAGGCGGAGGCGATGATTCGGGCGTTCGCCTCCCGCATCAGGCGCACCATGCGGCTGTGCTGGCCGCCGGCCTCGGGCGCGATGGGCCACACCACGTCGCATTCCTGCGCCAGGCCGGACCAGGTGATCCAGGGGTCCTCGCCCTTTCGCACAGGAACAGCGTCATGCTTCGGCCGGGGCAGGCGGTCGTCATAGGCCAAGACGGCGCTAATTCCCGGCAACTCCTCAAGGTCCATCACCAAGGCGTCGCGTACTAGGCGGGCTTCCGCTAGGGCGGCTTCGGGCAAGGGCTTGTCGCGCAATCCTCCGGATGTCACGTACTCGCAGATGAAAACGCGCATAGGGCACCTTTCGGGGGCAAAACAGGGTCATTCTAAGATGCAGCTTATCCCTGTCGTTGACCTGAAGGGAGGGTGCGTCGTTCACGCCCTGCGCGGAGACCGCGATGCATATCGTCCCATCCACACCCCGATTGCCGCGACCAGCGCGGCGGAAGACGTGGTGGCGGGCCTCCTCGCACTGGCGCCCTTCCGTACACTCTATATCGCCGATCTAGACGCCATAGCAGGCACAGGTGGCCATGGCGAAGTCATCGAAGGGTTGAAGGCGGCCTTTCCGCACCTCGACCTGTGGATCGACGCCGGCGAAACGCATGCCGATCAGGTGCGCACGCGTGCGGCGCAGGGGCGTGGAACCAGCGTCATAGGGACCGAAACGCTTCCCGATGTCGCAGCCGCGCGCGAGGTGCTCGCCGCCACCGGCGCCATTCTCTCCCTCGATCATGATGCCGCAGGGTCGCGCGGCCCTGAAGGCGTGCATGAGGACGCCGCCCTGTGGCCGGAGAGGGTGATCGTGATGACGCTGGCTCGGGTGGGCAGCGGGGAAGGCCCGGACCTCGCCGCGTTGGCGCGGACCGCCGCCCGTGCCGCCGCCAGCGGCCGGCATCCGCTGCTTTATGCGGCGGGCGGCGTCAGGGGACCTGAGGATCTCGATCGGCTGGCGGCTGCGGGCGCCGCCGGCGTTCTGGTGGCCAGCGCCCTGCATGACGGCCGCATCGGGCCTGACACCGCTCGTCGGTGGGCCTGACGGCGGCTGGCCCACTCCTTCGCCGAACAGCGGGTTCAATCTGATCGGATCGCGCTGCGAGCCGGGCGTCGTTTCATCGCAGCGGCGCGCCAAGCGCGCCGTTCGTCCGGCGAAATCCTGCCTGTGGCGGGGATGTGGCGGACCACGGGCTCGGCCCCGCGCCGGCGCTCCTTCCGGCTGTCATCCAACTGTAATCGAAGGCCCCTACGCAGCCCCTCGATACCTTCTGGGGAACGCCATGCCCGCGCTGTACGCCTCGTCGAGCCGCCTCGTCCTCGCCCTGTTCCTGGCCGGCATGGCGGCGCCCGCACTCGCGGCTTCGTTCACCGTGCCGCCCGCCGCCGGGCAGCAGAGCGTGTCCGGCAGCGACACCGGCACCATCGACACGGGCGCGACGCTCGCGGGCGGCGGTTCCTCCGCCATCCAGTGGAGCGCGGCGGCGACGGCGACGCCCGGTGTGGTCATCACCAACAACGGCACCATCACCTCGAATAACCGCACCATCGACACGGCAAGTGGCGTCACCGGCGCCTTCACGCTGACCAACAATGGCGCCATCACCTCGAAGGACGACGCACTCCGCATCAACGGCGCGCTGGCCGACGGCACGGTGACCATCACCAATTCCGGCACCATCAGCTCCCAGACCGGCCAGGCGTTCGATTTCGACAAGGCGACGGCGACCACCGCCAAGGTGTCCGTGGACAATTCCGGCACGATCACGTCTGCCGGCTCCGACGCGATCCGGCTCGGCGGCGGCATCATCGACATCACCAATTCCGGCACTATCGAAACCACCTTGAACGGCAAGCGCGCCATCAAGGTCGAGACTGCGGCCAATTTCGACACGCTCCAGTCGTTCACCCTGACCAACAAGCTGGGTGGCGTGGTCGCGGGCACGGACGACGGCATCAAGATCAGCTCGACGGCGGGCAGCACCGCCGCGCCCATCCTCAAGATCGACAATGCCGGCACCATCAAGTCCACCGTCGACGGCCAGGGCATCGATCTGGGCGGCATCTATTCCGCCAACGCCACCATCACCATCACCAACCGGTCCACCGGCCTGATCACCGCCGCCGGCAACGACGCCATCCAGGGCACCAACGGCCTCACCATCAACAATTACGGAACCATCTCGTCCTATTACGCGGCCGGCACGGCGGACACCCAGAACAACTCGGCCATCAAGGTCGACGGCGACGACATCGGCAAGGCCATCACCATCACGGTGAACAATTACGAGGGCGGCCTGATCTCCGGTGCCTATCACGGCATCAAGGGCTCGGGCGCCAGCGACACGCTCATCGTCACCAATTCGGGGACCATCGAGGGCCGCAACGGCTCGGGCGTGAACTCCAACGGCACCGGCACGCTCACCAATTACGGCACCATCACCGGCACCTATGATCCCGCCGCGAGCTTCGGCGACGGCGACGGCGTGGATTTCGATCAGGCGGCGACGGTCTACAACTACGGCACCATCAAGGGCCTCGGCTCCAAGGGCACCAAGCCGGGCGAGGAGAAGCCCAGCACCAGCGAAGGCATCGCCATCGGCGGGGGCACCATCGTCAACGGCGACGCCACCCACACCTCGGCGCTGATCTCCGGCGCCAACAACGGCATCCTCGTCGACGACAGCAACGGCGGCGATGCCTTCGCCGCCATGAGCGTCACCAATTACGGCACGATCCAGGGGCTCGACGGCTACGGCATCCGTTATGTGAATTCCGGCGTGGATGGCTCCAAAAGCCTCACGGTGGTCAATTACGGCACCATTTCCGGCACCACCTATGCGGTTGAAATGGGCGGCGGCAACGACCTGTTCGTCTACCACACCGGCAGCAAGGTGACCGGCATCGTGGATGCGGAAGGTGGCACGGACACCCTCCAGCTCGGCGCGCTCGGCGACAATGTCACCTTCGACGCCAGCCTCATCGGTGATGCCGCCACCTATCGCCATTTCGAGCGGGTCACCGCCGAGGCGCAGACCCTGACCACCCTTACCGGCACCTCAACCTTTGCCGGGGACCTCGTGTTCGACCAGTCGGCCCTTGCCCTCGACAACGCATCCCTCGGCGAGGCGAACCTGATCTTGTCGGGCAACGACACCAACGCCGGCGTGCTCACCGGCAACGGCACCCTCGGCAGTCTCGCCGCCTCCGGCACGGTCTTCCTCTCCCCCGGCACCAGCAGCGCGCCCTATGGCACCCTCGCGGTCACCGGCAACGCGACGCTGGCCGGCACCTACCTTGTGGATGTGGCGCCGAACGGCAAGACCGACCTCATCACCATGGGCGGTACCGCCACCATCGCCGAAGGCGCGCAAGTGGAGATGTACGGCGCCCTCGCCTGGAGCCGCATCTACACCATCGTGTCGTCCGACACCCAGGTGTCCGGCACCTTCGCCGGGCTGACCGTGGCGAACCCGATCAACTATCTCTTCGTCACCCCGGAGCTGAGCTACGACGACACCCGCGTCACGCTGGCGCTGGAGCGCACCGGCGTGGCCTTCGCCAGCTACGCTTTGACCCGCAACCAGCTCTCGGTGGCCGGCGCCTTGGAGCGCATCGGCGGCAGCGACAAGGCGCGCTCCTCCATCCTTTACGGCGACTTCGCCACCCAGGTCGCCGGCGACAATCCCACCCTCGCCTTGGCCCAGCTCTCCGGCGACATCCACGCCACCCTTCCGGGGCAGATCGCCACCGAGAACATGCTGGTGAACGACCTCATCCTCGGCCGGCTACGGCAGGCGGATTATGCCGCGGCCAAGGGCAGCGCGGCGGCGCTCGGGGCCGGCGGGCCGGCGCGGGCCTATGCCGAGCCGTCGTCCCCCGCGGCCAACGCCTTCAAGGCCATCAAGGCGCCGGCCGACGCGCCGGTGTGGACCGGCTGGGCCCAGGGCTATGGCCAGTGGCTCTCCACCGATTCCAACGGCAATGCCGCCGCCGCCGACACCAATCTGGGCGGCGTGCTGCTCGGCGGCGACGTGAGCCTCGCCAACACGGTGTTCGGCCTCGCCGCCGGCTATTCCTCCGCCTCCACCAGCACCGATCTCGCCTCGGCGGACACCGAGACCTGGCGCATCGCCGCGTACGGCGGGGCGCGCTTCGACGCCATCAAGCTGCGGGCCGGGGCGTCCTACGGCTGGAGCAGCATCGATACCAGCCGCTTCGTCGCCCTCACCGGCGAGGCACCCAAGGCGAGCTATGACGGCACCGCCGGCAACCTGTTCGCGGAAGCGGGCTACACGGTGGCCCTCGGTGGCGTGGCGTTCGAGCCCTTCGCCGGCATCGGCTGGACCAGCGTGAACCTCGGCAGCTTCGCCGAGACCAACGCGCCGGTGGCGGGCCTTGCCTCCCAGGGCACGTCTTTCGACACCGCCTACACCACCTTGGGTCTGCGACTCGCCACCACCTTCGCTGCGGGCAACGGCATCGCCGTGACCCCCCATGCCTCGGCCGGCTGGCGCCATGCGTTCGGCGACGTGGTCCCCGAGGCGGCCGTGGTCTTCGTGAACACCGGCACCGTGTTCGGGGTCGAGGGCCTGCCCATTGCCGAGGACAGCCTGGTGGCGAGCCTCGGCATCGACCTCGCCTTCGCCACCGGCGTGACGCTGACCCTCGCCTATGACGGCATGGCCGGCGACGGCGCCAGCTACAACGCCGGCAAGGCCGCGCTCGCGGTGAAGTTCTGAAGCCGAGACACGGCGCGCTCATCTTGAGGCGGCGTGGTTCGCGGCCGTTCAGGATGTCGGGAGACGCGCGCCGCGTTCAGTGCGCGCCGGGCTACGCCAGCAAAGCCGCGAAGATGCTCGCCACCGTCAGGTCGGCGGTGGTGCCGGGATTGAGGCCGCGCGCCTTCAGCCGGCTGTCGAAGGCCAGCAGCAGGTCATGGCGCCTGCCGCCGTCAAGGCCCTCCAGTTGCGACCGCACGGTCTGCGCTTCCGCCTGCACCGTTTCGGCGGCGGCGGTCCCGAACTTGCGCACGATATGGCTGTCGGGAAAGGTGGAGAGGAAGGCGAGATAGGCGGCCTCCACGCGCTCGCGTGCCAGCGGGCTGTCCCCGAGCGCTGGCATGCCGAGGCTGAAGATGTCCTCGAAACCCGTCACGTATTGCCGGGAAATACTGTCACGCCCTGCCGCCATCTCCATCGCCGCCTTGAGGGTGATGGTCGCGGACATCCGCACATCCGCATCCGGCACGGCGCCCAGCCCGCCCGGATTGGCGGCGGCGATAGCCCGAAAGGCGGCCTGCGCATCCGCCACGTCGAGGCTGTCCAGCACGGCGCGCAAGCCGCCCCGAAGACCGCCCTGGCCCTGCTCCACCGCGGCGGCCAGCGGCACGCAGAGCAGGATGATGCCCAGATTGGTATTACAGCCCGCCGCCGCGAGCGAGGCCTGAACAGCCGCCTCGATGCGTGTACCCACCTTGAGGTCGGCACGGGCGATGGCCGGCGCGGCGGCGGCGGCAGCGTGCTCGAACTGGGTCACCTCCATGCCGTGGCCGGCCGCGAAGATGTGCACGTTCCCCGGCTTCAGCGCCGAAAGCTCGGCGCGGCAGGCGGCCTCGAAAGCGCTGGCGATCGCGGTTGCCGACATGGGTTGCACGATAGGGGGCACAGTGTGGCTCAAGCTGTCTGCGGCGGGCGCCGAACCCTCACGGCGCCGCGGCGGGTTCGGGTAAAAGCCCCAGTTCGCGCTTGAGGGCTCGGGTGTATTCCACGAGGCGCGCCTCGGCGATCTCCACCGAGGGGCCAGTGGCGCGCACGGTGCACAGGGGCGAGCCTTTGGCCACGGCGGCACCAGCGGGCGGGCGATCCGCCACATGCTCGGGCCAAGCCTCCTGCGGCACCACCATGTCTCGGTCGGCATAGATGACGCCGGCGGCATGGGCCTCCGACGGCACCGGCAGCACGTCAGGCAGACGGCCGCCGCAGGCCGCCAGATGCAGGCCCAACAGCGGCGGCAGCGGGTCCACGTCAAAAATGTCGAGGGTGGCGCCGAGGCGGGGGTTCACCTCCACCAGGAACCAGCCCTCATCGGACACCATGAAGTCCACCGAGACGAGACCGACCAGCCCGCAAGCCAGGGCCACGTTGAGTGCGCCCTGCTGCATCTGGGCGGCGAATGCCTCCGGCAGCACGATGGGGCCAGCGGCGCCGCCATAGCGGAAGGGGTGCTCGGGGTCCTCGGCCCGCCACTGGCGGGAGGCGCCGATGAGACGCGCGGCGGTGCCGTTGGCCAGCAGCAACACCGAGAGCGACTGGCCCTCCACCTCGCGCTGGAGGAAGTGATCGGGCGCGGGCGGGGAGAGGTCGCCGGTCTCGCGGCGGCGGATGTGGGCGCCGCCCGCACCGCCGATCTTCTTTTCCAGCACGTTGGCGCCGGCGAAGGTCTCGGCGGTGGGCGCCTCCAGCGTGATGGGCGGATGCGGGATGCCCAGATGCGCGCACAAGGCGGCGAGGGCGATGGGGTCCTTCAGCACCCGCACCGTCTGCGGGGCGTTGCCCAGGATGGGATTGCGCTCGGCGATGCGCGCCATGAGGGCGGGGTCATGCTCCAGTCCGCCGCCGAGCACGACGGGCAGGCCGGCCGGCGCCAGCGAATGCAGCGCCTGGACCAGGTCATCCCCATCGAAGGCGCAGCCGTTCTTCTTGTGCACGCGCACGCAGCGCGCCGAATGGGCGCAGGTGTCGAGGTCGGCGAACAGGTCGAACGAAAGTGCGGCAAAGCCCGCCCGGGCAGCACTGGCGGCCAGAGGCCGGGCGGAAAGGGCGATGAGGGCAAGATCCATGTTTCCCAGCCTGTTCTCACGCGACGCAGCCCGACGCAGAGCGTCTGTTTGCCCTCCAAAGCCGGATCCGATCAGGCTGGCCCGAGTCGACCGGCCGGTTCGTCCTGCCAGTGCGGCAGAGCATGCACCATCCGATGCGCTTGCGGGGCAAGCCGACCGGCGGGTGCTCCGGAGCGCCGCGCCGTCCTCCTCGTGTTCTTCGTTTTTGGCCCGCAGCAGAGGTCCCTAAAGGGCGACGAGTTCGGCACCCTGATTGTTGCCCCGCACGCAATCAAAGAAGAGGTTTGTGGACGATGCGAAGCGTCGGCGCAAGCTCCCGAGCAGCGCCTCGGCCTCGGCCGGGTCGCCCAGGATGGCGAAACCCGTGGGTCCCCAGGAGCTTTGGCCGACCCCCGGCACACCTTTCTCCTCCAGGACCGTGATGGCGGCGGCCACGTCGGCGCTGAGGAATCGGGCGCCGCCTTGCGCGGCGGAATAGTGATCTCCCAGTGCCCGCTGCCATTCGCCGATGACCGTCCCGAACGCCTGCGCGTCGCCCTCCGCGAGGGCGGGCAGGGCCCGCAGCAGCATCAGGTGGCAGAAGTGGGCGGCGCGCTCGGGCGGAAACGGCGGTAGCGTCGCCATGGCCTTCATTTCGGCATCGCCCGAGAGGCCTTCCCGTGCCCGATCGTAGACGAGGATGATGCGCCAGGCGTCCGGTACAGGCAGGCGGGCGAGGAGGGGCGGGGGCGCTCCCGGCCCTGTGGCGGCAGCGCCGGCCCCATTGGTCATGGCCTTGCCGCCGTCGAGGATGACCCCGCCGGCCTCGAACGCCTCCATGCCGATGGCCGAGCGCCGGCCGCGCCCGAGCAGGGTCGCGACTTCGCGAGCGGACAGCGCATGGCCGGAGAGGCGCGCCACCGCCACGCCCACGGCCAGCGCCAGCTGGGTGCCGGAGCCGAGCCCGTTATGGGCGGGCAGGGCGGAATCCACCGCCACGCCAAACGCCTGGCGGATGTCGAGGGCGGCGCGCACCGCATCGCGGGCGCGGGCGGCGCGGGCGGCATCGGGGCCGCTTTCAGCATCCGCATCCGCACGGGTGACCGTGACTTCCGTCACCGGCCGATCGAGGGCGATGCCGAGGCTGCCGAAGCGCCGCCCCACTGCACCGTCCAGATCGAGGAAGCCGAGATGCAGCCGCGCGGGGGCGCGCACCGTGACCCCCGCTGCGTGTGCCAGATCCGAGGGGGAAAGCGTCACGCGCTCAGCCGGCCAAAGCGGCTTTCAGCCGCGCCGCATGCTCGGCCAGCACCTCGGGCTTCTCCATGGCGCTCGCCGGCGGCTTCATGGCCTCCCCGGCGTGGCGGGGAATGACATGCACATGGAGGTGGAACACCACCTGCCCGCCGGCCTCCTCGTTGAACTGCTGCACGGTGACGCCGTCGGCGGCGAACACCGCCTTGGCAGCGATGGCCACCTTTTTGGCGATCTTCGCCACATAGGCGAGATCCTCGGGGTCGATGTCGAGGATGTTGCGCGCGGGGTTCTTCGGAATGACGAGGGTGTGGCCCGGGCAGCGGGGCATGATGTCGAGGAAGGCGAGGGCCTTGTCGTCCTCATAGACCTTGTGCGCCGGCAGCTCGCCCCGCAGGATTCTGGCGAAGATGTTGCTGGGGTCGTAGGCCGGCGTTGCGGTCATGGGTTTCCTCCGTATCTGATGGAGGAGATTGCAGGGCGAGGGCAGGGGGTCAAGGGGGCGTGGTGCCGCCAACCCGGCCTTATTCCCCTACCCGAAGCGTCCGGTCACATAATCCTGCGTGCGCTTGTCGTGCGGGCGGGTGAACAGGTCGCCGGTGGCGCGGAATTCCACCAGCTCGCCCAGATACATGAAGCCGGTGACATCGGACACGCGCGCCGCCTGCTGCAGATTGTGGGTGACGATGGCGATGGTGTAGCGCGCCTTCAGCTCTTCCATCGTCTCCTCGATCTTGGCCGTGGTGATGGGGTCGAGCGCCGAGCACGGCTCGTCGAACAGGATCACCTCCGGATGCGGCGCGATGGTGCGGGCGATGCACAGGCGCTGCTGCTGGCCGCCGGAAAGGCGCAGCCCGCTCTGGGGGAGAATGTCCTTCACCTCGTCCCACAAGGCGGCCTGACGCAGGGCGTCCTCCACCCGTGCCTCGCAGTCGGCCGGGGTCAGCTCCTCGTTCAGCCGCAGGCCGATGGCCACATTGTCGTAGATGGACATGGGAAAGGGCGTGGGCTTCTGGAACACCATGCCAATGCGCGCCCGCAGCGGCACCGGGTCCACCGACGGGTCGAGAACGTTCACCCCGTCGAGCAGCACCTCGCCTTCCACATGCTGGTCCGGATAGAGGTCGTACATGCGGTTGAACACGCGCAGCAGCGTGGACTTGCCGCATCCGGACGGGCCGATGAGGGCCGTCACCCGGTGCTCCTGGAGGCTCAGGCTGACATCCCTCAGCGCAACGGTTTCGCCATAGCGAAACGTGACGTGCCGGGCCTCAAGCTTGGGCGGCGGCGGGGCCATGGCATCGCGCGCAGTGAGGGAGCGTGGCTTTGCCAATGCCTTGTCGGCTGCCGCTGGCGCTTCGGCGCGCAGTGACAGGTCGGGTGGCTGATCGGTCGGCGTGTGGATCGACATGGCGATGCATCCCCTCAGGATCCGTCCATATCGCACTCTACGCGCGCGCACCGGGGGTGTCGTTGCGCGAAGTCATACGCGTAGCTTAACTGCGCGCGGATTCCGGTCCGGCGCGTTTCCGTCGCAGCTTGATTCCCGCCGGGCTCCGAGCCTAGCTCTGAACCTGGCTCTGCGCCTGCGCCACTTTCTGCGGGGCCCGGCTGTCGAGGGCGCTCACCGCTTCCTCGACTTCGAGGCCGGTGCTGCGCAGCGGCGCGACGCCCATGGCGTCGAGGGCCACCGCGAGGCGCACATAATGCTCGGTGCCGCACAGGTTCCGGCCGGCGTCGAAGGAGATCCAGCCGAACTTGGGGGCATAGGCCTCCGCCCAGTGCCGCGCCGTGCCCACACCCGCGTTCTCGCCGTCTTCCGGGGCGTCGGGCGCGAGATAGCCGGAGATGTGCCGCGCCGGCAGGCCCAGATGTCGCGCCGCGGCCGTGAACAGATGGGCGATGCCACCGGAGCAGGCCTTGCCGGCCTGCAGCGCCGCATTGGCGGTCAGGGGGCCGCCCAATGCCGGCCCGTCCTGCTCTTCCACCTTGTCATGCAGCGCCACCATGAGGGCGTGGAGCTGGCCAAGCGGATCGTCCTCGGTCAGCTTAACGCTCTCGGCGAAGGCCACAACCGCCGGGGTCGCCTCCGTGAGGTCGGTCTGGCGCAGGAACAGGGACGGGGGGAAGCGCTCCACCGTGCCATGCATGATGCCGGTGGTGTCCTGGGTTTCCACCTCGCCTTCCGCGACCACGCTCAGGTGGTCGGTCGGCCCGTCTACAGAGAAGGTGTGGCAGAGATTGCCGAAGGCATCCTCCTGCGCGGCGAGCCGGCAGTCGGAGTTGAGGTCCAGCGCCCAGCGCAGGATGAACTGGCCCTCGTGGGACCTCGGCGTGAGGCGCACCGTGACCGCCATGTTGCGGCTGCCGGGCTCGAAACGTTGGGTGATTTCGTGGCGGATGCGGATGCGCATGGTGGGTCCTTGGGGGCGTTTCTCGGGGGCTTGCCTCGGCGCAGGCGGGCCTTCGCGTGACGCTTTCCTGGAGACGGATCGACTGATCGGGCGGCGGTGCAGCTCGATCGGCAACCCTTTGGGGGGCCGCACGCGGCGGCCCCTTTTAGCTCAGATCGGGACTCAGGTCAGATATTGCTCGGTGATTTCGGCACCGAGCTTGTTGTTGTCCGAGATGAACTCGGAAATGAACTCGTGCAGGCCGTGCTGGAAGATGTCGTCGATGGTGCGATTGGTCAGCCGCGCCTGCATGGAACGGGCGAGGCGCTGGGACGGGCCCTGCCGGCCATAGGCGCTGGCGATGTCGTCGAGGTTGCGCGCCAGCTGCTCGTAGCAGGCGGCGAGCGAGCGCGGCATCTGCCGGTTCAGGATCAAAAGGTCCGCCACCAGCCACGGCTTCACGCTGTCGCGATAGACCCAGTGGAAGGCGGTGAGCGCGGACACCGAGCGCAGGATGGAGGCCCACTGGAAGTAATCGAGGGGGCCGCCCACGTGCTCCTTCTCCGGCAGCAGCACGTGATATTTCACATCGAGGATGCGCGCGGTGTTGTCGGCGCGCTCCAGCTGGGCGCCGGACCTTGCGAACCAGTAGCCGTCGTTGCGCAGCATGGTGCGGAAGGTGGCGCCGTCGAAGCGCAGCGAGGTCTCCTTCACGAAGGCCAGGAAGCGGGACAGCTCGTCGCGGGTGAGCGCCCGGTTGGGGAAGCTTTGCAGCTCGATCCAGGCCGAGTTGATCACGTCCCACATTTCCGAGGTGAGCGCGGTGCGCACCGAGCGCGCATTGGTGCGCGCCACCTCGAAGCAGTTGCGGATGGACGAAGAGTTTTCCGGCGAGAAAGCAAGGAAGGACACCACGTCCTCCTCCTTGGCGTCCTCCAAGGGTCCGTAGCGGGCGATGAACTCGTCCTCGCAGCCGGCGGTGAGCACCGCCGAGGCCCATTCGTTAGTGGAGCCACCATAGGTGACCGGCGTGTAGGATAGGCGCTGGGAGACGTCGAGGATGCGCGCGAGGCAATCAGCGCGTTCCACGTAGCGGGTCAGCCAGTAGAGGTTGTCGGCGGTGCGCGAAAGCATGGGGAGCCCGTTGGGAAGGAGGCAAATCGAGGCGCGGGAACCCGCGCTCAGGCGTCCGGGAGGCGAAGGCCGCGGCGTGCCGCAGCCTTGGAGTGCTCAGGCGTCGAGAACCCAGGTGTCCTTGGTTCCGCCGCCCTGGCTGGAATTCACCACCAGCGAACCCTCCTTCATGGCGACGCGGGTGAGGCCGCCGGGCACGATGCGCACCTTGTCCGAGCCGGAGAGGATGAAGGGCCGCAGGTCCACATGGCGGGGGGCGACGCCCTTTTCCACCATGGTGGGGCAGGTGGACAAAGCAAGCGTCGGCTGGGCGATGAAGTTGGCCGGGTCCGCAACCAGCTTGGCGCGGAACTTCTCGATCTGCGCCTTGTCCGAGGCCGGGCCCACCAGCATGCCGTAGCCGCCGGAGCCGTGCACTTCCTTCACCACCAGCTCGGGCAGGTGCTCCAGCACGTACTTGAGGTGATCGGGCTCGCGGCAGCGCCAGGTGGGCACGTTCGGCAGGAGCGGCTCCTCGCCGAGATAGAAGCGGATGATGTCCGGCATGTAGGAATAGACCGCCTTGTCGTCGGCGACGCCCGTTCCCACCGCATTGGTGAGGGTGACGTTGCCGGCGCGATAGGCGCTCATGAGGCCGGGCACGCCGAGCTGGCTGTCACGCCGGAACATCAGGGGGTCGAGGAAATCATCGTCGAGGCGGCGGTAGATCACGTCCACGCGCTTAGGCCCCTCGGTGGTGCGCATGTAGACCACGTCGTCCTTCACGAACAGGTCGCGCCCTTCCACCAGGTCCACGCCCAGCTTGTCGGCCAGGAACGAGTGCTCGTAATAGGCCGAGTTGTAGATGCCGGGGGTGAGGATGGCCACGTTCGGCTCGTGCCCGCCATGGGGCGCCAGCGAGCGGAGCGTCGCCAGCAGGTCGTCGCCGTATTTATCGACCGGCGCCACCTTGTGCATGGAGAACAGCTCGGGGAACAGGCGGAGCATGATCTCCCGGTTCTCCAGCATGTAGGAGACGCCGGAGGGGGTGCGGGCATTGTCCTCGAGCACGTAGAAGGTGTCGGGGTCGGTGCGCACGATGTCGATGCCGGCGATGTGCACGTAGAGGTCGTGCGGCACGCGCTGGCCGTTCATCTCCGGGCGGAACGCGGGGTTCTGGTAGACGAGGTTCTCCGGCACCACCCCGGCCTTGAGCACCTCGCGCTTGGTGTAGACGTCGCGGATGTACATGTTCAGCGCCTTGACGCGCTGCTCCAGGCCTTTGGACAGGGTGGCCCATTCATCCTTGGTGATGATGCGCGGGACCATGTCGAACGGGATCAGGCGCTCCTGGGAGTTTTGCTCGCCGTAGACGGCGAAGGTGATGCCGATTCGGCGGAAGATGAACTCCGCCTCCTTGCGGCGGTGGTCCAGCACATCCTGGGGCACGCTGGCGAGCCAGCGCTGCAGGGTCTCGTAGGCCGGCCTGACCGAGCCGTCGGCACTGGACATTTCATCAAACGCATGCGGCATTGGAACCGTCACTCCGCGCCCTGGAACCTGACTTCGAGCGTACAAACATCGTGCCAAAGAAGTGCTAAAGGGGGAAGGCTCGCAAAGAGCGACGCTTACGCTTTTTGGTTGGTCATTATTTGGGCAAATCCGGCGGCGCTGCTGCCGGCAGCGGCAGAGGTTTTCCACATGGGCGAGGCAGACGGCGCGCAATCGGTCACGGCAGCACTGGTGGTCATTGGCGACGAGGTCCTCTCGGGACGGACCAAGGACAAGAACATCGGCCACATCGCCGAGCGCCTGACCGACGTGGGTATCGACCTGCGTGAGGTGCGAATCGTCGCCGACGTGGAGGAGGACATCGTGGCGGCGATCAATGCGCTGCGCGATCGCTTCACGTACGTCTTCACTACCGGGGGCATCGGCCCGACCCATGACGACATTACCGCAGATTCAGTGGCCAGGGCCTTCGGCGTCGCCATCGACGTGGACCCCCGCGCCCGCGCCATGCTGCTGGAATACATCGCCGAGAAGGACCTGAACGATGCGCGCTTGCGCATGGCGCGCATTCCCGAGGGGGCCAGTCTGGTGGTGAACGAGGTGTCCAAGGCGCCGGGGTTCCGCATCGGCAATGTGATCGTCATGGCTGGTGTGCCGCGCATCATGCAGGCCATGCTCGAAGCCGTGCTGCCCGACCTGAGGAAGGGCCGGCCCATGCTGTCCCGCACCATTCTGGCGGAGGCCAAGGAAGGCGACATCGCCGGGCCCCTGCGCGCCATCGCCGAGCGGTTTCCGGCGGCGGTGATCGGCTCCTATCCCTTCCGCGACGAGACCGACGGGCGTTTCAAGACCAATCTGGTGGTTCGTGCCCGCGAGGCGGACCTGCTCGAAGCGGCGGGGGATGCGGTGGCGCGTATGGTGGACGAGGCGGCGCGGGGCTGACCGAGTGTCAGCCGCACCGGATGCGGTGCCAAGGCCTGCGGTATCAGCCAGGGCCGGCCACGGTCACCTGACAGACCCGCCGCGGCCCGACGCGCGATCTGCCGGGCGCACGGCTGAGGCAATCCCGAACCGCGGCGTCGGGCATTCGAAATGCCGATGGCTTGGATGACGCAGCCTTGAGCGGCGCCGGGCGCCACAAGACGCGTTGCGATCGGTGATCGACTGCCGGCGCCTTGGACGTGTGCTGGATCGGCATGCAGCGGCTTTGTGCCAGCGTCGCGCGCGACTGCCTTAGGTCGCCCCGGAAGCCAGGCAACACGATGCGAAAATCACATGTGATGGGTGGCGGCCTGCGGGCGCGTGCCGGGTGGATCGTTGCCATCTGCAAGACCGACGGTGACGCCAGAAATCGAAGGCTGGAATCAGAAGAGCCGGGGGGCCTCCCCGGCTCTTTCGTCATTGAACGCTCTGGGTATGGCCCTGTCTCAGTAGGCGTCGTTGCGGAAGACCTCGATGAAGGTCTTCAGGATGATCTTGATGTCGAGCCAGATGGACCAGTTGTTGACGTACCAGAGGTCCATCTCGATCCGCCGTTCCATGAGCGAGATCTCGGAGGTCTCGCCGCGCAGGCCGTTGGCCTGGGCCCAGCCGGTGATGCCGGGCTTCACGTGGTGGCGGAAGGCGTAACCGGCGATCAGCTTGGAATACTCATCGTCGTGGGCCATGGCGTGGGGACGCGGTCCGACGATGGACATGTGCCCGAACAGCACGTTCAGCACCTGCGGCAGCTCGTCGAGGCTGGTGGCGCGCAGGAAGCGGCCGACCCGGGTCACGCGCTTATCGTTGCGCTGGGCCTGCGTCACCTTGGCACCGTCTTCCATTACCGACATGGAGCGGAACTTGTAGATGGTGAACTCGCGCCCGCCGAAGCCGTTGCGGCGCTGGCGGAAAATCACCGGCCCCTTGCTGTCCGACTTGATGCAGATGGCGATGATGGCGAACAGCGGCAGCAGCAGCGTCATGGCCACGCCGGACACCGCGATGTCGAGCACCCGCTTCTGGGCGAGCTCGATGCGCGAGAGCGGCGCACGCTGCACTTCGATGGCCACCGACGAACCGAAATCCACGCGCGGCGCGTCGAGCAGCTCATGGACCGCTTCATCGGGCAGGAGCTTCACCGGCACAGGCAGCGCCCGCAGCCGAGCCCGGACTGCGTCGAGACGCTCCAGGTTGTTCCACGGCATGGCGATGACGATTTCTTCGATCCGCTGCTGGCGGGCGAACTGGATAGCGCTCTTGAGCGTGTCGAGTTCGTCGGCACCCAGCGAGCCCGTGGCGGCACCAGACGGGACGCCGGCAAAGCTGAAACGCCGCATTTCGCGCAGGCCCAAGCGCTTGAGTAGCTCTGTGGGAACCACCTGGTCGAGCTGGGACATGTCGCCGATGAGGATGGAGGGCCGGCCGCGCACCGCGCCGGTCTCGACCGCGCGACGCAACCACACGCCCATGGCCCAATGGGACGCCGGCACCGCGACGAAGCCAAGCGCGGCGAAAATACCGGTGGAGAGGCGCGAGGTGTCGTCGCCCACCTTGAGGCAGAAGATCACCGTGGCCACGAAGAGGATGGTGAAGGTCCAGTTCACGAAGGCCGCGCGCACCTGCTCCGTCGCCCGCACCATCTGCCAGGGCTTGTAGAGCCCCCGGGAGGTGGTGATGAGCACGAAGGTGACGGCCGAGAGGATGCCAATCCCCAGCGGACGCGTGAAATCGAAGGTAGACAGGGCGCCGGTGGAGGTCTGGCTTGTGGAGATGACGTCCACGAGCATGCTCAAGGCGAGCATGAGCACGACATCGCACAAGATGAAGAGCGGCGGCATCGAGGCGTAGTCGATCACGGCTCGCTGGATCCGACCCTCGCCGACGCGCTCGACCCGCATGTTGTCCGTGGATATCGACATTTGGCCTTTGATCCCTCGGATTGGAGTCGCACCGACTATCAAATGATAAGTTGACAATAGCACTCCGAATGCTGCGATGCAAGCTAGTATAAAAATCGATGCGAATGGTTATTATATGTAATAAATTTGTCAATGTCCTGCTGTGAAATGCGTTAAGCGCGAACATAACGTTGGGATCTCGGCGATCATGCCCCAATTTGCGAAGAGTAGGACAAGAACAATTGGATTGTATATTCATGTCATTGGCTGTCTTTCGCATATTGCATCGCAGCTATCCTTTCAAAATTCGTGGTATCCGGGGGTGTGCCCAAGCGGCGGGCAATGCTGCATTGCGATAAAAGTTGGCTGCCGCATATCGCAGCACCTCACATCTGCGATCGATGGCCAAAGAATTTATGCGATTAGGTATCATAGAGCCGATCTGCCGTTCCCGGCGTGCTGCACCACGGTATGTAAGGCGGCAAAGCATCCAAACAATCGGACGTGCCGGCCCCGCGCGGCACGAGTCGTCCGCGTTTCTGGTATCCTGACACGGCAAGATTGGAAGACGCCGACGATGCGGGCTGGAAGCCAACCGCGAAACGGCAGCCCGTTTGTCACAGCGATCGGTCATTCCACCTTTGGCGCGCCCGGCCACGATCGCGCCTATCGACAAGACGGGCCGGAGCCGTCTAGGTACGCGCTGGGTCGGCCGCAGCGGCAACCAGGCTTGGCGCGGCTCTCTTCGGCACCGGTGGCGATTGATGGATAGTGGCTACAAGATCCCGCTTCTGGCCTCGCTGAAGTGGTCGTTCCAGTGGGCCTTCGCAGTGGTCCTGCGACATCAGAAGACTACCGCCGCATATGCCGTCGCAGGTATCTTGGTAGGGCTGCTTGTCTCGTCAGACTTGGGCGGCCTCCTGCTGCTGGTCTATTCGGTGGCGAGCATCCCGCTGGCCCTGCTGACCCATGGGGAGGTTCTGCGCGGACCGTCGGCCTTCGATGCACAGACCCTCGGGCAGGGGGCGGGACGAATGGTGGGCTATCTTCTCGACACCATTCTCATCGGCCTTGCGGCAGGTCTCAGCGCGCTGGTGCCGATCTTTGCCATTGCCATGCTTTCGGGGTCGGCGCCACTCGGGACCGGACTGGAACTGGTGCTCGTCTTCCTGGTCGTCACCGTCGTGGCGGTGGTTGCATCCCGGCCGGCGCTGCGGCTGCCGTCGCGGGTGCTGGGCGATCCGATTTCCTGGGCGCAGGCCTGGCGGCTGGGCAAGGGCAATACGCTGGCGCTCGTCCTCGGCCCGTTCCTCATTTCCCTGCCGATCCTGCTTGTCGAGCAGATCGTGCAGCTCCTGGTGCCGGAGACGCTGGTGGACGTGGTGAGCATGGTTCTGCTGCCGGTCCAGATTGTGCTCACCTGCGCCTTCCTGTCCGTTGCCTACGGCCAGCTCCGCCGAGCCAATCCGGAGCTTTGAGAGGCGGGTCGCGCCTTGGGCTGAGCCCGACGCGGGACTAAAGTCGGAGCTCTGCGACAGGCGCATGCCGCGCGCCGTCTGCGCGCGCTATAGCGATAAGGCCGCCTCGTTCGGATCTGCCCCCGATGAATGTCCCGGCCGGAATCGGCCTGCAAATCGCCGCCACCTTCTTCTTCGCGATCATGTCCGCGCTGGTGCGGATGGTGGCGGACGAGGTGCCAAGCGGCGAGATCGTCTTTGCCCGCAGCTTCATCGGGCTCGTGCCCGTGGTGGTCTGGCTCGCCTGGAGCGGGCGGATGACGGGCGCCCTCGTTACCCGCCAGCCATTCGGCCATGTGGTGCGGGGCCTCGTGGGCGTGAGCGCCATGTGGCTCAGCTTCGCCGCGCTCGCTTTCATCCCGCTGGCGGAGGCTGTCGCCTTCTCCTATGCGACGCCGCTGGTGGCGGTGGTGCTGGCGGCGGTGCTGCTGGGCGAGCGGGTGCCGGTCTATCGCTGGCTGGTCCTCGCGGTTGGCATGGGCGGAATCGTGCTTATGCTGTGGCCGTCGTTTTCCCATGCCTCGGTTGGTTCGGGGCCGGGACCGCTGATCGGCGCGGGACTGGCGCTGGCCGGTGCGGTGGGGGCAGGCTTCGCCATCACCCAGGTGCGCCATCTGACCCGGACCGAGACCAGCGAGGCCATCGTCTTCTATTTCTCGCTGGTGGCTTCCGTCGCCGGCCTCGCCACGCTGCCGTTCGGCTGGGTGATGCCGGAGGGGCGTGTCGCCCTCATCCTCGCCGGCATGGGGCTGGCTGGCGGCATCGGCCAGATCTGCGTGACTTCGGCCATCCGCCATGCCCCGGCCTCGGTGGTGGCGCCGTTCAACTATGCCTTGCTGCTATGGGCGACCGTGTTCGGCATCGTGCTGTTCGGGGAATGGCCGGCCCCCCTTGTGATTGCGGGCGCTATGGTGGTGGTGCTGGCGGGGCTGCTGCTGATCTGGCGGGAGCGCAGGCCGGCGCCCCGCATCGTGGCATCCCGGCCGGAGCCATCGGTGCGCGGCTCCGCTGGAACGGCTGCGGAGGCGCCTGGCGCGCAGGACGATGCGGCGTGATCCGGCACCGTGATCCGGCAGCCGTGATCCTTGGGCCTGTTGAAGGAGCGGGAGCGCGCTTCAGCGCTCCACGAACGCCTTCTCGATGACATAGTGGCCGGGTGCCGACTGGCTACCTTCGGTGAAGCCGCGCGCCTCCAGCAAATCCACCACATCCTTCAGCATCTGCGGGCTGCCGCAGAGCATCAGCCGGTCCTCCTCCGGGGAGAGCACCGGCACGCCGAGGTCAGCGAACAGCTTGCCGGAGGTGATGAGGTCGGTAATGCGACCATGGTTGCGGAACGGCTCGCGGGTAACGGTCGGGTAATAGACGAGCTTGTTGCGTACGTCGTCCCCGAGGAACTCGTGGTTCGGCAGGTCCTTCGTGAGGAATGTGTCATAGGCCAGCTCGGCCACCGTGCGGGTGCCGTGGATCAGGATCACCTTCTCGAAGCGCTCGTAGGCCTCCGGGTCCTTCACCACCGAGAGGAAGGGGGCAAGGCCGGTGCCGGTGGACAGGAGGTAAAGCCGCTTCCCGGGTAGAAGGCTATCTTGCACCAGGGTGCCCGTGGGCTTGCGGCCCACCAGGATCTTGTCCCCCACCTTCAGGTGCTGGAGGCGGGAGGTGAGGGGGCCGTTCTGGACCTTGATGGAGAAGAACTGTAGGTCCGGCTCGTAGTTCGCGCTGGCCATGGAATAGGCGCGCAGGAGCGGCTTGCCGTCCACCTTGAGGCCGATCATGGTGAACTGGCCGTTGAGGAACCTGAGGCCCGGATCGCGGGTGCAGGTGAAGGAGAAGAGCGTGTCGGTCCAGTGGTGAACGCTGGTGATCGTCTCTTCGTTGAAATTGCTCATCTTCAAAATCCGGTCACGGCACGCCCCGGAGCGCGCCCGAAACGGCGACGGCCACATGAGGCTTTAGGGAGACAGCCTCACCCTACAGGATATGGCCACGCTTCAAAAGTGCGACGGCATGTCCCCGCGTCGGAGGTCAGGCGAGACCGTCGGCGAGGCGGGAGAGGTAGATGCCGTAGCTCGACTTGGCGAGGGCCGCGGCTCGCTCCTTGAGCTGGGCCTTGTCGATGAAGCCGGCGCGATAGGCCACCTCCTCCGGCGAGGAGATGCGCAGGCCCTGCCGCTTTTCGAGGATCTGCACGAACTGTGCCGCTTCCACGAGGGAATCGGGCGTTCCGGTATCGAGCCAGGCGAAGCCGCGTCCCATCATGGAGACGCTGAGTTCGCCCAGCTCCAGATAGGCCTTGTTGACGTCGGTGATCTCGATCTCGCCGCGCGGGGACGGCTTGAGGTTGGCGGCGATGTCGACGACGCGGTTGTCGTAGAAATAAAGCCCGGTCACCGCGAGGTTGGACTTCGGCACCTTCGGCTTTTCCTCCAGGGAGAGCACGCGGCAGGTCGCATCCATCTCCACCACGCCGTAGCGCTCGGGGTCCTGCACCGGATAGCCGAACACGGTGGCACCGCGCTCGCGCTTGGCGGCCCCTGCCAGCAGCTCCGGCAGGCCATGGCCGAAGAACAGATTGTCGCCCAGCACCAGCGCCACCCGATCGTCGCCGACGAAGTCGCGGCCGACGATGAAGGCGTCCGCAAGTCCGCGCGGCTGCCCCTGCACCGCATAGGTGATGGTGAGGCCGAACTGGCTGCCGTCCTTCAGCAACGCCTGGAACAGCAGGGAATCATGCGGGGTGGTGATGATCAGGATATCCCGGATGCCCGCCATCATTAGCGTGCACAGGGGATAATAGATCATCGGCTTGTCGTAGACCGGCAGCAACTGCTTGGAGACGACGAGAGTAATGGGATGAAGCCGCGTGCCGGAGCCGCCGGCGAGAATGATACCCTTCACGATGCCTCCACAGGGGCTTGCGTGGCCTTGGCTTGCGCCGATTGCGCGCCGGCCAGGAGCGTGTCCACCACCTCGCTCACGCGCTGCTCCCAGGGGAGGGCCCGTATGCCGAAGGTGCGCTCGAACAGGTCGCTGGCGAGTTCCGAATTCTTCGGCCGCTTCGCCGGCGTGGGATATTCGGCGGTGGTGATGGGGGCAACCTGAGGGCTGCGGCCGGTGTGCCCGGCTGCGGCTGCCACGATGGCGCTGGCGAAGCCGTGCCAGCTGGTCGCGCCCGTGCCGGCGAAATGATAGGTGCCCCAGCGCGCATCGCCCCGCGCCGCAGCGTCCGCCGCCGCCAGCACCGCCTCGGCGAGGTCGCGCGTGGCGGTGGGGCAGCCGCGCTGGTCGCACACCACCTTCAGCAGGTCCCGCTCGGCGGCATGCCGCAGCATGGTCTTGAGGAAATTGCTGCCGTGGGCGCCGTAGACCCACGAGGTGCGCACGATGACGTGTCGCTCGCTGGCGGCACGCACGGCGGCCTCGCCTGCGGCCTTGGTGCGGCCGTAGAAGCCCAGCGGCGCGATGGGGTCCGCCTCCACATAGGCGCCGGCCTTGGTGCCGTCGAACACATAGTCGGTGGAGACGTGGACCAAAGGGGTGCGGTAGCGCGCACAGCGCTCGGCGATGAGGCCCGGGGCGAAGGCATTGATGCGGGCCGCCATCTCCGGCTCGGTCTCGGCCTTGTCCACGGCGGTATAGGCGGCCGCGTTGATGAGCGCGTCGGGCCGCACCGCCTCGATCGCCCGGGCCACCGCCACCGGATCGGCGATATCCAGGGCATCGTGGCCGAGGCCGACGAGATCGATGCCGCGCTCGGCGGCAAGCGCCGTTACTTCGCGCCCGAGCTGGCCGCCGGCGCCGAACAGAAGGATGCGCCTCACGATGCGAGCCCCAGCTTGGAGGTGGGCGGCTTTTCCAGTCCGAGCCGCTGGCCCTGGTAGTGCTGGCGCAGGGGCTCCCACCATGCGCGGTTTTCAAGATACCAGCGGATGGTCTTCTCCAGCCCGCTCTCGAAGGTCTCGCGCGGCGACCAGCCCAGCTCGGCCTTCAGCTTGGAGAAGTCGATGGCGTAGCGCGCATCGTGTCCCGGCCGGTCGGTGACGAAGCGGATCAACTGCGCGCGCGGGCCGATGGCGGCATCCGGAACAATGTCGTCGAGGATGGCGCAGATGGTGCGCACCACGTCGATGTTCTGCCGCTCGCAGGCGCCGCCCACATTGTAGCTCTCGCCCGGCCGGCCATTGGTGGCGATGAGGACCAAGGCTTCGGCATGGTCCTCGACGAACAGCCAGTCGCGCACATTCTCGCCCTTGCCGTAGACCGGCAGGTCGGCGCCTTCCAGCGCGTTGAGGGTGACGAGGGGGATGAGCTTTTCCGGGAAGTGGTAGGGCCCGTAATTGTTGGAGCAGTTCGACATCACCGCGGGCAGGCCGTAGGTGTGGAACCACGCCCGCACCAGATGGTCGGACGATGCCTTGGAGGCGGAATAGGGCGAGTTGGGCTGGTAGGGCGTGTCCTCGCGGAACAGCCCTTCGGCGCCGAGGCTGCCGAATACCTCGTCGGTGGAAATGTGGTGGAAGCGGAACGCCTCCTGCGCTGGGCCGGAAAGGCCGCGCCAGTAGCGCAGGGCTTCCTGCAGCATGGTGTAGGTGCCCACCACGTTGGTGGCGATGAAGTCGCCCGGCCCGTCGATGGAGCGGTCCACATGGGATTCGGCGGCGAGGTGCATCACCAGATCGGGCCGGAAGCCGTCCAGCGCCGCGCGCACCGCCGCACCGTCGCAGATGTCCGCCTGCACGAAGGCGTGGCGTGGATTGTCGGCCACCGGTGCGAGGGAGGCGAGGTTGCCCGCATAGGTGAGCTTGTCGAAGGTGAGGACATGGTGGCCTTCACCGATGAGGTGGCGCACCACCGCCGAGCCGATGAAGCCGGCTCCCCCCGTCACCAGTACACGCATGCCGTTCCCTTCACCATTGCCTCCGCCGCCCCACCGCCGGCCGCAGCTTCACCCGCCCGCATAGGAGAACGGGCTTTGGAAATCCTTGAGGCGCGGCAAAATCCGGTCCTTGTCGGAGAGGATGGTCTCGCCGTCGAAGCCCCACTGGATGGCGAGGTCGGGGTCGTTCCAGATGATCCCGCACTCGCTCGCCCGATCGTAAAGCGCGTCTACCTTATAAGCGACCCGCGTGTCCGGGACGAGGGTGCAAAAGCCGTGGGCGAAACCCTGGGGTACGAAAAGCTGTTCCCCACCCTCGGCGGTGAGGCGGGCGCCCGCCCAGCGCCCGTAGGTGGGCGAGCCTTTGCGCACGTCCACCGCCACGTCGAAGACGGCGCCTGACAGCACTCTTACCAGCTTTGCCTGCGCGAAGGGGGGGGCCTGCATGTGAAGGCCGCGCACCGTGCCCGGCAGGGCCGACAGGGATTCGTTGTCCTGCACGAAAACGGCGCAGACCCCGTTCGCCGCATAAAGCGGCTGGACGTAGGTCTCGCAGAAATAGCCCCGCGCATCGCCGAAGCGGCGCGGTGTCACGAGGATGACCTCTGGCAGGTCGAGCGCTTGAAAGGCCGTCATGGCGCGCTTCTAGGACTGCCGGGCGGCGAAGGCAACGCTGCGGCGCGACAGAGATTCGAAGGGGCGGCTTGCGGTACAGCATGGCAATCGCTTGCGATTGTGGCTTGCGGCACTTTGTCGGCGCGTCGCGACGCTCAGTGAAGCGCCTTTGCGTTGTGATGGGCGCGTGCTCTCTCTGATTTAGAGGGCGATTCACCGAGTACATTAGTTCAATTTGCTCGGATCGGGCTCTAGTGTGCCCAACCATTGAGGTATGGGGTGATGGCGATGGCCCTTTTGGAAGCGCAGGCCCGTTGGGCGCGTGAGTGGCTGTTCGATGCGGCGTTGCCGCTGTGGTGGACCGTGGGGGCCGATCCGGCCGGTGGCTTTCACGAGAAGATCGCTCTGGACGGCTCCCCGGTGGCCGCGTCCCGCCGCCTCCGGGTCCAGGCGCGGCAGGCCTATGCCTATATGGAGGGCGGCCGGCTGGGATGGGACGGGCCGTGGCGGGAGGCGGCGCGGCACGGACTCGACTTCCTGCTGGCCCATTACCGCCGGTCCGACGGGCTGTTCCGTACCCTGGTCGCGCCCGACGGCCGGCCCCTCGACGAAACGGCTGACCTCTACGATCAGGCCTTCGTTCTGTTCGCGCTGGCCCAGTCCCACACCGCCGGCCTCGGCGGCGACGAACTGATCGCGGCCGCGCGGGAGCTGGTGACGCAGCTTCAGGCCGAACGCGGCCATCCCGCCGGCGGCTTCGAGGAGGCAAGCCCGCGCGTGCTGCCGTTGCGCTCCAACCCCCACATGCATCTGCTGGAAGCCAACCTCGCCTGGGTGGCGGCCGGCGTGGCGGAACCCTTCGCGGACGTGGCGCGCGGCATCGTCGCCCTGGCCGCGACCCGCCTCATCGATCCCGAAACCGGCGCCATCGGCGAATATTATGATGGCGACTGGCGCTTCGCCGCCGGCGAATCGGGCGGCGTGCGCGAGCCCGGCCACCAGTTCGAATGGGCTTATCTGCTCGATCATATCGGCCCGGTGCTGGGGCTGGACCATAGGTCGGAAAGCCGGCGCATGTACGGGTTCGGTGCGCGCTTCGGTATCGATCCCATGCGCAAGGCGGCGGTGTTCGCGCTGGATGCGTCGGGGCAGGTGAGCGACCCGAGGGCGCGGCTCTGGGCGCAGACGGAGCGCCTGCGCACGGCCCTGATCTTCGCTGGGGTCGAGACCGATGCCGAAGCCGGTGCGGCCTATGTGGCCGCGGCCGAGGACGCCTTCGAGGTGCTTCAGGCGTATCTTGATGTGCCGGTGCGGGGCCTGTGGCGCGACCAGTGGCTGGCGGATGGCAGCTTCGTGGAGGAGGCCGCGCCTGCCTCCTCCTTCTACCACATCCTCTCGGCCCTGGCGGTGCTGCTCAAGGCGGGCGGGGCGGCCTGACGGCTAACCCCCGCCGGCCTCAGGCCCTGCCGCGCCCGAATCAACCGGCGCGCCGCTCAGGCGCGCTGGTAGATGTCCTCGAAGCGGTGGATGTCGTCCTCGCCGAGATAGGAGCCGGTCTGCACCTCGATCAGCTCCAGGGGGATCCGGCCCGGATTGCCGAGCCGGTGCACGCTGCCGATGGGGATGTAGGTGGATTCGTTCTCGTGCACAGTGTAGCTGCGATCGGCCACCGTCACCTCGGCGGTGCCGCGCACCACCACCCAGTGCTCGGCGCGGTGATGGTGCTTCTGCAGGGACAGGATGCCGCCCGGCTCCACCACGATCTTCTTCACCTGGAAGCGGTCGCCCTTGCACACGGTCTGGTAGGTGCCCCAGGGCCGATGGATGGTGAGATGCTCCTCCACTTCCTTGCGGTTGGAGTCCTTGAGCGCGGCCACCAGGGCCTTCACGTCCTGGCTGCGGTTCGACGGCATCACCAGCACCGCGTCCTCGGTGGCGATCACCGAGACGCCGTCGAGGCCGATGGCCGTCACCAGCGGGCCGTCCGAACGCACGAAGGAATTGCTGCTGTCGAGAAGCTGCACCGTGCCCACGGTGACATTGCCCCGCTCGTCCTGGTTCCCGATCTCGTGCAGGGCATCCCAGGAGCCCACGTCCGACCAGCCGAAGCTGCCGCGCACCACCGCCGCGTGGCGGGTGCGCTCCAGCACCGCGAAGTCAATGGACTTGGACGGCGAGGACTTGAAGGCGACGGGGTCGAGCCTGAGGAAGCCGAGGTCGGATTTGGCCTCTGCGACGGCCGCGCGGGCGGCATCGGCGATGGCTGGCTCGAACACGTCCGCTTCCTTCAGCAGCAGGCCTGCCGGGAAGAGGAAGTTGCCCGAGTTCCAGAGATAGCCGGCCTCTACATAGCGCTCGGCCGTGGCGCGATCCGGCTTTTCGACGAAGGAATCCACCTCATAGGAACCGCGTTCGTCGATCTGGGCGCCGAGGCGGATATAGCCGTAGCTGGTACGCGGCTCGGTGGGCTCGATGCCGAAGGTGACGATGCGGCCGAGGCGGGCGGCGTCCGCGCCGATCTCCACCGTCTTCACGAAGCCGGCGGGGTCGAGCACCACATGGTCGGAGGCGAGCGCCAGCACCAGCGTCTCGGGGCCGTAGGTCTCGGCCACCCACACGGCGGCGGCGATGAGGGCGGGTGCGCTGTCGCGGCGCGCCGGTTCCAGCATGACGGTGGCGTCGATGCCGATGGCCCGTGCCTGGCGCTGGGCGAAGAAGCGGAATTCCTCGTTAGCCACCACCACGGGATCGGCGAACACCGCACCGGGCGCCGCGCGCAGCAGCGTGTCCTGGAACATGGTTTTGTCGGTGGCCAGCGGCAGGAACTGCTTCGGCAGGCTGTTGCGCGAGAGCGGCCACAGCCGCGTTCCAGAGCCGCCGGCCAGAATGACCGGGACGATCTTTCCGCCGGCCGACTTCGAGGTAACGGTGGACGAAGTGGTCATGGCGAGCCTCAAGCTGGGTTCAGGTCACGTTGCTACAAGCAACGGGCGTGGTCCACAAAGAAGTCCTCCGAGGCCGTCGTCGGGCAGCAGCAAAAGCCGCTGCCCGAGTTGGAGCGAAATCTGGCCGGGCTGGCGAAGCCAGAGCCTAAAATCTGCCTCCTGGCCTAGGTGGGAGCGCGGTCAACCGACCGAATTGGGATCCAATTCAGTCGGAATGTTTCTCCGGTGTCCGCGACCCGGGCCTCAGGCGTCGGCGAGGCCGCGCCCGACGCTGCTGTACTTGAAGCCCAAAGCGGCCATCTCTTCCGGGCGGTAGATGTTGCGCAGGTCCACGACCACCGGCTGGGCCATCATCGACTGGATGCGCTTGAGGTCGAGGGCGCGGAAGGCGTCCCATTCGGTGACGATCACCAGGGCATCGGCCCCGTCCGCCGCCTGGTAGGGGCTGTCCACGTAGTCGACGTTGCCGAGCACAAGCTTGGCCTGCTCCACGCCCTCGGGATCGTGCGCCCGGATGATGGCGCCGGCATCCTGGAGGGCGGTGATGATGGCGATGGATGGCGCGTCGCGCATGTCGTCGGTGTTGGGCTTGAAGGTGAGGCCCAGCACGCCGACGGTCTTGCCGCGCACCGATCCGCCGAGCGCGGCGATGACCTTGCGGGCCATGGCGCGCTTGCGCTGGTCGTTCACCGAAACCACCGTCTCCACGATGCGGATCGGCGCATCATAGTCCTGGGCGGTCTTGATGAGGGCAAGCGTGTCCTTCGGGAAGCAGGAGCCGCCGTAGCCGGGGCCGGCATGAAGGAACTTGGAGCCGATGCGGTTGTCGAGGCCGATGCCGCGGGCCACGTCCTGCACGTTGCCGCCCACCTTCTCGCACAGGTCCGAGATCTCGTTGATGAAGGTGATCTTGGTGGCGAGGAAGGCGTTGGCCGCATACTTGATCAGCTCGGCCGTGCGGCGGGAGGTGAACAACAGCGGCGACTGGTTGAGGAACAGCGGGCGGTAGAGGTTGGTCATGACCTCCTTAGCGCGCTCCTCGTCGGTGCCCACCACGATGCGGTCAGGCCGCTTGAAATCGATGATGGCGGCGCCTTCGCGCAGGAACTCGGGGTTGGAAACCACGGAGAACTCCGCGTCCGGCCGGGTCTCACGGACGATGCGCTCCACTTCGTCACCGGTGCCGACGGGAACGGTGGATTTGGTCACGATCACCGTATAGCCGTTGATCGCGCTCGCGATGTCGCGGGCGGCCTGGTGCACGTAGGAGAGGTCGGCATGGCCATCGCCACGGCGCGAGGGTGTGCCCACCGCGATGAACACCGCTTCCGCATCGGCGACGCCTTCGGCGAGGCTGGTGGTGAAGAACAGCCGCTCGGCCTTCACGTTCGAGGCCACGAGATCGTCGAGGCCGGGCTCGAAGATCGGGATTTCACCGCGCTTCAGGGCCGCGATCTTGCCCTCGTGCGTATCGACGCACGTGACCGTATGGCCGAAATCCGCAAAGCACGCGCCGGAGACCAAGCCCACATAGCCCGCTCCGATCATGGTCACACGCATGGCCCAGCCCTGTCTTGTGCAACTTTCGCCCTAAGGCTTCGGTCGCATGTTGCGTCGCAGCAGGGATTAGCCCTCTATGGGCAAAATCTCAACGGATTTTTGCCGGCCGGCGCCCATCTCGACCCGACCTCAGCGACGCACCCCCGCCGTCCGTGCGCGCCAGGGTACGGACGCACGCGGAGGGGGCTTTCGCAGTGCACGCAAGACCTTGGTCGGGCTCCAGGGAGGGGCGGCCGCGGAAATGGCAGTTTTTAAGCAAATGCGCGAAAAGGCAGCCGGATTCGTGAGCGCTTGGAATCCTTCTTTGTCATTTTGCAACGCAGGAGCATCCACGCCGCGTCTGCCGTTGCGGCAGACGCGGTACCGGCATTCTCACCGCTGCCGCCAAGTCCGAAATATCGGTCCCGGAGTGATCTTTTTCGGCCGAAACGTGCCAAGATGCCCTTTGTGTGCGCCGCAGCACTGGCCTTCGCGACGGGCGCGCGCTAACGTGTGTGCGAGGGTTGATGTCAAGTGTAGCCACGAGGGGTCGTATCCGTGCTGCAGTCTCCGAAAAGGTCGAGCGGAGGGCTTCGCTACGAAGGTAGCTCTCAGGGCGAGAGTTCCGTTCCTTCCATCGATTTCTCCAGCATGTTAGCGGCAGTGCGCCGGCAAATGCGCCCGGTCCTGATTGGGATCTCCATCGGCGCCACGCTTGGACTGGTGTTCTACCTCTCGAAGACGCCGGTCTATTTTGCCGGCACACAGCTGCTTCTCGACAGCAAGTCGAAGGTCAACGACGAGGTGGCCGTGACCGCCTTGTCGGAGCTGGGCCTCGACACCGGCGCCGTGGACAGCCAGGTCGAAGTGCTGAAATCCATGAACATCGCCAACTCGGTGATCGCGAAGGTCGGCCTCGACCGGGTGCTGGACGACGACAAGGTGCAGTCGCTCGCAGCGCGCGGGATTTCTGCGGTGAAGTCCGCGATCCGCTCCGTAAAGGAGACCTTCCTTCCCCCGCGCAAGCTGACGCCGGAGCAACAGGACGCTGCCAAGCGCGAGGCGGCGCTGGCCTATCTGACCACCAATCTGTCGTTGAAGCGCGTCGGCCGCACCTATGTGATCGAGATCGGGTTTGCGTCGACCCAGCCCGACAAGGCGGCGCAGATCGCGAATGCCTACACCCAGGCCTATGTGGACGACCAGTTCTCCGCCAATTTCGACGCGACGCGCCGAGCCAGCGACTGGCTGTTGCCGCGTATCCAGGAGCTGCGCCAGAAGGCCATCGAGGCCGATCTCGCGGTCCAGAGCTTCCGGGGCGAGAAAGGGTTGATCATGACGTCGACCGGTTCGCTGGTCAACGAGCAGCAGGTCGGAGAGATCAACACCCAGCTCGTCCTTGCCCGGTCCGATGTGGCGCGGGCGGGCGCGAAATATGACCGCATCCAGTCCATCATCTCGTCGGGCCAGATGGATGCCGCGGTATCCGAGGCCATCGACAATCCCATCATCGTGGAACTTCGGAACAAGGCGACCGCGGCTGCAAAGACCGAGTCGGAGCTTGCGAATAAGCTCGGCCCCGGCCACTACCAGGTGCAGCGGCTACGGTCCGATATCGCCGAGTATCAGCGGCTCATCTTCAGCGAACTGGGACGTATCGCGGAGAGCTATCGGAGCGAACGCGACATCTCCATCGCCCGCGAGCGAGCGCTGGAGGCCCAGCTGAAAAACCAGGTCGGCCTGTCGGATGTGGCCAACAAGGACAAGGTGGCCCTTCGCGAACTCGAGCGCGAGGCCGATACCTACAAGAACCTCTACGAGACCATGCTCCAGCGTTACCAGGAATCCCTTCAGAAGCAGTCGTTCCCGGTTTCTGAGGCGCGTGTGATCTCGGTTGCGGCGGTGCCGTCCATGCCGGCATCGCCCAAGCTGGCTCTCTCCGTCATCCTCGGTTCCATCCTGGGCTTCATTGGCGGTGCAGGCTTCGGCGCGGTGCGCGAACTGCGGGATCTGGGCTTCCGTTCCGCTTCGCAGATCCGTGAGTTGCTGCGGCTCGAATGTATCGGTGTCATGCCGCGAATCTCGGCCCGTCAGCTGGCCATGGTGCCGCCCCTCACCAGTTCCAGCCCCGGTCGGGTGGCCGGGTCGGCGATGATGCGCTACGGGACCAACCACATTCTCTCCCCCTTCGCCGAGACATTGCGTAGCGCCAAGGTCGCGGTGGACTTCACCGTGGGGGACAAGGCGCCCAAGATCATCGCCCTTGCTTCGGTCCTGCCGACGGAAGGCAAGTCGACGATCAGCAAGAATTTCGCCTCCATGCTGGCACAGCAGGGCGCGCGAACGGTGCTGATCGATGCGGATCTTCGCTTTCGGGGGCTGAGCGACGACATTACCCCTCACGCCGAGAAGGGCCTGTTCCACATTCTCAGCCACGGCGTGCCGGTCTCCTCGGTCCTGATGGTGGAGCCGGATACGGGCCTGCTCTTCATCCCGGCGGGCTCGGATATCGGCAGCGCCCACACGAGCAATCTCGTCTCCTCCCCGGCCATGGGGCGTCTGCTCTCGGACGTCGGGGCGAATGCCGATTATATCGTCATCGATCTCCCGCCCCTCGGGCCGGTCGTGGACGTGCGTGCTGCCGCCAAGTATTTCGACGGCATCCTGTTCGTTCTGGAATGGGGTGCCACGTCGCGCGACCTCGTAGTTGACGCTTTCGAAGCCAATCCGCAGGTTTATGAGAAGTGCCTCGGGGTGATCCTCAACAAGGTGGATACACACCGCCTGCATTTCTACACCAGCAAGGTGCCGCAGGACGGTCTTCACAAGAAATACGCCGCCTATTACGGCTGAGGGCATGCCATCCGCCGGCGTCATGGCGCCGGCGGATGGCTAGCATCGTTTCGGTCCTGCTCCGGGGGCAGGCGGCACCCCCTCTGCTCATAGGGGGCGTGAGACACAATGGCCGAGCAGGCCGGCGGTTCGCGGACCCCAACTTTGGGATGATTTGGCCGTCGGCACCGGTGGAGCCGCGAAGCCCCCGGCGCCGTCGAATGCGTCTTCTGAAAACAGTTATGCTGCGATGCACAATGACGGACCCGGCGGGTTGTGCGTCAGTCTTTCGCGATGCACGCAGCGGGGCGCTGAAGGTGTCGCAGGGGCGCGAATTCGGCCTTCTCGTGTGAAGATGTCATTTTTAGAATCAAAGGCTTGGCCCTGGACTCATGACTGTGTGGCCAGGGCGGCCCCAAGGGGCTCACATGCCTCCTGGGCGATTGGCGGCGGAAGCGGATTGCATTGCCTTGTTCTATAGTGTTATGTGCAATGCACACAGACTGACGCGCAGCAATCCGAGCAAAGTCCAAACCTAACGTGCTGGGGCCGATGACGTTCGAATGGCTGTCGATTCTGAAAATCGTCATGCTGCCGCCGTCGCTTATCGCAGGCAGCCGCAACGGCGCCACCCGCGCGGGTGGCGCCTGCGCACGCACGGTGCGACCGAGCAGGCGGTGCTCTGCCAAAGCGGGCGATTGCCACGTCTTTTCATACTCATTCATCGGGTCGCAACGAGGGCAGGCGCGGTCGCGTCGTGGTGCGGCACTACAGCCGCGTGGGGCGGCACCTGAGCATTATTGCGGTATTGATGGAGAGGCGCTATGGCAGGCGCGGCAGTATGAGCCCACTCTAGAAACATTCAGGCACTTGCATTTTGCGATACTAAGTAATTTACAACCAGTGGACGATATGTTGGTCGGTTAATATTTTGAATTATTTAAAAACAGTCATTCGCAGAAGAATAGCCGGAAAGTACGCGAGATTCGATCGGGTTTCCCGCTCGATGCGCTTCGGAGGATACCCGCCACGCCCGCCGTGACGATTTGAGGTCGAACAGCATGAAGACAGCGATTGTCCATTACTGGCTTGTGGGAATGCGTGGCGGCGAGAAGGTCGTGGAGGCGCTCTGCGAGCTTTTTCCCGACGCCGACATCTTCACTCTTGTCGCTGAGCCGGAGAACCTTTCGGAGAAGATTCGGCGACACAAGATCACGACCTCGTTCCTGCAGAAGATTGGCGGCAAAAAGCATTACCAGAAGATGCTGCCCTTGATGCCGTTCGCGATTGAATCCTTTGATCTTACGAAATACGACCTCGTCATCTCCAGCGAGGCCGGTCCCGCCAAGGCGGTGGTGACGCGTCCGGATGCGCTGCACATCTGCTATTGCCACTCGCCCATGCGCTACATCTGGGATCTGGAATCCCAGTATCGCGAATCCGCAGGGACGCTGACGCGCGCGTTCATGAGCCTCACCGGTCCCTCCCTGCGCCAGTGGGACGTGACCACGGCCAACCGGGTCGATACCTTCATAGCCAACTCGCAATACGTGGCGAAGCGGATCCAGAAAACCTATCGCCGCGACTCCACGGTGATCAATCCGCCCGTGGATCTTTCGCGCTTTGCGGCCTCGGACGATCTGGACGACGCCTATCTGTGTGCTGGCCAGATCACGCCCTACAAGAAGATCGAGGTGGCGGTCGAGGCCTTCAACAAGATGGGCAAGCGCCTCGACATCATCGGCAGCGGCGGCAGCAACCAGCTGCGGAAGATGGCCGGCCCGACCGTGCGGTTCCTCGGCGCGGTGGATGACAAGGAGATGGAGCGCAAGTTCGCGCGGTGCCGTGCCCTCGTTTTCCCCGGCGTTGAGGATTTCGGCATCGTGCCGCTTGAGGTCATGGCGTCGGGCCGGCCGGTCATCGCCTTCGCGCGCGGCGGCGCGACCGAAACGGTGGTGGATGGTGTCACCGGCCTTCTATTCCAGGAGCAGACGCCGGAAGCGCTTGCGGCCGCGGTCCTGAAGTTCGAGGCGGAAGGCGTCCGTGGCACGCCCGAAGACGTTCGCGCCCATGTGGCCAAGTTTGGGCGGGACGTATTTCTCTCGAAGCTTCGCAGCTTCTTTGATGCGGAGATCGAGCGTGCCGGCCTGCCTCGCACTGCCCCTGGGAGCTGAAGCCGTTGCCTCGCTCGCGGTCCAACCTTGCAGGGGCGGTGCGCCAAGGCGCAGGAAGAAGCGCTGAGCCATGACCACTTTCATCAACGGCCGCTTCCTCACGCAGCACACCAGCGGCGTTCAGCGCTTCGCGCAGGAGGTCGTCAAGGCCCTCGACGTTCATTTCCAGTCGGCCCCACCCGGGGAGGACTGGGAACTGGCCGTGCCGCCGGGTGCGCTGCGCGGTCTCGACCTCAAGGTGATCCGCGAGCGCGTGGTGGGCCGCAAGTCGGGACACCTGTGGGAACAGACGGAGCTGTGGTGGCACAGCCGGGGCGGGCGCCTCGTCAATCTGTGCAACAGCGGGCCGGTGATGCACCTGGCGAGCCTCACGGTCATCCACGATGCGATGATCTACCGGACGCCGCAGAATTTCTCGCGGGCCTACCGCACCCTGCACGGAACGCTCGGCCACCTGCTGGCGCGGACTTCGCGCATCGCCACGGTGTCGGAATTCTCGCGCCGGGAGCTGCTTGAGGTCGTGGGTGTCAAGCCCGTGGCCGTTATCCCCAACAGTTGCGAGCACGTGGCCCGCGTCACCCCGGATCGGGCGGTGCTCGATCG
Source organism: Xanthobacter autotrophicus (assembly GCF_005871085.1). Lineage (GTDB taxonomy): Bacteria > Pseudomonadota > Alphaproteobacteria > Rhizobiales > Xanthobacteraceae > Xanthobacter > Xanthobacter autotrophicus. The sequence continues at coordinate 6,638 of NZ_VAUP01000009.1, read as the reverse complement.
CCTCGGACTCGCTGCGAAAGGCTACCTGCTGTTCGTCGGCTCACCGGCTCCCAACAAGAACCTGAAGGCGGCCATTGCGGGCCTCGAACGCCTCGGTGCCGACGCGCCAAAGTTCGTCATCGTGGGTGCCGCCCAGAAGGCGGTCTTCAGCGGCGCGGCCGAGGCCGACAGTTCAAAGGTGATTTTCTCGGGTCGCTTGTCGGATGCCGAGATCGTCGCCTTGTACCAGAACGCGATCGCATTGCTTTTCCCGAGCCTCTACGAGGGGTTCGGCATCCCGCCGCTGGAGGCGATGGTGCTGGGCTGTCCGGTCCTGTCTTCGGATATCCCGCCGGTGCGGGAGGTGTGCGGCGACACGGCCCGTTATTTCGATGCCCGCGATCCGGAGGCCATTGCGGCTGCGGTCAAGGGGTTCCTGGAGCATCCGGAGACCCACGGGGAGATGGCGCGGCGCGGCGTGGCGCATGCTGCCGCCTTCTCGTGGCAGCGTAGCGCGGAGGCGCTTCTGGCGGCGCAGCACCGCTAGGGCACGCGCCGATCAGCCTGCATCGCAAGCTGATCGGATAACGCGCTATCTGTCTGTGATTTAGCCATTTTCAAGGGAAGCGGATATCGGTTCGCATGAAATGCGCGTCAGAATAAGGGTTTAGAGCGATTGCCGTGAGCCGATGCGAACGGAGAGTGATCCGGGCGAGACGTCGCGGGGGATCAACAGGTGAGGCCGGCCGGTCCCGGCGAGCGGCCTGAGGGAGCGGGAAGAGGCGAGATTCGAGCGGGGTGGCGCGGCTGCGAGGCCGACGTCTGGCGCGGGGCCTCAGGTTCATTCAGCGGCGGTGGCGTTCGGCGCGCTTCCCGCTTTCTTGGCTGCAATGGACCCGAGGCAGAAAGAGCAGTGTGAGCACGACCCATGAAGATCTGCATCGCGTCTCAGACATTCGCCCCGGAAGACGAGGGCGGGGCCGAAATTTCCGCCCGCATGGCGGCGATCGAGCTGTCGCGTCGACAGCACGATGTGACGGTTCTTGCGCTCGGGCTGGAGGGCGACCCCGTCGCCCCGGTGGGGACGTATCGCCATCCCGAAGGCTTCACCGTGGTGCGCATTCCCTACCATAACTGGCACCTGCCGGCGGCGCGGCAGTCTGCAGCCGGCGTGCTCAAGAAGCTGGAATGGCACGCCCGTGCGGCCTGGGGCGCCGCCAGTCGCGCGGATATCACGCGCGTCCTCGAGGCTGGCCGCTTCGACGTGCTCTACGCCCAGAATTCCGTGCGCATGCAGCCGGCGCTGTTTACGGCGGCCCGGCGCCTGAAAATGCCCATCGTCTGGCATCTGCGCGATTATGCCGTGCTCTGCCCCAAGACCAATATGTTCCGAGACGGCAAGAACTGCGAGAGCGAGTGCATCGACTGCCGGCTCTTGACCTCGCGCGTGGGCGTCGGGGCAGGGGAGGGCATCACCGCCGTTGCGGTCAGCAACGCGGTGCGCGAGCGCATCCTGAAGCATGGCCTGCTGACCAAGTCGCAGTGGCACGTGCTCTACAACACCAACACCAGCGAGCAGAAATTCGACGCCGCCCTGATGGGGCGCGAGGCCCCGTCGAGTGATGTGTTCACCTTCGGCTATCTGGGCGGCCTGACCGAGGCCAAGGGCGTCGGCGACCTGGTGCGCGCGTTCGCCGCCCTAAAGGGGGCGGACGGGGCGCGGCTGCTCGTGGCCGGACGCGGGCGCGACGATTATGTGGCCCATCTCAAGGAACTCGCAGCGGGCAAGCCGGTTGAGTTCCTTGGGCATGTGCCGCCGGAGCGCATCTATGCGCTCGCCGACGTGGTGGTGGTGCCGTCGCGCTGGATCGAGCCCCAGGGGCGGATCATCGTCGAGGCGGCGGTCTATGGCGTGCCTTTGATCGGAACCGACCGGGGCGGCATTCCTGAGGTCCTGAAGGGCTATGGGATGGGCTGGTGCTACGATCCGGACGTGACCGATGCGCTTTCGGGGCTGCTTGATCGCGCCCTTTCCATCGGCCAGCAGGCGTGGTGGGCGCAGCGCGACGCATTGTTCCCGGGCATCCGCGGCTATCAGGGCACCGCGGAATCCTCGCGCTATTACGAAAAGATCGAAGCCATTTTGAGCGGGTCGTCATCGCATCTTGCGTCGGCCTGACGCGGAAACGGGGAATTACATCATGCAGGGCGCGAACATCATCTTCGGGGGATCAGGGTTCGTCGGAACGCATCTCGCGCGCAAGCTGACGGCCGCCGGTGAAGCGGTCATTTCCGCCGATATCAAGCCCCAGCGCGAGACGCTGCCGGGCGTGGACTATCGCGTGACGGACGTGCGCGACCTTTCCGGCTTCGAGGTGAACCAGCCGGTGAAGTGCATCTACAATTTCGCCGCCATCCACACCACGCCGGGCCATCCCTTCTGGGAATATTACGATACCAACATCAACGGCGCACTCGAAGTGAAGGCTTTGGCGGAGCGGCTGAACGTGCCGGAGATCGTGTTCACGAGTTCCATCTCCGTCTATGGTCCGTCGGAGAGCATGAAGGACGAGAACACCAAGCCGACGCCGGAATCCGCCTACGGTTATTCCAAGTTGATGGCGGAGCGGGTGCACCGGCTGTGGTTCGACGGAGCCCCTGGCCGCAAGCTTACCATTGTCCGCCCCGCGGTGGTGTTTGGCCAGGGCGAGCGTGGCAATTTCACCCGGCTTGCGCGGCTCCTGGAAAAGGGCTTTTTCATTTTCCCCGGTCGCAAGGATACCATCAAGGCCTGCGTCTATGTGGAGGACCTGCTCGACGCCATCGGCTTCGCGCAGCAGAGCCCGGAACCGTTCAAGTTCTTCAACGCCGCTTATCCCGAGCGTTACACCCTGGAACAGGTCGTTTCCCTCTTCATCGAGGATCATTTTCCGAAGGGCAAGACCTACATGATCCCGCGTGGGGTGGTCATGGGCATGGCGACCGCCCTGGGCAAGACGCAGTTTCTGAACATCGGTATCCACCCGGAGCGCGTGACCAAGCTGGTCCGATCGACGGATATTTTTCCTTATTGGCTCGGATCCCAAGGCTATACCTTCCCCTATAACCTTCGGGAAGGTCTCAAGCGCTGGGCCGTACAGAGCAATAAGAGCTTTGATTGAGGAGAGTTTTTTGATTTCGAGTGCTATTTTTGGCACTTCTGCCTGTAATTAGGTATGGCGTGATGTGGGCGGAGTTTTTGCTTTATACGTTAGGCAGAGAGGGAGGTGGTTCAGATCGCCATCCGAACTCATAATTGATCTGGCGGAACGTCGGTGAGAGTATCTTGGGGCCAACGGTGAATCGTGCGAATGGGCGCGATGCGTCTGGGCGCGGAGGTAATATTCACTGGAGGGGAGAATAATTTCCTCGAGATATGGCGCAAAATGCGAGAAAGACTGGCGTTTGCGTACAAGATCGATAAATCATACTCAGGCATCGCGCATAAGTTGTGCGCAGGTCGAGGGATGGGGGGCTTTCCCAATGACGTACGCCTGTGAGTGAGCATGATGCGGTTGCTCCATGTATGTGAAAGCGTAATCGGAGGGACAGGGTCGTACCTTTCCGAACTCGTGCCGGCACAGGTGTCATTGTACGGAGCGGAAAATATCACGCTTCTGGTTCCGCAGAACCAGTTGAACTATCTGGAGCCCGAGGTCCAAGAGTCAGGGATCACGATCATTCCTTTCTCGCGCAAGTCGCGATTTCTCGGGTTGTTCAACTTCATCAAGGTCTACCTGAAGACGCGCGCCGATCTGAAACCGCAGATTGTCCATGCGCATTCTTCCATTGCCGGCCTGGTGATGCGCGGCCTCGGTTTCGGGCGCAGTTACAAGATCGTGTTCTGTCCACACGGCTGGTCCGTGGACATGAAGGGTGCCCGGCTCCTGCGGTTTGGAGCTGAGATTGTCGAGCGCCTGCTGGCCAGGAGCGCGGATCAGGTGATCCTGATCTCGAAGCACGAGCAAAAGCGGGCGAAGGATCTCGGCTTCACCGACGACCGCCTCAGCCTCGTGGTCAGTGGGATAAAGGCGCAGGCCCCTCAGGTTGATGCCGCCGAGTGGAACGACACCCGCCTGAAGGTGCTTTACGCGGGGCGGTTCGATTTTCAGAAGGGCGTGGACGTCCTGCTTGACGCGGTGGAGGGGCAGGGGAATGCGCTGAGTGTTCGGCTGGTTGGCAGCTTTGTCGTCAGCGAACTCAAGCTTCCGCAAGCCTTGCCCGCCCACGTCACCAATCTGGGTTGGCTTGATCGCAACGGCGTCTATGCGCAGATGCGCAGCTGCGACGTGCTGGTGGTGCCGTCGCGCTGGGAGGGGTTTGGCCTGGTGGCCATCGAGGCGATGCGACTTTCCGTTCCCGTGCTCGCGTCCGCGGTGGGGGGCCTCAAGGAGATTCTGGGCGACGGCCAGTATGGCATGGTGGTGCCGTCGGAAGATCCCATAGCCCTGCGCGACTGCCTGTTATCCCTTACGCGGGAGGAACTGCGAGCCATTGCCGCGCGCGGCCACGCGCGGTTCCTTTCGACCTATTCGCTGGACCGGATGGTGCGCGAGATCGACGCGGTCTATGCCAGCGTCCTTGCGAGATGATAGAGTTTGGGCTCCGCCGGGCCAGCGCAGATGAGCCTGAATTGGTCTGATCGTGCATTGCGTCTGCTGCGTTTTGGATGGACAGACCGCTGTCCTGTGCTGGCGGACGGTCTTGGCCTTGGGGATAGTGCATGAGCGATGTTGCTTCTAGGGACCGCGGTCGCGATCACCTGTTCATCTTTCTGGTGGTCACGTTTCTTGCGTTCGCGATCCGGGATGGCCTGACCGGAGTCCTGCGCTATTCCCTTTCGATCATCCGCCTGGATGTGCTGTGGTTTATTCCAGACTTCATGTGCTTTGCGATTGTTGGGATATTCGCTTATCAGCAAATTTTCGTTAAACGCAATCTCATCGGAACGCTTTTTGTCGTTAATTTTATCATTTCACTTATCATTGCGACCATATTCATGCAATTGGATACATTGACATTTTTGTCGAGCCTGAAGAGCCTGACACCGATCTTCGTTGGTTTCGCTTTTTACAATCGATCTGCGACTGAGTTTCGCTGGGCGCGAGTTGTCTTGATCTTGGTCTTGATCCTTTCGGTCATCGGAGTCTTGTTGAACCCCTACATGGAATATCCTTGGGTCGGCTTGACGACGAATGCGTTCGGCGTCGAGCGGACGGCGGGTAAGCTATGGTGGGCGAGCGGCGAGGTGCGCTACGGCGGATTTGCCGGTGACAGCACCATGGCGGCCTTTACGATCTTTACGGTCTATGTGCTGCTCAGTCCGTATTTCAGCAGGGTCGTGAACTTCATGATGTGGCCTGTGCTCGCATGGGCCATCTATGTGACGACCAGCAAGACGGCGTTGGGCGTCATCGGTATTTATTTCGTTCTTTACATTGCGGCTATGTTGCTCAGAGACCGTGCTCAGAAGCTTGGTTTTCTCCAAGGACTTGCACGGCTGTCGTTCGTTCTTGTCATTATGCCGCCAATTTTGATTTTGGCATTCGGAGGTTTTGATTTATCAAATGTTAGCAACCTTCTATCAAGCATGTCGGATCGTATTGATAATACATGGCGTGGTCCATTTTTGACAATCGCTGAAATTTTTCCGCTCGGACTTTTGATTGGTTGCGGCGCTGGTTGTTACGCTTATCCCATGACATACACTTCGCTTTCGGATCTATATTTTCCGCTCGACAATTTTTACATGACGACTTATATGATGCTTGGTTTTCCATTTGCTATATTTGTAATAATGCAGGTTTATTTCGTTAAATACTGTAAGGATGTGGCCAAGCTTTCGCTGATTGTACTGATGAATATTTATACCGTCACGGTGCAGTGCTATGGGCCATCGTTTGCAACTTTGATGGTTGGCTATGTTTTCAGTGCGGCCTTCGCTGTTCAGAGTGTGAGGAGGTCGCGTCCGTCGCCTTCTCAACGGCCTCTTCCTCATCGTGGGCGGGAGGCCGGGATCGCCGCGGAGTAGAGTGGGGTTGCTCGGCCTGCTTAAGGCCCTCCGCTCAGCGGCGTCGAGACGTATGTGGGCCCGGCAGCCGAGTTGCCCCGGGGCTGGGCGCTCGGTCCCTCGCGGCCGGCGGATGTTCGGTAATCTGCTGTGTGTCCGCTTTTGGCATCGGGGTGCGCGAGGATGCGTACCCCTCTCGCCGATCTGCAAGATTCTTCGGGGTTCCTGCGGACTTTCATGCTGACTTTGTAGTCAGGCATATGCCCATCGTTTTATGGCAGTCCCCCCGCGGCGGCGTGGATCATGGCCGTTGAGCCTTCGATCGGACGCCGCTGCACCCGCGCCGTGCGGTATTCGCGTAAGCGGTATCCTTGCGCTCCGGCGTGGGTCGGGTGTGAGAGTGCAGTCTAGCAGTCCGACGTGGCAGATTGTTTGTGACTGGAGCGTTTTCCGTTCGCATCGGCTCACGGCAACCGCTCCAGCGTGTCAATCGGCACGGAAACCTGGGTCTGACGCAGTTTTGGTGAAGAAGATCTAAGGCGCACCGACGAGACGGGCCTGAAGGAGATCGAGCTTTCCTCTGCCGTACATCTGGCGCTTGACGAGTTTG
>NZ_VAUP01000006.1 GCF_005871085.1 Xanthobacter autotrophicus | reverse complement strand
TTATACCAACGGCGATTGAGGGTGACTCTCAGGGGCTTTCGGTTGAGTGCGATCGCTGATTCCATGGTGCGGGGAGGATTCGCGCCATGGCCTCTGCGGTGCAGCTTCGGACGGACTACTCGGCTTCGGATTTGCGGCGGCTCGCCGCTGCTTCGAAACACGCCAATCAGAGCCGGCGGCTGCTGTCGCTGGCAGCGGTCCTTGATGGGATGGATCGCGCCGAAGCGGCTCGGATCGGCGGCATGGATCGTCAGACCCTGCGCGATTGGGTTCACCGCTTCAACGCGCTCGGCCCCGACGGGCTGCGCGACATCCGCCCCAAGGGCCATCCGCCCCGGCTGTCGAAGGCGCAGCTGGCCGAACTCGCCGAGATCGTCGAGACCGGCCCGGATCGCAGGGTCCACGGCGTCGTCCGGTGGCGGCGCCTCGACCTGAGGAAGGTCGTCGCAGACCGCTTCGGCGTCGCATACCACGAGCGAACCATCGGCAAGATCCTCAAGGCGATCGGCTTCTCGCACATCAGCGCCCGCCCCCGGCATCCCGGGCAGGACCCCAAGGTCATGGAGGACTTCAAAAAAACTTCCTTCGGACCCTGAACGCTCACGTCGGGCACCTGTCGAAGGGGCGCCGCATCGAGGTCTGGTTTCAGGATGAGGCCCGGATCGGTCAGAAGAACGGCATCGTCCGGCAATGGGCGCGGCGCGGAACGCGACCCCGCCAGCCCGCCGACCAGCGCTACGACAATGCCTGGCTGTTCGGGGCCATCTGCCCGGCGCGCGGCGTCGGTGCCGCCTTGACGCTGCCCTATATCGGTACCGAGGCCATGCAGATGCACCTCGACGAAATCTCGACCATGGTGGCTCGGGGATCGCACGCCGTGCTGCTGCTCGATCGCGCCGGATGGCACACTACGAGGATGCTCACCGTCCCGAAGAACATAACGCTGATCTTCCTGCCGTCGCGCTCGCCGGAGTTGAACCCGGTCGAGCAGATCTGGCAGTATCTGCGATCGAACTTTCTCTCCAACAGCGTCTTCGAGACCTACGCCGACATCGTCGATGCCGCCTGCGAGGCTTGGCGCAGTCTCACCGAAAACCCAGAAACCATCACATCCATCGGCAGCAGCCAATGGGCGCACATCGGTCATTCATAAGGGCCGTTGGTAT
>NZ_VAUP01000007.1 GCF_005871085.1 Xanthobacter autotrophicus | reverse complement strand
TCGCGCCGCCCGTCTCCGCAAGGATCTTCGTGATCGCCGCAGTCAGCGACGTCTTGCCATGATCCACGTGACCGATCGTGCCGATGTTGCAGTGCGGCTTCGAGCGGTTGAACTTCTCTTTGGCCATTGGACTCTCCGTTGGGTCTCTCTGGCGAACCTGAAGGGTGAAACTCGTGAGGCTCAGACCGACGCCGTCAGGCGTACTTGGCCTGGACCTCCTGGGCGACGTTCGACGGCACCTGCTCGTAGTGGTCGAACTGCATGGTGAAGGTGGCACGACCCTGACTGAACGAGCGCAGGGTGTTCACGTAGCCGAACATGTTGGCGAGAGGCACCATCGCGTTGACCACGTTGGCGTTGCCGCGCATGTCCTGGCCCTGGATCTGGCCACGGCGGGAGTTGAGATCGCCGATGACGGAGCCGGTGTAGTCCTCCGGCGTCACCACCTCGACCTTCATGATGGGCTCGAGCAGGACCGGGCTGCCCTTCTGGAGGGCCTCACGGAACGCCGCGCGAGACGCGATCTCGAACGCCAGGGCGGACGAGTCCACTTCGTGGAAGGCGCCGTCGATGAGCTGCACCTTCACGTCCACCACCGGGAAGCCCGCCAGCACGCCGGCGCCAAGCACGCTCTCGAGGCCCTTCTGGACGCCCGGGATGTACTCCTTCGGCACCGCGCCGCCGACGATGGCGCTCTCAAAGGCAAAGCCCTTGCCCACCTCGTTCGGCTCCACGATGAACTTCACCCGCGCGAACTGGCCGGTACCACCGGTCTGCTTCTTGTGGGTGTAGTCCACCTCGTACTTCTTCGTGATGGTCTCACGATAGGCCACCTGGGGGGCGCCGATGTTGGCATCCACCTTGTAGGTGCGCTTCAGGATGTCGACCTTGATGTCGAGGTGCAGTTCGCCCATCCCCTTGAGGATGGTCTGGCCGCTCTCGAAATCCGTGGACACGCGGAAGGACGGATCCTCGGCGGCCAGCTTGGAGAGGGCGATGCCCAGCTTCTCCTGGTCGGCCTTGGACTTCGGCTCGATGGCGATCTCGATGACCGGCTCCGGGAATTCCATCTTCTCCAGGATCACGGCCTTGGCGGGATCGCACAGCGTGTCACCGGTGCGCACATCCTTGAGGCCGGCGAGGGCGACGATGTCACCCGCATAGGCTTCCTTGATGTCTTCCCGGTTGTTGGCGTGCATCAGCAGCATCCGCCCGACGCGCTCACGCTTGTCGCGGGTGGAGTTGAGCAGGCCCATGCCGGTTTCCATCTTGCCGGCATAGACCCGGCAGAAGGTGATGGTGCCGACGAAGGGATCGTCCATGATCTTGAACGCGAGAACCGCGGTGGGCTCCTCGTCCGAAGGCAGGCGAACCGTGTCTTCCTCGGTCTTGAAGTCGATACCCTTGATGGCGCCGCGATCGATGGGGGACGGCAGGAAGTCCACCACCGCGTCGAGCAGGGGCTGAACACCCTTGTTCTTGAAGGCAGAGCCGCAGAACACGGGGTTGAACTTGCGCCCGATCACCGCCTTGCGGATCAGCGACTTGAGGGTCGCCACATCCGGCTCGACGCCGTCCAGGTAAGCGGTCATGGCGTCGTCGTCGAGCTCGACGGCGGCTTCCACCAGCTTGTTGCGGTATTCGGCAGCCTTGTCGGCGAGATCCGCGGGGATCTCCTCGTCATGATACTTGGCGCCGAGGGCTTCATCTTCCCACACGACCGCCTTCATGCGGACGAGGTCGATGATGCCCTTGAAATTGTTCTCGGAACCGATCGGCAGCTGGCAGCACACGGGGTTGCCGGCCACGCGGTCGATGATCATCTCGACGCAGCGGTAGAAGTCGGCGCCGATCTTGTCCATCTTGTTGACGAACACGATGCGCGGCACGTTGTACTTGTCCGCCTGGCGCCACACGGTCTCGGTCTGCGGCTCGACGCCCTGGTTGCCGTCCAGCACGCACACGGCGCCGTCGAGCACGCGGAGCGAGCGCTCCACCTCGATGGTGAAATCCACGTGCCCGGGGGTGTCGATGATGTTCAGGCGCTTGCCTGCCCAGATCGCAGTCGTCGCGGCCGACGTGATGGTAATGCCGCGCTCCTGTTCCTGGGTCATCCAATCCATGGTGGCAGCGCCATCATGGACTTCACCGATCTTGTGGCTCTTGCCGGTGTAATAGAGGATCCGCTCCGTGGTCGTGGTCTTGCCGGCATCGATGTGCGCCATGATGCCGAAGTTGCGGTAGTCCTCGATCGCGTGAGTGCGGGGCATGGAAGTCGTCCTCTCCGATCACCAGCGATAATGCGAGAAGGCGCGGTTGGCTTCCGCCATCCGGTGCGTATCTTCGCGCTTCTTCACGGCAGCGCCGCGATTGTTGGCAGCATCGAGCAGCTCGGCGGACAGACGCTCCACCATGGTCTTCTCGTTGCGGGCGCGGGCCGAGGCGATGAGCCAGCGGATCGCCAGGGTCTGGCGACGCTCGTTCCGCACTTCGACGGGCACCTGGTAGGTGGCACCACCCACGCGGCGGGAGCGAACTTCCACCGCGGGAGCCACATTCTCGAGGGCCTGGATGAACACATCCACCGGATCGTGCTTGGCCTTGGTCTCGACCACGTCGAGAGCGCCATAGACGATGCCTTCAGCCACCGACTTCTTGCCATCACGCATCACGGAATTCATGAAGCGGGACAGAGTGGTGGATCCATACTTGGGATCCGGAATGACTTCGCGGCGCTCGGCCTTGTGACGACGGGACATCGTTCAGTTCCTCAACCTAGCCGGATCACTTGGGCCGCTTCGCGCCGTACTTCGAACGGCGCTGCTTGCGGTTCTTGACGCCCTGGGTGTCCAGCACGCCGCGCAGGATGTGGTAACGCACACCAGGAAGATCCTTCACGCGGCCGCCGCGGATCATCACCACGGAGTGCTCCTGAAGGTTATGGCCTTCACCGGGAATGTAGCCGATCACTTCGTAGCTGTTGGTGAGCCGCACCTTGGCGACCTTACGCAGAGCCGAGTTCGGCTTCTTCGGGGTCGTCGTGTAGACGCGGGTGCAAACGCCGCGCTTCTGGGGGCTCGCCTGAAGCGCCGGCGCCTTGTCGCGCGCCTTCTGCGCTTCGCGCGGCTTACGGATCAGCTGGTTGATCGTCGGCATGTACGCCTTCGCCTCGTCCTGATCTGCGGCCTGGGGCCGCATTCTTCATTCGACGACCGTTTTCAGGGGCCGCCACGACTGACCCCGTAGGGGGCCTCAAATTCCGCTCGCACCAACGAACACGAAAGGCGCCGTCCACGGCCCAAATGGGTGCGGACACGCCTTTCTCGCGACAGAGGATCACAGCGCGCAATTCCCTTGACGGGACGCCGCCGCGATCATGCACCTGAAGTTATCGCAGTGCTGTTCCTGGCAGCGTTTCGGCTCTTGGGATCGTCTCACTTCAGGCCGGGAAGCCTTGGAAGATGAGAAACCGATCACTCAGACGCCGACCGCCTGCCGCGAAGTGGGCTGCTTCTAGCTGCAGAGTCGCTAAACGTCAAGGGCCAGCGGGGCTCCGGCCCGGAAAAACCGCCCGTCGGCGTCACCGTCCAGGCGATGGCCTGATCGCTAGCGATCCCCGACACCGTCGGCAAAACTCTTTAGAAACAACACTCTTTCAGCGGTCATACGATTATAGCAGTCGGCCGCCATGGGGCGGGCCATGGTGCCGCCCTCATAAAACACATCATAGAATGCGCAGGTTGTTTTGCGGGTTTCGATCCAGGAGCGCTCCGATTCCCTCAGCTGCCGCGCAGACTTCGCGGGGAGATCGGCGAGCACCTTTTTGTAATAGGTGTTCAGCCGCACGTCCCACGCCTTCAGTTCTCCGTCGTAGCAGCCCACCTGAGCCGAGGTCGACATGTCCCCGCTGCCGAGGCACGCATCGGCGACGATCCCGATGCAGCTGCGTCGGTCTCCCTTGTCGTCCTCGGTCCGCGCGAGGCAGGCAGCGATGATGGCATCCGCGCCACTTCCCGCCCACGCCGGGAGGGCCGTCGCCATGAACCCGCTCACCACGGACCCGGCGGCCAACAGCAGCGCTGGCAGAAATTGGTATCGCGCCTTCATCCGCCACTCCCGCGCTCGACCGTCTTGGAGAGGCGCCGCCCTGGGGGCCGAGGGCCCGGAGGGCGGCAGCCTTCATCAGCCGAGCAGGGCGGCGACGCCGTCGCGCTCTTCGAGCAGCTCGTTCAGGGTCTTGTCGAACATGGACTTGGAAAAATCGTCCATGGGCAGGCCCTTCACGACCTCGTACGCGCCGCCGCTGCACACTGCAGGGACGCCGAACACGATGCCCTCGGGCACGCCATAGGAGCCGTCGGACGCCACGCCCATGGAGACCCACTTGCCATCGGTGCCATGGATCCAGTCATGCATGTGGTCCACGGCGGCATTGGCGGCCGAGGCGGCCGACGACAGGCCACGGGCCTCGATGATGGCGGCGCCGCGCTTGCCCACCTTGGGAAGCAGCGTCTCGCGATACCAGGTCTCGTCGTTGATGAGCTCCGGCAGCGGCTTGCCGTTCGCGGTGGCGAAGCGGTAGTCGGCATACATGGTCGGGGAGTGGTTGCCCCACACCGCTACCTTCTCGATGTCCGCCGTGGCGATGCCGGCCTTGGCCGCGAACTGCGACAGGGCGCGGTTGTGGTCGAGGCGGAGCATGGCGGTGATGTTCTTCGCCGGCAGGTCCGGGGCGCTCTTGGCGGTGATGTAGGCGTTGGTGTTGGCCGGATTGCCCACCACCAACACCTTCACGTCGCGCTTGGCCACCTCGTTCAGCGCCTTGCCCTGGACCTTGAAGATCTCGGCGTTGGCGGAGAGCAGGTCGGCGCGCTCCATGCCCTTCGAGCGCGGACGGGCGCCGACGAGCACCGCAGCGTCGATGTCCTTGAACGCCACCTTGGGGTCATCGGTGATGACGACGCCGGCAAGGTTCGGGAACGCGCAGTCCTCAAGCTCCATCACGACGCCGCCGACGGCGGCCTGCGCCTGCGGCAGGTCCAGAAGCTGGAGGATGACCGGCTGGTCCTTGCCGTACATGTCGCCGTTGGCGATGCGGAAAAGCAGCGAATAGCAAATCTGACCGGCGGCGCCCGTGACAGCGACGCGAACGGCGGGTTTGGTCATGAGAAGAAGCCCTTATGCCTTAGGTCGAGCCCCGAAGGCTCGGGCGCGCAATCTATGCCGCAGCGCCGCGGAAGGAAAGGCGCTGCGCGGAGCCGATTCGGGGCATGTCGTGGGACCTTGGTCTTAGGCCGGCTGCGGACCATGAGCGCCACCTCCCGCACCGTGCGGCGGGCTCAGGCCTTGGGAAATCTCGCCGCCTTCAGGAAAACGGCCCGTTCCTGCAAGTGGTCGCCGCCAACGTCCTCACAGCACGATCACGTGGTTGGCGAGTTCGTTGCGATCCCCGGGACGGCGCGGCAGCGGGCCTGACAGCAATTCTCCCGCCTTCTCCACCCCGCAGACCAGCCCATCCGCCAGGCTCCCCTGCCGCGCACGGGAGGCGACGGCATCGCAGATGTCCTGCCAGGCGCCGTGGCCGAGGGGGGTGTGGACGCCCTCGTCCGCCACCACCTCCACCAGCCGCTCGCGGGCGGCGGCATAGATGAGGATGCCGGTGCGACCCGCCGTCTGGGGAATGCCATAGGCCAGGAAGGTCTCGATCGCGGCGCTGCGGGCGGCTGCCTTAAGGGCAAGGCGCGGGATCACCCGATGGACGACGCCCGGCAGCATGAGGACCGACGCCAACACCACGAACAGCACCGCCTGCACGGCAAGAAGCTCCAGTGCCGGCATGGGCCTTAGCAAGCCAATGAACCAGGGCAGCACCAGCGCCGCGAGCGAGGCCCACAGGACTGAGAAGAAGGGATGCTGCACCAGCGGCGCACGAGCGACCACCACGCGGATCTCAGCGGAGGTCCGGGTCTCGGCGGCAGCGACCGCCTCGGCGATGCGCGCCAGCGCCGCCTCCGAAAGCCCGGAGACGCTGGTGTCGGAGGACGACAAATCCCGTTCGGCGGCGCTCATGGCGTGTTCCCTTCCATCGGCGGCTTTGCCGCTCGTGCTGAACGGGCGCCCCAGCCATGGCCGGACTGCCCTACCTTTATACCATAACAGCAACCGACCTCACCAACCGCCGGACGCACCACCCCCGCCGGAGGAGCCGCCTCCCCCCGACCAACCTCCGCCCCCGCCAGATCCGCCGCCCGAGCCGGAGCCCCAGTCCCAGGTTGCGATGGGTCCCGCCGCCCAGCCGCCACGTCGGCCGCGAGATGCCACACCACCGCGCGGGCCGCCGCCGCCCCGCGTCACCCGCCAGATGACGAAGCCCCAGAAGGCGATCATGGCGATGAGGAAGATGACGTTGTCCACCTCCTCCTCGGTCCAGCCGGACTGTTCCAGCGCCTTGGCGCGGGCACGGGCCTCGTCGGGATCGAGATTGAGGATTTCAAGGATGGCGTCGGTGCCCTTCACGATGCCGCCGGCCATGTCTCCGGCCTTGAAGGCGGGAACGATGGCGTTGCGGATGATGGTGGAGGCCACCGCGTCGGTCAGGATGCCTTCAAGTCCATAGCCCACCTCGATGCGCACCTTGCGATCGGTGGGGGCGACGAGGAGGAGCACGCCGTTGTTCTTCTTCGCCTGGCCGATCTGCCAGAAGCGGAACAGGCGGTTGGCGTAATCCTCCACCGAGGTGCCCTGGAGCGAGGGCACGGTGGCCACCACCACCTGGTCGGTGGCCTTGGCCTCCTGCACCGCCAGCTTGGCGTCCAGCCCCGCCACGGTTCCGGCGTCCAGCACGCGGGCGGCATCCACCACACGGCCGGTGAGTGGCGGAAATGTCAGCTCCGCCCGCGCCGACGCGCCGAAAAGAAGCACCAGGGCGAAAACAGCCGGCGTCAATGACCGGAGGGAATTGGACAGGCGGAGCATGGCCGCCTCCCTCAGGTTCAGTTGAACTTCACCTTGGGCACCTGCATCTGCTGCTCGGAGATGGTGAAGGTCTCCATGGGCCGGTAGCCGCGATAGAAGGTGGAGGCCCACAGCAGGCCGGGGAAGGTCTTCAGCTCGGTATTATAGATCCGCACCGCCTCGATATAATCGCGCCGGGCCACGGCGATGCGGTTCTCCGTGCCCTCGATCTGCGATTGCAGGGCGAGAAAGTTCTGGTTGGACTTCAGGTCCGGATAGGCCTCCGACACAGCGATCAACCGGCCGAGCGCGCTGGAGAGGCCCGCCTGCGCATCCTGGAACTGCTTGAACTGGGCCGGATCAGTGATGGTGGAAGCGTCGACCCGGATCGAGGTGGCCTTGGCGCGCGCCTCGATGACTGAGGTCAGCACGTCCTTCTCCTGGGCGGCATAGCCCTTCACCGTTTCCACCAGATTTGGAATGAGGTCGGAGCGGCGCTGATACTGGTTCATCACCTCACTCCAGGCGGCCTTGGCCCGCTCTTCCTCGGTGGGGATCACGTTGATCCCGCAGCCGGCCAGTACCAGCCCGGCGAGCACGGCGAAGAGCGGCGCCCGCAGCCGGGCGAAATGCTGGAGTGCGGTGGACTTGAGCGCGGTGATCATGTGGCCCCTCCCCTGTCTTGGCGCGCTTATAACACGGCGCAGCTCGGGAAAGGTCCCTGGGAGCATCCCTCAGGCTGACGCCCCCGGGAAGCCTCCCCTCTCACCCGATGCCTCACCTGCGATCTCACTTCGGAGACTTCACTTCGGGGAATTCATTGGGGGGACCTCACTTTGGGGGATTTCACTTGGGGGACCTCACTTGGGGGATTTCACTTGGAACCGAGATAGCCCGGCAGGTCCTGGGCCTCGTCGAGGCGGGAGAGCTTCACCGCCAGCTTTTCCGCCAGCTCGATGTCGCTCTGGAGCAGCCGCGTGGTCATGAAGGAGCGGTAATAGTTGCCCCACATGAATTCCTGGAACGGGGTGTCCAGGTTCGTGTAGGCATCGCCGCGGACCCCTCGGGCGAGCGTGCGCCACGGGTTGTCTGTAAGCTCGCTGATGTGCCCGGGGATCTTGACGCATGGCCGCCGGTTGCCGTCCACGTCGATGGGCCAGCACAGGCCCTGCGCTTCCATGCGATGCCAGAAGGTCGGCAGATCAAGATCGGACCAGTCCGCATCCTCCCGGGGCCTGCCCACCAGCACCGTGTCGTGGCCGGCGAGCAGCAGAGCGCGGCACAAATGGTGATGGTCGGTCATATAGAGGCGCTTCTTCGGCCCGATCACATAGGGCACCGCCTTCTTCTCGAGCTGCGCCCGGAGCGCGCTCCGCGAGAGGCCGGCCATCTGCTGCGCCCGGCGCTTCACCTCGTCCATGCCAAGGTTGAGCTGGGTGGGGTGCAGGGCGTCTATGGCGACCTCCCTGAGGTCGTCTGGATTCGCGTCCGTCATGGCGTCACCTCGCGCGGAAGCCGGCTTGCGCCGGACCAGCGGCGGCGCGTTTCCCGAAGTCATAGCATGGCCGTAAACAAACGCGGCGGCACCCCGTCCGGAATGCCGCCGCGCCGGTGCTGAAGCCAGACCGGTATCAGCCGGGCGAGATCATGTTCTCCGGACGCACGACAGCGTCGAACTCCTCGTTGGTCACATAGCCGCCGCCGACGGCTTCCTCGCGCAGGGTGGTGCCATTCTTGTGGGCGGTCTTGGCGATTTTGGCGGCGTTGTCGTAGCCGATCTTCGGGGCCAGCGCGGTGACCAGCATGAGCGAGCGCTCCAGCGCCGCCTTGATGTTGTCCTCGCGGGCCTCGATGCCAACGACGCAGTTCTCGGTGAAGCTGACCGCCGCATCCGCCATCAGCCGTACCGACTGGAGGAAGTTGTAGGCCATCACCGGGTTGTAGACGTTCAGCTCGAAGTGTCCCTGGCTGCCGGCGAAGCTGAGCGCGGCATTGTTGCCGAAGATCTGCACGCAGACCTGTGTCAGCGCCTCGCACTGGGTGGGGTTCACCTTGCCCGGCATGATGGACGAGCCGGGCTCGTTCTCCGGCAGCGACAGCTCGCCGAGGCCCGAGCGCGGGCCCGAGCCGAGCAGGCGGATGTCGTTGGCGATCTTGAACAGCGAGGCCGCCACCGTGTTGATGGCGCCGTGCGAGAACACCATCGCGTCGTGGGCGGCCAGCGCCTCGAACTTGTTGGGCGCCGAGGTGAAGGGCAGGCCGGTGATGGAGGCGATCTTGTCCGCCACCGCCTCGGCAAAACCAACCGGCGCGTTGAGGCCAGTACCCACCGCAGTACCGCCCTGCGCCAGCTGCATCAGCGCCGGGAGGGTCAGCTCGATGCGCTTGATGCCGTTTTCCACCTGCTGGGTGTAGCCGGAGAATTCCTGGCCCAGCGTGAGCGGGGTGGCGTCCTGGGTGTGGGTGCGGCCGATCTTGATGACCTTCGCCCACTGCTGCGACTTGTCGTTGAGAGCGTTGCGCAGCTGCTGGAGGGCCGGCAGCAGGCGATGGACGATCTCCTCCGCGCAGGCGATGTGCATGGCGGTGGGATAGGTGTCGTTGGACGACTGGCTCATATTCACGTGATCGTTGGGATGCACGGGCTTCTTGGAGCCCATTTCCCCGCCGAGCATCTCGATGGCCCGGTTCGAGATCACTTCATTGGCGTTCATGTTGGACTGGGTGCCCGAACCGGTCTGCCAGACGGCGAGGGGGAAATGGGCATCAAGCTTGCCCTCGATCACCTCCTGCGCGGCGACGACGATGGCGTCGGCAAGCTTGGGATCGAGCCGGCCGAGGTCGCGATTTACTTCGGCGGCGGCCCGCTTGACGATGCCGAGGGCACGGACGACCGGAAGCGGCTGCTTTTCCCAGCCGATCTTGAAATTCCCAAGCGAGCGCTGCGCCTGCGCACCCCAATAGCGGTCGGACTGAACTTCAATGGGACCGAACGTATCGGTCTCGATGCGGGTGCTCATCGCCTTAGCCTTTCAATGGTCACGCGGCGGCGGGCTCATAGCACAGCTGACGGCCCTCGGGGGAGCTAGACCTCTAGGCTAAAATAATTCCAAGGCGGTAGCCGGCGGATGTTACCTCTCCAACAATTCGCCATATCCTTAGGTTGCCTTGAGGTATTAGTATCTCATTGGGCTCGTGGGCCTGACGCGGTGCGCCGGCCGTATAAGATCACCGGCCGCCGGGTGCGGAGGAAACCGGCGACAAGGTGAGAAAAGCGTTGGGCGACGTGGTCAATCTTCACCGGGCGCGCAAGGCGCGGGTCCGTCAGGTGGCGCAGACGGCAGCCGATGAGAACCGTATCCGATTCGGACGGACCAAGGCCGATCGTCAAAGGCTGGCAGACGAGCTTGAGCGGCAGCGACGCCACCTTGAAGGCCACGCCCTGACCGAGAGGGAAGAACATGAAAAGCCCCGTGGTTAAAAGATCCATCGTCATCGCCGGCCACAAAACCAGCGTCAGCCTTGAAGACGCCTTCTGGGAGGCGTTGAAGGAGATTGCCAGCGGCCGCCGGCTCACCCTGTCCGACCTCGTGGCAACCATCGATTCCGCGCGCACGCAGGGCAACCTGTCGTCCGCCATCCGCCTCTTCGTCCTCGACTACTATCGCGGCGTTGCAACGGCGGCCCGGAGTCAGGCCCTGGGGGATCGCATTCCAGCGGTCAGTCCTCCCGTTGCGTAAAGCGCGGCTCGACCTTATCTGCGAACGAGGCTGACCGCGCGTCGCGTTGAAAGGCGACGCGCGGTTTCCTATAACCGCCCAACCCGATGGGGTGGCCTCAGGTGCTGGTTTTCGCCGGCGCCCGGCCTGCCTTCTCGGATGGGTCCGCCTGTCGGACCAGATCCGTGCGGCATGCCGCACGGATCCGGCGGAGGCTCGCAGCGACGCGTGTGCCGATGGCGGCACCGCTCACGGGAGACGACGGATGTCGTGGAAGAATCAAAGTGGCGGCCCATGGGGTAATGGGCCGCGGGGTCCCTGGGGATCGGGGCCCTCTTCATCAGGACCGACGCCGCCAGATCTCGAAGACTTGATCCGCCGCAGCCAGGACCGGCTGCGCACCATGATCCCCGGCTCCTTCGGCGCCAAGGGCATCGCTGTCATCATCGCGCTGATCGTGTTCGGCTGGCTCATGTCCGGCTGGTATCGCGTGCAGCCCGACGAGCAGGGCGTGGTGCTCCAGTTCGGCCGCTATGTGGGCACGACCCAGCCCGGCCTGAACTACCACTGGCCCTATCCCATCCAGTCGGTGCTGACCCCCAAGGTGACCTTCGTCAACCGCATCGACATCGGCATGCAGGTGAGCGAGGACGCGCGCCGCGGCTCCCCCGTGATGCGTGACGTGCCGGCGGAAAGCCTCATGCTCACCGGCGACGAGAACATCGTGGACGTGGACTTCGCCGTGTTCTGGGTCATCTCCAATGCCCAGGACTATCTGTTTAACGTCCAGAACCCCGAAGGCACCATCAAGGCGGTGGCCGAAAGCGCGATGCGCGAGGTCATCGGCCGCACCAATATCCAGCCCATCCTCACCGGCGCCCGGCAGAACATCGAGACCGGCGTGCAGGAGCTGATGCAGCAGGTGCTGAACAGCTACAAGGCCGGCGTCCAGATCACCCAGGTGCAGATGCAGAAGGTTGACCCGCCCAGCCAGGTCATCGACGCCTTCCGCGACGTGCAGGCCGCCCGCGCCGACGCCGAGCGCTCCCAGAACGAGGCGCAGACCTACGCCAACCGGGTCCTCCCCGAGGCGCGCGGCGAGGCCTCCCGCATCGAGAACGCCGCCCAGGGCTATCGCGAGCGCACCGTTGTGGAAGCCCGCGGTCAGGCGGCGCGCTTCCTGAAGATCTATGACGAGTACCAGAAGGCGAAGGTGGTGACGCGCGAGCGTATGTACCTTGAAACCATGGAACGCGTGCTCGGAGGCGTGGACAAGGTGCTGGTGGATTCCGGCGCCGCGCGTCAGGGGGCAGGAGGAACGTCAACCGGAGGGTCAGGCGGCGTCGTGCCCGTCCTGCCGCTCAATGACCTCCTCCGCCGCCCGTCGGCCACCCCCGCCCAGCCCCAGGGAGCCACGCGATGAGAAATCCGATCATCGGCGGCGTTCTCGCCATTCTCGGCGTCGTCGCCCTCGTCCTCATCTATTCCGCCGCCTTCGTCGTCCACCAGACGCAGCAGGCCCTGGTGCTAAGGCTCGGTGACCCGCTCGCGCCCGTCACCACGCCGGGACTGCACTGGAAGGTGCCGTTCATCGACAGCGTCGTCTATCTCGACAACCGCATCCTCGACCTGGAAAATCCGTCGCAGGAAGTCATTGCCGCCGACCAGAAGCGCTTGGTGGTGGATGCCTTCGCCCGCTATCGGATCACCAATCCGCTGCGCTTCTACCAGTCGGTGGGCACGGTGCAGGGCGCCAACTCTCGCCTGTCCACGGTGCTCAACTCGGCGCTGCGGCGCGTGCTGGGCGAGAACAGCTTCATCAGCGTCGTGCGCGACGGTCGTGAAGGCCTGATGCACCAGATCGCCGAGCAGGTGAACCGCGAGGCCTCGAACTTCGGCATCACCGTGGTGGATGTGCGCATCCGCCGCGCCGACCTGCCGGAAGCCAACAGCCAGGCGGTGTTCCAGCGCATGCAGACGGAGCGCCAGCGGGAGGCGGCCGAAATCCGCGCCCAGGGCAACGAGGCCGCCCAGCGGCTGCGCGCCCGCGCCGACCGCGAGGTGACCATCGTGGTCGCCGAGGCCAACTCCAAGGGCGAGCAGGTACGCGGTGAAGGTGATGCGGAGCGCAACCGCATCTTCGCCGACGCGTTCGGGCGCGATCCGGACTTCTTCTCCTTCTACCGGTCCATGCAGGCCTATGAAGCGAGCATCAAGCCCAGCGACACCCGCATGCTGTTGAGCCCGGATTCGCGCTTCTTCCGCTATTTCCAAGACCCTGTGAGCGCAGTGACCCCCGCTGCGCCCACCACCGGCAACTGACAAAAGGGCCGAGTTCGGCATGAAGGATCTGATTGCCGCGCTGGGCCTCATGCTCGCCATCGAGGGCCTGTGCCTTGCCGCCTTCCCGGCGGCATGGCGCAGGGCCATGGAGGCGGCGCTCCACGCCCCGGAGACTCCCATGCGCCTCGCGGGGCTGGGCGTCGGCGCCCTCGGCGTGCTGTTGGTCTTCCTCATCCGCACTTTTTGAGGGCGAGGGACAACCGGCAGCACCCCCGCCGGCATGGTCGTCGAAGCCCAGCTTCAGACCGACAGGAAGTCCGGCCCATGAGCCTTTCGCCAAGCAGACCGCCCCGTTCGCCCGTAAGCCGGCGGACGGGGCGGTCGCGTTTTGGCCGCATTGCGCCCGCACCGATTCATCTGTGATCAGGGCCCGATCCGACCGCATGCCGGTGGCGTCGGGTCTCCAGCTGGTCTTGAATGCGGGGACGGCCCTGCGCCGGGAGACCGGCCAGGACGGGTCGCCTCCGGTGTGGCCGACGCCGGATCGTGACCGCCCGGGGCTTGCGCCCGCGCGGCGGCCGGTTCAGCCTCAAGGAACGACCGCCGCGTCGAGGAGAGACATGCCCCAACCGCTTCGTTCCTCAGCTCCCGCCGCCCGCCTGCCCGCTTTTGTCCTGGCAGCCGCCCTCGCGCTCCTCACCGCGACCTTCTCGACCCTCAGCCCGGTCCCCCTCCTCGCCGCGCCCGGCAAGGGGCCGGACACGGTAGCGGACGTGGCCGAGCGGGTCATGGACGCGGTGGTGAACATCTCCACCTCGCAGAACGTGGCGGCGTCGCGCTCGGTGCCCCAGCCGCAACTGCCGCCGGGCTCGCCGTTCGAGGATTTCTTCGACGAATTCTTCAAGCGGCGGCAGGACGACGGCGGCGAACAGCGCTCGCGACGCGTCTCCTCCCTCGGCTCGGGCTTCGTTATTGATCCCTCCGGACTCATCGTGACCAACAATCACGTCATCGCTGATGCCGACGAGATCTTCGCCAATTTCAATGACGGCTCGAAGCTGAAGGCCGAGCTGATCGGTCGCGACACCAAGACCGACCTGGCCTTGCTGCGGGTGAAGCCCGACAAGCCGTTGGTTTCGGTGAAGTTCGGCGACAGCGAGAAGCTGCGGGTGGGCGACTGGGTGATGGCCATCGGCAACCCGTTCGGCCTCGGCGGCACGCTCACGGTGGGCGTGGTCTCCGCCCGCAACCGCGACATCAATTCCGGCCCCTACGACAATTTCATCCAGACCGACGCCGCCATCAACCGCGGCAATTCGGGCGGTCCGCTGTTCAACATGGAAGGCGAGGTGATCGGCATCAACACCGCCATCATCTCCCCCTCGGGCGGTTCCATCGGCATCGGCTTCGCGGTTCCGGCCGCCACCGCCAAGCCGGTGCTGGCCCAACTGGAACAGTTCAAGGAAGTGCGGCGCGGCTGGATCGGGGTGCGCATCCAGCCGGTCACCGACGACATCGCCGAGAGCCTCGGCCTCGGCAAGCCGCGCGGTGCGCTTATCGGCGTGGTCTCGGAGAACAGCCCGGCGGCCAAGGGCGGCATCAAGGCTGGTGACGTGATCGTGAAGTTTAACGGCCGCGACATCAAGGAGGTGCGCGATTTGACCCGCACCGTGGCCGACACCATGGCCGACACCGAGGTGGACGTGGTGGTCGTGCGCAAAGGCAAGGAAGAGACCTTGCGCCTCAAGGTCGCCCGCATGCCCGAGGACGACAAGCCGGAGACCGCCAAGCCCGCCGCCGAATCCCAAAAGGTGGCGCCCCGGAAGGCGCTCGGCATCGAGCTGTCGGCCATGAGCGACGAGCTGCGCAAGCGCTATTCCATCAAGAGCGAGATCAACGGCGTGGTCATCACCGGCGTCGATGCCTCCACCCCCGCCGCCAACAAGGGCATCAAGGCGGGCCAGGTCATCGTCCAGGTGGGCCAGGAGGCGGTGGTAAGCCCCGCCGACGTGGAGAAGCAGGTGGACGCCCTTCGCAAGCAGGGCAAGCGCTCCGCCCTGCTCCTCGTCTCCGACGGCGAGGGCAAGCAGGAGTTCGTCACCATTCCGCTGAACTGAGGGCCACTGAACTGAGCTGATGCGCCGCCGTCATCCCCGGCCTATCCCCGGGGCATGACGGCGGCGCAAGGCCATCAGGGAGAGCCGAACGCCGCCTCAGGCGGTGTGGAACTCGCTCAGCCCATAACCCTGCATGTAGAGCAGGGCGGTGAGGTCGCCGTGGTCGATACGCACGTGGGCGGCCGCCGCCACCGCCGGCTTGGCGTGATAGGCGATGCCGACCCCGGCCTCCTGCAGCATGGCGAGGTCGTTGGCGCCGTCGCCCACCGCCATGGTCTCGGACGGGGCGAGATGCATGCGGTCGCGCAGCTCCTCGAGGGCGGCGAGCTTGGCCTCGCGACCGAGGATGGGCTCCGCCACCGCGCCGACGAAGCGGCCATCGTCGATGAGCAGGGTGTTGGCCCGGTGCTCGTCGAAACCGATGCGCTCGGCGATGGCGCTGGTGAACACGGTGAAGCCGCCGGAGACCAGCGCCGTATAGGCCCCGTTGGCCTTCATGGTGCCCACCAGCTCGAGCCCGCCGGGGGTAAGCTTGATGCGCTCGCGCAGCACGTCGGCCACCACGCCGGCCGGCAACCCGCGCAGCAGCGCCACGCGCTCGCGCAGTGCCGGCTCGAAGGCGATCTCCCCGCGCATGGCGCGCTCGGTGATGGCGGCCACATGGGCCTTCACACCCACGAGGTCAGCCAGTTCGTCGATGCATTCCTGCCCGATCATGGTGGAATCCATGTCGGCGAGGAAAAGCTGCTTGCGCCGGGCCGCCTCAAGCTGCACCACCACGTCGATGGGCGCATCGCCGAGGGCGGCGCGGACCGCATCGGCCAGTTCCCGGGCATCGGCGCCCAGCGGCGGGGCGAAATGGATGTCCACGGCCACGTCGGGGGCGAGCACCACGGCCTCCTGCGCCTCGGGCAGCACCGCGCGCGCATCGTGGATTGCCTCCCGGGTCAAAGCCGGGGCAGATGGGTTTGAGATCAGCGTCGCGACATAGGCCATGGCAGTATCGGTACTCGAACAGGGGAATGAGCCCCAGGCGGTGCTCATCGCAGGTCCCACCGCCAGCGGCAAGTCGGCCCTCGCGATGGCGCTCGCCGAGCGACTCACGGGCATCGTGCTCAATGCAGATTCCATGCAAGTCTATGGCGATCTTCGGGTCCTCACGGCGCGGCCGACCGTCGCGGAGGCGGCCCGGGTGCCCCACGGCCTCTATGGTCACGTGGATGCGGAAACCGATTATTCCGTGGGCCGCTGGCTCGCGGATGCCACCAGCGCCCTCGCCGCCGCGCGCGAACAGGGGCTTGTGCCCATTTTCGTCGGCGGCACCGGCCTCTATTTCCGAGCGCTGACGCAGGGCCTTGCCGAGATCCCTCCGGTACCGGAGGCGGTGCGGGGCGAGGTTCGCGGCATGGCGCAAGGCCTCGACAGCCTCGCCCTGCATGCCCGCCTTGCGGACATGGACCCGCAGACCGCCGCCCGGCTCCAGCCCAACGACCGCCAGCGGGTGCTGCGGGCGCTGGAGGTCATCACCGCCAGCGGACGCTCCCTCTCGGACTGGCAAAGGGATGCGCCGACGCCGGTGCTGGACGCCTCCCGCTGTGTGTGCCTCGTGCTGGAAATGGACCGCGCGGTGCTGCGCCAGCGCATCGATGCTCGGTTCGAAGCCATGATGGCGGACGGCGCGCTGGAGGAGGTTCGCGCCCTGGCCGCGCGCCGGCTCGATCCCGCCCGCACGGTGCTCAAGGCCCATGGCGCCCCGGCCCTCACCCGCCATCTCGTCGGCAAGATGACGCTGGACGCCGCCATCGCCGAGGGCCAAGGCGACACCCGCCGCTACGCCAAGCGGCAGGAGACCTTCTTTCGCCACCAGATGGCGGACTGGCCCCGCGCCACGCCGGATGATGCGCTGGAGGCGTTGCTTGGCCTGATCAAGACGCCCGCGCCCTGAGGCGGCGGCAAAGGCTCAGCGACCTTCGGGGGACGGCCCCTCCCCTTCCGCCAGAAGCTTTTTGAAGCGGGCTTCCTCGTCGGCGGAGAGGCGCTGGGGAGCGACGGCGCGGCGGCGCTTCAGGCCGAAGAACGCGGCGAGCGCGCCCAGCGCCAGCACCAGCACCGGCGCCGCCCACAGCAGGGCATTGCGCCAGGACATGACCGGCCGCAGCAGCACGAACTCGCCATAGCGCGCCACCATGAAGTCCATCACCTGCCCGTCGCTGTCCCCCGCCTTCAGCCGCTCGCGCACGATGAGGCGCAGGTCCTTGGCGAGCGGGGCATCGGAATCGTCGATGGACTGGTTCTGGCAGACCATGCAGCGCAATTCGGCGGAGATGGCGCGGGCGCGGCTTTCCAGCACCGGATCGCCCAGCACCTCGTCGGGCTGCACCGCCAGAGCGGGCAGCGCGAAGCTGGCGAGGAGGAGAAGGGCGGCGAGGAGACGGCGCATGCCCATCACTCGGCCGGCACCGGGGCGCGGGGGCGCTTGGTGGCGGGGCGGGGGGCGCCGACGCGCAGGCGGCGGTCCGCCAGCGAGAGCGCGCCGCCCAGCGCCATCACCACCGCCCCGAGCCAGATCAGCGTCACGAACGGCTTGTAGGTGGCACGCATGGAGATGTGACCGTCCGGGCTCTCTTCGCCCATGCTCACATAGAGCTGGCTGAGGCCGAAGGTGCGAATGCCGGCCTCGGTGGTGGCCATCTGCCGGGCGGCGAACATGCGGCGGGAAGCCTCGATGGTGCCCTGCGGCGCGCCGTCCTCGCGGATGGAGAACACCGCCGTGCGGGCGCGGAAGTTGGCCCCGGTGCGGTTTTCCAGCCGGTCGAGGGTGAGGGAGCGGGCGCCGATGGTGACGGTGTCGCCGAGCTTCACCGAGGCGATCTTCTCCAGGCTCCAGCCGGTCTCGCACACGATGCCGAGCAGGCACACCCCGACGCCG
The DNA here is from genome assembly GCF_005871085.1 of Xanthobacter autotrophicus. GTDB lineage: Bacteria > Pseudomonadota > Alphaproteobacteria > Rhizobiales > Xanthobacteraceae > Xanthobacter > Xanthobacter autotrophicus. The sequence continues at coordinate 102,832 of NZ_VAUP01000007.1, read as the reverse complement.
AAATGGGCGATGGCGGTGCCATAGCCGGAGCGCGGAACGCCGGCGAGGCGTGCCAGTGCCACCCGCGCCGTCACCCGGCCGAGACCGGCGCGCTCGGCGATGTCGGTGAGCGCGCCCAGCATGATGAAGACGGCGAGCCCCACCGCCAGCGGCGCCAGCACCGGCCCGCCCGTGGTGGCGGCAGCGATGACCACCGCGGCCACCACCGCGAGGGCGGCGGCCAGCATCAGGCGTTGGGCCACGCCCATGAGGTCGCCGCGCTTCCAGGCCAGAAGCGGGCCGAACGGCATGGCGAACACCAGCGGCACCATCAGCCCACCGAAGGCGAGGTTGAAATAGGGCGGCCCCACCGTGATCTTGTCCCCGGTCAGCGCCTCCAGCGCCAGCGGGTAGAGCGTGCCCACCAGCACCGCGGCGGTGGCGGCCGTGAGGAACAGGTTGTTGAGGACGAGGGCGCCTTCCCTCGAGATGGGCGCGAACAGCCCGCCCTGCTTCAGCTCCGAGGCGCGGAACGCGAACAGCGTCAGCCCGCCGGCGATGAAGAAGGTGAGGATGGCGAGGATGAACACGCCCCGCGCCGGATCGGTGGCGAAGGCGTGCACCGAGGTCAGCACCCCCGAGCGCACCAGGAAGGTGCCCACCAGCGACAGCGAGAAGGCGAGGATGGCGAGCAGGATGGTCCACACCTTCAGGGCGTCGCGCTTCTCCATCACCACGGCGGAATGCAGCAGCGCGGTGGCCGCGAGCCACGGCATGAGGGAGGCGTTTTCCACCGGGTCCCAGAACCACCAGCCGCCCCAGCCCAGCTCGTAATAGGCCCAGTACGAGCCCATGGCGATGCCCAGGGTCAGGAAGATCCAGGCGGCCAGCGTCCACGGCCGCACCCAGCGCGCCCAGGCGGCGTCGATCCGCCCCTCGATCAGCGCCGCGATGGCGAAGGCGAAGGAGATGGAGAGCCCCACATAGCCGAGATAGAGCAGCGGCGGATGGATGGCGAGGCCGAGATCCTGAAGGATGGGATTGAGATCACGCCCCTCCGCCGGCGCCGGCACGAGGCGCGCGAACGGGTTCGAGGTGAACAGGATGAACGAGAGGAAGGCGGCCGCCACCGCGCCCTGCACCGCCAGCACCAGCGCCTTCAGCCGGTCCGGCAGGTTGGAGCCGAACTCCGCCACCAGGGCGCCGAAGAAGGCCAGCACGAACACCCACAGGAGCATTGAGCCCTCATGGTTCCCCCAGGTGGAGGTGATCTTGTAGATCAGCGGCATCTGGGAGTGGGAGTTCTCCGCCACGTTCACCACGGTGAAGTCCGAGGTGACGTAGAGCTGCACCAGCGCGCCGAAGGCAAAGGCGATGAAGCCGAACAGGGCCAAGGCGATGGGTCCGGCCGAACTCATCAGCACCGGGTCGTTGCGCCGGGCGCCCCAGGCCGGGAGGATCACCTGCGCCAGCGAGAGGGCAAAGGCGAGGGCGAGGGCGTACTGGCCGATTTCCGCGATCATGGCTCAGCTCCCCGGCGCGCGCTGGGCCGGCGGCGACGCCGCTCCGGGCGCAGGGCCGCCCTCCTGCCAGCGCCCCTGCGCCTTCAGTGCGTCGGCCACCTCGCGGGGCATGTATTTCTCGTCGTGCTTGGCCAGCACGCTGTCGGCCTTGAAGCTGCCGTCGGCCTGGAGCGCGCCCTCGGCGACCACCCCCTGCCCTTCCCGGAACAGGTCCGGAAGGATGCCGGAATAGGCCACCTTCACCGTGGCGTTGCCATCGGTGACCTTGAAGGTGGTGAGGGTGCCGGACTTGACCACGCTGCCGGTCTCCACCAGCCCGCCGAGGCGCAGGCGGGCGCCGGGGGCCACCTGCTGCTGGGCCACTTCCGTGGGCGAGCGGAAGAACACGATGGTATCGGTGAGGGCGGACAGGATGAGCCCCGCCGCGAGCGCGAGCACGCCGAGTCCTGCTCCGATGAGAACCAGCCGCCGGCCTTTGCGCGTCATCCTTTTTCTCCCGCACCCGTCTTAGCCGCGAGCTCCTTCTCGGCAGCATCGAGCCGCCCGAGAGCTTCTGCATTGTCCTTGAAGGTGGCGCGCGCCTTTTTCAGGGCCTCCGCCGCCTTGTCCTTGTCGCCCAGAACGCCATAGGCCCGCACCAGGCGCAGCCAGCCTTCGATATCGTCGGGGGCGCTGTCGAGCCGCTGGGCAAGCCGGTCCACCATGCCACGAACCATGGCGTTGCGCTCGTCGGACGACAAGGCGGCCGCCGCCGCCACATCCGCCGCGCCGGGGCCGGGCGCAGCGACGCCAGGGGCCGCAGGCGCAGTGCCGCCCACCCGGGCGAGAGCCGCCGCCACCACGGGCCGATAGGGCGCATCGGCCGGCGTGCGGGCCAGAAGCTGGCCCCAGATCCGCGCGGCATCCGCGGCGCGGCCATCCTGCTCGGCGGCAAGGCCCAGGAAATAGGCGGAGCGCGGCTCGTTGGGATCGAGGGCCAGCGCATCGGCGAAGGCGCGGGCGGCGTCGGCGGTCACGAGGCCGTCGGAGGCGATCACCAGCGCCTCCCCGCGGGAGGAATGGCGCAGGGCGGAGGGGCCAAGGATGCGGATGGCCTCGGCATAGGCGCGGGCGGCATCCTCCGGCCGGCCCATGCGCAAATACACCGGCGCCAGGATCTCGTAGCCCGCCCCGTCATTGGGAGTCTTCTGGAGATGTTCCTCCACCCGCCGCACCAGGATGGCGACGTCGCCGCGGTCGGGCGCCGCCGTCAGGCGTTCGGCCAGGGGCGCGCCGGGAAGCCGGGGGGAACCGAGCATCCCATAGAGGCCGACCGCGAAGACCGGAACGAACAGCAGGGCGAACACGGCGGCCATGCGGCGGCGCCAGGTGGTCTGGCGCGTGATCCGCGCCGGATCCTCGGTCGAAGCCGTCTCCCGCGCGGAATCGGCCGCCAGCATGCGCCGCGCCACTTCGATGCGCGCGGCTTCCGCCTCGGCCTTGGGCAAGCGTCCGGACTTGGCGTCGCGGGCGATCTCGGCGAGCTGGTCGCGATAGACAGCAAGGTCCGCTTCGCGCGCGGCCTGCGCGGCGCGGGTGCGCGACAGGGGCCAAAGCACGGCGAACGCCGCGATGGCGGTCATGAGCGCAAAGGCTGCGAACAAGGAGAGTGAGATCATCACCTCAAAGCCGTTAACGGGTGAATGGGTGGCTGCATAGGCCACATGCCGTCCCAGCGGCGCGGAGCCGCAGGGTACGCTCCGACTTGTGATCGGCCCCAGGGGCACGGCGGACACAATCGACTTCGCACACCCGATCCGGTACACCAACCTCTACCGCGCCGCATCATGCAGTGCAGCGGAGCACCATAGGGCGCGCGGGCGCGCGCCGCGGGACCAACGGAGCGTCGGCCATGGGCCTCTTCGACAATATGGTGGGTGGTATCCTGAGCAACATGCTCAGCAAGGCGGGCACCGACGGCGCCGGCAGCCTGCTGGAGACCGTGCTGAACGGCCCCATGGGGCAGATGCTACCCGGCCTGCTCAATTCAGCCTTCGCCAAGACTCCCTTCGGCAGCCTCGACGGGGTGCTGGAGCAACTCCAGCAGGCCGGCCTCTCGGACGCCGTGGCCAGCTGGGTCTCCACCGGCCCCAACGCCCCGGTGAACGCCGAGCAGATCACGGCCGCCCTCGGAGCGGACCGGCTGGCAGAGGTGGCGACCACCCTCGGGCTGTCGGCGGATCAGCTGCCGGACCTCCTGGCGCAGCATCTGCCCACCATCATCGACCGCCTGAGCCCCGAGGGCGTTCTGGACGTACCGGGACGCTGAGCCTTCTTCGCCGCCCGCGCGACGCCCACAAGCCGCGCACCGAAACTCGCGCGACTTTCGGCGGTGCGTTATAGAGTGGGGCCGAGCAATGAAGACATGAGCGGCGATGCGCGGGCGCGGGGGCGCCGCCGGAGCCGCTGAACCGAGCCGCTGAACCGAGCCCGAACCGTGACCGAGCGCGAACCGACCGACCCCAAGGCCAGCGACGACAGGCGCCCCGGCGAAACGGACCCCGCCGAGAAGCATCCCGATTCGGCGCGCTCCGGCCCGGCCCGCTCGTCTTTCGGCACGCGTCTGCGCGGGCTGATGCTCGATTTCGACGCCCTGCTCGACAGCGGGCTGTTCAGCCTCGGCGCACGCACCCGCCGGGCCGTCTCCGCCTACGCGGCGTTCACCGAGCGGTTCAACCTCACCGGCGTGTCGCGCTTCGCCGCCGGCATGGCCTCGGAAGGCCTGACCCTCGCGGTCGCCGGTGCCCTGGTGATGCTGGCCCTGGCCATCCCCGCCTTCCACGAGACCTCCGACGACTGGCTCAAGCGCACGGAACTCGCCGTCACCTTCCTTGATCGCTACGGAAATACCATCGGCGAGCGGGGTGTGAAGCAGAACGACACGGTGCCGCTGGAGGACATCCCGGACAACCTCATCAAGGCGACGCTGGCTACCGAAGACCGGCGCTTCTACGAGCACTGGGGCATTGACGTGGCCGGCACGTTCCGCGCCGTGGTCACCAATGCGCGGGCGGGCGGCGTGCGGCAGGGCGGCTCTTCGCTCTCCCAGCAGCTCGCCAAGAACCTGTTCCTGTCCAACGAGCGCACCATCGAGCGCAAGATCAAGGAAGCCTTCCTCGCCATCTGGCTGGAGGCGCGTCTCACCAAGAGCCAGATCCTGAAGCTCTATCTTGACCGCGCCTATCTCGGCGGCGGCGCCTATGGGGTGGACGCGGCGGCGCGTTATTATTTCGGCAAGTCGGTGCGCGAGGTGAACCTCGCCGAGGCCGCCATGATGGCCGGCCTGTTCAAGGCCCCGTCCAAATACGCCCCGCACGTGAACCTGCCCGCCGCCCGCGCCCGCGCCTCCACCGTGCTCGACAACCTGGTGGATGCCGGCTTCATGACCGAGGGCCAGGTGTTCGGCGCCCGCCGCAACCCGGCCACCCCGGTGGACCGCCGCGACGACGACGTACCGGACTTTTACCTCGACTACGCCTTCGGCGAGGTGAAGAAGCTGGTGGACCAGCTGCCGACCACGGTGGTGGAGCGCAACTTCATCGTGCGCACCGGCCTAGACCCCAACATCCAGAAAGTGGCGGACGCGGCGTTGGAGACCTCGCTCGCCGAGTTCGGCCGCGACTACAAGGTCAGGCAGGGCGGCATCGTGGTGATGGAGCCCAACGGCACCCTGCGCACCATGGTGGGCGGGCGCGACTATGGCGAAAGCCAGTTCAACCGCGCCACCGACGCCCTGCGCCAGCCCGGCTCGTCCTTCAAGCCCTTCGTCTACACGGTGGCGCTGATGAACGGCTTCAAGCCGTCCACCATCGTGCAGGACGCGCCCATCTGCCTCGGCAACTGGTGCCCGCAGAATTACGGCCGCTCCTACATGGGGTCCATCACCCTGAAGACCGCGCTCCAGCATTCGCTGAACACGGTGGCGGTGCGTCTCGCGGAGAAGTTCGGCCGCCGCAGGATCGTGGATCTCGCCCACCAGATGGGCATCCGCACCCCGCTGCCCATCAGCGCGCCTTTGCCGCTGGGCGCCGCCGAGGTGACCCTGTTCGACATGACCACCGCTTATGCGGTGTTCGCCAACGGCGGCAAGAGCGTCTATCCCCACGCCGTGGTGGAGATGCGGGTCGGCAACGGCGAGGTGGTCTGGCGCTTCGACCGCGACGCGCCCAAGAGCGTGCAGATCATCCCCACCCAGCAGCTCTATGACATCAACGACATGCTGAACAACGTGGTGGAGAACGGCACCGGCCGCCGCGCCCGCCTCGTCAACTCCAAGGTGGCGGGCAAGACCGGCACCACCAATGCCTATCGCGACGCCTGGTTCATGGGCTTCACCGGCAATTATGTGGGCGGCGTGTGGTTCGGCAATGACGACTACGCCATGATGAACAAGATGACCGGCGGATCGCTGCCTGCCATGACCTGGCAGAAGGTGATGGCCTATGCTCACCAGGGCATCGAGATCAAGCCGATCCCCGGCGTCACCTCGCCGATCCCGAAGCTCGACGAGGCGCCCGCGTCCATGACCGTGGCCGGTCTCGACAACGAGCGCCCGATCACGTTGTCCCCGCGCGCGGCGGAACGGCTCGCAGCGCTTGAACGCATGCTGAAGGAGGCCGAGGTGCGCCTCACCGATGCCACCCCGGCCACGGCGCCCCAACCGGCAGCTCGCGCCGCCGGCCCTGCGGTCCCCGGTGCTGCTCCCATGCCCGCCCCGGTGCAGCGCAACTGAGCACCGGCCAAACGGCGCATCGCATCCCGGACCAGAGACGGCCCAGCCGAAGCGCCCAGCCAGGACGTAAGCGCACGACTCCTGCGCAGCAGGCAATCGGGTGTCACAGAGTTCAGATCAGGAAGCGCCTGAGGCGGAGTCCTTGCGCTGGGCTCCGGCTCTCCGCCACTCCGCTACGCTTCGTTGCAATCGGCCGGGGCACGGATGACTGAAATCGGTCAAAGCCCTCAGCCCGCGTCGTCCGTCCCCTTGGGCATGCGCCAGACGCCGTAGCGCCAGAAGCGATACCAGCGCGCCTCCGCCGGCAGGCAGCGGGGGACGGGATCGTAGCCGTGCCCTCCCCAGGGATGGCAACGGCAGATGCGGGCGGTGGCCATCACCGAGCCGGCGAGCGCGCCATGGCGCATCACCGCCTCTTCGGCATATTCCGAGCAGGTGGGCAGATAGCGGCACTGCCGGCCCATGAAGGACGACAGGGTGTAGCGATAAAACAGGATCGGGACGCGCACCACATGGCGTGGCAGCCGCCGGATGAAGCCCGCCAAACCCGGCCGCGCCGTACCGGCCTCCAGCGGCCCATCCACCGCTCCGTCCCCTGCCTGCTCCCCGTCCATGTGAGTCCCGTCGCCTCAGATTCGCCATGGTGACCGGCGCTGATGGATATCATCCAATCCCACAAACGTGGCCGGGCCGTGTTGGTCCCGGCGACCGCCACGGCTCCGCCTCGCGGAGGTGAACCCGTGACTCCCGACCGTGCCAACCCTGCGACCGAACCAGCCGCATCCGCCCCGCCGCTGGCATTGGTGGTGCGTGCCCTCGCCTTCGCGACGCTGCGCCACACCGATCAGCGCCGCAAGGGCCGGCGCGCCCAGCCCTATGTCAACCATCTGGCCGAGGTGGCACTGCTGGTGAGCGAGGCCACCGGCGGGCAGGACGCAGCACTCGTCGCCGCCGCGTTGCTCCACGACGTGGTGGAGGACCAGGACGTGACCGCCGCCGAGATCGAAGCCACCTTCGGGGCCGATGTGGCGGGCCTCGTCATGGAGGTCACCGACGACAAGGCCCTGGAAGCCACCGAGCGCAAGCGTCTGCAAATAGCCCACGCCCCGCACCTGTCGGCCCGCGCCAAGGTGCTGAAACTCGCCGACAAGACCGCCAACCTGCGCTCCATCGCCGAGGATCCGCCGCAGGACTGGAGTCCCGCCCGCGCGCGGGCCTATGTGGAATGGGCCCGGGCCGTGGTAGCGGGCCTTGCCGGCGCCAGCCCGGCGCTGGAAGCCGCCTTCGATCAGGCCGCCGGGGAAGCCATCGCCGCCATCGACACCCGCGCCGCACACCCGGCGGACTGAGGTCTCAGCCGGCCACGGCGGAGGCTGGGGCGGCGCGCGCGGCCTCGATCTGGTCGATGGCGTCCACCACCGCATCGAAGGTGAGCATGGTGGAGGCGTGGCGGGCCTTATAGTCGCGCACCGGCTCCAGCACCTTCAGTTCGTCCCAACGGCCATCCGGGTGGGGGCCGTTCTCGCGCAGCATCTTCCACATGGCCTCGCGCACCGCGCGCAGTTCCGCCGTGCTGGCACCGATCACATGGCGCGCCATCAGCGAGGAGGAGGCCTGGCCGAGGGCGCAGGCGCGCACCTCGTGGGCGAAATCGGCCACGCGGTCACCATCCAGCACCAGATCCACCGTCACAGTGGAGCCGCACAGGCGCGAATGGGCCTTGGCGCTGGCCTGCGGAGCGGCGAGGCGGCCGATGCGGGGGATATCGGCGGCGAGGGCGAGGATGCGGGCGTTGTAGACGTCGTTGATCATGGGCGGCTTCCCCCGCCAGGAAGGGCGGGTCGGTTGCGAAGGACGGGCGGCACGGGCGCGGGCCTGGCCGGCTCAAGGTTCTTATATAGCCTCGGGAGCAACGGGCGGAAGGGCTGCCCGAGCTGCGGGCGCACACGGCATCAAGACACCTCCAGTCAAGGCTCTGCTCTTGCGAAAACGGGCGTTCGGCCCCATCATAATCATCAGGTCCGGCTTTTCGGATCTCGGAACAGGATACGGACGGCAAAGCCGCCGCCGGATAAAGCCGGCGGGGCGCGGTTTGAGCGACACCGCGCATGCGTAGCCGACGACCGGTGACACTCCCGCTTCCACGGGTTGGCCCTGATGGGCGCTGCCGGGCAGCGGGTCGAACGGAGTTGGGCATGGACGCGGTTGTGAAGTTGTTCAAGGCGCAGGCCGAGAACGAGGAGCGTGAGCGTAAGCTCAAGGCGGAAGCCAAGGCAGTCTCCAAGGCTGCGGCGCGGCCGGACGGCGCGCCCCCGGCCCCGAAAATTCATCCCCCGTTGGCGGATGGCACTCCCCGGCCCTCGCGGCAGGAGGCGGAAGCTGCCGTGCGCACTTTGCTGGCCTATATCGGCGAGGACCCTGCCCGCGAGGGACTGCTCGACACGCCCAAGCGCGTGGTGAAGTCCTATGACGAGCTGTTCTCCGGCTATGGCGAGGACGGCGACGAGCTGCTGGATCGCACCTTCGGCGAGATCGGCACCTTCGACGATTTCGTACTGGTGCGGGACATCCCCTTCCACTCCCATTGCGAGCACCACATGGTGCCGTTCGTGGGCAAGGCGCATATCGCTTATTTCCCGGTGGAGCGGGTGGTGGGCCTGTCCAAGATCGCGCGGGTGGTGGACATCTTCGCCCGCCGGCTGCAGACCCAGGAGCACCTGACCTCGCAGATCACCACCACCCTCGACGAGGGCCTGCGCCCGCGCGGCGTGGCGGTGATGATCGAGGCCGAGCACATGTGCATGTCCATGCGCGGCATCACCAAGCAGGGCGTCTCCACCCTCACCACCCAGTTCACCGGCGTGTTCCGGGACGACCCGGCCGAGCAGGTGCGCTTCATCACCCTGGTGCGTTCCAAGTCCTGAGGCGGTGACGTCCTGACCGCAGGACGTCCTGATTTCAGGTCCCGGGCGCACTTGACGTTCACACTTCATCGGGGCGTTCCTGCCATGCGGGGACGCCCCTTTCCGTTCAGTGAGAGACCATGAGCTCCGAGACGATCCGCCCCGAGACCGCGTTCCCCGCCCCCGGCAAGGGCGCGGCGCTGGAGGAGGACACCATCCTCTCCCCCCGCTTCGACGCCAACGGCCTCATCACCTGCGTAGCGGTGGATGCCACGACCGGCGAGGTGCTGATGCTCGCCCACATGAATGCGCAGGCTCTCGCCCTCACCATGGAGACCGGCGAGGCCCATTATTTCAGCCGCTCGCGCGGCAAGCTCTGGAAGAAGGGCGAGACCTCCGGCCACACCCAGAAGGTGCGGGAGATGCGCATCGACTGCGACCAGGACGCGGTGGTGATCCAGGTGGAGATGGGCGGCACGGGCGCCGCCTGCCACACCGGCCGGCGCTCCTGTTTCTACCGCACAGTACCGCTCGGCGCGGCGCCCTCCGCCGAAGTGCGGCTCGCCTTCACCGGCGATGCGCCACGCTTCGATCCTGCCGCCGTCTACGGCAAGGACGGCCACGACCACTGAAGCGGTAAAATCAGGCCACGCTTCCGACACCGGACATAAATAAACTTCAGGCATGCTGAGTCTGCGCCGGGAATGGCGTGGGATCGGGGACTTTCGGGGGGCAACGCGAACGCACGGGTCGGTCCGGCTGCAGTGCAGGCTGATCGATCAGCGTTCGCTTTCGCAAGCCGGGACACCGGACGTTCGCCAGGGTTGGAAGACCAGGCGGGTCCGGCGCCCGCAAGGCGCCGTCGCGGCGGCGCGGAATGCGTCCGGTCCGATCGCCCGATCGGATACGGCTCCAGGAGGCGCGCATGTTCGAGTCCCTCCATTGGCGCTCCAGCCCGGCGGCAGCCCCGGAAACGGCTGCCCCGGAAGCCCTGCCCCCCGCGCGCAACGCGCCAGGGCGGCCGGGCACGGAAGACGATGGCACCCCCCCTGATCTCGGCGCACCGGCCCACCAGCCCGCACGCGACGGCGATCGAGGACGGCCCGCCATCGGCCTTGCCCTCGGCGGTGGCGCGGCGCGAGGCTTTGCCCATATCGGCGTGCTCAAGGTGCTCATGAAAGCGGGCATCCACCCCTCTGTGGTGGCTGGCACCTCCATTGGAGCGGTGGTGGGTGGCATCGCCGCCGCTGGCAAGCTCGACACGCTGGAGGAGTGGGCGCTCAGCCTCAACAAGCGCAACGTCCTGGGATTGCTGGATTTTGCTCTGGGCGGGGCGGGCCTCATCGGCGGCCGGCGGCTGGTGGAGCTGATGCGCAGGAATGTGGGCCATGTGTCCATCGAGGACCTGCCGGTCGTGTTCGCCGCCATCGCCACAGAGCTTGGCACCGGCCACGAGATCTGGCTGACCCGCGGCGATTTCGTGGAGGCGATCCGCGCCTCCTATGCGCTGCCGGGCATCTTCACGCCCGTGAAGGTGGGCGGGCGCTGGCTGATGGACGGGGCGCTGGTCAATCCCGTTCCGGTCTCCGCCGCCCGCGCCATGGGCGCGCGGCTGGTCATCGCAGTGAACCTCAACGCCGACGTGTTCGGTCGCGGCACCGTCATCCAGGACCATGGCGGCGTGGTGGAGCGTGTGGCCGAGGCCGCCCTCGGGGGAAAGAAGGAGGGCATCGCCGCCATGCTGAGCCCGGAACGGCTCCGGCGGCAGTTCTTCGCCGGCCATGGCGGCCAGGCCAGCGACGGCCCGCGTGGGCTCTCCACCGTGATGATTGACGCCTTCAACATCACCCAGGACCGCATCGCCCGCTCGCGGCTCGCCGGCGATCCCCCGGACATCATGCTTTCGCCGAAGCTCGGCAAGATCGGCCTGTTCGAGTTCCAGCGGGCCAAGGAGGCCATCGCCGCCGGCGCTGAGGCCGCCGAGCGCGGGCTTGCGGACATCCAGACGGCCATGGTGGCGCTCGGCGCCTGAGATCACCCGGCGATCGTGAAAGCCGCGGTGCGCCCCGGGGCGCTGCGCGATGGCGAACGCCGCATTATGCTGACCCCCGAGGCGGACCATCCCGACCGCCCCGTCAGGTCGAGACCCAGGACGCGTTACCCGACCGGATGCCCAGCCGTCCGGTCGACCCGCGCCATACGAAAGCCCTGCGATGTTCTACGAGCCCGCCAAGCGCAACCACGGCCTGCCCCACGCGCCGCTGAAGGCCATCGTCGCCCCCCGCCCCATCGGCTGGATCTCCTCACTCACCCCGGACGGGGTGGCGAACCTTGCCCCCTATTCCTTCTTCAACATGATCTCCGAGGTGCCCGCCCTCGTCATGTTCTCCTCGCAGGGCGCCAAGGACAGCCTCGCCAACATCGAGGCCACCGGCGAGTTCGTGTGCAACCTCGCCACCCTCGACCTGGTGGACAAGGTCAACCTCACCTCCTCCCCCGTGCCCCGCAACGTCAGCGAGTTCGACACCGCGGAGATTGCCCGCGCGCCGTCGCGCCTCGTGAAGCCGCCTCGGGTCGCCGCCGCGCCCTGCGCGCTCGAATGCGTCTATGTGGAGACCTTCCGCCCACGCGGCCGCAATGGCGTGCAGGCCGACGCCTACATGATCATCGGCGAGGTGGTGGGGGTTTACATCGACGACGCCGCCATCATCGACGGGCGGGTGGATATCGCCGCGCTCAAGGTGATCGCTCGCTGCGGCTATCTCGACTACGCGCCGGTGGACCGCCTGATCGAGCGGGAGCGCCCGCCCGGCGGCGGCATGGATATGAAGGCACGCACCCCGGTGGCGTAACGCCGCCGCCACGAAAACTGCGCGGCGAGCGGATCAGCCCCCGCCCTTGGTCGGGGTTGCGTTGGTCGGGGCTGCGTTGCCCGGTGTTGCGTTGCCCGGTGCTGCGTTGCCCGGTGTTCCCTGCCCCTGTCCGCCCTGCCCGGGCCCATCCTGCGCGACAAAGGGCTCGCCCTTGCACTGCATGGCGCGCTCCGTGGGAGCATAGATGAGGATGTCGGGCTTGAAGCGCTCCACCGCCCCCATGTCGAAGCGGCAATAGCGGTGGTGGGTCCAGCCATAGGCCGAGGCGCGATAGGCAAGCCAGCCGCGCCAGAAGCCCTGGGTGAAGGAATCGCCGATCACCAGGATGCGCGGCCCCGCATGGCCGGTGGAATAGGCGTAGGATTCGAATGGGTCCGTCATGCCCACCGGCTGCATCACGCCGGGCATCTCGACCTGGCCGGGCTGGTCGAGGGTCGGCCCCTTCGGCGGATAATCCACGTCGGGCCGCGCGGGCGTGATGCCGCCCATGCGCGCCAGATCGCCCTTCATGGTGGGCTCCGGCGGCCCCAGGGCATCGTCGGCGCTGATCTGGAGGTCGGGACGACCCGCCGCCACCATGGTCGCGTTGAAGGCGATGAGGGCGCCGCGCCGGTTCCAGTGGGTGTCATACAGCCAGTGGACCGGCCCTGTCTTCTTGGCCTCGGTGAATAGCGGGCGCACGTCCGCGAAGGCGACGCCTTCGGCCTTGAGGCCCTGCGCGACGAGATCGAATTCGGTGGGGCTCTTCTTCAGCTGGCGGGCATAGGCGGGCAAGAGCTCGAAATTGGCGGTCTGCCCGTTGGGTGCCACGACCACCACGAAACGCCCGCCTTGGGCGGTCATATAGGCATTCATGCGCTGGGCGAAGGCGAGGAAGTGCGCCACTTCCTCCGGCCGCACCACCTGGCCGATGGACTGCTCCACCGCCTTCTCGCTGTTGAGGTAGAGGGCGCCATGCTCGCCCTTCAGCACCAGCCGGCTCTGGCTGTCGCCGATGAAACGCACGTACGAGCGGTGCGCCGCCAGCACCGCACCGCGGAAGCCGAAGGTGTTGTTGATCCAGGGGTCGAGGCGGCGCGCGGCGTCCTCCCACCAGCGCGCCTCCGGCGCCAGCACCGTGCGCATGGGTGCAGGCGCATCCGGCAGGAAATGGCCAAGAGCCGGCAGCAGCAGGATGGCCACGAATATGGCGGCCCACCAGCGGCGGAAGGACATGATGAGCGGCATCGTTCGTCCCCCGTCTAGAAGCGGAAATAGAGGAAGGGCGAGTAGGTCGCCGCGCCCACCGAAAGCACGCACAGGGCGAACAGCGCCCACACCACCAGCGTATCCACCGTGCCGAACAGGGCAAGCCGCAGCCGGGGGCTGAGCGCCCGTGCGCCGGGGCGCGGCAGGCCGAACATGGCGAGCGGCCAGGCCAGCACCATGATCACCATGGTCACGGTCTTCAGCGTGACCTGGAGGTGGGCGGCGAGCGGTCCCGCTCCGTTGAGGCCGATGAGGCCCTCGAACAGTTCCATGGCGTCGGGCAGGCTGTTGGCGCGGAACCAGACCCAGCCTGACAGCACCACCAGCAGCACATAGGCGTGGGACAGCAGCCGGGGCGCCGCCTTCAGCGCGGCACCGAAGCGGGTGCGCTCCAGCACCAGGAAGGTGCCGTGGTGGATGCCCCAGATCACGAAGGTCCAGCTTGCCCCGTGCCACAGGCCGCAGAGCAGGAACACGGTCCACAGGTTCACCGCCGTGTGCGCATGCCCGGCCCGGTTACCACCGAGAGGGATGTACACATAATCGCGGAACCAGTTGGACAGGCTCATGTGCCAGCGCCGCCAGAAGTCGCTGATGGAGCGCGCGCCATAGGGCAGGTTGAAGTTGCGCGGGAACTTCAGCCCCATGGCGATGGCAAGGCCGATGGCCATGTTGGAATAGCCGCCGAAGTCGAAATAGATCTGCAACGCATAGGCGGTGAGACCCAGCCACGCCTCGCCGAGATTGGGATGGGGCGTGTTATCGAACACGGCGGCGACCACGGGCGCCACCTCGTCGGCGATCAGCACCTTCCACGACAGGCCGATGATGAAGATGCGCAGGCCCGCCGACACCCTCCCGAGCGTGGTGCGCCGCGTGTGGATCCGCCGCTCGATGGTGGAGTAGCGCACGATGGGTCCCGCCACCAGTTGCGGGAACATGGTGATGTAGACCGCGATCTCCTCGAACCGCCCGTTGGCCGCGGCTTTCCGCCGGTAGACGTCCACGAGGTAGGAGATGGCGTGGAAGGTGAAGAAGGAGATGCCCAGCGGCAGCGCCGGATGGACCACCGGCAGCGCGACCCCGAGCGGATCGAGCAGGACGTTCAGGTTCTCCGCCAGGAAGCCAGCATATTTGAAGGCGATGAGGCCGCCAAGGTTGGCCGCCACCGCGAGCCCCAGCGCCCGCAGCCGCCAGCGTTCGCTGCGCTTGTCGATGAAGAGGGCGAACAGGTAGTTGCCGACGATGGACACCGCCAGCACCGCCACGTTGGCAAGGCCGCCCCAGGCATAGAAGACCAGCGAGAAGGCCAGCAGGACGAGGTTCTTCGCCCGGACGCCCGGCGTCGCGAAGTAGCACAGCAGAAACGCCGGCAGGAAATAGAAGAGGAAGGTGACTGAAGAGAAGACCATGGAGCGCTGGAAGCCGTTATGCCCTTTTTCGACGCGAGCGCGCGGCAGCGCTCGACAAATCCGGACGGCATCCCTTCCGTCCGGCCGCCTCTAATACACGAATTGCTCGCGCAGGATACGCTCCTCGAGCCCGTGGTCCGGATCGAACAGCATGTCGATGGACGACGTGGCGTCGAGACGCGCCGACACGGCGATGATGTCGCGCACCTCGAAATGGTCCGCCGCCGCGCTGACCGGGCGCTTGTCGGCCTCCATCACGGCGATGTCGATGCGCGCCTTGTCCGGCACCAGCGCCCCGCGCCAGCGGCGGGGGCGGAACGGCGAGATGGGCGTCAGCGCCAGCAGCGCAGTGCCCAAAGGCAGGATCGGCCCGTGGGCGGAGAGGTTGTAGGCGGTGGAGCCGGCCGGCGTCGCCACGATGACGCCGTCGCAGATCAATTCCTCCAGCCGCACCCGGCCGTCGATGGAGATGCGCAGCTTCGCCGCCTGGTAGGTCTGGCGCAGCAGCGACACTTCGTTGAAGGCGGGCGCGCGGTGGCGCACGCCGCTGGCATCCACCGCCTCCATGAGCAGGGGATGGATGGTGACGGGAAGCGCCGCCGCCAGTCGTTCCACCAGCCCCTCTTCCCGGAAGGTGTTCATGAGGAAGCCCACCGAGCCGCGATGCATGCCGTAGATGGGCAGTCCGCTGTCGCGGAAGCGGTGCAGGGTCTGAAGCATGAGGCCATCGCCGCCGAGGGCGACGACGATGTCCGCATCCTCCGGCGCCACCGCGCCATAGCGCGTCATCAGGCGTTCCCGCGCAGATTCCGCCTCGGGCGTCTGGCTGGCAACGAAGGCGATCTTGTTGAAGAAGCGGGGAGAGTCGCTCATCGGTGCGGCGGCCTGGTCCGCATCCGGCGCTAAGCGCCGGGCACGCGGGGAATGGGGTTTGAGGTCTAGCGGCCCCGCCACCATCTGTCGAGGTATCGGCACCGGCGGGGTGTCTCAGATGGGACTGGAGCCATGGTCCCTTTCCATCCCGCACGATTCGGCTCCCTCCCCCGCTTGCAAGAGAGAGTTCCAGGCCGTGCCCGGCCGGTCACCTTCGCCGGGGGCCGAGCATCGGCTATGGAAGATCCCCCGGACAGGGAGAAGACCCATGCAGCCGCGCCTCGTCTACACCACCCTCCCCTCGCTGGAATCGGCCGAAAACGTGGCCCGCGCCCTGGTGGCGGAGGGGCTCGTCGCCTGCGCCAACATCCTGCCCGGCATGGTCTCCATCTACCGCTGGGAGGGGCAGGTCGAGCGCGCGGACGAGGTGGTGATGATCCTGAAGACCACCGCCGCCCGCGCGAGCGATGTGATGGAGGCGGTGCGCGCCCGCCATCCTTACGAGGTTCCGGCCATCCTGGTGCTGCCGGTGGAGGGCGGGCTTGCCGCCTATCTGAGCTGGATCGGCGCCGAGGTGGCGGCCCCGCCGGCCTGAGGCGGAAGCCCCACGCTAAGAGCCCGGCCGGCTCACAGCACCGGGCGCCAGTAGACCGGGATGTAGCGAAAGCCCTCGCCGTCCTTTTCCAGATGCGCCGCCCCGGGGAAGGGAAAGTGATAGCCGGCCACCTGCGTGCGCTCGCCGGCAAGCCGCTCATAGGTCTTGCGTCGCACCTCCTGCGCCATCACCGGGTCCATGTCGAACACTGCGTGCCATGTGGGATTGCGCACGAACAGGGCCGGCAGGTTGGTGATGTCGGACTGGATGAAGAGCACGTCGGAGCCGGAAGCCAGCGTGAAGGAGGTGTGCCCCGGCGTATGGCCGGGCGTGCCCACCGCAGTGAGGCCGGGGGCCAGTTCCTTGTCCCAGGCGTAGCGCTCCACCTTGTCGCCGAACGGCTGGAACACGCGGCGCACATTCTGGAAATTGGGCTTCAGCCCATCGGGGGCGCGGCTCAGCTGGCCCTCGTCCATCCAGAACGCCCACTCGCGCGCGGGCACGCTCAGCTGCGCATTGGGGTAGGCCGGCGCGCCTTCTGGGGTGAGCAGGCCGTTGATGTGGTCCGGGTGGAAGTGGGAAATGATGACGTGATCCACCGTGGCCGGATCGACGCCGATCCCGGCGAGGGTAGAGCGCACCTGACCCACCGGCCCCGGCTTGCCGCCGTTTCCGGTATCCACCAGCACGCGCTTGCCGCCAATGTCGAGCAGCAGCACGGTGAAGGAGATGGGAACCTCGTTCTCCGGCAGGAAGGCCGCCTTCAGGGCCGCGTTCACCGCGTCGCGGGGCTGGTTGCGCACGAAGGTGTCGGACAGGGGAATGGTGCGCATGCCGTCGGACACGGCGGTGACCACCACGTCGCCCACCTTGTAGCGATAGGCGCTCGGCACCTGTCCGGCCCGCGGTGCGGCGGCAGCGGGCGCGGCCGGAGGAGTCTGTGCGTTTGCCATTGTGCTTCCTGCCACAAGGCCACCGGCCAGTGTGCCTGCACCCGCGAGCATGGCGCCCGTGGCACTCGCAGTTCCGGCCAGAAGCGTCCGCCGAGAAACCTCGGTCATCAATCTCTCCTCGCTGCATGAAGACGAGGGGAGATTAGGCGGGAGGTATCGCAAGGTCGATGCCGCAACGGTATTTCGCTCTCACATCGCCGCGAGCGAAAAGGGCCGGCCCGCGGAAACGGACCGGCCCTTCAAACCCTCAATGCCATCGGCCTTGGTCGTTGACCGATGCCAAGTGGGCTTCGCTTACGTGCCGCGCGGGCTTGAACGATGGCCCATGAGAATGGCCCATGAGACAAGCTCATGGGCCATCGTTATGAGCGTGGAAAAGGACGCGGTTCAGCGCACCGGGGGGGCGTACTGGATGCCGCCCATGCTCCACAGCTGGTTGATGCCGCGCGGAATGCCGAGCTTGGAGGCGGCACCCACGTTGCGCTCGAAGCTTTCGCCGTAATTGCCCACTGCCTTCACGATGCGCACGACGAAATCATTGGTCACGCCCAGCTGCTCGCCATAATTGCCGTCGGTACCCACGAGGCGGCGCACTTCCGGCTTCTTGGAGGCAAGCGCCGCGTCGATGGTGGCGGTGGACACACCCAGCTCCTCGGCATTGATCATGCCGAAGATGGTCCACTTGACGAGGTTGAACCACTGGTCGTCGCCCTGACGCACCACGGGGCCGAGGGGCTCCTTGGAGATCACGTCAGGCAGCACGATGTGGTCACCGGGCTTCGCCATGGTCAGGCGCAGGGCATAAAGCTGAGACACGTCCGTGGTGAGAGTGTCGCACTTGCCCTCTTCATAGGCCTTCACCAGATCGGTGCTGGTGGGCAGGGTGACGAGTTCCAGCGCCATGCCGTTGGCGGCGAAATAATCCTTGGTATTGTCCTCGGCGGTGGTGCCGGCCTGGACGCAGACCTTGGACTTGCCCAGCTCAAGGGCGGACGTGACCTTGCGGGCGTCGCGCACCAGGAAGCCCTGGCCGTCATAATAATTGATGGCGGCGAACAGCAGGCCGAGCTTGGCCTCGCGCTCCAGGGTCCAGGTGGAGTTGCGCGAGAGCACGTCCACGTCACCCTTGGTGAGGGCGGGGAAACGCTCGTCCGCCGACAGCGGCACGAATTTGACCTTGTTCGGGTCGTTGAAGATGGCGGCGGCCAGGCCCCGGCACACGTCCACGTCGAAGCCGGTCCACTTGCCGGAGGCGTCGGGAGCCGAGAAGCCGGGCAGGCCCTTGGACACGCCGCAGACCAGCTCGCCGCGGTCCTTCACCGTCTTCAGGGTCTGCGCCGAAGCCGCCGTTGCGGCAAGCGCAAAGGTGGCGCCGGCCAGTAGCGCCAGGATCGTCTTCATGAATGCCCCCAGTGAGAATAAGGAGAAAAAGGACCGCCCTCAGAGGGCGGCCTGCTGACGCACGACGACCTTGGTGCCCACGGGCACGCGGCCGTAGAGGTCGATGATGTCGCTGTTCACGAGGCGGAAGCAGCCCGAGGACACGGCAAAGCCGATGGTCTGCGGCTGGTTGGTGCCGTGGATGCGGTAGACGGTGCCGCTGATGTAGAGCGCGCGGGCGCCCATGGGATTGCCGGGGCCGCCGGCCATGAAGCGCGGCAGGTAGGGCTGGCGCTGGATCATCTCCGGCGGGGGAGTCCAGTCGGGCCACTCGGACTTGCGCTCGATGCTCTTGAGGCCGGACCACTGGAAGCCGTCGCGGCCCACGCCGATGCCGTAGCGCATGGCGCGGTTGTCCCCCTGCACGAGGTACAGGAAGCGCTCGTTGGTGTGGATGACGATGGTGCCGGGCTTCTCGGTGGTGCGGAAATACACCGGCTGGCGGCGGAAGGCCGGGTCCATCTGGGCGTAGTCGTCCTGCGGCGCCTCGAGGCCCGGCTGGTCGTCGATGTCCATCACGGCGCCCGGCGCGCCGCGGGGGCCGACCTGGGCGCTGGCGGCGGAAGCGAAGGCGAACACGCCGACCTGGAGCAGGGCGGCGAAGGTCAAGGTCTTGAACGTGGATGGCATCATGCCGGCCTCTCTTTACGCGTCCGAGGGCAGAATCCGCCCTTTTGACAGCGGTGACACGTGAATAGGTCGGAACCGGGGCAGGAAAATCCGCTCCGTGGCCAACCTATTCCCCTCCCCGGCGTGAACCGCCCTGCCCCCGATCCGGACCCGATCCATCAGGCCCGGTCGGACGACGCCGGCATGGCGAACACTCACGACCCCGCTCACGGGATTAGCCGAGGCCGCGCGCGAGGAAAAGGGGGGTCGCGGCCCGAGCAGTGCAGCATTTTCCACCCAAAGCGTTGCCGAACGGTATCCACCTCGGCACATCCGCGTGAACATTACCCGCCGGTCCCCCTCAATCCCCCGTTCTGGACGCGGGCGCCCGCTCTCGCTTAAAAGACCCGCGTGACCATGAAAAGACGCCTACCTGCGTGGTCCGCAGGAGTGGGCGACAAGGAGTTGCCAAATGATTTCCCTGACCTTCCCCGACGGCGCCAAGCGCGACTATGCCGAGGGGACGTCCGGCGCGGACATTGCCGCCGCCATCTCCAAATCCCTGGCCAAGAAGGCGGTCGCCGTCACCCTCGACGGCGCGCTCACCGACCTGTCCGAGCCCATCACCCGCGACGCCAAGCTGGAGATCGTCACCCGCGACGACCCGCGCGCGCTGGAACTGATCCGCCACGACTGCTCGCACGTCATGGCCGAGGCGGTTCAGGAGCTGTGGCCGGGCACCCAGGTGACCATCGGCCCGGTGATCGAGAACGGCTTTTATTACGACTTCGCCCGCAACGCCCCCTTCACCACCGAGGACCTGCCGCTCATCGAGAAGAAGATGCGCGAGATCATCGCCCGCGACCGCCCCTTCACCAAGGAGGTGTGGACGCGCGACGAGGCCAAGCGCGTGTTCGCCGCCAAGGGCGAGGGCTACAAGGTGGAACTGGTGGACGCCATCCCCGCCGATCAGGATGTGAAGATCTACAAGCAGGGCGAATGGTTCGACCTCTGCCGCGGCCCGCACATGCCCTCAACGGGCAAGATCGGCAACGCCTTCAAGCTGATGAAGGTGGCGGGCGCGTATTGGCGCGGTGATTCGAACAACCCCATGCTCACCCGCATCTACGGCACCGCCTGGCAGGATGAGAAGGAGCTGGCCGCCTACATCCATCGCCTGGAGGAGGCGGAGAAGCGCGACCATCGCCGCCTCGGCCGCGAGATGGATCTCTTCCACTTCCAGGAGGAAGGCCCCGGAACGGTGTTCTGGCACCCTAAGGGCTGGACCCTGTTCCAGGAGCTTGTGGCCTACATGCGCCGCCGCCTGAAGGCCGACTACAGCGAGGTCAACGCCCCGCAGGTGCTCGACGCCTCGCTTTGGGAGACCTCCGGCCACTGGGGCTGGTACAAGGAGAACATGTTCAAGGTGCAGTCGGCCGGCGACGAGACCGACGACGAGCGCGTGTTCGCGCTGAAGCCCATGAACTGCCCCGGCCATGTGCAGATCTTCAAGCATGGTCTGAAGAGCTACCGTGACCTGCCCATGCGCCTTGCCGAATTCGGCGCGGTGCATCGCTACGAGCCGTCCGGCGCGCTGCATGGGCTCATGCGCGTGCGCGGCTTCACCCAGGACGACGCCCACGTCTTCTGCACCGAGGAGCAGATGGCGGCCGAGTGCCTGAAGATCAACGACCTGATCCTCTCTACCTACGCCGATTTCGGCTTCGACGAGATCGTCGTGAAGCTCTCCACCCGCCCGGAAAAGCGTGTGGGCTCGGACGCGGTGTGGGACCACGCCGAGGAGGTGATGACCCGCGTGCTCGGCCAGATCGAGGCCGCCTCGGGCGGGCGCATCAAGACCGGCATCCTGCCCGGCGAGGGCGCCTTCTACGGCCCCAAGTTCGAGTACACGCTGAAGGATGCCATCGGCCGTGAATGGCAGTGCGGCACCACCCAGGTGGACTTCAACCTGCCGGAGCGCTTCGGCGCCTTCTATGTGGACGCCGACGGCCAGAAGAAGACGCCGGTCATGATCCACCGCGCCATCTGCGGCTCCATGGAGCGCTTCACCGGCATCCTCATCGAGCATTTCGCCGGCCACTTCCCGCTCTGGCTCGCCCCCACCCAGGTGGTGGTGGCCACCATCACCTCGGATGCGGACGATTATGCCGCCGAGGTGGCGGAGCTGCTGAAGGCGGAAGGCCTGCGCGTGGAACTCGACGTGCGCAACGAGAAGATCAATCTGAAGGTGCGCGAGCACTCTCTGGCCAAGGTCCCGGTGCTGCTGGTGGCAGGCAAGAAGGAGGCGGCCGAGCGCACCCTCTCCATTCGCCGCCTCGGCTCCAATGCCCAGACCGGCGGAACGCTGGACGAGGTGGTCGCTGCCCTGGTGGATGAAGCCGTGCCGCCGGACCTCAAGCGCAAGGCGCTGGCGAAAGCCCAGCACGCGGCGTGAGGACCAGCAGGGAATGAAAACGGCGGGGGGGGCAGGCCTCCCGCCTTTTTCACCTCTGAGGCCGCTACTTCTTCAGCGTCGCCAGATAAGCGGAAAGATCGGCCGCCTGCGCGCGGGAGAGCGACACCTGAGGCATCTGCGGATGGGGGACGAGCAGGCGGAAGGCGAGCCATGCCGGCGAAATGTCACCGTCGCGCGCAGCGATCGCGGTAAAGGGGGGCGCATCGCTCGCCGCGCTCTGGGGGGCCTCCCCCACCACATGGCAGGTGGCGCACCAGCGCTCCGCAAGGGCACGGCCTGCGGCGGCATCGGCCGCTTGAGCCGGAGGCGCGGACACCATGCCGGTCGCCATTGCGGCGATGATGGCGCTCACGGCGACGGCCGCCCCCGCAAGATGAAAGGCTGCGAAGCGGGACCCCATTCTCGTCCTCCCCTGTCAGTGTCCGGCGCCCGCTCCGGGCGCGTCTGGGTTCAGGCAGGACGGCGGGGCAGCTCCGTCCGGATGTTTGGTGGGTGCGGCTTCAGGCCGGGCTGGCGCGTTATTTCGCCAGCACCTCGATTTCCAGGTTCTTGCCGGCTTCCACCTTGATTTCGCGGCTGAAATTCTTGCCGTCCTTGCGCGCGATGGCGGTGTAGTCGCCCTCCGACAGCACGAAGGTGGGGAAGGCGCCGATGGATTCCTTGATGGTGTCGCCGCCGGGGGTGATCACTGTCCACTGGGTGTCGGCCTGCGCCTCGCCGCCCGCGACCTTCACCAGCTTCAGCATGATCTGGGCGGCGCGATGGTGCACGGTAGCGTCGGTGAGCTTGCCGGGGGCGACGGTGACGTCCGCCCGCACCACCGCGTTGGCGTCGCCGTAGGTGGATACCACGTGGTAGGTGCCCTCGGGCAGCAACACCACCTCGCCGGCGCCGGCGCCGCGATAATAGGGCTGGCTGGAGGTGCGGCCCTGCAGGAACGACCCTTCGAAAATGTCGAAGGTCAGTTTCTGCGCGGGAATGGGCTTGTCCTCCACGTCGGCGGACAGGCGCAGGGCGCCGGCCGGCACGTCGAACGCCTGGCGGCGCGACAGCGGCCCCATCTGCACCCTCTGGGCGACCGTGGCGAAGCCGTAGGACACGTGGACGATATAGCCGCCCGGATTGAGGAAGAAGACCGGCGTCGCCTCGGAGCTTTCCGCCACCAGCGGGAAGGCGCCGGTGCTTTCCGGCTGGTCGGCGAACACGCGCCAGACGAGGCCGCGGGGGATCGCCGCGCCTTCGGCCCCGAACCGGGCGAACACGCCGAGCGCCGCCTTGCCGGGCGGGGCCTGGGGCAGCACCGCATGGGGCTCGCGGCTCGACGGGGCGGGGACGGCGGCTCCGCCGCCGGGAGCCTGGAAGGCCGGACGCGGCACGTTGGGCGGGGTCTGGAACGGCCCGGCCGGCGGCGGCGCGGCGGGCGGACCGAGGAACTGCATGGTTTGTGCGATGGCATCACGCGGGAGGGCGAGCACCGGCGCGGCCACGGCCAGCGCGGCGCACGCCAGCGCCGCAAGCCGCAGTCCCCGGCGGCGCGGCACGGGGCGGCGAACGGCAGGAGAGCGGCCAAAAGCGCGAGCAAAGCGGATCATGTGTGCTGACGTGCACAATATTCGGGGCGGATTCAAGTCTGAGCCGTTGCGTCAGCTTCGTACCGCCGCGCCGGAGCCGGCCGGACGCCGGCAGGAGAAAGGGCCGCGCGCCGGCTTTTTCGCCCGCATCCTTGCCGGCCCCAACCCTGTTCAAACCGGCGGCACTTGCCCTTATGGTGCCGCTCTACCCGCCTTGCTTCTCCCCATTCTTCAACAGAGCCATTGCCCCATGCCCGACGCCCTCGAACTCCTCGCCACCCGCCGCTCGTCCCGCGTCATCGACCTGATCGAGCCGGGCCCTTCGGCGGACGAGCTGGACACCATCCTCACCATCGCCTCCCGCGTGCCGGACCATGGCAAGCTCGCCCCGTGGCGTTTCATCGTGTTCGAGGGCGAGGGCCGCGCGCGGGCCGGAGCAAAGCTCGCCGACGTGCTGGCGGAGGCCGATCCCGGCGTGTCTGAAAAGCGGCTGGAGGACGAGCGCGGGCGCTTCCTGCGCGCGCCGGTGGTGGTGGCGGTGGTCTCGCGCGCCGCGCCGCATGTGAAGATCCCGGAATTCGAGCAGCTCATGTCCTCGGCCGCCGCCTGCCAGAACCTGCTGATCGCCGCCGCCGCCCTCGGCTATGGCGCCACCTGGCTCTCCGAATGGCCGACCTACGATGCCGCCGCCCGCGCGGCGCTGGGCCTGGAAACCTTCGAGCGCATCACCGGCTTCATCTATATCGGCACCGCCACCCAGAAGCTGGAAGACCGTCCCCGCCCCGACCTCGCCGCCGTGGTGACCCGGTTCTGACGGCTCACTCGTCCGAGAGCGGGTGCAGGTCGCGGACCATGCTCTTCAGCCGCTCGTCGAGGACGTGGGTGTAGATCTGGGTGGTGGAGACATCGGCATGGCCGAGCAGGGTCTGCACCACCCGCAGGTCGGCGCCATGGGCCAAAAGATGGCTGGCGAAGGCGTGGCGCAGCACGTGAGGCGACAGCTTCGCCGGATCGAGCCCCGCCGCCAGCGCCAGTTCCTTCAGGTCCCGCGCCGCCTGTTGGCGGGTGACATGCCCGCTCTCGCTGCCGGTGGGGAATAACCAGCGCGAGGCCTCCAGCCCCGCCGCCCGCCGCGCGGCGAGAAAGGCCAGCATAGCCACCTTCGCCGGTCCCGAAAGCGGAACGAGGCGTTCCTTGCGCCCCTTGCCGGTGACAAGGATGGCCTCGCCCTGCGCCCGGGCGGCGGCGGCGGGCAGCGCCACCAGCTCGGACACGCGCAGGCCGCTGGCATAGAGCAGTTCCACCACGCAGGCGACGCGCCGCAGCCGCAGCAGTTCGCCCCGACCGGCCCTCGCCGCGCCCGCTGCCGGCGTCTCATCGCCCTGCCCATCACCCCCCTGCCCCGCATTCAGGCTCGCCTCGGCCTGCGCGGCGCGCGAATGAGCGGTGTCGATGAGTCGGGTGACCTCGGCGACGCTCAGCACCTTGGGCAGGGGCCGGCCACGCTTCGGGCCTTCCAGCACGGCAGCTGGATCGTCGGCGCGGTGACCCTCGGCGAACAGGAAGCGGTAGAACTGGCGCAGGGCCGACAGCCGCCGCGCCACCGTGGTGGCGGCGAAGCCCCGCGCCGACAGGTCCGCTAGATAGGCGCGGATCGCCGATGTGTCGGCCTCGGCGAGGGATACGGGGGCGAGGAATTCGGCAAGGTCGGTGAGGTCGCGGCGATAGGCGTCGAGGGTGTTGGGCCCGCCACCGCGCTCGATCGCCTGCATGTCCAGGAACAGCGCCAGCGGCCCGGATGCGGAAAGGATCTTCCTGGAAGGACCCTTTTCAGGTGGCGTGCCTTCGGACGACCCGTTTTCGGGCGGCCCTTCTTGGGGCAGCCCGTCTTGGGGCAGCCCTTCACTGCTCATTTGCCGATCTTCTCGGCGGGCACGGTGAAGCTGATTTCGCGCTGCAGCGGCTCCACCTTGTTGGCGAGCGCCCACATGGCCGCATAAGCGAGGCCGCACAGCACGGCCAGGACCGCCAGCAAGCGGAAGAGCGTCGGCACCTTCGCCTCCTCGTGCCGGGCCGCGAATCGACCCGCGCGGCCCCTCCGTTTGAGAGGTGCCACGCCGGGCTGTCTTGTTCAACCGCATTGCCGGCTCGCGTTGCGGATGCTAGAGCCGCACCCGTCCGGTCCGCCGTTCGCGCGCAGGTTTGCACGCGCACGGCCAAGCCGCCGCAGCGAGGAAGGCGCGGGTGCAGACCCAGAACATCCCCCCGTCCCGCAAGGACGCCGAGACCAGCGAAGCCGGGACCAGCGAAGCCGCCGAGGCCGCGCCCGTCTCCACGACGCCTGTCGACATGGTTCGCCGCCTCGGGCGCCGCTCCATTGTGCTGGTGGGCATGCCGGGGGCCGGCAAATCGTCGGTGGGGCGGCGGCTCGCCAAGCGGCTCGGCCTGCCCTTCGTCGACGCCGACGAGGAGATCGAGCGCGCCGCCTGCATGAGCATTCCGGAAATCTTCGCCCGCCGTGGCGAGGTGGAGTTCCGCGAGGGCGAGAAGCGGGTGGTGGCGCGCCTGCTCCAGTCCGGCCCCAGCGTGCTCGCCACCGGCGGCGGCGCCTTCATGAACGGCGAGACCCGCGACGCGGTGGCCCGCCAGGGCGTCTCCGTCTGGCTGCGCGCCGACCTCCACACCCTGCTCAAGCGCGTGAAGAAGCGCACCGACCGCCCCCTCCTCGCCCAGGGTGACCCGGCGCAGAAGCTTGCCACCCTGCTGCAGCAGCGCGGCGACACCTACGCCCTCGCCGACGTGATCGTGGACAGCCGCGACGTGGTGCACGAGATGGTGGTGGAAGAGGTGATCGGCGCCGTTCACCGTCATCTCATCCAGTATCCCGAAGGGACCCGTTCCATGTCCGCCCCCCTTGGTCCCGCCGATCTGGCTCATGCCGAGCCCGAGCCTCTCGCCGTCGGCGACATCACCCGCAGCACCGTGCGCGTGGACTTGGCCGGGCGGCCCTATGACATCTATATCGGCCCCGGCCTTCTGGCCGAGGCGGGCACCCATGTGACCGTGCTGCGCAAGGGCGCGCGGGTCGCCATCGTCACCGACTCCAACGTGATGGCCGCCGGCCACCTGAAGACGGTTCAGGATTCGCTATCCGCCGCCGGCATCGACCATACCGCCATCGTGGTGGAGCCGGGCGAGAAGACCAAGGGCTGGCCCGGCCTGCAGCAGGTGGTGGAAGGGCTGATTTCAGCCCGCATCGAGCGGCGCGACCTGGTGCTGGCGCTGGGCGGCGGCGTGGTGGGCGACCTTGCGGGCTTCGCCGCCTCGGTGCTGCGGCGCGGAGTGGACGTGGTCCAGGCGCCGACCACCCTGCTCTCCCAGGTGGATTCCTCCGTCGGCGGCAAGACCGGCATCAATTCGCCCCAGGGCAAGAACCTGGTCGGCGCCTTCCACCAGCCGGTTCTGGTGCTGGCCGACACCGCAGCGCTCGACACCCTGCCCGTGCGCGAAGTGCGCGCCGGCTATGCGGAAGTGGTGAAATACGGCCTGCTCGGCGACCGCGCCCTGTTCGACACGCTGGAGCGCGACTTTGCCGGCGTCATCAACGGCGGGCCGGAGCGCATCACCGCCGTGGCGGCCAGCTGCATGGCCAAGGCCGCCATTGTCGCCCGGGACGAGAAGGAAACCGGCGACCGGGCGTTGCTCAATCTCGGCCACACCTTCGGCCACGCGCTGGAGGCGGGCGCCGGCTATTCCAGCCGGCTGCTCCACGGCGAGGGCGTCGCCATCGGCATGGCGCTGGCCTTCGCCTTCTCGGCGCGGCTCGGCCTGTGCCCGGGGCAGGATGTGACGCGGGCGGTGCGGCACCTGGAAGCCGCCGGCCTGCCCACGAAAATCTCCGACGTGCCGGGCGACCTGCCGGACACCGACGGTCTGATGACCCTCATCGCCCAGGACAAGAAAGTGAGCCGCGGCGCGCTCACCTTCATCCTGGTGCGCGGCATCGGCGAGGCCTTCGTGGCGAAAGACGTGAACCCGGACGAGGTGCGCGCCTTCCTGGCGGAGATGCGCTGAGGCGCCGCCTCAGAACCTTTTCTCCGGCCAGCGGCAGAGATCCGCGATGATGCAGCGGCCGCATTCGGGCTTGGTCGCCTTGCAGATGTAGCGGCCGTGCAGGATCAGCCAGTGGTGGGCGTGCAGCTTGAAGTGGTCAGGGATGCGCGCCTCAAGGCCCAGCTCCACCGCCAGCGGCGTCGGGCCGGGCGCAAGGCCGGTGCGGTTGGCCACCCGGAACAGGTGGGTATCCACCGCGATGGTGGGCGCGCCGAAGGCGATGTTCAGCACCACATTGGCGGTCTTGCGGCCCACCCCCGGCAGCGCCTCCAGCGCCTCGCGGTCGCGCGGCACCACGCCGGCATGGCGCTCCAGCAGCAGGCGGGACAGCTCCACCACATTCTTCGCCTTGCCGCGATAGAGGCCAAGGGTACGGATATGGCGGGCCACCTCCTCCTCCCCGAGCGTAACCATGGCGGCGGGCGTGGCGGCGGCGGCGAACAGGCCGGTGGTGGCCTTGTTCACCCCCGTATCGGTGGCCTGCGCCGAGAGCACCACGGCCACCAGCAGGGTGAAGGCATCGGTGTGGTTGAGTTCGCCCTTGGGCTCGGGGTCCTGCGCCTCGAAGCGAGCGAAGGCCTCGGCGATCTCTTCCTCGCTCCAGGCAAGCAGCGTCTTGCCGTGGGCGGCGGCCGCCGCATTCGCCACCGCCTTGTTGCGGCGGGGTGCGGGGCCGGGCGGCGGGGGAGCGACCTGCCTGCGCTTGCCCGTGGAGGCGGGCTTCGTGGCGGGCTTCGTGGCGGGCTTCGCAGCCGGTTTGGCGGCTAGCTTGGCCGGAGCCTTGGCGCCGCCTTTGGGTGCGCCCGTCCCGGCCGTGGCCTTTGCTCCGGTCTTGCCACCGCCGGTCTTGCCGCCGCCGGTCTTGGCTTTCGCTGCCGGTGCGGAAACAGCGGACTTGACAGCACCAGACTTGGCTGCTCCCGTCCCGGCGGGCCCCGTCTTGGGCACACCATCCTCGGTCGCAACGGAAGGTTTGGGCGGAGTGATCTTGAGCGGCATTTTTCCGGTATACTGTCGGTCCATGCCCCAAGCCAGCGACCGTGATACCGCACCCGAAGGGGACGAGGCCTTCCCGGAGGAACCCGTCGTCTATGCGGTGACGCTTGCCCCGCATCGCTCGCTCACCCCGCGCGGCTTTCGCATGGTGATGATGGGCGTCGGCGGCGTCAGCCTCGTCACCGGGCTCGGCTTCCTCGCCATGGGGGCCTGGCCCATCTTCGGCTTCTTCGGCCTCGACGTGCTGCTGATTTATATCGCCTTCCGCGCCAGCTTCCGCTCGGCGCGGGCGCGCGAGCATATCCTCGTCACCCCCAGCGTCATCGAGGTGCGGCGCGAGCCGGCGCGCGGGCGGCGCACCATCACCCGGCTCAACCCGTTCTGGACCCGCCTGACGCGGGAGGACGACGAGGACCACGGCACACTGGATGTCGCCCTCGTCAGCGGCCCGCGCACGGTGCCGGTGGGGCGCTTTTTGGGACCGGACCAGAAGGCCGAGCTGGCGACCGACCTCTCCCACGCCCTGTCCGTGGTGAAGAAGGGCGTGCCGCGCAATTCCTTCTGAGCGCCCTCAGAGCATTTTTCAGCGAAACGGGTACCATTTCGCGTGAAGAAAACGCGTCAAAGCAAGACTCTAGAGCGATTTTCGTGAGCTAGGGCGAGCGAAGAACGCTCTAGATGAAGGGCCGCAGCACAACGCCCAGCAGGCCATGAAAGCGCAGCCGGCCCTCGAAGGCGGCGAGGCAGATGCAGGTTCCATCGTCGTCCACGCGCGGCGAATGATCCACGTCACCGTCAGCTTCCACCAAGTCGCCGGGACCGTAGTGGCCGGACGGATCGCTGAAGCCGCCGCAGATGACGTGAGTATATTCCGTTCCGGCATGGGTGTGACGGGGAATGGCCCGGCCCGGGCCGATCTGGAACAGGAAGACATTGGACTGCCCATCCTCGGGCACATGCACCCGCCCCATCCGAACGCCGGGGGCCACCGGCATCATGGCGCCGATGCGGCGGGAAGCGAGCGGTCGCGGCAGGCGGACGCCATCCGGCAGCACCAGCCCTTCCGCACGTGGCGCGGCGGCGGAGCCCGACGGTCCGGCCTCAAGATGATCGCGCCGGGCGCCGCTGCCCGTCAGGCCGCCGGACACCGGCCCAGACACCGGCGCGGGGCCAAGCCGCGCCAGGGTGCGGGCGAAGGCGTCGCCGGCGAGGGCCGCCGGCTCGGCCGCATCCAGCAGCACGCCGCCCACCGCCTCGAAGCGGCGCACGGCGGCGCGGCAGTGCGGGCAGGCCTGAAGATGGATTTCCACCAGCAGGGCCGGGCCGGCCGGCAGCACACCTGCCGCATAGCGCAGCAGGGTGTCGTCGCCGGGATGGGAATGAACGCTCATTTCAAATCTTCCAGCAGCGTCCGCAGGCGGCTCAGGGCCAGCCGGACGCGCGACTTGGCGGTGCCGAGCGGAATGCCCAGCTCCTGCGCGATCTGCGAATGGGGTTTCTCCTGAAAGAAGGAGAGCCGGACGATGGCGGCCTGCTCCTCGGAGAGCTTGGCAAGGGCCGCCCGCACCCGCGCCTCGCGCTCGGCGCTCATGAGGATGGTCTCGCCGGAGGTCTCGTCGGCCTCCTCGTCCACCGCGTCCAAGTCGACGGTACCCATATTGCGCTCACGGCGCTTCATGTCGATGGAGAGGTTGCGGGCGATGGTGAAGATCCAGGTGGAGGCAGCGGCGCGAGTCGGGTCGAAATAGGACGCCTTTCGCCACACTGTCAGCAGGGTTTCCTGCGCCAGTTCCTCCGCCGTATTGGCGGCAAGGCCGCTGCGCATGAGGAAGGCCTTCACCCGTGGCGCGAAATGCCGGAACAGGAGAGCGAAGGCCTCGCGATCCCCGGTGCGGGCAATGGCGACGACGAGGGCGCTCATGTCGGCCCCCGGGCGGGGCGCGGACACCGGTGGGGCCGCGCTCATATCAGGCAGCCCGGCAGACGTGCCGCCGTCGGGAAGCCCACTGGCGGATCCAGCCACCGGACCGGCAAACAGCCCGGCCGGACGCCCGCCACGCGGCAGCGCCCGCGCCCGCGCCCGGGGCGACGGCGGGAGAGAGGGAACCAGAAGACAGGGCTCGGCGACATCCATGCACTCGATACGAAGCGTGGACGCAATCGGATGATACGAGCCCCCGATTGCGCCGCGCGCGCCGCGACCTTAGCCCAGCCCCCGGAAGACCTCCACCAACGTCACCGTGACCTCGGCAGCGACCGGGCCGCTCAGTAGTCGACCACGCCTTCCAGGGCGTAGTGTTTTACCGTCTTCCGATTGGCGATCAGCTCGTCGATGGTCGGCTCGCCCTTCATGGCGCGAGAGATGGCGAGCTTGGTCGCCTCGTAATTGGTGCGGTAGAGGTCGGCCTTGTCGAGGTCCGGATCCTCGGCACAGCGCGGATCGAGCCACACCATGATGATCATGGCCAGTTCGTCCACCTCGTCCTTGGGCAGGATGCCCTCGCTGACGCAATCGATGATGGCGTCGCCCATGGCGGCCTGCACCACGCCGCCGAGGAGGTCCACATATTCGGCGGTGTGGATGGTGGCCTTGGTGGTCATCATGGTCAGCGGGCGCACCAGCTGGTTCAGGTCGCGCACCACGAACATGCGGGTGTGGCCCTGCACCTGCCCCATCATGGAGGCGACCGCCTGCCCCACCGGGCCGCGCACGGAGCCGATCAGCACTTCCGGCATGGCGTCGGTGGCCTGCCCCTCCGCCGCGAGAACCGTCGCTTCACCCGCCTTGAACCAGATGTCGGTCATGTTTTCCTCCTGTTTGGGACGGCACAGAAGCACCCCGCTGCCGCCCCGTCCACGGCGACCCAGCGTCGCTCCGGCCACCGGCGGCGAACATCGCTATCCACCGCCCCGAAAACCGGCGAAAACCAAAGCGTGACCGCAATTTTCCGCCTCTTGACTCGGCTGGACTCTAGACAACAGCCACCCGATTCGATTCCAATGGGCTCGATTCGGAGAGATGCGGCACGTCCCTCCAGATCTAGGACGTGGGGGCTTCAAGAGCAGTAGGCCGCTCGATGCCCCCGGACACCCGGAGGAGACCGGCGATGGCACGCGCCAACGCTGAGAGCGTAGGCGTGCGCGACCAAGCCATTCGAGGTCTGGCACGGTCGATCGCGCGCCCTGCCTACCAGCGCCTGCTTGATGCGGAACCGGTCCTGCGCCGGATCGTCCCGGCGCTCATCGTCACCTTCCTGGTGGTGATCGGGGTCGGCGCGGTGGTGCAGATCCACGCCCACCGCGTGGCCGAGCTGAACAACGCCAAGGACGATCTCTCCCTCCTGGCCCTCGCCACCGCCGAGGGGCTGACCCTGCGCGCCGGCAATGCTCTTGCCCGCGTGCCCTCCGCCCTCGACGAGAGCCTGCCCCCCCGCGCCACCGAAAGCGGACGGCGCGCCTATGTCACCGACGCCCAGGGCCGCATCATCGCCTCCGCCCCCCGTGGCGAGGCGCCGGCGACCCTTGCCGACCTGATCGATCCCGCCCAGCCCCTCGTCATCTTCGCCGAGCGCGCCGGCGTGCTGGAAGTGCCGTTCGGCGAGGGCACTGCGCTCGCTACCGTGCGCAACCTCAACGCACCGCTCGGCCAGATCGTCTTTCTCCAGCCCACCGAGCGGGCGCTGGCGGCCTGGTCGGATTCCACCACGCTGACGGTGACCCTGTTCACCACCACCGGCACGGTGCTGCTGATCCTCGGCTTCTCGTTCCACTGGCAGGCGAGCCGGGCGCGCGAGGCGGACGCCATCTACGACACCGTGCGCCGGCGCATCGACACCGCGCTCAACCGCGGCCGCTGCGGCATGTGGGATTGGGACATGGCCCGCGGGCGCATGTACTGGTCCGACACCATGTTCGAGATCCTCGGGCTGGAGCGCAAGGACGAGCTGGTCTCCTTCGGCGAGATCGCCAAGCTCGTGCATCCCGACGACGGCGACCTCTACGAGCTGGCCCAGGAGCTGGCCGAGCGCCCGGGCACGCCGGTGGACCGGGTGTTCCGCATGCGCACCGCCAAGGGCGACTTCGTATGGCTGCGCATGCGCGCCGAAGTGGTCCAGCAGCAGGGCGAGGACGGCCCCCACCTCATCGGTATCGCCATGGATGTCACCGAGGCCCAGCGCATGGCCGAGCGCACGGTGACCGCCGACATGCGCCTGCGCGACGCCATCGAGAGCATTTCGGAAGCCTTCGTGCTGTGGGACAGCCAGAACCGGCTGGTGCTGTGCAATTCCAAGTTCCAGTCCCTGCACGAATTGCCCGACGAGGCCATCCACGCCGGCACGCCCTTCGACGTGATCGCCTCGGTGGGCCGCCACCCCATCACCCGCACCCCACTCAAGCCCGAGGACAAGCCCGAGGAGGGCTCGCGCGCCTTCGAGGCCCAGCTCTCCAACGGCCGCTGGCTGAAGATCGCCGAGCGCCGCACCAAGGACAACGGCTACGTCTCGGTGGGTACCGACATCACCACCATGAAGCGCCACGAGGAGCGCCTCATGGACAATGAGAAGCGCCTGATGGCGCTGGTGGCCGACCTGCGCAAGTCCCAGCAGACCCTGGAGCACCAGGCCCAGCAGCTGGCGGAACTGGCGGAGAAGTATTCGGAAGAGCGCAACAAGGCCGAGGACGCCAACCGCGCCAAGAGCGAGTTCCTCGCCAACATGTCCCACGAGCTGCGCACGCCGCTCAACGCCATCATCGGCTTCTCGGAGATCATGGAGAGCGGCATGTTCGGCCCGCTCGGCTCGGAGAAATACGCCGAATACTGCACCGACATCAAAGGCTCGGGCACCTACCTCCTCGACGTCATCAACGACATCCTCGACATGTCGAAGATCGAGGCCGGCCGCATGCAGCTGGAGGTGGAGGACCTGGCCCTCGACGACATCATCGCCGACGCCCTGCGCGTCACGGCGGTGAACGGCGACGAGAAGAACATCACCATGACCATGGCGGCGGCCCACAACCTCGCCATCAAGGGGGATCGTCGGGCGCTGAAGCAGATCCTGCTCAACCTGCTGTCCAACGCGGTGAAGTTCACCCCCGAGGGCGGCAACATCGCGGTGAAGGCCCGCGTCAACGGCGCGGCAGCGGTGATCGCCATCGAGGACACCGGCATCGGCATCGCCAAGGACGCACTGGCGCGGATCGGGCGGCCGTTCGAGCAGGTGGAAAGCCAGTTCACCAAGACCCATAAGGGCTCGGGCCTCGGCCTTGCCATCGCCAAGTCGCTGGTGGAGCTGCACGGCGGCGCCATGCGCATCCGCTCCATCGAGGGGCAGGGCACCACCGTCATCGTCCGCCTACCGGTGAACGGCCGCGCCGCCAACTCCAACGAGACGCCGAGGCTGGCCGCGGTGATGTGAGGGCGGGGGCCCGGACTGAGGGCCTCAGCCGTTGTCGTTGCCCTCTCCCCGCCCGCCGAGAGCAGCAGCAGGAAGCCGAGGCACGGCACGTAGTCAGGATCCCGTCCGCCCACCGGCCCGGCGGCGTGTTCGGGAACACGGGGGATAGCCCCTAACCCCCAGCCCCGGCGTCCCTCGCGGTTCCCCGCCGGTCCTGCTCCACCCGCCCCCTTGCGGGCCTCCGGCCCCTGCCGCTAAGCCTGGAGCCACAAGCAGCCTGCGCCGGTGAGCGCAGGTGCATGGAGGCATCACCCATGGCCCACAGGCGTTTCCCACGAGCCGGCCGGCGCGCCGGCCTGTCCTGTACCGCTCTTGCCCTCCTCCTCCTCGCCTCCCCGGCCCTCGCCCAGACCCAGATCGACGCCTCCCGGCCGCCGCCGCAGACATCGGGAGTGCCCATCCCCAAGGGGCAGATCGAGAGCGCGGTGGGCAAGGTCGACGCCCTCGCCCGGGACCTCATGGAGCGCTCCGGCATTCCCGGTCTCGCGGTGGCCGTGGTGCACGAGGGCAAGACGGTGTTCCTCAAGGGCTATGGCGTGCGCAAGGTGGGCGAGAGCGCGGCCATCGATGCGGACACCGTGTTCCAGCTCGCCTCCCTGTCCAAGTCGGTGGGCGCCGGCGTGGTGGCCCACGAGGTGGGCAGGGGCACGGTGAAATGGGACACCCCGGTCGAGGACCTCCTGCCCTGGTTCGCCCTGAACGACGACTGGGTGTCCGAGCATGTCACCATCGCCGATCTCTACAGCCACCGCTCGGGCCTGCCGGACCATGCCGGCGACGAGCTGGAAGACCTCGGCTACGATCGCCGGCAGGTGCTGGAGCGGCTGAAGAAGCTGCCCCTCGCCCCGTTCCGCGTCTCCTATGCCTATACCAATTTCGGCGTCACCGCCGCCGCCGAGGCGGTGGCCAGCGCGGCGGGCAAGGACTGGGAGACCTTGTCCGACGAGGTGCTCTACAAGCCGCTGGGCATGGCTTCCACCTCCTCGCGCTTTGCCGACTACATGGCCCGCTCCAACCGCGCCGTGCCCCATGTGCGGGTCGGCAAGATCGGGGAGAGCAAGACCTTCGCAGCGAAGTTCCAGCGCGATCCACAGGCCCAGTCCCCGGCGGGCGGGGTGAGTTCGTCCGTGCGGGACATGGCCCATTGGCTCGGCTTCGTGCTGGGCGGCGGCACCTATGAGGGCCGGCAGATCGTGCCCGAGAAGGCGCTGCTGCCGGCCATGCGGCCGGAGATGATCTCCTCGCCCGCCTATGCCCCCGATGCCCGCGCCGGCTTCTATGGCTATGGCTTCTCGGTGAACGTCTCGCCGGCCGGCCGGGTGATGATCGACCATTCCGGCGCCTTCATTCTCGGCGCCGGTACCACCTACGTGCTCTTGCCCTCCGAGAAGCTGGGCATCGTGGTGCTCACCAATGCCCAGCCCACGGGCGCGCCTGAAGCCCTCTCCGCCAGCTTCATGGACCTTGCCCAGTTCGGCACGGTGACGCGCGACTGGCTCACGGCCTATGGCCTGCTCATCGATCCGCTCTACACGCCACTCGGCGCCCTCGCCGGCAAGAGCGCGCCCGCCAAGCCCGCGCCGGCCAAGCCGCTTGCCACCTATGTGGGCACCTACGCCAATGCCTATTTCGGCGAGGCGCGGGTGAGCGAAGAGAAGGGCCGCCTCGTCCTCACCGTGGGGCCGAAGCCACGCGTGTTCATCCTCGACCACTGGAGCGGGGACGACTTCATCTTCCGCCCCGAGGGCGAGGAGACGGCGCCAGTGGGATCGGTGTCGCAGGTGACCTTCTCGGACCGGCGG
Source organism: Xanthobacter autotrophicus (assembly GCF_005871085.1). Lineage (GTDB taxonomy): Bacteria > Pseudomonadota > Alphaproteobacteria > Rhizobiales > Xanthobacteraceae > Xanthobacter > Xanthobacter autotrophicus. The sequence continues at coordinate 67,236 of NZ_VAUP01000007.1, read as the reverse complement.
ATGAAGGTGGAATTCTTCAACGAAAACGGCCTCGGCACCTTCGAGCGGCGGTGAGGGCGAGCGGCGAGAGGGCCCCCGCCGGGATAGGCGGCGGAGCAGCGTTGGGGCGGGGGCCGCGCTTTCAGGCCCCCACGCGCCGTCGCCGTCCGGCTTGACCGGACGGCCCATGGCCCGGCCTGGACAAGGCGGCGGGAGAGCAAGGCGGCGGGGGATTGCAAAGCGGCGAGATGGGCCGTCCGGTCAAGCCGGAGGGCGACGATGGTGAGATGGGCGGGGAACCGCCGGCCCGCCCCCTCTCCCGCGTGCGGGGGAGGGTTGGGGAGGGGGCAGAGCCCTACCCGCGGAGATCCGCACGGGTGGGGAGGCACCAGCCCCCACCCTGCCCTCCCCCGCAAGCGGGATCGCACCGCTCCTCTGGAGCGGGGGCTTGCAAAGCGGCGAGATGGGCCCTCCGGTCAAGGGCGACGGGGTGGAGAAGCCCCGCCCCCGTTCCGCGGGCAGGGGAGAGGACAACATGCCGGGCGCCGAACCAAAGGCCCCGGAAGGAACGAACCGGGAAAGAACGCCAAGAACCGATTCGGACACGCTGCGTTCTGGCTGCGTGCCGCCCCGGCGCGAACGGGTGTAGCGAAATGGGACGCGGCCTTGCCCCGCAGGGGCGCGATTGCGGAAGCCTCCGGTCCCACCCTGCCCTCCCCCGCGAGCGGGAGAGGGTTCAGCGGCAGCGCAACAAGGCTCCGGCGCACACCACGAGGAACAAACCTTCCCCCTCATGGTCCCAGATAGACCGCGAGGCGGGCAGCGGCGTTGCGCAGGTGCTCCTCGGCGGCGGCGCGGGCGGCGACGGGGTCCTTCTTCTCGATGGCGGCGAAGATGGCATCGTGCTCACGCTGCACCGCCTGCGCCAGCCCGCCATGACGGGCCGTGTTCGCCCGCGCCGTGCGGATGAAATGGCGCACCCGGTGGTCCAGGAACTGGGACAGGTCGCGGAAGTAGGGATTGCCCGTGGCCTCCACGATGCTGCGATGAAAGGCCATGTCCTCGTCCACGCCCGGCTCGCCACGGACGATGGCCTCCTGCATGGCTTCGAGCTGCTCCCTGATGCGGGCGAGGTCCTCGTCCGTGCGGCGCACCGCGGCATGGGCGGTGGCGGTGGCCTCCACCGCCATCAGCAGCTCGACGATGGCGCGCATCTCCACCTTGTCGCTGAAATCGGCGATGTCGAGCCGGAAGGTGGAGGCGGCGCCCGGCTCGGCCACGAACGCGCCCGCCCCCTGCCGGGTGGTGACGAGGCCGTCATGCTTCAGCCGGCCCACCGCCTCGCGCACGATGGGCCGGCTCACGCCGTAGGTCTCGGCCATCTGATGCTCGGTGGGCAGCCGCTCGCCCGGCTGCAGGCGGCCGGAGGCGATCTCCTCCCGGAGCCGGTGCGCCAGCGTCTCGGCGAGGGAGGGCGCCCGGCCGATGATGTCGCGGGGTTGGGCCATCCGTTGCTCCTAGCTCAGCCGACCGAGCCGCGCGCAGAACCGCGCGGCTCTCCCTGCAAACTCAACTTGCAATATAGAGCCCGCCGTTCACATGCACTGTCTCGCCGGTGACGAAGCTGGCCCAGTCGGAGGCGAGGAAGGCCACCACCCGGGCGACCTCCTGCGGCGTGCCGAGCCGCTTTAGCGGCGTCCCGGCGATCAGCGCCGCGCCGTTGGCATCCATCAGGCCGCGCACCATGGGCGTGTCGATGAGGCCGGGGGACACGGAATTCACCCGCACCCGGGGCGCCAGTTCCATGGCCAGCGTGCGGGAGAAATTGAGCACCGCCCCCTTGGCCGCCGCATAGTCCGCATGCCCCACGCTGCCGCGATGCCCCGCCATGGAGGCGACGTTCACAATGGCCGCAGTCTCGGAGAAATGCGGAATGGCGGCGCGGCAGGTGTAGAATACGCCATCGAGATTGACAGCGATGCCGGTGCGCCAGTGGGCGTCGGTCATCTCGGCAACCTTGCGGTCGCGGTAGAGGCCGGCGGAGGTGACCAGCACGTCCAGCGCGCCGAAACGCTCCTTCACCAGCGCGAGGGCGCGGTCGGCGTCGGCGGGGCTGGCCGCATCCTGCCGGATGCCGACGGCGCGGGCGCCGCTGGGGTCCAGCTCCCGGGCGAAGGCGGCGATGCCCGCCTCGTCCAGGTCGGTGAGCACGCAATTGGCACCGAGCGCGAAGAAGGTCTCCGCGATGGCGCGGGAGATGCCGCCATTGGCACCGGTGAGCAGCAGGGTCCGGTTCCTGAAGTCGAACATGGAGATCCTCCCGAACTTCAGGTCATCAGCCAGCCGCCGGCCACGTCGATCACCTGGCCGGTGACGAAGGCGGCGGCGTCCGACGACAGGAAGCGGCAGACCTCTGCCACCTCCTCCGGCTGGCCGAGGCGGCGCAGGGGCGTGACCAGCCGCACCGCCTCGTTGGCGGCGGTGGCGGTGCCCCGCACCATGGGAGTATCGATGCGGCCGGGGGCGATGGCGTTCACCGTTATCCCGTAAGGCCCCAGCTCCCCCGCAAGATGCTTGGTAAAGCCGATGAGGGCGGCCTTGGAGGCGGCATAATGCACCCCCACGATGTCGCAATAAGTGCGCCCGGCCACCGACGAGATGTTGACGATGCGGCCCTGCCCCAACGCCTTCATGCCCGGCGACAGCGCGCGCACGCAATTGAAGGCGCCGGTGAGATTGACGTCGATCACCCGCCGCCATTCCGCCGGATCCATGTCGGGCGCCTCGGCGCGGCGCCCGTCGGCCCCACCCTTGGGCGAGATGCCGGCATTGTTGACCAGCACGCTCACTGGCCCGAGCGCCTCGGCGGCGGCTCGGGCGGCGGCTTCAACGGCGGCATAGTCCGCCACGTCCGCCGCAAGCCCCACGGCCTTCACCCCACGCAGGATGGCGGCGTTGGCCGCCTCCTGCGCGAGGGCGGGATCAAAGTCCACATAGGCGACGGCGGCGCCGGCATCCGCATGGGCGTCCGCCATGGCGCGGCCGATGCCGCGCCCGGCGCCAGTGACGAAAACGACGGGGGAAGACGACAGGCTCACCGTCCGGTCTCCAGCATGATCTTGCCGAGGTGGGCGCTCGATTCCATGAGCGCATGGGCCTCCCGCGCCTGATCCAGCGGGAAGGTGGCGTGGACGAAGGGCTTGATCTTGCCAGCCTCCAGCAGCGGCCACACGTCCCGCTTCAGCGCTTCCGCGATTTCGGATTTCAGCGCGACGGAGCGGGCGCGCAGGGTGGAACCGGTGAAGGTCAGGCGCTTCAGCATCACCGGCATGAGGTCGATGGTGACCTCGCTCGGCTGGAGGAAGGCGATCTGCACCAGGCGCCCTTCAACCGCCAGCGCCTGGAGGTTCCGCGCCACGTAGGGGCCGCCCACCATGTCGAGGATCTCATCCACGCCGCGCCCGTCGGTCAGCGCCTTCACCTCGGCCACGAAATCCTTGGCGCGATAGTCGATGGCGGCGTCCGCCCCCAGCTTCAGGCAGAAGTCGCACTTCTCCGGCGAGCCGGCGGTGGCGATGACACGGGCGCCGGCATGGTGCGCCAACTGGATGGCGGTGGAGCCGATGCCGCTTGATCCGCCATGGATGAGGATGGTTTCGCCCGCCTTCAGGCGGCCACGGGTGAAGACGTTATCATAGACGGTATAATAGTTTTCCGGCAGGCCGGCGGCCTCAAGCATCGAAAGCGGCTTGGGAATGGGCAGGCAGAGCGGGGCTTCGGCCACGCAATACTCGGCATAGCCGCCCGAAATCACCAAGGCGCAGACTTCGTCGCCGATCTTCAGAGTATCAACACCGTCGCCGAGCGCGACGACACGTCCCGCGATCTCAAGGCCCGGAATCTCCGTGGCACCGGGAGGCGGGGGATAATTGCCGGCGCGCTGGAGGCAGTCGGGGCGATTAACGCCGGCGGCCACAACTTCCACCAGCACCTGCCCCGGCCCGGGGCGCGGCACCGGCGCAGTCTCGATGGCAATGACCTCCGGCCCGCCGGCACCGGTGAATCGGGCTTGACGCATGGAACTGGGAATTTCAATCACGAGCATTCCTCCGTGAAGCGCGCCGATCGACCTGCAGGGCAGGCCGGATGGGATACGCCGTCTTTTTCTAGCGTTCAGAGCCTTCCGCCGAGCACGTTGCGCGGCACTTGGCCGGTGCCCCTTGGCGGCGGACACCTCGGTGCGGGAAAACTACATAAGTCCCACTTGTCAGGCAACTTGGTTATCTGCATTATCCGCAGCGTCTGACGGGCGGCAATGTCCGCTCGTCCGCCATCTGGCACTTAAAAATCGTTCCCGAATAACGGGTTGCAAGGGCCGGTCGCAGACGCGCCGGACGAGGGAGGAGACGATGAAGAGTTTCGCGCGGGCGGCGTTTGCCGCCGCACTGCTTGTTGCCGCCTCCCCGTTCGCGGGACCCGCGGCGGCCCAGGGCACCATCAAATTTGGCGCCCTCTATCCCTTCTCCGGCGGCCTCGCCCTGCTGGGCGATGAGAGCTTCCGCGGCTTCGAGCTGGCGGTTGAAGAGCGCAACGCGGCCGGCGGCATCGACGGCAAGAAGATCGAGTTCATCAAGGGCGACGCGGTCGATCCCAACCAGGCGGTGGGCGAAGCCCGGCGCCTGACTTCGGTGGACAAGGTCTCGGCGATTTTCGGCACCTATTCCTCGTCCCTGTCGCTGGCGGCGACGCAGGTGACCGAGCTCGCCGGCATCCCCTATTTCGAACTTGGCGCGGTGTCCGATCCCATCACGGAGCGCGGCTTCAAATATGTCTACCGCACCAACGCCACGGCCCGTGACTTCGCCAACCGCATGGTGGATTCCGTCATTGAGGCCATTGCCCCGGCCCTTGGCATTAAGCCCGCCGACCTGAAGGTCGGCATCATCCACGAGGACAGCCTCTACGGTCAGACGGTCTCCGGCTATCAGAAGACCCGCGCCAAGGAGATGGGTCTCAACGTGGTGGAAACCCTGCCCTATTCCGCCAAGTCCGTGGATCTGACTCCAGTCATCCTGCGCCTCAAGTCGGCCGGCGTGGACGTGGTGCTGCAGACCTCCTACCAGAACGACACCGTGCTGTTCTTCCGCCAGATGAAGGATCAGGGCTACAAGCCCAAGGCGGTGATGGGCGCTGGCGGCGGCTATTCCACCCGCGACACCATGATGGCAGTGGGCGCGGAGAACATGGAAGGCGCCCTCGACGTGGACTTCACCCAGTACAACACGAACCCCAAGGCCGCCCCCGGCATTACGGAATTCGTGGCCAAGTACAAGGCGAAGTACGGCATTGATCCGCGCTCCGGCCATTCGCTTGCCAACTACATGGGTGCCAAGGTGTTCTTCGACGCCATCGCCGCCGCCAAGAGCACGGATGCCGACAAGGTGCGCGCCGCCGTGATGAAGGTGGACATCCCCGTGGGCGAGACCGCCACCGGCTGGGGCGCCAAATTCTCCGAGCAGGGCCAGAACACCCGCGCCAAGCCGTTCCTCATGCAGTGGCAGGGCGGCAACCTCGTGACTGTGTTCCCCGAGACGGCGGCGGTGGCCAAGATGAAGGTCGGCGTCGGCTCCAACTGATCATCGGGAATGCTTTCCTCAGGCGGATCGGGTTCCGCTTCGTCTGAACAGCTTCTCGATTGCCTGCGGCGCCCCTGACCGGCCGCCGCGCAGCCCCCGCGCGATCTGGCCTCGCGCGGGGGCATGCATCCAGCCGGTTCACCCCCAAGCCGGTTCACCCCCAAGCTATCCACCCCATGTCCGGCCTCCGTGCCGAAAGACCCTGCGGACTACTGGAGCGGAGCGCGATGGACGTTCTCATTCAGCTGGTGCTCAACGGCATCCTGCTTGGCAGCATGTATGCCATCATCAGCGTTGGCCTCACCCTCATCTTCGGCATCGTCCGGGTGGTGAACTTCGCCCATGGCGAATTCCTGATGGTCGGCATGTATGCGGCCTATTTACTCGCCGCGAAGTTCGGCCTGCATCCCTATGCGTCCGCGATTCCCGTGGTGCTGCTGCTGTTCGCCCTCGGCGCGCTGGTGCAGCGTTTCCTGATCCAGCCGCTGCTCTCCGCCGACGAACACATCCAGATCTTCGCCACGGTGGGCCTGTCCACCGCGCTGGTGAACCTCGCCCTGCTGCTGTTCGGTGCCGACCTCTATTCGGTGCCGCCCTCGGCGGCGCAAGGCTCGGTCCAGGTCGCCGGCTTCACCCTGGTGAAGGGGCAGATCGTGATGTTCGTCTGCGCGCTGGCGCTGGTGGCGGGACTGCATCTGTTCATGCAGTCCACCGCGCTGGGGCGCGCCATCCGCGCCACGGCGCAGAACCGCAACGCGGCGCTGCTCATGGGTGTGAAGGTGGACAAGATCTACGTCATCGCCTTCGGCATGGGCGCGGCCTGCGTGGGCCTTGCCAGCGCGCTGGTGATGCCGCTCTACCCCGTGACACCCACCATCGGCACCTATTTCGTGCTCACCGCCTTCGTGGTGGTGGTGCTGGGCGGCATGCGCTCCATGTACGGCGCCTTCTTCGGGGCCATGATCATCGGCCTCGTGGACAGCCTCTCCGGCTACTACATCGCGCCCGACCTGAAAGAGGTCGTCTACTTCGCGCTGTTCCTCCTGATCCTCATCTTCAAGCCCACCGGCCTGTTCGGCCTCGGCCGCGGCACGGAGTGACACGATGAGCCTTCACGACTCCTCGCTCAAGGACTCCCGGAGCGCCCCGGCCACCCCCGGCGGGCTCTCGGTCCTATCGCGGCTCACCGACCCGCGCGTCTATTGCACCCTGTTCGCCCTGTCACTGCTGGTCATCATCCCGGCCTGGTCGGGCTCCACCTTCATGGTGCACGTGTTCGTCACCATCTGCGTGTTCGGGGCGCTCGCCACCGCTTGGAACATTCTGGGCGGCTATGCCGGACAGCTCTCGCTGGGCCACACGGTGTTCTATGGGCTGGGCGGCTATACGGCGGCGCTGCTGCTGACCCATTTCGGCCTCTCGCCCTGGATCGGCATGATCGCCGGCGCGGCGCTGGCGGCCCTCGTCAGCCTCGGCATCGGCTATCCCTGCTTCCGCCTGCGCGGGCCATTCTTCTCGCTGGCCACCATCGCCTTCCTGGAGGTGGTGCGGCTATTGTCCATCCATTTCAACGGGGTCACCGGCGGCTCGGCCGGCCTCGTGGTGCCGCTGCAGATCGGCTGGCCGTGGATGATCTTCCGCGAGAAGATCAACTATCTCTACATCGCATTCGGTCTTCTGATGCTCTGCCTGGCGGTGTCCTACGCCATCCGCCATTCCCGCCTCGGCTATTCCCTCACGGCCGTGCGTGAACGCGACAGCGCGGCCCAGGCGGCGGGCATCAACATCAACGGCGTCAAGCTCTGGGCCATGGCCATCTCGGCGGCGCTCACCGCATTGGTGGGCACCTTCCACGCCATGTACATGACGTTCCTGGAGCCGGCGACGCTGTTCTCCCTCGCCACCGCCATCGAGATCGCCATGTTTGCCCTGATAGGCGGCCTCGGGACGGTGGCGGGGCCCCTGCTCGGCACGGTGCTGGTGGTTCCGCTCGCGGAACTCGCCCGCGGCTGGCTCGGGGCCTCGGCCAATGGCCTGCACGGTTTCGTCTATGGGTCCGTGCTGGTCATCATCACGCTGACCCTGCCGGGCGGGCTGGTGGGCACCTTCGGCCCGTTCGTGGTGCGCCTCATCGACAGGCTGCCCGGCGGCGGACGGACCCGCGCGGATGTGGTCGCGCCTGCCACCAAGATCATCACTGGCACCCCCGGCGAGGTGGTGCTGAAGGCGCAGAACCTCGTCAAGCGCTTCGGCGGGCTGACCGCCACCGACAACGTCTCCCTCACCCTGAAGCGGGGCGAGATCCTGGGCGTGATCGGCCCCAACGGCGCCGGCAAAACCACCGTCTTCGCCCAGCTCTCGGGCTTCCTCACCCCCAATGCCGGCACCATCGAAATCCTCGGTCCCGACGGCAAGTGGCACCAGCCCAGTTCGCCGGATGCCTTCGCCCGGCTCGGCATTGGCCGCACCTTCCAGATCGTCCAACCCTTCGGCAAGCTCTCCGTGCTGGAGAACATCATGATCGGCGCCTTCCTGCGTCACCGCTCCGTGGACGATGCCCGCGCCGTCGCCCTCAGGGTGGCCAAGCTCATGGGCCTCGACGACGTGAAGGACGTGGAGGCAGGAACCCTGCCCATCGGCGGCCTGAAGCGGCTGGAGGTGGCGCGCACGCTCGCCACCGAGCCCACAATCCTGCTGCTCGACGAGGTGATGGCCGGCCAGAGCCAGTCCGACACAGTGAAGATGGTGGAACTGATCCGCGCCATCCGCGACACCGGCGTCACCGTCATCGCCATCGAGCACAACATGCAGGCCATCATGAGCCTGTCCGACCGCATCGTGGTGATCGACAGCGGCAAGGTGATCGCCGAAGGCAAGCCCGACGCCGTGGTGCGCGAGCGACGGGTGATCGAGGCCTATCTCGGAGAGGATTTCGTCGATGCTCAAGGTCTCTGAGATCACCGCCGGCTACGGCCGCACCGTCATCCTCCAGGATATCTCGCTGCGGGTCGGGCGCGGCGAGGTGGTGACCATCATCGGCTCCAACGGTGCCGGCAAGACCACGCTGCTGCGCGCCATCTCCGGCTTGGTGAAGCCCACCGCCGGCAGCATCGAGTTCGACGGCCAGCGCATCGATCGCCTGCCGCCGGACGAGATCGTGGGCGCGGGCCTTATCATGGTGCCGGAAGCCCGCCAGCTGTTCCCGGTCATGAGCGTGCGCGACAACGTGCTGATGGGCGGCTACCACCCCAAGGTCCGCACCGGCATGGCCCAGCGCTTCGACGAGGTGCTGGACATCTTCCCCCGCGTGCGCGAGCGCCTCGACCAGATGGCCGGCTCCCTCTCCGGCGGCGAGCAGCAGATGGTGGCCATCGCTCGTGGCCTGATGGCAAAGCCCAAGCTGCTGATGCTGGACGAACCCTCGCTGGGCCTTGCCCCGATCATCGTGCAGCAGATGTTCGACGTCATCGACCGCATCTGCAAGAGCGGCACCACCGTGTTGCTGGTGGAGCAGAAGGCGTTCCACGCCCTGAAGATCGCCGACCGCGCCTATGTGATCGAGAACGGCCAGATCGCCCTTGAGAACACCGGCATCGGCCTTTTGTCCGACCCGCACATCAAGACCGCCTACCTCGGCATCTGAGCCTTCGGGCCACCCCGGAACCTGCCCCATGACCACGCCCCAGACCACCCGCGAAATCACCGGCCACACCCGTGTCTACGGCATCCTCGCGGACCCCATCCACCACGTGAAGACGCCGCAGATGCTCAACGCGCTGATGGCGCGCGAGGGCCGCGACGGGGTGATGGTGCCGTTCCATGTCGCCTCGGACGACCTTGCGACCCTGGTCGCCGGCCTCAAGGCCATGAAGAGCCTCGGCGGCTTCGTGGTGACGGTGCCGCACAAGACCGCCATCGTGGACCTGTGCGACGCCGTCTCCGACAGCGCCCGCCGCATCGGCGCCGTGAACACCGTGCGTCGCGAGGCGGACGGCCGGCTCATCGGGGAGATGCTGGACGGCAAGGGCTTCGTCGGCGGGCTGCTGGCGGCGGGCATCGATCCTAGGGGCAAGAGTGTCTATCTCGCCGGCGCCGGCGGCGCGGCCAACGCCATCGCCTTCGCCTTCGTGGAGTCCGGCATTTCCCGCCTCACCATCGCCAACCGCACCCGCGCCAAGGCGGAAGACCTCGCCGCCCGCCTCGCCGAGGCCTATCCGACGGCGCAGGTGGACATCGGCACGCCCGACCCCTCCGGCCACGACATCGTGGTGAATGGCACCTCCCTCGGCCTCAAGGAGGGCGATGCCCTGCCGCTTGATACCGCGCGCCTGTCGCCGGAACAGATCGTCGCCGAGGTGATCATGCAGCCGGAGGAGACCGCCCTCCTCGCCGCCGCCAAGGCGAAAGGCTGCCGCATCCATTTCGGCAAGCCCATGCTGGCCTGCCAGCTGGACCTCATGGCCGATTTCCTCGGCATGCGTACACTCGCCGGAGCCGGCAAGTGAGCGGCGGGTCCCTCGCGGGCCGCTGCGCCCTCATCACCGGCGGCGCCTCCGGGCTGGGCCTTGCCGTGGCGCAGGCCTTCCGGGCGGAGGGCGCCACGCTGGTGCTGCTCGACCTCGACCCCGCCGCCGAAGCGCGGGCGCAGGAGCTGGGCGAGACCATCGCGGTCAAGGGCTCGGTGACGCGGAAGGCGGATATCGTCCGCGCCTTCGACGCCGCCGAGGCCCGCTTCGGTCCGGTGGACATCTGCGTTGCCAATGCCGGCGTCTCCCAGAACGCGCCCACCCTCTCGGTGACCGAGGAGGAGTGGGAGCGCGTCATCGACATCAACCTCACAGGCACCTTCCTCACGGCGCAGGAGGCGGGGCGGCGCATGATCGCCCAGGGCGGCGGTTCCCTGCTGCTCATGGCCTCCATGTATGGCGTGGTGGCCGCGCCCGAGCGCATCGGCTATTGCGCCTCCAAGGCGGCCGTCGCCATGATGGCCAAGGCCCTCTCCTGCGAATGGGCACGGGACAAGGTGCGGGTGAACGCCATCGCCCCCGGCTATGTGCGCACCGCTTTGCTGGACGACCTCGCCGCCCGCGGCCGCCTCGACCTCGACCGCCTGAAGGCCCGCACCCCCATGGGCCGGCTCGTGGAGGCGGACGAAGTGGCGCGCATGGCGGTGTTTCTCGCCTCCGATGCCTCAAGCGCTGTCACCGGGCAGGTGATGGGCGTGGACGGCGGCTGGTCCGCCTACGGATATGTGTGACGGCATGCCGTGTCCCGGCTTTCCAGGGCAAGGACACGGCGTCTGCGGGAGAAAGGGGCTTGCAGCGCGCGGCCAACGGATGCATCCGCTTCGCCACCGCGCGGGCGGGGCCATCCGGCTGAAGCCCGCACCCGTTTCATGCCAGATGTCTTGAGGGCTGCCTCATGAGCGCCGATCTTGTTTCCCGCCTTGCCGCCATTCTCGGCCCCTCCGGCCTCCTCGCCGACGAGGCGGACATGGCCTCCTATGCCATCGACTGGCGCCGCCTGTTTCCCGGCCGCCCGCTGTGCGTCGCCCGCCCCGCCTCCACCGCCGAGGTGTCCGAGGTGGTGAAGGCCTGCCGCGCGGCCGGCGCCGCCATCGTGCCGCAGGGCGGCAATACCGGCCTTGCCGGCGGCGCGGTGCCCGACGCCTCGGGCGGACAGGTGGTGCTTTCGCTGAACCGCATGAACAAGGTGCGCGCGATCGACCCGGTGGGCCTGACCATCTCCGCCGATGCCGGCTGCATCCTCAAGGTGGCGCAGGACGCCGCCGCCGAGGCCGGTCGCCTGCTGCCCATAAGCCTTGCGGCAGAAGGCTCGGCGACTGTGGGCGGCGTGGTCTCCACCAATGCGGGCGGGGTCAATGTGGTGCGCTACGGCATGGCCCGCGCGCTGGTGCTGGGCCTTGAGGTGGTGCTCGCCGACGGCACCATCGTGGACATGGCCCGCCAGCTCCGCAAGGACAACGCCGGCTACGACCTGAAGCAGCTCTTCATCGGCACCGAGGGCACGCTGGGCATCGTCACCGGCGCCGTGCTGCGCCTGGTGCCCCGGCCCCGGCATACGGTCACCGCCCTGCTCTCAGTGCCCAGCCCCCAGGCCGCTCTCGACCTGCTCGCGCTGGCGCAGGAAGAGCTCGGCGACACCCTCTCCGCCTTCGAGCTGATGAGCGGCTATTCCTTCGACCTGCTGAAGCGGCACCTCAACCTCACCCCGCCCATCGCCTCCGGCGAGTGGTTCGTGCTGCTGGAAGCCGGCGCCAGCCTGTCCGGCCTTAGGGAGGCGGCGGAGGCGGCGCTGGCGGCGGCGCTGGAGAACGGCACGGCGCTGGACGGCGTCATCGCCGAGACCGGCGCCCAGGCGACCCAGCTTTGGGCCTTGCGCGAGCACATCACCGATGGCGAGGCGCGCGAGGGCAAGAGCATGAAGCACGATGTTTCCGTGCCCATCGTCGATGTTCCCGCCTTCCTGGAGGCCGCGGACATCGCCATCGCGGACGGCGCGCCGGGCGCAAAGGTCAATGCTTTCGGGCACTTGGGCGACGGCAACATCCATTACAACGTGGTGCTCGCCCCGGGCCAGGACGGCGCTGCCATCAACACCCTGGTCCACGACGTGGTGGCCCGCTTTGCCGGCTCCATTTCCGCCGAGCACGGCATCGGCCAGTATCGGGTGGACGAGCTTCTCCTGCGCCGCGCGCCGGCGGAGATCGCCCTCGCCCGCACCCTCAAAAAAGCTCTTGACCCGGACGATTTCCTGAACCCCGGAAAGGTCCTGCCGGCCGGGGGCTGACCCTCCGCCCGCACAAAAAGGCACGCTGGAACAAGGCCATGGACAGCTTCGACTATATCGTCGTGGGAGGCGGAACCGCAGGCGCGATCCTGGCGGCCCGCCTCTCGGAAGACCCCCGCCGCACCGTCCTCCTGCTGGAGGCGGGCGGCACGGACCGGGGCTTCTGGGTGCCCATTCCGGCCGGCTTCTCCAAGCTTCTGGCCGGCAGCGCCTTCAACTGGCGTTTCCACACCGAGCCGGAACAAAATACCTACGACCGCCCCATCGTGGTGCCGCGCGGCAAGGGGCTTGGCGGCTCAACCCTCATCAACGGCATGATTTTCGTGCGCGGCCAGCGCCAGGATTATGACGGCTGGGCCCAGCTCGGCGCCACCGGCTGGGGCTGGGACGACGTGAAGCCCTACTTCAAGAAGTTCGAGACCTTCGAGGCCTTCGACATCGACAAGGACGAGCGCGGAACCGACGGCCCCATCAACATCGTCCGCGTGGGCGAACGCCCTGTTCTGTCTGAGGTTTTCATCAAGGCGGCCGAACAGGCCGGCTACCCGCGCAACCCGGACTACAACGGCAAGGTTCAGGACGGGTTCGGCTATTATCAGGTGAACCAGAAAAACGGGCGTCGCTGGACCGTGGTGGACGGCTATCTGCGCCCCGCCCTCTCCCGCCCCAACCTCAAGGTGGCGACCCACGCCCAAGCTCTCTGCCTCACCCTCGATGGCCGGCGGGTGACCGGGGTGACCTATCGGCAGCGTGGGCGCGAGGTGGCGGCCAGCGCGCGGGCGGAGGTGCTGCTCGCCGCCGGGGCGGTGCAGTCGCCCCAGTTGCTGGAGCTGTCGGGCATCGGCGATCCGGCCACGCTGAAGGCGGCGGGCATCCCGGTGGTGCATGCCCTTTCAGGCGTCGGCAACAATTATCGCGACCATTTCGCCACCCGCATGAACTGGCGCGTCAAGCAGCCGGTGACCCTCAACGAGCAGACCCGCGGCCTCGCCCTCGCCAAGGCGGTGGCGCAGTATTTCCTGACGCGCAAAGGCATTCTCACCCTCGGCACCGGCCTTGCCCATGGTTTCGTGAAGACGCGACCGGGGCTGGAGGGGCCGGACGTGCAGTATTTCTTCATGCACGCCAGCTATGCCAACGCCGCCGACCGTTCCCTCGACCGCCAGCCGGGCATGACCATCGGCGTCACCCAGTTGCGCCCGCAATCCATCGGCTCCATCCACGTGACCTCGGCGGACCCGTTCAAGGCCCCGGCCATCCGGCCGAATTTCCTTGCGGTTCAGGAGGATCGCGACTGCCTGGTGGAGGGCATGAAGCTCGCCCGGCGCATCATCGAGCAGCCGGCCATGGACCCCTACCGGGCGTTCGAGATGAACCCCGGCCCGGATGTGCGCAGCGACGCCGACTTCCTGGAATTCGCCCGCCGCACCGGCCAGACCATCTACCACCCGGTGGGCACCTGCAGCATGGGCACCGGCCCCGCGGCGGTGGTGGACCCGCGCCTCAAGGTCATCGGCCTTGAGGGCCTACGTGTGGTGGATGCCTCGGTGATGCCCACCATCGTCTCCGCCAACACGGCGGCGGCGGTGATGATGATCGCCGAGAAGGCCGCCGACATGATCAAGGCGGACGCACGGTAGGTGCAAGCGGCGCGGCCGGGCGCGGTGGGAACCCTCTCCCGCTTGCGGGGGAGGGCAGGGAGGGGGCAACCGCTCGTTTTCCCTCCCACCGTCAGCACTTTTGGCAGGGATCCTCCCCCTCCCCGGCCCTCCCCCGCAAGCGGGAGAGGGAGCGGCGGTGCTTCTTCAAGCTGAGCCCCACGCCCCTTGAGGCACAAGCCGCTGGAGCCGATCGCCCGCGCAATGGTATAAGAGCGTTTTAGCCCGTTCTCAGCCATTGCGAACCGCCGTCATGATTGCCACGCCGGCCCACGAGATCCCCCTGGACATCCGGCGCAAGGCGGTGGCGGTCCACGAGGCCGGGCATGCCTTGGTCGCCCTCCTCCACAAGCGCGACGTGACCGGCGCGGCGCTTCACCCGCCCCATGGCCTCAGCGGCGAAACACGGTTCGAGGGCGCGAGCGAGCTGGTGCTGGACCTGAACGCCAAGGCCGACCGACACTTCATCGAGGATGCCATCGTCATTCTTCTGGCCGGGCAGATCGCCGAGGCGCACTACTGGAAAAAGCTCGCTTCGCTCTACATCCCGCGCATCGATTCCCACCGCACCGACGACGCCGAGATCCAACAGCTGAGATCCCACTTCGCTTTGGGCTCCGAGCAGCAGGCCATGTTCATGGGCTATTGCACGGACAAGGCCAGCCGCATCGTCCTCCACCCCAACGCCCAGGCCGCCATCGCGGACATCGCCACCCGTCTGTCCGACACCCTCACCATCGACCGCCCCGCCCTGGACGAGATCCTCGCCCGGCACGATGTGGGGGAAGGAAAGCTGAAGTTTGCGCGGCATCCTTGGGAGAGGCGAATCTGAGCTCTCCAGGGGATGGGCCAGAACCATTCTATATTATCCTATTACATGTTTTATTCACATGAACTGAGACCCACGCCGCTCGAAAATACTCTAATCCTGCGCAAGGCGACCGAACTGAGCCTTGGCGCCGCTTGTGTTTCCCTCGGCCATCTCGGGGTCTGCGGGCTCTTCGGATTGGTCGACCTGATCCAGCGCGAGCAGGAGGGACGCGACCCGGTTCGCGGAAGACCTCCACTCGGCGAGGCGGGCATAGCTGTCCGTGATCCAGTTGAATGCCGCCTGCACGATGGTGAACGCCGCGGCAGCCTGGACGACCTCACCAAGGCTCATCAGCCCGACCAGATATTTCGGCATGCAAAGCAGCAATCCGATCACCGGCGTCAGCAGCAGGTTGGTCTGCGAGACCAGCGTCATCCGCATGAGCTGCCAGCACAATGCGCGCCATTGGGCGATCACCTTCGCCAGGGCCCCGCCGATAACCTGTCGTCCGTCCTGACGTTCATCCGGAAGCGCAGATCCTTCGCCGCTCTCGCGCAGATGCGCCCCGATCGCCCGCAGGTCGGCTTCGGCACGCTTGCTTTCCCCGAGCACCCGCATCAGGTGGCGCCCGATGAACATCATCGCGGCCGTGACCAGCACGGAATAGGCGACGACCGCGAGCACCAGATATCCGGGGATGGAGACGTGCTGCCCAAAGACCTTGAGGACCAGTGAGCCGCCGACGCTCCAGAGAACGCCGATGAAGGTGATCGCGTTGAGCACCGACGAAAGCAGGCCCACCACGAGGTCCACGGGCACGTCGGTTGCGACCTTCGCGTCCTCGGCGATGCGGTATTCGGGCGTCTGATGCTCTCCCAGCATGAACCTCAGCCGGCGGTAGCGACCGCCGCACAGCCAGAAATCATAAAGGTGGCTGCTCAGCCATTGGCGCCATTGGCGCTGTGTCGTCATGCGCACCCAGACCGAGACGATGACGAGGAAGATGCTGGCGGCGGCGAGCGGCACGAAAAGCCACGCCTGTCTCCAGAGTTCCGTCCCATCCTTTCGCCCGATGGCATTGAAGAAATCACGGTTCCAGAAATTCAGCCGATACTGGGTCCACAACTGCAAAAGCACCGTGGCCACCATCATCGCGATCAGGACCCAGGCGCGCCAGGCCGCGCGGCCGCGCCAGTACCCCGATGCGCTTTCCCAGAAGCGGGAGAGAAGGCGCCGTTGATCTGGAGGAAGGTACGGAACGAGAGACATCAGAACCATCCAGAAGGCGCCAGATCGACCCCGCGGCACGCCAAGCTGGACGTGGCGCCTGCGGCAGCGTCACCCAGGCTTACCTCATGGGTCAAGGATCCCATCGCGGCGGGCGGAAGCAAGGCGCATCCACCCCGTGCCGGATCGCCACCCTGCCCTGTCAGTACGGCAATACCTGCAACGGAACGCCAATACGGTGATCCGCCCTGGCTCAACGCCGAGCAACATGCTCCCAAGCCGATATGTGAGACATCACGACGGGCCATCCAGGTCCTCCCCCTCCCCGTTGACATTCGCCCCCAACGGAGTCCTTTTATAAGAACAAAAGAGGAACATCATGCATGAGCGCGAAAGGATCGGGCGCGAGGGCATCGGGCGGCTGGGAAACGGGGGGGATTCCCTGGCCGCGCTGCGGCGGCGGGTGGAGGAGATCCAGCACGCCGGCGCCCCGGCGGCGGGGGCGGCGTGGGGGCGGCTGGCCCTCGGCGCGCCGCTGGATGGGGCGCTGGGCGGGGGGCTGGCGCTGGGCGCGCTGCACGAGGTGTTCGCGTGCGACAAGGGCAATGGCGCCGCCGCCCTCGGCTTCGCCTTGGCCCTTGCCGCCGGCACAGGGCGGCCGGTGGTGTGGGTGCGGCAGGACCTTGCCGCGCTGGAGGGCGGCGACCTCTACGGGCCGGGCTGCGCCGCCTTCGGCCTCGATCCGGCGCGGCTCATCCTGGTCCAGGGGGCGGATGCCGCCGACACCCTCGCCGCCGCCGAGGAGGCGCTGCACCATGCCGTCCTCGGCCTCGTGGTGGTCGAGCCCTGGGGCATGCCGTCCCGCCTCGACCTCACCGCCACGCGCCGCCTCGCGCTGAGGGCGGAGCGCTCGGGGGTGCCGGCCCTGCTGCTGCGTTCGGCGGCGGAGCCCGTGCCTTCCGCCGCCGCCACCCGCTGGCTGGCCTCGGCCGCTCCCTCCGGCGCGGCGGGGGCGCCGGCCTTCTGCCTCGGGCCACCCGCCTTCGCCCTGGAGCTGGCCCGCAACCGGGCCGGGCCCACCGGCCGCTGGATTGTGGAATGGAATGCCCATGCCCGACGCTTCGCCCCGGCGCCTCGCCGCCCTGCTGCTGCCCCGCCTGCCCACCGACCGGCTGCATCGCAAGGCCCGGCACGCGCAGACGGCCCGGCACCCGTGGTCGTCGGCGCCTTCGAGCGCCGCGCCGGATGAGGCACCTCTCGCGGTGGTGCACACCCTCGCCAACGCCCGCCGCCTCCATGCGGTGGACGCGGCGGCGGCCCGCCTTGGCCTCCATCCGGGGCTGACCTTGGCGGATGCGCAGGCCCGCGTGCCGGAGCTTCAGGCGGTGGAGGCGGACCCTGCGGCGGACGGCGCGCTGCTCGCCGCCATCGCCTGCTGGTGCGAGCGCTGGACGCCGTTCGTGGCGCTCGCGCCGCCTTATGGCATCGTGCTCGACATCACCGGCTGCGCCCATCTGTTTGCGGGCGAGAAGGCCATGCTCGCCGCCATGGTGGCGCGCCTCGCCGCCCAGGGCTTCGCGGTCCAGGGCGCGGTGGCCGGCACCGCCCGCGCGGCGCTGGCCCTCGCCTGCTGGCGCCCCGGCCTCGTGGCCGCGCCGGGGACGGAGGGGCAGGCCGTGGCCGGCCTGCCAGTGGCCGCGCTGGAGCTGGATCCGGAGGCCGAGCGCAGCCTCGCCTATCTCGGCCTTGCCACCATCGGCGACCTTTCGGGCAAGCCCCGGGCCGCGCTCGCCGCCCGCTTCGGCAGCCAGATCGTTCGCCGGCTGGAGGAGATCACCGGCGCGGCCGATGCCCCCATCTCCCCCCTCAATCCCCTGCCCGTCTACGTGGCGGAGCGGCGCTTCGCCGAGCCCATGGGGGATGAGGAAACCGCCCGCATTGTGCTCGCCGACCTTGCCCGCGAGCTGACCGCCGTGCTGGAGCGGCACGGGGAAGGCGGGCGGCGCTTTGCGGCGGCCTTCTTCCGCAGCGACGGCGCCGTGCGGCGGGTGGAAGCGGGCACCGCCGCGCCCCTGCGCGATGCCGCGCGCCTCGCCGGCCTGTTCCGCGAGCGGCTTTCGGCGCTGGCCGATCCGCTGGACCCCGGCTTCGGTTATGACGTGATCCGCCTGTCGGTCACCGCCTGCGAACCGCTTGCGGCCACCCAGGCCACCTTCGGCGCGGCGCCTGAAGAGGCGGCCCTGTCGGAGCTGGTGGATGTGCTGTCCGCCCGCCTCGGCCCGCGCCGGGTGATGTGCCTTCAGCCGCAGGACAGCCATGTGCCAGAGCGGGCGGCGGCGAGCGTGCCGGCGCAGAAGGGCTGGGCCGTGGCCGGCCTTGCCGCCTGGCCCGCGCCGGCGGCGGAGGGGGCGCCTTTGCCCCGCCCGCCGGCTTTGTTCGCCCATCCCGAGCCGGTGGAGACCCTGGCCGAGGTGCCCGACGGCCCGCCTTTGCGCTTCCGCTGGCGGCGGGTGCTGCACGAGGTGGTGCGCGCCGAGGGGCCGGAGCGCATCGCCGCCGAATGGTGGACCGGGGCACAGGCGCTCACCCGCGATTATTTCCGCGTGGAGGACAAGGAAGGCCGCCGCTTCTGGCTCTATCGCGCCGGCACCTACGGGCGGGAGACATCGGAGCCGCGCTGGTTCCTGCACGGGTTGTTCCCATGAGTACGCCTTCCATGAGTACGCCTTCCATGAGTACCGCCATCGCCCCGGCGCCGGCCTATGCGGAGTTGGCCGCCGCCTCCCATTTCTCCTTCCTGCGCGGGGCGAGCGCGCCGGCGCGGCTGGTGGAGGTGGCGGTCCGCCTCGGTCACACCGGCCTCGGCATCGCCGATCGCAACACCGTTGCCGGCGTGGTGCGGGCCTATAGCGCGCTGGAAGAGCTGCGCCGCCTGGACGCGGACGAGAATGCGGGGGATGAAGACGATGCGGAAACGCGCGCCGCCAAGAGCCGTCTCGCCGCGCGCGCCCGCGCCTTCCGCCTCGCCACCGGCACCCGCCTCGTCTTCTCAGATAACACGCCGGACATCCTCGCCTATCCGGCGGATCGCGCCGGCTGGGGGCGGCTGTGCCGGCTGCTCACCACCGGCAACCGCCGGGCGAAGAAGGGGGAATGCCACCTCACCCTCGCCGACCTGCTGGCCGATCCCGGCGGCCTGCTGCTGGTGCTCATGCCCGGGCCGGGGGTGGACCTTTTGGCGGAGCGGCTGTCACCCGCCCTCGCCCGCCTTCAGGAGACCGCCCCGGGCGCGGTGTGGCTGGCCGCCGACATGCCGTTTGCCGGCGACGACCGGCGCCGCCTCGCCGCGCTGAAGGCATTGGCCGGCACCCATGGCGTGCCGCTGCTCGCGGTCAACGACGTGCTGTGCGCCACACCGCGCGAGCGCGACCTGCAGGACATCCTCACCTGTATCCGCGAGGGCACCACCATTTGCGAGGCCGGCCGCCGGCTTCAGGCCAACGCCGAGCGGCACCTGAAGCCCGCCGCCGAGATGGCGCGCCTGTTCAAGGATGCGCCGGAGGCCATCGCCGAGGGCGGCCACCTCCTCGCCCGCATGGACTTCAGCGTGGGCGAGCTGAAATACGAGTATCCGGAAGAGCCTGTGCCCCCCGGCTGGACCCCGCAGGCCTGGCTGGAGGAGCTGACCTGGCGCTGCGCGCGGGTGCGGTATCCGGCCGGCCTCCCCCCAAAGGTGGAACAGCTGCTGGCCGACGAGCTGGCCCTCATCCGGCAGCTTGAATACGCGCCCTATTTCCTCACCATTCACGACATCGTCCGCTTCGCCGAGAGCCGGGGCATCCTGTGCCAGGGGCGCGGCTCGGCGGCCAATTCCGCGGTGTGCTACGTGCTCGGCATCACCGCCGTGGACCCCGCCGACAACGACCTGCTGTTTGCCCGCTTCATCTCCACCGAGCGGCGCGAGCCCCCCGACATCGACGTGGATTTCGAGCACGAGCGGCGCGAGGAGGTGATCCAGCACATCTATGCGAAATACGGCCGCCACCGCGCCGGCATCGTCGCCACCGTCATCCATTATCGCCCGAGGAGCGCCATCCGCGACGTGGGCAAGGCGCTGGGCCTCACCGAGGACATCACCGCCCGCCTCGCCTCCACCCAGTGGGGCAGCTGGGGCCGCGACATCGCCGACAGCCAGATCCGCGAGGCCGGGCTCGACCCGTCGAACCCGCTCATCCGCCGGGCGGTGGACCTTGCCGGCCGCCTCATGGGCGCGCCGCGCCACCTGTCCCAGCATGTGGGCGGCTTCGTGCTGGCGCGCGGGCGCCTCGACGAGACCGTGCCCATCGGCAACGCCGCCATGGCGGACCGCACCTTCATCGAATGGGATAAGGACGACATCGACACCTTGCGCCTCATGAAGGTGGATGTGCTGGCGCTCGGCATGCTCACCTGCATTCGCAAGGCCCTCGACCTCATGCGCGACCATGAGGGCATCGACTGGGGCCTCGCCGACGTGCCGGGCGAGCAGAAGGATGTCTACGCCATGCTCTCGCGCGGGGATTCCATCGGCGTGTTCCAGGTGGAGAGCCGGGCCCAGATCAACATGCTGCCGCGCCTCAAGCCGCAAAAGTTCTACGACCTCGTCATCCAGGTCGCCATCGTGCGGCCCGGTCCCATCCAGGGCGACATGGTCCACCCCTACCTGCGCCGCCGCAACGGGCAGGAGAAGGTGGACTACCCCTCCCCCGACCCCGCGCACGGAAAGCCGGACGAGCTGTACCACGTGCTCCACAAGACCATGGGCGTGCCCCTGTTCCAGGAGCAGGCCATGAAGCTCGCCATGGTGGCGGCCTGCTTCTCGGACGCGGAGGCCAACCGCCTGCGCCGGGCCATGGCCACCTTCCGCAATCTCGGCACCATCCACGAGTTCGAGGCCATGATGGTGGAGCGCATGGTGGCGCGCGGCTACAAGCGCGACTTCGCCCAGCGCTGCTTCGAGCAGATCAAGGGCTTCGGCAGCTATGGCTTTCCCGAGAGCCACGCCGCCTCCTTCGCCAAGCTCGTCTACATCTCGTCCTACATCAAGTGCCGGCACCCGGCGGTGTTCGCCTGCGCGTTGCTCAATGCCCAGCCCATGGGCTTTTACGCTCCCGCCCAGATCGTGCGCGACGCCCGCGAGCATGCCGTGGAGGTGCGCGCCATCGACATCAACCACAGCCACCACGACAACACGCTGGAGCGCCGCGCCGACGGCGCGCTGGCCCTGCGCCTGGGGTTCCGGCAGGTGGACGGCTTCCATGAAGAATGGGGCGAACGCCTCGTCGCCGCGCGGGGGGTAGGTTTTTCCAGCATCGAGGTGCTGGCGCGCCGCGCCCGCCTGCCCACCCGTGCGGTGAAGCTGCTGGCGGATGCGGACGGCTTCCGCTCCCTCGGCCTCGACCGGCGCGCGGCCCTGTGGCACGCCCGCCGCCTGCCCGACGACGACGCCTTGCCTTTGTTCGCCGCGGCGGATGCCCGCGAGCTGGGTATGGAGGAAGAGGTGCGCCTGCCGGAGATGGCCCGCTCCGAGCACATCGTCGCCGACTACCAGACGGCGCGGCTTTCCCTGAAGGGGCATCCCATGGGCGAGCTGCGGGATCATTTCCGGGCCGGGCGCGTCCTCTCCTGCGCCGAGACGGCTGCGCTGAAGGACGGCGCCTTCGCCCGCACCGCCGGGGTGGTGCTGGTGCGTCAGCGGCCGGGCAATGGCAAGGCCATCTTCATCACGCTGGAGGACGAGACCGGCATCACCAACATCGTATTGTGGGCGCGCACGCTGGAGCGCTTCCGCCGCGCGGTGATGGGATCGCGCCTGCTCTTGGTGGAAGGCCGGGTGCAGAAGAGCCCGGAGGGGGTGGTGCACCTCATGGCCGAGCGCCTCGTCGACCGCACCGCCGACCTCGCTCTGCTCTCGCGCGTGCGCAAGCCGCAGATGGAGCTGTCGCGCGCCGACGAATTCGCCCACCCCCAGCATCCGCGCCAGCATCCGCGTGACGTGCGGGTGCTGCCGAAATCGCGGGATTTTCATTGAGAGGCGGGGATGGACGGGGACGGTTTTGGAATGAGGCTTTGGAACGAGGCCAAGCGGTCCCCCCTCGCCCTCTCGCGAGGGGGCCGGGGTGAGGGGACGCGCATGGACGGGGATAGGCGCCGGCCCCCCGCTCCCGACAAGCGGAGGGATGGACCCTCCGGTCAAGCCGAAGGGTGACGTCCTGTGACCAACAACGGACGGTGACAAGGCGGGAGAGCGCATCCCCCGCCCCTCGCCCCGCCCGTCAGAAAAAGCCCTTGGACGGCAGCGGCGTGCCCTTCACCAGAAGGGCGCCGATGGCCTGCGCCTTGTAGCTCGCCGGATTGTGGGCGGCGATGGTGCGGGCGTTGCGCCAGTGGCGGTCGAGGTTGACGCTGCGCTCGGTGGCGGAGGCCCCGCCCGCCTCGAACAACAGCGTACCGGCGCGCAGCGACAGTTCGTCCACCACGATCTTGGCCTGTGCCGCCGCCCGCGCGGCTTCCGCGGCAAGCGCCTCGGCCGGCTCGTTGCGGTCGCGGGCGCGGCTCACCCGGTCGAGGGCGTCGGCGGCGGCCAGCACGATGGCCTCGGCGGCGAAGGCGTGGCTCGCGATCTGGCCGATGGTCTGCTGCAGGAAGGGGTCGTCCACCGGGTTCGGCGTAGGCGCGTAATAGAAGCTGCGCTTGCGCCGGGTGACCAGCGCGATGGCATCCTCCAGCACGCCGCGCACGATGCCCGCCACCACGGTGGTGAGGAAGAGCTGGGCCTGGGTGTTGGAATAGGCGAGGCCATAGCCGCGGTCCGGCGTGTCGAAAATGGCCTCGTCCGCCTCCACCCGTACGCCGTGGAAGCGCGTGGTGCCCGAGCCGGTAAGGCGCTGGCCGGCACCGTCCCAGTCGTCCACCACCTCCAGCCCCTCGCGCTTGGTGGGGATGATCACCGAGGCGACGCGGCCGTCCCTGGTGCCCGCGCGCACCAGCATGGCGTCGGCGAACAGGGTGCCGGTGCTGTAATATTTCACGCCGTCCAGGCGGAAGCCGTCGCCGTCCGGCGACAGCACGGTGTCGGTGGGCACGCCACCGCCGGCAGGGCTGGCATTGGCCTCGGTGCTGGCGAGGCCGAACAGGGCGCCGTCGCGCACCTGCTGCTGCCACAAGCGGCTGCGGCCATCGGTGGGGACGCGGGTGAACTGCTCGGCCACGGTGAAATGATTGCGGAAGATGTGGGCGACGTTGGCATCCGCCGCCGCCAGCTCCAGCGCAAGCGCATAAAGCTCGCGGAAAGAGGCGCCGGCGCCGCCGTCCTCCTTCGAAAGGCGCAGGGCGCCGAAGCGGGCCTCGCGCAGCAGGTCCACCGCCTCGAACGGCAGGATGCGCTGGTGCTCGCGCTCCGACGAGCCGCGCCCGATATGTTCGATTAGGCGCCGCCAGGGCGCGGGATCAGCCACGGGCGGCCCCGGGAGGCGGACGGACAGGTCGGTGACGGGCTTGTTCATGAAGACCTCGAAGACTTGGAATGGGCAGAGTGAAGGGGCCCGGCGAAGGGCTCGAAATCAGAATTGCGCGAGATGATCGGAGACGGTGACAGGCTCGGGCAGGATCTTGCGCGCCACCAGCCAGTCCGCCGCCTTCTGGAGGTCGGCGACGAAGGCCTTGTCGGTGACGGGGATGAGCTTGTAGGTGCGCCGGCGCTCGATGAACTGGTCGCGGATCACGTCGGAATAGCCGGCGCGCTTCTGCACGATGGTCTCGGCCTCCACCGTGTTGGCATTCACCCACTTGGCCTCCTCCTCATAGGCGGCGGCCACGGCGCGGACGATCTGCGAATTCTCCTGCGAGAACTTGCGGCTGGTCACATACGAGCTGTAATCGATGTAGAATTCGAGGTCGCGACCCTCGAGGAAGATGTCGTGGGCCTTGTATTCGAGCCGCGCGATGTCGACGCCGGGGCTCCACATGGACCACGCGTCCACCTTGCCGGAGGCGAGCGCCGGAGCGGCGTCCGGCGGGTTGAGATAGACGAACTTCACCTTGGAGCGGTCGATGCCGTTCTTCTCCAGCGCCGCCACCAAAAGGAACTCGCCGAGGCCCGAGCGGTTCACCGCAACCGACTTGCCCACCAGGTCCGACACCGTGTCGATGCCCGAGCCGTCCTTGGCGATGATGGCGGTGGTACGCGGCTCGTAGAGCACGAACTGGCTGAACACCAGCGGCGAGCCGGCGATGATGGCGGCCAGCGCCGGGGTGGTGGAGCCGCCGAAGCCGAAATCGGCGCTGCCGCCGGTCACCGCCTGTAGGGTGGGCGCATGGTTGGGGAACGGGCCGAGCCATTCCACCTTGATGCCCTTTTCGGCCAGCGCCTTCTCGAAGGTGCCGCGCTCCTTGGCGATGAGGGTGAGGCCATGGAAGCCCCAGGTGAGGCGCACCGTGTCGGTGTTGCGGGTGTCGGGAGCAGCATTGGCGCCGAACGGCAGCAGGCCGGAAGCGGCGCCCGCGCCGGCGAGCGCGGTGGCAAGGAACTGGCGGCGGGAGGGGGTCAGGAACGAGGACATGGCTTCTCTTCCAAAAAGGGGATCAGGCGCTCCTGAGGTCGTCGACGACCCCGAGCTCGGCGAGGAGGATGGCGCGGGTGGCGGCGGGCTGACCCGGCGCCGAGGGCCGGTGCTCGGCGGCGATGGCGCCGCCGCGCATGACGAGGATGCGGTCGGCCAGCGCGATGGCCTCCACGACGTCGTGGGTGACGAGGAGCACGCCCGGCCGGTGCCGCGCGACCAGGTCCTTCACCAGCACATGCATGCGAATGCGGGTGAGGGCGTCGAGCGCCGCGAACGGCTCGTCCAGCAGCAGCAATTCGGGCTGCTGCACCAGCGCGCGGCCCAGCGCCACGCGCTGGGCCTGTCCGCCGGAGAGGTTGCGCGGCCAGTCGTCGAGCCGGCCGCCGAGGCCCACCTCGGCGAGCGCGGCGGCCGCCTTGTCGCGCGCGCCCTCGGCGAGCAGGCCCAGGGCCACGTTGCGCCACAGACTGTCCCACGGCAGCAGGCGCGGCTCCTGGAACACCACCGCCGGTCGTTTCGGCGCCTCGATGCGGCCGCCGTCGATGGGGTCGAGACCGGCGAGCGCCCGCAGCAAAGTGGTCTTGCCGCAGCCGCTCTCGCCCAGCAGGGCCACGAACTCGCCGCGCCTGATGGTGAGGTCGAGCCGGTCGATGACCACGCGCGACCCATAGGCCCGGCGCAGGCCGGACACCCGCACCGCTGCGGGGGCGTCCTGAAGGGCGGCGCTCATCGGGCCGCCCCGCTGAAATTGGGATGCCAGGCCAGCAGCCGGCGCTCCAGCAGCCGGGCAATGGAATCGGCCACCACGCCGATGAGGGCGTAGATGACGATGGTCAGCACCACCACGTCGGTACGCAGGAATTCGCGCGCATCCATGGCGAGGAAGCCGATGCCGGCCTGGGCGCCGATGGTCTCCGCCACCACCAGCGCCAGCCATGCGGTGGCCAGCGAATAGCGCACCCCGGTGAGGATGGAGGGCAAGGCCCCCGGCAGGATGATGCGGGTGATCATCTGCGCCGTGGTCAGGCCCTGCACCCGGCCCAGTTCCAAGAGCTTGCCGTCCACCTGCCGGATGCCCAGCGTGGTGTTGATGTAGATCGGAAAGGCGACGCCCAGCGCCACCAGGAAGATCTTCTGCCCCTCGCCCACGCCGAACCACACGATGACCAGCGGCAGCAGCGCCAGGAAGGGAATGGCGCGCACCATCTGCACGCTGCGGTCGATGAGCGCCTCGGCGAGGCGGGAGAAGCCCACCAGGATGCCCAGCGCGAAGGCGATGCTGCCGCCAATCGCGAAGCCCACCGCCGCGCGCAGCAGGCTGGTGCCGAGATCGTTCAGCAGTGAGCCCGTGGTGGCGAGGCGCCACGCCGTGCGCACCACCTTGCTCGGCGCCGGCAGCACTTGCGGGGTGACATAGCCGGTCTGGGCGAGGATTTCCCACACCGCCACCAGCAGCAGCGGCGCCAGCCAGGACAGGGCCAGAAGGGCGCGCGGGCCGAAGACGCGAACCCGGCGCGCAGGCGCGGCGGACGAGCCGGAGGCAAGGCCCGGCAAGGCAAGAATGGCGGTGTGGTCGGCTTGGCTCACGATGACCTCGGGGCGAGGGGAAAGGAAGGGCTCAGCCGGCCTGCGACTGGCGCAGTTCCACGCGCGGCGGCGCGGCGCGGCCAAGGCGCGGGAACACCTCCTGCGCGAAGCGGGCAAGCTCGACGGTGAGCGGCTGGAACTGCAACATGAACAATTCGATGCCGGCGGCATGGAAGGCGCGGATGCGCTCGGCCACCTGATCGTAGCTGCCCACCAGCCCCGCCGCGGTGCCGCCATTGGTGCCCACGCGCTCCGACTTGGCGAAGGTCTTCACCATCACCACGTTGGGATCGGTCCGGGCGGCCTGGGCGGCGCGCACGCTCGCATCCCTGGCGGCCAGAGCCGCGAGCCGCTGGTATTCCTCCTGCGCCTCTCGCTCGGTCTCCCGGGCGATGACGAAGGCGGCAAGGCCGAACGACAGGGGCGCAAGCGTGCGCGGGCGGCGCCTCAGGTCGGCGATAAAGGCGGTCACGTCCTCCAGCGGCTGGCCGTTGATGAAGAACACGTCCGCCGCATCCGCCGCCAGCGCGCGGGCGGGCTCGGATTCCCCGCCGAGATAGATGCGCGGCCGGGCGCGGTGGAGGTCCTTCGGGGTCAGCAGATAATCGGTGAGGGCGAAATTCTCGCCGGTGTGGGTCACGCTCTCGCCGCGGATGAGCTTCTCCACCACGGTGATCCACTCGCGGCCATAGGCGTAGCGTTCGTCATGCTCGCCGAAGGGGATGCCGGCCTTCTCGAATTCCGCCCGGTTCCAGGCGTTGACGAGGTTGAAGGCGAACCGCCCGCGGGAGATGTTCTCGATCTGCAGCGCCATCTTCGCCAGCACCACCGGATGGTAGAGATAGGGCTTGATGGCGGCGATGATCTCGATGCGGCTGGTGAGGGCCGCCAGCGCGGCTGAGGCGGTCCAGGCTTCAAGCTGGTCGTAGTCCGGCAGGTGCGGGTTCACCGTGTGCTGCGCCACCAGCGTCGCGTCATATCCCAGCGCCTCGGCCTGAAGCACCGTATCGCGATTGTGCTCCCACGACGCATTGAACGGCTCGGCCGGATCCTGAAGAGCCGCGCGCGGCCCGTGGACAGGCGCCCATACACCGATGCGAAGAGGAGGGAGGGACATGGCTTACCCTTTTGTCAATTATTTCCATAAAAAAGATCGATATAATGGACATGTCAAGCCGCGCCGACGTCACAGCGCCTTCAGGAAGGCCACCAGCGCGGCCTTTTCCCCAGTGGTGAGGCCCAGCGGGCGGATGTGCGGGGCACGCCGGGCGGCCTCGCGATACAGCGGGCGCTCGGCCTCCCGGGCGTTGCGCGCCCACACTTCACCGCCGCCCCGGTCATAGAAATTCACCACCCCATCCAGGGTCGGAAACAGGCCGTTGTGCATGTAGGGCGGGCTCTCGCTCAGATGGCGCAGGGACGCCGTGCGGAAGCGCCCCGCATCCTCGCCGTCACCGGTGACGGCGAAGCGGCCGAGGTCCTGCGCCGGCTCGCCGAAGAAGGAGAGGCGCAGATTATGGAAGCCCTCGTCGGAAAGGCGCGGGCCGAAATGGCAATTGGCGCAGCGCGCCTTGGTGCGGAAAAGGTGCAGGCCGGCCACTTCAGTATCGGTTAGCGCGGCCCGGTCGCCGGCCATGAAGCGGTCGAAACGGGTGGGCGTATCCAGCGTCTCCAGATAGCCGGCCAGCGCCGCCGCGAGGGTGCGCGGGGACGCGCCCTCCGCCCCGAAAAGGCGCGTGAAATCGGCCGCATAGGGGCTGGCGGACAGGCGCGTCATCACCAAGGCGAGGCTGGTGTTTCCCATCTCGTCGGCGGCGGCGAGCGGGGCGAGCACGCGGGCGGACAGGGTCCCGCCCCCGCCGTCCCAGTCGAGGTTCGGACGGCCGGCGACGGCAAACAGCGCCGGCGGATTGCGCCGCCCCGGCGCTCCGCCGATGCCCCGCCCAACCGCCTCCGGCACGCTGAAGCCGTGGGCGGGATCATGGCAGGAGGCGCAGGCGATGCGCCCGTCGGCGGAGAGCATCCCATCGCGGAACAACCGCCCGCCCAGCTCCGCCTCAGGCGAATGCGGCGCAGGCGGCGGCGCGGCGGCGAGTTCCACGAAGGCGACGCCGGGGTCGATCCACGGCACCGGCCATGTCTGCGGCGGCCCGGCATAGGCGGCGCGCAGATCCTGCGCGCGTTCCTGCGCCAACGCGGGGGGAAGGCTGGCCAGCGCCATAAGACCCGCCGCGATCGCCGCCGCGCGGGTGAACCGGCGCCTCAATGGCAATCCGCCGCCACCTGATCGCGATAGACCTCGAACGAGACGGTGGCGGCCCATTTCTCGCGCCGCGCCTGCCATGTCTGGGAATTCGACAAGGGCTTGAGGGCACCTTCCACCGCCTCGGCAAGGCCGGCATCGTCCGGCGCCACGGCCACCACCAGGTCCGTGGGCTCCACCGCCGGCAGGGTGGCGGAGAACTTCTGCCACGACATCTTGCCGAACAAGGGATCGAGCAGCGCCCGGTCATGCAGGGCGGCGTCGCATTCGCCGGTACGCACCGACATCAACGCCTGCGCCGGGGCGCGCAGCACCCGCACCTGCGCCCCCAGCCGCACGGCCAAGGCGAGGCCGTGCGCATTGGCCTCCGTCACGCAGACAGTGCGGCCCTGAAGCGCGCTCCACGCCTTGAGCGGCCGGTCCGAACGCATGGCGAGGCTGAGGCCCGAGGAGAAGCCTGTCTCCACCACCCGGGCGCGGCGGCGCAGGGGATCCTCGGCACCGGCGCGGGTCACCACCAGGTCCACCTCGCCCGCCTTCAGCGCCTGCTCGGCGGCCTCGGGCGCGATGCGCACCAGCCGCAGTTCGGCCGCGAGCGCACCGGCGAGCACGGCGGCAAGATCCAGCTCGAATCCCTCCTCCATATAAAGCCGCATGTCCGGGGTGTCCGGCGGCGGCAGCCAGCCCACGCCCACCCGCAGCGGCCGGCCGGAAAAGTCCGGCGCAGGTCCCCGCGCCACGGCCGAGACCACGGCAAATCCCGCCGCGAAGAGGGCCGCCGCCACAAGACAAGCCAGGGCGACACCGCCAAGCAGCAGACGCAGGATAGACCGGGGTGGACGGAAGGTCAGAGACATGAGCACGGGCACCCGAAGCGGAAATTCGCCAATCGACAGAATGTGCTGCGCCCCAGCCGCCCCGCCTCTTCCCGGCCCGCGGCGGACCTAGGGGCAGATCAGGGCTTGAAAGCCGGATTGCTATTTTATATAAAATCTGTCGATTATATGTACATTGCAAGCCATTCTTGGCCTGCCCGCCTCATTTCATCCCCGAGAGACGCCCATGCCCCACCAGCCTTCCCTTGCCCGCGCCGTCCGGCCCGGCCTCATCTCCGCAACCCTGGCACTCGCGCTGACCCTCGCCGCACCCGCCCTCACCCCGGCGCGGGCGGAAGAGGTCCTGCCCTCCATCAATCTCCAGCTCACGCCCTGGACGGTGATCGCGCAGGAGAAGGGCTTCTTCAA
Source organism: Xanthobacter autotrophicus (assembly GCF_005871085.1). GTDB lineage: Bacteria > Pseudomonadota > Alphaproteobacteria > Rhizobiales > Xanthobacteraceae > Xanthobacter > Xanthobacter autotrophicus. Next base: position 37,418 of record NZ_VAUP01000007.1, on the reverse strand, counting down.
AGACGCCTTCGACAAGATCGGCACCACCAAGGTGAACCTCATCGCCTCGGGCGCGGCCGACCTGCTCGGCGCCGAAGCGGCGGCGGTGAACGGCGGGGCCATCGCCATCGCCCAGCGCATGATCTATCCGGCCACCGTCCACCGGGCCAACGGCCTCGACGGCGTCATCATCTGGGCGTCCGAGCCCTCCAACCGCTACCGCGCGCCCATCCTCGCCCGCGCCGACAACGACAAGATCAATTCGGTGGCCGACCTCGACGGCAAGAAGTTCGGGTCGAGCCGCATCTCCTGCTACTGGTCCTCGCCCTTCGAGGTGACCACCAAGGCCGGTCTGCCGTTCGATTCCAGAGATAAGCAGGGCCGGATCCGCTACACGTCCATCGACAATTCGGCGGTGGCCATCACGTCCGTCCTCACCGGCGCCACCGACGCGACGACGGCGCACCTCGCTGCCGGCGCCTTCGCCGGCGCGTGGCTCTCCGGCAAGCTGAAGGTGATCGGCCGCTCGCCCGACGACGGCGTCTATGTGAACAATGCCGGCCGCGTCACCTACTTCGCCCGCCGCGATTTCGTGAACAAGTATCCGCAGGTGGTCAAAGCCTTCCTCGCCGCCCGCGAACGCACCCGCGAATGGACCTCCGACCACGTGGACGAGGCGGCCGAGATCGTCGCCGACAAGACCCGCGTGCCGCTGGAAGTGGCCAAGTTCCAGATCACCCATGCAGGCGAGTGGGAGTTCATGGCCGGCGAGCCCAATGCCGAGCGCGCCCGCAATGCCATCAAGACCTTCCAGGCCTGGTACGTGGAAAACGGTGACGACATCCTCGCCGAACGCGGCCTGACCAGCGCGCAGATCGATGCCTTCATCGACGGGCGCTTCTTCGTTGGCGGCCAATACTCCATCTACAACTGATGAAATTGCGCCGGGACACGCTCCCGGCGCTCTTCCTTGAAGCTTTTTTCCGCGATCCGGACACTCAGCACATGGCCAATACATCGGACACCATCGAAGCCGCGGCGGTCGAGGCCGGCACGGTCGATCGCCCGGCGCCGCGGTTTGCCGGTGGCCTCTTCGGCGCGGGGCGGCCCAACCTCATCGGCCTCATCCTGCCCTTCGCCATTCTGGCGCTGTGGCAGACCGCGGCGGCCAACAAGTGGATCGATCCGGTCTTCCTGCCGGCGCCGATCACGGTGGTGACCGCCTTCTGGAAGATGCTGACCAAGCAGCATCTGGCCTTCGACTTCCTGGCCTCCATCAGCATCGTGGGGCAGGCCTTTCTCTACGGCTCGGTGGCGGCGATCATCCTCGGCATCGCGGCCGGGCTGTCGCGCAAGGTGGAGCAATTCTTCGGGCCCACCTTCGACACCATCCGCCATATTCCCGGCATCGCCTGGCTGCCGCTGATCGTGCTGTGGCTCGGCATCGGCGCGCCGGCGAAGGTGCTGGTCATCGCCAAGTCGGTGTTCTTCCCGGTGTTCCTCAATACGCTGCAGGGCATCCGCAACGTGGAGAAGAACTATATCGAGCTGGCGAAGGTGCTCACCCTCACCCGCTGGCAGCTGGTGCGCAAGGTGATCGTGCCCGCCGCCATGCCCTCCATCATGGTGTCCCTGCGCTATGCGGCGGGCCTTGCCTGGGCGCTGGTGGTGGTGGCGGAAGGCCTTTCGGGCCTTTCGGGCCTCGGCTTCCTCATCTTCCGCGCCCAGGGCCTGCTGCTCACCGACCAGTTGCTGGTGTGCATGGTCATCATCGGCCTCGTGGGCTTCGCCATCGACCGCTCCATGTATGTCGCCCAGAAGCGGGTGCTGAAGTGGAAGCAGGGCTACGACGGCTGACCCCAGAACCTCAGGAGCCAGACCATGGCCACCCCCGGACATCTTGAATTCCGCAACGTGTCGAAGACCTATGCCCTGCCGGGCCGGCCCCTCGTCAACGTGCTCTCCCACGTGAGCTTCGATGTGGAGCCCGGCGCCTTCGTCACCATCGTGGGGCCGAGCGGGTGCGGGAAATCCACCCTGCTGCGCCTCGTGGTGGGGCTGGATGAGGATTATCGCGGCGACATCCTGCTCAACGGCCGCCGCATCACCGGCACCTCGCTCACGCGGGGCATCGTGTTCCAGGACCATCGCTTGCTGCCGTGGCTGACGCTCGAGCAGAACATCGGCCTGAGCCTTGAAAACTCCGGCTGGAGCCAGAAGGAGAAGGCCGAGGCTGTGGCCGAGCATATCGCCCTCGTGGGTCTCTCCGGCTTCCAGAAGGCCTATCCCCACGAATTGTCCGGCGGCATGGCCCAGCGCGGCGCCATCGCCCGCGGCCTTGCCAGCCGGCCGGAAATCCTGCTGCTGGACGAGCCGCTCGGCGCGCTGGACGCCCTCACCCGCGTGCATCTGCAAGCGGAGATCCAGCGCATCTGGGAGACCGAGGGCACCACCATGATCCTCGTCACCCACGACGTGGAGGAGGCGGTCTATCTCAGCCACCGGGTGGTGGTGATGAGCGCCAATCCCGGCCGCGTGGTGGAAGACCTCACCATCGACCTGCCCTTCCCCCGCGATCGGGCGGATGGCGAGTTCGTCGCGCTCAAGCGGCGCATCCTCGCCGCCATGGGCGAGGATGGCGGCAGCCGGCGGGACGCGGCGTGACGGGCGCCGCTCGCATGCGGGGCGCCGCCCTCCGAAGTGCCGCCTTCGCCACCGTGCTGCTGGCCGCCCTGCCGGCCGCCGCCATGGACACCGCGCCATCCACCGACCTGCCCGACCTCTCGCAGAGCCGGGCGGCCATCTATGCCGGGGATTATGAGCGGGCGCTGGCGCTGCTGATGCCGCTGACGGCCACGGTGCGCCATGCCGATCTCTACAATCTGATCGCCTTCGCCAACCGCAACCTGAAGCGTTACGACGAGGCGGCGCGCTGGTACAAGGAAGCCCTGTTCTACGATCCGGCCCATCGCCCGGCGCTGGAATATCAGGGCGAGCTTTTCATCGCGATCGGCGACTTCAAGAAGGCTGAGAAGAACCTCGAGCTGATCCACCTGCTCTGCCACCCGAAGGGCTGCGAAGAGGCCGACAAGCTGCGCGACGCCTTGCGCGCGGCCGGACGAAACCCTGCGTCCTGAACGCCCGTTCGCCTGCAAAGGGCTGCGACGGCACGGCTCACACCTAATTCAACAAGTTCTATTGACATTATGCATAATTGCCCGTCATTTTCAGGGAAATGACGGAGCTTCCCATGAGTCATCCCGTTCCCGTTCCTGCTGCCGCCGCGCAGAGCCCGGACATCTTCTGGTTCATCCCCACCCATGGCGACGGCGCCTATCTGGGGTCGGAGACGCGGCAGCGCCCGCCGGAATTCGCCTACTTCCGCGAAGTGGCGCAGGCGGTGGACCGGCTCGGCTTCAAGGGCGTGCTTTTGCCCACCGGCCAGAGCTGCGAGGACAGCTGGATCACCGCGGCGGGCCTTGCCACCGCCACCGAGCGGCTGAAATTCCTGGTGGCGCTTCGCCCCGGCGTCACCACGCCGGCCTTCGCCGCGCGGCAGGCGGCAGCCCTCGACCGGCTCAGCGACGGCCGGCTTCTCCTCAACGTAGTGGTGGGCGGCCATCCGGCGGAACTCGCCGCCGACGGCATCTTCCTCGACCACGACGCCCGCTACGCCCAGGCCGACGAATTTCTCTCCATCTGGCGCGATCTGGTGGCTGGCAAAACCGTGGACCACACCGGCAAATACTATCGGGTGGAACACGGCCGGCTCGACTTCCCGGTGGTGCAGCAGCCCCACCCGCCCCTGTGGTTCGGCGGCTCGTCCGAGGCCGGCCACGAGGTGGCGGCCGAGCACACCAGCGTCTATCTCTCCTGGGGCGAGCCGCCCCATATCCTGAAAGACAAGCTTGCCGATGTGCAGGCGCGGGCCGCCAGGCGCGGGCGCAAGCTGAAGTTCGGCCTGCGCATCCATTTCATCGTGCGCGAGACCGAGGCCGAGGCCTGGGCCGCTGCCGACAGGCTCATCTCCCAGGTCTCCGACGAGCAGATCGAAAGCGCGCAGAAGCGCTTCAAGGTGGAGATGGATTCGGTCGGCCAGGCGCGCATGGCTGCGCTCCAGCCCGGCGACCGCAACAAGCTGGAGATCGCGCCCAACCTGTGGGCCGGCATCGGCCTGGTGCGACGCGGCGCCGGCACCGCGCTGGTGGGAGACCCCAAGAGCGTCGCCGCCCGCATCCGCGAATATCAGGAGATCGGCATCGAGACCTTCATCGGCTCGGGCTATCCGCACCTGGAAGAGGCCTATCGCGTCGCCGAGCTGCTGTTCCCCGAGCTTGGCATCGACGGTCGCCGCCGCAAGGTTTCCGACAATATCGTCAATGAGTTCGCCGTGGGCTCCCACCTCGCGGAGCGGCGTCGCGCCGCCGTGTCCTGAGCCCCGAGGAGATGAAGATGAGCACCCCCGAGTTCTCGCGCCCCAAGTTCTCGCGCCGCATGTTCTCGCGCCGCTCCTTCACGCGCCTCGCCGCCGCCAGCGTGGTGCTGTCCGCAGCCTTCGCTGCCGTGCCGGCGCGGGCGGAAGGCGTGCTGCGTATCGCCCAGCAGTTCGGCACCCTCTACACGCCCTTCCACGTGCTGCGCGAAAAGGGCCTCATCGAGAAGCACGGCAAGGAACTGGGCATCGACATCAAGGTGGAGTGGATCCGCCTGTCCGGCGGCGGCGCGGTGAATGACGCGCTGCTCTCCGGCAGCATCGACATCGCCTCCGCCGGCATCGGGCCGTTCCTCACCATCTGGGACAAGACCCGCGGCACGGCGCAGGAGGTGAAGATCGTCGGCGCCTTCGGGGCGCAGCCCAACTTCCTGCTCACCAACAATCCCAATGTGAAGACCATCAAGGACTTCACCGACAAGGACAAGATCGCGACGCCGGCGGCGGGCGTCTCGGTGCAGGCGCGCATCCTGCAGATGGCGGCGGAGCAGGCCTTCGGCCCCGGCAATGCCAAGAAGCTCGACCCGCTGATGGTCACCCTGCCCCATCCCGACGCCACCGCCGCGCTGATCGCCGGCGGCACCGAGATCACGTCCCACCTGTCCAACCCGCCGTTCCAGAACCAGGCGCTGAAGGACCCCAAGGTCCACAAGGTGTTCTCCTCCTACGACATCCTCGGCGGCCCGGCGACGCCCACTGTCGCCTACACCACGGTGAAGTTCCGCCAGGAGAATCCCAAGACCTACAAGGCCTTCCTGGACGCCTTCGCCGAGGCCACCAAATGGGTGGACGAGAACAAGAAGGAAGCGGCCGAGATCTACGTGAAGGTGGAGCAGTCCAAGCTCGATCCCGCCTTCATCGCGGAAGTCCTGTCCGACCCCGAGGTGACCTATACGCTGGTGCCCCTCGGCACCATCAAGTTCGCGGACTTCATGAACCGGATCGGTGCCATCAAGAACAAGCCCACCAGCTGGAAGGAATTCACCTTCGAAGAGCTGCACTCGGCCTCCGGCAGCTGAGGGCACGACCATGACCGCCGCAGCCGCACGTCTTGAATCTCGTCCCCAAATCCTGCCCGCGCCGCACCCGGCAAAGGCCGCGGTTCAGGCCACGCCCGTCCTTGAGGCGCGCGGGCTCACCCTCGACTATGCCGGCGCGAAGGGCCGGCACCGGGCGGTGGAGGACGTGAGCTTCTCCGTCGCGGCCGGCGAGCGGCTGGTGCTGCTGGGGCCGTCGGGCTGCGGCAAGTCCTCCATCCTCAAGGCGCTGGCCGGCTTCCTGAAGCCGGCGGCGGGAACGGTCCAGATCCGCGGCAAGGCCATCACCGGGCCGGGGCCGGACCGCATCGTGGTGTTCCAGGAATTCGACCAGCTCCTGCCCTGGAAGAGCGTGCGCGACAACGTGGCCTTCCCCCTGCGCGTCGCCCGCAGGATGTCGCAGAAGGAGGCCCGCGCCCGCGCCGAGGCGGCGCTGGTGAAGGTGGGCCTCGCCCGCGCGCTGGATGCCTATCCGCACACGCTGTCTGGCGGCATGAAGCAGCGCGCCGCCATCGCCCGCGCGCTGGCCACAGACCCCGACGTGCTGCTCATGGACGAGCCCTTCGCGGCGCTCGACGCCCTCACCCGCCGCACCCTGCAGGACGACCTGCTGGCGCTGGCCGAGGAACAGGGCTTCACCCTGGTGTTCGTCACCCACGCCATCGACGAGGCGGTGCTCATCGGCACGCGCCTGCACCTGCTCGCGGCCCATCCGGGCCGTACCCTCGCCACCTTCGACACCGCCGCCTTCGGTATTTCGGCGCGCGGCACTCCGGCCTTCGAGGCGGTGGTGCGCGATGTCCATAATCTCATCTTCACCGACGGAGGCCATCATGTCTGACACCACCGTGTCCGGCTCGGGTCTCGCCAACACAGCCCGCCCCCGCACCGAGGCGCCCACGCGTCCCTTGCCCAGGGCCGCCCTCGCCCGGCTGTGGGGCTTCACGCTGGTGCGCCGCGCCGTGGTGCTGGCGGCGCTGGCTGCCCTCTGGCAAATCGCTTCGGTGTGGCAGAACAATCCGCTGCTGTTCCCCACCTTCACCGACACCATGTCGGCGCTGGCCTCGGCGCTCACCGAGGGCGACCTCCTGCCCGCCGCCCTCGCTTCCCTCGCGGTGCTCGTCAAGGGTTACGTGCTGGCGGTGGCGCTGGCCTTGGTGCTGGTCTCGGCCGCCATCGCGGTGCCGTTCCTGAAAGAGGTGCTGTTGACGCTCACCGCCATGTTCAATCCCCTGCCCGCCATCGCGCTTCTGCCTTTGTCCATGCTGTGGCTGGGCCTCGGCGAGGCCAGCCTGCTGCTGGTGATGGTGCATGCGGTGCTCTGGCCATTCGCCCTGGCGGCCCTCACCGGCTTCGAGCAGGTGCCCGAGACCCAGCGCCTCGTCGGCCGCAATTACGGGCTGAAGGGGCTGTCCTACGTGGCGCTCATCCTCATCCCGGCGGCCCTGCCCTCGCTGCTGTCGGGGCTGAAGATCGCCTGGGCCTTCGCCTGGCGCACGCTGATCGCGGCCGAGCTGGTGTTCGGCGTGTCCTCCCGCTCCGGAGGGCTCGGCTGGTTCGTCTATCGCAACCGCAACGAGCTGCTCACCGACCGTGTCTTCGCCGGCCTGCTCACGGTGATCCTCATCGGGTTGACCGTGGAGGTGCTGTTTCGCGCGGTGGAGCAGCGCACGGTGCGGCGCTGGGGTCTCCAACGCTGACGCTACGGAATACAAGAGCGCCTTACCTTTACTGGTACTCCGCCCCGTCGCCATCGCGAATAAAGTGCCGTTGCGGAGGAAAAGACGTCCTCAGCGGTCGCGCTTCACGATTTATCCACAAAAACGCGTGAGGCTGTGCCCAGATGGAATTACAGCTGGGAAGCCGCCACCGTGAAGCCGCTCCTGATCGTTTCTGGTATTCTGGTCGCGAGCGCCGTTGGCGCGGGCGTGGCGATCTCCCCCATGCTCACGTCGGCCAAGGCCGTGAGGGACGATGGACCTGCGACCACGCAGTCCATCTCGCAAAACGCCTCCGGCGCGCAGGCCAAAGGCGCGTCGGGAAAGGGCACGCAGGCTGAGGCCGTGGCCCCGGCACCCGCTCCGGCCCCTCCGCCGGTGGTGACTCCGCGCAAGAACTACACCTACAAGTCGTTCAACGTGGATGGCCAGTACATCGCCATGACGTTCGACGACGGCCCCAACCCGGAGACCACGCCCCAATTGCTCGCCATCCTGAAGGAGCGCGGCATCAAGGCCACCTTCTTCGTGCTGGGCAACATGGTGGCCAAGCACCCCGAAGTGCTGAAGATGATCTCCGACGAGGGCCACGAGATCGGCAGCCATTCCTGGAGCCACCCGCAGCTGACGCGCATCAGCCAGGCGGCGGTGGACAAGGAGCTGGGCAATACTTCCGAGGCCATCTTCCAGGTCACCGGCAAGCGTCCCATGTATCTGCGCCCGCCCTACGGCTCCATGAAGCCGACCCTGCGCACCTATATCGAGGACAAGTTCGGCCTCACCGTCGTCAACTGGTCGGTTGACCCGAACGACTGGAAGTTCCGTGACAGCCAGAAGGTGCATGATGCCATCATCGCCCAGGCGGCGCCGGGGGCCATCGTGCTCTCCCACGACATCTATCCGACCACGGTGGCGGCCATGCCGCGCATCCTCGATGAGCTGATCGCCAAGGGCTACAAGTTCGGCACCCTGTCCGACCTCGTCGCCATGGACAAGACGCCGAAGGTGCAGCTCGTCGCCGCCCTGCCCAACGGCAAGCCGCAGCAGGCGAGCCAGAAGCCACAGAAGCCCAAGCCCGCCACGGCCTCCGCCAAGCCGGATGCCAAGCCCGCCAAGCCGGCGGCCAACGCCGCCCCACAGCAGCGCGCCGGCGGCGTCTACTGAGGCAGCCTGTCCTTTTCAAACCGCAGAGCCCGTTCCCCCGGAACGGGCTCTTTTCATTTGTGCGTGTGGCGGGGCGCCCGTGCGGCTGAAACGATTTGAAGGTTCCAGCCAGCGCTCCTACAAAGGCCAAAAGCAAGATGCGCCGGCACCCGATGCCGACGCCATGAGACAGGGAGCAGGCCCATGACCAGCACCGGGGAAACGCCGAAGACCACCAAGCGCGCCGGCGTCGTGGGGCTCGGCTCCATGGGCTTCGGCATGGCGCAGTCCCTGCTGCGGGCGGGGCTCGATGTGGCCGGCTGCGACGTGGGTCCCGAAGCCGTGGCCCGCTTCGTGGCCCAGGGCGGGCGCGGCGGCGCGTCCCCCGCCGAGGTGGCGAAGGGCGCCGACATGGTGGTGAGCGTGGTGGTGAATGCCGCGCAGACCGAGGCCATCCTGTTCGGCCCCGAAGGCGTGGCGCAGACGCTGCCGGACGGCGCGGTCTTCATCTCCTGCGCCACCATGGACCCGGACGTGGCCCGCGCCCTCGCCGCGCGGCTCGAAGTCACCGGGCGACATTATCTAGATGCGCCCATCTCCGGCGGCGCGCAGCGGGCAGCGGAAGGCGCGCTCACCATCCTCGCCTCTGGCAGCCCGGTGGCCTTCGCCAGAGCCCGGCCGGCCTTGGATGCCATGGCGGCCAAGCTTTACACCCTGGGCGATGCGGCGGGGGCTGGCGCGGCCTTCAAGATGATCAACCAGCTGCTCGCCGGCGTACACATCGCCGCCGCATGCGAGGCCATGGCCTTCGCCGCCCGGCAGGGGCTCGACCTGAAGAAGGTGTATGAGGTGATCACCGCATCGGCCGGCAACAGCTGGATGTTCGAGAACCGCATGCCCCACGTGCTCTCTGGCGACTACACGCCCAAAAGCGCGGTGGACATCTTCGTGAAAGACCTCGGCATCGTGCAGGACATGGCCCGCAGCGCCAAATTCCCGGTGCCGGTTTCCGCCGCCGCGCTCCAGATGTTCATCGCGGCCTCCGCCTCCGGCATGGGGCGCGATGACGACGCCTCCGTGGCGCGGCTCTATGCGCAGATCACCGGAACCAAGCTGCCGGGTGTCTGAATGGGCGCATGGGGGCCGGAGGAGCGCTTTGGGGCCGGCGTGCCTGCGCGGCCAGAAGGCGCCCGCTTTCCTCTTGCGCCTGTTACATTTTGTCATCCATCGTCACGCGCCCGGCATGCTGCCGCAATCCGGGACCGTCAGGGTCGCGCCGTTCGCTGGCGTCCGGTGCAAGCCCCCGTCGGACACAGCGCGCGCCGGTTCGCGAGGCGAACAGGCGATCAACAAAAGGCAACACGTCCCGTCCCGGGCTTCCCCACGGGAGCGGGACTGCGCCAGATCAGGAGAACCCTCATGTCCCGTGCTGCTCTTGCCGCGATGCTTGCCGCGCCGTTGGTTGCCTACGGCCTCTCCCTGGGCTTCGCCGCCGGCGCCGGGGCGCAAACCGCCGAACAGGTCACCGCCCTGCGCACCGCCTGCGAGACTGACGTGAAGAAGCTGTGCGCGGGCATCCAGCCGGGCGGCGGCCGCCTCCTCCAGTGCCTCAAGGAACACAAGGACGAGGTGACCCCGCCCTGCCAGGCGAGCCTGGGCGCACTGGCCGCCAGCATGCGCAAGCAATAGAGCGATAGAGCGCTCGGGGCGGGTGCGGGCTCAGGCCACGGCCAGAAGGCTCGCATTGCCGCCCGCAGCCGCCGTGTTCACGCTGAGCGAGACCTCTTCCAGCAGCAGGCTCACCGGAAAGGCAAAGGGCGAGGCGGCGATCTCGTCCGCCGTCGCCCCATGGAGCGGCACGATCGGCCCCGGCCGCGCCGCGAGGCGCCCGGCCATGGCCACGAGCCGCGCGCCCTCCCCTTCCGCCAGCGCCGCCGCGAAGGGGCCGCCCTCTGCCCCCATAGCTTGCCCATCCAGGCGGACGCGCGCCGCCACCGCCGGCGGCAGATCCACGAGCTGCCTCAAGAGCCCCGCCTCGGCCTCGACCACCACCCGGTTACCGGTGGCCAGCGCTGTGCCGATCTGGCGCATCAGCCCCGTCTCGCTGGTCGGCAGCAACAGCAGCGTGCCGCGCGGACGCAGCCGCCAGGTATTGCGCTCGCCCACCGGGCCGGGCAGGTCCGCCGACAGGCCGAGGGGCACGGCCTGCGCCAACGCCCGCACCGCCGCCGCGTCGTCCGCGCGCCCTCGCCCCTCCAGCCAATCGACGAAGGCCAGCGCCGCCCCGTCCGGCGTGCCGGCGCCAAGGGCGAAGGCCGGGCCCGTCACCAGCCGGCTGAGATACAGCGGCCCGCCCGCCTTCGGCCCGGTGCCGGAGAGGCCGTGGCCGCCGAACGGCTGCACCCCCACCACCGCGCCGATCATGTTGCGGTTCACATAGAGGTTGCCGGCCCCCACCTGCCCCGTCACGGCGGTGATGGTCTCATCCAGCCGCGTGTGCAGGCCGAAGGTGAGGCCGTAGCCGGTGGCGTTGATGTCCTCCACGAGGCGGCGCAGATCCGCCCGCCGCCAGCGCAGCACATGCAGCACCGGGCCGAACACCTCGGCGGTGAGATCGGCCATGGATGAAATCTCGATCAGCGTCGGCGCCACGAAGGTGCCGTTGACCGCCTCCGCCGGCAGCGGCAGGCGATGGACGGGAAAGCCCCGCGCCGCCATGGCGGCCACATGAGCCTCGATGCCCGCCCGCGCCTCGGCGGTGATGACCGGACCCACATCCACAGCAAGCCGGTCCGTGCGGCCGATCTCCAGCTCCACCATGGCGCCCTTCAGCATGGCGAGCATGGGGGCAGCCACCTCCTCCTGCAGACACAGCACGCGCAGCGCCGAGCAGCGCTGGCCGGCGCTGTCGAAGGCAGAGGCGAGCACGTCCGCCACCACCTGCTCGGGCAAGGCGGAGCTGTCCACGATCATGGCATTCTGCCCGCCGGTCTCGGCGATGAGCGGCACCGGCTTGCCCTGCGCCGACAGGCGTTGGGTGAGCACCCCGGCGATGCGCCGCGCCACCTCCGTGGAGCCGGTGAACATGACCCCCGCCACTTCCGGCGCCGCGACCAGCGCCGCCCCCGCCGCCCCGTCGCCGGGCAAAAGCTGGAGCACATCCTGAGGGATGCCGGCGGCGTGCAGCAGGCGCACCGCCTCGGCGGCGATGAGGGGCGTTTCTTCCGCCGGCTTGGCGAGCACGGGATTGCCCGCCGCCAGCGCCGCCGCCACCTGCCCGGTGAAGATGGCGAGGGGGAAGTTCCACGGACTGATGCAGGCCACCGGCCCCAGCGGACGATGGTCGCGGGTGAGGCGGGCTGTCGCCTCGTCGGCATAATAACGCAGGAAATCCACCGCCTCGCGCACTTCGGCCACGGCGTTGGCGGCGGACTTGCCCGCCTCGCGCATGATGAGGCCGAGCAGATGTGGCATCTGGGCTTCCAGCATGTCGGCAGCTGCGCGCAGAGGGGTGGCCCGTTCGGCCGGTGAGCGCGCCGCCCAGCTGGGCGCCGCAGCGGCGGCCCTCGCCACCGCCCGCGCCACATCGTCCGCGCCCGCCTCGCGCGCTTCACCCACCGCGTCGCGATGATCGCCGGGATTGCGCACCATCCGCGCCGGCCCGCCGCCGCCCGCAGGATGCGCCCGCCATGGCGTCGCGCGGCCCGCCACGAGGGTCTGGCCCAGGGCAGCCAGCACGGCATCGCTCGACAGGTCGAGGCCGGCGGAATTGGCCCGCCTGCCATAGAGATCGCGCGGGGCGGCGATGGCGGGGCTGGGAGAGCCGGGGTCCACCATGGCGGACACGGTCTCGGCCGGATCGGCGATCAGCTCCGCCAGCGGCACGCTGTCATCGGCAAGGCGATGGACGAAGGAGGAATTAGCCCCGTTCTCCAGTAGCCGCCGCACCAGATAGGCGAGCAGCGTCTCGTGGGTACCTACCGGCGCATAGATGCGGCACGGCCGGGCAAGCGGCCCCACCACCTCCTCGTACAAAGCTTCGCCCATGCCGTGGAGGCACTGGAACTCGTAGTCGCCCGCGCGGAAATCCGGCCCTGCCAGCTCGTAGATGGCGGCCAGCGTCTGGGAATTGTGGGTGGCGAACTGGGGAAAGACCGCATCGCGCGCGGCAAGCAGCTTGCGGGCGCAGGCGATGTAGCAGAGGTCCGTGTGAACCTTGCGGGTGAAGACGGGGAAATCCGCCACCCCATCCACCTGCGCGCGCTTGATCTCGGCATCCCAATAGGCGCCCTTCACGAGGCGCACCATGATGCGCCGGCCGGTGCGGCGGGCCAGATCAATGATGAAGTCGAGCACCGCGGGGCAGCGCTTGCCATAGGCCTGCACCACGAAGCCGATGCCATCCCACCCCGCAAGGCCGGGATGGGCGGCGAGCGCCTCCAGCAGGTCCAGGGAGAGTTCCAGGCGGTCCTGCTCCTCGGCATCGATATTGATGCCGATGTCGTAGCGCCGGGCCAAAAGCGCGAGGTGTTCAAGGCGCGGCAGCAGTTCCGCCATCACCCGCCCGGCCTTGGCGCGAGCATAGCGCGGATGAAGCGCGGAGAGCTTCACCGAGATGCCCGGCCCCTTGTGGATGCCCCGCCCCGCCGAAGCCTTGCCGATGGCCTCGATGGCGGCGCCATAGGCCGCGAAATAGCGCTCGGCGTCAGCCGCCGTCATGGCCGCCTCGCCCAGCATGTCGAAGGAATAGGAGAAGCCCTGCGCCTCGCGCTTGCCGGCGCGGTGCAGCGCCTCCTCAATGGTGCGGCCCATGACGAACTCGGCGCCCATCAGGGCGATGGCCATGTCCACCGCCCGCCGGATCAGAGGTTCGCCGCAGCGGGCCACAAGGCGGGTGAGCGCGGTGCCGAGACGCCCGTCGTCGGCGGTGGCGGTGAGCCTGCCGGTGAGGACGAGGCCCCAGGTGGCCGCATTCACGAACAGGGAGCGCCCGCCGCCGAGATGCGCCTGCCAGTCGCCATGGCCGATCTTGTCGCGGATGAGAGCATCGCGGGTGGCGCTGTCGGGAATGCGCAGCAGCGCCTCGGCAAGGCACATGAGGGCCACGCCCTCCTGGCTGGAGAGGGCATATTCCTGCACCAGCGCCGCCACCACCGATCCGCGCGGCTTCGCCCTCAGCCGGGTGACGAGATCCCCCGCCCGCGCGGCGATGCGGGCGCGCAGCTCTGTCGGAAGTCGGGCTGCGGGCAAAAGATCGGCGATCACCTCCCGCTCTGGCCGGCGGTGGGCGATGGCGAGCGCCGCGCGCAGGGCCGGAGGCGGGCCGGCCGGTGGCGCGAAATCGGCGAACAGGGGGGCGGCTTCAGAGGCGGGCAAGGGCGCGGCGGCAGCGTGGATCATCTGGATTTCCTCGTCCCTCCGGCCTGCGAATCCCCGTGGCACGGAACGGCTTCGACGACGGGATTCATCCTAATCCAGAGACGGCAGGCATTCCGGCTTTTCATATGGCGGACGATCGATCAAACTGACTTTAAATGACCGCTATATGAGATAACTCTGATGGAAAATGACGCTATAGACAGTCAAATCGACGCCTTCGATGCCCGCATCATCGCTGCGCTGGTGGAAGACGGGCGCATGTCCGTCACAGATCTCGCGGCGCGGGTGGGCCTGTCGCGCAGCCCGTGCCAGGCGCGGCTGAAGCGGCTGATGGACGAAGGCTATATCCGTGGCTTTCGCGCCGTGCTCGATCCTGTGAAGCTCCGGCTGGAGCACATCGCCTTCACCGAGGTGAAGCTCTCCGAGACCACGGAGAAGGCGCTGTCCGCCTTCAACGCGGCGGTGCTCAGGATCAAGGAGGTGGAAGCCTGCCACATGATCGCGGGCTCGTTCGACTACCTGCTGAAGGTGCGCACCCGCGACATACGCCGCTACCGCGCGGTGCTGGGGGAGAAGATCTCCGCCTTGCCCCATGTGGCCAGCACCTCCACCTACGTGGTCATGGAGCCGGTGAAGGACGACGGGGCGTGAACTGCGACAATCGTGAACCTTGACCCTTCGTCGCCCTTTACAACTGGATGATCCAACCTCACTCTCTCTGCAAAACATAAGAGGCCCCCCGCGGCCTCCAGGGAGTGACATATGGCCACTGTTCTTGATCGGCCGGCACAAGCCGGGCCGGCGGCGCCCGTTGTCCGCGCCATTAGCTTTGCCGACGTGAAGGCGGCCCTTCTCGCAGGGGTCGAGGATTTCAATCGCGCACCCGTCATCGGCGCCCTTCTGGGCGCGGTCTACGCTTTCGGCGGCATTTTCCTCGTGTCGTGCGTGTTCGCGCTGGATCTCAGCTACCTCGCCTATCCGCTGCTGGCCGGCTCGGTGCTCATCGGCCCGTTCGTGGCGGCGGGGATCTATGGCGTGAGCCGGGAAATCGAGGAGGGGCGCCAGCCGACGCTTCAGGGGGTGATGTCCACCATCTTCGACCAGCGCCAGCGGGAACTGGGCTGGATGGCCTTCGTCACCATCTTCGCCTTCATCATCTGGATGTATCAGGTGCGCCTGTTGCTGGCGCTATTCCTCGGCTATTCCTCGTTCGGGACCTTGAGCGAGTTCCTGCACGTGGTGTTCACCACCCCGGACGGCCTGACCTTCCTCGCGGTGGGCCACCTCGTGGGCGCGGCGCTGGCGCTGGGCCTGTTCTCCATCACCGTTGTGTCGTTTCCGCTGCTGATGGATCGCGACATCGACGTGGTCACCGCCATGATCACCAGCGTCCAGGCGGTGATCGCGAGCCCCGGGCCGATGATCGCCTGGGGCCTGATCGTGGTGGCGCTGCTCGCCGCGGGCTCGGTGCCCTGCTTCCTCGGGCTCATCGTGGTGCTGCCGGTGCTCGGCCACGCCACCTGGCACCTCTACCGCAAGGCCATCGTTCCCGCCGCCTAGCGCGCACCCGCCGGCCGCATTGCAGCCGGCGGGAAAACTGCAGGCTCCGGATCGCGGACGGCGTCAGCGCTCCTGCGGTCCCGCCGGGTGGATTGCTACGTCTGGCCGGCTGGCATCAGAGTGACACGATGGAGAGCGGCGCGATCTGGCCGACTTTCGCCACGACCGCCACTGCCGCGATGGTTCAGGCCCTCGGCTTCTCCGATGGGCCGGGCACCTTCGCCTTGCGACGGCCGGTCGGCGTGCCCTTCGACACACCCTTGGCGCCCTCGCTCGCAAGACCCTTCGCGGCCCGCTTTGTCGGTCCCTTGGTCAGCCCCTTGACCTGAGTCTTGGCTTGAATCTTGGCTTGAGTCTTGGCCGGTGCGGCCTTGCGCACCGCCGCGCCCTTCTTCACCACCGGCACTTTTTTCGCCGCCAACGCCTTCCTCGGCGGCACGCCAGCAGCCTTTACGGGCAGCTCCGGCTTTTTGACGGCGGCGACCTTGCGGACCAGACCTTCGGGGACCAGATCGCCTGCGACCGGGCCATCTGCGACCTTCGCCGGCGCGCCCTTAAACCCCGCCTTGGCCCCATCGTGGCCCGCCTCCGTAGCGGCGGGCGGCGCATCCGACACCGGCGGAAGGGCCGTCGACTCCCCCTTCCGGGCCGCCTTGCCGCCCTTGCCCTTCGCAGCCTTCTTCGCGGTGGCTTCGGACTCATGGCCGGGCTCGGCTCCGGCGGGGACCTCCCCCACCAGCTCACCCCCGTCCATCCCGGCCCGGGCCCGGGCCGCCTTCTCTGACTTGGCCTTCACGCCCTTGGCCAGATTGGCCTTTTCCGCCTTGACCTTGGCCGGACGTGTCTTGTCCGGCTTGCCCTTCTCCAGCTTGATTTTCTCCGGCTTGCCCTTGCCGGTGGCCTGGAACGCGGGCGCAGCGATCTCGTCCGCGTCGTCGGCGGGTTGCGCAACCAGATCAGGCCGGGCCTTGTCCGGCTTGCCCTTGGCGGCCTTCATCTTGGCTGGCTTGCCCTTGGCCTGCCGGTCCGCGTCGGGCAGCTCGTCCCCAGCCGGGGCGGCGCCTGGCTTTTCCTTCGACGCCTTGGCCTGCTGGGCTTCGAGGCGTTCGGCCTCCCACCGGCGGGCCATGATCTCGCCGAAGCTGCGGATCAGCTCGGAAAGGTCCTCCTCCTGAACAGCCGCGGCGGCGCTGTCGATGGAGAACCAGAACCCGTAGCGCTGGAACCGCTCCGGCCATTTCTGCAGCAGCCGCTTGACCTTGAAGGGGAACACCAGCACGTCGCACAGCACCGAGCGCGTGCCGAGCCGCTTCTCGTAGGTGTACATGCCCAGCGGCTCGCGCGAGATCACGCCTACCAGTCCGGCTTCCTCATAGGCTTCGCGCGCGGCCGCCTTGGGCGGGGACAGGCCCTTCATGGGCCAGCCCTTGGGGATGACCCAGCGCCGGGTCTCGCGGGAGGTGATGAGGCGGATCTGCACTTCGCCGTCGCGCCGGACCCGATACGGCAGCGCCGCATACTGCACCCGCCGGCCGGATGGACCGCCGGTGGCGACCGGAAGCTCTGGCCATACCGGGGAAGGCGACATGGGCGGTCCTGCGGCAGACCCAAAGGCAGGTCGAGGGGAATGTGCGACGCGCGACCCGATTCGTCGCGCGCGCATCCGAATCAGTCACCTATTCTGATCTATCATAGCGCCGGGTGCGGGCAAGCTCCCCCCTTCCGGAGGCGGCCCCGCGACGCACCCGCACCGCCTTCCCCCACCCCAAACCGTTGCGGATCCGAGGCCGACCGATGGGCGATGGCCCGACATCGGCGCGAGGCTACATGGGCGCGAGGCTACGGGGGCGCGCGCTACGGGGGCTCGAAACTACATGGGCTCGATCTCGTAGACCATCACGGTGCGGGCGCGCACCTCGATCTCACCCGCCTCCACCGGCACCGCCATGCGGCCGGCATCGGCCTTCATCATCATGGGAGCCGCCGGCATGGGAAAACCGCCCTGGGTCTCGGGCTGGATCGAGGTGATGCGGGTAAGCCGGACGCCGGCGGCGGCGGCGATCAGCTTCGCCTGCTCCATGGCATCCTTCACCGCGGCGGCGCGCGCCTCGCGATCGAGCTGACCGGGCTCGGCGAGGGCGAAGGCGAGCCCCGAGGCCTGGTTGGCGCCGGACTGCACCACCTTGTCAAGCAGCGGGCCGAGCTTGGCGAGGTCGCGCACGGTGATGCGCACGGAATTGCGCACTTCGAAGCCGATCAGCTTGGGCGCCTCGCGGGAGCCCTGCTGGGGCATGGAATATTGCGGCTGGACGGAGAAGTTCGCGGTGGCGATGTCGCGCGATTCGATGCCGGCGGCCTTGAGCGCGGCGATCACGTCGCTCACCGCCTTGGAATTGGCGGCGAGGGCATCATCGGCGGTCTTGGCGGTGGTCAGGGTGCCGGTGGTGAGCACGGCCATGTCGGGGGGCGCGGAGACGCGGGCCTCGCCCACCACGGTGAGCGTCGCCGCCGCCGCGGCGGGTCCGCCCGCGAGCAGGAAGGCCGCCATGGCCGCCATCACGGCGCCTGCGGCAGCGCGGCGCGGGGCGCGGAGGGCGGACGCCGGACCGGACGAAGCAAGACGCATGGTTGTTTCCCTCGGGTTGTTTCTGGCTCGGACCCGCCTGAGCCTTCGGCGGGAGACGACGCTGCGAAGGCGGCGCCAATGGGGCAGTCCGCGCCGCGCCCCCCGCCATCCACGCGTTTTGCGACCGCCCGACCCCGCCGCACGCGGTCTCCTGTTGTTCGCCGACGACGGGATTGCTAGACGAGAAGCGCAACCGGCGGCGGCCCCGTGCCGCCCCTGCCGGGGGCCTGTAGCTCAATGGTTAGAGCTGACCGCTCATAACGGTCTGGTTGCAGGTTCGAGTCCTGCCGGGCCCACCATTTTAAACGCCGCCGAGGTTCGGTGCAGTTCGCCGGGGTTCGGGAAAATCAGACGATACCAGGCAGTTGGAGCCGTCAAGCCGTCGCCTGAGTTCGCTCGGGTTCGTTGGCATCCGGGAAATTTGTTGGTAGTTTTGGGGGATCGGTTTGCCCTACCCTTTTTGAGATACCAACATGCCCCTCACCGACACTGCCGCCAGAAGTGCGAAGGGGCGCGATAAGCCGTACAAGCTCGCGGACGGTGGCGGCCTGTATCTACTCGTGAACCCCGATGGGGCACGCTACTGGCGCCTCAATTATCGCTTTGCTGGAAAGCAGAAGACGCTCGCTCTGGGCACCTATCCCATCACGTCGCTCGCCGACGCCAGGAAGAGCCGCGAGACTGCAAAGGAGCAGTTGGCAGCGCGGATCGATCCCAGCGAGGCACGAAGGGCCGAAAAGCGGGCAGCTCGCCTTCACTCCAGCCGGATATTCGAGGTCGTCGCGCAGGAGTGGTTCGCCGCGAAGCTGCCGGGATGGGTTCCCTCATACTCAGATCGGCTCTTGAGCCGGCTGGAGGCCGACATCTATCCTACCTTGGGACATCGCCCAATCGCCGATATCGAGCCGCCAGAACTCCTTGAGGTCATTCGCAAGGTAGAGGCTCGCGGCGCCATCGAGCTTGCCAAGCGCGAGATGCAGGTGGTCGGCCAGATCTTCCGGTTCGCCATCGCGACCGGCCGGGCCAAACGGGACCCCACGCAGGACCTGCGCGGCGCTCTGAAATCGCCGGGCAGGCAGAAGCACCATCGCGCCCTGCCCCGCGAGGATCTGCCGGACTTCCTCAAGGCCCTGGACGCCTACGACGGCGAGCACATGACGAAGCTCGCCCTGAAGCTGATGGTCCTCACGTTCGTACGCACCACCGAGCTACGCGCCGCGCGCTGGCCCGAGTTCGAAGGGCTGGACGGCCCCGAGCCGCTGTGGCGCATCCCGCCCGAACGCATGAAAATGAGGTTCGAGCACCTCGTGCCACTTTCGCAGCAGGCCGTCGCCGTGCTGCAGGAACTTCGCCCCCTCGCTGGACGCAGCCCTCAGCTTTTCCCCTCCCCCGGCAAGGAGGGTTTCATGTCGAACAACACCATGCTCTTCGCCATGTACCGCATGGGCTACCACGGCCGCGCGACAGTCCACGGCTTTCGCGGCGTGGCGTCCACCTGGCTGAACGAGGCTGGCTACCATCCGGATTGGATCGAGAGGCAGCTCGCGCATGACGAACGCAACGAGGTCCGCGGCGCCTATAACAGCGCCCAATACCTCACGGGACGCCGACAGATGATGTGCGACTGGGCGGATTTCCTGGATAGCCTGAGGCGAGGCGCTTCCAATACAGGGGCGTAGATCGCTCGAACTTCCCGATGTGTGGGCAGGCGAACCCTTGCGGGCGCCCACGAACCTCGGCAGACTACCATGAACAAAAGTGGAACCTAGAGACGAGAGCGCACCGATGTCCTTCAAGGAGAAGTGGTGGCCAACGGCATACAGCCTGGGCATTTCTCGGGATGCGTGGGAGCGCATCGCCACTTCGGAAAGGGCTGACGCAACCCCGCGTCTCCCCCTGGCTTCTGTAGGATGGAAACCGCAATGCACGCTTCATGATGACATTTGGAAAAGAATTGCAGACACGCTGCATCCTCATGCTCACGATCAGGAAGCAATAAACGCGCCACAGTTTGTGCAGGCGGTTCCGCAAAAGGCTTGGCAGAAGGAAATATTCTTCAACACCGTTGGGATGACCGTACGCGACCGCGTCGCAGAACTCCTCGAATGGTTTGAACTTGAAAGGGGATCTTCGGTTGACATTAAGAAATTCAGGAAATCTTTAAAAGACCGGCTTTCGGCCATTCACGGGTTGCTAGACGTCCTCCCGCCATCCGGTGGCGAAGGAACCTTCTTTGTTCGGGACCAATTCACAGTCGCAGACGACGCTCTGAAGGAGATTTGGGCCAACAAGGTTGGTAACGACCCGCTGCGCCTGTCCTTGGCGATCCATGCTGAGGCCGTATCGCGCGCTCTCGACCGACTGCCCGCGAGACGTCCTCCAGAAGCCGCTATCGACAATCTGGTTTTTGGCCTTGCACGCATTTGGACTGATGTAACCGGCTCCCCGCCGCTGGGTAGTGTGCGCATGGATGGGAAATCCTCTTTCGAGGGCGGTCCATTTGCTGATTTTGTGCGGGCCGTCGTGGCAGAGCTACCGTTGCCGCACCCCTCTCTGGACCGCCCCATTCGCGCGGCTCGGGAGGCTTACGGACGCAATAAGATAAAATCCATAGAAAATCGCCCATAATTCATCTTACGTTTAAGATGAAATAAGCTCCAAAATCGGGCCATATTCTTCTTACGACAGATGAGCGTGAATTGCTCATCCTCGCTTCATCAACCGGGCGCATCCGCTCGGGTTCAGATGAGCGAGGACACTGATGGCTCACGCCGCCCTTCTCAACTCCACTGCCCCCGCCCCCATCGTTTCCACCACGCCCGAGCCGGCGGCCTTCGACACCGCCAGTGCGGCCCGCTACCTCGGCATTGGCAAGACGACGCTGTTCGCGGAAATTAAGGCTGGCCGCCTCCCGGCGAGGAAGGCGGGAAACCGCACGCTGATCGTGCGCACCGACGCCGACGCCTGGCTCGCCAAACTCCCTGTCCGTGCTGCCTGAAACGACAACACCCGACGCTCTGGTCAGCGCCGGGTGCGGATTGTCGCGTCGAAACCACCCCTTCCGAGAGCGATTTCCATGACCAAATCCATACCTCAGGCCCGCCGTGCGGGCAAGCGTCCGCCGCCCACCAGCAGCGCGAAGCCCGCGTCTTCGATCCTCCCGAACACCCTTCACCTCGCGGCCCATCGGCTCGCGTCCGCCCTCGGCGTTCCCTTCAGCGTCGCTCTTGTCCACGCCGAGGCCGCCGGCCTTGGTCGCGAGGTGCAGTGATGGCAGCGCGCATCTCCAACCCCGGTCGCGTTCGTCGCGTTGTCACCCCCCATCCGGGTGGGTGGATCCAGATCAAGGAAGAGCGCCAGCACCGCTACCGCATCTATGTGATCCCCGACAGCCTCACGCATTTCCAGTGCCTTGTGGTGGACCACGAGCGAGATAGCGGTGGCTGGCTGGAAGATGAGCACGCGAGCTTCGGCGGGGCGTTGACGACGGCGCTGCGTATCAACCGCGATCCCCAGCACCAGGCTTTCGGCGCTCCGATCATCACCGAGATGGGCGACGGAGGCGCCGCATGAGCCGCGTCGTCAGCTTCCCCCCTTCGGCGATCCTTTCACGGGAACACGCCAGCGCCGAGACGACCTTCGCCGTCGAACATGATGGCGGCCCGTGGTGGGTGGTGCAGCGCCTCGCCAGCAACGGCTGGCTGATCCGCCGCATCTCCTGCGCGACCGAGCGCGAGGCCCGCGCGCTGGCGCAGCGCCTGGGCTCCGGCGAAGAGCCGGTGCCGGACGCCGAGCTGCAGGGCGCTTCCCACGACACCACGGACGATTGGGGATGAACATGACGCCTCTCGACCTGGCTCTCGACTATGCCCGGCGCGGGTGGAAGGTGTTCCCCTGCAACCCCTCGCCCGAGCGCGGCATTTCCAAGCGCCCCCTCATCTCCGCCGGCTTCAAGGCCGCAAGCCGGGACGCCGCCCAGCTCCGCGCTTGGTGGACGCAATGGCCTGACGCCCTGATCGGCGTGCCCATGGGACGCGAGAATGAAGTTTGGGCCATCGACCCCGACGTGGCGAAGGAACCGGGCGACGCGGACGGCCTCAAGGCATGGGAGAACATCGCGCGCCAGCATCCGCCGATCCGTACCCATGCCCACCTCACGCCCAGCGGCGGCAAGCACCTGCTGTTCCGCTGGCGCGAAGACCGGCCGGTGACGAACACGGAACGCGGCCTGCGGGCGCGCGGCATCCACGGCATCAACGTGCGCGGCGAAGGCGGCTATGTCATCGCCGCCGGCTCCCGGCTGACAGACGGCCGCAGCTACGAAATCGAAGATCCGATGGATTTCTTCCATTTCGCCGAGGCTGGGGACTGGCTCTATGAACTGTTGACCGAGCCAGCGCCCGAAGCGCGGCAGAGCCCCAAAATCGTGGACTTCGCTTCCCGCCAGGCCCCGCCGGATCGCTACGTGCAGACGGCCATTGCCGGCGAGTGCTGGGCGGTGGCGCAGAGCGGGCGCGGCGAGCGCAACAACCGGCTCAACACGGCCGCATTCAGCCTCGGGCAGCTGGTGGGCGCCGGCATGGTGGATGAAGACACGGCGCGCGGCTCGCTCATGAGCGCGGCGGCATCCTGTGGCCTCATCGCCGACGATGGCGAGCGCGCGACGTGCGCCACCATCGACAGCGGGATCGCGGCCGGACGGCTGAAGCCCCGCGAGGTTCCGGACAGGCAGCAGGAGATGCGGGCCACCGGCACTGACGGGGGAGTTCCTGCCCAGCCCGAGGCCCCCCGCCGGCGCATCTCTGCGACGCCCTGGCAATGGGTCGATCCGAAGACCATCCCGCCGCGGCGCTGGATCTACGACAAGCACTATGTCCGCCGCTTCGTGACCGGAACCGTAGCCCCGGGCGGCGTCGGCAAGTCCTCGCTCATCATCGCGGAGGCACTGGCCATCTCCACGGGGCGGCCCCTGCTGGACGTGCTGGTGCAGGAGCAGACGAACGTCTGGTACTGGAACGGCGAGGATCCGAAGGAAGAGCTGGACCGGCGGCTGGCTGGCGCCTGCCTGCATTATGGGATCGAGCCCGCCGATATCGAGAACCGGCTGTTCATCGACAGCGGACGCGAGGTGCCTATCGTCATCGCGGAGAAGGTGGGCGAGCGCGTCGTCGTCGCCCGGCCGATGGTGGAGGAGGTCGAAGAGGCCATTCGTGGCAACGACATCGGCACCTTCATCGTCGATCCGTTCGTGTCGTCCCACAGCGTGGGCGAGAACGACAACGGCGCGGTGGACCGGGTGGCGAAGGAATGGGCCCGCATCGCCGAGCGGTGCAACTGCGCAATCGAGCTGGTCCACCATGTCCGCAAGGCCATGGGCGAACACACCTACACGGTGGAGGACGCCCGCGGCGCATCGGCGCTCATCGGCGCCGTGCGCTCCGCCCGGGTGCTCAACGTCATGTCGCAGGACGACGCCGACCGGGCCGGGATCGAACCCGAGCACCGCCGGCTCCACTTCCGGGTAGACAACGGCAAGGCCAACATGTCCCCGCCGATGGAACGCGCGGTGTGGCGCCGGCTGGCCTCTGTCGGGCTCGGCAACGGCGAGGACTACGGCCTCATCTCCACCGAGGACTTCGTGGGCGTGGTCACGGCGTGGGAGATGCCGGACGCGCTCCAGAATGTCCGCGCCGAGCATATCGAGAAGGTCGTGGCGGCCGTGAAGGCGAACCCGGATTACCGGGTGGATGTGCAAGCGGGGAACTGGATCGGCCACGTCGTCGCCGACGTGTTGGGCCTCAACGTCGACGACAAGGCCGACAAGGAGAAGGTGAAGCGGGCGCTGGCCATGTGGTTCGCCTCCAAGGCCCTCGGCAAAGAGCGCCGGCCGGACGTCAAACGGATGATGCGCGAGTTCGTAGTGGTCGGTGCGGGGTGGGAATCATGACCTGCCCCACCTTGAAACGTGTGGTGTGGCAACGTGGGGCAAGTGGGGCAAAAAAGGCGCGCCTCGCCTGCCCCACCACACCCTCTATAGGAGGGTGGGGTGGTGTGGCGGGGCGCCCGAGGATCGATTTTCAGGGTGTGGCACTTTTGGTGCTCGCTGAAGCCGGAATTCCGACCTCGCCCGCCCCGCCTCGTCATGGGATTTCCCATATCGCCGGCAGCAGGAATTTCCGGCACGCCTCCCGCTACTCAGTTCACCAACTGCACCGGCAGCCGCATCGCGAACGCGAAGGTCTCGAACGCCAGTCTGGCGCGTCGCTCCAGATCGGGCGCGTCGGCCGCCTCCATCACGTCGATCAGCGGTTCGGTGTGCTCGGCGATGGACAGGGTGCGCAGGAAGCCCACCGCCTCATCTATCGAATTCAGGACGACGGTCGGCCGGATGGCGCGGACCTGCATCGGGCGGGTGTCGAGGCTCTGCATGGTTCGGTTCTCCTGCATGAACGGTCGCCCCCGTCATCGCGATCCTGGCGTCGAAACGCGTCCCCACTTTGGGGGGCATGTGACAATTCCGGGGAATGCGGCCGAGGTCGTCATTTGTCGTCACCACCGAGCAACATCCGTGCCGCGGCCTCTCCGTCCAATTTGGACCATTAGGAATTGGCCTGCGCCCTCTGCTCCCACCACCGTGAGGCCCTGATGGCGACGCTCGATATCGAGAAGCTGCGGAAGGTGCGCGGCCTGATGACCGGCGGCGCGACCGAGGGCGAGCGCGCCGCCGCCCGCTCCCGCGCCGAGGCCATCGCCAAGGCCGCCGGCATGTCGCTGGATGCGGCCCTCTCAAAGTTGGACGCGAAGCCCCAGCCCCGCAGCTTCTTCGACGGCTTCGACGATTGGATGGAGGCGAAGGAACCCGGATACAAGGCGCGGCAGGCTGCGAATCGGGCGGAGCGGGAAGCCCGCGATGCGCGGCGCCGTGCGGAAGTGCTGGCCGCCTACGGCTCGGAAGCGGCCCTGTTCGCCCGCACCGAGCGCGAAGCGCTGCTGGATGCAGCCATTGCGCCGCTCGCGACCTGGGGCCATTGGACCGGTGACGACGGTACGGTGCACCGCTTCGCGAAGACGCTCGACGGCCGGAGCGCCGATATTTGGAACGCGAAGGACATCTCACCTGCCATCCGCGAGGCCGTGGGCCGTGCCTATCCGTGGCCAGCGACGCTCACCGACGCCCTCGCCGAGGTGAAGGCGTGGGACAGCCTCGCGGCTGATCGCGGTCTCTTCTGCCGGCCTGGCGAATGGACCCACTACGCCGAGGTGCGGTGTCGCGTGGTGCTGCTGGAAGACGAATTGGAAACCGGGCGCCCCGCCGCGTCGTGGGATGACATGCAGGCGCGCTTCGATTGGAAGCGCTACGCCCATGAGCGCACATGGCGTGATCCCCAGAAGCGCGACGAGCCATTCCTTGAACGGCTGGAGGCCGACTTCGCCTTCCTCAGGGCGAATGCGCACCCTGTCCATTCTGGACACCCGCATATGCAGCCGGCGAGCCGCCGCACCACCGCCGACAAGCGCGCCGACGTGCTGTCCATGTTGGACACCCAGCCCGAGCTTTCCGACCGGGAGATTGCCCGCCGCACGGGCGTGTCACCGCAGACAGTCGGGAACCACAGGCGAGCCCCCAAGCCGGCCGCATAGGAGACCGAGCCATGCCCACCACCAAGACCTCGCTTTTCGCTGCCCTCCTGCGCACCGTCGCGGACTGGACCAGTGCCCAGCATGGGACGCCGAAGCAGTCGGCCCGCGCCGAGCGTCGGCGCCGTGCCAGGCAGCGGTTGAAAGCCCGCGCGGCGCTGGCAGACCTGTATCAGGCCGCCGGCGAGAGCCTCGGCGCTCAGGTCGATGCCCTGCGCCAGATGGTGGACGGGCTCAATACCGACCGCGAGCGGCTGCAGCAGCAGATCCATATTCATCACGAGTGCATGGAAAACCTCGGCCGGCGCAATACCTACCTGCTGGACCAATGCGCCACGTCGCAGCACGAGGCCGAACACTGGAAGCGCTTCGCGGAAGGAGAAAGGGCACAAGAAGCGGAAATTGCCCGGAAACTTCAATTAAATTGATGTTTCGACCGTTTGTGAACTTCAGTGAACTCCGGTGGACTCTCGGAAAATGTAATACATCAACAAATATCGTGAGACGCATTGTCATCATGCCTCGTGATCTGCGGTATTCTTCCTTGAATGGAGATGTGCAGATGATCGCGAGTTACCCTGAATTCATGACCATGCGTGGCCCTCAAGGGTTCACTGCGGCGATCAACGAAGCAGCGGCGCGGGAGAGCCTGTCGCTGAGCGAATTCGCCCGGCGCGCGATTCTGGAGCGCATCGAGCGCACCGGCGTGACGCCGCCGGCCGTGAAGCACACCGTGAAGCGGGAGGGCTGACCGATGTGGGACGTTCCTTCGTTCGCAATTCCTGTTCAGGTCAACCAGGGCGGCCAGATTGCATCCTATGCCGACAGGCTATTGGGCAGCTTCGACCAAGGCCGCGCCTCGCGCCGGGAACAGGACATCCTCACCGGTCGCAAGGCACTGGGCGAGGAAATGGCGGCACTTCCGCCGGGAACCCCGCCCAACAGCCAGTCGATGGCCGCCCGATTGCTCGGGAATGGCGACCTGGAGGGCGCCGGCACCTTCATGAAGCTCGGGCAGCAGGAGACGATGAACTCCTTCGAGCGGCAGAAGCTGGACATCATGCGCCAGCGGCTGGACAAGGACGGGCACCCGACCTACGGGCTCACGCCGCAATTCGGGGTGGACGCGCAAGGCAACCCCGTGATGCTGCAGTTGGGCAGCAACGGCACGGTACGGCAGGCACAGACGCCGCCGGGCGTCACCCTGTCCAACAAGCCCATCGTGAGCGATGCCGGCACGCACTTCGTCCTGACGGACCAGATCACCCACCAGCCCATCGCCACCATTCCGAAGAACGTGGCGGGCAAGGCGGCCGCCGGGGAAGTCGGGAAGGCGGCGGGCCAGGCACAAGCCCAGTTGCCTGGAGCCGAAGGGATGGCGGCTCAGATCAGCCAGCATATCGAGGATCTGGCGAAGGACCCCAAGTTGCCGGACATGCTCGGGCCGATGGCGTCCCGCATGCCGAACGTCTCGGCTGACGCGGCCCGTGTGCAGGCCAAGATGGATCAGCTTCGCGGTGGGGTGTTCCTCCAGGGTTATGGGATGCTGAAGGGTGGCGGCGCCATCACGGAGGTGGAAGGGCTGAAGGCCGAACAGGCGATGGCCCGCCTCAGCGCCGCGCAGAGTGTGGACGACTACAAGGCGGCGCTCGGCGAGTTCAAGGACGCGCTCACGACGGGCCTCGCCAAGCTCCGGGCGCAGGGGGAGATGGTGCCGGGTGCGGGCCAGAACTTCGGGGCTCCGGGTGGCGCTCAGGCGCCGGGCGCGTCTCCCTCCGGTGGCGGACAGGGTGGGCCCGCGCAGTCGGCTTCTATCCCTCCCGCGGCGGCAAGCCTCCTGCGTAGCAACCCCGGCCTCTCCGCGGACTTCGACCGCAAGTACGGCGCCGGCTCTGCCGCTCGCGTCCTTGGAGGGCAGTGATGCAGAACATCTTCGATCAGTTCAACGACCTCATTCCCCTCCCCGAAGCCGGGCCGAGCTACGCGACGCGCCTTCTCGGCCCGACGCCTCAACGCCCCGAACCGGTTCCGCCCCTTGCTCAGGCGCGGGCGGTCTTCTCCCGTGAGCTTCAGGACCCGGCGGTTTCCTCCCGCCTCGCCGCCGTGACGCAGGCGGAAGTCGGAGGACAGGGGCCGCAGGCACAGCAAGCCTTCATCGAGACCATCATGAACCGGGCAGCGTCGCGCGGGCAGACGTTGGCGCAGACGCTCACCGGCGGATACTTCCCGCCTGTCACCCACCAGCGTGCCGAGCGATACGCCTCTGACCCGTCCGTAAATGGCCGGTATTCGGGCATGATCGGAGACGCTCTCGGCGGATCGAACGTTGGCCAGTTCGCTACCGGAAACGCCTCGGGCACCGTCGGCTTCAATGGTGGGCCGCAGGTTTCGGCCTATGGGGGCGAGCGCTTCGGTATCGAGGGGCCAGATCGGGCATGGGTTCAGCGGATGCGCCAGGGCGATCCCATGGCCTATACGGCGCAACCGCCGAAGACGGCAGGAGTGCAGGCCATCGAGAGTGCAATTCGCCCCGTTCCCGGCGCTGATCCGATCCCGCCTCGCCCGCAGTTCGGCGGACAGGCCAGCCCCTGGCAGGATGGGGTAGTGCAGTCCATGCCGGCGCCCCCGGTGCAGCGGGCACAGCCGAATATCTTCGATCAGTTCGATTCCCCCGCCCCGTCGCAGGGAGCCGCGCCGAACATCTTCGATCAGTTCGATGAGCCCCAACAGGACGCCCAGCCCGCGCCGGCCGGCCCCTGGAACAACGCCACGGCCGGCCTCAACGACGCCATCTATTCGACCCTCGGCGCGCCGGTGGACGCCGCGACGTGGATCACCAACAAGGCCGTGCAGGGCATCAATGCGGTGACCGGCGCAGAGCTGCCTCAGGCGCGCACCAACCTTCCCGGCTCCAGCCGGTGGCTCGCCGGCGCCGGTGAAGCGGTGGGCGTGAATGATCCGAGCAAGGTGCAGGCCGCGACCATCCCGGATAAGCTGGCCCGCGCGGCCGGTGCCGGCGTTGGCGGCATGGTCGCGCCGGAAGCGGCGCTTGGCGCACTCAACCGGGCCGGCGTCGTCGGCAAAGGCGCCATGAACACGCTCGGCTCCATCTTCGGCCGCTCGGCCTCGGTGGGCGATGTCGCCACCAATGCGGCGGTGGGCGCGGCCGCCGGTGTCGGCGGACAGATGGCCGGCCAGGTGGTGCCCGAGCCGTGGAAGCCCCTTGCCGAGACGGCGGGCAACCTCGTGGGCGGCGCGGCTGGTGCCGGCGCCATCGCGGCGGGCCGGGGCGCTGCCCAGCTGCCGCAGGCGTGGCGCGACTTTCGCCTGTCCGATCCGGCGACGCAGGAGGCGGCGGCCGGCGCGCGGCTGCGCCAGGCGGCCACGGACCCGGCGGCGGTGCGCGATGCGCTGGACGCGGCTGCGGCCTCGAAGACGGTGGGCCTGCCCACCGAGCCCGGCGCCGTTCCGCGCAATCTGGTGGCGGGATCCGAACCCACCACGTTCCAGTTGACCGGAGACATGGGTCTTGGCGGCCTTGAGCGGGCCAGCGCCAGCCAGAACCCCGCCGAGTTCATGCAGCGCCGCGCCGACCAGAACGCGGCCCGCGTCGGGGCGCTGGAAGGCATCCAGCCCAAGGGGGCGCCGGAGCAGGTGGTGGGCGTGCTGCGCCAGAACCTCGCCGCGCTGGATGAAGCCACGGGGCATGCGCTCACCGGCGCCACGAACGCGGCGCGCGAGGCCGCGGGCCGGCTGGGCGGAGAGGGCGCGCCCGAGGCGTACGGCGCCGGCATCCGGCAGCAGATCATGGACGCCCGTGGCGCGGCGAAGGAGCGCGAGCGCGCCCTGTGGAAGGCCGTGGACCCCGGCAACGACCTGAACCTGCCGGCGACCGGCGTGCGCGACACGGCACGGACCATCGTGAAGGGGCTGGAGAAGTCGGCCGCGCCGCTGGCCGGCGAAGAGCGGGCCGCTATCGCAACAGCCCTGCGTTACCCTGATGTGGTGCCGTTCCGCGAGATGACGGCGCTCCGCAGCCGGGTTTCGGACGCCATGCGCCAGGAGATGGTGACGAACGGCCAGACCCGTGTATATGCTCGGCTGTCGCAGCTGCGCGGCGCCATCGAACGCGATATTGAAGGCGCGGTGGCGTCCAAGGCTGCAATGGAACAGCAGGCGGTGCAGGCCGGCGCGATGTCCGAAGAGGACACCATGGCGGCGCATATCCAGGGGTGGGCTGACAACTGGTATGACCGGCGATCCTCCGAAGCTCAAATGGGGCAGAGCTTTGCAGAAGGTGCTGGATCAGATGCCCGCGCCGGATCGACCGCTTTTTCTCCAG
Source organism: Xanthobacter autotrophicus (assembly GCF_005871085.1). GTDB lineage: Bacteria > Pseudomonadota > Alphaproteobacteria > Rhizobiales > Xanthobacteraceae > Xanthobacter > Xanthobacter autotrophicus. Next base: position 7,504 of record NZ_VAUP01000007.1, on the reverse strand, counting down.
GATCTGGAGCGGCAGGGCAAGGCCGAGGGCGATCTGGACAAGCTCCGGGCGGTGAGAGAGTACAAAGCCCTGGCCTCTTCCCCGACAACCTCGCCCCCAACTTCGACGAAGGAGCCGCCGGCCGACTGAAGGCGGCATCCGCGGCGACAAAGCAGCGGGCGCAGACCTTCGACGCCGGGCGGGTGGGCGCCGTCACCCGGCGCTCGGGCGCATCCGGCCCGTTCCAGACGGAAGCCTCTGTCGTCCCCGGCCGCTTCTTCCTACCCGGCCCGCGCGGCTTCGAGGCCATGCAGGCGCTGCGCAATGCTGCGCCTGAGGCCCTGCCGCAGATCCGGGACTATGCCATCTCCACCCTGCGCAAGGCGGCGGAAAGCCCGCTTGACGGCACGCTGGACCCGGCCAAGGTGCAGGCGTGGCGCCAGAAGCATGCCGACGCGCTCCGGGCCATGCCCGAGGTGGACCGCATGCTGGCCGACCCGGTGCAGGCGTCCGAGACCATGGCCCGCCTCGCAGCCGAGCGGAAAGCCCAGCTTGACGCCTTCGAACAGGGCGCCGTCGCCCGCCTGCTGAGGGTGGAAGACCCGGCGGACGTGACGCGGACCATCGGCGGCATCTTCAGCCGGCAGGACGCCGTGCAGCAGATGGGCCGCCTTGCTCGTGAAACAGCCGGCAGCGAGGAAGCGCGGCAGGGCCTGCGCAAGGCCGTGGCCGACTACGTCAACCTGCGCTTCATCGGGAACACCGAGGGCGCAACCTCCGGCGCGGACATGATGCGCTCGGACGCCTTCCAGCAATTCCTGCGGCAGTCGGTGCCGGCGCTCAAGACGGTGCTGTCCGGCCCCGAGATCATGACGCTGCACGCCATCGCGGCCGACCTGAAGCGGTCCAACCGCTCGGTAGCGGCCGTGAAGCTGCCGGGCCAGTCCAACACGGTGCAGGACGCGCTGGCAGTGGGGCAGGCCGGAGGCGCGCAATCCTGGCTCTCGCGGCTGCTTTCGCCAGGCGCGCTCGCCAGCGCCGGTGCTGCGGCCGGCAGCATGGCCAGCGGCGGCCTCGGGGCTGCGGCAGGCGCCGGTGGTGGTGCCCACCTCGGCCGCGTCATCGAGGCCATGCGACAGGCCGGCCTCGCGAGCGTGGACGACATCGTGAAGGACGCGCTGTTGAACCCGGAGCGGGCGCGCGCGCTGCTGGCGAAGGTGCCTGACGCGCCGACGCGCGGGCAGGCGATCAGCCTTGCCCGGGTCTACATGCGGGCCGGGCTGCTGCCTGGATCGGACGGAGAGAACAAGGCGCCCCAGCCGCAGCGGGGTAGTGCTCCTCGCCCGCCGACGCGGCCAGCGGCCGGCTTTCTGCCGCCTCCCACGCCCGGCGGACTGGCCGGGCGCCTGCTGGGGGTGGGGCCGTGACCACGCCCCCACTTCGCAACGGCCGCCGCGAGCGGTTCGCCCAGCTCGTGGCCGAAGGGCGCACCGTGGCGGAAGCCTACACCGAGGCCGGCTTTCGTGAGAACCGCCAGAACGCCCATCGGCTGGCAAACGATCCGGACGTGCGCGCCCGGATCACCGGCCTTCAGAGAGGTGGCGCCATGCGCGCGGAAATCACCCTGGCAGACGTGACCGAGAACCTGAAGCGCATCGCGGAGGCAGCCGAGGAGGAAGGCGGAGCGCCTGGCCTCTCGGTGGCCCGCGCCGCATGGATGGACGTCGCGAAGCTAAACGGCCTCGTGGTGGACAAGAGCGAGAGCGTGAGCGTCACCCACACAATTACCGACAAGCCTATGTCCGAAGAGGAATGGGCAGCGGAATATGGGCCGGAAGGTGCTGGGGCCGGCTGAGGCGACAAGGAACTGGACCGCCGCATTCGCCAGCTCGCCGCGGCACTCGACCTCACGTTCGGCGAGGGCGAGGTGGTGCATTGAGGGGATGAGCTGGGCGACTGCGGTCCACCGTCCGGCTACCCGCCATGTGTGAAACCTGGGCCGCGGTAGGCGCCGCGCCGCAGCCGTAAGCTGCAACGAACTGGACCGGGCGATCATGATAGTTCGGAAAAACGTAATACTACCGCGTCCGGCGCCATGTCCATGAAACGTAGTTGGAAATAAGCTGCCGCAATATCAAATCATATGCGGATATTAGATATTTCATCAACAAAGCACCTATAGCTGACACAGGTTTCTTTGGGAATCGCCCCATTTAAACCTGACACCCTCTTCTGATAATGGTCCGAAAGGCGTCTGTGGGGCTTTGGAAATACTTTTCTCAGCTCCTTTTTGGCATCGATAGTTTCTGGATCTCCGGGCAAGTTTTCGGCTGAGAGGACCCATGACTCAGTGTGCTGCACGGGCAGGGCCATCGCGATTTTCCCCCTCTGCTCTGTCGTCGGAGAGAGGAAGTGTTCAAGTATAGATGTCAAAATAGATACGCGCTGTTTAGCATCCAAAATGGCAGATGGAACAGTAAATGAGTGATGTTGACTCGCCACCTCCAGGGCATCCCCGTCCAAGTGTAAAATAATTATGTCGCATGGTGCGTCATTCGAGAACAGCGGTGTGAAAAAGGTGTCCAATCTAGGTCCGGAATTACTTTGACACCAACCGACAACGCGCGCCCACCCTCCAGATGTCATATTGCCAGTGGAGTCGGGGGCGGGCTGAAGTTGCCGAAACTGAACGCGCTTGCCAAATCGGGAGGATACCTCATGGGTGATGAATGGCTTTAGCATGATGAAATCATGCGTGCCTTCGGCGACCAATCCAATATTTATCATTTAGAGCGCGCCCGGGATTCGATCGTTAAGCATCAGTTCAGAAAGGTTTCTCGCTCCATGCTTTAGAGTCCAATCCTCTTTGGTCATATCTTTCGGCGGCAAAAGCTTTCGGAATGTGGTCTGCCCGCCACCATTTGCCGAATTTTCGGAGCTGCGGCTGCAAACAAAGATGCATTGATGTGAATCGAAAATGTCAAAGCTATCTAGAGAAGATGGGTGGTGCGATGTCATGAAAGCCTGCTTCTTGTCTGAAGCTTCGGCCGATATTATCGCATCAATCAAATGCCGTGAAACTCGCCTAACCAGTTTTGGATTCAAGGTCCCATCAATATTATCGAGCGAAAATACTTGTGGCGTTAAATTGTGCGCTAAGAAAGTTGCGACAAATATTAGGTACAAAGTGCCCTCGCTCGCATCAAATGCACTAAGTAAATTGCGGCCCCCCTTCATAAATTTATCGCGAATATATAGAACCGTGCCCTCGGATCGGACCTGTGAGGGAACCACTTGAGGGTCAAAAGCCCCTGGGCGGATCATGTCTGCCCAGCCCGGTTCCCAAACTATTTTCATCAAATTTCTGAACTTTATCGGGTCGCGTCGCTCTGTCGTCGCCAACGCCGTAGCCAAGCCAGATCCCGTTAAGCCCAAGGGCTCTACGACCCGCTGGTCGATGGCCAAGCCACGCATGACAGCAGTTTGGGGTGCATAAATCGCAAACTTCGAAAACTCATCGAGCTCGGCGCGCAGTTCGGCCGAAATGCGCACTAAGGGCTCGATTACGCTCCAAACGCTTCTGGTGCTTGGCACGAGGCTTTTGTCGAAATTTGGCACGTCTTTAGCTACGGAATGGAGCCTTGTTCCATGACCGCTCCTCCCAAATACTTGAGCATCACCGTCATATAGGGCCTCAGTTGCGAACTCTAGGAACTGGCTATTAATGCCGGACCGAATGCTGCAATCATACCGGCCATGCTCAAAATGAGCCTCGAGACGAAAAGTCTTGGGAAGTTCATGATTTTTGAATGCAGATTTAAAAATGTGAGGAAGCGAAAGCCTGACGCCCTTAATATCGAGTGTGGTTGACTCTAAACCTGACGATAGGGCTGCAGATAAAACGCCAAGAGCTTCCAGCAAGTTCGATTTGCCAGAGCCATTTGGGCCAACAAGAAGGTTAACGCTCCCGAATTCGATCTCCTGTTCGTAGATCGACTTGAAACGCTCTATTCTCAGCTTTTTCAGCACATCCATACCTCGGTATATCTGGCATTCCTTAGCGGCGCTGCGATGCTGTGTCGAGATTTTTGGCGACGACCAACGCTAAGGTAGGGCAAAAGTTGCCTCCCCATGCTAGAGCGGCTTGTCCTTACCATGATCGTCTACGAGCGTCTTGGTGGCGCTAGCGAGCCCTGGCAGGTTCTGCCGCATTTTGCTGGCGCTCCCATTCCGCCCAAGGGTCATCTGGCTCAACCTCAGCGTGACGCAGGCCACTGGCCTTGTCGAGGGCAGCATCGAGTGCGTGGCGATCCCACCTTTTGGTGCCAGGGATCGGGCCAGGAACGATGCCCTGCCGGCACCAAGCCGCGAACCCGCTGGAAGTAAGGCCGCAGTATGCCGCGGCCTGCTGCTGCGTCAGGCAGCGCGGCTCGATGGTCGGACCAGAGGTGTCCTTGTCGCGGGCCATGGTGGTTTCGCTCGCCTGCCTACAGGATCGGGATGCGCTTGGGTTTCGGCTCCTCGCAAGGAATCGACAAGCGCTCATATGGAATGACCTCGGCCACGCCGTTCACCAGATCGATGCGGACGGCCATCCCTGTGCGCTTCGCGGCGGCAAAGACGCGGGCGAGGTCTGCCTGGGTGAAGCGAGCGGCACGGCGGCTCATGATTGCTTCTCCGCTCGGGTCTCAGGATCGGCGCTTAGTAGTCGGCGAGCGCTCTTTCAGCCCCCTCGCGATCATCAGGGCCGACGCCAGCGGAATGCTGTCGTCCACCGTCGAGGATGACCCATGCCGCTGCGTGCGTGAGCTTTCCCGCCGCGTCGCGCCTGGCTGGGCGGAGCCACAAGCGGGCGCCTTTGGTTGGACGCGGCATTGCTCCCTCATCTCCTCGATTGCGCGCAGGGTGGTGTAATCCTTGCCCGCAATACGCTCAACGGCAAGCCGGCCCCTCGCCGCCTCCCGGCGTAGGCCGCTCGCGCCCATGCTCCCATCCGGGAATGCGAGGGCAGCGGCGACGGTGAGCCGCAGGGGCATCGTGTCCGTGACTTCGTCCAGGCGTGGGATGCGCTTCGTCATGGTCGAACCTTTGGGATCACAGATGCTTCTTGAGCCTCACGCCAAGCCCCTCGCCGTTCTCCGCCACGAAGATGACGCCGGCGGTTTCGAGGACGTGCATCACGACCGCCGCGTCGCCCGAACCAGGGCGGCAATCGAGAGCAGCACGGCCGAGGCGGCAATCCCCGCCGTCACGACGCCGGCAGGCGTCCAGCGGGCCGTACCCTGCAGGGAGATGCTCTTGCCGACTTTCAGGTCCCACGTCGCCCTCATCTCCTCGGGGTGATAGGGCGTGGCCGGCGTCTGGCCGTCTGGCTCGTCCGTCATTTCCGATCCTTCAGGCGCACGCCCGGACCATTACCATTTTGCTCGATGAAGAGCACGCCGGCAGCTTCCAGGGCGGCACGGATGGCGGCCAAGTTTGCCTCGGTGATTGTCGGAACGCCATCAACACTTTCAGCCCTGCGGACTGTGGCTACACCAAGCTTGGAGCTTTCGGCGAGCGCGTCGGCGCTCCACCGGATGAGGCCTCTCGCGGCCCGGATTTGAGCGCCAGTGATCAATTTCCTATCTCCTGATTGACATTCGCTCAAATCATCCACATGATCTGTTTCATATCAGTTAACGCGTTTCCGATCAATGGAGCAAACCCAATGCCGAAGCCCACCGCGGCGGCAAACGCCGCCCCCTTGCCTGCCCCCAAAGTCCCGCACTACGCCGCCGCTCTTTCGTTCATGGCGCTGCGCAAGCCGCGAGGCAGCGGGATCGACCATTGGGTGGTGAGCCCGACCGGCCACTACGGCGCCGACCTGGAGACCGGAGAGCGCCTGGCGGACGAGTTCCTCGCATTCATCGGCGCGCATCCCACCGTGGGGCATTCGACGCTGCTGCCCTGCGTAATTCGCGACATGATCGACCATGCCGTAGCCGGGCAGAGGTGGAGCGGTGTGCACGCCGGCTTTGTCCGGGGCGTGAATCAATACGCCATGGCGGCGGCCCGGATCATCGCCTCTTCAAGCGCTGAGGAGGCAACCCATGCGTGAGCGCACCGCCACCCGCCGCTCCCTTCTCAAGGCCTCCGGAGCCCTCGGCACCGTCGCGGCCCTCGCGGTGCCGGTGGCCATCCTCCCGAAGGCGGAGGCCGGAGAACACCCCGACGCTGAGCTGCTGCGCCTGGGCGCTGAATTCGAGCGCGAGCACGTCACCCTCGCCAGCCTGAAAAATGAGGAAGACCGCCTCAACTCCGTCTTCGAGGCCGAGAAGGAGCGTCGCGGCACCAGAGGATGGGACGCCCTGACTGCGCTGCATGAGGAAGTCGGGGCCAAGGAAGCCGTCTCGCAAGCGAGCGATCAGTTCGACAAGCTGGATGCCATCACCAGCGTGATCCGGTCCATTCCGGCCCGGACCATCGCGGGCCTCGCGGTGAAGGTGCGTGCGACGGCCTACGATTGCCATTTCAGCCTGAGTTTCGACCTGCCGCCCGATCAGATCGATTGGCAGGAAGGCTGTTTCCTTCAGCTTGTCCGCGAGGTGGAGCGCATGGCGAAGGTGGCGGCCCATGTCTGAGCGCAGCCCCTCCCGCCGCACCTCTGCCGGCCGGCCTGCCCCGAAAGCCCGCGCCATCCCCTTCGAGCACCAGCCCGAACTGCGCGCCCTGATGATGTTCCCGACGCTGCCGGCCGGGCACATGACGTTTCCCGTCCCGGACGACGCCTTCTATCCGCACCTGCGGCGCGGCGAATTCGCGGTGGTGGACCTGGCCGACCATCAACCGGCCGAGGGCGAGCTGTTCCTGATGTCCTACACGTCTCCGAACACGGAATGCGGCTTCGTCTATCGCATCTGCCAGATGCGCGGCCGGAGAGAATTCCAGCGCCCGGACGGGTGCATGGTGCTCCGGCCGGAAGAGGGCGCGGTGCCGGTCGTGTGCTGGACCGCCTGCCACTGGATCCCGCCGGGCACGCGGGAGGGGTACGCCGCCGCGCTGCGCACGGGCTGTGTCGGCACCAGTGAAGGCCCCTTCACCACCGAGCACGCCGCCGAGAAACTGGTGGGGCGCATCGTGGGGGTGTGGGTGCCGGGGCGGCGAGAGGCGGCCTAACGGTCGCGTCCCACCCAATCCCGCCTGATCCCGGCAAATTCCGAAAGGTGCCAAACAGGGGCCAACGTCGCGATTTGCTGGTATTTTTGCTGGTATCTATAAAAAATCATCAAACATATGTATTTGATATTTAACAAGTATTTTTACTTATTGTCCGTCCTGCCGGGTACACCTTCCCGCTTCATCGGCGTAAGCTAACGTAATCTTCCAGAGTTTTTCATCATCATTTTTCAATGACTAATACCAACGGCCCTTATGAATGACCGATGTGCGCCCATTGGCTGCTGCCGATGGATGTGATGGTTTCTGGGTTTTCGGTGAGACTGCGCCAAGCCTCGCAGGCGGCATCGACGATGTCGGCGTAGGT
>NZ_VAUP01000005.1 GCF_005871085.1 Xanthobacter autotrophicus | reverse complement strand
CAATCCAGTTGGCGATCTCCCGCGTCCGAACACTCTTGGTGATCACCGCGCCGTCGATCCCATGCCGCCACGCCAGAGAAGCGTTGCAGGGGTCGCGCTCGAAATGCTCAAGGTCGGCGATGAACGCAGAGCCATCCGCAGCGACGCTGCAGGCATTGCGCATCGACGCACGCTGAGGGGATCCAACGCGGCCCGGCCTCGGGTTAGCGCCGCGTGGCGGCGCTATGCCTCAACCCACAATGCGATGTCGCCGGAGCGGCCCAGTACCGACAGCGCGGCGGAGCCCCCGGTTTGGCGGATGCGCACGTCGAGCGCTCCCTCACCGAGCCGCAGCCGGCGCAGTTCGAGTTCATCCAGGAATGCCGGAAGCTCCGGCCGCACAAACATCACGCGCCGGGCGTCGATATCGAAGTCGAGCCCCAGGGTTGACTGGAGCAAGGCGAGGGGAGCGGCGGCCGCCCAGGCCTGCGGTGCGCAGGCGACGGGATAGGACACCGGGCCTTGGCTGCGCTGGCGGGAAAAGCCGCAGAACAATTCCGGCAGGCGCCGCAGGTCGAACGAGATCGAGGCGCGCAACAGGCCTTCGAAGATGCGGGCTGCCTCCCGGCGGAAGCCGTAGCGGGCAAGGCCGATGGCGATCACGGCATTGTCGTGGGGCCATACCGAGCCATTATGATAGCTCATGGGGTTGAAGCGCGCCTCGCCGGTGGCGATGGTGCGCACCCCCCAGCCGGAAAACGACGCGCCGTCCATGAGCTGGGCTGCCACGGTGGTTGCGCGCTCGGGCAAGGCGATGCCGGCGAACAACGCATGACCGGCATTGGAGCTCTTCACCCGGCACGGCCGCTTCGCCCCATCCAGCGCCAGAACGTAAGTTCCCAGCCTGGCGTCGAAAAACGCCCTGTCGAAGGCCTCGCGCAAGTGATCGGCCCGGCGATCGAAATCCGCCGGGTCCTGGTCTCGGCCGAGGCGGCGGGAAAGGGAGGCTGCAGCGCGCCAAGCGCCGTAGACATAGGCCTGCACTTCCACCAGCGCGATGGGTCCACGGGCCAGCGTGCCATCCGAATGGAAGATGGAATCATGGCTGTCCTTCCAGCCCTGGTTCACCAGCCCGTCGCCGCTCATGCGGCCATATTCCACGAAGCCGTCGCCGTCGCGGTCGCCGTAATCGGTGATCCAGCCGAGCGCCGCCGCCACCGCCGGCCACAACAGGCGCGCGGTGTCGAGATCGCCGGTGCGCTCCACGTAGGCGCCCGCGAGCATCACGAACAAAGGCGTGGAATCCACGCTGCCGTAATAGCGGCGGAACGGCACCTCGCCGAGTTCCGCCATCTCGCCGAAGCGGACCTCGTGGAGGATCTTGCCCGGTTCAGCGTCGGCGGCGGGGTCCAGCACCTCGGCCTGGTTGGCTGCGAGGTGGAGCAGCACGCCGCGGGCGATGGCCGGGTCCATCCACAAGGTCTCGAAGGCGGTGATGAGCGCGTCGCGGCCGAACACGGTGCTGAACCACGGCACGCCCGCGTAGGGATAGGCGCCCTCGGGCGTGTCGGTGATGAGAATGGCGAGATCGCTCACCGCGCGTTTCATGGCGTCGTTGAAATGCTGGTTGGAGGAGGTGACCTCGGCCGCCCGCGCCACCCGGGCCCGCAAGGTCGCACGGGACGAGCCCAGCGCCTTGCGGAAGCTGAGCTTGGCGCCGGTGTGGGGTTCGGCCCCGTCGCAGCGGATCTCGATGAAGATCACCCGCGTGGCGCCGGGAGCAAGGTCGAGCCGGTAGCGCGCCTCGGAGCCCGAAAGCTGCGCGGGAACCGGCTCGAAATGCAGGCTGGTCCGCCGCACCTTGCCGTCGAGGCCGGTATAGGAGAGGCGCACGCCATCGCCAGCGAGCAGGGGGGCATGGCGGACGCCGCGCCGGCCGCGCTTCGCCCCGCGCACCTCGAACAGGTCGGCGAAATCGGCATCGAAGGAGAAGGAGATGTCCACGTGCCGCGGCACCACGTCGAAATTGTGCAGGGACACGCATTCGTGGCAGGCGGAACGATAGAGGAAGCACGAGCGGCGGATGTGGATGAGGTCGTGCAGCAGCGCCTCCCCGCCGTCCCGCCCTGGAAGGTCGGGATTGGTGAGGTCGCAGGTGAGGGTGGCATTGTCGTCGCGCACCGTGGAACTGAGCAGCAGCGGGCGCACCCCGTCGATGGTCAGGAAGTAGAGCGAGAGGTGGCGGGTATCGCGGTGGAACAGGCCGTGGTTGCTGGCCAGCCCCGGCACCGCATCGCCATGGGTGTCGAACACAGCGAATGTGTCGTCGTGCTTCAGGGTGCGCGGAGTGGTCTCGATCTGGGAGGCGGAAGCGGCAATGGCATAATCCGGCTCGCCGGTGCCGGGGACGGCCGGCACCGGTGCGTCAGCGGCTGGCATCATGGACGGCATCATGGCCCGCGACGAGGCGCAACGCGGGCTTGGGCGTCAGTCTTGCCAGCGTGGCGGGTTCGCCGGCCGCGGACAGGCGCTGGTATGCGCTGACATAATCCCTGGCCATGCGTTCCGCCGAGAAGCGGCGCTCGAAGGTCCGACGGATGGCGCTGCGGTCGAGGCGGGAAATATCGCCCACACGGTCGACCGCCTCCTCCACGCTGTTGACGAGATAGCCGGTGACGCCCTCGTCCAGCACCTCGGGAACGGAGCCGCGCGAAAAGGCGATGACAGGCGTGCCGCAGCTCATGGCCTCGATCATCACCAGGCCGAAGGGCTCGGGCCAGTCGATGGGGAAGAGCAGGGCCGCCGCATTGCCGAGGAAGTCCGCTTTCTGGCGCTCGTCGATCTCGCCGATGAATTCCACGTTGGGATTGGCCTCCACCATGGGGCGGATCATGTCTTCCCAATAGGCCTGATCGGCGCGGTCCACCTTGGCGGCGATCTTCAGTGGCATGCCGGCGCGCACGGCGATCGCGATGGCGCGATCCGGCCGCTTCTCCGGCGAGATGCGGCCGAGGAAGGCGAGATAGTCACCGCCCTTGGAGCTGAAGGGCAGGAGGTCCCTCGGCAGGCCGTGATGGATGGTCGCGGCCCAGTTGACCGGCGGCATGGGCGTGCGCTGGTGATCGGAGATGGAGACCAGCGGGTAGTCGGCGAAATTGGCGTAGAGCCGGTGGACGGCGGGCAGGTCCAGCCGGCCGTGCAGGGTGGTGAGGCATTGCGCCCGATAATCGCGCAGCACCGGATAATGCAAGAGATCCATATGCACGTGGATGACGTCGAAATCGTCCGCACGCTTGCGCACCTCCTCCAGCATGAGCAGGTGATAAAGCAGCGGGTCCACCGGGCCGGGCGCGAGGCGCAAGCCGGTCTCGCACATGGCCTCCAGCGTGGCGGCGGTGAGCGAATCGCCGCTGGCGAACAAGGTCACCTCATGGCCGGCGCGCACCAACTCCTCGGTAAGATAGGACACGATGCGCTCGGTGCCCCCATAGCGGCGGGGGGGTACACTTTCAATCAGCGGCGCGACCTGGGCGATACGCATGGATATCTCCTGCGGCCATGGGGAAGCCCCCGCCAAGGCCAGGCGTTGAAACGAAAAATTTGGGTTCTGTGGAAAGAACGCGCGAGCGGGCCGCAAAGTTTCCCGCACTGCGGAAAAAGAGTGGGGAACCGCCGTCGCCGAGCCCCGCGTCCGCTCGCGCTCCAGCGGACGGCGGAGGTATGCGGCGCGTATCCGGGCCGATTTCAACCTGCTGCGCGGGCGGCCGCATTGGCTATCACGACCGGGCGATTCAGGGCCGGCAGGGCTGTTGAAGCGCTTCCGTCGGACGGGATCGCGCTCTAGGATGGTTTTCGAGCGTACGCTCGTCGGCTCCGCCGGCGGGGTCTCGCGCCCCACCTGAACCGCTGAACCGGATGTTCCCCCAGATGCCTTCCTTGCCTTGCCGACCGGTATTCGGCGCATCCGTGCGCGGACCGTTGGAGCCAAGCCGGGCATCGCCTTAGAAGCTTCGAACTAAATCGATACAAATCGCGCTGTCGGCTGCCCCGGCCGCGCCGTGCCGCAATTCGCACAGGTCTTGAGGAGGCTCCCCATGAGTTCCGACGTCACCTATCCCGACGTTCAGCTGCACATCGACGGCGTCTGGCGCGACGCCGATGGCGGCAAGCGCATTCCCGTCATCAATCCCGCCACCGAGGAAGAGATCGGCACGGTTGCCCATTGCACCATCTCCGACCTCGACGAGGCGCTCGCCGCCACCGAGCGCGGCTTTGCCATCTGGAGCCGCACCTCCGCCTTCGAGCGCTCCAAGCTCATGCGCAAGGCGGCCGACATCCTGCGCGAGCGCGCCAATTCCATCGCCCGCCTGATGACCCTGGAGCAGGGCAAGCCCCTGCCCGAGGCGCGCATGGAGACGCTGGCCGCCGCCGACGTCATCGACTGGTTCGCGGAAGAGGCGCGCCGCGCCTACGGCCGCGTTATCCCCGCCCGCGCGCCCGGCGTGTACCAGTTGGTCATCAAGGAGCCGGTGGGTCCGGTGGCGGCGTTCACGCCGTGGAACTTCCCCATCAACCAGGTGGTGCGCAAGCTGTGCGGCGCCCTGGCGGCGGGCTGCTCCATCATCGTGAAGGCGCCGGAAGAGACCCCGGCCTCCCCCGCCGAACTGATCCGCGCCTTCGTGGACGCGGGCGTGCCCAAGGGCGTCATCGCCCTCGTCTATGGCGTCCCGGCGGAAGTGAGCGAATATCTCATCCCGCACCCGGTCATCCGCAAGATCACCTTCACCGGCTCCACCCCGGTAGGCAAGAAGCTGGCGGCGCTGGCCGGCGCGCACATGAAGCGCGTGACCATGGAACTGGGCGGCCACTCCCCGGTCATCGTGTTCGACGATGCGGACGTGCAGGCGGCGGCCAAGCAGATCGCCACGGCCAAGTTCCGCAATGCCGGCCAGGTGTGCGTGTCGCCCACGCGCTTCCTGGTGCAGGAGAAGGTCTATGAGCAGTTCGTGGACACCTTCGTCACCGTCGCCAAGGCGGTGAAGGTGGGCAACGGGCTGGACGAGGGCACCACCATGGGGCCGCTCGCCAACGACCGCCGCATCCCGGCCATGGAGGCGCTCATCGCCGACGCCCGGCAGAAGGGCGCGGACGTGAAGACCGGCGGCTCGCGCATCGGCAACAAGGGCTATTTCTTCGAGCCCACGGTGGTCACCGGTGTCACCCGCGAGATGCGCATGATGAACGAGGAGCCGTTCGGCCCCCTCGCCATGCTGCTGCCGTTCGCGGATTTCGACGAGGCCATCACCGAGGCCAACCGGCTACCCTACGGCCTTGCCTCCTACGCCTACACCAGCTCGGCCAAGACCGCGCAGGCGGTGGCGCATCAGGTGCAGGCGGGCATGATGACCATCAACCACCTGGGCCTTGCTTTGCCGGAAGTGCCCTTCGGCGGCGTGCGCGATTCCGGCTACGGCTCGGAAGGCGGCTCGGAGGCCATCGAGGCGTACCTGAACCCGAAGTTCGTCTCCCAGGCGGGGGTCTGAGGGGGCCGTCCCGCCCGCAGCGATGCGGGCGGGGCGTTTTTTACCGCTCGGTGAGGAAGGTCATCAGCACCTTGTCGTCCTCGCCCACGAGGCAGAGGAAGCGGTGGGCCTTGTCGGAACGGTCGCGCTGGATATAGGCCTCGCCCATCAGCACCCCGGTCACGCGCGTGCTGCCCACCGACAGGTCGGCCTTGGCGATGGTGAGCCCGTCCATGTCGAGGGAGATGTCGGAGATCGAGGGCGAGCGCGCCTGCAGCCGCTCCAGTGCGTGGGCCTTGCAGGCCAATGCCCGCTCCGCGTCCTCCGGCGCCTCGGCCTCCGCCTGCTTCACCGCCTGCTCGCTGGCCGCCGCTGAAGGCGCGGGCTGGACGGGAACCGGAACGGGCGCCGGAAGCGGCGCTGCCTGCCCCGGTCCTGCCGGGCGCGGCGGAACCGGATCAGCCGCCTGCTGGGCGGCGGCGGGGGTGGTCAGGGCAAGGTCGATGGCAAGGCTCGCGCCGAGCGCAAGCGCCAGCGCGGCTGTGAGGACAAGTGGGGCGCTCGATCCGCTTCGCATCCGCTGTCTCCGGAACAGGTCTTTGGGAGACAACGCCAGCGCGGCCGTTTGGTGCCACCCTGAGCTTCAGCTTCTTGGGTGGCTGACGACGCATCGCATCCGGGAAAGAGGGCTGTTCCCACCTCGCGCCGCCGGTCCCCTGTTCCCGCGTGCGGGCGGAGAGCAGAGAGCACCGTCGCCGTCCGGCTTGACCGGACGGCCCATGGCCCGGCCGGGACAAAGCGGCGGGGGGGTGCAAAGCGGCGCGATGGGCCCTCCGGTCAAGCCGGAGGACGACGATGGTGAGATGGGGGGCGCCGCCGGAGAACCCTCTGCCTCCAGCCGCCCTCAGCGCACGTGGCGGCCGGTGAGGGCGAAGCAGAAGGCGTCGAGCAGCTCGGCTTCCTGCTCCTTCAGCACCCCGTCGGCGCTGATGACGCGCATGCCCGCGCGCAGTAGGGTGGTGATGGCCTCGGTGCCGCTCTGAAATAAGGTGTCGAGGGCGAATTCTACCGCCTCCGCCGTGGGCCGCAGGCGGGCCACATAGGCGGCGAGGCGCTCGCGCTCGGCGCCGGTGAGGTCGAGGTCCTCCGCTGCGCAGGCGCGCTCGCAGAAGAACACGATCTCCTCCACCTCGGCGGCCCCCACCTCCCGATCGGCGCGGGCCAGCGCCGCCAGCAGCGTCACCCCGGCCTTGCGGATGATGGCGCGGATGCGGTCCCAGCGCACGTCGGCGTCTTCCTCGGCCGGCGCCAGGATGGCGTCCTTGGGCCAGAGGAAGCCGAAGGTCTCGTAGAAGAAGCGCACCAGCGGCTCGCGCTTCACCCCGTCGAGGTCGGTGACGGCGGTGATGCGATCCACCCGGAAGGCGCGGGCGGCCTGCCGCTCGTGGCACTTGGCGATGAGGATGGGCACGCCCTCCACATTGCGCTGCACCGCCCACACCGAGATGCGGCGATGGCTGGCATTGCCCGCATGGTCCACATAATCGATGGCGAAGGCCTGCCCGTCCGCCGGGTCGTGATCCTCCGGCGCCTCGGCGGCCAACGCGTCGTGCGGGTCGTCGTGGGGCACGGCGAGCCGGTCCGCGTGGGCATAGAAGGGTGCGCCCAGAAGCTCCACGCGATCGAGGAGGAAGGACTTGAGCGAGGTGATGGCGTTCATGGGCGGCTCGCGGATTCCGGCCGGACGTTCCGTGTCCGCATCCTTGATAGCCGGCAGGCGAGCGCCGATAAAGCGCCATTGCGCATCCCGCCGCCCTCCGGACCTACCCGCGTAGGGAAGGGGAGGCCAAAGCCTCCGCCCCCCTTGCTCAGGCGCCGCGGGCTTGGTGCCCGCTCAGTCCCACGCCGGGGCGAGCCCCTCGGGGCTGACGATGCGCCCGTCCGGGCGGGCGAGGGCGGAGATGGCGGCCATTTCGGCATCCGAGAGCGCGAAGTCGAAGATGGCGGCGTTCTCGGCGGCGCGGGCCTCGCTCACGGTCTTGGAGAGGGCGACGAAGCCCTCCTGCTGCACCACCCAGCGCAACACCACCTGCGCCACCGAGCGCTTGTGCGCGGTGGCGATGTTGTTGAGCACCGGCTCGGCGAACACCTTGCCGTCGGCCATGGCGTAATAGGCGGTGATGGAGAGCCCGGCGGCGCGGGCGGCGGCGATCACCTTCGACTGGTCGATGAAGGGGTGGAACTCGATCTGGTTGGTGACCAGCGGCCCATCAGACAGGGAGATCGCCTCCGCCATCAGCGCGGTGTTGAAGTTGGACACGCCCATGTGGCGCACCTTGCCGGCGGCCCGCACCGCATTGAGCGCACCGATCTGCTCGGCCAGCGGCACCGCCGGGTTGGGCCAGTGCAGCAGCAGCAGGTCCACATAGTCCGTCTTCAGCTTCTTGAGGCTCTCATCCACGGAGGCGAGAAAGGCGTCGTGGGCATAGTTCGTCACCCACACCTTGGTGGTGAGGAAGATGTCGCCCCGCTTCACGCCGGAAGCGGCGATCCCCTCGCCCACCTCGGCCTCGTTGCCGTAGATCTGCGCGGTGTCGATGTGGCGGAAGCCGAGCTTCAGGGCGGCGGGCACCATGCGCAGGGTGTCGGCCGCCGAGACGCGGAAGGTGCCGAAGCCGAGGGCGGGGATCTCAGCCCCGTTGGCAGTGACTTTGTGCATGGTCTTTCCTTTGTTCAGACGGGGCAGGCGACGGCGCGGGCGCGGTTGTCGAGGGCTGCGCTCCACAGGGTCAGCCCCAGCGCGCCGGCCACCATGAGCGCGCCCACCACCGGCGTGGCGCCCAGGCCCAGCGGCGAGGCCACCACCAGCCCGCCGATCCAGGCCCCGAGCGCAATACCGAGGTTGAACGCGGCGATGTTGAGGGCGGACGCCGTATCCACCGCCCCCGGACGATAGCGCTTCGCCAGCTCCACCACATAGATCTGCAGCCCCGGCACATTGGCGAACGACAGGAAGCCGAGCGCCGCCAGCGTCACCAGCGTAAGCACCGGAGATGGCGCCGTGAAGAAGAAGGCCACCAGCACCAGCGCCTGAAGCGTGAACAGGATGGTCAGCGCCCTCACCGGATCGCGGTCGGCGATGCGCCCGCCGGAGAGGTTCCCCACCGCGATGGCAAGGCCGTAGAGGATGAGGATGAGGCTGACCTGTCCGGCGGCAAAGCCGGTGACGGTCTCCAGGATGGCGGCGAGATAGGTGAACGCCACGAAGGTGCCGCCATAGCCCAGCGCGGTCATGCCGAACACCAGCAGCAGCCGGCCGGAGCCCAGCACCCGCACCTGATCGAGCAGGGAGGCGGCGGGCGCCTTGCGGATGTTGGACGGCAGCAGCAGGGCGATGGCGACGAAGGCGATCATGCCCAGCAGCGCCACGCCCCAGAAGGTGGCCCGCCAGCCGAAGCTCTGGCCGATGAAGGTGCCGAGCGGCACGCCGGTGACGATGGCCACCGTGAGCCCCATGAACATGAGCGCGATGGCCGAGGCGCGGCGGTTCTCCGGCACCAGGTCGGCGGCGATGGTGGCGCCCACCGAGAAGAACACCCCATGGGCGAAGGCGGAGAGCACCCGCGCCACCAGCAGCCATTCATAGGTGGGGCTGAGGGCGGCGGCGGTATTGCCGGCGATGAACAGGGCCATGAGGCCGAGCAGCAGCGGCTTGCGCGCCATGCCGCCGGTGAGCGCGGTCAGTACCGGCGCGCCGAAGGTGACGCCCAGCGCATAGACGCTGACGATCAGCCCGGCGATGGGCAGGGTGATGCCGAGGTCGCTGGCCACCGTGGGCAACAGCCCGACGATGACGAATTCCGTGGTGCCGATGGCATAGGCGGCGATGGTGAGGGCATAGAGCGCAAGGGGCATGGCGATGTCCTTAGATGCTGGCGGCGGCATGAAAACGGGCGCCGGGGCCCGGTGCCGTCCGGGTTTGAAAGACAGTTGGTCCGACCGGGCGCCGCAGAACCCTCTCCCGCCCGAGGCCGGATGTTTCCGGCCTCGGCTCTTGCGAACCGAACTCGGCAGCAGCCGAGTTCGGGCGGGGGAGGGCAGGGAGGGGGCTGGGGCTTCTCCGTTTAGTCCGCCGCTGGGGACTTGTTCGGATGACTGCCCCCCTCCCCAACCCTCCCCCGCAAGCGGGAGAGGGGGCGACGGTGTTTCATTTCAAACCGGGACGGCGCCGGAGCCGGCACCGCTTGCAGTGCAACATGAGCGCCCTTGCGCTTTTACTGAACCGCCTATTATGTAAAAGCGGCTTTGAATTTGGTTCACAGGTTGAGACCGGAGAGGCCCTTGGACAATCGCGCGGGCGAGATGGTGGTGTTTGTGGCGGCGGCGGAAACGCAGGGTTTCTCGGCCGCCGGCCGCAAGCTCGGCCTCTCCCCCTCGGCGGTGAGCAAGCTGGTGACGCGGCTGGAGGACCGGCTGGGCACGCCGCTCTTCGTGCGCTCCACCCGGCAATTGCAGCTCACCGCCGAGGGCGCGCTTTATCTCGATCGGGCGCGGCGCATCCTCGCCGAGATCGACGACACGGAACGCCTGATCGCCACCGGCGCCGGCGCGGTGCCGCGCGGGCGGCTGCGCATCAGTGCCTCGGTGGCGTTCGGCGAGATGTGCGTGCTGCCGCGCGTGCCGCGCTTTCTCGAACTTTACCCGCAGGTGGAGCTGGACATCTCCTTGAGCGACGCCGTCATCGACCTGGTGGACGAACGCACCGACATCGCCATCCGCACCGGGCGGCTGCGCGATTCCACCCTGAAGGCGAAGAAGCTGTTCGAGATCGGCCGGGTCATCGTGGCTTCGCCCGCCTATCTGGAGCGCCACGGCGTGCCGCAGCATCCAGACGACCTCGCCCGGCACCTGTGCCTGTGCTTCAACTTCCGCCGCTCGCCGGAGGACTGGCCGTTCCGCGATCCCGAGAGCGGAAAGCCCTTCACCCAGGCGGTGTCAGGCACGGCGCTGGGCAATAGCGGCGTGGTGCTGCGCCGGCTGGCGCTGGATGGGGCGGGGCTGGCGCGCCTCGGCCGCTACCACGTGCGGGGCGACATGGCCGCCGGTACGCTGGTGAGTGTGCTGGAGGCGTTCAACGCCGGCGACATCGAGCCGATCCACGCGGTCTATGTGGGCCACGCCCACCTTGCCGCCCGCATCCGCGCCTTCGTGGACTTCCTCGCCGACGCCATAAGGCAGGAGACGGAACCGACGAACGACTCAGGCGGGCGTTAGATCCAGCGCGTCGCGCAAGAGCAGGGCGATGTGGCGGGCCTTGCGGCCGGAGCCGTGCTCGATCTGGTGGCGGCAGGAAAAGCCGTTGGCGATGAGCGGGGCGTCCTGCGGCGCCGCGCGCATGGCGGGCAGCAGGGCGAGTTCCGCCATCTGCATGGAAGCGTCGTAGTGCTCCGCCTCCAGCCCGAAGCTGCCGGCCATGCCGCAGCAACTGGTTTCCACCACGTCGTAGGAGAAGCCGGGGATGAAGCCGAGCACCTTGCGCGTCGCCTTCATCACCCCGAACGCCTTCTGGTGGCAGTGGCCGTGCAGCACCGCCCTGGGGCCGGGCAGGGGCTTCAGCCGCATGCGCAGGCCCTTGTTCTGGTGCTCGCGGGCGAGGAACTCCTCCAGCAGGAACAATTGCTTGCCCAGCGCCCCCACCTCCGGCCCGAGGCCGAGGCTGTAAAGCTCGTCGCGCAGGGAGAGCAGGCACGATGGCTCCAGCCCGATGATGGGGGTCTGCGCCGCGATCTCGCCGCGGAAGGCCGCGAGCACGCGCTGTCCCTCGCCACGCGCCTTCTCCACCATGCCGGTGGTCAGGTACGTGCGGCCGCAGCACAGGGGCCGGTTTGGCTCGGCGTCGGCGGGATCGGGCCTCGCAATGCGCACGCTATAGCCGGCGTGGGTCAGCACCGCATGGGCGGCCTCAGCCACCTCCGGCTCGAAATGGTGGCAGAAGGTGTCCACGAACAGGATCACCTCGCCGCGCGGGGCCGGGGCGTGCGTGGGCGCGGCGGCGGGCGGCGCATAGGGCCGGGCCGCCGGCTCGGGGATGGCGCGGCGGGCGCTGATGCCCAGCAGCCGCTCGGCGGCCTGGGTCAAAAGGCGCGAGCGGTTGCGCAGCATGATGGCGAGGCGCAGCAGGCGGCGGTGGCGGCCGGTCCATTCCGGCACCCCGCCGAACAGCCGGGTGCGCCGGGGCACGCCTTTGATCTCATGGCGCTGGGCGAGGTACTCGGTCTTGATCAGCGTCATGTCCACGGCGCTGGGGCATTCCTTCTTGCAGGCCTTGCAGGACACGCACAGGTCCATGGCCGCGTCGAGCCGGGGATCGGCGAAGGCGTTGGCGTCGGTGCCGTCGTTCAGCGCGGCCTTGAAGGCGGCGACGCGGGCTTCGGTGGAATGGTCCTTGTCGCCGGTGATGCGATAGCTCGGGCACATGACGCCCTTGCCGGTATTGCGACAATCGCGGCTGTGCATGCACACCGCCACCGCTTTCGCGTAGTTCCCGCCGGTGGCGGGAATGCCGGAATAGGCGTCGCCGATGCCATATGTGTCGTAAGCCGACCAGTCGAGGAAGGTTTTCATGCCGCACGCCCCGTTCGCGCCCGGCGAAGCAAGATGCGTACCCCGGAAGAATGGGCCGGCTCCGGGGCGCACGAAGGGCGATGGCGTCCCGGAGCCGGTTCCACGGTGCGTCACTGGACGACGCACGCACCGCAGCTCGGAAAAACAATGTGATGCCCTTGGCCCATGCGCTTTGCCCATGGGTCAAGCCCGCGCGGCGCCTGAGCGGCTAAAACCGCGTGGTGAGGGTGGTGAGCCAGGCCGGGGAGGCCGCCACCAGCGCCGATTCCAGCCGCTTGTCGGTCCCGGTGAGGATCCCCATGCCCACCAGCACGAGAACGAGCCCCAGCACCGCCTTCGCCCCCTTGCCGGCACCCAGCAGGCGGCCGCGCCAGCGCGCCAGTGCCGGGCGGAACAAGGTGCCCAGCAGCGCCAGGGGCAGGCCGGCGCCGAGGCCGAACAGGGCCATCACCCCCGCCACCTGCGGCAGGCTCTGCCCCTGTGCCGCCAGCACGGACGCCGCCCCCAGGGTGGGCCCGACGCAGGGGCTCCACACCGCCCCGAGCAGCAGGCCCACGGCGAACTGCCCGCCGATGCCGGCGCGGGAGAAGCCGTCGAACCGGCGCGCGGCAAGGTCGCTCACCGGCCCGCCGGCGGCGGCGAGGCGGGTCTGGAGCTGCGGCACCGCGAGCACGGTGCCGATGCCCACCATCAACAGCGCCGCGAGGATGCGGAACACATCACCCTCAAGGCCGATGGCATAGCCGATGGTGGCCACGAACAGCCCGATGGTGACGAAGGAGATGGCCACCCCCGCCGCCAGCGCCACCGGCGCGAGGCGATGCTCGGCCGCCGCCGCCCCGAGCACGATGGGCAGAAGCGGCACCACGCAGGGCGAGAGCACGGAGAGGACCCCCGCCATGAAGGCGAGGGCGAAGCTGCCGAAGGCGAGGCTTTCCAGGGCCATGATCGCCTCAGATGGCGTGGGAGAGCAGGGCCTCGATGGAGCCCTTGTGGGTATCGCCCACGGAGCGACCGGCCTCGGTTGTGCCCTTGAAGGCGATCAAAGTGCTCTGGTCGCGCGCCTTGAAGCTCTTCACCGCGTCCTTCTGGCTGTCGAAGTCCACCCGGAACACCACCATCTCCTTGAACTGGGGCTGGCTCAGCAGTTCCGACAGGATGGGGGCCTGCGCCGCGCAGACCGGGCACCAGGAGGCATGGATCTCCACCAGGATGGGCTTGCCCGCGTGCTGGGCGGCCTGGAAGGCGGCGGGGGTGTAGGTGGTGTGCTCCGGCTCGGCGAAGGCCATGGCCGAGGCGCCGGCGACGAGGGCGGCGGCAAGCGAGAAGGCGAGGGTGGCACGACGGGTGAACATGTGTCTTCAGCTCCACGTCCCGAAGATTTTCGTGCGGCGCACCTGCGCCGGCACGGCAGGCCCGGCGCGCAAAAGGCACCGGGGGCGGCCCAGCGGGGGCCGACACCGGGATTTCGCCGGGGGCCCGGGCCGGGTTACAGGCGGGCGGGGTAGTCACACCGAGTTGATCTTTTCCGGATCGGCCACGCCGGGGGCTGCCGCGTGCCGCCTCGCCCGTTCACACGGCTGCGCCTTTCCGGTAGATGAGCGTGAGGCGCCGCCCGCGCTCCCTCTTTGCGTTTCGAGGCGGATTTGCCGCCGGGGCTGTGGAAGCCCTGGCGGATCCGGCTCTGGCTGGCTCGAAAGGTGTGTTCCGTGACCGATCAGGTGAAGCTCGTGCTTGCTTCAGGCTCGCCCCGCCGGCTGGCGCTGCTCAATCAGGCGGGCATCGAGCCGGACCTGCTCATGCCCGCCGACGTGGACGAGACGCCCGAGCGCGGCGAGCTGCCGCGCCGGCTCGCCCAGCGCCTGTCGGAAGCCAAGGGCAAGCTGGTGGCCCAGCGCGCCAAGGATGCCGAGATGAACGCGCTGGTGCTTTCCGCCGACACGGTGGTGGCAGTGGGCCGGCGCATCCTGCCCAAGCCCGACCTTGAGGACGAGGCGGAGGCCTGCCTGCGCCTGCTCTCGGGTCGCACCCACCGGGTCTATACCGGGGTGTGCCTGGTGGATTTGAAGGGCCGCGCCCACACCCGGCTGGTGGAAAGCCGGGTGCGCTTCAAGCGCCTGTCGCGGGACGAGATCACCGATTACCTCGCCTGCGGCGAATGGCGGGGCAAGGCCGGCGGCTATGCCATCCAGGGCATCGCCGGCTCGTTCGTGGTGAAGCTGGTGGGCTCCTACAGCAATGTGGTGGGCCTGCCTTTGTCGGAATCCATCGGCCTGTTGTCCGGCCAGGGCTACGACGTGCGCGCCGGCTGGGTGGAGCGGGCCGCATGAGCGCGGACAAGGACGGCGACGGGAAGGCCAAGGCCGGGGCTGACAAGGCCAAAAGTAGGGCGGCCAAGAGCGGGCCGGTGAAGAGCGGGCCGGTGAAGAGCGCTGCGGGGACCGGCGGCGACGCCAAGGCGACCGCCCCGAAAACGGCCGCTCCCAAAAAGGCCCCGGCGCCAAAGACCTCCGCCTCAAAGACCTCCGCCTCAAAGACAACCGCCTCAAAGACTCCTGCCCCAAAGACGACCTCGAAGGCGAGCGCCTCCAAGGCCGCCCCGCCCAAAGCCGCAATCGCCGACGTGGTCGCCCCGGACACGCGCGCACCTGACGCGGCCGCCGGCGGCCCTTCCGCCTCCAAATATGCGTCCAAGCCGTGCCCCATCTGCTCGAAGCCCTCGGCGGAGCGCTTCCACCCCTTCTGCTCCAAGCGCTGCGCCGACGTGGACCTCCACCGCTGGCTCTCCGGCTCCTACGCCATCCCCGGCCGCCCGGAAGAGGAAGAGGACGGCGAGGCCCAGGACGAAGGGTGAGGACGAGGGATGAGGACGAGGGGTGAGGACGAGGGGTGAGGGGACTTCGTCCCCCATCTTGACGGCGCCCCGAGCGCCGCGCGAGGTTGCTCGCCCAAGACGGTGAGGAGCGCATCATGGCGGCGGCGGAACGGACGGCGGACCATTACCCTTCCTTCCGCACGCAGGCGCTGATCGACGGCGTGTTCGCGCCAGCCGCGTCGGGCCGCACCTTCGATGCCATAAACCCGGCCACCGGCAAGGTGCTCGCGCAGGTGGCGGCGTGCGACGCCGTCGATGTGGACCGCGCGGTGAAGGCCGCCCGCGCCGCCTTCGAGGATCGCCGCTGGGCCGGGCTGCGGCCGGTGGAGCGCAAGCGCATCCTCCAGCGCTTCGCCGAGCTGATCCGCGCCCACCGCGACGAGCTGGCCCTCACCGAAACCCTCAACATGGGCAAGCCCATCGCCGATGCGCGCTCCATCGACGTGCGCGCGGCGGCCGATTGCTTCGCCTATTACGGGGAATGCTGCGACAAGGTCTATGGCGAGGTGGCGCCCACCACCGCCGACAATCTCGCCTTGGTGCTGCGCGAGCCGCTGGGCGTGGTGGGCTGCGTGACGCCGTGGAATTTCCCCATGATCATGGCCGCCTGGAAGGTGGCGCCGGCGTTGGCCATGGGCAATAGCGTGGTGCTGAAGCCAGCGGAGGAAAGCCCCCTCACGGCGCTCCGCCTCGGCGAGCTGGCGCTGGAGGCGGGGGTGCCGGCGGGGGTGTTCAACGTGGTGCCGGGCCTTGGCGTGGAGGCCGGCAAGGCGCTGGGCCTGCACATGGATGTGGACGCCATCGCCTTCACCGGCTCCACCGAGGTGGGGCGCTATTTCCTGCGCTATTCCTCCGACAGCAACCTCAAGCGCGTGTTTCTGGAACTGGGCGGCAAGACCGCCTTCGTGGTGGCCCACGACGTGCCCGACCTCGACGAGGTGGCGCAGGCGGTGGCCTCCGGCATCTTCTTCAACCAGGGCGAGATGTGCACGGCGGCCTCGCGGCTGCTGGTGGACAACCGCATCCGCGAGGACCTCGTCGCCCGCGTGGCGGCGCTGGCCCCGCGCTGGATGCCGGGCGATCCGCAGGACCCCGCGGCCCGCGCCGGCGCGGTGGTGAGTTTCGAACATCAGGGGCGCATCTTGGCCGCCATCGAGGAGGGCGTCGCCTCCGGCGCGCGGCTCGTCACCGGCGGCACGGCGGTGCGGCAGGAAACCGGCGGCGCCTTCGTGGCGCCCACCGTGTTCGACGGCGTGGCACCCGCATCCGCGCTGGCGCAGAAGGAGATCTTCGGCCCCGTGCTCTCGGTGATCGGCTTCGACGGGCTGGAGGAGGCGGTTTCCATCGCCAACGGCACGGTCTACGGCCTCGGCGCGGCGGTGTGGAGCGGCGACCTTTCCGCCGCGCACCGTGTGGCCCGGCGCTTCAAGGCCGGCATCGTCTATGTGAACTGCTTCGACGCCGACGACATCACCACCCCGTTCGGCGGTGTGAAGCAATCCGGCTTCGGACGCGACAAGTCATTGCATGCGCTGGATAAATATTGCGATCTGAAGACGGTTTGGACGCGGCTTTAGGGCTGCTGGTACCTTCTGACGAGCGCTCCGTCGCCCCAGCTCCTCGCTAGCAGGAGGGGAGAGCGGGCCGGTTCATTTCCAGACGTGGGCGCCTGACCATAACCGTCATGCCCGGGCTTGACCCGGGCATCCACGTCGTGCCGCTTGTGCAGCGCTGCGGCGCCTGTTCCCGGCCCGACCGCGTGGATGGCCGGGTCAAGCCCGGCCATGACGGCTTTGGGGGTGCTAAGCGCCTCGCCAATGTCGAGTGGCTCGGACAATCCCGCGCGCCCCTCAAACCCGCTCCAGCAGCCAGACGTGCTCCACCGCCGGGCACTGGCCCTTGAGGCCGCCGGCCACCGGCGCCGCCTCGATCTCCGCGACCATATAGTCGGCGCCATAGAGCGCGCGGGTCTCTTCCGGCGGGACGCTGAAGGGCGGCCCCGCCAACTGGGACTGGTCGTATTCGAAGCACACGAGCAATTGCGGGGCGGCGTCCGTCAGCGCCACGAGGTGCGGGGCGTAGCGGGCGCGCATGTCCTTCGGCAAAGCGACGAGGGCGGCGCGGTCCCACACCGCATCCACCGGGCCGAGGGTGTCGGGGGTGAGCGCGAAGATGTCGCCCTGCAGGATGTCGAGGCCGGGGGCGCTGAAGCGCGTGAGCGCGCCTGCCGCCGTCACCTCAGGCGCGACACCCAGCTCCGCGAACAATTCCTCCACCGCGATGCGGCTCAGTTCCGCGCCGGCTACCCGAAATCCCTCGCCCAGCAGCCAGGCGATGTCCCGCGTCTTGCCGCACAGGGGCACGAACACGCGCGCGCCCGGCGCCACGGGAAGGCGGGAAAAATGCTTCACCAGAAAGGTGTTGGCCTTGCCCTCGTGAAAGCCGATCTGCTTGCCCTGCCACCGTGCGTGCCAGAAATCCGGTTCCATCCGCGCCCTCCCTCGGCGTCGTCGCCTTGCCCCGTCTCGCCCATGCCGAGCAGGACATGTGCCAGCACATATGGGCGCGGCCGCGCTTTCGCGATATGACTTTCCACACAGTCTTTGCGTGGTCCTCATCGGAGCAGCCCATCGTGACATCCGCCCCCCTCTCGAACTCGACGGCCCACTGGCGCGCGCTGGATGCGGCGCACCACCTCCACCCCTTCTCCGATACCAAGGCTTTGAACGCCGAGGGGGTGCGGGTCATCACGCGGGCCGAGGGGGTCTATGTGTTCGACAGCGAGGGCAACAGGATCCTCGACGGCATGTCGGGCCTGTGGTGCTCGCAGGTCGGCCACGGGCGGCGCGCCATCGTGGATGCCATCGCCACCCAGCTCCACCAGCTCGATTATTACAACACCTTCTTCAAGACCACCCATCCCGGCGCGGCGGAGCTGGCGGCCGCCATCTCGGACGTGGCGCCGGCGCACATGAACCATGTGTTCTTCACCTCCGGCGGCTCGGAGGCGGTGGACACGGTGCTGCGCATGGTGCGCCACTATTGGGCGGCCATGGGCAAGCCGGAAAAGTCCATCTTCATCTCGCGGCGCAACGGCTATCACGGCTCCACCCTGGGCGGGGCCTCGCTCGGCGGCATGAAGCCCATGCACGCGCAGGGCGGCCTGCCGATTCCCGGCATCATCCATGTGGCGCAGCCCTATTGGTGGGCCGAGGGCGGGGAGATGGGCCGGGAGGAGTTCGGCCTCTACGCCGCCCGCGAGGTGGCCCGCGCCATCGACGCGGCGGGGCCGGAAAATGTGGCCGCCTTCATCGGCGAGCCGATCCAGGGGGCGGGGGGCGTCATCATTCCGCCGGCCAATTACTGGCCGGAAGTGGAGAAGATCTGCCGCGAGCGCGATGTTCTTCTGGTGTGTGACGAGGTCATTTGCGGTTTCGGCCGCACCGGGCGATGGTTCGGCGCCGATTTCATGGGGGTGAAGCCGGATCTCATAACCTTCGCCAAGGGCATCACCTCCGGCTACTTCCCCCTCGGCGGCGTCATCGTGGGCGACAAGGTGGCGGAAGGCTTCATCGAGCACGGCGGCGACTTCAACCACGGCTTCACCTATTCGGGCCATCCCGGCGGCTGCGCGGCGGCGCTGGCCAACCTTCGGATCATGCACGAGGAAAAGCTGGTGGAGCGGGTGCGCACCGACATCGGGCCCTACCTGCAGGAGCGCTGGCTGAAGCTGGCCGAGCATCCCCTGGTGGGCGAGGCGCGCATGGTGGGCCTCATCGGCGCACTGGAGCTGACCCCGGAAAAGGCCTCTCGCGCGGCGTTCGCAGCAGAAGAGGGCACGGTGGGCCTCATCTGTCGCGATTTCTCGTTCCGCGAGGGGCTGGTGATGCGCGCGGTGCGCGACGGCATGATCCTCGCCCCGCCCTTCACCTTGTCCCACGAGGAGGCGGACGAACTGGTCGCCATCACCTGGCGGGTGCTGGATCTCACCTACGCTGAGCTGCACAAACGCGGCATGATGGTTCCGGTTCCGCGTGTACCCGCGCGGCCGGCTCAAGCTTCGGCTTAATCAGGGCCAAGGACAGCACTCAATCTCGCGGTGGCGGGCGCGACAAAGGTCAAGTCGTTGCTCCGCGGCCGCGCTGCTTTGGATTTACCACTGTCTTTTAAAATCTCCGAGGGTTGGAACGAAAGCGTGGGGATACCTGTTTCTACTGCGACCAGAACGCAGTAGGAGAGGTAATATGCGCAACAAGATTATCATCGGATCGTTCGTGCTCGGCCTTCTCGCCCCCACCGCCGTCTTCGCCCAGGCCTCCACGGCAACGGGTGCCATCGGCGGTGCGGCGGTGGGCGCGGTTGTGGGTGGACCCGTGGGCGCGGTCGTGGGCGGCGCGGTCGGCGCCACCGTGGGCGCGGCCGCCGAGCCGCCCCAGGAGGTACGCACCTACGTGATGAAGGAGCGCCGCAATTCGGTCCGCCTGGAACGCGAGGTGACGGTGGGCGAGCCGCTGCCGCCCAACGTGGTGCTCTACGAAATCCCCAGCAACAGCGAGTATCAGTATTCCGTGGTCAACGACCGCCGGGTAATCGTGGATCCGCGCACCCGCAAGGTGGTCTACATCGTCCAGTGACGTCGACGCCATCATGCCCCGGCATCGCCGGGGCATGATGGCGTGAATGGTCCTCACGCCGCCGGCGTGGAGTCCGCGAAGTGGGGGCAGGCGGCGGCGAAGGCCTCGTACCAGGCTTCAAGCTTGGGATGGTCCGACCGCCACTTGCCCTCGAAGCGGAAATCGAACCAGCCGAGCGCGCAGGCGAGCGAGATGTCGCCCACCGTGATGGTGCCGTCGAACGGGGCGGCATCGGCCTCGAACGCGTCGAGGGCGCGGGACCGCTTGCCCTCCTGATGCTCCAGCCACTTGGGCTCGTGCTTTTCCACCGGGCGGAAGCGACCTTCGTACAAAAGCAGGATGCCGGCATCCATCATGCCGTCCGCCAGCGCTTCCTTGCGCAGGGCGGCGATGCGCGCCTTGGGGTCGAGGGGCAGGATGCGGCCGCCGCCGGCGAGCATGTCGAGATAGGCGAGAATCACGGACGAATCGAACAGCACCTGCCCGTCGTCGGCGAGCAGCGCCGGAATTTTGCCGAGGGGGTTCTGGCTGCGCAGGGTATCGTTGGGGTCCAGCGTGTCGGCGGGCTCGATCTCAAGCGTCTGGCCGAGGAGGGCGGCGGCGACGCGCACCTTGCGCACGAAGGGCGAGGTGGCGGAAAAACGCAGCAGCATGGGGCAGGTCCGGGCTGAGGAGGGACCTTCCAGATAGCGCGCGGCCAGCTGCGCCGGAAGTCAAAAGGCGAAGCCCAGCCATCAATGGCTTGAATGGGTATCACCCGCCGGGGGTGAGCCAGGAGACGCGGGCGCGGCCCTGTCCGTCGCGGGCCAGGAGCGGGGCGAGGGCATTAAGGATCGTGCGCATCTCATCCGCCAGCGTGAACGGCGGATTGACGATGATGAGCCCGGAGCCCGACAGGACATCGAGGCTGCGCACGGTGGCGAAATCCAGCTCCACCCGCAGCGTCTTGGGCAGGCCGAGGCGGGCCACGTCGCGGCGGAAAGCATCCACCGCCTTCAGGTCCTTGATGGGATACCACAGCATGATGATGCCGGTGGCAAAGCGCTGGTGGGCGGCCTCAAGCCCCGCCACCAGGCGCTGGAACTCGCCCGGCTCCTCGAACGGCGGGTCCACCAGCACAAGCCCGCGCCGCTCGCGCGGCGGCAGGTGGGCGGCGATCCCCTGCCAGCCGTCCTGGGGCAGGATCTTCACCCGCGGATCCTCGCCCACGCGCTTTTCCAGCTTGGCCCGCTCTTCCTTGTGCAGTTCGCAGAACAGGAAGCGGTCCTGCGGCCGCGACAGGGCGAGCGCCAGCGCCGGGGAGCCGGGATAAAGCCTGCGGCCGCCGGCGCGGGTGGCGCGGACCGCATCGAGATAGGGCGCAAGCAGGGCGGCGGCGGGCTTGGGCAGGGTGCCGGCGAGATCGGCCGCCAGCACCGCCTCGATGCCGCTATCGGCCTCCAGCGTGCGCTGGGCGTTGGCTCCGTCGAGGTCGTAGAGGCCCGCGCCCGCGTGGGTGTCGAGCACCCGGTAGGCGTTTTCCTTTTTGTTCAGATAGGCGAGCACGCGCGCAAGGGCGGCGTGCTTCATCACGTCGGCGGGGTTCCCCGCATGGAACGAATGACGGTAATTCATGGCGTTATCGGCCTGTCTCGCCCTATCTGCCGCCGCGCACGGGCGGCATCACCATGCGCGACAGGCGGCAGGCGCGGCGGTCCACGTCGGGGCAGGCGCGGAAGGCGAGATCCTGGCTGAGGCAGATGCGCACCTCGGTCAGGCGCCGGCGGTCGCACTGCACCGAGAACATGTCCGGCGACAGGCCGGGATTGGCGGAGCGGAAGGCGTCTTCCACGTCCGACGGCGAGACCATGCGGTAGTCGTCGAGCCGGGTGAACTCGGCGGGGATGGCCACCTTGTCCCGCGCCGCGCGCACCAGGTCGAAATAGGCGCCGGGCGAGAGGCCGGAGCAGGTGCCGTGCTTCTTCCACTCATAGATGACGAGCCCGCGGCTCGGCATCACGTCCAGCATGGAATTCACCAGCGGGTTCGGCACGTAGGGCGGCGGGCGCTGGCAGTTTTCGGGAAAGCCGCGCTCATACTGCGGCCACAGGCCGTGGACCACGAAGGCATAGGGGCGAGTGAGGTTGCACTGGGGCTCGTTCGCCGCCTTTCGGCCCTTGTCCTCGCAATAGGTGGGCGACCAGGACAGGGACAGCACGTAGAAATCGAAGCGGCCGGGCGCATGGTCCTGCGCCGCCGCCGGCCCCGTAAAGGCCGCGACGAGAACACCAGCGAACAGGGCGAAGGCTGCGAGCGCGCGCCTCACGGACCCGCCATCTTGCAGGACGGGGCATAGGCATAGCTGCGGTCGAGGCCGACCACGCACCAGTCCACGCCCCAGCTGGCGCCGATGAAGCCGCCGTCCTCGATGATGGAATAATAGATGGCGTGCTTGCGGGCATCGTTGGTGAAGACAGTGCCCTTGCAGAAGCGGCGCGGCTGGTATTCCGGTCCCCACGGGCGGAACGCGATCTCGCGGACCTTCTCGAAGCCGGTAATGGCGAGGGCCGAGGACCAGTACATGCGCTCGGTCTCGGCGAATCGGCTGGCGATGAGGTCGAGGGCCTGCTGATCCTCGCAGGCGGGCACGACGCCCGAATAATTGGGGCCGGAGAGCCAGAAGTTCAGCTCCAGCAGGTTGGCGGCCCTGACGCTGGAGGCGCCGCCCATGGACACGAGCGCAAGCCCTGCCACGACCGCCGCAGCCTTCACTGCGCGCGATACAGTCGCGAGGGACATCGCGCGCTTCGCCTTCGCCGCTGCGCTCCGCGCCCGATCAACCATGGTCCACTCCACTTCAGGCCCCCCGCCCGTGTCGGGCGAACTTGACGGGGGACGATGCGGCGGCGCTTTCGCCCGGTCAAGGACACGGCGGCAACACCTTGCGAGAAAATTAACACGGAGGTCCTGTCGTGCTCTCGCCGGAAAAGCGCGGCATGCTCGATATCCGACTCACCATCCGTCGGCCCACCGGGAGGGTTCATGTCGCAGTCCCGCTTCGCCAGCGCGCCTCCACCCACAGCTACCGCCGCCGTTGCGACGCCGCGCTTCGCCTCGGGCCGGGAGGCGGCGCTGGAACTGCGGCCGGACCAGCCGGTCTATTGCTTTCGACCCCAGGTGCTGGCCGCCGACGCCAGGGCCTTCGTCGAGGCCTTCCCCGGCAAGACCGCCTATGCGGTGAAGACCAATGGCGAGCCCATGGTGTTGGACGTGCTGGCGAAGGCTGGCATTTCCGCTTTCGACGTGGCCAGCCCCGCCGAGTTCGCCGCCGCCCGCGCCGCAGCGCCCGGGGCGGAGCTGCTCTACATGCATCCGGTGAAGGCCCAGTCGGACATCCGCCTCGCGCTCGAGCACTACCGCATCCGCTCGACCACCCTCGACCATGAGGACGAGGTGGCCAAGATCGTGCGGATCGTCCGGGCGCTGGATCTCGACCCGGAAGACCTCACCCTGTTCGTGCGCATCGCCTCCAAGGGGGACGCGGCCTACGAGCTGTCCAAGAAATTCGGCGCGGCGCCGGGCCATGCGGCGGAACTGCTCCAGCGCATCCATGGCATCGGCATCAAGTGCGGCCTGTGCTTCCACGTGGGTAGCCAGGTGGAAGACCCGGACACCTATGCCCGGGCGGTCGCCGTGGCGGCGGAGGTGCGCGCGGCGGCGGGGGTGCCCATCGTCGCCCTCGACGTGGGCGGCGGCTTTCCCGCCACCTATGCCCAGAACCCGCGTCGCCCGGTGCCGCCCATGCCGCCGCTGGACGAGATCATATCCGGCCTCGTGGGCGCGGTGGAGCGCAACGGCTTCGCCGGCACCCCGCTGGTAGCCGAGCCGGGGCGGGTGATCGTCGCGCGGTCCTTCTCGGTGATCGTGCGGGTGCTGCTGAAGAAGGGGCAGCGGCTTTATATCAATGACGGGATCTGGTCGTCCTTGTCGGATTCGTGGACGGGCAAGATCCTCCTGCCGGTGCGGCACATCCCGGACCCCGCCCGTCGCCGCCGGCCGGGGCGGGGGGCGTTGGGCAGCGGGCGCATCGAGCCGTTCCGCATCTATGGCGCCACCTGCGACAGCGTGGACGTGCTCTCGCGCCCCTTCTTCCTGCCCGAGAGCGTGGACACCGGCGACTGGATCGAGATCGGCCACATCGGCGCCTATTCCCTGTCCCTGCGCACCCGCTTCAACGGATTTTACCCTGATACCTTCGTGGAGGTGGAAACCCCCTTCGAGGCCGGCGACGCTCCGGAGGGCTTCGCCGAGCCCGAGCGGCGCGGCGGCGTGGAGGCGTGAGGCCGGCGGCAGCCGGCCAAGCCGGCAACCAGGACCGCGCGGCGCGTGAGCGTTCTTTCTCTGTCCAAATCCGAACTCGAACCCGCCGATGTCGGCGAACCTCTTGAACCCGAAACGGTGATCGAGCACACGTCCGTTTGAATTGCCCCGAGGGGGCGCCGCCGCGATCCTCCGCCGCCATTGGAGGACACACAGCATGTACATTCGACGCAGGCGGGGCTGGGAAATTCCCGAATCAGCGGCGACGCCGGAGGGCCTCTATTTCTCCCGCCGGGAGCTGATGGGTGCCGGCGCCATGCTGGCGGCGGCGAGCCTTGCGGGACCCGCGGCGGCCCAGCGCGTCGGCGATCTGCCGGACCCGTCCGCCGGCCTCTACCCGGCCGCGCGGAACCCGCGCTACACCCTGGAGCGGCCGGTGACGCCGGAAGCTAAGTCCAGCACCGTCAACAATTATTACGAATTCAGCTACGGCAAGAACGTCGCCCCTTCCATGAGCCGCTTCGAGCGCCGGCCCTGGCTGGTGAAGATCGACGGACTGGTGGACAACCCCCAGGAACTGGGCATCGACGACCTGCTCAAGAAGGTCCAGCTGGAGGAGCGGCTCTACCGCCACCGCTGCGTCGAGGCCTGGTCCATGGCGGTGCCGTGGACCGGCTTTGCCATGAAGGACCTAGTGGCGCTGGCGGGTCCCAAGGCGGGCGCGAAATATGTGCGGATGGAGACGTTCCTGAACCCGAAAGTCGCGTCAAATCAAAGGGATTTCCGCTATCCGTGGCCCTATGTGGAGGGCCTGACCCTGGCCGAGGCGACCAACGAGCTGGCCTTTCTCGTCACCGGCGTCTACGGCAAGCCGGCGCCGGGCCAGTATGGCGCGCCGCTCAGGCTGGTAACGCCTTGGAAATACGGATTTAAATCCATCAAGGGCATCGTGCGCTTCTCCTTCACGGACAAGCAGCCCCTGAGCTTCTGGGAGGAGGTCCAGGGCGCCGAATATGGCTTCTGGGCCAATGTGAATCCCAAGGTGCCGCACCCGCGCTGGAGCCAGGCGAGCGAGGAGGATATCGCCACCGGCAACCGCCGTCCCACCGAGTTGTTCAACGGCTACGGCGAATACGTCGCCGGTCTTTATGCCGGCCGCGAGGCGGAAAAGATCTGGTTCTGACGTGGGTTAGTCCCCATCCCGCGCTATTGCGGGGTGGGGCCAGAGGGGGCGAGGGTCAGCGTCGCGCCGGTGATGGAGACGCTGAGACCGCTGTCGGAGGAGACGCTGATGGGCTGCAGCGTCACCTGCCTCGTGGCGTCCTGCGAGGCCAGCATGTTGGCGGAGAAGCCCGGACCCACGGAAAAACCGGTCGACAGGCCCACATAAGTGCCGGCCAGCGCCCCCGGATCCACCTGCGGCGAGGTGGCGAGCACCGCCCACAACATGCTGGCCTGGTCGGAGATGCCGACATCGAGGCCGATCCGGTCGAGGGTGCCGGCATAATAATGGTTCATCCCCACGGAGGGACGAAACTCGCAGCGCACTTTCCGGGTGGAGCCGAAGCCATAAGCGGTGGCGAATTCGCCCCGGCATTCCAGCAGGCCGGCGGAGACCTGGGGCATGGCGCCGGCAAGGGCCCCGGCCCCGACTGTGACAGCGAAAACGGTAACTGCGCCCGGGATCAACAGCCGGGCGAATAGGTGAGACATTCCGGACCCCCGCAACAAGGCCGACCCGTCAGATCACTTGCGCGATCCAACCAAAGGTTAAGTCTGGCGCCCAAGATCCGACTTTTTCATGAAGCGGCCGGGAATGCTGCCGAAAAAGGCAACGCTCCCGGCCGAGATCCGGCAGCTCTCAGTTGGGGAGGAGCACCAGCGTGAGGTCGGCGACGCCGGCGGCGATGTCCGCCCCGACCATGCCTTCCACCGAGATGGTCTGAAGAGCGATCTGGTTGCTGGAGCCGCCGAGCAGGATGTTGGTGCCGCCGCCGATGGTCCAGGCCGCATCCACCGAGACGCCCACGTAGCTGCCGGCGATGTCGCTGGGCGCCACCACCGCTGACGGGGCGAACACGGCCCAGGCGAGGGTGTCCGCGGCCAGCGCGCCAATGTCGATGCCGAAGCGCGCGATGGTGCCCTTGTAGCGGGACTTCACCAGGTAGGGTTGCACGCTGGTGTCACGGAACTCGCAGCCCATCTCGCGCATGGAGCCAAGGACGAAACCGATGGACGGCGCCACTTTGCACACCAGCATGCCCGACTGGACCTTGGGCGTATTCGCGGCGGGCGGCGGGGTCTGGGCGGTCGCAGGCACGGCAGCGAGAGCCAGGGCGAAAGCGGTGGAGATGGCGGCGAAGGAAGCGCGCATGAGAACCCCCAGGTTGCAGCGTGCGCAGAGGTACGTTGCGCGCGATCACCGCGCAACCGCCATGCCTGGGGGAATGGCGCGGTTGGGATGGTGGTGCGGCAGGGGCGACCGCAACGCGTTCGGGTGCCTTGAAAATGCTTGCGCCCCCGACCTGGGGGCGGGGGCGCAGTATCGGACTCATCCAGCGTAACGAGCGCAGCAGAAACAGCTTTTCAGCATGCTTCGCCGCACTGTCGGCCGAATCAGCGCAGGGTCAGGTCGGACACGCCGAGGGCGAGGTTGACGCCGGTCTGGCCTTCGACGGAGAGCGGCTGCAGGGCGATGGTGTTGGACGAGCCACCCACCAGCACGTTGGCGCCGAGGCCCACGCCGAACGAGGCGTTGGTGGAGGCGCCCACATAGGTGCCGCGCAGCGCGCCGCGGCCGACCACGGCGGTGGGGGCGAACACGGCCCACACCATGCGGCCGGAGGTGCTGAAGCCCAGGTCGAGGCCGAAGCGGCGGGTCACACCCTGATAGGTGCCAGCCTTGGCGCTGCGCGAGGACGGCAGGAAGCTGCAGCTCATCTCACGCACGGAGCCGAGGACGAAGCTCACGTTCGGCGCGAGGTTGCAGCTCAGCGTGCCGACCTGGACACGGGACTGGGCCGAAGCGGGCACGGCGCCGACGGCGAGAAGGGCAGCAGCCGCGAGGCCGGCCTTGAAAACAGTCTTCATGATGTCGTTCCTCCTGTGGGAAGCGGGCGGGTTGATCCCTGCACCCGACGACGGCGAAGCCTTAGCCCAGACTTCACTGCTGCGCCAACGCTTCAAAGGGCCACAAGTTCCTTTTTTCCGGGCGCTGTGCCCGGATCAGCTCAGGGAGCCACAGAAGCGCTGGATGCGCCGGCAGGCTTCCTCAAGGTCCGATGTGGCGGTGGCATAGGAAATCCGGAATGCCGGGCCGAGACCGAACGCTGAGCCATGCACCACGGCGACGCCTTCCGCCTCCAGCAACTGGGTGGCGAAGTCCTCGTCCGTGGCGATGGTGACGCCGCCTTGCGTGGTCTTGCCGATGGTGCCGGCGCAGGACGGGAAGACGTAGAACGCGCCTTCGGGCTTGGGGCAGTGGAGGCCCTTCGCCTGGTTCAGCATGGATACCACCAGATCGCGGCGTTCCTTGAACACCTTGTTGTTGGCGGCGATGAAGTCCTGCGGCCCGTCCAGCGCCTCAAGCGCCGCCCACTGGGCGATGGAGGAGGGGTTGGAGGTGGACTGGGATTGCAGTGTGCCCATGGCCTTGATGAGGGCCTCGGGACCGGCCGCATAGCCGATCCGCCAACCGGTCATGCAATAGGCCTTCGACACGCCGTTCATGGTCAGCGTGCGGTTGTAGAGCTTGGGCTCGACCTGGGCCGGCGTCACGAACTTGAAGTCGTCATAGACGAGGTGCTCGTACATGTCGTCGGTGAGAATCCACACCTGGGGATACTTCACCAGCACGTCGGTGAGCGCCTTCAGCTCGTCGAAGGAATAGGCCGCGCCCGAGGGGTTGGACGGCGAATTGAAGATGAGCCACTTGGTCTTGGGGGTGATGGCGGCTTCCAGCACGTCGGGACGGAGCTTGAAGTTGTCCTCGATGGTGGTCATCACCGGCACCGGCTTGCCACCGCAGAATTCGACGATGTCCGGATAGCTCACCCAATAGGGGGCGGGGATCAGCACCTCGTCGCCGGCGTCCACCGTCGCGACCAAAGCGTTGAACAGCACCTGCTTGCCGCCGGTGCCCACCGTGACCTGCGAAGGCTTGTAGTCGAGGTCGTTCTCGCGCTTGAACTTGCGGCAGATAGCGGCCTTCAGCTCGGGGATGCCGTCCACGGCCGTGTACTTGGTCTCGCCGCGGCGGATGGCGGCGATGGCCGCTTCCTTGATGTTGTCGGGGGTGTCGAAGTCCGGCTCGCCGGCGGAGAGCGCGATGATGTCCCGCCCGGCCGCCTTGAGCTCCCGCGCCTTGTTGGAGATGGCGATGGTCTGGGAGGGCTTGATGCGCTTCAGTGCGGACGAGATGAGGCTCATGGCCTTTGGGCTCCGGACGCGCCCGGCCGCACGAGGCAAAGGCGGCGCGGGCTGGGCATTTGGCAAGATCGTGGCCGGCTCCTGCCGACGCGGCGCGGACACTAGTTCAGCCGCCGCCCGCAAACAAGCAAGGATCTTGAATATGGCGGCACGCGCCCGTGATGAATCGCCCC
Source organism: Xanthobacter autotrophicus (assembly GCF_005871085.1). Classification (GTDB taxonomy): domain Bacteria; phylum Pseudomonadota; class Alphaproteobacteria; order Rhizobiales; family Xanthobacteraceae; genus Xanthobacter; species Xanthobacter autotrophicus. The sequence continues at coordinate 110,690 of NZ_VAUP01000005.1, read as the reverse complement.
GGACCCGGCGTGGCCCTTGCGGCAGCGCAACCCACGGGCCACATGAAAGCGCGACAGTCAAGCTCGGTGGCCGCGCGTCACGCGGCGATCCCGTTGGAATACCTTGGATTTCGGGAGGGGACGGGTGCTGACGCTCTATTCCACCCAGGCCTCTGGCAATTCCTACAAGGTGCGCCTCATGCTGGCCAAGCTCGGCCGGTCGTTCCGCCTAGAGGAGGTGGACATCTTCGCCGGCGAGAACCGCACCCCGGAATTCCTGGCCCGCAACCCCGATGGCCGGGTTCCGTTGCTGGACCTCGACGGGCGTTTCCTCGCCGAATCAAACGCCATTCTCTTCTATCTGGCGGATGGTTCGCGCTTCCTGCCCGCCGACGCCTTCGATCGGGCGGAGACGCTGCGCTGGATGTTCTTCGAGCAGCACAGCCACGAGCCGGGCATCGCCGCCGCGCGGTTCTGGCTCAAGCAGGTGCGGGGCGGGCGGGAACTGCGCACCCACGACGTGGACCGCTGGATGGAGGAGGGCTACGCCGCCCTCAAGGTGATGGAGCGCCATCTCGACGGCCGGCACTTCTTCGTGGGCGAAGCGCTCACCATCGCGGACATGGCGCTTTATGCCCACACCCATGTGGCCGAGGAGGGCGACTTTTCGCTCCGCGGATTCCCCGCCGTGCGGGCCTGGCTGGAGCGGGTCGCGGCGGAGCCCGGCCATGTGGACATGGAATGGCGGCCGTCTGTCGCGGAAGCATAGCGGGGATGGATCGCGGTTCCGTGAGCGTACGACATCATCTTGCCATGATGTGTGGAAGCCAAGCCGCTGTCACGCCACGATTCCCTTCCACTCTCGCGTGTGTCGACGGAACTGATTCGCAATCGTCGACGTTGGTTGGTTGCGTTCTACTGAGCGAGATCATCATGTCCGGAAGGTGTGACATGGACGTTGGGCACTTCAACCCGGGGCGGCTTGATCGTCCGGGCGCGGTTTCGTCCGCTGATCCGGAGCTGCTCGCCCGTGCCGTGCGCGACCACAAGGTGGGCGATGCCCTCGCCCAGGCCGGGCTCACCTTCGCGCTGATGCTCGCCATCGGCGCCGTCGCCTTCGTGCTGAGCGCGGAGCATGCGGCGGCCGCAAGCCAGCTCATCGTCAACGGCGTCATCGACTATTCCGGCATCCTGCTCGGCCTGGCCATGGCTGGGAGCCTCCTGCTCGTCGGTCGCCGTGCCGCGCAACGACTCGTCCGCGCCAGGTCACGGGCTGCCCGTGATGCCGAGTTCTCCAGCCGGCCGCGTTGAGCCGGCGATGCAGCTGCGCCCCGATCCCCGTTTCCGCACCCTGCCGCGTGAGGTGGGGGCGGTGCTTGCCCGGCGCGATCATCGGCAGCGCTCCTCTTTCCCCCGTCCCGGCCGCCGTGCCGCCATTGCCGCGCTGGCGCTGCTCGGCCTGCTCGTTGCCGGTGCCTTCGCCTTCGCTGCCGATGATGGCGGTGCCGTGAGGCGCTTCGCTGGCGAAGAGGTACGGGTGGTGCCCTTCGCTTCGGGGCTGGAGCATCCCTGGAGCATGGCCTTCCTGCCGGACGGCCGCCTCCTCGTCACCGAGCGGGACGGGCGGCTGCGCCTGGTCGACGCCTCCGGCAAGCTCGGCGCCCCAATCGTCGGGGTGCCACAGGTGGCGGCGCGGGGGCAGGGCGGGCTGCTGGACGTGGCTCTCGACCCCGCCTTTGCCACCAACCGCCTTGTCTATCTGAGCTATGCCGAGCCGCGCCCGGACGGCGCCGGCACCTCCGTGGCGCGCGGGCGCCTCTCCGATGATCTCAGCCGGCTCAGCGACGTTCAGGTGATCTTCCGCCAGGTGCCGGGCCATTCCGGCGGCAATCATTTTGGCTCGCGCCTCGTGTTCGCGCCGGACGGCATGCTGTTTGTGACCCTGGGTGACCGCTTCGACCTGATGATGAAGGCGCAGGACCTCTCCACCACCCTCGGTAAGGTGGTGCGCATCGCCCCGGACGGCTCGATCCCAGCCGACAATCCGTTCCCCGGCCGGCCCGACGCAAGGCCTGAAATCTTCAGCTATGGCCATCGCAACGTGCAGGGTGGCGTCATCGAACCGTCCACGGGGCGGCTGTGGACCGTGGAGCACGGCCCGCGCGGCGGCGACGAAGTGAACAGGCCGGAGGCGGGCAAGAATTACGGCTGGCCGGTCATCGGCTACGGCCGGCACTATTCCGGCGCCAAGATCGGCGTCGGCACGCGCAAGGAGGGGATGGAACAGCCCCTGTTCTATTGGGATCCTTCTATCGCGCCCTCCGGCGCCGCCTTCTATTCCGCCGATCTGCTGCCCGCCTTCAAGGGCCAGCTCTTCGTCGGCGCGCTGGCGGGACAGGCGCTGGTGGAGGTGAAGGTCCGCAATGGCGCCATTGCCGGCGAAGAACGCCTGCCGCTGGGCAAGCGCATCCGCGACGTGCGGCAGGGGCCGGACGGGGCATTGTGGCTCGCCACCGACGACACCGGCGAGATCCTGCGCGTGGTGCCCGCCGCCGCAAAATGAGGGCCCAATGAGGGCCTCCGACGGGATTCCATTGGGTCTCCATCGCCCCTAACATCGGGTCGCCGATGGCGTCTGGCTTCTCATGCCGGGCGTCCTGTTCCGCGGAGACCCCATGGCCCAGACGCTGCTTGCCCGCAACGCCCTCGTCCTCGTCACCATGGATGGAGAGCGCCGGGAGATCCCGGGCGGTGGGCTCTATGCGGAAAACGGGCGCATCGTCGCGGTGGGGCGCGCCGCCGACCTGCCGGCGCAGGCGGACGAGATCATCGATCTTGCCGGCCATGTGGTGATCCCCGGCCTCGTCAACACCCACCACCACATGGTGCAGAGCCTGACCCGCGCGGTGCCGGCGGCGCAGGACGGCGAATTGTTCGATTGGCTGCGCGCGCTCTATCCGCTGTGGGCGGGGCTGACCGGCGAGATGGTGGAGACGGCAACCCTCACCGCCATGGCGGAGCTCATTCTCTCCGGCTGCACCACCTCGTCGGACCACCTCTACATCTACCCCAACGGCGTGCGGCTCGACGATTCCATCCGCGCCGCACGACGGATCGGCATGCGTTTCCACGCCGCCCGCGGCTCCATGAGCGTGGGCGAGAGCAAGGGCGGCCTGCCTCCAGACCGGGTGGTGGAGGACGAGGGCTTCGTCATGAAGGACGCCGAGCGTCTCATCGGCGCCTATCATGACCCGGCCCGCTTCTCCATGCTGCGGGTGGTGCTGGCGCCGTGCTCGCCCTTCACCGTGAGCCACGACCTGATGCGGGATACGCTCCGTCTCGCCCGCGCCAACGGCCTGACCCTGCACACCCACCTCGCCGAGAACGATTCGGACATCGCCTTTTCCCACAAGACCTTCGGCATGGGCCCCACCGACTATGTCCGCGAGCTGGGCTGGGTCGGGCCGGACGTGTGGCACGCCCACTGCGTGAAGCTGGACGAGGCAGGCATCGCCCTGTTCGCCCGCACGGGCACCGGCATCGCCCATTGCCCGTGCTCCAACATGCGGCTTGCTTCGGGCATCGCGCCGGTGAAGCGGTTCCGCGCGGAAGGCATCCCGGTGGGCCTCGGGGTGGATGGTTCGGCCTCCAACGACAGCGGCCATCTTCTGGCCGAGGCGCGCCAGGCCATGCTGCTCCAGCGCGTCGCCTTCGGCCCCGACGCCATGAGCGCGCGCACGGCGCTGGAGCTGGCGACGCTGGGCGGCGCGCGGGTGCTGGGACGGGACGACATCGGTGCCCTCGCCCCGGACTTGGCGGCGGATTTCGTCGCCTTCGACATGTCGGCGCTGGCCTATGCCGGGGCGCTCCACGATCCGGTGGCGGCGCTCCTGTTCTGCGCGCCGCAGCAGGTGAGCCTGAGCGTCATCAACGGCCGCGTGGTGGTGCGCGACGGCCGCCTTCTCACTATCGACCTGCCGTCGACCGTGCGGCAGCACAACGCCTTCGCCGCCGAGCTGGCGGCGCTGGCGCCGTCCTGACGGCGGGAGCGCCGACGCTCAGAACTTGTGGAAGATGAAGAAGGCCCCGGCCGAGATGAAGGCGAACCCCACGAGGTGGTTCCAGCCCAGCGGCTCTTTCAGGTAGAGCACCGAGAAGCCGGCGAAGACGAGGAGGGTGATGACCTCCTGCATGGTCTTGAGCTGGGCCGTGGAATAGACCTCGGACCCGAAGCGGTTGGCCGGCACGGCGAGGCAATACTCAAAAAATGCGATGCCCCAGCTGGCGAGAATCGCCAGCACCAGCGGCGCCGACTTGTGCTTGAGATGCCCGTACCAGGCGAACGTCATGAAGACGTTGGAGGCGACCAGCATCACGATGGGGAGGATTTGGGGTGGCAGGAGCGTGGTGAAGGAGGGCATGGGGCAGGGCATCCAGACTGGGATGTGCTGCCCTTACCACAGGATCTGGCCGACCTCCGCCCCCATGCGATTCATGGTAGCCCCCTGCTTTGGGCATGGACTGCTTGTGAGAGCAGGCGCGACATGTTTGGGTTGTATTTTGCCAGTGCAGCCGATGGGTGTCGGTTGTGCGCCGCTGAAGGCATGGCCTGTTCGGAGCTTTGGCGACGCGCGGTCTTGCACCCTGCGTCTTTCCTTGCGGGGGGATCGCCCCCATATTCCCCCCATGGCCAAAGCATCCCGTCCCGGTAAGCTCGGAGAGCGCTCCCAGCGTCATTTCGAGCCGGCGCCCCAGCAGGCGCTTGATCCTGAACTCGCACAGTCCCTCGGGCTCGCGCCGGGGGACCTGAGCCTCGACTTCGCGTCCGCCGGCGCCTCCGCCACGGTGCAGGCGCTGTCGCAGCTGATCGAGAGCGGGCGGCCGGAGGTCAACGGCCAGACCTGGGTGCCCCATCGCCCGCCGCGCCCGGAGAAGTCCGAGGGCGGCGTGCGCTTCACCATGAAGAGCGATTTCGAGCCCGCCGGCGACCAGCCCGCGGCCATCGCCGAGCTGTGCGCGCAGGCGCAGGCGGGGGAGCGCGACCAGGTGCTGCTGGGCGTCACCGGCTCGGGTAAGACCTTCACCATGGCCAAGGTGATCGAGCAGCTCCAGCGCCCGGCCATCGTGCTTGCGCCCAACAAGACGCTGGCCGCCCAGCTCTACGGCGAGTTCAAGAGCTTCTTCCCCGACAATGCGGTGGAGTATTTCGTCTCCTACTACGATTACTACCAGCCGGAAGCCTATGTGCCCCGGACGGATACCTATATCGAGAAGGAATCGTCCATCAATGAGCAGATCGACCGCATGCGCCATGCGGCGACCCGCGCTCTGCTGGAGCGCGACGATGTGATCATCGTCGCCTCGGTGTCGTGCATCTACGGCATTGGCTCGGTCGAGACCTATTCGGCCATGACCTTCGACATTAAGGTGGGCGAGCGCATCGACCAGCGCGGCCTGCTCGCCGATCTGGTGGCCCTGCAATACAAGCGCATCCAGTCGGATTTCGCCCGCGGCACCTTCCGGGTGCGCGGCGACAGCGTGGAGATCTTCCCCGCCCATTATGAGGATCGCGCCTGGCGCGTCTCTTTGTTCGGCGACGAGGTGGAGAGCATCGCCGAGTTCGACCCGCTCACTGGCCACAAGAGCGGCGACATGAAGAGCGTGCGCGTCTACGCCGCCTCCCATTACGTCACCCCGCGCCCCACGCTGATCCAGGCCATCACCGGCATCAAGGCCGAGCTGAAGATGCGGCTCGACGAGCTCTACAAGATGGGCCGCCTTCTGGAGGCCCAGCGGCTGGAGCAGCGCACCCGCTACGACCTGGAGATGATGGAGGCCACCGGAAGCTGCGCCGGCATCGAGAATTATTCGCGCTGGCTCACCGGCAGGAAGCCCGGCGAGCCGCCGCCCACCCTGTTCGAATATGTGCCGGACAATTCCCTCGTCTTCATCGACGAGAGCCATGTGACCGTGCCGCAGATTGGCGCCATGTATCGCGGCGACTTCCGCCGCAAGGCGACGCTGGCGGAATACGGCTTCCGCCTGCCGAGCTGCATGGACAACCGCCCGCTCAGGTTCGAGGAATGGGAGGCCATGCGGCCGCAGACCGTCCATGTCTCCGCCACCCCCGGCACCTGGGAGATGGAGAAGACCGGCGGCGTGTTCGTGGAGCAGGTGATCCGGCCCACCGGCCTCATCGATCCGCCGGTGGAGGTGCGCCCCGCCCGCACCCAGGTGGACGATCTTCTGGGGGAGGTGCGTGCCTTTGCGGCCAAGGGCTACCGCACGCTGGTGACCGTGCTGACCAAGCGCATGGCCGAGGACCTCACCGAATATCTGCACGAGCACGGTATCCGCGTGCGCTACATGCATTCCGATATCGACACCATCGAGCGCATCGAGATCATCCGCGACCTCAGGCTCGGGGCGTTTGACGCGCTCATCGGCATCAACCTGCTGCGCGAGGGGCTCGATATCCCCGAGTGCGGGCTGGTCGCCATCCTGGACGCGGACAAGGAGGGTTTCCTGCGCTCGGAGACCTCGCTGGTACAGACCATCGGCCGCGCCGCCCGCAACGTGGACGGGCGGGTCATCCTCTATGCCGACCGGGTCACCGGCTCCATGGAGCGGGCCATGGCGGAGACCTCTCGCCGCCGCGAAAAGCAGATGGCCTACAATGTTGAGCACGGCATCACGCCGGAGAGCGTGAAGAAGGCCATCGGCGACATTCTCAATTCCGTCTACGAGCGCGACCACGTGCAAGTGGACGCGGGCCTGGCGGAGGAGGGGGCGGCCTTCGGCCACAACCTCAAGGCGGTCATGGCGGACCTGGAGAAGCGCATGCGCGCCGCCGCCGCCGACCTCGACTTCGAGACCGCCGCCCGGCTGCGCGACGAGATCCGCCGGCTGGAGGCCACCGAGCTTGCTGTGGCCGACGATCCCCTCGCCCGGCAGGAGGCGGTGGAGGACAAGTCCGGCGGCTTCCGGGGGCCGCGCAAATATGGCAAGGCGGCGAACATGCCGCCCAAGGAGGACGCCGGCAAGCTCCTGCCGCGCGGTCGCGGGGCGGCGCGCAAGCCGCGCGCGGGTGCAGACCAGGAGGGGATGGGCGAGGAGCAGGCGTCCTATGCCGCGCCGGTCACCCGCGCCCACAAGCCCTCCCTCGACGACATGGGTCCCGGCTCCGACCGCGCCGTGCCCATCACGGAAGACACCTTCCGCCCCGGCCCGCGCCCCGATCCCGGGACCAAGGGCTACCGCAAGGGCGGGCGGCGCTCGAAGGGGTAAGGCGCCCCGCTCGCCCGTCCCGCGGCACCCGTGCTACGCCCGGCGGATCGAGGCGGGGCGGGGAGGCAGGTATGGAGACGGCGGATCTTCTCAAGGTTCTCTACATCGTCGCCATTGTGGCGGAGGCAATGACGGCCGCGCTGGCGGCGGGACGACGGGAGATGGACTGGGTGGGCGTATGCCTGCTCGGCTCGGTCACGGCGCTCGGCGGCGGCTCGGTGCGCGACGTGCTGCTGGGCCGGCATCCCCTGTCCTGGGTGCAGCATCCGGAATACCTGCTGATCACCTGCGGTGCGGCGCTGGCGACCATCATGGTGGCGCGCTACATGCGCCATTTGCGGTACGTCTTCCTGTTCCTCGATGCGGTGGGGCTGGTGGTGTTCACCGTCATCGGCTGCAACGTGGCCATGAGCCTCGACATGCCGGTGGTGGTTGTGATCGCCGCCGGGATGATCACCGGCTGCGTCGGCGGGGTCCTGCGCGACGTGCTGTGCGCGGACGTGCCGTTGCTGTTCCGGGCCGAACTCTACGGCACCGTATCCATCGTGACCGGCGGCCTTTACATGGCGGGCAAGGCGCTGGATCTGCCACACGATCCCCTCACCGTCGGGGTCATGGTGCTCGGATTGGGGATGCGGATGCTCGCCCTGCGGTTCGGCTGGCGCATGCCCAAGTTCGTCTATACCGAAACGATCCACTGAGGGTTCGTTGCGGCCATTCAAGACCGAAAACCCTACGGCACCAGCGAGTGCGCCGACCAGTCGTCACGGGGCACCTCGGCGCCAAGGGTGTAGCTGAAGGTGTCCACGTCCATGCCGTCGGCGCTGGTGTGGCAGGTGTAGGAGAGGTGGTACCAGTGCCCATGGCTGCGGATGGCGGCCCCCGGCGCGCTGATGGAGGCCTCCCCCAACTGCGGGTCGGCGAAGGCATAGGCCACGGTTTCCTCGGGCTGCATGTCGGCATGCTCGCGCCCCACCGTGCCCATGGCGCGGGCGTTGCAACGCTGCTCGATGCGGGTGGGAAGGTCCACATGCAGCATCGCCGCGTCCCGATTCGGCTGGCCGTTGTCGGGCTGGGCAGTGTGGGAATGGCTCTTTTTGGTATGGGCGTGCTTGTGCGCCGCCTCGGCTGTCGCCGGGAGGGCGGCGAGCGACAGGGTAACGAAGGCTGGCAAAAGCAGCGTCGGCAAGAGGAGCGTTGGCAAGAGGAGCGTTGGCAATAGGCGCTTCACGAGGGTTCACATCCACGGCTGAAAGTCCCGAAGCCGTGCGCATAATAGAAAGTCGTGGCAGCGGTGGGACGGACTGCGCGAAGATGTGACCCGTTTCCCACGCTGCGACCTGTGTTATGCTGGTCATGATATAGCTTTGGCGGCCTCGCGGGAGGTGCGGCTGATGATATAAGTTCGATGGTCTGTGAGCTTGACGCACGGGCCATCGCTCGAGCCTCTGCGGCACTCGAGCGTACCCACTGGGCGTCGGTCAACGACCGATGCTGATGATATAAGGTCCCGCGAAGGTGGACCGCAGGAATGGATCTGGGGATGGCGGCTGAGCGCGCGATGATCCTCGCCTTGCAGGGGGCGGACCGGGAAAAGATCCAGTCCCTCCTCATTGAGGCTGCCGACGGGCTGCGTGCGTCCGGCGTGCGCATCCTGGGCGTGGTGGAGCATCTGCCCCCCGGCTGCGCCCATGAGGACGTGCTTTTGCTCGACCTCGTCTCCGGCGAGACCAACCGCCTGCACCAGAATCTCGGCCCCGGCGCGTCCGGGTGCAGCCTTGACCCAGCCGGGCTCGCGGCCGCCTCCGCCGGCGTGGAGCGGGCCATCGCCGCGCGCCTTGACGAGGGCGGCGACCTCTCCGACACGGTGGTCATCCTCTCCAAGTTCGGCCGTCAGGAGGCGGAGGGACGCGGCCTCACCAGCGCCTTCCACGCGGCGGTGGCGGCGGAAATCTGCGTGCTCACCTCGGTTTCCCCAACGGTGCGCGACCAGTGGGACGGCTTTGTCGGCGATCTCGCCCAGATCGCGCCGGCCAGCCTGCGCGAGGTCGAGGCGTGGTGGAACTGTCTGACGCGCGAACTGGCGGAGTGAAGCGGCCGGCGCGCCGACGGCCCATTATGGCTTCGTCACCGGACAACAAGCAGTAATTCAAAGGGTTTTTTCTTCTCGCCGGCGCCCGGACGGTGCGCAGCAGGTGCGCGTCGGCGCGATTTCTTCACGTGAGCCGGTATCCCCTTGGCTCGAAAACGCTCTAAGAAGGGCCTTTGGCACGGACGATCCTTGGCGTTTTACGCGGCGGCACCGCGGCAGGCCGGGGACAACCAGCCGCTCCTCGTCCCGTCTAGAAGGCAGCCATGGCCCAGCGTCGCCCCTTTGCTCGTCCTGCCGCTCCCGGCACCCGTCCCGCCGCAGCCGTGGTCCTTGCCTCGGCCCTGCTCCTTGCGGCCTGCCAGGGCAATCCGGACAGCTGGGGCACCGGGGTGGTGAAGCAGTCCGACGCGTTCGGCGACTATTCGGAGACGGTGGTCAACATCCCACGGCCCACCGCCGGTCCGCGCCAGTTCCAGTGCGCCGGCCCGTTCGCGCCCAACACCAGCGCCGTCAACATCGCCGCCGATTTCGGCCAGGCCAATGTGGTGACCGGCAACATCATCTCCCCCGACGGCAGCACCTCGCCCGGCCTCGTGCTCCTGCCCAACGATCCGGCGCTGAGCCTTGAGATCGCCTGGAAGGACGCCATCGACATGGTGAACCCGCGCCGGGTGGCCTTCACCGAATCCTCCGCCTGGAGCGTGAACGGCATCGCCATCGGCTCCACCCTCGCGGATCTGGAGAAGGCCAACGGCAAGCCGTTCCGGGTGCAGGGCTTCGGTGGCAATGGCGGCGGCGTGGTGGCGGACTGGCGCGGCGGACGGCTGGGTAACCTGGGCGGCGGCTGCACCCTCGGCGTGCAGCTGGCGCTTTCGGCCACCGCCTCGGACCAGTCCACTGCGCGGCTGTCCGGCCCCCGGAGCATTGCCTCCAGCGATGCGACGCTGCGGGCGGCCGCCCCCACCGTGGGTGTGTTCTGGGTGAACTACCGGTAGCCGATCGGCCCCGCTCAGGCCTGCCGGGCGCCGGTGCGGTGGGCGAAGGCCCACACGCGATAGCCGGAGAAGGTCCACAGCATGGTGATGCCGGTCGTGATGGACTGGGCCAAAAGGTAATAAATCCCCAGCTCGTGCACCAGCAGGCCCATGATGAGGCCGTTCAGCACGAAGGCCACCCCCGCCACCACCATGAAGCGCGGCACCGCCCCCGCATGGGAGCGGGTGGATTCGAAAGTGAAGCGGCGGTTGAGGCTGTAGGAGACGATCCCGCCCACCACGAAGCCGACGCCGGAGCCCGCCACCGGGCCGGTGAGGCCGTTTTCCACCAGCACCGTCAGCGCCGCGAAATGGGCGGCGGTGGCGGTGAGGCCCACGCCCACGAAGGTGGCGATCTGCCGGATGAGGGCGCGGTATCTGACGACCAGTTCGGCGAAGGTGGTTGGCACCGCGTCTGTCTCCGGCGGAAGTGAGCCGTCAACGTCGGCGTCATGGCTTCCGTCGCCGCAAATTATGGTCTAAGGAAGCCCATCAGCGCGCAGGGTGAAAGAGAATTCCCGAGGTGTGACCTCCTCGCACTTCCTCCGCCCCCATGCGCGCACGCTTCCGGGACTGTCCGGGGCGGTGCTCGATCCTTTCGGGGGGCGCGTGACCCGCGGCCCTTTTTTTGCGCCCGGAGCGCGATCGGAAAGGCGCGAGTGCCCCTGAGGCAGCCCTGCCCGGAAGCATCGACGAAACGGATCCCGCGGTCCGCCCCCGTGTCTACCCGGGAGCGGGCGGCGACGGTGGAGAGCGCCAGACAGAAATGCCGAAACGCACCGATATCGAAACCATCCTCATCATTGGCGCCGGTCCCATCGTGATCGGGCAGGCCTGCGAGTTCGATTATTCCGGCACGCAGGCGGTGAAGGCGCTCAAGGAGGAGGGATACCGGGTCGTCCTCGTCAACTCGAATCCCGCCACCATCATGACCGACCCGGACATGGCGGACGCGACCTATATCGAGCCCATCACCGCCGAGATCGTCACCAAGATCATCGAGAAGGAGCGCGGCGACCGCTCCAAGGGCTTCGCGCTCCTGCCCACCATGGGTGGCCAGACGGCGCTCAACTGCGCCCTGTCGCTGAAAAAAATGGGCACGCTCGAAAAATTCGACGTGGAGATGATCGGCGCTACCGCCGAGGCCATCGACAAGGCCGAGGACCGCGAGCTGTTCCGCGAGGCCATGACCAAGATCGGCCTCTCCACGCCCACCTCGCGCCAGATCAAGACCCTGTCCCAGGCGTTGGATGCGCTGGAGGTGGTGGGCCTGCCCGCCATCATCCGCCCGTCCTTCACCATGGGCGGCACCGGCGGAGGCATCGCCTACAACAAGGCCGAGTTCATCGAGATCGTGGAGCGCGGCATCGATGCCTCGCCCACCAACGAGGTGCTCATCGAGGAAAGCGTGCTCGGCTGGAAGGAGTATGAGATGGAGGTTGTCCGCGACAAGGCGGACAATTGCATCATCATCTGCTCCATCGAGAACATCGACCCCATGGGGGTGCACACCGGTGATTCCATCACGGTGGCGCCGGCGCTGACGCTGACCGACAAGGAATACCAGATCATGCGCGACGCATCCCTTGCGGTGCTGCGCGAGATCGGGGTGGAGACCGGCGGCTCCAACGTGCAGTTCGCGGTGAACCCGGTGGATGGCCGCCTCATCGTCATCGAGATGAACCCGCGGGTGTCGCGCTCCTCCGCGCTGGCCTCCAAGGCCACGGGCTTTCCCATCGCCAAGGTCGCGGCGCGCCTCGCGGTGGGCTACACGCTGGACGAGATCGAGAACGACATCACCGGCGGCGCGACCCCGGCCTCCTTCGAGCCCACCATCGACTATGTGGTGACGAAGGTGCCGCGCTTCGCCTTCGAGAAGTTCCCCGGCGCCGATCCGGTGCTGACCACCGCCATGAAGTCGGTGGGCGAGGCCATGGCCATCGGCCGCACCTTCCAGGAATCCCTCCAGAAGGCCCTGCGCTCGCTGGAGACCGGCCTCACCGGCCTCGACGACATCGAGATCGAGGGGCTGGGGCAGGGCGACGACAAGAACGCCATCCGCGCCGCGCTCGGTACCCCGACGCCCGATCGCCTGCTCTATGTGGCGCAGGCCATGCGCCTCGGCCTGACCGACGAGCAGATCCATTCCGCCTGCAAGATCGACCCCTGGTTCCTCGCCGAGATCCGCGGCATCGTGGAGACTGAGGCGAAGGTGCGCCGGCTCGGCCTGCCGGTCACCGCCGGCGCCTTCCGCCGGCTGAAGGCCATGGGCTTTGCCGACGCGCGCCTTGCCACGCTGGCCGGCCTGTCGGAAGCCGAGGTGCGAGAGCGCCGGCAGGGCCTCGACGTGCGCCCGGCCTACAAGCGCATCGACACCTGCGCGGCCGAGTTCGCCTCGCCCACCGCCTATATGTATTCCACCTACGAGACGCCGTTCGCCGGTGCCGTCGCCGACGAGGCGCGGCCCTCCAACCGGCAGAAGGTGATCATCCTCGGCGGTGGCCCGAACCGGATCGGGCAGGGCATCGAGTTCGACTATTGCTGCTGCCATGCGGCCTTCGCCCTGAAGGACGCGGGCTATGAAGCCATCATGGTCAACTGCAACCCGGAGACCGTCTCCACCGACTACGACACCTCGGACCGGCTCTATTTCGAGCCGCTCACCGCGGAGGACGTGCTGGAGCTGATCGCCCGCGAGAAGACCAACGGCACGCTGAAGGGCGTCATCGTGCAGTTCGGCGGCCAGACGCCGCTGAAGCTCGCCAAGGCGCTGGAAGACGCGGAAGTGCCGATCCTCGGCACCTCGCCGGACGCCATCGACCTCGCCGAGGACCGCGACCGCTTCAAGACCCTGCTCGACCGGCTGAAGATCCGCCAGCCGGCCAACGGCATCGCCTACAGCGTGGAGCAGGCGCGCCTGGTGGCAAGCGATCTCGGCTATCCCATGGTGGTGCGCCCCTCCTACGTGCTGGGCGGCCGGGCCATGCAGATCATCCGTGAGGAGAGCCAGCTCGGCGACTATCTGCTGGAGACCCTGCCGGGCCTGGTGCCGCAGGAGGTCAAGGCCCGCTATCCCAACGACAAGACCGGCCAGATCAACACGGTGCTGGGCAAGAACCCGCTGCTGTTCGACCGCTACCTGTCCGACGCCATCGAGGTGGATGTCGACGCCCTGTGCGACGGCACCGACGTGTTCATCGCCGGCATCATGGAGCACATCGAGGAGGCGGGCATCCATTCAGGTGACAGCGCCTGCTCACTGCCGCCCTATTCGCTCTCGCCGCAGATCCTCGCCGCGCTGGAGAAGCAGACCGCCGCCATGGCCCTGGCGCTGGGCGTGGTGGGGCTGATGAACGTGCAGTACGCCATCAAGGGCGATGTCATCTATGTGCTGGAGGTCAATCCGCGCGCGTCCCGCACGGTGCCCTTCGTCGCCAAGGTCATCGGCCTGCCCATCGCCAAGATCGCGGCGCGGGTGATGGCCGGGGAAAAGCTCGCCGCCTTCAACCTGGAGCGGCCGCAGGTGACGCACATCGCCATCAAGGAGGCGGTGTTCCCGTTCGCCCGCTTCCCCGGCGTCGATACGGTGCTGGGCCCGGAAATGCGCTCCACCGGCGAAGTTATGGGCCTCGACACCGATTTCGGCGTGGCCTTCGCCAAGAGCCAATTGGGCGGCGGCACCAAAGTGCCGAAGTCCGGTACCGTCTTCGTGTCGCTGAAGGAAGGCGACAAGGAACGCATCCTGCCGTCCATCAAGATGCTGCTTGATATCGGCTTCAAGGTGATCGCCACCTCCGGCACCCAGCGCTTCCTGGAGGAGCATGGCGTCCCGGCGACCAAGATCAACAAGGTGCTGGAAGGCCGTCCCCATATCGTGGACGCCATAAAGAACGGCGAGGTCCAGCTCGTCTTCAACACCACCGAGGGGGCGCAGGCCCTCGCCGACAGCCGGTCGCTGAGGCGGGCCGCCCTCTTGCAGAAAGTGCCGTATTACACCACGCTGTCTGGAGCCATCGCGGCAGCGCAGGGGATCAAGGCCTACGCAGGCGGAGATCTCAAGGTGCGCCCGCTGCAGGGCTATTTCGATGCCAGCGGGCAAAAGGCGCGGGGCAAGGCGTCCGTCGCCTGATTCTGCGTCTGCTGGTCGCGGCGCGCGTGGGCCCGGGTTTGTCCCTGGGCTTTTTGCCTCCACGGGCGTTTTCGTCGTGCCTGCCCTGCGCATCCGCGCCGGGTGGGCGGAGCCTTCGCCGCCATGCGGCTTCCGTCGGGCGTTTGCCGTCGGGAGTTTTGCCGCCGGGCGGGGGCAGCCGCCGCAACCGTGGGCAAACGCCGCGCGGTGCGGCTTTCTTTTCTTGCGCCGGATGCGCCCTCTCCAGGGGTGTCCGGCGCAGTGACCTGTTTCAGGAGGTCTGAAGAAGGACCCATGGAGAAGATTCCCATGACGGCGGCGGGTTACGCCGCCCTCGCGCAAGAGTTGAAGCAGCGCCAGCAGGTTGAGCGCCCGCGCATCATCGCCGCCATTTCCGAGGCCCGCGCCCATGGCGACCTCTCGGAAAACGCGGAGTATCACGCTGCCAAGGAGCAGCAGTCGCTGAACGAGGGGCGCGTCGCCGATCTCGAGGACAAGCTGTCCCGGGCCGAGGTGATCGATGTGTCCAAGCTGTCCGGAGACGTCGTGATGTTCGGCGCCACCGTGACCCTCGTCGACGAGGACACGGAGGACGAGAAGGTCTGGCAGATCGTCGGCGACAGCGAAGCCGACGCCAAGGCCGGCCGCATCTCCATCTCCTCGCCCGTGGCCCGCGCGCTCATCGGCAAGAAGAAGGGCGCCTCGGTGGAGGTGGTCACGCCCAAGGGCGCGCGGTCCTTCGAGATCGTGGCGGTGCGCTGGGCCTGAGCCTTATTGCCTTTGCGCCCTCTCCCGCACGCGGGGGAGGGCCGCATACGCTTCGGAACGGGCCGTATCAGGCGCCTTTTGGCAGGCCGGCTTCCAGCGGTACCACCGGGGCGTTCTTGGATTGCTTCAGGGTGAGGGCGGTTTTCACGTTGCGCACGTTGGGCGCGGCGGTGATGTCCAGCACCAGGTTCTGGAAGCTGCGCAGGTCAGGGGTCACGCACAGCATCAGGAAGTCCACATCGCCGGAGAGCATCCAGGCGCTGCGCACCTGCGGCCAATGGGCGATCATCTCCTGGAAGGCGTCGAGGTCCACCTCGGCCTGGCTGATGAGATGCACCATGGCGAAGGCCATGAGGTCATAGCCCAGGCTCTTCTCGTCGAGCAGGGCGCGGTAGCCCTCGATGATGCCGGCCTCTTCCAGCGCGCGCACGCGGCGCAGGCAGGGCGGGGCGGAAATGCCGACGCGACGGGACAGCTCCACATTGGTCATGCGCCCATCCCGCTGCAGTTCGTCGAGAATCTTCCAGTCGACTGCATCAAGGCGAACGGTCAAGGCACAACTCCCCACGGGTAAAGTCACGGCACCTTAGTGCGCGCTTGTGGCAACGCAACGAAATAATCTTGCGCCGCTGTCGCGGTTCAAAGCGTCGCGGAGCCCGTGGTCCGGCCGGCGCCGAACGCTGTGCGCGCATGCTTTCCGTGGATGGCGCAGCGCAGGGGCGTGCGTCGTCGTCGCGGGGCTCCGCCCAGCCTTGTGAGCTTGGGGGGGAGCCCCTACATTCGAGCATAGCTCACGCTGCGGCCAGGAGCGCCGGCCCCCGGGGCTGTCGACGCTCCACAGCTGCCGCGGCACCGCACGGATTTCGGGGACACTCATGACTGCCCACACCGTCAAGGTCGTCATCATCGGCTCGGGGCCGGCTGGCTACACCGCGGCCATCTATGCAGCGCGTGCAATGCTGGAGCCGGTTCTGTTCGAGGGCATCCAGCCCGGCGGCCAGCTCACCATCACCACCGACGTGGAGAACTATCCCGGCTTCGCCGACCCCATCCAGGGTCCCTGGCTGATGGAGCAGATGCGCGCCCAGGCCGAGCACGTGGGCACGAAGATCGTCACCGACCACGTGGCGAGCCTCGATCTGTCGCACCGGCCGTTCCGCATGGTGACCGAATCGGGCGACACCTATGTTGCGGATGTGGTGATCCTGGCCACCGGCGCCCAGGCACGCTGGCTGGGCCTTGAATCGGAGGCGGCCTATCGCGGCTCCGGCGTTTCGGCCTGCGCCACCTGCGACGGCTTCTTCTACCGCGGCAAGGACGTGGTGGTGGTGGGCGGCGGCAACACCGCCGTGGAAGAGGCGCTCTTCCTCACCAATTTCGCCTCCAACGTCACCGTCGTGCATCGCCGCGACAGCTTCCGCTCCGAGCGAATCCTGCAAGAGCGGCTGTTCGCCAATCCCAAGGTCAAGGTGGTGTGGAACGCGGAACTCGCCGAAGTGGTGGGCCAGGATGACCCCTTCGCCAAAGTCACCGGCGCGCGCCTGAGGGATGTGCGCACCGGTGCCCTCACCGAGCTACCCGCTGACGGCATATTTATCGCCATCGGCCATGCACCTGCCACAGAGCTGGTAAAAGACCAGCTGAAGCTCAAGGAGAGCGGCTATGTTTGGACCGCGCCCGATTCGACGGCAACGTCGGTGCCGGGCGTGTTCGCGGCCGGCGACGTGGCGGACGACGTCTATCGTCAGGCCGTCACCGCCGCGGGCCGTGGCTGCATGGCCGCCCTCGAGGCGGAGCGCTTCTTGGCCCACCAGGGCGTGGCGAAGGCGGCCGAATAGGCCATCCCTCGCCCGCGCCGGCGTCACGCGGCGATCCCGGTTCGAATTGGCGGAGCAATTGCGCGGCTGGGCGGCCGTTCGGGCATCCGGATCGAACCGATTGAATACAGCGCCGCTTTCCGGCCCCGTTCGGGCCGGTGACGCGAGGGCCGGATGCCTGTCGACGACCGTGCGGGACCGTCGAACGGCTTCATCCGGCTCTCTTCGAAGGGTGAGAGGGGCTCGGGCCTGATGGATTGGGACAAGCTTAAGGTCTTCCACGTTGCCGCCGAAGCCGGCTCGTTCACCCATGCGGGTGAGACGCTCGGCCTCTCCCAGTCGGCCGTGAGCCGGCAGGTCTCAGCCCTGGAGACGGAGCTGAAAGTCCCCCTGTTCCACCGCCATGCGCGGGGGCTGATCCTCACCGAGCAGGGCGAGCTTTTGTACCGGACCGCCCACGAGGTGTTCCTGAAACTGGAATCGGCCCGCGCCCAGCTCACCGACAGCCGCGAGAAGCCCAATGGCGAACTGCGCGTCACCACCACGGTGGGGCTCGGCACCCATTGGCTGACGGCGCGGGTGGGCGAGTTCGTGGACTTGTTCCCGGACATCCGCATCCAGCTCATCCTCACCGACGAGGAGCTGGACCTCGCCATGCGCGAGGCGGACGTGGCCATACGCATGCGCCAGCCGGTGCAGCCGGACCTGGTGCAGCGCAAGCTTTTCACGGTGAATTTCCACGCCTATGCCTCGGCCGACTATCTCAAGCGCCACGGTCATCCGCGCTCCATCGAGGAGTTGGACAAGCACCGCATCCTGTTGCTGGGCGGGCCGATCCCGCCCTATTTCCAGGGGCTGAACTGGCTGGAGCATGCCGGGCGCGACGGTTCCACGCCGCGGGTGCCTGCTTTCGAGGTGAACAGCGTGCTGGGCCTGAAGCGCGCGGTGGAGCGGGGCGTCGGCATCGGAACGCTGCCCGATTATCTTTCTGACGATGCCTCGTCCCTGGTGCAACTCTTCACCGATCGGGAAACGCCCAAACTTGAGGCATACTTCACCTATGCGCAGGAAATGCGCTCGGTGGCCCGGATTCAGGTCTTCCGAGACTTCCTCATCTCCAAGGCACAGCGGTGGAATTACTGATTTATGACGTGTGACGGTAAATTGGTAGCGGGGCGGCATGCCAGCTAAGCGCTGGGCACATGCCTGATATGCGGTCAGTATCCGTTGCAAACTGCCTAAGAGTCGAGCATCTTGGGGATGCGCTGATTGCACCTTGTGCGGTGCCTCAGCTGTTCCCCTCTGGAAGGTTCGCCGCTCTGCGGCGATACTTGCCGGGTCCCTCACCGGGCCCGGCATTTTTCTTTTCCGGGCACCTTTTTGCACCTGTGCCGTTGTCACGCTTGACGCCTATATTCAGGCTGTCGGCCTTCCTCCTCCTGACAACGGGACATTCAAACATGGCACTTCTGAAGCGTGGGCTCTCCGGTGAGCCGGTGAAGATCCTTCAGGCCAAGCTCGGCGTCGCCGCCGACGGCAAGTTCGGCCCGGGAACGGAAGAGGCCCTGAAGGCCTACCAGACGAAGCATGGCCTTTCCGCCGACGGCATCGCGGGGCCGGACACCTTCGCCGCCCTCGGCCTGCCGGAGCTCATCCTGCTCACCCAGGGCAGCAAGGGCGAGACGGTGAAGAAGCTCCAGACCGCTCTCGGCATCGCCGCAGACGGCGCCTACGGGCCCGGCACCGCCAAGGCCGTGGAAGCTTTCCAGGCCAAGAGCGGGCTGGAAGCGGATGGCATGGCCGGTCCGGTGACCCTCGCCAAGATCGAGGTTTTCGCCTCCATCTTCACTCCTGAGGCGGTGGCGAAGTCGCAGGCCGGCACCATCTCCGCCGACGCCAAGGCGGCGGAAGCCTCCGTGGCTGGCGCGCCGAAGAAGAGCATCTGGCAGTCCATCACCGAGTTCTTCTCCTGAACCGATAGATCTGGACCATTTCGCGCCGGCCGGAACAGGCCGGCGCGACGCCGCGTTCCGTTTCAACGAAAGGAACGCCGCATGATGTTTGCCCGAGCCCGGCCGCAGCCTGAGGCCATTTTGCCGATCGCGCCGGTGCCTGAGCCCGGTCGCGCGCCGGAGCCGCCTATCCTGCCGCCCCGCCCGGTGGATGATCCCCCGGCGCCACCGGTTCCCGGCCCTGACCTGCCGCCGCTTCCCGAAGACGATCCGTCCCGGCAGCCGCGCCGCGAGCCCTTCCCCGAGCGCCCGCCGCTGGACGATCCCACGCCGCTGCCGGAGGAACCCGTGCGACTGGCTCAATGCCGGTCGGAATCGCGTTACTGACGCCTGTGATGGCTACCCGTGGGCTGGGTTGTGCGCCGTGGGCGACATCAGCCGCGCTGGGCGTTGGCGCAGCGCCACTGGTAGGGGGTATCGCCGACGAAACGGCGGAACACGGTGGTGAAATGGGCCTGGGTCTGGAACCCCACGGCGAGGGCGATCTGGACCAGGGGCTCGCGAGTGTTGCGCAGCAGGTCCTGCGCCTGCTCGATCCGCCGCTTCAGCAGGAATTCGTGGGGCCGAAGGCCGGTGGCGACCTTGAATTGGGCGGCGAAATGCATGCGGCTGAGGCCGGCGGCCTCGGCCATCGCCATCAGCGTCACCGGTTCGGCCAGATGGGCGTCGATGAAGGCCAGCACGCGCTTCAGGCGCCAGGTCACAAGGCCGGACCTGGTGTGGCGCGGTGTCCGCGGGGTGCGGGTTTCTGGCCGGGCGTCCGCCGCCGGCGGCAGACGGGCTGGCTCGATTGAGGTGGGCTCGATTGTGACGTCGCCGAGCATCCGCGCCATGACGGCAAGGCGCAGCGCGTCGGCGTAGAGGCCGGCAAAGGCGTCGCCGCTGTGTTCGGCCGCCTCCAACGCCAGCGCCAGGCGTTGGACCACAGGGTCTTTCGCGCCACCGCCGCCGCGGGATCCGGTCATGACCCGCGCCTCGTCCACCACAAAGCGGATGGTCTCTTCCGGTGCGGTCCCGTTCGCGCGGTCCCGTTCGGCGGGGGCCGCGCTATTGGAGGCGGCGATGGCGATGACCACGCCCATGTGGGGCAGGCGCACTGCCAATCCTCCGGACGAGAACGCTTCCGCCGGCAGCGGAAAGGCCGTCCCGTCGAAGTGGAGGGCGGCGGGCAGGGCCTGCCGTTCACGTGGCGGGAGCGAGCGACCTTTTAGAGACGGCGAGACATGGACAGACATGATCGGGACCCCATGAGACTCGGAGCTGGACAGAGCCGCGGGCTGCCATCTTGAAGGGGAGAGGGTTGTGTCATCCGAATACTTCGAACGCGGATGATCTGGACCCTGTCTTCACTCCGGAGGACAATTCCCGTCGCCGGCTGGCGATGTTCTCAGAGTATCGATCAGGCGCCGTCGTTCCATTCTACGTCGGTTTCTCGACCCATATGATGGGATGGCCCAGGCTATACCTTGGTATGTGGCGCGGGCGGCCTGATGCATGCACGCGATCCCGCGCTCCGGACCCGACGCTGTGCGGGCGCCCTGTCCCGGCCCCCGCGTGGGGCCGGGCTGTCGGCGAAGGGCGTGCGAATGAGATAGGCGAAGACTTTGATGCAAGACGCGACCGGCACTCTGCGCTAGGTGGTGGCAAGGCATGACCTTGCGTCCGGTCTGCATGTCCGCCCGGTTCGGCAGGTCCGCTCGGTCCAGCGCGTCCGTTCGGTAACGGTTCGGCGTCTACAATCCACGAGGGCTCCGCATGTCCGTGTCGGGGACAGCCAGCATCCAGGACGGCAAGGCCATTCGCTCGCGCGGGTGGCTGGCATTGGCGGCGCTGCTCGCCGCCACGATCTTCCTGATCGATACCTTCTCGCCTCTCGATATGGCCATCGCCGTGCTTTACGTGGTGGTGGTGCTGTTCGCGGCAAGCTTCGTGGAGAAGGCGGGGCTGCTGGTCATCGCGGGCGCCTGCATCGGCCTCACCGTGCTAAGCTTCGCGGTCATGCACTCGGAGAACTACAGCCTCTCCGCCACCATGCGCGGCCTCGTCAGCATCGCCGCCATCACGGTGACGACGCTGCTGTCGCTCCGCAACCGGGAGGCGACGGGAGTCCTGCGCGACCAGGCGGCGCTGCTGGATCTGTCCCACGATGCCATCTTCGTGCGCGACACCGCCGATACCATCACCTACTGGAACCAGGGGGCGGCGCAGCTCTACGGCTGGTCGCGCCACGAGGCGGTGGGCCAAAGCGCGACGGACCTGCTGCGGACGCGGTTTCCCGCGCCCCGCGCCGAGATCATCGCCGAAGTGCTGCGCACCGGGCGGTGGGATGGCGAACTCGTCCACACGACGCGGGACGGTCGGCTGGTGACCACCATGAGCCGCTGGTCGCTCCAGCGCGACGCGCGCGGACGGCCCGTGGCGACCATGGAGACCAATAGCGACATCACCGAGCGCAAGCAGGCGGAGAACGCGCTGCATCAGGCCCAGGCCGATCTGGCGCATGTGACGCGCGTGACCACCATGGGGGAACTGACCGCCTCCATCGCCCACGAGGTCAACCAGCCGCTGGCGGCCGTGGTCACCAATGGCGAGGCCGGCCTGCGATGGATGCGGCGGCCGGTGCCGGACATGGGCGAGGCCGAGCTTTCCGTCGAGCGCATGATCGCCAATGCCCGCCGCGCCAGCGAGGTGGTGGCTCGGCTGCGCGCCCTCGCCCGCCGCGGTGAGCCCGTGCATGTGCGGCTCGACCTCGGCGAGGTAATCGAGGATACGGTGGCGCTGATCGAGCGTGAGCTGTCCAGCCACGGCGTGCGCCTCGACATGGCCCTCGACCCCACGCTGCCGCCCGTGCTCGGCGACCGGGTCCAGTTGCAGCAAGTGATCATCAATCTGGCGCTCAATGCCATCCAGGCCATGGACGGCGAGGCCCGGGAACACCGCAGGCTGCGGATCTCGGCCGCGCCCCCCGACGAGGAGTGCCCCGGCGTCGAGTGCCCCGGCGTCGCCATCACTGTCGAGGATGACGGTCCGGGCGTCGACGAGGAGAAGCTGCCGGTGCTGTTCAATCCCTTCTTTTCCACCAAGAAGGACGGCATGGGCCTCGGCCTGTCCATCTCCCGCTCCATCGTGGAGGCCCATGGTGGTCGCATCTTCGCGACGCGCGGCGGCGACGGCCCGGCTGCGCGCGGCATGCGCTTCACCCTCATCCTGCCCTTCGCCAAGGAAACTGTGTCGTGATCCAGCGCTCGCCGTCCCGTCCCGCGCCACCCTCCACTGATCCCGTGGTGATCGTGGTGGATGATGACGCGGCCCTGCGCGAGGCCCTGTCGAGCTTGTTCCGCTCCATCGGCCTGGAGGTAGCCCTGTTCGCCTCGGCGGCCGAGTTCCTTGCGGCAAAGCTTCCCGACGTGCCGCGCTGCCTGGTGCTCGACATCCGGCTGCCGGGCGTGAGCGGGCTTGATTTTCAGGCCCAGTTGGCGCGGGGGGGCACCGACATGCCGATTATCTTCATGACCGGCCATGGGGACATTCCCATGACGGTGCGGGCCATGAAGGCGGGCGCCGTGGACTTCCTCACCAAGCCATTCCGCGACCAGGACATGCTGGACGCCGTCGCCACCGCCATTCAGATCGACCGGACGCGGCGCGACGAGCGCAAGGCCGCCTCCCACCTCACCACCCTGTATGAGACGCTGAGCCCGCGGGAGAAGCAGGTGATGGCGCTGGTCACCGCCGGCCTCATGAACAAGCAGGTGGCCGCCGAGGTGGGACTCAGCGAGATCACCGTGAAGATCCATCGCGGCCACGTCATGCGCAAGATGGAGGCGCAATCCCTTGCCGATCTGGTGCGCATGGCCGAGGCGCTGGGCATCGACAATGCCAAAGGGTGAGTGTGCAAACGTGTGTATTATTCAGATTGCGGGGGGGAGGGCGCTATAGTGAGCGTCAGATCCCGCGCAAGCTCGCACGGGTCGTCCGGTATAGAGGTAGCTTGAAGTGTCCCCTCTCCCGATGATCACGATCATCGACGATGACGAGTCGGTCCGTGTCGCCACGGAGAGCCTCGTCCGGTCGCTTGGCTTCGGAGCGAAATCGTTCGCTTCCGCCGAGGATTTCCTGGTGTCGTCCCTGCTGGGCGAGACCGACTGCGTTATTACCGATGTGCAGATGCCAGGCATGAGCGGCGTGGAGCTGCGCAGTCACCTGCGCGCCCGTGGCGACCAGACCCCGCTCATCTTCATCACCGCCTTTCCGGAGGAGCGCATCCGGCGGCAGGTGGAGGCCGCGGGTACCTTCGGCTTCCTGGCCAAGCCCTTCGACGGCGATGTCATGATCGATTGCATCGACCGCGCGCTGCAGGCGAGGTCCGGATCCGCCCTCGCCGACTGATCGCGCCTCAGGCCATTCCCTTACGGGATGGCTAAGGACGGCCGGTCCGACAGCGCTCCGTCAGGCCCGCAGGTTCCGGCCTGAGCGCTCCCCCGGCCCGAAGTCGGCCGCAATTGGCTCCGATCGTCGCCGCGCATGTCGCAGATCGTCCCGCCGCCCCGCCGCGCCTCCAGAAACCCGCTCCCAGCCGCGCTGCGGACCGCCTTCCGCATTGTGTGCGGCGCGGTCATCCTGCTCGACGAGCTGGTGCGGCCGCTCTATCGCCCGCTGATCCGCCGCATCGCCGAGCTGCGGCTCATGCGGGCCTTCGAGGGATGGATCGCGCGCCGCTCGCCTTACCTCGTCCTCGTCCTCATCGGCGTGCCTTACATCGTGGTCGAGCCGCTGAAATTCCTGGCGCTGATCGGCATCGCCAACGGTCACGCGAAGGTGGGGGCGCTCGCCTTTCTCCTCGCCAATCTCGTCAGCTTCGTCCTCATCGAACGCATCTTCACCGCCGGGAAGGCTCAACTGATGACCCTGCGGCCCATGGCCTGGCTCATCACGACGGCCGGAGCGGTGCGGGCCTCCGTGGTGAGCTGGCTGCACCTCGCCGAGTTGAAGGCGCGGCTGCGCGTGCTGGCGCGCTGGGCTCGCCTACACTGGCGCTGAGCAGACCAGACCGAGGGCGGGGATGCGGACACGGCTGCGCCCGCGCCCGTCCTAGCGGACGGGGCACGGGCTTGCACGACGCAGACTAAGGCACGTACCGACCAGACTTATCGCAGCTGATCGGACCGGGCGGGTCAATTTTGAAGAAGAGAGACGGTTTCGTGGAGATGTCCGTTCAACTTGCCCGGATCCGTCCCGGAGGCAACGGGCGGCGGTCATGCCGTCGCCCGTTGTGCCGCAACCGGTTGGACCGGAGAGGAGTCCGTCAGTACGCCTGCGAGGTCGCGTCCTGGGCAGGGCCCCAGTGGGGGTCCGAGGTGCCGGTGCGCGGGGTGGCCGGCACCGGGTGACGCAGCACGTGCGGTACGTTCACCACGTTCTGCTGGTTGGAGTAGAAGAGGGGACGATTGTGACCATTGGCATAGTCATTGGCGAAGACCTGGTATTCTTCCTCGTTCTCCTTCGCCGTGTATTCATCGGCATAGGCACTGTTGATGATGCCGATGCCCACGAAGGCCAGGGTGCCGAGGGCGGCGATGATCTTAAGATGTGCGTTCATGACGTGATGTCCTTGTTGAGTACAAGGAAAATCTAGGTCAACAGCGCTCTCGGCGAAATTATGCGTGGCGAGGCAAATCTAGCCAATGGATATCGGACGGGTAAAACCTTGGTATGAAGGAGAGGCCGTCCCTTCCGAAACAGGATCCGGCCGGTGCGCGGTCCCGCATCAGGCCCGCTTGCGGCAGGGGCGGACGGCGACGTGTGAACACACGTTGTCCCCACTGGCTGCCGTAGGCCGCTGCGAGCCGAAAACGTCCTAGGCCCATTGGCCCATCTTGCCGGGCCTCGCCGTCAAGATATAGATTGTGTGGCAGCGATTTTCGCGCCAGCCGCTCGAAGTCCGGGGCGTTCGGTGGTTGCCGGCCATGAAAATACTAATCGTAGACGATCATTCCGTGGTGCGTGAGGGCGTCGCCGCCCTGCTCCTGAGCGGCTTTGCGGGGTCGTGCGTGCTGGAGGCCCACGATTGCGCGCGCGGCCTCGACATTGTGGAGGAGCACGCGGACCTGGATATCGTGGTGCTGGATCTCGGCCTGCCCGGAATGGGGGGCATGTCCGCCATTCCGGAATTCGGTCGGCGGCGGCCGACGCTGCCGGTGATCGTCCTGTCCTCGTCGGAAAACGCCCACGACGTGAAGGAGGCGCTGGCGCTCGGGGCGCTCGGCTATGTGCCCAAATCGGCCAGCCGCCAGACCCTGCTCGACGCCATGGAATTCGTGCTGAAGGGGCATGTCTATGTGCCACCCTTCACGCTGCTTCCGGATGCCGCGCCGGTGGTGGCGTGCGAGGCGGTGGAGGAACCTCCGCCCCACCTCACGACCCGGCAGCTGGAGGTCTTGAAGCTGCTGTCGCGCGGGCTCTCCAACAAGGAGATCGGCAACACCCTCGACCTGTCCGAGAAGACGGTGAAGGTGCATGTCACCAGCATTTTCAGGTCATTGCACGTGATCAACCGGACCCAGGCGGCGAGCGCGGCGCGCCAGGGGAACCTGATCTGACCCGCGCATCCCCTTCAGGCGGCAAGGCGCGGGCGCCCTGAGCCAGCAGGTTGGTGATGGCGGCCCGCAGCTTGCTGTTGTGGAGCGGCTTGTGGAGCAGCAGGAAGCCGCTTTCGCGGGCTTCCTTGAGCCGGTCGGGCGCGGTGTCGCCGGTGATCAGCAGGGCGGGAATGTCTTCATTGTATTCGGACTGAAGCCGCTGGATGGTGGCGATGCCGTTCTCGCCCTGGCGCAGGCGATAGTCGCAGATGATGAGATCGGGCTGGCGCGGGCAGGTGGCGACCTTGTCGAGCATCTGGGCGCAGGATTCGGCGACGATGACTTCGTGTCCCCAGCTCGCAAGCAGGCTCTGCATGGCGGATTGGATGGCGGTCTCGTCATCCACCACCAGGATCAGGCCCGACACCATGGCGCCGCGCGAAGGTCCTGGGGCGGCGGCGGGTTGCTCGGGCGCGGCGGCGGCGATAGGGACGGAGATGGCGAAGACCGATCCCTTGCCCGGCCGCGACTTGAGCGCCAACGGGCAGGCCATGAGTTCGGCGAGCCGCTTGACGATGGCCAGTCCCAGCCCCAGGCCCATGGCGCGGTCGCGCTCCGCATTGCCGAGCTGGTAGTATTCTTGGAAGATCCGCTGCTGTTCCTCGCGTGGGATGCCTTTCCCTGTATCCCAGACCTCGATGGACAGGCGCCGGCCGCGCCTGCAGCCGATGACGACGCGGCCCCGGTCGGTGTAGCGCACCGCATTGGAGACCAGATTGCGCAGCACGCGTTCCAGCAGGATCGGGTCGGCCAGCACCGCGAGGGAGCAGGGCTGCACCACCAGCGCGATCCCCTTGCGGGCCGCCTCCTCGTCGTAGTCGCGTACGATCCGTTCCACCAGCGGGTGGATGTGGAAGGCGCGGGAATCCGATTGCACCACGCCGGCGTCGAGGCGCGAGATGTCGAGCAGCGAGGTGAAGAGGCCGTCGAGGGCGGAGACGGATTCGTCGATGTGCCCCAGGATCTGGCGGGCCGGCGCGTCCAGGCTGCAATTCTGCATGGCGCCGAGAAACATGGTCAGCGCATGCACCGGCTGGCGCAGGTCGTGGCTCGCGGCGGCGAGAAAGCGCGACTTGTCCCGGCTGGCCTGCTCGGCGCGCTCCTTCTCGTTGCGCACCTCCACCAGCAGGTCGATGTTCTCGAACCGCAGCCGCAGGGCCTCCACCAGGCCGCGGTTGGAACGCCAGCCCAGCGCGGCCATGGCCACCACATAGAGCAGGTCCAGCACCATCAGGGCGTGGGAGAGGATGCCGCCATGCAGCACCGCCCAGACCGGATAAGGCAGCATGGCGGGAAACAGCAGCGCGTAGAAGGCCGGCAGGTAGCTGCCGAACGCCGAGGCGGCGCCCGACGCCACCGCCGAGGTGACGATCATCACCCACAGCTGGAGCTCGATGCGGCTGGGCGAGACCAGCAGAACCGAGCCCGCGCCCCAGATGATGCCTTCCAGGAGGCTGATCAAGGTGAAGATCAGGGCCAGCGTTGGCAGGCGCGCGGGCAGCGCGACACGCCAGTAGATCCAGCATAGGACGAGGTGGCTGAACGCGACCGCGACCAGCACCGCCGCCCAGGTCGACACCGTGTCGAACGACACGCCGTCGTGCAGCAGCAGCACATAAGCGAGGATGAGGCCGCCGATCATGGCGCCAAGCACGCCGACGGGGGTATTCCTAAACAGGACCTTCAACTGCTCGGATTGTACCCGGTCATGCGCGCCCGTGGGCTCCAGGGCGCGTTCGCTCCGGTGGCTCGTTCCGCCCACCAGCGGTTCCGCGCCGGGAGACAGGGACAATGTCGACCTCTGGAGCGTCACTGTCGCCTCGGGGTTGCTGAGACGTCGCGGTTTATAGCATAGGTCGACCAAGTAAAGAGACGGATCTGCGCGTCATCTAGGAATAATCGCTCATGTTCCGGCTGAATCCGATGGCCAAAACCCATGCCGTTCTGAAAATAGAGGCATCATAATAAGGTCCTCCTGCTCACCGGAATTGGACCGCGAACTCCTGCGTCCGAGGTCATAGGACAGGTCGTAGGACGATCGGTCGGATTGCTGCCGGCGCGCCAAGGTCTACTCTATGGCACGCGACCGGTGTGGAAGGTGCTGCCGCGAGGATGTTGGCGGACACCTGCTCGAGCAGGTGGTGACCGGTTTGAAGGCGGCCACCTCCAATGATCCCGTGTTCGCCGCTCTGCGTCCGCCGCGAGCGGCAAGAGCCGATACCGCCGTGCGCTTTCCTGAAGGCGCTGGACGACCCCCGGCAAGGTCGCATCGAGGATGGAAATGACCCAAGACACGGCCGGCCCGGCGGCGCAATCGCCGTCTTTGCCCGAAAACGCGTTGCTCCGGGAGAGCCAACCGCCGGTCTCCCGGCGCACCCTCCTGGGGGGCCTCCTGGGCGGCGGGGTGCTTCTCGCCCTGGCCCTTGTGCCCGAACCGGCGCAGGCCCTGCGCATTCCGCGTGGTTTGATGATGGTGCCCGGCATGCTGCGCATTCCCATGCCCTCGCGCCGTGCACCATCGGGAGGGTCAAGCGCCGGACGCAGCCGGTCGGGCAGCGGGTCGGGGAGCGCGTCGAAGAAATCCGGCTCGGGCTCGCGCAAGAACAGGAAGGATCAGGATCCCCCCAGCGATACGGCCTCCCGCGAGCCCGACGCCGGGGCGCGCGATCCCAGGATGCCGGCATCCCGCACCTCGGAACCCGCGGCAGGCGGCGGCGCGAGCGCCGCGTCCAGCCCGACGGGTCCCGGCGCGGGGCCTGCGTCCTCGGGCGGCGGACCACCACCCTCTGGTCCGCCGCAGATCGCCGGTGGCGGGGTCCCGGCTGCCGCAGGGGCGGGGGCGGGCGGCGCCGCTGCGGCCGCGACTGGTGGCCGGCAGGTGATCACCGACGGCGACTATTGAGCTCGGGCGGCTATTGAGCTTGGCTCTCCCTCCACCTGATATCAGCGGCGGAGGGCGCTCACCGCCCCCCACGAAATGGGCAGATGGTCATCGGGATGCGCCGCCCAAGGCTTCCAGCGCCTGCCGGGCGCGGGCGTTGCCCTGCGCCGCGGCGAGGTCGTACCAATAGCGGGCGGCGTTGCGGTCCGGATCAATACCCTGGCCGTTCTCGAAGATCACGCCGAGATTGTATTGCGCTTCCGCGACGCCCTGCTGCGCGGCTTTCAGATACCAGGCCCGTGCTTCCTTGTAGTCCGGGGCGCCGAACCCCTTGCCCGTGTAATAAAGATTGCCAAGGCGCCATTGGGCCTTCGCCAGGTCCTTTTCCGCCGCCTGGCGATACTTGTAGGCGGCGGAAACGAAGCTCTGGCCGACGCCCTCGCCCTTCTCCAGCAGGAAGCCCAGCGTATACAGCGCCTCCGCATTGCCGGTTTCGGCGAGCCGGGACGCCAGCTCATAGGCGCGGCTATAGTCGCGGCGCTCCATGGCCTCGCCCATGGCGGTGCGCAGTTCGGCGGAGGTCATGGCCGGCGGCGCCGTGGCGACCTTCGTTTCCGTGGTGGTCGCGGCGGTGGTGGCTGGTCGCGTATTGCGATCGAAATACATGTTCTCGATCCGCGCGGCATTGCTGGCGGCGTTGCCGGTGGTCGCGTTGCCGGTGGGGCCACGCCGCTCGCTGGGCGCGTGTGCCGTATCGGTGCGCGGGGTGGGCGCCGGCGTCGGGCCACGGAAACTGTCCACCACCACCACGCCTGCCACCACCACGGCCGCCACGCCGCCGATGGCGAGCCCGCGCAGTTCGATGGGCATGGCCTTGAAGCGCTGCCATGCGGCCTCGACCGCAGCCCGCAGGCGGCCCATGGGGCCGGGGGCGGGAAGCGGCTGGGGCGCGATGGTCTTCGAGCCACCGTCAGAGGGATTGGCGATGAGGCGCGTATAGTTCTGGATCACCCCGGTGGCTTCGGCGCGCAGGCTGGTGGCGCCCAGGGCGTCGCTGAAGGCCCGGACGGTCGGGAAGCGCTGTTCCGGCTTCTTGGCGAGCGCCTGCAGGATGGCGCCTTCCGCCTTCACCGACAGGCCGGGCACCTTGGGGATGAGGCGCTGCGGCTTGGTGTTCACATGGGCCTGGATCAGGTCGTAGTCGGTGTCGGCCGCGAACGGTGGTGCGCCGGAGAGCATTTCGTAGACCACGATGGCCAGGCTGTAGAGGTCCGAGCGCTCGTCGCCGGGGCTGCCGCGCAATTGCTCTGGCGCGATATAGGCCAGCGTTCCGATAATGGAGCCGTCGCGCGTCAGGCGCTGGCTGCCGGCCACCCGGGCGATCCCGAAATCCATGATCTTCACGCGGCCATCGTCGGTGATCATGAGGTTGGACGGCTTGATGTCGCGATGGATCACACCCATGGAATGGGCATAGGCGAGGCCATCCGCCACCTGCGCCACGATGGCGAGGCATTCCTGAACCGGCAACGGGCCGCCGCGCTGCTGGAGCACGCTCTCCAGGGTGCGCCCGCGCACCAGCTCCATGATCATGTAGAGGTTGCTGCCCTCAGGCTGGAGGGCGAACAGCGTCGCGATATTGGGATGGTTGAGGCGGGCCAGGCTGCTGGCCTCGGCGCGGAAACGATCGAGGAAGCTGGTATCGTTCATCAGTTCGGGGCGCAGCGACTTGATGGCCACCTCGCGGCCCAGCATGGTGTCGCGGGCGGCGTGGACGCGGCCGTTGCCGCCCGATCCCAGCAGCGCGGTGATTTCGTAGTGGCCGATGCGTTCGGTGGTCGCCGTGGTCATGGTGCCCTCACAGCTTGATGCGCCGCGTGGCTCCTCGTGCGTCGCTGTCTTCCGCCAGGATCTCCTGCGGCACGATGCGCCGCGTGGTGCGGGCCGCGCCTGCGCGATCGACCGTCTTCGGCGCCTCGATGGCGAAGACGCCGACTGAAATATTGTCGAACCCGCCGGCGGCCAGCGCCCGTTCCACCAAAGCTTCACAGGCGTCGGTGGGGGGCAGACGCTGCAAAACGGCAGCGATGTCCGTGTCCGGGACGAGATTCGACAGGCCGTCCGAGCACAGCAGCACCTTGTCGCCGTCGATCAAGGGCAGGCCCTCGCTCCAGACCGCCGGATCAAGCTCCGCCCGCGACCCGAGCGCCTTGACGATGACGTTGCCGTTGGGGCTGGTCTCGGCTTCTTCCTTGGTCATCACCCCTTCGCGCACCAACTGGGCGTTGAGGGAATGGTCCTCGCTCAGCTGGGTGAGCACCTCGCCCCGCAGCAGGTAGGCGCGGCTGTCCCCCGCATGGGCGAGAAAGAGCTTGCCGCCCACCATGGCCACCGCGGTGCAGGTAGTGCCCATGCCGCGGCACTCGGGATGGGCGTCCGCATGCTGGATCACCGCCGCGTTGGCGGCCTCGAACGCCGTGCGCAGCGTTTCCGGCACCGGCAGGCTGCTGCCGCAATAGATGCGCCGTACCACTTCGGCGGCGAGCGCGCTCGCCACCTCGCCCGCCGCGTGGCCGCCCATGCCATCGGCCACCAGCGCCAGCGTGCCCCATTGGTCCGACGACCGCTCCTCCGGGGCGGAGACGAAGACGACACTGTCCTCGTTGCTGCTGCGCACCCGGCCCACATGGGTCAGCATGGCGCCGCGCGTGCGCAGGGCTGGAGTGGCATCAACGCGGGCGTTCATGGCGCGGGCAGTCATGGCACGCCTCCCGTCACTGCGCGGCGCGCTGCGGCTGGAGCAGGTCGCGGCCGTAGCGGATCGGAACGCCGAGGGTCACGCGCGCATCACCAACCTTGCGGCCGTAGGTGTGCAGGCCGATCACCTTGCCCTCGGCATTGAACACCGGCCCGCCGCTGTTGCCGGGGCCGCTGGTGTTGATGCTCATCTGGAACACGTCGCCGCCGCTGGAGCGGGTGGTCTGGTCGCCCTCCCGCCGCGAGGCGCTGCCGAGGGCGGAGATGATGCCCTCGTTCACGCTGGGCTGCGGCACCAGCTCATCATGAACCCGCGAGGGTCCGCCGGCTTCGCGGGTGGTGAATTGGGTGTAGGTCTCCACCGACACCGCCGGATAGCCGAGATCGATCACCTTCTGGCCGACGCGCAGTTCGTCGTTGGCGGAGATGTCGATCTTGTTCAGGGGTTGCGGCGAATCGATCTTGATCAGCGCCGCATCGGCGTCGGACGAGGGCCGCACCAGACTGGCATTGATGCTCAGCCGGCTGCCGGCGAAGCGCGCCTCCAGATACTCGTTGCGGCCGATGAACACCCGCTTGGCGATGGAGTTGTCGAGCCCGTCGATGGAGCCGATGGGGATGGCCACGTTGGGGTGGAACACCACGCCGCCCGCCTCGGGCACCCAGCGCCGCAACCGGGAGGCCTCGTCCGAGGCCCCCTCGAGATTGATCATGGCCGCCTTGTCGCGCTTCTTGAAGGCGGCGGGCTGCTTGAGGTCGAACACGATGCCGTACTGGCCGACGGAGGCGTCGTAGGGAACCATCCAGCCGGCGGCGACGTGCTTGTTGGTGAGGATGAAGCCCTGCTCGCTCACGACGAAGCCACTGCCTTCTCCGGCCTCGCCGATGCTGGGATTGCTGCGGTTCTCGTCGTCCAGCGTCAGCCAGCGCACGACGCCGAGGTCGCCCGGCAGCCGCACGTAGGCTGGATAGGTGCGCCCGTCGTAGACCACCGTCTTGTGGAAGATGGGTTTGCCGGTCTCCTGGTCGAAGACGCGCCATTGCAGGTAGATCTTCAGCACGGCATCGCCATACCGGCTCACGATCTGCTGCGCCGACATACCGAGCTGCTGGGACAGGTTGGTGGAGGCCTCGGTGGCGACGCGGGCATTGTCGCGGGCCTGCGCCTCGCGGATTTCGCCGAGTTCGTTGAGGTGGCGCCAGTAGAAGGCGCCGCCCACCAGCGCCACAAAGGCGACCACGCCGGCAAGCGAGGCCGCCCAGACCCGGCTGGTGCTGCGTCGCTCCTCGCCGAGCATGCGCATGACGGTTTCCTTGCCGACGCCGGACTTGGGCGGCTCGGCGGTGGCGGCGGCTGTTGCAGTCACCTGTCCGGTCTTGTCGCCGTCGATCTGCCCTGTGGCGCCGACGGCGTTCACCACCCGCGTCGCGGTGGTATCCACCGCACTGATGACGCGGGTGCGCGCGCTCATGGCGGGCGGGCGAGGCTGAACGTCGAACACGAACTTCGGCCCGTTCTTGCCCAGCTCGATGGTGTCCTCGGGCAGGAGTTCGGCATCCTCCTTCACCGGCTGGCCATTGAGCAGCGTGCCGTTGCTGGAGTTGAGGTCCACCAGCCGGAACGCGCTGTCGTCGTTGGCCGGGATGCGGATGGCGGCATGGTGCCGGCTGACCACGTCGTCGCGCTTGGCGTCGAAGGCGATGGTCGAGGCCGGATCGCGCCCGATGGTCACCTCCTGGAGGTCTTGGACGGGGATCTGCTCGATCTGATTGGCCTTGGAGCCGGACAGATGCCGGATGATGATCCGGTCGATGGATGCGGCGCTCATGCTGCCCCCCTTTCCTGTATGCCGGGCTGGGGTCCGCCGAAACGTGGGCGACCGGAAGCCGAGGCCTTTTGCTGACGCAGACAAGAATGGTCCGCAGGCGCCTTGCGCACTGAGCCATGGCCGCAGCCTACGAGATGCAGGGTCAAGCTTGTAAAGCTGGACTGAGACCCTAGGACTGGTCCTAGGACTGATTCAAATCGAGCCGCTATCAAAAGAAGAGCCGGCGATGGTCTCTTTGAAAATGCTAAAGATAGACTACGCTACCTCTTCCATCTTGCTTGAGCCCAGCTGAAGCGGCCCGGCGCCGGGCCCTGTCGGGGCAGTCCCAAGGGTTCGCAAATGTCGGTGGGGATCAGGCGTGGCCGGTTGGCCTATGCGGGCGCGGCCGGAGCGTCCGCGGAGGGCGGCTGGAAGCGGCCCAGGGCTTCGTCGAAGGTATTGGCGAACTGGAACAGATGCGCCAGCCCACTGATGTCGAAGACCTGGAAGATGGTGTAGTGGACCGAGGAAAACACGACCAGCCCGTCCTTGCTGCTGACGAGGCTGTGATGGCGCCACAGCAGCCTGAGGCCGGAGCTGTTGATATAGGTGACGCCGGCAAAGTCGATCAGCGTGTTGCTGCCGCCGGTCGCAAGCCAGCCGTCGAGCACCTCGCCCAGCTGGCCGCAGCCCAGCGTGTTCAGCTGGCCGGTCAGGTTCACGGTCAGGATGTCGCCGAGGGTGGCGTGCTTGATGTCGAGCATCACGCCGCGTCCGTCCTGCCGGGACGCAAGCCGCGCGGGGGCGCGGGCCGTGGCGATACACCGTTGCGCAAACCCATCCTCATGTCGTCCCCGTCACCTCCTACCACCCTGGCGCCATGACTCATCCCAGGACGGCCCATCCCAAATCGCTCCCGCGCCATGACATGCTAACGTGAACCGACACGGAATCGGCAGGTTCAGGCCAGCCTCCGGGGGTTGTTAGCACAGACGGGGTTTCTCGGCTCCATGGCGCCTCTCAAGATCCTTTCGCTCGACGGCGGGACCCGGCCGCTGATCACCTGCCACCTGCTGCGGCGGCTGCTGGACCATCAGCCCGGGCTGCTGGAAGACGTGGATGTCTTCGCCGGCACTTCGGCCGGCGCCGTCACCAGCGCCATCATCGGCGTGTCCGATACGGTCCGCGAAGGGGTCGAGCGCTCCATCGCCTTCTGGCAGCTCTGGCATCCGTTCGAGGGGGCCGGGCCGTTCAGTCCGCGCACCCTGTCCGCCATGTCGGGCCTATCCGCCTTCCTGACCCATGAGAAGCTCTACCAGCACCTGCGGTCGCTTCTGGGCGAGGTGCGTTTGCGCGATGTCCGGCGCCGGCTGCTGATGCCGGCGGTGGCCGTCGACAACAAGGTGGAGCTGAAGGAATACCGCCATTGGTCCATCGAGATTCATCACAATCTCGGGGCGCAGGACCTGCCGGTGTCGCCGCTGCTGGCCGACATCGCGCTCCATTCCAGTTCCATCCCGGTGCTGCATCCGGTGTTCCAGGGGCGGGTGGATGGCGGCCTCTATGCCAACAATCCCAGCATGTGCGCCCTCACCATGGCCATGGACTTCCTGGCCGCCGACATCGCCACCACCATGATCCTCTCGGTCGGCCAGGGGCAGGCCAACAGCTACATGGCGCTGCCCGGTGGCGACGTGGGATATGGAGGGTGGCTGCTGAACATGGAGCGCCCCCTCGCCCTCATCAAGCTGGTGATGGAAGCCAATCTGCAGGCCACCACCTACCAGGCCAGCCGGATCCTGGAAGACCGTTTCGTCCGCCTGGACCCGTTCCTCGCCACTGACCTGGAGCCGGAGGCCACTGTGCCGCCCGAGGTCTTCAACCAGCGGCAGGAAGAGATGGCGGAACAGGCCGATATCGGCGCCGCGCTCGCGCAGCTGGAGGAGATCAGCTGGATCGCGGCTCAGGGGGCGGCTGAAGCGGTGCCTTCGGGGACCGGCCAGCTCGGTTCATAACTTGGGCTCGGGCGGGTTGGCGCCCAGCCGGTTGGCCACGTCGGAGAGTTCCTGCTCAGGCAGCAGCCGGATGAGCGCGAAGGCCAGGGCCGCCACCACGCCGGCGGCAGCGAAGATGGTGACCATGGCGGACTGGTAGTCTGCAAGCACCATCGATTGCGCCGCCGGGTTCAGCTGGGACAATTGCCCGAGGCCGATGGTGTCCATGTCCCGCACGCCGTCGCCCACCGGCAGCAGTCCGCCCGCCTGAACGGCGAGGATGGCGCCGGCCACAGCGATGCCGAAGGCGCCGCCGAGGGAGCGGAAGAAACCGGCCGTGGACGTGGCGGTACCGATGTCCTCGTGGGCCACCGCGTTCTGGTAGGCCACGGTCAGGCCGGGCATCAGCAGGCCGAGCCCGGTGCCGAGGGGGAACAGCAGCGCGCCCAGGAGGTAGGGGGAGGGCAGCGCATAGGCCGCCAGCGCCAGCGCGAACAGAGCCACTGTCGCGACGCCGACGCCGGTGATCGCGAACACCTTGTAGCGCCCGGTGCGGGTAATGGCCCGGCCGCCATACAACAGCGACAGCATCAGCCCGGCCGCCGAGGGCACCATGGCGATGCCGGAGGCGGTGGGCGAGAGGCCACCAGCCAACTGCAGGTACAGCGGCATGAAGGCAAGCGCCCCGAACACCGCGATAGTGACCAGCGTCGCCACCCCGGTGGCGATCAGCCAGACCCGGTTGCGTACCATGGCGAGGGGGATGAGGGGTTCCTTCACCCTGGCTTCGATGGGCCCCAGCAGCAGCGCCAGCACCACGGCGGCGATGGCGAGGCCGATGACGGTGGGGGAGATCCAGCTGCCATGGCTGCCCTGGTTCAGCGCCATCAGCACGCAGCTGGTGGCGGCCATGATGACGACGAAGCCGAGAACATCGATGCGGTGGCTGGTGGTGCGCACGCCCGGCGGCAGGCCCATCCACAGGAGGGTGAGCGCGGCGGCGCCCAGCGGGAGGTTCACGTAGAAGATCCAGCGCCAGGACCAGAATTCGGCGATGACGCCGCCCAGCGGCGGGCCGGCGAGGCTGGCGATGGTGAACACCGCGCCGAACAGGCCCTGGTAGCTGCCGCGCCGCCGCGGCGACACCAGATCCGACATGGTGATCTGGGTGAGCGTCATCAGCCCGCCGGCGCCGACTCCCTGGATGGCGCGACCGAGGATCAGCTGGTTCATGCTTTGGGCGAGGCCGCTGAAGGCTGATCCGGCGAGGAACAGCAGCACCGCGATGGTGAGCAGCGGCCTGCGGCCATACATGTCGCTGAGCTTGCCATAGAGCGGCGTCGCGGCGGTGCTGGTGAGCAGGAAGATGGTCAGCACCCAGGTCAGGCTGTCGAGGGCGCCGAACTCGCTGGAGATCAGCGGCAGCGCCGGGCCGACGATGTTGGCGTCGAGCGAACTCAGCGCCAGCACCAGCAGCAGGCCTGCCAGCACGCGGTGGAATTTGTCCGTCGGCAACGCGATGGCGGCATCGTCGCTCTCTGCGGAAGGCGGGGCGTTCACGAGGCTGTCCCTTCGGGCGTTTCTGCGGGCTCGGCGCATGTTGCTTTGGCGGCGCGCCCGGTTTCCGCACTGCTCAGGAGCAGGTCGGCGACATCCTGCGGAACATCGATCATGGCATCGTGCCCGCTCGCCAGCTCCCGGATGGTGAAGCGCGGGTCCTTGGCGAGCTGTGCCGCCAGGCCCCGGAAGTCGGGTGCCGGGAAGCGCAGGGTGCAGGCATAGGCCAGCACCTTGATCTGCATCCAGGCGCCGGTCAGCGCCGCCGGATCGGTATAGGTGCGCAGCGCCTGGGGCACGCAGCGCCGGTCGACCCAGGCCACGTCCTGGGGCGCGGCCAGCGCATAGAGGGCGGCGGGAGCCGGGGGCAGCACCGGGCCGCGCGGCGTCTCCACCACGCGGGAGACGATGGCCTCGCGGCGCTCCGGGCTGTCGAGATCGAGCAGCGAGCGGCCGTCCTGCGGCAGCAGCGCATCGAGGAAGACGAGGGCTCCAATCTTCTGCGGCACACGATCCGCCACCTGCGTCGCCACCGCGCCGCCGTAGCTGTGGGCGCATAGCACGATGTCGGCCAGTTCCTCGGCCTCGATCACCGCCAGCACGTCGTCCACATGGGTGGAAAGGCCCACGTCGGGCGAGAGCAGGTGGGCACGGTCGCCGAGGCCGGTGAGGGAGGGCGCGAACACGCGGTGCCCCTCACCTGCGAGGATCTCGACCACGCGCCGCCAGCACCATCCGCCGTGCCAGGCGCCGTGCACGAGGAGAAAATCAGCCATTGTCAGGATCTCGCCGGCAGCGATGATGTCGGGGCCCAGGGTGGGCGCCATAGTCACACCAGTTGGGCGTTTTTCTCAAGGTGCGTTCGCGGGGGGCTGCCGCGTCGCGCGCTGGGGTGGCCGGAGCGGGGAGGGGGAGAGGATGCCGCACATTTTGGTGATGGGTGAGGCAGTGACCCTGACCCATGTGGTCCGCCCTACCTTGCTCGCCGATGCGCTCTATGCCGCCGGCTATGGGGTGACACTGGCGTGCGATCCGCGCTTCAATGCCCTCATCGGCTCGCGTCCCTATCGCACCATCGCCCTGAAATCCTCCATCGATCCCGCCACCAGCACTGTGCTGCTGAAGCAGAACCAGCCGCTGTTCAGCGTCGAGACCTTCAACGCCTATGTGCGCGAGGACGTGCGCCTTATGCGGCTGGCGCAGCCGCAACTGGTGGTGGGTGACATGCGCCAGTCCCTCGCCATCAGCGCGCAGCTCACCAAGGTGCCTTATGTGAACATCATCAACGCTCACTGGAGCCCGTCGTCGGACGAGCCGTTCGCGCTGGTGGACCATCCGCTCCACAAGGTGCTGGGCCGCGAAACCGGGGACCGGCTGCTGTCGCTGCTGACACCGCTCGGCTCCATGATGATGGCGCTGCCCATCAACATCGCCGCCCTCAACAACGGGGTCGCCCCCATCGGGGCGGGACTGCGTGAGACCTTCTGCGCCGGGGATTATGTGGTCTATCCCGACATTCCGGAGCTGAGCCCCACTCGCCCCCTGCCGCCGAACCACCGCTACATCGGCCCCCTCGATTTCAGCCCGAAGATCGCGCCGCCGCCGTGGTGGGACAAGGTGCCCGACGACAAGCCGGTCATCTATGTCAATCTCGGCAGTTCGGGCGAGCCGGCTCTTCTGGAAGTAATCCTGGCCGGGCTTTCCGACCTTCGGGTGACGGTGATCGCGGCCACCGCCCATCCCGGCGCCGCGCTGGCCGTGCCGGCCAATGCCTTCATCGCCGACTACCTGCCGGGGGATGCCGCCGCCGCCAACGCGGCGCTGGTGATCTGCAACGGCGGCGCCTCCAGCGGGTGCCAGGCGCTGGTGGCGGGAACGCCATTCCTCGGCATCGCCAGCAATACCGACCAATTGTCCTACGGCACCATGGTGGCCAAGACCGGCGCGGCGGAAAACCTGCGGGAGGACGAGGTGACCGCCGAGCGCGTGCGCGAGACGGTGGCGCGCATGCTGGCATCGCCGGGATACCGCGAGGCGGCCCAGCGCCTGAAGCAGGATTTCGCCCGCTATGACGCCAAGGCGAACTTCGTCGCCTTTATCGGAGAGATTCTGGCGGCTGCGCCCATCAAAGCGCTTTCAAGCGAAGTGGATGCCGGTCCGCGTAAGGAAGACGCGTCAAAACAAGACTCTAGAGCGGCTTCCGTAAGCTGAGGCGAACGCACGCCGCTCTAGGAGCGCTGGCTGATCAGCACCCCGGCCGCCACCATGGCGATGGCCAGCACCGCGAGCCCGGTGGGGGTGGTGACAATCTCCCCCTGCCGCCCCAGCAGCACCGCGCAGATCATGGCGCTGCCGGCCAACACCGCGACCCCCAGCCGGTTGGCCGCGCGGGTGAGCTGGCGGATGTCGTCGCGGCGGCGGTCCGTGCCGTCGGTGCGGATGCGCAGCTTGCCGCGCTCCAGTGTGGTGAGCAGATTGTCGAGCCGCATGGGCAGCCGCACGGTGGCCGAGACGAGGCGCTTGAGCCGGTCGGAATCCGGCTTCAGCTCGTCCGCAACCAGCCGCTGGGCCAGCGGCATGAAGCGCTCGGCGGGATCGAAGGCGGCATCGATGCCCGCCACCGTCCCCGAGCAGATGCCCATGGCGCGGAACACGAACAACAGCTCCGCCTTCATCTTCATGGGCGAGTTGTAGAGCAGGGTCTGGTATTCTTCCGACAGCTCGGCGAACGGCGTCAGGTCGCGCTTGCGCACCTGCCCCACCAGAGCGTGGGGAAACTTGTTGATCAGCGCGGCGGTCATGCGCTCCAATTCGTCGAGGTCGGTGTCGGGCAGCAGCAGGTCGCCTTCCACATAGGACTGGACGATGGTGTAGGCGTCGCGGGCCACCATGCCGGTGGCATAGGTGGTGAGCGACTGGCGCAGCCGCGCGGGGATCTCCACCGCCATGCCGAAATCGATGAACACCACCTGGAACGGCCGGTTGGTGACGTGCGGAATGTGCACCCGCCCCGAGGCGAGGCTGGAGGGCGACCAGCCCGCCGCGTTCTCGCCGTCCGTCGCCAGCGGCCGCACGAACAAATTGCCCGGGTGCGGATCGGCATGGACGAAGCCGTGCCGGAACACCTGGTCGAGATAGCAATCCATCAGCGTGCTGGCAACGCGGCGGCGGTCGATGCCGGCGGCCTCGAAGCCCAGTACGTCGTGGATGGGGAAATAGGACACATCCTCCATGGTGAGGGTGCGCCGGCCGCTGCGGGACCAATAGATGGTGGGTGTGTGGATGGCGGGATCGTGGGCGAACTCGCGGGCGAAGC
This sequence comes from Xanthobacter autotrophicus, assembly GCF_005871085.1. Classification (GTDB taxonomy): domain Bacteria; phylum Pseudomonadota; class Alphaproteobacteria; order Rhizobiales; family Xanthobacteraceae; genus Xanthobacter; species Xanthobacter autotrophicus. Next base: position 70,621 of record NZ_VAUP01000005.1, on the reverse strand, counting down.
GCTCGCAGTTGCGGGCCTCGGCCACGAGATCTAGCTCGCGATAGGTCACCGCGGTAAACTCGCTGGCCAGAAGGTCGAGGTCCACCCGGCGGCGGATGCTCTCCAGCCGCTTGAGCTGGCGGATGAACTGGCCGACGATTTCCAGGTCGCTGGCGACGATGGCGTCGATGCCCGGCCGCAGCACCTTCACCACCACCGGCTGGCCTTCCGGCAACACCGCCCGGTGCGCCTGCCCGAGCGAGGCCGCGCCGATGGGGACCGGCTCGAAGCTGCGGTAGAGGCCAGTGATGGGGAGGAGAAAATCCGCCTCGATCTGCGCGATGATCTGCGGGCCGGGCACGGGCGGCACCGCGTCGCGCAGGTCGGCCATCACGTGGGTGACCTCCTCGGGCAGGAGGTCGACGCGGGCGCTGACATACTGGCCGAGCTTGATGAGCACGCCGCCGAGCCGCTCGGCCTCGCGGCGATACTGGCGGGCGAGGGCGGCCCAGCGCGGGGCCGGCGGGCGGCGGAACCGCCTCAGCGGCCCCCGCGTCATCACGATGTCCCAGAAGAAGATGTGCAGCGCGATGCGCAGGAACAGCCGCCGGACCGCGCGGGCCCGCTGCTGGTTGGTCAGGGGGAGCGCGGCCTCAGGCGGCATCAGTTAAAGTCCAGGGGCAGCGTGCGCCGCTGGATCATCTCCTTGACCATGGCGATGTCGCCGTCCTGCCGCCGGTCGCGATCATTGAAGGGCACCTTTGCCCGCACCGCGTCGCGCAGCAGCCGGCTGCGGACATGGCAGCCCTCGCCCCGGCGCAGGTCCACCGCCTGTACCAGCGCCAAAAGGCAGATGGCCGCGACCGTCTCGGTCAGCTCCAGCACGCGCAGGCTGTCACGCGCAGCGATCGTGCTCATGCTGACCTTGTCCTGATTGTGGTTCTCGGTGCTGCGGCTGAATACGCTGGCCGGCATGGTTGCCTTCAACGCTTCCGCGGTCAATGCGGAAGCCGCGATCTGCATGGCCTTGAAGCCATGGTGCGCCCGGTGACCGTCGCCCTCGGCGCCCACCAGGTTTTCCGGTAGCCCGTTGCTGGTGACGGCGGAACAGATGAGCGCGAGCTGGCGGTCCAGGAGATCGGCGATGTTGGCGGTGGCATTCTTCAGGCCATCGGCCACGAAGCAGGCGTGGCCGCCATAGAAGTTGCCGCCGAACAGCGGGTCGCCGGTCTCCGGGTCGATCAGCGGGTTGTCGGAGGCGCCGTTCAGCTCGGTCTCGATCCAGGGCTTCATCCAGTCCAGCGCGTCGATCAACACCCCCACCACATGGGGCGCGCAGCGGATGGAATAGCGATCCTGCAGCCGGCCCTGGTGCATGGTGCCTTGCTGGTACTCGATATCCTGGGCGATCCAGGAGGCGCACAGCATCTGGCCGGGATGGGGCTTGGCGACGAAGATGCGCGGATCGAAATGGGCGGGGTTGCCGCGCGTCACGTCGCTGGCGAGCGCGGTGAGGGCCGCCGCCAGCCGCGCCAGCCAGCGGGCGCGCTCGAAGGCGAGGGCCGTCAGCGCCACCGAGACGCTGGTGCCGTTCATGATGGCGAGGGCTTCCTTGGGTGCCAGCGCGATGGGGGTGATGCCCGCCGCGCGCATCGCCTTGTCCGCCGGAAGGATCTGGGTGCCGCTGTAGACCTCGCGCTCGCCCATGACCATGGCTGCCACATATGACAGGGGGGTCAGATCGCCGCTCGCCCCTACCGAGCCCTCGCTGGGGATGACCGGGAGAATGCGGTGGTCCAGCAGGGTCGCAAGGCGCTCCACCACCTCGAACCGCACTCCAGACCAGCCGGCGGACAGGGAGGCGATGCGCGCCAGCAGCACCGCCGCCGCCTCCGGTTCCGAGAACAGCGCGCCGGTGCCGCAGCCGTGGAAGCGCACGAGATTAGCCGACAGTTCGTCGGTCAGGTGCACCGGCACTTCGGTGACCACCGATTCGCCGAAACCGGTGGTAACGCCATAGATCCGCTCGCTTGAGGCGATGCGCTGCCGGAGCAGGTCGGAGCCGGCCTCGATGCGCTGCCGAAATGCAGGGGAGCTGTCCAGCGCAACGCGGCTCGTGCCCTGGGCCACCCCCCACACGTCGGCCGGCGAAAGGCGCTGCGCGCCGACGAGGATCACGGGGGTCCGGTGAACGTTCATGGCGCTTGAATCACTCGATGCGGCACGGTCTGTGGCGCGAGACTAGCGACATCGGGTGACCAGTGCCAAGATTGCGTTGCAGTGTGATCCGGGGTGGCGATATCTGTTCATGCGCGGAAAAAAGGCCGTGGCGCAGAAAACACCCCCGGCCTGATCCGCAAAACGTGTAAAGATTCTATGGGCCGCCAGGGGATTGCGTTGCAGTATTATACCGCCTTCCTCCGCCATCTTGTTGCAATCAGATGAATATCGAACCCTCACCCTGGTTTCTAGGGCGCGCGAGGCGGGAGACGCCTCGCTTCCGCCTGTTCTGCCTTCCTTTCGCGGGCGGCAATGCCAGCTTCTATACCTCCTGGCAGGCGGTCATCGATCCCGCCATCGAGGTGGTGCCGGTTCAACTGCCCGGTCACGGCGGGAGGATCCGCGAGGCGCCCCTGGAGACCATGGACGAGATGGCCGATGGACTGGCGGATGCGATGGTGCGCCGGCTGGATCTGCCCTACGCCGTGTTCGGCCACAGCATGGGCGCGCTCCTTGCCTTCGAAACCCTGCGGCGGCTGAGGGCACGGGGGGCCTTGATGCCGGCGGCGCTGTTTGTGTCGGCCCGCCGCGCGCCCCATCTGCCGCCCTCCCGTCCGCCGCTGCATGTGCTGTCCGATGCCGAACTGGTCGGTGAGCTGCGCGCCCTGAACGGGACGCCCGACGTGGTGCTGGGCGATCGCGAACTGCTGGACCTGCTGCTGCCGGTGATCCGCGCCGATCTCACGGCGGTCGAGACCTATCGCTTCCGCGAGATCCTGCCGTTCAACTTTCCCATCCATGCTTTCGGCGGCTCGGCGGACTCGATCGCGGAAGACGCGTTGCAAGCCTGGTCACGGCATGCGACGTCGGGTTTCAGCATGAGGCTGTTTCCCGGCGATCATTTTTATTTGAATGACCATCGCTTATCTGTGTTGCTGGCGTTGGGCTCCCTATGCCCGGTGACAGTAGGGAATGGGGATCCCTGATCGGCGCGGGCGATCGGCTCGCACGGTTCGGCACACTCGCGCATAGCATCGCGCTCGTGTCCGCGAACTGCGGCGGGCGGGCGTCGCTCCCCCTGGCGTCGCTTGACGCCGGCGTGGCCGATTTGTAGCGTTGCCGCAAAAGAATAAAGATTTGAGTTACAACGGTTTTCTGGGGTGGAACCTCTAGATTGGGGGCGATTTCTTGAACGTCGCCAGCATTTTCGCCCACATGCCCGGCGACAGGCCTTGCCTGTTGTTCGATGGCGCGACTCAGTCCTATGCCCAGATCCGGGCCCGGGCCGCTGGCGTGCGCGCCCGGCTTCTGGCCGAAGGCGTCGGGCGCGGGGATTTCGTCGCGCTGGTGCTGCCCAACGGGCCGGAATTCGTTGCCAGCTATCTAGGCGTGCTCAGCCTGGGAGCCGTGGCGGTCTGCATCAATCCCATGCTCGCGGAAGTCGAAACCGCCTTCATCCTCGCCGACAGCGCCTGCCGGCTTGCCCTCGCGCAGGGGGATGTCGCCGCGCGATTGTCCCTGAACGGCCTGCCCGTGCTCGATGCCGGAATCGGCCCCGCGCCGGGAGCGTGGGCGTCGGAGGAGGTCCCGGATGATCATCCTGCCGTCATCGTCTATTCCTCCGGCACCTCGGGCCGCCCCAAGGGGGTGATGCTGTCGCACGGGAATGCGGCGTTCACCGCCCGTTCCAAGGTGCGCTACATGGGCGTCACCGGCGCCGACCGGCTGCTCTTGTTCCTGCCGCTGCACCATTGCTTCGGCCAGAACGCCATCCTTTTGCCGGGCCTTTTTGCCGGGGCCTCCGTGGTGCTCCAGCGGCGGTTCGACCGCGCGGCGGTGCTTCAATCGCTGCGCACTGATGGCGTCACCATGGTGTTCGGCGTCCCCACCACCTTCCTCGCGCTGGAAGGTCGCATCACGCCGGCCGACAGTCCTGCCGTGCGCTACTGGTTTTCCGCCGCCGCGCCCTTGCCGCTGGAGGTGGAGGAGCGCTGGCACCGGCACATGGGCCTGCCCATCCACCAGGGATACGGCCAGACCGAGTGCTCGCCCTTCGCCACCTATAATCACATCCACAGCCTGCGCCGCGGCAAGGTGGGCACTGCCATCAACGGGGTGGAGTTGCGCATCGTCGATCCCGCCGACGGCCGCGACCTGCCGGCCGGCGAGGCGGGGGAGATTGTGCTGCGCGGCCCCAACGTCATGCTGGGCTACCTCAACCGGCCGGAGGATACCGCGAAGGCCATCCGCCAGGGGTGGCTGCACACCGGCGACATCGGCCGGCTGGATGCCGAGGGCTATCTGTCGGTGGAGGACCGGTTGACGGACCTCATCATCGTCGGCGGCCGCAACGTCTATCCTGCCGAGGTGGAGAATGCGCTGTACGCTCACCCCGCCGTGGCCGAGGCGGCGGTGTATGGCGTCTCTGATCCATTCCTCGGCGAAGAGGTCTGGGCCAATGTGGTCCTCAAGCCCTCCGTCAGCGTCGATGCGCAGGAGCTGGAGGCGGTTTGCCGGCGCAGCCTCGCCGCCTACAAGGTGCCGACCGCCTTCGTCCTCGTGGACGCCCTGCCGCGCAACCCCACGGGCAAGATCCTGAAGCGCGAGTTGCGCGCCGCCGCCCGGCCGGTGGCTCAGGACCCGGCGCGCCGCGAGCGCGGCTCGGAACTGGACAGTTCACGGCTCGAATCCTGGGTGCGGGACTGGCTCGGTCGCCATCTCAACCTGTCCCCCGGGGCCATTGAGCGCGACCGCGCCTTCGCCGAATACGGGCTGGATTCGGTGCTGGGCGTCGCTCTGGCGCGGGAGCTTGCCGCGCCGCTGGGCCGATCCGTCGACCTGACCCTCGTGTGGGAAGCATCTACCCTCGCCGGGCTGCTGGCGCGCCTGCGCGAAGCCGGTGCCGCCTCCGCCGGGGCCTGCGCCGTTCCCGCGGCGACATAGCCGGGCCATGGCGGAGCCTGTGACATCGCGCGACGGCCTCTCGCAGGCGCAAGCTTCCGCTCAGGGGGACGCCATCGCCATTGTCTCCGCCGGCTGCCGCTTTCCTGGCGGCGCCGACGACCTCGACGCCTACTGGCGCCTGTTGCGCGAGGGGCGCGACGCGGTGCGTCCGGTGCCCGCCGACCGCTGGGACGTGGACGATCCCGGCGCGGCCCGGGCCTATGCGCGGGACATGGCCAGCCTCGACGATATCGCGGGGTTCGACGCCGGCTTCTTCGGCATCTCCCCGCGCGAGGCGGCGTCCATGGACCCGCAGCACCGCCTGCTGCTGGAAGTGGCGTGGGAGGCGGTGGAGCGCGCCGCATGGTCGCCGCAGGTGTTGGCCGGATCGAACACCGGCGTGTTCATCGGCATCTATTCCGATGATTACACCCAGGAGCGTCTTTACCGCCGCGCGGCGGACCAGATCGACGGCCATGCCGGCCTTGCCATGATGCGCAGCCTTGCCGCCGGCCGCATCGCCTATGCGCTGGATCTGCACGGGCCGGCCTTGGCGCTGGATGCGGCCTGCGCCTCGTCCCTGCTCGCTATCCATCTCGCCTGCCGCAGCCTGCGGGCGGGGGAATGCGACCGGGCGTTGGCGGGCGGCGTCAATCTCATCCTGTCGCCGGAAATCACGCTCGGCCTGTGCCAGATGAAGGCGCTCTCGCCCACCGGGCGCTGCCGCACCTTCAGCGCCGATGCCGACGGCTTCGTGCGGGGCGAGGGTTGCGGCGTGGTGGCCCTGCGCCGCCTGGATGACGCGGTGCGCGAAGGCGATCCCGTGCTGGCGGTGATCCGTGGTTCGGCGGTGAACCATGACGGGCGCAGCAACGGCATCTCCGCGCCCAACGGTGCCGCACAGCAGGCGGTGATCCGCGCCGCACTGGCCGATGCCGACGCTCCCGCCCGCTCGGTGGGCTTCGTGGAGGCCCACGGCACCGGCACCATTCTGGGCGATCCCATCGAATTGCGCGCGCTGGGCGCGGTCTATGGGGCGGCGCGCGCCGCACCTTTGCTGGTGGGATCGGCGAAGACCAATTTCGGCCATCTGGAAGCGGCTGCCGGGGTGGCGGGCTTCCTCAAGGTAGTGCTGGCGTTGCGCCATGGGGAAGTGCCACCGAACCTGCATTTTTCCACTCCCAACCCCTATGTGCCGTGGGCGGCGCTGGGACTCGCGGTGCCCACCGCGCCAGCGGCTTTCCCGGCCGAAGGGCCGTTGCGTGGCGCGGTGAGCGCCTTCGGCATGAGCGGCACCAATGCTCATGTGATCCTGGAAGCCGCGCCGGTGCTGGCGGAGGCGCCCGCGCCGCGCCGTTCCGGCTACATCGCCGCCCTGTCCGCTAAGAGCGAGGCGGCACTGCGGGCGCTGGCGGCCCGGCAGGCGCGGGCCCTCGCGCGGCGGCCCGAGGCTGATCCTGGCGCGGTGGCGCTGACCCTGAACGCCGGGCGCGGCCGCTTTCCGGTGCGTGCCGCCGTGCCGTTTGCAGACGTGGGCGAACTGGTCGGCAGGCTCCAGCATCTGGCGGATATCGCCATCGCGCCATCGCGCCGGCCGCAGGTGCTGTTCGCCTGCGCCGATGGCGACGGTCTGCCGGCTGACGGTGGGAGCGCCCTGATGGCAAGCGATCCGGCCTTCGCCGCCGCCGTCGCGGCCTGCGCCGAGGCGGGTTTGCCGGCCGCGCAGGATGGACCGGTGGCCGCCTTCGTGATGGCCTATGCGCTGGCCGCCCTGTGGCGCAGCTGGGGCCTCGCCCCCGATCACATCGCCGGGCAGGGCGCCGGCGAGGTGGTCGCCGCCTGCCTCGCGGGTGTTTTCTCGCTGGCCGATGCTGGTGCCCTGCTGCGTGCCCGGCAGGCGGCGCTGGGGCGCACGGATGTGGAGGATGGACGGCTCGATTTCATCGCCGCAGTGCGCGGCCTCGCCCTGAAGCCGCCGGCCGTGCCGCTGCTGTCGGGCCTGCTTGGCCGCGAAGTCGTTGCCGAGGTCACCAGTCCCGCTTACTGGTGGGCTCAGCTGACAGGCACGCCCGCTCCTGCGGCGGAGGCGGCGCCGGACACGTTCGTGATCCCCATCGCGCCCTCCGGTGCCGTGTGGGCGGACATCGCCCCGCGCCTTGCCGCCGCGCATTTGGCGGGGCTTGAACCGGACTGGACGGCGGTGGATGCGCCGCGCCGGCGGCTATCGCTGCCCACCTATCCGTTCGAGCGCGGCAGCTATTTCATCCCTCGCCCCGATACGGTTTCGGCGCATGCGCCGCACGGCCTTGCCGGCAGCCGCGTGGACCTCGCCGGGCGCGACGAGGTGCGCTTCAATCTCACCCTCGGGGGCGAACGGCTGCGCTTCCTGCTCGACCACCGGTTCGGCGGCCGGGCGACCTTCCCACTGGCTGCCTTCGCCGAGGTTGCACTCCAGAACGGTCGGGCGGTTCTGGGGGCCGGCGCCGGGGTTGAGGATCTGGCGATCCTTCGCCCGCTGCTGCTGCCGGACCGGGGCGGAGTGGAACTGCAGAGCGTCGTCGGCGCCGACGGGGGTTGGCAAGTGTTCGCGCGCGGAGCGGACGGCGGCTGGACCCTTCATGCGACTGCAAAGCTCGCCTCCGCGCCGGCGCCCGAACCGGCATGGGACGCCGGCCTTGCCTCCGCCATCGCCACGCCGGGCGCCGCCGTCTATGGCGGGCTGACGCAGTTCGGTTTTGATTACCGCCCGGCCTTTCGCGGCCTCAAGGACCTCGCGATGGTCGCGGAGGGCGTCATCGCCCATGCGGAGCTGCCGAAGGAAAGCGGGAGCGCCGCCGACTATCTCGTCCACCCTGCGCTGCTGGATGCGTGCCTCGTCGCCTCAAGCGCGATCCTGCCGCAACTAGGGCCGGGCGTGACCTGGATGCCGAGGGGCATCGGGCGGGTGGCGGTGTTTGCCCCGGCCGGCGGAGCGGTCACCGCGACGCTCCGCCTCCGGGATGATCCCGCCGCGCGGACCTGCCATGTGGATCTGATCCTGCGCGACGGAGTCGGGCAGATGGTGGCGCAGCTCGACGGCGTGGCCTTCGCCCGGATCGCCCATGGCGCCGATGTGGAGGACGAAGGCCTCGCGACCCAGCCGGAGCTGCTGCGCCTGCGCTGGCAGCGGGCGGACCTGTCCGCCCCGCCCGCACCACGCCTGTTCGCGCTGCTGGGCGACGATGCGGCGATGGTTCGCCAACTGGCGGATGCGCTGGCGGCGCGTGGGCAGGTGATGGCGGATCATCCACCCCCATGGGACGCCGGCGCGGATGCCCTCGCTGGCTGGATTTCCGACCTGCGGGCAAGGGCGCCTGACGGCCGCTGCCATATCGTTTACCTCGCGACCACGCCGGCCGATCCCGGCGCGGCGGAGGTGCCGGCCTCCCATCTTGGCCTGCTGCAGCTTGTCCAGGCGGCGGGCCGCTCGGCCCATCGCGCCACGCTGCGCCTGGACGTGGTGACGCGCGGCACCCAGCGCGTGGCGGGAGAGCCGGTCACCGGCGTGGCGGAGGCCGGATTATGGGGGCTGTCGCGGGTGGCGGCGTCGGAATATCCCGACCTCGGCCAGACCCGCGTCGATCTCGACCCCGAGGCGGGGGACACGGATCTTTCCGATCTCGCCGCCTGCCTCATCGCCGCGCCGTCGGGGGAGGACCTGGCCCTGCGCCGGGGCGCGTGCTTCGCGGCGCGGCTGGTGGCGGATCGCCCGGCGGAGCCGGAGCATCCCATTGAACTTCCACAGTTCGACGGCCGCCCGCCCGGCCCCGGCGAAGTGGTCATCGACGTGGTGGCGAGCGGCCTCAATTTCCGCGACGTGCTGCACGGCATGGGCCTGTTGCCGGACAGTGTCGACGCCATGCCCTATGGGCTGGAATGTTCCGGCGTCATCGCCGCCGTGGGGCCCGGCGTCGCTGGCCTTGCCGTGAACACGCCGGTGATGGCCGGCCTCACCGTGGGCAGCCTCGCCGGGCGGGTGCGGGTGCCGGCGGCGTTCGTGGTGCCGAAGCCGGAGAGCCTGTCGTTCCGCGATGCAGCCACCCTGCCGCTGGCCTTCCTCACCGCCCATTACGCCCTCGACCGTCTGGCAGGATTGAAGCGCGGCGAGCGGGTGCTGATCCATGCGGCGGCGGGCGGCGTCGGGCAGGCGGCGATCCAGGTGGCGCAACGGGCCGGGGCGGAAATCTTCGCCACCGCCAGCCCCGCCAAATGGGGCCATCTGCGCCGCCACGGCGTGACCCACCTGTTCAACTCGCGCACCGCCGGCTTCGCGGAGGAGATCCGCCGCCGCACCGGCGGACGGGGCGTGGACGTGGTGCTGAACAGCCTCTCCGGCGAGGCCATCGCCGAGAGCTTCGCGGCGCTGGCCGATGGCGGCCGCTTCATCGAGATCGGCAAGATGGGCATCTGGAGCGCGGCCGATGTGGCGGCGCTCGACCGGAACATCGCCTACCACCCGTTCGACCTGTGGGATATCAAGCAGGACCAAGGTCTTATCGCGCAGATGATGGGTGAGATGGTCACCCGTCTCGCCGATGGCACGCTGGTGCCGCTGCGCTCCGAACTGTTCGCCATCGCCGATACCGGCGCCGCCTTCCAGCACATGGCCCGGGCGCGGCACATGGGCAAGATCGTGCTGTGGCAAGCGGCGGCGCCGGCGGGCGACATGGTGCGCGGCGACGCGACTTTCCTCGTCACCGGCGGGCTCGGCGCGCTGGGCCTACATGCGGCGTCCTGGCTGGTGCGCCACGGCGCGCGCAGTATTGCTTTGGTGGGCCGAAGCATGCCGGGGGACGCCGCGCGGGAGGTCGTGGAGGCGTTGCGCCGGGCCGGGGCGCGGGTGGAGGCCTTCCAGGCGGACGTGGGCGAGCCGGCGGAGGTGGACCATCTGCTCGCGGCGGTGCGGGAAAAAATGCTGCCGCTGCGTGGGCTTATCCATGCCGCTGGCGTGCTCGACGACGCCTTGCTGGTGAACCAGAGCCCAGCGCATTTCCTGCGTGTTCTCGCGCCCAAGCTGCGGGCGGCTTGGCTGCTGCACCGGGCGACCCTCGATGAACCCCTGGAAATGTTCGTTCTTTACGCCTCGGCGTCCGGCCTGCTGGGGCTGCCGGGGCAAGCCAATTACGCCGCCGCCAACGCCGCCTTGGATGCTCTCGCCGAGCATCGCGCCAGCCTCGGCCTGCCCGCTCAGGCCATCGACTGGGGACCGTGGGAGGGGGCGGGAATGGCTCAAACGTTGGGTTCTGACGGTATGGGCCGGATCTCGCCCGCCGCCGGAGCGGCGGTGCTGGGGCAGCTCATGGCGCGTCGCCCCGGACATGTGGCGGTACTGCCCACCGGCTGGCAGGCCGGATTGAGGAAAGGCCTTGGTTCAACAGGACTTTTGGCAGGGTTCGCCGCCGCTATGCCGCCACAGGATGGGGGGCCGGCCGCCCCGCCGTTCCGCGCCCGGCTGGAGGCGGCGGGGACGGAGGAGAGGGCCCGCCTGCTGCGCGCTCATGTCCGGCAACTCGTTGCCACTGCACTCGAATTTCCAGCGCCCGAGGCGTTCGACCCGGCGCGTCCGCTGGAGGACATGGGCTTTGATTCCCTCATGAACATGGAACTCAAGGCGGCGCTGGAGAAGGATCTGGGCGTCCTGCTCAAGGCCACCCTGGCCTACGATTATCCGAGCATCGACGCTCTGGTGCGCCACCTCGTCGACGAGGTGCTGGCCTGGCGCGAGGAGGCCTCCGCCGCGGCCCTCACCGAGCCGCAGGACGATGCCGAAAGCGCGCTCCTCGCCGAGCTTAATGCGTTGAAATATTGAGGCTTAATCCATGCCCGACCGCACCGCCGGCAGCTCTGCGACCACCACCGAACGGGCGTTGCGCGCGATCCGCGATCTGCGCGCCAAGGTGGATGTGCTGGAGCGCCGGCAGGGCGAGCCGGTGGCGATCGTGGGCATGGGATGCCGCTTTCCCGGTGCCGCAGACCTCTCGGGGTTCTGGGACCTTCTGGTTCGGGGCGCAGATCCCCTCGGCCCGGTGCCGCAGGACCGCTGGAACATCGACAGCCTCTACAATCCCGACCCCCAGGCGCGCGGCAAGACGGTGAGCCGGGAAGGCGGCTATCTGCCGAACCTCGACAGGTTCGACGCCGACTTCTTCGGCATCACCCCGCGCGAGGCGCCGTTCATCGATCCGCGCCAGCGGCTGGTGCTGGAAACCGCCTGGGAGGCGCTGGAAGACGCCGGCATTCCGGCCGACCGCCTCGCCGGCTCCCTCACCTCGGTGGTGGTGGGCACGCTGACCAACGACTACAACCAGCTGATCACGGCGGACGACCGCTGGGTGTCCGCCGCCACCGGCACCGGTACCTCCAATTCCATCATCGCCAATCGCCTGTCCTATGTGCTGGACCTCCATGGCCCCAGCCTCACGGTGGACACCGCCTGCTCGGGCTCGCTCTTGGCGCTGCACCTTGCCTGCCAGACCCTCCGCAATGGCGAGGCGACGGTGGCCCTGTGCGGCGGGGTGGCGGTGAATTTGGTGCCGGCGCCGGACATCTGCTTCTCGCGCATGGGCGCGCTCTCCCCGCGCGGGCGCTGCCACACCTTCGATGCCGCCTCCGACGGCATGGCGCGGTCGGAAGGCGCCGGCATGGTGGTGCTGAAGCTGCTGTCGCAGGCTGAGGCGGACGGCGACCGCATCTATGCCCTGATCCGCGCCAGCGCGGTGAACCATGACGGGCGCAGCAACGGCATCGCCGCGCCCAACGGGCAGGCGCAGGAAAGGCTGCTGCGCGAGGCCTATGGCAAGGCCGGCATCGCGCCCGGCCGGGTGCAATATGTGGAGGCCCACGGCACCGGCACCATCGTCGGCGACCGCATCGAGCTGCAGGCCCTCGCCAACGTGCTGGGCACCGATCGCGCGCCGGGCCACGGCTGCGCGGTGGGCTCGGTGAAGAGCAATATCGGCCACACCGAATCCGCCGCCGGCATCGCCGGCATCATCAAGACCGCGCTGGCCCTGAAGCACCGGTTGCTGCCGGGAAACCTGCATTTCGAGACCCCCCATCCGGCGCTGTCGGAAGCGCCCTTCGCGCTGGAGGTGCGCACCGCCGCAGGACCCTTTCCCGCGCCGGGGGAACCCATCGTCGCCGGGGTGAGCGCCTTCTCGTTCGGCGGGGCCAATGTGCACGTGATACTGGAGGAGGCGCCGGCCGCCATCGCCCCGGCTGCTGTCGCCTCTCCTGCCGTCTCCGGTCCCGCCGAAGACGCTGCGGCTTATGTGCTGCCCCTGTCGGCGAAATCGCCGGATGCTTTGGCGGCGCTGGCCCGGTCCTATGTGGCCTTCCTGCGCGCGCCGGATGCGCCGGGGCTCACCGACATCTGCGCCACCGCCGCCCTGCGCCGGACTCCCCACGCCTTTCGCCTCGCGGTGGTCGGCACCAGCCGGGAGGAGATGGCCGCGCGGCTGGAGGCGCATCTCGCCGGCGAGGACGCGCGCCATGTGGCCACTGGCGCCGTGCCAGACGGCGAGGCGGGGATGCCGCTGGCCTTCATCTTTTCGGGGCAGGGCTCCCATTGGCTGGGCATGGGCCGCGATCTTTATGCCACCGCGCCTGCCTTTCGCGCGGTGATCGACCGGCTGGATGAGCTGGTGCGCGCCGAGGCCGGCTGGTCCCTCATAGATGAGCTGAACGCGGCACCGGAGGACTCGCGCCTCGATGACATCGACGTGGTGCAGCCCGTCCTCTTCGCCATGCAGGCCGGCCTTGTGGCCCTGTGGCGGGAGCTTGGCGTGGTGCCGAATGTGGTGCTCGGCCAGAGCATGGGCGAGATCCCCGCCGCTTTCGCCGCCGGCATCCTCTCGCTGGAGGATGCGGCGCGGGTCATCCTCGCCCGCAGCCGGCTTTTGCGCACCAAGCGCGGGGTGGGCGCCACCGCCGTGGTGGGCCTGCCGGCGGCGGAGGTGGAAGCCGCGCTCGCGCCGCAGGCCGACAGGCTCGCCGTGGCCGGCGTCACCAGCTTCGCCTCTACCCTCATCGCCGGGGAGGCCGAGGCGCTCAGGGCCTATCTGGCGGAGCTGGAGGCGGCGGGCATTTTCGGCCGGCTGCTGGAGAATGTGGACGTGCCCGCCCACAGCCCGGCCATGGATAGCCTGCGCCCGGCGCTGGAATCGGCCCTCGCCACCATCGCGCCCCGGCCGGCGCAACTGCGCTTCCTCTCCACCGTGACGGTGAGCGACGAGCCCGGCCCGAACCTCGACGCCGCCTATTGGAGCCGCAACCTGCGCGACCCGTTCCGCGTGGCCGATGGGGTGGCGAAGCTCTCCCGCGAGCGGGCGCATCTGTTCCTGGAAATCAGCCCCCATCCGGTGCTGGTGGGGGCGCTGCGCCAGATCCTCCGGCATGTGGGCGCGGACGGCGTCGCGCTCGGGACGCTGACGCGGGAGGGGGATGGGGCCCTGGATCTCGCCACCGCGCTCGGCGGCCTGTGGGCCAATGGCTTTGCGGTGGACTGGCGCCGCGTGCTGCCCGCGGGGCGCTGCGTGTCCCTGCCGGCCTATCCCTGGCAGCGCGCGCATTTCTGGGTGGACCAGATCGCCGCCACCACCGGCGGTTCGGCCGGCGCGCGCAAGGCGGGCAGCCATCCCCTGCTCGGCGCACCGTTCGCGGCGGCGTACGGCGGCGCGCACTTCTGGGACGGGGAGATCGATATTTCGAGCCTGCCGTGGCTGCGCGACCATGCCCTCTCCAGCGTGCCCGTCTTGCCCGGCGCGGCCTATCTGGAGATGGCGCTGGCGGCGGCGCGAGAGGCCATGCCGGGGCAACGCCTCGTGCTGGAAGGCGCCCGCTTCGAGAAGATGCTGCTGTTGCCCGAGGGCGAGGCGCGCCGCCTGCAGGTGACGCTGACCCGCACCGGCGGCGATGGCGCTGATGTGGCGGTGCTGAGCCGCCCGCTTCAGGGCGAGGATGACTGGACCCTGCACGCACGCATCGGCGTGCGCAGATCTGGCCCCGAGGCGCCGGCCGGCCCTGCGCCGGCAATGGAGGAGGCCGCCGCGCCCGTCGATCTCGCCGGTTTCTACGGCCAGTTTGCCGCCGGTGGGCTCGATTATGGCCCGGCCTTCCGGGGCGTGCGGGCGCTGCGGGCCGGTGCGAACGAGGCGTGGGCGGAAGTGGCATTGCCCGAGGGCCTGTCCGACACCGCCTTCGGCCTCCATCCGGCGCTGCTGGACGGGGCGTTCCAGGTGGTGGCCGCCATCGGGACGGAGGGGGCCGGCGCGCGGCCGGTCTACCTGCCGCAGGGCGTGGGCACGCTGGCGCAGCTTGCGGCCGTGCCGGCGCGGGTGTTCGTCCATGCGCGGCTCGCCGCCGATGCGGTGCCCGGCGCGCCGCGCCTTGCCGCCGACCTCACCCTGAGCGACGCCGAGGGCACGGTGGTGGCGCGCGTCACCGGCCTTGCCCTGCGCCGGGTGGACGAGATGCGGCCCAAGGCCAGCGCGTCCCTGCGCGACAGCCTCTATCATCTGGAGTGGCACGAGCGCCCGCGCGCGCCTCGTCCTCTGCCAGCCGATGCCTCCGGCCTGTGGCTGCTTTCAGGGGCGCCGGGGGCCGTGGCCGACAGCCTCGCCGCCGCCCTGCGCCAGCGCGGCGGGGCGGTGCGTTTGCTCGCGCCCGGGGCGGACCTTGCGGCGGACTTCGCCGCCGCCGGCGCCGCCCTGCGCGGCGTGGTGCTGCTTGCGACCGGGGCGGGCGGCGCGGATGTGCCGGAGGCCGTGTTCGAGGCGGTGGCGGGGCGCGCCCTTCCCGCCGTGAGGGCGCTGGCGGAAGGGGCGGCGCGGGCGCGGCTGTTCATCGTTACCCGCGGGGCAATCGCCTGCGATGGGGCGGACCCGGCCCCCGATCTGGTGGCGGCGCCGCTCTGGGGTTTCGGTCGGGTAGTGGGCATGGAGCATGCGGAGATCTGGGGTGCGCAGATCGACCTTGATCCCGGCGACCCCGCCGGCTCCTGCGCGGCGGCGGCAGACGAGATGCTGGACCTCGGCGACGACCGGGAGATCGACGACCGGGAGATCGCCCTGCGCGCCGGCCGGCGGCGGGTGGGCCGCCTCGCCCGCCTGCCGAAGCCGGACATTGCGGCCGGGCCGGTGCTGCTGCGGCCGGATGCGAGCTATCTCGTCACCGGCGGCTTCACCGGACTTGGCCTTGAGACGGCGCGCTTCCTGGTGGCACGCGGCGCCCGGCGGCTGATCCTCATCGGCCGCACGCCGCTGCCGCCGCGCGCGGACTGGGCGGCACTGCCCGCCGAAAGCGAGGCGGGACAGCGCGTCGCCGCCGTGCGGGGGCTGGAACAGCTGGGCGCCTCCGTGCGGGTGGAGGCGTTCGACGTGGCGGATGAGGCGCGCCTCGCTGCCTTCCTCGCCGGCTATCGGGCCGAGGCGCATCCGCCCATCCGCGGCGTGGTGCATGCGGCGGGGGTGATCCAGGACGCGCTTCTGCTGCGCATGAGCGCGGGCGACATCGCTGCCGTGATGCGGCCCAAGGTGGTCGGCGCCCTTGCGCTCCACCGGCAGACGGGAGACCTGCCGCTGGATCATTTCGTGCTGTTCTCCTCCGCCTCCTCGGTGCTGGGGCAGGTGGGGCAGGCCGGCTATGGCGCGGCCAATGCCTTCGAGGATGCGCTGGCCTGGCACCGCCGCGCCGCCGGTCTTCCGGCCACCGCCATCAATTGGGGGCCGTGGGCGGACATCGGCCTGTTCGCGCGCCTTGGCCTTGCCGAGCGGGCCGGGCTTTCGGGCGTGGAGCCCATCGCGCCGGAGCAGGGCATGGCGGCCCTCGACCACCTCATGGCCCGGGGCGCGACCCAGGCGCTGGTGCTGAACGCCGACTGGGCGCAGGTGCCGGCCTCGGCGCGGCTGGAGCTGCTTCAGGCGGCGGCGCCCGACACCTCTTCCACGAGCGCAGGCATCGCCGACCTGCTGCTGATGCCGCCGGCCGAGCGCAAGGCCGAGCTGCGGGCGCGCCTCGGCGCCATCGTCGCCGCCGTGCTGCGCTTCGATGCGGACAAGCTCGACCACCGGCGCGCGCTGACCACCTTGGGCATGGATTCCATCATGGCGGTGGAAATCCGCAACCGCATCAAGCGCCAGTTCGACCTCACACCCAGCATCGTGGACCTGTTCACCGGATCGGTGGCGCGCCTGGCCGACTGGCTGGACGGGGAACTGGCCGCCGACGACCGCCTCAAGGCCCTGCTGGACGAGATCGAGGACCTGCCGGAAGCGGAAGTCGAGGCGCTGCTCGCGTCCGGGCAGAAGGTGGCCTGACCCATGAACATCGAAGAGCGCCTCGCCCAATTGTCCCCCCAGCAGCGCGAATTGCTGGCGCGCCGGCTCGGGCAGCGGGCGCAGGCCCCGGCCGCGCCGCGCATCACGCCCCAGCCGCGCGACGGGCGGGGCTTTCCCCTGTCGTTCGCGCAGGAGCGGCTGTGGTTCGAGCACCAGATCGACCCTTCGAGCCCGGCCTATAACGAGGCGGTGGTGCTGCGCGTGCGCGGCCCGCTGAGGCTCGACTTCATCGGCGAGGCCCTCGACGACCTGATCGCCCGCCACGAGATTTTGCGCACCGGCATCGTGCCGGCCGGGGGCTCGGCGGAGCAGGTGATCGCCCCGCCGGCGCCGCTGCCGCTGGAGCGGCGCGATCTTGCGGGGCAGGGCGAAGAGGCGCTGGACGAGGCGATCCGCGAAGCCATCCGCCGCCCGTTCACCCTCGCCGCGCCGCCGCTGCTGCGGCTCTGCGCGCTGGAGACGGGGCCGGATGAGCAGGTGCTGGTGTTCGTGGTCCACCATATCGTGCTCGACGGCTGGTCCGCCGCCGGCCTGTTCCGCGAGATCTTCGCCACCTATGGCGCCCGCCAGCGCGGCGAGCGGGCGCAGGCTCCCGTGCCGCAGGTGCACTATGCCGATTATGCGGTGTGGGAGCGCGCGCGCTTCGTGAGCGACGCGCTGGACACTGAGCGCGACTACTGGACGCGGACGCTGGCCGATGCGCCGCCGCCCCCCGCCTTGCCGCTGGACCGGCCGCGCCCGGCCCTGCGCGGCACCGCCGGCGGGCGGGTGGTGTTCCGCTGCGATGCGGACCTGAGCGCGGCGCTGCGCGCGCTGGCCCAGAGCTGCGAGACCACTTTGTTCGCGACGCTGGCGGCCGCCTATGGCGTGCTCCTGTCGCGCCATGGCGGCACCGACGACGTGCTCCTCGCCGCGCCCTCCACCACCCGCGACCTGCCTGAGCTGGAAAGCGCGGTGGGGCTGTTCATCAACACGCTGGTGCTGCGCCTGAGGCTGGACGGGCAGGCCTCGTTCCGCGATGCCCTCGGCGGCGTGCGCGAAGTCACGACCCAAGCGCGGGCGCACCAGCTTTATCCTCACGAGCGGCTGGTGGAGCATCTGCGCCGGGAGCGCGATCTGGGGCCGGTGCCGCTGACGGCGCTGATGTTCGACGTGCAGAAGCTGCCGGCGGGCATCGCGCCGGAGGGGCTCACCGTCGACTATCTGGACGTGGACCCCGGCACCAGCAAGTTCGATCTCGGCCTCTCCATCAAGGATGAGGGCGCCGAACTGGTGGGCACCTTCGAGTATTCAGCCGACCTGTTCGACCGCGCGTCCGTAGAGGCCATGGCGCGGCAGTTCCAGGCGCTGCTGGCGGACATCGTCGCCCGGCCCGATGCGGCGCTGGCCGACCTCGCCCTGATGTCGGATGAGGAGGCGCGGGAGGCGCTGGCCGCCGGCATCGGGCCTGCGCTGGAGATCGGCGGCGAGCGGCGGCTCCATGTGCTTTTCGCCGCCGTGGCCGCGTGCCAGCCGGACGCCCTCGCCGTCACCTGCGGGGCGGAGAGCCTCACCTATGGCGCGCTGGACGCCGCAGCCAACCGGCTGGCCCATCGCCTCATCAGGCTCGGCGCCGGGCCGGGGCAGGCGGTGGCGCTGCGGCTTCAGCGCTCGGTGGAGCTGATCATCGGCCTCCTCGGCATCCTGAAGGCGGGGGCGGCCTATGTGCCGCTGGACCCCCAGTGGCCGGCGGCGCGGCAGGTGGAGATCCTCGCCCAGAGCGGCGCCCGCATCGCCGTGGCGCGCGCGGCGGATGGGGATCTGGGTGAGGGGATCGTCCCTTGCGCTCCCGCCATCGCCGATGAGCCCGCCACGGCGCCGGAAGTCGCCGTGGGGCCGGATGACCCGGCCTATATAATCTACACCTCCGGCTCCACGGGGCGCCCGCGCGGGGTGGTGGTGCCCCACGGCGCAGTGGTGAACCTGTTCCACGCCTTGCGGGCCAGCGTCCATGCCGGCCTCGGCGACGGGCCGCTGCGGGTGGCGGTGAACGGACCGGTGGTGTTCGACACTTCGGTGAAGCAGATCATCCAGCTGCTCGCCGGCCACACGCTGGATGTGATCCCGGACGCGGCGCGGGAGGACCCGGCGGCGCTGGTCGCCTATCTGCGCGCCCATGCCATCGACGTGCTGGACGTGACGCCCACCCATCTCTCCATGCTGCTGGCCGAGGGCCTGCTGGCGCCCGGCCACGTGCGGCCCAAGGCGGTGCTGGTGGGCGGCGAGCCCATCGACGGGGCCTTGTGGGCGCAGCTTGCGGCGCCGTCCGGCGTGCGTTTCTTCAACCTCTACGGGCCGACGGAAAGCACCGTCGATGCCACCGCCACCCTGATCGCCGGCCCTATGCCCCACATGGGCCGGGCCCTGGCGAACGTGCGCACCTATGTGCTGGACGATGCCGGACGCCCGGTGCCGCAGGGCATGGCGGGCGAACTTTACATCGGCGGCGCCGGGGTGGCGCGGGGCTATCTGGGCGAGCCGGAACTGACCGCCCGGCGGTTCGTTTCGCTGCCGTTCGACGACGGGCCGGTCTATCGCACCGGCGATCTGGTGCGCCGCCGGGCCGATGGCAGCCTCGTCTTCCTCGGCCGGGCCGATGCGCAGGTGAAGCTGCGCGGCTATCGCATCGAGCCGGGGGAGATCGCCGCCGCGCTGAAGGCGGTGGCGGGCGTGCGCGATGCCGCCGTGGTGCTGCACGGGGCGGGCGCGGTGCAGCGGCTGGCGGCCTATGTGGTGGCCGATCCCGCCCGCGCGCCCACGGCGAACGGCGCGCCGCGCCATATTCTGCCCAACGGCCTTGCGGTGGCTCACCTCAACCGCAACGAGACCGACTTCCTCTATGAGGAAATGTTTGAGCTGGAAGCCTATTTCCGCCACGGGGTGGAGCTGCGCGCCGGCGATACGGTGTTCGACGTGGGGGCCAATATCGGCCTCTTCACCCTCGCCGCCCATCTCGCCGCACCGGATGTGCGGGTGCATGCCTTCGAGCCCAACCCCACGGTCTGCGCGCTGGCGCGGGCCAATGCGGGCCTCTATGGCGTCGCTGCAACCGTCCACAATACGGGGCTCGCCGCCGCGCCGGGCCGTGCCGCCTTCACCTTCTATCCTGGCTTCTCCTTCCTCTCCGGCCTGCATGCCGACCGGGCGGCGGATGCGGACGTGGTGCGCTCCTTCGTGCGCAAGCATGAGGGCGAGGGCGGGGCGGGCTTCGCCCCGCCCCTGCTGGAGGAATTGCTGGAGGATCGCCTCGCCAGCCGCACCCTTGAGGTGGCGCTGGATACCCTCTCCGATGTCATGGCGCGGGAGGGGGTGGAGATCATCGACCTCCTGAAGATCAACGTGGAGAAGAGCGAGGCTGAGGTTCTCGCCGGTATCCGCGCCGAAGACTGGCCGAAGATCCGGCAGGTGGCGCTGGAGCTGCACGACATGGACGGGCGGCTCGACGCGGTGGTGGCGCTGCTCAAGGCGCAGGGCTTCACCGTGAGCGTGGAGCAGGACTGGCGGCTGGAGGAAAGCGCGAAGACCAATTACTACCTCTACGCCCATCGCGGCCCGCGCCCCGGCCCGCGCCCGCCCCGCGCCGCCATCCCTCCCATGCTTGATGCCGAGGGGCTGCGCGCGGCGCTGGTCGGCCGCCTGCCGGACTACATGGTGCCGGCGGATATCGTGTTCCTTGATGCGCTGCCGCTCACCCCGAACGGCAAGCTCGACACGCGCGCATTGCCCGTGCCCGCCGCCCCCGCCGCGCCGCAAGCCGCCGCCCCGCGCACCGAGACCGAGCGGCGCCTCGCCAGCCTGTGGGCCGAGGTGCTGCACCGCGAGGCCGTGGGCATCCACGATGATTTCTTCCGCATCGGCGGGCATTCGCTTCTCGCGACCCTGCTGATGGCGCAGCTGCGCGCCCGCTTCGACGTGGCGCTGCCGCTGCGCGCTTTGTTCGAGGCGCCCACAGTGGCGCGGCTCGCCGCGCGCATCGAGGCCGAGCCGGCGGTTGTTGGCGCGGATGCCGTCGCCGGCCTGCCGCAGCTGACGCCCGACCCGGCGGCGTGGCACGAGCCGTTCCCACTCACCCCCATCCAGGAAGCCTATTGGATGGGGCGCACCGCCACCTTCGAACTGGGGCAGGCGGCGACCCAGATCTATCTGGAACTGGAGCAGGTGGGCTGGGACCTGCCGCGGATCGAGGCGGCGTGGAACCGGCTGGTGAAGCGCCACGACATGCTGCGCGCCGTCATCCTCAGCGAGGAGCGCCAGCAGGTGCTGGCGGACGTGCCTTATTATCCCATCGCCGTCGAGGACCTGCGCGGCCGCCCCGCCGACGCGGTGGAGCGCCATCTCGAAACGGTGCGCGCGGCCATGAGCGGGCAGACCCTGCCGGCCGATCGCTGGCCCCTGTTCCAGATCCGCGCCACCCTCATGGACGGCGGCAAGGTGCGCCTGCATGTGGGCGTCGACGCGCTGATCGCGGATGCCGCCAGCCTGTTCCTGCTGTTCGACGAATGGCGCCGGAGTTACGAGGCGGATGGGGACACGCGTCCCCCGCTCGCCATCGGCTTCCGCGATTATGTGCTGGCCGAGCGCGGCCTGCACCGGGGCGCCCTCTACCAGGCCGCGCAGCGCTACTGGTTCGACCGGCTGGACAGCCTGCCGCCGGCGCCGGACCTGCCGGTGGACCGGGCGGCGGCGGCCGCGCTGGACAAGCCCCATTTCGTGCGCCGCACCCGCCGGCTCTCCCCCGCCCTTTGGCAGGCGCTGAAGGACCGCGCCGCCGCGGCCGGGCTGACGCCGTCGCTGGTGCTGATCGCCGCCTATGCGCAGGCGCTGGGCAATTGGAGCGCCAGCCCGCGCTTCACCTTGAACCTCACCACCTTCAACCGCCTGCCGCTGCACCCCGACGTGACCGGCCTGATGGGCGACTTCACCACCCTCACCTTGCTGGAAGCGGACCACAGCCAGCCGGCCTCCTTCCTCGATCGGGCGCGGGCATTGCAGGCCCGGCTGTGGGATGATCTGGAGCACCGCACCATCAGCGGCATCGACGTGCTGCGCGCGCTGGCCCAGCGCCGCCGCAGCGGCGTGTCGGCGCTGATGCCGGTGGTGTTCACCAGCGCCCTCGACATCGACCCCGCCGGCCAGAAGGCCCAGCGCTTCGGCGAGGTGGTGGAGAGCGTGTCGCAGACCCCGCAGGTCTGGCTCGACCATCAGGTGATGGAGTGGAACGGCGCGCTGGTGCTGAACTGGGACGCGGTGGAGGCCATCTTCCCGCCCGGCCTGCTGGACGATTTCGTCACCGCCCACGGCGATCTGGTGGAACGCCTCGCCACCAGCGACAGCGCGTGGAGCGAAGGGCACGGCAGCCTTGCCCCCGCCGCCCAGATCGCCCGCCGCGCCGCCGTCAACCGGACGCAGGAAGACTTCCCGCCGCGCCGGCTGGAAGACGCCTTCCGCGCCCACGCCGCCGCCCATCCCGAGGCCGTGGCCGTCCTCACCAGCCGCCGCGCCGTGACCTATGGCGAACTGCACCGGCGCGCGGTGGAGATCGCCGGCCTGTTGCGGGCGCGGGGCGACGGGCCGGGCCGCCTCGTCGCGGTGGTGATGCGCAAGGACTGGGAGCAGGTGGCCGCCGTGCTCGGCATCCTCATGGCGGGCGCGGCCTATCTGCCTGTGGATCCCGACCTGCCCAGCGAGCGCCGGGCCTATCTGCTCGCCCATTGCGATGTCACCACCGCCCTCACCCAGTCCGCAGTGGATGGGGCGCTGGACTGGCCGGACGGCATCGCGCGCATCGCCGTGGACCTGCTGGAGGGGGCGGGCGATGGTGCCGAACCCCGCCCGCTCTCCCTGGATGACTTGGCTTATGTGCTCTTCACCTCCGGCTCCACCGGGGTGCCGAAGGGGGTGATGATCCGCCAGCGGGCCATTGCCAATTCCATCGCCGACTTCACCCGCCGCTACGGCTTCACCCCGCGCGACCGCACGCTCGGCCTCTCGGCGCTGGGCTTCGACCTCTCGGTGTTCGACATCTTCTGCCCGCTCTCCGCCGGCGGCGCCATCGTGCTGCCGGACGCCGACCGGCTGCGCGATCCCGAGCACTGGGCGGACCTTGCCCGCCGCCATGGCGTCACGGTCTGGCAGTCGGTGCCGGTGCTGATGCAGATGCTGGTGGAAGCGCTGGAACCGCGCCGCGAGGCGTGGCCGGCGTCCCTGCGCTGCGTGGTCATGAGCGGCGACTGGATCCCGGTGTCCCTGCCCGACCGCATCCGCGCCTTCGATCCCGCCATCGCGCTCCACGGTCAGGGCGGAGCGACGGAAACCTCCATCAATGCGGTGGTCTATCCCATCGGCGCGGTGGACCCGGCGTGGCGCTCCATTCCCTACGGCAAGCCCTTCGCCAACCAGACCGCCCATATCCTGACCGCCCAGTTGGAGCCCGCGCCGGACTATGTGCCCGGGGAGCTTTATATCGGCGGCACCGGCCTCGCGGACGGCTACTGGAAGGACGAGGCGAAGACACGCGCCGCCTTCATCCGCCATCCCCGCACCGGCGAGCGGCTGTATTGCACCGGCGATTACGGGCGTTTCCTGCCCGATGGCAACATCGAGTTCCTCGGCCGGCGCGACACCCAGATCAAGGTGAACGGCCACCGCATAGAGCTGGGCGAGATCGAGGCCATCCTGGCGCAGCATCCGGGCGTGGAGCACGCGGTGGCGGCGGCGCCGATGGACGCCCTCGGCCATCGCCGGCTGGTGGCCTATGTGGTGCTCAAGCCGCAACCCGCGGCCGAGGAGGAACCGGGCGGGGACCTGAGCACGGAAAACGTGCTCGCCGATCCCATGGCGCGGGTCGCCTTCAAGCTCGATCGCCGCGGCCTGCGCCCGCCCGCGCCCGATGCGGAAGCCGTGGCGCTGCCCGGCGGCAGCTTCGATGCGGCGCGCCGCGCGGCCTGGCTGGCACGCCAGAGCTTCCGCCATTTCGAGGGCGGGAGCATCACCATGGAGCGCCTCGGCGCGCTTCTGGGCGCGTTGCAGGAACTGCCCATGGAGGGCGCGCCGCTGCCGAAGTTCCGCTATCCCTCGGCCGGCAGCCTTTATCCGGTGCAGGCCTATGTGGTGGCAAAGCCCGGCCGCGTCGCCGGCCTTGCGGGCGGGGCCTATTACTACGACCCGAGCCGCCATCGCCTCGTCGCGGTGGGGCCGGGGGCGGAGATGACAAAGCTTTATCCCGGCCCCAACCGGCCTTTGGTGGAGGCCTCGGCCTTTTCCATCGTGCTGGTGGGGCGGCGGGCGGCGGTGGAGCCTTTGTATGGTCCGCTGTGGCGCGACTTCTGCCTGCTGGAGGCGGGCTACATGGGCCAGTTGCTGGCGTCCGCCGCGCCGGAGCACAAGCTCGGCCTATGCCCGCTGGGTTTCCTCGCCGAGGGGCCGGCACACGCCCTGCTCGGGCTCGAAGAGGCGGATGTGGTGCTGCACAGCTTCGCCGGCGGTGGCATCACCGAGGCCCAGCTGGAAAGCTGGTCCCCGGAGGAGGTGCCCCAGCAGCCGAACCCGGTGGACGAACTGCGCGCCCACCTGCGCCGCAAGCTGCCCGACTACATGCTGCCGTCGAGCATCATCCTGCTCGATGCCCTGCCGCTGAGCGCCAACGGCAAGGTGGACCGCGACGCCCTGCCGTCGCCCGACACCGTCCTGCCTGTGGCGGATGCGGGTGCGGCGCCCTCCACCGACGTGGAGAAGACCATCGCTGAAGTGGTGGCGGCCGTATTGCAGCTGCCGGCGCTGGGGCTCGACAGCAACTTCTTCGACCTCGGCGCCAATTCGGTGCATCTGGTGCAGATCCACCGCCGGCTGCAGGAGCAGTTGGAGCGCACCTTCCCGCTGGTGGACCTGTTCCAGAACCCCTCCATCCGCCGCCTCGCCCTGTTCCTCGGCGGCGGCGCGGCGGAGCTTGAGACCGACGACATCGTCGCGCGCGTCGAGCGCGCGAAGCAGGACCGCGCGAGACGGCTCGCCCGCCGGCGCACCGGCGGCCATTCGACAGAAGCGGAAGCGGCATCATGAGCAACGCGGCCCTCAACGCGCCCGTCACCCCGGCTCTGGACGGCATCGCCATCATCGGCATGAGCGGGCGGTTTCCCGGCAGCGGCGACATCGCCGCCTTCTGGCGCGCGCTGGTGGAAGGCCGCGAGTGCATCACCCGCTTCACCGACGAGGAACTGCTGGAAGCGGGCATTCCCGCCGCCGTGCTGCGCCAGCCCAATTATGTGAAGGCCGGCTCCTATCTCGACGCCATCGACCAGTTCGACGCCGGCTTCTTCGGCATCAGCCCGCGCGAGGCGGAGCTGATGGACCCGCAGCAGCGCCTGTTCTTGGAGCATGCGTGGCTGGCGCTGGAAGACGCCGGCATCGTGCCCGAGCGCTTTGCCGGCGAGATCGCGGTGTTCGGCGGCGCCAGCTTCTCCACCTACGGCCTGCTGCACCTGCGCGCCGAGATCGGCTCGGTGGGCAGCCTTGAGACCGTGCTGGGCAACGACAAGGATTATCTCGCCACCCGCGTCTCCTACAAGCTGGGCCTCAGGGGCCCGAGCGTGAGCGTGCAGACCGCCTGCTCCACCTCGCTCACCGCCGTCGCCATGGCCTGCGACAGCCTCTTGAATCTGCAGGCGGACGTGGCGCTGGCGGGCGGGGTCACGGTGAAGCTGCCGCTGAAGAGCGGCTATCTGTTCGAGGATGGCAGCATCCTGTCGCCGGACGGCCATTGCCGGGCGTTCGACGCCAAGGCGCGGGGCACCATCTTCGGCAGCGGCGTGGGCGTGGTGGCCCTGAAGCGGCTGGAGGATGCGGTGGCCGATGGCGATCCGATCCACGCCGTGATCCGCGGCTGGGGCGTGAACAATGACGGCGACCACAAGGTGGGCTTCTCCGCCCCCAGCGTGGACGGGCAGGCCCGCGTCATCGCCACCGCGCTGGCGCAGGCCGGCATTTCGCCGGACACCATCTCCTATGTGGAGGCCCACGGCACCGGCACGCCGCTGGGCGATCCCATCGAGGTGCGGGCGCTCACCCGCGCCTATGGCTCGGGGGCCAAGCGCGCGGACAAGTGCGGCATCGGCTCGGTGAAGACCAATGTGGGTCATCTGGAATCGGCGGCAGGCATCACCGGCCTCATCAAGGCGGCGCTGGCGGTGAAGCATGGCGTGATCCCGCCGAGCCTGAATTTCGAGACGCCCAATCCCGAGATCGACTTCCCCGCCACCCCGTTCCGGGTGGTGGACCAGTTGACGCCATGGCCGACGGAAGGCCATCCCCGCCGCGCCGGGGTGAATTCCTTCGGCATGGGCGGCACCAATGTGCACATGGTGCTGGAGCAGGCCCCCGCCGTGCCGGCGGTCGCTGCGCAGGTGGAGCGGCCTGAGCATTTGCTCGTCCTCTCGGCCCGCAGCACGGCCGCTTTGCGCGATCTGGCGCGGTCCTATGCCGGGGCTGTGGCGGAGGCGGGCACCGGGCAACTGGGAGATATCGCCTTCACCGCCGCCACCGCGCGGCGGCATTTCCAGCACCGGCTGGCGGTGACGGCGCGCGCGGCGGACGAACTGGCCGCGCAGCTCTCCGCCTTCGCCGAGGGCGGCGCGCCGGACCTCTCCGGCGAGGCGGCGGGGGCGGCGCCCGAGGTCGCCTTCCTGTTCTCCGGCCAGGGCTCCCAATATGCCGGCATGGGCCGCGCGCTGTATGAGGCCTCGCCGCGCTTCCGCCGCACGCTGGATCGCTGCGACGCCATCCTCCGGCCGTTCATGGACCGGCCGCTGCTCAGCGTGCTGTTCCCGGCGCCGGGGGATGAAGGGCTGATCGACGAGACCATCTACACCCAGCCGGCTTTGTTCAGCCTCGGCTATGCGCTGGGGGATCTGTGGCGCTCATGGGGCGTGAAGCCCTCGGTGATGCTGGGCCACAGCGTGGGTGAGTATGCCGCCGCGACGCTTGCCGGCGTGTTCACGCTGGAGGAAGGGCTGAAGCTCATCGCCGCCCGTGGCCGCCTCATGCAGGCGCTGCCCCGCGACGGGGTGATGATGACCCTCTTCGCCGCCGAAGCCGAGGTGGCGGCGGCCGTGGCGCCCTCCGCCTCCGAGGTCTCCATCGCCGCCGTCAACGCGCCGCGCAGCACGGTCATCTCCGGCCGCCGGAGCGCGGTGGAGGCCATCGCCGCCGGCTTCGAGGCCAAGGGCGTGAAGGCGCGGGCGCTCACCACGTCGCACGCGTTCCACTCCCCCCTCATGCAGCCGATGATGGCGGCGTTCCGCGCGCTGGCGGAAAGCGTCGCCTATGGCGCGCCGGACGTTCCCATTCTCTCCAACCTCACCGGCCGGCTGGAGACCACGGCGCTGGCGCGCGCCGACTATTGGTGCCGCCATGTGCTGGCGCCGGTGCGCTTCCTCGATGGCATCAGCGCCGCCGCCGCGCGGGGCATCAGCCTGTTCGTGGAGATCGGGCCGCGCCCGGTTCTGTGCGCGCTCGGCCGCGAGACGCTGGATGGCGCGCCCGACGCGGACGGCCGGCAGTGGCTGGCCAGCCTGCGCCGGCCCGGCACCGACTGGCGCACGATGCTCGACAGCCTCGGACGGCTTCATGTGGCCGGCGTCGAGATCGACTGGGCCGGGTTCGATGCGGACTATGCGCGCCGTCGCGTGCGGCTGCCGGGCTATGCCTTCCAGCGCCGCAGCTTCTGGGCGGCGCCCCGCGCCGGCGGGACGGCCGGCGGCAAGGTGCGCGGCGTCGCCACCGGCGCCGACCATCCGCTGCTGGGCCAGCGGCTGCGGCAGGCCGGCACCAAAGAGGTGCGGTTCGAGGCGGCGCTGAATGCCGCCGATCCCGCCTTCCTCACCGACCATCGGGTGTTCGATGCGGTGGTGCTGCCGGCCACCGGCTATCTGGAGATGGCGCTGGCCGGCGGTGCGCACCTGTTCGCCACCGACGAGCTGACGCTGGAGGACATTTCCTTCAAGCAGGTGATGACCCTGCCGGATGCGGGCGAGCGCATCGTGCAGGCGGTGTTCGTGCCCGCTTCCGGGAAGGCCTATTCTTTCGAGATCTTCAGCGGCGATGCGGCGGGGGACGAGTGGACGCTCCACTGTTCCGGCACCGTGAAGCCGGCGGCGGACGACACCGACCTGCCCGCCGCTGACGAGACACTGGACGCCGCCCGCCGCCGCTGCGACGCGCCGGTGCCGGTGGCCTCGGTCTATGAGAATTATCTCAGGCGCGGGCTTGCCTACGGCCCGGCCTTCCGCGGCATCTCCGCGCTTTCCGGCGGGGAGGGGGAGACGCTGGCCCATATCGTGCTGCCCGATGCGGCGCGGGACGGGGCGCAGGCCTATCGCCTTCATCCGGCGCTGATGGATGCCTGCTTCCAGGCGCTGGGCGCCGCCTTCGGCGCCATGGACGATGCCGACACCTATCTGCCGGTGAGCCTCGACCGCCTCACCGTGCGCGGCTTCGTGCCGGGCGACATCTTCAGCCATTCCCGCCTGCAGGGCGGGGAAGGAGAGGGCGTCGCCGACCACATCTCCACGCTCCGCCTGTTCGATGCGCAGGGCACCGTGGCAGCGGAGGCGGTGGGCCTCAAATCCCGCCGCGTCACCCGCGACGTGGTGCTGCGGCAGGAGGCCGGCGGTATCGACACCTGGCTCTACGACCTCGCCTGGGAACCGGCCGAGATGCCCTCGGGCGTCGAAGGGCCGGGGGCGGGGCCATGGCTTCTCGTCGGCGGCGACGGGCTGGCGGCCGCCATCGCCGCGCGGCTGGAAGTGCTGGGCGGGTCCGCGCTGCTTCTGCCTGCGGGGGAGGTGGGTCGCCTGCCGGATCTCCTTGCCATCAGCGCTTTCGCCGGCCTTGTGGATCTGCGCGCGCTCGCTTCAAGCGACGCCCCTATCCCCGATGCCGCCCAGCGCGCGAGCGCGGACCTGCTGGCGCTGCTACAGGCGCTGATCGCCGCCGGCCGCACCAGCGACCTTCCGCTGGTCGTGCTCACGCGCGGTGCCCAGGGCGGCGTCGTGCCGGACGCGGCGCCGGCGGATGAGGGCGTTGTCGAGGGTCTGGCCGCCGCCCCGCTCTGGGGCCTGGTGCGCACCGTGTGGCACGAATATCCCGACCTGCCCGCAACAATCCTCGACCTCGCGCCTGAGGGCGCGACGGACGAGGCCGCGCAGATCGCCGCCGAACTCACCGGCTCAGATGGCGAGCAGCAGGTGGCCTATCGCGCCGGCGCCCGCTTCGTGCCGCGGCTGACGCGCCACCAGAGCACGGCGGCGCAGAGCCGGCTGGACATCCCAGACACCCCCTATCGCATCGACCGGACGCCCGAGGGCGGCCTAGACCGGCTGCTGGTGGTGCCCCATGCCCGCCGGCGCCCGCAGGCCGGGGAGGTGGAGCTGGAAGTGCTGGGCATGGGCCTCAACTTCCGCGACGTGCTCAACGCCATGGGTCTTTATCCCGGCGAGGCCGGCCCGTTCGGCGGCGAATGCTCCGGGCGGGTGCTGCGGGTGGGGCCGGGTGTCACCGGCCTTGCGGTGGGCGACGAGGTGGTCGCCCTGCATTTCGGCACCTTCGCCAGCCACGTCACCCTGCCGGCGGCGGTGGTCTTCAAGGTGCCGCAGGGCATGGGCGTGGTGGAGGCGGCGGGCCTGCCCATCGTCTATCTCACCACCTGGTATGGGCTGCACCACCTCGCCGGCATCAAGGCCGGGGACAGGGTGCTGATCCATTCCGCCTCGGGGGGCGTGGGCATCGCCGCCATCCGCGTCGCCCAGATGGTGGGCGCCGAGATCTTCGCCACCGCCAGCCCCCACAAGCATGAATTCCTGCGCGCGCTGGGCGTCACCCACATCATGAACTCGCGCGACACCGCCTTCGCCGACGAAATCATGCGGCTGACGGGCGGGCGCGGCGTCGACATCGTGCTCAACAGCCTCGGCGGCGAGGCCATTCCCGCCAGCCTCTCGGTGGTGACGCCGGGCGGGCATTTCGTGGAGATCGGCAAGCGCGACATCTGGAGCGTGGACGAGGCCCGCGCGGCGCGGGGCGATATCACTTACTCCATCGTCAATTTCGACATCACCGCCGTGGAGGAGCCCGAGCTGGTGCGCGCGCTCCTCGCCGAGGCGCTGGAGCTGATGTCGAGTGGCGCGCTGGGCCGGCCCGTCACCACCATCTATGGGGTGGAGGACGCCCTCGACGCCATGGCCGCCATGCAGAAGGCGCGGCACACCGGCAAGCTGGTGCTGGCGACGCCCGCCGCCGGCGCGCGGCGGGGCGATTTTGCCGCCGATGCCACCTATCTGGTCACCGGCGCCTTCGGCGGCATCGGCCGGCTGGTGGCCGGCTGGATGGTGGAGCGCGGCGCCCGCGCTCTTGCGCTCGTGGGCCGCCGCCCGCCGGACCGGGAAGCCGAGGCCGCCATCGCCACGCTGCGGGCCGCCGGCGCGCGGGTGGAGGTGTTCGCCGCCGACGTGGGCGATGAGGCCGCGCTCACGCAAGTGCTCGCCGCCGTGGATGCCGGCATGCCGGCGTTGCGCGGCATCATCCACGCCGCAGGCGCGCTGGATGACGGCGTTCTCACCGCGCTCGATCCGGCGCGGCTTGAAAGCGTGTTCGCCGCCAAGGTGCGCGGCGCCTATGCCCTGCACCGGGCCACCGCCCATCGCCCGCTGGACCTGTTCGTGCTGTTCTCCTCCCTCGGTTCGGTGCTCGGCGCGCCGGGGCAGGCCAATTATGCCGCCGCCAATGCCTTCCTCGACCGGCTGGCCCACGCCCGCCGCGCCCAGGGCCTGCCCGCTTTGGCCATCAACTGGGGCGGCTGGCAGGACACCGGCATGACCGCCGGCGGCGCGGTGGCGGCGAGCCTTGCCTATGGCGGCAGCATCCCGCCGCTGAAGGGGCTCACCATCCTCGGCCAGCTGATGCGCGAGAGCGCCGCCGAGGTGGGCGTCGCCCCGTTCGACTGGCGGCTTTATTTCGAGGGCCTGCCGCGCCGTCTTTCGGTGCTCGCCCATGTGGAGCGGGAGCTGGAGCAGGCCGCCGCCGCCGCCGAGACCTTCGCCGCCCTGCGCACCGCTTTGCGCAGTGCCGATGCCGCCCGCCGCGATGGCCTGCTGTTGGAGTATCTGCGCGGCGTCGTCGGCCGCCTGCTGCGGCTGGAGGGCGGGGAGGTGCTCTCCGAAACCCAGCCGTTGCAGGAATTGGGGCTGGATTCCCTCGTCAGCATCCAGCTGCGCAACCGCATCCGCGCCGAGCTGGAGATCGACCTGCCGGTGGCGGAGATGATGGAGGCCGGCAGCCTTGCCCAATTGGTGGCGGCGGCCGCCGGCAAGATCGCGCCGGTGGCGGGGGAGGGCGCGGCGCCCGCCGCCGGGATCGTGCCCCTTCACCTTGCCGAGGCGCCGGCCTCGTTCGCGCAGCACCGGCTGTGGTTCCTGTCGCGGCTTGATCCGGGATCGGCCTTCTACACGGTCACCTTCTCCCTGTTCCTGGAAGGCCCGTTCGAGCCCGACGCCTTCGCTCGCGCCGCGGCTGAGATCGTCCGCCGCCATGGCGCGCTGCGCACCTTTTTCCCGGAGGTGGACGGCGCGCCGGTGCAGCGCATCCGCGCTGATCTTGCCCTGCCGCTGGAGTGGGTGGACCTCTCCGGCCTGAGCGAGGCGGAGCGCGAACGCCAGATGGCGGCGTGGGTGGAAGCAGAATCCCGCCGCACCTTCGATCTCGCCGAAGGGCCGCTGTTCAAGCTGACCGTGCTGAAGCTGGGGGCCGAGCTGCAGCGCGCCATCGTCGCCATCCATCACATCGTCACGGACGGCTGGTCGGCGGTGGTGTTCATCCAGGAGCTGGGGGCGCTCTACCGCGCCTTTTCCCGGGGCGAGGCCTCGCCCTTGCCGGAGCTGCCGGTGCAATACACCGACTTTTCCGTGTGGCAGCGCGACTGGCTCAGCGGCCCGCGCCTTGCGGCGGAGCTGGACTATTGGCGCGGGCAACTCGCCGCGCCCTTGCCGGTGCTGGACCTGCCCACCGACCGGCCGCGCACCGGCGCCATTATGCACCGGGGCGGCGCCTTCACCGTGATGCTGCCGAGGGAACTGGCCGATGGCCTCAAGGCGCTGGGCCGCAGCGCCGGGGCGGGCCTGTTCGCGACCCTGATGGCCGGCTTCCGCATCCTGCTGCATCGCCTCACCGAGGCGTCCGATATCGTCGTCGGCTCGCTGGTGGCCAATCGCGACCGGCCGGAGATCGAGGGGCTCATCGGCTTCTTCGCCAACATGGTGGTGTTCCGCGGCGACCTTTCGGGTGACCCCACCGTGCGCGCGGCCCTCGCCCGCGAGGCCGAGACGGTGCGCGGCGGCCTTGCCCATCAGGACGTTCCGTTCGAGAAACTGGTGGAGGAGCTGAAGCCGGAGCGCCATCCCGGCCGCAATCCCCTCTGCGACGTGATCCTCGTGCTCCAGCGCGGCGTGCCGAAGCCCGACCTCGACGCGCGGGACCTGAAGATCGGCCCGGTGTGGGACCTGGACAACGGCACCGTGCGCTTTGATCTGGAGGTGCACGTCTGGGAGACCGACCAGGGCCTCTCCACCTCCTTCATCTACAACGCCGACCTGTTCGATGCCGCCAGCGTGGAGCAACTGGAGCGCCAGTTCGCGGCGGTGCTCGCGGCCATGGTGGAGGCCCCGGACCAGCCGGTGTCGCAGCTGCTCCTGGCGTCGGCCGCGCCGGACGGGGGAGATGCGCTGGCGCAGACGCTCCAGCAGATCGAGAACCTCAGCGACGCCGAGGTGGATGCGCTCTTGCGCGAGATGATGGACGAGGGCGTCGGCGACACACCATGAGACAGGTTTTATGAGACAGGCGCCATGAGGCAGGCCGCATGAGCATCGCCCGGGACGATGGCCCAGCCGGGGCCGGCACCGGCCTTTCTGCCGCCCAGAAGCGCGCCTTGCTGGCGCGGCTGATGGCGGAGGGGAAAGGCCGCGCCGTCGCCCCGGCCGAGGGCTTCGGGCCCCTGTTCGAGCGCCAGGCGGGGCTCACGCCGGACGCGGTGGCGGTGTCCCATGGTGGAGCGGGGCTGACCTATGGCGCATTGAACGCCCGCGCGGCGCAGTGGGCCGATGCCCTGCGTGGCCAGGGCGCACGGCCGGGGGATGTGGTGGGGCTCGCCTTCGCGCGCGGCCCGGCGCTGGTGGCCGGCCTCATCGGCATCCTGAAGACGGGCTGCGCTTTCCTGCCGCTGGAGCCGGGGGATGCGTCGGCGCGGCTCGACCGCTTGCGGGCATCTGTCCGGTTCGTGCTCACGCAGGAGGGGGCTGCTGAGGCAAGGCTGGTCGAGGTAAGTCTTGCAGAGGCTGGCACCGCCGCCGACCCATCCGCCTTCGCCCGGATCGCACCGGAGCGGGCGCTCCTTGCCGTGCCGGAGCGGTCGGTGGCGGAGCGGCTGGCGTGGCTGCGGGCGGCCTTTCCTCTCACTGGTGCGGACGTGAGCCTGTGCGCTGCCTCCCTCCACGACATATCGGCCGTCACCAGCCTGTTCTGGCCGCTGACGATGGGTGCGACGGTGGCGCTGGCGCCGGTGGAGCGCGAGCCGGCCGCGTTGGCGGCGCTGGCCCGCACCACGGGGGCGACAGTCGCGCTGCTGCCACCCGCCGCCCAGCCGCTGCTGGATGAAACCGCGCCGCGGCTGGTCTTCCTCGATGGCGATCCGCCCCCCGGCATGGCCGGCCCGGCGGGGGCTCATGCCTTCACCCTGTGGCAGGTCGCCGAGGCCGGAGGCCCGGTGCTGGCGCAGCCGGTGGGCGAGGGCGCGCCGCTGATAGGTGCGCCCCTGCGCGTCCTCGATCGCCATGGCCAGAAAGTGCCGCTGGGCGGTGTCGGCAGCCTCGCGGTGACCCCTGCCACGGGACGATCGGAGGTGACGCCGGGCGCGCGGGCACGGCAGCGCGCCGATGGCCGCTTCGAGCGCCGGCCCGATGGCGGGCGGCGCGTGGAGGCAGGCGGCCTGCGCTTCGGCCTCGCTACCGTGGAGGCGGAGCTGCGTGGCCATGCCGGCATCGCCGATTGCCGGGTTCTGGAACGCATGGATACGGCGGGCGCGCCCCGCCTCGTCGCCTACGTCGTGCCGGACGGCCATGCGACGCCGCAGGACTGGGCGCCCCATGCCGAACGTGTGCTGCCGATCTGGCAGCGGCCGGCGGCCTTCGTCGCGGTGGCGGCATTGCCGCTCACCGAGGCTGGGGCGGTGGACGACGCGGCGCTGGCCCGCCTGCCGGTGCCCGATGGCTTCGCCGCCGCGCAGTGGCGTGCGCTTCTGGAGCGCATGGACGGTGTCGCGGAAGCCGCCGTGGTGACGCGCGCGCTGGCGCCGGAGGCGGCATTGGTCACGCTGCCGCCGGTGGCGCCGCTCCCGCCCCCCGCGACGGTCGTGCCCGAGCCGCCGCCCGGCTCCGAAGGGCCATGGGCGCTGGCGGATGGCGGGCCGTTGGAGCTGCCGGCCGACGCCCCCCGCACCCTCACCGATGCCCTGCTGCACACGGCGGAGCGGGCCGGCGACACCGGCATCGTGTTCGAAGGGGCGGGACCGGCCCGGCGGCTCACTTATGCTGTGCTGCTTCAGGAGGCGCGGCGCATCGCCGGCGGGCTCAAGGCGGCGGGGCTTGAGCCCGGTGACACCGCCATCCTGCAGGTGCCGGACCTGCGGGCGCATCTGCCCGCCTTCTGGGGCTGCGTGCTGGCCGGCGTGCAGCCGGTGACGGTGGCGGTGAGCGCCACCTTCGCAGAACGCACGGCGCTGGTGGCCAAGCTCATCAACGCCTGGGAATTGCTGGGCCGCCCGGTGGTGCTGGCGCCGGCCGCGCTTGCGGGGCCGCTCGCGGGGCTGGCGCGCTTCGCCGATGCCGCGCCCCAGGTGCTGGCACTGGAACAACTCACGGCCCACGCGCCCCTCGAAACCGTGCATGCGGCAGCGCCCGGGGACGTGCTGTTCCTCCAGCTCAGCTCCGGCAGCACCGGCACGCCCAAATGTATCCAGATCACCCATGGCGGGGTGGTGGCGCACATCCATGCGACCATGCGCGTCAACTTCTATGGCGCCGACGACGTGGCGCTGAACTGGCTGCCTATGGACCATGTGGTGCCCATGCTCACCTGGCATCTGCGCGACGTGTATCTGGGAATGACCCAGATCCAGGTGGAGACGGCGGCGGTGCTGGCCGATCCGCTGCTGTGGCTCGACCTCATGGACCGCCACGGCGTCACCCGCAGCTGGTCGCCCAATTTCGGCTTCAAGCTGGTGTCGGACACGCTGCGGCAGGGGGGCGGGCGCCGCTTCGCCCTCGGCCATGTGCGCACCCTCATGAATGCGGGGGAGCAGGCGACGCTGCCGGTGATCGCCGAATTTCTCGCCCTCACGGCGCCCTTCGGCATCCGGGCGCAGGCGATGCAGCCGGCCTTCGGCATGGCCGAGGCCTGCACCTGCATGACCTATGAGACCGGGTTCGATTCCGCCCACTCAGTGCATTGGATCGACAAGGCCTCCCTCGGCGGCCGGCTGCGGCCGGTGGCGGCGGACGCGCCCGAGGCGGCGAGCTTCATCAAGCTCGGCCCGCCGGTGCCGGGGGTGGCCATCCGCATCGTGGATGGTGCCGGCGCATTGGTGCCGGAGGGGGTCATCGGGCGGTTCCAGATCAAGGGCGGCGTGATCACGCCGGGCTATCTGCGCAACGAGGCCGCCAACGCCGAGGCCTTCGTGGGCAACGGCTGGTTCAACAGCGGCGACCTCGGCTTCATCCGCGACGGCAATCTTGCCCTGACCGGCCGCGAGAAAGAGCTGATCATCGTCAACGGCGCCAATTTCTACTGCTACGAGATCGAGGATCTGGTGAACGCGGTGGCCGGCGTCCAGCCCACGTTTGCCGCGGCCTGCGCCGTGCCGGATGCGGCCACGGGCAGCGAGGCGCTGGCCCTGTTCTTCTCCCCCCGCCCGGAGGCGGACGCACCGGTGGTGGCCGACGCCATCCGCGCGGCGGTGACGGGCCAGCTTGGCATCGCCCCGGCCCATGTGATCGCCATCCCCCAGCCGGATTTTCCCAAGACCACCAGCGGCAAGATCCAGCGCATGCAGCTGCGCGCCCAGTTGATGGCGCGACTGGCGCAGGGCGCGCGCACGCGCACGGTGCCGGCGTGGTTCCATGCCGAAAGCTGGGTGCGGCGCGATCTGGAAGCGGAGCCGGCGCCGCCGCGCGGCGTGGTGCTTCTGGGCGGTCCGGCCGAGATCGCCGCCGCGCTGGCGCAGGCGCTGGAACGGGAGGGGGTACCGGTCGAGACGGCGGGTGCCGATGTGGATGGGGTCGTTCAGTCGGCCCTCGTCGGTGCATCGCCCGGTGCGTGGGCCGACATGGTGGTGGATTTGCGCCCGCTGGCACCTGTTCCCGCCGGCGAGACGCTGGATGCGTTCCGGGCGCGAGCCGGCTCCGAGCTGGCGGCCAGCGTCGCTTTGCTCCAGCACATGGGGCGCGGGCGGGAGGGGCGGTCGGTGGCGCTCACGGTGGTGACGCGGGGCGGGGCCGGGAGCGGGGAGGGGATCGACCCGGCCCGCGCCGCCCTGCGCGGCCTGCTGCGCACCGCCGCGCAGGAGATGCCGGACCTCTCTTGCCGGCAGATCCATGTCAGCGACCAGGATGCCGCCCCCGACCTGATGGCCCGGCTGGCCCGCGAAATCCGCGCACCGGATGGCGAGGCCGAAGTGGCGCTGCGGCCCGCCGGCCGCTTCGTGCCCCGGCTGGAGGCGGTGGACCCAAGCCGCGCGCCCCGCGATCCCGCGCTCCGGTTGAAGACCGGCGGGCGTTATCTCATCACCGGCGGCACCGGCGGCATCGGGCGCGCGCTGATCAAACATCTGGCAGCGCGCTGCCGGGCCAGGCTGCTCGTGGTCGGGCGCTCCGCTGCGGACGGCGAACAGGATGGCCCGGACCTGCTCACCCGCGCCGTGGATGTCACCGACGCCGACGCGCTGGAAGCCGCCATCCGCGCGGCGGAGGCGCAGTTCGGCGGCCCCCTAGACGGCGCCTTCCACCTCGCCGGCCTCGCCCCGGCCGGAGCACTGGCGGAGGAGACGGTGGCGGGACTGGCGGCCGCCTTCGCGCCGAAGGCGGTGGGCGCGCGGGCGGTGATCGAGGCCATGGGGCGCCGGCCTGGCGGGTTCGTCGTGCTGTGGTCGTCGGTGAATGCCATCTTCGGCGGCGCCGAGGCCGGGGCCTATGCCGCCGCCAATGCCGCGCTGGCGGGGATGGTGGGGGAGGGAACCCGCGTGCTGTGCCTTAATTGGAGCCGCTGGGCCGACCTCGGCATGAGTGCGCCGGCGGGCGGCGATGCCGGGGCGGCGGAATTTGCCGCCGCACGCGGCTTCCGCACCCTGCGCGTGGAGGACGCCCTCGCCAGTCTTGAGGCGGCGCTGGCGCTGGGGACTTCGCCTTTGTCCATCGGGCTCGATGGCGCCTCGCCATTTGTCAGGGCGCGGGTGCGCCAGCCGGTGCGGCCTCTTCAGGGACTGGCGGGCTTCGTGGTGCCTCGCTCCGGCGCCGTGCTGGCCGCGCCCGCCAACGACGATATGCCCGACCGCTTCGGCACGCCTATCCCCTGTCCCCTGCGCGTGCTTGATGCCTTGCCCCGGTCGGCGGACGGCTCGATCGACACTGACGCCCTGGCGCGCCATGACGGCGCGGCGCTGGCCGTCGAGGGCGGGCAGGACGGGGTGGAGGCGCAACTGGCCGCCATCTGGAGCGCGCTGCTGAAGCGCCCGAGTATCGCGCCGGAGGACAATTTCTTCACCTCCGGTGGCCATTCGCTGGTGGCGGCCGGCCTCGTCCACCGGGTGCGCGAGGCGTTCGGGGTGGACCTGCCCCTGCGCATCCTGTTCGAGGCCCCGACCCTGCGCGGCATGGCCCGTTGGATCGCCGCCAACGCGCCGGCCGAGGCGGATCGCCGGCCGCTGCCCGACTGCCTGGTGCCGGTGCAGCCGGAAGGCGCGCGGCCGCCTTTGTTCTGTGTCCATCCGGCCGGTGGCAGCCCTTGGTGCTACCTGTTCCTCGCCGAACATCTGGGCCGCGACCAGCCGCTCTATGGCTTCCAGGCGCCGGGGCTGATCGACGACGCGCCGCCTTTGTCCACCGTGGAGGAGATGGCGCGTCTCTATGTGGAAGCGATGCGGGTGCGCCAGCCCTCGGGGCCCTACCATGTCGCCGCATGGTCCTCCGGCGGGCCGGTGGCGTTCGAGATGGCGCGGCTGCTGGAGGAGAGCGGCGAGCGCGTGGCGACGCTGGCCTTCCTCGACTGCGCGGTGATGGAAACCGAGAATTTCGTGCGCTCGCGCGATCCCCTGCGCCATGTGAAGGCACTGTGGCGCATGGGCACGTTCGTGACGCAGGTGCGCCTGCCGCGCTCCTATGGCGACCTTACGGCCCTGGCGCGCCTCATCGGGCTGAGCCTGCCGGCCAGCTTCCGGGACCTCAGGCTCGATCGCGCCTTCTGGGCGGGGGTCGGGCGTTCCCTGCGCATCTTCAATCTCAACACGACGATGGGATACCGCTATTGTCCGTCCCGCATCACCGCAGGTGCGGTGCTGTTCCGCGCGGGCTCCTCGCAGGGGGCGGACGATCCGCTGGAAGCGGAGTTGCGGACCCATGTTGCTGGCGGTGTGGTGCGCGTGGATCTTGCGGGCAACCACATGTCGATCATTCTCGATCCCGAGGGGGCGGCGGCACTCGCCGCCCGCTTGAAGCCGTTTCTCGATGGTGAGGCCGGAGCACGAAAGGGAGAAGGGGTATGACGTATCGCATCCTGTCTTTGGACGGCGGCAACGGCGGCAAGGCCGGCGTGTTCCTCTCGACGCTGGAGCGCCGGGCCGAGGTGCTCGGCTTCAGCGTCCTGCGCCAGATCGACCTGTTCGCCGGCACCTCGAACGGCGCCGTCAACGCCTTGCTGCTGGCGTGGTTCGACGATCCGGTCCTCGCCTTCGAGGCGGTGCTGCGCTTCGATGACGAGGTGCGCGAGAGCCAGACGCCGTGGTCCATCGCCGGCACCGTGCTGGGCAACAATGCCGCCATGACCACGGGGCGCATCAAGGCGTTCTGCGACGAGGTGTTCGGCCCCGGCGCCATCCTCGCCGACGTGAAGCGGCCGGTGCTGGTCAATACGGTGCAGCTCGACAATGCCCTTTCCGACGGGCAGCGCAGCTGGCTGCCGCGCACCTTCTCCAATTTTCCCGGCGATCTCGGCCGGGTGGAGCTGATCGCGGACGTGGTGCTGCGCACCATGGCCATGCCGCTGCAATATCCCATCTACCAGAGCGGGGCGCAGACCGGTCCCGCCTATGTGGATGGGGCGGTGGCCTCCAACAATCCGGCGCTGACGGCCATCACCGGCGCGCTGGCCCAGCAGAAGGCATTGGAGGACATGGCGCTGCTGTCCGTCGGAACGCCGCGCAACCTCGCCGGCCAGTCCCGCTATCTGTCGCCCGGCCTCTCCGAGGGCAGCGCCGACTGGGGCTATCGCCAGTGGCTGCTGGATCCGTTCAATCCGTTGGTGCTGGTGGACCTGTTCCTGCAGGCCGGCGCCGCTGCCACCAGCGCGCAGTGCGCCCAGCTTCTGGGCTCGCGCTTCCGGCGCGTCGATCCGCCGGTGTTCACCGGGCCGGCCTGGGACGCGCCGGAGACCAATGCGGCGCTGGACACCACCGTGGACTGGCTCAACGCCCACGGCTGGAACGATTCGGCCGCCGCCGTGAAGGCGCCCGCCGCGCCCGTCTCGTGACGGGGGCTTTCAACGCGGGGCCGGAGCTGCCTTCGGCCCGCCGGCAACTGCCGGGTAGAGGCGGCTTCAACGGACGCCGGCAGAGCGGCCGGGAGGGAGGAGCATGGACCAGCACGAAACAGAACCGGCCGGACAGGCCGGCGAAGACCAGTTGAGGACGGCCCCGGCGCGCTTTTTCGCCTATCCGAGCGCGGACGGTGTCGCCTTGCTGGGGCGCGAATGGGGGGACCCCGCGGCGCCCCTGCCGGTGGTGCTGCTGTCCGGCCTCACCCGCAATTCGCGGGATTATGAGGCCCTGGCGCAGGCGCTGGTGGCCGATGGCGCCCATCCCACCCGCGTGGTGGCGTTCGATTATCGCGGGCGCGGCGGCTCGGGCCATGCGCCCTACACCACCTACACGCCGATCCAGGAGGCGCAGGACATCCTGGCCGGCCTTGCCGTGC
Organism: Xanthobacter autotrophicus; assembly: GCF_005871085.1. Classification (GTDB taxonomy): domain Bacteria; phylum Pseudomonadota; class Alphaproteobacteria; order Rhizobiales; family Xanthobacteraceae; genus Xanthobacter; species Xanthobacter autotrophicus. The sequence continues at coordinate 30,786 of NZ_VAUP01000005.1, read as the reverse complement.
TCGGCATCTCCCGGGCGGTGCTGTTCGGCACCTCGCGGGGCGGCCTCGTCATGTTCGTGCTGGCGATCCTGCGGCCGCAGCTGTTCGCCGGCGCCATCTTCAACGACATCGGCCCGTTCGTGGATGTGGCCGGCATCGTGCGCATCGGCGGCTATGTGGGCGCGCCGCTGCCGGCGAGCTGGCCGGAGGCCGTCGCCGACCTGAAGGCAAGCCAGGGCTTCATGTTCCCGGCCCTGAGCGATGCGGAGTGGGAGCGCTTTGCCCGCCAGATCCATGGCGATGCCGGCGGCAAGCCGTGCCTCTCCTATGATCCGGCGCTGGGCGAGTCGTTCAAGGCCATCGATCCCGGCAAGCCCCTGCCGGACATGTGGCCCGGCTTCGATGCCCTTGCCCATGTGCCCGCCATGGTGGTGCGCGGCGCGCTGTCGGACGTGCTGTCGGCGAAGACCATGGCGGACATGGCGGCCCATCACCCGGGCCTTGTGATCCATGAGGTGGCGGACCAGGGCCACGCCCCCCTGTTGTGGGACGCGCCCGCCCAGCAGGCGATCATCGCCTTCATCCGCTCGGTGTCGTGAGGGCACAGCCGGCACGCGGCAGGGGGAGATTGCGATGGGGGCGCGGGATGGCGCGTTCGATCACGGGCCGGCGTCCGGCGAGGTGCTGATCCTGCACGGCTTCACCGACCTGCTGGCGCCGGACATGCGCGTGCGCTTGATGGCGTCCCTCAGTCCGGAGGAGGAGGCGCGCCGGCGGGCCTTCGCCTTTCCCCGCGACCGGGACCTTTTTCTTCTGGCGCACGCGGTGAAGCGGCTGGCCCTCGGTCGCTGCCTGGGGGTCGATCCGCAGGATCTGGCTTTCGCCCGGGATCCGAGCGGCAAGCCCTTCCTCGCCGGCCCGTTCCTTGCCGGGCCTTCCCAGGCCGGGGCAGGGCCCGGGTTCAGCCTGTCCCATTCCGGCACGGCCGTGGCCGTCGCCATCGCTGGCACGCCCCTGGTGGGCGTCGATGTGGAGGCCCACGTCCGCGAGGTTCCCCTGGAGGCGATGGCCATGATCATGGCCGATGCGGAGGTGGCGGATCTGTCCGCCGCCGGCGCGGCCGCCAGACCCAGGGCCTTCGCTTACTGGACGCTGCGCGAGGCCTTCGCCAAGGCGGTGGGCCTGGGCCTGTCGCTGCCGCCCAACGACGTGTCCTTCCAGCTTGCCGGATCAGGCCCCGCTGGCCAGGAAGCGCCGGCTGTGGCCCATCTGGCCGGACATCTGGGCGCCGCGGGCGACTGGCACCTGCATCAATGCGACCTTGGACCCGACTATCTTCTGGCCGCCGCCGTCCGTGCGCCATGCCCGGTGGTCTGGCGGCTCATGCCCATGGAGCGTTTTCTCGCCGGCACCACGCCCTGAGAAGAGCAGAGCGCGCACCCCCTCACAGCCGGGCAAAGACAGCGTCCAATCCCTCAAGCCGCACGCAGGCATCCCGTATGGTTCCGGAAAAGCCGAGGTCCGCGATGGGGTCGGCCGCGAGGCCCTCGGGCAGCTCCAGCGTGGCCGGCTCGGTGCCGAGGTTGAACGCGCACATCAGCCCTTCGCCGCCGAAATCCCGGCGGAAGGCGATGATTTCGCCCGCACTGTCCAGAAACCTGATGCTGCCCTTGACCAGGGCCGGATGGTGCCGCCTGAACGCCAGCAGGCGGCGATACTGGGCCAGCACGGACCCCGCGTCATGGCTCTGCCGGTCCACCGCCAGCGGCAGGTGATCGGCCGGAACCGGCAGCCAGGGCCGGCCCGTGGTGAAGCCACCATGGGGTGCGGCGGCGTCCCACACCATGGGGGTGCGACAGCCGTCGCGGCCCTTGAAATCGGGCCAGAAGCGCACGCCATAGGGGTCCACCAGATCCTCGAAGGCGAGGTCGGCCTCGGGGAGGCCCAGTTCCTCGCCCTCATAGAGCGAGACGGAGCCACGCAGCGCCAAAAGCAGCGCCGCCATCACCCGGGCGAGGCGCACCGGATTGCGCCCCTCGCCCCGCCAGCGGGAGACGTGGCGCGTCACATCGTGGTTCGAGAAGGCCCAGCACGGCCAGCTGTCGGCGGCCGCGGCCTCGAAGCGCTCGACGATGCGGCGGAAATGGCCGGCCGAAAACGGCGGCGCGAGGAAGTCGAAGGAATAGCACATGTTGAGCTTGTCGCCGCCGCAGGTGTAGGCGGCCATCAGGGCGAGGGCCCGCTCCCCGCTCTCGCCGATCTCGCCCACGGTCATGGCGCCGGGATAAAGCGCCATCAGCGCCCGCACCCGCCTGAGGAAATCGAGGTTCTCCGGGCGGTTCTTGTCGAAGACATGATCCTGGAAGCCATAGGGGTTGGCCCGGGGCACCTCGCTTTCACCGGTGAACGGTGGGTTGTTCCGCAGCATCGGGTCGTGAAAATAGAAATTGCAGGCGTCCAGCCGGAACCCGTCGACGCCACGATCGAGCCAGAACCGGACCTCGTTCAGCAGCGCGTCCTGAACCGCCCGGTTGTGCAGGTTGAGGTCGGGCTGGGAGGTGAGGAAATTGTGCAGGTAGTATTGCCGGCGCCGGCTGTCCCATTCCCAGGCGGAGCCGCCGAACACGGCGAGCCAGTTGTTGGGCGGCGTGCCGTCCGCCTCGGGGTCGGCCCAGACGTACCAGTCGGCCTTGGCATTGGTTCGATCGGCGCGGCTCTGGGCGAACCACGGGTGCTGGTCGGAGGTGTGGCTCAGCACCTGGTCGATGATGATCCTCAGCCCCAGCGCATGGGCTTTTTCTACCAGGGCATCGAAATCGTCGAGGGTGCCGAAGATGGGATCGACGCCGCGATAATCGGAAATGTCGTAGCCGAAATCCTTCATGGGGGAGGTGAAGAAGGGCGACAGCCAGATGGCGTCCACGCCCAGTGCCGCCACATGGTCCAGCCGGCGGACGATGCCCTTCAGGTCGCCGATGCCGTCACCGTCCGTATCCTGGAAGGAGCGCGGATAGATCTGGTAGATCACGGCTCCGCGCCACCATTCGAGATCCTTTTGATCTTGCTGATCCGCCTGGGGCGACTGGGCGCTCGCGCCGGGCGCTATTGTGAAGGTCATTGATCCGCCCTTCCTGTCTGCGGCCATCCAGCCGCAGATCATCTGGTGCCGGAGGATGTGCGGCGCGACGGCGGTGCGCAATGCCGCGCGGCCTCCGGCACGGCTGATCGGCCTCCGGAACGGCTGATCGGGGCGTCGGCAGTCCACTGAACCGGGTGCGGTATTTGCGTGTGCTTTCCGGGCCAATATATAAATCATGTGAAGTTATTAATTGACGCAGGCGCGGTCAGCCGCATAAATCTCGCCGAGCCTCCCCGGCTCGTGCCGCCACCCAGGCTCCGGACCGTCGTCCCGACCTGACGGGCCTCACTGCAAGGCGAATTTGATGTCGAGTCGCGTCATTCCGGTGCAACCCTTCGTCCTCACGGTGTTCGGCGCCACCGGCGACCTGGCGCGGCGCAAGCTTCTTCCCGCGCTCTACCAGCGCGACCGCGCCGGCCAACTGCCGGAGCGCGCCGCCATCGTCGGCGCCTCGCGCCAGCAGATGACGCCGGAGGCCTTCGTCGCCTTCGCCCGCTCCGCCATTACCGAATATGTGCCCGCCGGCGATCTTGAGGATGCGGACGTGGCCCGCTTCCTCGCCCGCCTCACCTATGTGCCGGTGGAGGCGGAAGGCGAGGGTGGATGGGAGCGGCTTGCCGCCCTCATCGCCACCCATACGGACATGATCCGGGTGTTCTATCTGGCCACCGGGCCGGCCCTGTTCGGCCCCATCTGCACCCGCCTCGGCGCCCACGGCATCGCCGTCGATGGGGCGCGGGTGGTGGTGGAGAAGCCGCTGGGCAAGAGCCTTGAGAGCGCGGTCGCCCTCAACAAAGCCATCGGCGAGGTGTTCGAGGAGCGCAACGTCTACCGTATCGATCATTATCTCGGCAAGGAGACGGTGCAGAACCTGATGGCGCTGCGCTTCGCCAATACCCTGTTCGAGCCGGTGTGGAACAATGCTCACGTCGACCATGTGCAGATCACGGTTGCGGAAGACATCGGCACCGCCGGCCGCGCCGGTTACTACGACACTGCCGGCGCCCTGCGCGACATGGTGCAGAACCACATTCTCCAGCTGCTGTGCCTTGTCGCCATGGAACCGCCGGTGTCTTTGGACGCGGACGCGGTGCGCGACGAGAAGCTGAAGGTTCTGAAAGCCCTCCAGCCCATCACCGAGGCCAATGCCGGCCAGCTCACCGTGCGCGGCCAGTATCGCGCCGGCGCCTCGGCGGGTGGGGCGGTGCCGGGCTATCTGGAGGAGCTGGGGTCCAGCACTTCGGACACCGAGACCTTTGTGGCGCTGAAGGCGGAGATCGGCAACTGGCGCTGGTCGGGCGTGCCGTTCTACCTGCGCACCGGCAAGCGGCTGGCCTCGCGGGTGTCGGAGATCGTCATCACCTTCCGGCCGGTGCCCCATTCGGTGTTCGACGAGTCGGCCGGCGCGCTCCGCGCCAACGTGCTGGTGCTGCGGCTCCAGCCGGAGGAGGGCGTGAAGCTCTGGCTGATGATCAAGGACCCCGGCCCCGGCGGCATGCGGCTCGAGCATGTGCCCCTCGACATGAGCTTTGCCAGCGTCTTCGGCGTGCGCAACCCCGATGCCTATGAGCGCCTGCTCATGGACGTGGTGCGCGGCAACCAGACCCTGTTTATGCGTCGCGACGAGGTGGAGGCGGCGTGGCGCTGGGTGGACCCGATTCTGGAGGCATGGCGCGCCTCCCGCGAGCCGCCCAAGCCTTATACCGCCGGCACCTGGGGCCCCGCCGCCGCCATCGCCCTCATCGAGCGCGACGGCCGTACCTGGTCCGGCGACGACTGATGGTCAAGGTTGCGCTGTCTTCCCGAGCGGCATCGCCCGTGAGGGAAGCGGAGCGCCAAGGGATCCGCTTGCCAAAGGCCTGCTTGCCAAAAGCCCTGCTTGCCAAGAGATGGTCGCAAGATACGCGTATAAGAGACGATCATAAGAGACCGATTGCCGGAAGACCCGCTACAGGATAGGCGGATCCCTCCGGGAGGAGACCGCCATGTCCGCTGATACCCCGTCCGCTAATACCCCGTCCGCCGTGCCGACCTCCGCCCTCCTCAACGCCCGCGTGGGGGAGGTGACGGAGCGGATCGCGCAGCGCAGCCGCGACCAGAGACAGCGCTATCTCGACCGCATCGCCGCCGCCGCCGCCCATAAGCCGCGCCGTCAGGCGCTGGGTTGCGCCAACCAGGCCCACGGCTTCGCCGCCTGCGCCCCCGGCGACAAGGCGGTGCTGCGCGAGGGCCAGGGCGCGAGCCTCGGCATCGTCACCGCCTATAACGACATGCTGTCCGCCCACCAGCCCTATGAGCGCTATCCCCAGCTGCTGCGGGAGGCCGCCCGTGGCGTGGGCGGCGTGGCGCTGGTGGCCGGCGGCGTGCCCGCCATGTGCGACGGCGTCACCCAGGGCGAGGCCGGCATGGAGCTGTCCTTGTTCTCGCGCGACGTGATCGCGCTCTCCACCGCCGTGGCGCTCTCCCACCAGACCTTCGATGCGGCGGTGTTCCTCGGCATCTGCGACAAGATCGTTCCCGGCCTCGTCATGGGCGCGCTGTCGTTCGGTCACCTGCCAGCGGTGTTCATCCCGTCCGGCCCCATGACCTCGGGCCTGTCCAACACCGAGAAGTCGAGGATCCGCCAGCTGTTCGCGGAAGGAAAGGTCGGCCGCGACGCGCTGCTGGAAGCGGAATCCAAGTCCTACCACGGCCCCGGCACCTGCACCTTCTATGGCACCGCCAATACCAACCAGATGCTCATGGAGATCATGGGCCTGCATCTGCCCGGCGCCTCCTTCGTGACCCCGGACACGCCCCTGCGCGATGCCCTCACCAAGGCTGCCGCGCAACGGGCGCTGGCCATCACCGCGCTGGGCAATGATTACATCCCCGCCGGGCGGATGCTGGACGAGAAGGCGTTCGTGAACGGCATCGTCGGTCTGCACGCCACGGGCGGCTCCACCAACCACACCCTGCATCTCGTCGCCATGGCGGCGGCGGGCGGCATCGCGCTCACCTGGCAGGACTTTTCCGACCTCGCCGAGGTGACGCCCCTGCTCACCCGGGTCTATCCCAACGGCACGGCGGACGTGAACCACTTCCACGCCGCCGGCGGCATGGCCTTCGTCATCCGCGAGCTACTCGGCGCGGGCCTGCTCCATGCCGATGCCGAGACCATCCTCGGGCGCGGGCTGGAGGCTTACACGAAAGAGCCGGTGCTGGCCGAAGACGGCAGCCTCGCCTGGCGCGACGGTCCCGCCGTCACCGGTGACGACAAGGTGCTGCGCACGGCGGCCGAGCCCTTCCAGGCCACCGGCGGGCTGAAGGTGCTCGACGGCAACATCGGCCGGGCGGTGATCAAGACCTCGGCGGTGGCTCCCGAACGCCACATCATCGAGGCGCCGGCGCGGGTGTTCCATGCCCAGGAGGAGCTTCAGGCCGCCTTCAAGGCCGGCGAGCTGACGGGCGACATGGTGGCGGTGCTTCGGTTCCAGGGCCCCAAGGCCAACGGCATGCCGGAGCTGCACAAATTGATGCCGCCGCTGGGCGTGCTGCAGGATCGCGGGCTGAAGGTGGCGCTTGTCACCGACGGGCGGCTGTCGGGGGCCTCGGGCAAGGTGCCCTCGGCCATCCATGTGACGCCGGAAGCGGTGGACGGCGGCGCCATCGCCAAGGTGCGCGACGGCGACCTCATCCGCGTGGATGCGGTGGCGGGCACCCTCGAAGTGCTGGTCCCGGCCGCCGAATGGGCCGCCCGCACACCGGTGACGGCGGACCTTTCCGCCTCCCACAGCGGCGTCGGCCGCGAGCTCTTCGCCCCGTTCCGAAACGCCGTCGGCCAGGCCGAAAAGGGCGCCAGCATTTTCCAGGAGGTTTTCGCGTGAACGACAAGATCCAGTCCGGTCTCCACAGCATTCTGTCCCGCGCGCCGGTGGTGCCCGTGGTGGTCGTTGAGCGCGCCGCGGACGCTGTCCCGCTCGCCCGCGCCCTGGTGGCGGGCGGCCTTCCGGCCATCGAGATCACCCTGCGCACGGCCGAGGCCATGGACGCCATCCGCGCCGTGGCGGATGAGGTGGAGGGCGCGATCCCCGGCGTCGGCACGGTGCTGGACGCCGCCCAGCTCGAGGAGGCCGAGAAGGCCGGTGCGCGCTTCGCGGTCTCGCCCGGCGCCACGCCGCGCCTGCTCGATGCCGCCGCCGAGGCCGGCATCCCGCTGCTGCCGGGTATCGCCACGGCGGGGGAGGCCATGCGGCTGATCGAGCACGGCTACCGCTATGCCAAGTTCTTCCCGGCCGAGCCGGCGGGCGGCAGCGCTTATCTCGCCTCCATCGCCTCGCCCTTGCCGCAGCTCACCTTCTGCCCCACCGGCGGCATCAGCCTCGCCTCCGCGCCGGGCTATCTCGCCCTGCCCAACGTGATCTGCGTCGGCGGCTCCTGGATGCTGCCGCGCGCTCTGGTGGCGGCCGGAGACTGGGCCGCCATCGAAGCCCTCAGCCGCGCCGCGGCGGCGCTGCGGGCCTGAAGCCGGACCATCGAGGCGCGAGGGAGGACACCCCATGACCGACATCGTCCCCGCCTGGGCGCGGCTCAACGTCGAGGCCGCCGAGGCCGCAGGCCTGCGCATCCGCGCCCTGTTCGACGCGGACCCGGGGCGGTTTGCCGCCTTCTCCGCGCGGCTGGACGATCTGCTCCTCGATTTCTCCAAGACCCATTTGACGGCGCCGGCCCTCGCCGCCCTCATGGACCTTGCCAGCGCCGCCGGGGTGGAGGCCAAGCGCGACGCCATGTTCGACGGCGCGCGCATCAACACCACCGAGAACCGCGCCGTGCTGCACGTGGCCCTGCGCAACCGCGCCAACCGGCCCATCCCGGTGGACGGCGTGGATGTGATGGGTGCGGTGAACGCCACCTTCGCGCGCCTGTTCGCCTTCGCGGAAGACGTGCGCTCGGGCGCCATCGCCTCATCCACCGGGGCGCCGTTTACGGACGTGATCAACATCGGCATTGGTGGCTCCGATCTCGGCCCGGCCATGGCGACGCTGGCGCTGAAGCCATTCCATGACGGGCCGCGCCTGCACTTCGTCTCCAATGTGGACGGCGCGCACCTCGCCGATACGCTGAAGGGGCTCGACCCGCGGACCACCCTCGTCATCGTTGCGTCGAAGACCTTCACCACCATCGAGACCATGACCAATGCCCGCTCGGCCCGCCGCTGGATCGCGGCGGCGGTGGGCGAAGCGGTGGCCGGCGCCCATTTCGCGGCGGTGTCCACGGCGCTGGCGGAAGTGGAGGCCTTCGGCATCGCCCGCGAGCGCATGTTCGGCTTCTGGGATTGGGTCGGCGGGCGCTATTCGGTGTGGTCGGCCATCGGCCTGCCGCTGATGATCGCAGTGGGCGCGCGGCGTTTCGAGGCGTTCCTGGACGGCGCCCATGCCATGGACGAGCATTTCCGCACCGCGCCCCTGGCGCAGAACCTGCCGGTACTGCTTGGCCTCATCGGCGTCTGGCACCGCAACGGGATGGGCTATGCGGCCCGCGCCGTGCTGCCCTATGCGCAGCGGCTCGCCCGCCTGCCGGCCTATCTCCAGCAGCTCGACATGGAGAGCAACGGCAAGCGCGTGACCCTTTCGGGGGAGGCGGTCGCCTATGCCACCGGCCCCCTGGTGTGGGGCGAACCGGGCACCAACGGGCAGCATGCCTTCTACCAGCTGCTGCACCAGGGCACGGACGTGATTCCGGCGGAATTCATCCTGCCGCTGGAGGGCCACGAGACGGATCTCGCCGAGCACCAGCGCCTGCTGGTGGCCAATTGCCTCGCCCAGTCGGAAGCGCTGATGAACGGCCGCAGCCTCGCGGAGACGCAGGCGCGGCTGAGCCCCGCCGGGGCCGGCATGGCGCTGCACCGCAGCTTTCCGGGCAACCGGCCCTCGGTGACCATCGCCTTCCGCACGCTTGATCCCTTCGCCCTCGGGCGGCTGATCGCGCTCTACGAGCACCGCGTGTTCGTGGAGGCCGCCATCTGGAACATCAACGCCTTCGACCAGTGGGGCGTGGAGCTCGGCAAGGAACTCGCCACCGCCATCGTTCCCATGCTGGGGGCGGGGGCGTCGGCGGACGGCAAGGATGGCTCTACCCAGGCGCTCATCCGCGAATTCCTGAGCCTGAATTCCTGAGCGAAGCCCGCGCGGCCTCAGAGGGTCGAGAAGCGATAGATGGAGACGTGCCGGTAGGTCTCGCCGGGATTGAGCCGGGCGGAAGGGAAATCCAGCCGGTTGGGCGCGTCGGGCCAGGCCTGCGGCTCCAGGCAGAAGGCGTCGGACTGGCGGTGCAGGCGGCCATATTTGCCCTGCGCCGCCCCGTCGATGACGTTGCCCGAATAGAACTGCACGCCCGGCTGGTCGGTCAGCAGCTCCATGACCCGGCCGGAGTGCGCGGCCCGCACGCGAGCGGCAAGGCGCGGCGTGTCGGTCGGTTCAAGACAATAATTATGGTCGTAGCCGCGCCCGAAGCGCAGTTGCTCGTCGTCGTCCCGGATGCGCGCACCGATGAGCGCTCCGGCGCGGAAATCGAACGGCGTGCCGTCCACCGTGCGCGGTGGGCCGGGCAGGGGGATCGCCGCAGCATCGGTGGCGAGGAAGCGCTCGGCGGCGAGCGTGAGGTGATGACCGAGGATGTCGCCGGCCGTCTCCACCCCGTCCAGGTTGAAGAAGGCGTGGTTGGTGAGGTTCACCACCGTGGGCCGGTCGGTCACCGCAGAAAAGGCGATGGTCAGTTCGCCGAGGCCCGTGAGGCTGTAGGTGACGCGGGCGTCCAGCGTGCCGGGAAAGCCGCCGGCCCCGTCCGGGCTGATGTGGCGCAGGGTGACCGCCGGGACCGGGTCCTCGTCCACCGCCTCGATGGTCCACAGCGCCCGGTCGAAGCCAATGACGCCGCCGTGCAGCATGTTGGCGCCGTCATTGGCCTCAAGGGTGACGCGGGCGCCGTCGAGGTCGAAGGCCGCCCCGGCGATGCGGTTGGCGAAGCGGCCCACGGTGACGCCGTAGAAATCGCGCGTCCGCCCATAGCCGGCGGCGTCGTCATGGCCGAGCACCACGTCGGCGAGGACGCCGTGGGCGTCGGGGACGCGCAGCGCCTGGAGCGCCGCGCCATAGGTGATGACCGAGGCCTCGAAGCCGCCGGCCCCGGTGAGCCGCACCCGCTCCACCACCGGGCCGTGGGGCAGCAGGCCGAAATTCTCGCGCAGGATGGGGGTCGTCATCGCTTTTTGCCCTCGAACGGCAGCGGTCTGGCATGGGTATGCCAATGGCCCATGAGCTTTGCTCGTGGGCCATTGGTCAAGCCCGCGCGGCGCTTGAGCGGCCCACTCGGCCTCGGTCGAAGGCCGAGGACGACGGCACATAAGATGACGACCGCAATCAGCCGGTGAAGATCATTTCCCCCAGCGCAGCACCAGCGGATCGAGCCGACGGGCGATCTCGATCAGGCCGGCGCGGGTGGCGGGGTGCATGGCCGGCAACGGCGCGCGCACGGTCTCGTGGGCGATGACGCCGCCTTCCTGCATCAGCGCCTTGCAGGCGGCGAGGCCGCACTGGCGGTTCTCGTAATTGATGAGGGGCAGCCAGCGCTGGTAGGCGTCCATGGCGGCTTCGCGGTCGCCGGCGAAATAGGGATCGGTGACCTGGCGGATGCCGTCCGCATAGGCGCCGCCCGTCATGGCGCCGGTGGCCCCGGCGTCGAGATCGGCCATGAGGGTGATGGCCTCCTCCCCGTCCCACGGACCTTCGATCGCCGCGCCCCCGGCCTCGATCAGCGCGCGCAGCTTGGCGGCGGCCTGCGGCACCTCGATCTTGAAATAGGCGAGGTTGCCGATCTCCTTGGCCATGCGGGCGAGGAACGGCACTGACAAGGGCGTGCCCGCCACCGGGGCGTCCTGCACCATGATGGGGATGGAGATGGCGTCGGACACGCCACGGTAGAAGTCGTAGATGGACGCCTCCGGCACCCGGAAGGTGGCGCCGTGATAGGGCGGCATGATCATGACCATGGCCGCGCCCAGGTCCTGCGCCCGGCGCGAGCGCTCGGCACAGACGGCGGTGGAGAAATGGGTGGTGGTGACGATCACCGGCACCCGGCCCGCCACATGCTCCAGCACCGCGACCATGACGCGGTCGCGCTCGTCGTCAGTGAGCACGAACTGCTCGGAGAAGTTGGCGAGGATGCAGATGCCGTGGGAGCCGGCATCGATCATGCAGTCGATGGCGCGCTTCTGGCCTTCGAGATCAAGCGCTCCGGCGGCGTCGAACACGGTGGGCGCCACCGGGAACACGCCCTTGAAGGGGCGCGCGGCAGTAAACGTGGGCATGGGTCACCTTCAGTGATTGTCGCGCGGCACCGGCGATCCGGTGCGGCCGACGAGGAAATCGAAATCCGCGCCGCGATCGGCCTGCAGCACGTGGTCGATGTAGAGGCGGGCATAGCCCCGCTCGGCGTGGGGAGCGGGCGGCACAAAGGCGGCGCGGCGCTGCGCCAGTTCCTCCTCGCTCACATGCAGGTTGAGGGCGCGGGCGGGCACGTCGAGGGTGATGAGGTCGCCGGTCTTCACCAGCGCCAGCGGCCCGCCGGCGGTGGCCTCGGGCGCCACGTGCAGCACCACCGTGCCGTAGGCGGTGCCGGACATGCGGGCATCGGAGATGCGGATCATGTCGCGTACGCCCTGGCGCAGCAGCTTGGCGGGCAGGGGCATGTTGCCCACCTCCGCCATGCCGGGATAGCCCTTGGGCCCGCAATGCTTCAGCACCATGATGCAGGAGGCGTCGATGTCGAGGGCCTCATCGTTCACCGCGTGGTGCATCTCCTCCACGCTCTCGAACACCACGGCGCGGCCGGTGTGCTGCATCAGCTCCGGCGAGGCGGCGGACGGCTTGATGACGGCGCCGTCCGGGGCAAGATTCCCGGTGAGGATGGCGATGCCCGCGTCGGCCTTGAACGGCGCCTCGAACGGGGTGATGACCTCTTTATTCCAGCACGGCGCCTCAGCCACATTCTCCCAGATGGAGCGGCCGTTGACGGTGAGGGCCTCGCGATTCAGCAGCCCGCGCTCGCCCAGCGTCCGCAGCACGGCGGGCAGGCCGCCGGCATAGTAGAAATCCTCCATCAGGAAGCGGCCGGAGGGCATGAGGTCCACCAGGCAGTGCACGTCGCGGCCCAGCCGGTCGAAATCGTCCAGGGTCAGCTCCACGCCCACCCGGCCGGCGATGGCGAGCAGGTGGACCACCGCATTGGTGGAACCGCCGATGGCCGCGAGCGCCCGGATGGCATTCTCGAAGGCGGCGCGGGTGAGGATATCCGAGGGCTTCAGGTCCGCTTTCGCCATCTCCACGATGCGCCGCCCCGCCATGCGGGCGAGCAGGTTGCGCCGGGCGTCGGCGGCGGGGATGGCGGCATTCTCCGGCAGGCCGAGGCCAAGAGCCTCGACCATCGAGGCCATTGTTGAAGCCGTGCCCATGGTCATGCAGCTGCCCGCGGAGCGGTTCATGGCCGCCTCCGCCTCGTGGAAGTCGGCCAGCGTGATCTCTCCCGCGCGCAACTGCTCGCTCATGGAGATGATGTTGGTGCCCGAGCCGATGATCTCGCCGCGATAGACGCCGCGCAGCTGCGGCCCGCCGGAGACGCCGATCGCCGGCAGATCGGCGGAAGCCGCGCCCATGAGCAGGGCCGGGGTGGTCTTGTCGCAGCCCATCAGCAGCACCACGCCGTCGAGGGGATGGGCGCGGATGGCCTCCTCCACATCCATGGAGGCGAGGTTGCGGAACAGCATGGCGGTGGGCCGCATGGTCACCTCGCCGAGGGAGGAGACCGGGAATTCCAGCGGGAAGCCGCCGGCATCCAGCACGCCGTAGCGCACATGCTCCGCGATGGTGCGGAAATGGGCGTTGCAGGGGGTGAGTTCCGACCAGGTGTTGCAGATGCCGATCACCGGGCGGCCGTCGAACTGGTCCTGGGGGAAGCCGCTGTTCTTCAGGAAGGAGCGATAATAGAAGCCCATCTTGTCCTGCCGGCCGAACCAGGCCTGGCTGCGCATAGGCTTGCCCTTGGTCTCGTCGCTCATGATGCGTGTCCCGTCATGCCGCCGGGGGGCGGCGTGGCAAGGCCGGGCGCACCGGCGCGAGGCGGGTCATAGCGTGACACGGCGGCTGTCCTCCCTGGCCCGAACGCGGCTTTGGCCGCATCTTCTTAAAACGATTTATGACACGGCATCGGGCGGCTGAACAGCCGGTGCCGAGACGGCTTTTCACAGCTTGTGCGCACAATAAAATGCGGCCGGAGCGTTCGCCCCGGCCGCCATGCGGATCAAGAAAATGGAAGCCCGTACGGGCCTGGAGCGAGGGCCGGTGGGTGAACCCCGCCGGCCCATCCCTTCAGCCGTGCAGCTTGATGGCGGTCTCGGCGATCTTCTTGCCCTGGTAGCGGGCGCCATCCAGCTCGATGGCGGAGGGCTGGCGGGAGCCGTCGCCGCCGGTGATGGTGGTGGCGCCATAGGGGCTGCCGCCGGTGATCTCGTCGAGGGTCATCTGGGCGCCGTAGCCGTAGTCGAGGCCCACGATCACCATGCCGAAATGCATCAGGTTGGTGATGATGGAGAACAGCGTCACTTCCTGGCCGCCGTGCTGGGTGGCGGTGGAGGTAAAGGCGCCGCCCACCTTGCCGTTCAGCGCGCCGCGCGCCCACAGGCCGCCGGCCTGGTCGAGGAAGTTGGCCATCTGCGAGGCCATGCGGCCGAAGCGGGTGCCCGTGCCCACGATGATGGCGTCGTACTCGGCCAGCTCCGCCACGGTGGCGATGGGGGCCTTCTGGTCCAGCTTGAAGTGGGCGGATTTGGCCACCTCTTCCGGCACCAGGTCCGGCACGCGCTTGATGTCGACCGTGGCGCCGGCCTCACGGGCGCCGGCGGCGGCAGCTTCGGCCATCTGCTCGATGTGACCGTAGGCGGAATAATACAGGACGAGGACTTTGGCCATGATGGGCTCCTTGAGAAAGGGGGAAACGGGGAAACGGGGGAGGGGAAAAAGGCGTCAGGCCGCTTCCACCAGCACCAGCTCGCTGTCTTCCAGCGCGGTGATGGTGAGGGCGGGCTCGTCGGAGATGGCGGCGCCGTCGCGGGTGGCAAGGCGCAGGCCGTTCACCTCCACCGCGCCGGTGGCCGGCACCAGATAGGTGTTTAGGCCGCTCAAAGGGGCATAATCGATGGTTTCGCCCGCCTTCAGCGTGGCGCCGAGGACGCGGGCATGGGCGCGGATGGGCAGGGCGTCCCCATCCCCCGCGATCCCGCTCGCCAGGGCCACGAAGCGGCCGGAGCGGTCGGTCTTGGGAAAGGGCCGCGTGCCCCAGGTGGGCGCGCCGCCGGCCTGGTCCGGCTCGATCCAGATCTGGAAGATGCGCGTGGGCGCGCTTTCCAGATTGTATTCCGAGTGCCGGATGCCGCGCCCCGCGCTCATCACCTGGATGTCGCCGGCCACGGTGCGGCCGCGGTTGCCCAGGCTGTCCTCGTGGGTGATGGCACCCTCGCGGACATAGGTGATGATTTCCATGTTGGCGTGCGGGTGGGGCGGAAAGCCCGATCCCGGCGCGATCTCGTCGTCGTTCCACACCCTGAGCTTGCCGTGGCTCTGGCGGGCGGGATCGAAATAATTGGCGAAGGAGAAGTGGTGCCGGGCGTTGAGCCAGCCGTGGTTGGCCTTGCCGAGGCTGTCGAAGGGACGATGTTCGATCATGGGGGTGTTCCGTGGCCGTCCAAGCGGCCTCAACAGAGCGTTTTCTAGCGAAGTGGATACCGGTTCGCGTGACGAAAACGCGTCAACTTCGGGATCTGGAGCGATTGCCGTGAGCTTGTGCGAACGGCGATCGCTTCAGGTGTCGGGGTGGATATTAGGTTGGCGCTGGGCAAAGCAAAGAGGGGTGGCGCGACAGCCGCATTTGCAGAAATGCAAACATCGGCCGGGGCGCGGCCCCGAAACGCGAGCGGGCTCCGACGGGGCCGTTTCGACCCGGTCGGAGCCCGCTCCGCGAAGCTCGGTGTCTGGACGGCGGCTTGCTACTTCGACATCAGCCCCAGCGCATCGGTGAAGAAGTCCACGCCGCCGAAATTGCCGGACTTGAGCGCCATCAACAGATCACCGTGCGCGCCGCCGATGGCGCGCAGCACCGGCACGCCGGCCGCGATCTCCGGCCCCAGCGCGAAGGCGGGGATGCCGAGGCGATCCACTACCGCGCCGGAGGTTTCGCCGCCCGCCACCACCAGCCGGCGGACCCCGCGCTTGACCAGCCCTTCGGCGATGGTCGCCAGTCCCTGCTCGATGGCATGGCCGGCGGCCTCGCGGCCGTGGAGGGCCTGAAGGCGCGCCACTTCTGCCGGCGAGGCGGAGGAGGCGATGAGGACGGGGCCGCTCTCGATGCGGGCAGCGGCCCACTCCAGCGCGTCCTCGGCCTCGGCCGGGCCGGAGACCAGCGCTTCGGCGGAGAGCCGCAGCACCGGCATGGCGTCCTCGGCCCGCGCGATCTGTTCCAGCGTCGCCTTGGAGCAACTGCCGGCGAGACAGGCGGAAAGCCCGCCGACACCGGCCATGACCGATGCCGTCGCATCGACGCGTAGCACCCGGCCGGTGGCGACGAGGCCCCGGGCCAGGCCGAGGCCTAGACCGGAGGCGCCCACGGACACCCGGGAATCGAGCGCGGCGGCGCCGAGGGCGACCAGATCGGCTTCATTCACCGCATCCGCGATCACGCCGCCGATGCCGTCGGCCGCAAGCTCCGCCAGCCGTGCGCGGATGGCGTCGGCGCCGCGTGCCACCAGCGCCTGGGGCACGAGGCCCACGCGGGAGACGCTCTGCCGCCCCAGCACGCGCACCAGATTGGCGTCATGCATAGGATTGAGGGGATGGTCCTTGAGCGGGCTCTCGTTCAGCGGCACCGCGCCGACGAAGAGGTGGCCCTGGTAGACGGTGCGGCCCGTCTCCGGGAACGCGGGGGTGACCAGCACCGCCGCCGCCCCGGCATCGGCGGCGAGCGCGTCGAGCACCGGGCCGATATTGCCTTCGTCGGTGGAATCGAAGGTGGAGCAGATCTTGTACATGACATGGCCGGCGCCGCGCGCCCTGAGCCAGCGGTCGGCGGCGCGGGCCTTCTCCACCGCCTCGGCGGCCGGCACGGAGCGGATCTTCAGGGAGACCACCACCGCGTCCACCTCGCCCAGAGGCAGGTCGTCGGCCGGGATGCCCACGGTCTGCACCGTGCGCAGGCCGTTCTTGGCCAGGGTATTGGCGAGGTCGGAGGCGCCGGTATAGTCGTCGGCGATGGTGCCGAGGGCGAGGGTCATCCGTTCGCTCCCACCTTGTGGGCCGGGGTGGCGGCGGCATAGGGCGCGAACCAGCTAAGGCCGTTCAGCGTGCCGGCGCGCGGGTTGTACTCACAGCCGACGAAGCCGTCATAGCCGAGGCGATCCAGCTCGGCGAACAGGAACGGATAGTTCAGTTCCTCGCCGTCCGGCTCGTTGCGCGAGGGCACGCTGGCGATCTGCACATGCCCGGTGATGGGCATCAGCTGGCGCAGCCGCATGGTCACGTCGCCATGGATGATCTGGCAGTGATAGATGTCGAACTGGAGCTTCAGGTTGGGCAGGCCCAGCTCGGCGATGAGCGCCTCGGTGAAGGCGAAGTCGTTGAGGAAATAGCCCGGCATGTTGCGGCCGTTGATGGGCTCCAGCACCAGGTCGAGATCCTTCTCCGCCAGCGCGCCGGCGGCATAGGCCACCGCCTTGGCATAGGCGGCGCGGGCCTTGGGATCGGCGCGGTCGGCAAGGCCGGACATGAGATGCAGGCGCTTCACGCCGGTGGCGGCGGCATAGGTGAGGCCGGTCGCAACGCCCGCCTTCAGCTCGTCGAAGCGCTCGGGGAAGGCGGCGATGCCGCGCTCGCCGGCCGCCCAATCGCCGGGGGGCAGGTTGAACAGGGCCTGGGTCAGGCCGTTGCGGGTGAGGCGCTCGCCCACCGCCTCCGGCGCATGCTCGTAGGGGAACAGGAATTCCACCGCGGTGAAGCCGGCGTCGGCGGCGGCGGCGAAGCGGTCGAGGAACGACCACTCGGTGAACATCATGGTGAGGTTGGCGGCGAAGCGCGGCATGGGGATCTTCCGAAAGGGTCGGGTCGCGGCGGTCGGTGCGGCGTGAAGAACGCACCAATCCGCGCGCGGGCGCAAGCGGGGTCCGGGTCGGTGCCGGCTCAGGCCGGATCGCCCGGCAGCCTGGTGCCGGTGATGCGGGCATAGAGGCGGGCGACGGAGGCGTCGTCGTCGCGCCCCATGCCGGCGGCGGAGGTGGCGAGGAACATCTGCAGCGCGGCGGCAGACACCGGAACCGGGAACTTGGCGCTGCGCGCCATGTCCTGGATGATGCCGAGGTCCTTCACGAAGATGTCCACCGCGCTCCTCGGCGTATAGTCGCCCTCCACCACGTGGGGCATGCGGTTCTCGAACATCCAGCTGTTGCCGGCCGAGGCGGTGATCACCTCATAGACCTTGGCGATGTCGAGCCCCTGCCGCGCGGCGAAGGCAATGGCCTCGCTCGCCGCGGCGATGTGCACGCCGGCCAGCAGCTGGTTGATCATCTTGAAGGCCGCGCCCTGTCCCGGCGCGTCGCCCAGCTCATAGAGCTTGGCCGCCATGGCATCGAGCGCCGGCCGCGCCTTGGCGAAGGCCGCCGGGCTGCCGGAGGCGAGGATGGTGAGCGCGCCTTCCGCCGCGCGCTGGGCGCCGCCGGAGATGGGCGCATCGAGATAGAGCCGGCCGGTGGCCTCCAGCCGGGCGGCGAGGGTGCGGGCGACCTCCGGGTCCATGGTGGCGGAGGAGAGGAAGACGGCGCCGTCCACGAGCGTCTGCGCCACGCCGTCGGCGCCGAACAGGATGGTCTCGGTCTGGGCGGCGTTCACCACCACGCTCACCACCACGTCGGCATCGCGGGCAGCTTCCGCCGGGCTCGAGGCGCCGCGCCCGCCCTCGGCGGCGAAGCGCTCCACGGCGGCGGCGTTCACGTCGAAGCCGGCCACCTCGAACCCGGCGCGCTTCAGGGACTGGGCCATGCCATAGCCCATGGAGCCGAGCCCGATGACCGCGGCGCGCCCGGTCCCTGTGGCCCCCGAAATGGCGACCTCGGGCGAGAACTGTTCTGTCATGACCTGATCCTCGGAAAGGGAGCTGCGCTGCGACGGCATTTGCATGAGGGGCCTCCCGCGGATCGCGCCGCGGGAGGCCGTGGGTTCACTTGTTGACGAGCTTGGGCGAGGTGGTGAGCACCGCCGCAGCGCCCGCCACCAGGATCGCCGCGAGGGCATACATGCCCACCTGGGTCGAGCCGGTGAGGTCCTTCAGGAAGCCGATGAGATAGGGGCTGACGAAGCCGGCGAGGTTGCCCACCGAATTGATCAGCGCGATGCCCGCTGCGGCGCCCGTGCCGGCCAGGAAGGCGGTGGGCAGGGACCAGAACAGGGGCGCGCAGGAGATGGCGCCGGCGGCGGCGATGGACAGGAAGATGATGGCCACCGTGGTGCTGGTGGAGGTGGCGGCCACCGTGAAGCCCACCGCGCCCATCAGCGCCGGGATGACCAGATGCCAGCGCCGCTCGCGATGGCGGTCCGAGCTGCGGCCGATCAGGTTCATGGCGATGACGGCGGAGATGAAGGGAATGGCGCTGACGAGGCCGATGTGGAAGTTGCCGACGACGCCGGTCGCCTTCACCAGGGTGGGCATCCAGAAGGTCAGGGCATACTGGCCCATGACGAAGCAGAAGTAGATGAAGCTCATGAGCCAGATCCGCTTGTCGGCGAACACGCCGGCAACCGAGTGGTGGCCTTCCTTGGTCTTTTCTTCCTGGGCGATTTCATATTCCAGCACGGCCTTGTGCTCGGCGCTCAGCCACTTGGCGTCGCGAATGCCATTGTCCAGATAGAAATAGATGGCGATGCCGATGGCGATGGCCGGAATGGCCTCGATGAGGAACATCCACTGCCAGCCGGCCAGCCCCGAGGTGCCGTGGAAGCTGTCCATGATCCAGCCCGACAGGGGATTACCGAAGATGCCGGAAATCGGGATTGCCGACATGAAGATGGCTATGATCTTGGCGCGGCGGTGCGAGGGATACCAATAGGTCAGGTACAGGATGATGCCGGGATAGAAGCCGGCTTCCGCGACCCCGAGCAGGAAGCGCAGGGCGTAGAACATGGGTGCGCTGGACACGAACATGAAGGCGCCGGAGATGAGGCCCCAGGTCACCATGATGCGGGCGATCCAGATGCGCGCGCCGACCTTGTGGAGGATGACGTTGCTCGGCACCTCGAACAGGAAATAGCCGAGGAAGAAGATGCCGGCGCCGAGGCCGTAGACGGTCTCGCTGAAGTTGAGATCCTGCGACATCTGGAGCTTGGCGAAACCCACGTTCACGCGGTCGAGGTAGGCGACCACGTAGCACAGCATCAGGAACGGTACGATGCGCCAGAACACCTTGGCGTAGGCCGCCTTCTGCGTGTCCGGTTCCACGGCGACGTGCGCCGCGAGGGGCGCGGTTTGGGTGCTCATCGGGTCCTCCCTGGAGGTGGCGTTTGTGTTGGCTGTCGCGTTGGGCGTGTCTTGGGCTGCGTGCATGGCATGGCAGCGCTGCCAACAGCACATAGCAAACAGTGGCAGCGCTGCCAAACAGAAAATGGTAGCGCTGCCAAAATACCGCCTTGATGGCTCCCTAGGAGCGTGACACAACAAAAACCAAACACGAAAACCCGAAGCGCGGTTGCCGCGCATCCGGGGTGCGCCCGTCCGGGCGGGGGAGGGCAGGCGTGGCCGACAAGGACGCCCTTTCGATGCAAGATGACGCGATGCGTGACGACGCGCTGGCCGGGCGCCGCGCGAGCTCAGGCACGCACATAGGTTTTCCCATGGGCTCAGGTGCGGGCGTGACCCTTACGGATGTGGCGCGCGCGGCCGGCGTCGGCGAGAGCACGGCCTCCCGGGTGCTGCGCAGCCACGGCTCGTTTTCGTCGAAGACCCGCGCCAGCGTGCTGGAGGCCGCCGCCCGGCTGGGCTACGTGCCCAACCGCATCGCCGGCACCCTTGCCTCCACCGGATCAAAGCTGGTGGGCATCATCGTGCCCTCGCTCGCCAACATCGTGTTTCCGGACCTGCTGCGCGGCGCCAATTCGGTGCTCGGCAAGGCCGGCTTCCAGTCGGTCATCGGCGTCACTGACTATGATCTCGTGGGCGAGGAAGCCCTCATCTCCTCGCTGCTGAGCTGGCGCCCCGCCGGGCTGCTGGTGGCGGGGCTGGAGCATACCCCGCGGGCGGACGCCATGTTGCGGGGCGCGGGCATCCGCATCATCGAGATGCTCGATACCGACGGGGCCGGCATCGACATGGTGGTGGGCTTCTCCAACCGGGATGCCGGCCGCGCCGCCGCGCGCCATCTCATCGCGCGCGGCTATCGCCGGATCGGTTATGTGGGTCACGATCTGGCGCTGGACCTGCGCGCCGCCAAACGGTTCGAGGGGTTCCGCGCGGCGCTCGCCGAGGCCGGGCTTCAGGTGGCGGGCCAGATGATCGCGCCGGTGCCCTCGTCCATCGCGGCGGGGCGCGAGGCGCTTGACCGGATCCTGCATGAGACCCCCGATCTCGACGCGGTCTATTTCTCCAACGACGACATGGCCATCGGCGGCTATTTCCTCTGCCTGTCGAGGGGCATCGGCATTCCCGACCGGCTCGCCCTGTTCGGCCACAACGGCCTTGAGGTCGCCCGCTGCGCGCCGCAGCCGTTGTCCACCATCCGCACCCCCCGCGTCGAGGTCGGCGAGGCCAGCGCACGGCTCATTTCATCGGACGGGCCGCCGTCGATCGTCACCCTCGATTTCGAGCTGATCGAGGGCGCGACCACTTAAGTTCATCTGCTTTGGACCCGGTTTGCTGTCTCAATCGGGCCGAGATCTTCCGCTCCCGCTTTGGAGCCCGTGCCTCAGCCTTGGGGCCGGGCCGAGGACTTGCCATGTCGGAAACAAAACTGCGCGAAAGCATCTGCATGTTCGGCCGCTCGCTGTTCGAGCGCGGACTCACCCCCGGTTCGTCAGGCAATATCAGCCTGCGCCTCGACGACGGCGGCTGGCTGGTGACGCCCACCAATGCTTCGCTGGGCTTCCTCGATCCGGCGCGCATCTCGCGCCTCGACGCCGCGGGCCGCGTCGTCTCCGGCGATGCGCCCACCAAGGAGATCCCGCTCCACCAGGCGCTCTACGACACGCGCTCCAGCGCGCGGGCCATCGTGCACCTGCATTCCACCCATTCGGTGGCGCTCACCATGCTGCCGGAGATCAATCCGAAGGCGGTGCTGCCGCCCATGACGCCCTATTATCTGATGCGCTGCGGCCAGACCGCGCTGGTGCCCTATTATCGGCCCGGCGACCCGGCGGTGTCGGAGGCCATCCGGGGGCTGGCAGGGCGCTATTCCTCGGTGCTGCTGGCCAATCACGGCCCGGTGGTGGCTGGCGATACGCTGGAAGCCGCCGTCTTCGCCACCGAGGAACTGGAGGAAACCGCCCGGCTCTATCTGCTGCTACGCGGCCTGAACCCGCGCTACCTCTCGCCGGAGCAGGTGGCCGACCTGGTGAAGGTCTTCGGCGTGTCCCTGCCCGTGGATGAGCATGAGGGGCATGGGCATTAGGGGGCGGGGGGCTTTCCGATACAAAGCCCCCCGCTGCGAGGACCTCTCTACCAAGAGAGGCCTTCTCCCTATTCCCACCTACCTCGAAAACTTCTTGTACTGAATCCGCTTCGGGATCACCGAGTCGATCCCGAGGCGGCGCTTCTTGTCTTCCTCGTAGTCGGCGAAGTTGCCCTCGAACCATTCCACATGGCTGTCGCCCTCGAAGGCCAGCATGTGGGTGGCGATGCGGTCCAGGAAGAAGCGGTCATGGGAGATGATGACGGCGCAGCCGGCATAATCCTCCAGCGCCTCTTCCAGGGCGCGCAGGGTTTCCACGTCGAGGTCGTTGGTGGGCTCGTCGAGCAGCAGCACGTTGCCGCCGCGCTGGAGCACCTTGGCGAGGTGCACGCGGTTGCGCTCGCCGCCCGAGAGCATGCCCACCTTCTTCTGCTGGTCGCCGCCCTTGAAGTTGAAGGCCGCGCAATAGGCGCGCGAGGGGATCTCCTTCTTGCCGACGTAGATCACCTCGTTGCCGTCGGAGATTTCCTCCCACACGGTCTTCTTGTCATCCAGCGCGTCGCGGCTCTGGTCGACATAGCCGAGCTTCACGCTCTCGCCGATCTCGATGGTGCCGCCGTCCGGCTTCTCCTGGCCCGTGATCATGCGGAACAGAGTGGTCTTGCCCGCGCCGTTCGGCCCGATGACGCCCACGATGCCGCCCGGCGGCAGCTTGAACGACAGATCGTCGATCAGCATCTTGTCGCCGAACGACTTGCTGAGATGATCGAAGGCGATGACGTTCTGACCGAGGCGCTCGGCCACCGGGATGACGATCTCGGTCGCCGAGGGCTGCCGCTCGGAAGCCTTCGCCACCAGTTCGTCATAGCGCTGGATGCGGGCCTTGTTCTTGGCCTGCCGCGCCTTGGGGCTGGCGCCGATCCACTCCTGCTCGCGGGCGAGCGCGCGCTGGCGGGCCTCGTCCTCCCGGCCCTCCTGCTGCAGGCGCTTCTGCTTCTGGCCGAGCCAGGAGGAATAATTGCCCTCGTAGGGAATGCCACGGCCGCGATCCAGCTCCAGGATCCAGCCGGTGACATTGTCAAGGAAGTAGCGATCGTGGGTGACGATCAGGATGGCGCCGGGATAGGCCCGCAGGTGGCCTTCCAGCCAGTTCACCGTCTCGGCGTCCAGATGGTTGGTGGGCTCGTCGAGCAGCAGCAGCTCGGGCTGCTCGAGCAGCAGGCGGCACAGGGCCACCCGGCGCCGCTCGCCGCCGGAGAGGCGGGTGACCTCCCAGTCGTCCGGCGGGCAGCCCAGCGCGTTCATCGCCTGCTCCACCTTGCTGTCGAGATCCCACAGGCCCTGGGCCTCGATCTCGTCCTGCAGGCGGGTCATCTCGTCGGCGGTCTCGTCCGAGTAGTTCATGGCGAGCTCGTTGTAGCGCTCCATGATGGCCTTCTGCTTGGCCACGCCGTCCTCGACATTCTGGCGCACGGTCTTGGCCGGATCGAGGTGGGGCTCCTGCGGCAGGTAGCCCACGCGCACGCCCTCGGCCGGGCGTGCCTCGCCGGTGAAATCCTTGTCCATGCCGGCCATGATGCGCAGCAGGGTCGATTTACCGGCGCCGTTGTTGCCGAGCACGCCGATCTTGGCGTCCGGGTAGAAAGACAGGTGCACGTTGTCGAGCACCTTCTTGCCGCCCGGATAGGCCTTGGTCATGCCGTGCATGTGGTAGGCATACTGATAGGGCGCCATGAGCCGCCGTCTCCTAAAAAGGGATGCGTTGAGTTGGCGCCGTTCTAGCCCCCGCGCGGCGGCGCGGCAAGGGAATGGGGCCTCAAGGGCCCCGGTGACAGGGAGGACAAGATGGGCGCGGATCATTCCCACGACGACGGACACGAGAAGATCGACTGGCGCACGCACGGGGTGAAGGTGATCCCCGGCGACAGCCTTGATCCCAACACCGCCCAGACCCCCGGCATGAACCGCGCTGCCGCCATCAACCGGGCGCGGGCCGGGGCCGAGAAGATCTGGGCCGGCACCGTGCGCATCCATCCGGACGCCAAGACCGGGGCGCATCATCACGGCGACCTGGAGAGCATCATCTATGTGGTGAAGGGCCGCGCGCGCATGCGCTGGGGCGAGCACCTGGAATTCGTGGCCGAGGCCGGCCCCGGCGACTTCATCTTCGTGCCGCCTTATGTGCCCCACCAGGAGATCAACGCCTCCCCCGACGAGACGCTGGAGTGCGTGCTGGTGCGCTCCGGGCAGGATCCGGTGGTGGTGAATCTCGACATCGAACCGGTGGAGAAGCCCGAGGCGGTGAAGTGGATCGACCCCATCCACCGCGAGTGAATTTTATTAAGGCTATGGAAAGGCGGGTATTTTTTGGGCCAGGGGTGGCCTGAGGACGAAGCCTGTGGACAAGTTGGTGTGATGCCTGTTGCATTCTGCGTGGGGTTTTGGCATACGAACGCACCGCCGCGACGCACTGCGACGCCGGCAAAATGGATGCGGGTGTAGCTCAGGGGTAGAGCACAACCTTGCCAAGGTTGGGGTCGTGGGTTCGAATCCCATCGCCCGCTCCAAATTTTCCAAATAAAATCAGACAGTTAGCAAACGCCCTTCGGGGCGTTTTCTGTTTACCGGCCATGGCTTAGGCATTCCGGCAAGCACAGAGTAAGCACGACAGGCACAATTCTGGCGCGCCCCAGCGTAGGCGTCGCCCTGCTCGAAGTCGCCGAACGAGAGCCCGGACCGGACCGGGGCGTGGTGGGCTTGTTCGGCGGACAGAAATCTAGGCTCAGGACGAAGGCACGCAGTCGCGGACAGAGGTCATCTCGAGATCGTGCATGAACGCACGGGTCCCTTCCCGGTGATCTGATGCCCGCTTTGAAGCACCAGCCCGGAGAAGTGCCCCCATAAATGTGCGCGCTGGGCGGGGCGTGATTCAAGTTTATCCGACCTGGGAGAAGACAATGCACCGGCAGGACGCACTGTTGTCCCGCCTGCCAAGGGGCATCCTTCTCGCCGACAAGGCCTGTGTTTGCGTGTCGAGCGCCAGTTTCGCACTTTGGCGCGCACGCTTGAACCGGTCGTTCGGTTCTCGGCGAGGAAGAGGGGCAGCGCCAATGGCGTTGCCCCGCTTTCTCGACGCATTGTATTCGCGTCAGTTCTGGTCGGCATCCTCGGCCGGGCCCCAGTGGGGATTGCCATCCTGGAAGGGCTTCTCGGCAGCATAGTACGGGCCGGGGGTACCGAAGGCGCTGGGGCGCGCCAGCTTCTGGGCTTCGCGGGCGGCGGCAGCCTGGGAGGTCGGGATCAGGCTGCCCTGGGCCGAGACCGCGTACTGATCGCGATTCTCCTTCTGAATATAGGGATCGGCAAAGGCGGCACCGGCGGAGGACACGAGCACGAGAGAGGCGCTGGCGGCAAGCACTAGGTTCTTGATGGACATGACGAACACTCCGTTTCTGATGTATTGAATGTATCGCCGGCCCATTCGGTCAACAATTCTATGGTGGTTTGCTGCTGGCATACGCCCCTATGCGTCGTCGATACCAAGGTATGCCCGTTGCTGGATTGGTGGACGGATGGCGGTCCGGCCGAGCCGCGGCCGGCACCGGGCGCGTCCGCTACGTCCCTTGTGTTCCGGTGGGCGACTGCCTCGTCGCCTTCGGGCGGTGCGCTCCGAGGCGGTCGAGCCAGAGATAGATAACCGGCGTGGTGTAGAGTGTCAGCAACTGGCTCACCAGCAGGCCGCCGACGATGGCATAGCCCAGCGGCTGACGCAGTTCCGAACCGGTGCCGTGCCCCAGCATGAGCGGCACGCCCGCGAGCAGGGCGGCCATGGTGGTCATGAGGATCGGCCGGAAGCGCAGCAGGCACGCCTCGCGGATCGCCTCCTGAGGCGACAGGCCTTCCAGGCGCTGACGCTCGATGGCGAAGTCCACGATCATGATCCCGTTCTTCTTCACGATGCCGATGAGAAGGATGATGCCGATCAGCGCGATGATCGAGAAATCGAAGCCGAACGCCCACAGCGTCGCGAGCGCGCCGAGGCCGGCCGATGGCAGCGTGGACAGGATGGTCAACGGGTGCACATAGCTCTCGTAGAGCACACCGAGGATGACATAGATGACGAGGAGGGCAGCGGCCACCAGATAGGGCTCGCTGGCAAGCGACGACTGGAACGCCGAAGCATTGCCCTGGAAGGCGCCGGTGAGGGTGGTCGGCTTGCCGATCTCGGTCTCGGCACGATGGATCGCGGCCACCGCATCCCCCAGCGCCGCGCCGGGCGCCAGGTTGAAGGACAGCGTCACCGAAGGAAACTGCGACTGATGATTGATCGCCAGTGGGGCGGTGGGCAGTGACGTCGATCGGGCCAGGACGCTGAGCGGCACCTGTTCGCCGGTCAGCGGCGACTTGATGTAGATCTGTTCGAGGGCATGGGGTGAGGTCTGCAGGCTGGGCAACAGTTCCAGGATGACGTGGTAGCTGTTGAGCTGGGTGAAGTATTGCGTCACCTGGCGCTGGCCGAAGGCATCGTACAGCGTGTCGTCGATCAGCGTGGGGCTGATGCCGAAACGGGCCGCCTGATCACGGTCGATGGTGAGCGTCAGCGTTGCGCCGGACGCCTGCTGGTCGGTGGCGACGCCGGTCAGTTCCGGCAGGGTCTTCATCTTCGCGAGCAGCCTGGGGGCGAAGGCGTTCAGCTCGTCGATATTGCCGTCCTGCAAGGTGTACTGGAATTGGGTGCGGGCCAGGCGCCCGCCCACGTTGAGATCTTGCGCGGCCTGGAGGAACAGCGCCGCCCCCTCCACCTTCGCAAGCTGCTTCTCCAGCCGGCGGATGATTTCGAAGGCGGACGCCGTGCGCTCCTCCCGCGGCTTCAGGGTGATGAACATGCGGCCGTCATTCATGGTCTGGCCCGCCGTAGCGCCGATGGTGCTGGAGACGGAATAGACGTCCGGATCCCGTGCCACCACCGCGGCAAGCGCCTGCTGCTTCAGCGCCATCTCGGCGAAGGAAAGGTCCTGTGCCGCCTCGGACACCCCGAGGATCAAGCCCGTATCCTGCTGTGGGAAGAAGCCTTTCGGTATCGCCACGAACAGCGCTGCCGTCGCGGCGAGGGCGATGAGGAACACGGCGAGCGTGGCGCGCTGGTGGGCCAGCGCCAGGTCCAGGGTGCGACGGTAGCCGGCCAGCAGCGTGTCGAAGCAGCGCTCGGCAACCCGATAGAGCCGGCCATGCTGCACCTCGCCCTTCGGCTTGAGGAACAGGGCGCACAGGGTCGGGGTGAGTGCGAGCGAGACGAAGGCCGACATGACGATGGTCACGGCGACCGTGACCGCGAATTCCCGGAACAGGCGCCCCACCAGCCCGCCCATGAACAGCAGCGGGATGAATACGGCGATCAGCGAGAGGCTGATGGACAGGATGGTGAATCCGATCTCGGCCGAGCCGTCCAGCGCCGCCTCGAGCGGTGTCTTGCCCATTTCGAGGTGCCGCTCGATGTTTTCGAGCATCACGATGGCATCGTCCACCACGAAGCCCACGGCGATGCTGAGGCCCATCAGCGAGAGATTGTCCAGGCTGTAGCCCAACGCCAGCATGACCGCGAACGTGCCGATCACGGCGAGCGGCACAGCCACCGACGGGATCACCGTCGCCCACAGGCTGCGCAGGAACACGAAGATGACCGCCACCACCAGGATCACCGTGATGGCGAGCGTCTTCTCCACGTCGGCAACCGAGGCGCGGATGGTGGCGGTGCGGTCGCTGAGGATCTTCAGCTCGATGCCCGCGGGCGCACCGGCAAGAAGGCCGGGCAGTTGCGCCTTGATCTGCTCCACGGTCTCCACCACGTTGGCGCCCGGCAGCTTGAACACGGGCAGGATGATGGCCCGCTCGCCATCGGCCCAGGCCGCCAGTTGCGTATTCTCCGGGGCATCGACGGCGGTGCCGAGATCGCGCACGCGCACCGGCGCGCCGTTGCGATAGGCGAGAACGGCGTCGAGCCAGGGTCCCGCGCTGGTGATCTGGTCGTTGTCGAGCAGGGTGAAGGTGCGCGTGCGCCCCTGCACCGTCCCCTTCGGGCCGTTCACCGTATTGGTCACGATGGCCTGCCGCAGGTCCTCCAGGGACAGGCCGAGGTTCGCCACTTTCACCGGGTCCACCTGGATCCGGACGGATGGCTTCTGCTGGCCGAAGACGAGCACCTGCCCGACCCCGGCGATCTGGCTGATATGCTGCTCCAGCACGTTCTCCGCGTAGTCGTCCACCTGGATGATGGGCAGGGTCCGCGATGTCAGGCCCAGCACCAGGATGGGCGGATCGGCCGGGTTCACCTCGCGATAGGTGGGCGGCGCGGGCAGGTTGGCCGGCAGTTGCCCGCCCGCCGCATTGATCGCGGTCTGCACCAGCTCGGCGGCGGCATTGATGTTCACGTCGAGATTGAACTGCAACGTGATGGCGCTGCTGCCGAGGGTCGAGATCGATGTCATCTGCGCCACGCCGGGGATTTCGCCGAACTGCCGCTCCAGCGGCTGGGTCACCGAGGCGGCGATGATCTGCGGGCTGGCACCGGGCAGGGAAGTGGAGACCTGGAGGGTCGGGAAGTCCACCTCCGGCAGGGGCGCGACCGGCAGCTTGGGGAATGCCGCGATGCCGAGGGCCAGCAGGCCCGCCATCAGCAGCGAGGTGCCGATGGGATGCCGGACGAACCAGGAGGAGAGCGACGCCCGCGCTGCAGTATCGGCCATGGGGATCACTGGGCTTGAGAGGAGGGTACATCGGCGACGCGAGCGCCGGCAGACAGACGGTATTGGCCGGCGCTAACCACGCGCGCGCCTTCTGCGAGCCCGCTCTCGATCACGGCGACGCCCTCTGAGATCGGGCCGGTTCTGACGGCGGCGGGCGACACGGTCTGGTCCGGCGCCACCTGGTAGACGAACGTACCGTCGGGGCCGCGCTGGATGGCGCCGGCCGGCACCGTGACGACGCCCTTCAGCGTCGTCACGTGCACCTTGGCGTCGATGAACTGGCCCGGCCAGAGCTGGTCCCCGGCGTTGGGAAAGACCGACTTCAGCTTCAGGGTGCCGCTCTTCGGGTCGATGGCATTGTCCATGAGCTGGACGGTTCCGATGTCCAGAACCGTGCCGTCCTCCCGCGATAGGGCCTCGACCTCCACCGGCCCTGCCGCCAGGGCGGCACGGATGGCGGGAACGTCCCGCTCCGGGAGGGTGGAGATGACAGCGATGGGGTTCACCTGGTTGATGACCACCAGCCCCCCCGGATCGCTCGCATGAACGATGTTGCCCACATCGACGAGGCGCAGGCCCGCGCGCCCGTCGATAGGCGCCAGGATGCGGGTGTAGGAGAGTTCCGTCTCCGCCGTCACGATCAGGGCCTTGTCCTGCTCGACCTGCGCTTCGAGCTGGGCAACGGTGCTGCGCTGGGTATCCGCGGTCTCTACGCTGACGAAATCGCGCGCCACCAGCTGGGCATCCCGGTTCAGGATGAGCCTGGCGTTGGCGAGGCTCGCCGTGTCCTGATCGAGCCGCGCCCTGGCCTGGTCGAGGGATGCCTGGAAGGTGCGAGGATCGATCTCCGCGAGGAGATCGCCCTGGCGCACGTCGTTCCCCTCCTTGAACAGAACTTGTTGCAGGGCACCGTCCACGCGTGAGCGGATCGTGACCTGATTATACGGCTCGACCGTCCCGAGGTCGGTGAGGAAGATGGGGACATCGCGCCGATCGGCGGTGGCGATCTCCACCGGTATCGGGGCCGGCGCTGGCGCGGGGGGGCCATCGCCGGCCTGCGCCTCGACGGCGAACGCGGCGATGCTCATCGCCGTGGCGGCCAGCGTGACGAGCCAGAGCCCGTGTTCCATTTTCATCCGCGCCATAGCTTTCGACCCGTTCCGAAGACGAACGGGTAGTCAGCCGTGTTTCCCGGCAGGGGTCTTTCCGGCAGGAGCGGAGCTTTGCGAGAACGCCTCCTCGAGCGTTCGCGAGGCAGTCGAGCGTGCCCACCGCGGCGAAGGTCCGCCCCTCATCGAGGCGAAGACCCGCACAAGGCGGGCCTCTGCGCCGCCCCGAAACGCTCGCCGTTCGAGGCTTCGCGTCGCCGGGTTCGACTGTGCGGCCATCCCCCCTCAATGCATCGCCTCGCCATCGCTGACGTCGTATTCAGCGCCGCCGCCCGTCGACGGATGCCGCGGTCGAGTTCTTCGTCCAGCTCAGCCGGTCGGACTTTCGCCCGCCCAGAGGGCCAATCCAACCGCAGCCACGAACTCACGGCTGGATGGAAATTGGGGCAACATCACCTGGCCAGTCCGGTCCGGCGCCTCATCTTCAGAACTGTTTATGTGGGACCCGAAACGGTCCGCCGACGGAACAGTGCGGGGGTGATCGCGCTTTCAGGGGCAGCGCCGAGGAGCCCTAGCGCAGCTGCGGCACGAGCGCCCCGAGTGTCGCCATGGTGCGCTCGAAGTCGCGCAAATTCTCCGCTTCCGACTTGCCCAGGATCGAGCGGATCTGGCTGCGGACGGTCATGAGCGAGACCCCGCGTCCGCGCGCCACGTCCTCGGCGCTGGCGCCGCCGGTGAGCGCGACGGCGACCTCCGCCTCGGCCCGGCTGAAGCCGAACATCTCGCACAGCATGTCCGCCTGCGGCACCACTTTGCGATTGAGCGGCCGCAGGAGGATGAGAGCCAAGGGCTCCCTGGCATCGCCTTCGTCCCGCCCGCTCACGTCATTGGCAAGGCCCAGCGGCGCTGGGGCGACCGTCAGCGCGGCGAGGGCGCCGTTGCGCGAGGTGACACGCATTGCGCCTCCGGAGCCCCCCGATGTGGCGGAGGCAACGAGTTTGCGGAGCACGCCGGCCTCTTCCCGGGACATGGCGGCGAGGTAGACGCCGCTGCCGGCATAGGGGCCCGAGCGCAGGGAGAACAGGCCGGAAT
>NZ_VAUP01000003.1 GCF_005871085.1 Xanthobacter autotrophicus | reverse complement strand
TCACCCTTGCGGGAATTTGCCCCGGCAGCTTGCGCCACCTGGCCAAATGGATCGACGGTCATATTTGAAAAGACCAGCTTCGCATTGTCTCGACGAAGGTGCGGTCAGCACCCAACGATCGCATCAGAACAAACTTGCGCCTGTCCTCCACGACCCGACCACGTTGCCGCGGTTCAGTCGATCAATGCCCATATTCACGATGTCATATAGCCGTGCATATCCCACCGGAAGGCGCACAGCGCTCAGCCGGCATGTTGCGGAACATGCAAAACAGGAACTCACGGACAAACTTTAAGACAGCCCTTGCTGCCAACGCCAAGCCAAAGCATCGCGCCACTCTGCCCAACATCTCCCGAGCGGGAAATGGTGGAGCCAGACGGGATCGAACCGACGACCTCATGCTTGCAAAGCACGCGCTCTCCCAACTGAGCTATGGCCCCTTTTGACAGATGCCACAGACGTTTGGAACGCATTTGCAAGGACAAAGGCCGCAGCGGATCATCCGCTGCCCCAGATCTGTCACCAGAAGAAGTGGTGGGCCTGGGACGACTCGAACGTCCGACCTCACCCTTATCAGGGGTGCGCTCTAACCATCTGAGCTACAGGCCCGAAACCGGC
>NZ_VAUP01000004.1 GCF_005871085.1 Xanthobacter autotrophicus | reverse complement strand
AGATGGAAGCGCCTCGTTCGCGATTACGAGCAGCGCCTCGACGTCTCCGAGGCCATGATCCATGTGGCCCTCGGCAGCCTCATGCTGCGCCGGATCGTCCATCCCTGAACATTCTCAAACGGACTCTCAGGGGCAGCAGTCCCGAGCGCTTCAGCGCAACGGTGTAGCCAGCCCACATCAGCGCTCCGGTCACGAAGAGGCCCAGGCCATAGCCGCCGCGCCCCGCCTCCCATGTCCCGGCGGTCACGAAAGCCGCCCCCAGGAGGATGCAGCCGATGCCCGCGGCGAGGTGACGGGTGATCCTCGCGCGCAGGAATAGCAGGGACAGGATCAACGTGAACGCCGGCAGAAGTCCGACCGTGATCGCGCCGCCAAGACCAGCCGCCGTCAGCCGGACACCGGTGCCCGCGACGAGCACATAAGGCACACCGGCGCCAGCCACCATGAAGAACAGGAGCCGAGGCGCAACCGCACATATCGCCTGCCGTTCGCGCCAGGCGAGCGGCAGCAGCAAAAGACCGGAAATGCCGAAGCGCAGTGCGGCGAGGTCCGTAACGGGCAGATCATTGACCACGCCAAGGCGCGTCACGGTCCACCAGCCGCTCCAGATTGCCGCTGCGCCGAGCCCCCAGAGATAGCCACTCGCCCCAATTGCGGCATTCCGCCAGTGCTTGGTATTGGGGAACGGAGCGCCCCCCGTCGCCAACGGCTTTTTCGGTATGACGGGGCTGCCATCCAGTGGCGACAACGCACTTTGGTGAAGTTCTGACAACATGGGGGCGCCTTCCATTCGCCTTCCGGCCTCGCTGGCTGGAAATTAGCGATGGATGCCGACGCGGGTCCTTATCAGTGGCTGATCGTTCCCTTATCATTTGTTGTTTTTCGGCCTCTGCAGAGACCAGCCGTGATGCTGCATCGTTTTGGATTCTTTGAGCTGGATGAAGGGGCACGCTCCCTCACCTTGCGGGGAGCCGCCCAGAAAATGCAGCCGCGCGTCTTCGACCTGCTGGTCTACCTCGTCCGGAACGCCGGTCGCGTGGTGCCGAAGAACGAGTTGATGGATGCCCTGTGGCCGAACCTGACCGTCACGGAAGCCTCGCTGCAGCGTGCTGTCAGCCTTGCTCGCGCAGCGCTCGCTGCGGGCGGGCTCGAACATGCGATCCGTAGCTACGTCAGACACGGCTATCGTTTCGCAATTGATGAGCCGAGTCTTGGCGCCGCCGTCCCGAGCTTCGACGCGAGCGACTCCAATCGCGCCCGGGCGCTGGAACTTGCCCGGGTGAAGGACTGGCACGGGGCCGCAATGGTCTTCGAAAGGCTGGACGCGGAGGGGCAACTCTGTGCAGCCGATATCGAAGTCTGGGCACTGGCCGTGGAATGCCAGGGCCGCCCTGCCGCGGCGATCCCGGTCCTGACCCGCGCCCTCGCTGCACATGTCGCAGAGGGAAAGCCCAATCTGGCCGCAAGAGTGGCCGTGACAATCGCCAAGCTTGAATTCGAGCGCTCGGCGCCGGCCGCAGCCTCAGGGTGGATGGCACGAGCCGAAGCCCTTCTGGGTAATACCGACGATCCGCGGACAAGCGCCTATTTGCTATGGATGAAGGCGCGGCAGGCTATCTTCGCGGGGAATGCGGCGGAGGCGCTCGATCTGGCACTCCAGTCCCATCGCGCCGCTGTTGACTGCGGCGATTCGGGGCTGATCGCCCTCACGCTGGTCTATATGGGCTTCTACAACATTTCGCTTGGCCACATCGAGAAAGGCGTGAGTCAACAGAACCATGCCGCGGCCATCGCCCTGTCGAGCAACGTGGATCCGGTTCTTGGAAGCCTTGTCTACTGCAACATCCTGTGGAGCTGCCGCACCTATCCCGACTGGTCGCGCGCCCGGCAATGGAGCGAAGGTTTCGACAGCTGGTGCGCTGCGAGCTACGCTGTTGTTCCAGGGACCTGCGACCTGCACCGCGCCGAGATCCTCGGGGCACAGCGCGATCTCAACAGCGCGCTTGTGGCCATTGACCAGGCCCTGCCGAAGTTATCCGAAGAGGAATCCTGGTCCATCGGCGATGGATATCGGGTCCGCGGTGACGTCCACGCGATGATTGGCGATCTGGACGAAGCGCGCAAGGACTATGCTGCGGCTTATGCTGCAGGTTGGGACGCAGAGCCGGGAAGCGCGGTACTGCTTGCCGAAACGGGCAAAGTGGACATGGCGTTGGCAGCCCTGGATGGCGTACTTGACGGCACAAGCTGGTACCACGTTCAACGGCGCGGGATTCTTTTGGCGCATAAGGCGCGCATTGCCGCCATGGGTGGCCATCGCGATATCGCCGCCAAGGCCTTGGACGAACTGACCGCACAATCCGCGCGCTGGACGCAGCCGGCGGTGCATGCCTTGATGAATGAGGCGCGCCATCTGCTCGCGAGCGAGGCCGAGGCGATGCCGTTCCTGATGCTTGCGCGGCAGCTCTGGACCAGCTCTGGGATTGAGTACCATGCGGCCCGCGTCCGGCTGGAACTGGCTCGTCTTTTGGCCAAGGCTGGAAATACCGCCGCCGCGCAGATCGAGATCGCCGCAGCAGAACGCATCGCCACCCGCATAGGCTCGCAGCGGCTTCGGAAGTTGGCGGCGGATCTGCAGCCGAAACTGATTTCCAGACCGCAGCGGCCCACATTGACCGCATCGGGAAAGCAAACCGCCGCCGGTGCACGTGAATAGTCATCGAAAGATCAGTCGCTGGTAAGGACGGTCAACGCTCCCCTCCCCTAGTTTCCACCTCGCCACGCATGGTGCGGGGCCACAGTGTTCGGCTCGGGAATGCCCGGCCGTTCAGAGGGAACTATGCAATGCAACTTTATGTCATCCGCCGGCCGAGCGCCTGGGCGTCGCTCGCCGAACTGGAAGTGGCCGGCGCCAAGTCAGCCAGGATCGGCAACGAGGAGATGCCCGACCGCGTTCGCTGGATCCGCAGTTATGTGGTGAACGAGCCGGACGGCCGCATCGGCACCTTCTGCATCTATGAAGCCAAGGATGGTGACGCCATCCGCGAGCATGCCCGCCGCGTCGGTATGCCGGGAGAGGAATTCTACCCGGTCGCGACCACAGTTGTCGTACGGCCGGACCCGGTCGAAGCCGAGATGGTCTGAAACACACGCACCGCGCGGCCGCTTCAGCCACCCTTGAGCCGAACCGACCGAAGGACGTCGCAGAGGGGATCCGGCACGTCCGGGGCTCCCATTTTGGACGAATGGTCCTCCCGGACGCGCGGTCCTCCACCGGAATCCCGTTTCAAATGCATCTGGTGGGCTCCGCCAAGCGCCCCCGATTGCGGGCCATCGGCGGCCGTCGGCGTTCGCAGATAAATTCAGTTCACGGGAATTGGCGCGACCGCCCCTCGCTAATTCAGGGTCCTGGCTCTGACGCCGGAACCGGTCTTACGATTGGACGTGCGGAGCCACGCGCGGTGCATTCCACGGATGTAGCTCCGCAGACGGTCAACGGGCCGCAGAACCATCCGACCGCGGTGCGCTTGCAGGGAAGCTGCGTCGCACCCTTGGCGCCTCTCCGATTGGGTGGCGATTCCTGTCGGTAGCTGATACGCGTCACGGAGCCGGGCCGGCCGCAATGAGGGAGCTGCGGTGTGAAGATCCTGCTGGTCGACGACCATGTCCTCATCCGCGATGCGATGCGCAGTGTTCTGCGCGAGATCGATGGCTCGGCGTCGGTCTACGAGGCGCAGAGCGGTCGCGAGGCCGACGACCTGATCGCCCGGAACGAGGATATCGCCCTTGTTCTTCTCGACCTGAGGCTGCCAGACCGCGATGGACTGGAGATGTTGTCGGACTTGCGCAAGAGCCATCCGGCGATCGCCGTCGTGATGCTTTCGGCTTTTTGCGATCGGGACAATGTGCTCAAGTCGCTCGCGATCGGTGCGCAGGGGTTCATCGCGAAGACCGCGACGCGCGACGTGCTGCTTGGCGCGTTGCGGCTGGTGCTGGCGGGCGGCGTCTATATCCCCCCTGAAATCCTCGACCGGGTCCCGGAGCCCGCTCCGCAGCCCGATACCAAGCCGGATCGGCCTGGGCCGACGCCTGCCGAGCTGGGATTGACGGAGCGCCAGCTCGACGTTTTGGCACTGATGATGGAGGGAAAGAGCAACAAGCTCATTTGCCGGCATCTCGATCTCGCGGAGCCCACGGTGAAGAACCACGTTTCCGCGATCCTGAAGGCGCTCGACGTCAACAACAGGACCGAGGCGGTGCTCGCCGTGACCAGGCTCGGCTGGTCCCTTCCGTTACTCAACAAATAAGGCCCGCGGCGCCCACCTGCTCAGGCGGCATCGGAGCGATGCAGCGTGGCCATCATCATGGCCCGGAGCACCATGGGGCTCACCGGCTTGTGCAGCAATGCGTGACCGTGCGGCCCGATCTTGCCGGTCTGCCCCACGGAAATGTCGCCGCTGATCAGGAAGGCGGGCACGGCCGCTCCAAATTTTCGGCGCAGGTCGTCGATCGCCGCAACCCCCGTGTCTCCACTCGCGAGATGCAGATCCGAGATGATCAAGTCGGGCACCATCCCATTGAGGAGCAGGCTCGCACTGGCGCTCGAGTCGGCTGCCACGACGCGGCAGCCCCAACTCGTCAAAAGGCCCTGCGTGCCTTCGCGCACCAGCGGGTCGTCATCGATCACCACCACCAGCCTGCCGCGCAGCAGATCGGCCTGCGGGAGCGCCGGCTCGCCCCGGACAACGCGCGCGCCAGCCGGAGCCATGGGCAGCGAGATGGAAAAGCGGGACCCCCGGCCACGGATCGAAGTCAGCCCGAGGGGGTGATCGAGCAGGGTACACAGCCGCTCGACAATGGCGAGGCCCAGCCCGAGCCCTTCGCCCACGTCGTGGCCGTCGTGCTGGATCCGGTAGAACTCCCCGAAGATGGCACGCTGCTGGTCTTCGGCGATCCCCGCGCCGGTGTCGCAGACGTCGATGCGCAGCGCTCCTCCAGCGTGCCGGCAGCCGACCACCACCCCGCCAACGGAGGTGTAGCGCACGGCGTTCGAGACGAGATTGAGGAGAATGCGGCCAAGCAGGATGGAATCGCTCTCCACCCAGGCCGAGCTCTTCACCACGCGGAAGTGCAGTCCCTTCTCGCGCGCGGTCGCCGAGAAGGTGGCCTCGGTCCGCGAAAGGACGTCCTCGACAGGAAAGGCGGCGATGCGCGGCGTGAGGGCACCGGCATCCAGCCGCGAGATATCGAGCAACTCGTTGAAGAGGCGGTTCATGCTGTCGACGCAGGAGGCGATGTTTCGCGTCAGCCGCTCCCTCTCGGCGCGGTCAGGCGTGCTGCTCAGCTGGGCGACCAGCAGGTTCAGCGCATGCAGCGGCTGGCGAAGATCGTGACTGGCGACCGCGAGGAAGCGGGACTTCGCCATGTTGGCCTCCTGGAGCTTTCGGGTCCGCTCGTCGACCTTGCGCTCGAGGCCCTCGTAGGAGCCCTGAAGCCGGCTTGCCATGGAATTGAACTGGTGGGCCAGGGCGCCCAGTTCGTCACGCGTCTTGATCTCGATGCGATGGTCGAGGGCACCGACGCCGATCTGCTGGGCGCCGGCGGCAAGCGACCGGATGGGGACGACCATGTGCCGGGCGAGCAACAGGGCGGCCGCGAAGGCCAGCGCTAGTCCGGCCACCGTCAGCGCCAGCGATCGCGCCAGGGCGGCATAGAGCGGAGCGCTCGCCTCTTGCTCGGGCAGCTCGATGAAAACCAGCCAGTCGAGCGGCTTCACCACGGCGAAGGTGGTCAGGACGGGCCTGCCGTCGAGGTCCAGCGCCGGCTGCGAAGAGTGTCCCTGTGCGGTACCGGCGCTACGCGCCGCGGCCACCTGCGGAAGGTGCGACAGGTCCATGTTGCGCAGGACGTGGCTGATATCGGGGTGTGCGATCAGATGGCCCTGGGCACCGACCACGAAGGCCTTGCCGGCGTCTCCCACACGGATCTGGCTCACCACGTCCCAGATATGCTTGAGGTTCACCTCGGCCACGCTTACGCCGGCGTCGCGGCGGGCGCCCCCGACGGCGAGCGTCATGTAAGGCTCGGTCTGGCGCCGGAAATAGACCGGCCCGTAGTAGACGCCGTCCGCCAGCGCGACCTTGAACATCTCCTCCGAGGAATAATCCGCGTTGCTGCCGGGGTTGTCCTCGGCTTGGCGGGACAAGTGGAGCCGCTCCCGCCCCTGCGGGTCGAGAAGCCTGAGCTCGGTGATGGCCGGCACCTGCCGCAGCAGGCGCCGGCCATCGAGCTCGCGCTGGTCCATGGGTGTGGTCGTCCAGGAGAGGTGTGTGGTCCACCCCATCTGGTCCTCAATTTCGCGCACGAACTGCGAAATTTTCTCCGCCGCCGCGGCCGCCTGCTCCATCTGCAGCCGGTAGAGGTTCACCCGGTTCTCGTCATACATGAACCAGATGTTGACGAGGCCGTTGCCGACGAGGGCGATGCCCAGGACGGCGGCGAACATGGCGGCGTATTTCCAGAACAGCCCGCCCTGCGCAAGCGGGCGCACGATCGAGGAGGTGCCCTCGGATTTCGTGGTTGGTCCGCTGCTCATCGCGCTTGCGCTCCTTAGAGCCTCACGGTGGGATGGCCCGCTTCTGGCGGCGGCCGGTACCCATGAGCTTCGCGGGCCGATCTCTCAGGAGTATATATGAAGGGTCCGTACCGCGGATTGTGCTGGCGTAGAACCTCAAGCCCCGGGGAGAGCACAGTATGATGCGCATCTGGGATCGACGCCAACTTGGAATCGCGCTGGGTTGTGCCGTGCTGTGGCCGGCCGGCCATGTTCTGGCGCAAACAATCGAGAAGAAGCCGCGTCGGATCGGCCTGATGATGGCCGTCTCGGCGGGGGACACCGAGGGCAATGCCCGGGTCGAGGCGTTTCGCAAGGGATTGGGGGAAGCGGGAGGGGATGCCGCTGCCGACATTGAAGTGGACGTCGTCTGGTACAAGGGCAACTTCGAGGTAGCGCAGACGGAAACCAAGACACTGCTCCAGCGGGGGGTCGATGTCATCGTCGTCAATGGGACGCCGGGGATGGACGCCATCCGGGCGAGCGGGACGCAGCTGCCGATCATCTTCGTCGTGGTGAGCAACCCCGTCGGCGTGGGCTACGTCCCGAATCTGTCCCGGCCGGGGGGCAACATCACCGGCTTTTCCACCTTCGAGCCCGAAATGGCGGGAAAGTGGCTGCAGATCCTGCGGCAGCTCGCGCCGGGTATGAAGAATGTCAACATGCTGCTCGACCCCAAATTCAAGGGGTTCAATTCGCTTCTGGAGGCCGTGGAGGAGATTGCGCCGCGCCACGGAATCGTCGCGCACGCGGCGCGCGCCAGCAGCCTCGCGGAGATCGAGGCCGCGTTGGCGGAGATCGCCCGGCAGGATATGCCGGGCCTGATCGTGAGCCCCAGTCCCATTAACACCGTCAACAGACGGGCGTTGATCGAAGGCGCGAACGCGGCGCGCATTCCAGCGATCTATCCCTTCCGGTTCTACGTCCGGGACGGCGCCTTGGCCGCCTACGGCTTCAATGCCGCTGACCAGTTCCGGCGGGCCGCGGGCTATGCGATCCGCATTCTGCGCGGCGAAAAGCCGGGCGACCTGCCAGTCCAGTCTCCGAGCCTGTTCGAGTTCGGCATCAACCTGAACACCGCCCGTCAGATCGGGATTACGGTTCCGCAAGCGCTTCTCGTCTCCGCAGATGAGATCATCGAATAGGCGCGGCCGTCTGCCGGCCGTACCTTATTCAGGGGTGCGGTGGCCGTCACGCCTCGCCCACCTTGGGTGGCCTCACGCTGCCTTGCCCTCAACAAGGAGCGGCATGGTGTAGGTCGTGGCCGTGCCGACGACGCACGGCTCGCCCAGGGCATTGCGCACGATGGTCTCGATCCGGCAGATCGGCTTGTCTTCGCGCACTTGTTCGACCTTGACCGAGGCGCGGATGGTCTCTCCGACCCGCACGGCCTTGACGAACTTCCAGGCGGTCTCGAGGAAGACGGTGCCGGGGCCCGGCAGATCCTCGGCGACCACCGCATTCAGGAGTCCCGTCGTGACGCCCCCCTGCACGATCAGGGCACCGAACGGCGACTTTTCGGCCAGCTCGGCATCGTAGTGGACCGGGTTCCGGTCCCCGGTCATCTCGGTGAACATCTCGACGTCGCGCATCGAGGTTTGCCGCACCCGTTCGGCGGTGGCGCCGATTTCGGGCCGACCGGCGATGGTGAGGCTCCACGGGGAGTCATGAGTGTCCATTTCGTTCTCCACAGGGGTTGGGCGCAGGTTTGCTGGGGCCGCCGGTTGCGCCAGCCGGGCAGTCTCGACTTTCATGGCGGAGCTGAGCTGGGTGTGGAGCGCCTTGACCGTGTCCAGCGTCCAGTCAAACGACGCCACCGCGTCCGTCACCTCGAACAACGGCAGCGAAAGGACGTCGCGCTCCCGGTGATATGCCGACATGGCATGTTCCCCGCCGGCCAGCACCGCGCGTGCCAGCAACTCTGCGTCGCGCAGGGCGTCGGTCATGCCGTGCGCGGTGAGCGGGTCCTTGAAGTAGCCGGCGTCGCCGACGAGTGCCCAGCCAGGCCCATGGGGCTGGCGGAGGAAGCCCTTCGCCCCGGAGAAGCCACGCAACGCGCCAACAATGCGGGCGTCCTTGACGGCGCGCTTGAGATCGCGATCGCATTGCCCGAGGACGTTGGCGAAGCCCCGCGCCACATCCCCGCGGAATGTCGACGCGAACTGGTCCTGCGGCACGCCGACAAACACGCAATGCTGCTTCTCGTTGGTCGGAATGGTGCCGGCAGCCGCGCCGCGCTCGAAATACCAGTGGAGGCCGTCGTCGGGCAGGCCCTCAAGGTATCCGTAGGCACAGGCCGAAGCGCTGCGGCTTTCCAGATAGGTCTCGGCGGCAACCAGCTTGGCGACCAGGGACTGGCGCCCGTCCGCGCCGACAACGAGGTCGGCCCGGATGCCGAGCGGGCGATCCTCGCCGGTGTTCAACCAGACACCGACGACACGCCCGCTCGAATCGAACTGCAGGCCCGGCACCACCACGCCATGCCGGACGTCCGCTCCCGCCGCCTCGGCGGCATCCACCAGGATCGTGTCCAGCACCGTGCGGCGCGGCGCATAAAGGTGCTCCACCCCGCATTCCGGCTTGATGGCAACGCGCACGCATTCCGCGCCATAGTGGAACGTCGTGCTGGCGATCTTCGGCGTGCCCTGCGCCACGATCTTCGGCAGGAGGCCCCATTGCTGGAGCTGGAACACACCGGCGCGCATCAGCGCGTGCGTCGACATGGTATCGGAGCCACGAGCCTGTCGGTCGACGACCAGCACCTTTGCTCCGGCTCTGGCGAGGAGGAAGGCTGTCGCTGCGCCGGCGCAGCGCGCGCCAACAACCACGACGTCATAGTGAGAAGATAACGGGGTCATGGCACAACGCTCCTAGGCAGCAGCTCTGACAAGGAAGGAGAGCATGTGGTCGGCAAGGTCGCGGGCATCGGCCGCGGCCCCATCGATGAACGACGACTTGCGCCGGCGCATGAACGGCAGACCCATGACGTACATGCCCCGCGAGGCCACGATGCCGCCGGAGTGGCGCATGCGGCCCTTGCGGTCGAGCACGGGCACGTCCAGCCAGGAGTAATCGGGCCGGAAGCCGGTCGCCCAGATGATCGTCTCGATGCGGCCGTGGCGGAGATCGAGGCCGAGGCGAGGGGTCCGATCGAGCCGTGTCGGCTCGAAGCGGTGGGGAGGGCCGAAGCCGTGATCGTGCCCGCTCGCAGCGACCCACGCGTCGATGCTGTCGAGGAGGCGGTTCATTTTCAGGTCCGCCAGCGCGCAATGGTTGGCAAGCGCGCCGGAGAATTTCGCCTCGCCTCCGTCGAGAGCAACGAGCCTGCCGACGATCTCCACGCCCGCATCCCGCAGGGTGTTGAGATCAACCGTCTCCCGCTCCGGCGTGCCGATCAGCTGCGCCGAAGGCAGGCGCCGGGCGCGCTCGAGATCGGGGATCTCGTCGTGGCGGACGTCCATGAGGCCCATGGCGTCCATCCACCAGTTGATGTCACGTCTCCGGTAGAGGCGTGGCAGCCGGACATGCTCGCCGACGCACAGCAGCACGTCGCGTCCCGACGCGCGGATCTCCCTGGCAAGCTGCACGCCGGTCGCCGAGGCCCCGACGATCATCACGCCGCCGGGACGCAACTGCTGGGGGTTGCGGTAGGCGAACGGATTCAGGCTCGCGATGCCCGCCGGCAACCCGCTGGACAAAGCGGGCACAACGGGCACCGCGCAGGCGCCGCTCGCGACAACCACGGACCGGCACGTCCAGCTGCCGCGGTCCGTATCCACTATGTAACCGTCGGAGGTGGCGTTCACCCGGAGCACCGTCGTGTCGGTCTCGACCGGCGCGCCGACGCGATCCGAATAGGCCTGCAGATGGCCGGCCAGCTCCGGCATGGTCATGTAGCCGTCGGGGTCCGACCCGGCATAGGCATGGCCCGGCAGACGGCTCTGCCAGTTCGGCGTGAGGAGGCGGAGCGAGTCCCACCGCTGCGTCCGCCACGAGTTGGCGACCTTGCCCCGATCGAGCACGACATGATCGATGCCGCGATCGAGAAGTTGCTTGCTCATGGCGAGACCGCAGTGGCCGGCGCCGATGACGACGGTCGCAATGTGTTTCACGATACTCGCTCCCAGGCTCCAGGCCGCCGCCACTCAGCCGACGGTGACGTGCACGGCGGTGGGGTTGGTGATGATGTCGAATACGGCGGACCGCTTCTGCGATTGGGCGACCAGCGCCGCGATTTCGTCCCTGCTGGCGTCCGCGCGGATATCGAAGTGGACGTGGACGGCGCTGAAGCCGTTGCGGACCTCGTCGTCGATGCCGAGGATGCCCTGAATGTCCATCTCCGCCTCGAGGCTGGCCTTGACGGAGTGGAGCTGGATGCCGCGATTCTGGGCGACAGCGGCCACGCCTGCCGTCAGGCAGCCGGCGAGGCCGGCGAGGACCAGCTCGACGGGGGTCGGGGCAGTGTCCTCCGACGCGAAGACCTCCGGGTGGTCGGCTTCGACGGAGAAGGTCTTGGTGCGCGACTGCTCGGCGCCGAGGCCGAAGAAGCCTCCGATGGTCGAGCGGCTATGCGTCCCCTGGATCCATTCGCAGGAGGCACGCCATTTGAACGCCGCGGCTTCGGGCATCTGGGAGAGAGCCTCGCGGGCCCCGAGGAGAGCGGCAACGTTGACGCCGTTGTTGACGCCCTGGCTGGTGGAGAGAGCGGTGGTCATGGTCTCATTCCTTTCGAACAGGTGCTTGGCGGTGACGGTCATCGGTTGATCCCGAGAACCGCCAGTGGGTGCCGGGCCCGTGATTTCGGGCAAGGCGGTCACGGTCC
Source organism: Xanthobacter autotrophicus (assembly GCF_005871085.1). Lineage (GTDB taxonomy): Bacteria > Pseudomonadota > Alphaproteobacteria > Rhizobiales > Xanthobacteraceae > Xanthobacter > Xanthobacter autotrophicus. Next base: position 186,685 of record NZ_VAUP01000004.1, on the reverse strand, counting down.
GGAGGAGCGAGGCGCTCCCGGAGGAATGTCAGCAGGGTGTGACGCGCTGGTTGGACCACCTCGGGAGTGCCTCGTCGGCCGAGAAGGCCAGGACGCGGGCGCCGAGCAGCCTCCTGGCGGGACGAGGCATGCCATGACGGGTCATGGCAACCTTTCCGCCACGCTCACCAGATGCCGGATGCCGCGGAGCCGCTCTGGAGACGGTGCCGCGGCCGGCCGCGTGTCAGGCGGCGGTGGTCGGGTCGATCATCTTGCGGATCTCGGTGATTTCCGTAGCCGGAAACCCGCTCATCTCGGCATGGCGCCGAATGATGTCCTCGCCCGTCGCCATGTAGATGCAGAAGGTCTTGTTGGCGGCAACGTAGCTCTGGACCCACTGGATGTCCGGGCCGAGCTCGCGCAGGACATCGTTCGACTTCTGCGCGGCCGCCCGGAGCTGCTCGCGCTCGAAGCTGCCGACGTTCGGGATGTCGCGCTCAATGACGTACTTATGGAGAGGCATAGTCGTGGTCCTCGGGATGGTTCTGGTCGTCAGCGGCCTCGCTGCGACAGGTGAAAACAATCACGAACCGGGGACACGGGAAAATCAGTCGGGAGGACCACCCAGGATCGGCGAAGGTGCCGGTCAAAGAGCATCTATCTAAAGGAAAAATATACGGAAATTCTGCATTTCGGAGAATTCGGTGTACCGCCTTCAGGAACCAGTACTGAAGTATCAGCAGGGCAACGGTACCGCCGCCACCCTGGCCGGCGGCGCTGGATTCTTCCCGCAGATGGCATCGCGGGGCAGCGATCACCGCGAGCCGGGCGAGCTGCCCGGAAGCGGCCCTTCCTCGGACCTTCCAAATGGTGAGAAGCGGAAATTTCCACCCCTATGCGCAGGTCTCGCCATCGCTTTACCCTTGGCGAGTTCGTCGATGAGCTTGTCGAGGTAGCGGATTTCCCGCATGAGCGGCTCGGCGACGTCCCAGACACGAACGCCGCAGACGGCGCCCTTAATTTCAGTTCGCGCGGGGTTCAATGCGGGTGCCTGGGCGAGGAATGTCTCGAAGTCCTATTTGGTTACTGTGACGTTGCCCCTCGCCGATCTGCAGCAATGGGCGGATCCAGGCACAGCGAACTCAACGTCCGATCCGAACAGCAGAACAGTGCGCCCGGCCGCGCCGCAGCATCGGACAACTCGCCGAAAGGCCTAAGTGCCGATCGGGTTCGCGGACACTCCGTCGAGAAGCATCCGCGAGCCTCGAGTCCGATGTCGGACTTCTTGCTAGCCGGCGTGATCGCTGGATTGCCCAGCGCCAAGCGCAGCGAGGTCAATCCTGTTCATCCACCCCATACACATCGCAACAGGCCGTTGCTCAATCACTGGAGCTACGGAGAAGCTGTGTCCGTTCCTGCTTATCTGACCCTCGAAGAGGTTGTCGAGCGTTATCGCAACCAAGTTAGCGAGGGTACGCTACGCAACTGGCGATCCAAGAGAATTGGTCCGTCATTCATCAAAATCGGCAAAGCGATCCTATATCCGATTGAGGAGCTGAAGCGATGGGATCGTTCAAACCTGATTTCCTGTAAGCGCATGTCAACTGCGTCCTTCGGGGCGAACGACACCGAGGGAGAAATAGACTGAATGGACAGGGCTGGCCTTCGATTGACGATGGATGCAGGTGCACATCGTCGGTCGAGGTCAGCTCCTGTTCCGATCCATCGAGGTGCACGACCACATCATCGTCGGCAAGGATGGCCACGCCAGCCTGAAGGGGCTGCGGCTGATCTGACGCGGCCAGAACACACCACGTGCGGGATGCCGTGAAGCCGCTTCGGGCCGCGGGAGGGTGTAGCGTGGAACAGCGTGAGTGGCTTCGCGTCCGAGTGTCAGGTTCAAGGCAGCGGACTCTTGGCGCTGGCGGCGATCCGCCGGGGACGTCCCAAGATGAGCGGCACATAGCCGAGCCAGAACACCGGCAATGCGACATGCATCAGACGCGTGTCCGCCGTACCCGGAACGGTCCGCATTTCGATGGCACCCTGCGCCAATCCGATCAGCTCGCCGAACTCTTCGCCGCCGGACTGCATGGGCTCGCCAATCCGGCGCTGGCGCTGCTGACCGTGCTCAGGAACAATCCGCTCGCGCATGTGACCATCAATGAGATGACCACCATCGCCTCGGTCTGGACTCATGCGCAATTCATCGACAGCGCGCAGATCAAGGGGCACGCGCTCGGGCTGCGCATAGCCGCGGGCAACGTGCCCAATTTCGTCGATCTGGCGACAGGGGGCTGGGGCGGGCTCATCCAGGATTGGCTGAACAGCAGCCAGACACCGACCATGGCCAATTTCGCCACTCTGGCGGACGTTCTAGCCGGTTGCGTAACCCGCGTGACGCCGGACGCCCGCGACGGGCTGTTCACGGCGGCAACGTCGCCCAAGGGTGATGGCCAACCGACACGCTGACCGGCGCCGTATCGGTCGCGCGCTACCCCTGGTCCTTGCCGAAGCGGCTGTTCGCTTTGCTCGACACGTTTTACCCGGTTCCCCAGGGCCGAAACATGCGGGCGGTCCCGTTCATGCCTTATCTGAACTTCGCGCCGAGCGCCTGGGTTCTGCTGTTGAAGATCGACGGCGGCGGCTATCGCGCCGGCGGCAAGGCGATGCTTGACAGCGAGGGCAATCTTTGGGTCGGCAACAGTTTCACCATCGGCTGGCAGGGGCAAGACTCGCTCTCGCACGGCAACGCCACCAAGTTCGCGCCCAATGGCCATCCGCTTTCGCCAATGACCACGGGTTTTGCCGGTGGCGGCTCCGCAGATCGGACCGGCGCGCGCGCAATAGCGCTCGGACACAGACCGGCCGCCTGCGGCGAAATCCGGCAGGATCGAACCGTATCGGGCATGAGCCGTGACGCGAAGGAGCCGCCTTCCCATTGCACCGCTGGAGACTGACCCTCCCTGGCTGGTGGCGGCGCGGCCCAAAAGCCGGAGGATGGTGAACCTCCACAACAGCGCCATGGCCCACGCGCGACCGTGACCCTGTACCTTCAGGCCACGAACCCAGGCAAGGACAAGGAAGCCAACTGCCTGCCGCCCCCCTGCTGCCGGACGCTGGTACCTGAACCTGTGCGCCTATGCGCCGGGCAGGCCACGATTCCATCGGCGTTCAATCCGGACGTCTAAGCGCCAGCTGCCATCGTCGAGGTGAGATAGGTCTGGCGGATCCGCCTGATTGCGGCGGGCGTCCGTGCCGGGCGCTCGCTGCTGCCGATCAAGAGCAAGCCGAGGGTTGCCCCATGAGACAACTGAACGTCTCCGTGCTGCTGGTGGCGCTGCTGGCAGTCTTCTTATGGGCCGCACTCACCGCCGCGCCGGCGGGGGAGGCAACCTCCGAAGCAAGCCGGCCCACCGATTCCAGCAGCGAGGACAGCGCAACCGATCTCGCCAAGAAGTTGCAGAACCCGATCGGCGACCTCTACAGCTTCCCGTTCCAGAGCAACACCAATTTCGGTGTCGGGCCGCACAAGGGCACGCAGGAGATCCTGAACATCCAGCCGGTGATCCCGTTGTGGCGGCTCTGGGGTGCCGATCGTGGGAAGCGCGGCCCTCAATGACCGGGGAAGGACACCAGCGTGCGCACCGACACGTTGGCGAGCCTCAGCTTCTCCGCGCCGCCGAGATCCGGCAGGTCGACGATGAAGCAGGCCGCCTCCACCACCGCGCCGCAGGTCTGGAGCAGCTTCACCGCGCCGGTGGCGGTGCCACCAGTGGCGACGAGGTCGTCCACCAGCAGCACGCGTTCGCCGGGCGCGATGGCATCCACGTGCATCTCGATCTCGTCCTCGCCATATTCAAGGGCGTAAGCCATGCGCACGGTCTGGTGGGGCAGCTTGCCCTTCTTGCGGATCGGCACGAAGCCGGCCGAAAGCTGGTGCGCCACCGCACCGCCGAGAATGAAGCCGCGGGCCTCGATGCCGGCCACCTTGTCGATCTTGGCGCCCGCCCACGGCTGCACCAATTCGTCCACCGCGCGGCGGAAGGCCCGGGCGTCGCCGAGCAGGGTGGTGATGTCGCGGAACAAGATGCCGGGCTTCGGGTAGTCCGGGATGGTGCGGATGCTGGCGGCGAAATCGGCGGGGGACATCAGACGCTCCGGAAAAGGGTTGCGCTTCTTTAGAGCGCGATCCGAGGGGGGAAAAGCATGTTGATGAGGCAATCCCCCCTCGGCATGGGCGAGAGGCGTCGCCTGCGCCCGAGCGGACGTAGCCGCGCCCGCGCATTAGCACGGGGGGGATCGCGCGCACGCCGGGCGCTGTCGGCCCCCGCGACCCGGCCAGAAAGCAGCCAGGAATTCGTCCCGGCCAAAAGGCGACTCGGCAAGGCAGGCCGACCTCGCAAAGAAAAAGGGCCCCGAAGGGCCCTTGATCGCGGTGGACAGGACGGTGCTCAGTGCGACACGTGCTGCCACACCTTCTTCTTGGTGAAATAGAGCAGGCCGGACAGGACGATGAGGAAGATCATCACCTGGAAGCCGATGCGCTTGCGATCCTCGAGGTGGGGTTCCGCCACCCACATCATGAAGGCCGCCACGTCCTGGGAATACTGGTCAACGGTCTGCGGCGCGCCGTCGGAATATTCCACCTGGCCGTCGCTGATCGGCTTCGGCATGGCAATCTGATTGCCGGGGAAATACTTGTTGTAGTTCAGGCCCGGCTGGAGATGCACCCCGGCCGGGGCATCCTCGTAACCGGTGAGCAGCGCGTGGATATAGTCCACGCCATGCTCCTGGTACTGGATGAAAGCGTCGGTGATGAAGCCGGGGAAGCCCACATGGTACGAGCGGGCCTTGGCGAGCACCGAGAAGTCCGGCGGGAACGCCCCGCCGTTGGCCGCACGGGCGGCATTGTCGTTCGGGAACGGCGCCGGCCAGTGGTCCGACAGGCGGCCGGGACGCTGGAACATGTCCCCGGCGTCGTTCGGCCCGTCGGTGATCTGGTATTCGCTCGCCACCTGCTTGGCCTGGGCTTCGGTGAAGCCGGGGCCGCCGGGTGCGGCGAGGTTGCGGAAGTAGAGGTAGTTCGCCGAGTGGCAGGCGCTGCACACTTCCTTGAACACCTTGAAGCCGCGCTGGAGCTGGCCGCGATCGTAGGTGCCAAACGGACCTGCGAACGACCAGGACATGCGGTGCGGGCGGTTGTCGTGACCGCCGCCTTCCGACGCGAGCGCGCCAGACGCGCCCGAGGCCAGAAGAAGGGCCGCCGCAACGGCACCGAAGAGACTGCTACGAATGGTCATTGCTGTTCTCTCCGCGCCGGCTCACTTGGTCTCAGGGCCGGCCGCGCCGGCAACCACCACCGCTCCGCCCTTGCTCTTGGCGAGGACGGCATCCGCGATGGAGGCCGGCACGGGCTTCGGGCGTTCGAACAGGCCGAGCAACGGCAGGATCACGAGGAAGTGGATGAAGTAATAGGCGGTGAAGATGCGCGACACGACCACATACCAGCCGTCCGCCGGCTGCGAGCCGAGATAGCCAAGGCCCACCGCCACCGCCGCGAAGATCCAGAAGAACTGGCGGAACAGCGGGCGATACTTGGCCGAGCGCACCTTGGAGGTGTCGAGCCAAGGCAGGAACGCCAGCACCACGATGGCACCGAACATGGCCAGAACGCCGCCAAGCTTGTCCGGGATCGAGCGCAGGATCGCGTAGAACGGCAGGTAATACCATTCAGGCACGATGTGCGCCGGGGTCGAGAGCGGGTTGGCCGGGATGTAATTGTCCGAATGGCCGAGATAGTTCGGGATGTAGAAGATGAACCAGGAGAAGAAAATCAGGAACACCACCATGGCGAAGGTGTCCTTGATGGTGGCGTAGGGGGTGAAGGGCACCGAGTCCTTCGCCACGTTCTTGATGTCGACGCCGTCCGGGTTGTTCTGGCCCACATGGTGCAGCGCCCAGATGTGCAGGCCCACGACGCCGGCGATCATGAAGGGAAGCAGGTAATGGAGCGAGAAGAAGCGGTTCAACGTGGGGTCACCCACCGAATAGCCGCCCCACAGCCACTGCACGATGGTTTCGCCGACCCAGGGGATGGCCGAGAACAGGTTGGTGATCACGGTGGCGCCCCAGAAGGACATCTGGCCCCAGGGCAGCACGTAGCCCATGAAGCCCGTGGCCATCATCAGCAGGTAGATGATCACGCCAAGGATCCAGAGCACCTCGCGCGGCGCCTTGTAGGAGCCGTAATACATGCCACGGAACATGTGGATGTAGACCGCGATGAAGAACATCGAGGCGCCGTTGGCGTGGATGTAGCGGATCAGCCAGCCGTAGCTCACGTCACGCATGATGTGCTCGACGCGGGCGAAGGCCACCGGCCCATAGGCCACGTAGTGCATGGCGAGCACCACGCCGGAGACGATCTGGCAGACCAGCATGAAGGTCAGGATCGCACCGAAGGTCCACATGTAATTGAGATTCTTCGGCACCGGATAGGCGACTGCCGAGGAATGAATCAGCCCGACGATCGGCAAGCGGCTTTCGAACCACTGCGCGACCTTCCCCTTGGGCTGGTAGGTGGAATGTCCTTCCATGGGTCCAACCTTTTTGAAAGCGGCGACGATGCGCGCGTCAGCCGATCACGATCTTGGTGTCGGATGTGAAAGCGTAGGGCGGGAGCGCCAGATTGAGCGGCGCCGGTCCCTGCCGGATGCGGCCGGAGGTGTCGTAGACCGAGCCGTGGCAGGGGCAGAACCAGCCGTTGTACTGGCCCTGATGGCCCAGCGGCACGCAGCCGAGGTGGGTGCAGATGCCAATCACCACCAGCCACTGATCCTTGCCGGGCTTAACCCGGTCCTGGTCGGGCTGCGGGTCGGGCAGCGCGGAGAGGGGCACGTCCTGCGCCGACTTGATCTCCGCCGCCGTGCGATGGGAGATGAAGATGGGCTTGCCGCGCCATTGCACGGTGACGATCTGACCTTCGGCGATGGGCGCGATATCCACTTCAGTGGTGGAGAGCGCGAGCACCGAGGCGTCAGGCTGAAGCTGGGAGATGAACGGCCAAACCATGGCGGCGGCCCCGACGGCACCGACAGCGCCGGTCGCGATGTAGAGGAAGTCCCGACGCGTCGTCGTGTCCGACGTCTCCGTATGTGCCACGGCGCAGTCCCCGATCTGTTGTCGTCTCGGCGCGGGCCTTTCATCCGATGGATCGCAGGCCACACGCGATGCAGCGCCGCACGAGCCAATGCAGCGCCACTTTCAAGGGCCTCTAATTGCACCCCGGACCCATCTTGTCCAGATCGTGGCCGTGCGGCACGCCGTCCTGCCATAATAAGGTCGACACGGCGGCAGCGCTTCGTCCGGGCTGAATTATTCAGGCGGCTCGCCGGCTGCCCCGGAGATACCTCTAAGGTCCCCACACGATACCTCCGCCAAACCTCCGAACGAAGGTCCCAAGGCCCATGATTCTCGCCCTCTATTGCCCGGATATCGCCCAGAATGCAGGCACATGCCTGCGCACCGGGGCCTGCCTGGGCGTCGAGGTGCATCTCATCGAGCCGGCGGGATTTCCCATGGGTGATGCGGGCTTCCGCCGCGCCGGCATGGATTACATCGATCAGGTCACATGGCGGCGGCACGCCTCCTTCGAGGCCTTCGACAGCGCCCGTCGGGCGGCGAGCCAGCGCCTGGTCCTGTTCACCACGCGTGGAGCCGAGCCATTGTTCGGCTTCCGCTTCCGGCCGGACGACGTGCTGCTGTTCGGCCGGGAATCAGCCGGCGCGCCCGAGGCGGTCCATGCGGCGGCCGATGCCCGCCTGCGCATTCCCATGCGGCTCGGGGTGCGGTCCCTCAACGTGGCGGTGAGCGCGGGAATCGCGCTGGCCGAGGCCCTGCGTCAGACCGGCGGCCTGCCGGAGTGAGCCCTGCGCCGTGGCTTTGCGTTCTCCCGCCGCGCGCTTTGCTTTCTTCCGCCATGGCGAGGGGCTAGAAACCCAGTCCAACAGTCGTCCAGACAGCCTGATCCCCGCGAGATCAAGACCGGCGGAGCGCCCCATGTGCCCTTCCCCTTCAACGCCCGATACCGCCCCTGCGGTCCAGGCGGATGCTCTCCTTGAGGAGCGTCGCGCCCGAGCCCGCACCTGGTTCGAGGACCTGCAAGGCCGCATCATCGCGGCCTTCGAAGCGCTGGAGGACGAGGCCGACGGCGCGCTCTACGCCGGCGCACCTGGCCGATTCGATCGAACTCCCTGGTCGCGCGCGGACCATACTGGCGCCCCCGGCGGCGGCGGCACCATGGCGCTCATGCGCGGGCGCCTGTTTGAAAAGGTGGGGGTGCATACCTCCACCGTGTTCGGCGAATTCGCACCGGAGTTCCGCAGCCAGATCCCCGGCGCGGCGGAGGACCCTCGGTTCTGGGCGTCGGGCATCTCCCTCATCGCCCACATGGCGAACCCGCATGTGCCGGCGGTGCACATGAACACGCGCTTCGTGGTCACCACCAAGGCTTGGTTCGGCGGCGGGGCGGACCTTACCCCCGTGCTCGACCACCGCCGCACCCAGGATGATCCGGACACCCAAGCCTTCCACGCCGCCATGCGCGCCGCCTGCACCGGCTACAAGGTGGCCGACTACGACCGCTACAAGACGTGGTGCGACGACTATTTCTTCCTGAAGCACCGGAACGAGATGCGCGGCATCGGCGGCATCTTCTACGACTATCTCGACAGCGCCTCTTCCGGCACCGGCACCTGGGAGGAGGATTTCGCCTTCACCCGTGATGTGGGCCTCGCCTTCCTCGACATTTATCCGAAGCTGGTGCGGGCCAACATGGGCCAGCCCTGGAACGCGGCGGAGCGCGAGGAACAGCTGGTGCGGCGCGGGCGCTATGTGGAATTCAACCTGCTGTACGATCGCGGCACCATCTTCGGGTTGAAGACCGGCGGCAATGTCGATTCGATTCTCTCCTCCATGCCACCGGTGGTGAAGTGGCCGTGATCGGCCCGTCATGAATGCCGGCTAAGGCTGGCCGCGCGGCGTCGCGCATCGACGACAGCGGGAGACTGAAGCCATGGCGTTCGCGCCCGGAGACATCGTGCAGCTCAAGTCCGGTAGCCCGGCCCTCACTGTGGTGACGGCGTCGGAAACGGAAGTGTCCGTTGTCTGGTACGCGGAGGAAGACGACGCCTTCCGCACCCACACCCTTCCGGTCATCGCCCTCGAAAAGCTCGAAGTCGCCGACTTTGAAGACGAGGACGAAGAAGAAGCCGAAGAGGACGAAGACGAGGACTGACGCCTCAGGCACCGGACGACGTCCTGGCCGCTTCCGCGAGGAGGGTGGCGACCGCGTCGGGGTCCGTCGGAAAATCGGCGGCGATCCATCGGGCCTCGGCCCGCGCCAGGGCCGCGCCGAGCGCGCGGCCGGGGGTGAGGCCCAACGCCATCAGGTCGGCGGCGGCGAACGGCAGGCGCGGTGGCGTCCAGGCTGCCGCCATGGCCGCCACCGCCTCCATCCCGCACCGGCCATGGGCGGCGGCGAGCAAAGCGAGGTCGAGCGCCGCATCCACGCCGTTCCGGTACAGAAACGCCCGCACCGCCTTTGCGTCGGGCAGGTCCGGCACGGACGCTGACAGGGCCGCGAGCCGTCGGGCCTCCGCATTGGACAGCCGAAGCCGCTCACGCAGCCGCGCCGCATCATCGCTGACGCGCACGGCCAATGCCGCGAGCCGGCGGATCGCGTCGGGCTTCGCCTGCCATTCCCGCTCCAGCGCTACGAGCCGCGTGAACGCCCCCACATCGGCGATGCCCGCGATCAGCGGCTGGACGAGACCAGCATCGCTCATGACGCCGAGGGTCGCGGCGGCACCCGGCGCCACCAGCAGCTTCAGCATCTCCGCCCGCACCCGCTCCCGCGACAGGGTGAGAAGGCCGGCCCGCCGGCGCACGCTGGCGATGAACGCTTCCCGGTCCACGGGCCCTGCGCCATAGGCTGCATGGAAGCGGAACAGGCGCAGGATGCGCAGGTAGTCCTCGCGGATGCGCGCCTGCGGGTCGCCGATGAAGCGGATGCGCCGGGCGGTGAGATCCGACAGGCCGCCCACCAGGTCCACCACCGCCCCGTCCGCCGTCGCATAGAGGGCGTTGAGGGTGAAGTCCCGCCGCTCGGCGTCGTGCAGCCAGCTGCGGCCGAACCGCACCACCGCGCGGCGGCCGTCGGTCTCCATGTCCTCGCGCAGGGTGGTGACCTCGAAGGCGTGGTGATCGGCCACCACCGTCACGGTGCCATGCTCCACGCCGGTGGGTACCGGCTTCAGGCCGGCCTTGCGCGCCCGCTCGGCCACCACCTCCGGAACGGCGGTGGTGGCGATGTCCACGTCCGAGACCGGAAGGCCGAGGAGGGTGTTGCGCACCGCGCCGCCCACCACGCGCGCCTCTTCCCCGTCCGCATTGAGCGCGGCGAGCACGGCCATGAGGCCCGGCGTGCGCCAGAACGGCGCGCCGACGATGGACAGGCTCATTCGAAACGCCCCGGCACGAACACCCCGTCCTTCATCTGGGCGGGCACATAGCGGCTGCCGGGCGGGGCCATCTGGCCATGCTCGAACACGAACAGTCCGGCAATCACCAGAACCAAGGCCGCCACCACCACCAGTGCGAGGGCGCGGAGCGACCAGTGCTCCGGCACCACAGAGCCCTTGGTGGCGAGAAGCAGTGCGCCGTAGAGCAAAAACGGCGTGAGGAAGAGCGCGAACTCGATGAGGAAGCTGCGCAGCATCAGGCGTAGACCCTTTCGTAGAGGTTTCGCAACATGCCTGCGGTCGCCCCCCAGATGTTCCGCCCTTCATAGGGCATGACGTAGAAATGGCGCAGGGTGCCCTTCCATTCCCGCGACTGGCGCTCGTGGTTGCGCGGGCTCATGAGGAAGCCGAGGGGCACCTCGAATGCTTCGTCGACTTCCGCCGGGTTCAGGGCCAGGACGTAAGCGGGATCGACAAGCCCCACCACCGGCGCGATCCAGAAGCCAGTGCCCGAAAGATAGCCGTCCAGATAGCCAAGCGGCCGCACGAGGCGCGAATCGAGCCCCACTTCCTCCCGGGCCTCGCGCAAGGCGGCGTCCAGCTCATCCCGGTCACCAGGATCGACCCGGCCGCCGGGAAAGGCGATCTGCCCGGCATGGTTGGAGAGGCTCGACGACCGCAGGGTGAGGAGGATCGTGGGCTCGGGCCGCGCCACCACCGGAACCAGCACCGCCGCATGTCGCGGCATTGCCGCCGGCGCAAGGCTCGCCTTCTCCGGCTGGAGGGCGTGGTCGCCATTGAGGCCGAGGAACGCCGCCTGCGAATAGAAGGGCGGCGGCTCGGAGGACAGGCGCGCCGCCGCGCGGGCAAGGAAATCGGAAAGCGCGTCCGCAGTGCCAGTCGCGGCGGAAATCTCCGCGTTGGTGTGATGCGTCATTGGGAAAGATCCACATCGGCCCCCTGGTCGTCGGCCCCATAATCGAGCCCAAGATCAGCCGCCGGCAGGATGGGGAAGAACACACCCGCCGAGGCAATCCCGAACATGGGGACGCCGCCCTCCTCGCGCACCTCTCCCTCGGCCATGAGGTCGAGATGGACCGCGCGGGTCAGCCGCGCATCGAGGCCCCGCCGCACATGGACATAGGGCACCACCGCGCCAGGGGCGCCGCCGGGGACAAAGCGCAGGGCGTGGCCGGGGCCGCAGCGCACCAGATCGTCCAGGTTGGTGCGAAAAACCAGGGTGCGGCCGTCAGCCGCATCCTCCACCGCCATCTCCACCGCGAGGAAGGGGGCGTCCTCGACTTGGATACCCACCTTTTCCACCGGCGTCTTCAGCACATAGCGCTCGCCTTCGCGTGCAAGGACAGACGCGAACAGGCGCACCAGGGCCGGCCGGCCTATGGGCGTTCCCATATAGTGCCAGCTGCCGTCCGCCTTGATGACGAGGTCCATCTCGCCGCAATCGGGCGGGTCCCACTTCTCCACCGGCGCCGGGCCGCGACCGCCGGCCTCGCGCACGGCCGCCATCAGCGCCTCAAGCCGGCCGGAGGCGGGCGGGGCATTGGGAACGGCTGTGGCGTTCGGGTCTTCGCCCGGCATGAATTTTCCTCCCGCAGGGCCGGCGCCCCTTTCGGACAACGGCCTCGCGACGACGTGAGTGCGCTGCACCCCGGAGCACCGGGAGTGGGGTTCGATGTGCGCCGATCTTATCGTAAGCTCTGTGTCCGGGTGGCGCGACGTTTGCAATGTCGAATCCGGGATGTGGGCCGGTCTGGGGTCGGGGCGTTATATTGCCGCTTTTGGCGGCAAGCCTGTCCCGCAGGCGCGTTGCGTTATGGAGAAGCTGAGATGTCGGCTGCCGGCGAGACCTTCGACCTCGACCAGATGATCATCCGCAACGCGGAGGCCGCGGCGGCCCATGTGAAAGCGGCGCGAACCGCCATCTCCTCGGTCATCTTCGGCCAGGAGGCCGTGGTGGATCGGGCACTCATCACCATCCTCGCCGGCGGCCATGCCCTGCTGGTGGGTGTGCCGGGCCTCGCCAAGACCAAGCTGGTGGAGACCATGGGCACGGTGCTGGGCCTCGATGCCCGCCGTGTCCAGTTCACGCCGGACCTGATGCCTTCCGACATCCTCGGCGCCGAGGTGCTGGAGGAGAGCGCCGGCGGGCGCCGGGCGTTCCGCTTCATCAAGGGGCCCATCTTCGCCCAGTTGCTGATGGCCGACGAGATCAACCGCGCCTCGCCGCGTACCCAGTCGGCCCTGCTCCAGGCCATGCAGGAATACCATGTAACCGTGGCCGGCGAGCGCCATGACCTGCCCAAGCCCTTCCACGTGCTCGCGACACAGAACCCGCTGGAGCAGGAAGGCACCTATCCCCTGCCCGAGGCACAGCTCGACCGCTTCCTGATGGAAATCGACGTGGATTACCCGGACCGCGACGCGGAACGGCGAATCCTGTTCGAGACCACCTCCGCCGAGGAGCAGAAGGCCCGCGCCGCCATGAGCGTGGACGACCTCATCGCCGCCCAGCGCCTGGTCCGCCGTCTGCCCGTGGGCGAATCGGTGGTGGAGGCCATCCTCACCCTCGTACGCTCGGCCCGTCCCGGTGCCGAGGGGCCGGAACAGCGCTACATCGCCTGGGGGCCCGGCCCCCGCGCCAGCCAAGCGCTGATGCTGGCCGTGCGCGCCCGCGCCTTGCTCGACGGGCGCTACGCCCCCTCCCTTGACGACGTGGTGGCGCTGGCCGAGCCGGTGCTGAAGCACCGTATGGCCCTCACCTTCGCCGCCCGCGCGGAAGGCGAGAGCATCAATCACATCATCCGTCGCCTCACCGAGCGCCTCGGGTGACGGCGGACCGGACCGACAAGGTGGCGCAGGACGCCCACCGCTCCGTCGAAACTGCCGCCCTCGCCGCAGCGGGCCTTGCGGCCGCCATGCCGCGGCTGGTGCTGGAAGCCCGTCGCATCGCCATGAGCGTGCAGCATGGCCTGCACGGCCGCCGGCGGGCGGGGTCCGGCGAGAACTTCTGGCAGTATCGCCGCTTCGTCGACGGCGAGCCGGCGAACCGCGTGGACTGGCGCCGCTCCGCCCGCGACGACGTGCTCTATGTGCGCGAGCGCGAGTGGGAGGCCGCCCACACCGTGTGGATCTGGCCCGACCTCTCGCCCTCGATGCTCTATGCCTCCAAAGGCCAGGCGCCGAAGCGCGATCGCGCCCTCATCGTCGCCTTTGCCCTCGCCGAGCTGCTGGTGAAGGGCGGGGAGCGGGTGGGCATTCCCGAGCTGATGCGCCCCTCCGCCACCCGGCGCATCGTGGAGCGCATGGCCGAATCGGTAGTGCTGGCCCCCGTGCTGCCCGCGAGCCTTCCCGTGGCCTTCTCCCCCTCCCCGCTCTCGGAGGTGGTCCTGCTGGGCGATTTCTGGAGCCCGGCGGACGAGGTCGCCGCCACCCTTCATGCGCTGGCTGCCAGCGGCGCCCACGGCCATGTGGTGCAGATCGTCGATCCGGCGGAGGAGACCTTCCCCTTCTCCGGCCGCATCGAGTTCCGCGAGCCGGAAGGCGGCGCACGGCTGACCGTGGGTCGCGCCGAGAGCTGGCGCACCGATTATGACCTGAAGCTGGTGGAGCATCGCGCCCGCATCCGCGCCGCCGCCGAGCGGCTGGGCTGGAGCTTTGCCGTCCACCGCACCGACCGGCCGGCGAGCGAGCTGCTGCTCGCCTTGCACGCCCGCATGGGCGCCGGCGGCGGCCCGGCCATGTCTCCCAAGGGCGGCGGCCATCGCTTCGTCTCGGGAGGCCCCGCCTGATGTTCGGCCTGCCCCTCGCCTTCTCCGCACCGCTGCTGCTGACGGCGTTCGTGGCCCTGCCGCTGCTGTGGTTCCTGCTGCGCGTGGTGCCGCCCAAGCCGCGGGAAGTGGCATTTCCGCCCATGCGGCTGCTGCTCGGCATCACCCCCAAGGAGGAGAGCGCGGCCCGCACCCCGTGGTGGCTCACCGCCCTGCGGCTGTTGCTGGCGGCGCTCATCATCCTCGCCGCCGCAGGTCCCATCCTCAATCCGCCCGCCGCCGGCCCCTCCTCCGGCGGGCCGCTGGTGCTGATCGTCGACCAGGGCTGGCCTGCCGCCGCCAGCTGGGAGGCACGCCGCGCCGCCGCCGCCGCCCTCATCGACGAGGCGGAGACCAATGGGCGGGGCGTCGCCCTGATCCCTACCGGCGACGTGCCGCGCGAGGCCACTTTGCTCAGCCCGTCCGCTGCTCGCGACCGCCTGCGCTCGCTGGAGCCCGTGCCCTATGGCCCGGCCCGCAAGGACGCGCTGGCGCTGGCCCAGCGCCTTGTGGGCAACGAGCCGCAGGCCGGCATCGTCTTCCTCACCGACGCTGTGGATCTCGGCGCCGACACTGAGCTGGCCCAGGGCTTTGCCGCCCTCAACGGCGCCGGCCGCCTGCTGGTGGTGGGCGGCGGCGTCGCCGCGCCCCTGGCGCTGGCCGGCGCCGAGAATGGCGCCGAAGCCCTCACCGTGAAGGTGCTGCGCCCCGAAGGCTCCGGCCCCCGCGCCGGTCGGGTCACGGCCCACGACATGCGCGGCCTCGCGCTGGGCGAAGCCGCCTTCACCCTGCCCGAGGGCGCCACCGAGGCCGAAGCCCGCTTCGACATGCCGGTGGAGATCCGCAACGAGATCGCGCGGCTGGAGATCGCCGGCGAGCGCTCGGCGGGCGTGGTGCAGTTGCTCGACAAAAGGTGGCGGCGCCGGGCGGTGGGCCTCGTGTCCGGCACCAGCACCGATACCGGGCAACCGCTGCTCGCCCCCACCTATTATCTCTCCCGGGCGCTTGGTCCCTATGCGGACCTGCGCGTGGCCGAGACCGGATCGGCCACCGAGAACATCAACCGCTTCCTGGAACAGCGCCTGCCGGTGCTGGTGCTAACCGATGTGGGCACCATCCCGCCCGCCACCCGCGCCCGCCTCAATCGCTTCGTGGAAGAGGGCGGCGTGCTGGTGCGCTTTGCCGGCCCCCGCCTCGCCAATGCACAGGACGACCTGTTGCCGGTGAAGCTGCGGCGCGGCGGCCGCGTGCTCGGCGGCTCCCTGTCGTGGGAGACGCCGCAGAAGCTCGGTGCCCTCTCGGCCGATGGCCCGTTCCGCGACCTCCACCTGCCGGACGACGTGACCGTGACGCGGCAGGTCCTGGCCGAGCCGGACGGCCTGCTGGGCGAACGGGCCTGGGCGACACTCGCCGACGGCACCCCCCTCGTCACCGGCGTGCGGCGGGGCAAGGGCGCTCTGGTGCTGTTCCATGTGACCGGCGACACCTCCTGGTCCAACCTGCCGCTGTCCGGCACCTTCGTAGAGATGCTCCGCCGCGTGATCGCCTTGTCCGATGCCCCGCCCCCCGCCGAGACGGCGCCGGCGGAAACCCCGGTCCATGCCGCCAGCCGGCCGGACGTGGCGGTGCTGCCTCCGGCCCGCGTGCTGGACGGTTTCGGCGCCTTCCGGCCCGCCGGCCCCACCGCCCGCGCCCTTCCGGCCGATTACACGGGCCGCGCCACCGCCGACCATCCCCCCGGCTTCTACGGCCCGCCGGACGGGCTGGTGGCGGTGAACACGCTGCTGCCCGCCGACCGGCCGAAGGCGCTGGACCTGTCCGCCCTCGGCGGGCGCGTGGAACCCTTGCAGGACAGCGCGCCGCGCGACCTGCGCGGGCCGGTGCTGGTGGCCGCCATGGGGCTGCTGCTGCTCGATGCGCTGGCCGTGCTGTTCCTGGCCGGCGGCTTCAGCCGCATGGGTGGGCCGAAGGTGCGGCGGGGCGCGGCCGCGGCGCTGTTCGCCGTGCTCGCGCTTGGCGCGGCCGGCCTTGCCGGGGCGCCGGTGCCCGCGCGCGCCGACGACGCCTTCGCCCTGAAGGCCACGCTCCAGACCCGCTTCGCCTATGTGCTGACCGGCGACAGCGAGGTGGACGAGATTTCCCGCGCCGGGCTCGACGGGCTCGCCACCTTCCTCGGCCAGCGCACCGCCCTGCAGGCCGGCGAGGCCATGGGCGTGGACATCGCCAAGGACGAGCTCGCCTTCTTCCCCCTGCTCTACTGGCCCATATTGCCCGATACGGCCGCGCCCTCGCCCGCCGTGCTGGCGCGCATCGACGCCTATATGAAGCAGGGCGGCACGGTGATCTTCGACACCCGCGATGCCATCGAGGCCTCGGGCGCCCCAGGCGCGCCGCTCTCGGCCGCAGGCGCCCGGCTGAAGGAGATCCTCTCGCGCCTCGACATTCCTGAGCTGGAGCCGGTGCCGCGCGACCACGTGCTCACCAAGGCCTTCTACCTGCTGAAGGACTTCCCCGGCCGCTTCATCGGCGGCACCACCTGGGTAGAGGCCCTGCCCGCCGCCGGAACCGATGCTGATCGCCCGGCGCGGGCCGGCGACAGCGTCTCGCCAGTGATCATCACGTCCAACGACCTCGCCGGCGCCTGGGCGGTGACGAGGAACGGCGAGCCGCTTTTGCCCCTGACACCGGGCGAGCCGCGCCAGCGGGAGATCGCATTCCGCGCCGGCGCCAACATGGTGATGTATGTGCTGACCGGAAATTACAAGGCGGACCAGGTGCATGTGCCGGCCCTGCTGGAAAGGCTGGGGCAATGAGCATTGACGCGCGCGCAGCGGACGCCGGCGCATGAATTACGGCATCACCTTCTCCCCCTTCCTGTCGCTGCCGCTGCTCATCGCGGTGGGCGTGATCGCGCTGCTGCTGGCGGGGCTGCTCCTGGCCTCGCGCACGCGGGGCGCCGTATTCCGCGCGCTGGCGCTGGCCGTGGGCCTGCTCGCCCTCGCCAACCCCTCCTTCACGCGGGAGGAGCGCGAGCCGCTCACCTCCGTGGTGGCAGTGGTGGTGGACAAGAGCGCCAGCCAGTCCTTCGGCGAGCGCACCCAGCAGACCGACGCCGCCCGCGCCGCTTTGGCCGAGCGGCTGGGCAAGCTCTCGGGCGTGGAAGTACGCACCATCGAGGCCGATGCGGGCGACGGCTCCGCCGACGGCACGCGGCTGTTCTCTGCCCTCTCCGCAGGCCTTGCCGACGTGCCGCCGGAGCGGGTGGCGGGCGCCATCATGATCACCGACGGGCGCGTGCATGACGTACCCGAGAACCCGCAGGCGCTGGGCTTCTCCGGGCCGGTGCACGCCCTCATCACCGGCCATGCCGGCGAGCGCGACCGCCGGGTGGCGCTGGAGAAGACGCCGCGCTTCGGCATCGTCGGCCAGAAGCAGGCCGTGACCTTCAAGGTGACCGACGAGGGTGCCCCCGCCGGCGCCCGGGTGGTGGTCACCATCCGCCGCGACGGCGAGGTTATCGCCCGGCCCACGGTCACCGCCGGGCGCAGCACATCCGTGGACGTGGACATCACCCATGCCGGGCCCAACATCGTCGAGTTCGAGGTGCCCGCGCTTGAGGGCGAACTGACGCTGGTGAACAACCGCACCGCCGTCGCCATCGATGGCATCCGCGACAAGCTGCGGGTGCTGCTGGTCTCCGGCGAGCCGAACGTGGGCGAGCGCACCTGGCGCAACCTTTTGAAGAGCGACGCCAATGTGGACCTCGTCCACTTCACCATCCTGCGCCCGCCGGAGAAGCAGGACGGCACGCCCATCAACGAACTCTCGCTCATCGCCTTTCCCACGCGCGAATTATTCCAGACCAAGATCAAGGACTTCGACCTGATCATCTTCGACCGCTACGCCCAGCAGGGCGTGCTGCCGCAGGTCTATTTCGACAATATCGTGCGCTATGTGCGCGCCGGCGGCGCGGTTCTGGTGGCGGCGGGCACGGACTTCATCGACACCGGCTCGCTCTACAACACGCCGCTGGAGGAGATCCTGCCCGGCGTGCCGCGGGGCGAGGCCACCGACGCGCCCTATCACGCCCGCCTCACCGATCCCGGCAAGCGCCATCCGGTAACCCGCGCCCTGCCCGGCTCGGAGACCGACCCGCCGCACTGGAGCCGCTTCTTCCGCGTCATCGACGCCCAGGTGCGCTCCGGCACCAACCTCATGTCCGCCCCTGGCGACAAGCCGGTGCTGCTGGTGGACCGGGTGGGTGAAGGCCGCGTCGCGCTGCTGCTGTCCGACCACATCTGGCTCTGGGCGCGCGGCTATGAGGGCGGCGGCCCGCACATTGATCTGTTGCGCCGGCTCTCCCACTGGCTCATGAAGGAACCTGACCTGGAGGAAGAGCGGCTGAAGCTCACCATCTCCGGACGCGATCTTGTGGTGGAACGCCAGACCATGGCAGACGGCGTTCCCACCGCCACCATCACTACGCCGTCGGGTGCGCTGCGCACCCTCACCCTCACACAGGCCGAGCCCGGCCTGTGGCGGGCGGCAACCCCGGCCGACGAGCTGGGCCTGTGGCGCGCCACCAACGGCACGCTCACGGCGCTCGCCAATATCGGACCGCTGAACCCGAAGGAATTCGCCGAAGTGACCAGTACTCGGGACGTGGTGGCGCCGGTCTCGGCGGCCACCGGCGGTGGTGTGTGGCGGCTCGCGGACCTCGGCGGCTCGGTGCCGCGCCTGGTGCAGGTCTCCGCTTCCGACCGCCTCGCCGGCGAAGACTGGATGGGCCTGCGCACCCGCGATGTCTCGGTGGTGCGGGGCATCGGCTTGTTCCCGCTGTTCGCCGGCCTGTCCGGCCTGCTGCTGCTGCTCGGCGCGCTCACCGCCGCCTGGGTGCGGGAGGGGCGGTGATGGCCATGGGAACGTCTATGGGTACGCCTGCAGGCTCGTCTGCCCTTCTGTCGCGTTCCCTCCTGTCGCGCCGGCGCATGCTCGGTGCCGGCCTGCTGCTCACCGCCCTTTGGGGCGCACCGGCGATGGCACAGGACATGCCGCTCACCCCCGTCGGCGCTTGGCTGGCGGAGGATATCGGCGGTGGCGGGGTGCTGGACCGGATCCAGACCACGCTTGTACTGGGCGCGGATGGCGCGGTTTCCGGCTCCGGCGGCTGCAACAGCTATAGCGGCAAGGCCAAGCTGTCGGGGGCTTCCCTGCGGTTCGGCGGCCTGTCGTCCAGCCGCATGGCCTGCACGCCCGCCGTAATGGCGCAGGAGCAGAAATTCCTGCTGGCGCTGGAACGAACCCTGGCCTGGCGGATCGATCCGCTGAAGCGCAAGCTGATCCTCATTGACCTCACCGGTACCGAGCTGGTCCGCTTTTCTACCAGGTAAGCAGAGCCGGGCGGCGGCGACATGGCGGCCTCCAGCGTTGCGCCACAGGGATGCAGACAAGCCTTTCTGCGGCCCCCTCGGCAGTACCTACCCCGTCATGGCCGCGCGCTCTTCCGCCTGGCGCTGGTTCTCCGCCCGCTTGGTCATGACCGACGCGATGATCACCACCACCGTCACGATGGCGATGAGGATGGTGCAGACCGCGTTGATCTCCGGTGTCACACCGAGACGCACCTGCGAATAGATGCGCATGGGCAGCGTGGTCGCCCCGGGCCCGGTAGTGAAGCTGGCGATGACCAGATCGTCCAGCGACAGGGTGAAGGCCAGCATGAAGCCGGACACCACTGCCGGCAGGATCAGCGGCAGGGTGATCTTGAAGAAGGTCTTGAACGGCGGGCAGCCGAGGTCGAGGGCCGCCTCCTCCAGCGCGCGGTCGAAGGTGACGAGGCGCGACTGCACCACCACCGCCACGAAGCACATGGTGAAGGTGATGTGGGCCAAAAGCACGGTCCAGAAGCCGCGATCGAAATTCACCGCCACGAACAGCAGCAGCAGGGACAGGCCGGTGATCACCTCGGGCATGACCAGGGGGGCGTAGATCATGCCGGAGAACAGGGTGCGACCGGGAAAGCGGCCGTAGCGGGTGAGGGTCAGCGCCGCCATGGTGCCGAGCACGGTGGCCACCAGCGACGAGAAGAAGGCGATGCGCAGGGTGACCCAGGCGGCATCCATGAGCTGCTCGTTCTCAAGCAGCGCCCAATACCATTGGGTGGAAAATCCCGCCCACACGGTGACCAGCCGCGAGGCGTTGAAGGAATAGATCACCAGCAACAGGATGGGGATGTAGAGAAAGGCAAAGCCCAGCACGATGGACGTGATGTTGAACCAGGTGAGGCCTTTTCTCATTTTACCGCCTCCGGCTCGTGTCTCATTTGCCCGCCTCCAGCTCGCGCTGCTGGATGTTCTGGTAGACCACGATGGGGATCACCAGCACGAGCAGCAGCAGCACCGCCACCGCGGACGAAACCGTCCAGGACCGGTTCACGGTGAACTCGGTCCACAGCGACTTGCCGATCATCAGCGTGTCCGAGCCGCCCAGGAGATCGGGAATGACGAACTCGCCCACCGCCGGGATGAAGCACAGCAGGGCCCCCGCGGCCACGCCCGGTAGCGAGAGCGGAAAGGTGATGGTCCAGAACGCCTTGGCCGGCGGGCAGCCCAGATCGGCTGCGGCTTCCAACAGCGTCAGATCGAGCTTTTCCAGCGCCGCGTAAAGCGGCAGCACCATGAAGGGCAAATAGGAATAGACGATGCCGATATAGACGGCGAGGTTGGTGTTGAGAATCTCCAGCGGCGTATCGATCACTCCCAGGGCCAGTAGGGCCTG
Source organism: Xanthobacter autotrophicus (assembly GCF_005871085.1). Taxonomy (GTDB): domain Bacteria; phylum Pseudomonadota; class Alphaproteobacteria; order Rhizobiales; family Xanthobacteraceae; genus Xanthobacter; species Xanthobacter autotrophicus. The sequence continues at coordinate 165,579 of NZ_VAUP01000004.1, read as the reverse complement.
ATTGAGCAGCCCTTCCTGCGACAGGATGCCGATCCACGCATAGACGCGAATGAGGAAGGAGGTCCAGAATGGTAGGATCACCAGCATCAGCAGCGTCGGCTGGATGGAGCGCGGCGCCCGCGCCATGGCATAGGCGATGGGGTAGCCCACCAGCAGCAGCAGCACGGTGGAAATCGAGGCGATGATCAGGCTGGAGCCGTAAGCCTCAAGGAACTCGTTCGAAAAATCCAGCACATAGCCGTAATTGGCAAACGACAGGCCCGACAGGAACTCGGTGAAGCCGGCCCACCCCTGCGCCAGATCGAGGGTTGGCGCGTAGGGCGGCTGGGCCACCACATCCTGCGACAGCGAGATCTTGAACACGATGAGGAAGGGCGCGAGGAACAGCGCCAGGAGCCACAGATAGGGCACCGCGATCACGAACCAGCGGCCGCGCCCCTTCTCCCCCGCCATCGCCATGGTTGCCTCCCGGCGGCTCCGCCAGATGAAAACGCGTCAGAACACTCAACTCAGCCCGTCGCGCGATGGCGCGCGCCGGTTCCCGATCAGGTGAGCACCACGCCCGCGTGGGGTGCGAAGGTCACCCAGACCTTGTCATCCCACGAGATCGGGCGCGCCACCATGCGTGACAGGTTGGGCTGCGAAACCTTGATGCGTTGCCCGCAAGCCAGTTCCACATGGTAAATTGAAAGATCACCCAGATAGCCGATGTCCCAGATCTCGCCTTCGAAAAGGTTCTCGGAGGGGTCGGCCGGCGGTTCCAGCGCGATGCGCAGCTTCTCGGGGCGGATGGCGATGCAGGCGGTGTCCCCGGCCTTGCAAGCCACGGTCTGTGCCACCACCAGCGGAAAGCGCGTCACCGGCGAGGAGATGCGGGTCTCGTCGTGGCTGGCCTGGGTGATGGTGCCCTCGATGAGGTTCACCTCGCCGATGAAGTCGGCCACGTAGCGGCTGGCCGGCTGCTCGTAGATCACCGAGGGCGGCGCCACCTGCACCAGCACGCCGTTGTTCATCACCGCGATTCGGTCGGCCACCGTCATGGCCTCTTCCTGGTCGTGGGTCACGATCAGGAAGGTCATGCCGAGGTCCATCTGCAGGTCCATCAGCTCGAACTGGGTTTCCTCGCGCAGCTTCTTGTCGAGGGCGCCCAGCGGCTCGTCCAGCAGCAACACCTTGGGCCGCTTGGCGAGCGACCGGGCCAGAGCGACGCGCTGGCGCTGGCCGCCGGAGAGCTGGTGCGGCTTGCGCTTCGCGAACTTCTCCAGCTTCACCAGCTTCAACATCTCCTCGACGCGGGCGTCGATCTCGCCCTTGCCCATCTTGTCCTGCTTCAGGCCGAAGGCGATGTTCGCCTCGACATTCATGTGCGGGAACAAGGCGTAGGACTGGAACATCATGTTCACCGGCCGCCGGTAGGGCGGCACGCCGGCCAGGTCCTCCCCCGCCAGGGTCAGGCGGCCCTCGGTGGGCTCCTCGAAGCCGGCGAGCATGCGCATAAGGGTCGTCTTGCCGCAGCCCGACGGTCCGAGCAGGGCGAAGAACTCGCGCTCGTAGATATCGAGGCTCACGTGATCCACCGCGGTGAAGTCGCCGAAGCGCTTCACCACATTCTCGAAGCGAATGAGCGGCGTCTTGGTGGGATCGGTCCAGGGGGCGAACGATCGCCGGACAGCGCCGATGGTTTCCTTTCGCGCCTTATCCGCAGCCATACTGTCCCCCGATCTGGCCTCGTGGAATGGAGGCTATCCGGGGAACCGCAAATGCTCAAGCCGCGTGCACGCGCAAAAATGCGTCGCTGCATCTGCTCAGAGGCGCGCAAAGGCGGCACCTGGGGAGAAGTCGCCTCATCACCCTTCAAGATGCATCACCCCCTTGCACCCGCCCCCCGCCTGTGGCAGAGGAAGCCGCCTGACGACGGCATTGCCCGTCGCCTTTCCGGGCAGGCGGAATTTTCCCTCACGGGATATTCAAGGCCACCCGGTGAGCTGCGGTAGCTCAGTGGTAGAGCACTCCCTTGGTAAGGGAGAGGTCGAGAGTTCAATCCTCTCTCGCAGCACCATCCCAAAGCGTTGCAAACGCTAGAAACCCTTGCAAATCCTCACATCCTGTCCAAAGCTCCGTCCAAAGTTTGTCCAAAACCGAGGCGGACATGGCCGGCAAGGCGAAGTGGTTGAGGCAGCGGGGCACCACATGGTTTGTCCGCGTGGGCGTGCCGAAGGATCTGCGCGAGATCGTAGGGAAGTCAGAGCTTCATGAGGCTCTAGGCGGCAATCAACGCGAGGCGGAACGCCGCTCCCACGCGGTGCTCACCCGCTTCCATGCCATTTTGGACGAAGCCAAGCTAAAGCTGGCACAGGGCAGCGGCACCCCTCCCCGGCTTGCTCGCACCCTGGACGCCGCGAAGCTTGCCCACCACCACTATCAAAGTCAGCTCGACGAGGACGCGGCCCTTCGCGACAGTGGCGCCCTGGCCAAGATCGGGCACGACCGAGCCACCTATCGACGCCTGTTTGAGGGCGGGTACACATCTGCCTTAAGGGAAGTCGTTTCCGGCATCGCGCCAGATGACAAGATCGGCGCGACCATCGGATGGGCCATTGACGCCTATGCCGCCGACAAGCTGACTAAGGCTGAGCCCGGCACCCCCGAATGGCGCGCCCTGGCTCGCACCCTTGCCGGAATCCAATTGGAGGTTCTTCAGCGGCAGAAAGAGCGCGACGAAGGCCAGCCCGAGGCCGAACCGGCACACCCGGCCCTGAAGCCCTCCGCAGCGCCCGTGCAGGCCAAGCGCGACCGCGTCTCTATCCTCGACCTTCTAGACGGCTACCTCGCGGAACTTCGCGCCTCTGGACGCGGGGCAGAGGCAGAGAAGCGCTGGACGCCCGGCTTTAAGCAGTTCGTCCGGCACCTCGGACATGATGACGCTTCGCGCCTAACCAAGGCGGACGTGGTCGCCTGGAAAGACGCCTTGCTCACCACCATGTCGCCGAAGACGGTGCGCGACACCAACGTTGCGGCCCTTCGAGCCGTCTTCCAATGGGCAGTGGACAATGACCGCCTGAAGGCGAACCCCGCGAAAGAGGTGAAGGTGCGTGTCCTGAAGAAGGTACGCAACCGCGAGAAAGGCTTCACCCTCGACGAGGCGAAAGCCGTCTTGAAAGCAGCGCGCGACCATTCCCCCGCGCACTCCGACAATCCCCGCACCCGTGAATCAGCGCCCATGACGGCGGCGAAACGTTGGGTGCCCTGGTTGTGCGCGCATACCGGCGCCCGCGTCGCCGAAATGACGCAACTCCGGAAGCAGGACGTGCGCGAGGAAAACGGCATTGCCTTTGTGCGTATCGCGCCAGAAGCCGGCAGTGTGAAGTCGGGCCAATATCGCGACGCGCCGCTTCACCCGCAAATTGTCGAGATGGGCTTCCTCGACTTCGTGAAGGCCGCGCCAGACGGCCCGCTCTTCTATGTCGATAATCCGAACCGCGCCGGGAAGTCCCATCCCTCCAAACAGATTGCGGGGCGGCTCGCCATGTGGGTTCGCGCTCTGAACGTCATTGCTGCCGAGGTGGACCCGAACCACGGCTGGCGCCACCGGTTCAAAACAGTGGCCCGCGAGCTTGGGCTTGATCCACGCGTCATAGACAAGATCCAAGGCCACGCCGCACGCACGGCAGGCGAGGACTATGGCGACGTGACACTCAAAGCCGCCTACGCGGCAATCAAACAAATGCCACACTATACAATCGCGAAAAAGGCCGACCAGAGCGCCGCCTAGATAGGAGCGCACGGCCGAATATTCAATATCAACACAGATTGACAGCGGCGCCTTCTAGGCTTCCGTCAATCTCACTCCGCTATCTGCGAATTTTTCTCAATTAATTCGACGAAACGGTCTATTCCACGCGATATTCGTGTTATCCTATTGGCTAATACGAATTGGACGCGTTCTTTCCGAATGGGTATTTTCGATTTCTGGCCCTTTCCTCGCCAGCAGGTGACCGAAACCAAAGCGGCGCCGTCTCTTCCGGCGCCCACTCCGCTCACCAGCACCGATGCCGCGTGGCTCTCGCAGTTGATCGGCGCCACGCTTCCGGACACCGGAACGCTTCAGGTTACGGTCAACGAAGGCACCGCAATGAACTGCACCGCCGTCCGGTGCGCCGTTCAGTCGATTGCGGAGGCCGTTGGACAGCTTCCGCTGATCACTTACAAGCGCGGCAAAGATGGCTCCAAGGATCGAGCAACAGAACACGCGCTCTTCAATGTCCTGCGCTATCGTTCCTCCGACGTTTATTCAGCCCAGCATTTTAAGGAACAGCTTACGCGCGACGCATTGCTCTACGGCAATGGCTTCGCGCTGATTAATCGTTCCGGTGACTTCGTTGAGCTGTGGCGTATCCCGCCTACCGCCGTCACCGTTGAACTCGATGAAATCACTTACGCGCCGTTCTACAAGGTCCGCCACGGCGACAATCGCGAAGTGATCTATCAGCCCCATGAGATCTTTCACCTCATGGGACCGTCGCTTGACGGTCTGATCGGCGCCTCGGCGATCCAGCAAGGCAAGCACGCCATTGAATTGGCGCTGATCCTGGAAGAGCACGGGCTTGCGCTTTTTCGCAACCGTGCTGCGCCAAGTGGCGTCGTCACAGTTGATCCCAGCCTGAAGGCCGACCAGCTTAAGGCCCTCAAGGAAGCGTGGAAGGCGGCAGTCGGCGGACGCAAGAATGGCGACATCGCCATGGTGCCCGGCGGCTCCGGATTCACACCGTTCAGCTTCACCTCGACCGACGCTCAATATCTGGAACTGCGCCGGTTTGCGGTCACTGAGATCGCACGTCTCTTTCGTGTCCCGCCGCACATGCTCTTCGATCTTGAGCGCGGGACTTGGGCGAACGTCGGCGAGATGGGTGCGGAGTTTCTGACGTATTCCCTTCGCCCGTGGCTCGCACGATGGGAAAATGAAGTGGCAATGAAGCTCTTCCGTGAAGATGAGCGCGACACCTACTTCGCCGAATTCCTGTCGGATGACCTCACCCGCATGGATATCGCGGCGCGTGCCGACGCTTACAGTAAGCTCATTTCTTCGCGCGTCCTGTCGCCCAATGAGGCCCGCGCCAAAGAAAACCTTCCGCCTTACGATGGCGGCGACGAATTCATCAATCCAAATACCACGTCTTCCACCATTCCGGATCAGAACAATGCTGACAAACCTGCCTGAAATCGCTGCGGCATTTGCCGCCGCACACGGTCCATTCTCCCAGGCCGTGACCATGCTCAAGAGCGTCGCGACCTCTGGCGCGCCCCTGCCGCCCGCAAATCGGAAATGCGATTTCGCCAAGCACGCTGAGCGCCAGCATGACGGCCAGATCGTGCTCGATCTGGACAAGCTCGGAGTCGGTGCGTGACTTCCACCAAGATTAAACGCTTTCTCGGCGACGGCCAGTATGAGTTCAACTTGTCCAGTACGCAGATCGTGAAGCTGGAAAAGCTCTTGAATGTCGGCATCGGCGAGCTTTCGCAGCGCGTCGTCAGCGGCCGATTTCATCACGTCGAGTTGGTCGAGACCGTGCGCCATGGCTTGATCGGCGCGGGTACGTCGCACGAACAAGCCGCAAACCTCATTGCCGTCTACGTGGACGGCTCGCCGCTCAAGCCCGTGCACGCCCTCGCAGTCGAGATCTTGGCTGCCGCTTGGGACGGCGCCCCGGAGCCGGAAGGTGAAACCCATGAGTGACCCTCTGGAAATCGCCTTCACAGTGGACGATGCCGGGATTGAACGTCTGTTTAAAAGCCCGATGTTCAAGCATGTCCACAACATCGCAGAAGGGCTGATCGCACAGGCCGAAGAGGAAGACGCCATTCCCGGCGTACTTGTCTTCGCGCTCGATGCTGCGGCGAAGCGCGACCTTATCGTCGAAATGCTTCAGAGCCTCGACCTTGGGGGCGACGCACCCACGAACACCAATTCTAAGGAGTAATGTGAATGGCTTTTTCAGGTATTGCCGTGCTTCACGGCCGCATCGCACGAGTTGGCGGCAACACCGATATTTTCTGTGACGCGGTTTGGTCGGAAGATCTTCCGGCCCCGGCCACGACCGTCAACGTCGCGACCCTGCCTGACTTCAACGATCGCCTTCGTTCGCAGTCCGCATTTCTGATTCAGGCGGCTGTGGATGCCAAGGTCTATGTCGGCCCCAATCCAGCAGCGGCGGGAACCCCGACGTATCGGTGCTATGCCGGCGCTGAGCGCATCATTCCTGCGAACAAGGGCGACAAGGTTCGTTGGGCGGCAGCTTGAACCGGCTTGAAACCAAAGCCGCGTTTTCGGCGCAGCCCACGGGCGAAATCTCCGGCATCGCGTGGGTGTTTGGCCTTCCCGATGGCGCAGGCGACGTGATCGAGAAGGGCGCTATCGGCGACTTCACCGGCCTTCCGATTCTCTACCAGCACGACACAGCGCAGCGCATCGGCACTTGGGTTTCAGCCGAGGAAACCGACCTCGGACTGATCGTGAAAGGCGTGCTGGATATTGCCAGCAACTCGATTGCCAGGCGCGTTCATGCCGCCGTGAAGGCCGGCAAGCTCACCGGCTTGAGCATGGGTTTCAACCGCCCTGCCCCGCACGAAATGAAGGCCCGACCTGAAGGTGGCCGCGTCTTCTCCAAGATTCACCTCGTTGAAATCTCGGTTGTCCCCGTGCCGTCGCACGGGAGCGCTCGCATCCTCGAAACGAAATCTGCAAAGGGAACTGAAGTGGACGACCTGAACACGGAACACGACGATACCAACACGGCGGACCTGTCCGCCCTGGAAACCAAGATGGTCGGTTACGATACCGAGCTTTCCGGCATCAAGGCGGACCTCGCCAAGATCGCGGCCACCAATGCACAGATTCAGAACCGCCTGAGCCGCCCTGGCATCATCACCAGTAAGGGCGCCGACGAGACCAAGGCCGCCGAACAGAAGGCGTTCGCGACCTATCTGCGCTTCGGCAATGCGGCGCCGGCCGACGAACTGAAGACCCTTCAGGTTTCGACCGACACCATGGGCGGCTATTTCGCCCCCGCCGAGGTGTCCGCCGAGTTCGTCCGCAACCTCGTGGAATTCTCGCCGATCCGTGCGTACGCCAGCGTGCGACCCACCAGTTCGCCGAGCGTCATCTATCCGAAGCGAACCGGCATCACCAACGCCAAGTGGAAGGGCGAGCTTCAGGCTTCCGAGGGTTCCGAGCCCAGCTTCGGCCAGCTTGAAATCCCCGTGCGCGAGTTGACCACGCACGTCGATATCAGCAACCAGCTTCTCGCGGATTCGGCCGGCGCCGCGCTCGCCGAAGTCAATCTCGCTCTCTCCGAGGACTTCGGCAAGAAGGAAGGCGCCGCGTTCCTCAACGGTGACGGCGTGCTTCAGCCCATGGGGCTGCTCTCCGACCCGAACGTGACCGCGCTCGATTCCGTACGGCTGAACGCTCTCGATCCGAATGATTTCGTCGCGCTGAAATACGCTCTTCCGGACGCATATCGCCAGCGTGGCATCTGGCTGATGAACAGCACCACGCTGGCGACAATCCGAAGCTGGCAGACGGCGGACGGCCTGTCGCTATGGCAACCGTCCTTTCAGGAAGGCCAGCCGGAAACCATCCTTGGTCAGCGTGTGGTGGAAGTCCCCGACATGCAGGACCCGGAAGCCGACGCTTTCCCGATTCTCTTCGGCGACATCGCGACGGCCTATCGGATCATTGATCGCGGCTCGCTTTCGACGCTCGTGAATCCCTACGTCCGGGCCGAATTCGGCGAGACGCGCATTCACGCAACCGTCCGCGTCGGCGCTGGCGTGATCCAGCCTGCCGCCATCAAGAAGCTGCGCATCAAGCCGAACATTTGAGGAGATTCAGAACATGCGTGACCTTGCGAACAACATCGGCACGGTGCTGGCGATTTCGCCCGCCGTGCTCGCCGCGACCGTGACCGGCGCGGCCCTCGACCTTCGCGGCTTCAACAGCGCCGTGCTGGTGGTGAACACCGGCGCCATCGTCGGCGCTGGCGCCTTCACCGTGAAGCTTCAGGAGAGCGACACCGACGTTGCCGGCGACTTCGCGGACGTGGCCGCTGCCGACCTTCACGGCGCCTATCCGGCCAGCCTCGCGGCCGACAGCGTGGTGAAGGTGGGCTATCGCGGCTTCAAGCGCTACCTGCGCGCCGTCATCACCAAGAACAGCGGCACCAGCATTGCAGCCGGCGCCGTGCTGGTGAAGGGCGATGCAGTCGCCCGGCCGGTTGCCTAATGCGCCTTCTAGACGAAACCACGACTCTGAAGCTGGACGGCTCCACCGTCCGGCTTCGGCCGACGCTTCGATGCGCCCTGAAGATTTCCGAGGCCCACGGCGAACCCGTGGATTTCTGCAACAAGATCCTGAAAAACAACGTGTCGCTGATCGGCGACCTTTTCGCCCACGGGATCGAGGATGACGACGAGCGCCGGGACGCCCTGGCATGGCTCGCTTACAGCCCGCAGCCGCTCCGCAAGCGTTTGGAACACGTCGCGCTCGACCTCTACGCCTTCACGCTGCACCTCGCTGGCATTGATCCGAATGAGAAGCCGAACACGTCCAAGGCGTCCGGCCCTTCCATGACTTTCAACCGGGAACTTGGTAAATTCTTCAGCTTTGCGACTGGCATCCTGCATTGGGCACCTGAATCGGCCTGGAACGCCACGCCGCGCGAGATTGCCCACGCCATGCACGTTTGGCGTCGCACCCAGCCCGACTACAAGCCGACGGATGAAGAGCGCGAAGAAGCGCGCGCCGAACAGGCCCGAGAACAAGCCATGGACGTCACATTTGACCGCGTCGGCCTTCAGGCGCTGAAGACTTTAGCTTAGGGGGCGGATCATGACGGCGACGTGGCCAGTCGAATAGCGAAAAGTCACCTCCCTGCCCCCGCCGTTCTGGAGAGGCCGGTAAACAAGGGTCAAGGTGACAAGGCCACATCTTTTCATTTCAACGGGAATACTATGGCGTTCGCGGCACCAAGGCGTTGTTCATGTGGCAAGATCGTTCCCTATGGGATGAAATGCGAATGCCAGATTACGCGAGATCGTGCACGCAAAGCCAAGGCTGATCAAAACCGCCCAAATGCTCGCCAGCGCGGATATTCCACGAAATGGGATCGAGCACGCGCCGGCTTTCTCGCTAAGCACCCCATGTGCGCCTGCGGCGCCAAGGCCGTGGTGGTGGACCATATCCGACCCCATCGTGGTGACAGCAACCTGTTCTGGCAGCGTGAGAACTGGCAACCGCTCTGCGTCCGCTGCCATTCCAGCCGCAAGCAAAGCGAAGAGCACCGCAGCGGCAGCAACCCGCTGAGCCATCCCTTCATTGATCGCCCGCCCAACTGCCCCGTAACAATCGTTGCCGGTGCCCCAGGTAGTGGCAAAAGCACCTATGTGGCCAACCGCGCCGGCCCTGACGATATCGTCGTTGATATGCCGACGATCATGGCGAAGCTTGCAGGCACGGCCCTTTATGAGGCACCCGGCAGCTTCGCCCGTGAAGCATTGGAGATCCGGAACAAAGCCCTGCGCATGCTTGGTGAGCGCAACAGCTACAAGCGTGCATGGTTCATCACAGCTGATCCAGATCCCGCCGCACGCGCCACATGGTGCCGTAAGCTGAACGCCCGCATGATCGTCATGCCGGCAACTCTTGATCAGTGCATTGCCCAGATCGAGGCCGATCCTCGACGCGCCCACTGCAAAGAGAAGCACGTCGAGCTTGCACGCGAGTGGTTCGCGAAGAACACCGATGCAGTGAAGGGCAAAGCACAATCGTTCCTCGACTGGCGCAAGGCGAACCAAAGCTCCGACATTGATCAGAAGCCGATACGCAAGCGTGCCCAGCCGATGGACATGCACCACACCGAAGACGTTGACGGTCTCTTCTCTGATCCCGGCGAACGTATCCGTTCACGAACGATCAGTCGTGCCCTTATGGACCTCGACACCATCACGCTCGACGAATCAGACGTGATCCCCAGTGAAGATGAATGATGATGAAGTATGTCAGTCAATACTGACTTACTGTACAATAGTGTAACCCCGGGGGTAGTGAAAAACTTCTCACGATTGACTAGGGACCGGCGCGGGCAGGCTTGCGCGAGTCTCTGTGGAATTGGAGTTTTAAGAATGGCCGTGACGCTGGAAGATCTTAAGGCACACATCCGCGACCTTGGCGATGAAGACGACGCCATTTTGACTCGGAAACTGGCCGTCGCAACCGACATGATCAAGCAGAAGGTCGGCGGTTTCGACAAGTTTGATGGCAGTGTTCCGGCCCCTATCGAGGAAGCAATTCTCATGTACGCCGCGCACCTATACCAGCACCGTGAAGCCACGATTTTCGGCGGACAGGTGTTCATGCTGCCGCTTGGTGTCGAGGATCTTATCTCGACCTACCGCGACGGCTGGACCTACTGAAATGGCGAACATGAGTGATCAGTTCCGCGCGTTTCTTGTAGCCAAAGAGCCCGTCATTCTTGAAGGCGCACTGAAGTCGCAGGAGGCGAACGCGAAGGAATTCGCCCGTGAGGCGCGCCGAAAGGTGCCCAGGCGCTCCGGAGATCTGCGGAAAAGCATCGTTGTCACCGGCCCCGGACAGCGCACGCCTGCCTATTCGCGTGGTGGTGCAAAGACTGTCCCGGCGAACACCTATGTCGTCACGGCCGGCGATGCGAAGACCCGTTACGGGCACATCGTCGAGCACGGAAGCAAAAAGATGAGGGCGCGCCCGTTCTGGTGGAATACTTACCGGACACTTAGGGCGAAGTTCCGCCGTCGCCATAAGGCCGCACTGCGGAGGGCTGTGAAATGACCCTTGATCCTGTGCTTTGCCTTACGAAAATGGTGCGCCAGCGGCTCATTTCTAGCCCCGAATTCCTGGCCCTTTGCCCAGCCGAACGGGTGCTGGACTCGTTTACCGAGACCGGCGCCGGCCCCCTTGTCGCCATCGGCAACGGCGATGCGGTGCCGCCGGACCTCTATGAGACGTGGCACCATCGCGCCTACCTCGACCTCGACGTGTGGACGCGCGGCGAGGGCAGCGCCGTGCTGTGTCGCCGCATCACCCATGTCATCACGAAGACGTTGTCAGGCGTCGCGTGGGCGCCGTGGCAGGGCGACGGCTGGATTGTGCACGGGCTTTCCGCGAGCGTCACGACCGACCGAGACACGACCGAGGCGGACCTCGCGCATGGCGTCGTGTCCCTTGATGCGATCATGCAGGAGGTTGCGCAGTGAAGAACGCACCCGTTCGCGCCGGCTCCCTTCTGGAAAAACTGACGGTCGAGCGCGCCGCTACTGCCGTGGGCGATTTCGGCAACACCGTCACGCTCTGGACGCCCATTTTTGACGTGCGCGCCGAACTGATCGAGCACACGCAAGAGGAAGAGCCTGCCGACACGGGAAGCCGGATCACCATCCGCGCGTCCTTCAGCATCCGCCACACGTCCGCATTGACGATGACGGATCGAGTCATTTGGGGCGGCGAGGCTTTCGATATTGTCGGCCTGAAGGCGCTCGGTCGAAAGCAGGCCCTTCAGGTGGATGTGCGGAGGGTAGGCCCGTGAAGGGACGGAAACCGAGCACGATCAACAGCACGGCCGGCGCCCTGGTGAAAGCCCCTGCCCCGCCCGCTTGGCTTTCCCCGGAGGCCAAGAAGGAATGGAAGCGCTGCATTCGCCCGCTGATCGAGCGCCGCATTCTCACCCAAAGCGACCTTGGGCAACTTGAAAATTATTGCATCGCGCAAGGTCGTGCCCGTGAGATCGAGGGCATGTTGCAGATCAGCTTCGACCTCGCCTTGTGCCGTGCCCAGGACAAGGCATTGGCGACCGCGCGCCAGATCGCTGCGGAGCTTGGCCTTACGCCCGTGAGCCGCAGCCGGCCGGTACTTGCCGGCAACGAAGAAGACGATGCTTCGCCCTATTTGGATTGATGACGGCTCGCCCATCCCGGACCCGTTCGGCTATGGCGAGCGCGCGGTGGAGTGGCTGCGGCGCAGGAAGCATCCGAAGAACCCCGCACCGGGGAGCCCCTTCGTGCTCGATCCGTGGCAAGAGCGGATCATTCGCAAAATCTATGGACCTTGCGACGCGCACGGCCGGCGCCTGGTGCGAGAGGTTTTCCTCGGACTGCCGCGCGGCAACCGCAAAACCAGCCTGTCGGCGGCAATCACGCTTCTGCATCTCTGTGGCCCCGAGATGATACCAGCTTCGCACCTTGTTTCTGCCGCCTCGACGCGGAAGCAGGCCCGCGAGTGCTTCGAAGAAGCCGCCATGATCGTCGAGGCCGACCGCAAATGGCGCGGTAAGCTGAACGTCATCGATCATAAAAACATGATCCGGTTTATCGGCTCGCGCGCCCGATATGAGGCAATCTCTGCCGATGCAGGCGGCGCCCATGGCAGCACCCTCGCCCTCGCAATCGTGGACGAGCTACATGCGCATAAAAATCCGCACCTCTGGCAGGCCGTGCGCACCGGCACCGGCAAGGTTCCCGGCAGCTTGCGCGTCATCGCCACCACGGCCGGCGCCGGCTCTGAGAATGTGTGTTTTGAGCGATGGAGCTACGCCAAGCGCGTGCAGCTTGGGGAGATCGACGACCCGCATTTTCTCCCCGTGATCTTCGCCGCCGAAGAGGGTGACGACTGGCGCGACGAGGCGCTTTGGCATGCCGTGAATCCCGGCCTTACCCACGGATACCCCGACATTTCGGCCCTTCGCGACCATGCACGCGAGGGTGAACACCTCCTGAGCGAGCGTCATGCGTTCCAGCAATTCCACCTGAACCTCTGGCAGGAGCATTCCGACGCGCCGTTCGTGACCATGGATATTTACGACAAGGGCGCCGACGCGGTGGACCTTGAGGCCCTTCGCGAGCGCCCGTGCTGGCTCGCGGTGGACCTCTCCAGCAACCTCGACCTTACCGCCGTGGTGGCATGCTGGCGCGATCCTGAGCACGAAGACGGATACATCGTGCACCCGTGGTTTTTCATGCCGGCCGACCGTGTGGATGGCAGGAAGGTGAAGGGTGACGAGCACACCGACGCATATCGGCGATGGGTGGATGCGGGTTTGATCACCACCACGCCCGGCAATGTGGTGGACTATCGAGCCGTTCAGGCGGCGATTTTCGATATCTGCGACCGCTTCGACGTGCGCCAGATCGGCATCGATCCCTGGCACGCGCAATCGACGATGCAGGTTCTTCAAGACAAGGGCTTGCCCGTTGTCGAGTTTCGGCAGGGTGCTGCATCCATGGTGCCCGCAATTTCCGAGCTGGAGCGCGCCATTGTCGGCGAGCGCTTCACCCACGGCGGACACCCGGTGCTGCGCTGGAATTTCCAGAACATCCGCACCGTCCGGAACAAGAATGACAACATCGAATTCCACAAAACCAAGAGCGTCGACAAGATCGACGGCGCCGTCGCAGCTGCTATGGCAGTTAAACTTGCGTTCGACTCGGACAATCCGGGACGTGCGATTGATGATCCAGATTTCGACTTCTCAAAATTCATGAATCTGTGAGGCACCCATGGCTGAAAATGACGGAAAACTTGAACTTGGATTTAACGTCGATAATTCAACGCTTCAGCGCGGCTTCAAGCGCTCGCAGCAGGTCGCGGACCAGTCCCTTAGCGAGATTGAGCGCCGTGCCGAACGCGCGAGAGGGCGCATCGAACGATCTATGGGCGAAGCGTCTTCCAAGGCCGGCAAAAGCCTTGCGGATCTTGGCCGAGGTGACACCTTCGCGGCCCTTGGCGGAAGGCTCGGCGGCATCGTCGCGGCGGCCTTCAGCGGCCGGGAATTGCTGCGCTACGCGGATGCCTGGACAGGCGTCCAAAACGCCCTGAAGGTGGCCGGATTGTCCGGGAAGGACCTCACCAGCGTGCTGGATCAGCTTTACGCTGCGGCACAGCGGCAGGGCGCGCCATTGAGTGCCCTGGTGACGCTCTATGGTCGCGCATCGCAGTCGGCCAAAGAGCTTGGCGCCACCCGCGAGGAATTGATTCAGTTCTCGGAAGACGTAGCGACGGCCTTGCGCGTCGCTGGCACCAGTCCGGAAGAGGCTTCCGGTGCATTGCTTCAGCTTTCCCAGCTTCTCGGTAGCGCCCGTGTGCAGGCTGAAGAATTCAACAGCATTAACGAAGGTGCGCGCCCGATCCTTCAGGCCGTTGCGCGCGGGATCGACGAAGCCGCCGGCAGTGTCTCCAAACTGAAAGCTTTGGTCACTGAGGGCAAGATTTCTAACACAGCGTTTTTTCGTGGTTTTCAGGCTGGCGTCGGCGAGCTTCGCGACCAAGCCGCGACTGCGGAACCCACCATTTCGCAGGCCACTGAGAAAGTGAAAAACGCGATCATGCGAATGGTCGGCGAGGTGGACAAGTCGGCCGGCTTCAGCCGTGGGCTTGTCTCTGAGCTTGAGAGTATGTCGCAGGGCTTCGAGAAGGCTTCCGAGCCGATCAAAGAGGTTATCGCCCTTCTGCAAAAGCTTGCGGACCTCTACAATTATGTAAACGCGAACGGCCTGAACCTCGGAAAGAAGTTCAATCAGGCGATCTTCGGCACGGACACCGTCGAGGACTTCGTGTTCCCGCCTACTCCAAAGACGACCGGTGGCATCGGTAGTGATCCGGATCGAAATATGCGGACGGCAGCACCTACAAAGCCAATAAAGGCGGCGGATTATCCCGTCATCGGCGGGAAGACGAAGGGCGGCGGCTCGGACAGCCTGGACGAATACGAGCGGGCCATTCGGTCGATTCAGGAGCACACTCGCCTTACCGAGGCCGAGACGGCAGTCGTGGGCAAGTCCACCTACGAGATGGAGCGCGCACGGGACGTTCAGAAGCTTTTGAATGCTGCGAAGGAAGCGGGTTTGGAGATCACGCCGCAGTTGACGGCGGAAATCGAGAAGGAAGCCAATGCTCATGCCCAGGCGACGCAAAAGCTCGCCGATGCGGAACACAAGACGCAGCAGATTCATGACCTACAACAGGCCGTTGGCGATCAGATGGTCGACTCGATTCACGGGCTGATCACCGGTGCCAAATCGCTGAATGACGTTCTCGCGGACGTGCTCGACAACCTGATCAAGCTCGCGCTTCAGGGCGCACTTCTCGGACAGGGGCCGCTTGCGGGCATCCTTGGAGGCGGCACTGGTGGAGGCATCGTCGGCTCGCTCTTCTCTGGTTTTGGCGGCGCCCGTGCTGGTGGTGGCGACGTTGCGTCCGGCAAGTCCTATCTCGTGGGTGAGAAGGGGCCGGAACTTTTCTCGCCTGGACGCTCTGGCACCGTGATTCCGAATGACGTGCTCGCCAACATCCGCGCACCCTCGATCAACATCGCCCCTGCCCAGCCCGCGCCCTCGATCAATTTCGCGCCCACGGTGCATGTGAACGCGAACGGCGGTTCGCACGCGCAGAACGCGGACCTCGCCAAGCAGGTGACAACCGGCATGCAACGCATGGTGCGTGACACCATCATCGAGGAAATGCGCCGGCAGCGTCGCCCCAACGGAGCACTCGCCTGATGGCCCTCGAGACCTTCGTTCCGCCGATCCCGCCGTCGCCCAGCACTGGCAACAAGCCAGAACTGAAGCTCCTGGAAGCCCAGTTTGGCGACGGCTACACGCAGACCACGCGTGATGGCATGAACCACATCCGCGACAACGTCAGCCTGACATGGGACCTCCTATTGCCCGCCCAGGCCGACGCAATCGACGCATTTTTCCGGACCAAGGGCGGCGACACGCCATTCCTTTACAAGCCGGTGATGTTCGCGGCGCCAGTGCGCTGGACCTGCAAGGAATGGTCGCATGACGTGATCGACAACGGCTTCCGCACGATCACGGCGACGCTGAAGCGCGATTTCAATGTTGCGGTTTAGCTGATTGCCGAAGCGCTAGGGCGATGCGCCCGCTATAGTATGGAGTTGCGGATAAAAATGACCGTCTGGTGCGGAGAAACACCAGACGGTCGGAAGCACGTCAGTCAGTCAGGAAATCAAACGCGGTTCAGGAGGCCGCATCTGACATGGGAGATTATAGCAACGATAGCGCCGCTGCGCGCGAAAATTTAGAAAAATTCTCCACACTCTGGCGCGACAAAGAACAGCGTGACAAAGAGATCAAGCGGAAGCTTGGTAGAGTTGCCAAGGAAGCTCGCCAGCGAGATCCATTAGAACGCCGGAGGGATAAGACCCGCGAGCGTGTGGCTCGCTACCGAGCCGCCCACAAGGGGACTTGGGCGCCACGGCCGGTTGACCTCGATAGACTGAGAGATGAGGCCCAGGCGCTGCGCCAGTGGCTCGAACAGTCCGGACAACGCCAAGCACAGCTTCGCGCGCGTGCGAAGGAGATCATGACGAGCCGTGCACTGTACACGTCCCACTTGGCACTCACCGGCGAGGAACCCACGCATAGGCAGCTTTCCGAGGCGCTGAGCGCGAAAACCGGGACGGCTTTCACCATCCGGCAAGGTCAACGCCTGCTCGACACAATCCACATGCTTGAAGACGCAGGCGTCTGGAAGCCGCTTCCGAGCCGGCGAGATGAGATCGTTTTGCCGGACGAGGTTAGCAAGCTTTTGGAAGACCTGGACCTGTGACCGGAGCGTTACCGATTTTCACAGCCCTTGGCGGCACCCTCGGACATGCCGGAGATTTTTCCCTTTGTTTTCAATGGATATCCATCAAACGCCGGATGTATTCAAGGAAGGGCGGTGAAAATCTGTAACGCTTTTCTCCTATGTATATAAGATTCTAAGAATCAAAGAGTCTTATAGATTCCTGGAAAGCGTTACCGATTTTCACCGCCCTCACTCCCCGGCTATGAAAATCTCTTCCGGAGGGCGTACACGGGCGTTTCTAAATCTGAAGCCCCGAACACTCACCGCCCCCAAAACACCCGCCACCGGCTTTCCCTGCTTATTCTGTTCCTGTTTTATAGCGATATAGCTTCCGGCTTCTGGCTATCCGGTAAAGATCAGTCAAAACTGACTTACATCTTTTCTATGTTCTTTGTTTTGTTTCCGTGTCATGTTCCGGCATCCAATGGAGGTGCCGATATGGCTGCGTACATCGACGACGTTTCTTACAATAATATTGTCGAATTTCTCTCGTTTCTCAAACCAGACCCCCGCACCGGCCGGATTGACCGTGACGAGATCATCCTTGCGCTTGGCGAACGCGCCGACATCTGGCCCAAGGGGATCATTCCGGACGTGGCGTGGGCGTGGTGGCACCGCTGCAACCCCTCGCCCCACGTGAATGACAGCGTGAATGACCGTGACTGACAGTCATTCACGGCGTGACTGACAGCGTGAATGACCGTCACTCACGCTCACGAAACCGTGAACGCAATCTGAGCGTGAAGGACGACCTCGCCGCTATAGCGACTCGCGAAGGGGCTGCACCGTGTGGCCCCCGCACCCGAGGTGCATATGGTCGTAACAATCGAGCATCGGCGCGCAAAGGACCGTGAGCGTCAGGCGCGCCGACTCTCCCGCCTCTCACCCGAAGAACGTCGCCAGCGCTGGCGCCACTACCAGCAAGAGCACCGTGCGCGCGTGAAGGTCGCCGAGAAAGCCCCCGCCCCTCTTCCGGCTTTCGTGCCCCCTCCCCCTCCCGTGACGGATGACGACGTTGCCGTCTTCGATGCGGAGATGGCGGCCCTCTGCGCCGAAGAGGCGCCAGCCACCTCCGAACCAGAGCCGCCCGCCGACGATGCGCCGGAAATGGATGACGATATCGTCGCCGATCTGGAAGGCACGATCAGCGAGGGCCTCGCCGATCAGCGGCACATCACCCTGGACGACTCGAAGGTCGAGAACGCGAGCATGCACCGCGACATGGAGTCGTGGCGCGGCACCTACCGCATTTAAGACCAGCCACACGATTCAGTTTCACAACACGGAGATGTATTTATGAGGATGACCATTCAAGAGCGCCGTGATTTCGCGCTCATGCGTTTGGAAATCGCGCAATTGCGTGCCGAGAACGAGCGCCTGCGGGCGACCGTCGAGCCGCTGGACGACGCGGAGTTTGAAGCCCTCCTGGCCGACCTCGCCCGCGAATTCGCGCTGAAGCCCACCATTCGCATCAAGGCGCCATCGCGCGTTCAGGCGTCCACAACGATCATTGATGTTTAAGACGCCTATTTTGATGCTTGAAACATCAAAAACTGCCTACAGGCGCCTAAAGCTTTCCGTTGAAATGTGTGATTAATAGGAGGCCTCCCAACTAGGAGGTAAAAAGTCTATGACTACGTATTGTGAAGATCTTAATGCTCTGGAAGCTCGCCTGATCGGCAGCTCAACCCCGCCGAATGGGAACGAAGCATCTGGATTAGTGGACACCCAACGCATGCCGCTTGTGGAAGCATGTATTGATTTTATCGAAGCGCATCGTCACATAATCACTCGCGATGCCGTACTTCGAATGGCTAACCACCTCACCGGCACTGAGTTTTGTTGTGTGGTGATGGAAAGCGCGCTTGGCGTTGCCGGGGCTCACTACAGGCCGGAGAACTTCCGCATTCCCCATTGGGAAGATTCTCCGGCCGAAAAGCGGCGGACGGCGTCCGACGCAGAGGCCCGCGCGGCGACGAATGCGTTATTGAACAGGGGGAAGGGCGGCGCTTCGAAAGAGATCCGGCACAACGTCGACAATCGGGCAATGGTTCAGGCATTCTTTGGAGAGGACTCCGACAACCCATAGGCATCGCCCATCGGCTACACGGCATGAAAGGCGGCACCCTCACCCGGTGCCGCCTTTTTCAGCTTGAATATGTTCCCCATTTGTTTCATGTCCACCAGATATCCGGAATGCAGACGCGCTTGTGGAGATGAACCATATCTTTAGAATTAAGCGGGCGACATTCGCCGCCGCTCTTATTTTCACCGATGCGACCCCCGACCGGCCTCACGTCAGGCATATTTCAATGGAACTGGAATGAACTCGGAAGAGATAGCAACATATATCTCAACACTCGGAACCACGGTATCCATTCTATTTTCCGGATGGGCCGCCCTTGCTGCATCAAGAGCGGCAAAATCCGCCTCTGAGCAAGCTGAAATTACGAGAAAACAATTAATATCGGATCAACGTGCGTGGATATTAAATGAAGTACTTAATATTGAGGATTTTTCTTTTAACGAAAAATCAATCAGCATGACATTCAATGTTAAAATTTCAAATATTGGAAGGACGCCCGCCCTCGACGTTACTACATATGTTAAGCTTTTAGATTACAAGAATTCCACAATACCTCTAATTGAAGATTTCGTAAAATCTCTTTGCTATGAAGAACCATATTCATCACGTCTGGTGATGCCGGGAGATACATATGTTAGGACATGGTGTCCAAGTTTTGAACTTGTTGACTCCGATTCGAATCAAATGTTCGCTTTAATAGCTATCGTATGTTGTACCTACAAAACCTTGCATGATGACAATTTCCACCAAACGGTCAGGACTTTTATGCTTAGTAAATTTGAGAAACAATCCGTTTTGTTTGATAAAGATACGATAAGTTCGGATATTACGATTTCCAATCATGGCTACGGTAGGGCGACATAGTTTATGTACCTACGTCATTCTATCCAGAATATTTCACGTACGATTTTGTTGATTGTCCAAAACCTGTCCGCCCAAGCGTCCAAAATACCTCCGCTCGCAATTTTTCTTTCATTGTTTTCAATAGCTTATCGCGTTCATTTTTGAATTCAATCCTCTCTCGCAGCACCATTCCAACCCATTGCAAATCTTGAACGATCGCAAGCCTTCGAGGCTGTTTCGGCTCGGGCGCCGCTGGACCTTCCGGGCGTTCGTGCCGGAGGAGCTGCGAGCGATCATCGACAAGCGGGAAATCTGGAAAAGCCTCGGCGCGGTCAGCTACCGCGAGGCCTTGCGCCTGTCACACGTCGAGTCGGTGAAGGCCGACGCCCTGTTCGCGGAGGCGCGGGCGAAGCGCGCCGGCGGCACGACTGACGACACCCCCGCGTCGGTGTCGGACAGGGCATCGCCAAGGCAGCCGCACAAGAGAGCATGCTGCAACTGAACGACGGCCGGGACATTCTCAGGGCCACGGAAGCCCTGCTCCCTCAAGACGAGGTCCAGCGAGCGGGTCATTCCAGTCCACCCCGCCATCGTCGACGAAGGCTTCATGGACCGGCTCAAGGCGGCGCCCGAGGGGCAGCTATTCGGCAGTTCCGCCAGTTCTTATATGAGCCGCTGGGTGCGCTCGGAGAACGTCGGCATCAAGCGCAAGGGCATCTCCCCCAACTGCGCCACCTGCTGAAGGCCCTGGCCCAGCGCTATCAGGTCGGCGACGAGGCTCGCGAATATATTCTCGGGCACGCTTCGGCCGACGTGCACCGGAAATACGGCGCGACTGATGTGATACTGCCGGGACTGGCGGTGGAGATGGAGAAAATCGCCCCCTTGGGCGTTCCGTAGGGGCGTTGCCGTACTCATCGTTCTCGCGGCATTGCCGTTGCAACCGGTTGGCGCGGGCGAGGTGGGAGAAGTCTGGCAACAGCGGTTGCGCGGTATAGAAGCGCACGCCGTCCTCGCCGGTCGCCACCAGCCCCACTCCGTGCCGGGCGAGGAGGCGCGGCACGTCGTGGCTGACGCTCGATCCGGGGCCCAGCACGACAAGCGAAACGAATTGATGCGGGGCAGACCATAGCGTCCCGCCGGCGTCACGCCGCCCCCGGCGCAGTCGAAGGTGAGACAGCCCTCTTCGACCGCCAGCCTTCCCCGGTCGAGGCTGACAAGGCCGTGGCGATCGGAGTGCGGCAGCCGCGCCGTCTCGAGTCCGAGGCGTCCGGGCAGCATTCACGCCTCCGGTGGCGAGAGCAGCAGCATGCCGTAGCCGAACGCACGGTGCCGGCCCACCCCTTGTGGAACGGTTGGTGCTTGCCAGCCATCTTGTGGGCGACGTGGAGGTACAAGCAGAGCCAACGGACGTGGCACCGATCGATGGCGGCTTTCAGTTTCGGTTCGGGCCGCGTGCATTCTTGTATGACCGTTTTGGGCTTCGCATGAGGTCCCCTCAATGAGGAAGAAGGGGCAACGTCACGCGACATCGCAAGAAAGCCGCGCTCATCTTCGGACCGGCATCCCGGTGAGGTTCGGGGTCGTCGTAAGTATCGCAAGATTTGGCTGCCACGGACGATGTCAGCACCGCCGACCCCTCTGAGATTTTGGGATCGCCTGCTGGTGATTATTTGAATTGATTTAATTGCCGAGTGGATCGTTTTTTAGGAGCCAGCAGCGATTCAAGTGCGTGGGGGCGATGGTCCTGAAGGTGTCGGCAGCGCTCAGAAGCGGCGTTGGCATGGGCAAGATTGGCCTTGAAAGGCTTCACCGCTTTTTGGCGTGTCCTGCGCCGTTCATCCGGTCCGGGGATTTCCCTGGCGGCGCCCGCTTCAATCCGCATCATGCTCGATCTGCCCCAAACGGGGCCGTCCGATCCTGAACGGGACGATCCAGAACCGCGATTGATGACATATAACGTCCAATGCCAACAATATTCTTTTAAGAAAAGATAATGTCATCATGATGTTGTCGGGTACGACTTGGACGAACTGGCCGTTGTACACGACCTTGACTGCGCACCTCGATCGCAATTTCACGAGGGACTGCACGACGCTTTTTGTTGATGAAAACCAAGGCATCAGCGCGCGAAATACACGAAATTTCACAAATCATGACAGAATGAATTAGAGTGGGCATGCAAGGGTCTATAGTGCCGGTTAGATGAGGAACATGCCGAAGCTGCCTGTGCGTGCGACCACATCGACCGCGCCACGATCACGGGGGCGTCCCTTGGAGACGGGAAAGCCCTCGCGCGGGTCCCGGCAGTTCCACGTCATCGGCGTCGGCGCTTCGGCCGGTGGGCTCGATGCCTGCAAGAAACTGCTTGCCGCGCTTCCCGCCGATCACGGAATGGCGCTCATACTGGTCCTGCACCTTGATCCGACCCATAAAAGCCTGATGGCGGATCTGCTCGCCCCGCACACCTCCATGGTGGTGCAGCAGGTGGCCGATGGCATGCCGGTGGAGCCGGATCATCTTTATGTCATCCCGCCCGGCTTCTACCTGTCGGTCAATGGCGGCCAGCTGCGCCTCTCCGCGCCTGCGGCGCCCCATGGGGCGCGACTGCCGTTCGACTTCCTGCTGAAGTCGCTGGCCGCCGAGTACGGCTCCAACGCCATCGGCGTGGTCCTCTCGGGAACCGGGACCGACGGCAGCGCGGGCCTCAAGGCGGTAAAGGAGAACGGCGGCTTCACCGTCGCGCAGGATCCGGAGGAGGCCGACTACGACGGCATGCCGCGCAGCGCGATCGCCGCCGGCGCTGTGAATGTTGTGCTGCCCGTGGAGAAGATCCCCGAAGCCTTGCTCACCCGCACCCGGCAGCCGGCCCACCCCCCCATGAACGCCGCTTTGGTGCAAATCGTTGATCTTTTGCGGTCGAGCACGGCGTTCGACTTCACCCTCTACAAGCCCGGAACGCTGCAACGCCGGACCGAACGGCGCATGGCCCTGGCAGCCATGGGCGCCGAGGACATGGAGCGATACCTCGACCTGTTGCGAAAGGACCCTACGGAACTGGACCTCCTCACCAAGGATCTGCTCATCAACGTCACCGAGTTCTTCCGCGACCCCGAGGTCTTCGCCTTTCTCGCAGACAAGATCATTCCCGATCTGGTGCGCGCCCATCCCCCAAGCCACCCCCTGCGCATATGGGTGCCCGCGTGCAGCACGGGCGAGGAAGCCTATTCCCTGGCCATGCTGGTCTTCGAAGCGATCGGGGCACTCAGGCGCAACATCCAGTTGCAGGTGTTCGCCTCGGATGTCGATCCCGATGCCGTCGCAAAGGCGAGGGAAGGCTTCTATCCCGAGGCGATTGCGCAGAGCGTCTCTCCCGAACGGCTCGAACGCTTTTTCATGAAGGACGCGGGAGGCTTCAGGATCGCGGCGGACCTGCGCGCCGCGGTGGTATTTACCGTGCAGAACGTGCTGGCGGACCCGCCCTTCTCACGCCTCGACCTGATTTCTTGCCGCAACCTGCTGATCTATCTGTCTCCCGAGGCGCAGGCCAAGGTCATTTCCCTGTTCCATTTCGCGCTTCTCGACGACGGCCTTCTCCTGCTCGGCACCTCCGAAGAGGTGGGCCAAGCCGACTGCAGGTTCGATGTGGTCTCCAAGCCGGTCCGGCTTTACCGGCGCGTCGGACAGCGCCGAACAGGAACGCTGTCCTTCCAGGTCGGCTCGTCCGATGGCGTGCTCCGCCCTTTGCGCCCAGCCAGGATTGCGACGCCGTCGCGCCAGGCCGCCCTCGCCGAACTCTGCCGGCAGGCCGTCCTGGAGGCCTATGCGCCGGCCGCGGTTTTGATCAACCGTACTTACGAATGCCTCTATTCCCTCGGCTCGACCGATCCCTATCTGCGGCTCGCGCCGGGCCACCCGACCCACGACCTGCTCTCCATGGCCCGGGAGGGCGTCCGCACCAAGCTCCGGGCCGCGATCCAGCAGGCGAGCCAGGAGAAGAAGCGCGTGGTCGTGACGGGCGGCCGGACGCGCGGGGACGGCAAGCCCCTCCCCTTCAGCATCGCCGTGCACCCGTTGCAGAGCGAAGGCGAGGAACTGCTGCTGGTCTGTTTCCTCAATGCCGCCACGCCCGGGGCCTCGCCCGAGCGACCGCTCCCGGCGCGCAATGTATCGCGCGTGGTCGAGCTGGAGCAGGAGCTCCAGTCCACGCGCACGGAACTTGAGAGCGCCATCCGCAATCTCGAATTGTCCAGCGAGGAGCAGAAGGCGGTCAATGAGGAGGCGCTGTCGGTCAACGAGGAGTTTCAGTCCACAAACGAGGAGCTTCTGGCTTCCAAGGAAGAACTGCAATCCCTTAACGAGGAGCTGACAGCCCTCAACGGCCAGCTCCAGGAAACGCTGGAGCGGCAGCGCACCACGTCGAGTGACCTGCAGAACGTGCTTTACAGCACCGACGTGGCAACCCTGTTCCTCGACATGGAGCTGAAGATCCGCTTCTTCACCCCGGCAACGCGCGCGCTCTTCAGCGTCATTCCGGGCGACGTGGGACGGCCTCTGTCGGACCTCCGCTCGCTGGCCGCCGACGGGACGCTGACCTCTGACATAAAGGCCGTGCTTGCGGGTCAAACGGCGCAGGAGCGGGAAATCGAGACCAGCGACGGGGCTTGGTATGTTCGCCGCATTCTGCCCTACCGGACCCAGGACGGCGGCGTCGACGGCGTGGTCATCACCTTCGTCGATGTCACCGAACGCCGCCGGGCCGCCGACGCGCTCGAAACCGCGAAGCGGGACGCGGAACTGGCGAACAGCGCCAAGTCCCGCTTCCTGGCCGCCGCGAGCCACGATCTGCGCCAGCCCCTGCAATCGCTGGTCCTACTTCAGGGGCTTCTGGCGAAGGTGGCGGAGGGCGAGAAGGCGGAGCGGCTGGTCACGCGCCTGGATGAGACCATCAGCGCCATGTCCGGCATGCTGAATGCACTGCTGGACATCAACCAGATCGAGGCCGGCACCATAAAGGCGGACATAACGAGCTTCGCCATCAACGATCTGCTCGATCGCATGCGGGAGGAGCTGACGTATCACGCGCGCGGCAAAAAGCTGAGCCTGAGCGTGATCGCCTGCGGCCTTTCAGTGGAAAGCGATCCGCGCCTGCTGGAGCAGATGCTGCGCAACCTCATCTCGAATGCGCTGAAATACACCCTGCGCGGCCGCGTGCTGGTGGGCTGCCGCCGGCATGGGCCGTGGTTGCGCATCGAGGTGTGGGACACGGGAATAGGCATTCCCCAGACCGAGCTGCGTGCCATCTTCGACGAATACCACCAGCTCAACAACGCGGCCCGCGAGCGCAACCTGGGCCTTGGGCTGGGCCTCTCCATCGTGCAGCGGCTCGGCCTGCTGCTCGGTCATCCTGTCCATGTGCGATCGCGTCCCGGCCATGGCTCGGTCTTCTCGATCGACGTCAAACTCTCTCCTGCGTCTGCGACGCGTCACGATGCGTCCGCCCTCGGCCCCGTCACGGTCACCGGCAAAGATGCCACGAGCCGGAAGGCCGCGGTTCTCGTGATCGAGGACGATCCCGACGTCCGCTCCCTGCTCAAGCTCCTGCTCACGACCGAAGGACACGCCGTGACGGTCGCGCCCGACGGCGACGCCGCGCTCACCTTGGTGGAGCGCAACGCCATCCGGCCCGAACTCATCCTGGCGGACTACAATCTGCCCAACGGCATGACGGGTCTCGATGCCGCAACACGCCTCCGCGCCAAGCTGCGCTGGCGCATCCCCGTGGTTATCGTGACCGGAGACATATCGACGAGCGCCCTGCGCGCCATCGCGGCTCACGACTGCGTACAGCTCAACAAGCCGGTTAAGGCGGAGGATCTGATCCGCGTTATCCAGGGCCAGCTTTCCACGCAGCCGCTACCCGTCGCGCCGGACGTCCCATCCGCGGGCGGGGAACACGCGCCGGCGGCTTCGCCAGTCATCTTCATCGTCGACGATGATGATCCGGTCCGGCAGAGCATGCGCAGCGTGCTGGAGGAGGACGGCCGGACAGTCGAGGATTACGACAGTTGCGAAGCCTTCCTCGAAGCCTTCGGCCCAGGTCGTGACGGCTGTCTGCTCGTCGATGCCTATCTGCCCGGCATGAAGGGGCTGGAGCTGCTGCAACGGCTCCATGCGACCGGTCATGGCATGCCGGCCATCATGATCACCGGCAACAGCGATGTCCGCATGGCGGTCGAGGCCATGAAGGCCGGCGCCTTTGACTTCATCGAGAAGCCGGTGGGCCGCAGGGAATTGCTCGCCTGCGTCAAACAAGCCCTCGACCAGGGGCACGACGCGGAGACGCGGCCGGTATGGCGCGCGGCAGCCGCCGAACAATTGTCGACACTGACGCATCGCCAACGCGAGATCCTAGACCTGGTGCTCGCCGGGCATCCCAGCAAGAACATCGCCGCAGACCTCGGCATAAGCCAGCGCACCGTCGAGAACCACCGCGCGGCCATCATGAAGAAAACCGGCGCCAAGTCGCTGCCAGCCCTTGCCCGCATCGCGCTCGCCGCAGCCTGGACGGCGACCGGCGAACCCTTCACCTGACGTCGACCACGTCTGCCGGGGTGGAAACGCTGCCGAGGCGGCCTCTTTCCATGAGGCCGCCCGCACCTTGAAGCACAACGCCCTTCACTTGGCGCATGTGAAATCCGGAAGGGCCTTCAGAGGCTCCTTCGTCGCGCCGGGATGGCGGCGAGACCGGGTGTCGGCGAGGTGCCCAGGCTGTGCTGCGAAGCTGAGTAGTTTCCGAGCCTGCCGCCGTGCTCTCGCGGAGCTAGAATGTGGTCGATGCAGCGTATCTGCGCAAGTGATCCGCCTGCCGCTTCGCGCGGCCTGAAGACTGCCGGGCCGGACATATCCGGAAGAGTTCCGTCAGTCGAAAATAAGTCAAGGAGGCCGGAACGTGAGCACAATACTTTTGATCGTGGTTCTTATTCTGCTGTTCGGCGGCGGAGGCTATTACGGCTTCAACCGCTATGGCGGTCGCGGGCTCGGGGGCGTACTCGGCCTGATCCTGCTCATCATCGTCGTGCTGTGGCTCCTGGGCGGGCTCCAGGGGCTTCATCTCTGACGCATTGAGAACCGGAAGAGATCAGGCGGGAGCAGCCTTGCATATGGCTGACCCGCGCGCCTGCGGGCCGCCGCTCTGTTCAGGGCGGCGGCATGTTGTCGATCATGCGCTGGATGGCGCGGGTGAGGACTTCTGGCCGAAATGGCTTCTCCACCACAACGGCTGCCGGCAGGACCGCCTTGACGCTCGCCG
The DNA here is from genome assembly GCF_005871085.1 of Xanthobacter autotrophicus. Classification (GTDB taxonomy): domain Bacteria; phylum Pseudomonadota; class Alphaproteobacteria; order Rhizobiales; family Xanthobacteraceae; genus Xanthobacter; species Xanthobacter autotrophicus. The sequence continues at coordinate 138,660 of NZ_VAUP01000004.1, read as the reverse complement.
CATCGCCGCTGACGAAGACGTGGGGCACCTGCCGGCTTCGACAGATGGTCTCGACCGCCGAAATGCCGCTGCCTTCCCGAAGCCAGGCGTCCACGATCAGGAGGTCCGGCCGGCAGCGATCGGCGGCCGCGACGGCCTCGGCCTCCGTCGATTCGACGGCACACACCTCATGGCCCAGGTCCTCGAGCATCTCGGCGAGATGAGTCCCGATCATGAAATCGTCCTCGACGATAAGGATCCGCAGTATCATGCGCAGTATCCCGGGGCCATATGGCAGCCCACCCGCCGGAACGTCCGTCCGAGCGCGACAAGCTCCGCCAAAGTTCCATGCATGAACACCATTGGGCGCCTCCCGGTTGATGCGGCCGGAAATCCACCGGCGGCAGAACACCGCCGCCGGCAGGGCGCGATCGCGGTATGCCGCGGCGGGGGAACCGCACCGCCTGCAGGTTGCACGCTGGAAGGAAGAAAGAGCAGGGTCGGAAACTACTCACCCTGGCAAGGCCGACCCGCCCGCCTCCGGCACCACAACAGACTGTCCCGTCACCAAGGTCGAACGCGATGAACCGGAATATTCTCTACCTTGCCATCGGCGCACTCGTGCTCGCCGTCGCCGTCGTCGGATACCAGCTCTACAAGGAGCGGCAGAAGCCCTCCGGCATCGAGATCAGTATCGGCAAAAGCGGCATCTCCATCGAGGAAAAATAAGGCTGGAATAGACTGAATGCCCCCCCCGCGCGCGGCGCGGAGGGGCCGGCATCCATTCGCCTCGGCGGCGTTCCTGACCGGCGGGACGAGCCGGCGTGAGGTCGGCGCAGGCTCCCTTCAGTGCGGCCCGCCGTGGCGCTTGTCTGGCGTTTCCGAGAGGGTTGCGATCTCGCTTGATCCGGACCTTCCCCCAGATCAAAGGCCCCTTCTGTCTCGGCCGCTCGGGCTGGCACGCCCGCTTCCTGCCGGCGGGGGTGGGAGCCGCGGGGTTTCGGCAGTTTTGCTCCCACAATGGGATGGCTCAGATTTATCATCGCCAGAAAGGGACGCACGAGGCGCAGGTTGCAGAACCCGTGCGGCAGACGAACGGTGCACTGCTGAAAGTGCGCATCAAGCGATCTCCAGCACCTCCACCTCACGGCCGGCCACCATCGCCACATCCCCCACGACCTTGCTCATCAGGGCCTTCGCCAGCGGCGAGACATAGGACACCGAGCCCTTGGCCGGGTCGGCCTCGTCCTCGCCGACGATGCGAAACACCTGGCGGCGGCCATCCTCGCGGTCGATGGTGACGGTGGTCCCGAACTGGACCGACCGGGGATGGGCAACAGCTTCGACCAGCTGGGCGCTGGCCCGCCGGGCGCTGTAGTAGCGCAGGTCGCGGGTCGCCCGCGCCATGGCCATCCGGTCGGCCTGCACATCACCGGTCTGCGCCTGCGCATAGGCGGCCCGCGCCTCGCCCAGGGCCGCATCCAGCGCCGCCATCCCTGTGGGCGTCACCAGATTTGCATGGGGCGAGATCGGCCGGTCCGGGAGGTCGGCTGCGGTCGCTTCGAGGTCGTTTTCGCGCGTAAAGGCGACGGACATGCTGAACGGGATCCAGGTTGGCCAAGACCGGCGAGCATACAACGCGGCTCCCGCAAAGTCGCCCTGCTGCCCGGGCAGCGCTTCCCTGTTCGTTTCCGTGCAACCGGTTGCGTCCCGCCAAACGGCTCACCGTCCGCAGCACTTGACATAAGGTAAGCCGACGGGCTGTGATCCGCCCATGAGCGCGACGACCCACACCCTCCGCCGCCCCTGCCCCATCGCAGGACAGTAGCCCCGCGCTCGGCCCCCGCGCCCCGAGCGCCGGGGTGATGATGTCTCGCCGTGTGCCACCACGGCACACGATGACGGCGCTCCAACGCTCTCCCATTCCCCAAGCCTTGCCCGTGCCACCGCTCAACCGTGGCCGCGCGATGCCAGGCAGTCCTGCGAAGACGCTAATCATGATGAAAAAGCAATCCAACTCCTCATCCAGGTCCCCCCGCCTGCCCGCCCTCGTTCTGAGCCATCCGGATCACGAGCGCCTCGCCAACCTCGCCACGGCCGCGCTCGACCGCATCCCCGACGTGGCCGAAGAGCTGCTCGCCGAGTTGGACAGGGCCCGCGTGGTGCCTATCGCCCGTGTTCCCGCCACCGCCGTGCGGATGGGCTCCAAAGTGACCTACGAAGCGGGTGGCACCACTCGTACCGTGACGCTGGTCTACCCGGAAGACGCCGACATCGCCGCCGCCAGGGTCTCGGTAATGACGCCCATCGGTGCCGCCCTGATCGGCCTCTCCGAAGGCCAGTCCATCTGCTGGACGGCTCGTGACGGCCGCCGCCACGCGCTGAAGGTCATCCAGGTCCAGCCACCGGAGGGCAAAGCGCTCGCCTGAACTCGGGCGTCGCCTCGCCCGTCCGGTCGCTGCAACCCCTTGCACGGCCTTCAAGCCAATCCGACAGAAAGGGGCGCATGACATCCCTGCCCGGTTCGGGAAACATGCGCTCCGGCATCACAAACACCATCCAATGGGAGAAGAGGCCATGGCGGGAGACAAGGTCGCGCTGGTCACGGCAGGCGGCAGCGGCATGGGGGCGGAAGCCGCCCGACGGCTCGCAGGGGACGGCTTCAAGGTGGGCATCCTGTCATCGTCCGGGAAAGGCGAGGCGCTCGCGCAGGACCTGGGCGGGTTTGGCCTGACCGGCTCCAACCAGTCGAACGACGACCTAAAGCGCCTTGTCGATGAGGCGCTGGAACGCTGGGGCCGCATCGACGTGCTGGTGAACAGCGCTGGCCATGGACCGAGGGCACCGGTGCTGGAGATCAGCGATGACCAGTGGCACACCGGGCTCGACGTCTATCTGATGAATGTGATCCGCCCGACGCGCCTCGTCACCCCCGTGATGCAGGCGCAGAAGTGGGGCGTGATCATCAATATTTCCTCGGCATGGGCATTCGAGCCCACCGCCATGTTTCCCACCTCCGCCGTATTCCGGGCCGGCCTTGCCGCCTTCACCAAGATCTTCGCCGACACCTACGCCCCCGACAACGTGCGGATGAACAACATCCTCCCCGGCTGGATCGACAGCCTGCCCGCCACCGAGGAGCGCCGGGACAGCGTGCCCATGCAGCGCTATGGCACGAGCCAGGAGATCGCCGCGACCGTCGCCTTCCTCGCCTCCGATGGGGCGGGCTACATCACGGGCCAGAACCTCCGCGTGGATGGCGGCCTCACCCGATCCATCTGACGCGCGCCCTGGCGCCGTCAGCTCTCTGCGGATCGGGAACCGTCTCGGACAGGGGCGGCCATGCGGGGATCGGCCTTGCCCGCAAGATCCGGGCATGCCTTCAACCGGTTGCTGTGCTGCAGCCGGTTGTACCGTTTGACGGTCGCGGTCATTCCTCGTCGCGGCCGCCCTCGGCCGGGGTCAGTCCTGCCGATCACGATAGGCCAGCAGGCGCAGCGCGTTGAAGACCACCACCAGGGTCGATCCTTCATGCGCCGCGACCGCCGGGCCGATGCCGAGGCCCAGGATCGTCGCCGGCACCAGAAGCGCCACCACCCCAAGGCTGATGAGCACGTTCTGCAGGATGATGGAGCGGCTGTGGCGGCTCAGCCCCACCGCGAAGGGCAGGTGCAGCAGGTCGTCGGCCATGAGGGCGACGTCGGCGGTCTCAAGCGCCACGTCGGAGCCCGCCGCGCCCATGGCAATGCCAACGGTGGCGTGCGCCATGGCGGGCGCGTCGTTCACCCCGTCACCCACCATGGCGACCTTGGCCTCGTCCCGCAGCTTCTGGATCGCCTGGACCTTGTCCTCCGGCATCAGGTTGCCCCATGCCTCGTCCAGCCCCACCTCCCGGGCGATGGCATCCGCCACCTTCTGGTGATCGCCGGAGATCATGATCATCCGCGTGATGCCGAGAGCGCGGAGCCGCTGGAGCGCAATGCGCGCGGTGGCGCGCGGCGTATCCATCAACCCGATCGCCCCGAGGTCCCTGTTGCCGCGCCGAACCACCATCGTGGTTCGCCCGCCCTCGCGCAGGGTTTCGATGGCGCTCGCCATGGCCGCGCCGAGAGGCGCAATCCCGTCGGCGCCGAACATCTCGGTCTTGCCAATCCACACCGGCTGGCCGGCGACCGTGGCGGTAACCCCCCGCCCGGTGAAGCTCCTGAGATCACTCGCCTCGGGAACCGCGCGATCGCCCAGCCGCGCGCGTCCGTCGCGGGCGATGGCGGCGGCGAGGGGATGGTCGCTGAGGGCCTCCACGGCCACCGCCACGGCGAGAAGCTCGCCTTCCGAGACACCCTCGGCCGGCACGACATCGGTGATGCGCGGCGTGCCCTCGGTGAGCGTTCCCGTCTTGTCGAAGGCGATGGCCTTGAGCGAGCCCAGGTTCTCCAGCGGCCCGCCGCCCTTCACCAGCACGCCGCCGCGCGCCGCCCGCGCCACGCCGGAGAGCACCGCGCTCGGGGTGGCGATAGCAAGGGCGCAGGGGCTGGCCGCCACCAGCACCGCCATGGCGCGATAGAAGCTGGCGCTGAACGGCTCATCGATGACCACAAACGCGAACAGCAGCGCCACAGCGAGGATCAGAACCACCGGCACGAAGATCCGTTCGAACTTTTCGGTGAAGCGCTGAGTCTGGGACTTCTGCGTCTCAGCCTCGTTCACCATCTTCACCACCTTGGCCAGCGCCGTGTCGCTGGACAGGCGCGTCACCTCCACCTCGATGGCTCCCGCGCCATTGATGGTTCCCGCGAAGACGCGGGAGGATGAGCCCACCGTATCGGGCCTGGCGCGCGCCGCCGCCGCGTCCTCCACCGGGGACTTGTCCACCGGGATGCTCTCGCCGGTGACCGGCGCCTGGTTGATGGCCGAGGAGCCTTTCACCAGGAAGCCATCAGCCGGCAGCCGTGCGTTGGGGCGCACGACCACGATGTCCCCCACCCGCAGCTCCTCCACAGGCACCTCGTGGGTTTCGCCGCCGCGCCGCACCGTGGCGGTGCGCGGGGCGAGTTCCGCAAGGGCCTCGATGGCCTGCCTGGCCCGGCCCATGGCGTAGTGTTCCAGCGCGTGTCCGAGACTGAACAGGAAGAGCAGCAGCGCGCCCTCCGCGAAGGCGCCGAGGGCTGCCGCGCCGGCGGCGGCCACCAGCATCAGCGTGTCGATCTCGAACTTGCGCAGGCGAAGATTATCAACCGCCTCGCGCACCGTGTAGAAGCCGCCGAAGACGTATGCCGCGACAAAGCAGGCGACGGGCAGCCAGCCGGGTGCTTCGGAAACCAGCCGCTCGATGGCGAAGCCGATCCCAAGCATTGCGCCACAGGCCAGCGAGAAGATCAGCTCGGTATTCGGTCCGAGGAAGCCACCATGGGCGTGATCATGTGCGCCCTCGGCGTGGGCGTGTGTCCCGGCCCCGTGGTCGTGGCCATGGTCGTGGCCGTCCCCGTGATCATGGCCGGCGTGAGCATCCCCCGGTTCCCGCGCAGCGGCGGAACGGGCCTGCGCTACCCCCATTCCCGCCAGCGCGTCCCGGATCGCCTGCTCCGAGGCGATCCCACGGTCGAACTCGACGCGCACCATGCCCGAGGCGCTGGCCTCGGCCTCCATCACGCCCGGCAGCCCGCGCAGGCTCTCGGCGACGGTGCGCGCACGGCGTTCATGGCTGATCCCGTCGACCTGCCACAACACGTGGCCGAACCGCTCGGTGATGCGGGCGCCGACACTCAGCGCAAGCTCACGGATGCGGGGCAGGGTCACCACCGCCGGATCGTAATGGACGCAAAGCTGCACCGGCGCGCTGGCGGTGACGTGGACCTGCTCTATGCCCTCGCGCCCCTGCAACTCGCCGATCAACCGGGTGACACAGGAATCGGCGGCATCGGGCACGTTCGGCAGCAGGATCGGAATGTCCAGGCGCAGCTTTTCGGTCATCGTCTATGGTCCCTCAAGATGAGACGTGCTTCTGGGTCACGTCCACCTGGCAGTTGCGATCCCTTCGGACGGTGCCACTCTCGCGGCCCGCGTGGGATCGTGCGCCTTGCGTCCCTGGTACTTTTTTGCGTGGGGGGCGCTCAAAAATCCTTCTGGATTAACGGGATTTTTCCTTGGAGTTGGGCAATTGCCATCTGAAGCCTGGATGTGGTCGTTCTGAAAAACATGCCGCTTTGCTGGCATTTACGGAAATTGTCCGGCGTTTTCTGCTTCAAGGCCTCTCCGGCAGCCTGGCCGATGGAACTCATTTCAAGCCAGGCCTGATCCACATCGACCCCGACCGAGCGGGCGGACGCGTCCGCGGCACGCAGAACCTGCTGGGCCTCCGAGAGACTGACGGTTGGCTTGAAAGCGGGCTCGGACTGCTCCTGAAACGCTTCCGTGCAGCCTCGGATGGCAAAATACATCCCATACAGGAATTTCAGGTGACTGGTGGCCTGCGCCCGCAGATCGGCGGGCGTTGGCGGGGCCGGCGAGCCTCCTGCGGCTGACACGACCCCCATGTAAGCGGCATTCATGGCAATGAATATACACGCTGCGGAGACAATTAAAATCTTCATATGTCGGTCTCACCCGCTTTGAATTCAGGATGTGGCGAAAAGAGATGAAGTATCGCCGCATCCGATTTCAATGGCGCGGCGGCGCCAACTGGCGTCGGAGGCCATCAGGTCCGCCCGCCCCGGTGTGCCGCTGACGCCCGGCGCCGGAAGCCGGGACGCAGGGGACAGGCCGCCCCCATGACCCGCAGACGGCACGGCAGGGCTCCGCGAGGAGGCTTCACACCCCCGCTTCCTCCGCGAGGCCACCGGGATCGATCGCGGACTCATCGTGGTGCATCTGGAGGGCGCGGGGCGGGCGTGTCGTTGCGCGTCCGCTCCGCGTTGACCGGCGTGCTCCGGCCGTGGGGCGGGGGGTGGCCGAGCCCCAGTTGCGCGTCGCGGAAGTCGTGCCGCTGCTTCTCTCGATAGGTTTTCGGTTGCGGATCAAGCGCCAGGGCCGGCGATGCGACACCAAGAGCCAGCGCGCACAGGGCGCCGCGGACAAGCGCGTTCAGAACTGTCGATTTCACATTGTTCCCCTTTACGGCGCCGTGAACTTCGCCTGCCCGGACTTGCCGGCAGCGGTCCTGATGAGCAGGGTGATGGCGCTTCCCTTGGCGACCGGCGCCGGGGCTTTGCCAACCAGCGCCGGCCCCCCAGCGGCGAGCTGGATGGTCTTGCGGTCGGGACCGGAAACCAGCATGGCGGAACCGGTGAAGCCGGTGGTGTCGACCGGTTTTCCCGCCTCGTCGAGCACGTGGAAAGTCAGGCTCTCGCCCGCGACCACCAGTTCGGCATGAACACCGGCGATATCCTCCATGGGGCCGCCGTTCGGGCCCTTCTGGGCGCCATGGGCGTGCTGGGCCAGAGCCGGGGCGGCGGCGAACAGGCTGCAGGAGACGAGCAGGCACTTGAGCATATGGGGTCTCCGTCTTCGGGGTCAGTGGGGTGCGGCTTCCGCCGATGTGGCGAAGGCCTCGGGGCGCACACGCCTGGTCTCGCGCCGAAACAGCACGTAGAGCGCAGGCAGCACGAGCAGCGTGAGGATGGTGGAGGAGATGATGCCGCCGATGACCACGGTGGCGAGCGGCCTCTGCACCTCCGCCCCGGGCCCGGTGGCGACGGCCATGGGTACGAAGCCGAGCGAGGCGACCAGCGCTGTCATCAGGACCGGCCTTAGGCGGGTCAGAGCGCCTTCGCGCACGGCGGCGGCGATCTCCTGCCCGTCCTCCCGCAGGCGCTGGATGAAGGCGATGATGACGAGGCCGTTCAGCACCGCCACGCCCGACAGCGCGATGAAGCCGATGCCGGCGCTGATGGACAGCGGCAGGTCCCGCAGGATGAGCGCCGCGATGCCCCCGGTGAGCGCCAGCGGCACACCGGAGAACACAAGCAGCGCATCCGCCACCGATCCGAAGCTCATGAACAGCAGCAGGAAGATGAGCAGCAGCGCGACGGGCACCACGATGGCGAGCCGCTGGGTCGCGGAAACCAGCTGTTCAAACTGGCCCCCCCAGCCGATCCAGTAGCCCTCAGGCAGCTTCACGGTTTCGGCCACCTGCCGCTGGGCCTGCGACACGAAGGAACCGAGGTCGCGTTCACGCACGTTGGCGCTCACCACGATGCGGCGCTTGCCGTCTTCCCGACTGATCTGGTTGGGGCCGGGGGCGATGGTGAGCGTGGCAATGGCGGAAAGTGGCACATACCGGATCTGCGCCGTCGCGGTTGGTGTCCAGGCCGCCCGCAGCGGCTTGTCGGCCCCTGTCGCGGGCGGCAGCGGGATGGGGAGCGCGCGCAAGGCCTCGATGTCGGTCCGCAGGTCCTCCGGCAGGCGGACGATGATGTCGAAGCGACGGTCGCCCTCGAACAGGACGCCGGCGCTGCGCCCACCCACCGCAATCTCGATGAGCTCCTGCACCTCCGCGACGCTCACGCCGTAGCGCGCCATCACCGGACGGTTCAGGGTGACGGTCAGCACCGGCAGGCCCGAGACCTGCTCGGTCTTTACGTCTGCCGCGCCCGGAATGGTCCGGATGACGCCCTCGACCTGCCCGGCCACCCGAAGCAGCACGTCGAGGTCATCGCCGAAGATCTTCACGCCCACGTCGGAGCGGATGCCGGAGATCAGCTCGTTGAAGCGCAGCTGGATCGGCTGGGACAGCTCGTAATTGCTGCCCGCCACCTGCTCGGCCGCCTTCTCGATGTTCTCCATCACCTCCGACTTCGACTTCTTCGGGTCCGGCCACTCTGCACGCGGCTTCAGCATCACGTAGCCGTCGGAGATGGAGGGCGGCATGGGGTCGGTCGCCACCTCCGCCGTGCCGGTGCGGGCGAACACCTCTCTCACCTCCGGCACATTGAGCAGACTCTTCTCCAGCGCCTGCTGCATCTCCAGCGACTGGGTGAGGCTGGTGCCCGGCACCCGCAGGGCCTGGATGGCGGCGTCGCCCTCGTCGAGGCTCGGGATGAACTCTCCGCCCATGCGCGCGGCCGCGAGCCCGGAGGCGATGACGAGCGCCCCCGCCCCCACCGCCACGAGGGCGCGGTAGTTGATGGCGGCGTCGAGCAGCGGCGTGTAGATGCGCCGGGCCGCCCGCATGATGAAGTTCTCGTGCTCCGACACCTTGCCGGTGACGAGGAGCGCCACCGCCGCCGGCACGAACGTCATGGAGAACAGGGCCGCCGCGCCAAGGGCCATCAGCACCGTGACGGCCATGGGGGTGAACATCTTGCCCTCGACCCCGGTGAGGGTGAGGACCGGCAAATAGACCACCGCGATGATCATGGTGCCGAACAGGCTCGGTCGGATCACTTCCTTAGCGCCGGCGAGGATGGTCTCGAAGCGCTCGGCCCGCGTCAGCAGGCGGCCGCGGCGGTGCTGCTCGACGGCGAGCAGGCGCAGGCAGTTCTCGACGATGATCACCGCGCCGTCGATGATGATGCCGAAGTCGATGGCGCCAAGGCTCATGAGGTTGGCGCTCACCTTGTTCTCCACCATGCCGGTGATGGTGAGCATCATGGCGAGCGGGATGACGCAGGCGGTCACCAGCGCCGCACGGAAATTGCCGAGCAGCACGAACAGCACCACCACCACGAAGAGCGCGCCCTCTAAGAGGTTCTTCTCCACCGTGGCGATGGTGGCCTCCACGAGGTGGGAGCGGTCGTAGACGGCCCGGGCGATGACCCCCTCGGGCAGCGAGCGGGAGATCTCCTGCAATCGCGTGGCGACGCGCTGGGCCACCGTGCGGCTGTTCTCGCCGATCAGCAGCATGGTGGTGCCGAGCACCACCTCCTCACCGTTCAGCGTCGCGGCGCCGGTGCGCAGGTCGCGGCCCTCCCGCACGTCGGCCACGTCGCCGATGCGGAGGGGGGTGCCCCCCTTGGTGCTGATGACGATATCGCTGATCTGAGCCGCGTCCGCCACCTGGCCGGGCGTGCGCACCAGATACTGCTCGCCGTTGCGCTCGATATAGCCCGCGCCCACATTCGCGTTGTTGGCGGCGAGCGCCGCCATCACGTCGCGGAACGTGATGGCATAGGCCATCAGGCGGGCGGGGTCCGGCAGCACGTGAAGCTGCCGCTCGAAGCCGCCGATGGTGTTCACCTCCACCACGCCCGGAACCGTGCGCAGCTGCGGCTTGATGATCCAGTCCTGGATGGTCCGCAGCTCGGCTGGGGTGAAGGAGGTGCCGTCGGGCTTGGTCGCGCCGGGCTTCGCCTCCACCGTGTACATGTAGATTTCGCCGAGGCCCGTGGAGATGGGGCCGGGCGCGGTCTCGACGCCCTGGGGCAACTGGTCCTTGGCCTGCTGGATGCGCTCGTTCACGAGCTGGCGGGCGAAATAGATGTCGGTCCCGTCGCGGAACACCACGGTGACCTGGGAGAGGCCGTAGCGCGAGAGCGAGCGGGTATATTGCAGGCCCGGCAGGCCGCCCATGGCGGTCTCGATGGGGAAGGTGATGCGCTGCTCCACCTCCAGCGGCGAGAAGCCCGGCGCCTGGGAGTTGATCTGCACCTGCACGTTGGTGATGTCCGGCACCGCATCGATGGGCAGGCGCGTGAAATTCCACGCGCCGAACGCGCCGACGATGAGGCAGGCGATCACCACCAGCCAGCGCTGGCGGATGGAAAAGGCGAGGATGGCGTCGATCATCGCGCCTCCTCCTGATCGCGGGCTTGCGCCTGAGCCTGGGTTTCGCCCGCCTCGCGGATGCGGGAGAAGCGCTCCACCGGCGTGACGAAGACCACGCCGTCACCCCGGCGCCCGGTCCACCCGGCCCGGGTGAGGGTTGCGATCACCGTTTCCACGGCGGCCGCGTCGCAGACGATCTGCATCTGGAGATGGCGCTGATAGGTGAGGTCGTATTCGCTCGCCACATAGGTGCCGCCGGCCCCGCGCCCACGCCCCTGGCCGCGCGCCTCGGTGAGGGTGAAGCCGGGGAATTCGGGCAGTTCGTGCAGGGCGCCCACCACGCGCCCCTCCAGGTGCGGATGGATGATGGCGGTGACGAGCCGCAGGCCGTCGTCGACCACGCCGGAGGACGCCTCAATGCTCATGGCTGGCACTCCCCTTGGCGAGTTCGGCCTTCACCACGAAGCTGTTCTTCGCGGCATAAACATCCCCGGGCACGAGGCCGAAGCTCACCTCCGCCCATTCGCCGTCGCGTTCGCCCAGCTCCACGTCGCGGGGCTCGAAGGCGTCGCCGTTTCGCACGAAGACGACGGTTCGTCCCTCGACGGACTGGAGGGCACCGAGCCGCACGGCGAGGTCCACCGGCTTTTCCGAGAGCGCGATGGTGCCCACCGTGAACAGGCCCGGCCGCAACCGGAAGCCGTCATTGGGAATGACCACGCGGGCCAGCGCCGTCTGGGTATCGGCGGCGCCAATGGGCGAGACATAGGCCACCGCGCCCAGAATGGGCGGGCCACCATCCTCCGGATCCACAGCCACCTTGTCGCCCACCCGCACCCTGGAGAAGTCGTGGCGATAGACCGACAGGTCCACCCACAGCGTGGAGAGGTCCGCCACCACGAAGGCCGGTTTCTGTTCCGAGGCGTATTCCCCGAGCGCCACTTGCCGGTCCACCACGGTGCCTGCCATGGGGGCCTTCAGATCGTAGGTGGTGAGGGACTGGTTGCTCTCGATGACGGCCAGCACCTCGCCCTTCTGCACCGTGTCGCCGATGCGCTTGCGGATCTCGCGCACGATGCCCGGAAAGCGCGGCGTCACCTGCACCACCGCTTCCTGGTTGGTCTGGACGAGGCCGTTCAGGCGCAGCTTCTGCCGCAGCTTTTCCGGCCCTGCGGTCTCAAGGCCGATGCCGGCGGCGGCAAGCTTGGTGTCGTCGAGCTCCACGCCGCCTGCGCCGTGGCCACCCTCCTCGCCGTGCCCCTTTTCCGCGTGTCCCTTTTCCGGGTGTCCCTTGTCCTCATGCCCCTGTTCCCCGTGCCCGCTTTCGGCGGCCGGGCTGGCCGAGGTGAGGCGCATGGGACGATCGGAAAGGGCGTAAAACGCCCCGGCCCCGGCCACGAGGCCGATGAGGATCATGGCAAGGTCGCGTCGCGCCGGGCGGCTCATCTGGTTTTTCCCTTGCTGAAGTGCACCGGCCGCCCGGTCAGGCCTTCGATGGTCGCGAGCGCGACGTGGTAGGTGACGAGCGCATCGAGCTCGCGCAGGGCGGCATCGGTGAGGGAGGACTGGGCGTCGAGGAGTTCCAGCAGCGTATAGCGACCCTGCCCATAGCCCTCCGCGACGCCCTCAAAGGCACTGCGCGCACCGGGAATGGTGCTGGCACGCAGCAGAGCGATCTCGTCATGGGCCGCCGTGAGCTGGTCATGGGCGCGGCCGAGCTGGGAGACGAGGGCGCTGCGGGCGATGGCTTGCTCGGCTTCCGCCTTGAGCAGAGCTTCCCGGGCCTCCGAGATATTCCCCTCATTGCGATCGAAGATCGGAATGGGGACCGAAAGGGTAAGGCGCATGCCGCTGTCGGCGGTCTCGTTGTAGTGGCGGTAGCCGATGCCAAGGGTCACGTCCGGCACGGCCTTGGCCTGTGCCGAGCGCACTTCCGCACGGCGCTGCGCTTCCACGGCCGTGAAGCGCGTGAGCTGCGGGTTGCCCTGCGCTTCCTTCAGGAGCCGCGGCAGCGGGGGTGGGACATGGATCCGCAGGAGGTTACCGGTGACGCGCCCGAACTTTGCGTCCGGCTGGCCCATCAGCAGCGCCAGCTCGCGCCGGGCGGTGCCGAGCGCCGCCCGGGCCCGGTCCAGCTCCACCCGGGCGAAATCCCCGGCGACGCGGGCGCGGGAGATCTCGGCTGGAGACGAGGCGCCGGTTTCCACCCGCTGTTGGAGCAGCGGATGGAGCCGCGCGATGGCGTCCGCCTGGGTCTGCAGCACGTGCATCCGCTGCTGGGCGCCCAGCACGGAGGCGAAGGCGGCTGTGGTCTCAGCCAACACCTGGAGGCGCGTCGCCTCCCGCTCCCAGCGCGCGACACTGGTGCCGGCGCCGGCCGCGGCCATGCGCGCCTCGCGCTTGCCGCCCAGCTCGACGAGCTGGCTGATCTGGAGCGTCTGCTCGGCGAGGTCGAGGCCCTGGTAACTGTTTGAGCCGAAAGCGTTGTCCACCTCCAGCGACAGGTTCGGGTTCGGCAGGGCGGCGGCCTGCCGATCGCGGCCGCTCGCCATGCCGATATCCCGCTCTGCCGCGGTGAGGCGCGGATTGGCGGCAAGCGCACGCGCCAGGGCGCTGGTGAGGGTCAAGGGATGCGCGGGCTCGGCGCGCAGCGGCAACGCCGGAAGCAGCGCGAGCGCTGCCCCAAGCGCGAGCACGCGTCCGAGCGCGCGTCGGAGCGCGCGTCCTTGGGCACGGGGGAACATGATGTGATCCGATGTCTGATGGCACAGCGCCGACGCAAAGCGTCAGCGCGCGGACAGAATGCGGATCAGGCGCGTGGGGGGCGAAGGTCCGTCGGGACGGTACGGCCGAGAACGGAGGGCTCGGTTACGTCGGCGGACACGACGGCAAGGCGCTGGCCCAGGGAGGCCGAATGCGCCGGCATGACCGCCACATGGCAGCCGTGGCAATCATGAAGCACGGAGGTCTGCGATTTCGCTGGCGACTGTGTCTCGGCCGGCGCGGGCTCGATCACGCTCGCATCCGGGGCGCCCGCATCCGGCTCGCCGGCCACAGCCATCAGGGCCGATGCCGATGGGTGCGATACCGCACCCGCCGTCTCATCGCTGACGCACGCTGCAAACGAAGCCTCAAGCGAGCCGACCACCAGGCAGAGGCTGACCATCACCGCGAGGACCCGGCGAAACGCCAGGCCGCGGAAGGATGCCAGAACCAGTGCCAGAACGCGAAGCATGCCTTAGGAAAGAACTCAATTCGCCGGAGGTGTCAAGTCCGTCACGATCGCTGCCGGATGTTCGGGAACACCGGTGTTTTTCTTGCCGAAACTCTTTCGTCGACTGTATCTCCTGCTGTCGTTCCACGTCCGCCCATCCCGGCACAGAGCTCCACCGCCATGCAGTCCGCGGGGCCTCCGCCGGTCCCCTCACAGCGCGCGGCTGGCGGTGCCCTTCATCAGGATGGGGCCGGTGGGGCGGCCGGTGGGGGAGCCGCCGGCCGGTTCCAGCGTCACCTCGAAGAGCTGCTCCGGCACCGCCGTGGGCAGGCCCTTGAGTTGCAGGTCGAGGCTGTGCAAGGCGTTCACCAGGCCCACCGAGACCGGACCGCGCGCGCGGTCCCACAGGGTCCAGACCTGAAGCGCCTTGCCCTCCGGCGCCCGCAGCGCGGCGAGCGGAACCAGTTCGGCGCGGCCGTCCCTGAAGGTGTTGACCACCGCGGCCGGCCGGTTGTCATCGGACAGCAGCACGGCCACCAGCACCGGCGCGCGCGCCGTCTCGCGCATCTGGAAGCCGAGGCCGATGGCGAGCAGCAGCGCCGCAGCCGCAGCTCCCATGCCGATGCCGCGCCACACCGGCAGGCTCTCCCACGCGGCGGCCAGCGCCAGGCGCCAGCCGGATGCCGGCCGCGTGGTGCGGGCGGGCGACGGGGCGGCGGCCGGCCGCGCGGTGGCGGCGGCAATGCGCGCCCAGACCGCGGCCGAGGGGACCTGCGCGGGAGCGGAGAGATCGAATTCGGCGAGGCGGGAGCGCCAGTGCTCCACCGCCCTGGCAAAGGCGGGATCGGCCACAAGGCGCGCCGCGCAGGCCTCGGCCTCATCATGGTCGAGCAGCCCGAGCACATATTCGCCGGCGCGGGCGTCGAGATCCTCGCTCATGCCATGCACTCCCTGAGCGCAAGCAGGCTCCTGCGGATCCACGATTTGGCGGTGCCGAGGGGAATGCCCATGCGGCCCGCCAGTTCACCATGGCTGAGGCCGCGCGTGTAGGCGAGCACGATGGCGACGCGGCGCGGCGGATCGAGCCGCTCCAGGCAGCGCCGCAGCGCGCCCGCCTCCGACAGGGCGCACACCACGGCCTCGGCGTCGGGCGCGTCGCTGGCGAGGGCCAGGGGCTCGAAATCGTCGGTGAGGTCGGTGCGGCCCTCCGCGCGCAGCACGTTGAGCGCGCGGTGGCGCAGGATCGCAAATATCCAGGTGACGGCGCTGCCGCGGGCGGGATCGAACGTCGCCGCCTTCTCCCAGATGCGCACGAATGTGTCGTGCACCACGTCCTCGGCAAGATCGCGCCGGCGCAGCAGGCGGATCGCGACGCCGGTCATCTGCGGCGCGATCCGATCATAAATCTCCCGCAGGCAGGCATGGTCGCCGCGCGCGCAGCCCTCCAGCGCACGCGCCAGCGCGTCGGGATCGATCCGCGTGGCGCTCGATGTCATTACGGCCATCGCCTGCTCAGCCTTCCGCGTTGCTGGTGACCTGCCTTCCGTTACGGCGCCCGAGGAACGGCGGATGCGTCGGATGAAATAATTCTCAACGCCGCCGCATCCGTTGGCGAGGGCCGCGTGTAGCCGCTTCGACCCGGCCGCGATGGTCGGAGCGACAGCAGGAGAACGAGATGAAGAGCACGCTCATGATGGTCGCCCTCGCCGGCGCGATGACGGTGCCCGCGGCCGCCTCTGCCCAGACTGTGGTGGCGCTGATGGATGGCAACCGCATCGCGGTGGTGGACGCCAAGGCGCTGAAGGCCGCAACCCCGCTGAAGGTGTCGGGCGTCTCCGGCAAGCTGCTGGGCATCGACGTGCGCCCGGCGGACGGCAAGCTCTACGGCCTGTTCGAGGATGGCACGGTGGCCACCATCGACCCGGTGAGCGGCACTGCCACGGTGAAGGCGAAGCTGGAAGCCATGCTGCCCGCCGGCACCGCCGCCACCGTGGACTTCAACCCGGTCGCCGACCGCCTGCGCGTCATCGGCGCCGATGGAACCAACCTGCGGGTCAATGTGGATGACGGCAAGGTGGTGCGCGACGGCATGCTGAAGTTCGCCGATGCCGACAAGCACATGGGCAAGCCGGCGGTCATCGTGGCGGGGGCCTACACCAATTCGATGAAAGGCGCGAAGGAAACCGCGCTCTACGACATCGACGGCAAGCTGGGCCTGCTGGTGAAGCAGGCGCCGCCCAATGACGGGATCCTCAACACCGTGGGCACGATCGGCGTGGAAGGCAAAGGCTACGCCTTTGACATCGTGGCGGCGGACGCCGGTGCCAATGAAGGCTGGCTGATGGCCGGGACCATGCTGTACCGCGTGGATCTCGCCACCGGCAAGGCGAGCAGCGCGGGGAAGGTGGCCGGCCTCGATGGCACGGTCACAGACATCGCCATCATCAAGGCCATGTGACGACGGCCGGCGTGACCTCAAGCGGCCCGGCTCAGGACATCCTGAGCCGGGCCGCGCGCCGACCAGCCGTGGCCCGATCGCCGCGCCCGGGGAGCTTGACGGCTGCATGAAGCTTTTCCAGCACCTTGGGGGAAATCGCCCCTGGGCCCAGGACGAATCCTTGATCTTGTGCGCCACCGCGTCACCATGGCCCCATTGCAGGCAACACCGACACGGACAGCGACTCCGACAGCGATATGGCGACGACAACTCTTCCTCTGGTGCGGGCGGCCGCCGCCTTCCCGTTCATGATCTGGCTCAGGGACCAAGGGCACCCGCTGGACCTCCTGCTCCAGGATGCCGGATTGCCCCCCGGCTTCGTCGCCAATCCCGACCAGCCCATTCCCCTGCAGGTGGGCATCGAATTCCTGCGTGCCGTGGCGCACGCCGAAGGGCCCGACATCGGCTGCCGGGTCGTCGCCCATGCCGGCGTCGACCAGCTCGGCCTCATCGGGCTGCTGGTGCGGGCGTCGCAGACCCCGCGCGAAGCCTTCCAGCTGGTGACCCGCGCCTTCTTCCACCACGGCTCCCACGAGGTGCTCACCTTCACGCCCCACGCTGGCGGGGGAACTGTCCGGCACGTGTTCCGGGTGCCGCTCGATGACGAAGCTCTCTTCATCACGCAGCAATTCACAGCGGCCCTGATCGCCAGCGTGGTGACCCGTGGCGGCCAGGACGGGCCCGCCGTCGAGCGCGTGGAACTGACGCCCCATCCGGTGTTCGGACTCTCGCTGCTCGAATCCCATTTCGGCTGCCCCGTCAGCCCCACCCTCACCGGCGCGGTGGCCGTGACCCTCTCCGACGCGATGCTCGACCGGCCCTATGCCCAGCCCCGCATTCCCCTCGACCAGCAAGTGACCGAGGGGTGTGCGGTGATCCGGGGCGACGGCACCCTCGCCGGCTCCATCCGCGCCGTCCTGCCGCTGCTGCTGGCGCGCGGCGGCGAGCCGACGCTGGCCGAGGTGGCCCGGTTCGCCTACATGAGCACGCGCACCCTGCAACGCCGGCTCACCGCCGAGGGCGCCAGCCTGTCCCGGCTGATCGAGCAGGAGCGCGCCGCCCGCGCCCTGGCGCTGCTGACGGCCAGCACCTCGCCCGTGCAGGAAGTTGCGGCCGAGATGGGCTACGGCTCCGGCGCCAGCTTCACCCGCGCCGTGCGCCGCTGGACCTCGGCGCCACCCACCCACCTGCGCAAGGGCAGGTCCGGCTATGGATAGGCCTCGGCGAGGCTCGTTCGCCGAGCTGGCCTGATATTCCCGCCACCATGATGGTCCCGCGAACCGAAACCGCTCTCCGGCGCCTCGCGTTCCGCGGCTTGCGCAGGCCCCTGCCCTTCCCATTGCCGAGACCTCTGGCCGAAGCGGGTGATATAAGCACGTGGCGGTTCGATGTGCGGCGCGCCCGACGCGTCGCAGGACAAGGAGGCACCCCATGTGCTCGAAATACTGGCTTCTCGCAGCTTCGATCCTGATCGCCGGCGCGCCGGTCGCGCTGGCCCAGACACCCGCGCCGGCGCCCGTTCCGGCAGCTTCCCCGGCGCCCACCGTGGTCAAGGCGGAATTGGTCGGCAATAATGGCAAGCCCATCGGCACCGCCACCGCCACCGGGACCGACCGCGTCACCATCGTGCGCCTCGTGCTTCAGCCCGGTGCCATCCCGCCCGGCTGGCACGGCATCCACTTCCACGCGGTGGCCGACTGCTCGGACACCGAGAAGTTCCTGGCCTCCAAGGCGCATGTGAACCACGGCGGCAAGGCCCACGGCCTGCTCAATCCCAACGGCCCCGACGAAGGCGACCTGCCCAACATCTTCGCCGTCGCCGATGGCTCGGTCTCGGCCGAGGTGACGAGCCCCGTCGGCCTCACCGGCGCCAACGGCCTGCTTTCTGCGACGGGCTTCGCGCTGGTGGTCCATGCCGCGCCGGACGACCACACCACCCAGCCCATCGGCGGCGCCGGCGCGCGCATCGCCTGCGCCGCGTTCAAGCCCTGAGGTGGTCTAGCGTATTTTCGAGCGAAGTGGACACCGGTTCGCGTGAAGAAAATACGTCAAATCATGACTCTAGAGCGGTTTACGTGAGCCAAGGCGAGCGGAAAGCGCTCTAGAACCGGAAAACGGCGGCGCCGCCGGTGAGGCCGGCGCCGGCGGCGGCGATGAGCAGCACGTCGCCCTCGCGATACGCCCGGGTGGCCCGTAGCGCCGACAGCGTGAAGGGCACGGTGGCGGCGGACGAATTGCCATAGTCGGCAACGCTCGACAGGGTCCGCTCCGGGCCGATGGCGAGCCGCTCCGCCACCGCCGTGATGATGCGGGCATTGGCCTGATGCGGCAGGAAATGGGTCACCTCATCGAGGGTGAGCCCGGCCTCCTCCAGCGCCGTACGGCAGGAGGCGGCCATCATGCCCACCGCCCGGGAAAACACCGTGCGGCCCTCCCGCATCACCATCCGCCCAGCCCCTGCCTGCCCGCTTGTCGACAAGCGGCTGCCGCTGTCGGGGATCTGGATAAGGTCGTAGCCCGACCCGTCGGAGGCAAGGCAAGACCCGACCACGCCGGCCCCCTCCCGAGGCGAGGGGGCAAGCACCACGGCGCCGGCCGCATCGGCGAACAACGCCGCCGTCGAAGGATCTGCGGGATCGACGCGGCGGGACAGGATGTTGGCCGCCACCACCAGCACCGCGCGACCTGTGGTCCGCACGAAGCCATCGGCCAGCACGAGCGCATAGAGGAAGCCGGCGCAGGCCCCGGTCAGGTCCACCGCGCCGCTCGCCGGCAGGCCGAGGCGGTGGGCGAGCAGAGGCGCGGTCGGCGGCAGCAGATGATCCGGCGTGCTGGTGGCCAGCAAAGTGAGGCCGATGGCGGCCTTCGGCAGGCCGGCATCGGCCAGCGCCATTTCGGCGGCGGCGAAGGCAAGGTCGCTCACCGCCTCGTGCGGCGCCGCCACCCGCCGCGCGCGGATGCCGGTGCGGCCGACGATCCACCCCTCCGCAAGGCCCAGCCCGCGCTCGATCTGCGCGCTGGTCATCACCTCGTCCGGCGCATAATGGCCGAAGCCGGCGATGCGGGTTCCCGCCACGGGCGCTTTTGCCATGCTCAGGCCCGCCCGAAGCGGTCGGCGGCGGTGGCGATGGCGCCATAGACGAGGTCGAGGTCTTCCGCCGTGACGCAATAGGGCGGCATCACATAGAGCGTGTTGCCCAGCGGGCGGATGAGCAGCCCCTCGTCCCGGAAGAAGGCGGCGAGCCGCGGCCCCACATCCGCCAGATAGCCGGGATCGGGCGCCACAAGGTCCAGCGCCGCGATGGTGCCGAGGCGACGCACGTTGGCGAAGCGCCGGTCGTCGCGGAAGCGCGCCAGGCGTTCTTCGTGCGCGTCCCCCAGCGCGGCGATGCGCGCGCCAACCGGCTCGTCCGCCCAGATCTTCAGGTTGGCGACCGCCGCCGCGCAGGCGATGGGATTGGCCGTGAACGAGCTGGAATGGAAAAAGGTGCGCGCCCGGTCGGTGGAATAATGGGCATCGAAGATGGCGCGCCGGCACAGGGTGACGGCCAGCGGCAGCGACCCGCCGGTGAGGCCCTTGGCATAGCAGGCGATGTCCGGCACCGCGCCCGCCTGCTCGCAGGCAAACAGGGTACCGGTGCGGCCGAAGCCGGTCATCACCTCGTCGGCGATGAAGAGCACGCCGTGGCGGGCGCAGATCGCCGCCATTTCGGCCAGCACCGCCGGGGCATAGATGTGCATGCCGCCGGCGCCGAGGATCAGCGGTTCCACCAGCAGCGCGGCCGGCGCCTCACGGCAGGCGGCTTCCAGCGCGTCCAGGGTCACCTGCTCGCGGCCCTTCTCTGGAAACGGCAGGCGCGTCACCTCGAACAGGAACGGCTCGTAGGCCGCGTTGTAGACGCCGCGCGCGCCCACCGACATGGTGCCAATGGTATCGCCGTGATAGCCGTGCTCCAGCGCGAGGATACGGGTGCGCTGCTCGCCGGTGTGGCGCCAGTAGCCTGCCGCCATTTTCAGCGCCACCTCGACCGCAGTGGAGCCGCTGTCGGAAAAGAAGACGTGATCGAGCCCCTCAGGCGTCATGGCCACGAGGCCGCGCGCCAGCGCCTCGGCGGCGGGATGGGTGTGGCCGGCGAAGATCACCTGATCGAGCTGCCCGGCCTGCTCCGCGATGGCGGCGACGATGCGCGGATGGCAATGGCCGTGGGTGATGACCCACCACGACGAGATGGCGTCCAGAATGCGCCCGCCACTGGCGGTTTCCAGCCACGCGCCTTGCCCGCGCACCACCACCGGCGGCTCGGGCGCAAGCGCGTGCTGGGTGAAGGGATGCCAGACAGGAGAAGGGCTTGCGGTCATGGCCGGAGGTCCTCTCGGCGAAAGTCATCCAGGGAGAAAGCCGTCGCGAAGGCGGCTTTGAGCGTGTCGGGCGTCACCGCCGGTAAGTGCGGCAGGCGCCCGAGGCGGCGCGTGCCGCCAAGGTCCGCGATGATCTGCTCGCTGTCCTCGTTGGCCTCGCCGATGAAGGCGACGCCGTGCAGCGTGATGCCCCGGCGCGACAGGGCCTCAATGGCGAGCAATGTGTGGTTGATGGTGCCGAGGCTGGTGCGGGCGCACAGGATCACCGGCAATCCCCACACGACGAACACATCCGCGAAGAGCCGGCGGCGGGTGAGCGGCACCAAAGGTCCGCCGGCCCCTTCGACCACCAGCGGCCGCGACGTGACCGGAAGCACCAGCGCATCGGGATCGATGGCGATACCCTCGGCCTCCGCGGCCCGATGGGGGGACGCCGGCAGGGCAAGCCGGTAGGCCTCCGGCAGGATGCGATCGGGCGCAAGGCCTGACAGCCGCCGCACAACCTGAGAATCCGTCTCTTCGTCCAGGCCGGACTGCACCGGCTTCCAATAGGCGGCGTCCAGCGCGCCGGCGAGGCCGGCGGCGAACACGGTCTTGCCGATCCCGGTATCCGTCCCGGTGACGATGTAGCCGGTCATTCCGCGCGCCTTTCGACCTGACTTCCCGGCTCCGCCGCGAGGGCCTGCGACAGCGCCTCAACCAGCCCATCCAGAGCGGCCTCGGGCACATTGAGCGTCAACGCGACACGCAGGCGCGCCGTGCCCTCCGGCACGGTGGGCGGGCGGATCGCGCGCACGTCGAACCCCTGCGCCTGCAAGGCGGCGGCGATGGCGGTCGCCCGTCGGTCGGACCCCAGAATCACCTTCTGGATTTGCGAAGAGGTCGCCGGCAGACCGATCCCCGCCAGCGCGCGCTGCGCGTGGGCGATGCGCGCCATGAGGCGGTCCCGCCGGTCCTGCGCCGCCTCGACAAGGGTCAGCGCGGCCCGCACGGTGGCGGCCAGCAGCGGCGACGGCGCGGTGGCGTAGATGAAGGGCCGCGACCGGTTGACCATGTAATCCTTCAGCCCGCGCGGCAGGCACACCAGCGCACCCATGACCCCCAGCGCCTTGCCGCAGGTGTGCAGCGTCACCACGTTGGCGCGACCTTCCAGATGCGCGGCAAGCCCCCGCCCCGCCGGCCCATAGACGCCGGTGGCGTGGGCCTCATCCAGCAGCAACATGGCGTCGTGCCGCTCGGCCACTGCGCAAAGATCGTCCAGCGGGGCGAAATCGCCGTCCATGCTGTAGAGGGTTTCCGCCGCGATCCAGGCTCGCCCGCGCCCGCCCTTTGCGCGCCAGGCGCGGATGGCGTCGTCCACGGCATGGGCATCGGCATGCCGCGTCGCCACCGCCTCCACGCGCTCGGCCGAAGAGGCCCCGGCAAGGCCCTCATGGACGCTGGCATGGATGAGTTCGTCATAGACCACCAGATCGCCGCGACGCGGCAGGGTGGAAACCAGCGCGGCGTTGGCGGCAAATCCGCCGGCGAAGAACAAAGCCGCCTCGGCGCCGAAGAAGGCCGCAGCCGCGGCCTCCAGCGCCTCGTGCTCCGGGTGGTTGCCGCGCAGCAGGCGCGATCCGCCGGCTCCAAGCGGCACGCCACGAGCCAGCGCGGCGGCGGCGGCCTGCCGCAGCTCCTCGGATTGGGCAAGGCCCAGATAGTCGTTGGAGGCGAAGTCGGCCCCCTGCGCGGGTGCGAGCGTGCGCAGCCGGCCGCGACGGCCCAGCGCCACGAGCGCCGCCTCATGCGCCTCCATGCGCAACCCCACTGGTTTGTGTGACCTGCAACGCCGGCCGCGCGATACCCGCAGATTCGCGATCTGGCCGGGGGGTGGCCACGATGCGAAACGGAACGGCCAGAGAAATGCGCCGCGCGGCCACCATGCAATCTCCAAATCATGGATCAGTTTTTTTGATTGATCGGTCGTAACTTCCACAGGACGTCGGAAACGACAAGAGGCGCGGCCACGCGTGCTCCCGGGATCGTGAAGCTGCCGCAGTCTGGAATCCGTCGAGAAAGCGGGCTAGCATTCCGTTGTGGAACCATCTGCGTCGGGGCGACGCCATGGTGCCTTGGGGCGTGTCACATGCGCGCCCTCCCCCCTATCAAGCACAGATGCGGCTGTGCCTCTCGCAACAACGAGGTACCCATGGCCGTCACACTCACAGTGAACGGACAGGCGCGCACCGTCGACGCCGATCCCGATACGCCGCTGCTCTGGGTCCTGCGCGACGAGCTGGATCTCGTCGGCACGAAGTTCGGGTGCGGCCAGGCCCTATGCGGCGCCTGCACCGTGCATCTCGACGGCACCCCGGTGCGGTCCTGCCAGACCGCGCTCGGCGATGTCGGCGACGGCAAGGTTGTCACCATCGAAGGCATCCAGGGCCGCGAGGCCGAGGCGGTCCGCGCCGCCTGGGTCAGCCTCGACGTGGTCCAGTGCGGCTATTGCCAGTCCGGGCAGATCATGTCCGCCGTGGCGCTGCTGTCGGAGAACAAGAAGCCCACCGATCCCGACATCGACGCGGCGATGGACGGCAATGTCTGCCGCTGCGCCACCTACCACCGCATCCGCGCCGCGATCCATGACGCGGCCCGCCGGCTGGAGGCCTGATCCATGCACATGCTCCAGAAGTTGGAACCCGGCGCCGTGTCCGGCCTTGCCGCCGCGCTCTCCGGTGCCGCGCAAACGCCGCTCTCCCGCCGCTTCGTCCTCGCCGCCATGGGCGGGGCGGGCATCGGCCTCGTACTCGGGCTGAAGGCTGATGTGGCGCACGCCGCTCCGGCCGGCGCGAATGCGGCCGGGCAAGCCTTCAATCCCTTCGTCAAGATCGCGCCGGACGGCACGGTCACCGTCATCGTCAAGCATCTCGACAAGGGCCAGGGCATCGCCACCGGACTTGCGACCCTCGCCGCAGACGAAATGGACGCGGACTGGTCGAAGGTGACCACGCAGTTCGCCCCCGCCGACGGCAAGACCTACGGCAACGCTCTGTTCGGTGGCGCCCAGGGCACCGGCGGCTCCACCTCCATCGCCGCGAGCTACACCGTCTACCGCACCGCGGGTGCTGCCGCCCGCGCCATGCTGGTGGCCGCCGCGGCGCGGCAGTGGGGCGTTGATCCCGCCACGATCAAGGTATCCAAAGGCATGGTCAGCGCCGGCAGCCGCAGCGCCGGCTTCGGCGCCCTCGCCGAGGCCGCCGCCAAGGAGCCGGTGCCCGCCGAGCCGAAGCTGAAGGAGGCGTCCGCCTTCACCCTCATCGGCAAGGAGGGCGTCCACCGGGTGGACAATGTGGCCAAGACCACCGGCGCCCGCATCTACACCCAGGACCTCAAGCTGCCGGACATGCTGGTGGCGGTGGTCGCCCATCCGCCGCGCTTCGGCGCCACGCCTAAGAGCTTCGACGCCACGGCCGCGAAGGCGGTGAAGGGCGTGCAGGACGTGGTGATGGTGCCGCAGGGCGTCGCCGTGCTCGCCACCACCACCCACGCCGCCATCAAGGGCCGCGACGCCCTGAAGGTGGAGTGGGACGAGAGCAAGGCCGAAACCCGCAGCACCGCAGACATGCTCGCCGACTATCGCGGCGCGCTTGCCAAGCCCGGCCTGCCGGTGGAGACCCACGGCGACGTGGAGGCGGCGCTCAAGGCCCCCGGCGTGAAGCTGGTGGAGGCGGAATTCGAGTTCCCCTATCTCGCCCACGCCGCCATGGAGCCCATGAACGCGGCGGCGCGGGTGAAGGACGGGGCGGTCACCATCTGGACCGGCTCGCAGCTTCCCGTCGCCGATGTACCCAACGCCGCCCGGACCGCCGGCGTTTCGCCGGACAAGGTGGAGATCCGCACCCAATGGGCCGGCGGCAGCTTCGGCCGCCGGGCGCTCGCCAGCTCCGACTTCGTGGTGGAGGCGGTGGCCATCGCCAAGGCCCACGGCAAGGGCGTGCCGGTGAAGCTGGTGTGGACCCGCGAGGACGACATGAAGTCCGGCTATTATCGGCCGGTCTATGTCCACAAGGTGCGCGCGGCGGTGGATGCCTCCGGCAAGCCGGTGGCCTGGCATCACCATGTGGTCGGCCAGTCCATCATCGCGGGCACCTTCTTCGAGCCCATGCTCGTGAAGGACGGCATCGACGACACCTCCGTCGAGGGCACCCACGGCGCCTACGACATCCCCAACATGAAAGTGGAGCTCACCACCATGAAGGCCGGCGTGCCGGTGCTGTGGTGGCGCTCGGTGGGCCACACCCACACCGCCTATGCGGTGGAGGTGGTGATGGACCAGCTCGCCCGCGCGGCGGGGCAGGACCCGGTGGCCTTCCGCCTCGCCCATGCCACGGACGAACGGCTGAAGGCCGTCATCCGCCTTGCCGCCGACAAGGCCGGCTGGGGCACGCCGCTGCCGGCAGGCCGCACCCGCGGCATCGCCGCCCACAAGAGCTTCAACACCTATGTGGCGGAGGTGGTGGAGATTTCCCTCGCCGATTCCGGCGTGAAGGTGGAGCGCGTGGTGGCGGCGGTGGATTGCGGCGTGGTGGTCAATCCGGACGTGGTGCGGGCCCAGATCGAGGGCGGCATCGGCTTCGGCCTCGGCGCCGCGCTGCATGATGCCATCACCCTCGACAAGGGCGCCGTGGAGCAGGGCAACTTCGACACCTATGCCCCCCTGCGCATGTCCGAAATGCCGAAGGTGGAAGTACACATCGTGGCCTCGGATGTCGCGCCCACCGGTGTGGGCGAGCCGGGCGTGCCGCCCCTCGCGCCCGCCGTGGCCAATGCGGTGCTCGCCGCCACCGGCCGGCCGGTCCACCGCCTGCCCTTCGCCGGGCAGGCATTCAAGCCGGCCTGATCGAGGCGCCCTGTCGCCACGCTCCGGGGGATGGACCCTTCCGTTCCCCGGAGCAGCTTTCCCCCAGAACAGCTCCGGGATGCCCCGGCCACCGCCGGACGCATTGTCCCGGCTGTGCGATGAGATCCGCGTCCGCGATCAGGCTTCAGGCACGCGCCCGGGTTGTCCGCCGAAGACGGGCGGCCGCTTCTGGGTGAAGGCGCGCACGCCCTCGGCATAATCCGGCGCGTATCCCGCCAGCCGCTGAAGGTCCCGTTCCAGATCCAGTTGCTGGTCCAGCGTATTGCCGGGCGAGGCATTGAGCGCCTGCTTCACCAGGCCCAGGGCATGGGTGGCGCGGGCGGCGAGGCGGGCGGTGATCGCCTCGGCTTCGCCGGCGAGGGCCTCGTCCTCCGCCACCGCCCAGATGAGCCCCCATTGGGCGGCCGTGGCGGCATCAAGCGGCAGGCCCAGCAGGGCGAGGGCGCGCGCCCGGGCATCGCCGATCAGGCGTGGCAGGAAGAAGGTGCCGCCGGAATCCGGGATGAGGCCGATATTGGAGAAGGCCTGGATGAAGGTCGCGGAGCGCGCCGCCAGCACGATGTCGCAGGCCAGCGCAATATTGGCGCCGGCGCCCGCCGCCACCCCGTTGACCGCGCACACCACCGGCTTGTCCAGCGCCCGCAGCTGCCGCACCAGCGGGTTGTAAAGCCGGTCGAGGGAGGCGCCGAGATCCGGCGCGCCGCCGGTCTGGACCCGCTCCGCGAGATCCTGCCCGGCGCAGAAGGCCCGCCCGGCGCCCGTCAGCAGCACCGCCCGACATG
Organism: Xanthobacter autotrophicus; assembly: GCF_005871085.1. Taxonomy (GTDB): domain Bacteria; phylum Pseudomonadota; class Alphaproteobacteria; order Rhizobiales; family Xanthobacteraceae; genus Xanthobacter; species Xanthobacter autotrophicus. Next base: position 112,225 of record NZ_VAUP01000004.1, on the reverse strand, counting down.
CGGCATCGCCGGCGGCCTCTTCGAGCGCCCGCCGCAAGGCGAGGTGCATCTCTTCATTGAATGCGTTCAGCCGCGCTGGCCGGTTCAGTGTCAGAACCATCCAGCCCGCGCGGCGATCGACCAGAACCGTCTCCATACCACCGTCCCCTTCCTGCTCCATGGTCGCCCTGACACCCGATCCTCATCCGGCCCGGGGCCCGCTGCGAGCGAGATCGCACGTGCCGAAGCGCCCGCCGCTGCACGCGAGCTCCAGCAGGAGCGGGGCGGGCTCGGAGCCGGTGCCGCCGGCGGCATGGGCCGCCTCCACCTCCTTGAACACCTCCAGCAGGCCCAGTTCGTCCGCTGCCCACATGGGCCCTCCCTTTGTGCGTGGGAAGCCGTAGCCATGGATGAAGGCGAGATCAATGTCGGATGCGCGCAACGCGACGCCCTCGCCCAACGCCTTCGCCCCCTCGTTGGCCATCACCGCCAGCGCCGCGAACAGATAGAGCGCATGCTGGCTCGGCCGCAGGGCCGGGTTGAGGAACAGGCCGACCGCGCCGCCGGTCACGTCCGGCAGCATCAGGGCGGCGATGCGCAGGCCCTCGGACAAGGCGAGGGTGGCGATGGCGAAGACGATTCCTTTCAGGGTTCCCGTCACCGACGCCAGGATCGCCCCCAGGACGGCGCCCATCACCAGGGCCGCGAGGACGGTGGCAAAGGGGCCCGCCTGTGGAAACCCATGAAAGGCGAGATCGCGCCAAGGAAGCTCATGATGACGCCGGTGGCCGCACCAAGGGCCGCCGACCGGCCGAAGGCGAGGGCATGCATCTGGGACACGTTGATGCCCACCAGCACCGCCGCCTCGCGCTGCTCGGCCAGGCACGGGTGGCCCGCCCGAACTCGGCGCGTTTCAGCCACAGGAACAGCGCCACCACCAGGGCGAGCGCCACGCCGGCCGCCCTGTGAATGATTGACGGGATTTGCGCACGGCGCCGGTAGGTAAGCGGTTGCGCGACCATCCGAAGCAGGCAATAATTCAATGTCTAACGATGTGCATGGCAATATATGCTGCGCTGTATTACGGTATATATTGAATGCACCGCAACTAGGATTTGGCTGCGCGGAGGACAAATGGCAATGCCTGCTTTTGACGACGACATGATTTCTGACAGCTACGTATCCACAGGTCATCTGCCTGAAGCTGAGATGGTGGAAGGGTTGGTGAATTCGGCCTACCACCGCTTCAAATCCAACGACGAGGGAGAAAACTCGCAGGTCTATCCTGCGCTGGCCCGGGTGTCGCGCGACCTGTTCGGCGTCTGCGTCGTGGGCACCAGCGGACGAGTCTATGCCGCGGGCGACACCGACCACGACTTCTCCATCATGAGCGTATCGAAGCCCTTCATCTTCGCCCTGGTCTGCCAGCTCTTCGGCCCCGCCGAGGCGCGCGCGAAGCTCGGCGCCAATGCCACGGGACGCGCCTTCAACTCGTTGGCCGCCATCGAGACCATGCCCGGCGGCCTGACCAACCCGATGGTGAATGCCGGCGCCATCGCCGCCACCAGCCTCGTTCCAGGGGCGACGCGAGAGGAGAAATGGGCCTTCATCCACGAGGGTCTTTCCCGCTTCGCCGGGCGCCGCCTGTCGATGAACGAGGAGGTCTGCGCCTCTGCCCTCGACACCAATTTCCGCAACCGCGCCATTGCCCGGATGCTGCAAAGCATGGGGCGCATCTATTGCGATCCGGGCGAGGCGGTCGACCTCTACACCCGCCAGTGCTCCCTCAACGTGAATGCGAAGGATCTGGCGGTGATGGGGGCGACCCTCGCCGACGGCGGCGTCAATCCGGTCACCGGTGAGCGCGTCGTGAATGCGCATGTCTGCCACTACGCCCTCGCGGTGATGACCACGGCGGGGCTCTACGAGACCTCCGGCGACTGGCTCTACGAGATCGGACTGCCGGGCAAGAGCGGCATTGGCGGCGGCATCGTCACTGTCTCGCCGGGCAAGGGCGGCCTCGGCACTTTCGCGCCCCCTCTCGACGGGGCCGGCAACAGCATCAAGGGCCAGTTGGCGGCGCGCTATCTATCCCAGCGCCTCGGCATGGACCTCTTCGTCTCCGCACCGGAGGTCTGAGGCCGCGCGCCACCCCAGACCGTGCCTCGAGCCCGCAAAAAAAGAAGAACGAGAGGAAGCACTCATGACCAGTCTTTCGACGCCCCGACCTGGCACCGGCGTGGAAGTGCGGGATTCCTGGGTCCCCATGATCGCCATCGCGCTCGGCCAGGTGCTGATGTCCTTCAACGTCGCCTCGCTGCCCGTGGCCCTCGGCGGCATGGTGGCGAGCTTCAATGTTCCGCCCACCACGGTCGCCACCGGCATCATCATGTACTCCATGCTCGTGGCTGGCTTCGTCATGCTCGGTGCCAAGCTGAACCAGCGTTTCGGCGCGGTCCGGGTGTTCCGGATCGTGGTGCTGCTGTTCGGCCTCGCGCAGGTGCTGATGACCTTCAGCCCCAACGCCACGGTCATGATCATCGCCCAGGCCCTCTCGGGCGCCGCAGGGGCGGCGCTGTTGCCCTCGCTGGTGGCATTGATCGCGGAAAACTATCGCGGGGCGCAGCAGGCCACGACCCTCGGAGCGCTGGTCTGGCTCGCCTTCGTCGTCCGCACCACCTGGATACCATGACCTGGCGACAACTCACGCCTTTCGGTGAGCCGACCTTTTCAACCCTCCCCTTTGGTACGCCGATGGCGGTGGCCCATGCAGCGGAACACAACCGGCCCCATGTCGTTGTGGCCTTAGTCCGTGCAGGCCCAGGCTGCCTCCGGCAAGCTTTGATCAAACAAACGGGAGCGTACATCATGGCACAGGACAAGTCCCTGCATGACCTTTTCACGGAAACGCTCAAGGATATCTATTACGCCGAGAAACAGATCCTGAAGGCCCTGCCGAAGATGGCGAAGAGCGCCCAATCGCCAGAGCTGAAGTCGGCCTTCCAGCATCACCAGGAGCAGACCGAAGGCCAGATCGAGCGGCTGGAGCGGGTATTCGAACTGCTGGGGAAGGCGGCACGCGGCAAGCATTGCCCCGCCATCGTCGGGATCATCGACGAGGGGAAGGAAATCATGGAGGATTTCGCTGGCTCGGATGCGCTCGACGCCGGCCTGCTTGCGGGGGCGCAAGCGGTGGAGCACTACGAGATTTCCCGTTATGGCACGCTGAAGACCTGGGCGGCGCAACTCGGCATGCAGGAGGCGGTTCCCCTCCTTGAGGCGACGCTGAAGGAGGAGGAGGAGACTGACGCTCTTCTCACGCGCCTGGCCAACGCCGACGTGAACAGAAAGGCGGCCTGAGGCGCCACGCTCCGCCCGCCGCCGCCCATAGATCCGGCGGCAGGCGCGGCGTCGCCATTGGCGCCGCAGCTGATGGGTTCAAGCAGCCGTCGGACGATTGTTGAAGTCGCCCGACGGCTCCCCGCCGGCATCTCCACGGATGGCGTGCCGAGGCGCTGGAAAAGGCCGGGTCGGGGGACGCCTTGTCAGGCGGCCATTCCTCCGACGAGGGGATCCGCGAAAGCTGCAATCCGATGTGCAAACCTTCGGTCTGGCCGGCGAACACGTTGCCTTTCTCGCGCTGGAAGGCCGTGCTGCCGGTCAGCATCCTCGGGACATGCCCGCACCCGTCCTGACCTGAAAACCTGTTCAAGCTCGTCCCTGATTGGAAACACCGGATTCACGCCGCATAGCGGGCGACCGCCTCTTCGCTCCATTCGATCCCGAGGCCCGGCTCTTCGCTTGCGCGGACCCTGCCGTCGATGGCCTGCAAGGGAACCCGGAGGATCGGGCCGGCAATGTCGAAAAACTCGACGAGATGAGCGGTGGGCGTCGCCGCCATGAGATGGGCGCTCGCCTCCTGGAAGAAGTGGTTGCTCACCGGCATGCGCGCCGCTTGGCAGATGGCGGAGGCGGCAAGCCACCCGGTTACGCCGCCCACCTTGATCAGGTCCGGCATCATCAGGTCGGAGGCCCCGCCCCGGATGCTGTCCGCGATGGCCTGCGGCCCAAACAGGCTTTCACCCAGCTGAAGCGGCGTCTCGATCTCGGCGGCGATACGGGCGTGCCCCGCCGTGTCGTCGGCCCGGGTCGGCTCCTCGATCCACGACAGGCCCTCATGGTCGAGCGCGCGGCAGCGCAGGACCGCTTCGGGAACGGTGAGGCTCTGGTTGTAGTCAACGAGCAACGCGACGGCATCCCCCAAGGCGTGCTTCGTCGCCCGGACCACGGCAAGGTCCTGCGCGAATGTCTCGTAGCCGATCTTGATCTTGACCGCGCCGAACCCTTCCGCCGCCGCGCCGGCGGCCGCCGAGGCAGTGTCCTCCAACCCATCCATGCCGAAGCTCGCATAGGCTGGAAGGGGGGCGACATCACCGCCGAGAAGGCGCGCGAGTGGCAATCCGGCAAGCTTGGCGTGGGCGTCCCAAGCGGCAATGTCCAGTACGGCGAGAGCCATGTCGAGCAGGCCGGACGTACCGGCGATGACGAAGCGCCCGCGCAGCCAGCGGGTGAGATCGGCGGGATAGATCGCGCGTCCTTCCAGCAGCGTCCCCACATCGCCCGTCAGCCGCGCCAGGGCGCCCAGCAGCACCGGCGTGTAGGCGAAGGCATAGGCATGCCCCGTGATGCCGGCCGAGGTTTCGATATCCACGAGAACCAGTGGCGCGCTCTCCATCATGCCGCTCGCGGTTCGCAGCGGGCGAGGCAGAGGGGCGACGACCGGGCGCACGACAACGCGGGTGATGGCGGGAGCAGGCATGGCAGTTCTCCGGAATGTCAGGTCGGGCACAAACGCGCCGGGGGGATCAGGGCAGCGGCGAGAACGCAGGCGACATGCCGCGCCTCCACTTGCGCGCAGTCGAGGATCTGGTGGCGGCAGCTCGTGCCATCGGCGATGACGATCGTCCCGGGCGAGGCCTCCCGCACGGCCGGCAGCAAGGTGAGTTCGCCCATGGCGCGAGACATGGCGTAATGCTCCGCTTCGTAGCCGAAGCTTCCGGCCATGCCGCAGCACGAGCCTTCCACCTCGCGGACCTCGAGCCCCGGGATCCAGGACAAGACGGCTCGTACCGGCCGCATGGCGTCGAATGCCTTCTGGTGACAATGGCCATGCAGCAGGGCGGTCGTGGCGTCGAGGGGATGGAGAGCCAGCTGCATGCGGCCGGCGGCGCGTTCGCACACCAGAAATTCCTCGAACAGATACGCGCTCTGCGACAGCTTGTGGGCCGCATCGCCGAAGCCGTAGCCGAGAAATTCGTCCCGGAGTGTCAGGAGGCACGACGGCTCCAGCCCGACGATCGGAACACCCCGCTCCACGAAAGGCAGAAGCGTGTCCAAGACCCGCCGGGCTTGGGCCTTCGCCGCGTCGACGAGGCCGGCAGCCAGCAGGGTGCGCCCGCAACACAAGGGTTGCTTGCCCCTGCCGCCATGCAAATGCACCCGATAGCCCGCCGCCTGAAGCACGTCGCGAGCAGCGGCCGCGTTCTCGGGCTCCATGGAATTGTTGAAGGTGTCGATGAACAGGAACACCTCCCTGTCGGCGGGCGCGGCGTGGCGTGGCGCGGGCCTCGCAAGGAACGGCCGGCGGAAGCGCGGCAGCGAGCGTTCGGGTGCAAGGCCGATGCGCCGCTTCAGCCACGGCGAAACGACGGGAATGTTCTCGCCGATCGCCAACAGCCAGGACAGGCGGCTGACGACAGGCGCATAGAACGGCATGTAGGCCACGAGCCGGTCCCGCAGGCGAAGGCCGTGCCGTGCGGTCCAGGCGGCCCGCGCCTCGATTTTCACGCGGGCCATGTCCACCCCGGTGGGGCAGTCTCGCTTGCAGCCCTTGCAGCTCACGCAAAGGTCCAGAGCTTCCTTGACCAGCGGGCTGGCAAGCCCGTCGCGGCCGATCTGGCCCGACAGGGCGAGGCGCAGCGTGTTGGCGCGCCCGCGCGTGACGTGTTTCTCGTCCCGGGTGACACGGTAGGAGGGGCACATGGTGCCCGCATCGAATTTACGGCAATGCCCGTTGTTGTTGCACATCTCGACGGCCTTGGCCAAGCCACCGGTGCGATCGCCGCCGGTGCCAGGTGCGCTCTCGATGCCTGTCGCCGCATCGCGCCGCACGTTCCACCGTGACCAGTCGAGCCTGGGCTCAAGCGGCGTTTCGCCATAGCCCGGCGGAAACCGGAACAGCCGGGCATCATCCATGCGCGGCGGATCGACGATGCGGTCCGGGCTGAAGCGGTTGTCCGGGTCGAACAGGGCCTTGATGGCCCGGAACGCGGCGTTGACCTTCGGCCCGTATTGCCAGGCGACCCACTCGCCCCGGCAGATGCCGTCGCCATGCTCGCCCGAATAGGCCCCCTTGAAGCGGCGCACCAGCGCGGAGGCTTCCTCCGCCATAGCCCGCATTTTCGCCGCCCCGTCGCGCCGCATGTCGAGGATCGGGCGCACATGCAGCAACCCCACTCCTGCATGGGCATACCAGGTACCCTCGGTGCCGTATCGGCGGAACAGCTCGGTCAGGGTCTGTGTGTATTCGGCGAGATGTTCGAGAGGAACCGCGCAATCCTCGATAAAGGAAATCGGCTTGCCGTCCCCCTTCATGCTCATCATGATGTTGAGCCCGGCCTTGCGCACGTCCCACAGGGCCTTCTGCTCCGCAGCGCCGGCCATTTCCACCACCGAGCCGGGCAGGCCGAGGTCGCCCATGAGGGTGGCGAGATGCTTCAGGGCTCGCCTCTGGACATCCAGATCGTCGCCGGCGAACTCCACCAGCAGCAGGGCCTGGGGCGAGCCCACCAGCGCGCTCTCGATCACTGGACGGAAGGCGGGATTGTGGAGCGCCAGATCGATCATGGTGCGGTCCACCAGCTCCACCGCCATGGGGGCGAGGCCGACGATGTGCCGCGTCAGATCCATGGCCTGGTGGAACGTGGGAAAGTTCACCACCCCGAGCACCTTGTTAACCGGCAGGGGAGAAAGGCGCAGGGTGATCTGCCGGCTGAAGGCAAGCGTGCCCTCGGAGCCCACCAGCAGGTGGGACAGATTGGGCATTCCGTCCAGCGTGTAGGGCTTCGGATTCTGGCAGTTGAACAAGTCGAGGTTGTAGCCGGCGACGCGGCGCAGCACCTTGGGCGTGTTGGCGGCAAGCTCGCCATCCACGCCCCGCGCGATGGACTGAATGGCCCCGACGAGATGCTGCGCGTATGGCGTCGCCTCCATCTGCGCAAGGGGACCGAACTCCAGCTCCTTGCCGTCCGGCAGCACCGCGTCGATGGCCTCCACATTGTGAACCATGTTGCCGTAGTGCAGCGAGCGCGAGCCGCACGAGTTGTTGCCCGCCATGCCGCCGATGGTGGCTTGCGCGCTGGTGGAGACATCCACCGGATACCACAAGCCATGGGGCTTCAGGATCGCGTTGAGATGATCGAGGACGATGCCGGGCTCCACGGTCACCATCCGCCGCGACGGATCGAAGTGGATGACCTTGTTGAGCCACCGCGTGGTGTCGAGGACAAGCGCCTCACCTATGGTCTGACCGCACTGGCTCGACCCCGCACCCCGGGCCAGGAACGGCATGCCATGGTCGCGCGCGATATCGAGTGCGATGCGCGCGTCGGCCTGGTCGCGGGGCACGACCACGCCGATGGGCATGATCTGGTAGATGGAAGCATCGGTGGCATAGCGTCCCCGGCTCCCCTCATCGAACAGCACGTCGCCGCGCATTTCCCTGGCGAGGCATCGGGCGAACGGGGATGCAGAACCCTGGCCGGTCTCCCGTCTCGGTGAACGTCCGGGGAGGACTGTGTGCGTCATGGCGCGTCCGATCACAGATGGCCGGGCCGTTCAGGCGACCTTGGTGAGGCTGTGCACCTCGGTGCGCGCGAGCAGATCCATGGCAGCGACCACCCCGCTGCCGGCGAGCCGCACGCCAGACAGCTTCAGCCCCATCTCGCAGCCGGTGAGCGCAGCCATGAGCGACAGGTCGTTGCAGTCGCCGAGGTGACCGATGCGGAACATGCGGCCGGCCATCCTGCCGAGGCCAGTGCCAAGGGAAAGGTCGAACGTCTCCGCAATACACTGGCGAACGGCATTGGCGTCCACACCCTCGGGCATCATCACGCCGGTGAGCACGGGGGAATAGACCTGTGGGTCCGCGCACTGGATGTCGAGGCCCCAGCCGCGCACCGCCGCCCGGCAGGCCTCGGCAAGGCGCGCGTGGCGCGCGAACACGCGATCAAGGCCCTCCTCCTCGATCATCTCGATGGCTTCGGACAGCGCATAGAGCAGGTTCGTGTTGGGAGTGGTCGGCCAGTATCCCGTCTCGTTAGCCTTCAGGATCGGCGTCCAATCCCAGTAGCTACGGGGTAGCCGCGCGGCGGCGTGGGCGTGCAGGGCCTTCTGCGACACGGCATTGAAGCCGAGGCCGGGTGGCAGCATCAGCCCCTTCTGCGATCCCGAGACCGTCACGTCCGCGCCCCAAGCGTCATGCCGGTAGTCAGCCGAGGCGAGGCCGGAGATGGTGTCGACGAGAAGCAAGGCAGGGTGGCCGGCGGCATCGATGGCGCGCCGCACCGACGCAATGTCGGACGTCACGCCGGTGGAGGTCTCGTTATGGACCACGCAGACTGCCTTGATGGCGTGACCACCATCCGCCCTCAGGCGTTGCTCGATCAGGTCGGCTTCAACCCCCCGGCGCCAGCCCTCGACGCCGTCGCGCCCGATGCGTTCCGGCCTCAGGCCGAGGTTTTCCGCCATCTCACGCCACAGGCTGGCGAAGTGACCGGTCTCGTACATGAGAATGTGGTCGCCCGGGCAGAGAGTATTGACCAGCGCACCCTCCCAAGCACCGGTCCCCGACGAAGAATAAATGATGACCGGCTGGGTGGTCTTGAAGATGCGCTTGATTCCGGCAAGGACCTTCAGTCCGAGCATGGCGAATTCCGGGCCGCGATGGTCGATCGTCGGGTAGCTCATGGCTCGCAGGAGGCGGGCGGGCACCGGGCTCGGGCCTGGGATCTGGAGGACGTGGCGGCCGGACGGATGAAAATCGAGCTTGAGCATGGAGGTCTCCGGGCGCCAGCGGCGCGCGGCACCGGCCACGGCTGCGGGCAGAAATTCTTGGAAACAACTATTTCATCATCGATTATTTCTGTGAATTCATGATATTCAGCGAAATAATTTCCTGCCGGAGAATTTAGCGGCGTGGCATCGCCGGTGTTTCCTCGCCAGGACACCGGACAGCCGCACGGATCTGCGCGATAAAGGCCTTCGTCGCCGGAGCCCATTCGGTACGCCGGAAAGCCGCCGCGATCTCCGACAGGATCGGAGATGTCGAAAGCTGGCGATACACCACGTGCTCCACGCTCACCGCACGGAACAATGAACCCGGCACGATGGCGATCCCGGCGCCAAGCGACACCAGAATGACCACAGCGGCAAGGCTGCCCGGCCTCGGGCCAAGCTTGGGATCGAAGCCCCCGCGTCGTGCCACTTCCCAGGTCCCCGCATCCTGTTCGGGAAGCACGAAGATCTCACCCGCGAGATCGCGCGGCTCGATCACCGCGCGGGTGCCGAGCGGGTGCCTTTCCGGGAGCGCGACCACGAATGGATCGCGCAGCAGCGGCACAGCGAAGATGCCGGGCGGATACGCCATGGGTGGACGCAGAAAGGCAATGTCGATACGCCCGTCGTCGAGCATCTCGGGCAGGAGGTCCATCGCCACCTCCCTGAATTCGAGGTCGATGCTGGGGTGCGTGCAGCGGAAGGCTGCCACCTGCTCCTGGAGCACGCCGGCATAGCCGGTGGACGCGACATAGCCGATGACGATGCGGCCCAGTTCCCCCCGACCGGCGCGGCGGGCGGTGTCTTGGGCCCGCTCTGCCTGTTCCAGAACCCGCCGCGCGTCATCCAGGAACAACGACCCGGCGGCAGTGAGCTGGACCGACCGCTTGGTCCGGTGGAAGAGGCGCACGCCCAGGGCGCGCTCCATGTCCTGGATCTGCTTCGTCATGGAGGGGGCCGCCATGCCGAGTTGCTCTGCCGCCCGGCTGAAATGCAGTTGCTCCGCGACGGCGACAAAGCAGCGGAATTGACGGATTTCCATGTGCACCTCGCTCTTCATGTGCACCTTGCTCGGGGCCGATGCGGGCCAGGGATTTCGCTAGAATGAAAGAGGCTACCCAGAATAGAGGCGGCGTGATGCGCTCGATTTAACGGCACCCTGACCCACATTTGAGCGATCCTGACAGCGGTCGCACGGCCCGAGGATCTCCCTGCATCACACGGAAATGCCACCGGGCTTCGAAAAAGCTTGCCTTGCAGCCGGGGTATGCATTTTGCTTGTCCATAGCCTCGGCCCTCGCGAACCAGACGGCAGCGTGCTTTTTCCCATTGGCATCTGGCGTGCCCGGCGTCCGGCATCGAGCCATAAAACCTTGAACCATCAGATGATATGAGCACCAGATACCAGCTTCCGCCCACCCATTGCCTGCTCGCCTTCGAGGCGCGGGCGCGTCTCGGCACGGGGGTTCTGGCGGCACGGGAATTGTGCATCACGCCGAGCGCCCTGAGCCACCGGATCAAGCAACTCGAAACTTTGATCGGCACGCCGTTATTCGCCAAGACCGAAGGCGACCTCATCCTGACCGCAAAAGGCCACGAATATCTCGGCGCGGTGCGAGAAGCGCTGGGCGTGCTCAGCCACCTGTCGGATGGCGCCGCCCAGCGCGTCCAGCGCCGGCGCCGGATCCAGGTCTGCGCGCCACCCACCTTCGCGACGCAGATCCTGGTCCCCCGGCTCGATCGCATCCGCGAAGCTTTTCCTGATGTCGACCTTGAACTCCATCTGTCGGTGCCACTGGTCGGGCTGAAGGCCGAGCATGCGGACGTGGAAATCCGCTTCGGCAACGGGGTCTACCCGGGCTTCAACGCCGTCAGCATCCTTGAGGAGCAGGTCTTTCCGGTCTGCAGCCCCGCCTACGCCAGGGCGCACGGGCCGTTCATGGAGCCCATCGACATTCTCAAGGGCAGCCTGCTGCAATGCATCATCGAACCGTGGCAACCCTGGTTCCGCGCGGCGTCGCTCCAATTCCCCGAACCGTGCTCCGCCATCCAGTTCGTCGATATCGGCCTGGTCGTGGAAGCCGCGGCCTGCCACCAGGGCATCGCGCTGGCGCGTCAGAGCATGATCGTGAACTACCTGTCCGCCGGCCGGCTGGTTCGCCTGTTCGATCTGGAAGCGGTTCCGGCTTACGCCTATTACGCGACGGCCACGCCGGAGGCCCTGGCGCGCCCACAGGTCAGCGCCTTCATTGCGTGGCTCCAGGCGAACCTTCAGCATGATCCGCCTGAACGGTTGCCGACGGCCATCAACACTGAAAGCCAACCGGTCGCGCAGCGGCGGGGCTCCCGCATCGCCAGGTGAGCGGCGCGCCCGCAAGGGCGCGCCGCCTTCTGTCTGGAGCGTACCCTGGGTCACGACGCCTGGGCGACCGCGGTGAATGGCGTCGTCTCGCTCAACGGCCAAGATCCGCCCGTGCTGCCGCCCGTCCCGCCATTCGTGGCGGAGCTCTCGGAGAAGGAGCCGTCCTGGAACTGCGCCGGTGCGAGCGCACGCCGGTTCACCTTGAACTCGAACACGTCGAAACGGTTGTAGTAACCGACCACGTCCTGGAATTGCTTGGGAACGACACAACGCGAGAGGTCGATGTCGCCGTAGACGATACCCTCCTGATCGCGGATCACGTCGCTGACGGGCGTGCCGTCGGGGCCGAGGATCATGGAGATGCTCTTCGACGCGCCTTCCAGCAACTCATGGACACGCGCGTTGCCGCGGCTGATCATATCGATGGCCTCGGGCGGCAGGAAGCCGGATACCACCACGTTGAACAACTTGCCTTCAAACGCGTGGGCCCCGGTGCGTAGCCGGATGGAGGCCTCCAGATCATAGGCCGCCTCGCCCGGGGGATGGGTCGGATAACGCGGCGAGAAGCAGGAAATGTGAACGCTCTCCCCCTGCGACATGAGCGCGAAGCGGGCGAGGGCATTGGTGTTCTCGCCGCAGATCAACGCGCCGATGCGGCCGATGCTGGTGTCCACCACGCGCAGGCCGCTGCCATCGCCCGGGGCCCATGCCAGGCGCTCCCAATGGGTCGGCATCAGCTTGCGATGGCGGTTCAGGATCGTGCCGTCATCGCCGATCAGCACGTTGGTGTCCCACACGCAGCCAAGGCTGATGGGCGTGCCCTCGTTGATGCCGATGGAGACAAACACCTGGTGACGCCGCGCGGCTTCCCGCAGGCGCGCCATCTCCGGGCCGTCGATGCGGATCGCGGAGCCGGCGAACTTTGCGAAGAACTCGTGGGTGTCCACCGGCGCCCATACACCGCACCAGACCGGGAAGGAGGAGATGTAGGCCTCCGGAAAAGTCACCAACGTGGCCCCGTTGCGCGCGGCCTCGGCGATCAGGGCGCAGGCCTTGTCCACCGTGGCTGGCGTATCGAAATAGATGGGGGCTACGTGGCACGCGGCCGCCTTGAACCTTGGATAGGAAGTCACGATCTGTTCCTTCAGCTGATGGAAAAATGGAGCCGCTGATTTGGTGGGGCTTGTCTTGACGCATTTTCTTCACGCGAACCGGTATCCACTTCGCGCGAAAATGCTTTAGTTCGCTGCCAGGGCACCGGCGATAAAGCGGCCGCCGACGAACGTTTCGAAATCAGGCTGGGCATTCAGGTTGCCGAGGGAAATCTGGGTTTCCATGGCGATCTTCAGGGCGGCGGGGGAAATCTCCACCGATGCCGGATAGACCTGCTCGTCGAGCATACGCCCCACCGCGCTCTCGATCACCGCGGGCTCGATGCTCGGAAACTGCGCCTTCGCCACCTCCGTTGCAGCTTTTGGATTGGCACGCATGAAGGCCAGCGCGTGCTGAAGACCCGTCACGAACCGCTGCACCATGTCAGGGTCGGCGTCGCGGCGGGTGGTGATGGCCGACAGCAGATAAGGTCCGTACTGGGCCGGGAAGCTGTGGATCACCTTCATGCCCTTGGCCGCCACCTGGTCGAGGGCTGGCTCGTACAGCACCGCCACATCGGCCTTGCCCGCCAGCAATGGGCCGAGCTCGGAACCGGCCTGAACCTGCATCACCTGGATGTGCTCTTTGGCCGGATCAACGCCGCTCTCTCGGAGCAGCTTGGTGAACAACGAGGTACTGGCGATCGGCATCATGCCGGTTGCGACAGTCTTGCCGGAGAAGCTCGCCGGGTCCTTGTAGTCGATGTCGGGCCGGGCCGCGATCCAGACGGCGGCCCGGTTCACCACCCCGGCGACGATCTGCACCGGCGCTCCCTTGGACGCGGCTATGGCGGTCCATTCGGGTCCATGGAGCGAGAAGTCGGCGCTCCTGGCGATAACCGCCGACAGGGAGGCATTGGGCGAGCCGGAGGTGTCCTTGCGCACATCAAGCCCCTCCTGGGCGAAGAAGCCCTTGTCGATGGCCACGTAGACCGGCAGGAACATGACCGACTGGAACAGCTGGGACAGGACCACCTTGCGGTTTTCGGCGGCGGCGGGTGCGGCCACGCCGATGGCCAGCGTCGCGGCAATGATGCCGGCAAGCAGGCGTTGGAAAAGCGAAGTCATGCTTCGATCCTTCATCTGTGGGAGGACGACGGACATCTCAGGTCAGTTCGCCGAGAGACCCTTGCGCGTGTGGGTGTCCTTGCGCGCATGGGTGTCCTTGCGCGCGTAGGTGTCGTTGACCACGTCGGTGTAGCCGGGCATGGCCTTCAGGTTGCCGAGGTCGACCTGGGTCTGCATGGCCGCCTCGAAGGCCTTCTGCGAGATGGCGACCGAAGTGGAGTAGATGTGCTCGTTCAGCATGCGCGTGACCGCGGCATCGACCACCGCGGGCGGCAGGCTCGGAAACTCCTGCCGGGCGATGTCCTTCGTGCGCTCGGGATTGTCCTGCATGAACACAAGCGCGTTCTGGAGCCCGGTGACGAAGCGCTGAGCGGTGTCGGGATCCACGTCCTTACGGGTGGAGATCGCGGCAACGGTGTATTCGTCATAGAGCTGAGAAAAGCCGTAGACGACTTTCATGCCCTGTGCCACCGCCTGGTCCAGGCCCGGCTGGTAAAGCACCGCGACGCGCGCCTGCCCAGCCAGCAGAGGTCCAAGCTCGGACCCGATCTGGACCTGCGTGATCTTCACGTCTGTCTTGGGCTCCAGCCCGTTCTGCTTGAGCAGCTTCATGAAGAGGGAGGTGCTGGTGGTCGGCATGAGGCCAGCCACGACGGTCTCCCCCTTGAGGTCGGACACGCTCTGGAACTTGAAGTCCGGAGCCGCCGCGATCCAGAACGACGGCCGCGATACGACGCTGGCGACCACCTGCACCGAAGCGCCCTTCTCGGCCGCGATGGCCGTCCATTCCGGCCCATGAAGGGAGAAATCGGCGCTCTTGGATATCAGGGCCGACAGCGCGGCGTTGGCCGACCCCGCGGTCTGCTTCGTCACGTCCAGGCCCTGGGCACGGAAGAAGCCGCCATCGATGGCGACATAGACCGGCAACAACTGAATGGACTGGAACAACTGGGAAAGCACGACCTTGCGATATTCCGCGCGGGCGGGGGCCATCGCGCCACAGGCACAGGCCAGGGCCACGAACGCGCAACTCAGTATATTTCTCACATTTTTCATGATGTCACCTGTTCGTATCAGACGTGAAACGCGTTAGCCGTGGCAGCTTCCTTCCAGGGCAACAGGCGGCGTTCGATGAAGTCTATGACGAAGTACAGCAGGAAGCCGATCAGCATCAGCATGAACAGTCCCGCCCACACCGTGTTGAGATCGTAAAGTCCCGAGGCCGTGAAGATGAGATGCCCAAGGCCGCGTTCGGAGGATATGAATTCACCGACTACCGCCCCCACGAGACCGAAGCCGATGTTGATGTGGAAGGTGGCGATGATGGCCGGCAGGGAGGACGGCACCACGAGATTGAAGAACACCTGGTTCTTGTCCGCGCCCAGCGTGAGCAACAGGGCCTGAAGGTCCCGGTCGGCAGTCTTGGCCGCCTGATAGGCGGCGATGAGTGCCACGATGGCGGTGAGCGAGACGGCCAGCGCCACCTTGGAGACCAGGCCGGTTCCAAACCACAGGATCACGATCGGCCCGAAGGCGATTTTCGGCACGCTGTTGATGGCGATGAGGAACGGCTCCGTCAGCCGCGCCACGAGGGGCGAGTACCACAGGGCAAGGCCGGCGAACGAGCCCAGCGCCGTGCCGATGACGAAGCCAAGGACCGCTTCGACCACCGTGTAGTACGTGTCCACGAGCAGACTGCCGGATACGATGCCATCCACCAGAACCTTCAGGATCTGGCGCGGAGCGCCCACCATGAAGGCGGAGACCCAGCCCATTTCGACCCCGACCTGCCACAGGGCAAGGACAGCGGCGACGGAAACGAGCTGGATGAGGCCTCGGCCGAGGGAGGTGTTGATCAAGCCATGCCTGGTGCGGCGCGGATTCATAGACCGGGCGCGGGAGCGGGAGAGGGCTGTGGCGCGGCTCATTGCTTCACCTTCGTCTGGATATCGAGTTCCCCGCAGAGCGTATGGAAGTATTCAGAGAAATGGGGGTCGCTGCGTGCCCCGACGGGAGAACGGCTTCCAAGATCGATCTGGTGAACGCTCTTGACCTGGGAAGGCTTGCCGCCCAGCACCACCACCCTCTTGGACAGCGCAACGGCCTCGTCGATGTCATGAGTCACGAGGATCACGGTCTTGTTGAAGGTCTCCACGGCATCGACCAGCACGCCTTCGAGATAGAGCCGCGTCTGGTAGTCGAGCGCGGAAAAGGGCTCGTCGAGCAAGAGAATATCGGGATCCGTAAGCAGAGTGCGGATCAGCGCCACCCGCTGGCGCATGCCACCCGAAAGCATTTTCGGATAGGCATTCTCGACCCCCGCGAGCCCGAACGTGTTGAGATACTCCATCGCGTTGTCGCGGGCCTCGGCCTTGGGCAGCCGCTGCATCTCCGGACCCAGCATGATGTTCTCAAGCACCGTACGCCACGGAAACAACAGGTCCCGCTGCATCATGTAGCCGACGCGTCCACGCAGGTTGGAGACCCGTTCGTGCCGATAGATGATGTCCCCGTCGTCCGGCGCGAGCAGGCCGGCGACGATATTGAAGACCGTCGACTTTCCGCAGCCGCTTGGCCCGATAATGCTAACGAAGTCACGCTCGTAGACATCGAAGTCGACGCCCTTCAGGACATCAATCCTGCCATTTTGCCCATCGAACGACTTTCGTATCGACCGAAGTCTGAGTTGAATATCTTGTGCCATAATTTCCCCATCTGGACCTGTCCTTCCAATCTCTTGTCCGGATCGGATTGAACGACGGGATTATGACCTGCGCGGCGCCCGTTGTGCGCTGCCGCATAGTTGAAATTGTTCGAACGGTGCATCGCAATTTTTGCCATCCCTCGACATCGCCTCGGGACAAGGGTGCCGCAGATCAGCGAGCCCCTGGAGTGGCATGGACGTCGTCGCGCGCAAGTCCCGCTGCAGCGGGAGAAACGGATGGCGGTTCGGGTGCATCACCCTCCGAAATGACAGAAGATTCGCTTCGGTTCGATGTCCGCACGGCGCCTTCATGCCATGCCGTCGTTGACCCAGACGCCCCATATTGGGATTGGGGCGCAATCGAAGTTGCGCTCCGGGTTCCAGCACGCGGCCAACGCCGGGGAAGTCGCTTTAAGCGAGCCTGCCACCGGGGCACTGGGCAAACTGGCGAAATGGGGTACGTCGCGTTCCCAAGAGAACGCGTTTATTCGGTTGCCTCGCGTCAACCGGATCCGCCCACGTCGCAACTCCCGGCACCTGCATGTAACTTCGCCAGCTTCGCTACTTTATGGCGATCGCCGACCAGGGCTCATTGTCGAGTGCCGTCGGTGTGCTCAACGTCGCACGAGCCGCCCTCTCCTCTGCCATCAGCTTCGCCCCTTGGAGACGAGTGGGCACTCAGCTGCTCCATCGTTCCGCCCAGGGCGTCAAGCCCACCGAGGCAGGGTAGACCTTCTATGAGCACGCTCAGACGATCCTGAAGCAAATCGACAATATGAAGGCTGCGGTCGCCACTTCGGGTTCAAAACCTGCGGGCATTGTTTTCTCGGTCTCCCGGCGCGTGTCTCGCCGCAACGGGCTCTTCCCCTCCTTCGCGCCGTGAAGATGCATTATCCCGATATCAACCGCGCTTGACCGAAGAGCTGACCGCAACGACGACCGAACAGCTCAAGGCCGCTCGTATCGCTTTGGATATTTTGTTCGACGATGGCCAGCTCACATCATTTTTGTTCAGCAGCGCGTTGAATAAAACGCTTTTCACTGTCAGAGTGAAAAGTAATTTTTGCCGCAAATAGCATACGACCATCCAATTCGCCGACACCCTAAGCTATCTTTTATTGCTCGCAGACCACGAACAGGGCGCCCATCCACGTGCGCGAACCTCATCATGGCCTGACTGCAACAGCAGCCCACGCGCGCGAGAGCGGATGCATTATGCAACCGGTATCGTCATCACCGATGTCCCGAACCCTCGCACGGACGGGGCGGAGCTTACGTTGGAAGAGTTGGAGGCTTGTCTCGCCTTCCGAGCGTGCCGATTCGTGCTTCGGCGAGCGCGATACGGCCGGATCGCAAACTTTGGCGAAAGCCGTTTCAGGTCGTGAGACCGAAACGGCGAAACCGCCCGAAGTCGTTGATTTAAGTGGTGGGCGCACTAGGGCTCGAACCTAGGACCCGCTGATTAAGAGTCAGCTGCTCTACCAACTGAGCTATGCGCCCGTTCCGAAGGTGTGCCCCCGGAAGGAGGCGTTCGTGTACCAAATGCATTCGGGGCTGGCAAGAGCGGGAGGGGTGGTTTTTCCACAGGGATGTCGTTACCCCGTTCTGGAACCCGCCCCTCCCCGCTTGCGTCCTATTCCTTGAACGCCTCCTCGCGGGTCTTCTGCACGGAGGGCAGGAGCACCACCACCAGGGCCGCCACCGCCAATCCCAGCAGGACGGCGGAGATGGGCCGCGTCACGAACACCATGGGATCGCCACGGGAGATCAGCATGGCGCGGCGCAGATATTCCTCCAGCATGGGGCCGATGACGAAGCCCAGCAGCAGCGGCGCCGGCTCGCAGTCGAGCTTCACCAGCGCGTAGCCCAGCACCCCGAACAGGGCCATGGAATAAACGTCGAACGTATTGTTGTTCACGCTGTATACGCCGATGCAGCAGAACGCGATGATGGCCGGGAACATCACGTGGTACGGCACGGTCAGGAGCCGCACCCACAGCCCGATCAGCGGCAGGTTCAGCAGCACCAGCATGAAATTGCCGATCCACATGGAGGCGATGACGCCCCAGAACAGGTCTGGCTTCTCGGTGACCACGTTCGGCCCCGGCGTGATGCCCTGGATGATCAGCGCGCCGATCATCAGCGCCATCACCGGGTTGGAGGGGATGCCCAGCGTCAGCATGGGGATGAAGGAGGTCTGCGCGCCGGCATTGTTGGCGCTTTCCGGCCCCGCCACGCCCTCGATGGCGCCGCGTCCGAACTCCCGCGGGGTCTTCGAGATCTTCTTCTCGATGGAATAGGACGCGAAGGACGACAGCATGGCCCCGCCGCCGGGCAGGATGCCGAGGAAGGAGCCCAGCGCCGTGCCGCGCAGCACCGGGCCGATGATGCGCTTGAACTCTTCCCTTGTCAGCATCAGGCTCTTCACCTTGGCCGCCACCAGCGAGCGCTGGTGCTCGTCCTCCAGGTTGCGGATGATCTCGCTGATGCCGAACATGCCCATGGCCAGCGCCACGAAATCGAAGCCATCGGAGAGTTCCGGCAGGTCGAAGGTGAAGCGCGGGGCGCCGGTGTAGATGTCCTGCCCCGACAGGCCCAGCAGCAGGCCCAGAACGATCATCGCGATGGCCTTCACCACCGATCCCGACGCCAGCGTCACCGAGGCGATGAGGCCCAGCACCATCAGCGAGAAATATTCCGGCGGGCCGAACTGGAGCGCCAGCTCCGCCAGCGGAGGCGCGAACACCGCGAGCAGGAAGGTGGCCACCGTGCCGGCGAAGAAGGAGCCCAACGCGGCGGTGGCCAGCGCCGCCCCGGCGCGGCCCTTCCGCGCCATCTGGTGGCCGTCGATGGCGGTCACCACAGAAGAGGATTCGCCCGGCAGGTTGATGAGGATGGCGGTGGTGGAGCCGCCATATTGGGCGCCGTAATAGATGCCCGACAGCATGATGAGCGCCGACACCGGGGGCAGCCCGAAGGTGATGGGCAGGAGCATGGCGATGGTGGCGATGGGGCCGAGGCCCGGCAGCACGCCGATGAGGGTGCCGAGCAATACGCCCACGAAGCAGTAGAGGACATTCTGCAGCGAGAGGGCGACGGAGAAGCCGAGGGCGAGATTGTCGATGAGTTCCATGATCGCCCCCTCAATAGCCGCCGAGCCACGGGCCGAGCAGCGGCAGCGGCAGGCCCAGCCCCTTGATGAACACCGCCCAGGCGAACACCACCATCACCGCGGTGATGGCCAGCGCGGTCACCACGTGGAACTTGCGGCTGGCCAGCGCCGAGACGAACACCGAGGCGGCGAGCGCCGGCAGGAAGCCGAGCGGACGTACCGCAAAGCCGAAGAAGACGACGGCGAGGGTGATGATGCCGAGCGCCCGCCAGGCGATGCCGCTCGGCATCTCGCCGGGAAAGCGCAGGCCGTTGACGAGCACCACCAGCCCCAGCCCCCCGAGCAGGATGGCGAGCAGCAGCGGGAAGTAGCCCGGCCCCATGCGCACCGCCGTGCCCATGGGCAACTCCTGCGTCTGCCAGGCGAACAGCAGCGCAAGGACGATGAACAGAATGCCCGAAAGGACGTCCTTGGGATTGCGGATGATCTGCATGAGCCCCTCGGCAGCGAGGTGGAAGGTGAGGACGCGGCCGGGCACAAGGGTGCCGGGACGGGTACGCCCGGAGGATGTCTCCCCCGGGCGGAGCGTTTGGCAGCCCGTTCAGGCCGTCTGTTGTTGGGTTCCATATGTCGGCGCCGGCTTTGCCGCCGTGCGCTTCACCAGAGACCACACCGTTCGCCGGACAGCGTCCGGCGGATCGACCGATCAGTCGGCGTAGACGCCGGCGGACTGGATCACGGGCTTCCACTTGGCGATCTCGGCGATCACGAAGTCCTTGTGGAAGGCCGGGCTGCGGCGATCCTTGGGCTCCGGCTCGGTGCCGAGGTCGGCGAAGCGGGCGATCACCTTGGGATCATCCAGCGCCGTGTTCAGGGCGGCGTTCAGCTTGTCCACGATGTCCTTCGGCGTGCCCTTGGGCACATAAACGCCGTGCCACACCGCCACCTCGAAGTCCTTCAGCCCGCTTTCCTGCATGGTGGGCACGTCGGGCAGCGACTTCACCCGGTCCTTGGTGGTGACGCCATAGACCTTCACCTTGCCGCCCTTGATCTGGCCGGTGGTGTTGGTGGTCTGGTCGCACATGAGGTCGATCTGGCCGCCCACCAGGTCATTCATGGCCGGGCCCGTGCCCTGATAGGGCACCGTGGTCATCTGCGCGCCCATGGAGGACATCAGCAGCATGCCGCACAGGTGCGAGGCCGAGCCGACGCCGGCATTGCCGTAAGTGACCTTGTCCTTGTTCACCTTTACGAATTCCACCACCTCGCCCATGGTCTTGGGGGCGAAGCCGGTCTTGGCGATGAGGGTCATGGGCACGGCGGTGACGAGGCCCACCGCCTCGAAATCCGTGGCGGGATTATAGGGCAGCTTGCGGTAGAGGCTGGCGGCGGTGGCGTGGCCGATATGGTGGAGCAGCAGCGTGTATCCGTCCGGCGCGGCCTTGGCCACCTGGCCCGCGCCACGGGTGCCGCCGGCGCCGCCCACATTCTCCACGATCACCTGCTGGCCCAGCGACTTCGACATGGATTCGGCCACCAGCCGCGCCACCGTGTCGGTGGGCCCGCCGGCGGCGAAGGGCACCACCATGGTGATGGGGCGGCTGGGGTAGGCCTGGGCGCCGGCGACGGTGGCAGTTCCGGTCGAAAGTCCGAGCGCGGCCGCGAAGGCCAGCGCCGCTGACAGGATACGCATGGGATTTCCTCCTTGAGGGTGTTTCTGACGAACGCCCTTCTCTCTTTTGAAGGTCGCGTAGCGGCAACCGTCAAGTGCGAAATGGAGGTAACCCTCCCCGTGGGATGCCGCTCGGGAATGGACGCCGGCCCGTCACCTGCCGCGCGGGCGTCCGAACGCACCGCACAATCTCCAACAGGTCATTGAACCCAATAGGTGTTTCTCAAGACCTCATGCGGCGCCGCAATACAGAAGTCCGCTCCGAAGACGCCAGCAGAATTTCACAGCCCCCTCGCCGCAATGCACGGCGCACGGCCGGCGAAGTCTATTGGCGCGATCCCCCGCCCAAAGAAAAAGGCCGCCCAAACGGGCGGCCTTTCGCATCAGGACAGGGCCGAAGGGCTCAGCCCACGGCGCTCTGCGGGTTCATGGTCTGGCGCTTCATGTGCAGCTTGTTGAGCGCGGTGATGTAGGCCTGCGCCGAGGCGACCAGCGTGTCCGGGTCCGCCGCGCGGGCGGTGACGGCCTTGCCGTTCTCCTCCAGCCGCACCGAGACCTCGGCCTGGGCGTCGGTGCCCTCGGTCACGGCGTGGACCTGGTAGAGGTCGAGCTTCACCTGGTGGGGCACCAGCGCCTTGATGGCGTTGAAGGTGGCGTCCACCGGGCCGTTGCCCTCGGCCTCCTCGGTCTTCACCACGCCGTCCACCTCCAGCCGCATGGTGGCGCGCTGCGGGCCGCGAGTGCCGGCGATGACCGACAGGGAGATGAGCTTGATGCGGTCGTAGGCCGCCGCGATGCCCTGGTCCACCAGCGCCTCGATGTCCTCGTCGTAGACCACCTTCTTGCGGTCGGCGAGGTCCTTGAAGCGGGTGAAGGCATCGTTCAGGGCGTTCTCGCCCAGCTCGTAGCCCATGGTCTTGAGCTTGTCGCGGAAGGCGGCGCGGCCCGAATGCTTGCCCATGACCAGCGAGGTCTTGGAGACGCCGACACTCTCCGGCGTCATGATCTCGTAGGTCTGGGTGTGCTTGAGCATGCCGTCCTGGTGGATGCCGCTCTCATGGGCGAAGGCGTTCCGGCCCACGATGGCCTTGTTGTACTGCACCGGGAACGAAGTCACCGCCGACACCAGCTTGGAGGCGCGGGTCAACATCTTGGTGTTGATGCCCGAGCGATAGGGCAGCACGTCCGAGCGGGTCTCGATGGCCATGACCACTTCTTCGAGCGCCGCATTGCCCGCGCGCTCGCCGATGCCGTTGATGGTGCATTCGATCTGCCGCGCGCCGCCGGCGAGGCCGGCCAGCGAATTGGCCACCGCCATGCCGAGGTCGTCATGGCAATGCACCGAGAAGATGGCCTTGTCCGAGTTCGGCACGCGCTCGATCACGGTGCGGAACAGGGCCTGGTACTCGGCCGGGGTGGTGTAGCCCACGGTGTCGGGGATGTTGATGGTGGTGGCGCCGGCCTTGATGGCGGCTTCCACGCAGCGGCACAGGAAATCGATCTCGGTGCGGGTGCCGTCCTCGGACGACCACTCCACGTCCTCCACATGGTTGCGGGCGCGGGTGACGGACGCCACCACCATCTCCAGCACCTCGTGGGGCTGCTTCTGAAGCTTGTACTTCATGTGCACCGGCGAGGTGGACAGGAAGGTGTGGATGCGCCCGCGGCGGGCGTGCTTCACCGCCTCGGCGCAGCGGTCGATGTCGTTGAGCGCGGCGCGGGAGAGGCCGGCGATGGTGGCGTTCTTCGTCCGGCGGGCGATCTCCGCCACGCTCTCGAAATCGCCGATGGAGGCGATGGGAAAGCCGGCCTCGATCACGTCCACGCCCATCTCGTCGAGGAGCGCGGCCACTTCCAGCTTCTCCTCGAAGGTCATGGAGGCGCCGGGGCACTGCTCGCCGTCGCGCAGGGTGGTGTCGAAGATGACCACGCGGTCGCGGTCGGATACGGGCTTCCCGGAGACGGGGGCAGAGGAAGTGTCGGTCATCGGAAACGGTCCTTCTGGCGGTCCGGCGGTGCCCTTCATCGGTCGGGCGCGGTTTTGCCGGATCATAAGCCGAAACGGGCGCCGGGTCTTCAACCCGGCGGCGGCGTGTCCCCTGAGTGCCCAGGCAAAGCCCGGCCGGCCCTCAGGGGCGGCTAAGGAGAAGAAGCGCGCGCAGAATCAGAGCGTTGCCCGGAACCTTGATGGTCCGGGGGGCAGAGGCGGCAGTCTTGGTCGCACGGGACGACACGGGGCGCTCTACTCTTCGCTCAATAGATCGGGAGGAAGCTCATACCGGAGGGAGGGCGCGGGCGCAAGGGGGTAACGACCGCCGCGTGGCCCCCTACCCCCGCTCCGCCCAGCGCGCCCGCATGTAGTCCACCGCGAACGGCGCCATCTGCGGGGTGATGTCGGCTTCCGAATGCACCACCGCCACGTCGGACAGTTCCGGCTGCTCCTCCCGCGCCAGGAACGCGCGGATGCGTGCGGCCAAAGCGTCGGCCGGGGCGTCGAAGACCAGGCGGCCCAGCAGCGCCACGCGCGGGCCGTCGAACAGGCCGGTGAAGCCGTCGTCGCGGGCGATGTCGGAGGGCAAAAGGCCGGTCTCCTCCTCCAGTTCGCGGAGCATGGAGGCGTGGAGGTCCACCCGCCCGTCGGCGGTGATGTCGGAAGGATCGGGGGTGCCGCCGGGAAAATAGGTGCGCCCGGCCGAGGCCGTGGTCGGCCCCATCACCCCCAGGATGAAGCCGCCGTCCGCCCCCTCGATGGCGGCGAGTGCGAAGGCGTTGACCATGCCGAGGTCGCGCCACCCCTCATCCCGCCAGAAGGTGAAGGCGGCAAAATCCGTGTGCCGGAAACCGCCGGAGAGCACCCCGTCGGCAAAGGCATAATCGCGCAGCAGCAATATGGGACCGTTCCACAAATGCGGATTGTCCGCCGCCCTCCGGGCGAAATGGGCGTCCACCTCCGCGCGCTGAGCCTCCAGCTCGGGCCAGCCGCCCGGCTCGGCGCGCAGATCAAGGCGATGGACCGGCGCGATACGCCGGTCCACGTTCCATTTGAAACCCCAGCCGGCGTCGGTGGTCACGCCGCCGCATCCGCGAGGGTGGGATAGTCCGTATAGCCCTTGGCGCCGCCGCCGTAGAAAGTGTCGCGGTCGGGCTCGTTCAGCGGGGCGTTGCGGCGCAGACGCTCCACCAGGTCCGGATTGGCGATGAACGGCTTGCCGAAGGCGACGAGGTCCGCCTTGCCGTCGCCGATGGCGCGCTGGGCCAGCTCCAGGTCATAGCCGTTGTTGACGATCCAGGGGCCGGTGAAACGCTGGCGCAGCGCATCGAAGGAGAAGTCCGGGGCCACGTCGCGCGGGCCGCCGGTGGCGCCCTCCACCACATGGACGAAGAGCAGGTGGCGCTTCTCCAACTGCTCGGCCACGTAGTTGAAGAGAGCCTGCGGATTGGAATCGCTTACGCCGTTGGCCGGGGAGACGGGCGACAGGCGCAGGCCGGTCCGGTTGGCGCCGATCTCGGCGACGATGGTGTCCACCACCTCCAGCAGGAAGCGGGCGCGGTTCTCGATGGAGCCGCCGTAATCGTCGGTGCGCTGGTTCGAGCCATCCTTCAGGAACTGATCGATCAGGTAGCCGTTGGCGCCGTGGATCTCCACGCCGTCGAAGCCGGCCTTGATGGCGTTGGCGGCGGCGCGGCGATAATCCTCAAGGATGCCGGGGATCTCGGCAAGCTCCAGCGCGCGGGGCTCGGAGGTCTCGACGAAGCCGTTGTTCACGAAGGTCTTGGTGGCGGCCGTGATGGCGGAGGGCGCCACCGGCGCGCCGCCGTTCGGCTGCAGCGCGGTGTGGGAGACACGGCCCACATGCCAGAGCTGGATGACGATGTGCCCGCCGCGCGCATGCACGGCGTCGGTCACGGCCTTCCAGCCCTCGACCTGGGCGTCGGTATAGATGCCGGGGGTGTCCTGATAGCCCTGACCCTGCTGGGAGATCTGCGAGGCCTCGGTGATGAGCAGGCCCGCATCGGCGCGCTGGGCGTAATATTCCGGGGCCAGCGGGCTCGGCACGAAGCCGGCGCCGGCGCGATTGCGGGTCAGAGGGGCCATGACGATGCGGTTGGGCAGGGTCATGCCGCCGAGTTGGAAGCTGTCGAACAGGGTGGGTGCGCTCATGATGATACCCTCCGGAAGGGCCAGTGGGAGTGTTGCGATGCAGCACACATAGGAGCGATCCCGCCATCGCCAAGGTCACACTGCACGCTATTCCCCACGCTTTCCGTGAGTTCTGTCAAATCCACATATTGATAAGTCTCAGATGTGGAGCACGCCCTCGGCGATCACCACGGCGGAGCCGCCGATGGTGGCATCGAGCACCTGCCCGCCCTTCACCGTGAAGCCGAGGTCCACCCGGCTGGGGCGGCCCATCTCGAAGCCCTGGTCGATGCGCACCTTGTGGTGGCCATCCACCCGGTTCTCGGCATCGAGCAGGACGCAGGGGAAGGCGGCGGCGGCGGCACCGGTGGCGGGGTCCTCCTCGGTGCCGAGGCCGGGGGAGAACATGCGGGCGCGGAAGTCGGCGTCGCCCTCCTCATCCAGGGTGTAGAGGTAGAGCGCCTCGCCGAAGCCGCCCAGGGAATTGATGAAGGCCGCCTCGTCCGGCCGTGCACGCGCCAGCGCCGTGAGGTCGGCCAGCGGCACGAACAGGAAGGGCACCCCGGCCGAGGCCACCACCGGACGGTGGGCGTCGAAGCCGATGTCGCTCTCATCGAGACTGAGCGCCTCGGCGCAGGCGGCGCGGGAGATGTCGATCTCCTCCAGCTCACCCTTGCGCGGCGCGGTGAACACCGCCGCCCCCTTGCGCGAGCCGGCGCCGAGGGTCGTCACCTCGCAGGTGACGGTGCCGATGGGCTCCTCGATCTTCAGGGTGCCCTTGACCAGCTTGTCCTCCAGCGCCAGCAGCACCGCCGCCCCCACCGTGGGATGGCCGGCGAACGGCATCTCGTGGGCCACCGAGAAGATGCGGATGCGGGCGCGATTGGCCGGGTTCTTCGGCGGCAGCACAAACACCGTCTCGGACACGTTGAACTCGCGGGAGATCTGCTGCATCGCCGCCTCGTCGAGCCCCTGGGCATCGAGCACCACGGCGAGCGGATTGCCCCCGAACGGGCGGGAGGTGAACACATCCAGGGTCACGAAGCGGCGCGGCATACGAGCAGTTCTCTGCGGCAAGGTCTCGGTGACAGGGCAACCCCACGCCTCTGGGCACGGCGTCTTCCGGTCATGGTAGCCACGGGGGTGGCTGCCACATTTTTGCCTCAGATCACCGAGGCAGGAAAGAGCCGGGAGGGCCGCACGAACTCGTCCTGGGCCTCCACCAGCAGCAATTCCGCAGACTGTGCTTTTTCCGTCCGCTCCAGCACCCCGTAAATGGAGGATGCGGCAGCGGAAACGGCCTCCGCCGTCGAGCCCGTGCGCTGCACGTGGAAGAAGAACAGGGCGGCGATGGCATCTCCCGCCCCGTTGAGCGACACCGCGAGGCGCGGCGTGCGCACCAGGAAGCGCCCGTCCGGCCCCGAGGCGATCAGGTCGATGCAGTCGGGCGGCGTCTCCGCCACGTTGAGGCTGGTGACGAGAATCACCTTCGGCCCGCGCGCGTGCAGGGCCTCGCAGGCGGCGATGGCATCGTCGAGGAAAGCGCAGCTGCGGCCCGAGAGCAGCTCCAGCTCGAACTGGTTGGGGGTGATCACATCCGCCGCCGGCACCGCGAGATCGCGCATCAGCTCGGGAATGCCGGGGCGCACGAAGATGCCGCGCCCCACGTCGCCAATCACCGGGTCGCAGCAATAGGCGGCATTGCGGTTGGCCGCCTTCACCCGCGCCACCGCATCGAGGATGGCGGCGCCGATGTCCGCCGAGCCCATGTAGCCCGACAGCACGCCGTCGCAGCGCGGCAGCACCCCGCGCTCGGTGATGCCCTCCACCAGATCGCCGATGACGGCCGCGTCGAACACCTGCCCACGCCACGCCCCATAGCCGGTGTGGTTGGAGAACTGCACGGTGTTGATGGCCCACACCTCCACCCCGAGCCGCTGGAGCGGGAACACGGCGGAGGCATTGCCCACATGGCCGTATGCGACATGGGACTGGATGGAGAGGAGGTTCATGGGCTTTTGATCCTGCGATCAGGGCCGTCCGATGGTGGGCGCACGCCGTCCCGCCGGTTAGCCTGCCGCCGCGCCCTTCTCAAATGGAATCTGTTGATCGGCCCCCCTGCTCGCGCTGATGTTTCCGCGCGCAACAGCTCGTGACCGGCCTGCTCTGGCCAAGGGCGGCGCGGGCGCCTATGCCGATGGCCAATCCTTCGCACCTGTCGAGTTTGCCGTGTCCGTCCGATCCATCTGCCTCGCGCTCCTGCTGCTGCCCGTCTCCTTTCCGGTTCTTGCCGGGCCGGCGGCGGGGCCGGCCTGCTATTCGCCTGCGGCGCTGGCCGCGAAGCCGGGGGAGGAGATCGTGCGCCCGCGCGCCGGCGGCCCGATCAACCTGCCCGACATGGCGGCACCTTCCCTGCCCCCGGTGCCGACGGCGCTCCGCGGCTCCATCCGGCGGGTCGAGCTGCCGCCGGGGGAAAAGCTGGTCGCCCTCACCTTCGACCTGTGCGAAGCCTCCAGCGAAATTTCCGGCTATGACGGTGCGCTGGTGGACTATCTGCGCGCCGAGAACGTCGCCGCCACCTTCTTCGCCGGCGGCAAATGGCTGATGAGCCATGCGGAGCGCGGAGACCAGCTCACAGCTGACCACACGTTCGAGATGGGCAACCACACCTGGTCCCACGCCAACCTCACCGTGCGCACCGGGGACGCCATGCGCCGGCAGGTGGACGACGCGGACGTGGCCCTCGCCCTGCGCCGCACCGAGGTGAAGGCCAAGGGCTGCATGCTGCCCAGCGCGCCGGCGCAAGCCCAGGGTGGGGCGACCGGCGGGGCGGCGCTGTTTCGCTTCCCCTACGGCTCGTGCAGCGCCGAATCGCTGAATTATGTGAACGACACCGGCCACCTCGCCATCCAGTGGGACGTGGATTCGGGCGATCCCGCCTTCATCGGCGCCAAGGGCATGGCCGACGACATGCTGCGCGGCATCCGTCCCGGCTCCATCGTGCTGATGCATGCCAACGGGCGCGGCAAACACACCGCCGAGGCGCTCAAGATCCTGATCCCGGCGCTGCGGGCCAAGGGCTACCGTTTCGCCACGGTGAGCCAGCTTCTGGCGGCGGGCCGGCCGGTGATCGCCGACACCTGCTATTCCCTGAAGCCCGGCGACACCCGCGTCTATGACGATGCCGCCCGCACCGGCAAGCGCATCCTGCCGGTGCAGTAGGCGTAGAGGGGGCTATGCCCGCAGGGTCGTGTCTCCGTCGGAAAAGCGGGGCGGTCGCCCCCTCTCCCGCCTGCGGGGGAGGATTGGGGAGGGGGCGCGGCGGCGAGGCAGAACACCGACGCGCTGGATTGCGGACACAGCCCGCCCCCTGCCTGCCCTCCCCCGCACGCGGGAGAGGGTTCCGGGACTGCCCGATCAAAGCAGCCGACTTTCAAATTGAGACTCCCCCACCATTGCGCCCCCGCCGCCGCCTGCGCATGGTGGGCGCCCTTTGCGTCACCCCCCCGAGTAGA
Organism: Xanthobacter autotrophicus; assembly: GCF_005871085.1. Lineage (GTDB taxonomy): Bacteria > Pseudomonadota > Alphaproteobacteria > Rhizobiales > Xanthobacteraceae > Xanthobacter > Xanthobacter autotrophicus. The sequence goes on along the minus strand of NZ_VAUP01000004.1, from coordinate 83,407 downwards.
TCCATGAGCCTCCTTCTCGCCCGCGACCTCGCCGCCGACCTCCACGCCGGGCAGACCACGCCCCGCGCCGTGCTGGAACAGGTGGCGCGCGCCATCGCCGCCCACGAGGGCGAGGTGCAGGCCTTCGCCGCCCTCGACCTCGACCGGGCGCGCGCGGCGGCGGATCAGGCGGGCCTTGCGGGGCTGCCCCTCGCCGGCCTGCCGGTGGGGGTGAAGGACATCATCGACACGCGGGACCTGCCCACCGCCTATGGCAGCCCGCTTTATGCCGGCCATCGCCCGCGCAACGACGCCCCCGTGGTGGCCATGACGCGCCGCGCCGGCGGCATCATCGTGGGCAAGACCGTGACCACGGAATTCGCCTTCCTGAAGCCGTCGCAAACCCGCAACCCGCGCCGGCTCACCCATTCGCCGGGCGGCTCCTCGGCGGGCTCGGCGGCGGCGGTGGCGGCGGGCATGCTGCCATTCGCCATCGGCACCCAGACCGCCGGCTCGGTCATCCGCCCGGCCGCCTTCTGCGGGGTCACCGGCTACAAGCCCACCTTCCGCCTCTTGCCCACGCTGGGCATGAAAACCTTCTCCTGGCACCTCGACACCATGGGCCTGTTCGCCGCGCGGGTGCGCGATGCCGCCTTCGCCGCCGCCGCCATCACCGGCCGCGATCTCGACATCGGGGCCGAAATCGCCGAGCGCCCGCGCATCGGCATCGTGCGCACCGCCCGCGCCGGCAGCGCCTCCGCCGAGGCCCATGCCGCGCTGGACGCCGCCGCCCGCGCCGCCGAGGCCAAAGGCGCCCGCGTCTTCGACCTCGACCTGCCGGAGGAGCTGGAGGCCGCCGACGCCGCCCAGCCCATCATCCAGGATTTCGAGGCCGCCCTCGCCTTCGCCGACGAGCTGGCCTACGACCGCGCCGGCCTCTCGCCGCTGCTCGCCGCCCATCTCGATGCCGCGCAGCAGATCGCGCCCGACACCTACGACCAGGCGCGCCGCACGGCCAAGCGCGCGCGGCAGAAGCTGGGCGATGTGTTCTCCGAGGTGGACGCGCTCCTCACCTTCTCCGCGCCCGGCCCGGCGCCGGAGGGCTTCGCCACCACCGGCTCGGCCATGTTCTGCCGGCTGTGGACCCTGCTGGGCTGCCCGGCCATCAACATCGCCGGCCTTGAGACGGCGGACGGACTGCCCGTGGGCGTGCAGCTGGTGGGCCGTTTCGGCCGCGACCGGCAGGCACTGACGGTGGCAAATCTGGTCGAAAGCGCCATTGCCCGCTGAAATACAATATTTCACGGTATTTTCCCAACGCCGCCGCTTGCGTCGCAGCGTCGATAAAAAGGCAGAACGGGGGCACACTTGCCGCCTGATAGTCATGCGCCGCAACACAATACCCGCCGCGTTGCAGCACATCTTACCTCTTTCCGCGTTCTGAGAATTTGTTAAGGTTCCTTGCGAGATCGACTTTGCGAGGACAAGGTGACCTTTGGCCATCTGCTCACTGTGATCGAGACCTGTGCCGCCTTCGCCTTCATTGGCGCGGTACTCCTCGGAATGGTTTGAGCCGCTGGCCGCACCGCCCGCCGGATCGAAGAACACAACAAAGCGTGGTCCGGTCGATCCGCGGCGCCGGGGAGGCATGCCTCCCCGGCGTCTCCACGCGGAACAGCGGGGCGTCATGTGGGGCGATCCGGCCTGGATGCGCTCTTGTCACAATCGCCGATCCCATGACGCTTTTCTGACGCCCCCCCTACGACGGTCGCGCGACGGTCGCGCGGCAACCTTGAAGACAGACTGAAAACCCATCAGCGACCGTTGGCCGGCCAAGCGTCACACGGCTGTTGCGCTCGCCCCTTATGAGCGGTCGGGACGCGCAACGGAGCGACCCGATGCTGGTAATCGAGGGCCTCACCCGCCGCTTCGGCGACAAAGAGGCCGTGTCCAACGTTGACCTTCAGATCGGGGCGGGGGCCTTCGTCGGCGTCATCGGACGATCCGGCGCCGGCAAATCGACCCTGCTGCGCATGATCAACCGCCTTCAGGATCCTTCGTCCGGCCGCATCCTCCATGATGGCCGCGACGTGACCGCCCTCAGCGGCCGCGCCCTGCGCGCGTGGCGGGCCGAGGCGGCCATGATCTTCCAGCAGTTCAATCTCGTGGGCCGGCTCGACGTGCTCACCAACGTGCTCATGGGCCGGCTCGCCACCGCGCCGGCGTGGCGCGCCCTCACCAAGAGCTGGAGCGCGGAGGACCGGGCCATCGCCCTCTCCGCCCTCGACCAGTTCGACATCGCGTCTCTGGCCGCCCAACGCGCCGACAGCCTGTCCGGCGGGCAGCAGCAGCGCGTGGCCATCGCCCGTGCGCTGGCGCAGGAGCCGGCGCTCATCCTCGCCGACGAGCCCATCGCCTCCCTCGACCCGCGCAACACCCGCATTGTGATGGACGCGCTTTTGCGCATCAACAAGCACTTCGGCATCACCGTGTTGTGCAACCTGCATTCCCTCGACCTCGCCCGCACCTATTGCGACCGCCTGGTAGGCATGGCGCAGGGCCGGGTGGTGTTCGACGGCGCGCCGGCCGCCCTCACCGAGCAGGTGGCCCACGACCTCTACGGCCTGGAGGCCGGCGAGGTGATGGACCTGCCCGCGGCAAAGCCCGCCTACGGCGACGCCATTCCGCAAGCTGCGGCGCTGGCCTGACAGTTGCCGCCAAACCGGCCAGCCGATGGCCGGTTGCACCCGTTCGTTCGAAATCCAGACCTGCCGACAGGAGCCCTGAATGCTGAACCGTCGTACCCTGATCGCGGCTGCCGCCGCGCTCGCCGTTTCTGCCGGCGCCGCCGCCGCGCAGGACTGGAAGGCGAAGTATCCCGAGCTGGTGTTCGCCATCATCCCGGCCGAGAACGCCTCCGGCGTCACCGAGCGCTTCACCCCCCTCACGGACTATCTCACCAAGCAGCTCGGCACCAAGGTGACCCTGCGCATCGCCAATGATTATGCGGCGGTGATCGAGGGCCAGCGCGCCGGCAACATCCACATCGCTTCCTACGGCCCCTCCTCCTTCGCCCGCGCGCTGATGACCGGCGCCAAGATCGAGGCCTTCGCCATCGAGGTGAACGCGGACGGCACCAAGGGCTATCACTCGGTGCTCTACGTGAAGGCCGACAGCCCCTACAAGTCGATCGAGGACCTGAAGGGCAAGAACCTGTGCCTGGTGGACCCCAATTCCACCTCCGGCAACAACGTGCCGCGCTTCTCCCTGAACAAGATGGGCATCAAGCCGGACGAATTCTTCGGCAAGGTGGTCTATGCCGGCTCCCACGAGAATGCGGTGATCGCCGTGCAGCAGGGCACCTGCGATGCCGCCTTCAACTGGTGGAACGACGAGCAGGAATCCAACCTCAAGCGCATGGAGCGCAAGGGGATGGCGAAGTACGACGACTACCGGATCATCTTCAAGTCCGACCAGATCGTGAACTCGCCCTACGCCTATCTCGCCGACATGCCGGCCGAGCTGAAGGCGAAGATCCGCGACGCCTTCTTCTCCATCGACAAGAACGACAAGGCCGCCTTCGACAAGATCTATGAAGGCAAGCAGCAGATGTGGCAGCCGGTGGATAATGAATCCTACGTCTCCATCATCGAGCTGAACAAGTTCGTGGACGAGCTGCGCAAGAAGAAGAGCTGAGGCAACTCCTCGCCCACAGGGCCCTCGCCCTCGCCCTCGCGTGCCGCGGGCCCCTCTCCCCGTCGTCCTCCGGCTTGACCGGAGGACCCATGGAAGGGCCGGGTACGCTGCCCGGCAGAAGGATCGATGCTCCGGTCAAGCCGGAGCATGACGGCGGGGAAAGCCCGCGCCCCGGACAAGCGACGGCGCAGCCGGAGCGCTGATCCGGGGCCCAGGATAAGGTCCGGCGATGCCGGCAAGAACAACCGGTCGCCTCGCTTGAAGCGCCTTCGGCGCCGTCTTGCGCTGGGCACCGGGTCTGCGTCCAATGCGCTCGCGCTCCGTTCCAGTCGGCCGGGGCGCGAGAGGGGGAAAAAACGTGGCCCACGCCGTCACCCGCCTGCCCGACGCGCAGCTCGCGCCCATGCTGGCCGCCTACGAGGCGGCGGTGCGGGAACGTCGGCGGCATTCTTTCATCGCTGCCGCGGTGGTGACGGTGTGCATCGCCCTGGCCGCCTGGATGGGCGAGGTGAAGCCCGGCGTGCTGTTCGCCAATGCCGGCCGCCTCACCACCTATTTCGCTTCCATCGTGCCCACCCTGCGCTGGGACAGCCTGGGGGCAGACCTCGCCGAGTGGTACTGGAACCTCGACCACTGGCTGAAGCTGCTGCTCGACACCATCCTCATCGCCTATCTCGGCACACTGATCGGCGGCATCGGCGCCTTCTTCCTGTGCTTCCTGGCCTGCGCCAACCTGGTGCGCAGCCGGATCATCCGCCTCGCCGCACGGCGTTATCTGGAATTCTGCCGCACCGTGCCGGAACTGGTATTCGCCCTGCTGTTCGTGGTGGCGTTCGGGCTCGGGCCCATGCCCGGCGTGCTGGCCCTCGCCATCCACACCATGGGAGCGCTGGGAAAGCTGTTCGCCGAGGTGGTGGAGAACATCGACATGAACCCGGTGGAAGGCGCGATTGCCGCCGGCGCCTCCTGGCCCAAGATGGTGCGTTTCGCCGTGGTGCCGCAGGTGACCTCCAATTTCGCCTCCTACGGGCTGCTGCGCTTCGAGATCAACGTGCGGGAGGCCTCCATCATGGGCTTCGTGGGGGCCGGCGGCATCGGGCAGGATCTGGTGGAGGCGATCCGCAAATTCTACTATTCGGATGTCTCCGCCATCCTGCTGCTCATCATCGCTGCGGTGATGATCATAGACCTTGTCACCGAGCAGGTCCGCCACCGGCTCTTGGGCGTGGGAGGCGGGCGATGAGCCGCGCCCGCATCACCCTCGACGCGGAGGCGCGGGCGCGCCTTGCCGCCGCCTATCCTGAGGCGCTCGCCCCCTCCCCGGCGCAGCGGCTGCGCATGATCGCCATCGTCGCCGCGCTGGCGGGTATGGCCATGTTCGGCTTCTGGCGGCTGGATTTCAACCTGGACCGCATCGGCTCGGGCCTTGTCCAGCTCGGCCATTTCCTCACGCTGATGATCCCGCCGGACCCCGGCACCCAGCTGCCGCTCTATATCCACGCCTTGGGCGAGACGCTGGCCATCGCCTTCCTCGGCACGCTTTTGGGGGCGCTGGTGGCGTTCCCGTTCGGCTTCCTCGCGGCCAAGAACGTGATCCCCAACATCTTCGCCCATTTCGCCGTGCGCCGCCTGCTCGATACGGTGCGCGGGGTGGACCGGCTGATCTGGGCGCTGATCTTCGTCACCGTGGTGGGGCTCGGCCCGTTCGCCGGCATCCTCGCCATCGCCACGGCGAGCTTCGCGGAGCTGGGCAAATTGTTCTCGGAGGCGGTGGAAGCACTGGATCGCAAGCCGGTGGAAGGCATCGTCTCCACCGGCGGGTCGGAGGTGGAAGCGGTGCGCTTCGGCATGCTGCCGCAGGTGCTCCCCGTGCTGGCGAGCCAGCTGCTCTATTACTTCGAATCCAACGCCCGCCAGTCCACCATCGTCGGCATCGTGGGCGCGGGCGGGCTGGGCCTGCACCTCGCCGAGCAGATCCGCGTGCTGGAATGGCAGAAGGTGTCGTTCCTCATCCTGATGATGCTGGTGATGGTGGCGGTGATCGACTTCATCTCCTCGCGCCTGCGCTTCTCCATCATCGGCAAGACCCGGCTGGAGCCGTGAGGCGCGCTCAGTACAGAATGGCGCGATAGCGCTCCACCATCGCCTCCTGGCTTTCCGCCTCGACGACCACCGACGGCCCGGACGTGCTGCCGCTCTCATTGGCGATCTTGCCGGCGATCTGGTCGCGCAGCATTTCGCCCATGGTGGGCAGGCTGGAGCGCGCCACCTGCGCCTCAACGTCCCACAGGCGCGAGCGCATGAAGGCCTTGGCGCAGTGGAGATAGGCCTCCTCCACCTCCACCTTCAGCACCGTGCGCGGCGCCTTGCCGCCCACGGCGAAACGGGCCGTCAGCTCGGCGTCGTCGTGGATGGCGGCGCGCCCGTTCACGCGCAGGGTCTCGTCCACGCCGGGAACGAGGAAGAGCAGGCCCACCCGCCCCGTCGCGAGGATGTTGGTGAGGGAATCCAGCCGGTTGTTGCCGGGACGGTCGGGGATGAGCAGGTCGTGGGCGCGCGCGGCGACGAAGCCCGGCAGGTCGCCACGGGGCGACACGTCGGCGGCGCCGTGCGCGTCCGCCGTTGCGATCAGCACGAAGGGGCTCAACGCGATGAAATCCAGGCAATGGCGATCCAGCCGGTCGAGCTGCTTGGCGACGCTGCGTCCCCCCGGATGGCCATAAAGGCGGCGCAGTGCGTCTTCGTCTCGAATCTCGGCCATGGTGTCGTCCCTACGCTGAATTGAAGAGCATGCCGCGCCCTGCCCTCCGAGCCGGCGCGGACGCGCTCACGCCTTGAACACCAGTTGCACCCGGTCCGCGGCGAAGGAGGAGCGGCCCCATTGCAGGGGTACGCCGTTCGGCTCCACGTCGAGCCGCTCCAGCACCAGCACCGCCCGGCCGGGGGCCAGCGACAGCAGTTCCAGCTCCCGCGCATTGGCGGGCCGCGCGGTGATGCGGGTCTCGCGGCGGCGATAATCCTCGATGCCGAGGGTCGCGAGCGCCCGTGTCAGCGAGCCGGTGGCGGCATAGACCAGGTCGAGGTCGCGCAGGCGCGCGTGCGGAAACCAGGCGGTGCCAAACGAGATGGGCACCCCGTCCGCCTCATGGATGCTCTCGATGCGCAGCACCGGCGTGCCCTCGGGTACGGCGAGTTCGCGCGCCACGTCCGGGCAGGCATCCTCCACCTTCGAGCCGAGGAAGCGACCGAACGGCTCGCGCCCGCCCGCCGAGACGATCTCCGAGAAGCGGGTGCGCGCGCCGATGGGATAGCGTAGGGGCGGCTCCTTCACGAAGGTGCCACGCCCGGCGGTGGCCTCGATCAGCCCCTGCTCGGCCAGATGCGCCAGCGCCCGGCGCAGGGTGTGGCGGTTGACCCCGAAAGTCTCCGACAGCTCCGCCTCCACCGGCAGGCGGGCACCGGGCTTCAGGATGCCGGAATGGATTTCCTCCTCCAGCCGCTGGGCGATCTGCCGCCACAGGGTGACGCCCGATCCGCGGGCCACGCCCTCGCGCCCTTCGGATGCCCCACCGTCCGCCTCCGTTTGGGTCGCCTGCGTCATCGGGTTGTGACCCTTGGCTGAGAGACTGCGCGACGTCCCCGACATTTCTGCCTCCCTGACGGCCTCGCCGTCTTGTCTATTTGTATAGATTATTATACAAATGAAGTCCAGCGGAGCCTCGGCTCTCACATCCCTTCCGCGTGCCTGCCCCGGCGGGCACCTGCATTCGAGGCGATCATGGGGCCCGACGCACCCGTTTCCGAACCAAAGACGCCCCCGCCCGTCCCCGAGGCGACGGCCGACAGCACCGAGCGGCAGGCCATGATGGCGCTCTATGCCCGCGCCACCCGCGCCGAGCTGGAGGCAGCGGTGGAGCGCTTCTCACCTCTGCCTCAGGTCAGGAAGCTGCGGCCGCCTGAGGCCGGGCTGGTGATGGTGCAGGGCCGCACCGGCGGCGATGGCGCGCCCTTCAACATGGGGGAGGCCACGGTGACCCGCGCCGCCGTGCAGCTGGAGGGCGGCGCCACCGGCGTCTCCTACATGCTGGGCCGCGCGCCGGAGAAGGCGGAGGCTGCGGCCATCCTCGACGCCTTGTGGCAGGACCCGGCGCTGAAGCTCGCGGTCAACGACGCCCTCGCCCCCATCCGCCGCCGCCTCGCCGCCGAAGAGGCAACCGCCGCGGCCGAGGCGGAGGCCACCAAGGTCAACTTCTTCACCATGACGCGGGGCGAGGACTGATGGCCGCGCTCGCCCCCGCCCTCTCCGCCGGCTTCGCCGATCCGGTGCACGACGCCCAGCGCGCCTTCGCCGCGCTGATGCGGGCCATGGCCGAGCCGGCCCGCTTGGTGCCGCTGGCGAGCGCTCTTGCGCCCCCCGCCCCGCTCTCGCCGGAAATGGCGGCGGCGGCGCTGGCGCTGCTGGATTACGAGACGCCGGTCTATCTCGACGCCACACTGGCTGCGGTGCCGGACGTGGCCGCCTTCCTGCGCTTCCACACCGGCGCGCCGCTGGTGACGGACCCCGCCGCCGCCCGCTTCGCCCTGATGGGCGATGGCGCAGGGCTGCCGGATTTCGCCCGCTTCGCCCAAGGCGAGCCGGACTATCCCGACCGCTCGGCGACGCTGATCGTGCAGGTTGCGCGCATGGATGAACAGAGCGAAGGCGCTCTGGTGCTGGAAGGCCCCGGCATCAAGGGCCGGCGCACCTTTTCCGCGGCGCCTTTGCCGGCGGATTTCGGCAGGCGCCTTGCCGCCAACCGGGCGCTTTACCCCCTCGGCATCGACCTCATCCTGTGCGCGCCCGGCCTCGTCGCCGGCCTGCCGCGCACGCTTGCTCCCCACACACAGGATTGACCCCATGTATGTGGCCGTGAAAGGCGGCGAGGCCGCCATCCGCAATGCCCACGCGCTGCTCGCCCAGCGCCGGCGGGGCGATGCATCCGTGCCCGAGATCGGGCTCGACCAGATCACCGGGCAATTATCCCTCGCGGTGGACCGGGTGATGGCCGAGGGCTCGCTCTATGACCGCGAACTGGCGGCACTGGCCATCAAGCAGGCGCGGGGCGACCTGATCGAGGCGATCTTCCTCGCCCGCGCCTTCCGCACCACCCTGCCCCGCTTCGGCGCCTCGGTGCCAGTGGATACCGGCGCCATGCGGGTGCGCCGGCGCATCTCCGCCACCTTCAAGGACCTGCCCGGCGGCCAGGTGCTGGGCCCGACCTTCGACTACACCCACCGCCTGCTGGACGAGCGGCTGGCAACGCAGGCGGGGGACGACGCCGACCGCACGGCGGCAGAGACCACCACCTCCGCCCGACCCAACGTGCCCCCTCTCCCGCCTGCGGGGGAGGGCTGGGGAGGGGGCACGGCCCCCACGCCTGACGCCTCACCCGCCGGAGAGATCCCGGCCCCCTCACTGCCCTCCTCCGACCGAACTCGGCTGTTGCCGAGTTCGACTCCAGAGACCGAAGCCGGAAACATCCGGCTTCGGAGCGGGAGAGGGTTCACCGGAGCGCGGGTCCATACATCCGGAGAGGCTGCCGAAGCGCCAGCGGGGCCCATGCCCCGCGTCACCGACCTGCTGGGCGACGAAGGCCTCATCGAGCCCGCCCCGGCGGACGATGGCACGCCGCCGCGCGACCTCACCCGCGAGCCGTTGTCTTTCCCCGCCGACCGGCCGCTGCGCCTCCAGGCGTTGGCGCGGGGCGACGAGGGCTTTCTCCTGGCGCTCGGCTATTCCACCCAGCGCGGCTATGCGCGCACGCATCCCTTCGTGGGCGAGATTCGCTTTGGCGAGGTGGAGGTGAGCCTCCACGCGGAAGAGCTGGGCTTTGCCGTGCCGCTGGGGGAAATCAGCGTCACCGAATGCCAGAGCGTGAACCAGTTCAAGGGCTCGGCCACCCAGCCGCCGCAATTCACCCGCGGCTACGGCCTCGTGTTCGGCCAGCTGGAGCGCAAGGCCATGTCCATGGCGCTGGTGGACCGATCGCTGCGCTTCGCCGAGCTGGGCGAGGAGAAGAGCGCCCCGGCGCAGGACGAGGAATTCGTGCTCTCCCATTGCGACAACGTGCAGGCCACCGGCTTCGTGGAGCACTTGAAGCTACCCCACTATGTGGACTTCCAGGCCGAGCTGGACCTCATCCGCCGCATGCGTGCGGAGCACGCGGCCGAAGCAGAGGCACAAGCGCCGGACGTGGCCGAAGCCCCCCACAAGGAGGCCGCCGAATGACCGCCCTCGCCCGCACCGCCTCCGGCATGCCCGCCATCACCTACAATTTCGCCTATCTCGACGAGCAGACGAAGCGGATGATCCGCCGGGCCATCCTGAAGGCCATCGCCATTCCCGGCTATCAGGTGCCCTTCGCCTCGCGCGAGATGCCCATGCCCTACGGCTGGGGCACCGGCGGCGTGCAGGTGACCGCCGCCATCCTCGGCGCGAACGATGTGCTGAAGGTGATCGACCAGGGCTCGGACGACACCACCAACGCGGTGGCCATCCGCTCCTTCTTCGAGACCACGGCGGGGGTAGCCACCACCACCCGCACGCGGGACGCCACCATCATCCAGACCCGCCACCGCATTCCCGAGGCGCCGCTGCGCGCAGGTCAGGTGATCGTCTACCAGGTGCCCATCCCCGAGCCGCTGCGCTTCCTGGAGCCGCGCGAGACCGAGACCCGGCGTCTGCATGCACTTTCCGACTACGGCCTGATGCAGGTGAAGCTTTACGAGGACATCGCAAGGCATGGCCACATCGCCACGACTTATGCCTATCCGGTGAAGGTGGCGGGCCGCTATGTGATGGACCCCTCCCCCATCCCCAAGTTCGACAATCCGAAGATGGACGACAGCCCGGCGCTGCAATTGTTCGGCGCGGGGCGCGAGAAGCGCATCTATGCCATCCCGCCCTATACCCGCGTGGTGTCGCTGGATTTCGAGGACCATCCGTTCGCGGTGCAGGCCTTCGCCGAGCCCTGCGCCCTGTGCGGCGCCAAGGGTGTCTATCTCGACGAGGTGATCCTCGACGACAAGGGTGGCCGCATGTTCGTGTGCTCCGACACCGACCATTGCGCCACCCGGCAGGCCGAAGGCCACACCGGCTCCATGAGCGCGCCTTATGGGGAGGGCCAGCCATGAGCCAGGAGATGACCTCGCTCCCCGATGCCCCCCTCCTCGTCGCCGAGGGGCTGGCGAAATATTACGGCTCCCGCCTCGGCTGCCGCGACGTGGACCTCACCCTGCACGCGGGCGAAGTGCTGGCCATCGTGGGCGAGAGCGGCTCCGGCAAGTCCACCCTTCTGAGCCTCCTCTCCACCGAGCTTGCCCCCAGTGCCGGGCACGTGTCCTACCGCATGCGCGATGGCGAGATGCGCGACCTCGCGGCGCTGTCGGAGGCCGAGCGGCGCCTGCTCTTGCGCACAGACTGGGGCTTCGTGCGCCAGCATGCGGAACAGGGCCTGCGCATGGCGGTCTCGGCCGGCGGCAATGTGGGCGAGCGCCTCATGGCCGTGGGCTGGCGCCACTACGGCAACATCCGCCAGGAGGCCGCCGACTGGCTCGTCCGCGTGGAGATCGCCACCGAGCGCATGGACGATGACCCGCGCACCTTTTCCGGCGGCATGCGCCAGCGGCTCCAGATCGCGCGCAACCTCGTCACCCGCCCGCGCCTGGTGTTCATGGACGAGCCCACCTCCGGCCTCGACGTGTCGGTGCAGGCGCGGCTGCTGGATCTCATCCGCCAGTTGGTGGAGGAATTCGGCCTCGCGGTGGTCATCGTCACCCACGACCTTGCTGTGGCGCGGCTGCTCTCCCACCGCATCATGGTGATGAAATCCGGCCGCGTGATCGAACAGGGCCTCACCGACCAGGTGCTCGACGACCCGCGCGAACCCTACACCCAGCTCCTCGTCTCCTCGGTGCTCGCCGCATGATGACCGATCCGAACCCTGAGGCTAAGCTCAGTGGAGACGCCCCGGCCCCCTCCCTGCCCTCCCCCGCAAGCGGGAGAGGGTTCCGCCCGCGATCCAGCCCTGTCATGCACGCTCCGGACGCGCAGTCCGGGCTAACGTCGAACGCCGCGGCCGCCACCCGCACAGATGCGCCCCCTCTCCCGCTTGCGGGGGAGGGTTGGGGAGGGGGCACGCCGGCCTCGTCCCAAGGCACCCCCCTCCTCCTCGTCGACAACCTCGGCAAGAGCTTCACCCTGCACCTTCAGGGCGGCCTCAGCCTGCCCGTGGTGGCCGCCGTCTCCTTCGCCGTCCATGCGGGAGAGTGCGTGGCGCTGGGCGGGCCGTCGGGGGCGGGGAAAAGTTCCATCCTCAAGATGGTCTACGGCAATTACCGGGTGGATCAGGGCTCCGTGCAGGTGGCCGATGCCGGCGCTTTGGTGGAGGTGGCAGGCGCCGACCCGCGCCTGATGCTGCGGCTGCGGCGCGCACGCATCGGCTATGTCAGCCAGTTCCTGCGCGTCATCCCCCGCGTGTCGGCCCTCGACGTGGTGGCCGCCCCCCTGCGCGCGGAAGGCGTGGACGCCGAGACCGCCAAGGCCCGCGCCGGCGCGGGCCTGGCCCGGCTCAACCTGCCGGAGCGGCTGTGGGGCCTGCCCCCCGCCACCTTCTCCGGCGGCGAGCAGCAGCGGGTGAACGTGGCGCGCGGCTTCATCGGCTCCCAGCCCCTGCTGCTGCTGGACGAGCCCACCGCATCGCTGGACGCCGCCAACCGGGCGGTGGTGATCGACCTCATCCACGAGAAGAAGGCGCAGGGCTGCGGCCTGCTGGGCATTTTCCACGATGCCGAGACCCGCGACGCCGTCGCCGACCGGGTGGTGGACGTCACCCGTTTTTCCGCCTGAGCCAGGATTGAAGACATGACCGAACAGGTGTTCGCCAATGCCCGCCTCGTCCTCGCCGACGAGATCGTCACCGGACACCTCACGGTGCGCGACGGCCGCATCCATGCGATCGGCACCGGCACGGCGCCGCAATGCGCGGTGGACCTGGAGGGCGATTTTCTCCTGCCCGGCCTCGTGGAACTGCACACCGACCATGTGGAAGGCCACCTCGCCCCGCGCCCCAAGGTGCGCTGGAACCCGCTCGCCGCCGTGCTCGCCCATGACGCACAGATCGCATCGTCCGGCATCACCACCGTGTTCGACAGCCTGCGGGTGTGGCCGGACAAGAAGGCGGTGGGCATGGACGGCGACGCGCCCGTCCTCATCCGCGCCCTGAAGGAGGCCCGCGCCGCCGGCGTGCTGCGGGCCGACCACCTCATCCACCTGCGCTGCGAGGTGCCCACCGACACGGTGGTGGAGGATGCCGCCGCCATCCTCGACACCACCGACGTGCACCTGATCTCGCTCATGGACCACACGCCGGGCCAGAGGCAGTTTGCGAGCGTGGACCAGTTCCGCTCCTATTACATGAAGAAGAGCGGAATCACGGCCGAGGAGATGGATGTGATCGTGGCGACGCGGCTCGATTTCCACGCGCGGTTCGCGCGGGAGAACCGCGCCGGGCTGGTGGCGTTGGCCCACGCCCACGGCTGCGTGGTGGCGAGCCACGACGACGGCACCCCCGAGCATGTGGCCGAAGCCATCGGCGACGGGGTGGCCGTGGCCGAATTTCCCACCACGGAGGAGGCGGCGAAGCTCTCCCACGACGCCGGCATCCGCGTGCTCATGGGCGCGCCGAACCTGGTGCGCGGCGGCTCCCACACCGGCAACGTCTCCGCCGAGGCGCTGGCCCGCGCCGGGCTGCTGGACATCCTCTCGTCCGACTATGTGCCCTCCTCCCTGTTGTGGTCGGCGTTCGACCTCAACCGCCGGGTGCCGTCCATCGATCTGCCGCGGGCGGTGCGCATGGTGACGAAGACCCCGGCCGAGGTGGCGGGCCTCACCGACCGGGGCGAAATCGCCCAGGGCCGGCGCGCCGACCTTGTGCGGGTGACGCTGGCCGGTGACATGCCGGTGGTGCGGAGCGTCCATCGCGCGGGGCAAAGGGTGGCATGACCACGCGGGAGACCGGCGCAGGGGCGACCCTCGACCACAGGCCAGCCGACACGGGGCCGGACGCGCTGCTGGGTCCGGGAACGCTGCTGCTGGTGGTCGGCCCCTCGGGCGCCGGCAAGGACACGCTGATCGACATCGCCCGCACCCGCTTCGCCGACAACACCCGCGTGCTGTTCGCCCGCCGGCTCGTCACCCGCGCGGCCGGCGCGGGGGAGGCCCACGGCACCCTCAGCGAGGCGGAGTTCGAGGCGCTCAGGGTCGAGGGGCGCTTCCCCCTGTTCTGGCGGGCGCATGGGCTCTGCTATGCGCTGGGTCCGGAGGTGGCGCAGGCCATCGCGGAAGGCGGCGTGGTGGTGGCCAACGGCTCCCGCGCCACCTTGCCGGAGGCGCGAACGCGCTTTCAACGGGTGCGCGTGGTGGAGGTGACGGCGCCGGTGGCGGTGCGTGCCGGGCGCCTCGCCGCCCGTGGCCGCGAGGACGCGGCCGATATCGAGGAGCGCCTGTCGCGCGCGCCGGAGGTGGACGTGGCCCCCGACCTCGTCATCGACAATGTGGGCACGCCCGCGGACGGCGGGGAACAGCTCGGCGCCTTCATCGCGGCCGAGCTGGCGGCGGGGTGAGGCTGGATTATTACCCGTGCCACTGCCCTGCCCCCTCTCCCGCTTGCGGGGGAGGGTTGGGGAGGGGGCACACCCGCGCCATAAGCACCGTCGCTGCCAGGCCTGAGAAGACCGCTTGACCCCCACCCTGCCCTCCCCCGCAAGCGGGAGAGGGTTCGCGGTGGCTCCCAGTCAGGGCCGCAGCTTTTCAAACTGAGACATCACTGGGCCGCGCCCGCCCCTATTGCCGGTAATGCTGGATGCGCGTGGTGCGCAGGCCGGGCAGGCCGTGGCGGTCGATGGAGGCCTGCCACGACAAAAATTCATCCACGGTGAGGGTATAGCGCCTGCACGCCTCCTCAAGGGACAGGAGCCCGCCGCGCACGGCGGCCACCACCTCCGCCTTGCGGCGGATGACCCAACGTCGCGTATCCGGCGGCGGCAGGTCGGCGATGGTCAACGGACCGCCGTCCGGGCCGATCACATATTTCACCCTCGGCCGATAGGCATCGGTCATCGCTACGCACCTGCTACACATCAAAACGCAATACAAGATTGCAGCAGCCGATGAAAACTTTGCTAAAGCCGCAGAAAAACAGGATGTTTACTTGTATTAACAGCACATGAACAAGATATTCTCGAAACGTAAAGACCCCGATGTTTTCGCAGAATGCAAATCCGGTAAGATTTCGGGAAGGAATTGGGATGCGCCGCGTGGCGGCAGGGCCCGCCCCGGAGCCCATCCCGGCACACGCGAAACCGTGTCCCGCCTCCGCGCGACCGCATCCGGGCCGAGACACCGGGCCGGATGCTTCCCGCTTCCACCCCTGAGGGGGGTGGCACCCAAGCCCCGCTCCGGCAGCGGAAGGCCGGGCAGGCAAGGCCTTCCGGGCATGGGCCGCGCTCCATTTCCAATGAAGGGGGACCCGGCGAGTTGCCATCCCGCCAACGCCTCTCTAGTGTCCCGCGCGCCTGCGGCGCTGCCGCCCGGCCGTCCCACGAACGGGACGACCGGGCCGCACAGCCGCCGGAAATGGCCTTGCGAGCACATGATGATTGATCCCGCCCTTCCCGCCCACATGCGGCCCGACCGTTCCTTCCAGGCCCTGCTGCTGACCCTTCAGCGCTTCTGGGCAGACCAGGGCTGCGTGGTTCTCCAGCCCTACGACATGGAAGTGGGCGCCGGCACCTTCCATCCCGCCACCACCCTGCGGGCGCTGGGGCCGAAGCCCTGGAAGGCGGCCTATGTGCAGCCCTCCCGCCGCCCCAAGGACGGCCGCTATGGCGAGAACCCCAACCGCCTGCAGCATTATTACCAGTTCCAGGTGATCCTGAAGCCGTCCCCGGACAACCTCCAGGAGCTGTACCTCAAGTCGCTTCAGGCCATCGGCGTGGATCTGGGCCTGCACGACGTGCGCTTCGTGGAGGACGACTGGGAAAGCCCGACGCTGGGCGCCTGGGGCCTTGGCTGGGAATGCTGGTGCGACGGCATGGAGGTGTCGCAGTTCACCTACTTCCAGCAGGTGGCCGGCATCGAGTGCGCCCCCGTCTCCGGCGAGCTGACCTATGGGCTGGAGCGCCTCGCCATGTATGTGCAGGGGGTCGAGAACGTCTACGACCTCAATTTCAACGGTCGCGAGGGGGCTGAGAAGATCAGCTACGGCGACGTGTTCCTCCAGGCCGAGCAGGAATATTCGCGGCACAATTTCGAGGCCGCCGACACCGAGATGCTGCTGGAGCAGTTCCGCATGGCCGAGAAGGCCTGCCACAAGTATCTCGCCTTCGGCGACAAGGGCGAACGCCATGAGATGGCGCTGCCGGCCTATGACCAGTGCATCAAGGCTTCCCACGTCTTCAACCTGCTCGACGCGCGCGGCGTGATCTCGGTGACCGAGCGGCAGAGCTACATCCTGCGGGTGCGCGAGCTGGCGAAGGCCTGCGGCGCCGCCTGGCTCAAGACGGCGGCCGGCGGGGCGGCCTGACGGTCCCTCCCCCGCTTCCGGCCCCCTTCATCGCCCCGCGCGACCCAGATTGATCAAGATTGATCCCATGCCCGACCTTCTCATCGAACTCTTCTCCGAGGAAATCCCCGCCCGCATGCAGGCCCAGGCGGCCGACGGGCTGAAGAAGCTCGTCACCGACGCGCTGGTGGAGCGGGGCCTGCTCTATGAGGGCGCGAAGGCCTTCGTGACCCCGCGCCGGCTGGCGCTGGCGGTACACGGCCTGCCCGGCCGGCAGGCGGACCAGCGGGAGGAGAAGAAGGGTCCGCGCGTCGGCGCGCCGGAAGGCGCCATCGCCGGCTTCCTGAAATCGGCGGGGCTCGCCTCCCTCGATCAGGCCAGTGTGCAGAGCGACCCCAAGAAGGGCGATTTCTATGTCGCCGTGGTGGAAAAGCCCGGCCGCCCCACCCCGGAGGTGATCGCTGACATCATCCCCGCCATCATCCGCGGCTTCCCGTGGCCGAAATCCATGCGCTGGGGGTCTGGCTCCCTGCGCTGGGTGCGGCCGCTGCATTCCATCGTCGCCACCTTCGGGGCGGAGGGGGACGAGCCGGAGGTGGTGCGCTTCGAGGTGGACGGCATCGTCTCGTCCAACGTCACCTACGGCCACCGTTTCCTTGCCCCGGCGCCGATCACGGTGAAGCGGCTGGACGACTGGATGGCGAAGCTTGAGGCCGCGAAAGTGGTGGTCGACCGCGACCGCCGCAAGGACATCATCCTCAACGATGCCAAGGACCTGGCGCTAGCAAACGGGCTTGAGCTGGTGGAGGACGAGGGCCTTTTGGACGAGGTGGCGGGCCTGGTGGAATGGCCCGTGGTGCTCATGGGCGCGTTCGAGGAGCGCTTCCTCGACATCCCGGACGAGGTGATCCGCGCCACCATCCGCGCCAACCAGAAGTGCTTCGTGCTGAAGAACCCGGCCACCGGGCGCCTCGCCAACCGCTTCCTGCTCATCTCGAACTTGGTGGCGAGCGACGGCGGCGCGGCCATCGTCGCTGGCAACGAGCGCGTCATCCGCGCCCGCCTGTCGGATGCGAAATTCTTCTGGGACACGGACCGGGTGAACGGGCTGGAAAGCCGGATGCCCCGGTTCCAGTCCATCACCTTCCACGAGAAATTGGGCTCGCAGGCCGAGCGCATCGAGCGGATCCGCCGCCTCGCGGTGGAGATCGCGCCGAAGGTGGGCGCGCAGCCGGCTTTAGCCGAGGAAGCCGCGCTCTACGCCAAGGCCGACCTGCTCACGGAAGTGGTGGGCGAGTTCCCCGAGCTTCAGGGCCTCATGGGCCGCTATTACGCGCAGGACGAGAACCTGCCGCCGGAAGTCGCCGCCGCCTGCGAGGAGCACTACAAGCCGCAAGGCCCCGGCGACCGTGTGCCCACCGCACCGGTCTCCATCGCCGTGGCGCTGGCGGACAAGATCGACACCTTGGTGGGCTTCTGGGCCATTGATGAAAAGCCCACCGGGAGCAAGGACCCCTACGCGCTCCGCCGGGCGGCACTGGGGGTGATCCGGATCGTGCTGGAGAATGGGCTGCGGATAAGGCTTTGGAGCATTCTGCGTAACAGGGCAATCGAAGTTCTTCAAACCATCAAGCAGCTTCCATTTGAAGAAGCTATTGACTCTATTTCAGCGCTTCCGCCTGATATCCGCACGCTCAAGGGAGTTCAGGCGGCAGAGGATGAGCTGTTGTTTAAGTTCGCATCTTCTGGCTTAAGGCTGACAGTATTCGGCGAGGCTGTGAAGATCGCAGATGACCTCCTCTCCTTCTTCGCCGACCGGCTGAAGGTCCACCTGCGCGAGCATGGTGCGCGCCATGACCTCGTGGATGCGGTCTTCGCCCTGGAGGGCCAGGACGACCTGTTCCTGCTGGTGGAGCGCATGACGGCGCTGGCCCGCTTCCTCGAGACCGAGGACGGCAAGACCCTGCTGGCCGGCTATCGCCGCGCAGTGAACATCCTGCGCATCGAGGAGAAGAAGGACGGCCGCGCCTTCACCGGCCCCACCAATGCCGCCCTGCTCAAGGAGCCGGCCGAGGAGCGCCTCGCCGATGCCATCGAGCAGGTGAAGCGCCGCGTGGCCACCGCCGTGGCCGCCGAGGACTTCGAGACCGCCATGACTGCGCTGGCGGACCTGCGCGCGCCGGTGGATGCCTTCTTCGACGCGGTCACGGTGAATGATCCAGACCCGGCCCTGCGCGAGAACCGCCTGAAGCTGCTGGATGAAATCCGCGCCGCCACCCGCGGCATCGCCGATTTCGACCGCATCGGCGGTTGAGGCTTCCCCTGCCCCGCCGCTTCTCCGGGCGCGGCGGGTTCCCGGCGGCCCATCACATTACGGTGCGTGAACCAAACGCCTCCTGCGCTGTTGACCCGGCATACCGGCACCATCAGGAGACAGGTTCATGAGCGTCATGAAGTTCGCCATTCCGGCCGCCGCCGCCGCCCTCATCGCCCTTTCGGGTGCGAGCCAGGCGCAGACCAGCGGCACTGCGGCCAGCCCCAATACCCAGCACGGCCCCGCCCAGGAAGGCGGCCGCACCCAGGCCACCCCGGGCGTGACCGGCGGCAGCGTCCCCCTGCCCGAGGCTGGCATTCCGCCCACCCCGCGCTCCGGCATCGCGCCCGGTCCCAACACCCATGCCGGTCCCGCCCAGGAAGGCGGCCGCACCCAGGCCACCCCGGGCACGAGCAGCGCCCCCGGCACGCCCACCGTGGACACCACCGGCTCGGTTACGCCGCGTTCCGGCACCGCCCCCGGCCCCAACACCCAGCATGGCCCCGCGCAGGAAGGCGGCCGCACCCAGGCCACCCCGGGCGTGAGCCGCTAAACAAAAAGCCCCGGAGCAGCGCTCCGGGGCTTTTCTGGTCAGCTCAGGCGCGGCTCAGCCGCGGGTGCGGGCGCGCACCATGAAGTCGTCATAGGTGAACTCGACAATCTGCCACCACAGATAGGCGTTGTTGCGGAACGCCTTCATGTCTTCGTAGACCTTTTTGAAGTCTTCGTTCTTGGTGGCAATGTCGTCATAAAGCTGATGCGACGCCTTGTAGGCGGCATCCATCACGTCGTTGGGGTAGCGGCGCAGCTGGGTGCCGGCCTTCACCAGGCTCTGGATCGCCACCGGGTTCTTGGCGTCGTAGCTGGCCAGCATGCTCTCGTTGGCCTGCGCCATGGCGGTGGTCAGCGCCGCGCGATAGTTCTTCGGCAGCTCGGCGAGCTTTTCCTGGTTGACGAAGAAGTTCAGCGCCGCCGAACCTTCCCACCAGCCGGGGAAGTAGTAATACTGCGCCACCTTGTAGAGGCCGAGGCGCTCGTCGTCATAGGGGCCGACCCATTCGGCGGCATCGATGGTGCCCTTTTCCAGCGCCGGATAGATGTCGCCGCCGGCGAGCTGCTGCGGCACCACGCCGAGCTTGGCCAGCACCTGCCCGCCGATGCCGGCGATGCGCATCTTGAGGCCCTGGAGATCGGCCACGGTCTTGATTTCCTTGCGGAACCAGCCGCCCATCTGGCCGCCGGTGTTGCCACCGGGGAACATCACCACGCCGTACTTCTTGTAGAAGTCGTTCATCAGGGTCAGGCCGTTCCCGAACAGGAACCAGGCATTGATCTGGCGGGCGTTGAGGCCGAACGGCACGGCGGTGCCGAAGCCGAAGGTGGGGTCCTTGCCCACATAATAATAGGACGCCGAGTGGCTCATCTCGACGGTCTTGTTCTGGGTGGCGTCCAGCGCCTGCAGGCCGGGGACGATCTCGCCCGCCGCGAACACCTGGATCTGGAACTTGCCGTCGGTGATCTCGGCCACCTGCTTCGCCATCAGCTCGGCGGCGCCATAGATGGTGTCCAGCGACTTGGGGAAGGAGGAGGTGCAGCGCCATTTCACTTCCGGCGCCGACTGGGCGATGGCCGGCATGGCGACAGCGGCGGACGCGGCAACGCCCGCACCGGCGGCGGTCAGGAAATCACGGCGTTTCATGAAGGGCTCCCTAGGCTCTTTGGCGGCTCAGCCTCTCGCAAGGGCCGGCATAGCGCTGTTCTAGAGCACCCCATCACCGGCTGGCAACGCACGGCGGCGGGATCACGGCCCGACTTATCCTAAAGTCACAGAAGCTTGGCTGGTGCGATTGGGCACGCCCGGCGACCCTCCCCCGCAGGCGGGGGAGGGCAGGGTGAGGGCAACGGTGGTTTTCACCGGCACCGCCGGCACCTCTTGGCAAGGGCCGGCCCCCTCACGTCACTCGATGACGATGCGCGGAGCCTGCTTGCTGGACGAGGTGACGCGATCCAGCGCCGCCTTCACGCCCTGCGCCACATGGCGATAGGCGGCGGCCTGCGGGCTCTCAGGATCGGACACGACGATGGGCAGGCCCGCGTCCGACATCTCGCGGATGCGCATGTGGAGCGGGATCTCGCCCAGGAAGGGCACGCCCATCTTGTCCGCCTCGGCATGGGCGCCGCCATGGCCGAAGATGTCGGACCGCCCGCCGCAATGGGGGCAGATGAAATGGGACATGTTCTCCACCACGCCGAGGATGGGAATGTTCACCTTCTCGAACATGGCGACGCCTCGCCGCGCGTCGATGAGGGCGAGATCCTGCGGGGTGGAGACGATGACCGCGCCGGCCAGATTCACCTGCTGCGCCATGGTGAGCTGGGCGTCGCCGGTGCCGGGGGGCATGTCCACCACCAGCACGTCGAGGGGGCCCCACTTCACTTCCTTCAGCATCTGCGAGATGGCGGACATGACCATGGGCCCGCGCCAGATCATCGGCGTGTCTTCCTCCACCAGGAAGCCGATGGACATCAGCTGGAGGCCGAAATTCTCCAGCGGGATCATGGTGCGGCCGTCCGCCGTGGTCTCCGGCTTCTGGGCGACGCCGGAAAGGCGCGGCACCGAGGGGCCGTAGATGTCGGCGTCGAGCAGGCCCACCTTCAGGCCCATGTCGCGCAGGGCGAGGGCGAGGTTGATGGAGGTGGTGGACTTGCCCACGCCCCCCTTGCCCGAGGCCACCGCGATGATGGAGGCGACGCCCGGCACCGAGATGCCGCGCGGGGCCGGCGCGCCATGGGAGTGGCCGTGGCCATGCCCGTGGGCGGCCTGGGGCGCGGGGGCCGGCGGGGCCATCTTGCGCTCGGCGGTGAGGGTCACCAGCGCCGAGACGACGCCGGGAACCGCCTTCACCGCATCCTCGGCGGCGGCGCGCACGCCTTCCCAGGCGCGGGCCTGGGCCGGGTCCACATTGATGGAAAGATAGACCTTGCCCGCGGTGACCACCACGCCGGAGAGGGCGGGCGACACCGAGAGGGCGACGCCCTCCGGGGTGCGCACCGAGGCAAGGGTGGAGCGGACCAGGTCTTCGCTGAGTTCGGCTGTATTGCTCATGGTCTCAACTCTGTTGCCGGTCTCCCGCGCCGTCGACGTTCCGGGGGCAGGCGCGCGGGCCCGGTGTGTGAAAAAGGGAAGTCGCCAATTGAGTCGCATGACATCTCTGAACTACAAAGCCCGACATATGAGCGCTGATGAAAGGTTGGGCAAGGGAGGGGAGTGTCGCGGACAGGTCTGTGGCCGAAAAGAAGCGCTGCTGCTCGCCACCCTGAACCAGCCGGCCCCCTCTCCCGCTTGCGGGGGAGGGCCGGGGAGGGGGCAGGTCCGCGCCACCACCCACGGCTATACGCATTGGAGGCATCGTTGCCCCCTCCCTGCCCTCCCCCGCACGCGGGAGAGGGTTCATACCATTCTGGGTCGTGCAGCAGTTTTTACTACCGGCGGCCCATCCTAACCCCTACCCGCCCGGCCCCAGCGCGCGGGCGATGTCGGCCTGAAGCTGCGGCAGCAGGTCGGCTTCGAAGAAAGGGTTGCGCTTGAGCCAGCCGGTGTTGCGCCAGGAGGGATGCGGCAGGGTATAGACCGCCACCGGGTTCGCCAGCGCCAGCCCGGCGGCGCGCACCTCCCGCCAGTGGTGCACGGTCTGGGTCAGGTTCGCCTTCAGGTGGGCGCCTAGGCCGAGCCGCGCCAGATGATAGGCCTGCGCCGGGCGGCCCACCGCCAGGATCAGCCGGAACGCCGGCAGGGTCGCGAACAAGGTGTCGTGCCAGGTGGCCGCGCATTCGCGCCGGGGCGGCAGGTCGCCGCCGGCCGCATCCTGCCCCGGAAAGCAGAAGCCCATGGGCGCGATGGCGATTCGGGACGCGTCGTAAAACTCGTCGTCGCTCACCCCCATCCATTGGCGCAGCCGGTCGCCGGAGGCATCGGTGAAGGGCCGCCCGCTGGCATGCACCTTGGTGCCCGGCGCCTGGCTCGCCACCAGGATGGCGGCCGTGGCCGACACCCACAGCACCGGACGGGGCTCGTGGGGCAGCGGGGCACCGCGCGGCGCCTCCACGCACACCCGGCAGGCGCGGATTCGCGCCACCAGGGCGTCGACAGCGGGTTCAGATGTCGAGTTCGAGCCCATCCTCAGCCACGATGAAATGGGTGGGGTCCACCTCCCCCCGGCGCGCCCACATGGCGTCGCCCATGTGGGTGAGCAGGATGCGCCGGGCGCCCAGATCCGCCCGCCGGTGGGCGATGGTGCGGTAGGCAAGATGGCCGTAGGGCTCGCCCTCGAAGGCGAAGCTCTCGCAGATGAAGAGATCCGCCCCCTGCGCGATGGGCAGCAAAGCGTCGGTCCACTGGGTGTCGCCGGAGAAGGCGAGGGTACGGGCGCCATCCTCCAGCCGCAGGGCGGTGGAGGGCGCGCCGGAGGGATGGACCACCGCCGCGGTGGTGAGGGTTAGGGCGCCATGGCGGGAGGTGGAGCCGGGCTCCACCTCGGTCACGCTCCAGGCGAATCGCCAGTCGATCTCCCCCATGCCGGGGAACAGCACCTCCATGGCCGCCGTCAGCCGCGCCCGGGTTCCGGGCGGGCCGACGATGGCCAGCGGCCGCTCCCGCAGATGGACAAACTGACCATCCAGTAGGAGGAATGGAATACCACCGAAATGATCTCCATGAAGGTGGCTGATGAACACCGTGTCGATGTCCGCCGAACTCATGTTGAACCTGTTGAAGTTCACGAGGGCGCTGGCACCGAAGTCGAGGGTGGCCTTGTGCCCCTGTGAGGTCAGCAGGAAGCAGCTGTTGCCGCGTCCGCCCGAGCCGAACGCGTCGCCGCAGCCGACCACCTTTAGCTTCATGATATCAAGCCTTTGCGCTCGGCCGGGCCGAGACGGCTGCATGCCAGCGGGCAAGATTTTCGTGGGTGGGGGAAAGCGCCACGCGGATCACGCGCATGAAATCCACAGCCACTAGCAGCGTAATATCCGCCACGGTGAAGCGATCGCCCGCGAGGAACTCCCGGCCGGCCAGGGCATCGTTGAAAAAATCAAGCGCTGCCAATACCTTGGGCTTGTTCGCCTCGCCCCATTCCGGCACCTGCGGCACCTCCATGGTGGCCATACCGGGATTAAGGTGCCTCAATACCATCATGATGGGATAAAGCAGGTCCAGTTCCACCCGGCGCTGCCACATTTCCACCAGCCCCTGCTCCGTCGGCGTCGCGCCGAACAGGTTGGGCTCGGGCTGCAGCGCCTCGAAAAAGCGATAGATTGCAATGGTTTCGCAGATGACGGTGCCGTCATCCAGCACTAGAACAGGCACGCGCTGGCGGGGGTTGAGGCGGGTGAAGTCGCCCGACTTGTGCTCCAGTTTGCCGAGGTCCACCTGGACGGTCGGAACCGAAATACCCTTTTCCGCCAGGAAGATGCGGACACGGCGCGGATTCGGCGCGCGACTTGAATCGTAAAGTTTCATGCCCCTGGCGCCTCCAGCCTCGCCTTCTTTTGCCCAGCGAAAGACCATGCCTGTCCCGGCCGTGCAAGGGCTCCAGCGCAGTGGCGAAGAGCGGAGGCATGCGGCGGCGGCATCCCTGCCCGACCCCTCAGGAGCCGTGGGGATGGGCGGCCCGCCAATCCACCGGCGGCTCGAAGCTGCCGCCCCAGATGCCCCGCCCCGCCGCCCGCGCCTCAGCCTCCATCCCGGCGTAGGCACGGCCGAGATAGGCCACCGCAAAGCCTTGCTGCACCATATGTTCCGACAGATCCACACCGGCCGCCTGGCATACGGCCACAGGCCGGCCATACTGGTCACGCCGGGAGGCGGCGCAGGTCACCGGCGCCGCCCGGAGCGCCTCCTGGAGCATCCGCCGGGCCGCCTCGCCGCAGGCCCATGGCCGGCCCGCCCGCACGCATTCCTGCTTCAGCTCCGGCGCATCGATGCCCTTGAGCCGCACCCGGGTGCCGGCGATGTCCAGGGTGTCGCCATCCACAGCAAACGCATGCCCCGCAAGCGTTTCCTCCCGCTTGAGCAGGTCCACCAGAAGCGCGAGCGCGCCGAGGATCAGCACCGCCAAAACAAGGTCCTTGATGCGCATGCGCAAGCCCTGAAGGTTAAGGGGCCGGACTTTCGGCGACCGCCCGTTAACCCCCCGTTAACCGCGACGGCCCCAGGAGTTGGGAACGCGTTATCCGTCTGGCCCGGTGCCGGTCTCCTGAAAGGACCGCGCCGTCCGCGAAGGGCTCCTGCCGCATGTCCGGCCCCTTTTGCCCCCCGCTCGACGCCGCCGCCAGCTCCCCGCCGGAGCTCGCGGCGCAGGCGGCCGGACTCCCCCTCCCGCCTCCCCTGCCCCTTGCCCGCCCCACCCGCAGCCTTGCCGGTTCCTGGCTCGTGGCCGGTCTGGGCAGCTTCGGCCTGGCGCTGGCGGGCGGGGCGTTGGCCGGAGGTCCCGGCGCCGTCGCCGGTGGTGCGGCTGCACTGATCGCCGCCAGCCTCCTCGTCCTGCGGTCCCAGCGGCTGGAAACCGCCCTGCGCGCGGCCGAGGCGAGGGCCGATGCGGCGGAGGCGGCAGCACGGCAGGCGACGGCCGAAAACCTTGCCAAATCACGGTTCCTGGCCGAGATGAGCCATGAGCTGCGCACCCCGCTGAACACCGTGATGGGCTTTTCCGAGATGATGGCGGACGAGGTGCTGGGCCCCCACCGGGTGCAGGCCTATGGCAGCTATGCGCGGGACATCCACGCCTCCGGCCAGCATCTGCTGGCCCTCGCCGACGACCTGCTCGACCTCGCCCGCATCGAGAGCGGCCACCGCACCCTCATGGAAACGCCGGTACGGCTCGATGCCCTGGCGGAGGACTGCGTCGCCATGATGCGGCCCCTGGCGGCCGGCGCCCGCGTGACCCTGACCGCCGAGGTGACGGGCACGCCGCGCCTGTGGGGCGACGAGCGGGCGCTGCGCCAGATCGCCCTCAACCTCCTGGCCAACGCGGTGAAATTCACACCGCACGACGGCTCGGTGCGGCTGCTCGCGGGGCTGGGCGCCGGGGGCATGCCCTTCGTCGCAGTGGAAGATACCGGCCCGGGCATCACCGAGCGCGAGCTGCCGCTGGGGGCGGCCCATCCCCGGGAAAGCCGCCTCGACCTTGCCACCGGACGCGGCGCCGGGCTGGGCCTTGCCATCGTGCGCGGCCTCGCCGGCCTGCACGGCGGCGCATTGGCGCTGGAGCGGCGGCCGGGCGGCGGCACGCGGGCCGAAGTGACCTTCCCGCCCGCGCGCGCCCTTCAATCCTGAGCTTCAGCCCTCGGAAACTCCGGCCTCGGCGAAGGTGGCCATGCCGCGATGGCAGGCCACCGCCGCCTTCACCACGCCGATGGCCAGCGCCGCGCCCGAGCCCTCGCCCAGCCGCATGTCGAGGTCGAGGATGGGGCGCAGGCCCAGCCGGTCGAGCAGCGCGCGATGGGCCTTCTCCGCCGAGACGTGCCCGGCGAGGCAATGGTCGAGAGAGGACGGGTCGAGGGCGTGGAGCACGGCGGCGGCGGCGGTGACCACGAAACCATCCAGCACCACCGGCACCTTCTCATGACGCGCGGCGATGATGGCGCCGGCGATGGCGGCGATCTCACGCCCGCCGAGCCGCCGCAGCACCTCCAGCGGATCCGACAGATGATCCTTGTGGAACGCCACGGCGTCGCGCACCGCCGCGATCTTGCGCTCCAGCACCTCGCCCGTGGAACCGGTGCCGGCGCCCACCCACTCCTCCGGCGTGCCGCCGTAGAGGCCGTGGCACAAGGCAGCGGCGATGGTGGTGTTGCCGATTCCCATCTCGCCGAGGCACAAAAGATCCGAGCCGCCGGCGATGGCCTCCATGCCGAAGGCCATGGTGGCCGCGCAGGCCTTCTCATCAAGCGCAGCGCCCTGCGTGATGTCCGGGGTGGGATAGTCGAGGGCGAGGTCGAACACCCGCAGCCCGGCGTCGAAGGTGGCGCAGATCTGGTTCACCGCCGCCTTGCCGGCGGTGAAGGTGGCCATCATCTGCTTGGTCACCGCGCCGGGATAGGGCGAGACGCCGCGATCGGCGATGCCGTGAGTCGCGGCGAACACCGCCACCATGGGCCGATTGACCGTGGGCATGGAATTACCCTGCCAGGCGGCGAGGTGGGCGGCGATGGCCTCCAGCCGGCCCAGCGCACCGAGCGGCTTCACCAGCTGTTCCTGCCGGGCCAGGGCTGCCTCCCGCGCGCCCTCGGACGGGCCGGGCATGGTGGCAACGAGTTGGCGGATATCATCGAAGGGCAGGCCGGAGTCGCTGGGATACATGGGCAGGCTACCTGAAGCGGTGCCGGGGCGGTAAGCCCGGCGCGGGAACGGAAAGCCGCTCCATAGAGCCAAAGCGCCTGCGAGCGAAGGGGGAAGAAGGACGAACCGGCTTGGGCAAAGCCGCGAGTCGCGGCTCGGAAGGCGCGGCCTCGGCCCGCCGTCAGGCCTTCCCCAGGCACGCCGCTGGCCTCACCCGCCGGGTGCGGCCAGCCGAAGGTTGCCCGTCCTGCTCAGCGCTCGCTTTGCGACTGCGCCACGTGGTCGCGCAGTTCCTGAAGCGAGGCGAAGCGCACCACGCCATCGGGCAGGTCGGCCTGGATCGAGCCGTCCGAATAGAGCGTATAGGCCATGCCGCCGACGATGCCGGACTTCAGGATGCGCGGCTCCTCCGGCTCGCGGCGGGGTGGCGGAGCGGGGGGCACTGCCGGGGCTGGCTGCTGCTCGGGCGCCGGACGGGCCGGGCGCGGGGGCGGCTCGTAGCCGGTGCGCGGACGCGGCGGGCCGGGAGGCGGCGTCACGGCAGGCTGGGGCTGCTGCGGCTCGGCCCGGCGCTGCAACCGCTGGCGGCGCGCCTCCAGCATGGGATCGGCGGCTTCGGCCTCCGGCTCGGCCGGCGGCGGAAGCGGGGCGTTGCGCGGGGGCGGCGCGATCCGCTCGCGGGTCTCGACCGGCGGCAGGGCAGCAGGCGCGGGCTCAGCGGCGATGGCCTCAGGTTCCGGCGGCGCCAGATCATCCACGGAGAGGCGGGCCTGTGCGCCACGGCCGCCGACGCGCGCCGGATAGGTGCCTTCGGCAGGCGCTTCCGCGCCGGGATAGCTCCGCTCGATCTGCTGGGAGAGGCGCTCAAGCTGG
Source organism: Xanthobacter autotrophicus (assembly GCF_005871085.1). GTDB lineage: Bacteria > Pseudomonadota > Alphaproteobacteria > Rhizobiales > Xanthobacteraceae > Xanthobacter > Xanthobacter autotrophicus. The sequence continues at coordinate 55,608 of NZ_VAUP01000004.1, read as the reverse complement.
CGCAGCACCAGCCCCATGGCGGTGAGGACGAACCCACCCGAGGCGGCCACCGCGCCGGTGGTGATCAGCGAATTGCCGAAGGTGGACTGGTAGATGACGACGCCGAGCGCGATCACCACAAGCCCGGCCAGTGCGATCAGAACGCCGAGAAGGACCAGGAACCACCACATCTCGCACCCCACTCCCGCTTGCCAGCCTAAAGGCCGCTATACACCAAAGGTGGTACCTCGCCGGGAAAATCGGCCGCATCAAGGTTGTTTGAAGGCAGGCGCCACCCTATCTAGGTGCTCGCTCGGACATGTCGTATACCCGGTGTGGCGCCGGGGCAGCGATTTCGCCCCGAGCACGACGCCGGATAGATTGCGGAGATGTTTCATGTCCTTCACGCTGCCCGAACTGCCTTATGCCTATGACGCCCTCGCCCCCTACATGTCGCGCGAGACGCTGGAATACCACCACGACAAGCACCACCTCGCTTACGTGAACAATGGCAACAATCTCCTAAAGGGAACTGAATTTGAAGGAAAATCCCTTGAGGAGATCGTCAAGGGCTCGTTCGGCAAGAACGCCCCGCTCTTCAACAATGCCGGCCAGCACTACAACCACCTGCATTTCTGGAACTGGATGAAGCCGAACGGTGGCGGCGCCATCCCCGGCGAGATCGAAAAGAAGATCATCGAGGACATCGGCTCGGTCGAGAAGTTCAAGGAAGACTTCATCGCCGCCGGCGTCGGCCAGTTCGGCTCGGGCTGGGCCTGGCTCGCCCTCAAGGACGGCAAGCTGGTGGTGCTCAAGTCCCCGAACGGCGAGAATCCGCTGGTGCAGGGCGCGACCCCCATCCTCGGCGTCGACGTGTGGGAGCACTCCTACTACATCGATTACCGCAACCGCCGCCCCGACTATCTCAAGGCGTTCGTCGACCATCTGGTGAACTGGGATTACGTAGCGGAATTGTACAGCAAGGCTGTCTGATCCGACCGGGTCCAGCGCCTCTTGCCTCCCGGCCCCTGCCGGGAGGCACCTTTGCCGACAAAGCAACAGCGCTGAGCAAATGCTTCTCTTCATGGTGAACGCGTCAACGCGCTCAAGATGATCCGGACACCTCTCCTTGTGTCACGAGGGCAATCCGCCGCAATTTCACACCGGATTTGCCTCAAAATTTTGCAATGCACAGCATAATTTTGTTGCGATTGGACGCTACTCCATCTTAGCTGTGACGCGCCTCATCGGCTGCGGTAGGATAATACGCCTACCCGAAGAATAAGGAAGCATTCGGCTTCAACCGGTGGGTGTGCACAGGAAGATTTGGTCGTCCGTCGGGGTCCTCCTTTCATGTCGTTCCTAGAGATCGATCGTCGGCCAGGCGCGGTTGCGGATGCCTGCGCCGTCATCCTGCTTGCGGCCGTAACCGTCATCGCTGCCCTCACCTTCTCCGATTACGGGCTAGGCTGGGATGACTTCACCCATTCCCAGTACGGCGATCTGCTGTACAATTACTTTTCTTCAGGTCTGACGCAGCGGAAGGTCTTTTCCTTCGTCAACCTGTATTATTATGGCGGCGGCTTCGATCTGCTCGCCGCCACCCTCGCCAAGGCCATGCCCTTCGTCGACGTGTTCGACATCCGCCGCCTTTTGGGCGCGCTGGTGGGCGTCGGCGGCTTCTTCATCGTCTGGCGCACCGGGCGCCGCCTCGCCGGCCCCTGGGGCGGCTTCGCGGCGATGGCGCTGCTGATGATCTGCCCACTATTCTACGGGCATATCTTCATGAACGTGAAGGACGCGCCCTTCGCCGTGGCCGTCGCCGGCGTGCTCTACGCGACGGTGCGGGCCTTTGACGAATTCCCCAATCCCTCCCCGCGTACGGTCACCCTGTTCGGCCTCTCTCTCGGCCTTGCCATCGGCACCCGGGTGATGGGGCTGATGTGCGGCGTCTATATCCTTGCCGCCATCGGCTTCCTGGCCATCACGGAGGCCCGCCATCTGGGCCTGAAGGTGGCGCTGAAGCGCAGCCTCGGCTTCACCGGCCTGCTCGCCCTCGGCCTGCCCCTCGCCTATTTCGTGCTGGGCATCCTGTGGCCCTGGGGTGTGGCTGAGCCGCTCAACCCCCTTGTGGCACTGAAATATTATTCCAACTTCTGGGAAGTGCCCTGGCGCGAGATGTTCGAGGGTCGGCCGATCCTCGTCCCCGATATGCCGCGCTCCTATGTGCCCACGCTGTTCTCGGTGCAGATGCCGGAACTGTTCCTGGGCCTTGCCCTGGCCGGTGCTGCAGGCGCCGTGGTGTCGGCCCTGTTCGGCAAGGACACGCCGGCCAAGCGCGCCCGGCTGGTGCTGGTTGTCACCGCCGCCTTCTTCCCCGTGCTGCTCACGGTGACGGCGCGACCGGTGGTCTATAACGGCATCCGCCACTTCGTGTTCGTGACGCCGGCCCTGGCCCTGCTCGGCGGTATCGCCGCCGCCTGGCTTTGGGAGAAGGCGCAGCGCTTGCCGCGCCTTGCCCGCGGCGCCGTGGCGGCCGCCTTCCTGGTGGGCCTCGCCATGCCAGCGGCGGCTTTCCGCAACCTGCACCCCTATGAATACACTTACTACAACCACATGGCCGGCGGCATCCAGGGCGCCGACAGCAAGTTCATGCTCGATTACTGGGGCCTCGCCTTCAAGCAGGCGACCGAAGAGCTGGACGAATATGTGGAACAGCACCGCCGGTCCCTGCCCCAGGGCCGCAAGCTGCGGGTGGCGGTGTGCGGGCCCTATTTCGCTGCGGCAGCCGAACTCGGCCCCCGCTACGAAACCACCTATGACAGCAGCAACGCGGACTTCTATCTGCGCCTCGGCGAGTTCTACTGCGCCGATGTGAAGGCGCCGACCCTGGTCAAGATCGAGCGGGAAGGCGTCACCTACGCCACTGTCTTTGATGTGCGCGGCCGGCCCTTCCCCAGCGTGTTCGCCGCCGGCCAATAGGCGAGCGGGGATCCCCGAACGATGAAGGCCGGGCACTCAGGTGCCCGGCCTTCATCGTTTGCGAGCCATCATCCGGCTTGAGCGCGGGGGCTAAAACGATCGCCGGTGAGATGGTCTCACCCGCCATCGCTCAAGCCCGAGCGGCGTTCGAGCGTAGCCTGATTGACCTCAGTCGAAGACCGAGGCCGAAAGGCTCAGTTGCCCTTCAGCAGTTCCGGCACCGAAAGGAGGACGAACTCGTTGTCGTCGTTCTTCTGCGGGCTGCGGCCGGCGGAGTACGGCAGGTTGTTGTCGTTGCCCACCACGATCTCGGTGGGGCTCACCATCACCACGTTCTCGATGGTGAAGAAGGGCATGTCGAGCACGCCCTCGGTGCCGCCCTGGCGCGCCTTGCCGTTGGGATCCTTGATGGCCAGCAGGTCGATATAGCCCACCTTGCGCACCAGCTGACCGGCGGTCTCGGGGGAGAACTCCACCTTGTAGACGCGCTTGAACTTGGCGGGCTTGTCGAAGCAGGTCGGCTCCACCTTGCTCTCGGCGCAGGCCTTGAAGCGCGAGCCCTCCAGGCTGTCGCGCTCGATGATGAGGCCGTGGGTGTCGTCAATCATGTTGAAGTCGCCGATGGCGTTGCCGGCCACCGCCAGCGGGTATTTCCAGGACCGGCCGGTCCAGTCGCGCTTGGCGATGTCGAACTCGACGATGCGCAGCACCTCGCTCTCGCCCACCTTCTCCTTGCCGCCGGCGGCCGCATCGAACAGCGGGCCTTCGAGCAGGGCGTAGAGCTTGGTCTTGTCGGGCGACATTGCCATGCCCTCGAAGCCCTTGGAGCGATAGACGTTGAACGCCACCTTGCCGTCCGGCGCAGAGGGGGTGCTGACCGCCGGATGGTCGGGCGAGCGGGCCGGCTTGCCGTCCACCTTGGTCTCGAACACGCCCTTCACCTTGCCGGCAAGGTCGGTCTCGACGAGGAAGGGGCCGAACTCCTCGCCGAACCAGATGCTGTCGCCCACCACCTGGATCGATTCGAGGTCAAAGTCGGCACCGGTGAGATAGCGCTTCTCGGTGCCCTCCATGACGATGGGATAGGGCACCTTCCGATCCGGGTCATGCAGGAAGATGGTGGCGAGCCGCTCGATCTTGCCGTCCTTGAAGTCCATCTTCAGGCGGTGGGCCATCAGCATGGCGTCGGGCGAATTGGCCTTGGAGCCGAAGCCGTTATCGGTGAGCACCCAGAACCGGCCGTCGCCTTCCGAGACGATGCCGGAGAAGCCCTGCACCGGCTGCCCCTCGAACGGCAGGGACAGTCCGGTCTCGCGCGGGGCGGCCTTGTCGGAGAGGACGCTGACGCCCTTCACGCTGCCCACCTGGTCGATGCGCTTGCGGTCGGCATTGGTGAATTTGCCGGAGGTCTTCAGATCGGCCGGCGCATCCGCGGGCGCGGGCACGAAGCTGGCGGCGGGCAGCACCGCCTGTCCCACCAGGGTCGCCGGATAGGCCGAGCCTTCCGCTGAAACAGCCTTGTCAGATGCCACCTTATCCTGGGCGAAGCCGGGCGTGGCGAGGGCGACGCCGGCGAGCAGCACGAGGGCAAACGATTTCAGGGTAAACGATTTCACGGTGCGCATGGGGAAAGCCTCCCGAGGGTCCGATGCGCACACCACCTGCCGCGCAAGCGTTGACGGCCCAGCGACAGGCCGACGACACTTCCGTAACGTTCAGCTATTGCGGCCTCAGATCCACTTCAGCTTCCGGAACAGCCACAGCAGGATGAAGCCCAGCACCAGCATGGCGATGGCCAGTGCCCAGAAAGCCTCGGGATCCGAATTGCCGGGAATGCCGCCCACATTCATGCCGAACATGCCGGAAATCAGCGTCATGGGGGCGAACACCACGGTCACCACGGCGAGCACGAGCATGGACTTGTTCATCTGCTCGGCCCGGGTATCCACCATTTGCTCGCGGATGATGCCGGCGCGCTCGCGCACGCTGTCCAGCTCCTCGGCGAAGCGCGTCACCCGGTCGGCGGCGTCGCGTAAGCGGTTCCTGTCCTTCGGCCCCATCCAGGGGTCGTCTTCCAGGGCGAAATGGTTGAGCGCCTCGCGCTGGGGCGCGATGTGACGGCGCAGCTTGATGGCCACCCGGCGCAGGATGGCGATCTTCGGCAGCATCTCGGAGGCGACGACGGACAGCACCGCGTCTTCCAGCTCGTCCGCCTCGTCGATCAACTTGTCCACCACCGCATCCACCCGCTCCACGAGACGCGTGGACAGGTCGGCCACGAACTCGCCCTGCGAACGCGGGCAGCGGCCACGGGCGAGCGCGTCCTCGAAATCCGCGATGGCGGAAAGGAAATCGTGCTGCACCGAAAGCACGCGCCGCGCATCCACCCACAGATGCACGGTGATCAGCTCTTCCGGCAGGGCATTGCGCTGCAAATTGATACCGCGCAGGGACAAGAGCGAGCCTTCCGCGAACATGGCGCAGCGCGGCCGGCAATCATCCTCGGCGATGGACTCCACCACCGAGGGGTCAAGGCTGCTCTCCTGCCGCAGCCAGGTCTGTGGCGCGCGTGGCAGATAGCGGAAATGCAGCCAGATGAAGCCGCCGCCTTCCGGCGCCGGTTCCACCAGCGCCCGATCGAGTGGCAGACGGGTTGCACCGCCCCGGCCGTCAAATTGCCAGGCTGAGAGCAGGCCTTCGGCATCCATCTTGGGCGCAGGGCGTTCCATGGGGGGCGTCCTTGGGGCGTCTGAAGGCTACGTCTGGCGCATCCTTGGGGGGCATTCCGCCGATCTGGCCCGGCCTTCCTCGCACGATTGCGCGCCGCACAAAAGTGGGCGCGCAACGTCAGGTGCAAGAGATCGGAACCATGACCATTAGCCTCAGGCGAGGGCGTTAAGAATGCGCACCCAGCTGCGGGTGCCCTTGTGGAATGACGTGAGGTCGTATTTCTCGTTGGGGGAATGTACCCGATCGTCATCAAGTCCGAAGCCGATGAGCAGGGTGTCGACCCCCAAAAGGTCCTTGAACTGGCCCACCACGGGAATCGACCCGCCCGAGCCGACGGTGACCGGTGCGACGCCCCACTCCGCTGAAAGGGCTGCGGCGGCACGGGAGAGGTCCGGGCTCTCCGGCGGCACCAGGAAGGCGCGAGCGCCCTCGCCCCAGGTGAAGACGGCTTCGCAATCCGCCGGCACCCGCGCGGCGACGAAGGCCTCGAAGCCGGCGCGGATCGTCGCCGGGTCCTGGTCCGCCACCAGCCGGAACGAGATCTTGGCGGTGGCCCGCGCGGGAATGATGGTCTTGGTGCCGGCGCCGGTATAGCCGCCGAACATGCCGTTCACCTCGAAGGTGGGCCGCGACTGGATCTGCTCGATGACCAGTCGGTCGCTCTCGCCTGCGGCAATCCCAAGGCCCACCGGATTAAGGAAAGCCTCGGCGGTGAGGCCGAGGCTTTCCCAGCGCTGGCGCACCTCGGCGGGCATCTCGCGCACGTCGTCGTAGAAGCCCGGCAGCGTCACCCGGCCGGACGCATCATGGGCGTCGGCGATGAGGCCTGCCAGCACATGGATAGGGTTGCGCGCCGCTCCGCCGAACAGGCCGGAGTGCAGGTCCCGGTCAGCGCCCACGATGGTCAGCTCGGTATGGAGAATGCCGCGCAGCGCCGTGGTGATGGAGGGCGTCCTGGGGTCCCACATGCCGGTGTCGCAGACCAGGGCAAGGTCGGCGGAAAGCTCGGAGGCGTGGGCCGCGAGGAAGGCCGGCAGGTTGGGCGAGCCGCACTCCTCCTCCCCCTCCAGCAGCACGGTGACATCCACCGGCGCGCCGGTCCCGGACGATTTGAAGGCGCGCAAGGCCTCAAGGAAGGTCAGCACCTGCCCCTTGTCGTCGCAGGCGCCGCGGGCAACGATGGTCTTGCGGCCGTCCGGCGTCGCGCCAAGGCGCGGCTCGAACGGCGGGGTCTCCCACAGGCTCAGCGGGTCCACCGGCTGCACGTCGTAATGGCCGTAGAACAGCACCCGACGCGGCGCCCCCGTGTCGGTGCGGGCAACCACCACCGGATGGCCGGGCGTCGGGTGAACCGTGGCGGCGAAGCCGAGCGCGCGCAATTCGCCAGCCGCCCATTCCGCAGCTTGCGCGCAGGCCGCCTTGTGGGCGGGATCCGTGGAGATGGACGCGATCTTCAAAAAATCGAACAGCCGCGCGAGCGCGGTGTCCAGCCCGTCGTCGACGGCCTTGAGGGTTGCATCAAGCTGCGCTGCATTGAGGCGCATCGCGTCGAGGGTTTCATCCGCCATCAGGGCCTCCGTCGCGGGCCATGCCCGGCCCGGAATCGCGACGGATGCTGGCTTCCTCACACGCTTCTGGCAAGACGCCATCATGGGAGAGCCCCCTGCACGGGGAAGCCCTGACCGGCAGGATATCATGGTGGACAAGATATCACGGCGGACATGACACGCCGCGCCCCGTTGAGTTGGGGCGGCGCACCAGAATCGGGCACCAGCCGGATTTGGTCCGGCTGATGCGAAGATCTCGTCTTAAGCGAAAAACGCGATCACCGGCGGGAAGATCAGCCGGCGCTGACGAGGTCCCCGGTCGGCTGCGCAACGGCGGCTAGAGCCGGACGCGCCAGCCGGCGTGCGCGTTGCATCACCGAGCCGATTCGTCGGTAGAGCAGCCGCGGCGCGAGCGGCGCGCCAAGCGCGGCGTCATAGCCGGCACGGCTTGCGGCCCGCACGAGAAGCTGGGCCGGGACTTCCGCGATGAGCACGGCAGGAATGCCGGCCCCGAAGCGGAAGGGATTGGCAGGAGCATCCTCTGGATCATCCACCTGAACGACGAGCACGTCCGCCGATCCCAGAACTGCGGGATCAGTCACTTCGTCGAACGCAGCGACCTCGCGCACTGATCCCACGCCGAGCGCGGTCAGGGCGGCTTTGGTCGCAAGGCGACGTTCCATATGGGAATCAACCAGAAGAATGCGGGCGATCGGCAACACCTTCATGAGGCGCTCCAAGTCGAGGCGCGCCGGAGAAGATTCCGCCTGAAGGGCAGGGCTCTGGCACGCGCGTTGAGCAGCTCCCCAGTGCGACCCCGCAATCCCACTGGAATACCATGATTATACCGCCTGGAGCGCACCAAAGCAACAGAATACGTTTCCCGACCTCCTGAACGGCACAAAATGTCGTTCAAACCCGCGCGGCTACGCCTTAGCGACGGATGGAGCCGAGGATGCCGCGCAGGATGGCCCGGCCGAGTCCCGAGGCCACGGTTCGTGCCACCTGATTCACCACGACCTCGGTGGTGGTCATGCGGGTGCTGGCCCGGCCGCCGCTGCGCGCCGTGCCGGAAGGCGCCTTGCCGGCGGATGCACCTGTGCCAAGCACGCTGTCGAGCACCCCGCCGAGAAAGCCACCGCCATCGGAAGCCGCGGCCTCCTGCGGGGCAGCCTTCTCCTCGATGCGCTTCTGCAACATCTCGAACGCCGATTCGCGATCGATGGGCGCATCATAGATGTGTCCCACCGGGCTCCCGGCCATGACCGCCGCGCGCTCGTCCGCGCTCAGCGGACCGATGCGGCCGGAGGGCGGGCGGATGAGGGTGCGCTCCACCATGGAAGGCACGCCATTGCCCTCCAGCATGGACACCAGCGCCTCGCCCTTGCCCAGTTCCATGATGACCTGTGCGGTGTCGAGATCGGGATTGGGCCGGAAGGTCTCGGCCGCGGCCTTCACCGCCTTCTGGTCGCGGGGGGTGAAAGCGCGCAAGGCATGCTGAACCCGGTTGCCGAGCTGGGCGAGCACGCTCTCGGGAATGTCCAGTGGGTTCTGCGAGACGAAATAAACGCCAACGCCCTTGGAGCGGATGAGACGGACCACCTGCTCCACCTTGTCGAGCAGCGCCTTGGGCGCCTCGTCGAACAGGAGGTGCGCCTCGTCGAAGAAGAAGACAAGCTTCGGCTTGTCCGGGTCGCCCACCTCGGGCAGACGCTCGAAGAGTTCGGACAGAAGCCACAGCAGGAAGCAGGCATAGAGCCGCGGCGCGCCCATCAGCTTGTCCGCCGCCAGCACCGAGATGGTGCCATAGCCCGAGCGGTCCACCCGCATGAGGTCGGCGATGTTCAGGGCTGGCTCGCCGAAGAACTTGTCCGCCCCCTGATTTTCCAGAACCAGCAGTTGGCGCTGTATGGCCCCGACGCTCTGGGTGGAGACGTTGCCATACTTGGCGGTGAGGGTGGCGGCGCTCTGGGCCACCTCGGCCAGCATCGCTCTGAGATCCTTCAGGTCGAGGATCGGCAGGCCCTGCTCGTCGGCCAGGCGGAACACGATGTTGAGCACGCCCTCCTGGGTGTCGTTGAGGCCCATGAGGCGCGCGAGAAGCAGCGGCCCCATCTCCGACACGGTGGCACGGATGGGGTGGCCCTGCTCGCCGAAAAGGTCCCAGAAGATCACCGGGAAGCTGTCGGGGGTGTAGGTGAGCCCCACCTCGTGCGCCCGCTCGATGAGGAAGTCCTTGGCCACACCGAGGGCCGCCACGCCGGAGAGGTCGCCCTTGATGTCGGCGGCGAACACCGGCACCCCGGCCCGCGCGAATCCCTCCGCCAGGACCTGCAGCGTCACGGTCTTGCCGGTGCCGGTGGCGCCGGTCACCAGGCCGTGGCGGTTGGCGAGGCGCAAGGTGAGATATTCATCCTTGGCACTGGTGCCCGCCTTGGCGGCTTCGCTGCGGCCGAGGAAGCTGCGGCCCACCAGGATACGGCCGTCGCCTTCGCTCTGCACCGCCGGCCCCCAGGGATTGGCCTTCGGCTGGGCCGGCTCCGCAGAGGTCGGGGCCGCCGCGCCCGACGCCGGCACCTTGCCCGTTCGCGGGCCGGTGGCGGGGGTGCGGGTGGCGGGCGAGCGGCTGGAAGGGGTGCGTGCCATTCGGTACTCCTCGACGCGAGCCTCGCATCGGCGCATGCGGCAGCGACGAATCGCCGGATGCGGCCGGGGTCTCCTCAATCCGGAGTTTTCACCTGCCCCTGCCCGGCCGGCAAGCAAATTGAACCGGCGCCCCGGGCCGTCCCCTGCCCTGCATCCGGCCCGGACCCGCCCTTGCGTGCGGGCCCGGGCGCCTGCACTGTGCCGACCCGCCTGCCCGGCGATGCGGTGCAAGGCGCAGGCGAAGGAGCGTGCATGGACGATCTGGTCGCATACCTTCGGACGCGGCTCGACGTGGACGAGACCACGGCGCGCGCGGTGGTGGTCATCGTCATCCAGTTTCTCGGCAAGGAGGCGCCCGCCGACCTGCTCGCGCCCCTGTTCGCGGTGCATCCCTGGGCCGAAGCCCTGACAGCCGAGGCCCCCGAGGTGGACGTCACCGAACTTTCCGAGCGCCATTTCGGCGGAATGGCCCGCCTGATGCTGGTGGCCGACCGGATGATGGCCCACGGCCTCACCATGGCCCAGGTCCAGTTCGCGGTGCACGAGATCGTAGCCTATGCCCGCACGACAGTTGGCGAAGAGCCCGTGAATCGTCTGGTGCGTGCCGTCCCCGGCCTGCGGCAGGTGGTGTGACCGGCAGCGATTGACTCGGCCGCAGGTTGTGGCGTGATCTTACCCGCCGGCGCGCAAGCCGGCCGCGATAAGGGGAAACGCATGTCCTATCCGATTATCGACATCGAGGGCATCGGGGCGGTGTTCGCGGACAAGCTGAAGAGCGCCGGCATCACCACCACGGATGCTCTGCTGGAAAAGGCCAAGTCGCCCAAGGGTCGCAAGGAGCTTGCGGCCGCTACCGGTATCGACGAGAGCCGCATCCTCAAATGGGCCAACATGGCCGACCTGATGCGCATCAAGGGCGTGGGCGAGGAATATTCCGAGCTTCTGGAAGCCGCCGGCGTCGACACCGTGAAGGAGCTGAAGACGCGCGTTCCCGCCAACCTCACCAAGGCCCTGGCGGACGTGAACGCCCAGAAGAAGCTGGTGCGCGCCCTGCCCACCGCCAGCATGGTGGAGAAGTGGGTCGCGCAGGCCAAGGACCTGCCGTCGGTCCTCACCTATTGACGGAGTCGTCGGACCGGCTTGCTGCCGCCGATCCATACACCGTGCCCGCCGGAAGGGCTCCGTCCTCCGGCGGGCATCGCGCGCACACCGGCCCGCCTCCTTTCTGCCGCCGCGCCGCCCCCCTCGACGGAGCATCGCTGCCGAGCAGCGGAAGGCGGGCGTACACAGCGCGGCTTTGACGCAGAGAGGGCCTTGAAAACATCCCGCCCTACCCGTAAAGAGTGCCTCCGTGCCGCGGTAGCTCAGCTGGTAGAGCAACGCATTCGTAATGCGTGGGTCGGAGGTTCGAATCCTCTCCGCGGCACCACAAAATCAAAGGCTTATCTGGATTTTGCACTCTGCGACCGAGCCGCAGGCAAGCGCAATGTCCGCAAATGGCATGACACCGTCGGTTCTCCGCGCCGATTGATATGCGGTTGTGGCGCATCGAACGCACCCTGACGAGCCCGTCGTGTTCATAAGCTCGATTGCGGTCATGCTCGCCCTCAGCAGGCGCAGACACACCGCAGTTGCCACCAGCGCGGAAGGGGACAATCGAGCCCGGTCCACTTTCTGGCGGAAGATCAGCTGCCGTCCCCCGCTCTTCGCAGTACCTTTGCCCGCGGGCACGGGCGCCGCGCGCACCCTGGATCTGGGAGCCCAACCTCGACCAGATCGTGAAGAATGGCGGCGAGATCTTCCTCACCAGCGGCGAGATGGCAAAGCGCGGCTACCCCACGTGGGACGTGGGCGTCGTGATGAACGAATTCGCCGCCAAGTATCCCGATCAGGTGGTGGCCTATGTGAAGGCGGAGTGCGAGGGCATCGACTACTGGCTGAAGCATCCGAAGGAGACGGTGGACATCATCGCCAAGGAACTGTCCCTGCCGGCCGAGGATGCCGAGCGCATGATGAAGGGCACCACGATCGTGCCCTGCCCGGAGCAACTCACGAAGGACTATCTGGGCACGCCGGGCCAGATCGGCCAGTTCGCCGACACCGTGCTCGCTACCGCCACCTTCCTGAAGGACCAGGGACGGCTCCCGTCGGTGACGGTGCGCGCCGGCTATGCGGCCTTCATCGATCCGTCCTACCTCGTGAAGGCGCTCGGCAAATGAGCGCCTTCACGGAAGGCGCGCCGATGGCCGCGCCCGTCCCCGCGCCCTCGCACCTCGCCCCGCTGCCGGGGCGGGGAGGGCGCGGCCCGGCGCACCGTGGTGGAGCGCTTCGACCTTGACGTGGCACCGGGCGAATTCGTCTGCGTGCTCGGTCCGTCCGGCTGCGGCAAGTCCACGGTGCTCAATGCGGTAGCCGGATTCGTTCCGGCCGCGCGCGGGCTTCTGGAGGTGGATGGCGAAACCATCGCGGGGCAGGGTGCCGACCGGGGCATGGTCTTCCAGCAGGCGACGCTGTTTCCCTGGAAAAGCGTCCTGGACAACGTGGCCTTCGGTCCCCTGACGTCCAGCGGCAGTCCCGCCGCGGCGGAGCGTACGGCGCGCACCTTCCTGTCCCTCGTGGGCTTGTCGTCCTTCGAGAAACACTATCCGTCCGAGCTGTCCGGCGGCATGCAGCAGCGCGCTGGCATCGCGCGGGCGCTCGCCAATTATCCCCGGGTGCTGCTCATGGACGAGCCCTTCGGCGCCCTCGATGCCCAGACCCGGGCGGATCTGGCCAACAAGCGCGCGTGCTTCCCCCACATCCGCTCAGAGACCTTGAAGGCCTTCGCCCAGCAGCAGGGCGCCACCGTGCCGAGGTCATAATCAGCGCGGCAACACTGGCGACGCGGCTGGGCATCACCCTTCCGGCCGCCGCGCGCCAAGCCCGTGTGCAAAAGCCCGTGTGCCAAGCCCGGCACCGCCCCCAATCGGTCGAGCAGGGGCGGCGGCGCGCTTTCAGTCAGGCTGCAGGAACCGTGCGGCGAGGCCGGCGACCACGCCATCGCGTCCGGCGAGGCCGATAAAGCTGAGCGAGGACGGCAAGCCCGCGCGCGCCGGGGCGCCAGGCGCCGCCACGACACACAGATCCATGGGATTGACGAAATAGGTGTAGGCACCCATCGCCGCATTGCGCGTCATGGGATCGGCCAGCATCTCCTCGATGGTGTAGATGGTCGGCACCGTGGGCGTAACAAAAGCGGCATAATCGACGAGCGCGAGCTCGGCAGCGCGCTTAAGCTCGCGCATCCGATAGAGCGTCTCGAACGCCTCCTTGGCGGAATAGCCGCGTCCCGGCTCGATGGCGGCGAGCGCGGCGGGGTGGATGGCGTCGCGGTGGGCGGTGATCACCTCATCATATTCCACGAGACGCTCGGCCACGAGGGCGGACTGGAAAACCAGCCGGCCGGCCTCCTCGAATGGGGCGAAATCGATCTCGTCCAGCGTGAAACCGAGGCTCCGCAGGCGGTCGAGATTGGCGGCGAAGGCCGCCTCCGCCTCGACGTCGCCGAAGAAGCGCATCTGGTCGCGGCGCGGGATGACGAGGCGCATGGATGGCGCCGGGACCGGCGCGATCTGGATGTCGTCGGCATCGCGGCGGCTCCAGGGATCGAGCGGGTCGTAGCCGGCGATCAAGGCGAGGATCTCGCTCGCGTCCTCCACGTTGGCGGCGAAGATGGGAATGCAATCCAGCAGGCGGCTGTTGTAGACGGCGCCGCGCGTGCTCACGAGCCCCACCGTGGGCTTCATGCCGACGATGCCGTTGCAGGCGGCGGGAACGCGGCCCGATCCGCCGGTGTCGCTGCCGAGCGAGAAGGAGACGATGCCTGCCGCCACCGCCACCGCGGAGCCGGAACTGGACCCGCCGGGAATGAAGGCGGGGTCGATAGCGTTCCGGCACAGGGGATCGGGGCTGCGCGTGCCGTTCAGGCCCGTCGCGAACTGGTCCATGGTGTTCTTGCCGATGAGCACTGCACCCGCCGCCTCCAGCCGGGTGATGGCGAGCGCGCTCTCCTGCGGCATCAGCGCGACGACCGGACAATTGAGCGTGGTCGCCATGCCAGCGACATGCAGATTGTCCTTCACCGCGAAGGTGAGGCCGAGCAGCGGCAGATGTTCACCTGCGGCGGCGCGGGCCGCGGCGGCGGCAGCGTTTCGCTCAACCACGTCGCGGGGCACGAGCGCGGTGAAGATGCCGTCCCCCGCGGCGGCCTGCGCGCGATCCGCCGCCGCGAGCGCCAGCGCGACCGGATCTGCACCGTCCGCAAGCGCTGCGCGCGCCGTCGCGAAGCCGTCGCGCGCGGGGCGGGCCTTGGCGGCAACGATATCAAGCATCAGTGTTCCCTTCGAAAGCCTTCTGGCTCTGCTGGCGGATAAGATCGAGACATTCCCGGCGGAGCGCCTGGAAATCGGCGCCCAGAGTCGTCTCGATGGTGCGTGGCCGCGGAATGTCCACGGCCACGTCACGGATGATCCGGCCGGGGCCCGCCGACATGACCAGAACCCGGTCCGCCAGCAGCACGGCCTCGTCGATGTCGTGGGTGACGAAGAGGATGGTCGTGTCCAGCTGCGCCCACAGCCGGAGCAGGCTTTCCTGCATCACCGACCGGGTCTGGGCGTCGAGAGCGCCGAACGGCTCGTCCATCAGGAGAATGCCCGGCCGGTTGGCCAGCGCCCGGGCGATGGCGACGCGCTGCTGCATGCCACCAGAGAGGGTATGCGGCAGAGCGTTGGCGGAGCGGGTGAGGCCGACCATCTCGATCAGCTCGTCGGCGATGGCGCCGGCCTCGGCACGGGACTTGCCGGCCATGCGCGGGCCGTGCGCCACGTTCGCCTTCACCGACTTCCACGGGAACAGACGGGGCTGCTGGAAGACCACGCCGCGATCCGGTCCAGGCCCGGTCACGGACTTTCCGGCCACAACCACCTCGCCCTCATATGGGCTCTCGAAACCGGCGACGGCGTTGAGCAGGGTGGACTTGCCACATCCCGAAGGTCCCAGCAGGCAGATGAACTCGCCCCGGCGCACCTGGAACGAGACACGGTCCACAGCGGGCACGAGTTCGCCGCCGTCGCGCTCGAAGGCGATGGTGACATCGCGGACGTCTATCTCGACCTCGCCGGTCTGGCGCAGCGGGATAGGCGCGGGCTTGCGGATCATGGAGATGATGCTCATCGCCACCACACCAGCCGCTGCGCCAGCATCGCAAAGCAGCGATCGGCGATGAAGGAGATCAGCCCCAGCGCGGCCAGGCCGGCGAAGACAAGCCCGGTCTGCATGTTCTGCTGGGCCAGCTGGATGCGATAGAAGATGCCGGCGAAGGCCCCCGCCAGCTCGGCCGCCACCAGCGTGTAGAAGGAAATTCCGACCGCCGTGCGCAGCCCGACCACGATGAAGGGCAGCGCGCTGAGCAGCACCACCTCGCCGACCAGCCTGCGCCGTGGCGTGCCCAGCATCTGGGCGGCGCGCACCAGCCCCTGGTCCACCTTCTGAACGCCGAGATGGGTGGAGAGCCAGACGGTGAAGAAGACGCCCCAGACGATCAGGAAGACCTTGCCGCTCTCCGACAATCCGAACCACAGGATGACGATGGAAACGAAGGCGATGGGCGGGATGGGCCGCAACACCTGGAACAGCGGGCCGAGCAGGCCGGAGAAGAAGGCCGAGCGCCCGGTGAGCAGGCCGCATCCCACTCCGACGATGGAGCCGACCACGTAGCCGGTGGCGACCCGTTTCAGGCTCGCTGCCAGGTCTTGGGCGAACTCGCCGCTCGCCACCCACTCCATCGCCGCCCGCGCCACCACGGTGGGCGCGGGGAAGAGGATTGGATTGACGATCTTTGCCTGCGCGATCAGCTGCCATAGCAGCAGGAACAGGGGGATGGAGACGAGGCCCACGGCCATATTGAGCCGTTGGCGCAGCCGGGCATCGCGCCGCCGCTTAGCCCCCGAAGCAGCCAGCGAGCCTGCCGCGCGTGGCGGAACGACCGCCGAGGTGGATATGTCCGCCATGACGCCGGCGCTTCAGTTGAGCTTGTAGTTGACGCGGGCGGCGTCAAGCGCACGCAGGGGCTCGGGAAAGAGCACCACGGCGAAGTCCGGCACGGCAGTTACGCCGGGCGGATGGTTCTTGGTATCAAGACGCCACTGGGCGTGCGCCTTGAGGGCGTCGATCTGCTTGGGGCCGATACCAACCTTGTAGACGTAGTCGTTCCAGATCGGCTTCAGCTCTTCGGCCTTCATGCCCACCGCCTTGGAGACGATCTCCATGGCCTCTTCGGGATGCGCCTTCACCCATGCCTCGGCGGCGATGAGCGCGGCGAGGAATTTCGTGACGATTTGCGGATTGGCCTTCAGGTAATCCTGCATCACCACGATGTTGAAGGTCTCGGAATAGACGCCCTTGGTGTCCAGCAGCACGACCTCGTCGCCGAGCGCCTTCTTGCCGTTGGCGATGTGGGGCTCCCAGGTGTCGAATGCGTCGATGCTGCCGGCGGCGAGCGCGGGCAGCATCTCCTGCGGCTTCAGATTGACGAGCGTCACGTCCTTGGCGGTGAGCCCGGCCTTCTTCAGGAGCTCGGTCGTATAGACCTCGCTGCCGGTGCCGGCGGTGTAGGCAATCTTCTTACCCTTGAGATCGGCGATGGTCCTGATGGCCGCCTTCTTCGCGGTCAGCGTCTTCACATCCGAATATTCCATGCCCGCGACGAAGGCGATGGGCTGCCCTGCCATGGCGGCGGCCGTTACCGGCGCTTCCGCGGTGGTGGCGATGTCCGCGCCGCCGCCGATCACCGTGTCGAGCGCCTGCTTGCCACTGGTGAAATTGCTCACCGTTACGTCCAGCCCCTCCTTCTCGAACAGGCCCTGCGCCTTGGCCACGATCGGGAGGGCCGAGATCGGCGACAGGTTCTGCGCCAGACGGGTCTTCACCAGTTCGGCCGAATCGGCACCTGAAAGCGGCGCCATCAGGAGTGCCGCAGCCAAAAGGCTGCAGAGCTTGAAATGCTGCATGTCCCGGTCTTTCTGGTGGAGGTGTCTGATTATCTTGGCATCGAAAGCGCTATCGCCCCGGCTTAGAAGCAATTAATTGCTGTTCGCCATGACCTCGCCCGACAATTCCTCTCGGCAGGCCGACGTCCCGTGGCTGGTTGACACGCCTTCTGGCCCACATTTGCGCGAATGAAACACCTGCGACACGGTCGAATTCGCCCGCCTGATCGCAGGCTCGCGCGTCTCCGCCTCTGCAGCGGTCAAAAGTGCCTCGCGCCGGTTTGAGGATACAGAGCCGCAGATCACGCCTTCGGCGCCCCCTCGCCGCTCGCGCGGCAGGAGGCAACCCGCGTTCGCAGAAGCGCCGCTGGCAGACGCCATCCACCCTCTGCTTGGCGAACAGCAGCAGGCGCTGGAGCGCGAAACCGCGAGCCTCGGCAGGCCAACGAGCTTCTGCGCAAGTCACGCGCCGATCGGCCCAGGCGGGCGGACACAAGCAGCGACGATCAGACCTTGAAACCGCCGTGATCTCCCCGGCCCGGGGGCCGGGCTCAGGTTGCTCCCGCAGAAACGCCCCCTAATTTAATGGTAGAGAACGCGTCATCAGATCGGCTTTTGAGGCAGGGCGATCGGCGCGTCCTTTCGGCTGCCGTTCCATGTCAGGTGCCGCCGCCTGGCTTACGGTATGGAACCGGCTGCGATAGGCCGCCGGCGTTACCCCTATCGTCTTCGCGAAGATGCGCCGCATTGTGTTCATGTCGGCAAAGCCACAACTCGCGGCAATGCGTTGCAATGGCTGGGCCGTATCTTCGAGCAGCCGGCGCGCGGCATCGACGCGGGCCATAGCAACAAAGTCGGCCGGGGTCGTGCCCACCTCGCGGCGGAACACGCGGGCGAAGTTCCGTGGGCTCATGCCGACGGTCTGTGCCACATGATCGACCGACAGGGGATGGTCTATGTTGGCGAGGATGTAGGCCTGCGCCTTCTGGATCATGGTGGTCTCGGCCATCTGCCCGACCAGATGCGCGCTGAACTGTGATTGCCCCCCTGGCCGGCGCAGGAACACCACCATGTAACGCGCGGTGATCATGGCGATATGCCGCCCGTGGTCTTCCTCCACCAGCGCCAGGGCGAGGTCGATGCCCGCGGTAACGCCGGCAGCGGTAATCAGCGGTCCGTCGCGCAGATAGATGGCATCCGCATCCACCGCGATATCAGGGAACTGCCGATTGAACCGTTCGGCGCACTCCCAGTGGGTGGTTACGCGCTTGTCCTGGAGCAGGCCGGCGGCAGCGAGCAGGAACACGCCGGTGCAGATGGAGCCGAAGCGCCGTGCGGTGGGCACCCGGCGCTGCAGCCAGGCGATGACCTCGGGGTCGATGTCCTGGAATGAGGGGTCGCCAGCCACCAGCAGCGTGTCGATAGGCTCGTCGGGGTCAAAGATGGTGCGGTCGGCGAGGAAACGCAGTTTCCCGGTGCCTCCGATGGTGGGCCCGCCGGTGGAGATAACCTGAACGTCATAGGCGCCCGGATCGCCCAGGCGGCGGGCCGCCTCCCAGAAGATCTCAGCGGGGCCGACCACATCGAGGGACTGAACGCCCGGCGGGGCGAGTATCGCGATGCGCATGTCCTTCCCTCCTCTGGCTCATTACTTAGCGGACCAAGCCACCGTGCCGAGGCGCCCCCCGGAACGGTACCATGTCCTTCGTTCCTCGGCGGCGCAACTCAGCGCGGCTGGAACAGCCGGCGCTCCAGCGCCGCACTTCCAGTGAGGCCCCTGAGCGCCTTGGCAGCCGCCAGCACGGCGAGGTCCACCAGTGGCTCGATGGCGATGACCAGCAGATAGGCGCCGCCGAACGATGCAATGGCGGAGACATTAGCCACCGTGAAGCCCTGGCCATAGAACGCCCAGAACGCGACCCAGGCGACGATGCCGCCCTGGTAGGTGGCCGACAGGGCGAAAGCCTGGCGGTAGCTCAGCTCCACATAAGGTGTATCGGCGGCGATGATGCGCTTGGCGACGCCGGTGAGGGCAAACAGCGGCACCAGCAAGGTAGTGACGTTCATGCCGTATTGCGGCAGGTCGAAGGGCGCGAAGAACAGGCCCTGCAGCAGCAGCCCCAGCGCGAGGCCAACGGCGGCGGGCGCCGCGCCGAACACCAGGAACAGCGTCGAGCCGAGGATCAGGTGTACCTCGGAGACACCGACCGGGTGATGCGGCAAAATCTCGAAAAAGGAGAAGACCAATGCAGTGGTGGCAAGGCTGCGCACGACGATCGAGAGCGGGCCGCGCACGGGGGCGCTCTCCAGGCAGAGCTTTGCCGTGTACAGCAGGGCAGCGCCGCCCGTCGCGGAGCTGAGGACGATCTTAGTACCGTCCACGAGGCCGGGTTCGATATGCATGCATGTGCTCCGTCGGGTCGGAAGGGTCTTGGGGGATACCGTGGCCGGCGTCAGGCGGCGTGCGGCTCGGCAGGAGAGGCGGACAGGGCTGCGGAAAGCTCCGCCGGATCGAGGAGGCCCGACTTCACCACCGCCTTTTCCAGTGCGGCGAGCCAGCGCTCGTAATAGTTCCAGGACGATCGATCGATGGGGTGCTCCGCCTCCCATGTGCCGATCTGCGTAATGAGCTCGTCGCGGAAGTCGTCCCATTCGAAATAGCCGTTCCGGGCGAGTGTGAGGGCAACGCCGAAGGCCGTGCGCTCCCAGTCGTTGGCAAAGCAGAGCGTGCCGTTGGCGCGCGGCGGCGTGTCCGGCTTGCCCATCATCTCGTTAACGGCGAACTGCTCGAAGCGTGTGAGCATGGCCTTGCCTCACGCTGCGCCGGCGACGCCCATCATCGCCTCTGGCGTGACAAGGGCTTCCAGCTCCGCCTCGCTGAGGCCCTCGGTGCCTTCGGGGCGCTCTGGCACGACAAACCAGCGGATCTGCGCACTGGAATCCCACACCTTCACCTCGGTGCTCTCGGGCACGGCCAGGCCAAATTCCTTGAGCACCGCCCGCGGCTCACGCGCCGCGCGGCTGCGGAAGGTGGGATCCTTGTACCAGTAGGGCGGCAGGCCCAGCACAGGCCAAGGATAGCAGGAACAAAGCGTGCAGATGATGAGGTTGTGAACGCCCGGGGCGTTGGCCACCGCCCGCATGTGCTCGCCCTCGGCACCTGCCATCCCCTCGGGCAGCGCGAGTTCGGCGATGGCCGCCGGCGTGTCGGCGACGAGGCGTTCCTTGAAGGCGTGATCGACCCAGGCCCGGGCAACGATCTTGGCGCCGTTGAAGGGGCCCATCTTCGTCTCGAAATAGTCGAGCACCGTATCCACCGAGCGGTCGGTGATGATGCCTTTCTTGATCAGCAGCGCCTCGAGCGCCCGGACGCGGGCGGCGCTGTAGGCCTCGCGATCCTCGCGGTACTTGAACTGGTCAGCCATGGAAAGGTCTCCCGATTGAGTGCCGCCGTTGCTCACGCCGCCTGCCGCGCAGAGGCCCGCGCGGCCACGTAATGGGCGTAGAGATCGGCATAGATGGCGAAGTTCGGCTCGGCATTGCCGGGCCAGATCGTGGCCGGATCGAAGCGCACGCAATAGACTGACATGGCCGCGCCGATACCGTCTGGCCCGGTGTCGCAGAGGTAGGTGTAGGCCCCCTCGTAGACCGTCTCGACCGTGCCGGTCTTGTTACGCAGGTAACCTGGCAATCGGGTGTGCTCAATGGTCGGCACGTCGCAGACGACGATCTCCTCGCCGACGGCGAAGGCGTGGCTCACTGCAGCCTCCCGCTTCGGGCTGTCGCCATCCACCAGATACTGGACGATGCGAGCATCGATGGCTTCTTCGCCGGCGGAAGGGAGCGCCTTGCCCGGCTCGGCGTAGTAATCCTCCGTCAGCGCATCGAGCTCTTCAGCGGTGATGTAGCCGTGGGCGATGAAGTAACCACAGATGCCGCCCAGCCACTTCTCGTAATAGCGAAAGCGGAAGTAATCGAAGGGATTGAGCGATTCCGCCCCCTTGCGCAGGTCGGCCCAGGTCCACACCGTGCTGAAGGTGGAGGGCGTCACCGGCAGCGGCAGTTGGGAGGAGAGCGCCATCATCGCCGTGTGGATGCCGAAGATGCGCTTTTCCCACGGCTCCACGAACACGCGTGTTTCAGTGCTGACCGGCCCGAGGCCTTCGAGGCCGCCAAGATAATGCTGGAGTTTCACGTCAGGCTCCCTTGGGTATGAAGCGATCAGGCGGTGACCGGCGTCTTCGCCGCGAGCAGTTGCGTGCCCCGCTCCGAGACGAAGCCGAACAAGGCGCCAACCAGCATTGCCACCATGGCAACGAGGGTCGGATGGGCAAGGCCCGTCGTGCCCGTGATGCTGGTTCCGGTAGCAGCGCCCGTGCCCACCAGCGATGCGAAGCCGAACACGATGGCCGGCGGAAAATCGAATAGGCGGATGGCCGAGGCAAGGATCATAGCCGAGGTGCCGAGGCCGACGAGAACAGCGGCAAAGGCCGGATGGGCAGGGCCCGCCTCGACGATCAGCAGCGTCAGCGAGGCGATGAGGATGCCGGTCCAGTTGGAGGCGACCGACTTCACCAGCCCGTTCTGGCCGCCGCCGCAGGAGAAGAAGGAGGCCCAGGCGATGAACGTCACCCAGACCGGCACAGGAAGAACGGTTGCGGTGAGATAGGTATCGACGGCGCCGAGAACGCCTAGACTGACCATGGCGGCGACAAGCGGAGGCATGCTGTTTCTCCTCTGGAAGGTTATCGTATTATTGATTTCTGTTTGCTTGGTCTTCAGCTCGGCCAGCAACGTGCCCGCTCATCAACCTGCGAGAGCGGCGCGCGCGGCCCGTTCAACCGCCGGCTCCTGCCGGCAGGCGTCGAGCCCGTGGCGTAGCATCTCCGCGTCGAGGTTGCGGCCGATGAAGACGATCTCGCTGAGACGCGTCTCGCCGGCGCGCCAGACGCGGCCCGGACGTCCCTCCAGCGTCATGTGCACGCCATGGAACACGTAGCGCCTGGGCTCGTCCGCGAAGTTGAGAACCCCCTTGATCCGAAACAGGTCCTTGCCCGCGGCCTGCACCAGCCGGTTGAGCCAGATGTTGAACGCCGCCGGATCAAGCGGCACCCGCTCACGCAGGGCGACGCAGCCGATGCTTTCGTCATGTTCATGGGCATGGTCGGCGAGGATGTCGGGATCAATGGCGAGCACGTTGCGCAGGTCGAAGGCGCGCAGGTCGAGCACGGCGGCGCGCGGCACGTCGCAGGTGTGCGTGCGGATGATCCGCGCCAGCGGGTTCAGCCGGTGCAGCATGTCCTGCGTCGCGGCAAGGCTTGCCTCGTCCGCAAGGTCGATCTTGTTCAGCAGGAGCACGTCGGCGAAGCAAATCTGCTCGCGCGCCTCATCGAGGGCGAGCTGGTCGGCCACGTGGCGGGCATCCACCACGGTGACGATGGCATCGAGCTGGATGCGCTGGCGCAGCACCTCGTCGAGCATGAAGGACTGGATGACCGGCGCCGGATCGGCAAGGCCGGATGTTTCGATGATGATCCGGTCCACGGCACGACCGGAAGCCAGCAATCCCTGCATGGCGGCGATCAAATCGCCCCGGACGGTGCAGCAGATGCAGCCGTTGTTCAGTTCAACCACATCGTCCTGCGTCTCGACGATGAGTTTTCCGTCGATGCCCACCTCGCCATATTCGTTGACAATGACGAAGATCCGTTCACCGGGCGAGGCCTCAAGGAGGGTGTTGAGGAGCGTCGTCTTGCCGGAGCCCAGGAATCCGGTGAGAATCGTCGCCGATATCCTATCCATCGGTGTCCCCCAGCATCAACTAATCGTCTCGAATTCGACAGAATTGAAGGCGAGCAACGGCGATGGGGCAATATGGTCGACGCTTCAGATTCTGCCAAAGCAGCATTAAAAACGGACAACTCGGAGCTTCATTGAAGAATTGATAGCGTATATGGCAACTCGATTATTATTTAGGCATTGAATGCACAAGCCAAGTGCAGCACCCTATATTGGGAGCGCATGAGGCCAGCGGCAGGGGAACACGTGGTGCGGGTGAGCTCGCCGTTGTGGGCAGCATCGGCGGCCTCCGCCTTACCGGAGAACACCGTGACCATCCCCTCGACGGCCCGCTTCTTCGAGACGTTGACCATGGTCGGGTGGACGCCGTGCTTCGCCGCCGGGGCCACCTTCGCCTTGCACTCCCAGGAATACCACTTCCTCTTCCCGGTCATCGGGCTCGTCCGTCCATCAGGCTGAACCAAGCTTAATTTCGCCTTCGCGTTTCGGGGACCACCTCACTTGAGGCGGGGCACCACGTGACCCTTGGTTGAACTGCACGTGAGAAGGTCAATCAGCCGCGTTGGCTTGAGACCTGTCTCAGGATTTTCTCGATCGCGGCGGGGACAGGCTCGACGATCCGGGTGGGAAAGCGCAGGCGCAGTCTTGCGGCGGCGTCGCTGAGTGGGCCGCCTCCGATTACCACGGCGTCCGCGCCGTCCTGCTCGATGCAGGCGGTCGCCGCCGCGGCCAGGGCCTGATCCTGCGCGGGAGGATCCGCCGCAAGCGAGAGGGGATCGCCATCCGGCACGCGAACGCCAGTGAATTGACCCTGAAGGCCAAGGTCGCGGACCCCGGCCTCGATGGAGCGCACGAGATCCGGCGTTGTCGTGGCGATCCCGAAGCGGGATCCCGTCGCCGCTGCCTTTAGGATGGCCGCTTCGCCGATACCAATCACCGGAACCCGCAGGAGCGCGCGCAGCGACCCCACGCCCGGATTGCCGAAGGCCGATACGATGACGGCATTTATGCGCGATGCCTCCGCGAGCCCGATGCGGACGACTTCGTCGGCGGCTTCGGCAAGGGCGGCCTCGTCCACGATCATGGCCGCCCCAGTCGTGGCCGTCATCCCTCGCAGGGTGACGTCGTGGGGCAGGAGTGGCCCGGCGACCGAGAGCATCATCTCGGTCGACCGGGTTGAGGTATTGGGATTGATGAGGAGGATCGTCGTCACGCCAGGCTCCTGAAACCCGGGCCGGATCTCGGTCCGGGGAGAGGTGTCACGCAGTCTGAAGGGGGCGTTCGGCCGACTCGGCGTCCGGCACTGCTTCCATCGACCTCCCGAAGGTCTCAGGCGCGAACTGCACCGCGATGGCGAAGATCGCGTACATGCCCGCCATCATGGTGAACATGCCGGCGACACCAGCCACGTCGAACACCCGGCCGGCGAGCAGAGGCATCCACGCGCCCGCCATGGTCCCGAGCGCGAGGATGAACGCCGTGCCGAAGCCGCGAACCCGGGTGGGGTAGTTTTCCGGCGCGAAGATCCAGATGGTTGTGTTAAGGAGCAGCACGAAAAACTGGAATGCGGCGCCGAACGCGAGGATCAGCGCGTCGGTCGTGGCCAGGAAGCCAAAGCCGAGACCCGCCGCCACGGCGCACAGAGCGCCCGTCGTCAGCACGATCTTGCGCGGGACGCGCGCTGCCAGCACCGCCGCCGTGAGCGCGCCGAACAGGCTGCCGCTCTGCAGGATGATCGTGTACAGGAAGCTCCGCGTGATCGTATGGCCCTGCGAAACGAGGATCGTCGGCATAAGGGTCAGCACGGTGAGCTGCGCGCCGAAGGTCATCCAGGACGCGATCCCCACGGCTAGGGTGCGGCGAAGAAGGCCGTCGCGGAAGATGTCAGCCACGATCGCGCCGAGCCTGGGTGTCTCAATCACCGGCTGCGAGGTGACGTGATCGGTCACCCTGACGTTCTTGGTCGAGAAGGACCCGGTCGCAAGTTGCGACAACACGCGATTGGCTTCTGCCACCCGGCCTCGTGCGACCAGGAAGCGTGGCGTCTCCGGCACGAAGCGCCGATAGAACACGACGAGGACCGCCGGCAGCACGAGCGCGCCGAACAGCCACCTCCAGCCGTCCCCGCCCGGGAACAGGGTGAAGATCAGGAGGGCGAAGGCCGGGGCCAGCATGTTGCCGAGGCCGCCTCCTCCCACATTGATGAGCCCGACCGCCGTGCCCCGGAACTTGGAGGAGCAGAACTCGGCAAGCAGGGTGACCGCCGTCACGATCTCGCCGCCGAGCCCGAGGCCGACCACGAAACGGCCGATGGCCATCGTGGTGTAACCCGGCGCGAGGGCGCAGATCGCGGCGCCGACCGTGAACAGCAGCAGGTTGACGTTCAGCATGAAGCGGCGGCCCACCCTGTCGGCCAGGACGCCGGAGCATAGCCGCCCCATGGCGGCCGCGACGAAGGTCATCGTGTTGAGAAACCCGATGTCGGCCGCGGAGAGATGCCACTGTTCCCGCAGGAACGGAGCAATCAGCCCCACGGTGTTCTGCTCGAAGACGTCGAACATCACCCCGAAAAGCACCAGCAGCACGATGAGCTTGTGCGCGTTGGTCACACCGATCTTGTCGAGCG
This sequence comes from Xanthobacter autotrophicus, assembly GCF_005871085.1. GTDB lineage: Bacteria > Pseudomonadota > Alphaproteobacteria > Rhizobiales > Xanthobacteraceae > Xanthobacter > Xanthobacter autotrophicus. Next base: position 30,274 of record NZ_VAUP01000004.1, on the reverse strand, counting down.
CCGTCTCAACCTGTACCGCCGCCTCCGATGCGGGAGCGGAAAGCTGCACGTTTTCCCCGGCCATGGTCAGTCCCTTCTTTGGTTCGAGAAACCCGCAGGACGGCCGCTTCGATATTTTCAATTAATCCGTTCTGCAAAATTTTTTTCAGCAACTTCCATGCCAGCGCAACGATCCGCATGGTGCCGCGCAGCGCTTTGGGTCATACAGGAGCTGTGACGCCTGCCCAGGGCAGGCCGGCCAAACCGCGGTTCGGCTGAAGACACAAGATGATAGGAACAGGTGAAGCGCGGTGAGCACGACAATCTCGGCCAAGGACTCGCTGGTGGCGCGCATCGCACGCCATAGGGATGGTCTGTCTCCGACCGAGAGGCGGCTCGCCGAATTCTTGATCGATTTCCCAGGCAACCTGCCTGCTTATACGGCAACCGAACTTGCCAATGCCGCACGGGTCTCCAACGCGGCGGTGACCCGTTTCTTCCACCGGCTCGGCTATGAAAGCTACAACGACGCGAGACGGCAGGTGCGGCTGGAGCAGAAGGCGGGCTCGCCGTTGCTGCTGCTGAGCGGCGATAGTAATGCCAGCGACACGCTGCGCGCCCACCTCGAACTCAGCGTCCAGAACCTGTCCGAAACCTACGGCGGATTGTCCGAGGACATGATCGACCGGATCGCGCAGGCCATGCTCGCGGCAAAGCGGGTCTGGTTCGTGGGCTTCCGCAACAATCAATCCTTCGCGGCCTATCTACGCTGGCAGGTCTTCCGCGTCATTCAGACCAGCATCCTCCTGCCGGTTGCCGGGGAGACCATCGCCGAATATGCGGTGACCCTGAAAAAGGGCGACGTCCTCATCGTCTTCGCCCTGCGGCGTTCGACGCCCGCCTCCTCCCGCCTGATCGCGCGAGCGGTCGAGGCCGGGGCGGAGGTCCTGTGCGTGGTGGACTCGGCCACGGAGAACCCCGGCCCGGCCACATGGCTCATCACCTGCCAGGCACGGGCGGCCGGCCCCCTGGACAACCACGTGGCGGTGATCGGGCTTTCGCATTTTCTGGCCAACCGCGTCCTGGAACTCAGCGGCCGTGAAGGCCGGCGCCGCATGGCCGCAATCGAGGCGGCGCACGATGCCTTCGACGAGGAGCCGTAATATGCTCAGGAGTCAGTGAACCGCCCCTGGTTTTCTAGACGCCCTGTGCTTTCGCGTTGTGCTGGCGTTCGAACTCGACGGGCGACAGCATGCCGTTCCGTGCGTGCTTGCGGGTCGGATTGTCCAGCATCGCGTCGGCCAGCATGCGCTTTAGTTTGGCGTTCTCATCCTCGAGCGCCCGCAGCCGCTTGGCCTCCGACACCTCCATCCCCCCGAAACGGGCCTTCCACTTATAGATGCTGGCGTCACTGACCCCCGTGCTTACGGCACAGGTCCGAGACCGGCACTCCGGCCTCGTGCTCCTTCAGGATGCCGATGATCTGCTCTTCCGTGAAGCGGCTGCGCCTCATGTTCTGGTCCTCTCATTGGGCCAGAACGAACTTCAAACCGGATTAGGCACGAGGGGCAACGTCACCATGTCCGATCCGGTGCGCCGCTTCGCCGCCGATGTGCGGGCAAAAGTGCAGAAGGGGCAGCGCAATAAGGGGCTCCACCGCATGGCCTCGAAGACGCCGGCATGCTCTCCATCGCGCAGGATGGCAATGGTTCGGATATGAGACCGGAGTGGATCGTCGGAGTGCCTTTTTCCGAGCCCGCCGTTTGAGGTACTGATTTAGCTGGCCGACCTTTTTCCACCGGGCGACTCGGGCGGGTGACTTCAGGCCGGCATCTGGCCTCGCCCCGGTGATCGTGGAAGACGCTTCGTGGAAAACGGCGCCGCAGGCTGTCCCTCCCAGGGCCCGCGAGGCTCGCCGGGTTATCTCACTTCCACCATATTGACTCCAGGACGGTAGATGCATAACGGTTCGGCATTAGTTATATCCAACTGACTATAGCTTTGTGCCGATCAGGGATTGCGCCATGACCGTTGCCAACCGCGCCGGACGATGCCGTCGCTTGCGCCTAGCTTCACCCAATTTGTCACCCGCAATGCGCCGTATCCTGTCCGATTTCCCGTCTCCCGCGTTTGGATGCTCCGGGCGGACGAGGCTCGCCACCACCCTCGCCACCTCCGCCGCCATCAGTGCCCTTCTCGTCTTCCACCAGCCCGTCTGGGCGGCCCCCCAGGGGGGGACGGTGGTCTCGGGAACGGCGATCATTTCCACTTCAGGCACCACCACCAACGTCAATCAATCCACCAACAAAGCCATCATCAACTGGACGAACTTCTCGGTCACCGCGTCCGAGACCGTGAACTTCAACCAGCCCTCCGCCGCCTCCGTCACGCTGAACCGCGTGATCGGCAACGAAAGTTCGGTCATCGCCGGCGCCATCAACGCCAACGGACAGGTGTTCCTGGTCAATTCCAACGGCATCCTCTTCACCGGCACCTCGCAGGTGAATGTGGGTGGCCTCGTCGCCTCCACGCTGGACATCAGCAACGCCGACTTCCTCGCCGGCAACTACGTCTTCTCCGGCTCCTCCGCCGCTTCGGTGGTGAACCGGGGCAACATCAGCGCGGCGAGCGGCGGCTATGTCTCGCTCATGGGCAAGAGCGTCTCCAACGAAGGCGTCATCACCGCCACGCTGGGCACCGTCGCCCTGAACGCCGGTTCGAAGATGACCCTCAATTTCGAGGGCAATTCCCTCGTGGATGTCACAATCGACGCGGGCGTGCTGAACGCGCTGGTGGAGAACAAGCAGCTCATCAAGGCCGACGGCGGCAAGGTGATCATGACCGCCAAGGCGGCGGATGCTGTATTGTCGGCGCAGGTGAACAATTCGGGCATCGTCCAGGCCCGCACCATGGCCGCGCTGACCGGCGGGTCATCGGCCAAGACCTACAAGAAGGGCTCCATCACCCTGAAGGCGGACGGCGGCACCACCAAGGTGACCGGCACATTGGATGCCTCCGCCCCTAATGGCGGCGACGGCGGCTTCATCGAAACCTCCGGCAACACGGTGAAGATCAGTGATGCCGCCACCATCACCACGCTCGCCAGCAGCGGCACCACCGGCAGTTGGCTCATCGATCCCGATGGATTCACCATCGGCCATTACGCCTATTGGACCCGGCCATGGGTCCGCCGGGCGCATGATGATGGCGGCGACATCAGCGCTGGTAAGTTAAGCTCCCTGCTCGCCACCACCAGTGTTGAGATACAGTCCACCGACGGCAGCGGCACCGACGGCGATATCACTGTCAATGCTGCGGTCTCGTGGTCGGCCAACACCACGTTGACCCTCACCGCCACCAATGACATCAACATCAATGCACCGATCACCGCCACCGGGACCAGTGCCGGGCTTAATCTGAACTACGGCGGCGATTATTACATCGCCAACGGCGCTGCGGTGACCTTGAGCGGGGGCAACGCCAGCCTCGCCATGAACGGCCAAGCCTATACGCTCATCCACACCATGGCGCAGTTGGCGGCCCTCGACGATGCCACCGGGACCGCATCGGGCCTTTACGCCGTCGCCAACGACATCGACGCCGGCGCCACCGCCTACGACGGCCCGGTGATGGCCAGGCTCAGCGGGACGCTGGCAGGCCTGGGCCACACCGTCAGCGGGCTCACCATCTCCTCTGGCGGCAGTTATGTGGGCCTGATCGGCTCCATCGGCGCCGACAGCACCGTCCGCGACCTCGGCCTGCTTAACGCGGATATCACTGGAAATTCCACAGTCGGCGCCCTAGCGGGCGAAAACAACGGCATCGTCAGCAACAGCTATGCGACCGGCGCCGTGACGAGCCTGTCCAGCGGCTGGGCCGGCACCGGCGGGCTGATCGGCGAAAACTACGGCACCATCACCGGCTCCCACGCGGCCGTGACAGTCACCAGCTCGGGCAATTATGTTGGCGGATTAGTGGGTTTCAGCTACGGCGTCATTGCCAGCTCTTACGCCACCGGCGATGTCTCGGGCTACATGACCGTCGGCGGGCTGATCGGCGGCGGTGGTGGTACCGTGAGCGATGCTTATGCCACCGGCGACGTAACCGGGAATAATTATGTCGGCGGACTGGCCGGAACCGCCGGTGGCACATACACCAACGTCCATGCGACCGGAAATGTGACCGGTGTCGAAACCGTGGGTGGCCTCATCGGCTACAGCAACGGTGTCACGTTGAACACTGCCTATGCGAGTGGAAATGTTACGGGCGCGGGCCAGGATGTCGGCGGGCTGCTCGGCATGAGCAATTATGGAACGCTCACCAACGTTTCGGCATCCGGTACCGTGACCAATACTGGAAGCTATACCGGCGGACTCGTCGGAAGGACCGACGGAACCACGATCAGCAATGCGTCCTTCTCCGGGACAGTGAGCGGGGCCTTCGGCACCGGCGGCATCGCGGGCTTCAATGGGGGAACCATCACCGATGCCCAGGTGACGGGGACTGTGACGGGAACCGCCGCCGTAGGTGGCATCGCCGGTCTCAATCTCGGCGGAACCCTTAGTAACGTGCTGTTTGCCGGCAGCGTGACAGGTATCCTGACGGTGGGCGGTGTGGCCGGTGCGAGCACCGGTACCATCGACCATGCCACCTCGACAGGAACAGTCTCCGGAACGAGCAATGTCGGCGGTATCGCCGGCAATAATCTCGGCGGCATCACCAATTCGTCTGTCACCGGCGCAGTCACCGGAACGGAGAACACCGGGGGGCTGGTCGGCAACAACATCGGCGCGGGCGAGGTTTCCAACAGCACCTGGAACACCACATCCACCGGTCAGGCCGGAGGCGTCGGAAACGGCGAGGGGATCGGCAGCTCGGTGGTGGGCGTGACGCCGCCAACGATCCCAGCTTATGCAACGGATGCTGTGCAAACGGCAGTGCGCGCAGCCACCGTCAGTGCTACCACCGGCGTGCAGGAGACGGCGGACAACCCGCCCTCGGCCTCGGACGCTGCCGCGGGGAGTTCGGCGACGGCGGCTCTGGCGGGGCCTTCGGTGGCCTCCCAGATCGACAGCAGCGCGGCACCGGCGCCCACCACCTCGTGGCGGCAGTTGCAGGAGCAGGAGGAGCGGCGCAGGACGCGCGCGGCTCAGCAGGCCCACCCGGCGGTGGCGCCGGCCGGCGGCTATGGCGGCGCCATCCGCTCCATCGACGTGGACGGCCAGCATTTCGATCTAGAGAAGGACTCAGCGCCGGCGTCTTCAGCGCCCACCACACCGGCTGCTCCCGCTCCGGTGGCCGCCCCGGCCCAGTAGGCGCACCCATCCGGCCCGCGCCCACCGCCGGTGGACCGCCCGCGGGGAGCGGCGTTGCTTCCAGCGCCGCCGCGGGCGCGCGTCGGCGGCGGCGGGGATCTCATGCCAAAGGCCGGTGCCCCATGGGCTTTTCCTGAAGGTCCCGGCGCTTCGGCCGTGCGTTTCACCTGCCCTCTTGGTCCCATTTGTTCATCTGCACCTTGCTTTCCGAGAGCCTTGCCATGACCCGTTCCAGGATTTCCGCCGGCTCGTCCCGGCCAGGACACATACGTGTTCGAGGCATCGCGAGCACTTCAGGCCTCGCCCGCGCGGCGGCGGTCGCTCTGCTCGTCCCGGCACCGGCCCTCGCCCAGGGCCTGCCCTTCAACATCGGCGATGCGGTGCGCGACGCGCAGCAGTCCCAGCAGGCCGCACCCCAGCCGCAGCAGGTCGCGCCCCTGGTCCTGCCCAAGCTGGCCGAGCCGCAGTTGGTGCTCCCCGACAAGACCACCCTCCACGTGCGCCACATCGCCGTCACCGGCACCGAAGGGCTTACGGTGAGCGAGGAAAAGCTGCGCGCGGCGCTCACGCCCTATGAGGGCAAAAAGCTCACCCTCGCCGAGATCTACGCTGCCGCCGACAAGGTCACCGCGCTTTATCGCGAGGCCGGATACCTGGTGGCCAAAGTCTATGTGCCGCAGCAGGACGCGCGGAAAGGCACGCTCACCTTCAAGCTGGTGCCCGGCCGCTACGGCCAAGTGACCGTCAAGAACGACAGCCGGGTGAAGGACTTCATGCTTCAGGGCACGCTCGACACCCAGAAGGTCACGACCGGCGAACTGATCGAGCAGGCCCGGCTGGAACGGGCCATGCTGCTGATCTCCGACCTCGCCGGCGCCGGCATGCCGCGGGCGGTGATCGGCGCGGGCGCGACCCAGGGCGCCTCGGACTTCCTGTTCGACGTGCCCGAGCAGCGCCTCATCGACGGCTTTCTCATGGGCGACAATTTCGGCACGCTCTATACCGGCATCTGGCGCGCCTCGGGCGGCTTCAACATCAATTCGCCTCTGGGCATCGGCGACCGGCTCTCCGCCTTCGGCCTCGTCTCCAACTCCACCGACATGCTCAACGGGCGCGTGGCCTATGCCCTGCCGCTTGGGTACGACGGCCTGAGGGCGGAGGTGGCGGCCTTCCGCACCACCTATGCGCTGGGCGACACCTATGCCGACCTCAACGCCACCGGCGTCGCCGACGGCGTCTCCGGCACCCTGCTCTATCCGGTGCTGCGCTCGCGGGCGGCCTCGGTCTGGGGCAGCGCGGCCTACACCTACAAGAACCTCAATGACGAGACCCTGGGCGTGTCCTACGCCAACCGCTCTATCAACGAGGGCATAGTGGGCCTCAACGGAGACACCTCCGGCGTGTTGCCCTGGCTGAACATGCCGGTGGTGACCTCCACGGCGGTGGCCGTTACCTTCGGCAACGTGGACTTCCCCGACGCCGACCAGGCGCTCGCCAATCTGCTCGGCGCCGACACCCAGGGCGACTTCTCCAAGCTCACCTTGTCCTTCGTGATGACGGTCGCGCTGCTGGAGAAGCTGTCCCTGTCGGTGAACGTGCGCGGGCAGAAGTCGTTCTCGGGCAACCTGGATTCCTCCGAGCAATTCTCCCTCACCGGCATCTTCGGCGTGCGCAGCTATTATGAGGGGCTCTCGGGAGACAGTGGCTGGCTGGTGACGCCGGAACTGAAATACGCCCTGCCGGACATCTACGGCTGGCACCATGCCGTGAGCGCCTTTGCCGACGTGGGCGGGGTGGCGCTGGAAAACGGCGCCTACACCATCACCCAGCCCGACTATGTGCAGCTCGGCGACATGGGCCTCGGCTATTACGGCAACTACGAATACATGCCCGGCCGCAACCTGCTTTTGAAGGCGTATCTCGCCTGGAGCGTGGGCGGCAACGAGGCCCAGGCCGGCTACAGCCGTGGCAACACCGTGGGCCTGGTCCAGGCCGGCATCACCTTCTGAGGACAGCACCATGGCAAGCATGAGCTGGCTGAAGGAAGCCATCGACTACGGCGTCATCGGGCTGCTGCTGGTGCTGAGTGTCCTGGTGGTGGCGGTGGTGCTGGAGCGCATCGTCTTCTTCGCGCGGGTGAGGCCTGAGGCCTACACCTCGTCCAAGGTGCTGGAGCTGGAGCTGTCAAAGCGCCTGGTGGTGGTGGCCTCGGTGGCCTCCAACGCGCCTTATATCGGGCTGCTGGGCACCGTGCTGGGCATCATGCTCACCTTCTCCAGCATGGACCTGTCCGCCGGGGCGGACCCGGGCAAGATCATGGTGGGCCTGGCTTTGGCGCTGAAGGCCACGGCGGCGGGCCTCGTGGTCGCGCTGGTGGCGGTGGTGGCCTACAACGCGCTGCTGCGCCGGGCCAAGGTGCTGATGCTCAGGTGGGAGATCGCACGGGAAGGCACGAAGCCTGAAGTGGGAGCGGCGTCCCATGGATGAGAAGCCGTTCGAGACCATGAACGTCATCCCGTTCGTGGACATCATGCTGGTGCTGCTGACCATGGTGCTGACCACGGCGAGCTTCATCGCGGTGGGCCGGATCCCGGTGAGCCTGCCGCAGGCCGCGCCCATGAAGGTGGAGCAGCAGAAGGACACCCTGATCGAGATCACGGCGGACGGCACCCTGCACCTGGAGGGGGCGGCGCTGTCGGTGGCGGAGCTGAAGGGCCGGCTCGGCGCGATGCCGAAGGACACCTCCATCCTGATCCGGGCCGACAAGGCCGTGGCCTTCCAGAGCTTCGTGGACGTGGCCGACGTGCTGAAGACCCTCGCCTTCACCAAGGTGGGGGTGCAGACCAGGGGCGTCGCAGCAGGGGCGGGCGCCGCGCCGGGGGGAGCGGCGTCGCAGGGAACCCCGCCGCAGGGAACCCCGCCATGAGCTTCACCCTCGGCCACGGCCTCGCCGCGTCCCTCGCCTTGCACGGGGCGCTCATCCTGCCCTTCGTCGTGGTGCTGGATGAGCCGCCGCCGCAGGACAGCCAGTTGCTGGTGGTGGAGCTTCAGGGCCTCGTCTCCGACACCCAGTCGGAACAGCAGGTGCTCCAGCAGACCAGGGGCGCGCAGGAGCAGAAGCAGCAGGAGGAGACTCAGGAGGAACAGAAGACCCAGACCGCCCAAGCGGCGTCTCCCGATCGGCCGCCGGAGGACCAGACCCCAGACGGCACCCTCGCGTCGGCTCCTCCCCCATCGCCTGAGCAGCAGGCGCAGGATGCTCCGCCCCAGGAGAGCGCCAAGCCCACCGACGCGCAGTCGGGCACGCCCGGCCTTGCCGACGTGCAGGGTGCGCAGGAGCAGAAGCAGGCGCAGACGGTGGCGCCCGATGTCGACGAGGCGCAGATCCTCCGGGCCTATGTGCGGGACCTGACGAAAAAGATGAGGGACCACCTCGTTTATCCGCCCGAGGCCCAGCGCACGATCCGCAAAAAGGGCACAACCTATGTGTCCTTCACGGTGGAGGCGGACGGCCAGGTGCGTCCCGGCTCACTGAAGGTCCAGATCTCCAGCGGGAACCCTGCCTATGACGCTGCGGCACTCCGCACGGTGGAGAAGAATGCCCCCTTCGACGCCCCGCCGCGCCCCATGCGCGTGGGCGTGCCCGTCGACTACTTCCCGAACTGAGGCGCCAGCTGTGCCCCTCCTGATCCCGCGCCCGGCGCGCGGCGCCACCCTGCTCCTATTTCTCTTTCGGGGCCTTGCCACCCTCGCCGCCGGTCCGCCGTTGGCGCGGCGACGGTACCTGCTGGCCTCTTTCACCACGAACACGCCGCAGAGAAGCTGGTGGAGCGCGTCGCAGGTGTATGGGTACCAGCCGTTTCCTCTCCCGCGCCACGCGCGTAAAAAACGCCGCAAAGGAGCGCGCAATGAAAATTGGTATCTTCTTCGGCCTGCTCTCTGCCGGACTTTTCGGCGCGAGCACGCCGTTCGCACAGCTCCTCCTCGGGACCATCGACCCCTGGATGATGGCCGGCCTGCTCTATCTCGGCGCGGGAGCCGGCCTCGCGGTGATCCAACTGTCGCGCGTGTCACTCAGCCTGACAGCGTCGGAAGCGCCGCTGCGGCGCGCCGACGTGCCATGGCTCGCGCTGGTGATCCTCGCCGGCGGCGTCCTCGGCCCGCTACTGCTCATGTTCGGGCTCGCCCGGACCGATGCCACGAGCGCTTCCCTTGACAGAACACCGTAATGACCCGGTGATGACCCAAGCCGAGACATCAAGCTTGACGCCATTGCCTCGGCGTCAAAAACTCTTTTATTGTCTTGGAGTTGGGTGGCGCGCCGGGGAAGATTCGAACTCCCGACCCCCAGATTCGTAGTTTACTATTATCGCTCGCCGCCTCTATCCGGCTTTCGCCCAAGTCAAAAATTCATCTTGTTTATCATGCGATTGTGAGAAATCTCGCATTCTGGCGTGGACATACCACCTGCCCCTGTGCGAGTCTAAAACCGGCTGAAAAACCGGCTGAATTTTGGGCCGACATACGCTGGAATTGCAGGATTTGCGCTATGGCCGACATCCGTATCCTCCTCAACGACAGGTCGGTCGGCGACCTGAAACCACCCGGTTCGGGGCAGTACCGCGCCCGCGACACCCAGCTCAAGGGCTTCCACGTCGTGGTCGGCAGGCGAACCAAGGTCTTCGCCGTTCAAGGAGACCTCCGGAAGGATGGCAAGCGCGTCGCTTCGGTCTCAGTGCGCATTGGCGACACGACCACCATGTCCACTCGTGAGGCCCGCGCAACTGCAAAAACATACCTCGCGCAGATCTCCAACGGCGAGCATCCCAATCCGAAAGCGGCTGACACCCAAGCGTCCGGAGAAGAGATTATACAGAGCCCTGGGGAGGCAGCTCAGGGGTCAGATCAGAACATGACTCCCAAAGGCGTCACCCTGCGACAAGCATGGGAACGCTATCGGGATGCGCACCTGATCCGGAAGGGGCGAAGCGAAGGAACGATCGAAGGCTACCGCGATCACGTCGAGCGCCTCTTCAAGGATTGGCTCGACCTCCCCTTCCAGGAACTCGCCGACGATCCCGGAAAGGTCATTGCTCGGCACGACGAGATCACAGCGGAGCACGGTCCCTACATTGCCAATGGCAGCATGCGGACGCTTCGCGCCATCTACAATCACGCGCGCAAGGCGCATCGCTCCCTCCCACCGGACAATCCGGCAAGCGTCGTTGACTGGAATTCGGAGGAACGCCGGAACACCGCCATGGGACTGGATGACCTGCCGCACTGGTTCCAGCAAGCGGCGGCCCTGCCCAACCCTATTCGGCGTGAGTTCCACCTGTTCTCCCTGCTCTCAGGATGCCGGCCTACGGCGTTGATGGAGGCGAAGCCGAAGCACCTCAACCTGCGCCGCCGGGTCCTGCACATTCCCCGCCCCAAAGGTGGCGCCGACCGCGCGTTCGACATTCCACTATCGCGGCAGATGATCCTTTGCCTCATGCGGGTGATCCGATTCGCCCGACATTTCTATCCGGCCGAGGCTAACGACTGGCTGTTCCCAGCGGACAGCGACAGCGGACATCTGGCCGAGCAGAAGGAGGATCGGGACGTCCTGGCGAAGTGGGGCAATGATTTGCGCCAGACGTTCCGCACCCTCGCAACCCCTGCTGGTGTTTCGGAGTTTGACGCGCGTCTGCTGATGAACCACGCTATTCCGGGCGTCAATGCGGGCTATATTTCCCGGCACAAGCTGTTGGAGGATCACCTTCGCACCCAGCAGCAGGCGATCAGCAACACGATGTTCGGCGCACTGGGCGACCTGATCGGAAAGGACAACCCCGTTCGCTCCTGGCTTGGTGAACGTGCGACACAACGGGCAATAGAGGCTGCCAGAAGGGAAGCCAACATAGAGCCTCCCACGTTGCCGCCTGGAAAATGATGGCCTCGCAAGCTTGGACAACGCCTGCCGCAGCAGACTCGACGTCGAACGAGCATCCAACTGCATTCATAGGAAAGCACACTGCGGTCCCAGCCCGGATCCTAGCTTTGGAAATCCATTTGCCATGCGGTCCATGACAAGCTCGGATGGAGTGAGCGGCGGGTTTCTATAGCCCTCTCACACTACATTGAGAGTTGCGAGCGCTGCAGCGGGATAAAGGTCGAAAATCCTCGACAGGAACTCGTCGGCATTGATGGTGAAAGCTTCAAGGGCATGATCGGGAAAGTTGGCAAGATTTTCCGTCACGATGTGCTGGACACCGCAACGGATAGCCGCAGCGAGAACATGCCTGTCATCCGGATCGGGAAGTACCAGAGCCTCGATCAATGGTTCATAGCCGGTCACCAGGGCTTCCGGGAAACCATCCCGATAGAGCCCGGCCATGCAGGCGGCGATCTCCGCCATCTTGTCCCGCAGCTCCGGCAATCGGCATGTTCAACCAACTTGATAAGCGTTGAGCATGGGGTATGTTCAACGAGATTCGGAACTGTTGAACATGGCCATCGCTCGGCACTCAACCATCGCTCACGCGGCCTACCTCGATCTCATCCGCTCGCTTGAGGATGAGGCGGTCTCGGACATTCGCGGAACCCCCACTAGGGTTCAACGGGGTGCGCGGACCTATTGGTACGACACCTACCGGGTCGGCTCCGATGTCATGAAGAAATACATCGGCGAGGACAGCGATGAATTGCGGGCCCGTCTCAATCGTTTGAGCGAGCTGCGCCGGGATGCCGATGAACGCAGAAAGCAGCGTTCGCGACTGATCCGCATCCTGCGCGCCGAGCGGTTCATGACCGTCGATCCCGGAACTGGAAGTCTGCTCGCGAGCATGGAGAGCGCGGGCGTGTTTCGCCTCGGCGGGACCATCGTGGGCACCCATGCCTTCAGGCTCTACGAAGGGGAGTTGGGTGTGACCTACGGGTTCGAGGACGCAGCGATGACCGATGATCTGGACATCGCAAGCTTCGAGCGCCTGTCGTTGGCGCTAGCGGACACCGTGTCCCCCACCCTCCAGCAGGTGCTGTCCGACTTCTCCTTCGAACCCGTTCCGACATTGGAACCCGAGAAAGTGTGGCGCTGGCGGCAGACGAGAAGCAACCTGCTCGTCGAGTTCCTGACGCCCTCGTTCGAGGACGACGAGGGACTGAAGCCGCTCGCCGCTCTCGGCGTGTACGCACAGTCGTTGCACTACCTCAACTATCTGGTCGCCGAGCCCATCAACGCCGCGGTTCCCTATCGATCCGGCGTCCTCGTTCGGATTCCGCGTCCGGAGCGCTTCGCGATCCACAAGCTCATCATTGCAGACCGGCGCCAGACGGGGCCGGACAGCCTCAAATCCGTGAAGGATCGCCGTCAGGCGGCTTTCCTGATCCGGATCCTCGCCGAGGATCGCCCGGACGATCTTGCAGAGGCCCACGAGGTCGTCCTGAGGAGCGGCTCGAGCTGGCGGAAGCGGTTGGAGGCAAGCCTCAGCCGCGAGCCGGAAATTGCCGAGATTCTCACGGGGCTGGGCAAGTGAGGGCGAGAAACGGAATGACGATGATGACCCTTAGGCGACCTTGGGAAGGTCGGGTTCCGGGAGTGACGCTCGGCTTTGAACCTCAGTTGAGCTCGGCGGCGATCGCCTGGGTCGTGTTGATCGCTCTCTGGCGATAAACACTTCCGTCGGTCAGGTCTTCTTAAGGGCCGGGAACACTGTTGCCACCCCGCTGAAGAGGGCGGCAATGAACATGACCGCAGCGAGCCCGAGCGATCCCTTGCCGGCTGCATAGGCGCCGATCACAGCAGGAGTCGCTGTACCGATTACGATCATGGCGACCCGGGTGATCGCTAGACGCAATGATCCCCGAAACCGGAGGTCAAGCATGATATCGCAGTGCGGTTCCAGATCCTTGTCGTCCGGCTTCTTGGGCACCCCCAAGGCGAGCTTTAGCTCGGCGGGAAGTTCGAACAGCTGTTGCTCGGTGATCTGTTCCTCTGTGAACCGTGAGGCTCGCATCGTCCGTCTCCATGATCGACGGACTCTACCTAAATCTGGAGGAGGATCAGGGTCTCAGGTCACCCACGCTCAAAATCAGCCCGCAGTCGTCAAAGAAGCGCGAGCCCGCCAAAATGGCCGATCGAACGCTTCCGCGCCGGCCAGGTAGAGCCGCTGGCGCGCGATCCGATAACGCGCGATCTCGACCGAAACCGGCTGAAGATAGGTCTCGGCGTCAAACGTTTCCGTCATGCAGGCCGCCTTGAGATGAAGCGCGGATTGCACCGCGAAGGTCAGCCCGTGTGAGGCTAGCGGATCGCGCGCCAGCGCCGCATCCCCGACCGCGGCCCAGGAAGCGCCCCCGCAAGGCTCCAGATAGCTTGATGCCGCTGATGATCGCGTCAGGCCAACGGAGATGTCGACTGCGAAATGTCCCGACAACAAAACGGTCTTCGCCAGACGAGCTGCGAGATTCTCGGCCGTCTGGATCGTTGCCGCCTCGGCCGCATCGGTGAAATAGGTCGTTGCCGCCTGATCACCGCCGATCGCGAACCACCAGCCATCCGGGCCGGCTTCGACGACGGGCGTGGTGGGCCAGGCGAAATGCCCTCGAGCCGAAATGGCGACCAAGCCGGTGATCGGCACGAGTCTTGCGCCTATTCGGCGCGCCACGGCCGCAGCTCGTCCTGTCGCGTCGACAACCAGACCTCGGATCTCGTCCGGCCGAAGCTTGTCGCCGCCGGGGGCTATTTCAATTCCGTGGGCTAGGACCGACCGTCGAAGTGCGGCTTCCAGCGCCGACCGGTCGATCGCCCATCGGCGCTCGGCTGGCCGGAAGACCGCGGCCCAGTCCAGCCCTGAATTGCCGGGCCAATGGGTCGTGATCGCGTCGACAGGGATCAGCGGCTGAAGTTCGCTGCGCAGGTCTGGATGGCCTGCCGCGGCCATCAACCTGAAGAACTCGTCGCCGACGACCTCCCGAGCATCGCTCGGGCGCGGGCTCCCGCGCTCCACCATCAATATCCGCGTGCCACCGGCCTGAAGCGCAAGCGCCGCCGACAAGCCGGCGACGCCTGTACCGAATACCGTCACCTGATCCCGCATCTCCTAGTGCAGGGACCCGACGCCGATGTGCTGGCGACGGACACCGTAGGGCACCGCCTCCCGATCATCCGGCGCAAGCAGGTTCGGCAGGGCGAAGTTCACCTTCTCAATGAAGAGGCCGGCCGCGACGTGCGCGCCCCGCGCCGGGCACCGGTCCTTGATCCAGCTGCGGAAGGCGTCGACCTCGTCGGCTGTCAGCACCCCGACCATCTGGCCGGTGAAGATGGTAATCAGCTGGCTGCCGTCAGCGTTGCCAGCCACGATATACCGGCTTGCAGCCAGGGCGGTCATCAAGGCGTCGACGTCGCCCGCCGCGAACCAGTCGGCAAGCGCCTTCGGCTTGCCCGCCGGATCGGGGAGCATCGGCTCTTTGTGCTCCGGCGCCTGGGCGGCGCGAGCGATGTGGTCGCTGATCACCTTGAAGACGCGATCCGCGCTCTTGCCCGGCGCCGGCCCCGGACTGGGCGGCGCCTCCTTCCGCAGGCTGCCGATCCAGTCGAGGACGACGTCCAGTTCCTTCGGATTGAACACCTTGTACATGGGGCCGCGGAAGCTGATCGTATCGGTGATGAACTTGCTGTCGCGCGGGCTGTCGGGATTGACCAGCGTCGAGGCTGCTAGCGCATCCATCAGCGCATCGGGATCGGCGAACAACTCGCCGAGGGGCTTGGCGCCGAGCACCCTCGCACCGTGCGCGGTGCGGGCATACTGTGCCTTTTTGCGGATGAGATCGGCCATGCGGGCGCGGGCGTAATCCGGGGTCGGTACGCCAGCGTTGCCCTCGAATTTGTCGAGATAGACGCCAAGGTCCTTTCCGAAGGTGCCGAGAGTGGACCAGGCCACATAGCCGTTCCATATCCGACGCCACTCGGCCTGGACTGCGTCGTCACCACCCCCACGGCGGACTTCGTCCAGGTGAAGCTCGATCGCTTCACGCGCCAAGGCGCCGTGGCCGGTGGTGACGTTGTCGATCCCGGCGTGCATCCGGTAGAATTGCGGATCGATGCCAATCCCCTGGTAGAACTTGGCTGCAGGTAACAGGGTCGGCGTCGCTTCCCACTCCAGGTAAAGCGTCATCCCGAGCAGTTCCGGAAAGAAGCTCTCGGGAAACATCCCGACCGCTACCTGGAACACCGGACTTTCCCAGGCCGACGGAATGAAGTCGAGATCACGGAAAGCCTCCGTGGTGATCGGCGGCAGGTAGACATCGACGCTGCGAAGCAGCGCGTCATAGACGTTGCAGTGGTTGAGTTCGGTCGTGCCGTTGCCGACCTCGTCGTTCCAGATCGAGAACAACCGGGCCCGCACGTCGTCGCACGGGCCGACCGACATGATGTTGGCAAGCCATGCCCCATCGACGAGGTTCATCGGCGCCTTCTGGCGCAGGTTCTCCACGACCGTCGCCTTTGAATATTTGGTAAGGCCGACCGGGTCGTCCATGACCGCAACGTCGCCGTCGTAGATGGCGTTCATGCGGGCGCGGAACGCGTCGACCGTGTAGGGGAACGGCAAAAGTAGCGAATCAGCCCCGTAGTTCGCCTTGCTCAGCATCTCCTCGGCGATGAGCTTCGCCATCGGCCTGAACTCGGGGAAACGCTCGATGTTGACCAGCCGATAGAAGGCTTCGGCGAGGCTCATGTCGGAGCCGAGCGCACGGTCGGTCTCCAGCAGGACTGGCTCGCCGTCCACCTTATAGGGCGTGCCGTCATCCGCGATCGCCACGACGAACCCGAGCCTGTTCCACGCCTTTACCATCGCATGGTCACCGTCGTGTACGGCCAAGCTGGCGGCGTCCGGGTCGGCGAGGCCGCGGCTCCAGAGCTCGCGTCGCTTAATGAGCGTCGCACGTTCGCTGGTGAGTTCGTCGCGGATCACCTGATCCCCGCCGGTCGTGCCCAGAGCGGCATTGGCGAGTTCAGCCTCGATCTGCTCGATCCGTCGGTAGACGTCCGCCGGCACCACGTAATCCGGACGCTGCGCCGGCCACCACCACGTGTTGCATTCGAAGAAGTCGGCCTGCCACGGCACTGCCATGCGCTTGGTGAGGTCGCCCGCCACGAATTTTGCCGGGTCGAGCCGCCCCATCGCGACGTATGAAGCGGGATTGCGGGTGATCCAGCCCGCCTCGATTCCCGGATAGAAGGCCCCGCCGGCGCACGCCTCCAGTGCGGCCCTGTCGAGACCTTCGGGCGTGATGCGATTATCGACCTGGACAGGCGTCCCGGTCTTGAAGTCGCCCTTCGTCCAGCGGACCAGCATGTCGTATTGCGTGACCGTCAGGTGCAACCAATGATCGGGCTTGCCGTCGGCGCAGTCGCCATTGTCGCCCGCAAGGGCGGGCATGAAGCGCTCGTTGGCCTGCGCCACGGCCTCGGCGCCGGTCAGATGCGGGTTGCGGATGCGCGCCAGCATCGCCTCGCGGGCCTTTTTCGTCTCCTTCGCGGGATTGCCGAGAATCTGCCAGTCGAACATGTCACTGCTAGCATGGCCCTCATACGCCCGGCCGCTGGTCCAGGCGGCCTGCAGCCCCCGGTTCAGGATCGGCTGGATGTCGCGATAGAAGTCAATTTCTTTGGGCGCCTTGGCGAAGCCGGCCTTGATGGCGGTGTCGACGACTACGTCGAACAGGGTGACGACATTGATGGTGTCGGGCGAGAAGTCGGGCGGCGCGCAGATCACCCAGGCAGGATCGGCCACAAGCTCGCGGCCGTCACCGAGCTTCACCTTCGCAGTGACCGGGCCGTCGCTGACGTCATCGTGCCACCAGTCATTGTTCGCATAGTTCGAGATGCGTTGGCCCGGCATATACGGCGCGGAAACGCCGCGCCCACCCAAGACCAAGAGGCGGCCGTCTTCATCGGTCCGCGCCTCGCCGAGCGGGACCACCATATCGAAGAACCGGCCGTCGTCGAACGCTCCGCGCTGATTGGGACCCTGAAGTGTTACGGCTTGAGGCGTGATCTTGAGCTGATCCCTGGCCCTGCGGCCGTCGTCGGTATCGAGGTCGCCGACATCGCGATTCCGGTAGGCACCGGGCCGCCGGCCGTTGATCGGCAGTTCCTCGCCGCTGGTGCCCTCGAACCGGTCCCATTCGGCCTTGGTGTTGGCGAGCGTCACCGACCATTCGATCTGCCCATCGGTAGGCGACAACTCGCCGACACAGGCGCCGGTTTCGTCGAAACTGAAAACCCGGAACCGTGCGGCTTCGCGCTTGACCTTGCTCGACGTACCGTCGTTATCTTTGAAGCCGCCTTCCGCCCGGATGCGCGCGCCAGGAACTTCAGGGCCAACGAAATAGCCGTCTTCGCTGTTACCGACCCGCATGATGCCGATCGCAGGATGAATCGCCACGCGTGCAATTGCCATCGCCCCCTCCGACCTCGATGAAATTCGGGAGTATCTCGCGAGAATTTCAACGATTAATTGCATAAAATGTCAATATACATCTGCGGGGATTCGTGATGGCGAGGGCGCATGCACGACAGAGCAGTTGCGAAGCCTCCGCAAGGTCATCTGAAATGTAGTATTGATTGGACGGCCACGTCATTGAATATTCACGAATATTATGAAGCTGGATACCCTTGCCGCAGGCGCGACGATGAGAAGTGGATGACTTCAAGGGCGCAGTCGCGCGCAATGGGCTGGGAGCTGACGGAAGTTGGCAACCAGCGCAGAACGGGGGGATCAGTCCCGCTGTGCACCCATCTTTTGGCCGGTTGGGTTCGCGATGAAGCTGCGGGTGGCATAGAACGCCAAATGTCCGCATCAAGTGCTCACCCTCTTGGCTCAAGACCGCAACGAGTTGGTCGCTGCGGCGGCTGCTGAACGGCTCGTAAGGTAACTTCGGCTTTGAAAGCGGACGCCGATCGGGGCAACACCTGAAGGTCCGCTTACGCCCGCCCGCCAATGTCCGCTTCTGGCGGATTCCGTTGAAAAAGTCGGCATCGCTGCAGGGGTGAAGTCCTGATTCAGTTGTCCTGTAATGGGAGGCCGGGCAGATGATGGGCGAGCGGATGGTGATGCAGGAGGCGCTGTTCTACGAGTTCAGCCTCGAACGCCATGTTCCTGCCGGCCACCTCGTGCGGGCCATCGACAGGTTCGTCGACCTTGTTGGCATCCGGGCGCACCTCAAGCCGTTCTATAGCGAGACGGGCCGGCCTTCGATCGATCCCGAGTTGATGATCCGGATGCTGCTCATCGGCTATTGCTTCGGCATTCGTTCGGAGCGGCGGCTGTGCGAAGAGGTCCATCTCAACCTTGCCTATCGGTGGTTCTGCCGGTTCGGCCTCGAAGGCGCTGTGCCCGACCACTCCACCTTCTCCAAGAACCGCCACGGACGCTTCCGCGACAGTGACCTGCTGCGGGAGCTGTGCGAAACCACGGTGCGGCGTTGCATCGAAGAGGGGCTGGTCGGCGGCGAGGGTTTCGCCGTCGATGCCAGCCTGATCAAGACCGATGCCAACAAGCAGCGGTCCGCCGCGGCCTCGGAACAGGTGAACTGGGAGGGTCTCGCCGAGACGCGCCGTTCGGTCCGGGAATATCTCGACACGCTCGACGAGGCCGCCTGGGGCGCAGCGAGCGAGGTGAAGCCGAAGTTCGTCTCCAGGTCGATCCGGCGGCGCAATGGACCGGAGCCCTGAAAGGCCATGCCTTCTTCGCTTACGCCACCAACTACCTGATCGACCTCGATCACGCCGTCATCGTCGATGTGGAGGCCTGCCGCGCCATCCGGCAGGCGGAGGTCGGGGCATCGCGCACCATGATCGAGCGCACCCAGGATCGCTTCGACCTGTGGCCTGTGCGCCTCGCCGCCGACAGCGCCTATGGTTCGGCCAAGAACCTCGCCTAGCTGGTCCACGAGCGCGGGATCGAGCCGCACATCCCGGTGTTCGACAAATCCGACCGGCAGGACGGCACCTTCAGCCGGTCGGACTTCACCTACGATCGCGATGCGGATGCCTATATCTGTCCGGCCGGCAAGCCGTTGCGGCAGCGGCAGAAGGCCTACCGGATGCCGCGTCCGCTTGTCGACGATGACGGCATGATGCGGTACCGCGCTAGCAAACTGGACTGTGAGGTTTGCGCATTGAAGCCGAAGTGCTGTCCCAATACGCCCGCCCGCAAAATCCCGCGTTCGATCCACGAAGGGGCCCGAGACATGGCGAGGGACATCGCCGCTACGGACGACTACGTCACCTCACGCCGGCAGCGGAAGAAGGTTGAGATGCTCTTCGCTCACCTCAAGCGCATTTTGAGGCTCGACCGCCTGCGACTACGCGGGCCCAACGGAGCCCAGGACGAGTTCCACCTCGCGGCCGCCGCCCAGAACCTCAGGAAGCTCGCAAAGCTGCTACCCGATGGGCCGAGAGCGGCGACGGCGTGAAGGAGGAGGCGCACGCCCGACACCAACGCCCCTGTCAGCGGGCCTCCAGCGCCGACTTTTTCAACGACATCGGCGCTTAGAGGCGCTAAGCCTGACATTTTCCGAGGCCACGCTATTAATTGGGCCAATAGCACTACGTAGCCGTCGTGCGGTTCTGAAGGGTGCAGATCCGGGTTGAGGGAGCCGCCATCGCCAGGCGGCCCTGACCTCGGCACGCGGGCTCAGCGACGGCTACTCGGCGTTCGCCTGATCCTTTCGCTCGCTGTCGCACGCCGCCTTAGTGTCGAAAACCATATAGCCGCCGCGGCCGCCCGGCGGGCGCGAGCACAACAGCGCGGTCTTTCCCGACGAGAGAGGCGTGCGCTCGCATTGGTAAGGGGACGATGCGAGACGCAATGCCGTCGCCTGCGTGAGCCGGACGCACGACGCCTTCTCCAGATTGCCATCCGTCGGGAAGGCAAACTTTCCGGCAAGCTGAAGATCCTTCGCGCCGGCCGGCACCGACAGCACGGCCGCAAATAGGCACCCGAGCAGCAACGATTTGGAGCGGGTCTGCCGCCCGCACCTTCTCGCCAAATTGTTGCGGCCAGCCATCATGGTGGAATGCATCTCTTGCCCCTACGTTCCTGCTTGGTGACGCCATATCGCCACCCTATTTCGATGAGACGTCGTTCAAACTGAGCTTGGAAACTGGCCCGCTTTGGACATTGCGGTTGAGCGCGTGGCGTCGAACTCGTCGTAAGCCTGCATCGGGTCGAAATCAGTCGGGGCTGCCTCGCCCTGCCGAATGTCTGAAAACTGGCGCCCGGCCAATGTCTGCTGCTGGCGCGACCAAGCCTCCCACACTCCCGGCGCACCTTGCCCGTTGCGTGGGCGGCATGGAGGCAAAGGTTAACCCCCTAGCGCTCCAGGGCTTACGGCTCTTCTGCCGCTCCCGCTAGCTTCAGATAATAGAGCGTATATCGGCGTTCACCGATTCGTGTCAGGGCCCCTTTTCGACCAGTCGGCAAGTCCGGCGTTCCAATAATGGCCGCCCCGTGTGGTCATGAGCGCGGTTTTGGGCATCCACGCGATCCGGCAGCCGTCGACATCCGACGCAGATCAGGACATAGGCATGCGGTCGACATTGCCGGAAGCCTCGCCATGGTGCGCAAGCCCGCCCTTTCCATCGAAGCCTTGACGGCCCTGGGTGCCGCGAAGCTGGCGCGGCTGGTGCTGGACGAGGCGGAGCGCAGCGTGCCGTTCCGCAGGCTGGTCTCGGCGGCGCTGGCCGGGCAGAAGGGGCCCGACGCCATCGCCGGGATTGTCGATCAGCGCCTGTCCGCTCTGGAAAAAGCGCGCGGCTTCATCGACTGGGAGAGGGCGCGGGCCTTCCGCGACGACCTGGCCACGACCGTCGCGGTGATCTGCGACGAGCTGGGGGAGGCCTCGCCGGTGATGGCCCTCGATCGGCTGCTGCGCTTCATCGCCACCCATGAGAGCGTGTTCGAGCGGATTGACGATTCCTCCGGCCGTATCCAGAGTGTCTATGACCAGGCCATCACCGCCGCCGGCATGCTGACGCCGAGGCTTGCGCAGGCCGATGCCACGCAATTGCCGGCGCGGATCATGGCGGCGTTGGGAAACACGTCCCATGGCTATCTGGTGGATGTCGCGCGGGCTGTGGCGGACCACCTGCCGAGGGGCACGCTTTGCGCTTGGGATGCCGATCTCGATGCGCACCAGCGTGCGCAGGACGCGACGGCGCATCGCAACCATTTTTCGAATGGCTCGCAAGTTCGCGAGATCCGTCAGATCATCGCCGAGAAGCTCGGCGATCTCGACGGGCTGATCGCCCTGGAGGCGAAGAAGCCTCCGAACCTGCAGGACACCATCGACGTTGCCACACGCCTGCTGGAGGCAGGCCGGGCGCAAGAGGCGCTCGACTGGATCCACCGTCCCGCATCCCGGCGGATCGCCTATCTGTCAGCCATGGATCTTGCCGATGGGCTGGGGCCGGACCCTGACCCGTTCTCGCGACGCACCAGCATCGAGGCGAAGATCCTGGAAGCGCTTGACAGGAAGGGTGATGCGCAGGCGCTGCGCTGGTCGGCGTTCGAGGCTTCGCTCGATGCCGGCATCCTGCGCGAATACATCGCCGCGCTTCCCGATTTCGAGGACTTTCCCACCCTCGACCGGGCCTTTGCCCACGCGCTTGCCTCCGGGCACATCTACAACGCGCTCGCATTCCTCATGGAATGGCCGCGGCTCGATCTCGCCGCCGGACTTGTGATCGCGCACCGGGGCGAATGGGAGGGCCGCCAATATTATATGTTGCCGCCGGTGGCCGACGCGCTGGCAGCCGATCACCCCCTGGCCTCCACCATCCTGTACCGAGCACTTTTGGACGACATCCTCGCCCGTGCCCGCTCCAAGGCCTATCCGCATGCGGCGCGCCACCTCGCCCGGCTCGACGAACTGACGCCCGGCGCCGCCGCAGAGGCCGGCACACTCAAGGATTGGGTGTCTCATGCGGACTACCGTGCCAGCCTGGAAAAGGCCCACGGTCGAAAATCCGGCTTCTGGTCGCTGGTGAAGTCCCGCTGACGCGCTTCTCCCTGACCAAGCGGATGCCGATCGAGCGACAAGGCCGCCCCGCGATGAGCATTCCGGCCGAGCTTGCGCCCGAATTCCGTTCTCTCCTCCCGGACACGCGCTTTGCGCCCGAGAGTGAGAGGTTGGATCGGGTTTCCGTGACGGGTTGAGGGCCGGAGGAGAGGCTTCCGGCGCCCGTCATGGAGGTTGGTCCCATGACCCAGGTGGTGACTCTGGACGCGGCGCCCTCGAGTGCCGGTGCCTACAAGGTGGATGTGAGCCGCGGCGAGCGGATTGGCCGCGTGTCCTCGGAGTGGTTCTCCCGGCCCGACGACGAGCGGTACCTGTCCCTGTCGGACCTGTTCGCCGCCGTGTCCCGCCGGACCGAGCGCAGCCGCACCCGGACGGTGGAGAGCGCGGCGATCCGGGTGGAAGCGAGCCGAGAGGACGCCGAGCGCCTCTCCCTGATGCTGCCGGGCTCGGACGCCCCCCTCGCCCCGACGCACTGGAGCTTCGGCCAGCTTGCGAGCCTCGTCGGGGCGCCGGCGGCGTATCTGCGCCAGCTCCCGGCACCGCTCGCCGGCATCAACCTGCAGTATGGCCTCACCTCCCACCGTGCCGAGCAGGTCAAGACTTTCGAGATCGAGGACGGCCGGATCGAGCTGCGTGCCGTCACCGGTGCGGAATATGGCCGGATCTACGACCATGAGCTGGTCGCAGCCGTGCAGCGGATCGCCGGCAATGGCACCGGGGATACCCGCTGGAAGGTGCCCGGCGTCCTCGACTGGTCGACCGGCCTCTACAATCCCAGCGTCGACATCACGAGGGACACCACCACCCTTTATGCCTCGGACCGGGACGTCTTCCTGTTCCTGGTGGACGATCTCAATCCCATTGAGGCCGGCCGGCTGCCGGATGGCTCACCCGACCTCTTCTTCCGCGGCTTTTATTGCTGGAACTCGGAGGTGGGCGCGAAGACCCTCGGCATCGCGAGCTTCTATCTCAGGGCCGTGTGCCAGAACCGCAATCTGTGGGGCGTCGAGGATTTCGAAGAGATCACCATCCGCCACTCGAAGTACGCCGCCTCGCGCTTTGCCCACGAGGCAGAGCCCGCTTTGACCCGTTTCGCCAACTCCTCCCCCCTCCCCTTCGTCAACGGCATCAAGGCGGCGCGGGAGAAGATCGTGGCCCGCTCCGACGAGGACCGCAGCGATTTCCTGCGCAAGCGCGGCTTCTCCAAGGCCGAGACCTCGAAAATCATCGAGACTGTGCTCGCCGAAGAGGGGCGCAAGCCCGAGAGCGTCTTCGACTTCGTGCAGGGCATCACCGCGGTGGCACGGGACAAGCCCCACCAGGACGCCCGTCTCGACCTGGAGGCACGAGCGAAGAAGCTCCTCGACCGGGCTTCCTGACTTCTGCAAAGCCGGAGACACGCAGAGCCGTGTCTCCGGCTTTGTGCCTTCCCGTTCTCCCGGCTTTCCGGATCGTCGGCTTTGCGGCGCCGTCCTCAGAGGCAGAGGGCGGCGCTTCGCTTCGTGACGGGCTTGGAGCTGAGAGAGAGGCTCTCGGCCGCCCGTCGCGGAGATCATCCCGATGGCCATCGCGAAGAAGAAGATCACCCTGTCGCCCTCGCGCGACATTCCCTTCCATCATCTCGTGCTCAGTCAGGCGAATGTCCGACACGTGCGAGCCGGCGTCTCCGTCGAGGAGCTGGCCGAGGACATCGCCCGCCGCGGCCTCCTGCAGGGCCTGAGCGTCCGGCCGGTGGTCGACGCCGATGGCGTCGAGACCGGCCTATTCGAGATCCCGGCCGGCGGCCGCCGTTACCGGGCGCTTGAACTGCTGGTGAAGCAGAAGCGCCTCGCCAGGAGCGCGCCCGTGCCGTGCGTCGTGCGCGAGGATGGCATCGCCGAGGAGGACTCCCTCGCCGAGAACGTCCAGCGCGCACCGCTCCATCCCCTCGACCAGTTTCGGGCCTTCCTCGCCTTGCGGAAGAAAGGGCAGTCCGAGGAGGAGATCGCCGCCGCCTTCTTCGTCTCGGTGGGCGTCGTGAAGCAACGCCTGAAGCTCGCCTCGGTCTCGCCCAGGCTGCTGGACACCTACGCCGAGGATGGCATGTCGCTGGACCAGCTCATGGCCTTCACTGTGTCGGGCGACCACGAGCGCCAGGAGCAGGTGTTCGAGCGGCTGCAGCAATCCTATGACAAGCAGCCCCATGTCATCCGCCGCATGCTGACCGAAGGCGCGGTGCGCGCCTCCGACAAGCGGGCCCGGTTCATCGGCGTTGAGGCCTACGTGGAGGCCGGCGGCACAATCCTGCGTGACCTGTTCCAGGGTGATGACGGCGGCTGGCTGCAGGATGTGGCCTTGGTGGACCGGATGGTGGGCGACAAGCTGAGGGCGGACTCCGAGGTGATCGCCGCCGAGGGGTGGAAATGGATCGAGGTCGCGCCCGACTTCGCCTATGGCCACACCTTCGGCCTGCGCCAGCTGCGCGGCGAGCCGGTTCCCCTGACGACCGAGGAGGAAGCCGCCCGGGACGCCGTACAGGCGGAATACGATCGTCTGTCGGAGGACTATGACGCCTCCGACGAGCTGCCGGACGACATCGACGCCCGCCTCGGCGAGCTGGAGGCCGAGCTCGAAGCCTGGGAGGATCGGCCGCTCGCCTTCGATCCATCCGATATTGCCCGGGCCGGCGCCTTCGTCAGCATCGCCCATGACGGCAGCCTGCGGGTCGAGCGCGGCTATGTCCGCCCCGAGGACGAAGCGCCGGCCGAACCGGAGGCTGACCTGGGCGCGGGCGACGGCGGGCGTGTGGTCGCCGCGGACAGCCACGATGCGGATGCCGTCACCACGGACGCCGAAGCACCGGAGCCCGAAGAAGATGACGGCCTGTCGCCGCTCTCGGACCGGCTGATGACGGAGCTCGCCCACCTCAAGAAGGGCGACATGGCCACCGAGGCGGAGACGTTGCTCGCCGAGACCGGCTGGCTGCCCGAGCCGCTGCGCACGCCAGGGTACGCCGAGACCGACGGGAGGCTCGCGCCGGAACCGGCCAGTGAAGAAACGGTGAGAAAAGACGGCGAAACGGCCATGGGCCAAAGCGACGGCTTCGCGGACACTGACGAAGCCGAACCTGCGGTCCACGCGACCCTGGCCGGCTGACAGGTCCTCCCTCCTCTCCTTGACCCGCAGGGCTTCACGCCCTGCGGGCTTTTCTTTTGGAGGCGCATCATGTCGGGATCACCACATGATCTCGCGCGCCGTCTCGCCGACCAGGCCGAAGCCGTCTGTCGCCGCTATCTCTCCAACGGCCGGCGCGAGGGCCATTACTGGCTAGTCGGCGATGTGCGCAACACGCCGGGCCGCTCCCTGTTCGTCCGGCTCAGAGACTCGATGAAAGGCCCGGCCGGTAAGTGGACCGATGCCGCGACCTCAGAGCATGGTGATCTCCTCGACGTCATTCGCGAAGCCCTGGGCCTCGTCGACTTCCGGGACGTCGCTGAGGAGGCTCGCACCTTCCTCGCTCTGCCACGGACCGAGCCAGAACCGAGGAACGCCCGGCGACCCGTCGCCTCTGCGCCGGCCGGCTCGGTGGACGCAGCACGCCGGCTCATCGCCATGACGCAGCCGATTTCGGGCACAATCGTGGAAGCCTATCTGCGGAACCGCGGCATTACGGCTTTGCACGGACCCGGAAGCCTGCGCTTTCATCCGCGCTGCTACTACCGGCCCGACCTGCATGCACCCACTGAGGTCTGGCCGGCAATGATCGCCGCCGTCACTGATCTCGATGGCAAGCTCACCGGCGCCCACCGCACCTGGCTCGACCCCGATGGCTTTGATCCCATCCGGCTCGGCAAGGCACCGATCGACACGCCGCGGCGGGCCATGGGCGATCTCCTCGGCAATGCGGCCCGGTTCGGTGTGCCGAACGATGTCATGGCCGCCGGCGAGGGCATCGAGACCGTACTCTCGCTCCGCTGTGTCCTGCCCGGCATGGCGATGGCCGCGACGCTCTCGGCGGCTCATCTTGCCGCTGTCCTGTTCCCGGACACGCTGCGCCGGCTCTACATCGTGCGCGACAATGATCCGGCCGGCGATGGCGCGCGGGACCGCCTCATCGAGCGGGCAGAAGCGGTCGGGATCGAGGCCATGGTGCTGTCGCCGGCGCTCGGCGACTTCAACGAGGATCTGCGCGCGCTCGGCATCGACGCTCTCCGGGCCAGCACGCGGGTCCAGCTCGCCCCACAGGACGTCAGCCGCTTCCTGGCATCGGCAGCGTAGCCGGGAAAGGAAGTGGGGGGCGGCTGCGTTCACGCTCGCTCGGATGCGACCACGCCGAAGAGGACCGCGCCTCGGCCTTCCAGAGGGCAATCGAGCCCACAAGCGAGCCGGCCCGGCAATGGCTGCGGCCGACGATTTTCCGGCGCGCGGGCGAAGCCCGCGCTTTCCATCGCGAAGCAAAATCGCCGGCCTTCGCCCTCCTCCGCTGACGCTTCGCCCCTCAGCCGGGCTTCGGGTGCAGGTCCGTCCCGCCTGGGGCTTCCGCCGCCACGAAGGCCGCGACGGTCGCGGTCCAGCCGACGGAGCATCCCATGAGCGAGCACGACGACGAGCCGCATCACGTCTCTTCCCCAACCGACCATGTCCTGACCGAACTCCAGCTCTATGGCTACCGCCCCTTCCTCGATGACCCTGATCCCCGGCCACTCCCGGAAGGCCATCGTCTCGCCGGCGCCGTCGCCGACATCTTCGACGCCTTCATCTCCACCCTGACCGACTCCCGCCTCGAGCCAGACCTCGACGACCTCCTCTGGTCGACGGTCAACCTCTTCCACCGCGCCACCGGCCGGATCGAACGCGCGCTCGACGACAATGAGCAGGGCCAGCGCCGGTCCCAGCAGGCACAGGACGGCAGCGAGGTCAGATCCGTCGAGCTGGAACACCTCACCACCGAAGGGCAGACGCTGATCGAGCGCCGCGACGCCTTCGAGTTGATGCGCGACGAGGCCGCCGAGCACTACGAGCGTCACGCCGGGATGCCTTGGCGTCCTCGCACCGGGTCGATGGTCAACCACAAGGCCATGACGGCGGCGATGATCGACAGCCGCGACTTCCTGATGGCGAAGAAGCGCGCCGAACAGGAGGTGCTCCTGCCGCCGGGTCCGAAGGTTGCCTTCACCGGCGGGCTGGACTTCAACGATCACCGGCTCATCTGGGACGCCCTCGACAAGGTCCACGCCAAGCACCCGGACATGGTGCTGATGCACGGCAAGTCGCCGAAGGGCGCCGAGAAGATCGCCTCCCGCTGGGCCGACCACCGCAATGTGCCGCAGATCGGCTTCGCGCCAGACTGGACGAAGCACGGCCGCGCCGCTCCCTTCAAGCGTAACGACCAGATGCTCGCAGTGCTGCCGATCGGGGTCTTGGTGTTTCCAGGCACCGGCATCCAGCAGAACCTCGCCGACAAGGCGAAGACCCTCGGCATCCCGGTCTGGAGGTTCGGTGGCGCATGAGCGCCACCGTTCACCAACCTTCCGCAAATGTCTGCGCACGTCGCCGCGCGCTGCAACGTCGCCTTTATACTAATGGAAGCCCAGCTCAGCGCGCATCTTTCTCGAGAGGCCCCGCGAGACGATGGCGTGCGACTGCCCGATGTAGTCGCACAGTTCCGCGTCCGATAGGCCGGGCTTGGCGTGGTGCTGGATCCACTTCAGGCCACGTGAGGCGAGATAGGGGGCCGGGCGTAGGCCCGGCTGCGCCTGGAGCACCTCATAGGAGATGTCGCTGACCTTAAAGGTGAAGCTGGCCTCGTCGTCCTGCCATCCGCCGATAGCGAAAACCTTGCCGCCGACCTTCCAGACGTGTGATCCGCCCCACTGCACCACATGGGTCGTGGCCGGCAACCTCGCGCAGAAGGCATTGAACTCCTCGTAGGTCATGCCTCTCGTCACCATGTGGTTGGCCAAGGGCCCCATCGCCGTGTCGGCCTCGAGCCCCCTCTTGTAGCGAGCGAAGCCCGGGCTTTGAACCGCGTCATCCGGATACGTCTCGCTGTCCGCGCAGGTCCACCCCCGCTTTTGTGCGCTGATCCTTGGTCGGACCGATCGCCTCGGGCCATCAACCCACAAGGGGTCGGCAACGCGATGCGTGCCGCCGCATCGGCTGACGCCTTCGCGGTGACTGCGGCTCTCGGCCCGACACGTCGGGCGCCTGTCAGCGGGGGATGGCCCCGCTCGGAACAGGAGCCGGACCATGTCCCTCAACGATGCTCACGCCTTCGCCTTCAGCCTCGCCACCACGCTGATGGTCGCCATCGTCATCTTCGAAGCCGGCGACGGCAGCCTCTCGGTCATGCCCGCCAACGAGTTCGATGGCGATGCCACCGCGATCCTGTGCGAGATCGACCCCTTCACCCCCTGACCGGGCGAGCCACGGTGAGCGGGGATCGCAACGATCTCCGCTCCCGCACCTGCGCGATCTCGGCTATCATTCTGGCTGCGCCGCGGTGGTGGTGAAAGGCGCGACCGTCAGCTTTTTTGTGCACGGGAGACCACCACCATGATCGTCCTCTCCATCCTCGGATCGCTCGCGGCCATCGGCGTTCTCTGCTGGCTGCTGTTCACGCTCGCCGTCTTTGCCCTGCCGTTCTTCTTAGGGCTGACCGCCGGCAGCTGGGCCTACGGCTCCGGCGCGGGCTGGCTCGGCGCCGGAGCCGTCGGCCTGGTCGCCGCCGGTGCGACATTCGGCATCGGTCAGCTCATGCTCGCCGTCGTACGGCCGCTCTGGCTGAAGCTCCTCGTCGTGCTCGCCTTCGTCGCTCCCGCTGTCGCCGCTGGCTACGCCGCCACCCATGGCATCGTCAAGCACACCCTGCCGTCGGAGACCTGGCAGTTGGTCTTCTCAGGTGTCGGCGCGATTGCCGTGGGCATCGTGGCATTCGTGCGGTTGACCGCGCTGATCCCGTCCGAACCGCCCGGGCGGGGCATCACCAGGGCCTGATCCTCTTTCTCGGCTGGGGCGGCGGGCACAAGGTAGCTTCGGCTCTGCCGTCATCGCCCGATGTCGGGCAACGCCGAGGCATTCAAGCTCGGCTCGGAGCCGGCTCCGCCCCGCAAGCGGCCCGTCGACGTGTTGCCCGGAAGCGTCCCGTTCCGTCGTCCGGTGACCTCGAGAGGGGTCGAACCCCTGAGCGGCCGGGGACATCGAGGACGATGCAAGCCGTGCCCAAACCTGGGTGAGCAGCCGATCCCTTGAACATCACGCCGCTCTTGGAGCGGTACAGTGAGCCTCGCCACGTCTCCGTGATCGATCCCTGTCGGTCCGAGCGCACTGAAGCGGCCTCTGCGATGGGTGGATCTGGCCAGACGACGGCTGCGCCTCGATCGCCTGTGCCGCAATGGCGCCAATCAACTTTCTTCCCCTGGGCGACCACCCCACACGGCACGCCGTGCGGGGACCCCGGATCCCCCATTCCTCGCGCGAGCCAAGAAAGTCGTCTGGCTGCCATCCTCCGCTGGCGCTGCGGCCCCAGAGCCACCCCGTTGCGCAAGCGCAGCGGGGACCCCGGCGGGTGCGGCGTCGATCGCCTCCGGCCCTTTGATCCCCATCGAGGCCGCATGGTGCGGGCTCGGGACAGACATCAGGAGACGTAACATGGCGACCATCGGCACCTTCAAGAAGACCGGCGCGAACGAGTTCAGCGGCGAGATCGTCACCCTTTCGGTCCAGGCGCGGGGCGTGCGCATCGTCCCCGAGGTCCGGGCCACCGGCGAGAACGCCCCCAGCCACCGGGTCTTCGTCGGCCGCGTCGATTATGCGGAGAGCGGGATTATGCAGAGCGCCGGCCTGTAAGGTCTGTGTTGCCGCCGGTTTCGGCGGGGGTTCTGCTCCGCATAATTGCGGGCTGGAAGGTGGGCGCCCCGCGGGAAGCGGAG
>NZ_VAUP01000001.1 GCF_005871085.1 Xanthobacter autotrophicus | reverse complement strand
CGCCGAACTCGGCCGGCAGCGCCCGCCAGGAGATGTTGTGCACGGTGAAATAGTGCATGGCTTCGAGGAACTTGCGGTCATCGCGCCCGTTGTCGCCCCGTCGCGACCGGCAGGCGCGGAACACCTCAAGCGCCACCGCCCAATCCTCATCCGTCATCCGCGTCAGCGTGGTCGACCTCGCCAAAAGCCGACCCGCTATGAATCACCGAAAGGACAAAAAGGGAATCCCCTCCCGCTCAACCGGCGCGAAACCGTCCACACCGCCTAACCTCGTCCACCTTTTCATAGGAAGATCAAGTCGAACGTCCGCTACTCGCCGCCCAGCCAACGTCCGCAGTGCGCCACGAAGCGGAAGTTGTAGGTGCGCCGACAAGCGGACACTGCAGTCGTTCCGTGAGGTAGACTTTCAGCATAGAAATTCCCGGAGGCGTCGCACAGATCCTTTTCGCGAATGTGGTGTCGTTCGCCGCCGTGGTTGCGTCGCTAGAGCATTTTTCGCTCATAATGGCTCATATCCTGCGGCCATGAAGAAGTTCTGGCATTCCTTTGACGTGAAGCAGTCGATGAGGCGACCGATGGCGTCCCACAGGCCGGCGACGGAGCGCTCGGCGTCTTTGCGCAGG
>NZ_VAUP01000002.1 GCF_005871085.1 Xanthobacter autotrophicus | reverse complement strand
CCACCACCACCGAGATGTCGCTGCCGCGCTCGGCCGCCTGCTGCTTCAGGCGTATGGCGGTGGCAAGCCCGGCAGGCCCGGCGCCCACCACCACAACGTCATAATCCATGCCTTCGCGTTCAGGCAGCGCGTGTTCCATGAGCATCCAAGCCTTCTTCAACGTGCCAGCGCGACGGCGCCGTCGCGTGCGAAACCGAAAGGATGGGGCGCGAGAGGCGGCCGGCCCCTCGCGCCGATGATCACTTCACCAACGGGCAGCCGCCGTCCTTGAGCGGGCGGAAGGCCTCGTTGGCGGGGATGGTGGCGACCACCTCGTAGAGGTCCCACGGGCCCTTGGAGTCGGCCGGCTTCTTCACCTTGAAGAGGTACATGGGATGGGTGGCGCGGCCGTCGATGCGCACCTCGCCCTTGCCGAACAGCGGGTCGTCGATGGGGGTGGCGCGCATCTGCTCCATCACCTTGGGCGCGTCCTTGGTCTTGGCGTCCTTGATGGCGTTGAGATAGTGCAACGCGCTGGAATAGACGCCCGCCTGGGTGCTGGTGGGCATCTTGCCACCAAACTTCTCGGCGAAGCGCCGGGAGAAGGCGCGGGTATCGTCGTTGAGGTCCCAGTAGAAGGCCTCGGTGAGCAGAAGTCCCTGCGCGGCCGGCAGGCCCAGCGCCTTCACGTCGGAGGAGAAGATCAGCAGGCCGGTCAGCGACTGGCCGCCTTGCGTAAGGCCGAACTCGGCCGCCTGCTTGATGGCATTGATGGTGTCGCCGCCGGCATTGGCAAGGCCGATCACCTTGGCGCCCGAGGCCTGGGCCTGCAGCAGGAAGGAGGAGAAATCGGTGGCGCTCAGCGGGTGCTTCACGCCGCCGAGCACCTTGCCGCCGGCATTTTTCACCGCCGCCGCCGCGTCGCGCTCCAGCGCCGCGCCGAAGGCATAGTCCGCGGTGAGGAAGAACCATGTGGTTCCCTCGCGCCGGGTGGCGGCCGTGCCGGTGCCGTTGGCGAGCGCCCAGGTGTCGTAGGTCCACTGAACCGTGTTGGGCGAGCACTTGGCGCCGGTGAGGTCCGAGGAGCCGCCGCCGGAGACAAGGAAGACCTTGTTCTTCTCGCGCGTGATGTCGCTCACCACCAGCGCGACCGAGGAGGTGGGGACATCAAGGATGGCATCGACGCCGTCCTGGTCGTACCACTTGCGGGCGATGGAGGAGCCGACATCCGGCTTGTTCTGGTGGTCGGCGGAGACCACCTCGACCTTGAAGTCCTTGTGGCTCGCCACGAAGTCGTCGGCCGCCATCTGTGCCGCGACCACGGCGCCGGGTCCTGTGATGTCCGCGTACACGCCGGACATGTCGTTGAGCACACCGAGCTTGACCGCGGTGGTCTCAGCGCGGATCGGGGCGGCTGCAAGAGCCGAGACGGCAGTGGCAAGAAACAAGGCGCAGGATTTCCGCAACACACGACTTGTCATCAAACTTTCCTCCCTTTGTGAAGATGAAGGCGACGGGTAGCGTTCGGCGCCACCTCGTGCCGCAGATGTGAGGCGAGAGCGTCGGGTGCCTCAGGAGCCGATGCCGAGGTCGGGCGAGCGACGCTTGATCTCATCGAGGATGATCTCGCGGATCGCCTTCTTGGAAAGCTTTCCGGTGGCGGTGTGAGGCAGCTCCGTCACGATCACCACGTCATCGGGCATGCACCACTTGGAGATCTTGCCTTCATAATGGGCGCGCATGTCGGCGCGGGAGAAGGTGGCACCCGGCTTCAGCACCGCCACCAGCACCGGCCGCTCGCCCCAACGCGCATCGGGGCGCGCGACGATGGCGGCTTCCTGGATCGCCGGATGGGCCTGGGCGATGTTTTCGAGGTCGATGGAGGAGATCCATTCGCCGCCCGACTTCACCACGTCCTTGGTGCGGTCGACGATCTGTATGAAGCCCTCCTGGTCCATGGTCACCACGTCGCCGGTGTCGAACCAGCCGGGATTGTCCGCATGGGCCGCGCTCGTCGGCGTATTGAAATAGGCCTGCGCCACCCAGGGGCCGCGGACCAGCATGGAGCCGAAGCTCCTGCCGTCGTGTGCCACCTCGTCCCCGCCGGACCCGGCCACGCGGAACTCCATGCCGAACAACGGCCGGCCCTGCTTGCACTCAAGGGCGAGGCGCTCTTCCGGCGGCAGCGTCCTGTGCTTGGGCTTGAGCGCAGCGGAGAGGCCCACCGGGCTCGTCTCCGTCATGCCCCACGCCTGGCGCACCTCCACGCCCATGTTGTGGAACCGGCTGATCATGATGGGCGGAATGGCCGAGCCGCCGATCACCACCCGCTTCAGCGCCGAGAAGCTGCGGGCGTGGGTGTCCATCCAGTCGAGCAGGCCGAGCCACACGGTGGGCACCCCGGCAGTGAAGGAGACGCCCTCGCCCTCGAACAAAGCGTGCAGGCTGGCGCCGTCGAGATGGGCGCCGGGCAGCACCAGCTTCGCCCCCACCATGGGCGCGGCGAACGGCAGGCCCCAGGCGTTCACATGGAACATGGGCACGATGGGGCAGACCACGTCGCTGGCGGAGAGCCCCAGCGCGTCGGGCATGGCGATCGCCATGGCGTGCAGCACGCATGAGCGATGGGAATAGAGCACGCCCTTGGGGTCGCCCGTGGTGCCGGAGGTGTAGCACAGGCCCGAGGCGGTGTTCTCGCTGAAGGCCGGCCACTCGAACGTATCCGGCTCGCCGGCGATGAGCGTCTCGTAGCACTGCAGACCGGGAAGGACCGGGGAGGCGGGCATGTGCGCCTCGTCGGTCATGGCCACCAGGGCTTTGAGCCCTTTCAGCTGGTCCGCCAGCTCTTCCACGATGGGCAGGAAGGTCAGGTCGAAGAACAGCGCACTGTCTGCGGCATGCGCGATGATGTAGGTGATCTGCTCGCGGAACAGGCGCGGATTGATGGTATGGCACACGAAGCCGGAGCCGGAGACGCCGTAGTAAAGCTCCAGGTGGCGGTAGCCGTTCCAGGCCAGGGTGCCGACGCGGTCGCCGGTGTTCAGGCCAAGACGCGCCAGGGCGTTGGCGAGCTTGCGGCTGCGCTTCGACAGCTCACCGTAGGTGTAACGGTGAAGCCCGCCCTCAACCGTCGCCGAAACCACCTCGCCGTCGCTGTGGTAGGCCTCCGCATGCCGCAGGATCGAGGATAACAGCAGCGGGACATCCATCATCGTTCCGAGCATCGCTTCCCTCCGTCTTTGATCTTGTATTGGCCGTTGGTCGTGTGGCGTGTGGTGGGTCAAAAGGCGTCGGCGTGGAGCGCCATCAGCGAGGGCGCGCCGTGGGCGAGTGCGGCATCGAGGCCCAGCGTCTGGGGCAGCATGCGCTCGACGAAGAAGCGCGCGAGAACCGCCTTGCGCTGCAGCACCGGAGTGGCGGCCTCGCCCGTCGCGGCGGCGGCCATGCGGACCCACATCCAGCCGAGGGCGACGAGGGCGAACAGGCGCAGGTAGTCGGTCGCTGCCGCGCCGGCCTCGATGGCGCCTCCATTGGCGGCGAGACGCGCCGTCGCGCCCTCCAGCCGGGCCAGGGCCTCGGCCACTGGCGTCACCAGCGCGGCGCCGGCGGCGGGCAGGGCGGTATCGAGGTCGGCCTTGATGAGAGCGAAAAAGCGCTGCGGCAGCTTTCCGCCCTCCAGGCCGAGCTTGCGGCCCACAAGGTCCAGCGCCTGCACGCCGTTGGTGCCCTCGTAGATCTGGGCGATGCGCGCGTCGCGCACATATTGCTCCATGCCCCATTCACGGATGTAGCCGTGCCCACCCAGCACCTGCTGGGACGCCACCGCGGTCTCGAAGCCGAAATCGGTGAAGGCGGCCTTGACCACCGGGGTGAGCAGCGCCACCAGCGCGTCAGCCTCGCGGCGCACCGTTGCGTCGGGATGGCGGTCGGCGATGTCCATCTGGAGCGCCGTCCACACCGCGAGCGCCCGCGCTGCGTCTGCGAAAGCGCGTCCCGTGAGCAGCATCTTGCGCACGTCGGGATGATTGATGATCGCGACCGGGCCCGGCGTGCCGTCGGCACCGTGGCCCTGCAGGCGCTCCCTGGCGTAGGCCACGGCCTTCTGGTTGGCCGCTTCGGCGATGCCGAGGCCCTGGATGCCGACGAACAGGCGTTCCGCGTTCATCATGGTGAACATGGCGTTGAGTCCGCGACCCGGCTCGCCCACCAGCCAGCCGGTGGCGCCGTCATAGTTCATCACGCAGGTGGGCTGGGCGTGAATACCCATCTTGTGTTCCAGCGCGCCGACATTCACGCCGTTGCGGGCGCCGAGGCTGCCGTCCTCATGGACGAGGAACTTGGGGGCGAGGAAGAGGCTGATGCCCTTCACGCCCTTTGGCGCATCGGGCAGGCGCGCGAGCACCAGATGGATGACGTTGCCGCCGAAGTCCTGGTCGCCCGAGGAAATGAAGATCTTGGTGCCGGTGATGGCATAGCTGCCGTCGCCATTGGGCACGGCGCGGGTATTGAGCAGTCCGAGGTCGGTGCCGGCGGAGGCTTCGGTGAGGGCCATGGCGCCGGTCCACTCGCCGGAGATCATCTTCGGCAGGTAGGTGGCCTTCAGCTCCGCGCTGGCATGGTGGCCGATGGCCTCCACCGCGCCGCGGGTCAGGCCGGGGAAGAGGCCGAAGGAGAGATTGGCCGAGGACAGCATCTCGTCGAGGAGGATCTGCAGCACCCGAGGCAGGCCCTGCCCGCCATATTCGGGATCTCCGGAGAGGGAGCACCAGCCGGCCTCGGCGAAGGCGCGATAGGCCTCGGCGACGCCCTTGGGCGTGGTGACGAGGCCGTTCTCGAGGGTGCAGCCCTCCTCGTCGCCGGAGCGGTTGAGGGGCTCCAGCACGCCGGCCGCGAACTTGCCGGCCTCCTCGAGCACGCTCACCGCCAGCTCGGCATTCACCTCCTCGAAGCCGGGCAGGCCGGCCATGGTGGCATCGAAGTCGAACACCCGCGTCAGCAGGAAGGCGATGTCGTCGACGGGCGCGGTATAGGTGGCCATGAGTCGTACCTCGAAATGAGTCTTGCGTCGAAGATCAGTTGCGCAGGGGCTTGCCGGTGGCGAGCATGTGGCGGATGCGCTCCAGCGTGGCCGGCTCGCCGAGCAGGGCGATGAAGGCAGCGCGCTCCAGCGCGGTCACCGCGTCTTCGCCGACCGGCCGGACAGGATCGGCATCGGGGCCGCCGGTGAGCACGGTCACGAGGGCCTCGCCCACCACCCGGTCGTGGGCGGTGAGGCGGCCCGCCGTGGCCTCGGTCTCAAGCACGTTGCGCAGGGCCGAGGCTCCGGAGGGGCCGGACAGGGTGAGGCTCGGCGGGGCGGGCGGGACATAGCCCTCCGCCAGCGCCAGAGCCTTCGCCTTGGCATCGGCAAGCAGGCGGGCACGGTTCATGGTGATGCCGTCGGTGGGGCGCAGAAAGCCGAGGCGGCGGGCCTCGAAGGCACTGGTGGAGACCTTGCCCGGCGCGATCACGCCGAACGCGGCCAGCGCCGGCGCCACCGGCCCCTTCGCGCTCGCATGGCCTTCGGCGAAGCGCAGCAGCATCTCCTTGCAGCCACCCCAGCCGGGCACCACGCCGATGCGGGGCTCCACAAGGCCGATGGTCAATTCCGCATGGGCCTGGATGGCCCGGCAGTGCAGCAGCAGTTCGCAGCCGCCGCCGAAGGCGAGGCCCGCAGCCGCGCCAACCACCGGGAAGGGGGCATATTTCACCGCCTTGAACAGCCGGTGGCCGCGATCGATGGATGCGCCGAAGGCGGCAGGTCCGCTCGTCTCCACGGTTTCGAGGAACACGCGGATGTCCGCGCCGGCGCTGAACAGCGGCGCGTCGGAGCCGATGACGAGGCCCTTGAAGCCCTGCTGGACGCGGGCCAACGTCGCCTCCAGCGCGTCCAGCACGGGCGCGCCGAAGGTATTCATCTTGCTGCGGATCTCGAAGCAGGCGATGCCGTCGCCGAGATCCCACAGCCGGGCCGCGCCCCAGTCCTCGACCGCCTTGGAGGCAAGCTGGACCGCGGCCAGAGTGATGACGCCATCGGCCTGCGCGACCTTGCGGCGGGTACCGTCCGGCAGCAGGCAGCTGCGCGCGCCGTTCTCGATGGCGTAGAAGCCGCCCGCAGCCGCCGCCTTGGCGAGAAAGTCGGGCACCGGAACGCCGCGTTTCTCAAGGCGTGCGACAAGCCAGCCGGCCCCCAGCTGATCGATCAGCTCGAACGGCCCTTTCGCCCAGCCATAGCCGCCGCGCATGGCCGTATCCACCGCGTCCGGTCCGTCGGCGATCTCGGGCGTGATACGGGCGGCATAGGCCAGCGCCTTCTCCATCACCGCCGCGGCATAGCGCCCGGCGGCGCCGTCATGCTCCATCAGCGCGCGGGCGTCGCCTTTGGTGGCATCGAGGGCGTCGCTGTCCACCTTCTTCTGGGGACGATATTCGCCGGTGACGAGATCCGTCACCTCCCGGCTCTTGCGATCGGCCGAGAGCCTGACGAAGCCGGCGCCGCTTTTGCGGCCGAGGCGCTTCTCGCCGATCATCCGGGCGAGCAGCGCAGGCTCGACGGGATAGTCCTGCATGGGATCGGACGGCGGCAGCGCGCCGTGCAGGGAGCGCAGCACCATGGACATGAGGTCGATCCCCACCAGGTCCATGAGGCCGAAAATGCCGGTCTTCGGGATGCCGAAGGGTTTCGAGATGGCTGCGTCCGCCACCTCCACGTCGAGGCCGAGGGCGATGGCCTCGTTCACCGCGGCGGCCATCCAGTAATTGCCTATACGATTGGCGATGAAGCCGGGGGTGTCGCGGCAGACGACCACGCTCTTGCCGAGATCGCGGTCGCCGAAGTCGCGGATCGTCTCCAGCGCCTCGCGCCGGGTCCGGGGCCCCGCCACCAGCTCCAGCAGGGGCATGGTGCGCGGTGGGTTGAAGAAATGGGTGACGAGGAAGTCGGCGGCGAAACCTTCGGGCAGGCCATCCACCAGCGCCGACAGCGGGATGGTGGAGGTGTTCGAGCTGACGATGGAGCCCGGCTTGCGCACCGATTCGATGCGGGCATAAAGGCCCTGCTTCACGTCCAGCCGCTCGGCCACCGCCTCGATGATCAGGTCGGCGTCGGACAGTAGCAACATGTCGTCGCTCACCGAGCCGGTGACGACCCGCTCGGCGAAGGCGGCATCCATGAAGCCGCCGCTTTTCACCTGCTTCGCGACGGCCGACGCGGCGGTCGCCGCCTCCACGTCCAGCAACACCACATGGAGGCCGGCATTGGCGAGGTGCGCCGCGATGCCCGAGCCCATGACGCCGGCACCGATGACGCCGGCCTTGCGGATCTCGCCCATCACGCGGCCTCCAGCACGAGGGCGATGCCCTGTCCGCCGCCGATGCACTGGGTGGCGAGGCCGTAGCGCCCGCCGTCGCGCTTCAACAGCTGCGCCGCCTTGCCCACGAGCCGCGCGCCGGTGGCCCCCAGCGGATGGCCCAGCGCGATGGCGCCGCCGTCGCGGTTGAGACGGGCGGGATCGATGTCGAGGTCACGGCAGCAGGCCAGCACCTGCACCGCGAACGCCTCGTTCATCTCGATCACGTCGAGGTCGGCGGCCGTGATGCCGGCGCGGGCGAGCGCCTTGCGGGTGGCCTCCACGGGGCCGATGCCCATGATCTCTGGCGCGCAGCCGGACACCGCATAGCCGGCAACCCGCGCCAGCGGCGCGAGGTTGTGCCGGCGGGCGAAATCCTCGGAGACGATGAGGGTGGCCGAGGCGCCATCGGTGAGCGGAGAGGAATTGCCCGCCGTCACCGAGCCCCCCGCCTTGAACACCGCCTTGAGGGTCCCAAGCTTGTCGACGGTGGTGCCGCCGCGCACGCAGCCGTCCTTGTCCACGGTGCCGGCCGGCGTCGCCACTGGGGCGATCTCGGCGGCGAGGCGCCCATCGGCCTGCGCCGCGGCCGCCTTGTCCTGGCTCGCGGCCGCATAGGTGTCCTGGGCCTCGCGGGAAATGCCGTACTGGTCGGCGAGATTTTCCGCGGTGAGGCCCATGTTCATGAAGGCGGCGCGCAGGGCATCGTCCCAGCGCGGATTGGGCAGGGGGTTGAAGCCCATCATGGGCACCTTGGTCATGCTCTCGATGCCGCCGGCGATGAAGGCCTCACCCGCGCCCATGGCGATGGCGCCTGCGGCCATCTGCACCGCTTGCATGGAGGAGCCACACCAGCGGTTCACCGTGGAGCCGCCGACGCTCAGCGGCAGGCCGGCGATGAGGCTGGCGCAGCGCGCGATGTTGAGGCCTTGTTCCCCCTCCGCGAAGGCGCAGCCGAGGATGACGTCCTCAAGGGTCGCAGGATCGAGGCCCGAGCGGCCCACGACGGCGGAGATGACACCGGCGGCAAGGTCGTCCGGACGGACGCCGGAGAGGGCGCCCTTGTAGGCCGGGGTGAAGGGGCTGCGCGCATAATCGACGATGAAAGCGTGGGCCATGCTCGTTCCTTGGCCGGCCCGACGCCGGCACGGGTTCGCAGGAGGCAGTTCAGAACAGGAGGTCGTGTTGGCAGCGGAGAGGGTTGATCCGGTTCGACCGTCGCCGCGCCGGCTCACCCCCCAAGGCTTGCCCTGCCGGCTGGCTATGTATCAAACGATTGGTACAATACGCAACCCAGCAGCGGCTACCACACGCCGCGTCGACGTGCTTTCCTCGAGGCAGAGGTCGCACTAAGACAGGACAAAGCGAAATCAGGGGCGCGGACCGGATGTCCTCGGTCGCGACAGGGCGCCAGAACCGGGACCGCAGGACCACGTGAATGTCACGCAAGACCGCCGCCAGGAAGACCGTCGCGAAAGGCGAGGAGACGCGGCAGAACAAGTTCGCCAGCGAGCTGTTCCAGGGTGAGCTCAGCCCCCGCCACCGGGACGTGCTGGAAGCGGCCGCGAGCCTGTTCGCGGAGCGCGGCTACGCGGCCACCTCGGTGCGCGAGATCGGCGAACGGGTCGGACTGCTCGGGGGGTCGCTCTACCACTACATCAAGTCGAAGGAAGCGCTGTTCGTGCGCATCCACGACACCGCGCTTGAGGTCGCGGGTGACCGCATCCGAGCCGCTGTCGAGGCGCAGACCGACCCCTGGGACCGGCTGGAGGCGGCATGCGTGACCATGCTGGAGATCCAGCTCGATCCCCACTCCATCACGATGCCACTCATGAACGACCTTCAGGCCGTCCCCGCCGAGGTACGCGAGCAGCTTATCGCCCGACGTGACAGCTTTGAAAAGATCTTCTCGGATCTTGTGGGTGACCTACCCTTGAATCCGCAGATTGATCGCAGCGTATACAGGCTTCTCCTTCTAACGCTGCTCAATAACACAAGCTCTTGGTATCGTGAGGGGCGCCTGACGCCCAAGGATATCGCCAAGCAGATCATTTTCATATTCCATCAGCGCGCTGAATATAAAGAATAATTTTGATGAGCGCCGGCTGTAAACGGGCTGAGTCCTGATCCAGCTCGGAAATTTCGTAGACGATCGCACCAGCGTGCGTTACCGAAGCATCCGTTCCGACGATGCAAGTCTGCGGGAGGCCATGCGGGCCGTAGCGGGCGAGCGGCGTCCCATCCTGGTGCCGGATCGGACCAACATCCGCTGGAACCTCGACTTCGTGTCGGATGCCTTCACAGGCGGTCGGCGCTTCCGGGTGCTGACCGCGGTCGACGAAACAACATGCGGCGCCCCCACTTCAGCCGGGAGTGCCTGGTGCTCGTCGCCGATACCTCGCTCTCGGGCCTTCGGGTGACGCGCGAGCTCGACGCGCTGCTCGCCACCCGAGGCAAGCCGTCGACGATCGATTCCGATAACGGCACCGCTTCCTTGGACTTCGACGATCTCGGGGCGGCGTTGACGTGATCGTCGATTTCAGCGGCAGAGACTGTGTTCCGCCGTCCGAGCGCTTGCCGCCATCGCTGTTATAGATAGGGCGAATGCCGTCCCGGCAGAGTAGGAGCAAATCATGGCCGAGAGATTTGAACGGCACCGCCAGCCCTGGACTCATGAGGAACTCGAAAAGCTCAAATTGCTCGCCAAGAAGGGCATGGCGCTCAAGGCGATTTCGAAAGCAATGACGCGCAGCGAGGAATCCATCAAAGACCGAGCCAAACTCGATGGCATCGGGATCGCCAAGCTCCGTTAGGTCCGGCTCACGATACAGTGCGCCCCCCATGCCTCTCCAGGCATTGGCCCTCACGTGGCGCCAAACCAATTTCTGGATTTGCTGGATTTCCAGATATCCAGAAGTTGGCCCTCGCAAGACATTGAAAATACTCGGTTCCTGATTTTGCCCGACTGGGCGGCCGTCGGGATGGCGGACTCCAGCGCTCGCGCGGCCATGGCCTCCCGCGTCCGCAGCTCGGCGACGATGCGGCCCCGGAGGCGAGAGGCCGTCTCGTTCTTCTCCATCCACACCGGTTGCAGGACCGCGCTTCTCGCGGATCTTCGCGCAGTAGGCGGGGCCGGGGGGCGCTTTCCGTTGTGCCGCGTGCTTCTCATTCCTGAAGCCGGGCCTCAGCTTCTCGGCCATGGCATCGGCGAACTCCCCCTTAAGGAGGGTGTCTCCTCAGCCTCCTTCTTGCGGCGCCGAGCCTTGCAAGGCGAAGCGTCAAGCAGCCTGTCCAGGAGGCATCCAGGAGGCATCCAGGAGGCATCCAGGAGGCCGGTGCGCCCGCGGTGGCCGAAGTGTCGCACCGGCGGGGGCTCCGGCCGGCGCCGCAAAGCGTTTAAATACGCGCCAACCTCGAGGGCCCCTGCCGAATTTTACGGCAGCATTGAGCCACGCCGCGCCTCCTGTTACGCGGTCTGTGGCTCAGACCTCATTCATTGCCGAAGGACGCCGCGATCGTGCACGACAGCCATTCCCATCCGCACCTCTCCCTGTCCAAGGACAAGATCAAGGTGCTGCTCCTCGAAGGCGTGAACGACAGCGCCGTGGAGCTTCTGACCAATGCCGGCTACACCAACCTCGTCCGCCTGCCCAAGGCGCTGGACGGAGAGGCGCTGCACGAGGCCGTCAAGGGGGTCCACATCCTCGGCATCCGCTCGCGCACCCAGATCACCCCCGAGGTGCTGGAGGCGGCGGACCGGCTGATCGCCATTGGCTGCTTCAGCGTCGGCACCAACCAGGTGGACCTGGACGCCGCCCGCGTGCACGGCGTGCCGGTGTTCAACGCGCCCTTCTCCAACACCCGCAGTGTGGCGGAACTGGTGATCGGCGAGATCGTGATGCTGCTGCGCCGCATCCCCACCCGCTCCCACGCAGCACACGAGGGCCGCTGGGACAAGTCGGCCACCAACAGCGTGGAAGTGCGCGGCAAGACGCTGGGCATCGTCGGCTACGGCAATATCGGCTCGCAGCTCTCCATCCTCGCCGAGGCCATGGGCCTCAAGGTGATCTTCTACGATCACACCGACAAGCTGCGCCACGGCCAGGCCGAGCCGGTGCCCACCCTCAATGCGCTGCTGGCCCAGAGCGACATCGTCAGCCTGCACGTGCCCGAGACGCCGGCGACCCACGGCATGATCGGCCGCGACGAGATCGCCGCCATGAAGCCCGGCGCCTACCTCATCAACAACAGCCGCGGCACGGTGGTGGACCTCGACGCCCTCGCCGAGGCGCTGAAGGAGGGCCGCCTGCGTGGTGCGGCGATCGACGTGTTCCCGGTGGAGCCGGGCTCCAACAACGAGCGCTTCGTTTCCCCGCTCCAGGGCCTCGACAATGTGATTTTGACGCCGCACATCGGCGGCTCCACCGAGGAGGCGCAGGAGCGCATCGGCGCCGAGGTGGCGCGCAAGCTGGTGGACTATTCCGATACCGGTTCTACCATGGGGACGGTGAACTTTCCCGAGGTGCAGTTGCCGGCCCGCCCGCGCGGAACCCGCTTCATCCAGATCCACCGCAACCTGCCGGGCATGCTGCGGCGGCTCAACGAAGTGCTGGCGCGCCACTCGGTCAACATCGCCGCGCAGTATCTGGAGACCTACGCCGACGTGGGCTACGTGGTGCTGGACGCCGATGCCTCCACCGCCGACAGCCAGGCCGTGCTCGCCGACATCCGCGAGATCGAGGGCACCATCCGGGCCCGGCTGCTCTACGAACACAAGATCTAGGCGCTTGGGAGTGGAGGCTGCGGTGTCCGCGGCTGCCCGCTTCGGTTGATCGGGATGCCGACGGACTGTCGCGACACTCCGGTCCCACTGAGAGGTTGCTCGCTTCGGATTGCCCGGAGCGGGCAAATCCCATCCCACGCGTTCTGCCCGTCGATTCATGGCCTGCAAGTCGCGGATCCCGCCGCCGGATGAATTGGGCCCGGGCACGGGGTGGGCAAGGGGGAAGCGGCGGGCCGCTGCTGGCCCTTTTTCCGGCTTGGGGGAGACGCTCCGAGGGGGCGGATCGAGCCTTCCGCGGCGACCCGCCCTTCCGCCGGCGCGCGCAGCTTCCACCCCGCTGATCCAGCGCCGCCCGAATCCCTCACGTCCCGCCCCTCGTCCCGCAGGCGTGCGGCCGATCCGTTCGCGAGGCGGCCCGTGGCGGCGGCCGTTCAAGGCCGTTGGCCGACCTGGGCGGGGCCGCATCGAATCGACCACCGGCCGGATGCGGGGCACGGCGCGGTACTGGGCGGTATCTGCGACCGTCACGCCGAAGTCGTCTCCGGTAAATTGGTAATGAACATTCAGCGGGGCGGTTGCCTTCCGGCCGCGTGAAAGTCTGTCACCGCAGCGCTTGGCGACGAAAATGGCACACTTTTGCCGGTCTAGATTCCGCCACAGGTGAGACTGGGCCGCCGGTGTTCCGGTGATCGTCCGTCATGAGCCGGCTACCGCTCCGAGGATTTGACTCGGAACACCAGCCGCCGCGCCCCCCTCCAGGGAGAAAATAGATAAGGATCATAACGTTAAATGGGTTAAAGCGTGGCCGACCGCAGCGTGGGAAGTGGTATTATGGTGAGTCATCATGGGCGTGCCATTCCTGCAACACCCGGCGGAAAAGCGGCCCTAGGGTGACGTGAACGGTACCGTTCCGATTGATCAAGGTTTCGCCTTTTGTATGTTGGCTCTGCGACGAAGGGGGGCAGTCCCCGGTCGCCCACTGCGTGTTCGGGGGGTCTGAGGGCGCAGTGGGAAATCGGGGCAAGAACCCTCTCGGGGTGCAGCCGCACCGGCGAAGCGGAACTCGCTCCCTCGATCAAACTTGGAGGTCTAAAATGAAGATGGTGAAGAGCCTTCTCCTCGGTAGCGCGGCAGGTCTCGTCGCAGTCGTTGGAGCCCAGGCCGCCGATCTGCCTGTCAAGGCGAAGGCAGTCGAATACGTGAAGATCTGCTCCGCTTACGGCGCGGGCTACTACTACATCCCCGGCACTGACACCTGCATCAAGATCGGCGGCTACGCCCGCTTCGATACGTATGTGAACGCTGTCGGCACCTTCAATCCGGCGATCACCTCTGCCGCCGGCACCATCTTCAACGGTCCGGGCGTGGGCAACTTTGCCTATCCCTTCAAGGACTCTGACGATAACGACTACCTGACCCGCGTCCGCGGCGTCATCGACCTCGACGCCCGCACCCAGACCGACTACGGCACCCTGCGCTCCTACGTGCGCTTCGGCGCCGAGTGGAACTCGCAGACCGGCGCCGGCGCGGCTTCCGGCTCGGGCGTGTACTTCGAGCGCGCTTTCATCCAGTTCTCCGGCTTCACGTTCGGTTATACCCAGTCGTTCTTCGACACGGGTCTGAACTACATGCTGACCACCCCGCTGTCGGGCTCCAACACCTGGACCACCCTCGCGGCCTACACCGCCCAGTTCGGCAACGGCTTCTCCGCGACCCTGTCGCTTGAAGACGCCGCCAACCGCACCACTGGCGTGCAGATGGCTGGCGCCAGCACCGTTGCTTCCATCAGCAGCACGACCATCGGCACCGGCCTCGGCTACACCAACTACCAGGCTGGCCAGCAGGCTCCCGACATCGTCGCCAA
Organism: Xanthobacter autotrophicus; assembly: GCF_005871085.1. Lineage (GTDB taxonomy): Bacteria > Pseudomonadota > Alphaproteobacteria > Rhizobiales > Xanthobacteraceae > Xanthobacter > Xanthobacter autotrophicus. Next base: position 200,003 of record NZ_VAUP01000002.1, on the reverse strand, counting down.
CCTGCGTATCGATCAGGCTTGGGGTTCGGCGCAGCTCTCCGGCGCTCTGCACCAGGTTCAGGTCACGCTTCCCCTCTACGGTGGCTTCTATCCGGGCCTCTCCTCCAGCGACTCCTGGGGCTGGGCTCTCGGTGGCACGGTGGAGTTCAAGCTCCCCTTCCTCGCCGCGGGTGACAGCATCTTCTTCCAGGCTGGTTATCAGGAAGGCGCCGCCAACTACCTCGGCCTCTCTGGCACTGCCCAGGGCCGTTCGGTGGGCGTCGGCTCCATCGACCTCAACCAGGTCGGCAGCTTCGTGACTGCCTCGGGCGCGTTCTACACCGTGGCTGACGCGGTGGCGGTCAACTCCTTCGGTGACACCAGCCTGACCAAGGGCTGGCAGATCCAGGGTCAGTTCCGCCACTACTGGACCCCCGGCCTGCGCTCGGCGCTCTATGCCGGCTACGTGTCCTACGAAGTTCCGGACAACGTCGTTGCCGCTCTCGACTTCAACCTGTGGCAGGTCGGTGTGAACACCGTGTGGTCGCCGGTGAAGAACCTCGATATCGCTGCGGAAGTGGTCTACAGCAAGGTCGATGGCTCGGCCCCGCTCGGCTACTACCAGGCCTACACGGGCGCTGGCACCAGCAGCAACCCCACGACGGGCTACACGCTCGCCGGCGGCTCCACCGACATCTGGTCGGGTGGCGTGCGCGTGCAGCGTAACTTCTGATCCTCGCTCTTAGCGAAGATTTCGAAAGAGGCCCCGGCGGGAAACCGCCGGGGCTTTTCTTTGTCTGAAGGGTTTTCTTCAGCACGCTTTTGAATTACGCTACGTAATATATGGCAAATACTAGAATTATAATAATCCAATAGTGTGCCCGAGGTATTTCAATCCTGGCCACAGTTTGCCATTGTAGTCAGCGGAAAGGTGCGGCGCGCAGAGCGGGCTGAAATCACTTTGCTGGATCGCAGACATCACATGCGCTTGGGGATGCGGCGCGGAACGTTGCCGCAAGTTTGGCTCCGGTGGCGGTCTAGGGATTTCACGACATCTCGTCCCGCGCTGTTTGGGAAGCCGCGCCCCGCGACAAAATCGTTCAGGCCGCTTCCGACCCTTGCAAGAGTCGGGCGGGGGCATTAAAGATACTTTGTATCGTTATGGGGGACTCAATGGCGCGTTCCATGGCTTTTGCTCGGCTCAGCCCCAGGATCGGCGGCGCCCGGGCACCGCTCGCGGCCGCAGCGCTGCTCGGGCTGGCTTCGACGGTCGGGACCGCGCAGGATTCGCGCGCGGCTGACCTTCTCACCGTCAAGGCCAAGGATGCCTATATGCGCGCCTGTACCGCGCAGGGCGAGGGCTTCTATTATATTCCGGGAACGGATACCTGTATTCGCGTGGGCGGCTATGCCTGGGCGGAAGGTTATTACAACACCTATACCCAGTATCCGGCCGAGAACGACAAGAGCTATTCGGTGGCCACCGGCGCTCTCATCCTCGATGCCCGCACCGAGACCGATTACGGCACCTTGCGCTCCTATTTCGAGACCCGGTTCCGGTGGCGCACGTCCGACCCGTGGTCCGATGGTCCGAACAAGGCCGAGCTTGAGGTCTGGAACATCTATGTCCAGTTCGCTGGCTTCACCTTCGGCCACGCGCAGTCCTTCTTCGATTTCTACGCCAACGCCAACGTGCTCGGCACCGATCCGGCCACCATCGGCGACGACACCCGCATCAATCTCTTGGCCTACACCTACGAGTTCACCAAGGGCCTCAGCGCTACGGTGTCGTTCGAGGATGCGGCCGATCGGCAGAGCGGCACCCTTGCCGCCGATCCCGCCAGCTTCTCCAGCGACGATTATCTCGCTGGCCAGGTGGCACCCGAGATCGTGGCGAACCTGAGGTATGAGGGCGACTGGGGTTCGGCGCAGATCTCCGGCGCCCTGCACCAAGTGAGGGCGGTTTCGCTGCTCAACACCATCTCGTCTACCGACTCGAACTGGGGCTATGCGCTCCAGGCCGGCATCATGTTCAAGCTGCCGGCACTCGGAGAGGAGGACACGCTCTATCTCCAGTCCGCTTACGCGGACGGCGCCACCTCTTATCTCGGCCTTCAGGACCCGTCGGGCAGCTATTCGCCGCCGGACGCCTTCTTGAGCCTCGGCGGGCTCACCCGGGTATCGGGTTGGAACATCACCGCCTCGCTCCTGCACAATTGGAACGAGAAGTGGAGCTCCGCCCTGTTCGGCGGCTATGCCTCCTACGATTTCAACAATGCCGAAGCGCAGGCCTTCTACGGCGCATCGGGCGGGAAGAACTACAATGTGGGCGGCTATCTCGCCTTCGCGCCGGTGAAGCATTTTTCCATCGCGCTTCAGTACGACTATACCTACAACTCGGCCGCCTCGTATCTGCCCACGGATTTCTCTCCGGAGCTGTCGTCGGTGGCCGCCAATCGTGTGCTGCTCTTCGTCTCGCGCGATTTCTGAAGACGCGCTGCCGGCGTCTGTCCGTCTGTCCGCCGCATTTGCGCCCCTCGACCTGGACGCGTCATCCTCTTGCCGGAGGGTGGCGCGTCTTGCGTTCCGGCGGTCGGTGCCCGCCGTTCGCCCCGCTTCCGGCGGGGAGGCTTCCGGTTCGTCGCGGAAGTGTGCTGAAGTCCCCCGTATGGTGACCGGTGGACCCGCTCAGGCACGGCCTGGGGCAGGGGGTGTGCGTAAGGGAGAGACGAGGGGATGGTCTCAGCGGATGGGTATGAACCCAAACCCGGGTCTGGATCGGATCCTGGACCGGAGCCCAGACCCGGGCGTGGCATGGCGTGGCCGAGCCTGTGGCCGCTGGTTCTGGGCCTCGCCACCTTCGCTCTGTTGTGCGCCTTCACCCTAGCCGCCGCCCGGGGACCAATCGAGGCTGATCTTGATTCGGCTGCGGCGGACATTCTCGCCCGCACCGGGGAAGGCTGGGCTTTCGCCCGGTTCGAAGGGCGCGATGCCACGCTGGAGGGCGAGGCGCTGGCCGAGGAGGCCCGCGCCAAGGTGCGCGGCTCCCTTGAGGGCCTGTTCGGCGTGCGGGTGGTGCACGACGCCACCACCATCCTGCCCGAGCGGCGCCCCTTCACCTTCGGCGCGGTGAAGGACGGCCGCGTCATTGCCCTCGACGGCTATGTTCCATCGGCGGATGCCCTCGGCCGCATTGTCGCGGCGGCCCGCTCCGGCGGTGATCAGGTGGCGGGCCAGGAGCGCCTGGTGCGGGCGCGGGGCGCGCCGCCCGGCGATTTCGCAGCTCTGGTCACGTTCGGCCTCGCGCAGCTGAAGAAGCTGCCGTCCGGCCGCATCACCCTTGCCGATGGCGCCATCGGCATCGAGGGCCGCGCCCGCGACCTCGCGAGCTACGATGCGCTCGCCCAGACCATGCTCGGTCCGCTGCCGGATGGCATGGTGCTGGCCCGCTTCGCAGTGCGCCCGCCGGTGGCCTCGCCGTTCTTCTGGTCGGCGGTGCGCGATGGCACGGTGCTGCGGCTGAGCGGCTTCGTGCCGTCTTCGGAGGCGCGGGGCGAGGTGGCGGCGGCCCTGTCTTCTGCCGTGCCAGGCATCGGCATCAAGGACGACACCCGGTTGGCCGACGGCGCGCCGGCTACCGAACTGTGGCTGAAGGCGGTGCGCTTTGCCGGCCAGGTGCTGTTCGAGCTTCCCGAGGGCCGGGTGACGCTTTCCGACAGCACCATCGCGGTGGAAGGGGCGGCACCCAGCTTCCCGGCCTTCGACCAGTTGCTGGCCCAGCGCCGCGCGCCACCCGATGGCTTCCAGATCGTCCGCTTCGCCGTGGAGCCGCCCCGTGCCGCCCCCTTCACCTGGCGCATCGAGCGGTTCCCCGAGTCGGTGCGCCTGTCGGGCTATGCGCCCTCGGACGAGGCACGACGGCTGCTCGTGGACGCTACCCGCGCCGCCTTCCCGGGGGTGCAGGTGGCCGACGACATGCAGCTGGCGTCCGGCGGGCCGGCGCCGGAATTGTGGGCGAGCGCGGCGAGTTTCGCTGTGGCGCAACTGGTCAAGCTGCGCACCGGGGCTGCCGACGTGGCGGGCACGCAGGTGACCCTTTCCGGCGAGGCGGCCGATTCCGTCACCTTCCTGAATGTGATGCAGGCGGTGCGGTCGCCCCCGGTGGGGGTGAGCGTGGTGGCGCAGGCGCTCAGCCCGCCCACCATCTCGCCCTATGTGTTCTCGGTTCGCCGGGAGGGCGACGAGCTGACCGTCTCCGGCTTTTATCCCGATGCTGCCGCCCACACTGCCATCCGCGCCGCGCTGGAACGGGACTTCCTGCGCGAAAAGGTCAATGATGTGTCCGCCGTGGGCGGCGGCGCGCCGGATGGCTTCCTGCCCGCGGTGCTGTCGGGGCTCACCCAGCTGTCCCGCGTTGGAGCAGGGGAGATCAGCATCGTCGACGGTCAATTGCGCCTCACCGGCACGGCCCTGACGCCCGCCGCCGCGAGCGAGATGGACGCCGAGCTGAAGCGGGCCGTGCGCCCGCCCTTCATGGTGGAGACCGCCATCGACGCGGCCCTCGCCCCGCCGCCAGCGGACACCGCCACCTGCAGCCGGCAGGTGGGCGAGCTTCTGGCGCGCGGCACCATCCGCTTCGCCAGCGGCAGCGCCGAGATCGACCGGCACAGCCGGGGCCTCATCGATCGCCTCGCGGTGGTGCTCAAGAGGTGTCCAAATGCCGTGGTGCGCATTCTGGGCCACACCGACGGGGTGGGCGACGCCGAGTTCAACAAGCGCCTGTCGGAGACGCGGGCCAATGCTGTGCTCACCTATCTCGTTACGGCTGGCGTCGCCACCGATCGCCTGAGCGCGGCGGGCTTTGGCGCCGGCCAACCGCTGGCGCCGAACGACACCGAGGCGGGCAAGGCGCTGAACCGCCGCATCGAGTTCGAGGTGAAGGAACGCGCACCGTGATCTATCTCACCCTCGCCTTGTGGCCTTATCTTCTGGGGGCGGTGGGAATCGGCCTCGCCACCGGCTATGCGCTCGGCCGGCTGAACCCGGGGAGGCGTGGATGACGGCCTTCACCATCGAAGTCCTGCTGCTTCTGACCCTGGCCTTCCTGCTGGGGCTTGCCCTTGGCTTCAAGCTCGGCCGCCGCAGCGCCGCGGCCGTGGCCGACAGCGAGGCGGCGTCCGTGGTGTCGTTCACGGGCCGGCTGCCGGTTCACGAGGCGGGGGATCCCGATGCGCGTCCAGACAGGAGCGGCCCGCCGGCGACGCCATCGGCCGTGCTTCCCTTTTCGGCCGCGCCCACCGGTGCGGGGACGGGCGTATCAGGGCCCGGTTCCCAGATGCCGGAGGCGCCGGCTTCTGGCGAGCCGCTTGCCCAGCCGTCGCGTCCGGTGCCGGCACCGCGCGAGCCGGACCTGTTTTCGCGGCTCGGCCTGAGCCCGGATCTCGCCTCCCTGCCGCCGGAACCGGAGGACGAGCCTCTGCCGTTGCCTCTGCCTCCGGCGCCTGTGGTGCGGGAGAAAGGACCGGACGGCCATCCCGGCGTGCGCCCGCCCACCCTCGACGCTCCGGAGGGGGAGGGAGCGGACGACCTCAAGCTGCTGAAGGGCATTGGCCCGCAGAACGAGCGCCGGCTCAATGCGCTCGGCATCTATCATGTCCGCCAGATCGCCGCCTGGACCCCGGACGAGGCGGCCTGGGTGGGCAGCTACCTCGCCTTTCCCGGCCGCATCGAGCGGGAGAACTGGATCGGTCAGGCCCGCGCCCTCGCTGCGGGTGAGCCGCCGCCGGAGCCGGGCAGCCGCCGGCGGGGGTGAGGGGAGGGGCGCATCGCAACTGGTGGAGAGGGCTGCTGTCATCCTGCGCCGCTGGAGAAACCTCTCCCGCTTGCGGGGGGGGCAGGGTGGGGGCAGTGCTTTCACTGCCGGCACGCCGAACGGGCATGAAGCGATGGTTCCCGCCTGCCCGATTGCTCCTGTTCCCGCGGGTCTTTCCCCCTCCCCAGCCCTCCCCCGCACGCGGGGGAGGGGGCGCATCGCAGGGAGAGGGCGCATCGTGACTGGTGGAGCGCGCCGGCGCCCCCTCTAGCCAGCCCCCCTCAGCGGCCGCCGCGCAGGTCGGCTTCCATCTGCAGCTTGGAGGGGATGTTGAAGCGCACCTTGTAGACTTGGTAGTTCTCCATCACCCGCTGCACATAGTTGCGGGTCTCGGAGAAGGGGATGGATTCCACCCAGTCCACCACGTCCACGTCCGGGTCGCGCGGGTCGCCGTAGCGCTGGATCCACTTGGCGACGCTGCCGCGTCCGGCATTGTAGGCGGCGAACACCAGCACGTAGTTGCCGCCGTAATTCTGCACCAGTTCGCCCAGCTCGGCGGCACCGAACTGCACGTTGTAGGACTGGTCACTCATGAGCCGGGATTCGCTGTAGGGCACCCCGGTCTTCTTGGTGACCTCGCGGCCGGCCTCCGGCGTCACCTGCATCAGGCCCATGGCCTTGGCGCTGGAGAGGGTGCGGGCGTTGAACTGGCTTTCCTGCCGCGCCACCGCATAGATCGAGGCCTTGTCCACCGGATTGCCGATGGGCGTGTAGCTGGGCAGGCCGAAGGTGGGGAAGGCTTCCGCCTCCAGCGGATGGCCTTCCGCGAGGCCCTCCTTGCCCACCACCAGCGCGCCGCGGGCGTCGCCATTGGCCTCGGCGAGGTCGGCCAGCATGGCAAGCTGGGCCGGGTCCTCCATGCGCCAGGCGAGGTCGTAATAGATGGTCAGGGGAATGTCGCGCTCGCCTACCGCATAGAGCATGCGGATGGCCTTCACCGGCTCCAGCCGGGCGAAAGTGTTGCGGCTGTCGAACGAGGGCGAGGGCGAGCGCAGCACCACCGGCGCCATGCCGAGCTTGGTGCGCGAGAGCTGGCCGTAATAGGTGGCCGGGAAGCGCGCCGCCGCCTGGAAGCGCTCGCGGGCGCGGCCGCCGTCGCCCATGGCCTCCGCCGCCCGCGCCTGCCAGTAATAGGCCCGCGACAGGGTGATGGGGTGCTTCTGGTCGTCGTCGATCTTGGCGAAATGCTGGGCCGCGGTGCGCGGATCCTTCAGGAAGCGCAAGGCAATCCAGCCGGCGGTGAAATGTTGCTCGGCGCGGTAATTGTCGGCCTTGGGCGGCACGCCGGTGGCAGCGACCTTGTAGGCGGTCTGGAAATCGCCGGCCTCCAGCAGTTCGCGGGCGACGAGGCGCCGCTCGATCCACCATTCGTCCGGATCGGCCCGGACCTGATCGGAGGTGGCGCCGGCCAGAAGCGCGCGCGCGGCGTCCTGCGGCTTGTCGGCCCGGCGGGCGAGTTGGGACTTGGCGAACAGGTAGGCCGGATCGCTCGACAAATTGAACGGCACCTGGGCGAGCAGCTTCTCGCCGTTGGCGTCCTTCTTGGCGATGGCCATGCGCGCCTTGGTGAGGGCGACGATGTCGGAACCGGCGCGCGCGGCGGCGCGCAGGGCGCGATCGGGGTCCGGCTTGTAACTGAAGCGGTCGGCCCGCAGCTTGTGGTCGGTGCGGGTGAGGAAGCCGGAGAACTCGTCGATGATCTTCGATTCGAAGCTCTCGTTCAGCTCATCCTCGCGCCACGCCTCGCGCACCCAGTCGGCCGCGTCCGAGCGGTTGCCGGCGGCCACCAGATAGCGGGCGAGGGCGATCTTGCCCTCGCCGGACAGCGGCGGCTGCTCGGCGAAGAAGTCGCGCGCCTTGGCCGGGTCGCGGTTCTCCTGGAACAGCACCCGCTCGGCGCGGCGGCGCAACGTGCTCTGGGTCGGCCAGCCGGGCTTGTCCTTCAGGAACTGGTTGATGGCGTCGAAGCCCAGGTCGTTGGGCGCGTGGCGGATGACGAGCCAGGTCACGAGGCTGCGCGCCGCCGGATCGTCGAGTTGCTGGGCGGCGCCCATGGCTTCCGCCGCGCGGCCGTTCTTGGCGGCGTTCACCGCCACCTTCAGTGCGGCAAGGTCGCCGCCGGGAATGTTGGACGAGGCGCTCAGCGTCGGCGCCGCCTGGGGCGCTGCGGTCGGGGCGCGGGCGGTGGCCGGCTTGGCCGCGGGCTTGGATGCGGCGGGCTTGGCTGGCGCGGGCTTGGCCGCATCCTTGTTGGCCTTGCCGGACTTGGCGTCGGCCGACGCCTTGGCGTTGCCTGTCGGCTTTGAGGCGGTTGCCTTGGCGTCCTTGGATCCCGGCTTGCCGGCGTCCTTGGCCTTCGTATCCTTGGCCTTCGTATCCTTGGCCTTGGCGTCCTTCGCGGTGTCCTTCGCGGTGTCCTTGGAGGAGGCCGGCTTGGCCGTCGGCGCGGTCTCCGCGAGCGCCGGCATCGCCCCGCTCCACGCGAGGGCGAGCGCAAGCGCGCTCACGGAAATCAGGCTCGAAACAGGCGACATGCAATGTCCTCGCGGCGGGTTGGTGTCGTTTGATGCGATCTTGCGGCTCCCCCTCCGCCATGTTCCGCCAGCCGCGTTGACGAAACCCTAACCAGATTGATCGCGTAAACAGGGCGAAAACGCGGCTCATGACCCAGCGGCGGTTGCAAGGACTGCAATCCCTCACCGGGGTGCCGCTCTTTTGCGGAAGACGGGCGCATCGGCCTGCGGGCGCGGCGCCTGCGCCGTGTTCGGGGTACCGGCGGGCGTCCGGACGCGTGGTGTCGTCGCGTGCCCCCTTTCCGGCCGGCCGGCAAAAGGATAAGGGTCAAGGCCCGCCCGCCGCTCATCCGAGCCGGCGTGCGCCGGGACGTTCGCGCGCGGTCTTAAGGTTCGCGTGCAGGCAATCCCGGCCAATCACAAGCCCCGCGAGGCTGGCCTCACCGGTCAGCCGATAAGCCCCAGGAACCCAAGGCGTTCGCCATGTCGCCCATTTCGTCTGCGTCGCGCTTCCGCGGCTCGTTTACCGCTCTCGTCACCCCGTTCCGCGACGGCGCGCTGGATGAAAAGGCGTTTTGCGCCTTCGTGGACTGGCAGATCGCCGAAGGCACACACGGCCTCGTGCCGGTGGGCACCACCGGCGAGAGCCCGACCCTCTCCCACGAGGAGCATAATCGCGTGGTGGAATGGGCGGTCCAGCAGTCCGCCGGCCGGGTGCCGGTGATGGCGGGCGCCGGATCCAACAACACGGCGGAGGCGGTGGCCCTCGCCCAGCATGCCGAGAAGGTGGGCGCCGACGCCTTGCTGGTGGTGACGCCCTATTACAACAAGCCCACCCAGGAAGGCCTCTACCAGCACTTCCGGGCCATCGCCAACGCGGTGGAGCTGCCGATCTTCATCTACAACATCCCGAGCCGCTCGGTGATCGACATGTCGGTGGAGACCATGGCGCGGCTGTTCGAGATCAAGAACATCGCCGGCGTGAAGGATGCCACCGCGAACCTCGCCCGCGTGTCGCTGCAGCGGCAGGTGCTGGGGCCGGACTTCATCCAGCTCTCGGGCGAGGATGCCACCGCGCTGGGCTTCAACGCCCACGGCGGGCAGGGCTGCATCTCGGTGGCGTCCAACGTCGCCCCGCGCCTGTGCTCGGACTTCCAGCTCGCCTGCCTTGCCGGCGACTACAAGGCGGCGCTCGCCATCCAGGACATCCTGATGCCGCTGCACACGGCCCTGTTCGTGGAGACCAATCCGGCCCCCACCAAGTACGCCCTCTCACTGCTCGGCAAGATGAGCGAGGAGGCGCGGCTTCCCATGGTGCCGGTCTCCGAGACCACCCGCGCCGTAGTCCGCAGCGCCATGGTGCATGCCGGCCTCATCAACTGAGCGCGGGTCTGCTATCCTTCGCCCATGACGAAGCTGCTGGACCAGGCCATCGCCGAGATCCGCAAGCTCTCCGACGCGGAACAGGACCGCGTCGCCGAGCTGCTGCTGGGCCTCGTCCACCGGGGCGAGGCCGGTGGCGAGGACGGTGAGGCGGACTACCAACTGACGCCGGAGCAGATCGAGCGGGTCCGGCTCGGTCTTGCCCAGGCGCGGCGGGGCGAGTTCGCGGATCCGCAGGAGATCGAGGAGCTGTGGCGGCAGTTCGGTCTGTGAAGGTCCAGTTCACGCCGGTCGCGCAGCAGGACCTCGCGGCCATCCTCGCCTATCTGCGGCAACATTCGCCGGTGGGCATGCGTCATGTGGGTTCCGCGATCCACCAGACCATCCGCCTGCTTGCGGCCGAACCGTTCATGGGGAGGCCGGGGGTTCTGCCGGGCACCCGCGAGTTCATCGTGCGCGGCTATCCCTATATCATTGCGTATGAGGTTGATGAGACGCGCCGGGAACTGTCCATCGTTTCCGTCATCCACACCGCCCGCCAGCGCCCCTGACCCCTCCCGCTTGCCTGAGCGGTGCGTCGAGACCACATTCCCATCATGAGCAGCAAGAAGACCGAAGCCCCGCGCAAGATCGCCGCCGACAATCGGCGCGCGCGGTTTGATTTCGAGATTGGCGAGACCTTCGAGGCCGGTGTCATGCTTACCGGTACCGAGGTGAAGAGCCTGCGCACCGGCAAGGCCACCATCGGCGAGAGCTATGCCGCGCAGAAGGCCGGGGAGATGTGGCTCTACAACGCCTATATCCCGGAATATCTGGAGGCCAACCGCTTCAACCACGAGACCCGCCGGCCCCGCAAGCTGCTGCTGCACAAGCGCCAGATCGCCAAGCTCGGCCATGCGGTGGAGCGCGAGGGCATGACCGTGGTGGCGCTGAAGATCTATTTCAACGATCGCGGCCGCGCCAAGGTGGAGCTGGCCCTCGCCAAGGGCAAGAAGGCCCACGACAAGCGCGAGGCCTCCAAAGAACGCGACTGGGCCCGCGACAAGGCGCGGCTCATGCGTGATCGGGGCTGATCGGGCGGGAAGGGGACAATGGGAGGGGAGATGGCCGGCAAGATCGCGTTCGACCATTGCGTCGTCCATGTGAGCGATTTCGCGCGCTCCAACGCCTTCTATGCGGCCGTGCTGGGCGCTGAAGTGGTGCCGGTGGGGGCGGGCTTCGCCTATCGCTTCGGCGACCGCCAACTCAACCTGCACGGGCCGGGGGTGGACCCGGTGCCGGTGGCGCGGCTGCCGGTTGCGCCCGGCAACAGCGACCTGTGCTTCCGCTGGAACGGGCCGATTGCCGAGGCGGCCGCCCACCTTGCCGCCCACGGCATCACCCCGGAGCTGGGCCCGGTGCCGCGCTTCGGCGCGCTGGGGCGGGGCACCAGCCTCTATTTTCGCGATCCCGATGGGTCGCTTCTGGAATTCATCTCCTATGACGACGCGCCGGGGGAGCAGCCATGACCACCTATCACAGCCTGCCCGACAGCCTCCCCGCGCCGGAGGACGACGGCCACGCCGCCCACCTGCCGGGGCTGGAACTGCCCATCATCGAACTGCCGGCCACCGACGGGCGGATGATCGACCTTTCCGCCCTGTCGGGCCTTGCGGTGGTCTATGCTTATCCGCGCACCGGCGTGCCCGGCGAGCCTTTGCCCACGGGCTGGGACGAGATCCCCGGCGCGCGAGGCTGCACGCCGCAATCCTGCGCCTTCCGCGACCATTTCGCGGACCTCAAGGCGGCGGGGGCGGAGCATGTGTTCGGCCTCTCCCTGCAGGACACGGCCTATCAGCAGGAAGTGGCGGAGCGCCTGCACCTGCCGTTCCCGCTGCTATCCGATCACGGTCACCAGCTGACCCACGCCATCGGTCTGCCCACCTTCACGGTGGAGGGCGCGACGCTGTTGAAGCGCATCACCCTTATCATCGAGGATGGCGCCATCTCCCACGTCTTCTATCCGGTGTTCCCGCCGGACCGGAACGCGGCCGATGTGCTGGCGCATCTTCACGCCAAGCGGGCGCAGGACCAGGAATAGGGCGCTTCAGGCGGCGTCGAGATAGGCCCGCACCGACGCGAAGACGGCGCGGAACATGTCCGGCGTCAGCACCCGCGTGTTGGTGTTGTAGCGCGAGCAATGGTAGCTCGCGAACAGCCGCACCGGACCCATTGTGCCATCGGTGATGGTATCCGTCGCGCCGTGGCCGAACTTGAGCCGCGAGGCTTTCTGCCCCAGCGCCGCCAGCGTCGAATCATGGGCGATCTTGCCCAGCGTCACGATGGCTGAGAGGCGGGGCATGGCGGCCATGGGCGCGGACAAAAACGGCCGGCAGGTGCGGATTTCCTCCGGCGTCGGCTTGTTCTGCGGCGGCACGCAGCGCACCGCGTTCACGATGCGGGCATCGGTGAGGGTGAGGCCGTCTTCCGGATGGGCGCCATAGGTGCCGGCGGCGAAGCCGTATTCGATCAGCGTCGCGTAAAGCAGGTCGCCGGCATAGTCGCCGGTGAAGGGCCGCCCGGTGCGGTTCGCCCCCCGCAGGCCGGGGGCGAGGCCGACGATGAGCAGGCGTGCATCTTCCGGCCCGAAGGCGGGCACAGGGGCGTTGTGCCAGCCGGGTTCGACCGCCTGCCATTCATGGCGGAAATCGGCGAGGCGCGGGCACAGGGGGCAGTCGGCCCCCGGCTCCAGGGTCGGCCGGGCAGGCGATCGGGTGGGTGTCCGGGCGGCGGAGGCCCGGGCAATGGAAACCTTGGCCATGCTCGGGTTCCGAGGCTCAGGTTTCGCCGGGGTCGCTGGCGGTGGCGGCGGCGCCACGACGCTCCAGGAAGCGGGGCGTCTCCGACATGCGGCCCTGCCGCTCGGAGGGATCGCGTCCGATCTTCGGCTGCAGGTCCACTAGGTCGATGAAGACATCCGCCTGCCGGCGCAGGTCATCGGCGATCAGCGGCGGCTGGGTGGAGATGGTGGACACCACCGAAACGCGCACGCCCTTGCGCTGAAGCGCCTCCACCAGCGAGCGGAAGTCACCGTCTCCGGAGAACAGGACGATGTGGTCCACGTGCTCGGCCAGTTCCATGGCGTCGACGGCGATCTCGATGTCCATGTTGCCGCGCACGCGACGGCGACCCTGGGAATCGGTGAACTCGCGGGCAAGCTTGGTGACGACTGCGTAGCCGTTGTAGTCCAGCCAGTCGAGCAGCGGGCGGATCGAGGAATATTCCTGGTCCTCGATCAGTGTCGTGTAATAGAACGCCCGCAACAGATACCCTCGGCTCTGGAATTCCTTCAGGAGCCGCTTGTAGTCAATGTCGAAGCCAAGCGCTTTGGTAGCTGAATATAGATTGGCGCCATCTATCAGAAGAGCGATCTTTTCCAGGCCCTGCATACAAAGGTCCGCCGATGGAATGGGATGGGCGTAACGAACAACGGCTGCAAACCACGTCGTGCAATCGCCTTTCTCCGACGAAGGCCGGCCCAAAGCAAGCGAAAAAGGCAGGCCGGGCTTGCCCATCATGGTGAATTGCTGTACTGACCCGCTCTTCTCAAGGCCGAGTGTTGCGCGCCTTATGCGCATGAGGGAGTGACGAGCCCATGGCCCGTGTCACGGTTGAAGATTGCATCGACAAGGTGGACAACCGGTTCGAGCTGGTCCTGCTCGCCGCCCACCGGGCGCGCATGATCTCGTCCGGCGCCCAGATCACCGTTGATCGCGACAATGACAAGAACCCGGTGGTCGCCCTGCGCGAGATCGCCGACGAGCATGTCAGCCCCGAGGATCTGAAGGAAGACCTGATCCACTCGCTGCAGAAATACACCGAGGTGGACGAGCCCGAGCCCGAGACGGTGCCGCTCATCGCTTCCGGCGACAGCTCGGGTGGCGAAGACAGCGACGTGATGCTCGACCGCATGACCGAGGAAGAGCTTCTGGCCGGCCTCCAGGGCCTGGTGCCCCCCGAGCACACCGACGACGACGAGGGTTGATCGGCTGGGCTGATCGAAGCCGCGCGCTCGCGTGCGGCTTGGTGACAGTCGAGCGACTCACGGCCGGGCCAGTCCCGGCCGTTTCGTTTTGGGGGCTGCCAATTGGGCCGGCGAACAGGGCTATTGCTCGACCGGGCACGATGGAACCCTCTCCCGCGTGCGCGAGAGGGTAGGCTGAGGGCACGCGGTGCCTTTCCTGGCGGCAGTGGTAGGGGAGACAGCCTGCCCCCTCCGCAACCCGTCCCCGCGTGCGGGAGAGCGGGCAACAGCGCTCAATTCAAACCGATTTAACGAACCCGTTGACGGGTTTGCAGCCGGGTCCTATGGTTCGAGCCATGCATTGTTCCGGATACGAGATGCCGGGTTTCTTCCCGGTCCCGCGGCGAATTCCGCGCCCGGTCGACACGGTCGGCCGGGTGAACTGACGCGCCGTCCGGGACGTTGATTTGAAGGCCGCCCCTGCCGAGGCAGGCGAGCCGCCCTTGAAGCCCCCCAATCCGGCATGGCGCGATGACCGCAAGGGCCGCATGGCCCGTCTCGCATCGCCTGCGGCCGATAAGGCCCGTTTTGCTCCGGATCGTCCCATGTCCCAAGCCCAGCCCTTTCCCACCGTCGCCGCCGACGGCCTGGACCTCCATTGCCTCACGGTGGAGGCCGAACCCGAAACCAACCTGCTGCTGCGCCTATTGGAGCCGTTCGTGATCCACGACGTGCTGCCCGCCCACGTGGCGTGCGCCACCTCGGGCGATGGCCTCGCGGTGGAGATCGTGTTCGCCGCCTCCGCCGATCTGGCGCAGCGGCTCCGGGGCCGGCTGTCGGTGATGGTGGGCGTGCGCGACGCCGCGCTTGCTCCGGCGGCTCGCGTCCGGGGCGCGCAGACCCCCGAACATCGCGCGGCGGCCACCCGCGCCGCCTGACGGATCTTCCATGCTGAGCACCCTCTCCGACATCGCCGTCATCGTTCTTCCGGTCTTCGGCATGGTGGCGGTGGGCTACCTTGCGGCCAAGGTGAAGCTGGTAAGCGAGCGCGCCAGCGACGGGCTGGCCGAGTTCGTCTTCAGCCTCGCGGTGCCGGCGCTGATCTTCAAGACGCTGAGCGAATCGAGCCTGCCGGAGGCCCAGCCCTGGGGCTATTGGATCTCTTATTTCGCCGGTGCCTTCTTCGCCTTCGGCCTCGCCATGCTGGCGGCGCGCAAGCTGTTCGGCCGCAGTCCGCAGGAGGCGGTGATCCACGGCTTCGCGGCGGGGCAGGCCAACACCGTGTTTGTGGGCGTGCCGCTCATCCTGAAGGCCTACGGACCGGAGGGGGCGGTGCCCCTGTTCCTGCTCATCGCCATCCACCTGCCGGTGATGCTGGTGGCGGCCACCGTGCTCATGGAGGGCAGCGCCGGCTTCTCCCGCGCCACCGCCATGAAGCTGGTGAAGGCGCTGGCGCTCAATCCCATCCTCATCGGCATCTATGCCGGCGCGCTGGGCCGTGTCCTCGGCATCCAGGCCACCGGCATTCCCAAGCAGATGGTGGACCTGATCGCCGCCGCCGCCACGCCCTGCGCCCTCATCTCGCTGGGTCTGTCGCTGAAGCGGTACGGTATGTCGGGGGGCGACCTTGCCCCCTCCGCGCTCATCAGCGGGCTGAAGCTGCTGGTGCATCCGGCGGCGGTCTACGCTCTCACCCTCCTGTTCCCCATGCCGGCCGTGTGGGCCGGGGTAGCGGTGCTGTTCGCCGCCATGCCTTCGGGCATCAACGGCTATCTTCTGGCCCAGCGCTACGGCATCGGGGTGGGGGCCTCCACCAGCGCGGTGTCCATGTCCACCGGGCTTGCGGTGTTCACGGTGGCGCTCTGGCTCTACGTGCTCGGGGTCGGCTGAAGCGACAGTCGCCGCAACACGTCCTGCGGGGTGGCGCCGGCGGCGCGCAGGGCGGCAAGGCTGGTGGCCGAATTGCTCTTGGAGAGCTTGTAGCCGCTGTCGTCCAGAATCAGCCGGTGGTGGTGATAGACCGGCGTCGGCAGGCCCAGCAGGCGTTGCAGCAGCACGTGCACCGCAGTGGCGTGGAAGAGGTCCATGCCGCGGATGACGTGGGAGATGCCCTGCGCGGCGTCGTCCACCACCACCGAGAGGTGATAGGAGGTGGGCACGTCCTTGCGCGCCAGAACCACGTCGCCCCAGCGGGCGGCATCGGCTTCCACTGTCTTGAGCGGCCCCTCGGGAAGGCCCTGCGCCTCTTCCCAGGAGAGCGGGCCGCCCCCCATGTCCCGAAGCGCGGCGATGGACGCCGCCATATCGAGCCGCACTACGAAGGGTGCGCCGCGGTCGCGCAGCGCGGCCCGCGCCGCATCGCTCATGGCCGAGCGGGGGAAGGGGTTGAGCGGCGCCCCGTCCGGGTCGCGCGGGGCAGGGCGGCCGGTGGCGCTTTCCTGTCCGATCACCGCGCCGGCGATCTCGGAGCGGCTCTCGAAGGCAGGATAGACCAGCCCCATGGCTTCGAGCCGGGTGATGGCGGCGGCATAATCGCCAAAATGCGCCGACTGCCGGCGCACCGGCCCATCGGGCAAGATGCCGAGCCAGGCGAGGTCGTCGAGGATGCCGCGCGCATATTCCGGGCGACATCGGGTGGTGTCGATATCCTCCAGGCGCACCAGGAAGGTGCCGCCGAGGCGCCGCGCCGCCTCCGCATTCACCAGCGCCGAGAAGGCGTGGCCGAGATGCAGCCGGCCATTGGGGCTGGGCGCGAAGCGGCAGGTGAAGGGCGCGGGTTTGGACATGGCGCTAGGAGGCATGGCGCGAGAAGACATGGCGCTAGGATTAGAGGGTTTTCGCGTAAAGGGGATCCCGGTTGGCCTGAAGAAAACGGGTCGACACCGGTTTCTCGTGCGTGTGTCGTGAACGGGCGCGACCGCGAGGTGTTCCGGCACGAGGGGAAGGCGATGATGAGGGAACCGCACCTGTCCGACCAGCCGGCCTTCGAGCGGGCACTGGACGATCTCATCGCCCTCGACCCGCGCCTCGTGCCACTGGTGGAACTGGCGGGCCGACCAAGCCTGCGCCGGCGGCCGCCGGGCTTTGCAGGGCTTGCGGCGGTGGTGGTGGCGCAGCAGCTCTCGGTGGCCTCGGCCCGCGCCATCTTCGGCCGGCTGGAGGCCACGCTGGGCGGCGCGCCCCGCGTGGAAGCAATGCTGGCCGCGACCCCGGAGGCCCTGCGCGCCGCCGGCCTCTCGGCGCCCAAGATCCGCACCCTCACAGGCATCGCCCGGGCGCTGGCGGAAGGGGAGGTGGACCTCGACGCCGTGGCCGGAATGGAGGCGGACGCGGCCGCCGAAACCCTCACCCGCCTGCCCGGCGTGGGGCTGTGGACCGCCGACATCTACCTGCTGTTCTGCCTGGGCCGGGCGGATGCCTTTCCCCACGGTGACCTTGCCCTGCAGGTGGCGCTGGGCGAGGCCTTCGCCTTGCCGGGGCGGGCGACGCCCCAAGGCCTGCGGGCGGTGGCGGAGGATTGGCGCCCCCTGCGCGGCGTGGCGGCGCATCTGCTGTGGGCGTATTATGGCGCGCGGCGGACCCGACAGGGTGCGCCAGCCTGAGCACTGTTCCTATTGGTATTGCCACATGACATTTCCCAGCGGCTCCTTTCCCCTTGATGGCGTGTCCCTTGACGATCCGGTGCTCGACGGCCCGCGCCTGCGCCCGCGCAACGGCGGTGCGCCGGATTGCCTCGTGGTGCTGCTGCACGGCTATGGGGCGGACGGTCGTGACCTCATCGACATCGGCAATGCCTGGGCCGACCTTCTGCCCGGCGCCATGTTCGTCTCGCCCCATGCGCCCGATCCCTGCGCGGGAGCGCCGGTAGGCCGCCAGTGGTTTCCGCTGACCTTCCGCGATCCCCACGAGCTGACCCTCGGCGCCGAGGGCGCCGCGCCCCTGCTGCGCGACTTCCTCGCAGAGGAACTGGCTAAATACGATTTGCCGCCGGAGCGCCTCGCTTTGGTGGGTTTCAGCCAGGGGGCGAT
Source organism: Xanthobacter autotrophicus (assembly GCF_005871085.1). Taxonomy (GTDB): domain Bacteria; phylum Pseudomonadota; class Alphaproteobacteria; order Rhizobiales; family Xanthobacteraceae; genus Xanthobacter; species Xanthobacter autotrophicus. Next base: position 182,225 of record NZ_VAUP01000002.1, on the reverse strand, counting down.
GATGGCGCTGAAGCTCGGCACCACGGCGCAGGTGGCCCCGGCAGCGGTGGTGGCTTATTCCGGCATGTGGGTGGATGCCGGGCGTGGCGACATCCAGCTGTCGGCGCGCCCGCCGGTGCTGCTGGTGCATGGCAGCGAGGACGAGGTGATTCCCGCCCAGGCCCTGTTCGCCTCGGCGCAGGGGCTGGCGGCGGCCGGCGTGCCGGTGGAATGGCACCTGAGCCAGGGCCTCGGCCACGGCATCGACGACGAGGGACTGTTCCACGGCGGGCGGTTCCTCGCCGAGTTCCTGGGCAAGACGCGCGGCTGAGCCCGGCGGGGCTGAGTCGTCAGGCTTTATCCAACAGCATTCGGACGTGGTTTGGCCGCGGCTTCACAAGGATGACACGGAGCATATAGAGTATCGCCCGCGCATCGGGATCGTCAGCGACGATTCGGCTGCGCAGACGAGGAGTTCGGTCCTTGACCACTGCTTTGTCACCAGGTGCCTGGCCAGCGCTCGTGCTCAACGCGGACTATCGTCCGTTGAGCTACTACCCGCTGTCGGTCTGGAGTTGGCAGGACGCCATCAAGGCAGTCTTCCTCGATCGCGTGAACATCGTCGAATATTACGACAAGGCGGTGCGAAGTCCGGGGTTCGAGATCCGCCTGCCCAGTGTCGTATCGCTCCGCACCTTCGTGAAGCCCACGCGACAACCGGCCTTCACCCGCTTCAACGTCTTCCTGCGTGATCGCTTCTCCTGCCAATATTGCGGCTCGCGGGAGGACCTCACCTTCGATCATCTCATCCCACGCTCCCGGGGCGGGCAGACCACCTGGGAAAACGTCGTCGCAGCCTGCTCCCCCTGCAACCTGCGCAAGGGCAGCCATATGCCGGGCGACCTGGGAATGTGGCCGGCGCAGATGCCGTACCAGCCTTCCGTGCACGACCTGCACCAGAACGGGCGCCACTTCCCGCCCAACTACCTGCACGAAAGCTGGATGGATTATCTCTACTGGGATACCGAGCTGGATCCCTGAGCGCCGTGTGACGCTCCTATGTCACGCTTTGCGACCGGTTGTCGCGGCGCCGAATGCCACTACGGCCATCCCCGCCGCGATCAGCGCGTTCCATCCTGCCATGGAAACCCCGAACAGCCGCCACGCCGCCTCGTCGCAGCGCGGCACCCGCGCGCCCTTCAGGGCGGACAGGACATTACCCGTCATCACTGGTGCTCCGGTGCAGGCGGTGGGGCCGCTCCAGAACTTCCATTCCACGCCCGCGTGGAAGATGGCGAGGCCGGTGTTGCCCACCATGGCGAGGCCGATGACGCTCAGCAGCACCCGCGCCAGCGTGGTCCGGCCCGTGCGGGCGGCGACGAATGCCAGCAGCCCCAACGGGATCGCGGCGTAATAGGGCAGCCGCTGGTCGAGGCACAGCGGGCAGGGGGCAAGGCCCACCACCAACTGGAAATACCACGCCGCCGCCAAGGCGAGGGCCGATCCGGTCACCAGCAGCAAGGCCGCCGTTTCGTCGAGACGCTGGAGCAAGGCGAATGTCCTGAAAGGGGCCGACTGACCCCGGCGGGAGGGCGATAGACCCGCCGGGCGCGCCTGTCCATGACCCGGAAGCGGGATGACGCGCAAGTGAGCCGAGCCGGGGTGCGGGCTGGTCCTGATACTCCCCGGAGGTTGCCAGCCACCTTGGAACTTTTCTTACTCAGGGGCGCCTGTATGGCGCTGCAGTGCAATATCGGGTATAAAGTTGCTAGTCGTCTTCGGAGGCATTCGCATTGCGTTTCTCCTTCGACGGCATATTTTGGTTTTAGCTACACAGATTGCAGCCGAAATGAACGAGATGATCCGCTCCCGCTCCCCATTCGGTGCCCCCTTCGCGCAGGCCGATGCGCAGGACGAGCCGGTTCTTCCCGTCGCCCAGCTTCGCGACATCAACACCACGCGCCGGACCGGATGCCCGTTCCACGACGTGCGCGAGATGCTGAAGGACGTGGGCCTGCGCCCCACCCGCCAGCGCCTCGCCCTCGGCTGGCTGCTGTTCGCCAAGGGCGACCGGCACGTGACCGCGGAAATCCTGCACGAGGAAGCCATCAAGGCGCGCTTCCCGGTGTCGCTCGCGACGGTCTACAACACCCTGCACCAGTTCACGGAATCGAGCCTGCTGCGGGAAGTGGCGGTGGACGGCTCCAAGACCTATTTCGACACCAACGCCTCCGATCACCACCATTTCTTCCTCGAGGGGCAGAACGACCTGGTGGACATTCCGGCCAACGATGTGGCGGTCCAGCTCCTGCCCGAGCCGCCCGAGGGTTATGAGGTCGCCCGCGTGGACGTTGTGGTGCGCCTGCGCCGCAAGAGCACCGCGCGCGGCTGAAGCCCTTTCGCGGCTGAGTCGGTTGGGGTTGGGTCGTCCCCCGCTAGGTTCCGGATTGATCGATGGATGCAATGCCCCGGCTGGTCCGGGGCATTTCTGTTTCAGGGTGGAGCCGGCCATGAATGCCGGCGCGGGCAGAGGGGCGCGGGTGGCGGGATGGGGGCTTCCGACACGCCCCGTGAGCCGCGCAGAAGCGGCGATTCGTCTGCGCCTTCCGGCGCTCTGCTCTGCGGATTCCGGGCCGCGTCGCTACCGTCCCTGCCGCAAGGCGTTGAGCACGGCGATGGAGGCGTAGCCGTCCGCCGGGGTGATGCCCACCTTCTGTTGGAAGCCGCGCACCGCCCGCATGGTATCGGCGCCCACGCGCCCGTCAGCCCCGCCGGTGTTGAAGCCGGCCGCGGTCAGGCGCTGCTGCACCTCTTGCAGCTCCGCCAGGGTCAGCGCCCGCTCGCCGCCCGGCCAGGAGGCCACGAACGGCCCCTCTCCCATGATTCGGTCGCCCAGATGCACCACGGCGAGGGCGTAGTTGGACGAAGGATTGTAGGAGCGCACCGCATAGAAATTATGGAGCAGCAGCAGCGCCGGCCCGCCGTCGCCGCCGGGCAGCCACAGGCGCGCGGGCTCGTCATAGCCGGAGAGCGACTGGCCCTCTACGGTCACCACCCCCAGTTCGCCCCATTGGGCAAGAGGCCGGCGGGTCTTGTTGTCGGCGAGGTCGGTGTTGAAGCCGCCCGGCAGCTTCGCTTCAAAGCCCCAAGGTTCACCGCGGCGATATTTGCCGCGCTTCACCAGATAATTGGCGGTGCCGGCCAGGGCATCGTCCGGCTTGCCGAAGGGCGAGATACGGCCGTCACCGTCGAAATCCACGCCCATGTTGAGCCAGACCTCGGGCATCCACTGGGTGTGGCCCATGGCGCCCGCCCATGATCCCCGCATCTCCTGCGGGGTGCCCCAGCCGCGCTCCACGATGACGAGGGCGTTGAGCAGCTCCGTTTCCCAATATTTGCGCCGCCGCGCATCGCCCCAGGCCAGCGCCGCGAGGGAGGGGAAGATGGGGGTCATGTGCTTGGGATTGTCGAGCACGTCGCCGAACGCGCTCTCCATACCCCAATAGCCGAGCATCACCCGGCGATCGACGCCGAACGCCTTCTCGATGCGGTCGAACAGGCCGGCATATTGCTGCGCCCGCTGCTTGCCGGTGGCGATGCGCCAGTCGGAGACGCGGCGGTTGAGATACTGCCAGCTCTGCTCGGTGAACTCGGCCTGGTTGCGATCCTGCGCATAGACGGCGGTATCCGGCTTCAGGCCGCTGAAGACGCGGTTGTAGGTGGCGTCTGAAACCCCGCGCGCGCGGGCCCTGGCGCGGAAGGTCTCCACCCAGCGCGGGAAGGGCTGCGCCGCCTGCTGGGCGAGGGCCGGGGCCGCGAGCAGTCCCGCGCCTGCAAGAGAGCCTGCAAGAGAACCTGCAAGAGAACCCGCAAGTCCGAGGGTGAAGGCGCGGCGGTTCAGGGCGAGGGTCATTCGGTCTCCAGGCAGAAATCAGCTGGCGCCGCGCGGCGGGCCGGACGGGTCCAGCACCTGCGGCGGGGCCACGGGACGGCCGACGATGATCGCGATGCGGTCCGCCTCCAGCGGCCGCAGGGTCGAGACCAGCCGCACCAGCGGCGGATCCTCGTTGCGGCTCTGCGTGGCCTCCTGCGGCGCGGCGGCGCCGATAAGCTGGGTCACGCGGCGGGCGATGGCCGGGGCGGGATCGATGAAGGTCACCGGCCACGGCGCGAGGCGGGCCAGCCGGTCAAGAATGAGCGGATAATGGGTGCAGGCGAGCACCACCGTGTCGGTGCGCCGGCCGCCGGCATTGACGAAGCAGGGCGCGATCTCGGCCGCGATGTCGGCATCGTCCACGAGATCGCCGGCCATGGCGGCCTCGGCGAGGCCGGCCAGACGGTCGCTGGGCACCAGCGCCACGTCGCAACCGGAGGCAAATTCCCGCACCAGCGCGACGGTATAATCGCGCCGCACCGTGCCGGGGGTGGCCAGCACGCTCACGCGTCTGGTGCGGGAGGCGAGGCAGGCGGGCTTGATAGCGGGCACCGTGCCCACGAACGGCACCGTGTGGCGCGCACGCAGCGATGGCAGGGCCAGGGTGGAGGCGGTGTTGCAGGCGATGACCACGAGGTCCGGCTTCATGTCGCAGATCAGCCGATCCATGACATGGCCGACGCGGTTGACCAGCGTCTCGTCGTCGAGAGCGCCATAGGGAAAGGCGGCATCGTCGGCGGCATAGATGAAATGCGCGTCGGGCCGCACCCGGGCGACCTCGCGGAACACGGACAGGCCGCCGAGCCCCGAATCGAACACCAATATGGTGGGCGCGCGATCCGCCAGCTCCGAGGCCAGCACGCGGGGAAGCGGAGCAGGGGAGGTCACGGCGGGGCTCTCGGCGGCAGGTGAGACGATGGGCAAACGCTTATCCTCAACGGCGCAGGCGAGATTGTGACGCCGCGCCCGTAAAGGAAGGGTGAGCGGCCGCCGGAGCGGGAAACATCCGGCTTCGCTCTTGCGGGAGCCGAAGGGGGCGACGGGCGGGTCGGGCGGGAAGGTGAAACCGGTGTTTGCATTGACCCGGCAGCTCCCATGTCTGCGCCGCGCTACCCGGCGCTGTGCCTTTCTGCTAAAGCGCTCGCCTACATAATATGACGAGCACCCGCACATGATCCCGCGTTACAGCCGGCCGGAAATGGCCGCCATCTGGTCCCCCGAAGCCCGCTTCCGCATCTGGTTCGAGATCGAGGCCCATGCCGCCGACGCCATGGCGGACCTCGGCATCGTGCCGAAGGAGGCCGCGGCCAAGATCTGGGAGCTGGGCGGCAAGGCCGAGTTCAACGTGGAGCGCATCGACGCCATCGAGCGGGACGTGAAGCACGACGTCATCGCTTTCCTCACCCATCTCGCCGAATTCGTGGGGCCGGAAGCGCGCTTCGTGCACCAGGGCATGACCTCGTCGGACGTGCTGGACACCTGCCTCGCGGTGCAGCTGGCCCGCGCCAGCGACCTGCTGATCGCCGACGTGGACGCGCTTCTGAAGGTGCTGGAGCGCCGGGCGTTCGAGTTCAAGCTCACCCCCACCGTGGGCCGCTCCCACGGCATCCATGCCGAGCCCACCACCTTCGGCGTGAAGCTTGCCATCGCCGCCGCCGAGTTCCAGCGTGCCCGCGCCCGGCTGGTGGCCGCCCGCGCGGAGGTGGCCACATGCGCCATCTCCGGGGCGGTGGGCACGTTTGCCCATATCGATCCGGCGGTGGAAGCCCATGTGGCGGAAAAGCTGGGGCTGACCGTGGAGACTGTCTCCACCCAGGTGATCCCGCGCGACCGGCACGCCATGTTCTTCGCGGTGCTGGGCGTGGTGGCCTCCTCGGTGGAGCGGCTCGCCACCGAGGTGCGCCATCTCCAGCGCACCGAGGTGCTGGAGGCGGAGGAGTATTTCTCCCCCGAGCAGAAGGGCTCCTCGGCCATGCCCCACAAGCGCAATCCGGTGCTCACCGAGAATCTCACCGGCCTTGCCCGCATGGTGCGCGCCTATGCCCTGCCGGCCATGGAGAACGTGGCCCTGTGGCACGAGCGGGACATCTCCCACTCCTCGGTGGAGCGCATGATCGGCCCCGATGCCACGGTGACGCTGGACTTCGCTTTGGCCCGCCTCACCGGCGTCATGGACAAGCTGGTGGTCCACACCGACAACATGCAGAAGAACATGGACAAGCTGGGCGGGCTCATCCACTCCCAGCGGGTGCTGCTGGCGCTGACCCAGAAGGGCGCGAGCCGTGAGGACAGCTATCGCCTGGTGCAGCGCAACGCCATGCGGGTGTGGCGCGGGGAGGGCGATTTCCGCACCTTCCTGCTCAACGACGCGGATGTGCGCAAATACCTCTCGGAAGACGACATCAACGAGAAGTTTGATCTCGGCTACCACTTCAAGAATGTGGACAACATCTTCAAGCGGGTGTTCGGCCGGGCGTGAGGCCTGAGGCCGCGCGTCGCGGGGAGCGGTCGGCCTGGAGCCGGCCAACCCATTTCTCACCATCGTCGCCCTCCGGCTTGAACGGAGGGTCCATCTCGCCGCTTTCCACGCCCTGCCACTTTATCCCCGCCGCGTTATCCCGGCCGGGCCATGGGCCGTCCGGTCAAGCCGGACGGCGACGGGGTGAAATCGTCTTGAGGCGCCGCCCCTTCCCCACCCCCTCCCCCGCAAGCGGGAGAGGGGGTGGGCCGGCGCTTCTCCGCCCATTTCTCACCATCGTCGCCCTCCGGCTTGACCGGAGGGTCCATCTCGCCGCTTTCCACGCCTCCGGCCCGTTTTCCCGGTCGAGCCATGGGCCGTCCGGTCAAGCCGGAGGGCGACGGGGTGAAATCGCCTTGAGGCGCCGCCCCCTCAGATCGCCTTCAACGGCTTTTCCAGCACGGCGAGGACGCGAGGCAGTTCATGGCCGCGCTTCAGGATGTGACCGGTCTGGGAGACGACGCAATACATGCCCTGGCGCCGGGCGAGGCGCGGGTCTTTCTCGATGCGGTAGAGAGGCATGTCCATGGCGCGGCGGAAGATGGCGAACACCGCCTTGTCGCGCGTGAAGTCGATGGCGTAGTCGCGCCATTCACCTTGCGCCACCATGCGCCCGTAAAGGTCTAAGATGCGGTCGAGTTCCCGCCGGTCGAAGGTGATCTTCAACGGGACGGGAGATGGAGCCGCGGGCTGGACCGGAACGGCGCCGCGGCGGGACAGGATTATGGGTTCAACGACTCCCATCGGGCCTCCTCTGTCGCGGCCTCACCCGAATGCCCGATCCGCCGATGCGTGCTCGCGAACGCGCTGCGACGGCGGGCGGGACGGTGCAAGCCCTGGCTCTCGCCTATGATCGCCCTCGGCAGGGCGCCTTTCAAGGTCAATTGGTAGCCGGCTGTCGCTTTCGATTTTGCTGTATCTTGATACCGATCACGGCAACGTCAATCAAATCACAGTCTCGCCGAAATTCGGTCAATTGCCTGCCGTGCCCCGGCGTGATCTTCACTCGCGTAGCAGGGCCGGTTCGCGAGGCGCTCCGGTATCCCAGCCCCCCAGCCCCCCGGGGTGCGCGCGGACCGGCCACTGCTACGCACCGACATTGAAGACCCCCAATAAGGCCGCCTTTCGAGGCGGCCTTTTTTTTGCGCGCAGCGCCTGGATGGCTAACGCCCGGCCGCGCACTGCGCCGGCCACGGCCGGACGTTAGGCGCGCACCGAGGCACGCCGGCGCCAAGGCGTCGATGGGCGAGGGCGTCGATGGGAGAGATATCAGTCGCCGAGGGGGAGGAAGGCGGCGCCGATGATGGGGCCGGGCGTGGCCGGGCTGCCGGTCTGCACCAGCACCGCCACGGAATCGACCCCCTCGCGGCTGATGTCCTTGAGCGCCACGCGATAGCGCCGGGCATCGCCCTGCCAGGAGGCGACACGGATCCAGCCGCGCACCACATTGGAATAGGTCACGTTGCGCCCGCCGTTTTCGCCCCGGCCGATCGCGACCGTCTGGCTGCGCATCACCGGGCACAGCCAGAGGTCCGTGCCCTCGGCGGCGGCCTTGCTCTCGGGCAGGGTGATCTCGACGGCGTCACCATCCCGCGTCACCGAGACCGGCACCGTGAGCCCGCCATTGCTGCGGGCGGCGAACAGGGCGCGCTGGAGCGCGGCGCGGTCACTGCCCTTGGCGGACAAGGTGCCGTCGACCACCACCTGCGGGGTGAACACCTTCCGGTCCGGGCGCTGGTCGGCATAGGCCTTCTGGCGCAGCGAATGGCCGTGTAGCGCCAGTGTGTCCTTCCAGCCCACATAGTCCCAATAATCCACCGCCAGCGTGAGGGCGAGGACCTGCGGGTCCTTGGCGATCTCGGTAAGGAGGGCGTCGGCGGGCGGGCAGGAGGCGCAGCCCTGGCTTGTGAACAGCTCCACCACGGTCTTCGGCTGGCTCTGCCCCAAGGCCGGACTGGCGGCCAGGGCGAGCAGAAGCGCGAGGGTGGTGCGAGCGAAGGTCATGGTGCGCAATAAGGGCTTTCGGTAAAGGGAATGGCATCGGGAATAACCGAGGCGGGGGGCCGGCACCAGTCACAAAGGGGTGTCACGGCGGGCCGGAAAAATGTCCGGGACGGCTCCCGCAAGAGCAGCAAAAACGGCACTGGCGCGGGGCCCGCACGGTGTGCCCTACATGAAAAAGGCCGGCCCGGAGCAAACCGGGCCGGCCCTTGTTTATCACCGGCGGAAGCCGGCGCAGATCAGGCCGCGAGCGAGCGCAGCACGTAGGGCAGGATGCCGCCGTTGCGGAAGTAGTCGAGCTCGTCCAGCGTATCGATACGGCAGATGAGGTCCACGTTCTTCACCGAGCCGTCGGCGAACTTGATCTCGGCGGTCAGGGTCTGGCGCGGCTTGAGGTCGCCCTCGATGCCCTTGAGGGTGACGATCTCGTCGCCCTTGATGCCGAGGGTCTGCCAGCTCTCGCCGTCCTTGAACACCAGCGGCACGATGCCCATGCCCACCAGGTTCGAGCGATGGATACGCTCGAAGGACTGGGCCACCACGGCGCGCACGCCGAGCAGCTTGGTGCCCTTCGCCGCCCAGTCGCGGGACGAGCCGGTGCCGTATTCCTTGCCGGCGAACACCACCAGCGGCACGCCCTCGGAGCGGTACAGCATGGCCGCATCATAGATCGGCAGCTGGGCGCCATCCGGATAATGGATGGTCACGCCGCCTTCCACGCCCGGCACCATCTGGTTCTTGATGCGGATGTTGGCGAACGTGCCGCGCATCATCACTTCATGGTTGCCGCGGCGGGTGCCGTACTGGTTGAAGTCCACCGGGCGCACCTGATGCTCGATCAGGTACTGGCCCGCCGGGGACGCCTGCTTGATGGAGCCGGCCGGCGAGATGTGGTCGGTGGTGATGGAGTCGAGGAACAGGCCCATGATCCGGGCATCGATGATGTCGGTGACCGGAACCGGGTCCTTCGTCATGCCGACGAAGTAGGGCGGGTTCTGCACATAGGTGGAGGCATCCTGCCAGGCATAGGTCTGGCCGGTGGGAATGGCGATCTTCTGCCAGTTCTCGTCGCCCTTGAAGACGTCGGAATACTTTTCCTTGAACATCTTCTTGGTGACGTTCTCGCGGATGTACTGGGCCACTTCCTTGTTGGAGGGCCAGATATCCTTGAGATAGACGGGATCGCCGTTCTTGTCGGTGCCGAGGGGCTCGGTGGTGAGGTCGATCTGCAGCGAGCCGGCCAGTGCGTAGGCCACCACCAGCGGCGGGGAGGCGAGGTAGTTCGCCTTCACGTCGGGGTTCACACGGCCCTCGAAGTTGCGGTTGCCGGAGATGACGGCGCCGGCCACGAGGTCGTTCTTGTTGATCGCCTCGGAGATGGCCTCCGGCAGCGGGCCGGAATTGCCGATGCAGGTGGTGCAGCCGAAGCCCACCAGATTGAAGCCGAGGTCGTCCAGATACTCCTGGAGGCCGGCGGCATTGAGATAGCCTTCCACCACCTGGGATCCGGGCGCCAGCGAGGTCTTCACCCACGGCTTGGACTTCAGGCCCTTCTTCACCGCGGCCTTGGCGAGCAGGCCGGCGGCGATGAGCACGGAGGGGTTGGAGGTGTTGGTGCAGGATGTGATGGCGGCGATCACCACGTCGCCATGGCCGACGCTGTAGTCGGTGCCGGCCACGGGAACGCGCTTGGACGCCTCACCGGGCTTCTTGAACTCGCCTTCCAGCGCGGCGAGGAAGCCGGCCTTGCTCTCGGAGAGCAGCACGCGGTCCTGCGGGCGCTTGGGGCCGGCCATGGACGGCAGCACGGTGTCGAGGTCGAGTTCCAGCGTGTCGGTGAACACCGGGTCGGGGGTGTCCTTCTTGCGCCACATGCCCTGGGCCTTGGAGTATTTCTCCACCAGGTCGTAGCGGCTTTCCTTGCGGCCGGTCTCTTCCAGATAATCGATGGTCTCGCGATCCACCGGGAAGAAGCCGCAGGTGGCGCCGTATTCCGGGGCCATGTTGGCGATGGTGGCGCGGTCGGCGAGCGACAGGTGCTCCAGGCCCGAGCCGTAGAACTCCACGAACTTGCCCACCACGCCCTTCTTGCGCAGCATCTGGGTGACGGTGAGCACGAGGTCGGTGGCGGTGATGCCTTCCTTCAGCTTGCCGGACAGCTTGAAGCCGATCACCTCGGGGATGAGCATGGAGATGGGCTGGCCGAGCATGGCCGCCTCGGCCTCGATGCCGCCCACGCCCCAGCCCAGCACGCCCAGGCCATTGACCATGGTGGTGTGCGAATCGGTGCCCACCAGGGTGTCGGGATAGGCGACGGTGACCGTCTTGCCGTCCAGCTCTTCCTTGCGGGTCCACACGGTCTGCGCCAGGTATTCAAGGTTCACCTGGTGGCAGATGCCGGTACCCGGGGGCACGACGCGGAAATTGTCGAACGCGCTCTGGCCCCACTTCAGGAAGCGGTAGCGCTCCTGGTTCTGCTTGTATTCCTCGTCCACGTTCTTCTTCAGCGCGCTGTCGGTGCCGAAGAAGTTCACGATCACCGAGTGATCGATGACGAGGTCGACGGGGACCAGCGGGTTGATCTTGGCCGGGTCGCCGCCGAGCGCCACCATGGCGTCACGCATGGCGGCGAGGTCCACCACTGCCGGAACGCCGGTGAAGTCCTGCATCAGCACGCGGGCGGGGCGGTAGGCGATTTCCTTTTCCGCCTTGCCGCGATTGTTCAGCCAGTCGGCCACGGAGATCACGTCGTCCTTGGTGACCGATCGGCCATCCTCGAAGCGCAGCATGTTCTCCAGCAGCACCTTCATGGAGAAGGGCAGGGCGGAGACGCCCGGGAGCCCGTTCTTCTCCGCCAGCTCAAGGCTGTAATAGACGTATTCCTTATCGTCTACCGTCAGGGTTGTACGACACTTGAAGCTGTCGAGAGAAGTCACGTGCGATAACTCCGGTTCGATGATCGACCGAGGTAACGCCGCCGAATGTGGGGAAGCCACCTTGGACGGCGCGGTTCGGGGGCTTTATAGAGCCATTTCAAAGCGCGGTCATGCGATAACAGCATTCAATGTGCAATGCACCATAAGCAGGGGGCGCGGAGCAATGGCGGTGTCGGCGCTGTTGGGGGAAAAGCTGGCCTGCCGCAGGGGGTTCAAACTGCTGTTCGAGCAGCTGGACGTGACCGCGCGCTCCGGGCGGGCGCTGCTGGTGGTGGGGCCGAACGGGGCGGGCAAGTCTTCGCTGCTGCGCATCCTCTCCGGCCTGCTCGGGGCGACCGAAGGGAAGGTGCGTCTCGACGGGCCGGGCCTTGAGGCCGCCGACGCCGGGGTGGGCGAGCACATCCACTATCTTGGCCACGAGGATGCGGTGAAGGGCGCGCTCACCGTGCGCGCCAATCTCGCCTTCTGGCGCACCGTGCTCGGACCCACGGGCCTGCCGGTGGAGGATGCGCTGGACGAGGTGGGCCTTGGCGGCCTCGGCGGGCTCAGGGCGCAGGTGCTCTCCGCCGGGCAGAAGCGCCGGCTCGCCATCGCCCGGCTGCTGGTGTCGCGCCGGCCAGTATGGGTGCTGGACGAGCCCACCACGGCCCTCGACGTGAAGGCGCAGGCGCGCTTTGCCGCCTTCGGCCGAGGCCATCTGGCGGAAGGCGGCATCCTGATCGCCGCCACCCACGCCCCGCTCGACCTGGGCGATGTGGACGAACTCAGGCTGGGGGGCGTGGGGTGATGGCGCGCGGCGTGGATCTGGAACGGCGAGGCGGGGTTGGCGGGAGGGGTGTTCGAGCCGGCACCATCCTGCCCCCTCTCCCGCGTGCGGGGGAGGGGGCGATGGCACGTCTCAACCCCGTTGCCCTCCGGCTTGACCGGAGGGCCCATCTCGCGGCTTTCCAATTCCCCGCCGCCTTGTCCCGGCCGGTCCATGGGCCGTCCGGTCAAGCCGGACGGCGACGGTGCTCTACAGCCTTTTGGCGCCGCCCCCGCCTCACCTTCCGGAGCCTTCGCCCATGATGGCCGCCTTCTTCGCCATCGTGCGGCGTGACCTTGCGTTGTCCCTCGGCTCCGGCGGCGGTGCGGGGCTGGGGGTGGTGTTCTTCCTCAGCGTGGTCACGGTGGTGCCGTTCGCGGTGGGGCCGGATCTGGTGCTGCTGGCCCGCATCGGCCCGGCCATCCTGTGGATCGGCGCCTTGCTCGCGAGCCTCATTGGCCTGGAGCGCCTGTTCGCCGCCGATGCGGAGGATGGCTCGCTCGATGCGCTCACCCTGTCGGCCCTGCCGCTGGAGCTGGCGGCGGCGGCCAAGGGGCTCGCCCACTGGCTCGCCACCGGCCTGCCGCTGGTGCTGGCCGCCCCGGTGCTGGCGCTGATGCTGAATCTGGAGCCCGCCGCCATCGGCGCGGTGGTGCTGACCCTGCTGGTGGGAACCCCCGCCGTCACCTTCCTCGGCCTCATCGGCGCGGCGTTTGCCGGGGCATTCCGGCGCGGCGGGCTTTTGATCGCGGTGCTGGTGATTCCTCTCGCGATCCCGGTGCTGATCTTCGCCGTTTCGGCGACGCAGGCGGCGGTGGTGGGGCCGGTGCCGTTCGGCACGCCGTTCCGCGTGCTGCTGGGCCTCACCCTGTTCGCGCTGGTGCTGGGTCCGGTGGCCGCCGCCGCCGCGCTGCGGGCTGCGCGATCCTGAGCGCTGCCGAAGCCGGGGCCGGGCTATTCCGCCGCGCTGCTAACGGCTGAAAGCTCCGCCTCCAGCGCCGATACCTGCTGGCGGGTGGCCTCGGTGGCGTCGTGCTCGATGGTGCGATAGGCGGCCACCACAGAATGGCCCAGGGGGGTGAGCTGGGTGCCGCCACCCTGCTTGCCGCCGGTGCGGGGGGTGACGACCGGGCCGGTGAAGAGGCCGTTCATCTCCTCCACCAGTTCCCAGGCCCGGCGATAGGACATGTCCATGGCGCGCCCGGCGGCGGAAATGGAGCCGAGCGCCTCGATCTTCTCCAGAAGCTCGATCTTGCCGGGGCCGATGCGCTTGGGCCCGAGGTCGATTCTCACGCTGAGCGAGGCCATGCACAAACCTGAAGCGGAGCCGCCCTTTTGCAGGCGGCGCGGGGCAATAGCCCAAGTCTAGCAGGCGCGCCGGATGCTGTCGCGCGGGGTGCACAGACAGTTCGGCCCCGGGCACGGGGTGCGTGTCCGGGGCCTCCGTTCGACATGCCACGAGAGAGCGGGATGGGGAGGGGGATCGAGGAAAGAAAAAACGGGCCGCCACCGGGAGGCCGGCGGCCCGGAGAGATCAGTTGAACCGTGCGGCCTTCGCCGCCTGCGCCTCCTGCACGCGGGGCAGGGCCGCCTCGGCCGCCACCAGCGATTTCAGCTGCGGCCCGGCGAGGGCGAAAGACACCTCGAAGCCGTCGGGCGTTGAAAGGGTGAGGATCAGGGTCTGGGGGTCCGACGCCTGCTCGATGCGCACCATGTGGGCGGGATAAACGAGGCGCAGGCTGTCGTCCTTGTGGCGGGCGCGCAGCACCTCGGTCATCATCTTGGGCAAGGTCATCACCATAGCCTGCAGGCAATCGGACGGCAGGTTGAGCGCCGTCGCGGTCCCGTCCGGCCGGCTGAAGCTCATGCGGAAGCGGCTGCCGTCCACCGCCACGTCGAAGGCGAGGAGATCCTCGCCCATGATGTCGTCCCGCTCCATGAAGGGGCCTCCCGTCGCGGTGCCTGCGTGTAAGCTATATTCATTCAGATATAGCGCAAGTCAAGCGGGAGCCGCTTCGGCGCGTTCCTGACGGCGCCCTACCTGGTTTGCCGCCCTACTTCTTCTTGCGCCGGTCCGTGGTGGCGTCCAGCAGGATGCCGCGGGTGAGGGCGCCGCGGCCGAATCGGGCGCGCAATTCGTCCATGGCGCCCTCCGCTGCCTTCAGGCGCTCGGTGGAGGTGTCCACCAGGTCCGCCGGGTCGGCGTCGGCGATGGGGCAGAGGTCCGAGACGCCCACGCCGATGAGGCGGAACAAGGTGCCGTCCACCTCCTTCGCCAATAGCTCCCGCGCCGCGCCGTTGATGCGCGCGGCAAGGCAGGTGGGCGCCTCCAGCGTGCGCGAGCGGGTGCGCAGGCGGAAGTCGGCGCTCTTCAGCTTCAAGGTCACCGCCCGGCCGGCGATGCCGGCGTGCTTCAGGCGGTCGCTGACCTCTTCGGAGAGGGCGTAGAGGGTCTGTTCCAGCGGGCGCAGGGCGCCCATGTCGCGCTCGAAGGTGGTTTCCGCCGACACGCTTTTGGCCTCCCGCTCCGGCTCCACCGCGCGGGTGTCGAGGCCGAAGGCGAGGCGCGACAGGCGCAGCCCTTCCGCGCCATAGCGCCGGGCAAGGTCGGCGGGGGCGGCGCGCTGCAGGTCGGCGATGGTGTGGAAGCCGTCCTTTGCCAGCTTGCCGCCGAACGCCGCCCCCACGCCCCAGATGAAGGTGACGGGGCGCGGCGCGAGGAAGGCGGCCGCCTCCTCTTGTCCGAGCACGGAGAAGCCGCGCGGCTTGTCGAGGTCGGAGGCGATCTTGGCGAGGAACTTGTTGGCCGCGAGCCCCACCGAGACGGTGATGCCCACCTCCTTCTCCACCGCCTGCGCGAATCGCGCGAGCGTCCGGGCGGGGCTGGCACCGTGCAGGGCCTGCGTGCCCGAAAGGTCGAGAAAGGCCTCGTCGATGGAAAGCGGCTCCACCAGCGGGGTAAGCTGCTGCATCATGGCCCGCACCTGCCGGCCCGCCGTGCGGTATTTCTCCATGTTGGGCTTCAGCACCACCGCCTCGGGGCACAGGGCCAGCGCCTTGAACATGGGCATGGCCGAGCGCACGCCCTTGATGCGGGCGATGTAGCAGGCGGTGGAGACCACCCCGCGCTTGCCGCCGCCGATGATGAGCGGCACGTCGACAAGGCTCGGGTCATCGCGCTTTTCCACGGCGGCGAAGAAGGCGTCGCAATCCACATGGGCGACGCTGAGGGTGTCCAGCTCCCCATGGCGCACCAGGCGCGGGCTGCCGCAGGCCGGGCAGCGGTCGCCTTTTGGCGCGTCGGAAAGGCAATCGCGGCAGAAGCCCGGGGCGTTCATGACGGCTGTCCCGGACGGGCGGCTCGCGCCTTTCCTGATGTAGGGCGACTTGCGGTCACTCTGGCCATTCTTGATGTCGAGCGACCACAGGTGGCTCTCACCCTTGCTGATGTCGAGCGACCACAGGTCGCTCTCACCCTTGCTGATGTCGAGCGACCACAGGTCGCTCTCACCCTCGCTGATGTAGAGCGACCACAGGTCGCTCTACATGGGCCGGCGCACCGTGGCATCGGGGTCCGCCTGCGGGGCGAGGATTTCCAGCGCGCCCACCACGTGCCGGGGATCTAGCCCCTTCTCGGCGGCGAACGCCACCAGCATGGCCTCGTCGGAAACGAGGAAGGCCAGCACCCCGGCGCCGAAGCTGCGCCGGCCGGCGGCCTCGCGCAGGGTGGCCGGGGAGAGGCCGGTTTCGGCGAGGAATCGCACCAGCCGCTCGCCGTCGGCGGCGATGAAGGCGAGGGCGGAGGTGGCCACCTCCTGCGCCGCATCGCGCTGCGCCTTGAGGCCTCTTGGTTTGTCCTGAATAGGCATTTGCGCTTCCGCAAGGAATGAGGTCTAGGTGTCACCCCATTCCAGCACGTTCCGCGCGGGCTGCGAAGGGTGGACGGCGCAGGGCGGGTCCGGGGGATGGGGATGGCCAAGACGGTAATGATCGTGGAGGACAACGAGCTGAACATGAAGCTCTTCCACGATCTGCTTGAAGCCCACGGCTACCATACGGTGGAGACGCGCTCGGGAGTGGAGGCCGTGGAACTGGCCCGCGCCCACCGGCCCGACCTCATCATCATGGATATCCAGCTGCCGGAGATTTCCGGCCTCGACGTGACCCGCAAGCTGAAGGCCGACCCGGAGCTGAAAGCCATTCCCGTGGTGGCGGTGACCGCCTTCGCCATGAAGGGGGACGAGGAGCGCATCCGCGCCGGCGGGTGCGAGGCCTATCTCTCCAAGCCCATCTCGGTGGCGAAATTCCTCCAGACCGTGCGCCAGTTCGCCGGTGGCTGAAGCCGGAAAATGGTGAGCCGGCGGTCCACCGATTCGGCGGCTTTCGCTTTTGTCGCGATGTGCTAGTCTTCGATCTTCGGCGAGATACAGGCGGGAATGTCACGGTCGAACACGGCCGCTCAGATGGTGTTGTGCCAGCATGGCACCGCCATTCCCGCCATCAGAACAACCCTGCGGAGTGCTCAGGTCCGCCGCATCTCCTGGGTCCGTGGGGTTTGGCCGGTGGGTGAGCATGCGGGAGGCCTCCCCGCGTTCTCCCCACCGGCCAGCCTACCTTCCGCGCTCCATCCCAGTCATCGATCCACCCACCGGATTCGGTTGCGCGTCGGGCGGGGGCGTAACGGCCCCGCCCGGCCTGGCGCGCCATAGGAGTTGGGCGCCTTGCGGCGCGGCCCTGCGCCTAAAGAAAAGGGCGCCTCGCGGCGCCCTGGTCGGTCGAAATGAAGCCTGTTGCGCGAGGCGATCAGGTCCGGCGGCACAAACGGGCGCTAAGCCCGGCGCCGCCTGGAATCACTTGATCTTGGTCTCGCGGAATTCCACGTGCTTGCGCACCACCGGGTCGTACTTCTTGAGCACGATCTTGTCGGTCTTGGTGCGGGAGTTCTTCTTGGTCACATAGAACACGCCCGTGTCCGCGCTGGACAGGAGCTTGATCTTGATGGTTGCAGCCTTGGCCATGTCTTGATCCCTGGGTGCCGCGTGCGGCGCGCGACCGTCTGGTTTGCGAAAACCGTGAGGTTGCGAAAAGAAAAACGGACGCGCTGCCGGTCCCGGCGGCTCGTGGGGGCGGAAACTCTCCCACGACGCCCGAAATGTCAAGGCCGGGGCGGGGAACCCGTTCCCGGCCCGGTGTCCCACTCTTCCCTCAGCGCGCGCGCAGGGCGAGCCGGCTTGCGACCACGGCCGCATACATGGCGAGCATGCCGCAGATGACGAAGGCGAAGCCATAGGGGTTGTAGAGCCGCATACCGAGCCCCGCCACCGGTGGGCCGACGATGAGGCCCACCGAATACAGCATCACGAAGGCCGCATTGGCTGCCGCGAGGTCCGCGCCGTGGAATCGCTCGCCCAGATGCGCCAGCCCCACGGTGTAGAGCGAGCCCACGATGCCGGTGGCCAGGAAGATCATGGCCAGGAACAGCGGGCTGGAGACCGCCACGAACGGCAGGGTCAGCGCCCCCGCCGAACCCACCAGCGAGCACACCAGCAGCAGGATGCGCCGGTCCACCTTGTCGCTGATGAGGCCGATGGGGATCTGGAACGCCACGTTGCCCAGCACCGCCGCCGTCAGCAGCAGCGAGGCATTGGTCTCGGTCAGCCCAAGGCGCAGGCCGTAGAGCGGCAGGAAGGTCATCACCGCCGTCTCGATGGCGCCGAACACCAGAGCGGCCAGCACTGCCGAAGGCGAGCGGCGCACGAAGGTGAGCACGCCGTGATGGTCGTCATTGTGGATGCGGGGGGTGATTCCCCGCGCCAGCAGGATGGGAATGGCGCCAAGGCACAGCACTGCCGCCCCCGCGAGGTAGGGCGCCCAGCCCGAGGCGCCGAGCACGCTCAGGATGGCCGGGCCCAGCGCCGCCCCCAGCGACAGGGCGGTAGCATAGACGCCCATGATCAGCCCGCGCCGGTTGGGCGGCGCCAAAGCGTTGATCCAGAACTCGCTCACCGCGAACAGGATGCACAGCGCCGCGCCGAAGGTGAAGCGCAGCGGAAACCACATGAGGAAGGACGGCGCCGCCTTGAAGCCCACCAGGCTGGCGGCGGCCAGCGCGATGGCGCCCACCAGCAGCGCCCGCAGCCCCGCCTTGCGCACCAGCATGGGCACGAACGGCGCGGTGATGATGGTCGCCACCCCGGCCACCGCCGTGTTCACGCCGATCCAGGTGCTGGAGATGCCGCGCACCTCCAGTTCCAGCGCCAGCAACGGAATGGAGAGGCTGATGCCGACGCCGACGACGGTGATGGCGGAGATGGCGGCCGCAATGGAGGCCGCGCGGCTCATGTGGCCCAGCGGCCTGTCGGGTGCGTGCATAAGATCGGGATCAATCAAGCAGGGAGCGGACGAACTGCCCACGGTGCATGGCATAGAAGGGCACCGGCAGGCGCGGGCTCGATCCGGCCTCGATGCGCTGGGCCAGTTCCTCCAGCACCACGCGGGTGACGGTGGGCAGCTCCTGCGCGGCGGTTTCCGCGAAGGTAAGCCAGGCCAGCTCCACCAGCTCGGACTCCTCGCCCACGAGGCCGGCCACCTCGTCGCACACGGCGCGGGCGTCGGCGGCGAAGAAGCGGGTGTCGAAGCGCTTGGGCCGGCGCGGCGGGGTGATGGCCCGCGCCACATAGGTGAGGGCGCCGAGATCGGGAAACACCCCGCGCTCCTCGAACACGCGCCAGTCATCGGAGGGGGCCTCGGGGGCGCCAAGGTCCTTGGTGCCCACCAGAAGGCCGGTCTCCTCATACATCTCGCGGATGGCGGCGGCGGCAAGGCCGCGGGCGCGGGAGAGGGTGGGGCGCTGCACCTTGGTCATGAGGCGCCGCTCGCTGTCGGCATCGAGCACGCCATAGACCGGCATGGTCCGGTCGGCCTTCTCCAGCCGTCCGCCGGGAAAGACGAAGACGCCGGGCATGAATTTCAGCTTGGGGTGGCGCCGGCCCATGAGCACGCGGGGCTTCTTGCCCTTGTGGTCGATGAGGATGAGGGTGGCGGCGTCGCGCGGGCGGACGTTGGGCCAATCCTGGCGGCGCTCGGCCTGGGTCAGCCGCGTGGCGAAGTCGGTCATTGCGCGTCAGTGCTCATGAGGCGTGCTTTTGGAGCGTGCTTTCAGGGCCTGCTCTTTGGGGCCTGCTTTTGGGGGCGTCAATGCTGCCGGTGCCTCAGCGGATGGGCCGGACGGCGCGCACCACGGGCACCACCCCGTCGG
Source organism: Xanthobacter autotrophicus (assembly GCF_005871085.1). Classification (GTDB taxonomy): domain Bacteria; phylum Pseudomonadota; class Alphaproteobacteria; order Rhizobiales; family Xanthobacteraceae; genus Xanthobacter; species Xanthobacter autotrophicus. The sequence continues at coordinate 162,794 of NZ_VAUP01000002.1, read as the reverse complement.
GCGGTCCTTCCCGCTCGGCGCTCCCGGGGTCGAAACCGTGCATGCGCAGGGCCCATTGCAGGTTCACCAGCATGCCCTTGAGCGGTGGCAGCAGGCACAGGCACAGGGCCAGCGTCAGCGGCAGCCACAGGACGAGGTGCACCCACACTTCGGGCCGGTAAATCTCCTCCACCAGCACCATCAGCGGCACCACGATATGGCCCACCAGCAGGATGGTGGCATAGGGCGGGGCATCGTCGGCGCGGTGGTGATACAGCTCCTCGCCGCAGTCCGGGCAGTAGGGCGAAACCTTGAGATAGCTGGAGAACAGGCGGCCGGCGCCGCAGGCGGGGCACAGGCCGCGCGCGCCGTACAGCAGCGCGTCGGGAACCGAGCGGGGCGGCAGCGGCGGCGCGGGAGGATCTTGAGGCGCACGGTCCTGAGGCGCACGGTCCTGGGGCGCACGATCCCGCGCATCGCCCGGGCCGGAGCCGGCGAGCTTGGTCGTTACCGTCATGGTCGCAGGCGTGGTCACCGTCGAACCCCTCCAGCCTCCCGTCGCGAACTAAGGGCGCGACCGCCCCTTTCCCTGCGGGCCTTTTCCCGGATGGCCGCTACCGGCGGTCCGTCCGGCCGGACCTTGCCGGGAACCGCCCTTCGGCGCGCCGGATTTGGGTCCGTCGCCCTTGGCGCCACCCCGCCGGAGCGGGCCGGGACGCCCGCGCGGTCCCTTTACATAGGAGCCTTCCGTCAGAAGCTCAAACCGCAGCGCGCCGGCCACCGGCGCCGCCTCCACCAGCTTCACCTCCACCCGGTCGCCGATGCGGTGCATTTCCCCGGTCCGGTCGCCAACCAGGGCCTGCCGGGTTTCGTCGTAGCGGTAGTAATCCTGCCCCAGGGTTGAGGCCGGAATGAAGCCGTCCGCGCCGGTGACATCGAGCGCGACGAAGAGTCCCGCCTTGGTGGCCCCGGTGATGCGGGCGTTGAAGGTGGCGCCGATCTGGTCGGCCAGATGATGGGCGATGAGCCGGTCCACCGTCTCCCGTTCCGCCGCCATGGCGCGCCGCTCGGTGACGGAGATGGCGGCCGCCACTTCGCCCAGCGTCGCGGTGGTGGCGTCCTGCGGCAGGCCGTCCGAGCCGAAATCCATGGCGCGCACCAGGCCGCGATGCACCACCAGATCCGCATAGCGGCGGATCGGCGAGGTGAAATGGGCGTAGCGGCGCAGGTTCAGGCCGAAATGGCCGTAATTCTCCGAGGCATATTCCGCCTGGCTCTGGCTGCGCAGGATCACCTGGTTGACCAGCGGGGCGGCGTCCGTGTCCTTCACCTGCGCCAGGATGCGGTTGAAGTGCGACGGCCGCACCTGGTCGATCTTCGCCAGGGCGATGTCCAGGGTCTTCAGGAATTCCCGCAGGTTGGAGAGCTTCTCCAGCGTGGGGCCGTCATGGACGCGGTAGACGAGGGGGGTCTTCTTCTCCTCCAGCGTCTCGGCGGCGGCCACGTTGGCGAGGATCATGAACTCCTCGATGAGCCGGTGGGCGTCGAGCCGCTCCGGCACCACCACGCGGTCCACCGTGCCATCCGCCTTCAGCACGATCTTGCGCTCGGGCAGGTCGAGGTCGAGGGGCTGGCGGGCGTCGCGGGCGGTCTTCACGCAGGCATAGGCGGCATAAAGCGGCTTCAGCACGCCATCGAGCAGCGGGTCGGTGATGGCGTCGGTGCGGCCCTCGATGGCGTTCTGGGCCTGGGCATAGGCCAGCTTGCCCGCCGAGCGCATGAGGATGCGGTGGAAGCTGTGGTGGCGCTTCCTGCCGTCCGCGCCGATCACCATGCGCACCGCCAGCGCCGGGCGGTCCTCCTTCGGGCGCAGGGAGCACAGGTCGTTGGAGATGCGCTCCGGCAGCATGGGCACCACGCGGTCGGGGAAATACACCGAATTGCCGCGGATCAGCGCCTCGCGATCCAGCGGCGAGCCGGGGCGCACATAGGCCGCCACGTCGGCGATGGCCACGGTGACGATGAAGCCGCCTTCGTTGGCCGGATCGTCGTCGGCCACGGCGTGGACTGCGTCGTCATGGTCCTTGGCGTCGGGCGGGTCGATGGTGACAAGCGGCACATCGCGCCAGTCCTCGCGGCCGCGCGGGGTGACGGGCTTTGCCGCCTCGGCCTCCTTCAGCACCGCCTCGGGGAAGACGTGGGGAATGGCGTGGGCGTGCAGCGCGATCAGGCTCACCGCCTTCTCGGAGCTGAGCGACCCCAGCTTCTCCTTCACCCGCGCGGTGGGCAGGCCGAACACCCGCTGGCGCATCAATTCGATGGTGACGAGGTCGCCGTCCTTCGCCTCGTGCTCGGCGCCGGGGGGCACCTGAAGCTCGCGGCCCAGCTGCTTCTTGTCGATGGGGATGATGCGCCCGCCGCCTTCCCCGCCCGGCGCGGCGCGGAAGATGCCGATGGTCTGCTTGCGCGCCTTCTCCAGCACCTTGATGACGCGGCCCACATGGGCCACCCCATGCTCGATGGAGCCTTCCACGATGCGCAGCAGCACCCGGTCGGCAAGGCCGGGGGCCGGGCCGACGGCGCGGCGCGGCACCTGCACCAGGATGGGCGGGGCATCGCCCTGGGCCTCGGTATCCCATTCCACCGGCACGGCGATCAGCTCGCCGTCGGCGTCGCGGGAGACGATGTCGGCCAGCACCACGCCGGGCAGGGCGCCGGGCACATGCAGGCGGCGCCGGCTGCGCTCCACGGTGCCGGTCTCGGAGAGGTCGCGCAACAGGCTCTTCAGCTCGATCTTCTGCGCCGCGTTGAGGCCGAAGGCGCGGGCAATCTCGCGCTTGCCCACCTCGCCGCTCTGGGTGGCGATGAAGGCCAGCACCTGTTCTTTCGTGGGCATCTCGCCGGTGGCGTGGCGGGCGACCACCAGGGCCTCCACCCGCGCATGCTCGGCGGCCGCCTGCTTGCGCGAGGCGCGGGATTTACCCGCGCGCGCCTTGGGCGGGCGGGTGGCGGAGGGGGAAGAGGGGGGCTTGGTGGGGCGCTTGGGCAAATGGTCCGTCCGGTTTCCCGCGACGCTACCCGGAACCGGAGCCGCGGGCTAGAGCGCGCGCCGATCGCTGAAGCGGTCGGCCGTCCCTATCTGGCTTCTGAGGTCTGGCGCCGGTGGCGTCATGGCGGTCATACGCCGCCGCCCGCGAGCGCCCCCGGCGGATGACGCCCCACCGGCATCACCCTATTGCGCCACCGCCGATTTGTAGACGAAGCCGCGCTTGTCTCCGGCCGAGACCTCGCACCAGGACTTGCAGGAATAGAGGGTCACCTTGGTGCCTTCGTCCAGCGTGCCGATGGCGGAGGCCGAACGCTTGGGCCCGGAGCGGAGCGTCACAGCGGAGCGGATGCGGGCGGAGCGGCCGTCGTCATCGGGGGCGGCTTTGGCGGCATCGGCCGAAGCCACGGTGGCGGCGCGCGGCTTGGCCTTGGGCGCGCCGGTGGCCGGCGCGGTATCGGATACGGTCTGGGTGGCGCCCTCGGGCAGACTGGCCTCGTCGCCCGCCTCGTCGCCGTTGACCGGTTCGAGGAAGGCGGGGCGGGCGAAATCGGCGGCGGTGGGGGCCAGCTCCCCTGGGGCGGGGTTGGCGGATGACACCTGAAGCGCATCGGCACGGCCCGGCTGCGCGGGTGTGGTGGATGGCGCGGGCGCGCCGAGAATGGAGGCCACCTTGTTGGAAATCTGCGCGTGCCCCCCGTCCGGCCCGCGATCAATGGTCTTGACGGTGGCGGCCTTGGACGGGCGGGTTTCGCTGGCGGCCTTCAGGCCGTTGGCGGCCGCGGTATTGGCCGTGGTGGAAGAAGCAGCGGCTGTGAGGGAGCTGGCCGCGGGAGCGCCGGCCGGGGCGGCGGCGCCATCGGCCGGAGGGTTGGGGGCCATGGAATGGTAGGCGACCACGCCGCCCATGCCCAGGATGAGCACGGAAGCGGAAAGGGCCAGGGCCCGCCAGAGCAGGAGTCCGTCGCTTGCCCTGCGGCGGGGTGGGCGGCCACGGTAGCTGGAACCGATACGGGGGCGGGCCGTATCCCGCCGATCATTGGGAACGTCGAAGCTGCCCTCCGGGCCATAGTCCCGGAAGGTGTCTTCCATACCGCCGGAGCGGCGCTGGGCGCGTCCAAGGCCAGCCATATATTTACCTCCTGCCAAGCCGTCTGCGCCGGAAGAGGCAGAGGCTCGAGGATCCAGTTCTTTGGGCCTGTCGACCGCGCGCGGGACGGTGCGCTTTCAGAGGGGATCGCCCTGCGATGGCCCTCGAACCCTACCGACCCGTTTCAAACCGATGGTGCGCGGACCGCAGCCTTCTTCCTCCCTCGTTCCGGCAAGACCGCCCCTAAGGCGGCTTCTGAAATGGCGAACCAAAAAGGTCTTATCCGAACAATGGCGTCCCTGCAAAGCGTACCGCCTGCAAGGATCGGAGAGCGTGGCGGCAAAATACGGCCGATATGTGCCCATGCGGTACCCGGGGGAAACACTTAGGCTCTGCTGGCGGGACGCTGGGGCGATGGGCCGCCGCCGGCGACCATCCTGCAATACGGGTACGCGGCGGACTGCTAAGCTCCGATACCTTCAGGGAGCGCCTGCCATGTTCGACCCGACGACTTTGACCGGCATCCATACCTACATCAGCCTGTTCGCCATCGCCGCCGGCATCGCCGTGGTGGCGGGCCTCTTGCGCGGCCTCGACCGGCCGACCACGGCGGCCACCTTCCTCGCCCTCGCCTTCCTCACCAGCGCGACTGGTTTCCTGTTTCCCTTCAATGGGGTCCTGCCGTCCCACGTGGTCGGGGCGGTGGCCATCCTCGTGCTCCTGCCGGCGATTTTCGCGCGCTATGGCGCCGGGCTGCGCGGGCGCTGGCATGGCATCTATGCGGGCACGGCGGTGGCGAGCCTGTATTTCCTGGTGTTCGTGGCGGTGGCCCAGGCCTTCGCCAAGGTGCCGGCGCTCCATGCCCTGGCGCCGACCCCGGGCGCCCCCGCCTTCGCGGTGGCCCAGGGGCTGGTGCTGCTCGTTTTCATCGGCCTCGGCATCGCCGCCGTGCGGGCGCGGCCGGCTTGATCCTATTTGCCAGAGCTTACTTGCCGGGCGCGCGCCACCAGGTCTCCGGCAGGGTGCCGTAGAGGGAGGCGCGCCGCGGGCGTTCGATCCGGGTCCAGCGGGCGAGCCATTGGCCCGGCGTGTGGAACAGCGGCACCCCATAGGCGCCCGACACCAGCACCCGGTCGAGGGCGCGGGCGGCGGAGACGTAGTCGTCCTCGTCGCGGGCCGCCAGCAAGGCGGCGATGGCGGCATCGATGGCGGGGGATTTCGCTCCCATATAATTGCGCGAGCCTGGCGTGTCGGCGGCTGCGGAGCCGAAATAGAACGCCTGCTCATTACCGGGGGACAGCGACTGGCCCCAGGCATAGGGCATCATGTCGAAGTCGTAGGCGCCCCGCCGGGCATCGAACTGAACTGCATCCACGTACCGCACATGCGCGGCGATGCCCGCCCTCTTGAGCTGGCTCTGATAGGCGAGGGCGAGGCGCTCCATCTCGCGGGTGGTCACCATGATCTCGAAGGCGAAGGGCCGTCCGGTCTCCCGGTTCACCAGCGCCCCCTGCCGCAGCATCCACCCCGCCTTGTCGAGAAGCTGGAGCGCGGCCTTCAAGCGCTCCCGGTCGCGGCCGGAGCCGTCGGAGACCGGCGGACGGAAGGTGCCGGCCAGCACATCCGGCACCACGGCATCGGGAAAGGGGTCGAGCAGGGCCCGCTCGCGGGCGTCGGCCGGCATTCCCGAACTTGAAAGCACCGAACCTTCGAAATAGCTCGCCGTCCGCCGGTAGAGGCCGTGGTAGAAATTCGTGTCCAGCCACTCGAAATCGAACAGCTCGATGAGGGCGTGGCGGACGCGGCGATCGGCGAACAGCGGGCGGCGCGTATTGAACACGAAGGCCGAGTAAGGCTTTGGCGTTCCAGTGGGTATCAGCTCCTTGACCACCTCCCCCGAGCGCGCGGCGGGAAAGTCGTAGCCGGTCTCCCAGCGGCCGGGGTCGGACTCGAACCGGGCGTCGATGAGCCCCTTCTTGAAGGCCTCGAACTCGGTGTTGGCGTCCCTGAAGTAGAAGTAGCGGATCCTGTCGAAGTTATAGAGACCTCGGTTGAACGCCAGGGTGCGTCCCCAATAGTCCGGGTTGCGCTCCAGCGTCACCGACGCACCCGCATCCACCGCCCCGACCCGGTACGGACCGGAGCCGGTAAGGGGCGTGAGCGTGGTCTCCTCGAAGTGGTCGCGGTCGATGCTGGCCTGTTTGAACACCGGCATGAGGCCCATGATCAGCGGCAGTTCCGGGTCGGGCTCGGTGAAGGCGAAGCGGACCGTGTGGGCATCCGGCGCTTCGGCCTTGGAGATTTTTCCGTAATAAAGCCGGTGGTTTGGCCGGCCCATGTCGCGCATGAGGGCGAACGAGAACAGCACGTCTTCGGCGGTGACGGGGCTGCCGTCGGAGAAGCGGGCGGCGGGATCGAGGGCGAAGGCGACAAAGCTGCGCTCGGCATCGGTGGTCACGCTCTGTGCCAGCAGCGGGTAGAGCGTGAACGGCTCGTCGAGGGAGCGCGCCATCAGGCTCTCGATCACGTTGTTGCGCATAAAGAGCGGAGCGGAACCCTTGACGATAAAGGGGTTGAGGCTGTCGAAGGTGCCGAGCAGCGACAGGTCCAGGTGCCCGCCCTTGGGGGCGCTCGGGTCGGCATAGGGCAGGGCGGCGAAGTGCGCCGGCAGGTCCGGCAGGCCGCGCATGGCGATGGCCGGCGCCCGGTCCAGCGGCTGCGCGGACACCTGCGCAGGCGCAGCCAGAAGCAGGAGCGCGAGAAGCCAGCTTCTGGCCCCTCTCCCCCTCCCGGGACCGCTCCGGTGCCATCGCGAACGCTGGCTCAAACCGCTCCTCATGACGTATTCCCAGCTTGCCGCCCCAGCTTGCCGCTGCTGGCTGCACCGCCAACATGCACGCCGGCCCGTTCACGAATCGTATGGATCGAACCAGTCTTCTCGTGGTACCGCCGCGGCACATTTGACTGTTCAAGCCAGCCTTTCGGCCGTGTGTTGGCCTTATTCCTCGGCAAGGTAGCACACGCTGTCCCGACGCTAGGAATGGGTGCGGGCGCGCATGTTCCCCGTGCGGCTGCGGCCCGTCACCTTCTCGCCTCAATTGGGCTTGAGAGAGCCGGGGTCCGAGAGAGGGGGGTGCGGCGCCCCGGCCCTAGCGCATGCGCGGCCGGAGCCCCGGCGGCTCAGACCACAAGAAAGGCCACGATGACCATGACCAAATTCAACGCGCGGCTCACGGCCGGGGTTGCCGCCACGCTGCTCGCTGTGGCGTTCGCCGGCCCGGCCTTTTCCCAGACCCCGCCAGCTCAGCCCGCGCCTGCGGCCAAGCCTGCGGCCAAGCCCGCCGCTCCCGCGGCCAAGCCCGCCGCTCCGGCCGCCCAGGCGCCTGTTGCCGCGCCCCAGCAGGGCCAGGCTGGCCCCGGCCAGCCCCAGGGCGAAGCCGACGTGAAGTTCTCCGCCTCCCCGTGGCAGAAGATCTGCCAGGAGATCCCGGAGCGGAAGAAGCAGGTGTGCGTGCTCACCCAGGTGCTGGGCGTCGAGAATCAGGCCATCGCCAAGGTCGACATCGTCGAGATGCAGGATGAGCCTAAGAAGCGCATCAACATTTCCGTGCCCCTCGGCATGCGCCTCCAGCCCGGCCTGCGCATCACCCTCGACAAGGACCCGGTGAACATCCCCTTCGTGCTGTGCCAGCCCATCCAGGGCGGCGGCGCCACCTGCATCGGCGACCTCGAAGTCGACGGCAGCTTCATCGCCAAGTTCCGCAAGGCCAATGCCGTGTACCTGCAGATGGTGAACGGTACTGGCCGCACCCTCAGCCTGCCCATCTCCAATGCCGATTTCGGCAAGGCCTATGACGGCCCCGGCATGGACGCCAAGGTGGCCATGGAGCAGGAGCGCAAGCGCATGGAAGAAGCGCGCGCCGCAGCCCAGCAGCAGGAAGAGCAGGGCAAGGCCGCTCTCCTGAAGAAGGGTCAGGAGCTCGAGCGCGCCAAGGCGCAGGGCGCCCAGTGATCCTGAGGCAGTAATTCAGGGCGGCGCGCCGCCCTGCCAGCGTTCAATAAAAAGGGCCGGCATGAAGATGCCGGCCCTTTTTCATGTCCGCAGCCCGCGTGGCCTGTCCCTTTCGCGGATCCGATTTCAGTTGATGAGGTCGCGCCGCACCCGCCAGCCGCCGGCACCGTCGTCGGTCAGGGCCTCGTTCACCTTGGGATGGCGCACCGGCTCCTCGGAGAAGTCCCGTTCCAGGTTCTGCTCGGAGACATAGGCAACATATTCGCTGTCCGCATTCTCGGCGAGCAGGTGGTAGAAGGGCTGGTCCTTGTGGGGGCGGATCTCCTCGGGGATGGAGAGCCACCATTCCTCGGTGTTGTCGAACACCGGGTCCACATCGAAAACGACGCCGCGGAACGGGAAGTGCTTGTGCCTCACAACCTCTCCGATCCGGAACTTGCCCTCTCGCATGGGGGAGCGGAAATCTGTCGCGACGCCGGAAAGCGGCCCAGCTGCTGCACCTTCAGGCACCGCAGCCACGCCTTTGCTCTCGCTCGTTCCGCTCTTGGACTCAAGCACCGCAGCGCCGGCCTTGGACTCGGATGCCGACGCGATGCTGTTGCCATCCGGCGCAGGCGCGCCGGTGGCGGGTTTCGCGCGCGCTTTGTCGTGACTGCCCATGTCCCGCCTCTTCACTGTGCCGTCGCGATTGACCTTCCGTAACGGCAATGTACTGCAAGGTTAATCAATTCTGTCACAGTCCGTAGGCTTTGCCCATTTCCGGATCCTTGGCTGCGACAATACGGGCAAGGTCGACGATCACCTTAGCCTGCTTCCAGGTTGCGTCGTCCTGCATCTTGCCGTCGATCATCACCGCGCCGGCGCCGTCGGGCATGGCTTCCAGGATCTTGAGGGCGAAGGCCACCTCACCCGGATCCGGCGAGAACACGCGCTTGGCGATGTCGATCTGGGTGGGGTGCAGCGACCAGGCGCCGACGCAGCCCTGCAGGAAGGCGTTGCGGAACTGGCTCTCGCAGGCCGCGAGGTCGGAGAAGTCGCCGAACGGGCCATAGAAAGGCTTGATGCCGTTGGCGGCGCAGGCGTCCACCATCTTGCCGACGGTGTAGTGCCACAGGTCCTGCTGGTAGCCGGCGCGCGGCGTGTCGCCGTCGGCGTCCGCAAGCACCTTGTAGTCCGGATGGCCGCCGCCGACGCGGGTGGTCTTCATGGCGCGGGAGGCGGCAAGGTCCGCCGGTCCGAGACTCATGCCGTGCATGCGGGGAGAGGCGCTGGCGATTTCCTCCACGTTCTTGACGCCTTCGGCGGTCTCCAGGATGGCGTGGATGAGGATCGGCTTGCCGATGGCGTGCTTGGCTTCCAGCTGAGCGAGCAACTGGTCGAGATAGTGCACGTCCCAGGCGCCCTCCACCTTGGGCAGCATGATCACGTCCAGCTTGCCGCCGATCTCGCTGACGATCTCCACGATGTCGTCCAGCACCCAGGGGCTGTTGAGACAATTAATGCGGGTCCACAGGCCGGTGGAGCCGAAATCGGTGGCCTTGGCCATCTCGATGAAACCCCGGCGGGCGGCTTCCTTGGCGTCGGAGGGGATGGCGTCCTCAAGGTTGCCGAGCACCACATCCACCTGCTTGGCGATGTCCGGCACCTTGTTGCGCATCTTCTCCAGATGCGGCGGAACGAAATGAATCATACGCTCAAGCTGCACCGGCAGCTCGCGGTAAGGTGCGGGCGCGCCGATGGCCAGCGGCTTGAAGAATTGGCGTGGCAGCTTCATCTGTCCCCCCATGGATCCGGCGGCACGGCTTCGTGCCTGGGCCGCCAACCTGTTGAATGCAATGCAGCATAGGTGGCGTGCCGGTGCAACACGACTTCATGGCAGGACGATCGGACGGCGCGCACGGTGGGGAAGTTCGTCGCGGGCGTCGATCGCCGTCCCGGCGGGATGTGCTGCTCGGACTCGCGGGTCTTGCCGTGGCGACCGGTCCGGCGGCGGCGCGCGATTTCTGGGGTGAGGGGCTGGCCGACCAGCCGTCCGACTTCCTGTTCGGCTACGGCACGCTCATCAGCGAGCCATCGCGGACCTCCACGTCGCGACGACGGGTCGTGGCGGTTCCGGCGCGGGTGTCGGCGCGGTTCGGCCTGGTGCGGGGCTTCGTCGCCCGTGGCGGGGCGCGGTCCGGGGCCGGCTTCACCGCACTGGGGCTGCGCCGCCCGCGCGAGGGGGAGGTGCCGTCTTCCATCAACGGCGTGGTCTTCCCCGTGCGCGACGCCGAGGAGATGGCCGCCTTTGACCGGCGCGAGGGCGGCTACCGGCGGGTCGAGGTGGAGCCGGCTCTTCTGGAGGCGGTGGGCTGGCAGGGCCTGCCGCGATCGGGCCGCGTGTGGATCTATGTGCCCAAAGGCGTGGAGATGGGCGTCGACCTGAGTGGGGAGGCGGGCGCGCCGGGCAACGGCGTCCCGCCCGACGCGGCCTTCCCGTTGGTCCAGTCCTATATCGACGTGGTGCTTCAAGGCGCGCTGGCGGAAGGCGCCGCCTTCGCGCGGGAGCTGATCGAGACCACGTTCGATTGGAACGAATTCTGGCTCGACGACCGGCCCACGCCCCGCCGTCCCTGGGCCGAGACCGAGCAGGCCGGCGCTATCGACCGGCTGCTGGCGGGTACGGAGCCGGCGGCGAGCCAGTTCCGCAACCGGCTCTATCCGGAACTCTATGCCGCGCGCCATCTGATGGATGCGACGGCGCCGCGATAGAGGCGGCGGCCTACGGCAGCAGCAGGGTGGACCCCGTGGTCTTGCGCGATTCGAGGTCCTTGTGGGCCTTCTGCACGTCTTTCAGCGCATAGGTCTGGTGGACCGGGATCTTCACCGCGCCGGTCAGCACCGCCTCGAACAGGTCGTTGGCGGTGGCGATCAGGTCATGGCGCTTGGCCACGAAGGTGGCGAGGGTCGGGCGGGTGGCGAACAGCGAACCCCTCTGCGAGAGCGCCAACAGGTCGAAATTCTTGATGGCGCCGGAGGCGTTGCCGAAGCTCACCCACAGGCCCAGCGGCTTCAGGCAGTCGAGGGAGGCGGGATAGGTCGCCTGTCCCACCCCGTCATAGACCACGTCGCACAGCTTGCCGGCGGTGATCTCCTTCACACGGTGCACGAAATCCTCGTCCCGGTAGAGAATCACCTCGTCGCAGCCGTGGGAGAGGGCCAGCTCGGCCTTGTCCTTGGAGCCCACGGTGCCGATGACGGTGGCGCCCAGGTGCTTGGCCCACTGGCACAGGATGAGCCCCACGCCACCGGCTGCCGCCTGCACCAGAATCACGTCGCCCGGCTTGATGTGATGGGTGCGGCGCACGAGATACTGCGCCGTCATGCCCTTCAGCATCATGGCGGCAGCGGTCTGGTCGTCGATGGAGGCGGGCAGGTGCAGCAGCACCGCGGCAGGCACGTTGCGCACCTCGGCATAGGCGCCGATGGCCATGGCATAGGCCACCCGGTCGCCGGGGTGGAAGTCGTTCACGTCCGGCCCCACGGCCTCCACCACGCCGGCGCCCTCGTTGCCGGGGATGAAGGGCAGGCTCGCCGCCTTGTAGAGGCCGGTGCGGAAATAGACGTCGATGAAGTTGAGGCCGATGGCGGTCTGGCGAATCTGCACCTCGCCGCGCCCGGGGGGAGGCACCTCGACCGCCTCATAGGCCAGCACCTCGGGACCGCCCGTCTGATGCACCCGAACCGCATGGACCATGACGCCAGACCCCTTTTTCGCCGCGACGCCGGGGATCATAGGCCGGCGTCCGGCGCCCGCAAGCACCCTCAGCGCCCGCCGGAGACCTTCAGGATGGCGCCGGTGGTGTAGCTCGCGGCGTCCGAGAGCAGGTGCAGCACCGCCTCGGCCACCTCGTCGGCGGTGCCGGCGCGGCCCATGGGTGTTGTGGGCACCAGCCGGTCCAGCCGGCCGGTGACGCCGCTGGTGTCGTGGATGTCGGTGGCGATGAGGCCCGGCGCCACCCCGTTCACCCTCACGCCCTCCCGCGCCAGCTCGCGGCCGAGGCCGACGGTGAAGCTGTCGATGGCGCCCTTGCTCGCGGCGTACCAGACATATTCGCCGGCAGAGCCCAGGATCGCCGCCATGGAGGAGATGTTGACAATGGCGCCGCCTTTCCCCCCGCGCGCCGTGGACATGCGCCTGACCGCCGCCTGGGCCACCAGCAGCGCGCCGGTGACGTTGAGGTCGATGACGCGGGCGATCTCGGCGGGATCAGCATCGGCAAAGGCCGAGGCGCGGCCGGTGATGCCGGCGTTGTTGACGAGATGGGTCACCGGGCCGAGGCGGGAGTCGGTCTCGGCGAACAGGTGGGCGATGTCGGCGGGGGCGGCCATGTCGCCCTTGATCACCGCCACCTCGGCACCGTGGGCGCGGGCGGCGGCCGCTGTGGCTTCCGCTGCGATGGCATCGCTGGTGTAGTTGAGCGCGATCCGGCCATAGCCCGCCTGGGCGGCCTTGATCACGCAGGCGGCGCCGATGCCCCGGCTGCCGCCCGTCACCACGAGGACCTTGTCGGTCATTGCTGCTCCTCCGCGTGCCGCGCAGCGATCCGCCGCCGGCGCCGGCCGGAGGCGGCGACGTTCAGCATCTCCACCATCACCGAGAAGGCCATGGCCGCATAGATATAGCCCTTCGGGATGTGGGCGCCGAAGCCGTCCGCCACCAGCGTGAAGCCGATGAGCACGAGGAAGGCCAGCGCCAGCATCTTGGTGGTGGGATGGGCGGCGATGAAGGCGGACAGCGGGCCCGAGGCGGCGAACATGATGGACACCGCGATAATCACCGCCAGCACCATGATGGCGAGATGCTCCGCCATGCCGATGGCGGTGAGGATGGAGTCCACCGAGAACACGAGGTCGAGCAGGATCACCTGCACCACCACCGCCATGAAGGCCCGCTGCGCGTAGGCCCCGGGGCCGTCGTCGGCCTCCGGCTCGTCCTCGCCCTCCAGCGCGCCGTGCATTTCCTGGGTGGCCTTGGCGATGAGGAAGGCGCCGCCGGCCATGAGGATGATGTCGCGCCAGGAGAAGTCGTGGCCGAAGGCGGAGAACAGGGTCTGCTGCAGGCCGATGAGCCAGGTGAGCGCGAACAGGAGGGCGATGCGCAGGATGAGCGCGGCGGAAAGCCCCACCTGCCGTGCCCGCAGCGCCTGGGCCGGGGGCAGCTTCTGCACCACCAGGGAGATGAACACCACATTGTCGATGCCGAGGATGATCTCCATGGCCGTGAGCGTCACGAGTGCCGCCCAGGCTTCCGGCGACGTAATCCAGTCCAGCATCCCATCCCCCAGCACTCAAGTCCGCGCCAGAATGGGGGAACTCGCGCGCACCGCAAGATGTCCGTCACCGATCAGCGCGCGAAAGGCGCCGCGCGTGCCGATGGGGCAACACGCCGCGCCGCGGGAACGCGCCCCCTCCTACGCCAAAGCCTTGCGGCATGGCATCTTGTGGCCCTGACTCGGGGCCGCGCGGCCTTTTCTCGGCCCCAAGCTGGTTTTAGTGTGCGCTGCGCCGGAGACACGGCGGGGAGGCTGCGATGGCGCAAGAAGACATCCACCACGGCGACACCCACCACCACGACGCTATCCACGAGGTGATCGTGGTGGGCGCGGGTCCGGCCGGGCTTGCCACCGCGCTCGGGCTAGCTGCGCGGGGTGTGCCCACGGCTCTGGTCACCGGTCCCGATCGCGGGGCCGACCACCGCACCACGGCGCTGCTGGAAGGCTCGGTGCGCATCCTCGAGGATTTCGGCCTGTGGGCGGATCTGGAGCCGCGCGCGGCGCCGCTGCGCGACATGCGCATCGCCGATGCGACGCGCCGCCTCGTGCGGGCGCCGGAAGTGACCTTCCGGTCCGCGGAGATCGGCCTATCCACCTTCGGCTACAACATCGAGAACGATGCCCTGCGCAACGGCCTGCTCGCCAAGGCCATGCAGCAGCCGAACCTTCACATCGCGCGCACCGCGCTGGAGCGCATCGACTTTGCGCCTGACGCCCTCACCCTGCATCTCGCCGACGGTTCCACCCTGCGCGGCCGCCTGGTGGTGGGGGCAGATGGACGCCAGTCGCGGGTACGGGCGGCGGCGGGCATCCAGATGCGCACCCGGTCTTATCCGCAGGTGGCCTTCACCGCCACCGTGCGCCATACCCGCTCGCATGAGGACACCTCCACCGAGTTTCACACGGAGAGTGGCCCCTTCACCCTGGTGCCGCTGACCGGGGATCGCTCGTCCATCGTCTGCGTGGTCACGGAGCGGGAGGCGATCCGCCTGCTCGGCCTCGACGACATGGCACTGGCGCGGGAACTGGAGGCGCGGGCCTCCTCCGTGCTCGGCCGCTTCGAGATGGAGGGCGGTCGCGGCGCCTTCCCGCTGGCGGCGGAGACGGCGGAGCGGCTGGTGGCGGACCGCATCGCCCTTATCAGCGAGGCCGCCCACATCATGCCGCCCATCGGGGCGCAGGGTCTCAACCTTGGCCTGCGCGACGCGGGGGCATTGGTGGCCTTCGTGGCGGATGCCTTCGCCGGGGGCGAGGATGTGGGCGGGGAGGCGCTGCTGTCGCGCTATTCGGCGGCGCGCCAGCGCGACGTGTTCGGGCGTATGCGGGCGGTGGACCTGCTGAACCGCTCGCTGCTCTCGGACCTGTTGCCGATCCAGGGTGTGCGCGGCTTCGGCCTCTATCTGCTCGACCGGGTGGGGCCGCTGCGGCGCACCCTGATGCGCCTCGGCATCGGCGACAAGGCAGCCTGAGGCTTTGGCCCTCGGTGCTCAGAACAGGCTGAGCGGGATGAGATGCCCGCGCAGCAGATAGAGCATGCCGGTCACCGTCACCACGGAGAACAGGGTGCCGAGGAGGACGGCGGCGGACGCCTCCTCCATGAACACATGGTACTGCCGCGCCAGCACGAACACGTTCAGCGCCGGCGGCAGCGCCGCCATCAACAGCAGCGTCTCGGTCCAGACCTGCGAGAACGGCCCGAACAGGCTGAGCGACACCAGCGCGATCATCGGGTGCAGCACCAGTTTCAGTACCAGAAGCGGCCCCAGCTCCACCGGCACGCGCTTCAGCGGCCGCAGCGCCACGGTGACGCCCAGCGCGAACAGCGCGCAGGGGGCGGCGGCATTGCGCAGGAAATCCAGCATGCGCGACAGCGGCTCGGGCTCGCGGAACTCCAGCGCCGCCGCCAGGACGCCCAGCATGGTCGCGATGTTGAAGGGGTGGGTGAACACCCGCTTGGCAATGAGGCCCAGGGTGTGGAGCAGGTTCTCGCCCCGTCCGCGCACGCTCATGAGCAGGGGCACGATGGTGAAGAACAACAGGCTGTCGCAGGCGAAGATGAGCGCCGCCGGCGTCGCAGCCGCCTGTCCGAGCGCGGCCAGCGTCAGGCCTGGCCCCATGTAGCCCACATTGGCATAGGCGCCGATGGTGACGGCGATGGCGGCCTCGCCCACATGCCCGCGCCGGAAGTAAAGGCCGATGCCGAGCGCGATGAGGGAGGTGGTCGCCGTGGACGCCACCACCGCCAGGATGAAGGCGGGGTTCGCCAACTCGTGGATCGGCGTCTGCGCGACGATGCGGTAGAACAGCGCCGGCAGCGCCACATAGATGACGAAGAAGGTCAGCCAGGCGAGCCCGCTCTCTGGCAGCCGAACCCGCCAGCCGCAGAAATAGCCGAGGAAGATCAGCCCGAAGAAGGGAAAGGCGAGGCCGAACAGGTCGCTCATGGCGGCGCGCTCACGGGTGCGGGCTCATTGTTGCAAGCTCTCGGGGCTGGCTCGCTGCAGGGCAGTGCGCTCGGCAGCGTCTGTGGCGGGAGGCGCCTGTGGCGCGTTGCCTCATCCATAATCGGCGGGCGCGGGGATGAAAAGCGGTAGCGGCGCGCGGTCAGCTTCATGCGTTGGTGCCCCGGCCGCCGCCATCGGTGTGGGCATGTACGAGGGTCAACGCCGTCGCGCCGCAGCGTTTTTCCGCGAACAAGCGCCATGAGCGCCTTGCGCGTGGCCCCCCTCGCCATGATATCAAGGATCAAACAAGGATAGGGCGGGCGCGCTGAACCTGCCCCGCCCGTGCTGCGACGGATCGTTCCCGGCCATGATGCGCCAATACGAACTTGTCGAGCGCGTTCGACGGTATAATCCCAACACCGACGAGGCGCTGCTCGACCGCGCCTATGTATATGCCATGCGCGCGCACGGCAGCCAGCTGCGCGCGTCCGGCGACCCCTATTTCTCCCATCCCCTCGAAGTCGCGGCGATCCTCACCGATCTCAAGCTGGACGATGCCACCATCGTCTCGGCGCTGCTGCACGACACCATCGAGGACACCAGCGCCACCAAGGCCGAGATCGAGCGCCTGTTCGGCCACCAGATCGCGACGCTGGTGGAGGGCCTCACCAAGATCAAGAAGCTCGACCTCGTCTCCAAGCAGGCCAAGCAGGCGGAAAACCTGCGCAAGCTGCTTTTGGCCATCGCCGACGATGTGCGGGTGCTGCTGGTCAAACTCGCCGACCGCCTCCACAACATGCGCACCCTGAAGTGGGTGCCGCCGGAGAAGCGCGATCGCGTCGCCCAGGAGACGCTGGACATCTACGCGCCGCTCGCCGCCCGCATGGGCATGCAAGACATGCGCGAGGAGCTGGAGGACCTGTCTTTCCGCCAGCTGTCGCCGGAGGCCTACGAATCCATCGCCGTCCGCGTGTCCGAGCTGCGCCAGGGCAATGGCGCCGTGGTGCAGGAGATCGAGCGCGAGCTGAAGGACGAGCTGGAACGGCGCGGCATCGCAGCCGAGGTGAAGGGGCGCGAGAAGCGGCCGTATTCGATCTGGGGCAAGATGGAGCGCAAGGCCATCGGCTTCGAGCAATTGTCGGATCTGTACGGCTTCCGCGTCATCGTCGGCTCGGTAGAGGACTGCTATCGCGCGCTGGGGGTGATCCACACCAAGTGGGCCATCGTGCCCGGCCGCTTCAAGGATTACATCTCCACGCCCAAGCCCAACGATTACCGCTCGCTCCACACCACCGTGGTCGGTCCGCGCCGGCAGCGCGTCGAGATGCAGATCCGCACCCGGGACATGGAGGAGATCGCCGAATACGGCATCGCCGCCCACGCCCTCTACAAGGATGCGTCCGGGGCACCGGGGGCCATGCTCTCCCACGAGAGCCGCGCCTATGCCTGGCTGCGCAAGACCATCGAGAATCTGTCTCAGGGCCTCTCGCCGGAGGAGTTCCTGGAGCATACCAAGCTCGAACTGTTCCACGACCAGGTGTTCTGCTTCACCCCGAAGGGGCGGCTGATCGCTCTACCGCGCAAGGCGACGCCCATCGATTTCGCCTATGCCGTGCATACCGACGTGGGCAACACGGCGGTGGGCTGCAAGATCAACGGCTCCATCGCCCCGCTGGTGTCGGAACTGAAGAATGGCGACGAGGTGGAGATCATCACCTCCAAGGCGCAGACGCCGCCCGGCGCGTGGGAGACCATCGCCGTCACCGGCAAGGCGCGGGCCGCCGTGCGCCGTGCGACCCGCACCGCCGTGCGCGCCCAATATGCCGGCCTTGGCCGCAAGATCGCCGAGCGGGCTTTTGCCAAGGCGGGCAAGGTGTTCTCGGAAGACGCCGTGGCCAAGGGCACCCCGCGTCTCGCCCGCACCGCCGCCGAGGACGTGTTCGCCGCGGTGGGCCGGGGCGAGATCAAGACCGAAGACCTGATCCGCGCGGTCTATCCCGACTGGCAGCCGCCGCGCGCCGACGATCGCACCGACCGGCAGATCAATGGCGAAGGCTGGTTCGAGCTGAAACGCGGCCACAACCTCAAGTTCAAGATCCCCGAGGGCGCCAAGCCCCGCGACGGGGCGGATACCGAGCGGCTCGACGCCATTCCCATCCGCGGCATCAACGGCGAGCTTCCGGTGCGGTTCGCGCCGGAGGGGGGCGCGGTGCCGGGGGATCGCATCGTCGGCATCCTGACGCCGGGGGAGGGGATCACCATCTATCCGATCCAGTCGCCCTCCCTGCAGAATTTCGAGGATGCGCCCGAGCGCTGGCTCGACGTGCGCTGGGACGTGGATGAACTGTCGGACGGTCGCTTTCCCGCCCGCATCATCGTGACCGCCCGCAACGCACCCGGCTCGCTGGCCCAGGTGGCAAGCGCCATCGGGGATCGCGGTGGCAATATCGACGGGCTCCAGATGCGGTCCCGCTCGGCGGACTTCCACGAGATGGTGATCGATGTCGAAGTGTTCGATTTGAGGCATCTCAATACCATCATGGCAGACCTGAAGGCCCGTGAGGTGGTGGCCCAGGTGGAGCGCGTGAACGGCTGACCTGCCGGCGCCGGCCGTACGCCAGGCGCCATCAGCTATAAGCCGCAGCGGAGCAGGAGCAGGGAGAATGGCGGTGCTGAAGCCGGTGCGGCTCGGAGTGAACGTCGATCACGTGGCGACGGTGCGCAACGCGCGCGGCGGTGCCCTTCCGGACCCGGTGCGTGCCGCCGTCCTCGCCAAGGCCGCCGGCGCCCATGGCATCACTGCCCACCTGCGGGAAGACCGCCGCCACATCCGCGACGCGGACATGGAGCGGCTGAAGGCTGAGGTCGACCTGCCGCTCAATTTCGAGATGGCGGCCACCGAGGAGATGGTGGCCATCGCTTGCCGCGTCCGCCCCAACGCCTGTTGCCTGGTGCCCGAGCGGCGCGAGGAGCGCACCACCGAGGGCGGGCTCGACGCTGCCGGCCAGCGGGCGGAGCTTGCGCCCCGCATCGCCCGGCTGAAGGCGGCGGGCATCCGCGTCTCCCTGTTCATCGCGGCGGATCCCGGGCAGATCGCTGCGGCGGCCGAGCTCAAGGCCGACATCGTGGAACTGCACACCGGCGCCTGGTGTGATTCCGTAACGGAATGTAGGCGCGCGGAGGCCGAGGCCGAGTTCGTGCGGCTGAAGGCGGGGGCGCGGCAGGCGGCGGGGCTGGGCCTGGAGGTCCATGCGGGCCACGGCCTCGACTATGCCACCGCCGAGCGCATCGCCGCCTTTCCGGAGATCGTGGAGCTGAACATCGGCCACTTCCTCATCGGCGAGGCCATTTTCGTCGGGCTCGACGCGGCCATCGTGCGCATGCGGGCGGCGATCGCGGTGGGGCGGGCGGCCGCCGGGGACGGCGCGGCGGCATGATCATCGGCATCGGCTCGGATTTCTCGGACGCCCGGCGCATCGCCCGCTCCATCGAGCGGTTCGGCGACCGCTTCCTCGACCGGGTCTTCACCCCAGAGGAGCGGGCCAAGGCGGACCGGCGCAAGATGCGCGCCGAAACCTACGCCAAGCGCTTTGCTGCCAAGGAAGCCTGCTCCAAGGCGCTGGGCACCGGCCTCAGCCACGGGGTGTTCTGGCGCGACATGGGGGTGGTGAACCTGCCGTCCGGCCAGCCCACGCTGGTGCTCACCGGGGGCGCCGCCCGTCGCCTCGCCGCGCTGGTGCCGGAGGGGTATGAGCCGCACATCCACCTGTCCCTCACCGACGAGGGACCGCTGACGGCGGCCTATGTGATCATATCGGCGGTACCCAAGACCCGCGTCTGACCCAGCGCGAGGCGTCAGCACGCGCGTTGCCGGGAGCCGGCGAAGCCTCTATAGGGGGCGATCAAGGGGCCGTGGCCCTGTGGATGCAGACGCGGATCCGGCGTCTCTCCTCAGTTTCGGCGCAGTTTCATCTACCCTGCGCCCCATCCGGGATTTTTTGGACAACAGATGACCGCGACCAGCGACTCCAAGAAGGACGGCGGTTTTCTCGAAACCGTCCGCGTGATCGTCCATGCGCTCCTGATCGCGCTGGTCATCCGGACCTTCCTGTTCCAGCCTTTCAACATCCCGTCCGGGTCCATGAAGGACACGCTGCTGATCGGAGACTATCTCTTCGTCTCCAAATACAGCTACGGCTATTCGCGCTTCTCGATTCCCTTCTCGCCCAACCTGTTCTCCGGCCGCATCTTCGGCTCGGAGCCCACGCGCGGCGACGTGGTGGTGTTCAAGCTGCCGCGCGACAACGAGACGGATTACATCAAGCGCGTCATCGGCATGCCCGGTGACAAGATCCAGATGATCGGCGGCCTGCTGCACATCAATGGCACGCCGGTGCAGCGCGAGCGCCTTTCCGACGTGTCCGAGGATGACGGCTCCGGCCGCAAGGTGCCCGTGAAGCGCTGGCGCGAGACGCTGCCCAACGGCGTCTCCTTCGAGACCCTCGATCTTGTCGACAATGGCTTTTATGATAACACACCCGTCTATGAGGTTCCGCTGGGCCACTACTTCATGATGGGCGATAATCGCGATAATTCGGCAGATAGCCGCGTTTTGAGCCAGGTCGGCTATGTTCCCTTCGAGAACCTCATCGGCAAGGCGCAGGTGATCTTCTTCTCGATCGATGAGGGTGCTTCCGCGTGGCAGGTTTGGACGTGGCCTTGGACGGTGCGATGGGATCGGCTGTTCTCTCGGGTACATTGAACGCAGTGGGCTCTGACCTCGCGTCCGTGGAGGAGCGGATCGGCTACCGCTTCCGCGACCAGTCGGTGCTGGAGCTTGCGCTCTCCCACATCAGCGCCGTGAAGGGCGACGCCCCGCGGCTGCGGTCCTACCAGCGCATGGAGTTCCTGGGCGATCACGTGCTCGGCTCCGTGGTGTCGCACATGCTCTATCTCGCCTTCCCGGAAGGCGAGGAGGGCGACCTCTCGCGCCGGCTCGCCGAGCTGGTGCGAGAGGAGGCCTGCGCCGAGGTGGCGCAGGACATGGATCTCGGCCCCTTCATCCGCCTCGGTCCCGGCGAGAGCCAGTCCGGCGCCCACAAGCGGCGGGCGATCCTCGCGGATGTGGCGGAAAGCGTGGTGGCGGCCGTATTCCTCGATGGCGGCTATGAGGCGGCCAACCAGGTGGTGGAGCGCTTCTGGCGCCCTCGTCTGGAGACGCCGCGCCGGCCCCTGCGCGATGCCAAGACGGTGTTGCAGGAGTGGGCGCAGGCTCGGGGCCTGCCGCCGCCCTCCTATCGCGAGGTGATCCGTTCCGGTCCCGATCACGCGCCCCGCTTCACGGTGGCCGTGGATCTTCCGGGCCTTAAGTCCGAACAGGCGGACGGGGCCTCAAAACAGAATGCGCAGAAGGCGGCAGCCGCCGCTTTCCTCGTCCGTGAGGGCGTGTGGAAAAAGGACGAGTCGTGATGGCACCGGCAGGGAAGGGGCCCAAAACCCCCAAGGACATGCTGGGCGAAAGCGGCCCGGATGAGAGCGGCCCCGGCAACGGGGCTCCGGCCAGGACCGACATGACTGCGGGCGAAGGGTCGCCGCAGGATGGCGCGCACGAGCTGTCCGAGCACGAGCTTCCTGAGGACGAGCTGCCCGACGGCGCCCTGTCCGACGAGGACTTCGACGACGAGGACGATGATTTCGACGAGGAGCACGACGCCGCGCCGCGCATCCTGCCGCCGCTGGAGGGGCCGACCCGCTGCGGCTTCGTCGCCCTGCTCGGTGCGCCAAACGCGGGCAAATCGACGCTGACCAACCAACTGGTGGGCACCAAGGTGTCCATCGTTTCCCACAAGGTGCAGACCACCCGTGCCATCGTGCGCGGCATCGCGCTGGACGGCGCGGCCCAGCTGGTGCTGGTGGACACGCCTGGCATCTTCTCTCCTAAGCGCCGCCTTGAGCGCGCCATGGTGTCCAGCGCCTGGACCCATGCCGCCGACGCCGACGTGATCGCCCTGCTGGTGGACGCCAAGCGCGGCATGGACGAGGACATCGAGGCCCTGCTCGCCCCGCTGTCGGAGATCCGCAAGCCGCGCGCTTTGATCCTCAACAAGATCGACATCATCCGCCGCGACACGCTGCTGGCGCTTGCCGCGCAGATCAACGAGAAGCTGGCGTTCGACCGGGTGTTCATGGTCTCCGCCCTCACCGGGGACGGCGTCGCCGACGTGCGTCGCTGGTTCGCCGAGCAGGTGCCGCTCAGCCCGTGGCTCTACCCGGAGGATCAGGTGTCGGATGCGCCCATGCGCATGCTGGCTGCGGAAATCACCCGGGAAAAGATGTTCCTGCGCCTCCACGACGAACTGCCCTACCGTTCCACGGTGGAAACCGAGAGCTGGAAGGAATTGCGCAACGGCTCCGTGCGCATCGAGCAGACCATCTATGTGGAGCGCGAAAGCCAGCGCAAGATCGTGCTGGGCAAGGGCGGCAACACCATCAAGACCATCTCCTCGGAATCCCGGGCGGAGATCGCCGGGATCATCGAGCAGCCGGTCCACCTGTTCCTGTTCGTGAAGGTGCGCGAGAGCTGGGCGGACGACCCCGAGCGTTATCGCGAGATGGGGCTCGAATTTCCCAGGGGCGGCTGAAGGTGAGCGGCGGAAAAGGGTAGCGAAGACGGGCGGCCAAGGCGGCCTTCCCCTCGCCGCTGTCGCTTCACGCCTCCGCGCCGAGGCCTTTCCGGGCCTTGTCCAGCTCCTCGGCATAGCGCCTCAGCACATGGGCCTCGCCCAACAGGCCCACGAGGCGGCGGGTGGCGGGGTCGTCCACCACGGCGAGATCCTCGGCCTGGGCGGCATCGAAGGCTAGCGCCGCCTCCTTCACGTTCATGGCCGGCAGCAGCATGTGGTCGCGATGGGTAGCGAGCCGGGAGGCGGCTTCGGCGGGATCGTGCTCGGCCGCGTGGGCCTCCACCACCCGCACCAGTCCGGCATAGGCACCTGCCCCGTCCACCAGCACCACCATCCGCCGTGCGCCCAGCGGGAAGGCCGTGCGCAGGGCGCCGATGGTGCCCTGCTCGGCGAAGGTGGCCATGTCAGTGCGCATCATGCGGGCGACGGTGAGTTCGCGCATCCAGCCCACGTCCTGCGCCCCGCGGATGCTCTCGCCGCGCAGGTGAAACCGCCACGTGGAGAAGGAGTAGCCGAACGTCTCCCGCACCGCGAGGGAGGTCACCACCGCCCCAGCCAGCACATAGCCGGACAAAGCGAGGTCTCGCGTCATCTCCAGCACCAGGAAGGTCATGGTAAGCGGCCCGCCGATGATGCCCACCGCCAGCGCCCCCATGCCGGCCACCGCGCAGACCGCCGGATCGAGCTGGAGCGACGGCCACAGCATGGCGAGCGCGCCGCCATAGAGCTTGCCCATGAGCGCTCCGAGAAACAGCGAGGCGAAGAACAGGCCGCCACGGAATCCCGAGCCGATGGACAGGGCGGAGGCGAGGATCTTCAGGCCGAAGATGATCGCCACCGAGAGCACCACCGGGCTGTCCACCTGCAGGTGCAGCGCGCCATGGCCATCGGAGAGCACCTGCGGGCTGTAGAGCGCCAGCGCACCGACGCCGAGGCCCGCCACCGCCGGCCGCAGCGGCGCGGGGATGCCGCTCTTGCCGAACAGCATTTCCACTCCGGTCACCAGGCGCATGATGAGGACGGCGCCCCCCGCCGCCAACAGCCCGAGCAGCGCGATGGGCAGGATGTCGAGGGGCTGGACCACCACGTCGAGGGGGATGTTCAGCGGGTCCACATGAACCCCGAGCAGCCGCGCCACCATCACCGCCGAGACGGTCGCCGCCAGCACCGGGGCGGCGGCGGGGATGGAGTAGCTGCCGATGATGATCTCGAAACCGTAGAAGGCCCCCATGAGCGGCGCGTCGAAAGCCGCGCCGATGCCCGCCGCCGCCCCCGCGCCCACCAGGATGCGCAAATCGTTGCGCCGCAGGCGGAACGACAGGCCGAGGCGCGAGGCGATGCCGGCGCCAATCTGCGAATAGCCCGCCTCCAGCCCCAGGGAGGCGCCGAAGCCGTTGGAGACCATGGTCTGCAGCGACACGATGATGCTGTCGGTCAATGACATACGCCCGCCGTGCAGCGCATTGGCCTCGATGGGGTCCACAAAGCTGCGTCGACGCCAGCGCTGCAGGGCAAGGGCGATGAGCCCCATGGCCAGTCCGCCGGCCACCGGGACGAGAACCATCCAGGGCGAGGCCAGTTCCGGCGTGGCGCTGAGCCGGTCGCCAGGGGCGAGCTGGAACAGCGCCTCGTGCATCCACTGGGTGATCTGGCTCATGGCGCTGGCCGCGAGCCCGGCGAGGGCCCCCATCACCGCCGCGATCACCACCAGTGCAACTTCCCGCTCGCGCACGCTGGCCCGGACGGAGGCGATGAGGCCGCCAAGGGCGGAAGCCGTCGCTCCGTTCCCGGCCGTCGCGGAATCCGCGGTCACCGGATCGGCGGGCGGGCTGGCCATCAGCTCAGCTGAACTTGTTGCTGCGCGGGAAGCCCTTGGGTGGCAGGCGGCCCGCCGAGGCGCGCTCGCCCTGCCATTCCAGCAGCTCCGTCACGGTCCAGGTGCGGCCGGAAGTATCCTCCCAGGTCAGGCCCGAGGCCATGGCGAAGGCCTTCAGGTCGGACAGGCCACCCTCGCGGTAGCGCTGGAGGCGCACGCCGCGCCCGCGGGTCATTTCCGGCACCTGGTTGAGCGGGAACAGCAGCAGCTTGCGGTTGTCGCCGATCACCGCCACCCAGTCGCCTTCCACGAAGCGCACCGCCAGCGCCGCGTCCGGCGGATCGGTGACGAGCACCTGCTTGCCCTTGCGGGTGTTGGCGAGGCAGTCGTCCTCGCCCACCACGAAGCCGCGCCCCTCCTTGGAGGCCAACAGCAGCTTGCGGCCGGGCTGATAAGCGAAGACGGAGACGATCTCCGCCTCCTGCTCCAGATCGATCATGAGGCGCACGGGCTCGCCGTGGCCGCGCCCGCCGGGCAGCTTGGCTGCCTCCAGCGTGTAGAAGCGGCCGTTGGAGGCGAATACCATGACCTTGGAGGTGGTCTCGGCGAAGAAGGCGTGGCCGAGGCTGTCGTCGCCCTTGAACTGGAGGTTGGACAGGTCCTGCACGTGGCCCTTCAGGGCGCGGATCCAGCCCTTGTCGGAGACCACGATGGTGACCGGCTCGCGCTCCACCAGCGCCTCGGTGAAGGCATCTTCGTGGAAGGTGGGGGGCGCCGCGAAGGTGGTGCGGCGCCTGCCGATGGCGGTCTCGGGGCCGTAGGTCTTGCGGGTCTCGCGGATTTCCTTGGCGATGTTCTTCCACTGCGCCGCCTCGGAGGCGACCAGCTTGTTGAGGCCGTCCTGCTCCTTGGTGAGGGCGTTGTGTTCCTTGCGGATCTCCATCTCCTCCAGCCGGCGCAGGGAGCGCAGGCGCATGTTGAGGATGGCTTCCGTCTGCACGTCGGTCAGCTCGAACGTGCGCATCAATTCCTGCTTGGGCTCGTCCTCCTCGCGGATGATACGGATCACCTCGTCGAGGTTGAGATAGGCGATGAGGTAGCCGCCCAGCACCTCCAGCCGGTGCGCGATCTGCTCCAGCCGATAGCGCGAGCGGCGCAGCAGCACGTCGCGGCGGTGGTCGAGCCATTCCCGGAGCGCTTCCGACAGGGACAGCACCTTGGGGACCTGCCCGCGCACCAGCACGTTCATGTTGAGCGGGATGCGGGCCTCAAGCTCGGTGAGCCTGAACAGGCTCTCCATGAGCACCTCGGCATCCACCGTGCGGGCGCGGGGCTCCAGCACCAGACGGATGTCCTCGGCGCTCTCGTCGCGCACGTCGGCGAGCAGGGGCAGCTTCTTGTCGGTGAGCAGCTCCGCGATCTTTTCCACGAGGCGGGACTTGGCGACGCCGTAGGGGATCTCGGTGACCACCACCACATAGGTGCCGCGCCCGGTCTCCTCCTTCTCCCAGCGCGCCCGCACGCGGAACGAGCCGCGTCCGGTGGCATAGGCCTCGGCCACGCCAACCGGATCCTCCACCAGCACGCCGCCGGTGGGGAAGTCCGGGCCGGGGACGAACTGGAGCAGGTCGAAGGCCGGAGCCTCCGGGTGGTCGATGAGGTGAAGGGCCGCGTCCAGCAGTTCGGCGGCATTGTGGGGCGGGATGGAGGTGGCCATGCCCACCGCGATGCCCTGCGAGCCATTGGCCAGCAGGTTCGGGAAAGCCGCCGGCAGCACCACGGGCTCTTCTTCCGAGCCGTCATAGGTCGGGCGGAAGTCCACCGCGTCCTCGTCGATGCCGTCCAGCAGCAGGCGGGCGGTCTCGGTGAGGCGAGCCTCGGTGTATCGCATGGCGGCGGCGTTATCGCCGTCCACGTTGCCGAAATTGCCCTGTCCATCCACCAGCGGGTAGCGCTGGGCGAAGTCCTGGGCGAGACGCACCAGCGCGTCATAGACCGACTGGTCGCCGTGGGGGTGGAACTTGCCGATCACGTCGCCCACCACGCGGGCGGACTTCTTGAAGCCCTGGCCGGGATCAAGCTTCAGCTGCCGCATGGCGTGGAGGATGCGCCGGTGAACCGGCTTCAGACCGTCGCGGGCGTCGGGCAGGGCGCGGTGCATGATGGTCGAGAGGGCATACGCCAGGTAGCGCTCTTCCAGCGCGTCCTTGAGCGTGACTTTCTCGATGTGCCCGTCGCCGGGCGGAAGTGTGCGCGTGGCCATGCCTGCCAGTACCGCGCGCGCGGGCAAGCGACAAGCCGCCTTTCAGCGCCGGCCCATCATCGATGCGTCCCACAAGCGCCGGATGAAAAGCGTGCCACCGCCCGAATGCTGAACAGAAGATGAATTCGC
Source organism: Xanthobacter autotrophicus (assembly GCF_005871085.1). Lineage (GTDB taxonomy): Bacteria > Pseudomonadota > Alphaproteobacteria > Rhizobiales > Xanthobacteraceae > Xanthobacter > Xanthobacter autotrophicus. The sequence goes on along the minus strand of NZ_VAUP01000002.1, from coordinate 136,017 downwards.
CACGGTACCCCTAGGTAAATCGTGGCAAAAATGCGCGTGGGAAGAGAGATCAACTGTTACTGAAAGACATGATATTCCAAGGATGGAACAAAATCCCGCCCCAGCGACGTTTCAGCATCATAAGGCCGGGCGGCGAGTACGCTCGTGCCATGAGGAGGTCCGAAAAATGAAGACGGCAGCTCTTGCGGCGGGAGGTATTGTCGCGTTGGCGCTTCTTGGTGCAGTGCCTTCGGCGTCGGCCGGAACACTGATGGGCAGCGGGTCCACCCTCGCAGGTCAAGCCCAGGCTCGGGCACAGGTGGAAGATGTGCGCTGGGTGCGGCGCTGCTGGCAGGAACGCCGCTGGTGGAACGGGCGCCCTCATTGGGTGACCAGATGCCGAAATGTGTGGGTCGGGCCGCGCCGCTGGTGACAGGCTTAGACCGGTGCCGTGCTGCGGCGCCAGGCTGAAACAAAGGCCGCGCGCGCATCGGAAAGGCCGAGCCCGCGCGGCTCAAGCACCCGGGTCAGGAGAAAGTGGCCGGTGAGGCGCAGCGCGTCTTCCACATCCCCGGCGGGCGGCGCGGTCCCTTCCACCAAAAAACGCGGCAGGGCGAACAGCCGGTCCGCATAAGGCGCGCCCGCCTCCCCGCAAACCGCCCGCCCGCTTTTGGGCGACACATAGACCAGGTTTTCCCGGCTCCCGGTGGCGGCGCAGGTTTCCAGCTCCAGCCCGAAACCCAGCTCCGCCAGCAAGGCCAGCTCGAAGCGGGCGAGAAGCCGGCCGGCCGACTCGCGGTCCTCGAAGGCATCGAGGATGGCGCCGAGGGTGAGGAAGAGGCCCTCGTGCGGATCGCGCTCCGGCAACAGGTGCAGCATCTGAGCCATGTGGGTGAAGCCGAAGGCGGCGTGGGGCGCGCGCATGAGAACCTCGGTTCGCACCACCGCCGGTTCCAGCGCATAATTGCCCATGTGTTCGTCGAGCCGCGCTCGCCAGGTGGCGCTCACGGTGTTGCCCGGCTGGAGCAGGGGAGCCTGCCGTCGCGAGGCACCACCGCGCACCATGCCGAGGTGGCGACCGCGCAGGCGGGTGAGCAATTCCACGATGGCATTGCCCTCGCCGTGCCGCCGCACTCCCAGCACGATGCCCTCGTCGGTCCATTCCACGGCACTGTCCGTCCGGCTCTGAACTTCGGGAAAAAGAGAGACACGTTCGCGCTCGCCTGCCATTCCGGCTGAACGACGCGGGCGCGTGCCGGCAATGAACGCTCTCCGGCGGGAAGACGCAACAGGGTGGCCTCGCCTTAAGACGGCGGAAACCCGAAACGGCGAGGATGCGGCCATGCAAAGCCGCTCGCGCCTTCAATCCATTCTCGCCACGCTCGCCCTCCACCTCGGTGCGGCGGCGCTCATCGGCTATTTCGCCTATCACGCCTACAATGGCGACCATGGGCTCGTGGCCAAGCGCAATTACGAGCAGGAGATGAAGGCACTGGAATCCGAGCTTGCCGGGCTCAAGGCCCAGCGCCAGGCGATGGAGAACAAGGTGTCCCTGCTTGCCCCCAGCCAGCTCGATCCGGACCTGCTGGACGAGGAAGCGCGGCGCCAGCTCAACTTCATAAATAGCAAGGACCTGGTGTTGCTTCGCAACAAATGAACTGAAAATAAGTTCATGATGTGAATGAACCATTTTTAGGTTCATTACAGCAAAATCAAGAGTTTGCAACATGTTGCAGCGCAGCACGGGAAAATTGGCACTTTGAAGGCATGGGGAGCTGAGCTAGGAAGGCGCAGTTCCAGCGCCTCCTGAGGATGCCGATGGCCAAAAAGCCTACTGCCCGTGTCGCCGATAGCTCGGCCCCGGCCCCCTTCACAAAAGACCAGGATCTTCTCGCCTATCGCGAGATGCTGCTCATCCGCCGCTTCGAGGAGAAGGCCGGCCAGATGTACGGCATGGGCCTCATCGGCGGCTTCTGCCACCTCTACATCGGCCAGGAGGCCGTGGTGGTGGGCATGCAGATGGCCATGAAGCCGGGTGACCAGGTCATTACCGGCTATCGCGACCACGGCCACATGCTGTCCACCGGCATGGCGGCGCGCGGCGTCATGGCCGAGCTCACGGGCCGCCGCGGCGGCCTGTCCAAGGGCAAGGGCGGCTCGATGCACATGTTCAGCATCGAGAAGCAGTTCTTCGGCGGTCACGGCATCGTCGGCGCCCAGGTCTCGCTCGGCACCGGCCTCGCCTTCGCCGACCGCTACCGCAATAACGGCGCGGTCTCCGTCACCTATTTCGGCGACGGCGCGGCCAACCAGGGCCAGGTCTACGAGAGCTTCAACATGGCCGAGCTGTGGAAGCTTCCGGTCGTGTACGTGATCGAGAACAACAAGTACGCCATGGGCACCTCGGTGTCCCGTGCCTCGGCGCAGCAGGACTTCTCCAAGCGCGGCACCTCCTTCAACATCCCCGGCGAGCAGGTGGATGGCATGGACGTGCAGGCGGTGAAGGCCGCCGGCGAGCGGGCGCTCGCCTTCGCCCGCGAGGGCAACGGCCCCTACATCCTTGAAATGCAGACCTACCGCTATCGCGGTCACTCCATGTCGGACCCGGCCAAGTACCGGTCCAAGGAGGAGGTCCAGAAGATGCGCACCGAGCACGACCCCATCGAGCAGGTCCGCAACCGTCTGCTGGAAACCCACGGGGCGACCGAGGACGAGCTGAAGAAGTTCGACGCCGAGGTCCGCGAGATCGTGAACGAGGCGGCGGACTTCGCCACCAACGATCCCGAGCCCGACGTGTCGGAGCTTTACACGGACATCCTGCGCTGAGCGGCGGGCTATGGCCGCGCTGTTCCATATCGTCGCTGGTCTCGCGCTTCTGGCGGCGCTGATCGCCTGGGCCGTCGCCGTGCGCGGCGGCCTGAAGGCCATCGCCGCCAACCGGGCGGCCGGGCAGGGGGGCGGCGCCGGCAGCTACGCCCTTCTCGCGTTCTGGCCCTTCGCCGTGCAGCGGCGTGGCCACGAGGCTGAAATCGACGCGGTGCGGACCGGCAAGGCGGCCATCGCCTTCTTCGTCTGCGTGACCATCGCGGTCGCAGCCATCTCCGCTTACACCAATCTCACCTTCAAGCACTCCGTGGCCCCGGCCGGCTCCTCGCCGGCCGCACCCGCGGGCGCGCCGAGCAAGAGCTGACAGCCATGGCCATCGAAGTCCTCATGCCGGCCCTGTCTCCCACCATGGAGAAGGGCAATCTCACCAAGTGGCTCAAGAAGGAAGGCGACACCGTCAAATCCGGTGACGTCCTCGCCGAGATCGAGACCGACAAGGCCACCATGGAGGTGGAGTCCATTGACGAAGGCATTCTCGGCCGCATCCTCGTCCCCGAGGGCGCCCAGGACGTGGCGGTGAACACTCCCATCGCCACCATCCTCGCCGACGGCGAAGATGCCAGCGCCGCCCCGGCTCCCGCCCCCAAGGCGGCCGAGAACGCCCCGGCCCCGGTTGCTGCTCCCGTTGTCGCCGCGCCTGCGGTGGTTGCGCCGGTGGTGGTGGCCCAGGCGGATCCCGAAGTGCCCGCCGGCACCGAGTTCGTCACCCAGACTGTGCGCGAGGCCCTGCGCGACGCCATGGCCGAGGAAATGCGCCGCGACGGCGATGTCTTCGTCATGGGCGAGGAAGTGGCCGAGTATCAGGGCGCCTACAAGATCACCCAGGGCCTGCTCCAGGAATTCGGCGAGCGCCGCGTGATCGACACCCCCATCACCGAGCACGGCTTTGCCGGCGTCGGCGTGGGTGCGGCCATGGCGGGCCTGAAGCCCATCGTGGAGTTCATGACCTTCAACTTCGCCATGCAGGCCATCGACCACATCATCAATTCGGCGGCGAAGACGCTCTATATGTCCGGCGGGCAGATGCACTGCTCCATCGTGTTCCGCGGCCCCAACGGCGCCGCCGCCCGCGTGGCCGCCCAGCACAGCCAGGACTACACCTCCTGGTATTCCAACGTGCCCGGCCTGAGGGTGATCGCGCCCTATACGGCGGCCGACGCCAAGGGCCTGCTGAAGGCCGCCATCCGCGACCCCAACCCGGTCATCTTCCTTGAGAACGAGATCCTCTACGGCCAGTCCTTCGAGGTGCCGAAGCTGGATGATTTCGTGCTGCCCATCGGCAAGGCGCGCATCGCCCGCAGCGGCAAGGACGTGACCCTGGTGTCCTTCTCCATCGGCATGACCTACGCGCTGAAGGCGGCGGACGAGCTGGCCAAGCAGGGCATCGAGGCGGAGGTCATCGACCTGCGCACCATCCGCCCCATGGACGTGGACACCATCATCGCCTCGGTGAAGAAGACCGGCCGCTGCGTGAGCGTGGAAGAGGGCTGGCCGCAGTCCGGCGTCGGCGCCGAGATCGTCGCCCAGCTCATGGACAAGGCGTTCGATTATCTCGACGCCCCGGTGCTGCGCGTGACGGGCAAGGACGTGCCCATGCCGTACGCCGCCAACCTCGAGAAGTTGGCCCTGCCGACGGTCGCCGATGTGATCGCGGCCGTGCACGCCGTGACCTATCGCTGAGGAGAGAGACCAATGCCCATCGAGATCCTGATGCCGGCCCTCTCCCCCACCATGGAGAAGGGCAACCTCGCCAAGTGGCTCAAGAAGGAAGGCGACACCGTCAAGTCCGGTGACGTGCTTGCCGAGATCGAGACCGACAAGGCGACCATGGAAGTCGAGTCCATCGACGAAGGCATCCTCGCCAAGATCCTGGTGCCGGAAGGCTCCCAGGACGTGCCGGTGAACCAGCTCATCGCCGTGCTCGCCGGCGAGGGCGAGGACGTGGCCGCCGCGGCCGCCGGCGCCGGCGGGGCCAAGCCCGCTGCCGCTGCCGCTCCTGCGGCTGCTGCTGTTGCTGCCGCACCTGCCGTTGAAGCGGCCGCCGCTGCGGCTCCTGCGCCTGCCGCTGCTCCCGCCGCCAACGGCCAGGGTGGCCGCGTGTTCGCCTCGCCGCTCGCCCGCCGGATCGCCAAGGACAAGGGCATCGACCTTGCCGCGCTCGCCGGTTCCGGCCCGCACGGACGCATCGTTGCGCGCGACCTGGAAGGCGCCAAGCCCGGTGCCAAGCCGGCAGCGACGCCCGCCGCTGCCGCTGCTCCCGCGCCCGCCACTGCTCCCGCTTCCAAGGCGGCTGTCGCCAGCGCCCCCGGCGCCGAGCAGGTCAAGGCCATGTTCGAGGCTGGCAGCTACGAGGAAGTGCAGCTCGACGGCATGCGCAAGACCATCGCGCGTCGCCTGGTCGAGAGCGAGCAGGTGACCCCCACCTTCTTCCTCACCGTGGACTGCGACCTCGACGACCTCATGGTCCTGCGAGAGCAGGTGAATGCCAACGCGGGCAAGGACAAGGACGGCAAGCCGACCTACCGTGTTTCGGTCAACGACTTCATCATCAAGGCCATGGCGCTGGCGCTCCAGAAGGTGCCCGCCGCCAATGCAGTGTGGGCCGAGGACCGCGTCCTGCGCATGAAGCACTCGGACGTGGGCGTGGCGGTGGCCATCGACGGCGGCCTCTATGCGCCCATCGTGAAGAAGGCGGAGCAGAAGACCCTCTCCACCATCTCCAACGAGATGCGCGACCTCGCCGGCCGCGCCCGCACCAAGAAGCTGAAGCCCGATGAATATTCCGGCGGCTCCACCTCGGTGTCGAACCTCGGCATGATGGGCATCCGGAACTTCACCGCCATCATCAACGCGCCGCAGTCTTCCATCCTCGCGGTGGGCGCCTCGGAGCAGCGCGCCGTGGTCCGCAATGGCGAGATCAAGGCGGTGATGCAGATGACCGTCACCATGACCTGCGACCACCGGGTGATGGATGGCGCCCTCGGCGCCGAACTGCTCAGCGCGTTCAAGGGCTTCATCGAGAAGCCCATGAGCATGCTGGTGTGATGCATGCTGGTGTGACGCATGCTGGCTTGAGCCGGCTGGCATGAGGCTTGTCCCGGGGCTGCGGCAGATCAAATCCTGCCGCAGCCGTCCGGTGTAGCTGCGGGGCAACGGTGTTTTCCGCCGTTGTACCAAGGAAGGTTGAGATCATGAGCCACACGCCCCACGAACTTGCCGCCGACTTCCCGGAATATGCCGAGAAGATTCAGGCGCTCAAGCTGTCTGACGCCCACTTCGCCAAGCTCAGCGAGGCCTATCATGAGGTGAACCGCCAGGTGCACCGCGCCGAGACCGACGTGGAGCCCACCGGCGACGCCGAAATCGAGGCTCTGCGCCGCGAGCGCGTGCGCCTGAAGGACGAACTCTTCGCCCTCCTGTCCAAGTGACCGGACTGGCATGACACCAACCGGAGCGCCTTTTGCGAGGCGCTCCGGCCGGCTCCGAAATCGGGAGCCGTCGAAAAGGACCCGCCCGGCGCCGGCCGAAGACCGGAGTCAATGCCATCATGGAGACGGGCAAGCCTGATGAAGCTGTACCTCGCCGGCCCCGAAGTGTTCCTCGACGACGCGCGCGAGATCGGCCGGCGCAAGGTTGAGCTGTGCACCCGCTTCGGCTTTACCGGACTTTATCCGCTGGACGGCGACCCGCTGCTGGATGTGGCGGCGGGGGCAGCGAGCCGCGCCATCTTCGCCGCCAATCTCGCGCTCATGCGCTCGGCCGACGCCCTCGTCGCCAATCTCACGCCGTTCCGCGGCATCAGCGCCGATCCAGGCACCGCGTTCGAGGTGGGTTTCGCCTTCGCGCTGGGCAAGCCGGTGGCGGCCTATTCCAACCTGCCAGGTGAACTGAAGCACCGCGCCCATTCCGCCATTGGCCCCGCCGGCGGCGCGGGTGATGCCGCCACGCTGCTGGCCGATGGCCTGCACGTGGAGGACTTCGGCCATTTCGACAATCTCATGCTGGCGGAAGCGCTCGCGGCCTCCCGGTTGCCGGTGATCCAGGCGCCGGCCCCGGCCGCCGACCCGTTCCGCGACCTCACCCAGTTCGAGCAGGCGCTCGCCCTCATGGCCGAGGCCCGGTCCGCCGGCCGCCTTGGCATGCCCCGATCCCCTTCCCATCCAGAACCCGCCGGACAGGCGCACGGCGAGGAGACCTTCCATGGCTGACAGTTACGACATCATCGTCATCGGCGGCGGGCCCGGCGGCTACGTGGCCGCCATCCGCGCCGCCCAGCTCGGCTTCAAGGTGGCCGTGGTGGAGAAAAGCCATCTCGGCGGCATCTGCCTCAACTGGGGCTGCATCCCCACCAAGGCGCTGCTGCGCTCGGCCGAGATCTACCACTACATGGAGCACGCCAAGGATTACGGCCTCTCCGCCGAGAAGATCGGCTTCGATGCGGCGGCTGTGGTCAAGCGCTCGCGCGGGGTCTCGGCCCAGCTGGCCGGCGGCGTCGCCTTCCTGCTCAACAAGAACAAGGTGGACGTGATCTGGGGCAAGGCGACCTTCACCGCCCCCGGCAAGATCAAGGTGGAAGCCGCCCAGAACCCGCCCAAGGGCGCCAAGGGCGGCGGCGATTACACCGCCAAGCACATCATCGTGGCCACCGGTGCCCGCCCGCGCGCGCTGCCCGGCCTTGAGCCCGACAAGAAGCTGATCTGGACCTATTTCGACGCCATGGTGCCGGAAAAGATGCCCAAGAGCCTGCTGGTGATGGGCTCGGGCGCCATCGGCATCGAGTTCGCCTCGTTCTATCGCACCATGGGCACCGAGGTGACCGTGGTGGAGGTGCTGCCGCAGATACTCCCCGTGGAGGACGAGGAGATCGCCGCCGTTGCCCGCAAGCGCTTCGAGAAGCTGGGCATGAAGATCCTGTCCGGGGCGAAGGTGACGGGCGTCACCAAGCATGCCGACAGCATCACCGCCCATGTGGAAGATTCCAAGGGCGCCAAGCACGACATCACGGTGGATCGCATGATTTCCGCCGTGGGCGTGGTGGGCAATGTGGAGGGACTGGGCCTTGAGGCCATCGGCGTGAAGATCGAGCGCGGCATCGTGGTGACCGACGGCTATGGCCGCACCAACGTGCCCGGCGTTTATGCCATCGGCGACATCGCCGGCCCGCCCATGCTGGCCCACAAGGCGGAGCACGAGGGCGTGATCTGCGTGGAGACCATCAAGGGCCTGCACACCCACCCCATGGACAAGAACAAGATCCCCGGCTGCACCTATTGCACGCCGCAGATCGCCTCCGTGGGCCTCACCGAGAAGAAGGCCAAGGAAGCCGGCCGCGAGATCAAGGTGGGCCGCTTCTCCTTCATCGGCAACGGCAAGGCCATCGCGCTCGGCGAGCCGGACGGCTTGGTGAAGACCATCTTCGACGCCAAGACCGGCGAACTGCTGGGTGCCCACATGGTGGGCGCGGAGGTGACCGAGCTGATCCAGGGCTTCGTGGTGGCCATGAACCTTGAGACCACCGAGGAAGACCTGATCCACACGGTATTCCCGCACCCGACCCTGTCGGAGATGATGCACGAGAGCGTCATGTCTGCGTATGGGCGGGCGATCCATTCGTGAGTGTGGGCGGGGAAGTGTTATCCTTCCCCGGTGCGGAGCTTGGCTGCCCCGAAGCCCTCTCCCGCCTGCGGGAGAGGGGAGGGTGGGGCAAATATGGCTTCGAATTCACTCTGCGAGAAGTCGAGCCTATGGCTGAAGAAAATGTAGATTATTCGAAAGTACGAGCCACGGTTTGGAGCGTCATTACATCAATAGGTTATCTGGCGCAGGTTGCGTGGGCTAATTGTCCTAGATGGGCGAAGTTTGGCCTAGTTGGGATGGTGCTGGGGTTTATGGCGTTTGGCCCGGCAGGTGCTGGAATTGCTGCTTTTGGTTCGGCCATTGGCGTGAAACTATTTGTTCTCACGGGCGTATTGGGCTCGGGTCTCAGCGGTTTTGTGAAAGCCAAAAAGTCAGATAAATCGTAACTATACTGCCTAAATCTCGGAGGTGCCATCTTGGACCAGCAGACCTATGCGTTCCTGAGCCAGCCGGGCGTCGGCTTTTTCTCGCTCATCATCATCGGCCTCATCGCCGGCTGGATCGCCGAGCGGGTGACGGCGAGCAACCACGGCCTGCTGACGAACCTTCTCGTCGGCGTCGCCGGCGCCTTCATCGGCGACAAGCTGGCCTCGGTGCTCAACGTGCCGGTGTTCGGCTTCTTCCGCACGCTGATCGCGGCCATCGTCGGCGCCATCCTGCTGCTCTGGATCTGGCGCGCGATCCGTTCGCGCTGAGGGAGGCCGACATGCTTGTTTCCATCCTTGTCGGCATCATCGCCGGTTTTCTCGCCGAAAAGCTCATGAAGTCCTCCGGCGGGCTCCTCACAAATCTCGTGGTGGGGCTTGTGGGCGGCATGCTGGGCGGCTGGGTGGCGAGCGGGCTCGGCCTCAACTACATCGGCGACGGCATGCTCGATCGCATCGTCATCTCCACCTGCGGGGCGGTGCTGCTGCTCGCCATCTGGCGGGCGGTGACCGGCAGGCGCCCGGCCTGAAAACGCATTGCCGCAGCGCGCGCCGCGTGGCTTCCGGCCAGCGGTGGCGCGGGGTATGGTGAATTGAAATCCAAGCTTGGCCCGGAGCCTCACCCGGGGCGGGCGTTGCCCGGCAAGGGCATTGCCCCGCGGGGCGTGCATCTTCCTGCCGGGGGTTGAGAGACGAAACGCATGGTCACGGTCATCGACACCCTCGCCCGCCCGCGCCACCCGGAGAAGGCCAACCGCCCGGAAACCGAGGTGCTGCGTAAGCCCGACTGGATCCGCGTGAAGGCGCCGGGTTCGGCCGGCTGGTCGCAGACTGCCGACATCGTGCGGGCCAACGGCCTGCACACCGTGTGCGAGGAGGCCGGCTGCCCCAATATCGGCGAGTGCTGGGAGAAAAAGCACGCCACCTTCATGATCATGGGCGACACCTGCACCCGCGCCTGCGCCTTCTGCAACGTGCGCACCGGCCTGCCCGAGGCGCTCGACCAAGGCGAGCCCCAGAAGGTGGGCGATGCGGTGGCCAAGCTCGGCCTCTCCCATGTGGTCATCACCTCCGTGGACCGGGACGACCTCGCCGACGGCGGCGCGGAGCACTTCGCCCGTACCATCGCCGCCATCCGCAAGGCGAGCCCCGGCACCACCATCGAGATCCTCACCCCGGACTTCCTGCGCAAGGAGGGGGCGCTGGAGGTGGTGGTGGCGGCCAAGCCCGACGTGTTCAACCACAATCTGGAGACGGTGCCGGCCAAGTATCTCTCGGTGCGGCCCGGCGCGCGCTATTTCCACTCCCTGCGCCTGCTGCAGAAGGTGAAGGAGCTGGACGGCTCCATCTTCACCAAGTCCGGCATCATGGTGGGCCTTGGCGAGGAGCGCCCCGAAGTGCTCCAGCTGATGGACGACCTGCGCTCGGCGGAGGTGGATTTCATCACCATCGGCCAGTATCTCCAGCCCACACGCAAGCACCACAAGGTGGAACGCTTCGTGACGCCGGACGAGTTCAAGGCCTATGAGACGGTGGCCTATGCCAAGGGCTTCCTGATGGTTTCTGCGAGCCCTCTGACCCGCTCCTCCCACCATGCGGGCGCGGATTTCGAGAAGCTGCGTGCGGCCCGGGCGGCGCGCCTCGGCCGGGCCTGATCGTGCCATCCTTCTCCAACGCCCGGCAGGTGAGGCACGGGGCGCGGGACATGTTCGACCTCGTGGCCGACGTGGAGCGCTATCCCGAGTTCGTGCCCCTGTGCCAATCGCTGCGGGTGAAGCGGCGCATGAAGTCCGATGAGGGCGTGGAGATCCTGGTGGCGGACATGACCGTCGCCTACAAGCTGATCCGCGAGACCTTCACCTCGCGGGTGACGCTGGACCGGCCGCGCCTCACCATCCATGTGGAATATCTCGACGGCCCCTTCAGCCGGCTCGACAACCGCTGGGAATTCATCGGGCGCGGCGAGGACGCGAGCGAGGTGAAGTTCTTCATCTCCTACGAATTCCGCTCGCGCACCCTGGCCATGCTCATGGGCGCCATGTTCGAGGCCGCCTTCCGCCGCTTCGCCGATGCCTTCGAGGCCCGGGCGGACCAAGTCTACGGCACGGTGGGGTAGGGCGTCTCAGCCCTCCACCGGTCCGCCCGTCTCCTTCCAGGCCTTGAAGCCGCCGCCCACATGGGCCACCGGCTTCAGCCCCATGTTCTGCGCCGTGGCCGCCGACAGGGCCGAGCGCCAGCCCCCCGCGCACAGGAAAATGAAGGCCCGGTCCTCCCCGAAGGGCGGCTTGAAATAGGGGCTTTCGGGGTCGATCCAGAATTCCAGCATGCCGCGCGGACAGTGGAAGGCGCCGGGGATGCGTCCTTCGCGCTCAAGCTCGCGCGGGTCGCGCACGTCCACCAGCAGCGCGCCGTCGGCGATTTGGCGCTGGGCGTCCTGCGGCGTCAGCGTTTCGACTTGGGCGTTGGCTTCATCGAGGAGCAGCTTGAAGCCTCTGGTGATGATCTGGGGCATGGCCTCTCCTCCGGTGCGATGGACCGATCCATGCGGGGAGGAGGGACAGGAGCGGAAGCCCTGTCAAGCCGGCCCCGCTCCGCAGGTCTGCCTTCCGCTGCGGGCGTGCGCTCGGCCCGGCGCAATTGTCTCGACGGGCAGGGCGGGTTATGAGTCGGAAAAGGAGGCAGCGCACAATCGTCGGGCATGATGATAAAATAAGCGCGCCAACCAGACAGAGGGGTTCAGCGGCGGATGGAAGTGTTCCTCCAGCAGCTCATCAACGGGTTGACCCTCGGGTCGATCTACGGATTGATCGCCATCGGCTACACGATGGTGTTCGGCATCATCGGAATGGTGAACTTCGCCCACGGCGACGTGTTCATGGTGAGCGCCTTCATCGGCCTCATCTGCGTGCTGCTGCTCACTACCGTGATCGGGATGAGCTCCATCTTCCTCATCCTCGCCATCACGCTGGTTGTGGCCATGGTGTTCACGGGGCTGGTGAGCTGGGCCATCGAGCGGGTGGCCTACCGGCCCTTGCGGGGCTCCTTCCGCCTTGCGCCCATGATCTCCGCCATCGGCATGTCCATCCTGCTCTCCAATTTCGTGCAGGTGGCCCAGGGCCCGCGCAACAAGCCGCTCCCGCCCATGGTGCCCGACGTGTTCGTGGTGATGGAGCGCAACGGCTACGAGGTCACCCTCGCCTACAAGCAGATCATCATCATGGTGGTCACCGCGACCCTGCTCGCCGGCTTCTGGTGGCTGGTGCAGAAGACCTCGCTCGGCCGCGCCCAGCGTGCCTGCGAGCAGGACCGCAAGATGGCGGCGCTCCTGGGCGTGAACGTGGACCGCACCATCTCGCTCACCTTCGTTATCGGCGCCGCGCTCGCCGCCGTGGCCGGGGTCATGTACCTCATGTATTACGGCGTCGTGAACTTCGCTGACGGCTTCGTGCCGGGCGTGAAGGCCTTCACGGCCGCGGTGCTGGGGGGCATCGGCTCGCTGCCGGGGGCGGTGCTGGGCGGGCTGCTCATCGGCCTCATCGAGACCCTCTGGTCAGCCTATTTCTCCATCGAATACAAGGATGTGGCGGCGTTCTCCATCCTTGTAGTCACGCTCATCTTCCTGCCCCAGGGCCTGCTCGGCCGGCCGGAAGTGGAGAAGGTCTGATGGTGCAGCCGCCCGTCGCCGACCTGAAGCCTGAAGCCTTGCCCAACAGCGATCTTCCGGCCACCGGCCTGCCAGGCGCGCCGAGCCTTCCTCCACCGGTTCAGCACCAGGGAGCGTCCTCCGTCATCCGTGGCGCATTCACGGACGCGATCGTCAGCGGCCTTCTTACGGGCCTTTTGCTGCTGCCGCTGGTGGGGTTCCGCGCCACCGAATCCGGCAGCGGGCCGTTGGGCCTCACCTATCGCTTCGGCCTCGTGGCGGTGTTTGCCGGCATCGTCGCGGTGCTGCGGCTGGTGCTGAACCTCACCGTCTGGCGGCGCGGCCGCGAGGTGAAGGTAGGCGAGGGGCCGTCCGCCTTCGCCACCCTGGCGCTGAAGGCCGCGCCGGCGCTGAGGCCAGCCTTCTTCAGCTTCGCCATCGCCTATCCGTTCCTCGCCATTCTGCTGTCGGGAGGGCTCAGCCCCAGCCGCTACTGGGTGGACCTCGGCATCTATGTGCTCACCTACGTGATGCTGGGCTGGGGCCTCAATATCGTGGTGGGCCTCGCCGGGCTGCTGGATCTCGGTTACGTGGCCTTCTACGCGGTGGGCGCCTACACCTTCGCCCTGCTCTCCACCAGCGTGCCGGTGAACGATTTCTTCGCCGGTCATCTGGGGGAGGGGTTCTGGACCGCCTGGTCGTTCTGGCTGTGCCTGCCGGTTTCCGGGCTCCTGGCCGCCTTCTGGGGCGTCATCCTGGGCTTCCCGGTGCTGCGGCTGCGCGGGGATTATCTCGCCATCGTCACCCTGGCCTTCGGCGAGATCATCCGCCTGGTGCTCATCAACTGGGTGTCGCTGACCAATGGCGGGGCAGGCATCTCCTCCATCCCGCCCATTTCCTTCTTCGGTGTGCCCTTCAACGCCACCGACGAAGGCTTCGCGGCCAAGTACGGCCTCGACTTCGATTCCATGCACCGGATCATCTTCCTGTATTTCGTGATCCTGGCCCTGGCCGCGCTCACCGCGCTGGTGACCATCCGGCTGCGGCAGATGCCGGTGGGCCGGGCCTGGGAGGCGTTGCGTGAGGATGAGATCGCCTGCCGCTCGCTGGGCATCAACACCACCCTCACCAAGCTCACCGCCTTCGCCACCGGAGCCATGTTCGGGGGCTTTGCCGGGGCCTTCTTCGCGGTGCGGGTGCGCTTCGTCTCGCCCGAGAGCTTCACCTTCATGGAATCGGCGGTGATCCTCGCCATCGTGGTGCTCGGCGGCATGGGATCGCAGATGGGTGTGGCGGGGGCGGCCATCCTGCTCATCGGCGGCATGGAGATGCTGCGCAACCTGTCCTTCCTGAAGGCCGACTTCCTGTTCGGGCCGGATTTCGACCCCTCGCTCTACCGCATGCTCATCTTCGGTTTCGCCATGGTGGCGGTGATGGTGTGGCGCCCGCGCGGAATTGTTTCTTCGCGCCTGCCGACGATCTTTCTGAAGGAGCGCAAGGCGGTGTCCGCCACCCTCGTCAAGGAGGGCCACGGCTGATGGCGAGCCTTGATCCCGTGGCCGGCGCGAAGACGCCGATCCTCGCGGTGGACCACCTGTCCATGCGCTTCGGCGGCCTGATCGCCGTGAACGACGTGTCCTTCGTCGCCGCCCGCGGCGAGGTGACGGCGGTGATCGGCCCCAACGGCGCCGGCAAGACCACTGTGTTCAACTGCATCACCGGTTTCTACAAGCCCTCCGCCGGCCGCCTCGCCCTGTTCCACGGCGGCGCGGCAACACCTCAGGAACTCGACGCGGTGACAGCCTCGGGTCTGTCCTGGGGGCGGACGGGGGCGGGCTCGCTCTACCTGCTGGAGCGCTTGCCCGACCACAAGGTGGCGTCCTGGGCGCGGGTGGCCCGCACCTTCCAGAACATCCGCCTGTTCTCGGGCATGACCGTGCTGGAAAACCTGCTGGTGGCGCAGCACATGTCGCTGACCAGCGCAGGCTTGCTCAATCCCGCCGCCCTCCTCAATCTGCCGTCCTGGAAGCGCCAGCAGAAGGGGGCCATGGACAAGGCGCTGTACTGGCTGCACCAGATCGGCCTCATGGAACGCGCCGACGACCCGGCCGGCGATCTGCCCTATGGCGACCAGCGCCGTCTGGAGATCGCCCGCGCCATGTGCACCAACCCGGTGCTGCTCTGCCTCGACGAACCCGCCGCCGGCCTCAACCCACGGGAATCGGCGGCCCTCAACGAACTGCTCCTCTCCATCCGGCGCGACCATGACACCTCCATTCTGCTCATCGAGCACGACATGTCGGTGGTGATGGAGATTTCCGACCACGTGGTCGTGCTGGAATACGGCTGCAAGATCGCCGACGGCACGCCCCAGGAGGTCCGTACCGATCCCAAGGTCATCGCCTCCTATCTCGGCGTCGAGGAGGACGAGGCGGCCGTGGTGGAAGCGCAGGTGGGCGCATGAGCACAAAGACCATCGCCTCCGGCGCGGTCGAGGCCCAGTGGTTGCCGAAAGGCCAGCCGCTGCTGTCGGTCAGCGGCGTCACCGCCTATTACGGCAAGATCATCGCGCTCAAGGGCGTGGACATAACGGTGAACGAGGGGGAGATTGTCACCCTCATCGGTGCCAACGGGGCCGGCAAGTCCACGCTGATGATGACCATCTGCGGCAGTCCGCGGGCGCGCGACGGCCGCATCATCTTCGACGGGCACGACATCACCGGCCTGCCCACCCACGAGATCATGCGGCTCAACATCGCCCAGTCTCCCGAGGGGCGGCGCATCTTTCCGCGCATGAGCGTCTACGAGAACTTGCAGATGGGGGCCGCCATCACCGGCAATGCCCATTTCGCGGAAGACCTGGAGCGCATGTTCGAGATGTTCCCGCGCCTGAAGGAGCGCATCGACCAGCGCGGCGGCACCCTCTCCGGCGGCGAGCAGCAGATGCTCTCCATCGCCCGCGCGCTCATGAGCCGGCCGCGCCTGCTGCTGCTGGACGAGCCGTCGCTGGGCCTCGCGCCGCTGGTGGTGAAGCAGATCTTCGATGCCATCAAGCTCCTGAACGAGACCGAGGGCCTCACCGTGTTTCTGGTGGAGCAGAATGCCTACCACGCCCTCAAGCTGGCCCACCGAGGCTACGTGATGGTCAACGGGCGCGTCACCATGTCGGGCACCGGGGCCGAATTGCTGGCCCGGCCCGAGGTGCGCGCCGCCTATCTGGAGGGGGGCCGCTGATGGCGATGAATGTGGATCCGGGGCGCGCCTCGTCCCCGCTGCTCATCGGTCCTCTGGCGGTGATCGCCGTGCTGGTGGTGCTGCTTGTGATCTGGCCACGCGAGCTGATCGGCGCCTCGCTCGCTGATTTCCTGCTGGTCACGCTGTGCCTTGGCGGCGCTGCCGCGTGGCGCACCGGCAAGGCGGTGGCGCACGGCTGGGCGCCCTACCTGCAACTTGTGTTCTACTGCCTTCTGCTGGCCGGCGCGGTGCGCTTCTGCCACTTCGCCCTGTTCGAGGACGAGCTGTTCTCGATCGAGCCGTTCGCGGTGGAGTTCGTGCTGCTCACGGCCATCGCGACCCTGGGCTTCCGCGCCCATCGCAAGCGGCAGATGACCGTGCAGTATGGCTGGATGTACGAGCCGGCGGGGCGCCTCGCCTGGCGCTCCAAGACCCTCTGAAACCGGCAAGAGGCACCGGCGTGCCATCGACAGGCCGGGGAATTGCGGCACAATGCGCCGCGGAGTTTCACTGGGAGGCGGACCGGTGTTCCGCTCCCGGACGAAAGGGAGAGACCTGATGAAGAAGCTCTTGATGGCGTCGCTCGCTCTGGGCGCCAGCCTCCTGCTTGCGGCCGAGGCGCAGGCGCAGGTGAAGATGGGCGTCGGCGGTCCCATGACCGGCTCCAATGCCGCCTTCGGCGCCCAGCTGAAGACCGGCGCCGAGCAGGCCGTGGCCGACATCAACGCGGCCGGCGGCATCCTCGGCCAGAAGATCCAGCTCTCGGTTGGCGATGACGGCGGCAAGCCCGAGCAGGGCAAGTCGGCGGCCAATAAGTTCATCTCCGACGGCGTCAAGTTCGTGGTTGGCCACTTCAACTCCGGCGTGTCGATCCCGACCTCGCAGGATTATGAGGAGGCTGGCGTCCTCCAGATCAGCCCCGCCTCCACCAATCCGGCCTTCACCGAGCGCAAGATGTGGAATACGTTCCGCACCTGCGGCCGGGACGATCAGCAGGGCGCGGTGGCCGGCGCCTACATCGTCAAGAATTTCAAGGGCAAGAAGGTCGCCATCGTCCACGACAAGACCCCCTACGGCAAGGGCCTGGCGGACGAGACGCAGAAGACCATCAACAAGGGCGGCGTGAAGGAAGTCCTCTACGAGGGCATCAACACCGGCGAGAAGGACTATTCAGCCCTTGTCTCGAAGCTGAAGGCCAACGGCGTCGACCTGGTTTATTTCGGCGGACTGCATCCCGAGGCCGGCCTGCTGGTGCGCCAGATGCGCGACCAGGGCATGAAGAGCGTGCTGTTCTCCGGCGACGGCATCACCGACAAGGAGTTCTGGACCATCGCCGGCCCCGGCGCAGAAGGCACGCTGATGACCTTCGGCCCCGATCCGCGCAAGAACCCGGCGGCGAAGGACATCGTCGCCGCGTTCAAGGCCAAGGGCGTGGATCCGGAAGGCTATGTGCTCTACTCCTACGCCGCCGTTCAGGTGATGAAGCAGGCAGCCGAGGCGGCCAAGTCCCTCGACCCCAAGAAGGTTGCCGCCGAGATCCATTCCGGCAAAACCTTCAACACCGTGCTCGGTCCGCTCTCCTTCGACAAGAAGGGCGACATCACCAAGCTCGACTATGTGGTCTACGTCTGGAAGGACGGCGCCTACACCCAGCTCTGACCGGTTCACCCCGGCGACAGGAAGGCCCGCGCTTTGCGCGGGCCTTTTTGTTGCGTGATCCGAAAAGCCTTGCCTCGTCCTATTTCCGGAGGGCGTGGCCTGGCACGACATGTCGCGCCTGTCCCGAGATATTTACCGCGGCGGCCGGTTGACCCGCAGGAGAACAGCACGCAGTCTAGGTATATTGTCGACAGAAAGATCGGCGAATGCTGGCGCAGGCCGTCTCAGGCGGAATGAAGCCGGCGCATAAGCACACGCACGGGGGCCTCAGGCGTCCGGATGGGTGACAGGGAAGGGACGCGTCGCGGGAGTGCAGGTCTAACGCCTCTCTCACGCCTTGTATTCCGCCTCATGTTGTCACGACTGAAGCTCGATCCGTTTGTCGTCGCCCTCGCGCTCACCGTCTCCCTGGCCCTGCTGTGGCCGCAGCCCGGCATCACGGGCGGCGTGCTCCATGCCGATAAGGCCGCGAGCTGGGGCATCGCGGTGATCTTCTTCCTCTACGGCATCTCGCTGTCGCCGAAGCGGCTGCTGGAAAGCGCCGCCCGCTGGGAGCTGCATCTGATCGTGCAACTCGGCACATTCCTACTGTTTCCAGCGGTGGTGGTGACGGTGCTGGCCCTGATGGGCGACCGCTTGCCCGAGGCGGTGGCGACCGGGTTCTTCTTCCTCGCCGTCTTGCCGTCCACGGTCTCCTCGTCGGTGGCGATGACCTCGCTGGCGCGGGGCAACGTGCCGGTGGCCATCTTCAACGCCTCCATCTCCAGCCTCATCGGCGTGTTCGCCACGCCCGTGCTCATGGCCTGGTACCTGCACACAGTGGGTGGGGGGATGGATCTGGGCCCGGTGATCCTGAAGCTGATCATCCTGGTGATCCTGCCGCTGGCCGTGGGGCAGGCCGCCCGGCCGCTGCTGCTGAAGCTGGTGGAGCGCCATCGCCAGGTGGTGCGTATCGCCGACCGGGCGGTGATTCTGGCCATCGTCTACAATTCGTTCTGCGACAGCGTAGCCGCCGGCGTTTGGAAGGGGCAAAGCCCCGTGCTGCTGCTGGAGATTGTCGCCGGGGTGCTGTTGCTGTTCGCCGTGGTCTACCTGCTGATTGGGATCGCGTGCCGGGTCTTCGGTTTCTCCCGGCCCGATACCATCGCGGTGGTGTTCTGCGCGTCGAAGAAGTCGCTCGCAACCGGGCTGCCCATGGCACAGGTGATGTTCAACGGGTCGCCGGATCTGTCCCTGATCATCACGCCCATCATGCTCTACCACTTCCTCCAGCTGGTCATCGTCGGCATCATTGCCGGCCGCAGCGGAGCGCTGGAGGCGGAAGAGAGCGAGCCGTCCCTCGTCGCCGAGGAGCCCGGCCGAGCGCCGAAGGGGGCCGAGGGCTTCCTGCCTGAGCCGGCGTCCGGGCGGGTATCGACGTCGGCTTCGTGAGCGCTCGTCGCTCGCCACCGCGCCCCGGAGCAGCTATGCCACACCGGCGCGCGGCGGAAGGGCCTGCGCCGGTGTGAGGGCACGGAGGGGGCATATGGGCCGTTCCGGGGAAAGCCGCTTCGCCAAGTCGCGGGTCGACGCCCTGAGCGACGGCGTCTTCGCCTTCTCCATGACCCTATTGGTGCTCGACATCCGCCTGCCCGACGACCTCGTCGTCGCCAGCGCGGCGGATCTCGCCGCCCACCTCGTGTCGCTGTGGGACCGCACCCTCACCTATGTCATCAGCTTCTTTGTGCTGGGCGCCTTCTGGCGCAGCGGCATCGAGCTGCGTCCGAGCGGGGAGGACGCGGACCGCAGCGTGGTCCACCTCGTCCTGGTCATGCTGCTGTTCGTCACCGCGGTGCCGTTCTCGTCGGGGCTGGTGGGGCGCTACGGGCACTTCCTGCCCGCCATCCTCGTCTATGCCGCCAATATGGCAGTCCTCGGCGTTCTCACCATCGCCATGCGCTATCTCGACGTGAAGCCCGGCAAGCGCTCGCTCGCCGCCGCGGCGGGGGCTAGGCTGCCCACGTTCCTCGCCTCGGCCGTTTTGTCGGTGCTGATCGCCCTGGTGGCGCCGCGCTACGCCATGTACGCCTACCTGTTGAACTTTCTCACCCGGCTGCCGTTCTGGCCCGGGCGCGGTTTCGAGGGGCGGAGCTGAGCTTTTCCGCCGTCAAGCGGCCCTTGTCTCTTCCTCCACCGCCAGCTCAAAGGTGATGAGCACTGGATTGGCGCCCCGCACCAGCCGACCCTGGGTCATGGTGCCGGTGAGGCTAACGAGGGCGAGGTCGATCTGAGCCGTCAACGCGCCGGAGGCATCCAGCGCCACGGTGCCCGAGGTCACGAACACCTCGGTGGCGTAGTCGTCCACCGGCGGTGCATCGGTGAAACGCGCGCCGATGAGGCTGCCCACCCCGCCGCGCAACCGCCCGCCGGCAAAGCCGTGGCGACGACATAGCTCCTCCACCGCCGCACCGATCTCCACGTTTGGGCGGACACGCGCGAAGGCGATGCGCGGGCCGCCCTCAGCGGGCGCGATGCGGGCATGGGGGGTGAAGAGGGGAAAGTTGGTCTCGGCATCGAAATCGGCGGTGGTCTCCACCTCGGCGGCGCCATAGGCGCGGGCGCGGATGGGGGCGGCCACCACCGTCTCGTGGGGCATGATGTGGCCGCCGTGGCGGCTGCCGTCGGGCTCGGTCCAGAAGGCATGGCAATGGATGAAGGGCGTACTCTCCTTCCGCCCGAAGGTGACGTTGCCCCGATCAAGCCGCGTCTCGCCCGCGGGGGCGAAGGGCGCGCTGTACCAGGCGGCGTGGGTCGAATCGGACGATGCCGCCGGCATCACATAGGTGAAGGGGCCAAAGCTGCCGCCGGAGATTTCCACCTGCGCCGCGCCCATGCCCGCCGCGACGAGCGGACCGGTGATGGCGGCATTGAGCGTGAGGCCCGGTTCCAGCGTGAAGTCGAGCACCTGCAAGAGGCCCACGGCGCTCTCGATGCGCTCCTGCGGCGCCGGCCCCGGCTGTGCAATCCGGCGCATTTCCCCCATGGCGTCCTCCCTATCTGCCCTGTGCGATAGCACGTGAGGGAGGCGTCATCACCCCTCCGGCGGATAGAGATGGACGCCGCCGCAATTGTCGGAGACCGCGAGGCGCGTGCCGGCGGGCGCAAGGTGGCCCGGGGTCAGCGGCACCTTGCCGGCGCCGCCGGGAATGTCGAGCACGTATGTGGGCAGCGCGATACCCGAGAGCCGCCCGCGCAGGGCGCGCATCAGGTCTTGTCCCCGAGCGATGTCGAGACGGAAATGGGCGGTGCCGGGGGCAAGGTCGGGATGGTGCAGGTAATAGGGCTTCACCCGGCATTCCACCAGACTGCGGAACAGGGCGGCGAGGGTGTCCGCATCATCGTTCACCCCGCGCAGCAGCACCGACTGGGACAGGAGCGGAATGCCCGCGTCCGCTATGCGGGCGAGGGCCGCGCGGGCTGTGGTCGTCAGCTCGCGGGCATGGTTGACGTGCACTGCCACGTAGGAGGTGAGGCCCGGCGCCTTGAGCGCGGCAATGAAAGCATCGCTCACCCGCTCCGGCGCGGCGATGGGCACGCGGGTGTGAAAGCGGACGATCTTCACATGAGAAATGGCGGCAAGGCGGCCCATCACCTCGCCCATGCGGCGCGGCGAGAGCATGAAGGGGTCGCCGCCGGTGAGAATCACCTCCCAGATCTCGGGATGGGCGGCGAGATAAGCGAACGCCTGCTCCAGCGCCTCGGGCGACAGGGCAGCGGCCGCGCCCGGCCCCACCATCTCGCGGCGGAAGCAGAAGCGGCAATAGACGGCGCACACGCCCACGATCTTCAGGAGCGCCCGGTCCGGATAGCGGTGGACGATGCCCGGAACCGGGCTATGGGCATCATCGCCGATGGGGTCGGCCAGTTCCTCCGGCCGCACCTTGAGTTCGGCGGGATGGGGCACGAACTGTCGGGCAATGGGGTCGGATGGGTCGGTGCGGTCGATGGCGTCGGCGAGCGTCGGGGTCACCGCCACCGCATAACGCGAGGCCACGCGGGCCAGCGCCTCACGGTCGCGCGCCTCGGCAAGGCCGGCGGCGACGAGGTCGTCGCCCGAGCGCAGGGTGCCTTGATCGCGGGCGGGCAGAGGCAGAAGGTTTGGCAGCAGAAGGTTTGGCATGGGCGTTGGGGCACCTATATGGGATGCGTCCGGCCTTGCCAATTCACGAGCCCCGCCGGAAGGAGCAATGCCATGGACGTGACCGAAAGCGATGTTCTGGCTGCCGCCGAGCGCTGGCGCCGCGAGGGGCGGGGCGTCGCGCTCGCCACCGTGCTGGAAACCTGGGGCTCAGCCCCGCGCCCGGTGGGCAGCCGGCTCGTGATCGACGCCGAAGGGAATTTCCTCGGCTCCGTTTCCGGCGGTTGCGTGGAGGGCGCAGTGGTCGGCGAGGCGGCGGATGTGATCGCCTCCGGCGTGCCGCGCACTCTCGAATTCGGCGTCGCGGACGAGGCCGCCTGGAAGGTGGGCCTCTCCTGCGGCGGCAAGATCGCGGTGTTTGTAGAGCGTGTGGATTGAAAATGGTGGCCGGTGACGTGGCTCATCGTGCGTTATATTCATTGGGGAAGATGATGCCGCCGGCCCGTCCGGCCGCTCCCTCAGGGAGGATGCCCACCCATGCGCCTTGAGCTTCTGGCGGCCCTCAATGCGGAACGCGCCGCGCGCCGGGCCTGCGTGGTGGTGACGGAGCTGGCGAGCGGCGCCCAGCGCCTGGTTGGGAGCGATCAGGTGGATGCCGATCCGCTCGCCGGCTCTATCCATGAGGCGCTCGCCCTCCGGCGCAGCCGTCTGGTGGGGGAGGGGGAAAGGCGGGCCTTTCTCGCGGTGGAAGTGCCGCCGCCGCGCATGCTTGTCATCGGCGCGGTGCATATCTCTCAGGCGCTGGCACCCATGGCGCGTCTTGCCGGCTTCGACCTGACCATCATCGACCCGCGCACTGCCTTTGCCACGCCCGAGCGCTTCGGCGACGTGCCGGTGATCGCGGAATGGCCGGAGGTGGCCTTGCCGGCCTATGGCCTCGACCCCTTCACCGCCCTGGTCGCCTTGACCCATGACCCGAAGGTGGACGAACCGGCGCTGGTCGCTGGGCTGAAGGTGGGCTGTTTCTACGTCGGCGCGCTGGGCTCGCGCCGCACCCATGCCCGGCGGGTGGAGCGGCTTCAGGCGGCGGGGCTTTCGCCGGACCTCATCGGACGCATCCATGCGCCCATCGGCATCGACATCGGCGCCGCCAGCCCCGCCGAGATCGCCGTGGCGGTGCTGGCCGAGGTGATCCGCGCCCTGCGCTCCGGCGTGGCCCATGCGGAAGGAGTTGCGGCGTGAAGTTCGGCTCCCTGCCCTTGTCAGAGGCTGAAGGCGCCATCGCCGCCCATTCGGTGCGGCTCGATGGCGGTGCCATCAAGAAGGGCACGCGACTCGGTCCGCTGGAAATCGCGCGGCTCGAAGCCGCCGGCTTCCGCGAGGTGGTGGCGGCGCGCATGGAACCGGGCGACATGGCGGAAGACGCCGCCGCCCGGCTTCTGGCGGAAGCGGTGGCCGGTCCCCACGTGCGGGCGGATGCGGCCTTCACCGGCCGTGCCAATCTGTTCGCCGCCGCGGCGGGCGTGCTGCGGGTGTCGGAAGCGGCGCTCGACGCCTTCAATGACGTAGACGAAGCCATTACGCTTGCCACTCTGCGCGATTTTACGCCGGTGGCGGCGGGGGACATGGTGGGGACGGTGAAGATCATCCCCTATGCCGTGCCCGCCAGCCTCGTGGACGCGGCGCGGCGGACCTCGAATGGGCTGCTGGCGGTTGCCCCGTTCCGGTTGAAGCGCGTGGCGGTCATTTCCACCCTGCTGCCGGGCTTCGCCGACAAGGTGGTGGCCAAGACCCTCGCGGTCACCCGCGCCCGCCTCGCGCCCACCGGCGCCGAGATGGTTTCTGCCGACACCGTCGCCCACGATACGGCGGCGCTGGCGCAGGCCCTCGGGCGCGCGGCGCAGGAGGGGGCGGAGCTTGTCATCGTCTTCGGCGCCTCGGCCATCGCGGACCGCAACGATGTGATCCCCGCCGCCGTGGTCGCCGCCGGGGGAGAGGTGGTGCGGCTCGGCATGCCGGTGGATCCCGGCAACCTGCTGATGCTCGGCCGGCTCGGCGCCATGCCGGTGCTGGGCGCGCCCGGCTGCGCCCGCAGCCCGAAGGAGAACGGCTTCGATTTCGTGCTCATGCGCCTCCTCGCTGGCCTTGAGGTGACCGCCCGCGACATCGCCCGTCTCGGGGCGGGCGGGCTGTTGTCCGACATTGCCGTCCGGCCCCATCCCAGGGCGGAGGGCGATGCGGGGCAGGGCTTCGCCGCCGTCATCCTCGCCGCCGGGCGCAGCGCGCGCATGGGGCAGGGCATCAACAAGCTGATGGAGGAAGTGGGCGGCGTGCCGGTGATCCGCCGGGTGGTCGAGGCGGCGCTGGCCTCGCGGGCGCGGCCGGTCATCGTCGTGACCGGGCATGAGCGCGGGCGTATTGCTGCCGCGCTCGACGGCCTCGACGTGAGCTTCGCGCACAATCCCGATCACGCGAGCGGCATGGCCTCGTCGCTGCGGGCCGGCATCTCCGCCGTGCCTGAGACGGCGGCGGGGGCGCTGGTGGTGCTCGGCGACATGCCGCTCCTTGGCGCGGATGTTATCGACCGGCTGATCTCCGCCCATGCGCCCGACGAGGGGCGGCTCATCTGCGTTCCGGTGGAGGACGGGCAGCGGGGCCATCCCGTGCTGTGGTCGCGGCGCTATTTCGCCGATCTCGGCGCGCTGGAGGGCGACGTGGGCGCGCGGCACATCCTCGCCGCCAACCAGGATGCGGTGGCGGAAGTGGCCATCACCGGCGCCGGCGCCTTTCTCGATGTGGATACGCCGCAGCTCCTCGCCCAGGCGCGGGCGGCCTTGCGCGACGAGCAGGTGGTCAGAACGGAGCCGGTATGAGGTGGGTGGCGCCGATGTCCAGGCGCTCGCACATCCATTGCGCCAGCCGCAGGCGGTGGCAGCCCTCCACGTGCCGCTCGTAGCACAGCAGGCAGATGCGCCGGCCCTTGGCGAGGGACGTCAGTTCCTCAAGCGCGGCCTGCGCCGGAGCGGTGGCGAGGTGGGCGTCGTAGATGCGCATGAGGGCGTCATGGTCGCCGCCGCGCGCGGCGAGCCGGCCCTCCTTGGGGGTGCCCAGCGCCCGCAGATGCACATAGGCGACGCCATGCTCGGCGATGCCCGCCGCCAACGCCGTCTTGGAAAAGCCCGGCCGTCGGGAGGCCGCCACCGCCCGCACGTCCACCAGAAGCTCGACCTTGGCCTCGTCCAGCGCGGCCTGGAAGGCGGATGGCGTGCTCTGCTCGTAGCCGATGGAGAAGAGGTGTGTCGTGCTCATGGGATAATCATGCCTTCAGCCGGGGACGGCGTCACGCGCTCCGCATCCGCCCCGGACATCGTGCCCCTCCGGCGGTAACAACGGGGGACTTTGCCCCGTCGCGCCCACGTGGCCATGGACTTCAATTCAGGACGTGAGAAATTGACACACCGCTGGTGCGGAATGGGAACCACTGATGCGTCAGGAGGTTCTCTCGGCGCCGGCTGCACAGAACGTGTGCCCGAAGCACCGCGACCGCCGTTGGGAGATGATGATGCGTTTGTTCCGCTGCGCCGTTTGCGACCAGCTTCTCTACTTCGAGAACCGCCGCTGCGAGAAGTGCGGCCATGAACTCGGCTATATCCCCGAAGCCAACGAGATCACCCCCCTCGAAGCGGATGGCGACGCCTACCGTTCGGTCGGTCATCAGGAGGCACGTTTCAAGTTCTGCGCCAATGCGGCCCACGATGCTTGCAACTGGCTGCTTCCGGCAGATCAGGAAGAGGAATATTGCCTCGCCTGCCGCCACAATCGCACGGTTCCGGACCTGACGGTTCCGGAAAACCTGCGCAAATGGCGCAAGATGGAAGTGGCGAAGCATCGGCTGGTCTATTCGCTGTTGCGCCTCAACCTTCCGCTGGAAAACAACCAGGACCGCGAGGGTGGCCTGTGCTTCGATTTTCTCGCCGATACGCCGGATGACCAGACGCCGAACGTGATGACCGGGCATGACGAGGGGCTGATCACCATCGCCCTCGTCGAGGCGGACGATGCGGAGCGAGAGCAGCGCAAGAACGTGCTGGGCGAGTTGTACCGCACCGTGCTCGGGCATTTCCGCCATGAGGTGGGCCATTACTACTGGAACCGACTGGTGCGTGATGCCGGTCGGCTCAATGCGTTTCGCGCGGTGTTCGGAGATGAGACCGCCGATTACGGGGAGGCGCTGAAAGCCTATTACGCTTCTACCCCACCGGCCGACTGGCAGATGAATTTTGTCTCGGCCTACGCTACCGCACATCCGTGGGAAGACTTTGCGGAGACCTTCAAGCATTACATCCACATCGTGGATACGCTGGAGATGGCGGCGGCATTCGGTGTCGAGGTGCATCCGGGCCTCGACAACACCGGTGAGCTGGGCGCCCAGGTGGATTTCAATCCCTATCAGGCCTGCCCGGTGCAGCAGATGGTGGATTCCTGGCTACCAATCGCCTTCGCGCTCAACAATCTCAACCGCTGCCTCGGCATGTCGGATGCCTATCCGTTCATCCTCGGTCCCGGCGTGATCGCGAAGCTGGGCTTCATCCATAACCTCGCGCACCGCCAGGTGGCGGCCGACCCGGTGGCCGACCCGGTGACCGACCCGGCCGCGCCTGTTCCGGAGGATATGGAGATCCCGAAGGGGCGTGGCGAGAACCCCGAGGATGCGCCCGAGGGCAAGCCAGAGTCGGCTGCGGCCTGAGCCATCTGATCGCGCAATCGGTAGCCAGGCGGACGGCCGGACAGCGGTCCGCCTGATGAGAAGAAAGGGCGAGCTTGCCGGAGCCCGGTGCGCTCGCCCTTTCAGTTTACGGCACAGGCGGAGCGCGGCCTATTCGGCCGCCTTCGGCCCCTTGCTGGCGGCTTTCGTCGTCTTCTTCGCGGCGGGCTTCTTGGCGGCGGATTTGGCCGCCGGCTTTTTCGCCGCCGGCTTTGCGGTCGTTTTGGCCGGAGCATCCTCTCCGGATGCGGCCGCCTTGGAGGCCGTCTTGCGGGGCGCCTTCGCCTTTGAGGGCGACAGGGCCGCCTTGGCGTCGATGAGCGTCACCGCTTCGGCGAGGGTGAGGGCTTCCGGGTCCACGGACTTGGGCAGGGTGGCGTTGACCTTGCCGTGGTTCACATAAGGCCCGAAGCGCCCCGGCCGCACCGTGATCGGCCCGCCGTGGGTGGGGTGATCGCCCAGGGTGCGCCCCGGCGTCGCCGCCCCGCGACCGCCGCGGCCCTTGGACTGCTTCTCGGCGATCAGTACCACCGCCCGGTTGAGGCCAATGGCGAGAATGTCGTCGCCGTCCTCGATGTTGGCGTAGGTGCGCCCGTGCTGCACATAGGGACCATAGCGCCCGATGCCCGCGAGGATGGGCTCGCCGTCCTCAGGATGCTTGCCCACCTCGCGCGGCAGGGCCAGTAGCTTCAGCGCGGTTTCCAGGTCCACGTCCGCCGGGGCAAGGCCCTTGGGCAGGGAGGAGCGCTTGGGCTTCTCCCCGTCCTTGCCCTCGCCGAGCTGGAGATAGGTGCCGAAGCGCCCGGCGCGGATGGTCACTTCCTCGCCGCTCTCCGGGTCGATGCCCAGCTCGCGCTTGCCATCGCCCTCTGGGGCGCCATCGCCGGTGAGGGGGCGGGTGTGGCGGCACTCGGGATAGTTGGAGCAGCCGATGAAGGCGCCGAACTTGCCCATCTTCAGCGACAACCGTCCGTTGCCGCAGGTGGGGCACAGGCGCGGGTCGGTGCCATCTTCCGTGGGCGGGAAGATGTGGGCGGTGAGCATCTCGTCCAAGGCGTCGAGCACCTGGGAGACACGCAGGTCCTTGGTGGCCTCCACGGCGGTGTGGAAGTCCTGCCAGAAGGCGCGCAGCACGTCCTTCCAGTCGAGTTCGGCGGCGGAGACCTCGTCCAGCTTCTCTTCGAGATCGGCGGTGAAGTCGTATTCCACGTAGCGCTTGAAGAAGCTTTCGAGGAAGGCGGTGACCAGCCGGCCCTTGTCCTCGGGCACCAGGCGTTTCTTCTCAAGCTTCACATATTCGCGGTCGCGAAGCACCGCGAGCACGGCGGCATAGGTGGAGGGGCGGCCGATGCCCAACTCCTCCATGCGCTTCACCAGCGAGGCTTCCGAATAGCGCGGCGGCGGCTCGGTGAAGTGCTGGTCGGTGAGGATGTCGCGCCGGTCGAGCTTCTCGTTGGCGCTCATGGCCGGCAGGCGGCGGCTCTCCTCGTCGTCGTCCTCGTCGTCCTTGCCCTCGCGGTAGAGGGTGAGGAAGCCGTCGAACTTCACCACGGTGCCGGTGGCGGTGAGGTCGAGGGTGCGCGCCCCGGCTTTCGCCTCGATGTCGGCGGTGGTGCGCTCCAGCTCCGCCGATTCCATCTGGCTCGCCACGGTGCGGATCCAGATGAGTTCGTAGAGCTTGGCCTGCTCGGCATCGAGATGGCGCGCCACCTCGCGCGGATGGCGGGAGGGATCGGTGGGGCGGATGGCCTCGTGGGCCTCCTGGGCGTTCTTGGCCTTGGTGGTGTATTTGCGCGGCACGCCGGGCAGATACTTGGGGCCAAACTGCTTGCCGATGGCGCTGCGGGTGGCGGCCACCGCCTCGGGCGCCATGTCCACGCCGTCGGTTCGCATGTAGGTGATGAGACCCACCGTCTCGCCGCCCACGTCCACGCCCTCGTAGAGGCGCTGGGCGATCTGCATGGTGCGGGCGGGGGCGAGGCCCAGCTTCCGGCTCGCCTCCTGCTGCAGGGTGGAGGTGGTGAAGGGCGGCTGCGGATGGCGCCGCATGGGCTTGGCCTCCACCGAGCGCACGCGGAAATCCGCCGCCTCCAGCGCGGCGCGGAAGGCCTTCGCCTCCTCGGCCGTGCCTACGGAGAGGCGGGTGATCTTCTTGCCGTCGGCGCCCGAAAGGCGGGCCTCGAACTCCTCGGCGCGGGGCGTCGCGAGTTTGGCGAGGATGGACCAGTATTCCTTACGGACGAAGGTCTCGATCTCACGCTCACGCTCGCAGACCAAGCGCAGCGCCACCGACTGCACTCGCCCGGCGGACCGTGCGCCCGGCAGCTTGCGCCACAGCACGGGGGAGAGGGTGAAGCCCACCAGATAGTCCAGCGCGCGACGGGCGAGATAGGCGTCCACCAGTGCCACGTCGATGGCCCGGGGCGCCTTCATGGCGTCCAGCACGGCCTGCTTGGTGATGGCGTTGAAGACGACGCGCTCGACCTTCTGGCCCTTGAGCGCCTTCTTCTGCTTCAGCACCTCCAGCACGTGCCAGGAGATGGCTTCGCCCTCGCGATCCGGGTCGGTGGCGAGGATGAGGCCGTCGGCCCCCTTCACCGCGGCTGCGATCTCGTTCAGCCGCTTCTGCGCCTTGGGGTCCACTTCCCACAGCATGCGGAAGTCCGCATCCGGGTCGACGGAGCCGTCCTTGGAGGGCAGGTCGCGCACGTGGCCGTAGGAGGCGATCACCTCGTAGCCGGGACCGAGATATTTGTTGATCGTCTTCGCCTTAGCCGGCGATTCGACGATGACGACCTGCATGACGGACCGTGTCTTTCATAGGGCCGCCGCCCCAGTGCGCGGCCTCAATTGGATTGGCTTCGCCGGCGAAACGACCCGCGTTCGCGCATCGTTTTCCGCCGTGGGACTGCCGGCTTCCACATCGCGATCCTGATCCCCGCCGGCCGGATCGCGACACCGGGAAGCGGCCGCAACATGGGGAGCGGAACGGCGCGTGTCAAATTCTGCCCCCGCCGTGATGCGGTGTCCCCATCCGGAGAGTTTACAACCTAGAGTATGTTTTAATATGAAAATCAATCTATAAGACGTGAAGGACTATCCGTTATGCCGATGGACGGGCCATGACCGACGTGTCCTCCTCTCGCCCTTGGGGCGACCCCGCCTCTACGGCCGCCTATATCGCTACCATCACGACGGAATTGTCCCGTCTTGCGGAAAACCATGGCTTCACGACGCTGGCCTATATTCTCGAAATGGCGCGCCTCGAAGCCAAGAGTCTGGCCGACGATCCGCTCGCCGGGTCGGAAAGAGGGGCCTCGCCTCGTGGTGGCGGGACCTGACGCCCGAGGGGCATGATGTATCGAGAATAGATCTATTTGAGCGCCACGCGCCCCGTGCCCGGCCGGTCCAGCCGGCCGGCGAGATCGAGTTCCAGCAGTACGATCTGCACCTCCGCAGCGCTGCAGCCGGACAGGCGCACGAGATCGTCGATGAGGGTCGGGGCCGGACTGAGCAGGCCGATGATGCGCGCGCGGGCATCTTCCCCCGGCAGGGGTGGCTCCATGGTCGGGCCCTCCGCCTCGATGGCATCGTGTCCCCGCCGTCCGGCCATGGGGGTGAGGACGTCGATGACGTCGGCCGCTTCGGTGACCAGGGTGGCGCCCTGTTTCAGCAGGCGGTTGGTGCCGCCGGCACGCGGGTCGAGGGGGGAGCCGGGAACGGCGAACACCTCGCGTCCCTGTTCTCCGGCGAGCCGTGCGGTGATCAGCGATCCCGAGCGCTCGGCCGCCTCCACCACCACCACGCCCAGCGCCATACCCGACACCAGCCGGTTGCGGCGGGGGAAATCGCGGGCCCGCGGCTCCCAGTTGACCGGCATTTCGGAGACGATGGCGCCGGTCGCGGCCACTTTCTCGATGAGGCCCAGGTTTTCCGGCGGATAGGGGCGGGCAAGGCCACCGGCGAACACGCCCACCGTGCCGCCGTCGAGGCTCGCCTCATGGGCCGAAGCGTCGATGCCACGGGCCAGGCCCGAGACCACCACCCAGCCGGCGCCCGCCAGATCCCGCGCGAGTCGCGCGGCGAAGGAGCGGCCGGCGGCGGAGGCGTTGCGGGCGCCCACAATGGCCACCATGGGCCGTTGCAGCACCTCGCCGCGCCCTCTCACACAGATCAGCGGCGGGGCGTCGTCGAGTTGGCGCAGGGCGATGGGATAGTCCGCCTCGCCGGTGGCCACCAGCCGGGCGCCCAAGCGGGCGAGGGCGGCCATTTCCGCTTCGGCCTCCACCTTGTCGGGCATGCGCGGCGGCAGCAGCCGGCCGCCACGCCGGGCGAGGGTCGGCAGGGCTTCCAGCGCCGCGGCCGCGCCGCCGAACTGGTTGATGAGGGCGCGGAAGGTGCGCGGCCCCACATTCTCGGTGCGGATGAGGCGCAGCCAGTCCAGCCGCTGCTCCGACGAAAGCAGTTCGCCCGGTCCGGGGCCAACCGATGTCTTGCCCCGTGCCATGTGGCGCCCTAGCCCTTCGCGCCGATCTTGCCCTCGTTCCCCTCAAGGAGGCGGCGGATGTTGGCGTGGTGCTTGATCCACAGCAGGATGGCGAGGAGCGCCAGCAGGAGCGCCAGCCGGTCGTTCACGAGGGCTGCGGCGGCCGCGACAGTGGCCACCGAGGCGATAAGGGCGGCAAGCGAGGAATAGCGGGTGAAGTAGGCCGTCGCCAGCCACACCACTGCGAACACCAACGCCACCGGCCAGGCGAGGCCCAGCGTGACACCCAAGAAGGTGGCGACGCCCTTGCCGCCCTGAAACCGCAGCCACACCGGCGCGATATGGCCGAGAAAGGCACCGAAGGCCGCCGCCATGGCGGCCGGCGCCCCGAGGAAATGGCTGGCGATCAGCACCGCCACCGTACCCTTCAGGGCATCGAGCAGCAAGGTCGCGGCGGCGAGGTCCTTGCGGCCGGTGCGCAGCACGTTGGTGGCGCCGATATTGCCGGAGCCGATGGAGCGGATGTCGCGGGTGCCGGCGAGGCGGGTGAGCAGCAGCCCGAACGGGATCGAGCCGAGCAGGTAGCCCAACGCCAGCGCCAGGAAGAGCACCGGGGCGGACGACGGGGCATCAGGCATGAAGACCTCGGAGGCGGACCATGGAGCAAGAGCACTTTCGCGCGCAGTGGAGATCGGTAAGCCTGACGACGGCGTGTCGAAACAGGATGCCGACGCAGCGTCGCGAGTCGCGGTGAGCGACGCTGCGTGAGCCCATCAAACGTATTCGTACACGGTCGCCCCGGCAACGATGGTGCGCAGCACGCGCCCGTCGAGGCGGGCTTCGTCGAACGGCGTGTTGCGGCAGCGCGACTTGAGCATGGAAGGTTCCAGCACATAGGGCATGCCGGGGTCGAACACGATCACGTCCGCCGGCGCGCCGGGGCGCAGCGTGCCGGCATCGAGGCCCAGGATCGCCGCCGGGCGGGTAGAGAGGGCCGCCAGCAGGGTCACCAGATCCACCTGGTCCGAATGCACCAGGCGCAGGGCGGCGGACAGCAGGGTTTCAAGGCCGATGGCGCCAGGCTCCGCCTCGGAGAAGGGCAGGCGCTTGCCTTCCACGTCCTGCGGCAGATGGTCGGAGACCACCACGTCGATGAGGCCGGAGGCGATGGCGCGGATCAGTGCTTGGCGGTCGTCCTCCGCGCGCAGCGGCGGAGCGAGCCGGAAATAGGTGCGGTAGGCGCCGATATCCAGCTCGTTGAAAGACAGGTGGTTGATGGTGGCGGACGCCGTCACCGGCAGGCCAGCTTCCTTGGCGCGCTCCAGTACGGCGAGCGATTCGGCGCAGGTGAGCGCCGCCGCGTGGTAGCGCCCGCGTGCTCCGGCCACGAGGCGCACGTCGCGTTCCAGCACGATGGTTTCGGCAGCCTTGGGATTGCCGGAGAGGCCGAGACGGGCGGCAAACGCGCCCTCGTTCATGGCGCCCTGCGACATGCTCGCATCCTCGGTGTGGTGCACCAGCAGGGCGTCGAAATCGCGGGCGTAGGTCAGGGTCCGGCGCAGCACCTGGGCGCTCGCCACCGAGCGGTGGCCATCGGTGAAGGCGACGGCGCCGGCGGCCTGGAGCAGGCCGATCTCGGTCATCTCCTCGCCCCTGAGGCCCTTGGTGATGGCGGCCATGGGGTGCACCCGCACCACCGCCGTATCCCGCGCCCGGCGCAGGATGAAGTCGACGATGGCCGGGTCGTCCACCACCGGATCGGTGTTGGGCTGGCAGATGATGGTGGTGACGCCGCCGGCCGCAGCCGCGTGGCTGGCGGAGGCCAGCGTCTCGCGATGCTCGGCGCCGGGCTCGCCCACGAAGGCGCACATGTCCACAAGGCCGGGCGCCACCACCGCGCCCTTGCAGTCCACCACCTCGGCTCCGTCCGGCACGCCCGAGGCGGCGATGCCGAAGCCGGCATCCTTGATGACGCCATCGGCGAGATAGACATCGCCGTGGAAATCCGATCCCCGGGACGGGTCGATAACCCGCGCGTTGGCGAGCAAAAGCGGGCGCGGATCGCGGAAGATGAGGCGGCCGTCACGCATTGGGCAGCTTCCGGGCGAGGGTGTCGAGCACGGCCATGCGCACGGCGACGCCCATCTCCACCTGTTCGCGGATGAGGGAGCGGGGCCCGTCGGCCACCGCCGAATCGATTTCCACGCCCCGGTTCATGGGGCCGGGATGCATCACCAGCGCGTCGGGGGCGGCATGGCGCAGCTTGGCCTCGTCGAGGCCGAAATAATGGAAATATTCCTTCACCGAGGGGATGAAGGAGCCGGCCATGCGCTCGCGCTGGAGGCGCAGCATCATCACGATGTCCGCATCCCTGAGGCCCTCTTCCATGGTGCGGAACACCTCGACGCCGAGGCTCTCGATGCCCGCCGGCAGCAGAGTGGAGGGCGCCACCAGCCGCACCTTCGCGCCGAGGGTGTGGAGCAGGATGATGTTGGAGCGCGCCACCCGCGAATGCAGCACGTCGCCGCAGATGGCGACGGTGAGGCCGGCGATACGGCCCTTGTTGCGGCGGATGGTGAGGGCGTCCAGCAGCGCCTGGGTGGGGTGCTCGTGGGCGCCGTCGCCGGCATTCACCACGCAGCAGTCCACCTTGCGCGCCAGGAGCGCCACCGCGCCGGACGCATGATGCCGCACCACCAATATGTCGGGGTGCATGGCATTCAGCGTGATGGCGGTGTCGATCAGCGTCTCGCCCTTCTTCACGGAGGACGAGCCCACCGACATGTTCATCACATCCGCCCCGAGCCGCTTTCCGGCGATCTCGAAGGAAGACTGGGTGCGGGTGGAGGCCTCAAAGAACAGGTTGATCTGGGTGCGGCCGCGAAGCGTGGTGCGCTTCTTCTCGATCTGCCGGTTGAGTTCGACGAACTCCTCGGCAAGGTCGAGCAGACCTGTGATCTCGCTGGCGATGAGGCCTTCGATGCCGAGAAGATCCCGGCCGGAGAGGGTGAAGGCGGAAGCAGCATGCATGGCAAGCGGCAGGCATAGACGCACCCGGCCCGCCCGGCAAGGGAGCTGGACAACGGAAGCAGGGCAAGAGCCGGTCGCGTTTCGGCAGAAGCGGGTCGCCGCCTCACCCCGCCACCGCGCCGGGTCTTCAGGGATCGTTCACCATTCGAGCACAACTCTCCCCGGAAACACCCGCGCGGCGCCACACTTTGGGACGAAGTCGCGCCGAGCCTGAGATGGAACCGGGGGTGCCGGTTCCAGAGTTCATTGTCCTGGGTCCTTCAGGGCCTGCGACGTTTGGGAGTTGCTGTCATGTCTTCTCTCCTCCGGGCGAAGCTCGTGGCGCTGGCCGTGGCGGCTGCGGCCGTCACCGGCGCGGCGACGCCGGGCCAGGCCGCCGCCGTCGGCACGGGCGCGCTGGCGCTCGCGCCGGGCCAGGCCGCCTCCGTCACCGATGTCGGCTACTGGCATCGCGGCCGCTATTACAACGGCCCCTATCGCGGCTATGGCGGTCCCTATCGGGGCGGCTGCTGGAACTGCGGCGGCGGCAATGGCGCCGCGGTGGGCGCGGGCGTCGCCCTCGGTATCTTGGGCGCGGCAGCCATTGCCGGCGCCGCCTCGGCCCCGCCTCCGACCGTTTATTATGAAGAGCCGCCGCCGGTCTATTACGAGCCCGCGCCCCGCGTCTATCTGGAGCCGGCCCCCGAGCCGCGCCCGCGCAGCTGCTGGGTCACCACCGGTCCCGGCGGCTCCGGCTACTGGTCGCCCTGCTGAGGCAGCGCGGCTGGCGGCACGATTTAAAGGGCGGCTTCGGGTCGCCCTTTTGCTTTCCCCTCGCGTCGTGGCGCCGGCTGCTCAGGCCAGCAGTTTCGCCACCGTCACCACCAGCGGCAGCGTGATCGCGGCAGCGACGATCTGCAGGGTGAGGATTTCCGCCAGCAAGGGCGCGTCGCCGCCCATCTGGCGGGCCAGCACGTAGCCGTTGGGCGCGGAGGGAACCGCGGCGGTGATCGCCACCACTATCAGTTCCGTGCCCGAGAGGCCGAAGGCCAGCGCAAGCACAAGCGCGATGGCAGGCTTCACCAGCAGTTTGAGTGCAAGGCTCGCCAGCACGATGGGACGCGGCCGCGCCAGACGGTTCAGCAGCAGTCCGCCGCCCACCACCAGCAGCCCCAAAGCCAGGGATGCGCGCCCCAGCACGTCGCCGAATTCCAGCAGCACACCGGGGACGGGGAAGTGAGTGGCATTCAGCGCCGCCCCGGCCGCGCAGGCCCAGATATAGGGGTTGCGGGCAAGCTGTTCCGCCACATAGGCGAAGGTCGGCGGATGGCGGCCCGAGAAGCTCGCCAGCACCAGCACGCAGATCACGTTCACCACCGGGATCATGGCCACCAGTGCCAGCGCCGCGATGGTGATGCCTTCCGGGCCATAGAGCCCGCCCGCCACCGCCAGCACGATATAGGTGTTCCAGCGCACGGCCCCCTGAAACAGGGAGGTGAAGCCGGGCCCATCGGCCGACAAGGTCGCGATCAGCGGCCGGTGAACCAGCAGAATCAGGCCGGAGAGCACCACCACTGATCCGATGAGCGCCCCGCTGACCGCAAGCACGTTCACCTTGCTGAGGTCGGCCTTCACCGCCGAGACCACCAGCAGGGCCGGGAACAGCACGAAATAGGTGAGTTTTTCCAGCGCTGCCCAATGGGCGGGATCCTTCAGCAGGATCCGCCGCAGCACGGCGCCGAGCGCGATAACGAGGAAGACGGGCGCGAGCGCGCTGAAAATGAGGTCCATGGGCCGACGCATAGCGCGCCTGCCGTTTGGCGGCAGGCAATTAGTCCCTTCGCGTGGCACGCGGCCCGCCCGGGTCCCCACCTTTAGGCGGGCGGTTCGGGGAAATCCACTGTCCCGAAACGGGAAAAACGTGCCGCCGGACCAGAACGCTGGGGAACAGGCGGTGACCGAATCAGTTCAGCGGGCCGGTTTCGGATTCGTTCCCGGCCGGGCGGAGCACGTGGCGGGAGAGGAAGCCCAGCGCCCCTTCCAGGATGAAGGCGGCGGCGTGCTGGTCCACCACGGCGGCGCGGCGGGCGCGGCTCACGTCGGCGGAAATCAGCGCCCGCTCCACCGCTGCGGTGGACAGGCGCTCGTCCCACAAGGCGATGGGCAGCGCCGTGAGGCGTGCGAGATTGCGGGCGAAGGCGCGGCTCGCCTGCGCCCGGGGGCCTTCGGAGGCATCCATGTTCAGCGGCAGGCCGAGCACGAAGCCCACCGCCCGCCGTTCTGCCGCAAGAGCCAGCAGGCGCTGGGCATCGGCGGTGAACTTGGTGCGCTGCACCGTTTCCACCACGGTGGCCACCCGGCGATCGGGATCGCAGGAGGCGACGCCGATGGTCTTGGTGCCGAGATCGAGCCCGAGCAGCGTGCCGCGCGGCGGCAGCAACGGCGCGATGTCGGCCAGCGGCCCGATGGGGGCGGGGGAGGTGGGGTGCGTCATTGCGTATGGCTAGAGCATTTTGGGGCGGGGGTGAATGCGGATCGCGTGCCGCTTCAAGGGGACGGCCGCTTCAGGTCGAAACGTCGAGGCCCAGCTCGGCCGCGATGACGCCGAGCCGGCGGTCCCTGGTCCAAAGGCGGGTATCGGGCGTCAGGCGCACCGAGGCGAGGAGATGGGCATCCACTAAGCCAATGCCGCGACCGTGCAGGCTCGCAGCCTCGATCAGCCCGAGCACCTCCGCATCGTTCGCCACCATGGCGCTCGGCAGGTCCGCAAGGGCGGCCAATATGGTGTTGCGGTCGCGGAAATTTCCCAGCGCCAGTTCGCCGATGACGAAGGGATGGGTGAGAATCTCCCCGGCTTCGAGCCGTTCCGCGAGGCGCGTCTCGCCTGTGCGGAAATGATCGATCCAGATCGACGTATCGACGAGAATCATGCCTCGCCAGAGCGGCGACGGCGCACCGGTTCGAGTTGCGGCTCGCTTCCTCCGAGCCGAGCCAGGCGCCGCGCGCTTTCGCGAGCGATGAGTGCCTGCAGGGCTTCGCGGATCAATGCAGATTTTTCCGTCATGCCTGTCAGCGCCTGGGCCTTTGCGAGCAGATCGTCGTCGATGGCGAGGGTGGTCCGCATGGCAAAGGTGCTCCCGCAGGCTGCTTGAACATCAATCATAGCATCATCTGATGCGAAAATCCGTGCGCCTGCGGCAGTGCGCGCCTCCTCGCCCCAGCCCGCCTCTCGCCGCAAACCCTTCCACCGCGGCATACCCCTTGCTATAGCGGCGGTCAGCTTTTGGGAGCGTATCATGTCCGTCGATCAGGCGACCGTCCGCCGGGTGGCCCATCTTGCGCGCATTTCGGTGCGCGAGGACGAACTCGGCCATCTTCAGAGTGAGCTTAACGCCATCCTCGAATTCGTCGAGCAACTGGCCGATCTCGACGTGTCCGGCGTCGAGCCCCTGACCAGCGTGGTGCCCGTGGAACTGCCCATGCGCGCGGATGTGGTCACCGACGGCCACTGCCCCGAAAAGGTGCTCGCCAATGCCCCCGACGCCGAGGGCGGCTTCTTTACCGTGCCGAAGGTGGTGGAATGACCAAGCTCACACAGCTCACCCTCACCCAGGCGCGCGAAGGCCTCGCCCAGGGCGAGTTCACCTCCGTCGAGCTGACCGAGGCCTATCTGAAGGCCATGGAACAGGCCCGTCCCCTCAACGCCTATGTGCTGGAGACGCCCGAGATCGCCCTTGAGATGGCGAAGGAGAGCGACCGGCGCATCGCCGCGGGCGAGACCGGTCCGCTGGAGGGCATTCCCCTCGGCATCAAGGACATGTTCGCCACGCAGGGCGTGCGCACCACCGCCTGCGCCAAGATCCTCGATAATTTCATTCCCCAGTACGAATCCACCGTCACCTCCCACCTGTGGCGGGACGGGGCGGTGTTGCTGGGCAAGCTGAACAATGACGAGTTCGCCATGGGCTCGTCCAACGAGACCTCGGCGTTCGGCCCGGTGGTCTCGCCGTGGAGGCGGGACGGCGACGAGACCCCGCTGGTGCCCGGTGGCTCGTCCGGCGGCTCGGCGGCGGCGGTGGCGGCCTTCCTGTGCGCGGGGGCGACCGGCACCGACACCGGCGGCTCGATCCGCCAGCCGGCGGCCTTCACTGGCACCGTGGGCATCAAGCCCACCTATGGGCGTTGCTCGCGCTGGGGCATCGTGGCCTTCGCCTCGTCCCTCGACCAGGCTGGCCCGTTCGCCCGCACGGTGAATGACGCGGCGGTGCTGCTGAAGTCCATGGCCGGCTACGACCCCAAGGATTCCACCTGCGTCAACCGGCCGGTGCCGGATTATGAGGAGGCGGTGGGCGCTTCCATCAAGGGCAAGAAGATCGGCATTCCGCGCGAATACCGCATGGATGGCATGGCCGACGAGATCGACGCGCTCTGGCGCGAGGGTGCCCGCTTCCTGAAGGACGCGGGTGCGGAGATCGTCGACATCTCGCTGCCCCACACCCAATACGCCCTGCCGGCCTATTATATCGTGGCGCCGGCGGAGGCCTCCTCCAACCTCGCCCGCTATGACGGCGTGCGCTATGGCGAGCGGGTGCCGGGCCGCGACGTGGTGGAGATGTACGAGAACACCCGCGCCGCCGGCTTCGGCCCGGAGGTGCGCCGCCGCATCATGATCGGCACCTATGTGCTCTCGGCCGGCTATTACGATGCCTATTACCTGCGCGCGCAGAAGGTGCGCAGCCTGATCAAGCGCGACTTCGATCAGGTGTTCGCCCAGGGCGTGGACGCGGTGCTCACCCCGGCGACCCCTTCGCCCGCCTTCGGCATCGGCGAGAAGCTGAAGGCCGATCCGGTGGAGATGTATCTCAACGACGTGTTCACCGTGACGGTGAACATGGCCGGCCTGCCCGGCATCGCCGTCCCCGCCGGCCTTTCGGCGGACGGGCTGCCCCTCGGCCTCCAGCTCATCGGCCGCCCGTTCGAGGAGGAGACCCTGTTCTCCCTCGCCGAGGTGATCGAGGAAGCGGCCGGCCGCTTCCCGGTCGACAAGCAGTGGTGGCGCGGCTGAGGTCAGCCGGGCTTGCGTGACACCCGCACCAAGTGCGGGTGTCTATCCCAGCCGCTTCTTGATGGAGCGGCTCAGGCGGCGGACGGTGCCGTCCCACTCCGCCTTCAGGGTGGTGTGGCCGCCGCGCAGCGCCCGCCAGCGCCCCACAAGGGACTTGGACAGGAACTTGGCAAGTCCGCTCTCCGCCGCCTGCCGGGAGGCAGCGCCACCCGGCTCAAGACGGGTCAGGGAGGCGATGATGGTGTCGACCGCCGAGGCCGCCTTGTCGTAGGGCCGGATGGCGGCGAGGCCATCGTAGCGCCGGGGCGCGCCCAGCCGCTCGAACGGGCGCTGCACTGTATCGTCCGGGCCGGTGGCGCCCATGTAGCAGGCGGTGATGGCGTCCAGGCTGTCGAGCCTGAGGCCGGGATTGGCCCGCAGGAGCGCCATGGCGCCCATTGGGCCGAGCGCCGTGGTGGCGGGATCGTAATCCGGCCGGGTGCGCCAGCGGCAATAGGCCACCAGCGTCTTGGACACGATCTGGTCGTGGCTGCGCACCGGGAAATGGGCGAGGGCGACCGACTGCAACTGATGCACCACCACCTTGCGCCGGAAGCAGAAGGCGGCGTGGTTGCCGTCCTCGATCTTCAGCTCTTCATTCGCGGCGACGCTCGCCGGCAGCATCACCTTGGCGCTGAATCCGGTGAGCTTCTGGGTACGGTCCGAGAAGAAGCTGAAGGGGTCGGAGGTTTCATCCAGCGGGCGGGGCAGGTAGTTCCACATCCTCAGGCCGCCGGCCTGGGAGTCCGGCAGGCTGGCCAGCTCCGCTTCGAGGCTGGCGCGGTCCGGCGTGGTCAGGAATTCGTCGCCGTCCAGCAGGAAGGCGAAATCCCACCGCTCCACGGCATAGGCGCGTTGCAGCAGGCCCTTGGTGCGCGCCGCCTGGAAATAAGCGGCCTCCTGCGGGCCGTCGAACACGCTCACC
The DNA here is from genome assembly GCF_005871085.1 of Xanthobacter autotrophicus. Taxonomy (GTDB): domain Bacteria; phylum Pseudomonadota; class Alphaproteobacteria; order Rhizobiales; family Xanthobacteraceae; genus Xanthobacter; species Xanthobacter autotrophicus. Next base: position 96,148 of record NZ_VAUP01000002.1, on the reverse strand, counting down.
GCCAGCCCTTCCGCCGCGAGGGCGTCGAGGATGGCGCGGGTGCCGTCGCGGCTGTGGTCGTCCTCGATGAAGAGGTGGTCGACCACCGCGAGATTGTGCCGCACGAACGCCTCGATCACGTCCGCCTCATCGCGGACGATGGCGACGGCGGCGAGCCGCAGGCCCTTCGGCGCGGAGGGGGAGGGCGATGAGACGCCGGATGTCGACACGGTCATGGATGGGAGGCGATGGGGTTCTCGTTCGCGCCTGCTATAGCACCGGCCGCGCGGCGAGGCGAGGCGGCAAAGCACGGCCTCTAAACTTAAGCAAAGAGAATGGGTTACGCGATCAGATTGCGGTGCAGTCTGATCGGCGCGTGCTCCAGCGTTGCGCGCACTCCCCGTTGGGGAGTAGTGAGTTTAAGAGAAACGCACGTCGAAACGCTGATCGCCCGCGCGCCGACGCGGCGGCTAGTCCCGGGACCTTTCATGACCTTACATGTTCGCCCTACCGATACGAAGAAGCTCATTTCCGGCGCCACCGGCGATTGGGAAGTGGTGATCGGCCTGGAGGTGCATGCCCAGGTGGCCTCCAACGCCAAGCTGTTCTCCGGCGCCTCCACCGCCTTCGGCGGCCCGCCCAATGACCATGTGTCGCTGGTGGACGCGGCCATGCCCGGCATGCTGCCGGTCATCAACCAGGAATGCGTGGCCCAGGCGGTGCGCACCGGCCTCGGCCTGAAGGCGCAGATCCACCTGACCTCGGTGTTCGACCGGAAGAACTACTTCTACCCGGACCTTCCGCAGGGCTACCAGATCAGCCAGTACAAGCAGCCCGTGGTGGGCGAGGGCGAGGTTATCGTGGACCTGCCCGACGGGGAGAGCATTCCCGTCGGCATCGAGCGCCTGCACCTGGAGCAGGACGCCGGTAAGTCCATCCACGACCTGTCGCCCACCCAGTCTTTCGTGGACCTCAACCGCTCCGGCGTGGCGCTGATGGAGATCGTCTCCCGCCCCGACCTGCGCTCGGCGGAGGAGGCGAAGGCCTATGTGACCAAGCTGCGCACCATCCTGCGCTATCTCGGCACCTGCGACGGCGATATGGAGAAGGGCAATCTGCGGGCGGACGTGAACGTCTCCGTGCGCCGCCCCGGCGAACCCTTCGGCACCCGCTGCGAGATCAAGAACGTCAATTCCATCCGCTTCATCGGCCAGGCCATCGAGACCGAGGCGCGGCGGCAGATCGAGATCCTGGAGGATGGCGGCTCCATCTCCCAGGAGACTCGCCTGTTCGACCCCACCAAGGGCGAGACGCGCTCCATGCGTTCGAAGGAAGAGGCGCACGACTACCGCTACTTCCCCGATCCGGACCTGCTGCCGCTGGTGCTGAAGCCCGAATGGGTGGAGGACCTCAAGGCCAAGCTGCCCGAGCTGCCGGACGAGAAGAAGGCCCGCTTCATCGCCGATTACGGCCTCAGCCCCTATGATGCCGGCGTGCTGGTGGCTGAGCGTGAGACCGCCGCCTATTTCGAGCAGGTGGTGGACGGCGGCGGCGTCAAGCGCGACGGCAAGGCGGCGGCGAACTTCGTCATCAACGAGCTGTTCGGCCGCCTGAACAAGGAGGGCAAGGATGTCACCTCCTCGCCCGTCAGCCCGCAGCAGATCGGCGCCATCCTCGACCTGATCGCGGAAGGCACCATCTCGTCCAAGATCGCCAAGGACCTGTTCGAGATCATCTTCACCGAGGGTGGCGACCCGCGCGTCGTGGTGGAAGCCCGAGGCCTGAAGCAGGTGACCGACCTCGGCGCCATCGAGAAGGTGGTGGACGAGATCATCGCCAAGAACCCGGACAAGGTGGCGCAGGTGCTGGCCAAGCCCACCATGCTGGGCTGGTTCGTGGGCCAGGCCATGAAGGCTTCCGGCGGCAAGGCCAACCCGCAGGCCCTCAACGATATCCTGAAGGCCAAGCTCGGGATCTGAGAGACCCGGGGCCCAATTCCGAAACCACGCAATGCCCGGCTTCGCGCCGGGCATTGTCGTTCTGGCTGTGCCTCAATCGAGAAATGTGTGACCGGGTGCCCCCTCTCCACCCCCCGCAGGTTGGAGAGGGGAAGAATCCGCCCCGTCCTCACTCCGCCGCGCGAGCCAGAGGCCGCTCGATCTCCCGCACAAGGCTGTCGCTGGAGATATCGGAGATGGCGCGGGCGCCGGTGAGGGTCATGGCCACCCGCATCTCCTTGGCGATGATGTCGAGCAGGTTTTCCACCCCCGCGCCGCCGGCCGCCGCCAGCGCATACACGAAGGCGCGGCCGAGCAGCACGCCATCGGCGCCCTGGGCCAGCATGCGCACCACGTCGAGCCCCGAGCGGATGCCGGAATCGGCCAGAAGCGTCATCTCGCCCTTCACCGCATCGGCGATGGCCGGCATGGCGCGGGCGGAGGAGAGCACGCCGTCGAGCTGGCGCCCACCGTGGTTGGACACGATGATGCCGTCGGCGCCGAAGCGCACGGCGTCGCGGGCGTCCTCCGGATCAAGGATGCCCTTGATGATCATGGGGCCCTTCCAGAACTCGCGGATCCATTCCAGATCCTTCCAGCCGATGGACGGATCGAAATTGTTGCCGAGCCAGCCCACGTAATCCTCAAGGCTGGTCTTCTCCTTGCGATAGGCGGAGACGTTGCCGAGGTCGTGCGGGGTGCCCATCAGGCCCACGTCATAGGCCCAGAAGGGGTGCAGCACGGCTTGCACCATGCGCCGGAACGCGGCGTTGGGCCCGGACATGCCCGAATGGGCGTCGCGATAGCGCGCGCCGGGCACCGGCATGTCCACCGTGAAGACCAGGGTGCGGATTCCCACCGCCCAGGCGCGCTCCAGCGCGTTCTGCATGAAGCCGCGGTCCTTCAGCACGTAGAGCTGGAACCAGATGGGCTTGGCCACCTGGCTCTGCACCTCCTCGATGGAGCAGACCGAGACGGTGGAGAGGGTGAAGGGAATGCCCTTCTTGGTGGCCGCCCGCGCCGCCTGCACTTCGCCGCGCCGGGCATACATGCCGGTGAGGCCTACGGGCGCGAGGCCTACGGGCATGGAGAGGGGCTGGTCGAACAGGGTGGTGGAAAGGTCCACCTCGCCCACGCTCTTCAGCACGCGCTGGCGCAGGGCGAGATCGGAAAGGTCCTCCACGTTCCGGCGCAGGGTGGCTTCGGCATAGGCGCCGCCGTCGATATAGTGGAACAGGAACGGCGGCAGGCGGCGGCGGGCGGCTTCCCGGTAGTCGGAGGACGACGAGATGATCATGATCTTGCTTCCTTCTGTATCGCCGCCCGGGAAAGGGCGCGCACGGAGCGTCGCTCGCGCGCCGCGGCATCTTCGATGAGCCGCAGGCTGTCCTCCACGAAATCGAGATGGCGCAGCGCAGCGTTGCGCGCGTCGTCGGCGCGACCCTCCATGATCGCCTCGAAGATCAGCCGATGCTGGTCTTCCAGCGCGTGCGCCGTGCGCGGCAGGCGGTAGAGCTTTTCGAGGCTGGCGGAAATGGAGTGCTGCAAAAGGTCGAACAACCCTGCCATCACCTGGCGCAGGACCGCATTGTGGGAGGCTTCGGCCACCGCCATGTGGAATGCGGCATCAGCGCGGGCCTGGGTCACCTCGTCCGCGCCCTCGGCCTTGATGAGCCGCTCGAAGGCGGCGGTGAGCCGCGCCCGGTCCTCGTCGCCGGCGCGCAGGGCCGCGCAATAGGCGGTGTCGCCATCCAGCGACTTGCGGATCTCCATCACGTCCTGCCAGTAGCCCGGCTCCATGCGGGCGAGCGACGACAGCGGGGAAAGTGCCTTGTCCAGAGGAGAGCCGGCCAGAGGCGAGGCGGCCGACGGGGCGGGCGCGGCCACGAAGGTGCCGCCGCCCTGGCGCGCGGTGAGGATGCCACGACTGACAAGCTGCTGGATGGCCTCGCGCAGCCGGGAGCGAGACACGCCGAAATCGACGGCGAGCTTGCGTTCCGACGGCAGGCGCGCACCGGCCTCAAGTCCGCCTTCGAGGATCAAGGCCTCGATCTCGTCCGACAGCTTTCGCACCCCGCCCCTCCCGGCCAATAACCTGGTACCTACGGAGCCATTTTCTGGCGCCATTGCCGGGGTAAATGGTCTGACCAATTTAATCCACACGACACGCACTTGCTTGATTTTAGCGGGGAGATAAAGCAAATTATAATGAAGTCAACGGTAGAAATGGTCCGACCAATTTTGCGTCGTGTTCGGACTCAAGGTTCCCCGAGGCGTGACCATCGACACGCGAACGGCAGGATCTGCCCATTTTGCATACGGTGAGGAGGCTCGCCGGCGGCGGGCGGCGTGATGGCGGACTTCAAGTTCGCAAGTCTCGGAACGAACAAATCTCGCCCGCAAAGGGTGCCGGTTCAATGTCCGGGATGCGCGCTCGGCGCGTGTGAGGTGAAAACAGGGGCGCGGCTTTCAGAGCTTCAGTGCCGTCCGTCGCCTGTTCTGGCGCATGGGTCGATTCACTGGAAAGCGCACTCCCGATCTGCACCAGACTTGGCGTGATCGGGAGTGGGTTCCAGTGCGGTCTGGCCGTCGCGGCGTGCTTGAATTCAGGTGTTCTTGGTTTCAGGTGCTCTTGGCTTCAGGCGTCGCGCGTGAACGGCGGCGGCGCGACGGGCATCGCAAAGGGCGGCTGCTCAGCCTGGGTGGCGCTCAGAAGCCGCTGCTGGACAAGCTCGGCCACCTCCAGCATCTCGCCGCTCCAGGCAAGGGCGGATTGCTGAAGGAAGGCCGCCTCGCGCGAGACCGCGGCCGAGGGGTTCTGCTCCTTGGCGAGATCATTCAGAAGCTGGATCTGCTCCTGCATCTGGCGTCCCACGAACTGCTGCACATGGGCGGACGCGGCCATCGGACAGTCCAGGAACAGGTTTTTCCAGACCGCGAAAGGCCAGGCTACAGGCGGCGAGCCGGTGCTGAGGGCACGCGCCAAGCCCTGAAAAACGGCGTGATCATTCATGTCTATGTCTCCCGTCGGGCGTTGGCCCCCCGATCTGTCTGCGATCCGGGCCGGACGCAGAACTCCCCTCCAAGGCCAGTATCAAGGCACGGGTGCCGACTGAGCCTTGCGCAAGGTCAAATGCCTTGCGAACGCGATGCGCGAAAATCACCCTATCAATGGGTGCCCTTATGTGGAGGGTGATTCCATCATCGCATTCTTTCGTCTCCATCCAACCGGAGCGGCGGACGAAGGTGCGATGGTCAACGCATCGTGATGGTCCATTCGGGCCCAACGATGTACGAGACCGCAAGGTCCGGGGAGAGAGATGCATGTCCCAGTTGCCGCACGGCTTCCGTCAGATCCGCATGGAGCTTGCCCGTGAGAAGGGCCATCCTGATGGCTTGCGCAATTTCGGCTACAGCTTCGTGGCGCCCTTAAACGAGGCGGGGCGTATTGATCCCGCCTTGTGGGCCAAGCACCGCGAGGCGTGCCGCGTGGTCCGGTTCCGCCCCGACGAGGCGGATGAGGTAGGCCATTTGGTGCGCCGTCCCGGCGGAAGCTGGGCCTTCCGCTATGATATTCACGGCACGGAAGACGACGAGGCCGGCTATCGCTTCGGCGACGAGCGTTTCGAGGTGGGTGAGTATATTTCCGTCCGGGAAGACGACGAGATGCACACCTTCCGCGTGGTCTCGGCCGAGCAGGTGTGAGGCGCCGGCGGCCCGCCATCCATCTGGGCGGGCCATTTTCACGCAAAGGCCGGGGGCGAGCCTGCGGTCAGCCGGCGTCGAGTAGTTTCGGCGCGCGGCCCTGTTCGAGCAGCAGGTCGCTTTCGTCCTTCAGGTCCACACCGGTGATCCGGCGCCGGAGCGCTTCGCGGATGTGCCAGGCGAGCTTGAAGGCGGCGTCGGCGAAGCTCAGGCCATCGGGGCGCACGTTTGAGATGCAGTTGCGCTCAGCATCGGTGCGGCCGACCTGCGGATCGAAGGTAAGGTAGAGGCCGAGGCTGTCGGGCGAGGACAGGCCCGGCCGCTCCCCCACCAGCAGCACGCAGGCCCGCGCCTTCAGCAGTGCGCCCACCTCGTCCCCCAGAGCCACCCGCGCGCCGGAGGCGATGACCACGGGCGAAAGGCGCCAGCCCTGCTGGGCGATGAAGGGCTTGAAGGCGGCAAGAAAGGGCTTCGTCTGGGCATGGATGGCGGCGGAGGAGAGCCCGTCCGCCACCACCAGCGCCAGATCTACCGGATCGCCCGCCGCCGCCGCCAGCGTGGCACGGCTCTCATCCGACAGGCGACGGCCGAGGTCCGGGCGGCGCAGATAGATGTCCCGCGCTGGCGCCGCGCTGGACACCCGCAGGGTGGCAAAGCCGAGGCTCTCCACTTCGGCAGCAACGCCATCCGCATCGAACGGCGTATGCACCGCGTCGCGGGCCTGGGCGTGGGCCAGGGCGAAGCGCAGCACCTCGTCCGTGGGCAGGCTGGCCCCAGTGCGGCCGAGGGCGATGCGCGCCGGGGTGTGGCGGGAGAAGGCCGCCCAGGGATCACGCGCGATCATGCCGCGCGCCCGGCCACGTAGCCCAGGAGCGGATGGCGCGCATCAGCGGGCAGCAGGCGGCCGCCGGGGGCGGTGATGTCCATGCGCTCCAGCCACGCCTCGAACTCCGGCGCGCGCTTCAGCCCCAGCAGTTCGCGGATGTAGAGCGCATCGTGGAAGGAGGTGGACTGATAGTTCAGCATCACGTCATCCGCGCCGGGAATGCCCATGATGTAAGTGACGCCTGCCGCGCCCAGCAGGGTGAGCAGGGTGTCCATGTCGTCCTGGTCGGCTTCGGCGTGGTTGGTGTAGCAGACATCCACCCCCAGCGGCACGCCGAGCAGCTTGCCGCAGAAATGATCTTCCAAGCCGGCGCGGATGATCTGCTTGCCGTCATAAAGATATTCCGGCCCGATGAAGCCGACCACAGTGTTCACCAGCAGTGGGTTGAAGGCGCGGGCCACCCCATAGGCGCGGGCTTCCAGCGTTTGCTGGTCGACGCCGTGATGTTCGCCGGCGGAGAGGGCCGAGCCCTGGCCGGTCTCGAAATACATGGCGTTCTGGCCCACCGTGCCGCGCTTCAGCGCGCGGGCGGCGTCGGCGCCCTCGGCGAGCACCTTGAGGTCGATGCCGAAGGAGCGGTTGGCCCCTTGGGTCCCGGCGATGGACTGGAACACCAGGTCCACCGGCGCGCCGCGCTCCATCAGGCCGATGGAGGTGGTCACGTGGGTCAGCACGCAGCTCTGGGTGGGGATCTCGAAGCGGGTGATGACCTCGTCCATCAGCTTCAGCAGGCGGTCGATGACGGGCAGGCTGTCGGAGGCGGGATTAATGCCGATCACCGCGTCGCCGCAGCCATAGAGCAGGCCGTCGAGGATGGCGGCGGAGACGCCAGCGGCATCGTCCGTGGGGTGGTTGGGCTGGAGGCGCACGGCCATGGTGCCGGGCAGGCCGATGGTGTTGCGGAAGCGCGTGACCACCCGGCACTTCTTCGCCACGAGGATGAGGTCCTGGTTGCGCATGATCTTGGAGACGGCGGCCACCATCTCCGGGGTCAGGCCCGGTGCCAGGTCGCAGAGGACCTGCGACGTTGCCTCATGGGACAGCAGGAAATCGCGGAAATCGCCTACCGTCATGGCAGACACTGGGGCGAAGGCGGCGCCATCGTGGCTGTCGAGGATGAGGCGGGTGACCTCGTCGGTCTCGTAGGGCACGAGCGCTTCGGAGAGGAACGCCTTCAGCGGCACCTCGGCAAGGCACATCTTGGCGGCCACGTTCTCCTCGGCCGTGGCAGCCGCGATGCCGGCGAGCATGTCGCCGGAGCGCGGCGGCGTCGCCTTGGCCATCAGCTCCTTCAGGTCCGCGAAGACGAAGGATTTCGCGCCGATGCGATGCACGTAAGCCATGGCGGTCTCCACGCTCTGTCCGGGGCAGGGACCTCTTCTCCTGCAACAAATATGCCTCAGGGGAAACTGATCCGTCGGCTCGACGCGCTATTTCGGCACGCCGTTGATGACGAAGAGCGCGTTGAGGAACTGGTCCGGCGGGAACTTGCCGAAGCTCTTGGCATAGATGTCGCGGATGCGCTCGGTGCGGTAGAGATCCGCCAGCGTGGCATCCACCACCAGGCGGAACGCCTGGTCGCCGCGCGGCAAGGCGAGGGCGTAGGTCTCGAAGGTGAAATACTGGTCGGAGAGGCTGAGACGGTTGCCGGCCGGGCTGTTGGCGATCAGGTAGTTGAGGATGCCACGATCGCCGAAATAGGCGTCGAGCTTGCCGTCGGCGAGCTGCTTTAGTCCATCAGGATGGTCGGTGACGGTGACGATGTCGGCGGCGATGCGCATCTGGCCGAGGGTGGAGCGCAGGGTCTCCTCGGTGGTGGTGCCGCGCAGCACGCCCACCTTCTTGCCCTTGAGGTCCTCCAGCCCCTTCACCGGCGCGCCGCGGGTGACGACGCCAGCCCCGTCGAGGAAGGTGGGCAGGGAGAAATCCACCAGCGCCCGCCGCGACATGGTCATGGAGGAAGGCTCGCACAGGATGTCGATGCGGCCGTCGCGTACCGCCTCGAAGCGGTCCTCGGCGGTGACCTTCACATATTCCACCTTCAGGGCCGGCAGCTTCAGCGTCCGCTTCACGCCGTCCGCCACCTCGCGGCACAGGTCCACGATATAGCCGGAGGGCTGGCCGTTGGCGGCAGCGTAGGAATAGGGTGGGGCGAACTGGCGGTAGCCGATGCGGAAGGCTTCGCCGCCCGCCACCCGGTCCAGGGTCTGGGCGCCTGCGGGAGCCGCAACGGCGGCGAGGATCGCCAGCGCCGCGAGGGCCGACCACACGCCGCGTGCCGGGCTGCTTCCACCGGCTGATTGACCGCTTCTTGTCGTCATGCCCATTCCCCACGCTCCCGCCCGCAAGCTCTCGCCTGCAGGCTCCCACCCGCGGCGCGATCTTGCCGTGTGCGGCGCGTCCCGCCAAGGGCTGCGTCGCCGGCGCGACACGATGCAACCGATCAGCCCACGCACAAGCGGGCACTGCGCGAGCGTGGCTCGGCGAGAAACCGTGCGGCTGCGTCACCAAGGCTGCCTTGCCGGAGCGAAAGGCGGCTTGGTCGACGCCGCGACTTATTATATCTCATGGAATATAGGTTAGGCGCCGCCTCACGTTTTGGCGGCAGCATTGTCCGGGGGATTTTTCCATGAACGGATTGCTCAATCGGCGCACGCTTCTCGGTGCGCTCGCAGGCTCCGCCGGGGCCCTCGCCCTGCCGCCGCTGCCGGCGTTGGCGGCCCCGGCGCAGGGGCTCGAAATTCTTGGCGCGCCCAATGGCTCCACCATCGTGCTGCTGCGCCTCATCCAGTCCGGCGCGCTCGATCAGGTGGCGCCCGGCGCGTCGTTCCGCCTGTGGCGCGACACGGACGAGTTGCGCGCCGCCATCGTCTCCGGGCGCAGCAGCCTGTTCACCACGCCCACCCATGTGCCGGCGAACCTTGCCAATCGCGGCCTGCCGCTGAAGCTGTTCGCCATCCTGTCCATGGGCCACCTGTTCGTGGTCTCGGGGGACGAAAGCATCAAGTCGTTCAAGGACCTCGCGGGGAAGTCGCTGGTCGGTTTCTTCAAGAACGACATGCCCGACCTCGTCTTCCGCTCCATTGCCAAGGGCTATGGCATGGACCCGGACAAGGACATGACCATCACCTATGTGCGCACCCCCATGGAGGCGGCGCAGATGCTGGCCGCCGGGCGCGCCACCACCGCCATCCTCTCCGAGCCGCCGGCCACCGCGGCCATCATGATGGCGAAGAAGGAGGGCCGCGTCCTCAACCGCGCCATCAGCCTGCAGGAGGACTGGAAGGCGCAGCACAAGGGCCTAGGCCTGCCCATGGCCGGCATCGCCGTGCACGAGCGCCTGATCGAGCAGAGCCCGGAGCTGATCGCGGCGCTCGGCGCCGGCCTGCCCGGTGCCCGCGACTGGGTGATGGCCAATAAGCCGGAGGCGGGCCAGCTCGCCGAGCAAAAGATGGATGTGAAGGCCCACATGTTCGCCAACGCCCTCGACCACTTCAACGTGGTGGCGGAGCCGGCGGCGAAGCAGAAGGCCGGCCTCATCGCCTTTTACGAAACGTTGCTCGCCTTCGAGCCCGATGCGCTGGCCGGCAAGCTGCCGCCCGACAGCTTTTATATGAATTTCTGAGGCCCCCATGGCCCGCCCCGGCTTTCGCGGAACCGCCGCGCGTGCTGCGTGGACGGCGGCGGGCCTTGGCCTCCTCGCCCTCGCGTGGCAATGGGGCGCCACCGCGTTCGGCCCCTTCGTGCTGCCGAGCCTCCAGGACACTTGGCAGGCCATGCTTCACCTGGTGGTAAGCGGGGTCGCCGGCCCGGCACTCCTTGCCACCCTTGTCCACGCCCTCGGCGGGTGCCTTGCGGGCGGCGCGGTTGGGCTGGTGCTGGGCATTGCCGGTGGGTTGGTGTTGCCGGTGGGGGCCATGTCCCGCCCGGTGTTCACGGCGCTGCTGGGCACGCCGCCCATCGCCTGGGTGGTGCTGGCGCTGCTGTGGTTCGGCCCCGGCGGCGCGGCGGCGGGCTTCACCGTGGCGATCACCGCCGCGCCCATCCTCTTCCTCGCCGCGCTGGAGGGGGTCGCCAGTCGCGATCCGGCCCTCACCGAAATGGCGCTGCTCTATCGCGCGCCGCCGTTCCAGCGCCTCACAGATCTTGTGCTGCCGGCGCTGGCCGACTTCCTGTTGCCGGCGCTGGCCACGGCGCTCGCCTTCTCCTTCAAGGTGGCGGTGATGGCGGAAGTGCTCAGCGGTGCCGATGGAGTCGGGGGCGGCCTTGCCACCGCGCGCGCCCATTTCGATCTCGCTGCCACCATGGCGTGGATCGTGCTCGCGGTTGTCGTGCTGCTGGTGGCCGATGCCCTGCTGCTGGCGCCCCTGCGCGGCTGGCGGGCTTCGCGCGCCGGCCGCGCCGGCGTCCCGTCGGAGGCCTGAACATGCTGGCGCTTGAGGGGCTGCATCTTGCGTTCGGCAGTGTGCCGGTGCTGGCTGGCATTGATCTCACGGTGAAGCCCGGTGAACTGGTGGTGCTGCTCGGTCCCTCCGGCTGCGGCAAGACCAGCCTGCTGCGCCTCGCCGCCGGTGTCGAGGCAGTACAGGGCGGGCGCGTGGCCAACCGCTTTGCGCGCACCGCCATGGTGTTCCAGGATCCCCGGCTCATGCCGTGGGCTGACGCGCGCGACAACGCCGCCTTCGGCCTCAAGGCGCTTGGGATGGCGAGGGCGGAGCGCCGGGCGACGGCCGAGGTGATCCTGCGGCGCCTTGGCCTGAGCATCGCCGATTTCGGCAAGCGGCCGGCGCAGCTCTCCGGCGGCATGCAGCAGCGCGTCGCCATCGCCCGCGCCTTCGCGCTGAGGCCGGACCTGGTGCTGATGGACGAGCCCTTCTCCGCCCTCGACGTGGGCCTGCGCGGCGATCTTCAGGCCCTGCTGCGGGCCGAGGTGGAAGGGGCGGGGGCGGCGGCCCTCTTCGTCACCCACGACATCACCGAGGCGGTGCGCCTCGCCGATCGCATCGTCGTGCTGTCCCCCCGTCCGGCACGGGTGGTGGCCGATCTCCCGCAGCAGCCCATCCGCACCGATGCGGCCCCCGGAGCGGTGTTCGAGGCTGCCGCCGCCCTCCTGAGGCGGCCCGAGGTGGCGGCGGCGCTCGCCGCGCCGGTGACGACCGGCGCTCCCTTGAGAAACGATCCGGCCACGTTCCAAAGCCTTGGCATGCCCGCTCCGGCGCGCTGAAGCCGGCTCCTATCCCCGAACGGGATCGGAGGCGGCAGCCCGGCGTACCCGCTCGGCGAAGCGGGCGACGGCGTCCTGCTCCAGCGTTCGCTGGATGGCCTTCGCCGCCACCACCCCGTCCGCCATGGAGGTGGCACAGCACGGATGCATGCGCTGGGCGATCTCGCCGATGGCGTAGAGGTCGGGAATGGATGTCTCGCAATCCGCGCTCGTCTCGACGAAGCCGCGCGGGTCGCGGGCAAGGTCGAGGTGCCGGGCATAGGGCAGGTAGGGCTCCCAGCCGTACAGCACCACGATGCGGTCGAAACGCCGGCCCGCCACTTCGGGGATTTCGGGCGCCACCGGATAGGTGCCGATGCGCACGTCCGCCGGGGGCACCTTTTCCAGGAACTCCCGCCGGGCGCGGATGGTGCGGGCGTAGAGGGTGATGCGGTCCGCCCCGCGCTTGCGCACGAAGATGTAGTTCTCGAAGGCATTGTCGCCGCCGCCGAGGATGGCGACGGACTGCCGCTCGAAAGCCGCGTTGAACATGGTGCGGCCGGGACCGATGATCACCTCGTGGGATTCCGTGAAGCCGCCCTTCACCGGCCGGACCCCCGAGGCCAGCACGCAGGCGCGCCCGAGCAGCGTCTCGCCGCCCGCGGTGGTGATGCGGAAGCCGCCCTCCACCACCTCCAGCGCGGTGACGGATTCGCCGAGGCGGCAGACGATGTCGTGCTCCATCACGTGGCGATGGATGTCGGCGGCGACCTCGAACCCGGTCTTGTCGCGGACCGGGGCCATCCATTTGTTCGGATAGGGATTATCGTTCTGCAGGCCGCCCAAAACCTGCCTTCGCTCGATGATGCAGGGGCGGAAGCCGAGCATCTTCAGCCACAGGGCGCATGACGCTCCCGCTGGCCCCCCGCCGATGATCACCGCGTCGAACATGGGCTCCCGCCGCCGTCGTTACCGTCATTCCGGATACGAAAGCTTATGCGAGGTGGATCGCTGCGGCTAGCCAGGGGGCCACCCGGCGGGGGCCGGTGAACCACCCCCGCCGGGCCAAGCGCTTGACGGAGTGGGATGAGGCACCCCGGCCAGCGCATCTCTCACTGAAGATCAATGAGGATCTTCAGTTCGGTTCCGGCGGGGCTGAGCAGGGCCTCGAAGCCGTTTTCCACCACCTCGTCGAGGCGGATGCGGCGGGTCACCACCTTCTCCGCCGGCAGGATGCCGCTGCCGATGAGGGCGGCGACACGCGGCCACATCAGCGTCGAGTAGCACCACGAGCCGCGCACATCGATGTCCTTGAAGGTGATGGTGAATCCATCCACGGCGGGCTTGCCCACATGGAGGCCCACCTGCACCACCACGCCTTGCCGGCGCACCGCCTCGATGCAGGTGCCAAGCGCCGCCTCGGCGCCCACGCATTCCAGCGCCACGTCCACGCCCACGCCGCCCTCGGTCTGGTCGCGGATGGCCTCCGGCACCTTGTCCGAGCGGGGGTTCAGGGTGATGACATCGGGCAGGATCTGCCGCGCCATCGCGAGGCGGTTATCATTGGTATCGCTAAGGAAAATCCGGGTCGCGCCGGCCGCCCGCGCCGCCAGCACCTGCAATTGGCCGATGGGGCCGGCGCCGGTGACGAGGACGCTGTCGCCGGGCTTCACGCCGCCGCGCTCGGCCGCATAGACGGTGACTGCGGTGGGCTCGATGAGGGCGGCCTGCGCGTCGCTGACGCTGTCGGGCACCCGGAACACGTTGTAATCATTGACAAGCGAGTATTCCGCCATGCCGCCCCACGGCCAGGCGAGGCCGATGATGGCGAGGCTCTCGCTCAATTGGTAGAGGCCGCGCTGGCCGAAATAATCATCCCTCGGGGACACCATGGGCTGCACCGAGACGCGGTCGCCAACCGCCACGTTGGTGACCGAAGATCCAACAGCCACAACGGTTCCACCGTACTCATGGCCGAGGATCTGGGGGGCCTTGGCGCCGGTGTAGGGGTGGGGCTGGGTGGGGATGAAGATGGGTCCTGCGGCATATTCGTGCAGATCGGTGCCGCAGATGCCACAAAACCTATTTTTGACAAGGACTTGGCGCGGACCCGGCTGGTCGGGAGGGGCGGGGATATCTTCGACGCGCACGTCGCGGCGGGCGTGGAAACGGGCGGCCTTCATGGGCGTTTCTCCTTCATTTATCGTTGGTTAGGGCGTCGTAGGCGGCCAGGGCCTTGCCGGCGTAGACGGCGGCGGGGCCGCCGCCCATCTCGATGGCGACGGCCAGCGTCTCGGCCAGCTCCTCGCGGCTGGCGCCATGGCTCTTGGCATTGGAAACATGGAATAAAATGCAATCGCCGCAGCCCTTGTGGACGGCGATGGCCAGCGCCATCAGCTCCTTGACCCTGGTCGAAAGGTTCCCGGACTTCGACGCCTCCGACATCAGGTTGCGGAACGCGCCCATGGCCTGCGGCAAGGCTTTGCCGAGGGTGGCAAACCGAAGGTTCATGGACTTCAGCTCGTTCGATATCGACTGCTCGCTCATCGTTTCTCTCCCGCTCAGGTGAAGACCATGCCGCCGTCCACCAGCAGGGACTGGCCGGTCATGAAGTCGGAGGCGGAAGAGGCGAGGAAGCGCGCCACCCCCACGAGGTCGGCCGGGGTGGAGGGCCGGCCCAGCACGGCGCCGGCGGCGAAGGTGTCGAACGCCTCGTTGTCGTGGCTGGTGAGGCCGCTGTCGCGGAAGCCCTTGTCGATGGTCTTCCACATGTCGGTAGCGACCACGCCGGGGCAGAAGGCGTTGACGGTGATCTGCTCCTTGCCGAAGGCGCGGGCCGCCGCCTGGGTCAGGGCCACCACGGCGAACTTGCTGGCGCAATAATGGGCCAGCGGCTCATAGCCCTGCTTGGCGGCGATGGAGGCGGTGTTGACGATCTTGCCGCCGCCCCCCTGCGCCTTGAACGTCTTGATGGCCTCCTGCATGCCGATGAGCACGCCGAGGGCGTTCACGTCGGTGACGAAGCGCCAGTCTTCTTCCGTGATGTCGAGGAAAGGCCGGGTCTGCGCGACGCCGGCATTGTTGAACAGCACGTCGAGCCGGCCATGGGCGGCCACGGCCTGGTCGATGAGGGCGCGCACCTGGGCCCGCTGCCGCACGTCCACCGCAACCGCGATGGCGGTGCCTCCGGCGGCTGTGATTTCCCCCGCCACGGTGCGGGCGGCCGCCTCGGAGAGGTCGGCCACGGTGATGCGGCCGCCGTCCGCCGCGAGCGCCTTTGCGATGGCGGCGCCGATGCCGCCGGCCGCGCCGGTGATGACGATGCTCTTGTCCTTCAGGCTGGGCATGGTTCCTCCTTGTTTATGATTGGCCGCGCTCGGTCCTTTGGGCCGCCCGGTGGGGCGGTCCGGCCTGCGGCGGCGCGGGATGCCGGGTTGGTCAGCGGCCGATGTGGTCGAGCAGCAGCTCGTTGACCTTGTTCGCCTTTTCCATCTGCACCATGTGCCCGGCCTCGCCGAGCACTTCCGCCCTGGCCCGGTCCCCGAGAGCCTCGGCATGGGCGGGGGGGATCACCTTGTCGCTGGCGCCAAAGACCACCAGCACCGGCACCTCCGCCGCCTTCATCTGGTCGGCAAGGATTTCGTTCTGGCGGCTGGCGGGGAACAGGTTTTCCGAGAGCGCCCGCAAGGCGTCATCCACCCCGTCGATGCGCTTGTACTTCAGGATGTCTTCCACCAGCTGGCGGGTGACCGTGCCGGGATCATGGAAGAGCTGTTCCAGCACCGGCTTCATGTCGCGGCGGGACGATCCGGCGACGAAGCCGTCCGTATAGCCGCTGTTGATCTCGGCCCCGAGCCCGGCCGAGCCGATGAGGCCGAGGGAGGCGACCCGCGCCGGCTGGTCCAGCGCGGTGCGCATGGCCACGGCCCCGCCCATGGAATGGCCGACCAAGTGGGCGGTCTCGACCCCGGTCTGGTCCATGAAGGCGAGCACGGCACCCGACAGCCAGCCAAGGCTTGCCTCGCCTATGGCCTTGTCCGATTGTCCGTGGCCCGGCAGGTCGAGGGCATAGACCGTGGCGGAGCCGGCCAAGGCGTCGATATTGAACAGCCAGTTGTCGAGGTCGCCGCCGAAGCCGTGGATGAGCACCACCGCACGGGCGCCATCGCCGCGCCTGGCATAGCGCAGGCGGCCGAAGGAGGTGTCGGCGAACTCGTATTTCGGCCCGCTCTCCTCCGCCGCGCCGTCCTCCTCGGCGGGGGCGGCATAACCGGCGACGAAGGCGTCGATCTCGTCGTCACTCACCTCCTCGTCGGCGATGACGCCGATGAGGGCTTTCACCGGATAGACGGTATCGCGGGCGCCGATGGCCCGGCGCAGGATGCCGGCATCGCCCGCTTCCACCACGCCGGCGATCTTGTCGGTCTCCACCTCGAGGATTTCATCGCCGACGGAGATCTTCGTGCCGGGCGGCTTGAGCCAGCCCGTGACCTTGCCCTCCGACATGGACAGGCCCCACTTGGGCATGACGATGGGCTTGATGCGGGTGTCCAGCATGGGGGTTCCTCAAAGGGTTTTTGGGAGACGGATGGGGCGTCTCACGGGTTTCGGTTTCGGTGGATGCGGCGGGGCGGAGTGGGGCACGTGCGCGCCAGCGAGAGCCGGCGGAACCCTCTCCCGCTTGCGGGGGAGGGCAGGGAGGGGGCAGGCCCCCTCCGCATGTCCGCCCGGTGGTGCTTTGTCCCCGGCGCTTTGCCCCCACCCCAACCCTCCCCCGCAGGCGGGAGAGGGGGCGGGCCGGCGTGGGGTGGAGGGGTCCGGTCTCCGCTTATGAGAGCCGGAGAACCCTCTCCCGCCCGAAGCCGGATGTTTCCGGCTTGGGTCCTTAGGAGCTGAACTCGGCAACAGCCGAGTTCAGGCGGGGGAGGGCAGGGAGGGGGCAGGCCCTCTCTGCTTTCCCGCCGGTGGTGTTCTGCCCCGGCGCCTCTGCCCCCACCCCAACCCTCCCCCGCAAGCGGGAGAGGGGGTCGTCTTGTGTGAGGTGGAGGCGCAGCCCCTCACGCCGCCAAAGCGTGCGGGACCGTCCTCAGCACCGCGCCGGCGATGGCTTCGGCGGTGGGGATGTAGAGGTCCTCCAGCGTGGGTGAGAACGGCACCGGCGTGTGCGGCGCCGTCACCATCTGCGGGGCGGCTTTCAGCGCGCCGAAGGCCTGCTGCGCCACGTAGGCGGCAACGTCGGTGGCGATGGAGCAGCGGGGATGGGCCTCGTCCACCACCACCAGGCGGCCGGTGTTCTCCACGCTCTCGATCACCGTGTCCCAGTCGATGGGCGAGAGGGTGCGCAGGTCGATCACCTCCGCCTCGATGCCGTGCTGGCGCGAGAGGGCGGCGGCCGCATCCATGGCGCGGTGGACGGTGAGGCCGTAGCTGACGATGGTCACGTCCTTGCCGTCGCGCACCACATTGGCCTCGCCGAACGGGATGGCATAGGCCTCCGTGGGCACGTCCACCTCATGGCCGTACAGGTTCTTGTGCTCGCAGAAGATCACCGGATCGTCGTCGCGGATGGACTGGATCAGCAGGCCCTTGGCGTCATAGGCATTGGAGGGGCACACCACCTTCAGCCCCGGCACATGGGTGAACATGGGGGTGAGCATCTGCGAATGCTGGGCGGCGGCGCGAAAGCCTGCCCCCACCATGGCGCGGATGACCACCGGGGTCGTCGCCTTGCCGCCGAACATGTAGCGGAACTTCGCCGCCTGGTTCAGGATCTGGTCGAAGCACACGCCCATGAAATCGAGGAACATGAGTTCCGCCACCGGGCGCATGCCGCAGGCCGCCGCGCCCACCGCCGCGCCGATATAGGCGCTCTCCGACAAAGGCGTGTCCAGCAGGCGGTTGCCGTGCTTGGCATAAAGCCCCTTGGTGACGCCGAGCACGCCGCCCCAGGCATCCTTTTCCCCCGGCGCGCCGGAGCCGCCGACGATATCCTCGCCGAGCAGGATGACGCTGGGGTCGCGGCGCATCTCAAGATCAAGGGCTTCATTGATGGCCATCTTGAAGCTCAACTTGCGAGCCATGGTGTTTCCTTCCGGATTATCTTGATTGATCAGTAGGAGACGTAGACGTCGCTGAGCAGGTCGCGCGCCGCGGGCAAGGGCGCCGCCTTGGCGGAGGTGACCGCGTCGTCGATGAGGCTCGCCACCTCCCGGTCGAGGAGGGCGATCTCGGCCTCGCTCACCACGCCGGCGGCGGTGACGCGATCGGCGAAGATCTTCAGGCAATCGCGGTTGGCGCGGTTGAACTCGTTCTCGCCCTTGGCCTTGTAGGTCTGGCTGTCGCCCTCGAAATGGCCGAAGAAACGGCTCATCTTGCATTCCAGCACCGCCGGGCCGCCGCCCCCCCGCGCCTTGGCGATGAGGTCGCCGGCCGCCTTGTGCACGGCGAAGAAATCGGTGCCGTCCACGCTCACCGCCGGCAGGCCGAAGCCGGTCGCGCGGTCCACGTAAGAGTCCACCGCCGTGGCGTAGGTGACGGAGGTGGCCTCCGCATAGCCGTTGTTCTCGATGACGAAGATCACCGGCAGGTTCCAGATGGCGGCAAGGTTCATGCTCTCCAGCACCGTGCCCTGATTGGCCGCGCCATCGCCGAAGAAGGTGATGCCGACGCCGCCGTCGCCGCGGAACTTGGCCGCGAGCCCGGCGCCGCAGATCAAAGGCGCGCCGGCGCCGAGGATGCCGTTGGCGCCCATCATGCCTTTGGAGAGGTCGGCGATGTGCATGGAGCCGCCCTTGCCGCGGCAGGAGCCGGTCTCCTTGCCGTAGATCTCGGCCATCATCTCCCCCACGTCCACGCCCTTGGCGATGCAGTGGCCGTGGCCGCGATGGGTGGAGGCGATGCGGTCGATGTCGGTGAGGTGCATCATGACGCCGGTGGCGCAGGCCTCCTCGCCGGCATACAGGTGCACGAAGCCGGGGATGTCGCCCTTGGCGAACTCCACATGCAGCCGCTCCTCGAAATCGCGGATGGTGCGCATGGTGCGATAGGCTTCGAGGAGCTGGTCCTTCGGCAGCGGGATGGGATTGTTGGACAAAGCGCTTGGCGTCGGTTCAGGCATGCTCGTCTCCTCCTGAGGGACGGGGAGGGCGGGTGGTCCCGGCTCACACCGGGATTTCCGGTGCGGGAGCGTGATCGGGCGTCCTCTCCGTTGATTTTGCTTTGGCTCGTTGTTTTTGCTTTCGATGGACTTGAGCAAGCGGCGGGCCAAGTGCGAGAATTTCTGAAAAAGCTTGGCATGGCTTGCGTATTGCATTGCAACATCGGCGCGCCACTGCTGCGCGCATGCCACAGGGTGTAGCGGCGAATGCCACAGGTGTTGCAGCCTCAACTTGGCCTTGGATCGCCTGCGCTGCGGCACGACTTGAAGGAGCCCGCGCCGGCGCACGTCCCGCCCCCTTGCCGCCGCCGCCGATCAGGGCGAGACTTCCGGCAAAAGGAACGGTCTGGGAGGATCGTCATGAAGCTGGAGCAGGCCGCGCACATCGATGAGCTGGTGCGCGCGGCGAGCGGGCAGGGTTCGCGCCGCGATGCCATCATCGAGGCGTCGTGGCGGCGCTGCGTCACCGAGCACAACCTCGACCCGGTGGTGCTGCGCGACCCGTGCATCGTCACCCATGCCCGCCTGCGCGAGCATCAGGAGGCCATGGACGAGTTCCTGCACACCGCGCGCTTCGGGGTGGAGACGCTCTATCGCGAGGTGGCGGGGCTCGGCTACGTGCTGCTGCTCACCGATGCCAAGGGCATCACGGTGGATTTCATCGGCGATCCCACCTTCGACAGCAACCTCATGCGCGCCGGCCTCTATCTCGGCGCCGACTGGAACGAGCCCAACGCCGGCACCTGCGCGGTGGGCACCTGCATCGCCACCGGCGAGGCGCTGGTGGTGCACCAGTCCGACCATTTCGACGCCACCCACATCCCGCTCACCTGCACGGCGGCCCCGGTGTTCGATCCCAGCGGCGCGCTGGCGGCGGTGCTGGACATCTCGGCGCTGCATTCGCCGCAGCCCAAGGAGAGCCAGTATCTGGCGCTCCAGTTCGTCAAATCCGTCGCCCACAAGATCGAGACGGCGCACCTGCTCAACCGCTTCCGCCGCGAATGGATCGTGAAGCTCGCCCCCTCGCCGGAATTCGCCGACGTGGACCCGGCCTATGTGCTGGCGGTGGACGGATCGGGCCGCATCCTCGGCTTCAACAACCGCACCCGCCAGCTGATGCTGCGCGAGCTGGAATGCCGCCCCGCTTTGGCCGACGGGCGTCCGCTGGCGGGGCGGCCCCTGTCCGAATTCTTCGATCTCCAGGTGGACGACCTGCCGCGCCTCATGCCGTCGCGGCCGGCGTCGCAGCGCATGGTGCGCCTCGCGCTTTCCGGCACGCCCCTGTTCGCGCAGGCCCAGCAGCCGCCGGCGCGGATCGCCTCACCCTCGCCCCTCGCCCCCGCGCCGGCCCTGCCCAAGCCTTTGGAGTCCCTCACCCGTGGCGATGGCGCCATGCTGGAGGTGGCGGCGCGGGCGGCCAAGCTCGTCAACACCCAGATGAGCCTGCTCATCTGCGGCGAGACCGGCACCGGCAAGGAGCATCTGGCCAAGGCCATCCATGCCGCCAGCGGGCGCGCCGGCAAGCCGTTCGTGCCGGTGAACTGCGCGGCGCTGCCGGAGACGCTGATCGAGGGCGAATTGTTCGGCTACGAGCCGGGCGCCTTCACCGGCGCCGCCGCCAAGGGCAAGCGCGGCCTCGTCATGGAGGCGGACGGCGGCACGCTGTTCCTCGACGAGATCGGCGACATGCCCCTCACCCTCCAGACCCGTCTTTTGCGGGTGCTGGCCGAGCGCGAGGTGACGCCCATCGGCCGCACCCGTCCGGTGCCGGTGAACATCCGCGTCATCGCCGCCACCCACCGCGATCTCATCGCCGAGGTAAAGGCGGGGCGGTTCCGCGAGGATCTGTATTTCCGCCTCAGCGGCGGCGTGCTCACTTTGCCGGCCCTGCGCCAGCGGGCGGATCTGGACTGGCTGGTGGCGCGCTTTCTGGCCGAGCGGGGCGGGGTGCTGCGGGTGCCGTTCGAGCTTTCGGGAGAGGCGCGGGCGGCGCTCCATGCCTATGCCTGGCCCGGCAACATCCGCGAGCTGGCCAATGCGCTGGACTATGCCTGCGCCGTGGCGGGCGACGCCGTCATCGCCTGGGACGACCTGCCCGACCGCATTCGCCACGCGGCGCCGGCCCCGGCTGACGGGGCACCTGTCGCGGCCCTTTCCGGCCCGACGGCACTTGGTGGGACGGGATCAGGCGGGACGGGCGCGGACGAGCGCGGCGCCTTGCTGGCGCTCCTCACTGCCCATCACTGGAACGTCTCGGCGGTGGCCCGCGCCCTCGCGGTGGACCGCACCACCATCCACCGCCGCATGCGGCGCCTCGGCATCACATCGCCACGGCATGGGGGCGAGGGGCTGAACTGAGGGTAGTCCGGAGCATCAGAACGGACGGTTTTGCCTGGCGCGGTCTGCTCCCTCTCCCGCCCGAACTCGGCTGTTGCCGAGTTCGGTACCAAAGAGCGAAGCCGGAAATATCCGGCTTCATGCGGGGGAGGGGTGGGGAGGGGGCTGCCGTCTTCGTCCCCACTCCGCTCTGATTGCGGAGAGGTCCTGCCCCCTCCCCCCAAGCGGGAGAGTGTTCCCACCGCACCCTGTCGCACCTTTTCACTCCGCAGCCGTGAGGCCGAGCCGCTTCATGCGGTCGGAGAGGGTCTTGCGGGGGATGTTGAGGGCCTGTGCCGCCGCCGAGATGCGCTGACCCGAGGCTTTCAGCGCATCCTCGATGACGAGGCGTTCCACCCGGTCCAAAAGCTCGTTGAGGCCGGGGGGCGCGGCCCCGCCGCCGGCGAAATCGGGGGCGAGGAAGCCCAGCATGTGGCGCTCGGCGGCGTTCTTCAATTCGCGCACATTGCCCGGCCAGTCGGCGAGCATGAGCGAGCGGCGCAGGGATGGGGGAACCTCCGTCACCGGTCGCTGGTACTTCACGGCCGCCTGCACCACAAACAGCTCGAACAGCAGGGGAATGTCCTCCCGCCGCTCGCGCAGGGGCGGCAGCACCAGCTTCACCACGTCGAGGCGAAAGCACAAATCCTTGCGGAAGCGGCCGGCATCGGCGAGGGCGGAAAGGTCCTCCTTGGTGGCGGCGATCACGCGCAGGTCCACCGGCACGGCGGTGTTGGAGCCAAGCCGCTCGATCCTGCGATCCTGCAGCACGCGGAGCAGCTTCACCTGCATGGCGAGCGGCATGCTCTCCACCTCGTCGAGGAAGAGGGTGCCGCCCGAGGCATGCTCGATCTTGCCGATGCGCTTCTTGCCCGCGCCGGTGAAGGCGCCGGCCTCATGGCCGAACATCTCGCTCTCGAACATGCTTTCGGGGATGGCGCCGCAATTGACCGCCACGAAGGGCTTGTCGCGCCGCGATCCGCCCTCGTGGAGGGCGCGGGCCACCTGCTCCTTGCCGGCACCGGTCTCGCCCAGCACCAGCACGTCGGCAGTGGTGGAGGCGAGCTGAGCCACATCGTCCCGCAGCCGGCGGATGGCGGGGGACTGACCGACGAGGCAGCGCTCGATGGCGTCGCCCGCCTCGCCCCGGTCCAGAGCCATGCGCAGGCGGCGGTTCTCCATCACGAGGGCGCGCTTGTCGAGGGCGCGGCGCACCACCTCCACGAAGGCGTCGGAGACGAACGGCTTCTCGATGAAATCATAGGCGCCCTCGCGCATGGCGCTCACCGCCATGGCCACGTCGCCATGGCCGGTGATGAGCACCACCGGCAATTCGGGATCGCGCCGGCGCACGTCTGCCAGCAGCTCGAGGCCGTCGCGCACCGGCATGCGCACGTCGCTCACCACCACGCCGGGAAAGTCGCGGCCGATGGCGGGCAGGGCGGCATCCACGCTGTCGAAGGTCTCGACCGCGATGCCGGCCAGTTCCAGCGTCTGCTCGATGGTGATGCGGATCATCTCCTCGTCGTCCACCAGCACCACGCGGGGCCGGGCGGCCGGGTGCGGGGGGGCGGAAGACTGCGGGGACTTGAGGGCGCGCTCAGCACACATGGCGCATCCTTTCCGGCTGGGGCGGGGCGGCGTCCACGCTCTCCGCCGCCTCCATGACGAGATCGAAGCCGAGCCCGCCGCCTATCCGCGCGCGGGCGGTGAGGGTGGCGCCGAACTCGCGGGCGATGGCGAGCGAGATGGGCAGGCCCAGCCCCAGCCCTTCGCCCGCCGGCTTGGTGGTGAAGAAGGGATCGAAGATCCGCGCGAGGGTGGCCTCCGGCAAGCCGGGGCCGTTGTCCTCCACGCTGAGGATGATGCGGGCGCCCTCGCGCCGGGTGGACAGGCCCACCCAGGCGCCCGGCCGGCCCTTCACCGCGTCCAGCGCGTTGCCGACGAGGTTCACCACCACCTGGCTGAGGCGGATGGGCTCGAACCGCACGGTTGCGGCCGCCGCGTCGAGATTGGTTTCGACGCCGATGCCGGCCACGCGGATACGCGGGGCGAGGATAGCGAGGCTTTCGGCCACCGCCGCCGACACGTCCACCGGCAGCGTCTCGCTGCCGGACTTGCGGGCGAAGGCGCGCAACTGGCCGGTGATCTTGCCGAGCCGGTCCACCATGGCGGTGATGCGGCCGAGATTGGCCTGCGCCTCCCCCTCGCGGCCCTGCTCCAGCAGCTTGCCCGCATTGTCGGCGAGGCCGCGCAAAGCGGTGAGGGGCTGGTTCAGCTCGTGGGTGATGCCGGCGGCCATCTGGCCGAGGGTGGCCATCTTGGCGGCCTGCACCAGCTCGTCCTGCGCGGCGCGCAGCTCCGCCTCGGCGCGGCGGCGCTCCTCGATCTCGCCGGCGAGCTGGCCGTTGGCGGTGGTGAGGTCGGCGGTCCGGGCCTCCACCTTCGCTTCCAGCTCGCGCTGGGCGGCCTCCAGCGCCGCGCGGGCGGCAAGGCTCTCGCGGGCGCGCCGCAGGTGCTGCCACCAGTAGAGGCCGATGAGGCCCAGCACGCCGAAGCCCAGCGTCACGCCCACGCGGGCGGTGCGCCCGGCCAGCTCCAGCGGGGCGGCATCGGCGAACAGCAGCAGGTGCCATCCATAGGGGACGAGCGCCTTGTCGTCGGCGATGACACGGCCGCGGGGCGCCACGTCCGAGGCGGCGATGAGCGGCACGCCGCCCACCGTCTCCACCGTGCCGAGATTGAGCTGCGGATAGGCCGGGCGGCCATATTGGCGGGTCTGTTCCATCTCCTGCGCGGTGGCGGCGTCGATGGGGCGGGTGGCGTGGAACTTGAACCGGGGATCGGAGGCGAGGAAGACGATGCCATGGTCGTCGGTCACCAGCACCCGGTCGGCGGCCTCCTGCCACACCGCCTCCAGCGCGTCCAGATTGACCTTGGTGGCCACCACCCCGCGCACGATGCCGTCGATCATCACCGGCGCGGTGATGAAATAGCCGGGCACGCCGGTCAGCGTCCCGATGGCATAGAAGCGGCCGGTGTGGCCCGCCATGGCCTCGGTGAAATAGGGGCGATAGCTGAAGTCCACCCCCACATAGGTCTCCCGCGTGTTCCAGTTGGAAGAGGCGATGGTCATGCCCGAGGGGTCGATGAGATAGAGCACGCTGGCGCCGGCGGCGCGGTTCAGGGTTTCCAGATAGGCGTTGACGGTGGCGATCAGCTTCGGGTCGTCCGGCTGGATGAGGGCGCGCCGAACGTTCATGTCGAGGGCGGCGGCGGCGGGCAGATAGCCGAACCGCTCGATGGCGCCTTCGAGACTCTGGGCATAGATCTCGCCACGATGGCGGGCCTCGCTGGCCAGCCGCTCGCCGACGCGGGCCTCCGCCATCTCACCGGCCTTCACCACGGCGAACAGCGCCGCCGCGCCGACAAGGGCGAGGAGCACGGCGCGCGCTGCGGTGGCGAGATCGGGGCGCATGGTCCTGGTCCGTCGGCTCCCTGGCCCCGCGGTTGCTGGCCGCCTTGCGTGGGCCCTGTCATTGGCCGGCGCCCGAGGGGGCGGACGCCGGCGGATGCTGGTCCCGGCTCAGTCGGTGGTCAAGCCTTTGAGTTCCACCTCCTCGAAGCGGTGCTGCTCGGCGGTGACGAGGGCGCCCAGCTCGCGCTTCAGCTCGTTGAAGGCGGGCGAGGCGCTGTCGCGCGGGCGCGGCAGCTCCACCTTGATGTCCCGCTTGATGGTGCCCGGCCGGTAGGTGAGCACGACGATGCGGTCGGCGAGATAGATGGATTCCTCGATGGAATGGGTGACGAACACGATGGTCTTGCCGGTGGCCGACCAGATGCGGATCAGCTCGTCCTGAAGCGAGCGGCGGGTGAGGGCGTCGAGCGCGCCGAACGGCTCGTCCATCAGCATCACCGGGCTGTCGAGGGCGAGCACGCGGGCGATGGCCACGCGCTGGCGCATGCCGCCGGACAGGTCCTTGGGGAAGCGGTCGCGGAACTCGGTGAGCTTCAGCATGGCCAAAAGCTCGGCCACGCGGGCGTCGATGTCGGCGCGCTTCATGCCCTTGATCTCAAGACCGAAGGCGATGTTCGCGGCCACGCTCATCCACGGGAAGAGCGCGTATTCCTGAAACACCATGCCCCGGTCGGGACCGGGGGCGCTCACCTTGCGCTTCTCCACCGCGATGGTGCCCTTGGTGGGAGCGGAGAAGCCGGCGATGGCGTTGAGCAGGGTGGACTTGCCGCAGCCCGAGGGGCCGAGCAGGCACACGAACTCGCCGCGATTGATGGTGAGGTCGATGTCTTTCAGGGCGACGATCTCGCCGCCGGGCACGACGAAGCGCTTGTCCACGCCTTCGATGACGATGTGGGGCGAGGCGGGAGCGACAATGGGCTCGATGAGCATGGCGTGATCGCTGATGGCTTCGACGGAGGCAGGCTGCAGGGACATGGCGTTCCTCACGATTCCAGGCCGCGATGCCAGCGCAGCAGGTGGTTGTTGAGGCGGCTCACCGCCATGTCGATGCCAAGGCCGAGGATGCCGATGGTGAACATTCCGGCGATGATCTTGTCGGACCAGAAGTATTCGCGCGCCTCCAGGATGCGGAAGCCGAGGCCGTTGTTGACCGCGATCATCTCGGCCACGATCACCACGATGAAGGCGGTGCCGATGCCGATGCGCGCGCCCGACAGGATGTAGGGCGTCGCCGCCGGCAGGATCACCCGCCGGAAGATGGTGAGGCGGCTTGCCCCCAGGCTCCGGGCGGCGCGGATATAGATGCCGTCCACGTGCCGCACGCCGGCGATGGTGTTCATCAGCACCGGGAAGAAGGCGCCGATGGCGATGAGGAACACCGCCGGCGCATTGCCGAGGCCGAACCACAAGATGGACAACGGGATGTAGGCGATGGGCGGGATGGGCCGCAGCACCTGCATGAGCGGGTTGATGTGGCGGTAGATGGCGTCGCTCGATCCCATGAACAGGCCGAGCGGCAGGGCAAGCCCTGCCCCCACGAAGAAGCCGAGGGCGACGCGGGTGAGGGAGCCGATGGAATCCTGGATCATCTCGCCGGAGAACAGCCAGGCGAGATAGGAGCCGGCGGCCGGGTCATAGGCTTCCATGGGGGCGAGATAGGCCCACCAGCGCACGGCCACGGCGGCCGGGGAGGGCAGGACCATGGGGTTCACCAGCCCCAGGGTGCAGGCGAGCTGCCACAGGAGGAGGGCGACGACGGGCACGGCAAGGCCCTCCGCCACGGATTTCAGGCGGGACGTATGCATGGCGATGCCCTCAGTTGATGCCGGCGGACGACTTGGCGGCGTCGAGCAGGTCGAGCTTCACCCAGTCCTCGGCCTTGGCGGGGGACGACATCTTGCCGATGCCGTACTTGGCCATCACGTCCGTGGTCTTCTGGATGTGGTCGGCGGTGATCGACAGCGTGTAGGGCGAGTTGGCGAGGGCTTCCTGGAATTCCTCCGCCGTCAGCTGGCCCTTGAACACGTCCTGGGTCACGAATTTCTCGGCCGCCTTGGGATCGTCCATGAAGGTCTTCTGCGCCTTCACGAAGCAGGCCATGAACTTCTTCGCGGCCTCGGGGCTGCCCTTGTAGAACTTCTCGCTCATCACCAGGGTGCGCACCGGCGCGCCGATGGGGGTGTCGTAGGGCTTCAGCATCTCGGCACCGAAGCCGCGGGCGATGGCCTGGGCCGATTGCGGCTCGGTCTGCATGATGGCGTCCACCTGCTTCTGCAGCAGCGCCTGGTTGAGGTCGGGATAGCCGAGGTAAATGATGGTGAGGTCCTTGGGCGTGAGGCCGACCTTGCCCATCTCGGCGGCCAGCAGCACTTCCTGGATGGAGCCGCGGGTGACGCCCACCTTCTTGCCCTTCAGGTCCGCCACCGTCTTGATGCCGCTGTCGGGCACCGCCAGAAGGCGGGCGCCGCCGCTGGCGAAGCCGCCGACGATGTAGATCTGCGCGCCGTTGCCCCGGCCGGAAATGGCGGCCTCGGAGGCGGTGGCGCCTACGTCCAACTCGCCGGCGAGGATGGCCTGCATCACGTCCGGGCCCTTGGCGAAGATCTTCAGGTCCACCGTGATGCCGCAGCTGGAGGCGATCTCCTTAATGTAGGAGACGCCGGCGAAATGGGCGAGCTTGAGGTTGCCGACGCGGATCACTTCCTGCGCCGAGGCGGGCAGGGCGCCGAACGCCAGCACCGCCGAGGCGGCGACAAGGGCGGCCAGGCGGGTGGCCCGCTGGAAGGTCCGGCGGGTGGGCGCGGTCGAGCGGACAGGCGAGGTCAAGCGAAGAGATGTCGGCAAGGCGCTTCTCCCGGTGGGAGCCGGCTCTGGCGGCCGGCTGGATGGATGACACCCTCCCTTTGCAGAGCGCATGCCAGCCATGCGTGGTCGTCAACTCTTCAGTCAAGACATTGTTATTGAATAAAAAAACTGTAGGTGCAAACGCGGCTCTTGCGGTCGAGGGCGGCGGATTTCCGCCGCTGGCCGCGCCGGTGCGGCGGTTCTCCGCCGGCGAGGGCAGGGGGCTGCGGACCGGCTGTGCGCGAAGCGCCGCCCCGCCGGACGAAGATACCGGCCACGCTGCCACCGAAATCGCCATAGGTTGCACTGGTGCAACGGCGCCAATTGGCTTAAACGATTCAGGCCTAACCGGCGAAAAGCCGGATCGAACCAATAAAGCCCCAAGGTCGGGCTACCAGGGAGTGAAACATGCGAGTGAGCGGAATGATTGCGGCGGTCGCCGCAAGCATCGCCATGGCCGGCGTCTCCATCGCAGGCGTCGCCGTGGCAGCGGAACCCATCAAGATCGGCCTGAGCGGGCCCTTCACAGGCGGCTCGTCCTCCATGGGCGTGAGCATGCGCGACGGCGTGAAGCTCGCGGTGACGGAGATCAACAAGTCCGGCGGCGTGCTGGGCCGCCAGCTGGTGCTGGTGGAGCGCGACGACGAGGCCAAGAACGAGGTGGGCGTGCAGATCGCCCAGGAACTCATCAACAAGGAGGGGGTGGTCGCCACCCTCGGCTATATCAATACCGGCGTGGCCCTGGCCTCGCAGCGCTTCTACCAGGAAGCGGAAATCCCGGTGATCAACAACGTGGCCACCGGCACGGTCATCTCCAAGCAGTTCCTGCCGCCGGACAATAAATCCAACTACATCTTCCGCACCTCTGCCAACGACGCCATCCAGAGCGTGATGATTGCCGACGAGGCGGTCAAAAGGCAGGGCTTCAAGAAGCCGGCCATCCTGGCGGACTCGACCAATTATGGCCAGCTCGGCCGCGCCGATCTTGAAAAGGCGCTGGCCGCCCTGAACGTGAAGCCGGTGGCCACCGAGAAGTTCAATATCGGCGACACCGACATGACCGCGCAGCTGCTGCGCGCCAAGGAAGCCGGCGCCGACGTGATCCTCACCTACGCCATCGGCCCCGAGCTGGCGCAGATCGCCAACGGCATGGCCAAGCTCGGCTGGAAGGTGCCCATGATCGGCTCCTGGACCCTGTCCATGGCCAGCTTCATCGACACCGCCGGCCCCAATGGCGACGGCGCCCTGATGCCCCAGACCTTCATCCAGCTGCCTGATACCCCCAAGCGCAAGGCCTTCATCGAGGCCTATCAGGCGGCCTACAAGATCGACCGCATGCCGTCCCCCGTGTCGGCCGCGCAGGGCTATGATTCCGTGTTTCTGCTCGCCGCCGCCATCACCCAGGCGGGCTCCACCGACGGTCGCAAGATCCGCGAAGCGCTGGAAAACCTGAACACCAAGGTGGAAGGCGTGGTCACCATTTACGACCGCCCCTTCAGCGCCACCGACCATGAGGCCATCACCGGCAACATCCCGGTGTTCGGCCTGGTGAAGGGCGGCCGCGTGGTTGCCGCCCATCCCGAGGACATCGCCGGCGACAAGGCGGTCCGGGTGAAGCCCAAGAACTGAGCGTGATCGGTCGCATCTGATCGGCCGGCGGCGGTTTCGCCGGCCGGCGACGAGAAGCCCGCCCGGTGCGCTCGCGCGTGCCGGTCGGCGGCCCTTCCCGCCCCGAAGGGGCCCTTCCGCGCGGGGCGCGGGGACTCGCGCTCTGGGAATTGCGCTTCGGAGACCCTTGATGAACATCCTCTCGCAGCTCATCGTCAGCGGCATCGCCGTGGGCATGATCTACGGCGTCATCGCCTTCAGCTACCAGCTCACCTTCGCCACCTCCAAGACGCTGAATTTCGGCCAGGGCGAAGCCCTGATGCTGGGTGCGCTGGTGGGGCTCACCACGGTGAACTTCCTCATCGGCCAGGCGCTGGGCACCCCGCTCGCCTATTTGCTGATGCTGCCCGTGGTGTTCGCCTTCGGCCTCGCCCAGGGGGCGCTGGTGGAATATCTCGGCGTGCGCCCGGCGGTGAAGGCCAATTCCGAGGCCGGGTGGATCATGGCCACCATCGCGCTGGGCATCATCTTCCGCAATCTTGCGGAGAACATCTGGGGCCGCGACGCCCTGCGCTTTCCCTCGCCCTTGCCGGAAGCGTCCCTCAACATCCTCGGGGTGCGCATCCAGCCCATGGAAATCGCCATCGTGGTGGGCGCGCTGGTGATCATGCTGGCGGTGGAGGTGTTCAACCGCCGCTCCATCTTCGGCAAGGCGGTGGTGGCCACCGCCAATGATCGCGACGCCGCCGGCCTGATGGGCATCGACACGCGGCGCGTCATCACCTTCTCCTATGCGCTCTCCTCCATGACGGCGGCCTTCGCCGGGGTGCTCATCGCCCCCGTCACCCTCACCGGCGCCACCATGGGCGCGGTGCTGGGGCTCAAGGCCTTCGCGGTGGCCATCATCGGCGGCCTGTCGAGCGGCATGGGCGTGATCGTGGGCGGGCTCATCCTCGGCATCACCGAGACCCTCACCGGCTATTACATCTCCACCGGCTACAAGGACGTGCCGGGCCTCGTGCTCCTGCTGCTCGTGCTGTCGCTGAAACCCTCGGGCCTGTTCGGCCGCGCCACCATCAAGAAGGTGTGAGGCCATGCTGGCGCGACGCATCCTCTCTACCGGCTTCCCGATCCTCGGCCTCGCCGCGCTGGCGGTGCTGCCGTTCGCGGTGACGAGCCCTTATTACCTGCACCTCACCATCACCATCGCCATCTACGCCATCCTCCTTCTGGGGCTGGACGTGGTGTTCGGCTATACGGGCGAGGTCTCCATCGGCCATGCCGCGCTGTTCGGCATCGGCGCCTATACGGCCGGGTGCCTGGCCATGCATTTCGGCGTCGGCTTCTGGCCGGCGCTGCCGCTCGCCATCATCGTCACGGCCCTGTTCGGCATCATTCTGGCGCTGCCGGCGCTGCGGGTCACCGGGCCCTATCTCGCCATGGTGACACTGGCCTTCGGCACCATCGTGCAGATCCTCATCAACGAGATGACGGACCTCACCAACGGCCCCCTCGGCATCAAGCTGACCACGCCCCTGTTCCTCGACCTGCGCTGGCTCGGCGACACCATCCCGCTGTTCGACATGTCGCTGAAGCGCATGAAGGAGGTGGAGTATTTCTATATCGCCGCGGTGGCGCTGGTGCTCACCCTGCTGGTGATCAATCGCATCCTCGCCTCGCACCTCGGCCGGGCCTTCGAGGCGCTGCGCGACAGCCCCATCGCCTCCGACTGCATGGGCGTGAGCGTCTACAAGCACAAGGTGATCGCCTTCGTGGTGTCGGCGGGCTTCGCCGGGCTCGCCGGGGCGCTGTTTGCCTATTCGGAGCAATATATCGCGCCGAACAATTTCGGCTTCGAGCTCTCCGTGCAGTTCCTGCTGGCGGTCACCGTGGGCGGGCGCAAGTCGCGCCTTGGCCCCATCATCGGCGCGGTGATCATCGTGTTCCTGCCCAACCTGCTCTCCGACATCGTGCTGTTCCGCTACATCGCCGGCACCATTGCGGTGATCGCGCTGATCGCGGGCGCGCGCAGCTTCATCCGCACTCCGGAGCACCGGGTGCAGACCGCCATTCCGGTGGTGTTGTGCCTCGCCTTCTTCGCCTTCTCGCTGCTCCTGGAGAAGATCACCGACTACAAGCTCGCCATCTTCGGCGTGATGATCCTGTTCGTGGTCTATTACCTGCCGGACGGCATCGTCGGCTTCCTCAAGAAGGCCGCCGCCCAGCTCTGGCCGAACCTCGTGAAGACCCATGCGGTCATCGAGGCGGAGGCCACCGCGCGGCCGGTCACCGCCACCGCCGCCGCCCGCGAGGGCGTGCTGCTCCACGTGGACGGGGTGGTGATGCAGTTCGGCGGCCTGAAAGCCCTCGACACCGTGAGCATCGAGGTGAAGCCGGGCACCATCCACGGGCTCATCGGCCCCAACGGGTCCGGCAAGAGCACCATGATGAACGTGCTCACCGGCATCTATGTGCCCACCGCGGGGTCGATCCGCTTCAAGGGCCAGGACATCGCCGGGCGCACCTCCTCCGACATCGCGGCGCAGGGCATCGCGCGCACCTTCCAGAACGTGCAGCTCTTCGCCGAGCTGACGCTGATCGAGAACGTGCTGGTGGGCCTCCACCACACCTATCGCGCCACCTTCGCCGAGGTCGCGCTGGGCCTGCCGCGCATCCGGCGGGAGGAGAAGGCGGCGCGCGAGCGGGCCATGAGCCTGCTCGCCTTCGTGGGCCTTGCCGACCTTGCCAACGAGGAGGCGCGCAACCTGCCCTACGGCAAGCAACGCCTCCTGGAAATCGCCCGCGCGCTGGCGCTGGACCCGGACCTGCTGCTGCTGGACGAGCCGGCGGCGGGCCTCACGGCGCCGGACATCAAGCATCTGGTGGAGATCATCCGCAAGGTGCGCGACGCCGGCGTCACCCTGGTGCTCATCGAGCACCACATGGATGTGGTCATGGGCCTGTGCGACACGGTCACGGTGCTGGATTTCGGCCAGAAGATCGCGGAAGGCAAGCCGGCCGCGGTGCAGGCCGACCCGCGGGTGATCGAGGCCTATCTCGGCGGCGCCGCCGTCGCGGCGGAATAGGAGGGCGCCATGCTGGAAGTCACCGATCTCGTCGCCGGCTATGGCAAGGTGAAGGTGCTGCACGGCCTCAGCCTCACGGTTCAGGAAGGCCAGCTCGTCACCCTCATCGGCTCCAACGGCGCCGGCAAGACCACGACGCTGCGCGCCGTCTCCGGCATGATCGTGCCGGAATCCGGCTCGGTGCGCCTGGACGGGGAGGACCTCACCGGCCTGGCGGCCTTCAAGATCACCAAGAAGGGCCTTGCCCACTCGCCCGAGGGGCGGCGGGTGTTCCCCACCCAGAGCGTGCTCGACAATCTGCTGCTGGGCGCTTTCCCGCGCCTCACAGGGTCGCGGCCGCGCGGCGACGTGGAGGCCGATCTCGACCGCATGTTCGCTTTGTTCCCGCGCCTTGCGGAGCGGCGCAACCAGCTCGCCGGCACCCTCTCCGGCGGCGAGCAGCAGATGCTGGCCATGGCCCGCGCGCTGATGCTGAACCCGCGCGTGCTGCTGCTCGACGAGCCGTCCATGGGCCTTGCCCCGCGCCTGGTGGCGGAGGTGTTCGCCACCATCGCCCGGCTGAAGGAGCAGAAGACCACCATGCTGCTGGTGGAGCAGTTCGCCGCCGCAGCGCTGGAGGTGGCCGACTTCGGCTATGTGATGGAGAACGGCCGCCTCGCCGCCCACGGCCCCGCCGCCATGCTGAAGAACGACCCGGCGGTGCGCGCCGCCTATCTCGGCCACGCCCACTGAGGGACGCCCACTGAGGGGGGCGTTACCCGAACCGATCCGAACCGATCCGCGCGGGCGCGGATCGGCGTCGGCGCGCGATCGCCCGGCCCACAACGGCCCGGCCCACGAGTGCCCGGCCAATGTCCGGGCCGCTTCCCGCGCTGCCTCCGGCTCGTCGTCGCCTCTACGTGACCTGCCGCTTGGCCAGCTTGCGGGCGAGGGTGCGGCGGTGCATGCCGAGCCGGCGCGCGGTCTTGGAGACGTTGAAGTCCGTGTCCACGAGGGTCTCGTGGATGCGCTCCCATTCCAGCGTCTTGATGGAACTCGGGCGCACGCCGAGGGCAACGCCCGCGTCCCCGTCCAGCCGCTCGAATGCGGCCTCGATATCGTCGGCGTTGGACGGCTTGGCGAGATAGTGGCAGGCGCCGAGCTTGATGGCTTCCACCGCCGTGGCGATGCTGGCGAAGCCGGTGAGCACCACGATCCGCATCTCGGGATCGTGGCCGTGCAGCCGCTTGACGAAATCCAGCCCCGAAGCGCCGTAGAGTTTCAGGTCCACCACGGCGCAGGTGGGCTGAAGCTCGGTCAGCAGCGCGTCGAGTTCCACCGAGCGGGCGCAGCGGCCGACCTTGTAGCCGCGGCGCTCGAACGAGCGCTGGAGCGCGCGCGCGAAGGCCGCGTCGTCCTCCACCAGCAGCAGGCGCTTGTCAGGCCCCATCGGTCGCTCCCACCGCCAGCGCCGCGAGGGGCAGGCGCAGTTCCACCCGTGCCCCGCCCTCCGGCCGGTTGGCGGCGCCGATGGTCCCGCCGAGCTTGCGCAGCACGTTGACGGCGAGGAACAGCCCGAGGCCTCGGCCCGGTTCGTCCTTGTCCGACTGGTAGGGCTTGCCGAACTGGGCGAGGGCAACCTCGGAAAAGCCGGGCCCGGCATCGCTGACCCGCATCACCAGGTCGGCGTCCGATTGCTCGGCCGCGATGCCGATCCAGCCGGGCGAGGCCTCCAGCGCGTTGTCGAGAATGTTGACCAGCACCTGCTCGATGACGCTGTCGCAGACGATGTCGAAATCGGCTCCGGTCTCGTTCCGGTAATCGACCGACAGCGGATGCCGGCTGTCTTCCCAGCGCTCGACGATGTCGTCGATGAACACGGCGAGGGGCGCGCGCCGGGCATCCTCGCCGCGCGCCTCGCCGGCCGCGAGGAGGATATGGGAGACGATGGACTTGCAGCGCCCAAGGGCGGCCTGCATCTCCTCGATCTCCCCGTGGAGTTCGGCATTGTCGCGGAACTGGGGCATGTGCCGCCAGTCGTTGAGGATCACGGCGAGGGTGGAAAGCGGCGTTCCCAGTTCATGGGCCGCGCCCGAGGCGAGAAGGCCCATGCGCACGATGTGCGCTTCCTCGGCGGCGCGCTGGCGCAGCTCGGCAAGGTGGGCGTCGCGGCTGCGCAGGTTGGCGTTGATGCGCGTCACGAACAGCGCCACCAGCATCGACGCCAGAAGAAAGCACAGGAACATGCCCTGCAGGTGCAGGTCGAAGAAGGAGCCGCCGCCATGGAGCGCGTCATGGCCCTGGCCATGGGAGTGGCCGTGGCCCTGTCCGCCGAAGTCGATGGGCCGGAAGTAGCGCGTGAGCCAGATGAAGCAGGCGCTGGTGACGGCAACGATGATCCAGGTGGCGGCGGGCGCCAGCAGCACGGCAGCCAGGATCACCTGAAGCAGATAGAGCGAGATGAACGGATTGGTGGCACCGCCGCTGAGATAAAGCTGGATGGTGAGGGCCGCCACGTCCAGCAGCAGCTCCACGCACAGTTCCGTGTCGCTGATGGGTGTCTCGCCCATCGCACGAAACAGGCCGATGAGGTTGAGCCCGATCAGGAACAGGATCACCAGCCCCATCTCGGCAAGCGGCAGGGCCACACCAAGCCACACATGCACCGCCGCGATGGCGACCACCTGTCCGGCCACCGCGAGCCACCGCAGCGCGATGAGCAACAGCAGGTTCCTGCGATTGGCGTCGCTCTCGATCGCACTCTCGCCCATGACCAGGCCCATTTCGTCGCGTGCCTCTCCTGCGAGCGCCTCTGTCCGGATGGTCCGGCGCCGATCCAGCTCTAGAGCATATTTTACCAACGCCAGCCGCAAAATAGGCTGCGGCGATGTGGTCCAACGCGATTTCACACGCACGCAAGACGGCCGCACACGCCGGCTTCGTGCGTGATTGGTTTCCCCGGGGGGGGGGGACGAGGGGAGGGCGTCAGGCCGGATCCCCGCGCCCCGATCCCGCCGGTTCCTGGCGGCGCGATCCTCCGGCCGCGTCGGTGCTGCGGCACCGGCGGCAGACCCGCGCGGCCAATGCGCGGGCCAGCTCCCGCGCCAGATCCTTCAGGGCTTCGCGGGCCGGGTGGTCCTCACCGCCGCCGAGCGAGCCGGGGATCATTTGCCGCTCGCCCCGGCCGCAATGGTGGCCTGCCGGGGCGCCTCCTCCACCTGCCGCACATAGTCCTGCGTCTTGGCGCGGACCAGTTCGCGGTGCTCGCTCACCGCGGCCTCCCGGTACATGACCGGCCTGCTGCTGGTCTGGCTGTTCCGCCGCGGAGATCGCCGAAGGTTGGGCGCCCAAAGCATCGTGATGTCATAGGGAAAAAACGCGCCCCGCTGCCGCTCCATCTGGCGCACGGAGCGGATGGCGAAGACGCCGGTGCACAGGGCGACGGCGGCGCCGCCGACGAAGCGGAAGAGGTCCCCATTGCCGATCATCACCAGGATGCCGGTGAGAAGCAGGGCATTCACTACCGTCAGCCGGTGCGGCCTGGCTCGGAGCCAGTCCCCCAGCCGTGCGAAGGCATCGGCTATCTGTCCCATGGTGTTATCCGTCGTGCTGTGATCGCGGAAACCCCTGCTTAGGGGCACAGGTACCGGCGGCACGATTGGACAAACGGTCCAAGGAACGGCGCATAGGAACCGCAGACAAGAAGCGGCGAACACTGGGGCGGCGCACGGATCGCGCGCCGCCATCCTTCAGAATGCGTTTTCTTTCCTTGAGGCCAGGGGCGATTACCGCGTGACGGTCTCCATTTTCACGGATCCCGCTCCGGCCCGCTCACGCGCAAGATCGTCCATCAGCTCGTACCACATGGCGTTGAGCACCGCGAAGGCGGCGGCCAGCGGCAGGCCGAGCAGCCAGGCGAAGTACCACATGTTCCGGTCTCCTTCTTTCAGTAGGCGTGGCCGTTGCCATCGGCGATGGAGCGGGCATCCACCTTGCCCCACAGCACGTGGTAGACCCAGGTGGTGTAGGCGATGATGATCGGCACGAAGATCACCGTGGCCACCAGCATCACGAACAGGGTGAGATGGCTGGATGAGGCATCCCAAACGGTGAGGCTCGATCGCGGGTCGATGGACGACGGCAGGATGAAGGGGAACATGGACAGCCCCACCGTCGAGATGATGCCGAAGATGGCCAGGGCGCTCGATAGCAATGCGCCGATCTCCACCCGCGCCCTGAGGAAGGCGAGGCTGGCAAGCGCACCCGCGAGGCCCAGCGCAGGCCCCGCCAGCATCCAGGGATGGGCGGCATAGTTCGTGAACCAGGCGCGCGGGGCGATCTCCACCGCCTTGGCCAGCGGATTGGAGGGGCCGTCCGTCGCGATGGTCCCGACGATGCGGTAGCCGTTGACACCGAGGAACAGCCACACTCCGCCCAGCACGAACAGCGCGAGGGTGACGAGCGCCGCCACGCTGCCGATGGTCCGGGCCCGCGCGGCGACGGCACCCTCGGTCTTCAGCAGCAGCCAGCCGGCGCCGTGCATGGTCAGCATCGCCACCGAGAGCAGCCCGCACAGCAGGCCGAACGGATTGAGCAGTTCAAACAATGTGGTGCCATCGTAGAAGATGCGCAGGTCGTCGTTCAGGTGGAAGGCCACGCCCTGGAGCACGTTGCCCACGGCCACCCCCATCACCAGCGCCGGCACGAGGCCGCCCACGAACAGGGCCCAGTCCCAGGCCGACCGCCACGCCGCGCTGTCGCGCTTGGAGCGATACTTGAACCCCACCGGCCGCAGGATGAGCGCGAACAGGATGGCGAACATGGCGAGGTAGAAGCCCGAGAAGGACACCGCATAAAGCGGCGGCCAGGCCGCGAAGATGGCGCCGCCGCCGAGGATGAGCCACACTTGATTGCCCTCCCAAACCGGCCCCACGGCATTGATGACCACCCGGCGTTCCAGATCAGTCTTCGCCACGAAAGGCAGGAGGATGCCGGAGCCGAGATCGAACCCGTCCATGATGGCGAAGCCGATGAGCAGGACCCCCAAAAGCAGCCACCAGATGACGCGGAGCGTGTCGTAGTCGATGAGTGTGTTCAGGATCATGGCTCTACTCCGCGGCCACGAGGGATGAGGGGACGAGGTTGGTCTCCGGCGCGTCGTCCGGCTCCGGCCCCTTGCGGATGGCGCGCAGCATCAGCGCCATCTCGACGCCGAGGAGGACGGTGTAGATAACGACGAAGCCGGCGAGGGTGGTGAGCACCGTTGCCGCGCCGAGGCTGGAGACGGCGGCGGCCGTCGGCAGCACGCCCTCGATGCTCCAGGGCTGGCGTCCCACCTCGGCGACCACCCAGCCCAGCTCCGCCGCGATCCACGGCAGGGGGATGGCGAACACCGCCAGCCACAGCAACGGGCGGTAGCGATCCAGCAGCCGCCGCGCCGACAGCAGGAAGAAGGTGGCGGTGAAGGCGATGAAGAAGAAGCCCAGTCCCACCATGAAGCGGAACGACCAGAACAGGGTGGGCACGTTCGGCACCGTGTCGCGGGCGGCGCGGCGGATGTCGGCGTCGCTCGCCTTGCGCGGGTCGTCCAGATAGCGCTTCAGCAGCAGCGCGTAGCCCAGATCCCGGCCATTGTCCTCGAACGCCTGCCGGGCGGCCGGCGGGATCTTGGCGTCGCTGCCGGCGGCGCGGATCTGCTGGAGCGCGTCGAAGGCGATGATGCCGTTGCGGATGCGCCCCTCCGCGTGGGTCACCAGTTCATTGATGCCGGGGATCTGGGTGTTCAGCGAGCGGGTGGCGATGAGGCCGAGCATCCACGGCACGCGCACCGCGAAATGGGTCTCGCGGTCCTTCTCGCTTGGGAAGCCGAACAGGGTGAAGGCGGCGGGGGCCGGCTCCGTCTCCCACATGGCCTCCATGGCGGCGATCTTCATCTTCTGGTGCTCGGTGGTCAGGTAGCCGCTCTCGTCGCCGAGGACGACCACGGACAGGGAGGCGGCGAGCCCGAACGAGGCGGCCACCGTCATGGAGCGCTTGGCCAGCTCCACATGGCGGCCCTTCAGCAGGTACCAGGCCGAGACGCCGAGCACGAAGATGGAGGCGGTGACGTAGCCCGCCGAGACGGTGTGGACGAACTTCGCCTGCGCCACCGGATTGGTGACCACCGCGAAGAAGTCGGTGATCTCCATGCGCATGGTCTGCGGGTTGAAGGCGGACCCCACCGGGTTCTGCATCCAGCCGTTGGCGATGAGGATCCACAGCGCCGAGAAGTTGGAGCCGATGGCCACCGCCCAGGTGGTGATGAGGTGGCCGACCTTGGAGAGCTTGTCCCAGCCGAAGAAGAACAGGCCGACGAACGTCGCCTCGAGGAAGAAGGCCATCAGCCCTTCGATGGCCAGCGGCGCGCCGAAGATGTCGCCCACATAATGGCTGTAATAGCTCCAATTCATGCCGAACTGGAATTCCATGACGATGCCGGTGGCGACGCCGACGACGAAGTTGATGCCGAAAAGCGCGCCCCAGAACTTGGTCATCTGCCGCCAGATGATGCGGCCGGTCATGACATAGACCGTCTCCATCACCGCGAGGAGGACGGACAGGCCCAGCGTCAGGGGCACGAAGAGGAAGTGGTAGAGCGCCGTGACTGCAAATTGCAGCCTCGATAGGTCAAGGGTGTCGAGGTCCATGAGGTCTGCCGGAGCGAACCGGCCTCCTGTCGGAACATGCCGCGGTCGGCGGCTGGGCTGGGAAGACGCGCGCGGGCTGTGCGGGGCCGCGCCGTCGCGTGAAGGGGGAACCGGCGATCATGGGGCAGATCTCGGAAAGCGTTGCGTCACCGGTCGAGCAACGGCTCGTAGCGGCGATCGGTAAGGGTTTTCAGGAAGGCGACGAGGGCGTCGATGCGCCGGTCATCGAGGGCCGGGCCGAATTCCAGCTCGGTCCGCGAGAGCGTGTCCGGCACCTCTGGCGGGTCCCACGCGCGGCCGGTCTCGGGGTCGACCTGCCGGCTGGGGGATGAGAAATTATACTTGTTATAGAAGAAGATGACCGTGCGCAGGTCCTTGAACACGCCGTTGTGCATGTAGGGGCCGGTCACCGCCACATTGCGCAGGGTCGGCACCTTGAAGCGGCCGTCGAGGCGCTTGTCCTTCAGCTTGCGCGTGGCAAGCAGCCCATGGTCCACCGGGACATCGAGGGCCGGGTTTCGCGGCACGCCGATA
This sequence comes from Xanthobacter autotrophicus, assembly GCF_005871085.1. GTDB lineage: Bacteria > Pseudomonadota > Alphaproteobacteria > Rhizobiales > Xanthobacteraceae > Xanthobacter > Xanthobacter autotrophicus. The sequence goes on along the minus strand of NZ_VAUP01000002.1, from coordinate 56,631 downwards.
TTGTGGAACTGGGAGTTGGAGAAGGTTTCACCCGCCCCGTCCGACGACGAGATCTGGTGGCAGAGGTGGCAATTGGTGAACTGGTTGGAGAAAAACAGCACGCGGCCGAGTTCCTCCCGGTCCGTCAGCTTCAGCTCCCCGCGCAGGAACCGGTCGTATCTCGAATCGAACGGCGAGACCTCCGGGCTGCGCTCATAGGCGGCGAGCGCCTGCGTGAGGGCCGAAAAGGCGCGGTCATCGCTCTTGAACACATCCGCGCCGTAAAGCCTGTGGAACGCCTCCACATAGGCCGGCTTCTCCTTTAGGCGGGCGACGACGCTCGCCTTGTCCGGCATCGCCATCTCCACCGGATTGAGCAGCGGCCCGCCGGCCTGCGCCTCCAGCGTGTCGGCGCGGCCGTCGAGGAACTGGCCACCCACGAAACGGCCCTTGGCATCCTTGTGGAAGCGGGGCGTGGCGGCGGCATAGCTGACGGTGGGGACATTGCGCACGCCGTGCGATGTCCCGTCGCTGCCGAGCGACACCGCTCCCGATGCCACGTCGGTCCGCGGATCGGCGAAGCCGTGGGCTGGGTCGTGACAGGTGGCGCAGGATTGGTTGCGCTCCCGCGACAGGTCGGGATCGGAGAACAGGGCTTCCCCGAGCGCCGCCTGTTCCGACTGCTGCACGGGGGCCGCGCGCGCCGGGCCGGGCCATCCCAGGCCGGCGACCAAAACCGCGACACACAGGACGATGCCGGCCACAAGCGCCTGATCGGCGCCGGGCAGGATCCGTGCTGGTGCAGGTGCGAGGGCGGTGTTCATGTCCCCGTTCTCGTGCCGGGGTTGGGGCCAATGCGAGTGGACATGTTGTCCAAGGACAGGTCGTCACTGGGACAACGCGTTCCCTGGGCCCGAGCCATGTGCTCCCGATCGAAGCCCCGGCAATGCCTTGCCGAGGGGCAGGCGGCTTTGGTGGGGCTACGGGCGGCGTTTTTGCCACCCAGCCGCGCGCGGGCTGCACAGCGGGCCACGATGGGCGTGTCAGATGCGCAAGTCAGATGCGCAAGTCAGATGCCCAAACGCAAACGGGCCGCCTTGCGGCGACCCGTTTGATGTCCTTGAAGCTCAAGGATGCCTTTGGTTGCGGGGGCACGCAACCATCTCAAATTGCTATTTCGAGCCGCAGCGTAGATATTGTAGTCGATTTTTCAACCCTCAATGATCCGCTTCGCCTATGCAAGCGAGGATGATCGAAGCGTTCAAATCTTTACGAGCATCGCGGTCACGTACATGAGGCCGACGCCGGCGGCGAGCCCTGTCATTGCGGCTGGTGTGAGGAACGAAACCTGAATCTCGCCGCTTCTGCGCACTAGTAGCGATCCCACTTCCACAATCACCTGAAGGATAGCTCCGGCACCGACCGCCAGCGCTAGCGCCGACCACTGCGGCGCGTATGCAAGGCTGCCGATCCATAGACCTGCGACGGCTGGCCCGCCAGCAAGCAGCGTCAACCCGGCGAAGGTCCAAAGCGGTGGGCGTACTTTCAGTATCGGCGCGGCAATGCCGATGCCTTCCGTGATGTTGTGCAACGTAAAGCCGAGCACCAGAAAAATACCGAGATCCGCCGCTCCCGAGGCGAAAGAAGCGCCGATGGCAAGGCCTTCGCCGAGATTGTGCAATCCTATCCCCAGCGCAATGAAGGTCGATAGGGCCAGCCCGGTCGGTGTGCCACGGCTGCGGCCGACAGCCATCAGCAAGAGGAAACTCCCCATCGTGGTGAGGACGACCATCACCGGTCCCAGGAACAAGGCGGCGGCCTCGCCGGCAAGTTCGAGCGCTTCAGCAACCGCATCAACCACGAGGAAAGCGAGAAGCCCCACCGTCAATGCGAGCAGGAAGTCCATGCCGTTGCGGCCAACGCCACGGAGAACGGGGTAGAACATGAGGCCGATAGCGACGGGAAGGATGCCGACAAAGACGCCAAGGGCAGCCTGGGATACGAAGCTCATCGAATCCACGGTCGGTGTCGCAACCGCGACGGGGATCTCACGCTTGAACGTGGCGCCGGTGTTGGTGAGGATTTTCACGCCGTGCGCCTCGCCGACCACCCAAGGGAACGGCAACTGAACCCAGGCGGTCGCGCCGCGGGCGATCGGACCCGGCGGTGTCTGCGTAAACTGCCAATAGGCGTCGTCGACCTGGACCTGGGCGATCGTCATAGGTTGCGAGCCGCCGGCACGGACCAGCAGGCGAACTCCATCGGAACCCAGGATCGTCCGCTCGAAGGTCAGCTTCTCGACCGGTGGTGCGCCGTTGCGAAAGCTCGATAACGGATCGGTCCCAATCAACCACGCGATCGCCAGACCAAGCACGGCAAACGGGATAGCGATCCAGAACAACGAGGCTCGACTGGGACGCCCGACTGGAAGCGTTGTCGCAGCAGTAGAAGGGGGCTGACCGGCTTGGTTCACGACATGGCCTCCACGACATCGAACATGCCAACCCAACCCAGTTCGGTAAACTCCGACTGATGCGGGTGGAACATGTAGAGACCGGGCTCGTGCTCCTTGAAATGGAACTCGAGAATGCCGCGCTCGGCTTGGCATTGGGTGATGAGGTCGACGGTCTTCAGGGTCGGCGTCAAGGTCGTGCCTTGATTGAAGTAGTCGAAGAAGTTCGCATGCAGGTGGAAAGAGTTGATCGGATCGAACTCGATCATATTGACGAGGTAGATACGAATCGGCTTGTCCTTGAGGATCTTGATGGGCTTCTTTGCATAGGCGTGCGCCACCGTGTTGACTGCATAGACTTCGTTCTCGCCGTCGAAATTAGTATCGAAGGCATTCATCACCATCACGAATTCCTGCCATCCGGCATTCTCCCGCGTGCCGAGCAGGCGTGAGCGGGCAACGGCCTCATATCCGGGATGGCGGGTGGGATCTGGATCGATGACGAAGGCGCCGTACATGCCCTTGTGGATATGCCGCTTCAGCGGCAGGGCGTGGCAGTGATAGAGGTGGCATCCGAACGGCCGTGCATCAAACTCGTAGACGAACTCCTCGCCCGGAGCGATCAGCCCTGCGCCTGGAACGCCGTCCATCCGCGCAGCATGGATGCCATGAAAATGCATCGAATGCGGATGCGAGCCGTAGTTCCTGAAGACGATCCTCAGCCGCTCACCTTCGGTCGCGCGCAGTGACGGGCCGGGCACCCGGCCATTATATGTCCAGGCTAGAAACATGATGCCGGGGGCGATCTCGATCTCCTTGTCCTCGGCGGTGATCTCGAAGGTTCTTAGCGTCCGCCCATCCGGAAGCTGGGACACAGTGCCTCTATCCCAGTCGGTCAGAAGCTTGGTCGGATCGAAGCCATTACGAGCTTCGTCGACCTCGCCCACCGTGGTCATCGCACCATGGGCTCCGCGGTGGGCTGAAGCCAGCTTTGCTTCAGCGCCGACAGTTCCTGCATTCGAAGCGTGTCCTGACTGCGCTAGAGCACCAGTCATACCTATCGCTGCGCCGCTGGCAGCCGCTAGCCCGCCTCCCAGCACCACGCGCCGGCTCAGCTGTTTACGTAACCAAGCTGGCACTTTGATCATATGCATCGCTTTCTGCAAATGCGAATTAGTCGCATATAAATAGCATAAGCTACAATTGGTGGCCATTGCCAATTGACGTCGAGAAGGGCTTCCTCCTCTCCGCAACATGGGCGCCAACTTCCGCCATATCGCAGAAGATCAGGCAATCGGGCATGCCGAGTCTAGCCTTGAGGGGAGCGAGGTCCGCTGCCTCGATCAGATCCGGAAATCCGACTGCCCTCACATAGGCAAGCCAACCGCCACGATGGCCACAGTTCGGATCGCGGGTCACGGTCATCTTGTGCGATGTCTTGGCCGCCCAGAGGCGCGATAGCACGAGCATAGCAGTCGCCTATGTGGCGCCGATCACCAACTCACGGTGTGCTGCGAAAAGCTCGGCTGTCATGGCGTTTCTCCTTTCGTTGGCTGTTTCCTCGCGTCCAGCTTCCGATCGAAGCTGCGCATGACGCTCCTCACCGAAAGAAGACGTATTTCGTGAGGGCGGCGATCACCAGCACCAAGACGAGGATGCCGATCAGGCCGGCAAGGCCCATGCCCCATCCCATGGATCCCATCATGTCGTGTATCATTGGAACCTCCTCTTATTTGGCGGCAGCCTTGAGGCCGGCTGGCCCCTGTTCGATTGCCCTCTCGTCGGCGGTGACACTCCGCGGCAACCGCCAGCCTTTGATCAGTCCATAGACAGCGGGGATCACGACCAGCGTCAGCACCGTCGACGACACCATGCCGCCTATCATCGGCACCGCAATGCGCTGCATCACTTCCGAGCCGGTGCCGGTGCTCCACAGGATCGGGACGAGGCCGGCCGTGATCGCAATGACCGTCATCATCTTCGGCCGCACCCGTTCGACGGCACCGAGCATGATTGCCTGGTAGAGATCGGTGCGGGTGAAGGGCCGTCCTTGCTCCTCCCGCTCAGCCTTCAGTTCCGCCATCGCCTGCTCGAGATAGATCAGCATGATGACGCCGGTCTCGGCGGCGACGCCGGCGAGCGCGATGAAGCCGACGGCCACGGCGACCGACATGTTGAAGCCGAGCCACCACATCAGCCAGATGCCGCCGACCAGCGCGAACGGCAGCGACAGCATGACGATGAGCGTCTCGGTCAGTGCCCGGAAGTTGAGGTAGAGCAGCAGGAAGATGATGAGCAACGTCACCGGCACGACGATCTTCAGCCGCGCCTCGGCGCGCTGGAGATATTCGAACTGGCCGCTCCACGAGACGTAGGTTCCGGGCGGTAGCTTGACCTCGTTCGCTACAACTCGCTGCGCTTCGGCGACATAGCCGCCCAGGTCCCGGCCGGCGATATCGACGAAGACATAGACGGCGAGCTGGCCGTTCTCCGTGCGGATCGAGGTCGCACCGCGGGTGAGCTCGACCTTGGCGACTTCGCCGAGCGGCACCGTTCCGCCGCCCGGCAGGGGCACCTGCACGTCGCGGGCGATCGATTGCGGGTCGCTTCGGAAGTCGCGAGGGTAGCGTATGGTGACGGCGTAGCGCTCGCGGCCCTCGACTGTGGTGGTCACCGTCTCCGCCCCGAGCCCGCTTGCGATCACGCCTTGGACGTCGCCGACGGCCAGGCCGTAGCGCCCCAGCACGTCGCGGTCCGGCACGATGTCGAGATAGTAGCCGCCGATCACCCGCTCGGCATAGGCGCTCGATGTGCCCGGCACCGATCGCAGCACCCGCTCGATCTCACGGGCGCTCTGCTCCATCTGGCCGAGGTCGGTGCCGAACACCTTGACCCCGACCGGGGTGCGGATGCCGGTCGCAAGCATGTCGATGCGGGCGCGGATCGGCATGGTCCAGGCATTGGAGACGCCGGGGAATTGCAGCGCCTGGTCCATCTCGGCCTTCAGGCTGTCGATGGTGACGCCCGGCCGCCATTCGTTCTTCGGCTTCAGGTTGATGATGGTCTCGAACATCTCGGTCGGCGCCGGATCGGTCGCGGTGAGCGCACGCCCGGCCTTGCCATAGACCGAGGCCACCTCCGGGAAGCTCTTGATGATGCGGTCCTGCATCTGCAGCAGCTCGGCCGCCTTGGTGATGGAGATGCCCGGCAAGGTGGTTGGCATGTACATCAGCGTCCCCTCGTCGAGGCTCGGCATGAACTCCGAGCCGAGCTGGCGTGCCGGCCAGACGGTGACGCCAAGCGCAATGAGCGCGGCGAGGATGGTGAGCGTCTTGGCCTTCAGGACGCCGCGGATGACCGGGCGATAGACCCAGATCAGGAACCGGTTGATCGGGTTCCTGTGCTCCGGGATGATCCGGCCGCGCACGAAGACCACCATCAGCGCCGGCACCAATGTTACGGACAACAAGGCCGAGGCCGCCATGGCGAAGGTCTTGGTGAAGGCGAGCGGGCCGAACATCCGGCCTTCCTGCGATTCCAGCGTGAAGATCGGCAGGAAGGAGACGGTGATGACGAGCAGGCTGAAGAACAGCGCCGGACCGACCTGGCTCGCCGCCTCGATCAGGATCTCGACCCGCGGCTTGTCCGGCGGGGCGCGCTCCAGATGCTTGTGGGCGTTCTCGATCATCACGATGGCGGCGTCGATCATGGCGCCCACCGCAATGGCGATGCCGCCGAGACTCATGATGTTGGAGCCCAGCCCGATCGCCTTCATCGCCGCGAACGCCATCAGGATGCCGACCGGCAGCATCAGGATGGCGACGAGCGCGCTGCGCAGATGTAGCAGGAACACCACGCAGACCAGCGCGACGATGATGCTCTCCTCGATCAGCGTGCCCTTCAGCGTCTCGATCGCCCGGCCGATCAGCTCGGAGCGGTCATAGACCGGCACGATCTCGGTGCCCTTGGGGAGGCTGGAGGCGATCTCGGCAAGCCGCGCCTTGACGTTCTCGATTACGGTCAGCGCGTTTGCGCCGAAGCGCTGCAGCACGATGCCGCTGGCGACCTCGCCCTCGCCATTGAGCTCGGTGATGCCGCGCCGCTCGTCCGGGCCGATCTCGACGCGGGCCACATCCTTGACCCGTAGCGCCACACCCCTGTCGGTCTTCAGCACCACGTTCTCGATGTCGGCCACGCTCCGGATATAGCCGCGCCCGCGCACCATGAACTCGAACTCGGAGAGCTCGACCGTGCGGCCGCCGACATCGGCGTTGCTGGCTTTTACCGCCTCGCGTACCCGGTCGAGCGGGATGCCCAGCGCCCGCAGCCGGTTCGGATCGACCACGATCGCATATTGCTTCACGAAGCCGCCGACGCTGGCGACCTCCGCGACGCCCTCCGCTTTCGAGGCACCAAAGCGGATCACCCAATCCTGCAGCGAGCGCAGCTCGGCGAGCGTCATCTGCTTTGCCACGACGGCATATTGGTAGACCCAGCCGACACCGGTGGCATCCGGTCCCAAGGTCGGCGTCACGCCGGCCGGCAACCGCTGCGCGGCGGCGTTGAGATATTCCAGCACGCGCGACCGCGCCCAATAGGGATCCGTGCCGTCCTCGAAGATCACATAGACGAAGGAGACGCCGAAGAAGGAGAAGCCGCGCACCACCTTCGATTTCGGCACCGTCAGCATCGCGGTGGTGAGCGGATAGGTGACCTGGTCCTCGACCACCTGCGGCGCCTGGCCGGGATAATCGGTATAGACGATCACCTGCACGTCCGAGAGGTCGGGGATGGCGTCGAGCGGCAGCGTCTTCAACGCGTAAAACCCGGCGGCGACGGCGAACACCGTGCCGACGAAGACCAGCACGAGGTTGCGGGCGGACCAGCCGATGAGGCGTGCGATCATGGCCGCGTCTCCGGAACTGTGAGACCGCGCAGTGCCGCCTTCAGATTGCTCTCGGCATCGATCAGGAAGTTCGCCGCGACAACGACACGGTCGCCCTCCGCAATGCCCTCGCGGATCTCGGTGAAGCCTTCGCCGCGCAGACCAATCTTCACCTCGCGCGGTTCGAACCGGCCCTCTCCACGATCAATGATCACGACCTGTCGCGTGCCGGTGTCGATCACCGCGCTATCGGGGACGGCAACCACCGGCGCGGCGTCGCCTGTGCCGATCTCCACTTCGGCATACATGTTTGGGAGCAGAACACCGCCGGGATTGGCGATCTCGATCCGCACGCGCGTGGCCCGCGTCGCTTCACCGACCTGCGGATAGATCAGCGACACACGTCCTTCGAAGGTGCGTCCCGGTAGGCTCCGCACCCGGATTGTCACCGGTGCACCGAGCCGAACGGCGCCGAGGTCGAATTCCGGCACATCCGCCAGCACCCAGATGGTCGAAATGTCGGCGAGGCGGAACAGCACATCGCCCGGCGCTGCCTTCATGCCGTCGACGACATTGCGTTCGAGCACGACGCCATCGCGCGGCGCACGCCACGTCATCGACAGCGGCACCTTGCGCGTCCGCTCGATCTCGGCGATCGCCTCAGGCGGCAGCCCGAGATTCTCCAGGCGCTGGCGGGCGCCTCCGAGAGCGCTGTCGCGGCCGCCGCTGGTGAGATCGGTGAGGAGCTGGGCGCCGGCGGCGGCAATGTCTGGCGAATAGAGCCTGAGAAGGATCTGGCCTTTCGTCACCCGGTCTCCCGTTGTGACGTTCGCCACCTCGTTGACGAAGGCATCGCTCCGGGTTGCGACCACGGAGACGCGCCGCTCGTCGAGCTGGACCATTCCGGGTACGCGCACCAGCCTTCCGACGGCCCGGCGCGCTGCCAACTCGGATCGCACACCGGTCCGCTGCAGCTTGCCAAGCGACACCCGCACAACCGAGCCGCCATCGTCCTCGCCTCCATAGACGGGGATGTAGTCCATCCCCATGGAGTCCTTCTTCGGCACCGGCGAGGTGTCCGGCAGGCCCATCGGATTGCGGTAGTAGAGGACGCGCCGCGGGCCTGCCTCCCCGGTCGCCTCGGCCGCCGCCGGCGGCTTGTCCTCGAAGCTCACATCCTCGCTGGCGCGAACGGCGCGGAAAGGCCGGCCGTCCCCGGTTTGGCGAGGCGTCGCCGAATAGACCGGTTTCCCGTCGGGATCCCGATGATAGATCACCGCTCCCGTGCCGGCCGGCTTAGCTGCTGCAAGGGTTGCCTCGACACCAAGCCATTCGTGGAGGCCGGCCACCGGGAGACCCCGGACGCCAGCCCAGTAGCCCCCGGCCCCCGCCGCCAGGATGGCGGCAAGGGCGAGGCCCTTGAGGGCGATCCGTTTCATGGCACCGCCTTGAAAACCAGCTTGTTCTCGAGCGTGCCGGTCTCACCCTGGATCTTGGCGCCAAGCGAAAGCCGCCAACCGCCGGCCATCATCAGGTTGGTCTTGAAGCGATAGACACCCGGCTCGGTCGACGGCACCGCCTCGATCGGTGCCGCCATCGTCTCCATGCCGTCAGGAGCCATATCGATTCGGGTCGCGAAGATGACGGCGTCCGGAACCGCCTTGCCGGATCGCTTGTCGACAAGCCGGACGGCGACGATGGCGCCGTTGCCCTGCTTGACGTCCGTCTGAACGAGCCGGAACTCGTAGTCCGTGATGTCAGCATGCGCCGTCGAGAGGGCAGCCACGGAAAGCGCGGCCGCGAGCACCGCCGCAGCGGCGCGCTTCATTGAATAAGTCGTCATAGTTTGAAAATCCCAGATTCATCGGAGCACCGTGCGCATGGCCCGGCGTTGCGCGGCCTATGGCCACGCACTTTCGGCCGCCCAAGCTTCGCTGGGGCGACACGAACCGGCGCGCAAACGCCGGCGATGTTCTAGGTTCGCGGAGGTCGAGCTGGGGGTTCTACCGCGAGCGCGTCGCCCAAGACGTCGCTCGCGGGGCGCATGGCATCGCTCCAATCCCAGAAAATGAAGGCCAGGCTCGAAAGCGTCGGTGCCACCGAGAAGCACTTGGCCATGCACAATGCCATTAATGGGCAGGTCTTCTGGCAGTCGGGAACCGCTGGTGTCTCATCCGGACAGCACGGCATGTCGCCCGCCATTTCGGGCATGGACATAGCAGAGGTCGCCGCCGTCGCGGCGCCGCTCACCGGTGCGGTGAACGGTCCGGCGATGAGCCCCACGATCGCAAGGATCGCGAGCAGCCTTTGGAGCCAAATGGCGACCTTCATGCAGCGCAACATGTCATAGGTGAGGCATTCTGGGAATGCGAGCAGCGGTACGAAGCTGTCACAGGTTCGTGGCAGGCGGATGCCACTGCCATATTCAAGATGAGGGCGTGCGTCGCGGACGCACGCGCCCGGCGAAGGAAAAGCATCGGAACTGCCGTCGCCGGATCACATCTCGGGGATGGTCACGCGGCGCGAAGCAGGATCACCTTCAGCGGTAGCCGCAAGCGCAAAGAGACCACGCCATACGAAGAGAGCTGGGGGCGTGGCCGCTCGATGGAATCCGCGACAGGTTCTTCGGCGAAGCGCCCACAATGGCGAAGCTTCCGGGCTCAATCACGGAACTAGCCTGAGAGACGAACCACCGACGGATGGCGGATTCACATCGCCGGTAAGCCCGAACAGCAGATTGTCGAGTTCTGCCTCGGGGATATCCAGGCGGGCCGCAACGTGCCGGCGTGTCACGCCTTCCCGCCAAAGCTCCGTAAGGACACGTTGCCATATTGCAGATCGCTCTGGCGGGAGACCGTCAGGCTCGTTGATGCCGAACCGCTTGTTCATCTGGATGCAGAAGGTCCGGTAGTTCCAATCGGAGATCCGGCCGATCCGGTGGAGGCGGTGTGCGAGCGCAGCTACGGACACGCCCCATCGCTTCTTTGCGAGCACCAATTGATCGAGGCCTCGGACGAATGGGATCGTCGCCACGACGTCGTCGTGAGGCATCAGGAATGACGATGCAAACGCATGTGCTTCAAGCTCGGCAGCGCGTCCTTGATTGGGGCCGCCGTGCTTGTGCAGGACGAGGTGTGCCAGCTCATGAGCAGCGTCGAACCGGCTGCGCTCCGTGGTCTTGAAGGTGTTGAGGAAGACATACGGCTCGCCATCATGCCAGCAGGAAAAGGCATCCACATTCTTGGTGTTCTCGGCCAGCGAGAAGACGCGGACGCCCTTCGTCTCAAGCAGCTTGATCATATGCGAGATCGGCCGCTCGCCGATCGCCCAATGCTGGCGTAGCGCACGTGCGGCTCCAGCGGGATCGCGTTCATGGCTGAGGTCGAGCAGATCTGGCTGCGGCAGAACGAACCTTTCCCGCACCCAGGCTGACATCTCGAAGGCCAATGAGCCGGCGGCGAGCGCCGCATCGCGCTCTCGCGCCGACATCGCCGTCAGGCTCCGGAAGCTGGCGGCATCAGCGCTGATCGGCGCCGCGTCGTCCCGGAAGAAGAACTCCCGCGGGAATCCCAGCGCGCGCACCAAGCCGTCGACCGTGTCTTCATCCGGAACCTGCTGCCCGTTGACGACACGCGACAGGGTGACCGGCGATATGCCGGCTTGCTCGGCGAGAGACTTGGCGGTCAACCGCTGCCGCTTCCGCGCGAGCTCCATTCTGCCAATGTTGAACATGGCCTACCGACGCAAAACAGCAGGCTCGAACTCAATGCCGTCCGGACGATCGCTATCAATGATGGCATCCGCCGGCCATTCACCGCCACCGAGGATGAAGATGCGCTCGATGAAGCCCTCGAAATTGCCGCCGGAAATGCCCGAAGGCAGAGAGAGCTCGGCGCGGATCTCATCACCTTGAACCGACACGCAGAAGAACCATACGCCGGTCCAGAGCTCCACCAGCCCCCGATCCCGCGCCGCGGACATTTCTTCCTCGGGGAACAGCCCGGCCTGTCCCACCGCAATGATACGGTCGGCGCCGGAGCCTTTCCCGGAAACCGCTTGCGGCTTGTGCAACTTGTCGGCGGCAAGGTCGACACTTTGATAGACCACCTTAAGGGGGCTATCCGGATGCTTCACGGATTCGACGTTGTTCTCGCGATAATTGACCCAGCCGATTGCCCGGAAAAGTTGCCGCACATATCGGGTGCCGTAGATGTAGGCGAGCTGCCCTTCAGCAGAAGCGGGATCATCGGCGATCGCGTCGGCACGCGCAGCGACCACGCCGCGCACGACCTCGAGCAGCGCCTGGCGCGTGACACCGAACTCGGCGAGGCGAGCATCAACTTCAGGATGATCGGCAAGCACGCGAACCGCAGCCATCGAATCGCTCCCACGATAACTTTTTCATCCTCATTTGTGGAGGAAAAAATTATCGCGCGCAACTGTTTTGGTTGGGTGGTTGGGGGCGGCGGATGATCGAAGAAGAGTTCTGCGCGAAGGTACGCTCCGCCATCGCCGGCCACCGAGCGCAATAGCGGGCCTGATCTTCGCGGGCAGCTTCATATTCGTAATCGCCGTGCTCAAAAAGATCTGAAGCAAAAAACTCGCGCGCGCTGAGCTATCAAGGTCTGGAATGAAGTGCCGGGGCTTCGCTGCGAGTTGCCCGCCCCGTCATGCACGCCCCCAGGAGAGGAGCCGCAGCGCGTTCAGGGTCACCAGCACGGTGGCGCCGGTGTCGGCGAGGATCGCCGGCCACAGGCCGGTGATGCCGGCAATGGTGGTGACGAGGAACACCGCCTTCAGCCCAAGCGAAATGGCGATGTTCTGGTGGATGTTGCCCATGGTGCGCCGGGACAGGGCGATCATGGAGGCAACGTCCTTCACCCGGCCATGGAGCGCTGCCGCATCGGCCGTCTCCAGCGCCACGTCGGTGCCGCCGCCCATGGCGATGCCGATGTCGGCGGCGGCCAGCGCCGGGGCGTCGTTGATGCCGTCGCCCACCTTGGTCACCACCGCCCCCGTGCGCTGAAGCTCGCCGACGATGCGCAGCTTGTCCTGCGGCAGCAGCTCGGCGCGCACCTCGATGCCCAGCTGCCGGCCGATAGCCTCCGCCGTGCGCCGGTTGTCGCCGGTGAGCATCAGCGTGCGGATGCCCTCCCGCTTCAGCGCGGCAAGGCCCTCGGGGGCGTCCGGGCGGGGCTCGTCGCGCATGGCGATGGCCCCGGCGATGGCGCCGTCGGCCACCAGCAGGGACACGGTCTTGCCGGCGTCGTTCAGCGCCGCGATCTGGTCGGCCTGCGCCGCTGTCAAAGGCGCGCGCGCGGCGGCGGCCTGGGGCGAGCCGAGGAACACCTCGCGCCCCTCCACCTGCGCCGACACGCCCTTGCCGCCCAGCGCCTGCGCGGCTTCCGCCACGGGAATGGCGATGGCGTCCGCTGCCGCGCGATCAAGGATGGCCTTGGCGAGGGGATGGCTCGACCCGGTCTCCAGCGCCGCCGCGAGTCGCAGCACCTCGGCGTCCGGCTGGGCGAAGGCGATCACGTCCGTCACCTGCGGCCGGCCTTCGGTGAGGGTGCCGGTCTTGTCGAAGCAGACGGTGGTGACCTTGCCCGCCGTCTCCAGCACGGCGCCGCCCTTCAGCAGCAGCCCGCGCCGCGCCCCGGCGGAGAGGCCGGCGGCGATGGCGGCCGGCGTCGAGATCACCAGCGCGCAGGGGCAGCCGATGAGCAGGATGGCGAGGCCCTTGTAGATCCAGGCATCCCACGCCCCGCCGAACAGCAGCGGCGGGATGACCGCCACCAGCGCCGCCACCACCACCACGCCGGGGGTGTAGTAGCGCGAGAAGCGATCGATGAGCCGCTCGGTGGGCGCGCGCTTTTCCTGCGCTTCCTCCACCAGCTTCACCACCCGGGCGATGGTGTTGTCCTCGGCGGTGGCGGTGACGCGCACCCGCAGCGCCGCCTCCCCGTTCACGGTGCCGGCGAAGACGGTGGCGTCGGGCCCCTTGCGCACCGGCACGCTCTCGCCGGTCACCGGGCTCTCGTCGATGCCGCTCTCACCGGCGACGATGAGGCCGTCCGCGGAAATCCGGTCGCCCGGCCGCACCAGGATCACCTCGCCCGCCGTGAGGCTCGCGGCGGGCACCTCGATGGTGGCGCCGTCGCGCTCCACCAATGCGGTCTTTGGCACCAGCGCGGTGAGCGCGCGGATGCTGGCGCGCGCCCGGCCGGCGGCGACGCCTTCCAGCAATTCGCCCACCAGGAACAGGAACACCACCGCCGCTGCCTCCTCGGCCGCGCCGATGATGACGGCGCCGGCCGCCGCGATGGTCATCAGCATCTCGATGGTGAAGGGCATGCCATTGGCCGCCGCCGCGATGGCGCGGCGGGCGATGGGCACGAGGCCCACCAGCATGGCTGCGAGGAACAGCCAGGATTGCGCCGCCGGGAGAAGGGTCCCGATGCCAAAGGCCAGCGCCAGCGCGAGGCCGCTCGCGATGGTCAGGCGGGCCTTGCCGGTGGACCACCACTTGCCTTCGGCGACGGTGGCGGGGTCGTGGTCATGGCCACCGGTTGAGGCGTGGTTGTGATCTGCGTGGTCGTGGCCGGTGTGGTCGTGGCCCGCATGATCATGCCCTGCATGGTCGTCATGGTCGTGTGCCTTGCGCTGCCCGCCGCCGGATGTGAGCGGGGCGAGGGCGTAGCCCATGGGGGAAAGGCGTCCGGCGAGGGGGGCAAGGTCGGCATCCGGGGCGTGGAGGATCACCAGCGTGCCGGCCGCCACCGAGACCTCAGCTTCCGCCACGCCGGCGATGCGCAGTGTCGTGCCCTCGATCTTCGCGGCGCAGGAGGCGCAGTCCATCCCGGTCACCCGGAACCGGCTTTGAACGAGGGGAACGGTCATGATGCGGCCTTTCTTTGCGTCACTCTGCGGACCCTAGATGCTCTGGTCGCTAGAGGAGCAAGCCCTCATGTCTCGCCTTTCGTCGGATTTTCTTCCGGACCCCGTTCCCGATCCGCTGCCCATCGGCGCGGCGGCGCGTGCCAGCGGGGTGAAGGTGCCCACCATCCGCTTCTATGAGGAGATCGGCCTGATGCCGGCGCTGCCGCGCACCGAGGGCAACCGCCGCCTCTACAGCGCCACCCACCTGCAGCGGCTGGCCTTCATCCGCCACGCGCGCGAGCTGGGCTTCGACATCGAGGCCATCCGCACCCTGCTGACGCTGCAGGACCGGCCCGAGCAGTCGTGCGCGGCGTCGGACGAGATTGCCAGCGCGCGGCTCATCGAGGTGCGCAGCCGCATCGCCGCGCTCAGGGCGCTGGAGGCGGAGCTTCAACGGATGGTGGACGGCTGCGCCCATGGCCACGTGGCACAGTGCAGGGTGATCGAGACGCTTTCCGATCACGGACAATGTCAATTTCATAACGGCCAGGGCGAAAACCTTGGGATCGGCCGAAATTCAAGCGATCTCCCAAGCTTTTCGGGTACGATGACGCAGCGCTTCTGAAAGACTTGACACATCGCGGCTCTTGGGGTCTCTCATGGTCCATGCTTCGCGTCTTGGCAAAAGTCCTCATGTTGATCACCGGTTCGGCGTTCCGCCGCGCCGTGTCGGTCGTTGTGATGGCGTGCCTCGTGGCCGGGCCGTTCGCAGGCGCACTGGCGGCGCATCACATCTTTGATGTGGACGGCGCTCTGGAAGAGTTGGCTGGGACCTCAGTTGCGCTGACGGGCGTCGATGTGTCGAGCCTCGACCTGTCGCCCGTCGATGCCTCCTCGTCGGACCCCTCCCTCGCCGCCGCCGATGCCAAGGTGTTCGGCGCCGCGCATGACCCGGCCCAGCCCCAGCCTTCCGCTGACCACGACTGCCACGCCTGCGCCATGGCGCTGCCCGATGCCCCGGCCGCAAGCGCGGTCCTGCGGCTGCGCTCCACCCCCGTGGTCCTGCCCACGCGCCTGAACGCCGGCCGCTCCGTTCCCGCCGACATCCGCCCCCCGCGCGCCTGATCTGAACCTTCTGCTCGCGCGCTGACGCCTCGCGTCGGCGATCCGCTATCAGACTTTGGATCAGATCATGTCGCCTCGTGCCCTCGCGCTTGCGCTTGGGGCAGCGCTCGCGCTGCTTCACGCGTCGCAGACGCGCGCCGAAACCACCCGTCCGCTGACCCTGACCAGTGCTCTCGCCAGCGCCCTTGCCGCCAACCCGCGCCTCACCGCGGCGGAGCGCGACATCGGCATGGCGGCGGGGCGCAACACCCAGGCCGGCGCGCTGCCCAACCCCAACCTCTCCCTTGAGGTGGACAATGCGGCGGGCTCGGGCTCCTACCAGGGGCTCGACCTTGCCGAGCAGACCCTCCAGATCAGCCAATTGGTGGAGCTGGGCGGTAAGCGCGAGGCCCGCATGGCCGCCGCCGGCGCCGGGGTCGGCGTCGCCCGCTGGGAGCGGGAGGCGATCCGCCTGCAGGTGCTGGCGGAAACCGCGTCCGCCTTCGCCGCCGTGCTCGGGGCGCAGCAGCGCGCGCAGGTTCTGGAAACCCAGGTGGCGGCCATCCAGCGGTTGGCGCCCCTGCTGCAGAACCGTGTCCAGGCCGGCGCGTCCTCTCCGGCCGAGATTTCCCGCGCCCGCGTCGCCGCCGACTTCGCCCGGGTGGAGCTGGACCGCGCCCGCGCCGCGCTCGGCACCGCAAGGCGTGAGCTGGCGCTGCTCATGGGCCTCCAGGAAGCAAGGTTCGGCCGGGTGACCGGCAACCTGCTGAAGGTCAGCGCGCCGCCGCCCCTGCCGGGCCTCATCAAGCAGGCGCTGGGCAATCCGCAGCTCACCCGCTTCACCGCCTTGCGCGCCCAGCGCCAGGCCGACCTGCGCTCGGCCCAGGCCAAGGCGGTACCGGACGTGACCCTCGGCGTCGGCTACCGGCACTACAACGAGACTGCCGACAGCGGCATGCGCCTCACCATGTCCATGCCGATCCCGCTGTTCGACCGCAACGAAGGCGGCGTCAGCGAGGCCAACGAGCAATTGCTGCGGGCCGAGGCGGAAGAGGCCATCGCCCGCAACGCCCTCATCTCCCAGCTCGGCCGCGCCCACGACGGGATGAAGGCCGCCTTCGACGAAATCACGCTGCTGCGCACCAGCACCATTCCGGGGGCGCGCGCCGCCTTCGAGGGGGTGGAGGCCGGCTATTCCGAAGGCCGCTACACCCTCCTGGAACTGCTCGACGCCCAGTCCACCCTCACCGACGCCGCCCTGCGCGAGCTGGATGCGCTGGTCTCGTTCCACACCGCCCTCGCCACCCTCGAAGGGCTGACGGGACGGCCGGTGACCCTCACCAAAGGAAAAGCCAAATGAGCCGCACGGCGCGACGCGACGTGGCGATGCTCTTCGTCGGCCTCCTGGCCGGCGCGGGGGCGCTATACACGTTTCAGGATCACACCCTCCCGGTTTCCGGCAACGTCGCCGCCGAGCGCGGCGCGGGGGAACGCGGCGCGGAAGGAGGGCATGGCGGCGAAGGCGGCGGGCACGCCGAGGGCGGGGTGGAACTGGACGATACCAGGCTCGCCGCCGCTGGCATCGCCTTGGAGACGGCCGGCCCCGAGAAGCTGCGCCAGAAGCTGCGCCTCAACGGCCTGGTCCAGCCCAATCAGGAAAACGTGGTCCAGGTGACCCCGCGCTTTCCCGGCATCGTCCGCGAGATCCGCAAGCGCATCGGCGACACGGTGGCGAAGGGCGACGTGCTCGCCGTGGTCGAGAGCAACCAGAGCCTCACCACCTACGACATGAAGGCGCCCATCTCCGGCACCGTGGTGGACCGCCAGGTGGGCCTCGGCGAATACGCCTCCGAGCAGAAGCCGGCGTTCGTGGTGGCCGACCTGTCGACACTGTGGGTGGACCTCTCGGTCTATCGCCGCGATTTTCCACGGGTGCGGGCCGGCGACACGGTCGCCATCGATCCGGAGGACGGCGGGCCTGTCATCGACGGCCGGGTGGCCTATGTCTCCCCCATCGGCTCGGCCGACACCCAGACCGCGCTGGCGCGGGCGGTCATTGCCAACGACGGCATGCGGCTGCGGCCCGGCCTGTTCGCGGTGGGCACCATCACCCTTGCGGAAAAGCCGGTGGACCTCGCGGTGCGCACCAGCGCGCTTCAGACCATCGACAACCGCACCGTGGTGTTCGTGCGTGACGGCGACGCCTTCGCCCCCCGCGACGTGGAGATCGGTGATCGCGATGCGGAATGGGCCGAGGTGCTGTTCGGGCTGATACCCGGAGATGTCTACGCCGCGCGCAACAGCTTCGTGGTGAAGGCGGAACTCGCCAAGGGGAGCGCCAGCCATGAGCATTGAGGCGTCCCCCGGCGCGATGGAAGACGGCCTGCGGCTCGTCACTGCCTTCATTCATCCGCATCTTGAAGGGCGCGTGGTGCGTGCCCTTCAAGAGCTGCCCGAATTCCCGGGATTTACCTTCACCGAAGCGCGCGGCCAAGGTCGCGGCCGCGGTGCCGGCGGCACCTATGTGGCAAGCGAATACGACCTCACCTACCAGCACCATCTCCAGTTGCAGGTCGTCTGCCGTGCCGGCGTCGTGGAGGTGGTGATCTCGACCCTCACGCGCGCTGGGTGGACCGGACGTCGCGGTGACGGAGTGGTTTTCGTTACGCCGGTGGAGCGCTTCGCCCGCATCCGCGAGGCAGGCGAAGCTCAGGCTCAGGAGGGGGCGCGATGATCGACGCCATCCTCGCCTTCTCCATCCGCCAGCGTTGGCTGGTGGTCATGGTCTGCCTCGCCATCGGCGCCTTCGGGGCCTGGAATTTCACTCGCCTCCCCATCGACGCGGTGCCCGACATCACCAACGTGCAGGTGCAGATCAACACCTCCGCGCCCGGTTTCTCACCGCTGGAGACCGAGCAGCGCATCACCTTTCCCATAGAGACCGCCATGGGCGGCCTGCCCGGCCTGCAATACACCCGCTCGCTGTCGCGCTACGGCCTCAGCCAGGTGACGGTGGTGTTCCGTGACGGCACCGACATCTATTTCGCCCGCCAACTGGTGAACGAGCGCATCCAACAGGCGAGGGACCAGCTTCCGCCGGGGGTGGAGACCGCCATGGGGCCGGTCTCCACGGGCCTCGGCGAAATCTACATGTACACGGTGGAGGCCAGGGACGGGGCGAGGAAGCCCGACGGCCAGCCCTTCAGCCCCACCGACCTGCGCACCATCCAGGACTGGATCATCAAGCCCCAGCTGCGCACCGTGCCGGGGGTGGTGGAGGTGAACACCATCGGTGGCTTCGAGCGGCAGTTCCATGTGCTGCCCGATCCCGCGCGCCTCATGGCCAACCGCATCTCGTTCCGCGAGGTGATGACGGCGCTGGCCGCCAACAACGCCAACGTGGGCGCCGGCTATATCGAGCGCAACGGCGAGCAGTATCTGGTGCGCACGCCGGGCCAGGTGGCGGATGCCGCCGACATCCGCGAGATCGTCATCGGCAGCCGGGGCGGCACGCCGCTACGCATCGGCGACATCGCGGAGGTGCGCGAGGGGCGCGACCTGCGCACCGGCGCGGCGACGCTCAACGGGGAAGAGGTGGTGCTGGGCACCACCATGCTCCTCATCGGCGAGAACAGCCGCACCGTGGCCCAGCGCGTCGCCGCGCGCTTGCAGGAGATTTCCCGCTCGCTGCCCGAGGGGGTCATCGCCCGCGCCGTCTACGACCGCTCGCACCTCGTGGAAGCCACCATCGCCACGGTGGAAAAGAACCTTCTGGAAGGCGCGCTGCTGGTGGTGGTGGTGCTGTTCGTGCTGCTGGGCAATTTCCGCGCGGCGCTGGTGACGGCCTTCGTCATCCCGCTCTCCATGCTCTTCACCATCACCGGCATGGTGGAGAACCGCGTCAGCGCCAACCTCATGAGCCTTGGCGCCATCGACTTCGGCATCATCATCGATGGTGCGGTCATCATCGTCGAGAACTGCCTGCGCCTGCTGGCGGAGGAGCAGCACCGGCGCGGCCGGCTGCTGAGCCGCGCCGAGCGGTTCGAGACCATCCTCGCCGGGTCGAAGGAGGTGATCCGGCCGAGCCTGTTCGGCACCATGATCATCGCCGTGGTCTACCTGCCGGTGCTCACCCTCACCGGGGTGGAGGGCAAGATGTTCACGCCCATGGCCATCACCGTGCTGATGGCGCTGGCCGGCGCGGCGCTGTTCTCCATGACCTTCATTCCGGCGGCCATCGCGCTGCTGGTGACGGGCAAGGTCTCCGAGCACGAGAACTTCATCATGCGCGGGGCGCGGCGCCTCTACACGCCGCTGCTCGACGCCGCCATCAACTACCGGGCCGTGGTGGCGGTGGCGGCGGCCGGCCTCGTGGTGGCGAGCGGCCTTGCCGCCTCCCGCATGGGCGGCGAGTTCATCCCGAACCTCGACGAGGGCGATGCCGCCATCCAGGCGCTCAGGGTGCCGGGCACCAGCCTCACCCAGTCGCTGGAGATGCAGCAGGCGCTGGAGAAGAGCCTGCTGAAGGTGCCGGAAGTGAAGGAGGTGTTCGCCCGCACCGGCACGGCGGAAGTGGCCACCGACCCCATGCCGCCCTCCATCTCCGACGGCTACGTGATGCTGAAGCCGCGCGCCGAGTGGCCGGACCCCGGCAAGTCCAAGAGCGCGGTGATGACCGAGATCGAGAAGGCCGCCGAAGGAGTGGCGGGGAGCAATTACGAACTCTCCCAGCCGATCCAGCTGCGTTTCAACGAGCTGATCTCGGGCATCCGCTCCGACGTGGGCGTCAAGATCTTCGGCGACGACCTCGACGTGCTGTTGCAGGTGGCGGGGCAGGTGCAGACCGTGCTCCAGGCCGTGCCCGGCGCCGCTGATGTGAAGACCGAGCAGGTCTCCGGCCTGCCCATGCTCACCGTCGCCCTCAACCGGCCGGCCATGGCCCGCTACGGGGTGAGCGTCGCCGATGTGCAGGAACTGGTGGAGATCGCGGTGGGCGGCCGTGAGGCCGGCGCCCTGTTCGAGGGCGACCGCCGCTTCGACATCGTGGTGCGGCTGCCGGAGGAATTGCGCACCGACATCGAGGCCCTGCGCGCGCTGCCGGTGCCGCTGCCCCCCGCCGCCAGCGAGGAGGCGAGGCCGGTGCGCGCCGCCTGGGCGCCGGGGGCGGGCGGGCAGATCCGCTACGTGCCGCTCTCCGCCATCGCCAACCTCACGGTCTCTCCCGGCCCCAACCAGATCAGCCGGGAGAACGGCAAAAGGCGCATCGTGGTGAGCGCCAACGTGCGCGACCGCGACCTCGGCTCCTTCGTCGCCGACTCCCAGCGCCAGGTGGCGGAGAAGGTGAAGCTGCCGGAGGGCTACTGGATCGGCTGGGGTGGCCAGTTCGAGCAACTGGTCTCGGCCACCCAGCGCCTCGCCATCGTGGTGCCCATCGCGCTGGCGCTCATCTTCCTGCTGCTGTTCATGAGCTTCGGCTCGGTGGCGGATGCGCTGCTGGTGTTCTCCGGGGTGCCGCTGGCGCTCACCGGAGGCATCGCGGCGCTGATATTGCGCGACCTGCCGCTCTCCATCAGCGCCGGCATCGGCTTCATCGCGCTCTCGGGCGTGGCGGTGCTGAACGGCCTCGTCATCATCGCCTTCATCCAGCGCCTGCGGGCGGAGGGGCGGGACTTGGTGGCGGCGGTGCGCGGCGGCGCCCTCACCCGCCTGCGCCCGGTGCTGATGACGGCGCTGGTCGCTTCCCTCGGCTTCGTGCCCATGGCCATCGCCACCGGCCCGGGCGCGGAGGTGCAGCGCCCGCTCGCCACCGTGGTCATCGGCGGCATCATCTCCTCCACCATCCTCACCCTGCTCGTGCTGCCGGCGCTCTACGTGCTGTTCCGGCGCGAGACCAGGCCAGCGGCCTCCACCGAGGCGCTGGCCGAAGCCCCATCCCCCTAGCCCCAAAAACGGAGAAAGACCCGTGCTCAAGAGCCTGATCGTCGCCTTCAGCCTGCTTGCCGTTGGCCCGGCCCTCGCCCAGCACGCCCACGGCGCCCAAAAGGGTCCCAACGGCGGCCCCATGGAGGACCTCGCCGGCGTCCACGCTGAACTCGTGGTTTCCAGTGAAACCCTGACCTTCCATGTCTTCGATGAGGCGAGCAAGCCCGTCGATACTGCCGGCTTCGCCGGCTCCGCCATGCTGGTTTCCGGCGCCGACCGCAAGACCGTCCAGCTCGCCGCCGCCGGCCAGGCCCTGACGGGCAAGGCTCCGGCTCCGGTCGCTAAGGGCACCGTCATCACCCTTCTCATCAAGACCGCCGCCGGCAAGTCCGGGCAGGCGAAGTTCACCGCACCGTAAGGAGGAGCACCATGAAAGCCACTACCCTGAAGTGCCTCGCCCGCAGCACCCTGTGCGCACTGGTGGTTGGCCTCGCATCGCCGGCTCTAGCCCTCGATCCGCAGCCGAAGGGCTATCGCGAAAAGCAACGGCACGTATTCCGCGACGTGCAGCTCGGACTGAGCCATCCAGTGCCGCACGGCCGCAGCACGCCGATCCGTTCGATGCCGACGGGCAGCGATCAGCCCACCCCGCGCACTACGGAAGCCGCGCGGTGAGCTCGTGTTTGTCACATGATCACGGAAGACAGACGTGAGAAGCCTTCTCAGTGGCATCCTGCTGTGCCTTCTGCTGGTTGCTACGCTTGGCGTGCCGGCCCATTCCGCTAGCGGCGGTGAGATACGTGTAGCGGTCGCCATGACCGCGGATGGCACGCACCATCAGCAGCGTGACGAAGACACTGGCCAGCCAGCCTGCGCTGCAATGTGCTGCGAGTGTCATGGCTGTTCGCATGCCTCGCACCTGGCTGCAATCACGTCGTCCGGTCCCCAGCTTCAGGACCAGGGCGGGGAATGGCTAAACGAGATCCGCGGTGGCGTCAGCTTAGATGTGGATGTGCCCCCACCTCGCAACCCGAATGTTGAATCGACCTGAACAAATCAATCTGAAATTCAACATTCGAGGTTCAATTATGACACGTTGTGCCATTATTCTCGGTTTCGTCCTCTTCCCGCTTGCGGCATCGGCCGCGCCATATCCATCGACGCTCAGCGCGGAAGAGCAGGAGCGCCACGAATTCTACGACGTGCAGCAGGAGAGCTATCCCGGTGGGCGTGTTTCCGTGCCTGCTGGCGGTTCGCCCAAGGCGCAGATCATGCGTCCTCAGGTGCCTGCGCCAGGAACATTCGTTCCTACGCCGTCTCCGTGGCTGAATGACCGTGCGGTTCCCTGAGACATCTCCACGAAACCGGAAACGGCGGCAGATTCTCTGCCGCCGTTTCCACGCTGTCCGTACCTTTGCCTCCCCAAAACCCTATCTACAGAAACCCACACCATGCGGATCTCCCCGAGAAAAAGACACGATCTGGGAGGTCTTACGAAATGTTTCAACTCAACGGCCATCAGCCAATTATGCGATTTAGATTCTAAATGCAGCGGAGTCTAGGTGGATGACCGAGATGCTTCGACTAAACATTCCGATCCTGCTCCCAGACGTAGCCGATGCGGCCGACGCCTGTGTGGATAGGCTGATTTCCGAGCTGCGCGGACGCGAGGGCATCGAGTATGTGCATGTCGCCGCCGGCGAGCCGGCCCAGCTTTGCGTTCACTACGATGTGGCCGTCATAGCTTTGCCCCGAATCCGGGAGTTGGCACGGAGTGCCGGCGCGCGCATCACCGAACAGTTCGGTCACGCGACGTGGCAGGTGGAAGGGATCACCCACGAACGGCGCGCGCGCACCATTGCTAAGTGCTTGCGCGCGCTTCCTGGTGTGCTGGAGGCGGAAGCCAGCGCTTCCGGTGTCGTGCATGTCGAATTCGACCGCCAAGCGACAACAGAGGATGAGGCCCGGAAGGCCCTCTTTCAAAGGGGTGTTTTCGCGGCGGGGGGCGCTGCCGCGCTGCGGCCAGATAGGCGGGATCCTAACGACGCCGATGATAATGGGTCAGCCAAGCATGCGCATGCCGAGTCAGAGCATACGGAAGGAGAGGGGGAGCACGATCATGCCCATGGCAGGATCCTCGGACCGAACACCGAGCTGATCTTCTCTCTTACTTGCGGCGCGCTGCTGGTCGTCGGCTTTGCCATCGAGAAGCTATTACCGGCCGCGCCCGGCTGGCTGCCTATCGTTTGTTTCGTTGGAGCATATTTCTTTGGCGGCTTCTACACGGTCCGCGAAGCGATAGACAATCTGCGCCTGCGCAAGTTCGAGATCGATACGCTGATGCTGGTGGCGGCTGCGGGCGCGGCATCGCTTGGCGCATGGGCGGAAGGCGCGCTGCTGCTCTTCCTGTTCAGCCTAGGCCACGCATTGGAACACTATGCCATGGGCCGCGCCAAGCAAGCGATCGAGGCCCTGGCCAAGCTCGCTCCACGCACGGCCACGGTGCGCCGCGCTGATGGCACCTTGGAGGTTCCCGTGGAGGAACTTGTCATCGGCGACGTGGTGCTGGTCCGCCCCAACGAGCGTCTACCTGCCGACGGCTTCCTGGTGAAGGGATCCTCCGCCATCGATCAGGCTCCTGTCACCGGCGAGAGTATCCCGGTGGACAAGCGCCCGGTTGACGACGTTGCTGAGGCACGGGCGCGGCCCGACACGGTTGGCTCTGCCTCGCGGGTCTTTGCGGGAACAATCAACGGTGCCGGCGCCATTGAGGTGGAGGCGACGCGCTTGTCGAGCGACACGGCGCTGGCAAAGGTCGTGAAAATGGTGAGCGAGGCGGAAACGCAGAAATCACCGACCCAGCGGTTCACTGAGACGTTCGAACGTATCTTCGTGCCCGTGGTACTGGCGCTCGCGATCCTCCTTCTGTTCGCCTGGGTGGTGGTGGACGAGCCATTCAGCTCAAGCTTCTATCGCGCCATGGCGGTACTGGTCGCCGCAAGCCCGTGCGCTTTAGCCATCGCTACACCGAGCGCGGTGTTGTCAGGCGTCGCGCGAGCGGCACGTGGCGGCGTGCTGGTGAAGGGCGGCGCGCCACTGGAGAATCTGGGCTCGCTGAGCGCTATCGCATTCGACAAGACGGGAACGCTGACGGAGGGCAAACCGCGTATCACCGACGTCTTGCCGGCCGACGGGGTTCCGGAACATGAGCTCCTCTCAGTAGCGGTTGCGGTAGAGGCGCTCAGCGATCACCCGCTAGCCGCCGCAATCGTTCGCGACGGGCGAGCCCGGCTGGGAGGACGAGAAATAGAGGAGGCGACTGAACTCAAAAGCCTCACCGGGCGAGGCGTGGTCGCTACATTTGCCGGGCAGCCGGTCTGGCTCGGGAAGGCCGAGATGTTTGGGCAAGACGGCATTACCCAGCTGAATCCAGCTGTGAAGGCGTCGATCGCGAAGCTGCGGGACGCCGGGCGCACTACGATGGCTGTGCGGATTGGTGAGCGAGATCTCGGAGCCATCGGCCTTATGGACACTCCGCGGGCTGCCGCTCGCGACGCGCTCAAGCGGCTGCGCGATCTTGGCATCACTCGGATGCTCATGATCTCGGGCGATCACCAGAAGGTGGCCGACGCCATCGCCAAAGATTTAGGACTAGACGAAGCTTGGGGCGACCTGCTCCCCGAGGACAAAGTTGCGGCGATTCAAAAGCTGAGGAAGGAAGCCAAGGTTGCGATGGTCGGCGATGGGGTCAATGATGCGCCGGCCATGGCGAACGCCACGGTCGGCATCGCTATGGGAGCCGCGGGTTCCGATGTGGCGCTAGAGACCGCAGACGTCGCACTCATGGCGGATGACCTGCGACATTTGCCGTTCGCGGTCGGACTAAGCCGCCGCACGCGCTTCATCATCCTTCAGAACGTGTTCATAAGCTTGGGTGTGGTGGCGTTGCTGGTTCCGGCGACGATATTTGGCCTCGGCATCGGCCCGGCCGTGGCGGCGCACGAGGGGTCCACGCTGGTGGTAGTGTTCAATGCACTACGTTTGCTTGGCTACCGCGATGGGCAGGCATGACGTGATAGTGAATGTAGAATCGCAACCTATCAAAAACAGCTCGGTGCGGGAATATGACATGAAGAAAACGTCAATTGCAATATTTGCTTGGATTATAATTTGTGTGTCTTTTACAGACTCTGCCTTTTCAGAGGTTGAGCAGTCAACTAATTCTACTATTACCGATTTGAGAGGGCAAGCCGTTAGTCATTTGAAGTTTATGTATGGTATGTATTTCGCGATTAGGGGATGTTTAGAAGCATATAATGATCAATCGGAACCTAATTTCAAGCCGACAGTTACTTTATCCGAGGCGCAGCAGGTTCTGCGTGCGGCGGATGCTGCTGCTAGATCAGTCGGCATCGATGTTGACAAGGCATGGCTTGAAATGAGCTCCATTGGACAAGCAGCGGGAGAAGCGCTTAAAATTAAGACAGACGATAATTTTAAAAAATGTCAACAAAGTGGAATGTTTTTCCGCACAGTTACATCTCGCCTTCAGATGACAATTCGTAAATTAGATGGAACTATTCCTATAATAAGAAAGGATTTTTGATATGTATAATTCTTCATAAATAACATAAATTTATCTGATTTGTTGAAATATATAGCTAATTTTAGTGATAACAAATTCGACTTTGCGCAGCAGATGGCACAAATCACGGTTCCTAAATTGTCATTCCTATGTCGTTTATATTATCAAAAATTATACTATCAATTTCTATCTAACATTTCATAAGTGTGGCATGAAATTTGAGGCGGGCGATGTGAATCCAGCTTAATGGTGACAATTTCGTCGCTTGGAATAGCGGAAGAAGGTCGTTGGGCGCGAACAGACAACGAGCTTACTTAGAAGGAGACTTTCATTAGCATGGTTTGGTCTAAATCATCTATTCTATGAAATGGCCGCGCCCTCTCTCGATCTAATCTCTAAGAGCCTGTTTGGAAAATGAGGGGATTGGGATTCCCTGTGCGGACTGGACGTGCTTCACACTTTGGATGTGGACACGAGAGCAGCGCAGCCGGATGGCCAGGATCGCCCGCAAGACGAAGCGTTATCCCTCTGATCTGACGGACGAGGAATGGGAGCGGATTGCGCCACTGATGCCGGAACCCGGCCGCCGAGGCCGGCCCCGGGAAGTCGAGTTTCGCGAAGTCATCAACGCGGTACGCTATCTGGTGCGGTCGGGCTGTGGCTGGCGGATGCTGCCGGTGCATTTCGGCCATTGGCGAACCGTTTATGGCTGGTTCCGGGAACTGGCGCGTCGGTTCCTGTTCCAGACCAATCACGATGTCGAACTGATGCTGGACCGCGAGCAGGCCGGGCGCGAGGCGAGCCCTACGGCGGCCGTGATCGACAGCCAGTCGGTGAAGGCGCCCCATGCCGGAACAAGGGGTTACGATGCCGGCAAGAAGGTCGTCGGACGCAAGCGCCACATCGCCGTGGACACGGACGGCCGGCTGCTCATGGTCAATCTGAGCACGGCTGACATTTCCGACAGCGCCGGAGCGCAGATGATCCTCGACGCCATCCGCAAACGCTGGCCGTGGGTGAAGCATCTGTTCGCAGATGGCGCCTATGACCGCCTCGGACTCATGGACAAGGCGGCCTATCTCGACTTCGTGCTTCAGGTCATCCGTCGCCGGGATGGGATGAAAGGCTTTGAGGTCCTCCCACGGCGCTGGGTCGTTGAGCGCACGTTCGGATGGATGATCCGCTGGCGCCGCCTGGTCCGAGATTACGAACGCCGCATCGACGTCTCAACCGCTATGATCCATGTCGCAATGGGCGGAATCCTCATCCGGCGAAACGCTCATCCATAATTTCCAAACAGGCTCTAATGTCCAAGTTACTGATGGTAAAATATCTCAAAAATATGATGTATTATGTAAAAGTTCTGCATTAATGTACGTTATAATCCGACGATATAATTTTAATATTGCGCATACTTGCACATAAAATACAAACATTTGATGCGTAATATTTGTGATATCATGTAATTCATACTGAATTATATGCCGTTATTGAAATGGAGAACGTTTCCAATGTCGAATAACAGTACGGAAATTGAAATCCGCTACCTCAAATATTTAATCGCTGCCTCCGAATATGGGAGCTTTCGGAAGGCAGCAGCGGCACTCGGGGTGCAGGAGTCCTCCGTCAGTCGGCGGATCCGGGACATCGAGGATCAGGTCGGGGCCTCCCTGTTCTTGCGACACCCCGGGGGGATCAACCTGACCATAGCCGGACAACGCTTCCTGCATCGGGTCCGCCATGCGTTGGACCACATTCGCGACGCGGCGGCGGAGGTGGCCGCCATTGGTCGTGCCGAGGACGGATACGTCAAAGTGGGACTATTTTCTTCACTTTCATCGGGTTTTTTGTCGGACTTATTTCGAGAATATGACGCAAAATATGGATCTGTTCATATCGATTTCGTCGACGGCGAAGCACACGACCACATCAACTCCATTCGGAAATTTCAGCTTGATATTGCTTTTGTCATCGGATTGGGCGATTGGCCGGAATGCGATACAACTTATCTTTGGTCGGAACAGGTTCTTGTGGCATTGCCCGAAGGCCATCCGCTTTCCACCGAGGACGCGTTGACATGGCGAGATCTCAGTTCTGAAAAAATTCTTATCCGAGACACTGCGGCTGGGATGAGAATCCAAGACTATGTCATTCGCAAAATCCGGGAAGTCGAATGCGAGCCCCGTGTCGAGGCTCAGCGGGTTGGGCGATATAAGCTTCTCAATCTCGTCGCGTCCGGCCGCGGAATAACGTTGGTCATAGAATCCGAAAATTTGGTCAAGGTCCCCGGCGTTATCTATCGTTCTCTGCGCGGCGAGGTGCTCCAGTTCTATGCTGCATGGTCGCCGAAAAACGACAATCCCGCGTTTCGGACATTGCTCAGCCTTGCTCGATCGATGGCTCGCTCTTCAGCACCCCAGACGTCATCCCCCGTGCAGGATCTGGATGGGGTGCTTGCCGAGCCTTCGCGAAAACGCGATCTGTCGCGATGAAGCGCTCCAGCATGGGCGCGATCAGCCTGACGGGATCGGTGATCGGATTCCCCGTCTCGCCACCGAGCACCTGCGCATAGGCGACAAGATCGCGGTGCAGCTTCGCTGGCAGTTCCACGGTCACCTTCACCGGCTTGTCGTCGAGGATCTCGCTGAGCTTCAGCTTCGGCATTTCAACCTCCATAGGATTCAAGAACGAGGTCGCGCGTGACGATGATCCGCACCGGGAATCCCGGCCGGATCGTGAGGGTCGGCGCAATGTTGAGCTGGCGCTGGACGAGCTGCCGGCCGGTCTGGCTGATGCTGTCGGATGCGCCTTCCCGCAAAGCACTCACGAGGTCGCTATCGCTGCCGGACGTTCCTGCGCTCGCCCCGACGCTGAGGATGGTCGAGAGCACCGCCGCCTTGAACAGCTCGCCCCAATGGTAGTCGATGCCATCCTCAAGGCCAGCGTAGCCTTCCGCGTCGGCTCCGGTCTGGCGCTCCAGCACGATGGACCGGCCATTGGGGAAGATCAGGCGGTTCCAGACGAGGAGCACCCGGCGCTGCCCGAAGCCGACGCCATTGTCATACTGGCCAATGATGCGGGTGCCCTGGGGGATCAGGAGGATCCGCCCGGTTGGGCTATCGTGGACATTCTCGGTCACCTGGGCGGTGATCTGGCCCGGCAGGTCCGAGCGGATGCCGGTGATCAGCGCCGCGGGGATGACGGCGCCGGCCTGCAGGATGTTGGCGGAGGCAGGAGCCGCCACGCGGTCGGGCGACACGGTGCGCCGGTCCACGGCCTGGCTCAGGAAGGCAAGCTGGCGCTCCTGGGCCGTCGGCGTCGCCGCCTGCGGCGCAAGGCCGAGGCTGGTGAGATCGGCGGCCGGCGCCGCTGACGCTGAAGTGACTCCCGCCTGCTGGGTCACCGCCGGGCTTGCGGGCCGCGTGTTGGTCTGAGCGAACAGCCGTCCGGTCCGGGCGTCTTCGCTTTCCCGCTGCTGGCGTTGCTCCTCGGGGCTCAAGGCGGGATTTGGCATGCCTCCCATTGTCGGCACCGTCGGCTGCACTGCCGTCTGCGCATTGAGGATCGGCCGGCCGAGGTCGCCCGGCAGCGGCGGCCCCAGCTTGGGGATGCCTGTGTAATCCTTCGGCAGGCCGGCGAGCCCGTCCGGCGTCGCCTTGACGTCGGTGGCGTAGAGCTCCTGGCCGGGGCCGTGGTCTTTCCGCACCTGGAGGGCGTAGATCAGCGCCCCGCCGACCCCGAGGCCGGCAACGAGCCCCAGCCCGGCCAATACCTTTCGGGACAGGCGGGTCACCCGCGGCGGCTCCGGCCGCAGCCGCATGGCCGCCCTGGCTTCTCCCGTCAGCGGTCGGGCGCCGTCATCGCCGCTCAGCTCCGGCCCTGTCTCCTTCCCGGGTTCGATGCCGCTCATAGGACCGGCCTCCCGTCGGTGCGGGAGATGCGCACGCGCTTCTGGTCCTTGTCGGCGCCGAAGCGCAGCTCCGCCGCGGCGAACAGCCGGTCGACGATCATATAGGTGCCGCGCACGCGATAGTTCACGAGCTCGGAGGTGCCGCCCTGCGGACCGACGACGAACAGCGGAGGCATTTCGCCCTGGGCGATGCCGCTGGGAAACTCGATGAAGACCTGCTGCCCATCATCGAAGGCCCGCAACGGCCGCCACGGCACTCGGTCGCCGCTCACCTCGTAACGGAAGTTCACCTTTGTCAGGTCAATGCCGGTGGCGACGGGCCGCACCGCCTGCGCCTCGGTGTTCTGGCGCCGCAGGGCGATGAGCTGGTCCTGCGGGTACTGCCAGGTGACCGAGGCCATGTAGGTCTTCTCGGTGGAGCGCAGCTCCATGTGATAGGTGCGCAGATTGGTGTTGATGACGAGATTGGTTATGAGGTCCGGCCGCGTGGGCTTCACCAGGATGTGGATTTGCTTGGCCGCGCCCGCTCCGCTCTCGGTGTCGCCGATGATCCAGCGCACCGTGTCGCCGGCGGCAACCGGCCCTGTGCCCACCAATTGCTCGCCGGGCTGCAAGGCGATGTCGGTCACCTGCCCCGGCGCGGCATAGACCTGATAGAGGGCGCCCTCCACGAAGGGATAGACCTGCATGGAGTTGATGAAGCCGTTGCGCACCGGCTGCACGCGGGCGGCGGCATTGGCCTGGTTCACCCGGGCCGCAGGATCGGTGATTTCGGGCTCGGCCTTGCCGTCCTTGCCCACCGGCTTCAGCTGGCCGGGCAGCGGCAAGGGCTTCGGCAGCTCAACGATGCGCACCGGCCCCGGCGGCTCAGCCTTGAAGACGGCGGGCGGGGCATCGTCATATTCGATCTCCGGGGGCTTCTCGAAGGTGGCGCAGCCCGCCAGGGCCGATGTGCAAAGCAGGAGAAGCGGCAAGCCGGACTTCCGGAAAGACGGAAAGGAGAGGACGCGGAAAGCCGGCCTCCCGGATGTGTGGATGGCAGGCATCATTGTGCGAGTTCCTTCGACCAGTTGATGGCGTTGACGTAGATCCCCAGCGGATTGGCCCGGAGCCGATCCGCATCCCGCGGCGCCTGCACCACGACGGTGAGGATGGCGCTCCAGCGGGAGGTGTCGGCGAGGCTGCCGTCCTGGAAGCGGCGCTCGGTCCAGGCGATGCGGAAGGAGTCCGGCGAGGCCCGGATCACGCTGGAGACCTCCACCGCCACCTGCTGCTTGCCGACCCGGGCGAAAGGATCATTGGCGCGGGCATAGTCGTTGAGGGCGATTGCTCCGGCCTGCGTCGTGTAGGCGTAGGCCCTGAGCCAGTTCTGGCGGACGATCACGGGATCGGCAGAGATGCTGCGGACCTCTTCAATGAAGCGGGCGAGGTGGAAGGCGATCTGGGGATCGGAGGGGCGATAGTCCGAGGCGGCCGGCGCGACCGCCTGCGCCTGACCGAGCTTGTCCACCTGAACCACCCACGGAACCACCGAGCCGCTCAGGGCCTGCCACGCCAGGGCGCAGGAGACGCCTGCCGAGAGGGCGAGGCCGCCGAATGCCATGAGACGCCAGTTCTTCGCCTGGACACGGGCGGAGCCGATGCGGTCATCCCAGACCTGGGCTGCGCGCTGATACGGCGTCTCAGGCTCGGGGGAGAGGCCGTAATGGACCGAGGGGCGCTTGAAGGGGGTCATGGGCGATCGCTTTCGGAGAGGGAGATGGACGACCCGCCGCCATGGCTGTCGCCGGATCGGACCGCATGGGTCGCGGTCTGGATGCCGTGGGCGACCTGCTGGGAGCGGCGCATGCGCCGGGCCCAATCGGGGGCATCGCCGGAGGAGGCTGGGTTGCTCGACGGGGCTGGGCCGGAGCTGCTGGCCGCCGCTTCGCCTGATGTGTCGGCCGAGCGCTGCAGAGGAGAGGTGGCCGCCGCTGCCCCGGCGCGTGCGACACCACCAAGCCCACCGGCGACGCCGGACATGCCCGACTGGCCAGCAGCTCCGGCGCTGTAGGCAGATGCTGCACCGCCTGCGAGACCCGCTCCGGCGCGAGCGGCGGCCGCTGTTCCGGAGATCGCGGCCCCGGCTCCGCGCGCAGCAAGGCCTGCCGCGCCGGCGCCCGCGAACGCCATGCCGCCGGCGGCAAGGCCCGTACCCACGGCGGCTCCGGCGCCGAGCTGCGGCGCGCCCGTGATCAGTCCCGTGGCGATTCCCGGCCCGAAGATGCCGAGCCCGAGGAGCGCGAGCGCGGCCAGCACTGCGGCTAGCGCCTGGCTGATGGTGGGCTGGGCATCGCCATAGGAGGTGGTGAACTGGGAGAAGAGCCCCGAGCCGATGCCGACGATGACAGCGAGCACCATCACCTTCACGCCCGACGCCACGATGTTGCCGAGCACCTTCTCGGCGAGGAAGGCGGTCTTGCCGAAGAAGGCGAAGGGGAGGAGGACGAAGCCGGCGAGCGTCGTCAGCTTGAACTCGATGAGGGTGACGAAGAGCTGCACCGCCAGGATGAAGAAGGCGATCAGGATCAGCAGCCATGAAACGAGGAGCACGGCGATCTGCACGGCATTGACGAAGATCGCCACCGGCCCGGTGAGCTGGCTTGCGGCGTCGAGCAGCGGCTGGGCGGCGGTGAGCCCCACTTCCGCAAGTCGCCCCGGCCGCAGGAATTCCGCCGTGCTGATGGCGGAGCCGCCGGCCTTGAGGCCGAGCCCGGCGAAGCTCTCGAACACGATCTTCGAGAGCGAGTTGAAGTTGCCGATGATCCAGGCGAAGAAGCCGATGGCGAGGGTTTTGCGCACCAGCCGGCGCATCACGTCCTCGTCGGCGCCCCAGGCCCAGAACAGGCCGGCGAGCGTGATGTCGAGTGCGATCAGGATGGAGGAGAGGCCCATCACCTCGCCCTTGATCAGGCCGAAGCCGGAATCGATGTAGCTGGTGAAGGTGTTGAGGAAGGTGTCGATGACGCCCACGTCGTTCATGGCGTTGCTCCTTCCACGGGCTTGCCGAAGAAGCGGCGGCGGTTCGCCTCCCAGAGCGCGGCGCAGCGCGGATCGATGGGATTGGCCATCTCCAGCGTGGCGCAGCTCTTGAGGTCGGCCGAGGAGACGTTCCCTGCCTTCACGCTGCTGATAGTGACAGTCGGCTCGTGAGGCCTGCCTGAGGCGATGGCGAGGGCTGCGATCACCGCGCCCACAAGGCCGGCGACGACGAGGGTCCTGAGTGCAGTGCCCTGATCCATGGCCGCCCCTCAATTGCCGCGGAACATGGTGACGGCGGAGGACTGGTAGCTCGACCGGGTGGAGAAGCGCCGGTAGTGCTCCTGCCCCTCAGACACCGCCGTGGCACGCTCAGCTTCGGACAGCGCCTGCGCCCGGCCATTGGCCGCCACCACCGCGGTCAGGTCGGAGAGCTGCTGCGCCTGGAGCGCCTGGAGCTGGTTCCCTGCCTGCATGGCCTGCAACGCGCCGGTCGCCGCCTGGCTCTGGCCGACCAGTGTTGAGGCCTGGGTCCGGCCAATGTCGAGATTGCCGACGACGCCCGCCTGCACCCGCAGCGCATCCTGAAGACCGGCGACCGTGGTCTCCCAGCGGGTCTTAGCCTGGGTGACAAGAGCAGCGTCCGAGGTGCTCAGGGAAACCGAGCCGTACTGACCTTGGAACGCCCGGTCGATGGCGCCGACGTCATAAGCGATCTTCTGCGCCTGCCCGAGCAACTGCTGGGTCTGCTGGGTGGATTGCTGGAGCGCGCTGAGGGAGGAATACGGCAGGCTTGCGAGGTTGCGGGCCTGGTTGATCAGCATCTGTGCTTCATTCTGAAGCGAGGTGATCTGGTTGGTGACCTGCTGCAAGGCCCGCGCCGCCTGGAGGACGTTCTGGGCATAGTTGGAGGGGTCAAAGACCACGGCCTGTGCCGCGGCCGGCGCGAGAGGGCACATGAGGAGCGGCGCAGCGACGAGCGCCGCCCGCAGCATCAGGCGGATCACGAGCGTGTCTCCAGAAGGTCGAGGGTGGGGATGAGGTCGGCGGCCCAGCCGAGGCCCCGATGCCGTAGCCAGGCGGCGAGGAAACCATCGCGCCCATGCTCGGCGAGGATCAGCGAGAGCGCAGCCTGATCGGTCTTTGACCCGGCGGCGCACAAGGCGAGCGCCACCTGCGACAGCCCGAGCTCGAACAGGCGGTTGCCGCGTCGGGACTGGCAGTAATAGTCCCGCTTCGGGGTGGCCCGTGCGAGGATCTCGATCTGCCGGTCGTTGAGGCCGAAGCGCCGGTAGATGGCGGTGATCTGGGGCTCCACCGCCCGCTCGTTGGGGAGCAGCAGCCGCGTCTGGCAGCTCTCGATGATGGCCGGGGCGATGGCCGAGCCGTCGATATCGGAGAGGGACTGCGTGGCGAAGACGACGCTGGCGTTCTTCTTGCGCAGGGTCTTGAGCCACTCGCGGAGCTGGCCGGCGAAGCCCTGGTCATCGAGGGCTAGCCAGCCTTCGTCGATGATGATGAGGCTGGGCGAGCCGTCGAGCCGATCCTCGATGCGGTGGAAGAGATAGGAGAGCACGGCCGGCGCTGCGCTGGTGCCGATGAGCCCTTCTGTCTCGAAGGCCTGGACGGACGGCTGTCCCAGGTGCTCTGCCTCGGCATCGAGCAGCCGGCCATGGGCTCCACCGATACAATAAGGACGCAGCGCCTGTTTGAGATCGTTGGACTGGAGCAGGACGGCGAGGCCGGTGAGGGTCCGTTCCTCGACGGGAGCGGAGGCGAGGGAGGTGAGGGTCGACCAGATGTGCTCCTTCACCTCCGGGGCGATGGAAACGCCCTCGCGGGAGAGGATCGCCGTGATCCAGTCGGCGGCCCATGAGCGTTCGGCGAGATCATCCACACGGGAAAGAGGTTGGAGCGCGACGCTGTCCTCGCTCCCATCGGACAGGCTTCCGCCGAGGTCGTGCCAGTCGCCGCCCATGGCGAGGGCGGCCGCCCGGATGCTGCCGCCGAAGTCGAAAGCAAACACCTGGGATCCAGCGTAGCGCCGGAACTGCAATGCCATCAGCGCCAGCAGCACCGACTTGCCGGCGCCCGTCGGCCCGACCACGAGGGTGTGGCCCACATCGCCAACGTGGAGGGAAAAGCGGAACGGGGTCGCCCCCTCGGTCTTGCCGTAGAACAGCGGCGGCCCGCTGAAATGCGCGTCCTGTGCCTCGCCCGCCCAGACCGCCGACAGCGGGATCATATGGGCGAGGTTGAGGGTGGAAATGGGCGGTTGGCGGACATTGGCGTAGACGTGCCCCGGCAGGCTGCCGAGCCAGGCATCCACCGCATTGATCGTCTCGACCATGGCCGTGAAGTCCCGGCCCTGGATCACCTTCTCCACCAGCCGGAGCTTCTCGTCAGCGATGCGGGGATCAGAATCCCAGACGGTCACCGTGGCGGTGACATAGGCGATGCCGGCATGGTCGGCGCCCAGCTCCTGTAGCGCGAGGTCGGCGTCCGAGGCCTTGTTCGCGGCGTCCGAGTCCACCAGCACCGAGGCCTCGTTGGTCATCACCTCCTTGAGGATGGCGGCGATGGACTTGCGCTTGGCGAACCACTGCCGGCGGATCCTGGTGAGGAGCCGGGTGGCGTCGGTCTTGTCGAGCAGGATGGCGCGGGTCGACCACCGATAGGGAAAGGCCAGCCGGTTGAGATCGTCGAGGATCCCCGGCGTCGTCGCCGTGGGAAAGCCCACGATGGTGAGCACGCGCAGGTGCTGGTCCCCGAGCATGGGCTCCAGTCCGCCGGTGAGCGGCTGATCGGCCAGGAGCGCGTCGAGATACATGGGCGTCTCGGGAACACGGACCCGCTGGCGCTTGGTCGAGACGCAACCGTGCAGATAGGTCAGGGTCTCGGCATCGTCGAGCCAGCGGCACTCGGGCATGAAGGCTTCGACGAGCCGCAGGACCCGATCTGTGCGATCGATGAACCCGCCCAGAGCCTCATGCGGATCGAGCCGTTTCCGCTGGCTGCCCTCATAGAGCCAGCTCTCGGCCCGCGCGGCATCCTCCGCCGGCGGGAGCCAGGTGAAAGTCAGGAAATAGCTGGATTCGAAGTGGCTGCCGGCCTCCTCGAAGTCGGCCTTGCGCTCGGCTTCGACCAGCGCGGAGGCGGGATCGGGGAAGACACTCGCAGGAAAGGTACCCGCCGCATGCCGCTGGGCCTCCACAAAAAGTGACCAGCCGGAGCCGAGGCGGCGAAAGGCACTGTTGAGGCGCCCCGCCACCGCCACCAGCTCGGCCGGCACCGCGGAATCGAGGTCCGGCCCACGGAAGCGTGCCGTCCGCTGGAAGCTGCCATCCTTGTTGAGGACGACGCCAGAGCCGACCAGCGCCGCCCAGGGCAGGTAGTCGGCGAGCCGGCTGGCGCGACGCCGGTATTCTGCGAGGTTCATCATGGTGTGCCTCACTCAAACCGACAGATGACCGGGGATGCGCAGATGCCGGCGCACCACATCGACGAAGAGCGGATCGCGCTTGGCGGCCCAGACGGCGGCGAGATGGCCGACGGCCCAAAGGGCGAGGCCGACAAGCCAGAGCCTCAGCCCCAGCCCGATGGCGCCGGCGAGGGTGCCGTTGAAGATCGCGATCGCCCGCGGCGCGCCGCCGAGCAGGATCGGCTCGCTCAAGGCCCGATGGACCGGGACGGAGAAGCCCGGCACCCCGCCAATATCGCCCGGCATCAGACCAGCGCTCCGCCGCTGAAGGAGAAGAAGGAGAGGAAGAAGCTCGAAGCGGCGAAGGCGATGGAGAGGCCGAACACGATCTGGATCAGCCGCCGGAATCCGCCAGAGGTGTCGCCGAAGGCGAGCGCGAGGCCGGTGGAGATAATGACGATCACCGCGATGATCTTGGCGACTGGCCCCTGGATCGAATCCAGGATCGACTGCAGCGGCGTCTCCCAGGGCATGGAGGAGCCGGAGGCGTGGGCCGCGGAGACAACACACACGCAGGCGGTGGCACCGGCCACGGCCTGCAGCAATCGGCGGTAGAATGGAGGGAGCGTGAAAGTCACAGGGAGGTTCCTTCTTCGGATGGAGCGGTGATGGGGATGACGCGGTAGTCGCCGTCGGGCCCGAGACCTTCGACGTGAGAGAGCTCGGAAAGGCGGCGCGCGGAGCCGCGGCCCGACAGCACGGCGATGAGGTCGATGGTCTCGGCGATCAGGGCCCGAGGTACGGTGACGACAGCTTCCTGGATGAGTTGCTCTAGCCGCCGCAGGGCGCCCATGGCGCTGCCGGCGTGAATGGTGCCGATGCCCCCGGGGTGCCCTGTGCCCCAGGCCTTCAGGAGGTCGAGGGCTTCGGCACCTCGTACCTCGCCGATCGGGATGCGATCCGGGCGCAGGCGCAGGGATGAGCGGACGAGGTCCGAGAGCGACGCGACGCCGTCCTTGGTGCGCATCGCCACAAGGTTGGGGGCGGCGCACTGGAGCTCCCGCGTGTCCTCGATGAGGACGACGCGATCGGAGGTCTTGGCCACCTCGGCGAGGAGCGCATTGGTGAGCGTGGTCTTGCCGGTGGAGGTGCCACCGGCCACCAGGATGTTGGCGCGGGAGGCAATGCCTTGGCGCAGGGCTTCGGCTTGCGGCGCCGACATGATGCCGGCGATCACATAGTCGTCGAGCGTGAACACCCCGACTGCCGGCTTGCGGATGGCGAAGGTCGGAGCTGTGACGACAGGCGGGAGCAATCCCTCGAAGCGCTCCCCGGTCCCGGGAAGCTCAGCGGAAAGCCGCGGCGCGCCGGCGTGGACCTCGGCGCCGATGTGGTGCGCAACGAGGCGGACGATGCGCTCACCATCTGTTGCGGCCAATCGCTCGCCTGTATCGCAAAGCCCTTCGGACAGCCGGTCAACCCACAGGCGCCCGTCCGGATTGAGCATGACCTCGACGACGGCCGGGTCTTCGAGAAGGCGGGCGATCATCGGGCCGAGCGCTGTGCGCAGCATGCGCACGCTGCGCGTCAGACCTTCCGAACTGTGAGGTGAAGCCGCCATCTCATCCCCTGCGCTTATCTGGGACGACGCAGACGCGCCCCGGACGGGGATGATTAAAAGAGCCGGAAATTAGGAGGATGCAACAAGCCAATGCGGGCGTCGCGGTCTGGCGTGCAGATACTTGAGAACGGCGGGGTGCTGCTATTGTACCTGAGGAGCGAGGAGGCTCGGAGCGGAAGACATCGCAGACGACGAGAGCGCAGGCTGTCGCTGTTTGCGCCTAATGGGCATTCACGGGGAGCGGTTCAAATAGTGGAAATGACCGATTCCGTTGAAAAACCCTCTGCCGGCGGCGTGGCGAAATCGGTCTTTTTGGCACGTTGAACGAGCTTCTCTCCTCAGGTCGCAGCCGTTCGTGCTCCACGCGGCATGAGCTTGGCGAGCTTCCGGAGGTTCTGGGCTGTGGCGGCGAGGTGGAACTCGTCCTGGGCGCCGTTCGGGCCCCGCAGGCGAAGCCGGTCGAGCTTCAGGATGCGCTTGAGGTGGGCGAACAGCATCTCCACCTTCTTGCGCTGCCGCCGTGACGTGACGTAGGCCTCGGTGGCGGCGATGTCCCGCGCCATATCGCGGGCCCCTTCATGGATCGACCGCAAGACCTTGCGTAGCGGTTCGGCTGGGCAACACTGCGATTTCAACGCGCAAGCACCGCAGTCGGACTTGGCCGCGCGGTAGCGTATGAAGCCGTGTGGATCGACGCTGTCGCGGGTCACACTGAAGCGGCGACGATACCGGCGCAGTTCCTTCCCGCCCGGACAGGTGTAGAGGTCCCGATCATGATCGTAGGCGAAGTCTGCGCGGCTGAAGGTGCCGTCGCGGCGCACCGACTTGTCGAACACCGGGATGTGCGGTTCGATGCCATGTTCATGCACGAGCCAGGCGAGCATCTCGGCGGAGCCATAGGCGCTGTCGCCCATCAGCCGCGCTGGATAGAGGTCGAAGCGCTCCATCGACCGCTCGATCATGCGTTTCGCCGCCAGGACCTCGGCCTGCCGGATCGCCGTGGTGGCCTCCACGTCAACGATGATCGCGTTCTCCACATTGATTAGATAGTTGGTGGAATAGGCGAAGAAGGCCTGGCCGCCATGTGCGCCGGTCCAGCGGGCGGCCGGATCGGCCGGCGAGAGAAACTTCGGGGTGACCTCGGTGGCTGCGCCGAAGGCCGCATCGTCGAGGACGGCGAGATATTCCTCAACCGCGCGGCCGGCCGCCTCGGGCGACAGCCCGGCTTTGCCATCGACACCCTTCTGCCGGCTGGCCTCGGCCTTGATCAGGCTGGCATCGACGGCGAAGCCTTCCCCGCCGATCAGCCCCTCAGCGATGCAACGCTGCAGCACCGTCTCGAACAGGTGCCGCAACAGGTTGCTGTCGCGGAAGCGGCCGTGCCGGTTCTTGGAGAAGGTGGAGTGGTCCGGCACGCGGCCGTCGAGGCCGAGCCGACAGAACCATCGATAGGCCAGGTTGAGGTGGACCTCCTCGCACAGCCGCCGTTCCAGCGGATGCCGAAGCAATAGCCGACAAGCAGCATCCGGATCATCAGTTCGGGGTCGATCGAGGGCCGACCGGTCTCGCTGTAGAAAGGCTTGAGGTGCGCCCGGATGCCGTCGAGGTCGACGAACCTGTCGATGGCGCGCACGAGGTGGCCGGCAGGAACGTGGCGTTCGAGGCTGAACTCGTAGAACAGCGCCTCCTGCGCCCCCGTCCGCTCGCCCATCATCGGCCTGCCCTCCATCCATGAGGACAACTGAATCAGGACTTCGAGCCCGCAGCAACACCGACTTTTTCAACGGAATCGACCCATAGGCGACTTTCAGGGAGTCCACTTTCGGGCACCAGCCCGGCTCGGTCCCCCGCCGGCCAGCATCGATTTTTCAACTGCCTGTGAACAGTCAGCTCGGGGGGGCCTGCGCCACACTGGCGCGACCTAGCCCCGCAGCGCATGATCTCGGATCCTAGGTCGATTCTGAGGTCCGGGTGTGTTCGATATCGAGAAGTTCAAGGACGAGGCAAAGCTGAAAGACCGCTACGCCAAACAGCTGCACCGCCTGAAACTTACCGGGGTGCAAACCGACTGCGTCGAGAGCGCGGTCGAGGCTGCCATCGCCAAGATGACGACCGCCAAGACCTCGGCATTGGTTATCTATGGCGAGCCGCAGAGCGGAAAGACTGAGATGATGATCTGCCTAACGGCCAAGCTGCTGGATCAGGGCCACAAGGTCATCGTCCACCTGATGAACGACAGTGTCGATCTGCTGTCGCAGAACTTACGGCGCTTCAAGACCTCCGGTCTGGCGCCCGCGCCGCGCACCGCCACCGAGTTGCAGCAAACGGGGAAAGACCAAACACCCGAGGAACTGATCGTCTTCTGCAAGAAAAACGGCCGTGACCTGGAGAAGCTGATTACCCGCCTGTCGGGGGGCGGCCCAATCGTGGTGATCGACGACGAGGCCGACTACGCAACGCCAAACTCCAAGGTCAATCAGGGCATCAAAACGCCGATTAACGACCTGGTGGGCCAGTTGATCGGGGGAAACGGCTACTACATCGGCGTCACGGCCACGCCGGCGCGGCTGGACCTTAACAATACATTCCAAAACTGTACCGAACAGTGGGTGAACTTCCCACCGCATGGAAAGTACACCGGTCAGGACACCTTTTTCCCGCTCAACAAGCAGCCTCTCTATCGCTTGACATGCCTGTCACAGGGCGGCAATTCGCAGGAGGCTCGGGATGCCTTGGTCTGATTCCTGGTCACCGCCGCCTATCTCAACGAAGAGGTGAACGCGACCGAACAGAACTATACGATGTTGGTCCACACCAGCGGAAAGAAGATCGACCACGAGGCCGATCGGGCGACGATCGAAGAGGCGGTACTGGCCCTGACCAAGCCGGAGAGCCCTGCGTTCGCCGCCCTAGTCGCGCGGGTGCTCGAGACAGCCGAAAAGCTCTACCCTAAGGCAAACCCTGACAATCTCACCGGCTATGTGGTCGCGAACGCGTCGCGGGCGACACTGACGGTCCTGAACAGCGAGCGGGATCGCAAGGCGGCTGGCGACAACGCCACCGATCCGTCTTCGCCGTTCAGCATTATCATCGGCGGCAACATCGTCTCTCGGGGCGTGACCTTTCCCAATCTGCTGGCAATGTTCTTCACCCGCGACGTTCGGCACCGACTGCAGCAAGACACTTACATCCAGCGTGCACGCATGTTCGGGGCCCGGGGGAGTTACCTTGAGCATTTTGAGTTGACCATCCCTGCCCAGTTGTACGCGGATTGGCACCGGTGCTTCGTGTTCCATCGGCTGGCGCTGGAGACCATCAAGGAGAACCTAGACTCGCCCGTCTGGCTGGGGGACGGACGAGTGTCCGTGGCGTCGGGCGCCAGCATCGACAAGGCCACGGTGGCGCTGGACAAGGGAGAGATGGCGTTCGGGCTATTCGACTTCAGTCCGGAGTTCGACCAACTGGTCATGCAGAACGCGACCGATCCGGCGACGCTCGCAGCGCTGCGCCACCAAATCGGCAACGACGCCTTGCCTGGCTTTCTCATCGAGTTCATCAAGGCGGTACTCGCGGGCGGCGGCGGTGGTCTAGCGATCCACAACGCCTCGTCCATCGCCAGTTACGGGGCCAGTGCCAACCACGTGGCGATCTCCCGCGCCCGCGGCTTCATGGGTAAGTCACAGCTGGAGCTGAAGAAATTCCCGACCGCCGTCCACCATGTGAAGATCTTCTACAACGCGGAAGGACGTGCACGCCTCTTCTACAAGAACCAGGGCAGCCTGCAATTCATCCAGAACCTCGCCCTCTCATTCGCCGCCTGACCAGTTCAGCGGCGCGGAACAGCGGCAGCGCCAGGATCCGGTGCATGTTCCCAGTACCGTGTCGGGTCGGCGGCCAGAAGCTTCGTCGTCGGCTCGCCGGTGTCGACCATTTGTCGGTTGAGGTAACGTCGTCGTTAAGTTGACGGAAATAGGTCAGCGGGTTGTGCAAAGTTCCCCATCAGTTATGCCTCGGCCAGCAGGTGCCGAGCGTCACCGGTGTTTACACTATGTGCCCGGAGCTTCGGTCCATCTCGGGACTGGTGCACGCATTCGATCCACACCAAGTGCATCGGCCTGGTCGGTCCCTGATGTGTCACAGGAACTCGCGTCTAGGCCGCCCATTTCAGAACGGTTTCCTCCCGCATGCGCTTGGCCAAGGAACTCCCTTCGTTCGTCGGCAGATATCGATTCTGGGCCGGTAGGAGCCGAACCGACTGCTCGACGAAGGTCATCCCCTGCAACTCAAGCGCCTTGGACACCGCTGCCGAGTTCTCAATGAATACGCCCTTCAGGCAGGAGTTTCCGACCACGAGCGTTGTCGTGCCGCCCGGCTTCAATATGCGGCGAATCTCGCCCGCGAGGGTCATCACGTCAGTGACGTAGCGGTCCACCATAGCGAGGTGCCGCCTCGGCAGCGCCGCTAGATCACCCAGCGCCGCGCGAACCTCTTTGTGCGCAGGATTGCCGGCCTCCGGACCGCGTTCAGCTCCAATGCTCGTCGAGCGAATGATTCGCAACTCGCTCAGGCGATGACCCAGCCAGACGAGCGAAAGCCGATGCCCCCGCATGTAATCGATGGCGTTCAGATAGGGCGGCGAGGTCAGAACGGCGTCTGCAGTGTGGTCAGCAAGGGTCAGGGACCGGGCGTCACCGAGCCCCACTACGGCGCTACCGGCCGGCGGCGCGGAGACAAGGCGTTTGCGGACTATCTTCAACGATCGTTCAAGGCCCTGGTTGACGCAATAGTTGGACTGCAGCGCCACCCGGTGCGGGCGACTATGCGAGGTATCGCGGGCGAGGCTGGCGCACTGCTCCTTGGTAACGATAATTCGGCTCAGGGCGATTCGGATGACATCCAGCGCCGCAGTGTCCTCCGCCGTGGCGCCGTCGGAAAGCTTCTGCAGCGCGGCTGCCCAGCAGCGGAGGTCGGATACTTGGGGCTTACCGAACCAGTAGGCGATGAAATTGCGGGTCTCCTCGTCGCCATCGATCCAGGGCAGTTCGACATCGTCCGGGTTGGTGGCGAGCGCCATCTTCGCCGCCTCGGCGTAGAGACTTCCGATCCGATCGTCCTGTATGCGCGTCGTCCAGACCCGCGACATCAGGACCGCCAGCGGGTCCAGATCGAAACCGATCGCCTGCAGGCCAAGGTCGCTAGCCTGACGGATGACAGTGCCGGACCCCATCATGGGATCCACCACCACACCGCCGGCGGCGATTTGCTCAAGCGCCTGCAACGCCAGCTCCGGGGCCATCCGCGCCGGAAATGGGTGAATGGTGGCATTCATTGTTACGCATCCCCCAGGACGGCATCAGCGTCAACTTCGGCGTGCAGGTTGTCGAGTTGCTTCTCGACAGCCGCCGCCACGCGCTCGGCGCTAGCGTTGACTATGATGCGCTCGTTATCGTCTAGGCCGACCAGGTCTGGGATCAGGATCTGGAGCCCCCGAACCAGCCGGATGACATCTTCGTCGCGGACGGTGGGTACGCCCAGTTGACTGCGGCAGGTATAGGACACCAGAGACGCCTGCAGAGCGTCTGGCACCTTACCACGCAGGTGCTCCAGAGCCTTCAGGAACACGTCGATCGTCAGCTTGCGCTTGCTTTTCAGCTTCCCTTCAAGCGCTTCGACCCAGGCAGTCACCGCCTTGGGATCACGGAGCTTGAACATCGCCTCCAGAACATCCAGCGAGATGGCGCCATAAGTCACAGTGTACTCAAGGAGCTTGCCGAGATCGGCGGCTCGCATGGGCGTCACGCCCACCTGCTCACAGCGAACGGTGAGGGCTCCTTCCTCGAACCCGGGCGCCACGACCAGCGCGTATTGGGCACCATAGCGTTTGCGGTGCTCCTGCACACCGTCCAGGGAGATGTTACCGGTCTTCGCGGTCAGGTGCTTCGAGGACTTGGCGTCGTAGGTAAATTTGTAGAGCGGTGGCTCCGGCTCCTCGTCCGTCGGCTCCGGCTGCTGCGGTGCCGAGAAAGCGTAGGCGCTAGCGATGCCCTCGGGTTGGCCAGGCTTGGCCAGTTC
Organism: Xanthobacter autotrophicus; assembly: GCF_005871085.1. Taxonomy (GTDB): domain Bacteria; phylum Pseudomonadota; class Alphaproteobacteria; order Rhizobiales; family Xanthobacteraceae; genus Xanthobacter; species Xanthobacter autotrophicus. The sequence continues at coordinate 12,783 of NZ_VAUP01000002.1, read as the reverse complement.
CTTCACGGAAAATCCCAGGTAGCGCAGAGCGTCGGCGACGACGGTCTCGAGTTCCTTGCTGGCGCCGCTCTTGTGCTGCGTCCCAAGCAACAGCTTGGCTATGTGTGTGCCCGATTGCCGGCGCTGCAACGCCCGAAACCGCATGAGTTGGTCCCGATAGTCACGCATGCTCTCCACTTTGGCCGGGTCGATGCCGCTTTCCAGGGCATAGACGTCGGTCAGTAGATTCACCATGGCGATGGTGCGCACCAACTCCTTCTCCGCCTTGGTACGGGTGTGCTCCGCGACGAACGGGTGGTCGCGGTTGACGACAATGGTACTGTCTTGAATCCTGAACCGCACAAAGCTGTCGTCGTCCGACCGCTCGTACTTTACCTTGCCAAGTGCATTCTGGATGTGGTCGGCGGTATTTTTCCGCCAGTCCTCACGCTTCTGTTCGCGGTCGGAGATCCCCGTTTCGTCAAAAAGCCCGGGAATTGGCGGTTGGGTGCGTAGCGCCTCGGAGACGGCGCTGCGCAGTGGCGCTAGCGACACGACACCCAGCGATCGTACCAGGACGTCACCGCCGTCGGGCATCTCGGCGTTGCTATCGCTGTCATAGGCCGACCGTGCAATGTTGAAGGCCTTGCGCAGAAACGCCCGGAAAATGTGCAGTGCGCGCTGCTCGCGAAACTGCTCGCGATTGGTGTTCAGGTAGGGGTTTAGCCCGTCGGCACGCACAGTCATGCGGAACCGTGCCCAGGCCGCGTGGCTCAGATTTTCAGCGCCGAAGCTCGGGTCCGACTGATTGACAACACGGCCGAGCACATTCACGAAGAACCCGTTTGAGACACCACGGTCCTCTGCCTTCCCCCCACTGATTTTCTCGTCGTAGAGGCGGATCCGCCCCGTCACCCGCCCGATACCAGGCAGGTCGATATAGGGATGAGGGGAGAGGCCGGATATTACCTTGACCGTTGAATCAGCCTGGGTGGAGGTGGTGGCCGCCGCGACGTCGTCCGACTCGTCCGCGTTGTCGAGATTCAATTCGTCGAGTTTAAGATCCGGACCGATGCTCCATTCACGCGCGACACCAGCGGCGAGCTTCGTGGAGTTCAGCGCTTCTCCATTGATGCGAATGACCATCTCGCTACTCAGCGGCAGGGCTGCCTCGAGCATCCGACGCAGGACGCCCACTTTGAGTTCACGACCGGTGGGTTTCAGCCCCGACAGGATCACAAGAGTCCACGTACCTCTGCTCTGCCGCTTCAGGATCGACGCTGGTGCACCGAAATCGTCATCTGCTACCGCGGCTCCGGGATCGAGTTGGACCCCTTCGGCGATGATCTTCAACAGGTCGGGACCATAGGCAACCGAACCGATCGCCGTCTCGAGTTCCGACTCCCTGACTTCATAAAGGTCGAGAGTCAGTTCGCTGATGAGCTTGTCTGCGGCAGCGGTCCGGTCTACCTGGCCATAATCCATGGTGACCCGGCGGATGATCCCGTCAGCAGCCTTGCAGATGTACGTGAGCCGGCTCGCGAGCACATAGGTCGCAAGCTTGCCTATCCCGAATTTGCCAACCACCCGACGGCCGTGCTGTTCGGGTCGGTCTCGCTTGGGCGAGAAGGCGATATGCCAGAGGTCGCGCAGGCCCTGCTCATCCATAGATGAGCCGTTGTCGAGCACCGCCATCGTCGCGTCAGCGGCGGACAAGTCGGCTGGGATACGAATCTCAACATAGTCCGCGCCTGCGTCCCAGCCGTTAGAGATCAACTCCTCGAAGGCCTTCTGTGGCGAGGAGTAGAGCTGTTCGCTGAAGTGCTCGAGGAAGCGGGTGCTGATCTCGACCGGGATTTCCGTGGTAGCTCGGCCGACGGCTTCGACGGCTACGACCGTCGTGTTCCCCGATTTTTTCTTACCCATGCTGATTCTGCGCTGACGTTGACCAAACCCATCGTAACCATATACCCACAAGCTACGCTGAACGCACGGAATAACGTTCGCATTCCGGCTGCGCCCGAATGGCTGCATCTGGCGCACAGTGCTCATCGTCACGGGGTTAGAGCGGCTTGGTCGTCCGCGACCTCCTGAACGAGCCTCGGCCCCTTCGCAAGCCGCCGACCGAGCGCGGCGACGAAGGCCTCATAGCGTTCCCCCGCCTTGGCCCTGGCCGCCAGTGCCGCAGGCTCAGGTAACGCCGGAGTGGTGGCCAGCCAGAAGCGCACGAACACCGCGAGCGTCTCGACGGCGATGCCTAGGTCGCGCTCCAGCCGGGCCATCCGGCGGTCCAGATGGTCGAGCCGTTTTGCGATCGCTGCTTCCCGCTGCTCGGCCGCGTCCGGCGACAGGAAGGAGGCGATGGCCGCCTCGGCGATCAGTGACTGCGGCTGATCGCGCCGCGCAGCATAATCGGCCAGAAGCCCCATGGTGGCCGGATCGAGATAGACCGAGATCTGCGCCTTCTTCTTGCGCGGAGCCATCACCGTCACAGCTCCATGCCGTCATTGGGATCAAGCGAGACCTGACGCGCGACGCCATGCATGACCCGCGTCATCCGGCTGGTCCGGGCCACGTCGTCGTCGGTCTCATCGGCCAGATCGATCTCGAACTCGTTCACCGATTGCTGCGGCGCATCCACCGTCTCCACCCGTGCCAGCTCGGGCTGGCGCCGTTGCTCCGAACCTGTGGTGTCCTCATCGTCCTTGCCTTGAACCATCAGGCTGAGTTGCGATGGCGCCGGCAACGGGAGCACTGTCCAATCGTCGGGCTGGCGATCGCGAGAAGCCGAGAGCTCCGGCGGGTGTAGCACCCGCTCCCTGAACCGCTCGTCCTCGTAGTATCGCGCCTTCTTCGCCCGGATGGGCGGCGTGCCGGCCACCATGACGATCTCGTCGGCAGGCGGAAGCTGCATCACCTCGCCGGGTGTCAGGAGCGGACGGGCGGTCTCGGAGCGCGAGACCATGAGGTGCCCGAGCCAGGGCGAGAGCCGGTGGCCGGCATAGTTTTTCATGGCCTTCATCTCCGTGGCGGTGCCGAGGGCATCGGACACGCGCTTGGCGGTGCGCTCGTCGTTGGTCGCGAAGCTCACCCGCACATGGCAGTTGTCGAGGATGGAGTTGTTCGGACCGTAAGCCTTCTCGATCTGGTTCAGGGACTGGGCGATGAGGAAGCTCTTGAGCCCATAGCCCGCCATGAAGGCGAGCGCGCTCTCGAAGAAGTCGAGCCGCCCGAGCGCGGGGAACTCGTCGAGCATCAGGAGGAGCCGGTGGCGGCCGGCCTTCGCCTGTAGGTCCTCGGTGAGGCGCCGACCCACTTGGTTCAGGATCAAGCGGATGAGCGGCTTGGTGCGGTTGATGTCCGAGGGCGGCACGACGAGGTAGAGCGTGGTCGGCCGGGTAGCTGCCACCAGATCGCCGATGCGCCAGTCGCAGCGCCGGGTCACCTCGGCGACAACGGGGTCTCGGTAGAGCCCGAGGAAGGACATGGCGGTGGAAAGAACACCGGAGCGCTCATTCTCCGACTTGTTCAGGAGCTCGCGGGCAGCGCTGGCGATCACCGGATGGGGACCGGCCTTCCCGAGGTGCGCCGTCGTCATCATGGCGGCAAGGGTCGTTTCGATGGGACGTCGCGGATCGGAGAGAAAGGCGGCGACACCGGCCAGCGTCTTGTCTCGCTCGGCGTAGAGCACGTGGAGGATGGCGCCCACCAGCAGAGCATGGCTGGTCTTCTCCCAGTGATTGCGCTTCTCGAGGGAGCCCTCGGGGTCCACGAGGATGTCGGCGATGTTCTGGACGTCGCGCACCTCCCATTCCCCGCGGCGGACCTCCAGCAGGGGATTGTAGGCGGAGGACCGCACATTGGTGGGGTCGAACAGCAATACGCGCCCGTGCCTTGCCCGAAAGCCGGCGGTGAGCTGCCAGTTCTCACCCTTGATGTCGTGGACGATGGCCGATCCCGGCCAGGTGAGCAGGGAGGGCACGACGAGGCCGACGCCTTTGCCGGATCGGGTCGGCGCGAAGCACAGGACGTGCTCGGGTCCATCATGGCGCAGATAGTTCACGCCATGGCGACCGAGCACGACTCCATCAGGACCGAGCAGCCCGGCCGCGCGGATCTCGTCCGGCTCGGCCCAGCGGGCGGAGCCATAGGTCTCGACACGCCTTGCCTCCCGGGCCCGCCACACCGAGAGGCTGATTGCGGCGGCGATGGACAGGAACCCGCCCGAGGCGGCGATGATCGCACCCTCTGTGAAGATGGCCGGCGCATAGGCGTCGTAGAAATACCACCACCAGAAGAAGGCCGGCGGGGGATAGACAGGCCAGGGCCCCAGCAGGAACCAGGGTGGCCCGAGCTGGTCCTGGAAACCCAGCCGCCAACCCACGAACTGCGTTGCTCCCCAGGTGGTGGCGAGCACGATGGCGAGGACGAGGACGATCTGGCCCCAGAGGATCTTGGTCGCGGACATACAGCGCTCCGATGATGAGTGAGGTCAGAGGCCGAGGCCACGCTTGCGGCCGAAGGACCAATCAATGCCACCGTCGGCGCGGGCGACGCCGGAGACGTGCTTGCCGAGCTGCTTCTCCACGGAGGGCGTCCACGGCACGAGCTGGAAGCCCAAGCCATCATCGATCATGGCCAAACGACCCGAGGCGAGCGCGAAGCGCTGGCGGTAGGTGCCGGAGACATAGTCTCCCGATCCGGATCGATTGAACGGCTGTCCGGTCTCGGCGGCGAGCTTCTTGCCCAGCGCGTCCACCTCCCGCCGGCGCAAGGTCTCGATCAGGTCCGGCGCGAAGGTGACGCGGTGACCCTGGCGCTCGGCCAGTCCCTCCCGGACCAGATAATCGGCGCGGCGCTTCATGGCATCGCTCACCTCGGCGCCAAAGCCGCCCTCCGACAAAGGCGCCGGTGTGCGACTGAGCGCCTGCCGATCGAGCCAGGTGGCGCCCGCTGCCGTGACCTGTCGCTCGATGTCGAGGTCCGAGCGGACCGCCAGCGCGGCCCGCTGTTGGCCCCGGGCATCCTCGAACCTCCTCAGCTCGACGATGGAGCCCGGAGCGCAATCGCCTGCCGAATCGAGGTCGGGCAGCCGGATGTGATGGGTGCGTCCATCGACGCCATCGACCACGGCATAGGCGGATCCCTTCAACTCGTCGTCGAGCCCGCGATCGACCAGGCGGCCGATGATAGGTGCATCGAGGCGCTCACCGGAAAGCACATAGCTTGCTGTACCGCGCTCGATGCCCTGCGCGGTCAGGGCCCGGTGTATCCGCTTGATGATGTCACCGCGCTCGCCCAGCGCGCGGAGCGTCGCTTCGGCCTTCTCGTCGATCACCCACTGGCCGGGGCCGACCTGATCGGCGAAGCCGAGGGTTTCGAGCTTGCGCAGTCGCCCGACCTTCAGGGCATGGAACGCGTCCGGCTGGCGATCGGCATGGGGCGCGACGTCGATCACGCCGGTCTCGTGCTGGTCCCGAACCAGTTGACGGTCGAGCTGCGTCCACCTCTCCGCCTCCACTTGCCGCTCGATGGCGCGGCGGATGTCGAGGTCGGTGCGCGGCCCCAGCTCCTGGGTGACCAGATCCTGTGCGCGGGCGCGCATGCCCTCCTTGATGTAATCGCGGGAGATGACGAGGTCCTGACCGTCATCGGTCTTGCCGCGCACCAAAATGTGCAAATGGGGATTGTCGGTGTTCCAGTGGTCGACGCCGACCCAATCCAGCTTGGTGCCGAGGTCCTTCTCCATCTGGCCCACGAGGTCGCGGGCGAAGGACCGAAGGTCGGTCATGTCCGCCGCGTCCTCGGGCGAGACGATGGAGCGGAAGTGGTGCCGATCGTCGGCGCACCGCTCCGCGAAGGCGCGGCCGTCCCCCTCGTCGGCACCCGGCCCGAACAGACGGGCCTTTTCCCCGTCCCGGGTGACGCCGTCCCGGCGCAGGTAGGCAATGTGCGAGGACAGGGGTGCGGCACGGGCGGTGTGGCGCACCACGCGGGTCTTGATGACGACGACGCGCGAGCGACCGGTGAGCAGGCGGTTGGCCTGGATGCTCGCCGTCCGCCCGCGGCCGAAGTGGGAGCGCTTGCCGGAGGTGAGGCGGCCGGATCGGGAGACGTGGCCGCCGGCCTTCTGGGCCGCGGCGAGGGCCTGCGCGATGAAGGGCCTTGCCCGCTGAGCGCGGGTCGAACGGATGCGACCCGGCCGGACGCGAAACTCGTGCTCATCGGCCATGGCTCGCCTCCGCAAGGTGCGAGGAGACCAACAAAACCAGAGACTTGAGCAACGATGACAAGTTGCCAGTAGGAGGCGCAAGGTGCGAAGCGCCGGAAATTCCCAAACAAAAACAACCGCCCGACCGAAGCGCACCTTGCGCCCTTTTATCTCGCCATCGAACGGTTGGGGTACCCGCCTTCCCGTCCTGCCTTCGCCCTGACGCGACGCAGCCCGAGAAGGCACGAATGGGGGCTGAGGCGATCATCGCGCACCTCCCGTGCCCGGTCGTGTGACGAACAAGCCGGTCGATGGCGGGACGATGGCAGAGACATCGCGCACCGCAGACGTCGCAGTCGCTTCTGCCGGCAAGCGCTCCCGGGGTGCCGGAACGGTCGTGGACGTGCGGGCTGGTGGCAGAATGAAGATCGGAGCGCGAGCCCACGATGGCTGCTCCGGCTGCGGCGCGGCGGACACTCTGGAGGCATCCGCGCCGGCGTCGTCGGGCGCGATGACGGGCGCGAGCGCTTCGACGTAGGTGCGCGTTTCCTGAGGCAGGGTCCGTCCCTTCCGGGACGCTTCATAGCGGCTGGGCCCCGCGTTGTAGGCGGCAAGGAAGCCAGGATGGCCGTAGCGATCGAACAGCTCCCGCAGGTAGGCCGCGCCCGCCATGATGTTGTCGTGCGGGTCGTAGGGGTCATCGCCGAGGCCATAGTGGACGCGCAGCTCGGCCCAGGTTTGCGGCATGATCTGCATCAGCCCCATGGCGCCTTTGGGCGAGGTCGAGCGCGCGTCGCCGTCACTTTCGGCGCGCAGCACGGACCGGATCCAGCCTGCGGGAATGTCGAAGCGCTCCGCAGCCTCCGTGATGAAATCGGCGTAGCGATCGGCCGGTGACGACAACTTCTGGGTCGCGGGAGCCTCCGCCGTGAGGACAGCAGTCGACCAGCCGAAAGGCACTCCGGAAAGGAGAACAAAGACGACTGCGTGGCGACGGGCGTGCGCTCGCATCGAGACGAGCACGAGGATGGGGACACGCAGGAACGGATCCGTCTGCAGCATGACGGCCTCTCGGAGCTGATGGTGGTGAGGTTGTTCGGTCGCGCTCAGCGCGTAGGCGCACGCCAGACGAAGTGCCCGTCGCCGGCCTCGTCGGTGTAGAGCGGCACGGCGCGGCCGATCACAGTGCTGGCGGGCAGTGGGCCGAAATACCGCCCGTCGAGGCTGTCCGGCACGTCGAAATTCATGAGGAAGAGCTCACCGTGAGCGATGCGACGGCATCCGCGCCAGACCGGCAGTGGCCGACCCATGCGGTCGCGCTCCAGCGCCTCGCCGTAAGCCACGCCATCGACGGTGATGATACCGTCCCTGCGGCAGACCTCCTGCCCGGGAAGCGCCGCCACGCGCTTCACCAATGGGACGCCGGCTCCCACATAGCCGCGCTCCGCCATGAAGCGGGCGAGCGCCGCCGGCGGCCTGACGGCCAGTAGGTCCGTGACATCGAATCTGCGCGCGGGCTCGATAGCGTAGAGGCCGACGGGCGCGCTGGCTGAGACGTTCCAGACCAGCTTGAGCGGTGTCGGAACGAACGCGGCGGCACCAGCGCCCATCACCGAGAAATACGTCACCATCACATAGCCGAAGCGGGTCATTCTTCGCACTCCCGCCGCTTGAGCCACGCCTGATGGCGCTCCAACGTGTAGGCGCGGGGCATGTGGCCAGCGATCAGGCGGTTGTGGACGTGCCGCCAGTGGTCGGGGGCGGCATCCGCGCCGTTGACGCCGATGGCCTCGACGGAATCGATATGCTGGAGCACCTTCTCGACCTTCGGCCAGCCGTCGGCGCGCAGCAGGATTTCTCCGCCTGGACGCACGAAGGGCAGCGTCTGGTAGGCCTCGCCCTCCGCGACGGCGCGCACGACGTCGATGCGCGAGACCACGGTGCCGAAGTCGTTCGACGCCCAGCGCACGAAGGCAAAGATGCTGCCCGGCGCGAATGAGACGATGCGCCGGCTGCGGTCGAGGATCTGCGCATGAGCTGGGCGGCCGAAGCGGATCCAGTTCTCGATCCGCCTCTCGATCCAGGTCAGCTCCACATGGGTGAACGGGTCTGAAGTCGGTGAGGTCGGCGCTGGGGCAACAGCTCGGGGAATGGGGGACGACACGGACGGGCCGGTCATGACGCATCTCCTGGGGTCGAGGGAAACTCACGGGCGAGGAGGTCGCGGAGCATGTCGGCGACGGTCTGGCCACGGCCGAAGGCGGCGATCTTGATCCGCCCGCGCAAGTCGGGCGTGACATCGATGGTGAGCCGCGCGGTGAAGCCGCCGGCGTTTCCATCGCTCGCGGGCCTTGGCTCCGTAGCCTTCACCCATTGCTCGGCATCGGCGGGCCGGGCGGCGAAGCCCCGCCGGTTCGGGCGTTCGTTCATGGCTTGGTCCCGCCAGCGGGAAGAGCGAGGATCTCCGCGGCGAGTGCCGCAATCTCCCGCACCGCCGGCCCGTCGGCATTGAGCTCGCTGACGAGCCGCCCGGACTGCGCCGACATGGCGAAGGCGACGCGCTGGCCGATGGTGGTCGCGAGCACGGGCGGATCATGATCCGCCAGCGTCTCGGCGGTCTCGCGGGCAAGCACCGTGCGGGCGCCGCAGCGGTTCAGCACGAACCGCGCGGCAAGTTCCGGCCGGTAGATGCGGGCCTCGCTGAGGAGGGCCAGCATCTCGGCGGAGGCCCAGCCGTCGAGCGGCGAAGGCTGCACGGGGATCAGCACCAGGTCGGCAGCGAGGAGCGCGGAGCGCATGAGGGCAGCGACACGGGGAGGCCCGTCGATGACCACATGGTCGGCATCGCGCGCCAACTCGGGGGCCTCCCGATGGAGCGTGTCACGGGCGAGGCCGACAACGCCGAACAGGCGTGGCAGGCCCTCGCGGCTGCGTTGCTGCGACCAGTCCAGTGCCGAGCCCTGGGGGTCCGCATCGATCAGCGTGACGCGCTGACCGCGGCTCGCCCAGGCGCCGGCAAGGTGCAGGGCAAGCGTCGTCTTGCCGACGCCACCCTTCTGATTGAGCAGCGCGACGATCATCGACGGCCTCCCAATGGGCTCGCGGGAGGCAGATCGGCTGCGGGAAGAGGTTCTGGCGCTGGAAACCCATCTTTACGGAAAGACGGAAGGCACTCATCTTCAGAAGTGCGCGGATGCGCCAGATCTTTGACCTGTTGAGCGCAGTTATCCACATCGCCTGCGCGCCTCTTAAAGTTAGACTCTATGTTAGAGTCTAAGTTAGGAGCGCGATTTTGCCTTTTCGGACTTGGGGTTAACCCCGGTTTGGGTTCCCGAAAGCACGAGGAGCCGGTTCCCGATGGCACGTGGCACCGGGTTCCCGATGGCACGAAGGGATTCACAGGCTGTCCACAGGCGGGCTCGAAGGCGAGCAGCGTGCGCGAACCCGCGTCAAATTCCAGGAACAGGGTGTAGCCGGGCAGCGGCTGGCGGCGGATGATGTCCCGCAGCTCAAAGGCGAAGCGCTTGAAGGGCGAGAGGCTGCCAGACTTCAAGTAGAGGTGGCGGAAATCGAAGCGCCAGCCGGCGTGCTGGCGGCCGCCGTGCTTGCGCACCAGCCGGTAGAGCCAGCGATCGAGCCCGCCGGTCAGCTCGAAATACGCCCGGTCGATGGTGAGGACGAGGGCGTCCTCCACGATGGCGCAATAGAACCAGTCGGGGACGATGAGCTCGATTCCCGCGGGCCTGCCGTCCCGGTCGGTGCGCTCCTTCCACTCGTTGATCCAGGAGAAGCGATGGCGCCGTCCCTCGGCCGGCTGGCGGATCGAGGTGGACACGGTGGTGGACTGCAGCCGGTCGAGTGCAGCTTTGAGGCGCTGGTAGTCCCGGAGCGAGGTGCCCCGCCCCACGAACCTGAGGATTTCGTAGGGGGTGGCGACCATGAAACGCGACGTGCGCAGGCCGGCGTCGCGGGCCTCCACGATCTGGCTCGCCGCCCAGATCAGGATGTCGGCGTCCCAGATGGTCGCCATGCCGTGATCAGGCACGGCCTCGACCCGGATGGAGACATCGCCGGCGGCAAAATCGATGGGGGCGATACGATGGGTCTTGGAGAGGGAGAAGAAGGGATAGGCCATGAGATCCTGCGCATCTCGTGGCGCGAACGCGCCGGGAAGCGCGCGAAACAGATCGAGCTGTCCGCGCTCCGGCTGGGAGCGATGCCGCGCCGCCATGGAGAAGGGTTCCGATCAGCGTGCGAAGCGGCGGGGCTCGACAACGCCGGGCAGGCCCTGTCGCTTGGCCGGCAGGACGCAGCCGCGCGGATCGGAGGTGGAGGTGACGGCGCCACGGGCGACCCAGGCCTGCAGATCCTCGATGGCATAGACAACGCGGCCGCCGAGCTTGCGATAGGCGGGGCCGGTCCCGTAGGTGCGGTGCTTCTCGAGCGTGCGGGCGGACAGGCTGAGGAAGACGGCGGCTTCCTTGGTGCGCAGGTAGCGCGGTGGGAACGTGGCAGCATCGGGTCGCATGGATCAGGCCTCCGCGGGCGATCTCGGGCCGCTGGTCATCAGCGGCGAATGGCGATCACGGTGGCGAAGGGCAGCCGTCGAGGGGGATGGGGAAGTTGAGGGGGGCGAAAATCCCCACCCTCAGCATGCCGGCGATGCGGCTATGGTCTTCTTCGATGACGCAGGAGCTTGAGATAGCCGCCGCCGATCATGGCGAGGCCGCCTTTGACGAGGCCGATGACCTTGTCGCGCAGCGCCGAGGTTTTCCAGGGCTCGGACGCGACGCGCTCGTGGCTGTAAAGGACCATGGCGATGTCGCGATAGCTGGCGCCGTTCGCCCGACCATCGGCCGCCAGCATCATGGTGCGCAGCCGGCCACGCTGCTGCGCGGTGATGCGGGTGTCGGGGATCACCGACCGACCCTCGACAGTGCGCCAGAAGCGGGTCAAGGCCTCCACCCGCCCAATCGTGTCCGCGTCCAGCGGGATCAATGCCGCCAGCGGCGCGTTGGGGCGTGTCCCGGTTAGAACCAGCACCTGCGCGGCATGAGGTGCCGGACCATGGACCCAGTATCGGCCCTCGGTGCTATCCCGCGGCGCAACCATGCCGCCGAACGACACGTTGGGCGCGCCCGGAAGAAACGCGGGCTGTTGGGCGAGAAGCACGATGGCCGGATCGACAACCGGCGACCACGGGACGTTCTGTTCCACGGCGGAGAGAGATGGCCGCGCGGCGAAATCGCAGCCCCCAGCGTTGCTCCACCTCCCGGGGGAGCGGGTCGGCATCCGAGCCGGCCTTCACGAGGGACTGGTAGTGCTCCTGGTAGGTCTCGTCCCGGCGCAGGCATTCCCAGGCGAGGCCTTCGACGGACAGCGCATCGAAATAGACGTAGCTGGCATCTTCTCGCCAGCGCGATGTATCGGGCTTCATTACTCGTCTCCGCATCAAGCGTGCGTGTCGAGTAAGGACAATCAGGGATTGAGGGTATTGGGGGAAGTCTGCCACGGAGCATCGCGTGATGCGGCTGCGGCATCACCCCTGCGAACGCGCCGCAACGTCAGACGGGACGGCGGAGGAGATCCTTGTAGCCGCTGGAGGCCACCCATCGGGCCCGTGCCAGATGGGCGTCATGGACATGACGGGCACGTTCGGGCTCCCGAGCCGCGTCGATGCCGAACAGCACCGAGACGATCTCCTCCCAGCCGGCGCCATCCGCCGTGGCATCGAGCAGGCGTGCATAGAGCTTGATATGCCCCCGGTCGTAGTCGGTGAGCTCGGGAGCGGACGGAGCGGTGTCTGCAAACGCGTCGGTCATGTCACCCCACGTTTCCATGCCTGGCGCAGCCTCGTCCCTTCTAGACGACGGCGGATGGTGAAGCGAGCCCGCAAGATGGGGCATTCCCGGGGCCGGTCGATGGTCGATTGGCATAGGGAGTGCCGCCCTCTAACCCGCTAGTGTCACTTGATTACATATTATAGTTGATAATCCCAAAGTGTGTAAATTGCGATCCGTCTGCGCATGGACATGCGCAAGCTGGTCGGCCGGAACTTCGCTCGCCTGCGTCAGGAGAAAGGCCTGACGCAGGAGGATGTCGAGGCGCGCTCCGGTTTCAGCCAGCAGTATATCAGCGGCCTCGAGCGTGGCCGGCGCAATCCGACGGTCATCACCCTCTACGAGCTGGCTCAGGCGCTGGGGGTCAGCCACGTTGAGCTGGTGCGGCCCGACGGCAACGACTGACCGGTGAACCCCGGGTTTAGGAAGGCCCCGGCCGGATCCGGCCGGGGCCTTGGGCGGCTCACTCGCCGCGCCGTCCGCTGGGGCGGGACCAGATGAGGCTGAAGGTGTCAGCGTCCTCGTCGTCGAAGAGGTTGGCGTAGATCGGGGCGTTGAAGCTCGGATCGTCGAGCTTGAGGCCCAGATAGTCGCGGCCTTCGCTGGAGCGTTTCGACCAGGCGGCGCCGATCTCGGCATTATGTGGAGCTCCACATAAGATCGATTATGCGGAGAGCGGGATTATGCAGAGCGCCGGCCTGTAAGGTCTGTGTTGCCGCCGGTTTCGGCGGGGGTTCTGCTCCGCATAATTGC
>NZ_VAUP01000015.1 GCF_005871085.1 Xanthobacter autotrophicus | reverse complement strand
CAAACTCGTCAAGCGCCAGATGTACGGCAGAGGAAAGCTCGATCTCCTTCAGGCCCGTCTCGTCGGTGCGCCTTAGATCTTCTTCACCAAAACTGCGTCAGACCCAGGTTTCCGTGCCGATTGACACCCTTGCCCCACGACGTCTTCATGCAAGCCCTTTGTGAGGCGATCGGAGCAAACACCTTTCCAGCCAGGAACGGCACTCACCGTGGGCTTCCGGGCGCACCCCAAGACGGAGTGAGCTGAGGCAAGAGGCCGCAGTACGACAACAGGTCCGGTGGCGTTCTCGCTTTGGAGGAGGCAACGCTCTGGGAGATCCCATCCGTCCGGCATGTGCGCGACCGGATAACACGCTCGGAGGTACTGGCTCACTCGGGTCGGACCACGCGCTGCTGACCCTTCAGATCACGGTGCGATCTGAAGGGTGCATGGTTTCAGTTCATGGCCGGAGGAGAAAAGACGTCAGGGGAGCGCGGCGTGTGCCGGGTGCTCTGTATCCGCCGTGGCCGCTCAGCGGGGCTTCAGGAAGGACATGAGGAAGTTCTCTTCCTTCGGTGCGTTCCCAAGCTGGGCAACCACAACCATCTTCTTCACCTCGCCCCGTTTGAAGGCGGTGAGGAACTTGTCGTAGTCCTTGAAGGAGACGCAGCCGTTGGAATCCCCGCGCGGACCGAGCAGGTAGGTGTGGGCGAGGATGCCGGTGCGCCCGTACATCTTGCCGGTGCCAACCGGATTGAGGCGAACTGCCTCCACGCCGTGGAAAAGAGATTCGCGCATGGTCAGCGAATAGGTGTTGGGCGGCGTCGGACCCACCATGCGCTTGGAGACGTGGCGCGGGTCGTCGAACATGTCGCCGTAGCCCGAATGGGCTTCGAGCTTATCACCATTGGGCATGTACACGACCTTGCCCTTGATGTCGTAGAGCGCATAGCCCGAGCCCGGCGTCGGCAGCGCCACCTCGCTGTCCGACTCGAGCGGCGTATCCGTGGCGGCAGGCGCGCTGGGAGCGGCAGGCGTGTCGACGAGCGGCGCGGACGGATCGGGCAGAGAAGCGTAGGCGAGGCGCTGTTCGCGCACCAACGGGTTGCGCTGGGGCAGCGGCGCGCCACCCTGGTCAAGCTGCTGGAGGGCGCGGATGCCGTCGCCGGCCGCCAACTGTGGGCTGCGGTTGGGCAGGGGATTCGCCTGGGGCAGCGGTATGGCGCGAGCGAGCTGGGTGTCCATGTTCGCGGGCGCGGAGGCTTGCCGTACGGCATTCGATGTCATGAAGGGCCCGCCTTCGATGGACAGGCTGGTCAGGTAGATGCGCCCGGGCTTAAGCTCCAGCGCACCGGAGGAGACGATCAGGGATACTTCGGTGACCGTCGTTCCGGCTGGGGCGAGCGCAAGCTCGCGTACAGGGCGCTCCACCACCTGCGGCTCGGAAACGCCGAATGCGAACGAGCCCTGGGTCACCCAGACGGCACCGGCCGCCACCAGCAAACCGGCGAAAATGCCAGTGCCGATACCGACAAGAGTCGCGTGCCTTGATCCGCTGCGCGGACGGCCCTCCGGACCCAGCGGGTCGAAGGGGGCGTCCTCGTCCGGTGTCCAGCTCGTATGCCTCATGGTCCCCGCTATCAGCGTTGCCGGACGTTTCCGGCGCTCATTCCTCATGGGCAGGGTCCCACGCTGCGGGTGCGACGAACGCTCTTGCATCGCACAAACCTCGCCCCGTGCGGATCGCTCCGCCCGAATCGCCGGCTTGGTGAATGCGCGGCCCGGATTGTCCCGAACCGTTCGCCAGCCCCGCAAACCTGCCTAAACTCGGTAACTTTTCCCTTTACGACCTCCGTAACACCAGATCACGAAGGCGAGAACAAGGCCATCGAAGGCGGACTTTAGCAATCGACGGCCAGCTTGGCGAGGGCACCCTATTCCGCTGCGTTACGCCGCGGCGCGCCATCACGGACCCGAGATCCGACCCGCGCCGGTGCGCATGATCGGGCTGGCCGATGCTCGCCCCGGCGCGAGGCTCAGCCGAATTTCGCCGCGTAGTCCTCGGGCTTGAAGCCCACCAGAAGGTCGCGTCCCGTCTCCAGCACCGGGCGCTTGATCATGGAGGGCTTCTCCAGCATCAGACCGATGGCCTTGGCCTCGTCGATGCCCTCCTTGTCGGCGTCGGGCAGCTTGCGGAAGGTGGTGCCGGAGCGGTTGAGAAGCTTTTCCCAGCCCACCTTCTTTACCCAGCCTTCCAGCGTTTTCCGCTCGATACCGGCGGTCTTGTAGTCGTGGAAGGCATAGTCGATTTCCTGCGCCTCAAGCCAGCTGCGCGCCTTCTTCATGGTCTCGCAGGCCTTGATTCCGTAGATCGTCGTTGCCATCGCAATGCCCCGTATTGAAAGCGCGGACTTTACCTGAGCCGGGCGCAGGGCGGTATCGTGTGCATCAAGTCCGGTGCGGACCTTGCGAGCGGTGTAAAGTCGCGGCAACAGCGGCAAAAAGCGAGGGAGGAGAACGTGATCGCCATCATCTTCGAGGTCTGGCCGGCCGAGGGCCAGAGGGAAACCTATCTCGATCTCGCCGCCCGGCTGCGCATCGAGCTGGAGAAGATGGACGGCTTCATATCCGTGGAGCGCTTCGAGAGCATCACTGAGCCGGGTAAGATGCTGTCCCTGTCCATCTGGCGGGACGAGGAGGCGGTGAAGACCTGGCGCAACTTGCCCTTCCATCGCAAGACGCAGGCGGCCGGGCGGGCCGGCATCTTCCGGGATTACCGGCTGCGCGTCGCCGCCGTGCTGCGCGACTACGGCCTCGAGGCCCGCGAGGAGGCGCCCGAGGACAGCCGCGCCGCGTTCCGCCCCCGTATGGAGCCCGATCCGGCCTTCTGATGGCTGGCCGCTTGCCGGTCGCGGGGCGCTGCTAGCGCAGCTCTGGCGGCCAGGCGAGGCCCGAGCGGCCCTCGCCTTCATCCGGCGCAGCGGCGGCGCGGGCCTGTTCGTCGCTGAGCCCGATCTCGCGCAGAACCTCGGCGGTGCGGTCGGAGAGATCCAACGGGCGCGCCTCGGCCGGAGTGCGGGACAGGCGTGGCACGGCGGGCACGCGGTTGGGGCCGCATGCGGGGTGGCGCGCGGCGACGTGGGGATCGTTCCACACCTCGTCGGGCGCCAGCACTGGGGCGACGCAGGCATCGGTGCCGGCGAACAGAGCGGTCCAGTGGTCGCGTGGCGCGCCGATGAAGGTCTCCGCGAGCTGGCGCTCAATTTGCGGCCACAGGTCGCGGCGCATGTGGTCCGGCGGTTCGCCAAGGCCGAGGGTGCGCCACAGGGTCTCGAAGAAGCCGCGCTCCAGCGAACCGACAGCGATGAAGCCGCCGTCGGCGCAGGCATAGGTGCGGTAGAACGGCGCCCCGCCGCCCAGCAGCCCATCGCCGCGCTCGGGCCAGTGGGGCGTCTTCCACAGGGGCAGGTGCATGGCCATGAGCGAGAGCGCGCCGTCCATCATGGCGGCATCGATGAACTGGCCGCGTCCCGACGCTTTGGCCTCGATCACCGCCGCGAGGATGCCGATGGCGGCGATGAGGCTGCCGCCGGCGAAATCCGCCACCAGGTTCAGGGGCGCCTCCGGCGGCGCTCCCTTGGGGCCGAGGCCGCCAAGCACGCCGGACAGGGCGAGATAGGTGATGTCGTGGCCGGCCTCCTTCGCCCGCGGGCCATCCTGGCCGAAGCCGGTGAGGGCGCAAAAGACGAGGCGGGGGTTGAGCGCCGACAACTCGGCATATCCCGCGCCGATGCGCTCCGCCACGCCGGGGCGGAAGCCCTCCACCAGCACGTCAGCCGTCTTGACCAGCGCATGGAGCGCGGCCCGGCCTTCGGGGGCCTTGAGGTTGAGGGCCACGTGGCGCTTGCCGCGGGAGAATTCCGCGATGGCCACCCCGGCGCGCCCGCCGCCGACCACGATCACCTCGGCGCCGAGGTCCGCCAGCAGCATGGTGCAATAGGGGCCGGGCGCGAGGCGCGACAGGTCGATGACGCGCACCCCCGCCAGCGGGCCGCGCGGGGCGGGGGAATGGGAGGGGATGGCGTCCACCATCACAGCCCCCGCGCGATGACGATGCGCTGCACGTCGCTGGTGCCCTCATAGATCTGGCATACCCGCACGTCGCGATAGATGCGCTCCACCGGGAAGTCGGCGAGATAGCCGTAGCCGCCGTGGATCTGGATGGCGGCGGAACACACCTGCTCGGCCATCTCGGAGGCGAACAGCTTGGCCATGGAGGCCTCGGTGAGGCAGGGCTGGCCGGCCTCGCGCAGCGCCGCCGCGTGCAGCACCATGTGCCGCGCCGCCGCGATGCGCGTCGCCATGTCGGCGAGGCGGAAGGCCACCGCCTGGTGCTCCATGATGGGCTTGCCGAAGGTGATCCGCTCGCCGGCATAGGCCTTGGCCGCCTCGAACGCCGCCCGCGCCATGCCGACGCACTGGGAGGCGATGCCGATGCGCCCGCCCTCAAGATTCGAGAGGGCGATCCTCAGCCCCTCGCCCTCGGCGCCGAGGCGCAGGTCGGCGGGGATGCGCATATCGTTGAAGGCGAGCTGGCAGGTGTCGGAGGAATGCTGGCCCAGCTTCTCCTCCACCCGCACCACCTCGTAGCCGGGGGTGTCGGTGGGCACGATGAAGGCGGAGATGCCTTTCTTGCCCGCATCCGGATCGGTCACCGCGAAGACGATGACGAGATTGCCGTTCTTGCCCGAGGTGATGAACTGCTTGGCGCCGGAAAGGATGTAATGGTCGCCGTCGCGCCGGGCGCGGGTCTTCAGGTTGGCGGCGTCCGAGCCCGCCTGCGGCTCGGTGAGGGCAAAGCCGCCGATCCATTCGCCGGAGGCAAGCTTCGGCAGGAAGCGCTGCTTCTGGTCCTCGGTGCCGAACTTCACGATGGGCATGCAGCCCACGGACGAATGGACCGCCACGATGGTGGAGCACGCCCCGTCCGCCGCCGCGATCTCCTCCAGCGCAAGGGCATAGGAGACAAGATCGGTCGCCACGCCGCCCAGGGCCTCCGGCACCAGCATGCCAAGGAAGCCGAGCGCCCCCATCTCGGTCAGCTCGTCGCGGGGAAAGCGGTGCTCCCGGTCGCGGGCGGCGGCGCCGGGGGCGAGGCGCTCCTGCGCGAAGGACCGCACCGCATCACGGATCTCTGTCTGGGTCTCGGTGAGGATCATTGGCGTGTTTCCTCCGGGTTTTTGTTTTGGTGGTGGCGTTCTCTCGCCCCGCCTGCGCGAGAGGGGGCAGGTGTGGGGTCGAAGACAGGGTTCGCGTAGCTCAGAGCCGGCGAACCCTCTCCCGCTTGCGGGGGATGGCAGGGTGGGGGCGGGCCCTCTCCGCATTCCCTATGCTGGTATTCTGCCCCGGCGCCTCTGCCCCCACCCCAACCCTCCCCCGCAGGCGGGAGAGGGGGCCGTTCTGCTCGGGGTGGAGGGAACGGTTGGCACCTACTTGAGAAGCTTCCCGCGCCAGCCTCAGTGCGCCAGCTCCAGCGCCACGGCCGTGGCCTCGCCGCCGCCGATGCACAGGGAGGCGATGCCGCGCTTCAAGCCGTATTTCTGGAGCGCCGCCAGCAGCGTCACCATCACCCGCGCGCCCGAGGCGCCGATGGGGTGGCCGAGCGCGCAGGCGCCGCCGTGAACGTTCACCTTGTCCGCCGACAGGCCGAGGTCGTGGATGGCGGCCATGGGCACCACCGCGAACGCCTCGTTGATCTCGAACAGGTCGACGTCTTTCAAGTCCCAGCCGGTGCGCTCGGAGAGCTTGCGCACCGCGCCGACGGGAGCGGTGGCGAACAGGTTCGGCGCCTGGGCGTGGGTGGCATGGCCGACGATGGTGGCGAGCGGGGTGAGCCCGCGTGCTTCCGCCTGCGACCGGCGCATGAGCACCAGCGCCGCTGCGCCGTCCGAGATGGAGGAAGAATTGGCCGCCGTCACCGTGCCGCCCTCGCGAAAGGCGGGCTTGAGGGTGGGGATCTTGTCGAGCTTCGCCTTCGGCGGCTGCTCGTCGGCGGAGACGATGCGCTCGGCCTTGCCGGCCTTCACCGTGACCGGGGTGATCTCGGCGTCGAAGGCGCCGTCCGCCATGGCCTTCTGAGCCTTGGTCAGGGAGGCGATGGCGAAGGCGTCCTGCGCCTCGCGGGTGAACTGGTAGGCCTCGGCGCAATCCTCGGCGAAGGTGCCCATGAGGCGGCCCTTCTCGTAGGCGTCCTCCAGCCCGTCGAGGAACATGTGGTCGAGCACCCGGCCATGGCCCATGCGATAGCCGGCGCGGGCGCGGTCGAGCAGATAGGGGGCGTTGCTCATGCTCTCCATGCCGCCCGCCACCGCCACCTCGGCGGAGCCGGCCAGCAGCAGGTCATGGGCGAACATGGCCGCCTTCATGCCGGAGCCGCACATCTTGTTGACGGTGGTGGCGCCGGTGGAGAGCGGCAGGCCGGCCCCCAGCGCCGCCTGGCGGGCCGGAGCCTGGCCCTGTCCGGCGGGCAGCACGCAGCCGAACACCACCTCGTCCACCGCTTCCGGCGCGAGGCCGGCGCGGGCCAGCGCCGCGGCGATGGCGGTTGAGCCGAGGATGGGGGCGGCGACATCCTTGAAGTCGCCCTGGAAGCCGCCCATGGGGGTGCGGGCGGCGCCGACGATGACGATGGGGTCTTCGGAAAGCGACGGCATGGCGTGTCCTCCTGTTGGTTGAGGGTCAGCGCGGCGGCAAAGTCAGCGCGGGGGCATGCGCAGGGCGCCGTCGAGGCGGATGACCTCGCCGTTGAGCATGGTGTTCTCGCAGATGTGCCCGACGAGGGCGGCATATTCCGCCGGCCGGCCGAGCCGGGGCGGGAAGGGGACGGTCTTGCCCAGGGAATCCTGCACGTCCTGCGGCAGGCCCGCCATCATGGGCGTCTCGAAGATGCCCGGCGCGATGGTGACCACGCGCACCCCGAAGCGTGCCAGCTCCCGCGCCACCGGCAGGGTGAGGGCGGCGACACCGCCCTTGGAGGCGGCATAGGCGGCCTGGCCGATCTGGCCGTCGAAGGCGGCGATGGAGGCGGTGTTGATGATGACGCCGCGCTCGCCATCGGCGTCGGGCTCTTCCTTCACGATGGCGTCGGCGGCAAGGCGCAGCATGTTGAAGGTGCCGATGAGGTTGATGCTCACGGCCCGCGCGAAGCTGTCGAGCCGATGCGGCCCCTCGCGGCCCACCACCTTCTCGCCGGGGGCGACGCCGGCGCAATTCACCAGGCCATGGACATGGCCGAAGGCCTCGCGGGCCAGCGTCACGGCGGCGAGGCCGTCCGCTTCGCTGGTCACGTCCGCGCGCTGGAACCGGGCCTTGTCGCCCAGCTCGGCGGCGACGGCGCTGCCGGCCCCGGCATTGATGTCCACGATCACCACCCGCGCGCCTTCGCCCACCAGCATGCGCGACACCGCCGCGCCAAGGCCGGAGCCGGCGCCGGTGACGATAAAGACGCGACCGTCGATCTTCATGAGGTCCTCCCCGTGATGGCTTCTATGGGCTCTTGCGGCCGTTCCGGTTCGCAGGGCCGGTTGCTGTCTCATCTAGCGAAAGGCGAAGTGGCATTCGATGGCGCAATCGATCTAAAGTGATGAGCGGTTTTGCCATGTAGGAGCCTCGCCTTGGAACGGCGCATGATTTCCGCCGGCTTCGTGGACGACGCGCTGGACTGCCTCGTTCGGCGCGGCATCGATCCCGCGCCGGTATTGGCGCAGGCGGGGCTTGCCGTGCCGTTCGGGGCCGCGGTCTCCGCCGAGCAGTATGGCGCACTGTGGCTGGCCGCGTCGCAGGCGCTGGACGACGAATTCTTCGGCCTCGGCGGCCGGCCCATGCGGCCGGGCAGCTTCACGCTGTTGTGTCACGCGCTGATGGGGGCGGCGACATTGGAGCAGGCCCTGCGCCGCGCGCTGCGCTTCCTGAAGGTGGTGCTGGAGGATCCCGAAGGCGAGCTTCAGGTGGCGGACGGGCTCGCCGCCATCGTGCTGAAGGACACCGGCGCCGCGCGCTCGGCCTTCGCCTATCGCACCTACTGGATCATCGTCCACGGCATCACCTGCTGGCTGGTGGGCCGGCGCATCCCGCTGCGGCAGGTGGATTTCCGCTGCGGCCCGCCGGAGCATGGCGCCGACTATCGCCTGTTCTTCGGCGCGCCGGTGCGCTTCGACCAGCCGCAAAGCCGGCTCGCCTTCGATGCCGCCTTCCTCACCCTGCCGGCGACCCGTGGCGCGCGGGCGCTTAAGGATTTCCTGCGCGGGGCTCCGGCCAATATCCTGGTGCGCTACCGGCACGACCAGGGCCTTGTCGCCCGGGTGAAGGCGCGCCTGCGCGCCGTGCCGGCCGCCGCCTGGCCCGGCTTCGAGGACCTCGCCCGGCAACTGCGGCTTCCCGCCTCCACCCTGCGCCGGCGCCTCGCCGACGAGGGAAGCACCTATCGCGACATCAAGGATGAACTGCGCCGGGTGCTGGCCGAGGCGCTGCTGCGGGACGGCGCAAAGCCGGTGGGCGAGATCGCGGCGGAGCTGGGATTTTCCGAGCCCAGCGCCTTCCATCGCGCCTTTCGCAAATGGACGGCCCAGAGCCCCGGCGCCTATCGGCGGGGCTCAGCCTGAGGCGCTGTCAGCCCGCCAGGGTCTGCGCCTGTGCGGCGACGGTTGCCTGGCCAATCTCCTTCAGGTGCTCCTGGAGGGCGAGGCGGTCGAGGCTGCTCAACGGCAGCGCGACAAAGATGGCAATGCGCCGGTGGAGCAGCCGGTAGGCATCCGCGAAGGCAAAGGACAGCTCCGTGGCGGTGCCATTTGCAAGCTTGGGGTCGGGAATGCCCCAGTGGGCCGACATGCGCCGCCACGGCTCGCCGGGCAGCACCGGGCAGGTCTCGTTGCCGGCATCGTCGCAGACGGTGAAGACGAAATCGAAATGCGGCGCATCCGGCCCGGTAAATTCGGCCCAGCTCTTCGAGCGCAGGCCGCTGACGTCGTAATTGAGGCCGGCGAGAAGCTTTGTCGTTTCCGGATGGACCTCTCCGGTGGGAGCGATTCCGGCGGAATAGGCCTTGAAATGGCCTTGGCCGAGCCGGTTGAGAATGCTCTCGGCCATAAGCGAGCGCGCCGAATTGGCCATGCACAGGAAGAGGACATTGAAGACGTGATCGTCAGGCATGCTTTCCTCCACCGACCTTTTTTACATGATGGTGCTGGTCTGGCTAAGTAACGCAAGCGCTGCTTTGCCCGGCTGTCAACTCGCGGTGCCGCAAATCTTGGGTACCCGTGAATCGCGGCGGTACGGGGCGGGGCGAAACCGTCCGACAGCGCCACCTTCGGTGGCCTTTCGCGCGGGGCATTTGACGGCTGGCCGCGCCCTCACTACCTCTTGCCCGGTTCGGCGCCGGTGCGGCGCACTGGAGGCCGTGTTGTCCGTCGTCACATCCATCCGCAAGTCGCTGGTTCCCATCCATCGCGAAGGCTACCCCTTCATCGCCATCGCGGTGGTGATCGCGCTCGGGCTCATGGTCTTCTCCACCTTCCTCGGCATGATCGGGGTGGGGCTGGCCATCTGGACCGCCCTGTTCTTCCGCGATCCGCCGCGGGTGACGCCGGTGCGCGACGGGCTGGTGGTGGCGCCGGCCGACGGGCGCATCTCCCAGGTGGGCCTCGCCCGGCCGCCGCGGGAGCTGGACCTCTCCGACGAGCCGCTGCTGCGCGTCTCCATCTTCATGAACGTGTTCAACGTGCACGTGAACCGGGCCCCGGTGACCGGCCGCATCGAGCGCCTCGCCTACAAGCCCGGCCTGTTCCTCAACGCCGACCTCGACAAGGCGAGCGAGGACAATGAGCGCAACGGCCTCGTGATCTCGACGCCCTTGTGCCGCGTGGGGGTGGTGCAGATCGCGGGCCTCATCGCCCGCCGCATTGTCTCCTTCGTGCGGGAGGGCGAATCGATCGGCGTCGGCGAGCGCTTCGGCCTGATCCGCTTCGGCTCGCGGGTGGATGTCTATCTGCCGGTGGGGACACGGGTTCTGGTGTCCGAAGGCCAGCTGACGGTGGCCGGCGAGACGGTTCTGTGCGATCTGTCCGCCCAGCAGCCGCGTGAGACGGCCTACCGGGTGAGCTGATGGAAACCCCCTTTCCCCCGTTCGATCCGGAAGGCCGGCCGCGCCCCCGCTTCGGCCGCCTCGGCCGGGTGCCGCTGCGGGTGCTTTTGCCCAATCTGGTGACGCTGCTGGCCCTGTGCTCCGGCCTGACGGCGGTGCGCCTCGCCATTGAGGAGCGGATCGAGCTGGCGCTGGCCGCCATCGTCTTCGCCGCCCTGCTCGACGGCATCGACGGCCGGCTGGCCCGGGCGCTGAAGGGCACGTCGCGCTTCGGCGCGGAGCTGGACAGCCTCGCCGACTTCGTGAACTTCGGCTGCGTGCCGGCGCTGATGCTCTATTTCTGGGGGCTCAAGGAGACCGGCTCCGTGGGCTGGATCGCCGCGCTCGCCTATGCCATCTGCGCCGCGCTGCGCCTCGCCCGCTTCAATGTGATGCTGGACGATCCCCACAAGCCGCCGTTCGCCGGCGACTTCTTCACCGGCATCCCGGCGCCGGCGGGGGCCATCACCGTGTTGCTGCCCATCTATCTGGAGCTGATCGGCGTGCCCCACGGCGGGGTGAGCGCGCCTATCGCCCTTCTTTATTGCCTGGCCATCGGCTTCCTCATGATCTCTACCGTACCGGCCTGGTCCGGCAAGACGCTGGGGCGGCGGGTGCGGCGGGACATGGTGCTGCCGCTTTTCGTGGCGGTGGCGATCTTTTTTGCGCTGCTGGCGAGCTATCCATGGATCGTGCTCTCGGCGTGCTCGATCATCTACCTCGCGCTGCTTCCGGTTTCCACCTTGCGATACCGTCGGCAGATGGCGGCATGGCGCGCCGCGCGCCCCGAGGACCTCCCCGCCGCCTGAGGGCGGGGAGAGAGGTCGAACTGTCGGCAATCAGATTGCATGCAATTGGCGCAATAATGCATAACTATTGTGCATAACGATCCGCTTTCGCGTGGCGTGGAGCCCTATGCAAGCCACCCTAGGTGCTTGATATTCAATATAAGTCACATTTTTGTATGCAATTGGCACGCGGTTTGAATGGGGAGGGGCGACAGTCACCATTGGGGATGCCGTCCGATGAACCGCCGCGAATTCGTGAAGTCTGCTTCTGCCACCGCCGTCGTCACCGGAACCGGTGTTGCCGCCCCGGCGGTCTTCTCCTCGGCGCAGGCGCAGGCGCGCAACGAGACGCTCCTGATCGTTTCGGAAAGCGGCCCCAACAACCTCGACATCCACGGCGTCGGCACCAACGTGCCGGGCTATGAGGCGAGCTGGAACACCTACGACCGCCTCATCACCCACGAGATGACCGAGAAGGACGGGGTCCGCTACTACGACCGCGACAAGCTGAAGGGCGAGCTGGCCGAGGACATGAACATCGGCGACATGTCGGTGACCTTCAAGCTGAAAAAGAACGCCACCTTCCAGGACGGCACGCCGGTCACCGCCAAGGACGTGAAGTGGTCGCTGGACCGCGCGGTCTCGGTGGGCGGCTTCCCCACTTTCCAGATGAAGGCCGGCTCGCTGGAGAAGCCCGAGCAGTTCGTGGTGGTGGACGACCACACGGTGCGCGTGGACTTCATCCGCAAGGACCGCCTCACCATCCCCGACCTCGCCGTGATCGTGCCCTGCGTCATCAATTCCGGGCTAGTGCAGAAGAACGCCACCGAGAAGGACCCGTGGGGCCTCGAATACACCAAGCAGAACACGGCGGGTTCCGGCGCCTACCGCGTCACCAAGTGGACCCCCGGCACCGAGGTGGTGTTCGAGCGCTTCGACGACTGGAAGGGCGGCCCGCTGCCCAAGATCAAGCGCGTGATCTGGCGCATGGTGCCCTCCGCCGGCAATCGCCGGGCGCTGCTGGAGCGCGGCGACGCCGACATCTCCTATGATCTGCCCAACAAGGACTTCGTGGAGCTGAAGCAGGCCGGCAAGCTGAACATCACGTCGGTGCCCTATTCCAACGGTGTCCAGTACATCGGCATGAATGTGAAGAACCCGCCCTTCGACAATCTGAAGGTGCGCCAGGCCATCGCCTACGCCATTCCCTACCAGAAGATCATGGACGCCGCCCTGTTCGGCCTTGCCAAGCCCATGTTCGGCGCCCCGGCGGATGCCCAGACGCAGGTGGCCTGGCCGCAGCCCACCAAGTTCGTCACCGACCTCGCCAAGGCCAAGCAATTGCTGGCGGAAGCGGGCTATCCCAACGGGCTGGAGACGACGCTCTCCTTCGACCTGGGCTTTGCCGGTGTGAATGAGCCGCTGTGCGTGCTGCTGCAGGAAAACCTGGCGCAGATCGGCATCAAGACCACCATCAACAAGATCCCCGGCGCCAACTGGCGCACCGAGCTGACGAAGAAGGTGCTGCCGCTGTTCACCAACGTCTTCTCGGGCTGGCTGGACTATCCAGAATACTTCTTCTTCTGGTGCTACCATGGCAATAATTCGATCTTCAACACCATGAGCTACCAGTCGGCGGCCATGGACGCCTTCATCGACGCCGCCCGCGCCTCCGCCGCCAATGGCGACAAGGCCGCCTACGACGCCAATGTGAAGGGCATGGTGGACCTCGCCTTCGCCGACGTGCCGCGCATCCCGCTCTACCAGCCCTATGTGAACGTCGCGATGCAGAAGAACATCACCGGCTACGAATACTGGTTCCACCGTCGCCTCGACTATCGCGCCTTCCAGAAGGGGTGAGGGTTCCACGCATCCCGGGCCGGCGCGCGTGGTCGGGTTTTTCAACCGCCGTCATCCCCCGGCTTGACCGGGGGATCCACGGAGCGGCCGGGCCGGCCGCTGGAAATCTGGTGCGCTTTGACGCCGGGTGCTTTTGCGGCCCGGCGTGGATGCCCCGGTCAAGCCGGGGCATGACGGGGTGAGACGTTTTGGGAGAAGGGCCGGCGGGCTATGGGCGGTTCCCGCCCTAGGACAACAGGCGGCCTCCGCCTTCGGACAACAGGAGACACCATGCTGAAGCTCATAGGCAGTCGTCTTGCCACCGCCGTGCCGAGCCTCATCGGCGTGGTGATCGTCACCTTCATGCTTACGCGGGTGCTGCCGGGCGACACCGCGGCCTATTTCGCCGGCCCCGCCGCCACGGCCGAATCCATCGCCGAGATCCGCACCAAGCTCGGCCTCGACAAGCCGCTGCCGGCGCAGTTCGTGGATTATGTCTCGGCGCTGGCGAAGGGGGATCTGGGAAGCTCCCTCTCCACCGGCCAGCCGGTGGCGGCGGAGATTTCCGCCCGACTCCCGGCCTCCGCCGAGCTGACGCTGGCCGGGCTGGTGCTGGCATTGGCCATCGCGGTGCCGTTCGGCATCATGGCGGCGGTGAAGCAAGGGTCATGGGTGGATCATGCCTGCCGTCTCATCACCACGGCGGGGGTGTCGCTGCCGGTGTTCTTCACCGGCCTGCTGCTGGTCTATGTGTTCTACTTCAAGCTCGGCTGGGCGCCGGCGCCGCTGGGGCGGCTGGACGTGTTCTTCTCGGCGCCCGAGACCGTCACCGGCTTCTATCTCATCGACAGCCTGATCGCGCGGGACTTCGAGACCTTCCGCGCCGCGCTGGCGCAGCTCGCGGTGCCGGCCATCACGCTGGCCATCTTCGCGCTGGCGCCCATCGCCCGCATGACGCGCGCTTCCATGCTGTCGGTGCTGTCCTCCGAGTTCGTGCGCACGGCGCGGGCGGCGGGGCTGACCGATACCACGGTGATCATCACCTATGCGTTCCGCAACGCCATGCTGCCGGTGGTGACCACGCTGGGCATGGTGTTCTCCTTCCTGCTCGGCGCCAACGTGCTGGTGGAGAAGGTGTTCGCCTGGCCCGGCATCGGCTCCTATGCGGTGGAGGCGCTCATCACCTCCGACTACGCGCCGGTGCAGGGCTTCGTGCTCGCCATGGCGATCCTGTACGTGGTCCTCAACCTCCTGATCGATATCGCCTACGGCATCATCGACCCCCGCGCGCGGAGCGAAGCATGACCCTCGCCACGGCCGACACCCCCGCCCCCCGCGGCCTTGCCGCGACGCTCGCCCACGCGCGCTACGTCATCTCCGACAACCCGGTCACCGGCATCGCCTTCGGCATGTTCCTGGTGCTGGTGGTGTGCGCGCTGCTGGGGCCCTTCATCGTGCCCTATGATCCGCTCGCCAGCGACACGGCGGCCGCGCTCCAGGCGCCGTCCGCCGCCCACTGGTTCGGCACCGACAACCTGGGGCGGGACATCTTCTCCCGCGTCATCGTCGCGACACGGCTCGACATGGCCATCGCAGTGTTCTCGGTGGCGCTGGTGTTCGCGGCGGGCGGCATCGCCGGCATCGCCTCGGGCTTCTTCGGCGGGTGGACCGACCGCATCATCGGCCGCATCTCCGATACCATCATGGCCTTCCCGCTGTTCGTGCTGGCCATGGGCATCGTGGCGGCGCTGGGCAACACGGTGACCAACATCGTCATCGCCACCGCCATCATCAACTTCCCGCTCTATGTGCGCGTGGCCCGCTCGGAAGCCGCCATCCGCCGGCAGGCGGGCTTCGTGCAGGCAGCGCGCCTCACCGGCAACTCGGAATGGCGCATCCTGCTCACGACCATCCTGCCCAACATCATGCCCATCATGATGGTGCAGATGTCGCTGACCATGGGCTACGCCATCCTGAACGCGGCGGGCCTTTCCTTCATCGGCCTCGGCGTGCGCCCGCCCACCCCGGAATGGGGGATCATGGTGGCGGAAGGCGCAGCCTACATCGTCTCCGGCGAATGGTGGATCGCCCTTTTCCCCGGCCTCGCGCTCATGTTCGCGGTGTTCTGCTTCAACCTGCTGGGTGACGGTCTGCGCGACATCGTCGACCCCCAGCGTCGCACCTGAGGGAGGCGAACATGCATGGCATCGTGGACGTGACGGCGCAGGCCGCCAAGACCTCCGAAGCCCCCAGCGGCCCGCTGCTGGAGGTGCGCGACCTCACCGTCGAATTCGCCACCCGCCGCGGCGTGGTGACGGCGGTGAGCCAGGTCAACCTCACCCTCGCCAAGGGCGAGACCCTCGGCATCGTGGGCGAGAGCGGCTCGGGCAAGTCGGTGACCTCCTACACGGTCATGCGCATCCTCGACCGGGCGGGGCGCATTGCGGAAGGCTCCATCACCTTCTCCGGGATCGATGTGGCCCACGCCCCGGAAAGCGCCATGCGCGACCTGCGCGGGCGCGAGATGTCCATGATCTTCCAGAACCCGCGCGCGGCGCTGAACCCGATCCGCACGGTGGGCCGGCAGATCGGCGACGTGCTGCTCCAGCACGTGCAGGCCGACGCCCGCAACGTGAAGGAAAAGGTGATCGACATCCTCAAGCAGGTGCGCATCGCCCGGCCGGAGGAGCGCTACCACGCCTATCCGTTCGAGCTGTCGGGCGGCATGTGCCAGCGCATCGTCATCGCCCTGGCGCTGGCCTGCCGGCCGCAGCTGATGATCGCCGACGAGCCCACCACCGGCCTCGACGTGACCACCCAGAAGGCGGTCATGGACCTCGTCACCGAGCTGACGCGCGAGCGCGGCATGTCCACCCTCCTCATCACCCACGACCTGGGCCTCGCCGCCGCTTATTGCGACACGGTGATGGTGATGGAGAAGGGCAGGGTGGTGGAGACCGCGCCGGCCGAGCGCATCTTCCGCGATCCCCAGCACCCCTACACCCGCAAGCTCATGCGCGCGACGCCCCGCCCGGGCATCACGCTAAAGGATCTTTTGCCCGAAGAGCCGGATGTGCCGCCCGCCCCGGCGGAGAACCCTCTCCCGCTTGCGGGGGAGGGCAGGGTGGGGGCTGGTGCTTCCACCATGGCCACTGTATCGGGCGCAGGCGCCGTCCCCCTCCTCAAAGTCGAAAACCTGCTGAAGGAATATCCCCGCCAGGGTGCGCCCTCGGCGTTCCTCTCCGGCCTCTTCGGCAAGAAGGCGCCGCCGGAGGAGCGCATCTTCCGCGCGGTGGACGGCATCTCCTTCGAGGTGAAGAAGGGCGAGAGCGTCGGCCTCGTGGGCGAGAGCGGCTGCGGCAAGTCCACCACCTCCACCATCGTCATGCGCCTCATCGATCCCACGGCGGGGAAGATCACCTTCGACGGCGAGGACATCAGCGCTATCCCGGCGAAGGATTTCGCCCACCATCCCCTGCGCGGGCGCATCCAGATGGTGTTCCAGGACCCCACCGAGAGCCTCAATCCCCGCTACACGGCGGAGCGCGCCATCGCCGATCCGTTGCTGCGGATGGGCGGCATGTCCGGCGGGGCCAAGCTGCGCGCCCGCGTGGCGGAGCTGGCCGAGATGGTCGGCCTGCCGCAGAACCTCCTGGAGCGCTTTCCCCACCAGCTGTCGGGCGGGCAGAAGGCGCGCATCGGCATCGCCCGGGCCATCGCGCTCGACCCCGACCTCGTCATCCTCGACGAGCCCACGGCCGCCCTCGACGTGTCGGTCCAGGCGGTGGTGCTCAACCTGCTGGAGGAGCTGAAGCAGCGCCTCGGCATGAGCTACCTGTTCGTGTCCCACGACCTGCATGTGGTGGGCCTGCTGTGCGACCGGGTCATCGTCATGCGGCAAGGGCGCATCGTGGAGGAGGGCAGCTCGCAGCAGGTGCTCGACGCTCCCAAGGACGCCTATACCCGCGAGCTGATCGCCGCCATTCCCCATCCCCCGGTCTGAGGTCCCCCATGAGCAAGGAATTGGAACTCCCAAGGGTGGAGGACACGGCGCTGGAGCAACTGCTCGACGGTGCGCTTAGCGCCCATGCCATCGCCCCGCGCCCGGAATGGCGCGCCGAGGCGCTGTCCTATCTGCGCGCCATCGCCGATGCGGCGACCCTGGTGCGTAGCCTCGACCTCGGCGACGCCGAGGAGCCGGCCCCCGTCTACCGTCCCTGAGGCCGTGTCCATGAACGCCCCAATCAACGCCCCGATAAATGCAACCGCCGACGCCGCCAGCCTTGCCACCGCCACCGCCGCCGAGATCGCGACGGCCGTCGCCTCCGGCGCCGTCACCGCGCGTGCGGTGATCGAGGCGACGCTGGCGCGCATCGCCGCCGTCGACCCGAAGGTGAACGCCTTCACCGACGTGACCGCCGAGCGCGCCCGTGCGACCGCCGATCGCATCGATGCCCGCCGCGCCGCCGGCGCGCCGCTGGGACCCCTCGCCGGCGCGCCCTTCGCGGTGAAGAACCTGTTCGACGTGAAGGGCCTGCCCACCCTCGCCGGCTCGAAGATCAACCGCGACCTCAGCCCGGCGGATGGCGACGCGACCCTGATCGCGAAGCTGGAAGCCGCCGACGCGGTGCTGGTAGGCGCCCTCAACATGGGCGAATACGCCTATGACTTCACCGGCGAGAACGTCCATGACGGCGCCTCGCGCAACCCCCACGACCTCACCCGCATGACCGGCGGCTCTTCGGGCGGCTCGGGCGCGGCGGTGGCGGCGGGGCTGGTGCCCATCGCGCTCGGATCCGACACCAACGGCTCCATCCGTGTGCCGTCCTCCCTGTGCGGCACGTTCGGGCTGAAGCCTACCTATGGCCGCCTGACGCGGGGCGGCAGCTTTCCCTTCGTGACGGCGCTGGACCATCTCGGCCCGCTCGGCCGCTCGGTGGCCGACCTTGCCGCCTTCTACGACGCCATGCAGGGCGAGGATGCGCGCGATCCGGGCCAGACGCCGCGCCCGTTCGAGCCGGTCTCCGGGCTGATCGGGCAGGGGGCCGACGGCCTGCGCATTGCCATCGCCGGCGGCTGGTTCCGCTCGCGGGCGCTGCCGGAGGCGTTCGCGGCGGTAGACCACGTGGCCGCCAGTCTCGGCGTCACCGAAGTGGTGGACATTCCCGACGCCGCCCGCGCCCGCGCCTCGGCCTTCATCATCACGGCGGCGGAGGGCGCGAGCCTCCATGCCCGCCGCCTTGCCGCCCGTGGAGGGGATTTCGATCCCGCCGTGCGCGATCGCCTGCTCGCCGGCCTTGCCATCCCCGCCTCGTGGGTGGATGCGGCCCAGCGCTTTCGCCGTCATTTCCGCGAGGAGATGCTGAAGCTGTTCGAGGCCTGCGACGTGCTGCTGGCCCCTGCCACCCCCTGCCGGGCGCCGAAGCTGGGGCAGAAGACCTTCGTGCTCGATGGCGAGGAGATGCTGGTGCGGCCCAACATGGGCCTGTTCACCCAGCCCATCTCCTTCATCGGCCTGCCGGTGGTGGCGGTGCCGGTGCGGGTGGATGTGGGGGAGGCGCCGGAGCTGCCGCTGGCGGTCCAGGTCATCGCCCCGCCGTGGCGGGAGGACCTGGCGTTGCGGGTTGCGGCGACCTTGGAACAGGCCGGCGTCGCCGCCGCGCCCGTGGCCTCACTGTGAGTGGGAGAGCGTGGTGGAGATCGACATTCCTGAGGTGAAGGCCGAGGTCGAGAACGCCTTCGCCCGCTACGAGGCGGCGCTGGTGAACAACGACGTGGCCACCCTCGAAGCCCTGTTTCACGACGACGGCCGCACCATCCGCTATGGCGGCGGTGAGAACCTCTACGGCATGGACGCCATCCGGGAGTTCCGCCGCGCCCGCTCGCCGGTGGGGCTTGAGCGCACGCTGGCACAGACGGTGATCACCACCTACGGGCGCGATTTCGCGGTGGCCTCGACCCTGTTCCGCCGGGACAACGCGCCGGGCCGCATCGGGCGGCAGCAGCAGAGCTGGGTTCGCTTTCCGCAGGGCTGGCGGGTGGTGGCCGCCCATGTGTCGGTGATCGTGGACGCATCGGTGATCGCCGACGAGGGAGTGGCGTGAGAATTGCTTTTTGTCCTGTGTTCTTTAGCGCGTTCTCTTTTCTCACGTTTAGGGACGGGCTCGCTGATCAGCCTGCTTCAAGCTGGTCGGTTCTTCCGGCTCTAAGCCGCGCCTTTTCCCGGTTCCCCCGCATCGGGGCAGGGGCGCGGCAACCAAGGCGGGGAGGGGATGCGGCATGGTCCGGTTTCCTCCCCGTCAGGATTTCACCGGAATTCGCGCGGCCATCGAATCCAGGTAGCTTGTAACGTCATGACCCTGCTTCCGCCGCAGCCGCTCAAGGCTTCCACTGCCGCTTCCCGCCCCCGCCGGCGTCGTGCCGCGGGCCGGCCGGTGACGCGGACGGAAGAGCTGCGGCTCCAGATCGCCGACGATATCGTGCGCGGTCGCCTTGCCCCGGGCACGCCGCTGGAGGAGGTGGAGATCGCGAAGCGCTATGGGGTGTCCCGCACTCCGGTGCGCGAGGCGTTGCGCGACCTTGCCGCCTCCGGACTGGTGGAGGCACGTCCCCATCGCAGCGCGCTGGTGGCCCAGCCGTCGCTGGAGCGGCTGCGCGGCATGTTCGACGTGATGGCGGAGTTGGAAGCCCTGTGCGCCGGCCTGTGCGCGGTCCACATGACGGCGGCCGAGCGGGCCGGGCTGGAAGCCACCCATGCGGAACTCGCGGACCTGACACGCCGCGGCGACGAGGGCGGCTATACGGTGCTCAACGAGCGCTTCCACACCACGCTCTATGCCGGCTCCCACAATGATTATCTGGCCGAACTGACACTGGCGACCCGGGCCCGGCTCCAGCCGTTCCGCCGCGCCCAGTTCCGCACCCTGGGGCGGCTGGCGCGCTCCTACGAGGAGCATGACCGGGTGGTCACCGCCATCCTGCGCGGCGACAAGGCCGAGGCCGCCGCCGCCATGCGCGCCCACATCCTCACCGTCGAGGTCGCCTACGAGCGTTACGCCGAGAGCGTGTGAGGGCGGTGCGGCGTGACTGGCGTCACTGCGCCGCTTCGGCGTCGGTGAGGTTGTCGAGACCCTGCACGATGTGCTGGGCCAGCGCGTCCGCCAGCAGCGACGGCTCGTGGCGATTGCGCAGCAGGCCGATGTCGCACGGGGGCAGGGGCGGATAGCCGTCGGCGCTGCCGAGCACGCGCATGCCGGTGCGCAGCGCCGATTCCGGAAATACCGAGACCGCGAGCCCGGCCAGCACCGCCGCCGCGACCGCACCGCTGTTGGGGCTGGTATAGAGGATGCGGTGGCTGCGCCCCGCTCCGGCGAGCCGGGAGACGGCGATGTCGCGCCACTGGCAGGTGGTCCGGCCCAGCGCCAGCGGCACCGGCGTTTCCAGATGCACGCTGTGCCGCGCCGAGGACACCCACAGCAGCCGCTCGCGGCGGATGACATGGGCGTTGCGGGCGGTGATCTCGGTGGCGGTGATGATGGCGAGATCGATGGTGCCGGCGGCGATGTGCTGCACCAGCTCGCTCGACGGCTCGCACAATACGGTCAGTTCCACGGAGGGATGGGTCCGCGAAAAGCGGGCCATGATGTCCGGTAGGTAGCGGTCGGCATAATCGTCCGGGACGCCCAGGCAGACCCGCCCCGACAAGGCGGCGTCGGCGAAGCTCAGCACCGCCTCCACGTTCAGCTTGACGATGCGGCGGGCAAAGTCGAGCAGGCGCTCGCCATCCTCGGTTAGGCGCGAGGCGCGACCGTCTCGCATGAAGACCGGCCGGCCCACGCGCTCCTCCAGGCGCTTCATCTGCATGGAGACGGCGGACTGCGTCTTGTGCACCACTTCCGCCGCGCGGGTGAAGCTGCCGGTCTCGGCAATGGCCACAAACGTGCGCAGCTGATCGGGGTCGAGCATCGCCGTCATGGGGGGTGGTTCCAGTCTATTCATCACGAGGAATGATACGTGAGATGAAAAACATTCGCTAGCGTGATTCATTCCGGGGAGTCACAAAGGGCGCGCCGAAGCGGCGGGATGCGAAATCGGGTGGCTCAAAGAGCTCCCGGGCTCCACGAAAGGACAGTCCGCGATCCCCACCCCGGCGATGGAGATGAAGATGAGCGTTCATGGTGAAACCCGGAAGATTGCCTTTGCCCCCGCGGGCGAGATGCTGGCGGCCCTGTGCCTGGCAGCCGTCTCCCTGGCTGGTCACGCGGCGAAGACGGCGGGCGTCATCGGTCGCGCCATCGACCGTCGCCGTGTCATGTCTGAACTCGCCAATCTTGATGATCGCATGCTGCGCGACATCGGCGTGACCCGCTCGGACCTGCGCGACGCCACCTCCGGCCCGCTGCTCGATGACCCGACCCGCGTGCTCATCCTGCGCGCCACCGAGCGCCGCGCGGCCGCAAGGCTTGCAGGCCGCGCACAGCAGCACTGAGGTTTTCGCGCAGCTTAAAGCGAAACGGATGCCGTGGGCGTGATGCGCACGGGCCAAATCAAATGCTTGGAGCGCGATCCGGCCGGGCGGTTTCAAGCCGGCTGGGTCCGTCCAGAAAGATCCGGCGGGAACGCCCCTCGATTCCGCCGAAACTCGACCCGCGCCGACCGCAACCGGCGCGGGTCGTTTTGTGTCTGGAGGTCTCGTCTCGTCGCGCCGGCGCGACGCTATTTCGCGTCGCGGCCGCCGGTGCGGTTCTGGGATGAGGTGTTGACCAGACGGGGCCGCTCGGGCGGCAGGGTCTCGGCTTCCTGCACCGGCTGCGCGGGGTAGGTCCCTGCGGAACGCATGATGTCCAGCCAGAAGTCCGGGATGGAATAGCCCCGCTGCTGTCCGTCCGTGCCCGGAAAGGCCGGCGGGAAGCCCTGCGCGAACAACTGGGCGAAGAAATTCTGGAACGGGGCCAGCGGCGGGGGCGGCGGCTCCGGCGGCGGGGTGCGCGCGGGGGGGACGCCAGCCTGGGTCATGGTCTTGGTCATGGCGTTGACCACGTCCTGCCAGGCGTCCATCGGATTGGTGCTGCGCTGCTGCGGTGCCGGCTGGGGCGCGCGCTGGAACATCATCTGGGCATAGGCATCGGCCCAGGGATTGCCGGTGGCGAAGGCCTTGGGGCTCTGCTCGGTCGCCGTGCTGGTGAAGGCCAGGAAGGCGTCGATGAAGGGATTGCCGGAGGAGATGGGCGCGATGCGCTGCGTGGTCTGGCCGGGCATGCGGCTCAGCATGGCCGCGAGCATCTGCTGGAGCGCGCCGGAGGCTGCCAGCGACTTCGCCAGACCGCCGACCACGAGGGTGGCGAAAGTGGGCATCATCTGCCGCACCACGGTGACGCCCAGGCCGGTGGATGAGGCCACGTGCGCGGCCACGGCCCGGCTCACGTCGGACGATCCGAACACCGTGTCGAGCGCCTCGGTGCCGGCACGCGACAGCTCTGCCGGCGCGGCGGGCTGCTGGGTATAGAAGGCGCCGTAGGGTCCGCTGGTCATCAGCGCCATGAGCGAGGCGAGGGCTTCGGGAGACTGGGTCGCCTGCTTGAAGGCCTCGGTGAAGGCCGGCATCACCGCCTCGGCCGTCGCCTGTGCCTGCTGGGGCGAAAGGCCGTACATGCGCCCGATATTCTCGAGCCCGTGGCCGCCCTGTGCCGCCCGGAGCATCTCCAAGAATTGATCCATACGCCAACTCCGCAGGAGCGCGGCGTCCAGATGTGCGATCTGGCGAGCCTGTCCGTCCCGTTTCCCGTTGCCCGATCGCGAACCCGGTGCTGCGACCTTACGCCATCGTCTCGCCGAAATCACGAAATGGTTGCAACAGCCTCGGGGCTATCCAAAGACTCCGGCGGGCCCGGCCGCAGCCGCGTCCAGGCTGCCACGGCTCAGCCGGAGAATTCGGTTTCGTGGGACAGGATGTCCTGCGCCTCCGGGTTCAGCGGGCGGGCCGGTTTCTCGGGCTGGGTCAGCGGCTCGGGCTCCACCTTGTGGCCGCTGAACACCTCGGCACCCGCGAAGATGCCTTCCTCCAGCTGGCGCTCCAGGCGGGCACGGTCGCGCACGCGGACGTCGGCGATGCGGGCGGCGGCGGCGGTCTGCGTCACGCCCAGCGCCTCCAGGGTGCGGGCGCCGAAGGACAGGGCCGATTCGAGGGTCTCGCGCAGCTCGAAATCCACGCCGAGGCGCAGCAGCTCCATGGAATGTACCCGGTCGAAGCTGCGCACGAACAGGCGCGCGTTGGGAATGGAGGCACGTACGATCTCGACGATGCGATTGGCGTCTTCCTTATTGTCCACGCACACGCAGATGACTTCCATGGTCTCCGCGCCCGCAGCCCGCAGCACGTCGAGCCGCGTGCCGTCGCCGTAATAGATGTGCACGCCAAAGCGCCCGGCGCTCTGGATCATCTCCACATCCTTGTCGATGATGGTGACGCTCACGTCCTGGGCCAGCAGGCACTGGGAGACGATCTGCCCGAATCGGCCGAATCCGATCACCAGCACCGAGCCATCCGCATCGGCGAAGTCGTCGGCCGGTGGCTCGGCCACAGGGCGTGCGAATCGCGGAAGCAGGCGTGACAAGGCGGCAAACAGCAGCGGTCCGAGGATCATGGTGAGCGCGGCCAGGGCGATCAGAAGGTCCGCCTGCTCGGCTTTCAGGATGCCGTTGTCGAGCCCCAGTGGGAACAGCACGAAGGCGAATTCGCCGGCGGACAGCAGCGCCACCGCCGCGCGCATGGAATCCTGGGGAGCGATGTTGTCGGCCCGGAACACCAGATAGACGATCACCGACTTGACCACCGCCACCGCCAGCGTCCCCACAAGCAGGCTCGGGATGTGGCCCAGCACCACGTTGATGTTGAGCGACATGCCGATGCTCATGAAGAACACGGCGAGCAACAGGCCGCGGAAGGCGTCCACATTGGCTTCCAGCTCGTGGCGGAACGTGCTTTCCGACAACAGCAGGCCGGCGAGGAAGGCCCCGAGCGCCGCCGACAGGCCCGCCGCCTCCATCAGGCCGGCGGCGCCCATCACCACCAGCAGGGCCGCTGCCGTCATGGCCTCACGCGCCCCGGAGCGAGCCAGCACGCGGAATAGCGGATTGAGCAGGTAGCGCCCGGACACCACGATGACGGCGATGGCCGCCACCGCGATAGCGGCCGCCAGCAGCGTCGCCTTGGGATCGCGCGTCACCTCGGCCTCGCCGCCCGGCGCCAACAGGGGCACCAGCGCGAGCAAGGGCACCACCGCGATGTCCTGGAACAGCAGGATGGAGAAGGTGCGCTGGCCATAGGGAGAGGCAAGGTCGCCGCGCTCGCCCAGGAGCTGGAGGGCGATGGCGGTGCCCGAGATCGACAAGGCGAGCCCGCTGATCACCGCTGCGGCCACGCCGAAGCCGAGGCCGAAATAGGCCAGGAGCGCGAATGCCAGCGATGTGAGCATGAGTTGCGCGGTGCCCAGGCCGAAGATGAAATGGCCCATGGACAAAAGGTTGGATGGCTTGAGCTCGAGCCCGACCAGGAACAAGAGCATGACCACGCCCAGCTCGGCGACAGTGGAGACCACCCCCGGATCGGCGACGTTGAACCCCACCGGACCAATGGCGATGCCGACCAGGAGGTAGCCGACAACGGGGGAAAAGCCGAGACGCTTGGCGATGGGAACGGAGATGACTGCTGCGGCTAGGAAGGCGAGCGCCGCGCCGAAAAGTGCGTGTTCATCCCCGTGCATCCACCTCTCCCTGCCGGCCCCCGAAGCCATCTGCTCCGGCGCCGCTCAGGTCGCCCCAACGACCCGAACGTCGCTACCCCGCTCCGCTCCAGCTTTGTGCGCAGCAAGCATGTCCAAACCGTGCCGATGCTGCGGCGCAGCGATGGCTCCGCGCAAGCCATCCGCTGGTATAGCCCCAGAGCACTCGCCTCTGGAGCGTTCGTCTCTAGCGCACTCGCCTGCGGTGCATTTGCCATCTGGCACGTCGTTCCGCCCGCCCGGCCTGTCTGCCGGGCGATTTCACGCAGCATGCATCTGCCCGGCGCGTTCCTGCTCTCCGGCCATCGGCCGGCGCCGGTTCAGCGCAGGGTGTCGAAGCCCGGTCCGAAGCCGTTGAGGCTGAGGGGGACGCCGATGCCTTCTTCCGGGGTCTGGAAGATGATGAAGGTCGCCTGCTTGCCGGCCTTCAGGCGGGCAACGAGCGTGTCGTCCATCACCACCTCGGCGACACAGCCGTTGGGTAGGCAGCGGACGAATCCGGCCCGGCCCACGTCCTGTTCGTCGATCTTCAGGCCGAGGCCCGCCGGCAGCAGTACGCCGAGGGGCGCCAGGACGCGCAGCAGGCGGCTTTTCTGGTCAGCGGTCTTTAGCACGATGACCGTGAGGCCCACGTTCGGCCGGTCTTCCGCCTGAACCGACTGGAGCAGGACGCATTGCTCGCTCTGGGCGCCCGGCGGCGTGTCGCAGCGGATCTGCCACTCGCCGTGCACCGACTTCACGACGCCCTGCGCAACCGCAGGCTGTGCTGACGCGAAGGCGGCCGCGACGAGCGCGCCGAAAAGAATAAGCAGCGCACCAGCACTCGTCCCGGACCGGGCCCTCGCGGCACGGCCCGAAAGGAAGAGGCGGCGGGCAGGGAACGACACGACCATCGCAAGCTCCGGCAGGAACCCGGCGGGCGCCAGGCAAACCTGCCTTATCTGATTTAGTGAACCAATGCCTTAATGGCCTAGCCATCCTGTCAACAATGCGGCAGCAGCGTGGCGTGGATGCATGCCAGGGGGATTCTCCCATGGCTCGGTTCTCAGGCGTAGCAGAGGCGCCTTGCGACGGTATTTAGAAACCAATCGGGCGCGCCATTTTGTCTCTGTCACGTCGCGGCATACCCCGGTGCCGACCCGGAGCCGCCACGGCAGGGGTACCTGCCGACCAAGGCAGCACAAGGGGCAGTGCAGGACCCGATGAGGAGGCTCCTGTATCAGGCGTCAATCCGCTGTCTTATTGTCGCACCGAGGGCGAAGCTTGGGCGATTGCAAGGCGGACCCAATTATGTTTGATGAACCATAGGGAGAGTGACTGCCTATAAAACAGTGCACCTGCCAGCGGTTTTAGCCAGATGGGTTTGTTCATTTGAACAAGTGGTCCCGGTGGCACGTCGCTGAGCGTGCAGGGCGGGTCCAGTAAGACGGTGGTTCGATCCGCCGGGCCAGGGAGAGCCGTTGAAGATGAAGTCGTTCCTTCGCTCCGCTGCCCTTGTCATGGGCACGTGCGCCGCGGGCCTTTTCGCGGGCGCCGCCTCCGCCGAGACCGGACAGCCATCACCGTGGCAGATCAATCTCCAGGCCGCCGTGACGCCGGTGATGGAGAAGATCCACGACTTCAACACGTTGATGCTGATTATCATCACCTCCATCGTGCTGTTCGTGCTGGTGCTGCTCGCCATCGTGGTGGTGCGCTTCAATGAGCGTGCCAATCCGGTGCCCTCCAAGACCAGCCACAACACCCTCATCGAGGTAGCCTGGACCGTCATCCCGGTGATGATCCTGGTCCTCATCGCCATTCCGTCCTTCCGGCTGCTGCACCTCGAGCTGAACATTCCCAAGCCGGACATCACCGTGAAGGTGACGGGGCACCAGTGGTACTGGTCCTACGAATATCCCGACAATGGCGCCTTCGGCTTCGACTCTTACCTGGTGCCGGAAAAGGACCTGAAGGCTGGCCAGCCGCGCCTGCTCGCGGTGGACAATGAGGTGGTGGTGCCGGTCAACAAGATCGTGCGCATCCAGGTCACTTCGTCCGACGTGATTCATTCGTTCGCGGTGCCCTCGTTTGGCGTGAAGATCGACGCCAACCCCGGCCGCCTGAACGAAAGCTGGTTCAAGGTAACCCGCGAGGGCATCTATTACGGCCAGTGCTCCGAGCTGTGCGGCCGCGACCACGCCTTCATGCCGATCGCGGTGCGGGCGGTGAGCGAGGCGGACTTCGCGGCCTGGGTCGCCCAGGCCAAGGCCAAGTTCGCGTCCGCGGCCGATGCCGCCGGTCAGCTGGCCGACGCCGGCGAAACCGCCACTCTGGCTGCCGGCCCTCTGGCGCGCTGAGATTTTGGCCGGCGCCGGGCGCCGGCGCCTCATGAAATTGCGTCACCGGTCGCGTCCGGTGATGGGAGCAGGCAAGCGACGGCGTGGCGAGACGGGCGCCAGTGCCGGCAGACAAGGATAGCGGGAATGGCCACCGAGGCAGTCACCCACAGCCACTACGGTAACGACGACCACGACGCGCACATCCCCACCGGTTGGAAGCGCTGGGTCTTCTCGACCAATCACAAGGACATCGGGATCATGTACCTGATCTTCGCCATCGTGGCGGGGATTGTGGGCGGCATCCTGTCGATTGCCATCCGGATGGAGCTGCAGCAGCCTGGCTTGCAGATCTTCTCCAATCCGCAGACGTTCAACGTCTTCACCACGGGCCACGGCCTCATCATGATCTTTTTCATGGTGATGCCGGCCCTGATCGGCGGCTACGGTAATTATTTCGCCCCGCTGATGATCGGCGCGCCGGACACCGCCTTCCCGCGCATCAACAACATCGCCTTCTGGCTGCTGCCGCCTTCCTTCATCCTGGCGCTGTCGTCGCTGTTCGTGGAAGGCGCGGCCGGCTCCAATGGCTTCGGCGGCGGCTGGACTATCTATCCCCCGCTGTCGTCCAAGCTCGGCCATCCCGGCCCGGCCATGGACCTGCTGATCTTCTCGTTGCACATCGCCGGCGCGTCCTCGTTGCTCGGCGCCATCAACCTGATCACCACCATCTTCAACATGCGCGCGCCGGGCATGACGCTGCACAAGATGCCGCTGTTCGCCTGGTCCCAGCTCATCACCGGCTTCCTGCTGCTGCTGTCGCTGCCGGTCCTGGCGGGCGCCATCACCATGCTGCTGACCGACCGCAATTTCGGCACCACCTTCTTCGATCCGGCCGGCGGCGGTGACCCGATCCTGTTCCAGCACCTGTTCTGGTTCTTTGGTCACCCCGAGGTGTACATCCTGATCCTGCCCGGGTTCGGCATCGTCTCCCACATCATCTCCACCTTCTCGCGCAAGCCCATCTTCGGCTATCTCGGCATGGCTTACGCCATGGTCGCCATCGGCGTGGTGGGCTTCGTGGTGTGGGCGCACCACATGTACACGGTGGGCCTCTCCAGCGGCACGCAGTCCTACTTCGTGGCCGCCACCATGATCATCGCGGTGCCCACGGGCGTGAAGATCTTCTCCTGGATCGCCACCATGTGGGGCGGCTCGCTGCAGTTCCGCACCCCCATGCTGTGGGCCATCGGCTTCATCTTCCTGTTCACCGTGGGCGGCGTGACGGGCGTGGTGCTCTCCAACGCCGGTATCGACCGCTCGCTGCACGACACCTATTACGTGGTGGCCCACTTCCATTACGTGCTGTCGCTCGGTGCCGTGTTCGCCATCTTCGCCGGCTGGTACTACTGGTTCCCCAAGATGAGCGGCTACATGATCCCGGAATTCTGGGGCAAGCTGCACTTCTGGGTCACCTTCGTGGGCGTCAATCTGGTGTTCTTCCCGCAGCACTTCCTCGGGCTCGCCGGCATGCCGCGCCGCTATGCGGACTATCCCGATGCGTTCGCGGGCTGGAACTTCGTCTCCTCCATGGGCTCCTACATCTCTGGCGTGGCGGTGCTGATCTTCCTTACCGGCACGGCGCTCGCCT
Organism: Xanthobacter autotrophicus; assembly: GCF_005871085.1. GTDB lineage: Bacteria > Pseudomonadota > Alphaproteobacteria > Rhizobiales > Xanthobacteraceae > Xanthobacter > Xanthobacter autotrophicus. The sequence goes on along the minus strand of NZ_VAUP01000015.1, from coordinate 746,051 downwards.
TCATCCGCAAGGAAAAGGCCGGCGACAATCCGTGGGGTCCCGGCGCCAGCACGCTGGAATGGACGCTCTCGTCGCCGCCGCCCTTCCACCAGTTCGAAGTGCTGCCGCGCATCAAGTGAAGCCTTGGCCCATGCGGCCATGATCCAGGGGAGCCGCGGGCGACCGCGGCTTCTTCCGCCTTCCGGCTCGAACGGCGCCGCCACTCGCGACGCCCTGCCGGAAAGGCACTTTGAGACAGGGGTTCGAAGCGCCCAAAGAGGCGCGTGGGATCCCGCCGGACCAAGCGTAGCCGGGTCGATCGTCCCAATGCGCAAAATGGTTTGGGCAGGCCGGGTTTGAGGGAGTTTCGGGATGCGTGACGAACCAGCGAGCCTGACCAATTCCGAGCCGTATGCCTTCGTGGCGGCCGGAGAGGGCCTAGCGTCGCCGCGCGACTATTTTGAGCTTCTGAAGCCGCGCGTGATGTCGCTCGTCATCTTCACGGCGCTGGTGGGTCTCGTCCGTGCGCCGGGGGATGTGCATCCGGTCATCGCCTTCACCGCCCTTTTGTGCATCGCGGTCGGCGCGGGCGCGGCCGGCGCCCTCAACATGTGGTGGGATGCGGATATCGACGCCATCATGTCGCGCACCCGCAAGCGGCCAGTGCCGTCGGGCCGGGTCTCCGCCCGCGAGGCGCTGGCCTTCGGACTCACCCTCTCGGCGTTTTCGGTGGTGGTGCTGGGTCTGCTGGTCAATGCGCTGGCCGGCGCCCTGCTCGCCTTCACCATTTTCTTCTACGTGGTGATCTACACCATGTGGCTGAAGCGCTCGACGCCGCAGAACATCGTCATCGGCGGCGCCGCCGGCGCCTTTCCACCGCTGGTGGCCTGGGCGGCTGCATCTGGCACCGTTTCGCTGGAGCCGGTGCTGCTGTTCGCCATCATCTTTTTCTGGACCCCGCCCCACTTCTGGGCCCTCGCCCTCTACCGGGCGGATGACTACGCCCGCGCCGGCGTGCCCATGCTGCCGGTGACGGCGGGCCCGGACGAAACGCGCCTCCAGATCCTGCTCTACACGCTCTTCCTTGTGCCGCTTGCCGCCAGTCCCTCCGTTCTCGGCTATGCCGGATACGCTTATGGCGCCGTCGCGGTGCTGGCGGGGGCCTGGATGATCACGCTTGCCTGGCGGGTCTTTCGCCGCCGCGAGGGGGAAACCGCCGTCAGGGCGGCAAAGAGCCTGTTCGGCTTCTCGATCGTTTATCTGTTCGCGTTGTTCGCCACACTCCTCGGCGAGGCGGTGATTGGTGGGCTGCTGCGATGAACGCTGGAAAGAAGATGCCGCGTCCTCCGGAAGAGGAGGGCGTGGTCTTGACGCCGGAACAGCTCAGGCGGCGACGGGCGCGCAATATCGCCATCGCCTCGGTGCTGGGGTTCCTGGCGGTGCTGTTCTACGTGGTGACCATCGTGAAGCTGGGACCCAACGTGCTGAACCGGCCGCTTTGAGACGGTCAGTCAAAAGGGGCCATTCGACAGGGTGTGATGACGGGGGAAGGGGATCGGGGGCGATCCGGATGGTGAGGGTGAAGGATGGACGCGGGCAAGGCTGAGGCCGCAGCAGGCAAGGAACGTGGCACCAACGGGCAGAGCGCCCGCCGCGACGGCCGCCGCCATGTGGTCGTCGCATCGGCCTGCGCGGCCTTCATCGCCGCCATGGTGGGTGTCACCTATGCGTCGGTGCCGCTTTACGCCATGTTCTGCGCCCTGACCGGCTTCGGTGGTGCCACGCGGGTGGGCGCGGCGCCCTCTGCCGCCCCCATTGATCGCGAGATCACCATTCGCTTCGATGCCAATGTGGCGCCCGGCCTGCCTTGGGCCTTCGCGCCGGTGGAGCGCGACCTGACCATCAAGGTGGGGGCCACCAGCCTTGCCCACTACACAGCGGCGAACCGCTCCGCGCTGGAGACGCACGCCAACGCCACCTACAACGTCTCCCCGCCCCAGGCGGGGGCCTATTTCGTGAAGCTCCAATGCTTCTGCTTCGACGAGCAGACGCTGGGGGCGAACGAGAAGCTGGAGATGCCTGTCGTCTTCTACGTGGACCCGGCCATCGCGCAGGATCCGGATCTGAAGACGCTGACCGATATCACACTGTCCTACACATTCTTCCCCGCCAAGACAGCCGACAAGCCGGTGGCGCGGGCGAGTGGAACGGGGGCTGACGGCAGGCCGCTCTGACGTCGGCGCAGGCGCTCCGCACGGCGCGGCGCAATGTTTTAAGGCGGCCGAAAGGGCCGTCGATCAGGGATGGGGCCACGCGCCGGGTCTTCGGCGGGGCCTTCACGTGACAGGGGAAGGGAGGCCTTTCGCGATGGCCGAGGCACACGTCAAGAAACACGATTACCACGTCGTTGATCCGAGCCCCTGGCCGATCATCGGGGCCGTCTCGTCGCTCATACTCACCGCCGGCGCGGTGGTGTGGATGCATGGCGGCACCGCCATTGCCATGGCGGTGGGCTTCCTCGGCGTCCTCTACACCATGTTTGGCTGGTGGCGGGACATGGTCCATGAGAGTCGCGCCGGCTTCCACACGCGCGTGGTGGTGCTGGGCCTGCGCTACGGCATGATCCTGTTCATCGCCTCCGAGGTGATGTTCTTCGTCGCCTGGTTCTGGGCGTTCTTCGATGCTTCCCTCTTCACGAGCGAGGCCATCAACTTCCAGCGGCTGGAGTTCACCGGCGGCGTTTGGCCGCCCAAGGGGATCGAATCGTTCGACCCCTGGCACCTGCCCCTGCTCAACACGCTGATCCTGCTGACCTCCGGCACGACGCTCACCTGGGCTCACCATGCCCTCGTGCACGGCGACCGGCAGGGCATGAAGTGGGGCCTGTGGTGCACCGTGATCCTTGGCGTCCTGTTCTCGACGCTCCAGGCCTACGAATATGCCCATGCCCATTTCGCCTTCGCCGGCAACATCTATGGCGCCACCTTCTTCATGGCCACGGGCTTCCATGGCTTCCACGTGATCGTCGGCACCATCTTCCTCGCGGTGTGCCTGCTGCGGGCCTATCAGGGCGACTTCACCACGCAGAAGCATTTCGGCTTCGAGGCGGCGGCCTGGTACTGGCACTTCGTGGATGTGGTGTGGCTGTTCCTCTTCACCTTCATCTATGTGTGGGCGTCCGGCGGTTCCGCCGGTCACTGACCAGAGAACTGGCAGGGCAGGGCGGCACGTCGAACCCGCCCTGCCTTCGGTCCGCGCTGAGACGTTCCGTCCGTCAGCTCGGACGCAAGGATAGCGATCATGCCCCTCGACCCTCATTTCGCGCCGATCTCCCCGTGGTCGGCCGGTCTCGGCTGCCGCTGCCCCCGGTGCGGGCGCGGGCCGCTATTCAAGGGGTTTCTGGATCTGGCGCCGTCCTGCTCCGCCTGCGGGCTTGATTATAGCTTTGCCGACTCGGGCGACGGTCCGGCGGTCTTTGTCATCTTGATCGGCGGTTTCGTGGTGGTGGCGCTCGCCTTCTGGGTGGAGATGAAGTTCGAGCCGCCGCTCTGGGTCCATGCGCTACTTTGGATCCCGGCCATCCTGGTGGTGACGCTGGGCCTGCTGCGCCCCTTCAAGGGCGTGATGGTGGCGCTGCAATACCGCAACAAGGCCGCCGAGGGGCGGCTTGATTCGCACACTCCGTGAGCGCCGCGCCGGACGATGCTGCCGCTCGCGTCCGGCGGCCGGCTGGTGGCTTGGTGCTGCCGGCCATCGTCGCCCTGGCGGCCTTCCTCATCCTGATCGGCCTTGGAACCTGGCAGTTGGAGCGGCTCGCCTGGAAACAGGAATTGCTTGCCCGGGTCGAGGCGCGGGTGCATGCGCCGCCCGTGGCTGTTCCAGCGCCCGCGCTCTGGCCCAATCTCACCCGTGAGGAGGACGAGTATCGCCGTGTCCGCGTGCGCGGCACCTTCGACCACGGCCGGGAAACCCTCGTTTATACGGTGCGCGGCGAGGATGCGGCTGGTCCCGTGAAGGGGCAGGGCTATCTGGTGGTCACCCCGCTGCTGCGCTCCGATGGGCCGCCGATCCTGGTCAACCGCGGCTTCGTCCCGTCCGACCGGCGCGATCCCGCAACCCGCGCCGCCGGCCAGGTGACGGGCGAGGTGGAGGTGGTCGGCCTGCTGCGCCTGCCGGAGGAGGCGAGCTGGTTCGTGCCGGCCAACGATCCGGCGCGTGGCGGTTTCTTCCGCATGGATCCCGCCGGCATAGCCGCGGCCCGCCGCGTCCCGGGCGCGGCGCCTTTCGTCGTCGACGAGGAAGCGAATGCGGTGCCGGGGGGGCTGCCCCTGTCCGGGGGCACCCGCCTCGCCTTCCCCAACCGCCATCTGGAATATGCGCTCACCTGGTATGGCCTTGCCGCGGCGCTGGTGGGTGTGACAGCCGCATTCCTGTGGACCCGGCGCCGGGGCGGTGGTTCGGGTTGAGCACCACCCTCCGTGGCGTCGATCCAGCGTGGCGTTTTTGCAACGCCCTTCCGCTATCGCCGGCAAGCTCTTGACGCAACACGTCGTTAGCCATCTTTTCGTTGAGCTACCTTTGGGTTCGCTCCGTTCGGAATTTGCAAACGGCTCGGCCGCAGGATGGCCGCGGTTCAGTCAGAGGTCTTTCATGCATCGGTCGCTGCGTTTCGCCCTTCTCGCCACGGTGTTTTCCGTGGGTGGGTTGGTTTCCGCCACGGCGGCCGACCTGTTCTCGCCGCCGCCGGCCACCCCGGTGGCGCCCTCGGCGCAGGAGGACTGGTATCTCACCATCGGCGGCGCGGGCCAGCTGGAGCCCAAGTATCCCGGCTCGGACGACTACACGGTGCGGCCCGGCCTCATCTTCTCCATCAGCAAGGCCAGCCAGCTCAACGTCTTCCGCAGCGTGGACGACAATCCCTCCATCGCCCTGTTCGATACCGGCACCTTCCGCGTCGGCGCGGTGGGACGGCTCGACTGGGGGCGCAACGCGAGCGATGCGGATACGCTCACCGGCCTCGGTGATATCGGCGTGTCGGTGGAAGCCGGTGGCTTCGCCGAGTGGTACGTGACGCCCTGGCTGCGGACCCGCGCTGAGCTGCGCTATGGCGTCGGCGGCTTCGAGGGTGTGCGGGGCCTTCTCGGCGCGGATGTCATCGTGCCTTATGGCCAGTGGCGCTTCGCCGTCGGTCCGCGCCTGACCTACGGCGGCTCGGGCTATATGGAGACCTATTTCGGCGTCACGCCGGTGCAGTCGGCGGTGGCCACGGCATTCGGCAATCCGCTGCCGGTTTATAGCGCGGGCGCCGGCTTCGACCTGGTTGGCGCCACGGCCCAGCTCACCTACAATTTCCGCAACGGCTTCGAGGCGGGTGTCTACGGCACTTACGGTCACCTGCTCGGGGACGCCTCGTCCTCGCCGCTCACCAACGATGCCAACCAGTTCATGGCCGGCCTTTCGCTGAGCTACACCTTCAACATCGGCAAGGCCTGGTGGTGATCAGGTACCGGGCGCTCTGAGCTGCCCGTCTTCGGTCACTCCTTGACGTGCGTCGGGACGACCTGACGCTCGCGGCCATCGCCGCGCCTGAAGGGCGAAGCCGTCTCGAAAACATCTCTACCGCGAAGCAATTATCCGATCCGCTGCGATGCAATCTGAGCGCCGGTCAGCCTAACCGCCGCCACCAGAACCCGAATCGCCACCGGAATCCGGCCCGTGGCCGTGCCGCTGGCCGGCCTCGGTGGATTCGCGCTCGCCCGCATGCTGCCGCGCCGCCTCAACGGCAAGGATGAAGGCACCGCCGGCGGCTGCCGCAGCCGCGCCTGAAGCGGGGGCGGCCGAGGCCTGATCCGCGGTGGGGGCCGGTGCATCATGGCCTTCCCGCGCCATGCCGAAATCGGCGGGCGGCCGGCGCACCGGCACAGCGAGCGCGACCTGCCGCTCCGCCTTGGCCGGTCCCTTGGTTCGGCGCAGGGCGAAGAACATGGCCAGCGGCACGCCGACCACCAGCAGCGTCACGAGAAAACCGATGGCGTCCATGGGCAACGGCGGCTCCGTCAGCGCTGTTCGCGGCGGGCGAGGAAGGCCAGGCGTTCGAATAGGTGCACGTCCTGCTCGTTCTTGAGCAGTGCGCCGGCCAGCGGCGGAATGGTCTTGCGCAGGTCCTGCTGGCGCAGGGTCTCGCTGTCCACATCCTCGGCCAGCAGCAGCTTCAGCCAGTCGATCAGCTCGGAGGTGGAGGGCTTCTTTTTCAGGCCGGGCACTTCGCGCAGCTCGTAGAACAGGCGCATGGCCTCGGCCACGAGCCGCTGCTTGATGCCGGGAAAATGCACCTCGACGATGGCGCGCATGGTCTCGGCGTCGGGGAAGCGGATGTAGTGGAAGAAGCAGCGGCGCAGGAAGGCGTCCGGCAACTCCTTCTCGTTGTTGGAGGTGATGATGACCAGAGGACGCTGGCGCGCCTTCACCTGCTCGCCGGTCTCGTAGACGTGGAATTCCATGCGGTCGAGCTCCAGCAACAAATCGTTGGGGAACTCGATGTCGGCCTTGTCCACCTCGTCGATGAGCAGCACCGGCCGCACGTCCGAGGCGAACGCCGTCCACAGCTTGCCACGGCGGATGTAGTTGGTGATGTCGTGCACCCGGGGGTCGCCGAGCTGGCTGTCGCGCAGGCGCGCCACGGCGTCATACTCGTAGAGGCCCTGCTGCGCCTTGGTAGTGGACTTCACGTGCCATTCGATGAGCGGCGCGCCAAGCGCCCCGGCCACCTCCTGCGCCAGCACGGTCTTGCCGGTTCCGGGCTCGCCCTTCACCAGCAAGGGGCGTTCGAGCACGATGGCGGCGTTAACCGCCACCTTCAGATCATCGGTCGCCACATAGCTCTGCGTGCCCTCGAAACGCATGGATACACGTCCTCCCGGCGGCCATCTCGCCGCACCGCAGCAGGGTCGGGGGCCGAGCGCGCGGCGTCAAGCCCCGAGAACCCTGCGATGCCGGTTGTCGGAAACCTGCGGCGTGGATATAAGCGCCCCCGACAATGGAGCGTCATTCCTGTCCGGAAGGGTCCGGCTCCGCCGGCCAGGTCGCCAGGAGGTCGCTTCAGGTCGTTGACTCGGCACGGTTCGCCCGGATCCTGCATCCTTGGGATGCAAGGGCCCGAAGCGACACCGTGCCAGGGGTCAGCGACGCTTATTGAGGACCTTGCTGATGTCGATCCAAATCGACGAGGACTATCGGCCCCGCGAGGACGAGCCTTTCATGAACGACAGGCAGCGCGAGTATTTTCGCGTGAAGCTGTTGCGCTGGAAGGAAGATATCCTGAAGGAGGCCCGCGAGACCCTGCAGCACCTTCAGGACGAGAATCAGAACCATCCCGATCTTGCCGATCGGGCCTCGTCCGAGACCGACCGGTCCATCGAGCTGCGCGCCCGCGACCGCCAGCGCAAGCTCATCGCCAAGATCGATGCCGCGCTGCTACGGATCGAGGACGGCACATACGGTTATTGCGAGGACACCGGCGAGCCCATCTCGCTGAAGCGCCTGGAGGCCCGCCCCATCGCCACCCTTTCGGTGGAAGCGCAGGAGCGGCACGAACGGCGCGAGCGCGTCTATCGCGACGACTGACGCCTGCGACGAACGCCGTCTCGGGCACTTGGGTAAAACAAAAAGGGCCGGCGATGCATTGCGTCGCCGGCCCTTTTTGTTCAATCGGCCTACCTCATGCCGGCGGCGCCGATCCATGACCGGTGCCGAGACGCATTGCTCAATGCCCGCGGGCGCTGCTGCGGCCGAGCAGGTTGGCCATCTCCGCATCGAAATCGTCGAGCGGATCCTTCGCCTTCGGCTCCGGTGCTACAACCGGGGCATCAGGAGCGGTCTCGGTAGCCTTGGGCGCGACGGTCGGGATGAAGCCGGCACGGGACGGGGCATCTTCCTCCGCCTTGGCCTCGGCTTTCACCTCGTTGGCGGTCTCGGTCTTGGTGTCGACGGTGCCCTGCGGACGGGGAAGGGTCGCTGCGGGCTCGCTGGTGCGCAGCGGTTCGCGGGTGATCTCGCGCAGGGCCGGCGGTTCGCGGCGGGACGCGTCCAGGGCAGACGCCTCCCGGGTCGCGGGTTCGCGGGGGCTGGCTTCCAACGGGCGGAACGCGAACTCGCGCGGACGCAGCGGCGGCTCGACGCGGGCGGGTGCGGCCGGGCGGGCGCCATCCTCCGACGGGCGCTCCGCCCGGAGCGGATCCAGACGCGGTCGTACCTCGTCGCCGACGCGGGGCTCCGAACGGGAGCGCGACTGGTAGAGGAAGCGCGACAGCGGGCGGTCAGACGGGCGCACCTGCGGGCTGTCGATCGCGGGCTCGGGCTGGATGGCCGGTTCGGGCGCAGATTCGGACTTGTGTGCCACTCCGGGTTCCGCCTTGGGGGCGATGTCCCTGGGGGCGGTCTCCTTGGCTGCGGCGTCCGACTCGACGGGCTTTTCGGGCGTCTCGCCGAGCAGATCGGCCAGGCTCAACTGGGGCTCGGGGGGGGCGGGGTGCGCCGGCGCGGAATGGGCGAGGGCCGCATCAAGGCGATGCGCCAGATCGTCGAGACGGCCATCGATGGCCGGGGCTTCGGACCGGGCGGGTTCCATCCGCGGCAGAGGTGCCGGCTCGACCCGCGCGGGCGGCGCGAGCTCGATCTCGGGCGCCTTCCGGGGCTCGGCGGGCGCGAGCCGGACGGCGTCCGGCTCAACCGCCGGTGCGGGGGCCATCAGCGGCGACTGTGACGCCGGCCGTGCCGTGTACGCAGAGGGCGCGGGAGGGGTGATGGCTGGGGCCTCGGCAGCAGGGCGCACGGCCCGCGGCGCCGATGCGGGGCTTTCGTTGCGCAGCAGGGGGCGGCGGGAGGGCAGGGGGCGCCGGTCCTCGCGGGGGGCGGCCGGTGCGGGCGCAGTGGCGGCGGGGGGCGGCGCAAAGGCCGCCGCAGGGGCGGGTTCCGGCGTCGGCAGGGTCGGCGCAATTTGGGGCGCAACGGTAGCTGCGGCGAGAGCTTCGGGAGACGGCGGCGCGGCCGGGGCCTGGAGGCCACGGCGTCCGGCGGCGCGCTGCAACGCGGGCGCCTCGCGGGAGGCAGCGAGGGCCGGTGCGGGAGAAGCCGCAATGGCCGCGTCCTCGTCCTCGACCGCAATCTGGTGCTCCACTACGATGTCGCTGGCGCCGCCCACGAGGAGCAGGTGTTCCACTTCGTCACGGCGCACCAGGACAAGGCGCCGGCGCTGGTCGACCGCCACGCTGTCCAGAACCGCAAGGCGAGGACCGGCGCGGCCGCTCCGGACGGGGCCGCGTCCACGGCTGGTGAGGCGTCGCATCACCAGCACTGTCACGGCCAACAACGCACCGATCACGACGACGGCGATCGCCAGGCGGATCGGAAGCGCCAGCTGGGACCCGAACAACTGCTGTAGCATCATGCCTCCGCTCTGATGTAAGGCGCTTTCGTGTGCCTGTGGACCACGAAACGCTGTCGGGGAAACCCCCATGCCGACGACGGCGGCTTTAACCTCAAGAAAGAGAATGCGTTATCCGAACAGATTGCGGTGCAATCCGATCAGCGCGCGCTCTAGCCTCTCGTCACCGGCTCGATATGTGCGTCAGCCTCGGACCCGCACACGCCGCCCGGCGCACAGGCTGTGATCCTGAAGCTCAAGGCCTAAGCTTTTGTTGATAATCATGGCAGGAATTAAGGCGTATGCGCATTTGGCGGCACAATGCAGGCGCACCATCGGGGAATGCTTCGTTCTGACCTTACGGAAGATGATCGGTTAACGTGTTCTTTTGTCATGAGTTTAGGGGCAGATTCACCAAATGGGCCGATTCACCCTCGTGGGATCGGATTTTTTGCGGTGCGGTGTGACGGAGCAGGACGGCTGCAATGAGCGGTGAGCGACGGACCGAAAATGGCACCGGCGGGCGGGTGAGCCGCGGCAGGGCGGCGAGCCGGGCAGCACGTTCTGTTCTGGCCGTCGTCGCGGCACTGGCCGGCGGCTTCGCGGCGGGGCTGTTCCTCGGCGAGGGGACGAATGCGGTGGTCTCGGCGCTGGTGGTGGCGCTTGCCGTGGTGGGCGGCATCGAGCTGGTGCTCGCCGTGCGGCGCGCGCTGACCGGCGGCGAACCGGAGGATCCCCTTGCGGGGGCCGTGCTGGCCGCCTCAGGCGACGCCATGGCGGTGGTGGAGGACGGTGAGCGGGTGGTGGAGTCCAACGCCGCCTATCTGCGCATGTGCCGCAGCGGGGTCGACGCGCCACCCGTGCCCGAGCGCTTCCTGGCGCGCATTCCCGGTAGCCAGCCCATGGTGGGTGAGCTTCTGAATGCGGTCGCGGCCAACGCCGAGGGCCGCAGCGCCGTCGCCTTCGCCACAGGTCCCGGCGGGCGGCGGCTGGAGGTCAGCGTGCATCCCCTGGGTTCGCCCCGCCGGGTGCTGTGGACGCTGCGCACGGCCCAGGACCCCCAGGACGTTGCGATGTCGCCCATCGCCCCCGAGGCCCCGGCGCACCCTGCGGTGGAGGCGCCGCAGATTTCCGAGCTGGTTCCCGGGGCGGATCTGGTGGCCGTCTGGGAACGGGCGCCGGCGGGTCTGCTGCATCTGTCGGGCGGCCGTGTGCTGGCGCCGAATCTCACTTTGTGCCGCATGCTCGGCTATGTCCTCGCCGATTGGGGACCGGACGGTCGCGATGTGCGCGAGGTGGTGGCGCCTGACGATCTCGGCCGCCTGGAACAAGCGCTGGCTGCTGGAACGGAAGCCGCCCTCGCCGTCGCGCTGACCCGCAAGGATGGCACGCGCCTTCCCGCGCTCCTTCGCCTCGCGCCGGCCCAGGCGCCGGCCGAGGGCATGGTGGCCGCCGCCATACCCCTCGACGGGCTCGCGCACGCATTGCCCGAGCGGGAGGGGGAGTCCCGGCGGGTGATGACCGACGCGCCGGCGGCATCATCGGACCTGTTCTTCCTGAACGCGCCGTTGGCTTTGGCATTGGTGGACCCGGCCGGCCACGTTCGCGCCGCCAATGCCGCCTTCGCCCGCCTGTTCGGCCGCGATGCCGCCGGACGGCCTCTGGGAACCCTTGTGGCCGATGCGGCCGGAGCCGAAAGTCTTCTGGCCGGCGCGGTACAAGGGGGCGAGCCGCCCGCGCCCTGCGACGTGACTCTCGCTGGCCCGGCCGGCCGCTCGGCCCGCCTTTACGCCGCCGCGCTCGGGCCGGGCGGGGGCGGGGACATCGCCCTGTGCGCCATCGACACCAGCGAACAGAAGCAGTTGGAGGCGCAATTCGCCGAATCGCAGAAGCTGCAGGCAGTGGGCCATCTGGCGGGCGGTGTCGCGCACGACTTCAATAATATCCTCACAGCGATTCTGGGCTATTGCGACCTGCTGCTGGTAAAGCATCGCCAGAGCGACCCGTCCTTCCCGGACATCATGCAGATCAAGCAGAACGCCAACCGTGCCGCCGGCCTGGTGGGGCAGTTGCTCGCCTTCTCCCGGCGCCAGACCCTGCTGCCGCAGGTGATCGAACTCACCGATGTGATTTCCGACGCGGCCGCCCTGCTGCGCCGTCTCATCGGCGAGCGCATCACGCTGGAGGTCCAGCACGCCCGCGACCTGTGGCCGGTGAAGGTGGACAAGAACCAGTTCGAGCAGGTGATCATCAACCTCGCGGTGAACGCCCGCGACGCCATGCCGGACGGCGGCACGCTGACGGTGCGCACGTCCAACGTCCCGGCCGCCGCCTCCACGTCCTACGGGCAGCGCCTGCCCGAAGGCGACTATGTGCTGGTGGAGGTTGCGGACACCGGCACCGGCATCCCGCCCGAGATCATGGGCAAGATCTTCGAGCCCTTCTTTTCTACCAAGGAGGTAGGCAAGGGCACCGGGCTCGGCCTCTCCACCGTCTACGGTATCGTGGAGCAGACCGGCGGCACCATCCTCGCCGAGAGCGAGCTTGGGGCCGGCACCACCTTCCGCGTGTTCCTGCCGCGCCACACCGGCGCGGTGGAGGAGGAGGCGCCGCGCCCCGCCGAGCCGGAATCCAAGGTCGCTGACCTCACAGGTCAGGGGCGGGTGCTCCTGGTGGAGGACGAGGACGCGGTACGGGCCTTCGCCAGCCGCGCACTGGCCAATCGCGGCTACGAGGTTCTGGCAGCGGCGAGCGGTGTCGAGGCGCTGGAGCTGTTCGAGGCCGCCGGCACTGTGGATATCGTGATTTCCGACGTGGTCATGCCGGAGATGGACGGACCCACCCTGCTGAGGGAATTGCGGGCGCGTGACCCTGCGCTCAAGGTCATCTTCATCTCCGGCTACGCCGAGGAGGCCTTCGCCCGCAACCTGCCGCCCAGCGAGCGCTTTTCGTTCCTACCCAAGCCCTTCTCCCTCAAGCAGTTGGTGGCGGCCGTCAGCGAGACGTTACGCGCTTGACCCGAGTAGACGGGGGCTCGGGAATTGCGCATTGTTTGGCGCGTGCGGGCCTTCGTGGCGGCCGATTAAGGGCTTTGCCCAGGTCTGTGCCAACCTGCCCGGGCCCCTGACGCGTGCGTTTTCAGGCGTCCGGGGACAAGGGAGGTCGTTATGGCAATGTCGGGTCGTCGCCGGGAACTCGCGGGCTGGTCGCGCCTCGCGGTCGCATTGGCATTCGGGTGGACCACCAGCGTTTATCCAGCCCTGGCGCAGTCGCCGCCGCCCGATGCGGGGCCGCCGGCCGTCGTCGCCCCGCAGCCACCGGTTGCCGCTCCGCCGGTGTCTGCTGCTCCTGTGCCGGCCGCTCCCATGCCGGCCCCCCCAGTGCCGGCCGCGCCGCCGGATGCCAGCGCCGCCGTGCCGCCCGCTCCGGCCGCGCAGGACACCCAGTTGCGCTATACGCTGGCTGAACTGGAGACGCTGCTCGCCCCCTATGCGCTCTACCCCGACACGCTGCTGGCGCAGATGCTGCCGGCGACCGCCTATCCCCTGGAGCTGGTGCAGGCCCAGCGCTGGATCGAGCGTAACAAAACGGCGGTGAACAAGGGCAACTTCGCTGGCGCCGATGCGCAGAAGTGGGACCCCTCAGTGAAGGCGATGGTGCGCTTTCCCACCGTGGTCGCCAAGCTGAACGAGGACCTGGAATCGACCCAGTCCATCGGCTTTGCCTTCGTGATGCAGCCCGAGGACGTGTCCGTGGCCATCCAGGCCCTGCGCGCCAAGGCCGAGGCCGTGGGCTCGCTCAAGACCAACGACAAGCAGGTGGTGACGCGGCGCGAGGAGGGCGGACGCAGCGTCGTCTACATTACCTCGTCCGATCCCACCGTGCTCTATGTGCCCGAGTATGACTATTCGACCATCTACACCGCCGCGGGCGTGGGGCTGCTGGCCTTCGGCGCTGGCGTGCTGGTGGGCAATGCCTGGAACAATTCGTGGAACTGGGGACGCGGCTGGGTCTATCCGCCGGTATGGCCCGGCTATCCCGGCTGGCGCCCGCCGCCGCCGCGCCCGCCGGGTGGCTGGCCGGGCGGTCCCGGTGGCCCCGGCGGCTGGCCGGGAGGCCCAGGAGGCCCCGGCGGTCCGGGAGGGCCCGGTGGTCCGGGTGGCCCTGGAGGTCCGGGAGATCCTGGTCATTGGGGTGGCCCGGGTCCCGGGGGCGGGCAGCCCTGGAAGCCGAATCCCGGCAAGCCGATGCCCGGCAAGCCCGGCGGTCCCGGCGGTCCCGGTGGTCCGGGCGGGCCGGGTAAGCCGGGCGGCCCCGGAGGCCCGGGTGGGCCAGGGTTCATCGGCGGTGCAGGTGGCCCGGGCGGTCCGGGCAAGCCAGGCGGACCGGGTGGTCCGGGAGGTGTCGGTGGGCCGGGCAAACCGGGCGGCCCCGGCGGTGTCGGCAAGCCCGGCGGCGCCGGTCAGTTCGGTGGTCCGGGCAAGCCGGGTGGCGCTTCAAGCCGGCCGGGTGGCTCTGCTGGCGGCCCAGGGAAGCCGGCCGGCGCCAGCGTGAAGCGCGCGCCCAAAGGCCCGCCCGGCGGCGGGGCGCAGCAGATCAAGAGGGGGGGCGGCGCGAGGCCGACCGCCCATTCTCCGCAGATGCGATCCGGCGGGGGGCACCCCGGTCGCGCGCCGCAGATGCGGTCCGGTGGCGCGCCGAGGAGTGGTGGCGCCGTCAGGCCGCATGGCGGCGGTGGCCGCGGCGGGCGTCGTTGACTCAGGCGATACCGGCCGGCGCGACTCACCTCGCGCCGGCCGGTATGCTGCGCTGCACATGAGTGCGCTCCAAAAACAGGCGTCCCGTGCTCGCCAGGCTCCGGGCCTCGCAAACACGGGTGATGCAATACGGGGCGGGGCCAACCATCCGATCCGGGCTTCGCGGGCATCCCCGTTCCGTCAGCCGCGGTCAGGAATTTGGTACGCGGCCCGGGGCATCGACAAGGCATTGTGTCGCATGGCGCCGTACAAGGCCCGAGGCCCCGGGTTGCCGGCTCATCATCCCAGGTGTCCGCGTGGGCTGTGAAGGCACATTCCTGTCCTATTTGCGCCCTCTCCAAGCTGAGACGAGGCCGCAAGCTGGGACGTCGCGCGCTGCCCGTTCCCCCTCGTTGCCGGGATGGGGCAGCACCTTCGCCGAAGCGCGCACTTGCCTCCCATCTGGCGCTGCGATAAGGCTGCGGCGTCGTTTCGAATTCCTCTAGCCGAACGGCGCGGTACCGCTTCAAGCGCATCGCCCGATCGTCGCGATGTGACGATCTGCGCCGCTTCTAGCCCCGATCCAGCGCCCCGAGGTGCGAGCAAAATGAACGCGTTGCTCATGGATTATCTGCCGGTGGTCATTTTCATCGGCGTGTCGCTGGTGATCGGGCTCGCCCTGCTCGCTTCGCCCTTCATCGTGGCCTATCAGAATCCGGATCCGGAGAAACTGTCGGCCTACGAATGCGGCTTCAATGCGTTCGACGATGCGCGAATGACCTTCGACGCGCGCTTCTATCTCGTCGCGATCCTCTTCATCATCTTCGACCTGGAAGTGGCCTTCCTGTTTCCGTGGGCCATCACATTCGGTGGCCTCGGCGACCTCGGATTCTGGTCGATGATGACGTTCCTCGGTGTCCTCACCGTTGGCTTCATCTACGAATGGCGCAAGGGAGCTCTGGAATGGGACTGACCCCTTCGGCCACCAAGCCCGAGATCGCGCCTGCCCCCAAGGGCATCGTCGATCCCTCCACCGGCCGCCCCGTGGGTGCGGATGATCCCTTCTTCAAGGAGATCAATGCCGAGCTGGCGGACAAGGGCTTCATCCTCACCACCGCCGACGATCTCATCACCTGGGCGCGCACCGGCTCGCTCATGTGGATGACCTTCGGCCTCGCCTGCTGCGCGGTGGAGATGATGCAAGTCTCCATGCCGCGCTATGACGTGGAGCGCTTCGGTTTCGCGCCCCGCGCCTCGCCGCGCCAGTCGGACGTGATGATCGTCGCCGGCACGCTGACCAACAAGATGGCCCCGGCACTGCGCAAGGTCTACGACCAGATGCCGGAGCCGCGCTACGTCATCTCCATGGGCTCCTGCGCCAACGGCGGCGGCTACTATCACTTCTCCTATGCGGTGGTACGCGGCTGCGATCGCATCGTGCCGGTTGATATCTACGTGCCGGGCTGCCCGCCCACTGCGGAAGCGCTGCTCTATGGCGTGCTGCTGCTGCAGAAGAAGATCCGCCGCATCGGCACCATCGAGCGCTGAGCCGGGAGCAATTCGATGGATGAAGCCCTCAACGACCTCGCGACGCACGCATCGGCGGCCCTTCCCGGCGCCGTGCTCGGCGCCGCCGTGGCCCATGGCGAGCTGACGCTGCAGATCGAGCCGGCGCAGATTGTGAAGGTCGCGACTTTCCTGCGGGATGATCCGGCCTGCCTGTTCCACTGCATCGTGGACGTGTGCGGCGTCGATTATCCGGCCCGCGAGAAGCGTTTCGACGTGGTCTATCACCTGCTGTCACTGAAGCAGAACGTCCGTATCCGCCTGAAGGTGGAGACCGACGAGGATACCCCGGTTCCTTCCATCTGCTCGGTCTTTCCCGGCGCCAACTGGTTCGAGCGGGAGGCCTACGACATGTATGGCATCCTGTTCACCGGCCACCCGGAACTGCGCCGCCTGCTCACCGACTACGGCTTCGACGGGCATCCCCTGCGCAAGGACTTCCCGACCACGGGCTTCGTGGAGGTGCGCTACGACGACGAGCAGAAGCGCGTGGTCTATGAGCCGGTGCGCCTGCCGCAGGAATTCCGCAACTTCGACTTCCTCTCCCCGTGGGAGGGCGTCGAATACGTCCTTCCCGGTGACGAGAAGGCCTCGGGCCAGCCGCCCGTTCCCCCCAAGGCCGGCTGAGGGAGCGCCTTATGGTTGACATCGCCGACGAGCTGAAGCCGGCCGACAAGGTCCGCAACTTCCAGATCAATTTCGGCCCGCAGCATCCTGCTGCGCACGGCGTGCTGCGCCTCGTGCTGGAACTGGATGGCGAGGTGGTCGAGCGGGTGGATCCGCATATCGGCCTCCTGCACCGTGGCACCGAGAAGCTGATCGAGGCCAAGACGTATCTTCAGGCCGTGCCCTATTTCGACCGGCTCGACTATTGCGCGCCCATGAACCAGGAGCACGCCTTCTGCCTGTCGGTGGAGAAGCTGCTGGGCATCGAGGTGCCCAAGCGCGGCCAGCTCATCCGCGTGCTGTATTCCGAGATCGGGCGCCTGCTCTCCCACCTCCTCAACGTGACCACGTTCGCCATGGACGTGGGCGCGCTGACCCCGCCTTTGTGGGGCTTCGAGGAGCGCGAGAAGCTCATGATCTTCTATGAGCGTGCCTCGGGCAGCCGCATGCATGCGGCCTATTTCCGGCCCGGCGGCGTGCACCAGGACCTGCCGCGGGCGCTGGTGGAGGACATCGGCGCCTTTTGCGACCCGTTCCTGAAGCTGCTGGACGATCTCGACGGCCTCGTCACCGAGAACCGCATCTTCAAGCAGCGCACCGTGGACATCGGCGTGGTGACGCTGGAAGACGCGCTGGCCTGGGGCTTCTCGGGCGTGATGGTGCGTGGCTCCGGTGCCGCCTGGGACCTGCGCCGCGCCCAGCCCTATGAGTGCTATTCCGAGCTGGATTTCGACATTCCCATCGGCAAGCACGGCGACTGCTACGATCGCTACGTGGTGCGCATGGAAGAGATGCGCCAGTCCACCAAGATCATGAAACAGTGCGTGGAGCGCCTGCTGAAGGAGACCGGCCCGGTCTCCACCACTGACAACAAGATCGTGCCGCCCAAGCGGGGCGAGATGAAGCGCTCCATGGAAGCGCTCATCCATCACTTCAAGCTCTATACTGAGGGCTTCCACGTGCCCGAGGGCGACGTGTATGCGGCCGTCGAGGCGCCCAAGGGCGAGTTCGGTGTCTATCTCGTCTCCGACGGCACCAACAAGCCGTATCGCTGCAAGATCCGCGCTCCGGGCTTCGCCCACCTGCAGGCGATGGATTTCCTCTGCCGCGGCCACATGCTCGCCGACGTTTCGGCGGTGCTGGGTTCGCTCGACATCGTGTTCGGCGAGGTGGACCGCTGATGGCCCGCCTTTCCGCTTCCCTCCGCCCGATGCCGGCGTGCGCTTCGCGCCCGGCTCGTTCCGGGATCTGACCCCATGTCTGTCCGCCGCCTCGCCGCCGAGCAGCCCGAGAGCTTCGACTTCACGCCGGAGCTTGAGGCCGTCGCCCAGAAGCTGATCGCGAAATATCCAGAAGGCCGGCAGGCCAGTGCCGTGGTCCCGCTCCTGTGGGAGACGCAGAAGGCCGCTGGCGGCTGGCTGCCTGAGCCGGCCATCCGCGCGGTGGCGGAGCGCCTCGGCATGGCCAACATCCGCGTGCTGGAGGTGGCGACCTTCTACACCATGTTCAACCTTGAACCGGTGGGGAAGTATTTCGTGCAGCTCTGCGGCACGACGCCCTGCATGCTGCGCGGCGCCGAGGCGATCCGGCATGTGTGCGAAAGGAAGATCGGCCACGAGCGGCACGTTTCCGCCGATGGCACCTTCTCCTGGCTTGAGGTTGAGTGCCTGGGCGCCTGCACCAATGCGCCCATGGTGCAGATCAACGACGATTACTACGAGGACTTGACGCCCGAGAACTTCGAGAAACTGCTCGATGATCTCGCCGCCGGTCGTCCTGTGAAGGTGGGCCCGCAGAATACGCGCCAGGGCTCCGAGCCAGAGGGCGGCGCGCGGGTGCTCATCGATCCTGCGCTCTATGCCTTCAAGTCCAACGTGCCCGGCTTCGCCGACGCTCCCGCCACCGAGACCCCGGACCTGCTCGCCGCGGGTCTGCCGCGCGCTGCGGCCGAGAGCCCGGTGGATCCCACGGCCGCCCTGTCTGCGGCGCAGGAGAAGGCGGCGGACGGAGCGGATACCCGCGAAAAGCGCGAGGCCGTCGCGGCCGAAGCCACCAAGCCGTCCGGCGCAGGGGAGTGACCGCCATGCTCGCCGACAAGGACCGCATCTTCACGAACCTCTACGGTCTCCATGACTTCGGCCTCAAGGGCGCCCTCGCCCGCGGCAACTGGGACGGCACCAAGGCCATCCTTGAGAAGGGCCGGGACTGGATCATCAATGAGATGAAGGCGTCGGGCCTGCGCGGCCGCGGCGGCGCAGGCTTCTCCACCGGCATGAAGTGGTCCTTCATGCCCAAGCAGTCCGATGGGCGTCCCCACTATCTGGTGGTGAACGCCGACGAATCCGAGCCCGGCACCTGCAAGGACCGGGAGATCATGCGCAACGATCCGCATACGCTGATCGAGGGCTGCCTGATCGCCTCCTTCGCGATGGGCGCGCATGCCGCCTATATCTACGTGCGCGGCGAATACATCTACGAGCGCAACCGACTGCAGGCAGCCGTCGATGAGGCCTACGAGGCCCGCCTGATCGGCAAGGACAATATCTACGGCTACCCGTTCGACCTCTACGTGCACCACGGCGCCGGCGCTTATATCTGCGGCGAAGAGACGGCGCTGCTGGAGAGTCTCGAGGGCAAGAAGGGCATGCCGCGCCTGAAGCCCCCGTTCCCGGCGAACATGGGCCTTTATGGTTGCCCGACCACGGTGAACAACGTGGAGAGCATCGCGGTTGCTCCCACGATCTTGCGGCGCGGGGCGGCCTGGTTTTCCTCCATCGGTCGGCCGAACAACGTGGGCACCAAGCTGTTCAGCCTGGCCGGCCATGTGAACACGCCCTGCGTGGTGGAAGAGGCCATGAGCATCCCGTTCCGGGAGCTGGTGGACAAGCATGGCGGCGGCGTGCGCGGGGGCTGGGACAATTTGCTTGGCATCATCCCCGGCGGCGCGTCCTGCCCGGTGATCCCGGCCGAGCAGTGCGCCGACCTGATCATGGATTTCGACGGCACCCGCGCGGTGAAGTCGTCCTTCGGCACGGCGGGCGTGCTGGTGATGGACAAGTCCACGGACATCATCAAGGCCATCGCTCGCATCTCTGCCTTCTTCAAGCACGAGAGCTGCGGCCAGTGCACGCCGTGCCGCGAGGGCACCGGCTGGATGTGGCGGGTGGTCAACCGCATGGCCGAAGGCCGCGCCCAGAAGCGCGAGATCGACATGCTGCTGGAAGTGACCACCCAGATCGAGGGCCACACCATCTGCGCGCTGGGTGATGCCGCCGCGTGGCCGGTGCAGGGCCTCATCCGTCACTATCGTCACGTGATCGAAGAGCGGATCGACCAATATGCCGCCAACCCGCATCCGGACCCGGTTGCGGTGGCGGCGGAGTGAGGTGATGAAGCAGAAGCTCGCTGTGCTGCTGATCGGCACTGGCATTGTCGCCGTGGCGGTGGCCCTCGTAGGGGGCATCGCCGCTGTCGGAAAGCTCGTGCTGCTTGTCTGCCTCGTCGCCGCATATGCCGCGCTTTCGCAGATCGCCGCGTTGCTCGGAGCGGCGACGTGGTTGTCGGCGGCGGTGATTTCGCCCGCGGTTTTCCTGCTTGTGTTCGGCTTCGTGAAGGCCTTCGTCCTGTCGGGTCCTATGAAGCCCGTGACCTACATGACGTTGACCATGATCGAAGCCGTCGGATTGCCCCTGTTTTCCGTGGTCGGTGCCTTGGCTCTGCTGAAGCTCGCACGGGCAACGAAAACTGTGCAAAGCTGACGCCGTGGCCCGTATAGCAGAGCTTTACCTCACCCTTCAGGCCGCCGATCCTGTGGCGTGGGGCATGCGCGAATTCCATTTGTGGGACCCGGACGGCAACCTGTTGCGTGCCGGCGCTCCCGTTGCAGCGCACGGCGCGGCTAAGGCGAGGTGGAAGTGATGGCGAAGATCGTCGTCGACGGCACAGAAGTCGATGTACCGGCCGAATACACGCTACTCCAGGCGTGCGAGGCGGCGGGCGTCGAGATTCCGCGCTTCTGCTTCCATGAGCGGCTGTCCATCGCCGGCAATTGCCGCATGTGCCTGGTGGAAGTGAAGGGCGGGCCGCCCAAGCCCACCGCCTCCTGCGCCATGGCGGTGAAGGACCTGCGTCCCGGCCCCAATGGCGAGCCGCCCGTGGTGCTTACCAAGAGCCCCATGGTGAAGAAGGCCCGCGAAGGGGTGATGGAGTTCCTGCTCATCAACCACCCGCTGGATTGCCCGATCTGCGACCAGGGCGGCGAGTGCGATCTGCAGGACCAGGCCATGGCCTACGGCGCGGACACCTCGCGCTTCGCCGAGAACAAGCGCGCCGTCGAGGACAAATACATCGGCCCGCTGGTGCGCACCTCCATGAACCGGTGCATCCAGTGTACCCGCTGCGTGCGCTTCTCTACGGAAGTGGCCGGCGTGCCGGACCTCGGCGCCATTGGGCGCGGTGAGGACATGGAGATCACCACCTATCTCGAGCACGCCATGCGCTCGGAGATGCAGGGCAACGTGGCGGACCTGTGCCCAGTGGGCGCCCTCACCCACAAGCCCTACCAGTTCCATGCCCGGCCGTGGGAGCTGATCAAGACCGAGTCCGTCGACGTGATGGACGCGGTGGGCTCCAACATCCGCATCGACACCCGCGGCCGTGAAGTGATGCGCATCCTTCCGCGCAACAACGACGTGGTGAACGAGGAGTGGATCTCCGATAAGTCCCGCTATGTGTGGGACGGCCTGAAGGTCCAGCGCCTCGACCGGCCCTATGTGCGCAAGGACGGCAGGCTGGTCGCCGCATCCTGGTCCGAGGCGTTCGCCGCCATCGCCGCCAAGGTGAAGGCGGCTCCGGCCACGAAGCTGGGCGCCATCGTCGGCGACCTCGCCAGCGTGGAAGAGGTGTTTGCCCTCAAGACGCTGATCGGCAAGCTGGGCTCGGCCAATATCGACTGCCGCCAGGACGGCGCGGCGCTCGATCCCGCGCTGGGCCGCGCGACCTATGTGTTCAACCCCACCATCGCTGGCATCGACGAGGCCGACGCCATCCTGCTGGTAGGCACGGATCCGCGCCACGAGGCCTCGGTCCTCAATGCGCGCATTCGCAAGCGCTGGCGGCAGGGCGGGCTCAAGCTGGGCCTCATCGGCACCAAGGTGGACCTCACCTACCCCTATGAGTATCTCGGCGCCGGCCCGGACAGCCTCTCCGATCTCGCCGGCACCGGCGCCTTCGGCGAGGTGCTGCGCAAGGCCCAGCGTCCGCTGATCATCGTTGGGCAAGGCGCTCTGGCGCGGCCGGACGGCGCCGCGGTGCTGGCGCTGGCGGCCCGCGTGGCGGTCGCCTGCGGCGCGGTCAAGGACGGCTGGAACGGCTTCGCGGTGCTCCACACCGCCGCGGCCCGTGTCGGCGCCCTTGACGTGGGCGCGGTGCCGGGCGTGGGCGGGCTGGATGTGGCGGCCATGACCGCCCCGGGCGGCCTCGATGTCGCCTTCCTCCTGGGCGCCGACGAGGTGGAGATCGCCCCCGGCGCCTTCGTGGTCTATCTCGGCACCCATGGCGACGCCGGCGCGCACCGGGCGGACGTGATCCTTCCCGGCGCGGCCTATCCGGAAAAGTCCGGCCTCTATGTGAATACGGAAGGCCGGGTGCAGTTCGCCAACCGCGCCGCTTTCCCGCCTGGTGAGGCCCGCGAGGATTGGGCCATCCTGCGTGCTCTGTCGGATGTGCTGGGCCAGACCCTGCCATTCGACAATGTGCTGGCGCTCCGGGCTCAATTGGTCGCCGCCTATCCCCACCTCGGCCATATCGACGAGGCGGTCGCGGCGGATCCGGCGGCTCTGGCCACCCTGGCCCAGGCCGGGGGTACCGTGGACAAGGCAGCGTTCGCGCTGCCCATCGACGATTTCTTCCTCACCAACCCCATCGCCCGCGCCTCCGCGGTGATGGCCGAATGCTCTGCCCTGCGCCTCGCGGCGACAGCGCAGGCTGCGGAGTGACGGGGATGGCTGCGTACGTGAACGGGACAGCTGCAAGCGGCACGGGATCGAGGACATGAACTGGCAGGATACCCTTATCCAGGTGCTGATCATCCTCGGGCAGAGTCTTGCTCTGCTCGTGGCGCTCCTGATTTTCATCGCCTTTATCCTGCTTGCCGATCGCAAGATCTGGGCGGCGGTACAGCTGCGGCGCGGCCCGAACGTGGTGGGTCCCTTCGGCCTGCTGCAGTCGTTCGCCGACCTGCTGAAGTTTGTCTTGAAGGAGCCCACCATCCCGGCGGGTGCCAACAAGGCGATCTTCCTGCTCGCCCCGCTGGTGACCTGCGTATTGGCACTCGCCGCCTGGGCGGTGGTGCCCATCGCCAAGGGCTGGGTGATCGCCGACCTGAACGTTGGCGTGCTCTATATCTTCGCAATTTCATCGCTGGGCGTGTACGGCATCATCATGGGCGGCTGGGCTTCGAACTCGAAGTACCCGTTCCTGGCGTCCCTGCGCTCCGCGGCGCAGATGGTGTCCTACGAGGTCTCCATCGGCTTCGTGATCATCACGGTGCTGATGTGCGCGGGGTCGTTGAACCTGACGCAGATCGTCGAGGCACAGAACGGCCGGTTCGGCTTCCTGAACTGGTACGTCCTGCCGCTCCTGCCCATGTTCGTGATTTTCTTCATCTCGGCCCTGGCCGAGACCAACCGCCCGCCCTTCGACCTCGTGGAAGCGGAGTCGGAGCTGGTGGCAGGCTTCATGACCGAATACGGCTCGACGCCCTACCTGCTGTTCATGCTGGGTGAGTACGTGGCCATCGTGACCATGTGCGCCATGGCGACCATCCTGTTCCTCGGCGGTTGGCTCTCGCCGCTGCCGTTCGCTCCCTTCACCTGGGTGCCGGGCCTTGTGTGGTTCGTCATCAAGGTGTGCTTCATGTTCTTCCTCTTCGCCATGGCGAAGGCCATGGTGCCGCGCTATCGCTACGATCAGCTCATGCGACTCGGCTGGAAGGTGTTCCTGCCGATCTCGCTGGTCGCCGTGGTGGTGGTTGCGAGCGTGCTGCACTTCACCGGGACGGCGCCGCGATGACCGCGCCCGCCCTTCTTCCGCACTGCCCTTCGGGAGAGCGTTCATGAAGCTCGATCAGGCCGCGCGCGGCCTCTTCCTGACGGAGCTCGTCTCCGGCTTCTTCCTCGCCATGCGCTATTTCTTCAAGCCCAAGGCGACGCTGAACTATCCCTTCGAGAAGGGGCCGCTGTCGCCGCGCTTTCGCGGCGAGCATGCGCTGCGCCGCTATCCCAACGGGGAAGAGCGCTGCATCGCCTGCAAGCTGTGCGAGGCCATCTGCCCGGCGCAGGCCATCACCATCGAGGCTGGCCCGCGCCGCAATGACGGCACCCGCCGCACCACCCGTTACGACATCGACATGGTGAAGTGCATCTATTGCGGCTTCTGCCAGGAGGCTTGCCCGGTGGATGCTATCGTCGAGGGGCCGAACTTCGAGTTCGCCGCGGAAACCCGCGAAGAGCTCTATTACGACAAGGAAAAGCTGCTCGCGAACGGCGACCGATGGGAGCGTGAGATCGCGCGCTCCATCGCCATGGATGCGCCGTATCGCTGAGCGCTTCCGGCCGGTGGCCGGAAGGCAGGAATTGATGTTGCCGGCTTTCGGCCGGCAGTGGGGGACAGCCGAGCGTCACGCGTCCTGCGCGACGACACGACAGTGGACTTTTGGGATGCGTCAAGGCAATCGACAGGCCGGCCGCCATTCGGGGCCGGACATGACCGGCGCGAGCGCGCCGCGGGGAGGGGGGCTTCGCGCATGAACGTCGCGGCAGCGTTTTTCTATCTCTTCGCCTTCGTGCTGGTGGCGTCCGCCTTCATGGTGATCTCCTCCCGCAACCCGGTGCAGTCCGTGCTGTTCCTCATCCTCGCCTTCGTGAACGCGGCGGGGCTCTTCATCCTGATCGGTGCGGAGTTCCTCGCGCTGATCCTGGTGGTGGTCTATGTGGGCGCGGTGGCGGTGCTCTTCCTCTTCGTGGTGATGATGCTCGACGTGGACTTCGTGGAGCTGCGCCAGGGCTTCCTGCAATATCTGCCGGTGGGCCTCGTGGTCGGCCTCATTTTCCTCGCCGAGCTTGTGCTCGTCGTCGGCGCTTGGGTGACGGGGCCGGGCGTCGCGTCCGCGGTTGCCTCGGCGCCGCCGTCCGCCGGTGACGTGGGCAACGTCCAGGCCATCGGGCGGGTGCTCTACACCGACTACATCTACTTCTTCCAGGCGGCAGGCTTTGTTCTCCTGGTCGCCATGATCGGCGCCATCGTGCTCACCCTCCGCCACAAGGTGAACGTGAAGCGTCAGAATATCTCGGCGCAGGTCGCGCGTACCGCCAAGACCGCCATGGACGTGGTCAAGGTGCGCCCCGGCCAGGGCCTTTGAGGGAGATGGGCATGGTCATCGGTCTCTCCCACTATCTGACGGTCGCGGCGATCCTGTTCACGCTGGGGACGCTGGGCATCTTCCTCAACCGGAAGAATGTGATCGTGATCCTCATGTCGGTGGAGCTGATCCTCCTCGCCGTGAATATCAATCTGGTGTCGTTCTCGGCATTTCTCGGGAACCTGACGGGCCAGATCTTCGCGCTGCTCGTCCTCACCGTCGCGGCGGCCGAGGCGGCCATCGGCCTCGCCATCCTCGTGGTGTTCTACCGCAACCGCGGTTCGATCGCCGTCGAGGACATCAACGCCATGAAGGGCTGAGGCCATGTATCAGGCGATCGTATTCTTCCCGCTCCTCGGCTTCCTCATCGCCGGCTTTTTCGGCCGCACCATCGGTGCGCGGGCGAGCGAGGTTGTGACCACCTCGCTGCTCTTCATTGCCTGTTTCCTGGCCTGGATCGCATTCTTCAGCGTCGGCTTCGGCGACCATGACACGCGCGTCCACGTGATGCAGTGGATCCATGTGGGCGACCTCAAGGTCGACTGGGCCTTCCGGGTCGACACCATGACCGTGATCATGCTGATCGTGGTCACAACGGTGTCGTCCCTCGTGCACCTGTACTCCATCGGCTACATGCACGAGGACCCCAGCCGTCCGCGCTTCTTCGCCTACCTGTCCCTGTTCACCTTCGCCATGCTGATGCTGGTGACGGCGGATAACCTGCTCCAGCTGTTCTTCGGTTGGGAGGGCGTGGGCCTTGCCTCCTACCTGCTCATCGGTTTCTGGTACGAGAAGCCGTCGGCGAACGCTGCGGCCATGAAGGCCTTCGTGGTCAACCGCGTGGGCGACTTCGGCTTCATGCTGGGCATCTTCGCCATCTTCGTGATGACCGGCTCCATCGCCTTTGAAGAGGTGTTCGCGGCCGCCCCGTCGCTGGCCGGCAAGACCATCCCCTTCCTCGGCCACCATTGGGACGCGCCCACGGTCATCGCCCTGCTGCTGTTCGTGGGCGCCATGGGCAAGTCGGCGCAGTTTCTGCTGCACACCTGGCTGCCGGACGCCATGGAGGGCCCGACCCCGGTGTCCGCCCTCATCCACGCCGCCACCATGGTGACGGCCGGCGTGTTCATGGTGGCGCGCATGTCGCCCATCTTCGAGCTGTCGCAGACCGCGCTCAACGTGGTGATGCTGATCGGCGCCACCACCGCCATGTTCGCGGCCACGGTGGCCCTTGTACAGAACGACATCAAGAAGGTGATCGCCTATTCCACCTGTTCCCAACTCGGCTACATGTTCGTGGCCATGGGAGCAGGGGCCTATTCCATCGGCGTGTTCCACTTGGTAACGCACGCCTGCTTCAAGGCCCTTCTGTTCCTCTGCGCCGGCTCGGTCATCAACGCGATGCACCATGAGCAGGACATGCGGAACATGGGCGGGCTCGCCAAGAAGATCCCCTTCACCTACGTCATGATGCTGATCGGGACCCTGGCCATCACCGGCTTCCCCTTCCTTGCGGGCTATTACTCCAAGGATGCCATCATCGAATCCGCGTGGGCCTCGAAGAATTATTTCGCCCTCTACGGCTGGGTCATGACCGTGGCGGCGGCGGCGCTGACCTCCTTCTACTCCTGGCGCCTGATCTTCCTGACCTTTCATGGCCACCCGCACGATCACCACCATTATGAGGCGGCCCATGAATCGCCCAAGGTGATGACCATTCCGCTGGGCGTGCTGGGCGTCGGTTCGGTGATCGCGGGCTTTGCGCTCTACAATGTGTTCGTGGGCGAAGGCGTGCACGACTTCTTCCGCCACTCCATCTTCATGGGTGCGGAGAACCACATCCTCCACGAGATCCACGAGATCCCGCTGTGGGCGAAATACCTGCCGACGCTGATGATGGTGCTCGGCTTCGTGATCGCCTACTGGTTCTACATCGTTGACCGGACGGTCCCGGCGGCGCTCGCCAAGTCCCAGGACGCGCTCTACCAGTTCCTGCTCAACAAGTGGTACTTCGACGAGCTGTACGACCGCATTTTCGTGAAGCCGGCGCTCTGGATTGGCCGGCTGCTGTGGAAGCGCGGTGACGGCACCATCATCGACGGCTTCGGCCCCAACGGCGTGTCGGCGCGCGTGCTCGACGTCACACGCGGGGTGGTTCGGCTCCAGACCGGCTACCTCTACCACTACGCCTTCGTGATGCTGATTGGCGTCGCGGCTTTCATCACCTGGTTCATGTTCGCCGGAGTGTGACGATGACCGACTGGCCCATCCTCTCCGTCGTCACCTTCCTGCCGCTTGTCGGCGCGCTCTTCATCCTGGTGGTGCGGGGCGACGACGAGGTCTCCGCGCGCAATGCCCGCTGGGTGGCGCTGTGGACGACCCTTGTGACCTTCGTGGTGTCGCTGCTGCTTTTGCCCGGCTTCGATCCCGCCGCGCCCGGCTTCCAGTTCGTGGAGAAGAAGGCGTGGCTCGGCGATCTCGCCGCCTACCATATGGGTGTGGATGGCATCTCGCTGCCCTTCGTCATCCTCACCACCTTCCTCATGCCCTTCTGCATCCTCGCCTCCTGGGAGAGCGTGCATAAGCGGGTGAAGGAATACATGATCGCGTTCCTGGTGCTCGAGACACTGATGATCGGCACCTTCTCGGCCCTGGATCTCGTCCTCTTCTACTTCTTCTTCGAGGGCGGCCTCATTCCGATGTTCCTCATCATCGGCGTCTGGGGTGGTCAGCGGCGCGTCTACGCGGCGTTCAAGTTCTTCCTCTACACCCTGGCCGGCTCGGTGCTCATGATGCTCGCCATCATGGCCATGTACTGGCAGTCCGGCACCACCGACGTGCCGACCCTGCTCGCGCATGGCTTCCCGTCGGGCATGCAGATCTGGCTGTGGCTCGCCTTCTTCGCCTCCTTCGCGGTGAAGATGCCCATGTGGCCGGTGCACACGTGGCTGCCCGACGCCCACGTGGAAGCGCCCACCGCGGGCTCCGTCATCCTTGCGGGCGTGATGTTGAAGATGGGCGGCTACGGCTTCCTGCGCTACTCCCTGCCCATGTTCCCCGAGGCGAGCCACTATTTCGCTCCGCTGGTGTTCACCCTGTCCGTGGTGGCCATCATCTATACGTCGCTGGTGGCCCTCGTTCAGGAGGACATCAAGAAGCTGATCGCCTATTCGTCCATCGCCCACATGGGCTTCGTGACCATGGGCATCTTCGCCATGAACGAGCAGGGCCTGCAGGGCGCCATGTTCCTCATGATCTCCCACGGCTTCGTGTCGGCGGCGCTGTTCCTGTGCGTGGGTGTCATCTATGACCGCCTGCATACCCGCGAGATCGCGGCCTACGGCGGGCTTGTGCACCGCATGCCGCTCTACGCCACGGTGCTCATGGTTTTCACCATGGCCAACGTGGGCCTGCCGGGCACCTCGGGCTTCATTGGCGAGTTCCTGACCATGCTCGCCGCCTTCGAGCGCAACACCTGGGTGGCCTTTTTCGCGGCAACCGGCGTGATCCTCTCGGCCGGCTATGCCCTGTGGCTCTATCTCCGCGTGGTCTTCGGACCGCTCGAGAAGGAGAAGCTGAAGACCATGATGGATCTTTCTCCCCGTGAGATGGTGATCATGGTGCCTCTGGTGATCCTGACCGTGCTGTTCGGCATCTGGCCTGCGCCCATTCTCAATATGACATCCCATGCGGTGAACGCGGTCGTCGCGCGTACCGATTCTGTGGCGGGTGCGGTGAAGACCGCCCTGCTGCTGAGCTTTTAATTCTCGAGGTCGGCTCAATGACGCAGCTCCTGCCACCCATCGGCGCGGTCCTGCCCGAACTGGTGCTTGCCATCTCGGCGATCGTGCTGATCCTGATCGGCGCGGTCCGCGGGGAGGGGTCGGCGAACCTCGTCACCGGTCTTGCCATCGCCGTGCTCGCGGCGGTCGGCGTGCTGGTGCTGCTTCAGCCAGCCGTCGAGGTCACCGCCTTCAACGGCTCCCTCGTGGTGGATGCCTACAGCCGCTTCATGAAGCTCCTGGCGGTGCTCGGTGCGGTGGTCTCGCTGATCATGGCCGTGGACTGGCAGGCGCGGGAGAAGCAGGCCAAGTTCGAATATGCCGTGCTGGTCGTCATCGCCACCCTCGGCATGTGCATGCTGATTTCGGCGGGTGACCTGATCGCGCTCTATCTCGGCCTCGAGCTCATGAGCCTGTCGCTCTATGTGGTGGCGGCGATCAACCGCGACTCGATCCGCTCCACCGAGGCTGGCCTGAAGTATTTCGTTCTCGGCGCCCTGTCGTCGGGCATGCTGCTCTATGGCGCCTCGTTCATCTATGGCTTCACCGGCTCGGTGAACTTCCTGCAGATCGCCGCCGTGGCCAAGGAGCCCAGCTTCGGGCTCATCTTCGGCATCGTGTTCCTGCTGGCCGGCCTGTGCTTCAAGGTTTCGGCGGTGCCGTTCCACATGTGGACGCCGGATGTGTATGAAGGTGCGCCGACCCCGGTCACGGCCTTCTTCGCCTCGGCTCCTAAGGTGGCGGCCATGGCCATCTTCGTGCGTGTCGTCATCGAGGCATTCCCTCACGTCACCCACCAGTGGCAGCAGATCGTGGCCTTCGTCTCGCTGGCCTCCATGGTGCTCGGCGCCTTCGCCGCCATCGGCCAGCGCAACATCAAGCGACTGCTGGCTTATTCCTCCATCGGGCACATGGGTTTCGCGCTGGTGGGCCTGGCAGCTGGCACGCCCGAGGGCGTGCGCGGCGTGCTGCTGTATATGAGCATCTATGTGGTGATGACCCTGGGTACCTTCGCCTGCGTGCTCACCATGCGTCGCAAGGGCCAGGCGGTGGAGACCATCGAGGACCTGTCCGGCCTTGCCCGCCGCAACCCGGTGATGGCGCTGGCGCTCGGTGCGCTCATGTTCTCCCTGGCCGGCATCCCGCCGCTCGCGGGCTTCCTCGCCAAATATTATGTGTTCGTCGCGGCGATCCAGGCGGGCCTCTACGGCCTGGCGGTGGTGGGCGTGCTTGCCTCGGTGGTCGGCGCGTTCTATTACCTGCGGGTCGTCAAGATCATGTATTTTGACGAGCCGGTGGACGACTTCGACCCCATGCCTACGGAGCTGAAGGCGGTGCTGGCGGTGAGCGGGCTTTTCACCATCTTCTATTTCGTCTATCCCGCTCCCCTTATCGAGGCGGCGGGTGCCGCTGCCCGTTCGCTCTTCTGATCGATGGCTCATTACGAATTCCAGGGTTCCACGGTTCCCATCGTCCGCTTCACCCAGATCGGCTCCACAAACGCTGAGGGGATGGCGCGCCTTGCCCGGAGCGAGACCTTTCCGGTCTGGCTGGTGGCCGACATCCAGACCTCCGGCCGTGGCCGGAGGGGGCGTCCGTGGACGTCGGAGCTTGGCAATTTGTTTGCCAGCCTGGTGCTGCCCAATCCCGCGCCGGTAGCCAATCTGGCGCAGCTCTGCTTCGTGGCTGGCCTCGCCCTGCGTGATGCGGTGCTCGCCGCTGCGCCGCAGATCCGGCCGGACGCGCTCAAGCTCAAATGGCCTAACGACCTGCTGCTGGACGGCGGAAAGGTTGCTGGTATCCTGGTGGAGGGCGGCAGCGACCCCTCGGGGCGGCCCGCTGCGGTGATTGGCTTCGGTGTCAACTGCCTCCACCACCCCGACGATCTCCCCTATCGCGCCACCAGCCTTGAGGCATCCGGCGCTCCGACGGCGCCTGATCGGCTGCTGGAGGCACTCGACCTTGCCATGGCGGTGCGGCTCAACCAGTGGAACGCCGGCGCGGGCTTTCCCGCCATCCGCACGGACTGGATGCGCTACGCGCTCGGCATGGGCGACCAGGTGAGCGTCAAGATCGGCGAGCGCGAGGTGGTGGGCCGCTTCGAGAACATCGATACCCGTGGGGCCATGATGCTGCGTCGCAAGGATGGCATCGCCGAAATCATCACCGCCGGAGATGTTTCGCTCGGCAAGTCGGATTGAGCGGCGCCGACTTCGTGCGGCCCCTTGCGTTGCGGCGCTTGCATTGCGGGCCGTGGCCCGCTTCATTGGGTTCGATCCTGATTGCCCGCCCCTGGCTCGAGCGGACCACGTCCGCCAGCCTCCTGATTTTCGGCGCGCCCGCCCGCGTGCTCCGGTCCTTGCCGGGGCCTTCTCGGCGCGGGTGCCGCGTTTGGAAGTGACGCTTTGATGGCACCCACGGACGAACTGGTCTTCGCACCCCTCGGTGGGGTCGGCGAGATCGGCATGAACCTCGGCCTGTACGGCTTTGGTCCGCGCAAGGCCCGCACCTGGCTCATCGTCGACCTCGGCATGAGCTTCGCGGGCGAGGAGGCACCGGGCGTCGACCTCGTCCTGCCCGACATCCGCTTCCTTGAGGGTGAGAAGAAGCACATCGCGGGCCTGGTCCTCACCCATGCCCACGAGGACCATATCGGCGCCGTGCTGGACCTGTGGCCGCGCCTGAAGTGCCCCATCTACACCACCCGCTTCACGGCCGGGCTGCTGGAAGCCAAGCGCGCGGGCGAGCCTGGCGCGCCCTCCCAACTGCCGGTTACCGTGGTGCGCAGCGGCGGCACTGTGGATATCGGACCGTTCGGGGTGGAATTCATCCCGGTGGCCCATTCGATCCCGGACAGCCACGCCCTGGCGATCCGCACCAAGGTGGGGTTGGTGGTCCACACCGGCGATTGGAAGCTCGATCCCACCCCGGTGGTCGGCCTGCCCACGGACATCGCCCGTCTCAAGGCGCTGGGCGACGAGGGCGTGCGCGCCATCATCTGCGATTCCACCAACGCCGTCCGTGACGGCGTCTCGCCCTCCGAGGCGGATGTGGGGGCCTCGCTCCGGGAGATCGTCGGCAAGGCGAAGCACCGGGTGGCTTTCACCACTTTCTCCTCCAACGTGGCGCGCATCCGTGGCATCGCCGAATCGGCCTATGCCAACGGCCGCGAGGTGGTGGTGGTGGGCCGCGCGCTGGAGCGCGTCATCGGCGTCGCCCGCGAGCAGGGCCTGCTGGATGGCGTGCCGGCCTTCCGCACTGCCGAGGCCTACGGCTACCTGCCGCGCGAGAAGGTGGTGGCCATCCTCACCGGAAGCCAGGGGGAGCAGCGCGCCGCGCTGCGCCGCATCGCCGATGACGACCATCCGGAGATTGCCCTGTCGCCCGGCGATCTGGTGGTGTTCTCCTCGCGCACCATTCCCGGCAACGAGAAGGTGGTGAACCACATCGTCAACGCCCTCACCAAAAGGGGCGTTGAGGTGCTGACGGATCGCAAGGCCCTGGTCCATGTGTCCGGCCATCCGCGCCGGGGCGAACTGGCGGAAATGTACCGGATGGTGCGGCCCCAGGTGTCGATCCCGGTGCATGGCGAGGCGCTGCACCTGCATGAACATGCGCAGCTCGCGCGCAGTCTCGGCGTGCCCGAGGTGGTCAATTGCTATGATGGCAACGTCATCCGTCTTGCTCCCGGTCCGGCCGAGCGGGTCGACGACGTGCCCTTCGGCCGTCTCTACAAGGACGGAAGGCTGCTGATCCCTGAGGGCGGTCGCTCGATTCCGGAGCGGCGCAAGCTCTCCTTCGTGGGCGCGGTGTCGGTCGCGGTCGCCGTGGACCGACAGGGTGGCCTGGCCGGCGACCCGTCGGTGGAGATCACCGGTGTTCCCGAGCGGGGGGAGGGCGGCATCGACATGCTCGACCACGTGCTCGACACGGTGGTGGCGACGCTCGACAACCTGCCGAAGGCCCGCCGCCGCGATCCCGATGCGCTGGCGGAAACCCTGGAACGCGCAGTGCGCAGCGCCGTGAACGCGGTGTGGGGCAAGAAGCCGGTGTGCCACGTCCACATCCTGGAGGTGTGAGCGGGGCCGGTCGGCTCCGTCTTCGACCTCCGGCGTGTTCCGCGCCGGCTCCGCTTGCGGTATGGATCGGAAGACCTGAGCGGAGGA
The DNA here is from genome assembly GCF_005871085.1 of Xanthobacter autotrophicus. GTDB lineage: Bacteria > Pseudomonadota > Alphaproteobacteria > Rhizobiales > Xanthobacteraceae > Xanthobacter > Xanthobacter autotrophicus. The sequence goes on along the minus strand of NZ_VAUP01000015.1, from coordinate 713,316 downwards.
AATCATGATCGGACGCCTGAACCATGTGGCCATTGCGGTGCGCGACATCGCCGCCGCCTCCGCGCTGTATCGCGATACCCTGGGCGCTGACGTTTCGGCCGCCGTGCCGCAGGAAGAGCATGGCGTGACCACGGTGTTCGTCACCCTGCCAAACACCAAGATCGAGTTCCTGGAGCCGCTGGGTGAGAACTCTCCCATCGCCAAGTTCCTGGAGCGGAATCCGGACGGCGGCATCCACCACATCTGCTATGAAGTGGATGACATCCTCACCGCCCGGGACCAGCTCAAGGCCACGGGCGCCCGCGTGCTCGGTTCGGGTGATCCCAAGATCGGTGCCCATGGCAAGCCGGTGCTGTTCCTGCACCCCAAGGACTTCAACGGCACTCTGGTGGAACTGGAGCAGGCCTGACCTGACGGTGGGACTTGCCTGTGGGTTCGGTCAAGTCCGCCTCTGAAGCTCAAAAGAGAGAACGCGTTGTCCGGTCCGGTGGCGGTGCTGTCGGATCGGTGCGTGCTCCAACGGGGAATGTCGCGTGTCGATTGGTGCCGTTGTCGCCATCTATTTCATCGTCTGGTGGATCGCGCTGTTCGCGGTCCTGCCTTGGGGCGTGCGCTCGCAGGCGGAGAGCCAGGACATCACGCCCGGCACCGAACCGGGCGCGCCGGTGCGTCCCGCCCTGCTCAAGAAGGCCCTCGCCACCACGATCCTCGCGGCGGTGATCACGGCCGGCATCGTCTGGCTCATCACCAGCGGCACCGTCTCACTCGAAGACCTGCCCATGCCCTTCGACACCAAGGACTGATACAGAGCCGCGCCGGTCGCCCCGGCTGCTGTCTGGGGGAAGGACCAGGCCGGGGTCAATGGAGCAGGGCGCTGCCCGGATGGGCGATCGCGACGACGATCTGTCCCCGTAGCGCGAGGTGCAGGAAGCGTTCGCTGGTTACTGCGCGGCCGAACAGGTAGCCCTGCCCATAGCCGCAGCCGCGTCCCTTAAGGAAGGCGCATTGCTCGGGTGTCTCGATGCCCTCCGCCACCACGTCGAGCCCAAGGGCGCGGGCGATGGAAATGATGGCGGTCGCGATTTCCGCATCTGCCGCGCGCGGCAGGTCGTGCACGAAGCTGCGGTCGATCTTCAGCTTGGAGATGGGAAAGCGCTTCAGATAGGCCAGGGACGAATATCCGGTGCCGAAATCGTCGAGCGCGATGCGCACGCCGCTGTCGCGCATGTCATGCAGCTTGCGCTCGGCTGACGCGGCGGCGCCGAACAGAACGTTCTCGGTGATTTCCACCTCCAGCCGCGCGGCGGGAAGCCCGGTGCGGCGCAGCACGTCTTCCATGTGCGCGCACAGGGCGCCCCGCTGGAACTGGCGCGGCGACAGGTTCACGGCGATGAAATCGAGGTCGGCCCCGGCCTCGGTCCAGTGCACCATCTGGCGGCAGGCTTGCTCAAGCACCCAGTCGCCCAGCGGCTCGATGAGGCCGGTTTCCTCGGCGAGCGGGATGAAGCGGTTGGGCGGGACAAGGCCAAGCGCGGGGCTCTGCCAGCGCACCAGCGCCTCGGCGCCGACGATGCGTCCGCTGGACAGGTCGACCACCGGCTGAAAGTTCAGGCGGAATTCCTCGCGGGCGAGACCGCGCCTGAGATCCGCCTCCATCTCCATGCGGACCCGGGCGCTGCGGGTGAGGGCCTGGGTGTAGAAGGCATAGATCCCGCGTCCCTGCGCTTTCGCCTCCGCTAAGGCGGTATTGGCGTGCTGAAGGAGCTGGGCGGCATCGTCGGCGTCGAACGGATGGAGGCTGATGCCCACGCTGGCGCCCAGATAGATTTCGCCGTCCCCGACGGTGAAGGGGCGCGCCAACTCGTCGATCAGGCGGGTGGCGGTCATGGCCGCATCATGGGGCCCTTCGATCTCCTCGAGGATCACCACGAATTCGTCGGCACCATAATGGCCGAGGGTCGCATCGCCATCGAGCGCGGCGTGGATGCGATCGGCTGCCGCCTTCAGCACGGTATCGCCGGCCATGTGGCCGAGGCTGTCGTTGACCGTCTTGAAGCGGTCCAGGTCCAGGAACAGCACGGCGCAGCTCTTGCCGGCCCGGCTGACGGCGAGGTCGAGGAGGGATGCGAGCAGGGTGCGGTTTGGCAGATCGGTGAGGGAATCGTAGTGGGCGATCCGGTCCAGCTCGAATTCGGAATGCTTGATCTGGGTGATGTCCTGGAAGGCGCCCACATAATTCTGCGGTGCGCCCTTGTCGTCATAGACCGTGCGGATGGCGAGCTGCTGGAGAAAGATCTCGCCGTTCTTGCGGCGGTTCCAGATCTCGCCCTGCCAGACGCCCGTCGACGTGAGCGCCCCCCACATGGCGCGGTAGAATTCGCGGTCGTGCCGGCCGGAATGCATGGTTCGCATGGTCTTGCCGAGGATCTCATCCTCAGCGTAGCCGGTGATTTGGGAAAACGCCGGATTGATCGCGGAAATCACCGCGTCAAGGTCCGTCACCACAAGGCCATCGTGCGAGCTGGCGAACACCGCTGCGGCGAGGCGAAGGTGGCGCTCGCTCCGCTTGTGTTCCGTGACGTCCGTGATCATGCCCACCACGCGGGTCACGACGCGCGCATCGTCGCGGATAGCGAGGCCATGCCACCGGACATCGCGACTTGCACCGTCGGGCTGGCGAAGGGTGATGTCGAGATCTATGGGGGTCTCGTTGCCCCTGACGAGAAGCTTGCGCGCAGCGGCCACCTTGCGCCGATCCACGCCGCCCAACAGCTGCCAGAAGGCATGGCGTACGTCGACCGGCGCGTCGGGTGGAAGGCCGAGGATGTCCCGGGCACGCGGCGAGAGATACAGGCCATCGCGGCGCACATCCATGTCGAAGACGCCCTGGTTCGACCCCCTGACCGCGAGATCCAGGCGCTCCTCGTTTTCCCGCAAGGCCATGTCTGTGCTGCCGGAGGCGCCCGAACCGGTCGCGGTGTGCTCAGGCGTGGCGCGGAGGCTGGCCATCAGGGCCATCGCCGCCGGTTCACGCTCACCGACGTACGGGCGTGGTTTCCGGATGAGCCTTCGCGCGATGACCAGTATCAGCAGAAGCGCACAACTCGCCAGGATTGCGACCTGAAGGGAGGGAAACCCTGGGGGCTCGGTCTCGCCATGCCAAGGCACGGCCGCCGCCGGACCGGTCCATACGGACAACAGGGTCAGACCCCATGAGAGGACGGAGAGGAACATGGCACCGCGGGCCTTCATTGTCCCATCAGTCCAGCACTCCGCCTATCGTCCAGCCGCAAGCGCCACGGAGCGGATCGCGTGGAGCATTTTAATACCTCTATAATTACAGATTCGATAGAGGTTTTTCGCATCAAAAACAACGGCTCAGCCACTTTGGCGTTGTGATGGACCTGCGTCATTTCGGACCGCTGTTCCCACCGGTGCCGGGAGCGCGATGGTCGGTTCGCGCCCATGCCCTCGGCTTCGATCTGGCCCTGTAGAGATCTGGAGCCTTGTGAGCGCGCCTCTCATCCTCCATTTAAGGGAGGTGCCCGCCGTCCTTGAAACGGCAAGGCTCGGAGATTTCCCATGAGCGTTGCTTCAGACCCGTCCGCCGCAGCTCCCGCAAAGACGTCCGCCAAGCGGAGCCTGCCGCCGATTATCCGTATCACCGATGCTGCCGCCGACCAGCTGCGCGAGATCCTCGCCGCGGCCGAGCCTGGCACGGCATTGCGCGTGGGCATCGAGACTGGCGGCTGTGCCGGCATGTCCTACAAGATGGATTTCACCACCGAGATCGCTCCCTTCGATTCCGTCGTGGAAGACAAGGGCGTGAAGGTGGTGGTGGATACCAAGGCCGTGCTCTTCCTCCTTGGCACCGAAATGGATTTCAAGACTGACAAGGTCTCGTCCCAGTTCGTGTTCAACAATCCCAACCAGACCTCGTCGTGCGGCTGCGGGGAATCGGTCGCGATCACGCCGGTCGATGCGGGTGCTCCGTCCGGACAGGGCTGAACGGCGGCTGATTTGAGGGTTCAGCTGCGGTTCATCGGCACTGGGACAAGAGGAGCGGGCGGTGCAGACCGTCCGCGTGAAGCGCGGGCGGGCGTCGCCGCGTTGTCTTAACAGCACGAAAGGTGCCATCTTGACCCCATCTCCTCTCGCCGCCCTCCTGGCGAGCCCCATCTTCGGCGTGGTCGCGCGCCTGCTGCTCACCTTCATCTTCTGGGGCGCGGGCCTCGACAAGCTGATGAACTATCAGGCCACATTGGCCGAGATGTCGTTCTTCGGCGTGGAGCCGGCAGGGCTGTTTGCACCGGCGGTGATCGCCCTGCTGCTGGTCGGCTCGGTCCTGGTGGTGCTGAACCGCGCGGCGTGGCTCGGCTTCGGCATGCTGGCGGTGTTCACGGCACTCACCATCCCCATCGCCCATCCGTTCTGGACCATGGACGGGGAGAAGCGTCTTTTCGAGTTCCACGTGGTGGTGGAACACATCAGCCTCATTGGCGGACTGATGGTGGGCGCGATCCTGTGCCGGAAGCTGGAGCTGGAGCGCCGCGTGCGAGACGGCCGTCCTGCGCGGGGCGCGGCATCGGCGCGGCAGGAGCCTGCGCGTAAGGTGTGAACCCGGGCGGCGGCCGCGTTGCCGGCGGCCGCCATCTTCCCTAAAGTCCCGCTCCCGGTCGTGATCGCGCGCCCGGTCCGGGCGGACGTGGCGAAACCGGTAGACGCACGAGACTTAAAATCTTGCGCCGCAAGGCGTGCGGGTTCGAGTCCCGCCGTCCGCACCAGTTCAGAAAATCTTTTAAAATCAGATATTAAGGGGCCATCCTGGCGGCGTTCGGAGGCGTGTGGCTGGCTGGCTCCGAAGGTCTAGCGGTCAGCCATGTTGCCTTGTCCATCAGCACCTGAATTCTGAGGAACGAGCGCCGGCGCGATGAGCGCCGGCGCTCGTTGTGGTTGGTGCGGCGGGAGCCGCTTGGTGGCTCAGTGGGCCTTATGCCCGCTGTTGGAGGCGCCGACGCCTTCCACCTGATACTGGACGGCGACGGTTCCGGCCTTCTCGAAGGTCAGGGTGCCGTCCACCTTGGTGCCTTCCTTCAGCGGTTCCTTCAGGTTGAGGAACATGATGTGGTAGGAGCCGGGCTTCAGGGCCACGGAGCCGCCGGCGGGAATGGCAAGGCCGTCCGGCAGGGCGCGCATGGTCATCACGCCGTCCTTCACCGCCATCTCGTGGATCTCCACCTTGCCGGCGAAGGGGGCGGTGGCCGAAATCAGCTTGTCCGGCGTCGCGCCGGTGTTCTTGAGCGTCAGGTAGCCTGCCGCCACGGTGGCGCCGCCGGGCGTGGCGCGGGACCAGGGATGGTCGACCTCGATGGCGCCGGCCTTGAACTCATGGGCCATGGGCGCTTGAGCGGTGAGCATGAGCGCGCCGACAGCCAGCGCCGCCGCAGTGAGGACGCCGCGCCGGGATGGAAAGCTGGTGGACATGGAAAACTCCTCAGGTTGGCCGCCGCCGGTGTCCCAGTGGCGGCAGGGCTAGGCTGGAGCAATCACCGTTCGCGCCGGCGCATGGCGATCGCTCCAAAATCTTGTGCTGGCGCCTGTTTCTTCGCGCGAACCGGTATCACTTGGCGGGAAGCCGCTTTGGCACGCGCGCATGGGCGAGGCCGTGATAAGCCGCGCTGCTGGGCGTGCCCTGGGGTGGCAGGAGCGACCCGCGATGGTGAGGGCGCGGCTCACAAGGAACCAGCGCGGGCGAAGGCGGCACGGCCGGTCTCGGCTGCTTCCGCGAGAAAGGTAGTGAACATGCCTTCGATCAGGGCCGTCACCTCCGCCGGCGCGCGCTGCGGCGTCCCGGCGTCGAATGGCGGCTCCGGCGCGTATTCCGCGAGCAGTTGCACCCCCTCCGCATAGGTTCGGTCGCGCAGGCTCCCCACCAGCGCCAGGCCGAAGTCGATGCCGGCGGTCACGCCGCCGCCGGTGATGCGGTTGCGGTCGCGCACCACCCGGCCAGCCGTCGGGATCGCACCAAACTCGGTCAGCAGCGGGCGGGCCGCCCAGTGGGACGTGGCCTTGTAGCCCTGGAGCAGCCCAGCGGCTCCCAGCAGCAGCGAGCCGGTGCAGACCGAGGTTACATATTTTGCCCGGCTGCCGCGATCCTTCAGAAAGCGCAGCGTGTCGTCATCCCGCATGGCGGCGAGCGTGCCCATTGAGCCACCGGGAACGCAGAGAATGTCGAGGTCCGCCGGGCAGTCCTCGAAGGTGGCGGACGGAGTGAAGACGAGGCCGGTGTCGCTCGTGACCGGCGCCTTGGTCTTCGCGATCGCATGCGTCGTCGCCCCCATGAGGCTCGTGAGCATGTAGTGCGGCCCCACCATGTCGAGGGCTGTGAACTGCGGATAGATGAGGAAGGCGATCTTCTCGCTACCCATCCAGTGCGCCGGCATGGCGGACATGTCGTGCGCCGCCGCAGGAGGCTCCGGCAAGGCGGCGGGGGTCTGCGCCTTGGCGGCAAACGGTGCCGCCTGGGCCAGAAGCGGGCCGAGCAGGCCGGCAAGGGCGATGTCGCGTCGGGTCAGGGTCATGGGAGGCCTCACTGGAAGGTCCAGGCGACCTTGCCGTAGATGCTCCTGGCATCTCCCGGCGCGATCCGACCGCCATAATAATTGTAGGGTACGAAATAGTCCTCGCCGGTGAGGTTCTTCGCGGTGACCTGAGCTTTGAAATTATCCTTCTCGTAGGCGATCTTCGCGTCGATGGTGAAATAGGACGAGGTCTCATACTCGTTGGCGAGGTCTACATAGGCGCCAGAGGCGGCATAGATGCCGGCGCCGACGCTCCAGCCCTTCAGCGGGCCGGGATCGAACTTGTAGTTCACCCACAGGCGCCCGGAGTTTGGCGGTACCATGTTGAGCTGGTTGCCCGCGGCGGCGACCCCGGGAATGGCGTCGACGACGGTGGCGTCCACATAGGCGTAGCTCGCGAGCACCTGCCAGTTGCTGTCGGGCTGCCAGAGTAGGTCCGTCTCGAAGCCGCTCGATCGCTGCACGCCGATGGCCTCGGAGGCGATGCCGGTGAATACCGGCACGCCGGTGCGGTTGATCTCGAACAGGGCGATGGAGCCGGTCAGCCCGTAGCCGAGATCGAACTTGATGCCGGCCTCGCTCTGCTCGGAATGCTCCGGCTGGGGGGCGCCCACATAGATCGTGAACGGGTTGGCCTTGAGGCCCTGCGAGTAGCTCGCATAGAGCGAAAAGCCCTTGAACACGTCCACCACGGCACCCACACGCGGCAGCAGCTCGGTCGTGTCCATGCTGGACGAGGTCTGGAAAGCAGGCGAAACGCTATCGATGCGCAGGTTGGCGAGCCGCAGCCCGCCGACAAGGTGCAGCCGCTCCCACACGGCGCTCTGGAGCTGCACATAGGCGCCGGCTGTGTTGTAGACGTTCTGCGCATCCGCGATGACGTTGCCGACGCTTTGCCCCGGCTCCACATAGGGCGGATAGACCGGGTTGAGCAGGTTCACGTAGCCGAGCGTGAAGATGTCGTTGAAGTCTCCATACATGTTGCCGTCGTCGGACACGCGGCTATAGTCGGCGCCGAACAGCAGCTTGTTCTCGGTCGGCCCGACATTGAACTTCGCCAGCGCGTTGGCGACGATGGTCGCCTCCTGCTGCTCCTGGTAGAGCGATATATTGAGTACGTTCCAGTAAGCGAGCGGTGCGGCCGGCGCATTGCCGGCGAAGTCGAAGCCGCTGGTGAAGTTCTGCGCCAGCTCCTTGTACTTGGTGTTGGAAATGCGGGCCTGGATGTTGGCGGACCAGACATCGTCGAAGCGATGATCGAAGGTGGCGGTCAGACTCTGCACCCGCGAGGTGGAATTGGGGATATCGGCAGGACCGATGAACATGTTGGGGTTGAGGCGGAACGCTCCGGTCACGGTCCCGGTGGCGGGAAGCCCCTGGTATTCCTGCTGCTCCCAGCTGGAGATCCGCCCCTGCAGGGTCAGGGTCGTATCGATCTTGTTGGTGAAGGTGAGCGCGGGATTGAACGAGTAACGCTCCGTTTCCAGCACGTCGATGAACGAGCCGGCGGAGGTGTACTCGCCCGTCATGCGGAACAGGACGGTGCCATCCTTGGTGAGCGGCGTGTTCACATCGAAATAGGGCTGCAGATAGGCATAGCTGCCGAAGGTGAGGCCGAGTTCGGCGAACGCCTTATCCGTGGGCAGCTTCGAAACGAGGTTGATGACGCCGCCAAGCGGCGCGCCGGTGCCGCCGCCATAAAGAATGGCGTTCGGGCCTTTCAGCACCTCGATGCGCTCCACGTTCACCAGCGAATCGCGGTCGCCGCCGTTGTAGAAGGTGGTCAGGCCGTCGACCCAATACTCTGCCGGGAAGCCGCGGATATAGGCTGACGTGAAGGCCGGGGTCTGGACCGGGTTGGTGCCCTGTACGCCGCTGACGTTGCGCAGGACCTCCGCGACGCTGAGAGCGTCCTGGTCGTCGATCACCGAGCGCGGGATCACCTGGATGGACTGCGGGATCTCCTGGATGGGGGTGTTGGTGCGCGTAGCGCTCGCGGCAGTCAGCGCGCGGTAGCCCTGCACCGGGCCGGCGGTGGTCTCGGTGACCGGCGGGCCGTTGGCATGCACGGTTTCGGGTGCCGTGGCGTCGGACTGGACGACGACGGTCTCGAGATCGAACTGGGATTGCGCCAAAGCGGCGTTCGGAATCAAGACGTGCGGCATGGCGACGAACGACGCCGATGCCGCCCACGCAAGGCGGAGCCTTCGGGGCATGGGACTACTCCTGCGAAAACATGAAGGTCGATGAGGGAATCGGCCGTCAGGTCGTCAGCGGGGGTCCCTGGGAGGTGCGTGGTTCGCGGCGTGCGTTTCGCGGCAGTGCGACGCGCGCGGCCGGCATCGCGGCCGTCGCGTGGAAGGAGAGCGCGGGCGCGACAAGGCCGAATGCTTCCGGCAGCAGGGGCGTGAGCGCATGGAAGGCGCAGATGGTGCAGCAGGACCGATGATCCGCCGGTGGCGTCTTGCCGGGATCGGTGTTGGTGCCGTCCGAGATGCAAAGCATCTCCTGGCCACCCGCCGCCGCAAAGCTCATGCGTTCGGCGGAGATTCCGGTGAAGACGACCTGGAACAGCAACGCGTAGGCAAGCGCAATGCAGAACGCATTGCGCAGCCACGCCGTCGTGCCGCTCCTCTTAGTCTCCACGCCCCGAACCGCCCCTGAGCAATCTTGTTCTTCGGCGATGATGGGTGGTCCTGTTTCCGGGTGCAACAACGTGTCGGCTGAAAAACATGGCCCGCGCCGTGCCGTTGCTATCGGGTTACACCCAACCGCGGGATGCCCGTCCCGCGCGCCGGGGTGTGGCATGCGGGGGTCTCTGGTGGGCAAGCGGGCCGGCAAGGCAAGCGCGTCCCGCAGCGGACGCGTCATGACCCTTGTGACACGGACGCCGGGTCACGGCTCGCCAGTTGCTGCTTCAATCTGTCTTCTGCAGCGAGGCCCGCGCCGCTTTCACCACCTCCGCTGCCGTCGGCGGATTGGCCGGGTGCCAGCTCAGGCAGAGGGCGGTCTCGATCTTCACCGGCCGGCGCACGCCCTCAGTGGAGAAATAGAAGACGCCGCGCCCGAGCCGGGCCAGGTCATCGGCGGCCCCGCCTTTGGCCGCCATGAGATCACGTGTCGCCTCGATGGTCGCGGGCGAGCTCATGCGGCCATACATGTGGGTGGTGCAGTTGGAGACGATGCCGCTGTCGATGCCGCGCGGCAGCTGGGTCGCGAACACCATGCCGAGCCCGTATTTGCGCGCCTGCGCCGCCAGCGAGCGGGTGCTGGCCTTGCAAGCCGTATTGGCCTGCGAGGGTGCGAAGTTCTGCGCCTCGTCCAGCACGTAGAGCCGGCCGGAGGGACTCGGGTTCTGCTTCACCCAGGTGAAGAGCGTCATCTGCAACTGGTTGACGAAGGCCTGTCGGGCCTCGTCGGTGGCAAGTCCGGCGAGGTTGATCACGGAAATGCGCGTGCGCGCCGGATCGCCGCCGTGGAACAGCCGCGCGGGATCAAGCTTCGGCCCGTTCGACTGAAGCAGCGGATTGGTGGCGATGGCCGCGCGCAGTTGGTCGGCCATGTCGCGGGCGAGCTTTTCCGCATGGCCGATCTCGCTGAGGCCTTCGGGCAGCTCGGAGAGCAGGGCGACGAAGTCCCGCAGCTCCTGCCCGCCGGCCAGGGCGAAGTGGCGCAGGGCGTCGGCGAGCACGCCCTGCTTCAGGTTCGCCTTCTGGCCGCCGCCGCCGAGATAGGGGGTGAGGGTGGCGCGGGCCATTTCCACGGCCTGGGAGCGTTCGTCCTCGCTCTCGGCGTCGCGGCCGCTGCCGATGGCGGAAAAGTCCGGCAGGAGCGCGAGGGCGAGCGGGTTGCCGCTGGAAATGCCGGGGGTCCAGACCACTACCTCCACGCCAGCGTGGTAACGCCCGGCCTTCGCCACGTCGTCGGGGGAGAAGTGCTCCGGCACCTGCGGCCACGCCTCGCCGAGGCGGGCAAGATCGTTGTTGATGTCGAGCACGATGGCGGGAATGCCGAGGAGGGCTGCCTCCTCCACCAGCCGCCGTAGCAGAACCGTCTTGCCTGAACCGGAGCCGGCGAAGATGGCCACGTGCCGGGGCAGCAGGGAGGCGGCGAACTCGACCGCTTCCCCAGCCCCCTGGGGCCCGACACGCCGGCCCACCATGATCTGCGTCGCGGCAACTGGTGGCGGCGCCTTCGTCGGCGTGTCGCGGCGCGGGGGAGTGGCGGGTGGGGTGGGGGGCGGCGGGGTGTCGCCGGCCGAGCTGCCCGCAGGCGTGCCGGATGGCGGTGGCTCCGGTGGGGCGGCGAGGAACGGCGGCGGCGCGAGCCCGGCCGCCTTGAACAAGGGCACTTCGAACAGCGGCTTGCGCTGCTTCAGCCAAGCGGCGAAATCGGGTCGTCCGGAGAGCGCGCGTAGGGCCAGGAAGGCACGCACGTCGTCCTCGGTAGGCACGATGAAGCGCCCGCCGGCCTTGCGGAACTCCGCCGTCAGCTGCTGCGATTTGGGCCCCTGCGGCGGCTCGGAGGTGCGCAGCAGCAAAAGATGGCGTCCCGGCAGCTTCGAGCCGATGCCCGATGCCGTCATCGCCGCCTTGATGCGGGACTGGAAGGCGAGGTGGTTGGGATGCGCCAGCAAGCGGAAGCAATAGTGCTGCTCAAGATCGCCTTCGGCCCGGAAGGTGAAGGACAGCCGGCCGTGGAGCGGCGGCGTCTTCTGGTTCGGATAGAACTGCACCGCCGCATCCACATCGTCCGGCAGGTCGAGCTGCCGCTCGAACAGTCCGAGCGCATGGGAGAAGATGTCGCGCAGCTCGTCTTCCCGGTCGAGATCGAGGAGGCCCGACACGTCCGCCTCTGCGCGGGCCTGATTGTAGTCGGTATCAAGGCCGGAGGGTGTGGGAACGGCGGTTGGCGGCTGCGCCTTGCCGCCGAACGCGGACAGCTCTTCCACCGCGCCCTTGGCTACGCAGGCAATGCGATGCGCCTCGCAATGCCGCAGCAGTTCGCGCGGCGAGAGGCCCACCGCCTGGGCGAATGCCTTGGGCCGGAACGGCCAGGTGGCATAAGGCGGCGTGAAATGGCGCGGGCCATAGGCGGCCGCGAGGCGCGCCTCGACGAGCGCGGCGGCGCGTGTCGCGTCGGGCAGGGCCCGCAGGGGCACCAGCGGAAAGAAGCGGGCGTCCACGGGGACGCTGGAGGTCTGCTCGATCACCTGCCAGGTGGCCTCGAGGCACGACAGCACGACCACCGCGCGATACTTCACCTCGTGAAGGTCCATGAGGCCCTGTGCCAGCGCCTCGAGGATGGATCGCGCCTCGGCCTTCTCCCCCTCAGACAGGGAGGCCGCCGCCTTCGAACCGGCATGGGCAGCGGTGACGATCGCGTCGATCTGGTCCACCGCGATCAGAGTCGGTCCAACGAGGCTCATGAGCCAGCACAGGCCCTTCACCACGGTGATGGGCGCGTTGTCGCCGACGAAGCCGAACTGGCTCACGTCCTGTGCCGTCGCGGGCATGCCCTGCAGCCAGGCATGGGCGATGCTCTGCTGGTCAAGGTCGTTGGAGGTCAGCAGGATCAGGGCCGTCAGCACGTCGCGATGGCGCAACGTGCCTTGCCGGTCGTAGCGGGCCAGCGCATTGCGGAACAGCGCCGACATGTCGTTCATGGCCGAGCGCGGATCGTCGTCGTGCCGCTTGGCGATCGCACTGGCCTGCTCGGCGATGCCGAGCTTGTCGGCGAGCTTCAGGATCAGGAGATCGTGCTGCGTCAGATTTTCGCTGCGGAGCGCATGAAGCGAGTCCAGGAAGCCGAGCGCGATCGAAGACCAGAAATCCTTCACGCCCACAAGGTCGAGGAGAACGAACCAGCCGTCGCGCTCCCACACCCCGGCCCGCAGCCGGCCGACCAGATGGGTCTTGCCGTATCCCGCCGGTCCCACGACCACGCGGCCGAGGGGCTCTGGGTCCGGCTCCTCCTCCCGGGTGCGCTCCTCGAAATAGGTGAGGATGTCGTCGATGCAGCCTTCATGCAGCGCCGCGACCTGGTGGGGAGGATCGCGCCAGACGCTGCGCAACTGCCGTGTCCAGTCGAAGCTGGTAGCGCGGAAGGCCGCGAACCCCGGCGCACCGGGCCCTTCGCTCATGTCGTTCATCGCTCGATCCAGAGAATGTGGCGGGGCTCGCCGGCGATCTCCACCGCCGCGGCGCGATCCGCTTGGGTGATCTCGGCACGGTCGTCGATGCGGTAGAGCCGGGCAGCCCCCTCCGCCTGCATCGCCTTCAGCGTAGCATCGAGCGTCTCGCCCGCGACGTCGGGCAGGTGAGGCCGGAGGCTCTTCAGCAGGGCGCGGGTGTTGAGGCGGCCGCCCGTCACCGCCAGATAGGCCGCCCGGATGCGCGCCGGGAGGTCCGAGGGCGCTGGGTCATCCGCTTCAGGCCCGATCGTTGCGCCGACAGACGCCGGTGGCGTGCCCCTCTGGGGGCCGAGCAGGTCCGAGAGTGCCACCTCCCGCGCCGCCATGTAGGCGGAAAGCCGCTCCAGCACCGCGCGCAGCACGGCGGAGGCGCCGTCCGCATCCTCGGGCAGCAAGGTGTGGAGCGCCGCGCCACCCGCATCCCAGCCCTTGTCCGTCACCTCTATGACATTGCCCCGTCCGCGCTTCGCGGTGCGGATCCAGCCCTCCCGCTCCAGCGGATGGCGCACCGCCGGCTCCGGGGCGGGGCGCAGGTCCTTCTGCGCGGCGATGCCGTCGGGGCGCGCCAGGAGCGCCAGCAGGAGCAGCCCCTGGCGCTCCTTCAGCCGACTCTCGGGGGATCGCGTCGGTTTGGTCGTCGCCTTGGTCGCCACCTATCTCTCCCGGAGCAGGACCTGCCGGCGTTGCCGGACGAGGTCGCGAATCTTCTCCAGCGCAAGCCAGCAGTCCTGCGCGATCTCGTCGTTGGGCAGGCGCAGCACCGCATAGCCGGAGAGCTGAAGCTCGAAATCGCGATGGCGATCACGCAGGAAAGCCGCGCGGGTGCCGTGGTCGGCATAGCCGTCCAGTTCCACCACGAGCCGGCCTTCGGCCCACAGCAGGTCCACCCGCGGCCGCGATCCACGTACCGTTTCCACGGGGATGTTGAAGCCGAACAGCGGTGCGAGTTCTTCATCCGCCTCGATCAGGCGGGCGAGGCGCTGTTCCACCGCGCTCAGGGGATGTGGCCGGCCGCGCCACGGCAGGAGCCATGGCTCCTCCGGTTCCGGTCCCGGCGAGGGCCGCTGGACCGCGTGGGCATCGGCTCCGGGATCGGCTGGCGCCGTTCCGCCCACATCCGCCGCGAAGCGCCGGACCCCGTGGCGAATGCGGTCGAAGGGTGACCTCTCCTCGGGCGGCTCGGGAAACACCACCACCATTGCTCCGCGCAGATGCCGTGCGACCCATTCGAGGCCGTGGACCAGCGCCTCCGCCCGTGGTGACGAGAGGGCGCCCCGGGGGATGTCCACCGCCAGCACCAAGCCGTCCGGACCGATCAGCCGCGCCAACTGGTCGAGCTGCGTCCCCGCCGGCGTCTGCGGAACCCGTGGCGGCCGACCGTCGAGCGCCAGCAGCGCCGCCGCCTCGACCCAGGCGGGTAGGACGCCGGGCATACCGGCGGCTACGCGCCGCGCCACGGCGATGACCGCTAAGCGGGCGAGCGTATCTACGCCCCGCCCGGGGAAGCTCACATCCCGATACCAGACCGGCCACAGCTTCAGGGCGATGTCAGCCAGGGCGGCGATGAGGTTTTCGGCCAGTGCCTCGGAGGAGTCCGCCGCCGCGAGCGGGAGGAAAAGCAGCCTCGACGCATGGGGCGGAAGTTCAATGTCCTCGAAAAGAGCGCGCAATCCGGCAAGGTCGATGCCGTCCACGCAGAGGAGCCCGCCGCGCGGTGCCTCCAGGATGAGATCCGAAAGGGCAAGCACCGACAAGCGGTCGGATGCGAAGCTCTCCTCCAAAAGGTTGCCCCCTCAACCTTGCGATCACCAGAACGCGCAGGGGATCGATAAAGGGGACGCGACGCGGGCGCAACCGCACTTTCGTTGCGGGAGGGGCTGCCCGTGACTTCAGCCGGTGGCCGGCCCTGCCGACGGCCCATCTGCTCACGGGCAGGCTGTCACCGCGTGCTCCCGGCACCGAGCAAGGTCCGAAGCGAGTTTGCGATTGGATGACAGATACGCCCCGGCCATGCCGTCGAGGGCTTTTCATTGCGCGGCGTACCTATCCACCGCAGTAATTTTTATCGTCCGACATAGCAGTCGCATGTTGAGTTTCTGGAATCAGAACTAGTACGCCAGTTTCCATCCCAGTGGTCGCGTCCGCTACAAGGTGCGGTACACTTCCGCTGGACCTCGAAATTTCCACAGATAATTCCTCATTTGACAACAATATTTATGGATAATAGACTTTTTTTTACAAAAAGCGAAATCGTTATGCAGTTGCAGTTTTCAATTATTTATTGATATATGTTTCAAATTTCCGATACTTATTGTAAAATGTAATACAATTATCATGTGGCTTTAAATCAATTATACAATACGATACGTCACAATTACTAAATTATAGTGTGATCTAGGCTATCGCAGTTGCGTAATATTGTATTATCAAACGCAGCAATATTCGGTCGCATGAGCTGTTATATCTGCGCTTGTTTCAGATTCCGGAGCTTTTTTTCGGCCGGCGTGGGCTCATGGCTCGGAAGCGAGATGTGGATAAAGGCTTGATGTGTCACAGGTGGGCGTGCGCTGCCGACCTCCGGTTTCGCAATCGGATCCGCCCGGACTTCCCGAGCATCTTTGTCGAGCCTGTCGGAGCAATCAGAGACCTGACAGCTGCCTGCGCCGTCGACTTTCGGTCGGCAGCTATGGCGCCTCACGGCTTTTCAGCGGGTCTGTTGATTGAAAAGCCTCAGGTTGAATCCGAAGAGGCATAAGGCGTGCGCCGATGCTGTGGAGTCCGATCGCGTCGGGGGGAGTGCCTCAGGCGTCCATCCGCCCAATAGCATCCGTCCGAGCCGCTCGAGAATCAATAGTCAGGCGCAACGCCTTCATCTATGGTGCCGCGCGTTTTTCCAGCCCGATCGTCTCTCCCGTGACTCCCGCCACCCGTCTGCAAGCTACTCTCGAACTGATGCATGAAGTCGATCGTGTCGCGCGTCCTGCCGATGCTGTCGTTTCGGCATGGTTTCGATCCCGACGCCATCTCGGCGACAAGGATCGTGGCCAGATCTGCGATCTGCTCTATGCGTTACTGCGCCATCACGCCCGATTGGGCTGGTGGTTGGCGAAGCACGGACGAAAGGACTTGCCGCGCAACCGGCTTCTGGCCTGGATGGCACTGGATGGCGGTAAGAGCTCGGGGGGCAGAATCTCGGGCGGCAGGACGCCGGATCAGGTCCATGGCCTGTTCAACGGTGGAAGGTTCGCGCCTGCCGTATTGACGGATCACGAGCACGCACTGCTGGTGAAATTGCAGGGCTGTACGATCGATCATCCGGCCATGCCGGACGAGGTGCGTTTTGAATGTCCCACCTGGGCGGTCGAGCCCTTGCGGCGGCGTTTCCATGACGCGTTCGGGAGCGAGATGGCCGCGCTTCTGACCGCAGCCCCCCTCGACCTGCGCGTCAATCCGGTCAAGTCCACGCGCGAGGTGATGCTGCGCGCGCTGCGCGATCTTGGCCTGAAAGCCGAGGCGTCTCCCCTGGCGCCATTCGGCATTCGCGTGCAGGAGCGTCCCGCGCTGGCCAGCCTGCCCATGCTGAAAAGCGGCGAGGTGGAGATCCAGGACGAGGGCTCGCAGCTTGTCGCCCTGCTGGTGGACGCGCGGCCGGGCGAACGGGTGGTGGATTTCTGCGCCGGGGCCGGCGGCAAGACGCTGGCCATTGCCGCGCAGATGGCAAACAAGGGCCACGTCATCGCCTGCGATGTGTCCGATGGCCGCCTGAAACGTGCCGCCGAACGGTTCCGGCGCGCCGGCCTGCACAATATCGAGACCCGGCCCCTGGCCAGCGAAACCGACCGCTGGGTCAAGCGTCACAAGGGCAGCTTCGATCGCGTGCTGGTGGATGCGCCATGCAGCGGCACCGGCACATGGCGGCGCAATCCGGATGCGCGGTGGCGCCAGCAGGAAGCCGGGCTTGATCATCTCCTGCCGCTGCAGGCCCGTATTCTTGCGAGCGCGGCGCGGCTGGTGAAGCCCGGTGGACGGCTCGTCTACGCCACCTGCTCCATGCTGCCCGAGGAGAACGAGGCCCAGGTGGCGGCCTTCCTTGCGGCCTATCCCACCTTTCATGTCACGCCGCTGCACGAAGCCGCACCGCAATTGACCGGGTCGGCGCATCCGGACCACTTGTCGCTCACGCCCGCGCGCCACGATACGGATGGCTTTTTCGCCGCTGTCCTCCAGCGGGAAGCCGCTCCCTCGTCTCCGCAGCCTTCGTCCGAAGAGCCGTAGGCGGCCGGACAAGGCAGGCCACCCGCCGGCCCGGCTGGAGCGCTTATTTGCGGATGGGAACGCCCTTCGTTGTGAAGCGCTGTGCCCCGCCGCTGGTGCTGCGCACCGGCCGCCGCGTGCCGGCGGCTTTGCCGGTGCCGGGCGGCTGGTGGGCCGGCACCAACTGGTCGGGGCGCGAGCCGATCAGGTCGGCGCGGCCCATCTGCTTCAGCGCCTCGCGCAGCAGCGGCCAATTCTCGGGATCGTGGTAGCGCAGGAACGCCTTGTGCAGCCGGCGCTGGCGCAGCCCCGTGACCGTCACCACCTTGTCGCTCCCCCCGTGCCGCACGCCACGCAGCGGATTGACGCCGGTATGGTACATGGCCGTGGCCGTGGCCATGGGAGAGGGCAGGAAGGTCTGCACCTGATCTGCGCGATAGCGGTTCTTCTTGAGCCAGAGCGCGAGGTTCATCATGTCCTCGTCGGTCGTGCCCGGATGGGCGGCAATGAAATACGGGATGAGGTAGTATTTCTTGCCGGCCTGCTTCACCGCGGCGTCGAACATCTCCTTGAAGCGGTCATAGGTGCCGATGCCCGGCTTCATCATCTTGTCGAGCGGGCCGCGCTCGGTGTGTTCGGGCGCGATCTTCAGATAGCCGCCGACGTGATGGGTCACCAGCTCCTTGATATATTCGGGGCTCTTCACCGCGAGGTCGTAGCGCACGCCGGACGCCACCATCACCTTCTTGACGCCCTCGGTCTCGCGCACCTTGCGATAGAGCCGGATGAGTTCGTCGTGGGAGGTGTTCAGGTTCGGGCAGATGTCGGGAAAGACGCACGACGGCAGCCGGCAGGCCGCCTCGATCTTCGGGTCCTTGCAGGCCATCCGGTACATGTTGGCGGTGGGCCCGCCGATGTCCGAGATCACGCCCGTGAACCCCGGTGTCTTGTCCCGGATCAGCTCGATCTCGCGCAGGATCGAGCCTTCCGAGCGGTTCTGGATGATGCGGCCTTCGTGCTCGGTGATGGAGCAGAACGTGCAGCCGCCGAAGCAGCCGCGCATGATGGTCACCGAGAACTTGATCATGTCCCAGGCCGGGATCTTCGCATCGCCGTAGGAGGGATGCGGCGCGCGGGCATAGGGCAGGTCGTAGACCGCATCCATCTCGTCGGACGTAAGCGGGATCGGCGGCGGGTTCAGCCACAGGTCGCGGTCGCCGTGGCGCTGCACCAGCGGGCGCGCATTGCCGGGGTTGCTCTCCCGGTGCAGCACGCGCGAGGCGCGGGCATAGGCTTCCTTGTCCTGTTCGACCTGCTCGTACGCCGGCAGCCGGATCACCACATCGCCGGGGCGGCGGGCCGCTCCCTCATCGGCGGAGTCGAGATCGTCGGCGTGCAGCTCGGTGTAAGTCTCCGGCACGCGGCGGAACAGCGCGACGCCCCGGATGGACTCCAGATCGCGCGGTGCCTCGCCGGCGGCGAGGCGGTTCGCCACCTCGATGATGGCGCGCTCGGCATTGCCATAGAGGAGCAGGTCCGCCTTGGCGTCCGCCAGGATCGAGCGGCGCACCTTTTCGGACCAGTAGTCGTAATGGGCAATGCGGCGCAGGGACGCTTCGATGCCGCCGAGCACGATGGGCACGTCCTTGTACGCCTCGCGGCAGCGCTGCGTGTACACGATAGTGCAGCGGTCCGGTCGCTTGCCGCCCTCGCCGCCGGGCGTATAGGCGTCGTCGTGGCGCAGCCGGCGATCTGCCGTGTAGCGGTTGACCATCGAATCCATGTTGCCGCCGGTGACGCCGAAGAACAGCTTGGGCTTGCCCAGCGCCTTGAACGGTTCCGCCGACTGCCAGTCGGGCTGCGCGATGATGCCGACCCGGAAGCCCTGGGCCTCCAGCAGCCTCCCGATGATGGCCATGCCGAAGCTCGGGTGATCGACATAGGCGTCGCCCGTGACCAGCACGATGTCGCAGGCGTCCCAGCCGAGCGCCGTCATCTCGGCACGGCTCATGGGCAGGAACGGCGCCGCCGTGCCGGACTGCGGCCGGTGGCGGGACAGGGAACTCAAGGGTTTTGCGGCGTCGGCGTGGGTGTCCATGGGGTCCACGCATAAGGCTCCCCCGCGGCGAATTCAACTCACCGTGCTTGGAGCGCTGGACCAAGACCCTCGGCTATGGCCGGACGGCTGCGGACGAAAGCTAAGCCCAGATCGCCGTCCCCCGCCTTGCCGGAGCAGCGTGGCGCTGGTGGAATAGCGGATGCGCGCCGCGCCCCGCCCATGCCGGCCAATGGCTCGGGGTCACGGCGCAGACAGCCGCCGATTGCGAGGATTCCATGACGGAAGAGCCGAAGGATCAGATACCACCATCTCCTTATCACCCTGAGGAGATGACGGCGACTTGGGACGTGAGGATCGGCAAGAGCATCACACTTCAGGGGAGGGCGCGTTGGACGCCGGCCGGCGTCATCACGGCGGGCATTGCTGCTTCGGCCATGATGCTCGCCATGAGTGCGCTGGTTCGGGCGGCACGGCGGCGGTGACCGGCGCGGTCAGGGCTGCACGCGGCCGGTTGGGCATGCCACGGGCGAGCTTTTCCGCATGGCGGATCTCGCTCAGTCCCCTGGGAAGCTTGGAGAGCAGGGCAACGAAGTTCCTCAGCTTCTGCCCTCCGGCCAGAGCGAAGTGGCGCAGGGCGTCGGCGAGCACGCGCTGTTTCAGGTTTGCCTTCTGGCCGGCGCCGGCGAGATAGGGGGTGAGGGTGGCGCGGGCCATCGCCAAGGTGGTGCATATGAGCACATGCTTCCAGGCCGGCCTCGCCCCGCCCGATCTTTCCGAGCCGGCAGCCCAGGTGTGCCCGCGCCGCGATTGATCGGGGCCGGCGCCAGATCGCCGTCCATTGGGTTTGGAAAGAATACGGCCCGCGACCTTGAAGATCGCGGGCCGGTGCGAGTCGCGTTTCCTCAGAACAGCCAGGCAAACGTGCCCTTGAAGCTGTTGTTCACTGCCTCGTTGGCGAGCTGACCCACATAGGTCACGTTCAGGCTGGCGACGGGGCTGAAGCGGACGCCAAGGCCGGCCTCCACAATCGCCGCGTTCTCGGCGATGGGCGCACCCTCCACCAGGAAGGGCGAGGAGCCGGCGGCGAAGGCAAGGCTCGCCGTCGGGTCCACGTCGCCGAAGGCATGCCGCCAGCCGAGGCCGACGAGGGCGCGCCAGGTGGCGCCACCGACCGCCACCTCGGTCGAAGCGCGCAGCCCGAGGGTGGTGAAGGTGGTGTCCGAATTGGAGGAGAAGCCCGTGAGGGCGGCGGCGCCCCAGGTCTCGTGGAAATCTCCTCCGCTCAGGTTCACGTAGGCGACGGCGGCGTAGGGCTCGAAGGCGAAGGCGCCCACGGCGATGTCGTAGCCGAGATCAGCGAAGACCTGAGCCGTGCCAAGGTCGGAGCCGGACTTCAACACCTCGGCAAAGCCCGGGAACGACACCCCGCGCGAGGTGGACACGTCGTTCCAAGTGTAGGCACCGCCGAGGCGAAGGGCAAAGGCGCCCAGATGACCGCCGGCATAGAGCGCGGCGGTGTGGTTGTCGCTGTCGGCGGAGGAGGCGCGGTCGTCCACGGTAATGGACGTTGCGGAGTAGCCGCCGGCGACGCCCACGCGCCAGTCCGACCCCAGGTGTGCGTCCGCCCCGATGAGGAAGCCGCCCGTGCTCTGGGAGGCGGTCGCCACGTTGCCGTCGTTCCAGGCGCGGCCGAAATTGCCGTAGCCCTGGGACCACAGGCTGTAGGCCGGCTCGGGCGTCGGCGCGAGCGCCTTGGTGATGGCTGCGCTGGCCGCGGATGGGGCCTTCCCGGTCGAGGCGTAGGACGCCACCAGGCCGCCGGTGGAGAGGGCGGCGCCCGCTCCGGTCGGCGCACCCGTCTGCGACCGCAGGCGTTCGATGAGGGTGTCTCGCACGTCCGCGCTGCGCTCGATCAGCACGCCGCGCG
This sequence comes from Xanthobacter autotrophicus, assembly GCF_005871085.1. Taxonomy (GTDB): domain Bacteria; phylum Pseudomonadota; class Alphaproteobacteria; order Rhizobiales; family Xanthobacteraceae; genus Xanthobacter; species Xanthobacter autotrophicus. The sequence continues at coordinate 692,302 of NZ_VAUP01000015.1, read as the reverse complement.
TCGCCGCATAGGCTTCTCCCGACAGGGCGTTGAACGCGGTGTTGGCGTCCGTGGCGCTGGACAGCTCGACCAGGGCATCCCATGCGCCGTTGCTGAAGCCCAGGGTATCGAGAGCCCGGGCCGTAGCTGCGGCATTCGGCGTCGCGGCCACGGAAGCGAAGGCCACGCCGTTGCGCTCCAGCGAGACAAAGGCGGCGGTGGCGTCATACGACAGGGCGGCGTCGAGGAAGAGCAGGTTCGGGTTGCCCTCCCAGGTCACGCTTTCGAAAGTGCCGGTGCGGCCGCCGGAGGCGGTCACGATGGCGTATCGCTGGCCGATCTCCCCGAAGTCCGCGCGGGTGGCGTAGACGTCGACCTTGCCGTCCAGCGCGGCGGTACCGGACACGGCGATGCGGTCTGCGCCGCCGCTCTGGAGGTCCACCTCGTAGGCGGCGCTGGCCTTCATCTTGAGGGTGCCGCCGACAGTGAGAATGCCGAGGCCATCGTCGCCGGGCGAGACCGCACCCGCGATCGTGGCGGAGCCGGTCTTGCCGGTGCCGATCAGGGCGGCGCCGCTGGCGACGTCGATGCTGCCGGCAAGCGAGCCGCCGTCGAGGTTGACGATGCCGCCGGCCACGCTGGTCGGTCCGGTGAAGGTATTTGCGCCCGACAAGGTGAAGACGCCGGGGCCGGCGACGACGAGCTCGCCCGGCTGCGCGCCGCCGTCCGCGATCACGCCACCGAACGTTCCGGAGCCGACCGTCAGCCTGCCACCCGACAGGTCGGAGCTGAGCTTTACGGTGCCGGTGCCGTTCAGGGTCGAAAGCGTCTGGGCATAGCCAGCAAGATCGAAGCTGCCGCCGGTCATCTTCAGGGTGGCGGCGGTGGCCAGTCGGTTGTCGGCCCCGAGCTGCAGCGTGCCGCCGGTGATGGTCACGTCCGGCGTGCTGATCTGGCCCTTGAGCAGGGTCACCCCCGTGGACTGGGTGACGGCGCCGGTGGCGCCGAGGTTGGCCGTGCTGTCGAGAAGGCCGCCTTGCAGCAGGTAGGTGGCGGCGGTGAGCGTGCCGGGGCCACCGGTGCTCGTCAGCGTGCCGCCGGTGAGGATGAGACCCTCCGACGTGATGGGAAGCCCGGTGAGGTCGAGCAGTTGCCCGGTCCCCGCCATCCAGATGGCGGCGTCGAACACCTCGATATCGATGATGTTCGAGATCCAGCGGCCCTGCTTCACGTCGCCCGGCACGATCAGGCGGAAATAGCCGCTGGACCCCAGCGAGAGGCCGGCCGCTCCGCCATTCAGGCTGTAGGCGACGATGTTCTGGTCGTTGCCGAAGCTCGGGCTGATCTCGGCGAGGGCGATCACGCCCTGGTAGCCGTCGCTGCCCGTCACCACCACGTAGTCACGCAGGATGTTGTTGTGGATCTGCGGGTTGGTGATGACGCCCGCGGTGTCGAGCAGCGTCCAGAGGGTAACGCCGGTATAGGTATTGGCGCCCACCGTCACACTTGTCGTTGGCAGCGCGGTGATGTTGGCGAGCGTATAGGTCGCCGGCGTGTTGACGAGGCCAGAGACCGTGAACGAGGTCGACACCCCGCCGGCATAGGTGCCGGTGAGGTAGGGAACGTGCAGGACCTGAACGCTCGACACATTCGAGACATAGCGGCCGCCGCGGGTGTCGCCGGGCGCGGTGGTCCGGGCGAAGCCGTCGGTGGTGAGGAGCGCCCCGTTGCTGGCATAGGCCATGAGCGGGACGTTAACCGAGCCGCCGAAAGCCGGATTGAGTTCGCCCGCCGAATAGACCACCTGGTAGCCGTCGCTTCCGGTCACCAGCACCACGTTGCGGATCACGTCGTTCTTGATGGCGGGATTGGTCTTGATCCCGGTTTCATCGTTCAGCAGCGTCCACAGCGGCACACCGGTGAAGGTGCCCGTGAAGCCCCCGCCGCCGGACGTGTAGGTCACGTTCTGGGTGGAGGCCGGCAGCGCCTCGAGGCTCGGCAGGTCGAAGCTCCGGGGATCGATCACCTGCCCGCTGACGGTAAAGCTGGTGGTCGGGTCCGCGGCCAGCGCCGGCGATGCCAGCGCGATGATCAGCGCCGCACCCGCGCGCGCGCCGGCCTTGGCTGATTTCCTGGCGCCGCGACCCCGCCGCGGGGGCCTAGCTTCCGCCGCTTTGCGAAAGCCGCAATGCTTCGCCCGGAGCTCCCGGGGGCTCCAATGTTCGTCTTTGAAATAGCTCATTGCGTCCCGCCCCTGCTTTGCAATCCAGCCCGTCCCCCGACGGTATGATGATTGAAAACCTATTCCCATATGGATATAACGAAATCCATGTTTGAGCATTTTGCAAGGGCTGATGAAGGGGGGCGCAGTGCGGCTTGAAGCCCATCGAAACAGCTCCGCCCAACCTCGCCATTATTCCCGTTGAAATATAACTGGGCTGTTCATTACGGAGGGTGGACGGCGGTTCGTCGCGGCAGCACCCTGATCCGCGGCTCTCCACAATGCCCGACCTGCTTGCGGTCGAGGGCACCGGCCCGCTCGACATCGTCGCGCTCGACGATGTCGCCTCAACCGTCGCCTTCTTCCTGCGGCCCGGGGGCGTCGGCTGGGTTGTGCTTGACCTCGTCGGGCCGGAGCATCCGTCCTTTGTCGATGTCATCCGCGCCTATCGCGCCTGGCTCGGATGCCTGTCCGATTCGCGGCTGCCGGCTTCTGCGAGCAGGTGAAACATCCAAATCAGGACATGCCGGAGATGGTCGCGAACCACGAAGGCCGGTACTCGCCGAAGGGCAAGGCCGCGCTGGCAGCACTCATTCTCAGCCGGGTGGAGACGCGACGCCGCCCGTTCCGCTTATCAGGCGAACCCACTGCTGATGATGGGCCAGCGGGGCACCGGCCGGGAAAATCCGTGCGGCCCCACGTTCGACAGGCAGGCAACTGGCCGCTCCAGAGGCCCGGCAGAAGCCACCGGCCTGAGCAAATTCAGCTGATTTTAGAATTACATATTGTGGTACAGGTGGGTGGGCTCGAACCACCGACCTCCGGTTCCACAGACCGGCGCTCTAACCAACTGAGCTACACCTGCATATCGCCGGAACCCGAGGCTCCAGCGGAGAGCGCGGAACCTACGCGCACGACCCGGCAATTTCAAGGGGCCGGATGGACGCAAATCACAGGGGATTTTTCGTCCCGTTGCTGGGTCTTGCCCATGTCTGGCCAGCCTGCGCGCCAGAGCCGCAGGGCGCCAATGTGCCATGGGGCGCAAGGTGAGGGAGGAGAGGGCAAGGCGCGAAGGCACAGCGGGACAGCAAGACCGCGCTGCGAGAGGGGCGGCAAGGAACAGCGCGAAACGGACGGCGCGCGGGCACCGTCAGTTAGGGCGCGTGAAGCCGGCATCCTCGGCAGTGAGCGTCGCCACTTTGGCGGTGATGGAGGCCCACGCGCGATGCTCCTCCATCTTGCCGCCAATCTCGAAGCTTTCGGCCATGCGTTGAGCGAAGTCCACGCCTTCGGGGCCGTACTGGTCGGCGATGATGAAGGCGGTCCGCCAGACGTCTTCTTCGGAAACCATGGGGCTCATTCCTTGCGCTGTGACCGCAACGGGGCCTGAAGCGTTTTCACGCGAAAATGGATACCGGTTCGCGTGAAGAAAAAAGCGCGAACTCGACTTCGAGAGCGGCTTCGCGGGTTCATGAAACGCGAAGCCGCCCGAAGTGGAATTGTCACAAATCCAACACCAGCAGGTCGCCTTTGGCACGCGACACGCAGGCCAGGAAATAGCCCTGTTCCTTCTCCTCGGGCTTCAGGCGCTTGTCGCGGTGGTCGATCTCGCCTTCCAGCACCTTCACTTTGCAGGTGCCGCAGGCGCCCTGCTCGCATGAAGTGGGCACCTTCACGCCGGCCTCCTCCAGCGCGGCGGTGACCGAGCGGTCGCCGGGGATCTTGATGACCTTGCCGGAGCTGGCGATCTTCACGTCGAACACCTTGTCCAGCAGCGGCGGGGGCGCCTTGGCGGTGAAGCGCTCCACATGGATGCGGTTGACGCCGTAGCCCTTCTGCTGGGCGTTGGCGATCACCGGATCAAGCCACCAGTCCACGCCGCACAGGAACAGATGGGTGTCGTCCGGCCGGTCGGCGAGCAGAGCTGCCGGGTTGAGGCGTGGCTCGGCGGCCTCGAAATAGAAGGTGGTGTTCTCGGCGAAGGTCGAGGCCTCGATGGTGGCGCGGAACGAGCCCGGCGAGCCGCCGGCGAACAGATAATGGAACTCGAACGGGATGTTCTTCGCCTTCAGGTGGTCGGCGATGGAGAGCACGGGCGTCGCGCCGATGCCGCGGGCGAACAGCAGGGCGCGCTTCACGTCGCGGGGCACCGCGAAGCGGTTGCGCGGCTCGCCCACCTGTAGGCGGTCGCCCTCGTTCACCTGCTGGAACAGGGCCTTGGAGCCGCCGCGGCTGTTGGCGTCCTTCCACACACCGATCACGTAGCGATGGCGCTCGCTGGCGCTGTTGCACAGGGAATACTGGCGCATGAGGCCACCGGGAATGGTCACGTCCACATGGGCGCCCGGCGTGAAGGGCGCCAGCTCGCCGCCCTCTGCGGGGACGAGTTCGAAGGAGACCATGTTCTCGGCCTCGACCGTCTTCTTGGCCACGACCACCGACTGCAGGGCTTCGTCCGACATTGCTGACCTCTTCATCCGCGCGGAACGCTGGTGACGAGCAACACGCAAGGTTGGGGCCAACTTCCCGCAGGTGCGGTGGCGTGCGGCATTCAGAAAGAAATGCCGCCGCCGACCACCAGCACCTGTCCGCTGACATAGTTGGATTCCGGCGCGCAGAAGAGATAGACGCCGTCGGCGGCTTCCTCCGGCGTGCCGGCGCGGCCCAGCGGAATGAGGCTGCGGAAGCCGTCCAGCACCTTGGGCGGCAGGCCGATGGCCACCTGGTTGCCCTCCACCGTGATGGAGGCTTTCGTCTCGGAGGCTGCCGTCATGCGGGTCTCGATGAGGCCGAAGGCGACGCAGTTCACATTCACCTTGAAGCGTCCCCACTCCTTCGACAGCGTCTTGGTGAGGCCGATGACGCCCGCCTTGGCGGAGGCATAATTGGCCTGGCCCATGTTGCCGCCGGTGCCGGCGATGGAGGAGATATTCACCACCTTGCGGAACACCTCGCGCCCCTCGGCCGCTTCCTGCGCCGCGCGGATGCGGATGGGCTCGGCGGCGGCCCGCAGGATCTGGAACGGCGCCTTCAGGTGCACGTCGAGGATGGCGTCGAACTGTGCGTCGCTCATCTTGCCGATCAGGCTGTCCCAGGTGTAGCCGGCATTGTTGACGATGATGTCGATGCCGTCGAACGCCGCGATGCCCTGATCGATGAAGCTCTGGGCGAAGCCCTCCGCCGTCACCGATCCGGGAACGGCGATGGCCTCGCCGCCCAGCGCCAGGATCTCGGCGCGGACGGCCTCCACTGGCTCGGAATCCAGATCGTTGAGGACGAGGCGGGCGCCTTCCCCCGCCAGTTTCAGGGCGATGGCCCGGCCGATGCCGCGGCCGGCCCCGGTCACATAGGCGACCTTGCCGGTAAGCTTCGTCATGACTGCGCCTTTCAAAGGTCCTGAAGGCCGAGCGCGAGGATCGCTGCGCCGGACAGTTTCTGTTCGCCGTTCTGGTCGCGGACGGCAAGGTCGAGGCGCATGCGCCGCTCACCCTCTGCCTCAAGCAGCTCCGCCACCGTGGCGGTGAGGGTGAGGCGGTCGCCAAGGCGGGTCATGGCGAGGAACCGCGTCGAGAAGGCGCGCAGGGCGGTGACCGGCGCGTTGGCCGTCAGCAGGCGGCCGAGGAAGGCCATCACGAACATGCCCTGGGCGAACACGTCCTTTTCGCCAGCGGCGTGGGCGAAATCGATGTCGATGTGGATGGGGTTGTGGTCGCCCGAGGCGCCGGCATAGAGCGCCAGCTGGGTGCGGGTGACCGGGGGAAGCTCCAGCGTGGCGAAGATGTCGCCGATCGCGAGGGCAGGGGCGTGCGTCATGGTTGCTTGCCCCTAGCCGTTGCGGATCACCAGGGTGGATTTCAGGTCGGCGACACGCCGGCCGGCCTCATCGTCCACGGAGGTCTCGCGCAGCACGAATTCCAGTGCGCCGTTCTTCTTGTCGTAGATGTCCGCCACCTTCTGGGTGAAGGTGAGCCGTTCGCCGGCGCACACCACCCGCTTATGGGCAAAGGATTGCTCGCCGTGCAGGAGGCGCGCGAAGTCGAGGCCAAGACGATTGAAAAACAAAAACGGGTCCGGCCCGTCCATCTCCAGGCAGAACAATTGCGTCGGCGGGAGGGGCAGGGAGGCATAGCCCGCCGCGTGGGCCGCCACCTCGTCGGTGAAAACGGGATTGGTCTCGCCGATGGTGCGGGCGAAGAAGCGGATGCGCCCCTTCTCCACCTCCACCGTGAACGGATCGAACACGTGGCCGATGAAGCTGCGGTCGATCATCGCGCGCCCCGGTCCGCCGTATAGAGCGTGACCACGCAGGCGCCGCCGAGGCCGAGATTGTGCTGGAGCGCCACCCGCGCGCCCTCCACCTGCCGCGCCTCCATGGTGCCGCGCAATTGGCCGGTCAGCTCGAAGCATTGCGCAAGGCCGGTTGCGCCCAGCGGATGGCCCTTGGAGAGCAGCCCGCCCGAGGGATTGGTGACCACCTTGCCGCCGTAGCTGTTGTCGCCGTCGAGGATGAACTTCTCAGCCCCGCCTTCCGGGCAGAATCCGAGGCCCTCATAGGTGATCAGCTCGTTGGCGGTGAAGCAGTCGTGCAGTTCGGCCACGTCCACATCGTCGGGGCCGAGGCCGGACTGGGCCCACACCGAAGCCGCCGCCGCGGCGGTCATGTCGTAGCCCACCACGCGCATCAGGTCCGGCTCGAAGCTGGAGGGAAAGTCCGTGGTCATGGTCTGGGCGGCGATGGTCACAGTGGTGTCGATGCCGTGGCGGCGCGCGAAGTCCGGCGTGCACAGGATGGCGGCCGCCGCGCCGCAGGTGGGCGGGCAGCATTGCAGGCGGGTGAGCAGGCGCGTCACCGGCGGTGAGGCCATCACCTCCTCCACGCTCACCTCCTTGCGGAAGATGGCGCGGGCATTGTGGACCGCATGCCGGCTCGCCTTGGCGCGGATGGCAGCGAAGGTGGTGTCCTTGGTGCCATACTTGTTCTGATGGGCGATGCCGGCGCCGCCGAACATCTTCGGCGCCATGGGCACGTCGCCGTCATAGGCCACGTCGGTGGTGACCTTTATGAAATCTTCCAGCGGCCCCGGCCGGTCCTTCCAGTGCTCCACGAGGGCGCCTGGCTGCATCTGCTCGAAGCCGAGCGCCAGCACGCACTCGGCCTGTCCCGACAGGATTGCATTGCGGGCCAGCCACAGGGCGGTGGAGCCGGTGGCGCAATTGTTGTTCACATTCACTACCGGGATGCCGGTGAGCCCCACGCCGTAGAGCGCCTTCTGGCCGCTGGTGGAATCGCCGTAGACGTAACCCACATAGGCCTGCTGGACCTTGGCGTAATCGATCCCAGCGTCGGCCAGCGCGCTGCGCACCGCCTCGCGCGCCAGCGCGACGTAGCTCGGGCTTTCGCTCGGCTTCACGAAGCGGGTCATGCCCACCCCGCCCACCACCACCTGTGCCATGCGTTTCCCCTGATTTTGATTGTATCGGCGGTGACGCGCGCCCTGCCCGAGTGCCGCGCCGCGTTTGTCCGATCTTGAGCAGTTTATCGGTTTGTCCGACAAATTATTCTTGCCATCCCTGGCCTTGTCAACACCATGAAAAGGCAGCGCCGCTTCAGTTTGAAAGGTCGCGGCGTCGATCACCCGGCATGGAAATCGTCTCTTGCCGGAGCGCGGCTATCGCTGCCTTTGGATCGCGGGGACAGACGCCGGACACGTCTGGTTTCTGCGGCGAGAGGAGGGGCGAGCGCACTCAGGCGGCGGGCGTGAAGTGGGCGGAGGCAGCCTCTTCCTGCGCCACCTCGCGGCGGGCGGCGTGATATTCCGCGATCAACTGGCGGCATAGCTCTGCGGCCGGCAGCACCTCCCGAACCGAGCCGACGCCCTGTCCGGCTGACCAAACGGTCTTCCAGGCCTTGGCCTCGCTGGCCATGTCCAGCCCGCCCTCGTGCTTCGGCTGGTCGAGGTCGATGCCGGCGGCGGCAAGGCTCTGGCGCAGGAAATTCGCCGGTATGCCGCTGACCTTGGGGGTGTAGACGATGTCGTCGGCATTCGCCGTCACCACCATCTCCTTCTGCGCGTCGGGCACCATGCATTCCCGCGTGGCGAGGAAGCGGGTGCCCAAATACGCCATGTCGGCGCCGAGCATGCGGGCGGCGGCGATGTGGCGGCCGGTGCTCATGGCGCCGGAGAGGACGATGGTGCCCGTGAAGAAGCTGGCGATCTCGGGGATGAGGGCGAACGGGCTCAAGGTGCCCGCATGGCCGCCGGCCCCCGCGCACACGGCGATGATGCCGTCCACGCCGGCCTCCGCCGCCTTGCGGGCGTGGCGCATGTTGATCACGTCGTGGAAGATGGCGCCGCCATAGCTGTGCACCGCATCCACTACCTCGGGCACCGCGCCGAGAGAGGTGATGACGAGCGGCACCTTGTGTTTCACCGTCAGCTCGATGTCGGCGGCCAGGCGCGGGTTGGACTTGTGGACGATGAGGTTGACCCCATAGGGCGCCGGGCGTTGGCCGGCCTGCGTCGCCGCGGCGAGCCGGTCCTCGATCTCGCCGAGCCAGGCCGCATAGGCGTCGCTGGTGCGCGCGTTGAGGGCCGGGAAGGTGCCCACGAGCCCACTGCGGCACACCTCCACCACCAGGTCGGGGCCGGAGGCGAGGAACATGGGCGAGGCGATGGCCGGGATGGCAAGGTCGCGGAACGCGGCAGGCAGGGCCATGGGGTGTCCTCCTTAATCGGGCGAGGCTCAGCGCTTGCGCCGGCGTCGTTCTGGGGTGCGGGGCGCGAGCCCCTGGATGAGAAAGTCGGCGGTCTGGCGGGCGATCTCGGCCGGCGCGAGGGGGCCGCCGGGCTTGTACCAATGGGCGATGGCGTTCAGCGCCCCGGCGATGGCGAAGGCAGCGGTGCGCACATCGCAGGGGGCGATGGAGCCATCCTCGATGCCGCTCTGGATCACGCCGCGCATGGCGCGGTCGATCTGCGATTTCAGGCGCCGCAGCTCGGCGCGGTTCTCGGGCGAGAGGGCGGTGTCCGGGGTACGGGTGATGCTCATGCCGAAATCCATGGTCATGGCCTCGGCATATTGCTCCATCAATGCCCTCAGCCGTTCGAGCCCGCTGGCGCTTGAGCCGGGAACCGGGGTTGCCGCCGCCTCGATCATCTCCAGCCCCATGCGGCAGCATTCGAACAGGACTTCATCCTTGCTGCGGAAGTAATGGTACAGGGTCGGCTTGGTGACATTCAGTTGCCGTGCCACGTCGTCCAGCGAGGTGGCGTGGAAGCCCTTTTCATTGAACAGCCGCGCCGCTGCCTTCAGCACCGCCTCGCGCTTGAGCGCCCGGTCGCGCCCGCGCTGGGCGGGAGAGCGCCAGGGCGAGGGATCCGCCAGCACGGCGTCGGTGGGTTTTGGGGGCGCCATCGCAGGGTCCGGCTCGGGAGGCGACAAGGGCAAAGGGATGCCAGTCGACCTGTCAGAAGGAATGTTACTCATGAGTAACATTTAGGTCAAGCGGATGCGCCTGCACCCCGCCATTTGCCCGCCGTCCCTGCGGTCCATCGGCCGCTCACGGCTCCAGCACCACCTTGCCCACGGTGCGCCGGCCGGCCAGCGCTTCCAGCGCCTCCGGCGCCTCAGCCAGCGGGAAGACGTCGCGGATGAGCGGGACGATGGCCCCGCTCCGGCGTAGCGCGAACAGTTCGTCGAACAGGACGCTTACCAACTCGGAATGATGCTGGCGGTAGGCGCCCCAATGGACACCCATGGCGGCGGCATTCTTCAACAGCAGCCAGTTGGAGGGCAGGTCCGCCACCGCCCCGCCCGCATAGGCCTTCGCCTTCAGCCGCTCGATCAGGTCGAGGGGATAGCGCCCCGCCTCCACCTCCCGGTGCCACTGGGTGTTGGCCGGCAGCACGTGCGCCGCCATGAAGTCGCTGACGCGGGTGCGCAGGTCCTCGACCTTTTCGGAACAGGCGAAATCCATCTGTTGTCTTCCCTGTTCCCGCAGGCGGGCCTCAGGCGGCGCCCGTGGTGATGAGTTCGACCGCGCGGCGCGGGCGGATGGCCATGGTGGGCATGTCCGCGATCACGCCCACATTGTTCTCGTCGATCCAGCGTCGGACGAGGGCACCGCCCCTGTCCGCTTCGTTCCACTCAATGGCGGACGCGAGGGCGGGGCCTTGCCCCATATGATCGGTGAAGACGCTGCTGGGATCGGTGAGCACACCAGCCGTGATGCGCGGCGCCGGCACCTGCGGGGCCGCAGTGGCCGCCGCCGGCTCGCCGCGCGGCGCCGACGAGACCTGTGCGAAATCGCTTCATCGCCAAGCATTCCTCCCCGCGGACGGCATTAACACCTCTCCGGGCGTCGCCATTTGTTTGTCAGACAATCCGATTGTCGATCTGTAATGTCGGGTGTCAAGCAGGGATGCGGCGCCGGTTCAGCGCGCCTGTCAGGCTGTCGAGCGAAGCTCCGTATGGAATTAGCTACGCCCACAAAGGCCGGGGATCGGTGCGAGATGAGAACATATTGCGAACTGAGAACAAAGCATGTACATGTGCGGTGTTCTCATTTCCCCTTGCACCAGCACCGGAGCGCGGCGATGACTCAGTCGACACTCAGACTCGTCGAAGGTTCTTCCATGGATAAGACCAAGGCGCTGGATGCCGCTCTCTCCCAGATTGAGCGGCATTTCGGCAAGGGCTCGATCATGCGGCTCGGCAAGGGCGGCAAGGCCTTGGAAATCGAGAGCATTCCCACCGGCTCGCTGGGGCTCGACATCGCCATCGGCATCGGCGGCCTGCCCAAGGGGCGCGTCGTCGAGATCTTCGGGCCGGAATCCTCCGGTAAGACCACGCTGGCGCTGCACACGGTCGCCGAAGCCCAGAAGCGCGGCGGCACCTGCGCCTTCATCGATGCCGAGCACGCCCTCGACCCCATCTATGCGCGCAAGCTGGGCGTCAATCTCGACGACCTGCTCATCTCCCAGCCCGACGCCGGCGAGCAGGCGCTGGAAATCGCCGACACGCTGGTGCGCTCGGGTGCCATCGACGTGCTGGTGGTTGATTCGGTGGCCGCTCTCACCCCGCGCGCCGAACTCGACGGCGAGATGGGCGACAGCCAGCCCGGCATGCAGGCGCGGCTCATGAGCCAGGCGCTGCGCAAGCTCACGGCCTCCATCTCCAAGTCCAACACCATGGTCATCTTCATCAACCAGATCCGGATGAAGATCGGCGTCATGTACGGTTCGCCGGAGACCACCACGGGCGGCAACGCGCTCAAATTCTATGCCTCGGTGCGGCTCGACATCCGTCGCATTGGCATGATCAAGGAGCGCGACGAGGTGGTGGGCAACCAGACCCGCGTGAAGGTGGTGAAGAACAAGCTCGCACCGCCCTTCAAGCAGGTGGAATTCGACATCATGTACGGCGAGGGGATCTCCAAGACCGGCGAGCTGCTCGATCTGGGCGTGAAGGCCGGCGTGGTGGAAAAGTCCGGCGCCTGGTTCTCCCACGACAGCCAGCGCCTGGGTCAGGGGCGTGAGAACGCGAAGACCTTCCTGAAGCAGAATCAGGAGATTGCCGGCCGCATCGAGGCGGCGATCCGCCAGAATGCCGGCCTCATCGCCGAGAAGATCCTCGCCGGGACACCGGAGGATGATGCCGACGGCGACTCGGCCGACGCCTGAGCCCTCTCGGCCAGGCGTTTCTGGACAAGCGGCGCACCCATCGCTAAACGAACCCGGTTCCGGCGGGCGTCATCGCGCTTCCGCCGGAGCCGCGCGGTGCGCCTTTGGGCAGCGCTGGCGCGAAGCGATCACCAGAGCCGGCTTCCGCGCTGGGACCGGCACCGAAGGATTGTGGCCGGCACATGAGCGGCGTTAACGAGATTCGGTCGAGCTTCATCGACTACTTCGTCAAAGAGGGCCACGAGGCTGTCGCCTCCTCGCCGCTCGTGCCGCAGAACGACCCGACGCTCATGTTCACCAATGCGGGCATGGTGCAGTTCAAGAACGTCTTCACCGGCGTCGAGAAGCGGCCCTATGCCCGCGCGGCGTCGTCGCAGAAGTGTGTGCGCGCCGGCGGCAAGCACAATGATCTCGACAATGTGGGCTACACGGCGCGGCACCACACCTTCTTCGAGATGCTCGGCAATTTCTCGTTCGGCGATTATTTCAAGGACCGGGCCATCGAGCTCGCCTGGAATCTGGTCACCCGCACCTTCGACCTGCCGCGTGACCGCCTCGTAGTCACCGTCTTCAGCGAGGACGACGAGGCCTACGGGCTGTGGAAGAAGATCGCCGGCCTCAGCGACGACAAGATCATCCGCATTCCCACCTCCGACAATTTCTGGTCCATGGGCGACACCGGCCCGTGCGGCCCCTGCTCGGAGATTTTCTTCGACCACGGCCCGCACGTCCCCGGCGGACCGCCCGGCTCGCCGGACCAGGACGGCGATCGCTTCATCGAGATCTGGAATCTCGTCTTCATGCAGTTCGAGCAGTTGCCGGGCGGCGAGCGTCTGGCGCTGCCGCGGCCGTCCATCGACACCGGCATGGGGCTTGAGCGCGTCTCCGCCGTGCTCCAGGGCGTGCACGACAATTACGACACCGACCTCATGCGCGCCCTCATCGCCGAGGTGGCGGAGCTGACCTCGGTGGATCCGGACGGTCCGCAGAAGGCGAGCCATCGCGTCATCGCCGACCATCTGCGCGCCTCGGTCTTCCTCACCGCCGACGGGGTGCTGCCCTCCAACGAGGGGCGCGGCTACGTGCTGCGCCGGATCATGCGCCGCGCCATGCGCCATGCGCAGTTGTTGGGCGCCAAGGATCCGCTGATGCACCGTCTGGTGCCGATCCTGGTCCGGGAGATGGGCCGGGCCTATCCGGAGATCGTGCGGGCGGAAACCCTCGCCGAGGAAACGTTGCTGCTGGAGGAGACGCGCTTCCGCCGCACCCTTGAACGCGGTCTCTCCATCCTTGAGGAAGAGAGCACGGGCCTGACCTCGGGCGGGCAGTTCCCCGGCGAAGTGGCGTTCAAGCTCTACGACACCTTCGGCTTTCCCCTCGACCTGACCCAGGACGCCCTGCGGGCCCGCGGCATCTCGGTGGACATCACGGCCTTCGATGCCGCCATGGCGCGGCAGAAGGCGGAGGCCCGCGCGAGCTGGGCCGGCTCGGGCGAGGCCGCCACCGATACGCTGTGGTTCTCGGTGCGCGACGAGGTGGGGGCCACCGAATTCCTCGGCTACGAGACCGAGAAGGCGGAGGGCGTGGTTGCGGCCCTGGTGCGCGACGGCGCCGTCGTGGACAGCCTTGCCGCCGGCGAGAAGGGCCTCGTCATCCTCAACCAGACGCCGTTCTATGCCGAATCGGGCGGCCAGGTGGGCGATGTCGGACGCCTGAGCGGAGAGGGCGGCGTTGTCGCTCAGGTGGTGGCCACCCAGAAGAAGCTCGGCGACCTGTTCGTCCACGAGGTGAAGGTCGAGACCGGCACCCTGAAGCGCGGCACCGCGCTGGTGCTGGAGGTCGACCATGCCCGCCGGGCCGCCGTGCGCGCCAACCATTCCGCCACTCACCTTTTGCACGAGGCGCTGCGGCGGGTGCTCGGCGATCACGTGGCCCAGAAGGGCTCGCTGGTGGCGCCGGACCGTCTGCGGTTCGACTTCTCCCACCCCAAGCCCCTGAGCGGCACCGAACTCGCCGAGGTGGAGACCATTGCCAACCGCTTCGTGCTGCGCAACGAACCGGTGGAAACCCGCGTCATGGCAGTCGACGACGCCATGACATCGGGTGCGCGGGCGTTGTTCGGCGAGAAGTACGGAGACGAGGTGCGCGTGGTCTCCATGGGCACGGATGACGGCAACGGCGCGCCCTATTCGGTCGAGCTGTGCGGCGGCACCCATGTGAAGCGCACCGGCGACATCGGCCTCATCTCAGTAGTGTCGGAAGGCGCCGTTGCGTCCGGAGTGCGGCGCATCGAGGCGCTGACCGCCGATGCCGCGCGCCGGCACCTCAACGCGGCGTCTGCTGCCCTGGCGGGGACGGCGGCGGTGCTGAAGGCGCCGGTGGCCGAAGTGGAAGCGCGGGTCGCGACCCTGGTGGAGGAGCGCCGCCGGCTCGAGCGTGAACTGGCTGAAGCTCGCAAGAAGCTCGCCATGGGCGGCGGCGGCGGCGAGGCATCGGGCGACGCGGTCCGGACCGTGGGTGACATCAAGCTTTTGGCCCGGCGGGTGGAAGGCATCGAGATCAAGGATCTCAAGGGCCTGGTGGACGAAGGCAAAAAGCAGATCGGGTCCGGCGTGGTGGCCATCGTCGGAGTGACATCCGATGGCAAGGCCGGCATCGTGGTTGGGGTCAGCGCCGATCTCACCGCCCGCTTTGATGCGGTGGCGCTGGTGCGCATCGGCTCGGAGGCGCTCGGTGGAAAGGGCGGCGGCGGCCGTCCCGATATGGCGCAGGCCGGTGGTCCCGACGGCGCCAAGGCGGAAGCAGCCCTCGACGCCATCGCCGCGGCGCTGGCCGGCTGAACCACGGCAGGCGACCGGGTTGATCTGCGCGCCCGGCGCCATATCGATCCGAAGACATCTGCCGTGCGCTTTGGTTCACTGCAGATGCACGTGATTCGACACGGAACTTCGAACTCAAGGCAGAATGCGCGCCGAAGAACGCGTCCACATCGCTCGCGCGCCTTTTGATCTGCGCATGCCTTAGCCTTCGCTCGCCTCCGCGACGCTCGGCGCCGCTGCCGGCGCGGTCGGGCCGAACACGGCCTCGAAGGCTACGCGCAACACCGAATCGACCTCGCCCATGGTCACTGGCAGGCCGAGGTCGGCGAGGCTCGTCACCCCGTGCTCGCGCACGCCACAGGGTACGATACCGCCGAAATGGGACAGGTCCGGCTCCACGTTCAGGGAAATACCGTGGAAGGTCACCCAGCGTCGCACCCGGATTCCAATGGCGGCGACCTTGTCCTCACCTCCGCCGGGCCGCCGCACCCAGACGCCCACCCGGTCCTCCCGCCGTTCGCCGGTCACGTTAAACGCCGTCAGGGTGCCGATGATCCATGCCTCTAGCGCGCTCACATAGCGGCGCACATCCGGCGAACGGCGCTTCAGGTCGAGCATCACATAGGCTACGCGCTGGCCAGGGCCGTGATAGGTGAACTGCCCACCGCGCCCGGTCTCGTAGACGGGAAAGCGCGCGTCCACGAGATCCTCAGGGCGAGCGCTGGTGCCTGCAGTGTAAAGCGGCGGGTGCTCCAGCAGCCACACGCACTCGCGCGCCCTACCTTCGGCGATGGCGGCGACCCGCGCCTCCATGGCGGCCAGGGCGACAGGGTAGGGGATGAGGCCATCGCTGATGGTCCAGTCCACGGGCGGGGCGTCGGCGTCCGTCGGCTGGAACTGGGGTTCGAGGCTGGCGCGGGGCGAGGATGCGATCATGGGGAATGCTTTAATCCATCGCGCCGCGTGGTCCAGCCCCCATGACACGCGGCCGTCGCCTTGCGCGCAGGCGGTGTGGAAACTGCGGAGCGTTCCTGGCGTTGCCGCGCGAGATCGGCTCTTGGTGCCCCGGTCCAATGGGATCTGGCGTACCTACCGGGAAGCGTCATCCACAGGCTGGGGGCGGAACGCGTCGGTGGAGCGGGAGACACTTGTAGCCGCCAATATGATCTGTTAGACGATGGCCCCCGGCTGGGAGCGGTCCACACAGGAACCCCCGGACGGAGCCATCCCTGACTGCGGTCGTGGCGGAATTGGTAGACGCGCTAGCTTGAGGTGCTAGTGGGGAGACCCGTGGAGGTTCGAGTCCTCTCGTCCGCACCAGTGGATTGGTGAGCTTGCCGCGCCCGGCGCGCAAGCCACGAAACAGGCGGCCTCCGGGCCGCCTTTTTCGTCTCAGGCCCCCTGCATCTCACTTCGGCGCTTTCGGCACCACATGCACCACCGTGTAGCCGCGCTCGGCGAGGGCGCGCAGGAAGGCGGGAATCATGGCGGCGGTGTAGGTCTTCGTGTCGTGGAACAGCACGATTCCGCCCCCCGCCGCGTCGAGCCGCTTCAGCACCAGGTCCAGCTCCGCCTCGGGGGTCATCACGTTCCAGTCGCTGGCCCAGAAGTCGGCGCCGAAAACGGCGATGCCTTTGCCGTCCATCCAGGTGAGCTGCTCGGGCGTCGAGGCGAAGCCGGGGAAGCGGAAGAAAGGTACGCGGGGCTCCGGCCCGCTGGCGCCATAGGCGGCCTTCTCGTCGGCGGCGATGCCGCTCTCGATCTCCTTCACCGCTGCCTCGAACGGGATCTTGGCCAGAGTCGCGGCGGGGTGCGTCATGGTGTGGTGGGCGATGGTGTGGCCCTCCGCCAGGGCGCGGCGCACCAGCTCGGGGCGCGCCTTCGCGTTCTCGCCGATGAGGAAGAAGGTGGCGTGGACGCACTCCGCCTTCAGGGCATCAAGGATGGCGGCAGTGGTTTTGGGCCAGGGGCCGTCGTCGAAGGTGAGCACCACCTCCTTCGGGGCCAGCGGCAGGGTGGTGGGAAACGACTTGGTCCCCACCCGCACCCCCCTGGGGTCGAGTTCCAGAACCCGCGCGGTGCCCAGGGCGTCGGCGCGCCCGGGGCAGGGGACGGCGGCCCGCCCGCTCGTGACGTGCAGGGGGAGAAGCAAGCCCAGAAGCACCGCCAGGTGCCGTACGAAGGAGACCATTCCTAAGATACCCCCGCATCCGGCGATTTGTGCCAGATCTTATGAAAAACAATTAATAACAATAAGTTATATGCCATTCCTGAAATGCCAGATGATCATATTCTGCTTTAAGGTGGCAGTTCGGAGAAAGAATGGCAGGCGTTGGCAGCCGTCAGCTCTTTTGTCAGCTTTTTCAAAGAAGTGCAGGCACGGGCTTCACAAATGGCTGGCATGCCTCTAGAGCACATTCCGATCGGTCAACGGTTCTCACGTTTCGCCTCGATGTCCGAGGGAGATTCGGCTTCCGAGCCGGGAACGCTGTGCGATCCTTCCTTGGCCGCGTCCTTGAGGGCATGGCGGGAAGCCTGGCCAAACATCCCCAACACGTGCTCGAGCCCCTGAAGGGAGCGGGCGCCCGACCCCCGCACCGAAGACCGGGAGGACCCCATGCGCGAGGATGCCGACGCGCCTGTCGCTGAAGGTGCGGATGCCGTGCCCGAGGTGCGCGACTCCGACGGCAACCTCGCCCACGGGTTCCGGGAGGCCATCCGCGCGGCGATCGAGGCGCGCGACGTGGACCGGCTGAGGGCGCTCACGGGCGACCTCCACGAAGCCGACATGGGCGATCTCATCGAGGAGCTGGACGGCGACGAGCGCCGCCGGCTCATCGAGATGCTGGGCTCCGCCTTCGACTTCACCGCGCTGACCGAGCTAGACGAGACGGTGCGGGTTGGCATCCTGCGCGGGCTGTCGCCGCTTACCATCGCGCGCGGCATGCGCGATCTGGCATCTGACGATGCCGTCTACATCCTCGAGGATCTCGACGAGGAGGAGATGGCCGCGGTGCTGGAGCACCTGCCGGCACCCGAGCGGGTGGCCCTGCGGCGCTCCCTCGACTATCCCGAGGACAGCGCCGGCCGGCGCATGCAGACCGATTTCATAGCGGTGCCGCCGTTCTGGACGGTCGGTCGCACCATCGACTACATGCGTGAGACGCCGGACCTGCCGGAAACCTTCTACGAGGTGTTCGTGGTGGATCCAGCCTACCGGCTGGTGGGCTCGGTGTCCCTCGACCGGCTGCTGCGCACCCGGCGCACCATGCTGGTAACCCAGGTGAAGACCGAACACTTGAAAGGGGTGAAGGCCACCGACGACCAGGAGGACGTGGCGCGTCTGTTCGAGCGCTACAATCTTGTCTCCGCCCCCGTGGTGGACGATGCCGGCCGGCTCGTGGGCGTCATGACCATCGACGACGTGGTGGACGTGATCCAGGAGGAGGCGGACGAGGACCTGCGCGCCCTCGCCGGCGTGGGCTCGGACGAAGAGCTTTCCGACAGCGTCGCCTACACCGCCAGGAGCCGGCTGCCCTGGCTGGTGGTCAATCTCGGCACCGCGTTCATCTCCGCTTCCATCATCGGCCTGTTCGAGGCCACCATCGAGAAGATGGTGGCGCTGGCGGTGCTGATGCCCATCGTCGCCTCCATGGGGGGCAATGCCGGCACCCAGACCATGACGGTCGCCGTGCGCGCTCTCGCCACCAAGGAATTGTCCAGCCACAACGCCCGCCGCATCGTCTCGCGCGAGGTGCTGGTGGGGCTGTTCAACGGGCTGGCGCTGGCCTGCCTGCTCGGCCTCATCGCCGGTGCGTGGTTCGCCAATGCCCAGCTTGGGGCCGTCATCGCCAGCGCGCTGGTGATGAACATGATGGCGGCGGGCCTGTTCGGCATTCTCATCCCGCTTGCCATCTCTTGGCTGAAGCTCGACCCGGCGGTGGCGTCGGGCGTGTTCGTCACCACGGTGACGGACACGGTAGGGTTCTTCGCCTTCCTCGGCCTCGCCACCTGGTGGTTCGGCGCGTGATCCTTCCAAAGGCTCCATGCCGGATCCGCCGCCAGGCTCAACCTGGGCGGGGCGATATCTGCTTTAAGTTGCATGGCTTTGGCGCTGTGCAGGGCATGGGCCGGCGATGACGTGCCCTTGCGCGACCGGGGAATCTATCGGACAAATCTGCGGTCCGCCGCGCCTCGCGCGGGCGATGTGCCATGGTCCGCGATCCGACTGATCCGCAGCCCATGAAGGAGGCTCGCCATTCCCCGCCGCCAGGGTAGCCCCGGTTATCGTTCGCTCCTCGCGGGACTGGTGGCGCTCGCGCTTCTGGTGGTGGGGCTCGTCACGGTCTTTGTGGTGGCCGGGCTGCGGCAGGACGACAAGGCGCGCACCCGTGAGCGCGCCGCGCTGCTGACCTCCCTGCGCGCCCGTGAAACGGTGATGGAGCAGGCGCTGGTCGCTACCAACGACGAGCGGGAAGCCCTGCGCCAACTGGCGCTTGGGGACATGACCTCCCTGCATCGCCGCTTCGGCGTGAAGCTCAATGACGGCTTCGGCTTCGAGTTCGTCTACATCTCCGATGCCAAGGGCCGCATCATTTATTCCTCCGAGCGGGGCGAGCAGAACCAGCTGCGAGCCTACAGCTGGATCCGCCCCGCCATAGAGCGGGCCCTGGCCGACGGGCAGAAGGCGGCGCTCTCGGGCGTCGTCGCCACCGAGGATGCGGCGGGCCTGATGGTGGCCCGACCGTTCGAGGAGAAGGTCGAGGGGCTCGACGTGGCCCAGCCGCTGGTGGCCATAACCGTGGATGTCATTGACCCCGAATTCCTGAGGATGGTGGGCGCCCCGGCCAGCCTGGAAGAGGTGGAGCTGATCCATCGGCCGCAGCATGGCGGGCGGCATGTGGGCGTCTTCATCCCGAATCTCTACGACGGCTCGGAAGCGGAGCTGGTGTGGCGGGGGGCACATCCCGGCAGCAGAATGCTGTGGGGGCTGATGCCGGCCGCGGTGGTGCTCGCCAGCCTTCTGGCCGTGCTGTTTCTGGTGCTCATGGTCCGGGCGCGGCGCTTGGCCTCCGATCTCGTCGCCAGCGAGGCCAAGGCGCGGGAACTGGCCGCGCGCGACTATCTGACAGGCCTGCTCAACCGCGGCGCTTTCATCGAGGCGCTGGACGCCGCCATTGCCCGGCGCCGCGACGGCGAGACACTGGCTCTGCTGTTCGTCGATCTCGACGACTTCAAGGCGATCAATGACGGCGCCGGCCATGTCGCCGGCGACGACCTGCTGCGGGCTTTCGCACGGCGGACCGAGGAGGCGCTGGGGGAGGGGAGCGTCGTTGCCAGGTTCGGTGGAGACGAGTTCGTGGCCGTGGTCCACTGCCGGGACGAGGGCGACCTCGATCGCACTGTCGAGCGGCTGTTCGCGGCACTCGCGCCGCCTGTCCAGCTGGAGCGGGGTGGTGAATTGAGTCTGAGCGCCTGCGTGGGTGCGGCGCGCCTGCCCCAGGACGCGGCCACCGGCGCGGAACTGATGCGCCTCGCCGATGTCGCCCTCTACCAGGCCAAAGCCGACGGCACCGGCCTCTACCGCCTGTTCGAGCCCGGGTTCGACGCGGCGCGGGTCGAGCGCCGGCGTATCGAGCTGGAACTGGCGGCCGCGCTGGACAAGGGCGAGATCACGCTGGTCTACCAGCCCCAGGTGGATGTGGAGAGTGAGCGCATCGTCGGTTTCGAGGCGCTGGCGCGCTGGGATCATCCCACCCAGGGACGGCTCCTGCCCGGCGCATTCCTGGCAGTGGCCGAGGCCTCCCGCCTCATGGGCCGGTTCGACGCCTATGTGCTGCGCATGGCCCTGCTGGAGGCGCGGGCGCTTCCCGGCGTGACGCTGTCGGTGAACATGTCGGCGCTCAACCTGCGCCAGGGCGCCATCTACAACATGGTGGCCGCCGCCCTTGCCGAAACCGGGTTTGATCCGGCGCTGTTGGAAATCGAAATCACCGAAAGCGCCATCCTCGACGCCCAGAGCGAGGGCCAGGAGGCGCTTCAGAAGCTGCGGGACATGGGGGTGAGGCTGGCCCTAGATGATTTTGGCACTGGCCATGCCTCGCTGGTGCATGTGCGGCGCTTTCCCATCACCAAGATCAAGATCGACAAGTCCTTCATCTTCAATATGGGCGTTGACCGGGATGCCTCGGCCATCGTGGAATATGTGGTCCGGCTCGGCCGCTCCCTCGGCATCACTCTCACCGCCGAGGGGGTGGAGACCCGCGAGCAGTTGCGCTTCCTGAGGGCCTTCGGCGCCCAGCAGGCGCAGGGCTATCTGTTCGCGCCGCCGCTGCCCCTCGTGGCCGCTGTCGCCATGCTGGAGCGGCAGAACGCGGCGGATGCCGGCGCCACCCCGGACGGAGCTAGCGCCTCCAGGTAGCCGGCTGCATCCCTCGGCCGGGGGATGGCCCTGAGGTGGCCGCCTCCCGTGAGGATGATAATTTTCTTTTCAAGAAAATAATTGTCTCTATAAGGGTGATGCTCCGGCTTGGGGTCCCTGCGACATGGCGCGACGGTACCGGCGCTGCGGCGATGAGGCGCCGTTCCGGCCTTGCCTTTTGCGCGACGCGGTGAACACAAGGTCGGTGAACATCAGGCCCACGAGCGCCGCCTTCCCCTTAGCGAGGCGCGTTCTGCCGAAGGGGCCGAGGCTTATGGGGGATGTGGTGATCGAGACCAAGCCCATCGACGGAAAGGCGTTCGCAGCCGGGCTCCGGGCCCGCATTGCCGAGGAGGTGGCCCGCCTCGGCGTGGCCCACGGCTTGAAGCCCGGCCTTGCCGTGGTCCTCGTGGGCGAGGATCCGGCCAGCCAGGTCTATGTGCGCAACAAGGCGGCCCAGACGCTGGAGGCCGGTATGACCTCCTTCGAGCACAAGCTCGCGGTGGACACGCCCGAGGCCGAGCTTTTGGCGCTGATCGCCCGACTCAACGCCGATCCGGCAGTGAACGGCATTCTGGTTCAGCTGCCGCTGCCGGCGCAGATCGATGCCATGAAGGTGCTCTCGACCATCGATCCCGCCAAGGACGTGGACGGTTTCCATGTGGTGAATGCCGGCCGCCTCGCGGTGGGCCTCGACGCGCTGGTGCCGTGCACACCGCTCGGCTGCGTGATGCTGCTGAAGCACCATCTGGGCAACCTGTCGGGGCTCAAGGCCGTGGTGGTGGGGCGCTCTAACATCGTCGGCAAACCGGCGGCGCAGCTGCTGCTGAAAGAAGACTGCACCGTCACCATCGCCCATTCGCGCACCCGCGACTTGCCGGGCGAGTGCCGCACCGCCGACATCCTCGTGGCCGCCGTGGGCCGGCCGGAAATGGTGCGCGGCGACTGGATCAAGCCCGGCGCGACGGTGATCGACGTGGGCATCAACCGCATTCCCAAGCCGGACGGCAAGACGCGGCTCGTGGGCGACGTGGCCTATCAGGAAGCACAGGGCATCGCCGGCCTGATTACCCCGGTTCCGGGCGGGGTCGGCCCCATGACCATCGCCTGCCTGCTCCAGAACACCCTCACCGCGGCCAAGCGGCAGGCCGGTCTGGAATAGCCGCCTGGTCGCCGCGGAAGGGGGATCTGAAACAACCAAGGGCTGGTGGGCATGGCCCACCAGCCCTTGGTTCAGACGGAACAGCCTGAAAAGGCATAGCCTGGACGACTGCTGCCTCAGAGGACCACCAGCGCGCCCACCACCAGGGCCAGCGGCGGTAGCCAGACCATGGCCAAGGCGAGGTCGCGCCGACCGCGGCGCCACATGATTAGGCCGAGAGCGGGCGCCAGTATGCTGATCGCGAGAGTGGAGCCCCAGCCGGCCACGGCCGATGCTTCGCCGTTGGCGCCTTCCGGGCCGCCGAAGACGAACCCGGAAATGGCGATGAGCAGAATCGCGAGGCCGGCATTCGCCAGCAGCCCCAAGCCAATCGCAAGCTTGAGGGCGAGCGGCGCGGCGGGAGCCGGTTGAGGCGTCGTCACGCCGCTCGAAGACTCAGCCAATGGCGCGATCGCGGATCGCGACGCCCTTTTCCTCAAGGAAGGGGACCAGCTCGCCGGCCTGGAACATCTCGCGCACGATGTCGCAGCCGCCCACGAACTCGCCCTTGATGTAGAGCTGCGGGATGGTCGGCCAGCTGGCGTAATCCTTGATGCCCTGCCGGACGGCGTCGTTTTCGAGCACGTTCACGCCCTTGAAGGGGACGCCGACGTGATCGAGGATCTGCACCACCTGCCCGGAAAAGCCGCACTGCGGAAACTGGGGCGTGCCCTTCATGAACAGGACCACGTCACCAGACTTCACGATGGCGTCGATGTCTTCACGAATACCCATGGTCTCAAATCCATTCTGATCGGCCGAATGAGGGCCAGTAAACTTAAAGATCGGCCCTTGCCGGGCAAAGCGCAAGAGGGGCTCGGCTATGGGTACGACGGGCGTTGGTCGCGGCTATCGTGCACTGCCCGCGTGAGCACAGAGGCCGGCTCGGTCGCCGGCTCTAGTCCGGGGCGGCGGTCTGGAGGGCGAGGGCGTGGAGCACGCCCCCCATGTTCCCCTTCAGCGCGGCATAGACCATCTGGTGCTGCTGCACTCGGCTCTTGCCGCGGAATGCCGCCGATACGATGCGGGCGGCATAGTGGTCGCCGTCTCCGGCCAGATCCTCGATTACCACCGTCGCGTCGGGCAGCGCATCCTTGATGAGCTGCTCGATCTCGCGGGCATTCATGGGCATGGTCGCATGGTCCTCAAAACGGCGGACAGGTTCAGGACGAGGCGCCCATATAGATGGGTAGCCACGTCTCGTGCCGGTCGCGCAGCGATTCCACGACTATCGAGCGGTCGTCGGGCAGGATCAAGCGGTCGCCGCCGGTCTTGCCGATCTTGACCATGGGCACGCCGGCCATTTCCGCCTTGTGGATCACCTCGGCCCCCTGGCCGGCAGGCACAGTCACCACGTAGCGGGCCTGGTCCTCGCCGAACCACCAGGCGTAAGGGTCCATGCCGGCCGGCGGGGCTTCCAGCGAGGCACCCACCCGCCCGGCCATGGCCATCTCGGCGATGGCGATGAGCAGGCCGCCGTCGGAGATATCATGCACGGCGGTGGCGAGGCCGTCGCGGATCAGGCCGCGCACGAAGTCGCCATTGCGCTTCTCGGCGATGAGGTCCACCGGGGGCGGTGCCCCATCCTCGCGCTCGCAGACGGTCGCGAGGAAGGCCGAAGCACCAAGCCAGCCCTGGGTCTTGCCCACCAGCAGCACCGGCTCGCCGGCGGCCTTGAAGGCGAGGGTCATGGACTTGTGCAGGTCCTCGATCAGGCCGACGCCGCCGATGGCGGGGGTGGGCAGGATGCCCTTGCCGTTGGTCTCGTTGTAGAGGCTGACGTTGCCGGACACGACCGGGAAGTCGAGCGCCTCGCAGGCGGCCCCGATGCCTTTCACGCAGGCCACGAACTGGCCCATGATCTCCGGCTTCTCGGGATTGCCGAAATTGAGATTGTCGGTGACGGCGATGGGGGTCGCCCCCACGGCGGTCAGGTTGCGCCAGGCTTCTGCTACCGCCTGCTTGCCGCCCTCGAACGGATCGGCCTCGCAATAGCGCGGCGTCACGTCGGTGGTCAGGGCCAGAGCCTTGGGGCCGTCCTCGATGCGCACCACGGCGGCATCGCCGCCGGGCCGCTGCACGGTATTGCCGCCGATGAGGTGGTCGTACTGCTCCCACACCCAGCGCTTGGAGCACAGGTCCGGCGAGGCGATGAGCCGCTCCAGAGCATCAGCCACCGAGGCATTGGTGCGCACGTCCTCCGGGGCCACCACCGGACGCGGCAGCGGCTCCTCATAGGGGCGCCGGTATTCAGGGGCCTGGTCGCCCAGTTCCTTGATGGGCAGGTCGGCTTCCACCACGCCGTTGTGCTTCACCACGAAGCGCAGGGTATCGGTGGTGCGACCGACGATGGCGAAGTCCAGCCCCCACTTGCGGAAAATGGCCTCGGCCACTTCTTCCTTGCCGTCGGCGATGACCATGAGCATGCGCTCCTGGCTCTCGGACAGCATCATCTCGTAGGCGGTCATGCCGGTTTCGCGGCAGGGCACGGCGTCGAGGTTCAGTTCCACGCCGAGGCCGCCCTTGGCGCCCATCTCCACCGCCGAGCTGGTGAGGCCGGCGGCGCCCATGTCCTGGATCGCCACCACGCAGCCCGCCTTCATGATTTCCAGGCAGGCTTCCAGCAGCAGCTTCTCGGCGAAGGGGTCGCCCACCTGCACGGTGGGGCGCTTTTCCTCGGCGTCGGCGCCGAACTCGGCCGAGGCCATGGTGGCGCCGTGGATGCCGTCGCGCCCGGTCTTGGAGCCGAGATAGACGATGGCGCGGCCCACCCCGGTGGCGGCCGCGTAGAAGATCTCGTCCGCCCGGGCGAGGCCCACCGCCATGGCGTTGACCAGGATGTTGCCGTTGTAGCGCTTGTGGAAGCCCACCGAGCCGCCCACCGTGGGCACGCCGAAGGAATTGCCATAGCCGCCGATGCCGGCCACCACGCCCGCCAGCAGCCGGCGGGTCTTCACATTGTGGCAGTCGCCGAAGCGCAGGAAGTTGAGCGCCGCGATGGGCCGCGCGCCCATGGTGAACACGTCGCGCAGGATGCCGCCCACGCCCGTTCCCGCGCCCTGGTAGGGCTCGATGAAGGAGGGGTGGTTGTGGCTTTCCATCTTGAAGACGACCGCGAGGCCGTTGCCGATGTCGACCACGCCTGCATTCTCGCCCGGCCCCTGGATCACGCGCTTGCCCTTGGTGGGCAGGGTGCGTAGCCAGACCTTGGACGACTTGTAGGAGCAGTGCTCGTTCCACATGGCCGAGACGATGCCAAGCTCCGTGATCGATGGCTCGCGGCCGATCAGCTTCACGAAGTGCTCGTACTCCTCGGGCTTCAGGCCGTGCTCGGCCACCAGCTCCGGGGTGATGCGGGACGTGTTGGGAATGGAATTCACAGCGGTTCGATCCGAATTGAGGGGCGCTGTCACGCCGCCTTCAGGGCTCCGGCGAGGCTTTCGAACAGGCCGCGGCCGTCGGTGGGGCCGATTTCCGGCTCGATGTAGTTTTCGGGATGCGGCATCATGCCGAGTACGTTGAACTTCTCGGAATAGATGCCGGCGATACCGTTGATGGCACCGTTGGGGCCGTCGGTCTCGTCGATCTGGCCATCGCGGCGGGCGTAGCGGAAGGCGATGCGCCCGTCATGCTCCAGCCGGGCGATGGTGCTCTCGTCCGCCGTGTAATTGCCCTCGCCATGGGCGACGGGAATGCGGATGAGGTCGCTCTTGCGATAGGCCTTGGTGAAGGCGGTGTCGGCCCGCTCCACCCGCAGCAGAACCTCGCGGCAGACGAAGCGCAGGCGGGCGTTGCGGACCAGCACGCCGGGCAGCAAGCCAGCCTCGCACAGGATCTGGAAGCCGTTGCAGATGCCGAGCACCAAGCCACCCTTGGCCGCATGGGCGCGCACGGCATCCATGATGTTGGCCCGGGCGGCGATGGCGCCGCACCTCAGATAATCGCCGTAGGAGAACCCGCCGGGCAGCACGACGAGGTCGGTGCCGGGGGGCAGCTCATGCTCGGCGTGCCAGACCACCTGCGGCTTCGCGCCCGCGACGAGGCGCAGCGCGCGCACGGCGTCCTGCTCACGGTTGGAGCCGGGGAAGAGGATGACGGCTGGTTTCATGATCTCTCAATGGGCGCGGGCCAGTGGCACGGGCCAATGGCAGGCAAGGTCGAGCCGGCGTTCGATAGGGCGATGCGGCATTACAAATGCTAGCACATCGCCCATGGCGCATCACTCCGCGAACTCGACCTTGTAGGTCTCGATCACGGTATTGGCGAGGAGCTTGTCGCAGGCATCCTTCAGGGCGCCCTCGGCGGAGGCCCGGTCGTTGCCGGCCAACTCCACGTCGAAGACCTTGCCCTGCCGCACGCTCTGCACGCCAGCGACGCCGAGCGAGCGCAGCGCGCCTTCGATGGCCTTGCCCTGCGGGTCCAGCACCGCCGACTTCAGGGTGACAATGACACGTGCCTTCATGACACCTTCTGCTCTTTTGGTCCGCCCCGGGTGAGCGGTGCGGCATGCTGCAACGCAAACGGGGGCCGTTGCGGCCCCCGCCTAGCATTTTTTGGCGACAAGGCTCAACGCCTCACTTCACCAGGCTCACTTGACCAGCACCGGGCCTTTGCCCTGGGTGGGGTCGTTCTCCATGAGGATTCCGAGCCGGCGCGCCACTTCGCTGTAGGCCTCCACGAGGCCGCCCATGTCGCGGCGGAAGCGGTCCTTATCCATCTTGTCGTTGGACTTCATGTCCCACAGGCGGCACGAATCGGGGCTGATCTCGTCGGCGACGACGATCCGCATCATATCGTTTTCCCACAGGCGGCCACATTCCATCTTGAAGTCCACAAGACGGATGCCAGCGCCGAGGAAAAGGCCGGACAGGAAGTCGTTGACGCGGATCGCAAGCGCGATGATATCGTCGATTTCCTGGGTCGTGGCCCAGCCGAAGGCTGTGATGTGCTCTTCCGACACCATCGGGTCGTTGAGCGCGTCGTTCTTGTAATAGAACTCGATGATGGAGCGCGGCAGCGGCGTGCCTTCCTCGATCCCGAGACGGGTCGAGATGGAGCCGGCGGCGACGTTGCGCACCACGATCTCGAGCGGAATGATCTCCACTTCGCGGATGAGCTGCTCGCGCATGTTCAGCCGGCGGATGAAGTGAGTCGGCACGCCGATGTCGTTCAGCCGCGAGAAGATGTACTCGGAGATCCGGTTGTTCAGCACACCTTTGCCGTCGATGACATCGTGCTTCTTCGCATTGAAGGCGGTGGCATCGTCTTTGAAGTGCTGGATGAGTGTGCCGGGCTCGGGTCCTTCATAGAGGACTTTCGCCTTGCCTTCGTAGATTCGGCGGCGGCGGCTCATGGGAATATACCGCTGATTGAGGAAATCCATGGGTTTGCCAAGGCTCCGTTCTGGTGACGCTCCTCGGCGGGACCGGGGGTGAATGTTGCCAGTTCACACCAAGCCCGTTCGGACACTAGCCGATCAGGCGCCGCGACACAACGCGCGTCCACGTTCACCTGTGCATGCCTGCTCTCTGATTCCTGCGCGCCGCCCGTGTTTCCGACAGCCTGAGTGCTGCCGGCAGGAGCCGTTTTTTGCCGCCTGCGGCGGGACGCGGCATGGCGGAGCGCTTCACTGCCGTTGATCTGGGGTGACGTGAGAGATATTCAAGGCGCGCGTGCGGTCGTGGGACCGCCAATCCGATCCAGGCCGGCCGTCGGTCGCCCAAGCGTCAGGAAGAGGGATGCCATGACCACGTTCGACAAGCGCGAAGAGGGATTCGAGAAGCGCTTCGCCCTCGACGAGGAAGCCCGCTTCAAGGCGGTCGCCCGCCGCAACAAGAAGCTCGGCCTGTGGGCCGCCCAGATCCTCGGCCTTAGCGGCGAGGCTGCTGAAGCCTATGCCAAGGAAGTCGTGGTCGCCGACCTCCAGGAGGCTGGTGACGAAGATGTGTTCCGCAAGCTGCGCGGTGATTTCGACGCCAAGGGCGTGGAGGTTTCCGACCACCAGATTCGCCGCAACATGGACGAGTTCCTCGCCCTGGCCGCGGCGGAGGTGAAGGCGGGCTGAAATCCCGCTCCCGGCATGGGGCCGTCCGCATCGCGGCCGACTCCGGTGCCTTGATTTGCGAAAACGATCCCGAAAGCAAAAAGGCCGCCCGAGAGGGCGGCCTTTCGTTTGGCGGGGCGCCGATCAGATCAGCGCGAATAGAACTCGACCACGAGGTTCGGTTCCATCTGAACCGGGTAGGGCACCTCGTTCAGCTCCGGAATGCGGGCGAAACGGGCGGCCAGCTTGTTGGTGTCGAGCTCGATGTAATCGGGCACGTCACGCTCGCCGAGCTGCTGGGCTTCCAGCACCAGGGTCATCTGGCGGGAGGCTTCCTTCACCTCAACCACGTCGCCGACCTTCACCAGGTAGGACGGGATGTTCACGCGCTGGCCGTTCACCTTCACGTGACCGTGGGAGACGAACTGGCGGGCGGCGAAGATGGTCGGCACGAACTTGGCGCGGTACACCACCGCGTCGAGCCGGCGCTCCAGCAGGCCGATCAGGTTGGCACCGGTGTCGCCCTTGAGGCGCGAGGCCTCGACATACACCTTGTGGAACTGCTTCTCGCCGATCGAGCCGTAATAGCCCTTCAGCTTCTGCTTGGCGCGCAGCTGCACGCCGAAGTCGGACAGCTTGCCCTTGCGGCGCTGACCGTGCTGGCCGGGACCGTACTCACGACGATTCACCGGGCTCTTGGAGCGGCCCCAGATGTTCTCGCCCATACGGCGATCGATCTTGTGCTTGGCCGCAATGCGCTTGCTCATGTAACGCGGATCCTTGATGGTCTTGGTTGAATTGGGATCGCGCCCCTCCTCTGCGGACCGGATCCAGGCGCAGTGCCGGAACCCCTTCCACCGACAGGCTCATCCAGCGCGCTGCCGAACGATGCCACGGGTGCGTGAAACGCCGAACGGGCCGCTGACGGCCCGAAAGGTGGCGGGTTCTTAATCGCGAACCGTGTCGGAGTCAATGTTTGCCGGCACGAGGTGGCCTTGAGACCCCTCACGCGCTCAGGTGCTCGATGAGGATGGCGAGGCCCAGGCCGCACAGGGCCACGCCCGCTGCTACCTCGGCGACGCGGCCGAAGCTCTGGCCCACCATGCGCCCCACCAGCATGCCGCCGGACGACATGAGGAAGGTCATGGCGCCGATGGCCAGCGCCACCACCACGATATTGACGTTCAGGAAGGCGAGCGACACCCCCACCGCCATGGCGTCGATGCTGGTGCCCAGCGCGGTGGCGAGAAGCACCCAGATGGAGCGCCCGCGCGGCGTGTCGTCTGCCTCTTCATCCCGCCGGGAGAAGGCGGCAATCAGCATGTGCAGCCCGACGCCCGCGAGCAGGCAGAAGGCGATCCAGTGGTCGATGGCCTCCATATAGCTGCTGGCGGCCATGCCGGCGGCCCAGCCGATGAGCGGAGTGGTGGTTTCCACCGCGCCGAAGACGGCGCCGGTGCGCAGGGCCTCGGAGAGGCGGGGACGGCCCATGGCAGCGCCGCGGCCGACGCTCACGGCAAAGGCATCGACGGACATGCTCATGGCGAGCACGAGAATCGTGGCAGGGGACATCTGATGTTCCGGGCGGACACAGGGAGACCGGCTTCACCCGTCCGTCCGCGCGGGACGGGTGGCGCACGGTCTCGCCGGGCCGATGATTCGGCTGGCCGTGCCATGCGCGCCTTGCGCAAGCCTGTTGGCACGGCCCCGCCCGCAGGCGGTGGCTACTCCCCGATGGGAAGGGGAGTAGCGGGCCGGGGTGGGCGGGTCAAACCCTGCATCACACTTTATAATGATACCGGTTCGCGGCAGCCGCGTCCCGGTGACGCCCTTGCCGCGCTGGCGGACGGTGCGCCAGTATGGCCGGCGCCCGCTCCGCCCGCTCCGGGAGAATCCCTTGAAAGTCCTCGTTTTCCAGCACGTGGCCGCCGAGCACCCCGGCAGCTTCCGCGACTTCATGCGTGCCGAAGGCGTGATCTGGGACGCCGTGGAACTGGACGAGGGCGAGGCCATTCCCGCCCTTGAGGGCTATGACGCCCTCATGGTGTTCGGCGGCCCCATGGATGTGTGGCAGGAGGAGGAGCACCCCTGGCTTGTGGCCGAGAAGGCCGCGATCCGGGCGTGGGTGGCCACCGGCAAGCCCTATCTCGGTGTCTGCCTCGGCCACCAGCTGCTGGCCGACGCGCTGGGCGGCAAGGTGGGCCTCATGCCGCGCCCCGAGGCGGGGGTGACCGATGTGTCGCTGACGCAGGCGGGGCAGGACTCCGTGTTCTTCACCGGCCTGCCGCCCACCTTCCCGACCCTGCAGTGGCACGGCGCCGCCGTGCTGAAGCAGCCGGAAGGAGCGAAGGTGCTGGCCCACAACGACCATTGCGCCATCCAGGCGCTGCAGGTGGGGGAGCGGGCCTTCGGCATCCAGTATCATGTGGAGCTGACCGACGACACGGTGCCCGAATGGGGCGAGATCACCGAATATCGGTGCGCGCTGGAGGCCATCACCGGCCCCGGCGGCGGCGCCCTGCTGGTGAAGGCGGTGGAAGAGAAGATGCCGGTGTTCCGTAAGGCGGCGGAGCAGCTCTATCGGAACTTCCGGGCGACGTGGTGAAGCCTTTGGCTGCGGGCAACGCTTAAGCTGCCACCCGTCCCTTTAGTTCCTCCCGCACCCGCGCGAGCCGCGCCGGATCAAGGGCGCTGGTGCGCCCGGTGGCGCACAGGGCGCCGCGGAAGCCGAGATAGTGGGGCTTGAGCGCTGCCAAAGGCGCGATGTCCTGAAGCTTCAGGGAGCCCGCAAGGCCGGTGAGCAGGCCCGCCGCCCTGGCCTCTGCAACGAAGCCGGCGAGGCGCTCCACCCCCAGATGGGCGAGGAGGCCGCCGGCCGCCTTGTCCGCCGTATCCAGCATCACCCCATGGAAGCCGGCTTCGGCGAATTGGGCGATGGTGGAGAGGTCCGGGTCCTGGTCGGCGAACAGCACGGCGATGAGCCGGGTCTCCCGCGCCAGCGACCGGAGGGCATCGAGGACCGGGGCCAGCGCCGCCCCGGCGCCTGGCAAAGGGAGGGGAAAGCCGATCTTCACCAGCGGCATGCCGGTTGCGGCGGTGCGCCGGGCAGCGGCAAGGATGGTCGCGGCGTCCAGGGGCTGGTCCCCCACGGTGGCGCTGAGGCCGGTGACGCAGCCGGCCGCGCGCCAGCGGGCGACGGCGGCCTTGAGCGGCGCCTCCGCCCAGGCGCCCAGCGCCCCCTCGGCGGGGTTCTTCAGATCCACGATGTCGGCGCCGGCGCTGAGCGCCACCTCCATCTCGGCGAGCGTGGCCACGGAGGCGAGCAGGCCCGGGCGCGCCGTAGGGGAAAGGGTCACATGCAAGGTCATGATGCCGCCCGCGCCCGGTGGTCGGCGATGGTCTCGCACAGCCAGTCCCACGCCTCGCGCTCGGCGGGGCCGGCGGTCTTCTCGATGGCGATGGAGAGATAGTTCATCTCCCGGTCCACCCGCTCGGGGTCCATCATGTGCAGGCGCGACACCAGCACGGCGCCTTCCAGCACCGCCGCCACCGCCCGGTTGAGGCCGAGGAAGGGCGCATGTTGCTCGCGATGGACGATGCGGCAGAAGAAGCGCGGGCGGGTGGGATCATCCTCCATCCGTGTCACTTCCACCTCGTCATGGGCAAGGCACAGGTCGAGCCGCACCGCGCCGTCGAGCCGTGTGGCGGGCACGGTGGGCCAGGAGCGGTGGCGGCCGGTGATGCAGCCGGCGAACACGCGGGCATCGTCGGTGAAATTCACCACCGCCACCCCGTGGGCCGCCATGTTGTCCAGCGTCCGCGACGGCCGGAACGGCTGGAGCAGATAGCCGCCCTCCACGAGGGTCGCGCCCATGGGCGCCACATGGGGCTCTCCCGCGGCCGATTGGGTGCTGACGATGGTCTCCCGGATCACGTGGCGTCGCCTTTCTTCTTTGCGGAAAGGGTTGAGCCCGCTTCCTTGAAAGTCAACCGGTGGGCGTCTTCGGCGCTGCTTCCGGTCTCGCCTGCCACGCCCCATTTCAGGGGCTCGTCCTGGGCGTAGCGCTTGCCGAGCTTCAGGGCGATCTCCGCCCGCGCCGTCTCCACGCCGAGATAGAAGGCGTGGGCGCCGTCGTCCTCCACCTTGAGGTGGGGGAAAAGGTCGAACGGGTCGCGCGCCACATGGTGGCCGTCGCGGTTGTAGGCGTGGATGCCCTTTTCCGTCACCTCGATGCGGAAGTTGCGGTCGGCCACCGTGCCGGCGAGGCGGTCCACCTCCTCGGGCGTGGTGGTGAAGGGCCGCCGGTCGCGCAGGGCCATCAGGCCGCCGCCGAAGCCCTGGGGCAGGGCGCCCGCCTCCCGCGCGGCGAAGAATTCCCGGCGCGCCCGGTCGAACTCGCGGATGGCGGTGCGGCAATGGGGGCTCACCTGCACCGCCAGCACGGCATTGAGCTTCAATTCGGAGATGATGCCCATGAGCAGGGCGTTCATGCCGGTGGTGTCTGCGTCGGTCAGCTCGGTGACATTGCCGATGCCCATGAGGATGGGAATGTCCGGCTTCAGCCGCCGCAGCTCGGCGTAGCGCACCAGCGAGGCGGTGAAGCCCAGGTGGATGGGATCGAGGATGGGATCGGCGAGGAACGGCCGGCCTTTGGCCTCGCACATCTCGATCGCCCGGACGAGGGATGAAAGGTCGCCCGCCTGCGCCGGCACGAGCACCGGAATGGCGGGGCCTTCCTCGGCGATGGTGAGGGTGTGCTCGTTGAGGCTGAGGAGATAATCGGCCCCGGCGCGGGTGCCGCGCGCCAGTTCCTGTGGGTCGAAGCTGTCCACGCTCACCCTGAAGCCGTCCGCCTTCAGCGCGGCGATGGCCTCTTCCAGGTGGGGGAAGGGATTGTCGGGCAGGGCGCCGAGGTCGATCACGTCCGCCCCCTCGCCCTTGAGGTAACGGGCGCGGGTGAGAAGCTCGTCGATGGAGAGGCGGGTGGCGTCCACGATCTCGGCGAATAGCAGCACGTCCTGCCGGTCGAGGTTCACGGCGCGGCCCCTGCCCTTGCCGAAATAGGCAGGAATGTCCGCCGCCTCCTCCGGCCCGCGCGCGAACGGCAGGCCGAAGCGAGCGGCGAGGCGGTCGAGGTCGCCACGGAAGCGGCCGGGCATGAGCACGCGGTCGATGCGTTCCGGCAGCTTCAGGCGCCGCTCCACGATATCCGCCGTCATCAGGGCGGCGACCTTCACGCCCACATTGACCACCACCGGGTCCAGCGCCTCGTCCGCGATCTCCTCCGCGATGCGGCGGATGCGCGGCTCGGCTAGCGACCCGGTGACGAGGGCGACGCGCTCGGCCATCTCAGGCGGCCGGTGGGGAGAAGAGTGCTGCAAGCTCCGCCCGGCGGCGGGCGATGGCGTCGCGCAGCTCGTCCAGCGTCTCGGCCACCACGGTGGCGTCGAATTCCTTGAGCAGGCGCGTGTTCTCCAGGTCGATGCGGCGCGGATAGACCGGCACCGGACCCTCGGGGGCCATGGTGATCATCTCCGGCTGGCTGTCGCAGGCGAACACGATGGCCGGCACCCGGCACTTTCCGGCCTGGGCGAAGCAATTGGTGACGAGGGTGTCGGAGATGCCGTGCACCGCTTTCGCCACCGTGTTGGACGAGGCGGGCGACACCACGAGGGTGTGGTACTCGCCGTGATAGAAGCGGCCGATGGAGGCGGACGAGGCGCTGTTGTCGCGGAACACCTGGGTCTGTTCCGGTAGAGGCTCCTTGTCCTGCTTGTACATGCGCAGCACTTCCTCGGCCGCGTCCGAGATGAACAGGTCCACGTCCTGAAGCGCGCGGATGATCTCGATGCTCTCCGTGAAATAGTGCCCGGAGCCGGTGAGGGCCCAGGCCCAACGGGGCGTTTTCGCGCGGGGCGCTTTGGCGGTCATGACGGACGCGAACCTTCCTTGGCTTCCTCGTTCCACTCGGTCGCGCGCGCCCTGGTGCGCAGGGCGGCATCGAGCCGGTCCCCATCGTCGGCGGGGACGGCGAGAATATCGCCTGTAAACCGGACCGCCATGGTCGCAAAGGCCGCATCCACCACTCCCGTGGCGGACCAGGCCGCCATGTCGGCGGCGCGGTCGCCGGAGGCGGGGAGGAGGGGGGCGCCCGGCGCCTTCACCAGCACCAGCCGGTCCGCCCCAAGCTCGGCCGCGAGCCACAGGGCGAGGCTGTCCGAGGTCACGTCCCAGCTTTCGGCTATGGCGGCATGGCCCAGCGTCATGGTCGCCGGGAACCACAAGGCGGCGCCCTTGGCCGCGGCTGCCGTCAGCTCAGTCGGAGTGCGGGCGGGCTTGAGGCGGGGTTCGAGATCCAGCATGGCATGGGCCATCTGTTCCATGGCAAGGAGCGCCATGCGGTGGGCGGCGGCATCGGAAAGGCCCCACTGCGGCTGAACGGCGCGGACCTGATCGGCCAGCGCCCCGCCGCCGGGCACCACCATCAGGCCCGGTTCTGCGGCGAGGCGCGCCAGGAGGCGGCGCGGCGCGGCGCCCCGTGTCAGGCTGCCGCCGATCTTCACGATGATGGTCACAACGTCTCCCGCTCGGTCTCAAGGTCGCATCGGTGGGTTTACTGGAGTCATGCTAAGGAGACGCGGCGCTGCCTCCAATGGAGGATTTTTGTGCGCTGCAGCAAGGGTTTGGGCGGCACGGGTGTTTTTCATATATTCGAATGTATGAATAGCGTTTCCGGCCGCGACTGTTTGAGAGAGGAAAGCTTCATGCGTCTCATTCTGGCTTCGGTTCTCATGCTCGCCGCCACCGGCTCGGCCCTTGCGGATCCCGATGTGGCAAAGGGCGAGACCGCCTTTAAGAAGTGCATGGCGTGCCACGCCATCGGCCCCGACGCCAAGGTGAAGGTCGGCCCGCCGCTCAACGGCATCGTCGGTGCCAAGTGGGCGCACTTCGAGGGCTATGCCTATTCGGCCGACATCAAGGACGGCGCCGCCGCCGGCAAGGTGTGGGACGAGGCCACCCTCGACAATTATCTCACCAACCCCAAGGTGCTCGCCCCCAAGGGCAAAATGGCCTTCGCCGGCATCAAGAACGAGGACGAGCGCAAGGACCTCATCGCCTTCCTCGCCCAGTTCAACGCCGACGGCAGCAAGAAATAGGACCGCTGACGCGGCCCCTTATCGCACGTGCAATGATACCTCATCCCGCATTTAGGGGATGAAGACCGGCCCCGCTTCAGCCATCAAAGGTTGTGCCGGTCAGGGCAAGCTACCTCGTCTTTCAGGCTG
Organism: Xanthobacter autotrophicus; assembly: GCF_005871085.1. Lineage (GTDB taxonomy): Bacteria > Pseudomonadota > Alphaproteobacteria > Rhizobiales > Xanthobacteraceae > Xanthobacter > Xanthobacter autotrophicus. The sequence goes on along the minus strand of NZ_VAUP01000015.1, from coordinate 656,648 downwards.
GGGGCGGCAGGCGGTGGTCCTATGGACCCCGCCTGTTCCCGGCGCCCCCTCGCGCCGTGAGCGCACAGGACATCACCTGTCCATGGCTTGCCGTCGAGCTTGCCAAATGCCGGCCTGTCGTGGTGTCCCTCCCGCACCGGAGGAGGACCCGCATGCCCGATCACGATTTTCGCGCCCAGCGCCTTTATGTGGATGCCGCGCTCGGGCCGGACGCGTCCGTCCTGCTCGCGCCCGAACAGGCCCATTACGTCGCCAACGTGATCCGGCTGGCCGTGGGCCAGGATTTGCTGCTGTTCAACGGCCGCGACGGTGAATGGCGCGCCACCCGAGTCGCCGGCGGCAAGCGCGACGTGCGCCTGGAGGTGAGTATTCAGGTGCGCGCCCAGCCGGAGGCGCCGACACTGGAATATGCCTTCGCGCCGCTTAAGCACGCCCGCCTCGACTATATGGTACAGAAGGCGGTGGAGATGGGCGCCGGCGTGCTCTCCCCCGTCATCACCCGCTACACCCAGGTGTCTCGCGTCAATTCCGACCGCATGGCAGCCAATGCCGTGGAGGCGGCGGAGCAATGCGGCCTCCTCAGCCTGCCGCGCGTCGCCGAGCCGCGCCCGCTCGCCCAATGGCTCGACGCGCTTCCCGCAGAACGGGTGCTCGTCTTCTGCGACGAGGCGGCGGCCGACCATGATCCCATCCACGCCCTGCGCACTGCCCCGGACGGGCCGGTGAGCGTGCTGATCGGCCCCGAAGGCGGCTTCAGCCCGGACGAACGCGCCCTCATCGCCCCGCGCGCGGTCACTTTGTCGCTTGGCCCGCGCATCCTGCGGGCGGATACGGCGGCGGTGGCCGCCCTTGCCCTCGTGGGCGCGGCGCGGGGCGGCTGAGCGGCGAAAACGCCCCAGCCGCCGTTTTGTTCCCATCTTTCTATCAAGAATTTCCAACGAATCCCGACACATTTAAATACAAATGATTCGCAATATGCTGCGTTGCGCTAAGATGTTGAAAGAGTAGGGTCGACGAAGTTCGCCATGCGTTGCCGCATTTTCGTCGAATTCGGCGTCAGTCTGTCCGGAACTTAGCCGTTGGATGGGCGTTACTGGCTCGCCTTTTTGGCATTTTCTGCGGGAGGCCTGCGTGTCGCACGATTACAGCTTCGGCATCGAAGAGGAATTCTTCGTCGTGGATGCGGAGACGAATGCCGTCCAAAGGCGCATGCCGTCAGGCTTTTTCGACGAGCTGAAGGAGATTCTGGGCGATAGCGTCTCGGTGGAGATGCTGCAATCACAGCTGGAGCTGGCGACCCGCCCTTCCACTGGCGCGGGTAGCGCCCTCGACCAGTTGAAGGGCCTCCGGCGCACCGTGGCGGACGTGGCGGCGGAGCACGGGCTGGGGCTCATCGCCGCCGGCACCCATCCCACCGCCACCTGGGACGGGGTGCGCGCCACCAAGGCCAACCGCTACGACGGCGTCATGAACGACTTGAGGATGCTGGGCGAGCGCAACATGGTGTGCGGCCTCCACGTGCATGTGGAGCTACCCGATCCCGACGAGCGGGTGGACGTGATGCGCCGCATGGTGCCCTACATTCCCCATTTCATCGCTTTGTCCACCTCCTCCCCGTTCTGGGGGGCGAAGCAGACCGGGCTCATGGGCTATCGGCTGGCCGCCTATGACGAGCTGCCACGCACCGGCCTGCCCGAGATGTTCGAGAACTCCGCCGCCTACGAGCGCTACATCGACGCCATGGTGGAGGCGCGGGCGATCACCGATTCGAGCTATGTGTGGTGGGCGATTCGCCCCTCCCGCCAACTGCCGACGCTGGAACTGCGCGCGCCCGACAGTTGCACCCGCATCGAGGACACGGTGGCGATCGCGGCGCTCTATCGCGCTTTGGTGCGTTTCCTGGTGCGCAACCGCCACCACAACAAGGACGTGGGCACGGTGGACCGCGCCATCGCCGACGAGAACAAGTGGCGCGCCCAGCGCTACGGCATCCACGGCTCGTTCGTGGATCTGGTCCAGCGCCGCGCGGTGTCGGTGCGCGATGCGGTGGACGGCCTCGTCCATCTGGTGGGGGAGGATGCGGAGGCGCTGGGCTGCCTCGACGCCCTCCTGCACGTGCGCACCATCGCCGAGGCGGGCACCAGCGCCGACGTGCAATTGGCCGTTTTCCAGGAAGCCCAGCACCGCACCGGCAAGCGCAACGAGGCCCTTGACGCCGTGAAGACCTGGCTGGCCCACGCCACGCTTCAGTGACGGGAGGGCCGGGAACCGTCGTCCCCGGCCCGAAACCTCACAGTTGGAACGGCACCACGGTCTGCTGCTGCACGCCGAGGCCGGCGATGCCCACGCGCATCACGTCGCCCGCCTTCAGGAAGCGCGGCGGCTTGAAGCCGAGACCGACGCCGGGCGGGGTGCCGGTGGTGATCACGTCGCCGGGTTCCAGCACCATGAACTGGCTGATGTAGTGCACCAGGAACGGGATCCGGAAGATCATGGTCTTGGTGGAGCCGTTCTGCACCTTCTCGCCGTTCACCTCCAGCCACATGGCAAGATCCGAGGTGTCGGGGATCTCGTCCTTGGTCACCAGCCAGGGGCCGAGCGGGCCGAAGGTCTCGCAGCCCTTGCCCTTGGCCCACTGGCCGGCGCGCTCGATCTGGAAATGGCGCTCGGACACGTCGTTGCAGATGAAATAGCCGGCGACGTGGGCGAGGGCGTCCTTCTCTTCCACATAGCGGGCGCGGGTGCCGATGACGAAGGCCAGCTCCACTTCCCAGTCGAGCTTCAGCGAGCCCTTGGGGATCATCACGTCGTCGTCGGGGCCGACGACGCAGTTCGGCGCCTTGTTGAACAGCACCGGCTCTTCGGGGATGGGGTTGTTGGTCTCGGCCGCGTGGTCCGCGAAATTGAGGCCCACGGCGACGAAATTGCCCGGCCGTGCCACGCAGGAGCCGAGCCGCGCGCCCTCGGGGGCGACCGGCAGGGAGGCCGGATCAACCGCCGCGATCTTGTTCAGGCTGGCGGGCGAGAGCGCCTCACCGGCGAGGTCGGGGATGACCGAGGACAGGTCGCGCACCTTGCCGGTTGAATCGATTAGACCCGGCTTTTCCTGCCCTTTTTCCCCGAAGCGGACCAGCTTCATCGGTGGAACTCCCTAGTGGTATCATTGGATGTCAAGCGCGTGCGGCGCGCGGTCGCTCGCCGGGCGCGCACGCTGGCGCGGACGCGGGCATTGGTCAATGGTGGGGCTCCAAGAAAATGCACGCCATGCCCCGAACCCTGCCGATGATTGACCAGATCCTGCCCCTCGTCCTGTTCTCCTTCGTGGCCGGCGTCACGCCCGGACCCAACAATCTGATTGCCGCTGCGTCCGGGTCGCGCTTCGGCTTCCGGCGCACCGTGCCGCAGATGCTGGGGGTGGCGGCGGGGTTTCCGCTGCTGGTCATGGCCATCGGCCTGGGGCTCGGCCGCCTGTTCGTGGCGGTGCCGGCCCTGCATCTGGCCCTCAAGCTCGCCGGCGCTGCCTACCTGCTCTACCTCGCCTGGAGCCTGCTCCATGCCGACGCGCCGGACGCAGGGGAGGGCGGGGCTGAGTCGGCACCCTCCTTCTTCGGGTCGGCCGCTTTCCAATGGGTCAATCCGAAGGCGTGGACGGTGGCCCTGAGCGTCATTCCGACTTTCGTCGACCCTGCGCGAGATGTCGTGCCGCAGGTTCTGATCGTGGCGCTGGTATTCTCGCTGACGGCGCTGCCGTCTCTCGCGCTTTGGGCCGTGTTCGGCGTCGCGTTGTCGCAGCTGCTTTCGGATGAAAAGCTGCGTCAGTGGGTCAATGGACTTTTAGCCGCCTCCGTAGCTGCCAGTGTATTACTGCTGTTTTTCTGACCATGCCGTAAGGATGAGCGTTTGCGCTTTCGTTTTTCGCGCAAGCGTCATAAAAAGGAAACGAGACTCCGGCTAAGTCCGGACTGCGCTTCGAAGGCGCAAGGTCAGTTGTTGAGACTTCGACGTCGAAAGGCCGTCGCAAGTCGCCTGTCTGATGGGGGAAATTCCCTAACGGCAGGTCAAGGCGGGAGGTGATTGCGTGAGCGACAGTCCCCAAGTGAGCGACAGTCCCCAAGCGCGCCGCTTCCGCGCCCTTTTTATTTCCGATGTCCATCTCGGCACCAAGGGCTGCCAGGCGGACCTCCTCATCGACTTCCTCAAATACCATGACGCCGACACCATCTATCTGGTGGGCGATATCGTGGACGGCTGGCGGCTGAAGTCCTCCTGGTACTGGCCGCAGAAGCATAACGACGTGGTGCAGAAGCTGCTGCGCAAGGGCCGCAAGGGCACGCGCATGGTCTATCTGCCTGGCAACCACGACGAATTCCTGCGCGATTATTACGGCACCCACTTCGGCGGCATCGAGGTGGTGGAAACCGCCATCCACGAGGCGGCGGACGGCAAGCGCTACCTCGTCATCCACGGCGATGTGTTCGACGTGGTGGTGCGGCACGCCAAGTGGCTCGCATTCCTGGGCGACTGGGCCTATTCCGCTGCGCTGACCACCAACACCTATGTCAACAAGGTGCGCCGCCGGCTCGGCCTCACCTATTGGTCGCTGAGCCAGTGGGCGAAGCTGAAGGTGAAGAACGCGGTCAACTACATCGGCAAGTTCGAGGAAGCGGTGGCGGACGAAGCCAAGCGCAACGGGGTGGATGGGGTCATCTGCGGCCATATCCACCACGCGGTCATTCACGACCAGTTCGGCGTCAGCTATGTGAATTGCGGCGACTGGGTGGAAAGCTGCACTGCCATCGCCGAATATGAGGACGGCCACCTGGAGATCATCTGCTGGACGCGGAACCTCCAGAAGGCCCCGGTGGAGCAGCAGGACATGGTAGAGGGGGCGCGCGCGGCGGCTTGATGCGGGTTCTTGTGGCCACCGATGCGTGGCATCCACAGATCAACGGTGTGGTGCGCTCCCTGGAGTACACCGCACATGAAGCGGCCGCCCTCGGTGCAGAACTGGAATTCCTGAGCCCGCAGGGGTTCCGGTCCATTCCGATGCCCAGCTACAACGAGATCCGCCTGGCGCTTGCGACGCCGCGCATGATCATGCGGCGGATCGAGGCCATGCAGCCGGATTTCGTGCATATCGCCACAGAAGGCCCCATCGGCATCCTGGTGCGGCGGGCCTGCATCGCCTCGCGGCGGACCTTCACCACCTCCTATCATACCAAATTTCCCGAATATCTCTCTGCCCGCGCCCCGGTGCCGGAGCGGCTGACCTATGCCTGGTTGCGCTCGTTCCACAATGCGGGCGGTGGCGTCATGGTCTCCACCGCAACCCTGGAGCGCGACCTTGAGGCGCGGGGCTTCAAGCGGCTGATGCGCTGGTCGCGCGGGGTGGATGCGGAGCTGTTCCGCCCCCGTCCCGAGGCGACGCTGAACCTGCCGCGCCCGGTCTATCTCTTCGTCGGCCGGGTGGCGGTGGAAAAGAATATCGAGGCGTTCCTGGAGCTGGACCTGCCCGGCTCCAAGGTGGTGGTGGGCGGTGGACCGGCACTCAACAGCCTGAAGGAGCGCTTCCCCGCGGCCCATTTCCTCGGGCCGAAGGAGGGCGAGGACCTGGCGCAGGTCTATGCCGCCTGCGACGTGTTCTGCTTCCCCTCGCGCACCGACACTTTCGGTATCGTGCTGTTGGAAGCACTGGCGAGCGGCCTGCCGGTGGCCGCCTATCCTGTCACCGGTCCCACCGACGTGCTTGAGGATGCCACCGAGCCGGTGGGCGTCCTCGACAACGACCTGCGCACCGCCTGCCTGAAGGCGCTGGAGCTGTCGCCGGCGGCGGCGCGGCGCTTCGCGCTGCGCTACACGTGGCGTGAGAGTGCGCGGCAGTTCATCGACAATGTGCTCATCGCCCACGACATCGGTCCCATCGCGCGCCGCTATCGCCTTCGCCGCCGGCGTCGGATAGCGTCCGGGGCATGAGCGCCCCAACCATCCCCAGTCCCGCCCCGATTCCCTCCGTCGCTGACGTGGAGGCCGCCGCCCGCCGGATCGCCGGTGTTGCCGTGCGCACGCCCCTCGTCTTCTCGCCCATTCTCAGCGAGCGCACCGGCGCGCGCGTGTTCCTGAAGCCGGAGACGCTCCAGCGCACCGGGTCGTTCAAGTTCCGTGGTGCCTATAACCGCATGGTGCAGATCCCCGAGGCGGACCGGCCCGCCGGCGTGGTCGCCTGCTCGTCGGGCAATCACGCGCAGGGGGTTGCCGCGTCCGCCAGGCTCCTGGGCATGCCGGCCGTGATCGTCATGCCCCACGACGCGCCGGCCCTGAAGCGCGACCGCACCAAGGCGCTCGGCGCCGAGGTGGTCGGCTACGACCGCCGCACCGAGGACCGCGACGCCATCGCCCGCGCCATCGCGCAGGAGCGCGGCGCCATCGTGGTTCCCCCCTATGACGACCCCAATGTCATCGCCGGGCAGGGCACCGTGGGTCTTGAGATCGTACAGGACCTCGCCGCGCTGGGGCTTGTGCCCGATCTTGTGGCGGCCAATGTCTCCGGCGGCGGCCTGGTGGCCGGCATCGCGCTGGCGGTGAAGGCGCGCTCGCCCGGCGCCCGGGTGGTGGCCTGCGAGCCCGCCGGCTTCGACGACCACGCCCGCTCGTTCCGCTCCGGCGTGCGCGAGCGCAATGCCGAGCCTTCCGGCTCGTTCTGCGATGCGCTGTTGGCGCCGACCCCCGGCGCGCTGACCTTCGAGATCACCCGCCCGCTGGTGGGCGAGGGCGCCTCCGTAACCGATGCGGAAGTCGCGCGGGCGGTGGCCTTCGCCTTCCTGGAGCTGAAGCTGGTGGTGGAGCCCGGCGGCGCGGTGGCGCTGGCTTGCCTGCTCGAAGGCCGGCTCGGCGTCTCCGGCGGCACGGCGGTTATCGTGTTGTCCGGCGGCAATGTGGAGCCCGAGACCTTCATCCGCTGCCTCGCCGCCTGAGCCGGGCGGTGGTGAAACAGGTGGGGGAGGGCGATGACCGGCCGGGGCGTGTCCCGGTTCCAGCCCTGGGGCTGCGTCTCAGCGGCGCCTATGCCGCTTTCTTCCTCGCCATGGGCATTCAGGTGCCCTACCTGCCGCTCTGGTTCCAGGATCGCGGGCTGGGGCCCGAGGCCATCGGAATCGCCCTGGCTGTGCCCATGCTGGCGCGGCTTGTGTCCACGCCACTGCTCGGCCTGCTCTCCGACCGGCTTGGCCGGCCCAAGGCTTTGCTGGCCGCGCTCGCCCTGGCGGCGGCGTGCGGCATGGCGATGCTCGCGCTTTCCGTCGATTTCGCCGCCATCCTCGTCACCCTCGCCTTCACGGCGCTGGCCTGGATGCCGAGCCTGTCCCTGCTGGATTCCTACGCCTCGCGGCAGGCGCGAGCGGGCCGGGCGGACTATGGCAAGGCCCGCCAATGGGGCTCCGCCTCCTTCCTGGTCGCCAATCTGGTGGGCGGGGCGCTGCTCGGCATGCTGGGCGCCGGCTCGGTGGTGCTGATGATGCTGGCGGGGCAACTCGCCTATGTGCTGGCCACACTCGCCTTGCCCGAACTGCCGCGACCCGAGCCCCGGCCCGCGCCGATTACAGGGCGGCGGGCGCGGCTCGGGGTTCTCGCCGGCATCGTCGCGGCGGCGCTGGTTCAGGCCAGCCATGCCACGCTTTATGCCTTCGCCTCCGTGAGCTGGAAGGCGCAGGGCTATTCGCTTGCCACCATCGGTGTGCTGTGGGCGGTGGGGGTAGCGGCGGAAATGGCCCTGTTCCGCTTTGGCACCCGTCTCGTGGTCCGCTTCGGGCCCCATGTGCTCATCGCCGTGGGCGGGATCGCGGCCGTGGTGCGCTTCGCGGCCATGGCAACCGACCCGCCGCTGGCCGTGCTGGTGCCGTTGCAGATGTTGCATGCCTTCACCTTCGCCGCCACGTTTCTGGCCATGGTGGAGTTGGTGAGTCGCAGCGTCAGCGAGCACCGCTCGGGCACCGGCCAGACCGCGGCGGCCTGGATCGGCAGCATCCTGATGTCGTCCGCGAACGTCGCATCAGGCCCGCTGTGGGCCGCCTTCGGGCCAATGGCCTTCCTGGTCTCCAGCGCCATCGGACTGGCGGGGGCGTTGGCCGCGCTCCTCGCTGCGCGGCTTCAGCCCCACAGCTCCGGCTCGGGCGGATAGACCAGGGCGCCCTCGTATCGCAGCCCAGGCGTGCGATCGCGGGCAAGCAGCAGCGGCCCGTCGAGGTCCACCACCTGCGCCCGCTGCGCCACCAGCAGGGCGGGGGCCATGGCGAGGGACGAGGCCAGCATGCAGCCGACCATCACCCGGAAGCCAAGCCCCTCCGCCGCCTCGGCCAGGGCCAGGGATTCGGTGAGCCCCCCGGCCTTGTCGAGCTTGATGTTCACGGCATCATAGCGCTCACGCAGGGCGGCAAGGCCGGCACGGTCATGGACGCTCTCGTCGGCGCAGACCGGCACCGGTCGTTCCGTGCGCGCCAGCATGCGGTCGTCCGAGGCGGGCAAGGGTTGTTCCACCAGCTCGACGCCGGCGATGGCGCAAGCATCCAGCAGCACCGGCAGATCGGCCGGGCTCCAGCCTTCGTTGGCGTCCACGATCAGGCGCGCCTCGGGCGCCGCCGCGCGGATGGCCCGGAGCCGGGCGCGGTCGCCGGGGGCGCCCAGCTTGAGCTTCAGCAGCGGGCGCCCGGCCGCCGTCGCGGCGGCGGCCGCCTGCGCCATGGCCTCGGGCGTATCGAGGCTCAGGGTAAAGGCGGTGGTCAGGGGGCGGAGCGCGCCAAGGCCCGCGTGCTCTTCCACCCGCATGCCCGTGAGCTTGGCTTCCAGGTCCCAGAAGGCGCAATCGAGGGCATTGCGGGCGGCGCCCGGCGGCAGCCGGTATTGCAGGGCTTCGCGATCAAGGCCCGCCGCGATGTCCGGGCCGAGGGCGGCGATGGCGGCGGCGACGCCCTCCACGCTCTCGCCGTAGCGCGCATACGGTACGCATTCGCCGCGCCCGGTAGCGCCGTTGTGGGAGAGGCGTGCCTCCACCACCACGGCCTCCGTCTTGGAGCCACGGGCAATGGTGAAGGTGCCGGCGATGGGGAATCGCTCGATGCTGAGAGCAAGTTGGGCCATGGATTAAGCCTAATATCCGATTCCGCGGTCCGCTTCGCGGGTGCAAGAGCGGATGGCGCCGGGGTGTGTCCTTGGTGATCTCGACGCGAAGGCGTCTTGTCTGTATGGCTTAATTCATCGTTCATGGGGTCGCAGGGACGTGCCTCCACGGGCGCAGTGTCGGCTGCGTGTCGCATCGCAGCAGGCGAAGCTGAAAGAAACGAGTGGATGATTGCGTGTTCATCCGGACACGTTTCACCCATATGCGGGGCGACAGGCGGTCGGAGGTTGGGGCATCGGCTCGGTTCGTCCGGGTCGGATCGCCCGGTGTTTCCGGCGAGAAGGACAGGCTGGCGTCGTGCCGTTTCGCGGCGCCCCCCATGGAGACCAAGCGTTGCCCCACGCCTCCCTGATTTCCGTGCATAGCCAGGACGACCGCCTCACCGTGGCCGGGCGCGGCGCATGGACATCCGAATATGCCGACGAACTGGAACAGGCGGTGGACAACACCGCCCACACCTACGCCCATCCCAAGGGCGTGGAGATTGACCTGTCCGCCGTGGAGCGCATGGACACCTTCGGCGCCCTGCTGTTCGAGCGGCTGAAGCGGTCCTGGAAGGGCACCGGCGTCGAGCCGCAGGTGAAGGGGCTGGCGCCGCGCTACAAGGTGCTCATCGAGGAAATGGGCCGGATGGGGCAGGAACAGCCCCCGCCGGCCCGGCGGCACGAGGCGATCCTGGAGCGCTTCGGCCACGAGACGGTGAATGTGGCCGCCGATGCCGCGGCGCTGCTGAATTTCGTCGGCGCGTCGGTGGCGGCCATGGGGCGGGTGCTGCTGCGCCCGCGCAGCTTCCGTTTCACCGCCATGGTGAACCAGCTGGACCGGGTCGGCCTCAGGGCGGTGCCGATCATCATCCTGATCACCTTCCTCATCGGCTGCATCCTGGCCCAGCAGGGCATCTTCAATTTCCGCCGCTTCGGTGCCGACATCTATGTGGTCGACATGGTCGGCGTGCTGGTGCTGCGTGAGCTGGGCGTGCTCATCGTCGCCATCATGATCGCCGGCCGCTCCGGCAGCGCCTACACCGCCGAGCTCGGCTCCATGCGCATGCGCGAGGAGGTCGATGCGCTGCGCGTCATGGGCTTCGACCCGGTGGAGGTGCTGGTGGTGCCGCGGCTCCTGGCGCTGATCATCGCCCTGCCGCTGCTGACCTTCATCGGCTCCATGTCGTCCCTGCTCGGGGCCGGGCTGGTGTCCTGGGGCTACGGCGGCATCACGCCCGACGTGTTCCTCGACCGCCTCAAGGGCGCCATCGACATGGACCAGTTCAACGTGGGCATGATCAAGGCCCCCTTCATGGCGGCGACCATCGGTATCGTCGCGTGCCTCGAAGGCTTGCGGGTGGGGGGGAGCGCCGAATCGCTGGGCGCCCACACCACCGCCTCGGTGGTGAAGGCCATCTTCCTCGTGATCGTGATGGACGGCGTCTTCGCCATGTTCTTCGCCGCGATCGACATGTGAGGCGGCATGGACGCGCGCACCTCCACCACCGCCGAGGCGACCAACCACAGGGAAGCGATCATCTCCGTCCACGACATCGTGGTGGGCTTTGGTGACCGCGTGATTCTGAACCATCTCGACCTCGACGTGTATCGCGGCGAGATCCTCGGCTTCGTCGGCACCTCGGGCGGCGGCAAATCGGTGCTCACGCGCACCATCCTCGGCCTCGTGCCCAAACAATCGGGTACGGTGGAGGTGTTCGGCCAGAATCTGGACGATCTCTCCGAGAGGGAGCGCTCGGCGCTGGAGCGCCGCTGGGGGGTGCTGTTCCAGCAGGGCGCGCTGTTCTCCTCGCTCACGGTGAAGCAGAACATCCAGTTCCCGCTGCGGGAGAATCTGCACCTGTCCCAGCGCCTGCTGGACGAGATCGCCTACACCAAGATCGAGATGGTCGGCCTGAAGTACGACGTTGCGGAAAAGCTGCCGTCGGAGCTGTCCGGCGGCATGATCAAGCGCGCCGCACTCGCACGCTCGCTCGCTCTCGACCCGGAAATCCTGTTTCTGGATGAGCCGACCTCCGGCCTCGATCCCATCGGCGCCGGCGAGTTCGACGAGCTTATCCGTACGTTGCAACAGACTTTGGGGCTTACGGTTTTCATGGTAACCCACGATCTCGACAGTCTGCATACCGTGTGCGATCGCATCGCCGCGCTGGCGGACGGCAAGGTGATCGCGCAGGGCACCATCGAAGACATGATGGCACAACAGCATCCCTGGCTGCGGGCCTACTTCCACGGCACGCGGGCACGGGCGGTGCAGTCGGGGCGTCGATAACTCAAGGATGAAGGGGCGGACCGGACGGCGGGGGCGAGGTCGGAACGGAGCCGGGATCAGGTATGGAAACACGGGCCAACTACACCATCATCGGAGCCTTCACGCTCGCGGTCCTCGCCGCGGCGTTCGGCTTCGTGTACTGGTTCGCCGGACCGCAGGATTCCGCCGCGCGCAAGGCTTACGAGGTCCTCTTCGACGGCTCGGTGGCGGGTCTGCGCCAGGGCAACAACGTGCTCTTCAACGGTATCCCCGTGGGACAGGTCACCGGCCTCGGCCTGGTGCCGGGCCAGCCGGGGCAGGTGCTGGCGCGGGTCGCCATCAACAATGATGTGCCGGTGCTGTCGGATGCCCAGGCCGGTCTCGAATCCCAGGGCCTGACCGGCATCGTCGTGGTCTCCATCCGCGGCGGCCATCCCGGTGCCCCGCCTCTGCCAATAGGGCCGAACGGTGTGCCGCGTATCACCGCCGACGGCGGTGCTGGCATGGCCGGGCTCCTCGCCTCGGCTCAGGGTGTGGCCAAGAAGATCGAGGTGGTGCTGGACGCCATCAATCCGCAGGACATCAAGGAAATCATCGCCAACATTGAGACGTTTTCGAAGGCCGTGGCCTCGAAGTCCGACGATGTGGCGAGCCTGATCGAGCAGTCCGCTTCGCTGGTCAAGCAGCTCAACGGCGTCGCCGAGAAGGTCGAGAAGGTGGTGGTGAACCTGCAGAAGGCCACCGAGGACAAGGACGGCTTGCTGGTGCAGGCCACCGATGCCGCCACCTCGGTGCGCAGGCTTGCCGACAATCTGGACCAGCGCACCGCCCTGCTCACCGAGCAGGTCAGCCGCTTCACAGGGCCGGGACTCAAACAGTATGAGGCGCTGGCGACCGACGGCCGGCGTACCCTCAACGAGATCGACCGCGTGCTCCGAAACATCGAGCGCAACCCGCAGCAGTTCATTTTCGGCGGCGGCAATTCCATTCCGAAATACGGGCGATGAGCCGATCATGACTTTCGTTCGCAGGAGCCGTCTCGCTCGCCGCCTCTCCCTCCACGTCCACGCCATGTCGCGGCTCTCTGCCCTCCTGTTCGGCGCGGCCCTGACCCTCGCGCTGGCGGGATGCGGCTCGACGCCGACCCCCACCTACAACCTGTCCGCCCCCAGCGGTTTCACGGCCGGTGGCAGCGGCAATGCCCAGATGGTTGTGGTGGCGCCCAACGCGCTCGCCGTACTCAACACCGACAAGGTGATGGTGGAGCCGGGTCCGGGTCAGGTGGCCTATCTCTCGGATGCCCAGTGGAGCGACACACTGCCGGCGCTGCTGCAGGCCCGCACCATCCAGGCCTTCGAGAATGCCAGCAAGCTGCGCCGCGTCGCCCGTCCCGGGGACGGGGTGAATGCGGACTACCAATTGGTTATCGACATTCGCACCTTCGCCCTGCGCATCACCGATCAGGGGCCGGTGGCGGTGGTGGAGCTGTCGGCCAAGCTCATCGGCACCCAGAGCGGGCGCATCCTCGCGGCGCAGGTGTTCAAGGCGGCGGTTCCGGCCGCCTCCACCGCCGGCCCGGTGGCGACTGCGGCGCTGGATTCGGCGCAGGAGCAGGTGTTGGTGCAGATGGTGCGCTGGGCCTCGGCGAAGTTCTGAGGCCGCCCGTCCCCCGATGCCCTGAGGCATTCGCGCCGCCGTCGAGCTGGCGCGTGTGCCCGCCTCACGCCAGCCGGTCGCCCAAGAGGAACTGCAGCGCCCGGTCGAGGCGGATGTGCGGTATGGGGCCGTCGCCGATCCCCGCCGGCGGGCGGAAGCGCAGGAAGCGGAAGTCCGCGTCCCCCTCCACCGCTGTGGCGAGCCCGCGGAATCCGGCCCCCGAGGGATCGAACAGCGCATCGGGATCCGCCGGCAGGTCGCCGGGGAAAACTGCCATGTCTTCGGTGCCGTCGAAGCGGTGGCCGCCCGCCTCCTGTCCGGCCTCCGGCGTGCCGACGATGGCGTCGAGTTCATGCCCGTCGCGCCGGACCCGCGCTTCCTGCGTGGCGCGGATGGCGGCCAGCGCCACCACGTCCAATGCCGCACCGTGGTCGTGCGCCCTTGCGCGGGCACGCTCCACGAGGCGGGCCAGGATCGCCTCCAGCCGGTCGTGGCTGGAGCGGTGGAGATGGTCCGCCTTGGTGGCGGCGAACAGCACCTTCTCGATGCGCGGCCGGAACAGGGTGCTCACCAGGCTGTTCCGACCCGTGCGGAAGGCGGCGAGGATGCCGTCGAGCGCGCGCTCCAGGTCTGCCAGCGCAGCCGGCCCGGCATTGAGCGCGGCCAACGTATCCACCAGCACGATCTGCCGGTCGAGCCGGGCAAAATGGGTGCGGAAGAAGGGTCGTACCACCGCATTTTTGTACGCCTCGAAGCGGCGCTCCATCATGGCGCCGAGGCTGCCCGCTTTCGGCGACTTGTCGCCCACATCGAGGGGGGCGAAGGTGAGGGCCGGGGAGCCTTCAAGGTCCCCAGGCATCAGGAAGCGACCAGGCGGCAGCAAGCTCATGGCCAGTTTTTCGCTGCGGCAGGCGGAGAGGTACTGGGTGAACAGCGCCGCGATTTCCCGCGCGCGGGTCTCGTCCTGGGGCCCGTCCACCGGAGCGGCCGTCACCGCCGCGAGCCAGGCCGCCGCCACATCCGCGCGGGCCGGCGCGCGCGCCAGGGTGAGGCTCTGGCGGGAAAAATCGGCATAGCTCATGTCGAGCAGCGGCAGGTCCAGCAGCCACTCGCCGGGATAGTCCACGAGATCAAGAGTGAGGGTGCGCAGGCTGCCGCGCGCCGTGGCGTAGCGGATGGAGAGCCGCAACTCGCTGACCCGCGTGGTGGAGGCGGGCCATTGGCGCGCCACGCCCAGCGTCTTCAGGTGGTCCTCATAGGCGAAGCGCGGCACCGCGTCGTCCGGTTGCGGCTGCAACTCGGCGCGGGCGATGCGGCCGGATTGGGCCGCCTCGAACACCGGGAGCCGGCCGCCACGGGTCAGCGCATGGATAAGGGCGGTGGTGAAGATGGTTTTGCCGGCCCGCGACAGGCCGGTGACGCCGAGGCGCAGGGTAGGATGGGCAATGCCTTCCACCCGGTCGGCCAGGGTCCGAAAGGCGATCCGTGCCTCGTCCATGGCGTCGGCGACGCTGAGACTGAGGGTGGGCTTGGCAAGGCCCTCCACTTGGTCGCCTAATGTTCTCAGCGCCATCCGCGCTCCGGTCATGGCGTCGGTGACGCGCGCCATGCCTAGTCGCTTCCAGACAGCTCGCGCGGGGTAATGAAGCGGTCGAGCCGCGCGGTGCCGGGCACCACCTCGCACCATTCATCCACGGGAAGATCGATGACGGCGAGGGCGCCGGTGGGGAATTTCTCGGCCATCTTCGACAGATGGGATGCCGCCCCCGTCGATACAAGCAGCGTGGCAAGGTCGCTGAGGCCCGGATTGTGGCCCACCAGCATGAGGCTGTGGGCGTCCTTCGGCTGCTCGCGCACCACGGACAGGAGCCGCGCGGCGGAGGCGTCATAGACGCGCGGCTCGCTCGCCACCACCTTAATCGGCGGCAACTGGGCGGCCACCAGATCCCAGGTCTCGCGGGTGCGGCGGGCCGGGGAGACCAGCACGCGATCCGCCACCAATTGCTCTTGGGCGATATAGGCGCCGATGCGCGGCGCCGCCGTGCGCCCCCGGGGTGCCAGCGGGCGCTCGGGGTCGACAATGCCGTCCGGCCAGTCGGACTTGGCGTGGCGCAGCAAGATCAGACGGCGCATGAGCTTCCAAACCAATCAATGAAATGCCGCTTCTTATGACTGAGGGAGTGTGTGCGGTGCAACCAGAATGCCCGCGCCGCAGCGTCACGCCCCGCCAGATACCAGCGCCGGTATCCCGCGCAAAATGTCACGAGAGCGCCGCAAATAAACGGTTTCTCAAGCGGAAGGCATCAGCATGGGCCGGTGCTCAGCGGATAGTCTTCATGATTGATAAGGCCCCGTCCCGCGCGGCGGCGCAGGATGTTACCGACCGGGAGCGGTCGGACGCGGCGCTGAAGCGCACCTATGATTGCGACGTCTGCGTCGTCGGGGACGACGTGGCGGGGCTGGCCATCGCCATTGATCTGGCGCGGCGGGGGCGGGAGGTCATCCTGCTCACCTTCACTGGGGCGCGGCCGCTGCCCCTCGACGGTATTCTGAGCCCCGGCTTCACCATGTCCACGTCCACACTGGTGGACCGTGTGGGACAGCATGATGCGCAGGAACTGCTCATCCTCTCCACCCAGGCAACCGAACGAGCCTTGGCCTTCGCCCAGAAGGCCGGCGTCGCCGTGGGGCCGCGCGGCAGGCTTTCCGTGGCCCGCCCTCATGCTGCCGATGCGCTCGTTCGCGAACATGAGCTGAGGCAGGAGCTTGCCCCAGACACCACGGTTCTGGTGGGGGCGCAGGATCTCGCCGCGCTGCTGGGCACCTCGACCTTCACCGCCGGCCTCGGCGTGGTTCCGGCCGAGCGCGTTTCCCCTCAGGCCCTGAAAGTGGCGCTGGAGGCCGAGGTCCTGGCGGCGGGCGTGCGCGCGCTGCCGGTGGAGGGGCCGCTCGCGGCCGACCTCAAGGGCTTGCGGAAATATCTGGCGGCGGGCCGATGGCGGATCCGCGCCTTCCAGGTGGTGATCACCGGGCCGGAGGCCTTCGCCCGGCTCGGCCCGAAGGTGGCGGTGCTGCCGCGCGCGCCGTGGGTCTATGGCGGCTTCCGCCTGCCTGCGGTCGAGGTGCCTTATGGCGGCATGGTCGAGGAGGCCGGGCTCACCGGCCTGCGCTATCATTTTGACGCTGGCCGCCTGACCCTTGCCGCCGCCACCGCCACGCGGGTGATGACGCGGGTGGGCGCCGCCCGGGTGCTGCGCCGCCATGCTGCCGAACTCTATCCGGTAGGGCCGAGCCTTTCGGACGCAGCTTCCGCCCGAATGCTGCCGGAACCGGCCGGCATGCCTTTGGTGCATGAGGGCGAGCGGGGCGTGTGGTATGCGCTGGCCGCCGCCGGCGATGCGCTGAGCCATGGCTTCCTTGCCGGCCGTCTCATCTCCGGCGCCATCGCCGAGAAGGACGATCGCATCGCCCTGCTCCAGCCATTCGCCTCGACGCCGCTGTCCGGCTGGGCCGGCCGGGTGGCGCGTTTCGCGGGCTATTGGCACGTGCGGCTGGCAGCACGACTGCATATGGACAAGATCGCGACTTCGACCGCAGGCGCGCCGGATACCGCTGTTCCGGCACCGGACCTGCTTCCGGACGAGGAGATAGCGGACGTGCGGGGGCTTCCGCCAATGCCGGTGCCCGCCGCACCCGCCGCGCTCCCCCGTCGGGGGATGGCGGCGGCGACCTCGGCGTCGCGGCATGCGGCGCGGGCGGCATTGCATGCGGCATCCGGCTGGGCCTCGGGCCTTGCCGCCCGTGCGGCCGCGGAACCCGCCCGCCGCCGCCGTGCGCGGCGGGAGCCGGAGGAAGAGGCTCCGCCCCGGCACCCCCGTGGCGCCTAGGGCGATTCTGGATCGCCATGGCTCACGACAGTCGCTCTAGAGCCTTGTTTCAAAGCATTTTTCTCCGAGCGAACCAGTATCCACTTCGCTCGAAGATGCTCTGAGCCCTATCCCCGGGTGTAATAGGCTTGCGGCCGCCGGCCCTCACGGAAATAGCCGAAGAAAGTGGCCGCTCCCACCGCCTGCGCCAGCAGCCCCGGCATGAGCGCCGCGAAGGCGCCAAGGTCCGCGCCGTCGGGGGAGATGGCATCGCGGATGGCGAACTGGCCATAGGCCGAGGCCACCACCACCACGACCAGCATCCAGGGCAGCAGGCTGAGGGCGATGCGCGCCTTCGCCACGGTCAGCACCACCACCGCCGCTGCCCACGCGAACAGCAGGATCTGCGGTACCAGGCCGAACCGCAGCACCTGCTGCTGAAGCCCCGGGCCGGAGAAGGAATCGAACAGCGCCGACTTCGCTCCCACGACGCCGAATTCCGCGATCAGCGTGAACAGGCCCGCCAGCGGCAGCGCGGTGATGCCGCAGCAGCACCAGAACAGCACCGCGAGCGGCCCACCCAGGCGCGCCAGCTTCGGCTCGGCGCCGGGCGCGCCATTTGGGGCGTGCGCGGGGATGTGGCGGGGGGCAGGGGCGCTCATGTCTGGTCCTTGGAAGCGAAATGATCGTGCCACGTCTTCTGGCAATCGGGGAAGGGCAGGCGGGTGGCGGCAAAGATTGCCCGCGCCACCGCCCGCGCCAGCACCACCGAGGCCAGCGCGCCGAGCCGAGCGAGGTCGGGCAGGGGTACCTCCAGCGGACGCCGTTCGGTGGAGAGCGCGAACACTACGTCGCCGTCCAAGGGCGTGTGCACCGGAAACAGAGACAGCGCCAGCCCGTTCTGCGCCATGATGGCGAGCCGGCGCGCCTGAACCGTGGTGAGGGTCGCGTCAGTGGCAACCACGGCGATGGTGGTGGAAAAGCGCGAGATGCCGCCCTTCAGATGCGGATGGGTTACCTCGTCCGCCAGCGCCTGCGACACGGTTTGGGGCAGGCCGAGGCCGCCGAACTCACCGCCCCTCTCATAGGGCGCGGCGCGGAACTGCGGGCCGTCGCCGAACAGCGGGCTGCCCGCCGCATTCACCGCCACCACGGCGCCGACCACATGGCCGGATGCTGCGATCGCGGAGGCCGAGCCGAGTCCGCCTTTCACCGTGGCGGTGGTGCAGCCGGTGCCGGCGCCCACCGAGCCGAGGGTGAAGTTGAGGTCCGCTGCCTCCAGCGCGTCGCGGCCAAGCCGGGTGTAGGGCGGATGGGCTTCCCAGCCCTTGTCGCCGCCGTTCAGCAGGTCGAACAGGATGGCGCCGGGCACGATGGGCACCTTCGCCGTGCCCACGGCAAAGCCCCGTCCGCGCGCGGCAAGGCCTGCCATGACCCCGGAGGCAGCATCGAGCCCGAAGGCCGAGCCGCCGGAAAGGGTGATGGCATCCACCCGCTCCACCGTGGCGGCGGGATCGAGCAGATCGGTTTCCCGCGTGCCGGGACCACCGCCGCGCACGTCCACTGCCGCCACCGCCGGCGTATCACAGAGCACCACCGTGACGCCGGTGCCGATGTGCGGATCGGTGGCGTTGCCGACCCGAAGGCCGGGCACGTCGGTGATGAGGTTGCGCACCCTCAGGCCTGCGGCTGGCGCCGGGGGCTCAGATGCCGACCCGGCCGAGCTGGGCATAGACCTCGTCGGACCAGGTCTTCAGGTCCATGAGGCCGGCATAGGCGGACCAGATCTCGATCCCAAACTTTTCGGCCAGCTCGTTCTCGGTGGCCGCCAGCGCCTCCTCCACGGGGGTGAAGGTGCGCTCCAGATGGGGCCACAGTTCCGAGGTGCAACGCGGGATGCTGACAAAGCTCAGGCTGCGCCCGGCCGCCGCCTTCTCGATGCGGGAGAGGTTCTGCCCCTCGAACGAGCCGCCCACCTCGTTCTTCACCACGATGATGTTGGCCACCGGCAGGGCGCCGCCCACCACCACGTCCTCGATGAGGGTGGAGACGTTCTCGATGGAGTGCGTCTCCGGCTTGGTGATGACGATGAGGTCGATCTCCGGCGAGTTGCGCTGCTGCATGATGTGGGTGACGCGTCGGTGGTGCGCCCACTGCACCAGCTGCGGCACCACGTTGGCGCCGAGGTCCAGCACCGCGCCGCCAGTCAGCAGCAGGCCGCCGAAGCGATCCCAGTAGCGCAGCGGGGCGTTGGCGTCGTTCTCCGACTTGCTGGACCCCAGGGCCGAGCCGATGCCCAGCTCCAGCACCTTGGAGGGGAAGAACTTGCCGATCTTGGAATGGCCCGTGCCATCGGTGAAGTCGGCGGCCACCAGCTTGTAGGCGAGGTCGCGCTTGCGGAGCGCGGAAAACACCATTTGCGCGAGCGTGGTCTTGCCCTGTCCGCCGGCGTAGGCGGCGCAGATATAGGTCTTCATGGCACAGGCTCCGGTCGCTGGGGCGCGATCAGTCCGGGCTGTTCAACCTGGTCTGACCCGCGCGCTCTGTAGGCGAAAAGACATTTTGGCCGATCCGGTTGCATCACAACCCGACCGAGACGGTGTCTTGAAACGGTGTCTTGCCGAAGGGATGGCCCCCGCGCGGGGAAGCCCGGCACCGATGGATAGCCGTGCAGCACGCCGGAGGGAACCCCCGGCGTGCTGCATTGCATCATTCTCAGTCGAGCCGGCCCGCGGCGTGGGCGAGCATGGTGTAGACCTTGCCCGTGTCGGACGTGAGATAGGTCTTGGCGAGGGCGCTGCCGCGGTCGTCGCCGGAAACCTGCTCAAGCAGCCGCTCGAACTCGGTCACGTAGCGATCCACGGTCTCGCGGAACTCCCCGTCCGCCCGGTAACGGCGCTTCAGGGTGTCGAACGCCTGCTGGCCCTGGGCCGTGTAGAGGCGGCGCGAGAACACGTGGTTCTCGCCCTTGTTGTGGCGATCCCACATCTCGCCGGCCGCCTGATGGTCCACCATGCGGGCGATGTCAGCCGAGAGTCCGTCGAGGGAAACCGTGTTCGCGGCCGGTGCCTGGGGCGCGCGGGCGGCGGGCCGGTCCTCGTCGTTCAGGCTGTCGGAGGCGCGGGCGAGCAGCTCGGTGAGCCAACCCTCCTGCTCCTCGCCCTGAGGCTCGCGGGACACGCTCTCGCGGACCGGGGCAGGGCGCGGGGCGGGCCGCTCCACCGGCTCGGCGCGGCGGGGCGCGGCAGGCGCAGCCGAGCGGCGCAGCTCGCTCTGCAGCAGTCCGCCTTCGGTGCGGCTGCGGGAGGTCTCGCGGGACGCCTCGCGGACGGCGGAAGCGCGGGCGGCATCCTGCGTCACGGTGCGGGCGGAGGTCTCCACCACGTCGAGGGCCTGGCCCTGGCGGGCGACGATCTCGTTCAGCTCGGCGAGTGCCTTGATCTGCTCGGCCACGGCGCGACGCATGGTGGCGGCGCTCGCCTCGGTCTCGGCGGGCAGTTCAAGGATGCCGCGCTTCATCTCCTCGCGGGCGAGGGTGATGGCCTGCTGCACGTCCTCGGCCACGCGCTTGAGGTCGCCAGCCACCTCGGTGAAGCGGTTGCCGGTCTCGCCGAACAGGGTCTGCACGTCGGCGAGGGCCGAGGCATAGGTCTCGCGCAGGGCGGCGGCGGTGCGCTCGCGTTCCTGGTCGGCGGCGGTGCGCACCAGCGAGAGCTGGTTCTCCACCGCCTGGGTAGAGCCGGAGGTGGCTTCCGAGACCACGCTGGCGATCTGGCGGGCGCGCTCCTGCGCCGTGCTGAAGGTCTGGTCCAGCATGGAATGGAAAGCGCTGACGCGGGCGTCCACGTCGGCGATGCGCTGCACCAGGGACTGGGACAGCTGGTCCATGTCGCCACGGCGGGCGGCGAGGGTGGAGTCCACCTGGTCCTGCGCCGAGCCGAGGGTGCGGGCCGCCTCGTCCATGAGCTGGCGGTTCTGTTCCAGCCGCTCCGCGAGGGAGGCCATCTGCGCCAGGGCGCCGTTGGACACCTCGCGCAGGGCGTCGACCTGGCCCTGGAAGCGGTAGGCGGTGGCATCGGCATTCTGGCTGATGCCGTCCACGGTGGCGCCGAAGCCCTCCACCTGGCGGGCGAACGAGCCGGAGAAGGCGTCGAGGTTGTTCACCGCCGTGGACATGGCGCCATGGAAGGTGGCGTTGGCCTCGGCGAGGCGCTCGATGATGGAACCCACGTCGCTCTTGAGCGAGGTGTTGGTGGCGGTGATTTCCGCCACCGCCCGCTGGCTGGTGCGCTCCAGAGCCGACAGGAAGGTGCCGTTCTTGTCGTCGATGAGATGGGCGATCTCGGTGAGACGCGTGCCGAGCGCGTCGGCCACCTTCTCCGAATGCTCGGTGAGGGTGCGGCCGACGTTCTGCGACAGGTTCGAGAGCGAGCGCTCCACCTCGGACGCTTCGGAGCGCAGGGTGCCGGAGACGGTTTCGATGCGGCCGACAAGGGTGTCGGCCAAGGCGCCGCCGCGCACCTCGAGGGACGTCGCGACGCCGTCCAGGCGGCCGAGCACCAGTTCCTCGATGCGGTGGACGCGGCCGTCCAGCACGGAGGCGATCTCGGCGGCACGGGTGCCGATGTTGCGGTTCACCACCTCGGCGCGCTCGGTGAGCACGTCGCCCAGCGCCTTGGACCGCGAGGCGAAGAAGTTCTCCAGCGTCTCCACCGACTTGTCGAGGGATTCGGTGGCGGACTTGGTGCCCTCGGCGATGGTGCGGGCGAAAGTGACGGTGCGGGTGGCCAGGGTCTCGGTGAGGCTCTGGGAGCGCTGGTCCAGCGTCTGCTCGATGCGCGAGATGCGCTGGTCCATGATGGTGGCGACATTGTCGGTGGTGGCCGACAGGCGCTCGTCCAGGGTGGAGGTGGCGTGCTTAAGGTTCTCGTTCACCGCCGCGACGCGGTGGGCGATCTGCTCCACCAGCTCGGGGGCGTGTACCTTCATGGTGGTGTCGAAGGCGCGCACGCCTTCCTGCATGGTGCGGGCGATGGCCGAGCCGTCGTGTTGCAGGCGCTCGGCGAGGTCGGCGCCGCCCACGGTAATGGTCTCTTCGATCGCCTTGAGGCGGGCGGTGAGCATCTCCTTGATGGCGTCGCCCTTGACCCCGATGGTGGCGACCAGCATGTCGGCGGTCTCGCGGAAGGCCTCGTTGACCTTGGAGCCGCGCGCGCCGATGGCCTGCGTCACCTCGCCGGCGACTCGGGACAGGCGCTCGGTCATGTCTGTGCCGGCGATATTGAGCGAGGAACTGATCTCGTTGCCCTTGTCGACGAAGGCGGCCACCACCTGGGTGCTGGACCGGTCGAGGGACGAGGTGATGCGTTCGCCGGTCTCGGCGAGGCGCTGCTGCAGGTCCTCGCCGCGTACGGCCACGGCGTCATAGATGCGGTTGCCGGTGGTCTCGATGCGGTCGGCCAGGTCGGTGCCGCGCACCGAGAGGGTCTGGGCAACGCGCTCGCCGGTCTCTTCGAACTTCTTGATCAGCTCGCCGCCACGGGTGGAGAAGTCCTGCACCGCGGTTTCACTGGTGGCGCGCAGGGCGATGTTCACCTGCGACACGCGCTGGTCGATGTCGTCGGCGAAGCGGTTCGAGTTGTCGGCCAGCGTCTCGCCGATGCCGTGCTTCAGGCGGTCGATGTTGGCGGTGATGTCCTCGCCCCACCGGTCGATGAGCTGGGCCACGTCGGAGGTCGTGGACAGGAGGTTGGTGGAGAGGTCGTCGGTGCGGGACTTCAGCGTGTGCACCAGCAGGTCGCCGGATTCCGACAGGTCCTGGCGGATGTCGGAGCCGGTGAGCTGGAGGCGGTCGATCAGCTCGCCGCCCTTGGCGGTGAGGCCGTCGATCATGCTGTCGCCCACCCGGGCGAGGGCGGCGGTGATGTGCTCGCCCTTCTGGCCGAGGATCTCGGTGACCTGCTCGCTGGCCTCCATCATGGTGCCGTGGATGCGCGAGGCCACGTCCTTCACCTCGTTGGAGAGCACCGCCTCGGCGCTCACGATGCCCTCGCGCAGGCGCTCGGTCTCGATCTGGATGTTGTGGCGCTCGTTGCGCAGCTCGTCGATGAGGGAGCGGATGCGGGCCTCGTTCTCCTCATAGGCGCGCTCGAGGATGGACACCTCCGCGCGCACCATGGCTTCCAGCTCGCCGGCACGGGAGATGGCGCGATCGACGCCGTCGCCCATGGCCGCCACCTCGCGGCGCACCGCCTGGCCCACGGTGACCACCGTCTCGGTGGCGATGGATTCGGGCTGGGCGAGGCGCAGGGCCACCTCGGTCATGGAGCGGGCGATGCCCTGGAGTTCCAAAGACCGGCGCAGCACGCTCGCGAGGCCGAAGAAGGCCAGCGGCGGCAAAAGGATACTGGCGAAGATGCCGAGCAGGGCCGGAGAGCCGAACAGGGATTCCACGCCGCTGGAACTGGCCATCAGGCCGCGGTGGTAGGCGAAGGCGAAGGCGATGCCGGCGATGACCCACAGCACCGAGGCGCCGGCCGCCCAATAATAGGGCGTGGCCGCCGAGCGCTTCTGCAACTGGCCCAGCAACTGGCCGATGGTCTGACGGTCGTCGTTGGCGGCGCGACGCTCGGCGTCGATGCGCGCACGCTGCGGGCCGTCGCGCCGGGGCGCGTCGGGCCTCATGGCATCGCCTTCCGGCGGCCGGGGCCTGCGATTGATGGGCCGTCCGTCACGGGACGGCGCAGAGGGTAGGAGCCGTTCGCCTGCGGGGCGATCCCCACCGGAGCGATCCTGGGGGTAAGCGGCCTCCGGGCCCCTGTCAGGTCCCCGGTCCGGCGCCTTGGCCAGGGGACCGGCTTCGGCATTGTCGAGCTCCAGCGTCAGAGCTTCCTGGATAGCCGACAGAGCCGCCTCGGTCGGGTCCTGGATCTTCTTTGGTTGCTTCATGTCGCTGTCGCCTCTGCCTTCGACAGCGCCCGCGGGGTGTCCCCGCCGGGGCGCCGTGTCCAGTACACACACCCTCCCGATCCGGCGGGGCCGGACGGAAATGGTTTACCGTTCCTTATCCTAGCCATGGTGCGCTGCGGATTGAACCGGCCTTGCCGCAATAATGAAGATATCGTTAACGTCGGTGGCGGCCAGCTGTCGAGCTTTGGCAAAGCTGGTGTGGCCCCGCGCTTGCAGCTATAGGCTTCGCGTCACCACGCGACGTCCTCAACCCGCCAAGGCCGGTTTCGGCAGGCGAGCAGCAAGCGGCTCATTTATGGTTGCCATCACCTTCATCGAATACAACGGCACGGCCCATCAGGTCGAGGGGCCCGAGGGCGCGACCGCCATGGAGACGGCGGTGCGCAACGGCGTGCCGGGCATCGTTGCCGAATGCGGCGGTGCCTGCGCCTGCGCCACCTGCCATGTCTATGTGGACGAGGCGTGGGCGGACAAGGTGGGCGAGCCCTCCGAGATGGAAGAGGGCATGCTGGATTTCGCCACCGACGTGCGTCCCACCTCCCGCCTGTCCTGCCAGATCAAGCTGACGGCGGCGCTGGACGGGATCATTCTCCACACGCCCGAAACCCAGGGCTGAGATCGCCGTCGCCGGTCTCCGACCGGTGCCGAGGCCGAGAGTGCGTGGCTCAGGCGCCGCGCGGCGTGCGGGCTTGATACCCGACGCGGGCCGGCGCAGCCGGGCCGCCGTGGTGTCATTCCACCTTTTCGTTGGGATAGATTCCGAACAGCTGCGACTGCTGCACATAGCCGTCGAAGCCGTCGCCGATGAGCCGGCAGAACTTGCCGTCGCAGGTCTTCACCACGCCGAGCACGCTGGGCTCCAGGCGCGCCACCACCTTGGCGTCGGGGTTGGCGGCATCGCGCATGGGCACGGTGTCACCCTTCAGCCAGGGCGCCACGAGGGCAGTGCGGCGCAGCGACAGCATGGAATGGTAGACCCAGCCTTCCGCGCCGTCGGCATCCCGGATGCGGCGCCAGGTCTCGAACTCGGCGGTCACCTCCACCGGCAGGCCGGCGCGGTTGAATACCCACGACACGTCGTGGTCCTTGTTGGGACCGTTGCGCACGTTCACCTTGTCCGCCTTGAGCGAGACGAAGCGTGGCACCGGCAGGCCGGAGGTGCCATCCTCGGCCGCCAGGGCGGGCCGAGCGGTGATGGGCTGGAGCCCCGCGCCCCCCGTGACCACCAGCGCCAATGCAAGGGCCTTGAGGCTTCGCACCAGATGAGGTCGCATCGTGGGCATGATGGGCTCGTCCTTTCGTATTGCTCTCGAAACGGCGGAGTGCGCCGCTCCACCGGGCGCGTCAAGGGCACGCGGTGCAGGGCGCCTTGTGTTTCCCCGTCTGTCTGATAGACGGGACCAGAAGCGTTAAGAAATGGGGAATGGGGAGTAACGATGGTGCGTCGCAAACCCCTCGTCGTCGTCACGCGCAAGCTGCCGGACTCAGTTGAAACCCGGATGCGCGAGTTGTTCGACGCGCAATTGAACCTCGACGACGTGCCCATGGATCAGGCCGCGCTCGTGGAGGCCGTCCGGACCGCCGACGTGCTGGTTCCGACCCTGACCGACCGCATCGATTCTGCGGTCCTGTCGCAGGCTGGGGAAAACCTGCGGCTGATTGCCTCCTTCTCCAACGGCGTCGATCACATCGACGTGGCGAGCGCGCTCAATCGCGGCATCACCGTGACCAACACGCCGGGCGTCCTCACCGAGGACACTGCGGACATGACCATGGCGCTGATCCTCGCCGTGCCGCGCCGGTTGGCCGAGGGCGCGCAGGCGGTGATCGCCGACAAGGACGAGTGGCTCGGCTGGTCGCCCACATGGATGCTGGGCCGGCGCATCTGGGGCAAGCGCCTCGGCATCATCGGCATGGGCCGCATCGGCCAGGCGGTGGCGCGGCGCGCCAAGGCCTTCGGCCTGCAGATCCACTACCACAACCGCCGCCGCCTCCCCACCGCCGTGGAGGAGATGCTGGATGCCACCTATTGGGACAGCCTCGACCAGATGCTGGCCCGCATGGACATCGTGTCCATCAATTGCCCGCACACGCCGGCCACCTATCATCTGCTCTCGGCGCGGCGGCTGAAGCTGCTCAAGCCCGAGGCCTATGTGGTGAACACCGCCCGCGGCGAGGTGATCGACGAGAACGCGCTGACCCGCCAGCTGGAGGCGGGCGAACTGGCCGGTGCCGGCCTCGACGTGTTCGAGCACGAACCGGCGGTGAACCCGAAGCTGATCCGCCTCGCCAAGCAGGGCAAGGTGGTACTGCTGCCGCATCTGGGCTCCGCAACGCTGGAAGGCCGCGTGGACATGGGCGAGAAGGTCATCGTCAACATCAAGACTTTCATGGATGGTCACCGTCCGCCAGACCGCGTACTGCCCGCCATGCTGTGAGGCTGGGGGCGGGCACGGCGTCGGTCCGCGCTCGCGCGGATCGGCCGGAAGGGACAATTGGGACTCGTGACCGTGGATTGCCATCTCACGTTCAGGGAGGGTCTTTCATCCCATGTCTCCCGAAGTTTCAGTCGCGCTTGCTCGCGCGGCCGACCTGCACAGGATTGGGCATTTCGAACAGGCGCTGGCGATCTATCGCCGTCTTGCAAAAGCGCATGCCACGTCGTTGGACATCCAGCGCCTGTTGATTTTTGAACTGCTGCAAGTGGGACGGCCCAAGGAGGCCGTTATAGCGGCGCGCCGCCTTCGGGACGCTCATCCGCGCAATCCCCATGCCGCAATTCTTCTTGGCGCCAGCCACCAGGGCACGGGCAACTGGGAGAAGGCGCTCGCCGCCTTCCAGGCTGCTCTGAGCCTTGAGGGGGCTCCCTTGGAAGCCCGCTTCCTCGCTGGCAACGCGTTTTGCGCCCTCGGCCGATATGCGGAGGGCGTGGCTTGCTACGACATCGTCCTGGCGGCGGATCCCCGGTCGATCGAAGCCCTCACCAACCGCGCCGGCGCCCTTGCGCGTCTAGGCCGTTTGCAGGAGGCCCTGTGCGACAGCGAGGCGCTTGTCGCCCTCCAGCCCTGGCAGCCGCTGCATCTCGTCAATCTGGCCGGTACGCTGCTGGAACTCGAGCGGCCCAAGGATGTCATTGCCGCGGCCGACGCGGCACTTCGTCTTTCCCCCCGGCTTGCGGACGCCGAATATGTGCGCGGGCAGGCTCTGCTGGGGCTGGGCAAGTGGGCCGAGGCACGTGTCAGCCTGGAGAAGGCTGTCGATATCGCGCCTCAAAACATCACATTCCATGTGCGCCTGATTTCGGTGCTGCATCTTCTTGAGGATATGCCCGCAGCACATAGTGCGTGCGAGCGCGCCCTTCTTCTCGAACCGAAATCAGCCTTACTCTTGCAGCTTCGCGCGGATACTCGCCGGGCGCTGGGCGATGCCGCCGGTGCCATGGCCGATATCGAAGCGGCGCTCGCTCTTGATCCACGGCTTGCATCCGCGCACGTGTCGCGTGCCCGGCTGCTGGCGGATATCGGCCGCCGGGAAGACATGCGCATGGCCCTCGGGCGCGCCTCGGAAACCGATCCGGGGCAACCCCATGTCTTGTATGCGAATGCGACGGAAAAACTCGCCCAGGGACAGTGGCTCGATGGCTGGGCGGGATACGAGCATCGCGAAGGGACACTTCCGCCGCCCTTCAACCCGCTTCCGTTCACGCGCTGGGATGGACGGGAAACGCCGGAAATGCTGGTCGTGCAGGGCGAGCAGGGGATCGGGGACGTCGTCTTCTTCGGCCGCCTTCTGCGCATTCTGGCCGATCGCGGGATCAGCACGATCCTGCTCACGCGGCCTGGTCTCGTCCCGTTGCTTCGAGACCTCGACGGCCGGGTGCCGGTGGTCTCCGATCTATCGGGAATAGACCAGTCAATGCTGGGTCTGCGTTGGGCACCCATCGGCAGCCTGCCCCATCTGGTGTCCCCGGACCCGGCCCAGTGGCCCGCAGCGCCCTATCTCAGCCCGCCACAGGACCGGGTTTCCAGATGGCGCCATCTGCGCAAGGACGGCGCGTTCAACATCGGCCTCAACTGGCAGGGCAATCCGTCGCGCAATGTGGATGTCGGGCGGTCGATCCCACTGGCGCTTTTCGCCCCGCTGGCGGCGATCCCGGGGGTGAGCCTGGTGTCTCTTCAACACGGGGCGGGCACCGAGCAACTGGACGAAGTCCCTTTTGCCGGAGCCATCGTGCGGCCTGGCGCGGGATTTAACGCGGACGGCATTTTCGTCGATACGGTCGGCCTGATGCAGTCTCTCGACCTCGTGCTCACCACCGACACTGCGCTCGCGAACGTGGCGGGCGCCTGCGGCTTTCTGACCTTCGTAGCCCTGCGGGCCGTACCCGATTGGCGCTGGGGATGTGAAGGTGAGGAAACCGTCTTCTTTCCGAGCTTGCGTCTCTTCCGGCAGCAGATGGCGGGGGATTGGTCGAGCTTAGTTCAGCGTATCGCCCACAACATACGAGAGCTGATGTAGATTTCTAATGGCCTGAGAAGCGTCCCTTATGGGATTCTCACATGCGCGGAGAGGTCGGTGATGCGGTCGCCGGTGCCGGTCAGCGGGTTGTCCGGGTCCCAGCCGTAGCTCAGGGTCTCGAAGCGCATGGCACGGGCGTCGATCATCAGCAGGCGCCCCACCAGCCCCTCGCCGAAGCCCACCACGGCGCGGATCGCCTCCAGCGCGGCGAGCGATCCGGCGATCCCCGCCAGCGCTCCCAGTACGCCGGCTTCCGCGCAGGCCGGCACGGTTCCAGCCGGCGGCGGCTCGGGGAACAGGCAGCGATAGGTGGGGTTGGGAGTGCCGTCCGGCGCCGTCTCGTGGGCGCGCAGGGTGGTAACCGTGGCGTCGAAGGCGCCGAGCGCCGCCGTCACCAACGGCTTTTTCGCCAGCACGCAGGCGTCCGACACCAGATAGCGCGTGGCGAAATTGTCCGAGCCGTCCACCACCACATCGGCATCGGCGATCAGATCCAGCGCATTGCCGGCGTCCAGTCGCATCGCGTGGGTGACCAGTTCCACATGGGGGTTGAGGGCACCGATGGCATCGCCGGCGCTGTCGGTCTTGGGCCGGCCCACGTCCTGCGTGCGGTGGATCACCTGCCGCTGGAGGTTGGAGAGGGAGACCACGTCATCCTCGACAAGAATCAGCCGGCCCACGCCCGCCGCGGCGAGATAGAGCAGCACCGGCGCGCCGAGCCCGCCGGCACCGACCACCAGCACGGTCGCCGCCTTCAGCTTCTGCTGTCCGGGGCCGCCCACGTCGTGGAGCACGATGTGGCGGGCGTAGCGTTCGATCTCGTCAGGGGAAAAGGCCATGGCGGAATCCATAATCCCAGTTTCCGCCGGCGTCACCCTAGTGGCGGCCGCTCAGTTTCCCGACAGGCGGGCGATCAACGGCAGAAGCTTGGTGTTGACCGCCTCGGGCGTGAGCGGCCCCACGAACTTGTGGACGATGGTGCCGTCCTTGGCGACCACGAAGGTCTCCGGCACCCCATAGACGCCCCAGTCGATGGCTGCGCGGCCCTTGGGGTCCACGCCTACGGCCTGATAGGGCAGGCCATATTGGCCGAGGAAGCGGCGGGCATTCTCCGGTGCGTCCTTGTAATTTATGCCCACGAGGTTGAAGCGGCCGTCCTTGGCAAGCTGCATGAGCACGGGATGCTCGTCCCGGCAGGGGCCGCACCAGGAGGCCCAGACGTTCACCAGCGTCGGCTTGCCGGAAAGCGCCACCAGATCGATGCCGGGCAGGGGCGTGCCGCCCGGACCCTTCAGGCCCTCCAGCGGCGGCAGCGCAATCCGGGGCGCTGCCTTCCCTACCAAGGCGGAAGGGATGCGCGAGGGGTCGCCACCGGTTTCGAGCCGGGAAAAGAACAGGCCGGCGAGTGCCAGGAACAGCACCAGCGGCAGGGCCACCAGCCACAGCCGGCGGCGGTGCCGGGTTATGCCGGGTGTCTCGTCGGGCGTGCTCATGCTGCATCCCCCGGTCCGCGGCGGGACCTCTTGCGGAGGCCGCGGGCTTCAAGCTCCGCCAACGCCCTGCGCTGCTGGCCGTAATCGACCAGCAGCCAGGCGGCGAGCAGCCCGAGGCCGAGCGTGGCGACGCCATAAGAGGCGGCGATGAAGACGAAGTGGCTCATGTCAGATCGCTCACCCCGCCGCTCAGGCCATCGCTTCGGCAGCGGCGCGGGCTTCCAGCGCCTGTACGCGGCGGCGGAGGATTTCCGTGCGCATGCCCAGCATGTGCAGCGCCAGAAACAGCAGCGTGAAGCCGATGGCGCACACCAGCAGCGGCCACAACAGGCTCGATTCGATGGTGGAGCCGCCCATGCGGAACACCGAGGCGGGCTGGTGCAGCGTGTTCCACCAGTCCACCGAGAATTTCACGATGGGCACGTTGATGAAGCCCACCAGCGTGAGCACCGCAGCGGCACGCCCGGCGCGGTTGGGCTCGTCGATGGCGGCGCGCAGGGCCATCAGGCCGAGATAGAGCAAAAGCAGCACCAGCATGGAGGTGAGCCGGGCGTCCCACACCCAATAGGTGCCCCACATGGGCCGCCCCCACAGGGCGCCGGTGACCAGGCACAAAGCGGTGAAGGTGGCGCCCACGGGTGCGGCGGCCTTGTGGGCCACGTCCGCCAGGGGATGGCGCCATACCAGGATGCCGATGGAGGAGGCCGCCATCATGGAATAGCCGAACAGGCCGAGCCACGCGAACGGCACGTGGATGTACATGATGCGCACCGTCTCGCCCTGCTGGTAATCGGGCGGGGCGCGGAAGGCGAGGAAGAAGCCGACGGCGAGCGTCACCACCGCCGCCCCCGCGATCCATGGCAGGATGCGGGCGGACAGGCTCATGAAGCGGACCGGGTTGGCAAGGTCGAGGATCGCCATGGCGCGGTTCTAAAGCCCCCGCGCCTCGGAGGGAAGCGCTCTCGGCGTTCAGGATTTCGTGTCGCAGGGGGCCGCGGGGCTCGCCCTCAGGCTAGGCGCACCTGCCGGCGGATGAGCCACAGGGTGAAGCCCGCGCCCACCGCGCCATAGGCGAGCAGGACAGCGAGGGCCAAGGCAAGGTCGCCGATGCCTTCCCCGCGCCACAGAGCGCCCTGGAAGGCCTCGATGCCCCAGGCGGTGGGTGTCAGTACGCCCAGCTTCTGGAGCCAGTCCGGCATCAGGAAGCGAGGCACCATGCTGCCGCCAACGGCCGAGAGCAGCAGCACCGCGAAGGTGGAGAGGGTCTGCGCCTGATGGCGGGTGCGCGCCATCGCGGCAAGGGGCAGGGCAATGCCGGCCGCCGCCGCCGAGGCCGCCGCCGCCACCAGGGTGACGGTGCCCAGGTGCTGGATGACGTGGACGCCATAGACCACCTGCGCAACCGCGAACAGCACGGCGGCGAGCGCCAGCCCTTGCAGGATCAGGAAGCAGAGCTTGCCGCCCACCAGCGCCAGCACGCCGCCCCGGCTCATGACGATGCGGTCGAACACGCCCGAGCGGCGTTCATCCACCAGGCTCGCCGCGCCCTGCACCGCCGCGAACAGCAGGAACAGCATGGCGATGGCGCCGGCATAATAGCTCACCCCCGGCTCGGCCCGGCGGCTGGCGAGGGGCTGGCGCTCCATCAAATCAGCCCCGCCCTGGGCCACCAGCTCCGGCGCACGGGCCACCGAATCGTCGAGCCGCGCTTTCTGCTCGGCGGAGAACGGCCCCACCAGCACCTCGATCTGCCCCGCCACCCGCCGCATGGCAAGGCCGGGCAAATCCTCGGTGAACAGGCGCTGGATGCGGGCGGCGAGCAAGGCTGCCGCCACGTTGCGGCCGGCGTCGGTGATGATCACCAGCGGCGGCTTGTCGGTGGCGGCGGCCACATCGGCGCGCACGATGAGGCCCACGTCGGCGCTCCCGTCCGCCACGCGCTTGGCCACCTCCTCAGGCGCCACCGGCGTCAGATGGACATCCGGGGCGCGGGCGAGGGCGTCGAGCAGCATGCGGGCGGCGGGGGCGTCCGTGGCCTGAGCCGCCGCGACCTTGATGCTGGAGGCTTCCCCGCCGGTGCCGGCGAACACCGCCGCGAACAGCACGAACAGCACCGGCGGCAGCACGAAGGTCATCAGCAGCGCTCCGCGGTCGCGCATCAGGGTGAGGGCCATGGCCCGGACGATGGCGATCATCATGGGGACGGCTTCCGGGTGACGGAGGCGTAGAGCGCATCGAGCCCGGCGGCCTGGAGCGAGAGGGTGCGGGGCACCAGCCCCGCCGCCTTCAGGGCCGCGATGAGATCGCCCGCCGCCGCCGGCGTGTCCGCCACCACGCCGCTGAAGGCGGTTTCGTCCGGCCCGGCGTGCAGGCCTTGGGCGGCGAGCACCTGCCGGCCCTTGAGCGTGGGCGGGGTGGCGAATGTCGTTTCCACCCGGCGCTGGTTGGGAAAGTGAGCGGCGACCAGCGCGCCCAGTTCGCCTTCAAGGGCTACCCGCCCGTCCTTGAGAATGGCGACGCGGTCGGCCACGTCCTCGGCGAAGGCGAAATCGTGAGTGACGAGAAGGATGCCGAGCCCTTCCCCCGCAAGGCTGCGCACCAGCGCCGCCAGCTCGGCGCGGGCTGGGGCGTCCACCCCCACGGTGGGCTCGTCGAGCACCAGCAGGCGCGGATCGCCCACCAAAGCGGCGGCCACGTTGGCCCGGCGCTGCCAGCCGCCGGACAGGCGGTCGATGCGCTCGTTGCGGCGATCGGCGACGCCGGTGCGCACCATCACGTTGGCGACGCAGGCGGGCACGGCGCCCCCCGGCACGCCGGCAAGGCTGGCGAACACCTCGAGATTCTCGGAAATGGTCAGGCTACGATAGAGCGCGATATCCTGTGGCGCGAGGCCGATGCGGGTGCGGGCGGCGCCTTCCGCCGCCGGAACGCCGCACACCATGACCGCCCCAGCCCGGGGGGCGATACGGCCGCAGATGGCGCGCACGAGGGTGGTCTTGCCTGCACCGTTCGGGCCGGTCAGTGCCGTGACCGTGCTTTCGGGCACGACGAGATCGACGCCCGCCAGCACCGTACGTTCGCCATAGCCCACGTGAAGGCCCGAGATGGCCAGGGGTGGGGCCGAGGATGGCGCCGGATTCTGGTCTTCCGCGGGACGATCGTATCGGGACGCGGCGCTCACGGCGCCAGCGGCCCCATCAGTTCGCCGAAGGCAGCGGTCATGAAATCTCGCAGGGGCTCCTGGCCGTCCGTGTTGGGTCCTAGCTCTTTAGAGGCGGTAAGCGCGCCCGCCAAGTGCTCGGACAGAAGCTTGCGCGCGCGTGGCGCGCCGAGGGAGGCGATGACGGTGGCCTTGTGGGCGTCCTTGCCCACATCCTTGCCAAGGCTGGCAGAGGAACCCGAAGCATCGAGAATGTCGTCGAGGATCTGGTAGGCACGGCCCACATGGCCGGCCAGTGCCTTGAGATGGCCGAGCTGGGTCTCGTCCGCCGCCGCCACATGGCCGGCGATCTCCACCGCGGCCGAAAACAGAACGCCGGTCTTACGGCGGTTCACGTCCTCGGTGGCGGCGAGGCTGCGGCCGGGGCTCGGACGCAGGTCGTCATATTGGCCACCGCACAGGCCCAGCGAGCCCACCGCCATGGACAGGATGGCCACCGCGTCCAGGCGCGCGTGTTCGCTCACCCCCGGCGCCGCCGCGGCTACCCCGAAGGCGCGCGACAAAAGGCCGATGGAGGCAAGAACTGCCACGTCCTCGCCATACTGCACATGGGTGGTGGGCTGAGCGCGCCGCATGGCGGCGTCGTCCATGCAGGGCAGGTCGTCCACGATCAGGGAAGAGGCGTGGATCATCTCCAGCGCGCAGCCGAAATCCAGCACTGCGTGCTCGGAGGCATTGAGCTGGATCGCGGCGGCAAGGGTGAGCAGCGGGCGCAGCCGTTTGCCGGGCGACAGCAGGATGTGGCGCATGGCGGCATGCAACACGGCCGGGTGGGAGGCCGCCGGTGGCACCAGCAGCCCGAGTCGGCGATCGATCACCGCCCGCAGGAAGGAGAGGTCGCGCGAGCGCGGCGGGAAGGCTGCGGCCGGTGGCTCCTCCAGATCATGCATCCGCACGTCCGGTGCCCGGCTGGTCTCCGGCTCCGCGACGGCCAGCGCCAGGGTGGAACCACCTTGCGACGCGCCTTGGGACGAGCTTGGCCGCAGCGCGTCGTGCGAACCTTCCGAGGTCCGCCGGTCCCGTCCGCCCTTCCCCATCCACGCCCCTCATCGTCTGCTGTGCTGCCGGGGGCGCACCCCTGCTGGCAGATACGTTGCCAAAATACGTTGCCTTGAACGACTTTAGATCACCCCTTAAGGAAGGATGCCAGTGCGCGGGGCGCGCCGGGCGACAGAATCTGGCGTCATGTGGCGTCCTCGCCGCGGCTTCAGGCAAAACGCGTTCTCTTTTGCAGGCGGGCGCCGGCGAGGGTCGATGGACGAAAGCGGCGCGGGTCGGCGCAAGGAAGACCACATCGACATTGTGCTCGCGGGCGGGCGTGTCGCTTCGCATGTGGATGCGGGGTTCGATCAGGTGCGCTTCATCCATTGCGCATTACCGGAACTCGATCTCGACGCAGTCGACCTCACGACGCACTTCCTCGGGCGCGCCCTGAAGGCGCCGTTCCTGATCTCCGCCATGACCGGCGGCCCTGCGCGGGCGGAAGCCATCAATGCCCATCTCGCCGAAGCCGCGCAGGCCCTGGGCATCGCGCTCGGCGTCGGCTCCCAGCGCATCGCCATCGAGAACGGTTCGGCCAGCGGCCTCGGCGCCGACCTGCGGCGGCGGGCGCCGGATATCGCGCTCCTCGCCAATCTCGGTGCGGCTCAACTACTGGCAAAGGACGGGCAGGATGCGGCTCGCCGCGCGGTGGAGATGATCGGGGCGGATGCCCTCGTCATCCATCTCAATCCGTTGCAGGAAGCCATCCAGCAGGGCGGCGACCGGGATTGGCGCTGCGTGCTTGACCACATCGGCTCGCTCTGCGCCGGCCTGTCCGTGCCGGTGGTGGTGAAGGAGGTGGGCTTCGGCCTGTCCGGCGCCGTGGCCCGGCGGTTGGCCGACTGCGGGGTGGCGGCGCTGGACGTGGCCGGGGCAGGGGGCACCAACTGGGCGCTGGTGGAAGGAGAACGCGGCACCGGCCGCAGCCGCGCCGTGGCCGCCGCCTTCGCCGACTGGGGCATTCCCACCGCCCAGGCGGTGGTGGAGGCGCGAGCGGCCTGCCCGGACATTCCGCTCATCGCCTCCGGTGGGGTGCGACATGGCGTGGACGCGGCCAAGGCCATCCGGCTCGGTGCCGATCTCGCGGGTCAGGCGGCGGGCACACTGAAGGCCGCGGTCACCTCCACCGAGGCGGTGGTGGAGCACTTTTCGCAGATGACGGACCAGTTGCGCATCGTCTGCTTTGCCACTGGCGCGGCGGACCTTGCGGCGCTGCGCCGCGCGCCGCTCGTCACGAGCGATTGAACATCCTCAATTGGCCCAGTGATCCATCCAGATCTTCTCGCCGATGGTGCAGGAGACGCGCGGCTCGGTGGCCGCCGCGCGCTGGATCAGGCCGGGAGCCGGCGGCGGCACCATGCCCGCTACCTCCATCACCAGCTTGGTCTTGATGGCGCGGGCAAACTCTTCCATCTGCTGCACTGGAATGACGAAAGCGCCCGGGCCGCCGATGACGCAATCCTCATAATAAGCGTCCAGCTCCGGCACATCGAGGGCGGAGGAGGCAGCGCGCTTCAGCAGCAAAGGCAGGCCGTTCACGGTGATTCCCCGCTGCACCACGGCATCGCGCGCCAGGGCCACCGGCGGGCCCTGGTTGTTCACGCCGTCGCCGGAGACGTCGATGACGCGCCGCACGCCCTTGTAGCCATTGAGGTCGAACTGGTCGGCGCTGAACAGCAGGGCGCTCGATATGGAGGTGCGGTACACCCGCCGCAGCGGCGCGCCCATCACCGCGTCGGCGAAAGCCTTGGCGGTCTGCGGACTGTCGATGATGCGCCAGTCCACCACCACCTTCTGCTCGCCGTCGCCTGCCCATTCCACATACTCCACCGCGATGCGCCCCGAGGGGCCAAGGCGCAGGGCATCGAGGAATTCGCGGGAGACCACGGCCGACGCATAGCCCTCGCGCTGGAGGGCCTGCTCTTCTGTGTCCATGGAATAGGAGACGTCCACGGCGAGGACGAGTTCGAGATCCACGTCCATTCCGCTACTGCCGGCGCGGGCCGGTGCCGTGCCGGCGAGGACGAGGAAGGCGAGGCCTAGAACGAGGCGGTGTGAAACCAGGGACCGGGACCAGAAGCGGCGCGAAAACATGGTTTTCTCTCCCGATGGGAAAGCGCGGCATCACGTCACACGGATGCTGACACCTTCCATCGGGGTCGAAAAGAGTTTAGCCGCCTGTTTTTAGCTCACGATTTCCGGCGAAGCGTTGCAATCGCTGGCTTCGCCACGCGGGGCAGGTCTGTCGTCGTTCTGTCACAACGGCTTAGCCTGCCCTGCGGTGCACAAAATTCGCTCAGGGGCGAGGGGCGTCAGCCTCAGGCGTCGAGGGACTCGGTGTCCACGATCTCGATGCCGAAGCCGGCGAGGCCCACATAGGTGCGGGATTTGGAGGCCAGGAGGCGAATCGAGACGATGCCGAGGTCACGCAGGATCTGGGCGCCGAGGCCGACCTCGCGCCAGTGGCGGTCGCGCTCGATCTCGCTGGAGGACTTTTCCCCGCCATGGCCCATGGCGATGGCCGGCACGCCGGCGGTACCATCGCGCAGATAGACCAGCACGCCGCGGCCTTCCGCCTCGATGCGCTCCAGCGCGCGCTGGATGGTCTTGCCGCCCCCGAAGGCGTCGGCGATGGGATCGGCGCGGTGCAGGCGCACCAGCACCTTCTCGCCGTCGCCGATGCGGCCCTTGACCAGAGCCAGATGGTTCACGGGATCAAACGGCGTGACGTAGGAAAAGCCCTGCAACTCGCCGACGCAGGTGGGCACGGGGAATTCCGCCGCGCGCGTCACCAGCTTCTCGCGGGCCTGGCGGTAGGAGATGAGGTCCGCCACCGAGATGCGGGTGAGGCCGTGCTTCTCGGAAAAGGCGGTGACCTGCGGGCCGCGCTGCACGGTGCCGTCGTCGTTCACCAGCTCGGCGATGACGCCCACCGGCGGCACGCCGGCAAGCCGGCACAGGTCCACCGCCGCCTCGGTGTGGCCAGAGCGCATGAGCACGCCGCCTTCCTTGGCGATGAGCGGAAAGACGTGGCCGGGCCGCACGAAGTCGGCTGCGCCCATGTTGGGATTGGCCAGCGCCCGCACGGTGTTGGTGCGCTCTTCCGCCGAGATGCCGGTGGTGGTGCCGTGCTTCACGTCGATGGAGATGGTGAAGGCGGTGCCCATGGGGGCATCGTTGTTCGACACCATGGGATCGAGCCGCAGCCGCTTGGCCTCGGACGGGGGCAGGGGCGTGCAGACGATGCCGGAGGTGTTGCGGATGACGAAAGCCATCTTCTCCGGCGTGGCGAGGGAGGCGGCGAGGATAAGGTCGCCTTCGTTCTCCCGATCGTCGTCGTCCGTGACGACCACGATCTCTCCGCGCGCGAACGCTTCGATGGCGGACTGGACGCGGGCCTGGGTGTTATCGGTCACGGGTAAACCTCGGATACTGGGCGCGGGAAGCCCGAGGAAATCGTTGGGCGTGACCTCGTGTCCCGTAGCCTGCGCGATCTTCTCGGCGGTCTCACGGGATATCCAGGCGCGGTCATCGTTGCACAGAGCCGTGACGCTGGCGGGCGACATGCCCACCTGCTTCGCAAAGGCGCTACGCTTCGTTCCGGTCGCTGAAAGCCATTCCGCGAGCTTCATGCCGACAGCATAGCGCGGGAAAATTCAGTGACAATGAAAATTTTGAATCGTTCACGGGCGCTGAATGTTGTCGAAGTCCAGGCACCATGCCGTTGGGCATCCACTGGGAGCCGCATGAACGGTAGAAAGGCTGCCGGGCAGGCAGCCTTTCCGTTGCGCGGGTTGGATCCAGATCACATGAACCCAGATCACATGAACCCAGATCACATGGCGGTCGCGCCGAACGGCGGCACGCCATAATAGTCCGACACCCGTTTCCCGTTGTCCGAACTCCAGTCGTATTCGTCGGACGGATTGTATTTGGGCGCGTTCTCGATCTGGTCGCGGGAGATGTTGACGCGGAAGCCGCCGACGGCTTCGTCATAGGTCAGCATCTGCCACGGCACGGGATAGTAATCTTCGCCAATGCCGAGGAAGCCGCCGAAGCTCAGCACGGCGTAGGACACCCGTCCGCTGGTCTTCTCCAGGATCAGGCGCTCGACCGAACCAATTTTCTCGTCCTGCGGATCGTAGACAGCGGTGCCGACCACCATGTCGCTGGCGACGAGGCTGGGGGTTTCCTTGATGTTGGGGTTCTGCACGCCGGTATGCATAGGTGTGACCTCCGAAAAGAAGACGTATGCTTACCTAACGCAGGTGCGCCCACCCCGTTCCAGCGACCTGAAAATACTGTTCTCCAGCCAAGCTATACAGTCGAGCTTCAGCGCAAACGCAGTTTCATCCCTTGAGCGGCCAGGCGACGTTTTCGCCCACCTGCCCACGATGGCGCAGGAAATGATCGGCCAGCACGCACCACATCATGGCTTCGCCCACCGGCACCGCGCGGATGCCGACGCAGGGGTCGTGCCGGCCCTTGGTGAAGATCTCCGTCTCCTGGCCGGCGCGGTCCACGGTCTGCCGGGGCGTGAGGATGGAGGAGGTGGGCTTCAGCGCGAACCGGGCCACGATGGGCGCCCCGGTGGCGATGCCGCCCAAGATGCCGCCCGCATGGTTGGAGAGGAACTGCGGCCGGCCCTCGTTGCCGAGGCGCATCTCGTCGGCATTCTCCTCGCCGGTGAGGCGGGCGGCGTTGAAGCCCTCGCCGATCTCCACCCCCTTGGCCGCGTTGATGCCCAAAAGGGCGCTGGCCAAGTCCGCGTCGAGCTTGCCGTAGAGCGGGGCGCCGAGGCCCGCCGGA
The DNA here is from genome assembly GCF_005871085.1 of Xanthobacter autotrophicus. Classification (GTDB taxonomy): domain Bacteria; phylum Pseudomonadota; class Alphaproteobacteria; order Rhizobiales; family Xanthobacteraceae; genus Xanthobacter; species Xanthobacter autotrophicus. The sequence continues at coordinate 617,654 of NZ_VAUP01000015.1, read as the reverse complement.
ACGCCTTCCGCCACCAGCTCCACCACCGCGCCGATGGAGGAGCCGGCCTTGCGCACTGCATCCAGATACTCTTCCCAGAGCGGAACCGTCTTCGGGTCAGGGCAGAAGAAGGGGTTGTTGGGGACCTCGTTCCAATCCCAGCGGCTGCGGTCGACCTCGATCTCGCCGATGCGCACCACGGCCCCGCGCACGGTGACGCCGGGCAGCACCTTGGCGGCGATGGCGCCGGCGGCGACCCGCGTCGCGGTCTCCCGCGCCGAGGACCGCCCGCCGCCGCGATGGTCGCGGATGCCGTACTTGATGTCGTAGGTGAAATCCGCATGCCCCGGCCGGTAGGCGCCGGCGATGTCGGCATAATCCTTGGACCGTTGGTCCACGTTCTCGATGAGCAGCGCGATGGGCGTGCCGGTGGTGACGAGGCCGCCTTCGGGATGCTCCAGCGTGCCGGACAGCACCTTCACCTGGTCCGGCTCGCGGCGCTGCGTGGTGAATCGCGACTGGCCGGGCCGCCGTCGATCGAGCGCGGCCTGCACGTCTTCAAGGGTGAATCTCAGGTTCGGCGGGCAGCCATCCACCACGCAGCCAATGGCGGCCCCGTGGCTCTCGCCGAAGGTGGTGACCCGAAACAGATGCCCGAACGTGTTGAACGACATGACGCGACAAAACCCCTCACTCGTCCCGGCTCAATAAACGAGGATCACGCGAGAGGAAACTCAAGTCTCGAATCAAGGCGTCCAACGTCCGGCCCAAGGTCAGCGCGGAACCTGCCTTGCGGCGCCGGGACAATCGGTTTTGCGAAATCGTGGCGTCAAATGTGGCCCGCCTGTCACACAGGCATGCGCAGATGTGCTATGAGGAGCGCCGACGGAGAATTTTCTACCCCGCCATGCCTTTGCTCGAAATCCTGATCGTCCTTTTCCTGGTGTTGCTCAATGCCGTTCTCGCCGCAGCGGAATTGTCCATCGTCTCGTCGCGCCCGGCGCGGCTGAAGACCATGGCCGATCGGGGCCGTCGCGGGGCGACTGCCGCGCTGAGGCTGGGCGAAGATCCCGGTCGTTTTCTCTCCACGGTCCAGATCGGCATCACCCTCATCGGCATTCTCGCCGGCGCCTTTTCCGGCGCCAGCCTGGGTGAAACCTTCAGCAGCTTCCTGCGCGACTCCGGCATGCCGGACAGCTTTGCCCAGCCCATCGGCTATACAGTGGTGGTGGCGGCCATCACCTATGTGTCGCTGGTGATCGGCGAACTCATCCCCAAGCGGCTGGCCCTGCAGAATCCCGAGCCACTGGCCTGCATCCTCGCGCCGCTGATGATCACCCTCTCCAAGGTGTCGCTGCCGGCGGTGTGGCTGCTCGACAAGTCGACGCGGCTGGCGCTGCGGCTGCTGGGTGAACGGGGCGCCAGCTCCAGCGCGGTCACCGACGAGGAAATCCGCGCCATCATCACCGAGGCCGAGACCGCCGGTGTCATCGATCCCGCCGAGCGGCGCATGATCGCCGGCGTGATGCGCCTTGCCGACCGGCCGGTGACCGCCATCATGACGCCGCGTCCCGACGTGGAATGGGTGGACATCTCCAAGGATGCGGAAGAGGTGCGCCAGGTGCTCCTCCACACCCCCCATTCGCGCCTGCCCGCGTGCGAAGGCTCGCCGGAGGAGACCATTGGCGTCATCCAGGCCAAGCGGGTGCTCGACGCCTACCTGAAGGGTGAGCGGCCGGATCCGCGCCAGTTCGTGCAGCAGGTGCCGTTTATCGTGGAGAACGTGGGGGCGCTGGAAGCCATGCGCATCCTGCGCGGGGCCGAGGTGCCCATGGGCATCGTGGTGGACGAGTATGGCGACATGGCCGGCGTCGTCACCGGCTACGACCTGCTCCTCGCCATCACCGGTTCGGTGGACGCGCCCGAATATAACGAGGCCCGCAACGTGGTGGAGCGGCAGGACGGCAGCTATCTGGTGGCTGGCGAAACGCCCATCGACGAACTCAGGGACCTGCTCGACGTGGGCTTCCCGGTGGATGAGGGCTACCACACGGTGGCGGGCTTCGCTCTGTCGCACATCAAGGAGCTGCCGCAGGAAGGCGCGGTCTTCACCGCGCTGGGGTGGCGTTTCGAGATCGTGGACATGGACGGCCGTCGCATCGACAAGCTGATCGTGTCCCGTCCCCACATCCTCCACCGGCAGAAGGTCGCCGGGGAGGCCTGACGATCTTCTCCCAGACCACCCCCGCCCGCTTGGGGCGAGGGCAGGGCAAGGCGGCCTCAGTCGCGTCGGGCGAGGGAGCGCAGGAAACCCTCGTATTCCTCGGTCAGCTCCATATCCACGCCGAAGGCATTCTTCAGCAGGATGTTGGCGATGAAGGGCTGGTCGTTGCGCTTCTCCTCAAGGGTTTCGCGCAGCACCGGCACCGTGTCCTCGATGTGCTTGAGGAAGGCGATGCCCTTCTCCAGCGTCTCGTTCCACTTGGCGCGATGCCAGAGCGCCAGCGGATACATGATCTCGTGCACGAAGTTGGACTTGCGCGCCTTCTCGAAAAACCGCAAGCCAGCGCTCCAGTTCTCCTTGGCACGCAGCGGCGGCGGCGGGATGTCGCCAAGCAGCATCTTCTTGCCGGCCTGACCGACGAAGTCCTCCAGCGTGATCGGCGTGTCGATCTGGGTGCGGAAGTGCCAGAGCGCGAAATTGCCGGGATATTCCTTGCCCATCATGTCGATGAGGGCGGCTTCCACCTTGTCCACCGCGGCTTTGTCGCCTTTCAGCGCTGCGGTCATGCAGAAGGCGAAGACCGCGTCATTGGCCACATTGTGCACGCCGCCATTGGCGAGCTGGGCGGGGGTCAACGCTGGCGTTTTGCCGTCGGCCGGAACAGTGGTCTCGCCCGCGCGCAGGTCGGTGATGAACTTGGTGATTTCGAGCCAGCCCATGTAGTTGGCGATGAAGGCGTCGGGGTCCACGTGCACGATGGCGAGGTTGAGCGGCATCTTCCGCTTTTGCAGTTCGGCCATGTCGGTCATGAAAGGGTCCCCCGGGGGCTCGGGTCAAAAGGCATCAAGGAAAGGCGGTAGCGTCGCGTTCACGACAACGCCGCCGGGCGTACCGGTTTGACACAGCAAGAAAAATGCCAACGGAGCCGGTGCCGCCGGACGTGTGCGGGGACCCTTAGTCCGCCACCTTGAAGCCGCCGGGGGTCACTACATAGACCGCGCCCTGGCGCACGGGCAGGACGGCAGCCTCGCTCGCCGGCATACCGGCCTTCACGTGCAGGAGCGCCCGGATGACGCCGCCATGGGTGACGATGACCGCATCGTCCTCAAGCTCGGCACAGGCCGCGCTCACCCGGTCGCACAGGTCGCCGTAGTTTTCGCCGCCGGGTGGGGTGAAGTTCCACGGGTCGAGGTCGCGCTTGCGCACGTTGAGCTGGTCGCGACGGCGCAGTTCGGGCCAGGTCTGGCCTTCCCACTGGCCGAAGGAGATTTCGGCGAGGCGTGGGTCGGTGGGGAACTCGCTGGCCGGCAGGTCCAGGCTGGTGCGCAGGATGCGCATGGTTTCCACCGCCCGCGACAGGGGGCTCGACAGGTAGGCCAACGCCTTGGGGTCGCCTGCGAGCTGGGGGAGAACCCGGCCGACCCGCCCGGCCTGGATGCGGCCCAGTGCGTTCAGCGGCACGTCGCGCCGACCTTGTAGCCGCCCGACGACGTTCCAGTCGGTCTCGCCGTGGCGCACCAGGAAAAGCCGTCGTGAGGTGGGGGTGGAAGTCGTCATGGCAGTCGCACCGGCGCGCGGCCAGACCCGAGGGGCCGAAGCGCCGTCCTGGAGGTGATCACCGCGCTGGAACCGGAATGACGTGGTCATACCAGACACCGCGCGGCGGATAGGTCACCCTGAGGGTGATCTGCGATCCTGGTGCCGCCTTGCCCTTGAAACTGACCACCAGCCCCTTGGCCTGCCGGCCGAGGCAGAGCGTGGTGGCGCCGCCGTCGATGGCTCGCGCGGTGAAGCTGCCGTAGCGGATGAACACCTGCCCGCCCGGCGGGGCCGACAGCACCCGGATGGTGGGCACCTGGGTCTGCTGGCAGTTGAAATCTGCCGTGCCGGCCGCGAACAGGGCGCTGCGCGTGCCCGACCCACCGATGAGGTAGGCGGTGCCATATTCGTTGGGCGTCACATAATCGGGGAACACCGCGCCGCCGGGGCCGAAGATGCGGTCCCGCAGCGGATACTCCTGAAGGGTCGGCGGACTCTGCGCAAAACCCTCGCCGGAGAAGGCCACAAGACCAGCCGAAACCGCCAGGGCGGACAGGGCGGCGCGAAGGACGATCGCCGGCATGGGGGTCTCCTGATGGCGCGCGCGAGCGCGGCGGGTTTACGGACTCAGTCGCGGACGAGGGCAAGGTCGGGGGCGTCAGGGTGCTTCATGCCGACGATATGATATCCGGCGTCCACATGGTGCACTTCGCCGGTCACACCCCGCGACAAATCGGACACGAGATAGACGCCGGTGTCGCCCACCTCGTCGGTGGTGACGGTGCGGCGCAGCGGGGAGTTCAACTCGTTCCACTTGAGGATGTAGCGGAAATCACCGATTCCCGAGGCGGCCAGCGTCTTGATAGGGCCGGCGGAGATGGCGTTGACGCGAATGGCCTTGGGGCCGAGGTCGGCGGCGAGGTACCGCACGCTCGCCTCCAGCGCCGCCTTGGCCACGCCCATGACGTTGTAGTGCGGCATCCACTTTTCCGCACCGTAATAGGTGAGGGTGAGCAGGGAGCCGCCATTGGTCATCAGCTTCTCCGCCCGCTGCGCCACGGCGGTGAAGGAGTAGCAGGAGATGAACATGGTCTTGGTGAAATTGTCGGCCGAGGTGTCCACATAGCGGCCGTCCAGCTCGTCCTTGTTGGAGAAGGCGATGCAGTGGACCACGAAATCCAGCGTGCCGAACAGCCGCTCGGTCTCGGCGAAGACGGCGTCCAGGGTTTCCGGCTCGGTCACGTCGCAATGGCCGACCAGATGGCCGCCCAGCTCGGCCGCCAGCGGCTCCACCCGCTTCTTCAGCGCCTCGCCCTGATAGGTGAGGGCCAGCTCGGCGCCGTGGGCGCGGGCGGACTTGGCGATGCCGTAGGCGATGGATCGATTATTGGCGACACCGAGAATCAGCCCGCGCTTGCCCTTCAGAAGACCGCTCGCGAAACCGTCCGTCGCCATTGACCCAACTCCACATGCTTTCAAGCCATTGATGCCCTACGGCGCGGCCAAAGGCACGCTCCATGGGGCGCGCTTCCTATGGCATGGGGCCATCCACCGTTCAAGCGAGGTGGGTGCACTGTGCCTCTTGCATCGCGCAATAGGGGGCGCTATACGCAGCGCCTCTGGATCGGAGTGTAGCGCAGTCTGGTAGCGCACCACGTTCGGGACGTGGGGGTCGCAGGTTCAAATCCTGCCACTCCGACCAGCTGATCGATTGGCTTGGAACTCAGGTTCCACCATCCTTCAACCCACGTCATCTTCTTGCTGCCCTGAAACGCTGGAAAGCGCGCAGACATTGCGCCTCAGCGTCGAGGCTTGCCCATTGTGCGGGTGCGTCGTGGTTCGGGCTTCCGGCGAACGGGCGCGAATCCACGCGCGCGAATCGAACTTGCGGGATCTGGATCGGTGCCGCTCGAAGCGACGCCCCTTTGGTCCGTGACGAAACGAATCGCGCCTGGCGCGCGGCGCCATCCCCGGTTTTCGATGGGCAGGGGAATCCTCTTGCCCCGCTTTGCCGGACGCGCCGCAATATATCTCAGGTTGGGATTGCTCTCAGGTCGTCCCCTTCAGCCGCCAGGCGGCAAGGGCGAAGCCGGCGCAGGCCAGCGTTGCGAAGATGGCGAGGCCGTGGGGGTGGACTTGCATGGCAAAGCCGGCACCCAGCGGCCCCACCAGCGCGCCCAGCCCCCAGAACAGGCCCGACACCGCATAGATGCCCACCAGATCGCCGCCCTTGAAGCGGCTTCCCACCAGCGTGATCATGATGGTGTAGATGCCCACGAAGGCGCCGCCCCACGCGAACAGCAGGGCATAGGTGGCCACCGTGCTGCCAAGGGCGAGCGGCCACACTGCCGCCCCTGCGGCCGAAAGCGCCGCCAGCGCAATCACGAGGTGGCGCCGGTCCATCTTGTCGCCCAGCCAGCCGATGGGCAGCTGGAGCACGATGGCACCGATCATCATCACCGACATGAGGCGGGTGGCGTGTTCCTCGCCCCAGCCCAGGCTCACGGCATAGAGCGCAAGGAAGGAGAGCCCCGCCGTTTCGATGGCGGCGTTCAGCAGCGTCGCGCTCAAGGCCAGCGGCGCGAGGCGCACGAAGCGCACGGGATTGCCCACCGTCGGCTCGTCGAAATGGGGCGCGACGACGCGCGGCGAGGCGACGAACAGTGCGGCAAGGAGCGCGATTCCTGCCCCCACCACGTAAGGCAGCGCCCCGGCCGTGCCCACCAGCGAGAGGATGATGGGCCCCAGGGCCAGCCCCACCGAGAGCGCCGCTGTATAGGCCGCCATGGAGCGGGCGCGCGTGCCCTCGGTGGAGAGGGCATTGATCCAGGTCTCTGAGGTCACGAACAGGGCTTCCGCCGCCATGCCGAGGAACAGGCGCAGCACGAACCACGCCGCCAGCATGGGCAGTAGCGGGAAGGCGACAAGCGCCGCCGCCGAAATGGCGATGGAGAGGAAGATGAGCTTGCGCGGCCCCAGCGTTGCCACCAGTCGGGGCAGCGCCACGGCAGTGATCAGCACGCCCACCGCGTGCATGGCCGCGTTGGCGCCGATGATACCCTCGCTGAGCCCGCGGGCCGCGAGGTCGAAGGCGATCAGTGGCGCCGTGAGCGAATAGGTGAGGCCGAACACCATAGCGGTGGCGATGACCGCGCCACGGGCGAGCACGCTGGCCGAGCCTTCGGCTGGGGGGGCTTCCACAGGAGTGGTTTGGGCGGCCTGCTCGCTCATGGTTCGCTCGTGCTTGGCCGCGTGGAGGCGGTGGCGCCCGGGGCGGGATGATGGTGGCCCACGCGCTTAACGAAATCCCTCAGCCGCGCGGCGAATGGCGGTGGGGCGGGCTCGATGATGCGCTTCAAGGTGTTGGCGTAGTCGAGTACCAGACCTGGGGTCCAGCTCATGGCCTCGGCGCGGGAGCGGATATAGGCGCCCGCCCACACGTCCGGATTGGCCAGCAGCGTGGCGACCCTGAGCCAGGGCATACGCGAGGCGAGCACGCCTTCGAGCGCGGAATCGAGGGCCGCCGCCACCACCACGGAGCAGTTGCGGTTGGTGAGGTTATAGGTGTCGTCCTGCCGGTATCCGGCCCAGAACGCACGCAGGCGCCGGGCATTGAAGTGGGTGAATTCCACTCGCGCGTCCGCCTCGCACCAGCTCGCCGATTCGTAGGCGTAGGAGGGCTGGAAGCGGCCCTTCACATCGTTCTCTGCTGTGGCGCGCAGGATGCGGGCGAACTCCTCCGGCGGGTGCTCGATCTCGTCGGCCGGATAGTGGCTGATATAGAGATCCGGCTTCAGTTCCAGCGCCGCATGGCCGGTGGAGATGGCGCCGGCGCGGTCCACGGCGGCGATGTAGCGGTCGATGAGGGGCCGGTGCGCGGACACGTCCGCCGAGCCGACCGGCGTCCAGACATGCACGGTCATTGGACCTTCGGAAGGCGGCAGCGGGCCGCTCTCGTCCACGATCACCGGGGCGTTGTCGTACCAGTTGCGCCCGCCGAACAGTGGCAGGGCGAGGATCGCCACCTCGGCGGGATGGGCGCGGAGCATCAGGCTGGCGCGCATCAGGATCCAGCCGGACATGAGCAGCAGCAGGGCGATGCACAACGGCACTTTGATCTCGTGGGAAAACGGCCAGTGGCTGGCGATGATCGCCGCCAGAATGATCTCAACGACGCCCACCGCCACTGTCGCCCGCCACAGGCGGAAGCGCACCACCAGGGCGGTGGCGATGCGCGCCACGCCGTCGATGAGGAAGGCGGCGCCGAACAGCAGCGACAGCGCCATGCCGTTGCGCGCTGGATAATCCAGGATGAAGACGCCCACGAAGACGAGGGCGAAGGCGCGCACGAGCGCCAGCGTCCAGCTTTGGACGCCATGCAGGGCGAAGACGGCGAGCAGGCTGAGCAGCCCCTCCAGTACGAAAACACCGCCGAAGACCTGGGTCGCCACGGACATTGTGCCGTCCATGGCGTCCAAGAGAATCAGGCCGGCGACGCCGATGAAGGCGAGGGCGAGCACCAGAAGCACCCACCAGCGGTCGCGCAGGGCACGGGCCCCCACCAGGATGAACGCAAGCTGGACCATGAAGGAATGGGCTTCACTCTGGAGAGGACTTATCCCAAGGCGACTTCAGCCTAGGCGGTCACTCCTCTCGTCTGGAGATAAAAGGCGCTTCCTGGTCGGGACGAAAGCGGGCCAGCTCCCCTCCAGACCGATCGCACCTAACGTCAAGTCGCCAGCATGGGACCGTCGGCCCTGCCGATGCAAGAGGTCCCGGGGCTCAGTGCCGGACGTCCTGGCGGCACAAGGGACCAGTCGAGCGGCGGCGGCAAGGGGCTGTCTTCAGGGACGGGCGAGCCATCGCCTTTTGGAACATTGGCGGTCTCTTTGCGGTTGGCCTTCGAGATTCCACCGACACGGAGGTTCGAGATGACCAATCCCCACATGGAACGCTTGAAGGCGGATGCGTCGGGCAACACGGCACTGAGCGCGGTTCTGGCCGACGCGGTCGGCGGCTTTTCCAGTCCGGCGGATGCGGTGGGTTTCCTCGCCTCGCGCGGGTTCGAGGTGACCGCTGCGGACCTGGCCGATGCGGCGGCGGACGCGGATGAGGCGCCCGCCCCGCAGCCAGAGGAACAGGCTCAGGACCAGGCCGAGGCAGACGGCTACGGCGCGCTCATGCGGTTCCTGCGCCGCAACTGATCGGGTTCGTCACAGAATGGTGCCGTGCAGGAACAGCCACGCGACGGAGAAGTAGATGACGATGCCGGTCACATCCACCAGGGTGGCGATGAACGGCGCGGAGGCCGAGGCCGGATCGAAGCCCAGTCGCTTCAGCGCGAACGGCAGCAGAGAGCCGGCCATGGAGCCGAACGTGACGATGCCCACGAGCGCGGCGCCGATGGTGATGGCCAGCAGCGACCAGTGCTCGCCATAGTCGAAAATGCCGACCTTCTGCCAAAGGACGATGCGCACGATGCCGATGACGCCGAGGATGGCGCCGAGCGTGACGCCGGTGGGGAATTCACGCAGCGCGACGCGCCACCAGTCTCTCAGCCGCACCTCGTGCAGGGCCAGCGCGCGGATGATGAGGGAGGTGGCCTGGGAACCGGAATTGCCGCCCGAGCTCATGACCAACGGAATGAACAGGGCCAGCACGATGGCCTTTTCCAGTTCGTCCGCATAGACCTGCATGGCGCTGGTGGTGAGCATCTCCGACAGGAACAGCACGCACAGCCAGCCGCCGCGCTTCTTGATCATCTCGAAGAAGGAGATGTCGAGATAGGGCTTGTCGATGGCCTCCATGCCGCCCATGCGCTGCACGTCCTCGGTCTGCTCCTCGATCATGGCGTCAATCACGTCGTCCACCGTGACGATGCCGAGCACATGACCGGTGGAATCCACTACCGGCACGGCGAGGAAGTCATATTTGGAGATGATCCGCGCCACCTCTTCCTGCGACATGGTGGGAGGCACGGTGATGGGCGCGTAGGGATTTGCCACCGATCCGATGGGGGCGTCCGGCTCGCCGAAGATCAGGCGGCGCAGGGAGACGGTGTTGACGAGGCGCCTGGTGTCCGGGGTCAGGACATAGATGGCGTAGACGGTCTCACGGCTGTGCTCCACCTCGCGGATGTGGGCGAGGGTCTGCCCCACGGTCCAGTTCGAGGGCACGCTGACCACCTCGGTGGTCATGAGCGCGCCGGCGGAGCCGTCGGGGTAGGTGAGCAGGTGGTCGATGCCGTTGCGGGTTTCCGGCGTCAGGGCTTCCCGAAGGCGGCTCTTGGCCGGCTCCTCGATCCAGCGCAGCACGTCGGAGGCGCGGTCGGCCGACATGCCTTCGAGCAGAGCGAGCGCCTTGTCCTGGGGAAGGGCCTCGATGACCTCGCAGGCGTCCTGGAACTGGGGCTGGTCGAGCACCTCCACCGCCCATTGCAGGGGCATGTGGGCCACCAGCTCGGTGGCTTCCTCGGCGGTCTTGCCGTTCAGGAACTCGACGATGTCCGCTACGTGTTCGTGGCCGAGGCGGGCGGCAATGGTCGCCCTGTCCAGATCTTGCGTCGCGACGATGTTCATACGTGCCTCTCCGCCCCAGCTGCGGTTCCGGTGGCGTTCGCCTTGACCGGGTCCGTAACCCACGTAGCGAACCTGTTCTTCAGCGAAATGACACACAGGTGTTGCACGAATGCCCGCTGGTGGCGGGTCAGACGGCCTTGAACGTGCCGTCGTCGTCGAGCATTTCCAGCCGGCCCGTCGCGACGCCGAAATAGGCACCGTGCAACTTCAGGTCCCCGGCGCTGATTCGCTCCGCGACCCACGGAAAGCCGGCAAGGTTCGCCAAGGAGAGCTTGACACAGCATTGCTCGCAGAAGCGCTGCCGCTGGTCGCGGGGAATGCCGGAATCCTCGGCCATGAGGCGGGCGGGCTCGGCGATCTTCATCCAGCCGGCCACGAAGTCCTCGGCGCCGGGCGGTGCGCCCTCCAGTAGGGCGTGGACGCCGCCGCACTGGGCGTGGCCCATTACGATCACGTCCTGCACCTTGAGCACGCGCACGGCGAACTCGATGGCCGCTGACGTGCCGTGATAATTGGCGTCGGGCAGATAGGGCGGCACCAGATTGGCCACGTTGCGGACCACGAACATCTGGCCGGGCCCGGCATCGAAGATCATCTGGGGGTCAACGCGACTGTCCGAGCAGGCAATCACCAGGGTCTCCGGCTTCTGGCCCCGCGCCGCGAGCCGCTCGAAGAGCTGCTTGCGCTCCGGCCATGCGACCTCACGGAATCTCCTGTAGCCCGAGATCAGATCATCCACGCGCCGCTCTCCCGTTCCATCCAACAGGGCACGGAAGTCCGAGCGCGACGGCCGAGTCAAGCCCGCCAAATTGCCTGCCCTCAGGCCGGAGGTGTGGTCGAAGCGGCAAGAGCCCCGTACCCGGGCGCATGATCGTTCCACCCAACCCCATTTCGTCCGGCACAGGTTATCCGTGGAACCCGATGTGCCGAACGCACGTTGCTTATATGCGAAGTCAATTTCAACAACGGGGAAAGATCATGCGCGGGATTCTGCTTTGGCTCATGGGGGTTCCGGTTTTCGTAATCATCCTGCTTTATCTGTTCAACTTTCTCTGAGGCGTGTGATGCGAGCCAGGAGAAGACGATTTCACGAGGTAACGGCACCCACGCGACCGGGCTTGATCGCGACCGCTATACAGTAGTCTGCTTTAAAAATAGGCAATCCAAATGGATTGTGTGCGATGCCGCGTCGCAGAAGTGCGTGGTGTGCGGCGCCGCACGGGACAGCGCAGTGCCTCGCTCTGGATGTTGATACCATTTTCGCCTAAAATTTCAGCGGCACGTTAATCAATTCGTGCCTAATTCATATCCATATGGCCCGACCCTGCGCCTTCCCCGTCGGCTTCGGTTGCGCTTGCGCCTCCGGGTGCCCGGAAGCGGGGCCTCCAGCAAGCCTTGGCACGCGCCTTGCTGTCGTCCTCTCCGGCAGGCCCGATGGGCCGTCGCAACAGGGGAGAGAGCGCATGCTCGGTTTGCTGGGACAGGCGACCAAGGGTTTTGGGGCGCTGGCCGCAGCCGCCGCCATCGTGGGCACGATGGGGATGGGCGTTGCCAAGGCGCAGGAGACCATCAAGGTCGGCATCCTGCATTCGTTGTCGGGCACGATGGCCATCAGCGAGACAACGCTGAAGGACGCCATGCTCATGCTCATCGAGGAGCAGAACAAGAAGGGCGGCGTGCTGGGCAAGAAGCTCGAGGCCGTGGTGGTAGATCCTGCTTCCAACTGGCCGCTGTTCGCCGAAAAGGCGCGCGAGCTGATCACCAAGGACAAGGTCGCCGCCGTGTTCGGCTGCTGGACATCGGTCAGCCGCAAGTCGGTGCTGCCGGTGTTCAAGGAACTCAACAATATCCTCTTCTACCCCGTGCAGTATGAGGGCGAGGAGAGCGAGCGCAACGTCTTCTATACCGGTGCCGCCCCGAACCAGCAGGCCATTCCTGCGGTGGACTACCTCGCCAACGAGGAGAAGGTGGAGCGCTGGGTGCTCGCGGGCACCGACTATGTCTATCCCCGCACCACCAACAAGATCCTGGAAGCCTACCTGAAGTCCCGCGGCGTGAAGGCCGAGGACATCATGATCAACTACACGCCGTTCGGCCATTCCGATTGGCAGACGATCGTGTCCGACATCAAGAAGTTCGGTTCGGCCGGCAAGAAGACGGCGGTGGTCTCCACCATCAATGGTGACGCCAACGTGCCGTTCTACAAGGAGCTGTCCAACCAGGGCATCAGCGCCAAGGACATTCCGGTCGTCGCCTTCTCGGTGGGTGAGGAAGAGCTGGCCGGCATTGACACCAAGCCGCTCGCCGGTCACCTCGCGGCATGGAACTACTTCATGTCCATCGACACGCCGGAGAACAAGGACTTCATCGCCAAGTGGCACGCCTACACCAAGGATCCCAAGCGCGTCACCAATGACCCCATGGAGGCCCACTATATCGGCTTCAACATGTGGGTGAAGGCGGTGGAAAAGGCCGGCACGACCGATCAGGACAAGGTCATCGCCGCGCTGCCGGGCATCAAGCAGGCCAACCTCACCGGCGGCGTCTCCGAGATGCTCCCCAACCACCACATCACCAAGCCGGTCTTCATCGGCGAGATCGAGGGCAACGGCCAGTTCGACGTGGTGTGGAAGACCAAGGACCTCATCCCCGGCGAAGCCTGGTCGCGCTACCTCGAAGGCTCCAAGAGCCTGGTGGCCGATTGGGTGAAGCTGAACTGCGGCAATTTCGACACCGTCAAGAACGTCTGCCTCTCGGCGGCCAAGTGACCGCACCCGCCTGAGCGCATCCGCGTGAGCTTCGCCTCCCTGGGGGTGTGGATTTGGCGGGCGTGGATTTTTGAAGACTTTTTGATCTCGAACGCTCTCGTACCGTCCCGCAAGGGGCGCTCCTCCCTCTCCCCGGCAACGGGGAGGGGGAGCCTCGCTCTTCCCGTCGCGAGCTGCCGGCACCGCCCGGCTGCGCTGGAGCGGATACCTTCATGATGCGCCTTCCCGTTCCGCCGGCCCTCGCGCGGATCCTCGCGCTTCCCCTTCTCGCGCTTCTTCTGGCCGTCCTCCTCCCCGCCGGCGCCGCGCACGCCCAGGGACAAGCTGATATTTCGGCCATCGTCGCGAAATTCGCGAACGACAGCTATTCGGATACGACGGACGCGCTGGTCGAGCTTTCGGCGACCGGCAGCGCCCAGGCCGCAGCCGTGGTGGAGGCGCTGGGCGCCGGCCGGCTGATGTTCGACCCGGCCACCAAGGCGGTCTTCATTCGCACGCCCGCAGGCGTTGTCGACGCGGCTACCGGCGCAGCAGTCGCCAATCCGCCCGCGAACCTCTCCGTGGTGCGCGCCAACAACCGGGTGCGCCGCGCCGTCGATGCGGCCTCTGGCGCGCTCTCGCTGCTCAATCCCGATCCCGTGCGCCGCTCCGAGGCGGCCGCCGCCGTCTTCAAGTCGCGCGATGCCGCAGCGCTGGCGACGGTGGAAGCCGCCATCGCCAAGGAGACGGTGGGAAGCGTCAAGGAAGCGCTGGAGCAGGCCCGCGCCGCCATCCTCGTCGGCAAGGCGGAAGTGCCGGAGGCGGTGCGGCTCCTCGCCATCCAGAAGATCATCGCCCGCGGCGACCAGGAGGCCATCAGCCTGCTGCGCAGCCTACCGGCGGATGCCCCCGCCAGCCTGAAGGCGGCGGCCGAGGCCGGCATCGCCAAGGTGGAGCAGAACCTCAAGTTCTGGGCCGTGGCGCAGAATGTCTGGTACGGCCTTTCGCTGGGCTCGGTGCTGCTGTTGGCGGCCATCGGGCTCGCCATCACCTTCGGCGTCATGGGCGTCATCAACATGGCCCACGGCGAGATGGTGATGCTGGGCGCCTACACCACCTTCGTGGTGCAGGACTTCATCCGCCATTCGGCGCCCGGCCTGTTCGACTGGTCGCTGGCCATCGCACTGCCGCTGGCCTTCCTGTTCACCGGCCTCGTGGGCATCCTCATCGAGCGCACGGTCATCCGCTTCCTCTATGGCCGGCCGCTGGAAACCCTGCTCGCCACCTGGGGTGTCTCGCTGATCCTCCAGCAGGCGGTGCGCTCCGTGTTCGGCCCCACCAACCAGGAGGTGGGGGCGCCATCCTGGATGTCGGGCGCGTTCCAGGTGGGGCAGCTCTCCATCACCTACAACCGCCTGTGGATCATCGTCTTCGCCCTGCTGGTGTTCTTCGCGCTGCTCCTGGTGCTGAAGCGCACGCCCCTCGGCCTCTATGTGCGCGCGGTGACCCAGAACCGGCGCATGGCGGCGGCCATGGGCATTCGTACCGGGCGCATCGACGCGCTCACCTTCGGCCTCGGCTCCGGCATCGCCGGCATCGCCGGCGTGGCGCTGTCGCAGATCGACAATGTGAGCCCCAACCTCGGCCAGGGCTACATCATCGACAGCTTCATGGTGGTGGTGTTCGGCGGGGTGGGGAACCTCTGGGGCACGCTGGTGGGCGCCTTCACCCTCGGCATCGCCAACAAGCTGCTGGAGCCCTTCGCCGGCGCGGTGCTGGGCAAGATCCTGCTGCTCGTCTTCATCATCCTGTTCATCCAGAAGCGCCCGCGCGGCCTGTTCGCGCTCAAGGGCCGGGCGGTGGAATCGTGAAACAGTCCGGCATCATCGACCGCACCGGCGGCATCTTCCTTCTCGTCATGCTGGCGGTGGCCGTGCTGGTCCCCGCCTCCAACCTGCTGCTCCCGGCCGGCCATCCGCTGCATGTGCCGGATTACATGATCCCGCTGCTCGGCAAGTACCTCACCTATGCGCTGCTCGCCGTGGCGGTGGATCTGGTATGGGGCTATTGCGGCGTGCTCTCGCTGGGCCACGGCGCCTTCTTCGCGCTGGGCGGCTACGCCATGGGCATGTACCTCATGCGCCAGATCGGCCCGCGCGGCGTCTACGGCAATCCGGTTTTGCCCGATTTCATGGTGTTCCTGAACTACAAGGAACTGCCGTGGTTCTGGCATGGCTTCGACATGTTCCCCTTCGCCATGCTCATGGTGGTGGTGGTGCCGGGGGCGCTGGCCTTCGTGTTCGGCTGGTTCGCCTTCCGCTCGCGGGTCACGGGCGTTTACCTGTCGATCATCACCCAGGCCATGACGTTCGCGCTCATGCTCGCCTTCTTCCGCAATGACATGGGCTTCGGCGGCAATAACGGCCTCACCGATTTCAAGGACATCCTGGGCTTTCCCATCTCGGCACCGTCGACCCGGCTGACCTTGTTCGTGGCCTCGGCGGTGGCGCTGGCCCTGGGCTATCTGATCTGCCGGGCGCTGGTCACCTCCAAGTATGGCAAGGTGCTGGTGGCAGTGCGCGACGCGGAGAGCCGCACCCGATTCCTCGGATACCGGGTGCAGAACTACAAGCTCCTCGCCTGGGTGCTCTCGGCCATGCTGGCGGGGGTCGCCGGTGCGCTCTATGTGCCGCAGGTGGGCATCATCAACCCGTCCGAGTTCGCCCCGGCCCAGTCCATCGAGATGGTGATCTGGGTGGCCGTGGGCGGTCGCGGCACGCTGGTGGGGGCGGCGCTGGGCGCCGTCATCGTCAATGCGGGCAAGACCTGGTTCACCGGCGTGCTGCCGGAGGCCTGGCTGTTCGCCCTCGGCGCGCTGTTCGTGCTGGTCACCCTGTTCCTGCCCCGGGGCGTGCTGGGCCTGGCCTCCAGCATTTCCGAACGCTGGAAGGCGCGGCGGCCCGCCGCGACGCCCACCCCCGAGCCGGCGGAGTGAGCGCCATGAGCTTTGAAGCCCAGTCCTCCGAACCCTATGTGGTGAAGTCCCACGGCGCCCTGGCGCTGGAGGCGGAGATGCGCGAGATCGCGCAGGACCGCCCCGGCGCCAACCGGATGTCCATGACGCCGGCGCTGCTCTATCTCGACAACATCACCGTCTCCTTCGACGGCTTCCGCGCGCTGAACGCGCTCTCCCTCGTCATCGAGGAAGCCGAGATGCGGGCTATCATCGGCCCCAACGGCGCCGGCAAGACCACCATGATGGACGTGATCACCGGCAAGACCCGCCCCAACCAGGGCGTCGCCTATTTCGCCGGCACCCACGACCTCACCAGCCTGGACGAGGCCGCCATCGCCCAGCTCGGCATCGGCCGCAAGTTCCAGACGCCCACCGTGTTCGACATGCATTCGGTGGAGGACAACATCCTCCTCGCTTTGAAGGAGGACCGGCGGCCTTTCTCCAACATCTATTGGCGCCGCACGCCACACGAGCGCGAGCGCATCGACGAATTGCTGGAGCGGGTGCGCCTGAAGGACGCCCGCTTCCGCCGCGCCGGCGATCTCTCCCACGGGCAGAAGCAGTGGCTGGAGATCGGCATGCTGCTGGCGCAGGAGCCGCGCCTGCTGCTGGTGGACGAGCCCGCCGCCGGCATGACCGACCAGGAGACGGCGGACACCGCGGTGCTGCTGCGCGAGATCGCCAAGACGCGATCGGTGGTGGTGGTGGAGCACGACATGCAGTTCGTGCGCGACCTCGACGTGAAGGTCACCGTGCTGCACGAAGGTTCGGTTCTCGCCGAAGGCCCGCTCGACCAGGTGAGCGCCGACGAGCGGGTCATCGAAGTGTATTTGGGGAGGTGAGGGGATGCTGAAGGTTGAGAACCTCGACCTGTATTACGGCGCAGCCCACACCCTCAAAAAGGTGTCGGTGGAGGCCCATGCGGGCAAGGTCACCTGCGTGCTCGGCCGCAATGGCGTGGGCAAGACCTCGCTGCTGCGCGCCATCGTCGGCCAGCGGCCCATCGCCGGCGGCTCCATCACGCTGGACGGCAAGGAGATTTCGCGGATGCCGACGCCGGACCGCGCCGGGCTCGGCATCGGCTTCGTGCCGCAGGGGCGCGAGGTGTTCCCGCTGCTCTCGGTGAAGGAGAATCTGGAAACCGGATTCGCTCGCCTTGCCCGCAAGGACAAATACGTGCCGGACGAGGTGTTCGAGCTGTTCCCGGTGCTCAATTCTATGCTGCGCCGGCGCGGCGGCGACCTCTCCGGCGGCCAGCAGCAGCAACTCGCCATCGGCCGCGCGCTGGTGACGCGTCCGCGCCTGCTGGTGCTGGACGAGCCCACCGAGGGCATCCAGCCCTCAATTATCAAGGATATCGGCCGCGCGATCTCCTACCTGCGGGACAAGGGCGATATGGCCATCGTACTGGTGGAGCAGTATTTCGAGTTCGCCCGCGACCTCGCCGACAGCTTCATCCTGATGGATCGCGGCGAGGTGGTGGCGAGCGGGGACAGGAGCGGGCTCGATGGTGACGACGTCCGCCGCCTCATGGCGATCTGATCGCGAGGTGGATGCTGCCGCCGGGGGCGCCGGCCTGCCGGGTCCGTCCATCGCTTCTTCGCGAGAGCGCGCGCTGCGCCAGCGCAGTGAAGGGCGTGTGCGGATTGCCGCATCCGCGTTCGGTGGCGTGACGCGCCTGACCGACCTGGCCGAAATCGGCGCCTTGCGCGCGCGCCTGCCACGGGGCGGGCCGGGGCTGGAAGCCGTCATCGTCAACACCGCCGGCGGGGTCGCCTGCGGCGATGTCTTTGCCATCGAGGCCAAGGCGGGGCCGGGCGCCCATCTGACGGTGGCGACCCCCGCCGCCGAGAAGGTCTATCGCTCGGACGGGCCGTGCGCCGATATCCAGGTGCGGCTTGTCGCGGAGGCCGGCGCGCGGCTCGACTGGCTGCCGCAGGAAACCATTCTCTTCGACCGCGCCCGCCTCAGGCGCCGCTATGAGATCGACCTCTACGGCACGGCCTCCTTCCTCTCCTTCGAGGCGCTGATGCTGGGCCGCCTTGCCCACGGTGACGCCATGGGGGAGGGGCATCTGGAGGATCACTGGCGGGTGCGGCGCGACGGCGCCCTCGTCTTCGCCGATGCCCTGCGCCTTTCCGGCCCGGTGGGCGCGCTCCTCGCCCGGCCGGCGGTGGCCGGCGGGAATCGGGCACTGGCGACGCTGCTTTATGTGGGGCCCGACGCCGAAAACCGGCTGGAGGAGGCCCGCGCGCTGCTCGAAGGCGCCCGCTGCGAGGCCGGCGCCAGCGCGTGGAACGGGCTTCTGTGCGTGCGCCTGCTCGCCCCCGACATCGAAACGTTGCGTCGGGATGCGACCTCGTTTCTCATGGCCTTCAGACAAGCCCCGCTGCCCCGCGTGTGGGCCACCTGACGTTCGCTTCAAGGAGATTGCCGTGCTGCTGACGCCGCGCGAGAAGGACAAGCTCTTCATCGCCATGGCCGCCGAGGTGGCCCGCAAGCGCCTCGCCCGGGGCGTGAAGCTGAACCATCCGGAAGCTGTCGCCCTCATCACCGATTTCGTGGTGGAGGGCGCCCGCGACGGCAAGACCGTGGCCGAGCTGATGGAGCTGGGCGCCCGCGTCATCACCACCGAGCAGGTGATGGACGGCATCTCCGAGATGATCCATGACATCCAGGTGGAGGCCACCTTCCCGGATGGCACCAAGCTCGTCACCGTGCACCACCCCATTCGCGGCGCGCCTTCCGAGACGGTACCCGGCGAGCTGGTGCCCCAGGAAGGCGACATCCACTTTAACGAAGGCGCCGAGCGGGTGCGCCTCACGGTGTCCAACACCGGCGACCGGCCGATCCAGGTGGGCAGCCACTATCATTTCTACGAGACCAACCCGGCGCTGGCCTTCGAGCGGGAACAGGCGCGCGGCATGCGCCTCGACATCGCCCCCGGCACCGCGGTGCGCTTCGAGCCGGGCGCCTCACGGGAAGTGACGCTGGTGCCGTTCGGCGGCAAGCGCGAGGTGTTCGGCTTCCGTGGCGCGGTGCAGGGCAAGTTGTGAGAGCGTGAAGGTGTGAGCGCCCCCTTCCGGCTCCGCTCGCTCGTTTCCGCCCGCCCGTTTCTGCCGGTTTGAATTCCTGAAGGCGATTGCCCCATGTCCTCTTCCAAGATGCCCCGCGCCGCCTATGCCCACATGTTCGGCCCCACCGTGGGCGACAAGGTGCGGCTTGCCGATACGCAGCTGTTCATCGAGATCGAGAAGGATTTCACCATCCATGGCGAGGAGGTGAAGTTCGGCGGCGGCAAGGTCATCCGCGACGGCATGGGCCAGTCGCAGGTGGCCAACGCCGACGGCGCCGTGGACACCGTCATCACCAATGCGGTGGTGCTGGACCACTGGGGCGTGGTGAAAGCCGATGTTGGCCTCAAGAACGGCCGCATCGTGCGCCTCGGCAAGGCCGGCAATCCGGATGTGCAGGACGGGGTGGACATCATCATCGGCCCCGGAACCGAGGTGATCGCGGGGGAGGGCAAGATCCTCACCGCCGGCGGCTTCGACAGCCACATCCATTTCATCTGCCCGCAGCAGATCGAGGAGGCGCTGGCCTCCGGCGTCACCACCATGCTGGGCGGCGGCACCGGGCCGGCCACCGGCACCTTCGCCACCACCTGCACGCCGGGGCCGTGGCACATCGCCCGCATGATCGAGGCGGCGGACAGCTTCCCCATGAACCTCGCCTTCGCCGGCAAGGGCAACGCCTCGCTCCCCGCCGCGCTGGAAGAGATGGTGCTGGCCGGCGCCTGCGCCCTGAAGCTCCACGAGGACTGGGGCACCACGCCCTCGGCCATCGATTGCTGCCTCTCGGTGGCGGACGCCCTCGACGTACAGGTGATGATCCACACCGACACGCTCAACGAGAGCGGTTTCGTGGAGGACACCATCGCCGCCTTCAAGGGCCGCACCATCCATGCCTTCCACACCGAAGGGGCGGGCGGCGGGCATGCGCCGGACATCATCAAGGTGGCGGGGCTGGCGAACGTGCTGCCCTCCTCCACCAATCCGACCCGGCCCTACACCCGCAACACCATCGACGAGCATCTCGACATGCTCATGGTGTGCCACCATCTCGACCCCGAGATCGCCGAGGACCTCGCCTTCGCCGAGAGCCGCATCCGCAAGGAGACCATCGCGGCGGAGGACATCCTCCACGACCTCGGCGCGCTCTCCATGATGAGCTCGGACAGTCAGGCCATGGGCCGGGTGGGCGAGGTGATCATCCGCACCTGGCAGACGGCGGACAAGATGAAGCGCCAGCGCGGCAAGCTGCCCGGCGAGCGCGACAGCGACAATCTGCGCGCCCGGCGCTACATCGCCAAATACACCATCAATCCCGCCATCGCCCACGGCATGTCGCGCCATATCGGCTCGGTGGAGGCCGGCAAGCTCGCCGACCTCGTGCTGTGGACGCCGGCCTTCTTCGGCGTGAAGCCGGACCTCGTCATCAAGGGCGGGGCGATCGCCATGGCGCAGATGGGCGATCCCAACGCCTCCATCCCCACCCCGCAGCCGGTGCATTACCGGCCCATGTTCGGCGCCTATGGGCGGGCGCTGACCCACACCTCGCTCACCTTCGTCTCGAAATCGGCCATCGAGGACGGGCTCGCCTCCCGCCTCGGCATCCAGAAGGAACTGGTGGCGGTGGAGAACACGCGCTCCGGCATCTCCAAGAAGAGCATGATCAACAATGACGCCACCCCGGTGATCGAGGTGGACCCGGAAACCTACGATGTGCGCGCGGACGGCGAGTTGTTGGTCTGCGAGCCGGCAGAGGTGCTGCCCATGGCCCAGCGCTATTTCCTGTTCTGAGGGGAGCGAGAAAGAATTCGCGCGCGGCGGAACCTATGGCGTGGCTGGTCGCTTCTAGCGGGTGTTGCAACTCGTTTTGATTGAGGAGCCACCCCATGTCGAATGTGCGTTCATTGTCCAAGAAGTCGGCCAAGGTTTCCACCGTAGCCAAGACAGCGGCCCTCGCCACTCCCACGGATCTCGACAGCACGAAGGCGCAGAAGGTGGCGGACGCCATCAACCGCGTGCTGGCGGACACTTTCGTGCTGTACCTGAAGACCAAGAACTTCCACTGGCACGTCAGCGGCAAGCATTTCCGCGACTATCACCTGCTGCTGGACGAGCAAGCCGCAGCCATCTACGCCACGGTCGATCCTTTGGCCGAGCGCGTACGCAAGATCGGCTGCCAGACGGTGCATTCCTATGCCGAGATCCTGAAGCTCAGCGGGCTGAAGGAGAACGAGGCGGCCTATGTGGCGCCGCAGGGCATGTTCGCGGAGCTGATCGCCGACAACAAGGCAGCCATCGCCTCCATGCGCGAGGCCCACGGCATCTGCGACGAGGCGGAGGACATTGCCACCGCCAGCCTGCTGGAAGAATATGTGGACGAGGCCGAAAAGCGCCTGTGGTTCCTGTTCGAGACCAACCAGAATCGGCAGGACAGCGCCACCTGAGCGCACAGGTCCGCTCCATGCAAAGGGGCGGGCGGCGTTCGGGGGCGGTTCCGGAGTGAAGTCATGATCCGCGCCACCGTCGTCGTCCGCCGTCCCGCCGTCCGCGCGGAGAAGGTGGCCGACGAGATCACCCTCGATCACCACGCCCGCCACCGCCGCCGCTTTGCCCTGACGGCGGACGGCGGCACGGCCTTCCTGCTCGACCTCGACAAGGCGACGGTGCTGGACGACGGCGACGCGGTGAAGCTGGAGGATGGCCGCCTCATCCGCATCAAGGCCGCACCGGAGGATCTGGTGGAGGTCACCACCGCCAATCCGCTGCGGCTGATGAAGGTGGCGTGGCACCTGGGCAACCGGCACGTGCCTGCGGAGATCACCGAGAGCGCGGTCTATTTCGTGGACGACCACGTGCTCACCGAGATGGTGCGCGGCCTCGGCGCCGGCGTCGCCAGGGTGACGCGGCCGTTCCGGCCCGAGAAGGGCGCCTACGAGGCGGCCGAGGCTCATGGCGGCCACGGTCATGAAGAGCATGGGCACGAAGGGCACGGGCACGCTCATGGCCATCATGAGCATGGGCACGAAGGGCATGCTCATGGTGCGGCCCACGCCGAGGCGCATGTGCATGGGCCGGGCTGCGGGCACGATCACCCCCACGATGATCACCCCCACGATGATCACCCCCACGATGATCACCCCCACGATGATCACCCCCACGATGACCATGCCCATCATGCTCATTCCCATGGCGCCGAGCCGCACGGCAAATCCCACGCCGCCCATGGCGAGCCGGGCCACGTCCATGGTCCCGACTGCGGCCACGATCACGACCATGATCATCATGGCCACACCGACGCTGCTCACGATGCGCCGGGCCACATTCACGGCCCGGACTGCGGTCATGATCACGGCCATGGCCATGCCGGCCACAAGCATGGCTGAGTCCGGTTCGGACGATCCCTCTTCCCCCGCTCGCCCCGCCATGCCGGGGAGGGCGGGGGAGCGCCTGCAGGCCGATGCTGCTGCACCCATCAGCCTCCTGCCTTTGTTCGCCTGGCTCACCCCCTCCTTTCCGGTGGGGGCCTATGCCTATTCCCACACCTTGGAATGGGCGGTGGAGGCTGGCGACATAAAGAACGAGGACAGCCTCGGCGCCTTCCTGGGTGATCTGCTGGCCCTGGGGTTTGGGCGGTCCGACGCCATCCTCGCCGCCCACGCTCATCGCGCTGCCGTGGCCGGGGATGAGACGGCGCTGGCGGAAGTGAATGCCCTCGCCGTGGCGCTCGCCTCGTCCGCCGAGCTGCGGCTGGAGACCTGCCAGCAGGGCCGCTCCTTTCTCGATGCCGTGCGCGCGGCCTGGCCAGCGCCGGGCCTTGATGCGGCAGCCTCGGCGCTGGTGGGTGAAGTGGCCTATCCCGTGGCTGTCGGACTGGCGGCCGGCATCCACGGCCTGCCGCTGGCGCCGACGCTGGAGGCCTTCCTGCTCGCAACGGTGCAGAATCTCGTGTCCGCCGCCGTGCGCCTCGCGCCCATCGGGCAGACCGCAGGCACCCGCGTGGTGGCGCGGCTGGCGCCCACGGTTCACGCGCTGGCGCTGGAAATCCCCGCGCTCACGCTGGACGATCTCGGCAGCGCCACCTTCCGCGCCGATCTCGGCAGCTTCCGCCACGAAACCCAGTATACGAGGCTCTTCCGCTCATGAGTTCCGGAAACACCCCCAAGGGCGCGCCGCTGCGCGTGGGCATCGGCGGCCCGGTCGGTTCGGGCAAGACGGCGCTGATGGAGGCGCTCTGCAAGACCTTCCGCCAGCGCTACGACATCTGCGCCATCACCAACGACATCTACACCAAGGAGGACGCCCGCCTCCTCACTGTGGCCGGCGCGCTGGAGCCGGAGCGCATCCTGGGGGTGGAGACCGGCGGCTGCCCGCACACGGCCATCCGCGAGGATGCCTCCATCAACCTGCGTGCGGTGGCGGACATGAGCGCCCGCTTCCCCAACCTTGATCTGGTGCTGATCGAATCCGGCGGCGACAACCTCGCCGCCACCTTCTCGCCGGAGCTGGCCGACATCACCATCTACGTCATCGACGTGGCGGGCGGGGAGAAGATCCCGCGCAAGGGTGGGCCGGGCATCACCCGCTCCGACCTGCTGGTGGTGAATAAGACGGACCTTGCCCCCATGGTCGGTGCCGACCTCTCCATCATGGAGGCGGACACCATCCGCATGCGGGCCGGGCGGCCTTATGTGTTCGCCTCGATCCGCAACGGCGACGGGGTGGATGTGGTGGCCCGCTTCATCGAGCAGGCCGGGGGGCTGGTGGCGGCGGCCTGAGGGCCGCCCGCCCGGCCCGTGATCAGCTCTTGGGCTTGGCGCAGGCCGCCTCGAACTTGGCGGCAGCCGGGGCGATGCCGGTGAGCGACACGCCGCGCTTGGCGCCCTTGACCTCGATCGTCAGGGTGCCGCCCGCCTTGGCGATGGCCTTGAGGTCGGCGATCTGGGCCGGCGCCTCCACGTCCACAGCGCCGCTTTCCTCATTGGCGATGCCCTTGCCGGCAAGGCTCTTCTTGGTGCCACCGGCGGTGAGGATGAGACGGGTATCTGCGTCCTTCTCGAGGCCCTTCGAGCCGATCATGGACTGCACAGTGAGGCCGGGGGTGCCGGGCTTGCACAGGAAGAAGATGGCCACCTCATCCGTCTCCGGCACGCCGAAGACCAGGGCGGCGCTTTCATCGGACTCCTGCGTATGCCAAGTCATCTTCTGCTGCGCGGCTGCGGGCGCAGCCAGGGCGAGAAGAGTTGCGAATGCCAGGGCGGGACGAAACATGACGGGGGTCCTCGTTGCGGCGCGGATCATAACCGCTGCGCGGCAAAGAGGAAGATGGGCGCAGTGCACCGTCAGCTGTCGCGGGAGCAACCTTGCAACTCGGTAAATCCCTCCAGGAAAACCATTGAATTATAATGCGGTTTTCATGAACTGGCGGGAGAGGGACGGGCAGGGGCGCTGGCTGTCACGAGCCTCGCCCCCACTATGTTACCGGCCGGTGAGGCAGACTCTCCGGAAGTCGGCGAGCTTGGCCTTGGCGCCGGCGAGGGGGTAGCTCTCACTGGCGCCGGGCATCCGCACGATGAGCGTCTCGCCCTCGGTAAACAGGTCCAGCACCCGGCCATCCAGCGACACCGCCGCTTCCACCACCACGCGTCCCTCGGTTGCAGCCCGGAAGGCGGAGGCGGCCAGCTCCAGACGCCGCTTTCCTGCCACGAGGGTCAGGGCAACGCCATCCCCGGCCTTGACCTTGCCCGAGGCCGCCTCGACCGTGAACTGGATGAGCTGGGCCCCCGGCTGGCAGGCCACGGCGAACACCGGATCTGGGGCACGCGGCGTGCCGTAGCGCAGCACATAAGTGTCCTCCGCCTTGGCGAGCACCCATACGCGCGGATCGGGTTTGGCTTCAGGCTTCTTGGCATCCGGCTTCTTGGCTTCAGTCTTGGCCTTGTCCTTCGGCGCCGCCGTCACCGGCATCGCCGTCAAGGAAGCAAGCATCACCGCCAGCGCCGTCGCCACCGCCATCCGCGAAACATTCCATGCGCCCATGGATCAGAGATCCTCGCCCAACAGAGGGAAAAAGCCGTCTTCAAACACGCGAATTGAGCCCGTTCCGACCGGAACGCGTCCGACGTCCCACCTGATCCCCGTCGCCGCGGAGCCGTCCAGTGCCGATGGTTCCGAAAAGGCAGGTGTTTGCGTCCCCCGGAGCCATCGCATATCACGGCCCCCGGCGGCCTGCGACCTCGGGCAAGACGCCGCACGGAAAAAATGGTGAAGACCCAACCCGATCCACACCACGTTATGCCCGCGGCGTCCCCCTCCGGAGCGGCGCGGCGGACGCGCATCGACCGCCTGCTGGTGGATCGCGGCCTGTTCGAAAGCCGCGCCCGCGCGCAGGCGGCGCTGGCAGCGGGCCTGGTGCGGGTGGATGGCGTCGTGGTGTCGAAGCCCTCTGCCGAGGTGGCGGCAGATGCGCTGATCGAGGCGGCGGATGTTCACGATTTCGTGTCCCGCGGCGCGCTCAAGCTCATGGCCGGGCTCGACGCCTTCGACATCGATCCGGCGGGCAAGGTAGCGCTGGACGTGGGCGCCTCCACCGGCGGCTTCACCGAGGTGCTGCTGCGTCGGGGCGCGCGGCGGGTCTATGCGGTGGACGTGGGGCGGGACCAGTTCCATCCCCGCCTCGCCACTCGGCCGGAAGTGCAAGTGATGGAGGGCACCGACATCCGCGCCCTCGGCCGTGATGCCATCCCCGAGCCCGTCGACCTGGTGGTGGTGGACGTGAGCTTCATCTCGCTCGCCTTGGTTTTGCCGGCGGCGCTCGCCTTTGCGGGGAAAGAAGCGCATCTGGTGGCGCTGGTGAAACCGCAGTTCGAGGCGGGCCGCGCCGCCGTCCGCAAGGGCGTGGTGCGCGATGCCGCCGTTCATGAGGTGTGCTGCACCCGTGTGGAAGGGGAGATCGCGGCGCTGGGCTGGCGTCTCCTCGGCCGTGTTCCGTCCCCCATCGAGGGGGGAGACGGCAATCGCGAGTTTCTGGTGGGTGCAGTCCGGGAGAGCGGTGGGTTGTGACTGAATTTCTGATTACCGGCATGGGCGCCCAGGGTGATGGCCTCGCCCAGGGTCCCGACGGCCCCCTGTTTGCCCCCTTTACGCTGGCCGGCGAGCGCGTGCGCGGGCACATCGACAAGGACCGCCTTGCGGTGGACGCCATCCTGGCACCAAGCCCGGAGCGGACGGAGCCCTTCTGCCCCCACTTTGGAACCTGCGGGGGCTGCCTGCTCCAGCACTGGCAGCTTGAGCCCTACTTCGCCTGGAAGCGGGCTCTGGTGGTGGAGGCGCTGGCGCGGGAGAGCATCGAGGCGGAGGTTCGCCCGCTGGTGGATGCCCACGGCGCCGGCCGGCGGCGCGTCATCTTCCATGCCCGCCAGCTGGGCGCGCGCACGGTGGTGGGGTTCGCCGAGCGCAAGTCCCACGCCATGGTGGCGCTGGAAGCCTGCCCGGTGCTGGCGCCCAGCCTCGATATGGCCTTGCCGGCCGCGCGGGCGGTGGCGGCGGCCCTCGCGCCGCTGAAGAAGCCGCTGGACCTGCAGGTGGTGGCCACCGACACCGGGCTCGACATGGATGTGCGCGGCTCCGGCCCTCTGCCGCCGGCCCTGCTTGCGGAGGTGGCGGCCATGGCCGAGCGCTTCGGCCTCGCCCGCCTGACGCGCCACGGGGAGTTGGTGCTCCAGCGGGTGGCGCCGATCCTGTCCATGGGCCGGGCCAAGGTGGAACTGCCGCCCGCCGCCTTCCTCCAGGCCACCGCCGAGGGCGAGCGCGTGCTGGCCGATGCCGTGCTGACCGCCACCCAGGGCGCCCGCAAGGTGGCCGACCTGTTCGCCGGCGCCGGCACCTTCGCCCTGCGGCTTGCGGAAAATGCCCGGGTGTTCGCGGCCGAGAGCCATGCCGGCGCGCTCGCGGCGCTGACCAAGGCGTCGCGCGCCACCTCGGGCCTCAAGGCCGTGGACGGGGAGGCGCGGGACCTGTTTCGCCGCCCCCTCATGGCCGCCGAGCTTGGCGCCTTCGACGCGGTGGTGATCGATCCGCCCCGCCAGGGCGCGGAGACGCAGGCGCGGGAGCTGGCGCAGGCGAAGCTTGCCCGCGTGGTCTATGTCTCGTGCAACGTGGCCACCTTCGCGCGGGATGCGCGTCTCTTGGTCGCCGGCGGCTTCCGGCTCGGCGCGGTGACGCCCGTGGACCAGTTCCGCTATTCGCCCCATGTGGAGTTGGTGGCCACCTTCGATCGCGGCTGAGCGGGCCATTCCGCCGCTGCGAAAGCTAGGCGCGGCACCGGTTCTGCGGTTTAATGCGGTGCAGCATGGTGCTGGACCCGCCGGGGCTCGATGGCCCTGCGGGCCGGCCCGACCGTTTTCGAGGCTGCCCCGTGAAATCCCAATTGGACAAGGCCTTATCAGGAGTCGCCGGCGTGGATGAGCCCGCCGGCATCCGCGCCGTGGAGGCGCGTTCCCTCGAAGGGGCGCGCCTGCGCTATTACGATTATTGCATGGTGGCCTTTGCGGTCATCCTCATCTGCTCCAACCTCATCGGCGCCGCCAAGGTTTCGGTGGTTCAGGTGCCGTGGGTCGGGCCGGTCATCTTCGGCTCGGCTGTGCTGTTCTTTCCGCTGTCCTACGTGCTCGGCGACGTGCTCACCGAGGTCTATGGCTATGCCCGGGCGCGGCGCGTGGTGTGGGTGGGCTTCTTCGCCTCGGTCTATGCGGCGGCCATGGCGGCGGCCGTGGTGGCCATGCCGCCGGCTCCCGGCTGGCCGGCGCAGGAAGCCCTGACAACGGTGTTCGGCCAGACTCCGCGCATCTTTGCCGCCTCCATCCTCGCCTTCTGGTGCGGCGAGTTCGCCAACGCCTATGTGATGGCGTGGATGAAGATCCTCACCGGCGGCCGGCACCTGTGGACCCGCACCATCGGCTCGACGGTGGTGGGGCAGGCGGTGGACAGCCTCATCTTCTACCCTCTCGCCTTCCTCGGGGTGTGGGAGACCCATCTGGTAGTGATGGTGATGATCTCCAACTACCTGATGAAGGTCGGCTGGGAGGCGATCCTGACCCCGGTGACCTACAGAATCGTCGGCTTCATGAAGCGCCGCGAGGGCATCGACGTGTATGACGTGGGCACGGACTTCACCCCGTTCCGCACCAAGGTGTGAGCGGCTGCTGCTGCGTCCGATGCAAGCGGCGGCGGAAAGCCGAACGGGCGCACCGGACGAACAGCTCCGGATCGGGCGGCGCAGGCTTTATTTCAGCCACAGGCGCCGGTAACGATGCCCCCGCTCGGGCCGATCCTCGCCGCATTTTCAACAGGGGCGAACGGCGGGGAGGGGTCCGGTGGGCCGGCATGCTGCCGGTTCAGGAGCGAGAAGGTTCTGTCGGGAGACGCCGGCTCAATGGACAAACAGGTATCCGGCCGTGCCGAATCGCCTCCGGCAGCCGTACGTCGCAGCTGGCGTTCAACTGTGATTCTCACCGTCGTTGCGCTGGCGGCCCTCGGTGGCCTCGGCGCCCTGTATTGGCGCGGGGCGGGCTCCGCGCCGGCAGGTCCGGGGGGCCGGATGCCTCCACAGCAGGCCAGCGTTTCCGTGGGGACGGTGGAGCGCGGTGACATCACGGTCACCGTTCAGGCGCTCGGCACGGTGACCTCGACTTCCACCGTGACGGTGCGACCGCAGGTCAGCGGGCAACTGCTGAGCGTGAACTTCAAGGAGGGCCAGAGCGTCAAGCGCGGGGATCTCATCGCCCTGATCGATCCGCGCCCGTTCCAGGCCACCCTTGACCAGGCCAAGGCCCAGGTGGATCGCGACCAGGCCCTGCTGGAGGGAGCCAAGGTCGATCTCCAGCGCTATCAGGGCCTCTCCGCCCAGAACGCGGTGCCGCGCCAGACCCTCGACACCCAGAAGGCCCTTGTGGCGCAGTACACGGCGACCATCGAGGCGGACAAGGCACAGGTCCAGACCGCCTCGATCAACCTCGATTTCACCCAGATCCGCGCCCCGGTGGACGGGCGGGCCGGATTGCGCCTCGTGGACCAGGGCAATTACGTCACGCCCGGCGACACCAGCGGCATCACGGTGCTCACCCAGCTCCAGCCCATCAGCGTAGTGTTTTCCGTGCCGGAGGACCGCCTGGCGGAGATTTCGCAGCGCCTCAAGGCCGGTGCGAAACTCGCGGTGCATGCCTTCGACCGTACCGGCCAGAACCGGATCGCCGAAGGGGTGCTGGAGACCTTCGACAGCCAGATCGACCAGACCACGGGCACCATCAAGCTGCGCGCCAGCTTCCCCAATGAGGACCAGCGGCTCTACCCGAACCAGTTCGTCAACGTGACGCTGGATGTGGACACCCATGCGGGCGTCGCCATCGCCCCGACATCGGGGATCCAGCGCGGTGTGCCGGGCACCTTCGCCTATCTGCTCAATGCAGACCAGACGGTGTCGGTTCGGCCCGTCACCCTCGGCGTCACCACGGGCGAGAAGGTAGAGATCCTCTCCGGCCTCGCCCCCGGCGACCCGATCGTTGTGGAGGGGGCCGACCGGCTGCGCGACGGGGCCCATGCGACGGTGCGACCGGGTGCGACCCGAACACCGCCCGCGACCGGCGGGTCGCCAGCGCGGCCAAGTGGTCAACCGGGGGCACATCAGGGCCGCCAGCCGGATCGCGCGGCCGCGCAATGAACCCGTCGCGCCCGTTCATCCTGCGGCCGGTGGCCACCACGCTGGCGATGGTGGCGATCCTGCTTTCGGGCGCCATCGCGCTGCTGTTCCTGCCGGTGTCCGCCCTGCCGCAGGTGGATTACCCCACCATCCAGGTGCAGACCTTCTATCCCGGCGCCAGCCCGGACGTGATGACCTCGTCCGTCACCGCGCCGCTGGAGGTACAGCTGGGGCAGATTCCCAACCTCGCGCAGATGGCCTCGACCAGTTCGGCCGGCGCCTCCATGATCACGCTCCAGTTCAACCTTGCCGTGCCGCTGGATGTGGCCGAGCAGCAGGTTCAGGCGGCGCTGAACGCGGCGGGAAATCTCCTGCCGTCCGATCTTCCGGCCCCGCCCATCTACGCCAAGGTCAATCCCGCCGACGCCCCGGTGCTGACGCTGGCCCTGACCTCGAAAACCATGAACCTGCGGGAAATCCAGGCGCTGGCCGATACCAGGCTGGCGCAGAAGATCTCGCAACTGCCCGGCGTCGGGCTCGTCAGCATCAGCGGGGGACAGCGGCCGGCGGTGCGGGTGCGGGCCGACCCGCGGCGCCTTGCCGCCTACGGGCTGAACCTCGACGACCTGCGCTCCACCCTCGGCAACGCCAACGTCAACACGCCCAAGGGCGGCTTCGACGGGCCGACGCGCGCTTCAACCATAAACGCCAATGACCAGCTCCAGAGCGCCGCGCAGTACGAGGATGTCATCGTCGCCTATCGCAACGGCGCGGCGGTGCGGCTGCGCGAGGTCGCGACCGTGGTGGACGGGGTCGAGAACGACAAGCTCGCCGGCTGGATGAACGATGCCCCGGCCATCATCCTCAACATCCAGCGCCAGCCCGGCGCCAATGTCATCAATGTGGTGGACCGGGTGAAGGCGCTGCTGCCGCAGCTTCAGGCCGCCCTTCCCGCCGAGATCGACGTGGCGGTGCTGACCGACCGCACCACCACCATCCGCGCCTCGGTGCGCGACGTGGGCTACGAGCTGGCGCTGGCCGTCATGCTGGTGATCCTCGTCATCTTCGCCTTCCTGCGCAGCGCGCGGGCGACCTTGATCCCCAGCCTGTCGGTGCCGCTTTCGCTGGTGGGCACGCTGGGGGTGATGTACCTGTTCGGCTACAGCCTCAACAATCTGACCCTGATGGCGCTGACCATCGCCACCGGCTTCGTGGTGGACGACGCCATCGTGGTGATCGAGAACATCACCCGCTACATCGAGGAGGGCGAAAGCCCGCTTCAGGCGGCGCTGAAGGGATCGGAGCAGATCGGCTTCACCATCATCTCCCTCACGGTGTCGCTGATCGCGGTGATGATCCCGCTCCTGTTCATGAGCGATGTGGTGGGGCGGCTGTTCCGCGAGTTCGCGGTCACACTGTCCACCACCATACTGGTGTCTGGGGTGGTGTCGCTCACCCTCGTGCCCATGGCCTGCGCCAAGCTGCTGCGGCCTTATGCGGAGGCCCACGAAAACCGCTTCCAGCGGGCGAGCCGCACCTTCTTCGATGGTATCATCCGCGCCTATGCCCGCGCGCTGGACGTGGTGCTGGCCCGCCAGGGCCTGACGCTGGCGGTTTTCTTCGGCACGGTGGTTCTCACCGGCTATCTCTACGTGATCATTCCCAAGGGGTTCTTTCCCCAGCAGGACACCGGCGTCATCCAGGCCATGACGCAGGCCTCCCAGTCGGTCTCGTTCGCGCGGATGGGGGACCTGCAACGGGAGGTCGCCCGCATCGTCCTCGCCGACCGCGATGTGGAGAGCCTGTCCTCCTTCATCGGCGTGGACGGCGCCAATACCACGCCGAACATCGGCCGCATGCTCATCAACCTGAAGCCGCACGCGGTGCGCTCGTCCTCGGTGGATACCGTCATCGCCCGGCTGAAGCATGCCGCCGCCGTGGTGCCGGGCATGGAGCTGTTCCTCCAGCCGGTGCAGGACCTCACCATCGACGGCGGCGTGAGCCGCACCCAGTATCAATTCGTGCTGCAGGACGCCAACGGGGTGGAGCTGGCGGAATGGACGCCCAAGCTGCTTGCCCGGCTCGCCAGCCTGCCGCAGCTCGCCGACGTGGCGAGCGACCTGTCGCAGACCGGCCTGTCGGTGCGGCTCGACATCGACCGCGACCGCGCCGCCCGCTTCGGCATCACCCCCGCCACCATCGACAATGCGCTCTATGACGCCTTCGGCCAGCGCATCGTCTCCACCATCTTCACCACGTCGAGCCAGCAGCGGGTGATTTTGGAGGCGGACCCGACGCTGAAGACCTCGCTTGAGGCGCTGTCCTCCCTCTATCTTCCGTCCGCCTCGGGCACTCAGGTGCCGCTGTCCGTGCTCACCACCACCCATGTGGAGACCGCCCCGCTCCTGGTCTCCCATCTCGGCCAGTTCCCGGCCACGACCATCTCCTTCAACCTCGCGCCGGGCGCTTCCCTCGGCGAGGCCATCGCCGCGATCCGCGAGACCACCGCAGACATGGGGATGCCGGCGAGCATCGTGGCGAGCTTCCAGGGGGCGGCCCGGGCGTTCGAGGCGTCGCTCGCCAACCAGCTGCTGCTGGTGCTGGCGGCGCTGGTCACCGTCTACATTGTGCTCGGCGTGCTCTACGAGAGCTTCGTCCACCCGCTGACGATCCTCTCCACTTTGCCGTCCGCTGGCATCGGCGCGCTGATCGCCCTGATGATGGCCGGCGAGGAACTGACCATCATCGCCATCATCGGGCTCATCCTGCTTATCGGCATCGTCAAGAAGAACGCGATCATGATGATCGACTTCGCCCTGGATGCGCAGCGCCGCGAGGGCATGACGGCCGAGGCGGCCATCCGCGCCGCCTGCCTGCTGCGCTTCCGGCCGATCCTGATGACGACGCTCGCCGCCATCCTCGGCGCCCTGCCGCTGATGGTGGGCACCGGCGTCGGCTCGGAGCTGCGCCATCCGCTCGGCGTCTCCATCGTCGGCGGCCTGCTGCTCAGCCAGCTTCTGACGCTGTTCACCACGCCGGTGATCTACCTGTGGTTCGACCGGCGCCGTGGCCGTGCGCCCGCGCCGGACGGCCTCGCCATCACGCCGCCGGGCGTGGCGCCATGAGCCTGTCCGCGCCCTTCATCCGCCGGCCGGTGGCGACGACGCTGATCACCTTCTGGGTGTTCGCGGCCGGCCTCGTGGCCTATCCCCTGCTGCCGGTGGGGCCGTTGCCGGCGGTGGATTTTCCTGTGATCTCGGTTTCGGCGAGCCTGCCCGGCGCCAGCCCGCAGGTGGTGGCGGACACAGTGGCCAGCCCGCTGGAGCGCCATCTCGGCGCCATCGCCGACGTGACCGAGATGACCTCGTCGAGCACCAACGGAGCGGCCCGCATCACCCTGCAATTCGGCCTGTCCCGCGACATCAACGGCGCCGCCCGCGACGTCCAGGCGGCCATCAATGCGGCCCGCGCCGACCTGCCGTCGAGCCTGCGCTCCAACCCCACCTATCGCAAGGCCAACCCGGCCGACGCGCCGATCATGATCCTGTCGCTCACCTCCGACACCCTGTCGCGCGGCCAGATCTATGATGCGGCCAGCACCGTGCTGGCGCAGCGCCTGTTCCAGGTGGACGGCGTCGGCGACGTGACGGTGGGCGGCGGGTCGCTGCCGGCGGTGCGGGTGGAGCTGAACCCCAACGCGCTCTACAAATACGGCATCGGGCTGGAGGACGTGCGCGCGGCGCTGGCCTCCGCCAATGCCCACGCCCCCAAGGGCGCCATCGACGGCGACAGCCTGCGCTTCCAGATCTATGCCAACGATCAGGCCCTGAAGGCCGAGGACTACCGCAACCTCATCGTCGCCTATCGCGCCGGCGCGCCGGTGCGCCTGTCGGACATCGGCGAGACGGTGGATTCCATCGAGAATATCCGCTCCGCGGGCCTCGCCAACGGCAAGCCGGCGACACTGCTCATCCTGTTCCGCTCGCCCAACGCCAACATCATCGCCACGGTGGACCGGGTGCGCGCGCTGCTGCCGTCGCTTGCCGCCTCCATCTCGCCGGCCATCGACCTCAACGTGGTGATGGACCGCTCCGCCACCATCCGCGCCTCGCTGGCGGATGTGGCGCTCACCCTCGCCATCTCCGTGGTGCTGGTGATCGTGGTGGTGTTCGCCTTCCTGCGCGACTGGCGCGCCGCGCTGGTGCCCATCGTGGCGGTGCCGGTCTCCCTCGTGGGCACGCTCGCGGTGATGTATCTGTGCGGCTTCAGCATCAACAACCTGTCCCTGATGGCGCTGACCATCGCCACCGGCTTCGTGGTGGACGATGCCATCGTGGTGCTGGAAAACATCTCGCGCCACCGCAGCGCCGGGCTCTCGGGCGTCGATGCGGCCCTGAAGGGAGCAGCGGAGGTGAGCTTCACCGTAGTGGCCATGAGCGTGTCGCTCATCGCCGTCTTCATCCCCATCCTGCTCATGGGTGGGCTGATCGGGAAGATCTTCCGCGAGTTCGCCCTGACCATCACGGCGACCATCCTGGTGTCGCTCTTCGTGTCCCTCACCACCACGCCGATGATGTGCGCCCTGCTCCTGCGCAACGAGGAGGGCCGCCAGCACGGCCGCCTGTTCCGCGCCAGCGAGCGGGTGTTCGATGCGGCGCTCTCCGCCTACCGGCACTCGCTCGCTTTCTGCCTGGACCGGCCGCGCATCCTGCTCGCGGTGTTCTTCGCCACGCTGGCGCTGACGGTCCATCTCTACATCATCATCCCCAAGGGCTTCCTGCCCCAGCAGGACACCGGCCGCATCACCGGCATGATCCAGGCCGACCAGTCCATCTCGTTCCAGGCCATGTCGCAGAAGCTGAAGAGCTTCGTGGATATCGTGCGGTCCGATCCGGCGGTGGACTCGGTGGTGGGCTTCACCGGGGGCGGGCAGGGCAATTCCGGCTTCGTCTTCGCCGCGCTGAAGCCGCTGGCGCAGCGGGGCGTCTCGGCGGATGAGGTGATCCTGCGGCTGCGCGGCGCGCTGGCGGTGGTGCCCGGTGCCAACCTGTTCCTCCAGGCGGCGCAGGACATCCAGGTGGGCGGAAGGCCGGCCAATGCCCAGTTCCAGTACACGCTGGAGGGCGACAGCTTCCAGGAGCTCGCCGAATGGGTACCGAAGCTATTGGCGGCGCTCCAGCGCGACCCGCGCGTCACCCAGGCCAACAGCGACCAGCAGTCCCGCGGCATCCAGACCGAGATCGTCATCGACCGCGACACTGCCGCCCGGCTGGGCATTTCGGTGGGGCAGATCGACAACACGCTCTATGACGCCTTCGGCCAGCGTCAGGTGTCCACCATCTATGTGGCGCGCAACCAGTATCACGTGGTGATGGAGGTGGCGCCGCGCTTCTCCCAGCACCCCGAGGTGCTGAACGACGTCTTCATCAGCACGTCCGGCGGCGCGGTGGGCGGCTCGCAGGGGACGGGCGCCGTGGCGGGCACCTTCTCCGCCCCCGGATCATCGGCGACCACCAGCACTGCGGCCAGCGCCGCCCGCAATGCCCTGACCAACGCCATCGGCGCCACCGGACGCGGCTCGACCTCCACCGGCTCGGCGGTGAGCACCAGCGCGGCGCCCATGATCCCGCTGTCGAGTGTGGCGCGGTTCGGCACCGGCTCCACGCCGCTGGCGGTGAACCACCAAGGGCTGTTTGTCGCCGCCACCTTGTCCTTCAACCTGGCGCCCGGCGCGGCGCTCAGCGATGCGGTGGTGGCGGTCGATGCCGCCAAGGAGCAAATCGGCCTTCCGGCGTCCATCCACGGCAGCTTCCAGGGCACGGCCCGCGCCTTCCAGCAATCCCTGTCCAGCCAGCCGCTGCTCATCCTCGCGGCGCTGGTGGCGGTCTATCTGGTGCTCGGCATGCTCTACGAGAGCTTCGCCCACCCCCTGACCATCCTCTCGACCCTGCCATCGGCCGGAGTCGGCGCGCTGCTGGCACTCATGGCGTTCGGAGGCGAATTCAACGTCATGGCGCTGATCGGGGTGATCCTGCTCATCGGCATCGTGAAGAAGAACGCCATCATGATGATCGACGTGGCCCTCGATGCCGAGCGCAACGGCGGCATGGCGCCGCGCGAGGCCATCTTCCACGCCTGCCTGCTGCGCTTCCGCCCCATCCTGATGACCACCATGGCCGCCCTGTTCGGCGCCATCCCACTGATGGTTGGCTTTGGGGAAGGCAGCGAGCTGCGCCGTCCGCTGGGCGTGGCGGTGGTGGGCGGGCTGCTGTTCAGCCAGCTTCTCACGCTCTATACGACGCCGGTGGTCTATCTCTACATCGATCGTCTGCGCCGGGGGCGCCTCCACACGGACCGGCCTGCCCATCTGCGGACGCCGCCAGAGCCGGCCGCATAGATGAGGCCTTTCCGCGCATTTGGACGGTGCCCCCGTGGAGCGCTTGTGGCGGCAGGTGCCCTCGCGCTGCTGCTTGCCGGCTGCCTGCCGCAGGAGCCGGCGCCGGACGTGGGCATCGCCACCCCCACCCATTACGTGGAGGGGCCAGCCAACCCCAACGCCCACCTGCCGCCGGCCGAATGGTGGCGGAGCTTTCGCTCCAACGACCTCGCCCGCTTCGTGGCAGAAGCGAACGTAGACAATCTCGACATCGCCGTCGCCACCGCTGAAATCGTGCAGGCCGACGCTCAGGTCGGCATCTCGGGCGCGCCGCTCTACCCCAACCTCACATTCGCAGGTACCGCTGCGCAGATCCGCTCCAGCGGTAGCAACGGCAATCCGGGCAACACCAGCGGCCAGTATATTCTCGGCCTGTCGGCCGGATACATGGTGGACTTCTGGGGCAAGAACCGTTCCGGCCTGCTCGCCGCGGAGGAGAACGCGGCAGCGGCGCGGTTCAATCGCGATGTGGTGACCCTCTCGACCCAGGTGGCGGTGGCCAATACCTATTTCCAGATCCTCGGCGCGCGAGACCAGCTGCGCATCGCCCAGAACAGCCTTGCCGCCGCAACCCGCATCCTCGACATCGTGAAGCGGCAGTTCGCAGGGGGCACCGTCTCGCAGCTCGACGTGTCGCAGCAGGAGGCGCTGGTGGCGCAGGTGCGGGCCTCGATCCCGCCCATCGAGATCACCCTGCGGCAAAACTGGGCGGCCCTGGCCGTGCTGCTGGCGCGCACCCCCGTCGCGCTCACCCCGCCGCAGGGAAGCCTCTCCCAGATCACCGTGCCGCGCATAACCCCCGGACTGCCTTCCGACCTGCTCACCCGCCGACCCGATATCGCCCTCGCCGAGGCCCAGTTGCTGGCCGGCGGCTACAATGTGGAAGCGGCGCGGGCGGCGATGCTGCCGCAGATCCAGCTGACGGGCACGGGCGGGGTGCAGAGCGCGGCGCTCCAGGCGCTGTTCGCTCCCGGCGCCTGGTACTACACGCTGGTCGCCGGGCTGACCCAGCCCATCTTCGACGGCTACCTGCTGCAGAGCCAGCTGGACCAGGCCAAGGGCGTGCAGGTGCAGGACCTGCAGGTCTATCGCAAGGCCATCCTGTCGGCCTTCGCCGATGTGGAGAAGGCGCTGGTTGCGCTGGATCAGACCAACAAGCAGGTGAAGCTGCAGGCCGATGTGGTGGAAAGCTCGCGCACCGCCTTCCGCGTGGCCGAATCCCAGCTGGCGGGTGGTACGACCACCCTCGTCGCCGTGCTTCAGGCGCAGCAGACCTATTTCACCGCCGAGAATGGCCTGGCGCAGGTGCGGCTGGCGCGTTTGCTGGCTGCCACCAGCCTGTTTCAGGCCCTTGGCGGCGGCTGGGGTCCCTGAGACTTACGGCGCCACCGCCGCCACCGCGTCGTCCACGCTGTAGCTGCAGCGCTCCACGAGATCGCTGGCTCCGGCGGCCGCCAGCAGATCGCGGACCCGATCATGGGCGCGGGCGAGTTGCAGGCGCAGCCCGGCCTGGCGCATGACGGCGTCGAACTCCACCAGGGCGTCGAGGGCCGTGCTGTCCAGATCGAAGCTTTCCTCCAGGCTGACCACCACCGCGTGAATGTCCGGCTCGGACCGGGAGCTGGCTGCGATGATGCCCATGATGCGGTCGGCATTGGCGAAGAACAGCGGCTGTGCCGGTCGCCAGATGGCGATGCCCTTCGGGGCGACGGCATCGGGATGGCGGGCGAGATCGACATAATCGTGCGTTGTTCCCAGACGCCCCAGTTGCGCCACCTGGGGGGCCGCCAGGCGCTGCACCACGGCGGTGAGGGACAGGGCGATGGCCACCAGCATCCCGTTCAGGACGCCAAGCGCCAGCACGGCCACCGCCGCGGCGACGGCCACATACTGGTCGCGTCCCAGCGCCCAGAGGCGCGCGAGCGGCGCCGGATCGAGCGCATGGACGAGGGCTGCGATCACCACTGCCGCCAGCACCGGCTCGGGCAGGTGCGCCACGAAACTCCCACCGAAGATCACGAGGATCGCGAGGCCCAGCGCGGTGATGATCGCCGTGGCGCGGGTGGCGGCGCCGGCGGCCTCGCTGGCATTGCCGGCCGAAAATCCCGCGCCCACGGGCATACCCTGGGCCAGCGCGCTGGCCATGTTGGCAAAGCCGAGCGCCGCCAGTTCCCGGTCCGCCTCCACCGCCTCGCCATGGCGCAGGGAGAGCGCCCGGATGGTGCCCCACGATTCGGCGAAGAGAATGAGGACCAGCGGCAGGGCGAAGCGGGCGAGCTGTGAATAGTCGGGCCAGCTCAGGGCGGGCCAGGATGGCCACGCCGGCATCATGTCGATGGTGCCGACCACGGCGACCCCGTGCGCCTCCAGATGAAAGACGGTGGACACGGCCACGCCCCCGGCAAGGACGAGGAAGGCGCCCGGGATAGCCGGGAATCGCCGCAGGAGAAGTAGCGCCGCGAGCGCGGTGCCACCGCAGGCCACAGCGAACGGGTTCCAGTGCGGCACCTCCGCCACGAGCTGCGGGATAATATGGAGGAGATCGGACGATGCCGCATCCAGCCCCACCAGATGCGGAAGCTGGCGGACGATGATGGTGACTGCCAGCCCGAACGCGAACCCGCGCAGCACTGGCCGGGAGACAAACCCCGTGAAGTTCCCCAGCCGTGCCACGGCCGCCAGCAGCAGGAAGGCGGCAACGAGCACCACCACCACCGTGGTCGCGGCGAGCTTGACGGCGCCTTCATCCGGCAGGGTCGCCAGCGTGGCGGCCAGAATGGCGGCGGACGACGAGGTCGGCGAGACGATGGCGAAGCGGCTGCGCCCCACCAGTGCGTAAACGAAGCATCCGGCGACGGCGGCGAAGATGCCTTGCTGCGGCGGCAGGCCGGCGATGCTCGCATAGGCTACCGCCTCGGGCAGCAACAGCCCGGCAACGCAGAGCCCCGCAATGAGGTCGCCCGTGCGTGGCCGTGGAAGTGATGACATGGCCTCACCTGTCGACGCACGGCGGCTGGCGAATCTCAGCGTTGCGCGCCGCCTGCCTGCCGTATGCGCCATCATAGCGCGTCATGGGAAGGATGGGATGTCGGGGCACAAAACCCTGTCGCTCGCTCTGCGGCGGCGGAGTGATGGCAAGAGGACCCCTCGGCGTGCTTGCGCACGGGGAGGGATCGCTATTGTGCCACAGTTTACCGCGAAGGCGCCTTATTCTGATTTTGCGGTTTTTTGATACCGTCTTTATCTATATCGATTTCAATATAGCTTTATGATTGATGCCCTGAGGATTGCCAGCCGTGCCGTCCGATGCCGAGGTGCGCGCCCTCTACGAGGCCAGCAAGAGGATGCTGGTGGAGCCGCCCCGATGCCGGCTGGCCCCGGTCTTTATCGCCGCGCCAAGCGGACAGGTCACGAGCGCGAAGCTCGACGAGGTGACCGCCAGGCTGAAGGCCAAGGGGGCAACCTCGGAGGCGGGGTTCGCGGCCCTGGCGAAGGCCGATACGGATTCGAAGGTGGGAGCGGCCCGCAGCGGCGAGATCGGCTGGCTCGCCGAGCCCGCCATCGCCCCGGAGATCCGCGCGGCGCTCAAGGACCTCAAGCCCGGCGAACTGGGACGGCAGCAGGTCGTCGGCGAAGAGGATCGCGTTGTCCGGCAGCTCCAGCGCCGTCTCGTTCCGGCCGCACAGGACCAGCAGGACGCGCCGCTCGATGTCGAGCAGGTCCGCCGCGCGCTCCGCCAGCACTTCATTGCCCAGCTGGCGCAGGGTGGTGATCTGCGTTTCGACAGCAATCTGCCAGGCGAAGGCGGCGCTCCTGCCGGCGGTTATCATCTCGTCGGAGGTGGAGCGCAGGTAGGGATCGTCGAGGAAGGAGAGGTGGGCCGTCAGGATCTCGGTCTGCTGGTTGCCGTGGGAGCCATGCTCCACCGGCCCGGGCTCGCTGAAGTGGGCAATGGCGCTCTCGATGGCGCTGCGGGTGCGGGCGATGGCATCGGTGAGCGCGGCCATCTCCAGCTCAATCCCGGCACCGTTCTCTGGGATGTCGAGCTGCTCATGCACCAGCCGGCGCGAAACGCCTACGGCCAGGCCCGGGGCGGCGGAGACGCCGGAAAAGACGCGCCGGATGCCGGGCGCGTCCAGTGCGACCGCCACCAACGGCTTCGCTGCGAGAGCAGGGGCTGGAGCGGATGCCGGCCGTGGCTCGCGGGCGGCGGCCCCGCTGCCGGGCGCGGCGATGAGCTCGGCGATGTCCTGCGCATCCTTCTGGGCGGTTGGGCCGATGGCCTCCACATGCACCACGTCGCCGGCCTGCGCGCCCATGAGCATGATGGCGACCGAGCTGCGCGCGTCGGCCGAACACCGATGTTATTGAAATCACTGCGATTTAGGAACGTCCCAGAAGTGGGCTTGGCTCGGCGACTCGGTTCTCGTCGATCAGATGGGCCGAATGCTGTTATCAAACGAATGCTGAACCCGTGACTGGCCGGAGCTTCGATCGTTGCGGCTCACTGGTCGGGAAGGCCGGCTTTGTGCAGGCCCTCAGCGAACAGGGTGAAATCTTCCTGTCGGCGGATCGGCAGCCAGTCCTTCAGGGAGGAGAGGCGCAGCGCGGGGCTGAGCTCAAGTAACCGATCCATGGTCCGGCGGGCGTCCTCCGTACGGCCCGACAGTGCCTGGCTGGCTGCGCCGGTGGCCACGGCCATGAGGAAGCTCGGCAGGTTCCGCTGGGCCTGCTCCGCCCATAGCGACGCGGTCTCGAAACGGCCGCCGAATAGATGCGCCATCGCGATTCCGGCCTGCATCCTGTAGAGCTCGGGATCGACAGGGCTCAGGCGCATGGCGTGCTCGAAATACTCGATAGCCCCTTCCGGCTCGCCGTGCCAGACGCGCAGGAACCCGCCGAGGAACCAGGCGGGCGCCATGTTGGGATTCAGGAAAAGCGCCCGGTCGAGCAGGGCGATGCCGCTGTCGAACTCGCCCGCAAGATGCGCCAGGGCATGGCCGGCCCTCGCAAGGACCACCGCGTCGTCCCGGCCGAGTTCCAAGGCACGACGGGCGAGGGCTATGCCCTCGGCCGTCTCCTGCACGGGATCGATTGTCCAGCCATTGACCTTGCGCCAGAAATAGCACCAGGCGGCCATCGCGTAAGGCGGCGCGAACTCGGCATCGAGCGCGACCGCCTTGCGGAACAGCGGCAGAGCCTCCTCGGCGGCCTCCCTGCCGCCGCGGTGCAGATGCGCAAGGCCGCGCAGATAGCAGTCATACGCGCTGAGGTTTTCGGTGGGCTTGCGCCGCGCGCGCTCGATCTCCGCCAGCTCCATCTGCGGGGCAATGGCGCCGACGACATTGCCGGAGATACGGTCCTGAAGCGTGAAGATGTCGTCGAGGGCGCCCTCGAAGCGGTCCGCCCAGAGATAGCCGTTGGTAGTTGCATTGACGAGCTGGCCGGTGATGCGGAGGCGGTCGGCGGCCTTGCGCACGCTGCCTTCGAGTACATAGGTGACGCCGAGCTCCCGGCTGATCTGCTGCACGTCGGCGGGGCGGCCGCGATAGGCGAAACTCGAATTGCGGGCAACGACGAACAGCCAGCGCACGCGCGAGAGGGCCGTGATGATCTCTTCCGCTACCCCATCGGCGAAATAGTCCTGCTCGGGGTCGCCGCTGAGATTCTGGAAGGGCATGACGGCGATGGAGGGCTTGTGCGCCGTCACAGCCGTCGGCGGGGTGGCGATCTCCGGCATGATCGCGGCTTCGCGCGACGCTTCCGGCAACCCGACCTGCCGGATGTCGCCGACGAAGCGGAATCCCTTGCGGGCGACGGTGCGCACCAGACGCTGCTCGGCGCCGCTGTCACCGATCGCCCTGCGCGCCGCGTTGATGTGGCTGGTCAGCGTGGAGTCGGAGACGACACGGCCGTTCCAGACAGCATCGAGCAGGCCGTCCTTGCTCACCACCCGTTCGTGGTTCTCGACGAGATGGACCAGCAGGTCGAAGACTTGCGGACCCACGGCGACCGTCTGTGCCGCGCGGGTCAGCTCCCGGCGGTCGAGGTCGAGCACGCAGTCTGCGAACCGGTACTTCAATCCAGCGCTCCATCGCCTATCCGCAGGGCGTAGCAGTTGGCCGCGCCGCTCTACG
Source organism: Xanthobacter autotrophicus (assembly GCF_005871085.1). Classification (GTDB taxonomy): domain Bacteria; phylum Pseudomonadota; class Alphaproteobacteria; order Rhizobiales; family Xanthobacteraceae; genus Xanthobacter; species Xanthobacter autotrophicus. Next base: position 575,234 of record NZ_VAUP01000015.1, on the reverse strand, counting down.
GATCGCCTTGATACCATGGTCCGGACGGAGTTTTTCCCATAAGGCCGCTTCGCGTCGTTTTGGACGCAAAAGCAAGATCAATTCAATCGCGCCGCAAGGACTTCGCGCCGGCCCGGACGCACTCTGCGCTCACGATGCAACCGAACCGTGAGCGTGGATCGATGGACGAGACCATCCTGCGCGTGCCCTCGCCAGAGGATCTGTTCCGCACTTCCCGACGCACCGAAGAACAGCCGTGGACAGCCTCCCGGCCACCGGCGGGCGAGATGGCGCGCGTCCTCGGCACCACGCCACGCCGCATCGTCACCGAGATTTCCGGCAGTTCCATCGCCCATTGGAAGCACGGCGAGCTGCACGATGTCGTCGAGCCGATGAAGGACCATGTCATCATGACCTATATCGGCACGATGCAGCGCCTGGAACGCCGGACGGGCAAGACCCTGGCGTCAGGAACGGCGCGGCCGGGCGCGGTGACGATCATTCCCTCCGGTACCAGTTCGCGCTGGGACATTGGCGGAGCGGTCAACGTCCTCCAGCTCTATCTGCCGCACGCCGTCCTGGAGCGCGTCGCCGCCGAAGCCGACACGGCCGGCTCCGCGCCCTTGCTTGAGCGTACCGGTCATCTCGATCCGACGACATCCCGCCTCTTGATGAGCGCGGTGGACGTCCTCGACGGCAGTGAGGCCCTCGACGCGCTGTTCCGGCAGCAGCTCGCCGAGCTTCTGGCGGCGCGGATTCTGTCCGTGCACACCGGTGCCCCGGCGAGCTATCAGCCGGCATCGGGCGGACTGTCGCCGACGGCGCTGCGCCGCGCCATCGAGCGCCTGCGCTCGGACAGCGACACCGACCTGTCGCTTGCCGCGCTCGCCGCTGATGCGCACTTGTCGCGCTTCCATTTCTGCCGCGCCTTCAAGCAGAGCACCGGGCTGTCGCCGCATGCCTGGCTGCGGCAGCACCGGCTGGCGCAGGCCTCGACCCTGCTGCGCGACACCGATGAGCCGGTCGTGTCGATCGCGGTGGCGCTGGGCTACGGCTCGCAGTCCGCTTTCGGCGCCGCGTTCAGACGCCTGACCGGTGAGACGCCGAGCGAATGGCGCCGCCGCGCACGTTAGCGGCAATCGCTCTCGAACCGGGGCAATCGCTCTCGGGCGGCCCCGCATCCCTCGCGCTAATCCCATGTCGTGCCCACCGACCAAAGGAGACAGACGATGCCCGGACAGCTTCCCCGCCTATCACGCCGCAACGTCCTGGTGACGGCCGTCGCCGGCGCGATGTCCGCGACGCTCCGTGTCCCTTCGGCGGAAGGGGCGAGTAACGATAGTCTCACGGAGAGGAGCACGACCATGCGTACCGTCACCACCAAGGACGGCGTTGAGATCTTCTACAAGGACTGGGGCCCGAGGACCGGACAGCCGATCTTCTTCCACCATGGCTGGCCGCTCTCTTCCGACGATTGGGATGCGCAGATGCTCGCCTTCGTCGGCCGGGGCTATCGCGTCGTCGCCCATGACCGCCGCGGGCACGGCCGCTCGACCCAGGTGAGCGAAGGCCACGATATGGACCACTATGCCGCCGACGTCGCGGCAGTGGTCGAGCATCTCGATCTCCGCAACGCCGTCCATGTCGGCCATTCCACCGGCGGCGGCGAGGCGACCCGCTACGTCGCGCGCCACGGCAAGGGCCGGGTGGCCAAGCTGGTGCTGATCAGCGCCGTGCCGCCGCTGATGGTGAAAACATCGGCAAATCCCGGCGGATTGCCGATCGAGGTGTTCGACGACCTGCGCACGAAGCTCGCCTCCAACCGTTCGCAATTCTACCTCGATTTCGCCAGCGGCCCGTTCTTCGGCTACAACCGGCCCGGCGCCGAGCCCTCGCAGGCGGTCATCTGGAACTGGTGGCGCCAGGCCATGATGGGTGGCGCCAAGGCGCAGTATGACGGCATCCGCGCCTTCTCCGAGACCGACTTCACCGACGATCTCGCGCGCATCACCGTGCCGACGCTGGTGATGCACGGCACCGACGACCAGATCGTGCCCATCGCCGACTCTGCCCTGCTCTCGGCGAAGCTCGTGAAGAACGGCACGCTCAAGACCTATGAGAAGCTGCCGCACGGCATCTGCACCGTCCATGCCGATCTGGTTACAGCCGAGCTGCTCGCCTTTGTAGCCGGCTGACGCTTCCCCGCGTTCCCGCATCGCAGCCGCTTCCCAAGGCCTCGCCGGTTCAACGGCGCGGCAGCGGCGGCCTACGCCCTTCTGGAATCCCTCACAGGAGTAGTTCACATGCGACTGATCATCGTCGGTGCCGGCTTCGCCGGCATGTATGCCGCCCTTTCCGCCGCGCGCCTGCGCGATCTCCAGGGCATCTCGCCCGACCAACTCGAGATTGAGCTGGTGGCGCCGCAGCCGACGCTGGTGGTTCGCCCGCGGCTCTACGAGCCCAAGCCCGAGACGCTGACGGCGCCCCTTCTGGAACTGCTTGAGGCGATCGACGTCCGCTACGTGCAGGGTACCGCCGAGACAGTCGACAACCGGGCCAATTCGGTGGGGATCGTCACCGGCGGCGGCGAGCGCAGGACTCTGGCTTATGACCGGCTGGTGCTCGCCACCGGCAGCCGGCTGTTTCGCCCGGACATTCCCGGTCTCACCGAGCACGTGTTCAGCGTCGACCAACTCGACGACGCCGTCGCCCTCGACCGCCATCTCCACGGGCTGGCGCGCCAGCCGGTTTCGGCTGCCCGTGACACGGTGGTTGTCGCCGGCGGCGGCTTCACCGGCATCGAGGCGGCGACGGAAATGCCGGCGCGGCTTCGGGCCATTCTCGGCGACAAGGCCGCTATCCGCGTCGTCATCGTCGACCGCAACGACGACATCGCGCCCGACATGGGCGCCGGTCCGCGCCCGGTCATCGAGAACGCCCTGCGCAAGGTGGGCGTGGAGACCCGGCTCGGCGCCGGCGTCGCTTCGGTGGATGCAGGTGGCGTGACGCTCACCGGCGGCGAGCGCATCGAGAGCGCGACGGTGATCTGGGCCGCCGGCATGCGCGCCGCGCCGCTGACCCAGCAGATCCCGGCCGAGCGCGACAATCTCGGCCGGCTGCTCGTCGACCGCGCCCTGCGCGTCCCGGGCGTGGGCGGCGTCTTCGCCACCGGCGATGCCGCCAAGGCGCCGCGCGACAACGTCGGAAATTACGCTCTGATGTCCTGCCAGCACGCCACCCGCATGGGCGCCTTCGCCGGCCACAACGCCGCGGCTGAACTGCTGGGCGTGCCGACCATTCCCTACCACCAGGAAGCCTATGTGACCTGCCTCGACCTCGGCGACGCTGGCGCGCTGTTCACGCGCGGCTGGGACCGCCAGGTCGAGTTCGTGGGCGCCGAGGCCAAGAAGCTGAAGCGGGAGATCAACACAGTGTGGATCTACCCGCCCCGTGCCCAACGCGACGTCGCCCTCGCCTCGGCGGAGCCCGAGCGTGTCACCGACCTTTAGGCGCGACCAATGCCGCGCGTGCCGCATCCGCGGCTGCGAGCTGATCCTCACGACAACCCATTCCATCGGCGGAGCCGACCCAGTCGGTTCCACCACCTCAGGAGGCAAACATGAACGTGCAAAACACTTCCGCTCCCCGTCGAACGGGACACGAAGAACTGGTGCCGTCGCGCTACGCGGTGCGGGTCGGCGAGATCGAGGTGCTGATCGTCAGCGACGGCGTGCTGCCGCTTCCGACGAAGATGCTGGGACACAACGCCGAGCCGGCGGCACGGGCGGCCTGGCTGAACGATATGTTCCTGCCGACCGAGGCTTTCGACTGGGCGCTAAACGTGGTCGTTGTCCGCAGCGGCGGGCAGACCATCCTCGTCGACGCCGGGCTGGGCCTCGACCCGGACCTGAACCTGCCGCGGGCCGGGCAGCTGATCAAGCGGCTCGCGGCTGTCGGCATCGACCTGGCCGCCGTGACCGACGTGGTCCTGACCCACATGCACATGGATCATGTCGGCGGGCTGCTCATCGACGGAGTGAAGGAGCGGCTGCGTCCGGATCTGCGGATCCATGTGGCCGCCGCCGAGGTTGAGTTCTGGAAGGCGCCCGATTTCTCCCACGTCGACATGCCGCCGGGGTTCCCGGATGCGCTTCGAGCCGCCGCGAAGCGGTTCACCAAAGAGTATCAGGGCCATCTGCGGCTGTTCGATGAGGAGTCCGAGGTGGCGCCGGGCGTGGTCGTCTCTCGCACCGGTGGCCACACCCCCGGCCACAGCGTGGTCCGCGTGGCGTCCGGCGGCGACCGGCTGATGTTCGCCGGCGACGCCGTGTTCGCGGTCGGGTTCGAACACCCCGAATGGTACAACGGCTTCGAACATGACCCCGAAGAGGCCGCCCGCGTCCGGGTCCGTCTCTTGAAGGAACTGGCGGCTACGGAATCATCGCTGGTGGCCACCCACCTGCCGTTCCCGTCCGTCGGCCATGTAGCGGTCGAGGGCGACCACTTCCGCTGGGTTCCGGTCTTCTGGGACTACTGAGCGCCTGGCGCCGACCGGAGCATCTCTGCGCTAAATGCGGAGATGCTCCGGGACGCCCGATCCCGCCATCATTCCGGCTCGGCCGGTGCCGTCTACCGCAAGCAATCCCGGCGAATCTCTCCCATGTCTGGCGATGACCACTACCTGCCGCTTGCCCTGATCAACATCCTGGGCATTGCCGGCATCGTCGTCTGGCACGTTCAGGGCCGCAGCCGCCCGACAGGTCGCCTGATCGTCCAGATCCTGTTCTTCGCCGCCATGAGCCTCGTTCTTTACACGGGAGGCATCGCGCCGCATCAGCCCGATGACGTCTACACGGAGGGTTTCGCCGCGTTGCTGTCGAAGTCCGCCAGGGTTCTTTGGTGGACCCATCTCGCGTGGACAATCATCGGCCTCATCCACATTTACATCAGGCTCAATCGCAAGCCGCGAGAAGCACATCTCATCTTGGATATGGCCGTTGCCGTCATTTATCTCGGCGTCGCGCTGTCGGTGATGGGCTTCGTGTTCGGCATGCCTATCGCCACTCTGGTGACGACCTCGGGCGTGGTCGCCGTCATCTTGGGTCTGGCACTCCAGAATACGCTCGGCGATGTCTTTTCCGGCATCGCGCTGACACTCGGCAAGGCCTATGCGATAGGCGACTGGGTGCAGCTGAGCGATGGCACCGCTGGCCGTGTCATCGAAACCAACTGGCGCTCGACCAATCTGCTGACCGGGGCGAACAATATCGTCGTGCTGCCCAACAGCATGCTGGCAAGACAGGGCTTGACCAGCCTCAGCCGTCCCGACGAAACGCATCAGATCACATTGGGCGTGCGTTTCGCTGCCGTGCAGCGGCCGCGCCGGATCGAGGAGGCGATGCGGTCCGTGCTGCAAGCCAGCAACTGCATCGTGAAGGATCCGCCGCCGGCTGTTGCGCTGACGTCCATCGACGCCGTCGCGATCGACGTGGAACTGCAGTTCCGCGTCGCCAGCCTCGCCATGGGAACGTCTGCCAAGAACGAGATCATCGACCTCATCTACAACCACTGCGAAGCAGGTGGGCATTCCCTGGCCTTGCCCACACAAAGCCTCGTGTACGTGCCGGCGACAACGCGCGGCGAGGCTTTCGCCCCCCGTGCCAAATCGCGCTCGCCCGGCGCGCCTTAGAACCGATGAAAGTATCCTCGCCGTCGGCCGGACGCGTGTCTCGCAACAGTATGTCTGCAAGGTCCGCCAGCGTGACGCTGCGCAGCTTCCGGCGTCAGCCTTCGTCGGCTTCCCATATGATAGAAGCCACGACATTAGGGGTGCCAGCGCAATAACTCTTTGGGCAGCAGGGATTGTTGGCGCGGCTATTCGCTGCCCTTTGCTCTGGAGGCCTTCCGGCGGCTACCTCGCACCGCGGAGAACAATCGGCGGTGCTGGCGCGCCGACCAGAGTGAAACTACGAACACCTATGTCATTGAGATTTCAATGGTTTAAAAAGCGCCGAGGAGTGGGTTTGAGCGCCGTTGGCGCCCAACATGCCTCGGGTCCTACGTCAATGAGTAAATTCTTTCGAATCGCGCGCTTCGGTCTGGTGCGAATCCCGATCGCTCCGCCAACTTGCAGATTTCCTTCTGTGGCCCAATCAATGCATGCACCACGCGGTATATCGAGCCGCGCCATTGCGGTTATGCGGCGCCTATCAAGCTAATTCCAAGAACTGCCATCTGTACGTGGCGCGACCGCCAGGAAAGCTCGGCTCGCGGCCGCTCTCACATCATTGTTTCTCAACGGACGGCTTTGTGACGAACCGCCCGAACTCCCGTGGATCGTAACCCACCTCCTCAAGCAACGCGATCGACTTGATTACGATAAGTTCGGGATTGCCGACTTGGGTGTAGCGGATCGCGTCCGAGGATGCGACCGTACGCGCGGCGCGCTTTGCGATCGTACCGCTGTCCTCGCTGAGATGTTCGCCGAGCGAAGTCAGCGTAGCGTCCCACCAATTGGGATCTTGGTTGGTGGTTGCGATGATTGCCGCCATGTTCAGCTCCGAGTACTGCGCAAAAGTGAGCTTGCCGGCCGTGAGCAACGGGAAGATGAGGTCGTAAACGAGCAGCAACCGGAACATGCCGCCCATAACCTCGCTCCACAACACCGCGCGGCCATTGGGCCCGGTCACTGCCGGCAGATACTCGGCGATCCGCCAGACCAGCCGAGCGATGAACACCGCGGCATCCGCCGCGCGAAGCGGCAGCAGGCTGGCTACCACCGTCGTGGCGCCGGCGCTCAGGAACCCGTTCGCCGTGGTCGCGTGCGAGCGGTCGGCCGCCTGCGTGTCGCAGGCGCTGAGGATCACGATCGGTGGGACATGGATCTCGTCGCGGAGGTCCCAGATCGAAACGTCTTCCTTACCGATCTTGAGCGTTGCGGTGCCGCTCGCTTGGTCGTGGTGGCCATGGCCGTCGAAGATCATGACCGCGCCGCGATAGGCGTTCATCGCGGCGACGAACGCCGCGCGCGTCTGCACCCGCACGATCCGCAACGTGATCCTGCCCTCATAGCCATCGCGCCAGCTTTCAAGTGCATCGAGCAGCACGTTGGCGATCGGATCCTCGCGGTCGATCGCCGAGATCACCAATACTTCGCGGAACGCCTCTACAGAGAGGTGGAGGAGCTGTGATCGCGCGAGCGTGCCGATCAGCAGATTGCCGGGCGTCGCGGTAATCCGCGACACGTTGTGGCGCAGCATCAGCGGCAAGTTGCCGACAGGCAGCCATTCGAGCGGCACGTCGGTGACCAGCTTCACCCCGGTTTCAGAGCGCGCGATCACCGCGCCGAGCGTGGAGCCGACCGCCTCGTTCAACCGGTGCTGCACGTCGGCGAAGGTCTTAACTAGCTTAGCCGCCGGCTTGATCTTCTCCGAGCGCGCATGGTTGGCCATCTGGCGCACGGTGCCTTGCGCGCGGTTGACCCCGGGCGGCAACCGCACGGTGGCCGAGAGGGTACCGGCCGCGGCCAGGCCCGCCGCTGCTACCTGGATCTGTGTTTCGCTGCGCCGCATCGCCAGCAGCGCCTGCGCTAGCGGGCTCTTGAGGCTGCTGGCCCAGGCCCGGCCGGCCCCGGTCAGGCGGTAGCCGGTCTGGCGCTGCATCATCTGCAGCATATCGCGCACGGCGCGACCGTTCGCGTCCTTGGGGAAATCAAACCCGCCTTCATAGACGTGGGCGAAGAGCGCGGGGGCGGTCACGTACAGGTCGGGCTGCGCAGGCGTCGTACGCAGTGCGGGCGAGCGGTACGAGCGCTGGCGTTCGTCGAGCACGGCGTTGGCAGTTTCGGCGATCCACCGCTGATAGTCTTCGGGGTCGGCGGGAATCTCCGGCCCGGCGTCGACGAAGCGGAACCCGATTCCTTGCAGCGCCATGACGTTTGACATGGTTACATTGTGCCCAGGTACCGGTACGGGGAAGTCGCGCGCCGGGCGTCCTTTCCAGTGTTCAAGACCTTCACTGACCAGCCGGCGCTCAAGCTCGGGCTCGTCCGCGGCGACTTGGGCGAGGAGCGCACGGAAATGGTCCCGCAATTGGTCGGGGTCAACCGTGTGGGCATTGGCGCGGCCTGGGCCTGCCGCCTCGCTTATGTGGAGCGGCTTGTAGTGCTGGGTCGCGATCCAAGCGTCGACCGCGGAGGCGACCGCCGGATCATGCGTGAGCATCACCCAAAACGGCATCTCGGCGGAGACGACTAGCTCCGTCAATGCGTAGAGCGCGACGGGCATCCAGTGCCATGATGCGACGCCGTTGACCCGGCGGCCAGACAGAACGGGCTCGGGTAGCGCGAATTCGACGACATCGGCCGGGAGATGGACCAGCGAGCGAACCAAGTTGTCGACCCTAGTGATGCCGTGCGAGAACCCTTGCAGCGCGCTGGCCGCTCCCGGATCGTCTTCGGGTACGATCACGAAATAACGGATTTCGGGGCGAACCAGCCGCAGGGCGCCTGAGGGCTGGGATTCGTCATCGCCCGGAGCGCGGCTCGGCATGATTCGACTTTCAAGCGAAGAGACGCCTAACGATAACACGGGCCGCTGATTGGCTCGGAAGACCTCGGATGGCGCCTCCCGCGCTAGCCGCCCGCGACCGCCGCTCCGTGGCGTGGGTGACGGTACGCGTCACCCCTTACTCTGCCACTGCGGGACTTGTCGTTCGCTGTAGCCGCCGGGAATGGAGGATAGGTTCCAGTTGTTACCGTTTGATCAAGCACTCGCGCAAGTTGGACAAACGGGGCAGATATCCGGGGAGCGACTGAATGGCGACAATCACGGCTTTGCCGAAAACACCCCGTCGAACATCCCCGATGGCCGCTGTTATCCACATAAATGCAGCGACACCCGCCGATAGTCGGCGGGTGTCGCTGCCTACGGGTCTACAAATCGAGTGCAGCTCCGTTGATCCTAAGCCACTGCTTCCGCTCCCTGTATCGCGGCAAAACCTTGTCAACCTCGTTCCAGAATGCGTCCGAGTGATCTCGGTGGTGAAGGTGGCAGAGTTCGTGCACGATGATGTAGTCAATGACGGTTTGGGGGGCCATCACGGTCTTCCAATGAAAGTTTAGCGCACCACCGACGCCGCATGAGGCCCAATGGTAGCCCAGTTCCTTAACTGTGACCTCTCCAGGGGCCACGCCGACCAGTGGCGCAAGGCTTCGAACTCGCTCCGTAAAAATTTGGACCCCTTTGGCGATGTAGAAATCCCGAAACGCCTTGCGCGTGGCGGCCTCTCCTTCCCGACCAAAGAAGGCTCCCGACAATTCCCACTGACCGTTTTTGAGGCGCAATGGAACGTCGGCATCAGTGACGAACTTCAATCGATACGAGCGACCGAGATAGAAGAAGCCCTGTCCTTGGACCAAAGGTCGGTGCCGGCGGCTGGAATTCAGGTCCTCCCATTCCGCAAGCGAGCGATGCACCCATAAGGCCCGGTCGGCGACGGCTGCGCGCACCTGCTCGTCGTCCAGCCCGGCGGGGGCACGAACGATCACGTCGCCCGAGCGCTCGATCACGATGTCCGCCGTTTTCCGGTCGCTGCGGATCAGGGTGAATTCGATATCCTGGGCGCACATCTTCATGACCAGATCAGCTCCGCGTGACGCTTTTCGGCGAGTTTGGTCAACTCCACGGCGATGCGTTGGTGCTGGTCCTGAACGGGGCCGATGCCGGAGACCATCAGCTCGGTATCGATATTCGCTCTTAGGCGACGCACCTGGTCCGGTTTGCGCCAAAAATCGATGATCGAAATGGAGTCACGGATGACGTCGACAAGCCGGGTAGACAGCGCGTCCAGCAGGGCAGCATCCTCTGCCGAAATCGCGGCCCCGTCACCAATCAGATCGTAGAGGTTGTCACGGAACACCACCACTTCAGGCGGGTGCTCGGCTATTACGCCACTGCGTCCCGCCTTGATTTCCGACCGCAGTTCTTCGTAACGCTCGGCTAGAGCTTTCCAGTCTTCGCCATGCTTGGCAATCAGCGTGTCGAGCTTCTCGCTCATCCGCTTGAAGAAGGCCGGGTCCTCGTCGAAATGGATGGTACAGTGCTTGCGGATGGCGTGCTCCATCTCGCTCGCCTTTGCCCGAGCGCTTCCCTGCGCGTGACCCGTCACCTGCTCGACAAAGTCCGGGTCCAGTAGTTCGACCGGGGGGATTTTAGGATCGATACCCAACTCTATCAGGTGCTTGTTGATCAGCGCGGCGACCTTTTCGCCGACCCCCGCGAAATCGATGGAATCGTCTTTGAACCGCTCTTTCGTCGTGCGCATCAGATAGCCTAGGCGCCTCGCGGGTCCGCGATACGGATGCGCGGCTGCGCCCGGCAGGATGAGATCGAGGCTCATCAGGAACTTCTTGAGATAAACCTCGAAGTCCGCTCGCGCCTTAATGGGTTCGAGTGCGTCAACAGCCTTGTGGATCACGCGAACGTCCTCGTCGGGTTTGCCGAGGGTGCCCGACAGGAAGGCCTCGATGTCGTGCACACCTAACCCTTGGAAATGCTGGAGTAGCCGACGATAGCGTTCTTCGAGAATAGGTACTTCCGAGGTCAGATTTTTCAACCCGGCCTGCAGGTCCGCGAGGTCTTCGGTGGCGTAGATCTTCAGCGCGTCGGTGAGATGGTTGGCGAGGCCGATATAGTCGACGATGAAACCGCGCTGCTTGCCTTGCGCCACCCGGTTCACGCGGGCAATGGCCTGCAGCAGGTTGTGCTCTTTCAGCCGCTTGTCGATGTACATGACCTGCTCGATAGGCGCGTCGAAGCCTGTCAGCAGCATGTCGCAGACGACGAGGAAGGCGATGCCCGTATTGACCTTGTCATGGTCGTCCAAACAGAACGGCCTGCAGAAATTCTCGACCGCATTAAGCTCCCGTGATTCCCTGCGCGCAGCGGTGATTTCGGCGGGCTCGTTGGTGGCGTCCGCCGAAACAACGACCGCCACCTTGAGGAAGGCGATGCGGCGGATGAGGTCAGCGTCCGGATCCGGCTTAGCGTGTTCCGCTTCCAGCCGTTCCTTCAAGGCCTCGCGCAACGCGCGGCCATATCGCACGGCGGCGAGTTTAGAGTGGCAGACGACCTGTGCCTTGAATTCGTTGGGCAGGATGTTGTCGACGTAATGGCCGACCAGATCACGGGCGATGGCGCCGATACGGCTTTCCGCCTCGAGGATGTCTCCGGTAGCGCCGTATTTCTTTTTGATGGCGAGCAGGTCCTCGGCCGAGCGTTCCGCGAAGAGGTCTTCGAATGCGGTGTCGAACTCGGCCTTGTCGCGCAGAGCGGTGTTGGCGGTGCGGCCTTCATAGAGGATTTGCAGGGTTGCCCCGTCCTCCACCGAATCCATCAGCTTATAGGTGTCAATATACTCGCCGAAGCGCTTCACCGTCCGCTTGCCGCCATGCCGCTCGGTGATCAGCGGGGTGCCCGTGAAGGCGACGCGGGCGGCATTGGGGAACGCTTCGAACAGATTGTCCCCCATGTCCGACCCCTGCGTGCGGTGCGCCTCGTCCACCATGATGAGGATGCGCGCGGAACCGTTGACGACGCCAAAGCTCTCGGCGCTGGGCGGCGGGGCATAGCGCCCGAGTTTTTGGCGCAAGCTGTCGGGCAGGTCGTCCTTCATCTCCACGAACTTGTGGACCATCACCATGTTCACGTCGGAGGCGGGAGAGGCGAGCACATCGCGCACGGCGGCACGGCTGTCGACGAGGTTGATCTTCCCGCCGATCAGCTTCGCGGTACTGGCAAGCTGGTCCTCCAGATCGGCACGGTCCACCACCATCACGATCTTCATGTCGTTCAGGTCGCGGCTGGCCCGCAGCATCCGGCCGACAAAGACCATCGTGAGCGACTTGCCCGACCCTTGCGTATGCCAGACCACGCCGCTTCGCTCCATCGGCGTCTCGCCGCTGCGCAGACGCGCGACGATCCGGTGGGCTGCGCGGTGCTGCTGATAGCGGGCCAGCACCTTCACCCGCTTGCCGTTCGGCAGGTCCATGAAGACCGAGCAGGTGCGCAGCATGTCGAGCAGGCAGTGCGGGTTGAGCAGGCCCTGTACCAGTTCCTCCTGCGCGCGGACCTCGCCCAGTGACGGGGTGATCGCGGCGAACTGTTCCGGCCACACGTTGCGCCAGCCGTAGAAGTGTTCGGGAGCGGAACTGATGGTGCCGAACTCCGCCGCCTCGCCGCAGGTGCGGATCACGGCGAGGTTGGGATAGAACAGCTTCGGCTCGCCCTCGCGCAGACCGGCGCGGGCGGTGTCGGGCCGGGCATCGCGATAGCGCTGCAGCTGCACGAAGGCCTCGTGCATCGGGTTTGCCGTGTTGGCGTCGCCGATTTTGGCTTCGATCACCACCAGCGGCAGGCCGTTCACGAACAGCACCACGTCGGGGATGATAAAGCCCTTCACGCATCCCGGCGTGTCGACCCGGAACTGGTTGATGGCATGGAAGCTGTTGCGCTCCGGACGAGCGAAATCGATCAGGCGGACGGTGGGGTCCTTCTCCCCGGTCAGCTCGTTGCGGTCCACCTGTGCCTTGAACAACAGCGCCTGAACCGCCTCGTTGGCGTCAAGCAGACCCTTGCCCGGCTGGCGGAAGATATCATCGATCAGGCCAGTTAACTGCCGTTCGGTGAGCCACTCGCGACCATCGGGCAGGGTATTGAGCGCCCGCACGCTCTCGCGGAACACCTGCGGCAGGATAAGGTCGCGAAAGCTCGACCGTAGCGATACCGCCGGGTTCTGCGGGATCGTCTGGCAGCCCTGGTCGATCACCGTCCAGCCCAGCCCTGCAAGCTGGGTCAGCAACGGCTTTTCGACATGGGCGTATTCGCTCATGCGGCGATACTTTCAAGCAGCGGTGCGACCGAAACCTTGCCCGTAAGCAGAACCTGCATCAGGCCGGACTTCTTGAGTGTCAATTTGGAAACTTCGTCTCGCATCGCTTGAAGATGGGACGTCGCTTCACGATAAATTCGGACGATCTTGGATTGTTCAGGGGGCGGGGGCAGAGGCAGCCGCAGTTCCTTAAGCGTAGACGATTGGATTGCGTCCATGATCCCTCCCTGGGACTTCGCCCGGAACCGCGAAAGTACCCAAGGCGCGTGATTCAACTGCCAGCAAACCAGCTCCGGAAGCACTTTCGACTGATCGAAGGTCATCGTCCAGAGGTGCTTAGACGAGAGCATTTCGCCATAGCCGTGAGGAATCACGCAGCAGCGACCAACTGTACCCATAATCGTGATGACTACATCATCGGGCAGAACACGATATCGGTATAGTTCTGCGAATTTTTGAGGCGTAACAAAGCGGATGAAATCGGGTTTGAACTGCTCTACATGAACATTGTCGATACCGAGAAATGGAATGCCGGCAGCAGCCAGCTCGTGCTTCAGAAGCGCGCTGCCGAATGGTCCGCTTCGCATGGGTGTCGGAATATCCGCCAGAAGGCTTTCCAATTCGGGCGCCTTCCACCCCTGAGGCAGCCACCCGAGTTCTGTCTCGTGGTAGAGGTGCGGGGCTTCTTGGCGGTGCGGGAGGAGCTGGCCGTGTTCGTCGACCCCGCGCGTGAACAGGTCCTGCATCAAGCCGGCGCGCACCCGCTCCTGCTTGGCAATCAACGCCTCCGTCGCCTCGATCTGGGCGTCGACGAGCGCGAGGACTTTAGCGATTGCGACTTGGCTCGCTTCATCCGGAATCAACACTGGGAAAGCTACGGTGTCCTTTTTGCCAACTTCCAGAAAGGTACTACCTGAACCGTACCGTGCATATGCCTGCTTGGTACGCTGCATCTGGTAATAGAGGAACTCGTTCGATACACCTTTGTTCGCCACCAGCGATTTGAAGCCCTGATTGGTACAAGATGTCATGGTGGAAATCTTCGCTTCACCAAGCGTCGCACGGGACGTCATGAGGATGCTGCCGGGTGGCAGCAAGCTGGCAGAGCAACTCAAAAGTCCTAGCTTCGTGATCCTGTATTTGGCTTCCGAGATGTATTTTCCAGGGGTAGCCGTTATATCCGTGGGAGTGATCCAAGGGATCGTTCCGCCTTCCCAGAAGCGGGGCACGTTTCTTGATGGCGTTCCGCCACTGATGACCTGCGCCAGGTCTCCAAGCGGCTTAAGAGACCACCCGAACGGAAGGTGCTCAGACATATCTCAGCACCTTCAGATAAGCATCCAGCGCCGCTGCCGCCTTGCTTCGCTGGCGCTCGATATCCCGCACCGTCACCGCATATTTGTCGTGCAGATTCTCGATGGCCGCCGTCACCGCCCTCCGTTCCGCATCGAGATAGGCGCGATAGGTTTCGAACAGGGTGTTGCGGAATCGAGCGAGAATCTGGCTTCGCGCGACGTCCGGGGTGATCTTCTCACGCGCGGCGGCCACCAGTTCCTCCCGCTTCTTCTCCGCCGCCCGCAGTTCCGCCTTCAGCGCCTTAGCTTCGTCCTCCAGCGCCTTGTGCCGGGCCAGTTTTCCTTCCGCATCGGCCAGCACATCCATCATCGCCTGCCCCCGCTGCGCTAAGGCCACAATCGGCTCGGCGAAGTGCGAGGGGCTGGCCGCCTTGCGGGCCGCCGCCGCCAGCCTGTGCACGGCCACGAAATCGGGATCGCCCAGCTTCCCGAGCTTCGCTGCGCCTTTGGGCAGCCCGAGTTCGGCAACCAGATCAGGGGCGGCCCCTAGCGCCGCCCTGAGCAGCGCTTTCAGTTCTGCCCCTCGCGTCTTGATGAGGTCCTTCAGTCGCCGCACCTCAGCCGAAGCGAGAACGCCGCCGTCATCCTCGTCCTCATAGCCCTCCTCGTCGGCCGCCGCGAAGAGGGCCTGCACCTCGTCGATCCGGGCGCGCTTCGCCGCCAGCTCCTCGACCAGCTCCGGAAACTCGCTCTGCAGGATTTCGTCGTCGGGGATCAGCTCCGCACCCCAGCCGCTCGCGGCCACCGACTTCAGGTCGGTCTTCAGGCCATCGACATAGCGTGCCATCGCGCCGCGAATCTGAAAAGGGGTGAGCAGGGTCTGGTCGGCAAAGGCCGCATCGATGTCGCCCACCAAAGCCCGGCGCAGCGCATAGACGTTGCCGCCGCGGCCTCCCGCCGCCGCATCCGCCGGCGCGAGCTGGGCGATGGCGGGCTCGGTCGCCTGCCACCATGCCTCCAACCGGCTCATAAATTCATAATGTGCGGCCAGGACGCCGGGGTGCCCCTTCACCAGCTCGGCGATGTCGCGTCGGGTGGTGACGGCGGCGGCGAAGTCGCAATAGGCCGCATCACCGCTGCGCGGCGCGAAACAAGCCTCGCGCAGGCCATCGTAGTTCCGCCAAAACCGGTCCAGCGCATCGACTTCCGCCACCGGCACACCGCCGTGAATGTGCGCGCGCACGTCCTGCGGCTCGGGCGGAGGAGCGTTATCGACATAGCGGCGAATGTTGCAGTTGAACTCTTCGGCTTCGATCTCCGCAATGGGCACGACGCGGGCATAGCCGGGCACGTTCTGCCTCCGGCGATAGACGTCCACGATCTTCGCCATGTCCTCGGGCCGCAGGAAGTTCTGCGCCTTGCCTTCGCCGTACTCGCGGTCGGCATTGATGAACAGCACGTCCCTTCGCGCTGCCGCGTTCGCCTTATTCATCACCAGGATACAGGCGGGGATGCCGGTGCCGTAGAACAGGCTCGGCGGCAGGCCGATGACCGCATCGAGCCAGCCCTGCTTGATGAAATATTCCCGCGCCTCTTTTTCATCGCCGCCGCGAAACAGAACGCCGTGCGGCATCACCGTCGCCATGCGCCCGCTGCTTTTGAGCACCGCTAGCATGTGCTGGACGAACATCAGGTCGGCCTTCTTGCCCTTTTCCGGCATCCACTTCACGAATCGGCCTTTGAACTCCATCTCGGCGGTGCTGTAGTTCTGGCTGAACGGCGGGTTGGCGAGCACGCGATCGAAGCGGGTTAGCTCGCCGTCCTCAGTCCGGTGCTGAGGCTTGGCCAGCGTGTCTTCCTGCCGGATGTCTGCCGAGTGGATATCGTGCAGGATCATGTTCATCCGGCAGATCGACCAAGTCGTGCCCTGCGATTCCTGTCCGGCGAGCGAGAGGTCGTTCGGGTTGCCACCGTTGTCGCGGACGTAGTCGCGTGACTGGATCAGCATACCGCCCGAGCCGGCCGTTGGGTCATAGATGCTCATACCCGGCTGCGGATCGACGATCTCAACCATTGTGCGCACCACATCGGCGGGCGTGTAGAACTCACCCGCCTTCTTCCCGGCCGAGTCGGCGAAATATTTAATCAGGTATTCGTAGGCGGCGCCAAGGAGGTCCGGGAACTCGAAGTTCTCATCGCGCAGGGGGATTCTCTCGAACACCTGGATGAAGTCGACCAGCGTGTCGTCGCTGAGCGTGCGCTGCCCAATCTTGCGGTTGAAACTGATGTGTTCGAGCACATCCTCTAGCTGGTCCTTGTTGTGCCGCTCCAGCTCGCCCAACGCCGTATTGAGCCCGTTGCCGACGTCCTTCTTCAGATGGCGGATTGTCGCCCAGCGCGATTCAGGGGGGACGTAAAAGGTGTATTGGTCGCGACTTTCCAGCAGGGCCCGGAGCTTTTCGCCTTCAAGGCCATGAGCGCGCAAGCTGGCTGTGAGCTTCTCGCGTTGTTGGTCGAAGAGGTCGCTGCACCGCTTCACGAACAGGACCCCGAAGATGTACTCCTTGTACTCCGAGGCATCCATGTTGCCGCGAAGCTCGTCGCACGCCTTGAAAAGGAGGCTAGTTAGTTGGGAGAGGGTCAGCTTGGCCATGCGGGCAGATGACATAGAACACGTGCGAATGTCGAGGCATGGGAAGGCCGCTCTTGGTGGTCTCCTTGGTTCGCATGGGTCGCAACGTCGGTCACCATACGACACTGCGCCATCAGTCGAATGACCTCGACGCGAGGATCTGCCGTGACGTTGCCCCCAGCTTTTATCCAGCGCTGAGTTCGTTTCCGGCGGTTGCGGAGCCCGTCCGGGCTGGTGAAGCGAGGGGCTCTGGCGCTGTGCTTGTCGCATAGCGCGGCGCCAGGGCCCGTCGCGGGGTGAAGGTCGAGGCGAAGACAGACGGCGTCTGCCACCCGAGCTGGGAGTGAGGGCGTTCGGTGTTGTAGTCTGATCGCCAGTTGGCCAAGGCGGTCCGGGCCTGTGACAGGGACGAGAACAGCGTTTCGTTCAACAGTTCGTCTCGCAGACGGCCATTGAAGCTCTCGATGAAGCCGTTCTGCATCGGCTTGCCGGGCGCGATATAGTGCCATTCGACGCGGGCCTGATCCGCCCATGCCAGGATCGCGTTGCTGGTGAACTCGCTGCCATTGTCGCTGACGATCATCGTCGGCCGGCCGCGTTCCGCGATGAGGCGATCCAACTCCCGCGCCACGCGCAGACCGGAGAGCGAGGTATCGGCCAGCAGGCTGACGCATTCCCGCGTGCAGTCATCCACGATGGTGAGGATACGGAAGCGCCGGCCATCGGTGAACTGATCGCTGACGAAGTCGAGCGACCAGCGTTCGTTGGGCGCGAGCGGCGTCAGGATGGGCGCCCGCGTCCCCATGGCCCGCTTGCGGCCACCGCGCCGGCGCACCATCAGGCGCTCCTCGCGATAGATCCGGAACAACCGCTTGTGGTTGACCGCAAAGCCCTCCCGCCGCAGCAGCACGTGCAGGCGCCGATAGCCAAAGCGGCGGCGCTCGGCTGCCATGGCCTTCATGCGCTCGCGCAAGACGCCATCGTCAGGGCGCGCGGCTTGGTAGCGGACCGTCATGCGGCAACAGCCGGTGGCTTTACACGCCCGCCGTTCGCTCATCGCGTGATGCTGCACGAGATGCGCGACAGCTCTGCGCTCGGCAGCGGGCGTCACCACTTCTTTCCCAGCAGATCCTTCAGCGCGACATTGTCGAGCATCGCATCGGCCAGCATCCGCTTCAGCTTGGCGTTCTCGTCCTCCAGCGTCCGAAGGCGCCTTGCCTCCGACACGTCCATCCCGCCGAACTTCGCCTTCCACTTGTAAATGCTGGCGTCGCTCACACCGTGCTTGCGGCAGAGATCGGCGACCGAAACACCCGATTCCTGTTCCTTCAGGATCGCGATGATCTGCTCTTCCGAGAAGCGGCTGCGCTTCATGTTCTGGTCCTCTCAATGGGCCAGAACGAACTTCAAACCGGATCAAGCCCGAGGGGCAACGTCAGCCGGCATGCCAGCGATGCCGATGGCGAGCGCGCGTTCATCAACTTGAGCAGGCATGCCATTACACCGCAACGGATGTTCGATTGTCCGCGCCCCCACCTCGTGCGCTGACATCGCGAGCACTGTTTCAAGCAGTGAAGGCGATCGGCTACGGCCGCTGCAGTTGCACTAAACGGGCAGCATCCCTACGGATGCGCCGCAGCTCCGGCCACGGGAAATGCCGCCCCTCGGCGCCATCCGCGCCGACGGCAAGCAGCACGTCGAGCTTCGTGGAGAGGCCACGCACAGACGTGGCTTCCGCTGCAAGAACTCCCTTCATCAGGCGCTCTTCTTCGTCGGAAGCCGCCTCCTCTTGCTGCCGAGCGACGGAGTAGCCGATGGCGCGGTCCGCGTCGTCCCAACGCTGCTGATGTGCGCGCAGCACTGCGGCGACTTCGGCGCGCCGCGTGCAAAGCGATGGTACATCTCCAGCAAGCTCATCGAACTGCCACAAGGAGTTGATGCGCACCGGTGATGGCAATTCGGTTGCAGCCAGAATCGCCTGCGGAAAGCCGATCGTCCGCGCGAGCTCGGATTCCAATCGCTGCTGCTTCCGGCACAGGGCGAGCGTCCGCCGATGCGCTGCGCGCCACGCATTCCACGCAAGGATTGCGGCGTCCGTCGTGCCACCATGCTGCGGCGCAGCTGCAGCGGAATTGTTGAAGGAGGTGCCGCCGATCGTCATCAGGGCGGCAGAGAGAACGTCCCTCCGGGATGGCCGGGACAGACTCGTGGTAATCTCAGAATCAGCCATGATCCGAGCTCCAAGCAGCTAGGGTTTTGGTCAGGCTGGGTGAGTGTGACAGCACTCGCTCAGCCGCCTCTCATTATGAGCATATCTGCGCATTTTGCGCAAACGAGACATATTGACTGATGAAGGTTACGCCAGCTCAAATCCGTGCCGCGCGTGCATTGCTTGATATTTCGCAGCAGGAGTTGGCTGACTTATCGAAGGTCGGATTGCGCACGATTGTGCAGTTTGAGCGCGGCTCAACATCGATATCTGCATCGATCATCCAGGCGCTGGTACTGTCGCTCGAAGCCACTGGTATCGAGTTCATTCCCGAGAATGGGGGCGGTGCTGGGCTGCGCTTTCGCAAGCCTGCAGTATCTGAATAAGGCCGCGATGGTTGCAGACAACTCGCCAAATAATTGCGAGTTCGGTGCAACTCGACGACAGGTTCGCTGCGAAGTTTCTACACGGCAGCGGACACCCATTCGCATCTTGAAATGTAAGTTCGAAGGCAGCGAGGCTGCGCTCGAAGCGGCTTTTGACCGCGAGCCCACGGCATCAACGATCGTGCCTCCTAGGCTGGATATAGCAAATACGGCGGAAATAATGCGTCATCGGCGGCCCTTGACGGCAGCTGACATTGTTCGATTGGTTCTTCGTAGTATATTCGGCACGCCTGGGTAGCTTAAGTCCTTCGGTGCAGAAACAGAGGGAAGGACGGCAAGATAAAGCGGATTTTCAATCCGCGCGGGCTGTGCCCCTAATTTGTTGTCTCCACGTTGTTTTCCGCTCCGGAAAAAGGATCTAAAGCGGTTTTTGGAAGGTGCGGATGTGCGCAGCTACCGTTCAAATCGTTGATAGGTTTCTGGTTTTCGCGCGCATGCGCAATGTACGCTCCGCCGCTAGCTCGCCATAACCGACGTTTCCACGCTATACTTTGATAGGCTGTTTTTCGACTTGCAGGCCTGACCTGCGCGGCCAAACCTGCGGTCATGACACGCCGCGACGAGGATGATTTTCGCATCAAACCGGGCCGGCCGCGAAGCCGGGGAACGCGGCTGAAGACCCACGAGCTGCCCTTCGTTCGGCAGGCGCTGATCGCCGCGCGCGACGCCGGCGGCGGTGCGCGGCCGGGTGGCGGGGTTGCCCGGGAAGTGGGTGGCCGGTTCAATGCGCGGGGACGGGGCGCGAAGCTGATGGCGTCGCTGCCGCGCGATAGCGGCGGCTGGCAGTCGGGTTCCTCAGGCCGGTTCCGCTCCCGCCGCGTCGTGGTCAAGGCGCGGGTGGTGAGGCTTGCCGGGAAGGGGAAGAGCGCCCGCGTGCCGAAGATGCGCGGCGCTTTGTCCGTGGGCGCGGTCGGCGCGCATCTGCGCTACCTCGAACGTGACGGCGTGACTCGCGACGGCGAGAAGGGCCGCGCCTACTCGGCGTTCGGGGACGAGATCGACGCCAGGGCCTTCGTCGAGCGCAGCCAGGACGATCGCCACCAATTCCGGCTCATCGTCGCGCCGGAGGATGCCACTGAGCTCGGCGACCTGAAGCGCTTCACTCGTGACCTGATGCGGCACATGGAGAACGACCTCGGCACCAGGCTCGATTGGATCGCCGTCGATCATCACAACACGGGCCACCCGCACAGCCATATCCTCGTACGCGGCGTGCTGGATGATGGGCGTATCCTCAACATCGCCGGCGACTACATCGCCCATGGCATCCGCCATCGGGCGAGCGAGCTGATGACGCTGGAACTCGGCCCGCAGACCGAGGTCGAACTGCAGAACAAGCTGCGTCATGAGGTGGATGCCGATCGCCTCACCCGGCTCGACCGGATGATGATCGCCGAGCAGCGCGAGCACGGCATCCTCGATCTGCGGCCGGACGCTGGCGAGAGCTACCTCGTGCGGACCAGCCGGCTTGTTCTCATCGACCGGATCAAGCGGCTGGAGAGCTTTGGTGTTGCCGAGGAGATCGAGCCAGGACGCTGGAGCATTGCCGAGCGGGCCGAGAGCACGCTGCGGGCGATGGGTGAGCGCGAGGACATCCTGCGCACCATGTACCGTGCGCTGGCCGATCACGGCCTCGCGGACGAGCGCGGCGCCGCGCAATACGTCACCCATGGCAACCGCATCTCTCATGCCCTCGTCGGACGCGTGCTCGACAAGGGATTGGCTGGCGATGAGATGGGCGAGCGGGTCTATCTGGTCATCGACGGTGTGGACGGACGCACCCATCATGTCGAGACCAGCGATGCCTCCCGGCTGGAAGACATCAAGCGCGGCCACATCATCGCGCTGGACCCGCTGCCGACAAAGTCCGACCCGCGCCCGGCGGACCTCAACATCGCCACCATGGCCGAGGCAAACAATGGCATCTATCGGCCGAGCGAGCATCTGGAAGCGGCGCGCCCGGCGATCGAGCAGCAGCGCGGCGATCCGGATGCCTTCATCCGCGCCCATGTACGCCGGCTGGAATCACTGCGCCGCGCCGGCCATGTCGAGCGCATCGACGCCGACCATTGGAAGATCCCGGAGGACCTGCCTGAGCGCGGCATCGCCCATGATGCACGCACCGCGAGGAAGGACTTCGGGGTCCGCACGCTCTTGGCCTTCGATCTCGACCAGCAGGTGGGCAGCGACGGCTCTACCTGGCTCGACCGGGAACTGGCCTCGCGCCAGCGCACGGAGCTTTCCGACGTGGGCTTCGGCCGCGAGGTGGGCGAAGCTCTGGAGCGCCGCCGCCAGAGCCTCGTCGATCAGGGTCATGCTGTCCGGCTGGAGAACGGCACCGTACGGGCGCCGCGCGACATCCTCGCCCGGCTTGAGGCTGTCGAGGTGGACCGCGTCGGACGGGCGATGGCGGCCGAGCGCGGCCTTGCCTACACCCCCAGCCAACCGGGCGAGTATGTGTCCGGCCGGCTCGCCGGCTCAGTCAATCTGGTCAGCGGGCGCTTCGCCATGATCGACAATGGTCTCGGCTTCCAGCTCGTGCCCTGGCAACCGGTGCTGGAGAAGCAGATCGGCCGGCACATCTCCGGCGTCTCCCGCGACGGCGGTGTTGAGTGGCGCCTTGGCCGAAACCGGGGGCTGGGTCTTTAGGTCGCGTCCCCCTGCGGCGGCGGCGTCTCCAGATCGGGATCGGCTGGCAGAGGAGCGAAGGGATCGACTTCCGGGAACAGCGTGCGCTCACGCAGCCAATCGCCAAACGAAGCGGGATCGAGCGCACGCTCTAGTTCACTAAGACGCTGGCGCGCCCAGCTTAGCATACGCTGAGTCTCGGCATCCTCGATCCCATCTGCCCAGGCCATCCAGGAGCGCAGCTGGTCGGCGTTGCGGCCCATCTCGACTATCTCGTCGAGCAGATCGTCGCGCTCCTTCTCACGCTTGGTGCGCGCCTCGGTCCGCTTCCGGTTCTCTTCCGCGCGGCGGCGGAGGCGTGCGTTGCGCTCGTCTTTGAGACGGTCATCGCGCCGGTAGTCGATCCAGCCGTGGAGTTCCTCGATGATGGAGTCGAGTTGGGCCTCCAGGGTCGCACGGGTGTTGTCCCGCCAGTTGCGCCGGCGCTGGTCTGTGCTCCAGGCTTCAATCGCGATCGTCAGTTCACTGCTCGGGATGTAATCGAACTCGGGATATTGGCGTTCGTAGGAGAAATCCCAATCACGGTAGCGAGCCGAGCGCCGATAGCGCTCCTCCGCCTTTAGCTCATCGACCGTCGGCTCGTGCTTTCGCCTTTTGATGGTCTCCGCCAGGATGAAGGGGACCTTGTCGACGCCCCGGCGGACTTCGACGTGCTTGCCCGCGAAGGTGCAAGACATCTCCCGCGCCTCCAGCCCGCGCGCGATGCTGTCGAGAATGAAGATCGCCCTCTCGATCGAACCGGCTCCCAGCCGCATCGACAGCAGGCCTTCCCCGCTAATGGCGATGATGCCGTCATGATCCGGCTTGGCGCGGCGCAGCGTATGGGCGGTCAGCGATACGGCAGTGTGGGGTTTGTCGATCCGGCTCCAGTCTATCGTCCGTGTGTTCGGCTCTCGCGGCTTCAAAAGCCGGCGTGGCGCGATCGCTGCCTTGCGCGTCCGTTCGAGGCGCTCCTCGATGACGGGATCTGACGGGCTCGTCGGGTCGAGGCTGATGAGCTCGACGGCGGGATCGGCGGAGGAGGCAAAGATCGTCTGCCTCGGGCTCTTTC
The DNA here is from genome assembly GCF_005871085.1 of Xanthobacter autotrophicus. GTDB lineage: Bacteria > Pseudomonadota > Alphaproteobacteria > Rhizobiales > Xanthobacteraceae > Xanthobacter > Xanthobacter autotrophicus. The sequence continues at coordinate 552,046 of NZ_VAUP01000015.1, read as the reverse complement.
CGGCCGCTCGGCCACGCCAATAGGCCGCCGTCGGCAGCGGCACGCGATGCTGGACGCAGAGATCTTTCAGCCGCCAATGCGAAATGCCGAGCTTGGCAGCAACGGCCTCAAGCGGCTCTGCCCAAACGAGATCGTACATCTCGCGGCGGGTAACGTGGGCAATCATGCGGATATGCGGGCGACGTCAACGGGAAGTCCGCAATCTATCGCCGATCCATGACATCTCCGCCGGGCGACTAACGCCATTCACAGAAAAGCGCCTCCGCGCAGGACCAGTAGGCCGGTCCGCCGCAGCCGCATCAAGGCTGGCGCTTCGCGCCACCGCTCACTCGGCTACGGCCTTGACCCAGCCGCGGCAGACCGGCAGGGGCTGGCCATCGCGTAAGGCGGAGTGTGGGCGACTTTCTAGTCTCGGCGAGTGAGGGAGAATGTCTGTGCGGTCGAAGCGCGGCAGCACCGGACATTCACGCGCGCGAGAAGCAGACCGTTAGCAGCAAGCGCGCTTCATGGCAGCAGACGATCGGCGTCCACCATCTCCTCAAACAAAGGCTTAGGCGCATTCCGCCTAGCCCACTGCCGCCCGAGGCGCTTCGGGGCCTTGGATGGCCTGTTGGACGCCACCCTCGCCCGCCCCCAGAAGGTTGACGAGGGTGCATGGTATGTCTCGCGCCCGAAACTTGCGGCGCAGGAACTCCGCCTGGGACAACTCGTGGGTTGTGAGCAGTACTTGGTAGCGCCGATCAAGAACGATGTTGCCAACGAAATCGGCGAACGCGGATGCATGGATTGCGTCGTTGTGTTGCAGGGGGTCGTCCAGAACCAACGCCTTCCAGCGCGACCACGGAAAGGTCAGGCTGGCGGCGCAGAGAAGGCTGACACCGAGGGCCGCCATCTGGCCTTCGCTGTGGACCAGCAGAGGGTTGATGCCGCCGCGATCCGTCGGGATCAGGTCGCCCTTCACCGCCGCTTGATTGACGGCGTTGCCGTCGATGCGAAACTCTACGCCGATCCGTGGATCACAAAGGATAGCGCGGTTGACTCGCACCATCAGCCGCGCGAGCGGCTGAATGTATTCGTCGTTGAAGGTGCTCAGCTCCCCCTCGATCGCTGTGCTGGCCTGAGCCGCAATCGCCTTGGTACGAGCAATCAGCGCCGACCGTTCGACCAGCGCCTTCAATTCGGCTGTTGACGCGGTGCGGATCTGCTCGCGGGTATGGTTGGCGGCGCCGTGAACATGCGCGCGAAGTCTCTCCAGCGCCTCCTTATGGGCGCCTTGCTTAGACCAAGCTGTGGCCGCCTCGCGCAAACGGGTCAGTTGCGCCCCGGCGTCGGCCAAGGCGTTTCGCCCTGACATGAGTGCCTGCTCCTCGCGGTCAATCGCCGCTTGCGCCGCGTCACCGAGTTCACCACCAAGACCTAAGGACGACCATTCCACGGACTGCGCGGCGTAGCGCGTGTCGAGCGTCCGAAGGGTCTGTCGAGTCTCGTCCCGCCGCGCCTCAAGCTCGACGCGCTCGAGCGTCAGCAGTGTCCCGAGTTGTTCGGCCGCGGCGAGTTCAGCTTGGACAGACACCTGCTGAACCCGCGCGCCGGCAGACGAGGTCTCGAGCCGGGTCACTTCCGCAGCCCGCGCTTCCAGGTTGGCTTTGTCCCCTCCGAACAAGGCCACTGAAATGCGGACGACGTCGGCCTCTAGCTGCGACCGGCGGCGGTCTCGATCCGCCTGTGCGCGGCCTTCCGCCTCGATGACCCGCACCGCCTCGTCGCGCTGCCGGACGGCGCTCTGGGTTGCAGCGGCGGCGTCGACCGCTCCCAACATCGCGCGCCAGCGCGACCGTCGCCGCAGTCTGCGCTCCAAGCTTTCAATCAACTGCGCTAGGGCGTCCGCAACGCGGGTGAGGTCGGCACTGTCAGCGACCCCCTCGGCCTCGGCTCTGCGCCGAAAGCCCTCTCTCTCGAGCCGTTCGGCCTCAAGCGCCGCCTCGGCTTCGTCGACGCGCGCCTTCGCCAGGCAAAGGTGGTTCCGTCGCGCGACTCGCTCACGATGTTGGGCGCTCGCCTGTTCGAGCTGCGCCTGTTGCTGACGGATAGCGGGCGCGAGACGATCAGCTGCGGCCTGGGCGCGGGCGCGCAACACCGAGGGATCCGGAAACTCGGTCGCACAGACTGGGCAACCGCAGGCTTCAGGACCGAGATTGGCGACTATCGTGCTCACTGCCTCGGTAATTTCATCAGCAGCTCCGGTCATGGTCGACAGCGCGGTCTGCAAGCCCTCTGCCACCGCAGCGGCCTGCGTCTCCGCGACCTCGGCAGCTTCGAGACGCGCCTCAAGGTCGGGGTACTCGGCGCGCAGGGCCGTCAGGGCGGAATGCAAATCGGTCAGTCGAAGGTCGGCGGACCGCAGGGTGTCGACAGCCTGCTTCTGCCGCACCACGCGCTCGATCTCTCCCGCGAGCGCGTCGCGCTCCGAGCCTAGGCGATTCTCGATCTGGCGACGGCGTTGGAGGCGGCCAATCTGCGTCTCAGCGGCCAGGCGCTGAGCGGTCGCCTGCGTCGCCACCAGTGACGCCGGTTGCGCCGCCAATTGCTGCAGCGCGATCTCAGCGTCCGATAGCTCTCGCAGGGAGGCTAGGCGCGCGCCTTCGGCAGCAAGCTGGGCGACTAGTGTCTCAAGTTTCGACCGGGCCGTTGCCGTACGCTCGCTCGCGTCCTCCGCTGCCTCGATCAGCGCCGCGAGCCGCGTCTCGGCGGCGCCAATGACCTGCTCTGCCGTCGATCGCTCCACCTGCAGACCCCGGCGTTCGGTCAAGAGCGCCTTGGCGCGCGCAAGGGCGAGCGATCGCTGTTCCACGGCTTGCCGCCCTTCAGCCAGGCGCGCGGCGAGCGCGATGGGTCCGACATCCGGGTCGGCTTGGGCATTTGACGGAACCGCTGCCTGGATTAACCCCACGATCGTGAGTCCAAGCGCCCGCCGCTGCCCGTCGTCGAGCGCGCCAGAGACCTGCGCATCAGCCCAGGCAGCCTGTTCTTGATCGAGCAGCAACCGCAGGGCCGCCGCTGCGGCGTCGACCTTGTCCTTCAGCGCCTTGAATGCCCGTGCAGGCCGGGTTGTGCCTGCGCCGTGAAGCGCCTTGGCGATTGCTTCAGGCCGTCGGCTTTGAGCGGCGTCCTTTAGAATGTCGAACAAGACTGGCCCATCCCGGTGCGCCAACCGGGGGAGGTTTGATTGCGACAGGAAATGGGTAAGCAGCAGATAGTGACCCAGATCGCCTACGGTCGCCTCCCAGTCTGGCGCCGTAAGGTACGCCGCAAGATCCTCATGACCCGAGAGCTTTGATGTTTTGGACTTGGGCGTCGCCAGCTCGCGCGTCAGCGTCACGCCATCGGAAAAGCCCATGACGACCGCCGTCGGCTCCGCCACCGGCTTGGTCCATCGACACAGGTAGCTCGCTCTGACGCGGCTCTTGTCGACCAGCCGAAACTGCTCGATCTGATCGGTGAGCAGCCACTCCATGCCTTGAAAGAGCGACGATTTTCCAAGGCCGTTGGAGCCCTGAACAATCATCACGCCGGGTTGCGGCGCCAACTCGACGTCAAGCGTCGCAAAGTTGCGAAAATGCTTCAAGCTCAACCGCGTTAGGAAGAGATCGTCGCTCATGGCTTCGGCTCCATCAACGCAACGAGCTTGGCTACGAGCACATCAGGATCGTCGGTAGTCTTATCGATCAATTGCTCCCAACGAGTTGCCATCGCAGGATCCAACCCGGCCGCAATCAGCGCGCTCCGAACCACGTGGCGATTATGGTCCAAGGGCGCATCGAGGACGGCGTCGTCGCCGTCCCATGGCCTCGCGAGGAAGGTGCGCGCGACAAATGCATCAAAGGATTTGTCCAAATCGTCCAAGGCCGGCACCCAAACTACCTTGCGGCAGACCGATTCATCGCGCTCGGCAATATCGACGATAGATTCCCAGTCGCCGACGCCAGATTCGGTAGCACAGAGAAACAGATGCGCGTTGATGACTTCCGCGGGACGCATATACGAGCGGGCGATGACCACTTGTCCGTGAAGCGCCTTGAGACGCGCAGTGAGCGCCGCCCGGTCGTTGAGCTGAAGCGTCGCCGCGAGCACCGGATAGGAGCCCAGCTGCAGCCCGACCACCTCACCCGACTTCACCGGCGAGATATCGTCATTACTACTTGGAAAGCTGCGGGCGGCATAGTCGTCCACTCGGGTCGCCGTGCGCCCAGCGCTCTTGGCGGCGTTAAGGACGCGATCGCAGAACTCACTAAGAGTCATGACTTGGTCACCTCCTCGAGGGACGCCTTCTGCCGCCTTCTCATAGCGGCGAACTCAGCCTCGACCGCAGCGGTCCACTCGCTGAGACTCGCCGCCAACCGCCGGCTCCAGGCCTTGCTATTCTGGATTAGGGCTGGCTTGACCCGGCGGGCGGCTCTGAGACTGCCAGAGGCCGCGTCGGCACCGAGACGGTCGAACGGCTCGACGATATCGACTTCGCTCGTGCCGGCCAGGATGAGCGCTTCGACACCCCACTGCTCCGCATCCGAGCGGTCTCGCAGTTCTTCATTGGCAAGCGATCGACAACCGCTGCCGAGGGCCACCCCCCGGTCAACGAGTTCAAGGTTGCCGCGACCCGGGGACGCCGGATGTAGCTTTTCCCCAAGATGGGTGGCCAACATATATACCAGCGCAGCCACGAGGTCGGCGGTGGCCACGTGATCGCCGCTCCATGGCGTGCGGCCGTGGGGGTCAACGCTGTAGAGCCATCGCAGAAAGCTGGAACATAGGACAGGGTTTGCCACGAGCTCCGTTCGCCAAGTCATCCAGGTCGCGCTCAAGGCCCCGGCGATTTCGGGGCTGAGGACGCCGACGCCGGGGACCTTCGAGGTTGCGACAACCGACACCAGACCCCGATCCAACAACCGAAGCAGGCACAAGTCGATGGTTCTGTCCAAGTTGACAACCGGCAGGGCCACCGGACGATAGCTGATGACCGGAGGAGGTTGGGCCGTGATGTGCGCCGACAGCTTAGACCAGTCGTGTTGAACAGTAGCGTCGGCCGACAAGGTAATGCGACCGGCGCTGGCTGCCGCCAAGCGAACGAGCGCTTCGGCCTCCGGGAACTCCGAAGGCGAGCAAACCAGGTGAATTTCGTACGGATCTCCGCGTTCGCAGCGCTCCGCGATATCCGCCAGGCTCACTCGCCCTTTTTCAAACAGCCGCTTTGAGGCCTCATCGACCCCGACCAACACCGTGGCTTCGCCCCGGGCGGCGGCGTTCGTCTGGTCCGCGGCCGCAGGCCCTTGAACCAAGGCGCTGATCCGCCGCTCGTCGAAGAACTTGAACGTCTGCGGATCCAGGCGCGGCGGGACGCCAAGCTCAGGTTTGTTACGGAGGGTAATCTTCAAGTGGGCTAGATAGGCGTCGTATTGCACCTTCGCGCACGCGTACCGGGCCGCGGTCTCTGGACCATGACGCAGGATGGCGTGATCCGCGACCACCGTTCCCGGCCCGCCCGTTTTGAAGGCGACGCTCCGCTCTTTCACTTCCACCGTGATCGACTCGACGGTACCTCGGGTTAGGTTAACGGGTCGGCCGGCGTCCGTCGCCGCTTCGAGGACGGCATATGCGAGCACCTGATTGAGACGCGCAGCGCGGCCAAAAGCGAAAACCGGCCCCGAGCTGTTGAGGGTCAGCCGGCGATCCATCCGCAGGCGGGTTTGCAGCCATGCGGAGACTTCCGCTGCTGCGAGCGCCGGGCGAATATGTGTATCGAACGCGCTCTTCAGGTCGCTGTCCAGAGTCTGCCCTGCGAATGCCGCCTCTGCAGCGCGCGTTAGCGCGTCTCCATTGAACCGGCCCAGCACCTCTTCCGCGAAGGCGACATGCTGAAAGTCGTCGATCAGCAATGACATCAGGTCGGTGAGCCCGCCGTCGCCCGTGCCGCTCAGAAGATAGGTGACTTCGGGTGCGGCCTCGATCGCTGCGGCACTGAGGTTGCCGGGACTCCAGTAGCCAAGAGTTTCTGCGCCTGGCAGGACAGCCTCTTCGCCAAAACCCATCGCCAGGACGACCTTGGAAAAGAACACCAGATCGGCCGTACCAGCGAAGGTAAGCTCCCACCCGTGTTTGCCTGCGGCCACCGATTCCAACGTGCCTGGTTTGGAAACCAAGCTCGACTTCAAATGGACTTGGGCCGCCTCAAACTCCTTTTTCAGACGCTTGATGACTTCGCCAGCTGGGTCAGCCGACCAGTCTAGGATCGGCAGGCCAGCGCGGAGGTCTAGAGATCCTAGATCCGGCCATTCATAAACATGAGGGTGAAGCAGCCGAGGAGAAGCGCTTTGCAGCTGAAAGGCGCCGCCGGAGTTCGAGTAATGGATGACCTCGGCCCCCGCCAAGGCGAAGGCCATGGCAACTGTCGTCCCTGCAGCGCCAGCACCAACAACAGCGACCTTCTCTTTTGACTTGAGCTTACCGGTCGCCGTGAGCGCGTGGACAAGCCGCAGGGCCCTGACCTGCTGAGAGTAAAACGTAATGCGACTTTGACGAGGCCCGAGAAAGTAGAGGCCGTCGTGCGCCGGGTCCCGGCACAGATCGAGCCAGCTCTCAAAGTCGGGAGCACTAGGGGGAATCATGAGGCCCGGATCTGAAAGGAGAATTCCTACGCCCCTCCGGCATAATGCAGGGTTGAGCGGAGGCGCAAGTCGGGTCGGATACTACCGCTATCGTTCGGCGGCGCGCAACGACTGCGCAGCTGCTTCGAAGCCGATCCCGCAGTAAGGCGCGAGGTGGCCGACGAGGTCCCGCCTATCGGACCTTCCGAACTCGCTGATGGGTCAAGTTCAGAGCTATCCGCCAGAGCGCTCGTTCACCCAGTTTTCCTGAAACGCATCTGCGCCGCCTCTCCCAGGTATTTTCGCGACGCGGTACGCCGCAGCTGTACGGCGTAGAATTGGACTGTTTGCCAATTGAGGGATCCCCGCGATCCTGCGTGCATGCACCCGTCACGCCCTCCTAGCCGGCAGAAATCAGCAGCCCAGCCGGGCAGCAATGCGCCACGGCAATTGGCATGCAAGGCTCTTATAGCTTTCCCCATTAGCCCCGACCGCGGTGCTGGCACCGTTCGAAATGTCTGCCAAAGCCTTGCAACGCCGGACTCAGGCGAGCATGATTCGGATGCACTGCATGTCACCGACGACTGGCCATCATCCATCCCGGTCACTCCTTACGAAGTCGACGTGATCGAAGCCTTTCTCAGGTGGGAGATTGATACGCTCCTTAGGTGACGGTGCTGTCGCGCTCGACCAGAAGGGAGACGACCGGACAATGAACGTCACCTCGCCGATCACCAGCCGCGCCGCGCTTTATCTCCGGGTTTCGACCACACGGCAGGCCGACGTTGACCTCTCCATCCCAGACCAGCGCCTCCAGACCGCCGCCTACTGCGAACGGCAGGGCTGGCCCGTTGTCGCGGAGTATGTGGAGCCGGGCGCCTCGGCCATGGACGATAGCCGGCACGAATTTCAGCGTATGATCGAGCGGGCCTGCGACGATGATCGTCCCTTCGACGTCATCGTAGTCCACAGCTTCAGCCGCTTCTTCCGCGATGCCTTTGGGCTGGAGATGTACATCCGCCGTCTCGCGAAGCACGGCGTGCGGCTCATCTCCATCACCCAGGAACTTGGCGATGATCCGGCTCAGGTCATGATGCGGCAGGTCATCGCCCTGTTCGATGAGTACCAGTCCCGGGAGAACGCCAAGCATGTGCTGAGAGCCATGAAGGAGAATGCCCGGCAGGGTTTCTATAACGGCTCCCGCCTTCCGCTTGGCTTCACCCTCGAAGAGGTTGAGAAGCGGGGCCATCGCGTCAAGAAACGGATCGTCGTCGATCCCGTCGAAGCCGAGCTCGTGCGGCTGATGTTCGGTCTCTACCTTCAGGGAGATGGCGCATCGGGCCCCATGGGCATCAAGGAGATTACCAAGCATCTCAACGCCAAAGGCTATCGCACCCGCCTCGGAGCCCGCTATGGCGTCGGCACCATCCACGGGATCCTGACCAATCCCGTTTATGTCGGAGAGTGGAGCTTCAACAAGCGAAGCTCCAAGACCGGTCAGGTAAAGCCGCAGCGCGAAGTTATCCCGATCGCCGTGCCGGCCATCCTTGAGCGCCGAACCTTCGACAGGGTGCAGAAGGCGCTCAGGGCCAAGAGTCCGCACAACAGCCCGCCACGTGTCATCTCAGGTCCGATCCTGCTGACGGGGCTGGCCTACTGCGCCCGTTGCGGCAGCGCCATGACGCTGCGCACCGGCACATCGAAAAGCGGCAGGGTCTATCGCTACTACAGTTGCTCCACCTCCGGCCGGGTCGGCAAGTCTGCCTGTAAGGGGCAAGCGGTGCCGATGGAGAAGCTCGACCATCTCGTGACACGCCATGTGGCCGAACGCGTGCTGATACCCGAGCGGCTTGAGGCGCTGCTGCAGTCCGTCGTCGACCGGCGGGTGAAAGCCGATGCCGAGGTTCAGGCGCGGCTCGACGAACTCTCTCGCGAACGGACGACCGCGGAAGACAAGCTCCGGCGGCTCTACCAGCTCGTCGCCGACGGCATCGCAGAACCAGACGACATGCTCAAGGAGCAAATCGCCAAGCTCAAGGCAGATCGGGAACGCGCGCACTCAGCGCTGGAGCGGATCGAGAATCAGGGCGCAGCCGCAAGCCGGCTTGATGCGGACAAGCTAGCCCGCTTCGGGCAGCTCATGCGCTTAAACATTACGAATGGCGAGGTACCGTTCCGCAAAGCCTACTTGCGCTCGCTGATCGACGCCGTCGAAGTCGACCCACACGTCGTTCGCATCCACGGATCAAGGACGGTGCTGGAGAGAGCCGTACTCGCCGACCGAGCCACCCAGCCGGGTGTTCGCGGTTTTGTACGGAAGTGGCGCGCCCTAGGGGAGTCGAACCCCTCTCTCCACCGTGAAAGGGTGGCGTCCTAACCGATAGACGAAGGGCGCGCGTCGCTTCGGTTCACAGGAGCGATCCGAAGTGCGCGTCCTTATAGGGGGAGGCCCATGCGTCCGCAAGGGTCGCATGGGAGATTTCCAAAGCCGACTTCCGGCGGCATCGGCAAGCGGCGCCAAAGTCTGCCCAAACGGGGCCGCTCGTTCTCGCGCGGCTTCAGCTCACCACTTGCCGGTGTTGGCCATGGAGGCCCAGGGCTCGGCCGGAGGCTTGGGGCCACCCTTCTGCAGCAGCTCCACCGAGACGTTGTCGGGCGAGCGGACGAAGGCCATGTAGCCGTCGCGCGGGGGCCGGTTGATGGTGACGCCGCCCGCCAGCAGGCGCTCGCAGGTGGCGTAGATGTCCTCCACCTCGAAGGCGAGATGGCCGAAATTGCGGCCCTCGCCATAGGGTTCGGGATCCCAATTGTAGGTCAGTTCGATCTCCGCCACGTCCTCCTGGCCGGGAGCGGCGAGGAAGACGAGGGTATAACGCCCCTGCGGCACCTCCTTGCGGCGGACCTCCTTCAGCCCCAGCTTGTTGCAGAAGAAATCCAGCGACTGGTCGATGTCGGTCACGCGGACCATGGTGTGCAAAAAGCGCATTGGCGTTCTCGTCGTTTGGAGGGAGCGCGGCGCTCCGGATGGGGATAGGGTCGCCGCCGGCCGGTGAAGCCGGCGCCGTTGGGGCAAGTGGAGGGCGCCGGTGCTGGCGCTGCTGAGGTATGATCTTTGACACCGATCTCAAGGGTGCGCAGGCACGCCTGACCGAACTTCTCGATCAGGCGTCCTGCGCCGTCGCCTTTACCGGCGCCGGCCTCTCGACAGAATGCGGCATTCCCGATTTCCGTTCCCCGGGCGGGCTGTGGGCCCAGAACAAACCGATCCCGTTCGATGTCTTCGTCGCCCACAAGGCGGCGCGGAACGAGGCGTGGCGGCGCAAGTTCGCCATGGAGGAGGCCTTTGCCTCCGCCCGTCCCGGCCGTGGCCACCGGGCGCTCGCGTGGCTCCACGGACGCGGGCGGCTTAAAGGCATCATCACCCAGAACATCGACGGTCTGCACCAGACCTCCGGCGTGCCCGATGCAGCTCTGATCGAACTGCATGGTAATGGGACCTATGCCACCTGCCTTGAGTGCGGCACGCGCTATGAGCTGGAGTGGGTGAAGGAGCGGTTCGAAGCATCCGGTGGCTCCGCCCCCGATTGCCCGGCCTGCGACGGCCCCGTGAAGGCGGCCACCGTCTCCTTCGGCCAGGCCATGCCCGAGGCCGAGATGGCACGGGCGGACGAACTGACCCGGCAGTGCGACCTGTTCATCGTCATCGGCTCGTCCCTGGTGGTGTTTCCGGCGGCCGGATTTCCGCTGAAGGCCAAGAAGAAGGGTGCACGGCTGGTGATCCTCAACCGCGAGCCCACGGATTTCGACGAAATGGCCGATCTTGTGGTGCGGGCCGAGATTGGCGACCTGCTCGCGCCCTTTGCGCAGGACGCATGACGCCGCAGGCTCTCGCGGAACGATGCCGCGAGCGAAGAGGCGCGTGAAGAGGGTGGGCGAAGCCCTGGCGAGTTGCTATCCTGACAGCGGCGCGGCAAAGCGTGCGCGGCCGCGTGTAAGGTCGGGGTGGTCATGGGGTCTGACGCACTGGGGCTGGGGCCACGGACCGCCGGCTCTTCGGAGGACGGACACGAGGAGCCCGAGGGGCTCGTCGAGGTCATCGGCTCCATCAAATGGTTCGATGCCTCCAAGGGCTACGGGTTCATCGTCCCGGACGACGGCGGCCCCGACGTGCTCGTTCATGTCACCTGCCTGCGGCGCGACGGGTTCCAGACCGCCATGGAAGGCGCCCGCGTGGTCTGCGAGGCGGTGCAGCGGGCCAAGGGCCGACAGGCTTCCCGTGTGCTCTCCCTCGACCTGAGCACCGCGATCCATACCGCGCCGCCCCAGCCGCGCACCCGCACCATGGTGGAGCCGAAAAGCGACTTCGAGCCCGCCACCGTGAAATGGTTCAACCGCCTGCGCGGTTTTGGCTTCCTCACCCAGGGGGAGGGGACGCCGGACATCTTCGTCCACATGGAGACGCTGCGCCGCCACGGCCTCACCGAGCTGCGACCGGGCCAGACGGTGATGGTGCGCTACGGCGACGGCGACAAGGGCCTCATGGCCGCCGAAGTGAAGGCCGATACCGGTCCCAGCGGGAACACCTGATCATGCCATTCGCCATTTTGAAGACAGGCGCGCGCCCCGCGCCGGGAGAGAGCCGCCTTTTGGGCCGACGGATTGCTGGCAGAGTGATTCTGGCGCTCGCCTTTGCCATGTCCATTGCCCCCCTTGCACCCGCGTGGGCGGAGCCAGCCCCGGCGGCGCAGGCGGCGAGCCTCGAGGCGCTGGAGATCGCGTCGTCCAAGGGCGTGGTGACCTTCGAGGTGGAGGTGGCCCGCACCGACGAGCAGCGCACCACCGGCCTCATGTATCGCAAGTCGCTGGGCGAGCGGGCGGGCATGCTGTTCGATTTCAAGGTGGACCAGCCCGTCTACATGTGGATGAAGAACACCTACATCCCCCTCGACATGCTGTTCATCCGGGCGGACGGGAGCATCGCCCGCATCGCCGTCATGACCACTCCGCTCTCCACCGAGACCATCTCCTCCGGCGAGCCGGTGCGGGCGGTGCTGGAGATCGCAGGCGGCCAGGCCCGCAAGCTCGGCATCAAGGCCGGCGACCGGGTGGCGCATCCGGTCTTTTCCGGAAAATAGGTGGCGCGCGCCGCCTGCTGGCGGGGAGCCTAGAGCGTTTTCCGCTCGCCCGAGCTCACGGAAGTTGCTCTAGAGCTTTGTGTTCACGTGTTTTCTTCACGCGAACCGGTACTCACTTCGCTGGAAAACGCTCTAAGACAGCGTCAGATAGCCCACTGCCCCGCCGGCGAGGATAAGCAGCGCCGGGTTGATCTTCGGCCCGAAATACAGGAGCGCGAACACCGCGATGGCCAGCAGCGTCGTCTCGGTGCCGGTTATGGCGGTGCGGGCGATGGCGATCATGCCCGCCGCCATGAGCCCCACCACGATGGGCGCCAGCGCATTCTGCAAGGCAAGCCGCCAAGGCGACCCCTCGAAGTGATTCCACAGGCGGGACGCGCCCAGGGCGAGGGTGGAGGCCGGCAGGAAGAATCCGGCGAAGGCGATGAGCGCCCCCGGTGTTCCCGCCACGTGATAGCCGATGACGATTACCATCAACATGTTCGGGCCCGGCGCCACCTGGCCGAGGGCGTAGATGTCGCGGAACTGGCCGTCGGTGATCCAATGGTGAGCCTCCACCGTGAGCTGCTTCATCTCCGGCAGCACCGCCGTGCCACCGCCGATGGCCAGCAACGACAGCAGGGAGAAGACGCCGAGCAGGCTCAGGTCCGAATTGGACTGGCTCATGGTGCTTCCTCCTCGGGGATCTTGGGACGGTCGTCGCTGCGCGGCCGGTAGATGAACAGGGCGAGCGGCAGCACGGTCAGCAGCACCGCCAGTAGGGAGATGTGCAGGAAGCTCACCATCACCACGGTGATCACCACCAGCGCGAGTTCAGTGAAGTGCTCCAGCTGCTTGTGACCGATTTGCAGGGTCACCGCGGCGAGCAGCCCGACGGACGCCGCTCCGATGCCGGCCAGCACGCTGTGCATGGCCGGGTTGCCGTGATTGGAGGCGTAGAAGACGCCGAGCGCGAACACCAGGAGGCCCCCAGGTAGGGTCATGCCCAGGAAGCCGGCGATGGCGCCAACGGGGCCGCGCAACCGGTCGCCGACGATGACGCTCATGTTGGTGGCGTTGAGGCCGGGCAGGGCCTGGGAGATTTCGAGGGCGGTCATGAACTGCTCCTCGTCGAGCCAGCCTTTGGAAATCACGAGGGCGTTGCGCAGATAGGCGACCACGCCACCGCCGAAGCTGGTGGCGCCGATGACGAGGAAGGTCAGAAAAATCTCGGAGATGGAAACCCGCGCGGCGCCGGGTGCGGCCGGCGGCGCGGCTTCGGGTGAGAGGGATGGCTGTGGTGCGCTCATGGCGGCTCCGGCGCGATGCGGCAGGGCGAGGGCAGGGAGGTCGGGCCGGCAGGGGCGTGTCAGGCGCCCCTGCCCAGGGTCATTCGCTGTGCGCGACCTGCTTTGCGCCGATGCCGTAGACCATGGCGGTCTTGGTGGTGCCGAGCTGGACCCATTCCGGTGCGAGCGTTTGCACGTCGCGGAAAAAGTCCTCGGACAGCCGCTTGGCCTTCTGGTGGACCTCGTCGTAGTGCTGGAACTTCGCCTGGAAGGCGAACTCGCCCACCAGCGAGGTTTCCGAGGCGCGGTTACGCCAGATGGCGATGGTGGCCTTGGCGTCGAAGCCGTGGCCGAAATCGAAGTGGCCAGGGTCTACCTGGATCTCTTCCACCGCCATGTTGTTCACGAGATCGATCTTGGTGTCGCCGTCCACGTCCGCCCGGGCCATGACCGGGAACACGGTGATGATGTCCCTCAGCCCCTGGTTGAGGACCACGCCCGGCGAGATCACGATGCAATTGTGGGAATAAAGCGAGCGCATGCCGCCGAGCCCGTCCTTGAGCGGCAGGATCTCCTCCTTGAACTTCACCTCTACCTGGCCGACGATTCGCGGCACCATGTCCACGGTCGTGCAGGTGTCACGGTCGGGGCTGCGGTATTTGACGGCAAGCTCATGTTCCGGGCGCGGCCAGCCGTCGTCGTAGAAGGTGCGCTTGCGCAGGATGAACGAGTTTTTGTAGAGGTCGTAATTGGGCGTGTCGTAGAAGAGGACTTCGCGCACCATGCGTTGAAATGCGTTCTCATTGGTCTTGACGCCAACGCCATGCTTCTTCGCGACGTTCTTCACCTCGTTCCAATAGTCCTCGAACCTTTTCGGCGCGTAGAACTGCTCGGGTCGCAGGAGGATTTTGTATTCCCGATAATGGATGTCCTGCATGGGGAACCGTGCCGCGTAAGTTGGTGAAAACGGGAGACGTGAGCGATCCCGGCTCGCACGCGGAAGGAATCTGGAGCCAGTTTCAGCAGCTTCCGTCCGGTTGATGGAGAAGTCCACTCCCCCGGCAGCCTGTCGCCAGCCCATGCACGCGCCCGTCCCTGCTGCCGTAAGGTTATTGTGATGGTTCCGCAACAGTGCGTGGTTTTTAATCGGGATGACACTCTCGCGAACGTGAACCCTGTGGCTGATGCCCAAATTGTGAGCTATGTAGATTCTTGCTTCGGCTTCAAGGACCCGGTGCCGGGATGGCCGGATATCCTCGAAGGTCTCGGGCGGCATTGAGCGGGTGAACCCCGCGCCGCCAAGGTCGTGACACGCTGCCGCAGCATTCCCCGCCGCAAGCGCGTGCTCTCCGGTTGTCATCCGGGGTGCAGAAGCAAAGTCGCGTCCGCTTCATTGCGGGCGGTCCGCTGCAGCAGCCGCAAGGGGGCTCGACCCTCCTTCGGACGATAAGAGTCCGGCGCAAAAGCGCCTGAGGAAGCGCCAGCGAAGAGCCCACCGGTGGGACCCGGAGAAGGGCTCACGCCTTTCGGAGGAAAACATGACGACATTCGCAAGAATGGCGGCAGCAGGACTGTTGTCCCTTGCCGCACTCGTGCCCGCGCATGCGGGATCGGTTACTCAGCCTGGTGAAACGGTCGGTCTCGCAGTCGGTGCCCCCCTTCCAGAGGGCGCCTATTTCGTGAATACGGCCGATTGGGGGTGCCGTAACACCTCTCCGGAGTCCACCTGCGTGGGTGTGACCATCCCGGTTCTGGCCTGGGCGACGCCGGTCTTCCTGTTCGGCGGGCGCGTCCAGTTGCTCACCGCCTTGCCGATGATCGAGGTGAACGTCGACAACGGGCCATCGACGTCCGGCTTCTACAATCCCTTCTTTGCCGGCCAGATCGCCTGGGATCTTGGAAACGGGTTCGGCTTCAGCTATCTGGCCGGGTTCTATCTGGGTGTGAACACCGGGGTGGCCTTCGATTCCACCTCTTTCAACCAACGCTTCGCCGTGAGCTATACGGCGGACGGCTGGAATCTCACCGCCAATGCCATCTGGGGCATCCAGGCGCAGGGCGTGACCGACACCATCAATCCCAACTTCCTGAACGTGGATCTCACCGCCACCAAGAAGTTCGGCAAGTTCGAGATCGGGCCGGTGGCCTATTACTCGACGGATCTCAATAATCCGACCGCCTTCTACCAGAAGCAGAGCCAGTTCGCGGTCGGCGGCCTTGTCGGCTACGACTTCGGGCCGGTGATCGCGCAGGCTTATCTCACCACCGACGTCTACCAGCAGAATTATGGTGGTAACGACACCCGGGTCTGGGGTCGCGTCATCGTACCGCTGTGGAATCCCCCGCCGACGCAGACCGCCCTGCTCCACAAGTAAACGCGACCCGGCCGGCAGGGGGGCGCCGGCCGGGTTCCCGGTTTAAGGATGGATCCTGGGTTACGGCTGCGCCACCGCCTTGCCGGCGGCGGTGAAGAAGGATTCGGAGTACCAGCGCATCTCGGCCTCGATCTCCGGCTTGCCGGCAAGTTCGCACTGGTCAACCAGCATGCTCACCCGCTCGAACATGGAGGCGACGAACGCTTCCGGTCGGTCCTGCTGGCCGGCGATCTGGATCACGATGTCCCGCAGAATGAAATGCTGCACCATAGTATGGGCCTGGGCGGTACCCAGCGCCTTGATCATCGAGCTCAGCCACTCGGTCAGCTCGGCATCGGACGCCATCTGAAAATCCCCGTTGAAGAGCAAACACAATCGTTCAAATCGGTCGGCGCGCCCCGAAAAGGAGAGAGACCGGCGGTGCCTCAGCTTTCGGCGCGCCAGCTGCGGAAATCAAGCGGGACGCGCCGCGAGCAGGGTTCGTCCGCTTGGGCAACCTTGCGTCGTCCGCGCCGAAACGATACGAACAGCGCAGGCGACAACGCCGTCGGAGCATAGCGCAGCCTGGTAGCGCATCTGCTTTGGGAGCACGTGCGCTGCATCACTTAAGTCGCTGCTTCCCCTTCACATTTTCCGCGTCGTCGGCATCATCTCGGTGATTTACTCGGGACTTTGACACGGCCTCCATGGCGGCGCGCAGGTCCTCGTCCTGGGCGTGGGCGTACTTGGCCGTTGTGGCGATGTCCTCGTGGCGGAGCAGGCGCTGGACCAGTTTGAGGTTGCCGCCCTCGCGCAGCAGGCGGGTGGCCGCGGTGTGGCGGGTGTCATGCAGGCGGAAGTCATCGACGGCCGGAGCGCCCTGGCGGCGCCATGTGGTTTTCAACCCCTCATAGGTGATCGGGTAGCGCTTGCCCTTCTCGATCATGCGGTGCGTCTTCTGGATCGTTCGCGACCTCTGGGCGACGTAGGTAAAAACGTGTTCGGGGTGGTGCCCGCTGAGGGGCCACAGGATGCTGCGTAGCTCGGATGTGAGCGGGATCACGTCCGGCTTGTCGCCCTTGCCCATGATCGAGATGGTGCGGGCTCCCCAATCGATATCCTTCCATTTCAGGGCCACCACCTCCTTCAGGCGGCATCCGGATACGACGAAGAATCCAAGGGCCGGGAGGTAGTCGTCTCGTATCGCCTGGTTGAGGGCCGTCTCTTCGTGCTCGCGCAGCTCGCGCACCCGTTCCTTGGGTTCGGGCAGAAGGTGCATTCCCCACGCGACCTTTCCAACCGGGACATCCCACGCGTCCCGCGCGCGGTTCATGATGCGCCGCAGCGGCTCGGTGACGGTTCGGTTGACGGTGGCGTTGGAGATCGGGCGCTTGGCGCGCGCATTCTTCTTCGGCAAGAGCGGCGGTTGTCCGCGACGCTTTGCCACAAGCTCTGCAACAAGGGCGTTTCCGAAGTCCGTCAGGCGTCGGTTCCCGGCATGCAGGACCAGCCATTCCAGCGAGCGCTTGAAGGTGACGCCGGCCTGTCCACGGTAATATTTCCCTCGCTCCAGCCAGAACCGGCCGGCGGCATCATCCAGCGTCAGGTTTTCACCCGGCGTAACCCCTGACGCGATCAGCGCCCTGGCTTCGTCTCGTCGGTCTTTCTCATACTGTTTAGCTTCTGGCTTCGTTCCGCGGCCAGTAGAGCCGAAAAAGCGACGACCTTTGAGCTGGAAGTCGTAATGGTAGAACGGGCTGTCCCCGCGCTTGTAGACGGACATTGGTCAATGCTCCGGCGCCGGGCGACAAATGCGGCGATGTCGTCCGGATGGTACAGGCGCCGTTGGCGCACCCTCCCCAGCCCGACCGAGATGTACGCTATCTCCCCGCGGCGGGTCAGCTCAAGCAGGGTGCGGGGGCAGACCCCGATCTGCGCGGCCGCCTGATCGACGGTGAGGAGCTTGCTCATCATCCCTCCCGCCCGTCGTGCTCGGCGAGGGCGGAGAGGTTGTGACGCTCGACGAACCTTACCGTCTTCAAGAACTCTTCTCGCCATAGGCCCTTCAGAACGTCTCCGGTTTCGGTCGTCCACTTCTTGAGCCACTGCACGTCGGTTAGCGTGTCGATAGCCTCGGTCTTCGCGGGTTCCGGGGGCGGGGCGGGCGAGATGACGCGGACGGCGCGCAGCTTCCGTTCAGGGCAGCAGCCCACGTAGCCGTTGGCCTGCATGGTGCGAAGGTCGCCCTCCGGCCGATACGAGAGGCGCCCGCACGACATGCACTCCCAAGCCTCGCGCCCGTCCACCACCCCACGCAGGAGCGCAGCGAGCGCGCGGGCTTCGGCATCGTGAAAGCAAAGGATGATCGGTAGGATGGATTCGATGCTGTCTGACGCGAGTTCGTGGGTGATGTCGTCTGCCACTCTGAGCGCCAGCGCGGCGGTGTCGATGGTCTCGGTCATCACTTCCCCCGTCCGATTGGTTCGCCCGTGGCTTCGGCCCGCGCCTTGTTCACAATGGCGGTGAGCGCCTGCACGATTTCCGCTTCCGGCCGTCCAAGCCCCCGGAGGGCCACAGACAGGTCGTAGAGCCGTTCAGCGACACGGAGGGGGTTGATGCCGTGGCGCTCCCAAAACCAGCGCTCATTGCCTTCGTGCTGCTCGCGGTGCTTCTCGGCCGAGAGCGGGACAGTCCAGCAATCGGACGGCTTGGCCCCAACACCGGCGTTGCGCTTGCCCATCGCCGCGTCGGACATCCGGATGTGTGCCGCCTCGATGCGCTCCCGAGACCCAGTGACGAGGCACGGCAGCTTTCGGATAAGCGCCAGGTGCGCAGGGTCTTCCTGACGGCCACGCTCCCTTGCCGGCTTTCTGGCGCGGTCGGGATGCGCTGTCTTTTGGGGTATCGGCGGCCAGCCACCTTCGGGGACGATGCGGAGCGCCATCATGCGGCCCTCGCACTCAGCCGCTCGGCGAGGCCGCCGAGGTCCCATTCATTGAGGAACGCCGCAAAGGCCGCCATGTCCGGCTCTTGCGCGCCGAGGTGTGCGAGTGCCAGAGGCACAGGCACGGCGGTGTCGAGCGTGGCCAGCGAGCGGCTGATGCGGGCGCTTGCGGCGTGATCGGCCACCTTGGCCGCCTGCTTCTCCTTCCGGGCGGTGCCCGCGGCGATGATGTCTTCGAGGCTGCCGTGCCGGCTGACGAGTTCGGCGGCACGTTTGGCGCCGATGCCGGGAACGCCGGGGATGTTGTCGGTGGTGTCGCCCGCGAGGGCGAGCAGGTCGAGGACGCCAGCCGGCGGCACGCCGAAGCGCTCAAGCACCTCGGCCTCACGCATCGTCCTTCCCTTGCTGGCGTCGTAGAGGCAAACGCCCGTCCGATCGTCCACCAGCTGAGCGAGGTCCTTGTCGCCGGTGGCTATGGTGACGCCGGCGCCCGACGCGACGGCCTTGCGGGTGTAGGTGGCGATCAGGTCATCGGCCTCGTAGCCGGCAAGCTCTACGGAAGGGATCGGCAGAGCGGCACAGGCGGCGCGGACCGGCTTGAACTGCCGCTTGATGTCGTCCGGCGGCTCATTTCGGTTCGCCTTGTAGGAGGCGAGGATGTCGTGACGCCAGTTCCGCCGCCCGGCATCGAAAATCACGGCGCGGTGCGATGCCGGCGGTACGGCGGACGTTTCGTGAAGGAGCGTCCACATCATCCAGCAGAAGCCGGAGATGGCGCCCACAGGGTGCCTGTCGCTGCGCCGTGTGACAGGAGGAGCACCATAGAAAGCCCTCCAGAGGAAGGATGAGCCGTCGATCAGCAGCACATGGTCGTCGGCCTGGATTGGGCGAAATGTCACCGGCGGCCTCCCATGATGTCGGCATAGCTGACCCCGCACATGCGCAGGACCTCGGCGAGAAGCCGGTCGCGGGACATGTCGGGCAGGTGGTGGGTGATGAGGAGCAGGATCGCCTCGTCGAGGAAGGACCGGAACTCGTCCACCTTCATCGCCGCGATCGACCGCGGCACGACCTGCATCCTGCCGTCGGTAAACTGGAAGGCCTCGATGCGATTAAGCTTCACCAGCAGTTCGGTGGCGAGCGAGCGCTTGTCGATGCCCAGCGCGTTGCCGGCATGGGTCATCAGCGCCCAGAAGAAGCGGTTCGCCTTGCCCGATTTGTTCGGCATGGAAACGCAGAGCTGCGTCCCCATGGGAATGGCCGAGGCATCGTCGGCGTCCTGTGGGAATGCCGGGACGAAGCCGCGCGGGGTCTTCTCCAGCAGGAAGGTGTCAGCCATGGCTCATCCCTTCCGGCAGAGTTCGGCGAGGCGACGCTCATAGAGCGCGGCGGCGAGCTCCCGGTCCGCCTTCGACCAGGCGTTGATGTCGTCTTCCTCGAAGGTCCACGTGTTTTCGAGCGCCGTCGGGTTCTGACACTTGCCGAGCTCGGCCCAGAGGGTGACGAGGTGGGGAGCCATGTTGGGGAAGGGCGCCGGGGAGGGAGCGCGGTCAGGGCGGGGCGCTCCCTCCTCGGGGCTGGACGCGCGTTCTTCACGCGCGGGGGCGCTCGCCACCGAGGGGGGAGGCGGGGCGGGCGCTTTCTGGGCGAGGCCGGCCGGAGCGCTGGGGCTGTTCAGCACCCTATCGCGGACCTCGGGTGTGGTGACCCTGTCGAGGGGGGAAGGCAGGTCAACGTGGGGATCAAGCGGGGCGAGTGCCGCCGGCGCCGGCGGGGCAGGGGCCTTCTTCTGCTCGGTGGCGGGCGGCGGCGGAGCGGTCGGCGGTGTCACGTCGCGGATCTCGACCTGCTCTTCCTCCAGTTCCTCGCGAAGGTAGAGGCCGCCGAGCACGTCGGCGAAGCCGTCGCGCAGCGCGAAGGCGCGGGCGCGCATCTTCATCATCCGCTCCGGGAAGCGGTGCCAGGGCGCATCGTTCAGCGTCTCATAAGGGTTGCCGTCCTGGCGGCGGCGTGTCACCTTTTCCCGCGTGTCCCAAAGGCGAGCGCGCTTCGCATCGGCGACGCTGAAGGAACCGACGACCGGCTGGGGGTCGCCCTTGCGCTTCACGGTGCAGGTGGCCACGCGATCGTCGCCCTCGCCGATGATCTCCTCCTTGATCGTCTCGGCGAGCCCCGACGCACGCACCAGTGCGATGGCAAGGTCACCCCAGATCGTGGGGCGGCCGTTGATGACGGCGATTCGTTGCAAGGCCGTCATCGGGGGCACACCGAGTTCGAGACCCGTCATGATGGCGATGGCGACAGCCTGGACATTCTTGAGGCCCGTCGGCGCCAGTCCCGAGCGGTGAACCGCGTCCGCGAGGTGGAAAACCTCACCCATGGTCTGCGGGACCATGGCGCGGATCGCAGTGGACTGGACGTTGATCGGTGCAAGCGCGTTCATGGGAGCCTCCTCAGGCCGCGACCTGCTTGGTGGTGACGGTCACGCCGGGCGGGGTGACCCCGGCCGAGATGTTGCGGCGGGCGAGCTTCAGCAGAACCTCCTTGAGGTCGGCGGGCGCGTCGTTCATGCCGGCATAGAAGGCGGCGAGGGCGGGCAGGTCGGTGATGACGATGTCCGTCACGGTGCGCAGGGAGACCTTGGCGCCCGTCCGGCCGGCGCCGGTGCGCTGGACCTCGGCGGCCTTGGCCGTCTCGATCGCGCGGGCCTGCACCTCTTCCGCCTGGGCTGCGGCGGCTTCGTCGCCGGCCTGTGCCGCGGCGGCGAGCCGGGTGGCTTCTTCCTGCTGGCGTCGGGCTTCCTCCGCAGCCTGCCGGGCGCGCTCCTGCTCCTCGGCGCGTAGCTTCTCTAGCCACGGCGTGATGTGGCTTTTCAGGCGACGCACGAGTGTCTCGGCGTCCTGACGCCAGCGCCATTTCTCATCCACGAGCCGGCCGGCTTCGAGGTGGGGCGCTTTCTCGGCCTGGAAGGCCTTGTCTGCGCGGTTCTTGAGATCGCCGATGCGCTTCGACCAGACCGCGACTTGGTCGGCGGCTTCCTGAGCTTCGATAGGCTTGGACAGGAACTTGTCGGCCAGCTCTTTCTCGCCCAGCAACTCAAGGCGCATGGCCTCGGCGGCATCGAGGTCGCCGCTGTTGTCGCCAGCGACGGCGCGCGGGTTCTCGATCACATCGGGCGGAGAAGCGGTTACGGGCGCAACCGGCGCGTCGTCAGGCCAGCCCTTGCCGTCCATGAAGTCCTGATAGGCTTCATAGGCGACCGGCTTCTTCGCCGCCCACGGCCACACAGAGGTCACTTCTACCGACGTGCCGTTGAGCAGGGCCTGGACCGCACCGGTCTCCTGGTCGCGCCAGATCGCGACGGGGTGCAGTTCGCCGCTCTTCCGCTTGACCCGGTAGAAGCCGGAATTGGGCTCGGCATCGTGGATTGCGACGGGTTCACCTGCGAGGGAGGCGCGCCAGGCGGAATATTGGTCAGACATCACGGTCTCCGATAGCCCGCACCGGGATGCGCGGGACATCTCCGTGGGGGTGGTTGTGAGGGTCGAGGGCGTCGGCCCGCCGGCGGCTCGCGCTCACGCGGCCAGCCGCATGGTGGGCGAGCACACCGAGCGCGATCAGGACGGCGCCAAGGCAGGCGATGGCGATGAGCGCGCGCATGTCAGGCGGCACCCGGCCATTCGCCGCCGGCGAGGCCGGCGAGAATGTCGTCGTTGATCCGCTCCACGCGTGCGGTGTCGATCGCCATTTCGAGACCGGCAAAGATCTCGGCCGAGGAGAACCCCGCACCCTGCAGGAGCTGCATCACGGCGGCTTCGTCGCCAAGGTCGACGGCGCAGCGGGTCAATTCTCGCGCCATGAGCACCACTCGCTCGGAAAACGTGACCATGACCACCTCACTCATCGCCGGACGCGCGCCGCAGCGCCGCGTCGTGGGGAAAGCCGAGCGTCCGGAACAAGTCGTACCGGGCGCGGTGCGCGCAGAAGGCCGCTTCTTGTTGGCTGGAGACCGCCATGGCAGCCCAGGCCCTTCGGAACCTGCGGAGGAAGGCCGGGAGCATCAGGCCCCCTTTCGCTTGCTGCCGCCGACGCGCCCGGCCCCCGAGGCGAGGGCGCGGTCGCGCGAAAAGGAGCGCTTCTCCGCCTTGACGGACAGGCCGCCCTTGCGGCCGCTCTCGGCGGCGAGCGACCGATCCTGCGAGAAGGACCGCTTCTCGGGCGGGACCGAACTGCCGCCCATGCGGGCGATCTCGCGCTGCTTTTCCGGTGACATGGCCGCGAAGCCGCGGCGGGACTTGGTGCGGGTCGGTTCCATCAGGCGCTCCAAGGTGCGAAGACCGCAGCGGCGAACCGGCTGGGCATGGTGAAGAGGTCGGCGGCGACGTAGGCCGTCGTGGCGGATGCGAGCGCGGCCCCGAGGATGACGGCGCCGACGTAGGGCGAGACTGGGCACCACGGCAGCGGGATCTTCGGGATGCGCCGGTCTTCGAGGTTCACGACCTCGGCAGGGGAGGGGACAGCCGCCGGCTCCGGCGAGGGAACACCTTGGGCCGGCGGCTGTGGCGCCGCCTGGGGGCGTGCGGCGGCGCGTCTGGAATTGAAGAGGCTGGGGAAGCGCAGCACGGTCATTCTGCGGCCTCGGAAAAGGTCTCCAGCACGGCAGGCGCGGCCGGCCGGATCGCAGCATTGATCGCGTCGCACAGCCGGCGGGCGAGGTCTTCATCGCCAAGGTGCACGCTGATTTCATTGCATCCGGACTGGTCGAATTCGATATGCAGGACGGACGGAACGGACTTTCCGACCCTGGCTTCGTAAGGCCGGCCAAAGATCGTGAAGTTGAAGCTGGCAAATTCGCGAGTGCTCATGCGGCCCTCCCTTGGGCGTGGGTGACGATCCCGTGCCGGGCACACGTGGCCGAAAGCTCGGCGCGGGCGTCAGCGGTGATGGGAACGAGCCGGGCGAGCAGCCGTGTGGGGCCCGCTTCGGGATGGGTGGGGTGCCGCCGACGCATCTCGGCAAGCGCCGCATCCAGCCCAACGGAATGGACGAGGTCGACGAAGATCGTCGCGAAGGCGTCGCTGTAGGAGCGGCTGTGCCAGTAGACCGGAAGGCCGGTTTCGTGAGCCCGGATCGCGGCGTCGAGCGAGATGCTGTCGATGGCGCTCGGATCGGTCATCAACGCGTGGATCGCGGCTTTAGCGGCAGCAGTGTCCATGATCCCCTCCCGTTGAAGAGGAGCGGCC
This sequence comes from Xanthobacter autotrophicus, assembly GCF_005871085.1. Lineage (GTDB taxonomy): Bacteria > Pseudomonadota > Alphaproteobacteria > Rhizobiales > Xanthobacteraceae > Xanthobacter > Xanthobacter autotrophicus. Next base: position 528,464 of record NZ_VAUP01000015.1, on the reverse strand, counting down.
CGGGGCCGCTCCGGTTGCTCAGCCCGGCCGCTTCACGTCATCGACGAGGTGGGCCTGCTTGCCGGTGATCCGGCGGGTGCGGCCCGCGCGGTAATCGCGCATGACCGAGGCGGAGGCGGAGCCGGCCCAATAGGCCTCGAATGGCGTCTGGGCAGAAGCGAGAGCGGCCTGATATTCGGCCTCACGTGCCATCATCCGGTCCATGCCGGAGAGCAGGGCGTCCACTTCAGCTTCGGGGATGGTCGCCTCGTGGCTGGCCTTGAGCACCGCGATCCAGCCCTTGCCGGGCTCGGAACCCAGCTCGATCTTCGATCCGTCGCTGTAGGTGCGGGTGTAGGTCATGTCGGTGTCCCCTCGGTTGATGAGAGGATAATAGGAATAATCCTATCGACCGTCAATAGGCAAAATCCTATCAAAACGACAAATCCCTGCTACACTCCCTCTCGCCCCGTGGTGGGGCGCTGGAGGAAACTCCCGTTGGTGCTGTGTTGCAAAAATGCAACTGATTGTTTCGAGTGAGGATTTTTGAGCGTGGGAGAGTAGGAAATGACTCCACAACCGAACGCCACACTGCTTGGCTTGTGCTATGGCCGAGATCAGATTGCCGCTCGCAATTACCTACGATACCGAAGGGCCCACGCCTATTTCGGATGTGATCGTTGCGTTGCAGGGCGTAGATGCAGCGATTCGCGATGCGGTCTCGTTGCTTCCAAGCTTGGTAGATGGCATAGAGATACAAAGTATCTCTATAAATGTGCGGTCAATAACGCAAGAAAGTCCCCTAAAGGAGTTGTTAATTGTCGGCTTAATTGCGGCAGTGCAACCGGATTTGATGTCGACTGTACCATCCATGCTTGAAGAATGCTTTAGCGTGGATATCCCGGACAAATATAACTCAATCCTCACTATAGTCACGATGGTTGTGCTTTTTTATGGTGCAGCCTTTGCAAAGGATGCTGCAACAAAGGCCGTTGAAGACGGTGCGTTGAGGCATATGCTCAATCAATTGGCAGAAGATATCGCAAATAGGACGGGAAAGAGTAAGGATGAAATATTGAATATTTTAGATGCGAAATATGGAAGCCCGGGCGCCGTAAAAAAGCTTATTGCGACGATTAAAAACTTCTTCATGCCGAGTCAAAAGTCGGGTTCTGCTGCAATTACATTTGATAGGGATAGGATTGAGCCGGAAATTATCAGGGAAATACCATTCCCAGATGAGTTAGATGCGAAGGAAGATTTTGAGAGATACAGGCATTTTAGAGGTGTTGATATAGAAATACATGCTCAAGACAGAGATAGGGCGAAAACCGGTTGGGCTTGTGTTCCGGTTGGGATATCAGACGCAAGAGTGCGCATGAAGATAATTGAGCCTCTTACCTCAAAGGACATATGGAATAAGAATAAAATAAACGGAGATATAACCGTTATATCTAGGATGACGTCTGATGGATATGTTCCATCTGAAATACATCTTACGTCCATAAATGATAATTGAATAACTTGGGTGCTCCATTTTCTCGATTGTCACGTGAAGGTGTCCTACTCAACCGCGCCTGCCTCCTCAAACTCCTCGGGGATCTTGCCATAACGGGCGATTATCACCGGATCCCCCCAGTCGCCCAGCCCAGGGTCCGGCGACGTGCGCGACCATGCGATGACGCCGAGCTTGCTGCCGCGCGCGGCCTGAGCCTTCGCCTTGGCCTGGGATGCCGACTGGCAGGCGACAGGCTCCTCAGCGACCGGATAGCCGTCGATCTCAGTGAACGTCTGGACGACGTGGATGGTGAGTGCCTCGCTCATGCAACCTACATCTGGCGAACGACAGGGAATGCTTCGATCCGCAGCTCTTTGCCGCGCCCGCCGGCGCGCCGGCATGCGGGGCAGAAAAGGCGCTTGGAAACCTGGCTGACCGTGTGATCGGGACGCAGCCCACGTTGCCGAAAATGCCGCTCGAACCAGACTGTCGTATGGCCGCAATCAGCGCAGGAAATGAGCATCGATGCTGTGTTTGAAAGGCAAAGCGCTACTCCGACGCCCGGCATTCTCGCCCCCGTGTTCTTGCTATGTTCCATATTGATCGAGGGGCGATCTGGAGTCGAATCGAATCTGCGCTGCTACCGTGGAACGTTGCCGACGACCTTGTGGACGGCGACCACCCGATCGAGCGGGAAGGTGAGGGTCTTGTCTTGGCCTTCGGGTGGATTGTGCTGCAGCAGGACGAGCTTGCCGCCTCGGCGGGCGACGAACTCCTTCACGAACCCATAGGGCGGCTCGTGTTCGTCCATCTTGACCTGCACCACCACGTCATCGCCCGCGACGATCGGGCGGCTTGGGTCCACATAGACCGTCGCCCCCGGCTTGAATGCGGGCACCATTGATGTGCCATAGACATAGACCGCGTAGGCGTCCTTCACGTCCTCGAGGCCCGGCAGAATGAGAACGTCGGCCACCTTGTTGCCGTTGAGGATGAACCTTCCGTCGTCGTCAGCACCGCCGGCTGCCTGGCCGTAGACAGGGACCTTCCGTGTCGGCCAGTTTACGTCCATCGGGTAAGAGACATCAGCCTTAGGCCGTTCGGGCTTCGGAGAGCGCTGGGGTTCGGCGTTGAGCCGTTCGGCTTGCTGGGGCCGAAGTCGGCCCTCTTCCACCCTGAGGAAGGTCGCCAATGCGATCCGATCGCGTTCCTTCAACTCAACTGGTACGCCACGGGAAATGAACTGCTGCAGGTATGCGTGATTCCGCCCCATGGCGAGGGATGCCGCTTTGAGGTCGGTCCCCAGCTCATTGACTCGATCGATGATCAGTTGGCGCACGGCATCCATGGCATTGGTATAGGAAATTTCCTACATATCCGGCGAATAGGATTTTGCCTCTTGAATGATAGGCAAAATCCTATAGAGTGCGCTCATGATCGAGCCGGAAGCTTTTAAGGCCGAGATAGAGGCCTTCATCTCCAAGAACGGCATTGCCCCGACGCGCTTCGGCAAGGAGGCCGTTGGGGATCCGAAGTTTGTTTTCGATCTGCGGCAGGGGCGTGAGCCGAGCTGGCGGACCGCTGAGCGCGTGAAAGCCTTCATGGCGCAATTCCATGCGTGCTCCCAACCCGAACACCAGGGGAGGGTGGCATGAGCATCGTCGTCCCCTATTGGGTGGCTGGCGCCTTCGTGGCGGTGTGGATCATGACCTTGATCAGCCTTGTCTGCCTCTTAACTGGGTGGGTGAGAGAGCTCAGGGTTGCGACCAGTGCGACGCTTCGGGTCGCGGCTGAGCTGCGCGCTGAATTGGAAGCCTCCGGCAGCAAGATGAGGAAGTCCTCAAAATGCTGATCTCCCGAGCCCATTTCCTGGATGCCTCCCGCGTAGCGGATAATGGCGGAGCCTGCATGCGCGACCCGAAGCTTCGTGCTGATTTGTCGATCGGGTCGGTCGGGCAGATGCACACGAAGCCTTCCCTCGTTGCCGTACTTTGCGCAGTCCAGATATCTCGCAAGCGCCGCGGCCTTAGGGCTTTTAACGCGGAGGCTTTCCATTGCAACTCCTTCATCCGATCTGGACCGCAATGTTATGCGTATTCGGTGCCAGGGTGGCTCGATCTGCTCATCGCTCACCTTAGAGGCAAGCAGTTCGGGCCTCTGGGAATCTATCTCGCGCCGCCATGTCCGCCAGTGAAGGACATAGCTTCCGAAGCTGACAAGCAGCGCGAGCGAGGAGATGATCTCCGCATAGCCAATAACCATGTCTTCACCATCGAATCGGTGTCGCAACCTTGGATGGTGGAGCATCCGTTGCCGGCCGGGCAATTCTGCCCTGACCTGTCCGCGCCCGCGGCGGGACGCGCCACATACGTCTGGCGGAGGACCGCCTGATGTCCGAGTTCGCCCCCGTCACCACCATAGAAGACCTCATGTCTCTCGACACCGTCGAGATGGTCGACGGCTATTGGGATGGCTGGCACGGCGTACCCGAGCCCGGCAACAACCGGTCTCGCGCTTACTGGCACGGCTGGCGGAACGGCGCCGCCGATGCCGGGCACCGGGAGACGGACGCCTACCAGATGGAACTCGCGCGGGCGTTCGTGGCCTACCGGAGGGCCGCCTGATGACGCGCGCCCGACCGAAGAGCACCCTTGAAGCGATCGCCCGGATGACCGAGATGGCGCAGGCCGGCGCCCTCGCTGTCGAGATCGCACGGGACATCGGCGTGAGCCCTGCCTGCATCATCAAGTGGGCAAAGAGGGCCGATGTGCGCCTCCCGTCGCGCTCCGAGGCGCAGCAGCGGCGCTGTGCGGACCCCGCGGTGCGCGCACAGCTTGCCGAGGCATCCCGCGTTGGGCGCCCTCCGCGGTCTGACCTGGTGCCGCGTTGGGTTCCGGCCGACTTGAAGGGCGAGTACATCGATTTCGCCGTACTCTACGGCGAGGAGTGCGCCGCCTCGCGCATCCGCCAGATGAAGGCGGAGGCACTGGCGTGCTGACCTCACCCACCCGCCACATCATGGCTAATCCTCAGCCGGCGCGCATCGGCGCAAGCGCTGGTCATCGCGTCTGCGGTGACAGGCATCTTCGGCCGCAGGTATCCGGCCTCCGCCTCGATGTATCGCAGAAGGGCCTCACCACGGTCGCTGCGTTCGCGCGCGATCCCGGCGAGCAGCGTTGCGAACATCCGCGTCGTCCCAATCGACGGCATCCTCTTCTCCATGTTGGGGCGCCGGCCGGCACTGAGCGCGACTTCTCCGCCGGCCGGCGCACGGGCGGCGGCGCGAGGGGCGATGCGCGCGGCCCGATCCGATTTGAGCTTGTCCACGATGGCGCCTGCCAGGGTGCCGATCGCGATGAAACTGTCGTTCCCCTGGTCGGATTCCTCCCGACCCACTTCGGCGTGCCCGGTTCCCGCCGGGCCGCCGCTTCTATCCGCGCTCGCCGCAGCACGTCCTGCAAGATCATCTGCGGTGAGCAACATCACTCCGTCTCCAGTGCAGTCCGTCTGCTGACCACAGAAGAGCAGAAGGACTGTGCGAAATGCCGGAGAAGTCGTCCGGAATTCCGGATAAACTTGCGAGGGATGAGATGACCCTTGCCGCAGAGATGCACCAGTCGATCAAGGTGCTCGGTGGGCCGCGCGGTGACATCGACACGCGGGAAAGCATGCTTGCGCGCGCCGCACGGTGCGCCGGCATCAGCTATCGGCAGGCGCGGGCGCTCTACTACAAGGAATCATCGGACCCACGCGCATCCGTGGTCGAGCGCGTTCGCGCCGCCATGGCCAAAGCGAACGACAAGGCGGAAGCCCATGCCCGAGAACGGATCGAAGAAACCGCAGATGTCGGACAGCTTGTCGCGCGCGCTGTGGAAGTGGATGCGGAACTGCGCCGCGAGGTGCTTGCTCTGGTGTTCCGGCGGCTCGCGGGCGCTGGCCCTGAAGATCGCCCCCTGGATGAAGACGGAGAAGACAGATGATCCGTCGCCCTGAGTTTCGACGTGCAGCCGCTGCCATGATTGAGCGCGCCGCCTTCACGCTCGCCGGGCTCGCCCTCGGCATCTGGTACGCCGCGCACCACAGCCCGCACTGATTTCGCGGCTTCGGCCGCTCTTCATCACCAACCCACGTCAACCGGCATTTCGCCGGGCGCCTTCGTGCGCCCTGAAGGAGGACCCATGTCCGAGATCCCGACGATGGCTTCGCCCGAAACGGCGGAGCTGATCAAGACGCTCACGAGGCGGCTCACACCGACCGACGCGAGGCTGAACTACCTCACGGACCTTCTCAAGCCGATGCTGGGCGTGGGCGAGCCGGGAGACCGGAATGCCTTCTATGCGGCGTCTCGTCTGATTGGTTCAACGCCGACTTTCGCGCGGACGGTCGTCGCCGCTATCGGGCGCCACGGCTCGGCGGAAGCGTGGATGGACTTCCGCAACCGCGCGCCCGCACTGCCTGTTCTGAACCTCCCGCCGATCGCTCCGCACTTGGTGGGTTTCGTCTATTTCGCCAATCCCGTCACGGCGCCTGATGTGGTGCGGATCGGTCTTTCCACCAATCTCGCACGCCGCATGCGTGATCTGGAAATCGAGACCGGGGTGGAACACCGTCTGGCCCGCTGGTTCGTTGGGACGACCGTCGACGAAGCCGTTGCGCAGCTCGTCATGGCCGACCGCCGCATCGCTGGCAAATGGTTCGCCACTGGCGAGGCGACCCAGATCCCCGGCTTCCTCCCGATGGGCCTTGAGGCGATGCAGCAGACCTTCGGGGCGGACCTCCTGAAGGGGAGGGCTGCGTGATGGGGAACACAAGAAAGAGCCGAATTGCCGAAGGTGCCGGCATCAGCGTGGACGCGGGAGCGTTTTCGCAGGCGCTCGCCCGGGTGATCTCAGCCTGTCACCAGAAGGCGACGATCCCGATCCTTTCCACAGCTCGTCTCGCTGCCGGCCACAGTCGCCTTGAGATCGTTAGTACCGATCTTGATATTGAGATCCGGACGCACGTCGCCGCGGCCGGCAAGCTGGAGGCGGTCTGCGTCGATCCTCGGGTGCTGCGAGACATCGTCCGCGGCCTTCCTGCTACCCAGCGCGTGACGCTTGCGCTTCGGGCCGCCAACGAGCTTCTCGTGCTCGTTGACGAGGAGGAATGGCTCCTGCCCGCCGTCGACGCCAAGGACTGGCCGAAGATGAAGCGGCCGGAGGATGCGCTGAAGCACGGCGCCATTCAACTTGACGCCGGCTTCGTCGGGGACGTGCTCGCCCGCGTCGCGCCCTTCATCTCCAACGAGGAGACGCGGTACTACCTCAATGGGGTTTGCCTCGATCCAGATGGCGACCGGCTCTTTTCGGTCACCACAGACGGGCACCGCCTTGGCAGGGTCGAGCGGAACATCGCGGGCGTCGGAGCCGCGATGGAAGCCGCAGGCTATGTGGCAGGCGAACGTAGATGCATCGTCTCATCTCTGCTCGTTCGTGCCGCGGTTAACCTGGTGCGCGGCCCAGCCCGGCTGACCATTTCGGCCTCCCCGTTTCTGTGCCGGATCGACACGGAAGCGGTGTCGATCACAGGGAGGATGATCGACGGGACGTATCCTGACTATCACCGAGTGCTGTGCGAAGCTACGGATGCCGGCTATGAGGTGGACCGCCTCGCCTTCCTCTCGGCTCTGGGTCGGCTCAAGGCGATCGAGGCCCGCGGCTCCAGCTGCGGTCTGACCCTCTGCTGGCGCAAGGGTGCGCTCTATCTCGATCGGCGAGACGCTGATCGCGGTCGGGCCAGCATTCCCGTGCCTGCCGCGCCCCTGAGATCCTGGCCGGATCAACCCATCAGCTTCGACCGTCGCTATCTGGTGGCCATTGTGCAGCAGATACGCGGCTCGGCCTTCCGGCTGCACTGGACGGGTTCGGCGAGTTCGCAGGTCAGGATCTCCGATGCGTCGGACCCGGCGTCGACCTTCATCCTGATGCCGATGCGTGGCGAAACGGCGCTCCCTCATGAGCCGCCCGTGCCGCCGGCTGAGCCCGAAGTGAGGGCTGCCGAATGATCAAGGTGACAAAGGCGCAGCACGAAGCGCGCGCGGCCATTCGACAGCAGGGCCGCGCCTACATGCAGAACCAGAAGCGGAAAAGGCTGCTGGAGGCCGCAGGCCAGCCCGTGACCATCACGTGCAGCCACCCCGCCGGCTTCTTCGGCTTCCCGATCCGGCACGTTGATCCGGCCACGCGCGCCATGATCGACGCGGCACTGGAGGGGCGGAAATGAACGCCCACATGCTTGTCAATTCGCCCGAGTTGGCCCGGCAGCACGAGCAGGCGAAGACCCGACGGGCCCGCCTGTTTGGGCTTTGCCCAGCCCAAGGCCGCCCGCTGTCTGTCCCGCCGCCGAAGCGCCCGTCATCGGAACGCAGGCCGGTGCTCAGCCCTGAAGAGGCCGCAGAGCATCGGGTGGCCCGGAGGCGGGAAGTGGACCGGATCCGCCGGGAAAAGGCGCGTGCCTTGCGCGAAGGAGCGCCGCCCATCCAGCGCGTGATCCCGCCTCTTCCGGAGGGCTATGACCCTTTGTGCCCGACCGTAGCCGAGATCATGCGGTTCGTCGCCGCATACTACGGCTGCACGGCGCAGGATCTTCAGTCTCCGAGCCGCATCCACACCGTGGTGAAGCCGCGCCAGGTCGCCATGTACCTGGCCAAGACGCTGACCACGCGATCGATGTCGGAGGTCGCCCGGCGCTTCGGCGGGCGCGACCACACCACCGCGCTGCATGCCGTGCGCAAGATTGCGGCGCTGATCGGGGAAGCATCCGACCTGACCGTTGAAGTGGAAGCCCTTCGCCTCAAGCTAACCGGAGGCGACGCGCCATGACGGTCAGCCTTCGACACCAGGCCGAAGAGGCCGAACTCGACCTCATGGAGTACCGCGACTGGATCGAGATCCTCTCGGGAACTCAGGACGAGAAGGCTCGGCGCACGCCGGAGCAGCTTGCAAACATGCGCATCCGTCTGGGGCGCAAGGAAGCCATTGCTGAAACATTGGGCCGCCTCGCTGATCGCGCTGACGCACGCCGAGCCGCCGAGCAAGGGAGCACGGCCGCATGAACGCGCATGCCGACTATCATGATTTCCTCAAGGCCAAGGTGCGCATCGCTCCGGCTCTCGGTTTCGAGGTCGCCGCCGAGGATGTGAACCCGCTCCTCAAGCCGATGACGCGGGCCATCGTCCCATGGGCATGCCGCGGCGGGCGCCGGGCGCTATTCCTGCGCTTCGGCCTGCACAAGACTTCGACGCAGCTGGAAGTGATCCGCCAGTGCCTCATACACGCCGGCGGGCACGGCCTCATTGTGGTTCCCCTCGGTGTCCGCCACGAGTTCTTCCTCGAGGTCGAGGCCCGGCATCCCGACATCCGCCTGAAGTTCATCCGCAGCGCGGCCGAGATGGAAGCGCCGAACGAGCCCGGCTCCCGGCAGGTCGTCATCCACCTGACGAACTATGAGACGATCCGCGACGGCAAGCTCGACCCACTGCTGTTCACGGCGGCCTCGCTGGATGAGGCGGCCTGCCTGCGCGGCTTCGGCGGCACAAAGACCTTCCGCGAGTTCATGGCGACCTTCGCCGGGGACGACCGGAAGGTGGGCCGCAAGCATGCCGGTGTCCGCTACCGGTTCGTGGCCACAGCTGTGCCAGACCCGAACGAATTCATCGAGCTGCTTGCCTATGCTGCGTTCCTCGGCGTGATGGATGTCGGCGAGGCGAAGACCCGCTTCTTCAAGCGGGACAGCGAGCATGCGGACAAGCTGACCCTCCACCCGCACAAGGAAGAGGAGTTCTGGCTGTGGGTTTCCAGTTGGGCGCTGTTCGTGCAGAAGCCCTCCGACCTCGGCTTTTCGGACGACGGCTACGACCTTCCGCCACTCGACATCCGCTGGCACGAGATCCCGTCGGACCACACCGCAGCCGGTGAAGAGAAGGACGGCCAGCTCAGGCTCCTCGCGAATTCTGCCCACGGGGTGTCGGAAGCCGCGCGGGAAAAGCGCCTGTCCCTTGAAGGCCGCATCGCCAAGATGATGGCGATCCGTGCCGAGGAACCCGAAGCGCACCGGTTGATCTGGCACGACCTGGAGACCGAGCGTGCCGCGATCGAACGGGCTGCGCCCGAGGTGATATCCGTCTGGGGTTCGCTGGACCTCGACGAGCGGGAGCGGCGCGTGATCGGGTTCGCCCGAGGTGAGTTTGCGGAGCTCGCTACCAAGCCGATGATCAACGGAGCCGGTTGCAATTTCCAGCAGCACTGCGCCTGGGGCATCTACCTCGGCATTGGTTTCAAGTTCCACGACTTCATCCAGTCGGTGTTCCGCATCCAGCGGTTCGGTCAGACCCGGGCGGTGCGCCTCGACCTGATCTACACCGAGGCCGAGCGGGAGATGCGCCGCACCCTGGAGCGCCGCTGGCGCCAGTTCGATGAGCAGGCGCAGCGGATGTCCGCGATCATCCGGCGCTTTGGCCTCGCGGAACAGGCGGCGGTCGCCGGCGCGCTCGGCCGGTCGATGGGCGTTGTCCGGCAGGAGGCGAGGGGCGAGGGCTACCTGATCGTGCACAACGACACGGTGGAAGAGACCCGCACGATGCAGGCCGACAGCGTCGACCTGATCGTCACGTCGATCCCGTTCTCGACCCAGTACGAGTACACGCCAAGCTTCAACGACTTCGGCCACACCGATGACGATGCTCATTTCTGGGCGCAGATGGACTTCCTCACCCCGGAGCTGCTGCGGATCCTGAAGCCGGGCAGGACGGCGATCATCCACGTGAAGGACCGGATCGTGCCCGGCGGTATCAACGGGCTGGGCTTCCAGACCGTGAACCCGTTCTCGGACGACTGCATCGCCCATTTCCGCAAGCACGGGTTCGCCTTCATGGCGCGCGTCACCATCGCCACCGACGTGGTGCGGGAGAACGCCGGATCCTACCGGCTGGGCTGGACCGAGCAATGCAAGGACGGGACCCGCCACGGGCGCGGCCTGCCCGAATACGTGCTGGAGTTCCGTAAGCCGCCGTCGGACCGCTCCAACGGCTATGCCGACGTGCCGGTGATGAAGGAGAAGCCGCCGTGCTTCGCCGACCACCTGGATCAGCCCGATAAGGCCGCGCCCGTAGGGGAAGAGGTCCGCCTCGTTCCATTCGATCGCCGGCTGCGCCCGGTGCCGGGCCCCGGCTTCAGCCGCGCCCGCTGGCAGATCGATGCGCATGGCGTCTGGCGCTCCTCCGGCGACCGGCCGCTGCTGCCGGATGAACTGCGGGCCTTGGCGCGTGGTGACCAGAAGGCGATCTATCGCGGCTGGAAGGCCTTCAGCCTGTCCCAGGCCTACGACCATGCCACGCACGTCGAATTCTGCGAGGTGCTCGACGCCGAGGGCAAGCTGCCTCCCGAATTCATGCTGGCCCCGCCGCACGTCGAGCACCCGGCGATCCGGACGGACGTGGCCCGCATGCGCACGCTGAACATGCTTCAGCAGCGCAAGGGGCGGGAAATGCATCTCTGCCCGCTGCAGTTCGACATAGTTGAGCGCGCGATCGAGGACTTCTCGATGCCCGGGGAAACCGTCTTCGACCCCTTCGGTGGGATCATGACGGTCCCCTATTGCGCCCTGCGCATGGGCCGGAAGGCGATCGGGGTGGAACTCAATCCCGACTATTGGCGTGACGGGGTCGCCTATGCCCAGGCGGCAGCTGCCGGCGGTTCCGGCCCGACGCTGTTCGACTACCTGTCGGCGGCGGGATCGGAGGCAGCGGAATGAGAACCGAAATGTTCTATCCCCGCTTCCGCGGCGGACTTGATGCAGTTGATTGCTTCATAGATTTTATCGGTCGCGATGAAATCCGAAAGATCGTGGAGTGCAACAAAATCATCGGCAGCAGACGTAATCGCGCGAACGCGGGAAATGCTATCTGGATCGAGATTGCCGATCGCATGGTCAATTTCAGAAACATAAATCATGTTTCTCTCTACTATGTCGATGGCCTCGGAAACAATTTCGTCATCAGTGTGTATGCTGGTATCTTTTATGCCTTCATTGACAATTTCCCTCTTGAAATACTCGAGTGCTTCATTTGCTCCTTTAAGAAGACTGGTGGAATACAGGCGCGCGATCTTGGCGGCTCTCTCTCGTTCGCTGGTGCGCTCAGCCTTTTGATGATCGATTTGCGTATAGACCGCCCTGAGTGCCAGCCAACCCGCAAAAATGGTTGCACCAGCACCCAAAAGCGTCGCGGAAAACTGCAGCCAGTCACCCGCGGTAGGTCCTCGCAAAGCCGCGGCAACGAACGCAGTCAAGGTCGCGCCCAGCGCAACGCCTGCTGCAGTCGCTACAGCAGCATTCCATTTCCAGAAATCCATCCCTTCGCCCTCCCGAGCGCGACCTTAGCAGCAGGCGAGAGAGGGATCCAATGATTGAACTCGTCATCGACAGCTTCGCCGGCGGCGGCTTATTCCGGTTCGATGCTCTCCATTCGACGGAGGAGGGAGGCGTTGTAGTCGTTGCCATCCGCCCCAGCGTGCACTCGTCTATGGCAATTCGGGCAGAGGGCAATTACGAAACGGACATCGTCGGGTCCTCCATCGCTGACCCTTCGTATGTGATGGGGCTCAAGGTAGGGGGAGCCGTCCGCGCGGAAGAAAGGGGCAGTGCAGCCGCATCCTTCACAACGACCGTCGGCGCGCCGAAGCACATAGGAGCGCACATCTCGGCTGCGGGCGTAGACAGTGCGCTCGCTGGTTCCTGTGACTTGGCCGATGCTGGCAGCAGCGATCGCGGCATTGCGGAGTTCTTGGAGGGAGCGGGGATCTGGTTTCGGAGTGTCTGCTTCCTCAGGCTCTTCAACGTTCTCGATCGGGCGGAGCTCGAAAACGAGTGCGGAACGCATGGTGCCATTGCGATCGGGCGCGGGTCTGGTGAGGACATTTTCGCAAACCCACTCTCCCTCGAAGCGCAGGCTGCCGTCCTTGGCGACTTTTCGAAAAAGGAGAAGGGCTTTGCCATCGCGGGAATGCTCAGCGATCGATCGATTCCCACGCGCCAACTGCATATCTCCGATTTGGCCCTCGCCGTAGTATTCGAAGACGCCGTCTTCCCGGAGGCGATCGGTGTAGCCGTGCTGCCCGCCTTCGTCTCCGGTGATGATGATCACGACCGGGTGGCCAGCGGGAGTAACGATGCCGCCCTGTTGTTGACCGCGAAATTTGCCGTGCACGTCGCGCCGTCGGTTGTAGGTGCGCCCGCGCTCAAAGCCCCAAGACATCACGCATTCATCCCCACACGGCTTCCCGCCGAGCCTGAGCTATCTCAGGCCTGCTGGGGATGCAACCGAAGAGCATGGCAGGCGGCCCAGCTGTCTCTCTTCGAGGAATGTGGCGAAGTGATGCGGCCGCTACTCGTCGAACTCCACAAGCGGGTGGTCCCATTGCACCCGTGCGGCGCATTCCGCGACCGCTTGCGCATGGCGATGATGGGCCTCCGGGTTCGCCCCGGTCCATCCCGCCTTGAACTGGATGTCCCAATTGTGCCGGAGGCCAGGGGTGCTCACCTGAACAATCTCAAATGCGTCGGGGGAGAGATCGACCAAGGGGAGGACCATCTTGCGGATCTCGTCGCGGACAAACCATCGCGACGAGATTTCAGTAGTTTGTGGCATCGGCATAGATCACCTCGAGATTACTGCCACCATGAGATGGGCCATGTACTGCTAAGTTCAAGGGGCGCAGCGTGATCGAGCTGCGCCCCATCACCCGCGACGAAGCAGACAGCTTCATTCTTGACCATCACCGTCACCACAAGCCGCCGGTCGGCGCGCTTTGGCGTCACGCGGCTCACGATGATGATGGGATTATCGTCGGTGTGGCTGTCGTCGGCCGCCCCGTGGCGCGCGCCTTAGACGACGGACTGACGGTCGAGGTCACTCGCCTGTGCTCCGACGGTTCGCCCAACGTGTGCTCGATGCTCTACGGGGCTGCGAGGCGGGCGGCGGATGCCAAAGGGTATCGGCGCGGCCTCACCTACATCCTCGCCAGCGAGAACGGCGCCAGCTTGCGCGCCGCCGGCTATCGGCAGCTTTGGACGGTGAGGGGGCGCAGCTGGGACTGCGCATCCCGACCGCGCACCGATAAGCATCCGACTGAGGACAAGGTGGCATTTGGCTGGGGCGCATGGGTGGCGCCTCGGCGGGAAGAGGGGGGCGAACTGTGAGCGCGCCCTGGTTCAAGTTCTACCCCTCCGACTGGCGCGCCGACCCGGCGCTGCGCATGTGCTCAATCGGCGCCCGCGGCCTTTGGATGGAGATGCTGTGCGTGATGCACGAGGCGGAGCCCCGTGGTTCGCTTCTCGTCAACGGCAACCCCGTTTCGGAGCGCCAACTCGCAGGGCTCGCCGGGTGCTCCCTGAAGGAGGTGACTGGGTTCATCGAGGAGTTGGAGGCCGCCGGTGTTTTCAGCCGGGATAACGGTGCGATCTACAGCCGGCGTATGCGTCGCGACGATGAGAAGGCTGAGAGGGATAAGGCTAACGGGCGCAACGGGGGAAACCCGGCTCTTAAGAGGGGGGTTAACCCACAGGATAAAGCCCAGAAGCCAGAAGCCAGAAGCCAGAATTCCGATGCTCACGCATCGGGAGAGGCGACTTCGCCGCCGCCCGCACCGGCCCCTGACCCGGTCGACGAGGCCGTGGAGGGCTACAACCTGATGGCGGATGATGTCGGCTGGCCGAAAGCGCAGCGGGTGACGGCTGCGCGCCGTGCCGCTTTGAAGGCCAGGCTGCGGGAATGCGGAGGCATTGAGGGGTGGCGCGCCGCCATGGCGAAGGCCCGGGCCTCGCCGTTCTTGATGGGTGACCACGACCGCGATTGGCGGCCGAGCCTCGATTTCTTCTTGCAGGCAAAATCATTCACCAAGCTCATGGAGGGTGCATATGACCGTTCCAGCCGCCCTGCAGCCGGGCAGCGCGAACCAGATCGCGGCCCTACTCAATCCGAACGAGGCCGCACCCTCATGGCTGAGGTCCTCGCTGGCCGCCATGACAGCCGACTATCCGCCGCGCCTCCCCGCCCACCGAGCCCTGTCGGACCAGCAGAAGGAGGTGGCAGCGGAGATGTGCTCCCGTTTGGCGAGCCGCCTGGGACCCGCGTCAACCGATGAACTCGCCGCGTTCGTGGTGACGCTGCAGGACAATCTCGCAGAGCGGGTCGAGGACGACGACACGCTGCGCCGGCGGCAGGAAGGTTACCTGATCTCCCTCGACGGCGTGCCGGCCTTTGCGCTCCATGAAGCATATCGCCGGATCATGCAGCGGAAGGTGCCCGGCTTCAGCCCGAGGTTCATGCCGAAGGGCCCCGAGCTGCGTCAGCTGCTGGACGAGATCGCCGAGCCGGCCAGGACATTCCGGGGGCAGCTTCACCGGTTGCTCGCCGCCAAGGTGGAAGAGCCGTCGCGTCGTGATGGCTCACGCACCTTGCCGCCCGAGGTGTCCGCACTCTTTGCCCGGCCAGAAGGCGAGCGCGTCCGCCGCCGGCGTCCTCTGAACCCTTCCGGCGTCGACCATTCGGCTCCGTACCACTTCGCCGTCAAGGGCGAATGAGCCATCCCCGCCGAGGCCTGCGACACCCCGGCGGCATCCACATTATGCGACCAGAGAGGCACTTATGGCAGGGCGCAGGCGCAAGGCAGGGCGGCGGACGGCAGACGGGCGATTGGCGAAGAAGCCGCGCCCGCAACGCGTCAGGGACATCACGGACGTGGCAACCAGCCAGCCGCACCGCAGCTGGCTGAAGGAAGGCCAGCGCCGCGATCAGCGCGCCGAGAGCGCCCTCGGCAGGATGTTCCTCGCCGGCCTGATCACAGAGCCCGAGTGCTGGGCGGGTGAACGGCTCCGATCCATCATTAGGGAATTCCATGTCGTGATCGCCGCGCCCATCACCGCGTCCACGGCGGCGATCATGGTCGCCGAGGGGATGGAGATCCCGGCCGAGGCCGACTACCTGGCGGCGGAGCGCCCCGAGACTGAGGAGGAGAAGCGGGATCGGGTTCTCGCGCAGCACGCCGGCGCAATGGCGGTGCTCGATCGGCTCGAATGGGGACGGCAGATCACCAGTGAACTGGATGCCCTGCTCATGCGGGACGCCGAGCCCGAGCACATCCGCCTGGTGAAGGTGGGCCTGCATGCCCTCGCCGCTTTCTGGCGCATGGCCGAGCCACCGGAAAACCCCAACGATCGCGAGGTCAAGGTGAAGGGGTTCCGCAATGGCGAGGAGGCCGAATGGCCCCACGAGGAGAAGGTGGTGAGCATCGTCTACAAGTAACTTTGTGCTGACTTTGCACCTTCGGTGCAAATCACCCCATAGTGTGCCCGAAATGCAGGGTGAAGTGTTGCGCCCTGATTTAGCTTAGCAGTTTACGGCTCCGGCCCCTTCGGGCAAGTCGTTCCAAGTCCTACCGGCCGGATATGTCGGACTTGGTAGAAGCGGGGATCGGTCACAAACGCGTAGCCTGCCGGGGGCGAACAGAAGCCCCGTAGAAATTCCCGGCACCAATTCGCGCTTCGGCGCGCAACCAGGTGCGGACTGACCAGCAGGCCTCCGGGCGCAAAGGCGGCGAGCACGGCGCTAAAGGCAAGCATCTGGCCCGCGCCGGCTGAGAGGCCGGCAACTCAGTCCATCAGGCTCATGCGCAGATCGTGGAGCAGGGCGAGCATCACCGGATCCTTGGTGCTTTTCACGCTCTCCATGTATGCGGCGAGCATCTCCTGGTACTCGCCACGGTACAGCGCGCCGTTGCGCTGGAGGTACGACATCTATGTGCCGAACCGATAAAGGCTATTGGAGTATTGCGATCAGTTCATCCACATTGAGCGAGCGCCCGACCAGCGATCCTCTCATGGGTTCGAATATCGCCAGCATCGCCCGATTGCGGTTGATCGACGGTGAGTGAGAGTTGAGAGAGCGATCCTTGAAGCGCTCGAATCGGTTCATCTCCTTCACCATAAACGTGGCGATGCTCAAATAGAGGCCCTCGTTATTGCCGTCAAAGCCGCTAAATTTCGGCTTATCATTCCAAGGCCCCGTGGCGTTCACCAACTTGCTGCGGTCAGCTTTGCCGAGCGTCTCTCCTGCCTCTTCAATGAAACTCCACATGTCCAGCACATCTGCGACGAACGAGACGTCGGCATTGGACACGGTTCGATCATGCAATATTCCAACAAGTTCCCACTTAAGTGCCCAGAAGTGTCCGCCATATACCGACTTCTGAATTAAGTTTGCCGTTTCTATATTGTCATATTCTGGGTTTTGTTTTAATACTTCCGCTAACATCCATAGCATCAGACGCTCCGTCTGGGACGGGCGCATCTCACGATCTTCCCCTTGTCGGCGCAATCCAGCCTCGACCAAGCGCCGAATTGCTTCAGCGCGCGATGGCAGATCATCCTGCTGCGAGCGCCAGTTATCGATGAGCGCCAAGGCCTCGGCGTCCATCCGCATCTCGAAGCGTTCCGTTTTTGGGGGCATCGTCCAATCTCAAAATACGTATCATGACCACTGAGTACGTATATATGCCGTACATTTTGCAGGTTGGCAAGTAGCAAGACGAAAGCAGATGATTAACCGGCATCTGCCGAGATGGGCGGCCTAATTGACAGTTAAGCTATTGAGCGAGATTGGCGCCGTGTCCCGACGCCCCCGGCCGCCGGTCTATCTGTTGAATGGTGATGAAGCGCAGTTCGTTCCCACGCCCGAGCTGCAAGCATGGGCGGGTACTGCCGTCATCGCCGAAGACGCGGCACTGGTGAACGAGGATCATGCCCACCTCCGCCTAGCCGACATCGGCTTCCTCTGGACGAACGTCGAGAACAGCCGGCGCGGCCGTCGGATCATCGGGCAGGCGGAATTGGGCGAGCCCCAGGGCGCGATGGGGAAGTGGGCGAAGGCCCGCGCCGAGGCGCAGGTCAGGGGATGGTTCGGCGAGGTGCCGGATTTCATCATCACCATCGACGCGACCTATGCCGCCGAATGCGGGGATGCCGAATTCTGCGCTCTGGTTGAACATGAGCTCTATCACTGCGGCCAGGAGCGCGATCCTTTCGGCGCCCCCCGCTTCAATCGCTACGGCCAGCCGATCTGGACCATGCGAGGCCACGATGTGGAGGAGTTCGTCGGGGTGGTTCGCCGCTATGGCGCCGAAGCCACCGGTGTCCGCGATCTGGTGGAGGCGGCCAACCGAGGCCCGGAGATCAGTGGGGCGCGTGTCGCTCACCTTTGTGGCACGTGCGGGCGAAGCGCTGCCTAATAGGCTACTCCCACACGATCGGGTCGAACAAAAGCTCTCGCTGCTTCAATTCATCCTCCAGCTCGTCGCGCCAATTAGCCCAGTCCGGATATTCCGTAACCCCATAGTAGGGGTCAGTCTTGTTTTGGTTGGCTAGGTCACTTTCGAGCGACGCTCGGATTGAGCGGTGCATCATCCTCAGCCCTGATTCACTCATTTTGGATAAGTCCATGTTGCCTTCCTTGACCCGGCCTTGACACCACAATGGCCAAAGCCAAGCTCAACCATGACGTGAAGACCTTTATCGTGCAAGCGCTCGCCTGCTTCGACGCGCCGTCCGTTGTGACTGCGGCAGTCAAGAAGGAGTTCGGCATCGAGGTGAGCCGGCAACTGGTTGAGACCCATGACCCAACGAAAGCGGCGGGATCGGACACGGCGGCGCGCTGGCGCGCTCTCTTCGAAGAAACCCGGAAGGCCTTCCTCGAGGACACGAGCAAGATCGCGATCTCCCATCGTGCTGTGCGCCTACGCGCCCTGCAACGAATGGCAGAGAAGGCAGAGGGCATGGGCAACATGGCGCTCGCCGCTCAGCTGCATGAGCAGGCAGCGAAGGAATGCGGCGACGCCTATTCCAACCGCCACAAGCTTGAGCACACAGGCAAGGACGGGAAGGACCTGCCCGCACCGGCGCCGGTGACGATCTTCCAGCTGCCGGACAATGGGAGGTCATGAGGCGGGGCAGGGGAGCCCCACGATCATCCGACCGCAGCTGGGCCCGCAGACGACGTTCCTCGGGTCTCCAGCGGACATCGCCATCTACGGCGGAGCGGCGGGGGGGGGCAAAACGTGGGCGCTCCTCATGGAGCCGCTGCGGCATGTCGCGAACCGGCAGTTCGGCGCGGTGTTCTTCCGGCGCACGCTGGTGCAGGTCCGCAACGAAGGCGGGCTGTGGGATGAGAGCGAGAAGCTCTATCCGCTGATCGGCGCGACGCCGCGGGTGGCGCCGGACCTGTCGTGGACGTTCCCGTCCGGCGCTGCGGTGTCGTTCGGCCACCTGGAGCACGACAAGACCGTCCTGAACTGGCAGGGCGCGCAGATCCCGCTGATCTGCTTCGACGAGCTGACGCACTTCAGCGAGAAGCAGTTCTGGTACATGGTCAGCCGCAACCGCTCCATGAGCGGGGTGCGGCCCTACATCCGAGCCACCTGCAACCCGGACGCCGACAGCTGGGTGGCGCGGTTTATCGCCTGGTGGATCGACCCGGTCACCGGGCTGGCGATTCCTGAGCGTTCCGGTGTGCTGCGCTGGTTCGTTCGCATCGGCGACACCATCATTTGGGCGGACCGGCCCGAGGATCTTGCGCAGTACACGGCGCCTGACGAACTTGGCGAACAGAAGCCAATTCCGCCAAAGTCGGTGACGTTCATCCCGGCGAAGCTGACGGACAACCGCGCCTTGATGGCGGCGGACCCGAGCTACATCGCCAACCTGATGGCGCTGCCCACGGTCGAGCGCGAGCGGCTCCTTGGCGGCAACTGGAAGATCCGGCCAGCGGCGGGCCTGCTATTCCAGCGCGGGTGGTGCCAGGTCGTGGATGCGGTGCCGGCCGGCGCGCGCTGGGTGCGTGGCTGGGACCTTGCGGGGACGCCGAAGACCGAGGGCAACGACCCGGACGCCACGGCGGGAACGAAGCTCGGGAAACTGCCGGACGGGCGCTTCATCGTTGCCCACCACGTCGCCGGCCACTGGTCGCCTTCAGGTGTTGAGACCCTGCTGAAGAACACCGCGTCTGCAGACGGCCACGAGGTCGAAATCTCGCTGCCGCAGGACCCCGGGCAGGCCGGCAAAGCGCAGAAGTCGTCTTTGGCGAAGCTCCTCACCGGCTTCAACGTGCGGATCACGCTGGAGAGCGGCGACAAGGTCACCCGCTTTGGCCCGTTCTCGGCCCAGGCCGAGGCCGGCAACGTGCTGGTGCTGCGCGGTGCCTGGAATGAGCAATGGTTCGCCGCCTTGGAGGGTTTCCCCGACGCGGCGCACGACGACGATGCCGACAGCACAAGCCGCGCCTTTAATGCGCTGATCAACGACCCATTCGATTGGTACGTCGGAAGCTGAGGACCAACATGGCATCCTGGTGGCCCTTCGGCCGGCGTCCGCAAACCAAGGCGAGCGCCGCCGGCTCGGTGATTTCGGCGTGGACTGTCGGCCAGCCCGTCTGGACTGATCGCCGCTATGACCGGATCGCCGATGAGGCCTATGTCCGGAACGCGGTCGCGCATCGGTGCGTGAAGATGATCGCCTCGGCAGCCGCGACAATCCCCTGGCTCCTGGCGGACACCAAGGGGCGGGAGGTGGAAGAAAGCCCCCTTCTCGACCTGCTCAGGCGCCCGGCGCCGGGCATCGGCGGTCACTCGTTGTTCGAGGCGTTCTACGCCTACCTGCTGCTCGCCGGGAACACCTACCTCGAGGCGGTCGCGCCCGCCGACGGCAAGCCGCCGCGCGAGCTGTGGACGCTTCGCCCCGACCGGACGCGGGTGATCCCCGGCGCCTACGGCCGCCCGGAGGCCTACGAGTACGAGGCCAACGGCCAGAAGATGACGTGGCAGGTGGATCTGCTGACGGGCGAGGGCCCGATCCTGCACCTGAAGGAGTTCCACCCCATCGACGACTGGTACGGCCTGTCGCGGGTGGACCCGGCGGCCTACGCCGTTGACCGCCACAACGCGGCTTCAGCCCACAACAAGGCATTGCTGGATAACGGCGCCCGGCCGAGCGGCGCGCTGGTCTTCAAGCCGGTCGTGGTCAACGGCACAGCCCAGTCCGCACCGAAAGAGGCGGTGGAAGCGGCCGAGGCGAGGCTGAAGGAGCGCCACGGCGGCTTTGAAAACGCTGGCCGGCCCATGGTGTTCGGCGGGAACGTTGACTGGCAGGAGATGGGCATCTCGCCCAAGGACATGGACTTCGGCGCCGGCAAGGACGACGCGGCGCGGGATATCTGCACCGCCTTCGGGGTACCCCACATCCTGATCGTGCCGGGGGCGAGCACATACAACAATGTCCGCGAGGCAACTTTGGGCCTCTACGAGGATACGGTGCTGCCCCTCGTGGACAAGGCCGTGGACGCGCTTGACGCGTGGCTCACCCCGCGGTTCGGCGACCGCCTGCGTCTCGGGGTGGACCTCGACGAGGTGCCGGCGCTGGAGCCCCGGCGGGAATCGAAACGGAAGGCGACGATCGAGCTGTTCGAGAAGCGCCTCATCACCCGCGATGAGGCGCGGGACGCGCTGCAATACGAGCCGCTCCCTGACGCCACGCAGTTCGACCCCGACGCGCAGGTGCTCTCTGCCCTCGTTGACGCCTACACGAAGGATGCGCTGCCGATCGAGATGCTCTGGCGGTATGCCAGATCTATCGGCCTGAGCGTCCAGACGGACGAGGAGCTTCTCGCCGCCCTCACAGCCGAGCGCGATCTGCGCGCCGCCGAGGATGCTGCCGCCTCGTTGGGTGACCCTGGGCAACCGGCGGCCGACAACCAGGCCGATCCGGCCGCACCCTGATGGCGAAGCCGACCAAGAAGTACCTGCTCGAGCTGGTGGCGCAGCACGGGCCCGAAATCGCAAAGGCGTTCAAGGCGTCGATCGCCTCGATCAAGGGCTCGGCGCAGGTCGGCGCCCTGACCACGATGCTGGAAAAGGGCGATATCAGCGGCGCCCTGCTGGCCATCGGTCTCGATCCGGCGGCGTTCCGGAAGCTGGACCAGTCGATTTCCGATGCGTTCGAGGAGGGGGGTGGGAAGACGGCCCAGACCATCCCGCCGGTGAAAACCCCGGACGGGCTGCGCATGGTGGTGCAGTTCAACGCCCGGAACGACCGCGCCGAGCAGTGGCTGAAGGACCAGTCCTCGACTCTGATCCGCGAGATCATCGAAGACCAGCGGCAGGTGATCAGGACTGTCCTCGCCGATGGCATGGCCCGCGGCCTCAACCCGCGCGACGTTGCCCTCGACCTGGTTGGGCGCCTCGACCCGGTGACTAGAACGCGTCAGGGCGGCCTCATCGGGCTGACCTCGCAGCAGCTGGAATACGTCCAGCGCTACCGGGCCGAACTGCTTTCCGGCGACCAGGCCCAGCTTCGTAATGCGCTGGCGCGGGTGCGGCGCGACCGGAAGTTCGACGGTGCGATCCGCAAGGCTATCGCTGCTGGGAAGCCGATCGACGCCGCCGCGGCGGAGAAGATGGTCGGTCGATATTCCGACCGGCTGCTGCTCCTGCGCGGCGAAACCATCGGCCGGACCGAGGCAATGACGGCCCTGCACCAGTCGCAGGAGGAGGCGTACCAGCAGGCGATCGACAAGGGCGCGCTGCAGAGCAGCCACGTGCGCTATTTCTGGCGAACGGCGGCGGATGAGCGGGTGCGCCACTCGCACGCGATGATCCCCGGCATGAACGAGAAGGGGGCACCGCACGGCACGCCGTTCTCGTCCCCGCTGGGCCCGATCCGCTTTCCCGGCGATCCCAACGCCTCTGCGGCCAACAGGATCGGGTGCCGCTGCTGGCGCGAGGCGAAAGTCGACTTCCTCGCCCAGGCTGTGGAGGCAGAGCAGAAGCCGAAGCCAGCACCAAAGCCGAAGGCGCCGCCCAAGCCGAAGAAGCCGCTGCCACCGGAACCGGTCCTGCTGCCTCAGCGCTATGGCCCGGACGGGGCGGCGTGGCCCCGTGTGCCGTCGGAACTTGCAGATCGCGTCGCTGATGAACTGCTCACTCCGACCCATCCGACCTGGCGCAAGGAGATCGAGACCATCCTCAAGAGTGCGCCCGCGCCGTACAGGGGGCTTTCGATTGGGCAGGCTGGGCTCATCAACTGGTACACCGGCAGTGGCTACCGTCGGCTGAACAAGGATCTGCGGGAAGGCACGGGGAATTGGCTCACCCCGATAATCTCAGACGCGCTGAATGGCGCGCTGGACGCCGTCACCAGGAAGGAAACCGGCCTCGTGACCCGAGGTCTCAACGTCTACAGCGATGCCGAAATCACGTCGACCTATGCTGTCGGTGCCGCTGTCGAGTTCCCGGCCTTCACGTCGACGGGCCGTGGGTTTTCCTTCGGTGGCAATGTCCGGATGATCATCGAGGGGTTGTCCGGCGTGGACGTGAAGCCCCTGTCTCGCTTTCGCAATGAGAACGAGGTGTTGTTCAAGGCGGGCACGCGGTTTATCGTGACCGGCATGGCAAAGCGCGGGAACGTCTACGAGATCAAGCTCAAGGAGGTCGCGGACGACAAAAAGTCCGACGATCGCGTCATGCTGGGCGGAGGGTTCTCGGACGAGGCCAAGCGGATCTTCGATCAGTGGCGTGAACCGCAATCGGACGCGGAACACCGACTGGCGGACAAGATGCAGTCTGGTGGCGCCGGGCGGCGCGTTCGCTGACTGGACCGGAAATCGCTGAGAAATGGCCCGCTTCGGCGGGCTTTTTCATTGGGGAGGCGGGTGTGGCTGACCAGAACCTCAGCTTCGCGGCCCAGGTCGATGCTTGGGCGAAAAAGGTGAAGACGCGTCAGGTCGCAGTCTTCCGCGAGAGCGCGCAACGGGTGATCGGCGACATGCAGACGCCGGAGGGCGCGGGCGGCCGGATGCCGGTCGACACGGGCTTCCTGCGCGCCAGCCTTCAGGCGACGCTCGGCACCCCAGCATCGGGCACTCTGAAGCCCCCACTTGAGGGCGCCGTCCAGGCCTTCGATGCCGGGCAGGTTGCCCTGGTGATCGCGGGTGCTGAACTGGGCGATACGATCTATGCGACCTACGGCGCCGCCTATGCCCGCCGGCTGGAATATGGCTTCGTTGGGGAGGACAGCCTCGGGCGGACCTACAATCAGGCCGGGAAAGCGTTCGTGCGCTCGGCGGCCCAGAAGTGGGGGCAGATCGTCGGCGAGGTGACCGGCGAGCTCAAGGCCCGCCTCGGTCAGTCCTGATTTCGCACGCCGTCCAGTTTGTCGGTGCTCTCTTCCATCGCCTTGACGAGGCTGAGCTGGAGCATCACGAGCGCTCGCCGCGCCGTCGCGATGGCGGTGTTTCCGCGCGTGGTCTCCCCCGGAGCGTACCCGAGGGATTCAGCAGCGGCGACCAGACGGTCGTGAACCTCGGTGTCGCTGAGGGGGCGGAGCTTTCGTGCCATCGGCTCAGACCATAGCGGAGAACGGAGCGATGGGGGAACCCCGGACGCTTTATGTCAGCCGGCCCCTGCTGAACGGCGCGGAACTGATCGATTGGGCGAAGGGGCAGGGGTTTGCCAAGACGGTTCCCGCCGACGATCTGCACGTGACCGTCGCCTACAGCCGCGATCCCGTGGACTGGGCGGACGCCGGTGACCACTTCGACCAGGTGCGTGCCCGGGCCGGCGGGCCGCGTTCGGTTGAGCCGCTCGGGGACAAGGGCGCCGTGGTGCTGCGGTTCGAGCACGCTGAACTTGCCCAGCGCTGGCAGGCCTTCCGCGACATCGGCGCGTCCTGGGACCACGACGGGTACCGGCCGCACGTGACGATCACCTACGACAGGGCGGGCGTCGACCTGGGCAATGTCGAGCCGTTCGGCGGCGAGTTGATCTTCGGGCCCGAAGAGTTCGCGGAGATCGATGAGGATTGGGCCGACCGGGTCCGGGCGAGTGAAAAGGGGCGGCGCGCCATGGAAATCAAGAGCTTCGCTCTGGAACTGAAGGAGGTTGGCGATGCCGGCACCTTCACCGGCTACGGCGCTGTATTCGGCAACGTCGACCAGGGGCGAGACCTCATCGTGCGTGGCGCCTTCGCGGAAAGCCTGTCCGCGTGGCGGTCGAAGGGCAAGCTGCCCAAGCTCCTGTGGCAGCACGACGCCCGCAGGCCCATCGGCGTATGGACCGAGATGCGCGAGGACGATTACGGGCTCTTCGTGAAGGGCCGCTTCACTGCCGGCGTGAAGCAGGCGGATGAGGCCTACGCGCTGCTCAAGGATGGTGCTCTGGACGGGCTCTCCATCGGCTACGCCACCCTCGAGGACGAGATCGACCGGGCCGCCGGGATCCGGAAGCTGGTCAAGCTCGACCTGATGGAGGTCAGCCTGGTCACCTTCGCGATGAACCCGGCCGCAGGCGTCACCGGCGTGAAGGCCGGCCCGCCGCGCACCATTCGAGAATTCGAGGCCGGGCTTCGGGAGAAGTTCGGTTTCTCGCACGCCCAGGCGAAGTCGATCGCTTCGTCCGGGTTCAAGTCGCTGGAGCCTCGGGATGAGGACGGCGCGATGAACGACCTGCTGCGGACCATCAAGGGCATCCGGGCCGGTCTCTGACATCACCCCGTTCATAGGAGGGCGCAATGCCCGTTGAAAATGACGTGCTCGAGCGCATTGAGCGCGAGGTGAAGGGCTTTGGCGACAATGTCTCCGGGCTGAAGGCCTCGATGGAGAAGGACCTCGCCGACGTGCGCAAGCTCGCCGAGGAGGCCAAGAAGTCCGCCGATCGGCCCGAGGTGAAGGCGCAGATCGACGCGCTCACCACCTCCGTTTCCGAGAAACACGCCGCGATCGAGAAGACCGTCGGTGAGCTGAAGGCCCAGGCCGACCAGGTCGCGACCGCCATGCGCCGGGCCCCCCTCGGCGATCCCAAGGAGCAGGGCGAGGAGCAGAAGCACGCCCTGGCCTATTTCGAGACGAAGGCCGCCGTCGCCGGCTCGCTCAAGGTGGGCAGTCCCATCGATCCGGCCGGCCTCGACATGGACGGCTATCGGGCATGGACCAAGTCGTTCCCGCTCTACCTGCGCCGCGACGACAAGCCGATCGAGGCGAAGGCGCTCTCCGTGGGCTCGGACCCCAACGGAGGCTATCTCGTGCCGACCGCGACCTCGGCGCGGATCCTGACCCGGATCTGGGAAACCTCTCCGCTGCGCCAGCTCGCGACCATCGAGACGATCGGCACCGACAAGCTGGAAATCCCGATTGATGACGATGAGGCTTCGGCGGGCTGGGTCGGTGAGACCGAGGGCCGGCTGGAAACCGGCACGCCGCAGATCGGGTTGCAGGCGATCCCGGTCTTCGAAATGGCGGCGAAGCCCCGGGCGACCCAGCAGATGCTGGAAGACGCATCCATCAACATCGAGGGCTGGCTGGCGAACAAGATCTCCGACAAGTTCGCCCGGATCGAGGCCTCCGCCTTCATCGTCGGCAACGGGGTCAAGAAGCCCCGTGGCATCCTGACCTATCCGGCGGCGGCGTCGGGCGTCTACGCGCGGGGCAAGATCCTGCAGGTGAACTCCGGTCATGCGACCAACATCACCGCCGACGGCCTCGTGAACATGACCTTCTCGCTGAAGGAGGCCTACCTCGCCAACGGGTCCTGGCTGATGAAGCGCGGAACCGTCGGCTCGGTGGCGCTGCTCAAGGATGCCCAGGGGCAGTACCTGTGGCGGCCTGGGCTGGAGGCGGGCAAGCCGTCCATCCTGCTCGGCTATCCGGTGCGGCAGGCCGACGACATGCCGGTGGTGGGCGCCGGCGCGCTCCCGATCGCCTTCGGTGACTTCCGCGCCGGCTACACCGTCGTGGATCGCCTCGGCATCACCACCCTGCGCGATCCCTACAGCTCCAAGCCGTTCGTGGAGTTCTACTCCCGCCGGCGCGTGGGCGGCGACGTGACGAACTTCGAGGCCTTCGCCCTCATGGTCGTGAGCGCCTGATCCTGATCTGACCGGGGGCCGCCGCGAGCGGCCCTCTCTCTTCATTCCCGCCCGGAGGAGGGCTCCCCAATGCATGGTCTTCTCAACAACGCCGAGGTCCGGTGGGTCAAGGCGGCCGTCGCCGCGGCGAACAACACCGACAGCAACTCGGCGATCATCGACACCCAGGGCTACGAGAGCGTGATGTTCGCTGTGCCGGTCACCGCGAGCGTCGCGACCGGCGTGGCGAAGATCCAGCTCGAGGAAAACGACGCCAACGCCGACGCCGGTATGACGGTGGTCGACGCGGCAGTGGCCTCGGCCGTGTCGGGCGCCACCAACGACCTCGCCAGCAAGGTGCTGGTGGTCGAGTATTTCAAGCCCCGGAAGCGCTATGTGCAGGCCGTCATCACCAGCACGGTGGCCAACATCGCCTTCGGCGAGATGGTCGCGATCCTCGTCCCGCTCCAGCGCCCGGCGCAGCAGGGCTCCACGGTGCTTGCCAAGGGCTTCGGCCAGGGCTGACCGGATCTGGCGGGGGTCCGACGGGCCCCTGCCGATCGACCACAGGAGGCGTGAGCCATGCGCGGTGTCGTTCTGAAGCCTTTCCCGTGGCTCGAAGACGGGATGAAGGCCGAGTATCTCTCCGGCGGCGAGGAGCGCGAGTTCGGGCCGCACTTCACGGGGCTGTACGCCAGCGGCTTCGTGGCGGAGGTCAAGGCGCTGCCGGGCGCTCCGGAGATTCAGGCCTTCCAGGGTACCCCGGAGAACAAGTCGAGTTCCGCCGAAGGCGCTGCTGACCCGGAGCCCCCGAAGGAGCCGGTGGACGCCGCCGAGGGCGCAGGGTCGGTGGAAGGCACCTCGCTTTCGGCCGGTGCCGGGGAAGGTCAGGGCGTCAAGCCGCCGGCCGCGGCAATCAACCAGGGCGGCGAGGCCGGCTCGGCGGGGAACGCCGAGGCCGCTGCTGGCGCGGAGACCAACGTCGCGGAGCTTTCCGTTCGCCACGTCGGGCGCGGCAAGTGGGCGGTCTACCGTGGTGATGAGCGTCTCACCGAGGACGCCCTGACCAAGGAAGAGGCTACGTCCAAGCTCGCCGAGATGCAGGGCTGAGCCATGCTCGTGATCGAGGACGGCACCGGCGTCTCGGGCGCGGAAAGCTATGCCTCCGTCGCCGAGGCTGACGCCTATTGGGCCGCACGGCCGCAGGATGCGCTGGCGGCGCCTTGGGCGGCGGCAACCGAGGCCAGCAAGGAAGGCGCGCTCCGCGCCGCGTCGGCATATCTGGACGCGATCTACGGCGCGTCCTACCGGGGCATCCGGAAGGGCTGGGAGCAGGGCCTCGAATGGCCGCGCACCGGAGGGCTGGATGCAGCCGGCGACCCGCTCGCCGTTCTCGGGCCGGGGAACGTGCCGCTCCCCGCCCTGCCGCCGATGCTGAAGAGGGGCGCAGCGGAACTGGCGCCGCGGGCACTCTCGGGCCCCTTGGCACAGGACGCCGACCGCGGCGGCCGTGTGAAGCGGGAGAAGATCGAAGGCGCGGTCGAGGTCGAGTATTTCGACGGCGCCCCGGCCGAGACGAGCTATGGCGTGGTCACCGGGATGCTCGGCCCGATCCTCGATGGCTCGCAGGGCGGCCAAGCCACCTGGTACTGGGCATGACGATCTGCGATCGGGCGCGCCAGACCGCGTCGAAGCTCTTCACCAAGTTCGGCCAGGGCGTCGTCAGCCTACAACGCGACGTGCCGGGCGAGGGCGGCGACGCCTGGAACCCGCCCGTTGCGGTCCCGGTCAATTACGGCCTCAATGCCACGGTCAGCGGCGTGACGGCGCGTTATGTGGATGGGACGCTGGTCACGGCCAGCGACCTGATGGTCCGCTGCGCCGTCCCCGAGGTCGAACCTCTCATCACGGACCGGGTCATCATCGACGGCACGCCGCGGGCGATCCTGAAGATCCAGCCCATTCCCGCAGCCGGCACGCCGGCGGCCTACCTCATCTTCGTGAAGGGCTGACCATGGCGGCTTCACGCCCCGAGGCCCAGATCGCCGACGCCCTGATCTGGCATCTGTCGCAGCTCGTGCTGACGCCAGCCCGTCCGATCGCCTGGCCCGGCGTTCCCTTCTCGCCGACCGTGGGCGTGCCCTTCCTGTCCGCCACGCACCTACCCAACACGACGAGCGCAACAGGCCTCGCCTTCGACGCGGGCCGCGAGTTTCGCGGCCTCTTCCAGGTGTCGGTCTTCTGGCAGCCCGGGAAGGGCATCATCGAGCCCCTCGACCTCGCCGGCCAGGTGGCTGGCCATTTCGAGCGCGGAACCCGCATCGCCCGGCATGGCCGCATGGTGGAGGTGAACCGGCCTCCGGACGTGGCGCCGCCGATCGAGCAGCCGGACTGGGTGCAGGTCCCGGTCACCATTCGCTGGCGCTGCGTCGCGCCCTGATCCTGCGGCTTCGGCTGCAACGCCCAATCGCGCCTTGGGCAAGCGCGCCATCCTGATGGAGCCCTTCCATGACCGTCACCACCACTTCCGGCACCAAGATCTACATCGGCCCGGCCGTGACCGCCGATGCCGCCGATACGACCGCCGAGTTCGCGGCCCTCACCTATGTGGAGGTGGGGGAGGTGCAGAACCTCGGCGAGTTCGGCGACGAATCCTCGTCCGTCTCTTTCGCCTCGATCGGCGATGCCCGCACGCGCAAGCTCAAGGGCGCGCGTGATGCCGGCACGCTGGCCCTCACCGTCGGCCGGGATCCGCTGGACGTCGGGCAGATCGCGCTCAAGGCCGCCGAGAAGACGAAATTCGAGTACGCGATCAAAGTAGTCGCGGCCGACGCTCCTTCGGTGGGCCACACCAACTCGATCTTCTATTTCCGTGCGCTGGTCATGTCCGGCCGGAACAATTTCGGGGCCAACGACAGCGTCACGACGTCCGTGTTCAACCTCGGGATCAATTCCGAGATCTACGAGGTGCCGGCGGCCGTGACGCCCTGAGCCTGGGAACATCCCCTTCACCAACCAAAGAGGTCTTCATGTCTGCGAACCAGGGCGAGGTCGAGATCGTTCTCGACGGCGAGACGCATGTGCTCCGTTCCACCCTCCGGGCTGCGAAAGAGGTCAGTGCCTCGGCGGGAGGCTTCATCGGGGCCTACCAGCGCCTCGCGACCTTCGACTTCTCCACCTACGTCGCCATCGTCGCGGCGGGCCTCGGCAAGAAGGTCTCCGACGTCGAGGGGAAGGTCTACGCGACCGGCATCGCGCCGCTGTCGGCGCCGCTCTCCCGCTTCGTGCAGCTTCTCGCCAATGGCGGCAAGGAGCCTAAGGAGATCGAAGACGGGGAGGCCGCCCCCTCGGGGGAAGCCTGAGCCAGTCGGAGTTTCACGACTGGCTTTTCGAAGTGGGTACGGGGTGGCTCGGGTGGACCGAGGCCGAGACCCTCGACACCTCGATGCCCGGCATTGTGGCCGCCTTCAAAGGGCGGACAGCGATGCTCAAGGCGATCTTCGGCTCCGCTGAGAAAGAGCTGAAGGGCGTGTCCGCGAAGGACGGGCCGGGCGTTGCCGCGATGCTTAGAGGGCTCGGGGCAAAGAGAAAGGGCTGAGCCAATATGGCTGACGATATCGCCCGCCTCGGGCTCGCGATCGATTCTGCGCCGGCGGCCAAGGCCTCCCGGGAACTCGACAAGTTCGTCAATTCGTCGAAGCGGGCCGAGGCTGCGAACGATGACCTTGCCTCTGCGGCGGAAGCGGCCGGCCGCGGTATCGATCAGATCACGCGGGAGACGAAGGGCGCGCGGGCCGCGCTTGAGCAGGCGACCACGGCGGCTCGGTCGGTGGAGGCGGCGGCGGTAGCGCTCGGCCGCAACGCGATCGCCCCGACCGTGGCCTATGTCCGGGCAATCGACCAGGTCAACAATGCGCTGCGCGTCCAGCAGCAGATCAACCGGAGCGTTGGTGTCAGGCCCCTCGCCGATGCGGCCGGCCGGGCCTCGGACATAGCCGCCTTTGGGGAAGCTCTGGACGACCTGCGGGCGAAGTTCAACCCGTTGTTCGCCGCGGAGCGTCAGCACCGCGAGACTATCGTGGAGATCGCCGAAGCCGCGCGCGTCGGCGCGATCTCGGAGAAGGAGCGGGCGGACGCGATCACCCGGACGACGGCGGTCTATGAGGCCCAGGTCGCTCAGATCCGGAGGCTTGAAGGCGCACTGCGCAATCAGGCGGCAGCGGCCAAGGCCGCAGCACAGGCGGCCGTGGCGCGCCAGACGATCACACCCGATCGTGGGGCGGACATCGCGGCCTATGGCGCCGAACTGGATCGTCTGCGCGCCAAGTACAATCCCCTCTACGCCGCCGGTCAGCAATACCGGCAGACCCTGCAGGAGATCAACGAGGCGGCCAAGGTCGGCGCGATCAGCGAGCGTGAGCGGGCGGCCGCGCTGGACCGGACCAAGACCGCGTTCGCGACGCAGGTCGTCCAGCTTGATCATGTGGCCAAGAGTTCAGGCCTCGCCGGCTACCAGATGATGAATCTGTCCCGGCAAATGAACGACGTCGCCACCATGGCGCTCATGGGCGCCTCGCCGTTCCAGATCATCACGTCGCAGGCCGGACAGGTCTACCAGGTGTTGCAGGAAGGGCAGGGCGGCGTTACCGGGTCGCTGAAGTACCTCGGCGAGCGGCTCATGGGGCTGGTGACGCCGGCCCGTGCTGTCGCCGCCGGCCTGGCAGGCATCGGCATCGCCGCTGGATTGGCCTATTCCAGCTATCTCGACGGTCAGTACCAGCTCCAGAGGTCGCTTCAGGGGCTCGGAGGCTCCACGAACGCGACGGTCTCGCAGCTTGAGGCGATCGCCGAAGCGGGAGCCGCGGCGAGCAAGATCTCGGTGAGCGCGTCACGGGATCTCACTGCGGCCTTCGCCTCGACCGGAAAGATCGGGAAGGAAACCTTCATTGGCCTCATCGAGGTGACGACGCGGTATGCCGCGCTCACCCAGAAGGACCTCGCCGAGGCTGGAGCGGACCTCGCGGCCGCATTCGCCGATCCGGCCAAGGGCGCACAGGACCTCGACCAGAAGCTCAACTTTCTGAACGTCGAGACCCTCCGGTACATCCGTAATCTGGCTGACACGAACCAGAAGGGGCAGGCCCAGAAGGTCCTGCTGGACGAACTTACCAAAGCGCTGCCGAGTGCGACGACCTATGTGACCGCGCTCGGCCGTGCGTGGCAGGGTGTCGCCGGTTTCGCCGATGGCGCTTATGTCGCCATGGGTAAGGCCATCAATTCCCTGTTCGAGGGACCGGACCTCGATGCGCAGATCAAGGCGCTCGAAAAGCTGGTCGCTGACCAGCGCATTACCGCAGCGGGACCGCGCGGTCGCGCCTCCGGAGCGGCAGCAGCCTCGCTGCAGGTGAACGAGCAGAAGCTGGCGGATCTCTACAAGAAGCAGGCCGACGAGAAGGAGCGCGCGGCAAAGAAGCAGGACGAGCTTGCTGCCAAGGCTGCGCAGGTCATCGCCCAGGAGCGCGACCCGCGCATCGACGAACTGGAGAGCCTGACGAAGCAGGCATCGGCCCTGCAGGCGGCCATCGACAAGGGAACCGGAAACACCCAGCTCTACCGGGAAACTTTGGAGGGGGTGAATAACCAGATCCAGGCGCTCGCCGGGAACGACGGGCAGCTGCTCTCCGTTGCCGAAAAGCTGCGCCGAGAGCGTGAGATGGAGCTGGCGGTCATCCGGGCGGCGACGCCGACACAGCGCGCGGAAGCTCAGGCGGCCTTGGACGCCTATCGCGCGAAGGAGCGCGGCGCGACCAATGCGGCGGCTGCAGCCGAAGCCGAGGATGGCAAGATCAAGGCGCTCGCGCAGGTCTATGCCGGCATGTCCCAGGCCGCGCGCCAGCGCATGCAGGCAGCACAGGAGGCCATCGCCCAGCAGCAGCTTGAAAGCCGGATGGTGGGGGCGACCGCTGAACAACGCGAACTGGCGATTGCCAACCTACGGACTGAGCAGGAGCTGATCCGGGAGGCGGCACAGAACGGGACGGTCGTGAACCAGACCGAGCTTGCAGCGCTCAAAGCCCGGAACGCTGAGCAGGCGAAGCTGAACGCGCTTCTTCGCGAGGCTCAACTCCTCAATGACGCGGCATTCGAGCGCGACCAGCTCGGCCGATCGACCGGCGACCAGCAGATCGCCTCTACACTGCGTACGGCGGGGCTCGCCGTCGACCTGAACTCCCCGACCGCACAAGTTCTGCGACTCAACCAAGCATTGAGCGAGACCAAGAGCATCGGGGAAAGCGCGCTGACGGGGTTTCTCTCGGACCTCCGCAACGGTGTGGGCATGTCTGATGCGCTCACCAATGCGCTGAACAAGGTCGTGGACAAGCTGATGGAGATGGCAGCGAACAAAGTGCTGTCCAGCATTTTCGGGAGCCTAACAGGGGGGCTATCGTCTGGTGGCGCGTTGCCAGCCCTGACCGGATCTGGGTTCACCACCGGCATCTATCATGTCGGGGGCATCGTGAACGACAACGCGCCATCCACTCGCAACGTGTCGGCCCTGGCGTTCCTCGGAGCGCCGAAGTTCCACTCCGGAGGCGGGTTTTTTGGCCCCGACGAGCGCCCCGCGATCCTCCGTCTTAACGAAGAGGTGCTGCGGCGAGATGATCCTCGGCACATTCTCAACCTTGATCGTGTGCAGCGTCCTGACGTCGGAGGGATCGGGGGAAGACCGGCAGTATCGGTAACCACCCCGCCGACGCAGGTCACGTTCCACGGCGCGCCCGCCGGAACGCGGGCCGAAGAGCGCGACGACGGAAACGGCGGGCGCCGCCTCGACGTGTTCTTCGATGAGCAGGTGGCCGCGAGCATGCGCAAGCGTGGGTCGCGGACACAGCAGACGCTCGGTGGCTACAACGTGCGGCCGGCACTGGTGCGGCGATGACGGTCCCTTTCTGGCCTTCCGACCTGCCGCAGCGCGTCCTGGTGGACGGCTATTCTGAGGGCGTTGCCGATGGGCGCCTTCGCCAGTCCATGGATGCCGGTCCGCCCAAGATGCGCCGCCGTACCTCGGCTGCGACGCGGCCCGTCCGCGCCCGGCTGTGGCTGGGGTTCGACCAGAAGGCGCGGCTCAATCGGTTCTGGGCTGAGGGCGTGGCCGGCGGTTCATTGCCCTTCTGGTTTCCGGACCAGACCATGGACGGGTTGGCTTTGCTGACGGCCGATGGCGCCCCGCTGCTGACTGAGAACGGGGCGCCTCTCGTCATCACCTCGTGGTGGCTGGTGATGTTCGGGCAGGACGGCATTGCCTTCGATGCGCAGAGCGGTGTGTTGTTCGGCGCGGCCTTCTCGCTGGACATCCTGCCATGAGGTCGCTGTCGCTCACGCTCCGGCAGGCCCTGACGGGGCAGGCCACGGACGTGGTGCCGGTGGTGCTCGCCACCATCACCCATCCAATGCTTGATGAGCCGGTCCGGCTGTCGACGGACCCGACGCAGCGGCTTTCCGTTGACCCGCTGCAATACGGCACCGTGAGCCGGAGCGAGGTCTATCTGTTCGCCGCCATGCGGGCGGCGTGGCCCGACGACAAGCAGGATGAGGCGCCGGCCTCGCAGCTGGTGTTCGAGAACGTGGCGGCGGACCAGGTGAAGTTGGTGCGCCAGATGCGCGGGCCGGCCACGGTGCTGCTGGAGATCGTCACCTCTGCCGCGCCTGACCATGTGGAGGCGCCCTTCGACGGGCTGCTGACGGTCGATGTGAGCTATGACGCCAACCAGATCACGCTCACGCTGTCCCGCGAGGCCTACCTCAGTGAGCCGTGGCCCTGCGACCGCATGACCAAGGATCGCTTTCCGGGGCAGTTCTGAGGGGTTTCCATGAATGTGATCTTCCGCGGCGCA
The DNA here is from genome assembly GCF_005871085.1 of Xanthobacter autotrophicus. Taxonomy (GTDB): domain Bacteria; phylum Pseudomonadota; class Alphaproteobacteria; order Rhizobiales; family Xanthobacteraceae; genus Xanthobacter; species Xanthobacter autotrophicus. Next base: position 494,117 of record NZ_VAUP01000015.1, on the reverse strand, counting down.
CCGCCTGAGACCTCCATTTCGGAAAGTGTGGTCGATGGCCGGAGGCGCACGGATGTGAACTTCGGTGGCCATTGGTCCGGAAGCTACCTCGGCTTGCCCTTCGTGTCGCTGGGGCGGGGCAGGGGCGGGCTCGACTGCTACGGGCTGGTGCGCCTGGTGCTTGCGGAAGAGCGCGGCATCACGCTGCCCAGCTACACGGAGGCCTATGCGTCGGTCGGGGAGCGGGCGGAGATAGCTGCGGCCCTGTCCGGCGCCATCGCGCAGAGGACGTGGCGAGAGGTCCCGCCTGGGCGTGAGCAGCCATTCGACATTGCCCTGTTCTCGGTGTTCGGCCGGCCGCTCCATGTGGGGGTGGTGGTGCGCCCTGGCCTGATGCTCCACGTCTCGGACGGCCACGACAGCCGGATCGAGGACTATCGCGCGCCCACCTGGGCGGCACGTCTCATCGCCATCTATCGCCACGAGGCCCTATGTCCATCATCGTGATGCAGCGCCTGGACCCGGCCGACCGCCTGTCGATGACAGCGCCGGCCGGGGCGAGCCTCGCCGAGATCGTGGGCCTGGCGGCCCCCGGCGCGCCGGTGGAGCACGTGCGGGTGCTGGTCGCCGGCCACGTGATCGAGCGCCGGCACTGGCACGTGGTGCGCCCGAAGCCCGGCGCCGAAGTGCTGGTGCGGCTGCTGCCGGGCGATTCTGGCGCTCTCCGGGCGGTGCTCACCATTGTGGTTGCCATCGCGGCACTGACCATCGGCAACCTGCTGGCGCCGGGCCTCGGTACTCTGGGGGCGAGCCTGATCTCTGCTGCCGTGCTGGCGGGCGGCACGCTGCTCATCAATGCGCTGGTTCCGGTGCGCAAAGAGCAGGCGGCGAGCGGAGACGCCAGCCCCACCTATTCGATTTCCGGGATGCAGAATTCGCTGAACCCGGACGGCGCTGTTCCGCGGCTGTTGGGCGAGATGCGCTGGGCGCCGGTCTATGGCGCCAAGCCCTACACCGAGGCGAGCGGCAACGACCGCTATATCATCGCCCTGTTCTGCTGCGGATACGGGCCTCTGGAATTGCCGACCTCCGAGATGCGCATCGGCACCACGCCCATCTCGCAATATGACGGCGTCACGGTCGAGGTGCGCGAGGGCTATGCCAGCGACAGCCCGGTGACGATCTATCCCAACCAGGTGTCCGAGGACGCCATTTCGATCCAGCTTTTGCAATCTGGAGTGCACACGCAGGTCACTGCGCCGGACGTGGACCGTGCCTCGGTCGATATCGCCTTCGCACAGGGGCTGTATGCGGTAAGCAAGGGCAGCACGACCGTAAAATATTCATGGGGCGTAGACTTTCAACTGAGGTATCGCAAGGTCGGAGGTGCCTCATGGACGACAATGACGTTCAATGTGAGCGATAATAATTCCAATCCGTTTCTGAGAACGTTCTATTTCAGCTTCCCGGAGCGTGGGCAGTATGAAGTCGAGCTGATGCGGACCAGCATCAACTGGGATGATTTCACCGCCGATCCCAATTACGCCTATTCAACTCGCTCGGACTGGGTGGCGCTGCGCGGCTATCGGCCGGAATACCCCCTCAATTTCGGCAAACCGCTCGCGCTGGTGGCCGTCAAAATCAAGGCGACGAACCAGCTCAACGGCACCCTCGACGGCTTTTCCGTGCTCGGGCGCAGCGTGCTCCCCGACTGGGATAGCGCGAGCGGGACGTGGATCGCGCGGGCGACGCGCAATCCCGCCAGCCATTTTCGCCACGTGCTGACTGGAAATGCTGCGACCTATCCGGTCTCGACGGATGAGATGGAGGCGCTGGAGGACTGGCACGAGTGGTGCGCACTCAAGGGCCTCACCTATGACCGCGTTCACGATGTATCGGGGTCCATGGCGGACGTGCTGGCCGACATCGCCGCGGCGGGCCGGGCTTCCCCGCAGGACCGCGGCGGCCGGTGGGGCGTGGTGATCGACCGCATCATGGACGTGGTGCGCGGCCACATCTCGCCCCGCAACTCCTGGGGCTTCTCCGGCCGGCGCCCGCTGGCGCGCCTGCCCGATGGCTTCCGGATCAAGTTCCGGGACGAGACCAACGATTACGAGGAAGCCGAGCGCGTGGTGCCGCTGCCGGACTTCTACGGCGAGCCGGGGGTGGTGGAAGATCTGGCGCTGCCCGGCATCACGGATCCCGACCTGATCTATCGCGAGGCCCGCCGGCGCGGCTACGAGCTGAAGCACCGCCCCGACACCTATGAGGTCCAGATGGACTGGGAGCACCTCGCCAATACCCGCGGCGACTTGGTGCGGCTGTCCCATGACGTGCTGGACCGCACGCAGGTCTCGGCGCGGGTGCGCACCGTCAGCGGCTCCACCGTCACCCTCGACGAGATCGTCACCATGGAAGCGGGCAAGGCCTATGCCTGCCGCTTCCGGGCGGAGGATGGCGCCTCGATCCTGCGCGGCGTGCACACCGCGCCCGGCGAGACGCGGGCCATCTCGCTGACCGGGGCCGGCCCCGCGCCCGCGCCGGGCGACCTCGCCATGTTCGGTCATGCCGCCGAGGAATCGCTGGAGTGCATCGTCAAGGGGGTGGAGATCGGCGACGACCTCACCGCCAAGCTGATCCTCATCGACCACGCGCCGCAGATCGAGGCGGAGACGGACGCCGAGACGCCACCGGCCTGGAGCGGGCGCGTCGGCGCCGAGGCCGGCGTGAGCCTGATCGCCCCGGCGGTGCCGGTGATCTTCGAGGTGCTTTCGGGCTCGATCATCGGCCCGTAGTCGCAATCCCCACCTCAACCTCAGAAGGTGAATGACATGGTAGCCCCCGTAAAGTTCAGTGGCACCGCTGAAGCGATTGCTGAGAAGGTTCATAATTTCGCGTCTGATACGTTCAAGATCATGCTGACCAATACGGCCCCCATTGTGGGTAATTCGGTCAAAGCGGATCTGACCGAAATTGCAGCCGGGAACGGATATACGGCCGGTGGCGTGGCAATTACTGTTGTTTCGTCGTCGCAGACCGGTGGCGTTTACACCCTGATGTCCAACGCATCTCTGATCATCGCCACGCCGACCGGTGGTCCCATCGGCCCCTACCGTTACGCCGTCATGTACAACGACACGCAGACATCTCCGGCAAAGCCGCTGGTCCAGTGGTGGGACTACGGATCTTCGGTCACCGCCAATGTCGGCGAGGGGAGCATCAAGATCGATTTCGACCCCGCGGGTACCCCTGGGCGCGTCCTGTCCCTTACCTGATCGCAGGGCGGCGCGGCCATGACCACCTATACGATCACTATCGGGGATGGGTCAGGGACACTACTTGACGGGTACTATGGCCTGTATCCTGAAGTGCCGGGATATATCCCGGCGTTAGGTTCAGTTTCTCCCGAGGGCGGGGCTGTATATGGGTTTATCTGGAATGCGGATGGATCCGATATCCAGATTGCAGCAGCCCCCGTCACCGCAGATTTGACGGTCACCTGGCTCGGGCATGACTATGTCTGCACATATGACGGCGATGGGTACGCACAGTACACAGGGCCCGGGCTGGGCGGCCCCTATCCGACCGCTGGGACTACGACATTCGACACGGATGAGGTGGCGCCGCCCGAGCATACCTTCATTGGGGCAGCTGGGGCTTATGCTCTCACCGGATACCCCGCCACGCTTGCGCGCGGCGGCGGGAGGACCCTGGCGGCGGACCCTGGCATCTATGCGCTCACGGGCTATGACGCGGCCCTGACCAAGGGCTTCGCCGGGACCATCACGGTCGGAAGCTTCTCGGGGTTCATCTACGGCTACCAGCAAGGCGGCTACGGCTCGATCTCCTGGGCGAGTGGTTCGGCTCCGTCCGGCGCGCCGACGCAGATTGCATGGACCTCGGGCGGGTTTTCCGTGCAGATGGCCGGGCCACGCCCGGCGCAGATCATCCTCAACGGCAAGACCTATACCCTGTCCGGATACGATGGGTCCTACACCCGGAGCGGGGCGGGCCTTGCCGGCCCGTATCCCACATCCGGCACCGTCGATTTCCTCTTTTCCTACGGCCAGGACTACCGGTTCGGGGGCGTCGCCGGCGCCTATGCGCTGACCGGGATGGATGCCGTCCTCAGCGTCGGAGCGGCGACGCGTGAGGCGATCGCCGCCGTTCCCGGCGTCTACACCCTCACCGGCTACGACGCGACACTGGGAAAGTCGGGCGCCCGGACCCTTGCGGCGGCTCCCGGCGCCTATGCGCTCACCGGCTATGACGCTGTCATCGGCAAGGCACCCAACCACGTCCTGGCGGCTGATGCCGGCGCCTATGCCCTCACCGGGACGGACGCGGTGCTGTCGCTCGCGAGCATGCCTGTGGTCCCGGCCATCGCGGTGACGATGCGGCCCGGCGGCGGCCCGGTGGCGCCGGTCTCCTATCAGGTGGGGCACCGCCTCGCCGGAGTGGCCGACTGGACGGTGTCCGACCTCGCGGCCGTTTCCGGCACGCTGTTCCTCCCCGGCTACACGGCGGGGCAGCTGGTGGAGCTGCGGGCACGGGCGGCATCCGTGTCCGGTGCCTGGAGCGACTGGAGCGGGGTCACCACCCACGTGGTGGGGTCCTCCGACCCGACCATCCGCGACGTGGCGACCTTCGCGGCCCACTGGACCGGCACCGCCTGGCACTATGCTTGGGCGCTGGAGGTGGGGCCGGTCTCGGTGGAGCCGGCCGGCATCAAGATCCGCCACGGCCTCGGCGCCAGCCTGGGCTGGGACGATATGGACGATCTCCACACCGGACTGCTCACCGTCTCCCCATGGGACCTGAGCGCGCCGCCGGCGACGCCCGGGGCCCACACCTTCGGCGCCTGCGCCGTGACCGCGACCGGTGCCTACGGAACGCCCGTTCTGGTGACCGTGAGCGTCTGACCAATCCAGATTGAGGAGGGCCGATCATGGCCGATGGAGTGCGCACGCCGAACCTGCCGGCGGCGTCGAACGCCGCTGCGTTCCTGGTCAACGAGGACGCCGGCGGCGGGGTGCTGGTGACCCGGGCTTTGCCGGCTGATGCCGTCAAGGCGGCGGCCGGCCTCGGCAATGTCGATAACACCGCCGATGCGGACAAGCCGGTGAGCGCGGCGCAGGCGGCGGCCATTGCCGATTCTGCGGCGACCAGAGCCTCCCTTGGCAAGCTGGAAGGGCTGGTCACCAATTCCACCGCGACACGAACGCTGGCGCTTACCGACCTCGGCAAGGCAGTGGAGATGACCTCCGGTTCCGCAAACACCCTGACGGTGCCACCAAACTCGGCGGTCCCGTTCCCGCTCACCACCGTCATCCCGTTGATCCAGATGGGGGCAGGGCAAACCACCATCGCTGCCGGAGCCGGCGTCACGATCCGCAGCTTTGGCGGCAAGCTCAAGCTCTCCGGCCAATATGCGCAGGCCAGCCTCTACAAGCGCGGCACCGATGAGTGGGTGCTCGCTGGAAGCCTGGTTCCATGAGCATGCTCGGAATGCTTATGGGCTCGGTCGCCGCCGCCGGCGCGGCCACCCTCGAATTCATCGGCTCCGGCTCGGTCGCGGCTGCAATCACCACGACGATACCGGGGGTCTCATTTGGAGCCGCCGCGGTCGATCGCGAGATCATCGTGGTCTTCAGCACCGTCATGACGACGGCGTCAGTCAGCTCGGTATCGATTGGTGGCGTGACTGCCGCGCCCGTCACGGTGCGCTCGGACACCCTGCCAAGCAATTTCGGCTTGTTGGCCTGCGCCCGCGCCACAGTGCCCTCTGGCGCATCCGGCAATATCGTCATCACCTATCCGATTGCGCCATCGGCCGTGACGGAATACGCGGTCTATCGGGTTACCGGCCGGGTCTCGGTAGGCTCAAGCCCATCCGACACCACCTCCGCGGCCACTTCCTCGGCGGCCACCACGGCGACCCTCACGAGCATCGATACCCCAGTCGGTGGATTCGTCCTGTCCGCGGTGATCACGCAATCATTGGTGACACCAACTATCTCCGGCGCCGGGCTGACGGTCGATACCCCGGCGAGCGCCAACCGCGGCTTCGCCTCATCGCTGATCCTGACAGCGGCCAACAGTAATGCATCGGCGACCTGGACGTTTTCGTCTTCGGTGCGCTGCGTGTGCGCGGCCTTTTCGTTCTCGCCGTAGGCAGTCTCCGGCGCTCGATCGTCGGCATCATCTGAAATCTCGGAAGAGGAGAGCGCGTCATGGGAACCGGCCCAACGCCTGTACAAGAAACTTTGACAGCCCCTGGCTCAACCGCATGGTTTAGCCCCGTCGCGGGGAGCTATACGCCCGCTGCCGGGCGCCCATTTAATGCGTGGGTGCTTTCTGGGTCGTGGAGTGGATTGCTTTACCTTGAGAAATCCCCGGACGGAGGGGCCACGGCTGTCCCGATCATGGTCGGCGACGTGCAGCTATTCGTTGCAACCCGCGTCGGCGTCACTCCGGTGGAAGAGTCCGAAGGTGGCGTGCTGTGGCGTTGGACAGCAGGGGAGGGGTTTTTCGGTACCGCAAAGGTGAGGCTCTCCCAATGAACTCTTTCGTTCCGTCACCGATAGGCAAGGGCCCCCGATCGCCTTTCGTAGGGTGTGCTGGTCATTGACGCGTCTTCACGTTGTGCAATTCTGTTATTGCCACGTTTAAGCGGCCAGGGGATCGTCACATCGCGGCGACCAGTTAAGGGGCACTAAATGCTAAATATTCTGCAGGCGCCGGGCACGGTATCAGGCCAGACGGCAGTTACTGGTACCTTCACCGCCACCGGTAACGGCGCCAGCTTTATCCCCATCCCTGGACGAGGCTTCAACGTCTCGCTGTGGGGCACGTTCGTTGGAACCGTGGTGCTTGAACGGAGCTTCGACTCCGGCACAACTTGGCTGCCCATCACCGGTGCGGGCGTGGCCATCTCCACCTTCGGAGGCCCTGTCTCGGAAGTGTTCGAGGAGCCCGAATACGGCGTTCAGTACCGACTGCGGTGCATGTCATTTGGCTCCGGAACCATTAACTACAGGATCAGCCAATGAGCATCGACAGCATCGCGCGCGGGCTGGCGGCGGCCCCGTGGACGCGCCAGCGTAGCCCGAACCTTGTCGCGACCCTTGGTGACAGCATCGCCGCAGCGCTCTATCTCGATAGCCAATACAATAACACGGGTGCACGATCGCAACTTGCATGGGCTCAGCGGCTTGTCGTTAATGGGTACAGCAATAGGTTCAAGCTGACTGCTGCAAGTCGTGGCCTCTTCGGCTATGCGGGCTATCGCACTGACCAGGTCATCAGTGCGTACCTAAGTCCGTGCATCGCCTCTGGTGCGGGGACTGTAATCCTGATCGTGGGGACGAACAACGCTGCCCAGATTTGGCCGGACGCCGGGACTTGTGTGTCCCGCGCGGTTTCTGATATAAAGTACATGGCGAATGCAATTGTTGCTGCTGGTGCCCAAGTTATCATAGAGCTTTTGCCCGGCGCGACGAACTTAAATGCGACTACGTCGGGGTACATCAACGGCATCAACAATGCCCTGATCGAATGGGCGCCCACAGCCCCCAAGGGCGTCTATCTGCATGACGCCTCCAAGGTAGTCCTTGATCCTATCAACTCGACGACCGTCTTCGCGCCCAAGGCAAACTATTTCTATGATACAACGCACCCGGCACCCCTTGGAGGGTTTTACTGGGGCCTGAGCCTCAGGACGTTGATGGACACGATCATCCCGCCCTATCCCCGCCTTGGGCACCTCAACAGCAATACCCAGCCGACGCTCTATCTCCCCAATGGGTTCTTCGTGACCCAGACCGGCGGCACGAACAGCATCGGCGCTGCGCTCACGTCGGGTGCGGTCCCGGCCAACTGGCAGCTCAATCGCTCCGGCTCTCCCACAGTTGCTATCACCTATGGGACGGACAACGCCACTACCCTTGACCCTGCGGTTGGCAGCAAGTGCATTCTGACTGCAACGTTCACGGCGGCGGGCGAGCGCATTTATCTTGTCACGTCTGCTACTGTACAAAATCTTGCCATTGGTGACATCTTCGATTTCGGCATCCGGGCCAATGTTGTGAGCGGCATGTCTTCGCTTGCCTCGGTTCGGGCGCGCGTCGATACGACCATCGATAGCGTGACGACCAACATCTACAGCCTTATCGAAGGATCGACTGCGGAGTACGGCCCCGACATCGCCTATACCGTGGACCACGTCGTCGGCCCGGTCTCCCTCGCCGGAACCACCCTCAGCTCCGTGTATCCCCGCATTGAGTTGGTGGCCCGCGCTGCCGGCACGGTCGTCGTCGAGGTCTCTCGCGGAGTAATCCGCAAGCGCTCTACCATGTAATCCAGAAAGGATGGGCTCATGCCCTATTTCCTCAAGGTCGTCTCTCCCGCCGCCCTTGGTGAGCCTGAAGGCACTTATCGCCTCTACCTCATGTCGAACGATGGCGCGTTCACCGTCGAGCTAGATGGGCGCGATGTGACTTTCACCAATGGCGTGCCAGGCTGCCCCCACGTTCATATCTCTTATGAGGACGCGCTGGCCTGTCCCGAGGCGCGCGTGACCATCGGCGACATCACGGGAACGCCGCTGCCCGACCTGATCGACTGACCGGCCGCCGCGCCGCGGCTTCTGACAACAACCTCACCACGGCCCGCATCGTCGCGCCACTCGTCAGAGAGTGCGGCCGTGACGGTTCGACGGAAGGTAATTTTGGCGATTACAGGCCTGACCGCCTGTGGACCGGGCGAGGTGGACTCCCCTCACCCGGTCCTATCAGCTCCAGTGGTTCAGGCAACTGGAACTGACGCTGGAACTGTAGCTCCGCTTTAGGTTGCGACGCAACATTCGCGTCGGCCGCTTCACAGCCTCCCATCACACCCCCACCACAACTCGCGCCGGCCCGCCTCTCGTCAGGGAGCGCGGGGCCGTGCGCGTTTCCCGGACAAACATGAGGTGAACCATGGTTGCGCAGAACTTCGAGCCGGCGCTTGCCTGCGTCAATGTCCACGAGGGCGGCAAGGATGACGACAAGAGAGACCCCGGCGGACGCACCGCCTATGGAGTGACGCAGGCGCGCTATAACCAGTATCTGCGCGATCAGGGGCGGCCTCGCGCCGACGTGTGGGACATCACCGTTCGGGAGCGCGTCGCCATCTGGCGCACCTATTATTGGGACGTGATGCGCGCGGATGAGCTGCCTGCGGGGCTCGACTATGCCGTCTTCGACGGCGGCGTGAATTCCGGCCCCGCTCAGGCAGCGAAGTGGCTTCAGCGGGCCGTGAATGACGTGCGCGCCAAGAGCGGGGAAGGCCCCATCCTCGTGGACGGTCAGATGGGTACCAACACCCTCGCGGCGGTCAACCGCATCGACGATATCGATGCGGTGATCGCGGCGATGCAGGATCGCAGGCTGGCGATGCTGCACAACCTCAAGACCTGGGCGGTCTACGGCAAGGGATGGTCCCGCCGTGTGAACGACGTGCGCAAGCTGGCGCAGTCCGTCGCGCGCGGCTCGGTTGTGCTGGCACCCCCGCCGGGGTGGACCACTGCGCCGGGCAAGGCCCTGCCCAGCGACGCCAAGCCGCTGCCCAGCGCCACCTCGGGCGCCGTAACGTCGGCAGTCGGGACGGCTTCCTCTGCCGTTTCCAGCGCCGCAACTGCCCTGCAGCCGGCGCAGGGCGCATCGAAGACGCTCGATACCGTGCTCGTGGTGCTGCTCGTCCTGGGCGGGCTCCTTGCCGCCGCGGGTGCCGCATGGGCCTGGTGGGCGAGCCGCAAGGCCAAGCGCATGGCGGCAGACCTCGACATCGCGCCGCCGCCGGCGCTCGCCAATGACAACGCGCTGGTGCCGGCGGAAATGACCGCGTGATGGCGTGGCTCCAGTGGCTCCTCTCCATCATCCCCTGGTGGCTCTATGTGGCCGCCAACGGCGCCATCGTCGTGGCCGTGTGGGTGCGCTTCGGCTCCCGCTCGGCCGCGATCTATGCAGCCCTCGCGCTGGTGTGGGTGGCCTATGACAAGGGCGGCGATGATCGCGCCGCCTACCTCCAGCAGAAGACGGAACGCGATGCACAACATACGATTGACCGGGCGAACCGTGCGCGCGAGCGCAGCGATGCTGCTCCTGCTGGGCCTGACGGCCTGCCAGACGACGGGTTCCGCCGGGACTAGGACCGCGTGCGGGTCCTTCCGGGCCATCTCGTGGTCGAAGGCGGACACCCCGCCGACGCAGCAGCAGGTGCGGGCGCACAACGCTGTCGGCAAGGAGATCTGTGGGTGGGGCCGATGACGGGCGCCTTCAACATCCTGCGCCACAACGCTGACCGCTCGATCGAGTGGTTCAGCTCCATCGTCATGCTCAACTGGGCCTTCATCCTCAGCCTGCCGGGCGAGACCATGGCAGTGGAAGGCACCTTCTCCGAGTTCAACCATTATGGCCTCGGCGAGGAGCGGCTCGCCGTGGTCCTCGCTTTGGTGGGCGCAGTGCGGATCGTGGTGCTCTGGATCAACGGCCGGTGGCCGCGCGGCCCGCTCTTGCGAATCGGCGGCTGCGTGGTCGGCGCCATGATCTGGGGGCAGATCGCGTGGCTCATGGCGTTGGGCACCATCGTCGACCGGGGGATCGTTGCGACGGGCACCGGCGTCTACGCCATGCTCGCCGTGGCCGAAATCCTGTCCATCTACAAGGCCGCATTCGACGCGCGTTACGAACGGGGGCAGTAGGACATGCTGGGGATCACGGTTGCCGACAGCGTCTTGGTCGGCACGCTCATCCTCGCGGTTCTCGCCGCCTGGCAGGGCAAGAAGGATGGGGCGACTGCGGCGAAGGCCGGGCCGCAGGTGGATGGGATGAAAGACCTCGCGGCGGCCGTGCGCGAGCTGACGGAGTCCATCCGCGAGGGGAACGATGCCAAGGAGGTGCATGCCCTCCGCGAGCGGCTGGAGCGGCTGGAGCGCCCGCGATGATCCGGATTGCCATCGACCAAGACGGGGACGGTGCGTTCGTCGTCATCACCCGGCCGGGGCAGGCGGCGGAGCGGTGGAACTCACGCACCGCGATGCCGTCCGGCTCATGAGCGAGGCGGCGCAGGTGGTTCTGGTGGAGGAGGGGAGGCGGCAGAGCACTATGAAAATGGAGCATAGTGCTCTGGCAGACGCCGCCTCGCCGCAAAGGAAAGAGTCAACATAGCGCGCCTAAAATGCGCGGTAATGACTGCGCGTCCGCGTATGTCGCGGAGTTCGTCCAAAGCGCCAAATCCAAACGACGGGATGAGCTTACATCGGGATTATAAATTCCGGTGAAGTTAGCGCCTTGATCCCCTTAATCGGAGTACCCACGATCGTAGATGGCCTGCGAATGCGTTCCCTGCGATCAAGTCTGCGCGTTCAATGCTGAACGCAAGATCAGATGCCCAGACATTTCGCGCAAGATCGCACAAATATTGCAGTTCATGATTATCTATTACTCTGCTTATCTGATCTGCACTGAGTGCTTTGCGGCCACAATCGACGATTTCACGTCGTTCTTCTTCAGTAAGAAGATCTGCATTATTTGACAGCTGATGAACAACGGCAACGGTTGGGTGTAATTGAGACGTAAAATATGGAGTTGTAAGGTTGTTCATTCCTCGAAATGAGAGGCTGTTTTTGTAATCACTGTGTTCGATGGGAATATCTATATAAATAGAATCCCGAATTGAGTGTCGAAATTCGTCGATAGTCACGAACTTACCACCTAGAAATCCGAATGGCAAAAGCTTCGATTCCGCACCAAGTTTTATGAGGGAATGGCAAATCGCGACACGAGACAAGGTAGTGAACCTCTCTGGGGCGATCAAAGAGTCTTGCTCTTGGGCCCATCGTGCTATTGCCTCCCGGGAGACAGTGGGGCTTGCAAGGGCGCGGGAGGCATCCGACGTGTCGCCTAAAACCACACCAACAATCGAATGGCTACCCGAAAATACCCCTGATTCTGGCGGTTCATTGTTGAAACGATATTTTTCAAGCAATACCCGTTGGGATGAAAAACCACCGACTGAGACCAAAAACCCACTTTTATCGCCTAGACCCGGTAGTGCTAACACCGCGCGCCCGACTACCGTCCCATCTTCCTCGGTGATTAGACGGACACGATCCTGATGAGCTTCAATGTATTGCAGAATACCGTTTGGATTTTGAAGTGCGCAGACTTCCTCTAGAAAATCTTTTGGACTGCTCGCCAACCACTGACCGCAATGTTTGTGAGATTGTTGATGGACGCGATCGATGATCTCGATGTCCACGTCTACTGCAGCTACCAGATGCAGGATCAATGATACGAAAGACACATAATGTGGTGCCCTGAAAGCACCTGCCTTTTGAGGCTCGATCTGAGCCAGCGTTGCGTCGCTTAGCTTTACGCTGACACGCGTGGTGTAGTCGAGGGGGAGTTCACCCGTAACTGTTTTTCGCAACAGTGGCCGGCGAGTGAGTTCGTCAAAACTTAAAACGACGGCCGAGCTTTCGCTTGCATCGAAACGGTGGGTAACGACCCTTACCGCGTCGCCGAGGAGGAAAATTGAAAAAAAGCCGATACCGAACTTTCCGACCAGCTTGGGCGCATTGCTACGTAAACCTGGAAATTCCTCATCTAATAGAGTGGATGACCAAAACGACTTTCCAAAGTCAATCAGAGGTCCAGTTACTACACGCTCTGACATGCCTGTTCCAGTGTCATCGACATGTAGCCATACATCAGGGGACTCAGAATCCGGACGTTCGATGATTAAGCGGATTTTACCCCAGTCGCTCTCTCGCGACTGGTGAGCGCGCCGCGCACGCACTGCGTCGACTGCATTCTGAAGAAGCTCGCGCACCGGCGCGATCGCCCCCAAGCCGTAAAGGTTGCGGCCTCCGAGCGTTCTCGCCAAATGAACGGGATCCGAGACTTTTACTTCTGCTCCAATCGGTGTCCACCCGTCAACGCGGACCGATTTGCTCAAAAGTCTCGGGGAGTCGATGCCATGCACACCGATTGTAGCAAATTGAGAGGCTCCTGTCTCCTCAAGGATCGCATTGCACAACTTAATTTCTCTGTCAATCATTTGCATGGTATCGTAGGCAAGCCACCAGCTGCCAGCTTCATCGGCGCAGAATGACTGTCCGGCGTAGTAAAATAGCTTGTCTTTCTGTCGCGTGACTGCATTCAGCTTGTTTTGGAATGTCCAGTGTTCTGCCGAAGTATCTTCGACGTGCGAGATGGCGAACAGCATTGTTGGTGCTCGCAATGCATCAATATGTGCTGCGTCAGCGCACCGTAACAGACAGGCTACCTTCAGTTCATTTATTGTCCATTCGGTCGGGAAGCCAGGAACCGTTCCAGCGACCGGAACTAATTTTCCGGACAGGTCGGCGTTGTGCCAATGGTGGCTGTGAGCAATTCTCCCTATCGTTTCACCCAGCGCGTCTTTTAGGCCGATATCCTGCAGGAGTGGGATCGCCTCGTCACGATTCGGCCGCTTAAAAGTGAAGTCTATAAGCTTCGCAGCCTGTTCGGCATGCAATTTACGCAACACTAAGAATAAGATAGCTTGTTTCTCACTGCTGCTGAGCGGGGCATCTGACAGCGGCCTGCGACGAGATTTCGCTGCGGCCTCGGCGTCTCGCCAGATCGCCGTTTCTCGCAACTCTGCCAGACCTCCGGGGTAACTTGCGACGGCCATGCCTGTGTCGTGGAGTAGCACTGACGCACCAAATACAAAGGCTTCGATAGGAGTGAGTTCAAACTCCTCTCCCGCAATAATGCTCGCGGTATCCCACAGTGTATCAAGGTGCGTTTCGTCATGGACTGTAAGACCGAGCACATCGCGATGGATGTTCCTCACGAAAGGAATGACGTTGTCGCGCATCGTCAAGAGTGAGCTACGGAGTCGGTCACGATATTTTGCATGGGGGTCATTTTCACGGGCATGCAAGCTCTGCCGCCAAAGAAGAGTTTCTTCCAAACGTTCGATCGTCATTTATGCCCCGCAATTTGCCGCTGAACTATTCAACACTGCCCTAAGCCGACAACATATTGTATGCCTTATCGGTTGGCTAGGGCTATGCGTGTCTATGTATAATCGGCTGGCCTCCACGAATGGTAGCGCTAACAATATTAAACATTGGCGCGCATACAGTTATACCAAAAATATGTAAATCGTTGTATTGAATTATTGTCGTCGTATCGACGGATCAACAAGATGATGTAAACTATCTGGATTGGCACTAGGCAATTTTACAGAGGAAGAATCGTTTTATCTTCTGCTATGGGTTGTCACTGCTCATTAGGTGCGGTCTCCTACCGGCTCATCCTTCCTCTCGCCGCGCGCCACGATCTCCAGCGTGCCCTCCGGCAAGGGCCGCTGAAGCACCTTCGCCTCATCCCATGGCACCAGCACCTATGCCTCGAACTCGGCCGGCTCCGTAAGCGCCATGTTCCGCTTCGTCATATTCCCTCGGCAGCAACGGGCAGGCTATCGGCGGCATTGTCGCCCGGCCGGCCAAGCTTTTCCACCAAGTCGCAGTCGCGCTAAGCGCCGGCCCGCGGGGCTTCAGCAGGGCGCTGGGAGATAGGCCGGGCGGCTACTCCGCCGAGGGGCGCCGCTTCCAGCCAGTCGGTGGTGGCGCGGCGGCGTGGAACTGGCCAAGGGTCTCCAGCCAAACGGCCACGCTGGCAGGAATATCCGCATCTCCGGAAGCCCATCGCCGGATAAGGCGATCGTCGCATTCCAGGGCGTCGGCCAGCCCACGCTGTGACCAGCGCAGGAGGGTGAGGCACTCGCGGAAGCGGTCGGGGGTCATTTCCCCAGCACCTTCTTAATGACCATGCCGGGAAATCCCTCATGCCACCCGGGCTGACCCCTCGAGTATGTCCGCATAGTGCGGACTCACCTGCGCGGCGTCAATCGCCATCGTAGCCCCGACCTCTCCGGAGGGCGGGGCATCTCGTTTACCTCCCCCCTTTCGCCCACCGGCAGTGCGCAACCGGGGGCGTCCGGCTCATGAGCGAGGCGGCGCGCCCAGTTCGGCGGCGGTCAACAGGTCGCCGGCGCCGCCAAGCCCCGCGTGGTGGTGGACGATGTGCGATTCCCGAATGAGGTCGAGGCCATCCGTGCGCTCGGCGGCGTGGTGATCGAGATCACGACGGCGGCGGCTGCCAATCCGGCGACGCTGCAGCACGTCTCCGAGTGGGGCCTGCTGGACTGGGATTTTTCGATCATCAACCCGATGAACCCGTCCTTCTTCGACGCGCTCGACCTGCTTGTGGCGGATTCGGTGCGGCCGGTGGAGGCGAACTTCATTGGTGAGATGGGGGAGTGAGGGTTTTATGGTGGGGTGCGCCAGGAGCGGAACTTGCCCGCCTGTCCAGAACCGGACATCCCGGTACCGTTGTAGAGCGATCAGCTGGGCTGTGGCAGGTAGGTTGACCGCGCGCTACCGCGTTTTGGTCCTTCAGTATCGACCGGCTATGACGAGGTGCCGGAAGTCGCCTGGCGGAAGCGAACGCTATGTCTTGAGCAGATTGGCCTTGTCGATGGACGTCAGCGCTTCGCGGAACCAGGTGCGGTACTCGGCGGATGCCCCGCCGATCTCCTCATTAAGGTCAATCTCGGTCACCGCGAAATCCTGGGGGATCGAAAAACGCAGCTCCCGGCGGAGCAAACAGGCCACGACATAATCGTAGCTCACATTGTGATCTTCGTGGTGTTCGATGGCGTAGATGCCGAAGTGGCCGGCGATCAAAGGGTCGATGATCGTGTAGATGAACTCCAGCGATAATGCGCTGAGGTCACGAACATCCGGCGGGCAGAAATGCTGGATCGCATTGCGCGCTTGGCGCAGGCGCTCGTAGCAATCAGGATTGGGAATTCTCAGGCCGGTGGTCGCCCACAGGACCTGTGGCAGCTTCTCGAAGTCGTGCGTCCGCCCGCGCGCCAACAACCGCTGAAGGTCAAGCTCGTCAGCGCTCTTGTCTTCAAGAGTGACAAGGTCCTTGAAGATCAACAGCGGGTGCTCAGTGGCGATTATCGCTTTGAGGAACAGTTCTCCAGCGTGAGCAGTATTGAGCACAGACATCAATGGCCAGTGCTCGTTTCCGGGATCTAAGAAAACAGCGTGATGGTTTGCCTGCGTGAGGGCCGCTTGCGCTAGTCCGAGGATGCGGCCTGGGATGCCGCGAAGCTCTTCGTTCATGGGCTGGGCTAAGCGTTTAGGCAGACGACGATGAGCCGCGATGCCTGATCCCATAGGGCTGTCAGGTGACTCGGAGAAGGCGCGAAGTCGGGCGAATGGACATAGCGGTTCATCGTGTCGATTGAGAACAGGCCGTCGGCGTTGTCGAGCTTGCGGATCAGGCTTGCATACTTCCCGTCGATCTTGCTCTTGGCCTCAAGATCGCCGCCGACCTTCTTGACCTTGTTTTTCAGCAGATCGTTCGGATGAACGGCGGTGAGGTTATTGCGCGTGATATAATTATCGATAGCGAGCTCGAACAGGACTCGGAACAGCACCGAGATCGCGTTGGGGTGGTCGTCCAGCCGCAACTTGAACTGCAACTCGTCCCAAATCTGGCGATGACGCTGGACGTGGGCCTGCCAAACCACCGCATGGTTGACTTGAGGAATTAGGGTTGTGCGCTTGCTCGGCTTCGGAGCCAGCGGCGGTTGCGGGGCGACCGGAGGCGCGGTGTGGTCGCCCGGACCTCGTCCGGAATTGGGAGCCAGGCCGGGATTGGGCTTCGGTGGGGGGCTAAGGTCGGCGCCCGATCCAGCGACCGGAGGGGTTAGCGGCGGTAAGGGCAATACGCCCTCGGTCTCCAGGCCGTCGAGATAGGCGACCTTGCCCTCGTTATCCCAGAGATCGCCGAGGACCACCTTGCGGCTTGCGAGATCCTCCGCCACACGCCGGAAGATCGGAAGAACCAAGCTTTCATTATGGGTGAGTTGGAACTTGCCGCGCGTCACGCTGATTCCGACGCGATTGCGCAGGCCTTCGGAGGACAAGAGCCGATTGGCCGTCGACCACGGTATTTTCCTCGCCGGCAGCGCGCCTGCGGCTTGAAGCCGCTTTTCTATCTCGTCCGCGACGTTGACCCCGCCGCCCTTGCCCGTCCGCTCCACGAAGGTCGCCGTCATCCGGTCTGTCCAGGGATTGCGCCCGACGCCGCCGCGCGTGCCCGTATGCCGGCGCAGTAAAATATCGTCAATGCGCTCGCGGTCGGGCTCGATCTGACATTCGAGCCTCGTGGGGAAGGTGCCGGCCCAACTCTCCTTCAGGCCTTTGAAAAAGGCTTGCAGTTCTACGCTCGGCGCTCGCTCCGGCTGGGCGATCAGCTTGAGGCAGGTGACGCGCCGGTTGCCGTCGAAGACGAGGTAGGCGTCTCCGTTCGGCCAAACCAACGGCGGCTCGTAAACATCGCCGGTCTCTGCGAGGTCCTTCGCCAATGCGCGCATGGCCTTTTCGTGGTTAGTGAACAACCAACCGATGGCCGCTGTTTCATTCTCGAGCTCGCCGTGGCGGTCGTTGGCGCTATTCACGGTGAGCGCGTCGAGCGCCAATTTCTTGTACGCCATTCTATTCCCCCCTGCTCTCGACCTTAGCAGTCAGGGCCGGGCCGGCATATATGGGATGCTCGGCATTGTTGTGTTTCGGCCGTGGGCACCTCCAGCGGGCCCGGGGCCGTGACTGTCGCAAAAATCAGAGAACTGCAAGCGTGTGTCGTCGGGCAGATTTGGCGTCTAAAAAGGCCCAGTAACGGTCTGGAGCCAAGCGATTGTCGCCGAAACCACGTCTGACGCCGCCTTCGCCACGCCAGGGAGGAACTGGGAGGTGACATAGGTCGCCAGGCCGGCAACACTTATGCCGGCGGCGTTGCCAAGTGATTTTGCAAAGGCGTCGACCGCGGTATCCGCCTTCTTTTGCAGCCACCCGATTGCGGTTTGCAGCCGTGAGGTTGCCTGCGCGACGGCGAGGGCATCAGGGGTGGCTTTGACCATTTCTGCGCCTATCTCGGCGACTGCTTCCTGGACTTCTCCGACGATAGGGCTGGTCTCTTCATCCTCAGGCGGGCGATTATGCCCAATGCCGCCATGGGCTGGCTTCAGCGCCTTCAGCTCCGCTTCAAGCACATCGAGGCGAGACAGGATTTCACGGCGCTGCGCTCGCTCCTCTTCTCCACCAAAAATCGGCGTCGCGCCGCTCTCCAACATTTTCAGGACTTGCTGGAGCGGCCTTTCTTCGGGCTTATCGTCCGGATATTCGTCTACCAATTCTTCACGCGCATATTGTTGATTGGGGTGGTTTGGATGATTCCGGCTAGGTGCCCAATTTGTTATTCCATCGCTCTCAACTTTGTCGACCGCTTGGCGAATCCGGTCCTCCAGCACAATGTCGCCGAATTCAGCAAAAAGTTCTTCAGCCGCGTCATACGGTCCGCCCCAGATATACTGATAGCCGCCCTCGCGGGTTTCGTAAGGGGTCTCGTTCGCGGGGTCTTCAAAATTTCGACCAAACCAGTGGATCATGTACTCAAGTTGACGCGCGCGAGCTAGGCGCTTGAGCTGTGAACGCGTGACTCCCGTCTCAAAGTCCGCGTCAGAATAGTATCGGGTGCGACGCCGCCCTGCCATCCAATGCACCTCGTTTCATAATGAACCGACTTACCGGAAGCCTGCCCATTACATCATTTTATAGCGAAGCAACAGGCAACCCACGTCTCTTCCCTTCTACCGAAAGTGCGAAACGGATGGAGCGAGCGCTGGCCCGCACTTTTATCTGTGATAATATCCTTTGTCACATATAGGAGGGCGTGCCGATGCGAACGATGAAGCTGCCGCTGTCAGGGGATGTCGTTCAGGCGATCTGGACGGCCTTCCTGAGCCCCTTCAACAATCAGATAGGGGTGATCAACATCAACCTTGGCAAGTCGAGCGCGCCGGAGGTCGAGGAGCAGGTCCTGAATGAGGTTGGCAGCTATGGAAGGCAGCTGGGCCGGATCGGCGATGCGCTAACGGTGCTTATGAAACACTTCCATCCAGCCGAGCCCTTGGCCGAGCACGAGCAGGAGGCGCTGATCGGGCTCAAGCTCATGCTCGATGAAATCGCGGACATCAAAGAGCAATACAAGCGCGAGGCTATCCGCGCATGAACTTGGTCACTCCTTCTCGCCGCCGTTCTAGAGGCACCGGCGCTGCCTGCGGGTGTGATCGCCGTTGGTGCAGCGGGGTAAATACACTTTATCAAGTTTTTTCGGCGAATCCAATATCCGACCCAACTTTCATATCTCTACATCGCAGACTTGCGGCGTTCCACCGTCTACTTTAGATAATTTTCGGTTATTTTCCCACCTTTTGTATTCGGATTATTGTCTTTTACAAATTCAAGCGCGTCATACTTAAAAGACTCCGAATGTTTAATTTCAGATGCATCATGCCAGTGGCACAAAATATCATCTCCTATGATCGAATCATTTTCATTGCCGGGCCTGTAGATGTCGATGCCAAGCCAATGGGAGGTATGGGTCATCTCTGCGCGTTAGACGGGATGGGCCAACGGCTGATCCTTCCTATCACCCCGCGCAACGATCTCCAGCGCGGCGTCCGGCAAAGGCCGCTGCAGCGCCTTCGCCTCATCCCATGGCGCCAGCAACCATGCCTCGAACTCGGCCGGCTCCGTGAGCACTACCGGCATCGCCCTCGGGTGGATGCTCGCCACCGGCTCGCTGGGCTCGCAGGTAAGGAAGCCGTAGACGTCGGTGGTGATCTCGCCCTCGGCCTTTTTTCGAACGCTGGTCCACGTCGTCCACAGGCCGGCGAAGAAGGCGAGGGGCCGCTCCTCGGACAATGCGAACCACACCGGCACCTTCTTGCCGTCTACGGTGTCGTACTCGCTGAAGCTGGTGAAGGGCACCAGGCAGCGGTGCGCCGGGCCCAGCCAGCGACGCCAGTGCGGCGAGGCGACGTTGCGGATGTTCGTGACGCCCGAATCTGTGGTGCGGCCTTTCAGCACGAACTGCGGCGACGGCATGCCCCAGCGCGCCATGGCGAGTTCACGCGCACCATCTTCACCCGTCCGCACGATGGGGGCGGAATAGTCCGGGAAAATGCCCGGCTGCGGCGGCAGATTGCCGGCCAAGTTCCGCGTCGCACGCACCAGGTCGATGATCGCCTGAGCGTTTGAGGTGTGGCTGTAGAGGTTGCACATGGGGCAACGGTAGCCTCGGTCTCCCCCACGTTCCACCCCCAAGATGTAGCGGCTTGTTCTATTTTTGTTCCCATGGAATCCATATGCCGGAAACCAGACCGGAGACGGCCATGCCGAGCGAGCCCGCGCCCGCCGAACGATCCCCTTTTGACGTGAGCGATGCCGAGATCGACCAGGCTCTGACTATATGCGATGGCGACCCGCGCGAGACCATCCGCGCCCTGCTGGTCGGCCAAGCTTTCCTTGAACACGAGATGTCGACGCTAAAGGCGGACGCATCCGCCGGCTTCAGGCGGCGGCGGCAGCCGGTCGAGGACTGAGATGGTCCAGCGGTCAAAGCGAGGATGGTCAGAGGCCGATGCGGCTCAGTTCATCGCGACGGTGACGGCCGCCCGCAACAGCGTTTTCCAACTGCTCGCTCGGGCGCCGATCGGTTCGCCCGAGTACCGCGCGCTTTCGGCGTACCTCGATGCGATCCATCAGGCTGCGATTTTCCTGGGGTGCGACTGGACCGCCCTTCAGCCCAGCCGACCACAGTCGAAATGAAGGGCTGCGGCGAGATGCCCTAAGGGAGCTTTTGGCTGGACAATCAACCTTGAGGTGCACGACCATTGGGTAGTGATTTGCGGCGGGGTGTAATGTGCGGTCCCTCCTTATCGTTATGATGATCGTGGTGGCGGCCTCTCCATCCTTGGCGAGGAACACGCCGTGCTCGGGCAACAAGGGTGGCGTCTCCCATTGCAGCGGCGACAAGTTCGTGTGCAAGGACGGCTCCACCAGCGCATCGAAGCAAAAATGCTCGGCCAGCTCCTCGGAGTAAGCGCGGTCCTCTGCGCTATATGGTCTCCGCTCGCTGCAGAGCCGATCGCCGGGCGCGCCTCGGTGATTGATGGAGACACCATCGAAATCCACGGAACGCGCATCCGACTAGAGGGGATCGATGCTCCCGAAAGCCGGCAGATCTGCACCGAGCGGGAAACGGGCGAGCCGGTCCGCTGCGGGCAGAAGGCGGCATTCTTCCTCGCGGGCATGCTGGGCGAGCACACCGTCGCCTGTATCGAGAATGGTCGCGACCGATACCGGCGGATCCTCGCCCACTGCCAGGTGGACGGTGAAGACGTGGGCGCCGCGATGGTACGGGCCGGCTGGGCGCTCGCCTTCGTCCGGTACAGCAGGGAATATGAGGCTCAGGAAGCCGACGCGAGGGCCGCGGGCGCCGGCCTGTGGGCAACCGAGTTCGTGGTCCCCTGGGACTGGCGCGCGGCACGACGGGCGAAATGATGCATGAGCCGTGGACTTCACCGGATGCGCCATGGTGGAAGCGGGCTCTCGCCAACGTCGGCCTCGTGGGAGGCGGGCTCTTGCTGACTGGCCTTGCGTTTGCCGATCCGGTGATCCGTCTATGGCGCGCGATGGCGAGCTTCATTGCCCTTGCGGAATGAACCAGCCCCAGTGCGGAAACCTCGCCAAAGCTCCAAGGGCTCCGCCGGCCCCTGCCGCGAGCGCGTCCTCTTGACGACTGCTTAGCCGGTTCGCCAACCGCCATGCTCAATTATGCACCCAGCGGCCGGTCTCTTTGGGGGGATGTCGGCGGCGGGGCCTTGGCGCCAATTCGCAGGAGTGGCGCGCCACACGCGGAACGAACGATGAACGAGCTCGGGGATTTCTCGGGACTTTCGCTCCCAGAGGGCTCTATTCGATGCCCTTCTGTTCTCTTGCCTCGGTTGGCGCCCTTGCGTTCACCTTTCCAAGAATGTAGGAACGACGCCACTTAGATAACAGTCGGAGCATAGCGCAGCCTGGTAGCGCATCTGCTTTGGGAGCAGAGGGTCGCAGGTTCAAATCCTGCTGCTCCGACCATCTTTCCGATCGTTGGGTGGTCCTTTGCCGTTTCCTGCCGGTCCCGTCGCGAACGGTCCAGCTTGCATTCCGCGCCCATCTGCGGCTCTAACCCCTCCAGCCCCGCCCGGCGCGGGCGGATGCGAGGGAGTGGCGTGCATGACGATCATGAAGGCGACAAGGGCATTTGGTTTTGGCGGTGTTATCGCGGCGGGCCTGGTGGGTACGCTGCTTTCCGGCACGGCGGCCCTCGCGGACAAGGCGGCGGCCGACCGCTGCGCCACCAAGTTGCCGCCGGACGCCAAGGCCATCTATGTGTCGAGCGCGCCGCTGCTGGTTCCCGGTGCCGATGGGCGTGCCGTAGTGACGGAGCAGACGCGGGGCCTGGTGCTCTCGGGCAAGATTGCCCACGCCACGGCCGCCGAATCGGCCCAGGCGGCGGCGACCTGCCTCGTGATGCGCTGAGGTCCTGCTGGCCGGGGCGGAGCAGTTCGCCGATGCTGCTCGGTTGTCAGTGCCGCGCGGCTTAACTATAGACGGGATGGGTCGCGGGCGAGGGGCGCGCGACCCCGTATGACGGGTTCAGCATCATGGTCGCACGCATCTACAAGCCGTCGCGCAATGCCATGCAGTCGGGCGTGGGGAAGACCCGCTTCTGGGTGTTCGAATATGAGCCGGAGCACGCGCGCATGGTGGAGCCGCTCATGGGCTACACCTCTTCGGCCGACATGCGCAGCCAGATCCGCCTGAAGTTCGAGACCAAGGAAGAGGCGGTGGCCTACGCGCAGAAGCGGGGCATCCCCTTCCAGGTGTTCGAGCCCCACGAGGCCGGCCGTCGGCGCATGGCCTATTCGGACAATTTCGCTTTCACCCGCGTGGGCCAGTGGACCCACTGACGGACGGGACAAGGGCCTGTCGGGTCAAAGTGGACAGCCTTCGGATCGCCGGCCCGTCACGCAGGGGCGGTTTCCGCCCGCGCCGGGTTCAGCGGCGCTCGGGCGTGGTGGGCTGGCACGTTTTCGTGGTGAGAACCGGTATCCCTTTCGCTTGAAAACGCTCTAAAAGCGAAACGCCGGCCCCGTAGCTCAGCTGGATAGAGCGAGTGCCTTCTAAGCACTAGGTCGCAGGTTCGAGCCCTGCCGGGGTCGCCATTCCGTTGCCGTGGGGCGCCATCATGCGCGTGTTCGGCTTTTTGTGCATTGCAACAAAACTGGCTCTTTGTTCTAATCCCCTCGTGCCGCATTGCAGCAAGAGGGGAAGGACATGCAGAACGTCGTCACGATCGTGTTGATCGGTTCGGTTCTCATGGTTGCCATCGCCGCGCTGGACCAGCCGGGCAGCTGACGCTCGACCGGCCAATAGCGCCGTCTCACATGCGGTCGGCCAGCGCGCCGTCCGCCGCGTGAAGCACTCGCTCGGGCACGGCGGCCGCCGCTTCCCGCAGGCGGGGGAGGATGTCTTCCACCCGGTCGGCGGCCAGGATCTCCACCGGCGTCGTCTCGCGGATGAAGGCGGTGGACCGCATATGCTCGATGAGGTTCAGGAACGGGTCCCAGAAGCCTGAGATGTTGGCGATGAGGATGGGCTTGCGGTGACGGCCCAGCTGGGCCCAGGTCAACTGCTCCACCAACTCCTCAAGGGTGCCGACCCCGCCGGGCAGGGCCACGAAGGCGTCCGCCCGCTCGAACATCAGCCGCTTGCGGGCATGCATGTCCTCCACCACGATCATCTCCGCCTCATGGGCGAAGGCGCGCTCGCGATTCATCAGGAAGCGCGGGATGATGCCGGTGACGGCCCCGCCCGCCAGCGCCGTGGCGCTCGCGACCTCCCCCATCAGCCCGATGCCGCCGCCGCCATAGACGAGGCGCACCCCTTCGGCCGCGAGGATCTGCCCGAACCGGCGCGCTTCCTCGGCGAACAGCGGATCCGTGCCGGATGCGGAGCCGCAATAGACGCACACACTTTCGATTCTAGCCATGGGAGCACTTTAGCAAACTCGACGCCGTGTGGGACGTGACGAACCGTCAGGGGCAGGAGGCGTTCGCCCCGATCGGCTCGGGCTCTAGCGTGTGGCTGCGACGCCGGCGTGACGACGCGCCGACGTGAAAAACCGGCCAGCGGCGAAGTGCTTGAAGTTGCCGCATTCATCGGTTATCGCCGATAAACGATGAACATGACGCCGTTTCCCCACCCTGGCGAACCCGACGCCACCGATCCGGCACCCCAGGGCTCCGAGCGCCCGGTCGCGGACCGTGCAGCCCTTGCCGAGCGCCTGCGGGCGCTGGCCCATCCCGTGCGACTGCAGGTATTGGAGACGCTCGCCGGCCAGGACCGCTGCGTGTGCGGCGAGATCGTCCGGGGCCTGCCCCTTGCGCAGTCCACTGTCTCACAACATCTGAAGGTCCTCACGGACTCAGGCTTGCTCCGGAGCCGGACCGAGGGCCAGCGCACCGCCTACTGCCTCGACCGGGATGCCATTTCCGCGCTCAAGGGTGAGATCGATGCTCTGTTCTCGGCGCTGTTGCCGCCCGGGGACTGCTGCGCGCCGCCTGCGGGCCGCACCGAAGACCGATAGGCCATCATGTCCAAGACGCCTCCTCCCGCCGCCGGCTCGCGCCGGCCGGTCGTTTCCGCCGACGCTCTGCTCGACACCATCCGCGGCCTCTGGCCCTATCTGTGGCCCGTGGGCCGCGCGGACCTTCGGGCGCGCGTGGTCATCACCTTCGTGCTGCTGTTCGCGTCCAAGGGCGCGACCCTGGCAGTGCCGTTCCTGTTCAAATGGGCGACGGATGCGCTCACCGCCGAGGTATCCTCGGGCGGCACCAGCACCCCCACGCCGGCCTTCTGGGCCCTGGTGGTGGGCACGCCGGTGGCGCTCACGCTCGCCTATGGCCTCGGGCGCATCCTGATGGCCGGCGTCACCCAGCTGCGCGACGGCATCTTCGCCAAGGTGGCGCTGAATGCGGTGCGGCGTCTCGCGCTCGAGACGTTCGAGCACATGCATGCCTTGTCCCTGCGCTTCCATCTGGAGCGCAAGACCGGTGGCCTCACCCGCGTGCTGGAGCGGGCGCGCTCGGGCATCGAAACCATCGTGCGCATGCTGGTGCTGCAACTGGCGCCCACCATCGTCGAGCTGGCCATGGTCATCGGCGTGCTGTTCTTCGCCTTCGACTGGCGCTATGCGGCGGTGGTGGCGGTGACGGTGCTGCTCTATGGCCTCTTCACCTATTTCGCCAGCGAATGGCGGCTTTCGATCCGCAAGGAGATGAACGAGAGCGACACCGACGCCAACACCAAGGCGGTCGACAGCCTGCTCAACTACGAAACCGTGAAGTATTTCGGCGCCGAGCGGTGGGAGACCCAGCGCTACGACCGCTCCATGGCGCGCTACGAAAAGGCGACGGTGAACACCTATACCTCGCTGGCCTGGCTGAACGCGGGGCAGGCGGTGATTTTTTCCATCGGCCTCGCGGCGGTGATGGTCATGTGCGTGCTTGATATCCGCGCCGGGCGGCAGACGGTGGGCTCCTTCGTCATGATCAACGCCATGATGGTGCAGTTCTATATTCCGCTGAACTTCCTCGGCTTCATCTATCGCGAGATCAAGCAGGCCATCGTGGACATCGAGGCCATGTTCGCCGTGCTGGCGGTGGCGCCCGAGGTGAAGGACCAGCCGGCGGCGCAGGACCTGGTGGTGTCCGGCGGCACGGTGCGGTTCGAGAATGTGCGCTTTGCCTATGATGCGGGCCGCGAAATCCTGAAGGGCGTCACCTTCGAGGTGCCGGCGGGGCGCACGGTGGCCATCGTCGGGCCGTCGGGGGCGGGGAAGTCCACGATCTCGCGCCTGCTGTTCCGCTTCTACGACATTTCGTCCGGCCGCATCACCATCGACGGGCAGGACATCCGCGCGGTGCGGCAGGAGAGCCTGCGCGCCGCCATCGGCATGGTGCCGCAGGATACGGTGCTGTTCAACGACACCATCGCCTACAACATCCGCTACGGCCGCCCCGCCGCCTCCGAGGAAGAAGTGGAGGAGGCGGCGCGCCTGGCCCAGATCGACGGCTTCATCCGCGCCACCCCCAAGGGCTACCGCACGGAAGTGGGCGAGCGTGGGCTGAAGCTGTCTGGCGGGGAGAAGCAGCGCGTCGCCATCGCCCGCACCATCCTGAAGGCGCCGCCCATCCTAGTGCTGGACGAGGCGACCTCCGCCCTCGACAGCCACACGGAAAAGGACATCCAGGACGCCCTTGAGCGGGTGTCGGAGGGGCGCACCACCCTGGTCATCGCCCACCGGCTTTCCACCGTGGTGGCGGCGGACGAGATTCTCGTTCTGGCGGAAGGGCGCGTCGCCGAGCGCGGCTGCCATGCGGAGCTGCTCGCCCGCGGCGGCCTTTACGCCGCCTTGTGGAACCGCCAGCGCGAGGCGGACGACGCGGCCATGGCCCTTGCCCGGGCGCAGGCGGCCGATCTCGGTGTGGCCGAGGCCGGCGCGGCCCATCCGGACGAAGAGGGCATCAGCGAGGAGCGCGTGAGTGCGGTGAGCTGAGCCGGGCGTGATATCAGAGCGGCTGGTTGAAGGCCCAGACGACGCCGAAGGGATCGCGCACCTGCGCATAGCGCGCACCCCAGAACATGTCGGACGGCGGCATCATCACGCTCGCCCCCGCCGCCACCGCCCGCTCGAATGCGGCGTCCGTGTCGGTGACGTGCAGGCTGAGATTGAAGCCACCCAGCTTCTCGACAGGGCCGGCGCAGTATTCGGGATAAGGGTCGGCCAGCATCACCGAACTGCCGTTGATGTAGAGGTGCACGTGCATGGTGCGGCCGCTGTCATCCGGGGGGATGGCGAAGGCGAGTTCCGCGCCAAGGGCGCTCTTGTAGAACTCGACCGCCTTCATGGCGCCGTCCACCGTCAGGTAGGCTGTTACGCCGCCCTTCACCGGGGGCATGGCGCTGAAATCGGCCGTGGGAGTGGTCGTCTCGGCGGTATCGGACATGATCTTCCTCCTCCTGAAGCCCCGGAAAGGGGGCGCCCGTGCTCCAAGAACGTCTCATGTGCCGGCGTCCCGACAGCCGGCCGCGAACTTTTTCAGATCCCGGCCTCGGCCATCAGCCGGTCGAGATGGGTGCGGATATGGTCGGCCTCGGCGGGCGTGTTCGCGAGGGCGATGGCGCGGTCGAAGGCTTCCCGCGCCTCCGCCCGCCGGCCCAGCTCCAGCAGGAAGGCCCCGCGCGCGCCGAAATAGTGGAAATAGCCCGAGAGCTGCGGTGCCAGCGGCTCGATCATGGCGAGGGCCGCCGCGGCACCCTTCACCTTGCTCACCGCCACGGCGCGGTTGAGGGTGACCACCGGGGACGGCTGGAGATACTCCAGCGTCGCGTAGAGCGCGTCGATCTGGGCCCAGTCCGTCTCCTCCGGCCGGGACGCGCGGGCGTGGAGGGCGGCGATGGCCGCCTGAACCTGATAGGCGCCGGGCCGGCGGTGGCGCACCGCCTTGTCGATCAGAGCGAGGCCTTCGGTGATGCGGGCGCGGTCCCATCGGGTGCGGTCCTGCGCATCCAGCAGGATGATGCGCCCGTCCACATCGAAGCGCGCGGCGGCGCGGGCGTGCTGGAGCAGAAGGAGGGCGTTGAGCCCCATGATCTCCGGCTCGGTGGGGAACAGGCGCAGCAGCAGCCGGGCGAGGCGAATGGCGTCGTCGCACAGGGTGGCGCGGTCCGGGTCGGGACCGGCCGAATAGCCTTCGTTGAACACGAGGTAGACCATGGCCGCCACGGTGCCGAGCCGCTCGGCCCGCTCCACCGGTCCCGGCGCCTCGAACGGCACGTCGGCCCTGGCGATGCGGCCCTTGGCCCGCGTGATGCGCTGCTCCATGGCCGCCTCACTGACGAGGAAGGCGCGGGCGATCTGCTTCACCGACAGGCCGGAGACGATGCGCAGGGCCAGCGCGATCTGCTGGGTCACCGGCAGTTCGGGATGGCAGCAGATGAACAGCAGGCGCAGCACGTCGTCGCGATAGTGGGAATTGTCCAGCCGCTCGGCGAGGCCGGCTTCGGCATCATCTAGGTCGGACAATTGCTCGTCCGGGGGCAGGGGATCGTGACGCGCGCGCTTGCGCACCCCGTCGAGGGCGGCATTGCGGCCCACCAGGATCAGCCACGCGGCCG
This sequence comes from Xanthobacter autotrophicus, assembly GCF_005871085.1. Lineage (GTDB taxonomy): Bacteria > Pseudomonadota > Alphaproteobacteria > Rhizobiales > Xanthobacteraceae > Xanthobacter > Xanthobacter autotrophicus. The sequence continues at coordinate 465,892 of NZ_VAUP01000015.1, read as the reverse complement.
GATCGCGTGGCGGGCCGTTTACCGGCCAGGTTTTCAGCGCGCGCAGGCAGGCTTCCTGAAAGGCTTCCTCCGCGGTGTCGAGATCGCGGAAATAGCGCAGCAGGGCCGCCACCGCCTGGGGCCGCGCCGCGGTGAGCGCGGCGTTGATCCAGGCCGGATCGACCAGCGACGGCGTGGTCACGGGGCGACTCGCTGGTCCGGGAAGAACATGCCCACCGGCCGGATCTCATAGGCGCCGCCGGGATTGGCGGCGGCAAGGTCGCGGGCAATGGCAAGGGCGTCGTCGAGGTCGGTGGCGTCCACCAGATAGAAGCCGAGCAACTGTTCCTTGGTCTCGGCGAACGGCCCGTCGATGACGAGGGGCGGCTCCTCGCTCTTGCGCAGGGTGGTGGCGGCAGTGGTGGGCAACAGGCGCAGCGAGGCACCCATCTTGCCCGCCTTGATCAGGCGCTCCTGCACCACGGCCAGCTTCGCCATGACGGCGTCGTCCTCCGCCTTGCTCCAGGCGCAGACCACGTCTTCTTCATGGTAGCAAAGGATGGCGTACATCATGGGCAAGGCTCCCTGTCGTCTTGTCCGAGGACGCGGGAGTATGCCCATGACCGACAGGCGGATGCAAAAATCGGGAAGCTTTGCCGTGGAAGGGGTTGGGGCCTCAGCGGGCGCCGGGGAACCATTCCACTTGGGCGTCGCCGGTGCGCCCATAGTAGATGGCGCGCCGTCCGCTGAGGCTGACCTGATAGCCGACGCATCCGGCGGCGACGATCTGCCGGCAGAACTCCTTGTACCGAATCCGCCCGGCCTGGATGGCCCGCACCGCGGCCTCGACGCCGGCGGCCGAGAACGCCGCCGGAGCTGTACCGGCCACAGGCGCGTTGGGAAGGACGAGGCTGGAATCATCGGGCAGGTAGAAGGTTTTCTCCGCCCGCACCAGGTCGGCATCGTAGCGCTCGACGCCCGCCGCCGTGAGCCGGGCCACCACCTCGCCGAAGGTGATGCGCTCCTCGTCCGATGCGGCCACGCATTCGCGCATGACCTCCATCACGGTCGTGTCCATGGGGTCTTCTCCGATTTGCGAGTGATCTGGTCAGGCCTGCGGTCAATCCACCGGCACGGCCCGCAGCCCGAGGCGGCGGACGATGGCCTTCATGACTGCCTCGACCTGTGTCCGCTCAACGGCGGACAGGTGGCCGAAGAATTCCGCATCATTGGCATCCGCCAGCGATGCCAGTTCGGGCACCAGCGCGCGGCCCTGCGGGGTGAGGGCAAGGCTCTGGAAGCGGCGGTCGTCCATGGCGGCCGTCCGCGTCGCGAGACCCTTGGCCGCGAGCCGGTCGGCCAGCTTGGAAATGGCGCCGCGCGTCATGCCGAGGCGGTCCGCTAGGGCGCTCGGGATGGCGGCCTCCTGCTCGAACAGCTCGCGCAGCAGAACCCATTCCGCCACCGTCACGCCGCGCCGCTCCAGCTTGAGGCTGAAGGCGTGCGAGACCTGATTGGAGACGAAGCGCAGCCAGTAGCCGAGATGGGAGTCCAACGCCGGCAGGGCGGGCGGAGGGGCGATGGGGGCGGGATCGGTCAAAAGCACCTCGTTGATTGACTAGGAAACTATCCCAATAAAATTTCCTAGTCAACTATTGCTCCGGAAAAATGCGGGCGGACCCGCATTCTTCCGTCTATCCGGACAAGCGTCGATCACGCCGCCTGGTCCTGCTCCATCTCACCGCCATAGCGCCGCACCAGGTGGGCCTTGAACACCGAGGCGTCGAGCGGCCGGCCGGTGGCGCGGGTGAGGAGCGCGTCCGTCTCCAGCAGCGAGCCCTGGCTGTGGACGTTGGTGCGCAGCCAGGCCAGCAGTGGCGCGAAATCGCCGCGGGCGATGCCGGGCAGGATGGACGGGTCAGCCTTGCAGGCGGCGTCGAACAACTGGGCCGCAGTCATGGCGCCGAGGGTGTAGGTGGGAAAATAGCCCCAGCCGCCGCTCGGCCAGTGGATGTCCTGCAGGCAGCCGAGGCGATCGTCCGGCGGCACCACGCCGAGCAGCGTTTTCATGCCGTCGGCCCAGGCGCCGGGCAGGTCGGACAGCTTCATCTCGTCGCCGATCAGCGCCTTTTCCAGGCGATAGCGCAGGATGACATGGGCGGGATAGGTCACCTCGTCCGCATCCACGCGGATGAAGCCGCGCTCCACCCGCGTATAGCTGCGCCACAGGGCCTCGGCCTCCCAGGCGGGTCCGGTGCCATTGAAGGCGGCGCGCATGCGCGGGGCGGCGAAAGTGAGGAATTCGCGGCCGCGGCAGGCCTGCATCTCCATGAGCAGGGACTGGCTCTCGTGCACGCTCATGGAGCGGGCCTGGCCCACCGGCTGGAAGATAAAGTCGCGCGGCCGGCCCTGCTCGTAGAGGGCGTGGCCGGTCTCGTGCAGCACCCCCATGAGGGCCTTGGAGAAATTCGCCTCGTCATAGCGCGTGGTGATGCGCACGTCGTTGTCGGCCCCGCCGCAGAAGGGATGGGTGGAGACATCCAGGCGGCCGCGGTCGAAATCGAAGCCCACGGTCTTCATCATCTCGACGCCGAGGGCGCGCTGGGCTTCCACCGCGAACGGGCCAACCAGTGGCGGCGTCGCGGGGCGGCGGGCCTGCACCTCCAGCACCTGCTCGGTAAAGGCGGGCAGGAACTGGGCGAGATCGTCGAACAGGGCGTCGATGCGTGACGAGCGGCCGCCCGGCTCATAATCGTTCAAGAGCGCGTCATAGGGGGAGAGGCCGAGCTTCTCGCCCTTGGCCTGGCCCATCTCGCGTTGCAGGCGCAGCACCTCTTCCAGATCGGGCAGGAGGGCAGGGAAATCCGCCTCGGCGCGGGCCTTGCGCCACGCCATCTCGCACTTGGAGGAGGCTCTGCTCGCGGCGTCCACGAGATCGGCGGGGAGGGCGGTCTGGACCGAATATTGCCGCTCGATCTCGCGCACGTTCGCCTGTTCCCAGGGGCCGAGGTCCTCCCCTGCAGCGCTGGCGAGCCAATCGCCGATGCGCGGGTCGGTCACCATCCCGTGATGGAGCACCCGCAGCAGTGCAAGGCTTTCCGCGCGGGTTTCGGCGGCGCCCTTCGGCATCATGGTGTCGCTGTCCCATTGCAGGATGCCGATGCCATTGCCGAGTGCGGCGGCGCGGGTGAAATGGGCGGAAAGCTCGGAATATGCGCTCATGGTCCTCGACGTCCTGAAGGCCAGACGGCCGTGTTCGAAAGCGATGGCGCGACGGTAGAGAACAGCGCGGCTCAAGGAAAGGGCCGGCCCAGCGCCGCCGCATGGCCGTTGCCATCGACCCAAAAAAAACCCGGCGCGGGAGGACCCGGCCGGGTTGGAGGTGCTCAAGGTAGAAGGAAACGCTACTCAGGCCGCCTTCTCGCCGGGGGTCAGCGAAAGGACGGACTCAAAGCCTTCAAACTCCGGACCGCCGATATAGTTCACGCGATTGGACGAAGATCCTGCATCGCGATGGGCGAGGCGGAAAGCCTCTGACTTGGTCCAGGCCTCAAAATCGGCCTTGGTCGCCCACACGGTGTGGGAAATGTAGAGGGTGTACTCCTCCTTCTCCGCGCCGCGGCACAGGTCGAAGGCGACGAAGCCGGGGACGGCGGCGATGTAGGTGTCGCGCTCGCGCCAGACCCGCTCGAATTCGGTCTCGGATCCGTGCTTCACCTTGAACCTGTTGGTAGCAATGAACATTTTCATACTCCGACGTGTCAAATGGCATGGGTGAATGGGTCGCGCCGGGCGGGCGTGGCTACTTGAAAACGGGAGACGGGGTCGCCGCGGCGATGGTATCCGCTCCGAACCTGATCTTGAGCCCGCCCCTTACGGTCAGGCCGGCGCTCGGCAGGAACTGCTGGTATTGAGTGTACTGCTCGTTGAGCAGGTTCTCAACGGAGACGGACGCCAGCACGTTTTCGCTGGGCTGGTAGCCCAGATAGACGTTCACGAGGTTGAAGCTCGGCGTCGGCTCGTAGGGGGCGTCGGCCGGCATGTCGGCCTCGGTCACGGCGGCCACCCACTGCCAGCGCACGGACACGGTGAGCTTTCGGTCGAGGAAGCGGGCGCCGAGCGTCCCCGCCACGTTGTTGGGCATGGTGTTGGAGAGCGGCCCGCCGGTTTCGGTGTTCTCGCCATCTGACACGGTGACGTTGAAACCCGCGAACCAGGCCCCCGCGTCGTAATTGCTCTCCAGCTCGAAGCCCTGGAGGCGGGCCTGGGCGATGTTCTGATACTGGTAGTTGGCATAGGTGCCGTAGCGGGTCATCTGGTAGCCGACGAGTTCGATGTAATCGTCCACGTCGTTGCGGTAGATGTTGGCCTTGCCGCGGAACTTGTCGCCCTTCACGAAGATGTCGTCGAAGCGGATGTTGAGGCCGAGTTCCTTGTTCTTGCCCACCTCCGGCTGGAGATAGGGGTTGGGCACGAAGCAGAACACGCCATAGCTGCCGTCCGGGCAGAAGACGAGGGGGATGTTCGGCGGGTGCGCGCCGTTCACCAGCGTCTCGGTCACCGCAGGGGCGCGGTAGCCTTCCGCATAGGTGCCGTAGAAGGTCAGCCAGTTCCAGGGCGTGATGCCGAGGGTGAACTTGGGCGAGAAGCGCTGGCCGTCGGTGGAGACGCCGTCGCCATTGAGGCTGTAGGTGTCGTAGCGCACCGCCCCCTGGGCTTCCAGCCAGCTGGAGTAGTTCGCCTTCCATTGCACGAAGGCGCCGCCGACCCCACGCTCGCCGGAGGGATTGTAACCCTCGCCGAAGCCGTAATCGTCGATATTGTCCACGTCGTCGTGGAAGTAGTCGCCGCCGATGGTGATCGCGTTGCGGATGTCGTTCCAGACAAAGCGAGACGTGTTGTTGGCGTCGAAGCCCACGGTATTGATGGTGAAGTAGCGCGGATTGCCGATGGCGCCTGTTATCGAGCTTGCCGTTCCGGCCACCTTGATCTGGTCCTGCTTTACCTTGTTCCAGTAGAGCGTGCTGCGCCAGTCGAACACATTGTCGTTGGGGTTGGTATAGTTCCAGCTCGCGGTGGCTGTCTGGTTGAGCACGGTGGAGCCGTACTGGGTGGCGGTGGAAGGCAGGGCGCCGTTCACCAGCGCCGTGTTGTAGGTGGTGTAGTCGGCATTGTAGTTGAGGCCGGTGAACTTCACCTCGTGGAAGTCGGCAGGCCGGAAGGTGGCCTTGGCGATGCCGGTCCAGGTGTCGTAGCCGGTGCCGGGCACCACGTCGCCGTTGCCGTCCTTGTAGTCGTTCTGGGCACGATAGGTGCCGCCGAGGAACAGGTCCACGTTCTGGCCCACCCGCGCTGCGGCGAACAGGGCGCCGAAGCCCATGGGACCGTTGGAGCCGAAGTCGCTGCTGGCTTCCACGCCCCAGGTCTGGCCCTTCTTGATGATGTCGTCGGCATCCTTGGTGCGCATGGTGACGACACCGCCGATGGCGCCCGAGCCGTAGATGTTGGAGACCGGGCCACGCACCACGTCCACGTCCGCCAGAAGGCCCGGCTCCAGGAAGAAGGAGCCGGCGCCGGTGCCGTGGCCGAGCTGGGTGAAGTTCTGTCGCGCCCCGTCCACGAACACCGCCACGCGTCCGAAATCCTGCATGCCACGGATGTTGATGGAGGCCTGGGTCGAGTTGCCGTTCTGGATCACCGTGGTGCCGGGCATGCCTAAGAACACGTCCTGCGTACGCGCTGGCATGAGTTGCTCAAGGTCTTCCGGGCGAACCACGCTGATGGCCGCGAGCGCATCGATGGTGCGTTCCGGCGTGAGGCTGGCGGCCACCGTGATGGTGTCGAGGGATATCTCGCCGTCTGACTCGGACTGGGCCGTCGCAGCCGTCGCACTCTGGGCCCGTGCGACGCCTGCCATGCCGGAGAGCAGCGCGCAGGCGGCGACGCCGGAGCAAAGAATCCGTCTGGTCCAAATGCAAACGCCCGCTCGCTGCGGCCTGAGCGCCATGATCGTCTCTCCGGAATCGGTTCGTGATCGGGCTGGCTACCGTCCGAATCCTCGGACGTGGCGCGCTGCGGGCATCCCCGCCTGTCCCTCCTGAGCTACCGTTCCGCCACAGGACAGTCAAGATTTTTACATGATTGTTGCCAAAAGACGTAAATAACGTCACTGATTGTGGCAGCTAAACAACTCGGACGGATCAGTTTTGAATTTCGATAAATTCAAAAAAGCATGATCTACCTACGCGGAATAAATGCGCCTGACATGAAATGGAAATTTTCTAATTCAATGAGCCGGCCCGTTCGGCGCCGCAGTCTCGGGACACTTCTTGGTGCGGCGGTTGCGTTCCTGTGTGGCATGTCCGAATTTTGTGCCGCCGAGGTCCAGAAGGGGGATACATCCCGCATCGTCGCCATCGGCGGGGCGGTGACGGAGATCTTGTTCGCACTCGGTCTCGGCGACCGCGTCGTCGCGGTGGACCAGACCAGCCGCTATCCCGCTGCAGCAAGCCGCAAGCCCGATGTGGGTTATTCCCGCGCTCTGTCGCCGGAGGGGGTCCTTTCCATCGGACCGAGCCTCATTCTCGCGGCTGAAGGGGCCGGGCCGCGCTCCACCCTCGATGTGCTGGAGCAGGCCTCGGTGCCGGTGGTGCTCATTCCCGAGGCCCACGACAAGGCCGGCGTGCTCGCCAAGATTGCCGCCGTGGCGCAGGCGGTGGGCGAGCAGGAAAAGGGCCGGGTGCTCGCCGCCGAGGTGGCGGCGGATTTCGCGGCGCTGGAGGACATGGTGAAGGCCCTGCCGAGCCGGCCCCGCGCGGTGTTTGTGCTCTCGGCGTCCGGCGGGGCGGCGGTGGTGGGCGGCTCGGACACCAGCGCGGATGCCATCTTCCGCCTTGCCTGCGTCACCAATGCCATGGCCGCCATCAAGGGCTTCAAGCCGGCGCTTGACGAGGCGGCCATGTCAGCCGAGCCCGATGCCGTGGTGGTGATGAAGGGCGGCGGACAGGTCCTCGACGCCGACACTGTGTTCTCCCTGCCGGCCTTCGCCGGCACGCCGGCCGCGCGTGAGCGGCGGCTGGTGACCATGCCGGGCTCCTTCCTGCTGGGATTTGGTCCGCGTACGCCGCGGGCGGCGCGGGATCTTGCAGCAGCGCTCCATCCGGGTGCGCGTCTTCCGGAGTTGCCACCCCGCCAATGGGCTGCGGAGAAGGACCAATGACCGTGGAGCATGTCACCATGGCCGCTCCGGCGGAAATCGCATCCGGCCGTCCGGTGAGGGCGGGGCTGATCCTGTTCGCGCTGCTCGCCGGCGCGGCCGTGATCGGGGCGCTGGCCATCGGCCCCTTCACCATCGCTCCGGGGCGGGTGCTGACCATTCTGTGGGCGGCGCTGACCGGCGATGCCGCCCCCGGAGTCGCCCTGCGCGAGCGCATCGTGGTGCTCGACGTGCGTCTTCCCCGCGCCGTGGTGGGCGCGCTCACGGGGGCGGGCACGGCGGTGGCCGGGGCGGTGATGCAGGGGGTGTTCCGCAATCCGCTGGCCGATCCGGGCCTCGTGGGCGTTGCCCCCGGCGCGGCGCTGGCAGCGGTGGCCTTCGTGGTGTTCGGCGCGCCACTGGCGATGCTGCTGCCCGCGCCGCTTCAGGCGCTGGGCCTGCCGCTGGCGGCGTTCGCCGGCGGCCTCGGCACCACGCTCGTCATTGCCCGCCTCGCGGCGCGGGACGGGCGCACGCAGGTGGCGACCCTGCTCTTCGCCGGCCTCGCGCTGGGGGCGCTCGCAAGCGCGGGGACAGGAGTGATGGTGTTCCTCGCCTCCGAGCAGCAGACCCGTGAATTCCTGTTCTGGACCTTGGGCAGCCTCGGCGGCGCCACCTGGCTGAAGGCGGCACTGGCCGCGCCCTTCGTGCTGGGCCTGCTGGTGGCGTCGGTCTTCCTCGCCCGCGGCCTCGATGCGCTGGCGCTCGGCGAGGCGGAGGCGTTCCACGCCGGCGTTTCAGTGGAGCGGCTGAAGCGGGGCGCGGTCATTGCCGTGGCGGCAGGGGTGGGGGCATCGGTGGCGGCGACGGGGGTAGTCGGCTTCATCGGGCTGGTGGTGCCGCATCTGGCGCGGCTCGTGGTGGGACCATCCCACCGGGTGCTGCTGCCGGCCTCCGCGTTGCTGGGCGTTGCGGTGCTGCTCGGCGCCGACATTCTGGCGCGGATGATCGCCGCGCCGGCCGAACTGCCGCTGGGCGTCGTTACCGCTCTGGTGGGCGCGCCCTTCTTCCTGTGGCTGCTGCTGCGCCGGCGCGCCTTCGTCGGATGATGGGGATGAACATGTATCGGGCCGACAACGTGAGCGTTGCGGCCGGCGGCCGCCTGCTGGTGGAGGGTGCGAGCCTTGCCGTTCAGCCGGGGCGGGTGACCGTGCTGGTGGGGCCGAACGGGGCGGGCAAATCCACCCTGCTGAAGGCCATGTCCGGCGAGCATCGACTCTCAAGCGGCCGCGTGACGCTGGATGGCGTAGTCATCACGCACCTGTCGCCGTTGGCACTTGCCCGGCGCCGGGCGGTGCTGCCGCAGGCGGCGGAGGTGGCCTTCCCCTTCACGGCGGGAGAGGTCATCGCCGCCGGCCTCATGGCGCCGGATGGGCGCGACGGCGCGCGCATCGCCCGCCTCCTCGGTGAGGTGGACCTGTCGGGCTTTGCCCAGCGGCGCTACGACAGCCTGTCGGGCGGCGAGCGGCAGCGGGTGCAGTTGGCGCGCATTCTCGCCCAGCTGGAGCTGACGCGGGCCGATGCGCCCTCCTATCTCTTCCTCGACGAGCCCACGGCGAGCCTCGACCTTGCCCACCAGCTCACCGTGCTGCGGCTGGCGCGGGCTCATGCCGACAAGGGTGGCGGCGTGCTCGCGGTGCTGCACGACCTCAACCTCGCGGCCATGGTGGCGGACGAGATCGTAGTGCTGGCGCAGGGCCGCATCCGGGCGGCCGGACCGGCAGGCGAGGTGATACGCGAGGAGGTCCTGGAGGCGGCGTTCGGGGTGCGCGTGCGCGTCGGCATCATGCCGCCGGGGCCGTTCGTGCTGCCGCAGAACGTGCACTGGGCCGGGTAGGCAAGGAGGCTCCCCCGGCGCGCCGGGGGATGGTACGGGGCGATGGCGGCCGTTCAGGCCTCGGTCCCCATCGCAGAGTGCCCTCAGCCCAGCTCCTGCGCCGCCTTGAGTACCTCTTCGGCGTGGCCGGCCACTTTCACCTTGGGCCAGGTGCGGGCCACCTTGCCGTCGCGGCCGATGAGCAGGGTCGCGCGCTCGATGCCCATGTACTTGCGGCCGTACATGCTCTTTTCCACCCAGACGCCATAGGCTTCCAGCATCGCCTTGTCCGGGTCGGAGCCCAGCGGAAAGGCGAGGTCGTACTTGGCCTTGAACTTGTCCTGCGCGCTCACTGCATCGGCCGAGACGCCGAGAATGTCGGTGTCGGCAGCGGCGAAGGCGGCTTTCAGGCCGTTGAAGGCGATGGCTTCCTTGGTGCAGCCGGTGGTGTTGGCCTTGGGGTAGAAATAGAGCACCAGCTTACGGCCCTGGAAGTCCTTGAGCGCCACCGTGCCACCCCCATCGCGGGCAAGCGAGAACGGGGGCGCCTTCGCGCCGGCTTCGGGAAACTGCGACATCCGCCTTCCTTTCGACGTGTTCGGCGCCATTACGGGGGTGAGCGGCGCGTTCTCGTGGCTCTGGCGACCCACAACATCGCCGCCTTCCCGGCGCACATGGTAACTTGCAAGGATTGATCCACCTCATCTTTACGAGGCATGGGCAGGTTAGGGTCAATCGGCCCGTCATGGACGAATCGCCGCGCGCGGGGGAAGAGCCTGTGCAGCAGGTGTAATGGCGGGTGTGTCGGAAGCCGAAAGAAGCGTGGAAGGGTTGCAGCGGCATGGAGGATAGGGTGCGCAAGCCGGAGCCGGTGCGGCGTCAGCCGCGGCGCTCCCGCTTCCGGGGCATCATGGGGGCGCTGACGCCGCGCAGCCGCGTGGCGCGTGTGTTCACCATGGTGTGCCTGCTGCTCATCGCCCTTGGTGGCCTTGCCGCGGTCACCCTCTACGTGCTCATCGCCAATGGCATTGTCACCGCCAATCTCGCGACCCCCTATATCGAGCGGGCGCTGGAGGAGCGCATCGGCGGCGGGCACAAGGTGGCCATCGGGTCGACCACAATGGAGACCATGAACGGCGGCGCCACCGTCGTGGTGGTCCACGACATTCGCGTCACCGGACCTGACGGCCAGCTGGTGGCCAGCGCCCCCAGCGCCGAGGTGGAACTGGAAGGCTCTCTGCTCTCCCTGATGCCCAAGGCGCGGCGGATCGACCTTGTCGGCGCGGAAATGACGGTGCGCATCGCCGCTTCTGGCCATCTGGCGGTCGCCACCGGCAAGGGGGCCAAAGCGATCACAGCACCGATTTCAGCGTCTGGCCGTGCCCCATCGCCGTCTGCCCCGATCGCCGTTTCCCCCGCGCCAGCGACCGGTGGCGCGCCTGTCGCTGGGCCGCAGCCGGCGGTGTCCGATCCCGCTGCGGCGGCCACTGTCTCTGCCCTCGATACCGATCCGCTGAAGCCGGTTGCCCTGGCTCGCTGGATCAACGAACTGGAATCGGCCGGCTTCGATGGCGGGGCCCTCGCCGACGTGGGCCTCAAGGACGGCACGCTCATCGTGGAGAACGAGAGCGCGGGCCGTCGCATTGTCTTCCAGCACATCAGCGTGCGCCTGGCCCGGCCGGTGGCGGGCGGCGCGCAACTCACCTTCACCATCCAGTCGCCGCAGGGTGTCGCCACCGCGACGGCGCGCATCGGCCCGGCGCAGGACGGCGAGCGGACCATCGAGCTGGTGATCCGCAACCTCTCCACGCGCGACCTGGTGCAGGCCTTCATCCAGGACCAGCGCCGCTTCTACATGGACACGCCGCTGAACGCGTCCGTCACCGCGCGCCTCTCCGTCGATGGCGAGGTGAAGGCGGGGGATGCGAATGTGGACTTCGGCGCGGGAGCGCTGGGCAGCGGGGAAGACCCGGAAGAGCGCTTCGTCATCGATCGCGCCCGCATCGGCGCCACCCTCGACGTGGCCCGTCGGGTGATCGTGGTCGCGCCCATCGAGGCGGTGAAGACTGAAAACATCATCTCGCTCACGGGCGAGATCAAGGTGCCGGCGACCCTGGGCGCGTCGTGGCCGTTCCAGATGGTGCGCAAGCAGGTGGTGCTCGCCGGCAAGGAGATGCCCGAGCCGGCCCTCGTCGTCGACAAGGTGGACGTGGTGGGCCGGTTTGATCCACCAACCCGGCAGATCATCGTCGAAACCGGCTTCCTCGGCTCGGCGGCGGGGAGCTTCGCCTTCACCGCCCTGTTCGATTTCGGCGTCGACGTGCCGTATGTGAAGTTCGACGGTACGGCCTCGCCCATGCCGGTGGCCACCATCAAGCGATTCTGGCCCGTGAACATCGCCCCTCCGGCCCGGCAGTTCGCCATCGACAACGTTTCTGGCGGCACGGCGGACGGCATCACCGTGGCGGTCAAGCTGGCGCTTGACCTGATCGGTCAGAAGCAGGTGCCGCTGCCGGATGACGCCGTGCGCTTCACCATCAGCGGGAAGGGCGTCACCCTCCGACCGGTGAAGGGGTTGCCGCCGATCATCAATGCGAGCCTCGCCATCCTCGTCACGGGCCGTTCGGTGCGCATCACCCTGCCGGACGGAACCGCGGTGACGCCGCAAAACCGCAAGATCGCGGTGAGCGATGGCGTGATGTTGATGCCGGACTATTTCCCCCGCGAACCGTCCTCCCAGATCAAGGTGAAGTTCGACGGGCCGGCCGACGGTGCCATCGAGGTGCTGGGTATGGAGCCCTTGAAGGGCCCTACCGGCACCGCCTTCGACCCCTCCACCACGCGGGGCAAGTTTTCCGCCCTGCTTCAGGTGAACATCACCTTCCGCAAGGTGCCATTGCCGGAGGACTTCGACTATTCCCTCGAAGCCACCCTGACGGATTTCGGCGTGGACAAGGTGTTTCGCGGCCTGCGGCTCGAAGGGGCGACGGTGAAGGCCTTCGCCTCGCCGGCCGGCGTGGTGCTGCGCGGCGACGGCAAGATCGCCGGCGCGCCGATGGCCTTCGAGTATGAAAAGCGCAAGGACGTGGCCGATTCCGACATCCGCGTCAGCGCCACCCTGGATGATGCCGCCCGAGGCAAGCTGGGCGTGGACCTGCCCGGCGTGTCGGGGCCGGTGGGGGTGCGCCTCGTCGGCACCACCAACAACAAGGATACGCGGGCGACCATCGAGGCCGATCTCGTCAACGCCCGCATCGCCGACCTCATCCCCGGCCTCAGCAAGCCGGCTGGCAAGCCGCTGAAGGCAAAATTCGCCCTGAACGACAAGGGCAACAGCGTCCGTCTCGACGACATGGTCATCGAAGGCTCGGGCACGCTGCTGAAGGGCTCCATGGAACTCTCCGACGGCGGCGACCTGGTCGGCGCCAGCTTCCCTACCTTCCAACTCTCCGACGGCGACAAGGCATCGGCCAGGGCGGAGAAGGTGGGTGACGTGCTGAAGGTCCGCATCACCGGTGATGTGATGGATGCCCGGGGCATCATGAAGAGCCTCGTTTCGGCGCCCGCCGGCCAGCGGCGCTCCCAGAAGATGCCCGACGTGGACGTGGAGGCGCGTATTGGCGCGCTGACCGGCAACAACGGCGAGGTGCTGCGCCAGTTCGATCTCTCGGTGGCGCGCAGGGGCGTGGAGACGCGCGATTTCACGCTCACCGCCAAGGCTGGTCGCGATGGCACGGTGGCGGGGGAGATGCGCAACTGGCAGGGCCGGCAGAAGGCGCTGCTGGTCACCACCTCCGACGCCGGCGCCATGCTGCGCTTCCTCGACATCTATCCAAAGGTGCAGGGCGGCGAGGCCTGGCTGGTGGTGGACCCGCCCCGCAGCGACAGCACCCCGCAGGACGGCGTGATCCACGTGCGCGACTTCGCCATCAAGGGGGAGCCCGGGCTGGAGCGGCTCTCAAGCGCCGCGCGCGATTCCTCCGGCAAGATCGAGGACGGCACCGCCGCCTTCCAGAAGGCGCAGGCCCAGTTCTCCCGCACCACCGGCAAGATCGTGTTCAAGGAAGGCGCCATCTGGGGTTCGTCCGTAGGCGCCACCTTTGACGGCACGCTGGACTTCGCCGCCGACCGTATTTCCGTGCGCGGCACTTTCGTGCCGGCCTATGCCCTCAACAACATCTTCTCCAAGCTGCCGGTCATCGGTCTGTTGCTGGGGGGCGGACCGAACGAGGGCCTCGTGGGCGTGACCTTCGAGATCGTGGGCCCCCTCAGCGGCGGGCCCACGCTGCGCATCAATCCTATCTCCGCAGTGGCGCCAGGCTTTCTGCGCAAGATCTTCGAATTCCGCGATTCCAGCGACGCCCCGCCGACCCGGTAAGACGGCAGACACTGCGACAGTTTGACCGGACGCCCCTTGCCGTGGGTCACGGCACCGCTCACACTCACCCCATAACAAGATACGGGCGGAAACGAAAAAGGGTGGGACTGATGCTGGCACTGGTGTTGATCATCGCCTGCGGTCTGCTGGCCGTGGCGTACGGCGTATGGGCCATCCGCGAACTTATGGCAGCGGATCCAGGTACCGCGCGGATGCAGGAAATCGCAGCCGCCATCGCGGAAGGAGCGCAGGCCTATCTGAAGCGCCAATACACCACCATCGGCGTGGTGGGCGTCGTCATTTTCGTTCTCGTGGGGCTGTTCCTCGGCTGGCTGGTGGCGGTGGGCTTCGCCGTCGGCGCCATTCTCTCCGCGCTGGCTGGCTTCATTGGCATGAACGTGTCGGTCCGCGCCAATGTGCGCACAGCGCAGGCGGCGACCCTGTCGCTCGCCGGTGGCCTCGACCTCGCCTTCAAGGCCGGTGCGGTCACCGGCCTGCTGGTGGCGGGCCTCGCGCTTCTCGGGGTCACGGTCTACTTCCTCGTGCTCACCCAGATCCTCGGCTTTGCCGTCAACAGCCGCACGGTGGTGGATGCGCTGGTGGCGCTGGGCTTCGGCGCCTCGCTCATCTCCATCTTCGCCCGTCTCGGCGGCGGAATCTTCACCAAGGGCGCCGACGTGGGCGGCGACCTCGTGGGCAAGGTGGAAGCCGGCATCCCGGAGGATGATCCGCGCAACCCGGCCACCATCGCCGACAACGTGGGCGACAATGTCGGCGACTGCGCCGGCATGGCCGCCGACCTGTTCGAAACTTATGCGGTGACAGTGGTGGCCACCATGGTGCTTGCCGCCATCTTCTTCGCCGCTGCGCCGGCGAGCCTCGCCACCATGATGATCTATCCGCTGGCCATCGGCGGGGCGTGCATCATCACCTCCATCGCCGGCACCTTCTTCGTGCGGCTGGGGGCGAATTCCTCCATCATGGGCGCGCTCTACAAGGGCCTGATGGCGACGGCGGGCTTCTCCATCATCGCGCTGGCGGCGGTGACCTGGCTGCTGCCTGGCTTCGGCGCCATCGCCGGCGCCGACTTTACCGGCACCAGCCTGTTCCTGTGCGGCCTCGTGGGCCTCGCGGTGACCGGTGCCATCGTGGTCATCACCGAATATTACACCGGCACCGGCTATCGTCCGGTGGTGTCCATCGCCCAGGCCTCGGTCACCGGGCACGGCACCAACATCATCCAGGGCCTTGCGGTGTCGCTGGAATCCACGGCGCTGCCGACGCTGGTCATCATCGCCGGCATCCTGTTCGCCTATGGCCTTGCGGGACTGTTCGGCATCGCCATCGCCGCCACCACCATGCTGGCGCTGGCCGGCATGATCGTGGCTCTGGATGCCTTCGGCCCGGTGACGGACAATGCCGGTGGCATCGCCGAGATGGCCGGCCTGCCCAAAGAGGTGCGCCAGTCCACCGACGCGCTGGACGCGGTGGGCAACACCACCAAGGCGGTCACCAAGGGCTACGCCATCGGCTCCGCCGGCCTTGGCGCGCTGGTGCTGTTCGCCGCCTACAGCCAGGACCTGAAATACTTCATCGCCCAGGCGGGGCAGGGCACCTATTTCTACGGCGTCGCCCCCAACTTCTCGCTGGAAAACCCCTATGTGGTGGTGGGCCTGCTGTTCGGCGGCCTGCTGCCGTTCCTGTTCGCCGCCATGGGCATGACGGCGGTGGGCCGGGCGGCGGGCGCCATCGTGGAGGAGGTGCGCCGGCAATTCCGCGAGAAGCCGGGCATCATGGCCGGCACCGAGAAGCCGGACTATTCCCGCGCCGTGGACCTGCTCACCAAGGCCGCCATCAAGGAGATGATTATCCCCTCCTTGCTGCCGGTGCTGTCACCCATCGTTTGCTACTTCGTCATCTATGCGGTGGCGGGCGGCGGCGCGGCGGGCAAGTCGGCCGCCTTCTCGGCGGTGGGCGCCATGCTGCTAGGCGTGATCGTGACCGGCCTGTTCGTCGCCATCTCCATGACCTCGGGCGGCGGCGCATGGGACAATGCCAAGAAGTCGTTCGAGGACGGCTTCGTGGACAAGGATGGCGTCCGCCACATGAAGGGCTCGGAGGCCCACAAGGCGTCCGTGACCGGCGACACCGTTGGCGACCCCTACAAGGACACGGCGGGCCCCGCCGTGAACCCCATGATCAAGATCACCAACATCGTGGCCCTGCTGCTGCTGGCGGTGCTGGGCCACTGAGGGAAGTGTGCTGGCGGGCGCCTGGCCCGCCGGCACCTCTATTTCCCGTCGCCGAAATCCACCACCTCGTTGTTGAGGGGCAGCGCGTCCTGCTTGGGGCCGGCGAGGCGGGTGCGGTCGATTTCGGCCGGAACCGGCTTTTCAAAGAAGTTCGCGCCGTCCGGGTTGGCCACGCCCTGGCCCTGGAAGCGCGTGAAGGCATAGGGCAGGCCGTTGGCATCCAGCGGCGAGGGACCGTCCATCACGTGGAAGTGCAGGTGGGGCGCGGTGGTGTTGCCGGTGTTGCCGAGCAGCCCGATGACATCGCCCGTGCGCACCTTGTCGCCCAGCTTCACCTTCAGGCTGCCGCGCTGCATGTGGGCGTAGAAGGCGAAATTGCCGCCGCCGATGTCGATCACCAGCATGTTGCCGCCGATATTCTCCGTGGTGATTCCCTTGGCATTGCCGCCGGGCACCTGGGCGTCGGTGGCGTCGTAGAGGTTCACCACCACGCCGTCAGCCACCGAATGCACCGGCACGCCGTAATAGGCATAGCTCTCCAGCTTGTGCACGTCGCCGGTGAAGAGGCGATCGGCGGCGTCGAGTTGAACGAAGTCGATGGCGAAGCGCTCCGGCACCCGCAGCCGCCCGTTCACCGCCATGATCGCCCCGCGATGGGAGGTGAGGGCATCGCAGCAGCCGTTGATGGCCACCCAGCCCTTGCCGCGCAGCGGCGGCGCGATCACCACCGCCGGGCGGCCGATGGCGGTTTCCGCGCCGGTGAAGCTGAAGGTGCCCGGCAGGGGCCCATTCGCCGGCATGGGCACCGGCTTGCCGTCGGGGCCGGCCTCCTGGCGGGTCGCAGTGACACGCGCCAGGACCCGCTCCGGGAGCTTGGCGTCGCGGGCGAACGGCACGTCGAGGAAGACCGCCGCGATGCCGCCGGGGGCCATGGTGCCGTCCGTACCGGCATAGACCGTCTGCAGGGCACGCAGGCCCGCGCCTTCGAGGCTCGCGAGGACCTGCCCGGCGCTGTCCACAGCCTCCACCTTGTCGAGGGTGACGAACAGCTTGGTGGGATTGGTAACGTAAAGCTCATAGGCGAGATGGACCCGCCCATCGGCGCCCAGCACGGGATTCGGCGCGGTGATGGGCTGGGCCGCGATTGAGCTGTAGACCTCGTCCGTCTTCAGCGACTGTGCCGGAGCGGGCGATGCCGCGCCAAGCGCGACCAAAACGACAAGAAGACGGTGCAAGGCTGGAACCCCGGATCACGAGAAAGCACGAAGGGGAAGACGGCGCACAGCCTCGTTCAAGCCGGTCTCATGTTCAATCTGCGGCCCAATACCGCCATGTCGGGCCGATGCGGCCCGATGTCCGGCGGCGCCGACCTGCCATGCGTGTCAGGCAGGCGGCGAGGCGCGGGGGCGCTCTTCCCTCCGTGCGCCCGATCGTGTAACAGACCGGCAACTGACGCGCCGGGCTTTTGGTCGTGGCGCGAACATGATGGATTCCATGCAGACGGTTCTCATTGTCATTCACCTCATGGTGGTGCTCGCGCTCATCGGCGTGGTGCTGATCCAGCGCTCGGAAGGCGGCGGACTTGGCATCGGCGGCGGCGGAGGTGGTGGTGGCGGCGGCTTCTTCACCGCACGCGGCTCCGCCAACCTGCTCACCCGCGCCACTGCGATCCTGGCCGTGATCTTCTTCATCACGTCGCTGTCGCTGACCATCGTGGCGGGCTGGGGCCGCGCCCCGCGCTCGATCCTGCAGCCGGCGACCCAGTCTGGCCCGCAGGTTCCGCAGAGCGGCGGCACCATTCTCGACCAGATTCGCCCGCAGGGCGGCGGCGCCGATCAGGGTGCCCCCGCGACGCCGGCCGTGCCTTCGGGCCCGCAGGTTCCGCAGTCCAAGTAAGCCCCGAGTGAGCCCGTTGCCGCGGTTCGCGCGGCGACATGCTTTCCCCACAGGCGAGGCGAGGCCGACCCCGGCTTCGCCCTCGCCGAATCGCGTTTGCACGAGGTAAGGTCGAAGCCCATGGCGCGCTATATCTTCATCACCGGCGGCGTCGTGTCTTCCCTGGGCAAGGGCCTCGCCGCCGCGGCTCTCGGCGCGCTTCTCCAGGCGCGCGGCTATACCGTCCGGCTGCGCAAGCTGGACCCCTACCTCAATGTGGATCCGGGCACCATGAGCCCGTATCAGCATGGTGAGGTGTTCGTGACCGACGACGGGGCCGAGACCGATCTCGACCTCGGCCATTACGAGCGCTTCACCGGCCATCCGGCGACGAAGCAGGACAACATCACCACCGGCCGCATCTACCAGGATATCCTGACCAAAGAGCGCCGTGGCGACTATCTGGGCGCCACCATCCAGGTCATCCCCCACGTCACCAATGCCATCAAGGACTTCGTCCTCGAAGGCAATGAGGGATTCGACTTCGTCCTCATCGAGGTGGGCGGCACCGTGGGCGACATCGAGGGCCTGCCCTTCTTCGAGGCCACCCGCCAGCTGAAGAACGAGCTGCCGCGCGGCCACGCCATCTTCATCCACCTCACCCTGATGCCCTACATCCCCTCCGCCGGCGAGCTGAAGACCAAGCCGACCCAGCACTCGGTGAAGGAGCTGCGGTCTATCGGCATCCAGCCCGACATCCTGCTCTGCCGCACGGATCGCGAGATCCCGCGCGAGGAGCGGCGCAAGCTCTCGCTCTTCTGCAACGTGCGCGAGACGGCGGTGATCGAGGCGCGGGACGTGGACAACATCTATGCCGTGCCCTCCGCCTACCATGCGGAAGGGCTCGACAAGGAAGTGCTGGCCGCCTTCAACATCGAGCCGGCTCCGGCGCCCAATCTCAAGCGCTGGACCGACATCGAGGGGCGCGTGCGCAACCCCGAGGGCGAGGTCACCATCGCCATTGTGGGCAAATATACCGGCCTGAAGGACGCCTATAAGTCGCTGATCGAAGCGCTGGCCCATGGCGGCATCGCCCACAAGGTGAAGGTCAATCTCGACTGGATCGAGAGCGAGACCTTCGAGCGTGAGGATCCCGCGCCGTTCCTGGAGCATGTGCACGGCATCTTGGTGCCGGGCGGCTTCGGCCAGCGGGGCGCGGAAGGCAAGATCCGCGCGGCCCGCTTCGCCCGCGAGCGCAAGGTGCCCTATCTCGGCATCTGCTTCGGCATGCAGATGGCGGTGATCGAGGCGGCGCGCAATCTTGCGGGCATCCATGAGGCCAATTCCACAGAGTTCGGACCCACCAACGAGCCGGTTGTGGGCCTGCTTACCGAATGGCTGAAGGGCAACGAGCTGGAACGGCGCAACGCCGCCGGCGACCTGGGCGGCACCATGCGCCTCGGCGCCTATGCCGCGCATCTGGAGCCCGGCAGCCGGGTGGAGGCGGTCTATGGCGGGCGCGACATCTTCGAGCGCCACCGTCACCGCTACGAGGTGAATACCGCCTATCGCCAACGCCTTGAACAGCATGGCCTGCGCTTCTCCGGCATGTCGCCGGACGGTCTCCTGCCGGAGATCGTGGAATATGGCGACCACCCCTGGTTCATCGGGGTGCAGTTCCATCCGGAGCTGAAGTCGCGGCCGTTCCAGCCCCATCCGCTGTTCGCCTCGTTCGTGGGCGCGGCGATGGAGCAGAGCCGGCTGGTGTGACCTTTCGGCAGGGACCACGGCAGGCACGCGCCTGCCGGCTGTTTCCCTCCCGGCCGCTGCCGCTCTAAGCTCCCCTTTTGGCGAGTCGGGGAGGGGAATTGGCATGCGGCGCGGTCTTGACCATGTGGTGCATCTCGTCCGCGATCTGGATGCGGCGGGAGAGGTTTACGACCTTCTGGGCTTCACCGTGGGCGCCCGCAACCGGCATCCCTGGGGCACCGAGAACCGCATCGTCCAGACCCCCGGCTTCTTCGTCGAGCTGCTGCAAGTGGTTGAGCCGGAAAAGATTCCGCCGGACGAGGGCACGCGCTTCTCGTTCGGCGCCTTTAACCAGCGCTTCCTCGAAAACTGTGGCCAGGGCCTTTCCATGCTGGCGCTGGAGGGTACCGATCCGCAGGCCGACAAGGCCGCTTTCGATATCGAGAACTTCGGCGGGTTCGACACGTTCGAGTTCGGCCGCACCGCCCGCCGGCCGGACGGGCAGGAGGTGGAGGTCGGCTTCACCCTCGCCTTCGCCCGCGACCCGCTCTCGCCGGACCTCGGCCTGTTCACTTGCACCCAGAAGCTGCCGGAGAATTTCTGGTCGGCGGACCTGCAGCGCCATTCCAACCAGGTCACCGGTGTCGCCGGTGTGGTGCTGGTGGCGGATGCGCCGGCCCTCCACAAGGCGTTCCTGGAGACGGTCACGGGCGGGCCGGTGCTGCGGGCGAGCGACGACTGGTTCGTGGGCCAGACCCCGCGTGGCGCCGTGGACGTGATGAGCCGGCCCCTGTTCACCGAGCGCTATGGCGTGCCGGCCCCCGGCGGGGAGGGCTTGCGGCTCGCGGCGGTGCGCTTCAACACCCCCGGTGCCCCGGAGCTGCGGCGCGGACTCGCAGCCCGGCGCATGGTGGAGGAGGCTATCGCGGGCGTGGTGGTGGTGCCGCCCAAGGCGGCCCTGGGCGCCACGCTGGTGTTCGAACTGCCGGAGGGCTGAAGAGGCCTACCCGGTGCCGGCCTTGCAAGCCTCTCCCTCTCCCGCTTGCGGGGGAGGGCCGGGGAGGGGGCAAGTCTCTCCCGCCCTATGATGCGCGGGGGGACGTAAAGTTCACCCTCCCAACCCTCCCCCGCAAGCGGGAGAGGGCTTTGGAGCCGCGCGCACCCTCCCCATTGCCGCGCATTTGTGCACGGCCTCCGGCTTCACCGGCGCGCGGGATGCCCTAAATGAGGGCAGGGGACATCCGTCCCCGACGGGACGCGGACGGCCGCGTGCCCTTGCGTATCGAGCGGCGGGGACGACCCCGCCACCCGAGGTACCCGCCAATGGCGTGGATCTATCTGTTCGTCGCCGGTGTCATGGAAATCGCCTGGGCCATCGGCATGAAGCAGTCGGAAGGCTTCACCCGGCTGTGGCCCAGCCTCTTCACCCTGTCGGCCATCGCCGTCAGCCTGTTCCTGCTGTCGCTGGCGCTTCGGGGCATTCCCATCGGCACCGCCTATGCGGTTTGGGCGGGGATCGGCACCGTGGGCACGGCGCTCGTCGGCATTCTCTTCTTTGCCGAATCGACCGACCTGCTGCGGCTTGCCTCCATCGGCCTTATCGGTGCCGGGATCGTGGGGCTGAAGCTGGTCACGCCCTGACGTTAGAGCTAGTTTGGCGCGCCGCCGGGGCTTGACCATAGGTCTTGGCCACAGGTTTCGCCCCGGCGGCCCGCTTCCCAAGGATGAGCCCATGAACGCCGCACCGCCCGCCACCACGCCCCACGCCATCGTCGAGGTGGGACACGATGGGGGACCCGTGCGCATCGGCAACGGCCTGCCGCTGGCGCTCATCGCCGGCCCCTGCCAGATGGAAAGCCGCGCCCACGCGCTGGAGGTGGCCTCCGCCCTGAAGGAGATCGCCCAGCGGCGCGGCATCGGCCTCATCTTCAAGACCTCCTTCGACAAGGCCAACCGCACCTCGCTCTCGGCCCAGCGCGGCTTGGGGCTGGAAGCCGCCCTGCCGGTGTTCGCCGAGATCCGCGAGAGCCTCGGCCTGCCGGTGCTTACCGACGTTCACGAGATCGACCAGTGCGCCGCCGCCGCGCAGGCGGTGGACGTGCTGCAGATTCCCGCCTTCCTGTGCCGCCAGACCGATCTGCTGATCGCCGCCGCCCGCACCGGCAAGACGGTGAATGTGAAGAAGGGCCAGTTCCTCGCCCCCTGGGACATGGCCAATGTGGTGAACAAGCTCACCGGCGCCGGCAACGGCCGGGTGCTGGTGACCGAGCGGGGCGTGTCCTTCGGCTACAACACCCTCGTCTCCGACATGCGGGCGCTGCCCATCCTCGCCAAGACCACGGGCGCGCCGGTGGTGTTCGATGCCACCCACTCGGTGCAGCAGCCAGGCGGGCAGGGCTCGTCCTCCGGCGGCCAGCGCGAGTTCGTGCCGGTGCTGGCCCGCGCGGCGGTGGCCGTGGGCGTGGCGGCGGTGTTCATTGAGACCCATCCCGACCCGGACAAGGCCCCCTCCGACGGGCCGAACATGGTCCCGCTCTCCCAGCTTGAAGCGCTGATCGCCACGCTCCAGGCGTTCGACGCCGTTGCAAAAGCCAATCCCGTCACCATCTGATCTGAGCTTGGGCTTGGCCGTCCGGCTCCGCCGGATCGGCCGTGTCGGGTGCGTTCCTGTTCGCCGGGCCACCCGACCCGGTTGATGGGGCGGCTTGGACGGTATTGAGAAACCGAAGCGTCTGTTGCCTTGGCCGGGCCGCCGTGTATGGTCTCGCGCCCATTTCGTTGAAGAGATTTCGTATGGCCCGGGACACCCTTGACGCGACCCCCATTGCCGGCCGGCACGAGCTGGTGGAGTGGATGGAACAGGGGTCCAAACCGGAGCGGGCCTTCCGTATCGGAACCGAGCACGAGAAAATCCCCTTCACCCTCGGCCGTCACGAGCCGGTGCCCTACGAGGGGCCCAAGGGCATCCGCAAGCTGCTGGAGGGCATGCGCTCCCTGCTCGGCTGGGAGCCCATCATGGAAGGCCCCACCATCATCGGCCTTGCCGATGTGACCGGGGGCGGGGCCATCTCGCTGGAGCCGGGCGGACAGTTCGAGCTATCGGGCGCGCCGGTGTCCACCATCCACGAGACCTGCGCGGAGCTGAATGCCCATCTGGCGCAGGTGCGCGAAGTGGCGGAGCCTTTGGGCATCGGCTTCCTCGGCATCGGCATGAGCCCCAAATGGACCCGCACCGAGACCCCGGTGATGCCCAAGGGCCGCTACAAGATCATGGCCGGCTACATGCCCAAGGTGGGCACGCTGGGCCTCGACATGATGTTCCGCACCTGCACCGTGCAGGTGAATCTCGATTTCTCGTCCGAAGCCGACATGGTGCGGAAGATGCGCGTCGGCCTGGCACTCCAGCCGGTGGCGACCGCCCTGTTCGCCAATTCGCCCTTCACGGAGGGCAAGCCCAACGGCTTCCTCTCGTTCCGCTCCGAGATCTGGCGCGATACCGACAATGCCCGTTCCGGCATGCTGCCCTTCGCCTTCGAGGACGGCTTCGGCTTCGACCGCTACGTGGACTACGCCCTCGACGTGCCCATGTATTTCGTGAAGCGTGGCGAGACTTACGTGGACGTGTCGGGCACCTCGTTCCGCGATCTGCTCGCCGGCCGCCATCCGCTGCTGCCGGGGGAGACCGCCACCCTCTCCGACTGGATCAACCACCTCTCCACCATCTTCCCCGAGGTGCGCCTGAAACGCTTCCTGGAGATGCGTGGCGCCGATGCCGGCCCCTGGGCCAAGCTGTGCGCGCTGCCCGCCTTCTGGGTGGGGCTGCTCTACGACCAGCACAGCCTCGACGCCGCCTGGGACCTCGCCAAGGACTGGACCGCCGAGCAGCGCCAGCAATTGCGGGACGACGTGCCGCGGCTGGGCCTGAAGGCCGAGATCGCCGGCCGTTCGCTGCGCGATATCGCCCGCGACGTGCTCAAGCTGTCGGAAGCCGGGCTGAAGCGGCGCGGCTTCCACGACCGGCTGGGCCGCGACGAGACGCGCTTCCTGGAGCCGCTGGAAGAGATCGTGCTCACCGGCCGCTCCCCCGCCGACAAGCTGCTGGCGCTCTACAACGGCGAATGGGACCACTCGGTGGAACCCGCCTTCAAGGCGCTGGCCTACTGAGTCGGGGCGGCGGGTACGCGTAACGCCGCCCGCCCTTGCCGCATGAGCTGAGCGCATTGCAGCCATGCGCTGATGCCATGCAGCACAGCGTGGTTTCCACCCGGACGGCGATGTTGCGCGCGATGCCGCGCGCCTGCGTGGGGGCATCGCGCCGGCCACGCCCGGCAGCCGCGTTGCGGGGGCGGCGGGCGCGTGCTCTACCTTGGGGCTCCTGCCTGGATCTGCCCCCCATGCTCCCCGACACGTCCCGAACCGATGGGCCCCTCGGCCCGCGAGATTTCGTCCTGTACGCGGTGTGCGTGCTGATCTTCGGCTCGGGCTGGCTGCCGCTGAAGCTCCAGCTGGGCGTGGTGGCGCCTGAAGTGTCGGGCACCTGGCGTTTTCTGGTCGCGACCCTCGCCATGCTGGTGTTCGTGATCGCCACCCGCGCCCCGCTCGCCTTCAAGGCGCGGGACCACCTGCTATTCGCCGGCCTCGGGGCGACGCTGTTCTCGCTGAATTTCCTGTTCTTCTACTATGCCGGCTATCACCTGCCGTCCGGGCTCTTGTCGGTGATCTTCTCCCTGACCGCCATTCTCGTTCCCCTGTTCTCGGCGCTGCTGCTGGGCGTGCCGCTGCGCCGGCAGATCCTTGGCGGCGCGCTCGCGGGCATCGCCGGCACCGCCCTGGTGTTCGGGCCGAGCCTTGCCGACGGGCGGGGCATCGATGGCGCGGGGGTGGGGCTGGCGCTGGGCGTCGCCGGCACCGTGTGCTTCTCATTCGGCAGCCTGCTGTCGGGGGTGGCCGGGCGGCGGGGCATTCCCATGGCGTCCACCAGCTTCTGGGGCTTTGCCTATGGCTTCCTCATCCTGCTCATCATCTCCCTGGTGCGCGGCGCGCCGTTCATAGTGGACTGGAGCGTGCGCTACCTGGGCTCGCTGGGCTTCCTGATCGTGGTCCAGACGCTGGCGGGTTTCGCCGTCTACATCCAGCTGATCCGGAACATCGGGGCCAACCGCGCCGGCTACGGCACGGTCATGTTCCCCATCGTGGCGCTGTTCCTCTCCACCCTGTTCGAGGACTACCACTGGACGCTGACCGCCGCCGCCGGCATCGCCCTGGTGCTCGCCGGCAACCTGCTGGTGCTCCGGCAGCCGAAGCCGGCAGCCGGCTGAAGCCCGCGCGGCGCCTGAGCGAAACCCTCTCGGTCCCGGTCGAAGACCGGGACCGTCGGTAAGGTTCAGCCCTTCACCACCACCGGCATGCGGCCCGCAGGCGGGGTGTTGCGCGAGCGCTGGGTGCGCACGATACCGTCGATGACGGTCATGCACACGCCGGGCAGGTCGCCGAGCCGCACGCTGTCGAGCAGGGTCACGCCGGGCGAATGCTGGGCCTTGTCCATCAGCACGAAATCCGCGGCCCGGCCCACCTCGATGATCCCGCAATCCAGCGCCCGCATGCGCGCGGTGTTGCCGGTGGCGAGGCAGAACGCCTCCTCCGCCGGAAGCTCGCCGAGGGAGGACAGCATGGACACCATGCGCAGGATGCCCAGCGGCTGCACGCCCGAGCCCGCCGGCCCGTCGGTGCCGAGGATGACGCGGTTGAGCTCGCCCAGCTCGCGGGCGACGCGCAGGGTGTAGAGGGCGGAGCGCTCGTTGCCGTTGTGCACGATCTCCAGCCCGCGCTTGCAGCCCTCGCAGATGCAGCGGATCTGGTTGTCCGGCAGCGCCGTGTGGCCGCCATTGATGTGGCCGACCACGTCGGTGTCCGCCTCCAGCACCACATCCTTGTCGATGAGGCCGGAGCCGGGAATGGAGGGCCCACCGGTGTGGATGGTGGACTGGATGCCGTACTTCCTCGCCCATCCCACCATCTTGCGGGCGGTGGGGCCGTCCTTCACGCCGCCGAGGCCCACTTCGCCCAGCAGCTTCACGCCGGCGGCGGCCAGTTCCTTGAAATCATCCTCCACCATCTCGTTCTCGATGACGGGGGCGCCCGCATGGACCTTTACCCCCGAGGGGCGGAAGGCGTCGAACGAGCGCTGGGCGGTGATGGCCAGCGCCTTCAGCCCCACCACGTCCTTCGCACGTCCGGGATAATGCACCTCGCCCGCCGAGATCATGGTGGTGACGCCGCCATGGAGCGAACTGTCGATCCAGTTCATCTGGCTCTGGCGCGGGGTCCAGTCGCCGGCCACGGGGTGGACGTGGCTGTCGATGAGGCCGGGGGTCAGCGTGGTGCCGTTGGCGTCGATGAGGGTGGTGGCGCCCTCGGTGTCCACATCCTTCTCGCGGCCGATGGCGGTGATCTTGCCGCCTTCCGCCACCACCGTGTCGGCATCGAGGATGGGCCGTGCAAGATCGCCGCTCAGGATGAGGCCGATGTTGCGGATCACCAGCTTGGTGGGGCCGCCGGCGGCTGCGGGGGCATCATGAGCCATGGGAAGGTCTCCGGAAGGGACGGCCGGAAACGCGCGGGCGCACCCGGTCTTTTGTTTGTAGGCATATGAAGTGTAGGCCGCCGCCCCGGTCCTGAGAACGGGGCGGCGCGAAAAAACTCACCGCTCGGCGAACGCCTTCTCGATGACGAAATGGCCGGGCTCGCCGCTGTTGCCCTCCTCGAAGCCGCGCGACGCCAGCAGCGCCCGCAGGTCGCCCATCATGGCGGGCGAGCCGCAGATCATGACGCGGTCGGTGGCGGCATCAAGGGGCGGCAGGCCCACGTCGGCGCAGAGCCTGCCGCTCTCCAGCAAGGCGGTGATGCGGCCGGTGTGGCGGAACGGCTCGCGGGTGACGGTCGGATAGTAGGCGAGCTTGCCGGCGATCTCCTCGCCGAGGAATTCGTGGGCCGGCAGTTCCTTCATGATGAGGTCCTCATAGGCGAGGTCGCTGACATGCCGGCAGCCGTGCACCAGCACCACCTTCTCGAACCGCTCATAGGTCTCCGGATCGCGGATCACGGAGAGGAAGGGCGCAAGGCCGGTGCCGGTGCCGAGCAGATAAAGGGTGCGGCCGGGCAGGAGATTGTCGAGCACCAGCGTGCCGGTGGCCTTGCGGCCGACGGTGATGGCGTCGCCGACCTTGATATGCTGGAGGCGCGAGGTGAGCGGCCCGTTCGGCACCTTGATGGAGAAGAATTCCAGCGTCTCCGCCCAGCTCGGGCTCACCACCGAATAGGCGCGCAGCAGCGGGCGGCCG
Source organism: Xanthobacter autotrophicus (assembly GCF_005871085.1). GTDB lineage: Bacteria > Pseudomonadota > Alphaproteobacteria > Rhizobiales > Xanthobacteraceae > Xanthobacter > Xanthobacter autotrophicus. The sequence continues at coordinate 439,248 of NZ_VAUP01000015.1, read as the reverse complement.
TCCACCTTCAGGCCGATCATGGTGAATTCGCCGGTGCGGAAGCGGAAGCCGGGATCGCGCGTGGTGGTGAAGCTGAACAGGCGATCGGTCCAGTGATGGACGCTGAGAACGTGTTCCTCGAAAAAATTGCTCATGGTGGGTCTCTGGGAGTGTCGGTCAGATCGCGGCGGGCGCGGCGGAGAGGAGCGCGCGCTTGTCGGCGGCGTCCTTCCAGGCGTCGGCATCTTCGGGCGGGGCGCCCTTTTCCGTGATGTTGGGCCACTGCGCCGCATATTGCGCATTGAGGGCGGCCCAGTCGCCGGCGCGGGGATCTGAGTCCGGGAAGATGGCGGCGGCGGGACATTCCGGCTCGCACACACCGCAGTCGATGCATTCGTCCGGATGGATCACCAGCATGTTCTCGCCAGCATAGAAGCAGTCCACGGGGCAGACCGAAACGCAATCCATATAGGTGCAGCGGATGCAGTTCTCGGTGACGACATAGGCCATGGCGAGAGCCTCGGAATATTGTTTGTATACAAATGAAAATACGGCGAGGGAGCGCGGGCTGTCAACGGCGAGGCGGCTTGGGATTGCGGAGCTTTTGGGCGGCGGTGCGGGAATTTTGGGCACGGTGAGGGATGGGACGGGAGGGGGGAGGTGGCGTGCCGCTCGCAATCGCCGTCCTGCCCGGTTTGTGCCGGGCATCCACGCCGTGCCGCTGGCGCTTCATTGCGGAGCTTTATCCCGGCCCGGCCACGTGGATGGCCGGGTCAAGCCCGGCCATGACGGCCTGACTGTTCTTTCCGTCCCGACGAACGCGGGCCGGCGCTTCTCCACCCGCTTCTCCCCCTCGTCGCCCTCCGGCTTGACCGGAGGGCCCTTCGCGCCTGGTCCCGGCCTTCGCCCAATTGTCCCGGCCCGGCCATGGGCCGTCCGCTCAAGCCGGACGGCGACGGTGTAAGGGGGCCTGAAAGCGCTGCCCCCACAAAGCGCAGCCCCCTCCCCAACCCTCCCCCGCAAGCGGGAGAGGGGGTGCCCGGGGCTGGGGTGAAGCGCATTGGCCGGCATCCCGCACGAATGTGAACCCTCTCCCGCTTGCGGGGGAGGGCAGGGTGGGGGAGGGCGCCGGGAGCTGGAAGCGCCATCGGCACGCCCCAACTCCGCCGCAGGCGCCGCAACACCCTCACTGCGTCGGCGTCGCCCGCAACCGCGCCACGGTCTGGGCCAGCCCGTCCCACGCCGGTGCGTCAGGCGCGAACTTCGCGCGCATGTAGCGCACGAGGTCGGCCACCTGCGCGTCGTCGAGACTGTCGCGGAAGGCGGGCATATCGCCCAGCGCCGGCGCGGCGGGGGCGGGGATGCCTTCCAGGATGACGCGGATGAGATTGTCCGGCTGCGCCGCATGCACATTGGTGTTGAGCGCCAGCGAGGGCCGCGCGCCGAACAGGGTCGGCCCCTCCGGTGCGTGGCAGGCGGAACAGGCCCCCTCGAACAGGCGTCCGCCCACGCTGTCCATGGGCCGCAGCGACGCCTCGGCCTTGGCCTCCAGCGTCGCCGCCACGGCGGAGGCATCCGCGCTGGCGGGGCCGGCGAAGGACGCCAGATAGATCGCCATGGCGCGGATGTCCGCGTCCGGCAGGTGCGCGAGTTCCTGCACCACCGGCGCCATGGGGCCGGCCGCCGTGCCGTGGAAGCGGGAGAAGCCGGTGCGCAGATAGGTGTAGAGCTCGTCCTCGCTCCACGGAATGGGCGCCTTCGAGAGCGCGGTGAGGGCCGGGGCCTCCCAGCCGTCCGCGACCCCGCCGGCGAGGTACGCCGCGCCGCCCTTTTCCGCGCCCAGAAGGTTGCGCGGGGTGTGGCAGGCGCCGCAATGGCCGAGCCCCTCCACCAGATAGCGCCCCCGGTTCCACTGGGGCGATTGCCCCGCTTCCGCCTGAAGCTGGCCGGGGGTGAGGAACAACAGGTTCCAGCCGGCCATCAGCGGGCGGATGTTGAAGGGGAAGGTCATGCGATTGGCGGGCGGCGTCGCCTTCACCGGGGCCTGCGACATGAGGAAGGCGTAGAGCGCCTGCATGTCGGCGTCCGAGATGCGGGTGAAGGCGGTGTAGGGAAAGGCCGGGTAGAGGTGCCGCCCGTCGCGGCCGATGCCCTCGCGCATGGCCCGCTCGAACGCGGCATAGGACCAGGAGCCGATCCCGGTCTCCACATCCGGCGTGAGATTGGTGGAATAGATCGTGCCGAAGGGCGTGTGCAGCGCCCGCCCGCCGGCATTGGCTATGCCGCCCTCAGCCGTGTGGCACACGGCGCAATCGCCCAGCGCGGCGAGGATTTTGCCGCGCGCGATCATCTCGGCGGAGAAGCTGGCCGGGTCGGGCGGCGCGATGGGGGGAAAAGCGCCGCGAATGGGCAGCGCCAGCGTCGCCATGCCCAGCGCACCGGCCAGCGCCGCGCCGGCCATGGCGAACCACGGGCGGCGGCGCTTCTCCTTCACCGGCTTCGGCGCGGCCTCGCCCGAGAGCGCCGCGCGCACCCGGTCCGGCGTGAAGGGCGGTTCGCGCAGGCGCACGCCGGTGGCATCGAAAATGGCATTGGCGATGGCCGCCGCGCTCGGCACGGAAGCCGATTCCCCCGAGCCCAAAGGCGGGTCATCCGGGCGCGGCATGAGCACCACGTTGATGACAGGCACTTCCGGGAAGGTGAGGATGGGGTAGGCGCCCCATTCCCGGCTGGTGACGGCCTTCTCGTCGAACGTCACCTGCTCCTTGAGCGCGCGGGAGGTGGACTGGATGACGTTGCCGTGGATCTGGTGCTCGATGCCCGCCGGGTTGATCATGAGCCCGGAATCCTGGCCCACCACCACGCGCTTCACCGCCACGTCGCCGGTGCGCTTGTTCACCTCCACCTCGGCCACCCAGGCGGACCAGGCGGCGCCGTAGCCGGGGAATTTGGAGTGCACGTAAAGGGCATAGGCGAAGCCCTGGCCGCGCACCACGTCGCCCTCCACCACCTCCAGGCGCGGGGCGGTGCGCTTCTGCCAGCCGGCGCGGGCGGCGGTGGCCTTCACCAGTTCGGCGGCGCGGTCGTCGTGGAGGTGGCGCAGGCGGTAATCCACCGGGTCGACGCCGGCTGCCGCCGCCAGCTCGTCGATATAGCTCTCGTGGGCGAAGCTGTTGGGCAGGGCGGAGACGCCGCGCAGCCACGCCGCCCGCACGATGGGCGCCACATCGTCCACCGTGACGCGCATGTGGTCGTAGGCATAGGGCGGGATGGCGGTGCGGTCGCCCATCTCGAACACGGGATTGTCCGCCGGCACCCGTCCCGTCAGCAGCAGCGCCAGGGTCACCGCCGCGTTGGAGGGATAGCGGGTGTTGAAATCGTAGGCCGCAGGTGTGCCGTCGGCGTTGAGGCCGCCCTTCACCTGCATGAGCTGGGCGGCGCCCTTGGGCTCCCATGCATGCTCCTGCTCGCGGGTCAGCTGCACCCGCACCGGACGGCCCACGGCGCGCGACAGCAGGGCGGCGTCGGCGGCCACGTCGTCCGCGCAATTGCGGCCATAGCAGCCGGCGGCCTCGAAGCGGACGATCTCCACCGCCTCTTCCGGCAGGCCCAGCAGCAGGGCGATATCCATGCGCAGGGGATAGGGATTCTGCGTGCCGGCCCAGATAGTGGCGCCATCCTCGCCCACATTCGCCACCGCGCACGAGGGGCCGATGGAGGCGTGCATCTGGTAGGGCCACACATAAGTGCGGTCGAGGGTCTCGGCTGCGGCCGCGCGGGCGGCGTCGGGGTCGCCGCGCTCATGCAGGGTGCGCCGGTTCTCGGCTGGGATCGCGCGCAGCGCGTTCTCCACGTTGTCGAGGTCGGGCAGGGTGGGGGTGGGCTTCCACTCCACCTTCAGGCGACGGGCGGCTTCGGCGGCCTGCTCCTCGCGTTCGGCCACCACGCCCACGAAATCGCCCATGGTGACCACCGCCACCATGCCGGGAATATGCGCCACCGAGGCCTCATCCACCCAGATGAGGCTTTTGCCGACGAACTCGCCCGCGTCGATGCCGGCATAGGGCGGGCGCACCACGCGGCCGTGCAGCATGGCGGGCACGCGCACGTCATGCACATAGGTGAAGCTGCCCGTGGCCTTGGCGGGGATGTCCACCCGCGGCACCCGCTGGCCGACGATGCGGTGGGCGCTGGCGGGCTTCACCGGGATGTCGTCGGAAAGAAGCAGGCGCTCGGCGCGGCCCTTCAGCAGATCGGCGTAGGTGAGGCCGGCATTGCCGCCGTCGCGGGGGCGGACGATGCCGTCCTCCACCTCCAGCGTGTCGGCGTCCAGCCCCAGCGTCTCGGCGGCGAGTTCCACCAGCCGGTGGCGGGCCTGCGCGGCGGCGCGGCGCAGGGGCTGGGCGGAGACCTGGATGGAATCGGAGGCGATGGTGGCGCCCTGGTTGGGCGCAAGGCCGGTGTGGCCGAGCACCATGGTGACGCGCTCCAGCGCCACGTCCAGCTCCTCGGCCACGATCTGGGTCAGCGCCGTGCGGATGCCGGTGCCGAGGTCCACATGGCCGTTGAAAGCGGTGACGGCGCCGGTGTCGTCCACCAGCAGGAACAGGTCGAGGGCGCCGTCCCGTGGCATGGCGCTGCGCTGGAGGCCGGCGACGGATTGCGCCGGCCGCAGCACGCAGAGAGTGCCGGTGGCGGCGAGGATCTGGTTCTTGTCCGGGCGCGGCTCGGTCATTCGCTTGCCTCCCCGTGGGCGGCGCGCATCACCGCGCGCAGGATCTCCACATGGGTCCCGCACCGGCACAGATTGTAGCGCAGGGCGGCGCGGACCTCGTCCTCCGTGGGCGAGGGGGTGCGGGCGAGGAAGGCGACGGTGGTCATGATCATGCCATTCAGGCAGTAGCCGCATTGCGCTGCCTGCTCGGCGATGAAGGCGGCCTGCACGGGGTGGGGCGCCGCAAGGGTGCCGAGGCCCTCCAGCGTGGTGATGGCGCGCCCCTCCGCCGTGCCCAAGGTGGTGACGCAGGAGCGGGCGGCGACGCCGTCCATGAGCACGGTGCAGGCGCCGCACTCCCCCAGCCCGCAGCCGAACTTGGGGCCGTTGAGGCCCAGGTCGTTGCGCAGCACATAGATGAGGGGCGTGGAGCGGGGCAGCGCGAACGCGTGCGCTGTGCCATTCACCTGAAATTGAACCGGCTCGGACATCTTCGTTTCGGTCCGCTATTCGGACGTGCCAGTGTTTAAGAGCATGTTTGACAACTCGGCCGAACTTGCCTCCCGCGCGATGTCATGCCCGGGCTCGTCCCGGGCATCCACGCCGAGCGGCTTGGGACAACGTCCGAAAACCGATCCCAGCCTCCCCGCGTGGATGGCTGGGACAAGCCCGGCCATGACGGCGGTAGAGGGCGGAAGGGGTGAGAAAAAGCCCATCGCGTCGAACTTTAAAACGCTCACAGCGCGAGGCGACACGCCTCACGCTTCCCTGGATTGTTTCTATACGAATGATCTGGCGTCAAGCGCGCACTGCGCACAAATGCGCGGCGCGCCCACCCGCCCTGAAGCGGCGCATGACAGGTCATAAACCTGTGGCCGCAAAAGGATAGGACAGGTCTGCTGCCTCTTCGGGCGGCGTGCCTCATCCTTGTGCTTGACACTTTGGGCTGCTCCTTTTTCATTAGTGTACATATGAAATCGAAATCGCCCCGCCGGCTGTCCGCCGGGGCCGGAGCCCGCCCTCCATGGCGCAGAACATCCAAGGCGACGCCTCAGGCCAGACCCCCGTCGCCGCATCGGCTGCCGACGACAAGATCCGCTGCGATGCCTGCCCGGTCATGTGCTACATCAAGCCCGGCAACACCGGTGCCTGCGATCGCTACGCCAACCGCGCCGGCGAGCTGATCCGCGTCGATCCCCACGTTATCCTCGACCGCACGCTGGAGCAGGGCGGCAAGGTGGTGCCCTTCGATCGCGGCGGCGACTGGGACGGGCGCCTGGTGGCCGATGGCGGCACCTTCGTCACCGCCGTGGGCTCCGGCACCACCTATCCCGACTACAAGCCCGCCCCCTTCATCGTCTCTGCCGAGGTGAACGGCGTGGACATGGTGACCGTGGTCACGGAGGGCATCTTTTCCTATGCCGGCGTGAAGGTGAAGATCGACACCGATCGCTTCCTTGGCCCGGAGCAGGCCACCGTGCGCGTGGCCGGCGAGCCGGTGGGCCATGTCACCACCTCTGAATACGGTTCGCAGATGCTGTCGCTGGGCGGGGTCCACCACCTCACCGGCGGGGCCAAGAAGGAAGGCCGCGTCACCTGCGAGGCGCTCCTCGACCTGTGCAATGCCAAGCCGGTGGAACTCACCGTGGATGGTGGCGCGAGCATCATCGTGCAGGCCGGCCATGCGCCCATCGTCAATGGATCGCAGGAAGAACGCATGCGGGTGGGCTGCGGCTCCGCCACCATCGGCATGTTCGCGCGGCAATGGTTCGGCAAGGTGGACGAGGTGGTGGTGGTGGACGACCACATCACCGGCGTCCTCTCCGAGCATCAGGCCGGCAAGCTTCTGGGCGTGCGCGACACCGGCATCCGCATGAAGGGCCGCCGCTCCACCCCCGGCCGCTATTTCCAGGTGGCCGAGCCGGGGCTGGGCTGGGGCGGCACCAATATTTCCGATCCGCTCTCCATCCTCGGCGCGTTCGATGCCAAGGCGGCCTGGCCCGGCCTGCGGCTGCTGCTGGTCTCCACCACCGGCGAGCATTTCGGCTATTATGTGCTCGACGAAAACCTGGTGCCGCGCGAGGCCGACATCCCGCAAGATCTCGCCCCCTCCGTGGAGCGCATCCGCGAGAATTGCGAGCCGGCGCTGTCGTCCGTGCTGTTCATGGCCGGGGCCGGCGGATCGCTGCGCGCGGGGGTGACGGAAAATCCGGTGCGGCTCACCCGCTCGGTGAAGGAGGCCATCACCCGTGTCACCTGCGGCGGCGCGCCGGTCTACGTCTGGCCGGGCGGCGGCATCACCTTCATGGTGGATGTGATGCGGGTGCCGGAGAATGCTTTCGGCTATGTGCCCACGCCGGCTCTCGTGGCACCCATCGAGTTCACGCTGACGCTGGAGGCCTACGCCGCGCTCGGCGGGCACATGGACCATGTGCGGCCGGTGGGCGATATCCTTCACCGCGACAGCGTGCGGGAAGTGGCGCCCATCGGCGACAATCCCTGGCCGCTCTCGACCCGCTCGCAAGGCTGACGGCCATGCTGAATGCTGCATTGTCCGCCCCCCTCGCAGCCCCGCCGGTGGCGCCCCGCGCGCCGCAGGTCAAGCTGCTTGCGGACGGGCGCCGGCTGCACCTGAACGATGGTCCCATCGACCTCGTCTTGGAGGCGAGCGGCGATCCCCGGCAGGTGGCGGCAGCCTACCGGGCGGCGGTGGCGCGGCTCACTGGCCTGCTGGATGAGCTGTGCGCGGAACTGCCTTTGCTGCGCCGTCCCGCCTATGCGGGGGCCTGCCCGCTCGACGGGAAGGTGGCCCGGCGCATGTGGGCGGCGGTTGAGCCCCACGCCCGGGCCGGCTTCATCACCCCCATGGCGGCGGTGGCCGGCGCGGTGGCCGAGGAGGTGCTGGAAGCGCTGGCGCTGCCCGGCATCGCCCGCGCCTATGTGAACAATGGCGGCGATATCGCCCTTCATCTGGCGCCGGGGGCCGACTATGTGGCCGGCCTCGTGGATCGCCCGGACCGGCCGAGCCTCATCGGCACGGCGCGGGTGGGCGCGGAGAGCCCGGTGCGCGGCATCGCCACCTCGGGCTGGCGCGGGCGCAGCTTTTCCCTCGGCATCGCCGATGCCGTCACCGTGCTTGCCCCCACCGCCGCGGCGGCGGATGCGGCGGCCACCGTCATCGCCAATGCGGTGAACCTGCCCGGCCATCCCGGCATCGTCCGCATGGCCGCCCGCGAGGTGCAGAGCGACAGCGACCTCGGCCCGCTGAAGGTGACGCGCGCCGTGCCGCAGCTTTCCCCCGCCGAGGTCCATGAGGCGCTGGCGGAGGGCCTTGCCTGCGCCTCCGCCCTTGTGGGGCGGGGCCTCATCTCCTCCGCCGCGCTGCATCTGCAGGGCGTGAGCGTTTCCACCGATCCGGCCGAGGGGAGGTTTCCCGGCCGTTCCGCTTTGTCCCTCGCCCGCCAACAAGAAAGCGAAGCAGCTCATGCCTGAGGTCAAGATCCGCAAGCAGGTCCGGATCGTGGAGGAGATCTTCCACGAAGGCGGCCCCGTCGCCGCCACGCCGCGCCGTCGCGCCGCCATCGTCACGGTCATCGAGAACCCCTATGCCGGCCGCTATGTGGAGGACATCGCGCCCTTCATGGAGGATCTGAAGCCGCTGGGCGTCGCCATGGCGAAGGAGCTGGTCAAGACCCTCGGCGGTGATCCGGCCGCCGTGGACGGCTATGGCAAGGGCGCCATCGTGGGCGCCGCCGGCGAGATCGAGCACGGCGCCCTGTGGCATGTTCCCGGCGGCTACGCCATGCGCGAAGCCCTGGGCGACGCTTTGGCCATCGTGCCCTCCACCAAGAAGGTGGGCGGGCCGGGCACGCGCCTCGACGTGCCGGTGACCCATAGCGATGCCTCCTATGTGCGGAGCCACTTCGACGCCATGGAAGTCGGCGTATCCGACGCCCCCAAGGCCGACGAGATCGCTCTGGTGCTGGTGATGACCTGCGGGCCGCGCGTCCATGCCCGCGTGGGTGGCCTCGCGGCGGCGGACATCTCCAAGCGGGACGGCCTGCGATGAGCGCGAAAATCCGCAAGATCGTCACCATCGTCGAGGAGACGCGGACGGAGATGGGCCGCCCCGTCTCCCCGCCCACCCGCCGGGCGGCGGCGGTGGCGGTGATCGAGAACCCGTTCGCCGGTACCTATGTGGAAGACCTCTCCGACCTCATCGCCATGGGCGAGGAGCTGGGCGGCCTGCTGGCGGCCCGCGCCGTGGCGGCGCTGGGCATCGAGGGGCCTGCGGCGCAGAGCTACGGCAAGGCCGCGCTGGTGGGCGAGAACGGCGAGCTGGAGCATGCGGCCGCGCTCTTGCATCCCAAGATGGGCGCGCCGGTGCGCGCGGTGCTCGGCAAGGGCGCGGCGCTCATCCCCTCGTCCAAGCGGCGCGGCGGGCTGGGCGCGGAGCTGGACATTCCTTTGGGACACAAGGACGCTGCCTTCGTGCGCAGCCATTTCGACGGCATGCAGGTGAGCATTTCCGACGCGCCCCGCGCCAATGAGATCGTGGTGGCCGTGGCGGTGACTGATTCCGGCCGGCCGCTGCCGCGCGTCGGCGGGCTGAAGGCGGACGAGATCAAGGGTGAGGACGGCTTGCGCTGAACCGGGCGGCGCAGCCTGTAGTGCAGGACTTCGGATAAACAGGGGAACAGCACATGAAGAAACTCATCAGTGCAACATTCGGGGCGACGTTCGCCGCCCTGCTGCTCGCCTCCGGCGCCGCGAAGGCGCTCGAAGGCGAGATCAAGGTGGGCGAGATCAATTCCTATTCGGCGCTGCCCGCCTTCACCGAGCCCTATCGCAAGGGCATGGAACTGGCGCTGAAGGAGATCAACGACGCCGGCGGCATCAAGGGCAAGAAGCTGGTCATCATCTCCAAGGATGACGGCGGCAAGCCCGCTGACGCCCTCACCGCCGCCAACGAGCTGGTCTCGCGCGATGGTGTTGTGATGATCTCCGGCGGCTTCCTCTCCAACGTCGGGCTGGCTCTGGCGGACTTCGCCAAGCAGAAGCAGGTGGTCTACATCGCCGCCGAGCCGCTCACCGATGCCATCGTCTGGTCGAAGGGCAACGACTACACCTTCCGCCTGCGCACCTCGAACTACATGCAGGCCGCCATGCTGGCGGAAGAGGCGGCAAAGCTGCCCGCCAAGCGCTGGGCCACCATCGCCCCCAATTATGAATTCGGTCAGTCGTTCGTGGCGGTGTTCAAGGACCTGCTCAAGAAGAAGCGGCCGGATGTGGAATTCGTGGCCGAGCAGTGGCCGCCGCTCAACAAGATCGACGCCGGCCCGGTGCTTCAGGCCATCGACGCCGCCAAGCCCGACGCCATCCTCAACGCCACCTTCGCCGGCGACCTGGTGAAGCTGGTGCGCGAGGGCAATACCCGCGGCATCTTCAAGGACCGCGCGGTGGTGAGCTATCTCACCGGCGAGCCGGAATATCTCGACCCGCTGAAGACCGAGACGCCGGAAGGCTGGATCGTCACCGGCTATCCCTGGTACGGCATCAAGACCGCCGAGCATCAGGCGTTCCTCGACGCCTACCAGCAGCTCCACAAGGACTATCCGCGCCTCGGCTCCATCGTCGGCTACTCGACGGTGAAGTCCATCGCCGCGGTGCTGAAGGCTACCGACGACCACACCACCGACGGCATCGTCAAGGCCATGAAGAACCTGAAGGTTTCAACCCCCTTCGGCGACATCGTCTATCGCGCCGGCGACCACCAGTCGACGCTGGGCGCCTATATCGGCACCACCGCGCAGCAGGACGGCAAGGGCGTGATGGTGAACTTCACCTTCAAGCCCGGCGCCGACTACCTGCCGCCGGAAGCCGAAGCCGCCAAGCTGCGCCCGGCCAACTGAGGTTGTCTCCCCCTCTCCCGCTTGCGGGGGAGTGCCGGGGAGGGGGCAGGGCCTCTCCTTTAGGCAGTGTGCTGGCGGGTAGCGCCGCGTTCCCCCACCCCAACCCTCCCCCGCAAGCGGGAGAGGGGGCAGGGCGGGATGGCACGAATGGCGGGCTCGACGCTCGAAGGCACCGTCCGTGCGAAGGGCTTCTCCCTTTCCCGCCGGGGGCCAGCCGGTGCAAACCAAAAGGCCAGGGCGCCCGCGCCCTTGCCGCAACACCCTCCTCCCTCGACGGCGGCGGGTCCAAGAACAAAACCCCTTCCAGGCCGGTGAACGAGAGGCGAGACAAGTGGAATTCCTGTTGGTCCAGGCCCTGAGCGGGCTCGCCAGCGCCGCGTCGCTGTTTCTGGTGGCGTCGGGCCTGTCGATCATCTTCGGCGTGACGCGCATCGTGAATTTCGCGCACGGCGCTTTCTACATGCTGGGCGCCTACGTGGCCTACATGCTCACCACGCGCCTTGCCGGCCCCATCGGCTTCTGGGGCGCGATCCTCGCCGCCTCGGTCATCGTCGCGGCCATGGGCGCACTGATGGAAATGGTGCTGCTGCGCCGCATCTATCACGCCCCCGAACTGTTCCAGCTCCTCGCCACCTTCGGCGTGACGCTGATGGTGCAGGACCTCGTGGTCGTCATCTGGGGGCCTGAGGACCTGCTCGGCCCACGCGCCCCCGGCCTTGCCGGCGCGGTGAGCCTGTTCGGCCGCATGGTGCCCACCTACGATCTGTTCCTGATGGTGCTCGGCCCCGTGGTGCTCGGCGCCCTGTGGCTGCTGTTCCACCAGACCCGCTGGGGCGTGCTGGTGCGCGCGGCGACGCAGGATCGCGAGATGGTGGCGGCCCTCGGCGTGAACCAGAAATGGCTGTTCACCGGTGTGTTTGCGCTGGGCGTCTTCCTCGCCGCGCTGGGCGGCGCCTTGCAGATCCCGCGCACCACGGTGACCCACACCATGGACCTCTCCGTTATCGTGGAAGTGTTCGTGGTGGTGGTCATCGGCGGGCTGGGCTCGGTGCTGGGGGCGTTCGTCGCCGCCATCATCGTGGCGGAGCTGAACGCCTTCGGCATTCTCATCCTGCCCCAGATCTCACTCATCATGGTGTTCCTGGTGATGGCGGTGGTGCTGGTGGTGCGGCCCTGGGGCCTGTTCGGCAAGGCCGAGAGCGCGCCGCGGCCCGCCGCCGGCCTCACTATCCGCCCGTGGCGGCCGTTCTCCACCGCCGAGCGGGTGGCGGTGGCCGTGGCGGTGGCCGCGGTGGCGACGCTGCCCTTCTTTCTCGGCAATTATGCCCTCACCGTGGGCGCGGAAATCCTCATCTTCGTGCTGTTCGCAGCCAGCCTGCATTTCATCATGACCGTGGGCGGCCTCGCCTCCTTCGGCCATGCCGCCTATTTCGGCCTCGGGGCCTATGGCGCGGCCTTCATGGTGAAGTTCCTCGGCGCGCCCATGGAGGCGGCCCTCCTCGTCGGCCCGGTTTTGGGGCTGGTGGGGGCGGTGCTGTTCGGCTGGTTCTGCGTGCGGCTGTCGGGCGTCTATTTCGCCATGCTGACGCTGGCCTTCGCGCAGATCGCCTGGTCCATCGCCTTCCAGTGGGTGGACGTGACGGGGGGCGACAACGGCCTGCTGGGCATCTGGCCGTCGACGTGGGCGGCGCGGCCGCAGGGCTTCTTCTGGCTGGCGCTGGCGGTGGCGGTGATCGGCGTCGGCCTGCTGCGGATGCTGGTGTTCTCGCCGTTCGGCTATGGCCTTAGGGCGGTGCGCGACAGCACCCTGCGCGCCGAGGCCATCGGGCTGGACCGGGCGCGCCTGCAATGGGCCGCCTTCGTGGTGGCCGGCACCTTCGCGGGCATCGCCGGGGCGCTCTACGCCTTCCTGAAGGGCTCGGTGTTCCCCGATTTCATGGGCATCCCGACCTCGGTGGACGGCCTCGTCATGGTGCTGCTGGGCGGCATCGAGACGGTGTCCGGCGCGGTGGTGGGGGCGGTGCTCTACAAGGCGCTGGCCATCTGGCTCATGAGCCAGACCGACCTCTCCAAGCTGGTGCTGGGGGCGGTGATCGTGGTGGTGGTGCTGGCCTTCCCGAAAGGGGTGGTGGGCTTCATCGAGGACATGCGCCACCGCTGGTTCGCCCCGAAAAAGGCCGCAGCCGAGGCCGCAACCCTTGCCAAGGTGGAGGCCGCGCGATGAGCTTGCTGCTTCAGGTCGAGAACCTCGAGAAATCCTATGGCGGCGTCCATGCGGTGCGCGGCGTCACCTTCAGCCTGGAGGCGGGCACGCTCCTGGCGCTCATCGGCCCCAACGGGGCGGGCAAGAGCACCTGCTTCAACATGTTGAACGGCCAGATCAAGCCCGATGCCGGCACCATCCGCATCGACGGGCGCGACATCAAGGGCCTGCCGCCGCGCGCGGTGTGGCGGCTCGGGGTGGGGCGCACGTTCCAGATAACCGCCACCTTCTCCTCCATGACGGTGCGGGAGAACGTGCAGGTGGCGCTGCTCTCGTTCCACGGACTGATCCGGCGCGTGTTCGGCTTCGCCGGCACCGCCTGCCGGGCCGAGGCCGAGGGCCTGCTGGAGCTGGTGGGCCTCACCTCCCAGGCCGAGCGGCCGTGCGGGGAGCTGGCCTATGGCGACCTCAAGCGGCTGGAGCTGGCGGTGGCGCTGGCCAACCAGCCGCGCCTGCTGCTGATGGACGAGCCCACCGCAGGCATGGCCCCCAAGGAGCGGGTGGAGCTGATGCGCCTCACCGCCGAGATCGCGCGGGAGAAGGGCATCGGCGTGCTCTTCACCGAGCACGACATGGACGTGGTGTTCGAGCACGCCGACGCGGTGATGGTGCTGAACCGCGGCCAGCTTATCGCCCGTGGCACGCCACTGGAGGTGCGCCGCGACCCGCAGGTCCGCGCCATCTATCTCGGCGAGGGCCTGCTCTACGACGCCCGGCATCGCGAGGGGAGCGCCGCATGAAACTCCAGGTCTCGAACCTCAACAGCCATTACGGCCCGGCCCACATCCTCTACGACGTGGGGCTGGAGGTAGGCGCCGGCGAAGTGGTGGCGCTGCTCGGCCGCAACGGCGCTGGCAAGAGCACCACCTTCCGCTCCATCGTGGGCCTCGTGCCCCAGCGCGCCGGCACGGTGGTATTCGACGGGGAAGATGTCTCCGCCCTGCCCACCTATGAGATCGTGCGCCGGGGCCTCGGCTACGTGCCCGAGGACCGGCGCATCTTCAACCAGCTCACCGTGGAGGAGAACTTCATGGTGGGCCGGCAGGCGCCGCGCCCCGGCGTCGCCACCTGGAGCCCGGAGCAGCTCTATGTGCTGTTCCCCAACCTCGGCGAGATGCGCAAGCGCCCCGGCGGCCAGATGAGCGGCGGCGAGCAGCAGATGCTCACCATCGGCCGCACGCTCATGGGCAATCCCTCCCTGGTACTGCTGGACGAACCCTCCGAGGGGCTCGCGCCCAAGATCGTGGAGCAGATGGCGGATGCCATCCTCACCATGAAGAAACAGGGCCTCTCCATCGTCATCTCGGAGCAGAACCTGCACTTCGCCAAGCTGATCTCGGATCGCGCCTATATTATCGAGAAGGGTCGCATAAGGTTCTCTGGTACCATGGCGGACCTTGAGGCGAACCCCGAGATTCGCGACGCATATCTGGCGGTGTAGGCATGGCTCAAAGAAAGTCCGCAGCGGTCAAGGCCGAACCGGCGGAGGCCGCGCCTCCCCGCCGCCCGGCGCGCCGCGCCAAGGCCATCGCGCCCTATATCCTCGACGAGCAGGTCGGCTTCATGCTGCGCCAGGTGGCGCAGCGCCATGCCACCTTGTTCGCCGCGCGCATCGGTGACGAGCTCACCATGACCCAATGGGCCGCGCTGGCGAAGCTGGCCGAGACCGGCCCCTGCTCGCAGAATCTTCTGGGCCGCCACACCGCCATGGATGCGGCCACCATCAAGGGCGTGGTGGACCGGCTCGCGCGGCGCGGCTTCGTGGAGACCCGGCCCGACCCCGAGGATGCGCGGCTCCTCGTGGTGCTGCCCACCGAGGCGGGACGCGCGGTGATCGCCCGCGCCACCCCCAACGCCTTCGCCATCACCGAGGAAACGCTGGCGCCGCTTGATCCGGCCGAGCGCGCCACGCTGCTGAAGCTCTTGGCGCGGCTGCGGTAGGGGCGGTCTGCGCGCAGGGCGCAGCCGTAATCCTGCGATCTGGCACGGTGAGAACCCTCGCCCGTCCGAACTCGGCCGTTGCCGAGTTCGGTTCCCCAAGAGCCGAAGCCGGAAACATCCGGCTTCGAAGCGGGGGGGCAGGGTGGGGCCGGGGTGGTTTTCACCCTTGCCCGCCGGTGTCATTTGGCCGGGGTCTGCCCCCTCCCCAACCCTCCCCCGCAAGCGGGAGAGGGGGCGACGGCGCCGAGTTTCAAGCGGATGTAAATCCTCCCAACCGTCATCCCCCGGCTTGACCGGGGGATCTATGGAGTGGCCGGGGCGGCGCTGCGCTGGCCGGGTCCCAAGCTAGCCGCTGTGGGACCGCGCCATCGTCTTTCCCGACGTAAGTCGCGCGCAAATGTCGCACCGCACTTTCGGCCGCGCCCCCGCTTGTCCCAGCTGCCTGTTTCACGGGCTTTCGCCGCCGGATGAACCGGTTGGGTGGTTTTGTGATAGCTAATATCTATCGATATCGACAATCTTATCTATTTCATTTATCCCTAGCTCGGCCTTATGTTGCATCGCGAAGGCCCTGGCCTCTCGCACCGCAACAGCCATCCAAGGAATTGCCATGTCCCTCGTCAATACTCCGGTCAAGCCTTTCAAGACCACCGCTTTCAAGCAGGGCAAGTTCATCGACGTTTCCGAGGCGGACCTCGCCGGCAAGTGGTCGGTGTTCTTCTTCTACCCGGCCGATTTCACCTTCGTGTGCCCCACCGAGCTGGGTGATCTCGCCGATCACTACGAAGATTTCAAGAAGCTCGGCGTCGAGGTCTATTCGGTCTCCACCGACACCCACTTCACCCACAAGGCGTGGCACGATTCGTCCGAGACCATCGGCAAGGTGCAGTACGCCATGCTCGGTGACGCCAGCGGCGCCATCACCAACAACTTCGAAGTGATGCGCGCGGGCCAGGGCCTCGCCGATCGCGGCACCTTCATCGTGGACCCCAACGGCATCATCCAGGCCGTGGAAGTCACCGCCGAGGGCATCGGCCGCGACGCTTCCGAGCTTTTGCGGAAGATCAAGGCTGCGCAGTACGTCGCCTCCCATCCTGGCGAGGTGTGCCCGGCCAAGTGGCAGGAAGGCGAGGCGACCCTTGCCCCCTCGCTCGACCTCGTCGGCAAGATCTGAGGCCGTCCGGGTCCTTCCATTGGGGAGGACCCCCCCCCTCCGCCGCGCGTTCTGCGCGCGGCGGGTGCGGAGCACCTTCTCGTTTTACAAAGCATTCGTCGGAGAATTGCCATGCTCGACACAGCCATGAAGACTCAGCTCAAGGCGTATCTGGAGCGGCTCGTCCGGCCCGTGGAAATCACCGCCTTCGTGGATGACGGCGCGAAGTCGAAGGAGATGCTGGAACTGCTCTCCGACATCACCGAGTGTTCCGCCAAGGTCACCGTCGCCGAGCGCCGCGATGGCGATGCCGCCGGCGCGCGCGTGCCCTCCTTCGCCCTGTCGAGCCCCGGCGAGAGCATCGCGCTCACCTTCGCCGGCCTGCCCATGGGCCACGAATTTACTTCGCTGGTGCTGGCGCTGCTGCAGACCGGCGGCTATCCGCCCAAGCTGGAGCCGGAGGTCATCGAGCAGATCAAGGCGCTGGATGGCAACTTCGTCTTCGAGACCTATTTCTCCCAGTCCTGCCAGAACTGCCCGGACGTGGTGCAGGCCCTGAACCTCATGGCCGTGCTGAACCCGAACATCCGCCATGTGGCCATCGACGGCGCCCTGTTCCAGAAGGAAGTGGATGCCCGGCAGGTCATGTCGGTGCCCACCGTGTACCTGAACGGCGAAGTCTTCGGCCAGGGCCGGATGGGCGTCGAGGAGATCGTCGCCAAGCTCGACACCGGCGCGGCCGCCCGCGACGCCAAGCGCATGGCCGAGATGAACCGCTTCGACGTGCTGGTGGTGGGCGGTGGCCCGGCCGGCGCCACGGCGGCCATCTATGCGGCGCGCAAGGGCATCCGCACCGGCGTCGCCGCCGAGCGCTTCGGCGGGCAGGTGCTGGACACCATGGCCATCGAGAATTTCATCTCCGTGCCTTACACCGAGGGCCCGAAGCTTGCCGCCGCGCTGGAGCAGCACGTGCGCGAGTATGAGGTGGATATCCTCAACCTCCAGAAGGCGGTGAAGCTGGTGCCCGGCGCCGACATCATCGAGGTGGAATTCGCCAACGGCGCGAGCCTGCGCTCCAAGACGGTGATCCTGGCCACCGGCGCCCGCTGGCGGCAGATGAACGTGCCGGGCGAGGACACCTATCGCAACAAGGGCGTGGCCTATTGCCCCCATTGCGACGGCCCGCTGTTCAAGGGCAAGCGCGTGGCGGTGATCGGCGGCGGCAATTCCGGCGTGGAAGCGGCCATCGATCTGGCCGGCATCGTCGCCCATGTGACGCTGATCGAGTTCGACAGCGCGCTGCGCGCCGACGACGTACTCCAGCGCAAGCTCAAGAGCCTGTCCAACGTCACCATCCTCACCTCGGCCAAGACCACCGAAGTGCTGGGCGACGGCCAGAAGGTGAGCGGCCTTGTCTACGAGAACCGCAACACCGGCGACAGCGTGAAGGTGGAACTGGAGGGCATCTTCGTGCAGATCGGCCTTCTGCCCAACACCGAATGGCTGAAGGGCGCGGTGGAGCTTTCCCCCCGCGGCGAGATCGTGGTGGATGCCCACGGCCAGACCTCGGTGCCCGGCGTATTCGCCGCCGGCGACTGCACCACGGTGCCCTACAAGCAGATCGTGATTGCGCTGGGCGAAGGCGCCAAGGCCTCGCTCTCCGCCTTCGATCACCTCATCCGCTCCAGCGCGCCGAAGGAAGAGGCGGTGAAGGCCGCGTGACTGGCCGGGCACGCCACTTCCTCTTCTTCCGGGCGACCTCCGATGGGGGCCGCCTGCGGTGACCTTGCGCGAACTGCAATATCTCGTCGCCCTGGCCGACCACCGGAACTTCCGGCGGGCGGCCGAGGCGTGCCTTGTCAGCCAGCCCACCCTCTCCACCCAGCTGCGCAAGCTGGAGGAGGAACTGGGCGTGCCGCTGGTGGAGCGGGCCCCGCGACGCGTCATGCTCACCCCCGCCGGCCGCGAGGCGGTGGAGCGGGCGCGGCGCATCCTCGACGAGGTGGAGCAATTGAAGGAAGGCGCCCGCCGCAGTTGCGCGGCGGAGGCCGGCGCGCTCAAGCTCGGCGTGTTCCCGACGCTGGGGCCTTACCTCCTGCCTCATGTGGTACCCCTCATCCGCGCCCGCTTCCCGGAGCTGGAACTGCTGCTGTTCGAGGAGAAGAGCGCCGCCCTCATCTCGCGCCTGAATTACGGCACGCTGGATGCCGCCTTCCTGGCGCTTCCGGTGCACGACAGCCACTTCCATTCCGAGTTCCTGTTTGAGGAGCCGTTCCTCCTCGCCGTGCCGGGCACCCATGCGCTGGCCAGCCGCGACAACCTCTCCATCACCGAGCTGTCGCGCTATAATTTGATGCTGCTGGAGGACGGCCACTGCCTGCGCGACCAGGCGCTGGACGTGTGCCAGATGGCCGGGGCGCGGGAGAAGTCGGAATTCCGCGCCACCAGTCTTGAAACCCTGCGCCAGATGGTGGCGGCGGGGGTGGGCATGACGCTGCTGCCCATGCTGGCAACGCGCAATCCCACCCGGCCGGCCGAGAACATCCACCTGTTGGAATTCAGCGATTCCAAGCCCAGCCGGCAGATCGCCCTGCTGTGGCGCAAGACCTCGGCCATGGGCCGGCTTCTGGCCGATGTGGCGCAGGTGTGCCGCGCCCTGCCGCAGGAGCTGCTCGCACCCCGGCACTGAGTGGCGCCGGCGCCCGGCGGGCCTTCACGACAGCTCGATGGGTTCGCGTCCTGCCGCGATGCGCGTATCCAGCAGTTCGCCAGTGCGGGCCAGCACCGGATAGGCGGCGGCGGCCACCACGTGGGAATTCACCAGCTTCAGGTCGCGCACGATGTCGATGTGCAGGCCGCTGGCATCGGCGAGCGGGGCAAGGCCCTGACGCAGGCGGTCGAAATGCCGGCGCGCCGCCAGGGTCTCGCTGTCGCGGAAGGCGGTTTTCTCCAGCGCCAGCAGGCGCGCGGCGCGCGGGTCGGCGGTCATGAACAGGGAGGAAGCGAGGCGGATATTGGCCTTCAGCCGCGCCATGAGCTGGTCCAGCTCCGCCTGTTGCGCGGATGAAAAGGCGATGCCGCGCTTGAGACGCTTGCCGGCGTCGGTCATCAGGCGGCCGCACACCACGTCCGCCGCCTGCTCCATGTTGGCGGAGAAGGCGAGGATCTCCTCCACCCGGCGGCGGTCGGCGGGGTTCATGTCCTCCGGGTCCAGCATGGCGAGATAGGTGCGGATCTCCCGGTTCAGGCGGTCGGGAATGTCGTCGCGCCCGCGCGTTTCGGCGATGCGTCGGCGGTCGCCGGTGGCGAGCGCGCCGGCGGCCTCCTCCAGCATCTCCTCCAGCGCGTCGGCAAGGCGCAGCGCCTCGCGGGCGGCAGCGCCCAGCGCCAACACCGGCATATCGCGGTCGGTGGCGGCGAGATAGCGCGGCCGGGCGGGGTCGGCGGCATCCTCCCGGTCCGGATAGAGCCATTCGAGCGCCCGCGCGAATGGCTTCAGCAGGGGCAGGAAGATCAGCGCCGTGGCGAGGTTGAACAGGGTGTGGAAGTCCACCGCCACGCGGGCGGTGTCCGGCTGGAACTCGACCATCCAGCGGCCGAGGGGCTCGATGAACGCCAGCGCCACGGCGACGCCGAGGACGCGGTTGATGAGATTGCCCATAGGCAGGCGCCGCGCCGCCGCGTCGCTCCGGCCCATGGCCTCCACCATCGGCGCGATGGCACTGCCGAGGTTGGCGCCAAGCACCAAGGCGATGGCGGCATTGGGCGGCACCACGCCTTGGGCGGCAAGGGAAGCGGTGATGAGCACCACCGCCACCGAGGAATGCACCGCCCAGGTCAGCACCGCCGCCAGGAGCACATCCAGCAGCGGCACCGTGGCGACGGCGCCGAGCAGCATGCGGATCGAGGGGGCATCCTCCAGCGGCCGCAGCAGGTCCACGAGGTGGGAGAGCGCCAGCACCACGAGGCCGAGGCCGATCATCACCCGGCCGAGGTCGCGCATGCCGGTACCGGCACCGCGCCGGAACATGATGAGCCCGGCAAGGATCGCCACCGGCGCCACCGCCGAGACATCGAAGGACAGCACCTGAACGATGAGGGTGGTGCCGATATTGGCCCCTAACATCACCGCCAGCGCCGGCACCAGCGCGACGAGCCCCGCCGCCGTGAAGCCGGAGACCATGAGCGCCGTCGCCGTGCTGCTCTGAAGCAGGGTGGTCACGGCCGCCCCCGCCACGAAGCCCTGCAGCGGATGGCGCAGGGCGCGGCCCAGCACCACCTTCAGCCGCGGCCCCAGCGCCCGCATCACCCCGGTCTGCACCATGTGGATGCCCCACAGGAGCAGGGCGGCGAAGCCGGCCAGATCCAGCAGCGTGACGGAAAAGCTCATGGAAGAGCCCATGGCGAGACCTCCGTTGGCAACCTCCGTTGCGATTCTCGTGCGCTTCGCCTCGAGGCAAGCGTGGGAAGGCCCAAGAGTAGGCACCAATCATATTGCGCTGCAACATAATTGGTGGGGATGCGAGGATCGGAGCCCGCGCAGGGGCGATCCCGCCTCATGCGGTGCCGTATGGTAATTGCTTAAGGCTAAATGGCGTACAGGGTGGCGTTAGGACACCCCATCGTGTAGGTTAACCTGCAATAAAATAATCATATCTTCACCGTAGCAATGGCTTGAACTGAGGGCGTTGGGCTGGTTTGGTGACGACATCTGCATCATATTTTGGGACCCGGCTGCGTCCGTTGTTGCTTGCAGTCGTGGCTGTAATGCTTTCGGCTGCGCCTTCGCACGCGCAGAACGACGATTTCTTTGGTTCGATCGCGGCGTTGTTCAATCCGAATCCAACCTCGGGCCAAGCGCCCGTCATCGATGCCACGCCCTATACTTTGAACATCGAGGTCCAGGGCGGCGACAGCAGCCTCAAGACCGCCGTGACCCAGGCGTCCGGCCTTGAAAGCCTGAAGGATCGTCCGCCCTCCGGTGCCGCCGGCCTGGTGCGCCGCGCGCTCGCCGATTTCGAGCGCATCACCGCCGCGCTCTACGGGGAAGGCCGCTACGGCGCCACCATCCGCATCACCGTCGCCGGCCTGGCGCCCAATTCGCCCAACATCTTCGACGTGGTGGAGCGGGCTCGCAAGGCCGGTCCGGTGCCGGTGCGGGTGGATGTGGACCCCGGGCCCCCCTTCGTCTTCGGCGACATCCGCATTCTCGATGCCGCCACCCGCCGCCCGCTCTCCGACGGCCCCAGCCTGCGCGCCCTGGGCCTGGAGCCGGGCGAATCGGCGCGCGCCGATCGCGTGGTCCGCGCCGAGGCGGTGGTTGTGGATTTCTGGCGCGAGCGCGGCCACCCCTTCGCCCGCCTCACCGGCAAGGACGTGGTGGCCGACCACGCCACCCACCGGCTCAACGTCACGCTGTTGATCGAGACCGGGCCGGTCGCCACCTTCGGCACCTTCACCGTCTCCGGCGCCGATTTCCTGCCGCCCAACTTCATCGAGGAGCGGGTCGAGATTCCGCCCGGCACGCCCTATTCGCCGGACCGGCTCACCCGCTTGCGCAAGCGCCTTCTGACCATCCAGGCCATCGCCAGCGTTCGCATCCGCGAGGGCGAGCGGCTGGATGCCCAGGGCCGCCTGCCCATCTCTATCGAGGTGCGCCCGCGCGAGCCGCGCTACGTGGGCTTCTCGGCCAAGTATTCCAGCACCGACGGGTCGTCCATCAACGGCTTCTGGGGCCACCGCAACCTGTTCGGCGGCGGCGAGACATTGCGGCTCGACGCCTCCGTGTCATGGTTCGGCGGCGCCCCGGAGGCGGTGCCCAATGCCGACCCGTTCGGCTACAAGCTCGCCGCCAGCTTCGTGAAGCCGGGCATCTGGACCCCGCAGGACGACCTGATCCTCAACGCCGCGATCCTGCGCGAGGTGACCAACGCCTATGTGCGCGAGGGCGTCGTCGCGCTTCTCGCCGTGCGCCACCGCTTCGACGACCAACTGTCCATGCAGGTGGGCGTGGATTTCGAGGACGGGCAGGTGGAGGACACCACCGGTATCTACGATGCCCTGGTCACCGGTATCCCGGTCGACATCTTCTACGACACCACCGACAACGCGCTCGATCCCTCCCGCGGCATCCGCCTCAATGCCACGGTGGAGCCCTTCGCCTATCTCGGCGACAGCGGCGCCGGCCCGGTGATGCTGAAGGCCGCGCTCTCCGCCTATCACGCCTTTGACGACGACCGGCGCGTCATCATCGCCGGGCGGGTGGCCGCGGGCAGCCTCGTGGGGGTGTCAGACCTCTACAACGTGCCACCGCAGCGGCGCTTCTACGTGGGCGGCGGCGGCTCGGTGCGCGGCTACGACTACCAGTCGGCGAGCCCGCGCAACGCGTTCGGCCAGATCGTCGGCGGCCTGTCCTTCTTCGAGGCGTCAGCGGAGCTGCGCGTGCGCATCACCGACACCATCGGCATCGTGCCCTTCTTCGATATGGGCTCGGCCTTCGCCACCGAATATCCCGACTTCAGCGGCCTGAAATACGCGGCGGGCATCGGCCTGCGCTATTACACGCCCATCGGGCCGCTGCGGCTGGATTTCGCAGTGCCGCTCAATCCCGGCCCCGACGACGGGTCCTTCGGCGTCTACGTCAGCCTGGGGCAGGCCTTCTGATGGCAATCATGCGCACCATCGCCAAATGGACCGGCCTCGCGCTCGCGGGCGTGCTGGTGCTGCTCGCTCTGGCGTTCGGCGCCCTCCAGACCCCGCCGGGCAAGGCGCTCTTGGCCCGCGTGGGCTCTTCGCTTGCCTCTTCCAACGGGCTGAACGTCGACATCTCCGGCATCACCGGCTTCGTGCCCGCCAACATGGCGGTGGCGCGCATCGTGGTGTCCGATCCCAAGGGGCCGTTCGCCGAGGTGGAGAATGTGAGCCTCGACTGGAATCCCCTGTCGCTGCTCGTGGGTACGCTCGACATCAATTCCGCTGGCGCCGCCCGCGTCGCGCTTCAGCGCAAGCCCGAGCTGCCCCCGGCCCCGGCTGCGCCCCAGGCGGCGAGCAGCGGCGGCGGCTTCGCCCTGCCGGTGCGGGTCGGGCGCCTTTCGCTGGACGAGATCGTCATCGGCGAACCGGTGCTCGGTCATGCGGCCGTGCTGACGCTGGTAGCCACCGCCGAACTGCGCTCGCTGGACCGGGGCCTGTCCGGCGCCTTCAATCTCAAGCGGCGCGACCAGCCCGGCAGCCTCACCGGCCGGCTCGGCTATGTGCCGCAGACCGAGCATCTCGACCTCGACATCACCGCCGAGGAGCCGGCGGGCGGCCTCGTGGCGCGTGCCGCCGGCATCGCCGACCTGCCGGCCATCACGGCGACGCTCAAGGGCGTCGGCCCGCTGGATGCCTGGGACGGGCGTCTCAATGTTTCGGCCGGCACCTCCGCCAGGATCGACGGCTCAGCCCAGGTGCGCGCCACCGGAGCCGGGCGGCGCGTGAGCTTCACCGCCGAGGCCGACATTGCCCGGCTGCTTCCGGCCCAGATCGCCCCGCTGCTGGAGGGCGGCGTGGAACTCGCCGGCACCGCCACCATCGACAAGGCCCGCCGCATCGCCATTGAGACCGCCACCGCCCGCTCCGCAGGCTTCGGCGCCGGGGTGCATGGCACGGTGGATGCGAACGCCATGACCGCCGATCTCGTGTTCGGCCTCAAGGCCGGCGAGGCTGCGCGCTTTGCCGCGCTCGCACCGGGCGTGACCTGGAAGGCGGCGGCGGTGGACGGTACCCTGAAGGGCGCGTTCGCAGCCCCCGTCCTTGCCGCCCGCGCCACGGCGGAGGGCCTGAAGGGCGCCGGCTATGGCGCCGCGACCCTCGAAATCAACGTCGCCACCCTTCCCGATGCCCGCCAGAACCTGGCCTTCACCCTCGACGGCAAAGCGGACGGGCTCTCGGCCGATGATCCCAAGGTGGCGCAGGCCCTGGGGCGCACCGCCCGCTTCCGCGTGGCCGGGGCGCAACCCAAGGGGCGTGCGCCTTCCGTCACCGCTGCCACGGTGGAGCTTGCCGCCCTCACCAGCCGCTTCACCGGCAATGCGTCGGCGGAGAAGATCGCCGGCACGCTCAAGCTCGAAAAGCTGGATCTCGCCGCCTTCTCGCCCCTCGCCGGGCGGACGCTGGCCGGCACGGCGGCACTGGACGCCACAATCGATGCCAGCGGCGATCTCTCCCGCGTGGATACGAGCATCACCGGCGGCACCAGGGATGTGGCCACCGGCATCGCGGCGGTGGACGGCCTGTTCGGCGGCGCCACGACCCTTGCCGCCAAGCTGGCGCGGGACGGGCAGGACGCCATCCGCGTCGACCGCTTCAACCTCGCCTCTGACAGCCTGACGGTGACCGCCGACGGCACCATCTCCCGTGCCCGTGCCGACCTTGCGGCTAAGCTCGCGCTGGCGGATGTGGGCAAGCTCGATCCCCGCGTCTCCGGCGCGGTGACGGGCGAGGCGGCGTTCCGGGGCAGCCTGGACACTCTTGGCCTCACCGCGCGGCTGCTGATGCCCGCCGGCACCGCCATGAAGCAGAAGGTGGAGGGCCTGAGCCTCGCCGTGACGGCCTCCGACCTCACCGGCAATCCGGCGGCTGAGTTCACCCTCGACGGCCGGGTGGCCGGCAAGCCCGCCACCGGTTCGGGTGCTTTCGCCACGCTGGCCGATGGCGCGCGGCAGCTGAAAGACCTCGCCGTCGCTATCGGCTCGGTCTCGGCCAAGGGCGATGTGCGGCTCGATGCCAAGGGGCTTGCGGACGGGACTTTGGCCATCGCCGCCGGCGATCTCAATGATCTGTCGCCCCTCGCGCTCACCGAGCTGGCCGGGCGGCTGAATGCGGATGTGCGGCTGGACGCTACCGGCGGCCGCCAGCGCGTGGCGGTGAAGGCCGACGCCGCCAATGTCTCCGCCGCCGGGCAGAGCGTCGGCAGCGCCCGCATTGACGCCACCGTGGTGGATCCGGCCGGCGCGCCGGTGCTGGACGGCACGGTGCGGCTGCGCGCCGTGAATGCCGGAGGCATGGACATTTCGCAGGCCAACCTCACCGCCAATGGCGCGGCGGCGGGCAATGGCGCGGCGGGAACCAGCCTCAACCTCGATGCCGTGGTCAACGGAGCGACGCTGACCACGGCGGGCCTCCTGACCCCGCGCGACGGCACCATCGGCTTCCGCCTTGATCGCCTTTCTCTGGCGCGCAGCGGCACCAGCATCACCAATTCTGCGCCGGCGAATTTCCGCTGGTCCGGCGACACCCTCACCATCGACCGGCTGGCGCTGGCCACGCGCGGCGGCAGCGCCAGCGTGTCCGGTCGGGCGGGCTCTTCGCTGGCCCTCGACGTGACCCTCACCACCCTGCCGCTGGCGCTGGCGGACCTCGCCGCCCCCGGCCTCGGCCTGTCCGGCACGCTGTCGGGCTCCGCGCGGCTCGACGGGCCGGCGGCGGCGCCCACCGGCACCTATTCGCTCACCGTGGCGCGCGTCAGCACGCGGGACCTGTCCGCCAACGGCGTCGGCCCCCTCGATATCCGCGCCGATGGGAGGTTCGCGGACGGGCGGGTGAGCACGCGGGCGACCGTCACCGGGCGGTTCCTGTCGGATGTGACCCTCACCGGCTCGGCGCCCTTGGGCGCGGGAGACCTCGACCTTGCGATCCGGGGCGCGCTGGACCTGGGCCTTGCCAATCCCATGCTCGCCACCTCCGGCGCGCAGGTGCGCGGGCGCGCGGCCATCGATGCCACCGTGCGCGGCACCGCCGCAGCGCCCCGGGCGGGCGGCACGGTGCGCATCTCCGGCGCCCGCTTCGACGACGGCGTGAACGGGGTGAACCTCTCCAACATCGAGGGCGTGATCACCGGCACCGATCGCTCGGTGACGCTCTCCTCGCTCACAGCCCGCACGCCCAATGGCGGCGGCCTCTCGGCGCGTGGCACGGTGGCGCTGGAGCCGGCGCAGGGCTTTCCCGGCCGTATCGACGTGGATCTCACCAATGCCGGCCTCGTCAACAGCGACCTGATGCGCCTCGTGGCCGAGGGGCGTCTGGCGGTGGAGGGGGCGTTCGCCAACAATCCGCGCCTCACTGGCCGGATCGTGGTGCGCCATCTCGATGTGAACATTCCCGATCGCCTGCCCGGCGGCGGCGCGGCGCTGAACGTGCGTCACGTGAACGGCGGCCGCAACTGGAACGTGACCACCAACCGGCCGGGCGGCAAGGCCGGGGCCAACGCGCCGCGCCGGAGCAATGCCGGCATGCCGCTGGACCTCACGGTCTCGGCGCCGAACAACGTGTTCGTGCGCGGCATGGGGCTGGAAGCGGAACTCGGCGGTGACCTCAAGGTGGGCGGCACCACCGCCAGCCCGGCGACGCTGGGCGGCTTCGAGATGCGGCGCGGCACCTTCGATATTCTCGGCCGGCGGCTGAATTTCACCCGTGGCAAGATCACCTTCAACGGCACCACCGACCCGGACCTCGACTTCGTGGCGGAGACCACCGCCAACGACATCACCGCACAGATCCTGGTCACCGGGGCGGCCTCGCGTCCCGACGTCACGTTCAGCTCCACCCCCACCCTGCCGCAGGACGAGGTGCTCTCCCGCCTCATGTTCGGCCGCTCGGCCGGCTCGCTCACCGGTGCCCAGGCATTGCAGATCGCCCAGACCATCGCGCAATTCTCCGGCGGCGGCGGGGTGCTGGACAAGATGCGCCGCTCGCTGGGCGTGGACAGCCTGGACGTGGGCACCAATGCCGCCGGCACTGGCGGACAGGTGGGCATCGGCCGGCGTCTCAACGATCGCATGTATCTGGGCGTGCGGCAGGGCACCACGCCTGGCTCCAGCCAGGTCACGGTGGACATGGACATCACCAAGAACATCCGCCTTCAGGGCGCCACCGGCGCCGATGGCTCCGCCGAGGTGGGCATTGGCGCCCAGTGGGATTATTGAGCGGGCCCGAAAAAAAGGACGTGCGCGGCCCATGGCTGCGCTCAAGTTGAGCCATCGCCTTTAACCGGCCTGCAATGCAGACCATGATCGCAAGGCTCGCACTGCCATCCCGGCGGCCGGACTTCCCGGAAGCGGACATACCCGTACCCCCACGCCGCAACCATTCAGGGATCAAGTGGATCAGCCTGTCCCCGCCGCCAAAACCGTACCGCGCGACCCGCCGAAGGGCGCGGGGCGCCGCGACCTTGCGGCCGCCCTGTGGCGCCGCAAATGGCGCATCGCGGTCCTCGTGCTGGTGCTTTCCGGTGCGGGCTGGGGGCTGCTGCGCTGGCGCGCGGGGCCGGAGGTGGTGGTCTATCCGGTGGTGAAGGCCGAGCTGGTGCGCGCCGTGGTCGCCACCGGCCATGTGGAGACCCCCTATCGGGTGAGCATCGGCAGCCAGATCACCGGCACCGTCAAGGAGGTACTGGTGGAGGAGGGGCAGGCCGTGCGGCAGGGCCAGCCGCTCATCGCCCTCGACGGGACCGAACTTGACTCGGCGGTGGTGCAGGCCGAGGGCGCCGTGGCCCAGGCCGATGCCCGCATGCGGCAGCTGAGGGAATTGTCCCGGCCCGCCGCCGAGGAAGCGCAGAAGCAGGCCCGCGCCAATCTGGACAACGCCCGGACGGCCTTCGATCGCGCCGACAAGCTGGCGAAATCCGGCGCCGGCACCCAGGCCGCACTGGACGAGGCCACACGGGCGCTCAATGTGGCCCTGACTCTCTCGCGCACTGCCGAGCTTCAGGTCTACACCACCAGCCCCGGCGGCAGTGATTACGTCATCGCCGAGACCCAGCTCAGCCAGGCCAAGGCGAATCTGGCCACCGCCCATGCGCGGCTGGGCTATGCGACCATCACCGCGCCCCGCGATGGCGTGCTCATCACCCGCAGCGTGGAGCGCGGTACGGTGGTGCAGGCCGGCAAGACTCTGCTGGTGCTGGCCCCGGCCGGAGCCATCCAGCTTGTCGTGCAGATCGACGAGAAGAACCTGCGGCTGCTTCAGCCCGGCCAGGATGCCATTGCTTCCGCCGATGCCTATCCGGACCAGAGATTCCCCGCGCGCCTCACCTATATCAACCCCTCCGTGGACATCACCCGCGCCTCGGTGGAGGTGAAACTGACGGTGCCCGATCCGCCCGCCTATCTGCGGCAGGACATGACCGTCTCCGTGGACATTGCGGTGGATCGCCGGCCCGATGCCGTGGTGGTGCCCGCGCGCACCGTCCACGCCCCCGCCTCGGCGGCGCCCTTTGTGCTGGTGGTGCGGGAGGGGCGGGCGCGGGAGCAGAAGGTCCGCCTCGGCCTGTGGGCCGGCGATCAGGTGCAGGTGCTGGAGGGGCTCACCCCCGGCGAGGAGGTGTTGCCCGTGGCCTCGGGGGTGCGCGCCGGCCAGCGCATCCGGCCGGTGTTGCGATGAACCGCTGGCTGCCGTTCGAATGGATTGCCGCCCTGCGCTTCCTCGGCGAAGGCCGCATGCAGACCGCCTTCATCCTCGGCGGCATCACCATCGGCGTTGGGGTGATCGTGTTCATGTCGGCCATGCTGGCCGGGCTTCAGACCAATTTCATCAAACGGGTGCTGACCTCCCAGCCGCAGATCCAGCTTTCGCCGCTGGACGAGGTGGCGCGGCCGCTGCGCTTTGATCCGGGGGTGATCGAAGGCGCGCTGGTGCAGAAGCCCTCCCAGCGCATCCTCTCCATCGACCAGTGGCAGTCCATCGCGGTGGCCATGCGGGCGCGGCCGGACGTGGTGGTGGTGGCGCCCACGGCCTCCGGCTCCGCCCTCGCGGTGCGGGGCGATGCCAGCCGCTCCATCTCCATCACCGGGATGGAGCCCGAGCAGTATTTCCGGATCGTGCGCGTGCCCGACTATCTGGTGGCGGGGGAGACGCGGCTCGGCACCGACGACATTCTCATCGGCACCGAGCTGGCGAAGGACCTGGGCGCGGGCGTCGGCGACAAGCTGAACGTGACCACCGCCAACGGCAGCGGGCGGATCCTGACCATTACCGGCATCTTCGATTTCGGCAACAAGGGCGCCAACGAGCGCAATACCTATGTGGCCCTGCGCACCGCCCAGAGCCTGCTCAACCTCATCGGCGGCGCCACCACCATCGACATGACCGTGACCGACACCTATGCCGCCGACACCATCGCCCGCGACATCGCCGCCGTGGTGCCGGTGGAGGCGGACAGCTGGATCACCACCAATGCCCAGTTCTTCACGGCGGTGCGGGCGCAGCAGACCTCCAACACGCTGATCCGGCTGTTCGTGGGCATCTCGGTGGCGTTCGGCATTGCAGCCGTGCTGGTGGTGTCGGTGATCCAGCGTTCCAAGGACATCGGCATCCTGCGTGCCATGGGCGCTTCCCGGGGGCGGATATTGCGGATCTTCCTCATCCAGGGCGGGGTGCTCGGGCTGTTCGGCTCGGTGCTGGGGTCGGCGGCTGGCGCCGGGGCTCTGATCCTGTGGCATCACCTGTTGCGGCAGGTGGACGGATCGGAGCTGTTCCCGCTGATCCTGGAGCCCAGCCTGTTCGTGGCGGCGGCGCTGCTCGCCACCCTGACCGGCGTGGTCGCCGGCCTTGCCCCGGCGGTGCGCGCCGCCAGCATCGATCCGGTGGAGGCGATCCGTGGCTGACGTGCTGGCCCTCGAGGCGATCCGCAAATCCTACGCCATCGGCACGCCGGTGGAGACCGAGGTGCTGCACGGCATCGACCTCACCATAGGGGCCGGCGAGTTCGTGGCCCTCATCGGGCCGTCCGGCTCGGGCAAGAGCACCCTGCTCAACATCATCGGGCTGCTGGACAGCCCCACCTCCGGGCGGCTGCAGGTCAACGGGGAAGAGACCACGCGGCTCGACGATGCCGCGCGCACCCGGCTGCGCGGCCACGCCATCGGATTCGTGTTCCAGTATCACTACCTGATCTCGGCCTTTACGGCGGCCGAGAACGTGATGATGCCCATGCTGGTGGACCAGGGCCGGGCCGACCGGCGCATGGAGCAGCGGGCCGACGAATTGCTGGACCGGGTGGGCCTCAGCCGCTGGCGCAACAACCGGGCCACCAACATGTCCGGCGGCCAGCAGCAGCGCGTGGCCATCGCCCGGGCGCTGGCCATGGAGCCGGCTCTGGTGCTCGCCGACGAGCCCACCGGCAACCTCGACACCGCCTCCGCCGACAGCGTGTTCGCGCTGCTGCGTCGGATCAACGCCGAGCGCGGCACCACCTTTCTCGTGGTCACCCACAATATGGCCCTGGCCGAGCGCTGCGACCGCATCGTCGAGCTGGTGGACGGGCAGATCAACGCTGAGCGCCCCGGCCGTGCTGAGCCGGGAGCCGTTTCCAAGCTCTGATACCGGCCGGCGGCGGCGCTTGCCCCGATCAAGCCCATTCCCGCCGAACGCGATCGCGTCTTATCCTGAGGCAACGATAAGGAGGAGCGCCATGTCCGAGAATGCCGCGCTGCAAGCCCGCCGAACCAAGGCCATTCCCCGGGGCATCGCGACCGCCTATCCGGTCTTCGCGCAGAAGGCGGAGGGGTCGGAGGTCTGGGACGCCGACGGCACGCGCTACATCGATTTCGCCGGTGGCATCGCCGTCCTCAACACCGGCCACCGCCACCCCAAGGTTCTGGCGGCGGTGCGCGCGCAGCTCGATGCCTATACCCACACCGCGTTCCAGATCGTGCCCTACGAGCCCTATGTGGCGCTGTGCGAGAGACTGAACGCCATCGCCCCCTTCTCCGGCGCGGCGAAATCCATCCTGTTCTCCACCGGTGCCGAGGCGGTGGAGAATGCGGTGAAGATCGCCAAGGCCGCCACCGGCCGCACCGGCGTTGTCGCCTTTTCCGGCGGCTTCCACGGCCGTACGGCACTCACCATGGCGCTCACCGGCAAGGTGCTGCCCTACAAGAAGAAGTTTGGCATTTCCCCGCCCGGCATCTTCCATCTCCCGTTCCCCTGCGCCGACCATGGCGTGAGCGTCGCCGACACGCTCAAGGCGCTCGACTACCTGTTTCGCGCCGACATCGGCCCGCAGGACGTGGCGGCGATCATCATCGAGCCGGTGCAGGGCGAGGGCGGCTTCCTGCCGGCGCCCACCGAGCTGCTGGTGGCGCTGCGCCAGACCTGCGACGCGCACGGCATCGTGCTGATCGCCGACGAGGTGCAGACCGGCTTTGCCCGCACCGGCCGCATGTTCGGCATCGCGCATTCCGGGGTCGAGCCGGACCTCGTCACCGTGGCTAAGTCGCTGGCCGGCGGCTTTCCCCTCTCGGGGGTGATCGGCCGCGAGGCGATCATGGATGCGGCTGAGCCCGGTGGCCTTGGCGGCACCTATGCCGGAAATCCCATCGCCTGCGCCGCCGCCCTCGCCGTGCTGGACGTGATCGCCGAGGAGAGGCTGGTCGAGCGCGCCAACGTCATCGGCGCCCGCATCAAGGACGCTCTCGCCCGCGTGGCGCTGCGCAACGATGCGGTTGCCATCGGCTCGATCCGGGGACCCGGCGCCATGATCGCCTTCGACGTGGTGAAGAAGCGCGGTACCGTGGAGCCCGACGCCGATGCCGCCAAGCGCGTGACCCAGGCGGCGCTGGCGGACGGGCTGATCCTGATCACCTGCGGCGTCTACGGCAACACCATCCGCCTCCTGAACCCGCTGACCATCACCGACGCCCTCCTCGACGAGGGGCTCGGCAAGCTGGAGCGGGCACTGGTGGCAGGTGCCGCCTGAAGCAGGGGAACTTGATCAATCCGCGGAAGCGGGCGGGCACAGGAGGCCGGCCCGTTTCCTCGGCTGCCGCGGCGCGCGCCGCGGCTTGAAGCGGCGCTCTCAAGTAGCGCTTTAGGCGGCCTTGCAATGATCTGAGGCGAATGATCTGAGGCGAATGATCTGAGGCGGGGAGGCGAGGCTGGCCCCGGTTCACATCCCGCGCCGTGGCTGCCGGGCCTTATGCCCTGCCGGCGACCCTGGGCGTGCTGTGCGGGGTGAAAATGGCTCCCTGAGCAGGACTCGAACCTGCGACCATTCGATTAACAGTCGAACGCTCTACCAACTGAGCTATCAGGGACCGTGGGTCTTGCGACCGAGGCGGGCGATATAG
The DNA here is from genome assembly GCF_005871085.1 of Xanthobacter autotrophicus. Lineage (GTDB taxonomy): Bacteria > Pseudomonadota > Alphaproteobacteria > Rhizobiales > Xanthobacteraceae > Xanthobacter > Xanthobacter autotrophicus. Next base: position 407,180 of record NZ_VAUP01000015.1, on the reverse strand, counting down.
CAACCGCTTGCCCGCTTGTGAAGTCGAAACGCGTATTTTCTGCGCCCGCATTGCCGCACCCGGTCCGCAAACCGGGTGCAAAGCCTTGTAAAATCAGGCGTGGAGGCGCGCGCCGTCGGCCTCGCCGAGATTGTCCACAGGGGCGTCGGCGCTGCCTTCGGCGCCCTCCTGCTGCTTCTGCTCGTGCGCGAACTGGGCGAAATAGAATCCGTAATAGCGGCCGCGCCGGGCGATCAGCTCGTCATGGGTGCCGTGTTCCACCACGCGGCCATGCTCCACCACGCAGATCTTGTGCGCGCGCACCACGGTCTGCAGGCGATGGGCGATGACGATGGTGGTGCGCTGGTGCTGCAGCTCGTTCAGCGCCCGCTGCACCAGGGCCTCCGATTCGGAATCGAGGGCGGCAGTGGCCTCGTCCAGCAGCAGGATGGGCGCGTTCTTCAGGAAGGCGCGGGCGATGGCGATGCGCTGGCGCTGGCCGCCGGAGAGCTGGGCGCCGTGCTCGCCCACCGGCGTGTCGTAGCCGTTCTCGAAGCCCATGATGAAGTCGTGGGCGTGGGCCGCGCGCGCCGCCGCGATGATCTCCTCATCCGTGGCGCCGGGACGGCCGAAGCCGATATTGTCCTTCACCGTGCCGGAGAAGAGGTACACGTCCTGGCTCACCAGGGCGACGTTGGCCCGCACCGACGAGCGCGTCACGCTGCGGGCATCGATGTCGTCGATGAGCACGGCGCCGCCCTGCGGATCATAGAAGCGCTCGATGAGGTTGATGATGGTGGTCTTGCCGCCACCCGACTGGCCCACCAGGGCCGTGGTCTGGCCCGGCTCGGCTACGAGGTCGAGGCCGCGGAGCACGCTTTCACCGGGGCGATAGCCGAACACCACCTCGCGGAACTCCACCCGGCCGCGGGGACGGGGCAGGGCCGGCACGCCGGGGGCGTCGCGGTCGGGGGAGGGGGCGTCGAGCAGCTCGAAGAGCATGCGCGCGCCCATGACGTGGCTCGCGAGGTCCACATGCATGCGGGCGAGGCGCTTGGCGGGCTCATAGGCGAGCAGCAGCGCGGTGAGCACCGAGAAGAACTGGCCGGGCGAGCGGCCCAGCTCGATCACGTTGTAGCCGGCGTATAGCACCACGCCGCCGATGGCGAGGCCCCCCAGCGTCTCCATGAGCGGGCTGGACTTGGCCTGGGTGCGCACGAGGCGGTTGGAATTGGCCTCCACGTCGTCGATGAACTTGTGGGTGCGCTCGCGCATCACCGGCTCAAGCGTATAGGCCTTCACCGTGCGCACGCCCTGGATCGCCTCCATGGCGATGGAGGAGAGCTGCACCCCGGAGCGGAAGCCGGAGGTGAAGAGGCTCTTGGTCTTCTTGATCAGCTTGCGGGTGCCGACCACGGCCGTGGGCATGACCACCAGGGCGATGACGGCCAGGAACGGGTCCTGCACGATGGCCACGGTCGCCAGCATGATCAGGGACAGGGCGTCGCGCCCGATGCTGGTGATGATGAGGTCAAGCGCGCCGCGCGCGCCGTTGGCGCCGGCCGAGAAGCGGCCGGTGATCTCGGCGGTGTGGTGCTTGGCGAAATAGCTGGCGTCCTGCAGCAGGATCTGGTCGAACGCCCGCTTCTGGTTGTCGGCGACGATGCGGTTGCCGACCCGCGCCATGGTGATGCTCTGGCCGTAGGCGGACGCGCCCTTGACGATGGACAGGAGCATGACCGCGCCGGACACCGCCCACACCGCCTGGGGCGTGGGGGCGACGAAGATGGCGTTCACCGCGTCCCGCATCAGATAGGCGAGCAGCGCGGTGCAGGCGCCCATGAGGCCCATGAACACGAAGGCCAGCGCATAGCCCTTCCAGTGGGTGCGGCCGTCCGAAAGGAGCAGGCGGCGCAGCACCGTGCTGGTCTCGTCCTTCGCGGCGCCCTGGCTCTGGCTCGGGGGGGCTTTTGAACTCATGCCTGTCTCCGGCGGCCAAAGGAGTGGGGCCGCATAAGGTTCATCAACCGCCGCCGCCTGCGCAAGTCAACGGTGTGTGGTATCTCGGTGTATCATCGATGGGGCGCGAAGGCGCGGAACCGCCGCTTCGGCGGCGTCTGTGGCCCGCAAGCCGCGCTCTTGCGCTGGCGGCGAAGCCTCGGGACCGACACGCTCGGGAATGGTCGGCGGAGAATGGAGGCCACGCCCGGAATCGAACCGGGGTGCACGGATTTGCAGTCCGCTGCGTAACCACTCCGCCACGTGGCCTCACGAAGGCGCGTTCTTAAGGTGTTACCGCGGCGGGCGCAAGCAGAGCCTTCAGCTTGTCCCCGGACCATTTATGCATCTCCTCCAGCTCCCGCAGCTCCCTCAGGACATCGCGGGCCACGTAGCGCATGGCGCGTCGCGACAGCGAACGGACAGGGGTGAGAAGTGTCGCCTCGATGATGGGGTGGACCAACGCCATTCTGCGGCGAACCTTGGGCTGCATGACCGCAACCACCTGCTGAACATCATCCCAGGCGCGCAGCAAGCGGTCCTTGTCTCCGCTTCGGGAGGCGGCGATGAACTCGCCGGTGAGCAGGCCGAGAAAGTGGGGTCCAATGGCGTCGCGGGTCGGAAAAAGTTCGATGCGCGGCTCGTCCGGGAAGATTTCTACCAGCTTGTGGAAATAGATCGCGCGTGAGCGCGCCATGCGCGGGCTGTAGGAGGTCGAGCCGGAATAGATGCGCCAGCGCGTCACGGCGACGTTGAGATAGAGGATGCCAACGCCGCGCGCGAACATCCGCACGAACAGGTCGTCGTCCTCGTAGCCGGACAGGCGCTCGTCGAACAGCCCGGCATCGATCATGGCCTGCTTCGACGCCAGCGTCGCCCCGGGCAGAATGAACATGTCGTGGCGCAGGCAGTCGCGGAGCGAGCGCTTGGGCTGGGGCGAGAGGTTCTCATCCAGGCAGCACTGCTGGATCAGCCGTCCCTTGCGGTCGATCTGATCAAGGTTGCCGTAGACCAGGCCGAGGCGGCGCACGTGGCCTTGCGTGAACGGCCGCTTGAGGATTTCCAGATGCTCCTCGTACCAGGCGTCGTCCTGATCGAGGAAGGCCACGTGGCTGCATGCGGTGTGCTGGATGGCGAGGTTGCGCGCCGATGATTGCCCACCATTGGGCTTGCGCAGCAGGGTGATGGGGTTGCTGAGCGCCATCTCCTCGACGATGGCGGGGCCGTCGTCGGTGGAGCCGTCATCCACCACGATGATCTCGTCCGCCGGCTCCGTCTGGCTCAGGACGCTTTCCAGCGCCTCGCGGATGAAGGGCGCCCCATTGTAAAGTGGGATGACCGCCGCAACGGTGACAGCATTGTTTCGCACGGGGGACCCACCCTCTGAACGTGTAACACGCGTACGTTGTATAGACGACACGGTACTGTGATAACATATGGCCAATTGTGGCCATATGCCGCAATGTAACCGATTTCATAAAGTTAATTGTTACCAATGGCTTCCAGCCAGACCGGCGACCGGGCGTTCGACGTTGTCAGCGTTGTCTTTTCCGCCACGGAACGCATGCCATGCGGTTTTGGCACGACTGCCATGCGTTAAAATGCAACCTAGGGTGATATTCGTTCGCATTTGTAACGGTTGGGACGCGGTGCCGGAAGCAGCCTTCCGCGCAAGACGCTGCGGCCGCTACGGCAGGTCGCGTTGCAGGGCCGGGGTGAAGCCGAAACAGAAGCCTATTTTACCTTAGGGGCGGCATGCGCGTGATGTCCTCGCCGCTGTGGAAACCGATGGCGAGGCGGAAGGAATGGGCCATCCGCTCGGCATGGGCGATGGCGGCCTGCGCAGCGTCCGGCGGCAGCACTTCCAGCGCCGTGGGACGGAACAAGGCGAGCCAGCGGGCAAACTGCGCGTCTCCGGCGTCCGATCCCAGCGCCAAATGGGGCGGCAGGGGGCGGCCCTCGTAGCGTCCGGACTTCAGCAGCACGGACGACCAGAAATCGCACATCTTGGCGAGATGCACGGGCCAGGCATCGGGGGCGATGCGGCCGGAAAAAATCGGCCCGAGCACCGGGTCCTTGTGCACGCGCTCATAGAACAGGTGGACCAGCCGGCGCACGGCTTCCTCGTCGAGGCCAGGGGCGGGCCCGGCCGAAGTCGGGGGAAGGGAAGCGTTCATCCTGCGGGTCTCTCCCTGCGTCTCACCGCGAAACTGGCCGTGCGTCTCGTCGCGCAACCCCCGGCGTGGTTTGGCGAGCTCGTCGCTGTCTTGCGATAGTCGCCTCCGCTACGTCGCGCGACGGGCGGTCGCGGGGCGCGGCCTTGCCCGACGCGTGGGCGCCGCAGGCGGCTTCGGGCCGGGGCAGGGGATCAACCTCCACCCGCTGCCGGCGCGGGACCATGCGACTTGCGGCCACATCGGCCCGCCCACGACGGCCTGGACCATATGGAGCGCCTTGCAAAAGGGGCGGCAATATGGCTCTTGAGCCGAGCGGCACAGGCGTTTCCGAACCTTATGGGGACGCCGGTCGCGCCAGCGCCCGATCCGGGCGGATCGCCTGGCGATCCGGTCGGCAGGAAGGTGTCCTCATCAAGAGTTTTGGCACGGAGCCGCCGCCCGGGATGTTTCGGCCGGGCCGGTCCGGGTCCGGGTTTGGCCGGAGACGCATCATGATCGATTTCGTCGAGCTTCGCCGCGGCATGGTGGACGGACAGGTCCGCACCAACAATGTCACCGATCCTCGCATCGTCGCCGCCATGCTGGAGATCCCGCGCGAAAAGTTCGTGCCGGCTCAGCTGAAGTCGCTCGCCTATATCGACGACGATCTGGCGCTCACCTCCGGCAATGCCCCGCGCTATCTCATCGAGCCGATGATTCTGGCGCGCCTCGTGCAGGTCGCCGACGTGCAGGAGCACGAGCACGTGCTCGACGTGGGCACAGGCACTGGTTATTCCGCCGCCGTTCTGTCGCGTCTCGCGCAGCAGGTGGTTGCCGTGGAGGAGGACGCTGGCCTTGCCGCGACCGCGACGGCCACCCTCGCCGAACTGGGCGTCGCGAACGTGGCGGTGATGCAGGGGCCGCTGAACGCCGGCTGGGCCGCGGAGGCACCCTACGACCTCATTCTCATCAACGGAGCCGTCGACGAAGTGCCGGCCAGCCTCTTCGCCCAGGTGAAGGAAGGCGGCCGAGTCGTCGCCGTGGTGGGCCACGGGGGCGCCGGGCAGGCCCAGGTGTTCACCAAGGTCGCGGGCGCCATGAGTGAGCGGGTGGCCTTTAACGCCGCCGTGCCGGCGCTGCCGGGTTTCAAAGCCGCGCCGCGCTTCGTTTTCTGAAGCACCTGTGGCGCGTTTGCCGCGCTGCCCCGAAAACGTCCGCTACATCGAACCGATCGGTTCCCGATCGCGAGCGGTGCAGATATCTTTCGAACAAGTTACCGCGCGGCAGAGTCGCTGCAGCACGTCTGCACGCCGCGTCGGACCGGGAGATTGGGATGTCGGTTGCGAGACTCTTTCGCCGAAACGGATATGCATTTTTGGCGGGGGCCAGCATCATCGCGCTCGGCATGGGGAGCGCATCCGGCCAATCCCTGGATGCCGCTCTCGCCATGGCCTATGTGAACAATCCCACGCTGAATTCGCAGCGGGCGGGAACGCGGGCGGTGGACGAGAAGGTGCCGCAGGCTCTCTCGGGCTATCGGCCGACCCTCGGCGCCAGCGCATCGGCCGGGCCGGAAGCCTACCGGTATCAGTCGACTGGATCCCCGACGGCCAGCGGCAGCGCCTGGCCGCGCCAGTTCGCCCTGACAGCGGCCTATACGCTGTTCAACGGCTTCACCACCGCCAACCAGACCCGCACGGCCGAATCACAGGTGCGCGGCTCGCGCGAGACGCTCCGCAACACCGAGCAATCGGTGCTGCTGAACGGTGTGACGGCCTATATGAACGTCATCCAGGCCATCGCCCTGCTGGACCTTCAGCGCCAGAGCCTCGCCGCCTTCGAGCAGGAATTGCGGGCTACCCGTGACCGCTTCAACGTGGGCGAGGTGACGCGCACCGACGTGGCCCAGGCCGAGGCGCGCGTGGCGGACGCCCAGTATCAGGTGAGCCAGGCCGTCGCGAACCTCTCCTCGGCCCGGGCGGTGTACCGGCAGGTCATCGGTGTCGAGCCGGGCAAGCTGTTCACGCCCCGCTCCATCGAAGGCATGCTGCCTCCCAAGGTGGATCGGGTGATCGCGAACGGGCTGAGCCAGCATCCCGCCATCAAGGCCTCGGAGTTCGCCGTGGATGCGGCGGTGTTCCAGGTGAAGGTCGCCGAAGGCGCGCTGCTGCCGAACCTGAGCCTTCAGGGCCAGGTCTCGCAGGCCTATGATTCGAATATCGGCGTCGAGCGCGTCGGCACCGCTGCGGCGACCCTCAACCTGTCCGTGCCGATCTACCAGGGCGGCATCGAGTACGCGAACATCCGCCAGGCGAAGGAGCTGCTGTCGCAGGCGCGCATCGACGTGGACGTGAACCGCGACGCCATCCGCGCCCAGGCCGTGCAGTATTGGGGCGCACTGGAGGCGGCGAAGGTCCAGATCCAGGCGGCACAGGCCTCGGTTGCCGCCAACACGCTGGCGCTGGAAGGCGTGCGCGAGGAATGGCGCGTGGGCCAGCGCACCACCACCGACGTGTTGAATGCCCAGCGTGACCTGACCAACTCCCAGTCGGCCCTCGTGGTGGCGCAGCGCGACCGGGTGGTGGCGGCCTATTCGCTGGTCTCCATCATCGGCAAGCTCGATGCGATTTCGCTGGGCTTGAAGGTGGACGTCTACAACCCGCAGGTGCACTACAATCAGGTGCGCGACAGCTGGGCCGGCGTTCGCACGCCCGACGGAAAATAGCCCTCAAAATAACGCTGCATTCGGGTGTGCAAGGCTCTTTTGCAGCCCGGTGCCAGGGTGAATACTTGCCTTCGCGTTTGGCGATTCTCGCCCGCCGGTGCGGCTGCACGCATGGGTGCGCCGGGACGCTTTCGGCCGAGGTCGAACATGGCTGCGATCCCAAAGGTGCAAGAGCCGTCAATGGAAGACATCCTCGCCTCCATCCGTCGTATCATGGCGGATGATGATGCTCCGCCCGCTGCTGCGCGCCCGGCGTCCGAGCGGGCGGCCCGGCCGGGCCCGGCGGAACGCCGTGCGCCCGATGCCCCGGAACCCGATCCCGATGCGGCCGAGCGTCCGGCCCGCCGCGTCGAACCCCGCGTTTACGACCCACGCGAGGCGGGGCGCCGCGAAGTCCCCTCCCGGCCCGCGTCCGCCGACGGGCAGATGCGCGCCCGCGCCCGCATCGACCTTGAGGAGCTGAGTGAGCATTTGACCTCCGAGACCCAGGCCATCGATCCCTCCGAAGCCGATCCGCACGACATCCCGCACGACGCCAACGGGCATCCGGCCCATGGTCCGGCCATGAACGGGCAGTCGCCGGCGGAGCCGTCGGGCCGCGAGCGGGGCCGGGCGTTCGCGCCGGAGGCCGCGCCGCGCGTGGTCCGCGATTTCGAGCGGCGGGCCGCACCCCCCTCCGAGCCGGAGCGCTTCGAGGCGCCTGCCGCCCCCCGCGCTCCCCGGCTTGGCGAGCGCCCGGCCCCCGAGCTGCGCTCTGGTCCCCGCGGTGAGGCAAGCTCACGGGGTGAGGACCGCGCGCCGCAGATGGCGCGGCGTGCCGCCCCGCCCGTTGCCGAGGAGCCCGCCGCCATGGATGCCGACACCGACCTGCGTGGGGACGCGGTGCGCCGCCGCGATCTGCTGTCGCCCAACGTGGACGATGTGGTGGCTGCGGCCTTCCAGTCGCTGGGCGATCTGCTGCTGCCACAGAAGCAGCGCACCATCGAGGATCTGGTGAAGGAGATCCTGCGGCCGATGCTGAAGGATTGGCTGGACCAGAATCTCCCCTCCATCGTGGAGCGCCTGGTGCGGGCCGAGATCGAGCGGGTGGCGCGCCGCCCGCGCTGACGTTGATTTTGCATTTCCGGTTTCAAGCCGCCGATCGCGCCCGCTGATCGGCGGCTTTTTCCGTTGTGCCGGGTCCGGACGGGCGCCGCGTGGTGGGGCACCGCTCCGCGTAGTTGACGCCGGCCTGCCGGAACGGCTTTAACGCCCGCAGACCTGTCCCGACCGTTGCGGAGGCATGGCCGGCCGCGACGTGCGTCCCTGCACTGCGCCCGGCACCATCCGCGGAGCCCGTTTCATGCTGGAAAAAGTCTTCGATCCCGCCGCCGTGGAAGAGCGCATCGCCGCCCAGTGGGAAGAGGCCGGCGCGTTCCGGTGCGGCCGTCCCGAGCGCAAGGACGCCGAAGGCTTCTCCATCGTCATCCCGCCGCCGAACGTCACCGGCTCCCTGCACATGGGCCACGCGCTCAACAACACGCTTCAGGACGTGCTGGCCCGCTTCGAGCGCATGCGCGGCAAGGACGTGCTGTGGCAGCCGGGCACCGACCATGCGGGCATCGCCACCCAGATGGTGGTGGAGCGCCAGCTCGCGGCCCAGAAACTGCCGGGCCGGCGCGACATGGGCCGCGTCGCCTTCGTGGAGAAGGTGTGGGCGTGGAAGGCCGAATCGGGCGGCACCATCGTCAATCAGCTGAAGAAGCTCGGCGCCTCCTGCGACTGGTCGCGCGAGCGCTTCACCATGGACGAGGGCCTGAGCCGCGCCGTGCTGAAGGTGTTCGTGCAGCTCTATCGCGAGGGGCTGATCTACAAGGACAAGCGCCTCGTGAACTGGGACCCCAAGTTCCAGTCCGCCATTTCCGATCTCGAAGTGCTGCCGGTGGAGGTGAAGGGCAACCTCTGGCACCTGCGCTATCCCATCGAGGGCGAGAAGGACCGCTTCATCACGGTGGCCACCACCCGACCCGAGACCATGCTGGGCGACACGGCCGTTGCCGTGCACCCCGAGGATGAGCGCTACCGCGACCTCATCGGCAAATTTGTGATCCTGCCGCTGGTGGGCCGGCGCATCCCCATCGTCGCCGACGAATATTCCGATCCCGAGAAGGGCTCGGGCGCGGTGAAGATCACCCCGGCGCACGATTTCAACGACTTCGAGGTGGGCAAGCGCCATGGCCTGCCCATGATCAACGTGCTGGACGGCGAAGCACGCATCGACCCGCAGGGCATCCTCGACGATTATGCCGAGCGCCCCGAGGCCTATGTGGATGCGCCCGACGCCGCCGGCCAGCTCTCCCACCTGAAGGGCCAGGACCGCTTCGCCGCGCGCAAGCAGATCGTGGAGCTTCTGACCGGCCTCGAGCTGCTGGAGCAGATCGAGCCGCACACCCACATGGTGCCCCACGGCGACCGCTCCAACGTGGTCATCGAGCCCTGGCTCACCGACCAGTGGTATGTGGACGCCAAGACCCTGGCCCAGCCGGCGCTGGCGGCGGTGCGGGAGGGGCGCACCAGCTTCGTGCCGAAGAACTGGGAGAAGACCTATTTCGAGTGGCTGGAGAATATCCAGCCCTGGTGCATCTCCCGCCAGCTGTGGTGGGGTCACCAGATCCCGGCCTGGTACGACCCCTTCGGCAATGTCTTCGTGGCCGAGGACGAGGACCAGGCCTTCGAGCAGGCGCTCGCCCACAATGTGGGCAACGAGACGCTCTCGCCCGAGGACGCCCAGGCGCTGATCGACGACGCCGACAAGCGCGCCGGCTTCCTCACCCGCGATGAGGACGTGCTCGACACCTGGTTCTCCTCGGCCCTGTGGCCGTTCTCCACCATGGGCTGGCCGGACGAGACGGCCGAACTGAAGAAGTTCTACCCCACCAGCGTGCTGGTGACGGGCTTCGACATCATCTTCTTCTGGGTGGCCCGGATGATGATGATGGGCCTGCACTTCATGGATGGCGAAGTGCCGTTCAAGGATGTCTACATCCACGCCCTCGTCCGCGACGAGAAGGGGGCGAAGATGTCGAAGTCCAAGGGCAACGTCATCGACCCGCTGGACCTCGTGGAGAAATACGGCGCCGACGCCCTGCGCTTCACCCTCGCGGCCATGGCGGCGCAGGGGCGCGACATCAAGCTCGCCACCGGTCGCGTGGAGGGCTACCGCAACTTCGCAACCAAGCTCTGGAATGCGGTGCGCTTCGCCCAGATGAACGGCTGCGCGCGGGTGGAGGGCTTCGACCCGGCCAAGGTGGAGGGCACCATCAACCGCTGGATCATCGGCGAGGCCGCCCGCGCCTCCGCCGAGGTGTCCGAGGCGATCCTGGCCTATCGCTTCAACGAGGCGGCCGCCGCCATCTACCGCTTCCTTTGGAACGTGGTGTGCGATTGGCACCTGGAGCTGGCCAAGCCCCTGCTCTCCGGTCCCGACGGCCCGGCCAAGGACGAGACGCGGGCGGCAACGGCCTATGTGCTGGATGTGGCCATGGCGCTGCTGCACCCCTTCATGCCGTTCCTGACCGAGGAGCTGTGGGCCGAGACCGGCAAGGACGGCCCCGCCCGCACCAGCCTGCTGGCCCTCGCCCCCTGGCCCGATCTTTCAGGCCTTGAGGCGCCCGATGCCGAGGCGGAAGTGGGCTGGGTGGTGGACCTCATCACCGAGATCCGCTCGGTGCGCGCGGAGATGAACGTGCCGGCCGGCGCGCAGGTGCCGCTGGTGCTGGTTGAGCCGGGCGCGGAGACCACGGCGCGTGCCGCCGCGTGGGACGACGCCATCCGCCGCCTCGCCCGCCTCTCCGGCGTGACGGTGGCCGATACCGTTCCGGGCGAGTCGGTGCAGATGGTGGTGCGCGGCGAGGTGGCCGCCCTGCCGCTGGCCGGCGTGGTGGACCTTGCCGCCGAACTCGGCCGCTTGCGCAAGGAAGAAGGCAAGCTGGACCAGGAGGTGGCCCGCATCGACGCCAAGCTCGGCAACGAGAGCTTCGTCGCCCGCGCGCCGGAAGAGGTGGTGGAGGCCGAGCGCGAGAAGCGCGAGGAATATCTCAACCGCAAGGCCAAGGTCCGCGCCGCCATCACCCAGCTTTCGGGCGGGGCGGCCTGAGAACACATTCCGACGGGGGCCCGGCCCCCGTCGCTCAAGGGGTTGGCCATGGAATGTTGCTCCTTTGCCACGCTCCAGCGCCTCCGCATCGTCCGATACAGTGTTCGTGCCAAGGAAAGCGGCGGCTTTCGATCTCAATATTGTGACGGCGAAGACACACTCCCGAGCCTTTGAAGTTGCCGCCCCGGCAGGGGCCCCAAGGCGCCGCGAAGCCGCCACAAAACCCCAGTGAAACGGAAAGCAACGCGCGACGTGAGCGTAGCTCGGAAAGTGTTTCCGAACGCCGCGCCTGGGGTGGGTCCTTATGGACGGACGTTGCATTCTCGAACGGGTGGCGCCGCTGGGCGTCGCGGGGCTTGGCTCCGGGCGACGCCCAAGAGGTTGCCGCTCCAACGCCGCGGCTCGGCCTTTCCGCGGCCCCGATATTGCCGCCACGCTCCGGCACCTTCCCTCCATCATGATTTTGGGCGGCACAACGAAGATCAGATATGCGGGCCGCGCGGCCGGACGCCTCGGGCGGTCGGCGGGCGCGCGGCGCGCCTGCGCCGCCCTGTTCGCGGGCGCCGTGGCGGCGGCATGTCTTTCGGTGCCGCTGGCCCTTGCGTTCGATGGAACGGCGCAGACGCTCCAGCCTTATGAGACCCAGCCCATGACGCCGCCGGCCGACGTGCCACTGGCGCCTGCCGTGCGTCCGGTGGACGAGGCCTTCCGCACCGGGGCCCAGGCCCTGCGCGCCGGCCAGACCGCCAAGGGCATCGACGCCCTCGGCTATGCCGCCTCCCAGGGCCACGCCATGGCCCAGTGGAAGCTCGGCCGCATCTATGCCGACGGCGACGGCGTGAAGCGCGACGACGCCAAGGCGTTCGACTATTTCTCCAAGATCGCCAACACCCATGCCGAGGACTACCCCGGCACGGCGCAATCCCGCTTCGTGGCCAATGCCTTCGTGGCGCTGGGCTCCTATTACCTCGTGGGCATTCCCTCCGCCGGGGTGAAGCGCGACGCCTCGCGGGCGCGGGACATGTTCTCCTATGCCGCCTCCTATTTCGGCGATGCGGATGCCCAGTACCATCTGGGCAAGCTCTATCTGGAAGGCGTCGGTGGCCCGCGCGATGCGCGCAACGCCGGTCGCTGGCTGACGCTGGCCTCGCAGAAGGGCCAGTTCCAGGCGCAGGCGACCCTGGGTCAGCTGCTGCTGCGGGGCGACGATGGGGTGCCGCGTCAGGCGGCGCGGGGCCTCATGTGGCTGACCCTGGCGCGTGATGCCGCGGTGCGACCCGAGGACAAATGGGTGGTGTCGCTTCAGGAGGAGGCTTTCGCCGACGCGACGCCGGACGAGCGCGAGAAAGCGCTGCTTTACCTTGAAAACTGGCTGAAGACCGCCAAGAGGTGAGGGCGGGAAGCGCCGGCTTCCGCCTTAGGCGCAATGGCGCCGGTAGGCGTCCATGACCTCTTTCGGCCACACGATCTGAAGCAAGGCTTCCTCGGGCCAAGGATCGCTTCCATAGGTGTAACCCTCCAAGGTTACGATGGAGGGGCCCACGAAAAAGATTGTAAATCCAATATTCAGGCGGATGAATAACGTTTCGGGGAAGTCACCGCTGACGTGGCGGTCGAATCTTTCGGGCTCAGTACCGTTCGCTGCATGGAAGTGGGTAAAAACGCCCTTCCCCGAATAGCTTCTGCCCTTCACTTTCAGATGGCGGATCTGGCCGATGGCGTCAGCCTCGGATCCGATCATGTTTGAGATGATATAGAAAAGAATCCTGCGTTCGGACTCCTCGATATCGGTCATGTATCCCCCGCGCTTAGGCTCGGTCTGCCGACTCGCCGCCCGGCGTCTCCTTCGGGGTCGTTTCAACCCCCGTTCGCCTCTTCCCGCTCCGCCTCATGCCGCGGCAGGCCGGTTCCGAGCTCTGCCGTCATCTCAAGCGCCGATTGCGTCCAGATGTGATGGGTGGGCGCCACGGCGTCCGGATCGTCCAGCGTGCCGACGGTCACGTCCACCGCAGCTTCCTTCGCCATGTCAAACAGGATCGGGCTGCCGCAATGGCCGCAGAACAGGCGCGTCACGCCCGGCGAGGATGAGAAGAGCGCCGGGGTGCCGGCCGTCATCTCGAAATCCGCCCGCGCCACGGTGAGCCACGGCAATGCCCCGGATCCCGAGGCCCGGCGGCACATGGTGCAATGGCACCAATAGGCGCTCTCAATGCGGCGCACCCGGTAGCGCAGGCGCCCGCACAGGCAGCCGCCGGCGTGGGATGCTTCCCACATGACCGAACTCAGGCCGCGATGGCGAGATCGGCCCAGATGGGCACATGGTCCGAGGGCTTCTCCCAGGCGCGCACATGCTTGTCGATGCCGGTGGCGATGAGCTTGTCCGCCGCCTGGGGCGACAGCAGCAGGTGGTCGATGCGAATGCCCATGTCGCGCTGCCACGCCCCCGCCTGGTAGTCCCAGAAGGTGTAGAGCCGCCCCGCGTCGGAGGTGGCGCGCAGGGCGTCGGTGAGCCCGAGATGGGTGAGCGAGCGGAACGCCGAGCGGGTGCGCGGCAGGAACAGGGCGTCATTCACCCAGGCGGAAGGGTCCGCCGCGTCGCGCGCCTCGGGGATCACGTTGAAGTCCCCGGCGAGGATCAGCGGCTCCTCCAGCTTCAGCCGGTCGGCGGCGAAGGCTTCAAGCCGCTCCATGAAGCCAAGCTTGTAGGGATATTTCTCGGTGTCCACCGGGTTGCCGTTGGGTAGGTACAGGCAGGCGACCCGCACCACGCCGCCCTTCACCGACACCACCGCCTCGATGAAACGGGCCTGCACGTCGCCATCGTCGCCAGCGAGGCCGTGGGTCACGTCCTCCAGCGGCAGGCGGGAGAGCAGGGCGACACCGTTGAAGCCCTTCTGCCCATGCACGGTGACGTTATAGCCAAGCTGCTCGAAGGCCTCCTTCGGGAAGGCCTCGGTCTGGCACTTGATCTCCTGGAGGCAGACGATGTCCGGCCGCGTCTCCCCCAGCCAGCGCACGGCGTGGTCCAGCCGCTGGCGGACGGAATTGACGTTCCAGGTGGCGATACGCATGGGGCGGGCTCCTTCGGAGGCGGAGGATACCCCGGTGCCGCCGGGAGGCAATGGCCGTTCCGGCGGGCGCACCGCAAATCCGGCCAAGGGGTACGAGGGCAAGGGTTGCGATGGCGGGCAAAGAGTGGCAGGAACGCCCCCTTGTCCTTCAGTGGCGGCGCAGTGGCATGACGTTCGCGTCCATCGAGTTTCTGTTCTACTTCTTCCCGTTGTTCCTTGCGTCTTATTTTTCCGCGAAGTCCATCACGACGCGGAACACTATTTTTCTTGCCTTCTCGCTCGTGTTTTATTCTGCGGGTTATACGCCCCATATTCTCATTCTATTGGCGTCGGTGGCGATCAACTTCCTGCTGGCCCGCGCCATCGACGATCGCGACGGGGCTCCGCGCCAGCGCCTGCTGGTCTATGGGGTCGCCTTCAATCTGCTTTTGCTTGGCATTTTCAAGTATACGGGCTTCCTGGTGGAGAACCTGAATGGTCTGATCGAGCCGCTGGGCGCGTCACTGCCCTTGCCGCGGATCTCGCTGCCGCTGGGCATTTCCTTCTATTCCTTCCACGCCATCTCGTACCTCGCCGACATCTACAAGCGGAAGGTGCGGGCCAATCGCGATCCAGCGCAGTTCGCGCTCTACATGTGCATGTTTCCGCAGTTGGTCGCCGGCCCTATCGTGCGCTACGCCACGGTGGCCAAGCAGCTGTCGCAGCGGCGCACAACCATGGGGCGGTTCTCCGCCGGGGCGCGGCTGTTCGTCATCGGCCTCGCCTGGAAGGTGCTGATCGCCGACGAGGTGGCGCGGCTCGCGGATGGGGTATTCGACACCACCACCCACCCCACCTTCGTGGAGGCCTGGCTCGGGCTCTACGCCTATACGGTGCAGATCTATTTCGACTTCGCCGGCTATTCCACCATGGCGGTGGGCCTCGGCGTGATGGTGGGCTTCGTGCTGCCGCGCAATTTCCGCGTGCCCTACACAGCTCATTCCATAACCGATTTCTGGCGGCGCTGGCACATGAGCCTGTCCGCTTTCCTGCGCGATTATCTCTACATCCCCTTGGGCGGTAACCGGCGCGGGGAATTGCGCACCTACCTGAACCTCTCCGCCGTGTTCCTGCTGTGCGGCCTGTGGCACGGGGCGAGCTGGAACTTCGTTATCTGGGGCGCCCATCATGGCGCCTTCCTCATCATCGAGCGGGCGTTCCTCGGCCGCTGGCTGAAACGGGCGCCGGGCGTCATGGCCCATCTTTATACGGTGCTGGCAGTGATGCTGGGCTGGGTGTGGTTTCGTGCCGACAGCCTCGGCGGCGCCATGGACATGTTCTCCGGACTCATCGGCCTCCACGGCTTCAGCCGGGCCTCGCTGGCGCTAGGCTTCGGGCTGACACCGCTGGCCATCGCGGCGCTGGTGGTGGGTGGGTTCATCGGCTTCTTCCGCTGGCCGCGCTGGAGGGCGCTGGCCGGCCAGGGGGCTTTTGCGACCGTGGCGGATTATGTCTTCATCGCCGTGCTGATGCTGGCGAGCGTGGCATGGGTGGGCGGCACCACGGCCACGCCATTCCTCTATTACCGGTTTTGAGGAGGCGCCATCGTGACCCTGCTCTCGCGTTCGCGCCGCCATGTGGGCCTGCTCGTCGCTGGCCTGTTCGGCTTCCTCCTGGTGTCCAACCTCATTCCGGATCCGCTGGCATCCGGCCAATGGCGGGTGCCGATCCCCGAAAGCTTCACCTGGAGCCAGACGCTGAACTACAAGTTCCGTAACATCGGCATCTATCTTCAGGATAATTTCGGCTTCCGCGCCACCCTGCCCATCCTGCGCCGGGATCTGCGCGAGGTGCTCGGTTCGCCCGACAGCCGGCCGTTCTATACGGGACGCGACGGCCAGCTGTTCTGGGGCCGCGAACAGACGCCGGCCCAGTCGGCGGGCGCGCTGGTGCGGACCGCCAACGTCGAGCGTTTCGTGACCATGGTGGGCGAGATGCAGCGGGTGCTGGCCCCGAGAGGCACCCGCGTCGTGGTCGCTATTCCGCCCAATGCCCAGTCGGTTGAGGTGGAGGCCCTGCCCAACTGGTACGACGCTTTGAACTATCCCACCACCGAATACGACCTCGCCCTCGCCGGATTGAAGGCGGAGGGCGTCACCACGGTCGACCTGCGGGCGGTGCTCAAGGCCAGTGCCCGGCCGCGGTACCTCATGACCGACACCCACTGGAACAGCCGTTCCAGTGTGCTGTCCTTCAATGCGGTGATGGTGGCGGCGGGGCATCCGGACTGGCAGGTGGACCCGGCGGCGGTGCTGGGGCCGCCCATTCCCGCCGCGCGGGGCGATCTGCTGCGCACCACCCGCCTGCCATCGAAGCCGGAGTCGGAAGAGCCCTTCGCCATCAAGGATCGTGCCGCCCCGGCACGGTTTGATCCGGCGCTGGTGCATCACAACGAGCACGCGGCCTTCAAGTCGCTGGCATATGACTACGCCCCCACGGGCCAGCGCGTGCTGATTCTCGGTGATTCCTTCACCGGCGGGTCATGGCCGCGCCTGTTTCTGAACGCGGATGTGAGCGTGGTGGCTTGGATTCACGAATCCCGACGCGTCACCGGCTCATGCGACTTCAATTTCGATGACGTGAAGGCCTTCGCCCCGGACCTCATCATCATGGCCCGGACCGAGCGCTTCTTTCCCTGCTACGGCGACGACTGGCCGGTGGGCCTGCCAAGGCCCTGGTTCCACGCCGTCCCGAAGAACGTGGCGCCGTGACGTTGCGTCGGACCCGAAGGTCTATGCTCCGACACGAGCACTGCGCAAAGACCAGCCGCCCACCCGGGCACGCCGGGTGGTGACGCCAGCGAGACGCAATAGGCCTCAGGACGCAAAAAGCGATCAGACCCCGAAGCTGGACCCGCACCCGCACTTGGCGGTGGCCATGGGGTTCGAGATCTTGAAGGCCGAGCCCATCAGGTCCGCCTTGTAATCGAGCTGGGAGCCCTTGATGTAGTCGATCGAGATGCGATCAACGACGATCTTGGCGCCTTCCTTCTCGATGACGAGGTCGTCCTCGCCCTGCTCGCGCGTCACGTCATACTTGTAGGAGAAGCCGGAGCAGCCGCCGCCTTCCACGCTGATGCGCAGGAACGTTCCGGCCGGTTCGGGCGAGAGGATCTGGCAGATGCGGCGCGCAGCGGCATCGGTCACGGTAAATTCGGTGTCGGGCGCCGGGAGGTCGGCGGCCGGGGTCGGGGCGAGAGTTGTTTCCATGATATCGACTTTACGAATTGAAGCTGGCAATGGCCCATAAGGTAAGTCCAACGGCCCCCGAGTTAAAGGGCGGTGTCGGAAAAACGTCGGCGAGGCTGTCCCATCCGGGCGCCAGCGTCGGTTGCGGGGCGCGGAAGGTGAGGGGACGATCATGGCGGTGAGCGGCGCGCTGCCTCGCGTATCGTGGGCCTGCGACGCGCAGCAGGTGCGCGGCCGGCTCTTCCCGGAAGGGGAAATGCCCCCGCGTAGCCCGTTCCGGCGCGACTGCGACCGCATCATCCATTCCACCGCCTTCCGGCGGCTGAAGCAGAAGACCCAGGTGTTCGTTTTCAACGAGGGCGACCATTACCGCACCCGCCTCACCCACACCCTGGAGGTGGTGCAGGTGGCCCGCTCCATCGCCCGCGCGCTGGGGCTCGACGAGGATCTGGCGGAGGCGCTGGCCCTCGCCCACGACCTCGGCCATCCGCCGTTCGCCCATGCCGGAGAACGGGCGCTCGACGCCTGCATGGCCGGGCACGGCGGGTTTGATCACAACGCCCAGTCGCTGCGGGTCGTCACCCGCATCGAGCGGCGCTATGCCCAGTTCGACGGCCTCAACCTCACATGGGAGACGCTCGAGGGCATCGCCAAGCACAACGGCCCGCTCACCGGCCGCGACGGTCGCGGCATCGGCCGCTATCTCGGTGGCCTGCCCCACGCTATCGAGGTGCATTCGGCGCAGCAGGATCTTGAGCTCTGGAGCCATGCTTCCGCCGAAGCGCAGGTGGCCGCCATCTCCGACGACATCGCCTATGACGTACACGACCTCGACGACGGGCTGCGGGCGCACATGTTCACCCTCGACGATCTCGCCGGCCTGCCTCTCGTGGGCGAGGCGCTGGGCGAGGTGCGCGGGCTCTATCCCGGGCTCGGGGTGGCGCGCACGGTCAACGAGATGCTCCGCCGCGTCATCACCCGCCTCATCGAGGACGTGGTGGCCGAGGGCTCAAGGCGCGCCGGGATGGCGGGGGTGGCCTCCGCCCAGGAGGTGCGCGCTCTCGAGCATCCCGTGATCGCCTTTTCCGACGCCATGCGGCAGAAGGAAAAGGCTTTGAAGGCCTTCCTCTTCTCGCGCATGTACCGTCACGAGCGGGTCGAACGGGTAATGGAGGAGGCGAAGGGGGTGCTGCGCGACCTGTTCGGCCATTTCATCGCCCATCCCGAGGACATGCCACCCTCCTGGCACGACGACCTGGACCAGCTCGACGACCGGCGGCTCGCCCGCCGCGTGACCGACTACATCGCCGGCATGACCGACCGCTACGCCCTCGACCAGCACGCCCGTTTCTTTGACTTGACGCCGGACTTGCGTTAGGCGCCGGGCCAAGCAACCCGATTGGACCCCGCCCCATGAACGTCTACGCGATCTTCGCCGATCACGTGCGCGAAGCCGTCGCCGCCCTTGTCGCCGAGGGCATCATCGCCAAGGACCTCGATCTTGCCCGCGTGGTCGTCGAGCCGCCGCGCGACGCGAGCCATGGCGATCTCGCCACCAATGCCGCCATGGTGCTGGCCAAGGATGCCGGCCTGAAGCCGCGGGATCTCGCCGAGCGTATCGCCGGCAAGCTTCGCGCGGTGGCGGGCGTGACGAAGGTGGATGTGGCCGGCCCTGGCTTCATCAACATCGCGTTGGACGGCTCGTTCTGGCCGGTGGTGCTGGCCGCCGTGCTCACGCAGGGGCTGGATTTCGGCCGCTCGCCGCTGGGCGCGGGTGAGAAGGTGAACGTGGAATACGTCTCCGCCAACCCCACCGGCCCCATGCATGTTGGCCATTGCCGGGGCGCGGTGTTCGGCGATGCGCTGGCGAGCCTCATGGATTTCGCCGGCTTTGCCGTGACCAAGGAATATTACATCAACGATGCCGGCGCGCAGGTGGACGTGCTGGCCCGTTCCGCCTTCCTGCGCTACCGCGAGGCGCTGGGTGAGGACATCGGCGAGATCCCGGAAGGTCTCTACCCGGGCGATTACCTGGTCCCGGTGGGGCAGAAGCTCGCCGCCGCGCACGGCCCGGCGCTCAAGGAGAAGAGCGAGGCGGAATGGCTGCCGCTGGTGCGGGCCGAGGCCATCGCGACCATGATGGTGGCGATCCGCGAGGATCTCGCGGCGCTGGGCATCTCCTTCGACGTGTTCTTCTCCGAGCGCTCCCTCTCCACCGGCGCGGTGGACCGCGTGGGCGCCGCCATCGAGGCGCTGCGCACGTCGGGGGAGGTCTATGAGGGCCGCCTGCCGCCGCCCAAGGGTGCGCCCATCGAGGATTGGGAGGATCGCGAGCAGACCCTGTTCCGCTCCACCGATTTCGGCGACGACGTGGATCGGCCGCTGAAGAAGTCGGACGGCAGCTACACCTATTTTGCCGGTGACATCGCTTATCACAAGGACAAGGTGGATCGCGGCTTCCTGAAGATGATCGACGTGTGGGGCGCCGACCACGGCGGCTATGTCAAGCGCATGCAGGCGGCGGTGAAGGCGGTATCCGGCGGACGGGCGAGCCTGGACGTGGAGCTGATCCAGCTGGTGCGGCTGTTCCGCGCCGGCGAGCCGGTGCGTATGTCCAAGCGCTCGGGCTCGTTCGTCACCCTGCGCGAGGTGGTGGATGAGGTGGGGCGCGACGCGGTCCGCTTCATGATGCTGTTCCGCAAGAACGACGCGCCGCTCGACTTCGATCTCGCCAAGGTGATCGAGCAGTCGCGTGAAAATCCGGTGTTTTACGTGCAGTATGCGCACGCGCGGGCCAAATCGATCCTGCGCAAGGCGACGGAGGAGTTCGCCGACCTGCCGCAGGAGGCGGTGTCTTTCGCCACCGCGCAGCTTGGCCGACTCGACGACGAGGGAGAAATCACGCTGCTGCGCCGGCTCGCCAGCTGGCCGCGTCTCGTGGAGCAGGCGGCGGGAGCGCGGGAGCCGCACCGCATCTCCTTCTTCCTGCACGAACTTGCCAGCGAGTTTCACGGCCAGTGGAACCGTGGAAAGGACTTGCCTCATTTACGCTTCATTATCGAGAATGATCGAGAGTTGACCTCGGCTCGCTTGGCCTTGGTCCATGGCGTGGCCACGGTGCTCGCCTCCGGTCTCAAGGTTCTGGGGGTGACGGCCGTAGACGAGATGAAATGATCGCTTGTCCCGTGGCTGCGGACGGAGCGGTTGGCCCACCAGGCTAGACTTCTCGGCGCGGTCTTGGATCCGCAGGTTCACGGGCGGCGACAACACATCGAGGCGATATGGTCGACGAAAGCAGGTTCCGCTACCGGCGTGATGAAGGTGCCGCGGAGGGTGGGCAGCGGCCCCGCTCCGCTCCGTCGTCCGCCGCGACGGGGGGCGATCCCCTGGCCGAGCTGGCCAGGCTGATCGGCGACGACGACCCGTTCGACGACTTCTCGGGCCTCGATCGTGCCCCGCAGGATCGGGCGCCCCAAGATCGTGCCCCTCAAGATCGTGCAACCCAGGATCGCACCCAGCAGGCCACCGATCCGCGCGGGCAGGACCCGCGCATCGACCCACGGTTTGATCCGCGCGTAGCGCAGCGCCAGGCGGCGCCGGCCGCGCCCGCCTATCCCGATCCCCGGACGGTCGCCCGCGCTCCGGCGCGTCCCGTGCCGCCGCCGGCTCCCACCTACTACGACGACGAGGACGACGAGGACTGGGAAGCCGAGCCGCAGGCCAGCCATCAGGCCGCGCCGCCCCCCGCCCATGCGCCCGCCCGTCCGGTGTCCAATCAGGCGCCGGTACGCCCCGCGCCCGCGGTCCCTCCGCGTCCGTCCAGCCCCTCGCTTTATGCCCCGCCACCTGCGCCCCAGCCCGCCGTGCCGGCCGCACGCGCCGTCCAACCCCAGGCGGCGCCCTCCTTCGCGCCCGCACCAGCCGCCACGCGCGGTGCCCCTGACGCAACGGTGCGCTCCGGCTATGGGTCGCTATCCCGCGTGGCTCCGCCCGTGGGCGGGCAGGACCGGGACGAAGACGATTACGAGGATGATTACGACGACCTGCCGCCCGCCCGCCCGGCGGGTGCCGCCGCCTATGGCCAGCAGGCCGGATATGCCCCCTCGCGTCAGGATCCCCGTCAGGACCCCCGCACCGGCGCCCGTGTCGACCCGCGCTCCCATGCGGCTGCCCAGGGCCGCAGCTATGAGGCGGAGGACGACGAGGCGGGGTATGCCTATTCGGCCGCCCGTCGCGACGACGACGGCTATGACGACTACGATGACACCTATGATCCGGAATATGGGGAAGACGGCTACATGCCGCCCCATGGCGAGGAGATGTACGACGCCGAGCCGCGCCGTCGTAAAGGTCGCCTCGCGCTGATTCTCGGTGTCTCGGTGCTGGGTCTGGTGGTGGCGGGCGTCGCCGGCGTGTTCGCCTTCAATATGGCGTCGGGCAGGTCCTCCCTGACCGCGGCGAGCACGACTCCGGTGATCAAGGCCGACACCGCACCGGCCAAGACCGCCACGCCCGCGCCCCAGTCCGCCGATGGCGGGCAAAAAATGATCTACGATCGCATGGGCGCCAACGCCGGCAACGAGCGCATGGTCTCGCGCGAGGAGCAGCCGGTGGATGTCACCGCCGCCGCCCGGGCTCTGCCCGCGGATACGAGCGCGCCGCCGCCCGCCCCCATGCAGGCCACCCAGAACCTGACCGAGCCTAAGCGGGTCCGCACCGTGGCCGTGCGCGCCGACGGCAGCTTTGCCCAGACCGTGCCCGGCACTGTGTCGGCCTATGCGCCGATGCAGAATCCCATCCCGGCCGGCCTGCCGGACCCGAACCCGGTCACTACCGTTCCGGCCGTAGCGCCCAGCCAGACGGCCTCCATCAACCCCGCGCCATCCGCCGCCGGGGCCTATGTGGTGCAGGTGGCATCCCAGCGCTCGGAAGCCGATGCCATGGGCTCCTGGCGCGCCTTGCAGACCAAGTATCCCAATCTGCTCGGCAACTACCGGGCCACCGTGAAGAAGGCGGACCTCGGCGACAAGGGCATCTATTACCGTGCCCAGGTCGGCCCCTTCGCCAGCCGCGACCAGGCCAACGAGCTGTGCCAGTCCCTGCGCGCCCAGGGCGGTGACTGCGTCGTCAACAAGAACTGACGACGCCGGTCGCTCGGCCGCCGCCTCATGAAAAAGGCCGCCTCTCGGGGCGGCCTTTTGCGTTTCAGGGTTCGGTGATCAGTCTGCCTTGAGCGGCAGGCCGAGGCGGCCCGCCAGATCCTGCACAAACTGGAAGGCGGTGCGGCCCGAGCGGGCGCCGCGAGTGGTGGCCCATTCCAGCGCCTGCGGCCGCCACTGCTCTTCCGGCACACCGAGGCCGTGATGGGCCACATAGCCGTCCACCATGGAAAGATATTCGTCCTGGCTGCACTTGTGGAAGCCCAGCCACAGGCCGAACCGGTCGGAGAGGGAGACCTTTTCCTCCACTGCCTCGCCGGGATTGATGGCGGTGGAGCGCTCGTTCTCCATCATGTCGCGGGGCAAAAGGTGGCGGCGGTTGGAGGTGGCGTAGAAGATGACGTTGTCCGGCCGCCCCTCGATGCCGCCTTCCAGCACCGCCTTGAGCGACTTGTAGGAGGTGTCGTCGGAATCAAACGAGAGGTCGTCGCAGAACACGATGAAGCGGTGCGCCGACCCGCGCACCAGGCCCATAAGGGCAGGCAGGGCCTCGATGTCCTCGCGGTGGATCTCCACCAGCTTGAGGCGGGACGCCTGCGCGGCGCGGTCGCGGTTGATGCGGGCATGGGCGGCCTTCACCAGTGAGCTCTTGCCCATGCCCCGCGCGCCCCACAGCAGCGCATTGTTGGCCGGCAAGCCACGGGCGAAGCGAGACGTGTTCTCCACCAATTGGTCACGCACCCGGTCGATGCCCTGCAACAGGTCCATCTCCACCCGGTTCACGCGCGGCACCGGTTCGAAGCGCGGCGGTTCGTTGTGCCACACGAAGGCGTCGGCGGCCTCGAAATCAGGTGTCGGCACGGCGGGCGGGGCAAGGCGCTCCAGCGCATCGGCGATGCGGGCGAGCACCTCCAGCGTTGCGGCGGCGGCGAGCGCGGGGTCGGTCTGTTGTGTCATCTTGGTCCTCCCGTGCGGGGGATTAGGACGGGCCGCCAGCCGCCGCAAGGCGCCGCCGCGCCGGTGTTGCGCAAAAGCCATGCGACGCGCGCATGCGCGGAAAATGCCGCGCCGCAGCAATCTTGCCCTAACTTTTCCGCACCCATGATGAAAGTCGCTTCCGCCGCTGCCGTGCGGCACCGTATTCACCCTGCCCGGAGGCCAACGCCGATGATGCCACGCACCACCGCCGCGCTTCTTCTGCCGGTCCTGCTGATCGCCGCCGCGCCCGTCCGCGCCGATTCCAGCAGCGAGACGAAGAAGACGCTGAATGCCGACGGCAGCGTCTCCATGACCTATTGGAGCGCGGTGGAGGATATCGGCACGGTGTTCGGCATGGATCTGTCCAAGTCGGCGACCAGCGCCGCGCCCGTGGTGGTCTCCGGCGCCAGCGACCTTGGCGGCACCGCCTATGCCAAGGTCACGCTCTCCCAGCTTCCCGACTGGCTGCTGTGGCAGAAGGGGACGGTGAACGTCTCCCTCGATCCCGCTGGCGCCACCGGCAAGGTGGCCACCACCTTCTCCCGCACCGTCACGCTGGCGAGCGGCCTCGACGCGACGTTGGCGGACACTTATCGCGTGGCGTCGGGCGCGTCGGAAGCGTGGGAGACCGACAAGTCCGTCAGCCTGAAGCTGGTGGAGACCGGCACCACCTTCTCCCTCGCCACCAAGGCCACGCAGGAGACGCCCACCCTGCTGCCGAGCCTCAGCGCGCAGCAGAAGGTGCTGGGCGACATTACCGTCACCACCGCGCTGGCCGATACCGGCTCCACGCTCAACAAGAGCATCACCGCCGGCTTCACCCACCGCTGGTGAGCCGTCAGCCCCAGATGATGGCGACGAGGAAGCGCGAGGCCACCAGCAGCAGGAACACGCCGAAGCCGATTTCCAGCTGCCGGCGTCCCAGCCGGTGGGCGAGCCGCGCGCCGAAAGGCGCCACCAGTGCCGCCACCGGCGCGATGCAGACAAATCCGATCACCGAGACATAGCCCAGAGAGAGCGGCGGCAGCTGGGAGAGGTGCGGCCAGCCGGCGATGGCATAGCCGATGACGCCGGGAATGGGGATGATGATGCCGATGCCGGCGGAGGTGGCCACCGCCGCATGGATCGGCACCCCGTAGAGCAGCAGGATGTTGGTGGCGATGCCGCCCCCTGAAATCCCCACCAGCGACGACGCGAGGCCGATGACGAAGCCATAGGCCCGCATGGTGCCGGGCCCGGGCAGATGCTCCGCGATGCGGATGTCGTTGCGGCCGAGCAGGCTTTTCAGCCCCAGCAGCGAGATGACCACCACGAACACCGCCTGCAACACCCATCCCGCCACCACCGCAGCGATGGCGCTGCCGGTGAGGATGCCGACGATGGCCGGCACCCGCCAGTTACGCACCACGCCGGGCAGCACCGCGCCCTTCTTCATGTGGGCGTTGTGGGAGGAGATGGCGGTGGGAATGATGATGGCGAGCGAAGTGCCCACGCACAGCTGCATGCGCAGGCTGTCGTCCACTCCGAGCACGCCGAACACCTCGTACAGCACCGGCACGATGACGCCGCCGCCGCCGATGCCCAGCATGCCGGCGATGAGCCCCGTGAGCACCCCGCCCGCCAGCATCGCTCCTGCGAGCATGACGATGTCGTGGGTGGAGATGGAGGCGAGCATGGGGCAGGTCCGGCAAACGTGAGCGGCACAGGGAGTGCTGCAGGAGTGGCGCGGATCGGCGCGCCTGTCCACCGCCGCAGCCGCATACACGCGTTCAGGAGCCGCGCATGGCGTGCAGATCGCGCCGGAAGGGCAGGGTGCTCAGGCCGCCACAGGCTGGCGCCGGCGCACCTCGTCCACGGCCGCCCGCAGCACGTCGAGACCGGCGCCGGGCCGGATGGCCTCGGTGGAGAGATGACGGCGGAAGATGCGCGCGCCCTTGCGGCCGGTGAACAGGCCCAGCATGTGGCGGGTGATGTCGGAGAGCCGTCCGCCGGCCTCCAGATGGTGCGCCACATAGGGCTCGAACGCCTCCACCGCGGCGAAGCCGTCGGCATGCGGGGCGAGCGTGCCGAACAGCAGCGGATCCACGCCGAGGAGCAGTTCGGGGTCTTGGTAGGCGGCGCGGCCCAGCATCATGCCGTCGAGGCCGCGCGCCTCTTCCATGCCCTGGGCGAGGCTGGCGATGCCGCCATTGAGCGCCACCGGCACATGGGGCAGGCGGGCCTTCAGGCGGCGCACACGGTCATAGTCGAGGGGCGGGATATCGCGGTTCTCGCGGGGCGACAGGCCCTTCAGCCACGCCTTGCGGGCATGGACGATGAGCGCATCCGTGCCCGCCGCCACCACGGCGTCGGCGAGGCGATCGAGGGCTTCTTCCGGGTCCTGGTCGTCCACGCCGATGCGGCACTTGACGGTGACGGGAATGGCCACGACCGCCTTCATGGCGGCGACGCAATCGGCCACCAGCTCCGGCTCGCGCATGAGGCAGGCGCCGAAATTGCCACCCTGCACCCGATCGGACGGGCAGCCCACGTTGAGGTTGATCTCGTCATAGCCGTAATCGGCGCAGATCCGCGCCGCCTGCGCCAGCTCCGCCGGATCGCTTCCGCCGAGCTGCACCGCCACCGGGTGCTCATCGGGCGAGAAACCCAGCAGGCGCGCGCGATCGCCGTGGAGGATCGCGGGGGCGGTGACCATCTCCGTGTAGAGCCGCGCCTGGCGCGAGAGGGTGCGGTGGAAGGCCCGGCAATGGCGGTCCGTCCAATCCATCATGGGTGCTACCGAGAATATAAATGATTGATTTTTCAACATTATTTTTGCAATTTCAAGGCGTTGGGTCTCGTCGTGTGCACTCGACTTTTCGCCACGATACGCCCCAATTTCCGATTTTTCGACGCGTGAGTGCACACGGATGAACCCCGACACGCCGCTCTCATCTTCAAGATCTCGCACGCTCCAGCTAATGGTAGATTCCTTTACCTCAAGTGCTCCCCGCCTTGCGGAAGCTTCGGTGCTCGGTGGCCGCCACGGAGTAGCGCAGATGCCGCAACTCGATCGAGGGGAAAACGGCGCAGCCATCCGGGCTCCGGCGTGTTGAACGGATTCGGGATATTGATACCCAAAGTTGCGGGGAGAGGCGATGGTCGCTGAGGACTCTCGCATCAGCTCTGACCAGATGTCCCGCGCGCCGGGATGGTTGTGATCTGCCGCCTCGGGCAGGACGCTGACGCGCCTGAGCGATGGCTTGTGTGCCGCCGTCGTTCAGGACCGGGACAGCCCTGAGTGCTCACCTTGCAGGTCTGGGTGGACGCTCCGGCAAACGCCAGAGGGTGGGCGGACGCGGTGAGACTTGCGGCGGTCATGGCGTCCTCCCTGAAGGTGCAGCTCGAACGCCTGTCACCTTGGCTTGTCGTTTAATATATAAAAACGGTAGATTATATTGACTAAATAATTCGACCCCGGTTATCCTTGTAATTAGCAAGTACAAGGTGTGAAATGGGGACTTGGAACATGGTGCATATCGGGCTCTGGAAAGCCGTCGCAGGGGCGGCTGTGGCGTTGGTGGTCTCAGCCGGCCTCGCCGCCGCACAGGACGCCCGGGATGCGTCCGCCCCGCCCAAGGCCGGCGGAACCCTCACCGCCATCATCCAGCCCGAGCCTGTCATTCTCACCGCCGCGCTCAACACGGCGGCGCCCACAGGCATCGTCACCGGCTCCATCTTCGACGGTCTTGTGGACTATGACGCCAACCTCAAGGCGGTGCCGGCCCTGGCCGAGAGCTGGGAGACCTCGAAGGACGGCCTGACCTTCACCCTGCACCTGCGGGACGGGGTGAAATGGCACGACGGCAAGCCCTTCACCTCCGCCGACGTGAAGTGGACGCTGGAGGAGGTGTGGAAGAAGATCCACCCACGCAACCAGGCCATCTTCGCGAAGGTCACCTCGGTGGACGCGCCGGACGACCGCACCGTGGTGCTGCACCTCAGCCAACCCTCGGTGGCGATCCTGTCCTCGCTGAATTCCAACGGCGCCCAGGTGCTGCCCAAGCACCTCTACGAGGGCACCGACATCCTCAACAATCCCTACAACAACAAGCCGGTGGGCACCGGGCCGTTCGTCTTCAAGGAATGGAGCCGCGGCAATTATATCGTGCTGGAGCGCAATCCCGAATATTGGGACAAGGGCAAGCCCTATCTCGACCGCGTGGTCTTCCGCGTGATCCCCGACGCCGCCGCGCGCTCCGCAGCGCTGGAGAAGGGCGAGGTGCAGTGGGGCGTGCTGAGCCCGGTGCCGCTGAAGGACGCCGAGCGCCTCGCCAAGCTGCCCAACCTGCGGGTTTCCACCGAAGGCTATGAGTGGCTTTCCCCCTGGCTGTTCGCCGACTTCAACGTGGAGCGCGGCCCCCTCAAGGACGTGAAGGTGCGTCAGGCGCTGGCCCAGGCCATCGACCGCAACGCCATCTCCAAGGTGGTGTGGTTCGGCTTCGCCAAGCCTGCGACCAGCCCCATTCCCTCGACCCTCGCTGCCTTCCACGATGCCGGCGGCATCGCCTATGACTACGATCCCAAAAAGGCCGAGGCGCTGCTGGACGCGGCCGGCTACAAGCGCGGGCCGGACGGCGCCCGCTTCACCCTCGATATCGACTACATCCCCTATGGCGACGACTACAAGCGCACCGCCGAATACCTGAAGCAGGCGCTGAAGCGCGTGGGCGTGGAGGCCAATGTCCGCTCGCAGGATACTGCCGCCTTTACCCGCCGCGTCTATGGCGACCGCGACTTCGACATCTCCATCACCTGGTTCGCGGCCTTCTCCGATCCGCAGGTGGGCGTGAACCGCGCCTACTGGTCCGGCTCCATCGGCAAGAACATTCCCTGGACCAACGGCTCGGGCTATCGCAACGACAAGGTGGATGCGCTGATCTCCGCCACCCAAGGCGAGGGCGACCCGGAAAAGCGCATCCAGCTGTTCAAGGACCTGCAGAAGACCGTGCTGACCGATCTTCCCACCCTGCCGCTGGTCGAGCTGAAGTTCTTCACGGTGGAGGCCGCCAACCTCAAGCACCCGAAGGCAAGCGGCGACCAGGTGTATGGCTCGTTCCGCGATTTCTGGATTGACGACGGCAAGCCGACGGAAGCGAAGGCCGACACCCCCAAGTCCAACTGAGTTTCTCCCGAAACTTGGCCGTCCGGTTCGTCCGGACGGCCGCTTCTTTTCATGTCCGAGACACTGCCATGGCTCCTTTCTCCCGCCGCCGTTTCCTTGCCGCCGCCTCGGCCCTCGCGCTTGCCGCGTCGGTCGGCCCGACGCACCTCCAGGCCGCAGCGGCCACCGATGCTCCGGTGCGGGGCGGGACCCTCTCCATCATCCTCCAGCCGGAGCCGGTGACCCTGACGCCGGTGGCGAATGTCGCCCAGCCGACCCAGGTGGTGGCGGGCAATGTGTTCGACGGCCTCGTCACCTACGGGTTCGACCTGAAGCCGGCGCCGCAGCTCGCCGAAAGCTGGGAGGTGGCCCCCGATGGCCTCACCATCACCTTCCACCTGCGCAAGGGTGTCACCTGGCACGACGGCAAGCCGTTCACGGCGAGCGACGTGAAATGGTCGCTGGAGAATGTGTGGAAGACCATCCATCCGCGCAACAAGGCGCTGTTCGAGAACGTCTCCGCCGTGGAAACGCCAGACGACCACACGGTAGTGCTGAAATTCTCCAAGCCGTCGCTGCCGATCTTCTCCGTGCTCAACGGCGTCGGCGCGCCGATCCTGCCGAAGCACCTCTACGAAGGCACGGATATTCTCAACAACCCCTACAATAACAAGCCGGTGGGCACCGGTCCCTTCGTCTTCAAGGAGTGGCGCAAGGGCGAATATCTCGTGCTCGAGCGCAACCCGGCCTATTGGGATGCCGGCAAGCCCTATCTCGACAAGCTGGTGTTCCGCGTCATTCCCGATGCGGCGGCCCGCGCGGCGGCCATCGAGAAGGGCGAGGTGCAATATGCGCCGTTCAATCCCGTGCCGTTCCGCGACGTGGAGCGCCTCGCCGCCTTGCCCAACCTGAAGGTGGAGACGCGCGGCTATGAATGGCTGTCGCCGGTGCTCTATTTCGACCTGAACGTGGAGAACCCCTATCTGAAGGACGTGCGGGTGCGCCAGGCCATCGCCCATGCAGTGGACAAGGCGGCGCTGGCCAAGGTGGTGTGGTTCGGCTACGGCAAGCCGGCCGTCAGCCCCATTCCCTCCACGCTCACTGCCTTCCATGACCCGAGCGTGCCGACCTATCCGTTCGATCCCAAGAAGGCCGAGGCCCTGCTGGAAGAGGCCGGCTTCAAGCGGGGGACGGATGGCGTTCGCTTCGCGCTCACCCACGATTTCCTGCCCTATGGCGACGATTATCGCCGCACCGGCGAATTCCTGAAGCAGGCGCTCAAGCGCGTGGGCATCGAGGTGGCGATCCGCGCCCAGGACAGCGGCGCCTTCATCAAGCGCGTCTATGCCGACCGCGACTTCGACATCTCCTCCTCCTACAACGCCGCCTTCCCAGATCCGCAGATCGGCGTCGTGCGCGAATACTGGTCCGGCTGGCTCGGCACCAAGACGCCGTGGACCAACGGCTCGGGCTATCGCAATGCGCAGGTCGATGCGCTCATCGAAAGGGCGGCGGTGGAAGGCAATCCGCAGGCCCGCGCCGCCGATTTCCGAGCCTTCCAGCAGATCGTGCAACGCGATGTGCCCACCCTGCCGCTCCTGGAGCTGAAGTTCTTCACCGTGCATGCCGCCAACCTGAAGGGCGCGGTGGAGCAGGGCGACCAGGTCTATTCCTCGCTCCGCAACGCCTGGTTCGATGGGCCGAACGCCGACGCGCCGAAGGGGAACTGAGGCGTGGCACGGTACCTGAAGCGGTCGCTCGGGCAGATCGCCTTCGTGATCATCGGCATCGCCGTCATCAACTTCTTCCTGCTCCGCCTCGCCCCCGGCGATGCGGCGCAGGTGATGGCGGGAGAGGCAGGCTCGGCGACGCCCGAATACATGGCGGCCCTGCGCCAGCAGTTCGGCCTCGACCAGCCGCTCTATGTACAATTCCTGTCGTATCTGAAGAATGTACTGACGCTCAATCTCGGCTATTCCTTCCGGCAGGGCATGCCGGTTTCGGAGCTGATCGCCCTGCGCCTGCCGGCCACCCTGCTGCTCATGGGCACCTCCATCGCCTTCGCGGTCAGCGTCGGCGGCACGCTGGGCTTCCTCGCCGCGCGCCATGCCGGCCGGCTCGCGGACACGGTGATCTCCTCGGTCGCGCTGGTGTTCTATGCCACGCCCGTGTTCTGGATCGGCGTGATGCTGGTGGTGGTATTCTCGGTGCTGCTCGACTGGCTGCCCGTGGGTGGCATGGCCAGCATCGAATCCGGCCTCACCGGCCTCGGCTATGCGGCCGACGTGGCCCAGCATCTCATCTTGCCGGCGCTGACGCTGGGCCTGTTCTACCTGGCCATCTACACCCGCCTCATGCGCGCCTCCATGCTGGAGGTCTACGGGCAGGATTTCGTACGCACGGCGCGGGCGAAGGGGGTGCGGCCCCGGCGCATCGCCTTGCGCCACGTGCTGCGCAATGCGCTGTTGCCCATCGTGACGACGCTGGGCGTGCAGCTCGGCTCCATCCTCGGCGGGGCCATCCTGGTGGAGACGGTGTTCGCTTGGCCGGGCCTCGGCCGGCTCGCCTTCGAGGCGCTGTTCCAGCGCGACCTCAACCTGCTGCTGGGCATCCTGTTCTGCTCGTCGGTGGTGGTGGTCTTCGTCAATCTCGCGGTGGATCTCGCCTATACGGTGCTCGATCCGCGCATCGAGCTGAGCTGAGGAGGCTTGAGCATGGCTCTCCTCGATTTCGCCTCGCCGCCCGTTTCGTCCCAGGCGGCCGCCGCGCCCCGCGACACCCTGCTACGTCGCCTGCTGCGGCGCCCGTCGGCGGTGGTGGGGCTCATCTTCTTCGCGCTCATCATCGCCATGGCGGCGTCGGCCGACATCGTCTATCCCGACGACCCGCTGGACATGGTGGCCCAGCCCTTTCTCTGGCCGGGGCAGGATGCGGCCTATCCACTGGGCACCGACATGCTCGGGCGCGACATCGCCTCCGGCATTTTCCACGGGGCGCGGGTGTCCCTGCTCATCGGCGCGGTGGCGACGCTGGTGTCGCTGGTGATCGGCGTCACCACCGGCGCGGTCTCGGGCTATTACGGCGGGCGCCTTGACGCTGGCCTCATGCGCGTCACCGAGCTGTTCCAGACCGTGCCGCCGTTCCTGTTCGCCCTCGCCATCGTGGCGATCCTGCAGCCGTCCATTCCCACCATCACCTTCGCCATCGGCATCACCGCATGGCCGAGCCTGGCGCGGCTGGTGCGCGCGGAGGTGCTGAAGCTGCGGCACGGGGAAATGGTGGCGGCCTCCATCGCGCTCGGCGCATCGGACGGGCGCATCATCCTGCTCCACATCTTGCCCAACACGCTGGCGCCGGTGATCGTCTCCGCCTCCATCCTGGTGGCGAGCGCCATCCTCACCGAATCCTCCCTCGCCTTCCTCGGCCTCGGGGATCCCAACGTGGTGAGCTGGGGCGGCATGGTGGGGGCCGGGCGCGAGGTGCTGCGCACCGACTGGTACGTGGCGACCCTGCCGGGGCTCGCCATCGTCGCCGCCGTGCTGGCGCTGAACCTGCTCGGCGACGGCCTCAACGACGCCCTGAACCCCAAGGGGGCGCGGCGATGAGCGAGCCTGTTCTGGCGGTGGAGAACCTGTCCATCGCCTTTGCCAGCGGCCGCACCACGCGCCGCGCGGTCCACGACCTCTCCTTCGCCGTCGACCGCGGCGAGACGCTGGCCATCGTCGGCGAGAGCGGCTGCGGCAAGTCCATCACTGCCCTGTCCCTGCTGGGCCTTGTGCCACCGCCCGGGCGCATCGACGGCGGCCGCGTGCGGCTGGAGGGGCGCGATCTCGCGGCTTTGTCGGAGGCGGAGCTGCGCAAGGTGCGCGGCGCCCGCATCGCCATGATCTTCCAGGAGCCGATGACGGCGCTGAATCCGG
Organism: Xanthobacter autotrophicus; assembly: GCF_005871085.1. Classification (GTDB taxonomy): domain Bacteria; phylum Pseudomonadota; class Alphaproteobacteria; order Rhizobiales; family Xanthobacteraceae; genus Xanthobacter; species Xanthobacter autotrophicus. Next base: position 374,689 of record NZ_VAUP01000015.1, on the reverse strand, counting down.
TGCTGACCATCGGCGAGCAGATCATGGAGGCGATCCTTGAGCATGAGAGGGTCGGCCGCGCCGCCGCCCGCGACCGGGCCATCGCTTTGCTGGAGCGTGTCCACATTCCCGACGCACGCCGCCGTTTTTCGGATTTCCCGCACCGGCTGTCCGGCGGCATGCGCCAGCGGGTGATGATCGCCATGGCGCTGGCGCTCTCGCCCGCCGTGCTGGTGGCGGACGAGCCCACCACGGCCCTCGACGTCACCATCCAGGCGCAGATCCTCGACCTCATGGACGAGCTGAAGCGGGAGAGCGGCACCGCCGTGGTGCTCATCACCCACGACCTCGGCGTGGTGGCGCAGCACGCAGATCGGGTGCTGGTGATGTATGCCGGCCGCAAGGTGGAGGAACGCGCCACGGCGGACTTGTTCGCCCGTCCGCTGCATCCCTACACGCGCGGCCTCATCGCCGCCCGCCCACGCCTCGGCTCGGGGCGCTTCGGGCGCCAGCGCCTGGTCGAGATTCCGGGCACGGTGCCGAGCCTGTCTGGCCGGCCGTCCGGCTGCGCCTTCGCCCCGCGCTGCGCGCTGGCCGAGGTGGCCTGCACGGTAGCGGTTCCTCCCCTTGTTGCGGCCGGCGGCGGCTCGGTCGCCTGCCTGCGCAGCGGAGATGTGCATGTTCCAGAGCATCGGCGTGAAGCCCTTGACGCCTGATCCCGTGCTTCAGGTGGAGGACCTCTCCATCCGCTTCCAGACTGGACGGGGCACGGTGCAGGCGGTGAGCGGGGTATCGCTCGCGATCGCGCCGGGCGAGACGCTTGGCCTCGTGGGCGAGAGCGGCTGCGGCAAGTCCACGCTGGGCCGCGCCATCGTGCGGCTGATCGAGCCCGCGGGCGGCCGCATTCATCTCGCCGGGCAGGACATCACCCATGTGCCGCGCCACCGCCTGCGCACCGCGCGGCGCAAGGTGCAGATGGTGTTCCAGGATCCGTTCGCCTCCCTTGATCCGCGCTGGACCGTGGGCGAGCTGATCGCCGAGCCGCTGCATATCCACGCCGTCGGCACCCGGGAGGAACGCCGGGCCCGGGTCCGCGACCTGCTGCACAAGGTGGGCCTGCCGCAGGACGCGGCCGAGCGCACGCCGCACCAGTTCTCCGGCGGCCAGCGCCAGCGCATCGGCATCGCCCGCGCGCTGGCTCTTGATCCCGCCGTGGTGGTGCTGGACGAGCCGGTCTCGGCGCTGGACGTATCGGTGCAGGCGCAGATCCTGAACCTGCTGTCGGACCTCCAGGAGGCGCTGGGCGTCGCCTTCCTGTTCATCAGCCACGATCTGTCGGTGGTGGAATATGTGAGCGACCGGGTGGCGGTGATGTATCTCGGCCGCATCGTCGAGCTGGCCGATCGCGAAACCCTGTTCCGCGCGCCGGCCCATCCCTATACGCGAGCGCTGCTCGACGCGGTGCCGCGGACCGATGGCGGCCCGCACCGCGCCGCGCCGCTCGCCGGCGACCTGCCGAGCCCCTACGCACCGCCGCCGGGCTGCGCTTTCCATACGCGCTGCCCCATGGCCGTAGCGGCGTGCCGTACCGACAGGCCGCAGTTGCGAGCCGTGGGACCGGGGCATTCGGCCGCCTGTCACCTCGCCATGGAGTAGGGTCCCTGCCGCCAGCCACGCCTGGCGACCAGACTCCCAAGCAGAGGTGAGGAGGCCCGCCTACCGCCTCCGCGGTTTCGGTGCGCCTCAGGCGATAACGGCCTGTTCGGAAAATGAAATCCATTGGCCGAGGCGCTCGCCGTGGCGAAAAGTCTCACCGTGCGCCAGCGCGCCAAGCGGTTTGGCGGCTACGGCGGGCTATCCTTCGTCGAAATGCCGCAGTCCATCGCCGATGAGATGGAGGAATGGCTCGCCACCGAGACCTTCGACGGCTGCGTGGACAAGGTGGCGCCGCAACCGCGTCCGCCGCTCAGGACCAGCGGCGGCAGAGGGTGCGGGCGAGGGTGTCGAGCGCGTAACCGAGCACGCCGATGAGCAGCACCATGGCCATCAGCTCCGAATAGGCGAGGCGATCCCGTGTATCGAGGATGAAATAGCCGAGCCCGGCGGAGACCCCGAGCATCTCGCACGGAACAAGCACGATCCACAGGATGCCGATGGCGAGGCGCACGCCGGTGAGGATGTGCCCCATCACCCCCGGCAGGATTACCCGCGAGAGCATCTCCCACCGCGTCGCCGCAAGGCTCCTCGCAAGCAGGATCCAGCGCGGATCGAGCTGGCGCACGCCGGCGGCTGTGGACAGCAGGATCGGCCACACCGCGGCGAAGGCGAGCAGGAAATAGATGGGGTGGTCGCCTACGCCGAACACCATCACCGCCAGCGGCATCCACGAGAGCGGCGAGATCATGCGCAGGAACTGGAAGGCCGGCGTAGTCGCCGCTTCCAGTGCGCCGAACGTGCCCACCGCGAGCCCCAGCGGCACGCCGATGGCCAGCGCGAAGCCGAGGCCGATGAAGATGCGCTGGAGGCTCACATAGACATGGATCGGAAGGTCCGAGTGAAGCAGCAGGCCGCCGAGACTGGCGAACGCGCTCGCGGGCGAGAAGCGCCGCGCGAAGCTGCCGGGTGCGGCCAGCACATCCGTGCCGAGCCACCACAAGGCCAGGAGGACGAGCAGGCCGGCGATGCCGAGCAGGGAACGCGAGAGTCCGCCGCCCCGCGCGGCCTCGCGAGGGCGCGCGCCGCTCTTCGGATTGGCTCGGGCGGCGAAAGACACCTGCTGCGGCTCCGCATTCAAGGCGCGATCACCTCAGTGCGGGTGAAGGCGGCAGGAAAACCGAAGGCGGGGAGCCCGCCGGAGGCCGCCAGCGCCGTCTTCACGAAGCGGTCGTCCACCAGTTCCTTCGCTGCCGTGGCGGGATCAAGCCGGGAGAGGAAGGTGGCGTCGCCCTCGATCAGCGTGCCCTTGAGGCTCCGCACCAGCTCCTCGGTGTAGCTCGGGAACGGATAGGGCTGGAAGTCGATGCGCTTTTCCTTCCAGTCGGCATGGCGGATGGCGCCGGACTTCAGATAGGCCTCGGTGTCGCCCGCCGGCGGGGCCAGCACCTTGTCGAGCACCGCCTGGGCGTGGGGTGTGTAGCGGTTCGGCCCGTCCTTGGAGAGGAGGCGCGCGGTCTCGGAACGGTTGGCACGGGTCCACAGCTGCGCCTTCACAATGGCGTTCACCACCTTCTGCGACCATTCGGGCCGCCCGTCGAGATCGCGCTCGTGCATGAACACGACGCAGCAGGCATGGTCCTTCCACACGTCGCCCGTGAAGCGAAGGACCTTGCCGATGCCCTGCGCCTCCGCCACCGCATTGAACGGCTCGGCGACGATGTAGCCGGCGACCTGGCGGGAGGCGAGGGCGGGGGGCATGTCGGCGGGCGCCATCACCACGAGGTTCACCTCGTTCGCGGCGGGCGCGCCAGTCTTCTTCGTCACTGGCGTGAGGCCGTTCTCGCGCAGCAGCTTCTGTACCACCACGTTGTGGATCGAATACCAGAACGGCACCCCCACCGTCTTTCCGGCGAGGTCGGCGACGGACGCGATATCCGGGCTGACGGTCAGCGCGGAGCCGCTCACGTGGTTCCAGGCCACGACGCGAGCCGGGGCGCCGGAGCCGAAGCGCGCCCACATGGTCATGGGGGAGAGCAGGTGGATGACGTTGACCTGCCCCGAAATGAAAGCTTCGATCACTTGGGCCCAGCTGCGCAGCAGCACCGGCTTCTCCGCCTTCAGGCCTTCCGCCTCGAGCAGGCCGTTGGCATGGGCGACGAGCAGCGGCGTCGCGTCGGTGATGGGCAGGTAGCCGATGCGCACCGGTGCGTCCGCCTCCTGTGCGCGGGCCTCGGCGGCGCGAAGGAGCGGCAGGGCGCCCGCCGCGGTGAAGAGGGCGGACAGCTTCAGCATTTCGCGGCGGGAAAAGCCGTGCCGCGGAAGGCATGCGATGCACATGGTCGGGTTCTCCAGTCGGCAGGAGTCAGTGGCGGCGTACGGCGCCACGCAGGGCCTTCAGAATTTCGATGCGCAGGATACCGAGGGCAGCGACCTCATCCCGGCGCGGCCGGGGCAGATCGAGGGTCCAGTTCTCGACCTGCCGAGCCGGCGAGCCGCCGATGAGCAGGACCCGGTCGGCGACGAGGAGCGCCTCGTCGATATCGTGGGTGACGAGCAGGGCGGCGGTGCGGAAATCGGCCACCACCTTCAACAACAGGTCCTGCATCTCGGCCCGCGTAACCTCGTCGAGGGCGCCGAAGGGCTCGTCGAGCAGCAGCACTTCGGGCTTGCGGGCGAGGCAGCGGGCCAAGGCTGTGCGCTGCGCCATGCCGCCGGACAGGGCGGACGGCGGCAGGTGGCGGGCGTGGTCGAGCCCCACTTCGGCGATGGCTTCATCGACGCGCAAGCGGCGCTCCGCCCGCGACAGCTGCGGCTGGCGCTTGAAATCGAGGCCGAAGGCGACGTTGGCTTCCAGCGTCAGCCAGGGCAGCAGGCAGGGGTCCTGGAAGGCGACGGCAAGGCGCGGATGCACTTCCTCCAGCACCACGCCGCCCATACGCACGGTGCCCGTGCTTGGCCGCTGGAGGCCGCCGAGGACGCGCAGAAGGCTCGATTTCCCGACCCCGCTCGGGCCGAGGATCGCCACCACCTCCCCCGGCTGGATGGCGAGATCGAAATCTTCCAGCACGGGTTGAGACGCGCCGGGATAGCTAAGCGCGATGCCATGCGCGGACAGGACGGGAGGGCTCATGCGGCGCTCTCGCGCTGGGCGGCCAGCGCGGTTTTCAGCTGCACGAGACTAGGGGTAATGACCGGCACGAAAGCCGCCTCCCGCCAGCGACGGGCGAAGGCGGCACCGGGCTCGGAGAGATAGGCCCGCCCGCCTGTCGCCTGCAATTCCAGTCCGACAGCCTCCGCCGCGATATCGGCGAGGGCGATACGGATGCGAAATAGGGCCGCTGGCTGGGTCTCGAAGGCGCCGCTCTCAAGCCCCTCTGCCAGCGCGCGCACCTGGGTGCGCAGGGTGGCGGCGAGGGCAGCAAGCGGCTCACCCAGGATATGGCGGCCGGCACCGGCCGCCTCGCCCGCCGCGGCGACGGCCCGGCGCGCAAGGCCAATGGACATCCCGCACTGGAAGGCGAGGAAGGCCGGGCGCACCTTGGGCAGCCAGACGTGGGCATCGTCAGCGATCACGCGATCCGGATCGATGCGCACGCCGGCGAGCGCGACTGCCGCCGTGTTGGTGGCGCGCAAGCCGATAAGGTCGAGGTCCGCCGAGCGGTCGAGACCGGCATCGCCAGCCGCAAGGGACACGACGAACGCACCGGGCCGGTCGCCATGGGCGACGGCGGCGGCGAGGTGGAAGTTGCCGGGCTCGAGGTTCGTGACCCAGGGCAGCTTGCCGTCGAGCCGAAAACCGTCTCCTTCACGCCGCGCCGTTACCTGAAGCCCTTCAAGTCCGGCGAGGAATTTCATGGCGTTCGAGAGGCCCGTGGCGCCGGCGATGCGCCCGCGCAGCAGATCCGGCAGGAGACGTCCGGCCAAAGCCGCGTTCGGGCTTTGGAGCAGGTATTCCACATAGGTCCGGTGGCCCCAGAAGACGAAGCCGGCGGCGAGCGAATGGGCGGACACAGCGGCGATGGCCTCCACCACGTCCACGAGGCGCCCACCCGCTCCACCCGACGCCTCGGGGACGCCGAGGGTGAAGACACCGGCGGCGGCAAGGCGCGGCAGAAGCTCGCCGGCGGCGCCGACATCGGCATCGAGCCGCGGGGCGGCGTCCTCCAGCCAGGCGGAAAGGGCGGGATCGAGCGGAGCAGGCGTCATGCGGCGCTCGCGCGCGGCGCGTCCCAGCGGAAGGGCTCAAGCTGCTGATTCAGGGACGCATCGCCGAGATTGTTGGCGAAGTTGCACAGGGTGGCGAGGCTGACACCCAGCACCACCTCCGGCGCCGCCTGGGCATCGAATCCGGCGGCGCGGAAGGCGGCGAGGTCCGCATCCTCGACACGGCCGCGGCTGGCGATGACGGATCGGGTGAAACGGGCCACCGCCTCGAGCCGCGCATCCGGCACATGGCCCCGGGCGCGCAGCGCGGCGATGACGGCTGGGTCCAGCCCGGCCTTGGTGATGATGGCGGTGTGACCGGCGACGCAGAACCCGCAGCCACGCTCGGCCGCCGCGGTGATCTGCACCGCCTCCCGCTCGGCCAGGGATAGGGAGCTAGGGGCGTTGATGCCGTAAACGGTGAGATAGGTTTCCAGCGCCACCGGCGCATTGGCGTGCACGTGCAGGAGGTTGGGAAGGAACCCGTTGCGCGCCTCGGCGGCGGCCAGGAGCTCCTTCGCGTCAGCGGGGGCATCGTCCAGCGAGCGAAGGGGGGCGCGCGCCATATAAGTCTCCTTTTTCGACAGGTTTAATTATAATTCTCAGAATGCGCAAGATTTGCGCTTGAAGATGAAAACATCAGCACAAGAGGCGGTGTTGCGGCCTTGGGGGCCGGCGAGCCAGTCAGGCGGGGAGGGGGCAAACGGGAGCTGCGGAAGGGGCGGCAGCCCCTCGAGGCAAGCCGTTTCGCGGGTCCGGGCGTGATCAAGATGGATCGCCTTCGGACACAGGCGTTTCAGGCCGGTGGGCCCTTCGAGCTGCGGTAGTCCAAGCTGCTCAACCTGATCTCAGGCTCGACACGCCAGACGCGTGCGCCGCCCGCTTCGCCGCAAGCGCCAGCGGAAGCCGCGTTGCCAACGATAGAGGTGGACGTGGCGACCGCCTTCGCGCGGGCGTAGCCGTCCACCATTGACGCACGAAAAAGGTGCGGGCACGCCGGCGCCTGCCTCGGACCGCGCCAGAGGTGGCAAGCATGTGGTCAGGAGCGGGAATTGCCCACCTTGGCTGACATGGCCTTGACAGCGCGGTGCAGGAGGACGCGGATTGCTATGGGCGACAGGCCTGAGCGCTGCGAGACCTCGGCCACCGACTGTCCCTCGATCTTCACCGTGCGCACGATGTCGCGGGAGCGTGGAGACAGGCCGTCCAGCAGCCGTTCCAGATCGAGCCGCGCGCTGGCTGACGGTTCTTCGTCCACTCCGATGAAATCCTCGATCTCATCCATGGCGCAGGTCGGGCTGCGACGTGTGGCCCTCAAGTGATCGATGAGCTTGTAGCGGGCGATGGCGAAGAACCAGGCCGCGAAAGGCCGTTGCGGATCATAGGTGGCCCGGCGCTCGTGGATGGCGATGAGGGTATCCTGCACCAGATCTTCGGCGTTCGCATCGCGACCAAGACGGCGCGCGAAATAGCCTCGCAGCGTCACCGCCAGTGCCTTGAGCAAGACGTGATAGGCCGCCTCATCTCCCGACTGGGCGGCGATCATCAGTGAGTCGAGCGGGGGGTTCGGCACCGACACGTCCACCTCCGCACCAGAGTCCTGCCTCTTCGCCGAAGGCCCAACGGCTCGCCGGGTGGCGGCGCAATTCGATGGCAGCCCGACGTTGAATTAATTCTAGAACGATTGCCCTAAAACGCAAGCTGGCATTGGGACTAAAGGCACGCGCGGGCTTACCACCGCAGCAGTCGCGGACCCAGAAGCGCACCGAGAACACCGGTGAGGGCAATGCCCGCCCCGTACCACAAGGTGACGAAGGGCAGCGCCGTCTCGTTGCAGGCGATCGCGTAGATGGAGGCCGAGAGCGCGCCGGCCGTCACGCCCACGGCGGCACCGGCGAGGCGCAGCCGTGTGGGAGCCATCTGGCGCATGGCATACATGCCGGCGGCGAGGATGGGCAGCGCGAGCAGCATGATGAGGGCCGTGCAATGGTCCAGCGTATGGCCGAGCAGAAGCGACCGGATGGCGTCCCGCGGCGCGGTGATGAGTTGGACGCTCGCAAGCAGGGCCATGCTGCCGGCCACGGCGATTCCCACGCCGTAGCCGCGATCGGCCTCGGCCCCGGGCCGGCCCAGCCGGTCCACGGCCATCAGCCCCGCCACAGCAAGGCCGAGCGGGAAGATGAGTTTGATCCAGAACGAGGCCGTGAAAAGCGCGGCGGCCATGTCCGGCCGCAGGCCGAGCAGCGCCAGCATGGCGAGAGCGGATATCACGCTGCCGGCGGCAAACGACACAGCCAGGGTGCGGCGTACCGACGGCACCGGCGCGCTCGAGATATCCCCCGCCAAGGCGTCGATCAGGGCATCCGTCGAGATGCCCTCTTGTCCCGCTGCGAAGCGCACGCGGTCGCGCATCGTGATCCAGCCTTCCCGTGTGGACGCTGCACCAAGGCAGCCCATCTGATTTCAGTGCCCGCCAGTTGCTGGCCGCAGCAGAAATACCTTGGGATCATCCATCCAGGGTGCGGCGAAAGCAAGGAGCGGCCTGGCGCCGTTCGGTGACAAGATCAGGAGCATTCGAGCTTCGCGGCGCGCATGCGGTGACTGCGCACCTTGTGCCGGTTGCCGCAGGCGGACATGGAGCACCAGCGCCGGGTCCCGTTGCGCGCGGTGTCGTAGAAGATGAGGCTGCATTCGGGATTGGCGCAGTGCCGCAGGCGCGCCGTTTCGTACAGGGTCGCGAAGTCCGCGAAATCCGCGGCGATGGCCGCCAGCGGGTCCATGTCGCCGGCTTCTTGCTGCTCCACCAGAAGCTTGCCGTCGCGCCAGGAGAGCTGCGGCGGTGCCGCGCCAGCGACCAGATACCGATTGACGAGATCCAGGTCCGAGGCGGCGGGGCGGCTGCCCGTCTGCAACGCGTCGAACAGGCGCTGCAGGGCTGCGCGCAACGCATGCACGTCGGCCAAGTTGGCGGCGGCAACGCCTTTGCGTCCCGCTCCCGCCTTGAGCCCGGCGGCGGCGAGCCATTTCGCCCATCCCTCCGGCGTCGCCAGAAAGTCCCCCAGGGCCACCGGCGCGGAGTTCGCGAAATCGATCCAGAGGCGGCTGCCCAGAAACGGCATGCCATCCCGGAAATCGCTGTCCTGCGTTGTGGCCAAGACCCGTGTCCCTTCTTCGACAGGCACCTGAAGGGGGCGCCGTAACCGGGAAGATAGTTCGTCACAGGTTTGGCGCAAGGCCAGCGGCAGACGCAGCGAAACTATTAAAAATAGTTTGACAGGTTACATGAGGCATGTAACTCCATTGGCGTCATTAAACCAGTTACGAAAGGTGCCCCATGCTGAATGCGTTTCTCCAGGCCGTCCGTCCGGCTGCGGCCGGATCGGTCCCGGTCGCCAAGGTGTCCTATCGCCGGGCGGCGGTCGGCGGCCTCGACATCTTCTATCGGGATGCGGGACCGGCCGACGCGCCGGTGATCGTGCTGCTGCACGGCTTTCCGTCCTCTTCCCACATGTTCCGCGATCTCATTCCCGCGCTCGCCGACCGCTATCGCGTAATCGCGCCGGACTATCCGGGCTTCGGCTATTCCAGCGCCCCGGCGCCCGAGGATTTCGCTTACAGCTTCGATGCCCTCGCCGACGTGGTGGAGACGCTCCTCACCGACCTCGGCGTGAACCGCTATGTGCTCTACATGCAGGATTTCGGCGGACCGGTGGGCTTCCGCATCGCGGCCCGTCATCCGGAGCGGGTCAACGGCCTCATCGTGCAGAATGCGGTGGCGAACCTGGAAGGCTTCGCCGCCAGCGCGGCCGGCACCTTCGGGCCCTATTGGGGCGACCGCAATGCCGAGACGGAAAAGCCTGTCCGCGGCTTCCTCACCGCTGAGACCACGCGCTTCCAGTACGAGCACGGCTCCTCGGCCCGCGCAGATCACGTCAGCCCGGACGCCTGGCACCATGACCAGTGGCTGCTGGACCGCCCCGGCAATGACCGGATCCAGCTGGAGCTGCTCTACCGTTACCAGGACAATGTGGGCGCCTATCCGCAGTGGCAGGCCTATCTGCGCGCGTACCAGCCGAATATCCTCGTGACCTGGGGCGACAACGACCCCTTCTTCACCGCCGCCGGCCGTGACCTGTTCAAGGCGCTGGTGCCGGCCACCGAGGTGCAGTCCTACGACGCCGGCCATTTCGCGCTGGAGACCCACGGGCCGGAGATCACCGCCGCCATCCGCGCCTTCCTCGCCCGCGTGGCCCCGGCGGCCTGACGCCGGTCGCGCGCGCCCTCGCACATCGCCCGCCGCCCCGCCGGCCGATCCCGGCGTGGCGGCCTTGCTGCCCCCTCGCGGAGTCTTCCGATGCCTTCCCTGTCCCGCACGCTGCTCGCCATCGGGGCGACAGCGCTTTGTCTTGGCTTGCCGCTTCCCGCCGCCCGTTCCGCCCCGCCGGCTCCCGCGCCGGGAGCATCGCAGCCCGTCCTCCAGCCCACGATCCATTACCGGTCGAAGACCATCGACGGTGTCGATGTCTTTTATCGCGAGGCGGGTCCCGCCGACGCGCCGGTGCTCCTGCTGCTGCACGGCTTTCCCTCGTCCTCGCACATGTTCCGCAACCTCATCCCGTTGCTGGCGGATCGCTACCGGGTGATCGCGCCCGACTATCCCGGCTTCGGCCATAGCGCCGTCCCGGATCGCGCCCGGTTTTCCTACGGGTTTGCCGCCTACGCCGGCCTCGTGGACCGACTGATGGGCGAGCTTCACGCCAGCTCGTATGCGCTCTATGTGATGGACTACGGCGCGCCCGTCGGCTACCGGCTGGCCCTCATGCATCCCGAGCGGGTGACCGCGCTGGTGGTGCAGAATGGCAATGCCTATGAGGAGGGCCTGAGCCCCTTCTGGACCCCGCTGAAAGCCTATTGGGCGGATGGTTCGCAGGCGAACCGCAATGCCCTGCGTGCGGGGCTGACGCGAGAGGCGACACGGACGCAATACGTCAATGGCGTCTCGGATGTTTCAAGGATCGATCCCGACACCTGGCTGGTGGACCAGGCCCTGCTCGACCGGCCGGGGGTGGACGAGATCATGCTCGACCTGTTCAAGGACTACGCAAGTAATGTGGCGCTCTATCCCGCCTTCCACGCCTTCTTCCGCGAGCGTCATCCGCCCACCCTCGTCGTGTGGGGCGCCAACGACGAGATCTTTCCCGCTGCCGGGGCGCAGGCCTATCTGAAAGACCTGCCCAAGGCCGAACTGTATCTGCTCGACAGCGGGCATTTCGCGCTGGAGGACAAGGGTCCGGAAATCGCGACGCTGATGCGTGATTTTCTCGCCCGCTCCCTGCCGGTCAAGGGCAACCGGCCGGCCGCGCGTTGAGCCACTCGAAACAGGCCGCCCGCATGGAATGTGCGGGCGGCCCTGCGTTCGCCGGAGCGACCTCACCAGCGCAGCAGCCGTGGTCCCATGGCCCAGCCGAACACGGTGACGAGGGCGATGCCCGTCGCGTACCACACGCCCACATAGACCGGCGTGTCATTGAGGCAATAGGAGGCATAGGCGAGGGCGCCGATGCCTCCTGCAACCAGTCCCAGAAGCGCCCCGCAATAGGGTAGTTCGGTCGGCACCGCCTCGCGCAGCACCAGGGTGAGCAGCACCAGCGGGATGGCCGAGAGCAGCGGAATGGCCACCACGCACAGGCGCCACTCGCGGAACATGACCACCTCGTACCACCGCGACGGCGACAGCGACGCGAGCTCAATGCCGGCCGCGAACCAGACCAGCCCCAAGGGCACCAGCACGAACAGCAGCGTGCCCGACCGGGTGGTGCCGGCACGTGCGGCGCGGCGCAGCCCGTAGAAGGCTATTGCGACCACAGCGGCGAGAAAGCTGATCTTCAGGAAGAAGCCGGGCGTCCGGACCGCCTCCGTGATGTCGGGGCGTAGGCCGAGGGTGAGCATGCACACCAGCGCCGCCGCCACGAACGATCCGAACACGGCAAGCGCCACGACGCGGTCCTGGCGACGGGGATCCACGGCCTCGACGCGGGTGGAGAGGAAGTCGATGAGATCATCGGTATTCATGGGCGTGCCTCCGACAGCACGACGGCGAGCCGCTTCATGCCGCGATGTATTCCGATCTTCACCGCCGCATCGGACATGCCGATGCGCGCGGCCGCTTCCGCGATGCTGAGGCCCTCGATCTTCACGTATTCGATGGGAAGGCGGAAATGCCGTGGCAGTGTCGCCAGCGCCTTGTGCAGCTCGCGCGACGTATCCACGGCGGAAAATGCGTCATGCTCGTCGGCGAGATCGTCCACCTCGTCGATCTGGATGTGGCGCAGGGCGCGGGCATTGGCCCTGAGATAATCGATGAGCTTGTAGCGCGCGATGCCATAGGTCCAGGCCAGCACTGGGGATGAGCCGTCGTAGGTATGGCGCTTGGTGTGCAGGACGAGGAGCGTGTCCTGCACCAGGTCCTCGGCCTCGTCCGTGCCCGCGCCGGCGCGGCGGAGCCTGTTGCGGAAATAGCTGCGCAGGCGGCCGGATACGTGGTTCAGCAGCGCCCGGTGCGCCGCGGCGTCGCCGGACTGGCTCGCCCGCATCAGCGCCTCGAGATCAGGTTCAGGACTGGTCATGAATTATCCCCTCGTGCGGAGGTCTTCGCCCCAGCGCGGCCGTGTGTTACGTCGCGTCCGATCACGAGACTGCGAGCACGGCGCCCGAGACATCAGATGAGGGTTATGACTTCCTTGCAGCTCGTTTTATTCCCGTCCTCTGGAGTGATTTTCTGAGGCCGAGGTCAAAAACAGTTGACCAGATAAAAGGTCATGATCTGTAACTGCAAGGACGCGATTTACGGAAACCTCCATGTCAACGCTTTGAACATGGAGATTACATCATGCGTAAGTCGATCCTTTCCCTTGCGGTCCTCGCCGGGGCTCTCGCCTTCACTGCCGCTGCCCGCGCCGACGACAGCGTGACGGACGCCAACCGCGAGAGCATCCGCGTTGCGCGGGGCGTCACCGCCGACCACGATGGCGGTGCCCAGCACGTGCTCGGCTATGGCAACCAGGCGCATACCGGCGGGTTCGCTGGCGCGCAGCAGGGCCCTTCCGGCGTCTCCGCCGCCGACGCCTTCCTGTTCGAACTCGGTGATCGAGGTCTCGGCCACAACTGACCGCAGCCCGGCCGCGGCGGCAGGTCCGCTACGACAGGCCCGCCACGGCCGGGGCTTCCTTTCGAGGCCGGATCCGCTCAGGTTGGTGAAACCTGAACGGATCCGGCTTTCTGCGTTGGATGGGTCTGATGCGGGGCGGCTATGGCGCTGTTCCGCCCTGGGTCGCCGCCACATAGATGCGCCAGCGGCCCTCTTCCTCCTGCGCCAGGCGAAAGAGGGGGCTTGCCGCGAAGGGATCGTTTCGCCACGCCCCGTCTTGCGCCGTGACCACCGCCGCCCCGCAACCGAAGTTCTGGTGCATCTGAGCGAGGTCGGCGGACGTTCCTCCTCCCGCGAAGACGCGGGCGAACAGGTCGGTCGCATCCGCACGCTGCTTCGGCGTCAGCGGTGCGAAGGCGAGGGCCATTTCGGGTCCCGCAAAGCAGGACCGCCGTTGCGAAAGGAGAGCCCATGACAGGTTGATGGGCCAGGGCGTCAGCTGTTCCAGCCGTCCCGGATTGCTGGCGATGCGCACGTCCGCCGCCACCTCGCGCCGCACCGCCGCCCATAGGGTTGGATCCCCCGCGAAGGTCCCGCTATCCATGCTGCGCACGCCGCGCAAATTGCCACTCGCGAGCGCCACGCTATCCGGCAGGCCGGCGGCGATGAGCAGCGCCGCCACCCCCATCGCAAGCCAGCGCCGGCGTTGCAGGACACCTCCCATCGCGGCGCCAGCGAACCCGGACAGCACCAGCACTGCCGGTAACACGGCGCGCCAGCCGAGATCGTTGTTCTCGCCCGCCGTGCTCACGAGAAAAGCACTGACGGCCAAGGCGCCAAGACTCAAGGTGCCGAGCGCGGCCGCGAGGCGGTTGGTGTCGGGCTGCGGGCCGTGTCGCCTACGAAGCGCCATGACGAGGCCGACGGATCCGGCGAAGGCGATGGCGGGAAACTCGATGGGCAGCAGGACCAGCCAATAGGCCGGTATGTCGAAGAACATCCGCAGCCCCGCCGGAATAGCCGGCCCCAGCACGGCGAACGGCTCGATGCGGATTGGCGGTCCGCCACCGCGCGCCATTGCGACTTGCAACTGCGCGAGCAAGATCGGCGCTACCAGCACGCCGGCGCCAATGGCGACAGCCCCCACCAGCGCCAGGAAGCGCCCGCGCGCCTCGGAGGGACGGCGCGCGGCGAGCACCAGAACGGCAGCCCCGGCCGCCAGCGCAAATGTGACACCGCCCACCCAAAGCGAGCTGTCGAACCCTGCCGCGACCAGGAGTGCGAGCACCACCGCCGTTCCGGGCGAAGGCCGCGAGCGTGCTTGTGCCAGCAGCCAGACGGCGAGTACCGCGCATGAGGCCGACGCCACATGGTGCGGGCTCCAACTCGCCTGATACAGCACACCCGCGAGCCCCGTCGCCGGCTCGATCGCCTGATCGACGCGGGTCGCACCGAACAGGGACGCAAGGAGCGGTCTCAGTGAGCCGGAGGCGGCCGCTGCCAGTGCCAGCAGCGGCGCCATTGCGGAGGGGTGGAACCGAAAGGCGATGCCAGCCACCAGCGCCAATGCGGCGAAGGCCGAGAAGAAGGTTGTCGCGGCATCCGCCTCCCATCCCGTCGCGCCGGTGAGGATGACCAGTTGGGCCGCACCGAAGTGCCAGAGATAATAATAGGATATCACCCCCGGCGCGCCGCCGGAGCCAAACACAGGATTGGCCGGCGGCACTACCCCATGGCGTGCGATCTCATCGACGAGCGCGATCTTGGCGTGATCGTAGATGGGGGTCGCCAGCGCGACGGCCCCGTCCGCGCCCACCTTGGGCAGGACGGCGGCGGCGGGAATGCAGGCGAGCAGCGCGGCCAGCGCGAGGGCGGGCAGGACGAGGCGGGCTCCTGCGTCTGTCGTGGGCGGCGCCGTCCGTCCGCGGCGCAGGAGCGGCGCGCCGACGCACACAAGAGCGGTGACCAGCAGGATGGCGCTTGGCGATAGCCCGATCATCGGGGCGACGGCCAGCATCGCCATGTTCTCCACGGCCCAGCCGAGCGCGGGCGCCAGCACTATGGCCGGGACGCGGCGGATCATGACGGCGCGGGCGATCAGCCAGCCGGGTCCGCACCACAGCGCGAGCCCGGCGATGATCGAAAACAGCACGTGCGCATTCGAGGCCATGGCTGGTCAGTCCCGGTGCCGGAGCGGGCCGAGGGCCCTCACAGCCCGGCGAACCAGTTGAAGCCCTGTTTCTCCCAGAAGCCGAGCGGATAGGTGTTGGTGACCTCGATGGCGCGGATCCATTTGGGATTCTTGAAGCCAAGCTTCACCGCCGTGCGCAGGCGCAGCGGGAAGCCGTAGGGATCGGTGATGGGCTCGCCGGCGTATTTGGTGGCAAGAATGGTTTGGGGATGGAGCGCCGAGGCCATGTCGATGCTCTCCATGTAGTCGTCATTGCCGTAGAAGGCGATGTATTTCGCCGAGAGGTCGGCGCCGATACGGGTCAGGAAGTCCTTCAGGTTCGGCCCCGACCACTGGCCGATATAATCCCAGCCCTCCACGCAGATGTGGCGGATGATCTCCTCCTGCTCGGGCAGGGCGTAGATCTGGTCCAGCGTCCAGGGGCGCTTGTCCTTGATGAGGCCGGAGAGTTCCAGCTTCCAGGTGGAGACGTCCACCGGCTTCACCTCGTCGATCTCGTAATAGGCGTTGAAGCGCGGCGGTTTCACCACGAGGTCGGGGGAAAAGGTGGGGGCAAGCTTCTTCGGGTTGAACAGGGCCGCCTGGACCCCATCGTTGAAGTCCGAGACGGTCTTCAGCACACTCTGCACCGCGCCGCGATCGGAGATGTCGCAGCCGGCGAGCAGCGAGAGGGCGCCGAGGCTGAAGGTGCCGCGCAGCACTTTGCGGCGGTCGATGGTCTCGATGAGCTTGCGGTTCTCCACCAGCAGGCTCTTGTCTGGCGTCGTGACCGCGGGACGCCGCGGGGCGAAGGGATTGCGGAATGCCATTTTCGCCTCCGGTCAATGGGGAGTGGTGGGCGCGGGGGCGCCCTCGGGATGCGGATCTTCGGCGGGCACGGCCGGCCCGCCGGTGAGCATGGCGAGGATGGTGCGCGGCACGAGCAGCGCCAGCGCCACATGCACCACCATGAACCCCACGATGGCAGCCATGCCCAGGAAATGCGCCAGCCGCGCGCCCTGAAAACCGCCGAACAGGCTGACGAAAAAGGAGAATTGCACCGGCTTCCAGATCGCGAGGCCGGAAACGACCTGCATGATGATGATCGCGATGACCCCTACATAAAGCACCTTCTGCACCGCATTGTAGTGGGTGAGGTCCGCATGCTTCAGGCGGAATGTCAGCGCCGCGACCATCTCGGCCACCACCTCGCGCGGGCGGATGGGGAAGAACAGGCGGGCAAAGCGCCCGGTGGCGACCCCGTAGGCGAGGTAGAACAGGCCATTGAAGACCAGGATCCACATGCCGAAGAAGTGCCACTGCAGGGCGTGCTGCGCCCAGATGCCGAGCACGATCTCTTGCGGGAAGTGCAGGAACCCGAAGATCACCTCATCATTATAGATCTTCCAGCCGCTGCCGATCATGATGATCATGGACAAGGCATTGGTCCAATGCATGATCCGGATTGGAAGCGGATGCATGCGTCTTATACGGGACGAGATGGGTTTCATGGTCTCCTCCAATTATAAGTTATGTATTTATTTTCGAGATTCTCGAATTTCATGATTTTATTATTGTAGTTTTTATGTATTGTACTGTCCAAAATTGACTTGGTTGAAGGATCAGAACCATGCGCACAGCCCCCTTGCTCCTCACTCTTGCCCTCGTCGGCGCGGCGCCCGTCGCTTCCGCCGTCGCAGGCGGGCCGCCCCATGCCAACACCCAGGCCGGCCCGGCGGACGACAACCTCACCCCCGCCGAGCGCATGGCCGAGCGCTTCCCCCAGAAGGTGCGCGTGGGCGACCTCGTCGGCCTGCCGCTGCTTGATTTCGATGACCGCACGCTGGGCTATGTGCGGGAGGTGGCGCGCACGCCCGAGGGCGGCATCGTGTTGGTGGTGCCCGTGGGCGGCTGGTTCGGCCACGGCGGTCGTCCGGTGGCGGTGCCCATCGAGACGGTGGCCATCCTCGGCCGGCAGATCGCCCTGCTCGACATCCCCCGTGCCGAGCTGCCCCAGCGGGTCAGCTGGGCGGCGAAGGATGGCGCGCCCATCGCCGGCGACGAGATCATCCGGATCGCCATCACCCGCAGGTGAGGCCGGGGCGGGGAGCGGGCGGCCCATCACCGCCCCTCCATGCCCCGGGCGATGCGGTTCACCGCATCCACCGTGTCCATGTCGCGCCGGTTCACTGCCAGGTGCCGGCCGAAGGCGAGCGCGGTGCGCTCCAGTGCCGCGCGCAGGCCGAGATCGGCGATGGTCTCGAACTCCGCCACATGGGCGAGGCCGAGGATACGGCGGTGAATCTCGATGCCGGCAAAGCCCAGGGCGTCCCGCCACACGGTGTCGAGGTGCTGGGCGAGAGCGGCTTCGCTGCCCACAGCATCGCCCTGATCCTCGAACAGGTCCCGCCCGCCAAGGATGCCGGCGCGCTCGGTGCGCCACAGGCGGGAGAATTCCGCCGCAAATACCCGCCAGCACGTCTCCGCCGTGGCAAGCAGTTGATCGCCGGCCCGGGCCGCGGTGCGTGCGTCGGGGCGGTGGGCCTTGCGGGTGAAATAGGCCATCCACAGGTGCGCCAGCAGCACGCCCACATCGAACCCCATGGGGCCGTAGAGGGCGAATTCGGCGTCGATAACGCGGGTGTCATCTGCCGTCGCCATGACCGAGCCGGTATGCAGGTCGCCGTGCAGCAGGGTTTGCGCGCAGGTGGCGAAGCGCGCCTTCATCTCCTGCGCGGCGATCTTCAGGGGCCGGTCGGCACGCACCGCCTGCGCCGTCGCCTCAAGTCCCGGCGTGTGCCGGTTGAGGGGGGCGTCCTTGAAGGGATCGGAGAATACAAGTTCCTCGGTGATGCCGGCCAGCTCCACGTTGCCGGAAAACAGGGCAAGGTCTGCCTTGCGCGCGGCTGTGGGCATGGACCAGTCGGAGCCGCGGAACAGGGTGCGGGCGAGATAGAGGCCGAGATGCTCGCCAAGACGGGGCAGCTCCTCGCCTTCGATCAGGGCGCGACGCACCACCTTGTGGGGCGTCAGATGCTCCATCACCAGGAGCGCCTGGGCGGGGTCGAACAGCTCGAGGCCCGGCACCCGGCCGGGATCGCGCACGCCGAGCCGCTTCAGGGCTTCATGCTCGAAGAAGGCGCGGTCCAGCGACATGGGCCAGCTTTCGCCCACAACGCGGGCATAGGGCAGCGCCTGCTTCACCACCAGTGAACCTCTATCGCTCTCCACGATGAAAACGAGGTTGAGGTTGCCGTCGCCCACCTCGCGCACCCGCCATCCCGTGGCCGGGCCGAGGGGGGCGACGAGTTCCGCCCGGTCGCCGAGGCGCAGCGGCAGGCTCTCGCAATCGAGGGGGCGGTAGGAGATGCGCTCAAGCATGGCGGTCGTTCCCTCTCTCAGCGGGCGTCTGGCGCGTCGACGAGCGCGTGCGCGTCCCACGCCAAAGCGAAGGCTGAGGCCAGCGCGATGGAGCGGCAGGCGCCGTTGTGGTCGCCCTTCTCGAAGTCGCCATCCACGCAGCCGAGCTGGTTGGTGACATGGGCGAGGCACAGCACCGGCTGGTTCTGGGCGCGGGCGAAGGCGTAGAGGGCGGCCGCCTCCATCTCCACCGCAAGCAGCCCCTCGGCCTTGCGGCGGGCGATGGCGGCCTCGGTCTCGCGGAAGGGCGCGTCGGTGGTCCAGGTGGCTCCGGTCAGCACCGGGCCGTCGGCATGGGCGAAGGCCCGCCGGGCCATGGCGATGAGATCGGGATCCGCCGCTGCGAAAGGCGCGGCCGGCAGATAGTGATAGCTCGTGCCCTCGTCGCGCAGCGCCCGGTCGATGAGGACATGGTAGGAGGGCGGCGCGTGATCGGCGATCTGTCCGGCGGAGGCGATGGAGATCAGAAGCTCGCAGCCGCAGACGAAGGCCTGCTCGGCCACCAGTACGGAAAAGGACGAGCCCACCGCATAGCCGACGATGCCGAAGGCAAGCCCCTCTTCCTCCCACTCCCACATGTCGGTGTGGTAGCAGGCCCAGACCGTGGAGCGGCGCGCGGCGCGATGGGTGCGCACATAGTCCACCATGTCGCCGTCGGGATCGAGCAGGACGATGCGCGGCACCGGCCCTGCCGCCAGGCCCTTCTGCCGGCGCGCCTCGCGCATCATGTTTTCAGGCCGGAAGACCGATGGCGCGCGATGGTCGGCCCGCTCGATCAGCGGCATAAAGCCGGACGGAAGCGGCGAGCGCACCGGCCATTTGGTGTCGTCGGGCTCGTGCAAAGGCTGTAGCAGCATGGACGATTCTCACATCTTGTTCGGCGTGGCGGCACGTCCGGACATCTGGGTCGCCACCCGCAGGAAGGTGGAGACGATGCGGGTCCCGGCGGTGAGCGTGGTGCGCAGGTTGCCGGCGACCTTGGAGACGCCGCCCCGCCGCCGGCGGTAGGCGACCGGGATCTCCACGATGGCGAGGCCGGCGCGGGCCGCGCGCATCTGCATCTCGATGTTCCAGCCGTAGGTCAGCTCCCGCATCCCGAGGCTGACGAGGGCATCGCGGCGGATGGCGCGGAAGGTGCACATGTCGGAATAGGCAACGCCGTAGAGCGCCCGCATGCCGAGGCCCGCCGCGCGCCCTGCCGCCACCTGGTGCCAGGCCATGCTGCCCGGCTCCCGCGCGCCGCGGGTGCGCGAGGCGATGGCGAAGTCCGCCGTCCCCGCCTTCAGCGGTAGCAGCAGCGCGGGCAGGAAGGCCGGATCGTCCGCGCCGTCGGCATCCATGAAGGCGATGATGTCGGCGCCGCGCGCTTCGCACACGCCCTCAAGGCAGGCACGGCCGAAGCCCCGGCCGGAGGCGAGCACGGTGGCGCCGGCAGCAATGGCGATCTCGCAGGTGGCGTCGGTCGAACCGCCATCGGCTACGATCAGCTCGTCCACCACCCCCACGGGGATCTCGGCTAGCGTCGCGCCGATGGTCTGCGCCTCGTTCAGCGTAGGGATGACGAGGGCGATGCGATGGGCTGCAGTTTCGGCTTCGGCCATCACAGGCTCCATCGCAGGCCGCAATTGGCGCAGGCGGCAGGCGGCGTCTCGGAGAGCAGCCCGTCGCGGAAGCAGCGATAGGCTTCGCCCTCCCAGATCTCGGACAAGCTCTGCGTCGTGGCATCGCCCAGCGTGTAATTCTCGTAGCCGCGCTGGGAGAAGGGCGCGATGCAGCAGGGCAGGGCGCGGCCGTTGGCGGTGAAGTACATCACCGTCCATGGACGCCGGCACATGGACCAGGGTGAGCCGGTCTCCGCCCGCTTCAGGCTCATGCCAGGCTCGGCGGCGGCGCCGGACGCGGAGAAGACCATGCCAAGCGCGCGGGCGATCTCGGTCGCCTCAGCGATATAGCGGGCCTCGTCGGAATTGATCTGCTCGTAGAGCGCCTGGTCCGGCCGAGCGAGGCCGATGGCCTCCTGCTCGAAGAAGACGAGGCGCTGGAGATAGACTTCCTTGACGCCCAGCTCGGCGGCCACCTTCACGAAGGCCGGCAGCTCGGAAATGGTTTCCTTCAAGCCGGTGAGCCAGGCGGACACGCGCGGGTTCGCGTGGCCCTCGCGCTCCTGCAATTCGCGGAAAGCGCGCACGTTCTTCAGGATGCGGTCGAAATAATTCTTCCCACGAATGGCGCGATAGGAGGCGGCGTTGGACGCGTCCAGGGAGACGCGCAATTCGTCCAGCCCGGCCTCGATCATGGCACGGCCGTTCTTCTCGTTCAGAACCGTGCCGTTGGTGTTGAACAGCACATAGGTGCCGCGGTCTTTCAGATAGCGGACCATCCGGTCGAGGTTCGGCACCAGCATGGGCTCGCCGATCCCGTGCAGCACGCAGCGCTCCAGGTCCGGGATCTGGTCGACGATGGAGGTGAACAGCTCCCAGCTCATGTCGGCGGGAGGCTCCAGCTCCTCATAGGTGCGCGGGCAGGTGGTGCACAACAGGTTGCAGCGGTTGGTGGTCTCCAGATAGAGGCATACCGGCTTCTTTACTGGAACGCTGGTGCGGTTCGCCTCTGCCCGCTCGAAATAGCGGCGGGCATCGAGGGGGCTGCCGGTGGTGATCACATTCATGGGGCTTTGTCCGTCAAGGGGATGTGAGCGCTCACGAGGCGCGGCGCTGCGGGATGCCGCTTGGCAGCTCAGTGGGCAGGCCGAGGCGTTCGGCGAGGTCCTGCGTGGCGAGCAGGCGGCGCATCAGCCGCTCCGTATGGCGGGCGGCGCCGAGCTGAAGGCCCGACGTACCGAAGGGCACGGCCTGGATGATTTCGCCATGCAACAGCCGCAGCGCGGCGGCATCGTCCACGTCGTACCAAGGCGGCAGCAGGTGAACGTCGAGGCCGATTTCGGAGGCCCGCTCCAGCGTCTGCTGGCAGACCCGCTCGGTGCTCCAGTCGATGTCCTCGAATAGCCGCCAGCGCGGCGTCTTGAGGCCCAGCACAAAATAGCCGCCGTCCGTGGAGGGGCCGAGCACGGCCCGTTCGCCGGGGCGCGCCAGTGTATCGGCCAGTTCGGCGAGGATGGCAGGGGGCAGGGTGGGGCTGTCGGAGTTCAGCACCGCCGCCGCCGGATGCCCGAGGGCGAAGAGGTGGCCGATGGTGGCCCGAAGGCAGGCACCGAAGCCGGGCAGCGCCGCCTCGATGCGGCCGACGCCGGGCGGCAGCAGGGCATCGAAGAAATGGCCCGCGCCCGCCGGCCCATAGGCCACATAGGGCGTGATCCGCGAGAGCGCGCCGGCGGCGAAGATGTTGCCGACGATGTCCTGCACGAAGGCGGTGTTGAAGGCGGCGGCCTCGTGGGGCGAAAGCGGCGGGCACAGCCGCGTCTTGGTCCGCCCCGCCGCCGAGGCTTTCGCCATGACGGCGATGGCGCAAGAGAAGAGGCTGGACGTCGAAACGCCGGAATTGGAAACGCCGCCTGGTCCTTCAGTCATCGCAAGCCCCCGCTCTGGTGTGTTGTTGGTGTGGAGTTCGCTCGCCGGGGGCCGCGCGTTACACGCCTCACGAAGGAGTGAACGCACTGCCTTCTGGCGCGGGGGCCGTGGGCATTCCCGGCACTATCCGCGCGCGTCGAGCCGCGCGCGGAGACCCGCGACCTCCGCCTCCAGCGCCGCGATACGGTCGTCGCGCTCCTTCAGCGCGGCGGCGACGAGGGGTGCGTCGATCTTCTGCGGGATGTGCTGCGGGCAGTTGATGTCCCAGGCGCGCACCCGAAACAGCAGCGCGCGCTCCGGCATGGCGCCGTAGTCTTCCGGCATCAGGCGGGCGACGAGGTCCGGGTCGTTCTCCACCGCGCGCAGCTCGCCCCAGATCTTGATACGGCGGCGATGGGCGTAATCCA
Source organism: Xanthobacter autotrophicus (assembly GCF_005871085.1). GTDB lineage: Bacteria > Pseudomonadota > Alphaproteobacteria > Rhizobiales > Xanthobacteraceae > Xanthobacter > Xanthobacter autotrophicus. The sequence continues at coordinate 352,180 of NZ_VAUP01000015.1, read as the reverse complement.
TGAGGAACAGGAAAGCCTTGCTGTTCTCGCTCAGGTTTCCCAGCGTCACATATTGACGGTTGCCGCTGAAATCGGCGAAGCCAAGCGTTTCTTCGTCCACGACGCGGATGAAGCCCTTCGGGCCGCCACGATGCTGGACATAGGGCTGTCCCGTCGCGTTGGCGGTGGCGAGATAGGCCGTGTCCATCTCGCCGAGAAAGGCGACGAGATCGGGCGTGATGCGGGTGCGGAAGCCGCCGCGCGCCTCGACGCGTGCATACATGGCGCGCGAGCCGCGCTCGGCCTGCGCCGCCTTCACGGCGGGCGTGAAGGCGATGTCGCTGGCGGGCACCGGATGGATTGGGTCTGACGGATCGGGCATGGCAAATCCTCCAGAGGGAGGCCGGGACCGCATGACGGCCCCGGCTCTTGGCGCGTCAGGCCGCGCGCGGGGCGCCGGACCGCACCACCGGGAAGTCGATCTCGGTTTCCGCGACGCTGTTGAGGTAGTTGGTGAAGATGTTCATGGCGACCTGCGCCACGATCTCCACGATATCGCCATCGCCGAGCCCGGCCTGATGGGCATGGGCGAGGTCCCCATCGCTCACCTTGCCGCGGTTCGCGACCACCGCACGCGCGAAAGCGAGGGCGGCCTCGGTCTTGCTGTCGGCGGCACGGCCGGAGCGGGCCTGGCTGATGTCGGCATCGCTGAGGCCGGCGCCCTTGCCGATGAGCGAATGGGCCGAGAGGCAATAATCGCAGCCGTTCACCTCGGCCACCGCGATGGCGAGGCTTTCGCGGATCTTGGCCGGCAGCGCGCCGCCGCCGAGAGCGCCGGACAGGCCGATGAGGACTTCGAGGGAAGCCGGCGAGTGGGCCGCAACCTTGAACAGGTTGGGGGTGGAGCCGAACTTGGCGGCGACGGCGGCGAGGAGATCGTTCGCCTTGCCGGTGGCGGTGTCGGGATCGAGGGCGGGAATGCGGCTCATGGGATTGATCCTTCCTTCGGCGTCCCCGCACGGGGGGCTGAGGCGGAGGGGGGTGACGAAGCCGCTGCGGCCGCGTCGTCTCCGGTTCTTCATGGGGCGCCGTGGGAAAAAGCTAGGCCTTCCCATCGTTGTGCAGAATGAGTAGAGTTTGAAAGCCATTCTTTCGAAAAGTGAAATCAGGGTATGGACCGCATCGACGCCATGACTGCCTTCGTCACGGCGCTCGACGAAGGCAGCCTCGCCCGGGCCGCGCGCCGGCTGGGCCGCTCGCCGGCGGCGATCACACGGGCGGTGGCGCAACTGGAGGAACAACTCGGCACGCGCCTCCTCCACCGCACCACGCGCGCCCTGCACCTGACCCAAGCGGGCGAGCTGTATCTCGCGTCATGCCGGGCCATCCTCGCCGATCTCGCCGAGGCGGACCTGCTGGCCGCCGGCGAGCGCACCGATCCCAGGGGCGTCCTATCCGTCACCGCGCCGGCCACGTTCGGCCGCCTGCATGTGGCGCCCGTGGTCGAGGATCTCATCGAGGCACATCCGGCCCTGGAGGCGCGGCTGCTGTTGGTGGACCGGGTGGTGAGCCTTGTTGATGAAGGCCATGACGCGGCGGTGCGCATCGGCCATCTGCCGGATTCAAGCCTTGTCGCGACGCGGGTTGGCGAGGTGCGGCGCGTGGTCTGCGCGAGCCCGGACTATCTTGCCGCCCGCGGCACTCCCACCGCGCCGGCGGACCTGTCGACGCATCGGGTCATCTCGTTCTCGCAGATCACCGAGAATGCGGTGTGGACCTTCGCGGCGGGGCCTTCGGGCGGGGCGCGCAAGCAGGTGAGCGTCGCGGCGTGCTTCACCGTCAATAGCGCGGATGCGGCTATCGCGGCGGCGGCGCGGGGGCGCGGCATCACCCGCGTGCTGTCCTATCAGGTGGAGGAGGCGGTGGCCGCCGGGAACCTGCGCCTGGTGCTGGAGGAGTTCGAGGGCGAGCGTCTGCCGGTGCACGTGGTCTATCCGGGCGCGCGCCTGCAGGCGGCGAAGCTGCGTGCATTCGTGGATTTCGCGGTGCCCCGTCTGAGAGCGCGGCTCGCAGACCTGCCGGTCTCTTCGGGACGGGCTTGAATGGCGTGAGGCTCAGCCGGGCCTGCCGAGGCGCTCGCGCAGGAACTTTGTCATGAGCCGAACCTTCTTTGGAGTATAGCGCCGGCTCGCATAGATGAGCCACGCTGCGGTGTCGAACGAGGTGGCGGTGATGTCGTGGTCGGGAAAGAGGTCGATGAGCCTGCCGGCCGCAAGGTCTGGCCCCACCAGCCAGTCCGGCAGCAGCGCCAGCCCGAGGCCGTCGTGGGCCGCGTGGCGGATGGCGAGGCCGCTCGATATGGCGATATCGCCGCGCACCGGCACCTCCTCCACCCGGCCGTCGCGGCGAAACAGCCAGCGCAGGCGGAAGTCCGGCAGGCCGAACACGATGGCGGGATGCTTTTCCACTTCCTGCGGCGTGCTCGGGGTGCCCTCCCGCATGCAATAATCGGGGCTCGCCACCACCCGGTATCGGGTGGCGAACAGCTTCACGCCGATCACGTCCGCCCGCACATCCGGCGCCAGCCTGAGCGCCATGTCGATGCGCTCGGCGGCAAGGTCGAGGTTCGCGTCGGTGAGGATCAGATCGAGCTTGAGGCGGGGAAAGCGCATGCGCATCTCCGGCAGCAGCGGCATCAGACAGGCTTCGCCGAAGGCGACGGAAGCGGTGAGCCTGAGCGTGCCCACCGGCTCGGCGCGGGCGGACGCCACCTCGTCGCGGGCACGGTCGAGCTCGTCGAGGATGGGCTCCACTCGGGCGAGATAGGCCAGCCCCGCTTCGGTGAGCGACATGGTGCGCGTGGTCCGGTGCATCAGCCGGGCGTCAAGCTCCGCTTCCAGCGCCGCCACAGCACGGGAGACGGCGGAGGCGTCCATGTCGAGGTCGCGGGCGGCAGCGGCGAAGCTGCCCCGTCTCGCCACATGGACGAAAATGCGCAGCTGAGCGGTATCCATTCGTGCAGGTTATGCACGATTGTACTGTCGCAGTCCCCATTTTTCACCGCGGTGAGCACGCGCCATCTTGCCTCTGCTTTTGGAGGTATCTTGGCATGAAGACTTTGCTTCGGATCGATTCCAGCACACGCGTCGAGGGTTCGCGGTCGCGGCACCTTGGCGACGCGCTGGAGGCACGCTGGCGCGCGAATACCCCGGGCGGGGTGGTGGTGCGGCGGGACCTCGCGGTTGATCCCATTCCACACATCGACGCCACCACCATCGCCGGCTTCTTCACCCCGGCGGATCAAATCACCGACGCGATGCGGGCCGCCACCTCGCTCTCCGACCGGCTCATCGGCGAGGTGGAGGCTGCGGATGCCCTGCTCATCACCGCGCCCATGTATAATTTCGGGCTGCCTTCGGCGTTGAAGGCGTGGATCGACCACGTGGTTCGCATCCGCCGCACCGTAGCCTATGACGGCGTCACCTTCCGCGGCCTCGTCACCGGCAAGGCGGCCTATGTGGCGCTCGCCTATGGCGCGGGGAGCTACGAGCCGGGCGGGGCGCTGGCCTCCTTCGACTACGCGAAGCCCTATATCGCCCATGTGCTTGGCTTCATCGGCTTTCGCGACATCGAGGTGGTGGGCGTGGAAGGCACCAATGGCGAGGAAGGCGCAGTTGCGGCCGCGCTCGATGCGGCGCTGAAAGCCATCGAAAGCCTGCCGTCCCTCGCCGCCTGAAGTTTCCGGAGAAAAATCGCCGGGTGCGCGAATAAAACGGAGCGCGCTGTGGTCTTGGCTGGTGTGGGTCCGCCCACGCCAGCTGAAGCGGCCGCTCCCTCGGGGCGCCGCTCTCCCGCGCCGGACGTGTCCGGCCCACCCGGAGAGACCCATGACCAAATCCGACACCTCCACGCCCGCCGCCGATGCGGACGGCATCCACCGCCGCGGCTTCCTGGAATGCATGACCTGGGCAGGCACCGGCATCCTGTGGTCCCTGTCCGGCGGCCTGCCGAGCGGCCTCGGCCTTGGCTCCGCCTTGGCGGCGGAGCCGGCCAAGGCCTTCACCTTCCTCCAGATCAGCGACAGCCACGTGGGCTTCGACAAGCCGGCCAACCCGGATGCCCTTTCGACGCTGCGCGAGGCGGTGGCGCGCATCAGGACGCTGAAGGAGAAGCCGGCATTCATGATCCACACCGGCGACATCAGCCACCTGTCGCGGGAAAAGGAATTCGACGACGCCGACCAGATCGTCAAGGAAGCGGGCCTTCCGGTCTTCTACGTGCCGGGCGAGCATGACCTGCTCGATGACGGGCAGGGCAAGGCCTATCTGGACCGCTACGGCAAGGGCTCGAAGGGCGCCGGCTGGTACAGCTACGACCATGACGGGGTGCACTTCATCGCCCTCGTGAACGTGGTGGAGCTGAAGGCCGGCGGCCTCGGCAATCTGGGCACCGAGCAGCTTGAATGGCTGGAGAGCGACGTGGCGGGCCTGCCGTCCTCCACCCCCATCGTGGTGTTCGCCCACATCCCGCTCTGGACCGTCTATCCCGAATGGGGCTGGGGCACGTCGGACGGGCTGCAGGCGCTGGCCTATCTCAAGCGCTTCGGCTCGGTGACGGTGCTGAACGGCCACATCCATCAGGTGATGCAGAAGGTGGAGGGCAACGTGACCTTCCACACTGCCCGTTCCACGGCCTTCCCCCAGCCGGCGCCGGGCAGCGCGCCGTCACCCGGCCCGCTGAAGCTGCCGGCGGCGGAACTGCGCAAGAGCCTGGGTATCGCCACGGTGAACTTCGTCCGTGGCTCCCAGCCCCTCGCCATTATCGACCAGCCGCTCGAAGGCTGAGCGGGCGCGCCTTCCCGCCATTCTGAAAGGAGTTTTCTCGTGCGCCAGCCCATCACGCAGCTTCCTGCTTTGCGGTCCAATCCCGCCACGGCCCTCTTCGCCGCAACCCTCCTCGCGCTCGCCCTCGCCCTTGCGGCACGGCCGGTCGCCGCGGGTGAGGAGGTGACAGTCTCAATCGACAATTTCACCTTCAACCCCGCCGAGGTGACGGTTGCGCCCGGTACCACCGTCACCTGGGTGAACAATGACGACATTCCTCACACGATCGTCGACAAGAAGCAGGCCTTCCGGTCCAAGGTTCTCGATACCGAAGGCAAGTACTCCTTCACCTTCAATACGGCCGGAGACTTCACGTATTTCTGTTCGCTGCATCCCCACATGACTGGCAAGGTGGTGGTGAAACCTGCCGGCTGATTTCAACGAATAAGACTCGCAGCGGAACATGGGGTTCCGCTGCGATAGAGCTTGGGAACGGGGCAGGTCGATGTTGGCAACAGGCTCGGGATACGCGCCGTGGTATCCCGCCGGGGCTGCGGCAGGGACGGGCGCGCTTTTCGCTCGGTCGGGTGGATGGCGGGCTTTTGTGCTCGGCCTCGCCGCGCTGGTGCCCGTCGCGCGCATCCGGTCCGCGCATATGCATTCCATGGCGGAGCGTGGGGCACGCCACGGGCAGGCTGCTGCAGCGCCTGCCGCCGATCGCGGGCTCGATGCAGCCGGGGCGGCGCGGTTCGATGCGCTGATCCTGCCGCACCTCGATGCGGCCTATAATCTGGCGCGTTATTTAAGCCGGGATCCGGACGCGGCGCAGGACATCGTGCAGGACGCGGTCCTGCGCGCCTATCGCAGTTTCGCCGATTTCCGGGGCCTGAGCCCGCGGGCGTGGCTGCTCGCCATCGTGCGCAATTGCCATGCAACATGGCGTCTCAAGCGTCGGCGAGCGCCGCAGTCCGCCCCGCTGCCGCATGGCGAAGGAGAGACGCCGGACGATGCGGCCAGTCTCCTTGTTGACGGTGATACGCCCGAGAGCCTTCTCCTGCGCCGCACCGAGGCGGAAGCCGTGCGTGCGCTGCTGGAACACCTTCCCGAGCCACTGCGCGAGGTGCTGGTGCTGCGCGAGCTGGATGAGTTGTCCTACCGCGAGATCGCGGAGGTAGCGGGGGTGCCGGTGGGCACGGTGATGTCGCGCCTGTCCCGTGCGCGCCGGCTGTTCGCGGACCTCTGGTCGCGCACCACGCCAGACGGGGAGGCGACCCCATGAGCACGCCTATTCCAGAAGCCGGGCCCTGCACCGCATGGGAGGAACTGCTGAACGGCTACCTCGATGGCGAGCTGGATGCCGCCCATGTTATGGACGTGGAACGCCACATCGCCGGTTGCCCCGCATGTGCGGGCGCCCTCGACCGCATGGCGCGGGTCCGCCAGCTCGTCACCCTTGATGACGTGCGCTGGCGCGCGCCGCCGGCCTTGCGCGACAGCGTGATCGCTGCCCTCGCACGGGAGCGTAGCGCGTCGGCAGTCCCGCCCTTGGACCGGCCCGCGGGGGTCACGGGGCTCCTGGGCCGGCTGCGCACCCTGCGGCCCGCGCTCCAGCGCTGGAGCATCGTTCCCTCGCTGGCGGTGCTCGCGGCGGCGCTGCTGCTCGTGGTGCTGCCGCCGCGGGGCGGGCCGTCGCTGGAGCAGGACCTGGTTGCCGGCCATGTGCGCTCCCTGCTGGCGGAGCATCTCACCGACGTGGCAAGCTCGAACCAGCACACGGTGAAGCCCTGGTTCGGCGGCAGAATCGATTTCTCGCCCCCGGTGGTGGACCTCGCTGCGCGCGGCTTCCCGCTGGCGGGCGGGCGGCTCGATTATATCGGCGGGCGGGTGGTGGCGGCCCTTGTCTATCGCCGCAACGGACATGTCATTAATGTCTTCGTCTGGCCCGCCGGTTCGGACGCGCGTGTGGCCTCCACGTTCAAGGCGCGCGCCCATGAGGGCTACACCCTCCTCAACTGGTCCGAGGCCGGCCTGACCTATTGGGCCATTTCCGACCTCAACACGGTGGAACTGAAGGAATTCCAGGAGGATTTTCTGGAGGCGCTGCCGAAATAGGTCTCAGGCCGCGACGGCGATGCGCGACAGGTCGGCGAGGGAGGAGATCACGAAATCGGGCGCGTAACCGAGTGCTTCCTCCTGGGTACGCAAAGCCTTGAAGAGCGTCGCTGGCCGCAGCGCTCCGGCAACGTTGTTCCTCTCATCATCGATTTCCCGGGCGAGCGCAGCCTGGGGCACCCGCTCAATACGTGCGACGCGGAAGCCGAAACGCTTGGCGCCGGCGATATCGAACCCGTTCGAGGAGACGAACACCACCTCGTGCGGCTTCACCCCGAGCCGCTCCTCCACCAACTCGTAGGCCCGCGGATCGGGCTTGAACGCGCGCTTTTCGTCCACGCTGATGGTGGTCCCGATCAGGTCGCGCAGGGGGGAGCCGCCCACCAACGTCTCGAGCATCTGCGGGCTGCCGTTGGACAGGATGGCGCGGCGCACGCCGGACAGGCCGACGAGCGCCGGCACGGCGTCCGGATAGGGTGTGAGGCGATTATAGGCCTCGGCGATATCGTCGAACAGGTTGGCGGTGGGCGTGAGGCCGAGAACGCCGAGGGTGTAGGTCAGCGCCTCCCGCGTCACCGTCCAGAAGTCGCGGTAGTCGTTCATGAGCGAACGCAGCCAGCTGTATTCCAGCTGCTTCATCCGCCAGATCTGGGTGACGATTTCGCCGTGGCCGGGAAAGGCCCGTTCGGTCACCTCGGCGACGGACTGCACGTCGTAGAGGGTGCCGTAGGCGTCAAACACGAAGGCCTTGATCATGGGCGCTTTCTCTCCGGATCGATGAAATGCACCGCTGCTCTGGACCGCCCGGATCAGCGCGGTTCCAGCGCGGCAAGGGCGGGACGCAGCACACCTTCCAGCAGCGCCCGTTCGGGGCGGATGCGGGCCAGGACGCGGATGCCGAGCAGCACGCCCAGCAACATGTGCGCGAGGTCCTCTGCGGTCTGGTCGGCGCTGATGGCGCCGACCTTCTGGCCCGCCGCCACGCGACGGCGGAAGAACGCCTCGATCTCGCCGAGGGTGCGGCCTGCGGCGGCCCGCAGCTCGGGGTCGTGGGGACCAAGCTCCACGGCGGCGTTGACCACCATGCAGCCCTTCATGTCAGGGTCGTTCAGCGAGCGTTCCACGATCTCGTCGAAGAAGGCGCCGATGGCCGCGCGAGGGGCGATGACCGGGTCCTCCAGCCGGCGGATGCGGTCGGCCACGCTCTCGTCCACATAGCGCTTGAGCGCACGTTCATAGAGCGCGTGCTTGTCGCCGAAGGCGTTGTAGAGGCTGGCGCCGGTCAACCCCATGCTGGACGCGAGGTCGCGCACGGAGGTGGCCTCGTAGCCGTGCATCCAGAAGCAGCGGATCGCCGCATCCAGAACCTCGTTTTCGTCGAACGCCCTTGGCCGTGCCATGTCTTGCGTGGTCTTTCTTCGTTGGGGGATGCGGGCAAGGCTAGAGTGTTAACGCGTTTTCTTCACGCGAACCGGTATCCACTTCGCTCGAAAACGCTCTAGCGCCCGCCCGCCTCGTCGTCACCCGGCGCGGCGCGCGGTCTGGCCGAAGAGGATCTTCTTGCCTTCCTCGGTCACTGCCGGGCGGCTGGAATAGGGCTCGCCCCTGGCATAGGCGGCGATGGTCGCCGGCCGCGCGGCCACCGCCTCGAACCAGCGCTTGAGATGGGGGAAATCGGCGAGGTCCTGGCTCTGGCGCTGGTGGGGTACGATCCAGGGATAGATGGCCATGTCGGCGATGGAATAGTCCGCGCCCGCCACATATGCCGCGCCGGTTTCGGCGTTCGCCGCCAGCCGACGGTCGAGCACGCCGTAGAGCCGGTTCGTTTCCTTCACGTAGCGCTCGATGGCGTAGGGGATCTTCTCCGGCGCATACTGGCTGAAGTGGTGGTTTTGCCCGGCCATGGGGCCAAGCCCGCCCATCTGCCAGAACAGCCATTGGCTGACGGCCGTGCGGCCGCGCAGGTCGGCGGGGAGGAAGCGCCCGGTCTTCTCGGCGAGATAGAGCAGGATGGCGCCGGATTCGAACACCGAGATCGGAGCGCCGTTGTCGGCGGGGGCATGATCGACGATGGCCGGCATGCGGTTGTTGGGCGCAATCGCAAGAAAGTCCGGCTTGAACTGGTCTCCGGCACTGATATCCACGGGGATGATTTTGTAATCGAGCCCCGCTTCTTCCAGAAAGAGTGTGATCTTGTGGCCGTTGGGGGTCGGCCAATAATACAGATCGATCATGTTCCGCCTCATTGATGGGCTGAACGCAACGCGCAACCGCTCGCGCCGCGCAAAAATCGCAGATGGGATCTTGCGATCCCTGCGTCGGCGTGCATTCTATATCAGTCGATCTAAAATGCAAATGCGGTCCAGCCCAGCGGTTTGGACCGCCCTGGCACAGGTGATCCCTTGATCCGCTTCTACTTCCATCCCACGCCCAACCCCGCCAAAGTCGCGCTGTTCCTTGAGGAGACGGGCCTGCCCTACGAGGTGGTGCCCGTCGACACGGCCAAGGGCGAACAGCACATGCCGGCGTTCCGCGCCATCAATCCCAACGGCAAGGTGCCGGCCATCATCGACACCGAGGGCCCCGGCGGCCGGGAGGCGCGGGTGTTCGATTCCACCGCCATCCTGCTCTATCTCGCAGAGAAGACGGGCCGGTTCCTCGGCGCGCCTGAGGACCGGCCGGAGCTTTTGTCCTGGTTGCTCTTCCTGGCCAGCGGGCTCGGGCCGTTCTCGGGGCAGGCGGTGCATTTCCAGCATGCGGCGCCGCAAGGCCTCGACTATGCAGTGAACCGCTACCGGCGGGAGGTGGAGCGGCACTACAAGGTGCTCGACGACCACCTCGCGACCCGCAGCTTCATCGTCGGCGAGACCTACACCATCGCGGACATGTCGGCGTGGGGCTGGCTCGATCGCGCCGCGCGGGTGCTGAAGGTGGAGAGCGACCCGCTGTCCGGTTTCCCCAACCTGAAGCGCTGGTTCGCGCAGATCGACGGCCGCGAGGCGGTGGCGCGGGCCCGCGCGGTGGGCAAGGACCATAGCTTCAAGGCCTCCGGTGACGAGGAAAGCCGGCGCGCCCTGTTCCCCTCCAACTATCCGCCCGCGGCCGCGGAATGAGACGGCCGGCGCTGGTGGTCTCTTCAAGGAGGAAGCCATGAAGATCGAAGGAAAGCGAGTCCTCGTGACCGGGGGCTCAAGCGGCATCGGCCGCGCCATCACCGCCGCTCTTCTTGAGAAGGGCGCGCGGGTGGTGATCAGCGGCCGCAGGCAGGATGCCATCGACGCAGCCGTCGCGGGCCTTAAGGCCCAGGGCGGCGACGTCCACGGCATCTGTGCGGATGTGACCGAGACGGCAGGGCGGAAGGCCACCCTCGACGGCGCGCTGGTCTACCTGGGTGGGCTCGATATCCTTGTCAACAATGCGGGCGGCGTGCGTGCCGGCCGCCTGGAGGATACGAGCGAAGCCGAAATCCGTGCCATGCTGGAGGTGGACCTTATCGCCCCCATCCTCCTCACCCGCGCGGCCCTGCCGGCGCTCCGGGCAAGCGGAGACGGGCTGATCGCCGACGTCACCTCGGCCATCGCCCTCATCGGCGTGCCATTCTACGCCACCTATGCCGCCACCAAGGCGGGCCTCGCGCGCTTCGACGAAGCGCTGCGGCGGGAACTGGTGGGCGAAGGCGTGCGGGTGCTGACCATCTATCCCGGTGCGACGGACACCCCGATGATGCGCACCAGCCGGGCCGGCGCCGAGGTGGGCTTCACCAAGGAGCCGGCGGAGGCCGTTGCGGACGCCGTCATTGCCGCCATCGAAGGGGATGGGTTCGAGGTGGTGCGGGGCGGCGAGGCGCGGGCACAGATGATCGCTCTCAATCGCTCCGATCCCATCGCCCTCGACCGGCGCTTCGCCGATCTGAAGCCGGCGCTGGCCGAGGCGGTGCGCGACCACTCGGCGCTATAGCGGGCGGAGGCTGCGATTTGCATCCGGCCCCCTTCCGTGGGTCCCTGGATGGATGCGCGTCAAGAGCAGCCGTCAGTTTGCCTTGCATGATTGTGCGATTGTCTCAGGCAAACTGCTGGAGACCGTGGCCAACGGACCAATTCTCCTTCGCGGCATCGGAGATGACTACAAACACATCTTCCGGCCGGATTCCCGGAGCGTCGCCGAGCAGCTCCGCGATGCGTTTGAACAGCGCCTTTTTCTGCTCTGCTGTGCGGGTGTTGAAAACGGTGATCCCGATGTAGACGAGATCCTCGCTCCTCGTGACACCGAAGGCAGCACCGTAGCGGAAATTTGCGGCGTCATGCTCGCTGATGGTCATGAACTGGTCGTCGTCGGGCACGTTCAGCGTCTCGCGCAGCGCGCGGTAAAGGCTGTCAAAAATGGCCTGCCGGTAGGCTTCGGGCTTTCCGGCACGCATGGAAATGTGAATGAGCGGCATCGCTTGTCCCTTGCTCCCATGATCCGGTTCAAGGTTAGACGCCGCGACATCATTTTGATATGCTATGAATATTCATATCAATGATAACAAACCAAAATGACTGAGCGCCCCCTCGACCTGGATGCCGTCCGGGCTTTCATCTGCATCGCCGAGCTGGGCAACTTCACCCGCGCGGCCGAAGCAATGCGGACGACGCAGGCTGCGATCAGCCTGAAGCTGAAGCGGCTTGAAGAGCGGGTGGGCTGCCGCCTCGTCGAGCGGACGCCCCGTTATGTGCAGCTTTCCGCGCGGGGCGATGCCTTCCTGGAACATGCCCGCGAACTCCTGGAAGTGCATGATCGCGCGCTCGCCATATTCGGCGAACCCCGGCAGCGCCTCACCATCGGCATCAGCGACCACGTGGCGGGGCCTGAGCTTCCCGCCTTGATCGCGCGTATGAACGCGCAAGACCCGCAGCTGTTGATCGAAATCCGAATCGGATCATCAGGCGATCTGCTTCAAAGCTTCGATCGCCGCGAACTCGACACGGTGATCGTCCGCTTGCATGCAGGGCGGAGCGACGGGGACATGCTGACGGAGGAAAAGTTCGGCTGGTTCGCTTCATCCGGCTGGCAGCACCGCGCGGGCGAGCCCCTGCCGCTCGCCACGATGGCCGAGCCCTGCGGCGTGCGGGCAATGGCGGGGCAACTCCTCGATGCGGCAGGCGTGCCGTGGACGGAGATTTTCGTCGGCGGGGGCGTCGCCGCCGTCGTGGCCGCAGTCATGGCCGGGCTCGGCGTTGCGGCATTGGCACCGCGCATGCTGCCTTTCGGCGCTGTCGATGTCGGCCACAGGTTGAGCCTTCCGGACCTGCCGCGTTTGCCGGTGCTGCTTCACACGAGAGTCAAGGAGGGCCGACCGCGCGATGCGCTCGCCGCGCTTTCGGCTGCCTTCAGGAGCGCAGTGCGGGGCTAGCAGCCTTCAGATTGCGCAGAGCCAACCATGTGCATCTCGCCGGATTGATCGCGCCGGTGTAAGCCCCCGATTGCCATCCATTGCGCGACAGCACTGAAGGCGCAACTGCCGGCAAGCACTCACTCCACGGCGGTCCGAACGGTCTGTGTCGGGGCCGGAGTCCGAAGACGCCGCGCTTCTCGAGCGTGAGAGCATCGACTCAAGCTGAACACGGAGCACGATCGCGGTTGTGTCGCCGCCGGTGTCGAGCACGGCGCCTGCGCCTGTCTGGACGATCAACCGCGTGGCGCAGGGACATCCTGCGCCCGCGCTCACGGCTTCGAAAGTCTCCTGTAGAGCGTGTGCCTTCAACTTCGGCAATAGCCCTCCAAAATATATGCAGGGGACCAAATAATGACCAAAAAAGCCCGGGTGATGGCACGTCAAGCGAAGGATGCATTGCCCGGAACGGTCGCAGACACAATATTCGATTGACGGACTTTGCGCCTGCTCGAATATGTCTATTGCACCATTTAACCTTCTATCCGCATCTTACCTGGGAGAGTGCTATGGGGATGCAGTCCATGGTCGACTTCAAGTGGCCGGGGCTCACGCGGCCGGATGGCAATCGCCTCAGCCTCAATCGTGCGGCCTTCGTCGCGGTCGATCGCTACAAGGACATCAGCTACGATCCCATCTACCGGCCGCAGGCGCTGTATCATCGCGCGCTGGAAGGCCTCCACGCCAACAACGACGCCTTCCTGCTTCAGGAAGTGGCGACCAATCTTCCCATCTATCGGGAAGACACCGGGCCGACGGATTTCCACCTTCATCTTCCTCCGGGCGGATTCCAGCTGGTCCTGGTCACGTCGGGCATGTTCACCTTCGACTATGACGGGAAGCTCCATTATGTCGGCCCCGGCGCGGTGATGCTGCAAAGTGCCATCGTCCACCGCCAGCTGTTCTACACTTGGTCCGGCATGTCGACGGAAGAGAACCTGAGGACGCCGCAGACGGTGGTGCCCGATCCCACCTGTATGGGCTATTCGGGCAAGTTCCTCGAGGCCTTCATCACCGATCCGACCACCTTCCCCAATCCGACCGTGGTCGGCTCCGAACACATCAAGGAAGATGAGACCCCCCGCACGGCCTGGAAGCATCCGCTGCACAACCGGCCGGCCGGCGCCGGCTTCTGGGTCCAGGACCCGCTGGAGCTTGAAGCCCTGTTCCGTGCCTATCCCGCGGATGCGCTCGGGTCGGTGGCCTCACCCATGCCGGTCCATGTGCGCGATCTCGGCATCGAGGCGCCCAGCGGAAATCTGGTGACCGGGCACATCATCGCCACCGACCCGCGCGGCGGATCCATCCTGCCGAAGTCCACCGCCAAGGCCGACGCCGAGGGGCTGGCGAAGGGCGAAGTGGTGGTCTACCGCATCATCCGCGGCACCGCCCTCTTCACGGATGGCTCCGGCAAGCCGCTGGAGCTGGCCACCGGCGACACGGTGACCGCCGGCAAGGGTGCCATCACGCTCACGGACGTGGGTGAAGACACCCAGATCCTCCGTCTCGGCCTGCTCAGGGGCATCGAGGACCTCAAGATGTGGACACCCACCCAGCGCGACGAGATCGACGCCTTGGCAGGCCAGATCATCACCCGCGCGGACCTGCGCAGCGAACGGGTGACCGGCAAGCCCGTGGGCTATCTCTACGAGTAGGCGGACCATCGCACCTTTCATCGGACTGCGAAGGTGTGTTGCCCAAGATCGATATCCGGGGCAATGCCGTTACGGCGTAGGATAGGGGGGCGAGGCTGCTGGCGTCTCAGACGGACCAGCACTCTTCAAGAGGCGCCTCGCCTTGGAAAAGGACGACACGGAGTGACCATGGCAAGTGGGACCGAGGCCCGGGTGGAACGCGCCGGGCTGCAAATCGCGCGTACTCTGCACGACTTCATTGAAACCGAGGCATTGCCCGGCAGCGGCATCGATGCGGACGTCTACTGGGAGGGCCTCTCCGCCATCGCCCACGACCTGGCGCCGCGCAACCGCGAACTCCTGGCGCGGCGCGAGGAGCTGCAGAAGACCCTCGACCAGTGGTATCGCGACAATGGCGCCCCCCTCGATCTGGAGGCCTACAAGGCGTTCCTGACGCAGATCGGCTATCTGGTGCCCGAAGGCCCCGCCTTCAGCGTGACCACGGCCAACGTCGACCCCGAGATCGCGGAAGTGGCCGGCCCGCAGCTGGTGGTGCCGGTGATGAACGCGCGCTACGCGCTGAATGCCGCCAATGCGCGCTGGGGCTCGCTCTATGACGCGCTCTACGGCACCGACGCCATTCCGGAGAGCGACGGTGCCGAGAAGGGCAAGGGCTATAATCCCGTCCGCGGCGCCAAGGTCATCGCCTGGGGCCGCGCCTTCCTCGACGAAAGCGCGCCCCTCAAGGCCGCCTCCTGGGCTGATGCCGGCCCGCTGTCGGTCAAGGACGGCGCCCTCGTGGTCGGCGCCACCGGCCTTGCGGACCCGGCACAGTTCGCCGGCTATCGCGGCGAGGCGTCCGCGCCGTCCGCCGTGCTCCTGAAGAAGAACGGCCTCCATGTGGAGATCGTGGTGGACCGCACCAGCGTCATCGGCAAGGACGATGCCGCCGGCATCTCCGACCTCGTGCTGGAAGCGGCGCTGACCACCATCCAGGATTGCGAGGATTCCGTCGCTGCCGTGGATGCCGAGGACAAGGTCGCCGTCTACCGCAACTGGCTCGGCCTGATGAGCGGCGACCTCAAGGAGGAGATCGCCAAGGGCGGGCGCATCTTCACTCGCAGCCTCAACCCCGATCGCACCTACACCGCGCCGGACGGCTGCACGCTGGTGCTGCCGGGCCGCTCGCTCATGCTGGTGCGCAACGTGGGGCACCTCATGACCAATCCGGCCATCCTGCTGAAGGACGGCGCGGAAATCCCCGAGGGCATCATGGATGCCGCCGTCACCGCGCTCATCGCCCTGCGCGACATCGGCCCCGGCGGCCGCCGCGCAAACAGCCGCGCCGGCTCCATGTATGTGGTCAAGCCCAAGATGCACGGGCCGGACGAGGTAGCGTTCGCGGTGGAGATCTTCGACCGCGTCGAGGATCTGCTGGGCCTGCCCCCCGACACCATCAAGATGGGCATCATGGACGAGGAGCGCCGCACCACGGTGAACCTGAAGGAGAGCATCCGCGCCGCATCCAGCCGGGTCGCCTTCATCAACACCGGCTTCCTCGACCGCACCGGCGACGAGATCCACACCTCCATGGAAGCCGGCCCCATGGTCCGCAAGGGCGACATGAAGCAGGCCGCCTGGATCAGCGCCTACGAGGCCCGCAACGTGGACATCGGCCTGGAGTGCGGCCTCGCCGGCCATGCCCAGATCGGCAAGGGCATGTGGGCCATGCCGGACCTGATGGCCGCCATGCTGGAGCAGAAGATCGCCCACCCCAAGGCCGGCGCCAACACCGCCTGGGTGCCGTCTCCCACCGCCGCCACCCTGCACGCCACCCACTATCACAAGGTGAACGTGCATCAGGTGCAGGCCGCGCTGCGCAGCCGCCCGAAGGCCAAGCTGGACGATCTCCTGACCATCCCGGTGGCGGTGCGGCCGAACTGGACGCCCGAGGACATCCAGCAGGAGCTGGACAACAACGCCCAGGGCATCCTCGGCTATGTGGTGCGCTGGGTGGACCAGGGCGTCGGCTGCTCCAAGGTGCCGGACATCCATGATGTGGGGCTGATGGAGGACCGCGCCACGCTGCGCATCTCGTCCCAGCACATCGCCAACTGGCTGCGCCACGGCGTGTGCAGCGAGGCGCAGGTGCTGGAGACGCTGAAGCGCATGGCGGTGGTGGTGGACCGGCAGAATGCCGGCGACCCGCTCTACCAGCCCATGGCGCCGGACTTCAGCTCCATCGCCTTCCAGGCCGCCTGCGACCTCGTCTTCAAGGGCCGCGAGCAGCCGAGCGGCTACACCGAGCCGCTGCTCCACCAGCGCCGGCTGGAACTGAAGGCGCAGATCGCCGCGGCCTGACGAGGCCTCCAGACCAGAACCGGAGCGCGGCGGCACCGTCGCGCTCCGGGGCGGGAGGTCTACATGGCGGAAGAATTCCTCGCACCGGCATCGCACAGCGCCTTCCTGTGCGGGACAAGGATGCTGAAGGCGTCCTGCGCTTTCTTGCGCGCGGAATGTCCATGCGGTCGGCCTGCTCGGCCCGGGACGCACGCGATTGATCGAGGGAGCTACTGCGTAACGGCAGGTCGCCGCTCGGGCGCGTGGTCAGGACTGGCGGCGATTTTGCAGAGGCCGCTGATCCTGGCTCTCATCATGCTTGCTCTCATGGCGTTGGATCTCATGGCGTTGGATCTCATGGCGCAAGCAATCAGGGCAAAGGCAATCGCCTTCCGGTAGCTTGACCTTCAGCGGAGGCAGATCCTGGCACCAGCACCGAGGAGCGGGGGCAGACGCTGCCGATCCGCAGGTGAATTCAGCGCCGCATCTTTCGCAGCGAAGCCGGCGGGCCGGGATGACAACAGACACCTCTTCGCCTCAAGCAGAGTAACGGAAGGATACGTTTAGCGCGTCACCGCGAGGGCGGAAACCAGGGTCAACGTGCGGCTCCTCATGTCGCGCTCCTTCTATGATCGAGGATGAGTGGCGAATGGTGAAGCGCAAACTCGGTTTCTTCGCCGCCTTCAAGAGCCTGGCGGAGAAAAACATCGTGCTCGCGATCTACCGCCACCTCACCAATCCCGAAGAGGATAATCCCCTTATAATTAGGGGATTACCCCTATAATTAGGCCGACTGCATCGTATCGTCCGATGATTTCACTGTCATGGTCGGCATTCGGGTCTATTTCTGCTCTGGTTCTGTCAACAGTACTGAAACAGCGGGAGAGTATATCCCAACCAAAGCCGTCAATCTTCCGCGCGAGCGTACGCTCTTGCAGAGGGATCGTGGCGACCTGATGCCAAGCTATCTTGGTCTTGACGCTGGCGATCTTCCAAAGGGGCGGCAGGCTACCCAGTGGGTCGGTGCGCCTGGCGCACCCGGTACTCCTGGCGCTCCCGGTACTCCCGGTCCTACAGGTCCAATCGGCCCGCCAGGGCTTGAAGGTCCCGGCGGCCCGACGGGACCTGCGGGTCCGCCCGCCGGCCGTGGGGCAAGGCGGGGTGCCGCCAGTCAGAAATACAAAATCCGACCGGCGCGCGCCCTCAGGCCGGCGTTGCGTCCCAGCTCGGGAAGGGGTCCGGCAGGTGCTTCAGCGCGCTGGCATTGAAGCGCTTGGGGTTGGCCGGGCCGACGAGGCAGGCGTCGAGGGCGGCGCGCATGGCTGCTTCGTCCAGCCCCATGCCGATGAAGACCAGCTCCTGCCGCCGGTCGCCATAGCCCGGGGTCCAATGGGAGCGGAGCCAGGCGCGCCAGTCCTGCTGGGTCGGCCAGTGCTCCTTGGGCACGCTGGCCCACCAGCGGCCGGCGGTGCCGGTCTGGCATATGGCCCCGGCAAGACTCATCTCGCCCACGCGGTTCGGCCGGGTCGCCAGCCAGAACAGGCCCTTGGCACGGACCAGGCCTGGCCATGTCTGTGCCAGGAAGGCCTGGAACCGCTCCGGATGGAACGGCCGGCGGGCGCGGTAGACGAAGCTTGAAACGCCATATTCCTGCGTCTCCGGCACGTGGTCCTTGAAGCCGTTCAGCTCCTTGAACC
This sequence comes from Xanthobacter autotrophicus, assembly GCF_005871085.1. GTDB lineage: Bacteria > Pseudomonadota > Alphaproteobacteria > Rhizobiales > Xanthobacteraceae > Xanthobacter > Xanthobacter autotrophicus. Next base: position 334,164 of record NZ_VAUP01000015.1, on the reverse strand, counting down.
AGACCGGGTGGGTGCTTGCCTTCTCGAAATCGAAGAGGCCGGTGCCGAGCACTTCGCGGAGCGCCACCCGCGAATAATCGGTCTCGATGAGGCGAGCATCGGGATTGAGCGATTTCACCACGCCGCGCACGATTTTCAGTTGCTCGGCATCGATGCCGGAAATCTTGTTGAGCACGATCACGTCGGCGAACTCGATCTGGTCGGTCAGGAGGTCCACCAGGGTGCGGTTGTCGTCCTCCCCCGCCGTCTCGCCCCTGTCGCGCAGGAAGTCCTGCGAGCCGTAGTCCTTGAGCAGATGGGCGGCGTCCACCACGGTCACCATGGTGTCGAGCCGGGACACGTCGGAGAGCGAGGCGCCGGCCTCATCGCGGAAGTCGAAGGTGGCGGCCACCGGCAGCGGCTCGGCGATGCCGGTGGATTCAATGAGCAGATAATCGAAGCGGCCATCGGCGGCGAGGCGGCGCACCTCGGTGAGGAGATCGTCGCGCAGGGTGCAGCAGATGCAGCCGTTGGTCATCTCCACCAGCTTCTCCTCGGTGTGGGAGAGGTCGGCGCCGCCGGAGCGGATCAGCTCGGCATCAATGTTCACCTCGCTCATGTCGTTGACGATGACCGCGACCTTGAGGCCCTCGCGATTGGCGAGGATGTGGTTGAGCAGCGTCGTCTTTCCCGATCCGAGGAAGCCGGACAGGACGGTAACGGGCAATCGGGCCTCGCGCATGAAGCTCTCCAATAAAAGATATATTATATCAATAACGACATTGCGGGCCCCAGCCAACACCCCGCTTTGGCCGTGCACCGGAAATCTGATGGGGCGTTCAGTGGAAAGGGGGCGGGCGGCGGCTCATGCCGTGAAGGCAGGGCGATGCTGCGGGACGGAAGGTTCGTTCTCGTCCGGCGAAGCCCATGACGGCCGGATCGTCAGCCGATCAGATGGGGCGCCGAGTCCTGATCGGAACACGCGTTCTCGAAGCTGCAGAGTGACCGGCCTTGATCAACCCGGCCGAGGCGCGAAGCCCACCGACGGCCAAGGCTGGTTGCCGCGATTGGATCGGCCTACTCACTGGTCGATCTGAGCGCAGGCCAGCGTGGACTGCCGAACCCACACCTGTTTCGTCAGAACGATAGTGTCACGAGCGCCCGCTGCGTCCGGACGTCAGTTGCGCCCGCCGGCGAACACCTGGATTGGCAGTTGGAATGGCGCGGCGACCACCGTGCCCACCGCCCCGCCCACGGCCTGGACGGCAGTTGAGCCGGGCGTCACATCGTCCGAGATGCTCTGGCCGGCCATCAGCCTGTCGCCGAGCAGGCGCACCATGTCTGGCTGGGTCGCGAACTTGCTGTGGTTGAGCGCGTCGCCGCCCTGCAAGGCGGTGAGATCCAGCACCACAATGCCCGTCGCCTGTTCGAGGCGGGCGCTGTAGGCGGGATTGGTGAGGTCCACCGCGCCCACTCGCGTCACCTGTCCCGAAAGCAGGCGCGACACCCCCAGGGCCTGGTCGTTGCGGGAGACGAAGAGGGTGAGGTGTGGCCGTTTCGGGCCCAGGTCCTGCACCTGCCGCTCGAACACGTCGATGTCGAGGTCGGGGGAGGCAAGCACCACATTGGTGATCTTGGCCGGCACCCGCCCTTCGCTCAGGGCAAGCTGGCGCAGCGACTCCATGGCGAGCCAGGCGCCCATGGAATGGGCCAGCACCACCACCTCGTCCACCTGCGGGCTCTTGACCGCGGACGCGAGCACATAGGCGAGGTCCGAGCGCGAGAAATTGGCGCTTTCCCGGTCGTAAAGATAATCAGTGATCCGCCCGCGGGACGGCCAGGTGAACAGCACCGGCATGTAATCGGCGCTGGTGTCATGGATGAACTGGGCAAAGCGGAACACCGACGCATCAAAGCGGGTGTTGAAGCCGTGGACGAAGATGAGCACCCTGTGCTTGGTCCGTGGCTGCTGCTTGTACCAGGAGACGACCTGATTGTTGGGGATCGGGTTCACCCGCGTCACCGCGAATTCCCGTGTCGGGTCCGCTGGCACCCGGCTTGGCCATTGGATCGAGCCGACCTCCCGGTTGGGCGGGATGGAAACCACGATGTTGGTGAAGGCGAGGCCATCGCCCCGCTCGCCGGTGAAGAGGACGCCTTCCGCATCGCTTGGTGCTCGGGTCGTGGCCACCAGCATATCGACCTTGCCGGCGGGGGGGACATCCACTGCCACCGGCACCAGCAAGCCCTCGGGACGCGCACAGCCGGCGAGCGCCAACATCATCAGCGGCGCCAGCAGGCGCGCCCATGCCGATGCCCGTCGCTTTGACCCTTCAGCGCCGTCCAATGCTGCCACCTTCGATCCTAAAGTCCCGCCAGCCTTCAAGGCCCCGCGTTCCTTGTAAGGGATGAGAAGCACAAGGCAAGCACGGGCAATGGCAGCGCCTTTGGCGGCTTGACCCATGGTGAACACCCCCGAAGCCGGGATCATGGCTGAGTTGACGCAACGGGTTATGCTCTTCCGCCGATCGCTCGCAGGTCTTAAGGTCGCCGCGAAAATCAATGTTGGAATACCATATGCCAAAGACCGTCACCCTCCCCAACGGCGAAACCGTGCCGGCCCTGGGCCAGGGCACCTGGTACATGGGCGAGAGCGCGCCCGAGCGGGCAGAGGAGGTGGCCGCCCTGCGCGCGGGGCTCGACCTCGGCCTCACCCTCATCGACACCGCCGAGATGTATGCGGACGGCGGCGCGGAAGAGGTGGTGGGCGAGGCCGTGGCCGGCCGGCGCGGTGAGGTGTTCCTCGTCAGCAAGGTCTATCCCCACAATGCCAGCCGGGCCGGGGTCCAGGCCGCCTGCGAGCGCAGCCTGAAGCGGCTGAAGACCGATGTGATCGACCTCTACCTTCTGCACTGGCGCGGTAGCCATCCGCTGAAGGAGACCATCGCCGGGTTCGAGGCGCTGCAAGCGGCGGGCAAGATCCGCCTGTGGGGCGTCAGCAATCTCGACACCGACGACATGGAGGAACTGCTGGCGGCACCAGGCGGGCACGCCTGCTCCGCCAACCAGGTGCTCTATAATCCCAGCCGCAGGGGGCCGGAATTCGATCTGCTGCCCTTCCTCGCCGAAGCCGGCATTCCGGCCATGGCCTACAGCCCCATCGAGCAGGCCCGCCTGCCGCGGGGCGGAGCGCTGGGCGCGGTGGCGAAGAAGCACGGTGTTGACCCGTTCCAGGTGGCGCTGGCCTGGGTGATGCGGGCCGGCGACGTGATCGCCATTCCCAAGGCGAGCCGCATTGCCCATGTGCAGATGAATGCGGCGGCCCACGACCTCGTGCTCGATGCGGAGGACCTTGCCACCATCGACCGCGCCTTCCCGGCGCCGCGCCGCAAGGTGGGGCTTGAGATGCTCTGAACGGTTCTGCTCAGGACGCCGGCGCGAGGTCGTCGCGGCGCGGTAGGGTCGAAGCCTCGGCGATCACCACCACATCGGCCTCCGGGATGGCCGCTTCAAGGGCCTGGCGCAACCCGGTGGTCACTGCGCCGACATCCGCCATGGTTCGGCTCGGCGAAAAGCCCAGGGTAATTTCCACATGGGCCACCGCCCCGGACTTGCGCGTGCGTACGCAGGTGAGCTGCTCATACTGGTGAAAGAAGGCGGCCAGCGCGCTGTTCACCTTCATCTGCACCGGCTCGGCGAGGGCCCGGTCCAGCAGGTCGGGCAGGGATTCGGAGATCATCCGCCCGCCCACCACCAGCATGAAGGCCGCGCCCACCAGGCCACCGAAATCATCGGCCATCTCTGCCACCACCGTATCGGGCATCAGCACGTCGATGGCGACGCAGGTCACCACGGTGACTGAGGCTGCAGCCTTGGCCATGCGCGCGCGGAACTGGGAGAGGACAATGATGGAGGTGCCCGCGCGGGTCGCGCGCCAGAGCGGGACGAGCGGAATGACGTTGGCCGCAAGGTTCGCCAGCACCAGCACCATGGCGGCGGCCGCCCAGAACGGCGGCAGAGCCTCCGGCTCGGAGCCATGCAGCACCTTCACCAGCACGAACACCGCCGCGAGAAGCAACAGGGCGCCGATGACGATGGAGAACATCCGCTCCAGCTTGCCGACGCCGAAATCGTAGAAGTGGGTCTGGCCGCGATGCACGGCACGCAACGCCAGATAGGCGGTGCCTTCCACCACCAGCAGCAGCCCGCCGCGCAGGATTTCCGCCAGCATGGCGAGGGAGCCGGTGTGGGCCGTCGTCACCGCATAGGGCAGGAACAGGCCGAGATCGAGCAGGACCGCCAGCAGGACGGCGCGTTCCTTCTGCCGGTCCGTGACGCTCGGGATACGCATGGCAACGACTCACGCGGGGATTTTGTCTTGCGACGGTAAGCCATGGCGGTACGGACGTAAAACGGAAGGGCGCCTTACCGGTCGCCGCCACGCATGAGCAGGCGGTCGCCGCGGAACTCGAAGGCCTGGAGGCGCGACAGGAAGCTCATGCCGAGCAGGCTGGTGCGCAGCATGCCGGGCGGGGAGACCAAGGCCGGCACGCGGCGCTCCACGATGCCGCCGATGATGATGTTGTCGAGCACCACGCCGGCTGCCTTGGTGCGGCCGCCGGCGGTGTCCACCGGCACGTCGTATTTCAGGAAGTCCACCGGCAGGCCGGCCGCCTTCGCCGCTTCGTGGGTCAGCACCACGGAGGAGGCGCCGGTATCCACCAACATGTTCACGCTGGTGCCGTTGATGGCGGCGCGCACGCCGAAATCGCCGCCGCTCGCGCGCGTCACCTCCACCGCGACGCTGCCCGACTGGGCGACGTTCACCGCATAGCCCGGCGCCACTTCGGCCAGCACCCGCTGGCCCACCTGCTTCAAGGGCTCGCGATAGGTGTAGCCGAGGGCCAGCAGGGCGGCGAGCACCACCCAGAAGGCGGCCGCCACGAGGGATTCGCCGATGCGGCCACGCACCACCGACCACAGCCCGGCGCCGATGAAGATGGCGATGGCAAGCTGGCTCACCAGCGCGCCGAACTGGTCGAGGTCGATGCCCGCCACCTCGCCCTGCTCGTGGTGGACGGCGAGCACCACTACCCCGCCCAGCAGGCCGATCAGCAGCATCCAAAGGAGACGGTCGCTGCGCATGGCTTCAGTCCGGTGCGCTGTCGCGCACTTCAGCCTTGACCCGGGCGAGGCGCTGGGGGAGGGCGGCCATGATGGCGGCGCGCGTGGCGGGCGAATAGGACATCCAGGCACCGATCTCGCGCAGCGAGCGACCGCAGCCGAGGCACAGTCCGCTCAGGGGCTCGATGGCGCACAGCTTGACACACGGTGTCGCGATGGCGTCCGCGTCAGGCGTCTGTCCGGGCGGTCTCAACGTCAATGGCGCGGCGCTCGTTGGGTTCGATCAATAAAAGCCGGCGGTGGCGACTCGCGTCCCGCCTCACCTGCCGGGAAAGATAAGCACCCCGAGGAGGAAGACAATCACCGCCACCTGTTGGGTGGCGCCGGCCACGTCCCCGGTCTGCCCGCCGATGAGCCGGCCCGACAGACGCATCATGGCAAACAGGGCCACCAGCGGGGCGATGAGGCCGGCAAAGGCCGTGCTGATGCCGAAGCCCGGCACCAGAATGACCACCACCAGCAGCGCGGCGACGAGGCCGCAGGCAAGTCCCGCCGATTCCGAGGGGCGCCCGAACGCGGCGCCGGCGCCATCGGTGCGGGCGGGGGGCAAGGCGAGGATCAGCAACACCCCCGCCGCCCGCGAGGCCGCCTCCGCCACCACCAGCGCCAGCGCCGCGCGGACCATGCCGGCCGAGGCGACGAGGGCTTCCAGGGCCGCTACCCGCAGCAGCAGGGCCATGATGAGGGCGCAGCCGCCATAGGTGCCGATCCGGCTGTCGCGCATGATGGTGAGGCGATGGGCCTTGTCGCGCCCGCCACCGAGGCCGTCCGCCGTGTCGGCCAGTCCATCCTCGTGGAAGGCGCCGGTGGCCAGCACGAGGGCTGTCACCGCCAGAGCGGCGGCGAGGAACGCCGACAGCTTCAGCGCCAGCGCTCCCATGAGCACCAGCGCGCCGATAAGCCCGATGACCGCGCCCGCCAGCGGAATGGCGTAGGCGATGCGGTTGATATCGGGCATGGCGAAGGCGTCGGGGTCATCGCGCCGGGCGGGGATGGGCAGCCGCGAATAGAAGCGCAGGGCGGCGACGAGGTCTTTTCCGATCCGATCGAGCTGCATGGCGTTCCGGCTGGCCGTGGCGGGGCGCGCCGGGTCACACCCGCCGCCCGCCCTTGGGACCCTGTCTTGCGTCCGGGGTCAAGGGGCGGCACCCCGCGCCAGCGCGCCCCACTGGCCAAACCGGGGCCCATGCCCCTATATGCCGGGCACGGACGGGCCTTCTGGCCCGGCCGACGCCGTGCTTTGGAGGCATCGAGATCATGACCGGCTTAACGAGGTCCAGCGACGGTCTGGACGAGCGCCGACGTCGCATCCTGTTCCGCGCCTGGCATCGCGGCATGCGCGAGATGGACCTCATCCTGGGCGGCTTCGCCAATGTGGAGATCGAGAGCCTCTCCGACGCCGAGCTCGACGCCTTCGAGGCGCTGCTGGAGCCCGATGACCAGAAGGTCTTCTCCTGGATCAGCGCCAGCGAGCCGACCCCGGCGGAATTCGACACGCCGCTGTTCCGCAAGATCTGCGACTTCCATCTGTCCGGACGCGGCCTGCCGGCCTGACTGCGCCACGCCGCCTGCTTTTTGATCCCGGAGTACCCTCGTGAAGCGTCCCCAGCTCCTTGCCGATGCGCTGGCCGAAGGCCGGCCGCTCATCCTCTCCCGCGTCGCGGACGGCATGGAGGGCATGGTGGTGGCGGACCTTGCCCGCTCCCTTGCCGGGCGCAAGAATGCACCCTGGCCGAGCCTCACCGTCATCTGCCGGGATGGCCAGCGCATGGCGGCGGTGGAGCGGGGTCTCGCCTTCTTCGCGCCGGAGCTGGAGGTGCTGAGCTTTCCCTCCTGGGATTGCCTGCCCTATGACCGCGCCTCGCCCAACCCATCCATCCTGGCCCGGCGCATGGCGACCCTCGCGAAGCTTGCCCGCGTCAAGGGCGGCAATGCCTGCGTGCTGCTCACCACCGTGAACGCCACGGTGCAGCGGGTGCCGGCCAAGGGTCTGGTGGCGGCGCAATCGCTGGTGGCGGCGCCGGGCAATGCCATCGACCTCGAGGGCGTGACCCAATGGGCCGAGCAGAACGGCTTCCTGCGCACCTCCACCGTGCGCGACACCGGCGAATATGCGGTGCGCGGCGGCCTCATCGACCTGTTCCCGCCGGGCCTCGATGCGCCCATTCGCCTCGATTTCTTCGGCGACACGCTGGAGACCGTCCGGGCCTTCGATCCCGAGACCCAGCGCACCACCGGCCAGGTCCGCTCCCTGGAACTGGTGCCCATGGCCGAGTTCCAGCTGACCACCGACACCATGCGCCGCTTCCGCATGGCCTATGTGGCCGAGTTCGGTGCCGCCCGCAAAGGCGACACCCTCTATGAGGCGGTGAGCGAAGGCCGCCGCCACGCCGGCATGGAACATTGGCTGCCTTTGTTCCACGAGCGCATGGACACCCTCTTCGACTATCTGGAAGGCGGCACGCTGCTGCTCGATCCGCTGGCGGAAGAGGCGGGCGGCGAGCGCATCGCCCAGATCGCCGATTATTACGACGCCCGAAAGGGCGGGCAGGAGCTGGGTGGCGGCACCATCTACAATCCCCTGCCGGCGGACCGGCTCTATCTGGCCGGCCCGGAATGGAACAAGCGGCTGGCTCGCCACAGCCTCGCCCGCCTCAGCCCCTTCGCTGCGCCGGAGGGGGCGGACGCCCGGGTCATCGATCTTGGCGGCGTGCAGGGCCGCTCGTTTGCCGCCGAGCGGGCGGAGCCGGAGGCCAATGTCTTCGACGCCGCCATCACCCATGTGCGCGAGCTGCAGAAGTCCAAAAAGGTGATCCTCGCCGGTTGGTCCGAGGGCTCGCGCGAGCGGCTGGGCACGGTGCTGGCCGACCATGGGCTGAAGGGCCTCGCCGCCATCTCCCGCTTCGACAGCCTCGCGGCGCTGCCGAAAACCCAGGCGGCGCTCGCCGTATTCGGGGTGGAGGCGGGCTTCGAGACGCCGGACTTCGCCGTGATCGGCGAGCAGGACATCCTCGGCGACCGGCTGGTGCGCCCCAAGCGCAAGGCCCGCCGCCCGCAGGACGTGCTCACGGAGCTGACCGCGCTCACCGCCGGCGATCTGGTTGTCCATGTGGACCACGGCATCGGCCGCTTCATCGGCCTGAAGACCGTGGAGGCCATGGGGGCGCCCCACGACTGCCTGGAGATCCACTATGCCGGCGGCGACAAGCTGTTCCTGCCGGTGGAGAATCTCGAACTGCTGAGCCGCTACGGCTCGGAGGACACCGAGGCCCAGCTCGACAAGCTCGGCGGCGGCGCGTGGCAGGCACGCAAGGCGCGGATGAAGAAGCGCATCCGCGAAATGGCGTCCGAACTCATCAAGATCGCCGCCCAGCGCCAGCTCGGCGAGGCGCCCAAGCTGGTGCCGGCCATGGGCCTTTATGACGAGTTCCGCGCCCGCTTCCCCTACGAGGAGACCGACGACCAGGACGCCGCCATCGACGCGGTGCTGGACGACCTCGCCTCCGGCCACCCCATGGACCGGCTGATCTGCGGCGACGTGGGCTTCGGCAAGACGGAAGTGGCGCTGCGCGCCGCCTTCGCGGTGGCGCTGTCCGGCAAGCAGGTGGCGGTGGTGGTGCCCACCACGCTGCTCGCCCGCCAGCACCACAAGACCTTCTCCGAGCGCTTCAAGGGGCTGCCGGTGAACGTGGCCCAGGCCTCGCGCATGGTGACGGGCAAAGACCTGACCGCCGTGAAGAAGGGCATCGCCGACGGCACGGTGGACATCGTGGTCGGCACCCATGCCTTGCTCGGCAAGGCCATCAGCTTCAAGGACCTCGGGCTTGTCATCGTGGACGAGGAGCAGCATTTCGGCGTCTCCCACAAGGAGCGGCTGAAGCAACTGCGGGCCGAGGTGCATGTGCTGACCCTCACCGCCACCCCCATCCCCCGCACCCTGCAGCTCGCCATGACCGGGGTGCGCGAACTGTCCATCATCGCCACGCCGCCGGTGGACCGCCTCGCGGTGCGCACCTTCATCACGCCGTTCGATCCGCTGGTGGTGCGCGAGGCGCTGCTGCGCGAGCGCTATCGCGGCGGCCAGAGCTTCTATGTGGTGCCGCGCATCGAGGATCTCGGCGAGGTGCGCGAGTTCCTGGCTGCCTCGGTGCCCGAGGTGAAGGTGGCGGTGGCCCATGGTCAGCTCGCCGCCGGTGCGCTCGAAGACATCATGACCGCCTTCTATGACGGCCAATATGATGTGCTGCTCTCCACCACCATCGTGGAATCGGGCCTCGACGTGCCCAATGCCAATACGCTGATCGTGCACCGGGCCGACATGTTCGGCCTCGCCCAGCTGTACCAGCTGCGCGGCCGCGTCGGCCGGGCCAAGGCGCGGGCCTATGCCATCTTCACCGTTCCGGCGAGCAAGCCCATGACGGTACAGGCGGAGCGGCGGCTCAAGGTGCTGCAATCGCTGGAGACGCTGGGCGCCGGCTTCCAGCTGGCGAGCCACGACCTCGACATCCGCGGCGCGGGCAATCTGCTCGGCGACGAGCAGTCCGGCCACATCAAGGAAGTGGGCTACGAGCTGTACCAGGAGATGCTGCAGGAGGCGATTGCTCACCTCAAGGCCGGCATCACCGACTATGTGGACGACAAGTGGTCGCCCAACATCACCATCGGCATGCCGGTGCTGATCCCCGAGGATTATGTGGGCGACCTCCATGTGCGCCTCGCCCTCTACCGCCGCCTCGCGGACATCCAGGACGATGGCGAGATCGACGCTTTCGGGGCGGAGCTGGTGGACCGCTTCGGCCCCACGCCGGAAGAGGTGGGCCAGCTGTTGAAGCTCACTCAGATCAAGGCGCTGGCCCGCAAGGCCAATGTGGAGAAGGTGGACGCCGGCCCCAAGGGCGTGGTGCTGGGCTTCCGCGACAACGAGTTTGCCGACCCCTCGGGCCTGGTGAAGCTCATCGGGCAGGAGGGCAACCAGGCCAAGGTGCGACCCGACTTCAAGGTGGTGTTTCTGCGTGACTGGCCCACCGCCGAGGCCCGGCTGAAGGGCACGCTGGTGGTGCTGAAGAAGCTCGCCGCGCTGGCCGGCAAGAAGGCGCTCTGAGAGGGGCTCCAGGCCCGCCTCCGTGAGGCTGCCGAAGTTAAAAGACCCGCCGGGGCGACGCCGCGGCGGGTCTTGTTGTCCTGCCGCTCCGGCTGTGCCGGGAGGCGTTCGGCCTACTTGACGCCGAGCACGCCGCCGACGGCGCCGCCCACGGCGCCGACCGTGCCGCCAACCACAGCACCCACGGGGCCTGCCGCCTTCTCACCGGCGCGGGCACCTTCCTTGGCGCCTTCGCCGGTGCCCTTCACGCCGCCGGCCACGCCACCGGTGACGGCGCCGCCGACGCCACCCACCGTGCCGCCAACGGCGGTGCCGACCGGCCCGGCCGCCTTGTCGCCCACTTCGGCACCCTTGTTGGCGCCCTGCTCGGCGCCCTTCACCACGCCTTGCGCTGACACGGCGGTGGCGCCCAGCGCCAGAACGAGGGCTGCCGCGACAATGGTCGTCTTCATGACTGATCCTTTCGTGCTCGACACTTCCCGATGGCCGGACGGACATGCCATCCCGGCCGGGTGCGCGACCTACGGGGCATTTGGTCTGCTCTCCCTGCTCAACCATAGCCTGCCCGCGGGGCACCCGCCATGGTGTCAGGGGAGGGATCAGCGGGAGTTGAAGGGAGAAGATGGGGTGCCGATGTACGGCAGTGCGACGCCTGTCGCGCAAAACGAAACGGCCGGGCATAGGGCCCGGCCGTTCTCACTCAAGGTTGCTCCGCCGCCCGCGCAAACCGGCTGTTGCCGGTTTGCGTTACGCAAAGACTCGCCGGGCGGCGTCAGACGCCTGCTCTACCTCAGAAGTCCATGCCGCCGCCCGAGCAAACCGGCTGTTGCCGGTTTGCGTTACGCAAAGACTCGCCGGGCGGCGTCAGACGCCTGCTCTACCTCAGAAGTCCATGCCGCCGCCCGAGCAAACCGGCTGTTGCCGGTTTGCGTTACGCAAAAACTCGCCGGGCGGCGTCGGACGCCTGCTCTACCTCAGAAGTCCATGCCGCCGCCCGGCATGGCCGGGGCCGCGGGGGCGTTCTTCTTCGGCAGCTCGGCAATGAGCGCCTCAGTGGTGATGAGCAGGCCGGACACGGAGGCCGCGTCCTGAAGGGCGGTGCGCACGACCTTGGTGGGGTCGATGATGCCGGCCTTCACCATGTCCACATATTCGCCGGTCTGGGCGTTGTAGCCGAAGCTGTAGTCCGAGGACTCCAGGATCTTGCCCACCACCACGGAACCGTCGTCACCCGCGTTCTGGACGATCTGGCGAGCGGGAGCCTGGATGGCGCGGCGGACGATCTCGATGCCGGTCTTCTGATCGGCATTGTCGACCTTCAGGCCCTCGAGCGCCTTGATGGAGCGCAGCAGGGCCACGCCGCCGCCGGGGACGATGCCTTCTTCCACCGCGGCGCGGGTGGCGTGCAGGGCGTCGTCGACGCGGTCCTTCTTCTCCTTGACTTCCACTTCCGTGGAGCCGCCCACGCGCACCACGGCGACGCCGCCGGCGAGCTTGGCAAGGCGCTCCTGCGCCTTCTCACGGTCGTAGTCGGAGGTGGTGGTCTCGATCTGGGCGCGGATCTGGGCGATGCGGGCCTCGATGTCGGCCTTGTCGCCGGAGCCGTCGACGATGGTGGTGTTCTCCTTCTCGATCACCACCTTCTTGGCGCGGCCGAGCATGGAGAGGTTCACGCTGTCGAGCTTGATGCCGAGATCGTCGGAGATCACGGTGCCGCCGGTCAGGATCGCGATGTCCTGCAGCATGGCCTTGCGGCGATCGCCGAAGCCGGGAGCCTTCACGGCCGCGACCTTCAGGCCGCCGCGCAGCTTGTTCACCACGAGGGTGGCGAGGGCCTCGCCTTCCACGTCCTCGGCGATGATCAGCAGCGGACGGGCCGACTGCACCACCGCCTCGAGCACGGGCAGCAGCTCCTGGAGACCGGAGAGCTTCTTCTCGTTGATGAGGATGTAGGGCTCCTCGAACTCAACGCGCATCTTCTCGGCGTTGGTCACGAAGTAGGGCGAGAGGTAGCCGCGGTCGAACTGCATGCCCTCGACCACGTCGAGCTCGGTCTCGGCGGTCTTGGCTTCCTCGACGGTGATGACACCCTCGTTGCCGACCTTCTTCATGGCCTCGGCGAGGAACTTGCCGACTTCGGCGTCGCCGTTGGCGGAGATGGTGCCGACCTGGGCGATCTCGTCGTTGGAGGTCACCTTGCGCGAGTTGGCGGCCAGGTCCTTGACGATGGCGTCCACGGCGAGGTCGATGCCGCGCTTCAGGTCCATGGGGTTCATGCCGGCGGCAACCGCCTTGGCGCCTTCGCGGACGATGGCCTGGGCCAGCACGGTGGCCGTGGTGGTGCCGTCGCCGGCGAGGTCATTGGTCTTGGAGGCGACTTCGCGCACCAGCTGGGCGCCGAGGTTCTCGAACTTGTCCTCAAGCTCGATTTCCTTGGCCACCGACACACCGTCCTTGGTGATGCGGGGGGCGCCGAACGACTTCTCGATCACCACGTTGCGGCCCTTGGGACCGAGGGTGACCTTCACGGCATTGGCGAGGATGTCGACGCCGCGCAGAACCTTGTCGCGCGCATCAACGGAGAATTTTACGTCCTTGGCAGCCATGTGGCCTGCTCCTTCAGATTGGGACGGAAGACGGGGTGTGGATGAAAACCGCGGTCAGCCGGGCTGACTCAGGCGGCCTTCTGGGCGTTGGCGGAAACGTCGAGCACGCCGAGGATGTCGCTCTCCTTCATGATCAGGAGATCCTGGCCGTCGATCTTCACCTCGGTGCCCGACCACTTGCCGAACAGCACCAGGTCGCCGGCCTTCACGTCGAGGGCGACCAGCTCGCCCTTCTCGTTGCGGGCGCCCGGGCCCACCGAGACGACTTCGCCCTGCTGGGGCTTTTCCTTGGCGCTGTCGGGAATGATGATGCCGCCGGCAGTCTTCTGCTCGGCTTCGATGCGCTTCACAACCACGCGGTCGTGCAGAGGACGGAAACCCATCGGGAAACCTCCGGTTCGATGCTTCAATTCAAGGCGCCGGGCCTAAAGCACCCGGCCCGATCGCGATCTAAGACCGCGGTTTTCGTCCCGCAAGAGGGTGGCGAAAAAAATTTAGCACTCGTGGATACCGAGTGCTAGCAGGGCCGAAATCCGAATGAAATCAAGAATGGTGGAGCGTCCCGCCTGATTTCTGAGCGCCCACCCCTTCATCAGCGGGGCTGTCAGCAGTCTTGGGCCGAGGCTGCTAGAACATTGTTTTTGCAGACAGAAACCAATTTTTAGCCTTGGCGGTCCGAAACTTTGGAGCCGACAATGCAGTTGTCTGGTCCCGACGGCCTCCGCACTGGCGGCGAGACGTTCCGGGACAGGGATATGGAGGTGTGCCCCATGGTGTCCCATCCGTCCAAGGTGTCGCGTGATTTCGTCCTGCAGATGGAGGGCTACGGCCTCGCCACGGCCGAGATCCTCTACCGGATGCCCGACCATCCCGCACTTCTTCAGACCTATCTCTGGCAGGAATACGACCTCTGCCCGCGTTTCCCCGAGCTGAACAAATTTCTCGAGTTCTGGCAGCGGGAGATCGAGGGCCGGCTCCACTCGGTGCGGGTGGCCCATAGCGGGCTCATCAAGCCGGCGGAGCTGCGGACGGTGGACGGGATGTTCCTGTTGAACTGATCGTTCCGGCGCCGGCAGCTGTCGCAACCGGATAACACCCGGCGCGCGACTCGCGTCCTAACCTTGCTCCCTCGACGCCGGCCGCGTTCGCGCGTCGGCGCAGCAGGGGAGAAGGCAATGGCGGGCAAGCGCATTTTGATGATCGTCGGCGATTTCGGCGAGGATTACGAGATCATGGTGCCCTTCCAGGCGCTGCTGGCGGTGGGGCACACGGTGCATGGCGTCTGCCCCGGCAAGAAGGCGGGGGACAAGATCGCCACCGCCATCCACGATTTCGAGGGGCACCAGACCTATACGGAAAAGCCGGGCCATCTCTTCGCCCTCAACGCCACCTTCGCCGAGGTGGACGTTTCGAGCTACGACGCCCTGCTGGTTCCCGGCGGGCGCGCGCCGGAGTATCTGCGGCTCTATCCCGAGGTGATCGACGCGGTCCGGCATTTCTTTGACGCCGGCAAGCCGGTGGCCGCCATCTGCCATGGCGCGCAGATGCTGGCCGCCGCCGGCGTCCTCAAGGGCCGCACCTGCTCGGCCTATCCCGCCTGCCGTCCGGAAGTGGAGCTTGGCGGCGGCACTTATGCCGACATTCCCGTGGATGCCGCCGTGACCGAGGGCAACCTCGTGAGCGCGCCCGCCTGGCCGGCGCATCCGGCCTTTGTTTCGCAGTTCCTTACCCTATTGGGTACTTCCATCTCGCTTTGAGCCGCCCATCGGGTTATGGATGGCGCAGGGCGGCGATACGGCATGCGCGCACCGCGGGGGTTGCGCGCATGCCGGCCGCCCGGTCGATCTCATGCCGGCGGACTCGGTCGTTGACCGATGACGGTGGTACGCTCAAGCGCAGCGCCGGCTTCGCCAAAGGATTGGTCTAGGGATCAGGCGCAGGCGAGCGGGAGGACCATCCCATGTGCCGTTTGTTCAGCGAGGCCGATGCCGCCCTGTGGGTCCAGGAGACCCGGGCGCTCCGCCTCAACGGCTTCAGCACCAGCGTGCGGCTGGAAGCCTTCTTCTGGAACGTGATCGAGGACATCGCCGCGCGCGACGGCCTCTCCGTGAACCGGCTCCTGTCGCGTCTCTATGACGAGAAGGCCGAGGCCGGCCGGGACATCGACAACTTCACGTCTTTCCTGCGGGTGTGCTGCGGGCGCTATCTGGCACTGCGGGCGCAAGGTCTCGTGCCCGAGGCAGGGGCTTTGGCGGCGCTCGATGTGACCCAAATCCTCCACGCCGAGCGCGACACGCCCCTCCTCGCCCGCCGTCCATCGTCGGCGGCGTGAGGGACCGTTGGGAATTCGCTGGGATGGGTGCTCTGGCCTCCCCCCGGTGATTCACTAATGTCATGGCCGGGCTTGTCCCGGCCATCCACGCGGGAAGGCCGGGAGCGACTTTCACATGGTGTTGCAAGCGGTTCGGCGTGGATGCCCGGGACGAGCCCGGGCATGACGAGAGTGATCGCGGCAATGCCCCTCGAATTCCCAACCAGACTCTAGAGGCGCGCGGGGCGGCATCATGGTGTGGATGCGGGAGGGTCGCGCGGACCCGATGCCCTGACAGCGCCGTTTTCGCGATGCTAAGAGTTAGGTGACCCATGGAAACGAGGTCCCGTTGGATCACCGCACGCCCCGAACGTCTGAACTGCTCGCCGCCGTCCTTGCCGCCCAGGAAGAGGACAAGGTGGCCATTGGCGACCTCGTGAACGCCTTGCGCAATCGCGCCTTCGGCATTCTCTTCCTCATCTTCGGTATCCCCAACTGCATTCCCATGCCGCCCGGCATCCCGGTGATCTGCGGCATCATCCTTGGCCTCATCGGCCTGCAGATGGCCATGGGTCGGCAGGAGTTGTGGTTGCCGGAGCGCATCGCCCGGCGCACCTTTTCCCGGGCCATGCTGGAAAGCATCGTCACCCGCTCGCGGCCCTGGATCGAGCGCTTTGAGAAACTCTCCCGGCCGCGCTACGAGCAGTTCGCCGGCCCCACCGCCCGCCGCGTGGTGGGGGCGACGGTGGTTTTGCTGGGCTTCATCCTGCTTCTGCCCATCCCTTTCCTCGGCAATTTGCCGCCCGGCTTTGCCGTGTGCATCTTCGGCCTCGGCCTGGTGGAGCGGGACGGCCTCGTGATCCTCGCTGGCTTTGGCGCGACGGTTCTCGGGCTCCTGATCACCGCCGGCATGAGCTGGGCCATCTATCAGGGCGCGGTCGCCATCTTCTGATCCCGCCCGCTTCCCCGCCATACGAGCCAGCAGTCCCCAGCCATGCGCGTTGACGCCTTCGACTTCGATCTCCCGGAGGAGCACATCGCCCTGCGGCCGGCCGAGCCGCGCGATGCCGCGCGGATGCTGGTGGTGCGTCCGGGCGGGACGCCGGAGCTGTCCGACCTGCGGGTGCGCGACCTGCCGGGTTTCATCACCTCCAAAGATGCGCTGGTGGTGAATGATACCCGCGTCATCCCCGCCGCGCTTGAGGGTGTGCGCGAGCGGGATGGCGGCTCGGCGGTGCGCATCGAGGCCAACCTTATCAAGCGGCTCGATGCCTCCCGCTGGCAGGCCTTCGCCAAGCCGGGCAAGCGCCTGCGGGTGGGCGACCGCGTGCGCTTCGGCGGGGAGGGCAGAGCCTGCCTGCTCGGCGCCCTCGATGCCGAGATCGCGGCGAAGGAAGACGACGGCTCGGTGGTCCTTGCCTTTGATATGGCGGGCGCGGCGCTGGACGAGGCGGTGACGGCGGTGGGGCACATGCCCATTCCGCCCTATATCGCTGCCCGGCGCGCCGAGGACGACCGCGACCGCAGCGATTACCAGACCCTGTTCGCCCGCGTCTCCGGTTCGGTGGCCGCGCCCACGGCGAGCCTGCATTTCACGCCGGAACTTCTGGCCCGCATCGCCGCCACCGGGGCCGGGATGCACACGGTGACGCTCCACGTGGGGGCGGGCACCTTCCTGCCGGTGAAGGCGGAGGACACCTCCGGCCATCGCATGCACGCCGAATGGGGCGAAGTGAGCGCCGACACCGCCGCCGCCCTCAACGCTGTGAAGGCCGCGGGCGGGCGCATCTTCACCGTGGGCTCCACCTCCACCCGGCTGATTGAGAGCGCGACGGGGGAGGATGGCACCATCCGCCCCTTCGTGGGGGAGACGGACATCTTCATCACCCCCGGCTATCGCTTCCGGGCGGTAGACGGCATGTTGACGAACTTCCACCTGCCGCGCTCGACGCTGGTGATGCTGGTGGCCGCCTTCGTGGGGCATGAGGCGCAGAAGCGCGCCTATGCCCATGCCATACAGGCCGGCTATCGCTTCTATTCCTATGGCGATGCGTGCCTGCTTCTGCCAGAAGGCGGGCCATGACGCGCCCTCAGCCTCTCACCGACACCTTCTCCTTCACCCTCTCCGCTACCGATGGCGCCGCCCGCACCGGCTTCGTCTCGACGCCGCGCGGTGCCATCGGCACGCCGGCCTTCATGCCGGTGGGCACGGCGGCCACGGTGAAGGGGCTCTATTTCGACCAGGTGAGGCAAACCGGCGCCGACATCGTCCTCGCCAACACCTACCACCTCATGCTGCGCCCCGGCGCCGAGCGGATCGCGAAGCTCGGCGGGCTGCACAGCTTCATGCGCTGGGACGGGCCGATCCTCACCGATTCCGGCGGCTTCCAGGTCATGAGCCTGTCGAGCCTGCGCAAGATGAGCGAGCAGGGCGTCACCTTCCGCTCCCATGTGGATGGTGCCTATTTCGAGATGAGTCCCGAGCGCTCGGTGGAGATTCAGGGCCTGCTCGGCGCCGACATCCAGATGCAGCTCGACGAATGCGTGCGCCTGCCCTGCACGGATGAAGAGGCCGCCCGCGCCATGCGCCTCTCTTTGCGCTGGGCCGAGCGCTCGAAGCGCGCGTTCGAGGCGCAGCCGAAGGGCCGGGCGCTGTTCGGCATCGTGCAAGGCGGGGTGGTGCCGGCGCTGCGGGTGGAATCGGCCCGCGCGCTGGCGGACATGGATTTCCCCGGCTATTCCATCGGCGGCCTGGCGGTGGGCGAGCCGCAGGAGGTCATGCTCGCCATGATCGAGACGGTGGAGCCGCATCTGCCGACGATGAAGCCGCGCTACCTGATGGGCGTGGGCACGCCCGACGACCTGCTGGAATCGGTGGCGCGCGGCATCGACATGTTCGACTGCGTGATGCCCACCCGCTCCGGCCGGCATGCTTTGGCCTTCACCCGCTTCGGCCGCATCAATCTGAAGAACGCCCGCCACGCCGACGACCCCCGTCCGCTGGATGCGGAAAGCGACTGCCCGGCCCTGCGCGACTATTCCCGCGCCTACCTGCACCACCTCGTGCGCTGCGAGGAGATGCTGGGCTCCATGCTGCTCACCTGGGCCAATGTCCATTATTACGAGCAGCTCATGGCCGGCGCCCGCGCCGCCATCTCCGAGGGGCGGTACCGGGACTACGTGGCGGGGGTGAAGGACGGCTGGGCGCGGGGGGATATTCCCGTGTGGGCGGGGTAGGGATGTGCCCCGGACAAGCGACGGCGCAGACGGAGCGCCGATCCGGGCCCAGCAGAAGAGTGCCGAAGGCTCCCTATTTCAGCAGGTCGTCGGCTAGATCCCGCCATTCAGGATTGTCGCGCTCGATCAGCGCGAGCTTCCAGGCTCGCTGCCATTTTTTGAGCCTTAGCTCGTGTTCCCGGGCTGCGGCGAGGTCGTCGAAGACCTCGACATGGACAAGACGCGTCACGCCATATTGGTGCGTGAACCCCGCTACCGCCCCCGACTTGTGCTCTGCCATACGTCGCGCAAGATCGTTCGTCACGCCCACGTAAAGCGTGCCGTTCCGGCGGCTGGCGAGGATGTAGACGAAAAAGGTGCTCACGAAATCGATGGTATCTTAAGAAGGTCGCCTGCGGCGGAGTTTTGCGCTGGCCCCCGGATCGGCGCTCCGGCTGCGCCGTCGCTTGTCCGGGGAACCAAAAATGCCGTGCCACTTTATAGCCCTGCCCAACCCCATTGAATAAACGGACAACCGTTTTATTCTAGCGCCGCTTCCCCGCTGGCGCCTGCGCCCGGCGCAACAAGATCCGGGGAGCGTGGGAGGGATACAAGATGCTGCCGAACAGCCAAGCCGGCTTCGATTTCGACCTCGGCGAGACCGCCGACATGCTGCGTGACACGGTGCGGGATTTCTCGCAGGCGGAGATCGCCCCGCGCGCCGCCGAGATCGACAAAACCAACCAGTTTCCCCGCGACCTGTGGCCCAAGCTCGGCGCGCTGGGCCTGCTCGGCGTCACTGCGGAAGAAGAATACGGCGGTTCCGGCCTCGGCTATCTCGAGCACGTCATCGCCATGGAGGAGATTTCCCGCGCCTCGGCCTCTGTGGGCCTGTCCTATGGCGCGCACTCCAATTTGTGCGTCAACCAGATCAGCCGCAACGGCACGCCCGAGCAGAAGGCCAAATACCTGCCCAAGCTCATTTCCGGCGAGCATGTGGGCGCGCTCGCCATGTCCGAGCCGGGGGCTGGGTCGGACGTGGTCTCCATGCGCACCCGCGCGGACAAGAAGGGCGACCGTTATATCCTCAACGGCTCCAAGATGTGGATCACCAACGGCCCCATCGCCGAGACGCTGGTGGTCTACGCCAAGACCGATCCGGCCGCCGGCCCCAAGGGCATGACCGCCTTCCTGGTGGAAAAGGGCTTCAAGGGCTTCTCGACCGCCCAGAAGCTGGACAAGCTGGGCATGCGCGGCTCCGACACCGGCGAACTGGTGTTCCAGGATTGCGAGGTGCCGGAGGAGAACGTGCTCGGCGTTGTGGGCAAGGGAGTCAACGTGCTCATGAGCGGGCTCGATTATGAGCGCGCGGTGCTGGCGGGCGGCCCCACGGGCATCATGCAGGCGTGCATGGATATCGTCCTGCCCTATGTCCACGAACGCAAGCAGTTCGGCCAGCCCATCGGCACCTTCCAGCTGATGCAGGGCAAGATCGCCGACATGTATGTGACCATGAACGCCACCAAGGCTTATGTCTATGCCGTGGCCAAGGCCTGCGACCGCGGCGCCACCACCCGCCAGGATGCCGCCGGCGCCATCCTCTATGCGGCAGAAAAGGCGACCTGGATGGCGCTGGAAGCCATCCAGACCCTGGGCGGCAACGGCTATATCAACGATTACCCGACCGGCCGCCTGCTGCGCGATGCCAAGCTCTATGAGATTGGCGCCGGCACCAGCGAGATTCGCCGCATGCTCATCGGCCGCGAATTGTTCGACAAGACCGCCTGAGCGGGAGCGGAAGCGCCGGAACCCGGATCGCACCGGGTTCCGGCCGCGCCCCTGAACGACGTCCCCGAACGACGATGGTCGATGCGGCGGGGCCACCGGCTTTCGCCAGGATGGGCGGACGGGCGGTCGTGCTCCCCATTTGGAGCGGGTCCAAAACCGGCTAATATTCCTTGGGAATATGGCTGGATACCGTGTTTCAAGGCAATTCGCATCTCCCTGCGGCATGCCGCCGCCCGACATGAGATGTTCATAAGGGTTAGCGTCGAGGCCGAATGGGCATATAAAGGGGTAGCCAGCCAACCCCGTTGCCAGGGATCGCCAGCAAGTCTTGCAAATTTGATTGGTGACGCGCGATGCCTGTTCGCTTGATGTTGCGCATGCCGTTTTGGCGTGCATTGTTCCGGGTGCCTGCTGGCGCTGCATTGCTTTTCCTGGCCCTCGTGCTTTTGCCGGGCCCCTCCTTCTCGCAGCCGACCGAGCCGTGGACATCTCCTGCCTCCGCCTCTTCAGCACCGGCCCCTTCAGCGCCAGTCTCTGCGCAGCCCGCTTCCGTGGCGCCAACCTCGGCGGCTTCGCCCCCATCGACGGACGCACCCGCGCCGGTAGCGGCCCCCGTTCCGGCCGTGGAACATGCTCCTGCCCACGAAAGTCCTTCCATCGACGCACGGTTGCCGCACGATTTGTCTCCCTGGGGCATGTTCTTGGCGGCCGACCTGGTGGTGAAGGCGGTGATGGTCGGGCTGGCCTTCGCCTCCCTCGTCACCTGGACCGTGTGGTTCGCCAAATCGCTTGAACTGGTCTTCGCCCGCCGCGCGGTGGCGCGCACGCTTGACGCGCTGCAGGCGGCGCCGACGCTGTTTGACGCCGCGGCAACCATGCCGAAGGACCGGGGCGCAGCGGCTGCCACTGTCAAGGCCGCCCTCGCGGAATGGAAAGTCTCCGAGGGGCTGCCGGTGGAGGGCATCAAGGAGCGGGTCGCCGTCGCCCTGGGCCGGATCGAGGCGCGGGCCGGCCGCCGTCTGTCCGGCGGAACCGGCGTGCTCGCGACGATCGGCGCCACCGCCCCGTTCGTGGGCCTGTTCGGCACCGTCTGGGGTATCATGAATGCCTTCATCGGCATCTCGAAGGCGCAGACCACCAATCTCGCCGTGGTGGCGCCGGGCATCGCCGAGGCGCTGCTGGCCACCGCCATCGGCCTCGTCGCGGCCATCCCCGCGGTGGTGATCTACAACTTGTTCGCCCGTGCCATCGCCGCCCAGAAGGCCCGCCTCTCCGACACGTCCGCCGAGGTCATGCGCCACCTGTCCCGCGATCTCGACCGGGCAGCCAGCGGCATGGAGCCCCGCCGCCTGCACGCCGCTGCGGAGTGAGGCACCATGGCCGCCAAGCTCGACCATGGCGGCGGGGACGACCTCGCCGAGAATCACGAGATCAACGTCACGCCCTTCATTGACGTGATGCTGGTGCTGCTCATCATCTTCATGGTGGCGGCGCCTCTGGCCACCGTCGACGTGAAGGTGGACCTGCCGGCTTCCAACGCCCAGCCGCAGCCGCGTCCGGACAAGCCCCTGTTCCTTTCCGTGAAAAAGGACCTGTCGCTGGCGCTGGGGGATGATCCGCTGGAACGGCCGTTGCTCGGCCAGGCGCTCGACGGCAAGACCTCCGGCGACCGCCAGCAGCGGGTGTTCGTGCGCGCCGACAAGGCGGTTCCTTTCGGCGACGTGATGGAGGTGATGAACCTCCTGCGCTCCGCAGGCTACCTCAAGGTGGCGCTGGTGGGGCTCGAGGGGGAGGCGGCGCCCATGCCCCCAGCGGTCGCGCCTCAAACGGCCACTCCCCCTGCGACCACGACCCAGGCTCCGGCCGCAGGAGCGCGTCCGTGAGCGCGGTCCATCACTGGCACGATTTCGACCGCACCCACGTGCGCGACACGGTGCTGCGGCTTGCCGCCGGCGCCCTGTTCATCGTCACGGTCCATGCGGTGGCGGTCTATGCTGCGCTGTTCTGGCGCAAGCTGGAAGCGGGTGAGTCGGCCCCGCCCGCCGCAATCATGATCGAGCTCGCCCCGGTCGCGGTGAGCGAGCAGCAGCAGGTGGAGGATGCAGCACCCGGGCCGCAGATGGTCCAGGCGCCGGAATCCGTCCCCGACGCGCCGGATATCCCGGCCGAGGCCGCGCCACCCCCCGAGCCGGTGGTGAACGAGGTGCTGGAGAAGCTGCCTGAGGTCGAGCCTTCCAAGGAACAGGCCGAGGTGGTTCTGCCCAAGCCCGAGCCGAAAAAGGAAGAGGTGAAACAGCCACCGAAGCAGAAGGTTGACAAGCCGAAGAAGGACGCCAAGCCGACGCGGCGACCGTCGGCACCCACGACCACCGCTGCGCCGCGCTCGGATGCGCCGGCGGCACAGGCCACGGCCGCGCCCTCGCCGGGTGCCGCTGCCATGCGTTCGGCGGCGCTGGCGGACTGGCGGTCGCGGGCCTTCGCGCACATCAGTCGCTACAAGCGCTCACAGGGCAGTAATGTGGGGCAACCGCGGGTCACCATCTCGCTCAGCTCGTCGGGATCCGTCACATCAGCGCGACTGCTGAACGCATCGGGCAACGAGGTTTTGGACCGGGAGGCGGTGGCCCTGGTCTACCGGGCTTCCCCGTTTCCCGCCCCGCCGGACAATCGGCCCCTGACCTTCTCGGTACCCATCAACTTCACCACGCGGTGAGGGAAGGGCCTCCTGCTCCGGTTGGCATGCGTAGCCGGCGCAGGGCTGCGGCGCTCCTGCCGCATGCCCAGGCTTTGGACTTCACCTCGACCCTGTGTTAAGCGCAGGGTCCGCTCCGGAGGGCCGCTGGAACACGCGTCCCGCCTGGGTGCCCCGACATTACCGGAGACCTGCCATGGCCTCGCAGGACGCGAACCGCTCCTCCATTTCGGAGGACATGAACCGCTTCTTCACTGCCCCTCTCGCCGAGAGCGATCCCGAGATCGCCGGTGCTGTGAAGGCGGAGCTGGGTCGCCAGCGCGACGAGATCGAGCTGATCGCGTCCGAAAACATCGTCTCGCGCGCCGTGCTCGAGGCTCAGGGCTCCGTGCTCACCAACAAGTATGCCGAGGGCTATCCGGGCAAGCGCTACTATGGCGGCTGCCAGTTCGTGGACGTGGCGGAAAACCTCGCCATCGAGCGCGCCAAGAAGCTGTTCGGCTGCGGCTTCGCCAACGTGCAGCCCAATTCCGGCAGCCAGGCCAACCAGGGCGTGTTCTTCGCCCTGCTGCAGCCCGGCGATACCTATCTCGGCCTCAACCTTGCCGCCGGCGGTCACCTGACCCACGGCTCTCCGGTCAACATGTCCGGCAAGTGGTTCAAGCCCGTGCCCTACACGGTGCGCGAGGACGACCAGCGCATCGACTATGACGAGGTGGCGCGGCTCGCCGACGAGCACAAGCCCAAGCTCATCGTGGCTGGAGGCTCGGCCTATCCGCGCATCATCGATTTCCCCAAGATGCGCGCCATCGCCGACAGCGTGGGCGCCAAGCTCATGGTGGACATGGCGCATTTTGCCGGCCTGGTGGCCGGCGGCGCCCACCCGAGCCCGTTCCCCCACGCCCATGTGGTGACCACCACCACCCACAAGACCCTGCGCGGCCCGCGCGGCGGCATGATCCTCACCAATGACGAGGATCTGGCCAAGAAGATCAATTCGGCCATCTTCCCCGGCATCCAGGGCGGGCCGCTGATGCATGTCATCGCCGCCAAGGCCGTGGCCTTCGGCGAGGCGCTGCGTCCTGAGTTCAAGCTCTATGCGAAGAACGTGGTGGAGAATGCCAAGGCGCTGGCCGAGACCCTGAAGGGCCACGGCTTCAACATCGTCTCCGGCGGCACCGATACCCACCTGATGCTGGTGGACCTTCGCCCCAAGCGCCTCACCGGCAAGACCTCGGAAGGCGCGCTGGGCCGCGCCCACATCACCACCAACAAGAACGGCATCCCGTTCGATCCCGAGAAGCCGTTCGTGACCTCCGGCATCCGCCTCGGCACGCCGGCCTGCACCACGCGCGGCTTCGGGGTGGCGGAGTTCCAGCAGGTGGGTGACTTCATCGCCGAGGTGCTCGACGTACTCTCCCAGAAGGGGGTGGACGAGGATTCGCTGGTGGAAGCCGCGGTGCGCGAGAAGGTCTCCGGCCTGCTCGCCCGCTTCCCCATCTATCCCTGAGGGGCGGGTGTTCACGCGCGAAAATGCCTGAGCGCCGGAGAGGGTGAAGCATGCGCTGTCCCTATTGCGGCGGTCTCGATACGCAGGTGCGTGATTCCCGGCCGACGGAAGACAACACCGCCATCCGCCGCCGTCGCATCTGCCCCGATTGCGGCGGCCGCTTCACCACCTTCGAGCGCGTGCAACTGCGCGAACTGATGGTGCTGAAGCGTTCCGGCCGGCGGGTGCCGTTCGATCGCGACAAGCTCGCCCGCTCCGTGGATGTGGCCCTGCGCAAGCGTCCCGTGGATAGCGAGCGGGTGGAGCGCATGTTGTCCGGCATCGTCCGCCAGCTGGAGAGCATGGGCGACAGCGACATCACATCCGAGACCATCGGCGAGATGGTCATGGAAGGCCTCAAGCAGCTGGACGACGTGGCCTATGTGCGCTTCGCCTCGGTCTATCGCAACTTTCGCGAGGCCAAGGATTTCGAGAACGCGCTGGCCGAACTCTCCCAGCCCGAGCTGGCCCAGTCCGATGACGTGAAGGCCGAGGGCGCGGCCGAAGGCGGCCGGGACAAGCCGAAGGCCGCCGGCAAGACGCCGCCGCGGAGCGCCGAATGAGCGTGTCCCCCCTGTCCGCCCATCCCGTCACCTCGCCGGAGGAAGACGAGCGGTTCATGGCCGAGGCCCTGAAGGTGGGCCAGAGCGGCCTTGGGCGCACCTGGCCCAACCCCTCGGTGGGGGCCGTGGTGGTGCAGCATGTGAACGGCCGCCCGCATATCGTCGGCGCGGCCGCCACCGCGCCCACCGGCCGGCCCCATGCCGAGCCCATCGCCCTCGCCCAGGCGGGGGAGGCGGCCCGGGGCTCAACGCTTTATGTGACGCTGGAGCCCTGTTCCCACCACGGTCGCACCCCGCCCTGCGCCGGCGCGGTGATCGCCGCCGGCGTGCGGCGGGTGGTGGCCGCCATCGAGGATCCCGACCATCGGGTGAAGGGGCGCGGCGTCGCCCGCCTGCGCGCCGCCGGCATCTGGGTGACGGTTGGGGTCGGCGCCGAGCAGGCGCTGGCCGACCATGCTGGCCATATCCGCCGCGTCACCGAAGGCCGGCCCCATGTGCTTTTGAAGATGGCGGTCTCCGCCGACGGCAAGGCGGCCTTTGCCGGACCCCGGCCGGCGGTGGTCACCGGACCCGAGGCGCGGGCGCGGGCCCATCTCATGCGCGCCCATGCGGATGCCATCCTGGTGGGTCTCGGCACGGTGACGGCGGACGATCCCATGCTCACCTGCCGGCTGGAAGGCCATGAGGACCGCTCCCCGGTGCGCCTCGTGCTCGACAGCGGTCTCGACATTCTCCTGGAAAGCGCCCTGGTGCGCACCGCCAGCGATGTCCCGGTCTGGGTGATCGCGGCGGAGGATGCCCCGGCCGAGCGCGCCGCCGCCCTCATGGAGCGGGGCGTGGAAGTGCTGCGCGCCCCGCGCGGCGGCATCGAGGGGCGGCTGCACCTGCCGGCGGTGCTCAAGCTTCTGGGCCTGCTCGGCATCACCCGCCTGATGGTGGAGGGCGGCCCCACCACCGCCGCCGCCTTCCTGGAGGCGGGCCTGGTGGACGAGGTGGCGGTGTTCCACAGCCCGGTGCTGCTGGGGCCGGATGCCTATCATGCGCTGGCCGGCCGTCCCCTCGGCCGCCTTTTCGCCCCCGTGGGCTTCGCCGAGGTGGAGCGCGCCGAACTGGGCGCCGACCAACTCGTGCGCTTGTGGAGACGCTGACATGTTCACCGGCATCGTCACCGACATGGGCGACCTCGTCGCCGTGGAGACGAAGGGGGAGGTCAAGACCCTCACCATTGCCACCGCCTATGAGGCGGCGGGCATCGATGTGGGCGCCTCAATCGCCCATGCGGGGGTGTGCCTTACTGTCACTTCGGTGACGGCCGATGGCCCGCGCGGCACCCTCTTCACCGTGGACGCCGGACCGGAGACGCTGGCGATCACCACCGTGGGCGGCTGGTCGCAGGGCCGGCGCATCAATCTGGAGCGCTCGCTCAAGATGGGCGACGAACTGGGCGGCCACATGGTTTCCGGCCACGTGGACTGCACGGCGAAGGTGGTGTCGCGCGAGGATCTCGGCTCCACCACGCGCTTCGTGTTCGAGGTGCCGGAGCAGCTTGCCCGTTTTGTCGCGGCGAAGGGGTCGGTGGCCCTCGACGGCACCTCCCTCACGGTCAATACGGTGGAGGGCAACACCTTCTCCTGTCTGCTCATTCCCCATACCCTGGCGGTCACCACCTGGGGCGGCGTGAAGGCGGGCGACACGGTCAATTTCGAGGTGGACCTGATGGCCCGCTATGCCGCCCGGCTTGCGGAGTTCCCCCGGGCCTAGTACGCCTCGCGACCAATTCCGGCGCCGCGCGCGGTGCCAAACGGTTCTGGAGAGACATCCCATGGTCACGACGCGCAGGGAAAGCGCGGGCGACGCCTCGCTCAATGCCGGGCTTGAAGGCGCCCGGGTGCTCATCGTGGAAGGCCGCTATTACGAGGCCCTCGCCGACGAGCTTCTCGCCGGTGCCCGCGCCGTGCTGGAGGCGGCTGGCGTCGAGGTGGAGGTGATCACCGTGCCCGGCGCGCTGGAGGTGCCCATCGCCGCCGAGATTGCCCTGGAAGCCGCCGAGATCACCGGCAATGCGGTGGACGCGGTGATCGGCCTTGGCGTGGTGATCCGCGGCGAGACCTATCATTTCGAGATCGTGGCCGGGGAATCCGCCCGCGGCCTTATGGATCTGGGCATGGCGCATGCGCTGCCCGTGGGCAACGGCATCCTCACCGTGGACACCGAGGCCCAGGCCTGGGAGCGCGCCCGCGTCTCTGAAGGCAACAAGGGCGGCGGCGCTGCAGAAGCGGCGCTCACCCTGCTGCGCCTGCGGCGGCGGCTGGAAGCATGAAGGACGTGAACACCCCGGCAAAGCCCATGAAAAAGAGCGCGGCCCGCCTCGGCGCGGTGCAGGCGCTCTACCAGATGGACCTCGCCCAGACCCCGCTGAACGACATCCTCGCCGAGTTCGAGAGCCACTGGCTGGGCCAGGAGGTGGAAGGCGTCGAGTTCCCCGAGGCCGACGTGCGCCTGTTCCGCGCCGTGGTGGAAGGGGTGCTGAACGACCAGCGCCGCATCGACCCCATGGTGGACAACGCCCTGACCAAGGGCTGGCCCTTGAAGCGGGTGGAAGCCGTGCTGCGCGCGGTGCTGCGCGCGGGCGCCTTCGAGCTGGCATCCAAGCCCGACGTGCCCGCCCGCGTGGTCATCACCGAATATGTGAACGTGGCCGGCGCCTTCCTCGATCGCGACGAGACCGGCATGGTCAACGCCGTGCTCGACACGCTGGCCCACGACCTGCGCCCCGACGAATTCAAGGGCGGCTGACATGGTGGACGGCGAGGCAGCAGCGGGATCGGGCGAGGATCGCTTCATCGCGCGCTTCCTGCGTCCCATCGCCGGTTCGTCCGCCGCCCTCGGCCTGCTCGACGATGCCGCGCTGCTGGCCCCGCCCGAAGGCTGCGACCTGGTGCTCACCAAGGATGCTGTGGTGGCGGGGGTGCACTTCTTCGCGGATGATCCGCCGGCCTCCATCGCCCGCAAGGCGCTGCGGGTGAACCTCTCCGACCTTGCCGCCAAGGGTGCCGACCCGCTGGGCGCCCTGCTGGCGCTGGCTTTGCCCAAGGGCACGCCCGACGCCTGGATGGAAGCCTTCGCGGCGGCCCTCGGCGAGGATTGCGAGCGCTATCTTTGCCCCATCCTAGGCGGCGACACGGTCTCCATCCCAGGCCCGGTCACCATCACGCTCACCGCTTTGGGCTCGGTGCCGAAGGGCGCCTTCGTGCCGCGCACGGGGGCGAAGGCCGGCCAGGCCATCCTCGTCACCGGCACCATCGGCGACGCGGCGCTGGGCCTGCGGCTGCGGCAGGACCACAAGGCTGCGGCCTTCGCCGGCCTGGACGACGAGCAGCGCGGGCATCTCGTGGACCGCTATCTGCACCCCCAGCCCCGGCTCGCCATCGCGCCGGTTCTGCGCCGCTACGCCAAGTCCGCCATGGATGTGTCAGACGGGTTGGTCGGCGACGTGGCGAAGATGCTCGCCGCCTCCGGCTGCGGCGGGCGCATCGAGGCGCGGCGGGTGCCGGTGTCGGCCGCAGCGGCGGCGGCCATTGCGGCGGACGCCGGCCTGTTCAAGACCGCGGTCACCGGCGGGGATGATTACGAGGTGGTGGCCTGCGTGCCCCATGCCCTGGTCCACGCCTTCACCGCCGAGGCCGCGCGGGTGGGGGTTCCGGTGACGCTGATCGGCGAGACGCGGGAGCAGCCCGGCCTTGATGTGACCGATGCCGGAGGCCATGCCCTCGACCTCGGAGCCGGCAGCTTCAGCCACTTCTGAGCCGGCAGGTCGGGGGTGCTATCCCAGCGCCACCAGAGCCGCCCCGGCGGCGATGAGGACGACGCCCAGGGTCGCCAGCGCGCTCAGGCGCTCGCCCAGGAACATGACGCCGAAGATGGCGACCAGCACCACGCTCAGCTTGTCCACCGGCGCCACCCGCGCCGCATCGGCCATCTTCAGCGCGCGGAAATAGCAAAGCCACGACGCCCCGGTGGCAAGGCCGGACAGGATCAGGAAGATCCACGTCCGCGCCGGGATTTCGCCGGGCGCCTGCCACGACCCGCCGAACCCGACCATGGCGGCCACCAGGGCGAGGATGACGATGGTGCGCAGGAGCGTGGCGAGGTCGGAATGGATGTTCGCCACCCCCACCTTGGCGAAGATGGCGGTGAGCGCCGCGAAGGCCGCGGACAGGAACGCCCAGAACAGCCAGGAGGTGGACCAGGATTGAGACATGCCGTCACTCGGCTATAGCGTGGCGATCACCATGACACCACTTGAGAGAACAGCGGGGACGACCGCTCCGGTTGGTGCCGGTGCCCGGCATCCCGGTTACCATGGGGCGCCCGTCCGACTCAGCTCCGCTGCAACGAAGTAGACCATGCCCGATCCCGGCTTCATCCATCTGCACGTTCATTCCTCCTATTCGCTGCTGGAGGGGGCGCTTTCCATCGGCAAGCTGGCAGACCTCGTGAAGGCGGACGCGCAGCCGGCCATTGCCCTCACCGATACGGGCAACCTCTTCGGCGCGCTGGAATTCTCCGAGAAGATGGCGGGCGCGGGCATCCAGCCCATCGCCGGTGTGTCGCTGGCCCTGGACCTGCCGGAGCCGGCCGGCCCGCGCGGGGCGATCCGACCCAAGCGGCCGCGCCTCGTGCTGCTCGCCCAGTCGGAGCCGGGCTGGCGCAACCTGATGCGCCTCGTCTCCCGCTCGTTTCTGGAAACCGCCAGCGAGGACGAGCCGCGCATCCTGCCCGACTGGCTGGCTGAGGCCCATGACGGCCTCATCGCCCTCACCGGCGGGCCGGCGGGGCCCATCGACAAGGCGCTGGTGTCCGGCCATCCGGAGCTGGCGGCGGAGCGGCTCGACCTGCTCGCCTCCCTGTTCGGCGAGCGGCTCTATGTGGAAGTGCAGCGCCACGACACCGACGCCGAGCGTCTGGCCGAAGCCGGCCTGCTGGAACTCGCCTATGCCAAGGGCGTCCCGCTGGTGGCGACCAACGAGCCCTTCTTCGCCAGCAAGACCGATTATGAAGCCCATGACGGCCTTTTGTGCATCGCCGAGGGCCGGCTGCTGTCGGAGGGCGACCGGCGCCGGCTGACCCCGGAGCATCGTTTCAAGACCCGTGCGGAAATGCTGGCCCTGTTCGCTGACCTGCCGGAGGCGACGGCCAACACGGTGGAGATCGCCCGGCGCTGCGCCCACCGGGTGCGTACGGTGAAGCCCATCCTGCCGCGCTTCACCTCCGGCGCCGGGGACGGGGATCCGCTTGCCGAGGAAGCCGCCGAGCTGGAGCGGCAAGCCAGGGAGGGCCTTGCCCAGCGCCTCGAGAAGCATGGCCCGGCGCCGGGGCTGGATATCGCCACCTATGAGGAGCGGCTCGCCTACGAGCTCTCCGTCATCACCAAGATGAAGTTCCCCGGCTACTTCCTCATCGTGTCGGACTTCATCAAGTGGGCCAAGGCACACGACATTCCGGTGGGGCCGGGGCGTGGGTCGGGCGCCGGCTCGCTGGTGGCCTATTCGCTCCAGATCACCGACCTCGACCCGATCCGGTTCGGCCTGCTGTTCGAGCGGTTCCTGAACCCGGACCGCGTGTCCATGCCCGACTTCGACGTGGACTTCTGCCAGGAGCGCCGCGACGAGGTGATCCACTATGTGCAGGAGCGCTACGGCCGCGCCCAAGTGGCGCAGATCATCACCTTTGGTACCCTGCAAGCGCGCGGCGTGCTGCGCGACGTGGGGCGCGTGCTGGAGATGCCCTACGGGCAGGTGGACAAGCTGTGCAAGCTGGTGCCGCAGAATCCGGCCAATCCGGTCACGCTGAAGCAGGCCATCGAGGACGAGCCGCGCCTCCAGGCCTCCCGCGACCAAGAAGAGGTGGTGAAGCGCGCCTTCGACATCGCGGTGCGCCTGGAAGGCCTCAACCGCCACGCCTCCACCCATGCGGCGGGCATCGTGATCGGCGACAGGAAGCTCCATGAGCTGGTGCCGCTCTATCGCGATCCCAAGTCCGACATGCCGGTCACCCAGTACAATATGAAATGGGTGGAGCAGGCGGGCCTGGTGAAGTTCGACTTCCTGGGCCTGAAGACGCTGACCACCATCGACAAGGCGGTGAAGCTGATCCACCAGCGCGGCATCGATCTGGACATTTCCAAGATCCCGCTGGACGACCCCAAGACCTACGCCATGCTGGGCAAGGGCGAGACGGTGGGCGTGTTCCAGGTGGAAAGCGCGGGCATGCGCCGGGCGCTGGTGGACATGAAGGCCGACCGCGTCGAGGACCTGATCGCCCTCGTGGCCCTCTACCGGCCCGGCCCCATGGCCAACATCCCGGTCTATTGCGACTGCAAGCACGGCCGCGCCAAGCCGGACTATCTCCACCCCATGCTGGAGCCGTACCTGAAGGAGACGTTCGGCGTCATCATCTATCAGGAACAGGTGATGCAGATCGCCCAGGCTATGGCGGGCTATTCGCTGGGCGAGGCTGATCTTTTGCGCCGGGCCATGGGCAAGAAGATCCGCGCCGAGATGGAGAAGCAGCGCGAGCGCTTCGTCTCCGGCTCCGCCGGGCGGGGCATCGAGAAGGCGCAGGCCGACACCATCTTCGACCTTCTGGCCAAGTTCGCCGACTACGGCTTCAACAAGTCCCACGCCGCCGCCTACGCCATCGTCGCCTACCAGACGGCATGGCTGAAGGCGAACTACCCCACCGAATTCCTCGCCGCCTCCATGACCCTCGACATGGGCAACACGGACAAGCTCGCGGAATTCCGGCAGGAGGCCCAGCGCCTCGGCATCGAGGTGGTGCCGCCCAACATCAATCTGTCGGCCCGCGAGTTCGCGGTGAAGGACGGCAGGATCATCTATGCCATGTGCGCCATCAAGGGCGTGGGCGGCGCGGCGGTGGAGGCGCTGGTAGCGGCGCGCGGCGCGCGGCCGTTCAAGAGCTTCGCGGATTTCGCCTCGCGCCTGCCGGTGAAGCTGGTGAACAAGCGCACGCTGGAAAGCCTGATGGCCGCCGGCTGCTTCGACGTGCTGGAGAAGAACCGCGCCCGGGCCTTTGCCGCCATCGAATCCATTGTGGCCGAGGCCCAGCGCGTGGAGGCGAACGCCCAGTCCGGTCAGAACGACATGTTCGGCTCCGGACCTTCCGCCGTCTCCCTGCCCATTCCGGAGGTGGCGCCGTGGCTGCCCTCGGAGCGGCTGCAGAAGGAATATGACGCCATCGGCTTCTTCCTCACCGGCCATCCGCTGGATGATTATGCCGACGCGTTGAAGAAGATGCGGGTGCAGTCCTTCTCGGACTTCTCCCGCGCCGTGCGCTCGGGCGCGGCGGCGGGGCGGCTGGCGGCCACTGTGGTATCGAAGCAGGAGCGGCGCACCAAGTCCGGCACCCGCATGGGCATCGTGGGCCTCTCCGACCCCTCGGGCCATTACGAGGCGGTGATCTTTTCCGAAGGCCTCGCCCACTATCGCGACCTGCTGGAGCCGGGCACGCCGCTGCTGATGATGGTGGCGGCCGAGCTGAACGGCGAGGATGTGCGCGTACGCATCAATTCCTGCGAGAAGCTCGATCCCGTCACCACCCGCCACCAGAAGGGTCTGCGCATCTTCCTGCGCTCCCCCGAGCCCATCGAGGGCATCGCCCGCCGCCTTGCCGACGGCAAGACCGGGGATGCGGGATCGGGCGAGGTCAGCCTGATCCTGATGGTGGAGGATGCGCGGGCCGAGGTGGAGGTGAGCCTGCCCGGCAAATACCCCATCTCCCCGCAGATCGCCGGGGCCATCAAGGCCATCCCGGGGGTGGTGTCGGTGGAGGCGGCGTAGGAACGCCAAAACCGACGCCTGCGTTCACCCGCACATGTGCGGCGCCGTGCATTCGGGCTATACAGGCGGTAGAGCGCTTTCCCCAGCGAGAGAGACACCATGGCTTCCGACTGGATCGTGGCGCGACGCGTGGCCGTCGCCTGCATCGTCCTTGCGCTCGCCTATTTCTCCTACAAGACCATCGACGTGATCCTCCAGGTGTTCGCGGCCATGCTGGTGTCGCTGGCCCTGCACGCGCTGGCGGAGCCGTTCGCCCGCTTCACCCGGTTTCCCGAGCGCTATGCGGTGTTCCCGGTGGCGCTCATGGTGTTCGGCGGCATCGGGCTCACGCTGTATCTGTTCGGCTCCACCATCCAGGTGCAGGTGACCGAGCTGTTCAACGAGCTGCCCGCCGCCTGGAAAGCCTTCGAGCAGCGCTTCCATCTGGAAGGCATGAGCGATGATCTGCTGCGCCGGGCCGAGGCGGCGGCGCCCTCCGGCGAGACGATGATCTCGGCGGTGCAGGGCCTCACCAGCAACGTCTTCCAGGTGGTGCTGGGCAGCTTTCTGGTGGTGGTGGGCGGCATCTATTTCGCCGTCTCGCCGGATCTCTACCGCCTCATGTTCCTCTCACTGTGGGCCGAGGCGGACCGGCCCGCGGCGGCGCGGCGGCTTGCCTCCGTCTCCGAGGATTTGCGGCATTTCCTGAAGGCCCAGCTCATCGCCATGGTGGTGGTGGGCGTGCTCACCTTCATCGGTCTCACCATCGTGGGGGTGCCCTCGGCCCTCGCGCTCGCCCTGTTCGCAGGACTCGCCGAGTTTGTGCCCATGATCGGGCCGGTGGTGGCGGCGGCGCCCGCGGTGCTCATCGCATTGACGCTCGGGGTGGACTCGGGGCTGTGGACGCTGCTGGTGTTCGTCATCGTGCAGCAGTCGGAGAGCAATGTGATCACCCCGTTGCTCCAGCAACGCATGGTGTCGTTGCCGCCGGCGGTGACGCTGTTCGCGGTGGTGGCGTTCGGCAATGTATTCGGCGCCCTCGGCGTGGTGCTCGCCACGCCCCTCACCGTGCTCGCCTTCGCCGCCTTCAAGGCCCATGGCGAGCAGGAGGCGACGCCGGACCGAGCCAAATCCTAGTTCGGTAGCACGAGGGTACCGGAGGTCCTGTCGAAACGCCACATGGCGCCGGGCATCAGGTGGGTGCCGCCGATGCAGCGGTCCACCGCATTCTGGCACGCATGGTCGAAATGGCCCTTCAACGCCGCCGCGCCGGTAGGGGTCAGCTCGATCTCGGCCGACGCGTAGGCGCGATAGGAGCGCTCGGCCGTACTGTCGTCACCGGGGGAAAAGCGCATGCCCGCCGCCTCGCTGGAGCGGAAGGGCAGGCCGAAGATCAGCGGCTCATGGGCAAAGGCCAGCCCGTCGAGGCGCAGGAAGAAGGGCAGGTCGGCAAGAAACTGCGCCTCGTCCATGGAATGGACGGCGCCATAGAGGTGCGCCACCTTCATGGGCCCATCCTGAAGCCGCCGCAGGATTCGCTCCTCGGTCAGCGACAGTCCGCTCTTGGGGGCAGGCAACTCGGCGATGAGCCGATGGAGCGCCGGGGCCAGATGGGGCAGCGCCTCGAAGGCGCGGGACGCGTGCGCCTGCCCGGCGAAGGCCACGAGCGGCCGCGGGGTTGGAGCGGTGAAAGCCTCCCAGGCCTGCCGCGCCGTCTCCAGCTGCAGATGGGTGACCGGCGTGCGATGCGCCTCCAGAGCGCGCATCTCGTCTGGCGCCATGACCCCGAGATAGTGCGAGGCCTGCACCAGGCTCAGCCCCATGCGCTCAGGCTCGTGGGCGAAATAGGCGAGGAGCTGGATCAGCTGGAGCTGGTCAAACAGGTCGTGCTCAAACCACAACTCCACGTGCGCATAGGCGACATGCACCTCCACCTGGGCGTCGCGATGGGCGAAATCCGCCCGCACCTCGTCAAAGGGCAGGCCCAGCGCCTCGGAAAGGAAATCGGCGCGCACGTCCGACACCTCCTCAAGGTCGGTGCCCGGGGGGACCGGCCCGTCGTGGAGCATGTCCTGCCACGGCAGGATATGGCCCTTGATCCCCGCCGCGCGCAGGCGTTCGGCGGCAGATTCTCCATTGGTGACAATGAGCTTCGGCATGACCCGTGCCCTCCGTCCTCCCCGGTCCGCTCGGATTGTTCTGGTGTCGACGGCTCCGGAGGCAACAGCTTCACCCGCGACCGCGGTAGGGCGCAACCCCCGTATCCGGCAACCACACGCCCTCGGCCAGTTTTCCGGTCTGCCAGAACACGTCGATGGGGATGCCGCCGCGCGGATACCAGTAGCCCGCAATGCGCAGGAAGCGAGGCTTCAACAAGTCCACCAGCCGCTTGCCCACCGCCACGGTGCAGTCCTCATGGAAAGCGCCATGGTTGCGGAAGCTGCCGAGGTACAGTTTCAGCGACTTGGACTCCACCAGGAACTGATCGGGCACATAGTCGATGACGATGTGGGCGAAATCCGGCTGCCCCGTCACCGGGCAGAGCGAGGTGAATTCCGGGCATGTGAAGCGCGCCACATAGTCCACGTCCGGGTGCGGGTTCGGCACGCGGTCGAGCACCGCCTCCTCCGGCGAGGCGGGCAGGGCGGCGCTGACGCCGAGCTGCAGCGGGCGATCGGTCATATCTCTTGATCCTGCGGCGGAAGAGCGGGTGCTCTACCCGCGCGGGCCGCAATGTTCAACCGCCGTCCGGCCGTTTTGCGGCGAAGCCGGCCTGGAACGCGACAGGCCCCCTTCGCAGGCGCAATAGATCGCGCTAGAAGCACCACGCTTGCAAGGCTGGGGCTTTGGGCATCCCGGGGTGCGGTCAGGGCAGGGACGACGACGGACCTCCGGCCTTTTGTTGCACCGCACCACACGACGCAGGGAAGGAGTCTTCATGACCGCCATCGTGGACATCATCGGACGCGAAATTCTGGACAGCCGCGGCAATCCCACCGTGGAAGTGGACGTGGTGCTGGAAGACGGCGCCCTTGGCCGCGCCGCCGTGCCCTCGGGCGCTTCCACGGGCGCCCACGAGGCGGTGGAACTGCGCGACGGCGACACCAGCCGCTATCTCGGCAAGGGCGTCGGCATGGCGGTGGATGCGGTCAACGGCGAGATCTTTGACGCCATCGGCGGCTATGAGGCCGAGGATCAGGCGCACATCGACGCCGCCCTCCTCGCGCTCGACGGCACGCACAACAAGGGCCGCCTCGGCGCCAACGCCATCCTCGGCGTGTCGCTTGCGGTGGCCAAGGCCGCGGCCGAATCCAAGGGCCTGCCACTCTACCGCTATGTGGGCGGCGTGAATGCCCGCGTACTGCCGGTGCCCATGATGAACATCATCAATGGCGGCGCCCATGCGGACAACCCCATCGATTTCCAGGAATTCATGATCCTGCCCGCCGGCGCGCCTTCCTTCGCCGAGGGCCTGCGCTGGGGCGCGGAGATCTTCCACACCCTGAAGAAGGGCCTGAAGGACGCCGGCCACAACACCAATGTGGGCGATGAGGGCGGCTTCGCCCCCAACCTCGCCTCCGCCGAGGCGGCGCTGGAATTCGTGCTCAAGGCCATCGAGAACGCCGGCTTCAAGCCCGGCGAGGACGTGTATCTCGGCCTCGACTGCGCCTCCACCGAGTTCTTCAAGAACGGTGTGTACAATTACGAGGGCGAAGGCACGGTGCGGGACATCGAGTCCCAGGTGGCCTACCTCGCCGAACTGGTGGCCAAGTATCCCATCGTCACCATCGAGGACGGCATGGCCGAGGACGACTGGGTGGGCTGGAAGCTGCTCACCGACACCGTCGGTTCCAAGTGCCAGCTGGTGGGCGACGACCTGTTCGTCACCAATGTGGAGCGCCTGTCGCGCGGCATCAAGGACGGCGTGGGCAACGCCATCCTGGTCAAGGTGAACCAGATCGGCTCCCTCACCGAGACGCTGGATGCGGTGGAAATGGCCCACAAGGCCGGCTATCGCGCCGTCATGTCCCACCGCTCGGGCGAGACCGAGGATGCGACCATCGCCGACCTGGCGGTGGCCACCAATTGCGGGCAGATCAAGACCGGCTCGCTGGCCCGCTCGGACCGCACCGCCAAGTACAACCAGCTGCTGCGCATCGAGCAGGAACTGGGCGACAGCGCCCGCTACGCCGGCAAGGCCGCGCTGAAGGCGCTGGCCTGAGTCTTCAAACCGTGGATCCCCTCTTCCTTGAACGGGAAGAGGGGATCTGCCCTCAGTCCGCCTTGTGGACCGCCACCGGGTCGCTGGAGGGAAAGCTCTCCTCCAGCGCCTCGTCCAGCCGCCTGTTCAGATCCTGCTTCTCCTCAAGTGCATCATGCGCGCGCTTTAGCGCCACGATCTGCGTCAGCAGGGTGTCGCGCCGCTGCGCCAGTTCAGTGATGGAGCGGCCGGCGGCTTCCGCCGTCACCCCTTCCACAAGCTTGGCCTGAAGCTCCGGCGTGACGTTCGGCGAGCCGAGGTCGTCCCACCAGGTTTCCACTGCCGGCAAAAGGTGGTGCATGAAGTGGGCAAGGCCGCCTTCGCCGCCGCCCAGGTGGAATGTCATGTTCTGGCCCATGAGCGCCCAGCGCAGGCCGGGGCCTTCCGACACGGCCGCATCCACGTCCGCCACCGAAACCACCCCTTCCGCCACCAGATGGATGGCCTCGCGCCACAGCGCCGCCTGCAGCCGGTTGGCCACGTGGCCGGCGACCTCCTTGTGAATCTCGATGGGGTGCTTGCCCATGGCCTTGTAAAAGGCCATGGCGGTGTCGATGGCGGCGCGGCTCGCCTTCTCGCCGCCCACCACCTCCACAAGCGGGATCAGGTGGGGTGGATTGAAGGGGTGGCCGATGATGCAGCGTTCGGGATAGCGGCAGCCCTCGGCGATGCGGCTCACCAGCAGTCCGGAGGAGGAAGAAGCGATCACCACCTCCGGCGGCAGCACCGCGTCGATGGCGGGAAACAGCTTCTGCTTCAGCTCATAGCGCTCGGGCGCGTTCTCCTGCACAAAATCGACGCCCGCCACCGCCTTCACCGGGTCCGGCTCGAAGCGCCAGCTGGTAGGGTCTATCCACGCCTCTCCGCCCAGTTCCATCAGGATCGGCCAGGCGGCGGAGATGAGGCGCTGGGTGGCTTCGGCCGCCCCCGGCGCCGGGTCGCTCACCACCACGTCGAGCCCGCGCGACAGGAACAGCGCGGCCCAGCTCGCGCCGATGGTCCCGGCTCCGATCACGGCGACGCGGCGGATGGGGTGGTTCGGATGGGACATGGGAACTCCTGCCTGAGGCTCTGGGGATTCCCAGTCTTCTAGCAGGCGGAACCAAACTCAGTCATAGCTGCGAAGGTATGACTGCCCTGTCTGGCAGTATACCTCACCGCCTCGGGATCTCGCCGAGCAGGTCCCGCGCGCCGAGCCAGATGATCTGCACGCCGATGGCGAACAGGATGAAGGCGAACAGCCGCACCAGCACGTTGGTGCCGTTCTTGCCCAGCACGCGCTCGATGGTAGGCGCCTCCCGGAAGGCGAAATAGACGGTGAGCGCCACCCCGATCAGCCCCGCCACCGCCCCGATGAGGGACGACACGGACATGGCCAGATCGGTCTCGAAGGTGGATCTGTGGCTGGCGGCCAGCGCGATGGTGGTGGCGATGGAGCCGGGACCCACCGTGAGCGGCAGGGTCAGGGGGTAGAAAGCCTGGTCCTTGGCGTGGGCATCGTCCAGCGGCGTGCCGTCGGCGCGCTTGGCCGGCTCGTCGCCCTGATGCAGCAGGTTCCAGCCCACGGAGGTCACCACCACGCCGCCGGCCACCCGCAGCACCGGCAAGGTGATGCCGAAGAAGAGGAGCACCTGCGCACCGATGATCAGCGAGCCGAGCAGCATCAGGAAGCCGTAGACGGCCACGCTGCGAGCCAGCAGTTCCCGCGTCGGCGCGGAGCAGCCCCGGACAAAATTGAGGAAGATCGGAGCCCCGCCGAGCGGGTTCACGATTGGGAAGAGAGCGGCGAAGACAGCAAGGAAGATATTGACGGAATTACTGAAATAGCCCACGCGCACGCCCCCTTGCGCCCCGCAGGGGCTATTTTTCCACACGCTCCCAGCCGTGGGGCGTCAGGCGCTCCTGGGGCAAGTAGCGGCGCTTATAATCCATCTTGCGCGAGCCCTGAACCCAATAGCCGAGATACACGTACGGCAAGCCCATCTGCCGCGCCCGGGTGATGTGGTCAAGGATCAGGAACGTGCCGAGGGAACGGTTCTGCACCTGCGGGTTGTAGAAGGAATAGACCATGGACAGGCCGTCGGTGAGCACATCCGTCAGCGCCACGGCCATAAGGTCGCCGGTGCCGCGGGGGATGATGCGGCTGTCCGGCCCGCGCTTGCGGTATTCCACGAGACGGGTGTGGACGTGAGTATCCTCCACCATCATGGCGTAGTCGAGAACGCTCATGTCGGCCATGCCGCCAGTGCCGTGGCGGCCGGTGACATAGCTGCGGAACAGGGCATATTGCTCGGACGAGGGGGTCGCCGGCTTGATCTGCCCGATCAGGTCCGCATTGTCGGCCTGGACCCTGCGGAAGCTGCGACTCGCGGTGAAGTCATCCACGCAGATTCGCACCGACACGCATGCCTTGCAGCCCTCGCAGGCCGGGCGGTAGGCGATGGACTGGCTGCGCCGGAACCCGCCCTGGGTGAGCACATCATTGAGGCTGGCGGCCTTGTCGCCAACAAGGTGCGTGAACACCTTCCGCTCCTCTCGTCCCGGAAGGTACGGGCATGGGGAAGGGGCCGTCAGATAGAATTGCGGTGTATCGCGCGGATGCTCGCTCACGACGTCTTTGCCTCAAGAACACACAGCATCGCCGCTGTGCGGGACGAGGTCAAAGGCGAAGGTGCCTCAGCGCGCAAAATTCAGCGCCTGTATCGCAAGGCGTCCGCGCGGATGGCGTTGTTCACCACCACCGTGCCCACGAGGAAATCGTGCAGCAGCCGGCGCCGGTCGTTGAACAGGGCCACCAGCAGCACGAACGGCGTGAAGATGGAGACCGACACCCAGAAGCACACCGCATGCACCGCGCCGAGCACGGAATAGCACGGCGCGCCGTACCAGGTGCGCACCTCGATATCCATGAGTCGCATGCCCAGCGTCGCCGAGGCCGGCGCGCCGAGGGTGATGGCGTTGTAGGCCAGCGCTACGATGACGAAGGTTGGCCAGATGAAGAAGAAGGCGATCCAGCTCAGGCCGAACGTCACCAGCCCCATCAGCAGGACGAAGATATAGAAAAGCACCACCGCCCCGACGACGATCGCGGCATCGATGAAGAAGGCCATGAGCCGGCGGGAGAGCACGCCCTCGAAAAATTCCGGCTGCGCCACCGGATCATAGGCGTATGGACGCGCACCGTCCGGATAGCCGTAGGGGGGCTGCTCGCGGGACGTGTCGCTCGTGTTGCTCATGGGTCGAAGACTCCTTCCGACACCTTCAGGTGGTGAGGGCTACCCTGCGGCGCAAGATCAAGGCATCACCAGTCGGCGCCGCCTGCGCCCAGCCGCTGCACCGGCAGGCCCTCGCCCTCCAGCGCCTTCTGGATCAGCTCGGCATGGGCCTGGTCGCGGCTCTCCACCGTGAGGTCAAGCCGCGTGCCCTTGGCCGGCACGTCGAGGAAGGTGCGTCGGTGATGCACCTCCAGGATGTTGGCGCCGAGCTTGCCGAGCAGCGTGGCAATACGCCCCAGCATGCCCGGCCGGTCGAGGATGGTGAGCCGGAAAGAGACGATGCGCTCTTCCCGCTCCAACTCGCGCAACAGAATGCCGGCGATCATGCGCGGGTCGATGTTGCCGCCGGAGACCACGAGCCCCACCGTTTTGCCGCGGAAGCGCTCGGGCTCAGCGAGGAGCGCCGCAAGGCCGGCGGCGCCGGCGCCTTCGGCCAGCGTCTTCTGGTGCATGAGGAAGGCATTCACCGCCCGCTCCAGCGCGGTCTCGTCCACCAGCACC
This sequence comes from Xanthobacter autotrophicus, assembly GCF_005871085.1. Taxonomy (GTDB): domain Bacteria; phylum Pseudomonadota; class Alphaproteobacteria; order Rhizobiales; family Xanthobacteraceae; genus Xanthobacter; species Xanthobacter autotrophicus. The sequence goes on along the minus strand of NZ_VAUP01000015.1, from coordinate 293,300 downwards.
ACATGGGGCACCAGGCGCCTCACGATCTGCGAGGTGATAACCCCCACGTCGCGCACCGCGATGCCCTCGGCCAGCGTCGGGCCGCCGCAGGGGCGCGCCTCGCCGGTCATGGCTGACCACATGGCGGGATAGAGCTGGGTCTCCACGCCCACCACCTGCGTCGCTGGCGAGCGCCCGGCGAAGGCCAGCGCCATGCCGGCGATGAGCCCGCCGCCGCCGATGGGCACCACCACGGCGTCGAAGGCCGGCCCGTCCTCCATCATTTCCAGCGCCAGCGAGCCCTGGCCCGCGATCACGTCCGCGTCGTCATAGGGGTGGACGAAGATGCGGCCCTGCGCCTTGGAGATGCGCGTCGCCTCCTCGAAGGCGTCGGCCACGGTCTCGCCGAACAGCACCACCTCGGCGCCGAAGGCTTCGGTGGCGGCCACCTTCACCTGCGGGGTCGTCTCGGGCATGACGATGAGGGTGGAAATCTTCAGCCGCGTACCGTGATAGGCCACCGCCTGGGCGTGGTTGCCGGCCGACATGGCCACCACGCCCCGCCGCGCCTCCTCGGGGGTGAGGCGCGCCAGCTTCACCAGCGCGCCGCGCTCCTTGAACGAGGCGGTGACCTGGAAATTCTCGTACTTCACATACACGTCCGCGCCGGTCAGGGCGGACAGACGCGGAGCGTGCAGCGTCGGCGTGTGGAGAACCGCGCCGCTCACCAGCGTCCGCGCCGCCTCCACGTCCGCGAGGGTGACGGGCAGGTCGCCGTTTGGGTCGACGATGCGGTCGCTGGTTGCGACGGCGGGGGCTGTCATCTTGGTTCTCCGGGCGCGGGTCTCACCCCTGCGCGGCCAGCCGCTCGGCGACACGCGGCGCGAAATAGGTGAGGATGCCGTCGGCGCCGGCGCGCTTGAATGCGAGCAGGCTCTCGGTAACGATGCGGTCGCCATCCACCCAGCCGTTGCGGATGGCGCCCTCGATCATCGCGTATTCGCCGGACACCTGATAGGCGAAGGTGGGCAGGCCGAAGGCCTCCTTCAGCCGGTAGACGATGTCGAGATAGGGCAGGCCGGGTTTCACCATGAGCATGTCGGCGCCCTCTTCCACGTCGAGGGCGGCCTCGCGGATGGCTTCCAGCCCGTTGCCGGGGTCCATCTGGTAGGTGCGCTTGTCGCCGGAGAGGGTCTTGGCGGTGCCGATGGCATCGCGGAACGGGCCGTAGAAGGCGGAGGCATACTTGGCGGCGTAGGACATGATCTGCACGTCGGTGAAGCCCGCAGCGTCGAGCCCGGCGCGGATGGCGCCGATGCGGCCGTCCATCATGTCGGAGGGTGCGATCACGTCCGCCCCGGCCTGCGCCTGGACCACCGACTGGCGCACCAGGATTTCCACGGTCTCGTCATTGAGGATGCGCCCATCCTCCAGCAGGCCGTCATGGCCGTGGCTGGTGAAGGGATCGAGCGCGACATCGGTGATGAGCCCGATCTCGGGGATCTCCGCCTTGATGGCGCGCAGGGTCTGGCAGACCAGGTTGTTGGTGTTCAGCGCCTCGCTGCCCACGGGATCGCGCAGGGTGGGGTCCACATAGGGAAAGATGGCGAGCGCGGGAATCTTCAGCTTGGCGGCCATTTCCGCCGCGCGCACCGCCTCGTCCACGGTCAGGCGCTCCACTCCCGGCATGGAGGGGATGGGGGCGCGGGTGGCGGTGCCGTTCATCACGAAGATCGGCCAGATCAGGTCGTCCACGGTGAGGGTGTTCTCACGCACCAGCCGCCGCGCCCAATCGGTCTTGCGGTTGCGCCGGGGGCGGTGGACCAGGTCGAGGCCTTGGGTCCGGGCCAGCTCGGCTTCGGAAACGGGACGGATGCGGGGCGTGGAGAAGGCCATGGTGCGCTCGTTGTTCGGGGCGCCCGTCTGCGGGCGCGCAGGGACCCTTATACCCGCCCAGGCACCGAGCCGCGAGGGGCGCGGAACTTTGGGTGATCTGGGCGGGGATCTTGAGCCCAAGAGGTCGGGTGGCCTGTGCAGCCGCGCACGGCGGAAGTGCGCGCAGTCGCGTTGACGGTGCCAGGGGCCGCGTCTAACCCTGCCGAAGGAACCGCTCAGCGGCAATACGGCGGCAAAAGGGGAGGGGCGCAGTGACAACGGAACCTGAGGTTCTGCTGGAAGAGAAGGGCGCGGCCGGCATCATCACCCTCAACCGGCCCAAGGCGCTCAACGCCTTGAACCTTGCCATGGTGCGCGAGATCCTGCCGCGCCTGCGGACCTGGGCGAACGATCCCGCCATTACCCGCGTCATCATCAAGGGCGCCGGCGAAAAGGCCTTCTGCGCCGGCGGTGACGTACGCTCCATCTACGACCTGGGCCGCGCCGGCCGGGCCGAGGAGGCGCTTGGCTTCTTCCGCGAGGAATATGTTCTCAACGACTATATCGGCAGCTTTCCCAAGCCCTATGTGGCGCTGATCGACGGCATCTGCATGGGTGGTGGCTTCGGCCTCTCGGCCCATGGGGCGCATCGGGTGGCGGGCGACCGCTATCTCTTCGCCATGCCAGAGGTGAATATCGGCCTGTTCCCGGATGTGGGCGGCACCCATGTGCTGCCGCGCCTGCCCGGCGCGTTCGGCGTGTTCCTGGCCCTGACCGGCACCCGCATCCGCGTCGCCGAAGCTTATGCCTGCGGGCTTGCCACCGATGTGGTCCCCTCCAGTGCCTTCCCCGCGCTGGAGGACGCCCTCGTGGCCGGCGGCGTCGTGGAGCAGATTCTCGCCGACCATCGCATCGATCCGGGGCCGGGCGCCTTCGCCGACCGCACCGATTTCATCGCCGACGCGTTCGGCCGTCCCGAAGTGTCCGCCATCCTCGCTGCACTCGATGACGCAGCTGCGGCGGGCGGGACCCATGCGGAATTCGCCGCCGCCACTGCGCGCGAGATGCGCCTGCGGTCCCCCACCAGCCTGTGCATCGCCATGGAGCAGATGCGCCGGGGCGGGGCGCTCGACCTCGGTGCCTGCCTGAAGCTGGAATTGCGGGTGGTGACGCGTGTCATGGCAGGCCACGACTTCTACGAAGGCGTGCGCGCCGTGCTGGTGGACCGCGACAATGCGCCGAAATGGCAGCCCTCAAAGCTCGATGAGGTGGACAGCGCCGTCATTGCGGCGCATTTCGATCCCATCCCCAACGAACTGGAATTACTGGCACCCGGTGCATGAGCCATTACGATCCCATCGATGCAAGCGCCCGCGCCCAGTGGGAAAACCTGACGCCCTGGCGGCGGCGGCTGTTCCTATTCCTGCGCGGCGTGGCCGCTTTCCTGCTCATCGAGGGCGTCATCCACTGGGCGGTGATCCTCGGCATTGGTGACGGGCCTGACAGCCGCTTCGAGGCCATGCCCATGGCGGCGCAGGCGGCCATCATCTGGGCTGCCATCGTCGATCCCATTGCGGGGGTCGGGCTGTGGCTGAGGGCGGGATGGGCCGTGGTGCTGTGGCTCATCGCCACGCTGGCGCAGGTGGTGCTCGGCGCCTGGGCGCCGGCAGGCATGACCCGACTGCTGCTGTTCACCCTGGTGGAACTGGCCCTGGTGGTTGCCTATGCGGTGCTCTCCATCCGCGCCGCCCGCGAGAGCGACCAGGACTGACGAACTAATTTCCGACGCACGGAGACGGGACCATGAGCGCGACCCTCTGGGCCGAGATGGACGACTATATCGTCGAGCGCCTTCTGCCGGCTGATCCGGTGCTGGAGGAGGCGCTCGCGGCCTCCACCGCCGCCGGCCTGCCGGCCATCTCCGTGTCTGCGGCGCAAGGGCAGATGCTGCATCTCTTCGCCCGCATGATCGGCGCGAAGCGCATCCTGGAGATCGGCACACTGGGCGGCTATAGCGCCATTTTCCTCGCCCGCGCTTTGCCTGCGGACGGAAAATTGGTGACGCTGGAATTCGAGCCACGCCATGCCGAGGTGGCGGCCGCCAACCTTGCCCGCGCCGGCCTTTCCGACAAGGTCGACCTGCGGGTGGGCCGCGCCATCGACACCCTGCCCAAGCTGGAAGCGGAAGGGCAGGGGCCATTCGACCTCGTCTTCATCGACGCCGACAAGCCCAGCAATCCGGACTATCTCCACTGGGCACTGCGGCTGTCGCGTCCCGGCACGGTCATCATCTGCGACAATGTGGTGCGCAGCGGCAAAGTGCTGGATGCCGAAAGCACCGACGCCAATGTCATCGGTGTGCGGCGCCTGTTCGATCTGGCGGGGGCCGACCCGCGCCTCTCCGCCACCGCTGTCCAGACCGTGGGCGCCAAGGGCTATGACGGCTTCGCCCTGCTGAGGGTGGAGTAACGCCCCCAGCCTGCGCGGCGGCTGAGCAAAAGGCGCCGGAAGCCTTGGCTCCGGCGCCTTGCCTTCAGGACCAGCTGCCGAGATAGGCGAGCGTGGCGACGATCAGGATGATCGCGACGAGAATCCAGTGCCGCGTGGCGACTTTGTGCAGGATCATGGCTGGGCTCAGTCGTCGTTGGAGGCGTTGAGGTCTTCGGTGCGCAGGCCTTCGCCCTTCTGCACCAGCTGCACGCCGATGCTGCCGCCGTTGAGGAAGTCCACGCCTTCCGCCGCCAGCACGTTGCACAGGCGGGTGCGGGTCGAGGCCAACTCGTCCAGCACGCCCGAATCCTGCTCCACCACCTTCACCGTCGGCGCGGTGACGCCGGTGCGGTCCGCCAGTTCGCTGCGCGACCAGCCTAGAAGGGCCCGTGCGGCCTTGATCTGGCGTCCGCTCACCAAGGAATACGCCAACAGTCCTCTCCCCTTCACGCCGGTCCCCGACGGGTTGCCCCCGTCGGCCGCCGGCCGCGCCCGTTCGGCGCATGAGCAAAGAGCCCCCCGGACGCGTTAGCCGGTCCGGGATCTCCTGCAAGAGGGGAAAGATGGCACGCCCTCAGGCCGCCCACAACGCTCGCAAAGGGCTGTGCACGGCCGGGCTTGATCAGAACTTCTCGACCCAGGGGCGCAGCTCCAGCTCTGCGGTCCAGGCCGAGCGGTGCTGGCGGTGCACGGCGAGATAGGTCTCGGCGATGGCGGCGGGATCGAGCCATTTGTCCGGCGGCCCGGCCTCCCCCTCCGTGGCCCACGACGAGGCGATGCCACCATCGATGATGAAATGGGCCACATGGATGCCGCGCGGTCCCAGCTCGCGGGCGAGGCCCTGGGCGAGGCCGCGCAGGGCGAACTTGGCCATGGCGAACGGTACGGAATGGGGCATGGACTTCACGCTGGCGGTGGCGCCGGTGAAGAAGATGGAGCCGCTGCCGCGCTGGAGCATGCGCCGCGCCGCCGCCTGGGCAGTGACGAAGCCGGCGAAGGCGCCCACCGCGTAGGCGTCCATCACGTCTGCCGGATCCAGCACCTCGATGGGGCCGCGATAGCGCATGGCGGCGTTGAAAACCACGAGGTCGGGCGGCCCGAAGGTGCGGTCCACCTCGGCGAACACGGCCTCGATGGCCTGCGGGCTCTGGGCGTCGGCGGAGACGGCAAGACCGCCGGTTTCCGCCACGAGGGGCGCGAGCTTCGCCACGTCGCGGGCCACGAGCACGACGCGAAAGCCATCCCTGGCGAGCCGGCGGGCGAGAGCGGCGCTGAGGCCCTTGCCTGCCCCTACGATAACGGCGGTTTCCTGTGTCACGGGTCGAACTCCGGCTTGCGGCTGCTCCACCCGGCGCGCTGCGCTCGCGGGTGGGGGACGGCCTCTGCATATGCTTACGGATCAACCGGCCCGGCGGTTACAGCCGGCGGGGCCGGGCTGTGGCTCAGGGGGCCGCGAAGAGGGGGGTGACGCCTTCGGTATCGATATAGACGATGCCGTCCTCGACCTTCACCGGATACTGCGCGAGCGGGCATTCCTGCGGCTCGACGGGATCGCCGCTGTTGAGGTCCCATGTCCAGTAATGCAGCGGGCAGGTGATGATCGTGCCGTCGAACTCGGCCTCGTTGAGGGGCGTGTTGGAGTGGGGACACACCCCCTGGAACGCCTTCATCTCCTCTGCATTGTCGGGCCAGGCCAGGACAATGAGGTGGCTGTCGGCGATCACGAGCCGCATGCCACCTTCGGGCACGGTTTCTGCTTTGCAGACGCGGGTGAACATCTCAGAAAAATCTCTCGGGCGAAGAATAGCGGCATGATCGCTCGTGATGGCGCCCGAGGGAAGAGGAAACCATGCCGCGCCCCAACCGCGACGGTGGCGAAGCGCGGCAAAATCTGGGAAGTTCAAGGGGCATTTTTCGCGCCGGGGCGTCTTTGCCCCGTTGGAGACGGACGTTTTTCATGATTTTGCCAGACGCCAGCCCGCTCAAGCCCTTCATCCTCCAGCGCCGCGACCAGCTCGCGAAGGCCAAGGTCCGCCGCTCCCTCGGCCAGATCCAGGGCAAGGTGGGCGACATGCCCATGACCCGCGGCTTCCAGGGCGCCCTTGCCGCCTCCTTCAAGGCCAACGGCGCGCCGGGCATCATCGCCGAGCTGAAGGGCGGCTCGCCGTTCGATCCCTCGTTCCGCACCATGGTGCCCTACAAGGCGCTGGCCGAGGATTTCGAGGCGGTCGGGGCGGCGGCGCTGTCGGTGGCGGTGGAGCGGCAGGCCTTCCGCGGCTCCTATTCGGACCTTGCCACGGTGCGCGACGCGGTGGACATCCCGCTTTTGGCGCAGGACATCATCTTCGACCTTTACCAGATCCTTGAGGCGCGCCTCGCCGGTGCCGATGCGGTGGTGCTCTCCGCGGCCCTGCTCGGTCCGCAGCTTGCCGAATTCCGCGAGCGGGCGGCCTCCGTCGCCATGGATGCGCTGGTGCAGGTCCACACCCCGCAGGAGGTGGAAGCCGCGCTGGCCGCCGGTGCGGATTTCATCTGCGTCACCAACCGCAACATCCACACCTTCGAGCTTAAGCCCGGCACCTGCGAGACGCTGATCCCGCTCATTCCGGCGACCAAGGCGCTGGTGGTGGCGGAGGGCGGCCTCGGCACCGCCGCCGACCGGGAGCGGCTTGGCGCCGCCGGGGCCAAGGCCCTGCTGATCGGCACGGCGCTGATGAAGGACGCCGACCCCGCCGGCGTGCTGGAACAGGTGCTCGGCATCGAGACCGAAGCCGCCGACTGACCTGGCCCGCTTCCTGCTTGTAACCCACAAGGCGCAGCCGCACCGGGCGACGACGGCGCGGCGCGCGACCGCGCGTCTTTGGCATAATTGCACGTCAAATCAATGATTTGGGGGCATTGTGCTGGACGTGACTGTGGCAGGAACGGAGATACGGCGGTGCCGCTCTACAATTTTCATTGTCCCGATTGCGACAAGGACACCGAACTGCTCGTGGGCGCGTCGGAAACGCCCGTCTGCCCGTCCTGCGGTGGGCAGAAGATGGAGCGAATGATCGGCCGCATCGCGCCCGACGGCAAGCTGGCCGCCGCCGCCAAGGTGTGGCGCGCCCAGGCCGCGCGGGAGGGGCACGCGAGCAATTTCAGCCCCTCCGAACGCAAGCGCTGACCGGCACTGCCGAACGGCCGCTATCGCGCGCGCGCCGTCCAGCCCGCCACCGTGGCAAGGTCCGCCTCGGGACGGTCCACGACACTCTCGCGGCGGCCGACGAAGACCGTGCCTTCGTCGCCGTCCAGCGACACCCAGTCGCCTTCCCGGACCTCCGCTGGGCCGAGACGGGCGCTGCGTGAGTCGAGATCGATCGCAAGCGCCGCACACCCCACCACGCAGACCCGCCCGAGCTGACGCGCCACCACCGCGGCGTGGGCGGTGCGCCCGCCGACGCGGGTGAGCACGCCGGCCGCCAGCGCCATGCCGGCGATATCGTCGGTTGCCACGTCCGGCCGCACCAGGATGACGGGCTCCCCGCCCTCCGAGAGGCGCTTGGCCGCCTCGCCGTCGAAGGCGATACGCCCGCTTACCGTGCCCGGAGAGGCGGCCACGCCCCGCGCTGCCACTTCCGCCGTGCCGGTGAAGCGCGTGGTTCCCACCTGCGACAGGTCGATGCCGTCGAGCAGGGCGAGGCCTTCCGCTTCGGTCCGCACCCCCTCGGCCACGAGGTCCACCGCGATCTTCAGCGCCGCGCGGGGCGTACGCTTGGCGGACCGGGTCTGAAGGAAGAACAGGCGGCCGTCCTCAAAGGTGAATTCCACGTCCTGCACGTCGCGATAGGCCGCTTCCAGCGCGCCGACGCCATCGGCGAGCTGTGTCGCCACGTCCGGCAGCATGGCCTCAAGCCGACCGAGCCCCACCGGCTGGCGGCGTCCGGAGACCACGTCCTCGCCCTGGGCCTCGAACAGCATGTCCGCATAAAGGCCCGGCGCGCCCGTGGCGGGGTCGCGGGAGAAGGCGACGCCGGAGCCCGAGCGGGCGCTGGCATTGCCGAACACCATGGCCTGCACCGTCACCGCCGTGCCCGACAGGTCCTCCAGGTGGTTGAGGCGCCGATAGTCCTGCGCCTTGGGCGCATCCCAGGAGCGGAACACGGCCTCGGCCGCCGCCCGCAACTGGTCCATGGGCTCCTCGGGGATGGCGGTGCCGAACCGGTCGCGGGCGAGATTGAGATAAAGGCCGGCGAGCCGGTCCAGCGCCTCGGGATCCAGCTCCCGGTCGGATGTGACATCCTCGGCGGTCTGAACGGCGCGCAGCACGTCCTCGAACGGGCCGCGCGGCAGGCCCGCCACCACCTCGCAATAGCCCTCGATGAAGCGCCGCCGGCAATCGGCCGCAAGGCGCGGATTGCCGTAAAGGCGCATGAGGCCGCGGGTAGTCGCGGCGGTCATGCCCACGTCCAGCACCGTCTCCAGCATGCCGGGCATGGATTTCTCCGCCCCCGACCGCACCGAGACGAGGAGCGGCCGGCGCCGATCGCCGAAGCCGCGCGCAGTGACCCGTTCGAGATAGGCGATGCCCTGCTCCAGCAGCGCGCCGATGCGCTTTTCGGCGTGGGCCTTGCCGCACAGGGCCGTGGAGAGCACGAACGCCGGCGGCACGTTGAGGCCGAGGGCATTCATGCGCCACAGCTGCGCCGCCTTGGAGCCGAAGGCGTGGGCGGAGAGCGGCTGCGTGTCGCCGCCGGGTCCGATGAAGCCGATGAGGGGCGAGGCCGCCCCGTGGGAGCCGTGGGTTTCGTCCGAGTCGGACAGGCGCGCGCTGAGGGTTGTCACGATCCCACCTCCTCCAGAACACAGGCGCGCAGCGCCAGGGCGGCGCGGGCGAGGTGGTCGGTGCCGGTCTCCATGGCGCGGGCCACCTCCATGGTCGCCACCAGCGCGGACGCCGGCCCTGGAGCCGGGTCGCCCAGGACGGCCGCCAGAACCCGGCGATGGGCCGCATCGGCGCGGCGCTCGCCTTCCATCACGGCGTCGATGGCTTCCAACGCGTCGGTGATGTCCTCGCGCCGGCCCGCGGGTCCCTCGCAGGCGGCGGCCACGGCACGCACGAGGTCGCCGCAGCAGGCCATGGCCACGCTCACCAGTTCCGCGAGCGGCGCGGCGGCGTCCGTGGTCTGCCGCCGTGAATGGGTGCCGAGCAGGAAGGCGGCTTCCTCGAACGAATCGGTCGCCTCCTCCACCCATTCGGCGAGGGGTAGGAAGCGTCGGCCGCGGCCGAAGGGGCCACTCGCCAGATCGCGGGCCGCGAGCACCTGCCGGTCGGCCTTCTCCTCCAGCCGCTTGGCACGGCGCTGGAAGGCGGCGCGGATGCTATCTCCCCCGTCTCCCGGTTCGTCGAGGGCTTCGGCCACCTCGGCGGCCAGCATCCGGGCGAGCCCGAGCTGGGTGAGCGCCATGGCGAGCACCTCTTGCTCGGCCGAGCCGAAGCTGCGGGCCAGTTCCGCCCGCACCTCGTCTTTGATCAGCCGGACCGAGCGCTGGGCGCCGAGCCCTTCGCTGGTGAGCCGCAACACTTCTCCCAGAAGCCGCGCCACGGAGCCGACGCCCAGAACCCGGTCGAGGCGGGCGCCATAGGGCACGCGGCCTTCGGCGCTGCGCCGGACCGCATCGAAGATCAACTCCGCCCCGCCCAGCTCCAGGAAGGCCCGGTGGCCGAAGCGGGCACGCGCGGCGTCGGTGAGGAGGCGGATGGCGGTGGCCTTGTCCACGAAGGTCTGGAGCGTCTTGCGCGCCTTGTTCCAGTCGATGAGGAAGACGAGGTGCGCTCCCACCGCATCGAGGAAGGTGTCGAGATCGGCGGTGTCCCGCGCGGAGTAGCGCCCCGTCACCAGGAAGAAGCTGCCGCCTTCGGCGAGGCCCGCCACGCTGCGTTCGGCCAACGGCGTCCAGGTGGCGGAAAAATCCCGGAACAGGGAGATGAAGAACTTGGCGCGCGAGCGGTGCACGTCGGTATAGGTCACGGTGGCATCAAGCCCCTCCACCGCCAGGATGATCACGTGGGCATCGGTGGTGCCGATGTCGTTCTGGAGGATCAGGCGCGCGCTGGAACGGCTGGCCGTGGTGTCCAGCCCGGGATGGCCGAAGGCGAGGCCGCGAGTGCGGTTGAGCCCGGCCATGAAAGCCTCGATGCGGGCATGGTCCTGCGCCAGCACGCCGAGCGCGCGGGCTCCTGCAATGGTCTCGGCGGCGATGGTGGCGGAGAGCTGGTTAAGCGCCTTGTGCAGGTCCATGACGAGAAGGTGGGCGCTGTCCTCGCCCCCGCGCCGGGCGGAGGTGAGGCGCACCAGGGCCCGTTCGTCCAGCACATCGCCGGCGCTGCCGGCGAAGGCCGCGCGCAAGCCGGCGAGGCGATCGGAAAAACCGGAGGCGGCGGACGCCTGCGCGGCATCCAGCGGCGTGGTCATGGCGGCGATGTCGTCGAGGATGCCATCCATCAGCCGCCGGGCTCCGGGGATGGCATAACCACCGTCCACGATCTGGGCGCCGGCCACGGTCGCATCGAGCCCATCCTCGGCGGCCCCGGCGGCGCGGGCTTCCGCAGCCATGAGGCGGACCGCGCGCAGCGGCGCCTTGGCATGGGCCACGGCCTCCTGAAGCGCGGTCATGCGCAGCTTCGCCCGGTCATTGGCCAGGAGCGCCGTCTCGATGAGAGCGGGGAGCAGCAATTCGCCTTCGCCAAGCTCTTCGACGATCTGGGATTTTCGCATGGCACCGCCTTCCCATGCCGGATCGGGTCCGGCGCGCGACTTTGAAACCCGGCTCGCATGGGGCGGCACGGCCCGGTCGGGCCGATGGAGCCGGATCTTCAGGCTTGCTGACTACGACCTCAACATAACACTTCGACGACAGCACCCCGCACCATTGCGCAGCGTTAGCTGCGGCGCGGCCTCCGCCCGCATTGCCCGGGCGGCCGACGGGTCTATAAGGCGCCATGCCCGCCTTTGAAGCTGCCCCTGATTCCGATCCGCTCCGCGTCCTGCGCCATGTCTTCGGCTACGAGGCCTTTCGCGGGCATCAGAAGGAGATCGTGGAACACGTGGCGGCGGGCGGCGATGCCCTGGTGCTGATGCCCACGGGTGGCGGCAAGTCCCTGTGCTATCAGGTGCCGGCCTTGGTTCGGGCCGGCACCGCCATCGTCGTGTCGCCGCTCATCGCGCTGATGCACGATCAGGTGCAGGCCCTGCGCCAGCTGGGCGTGAAGGCGGCCATGCTCAATTCCTCGCTGGCCCCCGGCGAGGCGCGGCAGGTGGAGCGGGCGCTCGCCATGGGCGACCTCGACCTGCTCTATGTGGCGCCCGAGCGGCTTCTGACCGACAGCTTCCTGACCTTGCTGGACGGTGCGCGCATCGCCCTGTTCGCCATCGACGAGGCGCACTGCGTGTCCCAGTGGGGGCATGATTTCCGCCCCGAATACCGCCAGCTCACGATCCTGCACGAGCGCTTCCCCGGCGTGCCGCGCCTCGCGCTCACCGCCACGGCGGACGGTCCCACCCGCCGCGAGATCATGGAGCGGCTGGCGCTGGAGGAGGGCAAGGTCTTCCTCTCCTCCTTCGACCGGCCCAACATCCGCTACCGCATTGAGCCGAAGGCCAATCCCCGCGCGCAGCTGCGGGCCTTCCTCGACGCCCACACCGACGAGGCCGGCATCGTCTATTGCATGAGCCGGGCGAAGGTGGAGGCCACCGCCGAGATCCTCTCTACCGAGGGCCGCACCGCGCTGCCCTACCATGCCGGCCTGGACGCCGACACCCGCGCGCGCCACCAGGACCGCTTCCTGAAGGAGGAGGGGGTGGTGATGGTGGCCACCGTCGCCTTCGGCATGGGTATCGACAAGCCGGACGTGCGCTTCGTGGTCCATCTCGACCTGCCGAAAAGCATCGAGGCCTATTACCAGGAGACCGGCCGCGCAGGCCGCGACGGCCTGCCCTCCGAAGCGCTGCTGCTCTACGGCGTGGAGGATGTGGCGAAACTCATCCAGTTCGTGGAATCCTCCGATTCGCCCGAGGCGAGGAAGCGCGTGGAGCGCGGCAAGCTCGATGCCCTGCTCGGCCTGTGCGAGACCGCGAGCTGCCGCCGCCAGGTGCTGCTGAAATATTTCGAGGAGGACCTCCCCGAGCCGTGCGGCAATTGCGATACCTGTCTGTCGCCCCCGCGCACCTTCGATGGAACCGAGGCGGCGCAGAAGTTGTTGTCCTGCGTCTACCGTACCGGCGAGCGCTTCGGCGCCGGGCATGTCATCGACGTGCTCAAGGGCGAGGGCAACGACAAGGTGCTGAAGTTCGGCCACGAGAAGCTCTCCACCTTCGGCATCGGCAAGGATTTCTCGCGGGACGAGTGGCGTGCCATCGTCCGCCAGTTGGTGGCGATGGGCCATCTGTGGGTGGATGTTGAGGGCCACGGCAGCCTCGGCCTCACCGAGAAATGCCGCGCCGTGCTGCGCGGCGCCGAGAAGGTGGAGCTGAAGGCGGAGGCGCGCACGCGCCCGGCCCGCGTCACCGGCGGTTCGCGCGGGTCTGGGCCGGTACTGTCGGACCCGGCGGACGAGGCCCTGTTCCGCAAGCTCAAGGCGCTGCGGCTGGACATCGCCCGCGCCCAGGGCGTACCGCCCTATGTGATTTTCCACGACACCACGCTGATGGCCCTGGCCGAGCTGAAACCCGATTCCATGAAGGCGCTGGGCATGATTTCCGGCATCGGCGAAGCCAAGCTCACACGCTACGGCAGCCAGTTCCTCGCCGTGATCGCAGAGGGGTAGGGCGTCCGCGCAGAAGCCGGCCGCGTCAGGACGCCGCGCGGGCCAGCAGGTCGAGGGCTTCCAGCACGGAGAGCTGGCGAATCTCCCCACGCCCGACTTCGCCGAAGCGCTTTTCCCGGTGCTCCACCGTGCCGTCCTTGCGGGCGCAGGCGAAATGCACCAGCCCCACCGGCTTTTGCGCCGAGCCGCCGCCCGGCCCCGCGATGCCGGTGATGGCCACCGCAGCATCGACACCCGCCGCCTCCAGGGCGCCTTTTGCCATGGCGCGGGCGGTCTCCTCGCTCACGGCGCCATGGACGGAAAGCGTCGCCTCGGGAACGCCGAGCATGACCATCTTGGCGGCGTTGGAATAGGTGACGAAGCCCCGGTCCACCACGTCGGAGGAGCCCGGCACCTCCGTCAGCGCCCCGGCCACGAGGCCGCCGGTGCAGGATTCGGCGGTGGCGAGGGTCAGGCCGCGGGCACGAAAGGCTGCGAGCACGGCAACGGCGCGGCCATAGGTTTCCTCGTCCATGCTTGGTCTCCCTTGACGCTCCGGCTGGTCGGCATCGGGGCCGCCCCTTGCGTGCATTGGTTCCGGAGAGCGGCATCAGCCTACCCGAAGGTCCCGCAGCATATGGGCCCGCCCCGGCCCGCGCGCCTTTCTTTTCAACAGTTCCGTGATCTTTCCGGCCACTCGTTTGCATTCGACGGGACGGCAGCTATAGTCCCGCCGCCCTGCCGGACCCCGGCGCGGCACGGATTCCCACCACCGACCGAACGAGGACGCAAATGTTCATTACGCCCGCTTTCGCCCAAGGCGCCACGGGAGCCGGCGGCGGGGCCGACATGCTCATTCAGCTCGCTCCGTTCCTGCTCATCTTCGTGGTGATGTATTTCCTCATCCTGCGGCCGCAGCAGAAGCGCGCCAAGGCCCACCAGGAAATGGTCGGTGCCCTGCGTCGCGGCGACGTGATCGTCACCGCCGGCGGCCTCGTGGGCAAGGTGACCCGCGTGGTGGACGAGGCCGAGATCGAGCTGCAGATCGCCGACAACGTCCGTGTGCGCCAGCTGCGCACGCAGATCGCCACCGTCCGCGCCAAGGGCGAACCGGCCAAGGACGAAGCGCCCGCGGCGTGAGCCGCAGCCTGATTCCTTTTTGAGATAAACGCGCGACATGCTGCACTTCTCCCGCCTCAAGACCACGGCGATCCTCCTCACCATCGCCGTGGGATTCTTGTTCGCGCTGCCCAATGTCCTGCCCCCGAGCGCGCTGGCCTACCTGCCCTCGTGGCTGGCCTCCAGCCGCGTGACGCTGGGCCTCGACCTTCAGGGCGGCTCGCACATCCTGCTCGAGGTGGATGGTTCGGCGCTGCGCAAGGAGCGTACCGAGCAGGTCCGTGACGAGATCCGCCGCGTCCTGCGCGACCAGAAGATCGGCTATTCCAATCTCGCCCTGCGCGACACCTCGGTGAGCCTGCGCCTGCGCGATCCCGCCGACACCCAGAAGGCGGTCGCGGAACTGCGCAAGCTGGCCGCCCCGGTGACCAACGCGCTGTTCGGCAATTCCTCCGGCGAGATGGACCTTTTGGTCTCCTCCGGCTCCGACGGTGCCGTTACGGTGCAGCTGAGCGAGGCCGGGCTGAACGCCCGCATGCGCTCGGCTGTGGAGCAATCCATCGAGATCATCCGCCGCCGTATCGACCAGCTCGGGACGGTGGAACCCAATATCCAGCGTCAGGGCCTCGACCGGATCCTGGTGCAGGTGCCCGGCCTTCAGGACCCGCAGCGGCTGAAGAATTTGCTGGGCCAGACCGCCAAGCTGTCCTTCCGCATGGTGGACCAGTCCATGTCGCCGCAGCAGGCGCTGGAAGGCCGCCCGCCGCCGGAATCCGAAGTGCTGCAGGGCCAGGACGGCCAGCCCTATCTGGTCGAGAAGCAGGTGCGCGTTTCCGGTGAGGATCTGGTGGATGCCCAGCCGGGCTTCGACCAAAATACCCGCGAGCCCATCGTCTCCTTTCGCTTCAACAACAATGGCGCCCGGCGCTTTGCCGCCACAACCCAGGACGCGGTGGGCCGGCCCTTCGCTATCGTGCTCGATAACCAGGTGATTTCCGCCCCAGTGATTCGCGAGCCCATCCTCGGCGGCTCGGGGCAGATTTCCGGCGCCTTCACCGTGCAGCAGGCGAACGACCTCGCCATCCTGCTGCGCGCCGGCGCGCTGCCGGCCCCGCTGAAGGTGGTGGAAGAGCGCACCGTCGGCCCGAGCCTCGGCGCCGACTCTATTCATGCCGGCAAGGTCGCGGCCTATGTGGCCACCGCCTTGGTGGCGGTGTTCATGGTTGCAGTCTACGGCCTGTTCGGCCTGTTCGCTCTGGTGGCACTCGCAGTCCACATCGTGCTCATGTTCTCGCTCCAGTCGGTGCTGGGCGCGACGCTGACCATGCCGGGCATCGCCGGCGTGGTGCTCACCATCGGCATGGCGGTTGATTCCAACGTCGTCATCTTCGAGCGCATGCGCGACGAGGCGCGGGAAGGCCGATCGGCCATTTCCGCCATCGACAAGGGGTTCGTAAACGCGCTCGGCACCATCCTCGACGCCAACGTCACCTCGCTCGCCACCGCCGTCATCCTGTTCCTCATGGGCGGGTCCGGCCCCGTGCGCGGGTTCGCGGTCACCTACATCCTCGGCCTTCTGACCACCATGTTCACTGCCTATACCCTGACGCGGCTGATGATCGCCTATTGGGTGAAGTGGCGGCGGCCTGCAAAGCTGCCCATCTGAAGGTCCGCCGCACATGCCCTTGATCGATTACATTCCGGCGCAGACCAATATCCACTTCATGCGCCTACGCCACTGGACGTTCCCGTTCTCGGCGGCGCTGTCCATTATCGCCGTGGTTCTGTTCGCCACCTACGGCTTCAACCTGGGCATCGATTTCCGGGGCGGTACCCTTATCGAGGCGCAGACCAGCCAGCAGGCGGCCGACATCGGCGCCCTGCGCGAGCACCTGACCGACCTCGACGTGGGCGACGTGCAGATCCAGGAATTCGGCTCGCCGCGCGACGTGCTGATCCGCGTCGGCGCATTCGGCGCCACCGACGAGGCCCAGCAGGCGATCATCACCAAGGTGCGTGACGTGCTCGGCGCCGAATACACCGTGCGCCGCGTGGAAACCGTCGGCCCGAGCGTGTCCGGTGAGCTGGTGCGCCAGTCCATCCTCGCCCTGGTGCTCGGCGCGGTGGCGGTGCTCGCCTATCTGTGGTTCCGCTTCGAGTGGCAGTTCGCCGTGGGCGCCAT
The DNA here is from genome assembly GCF_005871085.1 of Xanthobacter autotrophicus. Lineage (GTDB taxonomy): Bacteria > Pseudomonadota > Alphaproteobacteria > Rhizobiales > Xanthobacteraceae > Xanthobacter > Xanthobacter autotrophicus. Next base: position 276,870 of record NZ_VAUP01000015.1, on the reverse strand, counting down.
CGTGACGACGATGCACGACATCTTCGTCACCCTGATGATCTATTCGGCCTTCGGGATCGATTTCGATCTCACGTCCATTGCGGCCATCCTCACCATCATGGGCTATTCGCTCAACGATACGGTGGTGGTGTACGACCGTATCCGCGAGATGCTGCGCCGCTACAAGAAGCTGCCGCTACCGGAACTGCTCGACATCGCGGTGAACGCCACCTTCTCACGAACCATCATCGTTTCCACCACCACCTTCTTCGCCACCCTCGCCCTCTATTTCTTCGGCGGCGAAGTGCTGCGCGGCTTCTCGCTGGCGATGACGGTTGGCGTGGTGATCGGCACCTATTCCACCATCTTCGTGGCGGCGCCCATTCTCATCCATCTGGGCCTGCGGTCCTCGACCGTCGCTGGACCCGCCAAGAGCGAGCCGGAAGCGGTGCTGGGCGTGGACGAGGCGGCCAAGCTTTCCGAGGTGGAAGCCGAAGTCGCGGAACAGCCGGTCGCTCCGGTTCCGCCCAAGACCGCCGGCAAGGGATCAAAGGGCGGCAAGCGTCCGCCCGCCCGACCCGCCAAGGCGTGATGCGGTGGCAAGCCCCTCCGGCGCGCCCTTCTTCCCGCGGCAGGTCACCATAGACGGCTATGGCGACAGCTTCTTCCACTTCGCCAGCATGTCCCATGCCGGCTCCATCCTCGCGCTGCCCTCGGGCATCCGTCCCTGGTCAGTCACGGCGATGGCTGAGGTCGACCCCGCCGCGCTGGCACCGATCCTCGCCGAGGCTGGCGCCTTCGAGCTGCTGCTTCTGGGCACCGGCCGCGATCCCGCACATCTGAAGGAGCCGCTGAAGCAGCTCCTGCGCGAGAAAGGCCTGCGCTTCGAGCTGATGCCCACCGCGAGCGCCGCCTCCACCTACAATGTGCTGCTCGGCGAGGGCCGCCGCGTGGGCGCCGCCCTCATCGCTGTCTGATCCGGCCATGCCGGACGAGATCACCCCCGACGATGGCGCGCCCGACGACACGGTTCTAGCCGCCGCTTATGCCCATTGTGCCGAGCAGGTGCGTGCGCAGGACCGGGACCGTTTCCTCTCGGCCCTGTTCGCGCCGGAGGACAAGCGCCGCCATCTCTTCGCGCTCTATGCCTTCAATCTCGACGTGGCGCGGGTGCGGGAGGTAGTGCGCGAGGCTCTGCCCGGCGAGGTGCGCCTCGCCTGGTGGCGGGAGGTGATCGAAGGGCAGGGGAGGGGTGAGGTGGCCGGCCATCCGGTGGCAGCGGCCCTGCTCGACACGGCGGAGCGCTTCGCCCTGCCGCGCGTCAGCCTGACCGCGCTGGTGGATGCGCGCATCTTCGACCTTTACGACGACCCCATGCCCACGGTGGCGGACCTGGAGGGCTATGCAGGCGAAACCGCATCGGCGCTGCTCCAACTGTCAGCGCTGGTGCTTTCGCCGCAGGCCTCCGCCGGAACCGGGGACCTGTCCGGACACGGCGGCGTCGCCATCGCCATGACCGGACTCATGCGCGCCTTCCCCATCCATGCGGCGCGCGGACAGTGCTACCTGCCCCTGGACCTTCTCGCACGCCACGGCATCGGTCGGGACGATGCCGTCTCCGGCAAGGTCTCGCCTCAGTTGCTGGCCGCGCTGGCCGAATTTCGCGCTGAGGCGACACGACACCTTGCTGCGGCGCGGACGGCAGCCGAACGGCTCGGTCCGGCAGCGGCCATCGCCGCGCCCTATCTGCCGCTGGCGCTGGTAGCGGGCGATCTCAAGGCTTTGGCGCGAGCGAGCGACCCGTTCAGCACCGTCGCCGGACTATCGCCGTTCCGCCGCCAGTTCGCGATCTGGCGCGCGGCGCGACGTGCGGCAGCCGGCAAAGTGTGGTTCTAAACCCGTGTTGAGGCGTGGACCGGCCGGCGTGGGCGAGCTTCCGCCTCACGCCGCCGGGCGGGTGATCCGGTCCGTCAGGTTGAGCCGGCCGCGGGCGATTTCCGCCACCTGGAGGCGCACCGCCTCCGAGCCTGCCAGCACGTCCAGCATCTCAATCTGGTTGCGGGCGATGAGCAGCAGCAGGTCGTCCCGCACCATGCCGTCCGCGCCGTGGGGCAGAGCGTCCACCAGCTGGAGCTGGTCGAGATGGGGCCGATCCGGCAGTGCCTGCGCCAGATGCGCCCGCAGCGCCTCCACCGTCACCGGTTCGCGGGCGGCGACAAAGGCATAGAGCCCCACCTTGCCGCCCAAGGTCTGGAAATCGGCCATGTGCACCTCGGCCACGGCCGGGTGGGCGGCGAGCGCCGTCGCGATGCGCGGGGCCACCTGCGTCACCCGCGGGCCGCGCCCCTCGGTATCCGAATAAGACATAAGCCGCCGCGTGACGAAACGGTACACCTTCTTGCCAGTGGCCATCCACACGCGCGTGGGCAGGCTCTTGGTGGCCAGCACCTTCTTCTCGCGCGGCGTGAGCGCTTCCGGGCAATAGGTCCGCTTGTGCTTGAGCAGGTGGCGAATGTCCTCGTAGGCGAGCACCCGGCCAAGCTTCCAGCGCCGGCTGATGGGCAGGGCCAGCTGGAAATCCATCAGCCAGGCTTCGCCATCAGCCCCGCGCAGCCAATTCTGCTGCTTGGCGAGGTCGTTATGCACATAGCCGGCCGCGTGCAGGGTGTGCAGCGCCGAGCGGGCCGAATGGAAGAAGTGTAGGTCGTCGGCAGGCCGCGCGATCTGCAGCGGCGCACCCTCCACCCAGCCGCGCACCAGGAAGCGGTCGCCCACGGCCAGAAGCGGCGTGGTCACGCCGGTTTTGGTGACGCGCTCCAGCGCCTTGACCTCGAACGCCGCGAGGCGCCGGGCCAGTGGCCCGAGCCAGAACGACACCTCGTTCCAGCGCCGGCGCACGGCAGGCCAGTCCCGCCCGTGGCGGTCGGTCCACACGCCGCGCTCAACCGTGGAGAACACGTCGCGCTTCAACACCGTGTCCACGGCGAAGCGGGCCGGATCGGCGTGGTATTCCACGGGGGGCGGCGGGCTGGAAATACGCGGCATCGGGGCCTCTTAAGCCGCCCGGGCCGGCGTGTCGAGCCACGCCGCCATATGGGCCAGCGCCCGCGCGGCCATGGCCTTCTTCTTCGCCAGCGTCTTCTCCGCGCCGCGGAGGCGCTTGCCGGGTTCGGCGCGGGGGGCTTCCTCCAGCGGCGGGAACAGGCCGAAATTGATGTTCATGGGCTGGAACGAGCGCGGCGCTCCGGCCTCCTCGGCCTCCACATGGCCGCCGGTGATGTGGGCGAGCAGCGCCCCATGCGCCGTGGTGAGCGGGGGCGGGACGATCATCTCACCGTGCCGCTCGGCGGCGGCGAAGCGTCCGGCCATGAGGCCCACGGCCGCGCTTTCCACATAGCCCTCGCAGCCGGTGATCTGTCCGGCGAAGCGCAGGCGCGGATCGGCCTTCAGCCGCAGCGTACCGTCGAGCAGGCGCGGGGAGTTCAGGTAGGTATTGCGATGGAGGCCGCCGAGCCGCGCGAACTCCGCGTTTTCCAGCCCGGGGATGGTGCGGAAGACGCGCGCCTGCTCGCCATGGCGCAGCTTGGTCTGGAAGCCCACCATATTGTAGAGCGTGCCCAGCTTGTTATCCTGCCGCAGCTGGACGATGGCATAGGCCTTGACGGCGGGGTTATGCGGATTGGTGAGGCCCACCGGCTTCATGGGGCCGAAGCGCAGGGTCTCGCGACCGCGCTCGGCCATCACCTCGATGGGCAGGCAGCCGTCGAAATAGGGGGTCTTGGCCTCGAAATCGCGCATGGGCGCCTTCTCACCGGCGATCAGCGCGTCCACGAAGGCATGGTACTGCGCCTCGTCCAGCGGGCAGTTGATGTAGTCTGCACCGGTGCCGCCCGGCCCCGGCTTGTCGTAGCGCGACTGGAACCAGGCCTTGCCCATGTTGATTGAATCGAAATGCACGATGGGCGCGATGGCATCAAAGAAGGCCAGCGCCGTCTCCCCGGTCAGCGACAGGATTGCCTCGGCGAGCGCGGGGGAGGTGAGGGGGCCCGTGGCCAAAATCACTTTGTCCCACTCGGCGGGCGGCAGGGTGGCGAGTTCCTCGCGCCGGATCTCGATGAGAGGGTGCTCTTCAAGCGCCTGAGTGACCGCGCGGGAGAAGCCGTCGCGGTCCACCGCCAGCGCGCCGCCGGCGGGCACCTGGTTTTTGTCTGCGGCGGCGAGGATGAGCGATCCGGCCTGCCGCATCTCAGCATGGAGCACGCCCACCGCATTGCCTTCCGGATCATCGGAGCGGAAGGAATTGGAGCAGACCAGCTCGGCGAGGCCGTCAGTGAGATGGGCGTCAGTGGTGCGCTGGGGTCGCATTTCATGCAGCACCACGGGGACGCCGCGGGTTGCGATCTGCCAGGCCGCCTCGGATCCGGCGAGGCCGCCGCCGACAACGTGCACGGGGTCAGCTGACTGGGGCATCATGACTCCGCTCCGCCGGGGAATGGGCCTTCAGGCAAAGAGCCTTGAAGGCTGGAACGCGAAGGACGTGCCGACGGGAGGTGCCATGTGCCACAGCCACCCCGAAGACTTCAACCCCTGCGCCGGATTGGGCGGGCAGTATACGCGTCCAGAAAACGAAAATGGCCCCGAGCGGGGCCACTATCGATGCCCAGCCACTGGCCGGGCTATGTCAGCGTCGTCGTATCAGACGGCGGCGGATGCGTGCCGAGCGAGAGCACGGATCTCGCTGCGCGACACATTGATGTCCGCGAGACTGCGATCATCAAGCTTGGACAGCTCTGTGACAGTGCGATTATACGTCTGCCACCGGCGGAACTGGCGAGCCAGGAAACCCCAGAGCAACATTGGTCTTCTCCACTTTGCGGAAGCGTCTCTTTGCTTCCGCGACTTTCTCCTCTTAGATACGCCTCTTTGCTGCATCGCCAAATAGCGGATCATGCATTGCAGCATTGCGAAGTGTGCATGGAGCTTGGCCGGCTGAGCTTACTCGCCATCGCGGGGTCAAGGGCTGTCGCCGGACGCACCGCGCGTATGACGTGGAAAATGGAGAAACGGACGAGCCAGGCGACGCCCCGGCAGACGCCACAGGCGACGCCCGATAGGAGCCGTGATGTTGCTCGGAGCGCGATTGCTGCCGCAGGCCCCCAACATCTAAAACGACGATCGGTACCGAGCGCAGGCAGCCACAAGGGCACGCCGGTATCCTGCAGCGGGCATGAAAAGGCCGGTTCCGTTCCGATATCGCGACGCGGGCCTTACCGTCACCGGAATCCGACCCGCTCGCGGACGCCCCCGAACCGGAAGGTCCCAAGTGGAGGTCCCGAGTAGAGCATTTTCGCGAATCGCCGGCCCGCACACCGGGCCGATCCAAAGGCACCTACTCCGCAGCCTGCCGGCGCCGGCCACGGGGACGGGGCGCCGCCTTGGCCGGCGTGGCCTTGTCCTCAACACCAACAGTCTCACCGACCTTTCCCGCAGTTTGAGCATCTGCCGCAGGCTCCCGATCCAATGCTTCCGGGTTGGCCGGTGCATTTCTGGTCACGGCCTTGCGGGCTTCAACCTTCGCCGTTGACATCTTCCCCGTGGATGCCTTTGCCGGCGACAGTGCCTTTGTGGTAGGCGCCGTTTCCACCGGTGCCGTCGGGGCGGCCTTGGCCATGGGCCGCCGCGCCAGGACTTCCGCGAGGAAGTGGCCGGTGTGGGAGCGCGGGTGCTGCGCCACCTGCTCTGGCGTGCCCGCGACCACGATCTCGCCGCCCCCGTCGCCGCCTTCCGGGCCGAGATCGAGAATCCAGTCGGCGGTCTTGATAACCTCCAGATTGTGCTCGATCACCACCACCGTGTTGCCCTGCTCCACAAGCTCATGCAGCACTTCGAGCAGCTTCTTCACATCGTGGAAGTGTAGGCCGGTGGTAGGCTCGTCAAGGATGTAGAGGGTACGCCCGGTGGCGCGCTTGGATAACTCCTTGGAGAGCTTCACGCGCTGCGCCTCGCCGCCGGAGAGCGTGGTCGCCTGCTGACCCACCTTGATGTAGTCGAGCCCCACACGATGCAGGGTCTCCAGCTTCTCGCGGACGGACGGCACCGCCTTGAAGAATTGCGCACCCTCTTCCACCGTCATGTCCAGCACGTCGGCGATGGACTTGTTCTTGAACGAGACATCCAGGGTCTCGCGGTTGTAGCGCTTGCCCTTGCAGACGTCGCACGTGACATAGACATCCGGCAGGAAGTGCATCTCGATCTTGATGACGCCGTCGCCCTGGCAGGCCTCGCAGCGCCCGCCCTTCACATTGAAGGAGAAGCGCCCGGCGCCATACCCGCGCGCCTTGGCCTCCGGCAAGCCGGAGAACCATTCGCGGATGGGCGTGAAGGCGCCCGTGTAGGTGGCCGGGTTCGAGCGGGGGGTGCGGCCGATGGGCGACTGATCGATATCAATCACCTTGTCGAGGTGCTCGAGCCCCTCCAGACGATCAAACGGGGCGGGGGCCTCACTGGCGCCGTTCAGCCGCCGCGCCACCGCTTTGTACAAGGTATCGATGAGCAGCGTGGATTTGCCGCCCCCTGACACGCCGGTTATGCAGGTGAACAGGCCGAGCGGAATCTCTGCCGTCACGTCCTTCAGATTGTTGCCGCGCGCGCCCGAAAGCTTGAGCATGCGCTTCGGGTTGGGCTTGCGCCGCGCCGGCACGCCCACGGACAGTTGGCCGGTGAGATATTGGCCAGTGAGGGAATTGGGATCGGCCAGGATCTGGGCGGGCGTGCCCTGGGAGACGATGCGGCCGCCATGGATGCCGGCACCAGGACCTACATCCACCACATAATCGGCGGCGAGGATGGCGTCCTCGTCGTGCTCCACCACGATCACCGTATTGCCGAGGTCGCGCAGGTGCTTCAGCGTATCCAGAAGACGCGCATTGTCGCGCTGGTGCAGGCCGATGGACGGCTCATCCAGCACATACAGCACCCCGGTCAGGCCCGAGCCGATCTGGGATGCGAGACGGATGCGCTGGCTCTCGCCACCGGACAGGGTGCCAGAGGCCCGGGTGAGGGTGAGATACTCAAGTCCCACATCCAGCAAAAAGATCAGCCGCTCGCGGATCTCCTTCAGGATCCGGCCGGCGATCTCGTTCTGCTTGTCGGTCAGTTCGCCTGGCAGAGCTTCGAACCACGCGGACGCCGACCGCACCGAGAGTTCGCCCACCTCGCCGATATGCTTTCCGGCCACCTTTACGGCCAGGGCCTCCGGCTTCAGGCGGTAGCCCGAACAGGCCTTACAGGGAACGGTCGAGAAATATTTCGAGATTTCCTCCCGCGCCCAGTCGCTGTCCGTCTCCTTCCAGCGCCGGTCGAGGTTGCGCACCACGCCCTCGAAGGTCTTGGAGGTCTCGTAGGCGCGCATGCCGTCGTCATAGGCGAAGGTGATCTTCTCGGAGCCCGAGCCGAAGAGCAATACATCCTTGGCCTGTTCCGGCAGATCGGCGAAGGGCACGTTGAGTTTGAAATCATAGTGCTTGGCCAGAGCATCCAGCGTTTGGCCATAATAAGGAGAGGTGGATTTTGCCCACGGTGCGATGGCGCCCTGCTTGAGCGAGCGCATCCGGTCGGGCACCACGAGGTCTGGATCGATGGTCTGCTCGACTCCGAGCCCATCGCAAGCCGGGCAGGCGCCGAAGGGATTGTTGAAGGAAAAAAGTCGCGGCTCGATCTCCGAAATGGTGAAGCCGGAAACCGGGCAGGCGAACTTCTCGGAGAACAGGATGCGCCGCGCGGCCCCTGTCTCGTCCTTCTCATCGGCGTATTCAGCTACCGCGATGCCATCGGCCAGCGCCAGCGCCGTCTCGAAACTGTCGGCGAGGCGCGCGGCGAGATCAGCCCGCACCACGATGCGGTCCACCACCACGTCGATGTCGTGTTTGATTTTCTTGTCGAGGGCAGGCGCTTCCGCGATTTCGTGGAAGGCGCCGTCGATCTTCACCCGCTGAAAGCCCTTCTTCATCCACTCGGCGAGTTCCTTGCGGTACTCGCCCTTGCGTCCGCGCACAACCGGGGCCAGCAGATAGAGGCGGGTGCCCTCGGGCAGGGCCAGTGTGCGATCCACCATCTGCGAGACGGTCTGGCTCTCGATGGGCAGGCCGGTGGCCGGCGAATACGGCACCCCCGTGCGCGCCCACAGAAGGCGCATGTAATCGTAGATCTCGGTCACCGTGCCCACGGTGGAACGCGGATTCTTGGACGTGGTCTTCTGCTCGATGGAAATCGCCGGGGACAGACCGTCGATCTGGTCCACATCCGGCTTCTGCATCATTTCCAGGAATTGCCGGGCGTAGGCCGAGAGGCTTTCCACATACCGGCGCTGGCCTTCGGCATAGATTGTGTCGAAGGCCAGCGAACTCTTGCCCGATCCGGAGAGGCCGGTGAACACCACGAGGCTGTCCCGCGGGATCGCGAGGTCCACGTTCTTCAGGTTGTGCTCGCGCGCGCCACGCACCGTGAGGGTACGGGCGTCCCGGCGGACGGCGATATCAGGGGCGGCAGTCGCCCGGGTGGGAAATGCGCGATCAGACATGGAATTCCGGTGGCGCCGACAGGCGCAGAAAGATCAGGAAAGAGGGGCGGCCGACTTGGCTCTGGGGGTGAATACGCTAAATGTGGGGGAAGGGATGCGCGCTGGGCCGAACCAACCCTCGGAAACGCTCCCCGCCTCGGCGTTGCACGACTCTTTTGACACGACAGTGAAACCCAATCGCTGCATTTCGAATTCGCCCCTGATCACGGGTTGAATGTAGGTGGCCGCGTGCAATGCGGTAGGGAACATATCAGGAACCGCTGCGCCGAGCCAGCCAAAATTCTGACGGCCACCACGCCTCCCAATGGAAGAAGGTGCTTGCATCCGGCGTCGCGAGACGATAGGAACACAACATGAACATTGCTAAATCCCCCTTTACTGCGCGTGGATCCACGCGGTTCTTAATGGGGAAAAGTCGGCTTTGGGCTGGCCTGCCGCGCCGTGGGCGGTAGGGTGCGGGCTGATAAAGCGACCACGAACGAGGAGCATCGGGATGGCCGGCAGCGTCAATAAGGTGATCCTGGTCGGCAATCTCGGCCGGGACCCGGAAATCAAGTCTTTCCAGAATGGCGGACGGGTCTGCAACCTGTCGGTCGCCACCTCGGAGAACTGGCGGGACAAGGCATCCGGTGAGCGCCGCGAGCGCACGGAATGGCACCGCGTGGTGATCTTTAATGAGAATTTGGCGGGCGTCGCCGAGCGCTTCCTGAAAAAGGGCTCCAAGGTTTACATCGAAGGCCAGCTTGAGACCCGCAAATATGAGAAGGACGGGCGGGAAACCTATACCACCGAGATCGTGCTGCGGCCCTATCGCGGCGAGCTGACGCTGCTCGACGGACGCGGCGAAGGCTCTGGGGCGGGCAGTGACGACTATGCCGGCGGCTCTGATTTCGGTTCGGCGAGCCCGATGGGCGGCGGCTATGGCGGCTCCGGTGGCGGCCGCAAGGTGTCTGGCGCCTCGGCCAGCTCATCGAGCGGTTCCGGCGGTGGGGGGCGACCGGCTGCCGATCTCGATGACGAAATTCCGTTCTGATGCCTTCCCCGCCCCGGTTGATCAGCCGGGGCGGGCACTCGGCACTCGGCTGTCTGAACTCCTTGTTTAGGGCGCCAGTAGGATGATTGGGTCACAGCAGGTGGCGCTTTCGGGGTTCGGACGGGAAGCGCTGTCAGGCACGCCTAGGGGGAACTTTGACGCAAAAGGGTCAAAGTGATCGGCGACTTCGAGGGAACTGGCGCGCAAGTCATTGAAGATTAAAGAGAAAAAATCGTTACGTTGCTGTGGTTTCGCTGGCCTTTCGGGGGTGAATCGGCTAGAAGGAAGCACCGCGTTCCACGATTGAGAGTGTTGACTTTTGGCCGATTCCGAGACGCCGAAGCCCGGCGGCGAGCCGCCGTCCGATATCCGGCCCGTTTCCATCACGGAGGAGTTGTCGCGCTCCTACCTCGACTATGCGATGAGCGTCATCGTCGCCCGCGCGTTGCCCGACGTGCGCGACGGCCTGAAGCCGGTGCATCGGCGCATTCTGTTCTCCATGCACGAGAACGGGTATGAGTGGAATAAGTCCTATCGCAAGTCCGCCCGCGTGGTGGGCGATGTCATCGGCAAGTATCATCCGCACGGCGACCAGTCGGTCTACGATGCCCTCGTGCGCATGGCGCAGACCTTCGCCATGCGCCTGCCGCTGGTGGACGGCCAGGGCAATTTCGGCTCGGTGGACGGCGATGCCCCGGCGGCCATGCGCTACACTGAGGTGCGCCTGGAGAAGGTGACGAATGCCCTTCTCGACGACCTCGACAAGGACACTGTCGACTACCAGGACAATTACGACAATTCGGAGCACGAGCCGACCGTCCTCCCGGCCAAGTTCCCGAACCTGCTGGTCAACGGCGCCGGCGGCATCGCGGTGGGCATGGCCACCAATATCCCGCCGCACAATCTCGGCGAGATCGTCGACACCACCGTCGCTCTGCTGGACGACCCAACGCTGGAACCCGAGGCGCTACTCGACCTGCTCCCCGGACCGGATTTCCCCACCGGCGCGCTGATCCTGGGCCGCACCGGCATCCGCCAAGCCTATCTTACCGGGCGCGGCTCCATCCTGATGCGGGCCAAGGTGGCCATCGAGACCATCCGCAAGGAGCGCGAGGCGCTCATCGTCACCGAAATTCCCTATCAGGTGAACAAGGCGACGATGATCGAGAAGATGGCCGAGCTGGTGCGCGACAAGCGCGTCGAGGGCATCGCCGAGATCCGCGACGAGAGCGACCGGGACGGTATGCGCGTGGTCATCGAGATCAAGCGCGACGCCCAGGCCGATGTGGTGCTCAACAACCTCTATCGCCTGACACTGCTGCAGACCTCGTTCGGCGTGAACATGGTGGCGCTGTCGGGCGGCAAGCCGGGCGTGCTCACGCTGCACGATGTACTCACCGCCTTCATCGCCTTCCGCGAGGAGGTCATCAGCCGCCGCACCAAGTTCCTGCTGCGCAAGGCGCGCGACCGGGCCCATGTGTTGGTGGGCCTTGCCATCGCCGTGGCCAATATCGATGAGGTGATCCGCCTCATCCGCACCGCGCCGGACCCGGCCAGCGCCCGCGAATCCCTGATGGCGCGCGACTGGCCGGCCAAGGACATGGCGCCCCTCATCGCGCTCATCGCCGACCCACGCCACAAGCTTGGCCCGGACGACACCTACCGCCTGTCCTTCGAGCAGGCCCGCGCGATCTTGGACCTGCGCCTGCAGCGCCTCACGGCTTTGGGCCGCGACGAGATCGCCGAGGAACTAGACAAGCTGGCGGTGGAAATTGCCGACTATCTGGACATTCTCGCCAGCCGTCCGCGCATGCGCGCCATCATCCGGGCCGAACTGATCGCCATCAAGGAGGAGTTCGGCACGCCGCGGCGCACGGAGATCGTGGAAGGCTTCGGCGACCTGGAGGACGAGGACCTTATCCAGCGTGAGGAGATGGTGGTCACCGTCTCCCACGCCGGTTACATCAAGCGCGTGCCGCTCTCCACCTATCGGGCGCAGCGACGCGGCGGCAAGGGCCGATCGGCCATGCAGACGCGGGACGAGGATTTCGTCACCCGCCTGTTCGTGGCCTCCACCCACGCTCCGGTGCTGTTCTTCTCCTCCAAGGGGCAGGTCTACAAGCTGAAGGTGTGGCGCCTGCCGCTGGCGGCGCCACAGGCCCGCGGCAAGGCGCTCATCAACATCCTGCCGCTGGAGCAGGATGAGCGCATCACCTCCGTCGTCCTGCTGCCAGAGGATTCCGACGAGAACGATCGCCTGCAGATCATGTTCGCGACCACCGGCGGCACCGTGCGGCGCAATGCGCTCACCGATTTCCAGCAGGTGAACCGCAACGGCAAGATCGCCATGAAGCTCAACGAGGGCGAGGCCATCGCTGACGTGGGGCTGTGCACGGAAGACGACGATGTGCTGCTGACCACGGCGGCCGGAGCCTGCATCCGCTTCCCGGTGACCGAGGTGCGCGTGTTCAAGGGACGCGACAGCGTGGGCGTTCGCGGCATCCGGCTGGAGGATGGCGACACCATCATCTCCATGGCCATCATCGGCCATGTGGACGCCTCCGCCGAAGACCGCCTGGCCTATATCAAGCGCCGCCGTGCTCTGGCGGGCGAGGCCACCGAGGCCGGAGACGTGGAGCCGGAGGAGGGCGCCAGCGGCAATGGCCAACTGGGCCAGGACCGCTACGCCGAGATGGGCGCCAAGGAGCAGTTCATCCTCACCGTCTCCGAGAATGGTTACGGCAAGCGCACCTCGTCCTACGAGTATCGGGTGACCGGACGCGGCGGCAAGGGCATCGTCGCCATGGCGGTGAACGAGCGCAACGGCCGCCTCGTCGCCTCCTTCCCGGTGGAGGACCAGGACCAGATCATGCTGGTGACTGACGGTGGGCAGCTGATCCGCTGCCCGGTGGACGGCATCCGCATCGTCGGCCGCGCCAGCCAGGGCGTCATCGTGTTCGATACGGCGGAGGGCGAGCGTGTCGTCTCCGTGGAGCATATCAGCGACGATGCCGGGGCCGAGAACGGCGATGCCGACGAAACGGGCGAGGCATCGGAGGCGTAGGGTCGTAGGCTGCTTCGGCGTCGAGCGATGCCGAAGCAAAGCTGAACTCGCTCCCTGGTTTGAGCGTCAAAGGGCGTTGGGGCTGCGGGCGAGGAGCTGCCTGCGGATCTGGGGATGGCGATGATATCGGTGGAAAGCCTTGCCCTGTTCGTGGTCGCTTGCGTCGCTCTCGCCGCGACGCCGGGGCCGAACGTGGCACTCATCGTCGGCACCAGCCTCAAGCATGGTCGGCGGGCTGGCATTCTCACCGCCACCGGCGTCAATGTGGGGCTCATTGCCCAGCTGGCGCTCGTGGCGGCGGGCCTCGCCTATGTGGTGGAGACCTTCTCCCGCAATTTCGACCTCGTGCGCTATGCCGGCGCGGCCTATCTGATCTGGCTCGCCGTCCTGCAGTGGCGCGGGGCGGGAGCCGGTCGCGAGGCGCCCATGCCATCGGCCCGCGCCGCCTTCGGGCGGGGGCTGGCGGTGGCCTTCGCCAATCCCAAGACCCTACTGTTCCACGCAGCCTTCCTGCCCCAGTTCATCACCGACAAGGCCGATCCAGTGCCGCAGATCGCGCTGCTGGCGGCGGTGTTCGCGGCCATCGCGCTGGTGGGCGACGTGTTGTGGGCGGTGGCGGCGGACAAGGCCCGCGCCGCGCTCGCCGGCCGTTTCACCCGCATCGCGGATCGGGTCTCCGCCGGCATCCTCGTGGGCGGGGCAGCCCTGCTCCTGGCGGCGGGGCGGCGCTGAGGCCGCCGAGTTTTTCAGCAGGCCCGGCAAAAGCCTCCAGGTCGTTGCGGGGCCTCGGAGTCTTCCCGCGCGCCTCGTCCTCACGCCCCCTTGTCGGACCGCACCGGCCCGCTTGCCTCACCGCGTATGCTGCTCCGCGAAGGCGGCGGCGGCGCCATAGAGGCCGGGCTGGGGATGGGTGATGAGGCGGACCGGAATGTCCTCCATCCGCTGCGCGAACCGACCCTTGGCGGAGAAGCGGCTGGCGAAGCCGGACTGCGGGATGAGGTGCGCGATGCGCGGGGCGATGCCGCCGGCGATTACCACCGCCTTGGCGCCCTGCACCAGCGCGATGTCGCCCGCCACCGCGCCGAAGCTCAGGCAGAAGCGGTCGAGGGCGGCGGCGGCGAGCCCATCCTTGCCCTCGGTGGCCAGCCCCCACAGGGTCTTGTCCTCCAATTGGTCGATCTGGCACCCCTCGATGGCAGCGAGCGCCTCGTAGATGTTGACGAGGCCCGGGCCGGAGACGATCCGCTCCACCGACACGCGCGGATAGCGCTGGCGCAGGCGGTGCAAAATCGCCTCCTCCAGGGAATCCAGCGGGGCGAAATCGATATGGCCACCCTCGCATTCGATGACGTGATAGCGGCCACCCTGACGCAGCACATGGGCAACCCCGAGCCCCGTGCCGGGCCCGATGATGCTGATGACACCGGTCTCGGGCAGCGGCCGGTCCGACCCGGCGAAATGGACGAATCCCTCCTCGCCGATCTGCGCCACCGCATGGCCGATGGCGCCGAAATCATTCACCAGGGTCCAGGTATCCACATTGAGCTTTTCCGGGATCAGAGCCTTGTGGATTACCCACGGATTGTTGGTGAGCTTCAGGACCTCACCCTCCACCGGGCAGGCGATCGCGATGGCGGCCGCCCGCGGCAGGGGCATCCCCATGGTTTCGGCGAACGCCTGCCAGGCGAGCTGGAAACTGGCATGGTCCGCGGCGTGGGTAACCATGGGCTCCCCAAGGGACACCACCCGGCCGTCCGCGACTTCCGCGCGGGCAAAGCGGGCATGGGTGCCCCCGATATCGACAGCGACGATCTCCACGCCCGGTGTCCTTTCCCATGGCCAGGCGCTCCGCCTGCCGCGCTGCGCCTTCCACAATGGTTGCCCTAAACGCGGAAAACGCCGCGCTCTTGCTACAGCGCGCGAGGGCCCCGCGGCGTTCCCGCTGCCGATTTACACGGGAGCCGCGGCGAATGGCACCCAGTTCGACAAGCAGTGCTTATAGTTCTTGATTTGTTCCATGCAACAGCGCAGCCTGCGGCCATCACGAGGAGAGAGTCGACCATGGCCAAGAAGACGTTCTACGTGGTCCAGCCGTTCGGGCTGGGCAAGCGCGGCGCCTTGAAGGCTGGTGCGGCCGTGGAGGCTCGCACGGCTGCCGATGCCGAGCGCATCGCGCGTCGGATGGCAATCGTGAACGCCGGCGCCATCGCCTTCTCGCGGGATGTCGACCCCGAGTCGGATGATGCCGATCCGCCGGTGCTCATCGCCAGCTTCGGCCAGGTGCCGGACAGCACCTTGGAGGCGGCATAGGGCGGGCCACGCCTCTGCCTGCCGCGTCTGGGGTGATCAGGGCCGTACCATCGGCGAGGCGGATCGGATGGATACGGAAAACACCAAGGCTGGGCCGCAAGAATAGGCCATAAAATATTGATTTTATGAGATAGTTTGGCGGAAGGGGTGGGATTCGAACCCACGGTGGGCTTCCACCCACGGCGGTTTTCAAGACCGCTGCCTTAAACCACTCGGCCACCCTTCCGAAGAGGCATCCGGGGCGGTGAAGCCCGGTCCCGAGTCCGGCTGAAGACCTCATCTAGCCCAGCCGCCCGCACCCGTCGAGAGCTCCGCGAAAGACACATCGGATTAACCATGGCCGCGGGTTCGCCCCATTTTTGCCGTCATTAGCCATGCTTTTGACGGAGAATGCGGTTGTCCGGCTCAAGGACGGCGCGCGCCTTGAAGACATCCCGGCCGGGTTTCGGCGCAAGCAGGAGACCGGGCATCGATGAAGAGGGGACCGTCGTTGCACTTCCTTCCGCGAATCCCGGCCGCCTCGCATCAGTCCTGTCCGACGCCCCATGGCGCGGCAATGACAGCAAGGGCCAGTCGCGGTTCGGGAGCGAAACTGGCGGCGACGCTCGCCGGCTGCCTCGCGGTCGCGGGATGCGGCTCCATCGACACACTCGGCAGCAAGATCGACCCGCTCTATGGCGTCTCGGCCAGCCCCCGCGTGGTGGCGGAGGGGGATCCGGTGCCGCGCGGCGGCGGCGGCTACAAGGTGGGCAAGCCGTATACGGTGGCCGGGCGCACTTATGTGCCGGCGGAAAACCCCGATTACACCGCCGAGGGCCTCGCCTCTTGGTACGGCAAGGATTTCCACGGGCGCAAGACCGCCAACGGGGAGATCTTCGACATGGGCTCCATCTCGGCGGCCCACAAGACGCTGCCCATGCCGTCCTATGTGCGCGTCACCAATCTTGCCAACAAGCGCTCCATCATCGTGCGCGTGAACAATCGCGGGCCCTATGTGGGGAGCCGCCTCATCGACGTCTCCTATCGCACCGCCGAACTGCTGGGCTTCGCCAAGTTCGGCGTCGCACGGGTGCGGGTGGATTACATGGGCCGCGCGCCCATCAACGAGGATGACGACGTCAAGCTGGCTTCGACCCTGCGCCAGGATGGCACCCTCGCGGATCTGAAAATGACCTCGCCGGTCATGGTGGCGTCGGCCCGGCCATTCGTGCCCGAGGTGCCCTCGGTGCGCGCTGTGCCGGCTTCCACCCCACCCAGCGCGGAGGCGCCGGTGCCGCCGTCGCGGCCCTATGATCTCGGCACGTCCGGAAGCCCCGCTTCCAGCGCCGGAACGGTGGCGGTGGCGAGCGCGTCGGGCTGGTCCGCCGGTCCGGCCCCCGTGAGCGGCCTGGGGTTTGCCGGTGTTCCCGAGGGCGCGCGCTGACCGAACGGTCTGCCGAGCCTGTTTTTCCCTGCCCATTCTTCCGCGCCCCTGCCGTTTGGGGCTTTACCCGTCTCCCGACCTTGGACGATGATCGCGACGCACCATCGGCCGCGTGGGCAGGTGCCGGACAATGCGTCCTGTCCGCAGCGGCCTTGGCCCGTCCGCGATAGCCAGGTGGATCAACATGTTGCCGAAGCTTCGCTTCGCCTTTCTTCTCGTGGCCATCGCGGCGCTCGCCGGTGCAGGTCGCGCAGGGGCCGCCGACGGTTTCCAGACCCAGGCACCCTCCGCCATCCTGGTGGACTACGACACCGGGACCATCCTGTTCGAGAAGGACGCCGACCGCCGCATCGCCCCCGGCACCCTCGCCAAGGTGATGACCGCGGACGTGGTGTTCTCCCAGCTCAAGGCGGGCAAGATCGCCCTCGACACGCCCTTCACCGTGAGCGTCAACGCGTGGCGGAGAGGCGGCGGCCCCTCGGGCGGCGCGGCCATGTTCGCCGAGGTGAACAAGCCCGCCCCCGTGGGCGAGCTTCTCGCAGGCATGCTCGTGGTTTCGGGCAATGACGCAGCCATGGCGCTGGCGGAAGGCATCGGCGGCACCGAGAGTGAATTCTCGCAGATGATGACGGAGCAGGCCAAGGCCATCGGCATGGCCAATTCCGACTTCCGCAATGCCACGGGTTTCGCCGATCCGGGCCAGTTCTCCACGGCCCGCGACCTGTCCCTGCTCGCCCGGCACATCATCCGCACCTATCCCGACTATTATCCGGTCTTCGCGCGGCCCGGCATCGAGTGGAGCCGCATCAAGCAGCGCAATCGCAACGTGTTGCTGGATGCCGGCATCGGGGCGGACGGGCTCCAGATCGGCTGGGTGAAGGATGTGGGCTACCACGTCCTCGGCTCGGCGGTGCAGAACGGCCAGAGGCTCATCGTGGTGGTGCTGGCGGCGAAGTCGGAGAAAGAGCGTCTCGACGAAACCCGGAAGCTGGTGGAATGGGGCTTCCAATCATTCCGCCAGCGGGTGATCTTCGCCGCCGACCAGGAGGTGGGCCGCGCCCAGGTGTTCGGCGGCGCTGCCAGCAGCGTCGGCCTCGTGGGCGGACGGCCGGTGAGCGTGCTGACCCCACGCGCTGGTAACGAGCGCATCACGGCCCGGGCCATCTATACCGGGCCGCTGCTCGCGCCGGTGACCAAGGGCACGCAGGTGGGCCGGCTGGAAGTGACGCGAGGCCAGACCAAGGTGCTGGAAATCCCGCTCTACACGCAGGAGGACGTGCCGGTGGGCTCGCTGGTGGATCGCGCCCTCGACGGCGGATTGACGCTGATGGGCGACAGCGTGCGGGATCTGGCCAAACGCACCATGGCAAAGCTTCATAAATGACCCGGGGCCACTTCATCACGCTCGAGGGCGGGGAGGGAACGGGCAAGTCCACCCAGGCCCGCCGCCTTGCGGCGCATCTGCGCGCCCTCGGCCACCAGGTCGTGGAAACCCGTGAGCCCGGCGGCTCGCCGGGAGCGGAGGCCGTGCGCCATGTACTGCTCTCGGGCGCCGCCGAGCCGCTGGGGCCGGTGGCCGAGGCGCTGCTGTTCGCCGCCGCCCGGACCGACCACGTGGCGACGCTGATCCGCCCGGCGCTGGCGGCAGGCATCATCGTGATCTGCGACCGCTTCATCGATTCCACCCGTGTCTATCAGGGCGCCGTCGGCCAGGTGCAGCCTCATCTCCTCGACGCGCTGGAGGAGATGGCGACCAGCGGCACCCGCCCCGACCTCACCCTTGTTCTGGACGTGCCGCCCGACATCGGCCTTGCCCGCGCCGCTGCGCGCGGTGAAGGCAATCCCGACCGGTTCGAGAAGGAAGGTGCTGCCTATCATGCGGCCGTGCGCGAGGCGTTCGTGACCCGCGCGGCGGCGGCGCCCAGGCGCTGCGTGCTGGTGGATGCGACCCCCGATCCGGACGCGGTGGCGGCCGAGATCGCAGGCATCGTCGCCGCACGCCTCGGCCTTCACGCCGTGGCGCAGGCGTCGTGATGGCGCCGGCCCCGAGCCCAAGGAAGCGCGTGCCAGAGAAGCGCATCCCATGAGCGAGACCGTCTCCGGCGATGTGCTGCCCGGCGCGCCGCACCCGCGCGACCAGGCGCGACTGTTCGGCCATGGGGTGGTCGAATCCGACCTGATCGGCGATTTCCGCGCCGGCCGGTTGCCCCACGCCCTGCTCATCGGCGGGCCGGAGGGAATCGGCAAGGCGACGCTGGCCTATCGCCTCGCCCGCATGGTGCTGTCCGGCGGCCCCCAGGCCGGCAGCCATTCACTGGACCTGCCCACCACCCATCCGGTGTTCCGGCAGGTGGCCTCCCAGAGCCATCCGGACCTTCTGGTGCTGCACCGGGTGCCCGAGGCGGGGGAGGAGAAGATCCCCACCGTCATTCCGGCCGAGATGGTGCGGCGGGTGCGCAGCTTCTTCGGCGCCACGGCGGCGGCAGGGGGCTGGCGCGTCTGCATCGTGGACGCGGTGGACGAACTCAACCCGTTCGGCGCCAATGCGCTTCTGAAAACGCTGGAGGAGCCGCCGCCCAAGGCGCTTTTCCTGCTAATCTCCCATGCGCCGGGCCGGGTGCTGCCCACCATCCGCTCACGCACCCGCCTGCTGCGCATGCGTCCCCTCGGCAATGCGGACGTGCTCGCCGCCCTCGATCACCTCAAGGAGGAGATGGCGGACCTCGACGCCGCTACCCTGCCGTCCGCCGCCGAAGCCAGCGGCGGCAGCGTGCGCCGGGCCATCGTGCTGGCGCGGGGAGAGGGGATGGAGGTGCGCTCCGCCACCCTGAAGGCGCTGGAGCAACTGCCCCGGCCCCGCCCGGAGGACCTTCATGCGCTGGGCGCTCGCCTGCAGGGCGACCGCTCCGACGGGCTCGACCTCTTCATCGAGGCGGTGAGCGACTATGTGGCCGCCCGTGCGACGCAGGGTGAAGAGCCGCGCCATCGCCTTGTCCGCCTGGGCGAGGTATGGGAGAAGGTGCGGCGCAGCGCGCGCGAGGCGGATGTCTTCAATCTCGATCGCAAGGCGCTGGTGTTCCGTATCTTTGCCGATCTCGCCGAAGCCGTGCGCTGAGAAGCCGCCGCGACGCGCGGGGCCGGAGCCCTTTTCCGAGCCAGCCTGTTCCGAGCGCCCGATGTCCGCGAAGCCCCCCTTCTACATCACCACCGCCATCGCCTATCCCAATGGCGTGCCCCACATGGGCCACGCCTATGAGGCGATCGCGACCGACTGCATCGCGCGTTTCAAGCGGCTCGACGGCTACGACGTGCGGTTCCTCACCGGCACGGACGAGCACGGCATCAAGATGCTCCAGACCGCCCAGAAGGCCGGGGTCACCCCGCGCGAGCTGCTGGCGCGCAACGTGCCGCGCTTCGAGGCCATGGTGGAGGCGTTCAACCTCTCCATCGACGACTTCATCCGCACCACCCAGGAGCGGCATTACGCGTCCAGCCAGGCCATCTGGGCCAAAATGGCCGCCAATGGCGACATCTATAAATCCACCTATGCCGGCTGGTATTCGGTGCGCGACGAGGCCTATTACGCCGAGGACGAGACCCAGCTGAACGAGCAGGGCGTCCGCCTCGGTCCCCAGGGCACGCCGGTGGAGTGGGTGGAGGAGGAGAGCTATTTCTTCCGCCTCTCCGCCTATCAGGACCGGCTTCTGGCCTATTACGCGGAGAATCCCGGCTTCATCATGCCGGAGGCCCGGCGCAACGAGGTGGTGAGCTTCGTCTCCGGCGGCCTCACAGACTTGTCCATCTCCCGCACCACCTTCGACTGGGGCATTCCGGTACCCGGCGACGACAAGCACATCATGTATGTGTGGGTGGACGCGCTGACCAACTACATCACCGCGCTGGGCTATCCGGACACCGAGGCGGAGCTGTTCAAGCGGTTCTGGCCGGCGAACGTGCACGTGATCGGCAAGGACATCATCCGCTTCCATGCGGTCTATTGGCCGGCCTTCCTGTGGTCGGCGGGGCTGGAGGCGCCCAAGCGCGTGTTCGGCCACGGCTTCCTGTTCAACCGCGGGGAGAAGATGTCCAAGTCCGTGGGTAACGTGATCGACCCGTTCGATCTCGCCGCCACCTACGGCGTGGACGCCATCCGCTATTTCTTCCTGCGCGAGGTGTCGTTCGGGCAGGACGGCTCCTACAGCCACGAGGCCATCGTGGCGCGGATGAATGCGGACCTTGCCAACGACCTCGGCAACCTCGCCCAGCGCTCCTTGTCCATGATCGCCAAGAACCTCGACGGCGTGGTGCCGCAGCCCGGCCCGCTCTCGCCGGAGGACGAGGCCATCCTCGCCTTGGCCGACGGCATGCTGGAGAAGAGCCGCGAGGCCATGGAGGGCCAAGCGATTCACCACTATCTCGCCGCGGTGTGGAATGTGGTGGCCGAGGCCAACCGCTATTTCGCCGCCCAGGCCCCGTGGGCCCTACGCAAGACCGATCCCGCCCGCATGGCCACCGTGCTGTGGGTGACCGCCGAGCTGATCCGCGAGGTGGGCATCCTGGTGCAGCCGGTGATGCCCGAAAGCGCCGCCAAGCTGCTCGACCTCGTTGTGGTGCCGCAGGACGAGCGCGGCTTCGACCGGCTGGGCGCCGGCCACAGGCTGCCCGCCGGCCGCGTGCTGCCCGCGCCGGTGGGCGTGTTCCCACGCTATGTGGAGCCGGAAACGGCCTCGTGAGCGCAAAACCGCGCGACGGGATGGATGCCGCGCCCTAAAGTGTCCTATACGGGATTTTGATCATGCCGGTGCGATCGGGATCCATTTCGCTCATGCACCCCATGGGCTTAACCAGATCCGGCAGTTTCAACCCAAGACGCGCCGCGAGCGCGCGACAGCGGAGGCAGCGGAAGCCGTGCGGATGACGGGCGCAAAAGGGATCTCGGCGGTGGCCCTCGTGCTGCTTCTCGCGGGCTGTGGCGGCGAACGGTACGACCGCGCCCCGCCCCAGGCGTCCCTGGACCCCATCCCGCCCATGATGCCCGCAGAACAGGCCCCCCTGCCGGAAGGCCCGGCGGTTCCGCGCATCGAGGTGAAGCTGCCGAACGCCGATTCCACCCTGGTGCGCGCGCGCATTTCCACCTCGCGCCGGGCGCGGCAGTACAACATCACCGTGGACCAGCCGTCCCAGCTCGTCGCCGAGAAGCGCCTGACGCCGGACGAGGCCCTGAAGCGCACCAACGGCCAGAGCCAGGACGCCGCCTTCCGGCTCGACTACATCTTCAACACCTCCGGCGGCACGGTCACGGTCTCGCTCGAAGCCTCCATCGTCACCAATCCGGGACGGCCGGGTGAGCAGGTGCATCCGATCACCATGCCGGCCAGCGATGCCGACGCGCTCAAGCAGGAAATCTCGGCATCCGGGTGAGGGTTCGGGCCGACCGCGTCGCCGCCCCTTGCCGGGGCGGGGCTGGTGCGTGTACAAGCGCCCCCGGTCGGCAGTTCACCGAGGCGTCGCTGCCCCGAAAGGGGAGCTAAACCTGCCATTTTCCGTCGGCAGACACTTATCCCGTGCCGCGTCGTAAGCCAGCGACCAACGACTGAAAACCTCGGCACCTGAGGGATAGGTCATGTCCAGAACCGCATTTCCATTCGCGACACACGATGTTGCCGGGCTTGCCCGCGCGCTGGGTCGCGAGCTTGCCGCCAGCGAGAAGACGCCCGGCCACGTCGAGCTTTTAAACATGCTGGCGCGCTCCGCCGGCTATCGCAATTTCCAGCATTTCCGCGCCAACCATGCCGCCGAAGCGCGCCTCGCCAGCCTGCCCGCTCCCCCCGAGCCGGTGGACCTGAAGCGGGTCGAGCATGCTGCCAAGCATTTCGACGGCGCCGGAAGGCTCACGCGCTGGCCCGCGAAGGACAGCCGCCGCGCGCTGTGCCTGTGGGTGCTGTGGTCGCGCATTCCGGCGGCAGAGACCTTCAACGAGGCGCAGGTGAACGAACTGCTGCGGGCCTGGCATCTGTTCGATGATCCGGCGCTGCTGCGCCGCTGCCTGGTCGACACCGGCCGCCTCTGGCGCACCACGGACGGCCGGCGCTACCGGCGCATCGAGCAGCGCCCGCCGGAAGAGGCGCTCGTCCTCATCCGGCATCTGGGCCGGCAGGCCCATTGAAGGACTGCCTCAGCGCGGCCGCTCGGTCCCCGCGAGGCGCTCGACGAGGATGACGGTGGCGAGCGCCGCCACCGTCTTCACCACCGCGCCGGGAAGGAGCGGCAGGAAGCTCTTCTCCAGCGCCGCCGCCAGCCCGACCTTGGTGGCGAGCCAGCCGGTGCCGATCACCATCAGCAGCAGGTGACCAAGGGCCAGAACCCCGAACAGGGGGAGGGGCTTGAGCCTCGCCCAGTTTTCCTGCAACCAGCCCACCAGCAGCGTCGCCAGCAGGAAGCCGACGATATAGCCTCCCGACGGCCCCTTGAGCATGTCGAGCCCGCTGCGCCCGCCGGAAAACACCGGCAGGCCCATGAGCCCGGCAAACACATAGATCGCCACGGTCAAGCCGCCGAACCGCCAGCCCATGAGGGCGGCGAGGGTGATCAGCACATAGCTTTGCAGGGTGATGGGCACCGGCTGGATGGGAATGGAGATCTGCGCGCTCCAGGCCATGAGGGCGACGCCCACGACGAGGGCGGCCACCGCCCAGGCGGCGGAATAATCGGCGAGACGGGCGAGGGCAGGGCGGAAGGGGAGGACAGGCGAAGGCATGAGAAAACCCATTGCGGTAACGCCCGCACAAAGGCCGAAGCCGCCTGCGCCGTCAACGCTGTCGGACCGGGATATCAAGCCCCCTCGGCACCCGAGCAAGGCCGCTCGCATGACCCGCTCCACCTCGACGTGGCGGGGGGATGCGCTTATGTGATGCCGACCTTTCGAATGTGAAATGCCATGCTCGTCGATAGCCATTGCCATCTCGATTTTCCCGACTTCGCCGCCGAACTGCCGGACGTGGTGGCCCGCGCCGGCGCGGCCGGGGTGTCCCATCTCGTCACCATCTCCACCCGGGTGCGGCGGTTTCCGCAGATCCTCGCCATCGCCGAGCGGTTCGATCAGGTGTCCTGCTCGGTGGGAACCCATCCGCACCAGGCGGCGGAGGAACTGGATGTGACGCTCGGCGAGATCGTCGCCCTGTCCCGCCATCCCAAGGTGGTGGCCATCGGCGAGGCGGGGCTCGACTATCATTACGACACCAGCCCCCGCGCCGCGCAGGAGCAGGGCTTTCGCACCCATATTGCGGCGGCGCGGGAGACCGGCCTGCCTCTCGTCATCCATGCCCGCGAGGCGGATGAGGACGTGGCCGCCATCCTGGAGCAGGAGAGCGCCAGGGGCGCCTTCCCCTTCCTTCTCCACTGCTTCACGGCGGGACCGGATCTGGCGCGCCGGGCGCTGGCGCTGGGCGGCTACATCTCCTTCTCCGGCGTAGTGACCTTCAAGAAGAGCGAGGACCTGCGGGCCATCGCGGCCAGTGTGCCGGCTGATCGCATCCTGGTGGAGACCGATTCGCCCTTCCTCGCGCCGACCCCCTATCGAGGCAAGCGCAACGAGCCCTCCTTCGTGCGCGAGACCGCCAAGGTGCTCGCCGAAGCACGGGGCGAAGCCTTCGAGGACTTCGCGCAGGCCACCACGCGGAACTTCTTCACCTTGTTCTCCAAGGCGAAAAGCCAGCCCTGACACAAGAGGATGCGCCCGGTGAACCACGACCGCTATGACGACGCCTATATCCGCGCCATCCTGTCTGAGGTGCGAACGATCGCCATCGTGGGGGCCAGCGCCAATGCGGCCCGGCCATCCTATTTCGTCATGAAATACCTGTCCGAGCGCGGCTATCGCGTGTTCCCGGTCAATCCGGGACAGGCGGGCAAGACGGTGGCAGGCCTCACCTTCGTGGCGACGCTGGCGGACGTGCCCGAGCCCATCGACATGGTGGACGTGTTCCGCGCGCCGGAGCATGTGCCGGCGGTGGTGGACGAGGTTCTGAAGCTCGATCCGCTGCCCAAGGTGCTGTGGACCCAGCTCGGCGTGCGCAACGACGAGGCTGCGGCCAGGGCCGAGGCCGCCGGGCTGAAGGTGGTGATGAACCGCTGCCCCAAGATCGAATATGGCCGCCTCTCCGGCGAGATCGGCTGGACCGGTGTGAATTCCCGCACCATCTCCTCGCGCAAGCCGCTGCGGCTTGGGGAGGGGGTGCAGCGGCTTTCCATCGCACCGCGCGGGCCCAAAAGTTCATAAAATTCGTCAATTTACTGTATTAAATAAAAATCCACGCCGGGCTATCACGGATCGGCGTCATGCCACTGGGAGAATGCGCTTATGACCGACGAGACCAGCACGCCACCGCACGAGCCGGGTTTTGCCACCCTCGCCATCCATGCGGGCGCGCAGCCGGACCCGACCACGGGCGCGCGGGCGACCCCCATCTACCAGACCACGTCCTTCGTCTTCGACGACGTGGACCACGCGGCGGCCCTGTTCGGCCTCCAGACCTTCGGCAACATCTATTCGCGCATCACCAACCCCACCAATGCGGTGCTGGAAGAGCGCGTGGCCGCGCTGGAAGGCGGCACGGCGGCGCTGGCGGTGGCCTCGGGCCATGCGGCGCAGCATCTTGTGTTCCATACACTGCTGACGCCGGGGGATGAGTTCATCGCCTCCCGCAAGCTGTATGGCGGCTCCATCAACCAGTTCAGCCATGCCTTCAAGAGCTTCGGCTGGAACGTGGTGTGGGCCGATCCCGACGACATCTCCTCCTTCGAGAAGGCGGTGACGCCGAAGACCAAGGCCATCTTCACCGAGAGCATCGCCAATCCCGGCGGTGTGGTCACCGACATCGCCGCCATCTCGGCGGTGGCGAAGAAGGCCGGTGTGCCGCTCATCGTCGACAACACGCTGGCGACGCCCTACCTGTGGCAGCCCATCAAGCACGGTGCGGACATCGTCGTGCATTCGGCAACCAAGTTCCTGGGCGGCCACGGCAATTCCATCGGCGGCGTGATCGTGGACGCGGGCACCTTCGACTGGTCCGCCACCGACCGCTATCCGTTCCTCTCCAAGCCGCGGCCGGAATATTCCGGAATGGTTCTGCACGAGACCTTCGGCAATTTCGCCTTCGCCATCGCCGCCCGTGTGCTGGGCCTGCGCGATCTGGGCCCGGCGCTGTCGCCCTTCAACGCCTTCCTCATCCTCACCGGCATCGAGACGCTGGGGCTGCGCATGCAGCGGCACAGCGAGAATGCGCTGAAGGTGGCCGAATATCTCGCCGCCCACCCCAAGGTGGAATGGGTGAGCTATCCGGGCCTTGCAAGCGACCGCTACCACGCTTTGGCAAAGCAGTACCTGCCCAAGGGCGCCGGCGCGGTCTTCACCTTCGGCCTGAAGGGCGGCTACGAGGCCGGCGTGAAGCTGGTGTCGAATGTGGAGCTGTTCTCTCACCTCGCCAACATCGGCGACACGCGCTCCCTCATCATCCATCCGGCCTCTACCACCCATCGCCAGCTGACCGACGAGGCCAAGGTGGTTGCGGGCGCCGGGCCGGAAGTGGTGCGCCTCTCGGTGGGCATAGAGGACGTGGCCGACATCATCGGCGACCTGGAGCAGGCTCTGGCGAAGGTCTGATGCGAAAGGTCCACGGGCTTGCCTCATGGACCTTTCGCCAAGCCCGCGCGGCATTTGAGCGTGACCCTCCGGCATCGGTTGAAGCCCGATGCCGGGGGGGGCGCCGGCGCGCTCAGCCGGAGCCCTCCGGGCCATAGACTTCGCGCGCGAGATCCAGCCAGGCGCGGGCGGCGTGGGACAAGTAGCTGCCCTGCCGCCAGACAAGGGCCATCTGCCATTCGGTGCCCGGCTCGTCGAGCCGGGTCAGGACAACGGAGGGCGTCGCCCGCTGCTCGGCGATGGTGCGGGGCAGGAATGCGATGCCGAGCCCCGCACCCGCCAGCTCCACGACGAAATCGATCTGCCCGCTGCGCGCAGCCACCTGCGGGGCAAAGCCGTTGCGGGCGCAGGCGTCTTCCAGCACCTGGTTGAGGGCGAATCCCCCCTCGAACAGGATGAAGGGCGATGAGGCCAGCGCCGCGATGCCGATGCTTTCCGCCCCGGCCAGCGGGTGCGCCCTGGGCAGCACCACCATCAGCGGCTCGCGCCGCACCGGTTGCGCTTCAAACACCTCGCGAACCGGGATGAGCGAACCGGCGAGTTCCACCTCGCCTTCCAGCAGCATTTCCTCCAGCCGTTTCGAGCCGTGTTCGGTGAGGCGGATGTCGATGCCCGGATAACGCGCGCGGAAGATGGCGAACAGCGGCGCGAACAGCGTGCTGGCGCCGAGCGGTGGCAGGCCGAGGCGCAGGCTGCCGCGCTTGAGGCCCCGCAGGTCGTCCAGCTCGGCAACCAGGCCCTCGCGCTCCGCCAGCAGGGTCAGGGCGCGCCGATACACGATCTCCCCGGCTGCGGTGAGTTGGCTGCGATGGCCGATGCGATCGAGCAGGGGAACGCCCAGTTCGTCCTCCAGTTGCTTCACCGCCTTGGAGACGGTGGGCTGGGTGGAGAACAGCGCCTTGGCGGCCGAGGAAAAGCCGCCCTGGCGCACCACCTCGACGAAAACCCTCAGGGTGCGAAGTTCCATGCTATGCGAATATGGAATGGACTAAATTCAGTCAATTCATTTTCATCATACTGCATTGCATACTATGTTGCCGGCAATGGCGCTTCAGGCGCTGCACGGTATCTGCCCCAATGTCTGCACATTCCTTTTCCCGCCCACCCATGCTGCGCAACATGTTGCGCAGCATGGGTGTCACGCTGCACCGCAGCATGATCCTTCAGATCGCGGTTCTCGCCGGCTTCTGGGCCGTCGGGGAAGCGACGGTGCGGCTCACCCATCTGCCTCTGCCCGGCGGCATCGTCGGCATGGTGGTGGTCCTCACCCTGCTCGGCACCGGCCACATCCGGCCCGCCGTGGTACGGCGCGGGGCAGGGTGGCTTCTGGCGGAAATGCTGCTGTTCTTCGTTCCGGCGGTGATGGCGATCCTCGACCATGGCGAGCTGATGGGCCTCGTGGGCCTCAAGATCGCCGCGGTTATCCTCGCCGGCACTGTCATGGTGATGGGCGGTACCGCCCTGACGGTGGACCTGTGCTACCGCTGGCGCATGCGCGCTTCAGCACCGGAGGCGGGCCATGCTGCGTGATCCGCTGTTCGCCGCGCTGTTCTGGTCGGCCGTCACCATCGGCTGCTATGCGGCGGCGCGTCTGGTCGCCCGGCGCTGGCGCTCCTGGTGGACCTCGCCGCTGCTGCTCACTCCGGTGGCGGTGGGCATCGTCGCCCTCAGCCTGCACACCGGCTATGCGGACTATATCCGCGGCACCCATTGGCTGGTGCTGATGATGGGCCCGGCGACGGTGGCCTTCGCCATTCCCATCTATGAACAGCGCGCGCTCATCCGCCGCCAGTGGCCGGTGCTGCTGGTGGGTGTGCTGGTGGGCTCGACGCTCGCCATGTCCACCGCCTTCCTGCTGGCAGACCTGCTGGGCCTGTCGCACACGCTCCAGCTCAGCCTGATGCCGCGCTCCACCTCCACGCCCTTCGCCATGAGCGTGTCCAGCGACATCGGCGGGCTGCCCGACCTCACGGCGGTTTTCGTCATCGTCACCGGCATTTGCGGTGCGGCGCTCGGGGAACTGGTGATGAAGCTGATGCCCCTGCGCTCCTCGCTGGCGCGCGGTGCCTTATTCGGCATGGGCGCTCACGGCGCCGGTGTCGCCCGCGCCCATCAGATCGGCGGGGAGGAAGGCTCCATCGCCGGCTTGGTGATGGTGCTCGCAGGCCTGTTCAACGTACTGATGGCGCCCGTGGTCGCCGCCTTGATGGCCTGAGGGTTGGCGCCGGGTCCTCACAGGTTGAATCAACGTGAGAAAATCCAGACAAAGCCTTAAGATAAAATAGGATTTTCCAGGTCCTATCCCTTCACCAGCCGAAGCTTCGGCGCGGCCGGCTCGACCGGTCCGGAAAGCCCACCCAGATGCAGGGTCGCCACCACAAGCACCAGGGTGGCGCCGAACTGATGGGCCAGCGCCAGATCGATGGGCACCTGATGGATCAGCGTCAGGATGCCCAGCGACGCCTGCGCGGTGATGAGCGCGAACAGCACCCACGCCCGCTGCACCATGACGCCGCCCACCCGTCGCGTATCCAAGGCATGGAGCAGGGCGAGAGTCCAGAGGGCATAGGCGATCATCCGGTGGTTGAACTGCACCGTCAGCGCATTCTCGAACAGGTTGCGCCAGAACGGCTCCGCCGCCGCCAGCTGGGCCGCAGGGGGGATGAGGTGACCGTCCATGAGGGGCCACGTATTGTAGGCCATGCCAGCATCGAGCCCGGCCACCAGCCCGCCGGCGAAGATCTGAACCAGCACCAGCACCACGAGGGCCCATGCCGTGGCCCGCAGGCGCCCACTCGCCACCTGGCGGGGCTCCGGCGACAGGGAGCGGGCGACCGCCACGATGGCGGAGAGGATGATGCAGGCCAGCGTCAGATGGACGGCGAGGCGGTACTGGCTCACCGAGACACGCGCGGTGAGGCCGGATGCCACCATCCACCAGCCAACGGCGCCTTGAAGGCCCCCTAGGACGAACAGGGCGAGGCACTTCGCCAGCAGCCGACCGCGCAGCACGCCGCGCCAGGCGAACCACAGGAAGGGAAGCAGGAAGGCGAAGCCGATCACGCGGCCAAGCAGGCGGTGGCCCCACTCCCACCAGTAGATCCGCTTGAAAGCCTCCAGCCCCATGCCCTTGTTGAGGATCTCGTATTGGGGAATGGCCCGGTACTTGTCGAACTCGGCCTGCCAGTCAGCCTGCGAGAGCGGGGGCAGAGCGCCGGTGACCGGCTTCCACTCGGTGATGGACAATCCCGATTCGGTGAGGCGCGTCGCGCCACCCACCACCACCATGGCAATAATGAGGATCGCGACGGCATAAAGCCACAGGCGCACCGCGGCGCGGCCTGGACCGCGGCGATCGCGGGAAAGCGGGATGGCCTCGACGTGCGGCATGTGTCCCTCAGCTTTTGCGCGCTTCCAGAGGGTTGGACTGGTTCGGCCCGTCCACCCTTCTCTTTCGTTCGGAGATGAGCCCGGAACGCATGATCGCATTTTTCCGGCGCGCCGGGCATGTCGCCCGATGGCGGGCGCTCTGGTCCCTCGGGTTCGATCGGTTATAGAGGGCGCATATGGCGCGCAAGGGCGCGGGTGCCGCAGGCCCAAAGCCGCGCGCCGCCCCGGCACCGCGAGACGAGGGAGACGAGATCCATGCCCCAACGCATCCGCAAGCTCATCGGCACGGTGCTGCTGCTCCTGCTCGTGGTGGTCTGGGCGCTCTCCGCCATGGCCCTCGCCCAGGGGCGCGTGACCGAGCTTGGCTGGTTCCTGCAACTCGTCTGCTACGTGCTGCTCGGCGCGCTCTGGATCATCCCCGGCGGACTCCTGATCCGCTGGATGGAGCGACCAGACCAGAAAGTCTGAAAAACACTTTTAAAAACAATGCATTATTGGCATTTTCTCGGACTTAGGATGAGGCTGAGTCGAGAAATTATGCTGCACCGCACCCCAAGCAATGCCGCCCATTGCAACCTCATTATTAGTCGGCTTTATTAAAATATTCGCCGGCTATTTAATAAGGGGCGGACGAGGGCGCCTTAGGCAGCGCCGACATAGCGAAGCGGTGGTTCGCGATGGCGCGGCGGCGTGGCGCGGGCGTCCAGGGTCGGCAGCGGCGGGGCGAAGCCTTCGGCTTCGCCGTCCGTGTTCGCGCCGTCACTCGCACCCTTGTCCTGTGGCACTGCAAGGCACAGCATCACCACGCGGGCGAAGCGCTGCTGCGCCAGCGCGTCGAAGCTCTCCACCGCTGCAGTGGAAGGGGCGGTATCGGCGGTGAGGCACACTACCAGCGGATCCAGCACCGCGAGCCGGTCGCCGCCGTCGGCGCCCGACAGGCTCGGTGCGGCGACCACCACATAGTCATAGGTGCGCTTCAACGCCCCCAGCACCAGGGCAAGGCGCTCGGCCCCCACCACGAACGATCCGCGGCGGGCATCGCGACCGGGCGGGATCACATGGGCACGGGAGCGGGCATCGCGATGGATGGTTTCGCCGAAGCCGGCCACGCCGAACAACAGCTCGCTCATGCCCGGGGCGAAGGAGTCCGACACAAGCCCGGCGAGGCAGGCGGAGCCGCCGTCGAGCGCCACCAGCGCCACGCGCGCCTCCTCCGACAGCCGCCGGGCGAGGGCGACGGCGATGGTGGCCGAGGCTTCCGGCAGGTCGTCGGAGCTGAGGATGACAAGAGGAGATGCGCCGGACCGCGTCAGCTGGACGGCGAGGCGGGCCACGGCCGGCTCGATCTGAAGCCCGCCATCCGGCCCGCCCAGCCAGGCGATGCGATGGCTGCCTTTGAGTTCCAGCGGCAGGTCGGTGCCGTTCAGCGGGCCTTCGGCTTCGGGCACTGCGGCAGCATTGCGCTGGACGATCAGCAGGGTCAGGACCGCAGCCAGCAGCAGCCCGAGCGCCAGCGGACGAGGCGGATCCGGCAGGAAGGCCACGCGCGCCGGCTCGCCGCGGCGCAGAGGGGGAAGCATGGCCGGCTCATCCCCCGTGGCCCGCGTGGTCGCGTCCAGGGCGAGGAAAGCGGCCACATAGGCATCCGCCGCGCGCAGCGCCAGGGCCGGCGTTGGCGCGGACACGGACAGGCTCACGCCACGCCCGCCATTAATGGTGGTGACGGCAAGATCATCCAGCAGCCGCCAGGCGGCGCGCACCGCCTCCGGGCGATCCTGCGCCTCGGCGCGGGCGCCGCCGAGCTGGCGCCACAGACCGGTGGCCAGCCGCGCCCGATCGTCGGGGGCGAGGCGGCGGGCGGCGTCATAGGCCAGTTCGCGGGAGCCCAGCACCTGCGCAACGCCACGCGCGGCGGCGGCGGGTGGCTGGGTGCCCACGTCGAACGCGATAGTGGTGGTGGTGGCGGTGAACTGGAGCGGGAAGAAGCTCGCGAGGACGGCGAGCAGAAGAACGGACCACACCACCTGCCAGAGGCCGGGGCGCCAGGCACGAGCGTTTCCCCACCGTGCGGTGCGGGCCCCAGCCACATCCGTGTGCGCCACGTCCGTGTGCACCATTGGGCCGCTCTCCCCGGAGCCGGACCCGACGCGGCTCACTAAAGCCGCCCGGGCCGTCCCGAACCTTCGAGGCAGGGACCGTTTCTCCGACTGGAGGTGTGAGCACCCCGGCCGGAACGACCCCACGCTGGCGGCGCGAGTCGCACCAGCGTGTATCAAGTTGAGCGGATTATGGTTGATGGTTGGTAAACAGCGCCTCCCACGCCTGTCGCTGGGGCAGCTTCGTCACCGGTCCTCCCAGGTGGGTGCACGCTTTGCGAGAACCGCGGAAATGCCTTCGTCGGCGTCGCGGGCCAGCATGTTCTCGGCCATGACGCGGGAGGCATAGGCATAGGCGTTGTCGAGGCCCATCTCCATCTGGGTGTAGAAGGCGGCCTTACCGAGCTTCACCGGCACCTGGGACTTCTCGGCGATGCGGCGAGCGAGGGCCTGCGCGGAGGACAGGGCATCGCCGGCCGGCACCACCCGGTTGACGAGGCCCATGCGGTGGGCCTCTTCCGCCTCCACCCATTCGCCCAGCAGCAGCATTTCCATGGCGTGCTTGCGCACCAGATTGCGCGACAGCGCCACCATGGGGGTGTGGCAGAACAGGCCGATGTTCACGCCAGGCGTGCAGAAGCGGGCCTTCTCCCCCGCGACCGCGAGGTCGCAGCTGGCCACCAACTGGCAGCCGGCGGCGGTGGCCATGCCCTCCACGGCGGCGATGACTGGCTGGGGCAGGCGGACGATGGCGGTCATCAGCGTGGCGCAGCGCTCAAGCACGTCCTCGAAATAGGCCCGGCCCCGGTCGGCGTCACTGCGATGGGCCTGAATCTCCTTCAGGTCGTGGCCGGCAGAATAGACCGGGCCTTCCGCCGCCAGCACCACGGCGCGCACGGTGGTGTCCGCGGCGATGGCCGCGAGGGCGGAGGTGAGCGCGGCCATCATCGCCTCGGAGAGGCTGTTGCGCGCGTCCGGCCGCGCCAGCGTCAGCGTCGCGACCCCGCTCTCGCAGCTTGTCTTCACGACCGGTGACGCCGTGCCGGCGACGGGGAGGGCCGATGGTTCAGCCGACATGGGTTTGCGCTCTCTTCTGTTTGACCTTCAACGCTCTATCCTATTCACAGGATGCGAGCGGCGCGAGCCGGACAAAAGGCATCCAGGGCAGGAGATGAAGGGAATGGACGCGGCGCGCGATGCGGTGATGTCGGTGAAGGAGCTGGAAGCCTTCCTCACGCTGGAGTTTCCCCAGGCCTTCGGGCCGGGCAAGCCGCACCATGTGGAAAGCGTGGGCCGCAACGTTGCCACCGTCCGCCTCGACGCCGATGAAAGCCACCTGCGGCCCGGTGGCACGGTTTCCGGCCCGGCCATGATGGCGCTGGCGGATGTCGCCATCTATGTGGCCCTGCTGGGTCAGATCGGACCCGTTGGGCTGGCTGTGACGACCAACCTCTCCATCAATTTCCTGCGCAAGCCGGCGCCGGGTCCCATGTTCGCCGACGCCAGGCTGATCAAGCTCGGCAAGCGCCTCGCCGTGGGCGAAGTGGGGCTGCGCGGCCCGGGCAGCGACGAACTCGTCGCCCATTGCGTCGCCACCTATTCCATCCCGGATCGGCCGGGATCCTGATCCCGGTCAAGGACGCCGCACCTCCGAGCCGCTAGAGACGAGTGTTCCGATGGGATTGCGACGCAATCTCGCCGGAGCCCGCTCCAGGGATGGCTCAAGGGAGAGGCGGCCATGGCAACCATCCTCATCATTCAGGGGCACCCCGACCCCGGTGGCGGCCATCTGTGCCACGCGCTGGCGGATGCCTATGCGGCCGGGGCGCAGGCGGCGGGCCACGTGGTGCTGCGGCTGGACGTGGCCCGGCTCGACATTCCGTTGCTGCACAGCCAGCACGACTTTCTCCATGCCCCGCCGCTCCACGCCCTCGCCTCCGCCCGCGCGGCGCTGGTGGAGGCCGAGCATGTGGCGCTCTTCTTCCCGCTCTGGCTCGGGGGCATGCCGGCGGTGCTCAAGGGCTTTCTGGAGCAGCTGCTGCGGCCGGGCTTCGCCTTCGACTATGTGAACGGTGGCACACGCATGCTTCTGCAAGGCCGATCCGCCCGCGTGGTGGTGACCATGGGGATGCCGGCGCTCGTGTTCCGACTGTGGTATCTCGGGGCGGGACTTTCGGCGCTCACGCGCAACATCCTGGGCTTCGTGGGCTTTTCCCCGGTGCGCGCCACCGTGCTGGGCGGCGTCGAGGCGGCGGGCGAAGCAAAACGCGAGCGCTGGCTCAGCCGGATGGACGCCCTCGGCCGTGCCGGAAGATAGGCCAAGGCCATGGGATTATAGGTCGTTTTTTGACGGTGTTATCGCACCATTTTTATAATGCATTGTTTTATAAAGAGTTTTAATGCCGTTGAAACGTTGACGGATGCACGAGCCTCCACTAGAAGCCGTTCATCGCCGGATCGCGATTGGCCGCAAGGCCGTCGCGACCGGCCTTCTTATTCGGAAGCATCCCATGAAGACGTATTCGGCCAAGCCTGCCGAAATCGAGAAGAAGTGGGTGGTGATTGACGCCAGCGGCCTCGTCGTAGGCCGGCTCGCGACTATCATTGCCATGCGCCTGAAGGGCAAGCACCTGCCCATCTACACCCCCCACGTGGATTGCGGCGACAACATCGTCGTGGTGAACGCGGAGAAGGCGGTGTTCACGGGCCGCAAGAAGGACCAGAAGGTCTACTACCATCACACCGGCTTCCCGGGCGGAATCAAGGAACGCACCGCGAAGTTCGTGCTCGAAGGCCGCTTCCCGGAGCGCGTCATCGAGAAGGCGGTGGAGCGCATGCTCGCCCGCGGCCCGCTGGGCCGCAAGATCATGGGCAACCTGCGTGTCTACAAGGGCCCGTCCCACCCGCACGAGGCCCAGCAGCCGGTCGCCCTCGACGTGGCAGCGCTCAACCGCAAGAACGTGAGGAACTGACATGGCCGAGGTTCTCCAGTCCCTCGACGCTCTCGGCGCGGCCAACGTTGCCGCCGTCCAGCCCGAAGCCCCCGTGCATGTCCAGAAGCTGGACAAGTTCGGCCGCGCCTATGCCACCGGCAAGCGCAAGAACGCGGTGGCCCGCGTGTGGGTTCGCCCCGGCACCGGCAAGGTCACCGTCAACGACCGGGACATCGAGGTGTATTTCGCCCGTCCCGTGCTGCGCCTCATGATCAACCAGCCCTTCCAGGCGGCTGCGCGTGAAGGCCAGTACGACGTGGTGTGCACCGTCTCCGGCGGCGGCCTCTCCGGCCAGGCCGGCGCGGTGCGCCACGGCATCTCCAAGGCGCTCACCTATTACGAGCCCGAGCTGCGCAGCCCCCTCAAGAAGGGCGGCTTCATCACCCGCGACAGCCGCGTGGTCGAGCGCAAGAAGTACGGCCGCGCCAAGGCCCGTCGTTCGTTCCAGTTCTCCAAGCGCTGATCGCGCGGAACGTTCCGACACGAATGCGAACGGCGGGGCCAGGCCCCGCCGTTTTCTTTTGCGTGCTGTGTGGTGTCTGGGTATTCCAGATCCTGCCGCCAAAACGCAAAATGGCCGGGACAAGCCCGGCCATGCGCACACATCCTCGAAGGCGATCGCGCCGCCCGTGGGCCGGCGTTCGTCAGAAGCTCGGGGTGTCGCCGTCGAGCGGGCTCCACTGGCCGTTGACGGTCGGGTCGCCGGGCGGGCCGGAGCCGTAGCCGCCCGAGAGATCCGGCGGGAACACGTAGTCGTTGTTTCGGTCGTTGCCGATCTTCACATCGGGACGGATGGCCGGACCGGGGCCGGGGTCCAGATAATTGCCTTGCGGAATCACCGGCAGCTGGATGACGCGCGGCGAGACCTGGATGCGCTGGCCAGACGAATAGGTCTGCGCCGAAGCCTGAACGGCCGCCGCCGCCATTATCGCCAGCAGCATCGCTCCCGCGGTGCCGTTCGCTCCCCAGCTCACATGCGCCATGATACCGTCCCGCATCCCACCGAACGAAACCCGCCGGCTGCCGCCTTGAAGCACGTTCACGGCGGGGTGTGAAGGGGTGTGCTGCCGCCGTCGCCATAGCGGCAAGGGAAGGCACCGCCGGACGGCACCAAGGACAATTGCCTCAGGCACGGCGGCGCTGCATCCTCGCTCCCGGGTTTGGGGAGGTCTTCAATGACGTGGTCACGGCGCATGGCGGCGCGCCTCCTTGCCGGAATGATCCTTGCGGCCGGCATGGTCGCCACCTTCGAGGCCCGGGCGGCGCCGGCCCGGATCATCCTGTTGCGGCACGGTGAGAAGGCCGGCCCGTGGGAGCTCTGCGCGCTGGGAATGGAGCGGGCCCGCGCGCTGGCCGCCTATTATCTCGGGCGCGACGCGCAGAAGTCCCTGTTCCGGCCCGGGGAGACGCCGAAAGCGATCCTCGCCATCTCCATGCATACGCTGGATACCATCTTCCCCGTCGCCGAGAGCTGGGAGATGCCCGTCACCTTCTACAGCGCCATGCCCGAGCCACGGGGCGACGGCTTCCATCTGAGCGTCGAGCGGCTAAACCAGCGCACCCGCGAAGCGGTGCGGGACATTCTCGCCAAGCCCGAATGGGCCGGGCAGACGCTGGTGGTGGACTGGGAGCACGACCACATCGCCAAGACCAAACTCGACCGGGATCACCTCGCGGCGGCCCGCGACGCGCAGAAGGGCCGGAGCGAGCCGGTGGAGCGGGTCACGATCTACGATCTGCTGCACCTCGATCGGCTCACGGGCGTGCCTTACACGTGGCCGAGCGACACCTACGACTATTTCTGGATCATCGATTTCGATGCCCAGACCGGCCAGCCCTCCGCCTTCACCATGGTGAAGCAGGAGTTCGGGCCGCCGTTCACCGATGTGCCGCACAACGACTGGGGACGGCCTGAGGCTGGCGCGACGGCCTCGCGGGCCGGGTGCATCTGAGGCCCAGTCCCCCGCGCGTCCGGAACACCGCAGGGCCGTACGCAACACGACGTGCGAAGACCGCCGGACATGGCCCGTGTCGGCCTCCGCACCAACTGTCTGGTCCCAGACAGTCCGCGTTTATTTCTTGTACTTGCGGAGCATCATCTCGATGGCGGTAACAGACTCCGACACGTTCAGCCAGTTTTCCGCCTGTTCGTCGTTCTTGAATTCCCTGCCGAGATTGATGGGTTCATCATGTCCCGTCACGTGCAGGAAACAGGCCCACTTGCCGTTCGGCAGTTGATCCACGGTGACCTTATGGTCGGACATGCTGCGATCCTCGCCTGCGCTGTGTTTGCTTCACGGTCGGCGGTGCAATACTGGACAACCGCCGCCCGACCAACCCAATGCAATAGGCCGGCCAGAACCGGCGGACCCACGGCTTGACCGCCGCCGCCGCGGGGGCCACCACTGACGCAGGTCTCAGGAGGGGAGGGCGAGATGGACGGGATGCGCGCGCGGCTGGAAAGCCCGGAAACCTTCGAGCCTCTGCTCCGCCTGGCGTTGCGGTTCGGGACGCTGGCGCTGCTGTTCACGTGGTGCTTCGCCATCATGAAGCCCTTCCTCACCCCCATCCTGTGGGGGCTCATCATCGCCATTGCCTCCCATCCGGTATTCGTCCGGCTCAGGACCGCCGTCCACGGCCGCACCGCAGTCGCGGCCACGCTGTATGTGCTGCTGGCCCTCGCCCTGCTGGTGCTGCCGGCCTATCTCCTCGCCGATACGTTGATCGTGAGCCTCAAGCTCTTGGCCCACCACCTCGCGGACGGAACCCTGCGGGTGCCGCCGCCGCCCGCCGCCGTGCGCGGGTGGATCCTGGTCGGTGAACCGATCCACCGCTTCTGGCTGCTCGCCTCCACCAATCTCGACCAGGCCTTCGCTTCGATCACGCCGGAGCTGACCTCGGTTGGGCGCTCCATGGTCTCGGGCGTGTCGGACGTGCTCCTGGGCTTCCTTGAGTTCATCATCGCCATCTTCGTGGCGGCGGCGCTCATGGCCAATGCGTCGAGCGGACAACGGATCGCCGGCGATGTCGCCATCCGGCTCGCCGGGGAAGGCGGACGCGGCTATGCGGATCTCGCCGTGCGCACCATCCGCAGCGTCACCAAAGGCATCATTGGCGTCGCCCTCATCCAGTCGCTGCTGGCGGGCCTGGGCTTCCTCGCGGCGGATATCCCCGCGGCGGGATTGCTGGCGCTGCTGTGCCTGATCATCGCCATCGTGCAGATGCCGCTGGTGCTGGTGCTGCTGCCGGTGGTCATCTACGCCTTCACCATCCTCGATCCCGTGCCCGCCGTGGTGTTCGCGGTGTGGTGCACCGGGGTGTCCCTGATCGAGCACGTGCTCCGGCCGCTCATGCTGGCGCGGGGGGTGGATGTGCCCATGCTGGTGGTGTTCATCGGCGCCATCGGTGGGCTGCTCACCTCCGGCGTGCTCGGCTTGTTCGTGGGGCCGGTGGTGCTCGCGCTCGGCTACACGCTGATTCTGGCCTGGCTTCAGGCCGGACCGCGCGGCGGCGCCATTCCGCGTTCCGAAATCGAGGACATGTAAGGCGCCCGAGCCTGGCCCGGACGCCTTCGCCGCGGAAATGACCGCCGGCGCGATGGACGCACCGGCGGATGCTCATGCCATCAGTGCCCCGCCCCCGGCAGGATCACGGTCGGGACCATGCTGGTGAAGGGCGGCAGATAGGCCTGGGCCATGATCAGCAGTCCCACTAGCACCGCCAGCGCGATGGAGTGGAAGAACACGTAGCGCAGGATAGAGCCTTCGTGCCCGTACCACTTGGTGGCGGTGGAGGCGACGACGATGGACTGGGCGTCGATCATCTTGCCCATCACGCCGCCGGAGGAGTTGGCCGCGGCCATCAGCACCGGGTTCAGGTGGAGCTGCTGCGCGGTGATCTTCTGCAGGCCGCCGAACAGCACGTTGGACGCCGTGTCCGAGCCCGTCACCGCCACGCCGACCCAGCCGAGCAGGGTGCCAAACAGCGGGTAGAACCAGCCGGTATGGGCGAAGGCGAGGCCTAGCGTGGCGTCGAGGCCCGAATAGCGGGTGACGAAGCCCAGCGCCAGCATGCAGGCGATGGTCAGCAGCGAATAGCGGATCATGTACAGAGTTTTGCCGTACATCTTCACCAGGCCGACGGGGCTGTAGCCGAGCACGAGCCCGGAGACGATGCCGGCAAGCAGGATGCCGGTACCCGTGGCGGACACGAGGTTCAGGCTGAACACCGCCGCCTCGGTATGGGGCGCCGCCACCACCGGGGGCACCTTCTGCACTAGCTGGTGCAGGCCTTCCACCGGGAACTTGGCCACCCAGATGCTGTCGAAGAACGCCTTCGCCTCGGGCACGCCCCAGATGAACACGAACACGGAGAGGATGATCCAGGGCAGCCAGGCCTTGAACACCGCGCCGGGCTTCTGGGCCTCGGTGTCGGGCATGTGGCCGGTGTCCTCGCGGTCCTTGGAGGACCAGTCGCGCGGCGCTTCCGTCATCGGGCGCTTGGGCTGCCATACCCGCAGGAACAGGGCGAGGGCGGCCATGGAGGAGATGGCGGCCACCACGTCCACCAGCCAGGGGCCGTGGAAGTTGGAGACGAGAAACTGCGGCACCGCGAACGACACGCCCGCCACCAGCAGCGCCGGCCATACTTCCATCATCTTGCGGAAGCCGACGAAGGCCCAGATGAGCCAGAACGGCACGATCAGGGAGAAGAACGGCAGCTGCCGGCCGATCATGCCGGAGAGCTGGTGCAGGTCCAGCCCGGTGACGGCGGCGAGCGCGATCACGGGCGTGCCCAGGGCGCCGTAGGCCACCGGCGCGGTATTGGCGATGAGCGAGAGGCCGGAGGCGGCGAGCGGCGAGAAGCCGAGGCCGATCAGCATGGCGGCGGTCACCGCCACCGGGGTGCCGAAGCCGGCCGCGCCCTCGAAGAAGGCGCCAAACGAAAAGGCGATGAACAGGAGCTGGATGCGACGGTCATCTGAGATACCCCGGATGGAGCGCTGGAGAACGTCGAACTCCCCTTTTTCGCTGGTGAGCTGGTAGAGAAAGATGACGTTGAGGATGATCCAGCCGATGGGCATGAGCCCGAAGCCGGCGCCGTAGAGGGCGGACATTCCGGCCATCTGCACCGGCATGCCGAAGGCGAGCACGGCCACCACCAGCGCGCTGGCAAGGCCAAGCAGCGCCGCCAGATGGGCGCGCATCTCGAAGATGCCGATGGCGCCGAGCAGGACCACGACCGGTATGGCCGCGAGCAACGTGGACAGCAACATGCTGCCCATGGGGTCATAGACTTGAGACCAGATCATCGGGTGCCCCTCCAGCCTCAGGGCAAGCAGGAGCGTTCGGGTCCGTGGTGCGGCCCGTGCCTTCTTTGCTGCCGCTGAGCGGTGATTATAGGTATGTGAATATGGCGAACGACCTCGGCCGGGCCGCGATCAATCATTTCCTCCGGACATCGCAATCTGGTCTTCTAGCGAACCAGTATCGTTATTTCGGTAAAATACTTTGACCATGTGTGTCAACTGGAGAAATCTCTTTCACCGATGGGGGCTGCCGGCTAAAATCAGTTCAAATCGCAAGAAGGCCGCTAAACTCTTGATTCTCCTCAAGCGGCAGAACAGATGGGCAGGATGACCAAGGACGGCATCAAAGGCGCCAGCGCCGCCGAAAGCACCGCGCGCCACATCGAGGAACTCATCGTCGAGGGCGCTTTGCGCCCGGGGGAGCCGCTGCTTCCGGAACGGGAGATGGCTTTGCGCCTCAACGTCTCGCGGCCGACCTTGCGGCAGGGCATGAAGATGCTCGAGGACAAGGGTCTGCTCGTCGCCGACACCAACGGCAGCCGGGTGGTGGCCCCGCTCGGGACCAGCTTCACCGACCCGCTGATCGATCTCCTGTCGTCCGGCGAGGCGGTGACGGACGACTATCTCGAGCTGCGCGCAACCCTCGAGCGCATGGCGGCCACGCTTGCGGCCACCCGCGCCAACGATGTGGACCGCGCCACCCTGCGGGAAGCCATGGAACGCATCGACAGCGCCCATGGCGAGGCCGATGCCGGTGACGAGGCGGAAGCCGACGTGGACCTGCATCTCGCCGTCTACGAGGCGAGCCACAATATCGTCCTGCTCCACATCATGCGTGCGCTGTCGGGCATGCTGCGCAAGGGCATCTTCCACAACCGGGAAAAGCTCTATGCCCGGCCGGAAGTGCGCGACGTGCTGCGCGACCAGCACCGGGCCATCTTTGAGGCCATCATGGCCCGCGATCCGGAAGCCGCGGGCCGCTGCGCCGAGGCGCACATGCGCTACACCCAGCGCGTCATCGCGGAGATCGCGGCCGCCGATGCGCGCCTCGAAATCTCCCTGCGCCGCATCGAGGGCGGCGGCATCGCCTCACGAGCGGGCAAAACTCGCGGCTGAAAGATGCTCAGCTGAAGGCCGAAGGCCGGGCCTGCCTCCCCCGGCGCAGCTGGCTTGGCCATCCGTTGCACTCCCCAAGACGACGAATCGGGGATATGGTTCCATAGTTCACCCCAGCTCCTGTAAATACGTACCGCACTGAACTACACCCACAAAACGACCTGCACCCGCAAGCTGTTTTGCTGGCGACGACACTTCCGATAAGGCATGCCGCGTTGGCAGATCATGCCTTGATCTGGGAAAGCGTCCGCCGAAGACCGTCGCGCGGGTGGTCCGAAGCTCTGGGGGAGACCACCATGTCGCACGCCCATGCCGTCCGCATCGCATCGCTGCTTTTGCTGGGCCTTCTCGTCTCGCCCGTTGCACGGGCGCAGGAGGGCGGCATTCCGGTGGGCGTCGTTGCTGCGGAACTCAAGCCCATCTCCGATGCCATGGAATTCGTCGGCCGCGTGGAAGCGCCCGAGCGGGTCGAGATCCGCGCCCGGGTCAAGGGCATGCTGGAAGCCGTCCTGTTCAAGGAAGGCGAGACGGTGAAGGAGGGCGCGCCGCTCTACCGCATCGAGAAACCGCTGTTCCAGGCCGACGTGCAGCAGGCGGAAGGTGATGTGGAGCGGGCCAAGGCGGCCCTCAGCCTCTCCAAGATCCAGCGCGAGCGGGCCGAGGAACTGCTGGCCAAAAATGCCGGCACGGCGGTGGCCCGCGACCAGGCGGTGGCGAACCAGGAGAGCGCCACCGGCGCGCTCCTGACGGCCGAGGCGGCGCTGAACACGACCAAAATCAATCTCGGCTACACCGACATCGTCTCGCCCATCACCGGCCGCATCGGCCGCTCGGCGGTCACCCGCGGCCACATCGTGGGGCCGGACAGCGGCGTGCTCGCCACCGTGGTCAGCCAGAACCCCATGTACGTCACCTTCCCCGTCAGTCAGCGCGACTATCTGGAGGCGCAGAAGGACGAGGGGAAGGTGGACCTCTCCAACGTGGAGGTGCGCATCAAGTTCGCCGACGGCGGGGTCTACGGCGAGGTGGGGCGGGTGAATTTCGTGGACGTGTCGGTCAACCGCACCACCGACACCATGATCATGCGCGCCGACGTGCCCAACCCGAGCGGCAAGCTGGTGGACGGCCAACTGGTCCGGGTGGAGTTGAAGGCGGGGACGCCCGAGGAGCGGGTGGTGATCCCACAGGCGGCGCTGATCGCCGACCAGGCCGGCGTCTATGTGTTCGTGGTGGAGAACGGCAAGGCGGTGGTGCGCCGGGTGAAGACCGGCGGCACCCAGGGGCCGAATATCATCGTCACCGACGGGGTGAAGACCGGCGAGCCGGTGATCGTGGAGGGCTTCGAGAGCCTGAAGCCCGGCATCGCGGTGCGCGCGACCCCGACGACCCTCGGCCTGAAGGGCTGAGCCATGCTTTCTTCCGTCTTCGTCGACCGCCCGCGGCTCGCCATCGTCATCGCCATCGTCACGGTGATCGCCGGCCTGCTCTCGCTGTTCGCCATTCCGGTGGCGCAGTATCCCGACATCATCCCGCCGCAGGTGTCGGTGACCACCGCCTATCCCGGCGCCTCCGCCGAGGTGGTGGATGCCACCATCGCCCAGCCTATTGAGGCGCAGGTGGTGGGCGTGGACAAGCTCATCTAC
Organism: Xanthobacter autotrophicus; assembly: GCF_005871085.1. Lineage (GTDB taxonomy): Bacteria > Pseudomonadota > Alphaproteobacteria > Rhizobiales > Xanthobacteraceae > Xanthobacter > Xanthobacter autotrophicus. The sequence goes on along the minus strand of NZ_VAUP01000015.1, from coordinate 234,237 downwards.
ATGAAGAGTGTGTCCGGCGACGACGGAAGCTATTCGCTCACCGGCTCGTTCGAGCTGGGCACTGACCCGGACATCAACACCGTCAACATGAACAACCGCGTCCAGGTGGCGCTGTCCAAGCTGCCGGACGACGTGAAGCTTCAGGGTGTGGTGGTGAAGAAGAGGTCGTCGGCGCTGCTCGGCGTATTGGCTATTTCCTCGCCGAAGAAGACCTGGGACCCGCTCTATATCTCCAACTACGTCACCATCAACATCCTCGACGAGCTGAAGAGCATTCCGGGCGTGGGCGATGCCGCGCTCTGGGGCCCGCAGGACTATGCCGTCCGCGCCTGGGTGAAGACCGACCGGCTCACCGGCCTCGGCCTCACCACCCAGGACATCGTTGCCGCAATCCGCGCCCAGAACATCCAGGCCGCGGTGGGCCGCATCGGCGCCCGGCCCGTCTCCGACGACCAGCAGTTACAGCTGAACCTGCGCACCAAGGGGCGGCTGTCCAGCATCGAGGAATTCGAGAAGATCGTCCTGCGCACCAATGAGGACGGTTCGGTGCTGCGCCTCGGCGATGTGGCGCGGCTGGAGCTGGGCGCGGCCAACCTCGACCGCGAAACCCTGTTCAACGGCGGCCCGGCGGCGGTGCTGGCGCTCTACCAGTCGCCCGGCGCCAACGCCATTACCACCATCAACGCCATCCGCACCCGCATGGACGAACTGTCCAAGGCCTTCCCGGAGGACCTCGCCTGGAAGGTCACCTATGACCCCACCTCGTTCGTGGTGGAGACCATCCATGAGGTGCAAAAGACCCTGATCGAGGCGTTCATCCTCGTGGTGCTGGTGGTCTACCTCTTCCTCGGCAGCTTCAGGGCCACCCTGATCCCGACGCTGGCGGTGCCGGTGAGCCTCATCGGCACCTTCATCGTGCTCAATGCCATCGGCTATTCGGCGAACTCGGTGTCGTTGCTGGCCATCGTGCTCGCCATCGGCATCGTGGTGGATGACGCCATCGTGGTGGTGGAAAACGTCGAGCGCGTGATGGAGGAGCATCCCGAGCTCACCCCCGCCGAGGCCACCAAGCGGGCCATGGCGGAAATCACCGCGCCCATCATCGCCATCACCCTGGTGCTGCTCTCCGTGTTCGTGCCGGTGGCCTTCATTCCCGGCATCTCGGGCGAGCTGTTCCGGCAGTTCGCGGTGACGGTGGCGGTGGCCATGTTCCTGTCGGCCATCAACGCGCTTACCCTCTCGCCCGCGCTGTGCGCCATCCTGCTGAAGCCCGCCCACGGGCCGAAGAAGGGGCCCATCGGCTATGTCATGCGCGGCATCGACAAGGTGCGCGATGCCTATGGCGCGGCGGTGGCGCGCCTCGTGCGGTTCTCGCTCATCGGGCTGGTGTGCGTGTTCGTGGCGTCCGGCGGCATCTTCGCCCTGTCCAAGATGACCCCCACCGGCTTCCTGCCGGAGGACGACCAGGGTGCCTTCTTCGTGGTCGTGCAACTGCCCGGCGGCGCTTCCGTGGGCCGCACCACCGAGGTGATCCGCAAGGCCGAGGCGCTGCTGAAGGAAGAGCACACGGTGGAGGACTTCACCTCCGTCATCGGCCTCAACTTCATCGACAATTATTCCCAGCCCAACGCCGCCTTCATCGTCGTCACGCTGAAGCCGTTCGAGGAACGGCATGGCGCGGAGAACGGCGCCGCCGCCATTCTCGCCCGGCTCGGGCCGAAGATGCGCGGCATCTCCGGCGGCTCCGTCGTGCCGCTAGGACCGCCGCCCATCGTCGGCCTCGGCACCGGCGGCGGCTTCAGCTTCGTGCTGCAGGATCTGCGGGCAGGAGACCCGAAGGCGCTGGCGCAGGTACTGCGCGGCCTGCTGGTGGCCGCCAACCAGGACCCGCGCCTGACCCGCGTGTTCTCCACCTATTCCGCGTCCAATCCCTCGATCCAGCTCGACATCGACCGGGACAAGGCCCAGGTGCTCGGCGTGCCGCTGGACAGCGTGTTCCAGGCGCTCCAGACTTCTCTGGGCGGGCTCTATGTGAACGACATGAACCTCTATGGCCGCACCTGGCAGGTCCAGGTGCAGGCGGAGGCGGAGGATCGCAAGAGCATCGACGACATCTACCGCATCCATGTGCGCAATAACAAAGGCGAGATGATTCCGCTGCGCTCCATTGTGGAGGTGCGGGTGGAGATCGGCCCGCCGGCGCTGATCCGCTACAACAACAAGCGGGCGGTGACGGTGCAGGGCGCGCCGGCGGAAGGTGTCTCATCCGGCCAGGCGCTCGCCGCCATGGACGAGGTGGCGGCCAAGACCCTGCCGCAGGGCTTCTCCGGGGCATGGACCGACACCTCGTTCCAGGAGAAGCGCGCGGAGGGCAAGACCGGGATGATCCTCGCCTTCGCCGTGCTGTTCGCCTTCCTGTTCCTGGTGGCGCTCTATGAGAGCTGGTCGATTCCGGTGCCGGTGCTGCTCTCCGTCACCGTGGGCATGCTGGGGGCGTTCGCGGCCATCGTCATCGGCCGGCTCACCCTCGACCTCTACGGGCAGATCGGCATGATCGTGCTGATCGGCCTTGCGGCCAAGAACGGCATCCTCATCGTCGAGTTCGCCAAGGAGCGGCGCGAGCACGGGGAGGATCTGCTGCAGGCCGCAACCGAGGGCTCGCGGCTCAGGTTCCGCCCGGTGATGATGACCTCGCTCGCCTTTATCCTCGGCCTCTACCCGCTGGTGGTGGCGACAGGGGCGGCGCAGATGGCGCGGCAGAACGTGGGCACGCCGGTGTTCGGCGGCATGATCGCGGCGTCCTTCCTCGGCATCTTCGTCATCCCGCCGCTCTACGTGCTGTTCCAGGGCATCCGCGAGAAGCTGCGCCCCGGTTCGCGCCCGAAGGTGCACCCCGCGCCGGACGCCCCCGCCGCCCACGGCGACTGACGGGGCGGCAGGCCCCGGCCAGGCTCGCGTTCAGGGCGATGCCGTTCGCATCGGCCGCACGGCAATCGCTCTGGACTCTCGTATTGACGCGTTTTCTTTACGCGAGCCGGTACCCTCTTCGCTCGAAACCGCTCCAGGTGTTTAGTCCCGGTATTTGGTGGCGCGAGGGCCGCTACCTGCTGTTGCCGCGGGACGAGACCATCTCCAACACCTATGCCGCGCTCAACCTGCTGGTCGGCGTGGCGGAGGCGGCAGGAGGTGCTGCAGCAGAGCTGAAACTGCTCTGCGCTGAGACGGCTTTCGCTCAAGCCCGCGTGGGCTTGAAGGCCCGGTTGGAAAAGCCTCCCGCCCTATGCCAGCATGGCGAGACTTTATTTTCCTTGGGAAAGCAAATGGCGAGATGACAACGCCGGCGCAAGGTCGCAGGAGCAAGGTGGACCGGTTCGGCGAGCGCCTGCGCCAGCGTGGCGCGACCCTGTCCCCGCGCCTCAAGGTGGTAGCCGACTATATCAACGAGAACCGCCGCACCGTGCTGGGCCAGTCGGCGCTGGAAATCGCCGCCGAGACCGCAACCTCCGACGCCACCGTCATCCGCGCCGTGCAGGCCCTCGGCTTCGATGGGCTGAAGGACCTCAAGCGTACCCTGGCCGGGCATCTGGGTGCGGTCATCTCGTCCGTGGACAAGATGACCTCCACCCCGCAGGAGCTGGAGCGCGACATCGACGCCTCCATCGATTTCGTGCGCGACGGCCATATCATCGGCATCACTGAGGTGACCAAGCCGGAGAACCGGCGGGCCATCGCCGCCGCCATCGAACTGATGCGCGGGGCGAGCGGGATCGGCCTGTTCGGCATCGGCGCTTCCGCCATTCTCGCCGATTACGCAGCCCGGCTGGTGATGCGCAACGGGCGGCACGCCTATGCCCTCAACCGCACCGGCATTGGCCTCGGCGAGCAGTTGCTCGCCATGCGGCGCGGCGATGTGCTGGTGATGATGGGCCAGGCCAGCGCCCACAGCGAGGGCGTCGCCACGCTGGAGGAGGCGCGCCGGCTGGAGGTGCCCATGATCCTGTTGTCCGGCTCGGCCTCGCCCGCCTTCGGCCGGCAGGCGCAGGTGGTGATCCAGCTGCCGTACGGGAAGTCGGAGACGGTGCCGCTCCATGGCCTCGTGCTCATGTGCCTGGAAATGCTGGTCATCGGCCTTGCCGCCACCGAGCCGGACCGCTCCCTGAAATCGCTGGAGCGCCTGCACACCCTCTATGAGGACATCCGCCGGCCGCCGCGCGGGGGGAGTTAATCAGCCGGGCCCCAGCCGCTCCGCCATGAAGCGCTCGAAGCGCGGGTCGTCCGCATAGGCCACATTGATGCGCATGGCCGGCGGATGCGCATCCGTGGCAGGATGGAACACCGCGCCGGGCGCCAGCAGGATGCCACGCTCCGCCGCCTGCCGCGACAGGGCGCTGTCGTCCATGCCGTCGGGCAGGGCGCACCACAGGTAAAAGCCACCGCCAGGCGGGCCGAAGATGGGCAGGCCCAGCCGACCCAAAGTCGCCTGGGCGGAGGCGGTTGCGGCATCTACCCGGCCGCGCAGGCGCTTCAGGTGCCGCCGGTACTGGCCCGAGGTGATCAGGTCGTTGACGATGCGTTCCACATAGCCGGAGCTGTTCACGCTGGTGACCATCTTGAGCGCCCCCAGCCGCTCGATGAGCCCGGCGGAGGCCACCACATAGCCGCAGCGCAGGCTGGCGGAGAGGGTTTTCGCCAGCGTGCCCACGTAGATCACCCGCTCCAACTGGTCGAGGGCGGCAAGGCGGGGCCGGGCGGCGGGCAGGATATCGGCGAAGGGGTCGCTTTCCACGATCACCAGATCATGCCGTGCCGCTGCCTGTAGCAAGCGATAGGCCACTGCCGGGGTGAGCGAGCAGCCGGTGGGATTGTGCGCCAGCGACTGGGTGAAGAAGACCTTGGCGCCGCTGGCCGCGATGTTCTCCTCAAGGTCGGCCACGTCAGGCCCCTCGGGCGTGCGGCGCACGCCGATGGTGCGGGCCTTGGCGAGGAGCAGCTTGCCGAACAGGGGATAATAGCCGGGACTGTCCACCAACACGGCCTCACCCGGCTCCACCAGGGTCCGCACGATGAGGTCGAGGGCGTGGTTGGCGCCCTGCGTCATCAGTACCCGCGCGGGATCGACGCTGATGGCGCGCTCGGCGAGCAGGGTGGCGATGGTCTCGCGCAACAGGGGAAAGCCGAAGGGGCTGCCGTAGCTGGCGGGAAAGGGCCGGCTGCCCGGCCGATTGATGGGCTTGAGATAACGCCCCACCTCCGAGCCCTCCATCCAGGAGGCCGGAGGCCGGCCGTCGCCCACGCGCACGTCATAATGCTGTTCCAGCTGCTCGCGCAGCAGCCAGACACTGTCCACCGCCTCCACCACGGCGGGAACGCTCGGCGGCGCGGCCGGAATCCGGGTGCGCAGCACGTAGAAGCCGGAGCCGGGACGCGCCTCCACGCGGCCCGAAGCGGCAAGGCGCTCATAGGCCTCCACCAGCGTGTTGCGCGAGACGCCGAACGCCGGGAAGGCCGAGCGGATGGACGGCAGCTTCTCCCCCGGCCGCAATTGGCCGCGATCGATGCGCTCGCTCACCGCGCGTACGATAGCCTCGACGCGGGAAAGTTCTTCGTTCGGAGGCGGCTCGTCTTGAACTGTACCCATGCTCAGAAGGGTACGGACTTCCGGTTTCCGGCGCAAAGTGTTCCTTGCCGTGCCAGGGGCCGCGCTGGAAAGTCGCGGCAACGGACCGCCATGGAGCGGCCGGATAAGAGACCGGGACGAAACGCCATCGAAGCCGCCATCCGCTTCCGCCCTCCGGCGGACCGCGCCGGGCTGCCCGCGCGCCTTCCCGCTCGTTGTCCGCCCGCCCTCTGTGCCGGCCCGCCCGTGGCATCCACAGGAAGGCCTGATCATGACGTCCGCCGCCGGCCAGAACCGTAGCTCCCGCATCGCCGGTTTCCACAAGAAGACCCCGCGCGAGCGGCTCGACCTTGTTGCCGCCTTCGCCGGCCTCGACGAGACGGCCGTCGCGCACCTCGCCAACATGGGCAATCTCGATCCGGCTTTGGCCGACAAGCTGATCGAGAATGTCATCGGCACCATGAACGTGCCGGTGGGTGTCGCCACCAACATGAAGATCGACGGGGAGGACGTGCTGGTCCCCATGGCCACGGAGGAATCGTCCGTGGTGGCCGCCGTGTGCAATGCTGGCCGACAGAATTACGAGACCGGCTTTTCCACCTCCGTATCCGGCAACCTCATGATCGCGCAGGTGCAGGCGGTGGAGGTGCGCGACCCCGCCGCCGCCCGCCTGCGCATCCTGGAACGGCGTGACGAGATCAAGGCCGCGTGCGATGCTTGCGATCCGGTGCTCGTCAGCCTCGGCGGCGGCTTCCGCGACCTGGAGGTGCGGCTGCTGGACACGCCGTCAGGCACCATGGTCATCACCCACCTCATCGTGGATACCCGCGACGCCATGGGCGCCAACGCCGTGAACACCATGGCGGAAAAGCTCGCCCCTGCCATCGCCGGCTGGGCGCAGGGTCGGGTCTACCTGCGCATTCTCTCCAACCTCGCCGACCGGCGGCTCGCCCGCGCCCATGCGGTGTGGCGCACGGCGGATATCGGCGGCGAACAGGTGCGCGACGGCATCGTCAGCGCCTATCAGTTCGCCGCCGCCGATCCCTACCGCGCCGCCACCCACAACAAGGGCATCATGAACGGCATCAGCGCCGTGGTGCTGGCCACCGGCAACGACACCCGCGCGGTGGAGGCGGGCGCCCATGCCTATGCCGCGCGTTCCGGCCGCTACACTTCCCTCACTACCTACGAGGTCAACGCCGACGGCGACCTCTCCGCCGCCATCGAGCTGCCGCTGGCGGTGGGGCTCATCGGCGGGGCCACCAAGGTGCATCCCACGGCGCGGGCCAGCCTTGCGATCCTTGGTGTTTCCACCGCCGAGCGACTGGCGCGGATCATCGCGGCGGTGGGGCTGGCGCAGAATTTCTCGGCGCTGAAGGCACTTGCCACCACCGGCATCCAGAAGGGCCACATGGCGCTCCACGCCCAGAACATCGCCATGATGGCCGGGGCCGTGGGCGAGGAGGTCGACAAGGTGGCCCGCATCCTGGTGGAGCGGGCCAGCGTGCGCATGGATGTGGCCGCCAAGGTGCTCGAAGAGGTGCGCGGCGGCTGACGCCGCGCCCGCACGACCAACAAAAACACAACAGGGAGAAGACCATGCTCAGGAAGACCACGCTCGCGCTGCTCGCGGGCGCCGCCATCCTCGCTTCAGCGCTGGTGCCCGCGCGGGCGGAGATCCCCGGCAACACCATCCGTGTCGGCGTGCTCACCGACCTCTCGGGCTTCGCCTCCGATTCCACGGGTATCGGTTCGGTGACGGCGGCGCGGCTCGCGGCGGAGGATTTCAAGAAGGAGAAGCCCGGCATCGCCGTGGAGGTGATCAGCCTCGATCACCAGAACAAACCTGATATCGGCTCCGCCACCGCCCGCAAGTGGATCGCCGACGGCACCGTGGATGCCATCCTCGACGTGCCGTTCTCCTCCGTGGCGCTGGCGGTGCAGGAGGCGGTGCGCGGCTCCAAGGTGGCCTTCATCGCCTCCGGCCCCGGCACGGCGCTGCTCACCGGGGAGAAGTGCTCGCCCAACACGGTGCATTGGACCTACGACACCTGGGCACTGGCCCACGGCACCGCGCTCGCCCTGCTCAAGCAGAAGAAGGACAGCTGGTTCTTCATCACCGCCGACTATGCCTTCGGCCATGCGCTGGAGGCCGACGCCATGGCGGTGGTGAAGGCGGAGAACGGCAAGATCCTCGGCGCGGTGCGCCACCCCACCAATGCGTCGGACTTCTCGTCCTTCATCCTCCAGGCGCAGGCGAGCGGCGCCAAGGTGGTGGCTCTCGCCAATGCGGTGGGTGACACCATCAATTCGGTCAAGGCCGCCTCCGAGTTCGGCCTGACCTCCGGCGGGCAGAGCCTTGCCGCTTTGCTCATGCAGCTCACGGACGTGCACTCGCTGGGCCTTGCCACCGCCAAGGGCCTGTTCCTGACCGAAGGCTTCTACTGGAACATGAATGACGGCACCCGCGCCTTCGCCGACCGCTTCGCGGCGCAGCTGAACGGGCGCCGGCCCACCGCCAACCAGGCCGGCGTCTATGCCGGCACGCTGCATTACCTGCGCGCGGCGGCGGCGGCCGACACCACCGACGGCCAGCAGGTGGTGGCGAAGATGAAGGCGATGCCCTCCGACGATCCGCTGTTCGGCAAGGGCGAGGTGCGGGCCGATGGCCGGCACATCCACAACATGTACCTGTTTCAGGTGAAGACGCCGGACCAGTCCAAGGGACCGTGGGACTATTACAACCTGGTCGAGACCATCCCGGCGCAGGAAGCCTTCAGGCCCATGGCCGAGGGGCGCTGCCCGCTGGTCGCCAAGCCGTGAGCCGAGGGCAGGGCGGCTGAGCCGTCTGCGGGCCCGCGAGCCCCCCCGCAACGGGCGGCCACGGCCGCCCGTCACTGCGTGAGCCCCTCACCCGATGGTGCCGCCGGCGACGAAGCAGGTCTGGCCGGTGATGTAGCCGGCTTCTTCAGACGCGAAGAAGCAGATGGTGGCGGCCACTTCCTCCTGCGTGCCCATGCGGCGCAAAGGCGTGCCCGCGAGAATATCCTCGTACATCTCCTTGCCCCATTGCTTCTCCTGCTCGGACAGGGGCTTGGGATTGCGCGGGATGGCGCGGGTGCCGTTGTCGATGGCGCCGGGGGAAACCGCATTCACGCGGATGCCGTGCTCGGCCAGTTCCAGCGCCATGCAGGTGGTCATGGCATGCACGCCGCCCTTGGCCGCCGAATAGGGCACGCGATAGATGCCGCGGGTGGCGTTGGAGCCCACGTTCACGATGGATCCCGCCTTCTGGCGCATCATCACCGGGATCACGGCGCGGCAGCTCCACAGGGTCGGCCACAGAGAGCGGCGGATCTCCTTCTCCATCTCCTCCGGCTGGTATTCCCAGAAGGGCTTCGACCAGATGGTGCCGCCCACATTGTGGACCGCCACGTCGATCCGGCCATAGGCCTCCAGCGCTGCGGCGACGCTCGCCTGCGCGCCCTCGAAGGTCTCGAGGTCGGCGGACAGGGCATGGGCGGTGCCGCCGGCCGCCGCGATTTCTGCGCGGACGCTCTCGTTGTGCTCCGCCGAGCGGTCCACGATCAGGAGCCGCGCCCCCTCGCGCGCCAGCCGCAGCGCCGTGACGCGGCCGATGCCCTGCGCCGCGCCGGTCACCAGGGCAACCTTGTCGGCAAAGCGCTTGTCTCCCACCTGTCGTCTCCTCCTGAAAAAGGGGTGGCCGCCGAATCGCGCCGGCGGCCACTGGATCACCGTGCGATCAGTGCGCTGCGGACAGCGCGCCGTCCGGCTGCGCGGAGGGCCGCGCACGGATCAGTGCCACCGCCAGTGCCGCGATGGCCAGCGGCACGGCGATGCCGAGGTAATAGCCGGGCACGCCGCCCATCTGGAGGAACCAGCCACCCGCCGCCGAGCCGACGATGGCGCCGGTGCGGCCGATGCCGATGGCCCAGCCGGTGCCGGTGGCCCGCAGCTCGGTGGGGTAGATGCCCGAGATGAGGTAATTCAGCGCCAGTTGCTGGCCACCGACGCCGAAGCCGGCCGCTGCCACCAGGATGAACACCGCAGTCCAGTTGGTACCAGCCAGCGCCAGGCCGATGCAGATGGCGATTCCCAGGGCGAACATGCCGAGCAGCAGCAGCCGCGCATTTACCTTCGGCAGGACGAAGGAGAGCGGGATGGCGCAGATGATGAAGGCGGTGTTCACGGTCACCGTGCCGAAGGCGGCGGTGGCAGCGGGCAGGCCAGAGGTGGTGAGCACGGTGGGCAGCCACAAAAGCAGCATGAACCAGGCGATCCAGTTGAAGAGGTAGGTCGCCCAAACCGCGATGGTGCGGATGCGGTAGGCAGGGGCGAACAGCGCCGCCACCGAGCCCTTGGCCACCTTCTCGGCGGGCACGAACTGGGTGCCGGCCGGCACCGGTCGCTTCAGGATCTTCTCCACCAGCGACCGGCTCTTCTCCAGGTCGCCGGGCTTGCCGCGGGACACCAGAAGCTGCGGCGATTCTGGCAGGACGATGAGGCAGACCACCAGCATCACCAAGGGCAGCGAGCCGCCCACCAGATAGATGCCTTGCCAGCCGATCACCGGCATCCAGCCCGAGGCCAGAAGGCCGCCGAGTACGGCGCCGAGCGGCAGGCCCAGCAGCACGCCGGTGAGCACGGTGCCCCGGGCGCGGCCGGGGGCGTATTCGGCGGAGAGCGCCAGCAGCACCGGGGTCGCGCCGCCCATGCCGAGGCCGGTGAGGAAGCGCAGCACCACGATCTGCGTGGGCGAGGTGGCGAAGGCGATGGCGAGCGAGAACACCCCGAACAGGAGCATGGCGCCGAGGATGGCGGTGCGCCGGCCGATCTTGTCGCCGATGGAGCCCAGCGCCATGGCGCCGATGGCCATGCCGAGGGTGCCGGAGATGAAGATATAGGTCATGTCCGCCGGCGCCATGCCAAACGCCTTGGCGATGGCCGGGCCGGTATAAGCGATACACTGCGTGTCGAAGCCGTCGAGGGCCGCCACGAAGAAGCACATGAGAAAGACCAGCCACTGGCGCCCGCGTATGGGCTCGCCGTCGAGCAGGTCCTGGATGCTCTGCTTTCCACCCGCCATTGTGTCCTCCAAACTCATTTGATCTTGCTGTTGTGGGCTGTGTTGCGATGGTGCGCGCAGGCGCGGGGAGCACCGCGCCTGCGCGTCTGAAGCGGGCTTTGACCCCGTGGTCAGGCGGCTTCCGCGCGGGGGCGCTGCACCTCGGCCGAGGGCAGGGCTGCCGCCTCGGACCGCAACTCGAAATCGAAGGCGATGCGCGCGAACGGAGCATTCAGCCCAGCCTCGGCGATGGCGTCGGGGTCCTGGTTGCGCTCCACCGCCGGGATCAACCCATCGCGGGTGGCGAAGGCAAAATCGTCGTGGAGATAGGGATCGCCGTCGATGTTGATCTGGGTGGTGAGCTTGCGATAGCCCGGCGCGCTCACGAAGAAATGGATGTGCGCCGGCCGGTGGCCATGGCGGCCGAGCTGCTTCAGCAGGGTGTCGGTGGAGCCATCCGGCGGCACCGCATAGCCCGAGGGCATGGTGGTGCGGAAACGGTAGCGGCCCTCGGCGTCGGTCTCGATGGTTCGGCGCAGGTTGAAGGGGCTCTGGCTCTTGTCGAAGAAGGAGTAATTGCCGCGCGTGTTGGCGTGCCACACCTCCACATGGGCACCGGCCACCGGACGGCCGTCGGTGTCGCGTACCTGCCCGTGCATGATGAGGATCTCGCCCTCTTCCGAGCCGTCGTCGAGCCGCGCCTCGCCCTTGCACAAAGGCGCGCCGGCGACATAGAGCGGCCCCTCGATGGTGCGCGGCGTGCCGCCGGTGAGGCCGGCAGCCTCCTCCGCAGCATCGAGCCGCACGTCAAGGAAGCGCTCGAAGCCGAGGCCGGCGGCGATCAGGCCGTATTCGTCGTTGCGGCCGGCCTGCGTCAGGTAGTTCACCGCGCTCCAGAACTCGCTTGGCTCCACGTCATATTCGTCGATGACGTAGAACAGGTCGCGGACGATGCGGTCCACGATCGCCTTCACGCGGGGCGTGGGCTCGCCGCGGGTGGGCGCCTGCATCTCCTTCAAAAGGGCATCGATGGCGGCTTTTTCCATGGGCGTTCTCCTTATGGGGTGATTTTTGGTCGCCGTGCGCTGGTGGCATCGGTCGTCGAAAGGGCAGGGGGTCTCAGGCCCCCACGGACTGGCGGACGGGGCTGAGGCGCGGGGACGGACGGTCGCGGCGGAAAAAATCCACGCGGTCCATGTCCAGCTCCACGCCGAGGCCCGGCGCCGTCGGGACGATGAGGGCGAAATCCGCATAGGCGAGCGGCGTCGCCAGGATCTCCTCGGCCAATAGCAGGGGGCCGAACAACTCGGTGCCCCAGGCAAGCGTCGGCAGGGTGGCGCAGAGCTGGGCCGACGCCGCCGTGCCGATGCCGCCCTCCAGCATGGTGCCGCCATAAAGCTCGATGCCGGCAGCGTCGGCAATGGCCGCCACCCGCTGGGCCTCGAACAGCCCGCCGGACTGGGCGATCTTCAGCGCGAACACCCCGGCGGCGCGATCCCGCGCCAGATCCATGGCCTCAGCCGGGCCCTGAAGGGATTCGTCGGCCATGATGGCCACGTCGAACCGGCGGGTGAGGCGGGCGAGCGCGCCGCGCTGCTCCCGGCTCACCGGCTGCTCGATGAGATCGACCCCGGCCGCCTCCAGCCCGGCGATGCCCCGGCGGGCCTGATGCTCGCTCCAGGCCATGTTCACGTCCACCCGCACGCTGGCGCGGTCGCCCAGGGCGGCCTTGATGGCGGCCACATGGGCGACGTCCGCAGCCACCTCGCGCTTGCCGATCTTCAGCTTGAAGATGCGGTGGCGGCGCGCCGCCAGCATGGCCTCGGCCTCCTCGATGTCTTTCGCGGTATCCCCGCTGGCGAGGGTCCAGGCCACCTCCAGCGTATCGCGCTGACGGCCGCCGAAAAACTCCGACACCGGCACGCCGAGGCGGCGCCCGTGGGCATCGAGCAAAGCCGTCTCCACCGCGCAGCGGGCGAAGCGGTTGCCCTTCACGCCCCGCTTCACGCTGGCCATCAGCCCAGCCACCCGGGTGGCGTCGGCGCCGAGCAACAGCGGGGCAATATAGGTGTCGATGGTGAGCTTGATGCCTTCCGGGCTCTCCTCGCCATAGCTGAGGCCGCCGATGGTGGTGCCCTCGCCGACGCCGACCGTGCCGTCCGAGCACGACACCTTCACCAGCACCAGCGTCTGGCTGCGCAGGGTGTGCATGGACAGGTGATGGGCGCGTATGGTTGGGATATCGACGATAAAGGTCTCGATACGGTCGATACGCACTGCGACGCCGGTCTGCATCCGTGGAGTGTCCTTATGTTCGACATAAGGAAAATCACGCTGAGGGGGCGCGCGTCAAAGACAGTCTCGGTCGGTTTGTATGCCTAAAAGGTCTGGACATGGAACTGCGCCACCTCAGGTATTTCACAACCGTAGCCCGCGAGCGCAGCTTCACCCGCGCGGCGGAGAAGCTCCACATCGCCCAATCCCCCCTGAGCCGGCAGATGCGCGAGCTGGAGGAGGATCTGGGCGTCACCCTGTTCGAGCGACCGAGCCGCCCGGTGCGCCTCACGGCGGCCGGGCGCTTCTTCAACGAGCATGCGTTGCAGATCCTCCAGCGGGCGGAGGAGCTGCGCATCACCACCCGGCGCTTCGGCGAGGCGGGGCGGCGGCAGTTTCTGATCGGGTTCGTGGGCTCGGTGCTCTATGGCGGGCTGCCGGACGTGGTCCGGGGCTTTCGCGCCTGCTATGCCGGCCTTGAAGTGGCGCTCATCGAGATGAGCACGGTGGAGCAGATCGCCGCCCTGAAGGAGGGGCGCATCGACGTGGGCTTCGGGCGCATCCGCTTCGACGACCCCGCCATAAGGCGCGAGGTGATCGCGGAAGAGCCCCTGCTGGTGGCCCTGCCGCCCGACCATCGGCTGCTCGCGTCCGAGGGGGTGTCATTCCAGGACATCGCGGGGGAGCCGCTGGTGCTTTACCCCAAGTCACCAAGGCCGAGCTATGCCGACCAGGTGCTGTCCTATTTCAGCGACCGGGGCTGCACGCCGGTGATCGCCCAGGAGGTGCGCGAGCTTCAGACCGCGCTGGGCCTTGTAGCGGCGGGTATCGGCATCACTTTGGTGCCGGACTCGGTGCGTCACCTCCATCGCGACGACGTCACCTATCGCCCGCTGCTGGAGGCGGGGATCACGTCCCCTCTCATCATGAGCTGCCGGGCCAGCGATTCCTCCGCCGAGATCGGGCAGATCTTCGACCTCATCCGCAACATCTACCAGCTTAAGCAGGACCTCGGCCGGACGCCTGCATGAGGCGATCCGGACGAAACGGTCTCGCCCTGCTGAAAAGGGCGTGAATGAATTCCCTCCCCCCTGAACCGTCAGCGCGTCCTGCCTCCCCGGGCGGCCGGCTTCGGGGCAACGTCCTTGTCCTCGCCCTTTCGGAACATGTCCGACGCGGTGAGGATGATGAGCGACACCAGGGCCACGGCAGTGGCAGTCAGGGCATAGACGATCAGGAACGGATAACCGAAGAAATAAATCATCGCGATGAAGCAAACGGCAAGATTTGCCATAAAATAATATTTGGCGTCCGGCGCTCCGTGAATGGCATCCTTGAGGAACCACCCGAAGACGGGAACACGAAGGGCGACGCGCGCGGCTGTTTCCATGGTCGAACCCGAATATGCGTTGATCTGATCTACATTCCAAACCCGGAATTGATCTATCGCAAAAATGGCCGATCCAAGTGCCCGCATCAAGCGGCCTTACTGACGCAGCGGCGGTTCAGCGGTTCAGTTTGCGGGGGGTGAGGCGCGGCGAAAGGTCGTGCGTAAGGCTGGGGGCACTGAGGTTGCCGGTCTTCCAGGTTGATTGGATGGCTTCCTGCGGCCAAGCTGTCGCAGGGCCAATCACGGTCAATTCGCGCATCTGTGCGAAAGTGAGACGTTGGTAATGAGCCGAATCAAAGAAGTTGCAATCTGGCTTGCCGAGCCGATAGCCGTTTGGGCCCTTTTGGGAACAATACTCCTCTGGCTCCTGATTGGTCCATGGTGGTCAAACTGCCTGGAGCCGCGATTTAGAGTACTTGGCATTTTATTGCAGATCTACGGAATTTGGACCGTGTACCAAGGCATCAAGGACAAGCATAAGCTATTTTCTCAACCGAGCATGCTTTGTCGCTGTGCGAACTATTTTCGCCGCTTCCCGCTTCGGAAGCGACAGATTGTGATGGGCGTGGTGGGTGCTACTGATGGCGCGGACAGTGCTGCTGCCCGCCTCATCGTGAGAGCAGGTCCGGACGCATCACTCTCGGATCGCCTGTCGCGCCTTGAAGCCAACTTCGATGGGCTCTTCAACGAAGTAGGTGACATTTCAAGCCGAGTTAATGCCCAGACCAGATCCACCGTCGAGCGCTTGGCTGCCGAAGAGGGGGCTCGCAAGCACGACGTTGAGACCGTGAACCGTAAGCTCGAGGCGGCGACGGCGGGCGGACTCCATATCGATTTGCTAGGGTTGTGGCTTGGCGTCGTTCCCGGCACCGTCATAGGCGGCATCGCAGCGGAATTATCGGCGTTGTTTGGCGATGCGGAGTGCAAGCCAGTTCCTTGGCGGAGCATGTGGACGCTCCTTGCCGGGTAGCTCGCCCGTCACCAGTTTGACTGTACGCGGTGGCGTGCCTTGCGGAACGGCACGGCGGTGGCCTGAACTCCCTCAGCAACCTGAAACAGCAGAGGCCGGACGGGTTTAGCAACTTCTGGTCGCCGCTTTTTCGCACTCGACGAGGCCATGTTGCGCAGCCGGCTCTGTTCGCCTCAGCTCCTGAAATCCGCCGCTTAGGGTATCCGGTGGTTTCCGGATACGTTTAGGCAAACGACCCCATCACATATGTCTTTGATATCGTTGGTGAGCCCGTCGGGATTCGAACCCGAGACCCCATGATTAAAAGTCACACGTTGAACGTTTCCTGGTGTTGCCTGTGAGTGGAAAGCCTGTGCTGAAACTGGTTGACAATGCACAATTTTCGGCATTGGCAAACCCGCCGATCTTTCCCTAAAATGCCGATGGTTTCGGCCCACGGTGGTTACATTCGTGGTTACCGTAGTGGGGCAGGGGAGGCAAGCATGGGCGTTCGCATCAACAAACGGCTCGTGGATTCCCTCAAACCGAAGGGCGAAGAATTCTTCGAATGGGATTCGGAGCTGCACGGCTTCGGTATCCGCGTTCGTCCGTCAGGCGCCATGAGCTACGTCGCGAAATATCGCGTCGGGCGTGGGCGAGGCGCGCCCACGCGGAGAGTGACCATCGCCCCCGTCGGCAAGGTGACGCCGGAGGAGGCTCGCACGCTCGCCAAGCGCGTGATTGCCGACGCGGTGCGGGGGCACGACACGGGGGAGGAGCGCAAGAAGGCACGGGAGGCGCCCACGCTCTCCGAGGTGGCCGACCAGTTCCTTGCCCAGCACGTTCTGGCGAAGCGGAAGACGACAACCGCAATCAGCTATGCGGGCGTCATCAAACGGGACATCAAACCCGCCCTCGGAAGCCGGAAGGCGGATAGCATATCCCGGGCCGATGTAGCACGCCTCCACACGAACATGGCGGACCGTCCGATTCAGGCGAACCGCATGCTGGCGATTATGGGCAAGCTCTTCGCCTGGGCTGGAGGCCGCGGACTTGTCGCCGAGGGACTCAATCCGGCGCGCGGCATCGAGAAGTACAGGGAGAACGGTCGCGAGCGGTTCCTGACGACAGAGGAGCTCACGCGCCTGGGCGCGGCGTTGATCGAGGCGGAAACGGTCGGTATCCCGTACGAAGTCGACGAAACGTCCCCCAAGGCGAAGCACGCGCCGAAACCCGAAAACCGCCGCGTAGTGCTCGGCCCGCACGCAGTCGCAGCGATCCGCCTCCTGCTTTTCACCGGCGCCAGGTTGCGGGAAATCCTACACTTGCAGTGGAGCCAGGTCGATTTTGAGCGGGGCATTGCCTTCCTTCCGGACACGAAGACGGGGCAAAAACGCCTGATGCTGAGTACCGCCGCGCTTCGCGTGCTCGCGGACCTGCCCCGCGTGGGCAAGTTCGTGATCGTGGGGGCTTCCGCAGGCGCAGAGAGGGAGCGACCTCGGGCGGATCTGCAGCGCCCTTGGGCGCTCGTGGCCCGGCGTGCGGGCTTCATTGAACGGGCCGCGGAGGTCACGCCAGAGGGCAAGCCCGTCGCGGATGAGCACGGCGCGCCGGTGGTGGTCGAGCGGGCGACTGTCCGGCTGCACGACCTGCGCCACTCGTTTGCCAGCGTGGGCGCCGGCTCCGGCCTCGGATTGACAATCGTCGGCAAGCTGCTGGGGCATGCGCAGCCCGCCACGACAGCGCGCTACAGCCATCTCGACGCGGATCCGCTGCGCCGCGCCGCCGACTCCATCAGCGACAAGATATCAGCTGCTATGGAGGGGAGGGCCACCGCCCTTGTGATTCCCGCATTTGGGAGAGCGCCGCAGTGACGGACGATGATCGCCCGCAAGATGGCGCCGCCGAAAAAGCCCTACGGCGCGCCGAATGGTGGTCCCTGAACGCTGCTCTGATTTGGATAGAAACCGGCGACTGGGTGTTTACAGCCGTGGCTGAATCCACATCTGGAGAACATCGAACGCGCCGGGGGCGACGTGTCCCGGCCGGCCTCATCGGCGCCATGCGCGTCGGCCTCTTGGCGCATGCAAAGAATCCCGCTCGTTTGGTGCGTGGCGAGGTTGCTCCCCCGGAAACGCTCATTGCTGGCAGCGCTGACTTTGGAGCTCGGCAACTGCTCGCGCGCCTCGCCGAAGGTGTTTCGCTTCGGATGCGCGGGCAGCGCCAAAGCAAAATCCCTGAAATCATTGCCGTGTCGGATTGGCGCGCCGTAAAAATCGTCAATGAAGAGGCTGACCTTGGGCCGCATCTCTGCCTGCAATCCATCCCCAAGCTTTGCTGGACGGAGCCGCAAGTTCATGCCGGCGACCTTCGAAAATTGTGGCCCGCAAAGAGAGGGCCAAAGTTCTCGTCTGGCCGTAAGAACATGCAGGGCGCGATACAGGAGCACATCATTTCCTTAGTAGAAATGGGACCTCCTCCCCCTGATCGCGCGGGCCTGCGCGATGAGATCCTCCGCCGTTTCGGATTTGTCGAGGACGGGGGCGGGGAGGAAACGCTAAGCCGCGTGTGGAGGCGAGCGCTTCGGGCCGCCAAGGCCAAAGGGCTGCCGCACGCTGAGGCTTGGAGTGCCCGTGGGCGGCCCCGAGGCAGGAAGAACGTCCACTCGAATTAGGGCCTTGGTTTCCCACATCCGGAACCACGCACACTGCTTTGCACCCCAGGGTTATCCCTAGGAGGGAACGCAGGAGCGAACCGGATGCAGTCCCCTGACACCTATCTCCCCCCGAAAGATGCCGCGCAGCTGCTGGGCCTGACAGAGTCGAGCTTGGCGAAATTCCGTGTCTACGGCGGCGGGCCTCCCTTTCTCCGCCTCTCCCCCCGCCGCATCGTCTACCAGGTCCGCGACCTGCGGGAATGGGCTGCAGGTCGAAAGTTTCGCAGCACGAGCGAATACCCGAGGGGGTGCGCGGCATGAATGCCCACGTCCCCCCGCCGGAGCGGGAAGAGCCGCCGGAGCCCCCCATGTGGACGGGAGCCATGGCGATGTTTTCCCACTCGCAATTCGGCCCTGTCGCGAATCTTTACATCCTGCCGGGGGCAGGGCCGCTAACGCCCCTCATCCGACGCGCATTGGAGTCGACGCCGAACCTTCAGATCGTGGTATTCGGCGACGCTCCGGACGATGTCGCTCTGTTGCCCATGCACTTCGATTCGTCGGTGCTGGACTGGGCTTTCTCCGTCGCGGCCGAAGCAGAGCTGTGCGAGCCGGACCCCCCGTTTCTGCAAGCGATAGAAGCTGGTGTGCTGAACGGCGCCCGGCATCCGCGAAAGCTAACCATCCGAGCCCCTGAGCGCCTTCACCTGGAATGGAAGAAGCTTTTGCTCGAAAAGCTTGCGGGACGGGCAGCGCGTGAGATCGGGGGCACCTCCTCTTAGCTCATCAGCAACAAAAAGCCCGACACGCCGGGAGAGCGAGTCGGGCCAGAACGAGGTTGATGCTATGGATTATCTATCACAACTTATGCCGCCTGACGAGGGCGCGCGTGCGTTTTCTGCCCCAGCGCCTGGGGGACGGCGCGCAGTGATGGTTTATCTTGCGCCGGGGAGCGGTCTTCCTCGGCGGTCTCGCCGGATCACAGAGGCAAGCCATTGGGTGTCTTTGTGCGTTCGCGGCGAAGGCACGCGCGGTCGCGTCCCGAACCCCAACGACTTCGACCAGATGACGCTCAAATGGATGGTGCGGCTCGCCGGTGGCATCATTATTTGGTCGGCGCCGGGAATGCAGCGACGCGCTGAACTTGCAGCCCTCGTCTCCGGCAGCTCGAACCGCCGCGCGCTGACCATAGAGACGACGCCGGAGGTCGCGCCGCAGTGGCGCGCCTTCGCCGAGCAGTGGAAGCGCCCCGGTGTGGTTACGTCCGAGCTGGGGCCTCTCGCGGACAATGTAGGCGCATGATGGCGGCAGTAACTTCGTTCGAGGACATCTTTGCCCTTGCCCGCCAAATCGGCCGGGAAGAGCATGCCGACAACACCTCGCGGCAAGCCACTGCGGCGATTGTCCACTACTTGGCGAATGATGACGCACCGACAGTGCCGACAATCATCGCCGCTGGTCAATCCCGCGGCGACAGCGCGCACGAAATTGCGCGGGAGCCCGTACCCCCCATGCTCGACCATGCCATCGCCGCCGCCCGGAGGGGCATCCGCGTCCTTCCGATCCCGCCGAACAGCAAAGCGCCTGTGCTCGACAACTGGCAGCGCCTGGCAACGACCGACGAAGCCACCATCCGCCGTTGGGCGGAGGAGTTCCCCGGGTGCAATTGGGGCGGCATTTCCGGCTGCACGATCGACTTCGACGTGAAGCACGGAAAGCGCGGCGCGGAGTTGTTCGAGCTCTTCAACGCGCTGTTCCCGGAGACCTACACGCAGCGCTCCGCCTCCGGCGGCTACCATATGCTGTTCCACCTCCCTGACGGCGCCGCACCCATCTCCAACGCCAACGGCCGGATGCTGGCGAAGTTCGGGAGGGACTGCGGCATCGACGTGCGCGGCGCGGCCGGCCAGGTGGTGCTGGCGGGATCGACCGTCGACGGCGCGCCGTACACGGTGCTGGACGACCTGCCGATCGCCGAGGCGCCGCCCGACTTGTTGGCATTGTGCGGAGCCGCGCGGCCGGAGAACGAAGCGCGAGATGGGGTGTCGCCTGACCACCCGGCCGACATCGCACGGGCGGTCGAGTGGCTAAGACATGGAGCTCCGCCAGCGGCCCTCGGCTCACGGGGGATCACCACCTACGAGGTGGCTTGCCGGGTGCGCGACCTGGGCGTCAGCGAAGGCGAGTGCCTTTCTCTCGTACTGGAACACTGGATTGGGCGCTGCGATCCGCCTTTGGACGCGGACGACGCGAGCACCCTTGTCGGCAACGCCTACCGATATGCCACCGGCGTGGCGGGCGAGCACAGCGTCGCGGCGCAGTTCGGGCTGGAAGCGGGGGCTTCAGAAATGGAAGACGCCGTGGCACCCGACGCCCTTCCGCCCGGCGATCGCCCTTGGCCCGAGCCGGAAGACCTGTGGGCGGACTTGCAGCCGCCGCCCCGACTGCCGGCCGGCATCTTCCCCGAGGTCCTCGATCGGTGGGCACGAGATGCCGCCTTTCGCCTTGGCGACTACGACCCCGGCTGCCTTGCGGTGCCGGCGCTGGTGGTTCTCAGCGGCTTGGCGCCGGCGGGAATGACCGTGCAGGTAAAGCAGCGCGACACGGGTTATGTTGAACGCCCGATCCTTTGGGGCCTGCTTCACGGCGCGCCGGGCGCGAAGAAATCGCCGGCACTGTCCCTCGCTTGCGAGCCGCTGAACAAGATCCAGGCACAGCTGGATCGCGAGAATGCACACACTCAAGCCCGCTTCAGTGAGGCGCGCGCCAGTTGGGCAAAGACCCCGAAATCAGACCGCACGGCGCCCGAGCCGACGCGCCCTAGGCACCGAGCTGTGTTGGTCAACGATGTGACCGTTGAAGCACTTGCCCCCGTCCTTGCGGATAATCCGAACGGTCTCGCGTGCGTGCGCGATGAGCTGTCCGGCTGGATAGGGGGATTCGACGCATACCGGCCGCGGGGGGCGAGCAAGGACCGCGAATTCTGGCTTGGGGCAAAGCAGGGCCAGCCCTTCCGCGTAATTCGGCTGTCCCGCGAGCCCGTGACAGTACCCGCGTTGGCCGTAAGCATGCTCGGCGGAATTCAACCTGATGTGCTCCGCCAGCAATACGAGGGGATCGCGGCCGATGGCATGCTCCAGCGGTTCCTGATGGTCCACATGGAGCGGACCAGCACCGATGTGGATCGCCCTCCCGATGCGGCTGCCCTGGCGGCGCTGATGGCAGTGGCGCACGCGCTGCACGACCTGAGCAGCGTCGAGTTTCTTGAGGCGTTCCGGTTCGATGCCGGCGCCGACGCCGTGCGCCAGGCAGTGAAGACGTTTGCCGATGAACGCATGGGCATAGCCGACCTTCCGGCTGGGCTGCGGGGCTGGCTCGACAAGCTGGAAGGCGAATGGGCGCGCGTTGCGCTCCTCTTTCATGTGATCGAGTGGGCCGCGAGCGGGGCCGCGAACGATTTCCCATTCGATCCACCCGATCCGATTATTTCCACAATGACCGCTCGGGCGGCGGGTGAGTTCCTCCTGCGATACCAGTTTCCCCACCAGCTATTCGTTCACCGCAGCGCCGAAGGCACCCGCGGTGAGGATACAGATTCAGCATGGATCGCGGGTTTCATCCTCGCCCATCGGATCGCTGGGATCTCAAAAAGGGACCTGTACACCAATTTCCGCCCCATCCGCCGGCTGAAGGGTCCCGCCAAAGAGGAACGCATCCGGCGCATCATGGGCGAGCTCTGTTCGGCGGGATGGGCCGCGCCGCTGGCCAACTTTGACTCCCGCTGGGAGGTGAACCCCAACGTTCACGTGCTGTTTGCTGAAAGAGCCGCGGCAGAGCGTCAAAGGCGTGGTGCTGCTCGGGAAAGCATCCGCGCTGCTGGCGCCGAGCGCGGGGCGCAGCATTCGGCTGCGGAGGATGCGGAATGACCACGTTGCTGCCACTGCTGCTTGCGCGCGTTGGAACGAACAGCGGGCCGATGAAAATGAATGTCGGAAAATCCGGGAATATTATCGAAAGGGAAGAAATGGCTTTCTTTCACATGCAAGCAGCAGTGGCAGCAAAGCCTGGGCAGGCAGCCCCGGAAGGCCTTGTGCACTGCTGCCAGTGCTGCTTGCACGCGGAAGGGGACACGGAAGTCCGCGTAGGGAAATCCAAGAATAAATTCGAAAAGGAAATTGGCTTTCTTTCACATGCAAGCAGCAGCGGCAGCACGGTCCGTGGCGCGACCGCCATTCTTCTCTGCCCATTCCCCGCTCCGAATTGGAGGGCGGCATGAAACGGGTTTACAAAGGCCAGGAATTTCTCTGCGTGGCGGCCGAGCCGTATGTACGGCGCAGCGGATTGACCGGCCATCGGTACCGCTGGGCGTCCAGCTGCGTCCAATGTGGCCGGCCCTTCACCTTCGAAAGCACCCGGAAGTATTTCCGCTGGCCCACCCGGCGTTGCGCCACTCACCGCAGTGATCCGTGGCCTCCGCCGAAACGGGCAGCCCCCGGTCGGCGCAAAAGCCAACCAGCGAACGAGGCCGCCCTGCGCTGGGCTATCGCCGAGGTGATCGCGCACCGCCTCGATCGAGCCCGCTGGTATGCCTACGCCGAAATTGTCCAAGCCATGCCGGAGGCCGATCGCGAGGCGGTTGCGGCGCTGGGAAAGCGCGCCCGCCTTGCTGCTGCCTTCAGCGGGCCTTGCCGATCCACCGAGACGCGGTTTGGCCGTCTCCATTGGTTCGCCGGCGGCAGGTGGCGTTTCCGCCTTGAGGACTTCAAACGGCTCCCCGACGGCAGAGCGGCGGACCCGTCGATCGCATTCCCCTGGCTGAACTAGGCCCGGCCGCGCCGAAGAGAACGACCCCGATGCCGAGAAACAGCGATCTGAATTATTTCGACCCCGAGGACTGGCACGCGCTCATGGAAGAGCGCGCCCGGAACTACCGGAAGCATCGCAAGCCGCGAAAGGCAGCTGCGAAGCCCCGGCCAACGGCGAGGCGCAGCCCCCCGGCCGACCCGCCCGATAGCGCCGTGCCGGCCGCGCCGAAGCGCTCCGGGTGGAACGCCTGGCATGCGCGCAAGGAGGAAGAGGAGCAGCGTCGCGCCGGGCACGCCTACCGAGAGTTCAGGAAGGCCGAGGAAGCGCGCCGGGCGAAGACGCGGGACACGCGCAGGGCAGCCCGGGCGCACCCGTGGTGGCACTCGGTGTTGCTGGCGATGATGCCGGGCAGGTGGCACACCATGCCTGCGATCGCTGTTGCCCTAGGGTCGGAGAAGCCGCACGACACGATCTATATGCGAACCCATCTTGCTCTGCGCCGGCCCCTCATCGAGCCCCATGGGTACGTCGAACGCCACGATCTGATGCCGGACGGCTGGTCGCCGGATAAGGGCCAGCGCTACGTCTACCGACTGACCGAGGCCGGCGCGGCGCTTCAGGAGGCGCTTTCATGAATCAGCGGAACTGTTTTGCGCGGGGCGGGTACCGCCTCGGATTGCCCTTCAGCGCGCTTCCCTGTCGATTTAGGGGGGCGTTGCTTGAAGCCCAGTCTTTAGCGGAGCGCCGTACATAACCGGGAAAAGGGCGGGCAGGGTGCACTCCGGGCCCAAGGGGCATTGGAGTATCCACGCCTGCCCGGATCGAATATCAAGTACAACAGCTTTCGGGTGATCTTTATATCCAGTCATGGTTGAGACTTGGAAGCGCGGCGCAACGAAGTATTGCGCGAGGGCTATACCTAAAAGCCCGGCCAGGATAGCAACCGACAGGCGTGTCATGCGAGACCTACCCTCACAGAAAACAACCAGTTTCATTTAAATTGCACGGCGCAGCAGAAAAGAAAAGACGCGCCGATGTCTATCGATCAGACAGCAGGATGCATTCGCAGAGGATCCGCCTGTTTGTCGCACCGTTTAACCGGAAAAATTAATCGGTGAAGCCGGATACAGAACATTCACTGCCTGAGCGACGCAGTGCGTCGGTACTCCATTCGGGACGTTTTTCCATGCCCGGAAATCCTGTTGGCAAAATTCACCACTTCTGCCGAATTTCGTGATGCGGGCCGCGCATAAGCGCGTCCTGAAACATTCCGCTATCCCAACGCCATCGCAGCACCCGAGCGGCGCCTAGTCCTTCGCAAAAAATCCCTTCGCTCTACGCTCTCGCGAAATATTCCAGCCTCACCCGAGCCGGTCGCCCGGGCCGACAGCAGCCGCTAGTAAATCCCGCGCCGCGCCTGCGGAGCCGGTGGCAGCTCGTCCAGAAACGGCCGCTTCGGCTTCGCGCCGGGCGCATACGAGCCCTCGCGGTTCGCCCAGTTCAGATAATCCGGATCGCCGGGCTGCGGGTGCCGCGGGAGCGGCGGGGCGCCGCGCCGCCCACGGACGAAATCGAAAGCGGAGGCACCGAGCGCGATCGGCAAGCCAACCCCGACCACCAAGGCCCCGCGGAACAGCGCGACCAACA
Source organism: Xanthobacter autotrophicus (assembly GCF_005871085.1). Taxonomy (GTDB): domain Bacteria; phylum Pseudomonadota; class Alphaproteobacteria; order Rhizobiales; family Xanthobacteraceae; genus Xanthobacter; species Xanthobacter autotrophicus. Next base: position 209,812 of record NZ_VAUP01000015.1, on the reverse strand, counting down.
GGGCGACTCCGAGGACGGCCAGCAGGATCCAGCCGAAGGCGAACAGGGCCGGCACGAACAAGCCCGTCAACACCAGCAGCAGGAGAACGAAAACAACCAGAAGCCTCATAGGGCGCCCCCAAAGCGTTGCCGGCGCCGATTGTGGCACGCGATGCGAGTAACGGCTACGTGGGCGACGAACCCGCCCCGGAATTGTCGGTGTCGGGATCGTCCGCCAACGGGGCGATGGGGTCGGTTTCGGGGAACAGGCGCCGAGATGCCAGCCAGCGGCCGAATGACGCTGGGTCAAGCGTATGCTCGATCGATTGAAGGCACTCCTTCGACCAGGCTACGAGCCGCTGTACCTCAGGATCTTCCATATTCTCCGCCCAATCGATGAGCGCCCGGAGATGGGCGGCTCTCGTGCCCATGTCCACGATCTCGGTCAGCAAGGCTCCCCGCTGGTCCTCCCGCTTTTTTTCGGAGCTCAGCCCTACGGTTGTTCTCCGCCTCCCGCATCCGGATCCGCTGCTCGTGCTCCGCCTCAAGGCGCAATTGCCCTTTGAGCTCGATCCAACCCTCGATCCCTTCGATGATCGCCCCAACCTGCCGTTCCAGAATGCCGCGGCTATTGTCGATCCAGTTCATCTGGCGCCGGCCCTCCCGGTTGATCACGTCCAGGGACAGGGTCAGGATTCCGGTCGGCACGTAGTCGAAGCTGGGGTATGCTTCCGGCTTATGTGGCAAATCTCCAGAAAGCAAATTCCGCCGCCTGCGGTGATGCTCCTCCGCCACCAATTCCGCGACGCTGGGCTCATGCCGCGGAGTTTCGATGCGCTCGCTCAGGAAGAAGGGAACGACTTCTCCGTCACGGTGCGCCTCGATGCGGCCGCCCACGATGGTGCAGGTGAAATCGCGCTGCTCTAGCTCTCGGGCAAGCCCGTCGAAGATCACGACCGCTCGCTCGACGGAATGGACTCCAATCCGGACGGTAAGCAAACCTGCACCTTCGACGAGGACCACACCCTGGTTTGCCTTTGCCCGCCGAAGGGCGCCTGCGGTGGGCGCCACCAACGGGTGCGGTCTATCGACCCGAGGCCATGCGATGCTTTTGGGGTCGGGCGTGCGGACCTTGCCCCTTCGGGGAGGCGGCGGCTCCGGTCGCTTTACGACCAAAGGCGGCGGCTCAAGAAATCGCGGGAGCTTCGTGGACTCGATGGTGACCAGCTCCCTTTGGAGATCGCAAGCCGGGCTGAAGGGTGTTCGCAGCGGCGCCCCTCCTGCCGACAATCCCTGCCAGTAGGCAGCGGTTGGCACCGGAATCACTTGGCTGCGGCAGAGCTCCCGCAATCGGGCCTCTGAAATGCCGAGCTTGAGCGCTGCTTGCGGCCCCTGCTCGGTCCAGACGAGGTCATAGAGTTCACGGCGAGTGAGGCGCGTCGCCATCGCACGGTCTCCAGGATCAAAAATTCACGAGAGCAGTCGCGCTTTTTCTACCGCGGAGCCGGCCGGGCGCACACCCCACGCCCTCTTCGCACTCGTGACGGTGGGCGAGGGATCCACCTCCCTCCGCGGGTGGGTGGCCGGATGTTCGGTTGTCCAGCCAAAAGCTCTCTCAGGGCATCTCGCCGCAGCCCTTCATTTCGGCTGTGTTCGGCTCGGCTGTGGTGCGGTCCAGTCGCACCTAAGGAAAATAACAGCCCGATGGATCGAATCTCCGCCGACCTCTAAGGATTTCTCACCTGCGAGCCCAGCGAACCTGTGGCCGCCATCCATCCGAAGGCCATGCCTGTGGTGCTTACGGAACCGGCCGAGCTCGATGCATGGATGCTCGCGCCGTGGGATGAGGCGAAGGTGCTGCAGCGGCCGTTGCCCGACGGCGCGCTGGAGATCGTGGCGCGCGGTGAGAGGAAGGACCAGCCGCTGGGTGATCCCGTCTAACGAGCAGAGATGACTCGGATGCGACGCACACAACTTCAGCTTTCAATGCCACATTGACTCAGCCGGCCCGCAGGCGAAACTGCAAGCCCGAGGCTGGGGCCGACTAAGGGCTGAGGTCACCCCAATGATCCGAAGGGGACGCTCGGGGGCGGCTTGCTTTATCATCGTCGCAACAAGGCCCTTCAAAAAGGCGTCGGTTGGGAGGGATGCTTGGAATGAACGACGTTTCGGAAGCTACGGTCGACTTCAATAGCCCTGTCGGCACTGTCGATTTTGCCCAGGTTATGTCCGGAGCGTCGTCGTTCAAAGACGCGGGTATCGCGAACATCACGGACACCTATCAGGGGCAGATTCTCACTCGTGGCAAAGAGCTGAAGACGGCGATCCTGAAAGATTTGGCCCCCAGGGAACTGGCAAACGAAATTCTGGCCGCGAGCCTCGCGTCAGCGCTCGGTCTCCCCGTTCCCCCTGCCTTCATCGGGGTCACAGAGCCGGGAAACCCGTGTGCGACCCGCGCGATTATGCAGGATGGTCGCGGCCTTATGTTTGCCAGCGTCAACGTGAGCAGCCCGTCCATTGCTTCGCTTGTGATAAGGCCCACCGACGAAGAGATACTGGTGTTGCTTCGGCCAATAGTCGAGCTTCTGACCAAAGAGTCTTGGCTCGGCGAGCTGTATGGCTTCGACGCGTGGGTCGCGAACGTGGATCGGCATATCGGAAACGTACTGTTCGCAACCGGAACGGGCATCTGGATCATCGATCATGGTCGATGTTTCACGGGACCAACCTGGACCCAGGTCGACCTAGTGGCGGCCGGAATGTACAGACACCGGCTACGCGAATGGGTCACCGACCTGTTGCCCCCCGCAGAACGTAAGAGACTGGCCGACGAGGCCGCCAACATGCCGATCCAACTCCGTGAAGTTGACGTAAGAGAAGCGGGCGAAAAGAACAGCGTGATTAACCTGATCGGCGCGCCAGATTTCGAGGCGCTGATCTCGTTTCTGACCCAGAGAATTCCCCATGTCCCGCGCGCCGCAGGTGACGCGCTCAACGAGCCTGTGATGGCGTGAAATGATCTCGCTAGACGCTCCGACCTTCCTGGACTTCGATCGCCTACAACGGGCGATCTGGTCTCCCGTGCTCTTTCGGCCGATCATGGGATCGCCGGAGCAATTTGTTATCGGCATTGCTGTCGCCGGTGAGAATGGCGTCCACTTAGAGCGTGCGAATCAACTTCGACGCCTCGAATGCGTCTTTTCCGATGCGTCGGAAATGGCAATCATGGTCGCCGAAACTGCTCTCAACGTAATCGAGGCCGATTTATTTAGGCGGTCGACTTCTGCGTTGACAGACTTTAAGCCGGCGATTTCTGGTGTCTTGCTGGGGGACCTCCGCGAGGCGCAAGGCATTTCGCTTAAACAGATCGCGGTATCGTGGATGACTGCGATGTCCTCACTTTATACGCGAAACGGCGCCCTTCAGCTTTCAGAGGAGCAGGAGGAGGTGTTGGAAGAAGTTGCGGAGGCTCGTGAAAGCGGTGATCGCCTGCCAGCGCTCGTATTCGAATACGTGCAGCTGGAGCGGCCAAACCTGGGACGGTTCTTCAGCAATGAAATCAGGAGCGGCCAACAACGGCGCCGGAATGCACATAGTGTAATCATCGATTTCGCCGGCTCGAAGCTCGTAGCCAACTTTGGCACGCTCGCCAGTAGCAACTTCACGGCGTCCGTGAGGCGAATCAAGACTCGTTTATGGGACCTTAAGGTAGACCGAGATAGGGAACCATCAGCTTTGGTAATGCGGGACCATGAAATGATCGTGCAACACCCGGCGATGAACGATCCTCAGTTGAGCCAGAAGCAAGTCGATCGCCTCAGAGAGGCCCTTGAAGCGCTCGAAGCGCAGGCGGATCAGGAAGAGATCAGGCTGCGTCCTCTTAACAGGGTCGATGAGATCGGCAAGCATATACTGTTGAAGGAAGCCGCGTAAGGCGCGACCACCTCCCGCCACCGCATTCGCGCTCGTTCCGCACCGGCAGCTGTGACTTCACTCCCAGTTCCCAGCCTCTTTCAGTCCCTCCGTCAACCCAATCAGCCTCAGCAGCTTCCCGTTCCACCCCGGCGAGCCCACAGCCTGGGCGTCCCGCGTCAGCAGATGCTGGGCGAGCTCCGGATCGAACATCATCCGCGTGACGAGGCGCTGCGCCGCCGAGTCCGCGTTGGCGTCCGTGCCGGCGGCCACCCGAAGCGTGCGCGCGACGCCGCCGCCCTTCAGCATGCCGAACGTCGCCTTAAGGCCTAGCTCCAGCCAGCGCCACAGGCTTTTGTTCGTACCGTCGACGGAGCCCGGCGCTGCCTTTTCCGCCTGCCGGGCGAGCGGCTCCAACATTCTCTGTGCCCGACGCAGTGCCTGCATTTTCTCCGGCTGCCCGGCATAGAGCTCGGCGAGCGCGCGCTCGTATTCGCGGAAGGTCCCGGCGAGGCGGCGGAACTCCGGCGCGAAGACCCCCTCGCTGACGGCTCCCGGATTGGCAGTCGTCACCTTCTTGATCAGGTGTTCGGTGACGGCCCGTTCCCATGCGAGCTTCGCGGTCGGGTCCCGCGAAACCGTCTGCATCACCTCCCGCATGGACCGCTCGGGATCACCACTGTTGAGCACCGCCTGCGCGGCCTTGGTCGGCTCCTTCCCCAAGGTGAGAGCGAGAGCCGAGGAGTCAACATCCGCACGCGTGCGTTGCAGGTTCGCGTTCGCCCGGGCAACGTCGGCGGCCAACCGGTTGCGGGTGATGTTGCCACTCCGCACGTCGGTGAGCAGCCGTTCGACTTCGCCCCGCACACCCGGAAATTGCGACAGCGCATCTCCCCAGCCGCTTGGGCCGTTCAGCCAGCGCGCGAGCCGCGTGTCCTGAATTCGCCCGTCGCGACCGATCGTTCGCGTCAGGTCGTCCAGGATATAGGCGCGTACCGCGCCCTCTGCGGAGGCCCGGTTCGCAGGGTCGTCGATCGACCGGACCACACGGGCGAGGGCTTCCGCCTTTTCCTGCGCGCCGGGTCCCGTTGTGAGGAAGCGGTTCGCGGTCGCCGTCGGCGGCGCCGCAGTACGGTGCAACCGGTCGACATTCAGGTCCTGACGAAATTGGTAAGCCTCCCCGGCCTGGCGCCCCCAAACCGGCGCATAGACGTTCTCGAAGTGGTCCATGGCCGCCCGCGCTTCCGGCTGCTGCATGGTGGCCCGATTGATCTCCGAACGGAGGCGCTCAAGATTATCGATGAAGGGCGGCGGCGCGCCCTCGTTCCGCGCCCGAGCAATCGCGGCCCCGAGGATCGGCCGCAGGTCGTTGATGGTGCCGAACGAAACATCCCGCACCCCGACGATCCGACCATCAGCGTCCCGCTGCAGCAGGCTTTCGAAGTCCTGCAGCCATTGCTCCGGCAGTACCTCACGGCGCGCGTTCTCCGGCAGGTGCTCGGCAGAGCGGCGGACCGTGGTCGCCGTGTCGACGAACGGCCGGCCGGGCACCTCCGCATCCCGCGGCACGGCGTTGAACGCCGCACGGCGTGCCGTGTCCATCGGTTCCAGGCTGCCCGCGACGATGGAACGGTCGAGCGTCGCGCTCGCGTCGCTCCGGCCGCCGGCGAAGGGGGCAACGATGTCCGCCGTCGCGCGCTGTGCCCTTTCGGCGTCGGCGAGCCGTGCTTCGGCCGCGTTCACATCCCCCGTAGCGGCGTTCAGCCGGGTATCAATCTCCCTGCGCATGAAGTCGGTCGCGAGCCGCGGGTCGATGTCAGGCGGCAGGTTCTTCCCGAGTTCGTTGAGCGCGGCGTCGCGCAACGCGGCGTCCTTCTGAGCGAACGCTGCCGGGTTCCGATTTCGCTCTGCGGCCTCGACCGCCGCCAGCCCGGGGTCCTGCGACAGCACGCCCGCGGTAGGGGTAGGGGCGCCCATCCGCCGGAATTCGTTGGCACCCTTACCGATGCTCTCCGCTGCGCCTTGCGGGTCGACCGCGTGCCCCTGCACATATCGGGCGACCTGGTCAGCATCGCGGTTGCGCGCCCATTGCCCCGTCGCGGCGTCGATCGGGATCTCCGGCGCACGGCCGAACCCCCTAGCGGTCGCGACCGCCTGCGGAAGCCCAGTCGCCACGTTCGCCGCGACGCCACCCACCGTCCCGCCAAGGAGCATGGAAAAGACGTCGGACAGCGCGCCACCTACGGCACCCGCTGTGCCGGATTGCCGAACGCTGTCTGGCACCAGCTCTTCCGAGACCGATTTTCCGGCGCCGGCTCCGGCACCGGCGATGCCCTCGCCGAAAACCGCCCGTCCGGGCGCCGCGGCGTAGCTCTCCAGGAGCGCATCACCCAATTTAGGCAAGCGAGCTGCACCTCCCGCTGCCCGAGCCGCCGCTACGGGGGCGAGCGCTCCGCCAGAAAGCACGCCAAGGGTACCGTATGTGTTGGCGTTGTAGACGGCGCGCTCGACCGGCGACATGTCTTTCGGATCCCGAACCTTGATGCCCGCCGAGCTCGCCAGCTGTCCCGCGTAAGCGGGGATGGTTTCCGATGGCATCTTGAAGCGGAAGCCGATTTCCGGCCCGCCGAGCTTTTGCGAGACGGTATCGGCACCGGAGAGAAGGACATTCGCGCCCATGTTCGCGATATCGGGCAGTTGCCCGAGGAACATGCCGACGCCGCGGGCGGCGCCCTGAACACCGATACCCGGGTCGAAGGCGGGCTGCACGACGCCAGAGCCGTTTGCGCCAGCGGCCGGCAGCGGAGAGGGCGGCGGGTCGAACTGGTCGAAGAAGTTGCGTTGCGGAGCCGCCGGCTCGTCGAATTGATCGAAAAAGTTAGCCATCACTGCCCCCCGAGAACACGTGCCGCGGCACCGGCGCCGTATTTGGCGTCGAACTGATCGGCGAGCTGTGAATTGTTGCGGAGCGCCTGAACGGCGCCCGGGGGGATCGCCGGAGCGGGCGCCGCCGGCGCACCGACCGCGGCGGCGGGGGCGACACCGTCCACCTGACCACGCGCAGGCGCGCCGCCGGGCGCGCGAGACTGGTCCTTGCTGACGCCGTCCGGCAACGGGGCGGCTCCTGGCAGCTGGTACTCGCTCGGGAACCCCCCCGCAGGGTCGCGCCCGCCGAGCTGGCGCTGATAGACGCTGTACCGCGCGTCGTTCACGTTCCGGATCATCTTCAGGGCGGAGCGCGCCTTGGTGTCATTGGTCCACCAGGAGTCGGGATCGCCGATTGCCGATCGCGCTGCCTCAACGTCGGCCCGGCTGATCGCTGCGCCTGTCTGCCCCTGACCACGCAGGTATGAATAGACCAGCATGCCGTAAAGCGTGTTGGTGCTGCCTAGGTCCGGATCGAAGAGCCAGGGGACCTTGTCCGCGGCGCCGTTGGCTGCCGCTTCCTCGCGGAGCTTGGTGATGGTGTTCGCCCACGCTTCGTCGCCACCGGCCGCGCCAATGACGTTCTTCGCGAGCCCCGCCGCCGCCTGCGCAGCGTTCAGCATCTTCCCCGTCGCGCCTACCAGATAGGGTTTCTGCTCGATCACCTTGTCCAGCGTGTTGATGATGGCGTTCGACTCGCGAATTCCGATCATTCCCTCCTCGGCCTTGCGGCGGGTGACGGCGTCGCCGTTGCCGTTGCCGCCGATCGTGACGACACTGCCATCCGGGTTCGTGACCGTGATGCCCTGACCTCCCGCGATCTTGCGCCGGATGAACCCGTCCAGCTCATCCCCTTGGCGTTGGAACTCATCCCGGCGCGGGTCGCCGAGCGGGAACTTGCCAGCCTCTACCCAGGCGAGGTTCCGCTCTCGCTGAAGGCGGACCATTTCGGGTACGGAATCAGCCTTGGGCGCGGCGCCGAGCGTGCGCTGCTCCGCCTCGGGCAGATCGCCGAGCCTGCCCCAGTTCTGCGCGATGTACCCGCCCTTCACCGCGCTCTCGGGCGCCAGCGGCGTCTGCCCCGGCGCCTTCGCCTGCTGCGTGTACCGCGGCCCCTCCGGGGTCATGGTCTCGATCGGCTTGTTGTCGAACTTGTAACGCTCGGTGGCGTCCGCCATCGACGCCTTCTGCAGTTCGACCTGCTGCCCGCGCTCGAACGCCGGCGCCGTGCCGGAATACGCGCCGCCGGCACCCACATAGGCGTTGGTGGTGCGCGGGTCCGCGGCGCCGAACGCGTTGGCCGCCGTATACTGCCCCGCCTGCGCCACGTGGCGCGGGTCCATGCCTCCCAGCATCGCCTGCGTCACCGCCTCTGCCATCGTCTTCGCGTCACCGGGGCGGGCAAGGACGCCGGGCGCCAACGCTCCGTATCTCTCCCGCGCCGCGTTCTCGGACGACAGGCGGTACGCCTTCTGCCGCTTCAGCTCCGGCGTCAGCGTGTCGCCGAACATGGACGCGCCGAGGCCGGTGATCGCTTTCACGAGCGGGCTCTCGTCGCCCTGGTAGGCGTTGATGATCTTGACCATGGATCAGCCTGGTACGACGGCACCAAGGGGGCAGCTGCACAAAGACGAAAGGCCCCACGCGGCCATCGCCCGAGGTTAAATTTCACTTCTATGGATGAGTGCAGCAGTCGCTCATGGGCCAGGTTGCAGATAAGGGCAACCGTCGGCGACACGGCAGTACAGCCTATGGGTAAGGTAGGCTGGAAGCCATTTCCATTCAAGCTGAAAGCGCGCGTGGCGGTCGCTGGGCTCCTATTTCAAGATCCGGCTGTCCACTCGGTGTGGCCCGGACAATTTCAGCTGATCGAAAATTGGTCGGAGCGGGTTACGCGTTTTCGGACGAGGCGATCGCCCTCCCCCCGGGAGGGTGGGGAAGGGGGTGGGGCAGGACTGATCAGGGCCGATAGCTCGCAGCAGTCCGCTTATGTTCAAAGTGTTATATAAGTCGTGTCGGATTTTGTGCAGCAACACAACGCAACAAATGCAACACAAACAAGCTATCTCATGCAATAATATTTCTATGCATGTTGACTATCTGCCCGCCATGTGCAGAATTGTCTTCGGGTTTAGCAGCTCACACACAACATCACTTGACGCCAACTCTTCGGCGCTTCAATTCGGTTACATCCGGGAGCCTCGCGCGCATGTCCAAGGCGCAAGCCTAAAGGCGTGAGGGGCTGTGGTTGTGCGGCTTGCTAACTCCCGGATCTCGCTTCCCGTAGCAAGGAACAACCGACATGACCGTTACCCAAATCGCCCTGGATCCCGTCGTTGCTCTTTTCAACGAGATGGACCGCCTCACAGCCACTTGTGGCAACCTGGCGGACGCTCAGGATGGGCTGGAAAACGACTTGATCTTCTCGTGCCTCGCGGAGGTCGAATCTGCATCCGTCCCGACGACATCGGAGGGCATTCGGCGGAAGATCGAAAGGCACTTCCCGGAACGGGCCGCAGCAGATAGCGACGCGTTCTTCCTGTGCTTCCAAGCCGGAGCGCCAAAGGGAGCGGGAGCAAAGGCCGACAGAGCTTGGCGCGAGTTGCAGGCTATCGCCCGCTCCGCAAAGGCCGGGTACCTCTCGGAAAAGGACATTGAGCGCGCTGCGCTCGTGGAACGCACCGCCGCTTCGCTGGCACAGCCCGCCTTTGCGGGCATCGCGCACGCGATCGCCGAGGGAGTACGCTTGGCAGCGTCGGGGGAAAACCTGCAACTCGTCGGCTGAATGCGTTATCGGGACAGGGCGCCGCCTCGCAAATGCGGGGCGGCTCTCACGCGTCCCCCTGCTGGGGCCCGCGGAGCCGATCATTCATGATCGAGTCGAGCAAGGCGATTAGCTCAGGGTAGCGAGCCGCATCAAGATCGCTCAACCTCTCTACGCCCATGGCCTGCAGCAGCTGCTTTGTAAGGTCGGGCGGCCCTCTGTCGGCCGCTTTGACCAATTCATCTCGGACCCTTGTGAACGTCCACGGTGCGTCGACCAAAGCACCCTTGGCGTTCTTTACCTTGCGGCGTGGCTGCTCGGGCCAAAGTGGGGCGTCGGCCGCCGGCGTCTCCCCCGACGAAATAGGCGCCTGGGGCGCTGACGGAGCGGGGGGATTCGCCGCGGGCGCGTTCACAGGGTCCGCCGGCGAGTCCGGCGATGGAAACTCCGCCTTCACCACTGAGAATGCTGGACCTACAGGCGGAATGATCACTTTCCCCGCATGGGTGAGGCCCAAGGCAGCAAAAAGCTTGGCGATCTCGTCAGGTTCGCCGGTTATCCGAATTTCGACAGCCATGCGCCCGCCTCCCGTCGCGACGCCGGGATACCCGTTTAAGGGCGAAATCCCGCCGCGGTGGTTCCTGCGTGGTTCCCGAGTGCCCGCCGAGAGCGGCCGACAGGCCTTAAGTCTTTGATTTCATTGGTGAGCCCGTCGGGATTCGAACCCGAGACCCCATGATTAAAAGTCACGTGCTCTACCGGCTGAGCTACGGGCTCACTCGACGCTGTGGTTAGGATGCCAAGGCGGCAGGGTCAAGGCCGGCAGCGGCAGGGCCTTTGGAAAGATGCGCGGGGTGGCGTGGGCTGTGCATATCCCAAGCCCATTGACCGGCAGGCGGCCCGTGCCCACCATGGCCCTTCATTGCTCCTGGAATTGCCATGCCCGTCCATAATCACATTGCCTCCGGCGCCGACGAGATTGCGGCCTGGCGTCAGGATTTCCATCGCCATCCCGAGCTCATGTACGATCTGCCCCGCACCAGCGCCGCGGTGGCCGAGAAGCTGCGCGCCTTCGGCTGCGACGAGGTGATCACCGGGCTCGGGCGCACCGGCGTGGTCGGCATCGTGCGTGGACGCGGCGATGGGCCCATGATCGGGCTGCGGGCCGATATGGACGCCCTGCCCATCACCGAGCAGACCGGCGCCGCCTATGCCTCGCAGGCCCCCGGCGTCATGCATGCCTGTGGGCACGACGGGCACACCGCCATGCTGCTGGGCGCGGCACGCCATCTGGCGGAAACCCGCGGCTTCTCCGGCACCGCCGTGCTCATCTTCCAGCCGGCGGAGGAGGGCGGGGCCGGCGCCAAGGCCATGATCGACGACGGCCTGTTCGCCCGCTTCCCGGTGAGCGAGGTCTACGGCATGCACAATCTGCCGGGGCTGCCCGTGGGCCGCTTCGCCATGCGGCAGGGTGGCATCATGGCCTCGTCCGACCGCATCGAAATCCTGGTGGATGGCCGCGGTGCCCATGCGGCCCGGCCCAACCAGGGGGTGGACGTGGTGCTCACCGGCGCCGCCATCATCACCGCCCTGCAACAGGTGGTGTCGCGCAATCTCGATCCGCTCGCCGCCGCGGTCATCTCCATTCCCGTGTTCCATGCGGGGGAGGCGGACAATGTGCTGCCGCCCAGCGCACGGCTCGCCGGCACCATGCGCGCCCTCGATCCCCATGTGCGCGAGGTGCTGCGCGCCCGCATCGTCACGGTCGCGGAAGGGGTGGCCGCCGCCCACGGCGCCACGGCGACGGTGAGCTTCTCACAGGGTTATCCCGTCACCCGCAACCACGCGGCACAAACCGCGTTCGCGGCCGAGGTCGCAGCCGACGTGGCCGGCCTGTCGGAGGTGGATGCCGGCGCCCCGCCGCTGATGGCGGCGGAGGATTTCGCCTTCATGCTGGAGGAGAAGCCGGGCGCCTACATCTTCATCGGCAATGGCGCGTCCGCCGACCTGCACCATCCGGAATACGACTTCGCGGACGCCGCCATTCCCTTCGGCGCGTCCTATTGGGTGCGGCTGGTGGAACGGGCGCTGCCGCTCTCGGTCTGAGGCGGGAGCTGTCCGGGCTTCAGCCCGGAAACTCCAGCAGTTGCCGAACCTTCAGCTCGGCTTGCGCAAAATGAAGGTGAGGAGGCCCTCCGTCACCGTACGCTCTTCCAGCGCGGCGCCGGTCTCGTGCGCCAGATGGGGGATGTCGATCACCGCCATGGGATCGGTACAGGTGACCACGAGGCGCGTTCCGGCGGCCGCTTCCTTCAGCGCCTTGCGGGTGCGCAGGGCGGGCAGGGGGCATTTCAGACCCCTGAGATCCAGTTCCACCGTCTCGGGCGGGCGCGTCTTCAAGCCGCCTGGTCCTTCAGCCGCGCCAGGCTCTCGGCGCGGCCGAGCACCGTGAGCACGTCGAAGATGGGTGGCGAGGTGGGCTTGCCGGTCAGCGCGGCCCGCAGCGGCTGCGCCACGGCGCCAAGCTTGACGCCCTGAGCCTCCGCATAGGCGCGCACGGCGGCCTCTGTGGCGGCGGCGGTCCATTCCACCTGCTCCAGCGCCGGCAGGAGGCGGCCCAGATGGGCGCGCGCCTCCGGCGTGAGCAAAGCGGCGGCCTTGTCGTCCAGCGGCAGCGGGCGCTCGACAAAGATGAACTCCGCGTTGTCCACCAGCTCCACCAGCGTCTTGGCGCGCTCCTTCAGCCCCGGCATGGCGGCGGCGAGCTGGGCGCGACGCTCCGGCGTCATGCGGGCGAGACGATGCTCGGCATCGGGCAGGTGCGGAACCAGCGCGTCGATGGCCGACAGCAGCTCGGCGTCGCTGGAGGCGCGCATATAGTGGCCGTTGAGACTTTCCAGCTTCTGGAAATCGAACCGGGCGGCGGAGCGGCCCACCTTGTCGAGGTCGAAGAAGCCGATCATCTCCTCGGTGGAGAAGACTTCCTGGTCGCCGTGGCTCCAGCCGAGCCGCACCAGATAGTTGCGCAGGGCTGCCGGCAGGTAGCCCATGTCGCGATAGGCATCCACCCCCAGCGCACCATGGCGCTTGGAGAGCTTGGCGCCGTCCGGCCCGTGGATGAGCGGAATATGGGCCATGCGCGGCACCTCCCACCCCAGCGCCCGGTAGATCTGGGTCTGGCGCGCCGCGTTGGTCAGGTGGTCGTCGCCGCGGATCACATGGGTGACGCCCATGTCGTGGTCGTCCACCACCACCGCCAGCATGTAGGTGGGATTGCCATCCGAGCGCAGCAGGACAAGGTCGTCGAGATCCTTGTTGGGGAAGGTCACGGTGCCCTGCACCATGTCGTCGATCACGGTCTCGCCCTCCTGCGGCGCACGCAGGCGAATGACGGGGGCGCGGTCCTTGGGCGCCTCGGACGGGTCGCGGTCGCGCCAGCGGCCGTCATAGCGCGGGGGGCGGCCCTCCTTGCGGGCCAGCTCGCGCATCTCGTCCAGCTCCTGGGGCGTGGCATAGCAACGATAGGCGTTGCCCTGCGCCAGCATCTCCTCCACGGCGGCGCGATGCCGCTCGGCGCGGGCGAACTGGTAGATGGGCTCGCCATCCCAGGTGATGCCCAGCCACTCCAGCCCCTCGATGATGGCGGCGATCGCCTCCTTGGTGGAGCGCTGGCGGTCGGTGTCCTCGATGCGCAGCAGCATCTTGCCGCCGGTGTGGCGGGCATAGAGCCAGTTGAACAGGGCCGTGCGCGCCCCGCCGATGTGCAGGAAGCCGGTGGGGGAGGGGGCGAAGCGGGTGACGATCTGCGACATGGGGAACTCGACGAGGCTCGGTCCAAGGGATGGACGGGGCGGGGCAGTGCGCGGGCGGTGCACGGGGCGGCAGGCGAAAGCCTCTCTGCCGACCGCGCGTGAAGACACGCCATGGCACGCGGGAGGCGCCCGTGTAGCATAGGCGCCGGGCACAAGGAACACGGCCGCCGTCCCCGGCGGACCCGGCACCGGATGCCCTCGGATTGGAACGACCCACAGCGGGGCATCTGGGGCGACATGACGCAGCAGGACCAGCGCCCGGCGCGGAGCAGCGGACGGGCCGCCGTTCTCGGCGGTGCGCGCACAGCCGCGCGCCGGGCGATGCCCCCCGGCCTTGCCCGCGTTCTGGATGTGCTGCGCGCCCGCCTTGCTGCGGACCTTGCTGCCGAGGCGACCTCCGGCCGGCTGATCCTCTGGCTTCCGGCGGCCTTCACTCTCGGCATCCTGTTGTATTTCGGGGCGGCGCAGGAGCCGTCCCTGTCCGTCGCCGTCGCGCTTTTTGCCGTGCTCTGCGGGGGCGCGGTGCTGCTGCGGGCGCGGGCGGTTGCGTTCGGAGCGGTGGTGGGCGTGGCGGCGGTGGCGGCAGGCTTCGCCACTGGCAGCGTCCGCACGGCGCTGGTGGCGCATGAGATCGCCGCCCCAGGCAAGGGACCGGTGCGCCTGTCGGGCTTCGTGGAGCGGGTGGAGCATCGCCCGAAGGGGGACCGCATCCTGCTGCGGCTCGACACCGGCCCGGTGAAGGGGATGGACCCGGTGCCGCGCCTGGTTCGCCTCACCTTGCGCAAGGGATGGGCGCCGCCCGTGGGCACCCATGTCACCCAGTTGACCCAGTTGCTGCCGCCGCTCGGCCCCGCGATGCCCGGTGCCCATGATTTCGGGCGGAACCCCTGGTTCGCCGGCATCGGCGGCGTGGGCTACGGCCTCGGCAAGCCGAAGCTGGCGGAGCCCGCCGAGCCGCCGCTTTCGGTGCGCCTCGCCATGGCGGTGGAGGCGGTGCGCGACAGCCTGTCCCGCCGTATCCGCGCCTCCCTCGCAGGCACGCCGGCGGAGATCGCCGTGGCTCTGGTGGCGGGTGACCGCTCGGCCATCGCGCCCGAGGTGGAGGAGAGCATGCGCGTGTCCGGGCTCACGCACATTCTCTCCATTTCCGGCCTGCACATGGCGCTGGTGGCGGGCACCCTGTTCGTGTTCGTGCGCGGCGGCCTTGCACTGGTGCCGGCGCTGGCGCTGGGCTTTCCCATCAAGTCACTGGCGGCCATCGTCGCCCTCACCGGTAGCGCAGCCTATCTGGTGCTGTCCGGCAATGACGTGCCGGCGCAGCGCTCGTTCGTGATGACGGCCCTGGTGTTGAGCGGGGTACTGGTCGGTCGGCCGGCGCTGACCCTGCGCACCGTCGGCGTGGCGGCGGTTCTCGTGCTCGCCTTCACTCCCGAGGCGGCGCTTGATCCCGGCACGCAGATGTCGTTCGCCGCCACCCTCGCCCTTGTTGCCGCCTATGAGCGCCTGCGGCCCCTGCGGGTCCTGCCGCGTCCGGATGGATGGGTGGGGCAGGGTGTGGTCTGGCTCGCGGTGCTGGTGGGCGGAACGGCGCTGACCTCCCTGGTGGCGGGGCTGGCAACGGCGCCTTACGGCATCTTCCACTTCCAGCGCGTGGCGCCCTATGGCCTCTTGGCCAATCTCGCCGCCATGCCGGCAGTGTCGTTCCTGGTGATGCCGTTCGGCCTGCTGGGCGTGCTGCTGATGCCGTTCGGCTTCGATCATCTGGCCTGGCCGGTGATGGGCAAGGGCATCGAGATCATGGTGGCAGTCTCGGACGCCATCTCGATGCTGCCGGGGGCGGACGGCAGGGTCGATACGGTGGGTGCGCCGACGCTGGCGCTGTTCAGCCTGGGCCTTACCGCGCTTTGCCTGCTGCGCGGCCTGCTCACGACGGTCGCCATCGTGCCGTTCGCCCTCGCCCTGCTGCTGTCCGGCGCGCCACCGCGTCCGGACATTCTCATCGCGCCCGATGCCCAGACGGTGGCCGTGCGTGGTCCGGACGGGCGGCTCTCGGTCCTCGGGGCGCGCAGCCAGCGGCTGGTGGTGGAGCAGTGGATGACGCGGGAGGGCGACATGCGAAAGGCTGGCGCCGAAGGGCTTGCCGCGCTGTTCACCTGCGATCCGCTCGGCTGCACCGCGCCCCTGCCGGGCGGCGGAACCATCGCCGTATCGCGGCGGGCGGAAAGCCTGGAGGCCGATTGCCTGGAATCGCGCATCGTCGTGACGCGGGACATGCCGCCCCGGCACTGTCCGGCCCAAGTGGTCACGCCTGAAACGCTGCAACGCACTGGAACGCTCGCTTATCATTTCCGAAAGGGGACGAGCGGCGGGGAGTGGCAGGTGGAGCCCACCCGCCGACCACACGTCCAGCGACCCTGGATGCAGCCCTTGCCGCCGGAGCCGGCCCCATCGCGCCCGGCAACCGATGACCCGGAAGCCGACGCCGCCTCGGAGTGATGCGGCCAAAAGCATCGACGGACCAAAAAGCAGGGGTGAGAAGCGTCGCTCCAGAAGAGCCGGCCCCGTTGAGCATGGTGACCGCCACGCCCCTCACCCCGTCCCGGCCTCCCCGCTGGGGAGGAAACGCAAATCAGTAGCGGCGCATGAGGCCGATGAGGCGACCCTGGATGCGCACCCGGTCAGGGCCGAAAATGCGGGTCTCATAGGCGGGATTGGCGGCTTCGAGGGCGATGGAGGCGCCTTTCTTGCGCAGGCGCTTCAGCGTTGCTTCCTCGTCGTCCACCAGGGCGACGATGATGTCGCCGGTGTCCGCCGTATCGCACTTGCGGATGAGAACCGTGTCGCCATCCAGGATGCCGGCCTCGATCATGCTGTCGCCCCGCACCTCCAGGGCGAAATGTTCGCCGCTGCCCAGCATCTCGGGCGGAATGTTGAGGGTGTGGCTGCGGGTCTGGATGGCGGATATGGGCGAGCCTGCCGCGATGCGGCCCATGACCGGAACGGTAACCACCTGGCCCGCGCCTTCGTCATCGTCAGAGGCCGGCCGCACCTTGCCGAGGCTGCCCTCGATCACCGACGGGGAGAAGCCGCGACTTGCGGCACGTGGGGTGGCGAGGCCGGGGGCGACGCTGTCAGGCAGGCGCACCACTTCAAGGGCCCGCGCCCGGTTCGGCAAGCGACGAATGAAGCCGCGCTCTTCCAGTGCCGTGATCAGGCGATGGATACCGGACTTGGACCGCAGATCCAGCGCTTCCTTCATCTCGTCGAAGGAGGGGGGTACGCCAGTCTCCTTCAGCCGCTCATGAATGAAGCGAAGCAGGTCGTATTGCTTGCGCGTCAGCATCTCTCGCCCCCTCCGGCGCCAGCCTGTGCGCCGCGAAACAAATCATGAACAGGTTCTATCTGTTCCTTTTGTGTTCCGCAAGGGGTGAAGGCCGGGTTAAGCCTGCTCAATCATCGAAAGGGATGATCTCGCAGGGGTCGCCTGCCGTCGCGGCGGGGGCGAAAGGCGGGCGGATGAGCAGGCAATCGGCCCCCGCCAGTACGCTCAACATGGCGCTGTCCTGGGAGCCGCAGGGGGTCACATGAACCGATCCGTCGGCGTGCCGGTCCATGCGGGCGCGCATGAAATCACGCCGCACGTCATTGGCCGGAACGGCTACGGCGAGGCGCGCCGGTGCGGTCACAGGACCGGGCCGGGCGTCGCCCTGAAGCGCGCGCAGCAGCGGGACCAGGAACACCATGGCGCAGACATGGGAGGAGACCGGATTGCCCGGCAGCCCCAGCACCCGCACGCCGCCCTTGCCGCCGAACATCAGCGGCTTGCCGGGGCGCAGCGCGATCTTGTGTACGAACAGCTCCACCCCTTCCGCGCGCAGCGCCGGAGCCATCAGGTCATGATCGCCCACGGAGGCGCCGCCGGAGGAAATGACGAGGTCGAATTCGCCCGAGAGCGCCTGCGCCACCACGGCGCGGATGGCGGGAAGGTCATCCCGTACCAGGCCGAGGTCCGTCACTTCCGCGCCGGCGCGGCGGGCGAGGGTGGCGAGGCCGAAGGCGTTGGAGACGACGATCTCGCTGTCCTGGCCCGTGCCCTGCCCGGGCAGCACCAGTTCGTCGCCGGTCTGCAGCACCGCCACACGCGGACGCCGGGCCACGGGCAGGAACGCATGGTCCATGGCGGCGGCGAGCATGATATCGCGGCCGGTCAGGCGCCGCCCGGCGAACAGGCCCGGCGTACCGGCGGTAAAATCACAGCCCTTCTTGCGCACGTTGCGCAGGGCAGCGGTGGGGGCGGTGGTGGTAATGGTGTCGCCGTCGCGGCTGATGTTCTCCTGGATCACCACCGTGTCGGCGCCCTCGGGCACCACCGCGCCGGTGAAGATGCGCACCGCCTGGCCCGGCCCCACGGAACCGGTGAAAGGCCGGCCGGCGGCAGATTCGCCGATCACGGCGAGGCGGGCGGGGGTCTGCGCGATATCGCCGCCGCGCACGGCATAGCCATCCATGGCCGACATATCGGCGGGCGGCTGGGTGCGGCGGGCAGGCAGGTCCTGCGCCAGCACGCGCCCATCGGCCAGTGCCACGGGCACCTGCTCGACGCCGAGGGCCGACGCGCCGGCGGTGACCAGGCCGATGGCCTCCTCGACGGTCATGAGGGGCGCCTTCTTGCCGGCCGGCTTTTCGACGCCCGCTGTCATGCTCGGTTCCATCAGTGATTCCGCCGTCTCAGTCTGTGGGCTGTTCCGCGCGGAAATGCCCGCTGGCGCCGCCGGATTTCTCCAGCAGCCGGATACCCTCGATTCGCATGCCGCGATCGGCCGCCTTGGCCATGTCGTAGATGGTGAGGCAGGCCACCGATACGGCGGTCAATGCTTCCATCTCCACCCCGGTCTGGCCCGTGGTCTTGGCCCGCGCCGTCACGTAAAGGCCGGGAAGGGCGGGATCAGGGACGACCTCCACCTCGACCTTGGTGAGCATGAGCGGGTGGCACAGGGGAATCAGCTCATGGGTGCGCTTGGCGGCCATGATGCCGGCGAGGCGCGCGACGCCCATCACGTCGCCCTTCTTGGCGTTGCCGGAGACGATCAGCTCAAGGGTCGCCGGCGCCATGGCCACGCGGCCCTCGGCCAGGGCCTCGCGGGCGGTCGCGGCCTTGTCGGACACGTCCACCATGCGGGCCGAGCCCTCGGCATCGATATGGGTCAGGCTCGCCATGGCCGTCGGTGCGTCCCGGAATCGTTTCGTGCGGGACGGAAGATGGGGCCCGCGGCGGGTCCTGTCCACCTCGGGAAGGGCGGGCAGGCGTTCGCCGGGGCGTTCGTGAGGTGGCGGAGGTGGCGCCTCAGCGCAGGCGGGTCCAGGTCTGCGTCTTGCAAAGCGGCGCCACCACACAGCCGCGCAGCTTCAATGTGTCGTCGCCGTCGAGGGTGATGGAGCCGGAATAGGTCTTGCCATCCTCGGCGTTATAGATGCTGCCGCCGCTCCATTCCTTTGGCCCGCCCGAGAAGCCGGTGAGGATGCTGATGCCCTTTACCGGCCGGCTGCGGAGGGACGCGTTGGCATTGTTCACGTCCTTGAGGTTGGGATCGGCCTTGATGCCCTCGGAGGAGACGAGGCGGCCGCACAGGCTGGCGCCGCACTTGGAAATCTCCACCTGGCCACCCCGCGACGGGGTCTGCCACAGGCCGACGGGGTCGGCGGCCAGGGCCGGGGCACAGAACAGTCCGGCGATGGCGATGCCGGCGAACAGGCGCAGTCTCATGAAAGTCCTCCCATGGGTGCGGCCCACTTGCGGAGCCGTCGCGCCCATTAAGGCCGAACTTTACGTATACGGCAAGCTTAGCCCGCAAGGAGCTGTGACGTAGCGGATGCGACATCATCCTGCCGCATCAGGCTCTCGCCCACGAGGATGGTGCCGATGCCCACCTTGGCGAGCCGGGCCACGTCCTGCGGCGTGAAGATGCCGCTTTCGCCGATGGCGATGCGGTCCTTCGGCACGCGGGGGGCGAGGCGCTCGGAGGTTTCGAGCGACGTCTCGAAGGTGCGCAGGTTGCGGTTGTTGATGCCGATGAGCCGGCACGGCAGGTCGAGCGCCCGCTCCAGCTCGGCGTCGTCGTGCACCTCCACGATGGCATCCATGCCGTAGGCGGCGGCCGCATCGGCGAGGTCGCGGGCGAGCAGGTCGTCCACCCCGGCCATGATGATGAGGATGCAGTCCGCCCCCCAGGCGCGGGCCTCCGCCACCTGGTAGGTGTCGTACATGAAATCCTTGCGCAGCACCGGCAGGTCGACTGCCGCGCGGGCGGAGCCGAGGAATTCCGGCGCGCCCTGGAAGGAGGGGGTGTCGGTGAGCACGGACAGGCAGGTGGCGCCGCCGCGCTGGTAGGCGCGGGCCAGCGCCGGCGGATCGAAGTCAGCCCGGATCAGGCCCTTGGAGGGGCTCGCCTTCTTGATCTCGGCGATGAGCGCGGTGCGCCCTTCCGCCAGGCTGGCAGCGATGGCCTCGGCAAACGGCCGCACACGCGGCGCGGCGCGGGCCGCGGCCTCGATCTCCCCCAGCGGGCGGGCATGCTTGGCGACGGCAATCTCGTCGCGCTTGTAGGCTTCAATCTTCTTCAGAATGTCGATCATTGGGCCGCCTCCGGCGCCAGTTTCTCAGATACGGCCACGAGGTGCTCCAGCCGCGCGCGGGCAGAGCCGGTGTCGAGGCTGACCCGTGCCATCTCGACCCCCTCCTTCAGGTCCTTGGCCCGGCCCGCCACCACCAGGGCAGCGGCGGCATTGAACAGGGACACGTCGCGATAGGCACCCTCGCCGCCGTCCAGCACGGCCCGAAGCGCCTTGGCGTTATGCACGGCGTCGCCGCCCTTCAGGTCCTCCGCCGGATGGCGCTTGAGGCCCACATCCTCCGGCGTGATGGTGAAGGTGTGGATGCGGCCCTCGTCCAGCACGGCGATGTCGGTGTCGCCGGAGATGGTGATCTCGTCCAGCCCGTCGGACCCGTGCACCACGAAGGCCTTCTCCGATCCGAGCGTGCGCAGCACCTCGGCCAAAGGCACGATCCAGGACTTGGCGAACACGCCCACCATCTGCCGGGTGACGCCGGCCGGATTGGAAAGCGGCCCCAAGAGGTTGAAGATGGTGCGCGTGCCCATCTCCACCCGCGTCGGCCCCACATGCTTCATGGCCGGATGGTGGGAGGGGGCGAACATGAAGCCGATGCCGGCCTCCGCGATGCAGCGGGAGATGCCGGCCGGATCAAGGTCGATACGCACCCCCAGCGCCGCCAGCACGTCCGCCGCCCCCGACTTGGAGGAGAGCGCCCGGTTGCCGTGCTTGGCCACCGGCACGCCGGCCCCCGCCACGATGAAGGAAGCACAGGTGGAGATGTTGTAGGAGCCCGAGGCGTCGCCGCCGGTTCCCACCACGTCCACCGCCTCGTTGGGCGCCTCCACGGGCAGCATCTTGGAGCGCATGACGGAGACCGCGCCGGCGATTTCCTCCACCGTCTCCCCGCGCACGCGCAGGCCCATGAGCAGCGCGCCCATCTGGGAGGGGGTGGCCTCGCCCGACATCATCTTGTCGAACACGTAGGCGGCCTCGTCGCGGCTGAGGCTCGCGCCGGTGGCCACCTTGCCGAGGAGGGGTTTGAACTCATTCATGTCTCGTCCTCAGCCTCTCGTGCTCAGCCTTTGGCCTTTTGCGCATTGAAGGCGGCCGCGATCTCAAGGAAATTGCGGATCAGCGCGTGGCCGTTCTCCGAGGCGATGCTCTCGGGGTGGAACTGCACGCCATGGATGGGCAGGCTCTTGTGTGCGAGGCCCATGATCAGCCCGTCCGCCGTGTGCGCCGTCACCTCCAGCGCGTCGGGCAGGGTGTCGCGCTCGACGACGAGGGAATGGTAACGCGTCGCCTGGAACGAATGGTTGAGCCCGCGGAAGACGCTTTTGCCCTCGTGCAGGATCTCGCTCAACTTGCCGTGCATGGGGGTGGGCGCGCGCACCACGTCGCCGCCGAACACCTGCCCGATAGCCTGGTGGCCGAGGCACACGCCGAAGATCGGCACGCTCTCGCCGGCCTTGGCGATGAGGTCGAGGCAGATGCCGGCCTCGTTGGGGGTGCAGGGGCCGGGGGAAAGCACGATGGCGTCGGGCTTCTCGGCCAGCACCTCCTCGATGGTCACCTTGTCGTTGCGATGGACGGTGACGTTCGCGCCCAGCTCGCCCAGGTAATGCACGAGGTTGTAGGTGAAGCTGTCGTAATTATCGATCAGCGTGACGTTGGTCATGGGCACTCCAGGCCCCGAGGATCTCGGGATTTCCGGGCTTAATGCGTGGCCCGGCGGGTGGTCAAGCAAGGGCGGCGAAGGGGGTGCGGCGCTGCCCACGCCATCGGGCCGCCACGACGCCGGCCATGCTCGCGCGCCCATTCCGAACCAGCGGCGACGCGGCCTGTGCATTGAACTGGCGCGCATCCATGGCCTTCACTGCCCCTTGCCGGCGCGGGCGGCGAAGCGCACCGCCTCTTCCCCGGCGCGGAACAGGGCCTTGGCCTTGTTCACGCATTCCTGCTGCTCGCTCTCGGGCACCGAGTCGTAGACGATGCCGGCGCCGGCCTGCACATACATGCGGCCGTCCTTCACCACGGCGGTGCGCAGGACGATGCAGGTGTCCATCTCGCCATTGGCACCGAAATAGCCGATGGCGCCGGCATAGATGCCGCGCTTGTCCTTCTCCAGCTCATCGATGATCTCCATGGCGCGCACCTTGGGCGAGCCGGAGACGGTGCCGGCGGGGAAGCCGGCGGCCAGCGCATCCACCGCGTCGAAGCGCGGGTCCAGCGTGCCTTCCACGTTGGAGACGATGTGCATCACCTGACTGTAGCGCTCGATGAAGAAGCTGTCGGTCACCTTCACCGTGCCGATCTGCGAGACCCGCCCGGCATCGTTGCGGCCGAGGTCCAGCAGCATGAGGTGCTCGGCGCGCTCCTTGGGATCGGCGAGAAGCTCGGCGGCCAGAGCGTCGTCCTCCACATGGCTGGCGCCGCGCTTGCGGGTGCCGGCGATGGGACGGATGGTCACCTGCCCGCCGCGTAGCCGCACCAGGATCTCAGGTGAAGAACACACCACGGAGAAGCCGTCGAAGTTGAGATAGACCAGGAACGGCGCCGGGTTCACGCGCCTGAGCGCCCGGTAGAGGGCGAAGGGCGGCAGGGTGAACGGGCTCTCGAAGCGCTGCGACAGCACCACCTGGAAGATGTCGCCGGCGCGGATGTAGTCCTTGGCCTTGTCCACCATGGCGCAGAATTCGTCGGCATCGGTGTTGGAGACCGGTACCACCTCGCCGTGGAACGGCTCCGGCGCAGGATGGGCGATGGCACGGTCGAGCCCCGCCACCACCTGGTCGAGCCGCTCCAGCGCCGCCTCATAGGCCGCGCGGGGGGAGACGCCCTCCTTCGGGCGCACCGGGGTGACGGCGGTCAATTCGTCCTTCACCGCGTCGAACACCACCATGAGGGTGGGGCGGATGAGCAGGGCCTCGGGCACGCCGATGGGATCGGGCTTGGCGGGGGCCAGCTTCTCCATCTGCCGCACCATGTCGTAGCCGAGATAGCCGAACACGCCCGCCGCCATGGGCGGGGCGCCGGCCGGCAGGTCGATGGCCGATTCGGCGAGGAGGGTGCGCAGCGCCTTCAGCGGCGGCTCGGGGCAGAGGACGAAAGCGTCCTTGTCCGTCGCCGGCGTGCGGTTGATCTCCGCCGTGTCGCCGGAGGCGCGGAAGATGAGGTCGGGCGCGAGCCCGATCATGGAATAGCGCCCGCGCGTCTGCCCGCCCTCCACCGATTCGAGGAGGAAGGCGTTGGGGGTGTCACCGGCGAGCTTCAGGAAGGCCGAGACCGGGGTTTCCAGGTCGGCCACCAGGGTAGTGGAGACCACCTGCGCCTCGCCCTTCAGGTAGCGCGAGGTGAAGAGGTCGAAATCGGTGGGTGCGTTCACGCTGTGGCCCACCTTCAGTTGGTCGCGCCCGCGCCCGTGGCCTGGGCGAAGAGCTTGTCGTTGATCTTCACGCCGATGTCCTTCTGGATGGCGGAAAGATACTGCAGCAACACGTCGTTCTCGATCTGGCGCGACAGCTCGGCCGAGGCGCGCGAGGTGTCCATGTCCGGCGGCGGCACCATGATCTTGGTCACCTCGAAGACGATGCGGTCGGGCTCGGTGGCACCGAGCGCGACACCGAAGCCGCCTTCCTTCACGTCGAACACGCTGGCGATGCTCTCGGCGCTGAACGGCCCGGCGGCACGGCCGCGACGCAGGCTGTCGGCGATCTGGAGCGGCAGGTCCGCCTCGGCGGCCACCTGGGCCAGCGGGGTCCCGGCCTTGGCCTTGTCGAGGAGGGCGGTGGCCTTGGCCTCCACCGCCTTCTCGGTCTCCGCCTCGGTCCAGCGGACGGTGACGGCGGCCTTGGCCTCCTCGAAGGTGCGGTCGCTGGCTGCCGTGATGGCATTGGTCTCGTACCAGACGAAACCGCCGTTCTGCGGCAGCTGGACGGTGTCGGTCTCGACCCCCGGCTGGGCAGCGAAGGCGCCGGACAGCACGTCCGCGCCGCCGGGCACGTCGGCCGGGTCACCGGCCGGGGTGTGGCCGGAGCGGTCCACCGCGTCGAAGGTCTGGAGCTTGAGGCCGAGCTTCTGCGCCACTTCGGCGAGGGTGGAGCCGGAGGCGCGCTCGTCCTCCACCTGGTCGTGCTTGTCGAGCAGAGCCCGGCGGGCGCGATCAAGGCGCAGGTCGGCGATGATCTGGTCCTTCACGGCCTCGAACGGCTGGCGGGCGCCGGGTTCGATCTTGGTGACATGCACCAGCACGGTGCCAAAGCGGCCCTCAACCACACTCACCGCGCCCTCGGGCATGGCGAAGGCGGCATCGGCGATCTTCGGATCGAGGATGGCGGACTTCGCCACGAGGCCGAGGTCGGTGTCCTTGGCGGTCAAGCCGCGCCCGGCGGCGATATCGGCGAAGCTCGCGCCGGCCTTGATCTTCTCGTCGGCCGCCTGGGCATCGGCGGCGGAGGTGAAGACGATCTGCTGCACCTCGCGGCGCTCGGGCGTGCCGAAGCGGGCGAGGTTGCGCTCGTAATCGGCCTTGGCGTCGGCGTCCGTCACCGTCTCGGCGGCGGCGAGCGTCACTGGAGTCAGCGCCAGAACGCTGATCTTGCGGTACTCCGGGGCGCGGAAGGTGACCTTGTGAGCGTCGAAATAGGTGCGCAGCACCTCGTCCGTGGGAGCGGCGAGGGGGCCGGCGGCCGCCGGGGTGACGCGCACGTAGGAGGCGGTACGCGTCTCGTTCTCAAAGCGGCCCACCGCTTCGATGAGCACCTGCGGCACCGCCACACCGGCGCCCAGCGACTTCAGCAGCTGGTCGCGCACGGCGCGCTGGCGCTCGGAGGCCACGAAACGCTGTTCGGTGAGATTGTTGGAGCGCAGCAACTGCTGGAAATAGGCCGGATCGAAGCTGGTCGCCCCAGGGCGGCGGAAATTGGGGTTTTCGGCGATCTCGCGCGCGATCTGCTCGTCTGACACGGCGAGGGCGAGGCGGGAGGCCTGTTCGTCCAGCGTGGCGTCGGCGATCATCTGGTTGAGGATCTGGCGGTCGAGGCCGAAGGCACGGGCCTGGTCCGGCGTGATCGGACGGCCGGCACGGCGGCTGATCTGCTGGAGCTGATCGAGATACTGGCGCCGGAACGCATCGGCGGAAATCTCGGTGGAGCCGACGCTCGCCACCGCAGTCGCGCCCATGCCACGGAACACGTCCGCGATGCCCCACACCAGGAAGCTGAGCGTGAGGATGACGAGGAAGATCTTGGCGATCCAGCCGGACGCGCCCTTACGAAGGGTCTGAAGTACCATCGACGGTTCGTTCTCGTTTTGGCCGGGTCCGGCGCGAAGCGGCGCATGATAGTGAGGCCGCCATGCTCCCGCAACGGCGCATCTTGATGCCTTTTGGCCGGGAAAGGGCTCTGATAGAGCGGACCCCGATCAACCTTAAAGGAGAGCTGAACCATGCCCGCTTCCCGCCGCGTCCTGATCGCCGGCAATTGGAAAATGAACGGGCTCAAGAGCTCCCTCACCGAGATTGAGGCCTTGGCCGCAGGCTATGATGGCGACCTCAAGGCCAAGCTGGACCTTCTGGTCTGCCCGCCGGCGACGCTCCTGATCTCCGCCGCCGAGCGGCTCGCCGGCTCCGGCGTGCAGCTCGGCGGCCAGAATTGCCATCCGGCCCCAGCCGGTGCCCACACCGGCGGCATTTCCGCCGAGATGCTGAAGGATGCCGGCGTCACGTCGGTCATCGTCGGCCACTCCGAGCGCCGCACCAACCTGTCGGAGAGCGATGCGGTGGTGATGGCCAAGGTAAAGGCCGCCTGGTGCTTCGGGCTGCTGCCCATCGTCTGCGTCGGCGAGACCGCCGAGGAGCGCGATGCCGGCGAGGCCGTGGGGGTGGTGACGCGCCAGGTCCACCAGTCGCTGCCGGAAGGCTGCACGGCGTCCAACCTGGTCATCGCCTACGAGCCGGTCTGGGCCATCGGCACCGGCCGCACGCCCACCCCGGAGGACGTAGCCAACATTCACGGCACCATCCGCTCCGTGCTCAGGTCGCAGTTCGGCGTCGAGGCGGACGGTATCCGCATCCTTTATGGCGGCTCGGTGAAGCCGGACAATGCGGCCACCCTCATGGCGGTCGCCGATGTGGATGGGGCCCTGGTGGGCGGCGCCAGCCTGAAGGCGGCGGATTTCCTCGCCATTGCCCGGGCCACCCCGGCGCGGTGAGAAGGCCCTCTGCGGTCAGTCCTTGCGGAACCCGGAAGTCCGGGTTCCGGCCAGGCCCGGTGCCGACGGTCAGAAGGTGATGAGGCCGATCATCTGCTTGATGAGGCTCAGCTCCTCGCCGCTGGTGGGCGTGGTCTGGGACACGAAATCAAACACCTTGCCGTCCTTCAGCCCGTACTGGGCGACGCGGCTGACGCGCTTGTTCTTGTCGAAATAGATGGCCAGCACCTTCTGCTCGGTGATCTCCGGCTTCAGGAACGCCACCTTCTGCGCGGTCTGCGAGATATAGAAGAAGGCCTCGCCGTTCACCGTCGCGACGGTGGAGGGGGTGCCGAGCACAAGCAGCACCTGCTCCTGGCTCGATCCCACCGGAACCTGCTCCAGAGCGCCCTCGGCCAGCACATAGCCGCGCTGGTAGGTGCGGGTCATGCCGGAAATGGTGGTACCGCTGCCGCCCACCATGTCGCCGCAGCCGGCCAGCCCCAGGGCGGCGAGGAGCAGCGCCGTGGTGGCGGCCCTGGATCCGGAAACGGAGTTCGCGGAACCCGCGCTGTTGGAATTCATGCCGCCCCGCATGTCCTTCAATTCATGTGACGCCACACGCTTCCCCATATGTTCGCCCGCCGTGCCCCGAGAGGCCGGCGCCTGCCGCCGCCGCATCACCGCCGTATCGCCGCCCCTTGCCACAGGGCCGGCGGCGCGTTACGCCGCTTGGCCGAATGCCAGTCCCACCGCCTGGACCGTCTCGCCCCGGATTTGCGATGTTCAACCTGTTCCGCTCGTCCAAGACCCGCGCGATGTCGCGCGCGACCATTGAGCGCCTGTATGGCGCGATCGTGGCACAGTCGCGGCGGGCGGACTTCTACACCGACTTCGGCGTGCCCGATACGCTCGAAGGCCGCTTCGAGATGGTGGTTCTCCACACCGTCCTCGCCTGCCGCCGCCTGAAGGGCGGCGACGCGCTTGAACGGGCCATGTCGCAGGATATCTTCGACGCCTTCGCCGCCGACATGGATGCCGCCATGCGCGAGATCGGCATCGGCGACCTGACCGTACCCAAGAAGATGAAAAAAATCGGCGAGGCCTTCTTTGGCCGCGCCGCCGCCTATGACGCGGCCCTGGCCGAGGCGGACGACGCCGCGCTGGCCCAGGCCGTATCGCGCAATATCCTTTCCGCCGGCGAAGCTGAGCCTTCGCCTGAAGCCGTTGCGCTCGCCGCCTATGTGCGCGTCGCCGCGGCGACGCTCGATGCAACGCCGTTCGAGGTCCTTGCCCGCGGCGTGCTGGAGCTGCCCGACCCCGCCGTGCGGGAGAACGAGACATGACCGATCTACCCTATTCCTATCCCTTCTCCGTGCTCGATCTGCCCGCCGGCGGTTTCGACCTGGCACTTTCCCCGGATGCGGCCACCTGCGCCGCCATCGCCAGCCTTGCCGGGGTGATCGCGGTGGAGGACGTGAAGGCGAACCTTCATCTCGCGCCCGAGGGCGGGGCAGGGGCCCATGTGACCGGCCTCGTCACCGCCACCATCCGGCAGGAATGCGGCGTCACGCTGGAGCCATTCGACGCGCCGCTCTCCGAGGAGATCGACGTCCATTTCGTGCCGCCTGGCACCTACAAGCCCGCGCCGACCGACGAGGAGAACGGGATCGACCCGCCCGACGAGACCGAGGATGGCCATATCGACGTCGGTGCGCTGGTCTGCGAATTCCTGATCCTCGGCATCGATCCCTATCCCCGCAAGCCCGGTGCGGTGTTCGAGCCGCCGGCCGAGGACCCCGCCGCCTTGCCCTTCGCTGCCCTGGCGCGGCTGAAGGACAGCGAGTGACATCAATTTCTCCGAGGCGCCTGCCATCGTGGCGCCCGTCGAACGCCGCGCGCCAGTTGCGATGCGGGCGCGAGACGTTATTGTCCGCCCGCCGAAGCGCCGGCCGTCATGCGGGGAGCCTCTTCACCCCCGGGGCGCCGCCGCCTTTGAACCCGCAAGAAAGCCCAAGGGACACCTGCCTGAGATGACCGCACCCGTCCGCATCGCCCTCGACGCCATGGGCGGCGACCATGGACCCGAGACGGTCCTTGCCGGGGCGGAAATCTCCCTCTGGCGCCATCCGGACACCTCTTTCGTCCTGTATGGCGACGAGGAGCGGGTGACCAATGTGCTGAAAAGCCATCCCAAGCTCGCCGCCGTCTCCCGCATCGTCCACACCGACGTGGTGGTGGGCATGGACGACAAGCCGAGCCAGGCCCTGCGTCGCGGCCGCTACAAATCGTCCATGTGGCGCGCCATCGACGCGGTGAAGCTCAAGGAAGCGGACGTGGCCGTCTCCGCCGGCAATACCGGCGCGCTCATGGCCATGGCCAATTTCAACCTGCGCACCATGCCGGGAATCAGCCGCCCGGCCATCGCCGCCATCTGGCCGACCCTGCGCGGGGAAAGCGTGGTGCTGGACGTGGGCGCCTCCATCGGCGCCACCGCCAAGAGCCTGGTGGAGATGGCCATCATGGGCTCGGCCATGGCCCGTGTCCTGTTCGACCTCGAGGCCCCCACCGTGGGGCTGCTCAATGTGGGCGTCGAGGAGATCAAGGGCGTCGAGGAGGTCAAGGAGGCCGCCCGCATCCTCCGCGAGGAGGTAGTGGGGGTGAACTATCGCGGCTTCGTCGAGGGTAACGACATCGGCGCCGGCACGGTGGACGTGGTGGTGACCGAGGGATTTTCCGGCAATATCGCGCTCAAGACGGCCGAAGGCACCGCCAAGCAGCTCGGCTCCTACCTCCGCGCGGCCATGGGGCGCACGTGGAGGGCGCGAATCGGCTATCTGCTCGCCCGGGACGCCTTCCGCGTGCTGCGGGAGAAGATGGACCCGCGCCGGGCCAACGGCGGGGTATTCCTCGGCCTCAACGGCATTGTCATCAAGAGCCACGGCGGGACCGACGCGGAGGGATTCGCCGCCGCCGTTGATCTCGCCTACGACATGGTGCGTAACGAGCTTCTCGCGCGCATCGAAAAGAGCCTCGTCGGCCGCCAGCCGCAGGTCGTTGCAGTATCCCGGCCGCAGGCCGCAGGGGTGGAAGGGCAATCGTGAGCGGAATCAGGTC
Source organism: Xanthobacter autotrophicus (assembly GCF_005871085.1). GTDB lineage: Bacteria > Pseudomonadota > Alphaproteobacteria > Rhizobiales > Xanthobacteraceae > Xanthobacter > Xanthobacter autotrophicus. The sequence continues at coordinate 180,502 of NZ_VAUP01000015.1, read as the reverse complement.
CGTCGCCCGGGGATCCGGGTCCTATCTGCCCGAGAGGGTGCTCTCCAACGACGATCTCGCGCGGCGCATCGACACGTCCGACGACTGGATCGTGCAGCGCACCGGCATCCGCCAGCGCTATATCGCCGCCGAGGGTGAGTTCACCTCACATCTGGCCCTGAAGGCCGCCGAGCGGGCGCTTGCCGACGCGGGCTTCGCCGCGCGCGACATCGACCTCATCATCCTCGCCACCGCCACCCCGGACCAGACCTTTCCCGCCACCGCCGTGACGGTGCAGGCGGAGCTCGGCATCACCCGCGGGGCGGCGTTCGACATCCAGGCGGTGTGCTCCGGCTTCGTGTTCGGCCTCGCCACCGCCGATGCCTATCTGAAGAGCGGCGCCTTCGAGCGCGCGCTGGTGATCGGCGCCGAGACCTTTTCCCGAATCCTCGACTGGGAGGATCGCGGCACCTGCGTGCTGTTCGGCGACGGGGCAGGGGCCATGGTGCTGGAGGCGGTGCGGGAAGACGACGCCCACGGTGCCGGTCTCCTCACCTCGCATCTGCGCTCGGACGGGCGGCACCGCAGCAAGCTGTTCGTCGATGGCGGCCCGTCCAGCACGGGAACCGTGGGCCACCTGCGCATGGAAGGCCGCGAGGTCTTCAAGCATGCCGTGGGCATGATCACTGACGTGATCGAGGCCGCCTTTGCCGCCACGGGTGAAAGCGCTGCGAGCATCGACTGGTTCGTGCCCCACCAGGCCAACCGGCGCATCATCGACGCCAGCGCGCTGAAGCTGGGCATCGCCCCCGAAAAGGTGGTGACCACGGTGGACCAGCACGGAAATACCTCAGCCGCCTCCATTCCGCTGGCCTTCGACCTTGCGGTCAAGGACGGGCGCATCAAGAGGGGCGATCTGGTGCTGTTGGAGGCCATGGGCGGAGGCTTCACCTGGGGATCGGCACTGCTGCGCTGGTAATTGATTTAAGTCGTTGACCGACCTTGGCAAGCGCGGCTAGTTTGCGTTGCACATCCTTCGCCAGTACTGGGTAGCCATGGAGTGTGCGGCAATCGCACCGTCACATTCCTGAAGCGTGCTCTGTTAAAATTGCCGAAGTTCTGCGATCCGCGTCCGTTGAACGGGGCTTCGAGCGGTTCGCTTTCTTTCTGGGGCCGGGGTGACAAATGGCTGGTCGGACCGTAACGCGGGCGGATCTGTGTGAGGCCGTCTATCAGCAGGTGGGGCTGTCTCGCACCGAATCCGCCCAGCTGGTGGAGATGGTTCTGAAGGAGATCGCCGACTGCCTGGCCCGCGGCGAGACGGTTAAGCTCTCGTCGTTTGGCTCCTTCGTCGTGCGCGAGAAGGGCGAGCGAGTCGGCCGCAATCCCAAGACCGGCGAGGAAGTGCCCATCGAGCCGCGCCGGGTCATGGTGTTCAAGCCCTCCAGCATCCTCAAGCACCGCATCAACGGCACCGTGGGTGACGAGGCGGACGAGGACTGACCTGCCTAAGGGCAGGGGACAAAGGGCAGGGGACAAGGCGCGACCCGCCGCCGCGCAATGAGCCGCCACAACTTCCCGCCCGCCGCGATCACCCGTATGATTCCATCAGGACTTCGGGGCGATTCGGTCGATTGAGGCGGGAGACACGGTGGACGCGCGCGACACGGAGAAAGCTCCGGACGCCTTCCGGACCATCAGCGAGGTCGCCGAAGACCTGGCCCTTCCGCAGCACGTCCTGCGGTTCTGGGAGACGCGATTCCCCCAGATCAAGCCCATCAAGCGGGCTGGCGGCCGGCGCTTCTACCGCCCGGAGGACGTGGACCTCCTGCGTGGCATCCGCCACCTCCTTTATACAGACGGCTTCACCATCAAGGGCGCGCAACGCATCCTGAAGGATCAGGGCGTGCGCTACGTGCAGGACCTCGGCATTGAGCGCGAGGTGGCCGTCATGCGTTCGGCCAAGCCGGCGCGCGGCGAGGCCGGGGACGGCGTCACCTTCGGCGGCCTGCTGGGCCTTTTGCCGAGACGCCGGCCAAAGCCGGGGCAGGGTGGCCGGGCCGGAGAGGACGACCTCCTGCCCGAACTTCCCGAAGTTGCGGAACTGCCCCTGCCCTTCCCTGACGCCGAGACCGATCGCGAGCTTGCCGACGAGCCGCCCGAGCCCCCCATCGCCTTCAGGCCGGCTGGCCGCCCCCGCGACCGCGAGCCGCAGCTTCGGGACGAGCGCCGCAACGCGGCCTTCGAGGCGCCCGGCCAACGGCGCGAGCCGTCCCTGGGCGATGAGTTTCCCCACAGGCCCACAGGCGACCTCCATGGTGCGCCGCACATGAACCCAGAAGCGCCCCGAACGCGTGAGCGGCTGGAACCCATCCTCGCCCCGCAGCGGCCGACCCGGGGGCCCGCCGCGCGCGTCGCTCAACGGGACGCCGAAGGCATCACGCACACGCCCCATTCTCCCGCCTTCGACGATCCGCTGCTGCCGTTCCTCGACGACATCCCCCCGACGACCTTGACCGTGTCCGAGCCCATCGAGGCGCGCATCCAGCGTCTGCGTGCGCAGGACCGCCGGCCGGTGCGCCCGCACGAGGCCCTGGAACACGCAGCCCCGGAAGACGAGGGGCTGGCCGAGGGTCATTTCGCCCCCCGCGCCCGTCGCGCCGCGCCATCGCATGACCTTACGGAGGGGGAGGTCGAGAGCGGGCGTCCCGCCGCGCGCCGTCCTCCGGCTTCCGCCGAGGCCCGGTCCCCGGCCTGGAAAGACGATGACCGGCTTGAGGACGAGCGGCGCGGCGATCCGTTTGCTCCGCGTGCCCGACACCGCCCACCGGTCCAGACCTATGACGATGCCGAGGCGTATGAGGCTGCCGGGGACGACGGGCAGGATGCGTCGCCCGCACCCGTGCCGCAGCGGGCCACGGCTCCCGCCGCTCGATCCGACCCGCCGTGGGGCCACGAGGCCGAGCGCAACCAGCGCCAAGATTCTCGCCAAGATCCCCGCCAAGACGCGCGCCAGGATTCGCGCCAGCGCCGCATCGTGCAGGACGGGGAATGGCGGCAGACCGACTGGGTGGAGGCGGCATGGCAGGGCGCGGCCGAGGATCGCGCCGGGCCGGCGACATCGGAGTTGCAACCCGAAGACGACGAACCGCCTTATCGCCCCCTCGAACGGCCGGCGCGCGCCCCGCGCCATGGCGCCATGGCCGCCGATCCGGAGACCGAGATGATGAACGAGGAGCGGCGACGGCCCCCGCTTTCGCCGATCCGCGGGGAACGGCGCGAACCATCCATGAGCGGGCCGCCCATGGCTGCCCCCATCAGTGCGCCGCCCGTGGGCTCACCGGCGGCTCGCGCGCCCATGGCTCATGCCTCCGCCGCTGCGGGATCGGCCGCTACGTCCCATGCTCGCCCTCCTTCAGGCTGGGCGGACGAGGAGGTGCGGCGAGTGTGGGATGAAGGCTGGGGCGAGGGCGCCCCGCAATCCCTGCCGCGCGCGACCCGGGTTGGCCCCCTCATCGGCCCCATTCATGACGAGGACGACCCTTCCTCTGGCGTGCTTCCCGAGGCCGAGCAGCGCCGGATCGCCGACCGCATGGCTGGCCGCGCCGTTGCTGCCGACCCCTATGTGGCGCAGCGCCGTGGACCGCCGCCCTGGAGCCGGGCCGAGGCGCCGGTGGATCTGCCCAATCCGGCATTCCGCGACGGATCAGCGAGGGCGGAGGCGCCACCCTATGCAGCCGAACCGGAGCCGCCGACGCAGCGGGTGCCGCGCGAGCCGCTCCGCCCGGGTCCCCCCGAGCAATATCTGCCGCCGCACCTGCGGTCGGAACCACGGTTGATGGGCCAGCCGCCCATGGCCGCGCCCGTGCTGTCTCGAGACGACGTGCATCGCATGCAGTCGGCGCTTTACGAGCTCGGCGAATGCCGGCGGTTGATGGAAGAGGTGCTGGCGCCCCGGGATACCCAGCGCTCGGGGGAATGAGCGGCCGGCGCTGGAGCGCGTGAGCCGTCGCGCGGAGCCCGGCCGCATCTGGCAGGGCGCGATCCGCGCGACGTCCTGTCGTCTTCAGGAAGGCACGAGGCCGCGCCGGAGAGAGCCTCCATCCTGGCGCGCTGCCTCGTACGGACTGGAGCGGTCCGCGTATGCAAGGCACACGGCGATTGCTCCAGAATTGCGTGACGCATTTTCGTCGTGCGAAGCGGACATCCGTTCGCCCGACAACGCCCTACAAGCTACCAATCCCTGCCGCGGGTCAGTCCATCACGGCGAGGGCAACCCGGGTGACGCCCGAGCCGGTGAAACCCAGTTCCGAGGCGGCGGCACGGGACACGTCGATCACCCGGCCGCGGATGAAGGGGCCGCGATCATTGATGCGCACCACCACGGTGCGTCCATTGCGCAGATTTGTGACACGCACCTTGGTGCCGAATGGCAACGAGCGGTGCGCCGCCGTCATGGCGGAGGGGTTGAAGCGCTCACCGCTCGCGGTGCTGCGGCCTTGCCAATAATAAGAGGCGATGCCGGTGGAGGTGTCCGCCTTTGCGGTGTTCGAGACGGCCATTCCGGCCGAGAAGGACAGGGCGAAGCAGGACAGGACCACGCGTATCTTCATGCAATCAATCTTCCGTGTCATTTCGGATGATTGCCGAATGGCGTCGCAATGGGGCGATAGCGTCCCAATTTGCCGGCGAAACGGTGACGATTCGGGTGTCCTGATCACAATCCTGCCGGATTTCGAAGCCCAGAAAGCAACTCCAAGCTGTAGCTTGGCTGGAAATTTGCGGCTGGAAACCACGGCGCTGGGGAGAGCATGGGATACCTGCGCAGGGGGGCTTGCCCACGCCGGAGCGATGGTCTAAGCCTCCCATCCTCAGTCGGAGCGTAGCGCAGCCCGGTTAGCGCACTAGTCTGGGGGACTAGGGGTCGGAGGTTCAAATCCTCTCGCTCCGACCATTCAAACCCCGAATTTAAATCCCATCCCTGTCGAGACGGCGCCGGTGCGATCCGGCGGCGGGGCGCCCGTTGGGGCCTGCCCATTGCGGATGGGTTTCTGTCTAATGATTGCCGATTCAGCCGGGCACGCCCCCGGAACGCCCTCCCGCGTGCGGGGCAGGGCGGGGCGACGCCGAAAGGCAGATCTCCTTCACTCGTCGATACCCGCGCAGAGCCGTCGCCGCCCTCAGCGGGCTTTTCCTCTCCATCATGCCCGGGGCCTCCCGGAGCAGTAGAGATTTGGCACTTGGGGATGGATCTTCACCTGAAGAAATAAGCGAATCGCGGGCCGTAAGTGGCGAACGCGACTCAAATATCTGGTCCAGCCCTCAGCAGGTTGTCACACGCGCAAACCCCCGTCATTCGCGGCGCGGTTCTGGCTTGAAATCCCCAATTTCAGCCGCACTGAATGATTTTGAGCGCTCTCGGGTGTGACTCCGGCGCAAATTTGGATCAGGCTGCGCGCCGATTCCGCCCTGACCCATGGTCCGAGCAACACATGGTCCGAGCAACAGACGCAGCGAGGTCGCGAGAGCCATGCCGTTGCCCAGCGAAACCGGCGCAAGCCTGACCTTTACCATCCTGGGATGCGGCTCGTCCGGCGGTGTGCCGCGGGTGGGGCAGGGGTGGGGCGCCTGCGATCCCCTCAACCCCCGCAACCGTCGCCGTCGCTGCTCCATGCTGGTGGAACGCTTCGGGCCGAACGGGAAAACGACTGTTCTCGTCGATACTTCGCCGGACCTGCGGGAGCAGCTTCTCGGCGAGGGCGTGACCCAAATCGACGCCGTGCTCTACACCCACGAGCACGCTGACCACACCCACGGCATCGACGATCTGCGTCCACTGGCCATCCATCATCGCAGCCGGGTGGATGTTTATGCGGATGAAGATACCTCCCGCATGTTGCATCAACGCTTCGGCTATTGCTTCTCCACGCCGCCCGGCAGCGCCTATCCGCCCATCATCACAGAGCATCGCTTTCGGGAAGGCCGGGAGATCGTGGTTGCAGGGGCAGGCGGTTCCATCAGCGCCCTGCCATTCCGCCAGCGCCATGGGGACATCGATTCCTTCGGGTTCCGCTTCGGCGACGTGGCCTATTCCAGCGACGTCAACGGGCTTTCCGAGAACAGCCTGGCGCGGCTGCACAATCTGGATGTGTGGATTATCGACGCGCTGCGCGAGACGCCCCATCCATCTCACTTCACCCTTCAGGAAGCGCTCGACTACGTGGCGCTCATGAAACCGAAGCGCGCGATCCTCACAAACCTCCACACCGACCTGGACTATGCCACGCTGGAAGCACGGCTTCCCGACGGCATCGTGCCGGCCTACGACGGCATGCACTTCGAGTCCCATATCCGGTCGCCAGCGGCATCGGCCGACGCCGCCGCGAACGGCTGACACGGCTGACATTGCACATCACCGGCGACCGCCAGCGCCAATGCAGGACTTGAAGTGATTCGCGCCCTGGATTCAGATACCCATATAACTCACTGATAAAAGTAGATTATTTTGTAAATGTTCAGGTCCATTGAAGGGTGATGGCGGCAGCGCCCATGGCGGATCAGGCATCCCCCCTTCCCGGTCGGACTCGCCAATGAGTTCCATAATATCTCTTCTGCGACTCTTCGATGGGCCGTCGATATAACGGCTGGACCCACGCCCCGGCCTTCGCCACGACGGTCGGTTCGGGTCCCGCTCGGTTCTCCGAACCGCCGACTCAGTCGTGCTGCACCTTGAGGTCTATGAGTGGCGTGCCGTCGAGACAGTCGAGCCCGCGCACCTGTACCCTCAGGCCGTCGACACCCACCAGCCGCACCACGGACGAGGCAACCGGATTGGGCCGCACCGGCGAGCGCAAGGCGAAGGTGCCCCGCGTGTCGCCGTCGTGGCGCGGGCTCTGGAGCACCAAGTCGCGCCGTGCCCGGTTCATCCAGTAGAGCACCTGCAGGCGCGGGCAGTCGGCGACGCCAGTCAGCGCCTCGGCCCAGCGCGGATCGATCTCCAGCGTGCAGACGGGGCCCTCCTCCGCGTCACCGCGCCGGGGGCAGCTGCCGCGCTCGGTCCAGGGTGTGCGGATGCGGCCGATAAAATAGAGGCCGGCGTCGAAGCGCTCCGGCAGCGCGACGGCCTTTTCACCCGGCCGCATGTCATCATCAATGGGGCCGGCAGGCGCGATCTCGACCATGGTCTCTTCCTCTTCCTGGCTGGGCGGAGCATAGGACGGCCCAGCCTGCGGTAAAGATCGCACTCGAGCTTGGAGAACCCCATGGACGCCTCCCGCGACATCGCGCGCCTCATCGAGATCATGGCCGCCTTGCGCACCCCGGGAACCGGCTGCCCGTGGGACCTGGAGCAGAGCTTCGCCACCATCGCGCCCTACACGCTGGAGGAAGCCTATGAGGTGGCCGATGCCATCGCCCGCGCCGACATGGGCGACCTGAGGGAGGAACTGGGCGACCTGCTGCTGCAGGTGGTCTTCCACGCCCGGATGGCGGAGGAGGACGGCGCCTTCGATTTCGGCGGCGTGGTGGAGGCCATCACCACCAAGCTCATCCGCCGCCACCCCCATGTGTTCGGCACCGCGCGGGACCTGTCACCGGAGGCGGTAAAGGGCTTGTGGGCGCAGATCAAGGCGCAGGAAAAGCGCGAGCGGGCGCAGGCACGGGCGGCGGCGGGCCTGCCGGCGGAGGAGGCGCAGCAGGGCGCCCTTGCCGGCGTGCCCCTGCCCCTCCCCGCCCTCACCCGCGCGCTGAAGCTTCAGGAGAAAGCCAGCCGCGTGGGGTTCGACTGGAACGATGCGCGCCAGGTGCTGGCGAAAATCCGCGAGGAGACGCAGGAAGTCGCCGAGGCCTTGGAGGAAGGCGGCACCGCGGCCATCAGGGACGAGATGGGCGACCTTCTGTTCGCCGTGGTGAACCTTGCCCGCCACGCCGGCGTGGACCCGGAGGACGCCTTGCGCGGCACCAACGACAAGTTCACCCGCCGCTTCGGCCATGTGGAGCAGCGGTTGGCCGCGGACGGCCGCCGGCCGGACCAGGCGAGCCTGGACGAGATGGAAGCCCTCTGGCAGGAGGCAAAGCAGAAGGAACGGGAAGGCGCGTGAGCGCGACGCCAGTCTGCCCCCTGCCCTGTGCGCCCGGCACCTGCCCGCGAACGGCGCAGCAGGATGCATGCTCAGGTGGATGATGGCTCAGGTGGGATGCACGCGCCGCGCGCCGAACCGCCGGGTGACAAGGCCGGCGCGGTCGGGCGGAATGCGCAGGGCCACGTGGACGGCCCCATCCTCGTCGGTGGTGCGCTCCAGCACCTCGCCGTGGCGATAGAGCCAGCCGAGCCCCTCGCCGTCTTCCGCCGCTAGCGTTACGGAAACCGTGACCCGGCCGGCGGTGATGCGGCGCTCGATCAGGCCGAGAAGGTCGCCGGTCCCCTCCCCCGTCAGCGCGGAAACCGGAACCGGCGCTTCCGCACCGCCACGGGCGGCCCGGTTTTCCACCTGTTCGCGCTCCTCCGGTGCCAACCGATCGATCTTGTTCCAGACCTCGATGACGCGGCCACCCGGCTGGGGATCGACGCCCAGATCCTCCAGCACGTCGGAAACGTCGGCGGCCTGCGCGTCGGTGTCCGGATGAGAGATGTCGCGCACGTGCAGGATGAGGTCGGCTTCCAGCACCTCCTCCAGCGTGGCGCGGAAGGCGGCGACGAGCTGGGTCGGCAACTCGGAAATGAAGCCCACCGTGTCGGAGAGGATGATGCGGGTGCCGTGGGGCAGGTCCACCGCTCGAAGTGTCGGATCGAGGGTGGCGAACAGCAGGTCCTTGGCCATCACCTCCGCCCGGGTCAGGCGGTTGAATAGCGTGGACTTTCCGGCATTGGTGTAGCCCACCAGCGCGACGATGGGATAGGGCACGCGCTTGCGGCTGGCGCGGTGCAGGCCACGGGTGCGCTTGACCTGCTCCAACTCCTTCTCGATGCGGACGATGCGCTCGCCGATGAGCCGGCGGTCGGCCTCGATCTGCGTTTCGCCCGGACCGCCGAGGAAGCCGAAGCCGCCGCGCTGACGCTCCAGATGGGTCCAGGAGCGCACTAGGCGCGAGCGCTGGTAATTGAGGTGGGCAAGCTCCACCTGTAGCGCGCCTTCCTTGGTGCGGGCGCGCATGCCGAAGATTTCGAGAATCAGCGCAGTTCGGTCCACCACCTTGGCGGACCAGGCCTTTTCCAGGTTGCGCTGCTGTACCGGGGAGAGTGCCGCGTCGAAGAAAACGAGGTCCACCGCCTCGGCGCGGACCACGCCCTCCAGTTCCTCCACCTTTCCCGAGCCGAGATAGGTGGCGGGGCGGATCTCCGACAAGGGGACGATGGCGGAATAGACAACGTCGAGGTCGATGGCGGCAGCAAGGCCGACCGCCTCCTCCAGCCGGGACTGGGCGCTCCGCCGCTCCGGTACGCCACGGGTGGCGCGTTTCGCCAGGGCCGGCGTGATGACGGCGCACCGCGTCGGTGGCGCGCGACGGTCAATGCCGCCGCGGCCATCTTCGCGCGAAGGTGCGGGTGAGGACATGTCGTCCGGCGTTCCCGAGGAAGCTCCGGTCACCGAGGCTTCTGCCTCGATCTCATGGATTTCCTGCGCGCCGGCCTTGGCCGCCCGAGTTGCGGCGCCCCGTGACGCAGCGCCCCCCTTTGACCCCGTCTTTGACCCTGTCTTCAACGTCGTTCCGGATCCCTTGGCGGTACCGCGCTCCACGATGCCTTAAGCCTTCTCTCCCACATCATCGGTGGGATCGAACAATTGCACCGGATGACCCGGCATAATGGTGGAAATGGCGTGCTTGTAAACAAGCTGGGAATGCCCGTCGCGACGCAAGAGCACGCAAAAATTATCGAACCAAGTGACGACGCCCTGCAACTTCACCCCGTTCACCAGGAAGATCGTGAGGGGTGTCTTGTTCTTGCGGACGTGATTGAGAAAGGTGTCCTGAAGGTTTTGTGTCCGTTCCGCCGCCATTTTCGTATCCGTTTTTTTGGGCGTTAAGTCCGTCGCGGACGCACACAAGTGCCGTGCTGCCGCCACGGGAGTTGGCCGCTTAGAATGGCACAGCTCCATGGCGGCGCAATATTATTTTGCCTCGCAACATGAGCGCGGCCGTGGATACCTCAGGAAATTTCGGAAAAGTCGTGGAATTTCAAGCGTAAGGTGGTCGCCACCACGCCCGGCGTCCCGGCTCCGATGGCATGGCCGTCGAGGCGCACCACGGGCATCACCACCGTAGTGGCGGCGGTAATGAAGGCTTCTTCCGCCGCGAGGGCTTCCGCTACGGTAAAGGGACGCTCCTCCACCCTGTAGCCGAGGTCGGCCGCAACTTCGAGCACCACCGTGCGGGTGATTCCGCGCAGGATGCCGCTCTCCGCCGAGCGGGTGACGATGGTTTTGCCGGCCGTCACGATCCAGGCATTGGTGGATGCCCCCTCAGTGACGAAACCGCCGCCGTCGACGAACCAGGCTTCCCGCGCGCCGGCCTCCTTCGCCTGCTGCTTGGCCAGCACGTTGGGCAGGAGCGAGATGGACTTGATGTCCACACGCGGCCAGCGATTCTCCGGCACGGTGATGACGGCGACGCCCTTTGCGGCAAGCGCCTCCTGCCCCCTGCGGTCGGAGCGGCGGGCGGTGACCACCACGGCGGGCTTGGTGCCAGCCGGCGGGAAGGCATGGTCGCGCCGCGCCACGCCGCGGGTGATCTGGAGATACACCAGCCCGTCGCGCACCCCGTTCCGCCGCACTACCTCAGCCAGCACATTGGCGAGGGCGACCCGACTCATGGGCGCGGGGATGAGAAGCTCGCGCAGGGAGCGCTCCAACCGGTCGAGGTGGCGGCGCTCGTCCACCAGATGGCCGTCGAGCACCTCGCAGACTTCATAGACGCCGTCGGCGAACTGGTAGCCGCGATCCTCCACATGCACGCTGGCATGGCGGTGCGGCAGATAGCGGCCGTTGACATAGGCGATGCGGGACATGGCAAAACCAGGTTGGATGGTCGGTGATCGGCTCAGCCTCGGAACCGGCCGGACACGAGCCCGCGGATCTTGTGGCCCAGCTGGTAATCCTTTGAGCTGCTGAGGCGGGCGATCTCCGCCTCAGCTTCAAGCTGTCGCTGCTCCGCCTCGAGCCGCCCCTCGCGGTCGGTGAGGCCGCGCCCCAGCCGGGCGAAGAGCGCGCGCAGATAGGTCACGTCCGCCTCGCTGGCCTCCATGAGGGTGGCCAGACGCTCGCGGGCCGCGCCGAACGCCAATACCCCGAGCCCGTGCCCGTGATGAAACTCGAAGCTGCCGCCCAGGGTACGAACCTCGTTCCAGAAGCGGTTCACCCCGAAGCCGCGCTCGAACACCTGGGTATCGTGAAACAGAACCACCGCGTCAGGGCTCAGTTTACCACGCCAGGTCTCGAAATCATGGCTCACCGCCTCGTAGGTGTGGAAACCGTCGATATGCAGGAGGTCCACGCTGCCGTCCGCGACATGCGTCGTGGCCTTGTCGAAATCCATGCGCAGCAAGGTCGCGAAGCTGGAATATTTCAGATCGACGATGGCTTTGACGTCGGCGTAGATCTCCGGCGGCAGAGCGCCCGCATGGGCGTCGCCCTCCCAGGAATCCACGGCGTAGGCACGGGTTCGTGTCCCGCTTGCAACCACCGATTGGCAGAAGGCAAGAAAGGACATGCCCCGATATGTGCCGAGTTCCACCACCGTGCGCGGGTTCAGCACGGGGATGAGCCAGAAGGCAAACGGCACGTGCTCGGTCCAGGCCGAGGGCCGGAGGTCTTCGGGAAATGCGAAGGTAGCAGCCGGCAAGATGCTACGGCAGGCTTCGACACTCATCGGACAGGTCCCGTTTCCAATCGTGAGGGCCGTGCGGAAGCTGACGGACACAGGACCCTTGTTTCAGGAGCGGCTTACCATGCCGCACCACGGCAAAGCAAAGGCCCGAACGCCGCTTCAGGAGCGCCAAAGGGCGAGATGGATGACCACGAGAAGGCCAATTACCTCCAGCCGTCCCGCTACCATGCCGAGCCCCGCCACGAGGACGGAAGCGGCGGGCAACGAGGACAGCGGTGGCCAGCCGGCGCCCCCGGCGTCGTAGACCGGGCCGGTGTTGGTCACCACGGCGGCAGCAGCGGCCAGCGCGGCATCAAGGCCGGGCAGGCCGGGGCTCAACGCGATGACGCAGACTCCGAACACCAGGGCAAGGCTCGCGGCGCCCGCCCAGATGCCCAGCATCACCGAACCACCGCCGCCCTCATAGGCCGCCGGCTGAACGAGATGCGGATAAACGAGGCGCATTAACCCGCCGCGGGTATTGAGGAGAATGGCGCGCAGCCGCAGCATCTTGAGCCCGCCCGCCACCGACAGAGCGCCGCCGCCCAACAGCACCACCAGGATCACGAGGCCGAGGGGCAGGCTCATGTAGGTGCCGTCGTGTGGGCCGATGCCGCTTGTGGAGATGAGCGAGGCCGCCGAGAACAGGCCGTCGCGGATCGCCTCCAGGGCGGGTACGTCGGCCGAGCGGAAGAGAATGGCGCCAAGCACGATGCCCAGCACCGCCCACCAGCCAAGGATGACGAGGCTTTCCGTCTGCTCCGGGGCGGCGTTGATGCGCCGGGTCAGCAAAGCGCGATGCCAGCGCACGCTGGTGGCGCTCCACAACAGAAACGGCAGCAGCAGCCATTTCGGGCTTTCATCCAGGGTCAGCGCCAACTGGGCTTCCGGCGGCAGGTGAGCGCCGGCCGAGACCACGGCGGTCGCCAGCGTAAAGGCCACATAGGGGCTCTCCCCGCTCACCAGCAGCACGATCCCGGCAAGCAGGGTGGCGCCCCCATAGGCAGGGGCAATCTCGCGCAGCACTGCGGTGAGATCCACCACATCAAGGGTGGAGCCACCGCGCGGGGTACGGTCCGGCAGGCCGCCGAGGCCAGCCGGGGCCAGCACCGCCACCGCCGCGACGATGGTCAGCAGCCCTCCGGTCCATTGCAGCAGGCCGAGCCAGACATACAGGCTCGCGGACCCCTGTCGCAGTGCGGTGGCCCCGGTGGTGGTGAAGGCGGACACCGCCTCGAGCCACGCGGCCAGCGGCGACAGACCGGAAACGATGGCGACCGCCGGCGTCGCCGCCAGCGGCAGCAGCAGCCACAGGGCGGCCACCAGTGCCACGCCGCCGGCCCTCGTGAGGCGCATGGGCGTATCTTGCGTGGTGAAGCGCAGCAGTCCGGCGAGGAACAGGCAGAAGCCGAAGGTGGCGAGGAAGACCGGCGCATGCCCCTCCCCGCCCCGCGCCGCGACCACGGCCGGCGGGAGGGCGAGAAGGCCGACGGTGAGGAGGCCGGCGGCGAGCGGGCGGGCGGCGTTGACCATGTGCGCCTTCAGAAAAGAAGAACTTGGCGAGCAGGAGAACGGGTCAGGAAAACTCGGGAACCTGAAGACCTTGCGGGATCAGAAGAATTCGAGCGCCACGCGGAATAGCTGTTCCACGCGCTTGATGCGGTCGGCGAGGGCGAACAGCACCACCCGGTCGTGGGCGCGCACCACGAAATCACCACGCGGCAGCAGCACCTGGCCGTTCCGCACAATGGCGCCGATGCGAAGCCCCTCCAGAAGGTCGAGGTCCTTCAGCGGCTTGCCCACCAGCGGCGAGGTCTCCAGCGCTTCCGCTTCGATCATCTCGCCGGAGCCGTCGAGCAGCGCATGGACGCCGCGGATGCGCCCCCGCCGCACATGCTGGAGCACCTTGGAAACGGTGATCTGGCGCGGGTTCACATGGGCGTCGATGCCCAGGCCCCGGGCGAAGGTGGCGTAGCCCTGCTCGTTCAGCAGGGCGAGGATGCGCTTGGCCCCGATCTGCTTTGCCAGAAGACAGGACAGGATGTTGATGCGGTCGTCGTTGGTGAGGGCGATCATGGTGTCCGCCTCGCGCACGCCCGCCTCGTCGAGGATGGCGCGCTCCAGCGTGTCGCCGTTCAGCACCACGGTCCGCGAGAGCACTTCGGCGATGGTCTGGGCGCGCTCGCGCGAGAACTCGATGAGCTTGACCCGCGCCGCCGCGTTGCGCCGCTCCAGCTCGCTCGCCACGTAATAGCCGATGTTGCCGCCGCCGGCGATGACGATGCGCTGGCCTGGCACCTCGTCGTGGCCGAACAGGGACAAGCCGCGCTGCACCTGGTCCGCCTGCGCGACGAAATAGACGATGTCGCCGACGGCGAGCTGGTCGTTGGAGCGCGGCACCAGCGTCTTGCCGTTCCGGCTCACCGCGACGATGGTGGCCGGCATGTCCGGGAACAGCTGGGTGAGCTGGTTGAGCGGGGTATCCACCACCGGGCAGTCCTCGCCGCACAGCACGCCCACCACCTGCACCGCCCCGTCGGAAAAGCTCACGGTGTCGGTGGCGCCGGGCAGGGACAGGCGACGCAGCACCATCTCGCCCACCTCCACCTCGGGAGAGATGATGACGTCGATGGGCAACTGGTCGCGGGAGAACAGGTCGCGCCATTCCGGCGCGAGATAGGTCTGGGCGCGGATGCGGGCGACCTTGGTGGGCACGTTGAACAAGGCGTGGCCCACCTGGCAGGCCACCATGTTCACCTCGTCGTGCAAGGTCACGGCGATGAGCATGTCCGCTTGCTCGATGCCGGCGCGGGCGAGCACGTCCGGATGGGAGCCCTGCCCCACCACGCCGCGCACGTCCAGCTGCTCGGTCACCATCTGGATGCGGCGCGGGCTCGCGTCGATGATGGACACGTCGTTCTGCTCACCGGCGAGGCGCTCGGCGATGCCGAACCCCACCTGGCCCGCGCCGCAGATCACGACCTTCATGAACCCTCCCCCGGCGCCCAGGCGAATCGCGACCTGAAAGATCGCGCCAAAACCGATCGCATCTTGAGCCTCAGCTCCGATGCAGCCCCTTTTTCGGGCATCCCGTCAACTGGTCCATCAGCCTACGCCGAGAGCCTTAAGCTTTCGATGAAGGGCCGAGCGCTCCATGCCGACGAATTCCGCCGTCCGCGAGATGTTGCCGCCGAAGCGGTTGATCTGGGCGGCAAGGTATTCCCGCTCGAACACCTCGCGCGCCTCCCGCAACGGAAGGCCCATGAGATGCTCGCCACCATTGCCGTTGGGCAGGTTCGGCACCAGCGCGCCCACGTCGGGGGGCAGCATGGCGGCGGTGATGGTGGCTTCCAGATCACCGCCGGCGAGAATCAGCAGCCGCTCCACATTGTTGCGCAGCTGACGCACGTTGCCCGGCCAGTCATGGGACTGGAGCACCGCCATGGCGTCCTCCCCGATGGGCCGGCGCGGCAGTCCTGTGGTCTGGGAGATGGTGTCGACGAAGAACTCCACGAGGTCGGGAATGTCGTCGCGGCGCTCGGCCAGCGGCGGCACCCGGATCGGCACCACCGACAGGCGGTGGTAGAGGTCCTCCCGAAAGCGGCCCTTGGCGATTTCCTCCTCCAGGTTGCGCCCGGTGGAGGAGATGATGCGCACGTCCACGCTCACCTTGTCGTTGGAGCCGATGCGCGAGAAGGTCTGTTCCACCAGCACGCGCAGCACCCGGTTCTGGGTCTCGCGCGGCATGTCGGAGATTTCGTCGAGGAACAGCGTGCCGCCGTGGGCCTCGTCCAGCGCCCCGCGCTTGGGTTCCCGCCCCTCCCCTTCCGCCACGCCGAACAATTCGAATTCCAGCCGCTCCGGCGTGATGGCCGCCGAATTCAGCACGACGAACGGCCCCTGAGCGCGGGTCGAGGTGGTGTGGATGAGCCGGGCCGTCAGTTCCTTGCCGGAACCGGAAGGGCCGACGATGAGGATGCGGCTGTTGGTGGGCCCCACCCGGTCGATGGTGGCCTTCAGCTGCTGCACGGCGCTGGAACGGCCCACCAGTACATGGCCGTGGGGCGCCAGATGCTTCAGCTCCTTCAGCTCGCGCTTCAGGCGCAGGGTCTCCAGCGCGCGCTCGGCCACCATCACCAGGCGGTCGGCATTGAAGGGTTTTTCGATGAAGTCGTAGGCGCCGCGCTTGATGGCCGCCACCGCCGTCTCGATGTTGCCGTGGCCGGAGATCATCACCACCGGCACCTCGGGGTGCTGGGCCTTGATCTCGTTGAGCAGTTCCAGCCCGTCGAGCCGCGAGCCCTGCAGCCAGATGTCGAGGAAGACCAGATTGGGCCGTCGCGCCGAGATGGCCGCGAGGGCGCCATCGGCGTCCCGGGCGGTGCGGGCAGCATAGCCCTCGTCCTCCAGGATGCCGGCCACCAGTTCGCAGATGTCGGCCTCATCGTCCACGATGAGGATGTCCATGGCCATGTGTCAGGCCCTCCCTGTTTCAGGGACCGGTTGCGCCCCGCCCGCGCCGGCCGGTGGTTGACCATCCGCCCGCATCCGAAGCCGGATCCAGGCCCCCCGGCCCTCGGGCGAATCGTTGAGTTCGATGAAACCGCCGTGCTCTTCCATGATCTTTCCCACGATGGCGAGGCCGAGCCCGGTGCCCTTCTCGCGGGTGGTCACATACGGCTCCAGCAGCCGGCTGCGCTTGTCCTTCGGCAGTCCGGCGCCGTTGTCGATGACGTCGATGACGAGGTCCTCGCCCTGGGCCTCCACGCGCACCCGGATGAGGCCCTTGCCGCGCTCGGCCTCGGGCACCCCCTCGATGGCCTCGGCGGCGTTCTTGAGGATGTTGGTGAGTGCCTGCGAGATCAGCCGCCGGTCGAAACGCGCCGGCATGGAGGGCGGCAGCTCGGTCTCGAAGGTCACGTCGGGATGACCGACGCGCATGAGGAACACCCCCTGGCGCACGGTCTCCGCGAGGTCCTGCGCGTCCACCACGGGCTTGGGCATGCGGGCGAAGGAGGAGAACTCGTCCACCATGCGGCCGATGTCACCCACCTGGCGGATGATGGTGTCGGTGCACTGGTCGAACACGTCGCGGTCCTGGGTGATGTGGCGCCCGTACTTGCGCTTCAGCCGCTCGGCGGAAAGCTGGATGGGGGTAAGCGGGTTCTTGATCTCGTGGGCGATGCGCCGGGCCACGTCGGCCCAGGCGGAGGTGCGCTGGGCCGAGACGAGGGCGGTGATGTCGTCCAGCGTCACCACCCAGCCGTGTTCCTCGGCCGTGGACTGCTCGGTGGTGACCCGCATGGCGAAGATCCGCTCCCGGCCCTCGCGCTGGATGGTGATGTTGCCCTGCACCGCGCGCTGGCCGGCGCCGATCGCCTCGGCCACCAGCGCGCCGGTTTCCGGCACCACTTCGGCGAGCTTGCGGCCGAGAGCCTCGTCCTCGGTCAGGCCCAAAAGTTTCTCGGCCGAACGGTTGAGGATGGTGACCTGAGCCTCCGCGTCGAGGCCGATGACCCCTGCGCCAACGCCCGATAGCACGGCCTCGGTGAAGCGGCGGCGGCTGTCCATCTGGTCGCGTGCGGTGACCAGCGCATTGCGCTGGGTCTTCAGCTCGACGGTCATCTTGTTGAAGGTCTCGCCAAGGGTGGCAAGGTCGCCCTCGGCCCGGTGCACCGGCACCTGCACGTCGAGATTGCCCGCGGCCACCCGGCCCGCCGCCCACATGAGCCGGCGGATGGGCGACACCAGCCACTTGGAGAAGTTGATCCCGAGCCAGACCGCAGACAGCAGCACGATGAGCGTGACGATGGAATACATCAGCCCGAAGGCCAGCTGCACGTTGAAGCGCCGTTCTTCCAGGGCTCGGTAATCGGCCAGAGTCTCCTGCGTGACCTTCAGGAAACCGATGACACGCGGATCGACCGGCCGCGCGACGTAGAGGAACATGTTGTCGAAACCGGCGATCGGCGCCACCGCGCCGACGAAGTCCGCGTCCGACGGCAGGTAGATGATGGGCTGCTCGGCGGAGGCCTCGGCGATGGCGATGTTGGTGGGGACGATATATTCGCGGTCCGTGCGCAGGTTGGCCCGCTCTACAACCGAGAGGTCACGGCGGATGATCTGCGCCCCCGGCACGTTGCGCAGCGCCGCCTGGGCAGTGAGGATCTGCCGGAACTTCTCGATGTCCGTGTCGTAGAGCTGCTTCATCCGCGACAGGTCGTTGCTCATGGCAAGCACGTCGCCGCGGATGGAGAGCGCATGCTCGCGCACGTAGGTCTGCGCAACGGAAGCGGCGGTCCCTACGATCTCCCGCGTCCGGTCGGAGAAATAGCGATCGAGGCTGCGGTCGAGGGTCAGGCTGGCCACCACCGCCACCACGATGGCCGGCACCACCGCGACGCCGGCGAACAGTCCGATGATGCGCACATGCAGCCGCGAAGCCGCTCGCCCGCGCGCCCGTGCCCGCAGGATGCGCCACACTTCCCGGCCGATGATTGCGAGCAGGATGAGGACCGCGATGCCCGACGCGGTGAGCACGCCCACCACCACCTGCGGCGTCGGCACGATGGAGGTGAGGCCCATCAGGATGAGGAAGGTGGCCACCGCCAGAACGAGCGACAGAACAACGACGATAGGCGCGAACAGCCGGGCGGCGATGCCACGGCGCGGCACTGTGCCCTCCATCGCGTCCTTGAGCGGCGCATCCGTCATCAGTGCCACAGTCCCCCAGGCATCCACCGCCGCCGCGTGTCGAATCGCACGACGGGAGTGATGCAGTGGAACGACACTGGTGCAAAAATGTGACAGAGGACCTAACGCGGCCCGAATTCGCTCAGCCGATGCTGGGTGTCGGTAGCGGGGTCCATTTTAGCGGGTGTTGTGCACAGCGCGGCGGGACTTATGCGGGGCTTGAAGCCGATGGTGCAAGTCAGGCGCGGCGATGCGAAACTTGATTCGAAAAACGCAGGAAGGCGGCCGAAGCCGCCCTCCCCGTCCCTGCCGGAAGGTCCGGATCACCTAGATGTCCGGATCACCTAGATGTCCGGATGACCTGGATATCGAGGTCCCGGATCTTCTTGCGCAGGGTGTTGCGGTTGAGGCCGAGCAGTTCCGCAGCCTTGATCTGGTTGCCGCGCGTGGCCGCCAGCGCCGCCGAAAGCAGTGGGTATTCCACGTCCTTCAGGATGCGGTGATAGAGGCCGGGGGGCGGCAAGTCCTCGCCGAAACCGGAGAAATAGGTGTTGAGGTGCCGTTCAACCGAGGCCGCCAGCGTGGCATCCACCGGCCCTTCTTCGGAGAAGGCACTCGGCATGGGCTCCGACAACTCCGCCTCGATGATGGCGGGGGTGATCACTTCCTGAGGGTAGAGCGCTGCGAGGCGCCGCACCAGGTTTTCCAGCTCGCGCACGTTGCCGGGCCAGCGATAGCGCTTCAGCCGGTCCAGGGCGGCAGTGTCGATCTGCTTGGCCGGCAGGCCCTCCCGCTCGGCCTGGAGGAAGAAGTGGCGCACCAGGTCGGGCACGTCCTCCGAGCGCTCGCGCAGGGGCGGCAGGCGCAGGGGCACCACGTTCAGGCGGAAGAACAGGTCCTCGCGGAACAGGCCCTGCTGGATCAGGGTGCGCAGGTCCTTGTTGGTGGCGGCGATGATGCGCACGTCGGTCTTGATGGGCGTGCGCCCGCCCACGGTGGTGTATTCGCCCTGCTGGAGCACGCGCAGCAGGCGGGTCTGCGCCTCCATGGGCATATCGCCGATCTCGTCGAGGAAGAGGGTGCCACCCTCCGCCTGCTCGAAGCGGCCGGGATTGCGCGTGGTGGCGCCGGTGAACGAGCCCTTCTCGTGGCCGAACAGCTCCGATTCGATGAGGTCGCGCGGGATCGCCGCCATGTTGATGGCGACGAACGGCCCGGTGCGACGCTTGCCGTAATCATGGAGCGCGCGGGCCACCAGTTCCTTGCCGGTGCCGCTCTCGCCCGCGATCATCACGGTCAGGTCGGTCTGCATCAGCCGGGCGAGCAGGCGGTAGATTTCCTGCATGGCGGGCGAGCGGCCCACCAGCGGGATGTTGTCCTGCTCCTCGTGGGAATGGTGGTGGCCGTCGCCCTTCTTCGGCTCCGCCAGTGCGCGCCCGACGATGGAGATCAGCTCCTTCAGGTCGAACGGCTTGGGTAGGTATTCATAGGCCCCGCGCTCGGACGCGCGGATGGCGGTCATGAAGGTATTCTGCGCGCTCATGACGATGACCGGCAGGTCCGGCCGCGCCTTCTTGATGCGGGGCAGGAGATCGAAGGCGTTCTCGTCTGGCATCACCACGTCGGTGATGACGAGGTCGCCATCACCCTGGCTCACCCAGCGCCAGAGCGTGGCGGCGTTGCCGCAGGAGCGCACCTCATACCCGGCGCGCGACAGCGCCTGGTTGAGCACGGTGCGGATGGCGGCATCGTCGTCGGCAACCAGGATGCTTCCGGTAGGCATCGACACCTCAGTTATCCTCTTGAGCTGTGCTCTTGCCGCGATACATGGGCAGGAGCACGCGAAAGGTTGTACGGCGGGGCTGACTGTCGCACTCGACGATGCCGCCGTGGTCACCGATGATCTTCGCCACCAAAGCAAGACCGAGGCCACTGCCCGTGGGCTTGGTGGTGACGAACGGGTCGAACAGGTGGGGAATGAGGTCGTCCGGCACGCCTTTGCCGTTGTCGCGGACGCAGAATTCCAGAGGCAGGCTCACCCGCGTGGAGGCGCCGGGAACGGTCAGGCGTACCCCCGGCCGGAACGCCGTGGTGAGCTGGATCTCGCCGTCCTGATCGCCGTCGATGGCTTCGGCGGCGTTCTTCACCAGGTTCAGGAAAACCTGGATCAGCTGGTCGCGATTGGCGAGCACCGGCGGCAGGGAGGGGTCGTATTCCTCCACGATGCGGATGTGGCGGGCAAACCCTGACGCGGCGAGGGTCCGCACATGCTCCAGCACGGCGTGGATGTTCACCGGCTCGCGCTCCACCGGGCGCTCGTCGGAGAACACCTCCATGCGGTCCACCAGCTTCACGATGCGGTCGGCTTCCTCGCAGATGAGGCGAGTGAGGGCACGGTCGTCATCGTCCGCCGACTGTTCCAGCAATTGCGCCGCGCCACGGATGCCGGAGAGCGGGTTCTTGATCTCATGGGCCAGCATGGAGGCGAGCGCGCTCACCGAGCGGGCGGCACCGCGATGGGTGAGCTGGCGGTCCATCTTGTCGGCAATGGTGCGCTCCTGGAGCATCACCACCACGTGCTCGGGATGCTCCGACACCGGCGCCACATGGATATCCACGATGCGCTCGCCGCCATTGCGGGGCGTGCCGAGGTCCACGCGATATTCGTTCACCGGAGCCCCGCGCTGGCGCACCTGCTCGATGAGGCCGAGCAGCGGCGTGCCGAACGGCACGAGGTCGGCCAGGGGCCGGCGGCGCAGCAGCGGCGCGCTGACCTCGAAGAACGCCTCGGCCGCCACGTTCGCCTCCGCCACATGCCCGTTGCCGGCGATGGTGAAGACAGGGTGCGGAACGGCGTCCAGGATGGCGCGCGGCATACCCGGGTCCTTGCCGTTTTCCTGCTCAGCCTTGCGCTTTTGATCCATCTTCCGTGTGTCTTGCTTTCTGGCTTCGGCCGTCATGCCGCGGCCCTCCACATGATGTCGTCAAAGGCGGCGGCGATGCCGGCCTTCACCTGGGCGGGGTCCTCCAAGACGAGGAGGCGCTTGCGCCACCCCGTCACGATGCTGGCCCGCACTTCGCCGGTGCCGGCGGCTGCCGCGTCCAGCGCCCAGCCCACATGCTTGCGCGCCTGCCGTACCCCCAAGGCCCGGCCATAAAGCCCGAGCCAGCCCTCATAAAGTTCCAGCAGCACCGCGCGCTGCTCCTCCAGGCCCGGATCGGCGGTGCCCCGCAGACCGGCGATGGCGCGAGCCACCCGGCCGGGAAACCACGGCCGGCCCTGCGCGCCGCGCCCGATCATCACACCGTCCGCCCCTGAGGCTTCGAGGATTGCGGGGCCGTCCGCCGGCGCCACCACGTCGCCATTGGCGATCACCGGGATCGAGACCGCGTCCTTCACCGCGCGGATGGCGGTCCAGTCGGCGCGGCCGGTGTAGAATTGGCAGCGGGTGCGGCCATGGATGGCGACCATGGCGAGACCGCTCTCCTCGGCCATGCGCGCCAGATCCACGGCTGTTGAGGCCGCATCGTCCCAGCCCAGACGGGTCTTCACCGTCACTGGAACCGAGACCGCGCCGCGCACCGCTTCGAGAATCGCGCGGGCCAGCGGCAGGTCGCGCAGCAGGGCGGCGCCGGCCGCCCCGGTGGTGACGCGCTTGGCCGGGCAACCCATGTTGATGTCGATGATGCACGCCCCGGCCGCCTCGGCCACGCGGGCAGCCTCGCCCATCAGGTACGGGTCATTGCCGGCGATCTGCACAGCGTGGAGCGGCACACCCTCCCCCTCCGCGCGGAGCACCATCTCGGGATGGCCTACCAGCAACGCTTCGCTCGCCACCATTTCTGATATGACGAGGCCGGCGCCGTAACGAACAGCCATCCGCCGCACCGGTGCGTCCGTGATTCCCGCCATGGGGGCGAGGATCACCGCATTGGGCAGCGCGTGGGAGCCGATCCGCAACGCCGGAATGGAAAATGCGAAAGTCTCTTGCACAGAAATTAGGCCACCTCGCTTCTGCCTACATCTTAGACAAGTGCACGGCACACGCAAGGGCAGTCTGCGTGGAAGTGCAGCGCAGCAGAGTTTGCCCCACATCCAGTTACCTTTACCGGTCTTCCGGCCCTTGCCGGGAGAGGATTTTTCCCCGCTGGCGGGAGAACCGCGCATGAGCGAGGCGGCGAATCCCACATGCGTGGCCATCGTGGTTGCCGCCGGACGCGGCACACGCGCCGGTGGTCCGCTGCCGAAGCAGTATCAGGCCATCGCCGGCGAGCCGGTGCTGCGTCGCACCCTTCGTCTGTTTGCGGCGCATCCCCGGATTACGGCCGTGCTCGTGGTCATCCATAGCGATGATTCTGTCCGCTTTGCGGACACGGCGCGCGATCTGCCCAAGATCTTGGCACCGGCCTTCGGCGGCGCCACCCGTCAGGCCTCCGTGCGCGCGGGGCTGGAAGCCCTTGCCGCCGCAGGGGGCACGAGCCCTGACCTGGTGCTGGTGCACGATGCGGCACGCCCCTACACCTCGCCGGACCTCATCGCCCGCGCGGTGGAGGCGGCCGGCAGGGCAGATGCCGCCATTCCCGTGCTCGCCGTGACCGACACGGTGAAGCGCGTGGATGCCGACGGCATCGTGGTCGAGACCCTGGACCGCGCGGCCCTGCGCACCGTGCAGACCCCGCAGGCGTTCCGCTTCGCGGCCCTGCGCGCCGCCCATGCCGCCGCCGCCGCGGCGGGCGTGGAGACGCTGACCGACGATGCGGCGGTGATGGAATGGGCCGGCCACGGCGTGGCCACCTTCGAAGGCGAGAGCACCAACGTGAAGCTGACCACCCCGGAAGACATGACCCGCGCCGCCGGCGCCGCTTTCGCCGATCTCGCCGATGTGCGCACCGGCACCGGCTTTGACGTGCACGCCTTCGGCCCCGGCGACCATGTGATGCTGGGCGGCGTCGCCGTGCCCCACAGCGCCGGGCTCGTCGGCCATTCGGATGCGGACGTGGGCCTGCACGCCCTGACCGATGCGCTCCTCGGCGCCCTGTGCGACGGCGACATCGGCGCCCATTTCCCGCCGTCCGACCCGCAGTGGAAGGGCGCGTCCTCGGACCGCTTCCTTGCCCATGCGGTGGAGAAGGTGACGGCGCGGGGCGGGCGCATCGCCCATCTCGACCTCACCCTCATCTGCGAGGCACCGAAGGTGGGGCCGCATCGCGACGCCATCCGCGCCGCCATTTCGCGCATCACCGGCGTGCCCCTCGCCCGCGTGTCGGTGAAGGCGACCACCACCGAGAAGCTGGGCTTCACCGGCCGGCGGGAAGGCATCGCCGCCATGGCCAGCGCCACCATCCGCCTGCCCTTCGCGGACGAGGCGGAGGGCTGAACGCCCACCGCCCCTTAAAACCCCGCCCCTACTTCGCGTCGAACAGCAGGGCGAGCCGCGTCATCTGCGGCTCGTCGGTCATGTCGAGGCGCAGGGGGGTGACGGAGATGCGGCCTTCGTCCAGCGCCCGCAGGTCGGAGCCGGGGGATGTCTCGAAGATGCGGCGCTCGAAGGCGATCCAGTAATAGGGATTGCCCCGCCCGTCGCGCCGCTCGTCGATGCGCATGAGGCGCTGGTCGCGCTTGCCCTGGAAGGTGGCGGCGATGCCGGTGATCTCGTCCGGCGCGCGATCCGGGAAGTTCACGTTCATCACGATGCCGGGGGGAATGCCCTCGCCCAAAAGGGTGCGGATGATCTTGGGCGCGTGGGTCTCGGCGGTGATGTAGTTGGGGTTTTCGCGCGTCTTGATGCCGAAGGCCTGCGACAGGGCGATGGAGGGAATGCCGAGGATGGTGCCCTCGATGGCGCCCGCCACGGTGCCCGAATAGCTCACGTCCTCGGCGATGTTCTGGCCGCGGTTGACGCCGGAGAGCACGAGGTCCGGGGGGTTGTCGGCCAGGATGTGCCGCACCGCCATGATCACGCAGTCCGTGGGCGTGCCCTTCACCGCATAGCGGCGCTCCTCCACCTGCCGCAGGCGCAGCGGATCGCTGAGCGAGAGGGAGTGGGCGACGCCGGACTGGTCG
The DNA here is from genome assembly GCF_005871085.1 of Xanthobacter autotrophicus. Lineage (GTDB taxonomy): Bacteria > Pseudomonadota > Alphaproteobacteria > Rhizobiales > Xanthobacteraceae > Xanthobacter > Xanthobacter autotrophicus. The sequence goes on along the minus strand of NZ_VAUP01000015.1, from coordinate 155,904 downwards.
AACTCGGGCGCCACCACCCACACGTCGTCGGTGAAGCTCTGGGCGATGCGGACGCAGGCCTCGAGGCCCGCCGCGTGGATGCCGTCGTCATTGGTGACCAGGATGCGCATGGGACCTTTTCCGTAGCTTGATGTCGCAGCCGACGAACGCCGCAACCGGCGCCTAGCCCAGAACCGTCGTCATCCCCCGGCTTGACCGGGGGATCCATGGGGCCGACGCGCAGGCTTTTCGGCGTCTGTCACTTGTGTCGCGGAGGGGTGGGTCCCCCGGTCAAGCCGGGGGACGACGGTGGTGTCGCGGGCGTCCTCAAGCGAGGACCGCCCCTACTTGAGCTTCTCGATGGTCTTCAGCCCGCCCATATAGGGCAGGAGTACATCCGGCACAGTGACGGCGCCGTTCTCCTGCTGGTAGGTTTCCAGCACCGCCACCAGCGCGCGGCCCACCGCCACGCCCGAGCCGTTCAGGGTGTGGACGAAGCGCGGGCCTTTCCCCTCGGCGGGGCGATAGCGGGCATTCATGCGCCGGGCCTGAAAATCGCCGCACACCGAGCAGGAGGAGATTTCGCGGAACGCCCCCTGCCCCGGCAGCCACACCTCGATGTCGTAGGTCTTCTGCGAGGCGAAGCCCATGTCGCCGGTGCACAGCGTCACCACGCGATAATGCAGGTCCAGCTTTTTGAGCACCGCCTCGGCGCAGGCGAGCATGCGCTCGTGCTCCTCGGCCGACTTCTCCGGCGTGGTGATGGAGACCAGTTCCACCTTGGTGAACTGGTGCTGGCGGATCATGCCCCGCGTATCCCGCCCCGCCGCACCCGCCTCAGCCCGGAAGCAGGGGGTGCAGGCGGTGAGGCGCAGGGGCAGTTCTTCTTCCGAGAGGATGGACTCGCGGACGAGGTTAGTGAGCGGGACTTCGGCGGTGGGGATGAGCCAGAGGCCGAGTTGCTTGCGCCGTTCTGCTCTGCCCAATCCCTCTGCAAGTCTAAGCCAAAGATCATCAGCAGCATCTACACGACCTTCGATGGTCGCGAGTTCTCTTCTGGAATCTATAGCTGCAAGAATGTTTCCAGCAGCTTGGTAGTTTAGTTTCCATGCCAAATTATAAATTTCATTTGTCGATTTTTTCTTCAACTCCTCAACCAAATCTAGATAGTCAACGCTATCCAATCGCATGGTAAAAAATTGATCTTCCTCGAATTTCGGCAGTTGCGCTGTGCCAAACATGGCCTCATCCCGAACCAGCAGCGGCGGGCTGACCTCCATATAGCCGCCGATGCCGTCCTGCTCGGGCGCCGTATGCGTATCGAGGAAGAACTGCCCCAGCGCGCGCTCCAGCCGGGCCAGCGGCCCCTTGTTCACCACAAAGCGGGCGCCGGAGAGCTTGGCGGCGGTCTCGAAATCCATCTGGCCGAGGGCTTCGCCTACCTCGAAATGCTGCTTCGGGGTGAAGGCGTAGCTGCGCGCCGCGCCGAAGCGGCTCTCCTCCACATTATCGTGCTCGTCCGCGCCATCGGGCACATCCGCGAGCGGGGCGTTGGGGATGGCGGCGAGTTCATCCTCCAGCGCCTTGTCGAGGCGCTTGGACTCCGCCTCCAGCGCCGGCACCTTCTCCTTCAGCTCCGCCACCTCGGCCATGAGGGCGGAGGCCGTGGCCTCGTCCTTCCTGGCCTTGGCCTGGCCGATCTCCTTGGAGGCGGCATTGCGGCGGGCGAGCAGAGTTTCCAGCTGGGTCAGGGTGGCGCGGCGCTGTTCGTCAAGGCCGCGCAGCTTTGCCACCAGCGCCTCGGCATCCCGCCGCGCCTCGTCGGACCCGCCGCCGCGCCGCACCAGCGCAGTGATGAGGCCGTCCGGCTCGTCCCGGATCCATTTGATGTCGTGCATGGCAAGGCTCCGCCGTGACCCCGAAGGGCCTCTATGGGCCGGCGCACATTCCCCTCCACCGTCATCCCCCGGCTTGACCGGGGGATCCATGTTTCCGTCGATGCCGGCGCGCGGCGGCACGATGGATGCCCCGGTCAAGCCGGGGCATGACGGCGGATAGGGAGCGCCAGACCCGAGAAATTCCAAAAACTCCGGGAAAGGCCTCGCCGTCAGTCGGCTGTCGCAGCGTCGGCCGCGTTGCGCGCTGCCTCTGCCGCAAGCCGCCGCTTCTCGACGATGCCCACCAGATAGACCGACACCTCGTAGAGAAGCAGCGTCGGCAGGGCAAGGGAGAGCTGGCTGATCACGTCCGGGGGGGTGAGCACCGCCGCCGCGATGAACACGCCGACGATGGCGTAGCGGCGGGTCTTCTTCAGCATGTCCTGCGTCACCACCCCGATCTGCCCGAGCAGCGTCAGGATCACCGGAAGCTGGAAGCAGATGCCGAAGGCGAGGATGAGCGTGGTGATGAGGGAGAGATATTCCGACACGCGCGGCAGCAGCGAGATTTCCGCCTTCCCGTCGCCGCCGGTCTGCTGCATGCCCAAAAAGTAGGTCATGGCGAGCGGCATGGCGACGAAATAGACGAACGCCGCGCCGATGAGAAAGCAGATGGGGGTGGCCACCAGATAGGGGCGGAAGGCGTTCTTCTCGTGCTTGTAGAGCCCCGGCGCCACGAACATGTAGACCTGCGTCGCCACCACCGGGAAGGAGATGAACGCCGCCCCGAACATGCCGAGCTTGATCTGGGTGAACAAGAATTCCTGCGGCGCCGTGTAGATGAGCTTGATGCCCGGCGCGAAGCCGGAGGCAAACTCATAGGGCCACAACAGGATGTTGTAGATCTGCTTGGCGAACATGAAGCAGACGAAGAAGGCGATCAGGAACGCAATCAGCGATTTGATGAGCCGCGAGCGCAGCTCAATCAGATGCTCGATGAGCGGGGCCTTGGAGGCGTCGATTTCGTCCTCGTCGCTCATGACGCGCTCTTGGTCTCACCGGCGGCGGGGGCGGAAACGGATTCGGCGGGCTGGATCGCCGCGGGAGGCGAGCCGACCTCCACCATGCGGCGGATTTCGTCGCGGATCGCTGCCATGGGATCAGGAGCCGCATCCGGCACGGGAGCGGCCTCTCCAACGACGGCCGGCAGTTCCAGTGGCGCCGACACGGAGTCCGCGACGGGAGCTTCCGGGGTTTTGGGCGGCGGATTGCCACCCTCGACCGTGGTGCGGATTTCCTCGCGGATGGACCGCAGGGGGTCGAACATCTCCGAGGTCGCGAGCGTCGAGCGGGTGCTCTCGGTGACGTCGGCGATTTCCTTGCGCATGTCCGCAAGGTCGGCCTCGCGCAGGGCCTCCTGGAACTGGCCCTGGAACTCGCCGGCCATGCGGCGCACCTTGGTGACGGTGCGGCCGACAGTGCGCAGCACCGAAGGCAACTCTTTAGGGCCGATGACGATCAGCGCGACAATGCCGATCAGCATCAGCTCGGACCAGCCGATTTCGAACATGAGCGCCTGAACCCGGCGGACCCGCCGCCGCCCTCCTCAAGGGTTAAGGGGAGCCCGTCGTCAGACGGGCTTCTTCTCGGCCTCGGCGGCGCTCGATGTCTGGTGCGGAAGGGGGCGCGGCGCCTCGGGCGGGGCGGCCGGGGTCTTCGCCGGTTCGTCGTCCTCCGCCAGGCCCTTCTTGAAGGACTTGATGCCCTTCGCCACGTCGCCCATGAGATCGGAGATCTTGCCACGACCGAACAGGAGGAGCACCACGGCCAGCACCACGATCCAGTGCCAGATGCTCAGCGAACCCATTTAACATCCTCCAAGGAAGCTTTTCGCGCTTGCGCGCGCCTCGCGCGAAATTCGCGCACGGATTTTCTCGGAGGGGGACACTAGGCCCCGCCCGCGGCGAAAACAAGGACATCGGCGGGGTCAACCACAAGCCCCACCTCGTCGCCCTTGCGCGCGGCGCCTGCATCCCGAAGGCGGATCAGAAGCGGGCGATCCAGACCGTCCACGATCACTTCCACGAGATCAAGCTCGCCCAGGAAGCGCCGCTCCACCACCCGGCCGGCGATGCCGAGGCCGGGGGGGGCGAGCGCGATGCCCTGCGGGCGCACCGCCACCACCACCTCGCCCTCCCGCTGCCCGGCCGAGGCGGGAAAGCGGCCAAGCGGGGTGTCGACCTGCCCATCCAGCGCCACCGCCTCCATCTCATTGAGCTCGCAGAAGAAGCGGGCGACGCCGAGGTCCGCAGGGCGGCGATACAGCTCCGCCGGCGGGCCAAGCTGCACCAGCTCGCCCTTGCGCAACAGCGCGATGCGGTCAGCGAGCCGCATGGCCTCTTCCGGATCGTGGGTGACGATGATGGCTGTGGCCTTCGCATCGCGCAGCACCGCCAGCGTATCGGCGCGGACCTGGTCGCGCAGCCGCTTGTCGAGGCCGGAGAAGGGCTCGTCGAGCAACAGGATGCCGGGGCGCGGCGCCATGGCGCGGGCCAGCGCGATGCGCTGCTGCTGGCCACCGGAGAGTTCGTGGGGATAAGCGTCGGCAAGGTCGGCGAGGTCCACGCGGGCCAGCGCGAGGCGGGCTTCCCGCTCGGCCTCGGCCCGCTTCAGGCCGCCGAGGCCGAACAGCACGTTCTCCAGATTGGTGAGGTGGGGAAACAGCGCATAGTCCTGGAACACCAGCCCCACGCCCCGCCGCTCCGGCGGCACGAAGGCGCCCTGCCCGGCCACCGGCTCGCCGTCGATGAGGATGCGGCCCCGGTCCGGCCGCTCGATGCCAGCGGCAAGGCGCAGCAGCGAGGTCTTGCCGCAGCCCGACTGGCCGAGCAGGCACAACACCTCCCCCGGCTTCACGGCAAGGCTCACGCCCTTCACGGCGGGCACACCGCCGTAGGAGAGTTCTACGGCATCGAAGGCAAGGCCCTTGGCGATGGCGGCAGGCGTGCGGCTACGCACAGGGTTGGTCTCCACGATGTCGTCGATCAGCACCGAAACTGTTCCTCTCAGGCCTCGTCGGGCGTGTCCGAGTCGTCCTCGTCTGGGGGTGGGGAAAGGGCAAAGTCGAGGGCCTCGGGCTCCAGCGCCTCCTCGTCCTCCCTGAGAGAAGGATCATCGGAAGGCAGCGGCATGGCGAAGCCCGCCGCCAAACGCCCGTCTATGAGGCCGGCGCCCTTCATCTCGTCGATGCCTGGCAGGTCCTGCACGGCGTCGAGGCCGAACTGGACCAGGAAAGCCGGCGTGGTGCCGTAGGTCACAGGGCGGCCGGGGGCCTTGCGGCGGCCGCGCAGGCGCACCCATCCCGTCTCCAACAGCACGTCCAGCGTGCCCTTTGAGGTAGAGACGCCCCGGATTTCCTCGATTTCCGCCCGGGTCACCGGCTGGTGATAGGCGACGATGGCCAGCACCTCGATGGCGGCGCGCGACAGCTTGCGCGCCTCCGGCAAAGGACCCGCGACCACGCGGGCGAGATCCGGCGCGGTGCCCAGCATCCAACCGCCGGCGGCTTTCATGACGTTGACGCCGCGTCGTGCATAATCGGCCGTCAACGCCTCCATCAGCGCGCCGAGGTCGGCCTCCTTGGACAGATGGGGCTTCAGCGCGCGCGCCTCCACCGGCCCTGAAGAGGTGAAGAGCAGCGCCTCGATCACACGCAGGTCGCGCGCAAACGCAAAGGCGCGCTCATCCTCCGGACGCACGTCGAACAGGTCGATGCGCGGTGCGGGCCGGTTCATATCTCCTCTCCGGGCGCCGGATGCGGCGCCTCAAGCGGCAATACAGGCTCCGCCGGGCGCGACCGCAGCCACAGTGGGGCGAAGGGGGCATCCTGCCGGATGTCCAGCATGCCTTCGCGCACCATTTCCAGGCTGGCGGAAAAGCTCGACGCGAGCGCGGTCGCCCGCTGCTCGGGCTCAGCCATATAATCTAGCAGGAATTGGTCGAGCCGCATCCATTCGCCGACGGCGTCAGCCCCCAGCAACCGTTCGAGGCGGGAGCGTGCCTCTGCCAGAGACCAGACCGCCCGCGTCTTGAGGGTGACATGGGACAGCACGTGGGTCTGCCGCTGGCGGGCGTAGGCCGACAGCAGATCATAGAGCGTGGCGGTCCACACGGTATAAAGCGGCTCTTCCGAGGCGGGCGGCACCGCGCGGGCGAACATGTCCCGGCCCATCTGGGGACGCGCCATCAGCTCGTGCGCCGCTTTGCGGATGCGCTCCAGGTGCCGCAGGCGCCGGGTGAAGGCTGCGGCCAACTCCTCGGCGCTTGGCCCGTCCTCCTGCGGCGGGGCCGGCAGCAGCAGGCGGGATTTCAGGTAGGCGAGCCAGGCCGCCATCACCAGATAGTCGGCGGCCAGCTCCAGCCGGCCGCGCCGGGCTTCCTCGATGAAGGTGAGATACTGGTCCGCCAACGCCAGGATGGAGATGCGGGTGAGGTCCACCTTCTGGGTGCGGGCGAGGGCGAGCAGCAGGTCGAGGGGACCCTCGAAGCCGTCCACATCCACCATGAAGGCCTCGCCGGACCCCGGCTCGACGCGGTCGGCGCCTGCCTCGAAGGGGTCCGGTGCGGCCTCGCCCGCCATAGTCAGGCGACCTGCCGGATGTGCGCTGCCACGGCCTCGCGCAGCGCCGCCGCGTCCACCTCCGCCGGGGTCTGGCGCAGGGCGAGGGCGCGTTCCGCCCGTTCCAGCGCCACCCCGGAGAGCTGCGGCGACACGCCGGCCACGATGGCCATCTCGTCCAGGCGGCCGTTGCAGTGGAGCAGCAGGTCGCAGCCGGCGGAAAGCGCGTCGCGGCCACGGGTCGCCATGTCGCCGGCCAGCGCGCCCATGGAGAGGTCGTCGCTCATGAGCAGGCCGGTAAATCCGATGCTGCCACGGATCACCTCGTCCATCACCTTCGGCGAGGTGGTGGCGGGGCGCTCCGGGTCGATGTCGGCGTAGACCACGTGGGCAGTCATGCCCAAGGGCAGGTCGGCGAGCAGGCGGAAGGCGGCGAAGTCAGCCGCTTCCAGCTCGGCGCGGGGGGCGATGACCACGGGCAACCGTTCATGGCTGTCGGCCGGGGCGCGGCCATGGCCGGGAATGTGCTTGAGCACCGGCAACACGCCGCCTTCCAGCAGCCCCATCGCCGCCGCGCGGGCGAGCGCCGCCACCGGCTCGGGTTCGGTGCCATAGGCACGATTGCCGATGATGCCGTGGCCATCCGGGTGGCGCAGGTCGGCGCAGGGCAGACAGTCCACATCGATGCCGAGGGCATAAAGGTCGGCGGCGATGGCGCGGGAATTGAGCCGCACCGCCTCCAGCGCCGCCACGGGGTCGCTCAGGTAGAGCGCGCCGAACGGCTCGGCCGGCGGGTATTCCGGCCAGTGGGGCGGACGCAGGCGCTGTACGCGCCCGCCTTCCTGGTCGATCAGCACCGGCGCCTGCCAGCCCACCGCCGCGCGCAAATCCGCAACGAGGGCGCGGACCTGGTCCGGCGTCTCCACGTTGCGCGCGAACAGGATGAAGCCCCAAGGCGCGGCATCCGCGAAGAAGGCGCGCTCGTCTTGGGTCAGGTGCGGACCGGCGCAGCCGGCGATGAAGGCGCGGGAGGTCATATGCTGGGCCTATAAGCGGGGGGAAGCGCCGTCAAGTTCGGGAAGGCGCGCCGGCACCACGCCCCTCCCCGTCCGCCATGCCCGAAACCGGGCACCGGACATGAAAACGGCCGGGCAAGCCCGGCCGTCATCAGGAGAATTTCGGGTCGGCTCAGAGGCCGGCCACGTAGCGGCTCGGGTCCACGGCGGTGGAGCCCTTGCGGATCTCGAAGTGCAGCTGCGGCGAGTTGACGTTGCCGCTCTGGCCGGCCTTGGCGATGATCTGGCCGCGCCGCACGGTGTCGCCGCGCTTCACGCTCAGCTCGCTGTTGTGGGCATAGGCGGTGACGTAGCCGTCCGCATGCTTAACCAGCACCAGGTTGCCGTAGCCCTTCAGCTCGTTGCCGGCATAGGCCACCGTACCGTCTTCCGCCGCGCGCACGCCGGTGCCTTCCGGCACGGCGAAGTTCACGCCGTCGTTATGGGCGCCGCCCGGCTTGGGACCAAAGGAGGCGATGACGCGGCCGCGCACCGGGGCGCGGAACTGGGGACCGGAGCCGGAAGCGCGGGGGCCGTCGTCCGCGTCGTCGGCGGGAGTCACCTTGGCAGCGGTTTCCACCTTGGGCTCGGGCGCGGAGGACTTGGCCACCGGCTGCGTCGGTGCCGCCGCGAGCTTGGGGGCAGACGCAGGCTTGGCGGCAGCGGTCGCCGTCGGCGTCGGCGTCGGCGTCGGCGTCGGCGCCGCCGCGGGCGGCGTCAGGTTCTGCGACAGCACCGGAGCGGTGGTCAGCGGCTTGGCTGCCACTGTCGCCGGCTGGCTGGCGGGCTTGCCCGGCACGCTCAGCGTGTTGGGCGCGGTAGCCACCTGAAGCGGCTTTGCGGCCAGCGCCGGCTGGGCCACTGCCTGGGCGGCATGGGTCTGGGAGGCGCCGTTGCCGCCCGGGGGAATGACGAGGGTCTGGCCGGTGCGCACGGTATTGCCCGGCGCGATGTTGTTGGCCGCGCCGAGCGCCGCCGACGACACGCCATACATGCGGGCGACGGAGGCCAGCGTCTCGCCCCCCACCACCACGTGGGTTCCCGGCACCGCCGGGCGCGCCGAGGCGGTCACCGGAGCCGTTGCGCCGTAGCCAGCAGCACCATAACCCGACGCGCCATAAAGCGGCTGGGCCGCGCCGGATGAAGCATAAGATGAGGGCTGAATGCCCGGGCCGGCCTGGCCGGGGGGCGGCAGCGGAACCGAATCCACTCGACCCGACGGCGCCGCGCCGAGGGAGCCGGTGACATCTCCGCCGCCGGCCTGGCCCTGGTAGCCACCCCCATAGCCGGCGTTCGCCTGCTGCTGGGGCGGAGCTGTGAAGCCATCCGTCAGGAACCGGGTCGAGTCCGAACTGCACCCGGCGACCGTACCGGACACAAGCCCGATCAACGCCAGTCGCGCGAAGACATTACGCCCGTGAGTCTCGCTGGAAATACGCATGTGATCGAACTCGCACGCAACGAAATACATGCGCCAATTAAGGGTCCCATGCGTAAACGGCGGCTTAAGTGAGCCCCAGCCGGCGCACGGCCATCCACGTTTCACCTGGCCCGTTGCCCGGAAGCAACACCGGCGGGCGGGCGCGCACCGCCGGATCAGGACAGGATCAGTGGGCGGCCGGGGCCGTTACCACGTTGGCGCCGCTCGTGGCGGTTTCGGTCACCGAATTACCCAGCTTGTTCACGTGCTGGCCGTAATGGGCACGGGTATTCTCGTCCAGCACCGCCACCGGCGCGGCGATGACGAGGCCGGCGGCCGTGCCCACCGTGGAGGCGGCGCCCGAGGTCATCTGGATGATGTGCTCACCCACGCCGACGCGGGAATCCGTCATGGTCTGGCCCTCGGCAAGGCGGGCGCCGATGGCCTGCACCACCTGTGGACTGGCGGCAAACTTGCCGTGGGCCAACGCGTCGTCGGTCTTCAGCTTGGTGAGGTCGATAACGTTGATGTTGTTGCGCTCGAACTCGGAGCGATAGGGCTCCAGCTCCGGATTGACCGCGCCCACACGCGGCACATCGCCCCACACCTGCTTGGAGAGCGCCAGCGCCTTGTCGTCCTGCGAGACGAACAGGGTGAAGGCCGGCCGGTCCGGGCCGATCTCGTTGAAGAAGGAGGCGAACACGTCCACGTCCACGTCGGGCGCGGCGAGCATCACATATTTGATCTTGGGCAGGATGCGGCCGTTGCGGATGGCCATCTGCCGCAGCGCCTCCAGCGTCACGACATTGCCCATGGAGTGGGCGAGGATGGAAATCTCCCCCACGTTCGGGTCCTTCGCCATGAAGGTGAGGAGCCGCTCCAGAGCATCGCGCGAAACCGAGGTGCTCTCCCGGTCATAGCCATAGGCGAGCAGGCTGCCGCGCGACGGCCAGGTGAACAGCACCGGCGTCACCGGGGCGTTGGAATCGTGGACGATCTGGGCGAAGCGGAACACCGCATCGTCGAAGCGCTGGTTGAAGCCGTGGACGAACACCAGCGCCTGCCGGTTGGGCGTGCGGCGGATGCGCTCGTGGAACCACTTGATGGCCTGTTCCTGGGTCAGTTCATCGAGTTGGGTGGTGACGAAGTCGGTGGCCGGATTGCCGGGGACGGACTTCGGCCACTGGACATCGCCGGGCTTGCGCGCGGCGGTCGGCGGAATCGAGACGGTGACCTCCGCGAAGCTCGACTTGCGCGAGCGCTCGCCGCTGAAGATGTCCGGCCCGTTGTCGCGCTCGCGGACGGTGGCGACCACCATGTTCACGCGGGAGGTGCCCGGCACGTCGTCCGGCACCGGGATGAGCACGCCCGACGGCCGGCCACCGCAGCCCGAAAGGGCGCCGAGCAGCATTGCGCACGCCAGAACCCGCCACACTCGGCGCGACACGACAACCGCCACGGTGTTCATCCCCCGAAACGAAACGTTAAGGTTCGATAGCTGACCGGACCCCGGGCGGCAACCGCAGCGCAGCGTAGACGGGACCAATGGGGCGCCGGCATGGCGCTTTCCATCAAAGTGTGGCCGCAGCGCCCGGAATGAGCGGTACGAACCGCACCTTCATGAGTTCGGTGCGGGTCCGCCCGGATTGCTCCTTCACGTAGCGCACGAGGGTCTGGATCTCTTCCGGCGCCCCGAGCGGCATCACGATGACGCCGCCGAACTTGAGCTGGTCGATCAGGGCGAAGGGAATGTCGGGCGCGGCCGCAGTGACAAGTATGCGGTCGAAGGGGGCGCGGGCGGGCATGCCTTGGGTGCCGTCGCCCACATAGGCGGTGACATTGCGCAGGCCCAGCACCTCGAACCGCGCCTGCGCCTCCGCCACCAGCGACCGGTAGCGATCCACCGTGACTACCCGCGCAGCGAGGTGGGAGAGTACGGCCGCGTGGTAGCCTGATCCCGTCCCTACTTCCAACACCGTATGATCGGCGGTGAGCGACAGGGCCTCCGTCATGGCGGCAACGAGGCTGGGCTGGGACATGGTCTGACCGCAGGCGATGGGCAGGGCCACGTCGTCATAGGCATGCCGGCGCAAGGCAGGGTCCACGAACAGGGGGCGCGGCACCAGCTCCATGGCGCGCAGCACACCCACGTCCCGAATCCCCCGCTGCCGCAGGCCGAGGATGAAGGCCATGCGTTCCGCCTGTTCGCCTTCGCTCTCGCCGGTGCTCATGCGGGACACTCATCGCTGAGGGTTGAATGTTGATAGATATAGGAGATCGCTTGTGACCTCCAGTTGAAGCGGAGCAGGAGCGGCTTGCACGGCGCAGGCGAACAGGACACCTTCCGCCGCCATGCGCCCGGATGCCCTCCTCCCCCTGTTCGCGCCGCTCACCAGCCTGCCCGGCATCGGGCCCAAGCTGGTGCGGCCCTATGGCCGGCTGCTCGGGCGGGAGATGCCGCGCGTCCTCGACCTTCTGTTCCACATGCCGTCCGGCTTCGTGGACCGGCGCGCCCGCCCCACCATCGCCGAGGCCCTTCCCGAGACCGACGTGACGCTGGAGGTCCGGGTGGACGCCCACCAGTCCCCGCCCCCCGGCAGCCGCGCGCCCCACCGCACCTATGTGTCCGACGCCTCCGGCGACATGGTGGTGGTGCATTTCAAGATGGATCCGACGCGGCTCGAACACATGCTGCCCGTGGGGCAAACCCGCTGGCTGTGCGGCCGCATCTCGCTCTACGACGGCATGCGGCAGATGACCCATCCCGACCGGGTGCTCGATGCCGCCGGCCTCGCCAAGCTGCCGGCGGTGGAGCAGGTCTACCCGCTGGTGGAGGGGCTGGCCGCCGGCCATGTGCGCCGCGCCATCGAGGCCGCGCTCCAGCGCGTGCCCGAGCTTCCCGAATGGATCCCGGCGGACCTCCTTGCCGAGCGCGGTTGGCCCGGCTTCCGGGAAGCGCTGGCACGGGTCCACCGCCCGGCCAATCCCCATGAGGCGACCCCGGCCGGCGGGCCGTGGCGGCGGCTCGCCTTCGACGAGTTGTTCGCCCACCAGATCACCCTCGCCCTGCTGCGGGCGCAGGAGGAGAAGGCCGGCGGCCGCTCGACCGTGGGCGACGGGCACATCTCCGCACAGCTCCTCGCCGCCCTGCCCTTCCGCCTGACCGGTGGACAGGAGCAGGCGGTGGCGGCCATCCGCGCGGATCTTGCCGCCGATACGCGCATGCTGCGCCTGCTGCAGGGCGACGTGGGCTCCGGCAAGACCGTGGTGGCGCTGATGGCCGCCGCCACCGTGGCCGAGGCCGGCCGCCAGACCGCCCTCATGGCACCCACGGAAATCCTCGCCCGCCAGCATCACGAGACCATCGCGCCTTTGGCCGAGGCGGCGGGCCTGTCGGTCAGCGTGCTGACCGGGCGGGAGAAGGGACGCGCCCGCACCGCCGTGCTCACCGAGTTGCAGCACGGCCGCACCGACATGGTCATCGGCACCCATGCCCTGATCCAGGACGACGTGATCTTCCGCGACCTCGCGTTGGTGGTGGTGGACGAGCAGCACCGCTTCGGCGTGGAGCAGCGCCTGACGCTGGCCCGCAAGGGGGAGGCGGTGGACATGCTGGTGATGACCGCCACCCCCATCCCGCGCACCCTGGTGCTCACCCTGTTCGGCGACATGGATTCGAGCGAGCTGCGCGAGAAGCCGCCGGGCCGGCAAGCCATCGACACCCGCGCCATCCCCCTCGACCGGCTGGACGAGGTGGTGGCGGCCGCCGGCCGCGCCCTGTCTTCCGGCGCGCGAGCCTATTGGATCTGCCCTTTGGTGGAAGAGACCGACACCTCGGACCTCGCCGCCGCCACCGAGCGGTTCGAGGTGCTGAAATCCATCTTTGGCGACAAGGTGGGGCTGGTGCATGGCCGCATGTCCGGGGCCGCTAAGGACGAGGCCATGGCCCGCTTCGCTTCGGGCGAGACCCGGCTGCTGGTGGCCACCACCGTCATCGAGGTGGGGGTGAACGTGCCCGAGGCCACCGTCATGGTGATCGAGCACGCGGAACGCTTCGGCCTCGCCCAGCTCCACCAGTTGCGCGGGCGGGTGGGGCGCGGCGACAAGCCCTCCGTCTGCCTTCTGCTCTATCGCGCGCCGCTGGGCGAGACGGCAAAGGCGCGCCTCGCCATCCTGCGCGAGAGCCAGGACGGCTTCCGCCTCGCCGAGGAGGACCTGCGCCTGCGCGGGGAAGGCGATGTGCTGGGCACAAGGCAAAGCGGCATGCCCGGCTTCCGTACCGCGCGGCTCGAATTCCATTCCGGCGAGGTGGAGGCGGCACGCGCTGCCGCAGCCCAGCGCGTCAAGGCCGATCCGGACCTCGCGGCACCGGAGGCCGGTCCGCTCCACACCCTGCTGCACCTGGTTGAGCGCGACGGGGCCATGCGCTTGCTCTCGGCGGGATGAGGGACCATGGTCCGGCCATGATGCCTGATCCAGACACCTCCGGCCGACCGCCGCCCGCTGGCCTGCCGCATCGCTCGGAAAGCGAGCAACTGGCGGCGCGCCGTTGGTCTCGCGCGGCCATTTACCAGAAGCTGCTGTTCGCGGCGGGCCTCGTCTTTCTGGTCATCGGCGCCATCGGCATGGTGGTGCCCATGCTGCCGGGAACGGTGTTCCTGATCCTCGCCGCCTGGTGCTTCACGCGCTCCTCGCCGCGCTTCGAGGCGTGGCTGTTAAACCACCGTTATCTCGGCCCCGGCGTGGTGCGCTGGCGCGATACCGGCGCTATTCCGCCGCTAGTGAAGCTGTTCGCCTTGTCGAGCTTCGTCGGCACCTTCACCGGCTCGTGGTATTTCGGTGCACCCACACCGGTGCTGGTGGTACTGGGGCTGATATTCATCGCCCTTGCGGTATTCATCGCGAGCCGGCCGAACCGGTGAGGCCTTGTACTTCGGGTTCCGATGAGACAAGACGGCCCAACGCCGCCACGGTGGCCGCATCGCGGGGTGAAGTCCGGATCGCCGCGACGAAGTCCAAGAGAGATACCCTATGTCTTCGTCACGTGAAGTGTTCCGTCGCCAGCTCGATCAGAAGGATCCCAGGCGTCACCGGAAGGACACCCACGCGGAAGACCACCTCAACGCCACGTCGACGGAACTTGCGGGCAAGCACCGCCCCATGGCGATCTTCGCTTTTGATCACATCGGCCACGCCATCAACGTCCACGGCACCTACGAGAAGGACGAGCTGGAGACCCTGTTTGCCTGGCTCCATCAGGCCGCGCCCTCTCTCTTCACGGGCACTGCGCTCGATATCGGCGCGAACATCGGCAATCATGCGCTGTTCTTCGCCGACCACTTCCGCGACGTGATCGCCTTCGAGCCCAACCCGCGCGTCTTCGCCCTGCTGCGCCTCAATGCGGAACTGGCGCCCAACATCTCCTGCCGCGACTACGGACTTTCGGTCCAGGAGCAGCAATTGGGGTTCCGCATCAATCCCTCGAACATCGGCGCATCCCACATCGTGTCTCATGCGGACGAGGCGACCACGACCATCCATCTGCGACCGCTCGACGCCGAGTTCGCGGCGCGGCGGGACATCACCTTCATGAAGGTGGACGTGGAGGGGCACGAGTTCGAGGCCCTCTCAGGCGCACGGCAGGTGATCGCCAGCAATCAGCCGGTGATCTTCTTCGAGCAGCAGGAGAGCGAGATCGAGAACGGCACTTCGGCCACCATCGAGCTGCTGCGCTCGCTTGGCTACCGCACCTTCGCGATGATGGTGCGGGAGACGGACCGGCGCCGCTTCAAGACACGTCTCGCCCGCAACCTGTACCGCATCTACTTCAACACGGTGCGTGGCTGGCGGGAGAAGATCCAATACGCGATCGTGCTCACCGACCACTTCGACAAACGCTTCCACCCCGGCGTGATCGCCTTGCCCGACCACCTCGGCATCCGCTGAGGTCGGCGTCGGCCGCGAACCGCCGACGCGGGCGCCTTATTCCACCGTCACCGACTTGGCGAGGTTGCGTGGCTGGTCCACGTCCGTGCCCATGATGACCGCCGTGTGGTAAGCGATCAGCTGCACCGGGATGGAATAGACCATCGGGCACACGGTGGACGGCATTTCCGGCAGGATCAGCTTCTGCACCGCGCCCACGTCCACCGCCGCCGCGCCCAAGGGGTCGGTGACGAGGATGATGCGGCCGCCGCGCGCCGCCACCTCCTCCATGTTGGAGACGGTCTTGTCGAAGATGCGGTCGTGGGGGGCGATGACCACCACCGGCATCTTCTCGTCGATGAGGGCGATGGGGCCGTGCTTCAACTCGCCGCCGGCATAGCCCTCGGCGTGGATGTAGGAAATTTCCTTGAGCTTCAGCGCGCCCTCAAGGGCCAGCGGGTAGTTGGTGCCGCGGCCGAGATAGAGCACGTCGCGGGCCTTGGCGAGGGTGCGGGCGAGCACCTCGATCTCGGGCGAGAGCTTCAACGCCTCGGTCATCAGGCGCGGCACTTCCATGAAGGCGCGCACCAGCTTGTGCTCGTCGGCCTCCTCCAGCACACCCTTGGCTCGGCCAAACGCCACCGCGAGGCAGGCGAGGGTCGCCAGTTGGCAGGTGAAGGCCTTGGTGGAGGCCACCCCGATCTCCGGGCCGGCCAGGATGGGCAGCACCACATCCGCCTCGCGGGCGATGGTGGAGGTGGGCACGTTCACCACGGCCACCACCTTCTGCCCGCACTCCTTGGCGTAGCGCAGAGAGGCAAGGGTATCCGCCGTCTCGCCCGACTGGGAGATGACGATGGTGATGCCGTCCGGGGTCAGCGGCGTCTCGCGGTAGCGGAATTCGGAGGCGATGTCGGTAGAGACCGGCACTCGTCCGAACCGCTCGAACCAGTATTCGGCCACCGCACCGGCATAGAGCGCCGTGCCGCAGGCGGTGATGGAGATGTTGGTCACCGCCTTCGGATCAAACGGCAGCTCGGGCAGGCTCACGGTCTCGGCGGCAAGGTCGAGATAATGGCCGAAGGTGTGGGAGATGACCTCCGGCTGCTCGTAGATTTCCTTCGCCATGAAGTGGCGGTGGTTGCCCTTGTCCACCAGCATGGCACCGGCGGGCACCTTCTGGATGGTGCGCTCCACCAGCCGCCCGGTCTCGTCGCGGATTTCCACCCCCTCGCGGGTGAGGACGGCCCAGTCGCCCTCCTCCAGATAGGCGATGGTGTCCGTGAACGGGCCGAGCGCGATGGCGTCCGAGCCGAGGAACATTTCCCCCTTGCCGTAGCCGATGGCCAGCGGCGAGCCGCGGCGGGCGCCGATCAGAAGGTCGGTCTTGCCGTCGAACAGGAAGGCGAGGGCGAACGCACCCTTCAGGCGCGGCAGCACGGCGGCCACCGCCGCCACCGGCTCGCGGCCGGCGAGCAGTTCGCGGTCCACCAGCTGGGCGACGATCTCGGTGTCGGTGTCGCTCTTGAAGCTGACGCCCTGGGCTTCCAGCTCCTGCTTCAGCTCGCGGAAATTCTCGATGATGCCGTTGTGCACCACCGCCACGCGCTTGGTGCCGTGGGGATGGGCATTGCGCTCGGAGGGCTTGCCGTGGGTGGCCCAGCGGGTGTGGCCGATGCCCGAATGGCCGTTCAGCGGATGCTTGTCGAGCTTGGTTTCCAGGTGCCTCAGCTTGCCTTCGGCCCGGCACACCTCCAGGTGGCCGTTCTCGAGGGTCGCGATGCCGGTGGAATCATAGCCGCGATATTCGAGACGGCGGAGCGCCTCCACCACCTTGTCCGCGACAGCGCCCTTCCCGAGAATGCCGACGATGCCGCACATGCACAAAAGCTCCGCTCGTTCCGGTCGCCGAAGGTCGGCGCCCGACTAAATCCCAAGGTCCACCCCAAAGCTGAATGGACCGTTCCCGCCCGTTCGCTCAAGCCCGGGCGGCATCACTTCCGCTTTCGCTTCCTGTCAGGACAGGTCCGAAGAGCAGGCTCAGCCCGTCGGCTTGCTGCGGGCGGCGCGGAACTCCCGCGCCCAGCCCTCCTTCACCACCTGCCGGCTGCGGGCGATGGCGAGGGCATCGTCCGGCACGTCCGAAGTGATGACGGCGCCGGTGCCGACGAAGGCACCCTTCCCGATAGTCACGGGCGCCACCAGCGCGGAATTCACGCCGATGAAGGCCCCTGCCCCGATCTCGGTGCGGTACTTGCCGAAGCCGTCATAATTGCAGGTGATAGTGCCGGCACCGAGATTGGCGTTCGCCCCCACATGGGCGTCGCCCACATAGGACAGGTGGTTCACCTTGGCCCCGCTTTCAATGTGGGCGGCCTTGGTCTCCACGAAATTGCCGATGCGCACCCCCGAATCGAGCCGGGTGCCAGGCCGCAGCCGCGCATAGGGGCCGATGGTGACCCCCGATTCCAGCCGCGCGCCCTCCAGGTGGCAGAAGGAATGGATGACCACGTCGTCGCCGACGCTCACCCCCGGGCCGAACACCACGTGGGGCTCCACGATCACATCCCGGCCCAGCACCGTGTCGGCGCACAGGAACACCGTTTCCGGGGCCACCAGTGTGGCGCCGCCGGCCATGGCGGCAAGGCGCAGGCGGCGCTGCAGGATCGCTTCCGCCTCGGCGAGTTGCACCCGGCTGTTGACGCCGGCCACCTCGTCGGCCTCGGCGCGGGCAGCCACGGCGGAAAGCCCGTCGGCGCGGGCGATCTCCACCGCGTCGGTGAGGTAATATTCGCCCTTGGCATTGGCGTTGCCGATGCGCTCCAGGATGGAGAGGGCGTGGGTGCCGGCCAGCGCCATGAGGCCGGCATTGCAAAAGCCGATGGCCTTTTCCTCCGCGCTCGCGTCCTTCTCTTCGCGGATGGCGACGAGTTCGTCGGCCTGTGTCACGAGGCGGCCATAGCCGGTGGGGTCGGCGGGCTCGAAGCCGAGGGCCGCCACCGCCGCGCCGGCCGCAAGCGGCGCCCGCAGCAGGCCGAGGGTTTCCGGCCGCACCAGAGGCGTGTCGGCATAGAGCACCAGCACGTCGTCGGCGCCCTTCTCGAGAGCGGAGCGGGCGGCGAGGACGGCATGGGCGGTGCCCAAGCGCTCGGTCTGCTCGAACACTTGCGCGTCGGGCACGATCTTGCGCACCTCGGCGGCGACATCTTCCCGGCCGGGACCGACCACCACCGCGGTGCGGGTGGCGCCGGCGGCGCGGGTGGCGGCCAGTACGTGGTGCAGCATGGTTCGGCCGGCGACCTTGTGCAGCACCTTCGGCAGCCGCGAGGCCATCCGCGTGCCCTCCCCGGCCGCGAGAACCACAACGAGCAGGCTCCGGTCACTCATTCTCACCCCTCCTCGGCGAAGCGCTGTCCCTTACCCTGCCGCCGCCCCATGCGCCATACCGGCTGACCTATCCCGCTTTCGCCGCCCGCCTTGCCACTGGACCCGTCCGGCTCCATTTCATAAGGAGCATGCTCCGTTCCGCCGGATGAAGAGACCTTGAATGCCGAACATCCCCTATTCCGAGCGTCCGCTCTTCCGCCCCGGCCCGCACACGCTCAACTGGATGATCCCGCTGGGCATGGGCGCCGTGGGATGGGCGCTTTACATGCGCTACATGGTGGTGGAGCCGACGCTCGTCTCCCTCGCCTGCGAGGCGGGGCTGGAAAGCGCGGGCTGCTATGGCCGCGCGGCGGTTCTGGCGCTGTCGCTATGGAACGTGTTCGGCGCGGTGGCGCTGGTGGTGGCCCTGATCCAGCTGATCGCACCGGGCCTCGCTACCTTCTCGGTGGGGATGGTGTTCTCCGCCTTCGCGCTGGTGTTCCACAACGAGGTGGCCGGCGCGCTGGCGGCGATGATGCTCATCCTTTCCTTTGCACGGCCTGGACCCGCCACAGCGTGAAGGAAAGAATGAGGCAGAGCGCGCCGAACCAGGCCGCCTGCCAGTTGGAAAGCGTCTCGTTCAGCGGCACATAGATGCCCGCCACCAGCAGGCCCCAGGTGGCGATGACCTCGCCGAGGCCCGCCCCGTCCCGCTCGGCGCGGCGCACCAGCATGGGGGCGGCGACCGCCGCCACGATGGCGGTCAGCGGAAACACGGGGAAATCCTTGTAGCGCGGGTCGAATACCAGCTCCAGCGCCACCGAGCCCACCGCCACTGTGGCAAGGGTCAGCATCAGCGCGGCGGCGATGGCGGCGCTTGAGGAGACGGCCCAGCGACGAGCATCGAGGGCCACGGCGAAGGGCGCTAGCCCCTGCCCGCGGCCGATCACCGCCGGCATCACCATCAGGCAGGCCACCGCCACGGCCAACAGCAGGCCGTTTCGCAGCCATCCGAAAAAGCCGAGGCTTTCCAGCGGCATGGCCGACATGGCGGCGCCAAGCGTCGCGCCGCCGAACAGGGCAACGCCCGCCACAGCCAGCCAGTCCCGCGGCTGAACGCCATCCTCGCGCTTGCGGCCGCCGGAAAAGGCGCTGGCGAAGACACCCGCCACCACCACCAGTCCCACGCCAATGTGCATGCGCCAGCCGGGATAATCCTCCACCGGTTGGCCCCACGCGAATTTTGGCATGCGGGCATCGGCATCGATGATGCCCCAGTGCCCCCCCACGGTGCCCTCGCTGCGGCGTTTCCACGGCTGGTCGAAGGCCTCGATGACGTTGACGCGATAGCCCTGGCGCTTGGCCAGCGCCACCACATCATGCATCACCCGCGCCTGGTTGGATGGCGAGGGCAACGCCTCCTCGCGCATGCGGCCGGCGCTGGGCCAGCCGGTCTCGCCGATCAGGATTTCCTTGCCCGGGAAGGCTTCGGCCATGCGCTGGCGGATCTCGTCCACATGGGGGCCGGCTTCCGATGCGGAGACGGGCAGGTCTTCCCAATAGGGCAGGATGTGGATGGTGACGAAATCCACATTCTCGGTGAGGCCCTTGTTACGCTCCCAGAATTCCCACACGTCGGCATAGGTGACCGGCACCGGGGCCACCTGGCGCTTCACGCTGGCGAGCACGCCGGCAAGCTCGGTGGCGGACATCTCGCCGCGCAGCAGCACTTCGTTGCCAACTACGACGGCCTTAACCACGTCCTGATTTTCCTGGGCAAGACGGATGCCGGTGTCGAGTTCCACGCGGTTGCGGTCCACGTCCGGCCCCAGCCAGATGCCGAGCAGCATGGTGAGGCCGTGCTTGCGGGCGATGGCCGGCGCCTTGTCGAGCCCCATCTCGATGGAATAAGTGCGCACGCAGGAGGTGATCTTGGCGAGGCGGGCGAAGTCCTCGTCGATCTGGGCCTCCGGGATCACCAGCCCCTTCTGGAACGGCGACTGGCCGTCGCGGAACGGGGCGTAGGACACGCACGGCAGTTTCTCGCCCTGCGCCAGCGGCGAGGGCGGCATGGCCACTGGCCGTCCAAGCACGGTCCAGAGGCCGGCGATGAGGCCGGCCACCACGAGCGCGAGCACCAAGGGCAGCCGCACGGAGGAAGGCATCGAAACTCCAGACGAGACGAGGGACCCCGCCGCCACATAGAGCCTTGCACCGGCGGTGTGAAGCCTTCCCTCAGCGGCGGGCACCGCAACGGCACCGGTGGGATGACGCCTTCCCGCAGCGCCGTCATGCTGACAAATTCACGCCCTTCTCCTAACGTGTCGCCGCGGTTCTCTCCGCGTTCCTTCTGAGAAAATGGCCCTCATGCAACGCTTTCGACTTCCGCTCCTCGCGGCCGCCATCGTCTTCGCCTGCCTTTCGCCGGCCGCCGCCCAGAATCAGCCGGCCGACCAGAAGCCCGCCGCAGAGCAGCTGACCCCGGAGCAGAAGGCGGCCGCCGAAGCCCAGCGGCGCTCGGTGGAGGAGTTCACAGAGGCCGCCAAGCTGCCGGGAACCGCCGGCCTGCCGGAGTGCGTCTGGACAGGGCGGCGGATCGCCGCACTGCTGTGGCGGGACGATATTGATACCGCGCGGCGACATCTTGAAATGTACCAGCAGTTCGGCTGCCCCACCGAGCATCTCAAGCTCGCCTTCCGCTGCCTGGTGCGGCAGGGCAACATCGATCCGAAGGCACAGGAGAGGCTCGGCGGCCGGGTGCACCAGTGCTGGGTCAACCCGGACTATATCGCTGCGGCCCCGCAGCCCGCCGCCCCGGCGCCTGCACCGGCGCAACAATAAGACCACCGGGCGATCATGGCGCCGACGCAACGGCGTCCCAGCGGCGCCATGATCGGGATTTATCTCCAACGGTGAGCATGTTAGTGTCTCGACGCGATGCAGCGTAACTTCATCGTTAATGCTGCATTGCCGACCGCGGGGGCAGGTCGAAAGGGTGCCCCGAAGCCGTTTCCCGGAACCCTACGCCTTCAGCCGGCGTTCCCGGTTCCTCTTCCCCTTTAGGGTGGGCATCGCCATGCGTCCCGGTCTTGCTGCTGCGGCAGCAGTCATTGCGGTTGTGACCTCGATCCACGCCGCGATGTGGCTTTCCATGCGGCCCGAGGTCAGCGCGCCGAATATCACGGACCGCTTCCAGAGCCTGTCCTTCGCCCCCTTCAGCCGGGACATGAGCCCGGAGGGCGAGGCCCCCACCAATGCGGCGCAAATCCGCTCCGACATGCAGGTGGTGGCGCCCTACACGCGGGGCGTGCGTACCTATTCCTCCACCAACGGCAAGGAACTGATCGCCCCCATCGCCGGCGAGCAGGGCATCCGGGTGACCGCCGGCGCGTGGCTGAACCGCCAGAGCGACAAGGACACCGGGGAGATCATCCCCAAGGCCAAGGCCGGCAACGACCGCGAGATCGCGGGCGTGATCGAGGTGGCGCGCCAGAATCGCAACGTGCAGGCCGTGGTCGTCGGCAACGAGACGCTGCTGCGCGGCGACATGAACGACGACGAGCTTGCCGAGCTGATCCGCAGCGTGAAGCGGCAGGTGAACGTGCCGGTGACGTCCGGCGAAATCTGGAACACCTGGCTCGACCACCCGAAGGTCGCTTCGTCGGTGGACTTCATCCTCGCCCACATCCTGCCCTACTGGGAGGACGTGCCGGCGGACAAGGTGGTCGACTACACCATCAATGCCTACAACCGCCTGCGCGCGGCCTATCCCGGCAAGCGCATCGTAATCGGCGAGTTCGGGTGGCCCTCCCACGGCTACAATCGCGGCGCCTCGGTGCCCGATCCGCTGGCCCAGGCCATGATCATCCGCGATTTCGTGGCCCGCGCCGACGCGCTCGGCATCGAATACAACATCATCGAGGCGTTCGACCTGCCCAAGAAGCAGAACGAAGGCTCGGTCGGGCAATACTGGGGTGTGTTCGACGCGGACCGCGACCTGAAATTCCCACTCAGCGGCCCGATCTACGACCACACCTACAACCAGACCACCATCCTGGCGCTGCTGCTCGGCGTGCTGTTCACCCTGCCGCTGCTGCGCATGCGCGACCTCACCATGTCGCAGGGCCTCGTGCTCGCCGGTGCCGCCAACGGCGTCGCGGCATGGCTTGCCCTTGTGGTCGACTATTGGCTCAATCACTACGTCACAGGCGGCGACTTCGTCACCCTGGCCCTCAGCGTGGTGATGCTTGTGCCCCTGGTCTTCGTGCTGCTCTACCGCATCGAGGAGATGGCGGCGATCGC
Source organism: Xanthobacter autotrophicus (assembly GCF_005871085.1). GTDB lineage: Bacteria > Pseudomonadota > Alphaproteobacteria > Rhizobiales > Xanthobacteraceae > Xanthobacter > Xanthobacter autotrophicus. The sequence continues at coordinate 133,362 of NZ_VAUP01000015.1, read as the reverse complement.
CTTCGGCAGCGGCCCCCGCCGCCTGATCGACCCGAAGAAGGCGCCCGCACCCGCGGTGCCCGCGCGTTTCCCCAAGGTCTCCATCCACGTGCCCGCCTATCGCGAGCCGCCGGAGATGCTGAAGCAGACCATCGATGCCCTGGCGGCGCTCGAATATCCCAATTTCGAGGCCATCATCATCGTCAACAACACGCCCGACCCGGCGATGGTGGAGCCGGTGCGCGAGCATTGCGCGGCGCTGGGCGAGCGCTTCAAGTTCATCAATGCAGAGAAGGTGGCGGGCTTCAAGGCCGGCGCCCTGCGCATCGCGCTCGATGCCACTGCGCCGGACGCCGAGATCATCGGCGTGATCGATGCGGACTACGTGGTGACCCCCGACTGGCTCAAGGAGCTGGTCCCCGTGTTCGACGATCCCACCGTGGGTCTCGTCCAGGCGCCGCAGGACCATCGCGACGCCGACCGCAGCCTGCTGCATGAGGCCATGAACGCGGAATATGCCGGCTTCTTCGATATCGGCATGGTCCAGCGCAATGAGGATGACGCCATCGTGGTGCACGGCACCATGTGCCTCATCCGCCGCGCCGCCATGGTGGAGGCCGGCAACTGGTCCTCCGATACCATCTGCGAGGACACCGACCTCGGTCTGACCATCGCCGAGAACGGCTGGAAAACCCACTATACCCGCAAGCGCTATGGCTATGGCCTGCTGCCCGACTCGTTCGAGGCCTTCAAGAAGCAGCGTCACCGGTGGGCCTACGGCGGCTTCCAGATCATCAAGAAGCACTGGCGCAAGTTCCTGCCCAACCGCTCGCGCCTGACCACGGCCCAGAAGCGCCATTTCGTCCTCGGCTGGATTTCCTGGCTCGGCTCGGAATCGGTGGGCGCCGTCATGGCCATCGCGTCGCTGGCCTTCGTGCCCTTCGTGCTGCTGTTCGGCGTGTCGGTGCCCGCCCATGTGCTGACGCTGCCGATCCTGATCACCTTCCTCGTCTACCTCATGCACTTCGTCAGCCTCTACCGGCTTCGGGTGGAGACCACTCCCCTGCGCATGCTGGGCGCTGCGGTGGCGGCAAGCGCGGTTCAGCTCACGGTAGCCAAGGCGGTGCTGGACGGCTTCCGCTACAAGGATCTCGCCTTCGCCCGCACCGCCAAGGGCAACAACTGGCTCGCCGGCGCGGCCCGCTCTTTCCCGGCCCTGCCGGAGGCGACGCTGGGTGGCCTGCTGCTGGTTGCCGGCATCGCGCTGCTGGTTCTGAACAACTGGCCGGGCGTCGCGCTCACCAAGAACGACTGGCGCCACATCCGCGAGATCAACCTCTACGGCATCGCGCTGATGGTGCAGAGCCTGCCGTTCGTTGCCGCCGCCCTCATCGGCGCCTTCGAGCCCTCGCGCTTCAACCAGGTCGCCTTCTGGCGGGCCGTGGGCGCCAAGCTCGCCGTGGTGCCCCGTCGCCTCGGCCTCACGCCTCCGCCCGCCGTCGCGGACTGAGGCTGGCGCGCCCCGCCGCGATCAAGCTTCAAACGCCCGGCCTCGTGCCGGGCGTTTCGGTTTCACGGCCTGCCTGAGTGGTGCCTGAGGTAAATGGCGTCCCAAGCAAGGCGGAGTTCCGTGCGGACCGCTCACGCCTTATGAAGGCGCATGAGCCCCTCTTCCCCGCCCTTCCCCCTGACCCGCGCCATGATTCTCGCCGGCGGCCTCGGCCGACGCATGAACGCGCCAGCCCATGGCGCACTGGAGAAACCGCTGGTGCGGCTCGGCGGCGCGCCGCTCATTGCCCATGTGATCGACCGGCTGCGACCGCAGGTGGATCAGCTCTGGATCAACGCCAACAGCGATGCGGAGGCCTACGCCGGCCTTGGCTGCGAACTGGTCCCCGACACCCTCGCCGGCCATCCCGGCCCGCTGGCGGGTGTGCTGGCCGGGCTGGAGCGCCTCGCGGCCGAGGATGCGGGCGCCAGCCTCCTCACCGTTCCGGCCGACATCCCTTTTCTGCCGGGCGACCTCGCCGAGCGCCTTCGGCGGAGGCAGGCGGAAACGGGGGGCCTGGTCTGCGCCGGTTCGCTGGGCCAGCGCCATCCGGTGATTGCCCTCTGGCCGGCCTCGGCGCGCACCGCGCTGCGGCAAAGCCTGGAGGCAGGCCGGCTGAAAGTCGGGCTTTTCCTCGACACCCTGAACGCCGTAACAGAGGTGTGGGACAGTGAGCCGGATGACCCCTTCTTCAATGTGAACACACCGGAAGACCTTGCCATTGCAGAGATTCGCCGGACTGCCCGGCAATGAAGCATGGTCACGCTTGCGGCAGGAATGGGGAGGGTTTAGGACTGCTTCACGGCAGCTTCGCATTCGCGAAGACGCCAGAGCGGGGACGGACTTGCCACTCGGGGAACCGGATCGCCACCTCCGGACCCGCGCGGAGATCCGGTTCTTGTCCGCCCAAAGGATGAGGGATCCATGGACGCCACCACCAATACCGGGGCAAAAGCGGCCAAGCTAAGCTTGGGGGAGAAGAGCTGGGACCTTCCCATCCACGAAGGGACCATTGGCCCCGACGTGGTCGATATCTCGAAGCTCTACGGCCAGACCGGGCTTTTCACCTATGACCCCGGCTTTACCTCCACCGCATCGTGTGAAAGCAAGATCACCTATATCGACGGTGACGAGGGCGTGCTGCTCTATCGCGGCTACCCCATCGAGCAGCTCGCAGAGAACGGCGACTTTCTCGAGACCTGCTATCTCCTACTGTACGGCGAACTGCCGACCGCGGCCCAGAAGGCCGAGTTCGACATGTCCGTGACCCGTCACACGATGGTTCACGAGCAGATGACGCGGTTCTTCCAGGGCTTCCGCCGCGACGCCCACCCCATGGCGATCATGGTCGCGTCCGTCGGCGCGCTGTCCGCCTTCTATCACGACTCCACCGATATTTCTGATCCCACCCAGCGCCTGATCGCATCGATCCGCATGATCGCGAAGATGCCGACGCTGGCGGCCATGGCCTACAAGTATTCTATTGGCCAGCCGTTTGTTTATCCCAAGAATGAACTCGACTATACAGCCAACTTCCTGAACATGTGCTTCGCCGTTCCGTGCGAAGACTATAAGGTGAACCCGATTCTCGCGAAGGCGATGGATAAGATTTTTATCCTCCACGCCGATCACGAGCAGAACGCCTCCACCTCGACGGTGCGCCTCGCCGGCTCCTCCGGCGCCAATCCGTTTGCCTGCATCGCCGCCGGCATCGCCTGCCTGTGGGGTCCCGCCCATGGCGGCGCCAACGAGGCGGCCCTCAAGATGCTCACCGAGATCGGCCACGTGGACCGCATCCCGGAATACATCAAGCGGTCGAAGGACAAGAACGACCCCTTCCGCCTCATGGGCTTCGGCCACCGGGTGTACAAGAACTACGACCCGCGCGCCAAGATCATGCAGCAGACCTGCCACGAAGTGCTCGGCGAGCTGGGCATCAAGGACGATCCGCTTCTGGACGTCGCCGTCGAACTGGAGCGCATCGCGCTGTCCGACGACTACTTCATCGAGAAGAAGCTCTATCCGAACATCGACTTCTATTCGGGCATCACCCTGAAGGCCATGGGCTTCCCAACCACCATGTTCACTGTGCTGTTCGCCCTGGCGCGCACCGTGGGCTGGATTGGCCAGTGGAAGGAGATGATCGAGGATCCGGGCCAGCGCATCGGCCGTCCCCGTCAGCTCTACACCGGCGCCGCCCAGCGCGACTATGTCGCCATGTCCAAGCGCAAGTGATCCAACGGCCCTTCATCACGGCCGGTTGAAACAAGGAAAGCGCGGCCCCCGGGCCGCGCTTTTCGTTTGAGCGTATGACATTGGGCTGTTCAAGACCGCCGGGCTCCGCGCGAAGCCCGAGCCGATGCCATCAGTCTCACGCCGGCGGCAGCGCGCCGGGACGCCCGCCACGGGCAAGGCGCAACACCACCTCGGCCGCCCGCGCACTGGGGCTCGGCCCAGTAATGCTGAAAATAGCGTCGAACCGGGCGAAGGTGGCCTCCTGCCGCGCCCGCTCGGGCGTATCGCCGATGACCTTGTCGAGCGCATCCGCCAGCACCGGCACGGTCAGGTATTCCTGCAGATATTCCGGCACCACATTTTCCCCCGCCACCAGATTGGCGAGGATGACCGTGGTGCCCTGCAGGATGCGCCGGGCGATCTGGGCCTCGAGCCATCCCACACGGTAGGCCGCCACATGGGGAATGCCGGCCAGCGCCAGTTCCAGCGTGACCGTTCCGGACGCCGCGAGCGCGGCACGGGCGCTGCGGAAAGCGGCATATTTCTCCGCTTCTGTGGTGACGATGCGCGGCTTGAGCGGCCAGGAGGAGATGGTCTCGCGCACCAACGGTTCCAGGCGCGGCAGGGTGGGGAGCACAAGATCCATGGGCCGGCTCTGGCCGACCCGCGCAAGCGCGGCGCCGAAATCGGCCCCAAGCCGCACGATCTCGCGCCGCCGGCTTCCCGGGAGGACCAGCACCAAAGGCGGTAAGCCGGAGCGCCGCCCCGCCTCCTCCTCCGAGGGGCGCAACTCGTCGAGCCGCTCCAGCAAAGGGTGGCCCACATAGAAGGTGGGCGGCCCGCCGAGGCGGCGATGCACCTCCGGTTCGAACGGCAGCAGCGCGAGCAGCGCATCCACGTGCGGGCGCATGGCCGCCGCCCGGCCCGGCCGCCAGACCCACACGGTGGGCGAGACATATTTCACGATGGGGATGTTGGGATTTGCCGCCCGCACACGCGCGGCCACGCGATGGGTGAAATCCGGCGCATCCACCAGCACCAGCACGTCGGGAGGATCGGCCAGCACCGCCGCCACGGTTTCCCGGAGCCGCCGCAGGATGGTGGGCAGCTTGCCAACCACGGCGGTGATGCCGATGGCGGTAATGTCCTCCATGGGAAAAAGGCTCGCAAGGCCAGCTGCAGCCATGCGCCGGCCGCCGACGCCACGAAAGGCGATGCCCGGCGCCGTGGCATGAAGGCTCTCCATGAGCGCACCGCCCAGTTGGTCGCCCGATTCCTCGCCCGCGACCATGAAGACGCGGAGCGCCGTCTTCGCGCCTTCCCTCATGACTGGCCGCTCACCGCGCCGCTCCGGTCCATGCCGAAAATGAACAGGCCGGCCGCATCAGCACCCGCCACCAGCGCCTGCACATCGGGCACGATGGCACCGCCCGCCTCGAAGGCGATGCCGCCAAGCCCCACTTCGGCGGCACGCGCCACGGTGGCCGGCCCAAGGGAGGGCAGGTCCACCCGCCGATCCTGACCCGGCTTCGGCGCCTTCACCAGCACCCCACGCCCAGCGTGAAACCGCAGGCGGCCGGTGCGGCGCATATCGCCATAGCGCGCGAGCATCTGGTCGGTGCCCTCAGCCGCTTCCACGGCCGCGACGAAGCCATCAACCACGATCACCCCCTGCCCCACATCAAACGGCCCGAGGGTGCGGATGACATCGAGCCCGCGAGCCATATCCTGCCGGTCCTGCGCCGAGGGTGCCCGCGCGCCGAGCACGCCCTGCGGCAGCAGCAGCCCGGGGGCAACCTCGTGCGCACCGACGAGGTTGAAGCCCTGTTCGGCCACCAGTTCGAGCACACCCGACAAAAGATGATTGTCGCCGCCGCGAAACAGCCGGGCGATGCGCGGCAACAGGCGCAGCATGGTCCAGTCGAAGCCGAGGTCCGACACCCGCGGACGGGTAAGCGCACCCACCATTACCACGTCGCGCACGCCTCGCGCCTTGGCCATCGCAGTGATGGAGCCCAGCGAACCCAGGCGAAACCACTGGTGGGGATAGCGTTCCAGCGCCGGATCGGCGAAGCCGCGGATGAGGAGGAGCAGCACATCGCGCCCCTGTGCGATGACCGCCTCGGCGACAGCCGCCGGAAAGGCGCCGCCGCCGGCGACGATGCCAACGGGTCCGCTGGACACAGGCCCACGGTCCGCCGTCCCCGCGCCCGCCTTCAGGCCGCTCGGGCCGGTCACCGGACCCCGCCCGTTCTGCCCTGGAAGGCTCACGCCTCACTCCTCCTTGATGACGCCTCGCGACGGTTGGCAGATCGGCCGCTTGCGATCGGCATCGATGAAGCTGACCACAGCGGCGGCGAAGGCTGAAGTCGCGGCCTGTTCGCGCACGGTCTCGAGGCGGGCCTCGAACGTGCCCTCACCGAAGAAGAGGTCGCGATAGACCGCCCGCGCCGCATGCAAATCCGACTTGGAGAAGCCGCGCCGCTTCATGCCGATAACGTTGAGGCCGACGAGCTTGCCTGCCTGGCCCAGCACATTGCCAAAGGGGATCACGTCCTCGCGCACGCCGGTGAGGCCGGAAATCATGCAATGGGCGCCGATGCGGGTGAACTGGTGCACCGCGCACTGCCCGCCCAGGAACGTGAATTCGCCGACGCTCACATGGCCGCCCAGGACCGCATTGTTGGCGAAGATGACGCTGTCGCCCACGGTGCAGTCGTGGCCCACGTGAGAGCCGGTCATCATCATGACACCGTTGCCGATGCGGGTCACGCCGCCGCCGCCCGCCGTGCCGATGCTGGCGGTGGCGTTTTCACGGATAATGCAGTCCGAGCCGATGACAAGCGCCGTACGCTCGCCCTTGTAGTGCACTGACTGAGGCGCCGTGCCGAGGGCGGCAAAGGGGTAGACCGTCGTCCGCGCGCCGATGGTGGTGGCGCCCTGGATATTCACATGGGCGAGGAGCTTGACCCCCTCCTTGAGCACCACATCCGGACCGAGAACTGTGTAGGGGCCGATCTCCACATCATCCGCGAGCCCCGCCGGGTTCTCCACCCGAGCGGTGGGGTCGATCTTCGCCACTAGCTGTTCTCCATGATCATGGCGCCCACCTTGGCCTGCGCGACGATTTCGCCCCGCACCTTGGCCTCACCTCGATACCACCACATATTGCGGCGGCGGGAGATGCGCGTCATGTGATATTCGAGCACATCGCCCGGCACGACCGGGCGACGAAACTTCGCCTCGTCGATGGTCATGAAATAGACCAGGGACGGCTTCTCGCTGTCCTTGCCGAGCACGCACACGACACCTGCGGTCTGCGCCATGCCTTCAATGATGAGCACGCCGGGCATCACCGGGTTGCCGGGAAAATGGCCCTGGAAGTGCGGCTCGTTGGCGGTGACATTCTTGATGCCGACGCAGGAGAGGTCGCCGTCGATCTGCTCCACCCGATCCACCATGAGGAACGGGTAGCGGTGAGGCAGGCAGGTGAGCACCTTGAGGATGTCGGCGCTGGCGAGCACCTTCGGCGCCGCACCTTCGGCGGCGGACGTCGTTTCGTTCATTCCCCCGATCCTTCCCCTTCCCCGTCATTCACGTCGCGCCGGGCGCTGGCCGCGGCAAGGCGCTTGAGGGTCGTCACCTCGCGGAACCACTCCCGCACCGGCTTGGCGGGCGAGCCGCCCCAGCGCACGCCGGGCGGCACGTCGCCCTTCACGTTGCTGGAGGCGGCGATCTGCGCGCCCGTCCCGATGGTGGCGTGGCCCACCACGCCCACCTGTCCGCCGAGCATCACGAAATCCCCCAGCGTGGTGGAGCCGGAAATACCGGTCTGGGAGACGATGATGCAATGGCGGCCGGTCACCACGTTGTGGGCGATCTGCACCAGATTGTCGATCTTGGTGCCCTCTCCGATGACCGTATCGGTCAGGGCGCCGCGATCGATGGTGGTGTTGGCGCCGATTTCCACGTCGTCCTGGATCACCACGCGGCCGATCTGCGGCACCTTCACGTGGCCCTTTGGGCTCGGCTGATAGCCGAAGCCGTCGGAACCAATCCGCGCGCCGCCATGGATGATCACGCCGTTGCCGAGAAACGCATGGATGACGCTGGCGCCGGGCCCGATGGCGCAGTTGCGGCCAATGCGGACATGCGGGCCAATGATGGCCCCGGCACAGACGATGGTGCCGCTACCGATTTCCGCCCCCGGCCCTATCACCGCCCCGGGATCCACCGTGACTCCATCCTCGAGCCGGGCCTTGGGATGCACCTGCGCTCCCGGAGCGACGCCATCCTGGCCGAAGATGGACAGCGGCTTGAGCGCTGCGGGAAACAGGGTGCGGGTGACTGCGAGAAAGGCAGCGGCAGGGCGGGCCGCGATGAGCAGCGGCAGGCCGGGAGGCGCCTTCGCGGCGAACCGCTCCGACGTGATGACCGCGCCGGCTCGCACGGCGCCCAGCTTCTCGGCGAACAGGACGGTGTCGCAGAAGGCGAGTTCGTCCGGTCCGGCCGTTTCCAGGGTGCCGACGCCCTTGATGATGCGCGCGCCCAGCGCGGCGGCCTGCGCCTCATCGGCTGCGTCCAGCCGCGCCCCGCTGAGGGCCGCCACCTCCGCGAGGGTGAGGGGCGCCGGAAGCGGGAAGAAGACGTCATGGCTCATGGGAAGGGTACGCCCGGGCGCTAAGAACGCGGTGGGCGCCGAAGGTTGGGGCAAATGCCACCACCCTCCGGCGCCCACCGTGCTGGATCAGGATCAGAAGCGCGTGCCGCCGGAGAAGCGGAACGCCTGGGTCCGGTCTTGGCTGGCCTGCGACAGCACCCAAGCATAGTCGAAGCGCAGCGGTCCGAAGGGCGACTGCCAGATCAAGCTGGCACCGATGGACGAGCGGACCGTATCGTCGTTCTGGATCACGCAGACGTTGCCTGTCGCGTTCTTCGAACCGGCGGGGCAGGTCACGTAGTTCGCACCGCCGTACACGTTGGTACCATTCCAATTATACACACTTGGGAAGGTATTAGGTCCGCCGTAGTCGAACAGGGAGCCGGCATCCGCGAAGATCGCGCCCTTCATGCCGATATCCTTGGGCAGGAAGGCGAAGGGGAACTGAACTTCCGCAGACACGCCCCAGTACGTGGTGCCGCCGAGGGCGTTCAACGAGTTATTGTAGCAGTTGTAACCAATGGGCGAGCTCAGGTTCGTAGTAGCGCACGGAGCAGCGTCACGCGGGCCGATACCGGACGGAGCAAAGCCGCGCACCAGGTTCGGACCCATGTAGAAGTTGTCCAGCACGTCGAGCTGATCACCGCCCCAGGAGGTCACATAGCCGGCCTGGGTGCGCAGGATGAGCACGGAGTCACCCCAGAGCGGCGTGTAGTGACGGATATCGCCGGTGGTGCGGATGAAGTTCACGTCACCGCCGATACCGGCGAAGTCCTGCTTGAGTTCCGCATAGAGGCCCTGGGTCGGGTTCAGGTTGTTGTCCAGCCCATTGAAGGACAGGGTGTAACCCAGTGCCGAGGTGATGGTGGCACCCTGTGCCGCCGCATCGCGGATAGCCCACGACACACCCACTGCGCAGGTTTCATACCAAGGCGTGCCCTCGACGTAGCTGTCGCAGAGATTGATCTCGCGCTGGTAGAGATTGTAACGCAGCGCCAGCGTGATCTCGTCGGTGATGGGCAGGCCGAAGCGCAGGCCACCGCCGATGGTGGTGGTGCCATACGGCGTGTAGCTCGTGGTGCTGGTCTCTTTCCAGTACAGGTCGAAGCCGGCAGCCAGGCGATAGCCGAGGAAGTAGGGCTCGGTGAAGGAGAATTCCGCACCCTGGGCATTCTGGCCCATGGAGCCGGACACCTTCACGTACTGGCCGCGACCAAGGAAGTTCTTCTCGCCCAGGGAGACCTCGGCGATGACACCGTCCGCGGTGGAGTAGCCGCCGGAGATGGCGAACTCACCCGTGGGCTGGTCTTCCACGTCCACCACCAGGATCACGCGATCGGGCGCGGAGCCGGGCTCGGTGTTGATCTTGACCGTCTTGAAGTAGCCGAGGTTGCGCAGGCGACGCTCGGCGCGGTCCACCAGCACCCGGTTGTAGGCGTCGCCCTCGCCGATATCGAACTCGCGGCGCACCACATAGTCACGGGTGCGGGTGTTGCCGCGCACCTCGATGCGCTCGATGTAGACCCGCGGACCTTCCTCGACCACGAACACCACGTTGATGCGCTTGGCCTCGAAGTCGCGATCGCCACGCGGACGCACCTGGGCGAAGGCATAGCCGCTCTTCGACACCTCGATGGTCAGGTTTTCAACCGACTTCTCGACCAGTTCCGCGTTGTAGACCTGCCCCTCGGTGGCGCGCACGGAGCGGCGCAGGGACTCACCGGAGACATCACGGATGTTGGAGACCACATCCACCTTGCCGAAGCGATACTGCTCGCCCTCGTCCAGGGTGAAGGTGATGGTGTAGCCGCCGCCGGCCGGATCCATTTCGGCTGACGCGCCGATGATGCGGAAGTCGGCATAACCGTTCTTCAGGTAGAAGCGGCGCAGCAATTCCTGGTCCGAGTTCACCCGGTCCGGATCGTACACGTCGGTGGACTTGAGGAACGACAGCCAGTTGGTGGCGGTCGTGGAGATCACGTCCTTCAGCTTCCAGTCCGAAAAGGCCTTGTTGCCGACGAACTTGATATCCTTGATACCGGTCTTGTCGCCCTCGGTGATCTCGAACACCAGATCCACGCGGCCGTTGCCGCGGTCGATGGTCACCGGATTGACGCGCACGCCACTGCGGCCGGACCGCCGGTAGACCTCAATGATGCGCTGGGTATCCGCCTGGACCGTGGCCTTGGAGAGCGCGCCGCGGGGCTTCGACTGGATCTCACCCTCAAGGACCTCGTCCTTGATCTTGCGGTTGCCCTCGAAGACGACGCGATTGATCACCTCGTTCTCGGACACCCGCACGATGATGCGGCCGCCGGACTGGGACACCTGAACGTCGGAGAACAGGCCCGTGGCGTAGAGCGCCTTCCAGGCTTCGTCGATCTTGGCGCCCGTGTAGGGACCGGGGCCGAAATAGGAACGGATTGTCTCGGCATCGACGCGTCGGTTGCCCTCGACGACGATGGAGCTCGACTGCGCAGCGGCAGGACTTGCCACGACGAGGGAACCGGCCACCGAAACTCCCGCGACGCACGCGGCGAGCCCAAAGGCGGCGGCCAGATTTCTCAGAACCCGGAGTGGAGCAGTCATATGGTGCGCAACCTTGAAATTTCGTTGTTCTCGAAGCCGCCCAAAGCCTTTGAAGGGCAATGACGGATTCTCACCCTGCGATGCCGCTTGTACAGGCTTTTACCTGCGGTGCAAACCGAACCGCCCCTCCAGCCTGCCCTTTTCCGGGGACCGTTGCGCCCACGCCACGACCCCGGTGCGGCAAATCAAAAACCCTTACATTGCAGCAATATGCAGCACGTCATTCCACGTGGCGAAAATCATCAGCATCAGCACCAGCGCAAGGCCGATGCGGAAGCCGATGTCCTGTGTGCGTGCGCTTAGCGGACGCCCACGGATCGCCTCGAAAGCGTAGAACAGAAGGTGGCCGCCATCCAACAGCGGGATGGGAAAGAGGTTAAGCAATCCGATGGAAACGGACAGCACTGCTGCCAAAGAAAGGAGTGCCCCGATACCAAAGGTCGCAACCTGCCCCGACACCTGGGCGATGCGGATGGGTCCGCCTAGCTGATCAGCCGACTCGCGACCTGCGATCAGACCACCCAGATACCCGAAGGTGCGTGTCACCACGAACCAGGTTTCCTGCACACCCAGGCCCACCGCCTCGATGGGTCCGTAGCGGTGGGTGGTCACGTCACCAGCCGCGAGAGAACGGGAAATGCCGAGCAGGCCAGTGCGGTGCACATTGCCGAAGGGGTCCTTCACCTCCTTCAGCTCGGGTACGGCGGTGAGGGTGAGCTGCCGGTCGCCGCGCTCGATGGTGAAGGCGAGCCCCTCCCCCGCACGGCTGCCGACGATGCGCTGCATGTCGGAGAAGCTCTCCACCTTGGCGCCGTCGATCTCCAGCACCAGGTCACCGGGCTTGAAGCCGGCGCTCTCGGCCGCGCTGCCGGGGTTCACCTGATCCACCCGCGGCGCCGTCACCTGCTTGCCGAATACCATGAAGACGAAGGCAAAGATGACGATGGCGAGCAGAAAGTTCGCGATCGGCCCGGCGGCCACGATGGCGGCGCGCCAGGCGACCGGCTGGAAGAAGAAGCTCTCGCGGCGCTCAGCCGGGGTCATTTCGGCGAGGCGAGCCTGATTGGGGGTGGAGGCGGCGTCTTCGTCGCCGAAGAAGCGCACATAGCCGCCCAGCGGCACCGCGGCGAGCCGCCAGCGGGTGCCGTGCCGATCATTGAATCCGGCGATCTCCGGCCCGAAGCCGAGGGAGAAGGTGAGCACCTTCACCCCGGCGCGCCGGGCCACCCAGAAATGGCCAAGCTCGTGGAAGAACACCACGAGGGTCAGAACGAACAGGAAGGGAACGATATATCCGAGAAGGGAGGACGAGAGACTGCCCAGGTGCGCGCCGAGACCGGAAAGCACATCCATTATCGGAACCTCTTCTCCCGCGGACGGCACCCGGCACGAGGGAAGTCCCGCGCTTCAGCCGACCAGATAGTGCCGGGCCACCCGGCATCAAGACCATCGCCCGCTAGCACGGACGGTATAGAAGCCTGCCGCCCTTGAGACGACAAACTGATCCTAAGATGCCTTTGCGGAAAACTTAGGCAAGAGCACGGCAGCGGCGCGGCGCGCCTGTGCATCGGCTTCCATGGCATCGGCGACACTGGCGGGTGCTGGGCCGCCATTGATGCGGTCCAGCGTCGCGGCAACGGTATCTGTGATGCCGTAAAACCCAATCCGTCCTTCAAGATAGGCTGCGACAGCCACCTCGTTTGCCGCATTGAGGATGGTTGCGGCCACCCCCTCGGCGGCCATGGCGGCGCGGGCGAGCGCCAGCGCGGGAAAGCGGCCCTCGTCCGGCGCCTCGAAGGTAAGGCGGCCCAGGGCCACCAGGTCCAGCCGGCGGCAGGAGGTGACGATTCGATCCGGGAAGGCCAGGCAATGGGCGATGGGCACGCACATGTCGGGCATGGCAAGGCCGGCGGTGACCGACCCGTCCACGAACGACACCAGCCCGTGGACCACCGACTCGGGATGCACCACCGCATCGAAGCGCTCGGGAGGCAGGGCGAACAGGTGCATGGCCTCGATCAGTTCGAGGCCCTTGTTCATCAAGGTCGCCGAATCGATGGTGATCTTGGCGCCCATGGACCAGTTGGGGTGCTTCAGCGCGTCCTTCGGCACCGCCCGCGCGATCTCCTCACGGCTCCTGAGCCGGAACGGGCCGCCCGAGGCCGTCAGCGTGATCTTCTCCACCGCCTTGCGCGGACCGGCCTCCAGCGCCTGGAAGATGGCGTTGTGCTCGCTGTCCACCGGCAGGATCTCGGTGCCCTGCCGCGCCGCTTCGGCCATGAAGAAGGCGCCGGCGGCCACCAGGCATTCCTTGTTGGCGAGCGCGATGCGCCGGCCCGGCGCGAAGGCAGCCACCGTGGGTGCGAGGCCCGCCACGCCGACGATGGCGCTCACCACAACGTCCGCTTCGCGCTGGGCCGCCTCGATCAGGGCCGAGGGACCGGCGCCGCTGGCGATGCCGGAGCCGGCCAGCGCCTCGGCGAGCGCCCGGCCCGCCGCCGGATCGGCGATGGCGGCAAAGCGCGCATTGAGTGCCCGGGCGGTCTCGGCCAGCGCCGCGACATCCCGTCCGCCGGCCACCGCTTCCACCTCATAGAGGCCGGGCGCATCGGCCAGGAGTGTCCGGACGCTGTGGCCGATGGAGCCGGTGGCCCCGAGGATGGAAAGGCGCTTCATGAAACAGGTCCTACCACAAGAGCAGCCCGGCCGCCGGATCTGAGGCGCTGCGCAGGAGCGCCACCACCACGGCGGCGAGGGATGCGGCGGCAAATCCGTCGAGCCGGTCCAGCAGCCCGCCATGGCCGGGAATGAGGCGGCTCGCATCCTTCACGCCGAACAGCCGCTTGAGCGCGGATTCGGCAAGATCACCCGCCTGGCTGATGATGCTGAGCCCCAGCGCGAGGCCGGCCACGGGCAGCAGCGCGGCCCCGCCGGGGATCGCCGCCACCAGCACGCCCGCCGCCATGCCGGCAAGGGTTCCGCCGATGGCCCCCGACCACGTCTTGTTGGGGGAAACGCGTGGCCACAGCTTGGGCCCGCCCAGAGCGCGTCCGGTGAAATAGGCGAAGATGTCAGTCGCCCACACCACCGCGCACAGGAACAGCACAGCGATGAGGCCGAGCGGCGTCTCGCCGCGCAGAATAACCACCGGCAGGGCCGCGCTTCCGGCCACCACGAGCCCGGTCATGGCCCAGGCGCTCTGGCGCGGCACCGCCAGCGCCGAAGCGGCCGCCCCAAACGCGACGGCGCTGAACGCATAGGCTGGGGCATCGGACACGGCGAGAACCCCGCCGCACATCAGGGCAAGCCCGCCGACGCCCAGATAGAGGGACCGGTTGTCCAGCCGCGCCAGCGTGGCCCATTCGTAGAGAATCGCGCCCCCCGCCAGAACCCAAAGAATGGCGAAGGGGATGCCGCCCAGATAGGCGGCGAGCAGCACAACCGGCACGAGGACGAGCGCCGAGAGCGTCCGATGCTTGAGGTCGGCCCCGAAATTCACGGGCATCAGGGTCCGGGGCACTTGGTGGTGCCGCCGAACCGCCGATCGCGCCGGGCGTATTCGTCGATGGCCGAAAGCAGGGACGCCTTGTCGAAGTCGGGCCAGTAGATGGGCAGGAAGACGAACTCGGAATAGGCCGCCTGCCACAGCAGGAAGTTGGACAGCCGCTGCTCGCCAGAGGTGCGCACGATAAGGTCTGGGTCGGGGATGCCGGCGGTTTCGAGCCGCTGGGAGATCATCTCCACATCCACGTCCTCGGGCTTCACGCGCCCGGCGGCGACATCCGCCGCGATGCGCGAGACCGCCGCAGCAATCTCCTGCCGTGAGCCGTAGTTGAACGCCACCACCAGCGTGAGACCGGTGTTGTTGCAGGTCAGGGTCTCCGCATCCACCAGCAACTGGCGGATGTCGGGCGCGAGATTCTCGCGCTCGCCGATCACCTTCACCCGTACATTGTCGGAATGCAGGTCGGCGAGGTCGTGCCGCAGGAACAGCTTCAGGAGCCCCATCAGCTCCGTGACCTCGGTGAGCGGGCGCGACCAGTTCTCCGACGAGAAGCTGTAGATGGTGAGGAAGCGGATGCCCACCTCGCGGGCAGCGCGCACGCAGCGACGCAACGCCTCCACCCCGCGTCGGTGCCCTTCCACCCGCGGCAGCTTGCGCGAGGTGGCCCAGCGCCCGTTGCCGTCCATGATCACGCCCACATGCACCGGGACGACAGCCGGCGACCGTTGGGTAACGGCGGCCTCGCCCGCAGCGGCGCGTAGGGACATGGCTTGCTCCGGGCTCAAGAACAGCTCCTCAGACCGAAAGGATTTCCTTTTCCTTCTGGGCGAGCGTCTGGTCGATCTCGGCGATAGCCTCGTCGGTCGCCTTCTGCACGTCCTTGGACAGGCGGTCGAGATCATCGGAACTCATCTCGCCGTCCTTTTCCACCTTCTTGAGGTGGTCCATGCCGTCGCGGCGCACATGCCGCACCGCCACCTTGGCCGCTTCCGCATATTTGTGGGCGACCTTCACCAGTTCCTGGCGGCGCTCCTGGTTCAGCTCGGGGATGCGCAGGCGCAGAACCTGACCCTCGGTATTCGGATTGAGGCCGAGGTTGCTGTCGCGGATGGCCTTTTCCACCGCGCTCACCATGCCGCGGTCCCACACCTGCACCGACAGCAAGCGCGCTTCCGGCACCGACACGGTGGCGACCTGATTCAGCGGCATCCGCGCGCCGTAGGCATCAATGGTGATGGGGTCGAGCAAGCTGGCGGAGGCGCGTCCCGTGCGCAGCCCGCCCAGTTCGTCCCTGAGCACGCCGACAGCGCCATGCATCCGGCGCTTGAGATCGGACATGTCGAAGGTCCCGGTGGTCATGGCTAACCTCTGTCGTCTGTGATCGGGGCCCGCTCCATTCGCATGGAATCGTTTCCGTTTCCATGCGAATGGACGAACCCCGCGTCAGGATGCGGGGCTCCGGGCAAAAGACTGGCGCCGGCGCGGATGACAGGATGGTACGGCTTCTTGATGGCAGTGGGCAGCTGCTATGCGAGCTTCGTCCCGGGTGCGGTGAAAGCAGCCGCCCCGAACCGTCTGCCCCCGGCCCACGATCCCAGCCTAAAACCCCAACCCAAAAATCCCAGCCAACGATCGCCGCCCCCGCCCGATCATGCGCGGGAGCTGAACGGCCCCGCGCAGACTGCGCTCAAGGGGCAACGACCGTCACGCGGCCTTCACCCTTCGCGGCCGTGGCGATGGCGCCCGGCTCGCGAATATCGAACACGATTATCGGCAACGCCGCCTCGCGGGCAAGGGCGAAGGCGGCCGCATCCATCACCTTGAGGTCGCGGGCGAGCGCCTCGTCGTGTGTGATGCGGTCGTAACGCGTGGCGGTGGGGTCTTTCTTGGGATCGGCGGTGTAGACGCCGTCCACGTTGGTGGCCTTGAGCACTGCGTCGCAATCCAGTTCGGCGGCGCGCAGGACCGCGCCGGTATCCGTAGTGAAATACGGATTGCCGGTACCGCCGGTGAGCACGACGATGCGGCCACGCCGCAGGTGCCGCCGCGCCGGCTGGCGGGCATAGGGCTCGCAGACGGTGGGCATCGGAATCGCTGACAGGGTGCGCGCCGGCGCACCGGCCGCCTCGATGGCGGCCTCAAGCGCAAGGCCGTTCATGACGGTGGCCAGCATGCCCATGTGGTCGGCGGTGGCGCGGTCGAGGTCCTCGCCGGCCACCCGCGCGCCGCGCAGGATGTTGCCGCCGCCCACCACCACCGCAACCTCGCAGCCGAGCGCGCGGGCCGCGACCAGGTCGCGGGCAATGCGGGCCACGGTGGGCGGGTGGAGGCCGAAGGGCTCCGAGCCCATCAGGGCTTCGCCGGAGACCTTCACCAGGATGCGGGGATAAGGGAGGCCCGGCGCCGCGAAGGGCACCGGGGACTCCGGGAAGTCCGAATCGTCCGCCGCGGAAACGGTCATGCGAGCCCCCCTTGCCCGTTGGTCAGAACCGAAAGGTGATCAGGACTGGCCGGCGGCGGCAGCCACCTCGGCCGCGAAATCCGTCTCTTCCTTCTCGATGCCCTCGCCCAGGGCGAAGCGCACGAAGCCGGTGAGCTTGAGCGGCGCGCCGACCTGGCCCTCGGCCTCCTTCAGCACCTGGGAGACCGACTTGGAGCCGTCGTGCACGAAGGCCTGGTCGAGGAGGGTGACCTCCTTGAAGAAGCTCTTGATGCCGCTCTCGGCGATCTTGTCCTGCACGTTGGCGGGCTTGCCCTGGTGCTTCTCGAGCAGGATGGCCTTCTCGCGGGCGATGGTCTCCTCGGAGATGCCGGAAGCGTCCAGCGCCAGCGGGTTCAGCGCGGCGATGTGCATGGCGATCTGGCGACCGAGGGTGGAGAGCTTCTCCACGTCGCCGGTCGACTCGAGCGCCACCAGCACGCCGATGCGGCCCTGGCCTTCCACCACCGCGCCGTGCACGTAGCTGGCGATGACGCCGGCCGACACGGAGAGCTTGGCGGAGCGGCGCAGCGTCATGTTCTCGCCGATGGTGGCGATGAGCGCGGTCAGGCGCTCGCCAACGGTGACGCTCTCGCCGGGGAACTTGGCGGCGGCCACGGCTTCCACGGTGCCGTCGGTGTTGAGGGCGACCTTGGCCGCCTCGCGCACGAACGCCTGGAAGTCGGGGTTGCGGGCGACGAAGTCGGTTTCCGCATTCACTTCGATGGCGGCGGCGTAGTGGCCGGAGGATTCCACCGCCACCAGGCCCTCGGCGGCCACGCGGCCGGCCTTCTTGGCGGCCTTGGCGAGGCCCTTCTTGCGCAGCCAGTCGATGGCGGCCTCGATGTCGCCGTTCGTCTCGGTGAGCGCAGACTTGCAATCCATCATGCCTGCGCCGGTCTTGTCGCGCAGTTCCTTCACCAGCCCGGCGGTGATCGCAGCCATGTCAAAAATCCCTTCTTCTCGCGCCACGGCCGGCCAGGGGGTGCCCGAGCCGGCCGTGGGGGCGCCCCAGGCGCCCCATTACTCTCGATTCGCTATCAGATCTGCGACAAGGTCACTCGACCTCGGCAGACAGCTCCTTGGCCTGGGCCACCCAGCCGTCCACTCGGCCGGGCAGTCCCACTTCCTCGCCGATGCGGTGGGCGTCGATCGCGTCGAGCCCGGCCACCTGACCGAAGTGGAACACGCCGAGATCGTTGAGCTTCTGCTCGATCTCGGGGCTGACGCCGGTGAGCTTCTTCAGGTCGTCGGCAACGCCGCGCGGACCCGACAGGGGCTCGAAGGACGACCAGGCGCTGGTTTCCACCGGCAGGTCTTCCACCAGCGGAGCCTCTTCGGCGCCGGTGTCGAAGCCGAGATCGCTGTGGCCGCGGCCGATGCCGTCGATGGCGGCACGGGCAACCAGCTCGCAATAGAGCTGGATGGCGCGGCCGGCGTCGTCATTGCCGGGAACCGGGAAGGCGATGCCGTCCGGATCGCAATTGGTGTCGAGGATGGCCGCCACCGGAATGCCGAGGCGCTGGGCCTCCTTCACGGCGATGTCTTCCTTGTTCGTGTCGATGACGAACAGCAGGTCAGGCAGGCCGCCCATGTCGCGGATGCCGCCGAGCGCCTTGTCGAGCTTGTCCTTTTCACGGGACAGCGTCAGGCGCTCCTTCTTGGTGTAGCCGGAGCCCTGCTCGGGACCGGACAGCATCTCCTCCAGCTTCTTCAGCCGAGCGATGGAGTTGGAGATGGTCTTCCAATTGGTGAGCATGCCGCCGAGCCAGCGGGAGTTCACATAATACTGGGCGGAACGGCGGGCGGCGTCGGCCACCTGCTCCTGGGCCTGGCGCTTGGTGCCGACGAACAGCACGCGGCCGCCCTGGGCCACCGTGTCGGAGACGGCCTGCAGCGCGCGATGCAGCGCGGGCACGGTCTGCGACAGGTCGATGATGTGGATGTTGTTGCGCACGCCGAAGATGTACGGCGCCATCTTCGGGTTCCAACGGTGGGACTGATGTCCAAAGTGCACGCCAGCTTCAAGCAGCTGGCGCATCGAATAATCGGGAAGCGCCATTTGGGTATTCTCCGGTTGAGCCTCCGCGGACGTACCCCCACCCCAAAAAGGGTGAAGGGCACCGGATGGCCAGATGGCCTGATGTCCGCGTGCGGGATGGCCGGCCATATACGCGAGCCGGCTTCCCGAGGCAAGTGTGGCCGGAGGTAAGCTGGGCGGGCCTTCCGGCTCTGAAGCCGGAACAAGGCGCCCTACCCCTGTTCGCGCTGGCGCTCTTCCTCCACCAGTTCCTTCTTGGAGAGCTTGCCCACCACGCTCTTGGGCAGGCTTTCGCGAATCTCCACCGCCTTCGGCATCTCGATCTTGGAGATCTGGGCGGTAAGGAAATCCATCAGTTCCTCGGAGGTTGCTTCAGAATCGGCGCGCAGGGTGACGAAGGCCTTGGGGGCCTGGCCGCGGTAGGCGTCGGGCACCCCGATGGCCACCGCCTCCGCCACCGCCGGATGGAGATAAAGCGCCTCCTCAATGACCCGTGGGTAAACATTATAGCCGCCGCAGAGGATCACGTCCTTGATGCGGTCCACGAGGAAGAGGTAGCCGTCCGCGTCCAGATAGCCCACGTCGCCGGTGCGCAGGGCGCCGTCGACGAAGGCCGTGGCGGTCTCCTCCGGGCGATTGAAATAACCCTTCATCACCTGCGGCCCACGCACACAGACCTCCCCCTTCTGGCCCTGGGGGACGATGCGTCGCACGTCCTCAAGGTCGCGAATCTCGATCACCGTCTGCGGCAAGGCCGTGCCCACCGACCCGTCCTTGACCCGGCCGAGAGGCTGGTTGGCAGTCACCACAGGCGAGGTCTCGCTGAGACCATAGCCCTCCACCAGCTTGCAGCCGGTGAGGTCCTCGAAGCGCTCGCGCACCTCCGCCGGGAGCGGCGCGCCACCGGAAATGCACAGGGTCAGGGATTTCAGGTCGCGTTTGTCGATGTCCGCCACGCCGTTGATGGCGGCATAGATGGTGGGCACGCCGGGGAACATGGTGGGCTTCTCCCGCTCGATGCGGTCGAGCAGGTCGGAAAGTTGAAAGCGCGGCACCAGGATGATCTCAGCGCCGAGGCAGATGGGAATCAACATCACCGTCTGCATGGCGAAGACGTGGAACAGGGGCAGCACCCCCAGCACCCGTTTCACCCCGATGCGCCGGCAATCGGCGTGGGTGATCACCTGCTCTGCATTGGCGGAAATATTGGCATGGGTGAGCATGGCGCCCTTAGGCACACCGGTGGTGCCGCCGGTATATTGAAGCACCGCCACGTCGTTCTCGACATCCACCTCCACCTTCTGCGGGCGGTCGCCATGGCGCAGCAGCGCGCCATAGGCCAGGTGCAGGCCGTCGCCGAGGCTGAACTCGGCCTTCTCCTTACGCTTGAACAGGTTGAACAGCAGCCCCTTGGGAAACGGCAGGATGCCGGACATGGGGCAGACGATGATGGTCTTCAGGCCGGCTTCCTGCGCCACCGCCGCGACGCGCGAATGGATCAGCTTCAGGTCCGGAACCACCATGATGGTCGTGCCGGAATCGCGGATCTGGTGCCGCAGCTCGCGCTCCACATAGAGCGGGCTGAAATTCACCACCGTGCCGCCGGCCTTCATGACGGCGAAGAAGAAGATGACCGAATAAGGCGTGTTGGGCAGGCACAGGCCTACCTTGGTGCCCTTGTGCACGCCTTGCGCCTGGAGGCCCGCGGCCACCTGGTTCACCAGCCTGCCGAGCTGGGCATAGCTCCATTTGCGGCCAAAGAAGCTGAGCGCGGCGCGATCACCGAATTCAGCCACGCTGGTGTCGAGAAGTTCGGGCACGGGGACCGTGGCCCCGCCATCGGAGCGATGGAGCATGGACGTCCCTCCTTGCGCAGGTGCCATCATATGCGGCTCGCAAGCCAACCGACAGCGAGACTTGCCCGAGCGGCGCGGGCACCAGTGCGCGTGAAAATTATCATAAATCAGAGACTTGTCGCAATTTCGCGACTTGCACGACTGCGCGCGGCTCTCGCCATATCACGCTGCGTAAGGCAGCATCGCCCCCGATTGCGCCGGGATCACGATGGATCCGCCCTGTCCCGCAGCGGAATCCGGCCACCCACCAAGCGGATGGCCGGAAATGCGCTCACTTGGTGATCAGCGCGGCAGTGACCGGAGCACCGAACTTGTAGCGCAGGCCCACCGAGATGATGTCCACATAGCCATCATTCACCTCACCCACCAGCGAGCCGCGCAGCGCGTTCGCGGGATCGGACGCGTAGAGCGCGATGGGGCTGTTCTCGCCGAAGATGTGGCTGTAGGCGAAGTCAAAGGAGAATTGCGGGGTGAAGTTGTAGGTGAAGCCCCCCGACAGCCACAGGCGGTTGGTGTCGGGCAGGCGCGGCGAGCGCGTCTCGTCCGGCACCGGGGTCAGCTCGTAGGCGATGCCGGCCCGGAGCGCGAGCTTGGGATCCCACTGGTATTCGACGCCACCGGAGAAGAACCAGCCGTCATTCCACTTGAGGTCCAGCGTGCTCACCGGGATGGAGCGTGAGGTCACCACCAATTCCTGGACCGTGGACCAGTTGGTCCACTCCACGGTGCCGAGAACCGTCCATTGCGGTGTCAGCTGCGAGCGGAACGAAGCCGTCACCTGGTCCGGCAGGGTCAGCCCCGCATTGACGGCCACCTGATTGACCGTGGTGATGTTGGCCACCGACAGGTTGAGGGTGCCGGACAGGTTCTGGTCCACATAAGACCTGTAGCCGATACCGAGCGTCGTCCCCGGCGCCAGCGTGAACAATGCACCGAGATTGAAGCCGATGCCCAGGTCGTCGCCGTTGACCTCCGCGTAGAGATTATTCAAGGGCGGTGTAAAGCCGGCGAACTGCGCGTTGGTCAGCTTGGCATCGATGTAATTGACATTCAGCCCGCCGCCAATGGTCAGCCATTCATTGACCTTGTAGGCCACGGATGCCTGCACATTCATATCGAAGATGCGATTGTAGCAGCCGTAATACCGGCCGGAAAAACCGCATGGCGCGTCGGTCACAAGGCCATAGGGCGAGGTGACCGCGAAGCCCACGGCCCACTTTTCCCACGCATATGAGATGTAGGTGGTCGGCAGCACGCCGTTGCCCACGATGTCGCTGACGCCCGTCGTCCCCAGCGAGGCCCCGGTGACGGGGGCCGTGGCGGAATAGATGTCGAAGGAGGCGTGAGGCGCAATGTAGGTGACATTGCCTTCCACGCTGAGGCCCGGCGAAAAGCTGATGGCCGCAGGATTCCAGAACATGGAGGCGAGGCCTTCGCCCCCTGCCGCGGTGCCGGCGAACGCCGTGCCCTGATAATAGGAGCTTTGCTCGCGCAGGCCGAAGCCGCCGGCATGCGCCTGCCCCGCCGCACCGGCGACCATGGGGAGAACAAGCACTCGAGCCGCCCGCACGGCCCAGTCGCGCATCATCATTGGGTTACCCCCTATTTGAGACAGTTTCCTCTGGGCCCGGCACGTTGCAGTGCAGTATTGGTTTTTTCGATGCCCTATACGTCATGTAGCATGCCTAAAGGAATATCTGCGTCAACCGCCTTCATTTAACCCAGAAGAGGATCGCAAGGGAAAGCCAGACTCGTTGCAAACGCGCCACAGTCGACGAACAAGACGACAGCCGCTGCGGTAGCGCGAGAGCACATTGGAAATTTTGCAATTTGAGAGCGAACGCTCGATTTCACAAAGCCTTCCCCCGGCTCCTCTTCACAGCCGCCGGCAGAGCCGGCGGGGGCACGGGTCGTTGACGCAATCGCGATAAATCCTACCGAATCGGGACTTGCGCAGAGGGTCAAAGCATGTATCTTCGGGGCGGATAGATGACGTATAGGTGAGGCCGTGGCATCCACAGGCAAGCGCGGCGCCGGGAGCGCCCTGACGGACACGTTCTTCACGGTCACCGAGTTGGCTCGCGACCTGTCCGTGACCCCGCGGACGATCCGGTTTTACGAGGACAAGGCCCTCATCACCCCACGCCGCGCCGGCACCATGCGCGTGTACACCAAGCGTGACCGGGCACGGATGGTTCTCATCCTGCGCGGCAAGCGGCTCGGCTTCTCCCTGCGCGAGATCAAGGAATACCTTGATCTCTACGACATGGACCCGACCCAGGCGGAACAGATGCGCCTGCTCCTCAAGAAGGTGCAGGTGCGGCTCGAAATGCTGGAAGACCAGCGCCTTGCGCTCGAGGAAAGCATCGTCGAGCTGAAGGAAATCGAGGAGCAGACCCTGTCTGCCCTCGAACAGGAGGCGGCCCAGAAGAAGGCCGCCGGCTGACCGAATCCCCATTCGGCCCCCGCGCCAGAGTCGGATGTACTCGGTTTGTTTAAATCCGAAGAAATCACGCCTCTTAGTTTAAAAATGAGATCGTTTTATTGATTTGGTTGCGATGCAATCTGGTCAAAGCGGGATCAGGCGTGGACCAACAAGATATATAGGCAGGAGAGCCCATGCAAAACGTTGTGATTGCGGGGTACGCCCGCTCGCCCTTCGCCCTTGCCAAGAAGGGGGAACTGGCGCGCGTGCGCCCGGATGACCTCGCCGCACAGGTGGTGGCGGAGCTGGTGGCCCGTACCGGCGTCAAGGTCGAGGACATCGAGGACCTCATTGTCGGCTGCGCTTTTCCCGAGGCAGAGCAAGGCTTTAATATCGCCCGCCTGATCGGTATGATCGCCGGTCTGCCGGACAGCGTCGCCGGGGCGACGGTGAACCGCTTCTGCGGCTCGTCCATGCAGTCGGTGCACATGGCGGCGGGGCAGATCCAGCTTGGCGCCGGCGAGGTCTTCATCTGCGCCGGCATCGAGAGCATGAGCCGCGTGCCCATGACCGGCTTCAATCCGCTGCCCAATCCGGCGCTCTACGCCAAGCTTCCGCAGGCCTACATGGGCATGGGCGAGACGGCGGAAAACGTCGCCGCCAAGTGGCAGATCACCCGCGCCGACCAGGACGCTTTCGCCTTGAAAAGCCACGCGAAAGCGACCGCGGCCGAGGCCGCCGGCAAGTTCGCCGACGAGATCGTCTCCATCCGCATAAATGGTAAGGACTCGGGCAAGAGCGCGACCCAGGACGGCTGCATCCGCCGCGATGCCACGGCCGAGCAACTGGCCGGTCTGAAGCCCGCTTTTGATGAGCACGGCACCGTCACCGCCGGCACCTCCTCCCCCCTCACCGATGGCGCCTCTGCCGTTCTGGTTTGCTCGGAAGACTATGCCCTGAAGCATGGTCTGGAGCCCCTCGCCCGCCTGAAAAGCGTTGCGGTTGCTGGGTGCGCGCCGGAGATCATGGGCATCGGCCCAGTGGCGGCGACGAAGAAGGCGCTGACCCGCGCCGGCATCGACATCTCGCAAATCGACGTGGTGGAGCTGAACGAGGCATTCGCCTCCCAAGCCCTTGCCTGCCAACGTGAACTCGGCGTCCGCGACGAAACCCTCAACCTCGACGGCGGCGCCATCGCACTGGGCCATCCGCTGGGCGCCACCGGGGCGCGCATCGTCGGCAAAGCCGCGTCGTTGCTGAAGCGGGAGGGCGGCAAATACGCCCTCGCCACCCAGTGCATCGGCGGCGGACAGGGCATCGCCACCGTCCTCGAACGCGTCTGAGGGGGCGCGTCATGACCAGCGAAACCGATATCAAGAGCTTCGCCGACATCGGCGGGTTCGACATCAAGAAGGTGGCGGTCATCGGCGCCGGCGTCATGGGCGCGGGCATCGCCGCCCATGTGGCCAATGCCGGTATTGAGGTATTGCTTCTCGACATCGTCCCGGAGGGCGCCGCCAACCGCAACGCCATCGCCGAGAAAGCGGTGGAGAAGCTGCTGAAGGCCGATCCCGCCGCCTTCATGTCGAAGCGCGCCGCCAAGCTCGTCACCGCCGGCAATATCGAGGACAATCTCGCCGATCTTGCCACCTGCGACTGGATCGTGGAGGCGGTGATCGAACGCCTCGACATCAAGCAGGCGCTCTATGCCAAGATCGAGGCCGCCCGCCGCCCCGGCTCGGCGGTGTCGTCCAACACCTCCACCATCCCGCTGGGCGATCTCACCGCGGGGCTGCCGGAGAGCTTCAGGCGCGACTTCCTCATCACCCACTTCTTCAACCCGCCGCGCTACATGCGGCTGCTGGAGATCGTGGCCGGCACCGACACCGCTCCGGCCACCGTGGAAGCCGTCGCGCGCTTCGCCGACGTGAAGCTGGGCAAGACGGTGGTCACCTGCAAGGACACCCCCGGCTTCATCGCCAACCGGCTCGGCACCTACTGGCTCCAGCTGGCGGTGGGCGAGGCGTTCCGCCTCGGCCTGAAGGTGGAGGAGGCGGACGCGGTGATGGGCCGGCCCTTCGGCTTCCCCAAGACCGGCGTGTTCGGCCTGATCGATCTCGTGGGCCTCGACCTGATGCCCCATGTGCAGGGCTCCCTGAAGCGCGCGCTGCCCTTGTCCGACCCGTTCCACGCCACCCTGCGCGACGAGCCGCTGATCTCGAAGATGATCGAGACTGGCTATACCGGCCGCAAGGGCAAGGGCGGCTTCTACCGCCTCAACCGCGACAACGGCGGCAAGGCGAAGGAGGCCATCGACCTTGCGACCGGCGCCTATCGCCCGCAGGAAAAGGCCAGCGTGCCGGAGCTGGAGGACGGCGGCGGCCGAGACATCTTCGCCCTCCTCGAAGCCCCCGGCACGGCGGGGCGCTATGCCCGCTCCGTGATGGCGAAGACGCTGGCCTATGCGGCGCGCCTCGTGCCCGAGGCGGCGGACGACATCGTCGCCATCGATGATGCCATGCGCCTGGGCTACAATTGGAAATTCGGCCCGTTCGAGCTGATCGACAAGATCGGCGCCGCCCGCCTCGCCAGCCTGCTTTTGGCCGATGGCGAGGAGGTCCCGGCCCTGCTGGCGCTGGCGGCTGACACCCCCTTCTACCGGGTGGAGAACGGCACGCGGCAGTCTCTCGCCCTCGACGGCAGCTATCGCGACGTGGCGCGCCCGGAGGGCGTGCTGCTGCTCGCGGACATCAAGCTCAAGTCCCAGCCGCTGATCAAGAACGGCTCCGCCGCCCTGTGGGATATCGGCGACGGGGTGGTGTGCCTGGAATTCACCTCCAAGAGCAATTCGCTGGACGAGGGCATCATCACCTTGCTCGGCAAGGCGCTGAAGCTGGTGAAGGACAAGCACAAGGCGCTCGTCATCTATAACGAGGGCTCGAACTTCTCGGTGGGCGCCAATCTCGGCCTCGCGCTGTTTGCCTGCAACATCGGCGCTTTTGGCGAGGTGGAGAAGCTGGTGGCCGCCGGCCAGAAGACCTACCAGGACATGAAATACGCCCCCTTCCCGGTGGTGGCGGCCCCCTCGGGGCTGGCGCTCGGCGGCGGGTGCGAGATCCTGCTCCACGCCAGCGCCGTGCAGGCCCATGCGGAGAGCTATATCGGCCTGGTGGAATGCGGCGTGGGCGTGCTGCCCGCCTGGGGCGGCTGCACCGCCATGCTGGAGCGCTGGGCGACTGACCCGAAATTCCCCAAGGGGCCCATGCCGGCGCCCTCCAAGGTGTTCGAGACGGTGTCCACCGCCACCGTGGCGAAATCCGCCGCCGAGGCCAAGGAGCTGAAATTCCTGCGCGAAAGCGATGGCATCACCATGAACCGCGACCGCCTGCTTGCCGACGCCAAGGCCAAGGCACTGGCGCTGGTGGAAGGGTACGCGCCGCCCAAGCCCGTGGAGTTCTTCCTGCCGGGTCCCACCGGCAAGGTGGCCATGGACATGGCGGTGGCGGGCTTCGCCAAGCGCGGCATGGCGACGAAGCACGACACCGTGGTCTCCGGCGTGCTGGCGGAAGTGCTCACCGGCGGCAGCGCCGACCACATCGAGCCGGTACCCGCCGCCAAGGTGCTGGAACTGGAGCGCGACGGCTTCATGAAGCTCATCCGCACCACCGCCACGCTGGACCGCATCGAGCACATTCTGGAAACGGGACGGCCGTTGCGGAACTAAATGCCGGCCCCCGCCTGCACGGAGCTTAAGCCGCCTACACGCCGTCGCCGTCCGGCTTGACCGGACGGCCCATGGTTCGGCCGGGCCAACGCGGCGAGGGCTTGGAAAGCGGCGAGATGGACCCTCCGGTCAAGCCGGAGGGCGACGGGCGGGGAAGAGCCGGCCCACTCCCTCTCCCGCTAGCGGGGGAGGGTTGGGGAGGGGGCAGCGCCCTCCCCGCAGGGATCCGCACGGGTGGGAAGGCACCAGCCCCCACTCTGCCCTCCCCCGCCCGAACCCGGCTTTTGCCGGGTTCGGTTCCCGAGAGCCGAGGCCGGAAACATCCGGCCTCGGGCGGGAGAGGGTTCGCACCGCTCCCGGCCACTTGGCCGGGGAGAAGAATATTCAAGCCGTCATGGCCGGGCCTAACCCGCCCATCCACGCGGTCAGGCCGGGTCAAAGCTCCGAAACGGAGCGCCAGCGGCACGGCGTGGATGCCCGGCTCAAGGCCGGGCATGACGAGCGGAAAACAGATTTGGCGCCCTCCCCCGCAGGGGGCGAGCGGACGCAACACGGGAGCAAAACGCCATGCAGGTCTACACCCCCCCGCTGCGCGACATGCGCTTCGTCCTCCACGAGCTGCATGGCAGCGCGGAGCTTTCCACCCTCAAGGGGCTGGAGGAGGTCACCCCCGACCTCATCGACGCAGTGCTGGAAGAGGCGGGAAAATTCGTCACCGAGGTGCTCGCGCCCCTCAACCAGTCCGGCGACCTGGAGGGCTGCACCTATGAGAATGGCGTGGTGCGCACCCCCAAGGGCTTCAAGGAAGCCTACAAGGCGTTCTGCGAGGGCGGCTGGAACGGCATCGCCTGCGATCCCCAATATGGCGGGCAGGGCTTGCCCGCCAGCCTGAACAAGCTGGTGGAGGAGATGCTGTGCTCCGGCAACCTCGCCTTCGGCATCTGCCCCGGCCTTACCCACGGCGCCTATGAGGCGCTGAAGAATCACGCCTCGCAGGAGCTGAAGGACCGCTTCTTGCCGAAGATGGTGGATGGCGTGTGGTCCGGCTCCATGTGCCTCACCGAGCCCCAGTGCGGCACCGACCTCGGCCTGGTGCGCACCAAGGCCGAGCCGCAGGCGGATGGCTCCTACAAGGTCACCGGCAACAAGATCTTCATCTCTGCCGGCGAGCACGACATGGCGGAGAACATCATCCACCTGGTGCTGGCCCGCATGCCGGACGCGCCCAAGGGCATCAAGGGCATCTCCCTGTTCCTGGTGCCGAAATTCCTGCCGCGCGAGGATGGGTCCGTGGGGCCGCGCAACGGCGTCACCTGCACCGGCATCGAGCACAAGATGGGCATCCACGGCTCGTCCACCTGCCAGATGTCGTTCGACGAGGCCACCGGATGGCTGGTGGGCGAGCCCCACAAGGGCATGCGCGCCATGTTCTCCATGATGAATTCCGAGCGCCTGTCGGTGGGCACGCAGGGCCTGGGGCTCGGCGAGGCCGCCTATCAGGCCGCGGTCGTCTACGCCAAGGAGCGCCTGCAGGGCCGGTCCCTCACCGGTGCCAAGCATCCCGACAAGCCGGCCGATCCCATCATCGTGCATCCCGACGTGCGGCGCACGCTGATGACCATGCGCGCCTACAACGAGGGCTGCCGCGCGCTCGC
This sequence comes from Xanthobacter autotrophicus, assembly GCF_005871085.1. Taxonomy (GTDB): domain Bacteria; phylum Pseudomonadota; class Alphaproteobacteria; order Rhizobiales; family Xanthobacteraceae; genus Xanthobacter; species Xanthobacter autotrophicus. The sequence continues at coordinate 104,665 of NZ_VAUP01000015.1, read as the reverse complement.
CGGCTGGGTGGCCCGCGCCCTCGACCTCATGGAGCACGCGGACGACCCGCAGGAGCGCCAGCGGGCGGAGGATTTCACCGCGCTGATGACCCCCATCGTGAAGGCGCTGTTCACGGATCTGGGGTTCGAGGCCACCTCCATGGGCATGCAGGTCTATGGCGGCCACGGCTACATCCGCGACCACGGCATGGAGCAATATGTGCGCGATGCCCGCATCGCCATGATCTACGAGGGCACCAACGGGGTGCAGGCCCTCGACCTCGTGGGCCGCAAGCTGCCGGCGCACATGGGGCGCTATCTGCGCTCCTTCTTCCATCCCGTGCTGAACTACATGGACGCCAAGCTCGACGATGAGAATCTCGGCCCGCTCATCACCCCGCTCTCCAAGGCGTTCGGCGCGCTCCAGCTCGCCACCGCCCACATCGCCGAGAAGGGGCTGAAGGACCCCGAGGAGGCGGGCGCGGCGGCGACCCAATATCTGCGCCTGTTCGGCATGGTGGCGCTGGGCTACATGTGGGTGCGCATGGCGGAAGTGGCCCATGAGAAGCGCGTCTCCAACCCGGACGACGCCGCCTTCTACGAGGCCAAGATCGCCACCGCGCGCTTCTTCATGGAGAAGCTGCTTCCCGACGTGGCGGCGCTGTGGGGCTCCATCAAGGCCGGGAAGGCCTCCATGATGGCCCTCGACGAGGCCATGTTCTGAGGGGGCCTGTTCCGAGGGGCCTGTTCCGAGGGGTCTTGCCCCCCGGAACCAGGCGTATCGATTCTCGACTTCCTCCCACCGCCCCGCTTCCGGGGCGGCTTTTTTTGAGGTGACACGGATGGCCGATCTTTCCTCCCTCGTCGAAGCCATGCGCGAGCGCTCCGCTGCGCTGTCGGAGCTCGGCTACAAGGTGCGCTTCGACCTCACCGACACCGGCGAGGCCATCCTTCTGGATGCCACCGGCGGCGCCGTGGAGGTGCGCGAGGGCTCCGGCGAGGCGGATGCGGTGCTGAAGCTCTCAACCGACACGCTGGACAAGCTCATCACCGGCCGCATGGGGCCGCTGATGGCGTTTTCCACCGGGCGGCTGAAGGTGGAAGGCTCCCAGGGCGTCGCCCTCAAGCTCGCCGGCCTGCTCGACCAGGACTGAGCCCGCGCGGCGCCTGAGCGGGTCGCGCATGAAGCGCCCGCGCGGCACCTGAGCGACTGAGGCCCGTGCCCGCGCGGCGGGCCACAGGCGCAAAAGCCTGCGCAACGCCCTCAGCGGATAGCCGGCGGTGGGGCCTGGCCGGTCCCCTGCCCCGCCGCCTGCTGCGCGCCGGCCGCGGCCCGCAGGACGCCGGCGAGATCGATAAAGGCGGCGGCCATGCGTGAGCCCGCCACGCTGAGGTGGTTCGGATCACGATACAACAGCTCGCCGGCCTCCATGGTGGGGCAGGTCTCCTTGCCGCAGAAGCGGTCGGAGAGCAGCACCGTGGTCACCAGCGGATTGCGTTTCGCGAGATCCAGCAGCACCTCGTTGGAATAGGCGAGACCCGCCATGGCCTTGGCCCGGTCCTGGGCGAGGCAGTGGCTGGTGTCGGCGCCGGAGAATGCGGCGCGAGTGATGCAATGGGGCGGCGAATAGCCGACTTCCGGCACCTGCCCCACCAGCACCACCGGAATGCCGAGCCTCGTCACCACATCCACGTTGTGCGTCAGGCCACGGACGAAGGCGGCCCGCGCCTCCTCCACCGACAAATAGCGGTCGTTGCCGTCGCGAATGGCAAAGCCCGACGGCAGGGTGGTCCAGGGCAGCCAGCGGCCGGCCATGACGACAAGCTTCGGCCGCGTCTCGCCGATCAGCTCCAGCACGCCACGGTTGAAGGCCGGGCACTGGCGTTCCAGCCCCTTGATGCTCTCGTGCAGGGTCACGACCCCGTTGAGCGGCGGACAGGCCGGCAGCATCACCAGGCGGATGGAGGCGCCGGCCTTGGTGGCGGCTTCGCCCAGCCCGGCCATGAGCGAGCTGGCATGGGAATCGCCCCACAGCAACACGTCGAACGCCGGAGCGGCGGCCTGTTCCGGCACCGCCCCGAATGCGGCGGCCGACGCCTGCGCTGACGCCGGCTCCGACGTCGGCTCCGACATCGGAGCCGACTTGCCGATGACGCATTCCGGCCGGGTCGGCATGCGCATGGGGCCGCTGAGGGGCGCGCTGCACCACGACATGAAGGGGTCCTGCGCGCGGGCCAGCGCGTCGGCCTGCCGGGCGAAGTCGGACATGGGCCAGAATCGCCCGTCGCGGGCGATGGCGGTGAGCGCGAACGCCACCACCAGCGCCATGGCAGCCCCCCCGGCCCACACCGGCGCCCACCGGCTGGCGCCGGGCCGGCGCGCCTTGCGGAAGGGCGCTTCCACATAGAACAGGGACAGGCTGGCCAGTCCCACGCTCAAAGCCGCCACCATGAGGCCCTCGGTGGAGGACAGGCGCCGCCCAAGGTAATAGGCGAGCAGCACCAGAAGCGGCCAATGCCACAGATAGAGCGAATAGGAGATGCGCCCGAAGAACACCGGCACCGGTGACGCCAGCATGCGCTGCACCATGCCGTTGGCCCCCGAGGCCCCGCCATGGAGGATCAGCGCGGCGCCAAGGCACGGCGCCAGCGCCGCGAGGCCGGGAAAGCGGGTGTGGCGGTCGTAGAAGGCGATTGCGGCAACGATCAGCGCGAGGCCCGCCAGCGACAGAAAGGCCCCCTTGCGCGGCGTCACCAAAGGCACCAGCCCCAGCGCCAGGGCGGAGCCGATGAGCAGCTCCCACGCCCGCGTGGGCAGGGAAAAGAAGCTCTCGATGGGATTGCGCGACAGCCGGATCTCGGCATGGGCCAGCGACGCCACGATCAGCACGAGAATGATGGGCCGCAGCAGGTTCGGCCGCACCCAGCGGATCAGCGCGAACAGCAGCAGCGGGAAGATGATGTAGAATTGCTCCTCTACCGCCAGTGACCAGGTATGGAGCAGCGGGTTGAGGTCGGCCTCAGGTTGGAAATAGTTGAGATTCTTCGAAAAATAGATGTTCGAGAAGAACAGGGTGGTGGCCCTGAGGCTGCGCGCATAGAGCAGCAGGTCGGACGGCACCATGATGAAGACTGCCGCCAGCGTGGTGGCGACAAGCACCACGAACAGGGCCGGAAAGATGCGGCGGATGCGGCGGTCGTAGAAATCGAGCAGGCTGAAGCGGCCGGCCTTCATCTCCCGGAACAGGATGGCCGTGATGAGGTACCCCGATATCACGAAGAAGATATCGACGCCCACATAGCCGCCCGGGAAGGCCGACAGGTGGATGTGGAACAAAACGACGGGCACGATCGCAAGCGCCCGCAGGCCGTCCACGTCGGCCCGGTAAGCCAAACCCATTCTTTACCGCCCTGATCCGTGACGCTTTCACGTCTCACCGCTTGCTTTCCATAACCCAGCGCCTGCGGGCGGGCAAATCTTGGGGGCTGGTGGGCCACCGCCCCCTCTCCCGCTTGCGGGTGAGCTTCAAGCACCCAAACACCGTCGCCATCCGACTTGGCCGGACGGCCCATGGCCCCGCCAGGACAATGTGGGGCGGGGGCTTGGAACGCGGCGGGATGGTCCCTCCGGTCAAGCCGGAGGGCGACGGGATGGGGGAAATGCCGTTCCCCCTTCCTGCGAGCGGGGATGCCCGCACACCGTCGCCGTCCGGCGACGGCGCCCTACTGGACGCTCGCTCCGGGGCGGACGACCCCGGCCAGCGCCGCTGTCAGGATGGCGCGCAGCCGCTCGTCGACGCTGAAGGTCCGTGCGCCAGCGGCCGAGAGGTGGTCGCCGTCCACATAGAAGAAGCGGTCGCCCTCGCTGGCCCGGCAACGCTCCTTGTCGCAGAACACGTCCGACAGCAGGAACACGTCGGTGCCAGGATGGCGCGCCGCCGCCCGCTCCAGAAGGGCGTTGCCATCGGCGAGGTAGAAGAAGGCATCGGCCCGCGACTGGGACAGGCAGGCGTTCGAATCGCCGCCATAGAATTCCTTCCACGCGAAGCAGTGGTTGGGGGCATAGCGATATTCCGGCGCCTGCCCCACCAGTAGCACCCGCGCGCCCAGGGCGGTCACCGCCTCGATGGTGGTGTCGAGCCCTTCGAGGAGCGACTTGAAGATCTGCTCCACCTCTGCCGGCTCTTCGCCCCGACCCCGCATGAGCGCTGCATTCAGCGCCGGCCCGCGCGTGACCAGCGACCAGCGGGCCACCAGGATCACCAGCCTGGGCTTCACCTGCCGGATTTCCTCCAGCGCCACCTCATTGAAGGTGTTGCAGGCCCCCGGTGGCCCAATGCCCCGGGTCCGCGCCGCGCTGAGCAGCGGCGGGCAGCCCGGCATGGTCATCATGCGTGTCGTCACACCGAGCCGGTCAAGCGCATCCGCGAAGCCGAAGAAGGAGGAGCCGGAATGGGAATCACCCCACACCACCACGTCGTAACTGCCCAGCGCGGCCTTGGGGCCCACCGAGCAATCGACCATGCTCTGCAGGTTCCGGGGGCGCCAGCCATCGGGCATGTTGTTGCAGTTCTTCTGGAACCGGCTCTGGTCGTCGGCCGCGGCCTCGGCGGCGGCGCCGCGCGGCGAGATCGGCCAGAAGCCGCGCCCGGCCTGCGCGATCCCCGCCGAGACCCCCACCGCCAACAGCATGGCGGCCGCGCCTGCGGCAAACCGCGCCCGGCGGCTGCCACCCAGCGCCTGCGGCCGGCGCAGGGGCGTCTCCACATATTTCAGCGACAGCGCCGACAGCAGCACCGCGAACAGGATCACGCCGCCCGCCTCGAAATAGGTGAGCGCGCGCCCCTTCCAGACCACCCCGAGCACCAGCAGCGGCCAGTGCCACAGATAGAGCGAATAGGACATGCGCCCCATGTAGACGAAGCCCGGCAGGCTCAGCACGCGGGACACCACGCCCTCGGGCGCGCTGGCCCCGGCCCAGATCACCACCACCGCTCCCAGCACGGCGGGGGCAGCGGAAAGGCCGGGAAACGGGGTGAGGTAATTGTAGGCGAAGACCGGAACGATGATCGCGGCCATGCCGGCCAACGCCGCGACAGCAGCCACTTTCGGCGGCACGCGCGGCCAGGCCACAAGGGCCAGCACCGCCCCGGCCAGCAGTTCCCATGCCCGGCTCATGGGCATGTAGAACGCCATGGAGGGCGCCTCGCTCACCGAGATCTGCGCATAGACCAGCGAGGCCACCGAGATTACCGCGATGGCGGCCAGCGCCAGGGTTCGCCCGCCGAGCCGCAGCAGGGCGAACAGCAGCAGCGGGAAGACGATGTAGAACTGCTCTTCCACCGCCAGCGACCACAGGTGCAGCAGCGGCGTCTCGTTGGCCTTCGGCCCGAAATAGTTGAGCGCCTGCTCGAAATGCACGTTGGCATAGAACAGCGCCGAGGGCGGCAGCGATTTGGCGTACAGCACCATCTGCCGCGGCAACAGGATGTGGGCAGCGAGCAGGGTCGTCACCGCAAGCACCAGGAACAGCGCGGGGAAGATGCGCCGGATGCGGCGATCATAGAAATCCAGCAGTGAAAACGTGCCGGACTTTATTTCCCGATAAAGGATCGAAGTAATCAGGAATCCGGAAACGACGAAGAAGACGTCAACGCCGATATAACCACCGGTAAACGGCGGGATGTGGCTGTGGTACAGAACGACACTTCCGACAGCAACCGCACGCAAGCCGTCCACGTCGGCCCGATAAGCCAAACCCATCCGATTCCGCCCTGATCCGTGACGCTTCCACGTCCTCTCCGCCCGCTTTCCATAGCCCAGCGGCTCCAAGCCGGCAAATCGGGGGCACGGTCGAGAGGGCTGGGGAGGGGGAGGTGTCTCGGTTCGAAAGAGCCGTGGCCCCCTCTCCCGCGTGCGGGGGAGTTTGAGCCCCCCGTCGCCGTCCGGCTTGACCGGACGGCCCATGCCGCCGCCGGGACCAAGCGGCGGGGACTTGGAAAGCGGCGAGATGGACCCTCCGGTCAAGCCGGAGAGTGACGATGGTTAGAAGCGGCCGGCGCTCCCCCGCCTCTGGCGCCGGGGGCATGCCCTGCGGCAGGATGGCGGCGGTCTGGTCGCGGCGTGTCTTTGGCGCCTTGATCGTCGCCTGTCATCGCCGTCTGTCATGGAACGGTAACGCTAGGACTTCATCCATCCGGATCTGACGCGGGCCGCACGGCACCGCCGCTTTCCGTGGAGGCTCACATGGTCCATTCGTCCCGACGCGGCGTGCTCACGGCGCTCGTCGTCTCCGCCTTCGCCGCAGCCCTCGCCCAGCCGGCGGCGGCGCAGACCCAGATCCAGTGGTGGCACGCCATGGCCGGCCCGCTGGGGGAGAAGCTGGAAAAGCTCGCAGCTGATTTCAACGCCACCCAAAGCGAGTACAGAATCGTCCCGGTGTTCAAGGGCACCTATCCCGAGGCCATGACCGGGGCCATCGCTGCCTTCCGCGCCAAGCAGCACCCGGCCATCGTGCAGGTGTTCGAGGTGGGCACCGCCACCATGATGAGCGCCAAGGGCGCCATCTATCCCACCTACAAGCTCATGGCCGACGCCGGCGAGCCGTTCGACCCCAAGGCCTATTTGCCGGCGGTCACGGGCTACTACACCGACACGGCCGGCAACATGCTGTCGTTCCCGTTCAATTCCTCGACCCCCATCCTCTATGTGAACAAGGACCTGTTCCGCAAAGCCGGGCTCGATCCGGAAACCCCGCCCAGGACCTGGCCCGAGATGGAAGCGGCGGCGCTGAAGGTGCAGGCGGCCGGGGTGCCGTGCGGCTTCACCACCCAGTGGCCGAGCTGGGTGAATGTCGAGAACCTCTCCGCCTGGCACAATGTGCCCGTGGGCACGCTGGAGAACGGGCTGGGCGGCACCGCCACCCGCCTCACCATCGCCAACCCGCTGACGCAGAAGCATTGGGAGGCCCTCGCCCGCTGGCAGAAGACCAGGATCTACGATTATGGCGGCCGCCAGTCGAAGGCCGACCCGAAATTCTTCTCCGGCGAATGCGCCATGAGCATCGGCTCCTCGGCGGCGCGGGCGGGCATCCTCGCCAATTCCAAATTCGAGCTGGGCTACGGCATGATGCCCTATTGGCCCGACGTTAAGGGCGCGCCGCAGAACTCCATCATCGGCGGCGCCACCTTGTGGGTGCTCACCGGCCGTCCGGCTGAGGAATACAAGGGGGTGGCCAAGTTCTTCGGCTATCTGTCGCGGCCCGAGGTGCAGGCCTGGTGGCACCAGAACACGGGCTACCTGCCCATTACCCAGGCCGCCTACGACCTCTCCCGCGCCCAGGGCTTCTATGAGAAGAACCCCGGCACCGATGTCTCCATCCGCCAGATGACGCTGAACCCGCCCACCGCCAATTCCAAGGGCCTGCGCTTCGGCAATTTCCTCCAGATCCGCGACATTATCGAGGAGGAGCTGGAGGCGACGCTGGCCGGCCAGAAGACGCCGCAAGCCGCCCTCGCCGCCGCCGAGGCGCGCGGGAATGAGCAACTGCGGGCGTTCGAGAAGGCCAATCCGTGATTACAACGCGGGATGGCGCGCGGCCTCGGAGCCAGCGCGCCATCCATCCCCCGGAGGGCTATGAGTTCATGGCGGGCGTTCCATCCCGGAGCAGAGTTTGTATCGGATCTTTCGGGCTCCGGGCCGCCGCGCTCAGCCTCGCATTTCTCGTCGGCGGATGTTCCGATGAGCAACTGAAGCCGGTGGGTTTTTGCACCGACAGATCAGACTACAAGATATATACGTCGTCTATACTCCACAATGGATTTCCAGCATTCAATTCGTCTATATCGGAAACAGCCATTTTGGAGTATAATAACAAAAAATTCAACATCATTGAACTTCCAGATTCGGACGGGCACGGTATTTCCATTAGCTGCGACGACAAAAATATCACCATCAAGATTGATTCATATATTGGCCACCTGTTTCCCGACGGCATGAAGATCAATATATCCGTCGAGGCTCCCCCTGCCCGGCCGGTCCGGCCTTAGCGCCTCCCATGCAAGCCAAGCGCGTCACCTTCCCCGGCAAGATCACGCCCTATCTGCTGCTGTTGCCGCAGGTGGCGGTGACGCTCGTGTTCTTCGTGTGGCCGGCGGGGGAAGCGCTGGTCTCGTCTTTGTTCGCGCAGGATGCGTTCGGGCTGGGCAGCACCTTCGTCGGGCTCGCCAATTTCGCTGCCTTGCTGCGCGATCCGGCCTATCTGGAGGCGGTGGGCGTGTCCTTCCTGTTCGCCTTCTGCGTCACCGCGCTGGCCATGGGCCTCGGCCTCCTGTTCGCGGCGGCGGCGGATGCGCTGGGCAAGGCGGCCGGGCTCTATCAGGTGCTCCTCGTCTGGCCCTATGCGGTGGCGCCGGCGGTCGCGGGCGTGCTGTGGCTGTTCATGTTCGACCCGTCCGTGGGCATGGTCGCCCGCGCCCTGCGCACCATGGGCATCTCCTGGAACCATGTGCTCGACGGCGGGCAGGCGCTGACGCTGGTCATCCTCGCCGCGGCGTGGAAGCAGGTGAGCTACAATTTCCTGTTCTTCTACGCTGGCTTGCATGCCATCCCCCAGGGCGCGCTGGAGGCGGCGGCGCTCGATGGCGCCGGGCCGTTCCAGCGCTTCCGCCACATCGTCTTCCCGCTGCTCGCGCCTACCACCTTCTTCCTGCTGGTGGTGAACCTCACCTACGCCTTCTTCGACACCTTCGGCATCATCCACGCCACCACCGGTGGCGGGCCGGGGCGGGCCACCACCATCCTCGTCTACAAGGTATTTCGCGATGGCTTCGAGGGGCTGGACCTCGGCGGCTCGTCGGCCCAGTCGGTGGTGCTGCTGGTGATCGTGGTGGCGCTGACCGCGCTCCAGTTCCGCCATATCGAGCGCAAGGTGAGCTATTGATGGCCGGCACCTCGCGCCTGTCCCTGCTGTTCGCCCATCTGGTGCTCATCGCCGGGGCGGCGGTGATGATGCTGCCGCTCTATGTGGCGTTCGTCGCCTCCACCTATGCGGGCACGGATTTCCTCTCCGGCCGCGTGGGCCTCGTGCCCGGCCCGCATCTCGTGGAAAACTACCGCCTCGCGCTCACCACCGGCTCATCCACGGCGGGCATCCCGCCGGTGGGCCCCATGCTGTGGAACTCGCTGGTGGTGGCGGTGGTGATCGCGGCGGGGAAGATCTCCATCTCCATCCTGTCCGCCTTCGCCATCTGCTATTTCCGCTTTCCGCTGCGGGTGCCGGCCTTCTGGCTCATCTTCATGACGCTGATGCTGCCGGTGGAGGTGCGAATCCTGCCCACCTTCGAGGTGGCGGCGCGACTGGATCTTCTCAATTCCTACGCCGGCCTCACGGTGCCGCTGATCGCCAGCGCCACGGCCACCTTCCTGTTCCGGCAGGTGTTCATGACCATCCCGGACGAGCTGACGGAAGCCGCCCTCATCGACGGCGCGGGGCCGCTCCGCTTCTTCTGGTCGATCCTGTTGCCGCTCTCACGCACCAACATCGCGGCCCTGTTCGTGATCCTGTTCCTCTACGGCTGGAACCAGTATCTGTGGCCGCTGCTGGTGACGACGGATGCCAGCTATTTCACCGTAGTGATGGGCATCCGCCGCCTCGTGGGCGCGGCGACGGAGGCGGACCCGGTGTGGCACCTGGTGATGGCCACCGCCATCCTGGCGCTGGTGCCCCCGGTGCTGGTGATCGCGGCGCTGCAACGACTGTTCGTGCGCGGGCTGACCGAGACGGAGAAGTGAGTGGGTCTGAGAGCGCAGTCGCACGTTGCGATCGGGTCACGTCCTCACCAACCGTCATGCCCGGGCTTGTCCCGGGCATCCACGCCGTGCCGCCTGCTCTAGCTTGCGAAAGTTGAGCCCAGCCTTGCCGCGTGGATGGCCGGGTCAAGCCCGGCCATGACGGGAGTGATCAGGGATCGTATCGAACTTCCCAAAAGAGCGCTCAGAACGCCTTGAAGGTGATGATGGTGCGGGTATCCTGGATGCCGGGGAAGGTCTGCACCTTCTGGTTCACGAAGTGGCCGATGTCCGTGCCCTCTTCCACGTAGAACTTGATGAGCAGATCGAACTCGCCCGCCGTGGAATAGATCTCGGAGGCGATCTCCGCATTGGCGATGGCGTCGGCCACCTCGTAGGACTTCCCGAGCTGGCACTTGATCTGGACGAAGAAGGGAACCACGGCTGAACTCCGCTTGAGCGGGACCACGACACGCCCGGCGGTCGGGCGGCGGCGCCAAGGTGGACAAAACCGCCGGGACTGGCAAGGGTGGCCGTGCCTCACCCCGAGAACGAAGCAAGGCAGGTCCATGTCGCGGAAGGTCCCCATCGCCCTCACCATCGCCGGCTCGGATTCCAGCGGCGGCGCCGGCATCCAGGCGGACCTGAAGGCCTTTTCCGCGCTGGGAGCCTATGGCGCCAGCGTCATCACCGCCCTCACCGCCCAGAACACCCTTGGCGTCAGCGCCATCCACGACGTGCCCGACGCCTTCATCGCCGCCCAGATGGACGCGGTGTTTTCCGACCTCGCCGTCAACGCGGTGAAGATCGGCATGCTGTCGCGCCCCGGCGCCATCCGCACGGTGGCCGAGGGGCTCACCCGCCACGGCGCCGGCCCCGTGGTGCTGGATCCGGTAATGGTGGCTGCCTCCGGCGCGCGCCTGCTCGCCGACGATTCGCTCCAAGACCTGAAAGCCGTGCTCATCCCGCTCGCCCACCTCATCACCCCCAATCTGCCGGAGGCGGCGGAGCTGCTGGGCGTATCGGTGGCCGAGAGCGAGGACGACATGCGCCGGCAGGGCGAAGCGCTGCTCGCCCTCGGCGCCGGATCGGTGCTGATGAAGGGCGGGCATGGCACCGGCCCGGAGAGCGTGGACCTGCTCATCACCCCCGGCGAGGTGACGCGCTTTGCCGCCCGCCGCCACCCCTCGCGCAACACCCACGGCACCGGCTGCACCCTCTCCTCCGCCATCACGGCGGGGCTGGCCAGCGGATCAGACCTCAAGACCTCCGTCGGCCGGGCCAAGGCCTATATCTCCGGCGCCATCGCTGCGGCGGACGAACTGGACATCGGCGCCGGCCACGGTCCGGTGCATCATTTCTTCGAGCTGTGGGGGAAATGAGCGCGAGCTGGCACCGGGCCACCTTTTTCCGTGCAACAGCCGCTTCCCTCGCGCCGCTTTGCTGAGTATCGTCCGGCGCAGCGAACGTTTGTTCGGAATTAAGGATCGCGGGGCATGGCAGTCAAGGAGCGCGGGAACACCCTCGAGACCGGTGCGCAGGTCATCACCGGCCAGCTCGGCAAGACCATCCAGCGCCTGCGCAAGGCCTACAACCTCTCCCTGTCCGAACTCGCCGAGCAGTCCGGCGTGGCGAAATCCATCATCAGCCAGATCGAGCGCAACGAGACCAACCCGACGCTGGCCACCGTGTGGCGCCTGTCGCAGGCGCTGGACATGACGGTGGAGCGGGTGCTCGCCTCCTCCGACGACGCCCCCTTCGTGGAGAAGCTGACCCGCGCCGACACGCCGATCCTGTTGTCCGAGGACGGGCTGGTGCGGCTCTCCATCATCGGCTGGATCAAGACGGTGGAGTGGCTGCAATATTACGATATGGACGCCGCCCCCGGCGGCGAGCTGGATTCCGACGGCCACCAGCGCGGCGCGGTGGAGTGCCTCACCGTGCTCAAGGGCACGCTGGAGGTGGAGGTGGGCGGCGTCATCGAGACCGTGAAGGAAGGCGAGACGGTGCGCTATCGCTGCGACCGCCGCCACATCATCCGCAACCGCACCGATGCCCCCGCCCGCGCCTTCATGGTGTGCCTGCTGAAGGCCGCCGTGCTGGAGTGAGGGGCGGCAGTGAGGGGCGCGGCAGCCGGGATCGCTGCCAACCCTCTCCCGCTTGCGGGGGAGGGCAGGGAGGGGGATGGGGCCTCTCCATCTAGCAGACCGTTCGCGGCAAGGGCGCTGCCCCCTCCCCCGCAAGCGGGAGAGGAAGCGGACCAGCCCGGCGATGACCGCAACGAGGGGAGCGGAACGGGATAAACACAGGCCAAAGGCCGTGCATCCCTTCACTCCCTCGTCCCAATCCTCCCCCCGATCGCCCCCCTTCCCCGCTCACTCGTCGGTCAGCGGGCCGAGGATGAGCTGCTCCAGCTTCACCCAGTTGGCGAGCTGGGCATAAGTGAGCTTTTCCGCCTTCAGGTCCCAGGTCACCTCGGAGCGGGTGGGGCCGACGCACTTGTCCTTGCCGTCGTCGCCCTTCACGCGCCGGCAGGCGTCCTCGCTGTCGTTGTAGTAGACGCGGCCGTAGAGCCCCGGCTTCGACTGGTCGGCGCTGGAGAAGAACGCATCGGACTGCGCCTGCGCCGCCCCGGCGTCGAAGAAGGACTGGTCGGTGTTCGCCGGCTGCTCGTTCCAGCGCAGGTTGTACTCGTAATAGCCGGTATAGGGCTTCTTCTTGCCCGCCTTGTCGCTGAAGGTGCCGTTCTCCTCCACGAAGCGGATGGAGCCGGACACCCGGTCGGTGAAGGAGCGGTCGGCCACCGCATAGCTGAAGCTGACGCCGTTGGCGTCGGTCAGCCAGTTGCCCAGCTCATAGTCGTAGTCGAGGTTTCCGGACACGCGGGTCTCCGGCAGGAAGGAGAACGGCCCGGCGGCGAGCTGGGTGCGCTCGAAGCGCAGCGGGTCCGGGTTCTTCACCTGGATGGACACGGTCTTGCCGTCCACCACGCGGGAATAGATCTTGGTGGCTTCCTTCTGGGCCTTGCGGAATTGCTCGCCCACCTCCCACCAGCGCGACACGTTGCGACCCTGGATCGAGCCGCCGAACGCCGAGGTGGTCTGGTTGCCCTTCACCACGTCGATGCGCAGGCGGCCGGCATCGGGAATGTAGCGCCCGTTGTTGTCGATCTGCAGGTCGCCGCGCAGGATCGCCACCTCGCGCGCGATCTGGGAGGGGTTCGACGGGTTCACCACGTCGAATTTCACCGAATAGACGAGGCTCTTGCCCGGCGTGCGCTGCACCGATCCCTTCAGGATCATGAGGTCGGCTACCGCGAGATCGGAAATCTCATAAAGGTCGGTGCCGCTGGTGGAGCGCGCGGAGCGGGAATTGTAGTCCACGGTCATGGCGCCGGTGAGCTTGGCCTTGTCGGCGGGAATCTCTTTGAGCGCCTGGCTCTGCTGGGCCGCGGCGGTGCCCGTGGTGGCACCGGTCACGACGCCCGCCGCCAGAAGGCTCGCCGCGCACGCGAGAGTGGCCGGCACGATGCGTATGGTCATAGGTCTCATCCCCTCGTCGAACCGCGGCGCGAACTGCCCGGCCCTTCGCGGCGCGCACAGTGGCAAGGCGTTCCTGAACGGGAGATGACGAAGCGTGAGTGGACTGGAAAAAGCGGTGCGCCCCGCTCACAGCAACCCCAGGTCGCGCAATTCCCGGGCGAGGCCCTCGGGCAGCGCGCCACCGTCCTCGGCGCGGGCGAGGTCGCGCGGCGCCTCGCTCGCCTTCAGGTAGCGCCAGCCCTGGAACGGCCGCGATGGACGCGGCTCCACCGGCACCACCGTGGGATCGAGCACGAGGCCGCAGCGGCGCACCCCGTCGCCGTCCACGAACGGGCGCAGGTCCAGAAGGCGCTGGCGCGCCGCTACCTCGCCCTTGATGACCCAATAAAGCGCGCCGCCGTCCAGCAATTCCTCGCGACGGGTCGGCACCATGCGCGTCACGTGGATCTGCTCGAACGGCTGGCCCGCCTTGCGTGCTGCCTCGGCCCGCTGGGCGATCCAGTCTTCGAGGTCCGCGATGGAGGTCGCGCCCACGCACAGCTTGATGAGATGGAGCGTCATGGCCGCCTTGATCTGCTCTTGACCCGAACGCAGACCGCAAGCGGACCGCTCGCCGCGCGGGCTCGGGATACCCCGGCCCTGCGGGTTTCGGCGTGGGATATAGCGACCCGGCCTATTCGTCGCCAGCCGGCTCGGCGGCGTCCGGCACGGGCGCGGCGGGTGCCGCCTGCGGGCGCGGCCGAGCCGGCGCGGGGCGGGGCGCGGATGTGGCGGAGGCCGGCGGAGCGGCCGGGCGCGCCGCGGGACGGGACGGCGGAAGCGGCGTCGGGCCGCTGGCGGCGGGCGGGGAAACGGCGGGTGCTTCCTCTACCGGCAGGTTGGCCACCGGCGCGCGATCCTGCGGCGTTGCTGGGCCGCCGGCCCCATTCTCATGGGGAATCACGGAGAAGCCGAACGGACCGCTGCGCAACACCGGCGTGGGATTGAGCGTGCCCCGGTTGCGGGCGTTGCGCTCCCAGATGGGGGCATATTTGGCCACCAGCGCCTGATAACGGCCCTCGGTCATGTTGGCGACCACGCGGGTGCCATCCCCCAGCACCACGGCCTGCGGACAGAATGACGGGGAGCAGCCGAACTCCTCCGCCAGCACCGCCGCCGTGAAGCCGAACGGGTCCAGCTCCAGCGGCCGGCGCCAGGTCATGACGCGGGCGGAAAGGCCCGGCACGTCGGCCTTGCTCAGGATGTCGGCGGCATCCTCCACCAAAGCGATGCGCTCGCGCACCAGCCCGCGCGCGGCGGCGACCGAATCCGGCCGCTCGAACAGCACCGCCTCGCACGCGCTGGCAAGGCTTGGATCGGCGGTGAGGCAGCCGAGCGCCGGGGTCTGGGCAGCGGCGGAATCCAGGGTGGCGGCGCGCTGCTCCAGCGCCTGCGCCTGCCCGCCCGCCGCGGTGCCGGTGATGGCGCGCACCACTGCGCCGCCCACCGCGAGGCCGCCGGCCAGCATGCCGAGCAGCACCAGGATGGTCACCGGATGGTCGTTGGGCTCGGAGCGCGCGAACAGCAGCACCACGAAGACCACGCCGGCCACCGCCGCGGCGACGGCGACCCAGCCGGGCACGGCGAAGCTCGCGTTCAGCACGCCCAGAAGCTGATCGACCCACTGCATCCGGCGTCCTCCGCCCGCATTCCTCAAGGTTGCCAGAGCGCCGGTTCATGACCGGCGCCGGGCGTGTCGCGTTCAGGCGCGACAGGACGTCCGGGGCGGCGGGCGCCACCCCGGCGACGGGCGCGGATCATCGGCCTGCGCGCCCGTCAAGGCAACGCGGGCGTGGCATCCCCGCTCTCCATGGTAAAGCCTTTCGGCGCTCCGCCCCCAGCGGGGCGGAAAAGCAGTGCCTCAGCCGGCCCGCATGACGGCGTGCTCGAAGCCGCCGAACAGATAGACCACCGCCACCGCAACCAGGAAAACGACAAGTGCGGTACGCGCGACGCCCCAGCAGGAGCGGCGATGGGAATAGCCTTGGCTCAGATTCATGATGGGATCATTGATCTCTTCACGTGCCCCCGCGGCACGCGGTGCGTTGCGCACCGCACAACGATTAAAGTTTTATGAACGTCCGGGCAAGGGGGTGCGAACGGTTCGCAGGGTTGTCCTATGTGCATGGGAGAGCGTCGCTCCGGGGCGCAGCCGAGGCGTGTGTTTCCACCCATTCTCGCCATGCGCTTGGATGGCCGCTGCCCGCCAAAATGCTTTATGAAGGCCGCCATGAGCACCGATTCCCGCCGCGACGCGGCCGCGCCCACCCCCCTGCCCGACGACCTCTCCACCGAGGCGGCGCTGCTGCGCCTCACCGCCGAATGCGGTCCGGGCAAGTCCATCAGCCCCATGGATGCGGCGCAGGCGCTGATCACCGAGGCCGAATGGCAGCGTGCCCTGCCGGTGGTGCGTCGCGTCGCCGTGCGCATGGCACAGGAAGGCCGCCTGCTCATCTATCGCAAGGGCAAGCCCATCGATCCCGCCGAGCTGCGCGGCGTCTACCGCATCGGCGCGCCGCGCGACGAGTGATGTCGGGGTCGGTGGCGGCGCGGATTGACGTGGACGGGTTCGCCGGCGCCTCTCCCCCGAAAACTGTCGCCCCCTCTCCCGCTTGCGGGGGAGGGTTGGGGAGGGGCCAAAGGCTTCTGGGACAATGCACCAACGGGCGGGAATGTGGAGCAGGCCTCCCCCTCCCTACCCTCTCGGCAGCGGGCGAGGGTTCTACGGTGGGCCCGGCCTCACGGCGCCGGAAACAGGGCGCTGGTCTTGCCGGACAGATAGTAAGCAAGAAGACCGATCCATTCCCGCGCGCCCATGTCGGTCTTGTCGAGCCCCTCGGCGGCGCGGGCAAACGGCTCGTTCAGACGGTCCGGGCCCACGGTCTGGAAATCCACCGGATAGGCCACCACGTCGAACCCCGCCTTGCGGAAGCTGCCCACCGCGCGTGGCATGTGCCAGGCGCTGGTGACCAGAAGCCAGCGCTCGCCGGGCTTGGGCTGCAGCAGCGCCTTGGCGAGTTCGGCATTCTCGGCGGTGTTGCGCGACTTCTCCTCGAACACCACCCGTGCTTCGGGAATGCCGAGGTCCGGCAGGCTCATGCGGATCATGTGCGCCTCGACGGCGTCGCCCTCGGGAAAAAGCCGCCCGCTGCCGCCCACCAAGGCCAGCCGCGCATCGGGATAGCGCCGCGATAGCGCCGCGAAGGCGATGGGCCGCTCCCCGGCCTCGCCAAAGGAGGGCACGCCCCGCGCATTGCCGATATCCGGCTTCTCCGACCCGCCCAGCATGATGATGCCGGTGACGGGGGTCCCGTCATCCCTGAAGAGCGGGAACCGCTCCTCCAGAGGCGAGAGGATGTGGAACGCCGCCGGCGAGAAGCCCAGCACCAGCCAGCCCAGAACCGCTGTCAGGATGAGCCCGGTGCCCAGCCTGCTCCAGCGCAGGGCCATGAGCACCAGCCCCAGAATCGCGAGAATGAGCAGCAGGTTGGAAGGTACCGCGAGGAACCACAGCACCTTGGATGCCGTGAAAAAGGAATCCATGCGCGCTCCGAAGGCTCCAGTGAAAGACCGTCCACGACCTCATTCCGAGGCCGGCACCGATCAGGCGAGTTCCACCACCTTGCCCTCCCGCAGCGTGACGCGACGGTCCATGCGGGAGGCCAGCTCCAGATTGTGGGTGGCGATCAGCGCCGCCACGCCGGTGGCGCGCACCAGCTCGGTGAGCGCGCCGAACACGTGGTCGGAGGTCTTGGGGTCGAGGTTGCCGGTGGGCTCGTCCGCCAGCAGCAGGCGCGGCGCGTTGGCCAGCGCCCGGGCGATGGCCACGCGCTGCTGCTCGCCGCCCGACAGTTCGGACGGCCGGTGCACGAGGCGCGCGCCGAGGCCCAGATAGGAGAGCATCTCCTTGGACCGCACCTCGGCCTCCTTGCGGGAAAGGCCGCGGATCATCTGCGGCATGGCCACGTTCTCCAGCGCCGTGAACTCGGGCAAGAGATGATGGAACTGGTAGATGAAGCCGATGGAGAGGCGTCGGATGCGGGTGCGCTCAGCGTCCGGCAGGCGCGCGGTGGGCGTGCCGTCGATGAACACCTCGCCGGCGTCCGAATGCTCCAGCAGTCCCGCGATGTGCAGCAGGGTGGACTTGCCGGAGCCGGAGGGCGCCACCAGCGCCACCGATTGGCCGTGGGAAATGGCGAAGTCCGCCCCGCGCAGGACCTCGATGGTCCCCGCGCCCTGGGGATAGCGCCGCACCACGCCGGTGAGCGCGAGCGCCAGCGGCGGTTGACCGCCCTGCCGGCCGCCGTGTCCCTCGGGCCGTCCTTGGTCTTGAGCGCGCTGATCCATCACTCGTATCTCAGGGCTTCCACCGGATCGAGCCGGGCGGCCCGCCAGGACGGATACAGGGTGGCGAGGAAGGACAGCACCATGGCCATCACCACCACGGACGTGGTCTCGCTGACGTTCATCTCGGCCGGCAGGCGGCTCAGGTAGTACAGCTCCGGCGAGAACAGCTCGGTGGCGGTGAGCCAGGAGATGAACTGGCGTATGCTCTCGATGTTGAGGCAGACGATCACCCCCAAGAGCAGCCCGGAGAGGGTGCCCACCACGCCGATGGCGGCGCCGGTGATGAAGAATACCCGCATGATGGCGCCTTGCGTCGCCCCCATGGTGCGCAGGATGGCGATGTCGTGGCCCTTGTCCTTCACCAGCATGATGAGGCCGGACACGATGTTCAGCGCCGCCACCAGCACAATGAGGGTGAGGATGAGGAACATGACGTTCCGCTCCACCTGCAACGCGTTGAAGAAGGTGGCGTTGCGCACCCGCCAGTCCACCAGATACACGGGCCGCTCCGCCGCGCTCTGGATGGCACCGCGTAGCTCGCCCACGTCGTCGGGATTGTTGAGGTAGACCTCGATGGCGTTCACGTCGGCGTTGCGGTTGAAATAGGCCTGCGCCTCAGCCAGCGGCATGAAGACAAAGGCGCTGTCGTATTCCGACATGCCCACCTCGAACACCGCCGCCACCTTGTACACCTTGATGCGCGGCGAGGTGCCCATGGGCGTCACAGCCCCGCGCGGCGCGACAAGGGTGAGATTGTCTCCCGCGCGCAGCGACAGCTGGTCGGCGAGGCGCTTGCCGATGGCGATGCCCTGGCCCTGGTCGAAATTCTCCAGCGTGCCCTGGCGGATGTTGTGGGCCACCGAAGGC
The DNA here is from genome assembly GCF_005871085.1 of Xanthobacter autotrophicus. Classification (GTDB taxonomy): domain Bacteria; phylum Pseudomonadota; class Alphaproteobacteria; order Rhizobiales; family Xanthobacteraceae; genus Xanthobacter; species Xanthobacter autotrophicus. The sequence goes on along the minus strand of NZ_VAUP01000015.1, from coordinate 86,102 downwards.
AGCTCCCGCAGGTCCTTTTCCGCAAGGCCCCGCACCAGCACGCCCGAGGCGCCGAACGGTGAGGAGGCGAGCGCCTGCCCCTCCACCAGCGGCACCGCGAGGCGGATGCCGTTGAGCTTGGCGATGCGATCCGCCACCGCCACGTAATCGGTGAGCGGGCTTTCCAGCGGCTGCACCAGCACATGGCCGTTGAGGCCGAGGATCTTGCCCAAAAGCTCCTGCCGGAACCCGTTCATCACCGCCATCACGATGATGAGGGTCGCCACCCCCAGCATGATGCCGAGGAAGGAGAAGCCGGCAATGACCGAGATGAAGCCTTCCTTGCGCCGGGCCCTGAGATACCGCAGCGACAGCATCCACTCGAATGCCGAGAAGGGGCGCGTTCCAGTGGGCTCACCGTCGCTCTTGCCGCCCTTCTGGCTGGTCCTCGGGCCGCCCTTGCCGCCCTTGGACCCGCCCCTCGCCGCCGTGGACCCGGTGACGCTCATGCCTTCAGCCTCTCCAGGATGTCGCCGGGCGCGATCAGCTCACGGGAGCCGTCCACGCGGCGCTTCAGTTCCACCTTGCCGTCGGCCAGGCCCTTCGGCCCGACCAGGATCTGCCACGGCAGCCCGATGAGGTCGGCGGTGGCGAACTTGGCGCCGGCCCGCTCCTCGGTATCGTCGTAGAGCACGTCATAGCCCGCAGCGGTCAATTCCGCGTAAAGCTTTTCGCAGGCGGCGCCGGTGGAGCTGTCGCCGGCCTTGAGATTGAGGATGCCCACCTGGAAGGGCGCCACCGCATCCGGCCAGATGATGCCGTTCTCGTCGTGGCTCGCCTCGATCATGGCGGCGACGAGGCGCGAGGGGCCGATACCGTAGGAGCCCATGTGGATGGTGTGCTCGGCCCCGTCCGCCCCCAGCACCTTGGCGCCGAAGGGCTCGGAATATTTGGTGCCGAAATAGAAGATGTGGCCCACCTCGATGCCCCGCGCGGCCATGCGGCTGGCTTCAGGGATGGCGGCGAAGGCGGCCTCGTCGTGCTTTTCGGAGGTGGCGGCGTAAAGCTGCGTCCACCTATCGAACACGGACTGGAGGCCGGCCGCGTCGTCGAAATTCACGTCGGCGGAGGGCGGCGCCATCTCCAGATAGTCGCCATGGCAGAACACCTCGCTCTCCCCGGTGGAGGCGAGGATGATGAATTCGTGGGAAAGGTTGCCGCCGATGGGACCGGTGTCCGCCACCATGGGAATCGCTTTCAGCCCCATCCTTGCGAAGGTGCGCAGATAAGCGACGAACATCTTGTTGTAGGAATGGCGGGCGCCGGCCGCGTCGAGATCGAAGGAATAGGCATCCTTCATCAAAAACTCGCGCGAGCGGTAGACGCCGAAGCGCGGGCGCACCTCGTCCCGGAACTTCCACTGGATATGGTAGAGGTTGAGCGGCAGCGCCTTGTACGACTTCACATAGGCCCGGACGATCTCGGTGATCATCTCCTCATTGGTGGGGCCGAACAGCATCTCGCGCTCGTGGCGGTCCTTGATGCGCAGCATTTCCTTGCCGTAGTCGTCGTAGCGCCCGCTCTCGCGCCACAGGTCCGCCGACTGGATGGTGGGCATCAGCATCTCGATTGCGCCGGAGCGATTCTGCTCCTCGCGGATGATGTTGCACACCTTGTTGAGCACCCTGAGGCCGAACGGCAGCCACGCATAGATGCCGGCTGATTCCTGCCGGATCATGCCGGCGCGGAGCATCAGGCGGTGGGAAACGATCTCCGCTTCCTTGGGCACTTCACGCAGGATGGGGAGAAAATAGCGGGACAGGCGCATCGGCGGGCTCTGGCTCTCAAACCTGGGAACGAAGTCGGCGCGAGTGAAAGCGGATGGGGAGCCAAAACACAAGAGCCAGCGCCTCCGCGAGGAGGCCGCGCGCGTGACTTCGGCCAGCACCGCCGCCTGAGAGCCCGCAGGAAGCCTGTCACCGCCTGACGGTTTCCCTCCCTAACGGACCTTAATACCACCGGCCGATTCTCGGCCCAACGAAATCCGACTCCGGGAGGTAGCCATGCGCCTTTGGTATGCGAAACACCCCACGTCAGAACCATACCGCATTGCAGCGAACAACTTATTGCGGCGCAAGGATGACAAACGACAGATTCTTGTTCTATTTTGATCCCGCACAAGAAAGGGGATCGTCACCGGCCGGCCAGATGGACGGTGAACGCGGTCCGGGTCTCGGGAGGAATCGAAAAAAAGCCGACCGACAGCCGCTTTGGTGCATGCCATTCGTTGGCGATCACCATTGGCGCATACGGAATCGGCAGTGCGGATTGGCCGCGCGGCTTTGAAAGCGGACTTAGATCCGCAGGCAGCGCAGGACGCCGTGGATTGAACAAGGCGAGGCCCACCGGGCCTCGCCTTTTTCTTTGGGTTGGCTCTGGGCGCGCGACCGGTGGTGTCTCGGCATTCCCCCCCTTACGCAAGCGGGAGAGGGTTCCGGAGCGCGCCCTGCCCCTTAATAATTCGCCCAGAGGCCAGGGCTGGCGATTTCGGCGAGGTTGCCGTCCGGATCGCGGAAATAGAGGCTGGTGGAGCCCTTCGGCCAATGCACCTCGCCCTCGATGGCAACGCCATGGGCCTCAAGGTGCGCGCGCCACGGCGCGATGTCATCCGCCGCCACGGCGAAGGCGAAATGCAGGCGGCCGGTGCCGTCATGGGGTGGAATGGCGCCGCCGAACGGCAGCGCTATGGCTTCATCCGCCGTACCGCGCTTGAACAGCAGCAGCACCGTGTCGCCCACCGGATAGGCGGCGAAGCGGGCGTCGGAGAGCATGGGCACAAGGCCCAGCACGCCCTCGTAGAAGGCGGCGGCGCGCGGAAGGTCGTCCACATAAAGGCCGGTTTCCACCACCCGGCCGAGCGGGGGCGGAGCTTTTGAGGCACCGCCGCCCATGGTCATCTCACCACAGGTTGAGGGTGGCGCGGGCTTCTTCGGACATGCGACCCTGGTCCCACGGCGGATCGAAGGTGATGTCCACCTTCACGTCGGAAATGCCCGGCACCGAAGCCACGGCGCTTTCCACCATTCCCGGCAGCTCGGCGGCGGCGGGGCAGTTGGGGGTGGTGAGGGTCATTTCCACGGCGACGGTGTGATCGTCGGCGATGTCCACCTTGTAGATGAGGCCCAGTTCGTAGATGTCCACCGGGATTTCCGGGTCATAGACGGTCTTCAGCGCGCTGACGATGCTGTCGGTCAGGCGCTCGAGCTCAGCCTCGGCAATGGAGGAGCTGATCTGCGGCGCATTCGCCTGCTCGGTGGTCTTCGTCTCGGTCATGCGAACAAATCCTGCGCCTTGACGAGAGCGTCCACCAGACGGTCCACGTCGGCGCGCGTGTTGTAAAGGGCAAAGGATGCGCGGCACGTCGCTGTTGCACCATATCGGGCCAAAAGCGGCTGGGCGCAATGGGTGCCGGCTCGCACTGCAACACCGTAGCGGTCGATGATGGTGGCCACATCGTGCGGATGGGCGCCCTTCATCTCGAAGGAAATGATGCCGCCCTTGCCCGGCGCGGTGCCGATGATGCGCAGGGAATTGAGCGCTCCCAAGCGTTCGTGGGCATAGACGGAAAGATCGTGCTCGTGGGCGGCGATGCGCTCGCGGCCGATGGAGTTCACATACTCCACCGCCGCGCCGAGCCCGATGGCCTGAACAATTGGAGGAGTTCCAGCTTCAAATCTGTGGGGAGGCACGCCATAGGTCACGTAATCTTCCGTGACCTCGCGGATCATCTCGCCGCCACCTTCATAAGGCGGCATCTGCGCCAGCAGGTCGAGCTTGCCGTAGAGCACGCCGATGCCCGTGGGCGCGTAAAGCTTGTGGCCGGTGACGGCGAAGAAATCGACATCGAGGTCCCGCACGTCCACGGGCATGTGGACGATGGACTGGCAGCCGTCCACCAGCACCTTGGCACCCACCGCATGGGCCGCCGCCGCGATCTCCTTGATGGGCGTCACCGTGCCCAGCACGTTGGACATCTGGGTGATGGCGACGATCTTGGTGCGCTCGGTGAGCAGGGCCTTGAACGCCTCGAAGTCGAACGAACCGTCCTCGCGCACCGGTGCCCACTTGATCACCGCGCCCTTGCGCTCGCGCAGGAAGTGCCACGGCACGATGTTGGAATGGTGCTCCATGATGGAGAGCACGATTTCGTCACCCGCCTCGATGGCCTGGCCGAGGGAGCTGGCCACCGTATTGATGGCCCCGGTGCCCGAGCGGGTGAAAATGATCTCATCCACGGACGCCGCGTTCAGGAAGCCGCGCACGCTCTCGCGCGCCTGCTCGAAGGCCTCGGTGGCGGCATTGGCGAGATAGTGCAAGCCGCGATGGACGTTGGAATATTCCCGCTCGTAGGCGGTGACCATGCGCTGGATCACCTGCCGCGGCTTCTGCGCGGAGGCGGCATTGTCCAGATAGGTGAGCGGATAGCCGTTCACCTCCAGCGACAACGCCGGGAAATCGGCGCGCACGGCCTCCACGTCGAAGCTGCCGTTGCGGACGGCGGGGTGGAGGGTGGGCGATGCGGTGGTCATGGCAATCCTGTCCTCATGCAATCTGTCGGCGAAGCCCTCTCCCGCCTGCGGGACTGGACCTTCGGCTGAAACCCGTACCCTTGAACCCTGTGCGCCTGAACCTCGCCCCAATTCGCCCCGGCGTCGTCCCCCGGCTTGACCGGGGGACCCATCCAACGGCTTGGGCGGCGTCTGATTTTCCAGCACCCGCCATCGGCACGATGGATCCCCCGGTCAAGCCGGGGGATGACGAGGGGAGAGGAACGACCGGGGTCCGATCGTCCCGGAATCCCCCTCAGGCCGCCCGTTTCTCCAGCCATGCCACCATGCGGGCGATGAGGACCTCGCGCAGGGCCTCGTCTTCCACAAATTCCACGGCCTCGCCCACGAAGGCCTGGATGAGCAGGCGCTCGGCCTCTTTCAGCGGCAGGCCGCGCGAACGCAGGTAGAACAACATCTTGTCGTCCAGCGTGCCCACCGTGGCGCCGTGGCCGCACTGCACGTCGTCGGCGAAGATCTCAAGCTCGGGCTTGTTATCCATCTCGGCGTTGTCGCTCAGCAGAAGAGACTGGCTCATCATGCGCCCGTCCGTCTTCTGGGCATCGCGCCGCACCACGATCTTGCCCTGGAACACGCCGTGGGATTCGTCCGAGAGCACGGTCTTGAACAGCTCCCGGCTCTCGCAGCCCGCCACCGCATGGTCGATGAACATGGAGGTGTCGGCGTGCTGGCGGCCCTTCAGCAGAGTGGCGCCCCGCACCCCCAGATTTGTCCCGGTGCCCTGGAAGCGGCCGTAGACGGAGTGGCGCGACAGCGCCGCGCCCTGCACCAGCGAGAACACGTTGAGCTTCGCCGCGCGGCCCAGCTCCACCATGAGCGTGCCGAGATGGAGCGCAGCGGCGCCCTCCTCCTGCAACCGCACCAGATTGACGGTGGCGCCATCGCCCACCACCAGTTCCATGGCGTGGTTGGCCTGGTAGGCGACGCCCTCGCGGCCGGTGAAGCTCTCCACCAACGTCAGCTCGGCGCCCTCGCCCACCACCACCACGGTGCGGGTGAAGCCGGCGACAGCCTCCCCCGCCGGGAAGACATGGGCCAGATGTACCGGCTTGGCGGCCTTGATGCCGGCCTCCACCGTCACCACCAGCCCCTCGCCGAGAAAGCCGGTGTTCAGCGCCAGCGCGCCGTCATAGCGGTCCGGCTGGAGCGAGCCGATGCGATCCAGCAGCGGATTGTTCGACGCCGTGGCCGCATCGAGCGGCAGCGCCGAGACCCCGGCGGGCAGGCCGGCGAAGTCGGAGGCGCCCCGCGCCAGCGCCCCGCTCACGAACAGCAGGCGCGCCGCATGGGGCACGTCGAGCGCGAGGGCGGCGGCTTCCGCCTCCTGTGCCGGGCCGGGGGTGCCGGCGAGCGGGGGGAAATCGCGCACCGCGGCGCGCAGGTCGGTGTATTTCCACTCCTCGACGCGCCGGTTGGGCAGGCCGTGGGCGCGGAAAGCCTCAAGCGCGTCGGCGCTCAGCTCCCCGAGACGCCCCTCAAGGCCCCCCTGCCCGGCCGCGACGGCGAGCCGGGCCTGGAGGGTGGCGGCGATGGCGTCTTCGGCCGGTGTGCGGGCGGGACGGACGGGAATGGTCATGGCCGCGCTCACGCCGCGTCCTGCCCGTAGGCGGCATAGCCGGATTCCTCCAGCTCCAGCGCCAGCTCGGCGCCGCCGGAGCGGACGATGCGGCCCTTGTGCATCACATGCACCACGTCCGGCACGATATGGTCGAGCAGGCGCTGGTAATGGGTGATGACCAGCATGGCGCGGTCTGGCGCCCGCAGGGCGTTCACCCCCTGCGCCACCACCTTCAGCGCATCGATATCGAGGCCGGAATCGGTCTCGTCCAGAATGCACAGCTTGGGCTCAAGCAGCGCCATCTGGAGGATCTCGTTGCGCTTCTTCTCACCGCCGGAGAAGCCCACGTTGACCCCTCGCCGCAGCATGTCCTGGGTGATGCCGAGGTCCGGGGCCTTGGCGCGCACCAGCTTGAGGAAGTCGGGGGTGGAAATTTCCTCCTCCCCGCGCGCCTTCTTCTGCGCGTTCATGGCGGCGCGCAGGAACTGCATGTTGGCGACGCCGGGGATCTCTATTGGATACTGGAAGGCGAGGAACACCCCCGCCGCCGCCCGCTCTTCGGGCGCGAGGGCAAGGATGTCCTGGCCGTTGAAGGTGGCCGTGCCCTCGGTGACCTCATAGTCCGGCTTGCCCGAGAGCACATAGGACAAGGTGGACTTGCCGGAGCCGTTCGGCCCCATGATGGCATGCACCTCCCCCGCCGGGATGGTCAGGTCGAGGCCCTTGAGGATCTCGTTGTCGCCGATGCGGGCGTGGAGATTCTTGATTTCGAGCATGTGCGGTGTCCGTTGGTGCGCCACGGCCGGGCCGGGCGGGAATGTCAGCGCTGCGGGGCCGAGCCCCGCGTCGTTCTGGAAGCCGTCATGCCCGGCCTTGTGCCGGGCATCCACGCCGTGCCGCTGGCGCACTGTGGGGAAGCCTGTTCCCGGTCGCCGGGCGTGGATGGCCGGGACAAGCCCGGCCATGACGCGTCGTTACAAGGGCCGAAAGCTCAACCCACGCTCCCCTCGAGGCTCACGGCGATGAGCTTCTGGGCCTCCACGGCGAACTCCATGGGCAACTGCTGGAGCACGTCGCGCACGAAGCCGTTGACGATCAGCGCCACCGCCTCCTCCGGGCCGAGGCCGCGCTGGAGGCAGTAGAACAGCTGGTCCTCGGAGATCTTGGAGGTGGTGGCCTCGTGCTCGAACTGGGCCGAGGCGTTCTTGGCTTCCATGTAGGGCACGGTGTGCGCGCCGCACTGGTCGCCGATGAGCAGCGAGTCGCAATTGGTGAAGTTGCGCGCGCCGGTCGCCTTGCGGTGGGCCGAGACCTGCCCGCGATAGGTGTTTTCCGAATGGCCGGCGGCGATGCCCTTGGAGATGATGCGGCTCGACGTGTTCTTGCCGAGATGGATCATCTTGGTGCCGCTATCCACCTGCTGGTAACCGTTGGAGATGGCGATGGAATAGAACTCGCCCTGCGAGTTGTCGCCGCGCAGGATGCAGCTTGGATACTTCCAGGTGATGGCCGATCCGGTCTCCACCTGGGTCCACGAGATCTTGGAATTGTCGCCCCGGCAATCGCCGCGCTTAGTGACGAAATTATAGATGCCGCCCTTGCCGTCCTTGTCGCCGGGATACCAGTTCTGGACGGTTGAATACTTGATCTGCGCATCCTTCAGCGCCACCAGCTCCACCACGGCCGCATGCAGCTGGTTCTCGTCGCGCTGGGGGGCGGTGCAGCCTTCCAGATAGCTCACATAGGCCCCCTCGTCGGCGATGATGAGGGTGCGCTCGAACTGGCCGGTGTTGCGCTCGTTGATGCGGAAGTAGGTGCTGAGTTCCATGGGGCAGCGCACCCCCTTGGGGATGTACACGAACGACCCGTCGGAAAAGACCGCCGAATTCAGCGTGGCGTAGAAATTGTCCGACACCGGCACCACCGAGCCGAGATAGGTCTTCACCAGATCCGGGTGCTCGCGAATGGCTTCCGAGATGGGCATGAAGATCACGCCCGCGCTCGCCAGCTCCGCCTTGAAGGTGGTGGCCACCGACACGCTGTCGAACACCGCGTCCACCGCCACCTTCGAGCCGCCGGAGTTCTCGATACCCAGCAGGGCGTCGCGCTCGCGCAGCGGAATGCCCAGCTTCTCGTAGGTCTTCAGAATTTCCGGATCGATCTCGTCGATGGACTTCGGCGCCGCCTTGGGCTGCGAGTAGTAATAATAGTCCTGGAAATCGATCTTCGGATAGCTCACCCGCGCCCAGGTGGGCTCCACCATGGTGAGCCAGCGCCGGTAGGCTTCCAGCCGCCATTCGAGCATCCATTCGGGCTCGTTCTTCTTGGCGGAGATATAGCGGATCGTATCCTCGGACAGGCCCTTGGGGGCCTTCTCGCTCTCGATGTCCGTGACGAAACCGTACTTGTACTGGTCCACATCGAGCGCGCGGACGCGTTCAACCGTTTCCTGAACCGCAGGCATCTTCTCTTCTCCTCTCCCGCGCGGGGTCAAGGCCCGCGGGTCAAGTTCACGTCCTGGCCTCGTGCCGCGCATGATGCGCGGGTCCTGAAATCTTCGCCTCCAGGCCGCCATACCACGCGGCTTCCGGATCTTTTTGTTTCCACGCCGCGCGTACCGCGCGGCTTCCGCACTCTTTGTTTCTACGCCGCGCGTACCGCGCGGCTTCTCAGGTGCGGCACCACCTTTTGCAAGGCCGCCACCGCCGCTTCCGCATCTTGCCGCGTGCTGGACCAGCCGAGTGAAAGACGGATGGCGCCCGCCGCGCGGTCCTCGGCAACGCCCATGGCGGACAGCACGTGGGAGGCGCCCACCTTACCCGAGGAGCAGGCCGAACCCGCACTGACACTTACGTGGGCAAGGTCGAGCGCGATCACCAGTGTTTCGGCCCGAAGTCCGGCGAAAGTGAGCATGCTGGTATTGGGCAGCCGCTCCGCCCCAAGGCCGATGACCTCTGTATCGGGAACGCTGGCCAGCACCTCCCGTTCCAGCTCATCGCGCAAGGCCGAAAGCCGCGCGGCCTCGGCCGCCAGATCGGCGCGCGCCACGCGGGCAACGGCGCCGAAGCCGGCGATGGCCGGGCCATTCTCGGTGCCGGCGCGCCGGCCGCGCTCCTGCCCGCCACCGGCGATGAGGGCCGCGGTGCGATCATCCGGCCCCGCCGCCACCAGCGCGCCCGCGCCTTGCGGACCGCCCATCTTGTGGGCGGAGAGGCTGAGGAAATCCACACCCAGCGCGGCCATGTCCAGCGGCAGGCGGCCGGCGGCCTGAACGGCATCGCAGAACACGACGCCGTCGTGCATTTTCGCAAGGCGCGCGGCCTCCGACACTGGCTGGATCACGCCGGTCTCGTTGTTGGCAGCCATCAGCGCCAGTAAAGCACGCCGGCCGGCGGCGGCGTGGCGAGCGAGCGCCGCTTCCAGCGCGCCGAGATCGAGACGGCCAGCGCCGTCCACGGGCAGCACCTCCACGGCCTCGGCGGCAAAGCGGTGGCCGCGCAGCACGGCGGGATGCTCCACCGCGCTTATGAGCAGCACGTCACAGGGCTTCGGCCGGCCGGCCATCTCGACCGCCGGATGCAGCGCCAGAGCGGCGGCTTCCGTAGCGCCCGAGGTGAAGACCACACCACGGGGCGCGGCCCCCACGAGGCGAGCCACGTCCGCCCGCGCCGCCTCCATGCGCGCCCGCGCGGCGCGGCCGTCCGCATGGACCGAGGAGGCATTGCCCACGCGCTCCAGCGCCGCGAGCATGGCGTCGCGGGCTTCGCGCTTCAGGGGGCTGGTGGCGTTGTGATCGAGATAGGCACGGCGCGCGTCAGCCTTGGCCGCGGGGACGCCTGCCCCGGCCTCAGACCGATCCTGCGACCTGAGATCCTGCGATCCCAGGATGCCGCCCGCGCTCATCTTCGCCTCCCGGCCCCTCGCGCGAAATACGCTCCGGACCCGCGCCAGACTTGCAATTGCCGGCAATCTCGGTCATAGCTCAAACTTCACCCGATCCCGCATTGCAGCGCCCTACGGTTTGCGCAGCCGGCAGGAACAGATTAGAATTATTCTAAATCAATAGGTCGTTCCGATCTGTAAGTCAAGCATTACCGTTTCGGCGTCAAGTCGTTAGGGTGATGCTGGCGGGTTCGTCCCCGAGAGTCGTGCTTTCCGGACCGGTCCCGCTTCATCCTGTGCGTCATTGCCACCCAGAGGTTGTAAAACTTCCATGCCAGAAGTGATCTTCCCCGGCGAAAAGGGGCGCCTTGAAGGCCGCTACCAGCCCGCCAAGACCCGCAATGCGCCTATCGCCATCATTCTTCATCCGCACCCGCAGTTCGGCGGGACGATGAACAATCCTGTCGTGTACAACCTCTATTACCAGTTCGCGAACCGGGGCTTCTCGGTGCTGCGCTTCAATTTCCGGGGCGTCGGCCGCTCCCAGGGGTCGTTCGACCACGGCACGGGCGAATTGTCCGACGCCGCGGCCGCGCTGGACTGGGCCCAGTCGGTCAATCCGGATGCGCGGGCGTGCTGGATCGCCGGCTTCTCCTTCGGCGCATGGATCGGCATGCAACTGCTCATGCGCCGCCCGGAGGTGGAGGGCTTCATCTCCATCGCCGCGCCGGCGAACCTCTACGACTTCTCCTTCCTCGCCCCCTGCCCGTCCTCGGGCCTGTTCGTCCATGGCGACAAGGATGCGGTGGTGCCCACCTCGGCGGTCCAGACGCTGGTGGAAAAGCTGAAGACCCAGAAGGGCATCGTCATCGAGCAGCAGGTGGTGCCCGGCGCCAACCACTTCTTCGACGGCAAGACCGAGGACCTCATCGGCGTGGTGGGCACCTATCTCGACAAGCGCCTGCCCGGCACCCGCAAGGACAGCAAGGACAGCGCCGCCTGAAGGCGATCGTTCCGCCTTCCGAGCTCATGAACGGCCGGTCCTGTGGACCGGCCGTTTTTGCAATTGCACCTGCTCTAGACCCGGACCTCCGGCTCCTCCTCGGTGGCCGCGTCCAGGACCCGCTCCTCGCTCATGTAGCGATCGAACTTGGCCTGGCTCAGCCGCTCGCCCACCGCCAGCGCGAACGCCCCGCCCCCGAGCGCGGCCAGCACCAGCAGGTCCCAGCCGAAGGGGATGAGGCCCACGCCCCCGAAGCTGCCGAGGAACGACACCAGCCCGAGACCGCCAAGGTAGGGCGCGAGCCAGACCGCTTCCGCAAGGTCCAGGCTGCCGGCGGCGCGATGGCGGGCATGGAACAGGAACAGCACCAGCCCCGCCAGCAGGCACAGGCCGAGGCGCCACACGGTGGGCCATCCGCTCCAGTAGATGATGAAGGTGGCGATGATGAAGGCCACCGGCGCCACCAGCTTCACCGCCGGCACACGCAGCGGCCGCGTCGCGTCGGGCAGCAACTGGCGCAGGGCCACCACCGCCACCGGCCCCACCACGAACGACAGGATGACGGCGGAGGAATTCAGTTGCACCACCTCGCTGAACGGCAGCAGGACGAAAGTGGTCAACGAAAACACGAGGTTCAGCAGCAGCGCGGCCACCGGCACGCCGCGCGCCGAAAGCGCAGCGAAGCGCTCGGGAAAAAAGCCGTTCTCCGCCAGCGCGAAGGCAAGGCGGGCATTGGAGCCCACCGAGACGAGGCCGCCGGCGAACGGCCCCACCACCGCCCCGAAATTCAGAAGGCTCACCAGCCACAGCATCCCCAGCGCCGCGGCGAGCGCCCCCAGCGGCCCGAAATCCCCCGGCAGCGCCAGCGCGCCCCAGCCGTGGGCGAGATCTGACGGCAGCAGCGCGCCGGTGAAGGCGAACTGGATGCCGCCATAGACCACGAAGGCGATGGCCAGCGCCAGCACCAGGGCGATAGGAATGGTGACGCCGGGGTTCTTCACCTCCCCCGCCATGTCAATGGCATGGCGAAAGCCGATGAAGGAAAAGGCGATGCCCCCGGACGACACCGCCGCCAGCACGCCGGCCACCCCGAACGGCGCGAACCCGCCGCCGACTTGAGTGAAATTGGCCGGCTCGAACCGCGCCGCCAGCAGCGCCACGATGACCACGAGGGGAATGGCGATCTTGAGCCAGGTGATGGCGGTGTTCACGCGGGTAAAGAAGCGCACGCCGAAGGCATTGATGACAGTGAAGCAGACCATCATCAGCCCCGCCGCCGCCACCCCCGCCCACGACAGCGAGCCGCTGCCCGGCGCCGTATAGAGCCAGCCCAGATGCGGGCCGAGGTAGCGCAGCATGGCCTCCACCTCGATGGGGGCGGTGGTGTTGTAGCCCACCCAGGCGCTCCACCCCATGGCCATGGCCACCACGTTGCCGTGGCTGAACTGCGGAACGCGCGCGATGCCGCCGGCCACCGGCAGCATGGCCGAGATTTCCGCGAAGGTGAGGGCGAACAGCAGCATGGCCGCGCCGCCGATGACCCACGCGATCAAAGCGGCGGGGCCGGCATGCTGGGCGGCCAGCAGCGGCGCGAACAGCCAGCCGGAACCGATAATGCCGCTCACGGCCACGAAGGTGAGGCCGATCAGCCCGATCTCGCGCTTCAGCTTGCCCATCGATCCCCCCGCACGTACCGCTCACGACGCCCCGGTTTGGCGGAAGACTAAGCTGAACCGCTGCCGCATGCACCTTGTCGCGAGGAGACCTCCGCGTGTTTTTGTGCCGGTGGAAACGCCCGGCGAATTCTGGGGGTCGATGGCTCGGACAGAGGCCACCCCATCCCTCCCCTTACCTCATGGCCGGAACAGCACCCCGCCGGTCATGGGCTCCGGCGCACCGGTGGTGGTGGGGAAGGTCAGCGGCAGGCCCTTGAGGGCGCGGGCGGCGAGATAGCCGAAGGCGTGGGCCTCCAGCGCGTCGGCGGACCAGCCCACCGCATCCGCCGTGCGCACCTCCACTTCCAACCGCGCCGAAAGCAGGGCGAGAAGCGTCGGGTTGCGCGCACCGCCGCCGGCGACGATCCAGCTTGCCGGCGGCCGGGCCAACAGCGGAACCAGCGCCGCCACGGTCGCCGCCGTGAGGGCGGTGAGGGTTGCCGCCCCATCCTCCAGCCCCATGCCGGAAAGCCCCATGCGCTCGCCCACGAACAGGCGGAAATCGTTGCGATCGAGCGACTTGGGCGGCGGCTGGCGGAAGAAGGGATGCTCCAGCACCTCGGCGATGCGCGCCTCGTCCACGGTGCCGCGCGCCGCCGTGCGGCCGTCCGCGTCGAAGGGCACCTTGGTGCGGGCGAACAGGAAATCGTCGATCAGCGCATTGCCGGGCCCAGTGTCGCAGGCGACGGGCGGCGCATCGCCGTCGATGACGGTGACATTGGCCACCCCGCCCACATTCAGCACCGCCACCGGATGGGGCAGCGCGAGCCGCCGCACCAGCGCCCGGTGGAACACCGGCACCAGCGGCGCCCCCTGCCCACCCGCCGCCACGTCGGCGGCGCGGAAATCCGCCATCACCGGAACGCCAAGGCTCTCGGCAAGGCGCTGGCCGAGGCCGATCTGCACGGTGAGGCGGGCATCGGGGCGGTGAAACACGGTCTGGCCGTGGAAGCCCACGAGGTCGATGTCGGAGGGGGCAAGGCGCAATTGGTCGAGAAGCTGGCGCACCGCCTGCGCATGCAGGTCGGTGATGCGGATTTCGGCCGCGCGCAGCACGCCGGGCCGGTCGGTGCGATGGTTGATGCCGCGCGCATCCTCCATGGCCTGAACCAGCAGCGCCCGCGTCGGCGCGTCATAGGGCAAGGTGAGCGCGGCGCCGAGCCATTGCACCTCTTCGCCGTCGGTCTCGATCAGGGCGGCGTCGATCCCGTCCATGGACGTGCCGCTCATCAGGCCCACCACACGCATCCGCTCACCCCCCTGCCAAATCGGTCGTGCCTGAGTTTGAAACGAGCCGCCGCCGCCCCCTCTCCCGCGTGCGGGGGGAGGGTTGGGGAGGCGGCAGGCCCGCGCCTTCGGCACCGACGGCACCAAGCTCCAAAACCTGTTGCCCCCACCCTGCCCTCCCCCGCAAGCGGGAGAGGGTTCAACGGCATGCCTGGCCGCAATAGCAGACTTTCAGGCGGATAAAGCGCCCTGCAAACCCGCCCTAAATACGCGCGCCCTGTGCAATCTCGCGCGGGACCTGATACACCACCGCTCCTTTCCGGCGCGTGAGCGCCCGCCTCACGTCCGATCCAAAGACCGAACCACGCGATGACCACTCAGACCTTCCGCTCCGACTTCCTGCGCACGCTCTCCGAGCGCGGCTACATCCACCAGTGCTCGGACCTCGAGCGGCTCGACGCCAAGGCCGCGGAAGGCCCCATCACCGCCTATATCGGCTTCGACGCCACCGCCTCCAGCCTCCATGCCGGGCACCTTCTGTCCATCATGATGCTGCGCACGCTCCAGCGCACCGGGCACAACCCCATCGCGCTCATGGGCGGCGGCACCACCAAGATCGGCGACCCGTCCGGCAAGGACGAAGCCCGCAAGATGCTGACCGACCAGCAGATTGACGACAACATCGCCTCCATCCGCAAGGTGTTCGCGCGCTTCCTCGATTTCGGGGCGGGCGCGAAGATGGAGAACAACGCGTCCTGGCTCGACGAGCTGAAATACATCCCGCTTTTGCGCGAGGTGGGGCCGCACTTCACCATCAACCGCATGCTCACCTTCGATTCGGTGAAGCTGCGACTGGAGCGCGAGCAGCCGCTCACCTTCCTCGAATTCAACTACATGATCCTGCAGGCCTACGACTTCGTGGAGCTGAACGCGCGCCACGGCTGCATCCTGCAGATGGGCGGCTCGGACCAGTGGGGCAACATCGTCAACGGCATGGAGCTGGGCCGCCGCATGCGTGGCGCCGACCTGTTCGCGTTGACGACGCCACTGCTCACCACCTCCTCCGGCGCCAAGATGGGCAAGACCGCCGGCGGCGCCGTGTGGCTCGATGCCGACCTGCTGTCGCCTTATGAATACTGGCAGTACTGGCGCAACGCCGGGGATGCGGACGTGGAGCGCTTCCTGAAGCTCTTCACCGAGCTGCCGCTGGACGAGATCGCCCGCCTCGCCGCCCTTCAGGGGCAGGAGATCAACCTCGCCAAGGAGGTGCTCGCCACCGAGGCCACCGCCTTGCTGCACGGCCGCGAGGCCGCCGAGAAGGCGAAGGAGACCTCCCGCGCCACCTTCGCCGACGGTGCGCTGGCTGTGGACCTGCCCACCGTGGAAGTGCCCCGCGCCACGCTGGCGGCGGGACTTGGCGTCGCCAACGCCTTCGTGGATGCCGGCCTCGTCGCCTCCACCAGCGAGGCGCGCCGCCAGATCAAGGGCGGCGGCCTGAAGGTGAACGACGCCGCCGTCACCGACGAGAAGGCGACGCTGGGCCTCGGTGCGCTAACGCCGGAAGGCGTGGTGAAGCTGTCGCTGGGCAAGAAGAAGCACGTGCTGCTGAAGCCGGTGTGAGGGCTCGCGCCCCCGGACACATGCCCGGGTGCAATTCCATTCCCTCTCCCGCCCGAACTCGGCTGGTGCCGCGTTCGGTTCCCAAGAACCGACGCCGGA
Organism: Xanthobacter autotrophicus; assembly: GCF_005871085.1. GTDB lineage: Bacteria > Pseudomonadota > Alphaproteobacteria > Rhizobiales > Xanthobacteraceae > Xanthobacter > Xanthobacter autotrophicus. Next base: position 70,391 of record NZ_VAUP01000015.1, on the reverse strand, counting down.
TGTTTCCGGTTTCGGATCGGCTGGTGAGCGACCGGCCGGCGCTTCCCCACCCGTCTCCCCATCGTCGCCCTCCGGCTTGACCGGAGGGCCCATCCCGCCGCTTGTCCAAACCCGGCAGCCTTGCCCTAGCCGGGCCATGGGCCGTCCGGTCAAGCCGGACGGCGACGGTGCTCTCTCCTCTTGAGGCGCCTCTCTCCCCCGCACCCTCCTTCGGCCACAAAGTCGCGGGATTGACGGGGCGCGGGCGCTCGGTTACGCGCCAGCCCTTCGCACAGCCCATATCCTGCCCAAGAGAAACCCGCCCGCCCCATGGCCGACACCGCCCTGAAATCCGCGCCCCGCATCTCCTTCGTCTCGCTGGGCTGCCCCAAGGCGCTGGTGGACAGTGAGCGCATCGTCACCCGGCTGCGCGCGGAAGGCTATGAGCTGACCAAGACCCACCAGGGCGCGGACCTCGTGGTGGTGAACACCTGCGGCTTCCTCGACAGCGCCAAGGCGGAAAGCCTCAACGCCATCGGCGAGGCTTTGGCCGAGAACGGCAAGGTGGTGGTCACCGGCTGCATGGGCGCCGAGCCCGAGCAGATCCGCGAGGTCCACCCGAGCGTCCTCGCCATCACCGGCCCGCAGCAATATGAGAGCGTGCTCGCGGCGGTTCACGAGGCAGTGCCGCCGGCCCACGATCCCTTCCTCGACCTCGTGCCCGCCGAGGGCGTGAAGCTCACCCCCCGCCACTACGCCTATCTCAAGATTTCCGAGGGCTGCTCCAACCGCTGCACCTTCTGCATCATCCCCAAGCTACGCGGCGATCTGGTCTCGCGCCCTGCTGGAGACGTGCTGCGGGAGGCCGAGCGGCTGGTGAAGGCGGGCGTGAAGGAACTGCTCGTCATCTCGCAGGACACCTCGGCCTATGGCGTCGACCTGCGCTATGCCACCAGCCCGTGGGGCGACAGGGAAGTCGCCGCCCGCTTCCTCGATCTCGCCGGCGCGCTGGGGGACCTCGGCGCATGGGTGCGCCTGCATTACGTCTACCCCTACCCGCACGTGGATGCGGTGATGGAGCTGATGGCCGCCGGCAAGGTGCTGCCCTATCTCGACATTCCGTTCCAGCATGCGAGCCCCACCGTGCTGAAGCGCATGAAGCGCCCGGCCTCGCAGGAGAAGACGCTGGCCCGCATCCAGGCATGGCGCGCGGCGGTGCCGGATCTCACGCTCCGCTCCACCTTCATCGTCGGCTTCCCCGGCGAGACCGAGGCGGAGTTCGAGGAATTGCTCTCTTTCCTCGAAGAGGCGGAGATCGACCGCGCCGGCTGCTTCAAGTTCGAGCCGGTGCGCGGGGCCGATGCCAACGCATTGGAAAACCCCGTGCCCGACGAGGTGAAGGCCGAGCGCTACGACCGCTTCATGCGCACCCAGCAGAAGGTGTCGGCCCGGCGCCTCAAGCGCAAGGTGGGCACCCGGCAGAGCGTGATCATCGATGCCGTGACGCCCGAAGGCGGCATCGGCCGCACCAAGGGCGACGCGCCGGAGATTGACGGCACGGTGAAGGTTTTCGCCCGCCGCCCCCTGCGCGTGGGCGAGATCGCCACCGTGAAGATCGAGGCGGCCGGGCCCTACGACCTCTCCGGCACCGCCGTGGGGTTCTGAGGGCGCGCGCCATCAGGGCGTGGCCGGCTCCAGCTCCGCCACCACGCGCTCCAGCATATCCGCCGCGGCCGATATCTCCGCCTCCGTCACCGTGAGCGGCGGCAGGACAGCCAGCACTTGGCCGAGCGGACGGGTGACAAGCCCCGCCCCGGCGAGGCGTGCCGCCAGATCATCGGGCGGCACGGTGCACACGAGCCCCTGCGCCAGCCCGGTGCCGACCAGCCCGCTGAACAGGTCCGCCCGCCGGTAGCGCAGGGTCGCGAGGCGGTCCTCCAGCAACCAGCCCAGCGCCTGGACGCGCCCCTCGAAGCCGGGGGCGAAGGCGGTTTCGAGCACCACCCCCGCCGAAGCCAGCGCCTCTCCCGCCACCACGGGCAGCGCACCGGGCAGGCCGCGCGCCCATTTGGCGGTGAGCACGAGGGCGGCCAGCGACAGGCCGGCCCCCTCCCCCACCAGCATGAGATCCGGCGTCACGCCGGTCCATTCATGGGCGAAGGCCATGCCGGTACGCCCCAGCCCGGCGGCGGTCTCGTCGAAGATGAGGGCGAGGCCGTATTCGTCCGCCGCCTCCCGCAGCTCGGCGAGGAAAGAGCCGGGCAGCATCTCGATGCCCGCTGCCAGCCGGACCGGAGCGACGAACAGGCCCGCCGTCTTCGGCCCGACGGCGGCGCGGATGGCGCCGATCTCGTCGGGCATGCGGCTGACCTCCGCATCGCCGGCAAATTCCGGCGGCAAAGGCGCGTCCCCGGCGCAGACCAGCAAGTCCCGCCGCTTGGGCCGCCCGGAAATGCGGTGCTGGGCACGAATGGTGTCGAGGATCACCCGCCGCGCGATGGCGGCCGAAGGCAGCAGCGCCGCCGTGTCGCCGAAGGAATGTGCCACCAGCAGGTCCGCAAGGGCGGCGGCATCCGGGGTGGGCGCGGGTTCCGCCTGCGCCTGCGCAGGCGCAGGAGGCGCGACGAGGCAGGCGCCGGAGAAATCGAGGGGCGCGAGGCATGTCCCGCCGCTCGTCTCGCCGCTTTCCGCGGGCGGCTCCGGCGCAGGTTCGGACGCAGGCTGGGACATGGCACCTCCGGCGCCGACAAAAGCCGGCGGCAATCGCAACAGCATGCGCATGCAAGAACGCGGCCTTAACAGGGCACGGCTCCGCACCCCAATCCGACGCCAAGCCTGCGGCTGAGCTGTCGCTGCCTCGTCTTCCCCGCCCGAACGAGGCGGGTGCCGGAACCGGACGGGGCAGCCGAAACCCGGCGGCGCCCCGCTCAATCGTACTTCAGGTAGGAAAAGCGCAGGTCGTGCTGCGGCGTACCTTCCAGCGGGGCGTCAGGCACGGCGCCGGGTTGCCACATCACCACCTCCTCGATCTTCTGCGCCAAAGCGAAGTCGCGCACGGTGATGCCCTTGGCGTCGTGGGACATGAGGCGCACCTCCACCCAGGCGTAGGAGGCGGTGAGGTCGGGATGGTGCCAGGCCGCCTCGGCCAGGTGACCCACCGTGTTGATGACCATCAGCGTGCCCTTCCAGCTGTTGGTCTTGTAGGTGCGGCGGATCCAGCCGTCCTCATAGCGCCAGTGGGGCAGATCCGCCTTCAGGCGGGCCTCGATCTCCGCGGGGCCGAAGGTGTGCTTGCGGTCGATGGTCATGGGGGCCTCCTCATGGGGTTCCGGCCGCGCCGGTCCCCGGGACTTATCTATCTCGTTTGTTTGTCGCATTTTCTGCGCGCGGACCGGGTACCCGCCGGCGTGACATGGTCCGGACACCGAAAGAAACCGTACGCAGGATTGATCTGCCACAGGGCGCGGCGCGCCGGCCGATGCTGTATATCCACCCTGCCGCCGGGCGCGCATATGCCCCCGCGGGCCGCAGCCGATGGGAACATCATGTCCACCACCCTCGCTTTCCTCGTCAATGCGCTCATCGTGATCGCCACGGTCGCCGCCATGGAAGGGGTGGCCTGGGCCGCGCACAAATATGTCATGCACGGCTTCGGCTGGGGCTGGCACAAGTCGCACCATGAGCCGCGCGAGGGCGTTTTCGAGCGCAACGACCTTTATGCGCTGCTGTTCGCGGGCATCGCCATCGCCCTCATCTACGCGTTCCGCAATGGCGGCGCGCTGCTATGGGTGGGCGTGGGCATGACGGTCTACGGCTTCCTCTATTTCTTCGTGCACGACGGCATCACCCACCAGCGCTGGCCGTTCCGCTACGTGCCGCGCAACGGCTACCTCAAGCGCCTGGTGCAGGCCCATCGGCTGCACCATGCGGTGGATGGCAAGGAGGGCTGCGTCTCCTTCGGCTTCATCTACGCCCCGCCGCCGGCCGACCTGAAGGCCAAGCTGAAGAAGCTGCACGGCGGCAGCCTGAAGCAGAACGAGGCGGCGGAATAGGCGGGATCACCCTCCTCCCGTTCCCGGAACCACACCCCGAAACGAAAAGAGGCGGCCGAAGCCGCCTCTTTCTTTTATCAGGTGGCCGGTGCGGCGCTCAGGCCTTCACCAGCGGCAGCTTGGGCACCGGGCTGCCGGAGCGGCCGGGGCCGCCCGCCGGGCCGCCGGACTTGGGACCCTTCGGCCCGCTCTTGGGACCCTTGGTGCCCGGCCGCGAGGCCTTCGCCTTGGCCGCCGGCTTACGGCGCTTGGCCGGTTCCGGGGCGATCTTGTCCGGCTTGGGGGTGACGGGGCCTTCGGGGAACTCGAAGCCGAGCTTCGAGTCCAGCCCCTCGCCTTCCACCACCACGCGGACATGGCCGCCATTCTTCAGCGCGCCGAACAGGACGAGATCGGCGAGCGGGGTCTTGATGTACTCCTGGATGACGCGGGCCATGGGCCGCGCCCCCATCTGCTCGTCGTAGCCGCGTTCCACCAGCCACGCGCCGGCCTCGTCGGACAGCTCGATGGTGACGTTGCGGTCCGCCAGCTGGGCCTCGAGCTGGAGCACGAACTTCTCCACCACCTGGGTGATGACCTCGGGCGGCAGGTGGCCGAACGGGATCACCGCGTCGAGACGGTTGCGGAATTCCGGCGCGAAGGTCCGGTTGATGGCCTCCGAATCGTCGCCCTCGCGCTTCTGGCGGGTGAAGCCGTAAGCGGGCTTCGCCAGATCCGCCGCGCCGGCGTTGGTGGTCATGATGAGGATCACGTTACGGAAGTCGATCTGCTTGCCGTTGTGGTCGGTCAGCTTCCCGTGGTCCATCACCTGCAGCAGGATGTTGAAGAGGTCCGGGTGGGCCTTCTCGATCTCGTCCAGCAGCAGCACGCAGTGCGGGTTCTGGTCCACCCCATCGGTGAGCAGGCCGCCCTGGTCAAAGCCCACATAGCCGGGAGGCGCGCCGATGAGGCGGCTGACCGTGTGGCGCTCCATATACTCCGACATGTCGAAGCGCAGCAGCTGCACGCCCAGCACGGAGGCGAGCTGCTTGGCCACTTCGGTCTTGCCGACGCCGGTGGGGCCGGAGAACAGGTAGGAGCCGATTGGCTTTTCCGGTTCCCGCAGGCCGGCGCGGGCCAGCTTGATGGAGGCGGCGAGCGCGTCGATGGCCTTGTCCTGCCCGTAGACCACGCGCTTGAGGGTGGTGCGCAGGGTGGCCAGCACCTCGGCATCATCCTTCGAGATGGTCTTGGGCGGAATCCGCGCCATGGTGGCGATGGTGGCCTCGATCTCCTTCAGGCCGATGGTCTTCTTGCGCTTGGCCTCGGGCAGCAGCATCTGCGCCGCGCCGGATTCGTCGATCACGTCGATCGCCTTGTCCGGCAGCTTGCGGTCGTGGATGTAGCGGGCCGACAGCTCCACCGCCGCCTTGATGGCGTCGTTGGTGTAGCGCAGCTTGTGGTAGTCCTCGAAGCAGGGCTTGAGGCCCTTGAGGATCTCAATGGCGTCAGCCACGGACGGCTCGGCCACGTCGATCTTCTGGAACCGCCGCACAAGGGCCCGGTCCTTCTCGAAATACTGGCGGTATTCCTTGTAGGTGGTCGAGCCCATGCAGCGCAGGCTGCCCGAGGCGAGCGCCGGCTTCAGCAGGTTGGACGCATCCATGGCCCCGCCCGAGGTCGCACCGGCACCGATGACCGTATGGATCTCGTCGATGAACATGATCGCGTTGGGATAGGCCTCGATCTCCTTCACCACCTGCTTGAGGCGCTCCTCGAAGTCGCCGCGATAGCGGGTGCCGGCGAGCAGCGCGCCCATGTCGAGGGCGAAGACCGTGGCGGTGGCCAGCACCTCCGGCACCTCGCCGTCGTTGATGCGCTTGGCCAGGCCCTCGGCGATGGCGGTCTTGCCGACGCCCGGGTCGCCCACGAACAGCGGGTTGTTCTTCTGCCGGCGGCACAGCACCTGGATGGTGCGGGTGATCTCCGGATCGCGACCGATGAGGGGATCGATCTTGCCCTCGTGGGCCTTCTTGTTGAGGTTGACGCAATAGGCGTCGAGCGCGTCGGCCTTCTTCTTGGTGTCGTCGCCGGACTTGGTCTCCGTCTCCTCGTCGGCGCCGCGCACGGGCCGGCTCTCGGACATGCCGGAGCGCTTGGCGATGCCGTGGGAGATGTAGTTGACCGCGTCGTACCGCGTCATGTCCTGCTCCTGCAGGAAATAGGCGGCATGGCTCTCGCGCTCGGCGAAGATGGCGACGAGCACGTTGGCCCCGGTCACCTCTTCCCGGCCCGAGGACTGCACATGGATCACCGCGCGCTGGATGACGCGCTGGAAGCCGGCGGTGGGCTTGGAATCATCGGACCCGGACTGGACGAGATTCTCCAGTTCCGTGTCCACGTATTCGATGAGATTGCGACGGAGCTTCTCCATGTCGACGTTGCAGGCCCGCATGACGGCCGCGGCGTCCTGATCGTCCACCAGGGAGAGAAGCAGATGCTCGAGGGTCGCGTACTCGTGGTGGCGTTCGTTGGCGAGGGCCAGAGCGCGATGGAGCGACTGTTCGAGGCTGCGTGAGAATGTGGGCATCGACACCTCTTCCGCGCATCGCTCCCGGCCCTTGGAAACCCCGCCAGCTTGGGGAGCGCGTGCACCATTCACACAAACTTCGTACCGGATGCCGCAGTGCGCAAGCCCCTCCTGCGATGGAAAAACGCTTCCCTTAGCCTGTCATCCATGCCGAGCACAAGACAGCGCCTCGCATTCCGGGCCTTAACGACCCAGATTTCATCCATCAGGTTTTTTCGCGAAGGGCGTGAGCCGGCTTATTTCTTCTCCATCACGCACTGGAGAGGATGCTGGTGCTTGCGGGCGAAATCCATCACCTGAGTCACCTTGGTCTCGGCGACCTCATAGGTGAAAACGCCGCACTCCCCCACGCCGTGATGATGCACATGGAGCATGATGGTGTTGGCCTGCTCGCGGTCCTTGTTGAAGAACCGCTCCAGCACATGCACCACGAATTCCATGGGCGTGTAGTCGTCGTTCAGCAGCAGCACGCGGTAGAGCGAGGGCCGCTTGGTCTGCGGCTTGGTGCGGGAAATGACCGCCGTGCCGGGACCATCGCCGCCCCTGCGGGGTGGCGTGTCGGGGCCGGCCAGGGCCGGCATCTGAAAAGTGGAATGTGAAATATCCATCATGTCCGTCGCGCCCTGTTCCGCTGCTCCGGCCGTCGCGCGGAGTTTGGCGCAGCTCCCTCAATGAGGAGAATAATAGGAAGAGCGGCGCGTCTTCGCCAGTGCCGTCGCGGAATCCGGGGCCACAGCGTGCCGCATCCGCACCGGCCGCGGCAGCACAAAGGCCCTTGCGGACCGCCAGAACGACTAAGGCCCGGCGCTGGGCCGGGCCTTGTGACGCAACGCTTCTGAACGCAACTTACGCAACCGAACGCTTACGCTGAACGCATTACGCACCTACGCTTGATGCACTTACGATCGACTCCCAAGGGAGCCGGCACGCCGGATGGACGCGAAAACAGCCTCCCGGCGCGATGCCCGTTGCGGGAGAAATGTCAGCTCAGCTGGGGAACTTGAAGCCGGTCTTGCCGAGGGTCGACTCGAAGGGCTTGTAGGTTTCCTTCGCCAGCTCGGTGTAGAGCTCGCCGAGCTTGGTGGCCTGGGCGACGGCGCCCTCGTAGGCCGACTTCAGGTAGGTCTGCTGGATCTCGATGGCCTGCTCAAGGGTCTTGGCGCCGAGCAGCTTCTCGAGGGCAGCGGTGCCCTGCTCGAAGGAGGTCTTGGTGTAGTCGGCGATTTCCACCGCGATCGCCTGGGCGCTCTTGGACAGCGTGCCGAAGCTCTTCATGGCGGATTCGATGTTGTCCTTGCTGATCTTCTGCAGCTCTTCAGGAGTTTGAACCATTGGGAGTCCCCTTTTTGCCGGCAAATGGGCCGGCCCCGCGCAGAGTGGTTATTGCCTCCGCTCGGTTGTGAATATTATGCACTGCAGCACGGTCGTCAAGCGGTTTTTGTGCAGCGCACAATATGGCAGCGCTGCCAGGTTTACGCCTTGGTAACTCCGCGTTTTTACGCTCAGCACTTGGTCGCTTCCTCCAACCCTCGGTGCGACGCAAAAGCCTTTGGCAAGGCTCCGGGTCACAACGGGCGCGGGTACTGGTTCAGGTTTGCGACCAATGACACGGGACAAATGTGCATGCGTAGATCGTCGCCCGGCCTCTCCTTCACCACGAAAGCCCTTGCTTTTGCGGTGCTTGCGGCATTCACCCTGACCGCGACGGTGGCTGAGGCGAAGCCCCGCAAGAAGTCCCAGGTCGAACGATCCAAGGAGCGCTCCAAGCCGCGCTCCAAGCAACTCGCAACCGCCCAGAATACCGACGACGCCAGCCGCTGGCGCTATGGCTCCTCCGCCATCATCGTGGACGCGAATACCGGCAAGACGCTCTACGAGGACAATGCGGACGCCCTGCGACATCCTGCCTCAGTCACCAAAATCATGACCCTGTACCTCCTGTTCGAGCAGCTGGAGGCGGGAAACCTCAAGCTCGACAGCAACCTGCAGGTTTCGGCCAAGGCTGCCTCGCAGCAGCCCTCCAAGCTCGGGGTGCGGCCAGGCTCCACCATCGAGGTGGAAGACGCCATCAAGGCGCTGGTGACGCGCTCGGCCAACGACGTGGCGGTGGTGATCGCGGAAAACCTCGGCGGCTCGGAATCCGAGTTCGCGGAAATGATGACGCGCAAGGCCCGCGCGCTGGGCATGAGCCGCACCGTGTTTCGCAACGCCTCCGGCCTGCCCAACCCAAATCAGGTGACCACCGCGCGCGACCTCTCCGTCCTCGGCCGCGCGGTGCAGGACCGTTTCCCAAAGCAGTACAAGTACTTCGCCACCCGCACCTTCTATTATCGCGGGCAGGCCATCGGCAATCACAACCGCCTGCTGGGCCGGATCGAGGGCGTGGACGGCATCAAGACCGGCTACACCCAGGCCTCGGGCTTCAATCTCGTCACCTCGGTGAAGCGCGACGGGCGCTATCTGGTGGGCGTCGTGCTCGGCGGCTCCAGCGGCGGATCGCGTGACGCGCGCATGACCAACCTCATCTCGCAGAACATCAACGTCGCCTATGCCGGCGGGCGGATCGCGCCCAAGGTCACCGAGGTGGCCGAGGCCGCCATTCCCGTGAACCGCCCGTTTGCCGCGCCCATCCCGGTGGTGGCCCAGCGCGACGAGGACACGCCTCACGCCGTCGCCCCGCTGCCCAAGCCCGCCGCCGTGCAGATCGCCGCCGCCGAGCCGGCGACCACCGCCTCCATCCCCTCCTCCAGCCGCCAGAGCGCGAGCCAGCAGAGCGCCGCCCAGCCGGTGAAGCCCGGCTCCGCCGAACCCATCCGCCCGGTGGCGGTGAAGACCGTGGCGGTGCAGCGGCCGGTTCAGGCGGCAGCCACGACCACAGCAGTTGCTCCCTCCCCGGCGAGCTTTGCCGCCCCGGCCGGCGTGCTCGGCTATCTCGGCCCCTCCAGCTCCACCCTCTCTCCCGCCGCCTCCGCGGTTCAGGCCGTGGCCCAGGGCCATGCGCGGCAGGCTCCGGCCCAGACCGCTCAGGCCCAGACCGCTCCGGTTCAGACGGCGTCTCTCCAGCAGGCGACCGCACCCGCCGGCAAGGACACCTCGCGCCTCACCTCCGCGGTGGCCAGCGGCGCCTCCGAACAGGCCCTGCGCGCCGCCCGCATCGCCGCCATGGAGCCGGACGACGCCTATGCCCAGGCCATGAAGGCCACCCAGCGCACCCAGAGCGCGCCCCAGCCTGCAGCCGCCGCCCCGGCGCGGCCGGTGCGCACCGCCTCCCTCGGCCCGGTGGCCGCCCCCGAGCCGGCGGCGAAGCCCGCTCCGGCGAAGTCCCCGGTTCCGGCCTCCTCCCATTCCGGCTGGCAGATCCAGATCGGCGCCTTCGGCGGCGAGCGCGAGGCCAAGGCCAAGCTTGATGCCGCCAAGGCCCGCGCCAAGTCGGTCCTCGGCAGCGCCGATCCCTACACGGAAAAGGTGACCAAGGGTTCGTCCGACCTCTACCGCGCCCGCTTCGCCGGGCTGGACGAAAAGAGCGCCCGCGAAGCCTGCCGTTTACTCAAGCGTAATGACTTCGACTGTATGACGTTCAAGAATTGAAGTCATGCACGGGACTCAGCCATGCTTGCGCAAGATCACGTCCTTGGCGCGATTGATCCTCGCAGCCAGATAGCTGGATCCGCCCAGGTCGGGGTGGAGCTTCTTCATGAGGGCGCGGTGCGCCGCGCGGACGGCCTCGGCGTCCGCACCCGGCTGAAGGCCAAGGATCTCATAGGCTTCCTCTTCGGCCATCGCGTCGCTGCCCGCGCGGACGCGCTCACCCGCGCCCATATTCCCGCCACCCGCATCCGCCTGTGCGTGCTCACGCCAGGCGGGCGCCCGGCGGTCGAGATAAGCTTCGAGTAAGGACAGGGACTGCGCATCGCAGATGCGGCGCAGGGCGAGGAGCGCCGGCACATCCAGCGCATCGAGCCTGGTGCCCGCATTGGGGCCGGAAACGACGACGCCCTTCATCTCGCCGCTGGCCAGATCCAGCTCCATCTCCAGCAACTGGGTGCGCACCTTCGAGACCTGCGGCGCGCCGCGCTTGCGGAACAGGTTGCCGAGCCAGCCGCCTACCCCTTGCGGATCAAGCCGGCCCAGCAGGCCGATGCCCACCGCCGCCAGCGGGATTGCCGCCCCGAACCGCCCCGTCGCCAGCGCCCCCGCCGCACCCAGCAGGGCCGCATAGGCCAGCGAGCGCATGAGGATGGCCATCAGCACCTTGGGGTCGGCCTTGGTCCAGACCTTGAGGCCATAGAGGCCGATGATCAGCAGAAGGGCACCGGCAATCAGGCTGATCACGAAAACCACCTCACAGGTCGAGCGATTTCAAGGCTTGGGCGCAGGGTGTTCCCACATCCGCCTCAGCGGCCGAGTGCGGCGATGAGCAGGCGCGCCCCGGCATCGTGCCGGTTGGCGAGGGCGAGCCGACCGCCCGCCGCATAGGCCGCCACGGCGGAGAGAAGCTGGCGCAATTCATCAGGGGCGTGGGCGTCGAACCGGCAATAGGCGCCGGAGGTGACATCCGCCAGGGTGCGGAACACCTCCTCCACCCGGCTGTCGCGCCCCTCCTGGAACATGAACAGCCGCACCCCGCGCAGGGCCAGTTGGCCCGCCGCCTCGAAGAGCCGGGCGGCATCCTCCTCCATGGCGTCGCCGACGAACACCGCCGCCTTGAGGCCGGAGCGCTCCGCCTCCCGCGACAGGTGGGCGAGCACGCGATGGATCTGGGTGAGTCCGCCCTGGCAGGCGATACGGCGCATGAGGGCGCCGAGCGTGGCCGCATCCTTCACGAAGGGCGAGGCCCGGCATTCCCCCTGCCCCCGGTAATAGACGATCTGCATGTCCAGCCCGCCGTGGGCGGCGGCCGAGGCGAACATGTCGGCCTGGATGTCGCAGGCGAGCGTCCAGGTGGGCTGGCGCGAGCCGGTGGCATCGAGGGCGAAGGCGAGGCGCCCGCGCCCGTCCGCCGGCCGCGCCGGGGGCATGGCCCGCGCGGCGGCCAGAAAGCGCGCCACGTCGTCGGCGCCGGAAACCACCGGATTGGCCGTGTCCTGCGCCTTGGGCAGGCGCGCGTTCTTGTCGTCGGTCTTCGCCATCAGGGCCTCTTGGTCCACACATAAGCCGGCCTGCCCGCCGAACCAAGGGGCGGGGTCCTGCACGGAAACGCCAACTCAGCGGTTGATGAGCGGACACCGACGCCCTATCTCCTCCCGGCGCTGCCGGCCTGAACGCGTGTTCCGGCGGGCGGCAGGAGAGGGCTGGGATCATGGCGACATTGCCGAAGGTGGTGGGGCGCGTGCGCGACCTCAGGGCGCAGGTGGCGAGCTTCCGCGCGGAAGGCGCGCGAGTGGCGCTGGTGCCCACCATGGGCGCGCTGCACGCCGGCCACATGGCGCTGGCGGAAAAGGCACGCGAGCTGGCGCAGCGCACCGTGGTGTCCATCTTCGTGAACCCCACCCAGTTCGCCCCGCACGAGGATTTCTCGCAGTATCCCCGCACGCTGGAAGCCGACCTCTACAAGCTGGCGGACGTGGGCGTTGACCTCGTCTATGCGCCGACGCCCACCGAAATGTATCCGGCGGGCTTCGTCACCCGCATTGCGGTGGGCGGCCCCTCGGAAGGGCTGGAGACGGATTTCCGCCCGCATTTCTTTGGCGGCGTCGCCACCGTGGTGGGCAAGCTGTTCATCCAGTGCGCGCCGGACTACGCCATGTTCGGCGAGAAGGACTACCAGCAGCTCAAGGTGGTGACCCGCCTGTCGCGGGACCTGGACCTGGGTGTCGAGGTGGTGGGCCTGCCCACCATCCGCGAGGAGGACGGCCTCGCCCTCTCCTCCCGCAACGCCTATCTGGACGAGGAACAGCGCACCATCGCCCCGGTGATCTACACCGCCCTCACCCGCGCCGCCGACGCGATCCGCACCGGCACCGCGCCGCAGGCGGCGGTGAGCGTGGCGCGCGGCATGATCGAGGCGCTGGGGCTGAAGGTGGATTATGTGGCCGCCCGCAACGCCGACACCCTCGCGCCCCTGAAGGAAGGGCCGGAGGCCGGCCGCGAGCCCATCCGCCTTTTGGCGGCGGCCTGGCTCGGCGAGACGCGGCTCATCGACAACATCCCGGTGTGACGCGGCATCACCTGCCTCACACCGCGCCCATATAGGTCACGGCAAAGGCGATCACCACCAGCACGAGGCTGACGGTCAGCACGGTCAGGATGCGCCCGGACAAAAAGCCTTGCCGGGCCTGGACGGCGGGTTTCACCGCGGCCCCGTCCGCCGTGCGCCCGTCGGGCTGGTGGTATTCGCGCTCCTGCTTCATTTCGGCCGGGTCCTGCATGGCGGTCTCCTTGCGCATTGCTCTGCGACAAGGACAACGCGGGGACGGCGCCGAAGGTCCCCTGGACCTCGCATCGACCTCTAGAGCAGCATGAAGTCCACGGGTTCCAGCGCGACGGGAAGGTCGCGCTCGCCCATGCCCTCGCGCAGGATGATCTCGATGGCGGTGGCCAGCGCCGCGATGGGCAGGTCGTTGGGCAGCGTGCCGAAGGGCTCCTCCAGTTCGCCGCCCAGGGCATCGAGGCCGAAGAAGGTGTAGGCCACCAGCGCCGCCGCCAGCGGCGTGCCCCAGCCCAGCACGTCGGCGAATCCGAACGGCAGCAGAAAGCAGAACAGATAGGCCGTGCGGTGCAACAGCAGCGCGTAGCCGAACGGCACCGGCGTTGTCTTGATGCGCTAGCAGGCAGTGAGCGTCTCCGTCATGCGGCCGAGCACGCCGTCGATCATGACGAACTCCATGTCGGAGAGGTGCCCCGCGCTCCGCAGGGTGGCGAGCACGGCGCCCATGCCGCGCAGGATGCGATCGGGCAGGAACTTGTCTGGAACGCCCGGCAGGGTTTCGCGCTCCATGCCCGCCGGCAGGACGCGCCCGAGGTCCACCGGGGAAGCCCCCTCGCGCAGATGCACGACGAGGGCGTGGGGGAAGGCGATGGCCAGATCCACCAGCCGCCGCCGGCCCGCCGCCGCGGCCGGCCCGCGATGTTCGAGAATCAGGGTCTGGCGCACCAGGTCCCGCGCCATGGCGACGAGCTGGCCCCAGGCCTTGCGGGCCTCCCACCAGCGGTCGTAGCAGGCATTGTTGGAGAAGCCGAGGAACACCGAAAGGGCAATGCCCAGCAACGCGAACGGCGCCCCGTCGAAACTCGGGATGCGGCCGGGATCGGTGCGATGGGCCAGCACCACGACGGTGGAAAGGGCCATCACCACCAGCACCTGCGGGAAGATGCGCTGGAGCACCGACCCCCGCAGGATGAAGAACAGCCGGAGCAAACCCGGCCGCGGCCGCACGATCATGGCTGAAGCACGTTCCCATCGGGCGGGACCACCCATCCGATCGGCGGAACGTTCCCTGTTAGTGGAAGCCGAGGCGGGTCAGGCCGCCGCGCGCAGTTTCGCGAAGGCCTGGTCGAGATCGGCTTTCAGGTCGGCCACGTCCTCGAGGCCGATGTGCAGGCGAACGCCGGGGCCTTCCACGTCCCATACGGTCGCCGTGCGATAGTCGCGGCAATCGAACGGGATGGCGAGGCTCTCGTAGCCGCCCCACGAATAGCCCATGCCGAACAGGGCGAGGGCATCGAAGAAGGCGGCCACGGCGCGCTCCGGCACCTCCTTCAGGATCAGGCTGAACAGGCCGGTGGCGCCGGTGAAGTCGCGCTTCCAGATGGCGTGGCCGGGATCAGTGGGTAGCGCCGGATGCAGAACCCGCGACACCTCCGGGCGATCCTGGAGCCAGTGCGCCATCTCCAGCCCCGAGCGCTGGTGATGCGCCAGCCGCACCGCGAGGGTGCGCAGGCCGCGCGCGCCGAGCGCAGCGTCATCCGGGCTGATGGTGATTCCAAGGGTGCCGTGCGTGGCGATCACCTTCTTCCACGCCGCCCCCACGGCGGAGATGGTGCCCAGATTCAGGTCCGCATGGCCGCCGATGTACTTGGTGCCGGCCTGGATGGAGATGTCGACCCCGAAAGCATGGGGCTTGAAGAAGAGCGGCGTCGCCCAGGTGTTGTCGATGAGGGTGGTGATGCCCCGCGCCCGCGCCACGGCCGTTATGGCCGGCACGTCCTGCATCTCGAAGCTCTGCGAACCCGGCGATTCGAGGAAGATGGCGCGGGTGTTGTCGCGGATCAGCCCGGCGATGCCGGCACCCACCAGCGGGTCGTAATAGCTGGTCTCCACCCCGAGGCGCTTCAGCACCTGGTCGCAGAAGGTGCGGGTGGGGCGATAGGCGGTGTCCACCATCAACAGGTGGTCGCCGGCGCCGAGCACGGACAAAAGGGAGATGGAGCAGGCCGAAAGGCCCGATGGGGTGAGCGCGACTCCGTCGCCGCCCTCCAGCGCCATCAACGCGATCTCGAAGCTTTCGGTGGTGGGATTGCCCCGCCGGCCATAGCTGTAGCGGCCGCGATGGTGAATGAGATCATCATAGGTTGCCGAAAGAACGGTCGATCCGCGCACCACGGGCGTATTCACGAAACCGTCGAAACGCTTGGGATCGCGGCCGGAGTGCACGACTTTCGTGGCGGTCCTCAGGCCATTGTCGCTGCCTGTTCGATCATCGTGCCCATGCGACATGCAATTCTCCTGTGCCGACGGTCGGCTGCGGCGGAGGTCCCTCTATTGACCCGCCCGCGCCAAGGGGCTGTGATGGGCGGGATAGACGTCTTGGGCCGCCCCGTCGAGCCTGACCCGCCACCCTGGCGGCTCGACCGGACGGCAGGGAGGCGGGGACGTCATCTCAAAGAAGGAACCTTCCGTGAAACGCATCCTCTTCGCAGCAGTTGGGCTTTTGTCTCTGGCCGGTGCCGTCAATGCCGCCACGCTCGACGAGGTCAAGACGCGCGGCTCGGTCAATTGCGGCGTGTCGCAGGGCCTGCCCGGCTTCTCGAGCCCCAACGACAAGAACGAGTGGGGCGGTCTGGACGTGGACTTCTGCCGCGCCATCGCGGCGGCGATCTTCAACGATCCCACGAAAGTGAAGTTCAGCCCCCTCTCCGCCAAGGACCGCTTCACCGCGCTGACCTCCGGCGCCATCGATGTGCTGTCGCGCAACACCACCTGGACCATGTCGCGCGACACCACCCTGGGATTCAACTTCGCCGGCGTCATTTATTATGACGGCCAGGGCTTCCTCGTCCGCAAGTCGGTGGGCCTGAAGTCGGCGAAGGAGCTTCAGGGGGCCTCCATCTGCGTGCAGACGGGCACCTCCAACGAACTCAACGTGTCGGACTTCTTCCGCGCCAACAACATGAAGAACGGCGAGGTGATCGCGTTCGGCACCCTCGACGAGACGGTGAAGGCCTATGAATCGGGCCGCTGCGACGTGTTCACCGCCGACCGCTCCCAGCTTGCCGCCGTGCGGCTCAAGCTGACCAATGCCGCCGACCACGTGATCCTGCCCGAGACCATCTCCAAGGAGCCGCTCGGTCCGCTGGTGCGCCATGGCGACGACCAGTGGTTCGACCTCGTGAAGTGGGTCTATTTCGCCCTGCTCAACGCCGAGGAACTGGGCGTCACCCAGAAGAACGTGGAAGAGCAGGTGAACTCCCAGAACCCGGACGTGAAGCGCCTGCTGGGCACGGACGGCAAGTATGGCGAGGGCATCGGCCTCACCGCCGACTGGGCGGTGCGCATCATCAAGGCCACCGGCAATTACGGCGAGATCTACGATCGCAACGTCGGCCCGGCCACCCCGCTCGGCATCGAGCGTGGCCTCAACAACCTTTGGACGAAGGGCGGCATCCAATACGGCATGCCGGTGCGCTGACGCTCTCGCCTCACTACGTGAAGTCGGTGGCGGACGCCCGGGACGGCGCCCGCCGCCACCAAAGATAAAGGGCTGAAAGCCCGCACTTTCGGGGGTACCATGTCGGATGTTCGCCTTTCGGGGCCACCGGCGGCGTCGCGCCGTCGCTGGTCGTGGACGGATCCCAAGCTGCGCTCCTCGGTGATCCAGATCGTCCTGGCGCTCATCATGGTTTGGCTGGTCTGGTCCTTCTATGCCAACGCGCAGGCCAACCTCGCCCGCCTCGGCATCGCCTCCGGCTTCGGCTTCCTCGACAATCGCGCCGGCTTCGCCATCAGCCAGACGCTCATCCCCTACAACGAATCCATGAGCTACGGCCGCGCCTTCGTGGTGGGCCTGCTCAACACCCTGCTGGTGGCCTTCCTCGGCGTCATCCTCGCCACCCTCATCGGCTTCGTGATGGGCGTCGCGCGCCTCTCGAAGAATGTGGTGATCAAGGCGCTGGCCTCCGCCTACGTGGAAATCACCCGCAACCTGCCACCCCTGTTCCAGATCATGTTCTGGTATCTGGCGGTGCTCTCCACCCTGCCCGGCCCGCGGCAGAGCTGGGGATTCGGCCTCCAACCCCTGTTCAACGGCATCGGCTCCGGGCTCTCGGGCATCGGGCTCGGGGTGCTCGGCGCGCCCATATCCAATTTCGCGGCGAGCCTGTCGGCGCCGTCGGTGTTCGTGAACAATCGCGGCCTCGTGGTGCCCCGTCCCGTGTTCGAGGACGGCTCCATGGCCATCCTCTACGCCCTCATCGCGGCGGTGGTGGCGAGCTTCGTGATCGGCCGCTGGGCGAAAAAGCGGCGCGAGGCCACCGGAAAGCCGTTCCCGGCGTTCTGGACCGGCCTTGCCCTCATCATCGCGCTGCCGCTGGCGGCGTCCTACGCCGTGGGCAATCCCGTCACCATCGAGACGCCGGAGCTGCGCGGCTTCAACTTCGTCGGCGGCCTGCGGGTGATCCCCGAATTCGTCTCGCTGCTGCTGGCGCTGGCCATCTACACCGGCGGCTTCATCGCCGAGATCGTGCGCTCGGGCATCCTCGCCGTCTCCAAGGGCCAGAGCGAGGCGGCGCACTCCCTCGGCCTCAGGAACGGGCCGACCCTGCGCCTCGTCATCATCCCGCAGGCCATGCGGGTGATCGTGCCGCCGCTCACCAGCCAGTATCTGAACCTCACCAAGAACTCGTCCCTGGGCGTGGCGGTGGGCTATCCTGACCTGTTCGCCATCTTCGCCGGCACCACCCTGAACCAGACCGGCCAGGCCATCGAGATCATCGCGGTGACCATGGCGGTCTACCTCACCATCTCCATCATCACGTCGGCGATCATGGGCTGGTACAACAAGCGCGTCGCGCTGGTGGAGCGGTGAGATGAGCGACACCACCGCGCCCCTCACCGCCCCCCGGGTCTCCCCCGCCCAGGCCTATGTTTCGACAACCCTGCGCGAGCAGGAGCCGGCCCCCGTCGCCACCCGCGGCCCCGTGCTGTGGGTGCGCAGGCACCTGGTCGGCTCGGTGCCGCAGGTGCTGTTGACCCTGTTCGGCATCTGGCTGGTCTATGTGACCGTACCGCCGCTGATCAAATTCTTCCTCATCGACGCGGTGTGGACCGGCACCAACCGCGAGGCCTGCCTGCCCGAGAAGGTGGGCCGGGAGGTGGGCGCCTGCTGGCCCTTCGTGTGGGCCAAGCTGGACCAGCTCATCTATGGCTTCTATCCCGCCAGCGAGCGCTGGCGCGTCAACGTGGTCTATGCGCTGGGCGCCATCCTGCTGCTGCCGCTGCTGATCCAGCAGTTGCCCGGCAAGCGGCTCAACGCGATTTTGTTCTTCGGCGTCTACCCGGTGGTGGCGTTTGTGCTGCTCACCGGCGGCAATCTGGAGATGCAGCGCTTCCTGATCGGCTCGTTCAGCGGCAGCGACCTGTTCGCCGGCGCCGGCACCGTGCAGGGCATGCGCGTCAGCTTCTGGATCGACTTCGTGGTGTCCACCGCGCTCGTCACCGCCATCGCCTATCTGGTCTCGCGCATCGTCGCCGGGCCGGAGGCGGCGCCGGCGGCGGCGAAGACCACGCTGTCGGCCTTCGTCCTGCTCGGCCTCGTCATCTTCGCCATGGATATCGACGTGGGCCTGCCGCAGGTGGAAACGCGGCTATGGGGCGGCCTGCTGGTCACCCTCGTCATCGCGGTCACCGGCATCACCGTGTCGCTGCCCTTCGGCATCCTGCTGGCACTCGGCCGGCGCTCGAAGCTGCCGCTGGTGAAGGCGCTGTCCATCATCTTCATCGAGTTCTGGCGCGGCGTGCCGCTCATCACGGTGCTGTTCTTCGCCACCTACATGCTGCCTTTGTTCCTGCCCGGGCGCCTCACCATCGACGGGCTGCTGCGTGCCCTGGTGGGCGTCGCCCTGTTCGCCTCAGCCTATATGGCGGAGGTGGTGCGCGGCGGCCTCCAGGCCATTCCCAAGGGCCAGTATGAAGGCGCCATGGCGGTGGGCCTGCCCTCCTCGCTCATGCTGCGGCTCGTGGTGCTGCCGCAGGCGCTGAAGCTGGTGATCCCGGGGATCGTCAACAACTTCATTGGCCTGTTCAAGGATACGACGCTGGTGCTGATCGTCTCGATCTTCGACCTGCTCGGCTCCATGCGCGCGGCCTTTACCGATCCCAACTGGGCCTCGCCCACCACCCTGTTCACCGGTTTCGGCTTCGCCGGCATCATCTACTTCGTCTTCTGCTTCGGCATGTCCCGGTACTCGATGGCGCTGGAAAAGCGCCTCGACCGGGCCCAGCGGCACTGATTGAAAGGGCCACCCATGAGCGCAGATCCCATCATCGCGGAAGCCGAGGCCAACGCACCGAAGATCGCCGTGGAGATGACCGGCGTGAACAAGTGGTACGGGGATTTCCACGTGCTGCGTGACGTCAACCTCACGGTAGAGCGCGGCGAGCGGCTGGTCATCTGCGGCCCGTCGGGCTCGGGCAAGTCCACCCTCATCCGCTGCATCAACCGTCTGGAGGAGCACCAGAAGGGCCGCATCGTGGTGGACGGCATCGAGCTGACCGACGACCTCAAGCGCATCGACGAGGTGCGCCGCGAGGTCGGCATGTGCTTCCAGCACTTCAACCTGTTCCCGCACCTCACCATCCTCGAGAACTGCACGCTTGCCCCCATGTGGGTGCGCAAGATGCCGAAGAAGGAGGCCGAGGACCTGGCCATGCACTTCCTCGAGAAGGTGAAGATCCCCCACCAGGCCCACAAATATCCCGGCCAGCTCTCCGGCGGCCAGCAGCAGCGCGTGGCCATCGCCCGCGCGCTCTGCATGCGCCCGCGCATCATGCTGTTCGACGAGCCCACCTCCGCCCTCGACCCGGAGATGGTGAAGGAGGTGCTGGACACCATGGTGAGCCTTGCCCAGGACGGCATGACCATGCTGTGCGTGACCCACGAGATGGGTTTCGCCCGGCAGGTGGCCAACCGGGTGATCTTCATGGACGCCGGCCAGATCATCGAGATGAACGAGCCCAACGCCTTCTTCTCCAACCCGCAGCACGAGCGCACCAAGCTGTTCCTCAGCCAGATCCTGCACTGAGGGACGCTTTGGGTGCCGGGGAGCGGGAGGCGCTGCCTCGCCGCCCCCAAGCCGCTCATCTGCCCCGGCGGCGGTGAGATGCGCCCGGCCGCCGGGCGGGTGGGAGGATCTTGCCTGCGTGCGAGGCCCCCTCCGTCCGCGGAAACCATAGACCGCCGGCCTGAGCCCGGCAGCGACCGCGCCGGCCGGCACCAGCCCAGCCGCCCGATCCGGCCGCCTTCGCGCCGATCCCGCGCCGACGCGCGATGGATCATGAGCCGTGCCGCCGGCCCCATGGCCCCCGCGCGACGTCCTTCCTTCAGCCGGCACGGCGGCGAGGCCAGCCCTCGCCGGACCTGGAATCGGACCCGGCGCTGGGATTGGCGCCATGCCCGGCCGCGCCGTCTCGCACACGGCGACAATGCGCCCGCACGACACCCACGATCATCCCCCGCTTCTCCCCAAGGGCCCGTGGCGAACATGCACGCGGGGAGTTGATCTTATGCTTGCGATCTATTAGTCAAAGAATACGGAGTGGTATTCGAGTATTGAATACTTCTAAACTAGCCCTGATGCTCCAACTGTGCTGAGGGGCACACCTGCTGATCTGGAGCGATTCAAAAATGAGCAGGCATGAACACGCAAGCGCCGGGATCTTCGGCGTACCGATGGGAGACGGCGGTCCCATGCGGAGCGCGCGGGCGGTTTGCCGCACCATTCCCATGACCGATGCGCAGCTCGACAGTCGCGACCTGTTCGCCGCCGGCCGCCTCATCACCATTACCCATGGGGAGCAGACCTACCAGCTGCGCCTCACGGCCCAGAACAAGCTGATCCTGACCAAATAGCCGCCTGCCAAATAGCCGCCTGCCGACCTGCCCGAAGCAGGCCGGCAGAAACGCGCGGCGCAAGAACGCGCGGCGCAGGCGACGCGCGCCAAAGCAGCGGGCGAGCAAGCGGCAGGCAAGCAAGCGCGTCCCACGGGAATAAGGCGCGTGCCTTTCCTTTGCCGCGTTTCGGCTGCATCAGGTCCGCCCCCGGGGAGAGGCGCAGTGCGCGCCGATCGCCCGGCCCTTTTCGGCACGGGCGTTTCTGCTATTGTCCGCGCCGATTTCAGCGGATCCAGACAGAAGCATGGCCATCTCAGAGCCCGCGTCCAACACGCGCCGGGCGTTCGACCTCGACCTGCCCCGGCGCCTCGTGCGCCTTCTGGACGGTGCCTGCGCGAGCCATGGCCGCGCCAGCCTGCTGCTCGTGGCTGTGGCGCTGCTCGCCTTCCTGCCCGGCTTCTTCCAGCTCTCCCCCATCGACCGCGACGAGGCCCGCTTCGCGCAGGCCACCAAGCAGATGCTGGAGAGCGGCAATTACGTGGACATCCGCTTCCACACCCAGGCGCGCCACAAGAAGCCGGTAGGTATCTACTGGCTCCAGGCGGCGACGGTGAAGGCGGGCGAGGCGGTCATCGGGCCCTCCGCGCTCTATTCCATCTGGCTTTATCGCCTGCCGTCCCTGTTCGCCGCCATCGGCGCGGTGCTGCTCACCTATTGGACGGCGCTGGCCTTCGTCACCCGCCGCGGCGCGCTGCTGGCCGGCCTGATGATGGCCGGTTGCGTGCTGCTGGGGGTGGAGGCGCGCCTCGCCAAGACCGATGCGGTGCTCCTCTTCACCATCATCGCCTCCTTCGGCGCGCTGGCGCGGGCCTATATGTGCCCCGCCGCCGAGCGCGCCGGCGACCTGAAGCTGGCCGCCATCTTCTGGACTGGGCTTGCCGCCGGTATCCTGATCAAGGGGCCCATGGCGCCCCTGTTCGTGGGGCTCCCGATCGTGGCGCTGGCGATCGTCGAGCGCTCGGGCGGTTTCCTGAAGCCGCTGAAGCCGCTGCTGGGTCTCGCCTGGTGCCTTCTGCTGGTGCTGCCGTGGTTCGTCGCCATCTATTTCATCACCAATGGCGCCTTCTACCAGCACGCCGTGGGCGTGGACATGCTGGGCAAGGTGGCCGAAGGGGCGGAGGGTCACTGGGGGCCGCCTGGCACCTATTTCCTCGCCGCCTGGGGCACCTTCTGGCCGTCGGTGGTGCTGGTGGCCATGGCCGCCCCCTTCGCCTGGCGCGCCCGCCGCGAGGAGAAGGTGCGCTTCCTGCTGTGCTGGCTGGTGCCCACCTGGCTGGTGTTCGAGATCGCCGTCACCAAGCTCCCGCACTATGTGCTGCCGCTTTATCCGGCCCTCGCCATCCTGACCGCGCTCGCCATGGAGCGCGGCGCCATGGCCAAGGCGGGCAGCCGGCTTGCCGGCCTGGTGTGGATCTGGCCGGTGCTCGCCATCGTGCTGTCGCTGGGGCTCGGGGCCGCCTATCTGTGGTTCGGCAGCGGCTTCGGGCTTGCTGCATGGCCGCTGCTCCTCCTCGCCATCGTGTTACTGTGGAGCGCGGCCCGCGCCTTCCCGCGGGTGGGCGTGGAAGGGGCGTTCCTCACCGCGCTGGTGGGAACGATAGTGCTGTTCCTGGCGGTCTATCAGGTGATGCTGCCGCAGATGCGGGCGCTGTGGATCTCCGAGCGCCTTGCCCAGGTGGCGCGGGATGAAGGCTGCCCAGCGGAGAAGATCGCCTCCTTCCCCTACCAGGAGCCGAGCCTCGTCTTCCTCGTCGGCACCAAGATCAACTACATCCTGCCCGACGCGGCGGCGGTGCTGCTGAAGCAGGGCGGCTGCGCCCTCGCCTTCATCGACACCCGCTTCCACACCTATTTCGAGACCAAGGCCAGCGAGATCGGCCTGAAGTATCACGCCGTCGCCACCCTTTCCGGCTTCACCTACAACGGCGGGCGGCAAGTGGCGATCACCGTCTATCGCTCCGACGAGGCTGCCCCGTGACGGCTGAGGCCGCGCCCGGCGTGCCCCCGTCCCGTCCCGGTACCGCGCCGCCCCTCTTGGTGCGGCAGGCGGTCGAAGGCGCGCGACTGCTCCTCGTCTCCGTCGGGCAGGCGCTTGGCTATGTGGCCCGGCGCCGGATCGGCACGCCCCTGCCCCGCCTCGGCTTCCTGGGACGATGGGAAATGCTGGCCCTCGCCTTGTTCGCGGCGGGACTGACGGCGGCGGCGCTGGTCCTCATTGATCCGCTGGTGCTCGGGCTGCGCTTCAAGCTGCCAGGCTGGCTCATCACCGTGTCGGAGCGCCTCACCGATCTCGGCTTCAGCGGCGTGGTGCTGTGGCCGCTGGGGCTTGCCCTCGCCTATGCGCTGCTCTTGACCCATGCGGGCGATGCCATGACGCGCCGCTTGGCGGCGAGCCTGGCCGCGCGGGTCGGCTTCCTGTTCCTCGCCATCGCGCCGGTGGGGCTTGGGGTTTCCCTGTTCAAGCACGTGCTCGGCCGGGCCCGGCCCCATGCGGCGTTGGCCCTGCCCGGCCCCAATCCCGAGCAGACGCTGCACCTTTTCGCCTTCAAGTCGAGTTTCGCCGCTTTCCCCTCGGGCCATTCCACCACCACGTTCGCGGCGGCGGTGGCCTTTGCGGCGCTGTTTCCCCGCGCGCGGGCCTGGCTCATCGCCCTGGCGCTGCCGGTTGCGGCGACGCGGGTGGCGCTCGGCTCCCATTTCCCCAGCGACGTGATCGCCGGCGCCGCCATCGGCTCCGCCTTCGCCCTGTGGATGATCCGCGTGTTCGCGGCGCGCCGGCTGGTGTTCAAGGTTGACGGCACGGGCGCCATCGCGCCCATGGCGGGTCCATCGGCCCGTCGGCTCGGCCGCCTTCTGCCCCGCACCACTTTCAGCTCCGCCGTCCCAGTCGAAGAGGCGAGACCGTGACCTCCCCCATTGCCCAAGCCTCCGTAGCCCCCCGGCTGTCGGTGATCATTTCCGTGAAAGACGAGGCGGACAACGTCCTGCCGCTGATCGAGGAGATCGACCGCGCCCTCACCATCGAGCCATTCGAGCTGATCTTCGTGGACGACGGCTCCACCGACGCCACCCTCGCCAATCTGCGCAAGGCGGCGGCCACGCGGCCCTACCTGCGCCTGCTGGTGCATGAGACATCCTGTGGCAAGACCGCGGGCGTGGACACCGGCGCCCACGCGGCGCGGGGCGACATCCTGCTGCTCCTCGACGGCGACGGGCAGAACAACCCGGCCTACCTGCCCGAGATGATCCGGGTGATGGACGAGGGCGGCGCACAGGTGGGCATGGTCCAGGGCGAGAGGCAGGGCCGCAAGGACACGCGCTTCAAGCGCTACCAGTCGCGCCTTGCCAACCGGATCCGTGCAGCGCTTCTCAACGACGGTTCCCGCGACACCGGATGCGGCCTGAAGGCGGTACGGCGCGACCTGCACCTGCGCCTGCCGGTGTTCGATGGCCAGCACCGCTTCATGGCGGCGCTGGTGCGGCGCGAGGGCTATGAGACCCGCACCGTGAAGGTGGTGGACCGCGAGCGCTGGACCGGTGTGTCCAAATACGGGTTCTGGAACCGCTTCGGCGTGGGGATCCTGGATCTGTTCGGGGTGTGGTGGCTGGTGCAGCGGCGGCGCGTCCCGCACGTGGTGGAGCGCGGCTGATGATCTATTACCTCAGCCAGATCGGCGATTACCTGCACGACGTCTTCATTGACCAGTTCGACTGGTGGGTGGTGCTGGGTCTCGTGGCCCAGATCATGTTCACCATGCGCTTCGTGGTGCAGTGGATCGCCAGCGAGAAGGCGCAGCGCTCGGTGATCCCGTTCGCCTTCTGGACCTTTTCGCTGGGCGGCGGCACGCTGCTGCTGATCTATGCGCTTTACCGGCGCGATCCGGTGTTCATCGCCGGGCAGGCGCTGTCCACCTTCATCTATATCCGCAACCTGCAATTCGCCCTGCGCGAACGCCGCGCCGCCCGCTCGGTGACCTGAGGGAGCGGGCGCAGCCCCGCCCTACTCCGCCGCGATGCGGTCCGGGACGGGCTTGGCCACCGGCTCCGCGTGGCGGCCCGAGATGGCGTGGTGCACCACCCCGTCCAGCCGGTCGAGATAGAGATAGATCACCGGCGTGATGTAGAGCGTCAAAAGCTGCGACAAGAGCAGCCCGCCCACCACCGCCACGCCCAAAGGCTGGCGCAGCTCCGAGCCCGCCCCGGCCCCGAGCGCGATGGGCAGCACGCCGAAGATGGCGGCCAGCGTGGTCATCATGATGGGGCGGAAGCGCAGCAGCGCCGCCTCACGGATGGCGTCCTGCGCCAACGCCCCGGCGCGGCGGCGCTCCAGCGCCACGTCGATCATCATGATGGCGTTCTTCTTCACGATGCCCACCAGCATGATGATGCCGATGATGGCGATCACCGACAATTCCATGCCGGCCACCATCAGGGTGATGAGCGCCCCGATGCCCGCAGACGGCAGGCCCGACAGGATGGTGATGGGGTGGATGAAGCTCTCGTAGAGGATGCCCAGCACGATATAGATCACCACCACCGCCGCGAGGATGAGCAGCGGCTGGTTGGAGAGCGAATCCTGGAACACCTGGGCGTTGCCGGCAAAGCCGGTGGTGATGCTGGCGGGAATGGCGGCATCCAGCGCCGCGGCCTCGATCTGCTCCACCGCCTGGCCCAGCGCCGTGCCGGGGGCGAGGTTGAACGAGATGGTCACCGCCGGCTGCTGCTGCTGGTGCTGGATGGAGAGCGGCCCCACCGTGCGGGTGATGTTGGCCACCGTCTCCAGCGGCACCACGGCGCCCGATGAGGTGCGCAGATAGACCCGGCCGATGTCGCCCGGCTCGCGCTGGAAGCGCGGCTGCACCTCGGCGATGATGGCGAACTGGTTGGTGGAGGTATAGAGCGTCGCGATCTGGCGGGTGCCGAACTGGGTGTAGAGCGCATCGCGTAACTGCTGCTCGGTAATGCCGAGGGCCGCCGCCTTGTCCTTGTCGAGAACGATGGTGATCTGCGGATTGCTGATCTGAAGATCGGAGGTCACGTCGCGCAGGCCCGGCAGGGCGGCGAGGCGCTGCTCCATGTCCTTGGCGACGGTGAAGAGGGTCTGGGTGTCGGCGCTCTGCAGCGTGTACTGGAACTGGCTCTTGGAGGCGACGCCGCCCACCGAGATGTTCTGCACCGGCTGGAAGAACACGTTCACGCCCGGCACCTGGGACACCCGGCGCCGCAGGTTCTGGATCACCCCGTCGGCGGACAGAAGGCGGGTGTCGCGGGACTTCAGGGCGATGAACAGGCGGCCGGTGTTGGTGGTGCGGCTGTTGCCCGTGGCGCCGGCGGTGGAGACCAGATAGTCCACATCCGGATCGGCCTTGATGGCGTCCGCCACCTCCTTCTGCCGCGCCACCATGGCGTCGAAGGATGAGTCGGTGGCGGCCTCCACCGTGCCGGTGATGAAGCCGTTGTCCTCCTGCGGGAAGAAGCCCTTGGGGATGATGATGTAGAGATAGACCGAGAGGGCCACCGTCGCGAGCGTCACCACCAGCATGAAGGGGCGGTGCCGCAGCACGAAATCAAGGCTCACCCGGTAGGCGCCGAGCCAGGCCTCGAACATGCGCTCGGTGATGCGGAAGAAGAGGGACGGCTTCTTCGCATGGTCCGGCGCCTTCATCACGCGGGCGCACAGCATGGGTGTCAGGGTCAGCGAGACGAAGCCCGAAACCAGGATGGCGACGGAGATGGTGACCGCGAATTCGCGGAACACCCGCCCTACCACCCCGCCCATGAACAGGACCGGGATGAACACCGCCACCAGCGACAGGGTCATGGAGATGATGGTGAAGCCGATTTCCCGCGAGCCGCGGATGGCGGCGCGGAACGGCTTTTCGCCATTCTCCACGTGGCGGTAGATGTTCTCCAGCACCACGATGGCGTCGTCCACCACGAAGCCCACGCAGAGCGTCAGCGCCAGCAGCGTCATGTTGTTGATGGAGAAGCCCAGCACCCACATGACCGCGAAGGTGGAGACGATAGAGAGCGGCAGCGCCAGCGAGGGGATGATGGTGGCGCGCACGTTGCGCAGGAACAGGAAGATCACCAGCACCACGAGGGCGATGGCCTCGAACAGGGTCTTCTGCACGTCGGCCACCGCATCGCGGATGGAGACCGAGCGGTCCATGAAGGTGTCGATGTTGACCGAGGCCGGCAGCTGGGCGCGGAACGACGGCAGGCGCGCGCGCACCTCGTCCACCACGCTCACGGTATTGGCATCGGGCTGGCGCACCACCGCGAGGATGATGGCGCGGGTGTCGTTGTACCAGCTCGCTATCCGCTCGTTCTCCACGCCGTCGGAGATGGTGGCGATCTCCTCCAGCCGCACCGGGGCCCCGTTGCGCCAGGCCACCACGATGCGGCGGAACTGGGTCGCATCTGCCTTGGTGGAGCCCATGTCGATGGTCTGCGACTGCTTGGGACCGGAGATGATGCCCAGCGGCGTGTTGGAGGCGGCAGCCGAAACGGCGCCCTGGATGTCGTCGGCCGAGATATTGCGCGCCCCGGCGGCGGCGGGATCCACCCGAATGCGCACCGCATATTTCTGGGTGCCGTAGATCTGTACCTGCGCCACGCCGGGCAGCTGGGAGATCTGCTGGCCGATGAGGGTATCGGCATATTCGTTCACCGCCGACAGCGGCAGGGTGTCGGATGAGACCACCAGCAGCAGCACCGGCGCGTCGGCGGGATTAACCTTGCGGAAGCTTGGCGGGATGGTCATCTCCTGGGGCAGCTGGCGCTGCGCCACGGAGAGGGCGGATTGCACGTCGAGGGCGGCGGCGTCGATGTTGCGGTTCAGGTCGAACTGCACGGTGATGGAGCTGGAGCCCTGGGTGCTCGACGAGGTGAGCGAAGAGATGCCGGCGATGGTGGCCAGTTGGCGCTCGATGGGTGTCGCCACCGCCGTCGCCATGGTTTCGGGGCTGGCGCCCGACAGGGTGGCCGAAATGGTGATGGTGGGAAAATCCACCCGCGGCAACGCCGCCACCGGCAACTGGCGATAGGCGAACAGGCCCGCCACCACCAGCGACAGCATCATCAGCGTCGTCATGACGGGGCGGCGGATGCACAATTCGGCGAACATGGGGCTCAGCTCCCGGCGACGGGCGGGGTGCGGGTGCGCACGTTCACCCGGCTGCCGTTGCGCAGGGAAAGCTGGCCGTCGGTGACCACCGTCTCGCCGCCGGAGAGCCCCTTGGTTATCACCGAGCGTCCCTCCACCGTTCGCGTGGTGGTGACCGGCCGCACCTTGGCGATGCCGTCCTCCACCACGAAGACGAAGGTGCCGTCCTGCCCGGTCTGCACCGCCTCGCTGGGGACGGCGACGATGTCGTTCTCCATCCGGAGCGTCACGGTGACGGCGCCCAGCGTGCCGGGCCACAGCCGCTCGTCCGCATTGGCGAAGATGGCGCGGGCGGTGAGGGTCCCGGTCTGCGGGTCCACCGTATTGTCGATCACCGCCACCTTGCCGTCGGAGATGGTCTCGCCCGAACCGTGGAGGGTGATGGAGACCTTGGCATCCTGGGCCGCCCGCAGGTCGGCGATGTAGCGCTCCGGCAGACCGAAGGCGACATAGATGGGCTTCAGCTGGCGCACCGTGGCCAGCGTGTCGTCCACGCGGATCACCGCGCCGGCCCGGGCGGCCGACACGCCGATGCGTCCGGAGGCCGGGGAGCGGATGTCGTAATAGCCGCGCTGGACCTTGAGCGACTGCAGGTTCGCCTCGTCCTGCGCCACAGTGGCCTTCTGCACGTCGGCGGTGGTCTTGGCGTCATCCACCTGCACCTGCGAGACCGCGTTGCGCGTGGCGAGGCCGCTATAGCGCTCCACGTCGCGCAGGGTCTTCTCCAGTTGCACCTTGTCGCGGGCCAGCGTCGCCTCGGACTGGCGGATTTCGGCGTCGATGACGCGGGAATCGAGGGCGAAGAGAAGATCGCCTGCCTGCACGAAGGCGCCGTCGGCAAAGCCCACCTTGTCCACCGCCGCGGCGACCCGCGAGCGGATCGGCACGGTGACCATGGATTCGACGGTGCCCAGGGCCTCCACCCGTACCGGGAGCGCAGTGCGCTCGGCCTTGGCGGCGAGCACCGCGACCACCCGCCCCGACGTGCTCGCCGGCTTTTGCGCCGCGGCGCTGATCCAGGGCTTCCGGTCCCAAGCCCAGGCTCCCGCGCCGAGCACCGCCAGACACAGGACAGCCAATAGAACCCGTCGTTTACGCGATCCCGTCTCCGAAGACATGCAAACCTCGATCGCCCACCCGCCAGAGCCGAATCCGTCCAGGTTCGGCAGACCTGACGGAACTCCGCACCCTCGCCCGCCAGAGACCACGCACCATTCGGGTTCCTACGCAATCCGAAAGGTGTGGGCGCAACGGCCCCGGCCTCGCTCGCCGCAATGCAACACCAAGCTGATCGTCCGGTCCAATTAAGGTTTGGTCAGGTCCGCACCGAGGGCGCCGGGCAACCATGATACACTTGTGATGCACACACTCGTGATCGCCCGCGCCGGCCGTCAGCGCCGCAGCGTCACCTTGGCCAGCCGCTCCAGCGCGCGGTCGATGGTCTCGTCGCGCTTGGCGAAGCAGAAGCGCACCACGCTCTTCACCGCGTCCTGGGCATAGAAGGCCGAAACCGGGATGGTGGCGACCCCGAAGGTGCGCACCAGATCGAGGCAGAAGGCCTCATCGTCCGCTCCGTTGGTGTGGGCGGCAAGGTCGATGGAGAGGAAATAGGTGCCCGCCGACGGCAGCACCGAAAAGCCGAGGCTGGCGAGCCCCTGCGCCAGACGGTCGCGGGAGCGCTGGAGGTCGGCCCGCATGCCGGTGAAATAATCGTCCGCCTTGCCGAGCCCGTAGGCCACCGCCACCTGCAAATTGGGCGGCGTGGTGAAGGTGAGGAACTGGTGCGCCTTGGACAACACCTTCATCAGCGGCGGGGCGGCGAAGACGAGGCCCACCTTCCATCCGGTCATGCCGAAGATCTTGCCGGCGGAAGAGATTTTCACGGTGCGCTCGCGCATGCCCGGCAGGGCCATGAGCGAGGTGAAGGCGACGCCGTCGAAGATGACGTGTTCCCACACCTCATCAGACACCGCATAGGCATCAAACGCCACGCAGAACTCGGCCAAAAGCGCCAGTTCCGCGTGGCCATAGACCACACCGGTGGGGTTCTGCGGATTGTTGAACAGCACCAGCTTGGTGCGCTCGGAGAAGGCGGCGGCGAGGGCCTCCCGCGTGATGCTCCAGGACGGCGGCTCGAGCCGCACCAGCTTCGGGATGCCGCCGGCCCGCTTCACCAATGGGAGGTAGGCGTCGTAGAGCGGCTGGAACAGCACCACCTCGTCACCGGACTCGATGAGGGCGAGGAGCGCGCCGGCCAGCGCCTCGGTGGCGCCGGAGGTGACCATCACCTCGGCGTCGGGATCCAGCTCCAGCCCCTGCCAGCGGCGATAATGGGTGGCGGCGGCGGCGCGCAGCTCCGGCAGGCCCATCATGGGGGGATACTGGTTCCAGCCGTTCACCACAGCGTCGGCCGCCGTGCGCCGCACGTCCTCCGGGCCGGGATCGTCCGGGAAACCCTGGCCGAGATTGACCGCCTCATGGGTGCGGGCAAGCTGCGACATCACCTCGAAGATGGTGGTGGGCAGCTCCGCATAGATCGGGTTGAGGGACCGGGCGGGGCGGGAAGCGGCGGAAGGAAGGGACATGGAACGGTCACGGCAAGGGAAAAGGCTCTGGCCGTTTAGACCTTCTCGCCGTGGGACGAAAGTCCGGTTTGGTGGTGTCTCAATTTGAAAACCTACCGCTTGACCCTGCGCGCTCTGAACCCTCTCCCGCACTGAAGCCGGATATTTCCGGCTTCAGCTCTGGGGAGCCGAACTCGGCAACAGCCGAGTTCGGGCGGGAGAGGGAGCCGGCCGGCGCGGGGTTGGAAAGCAGGTGCGCCGGCGGCTCTTTTCAAACTGGGACACGGCCTCCGGTGGAGACCGCGGCCTCCCCCTCCATCAGGGGCTTGAGGGCGGCGACCAGCGCCTCGGGCGTCACCTGCCCCATGGGCATGAGCACTTTTGCGGCTTGCGTGCGCGCGCCCGGCCGCATCACCAGAACCACCGTCTCGGAGCCGCCGCAGGCGGGATCACCACAGGAAATCTCGGAGACCGAGACCGTGGCGTCCGCATCAAGCTTCAGGGTGTCGCGCACGAGATCCGCCAATGCGCGGGCGGCATCGCGCGCGGGGCCCGCCTCCCCGCGCCGGCGCATGAACAGCCTCATCCCCGCCTCCTCGATGGATCTCAGGGCGGGTTTTGAACCGTCCTCGCGGCGCAAACATGACGGCGCTCACTCCTCGTCGTCGTCCCCCTCGGGCTGGAGGCCGAACAGCCGCCGCACCTTCGCGATGGAACGCTTGAGGCGGCCCGGCTCCAGCCGCAGCACGGCCCAGGTGACGCGACCGTCCACCACCTCGCGCACCTCGATCACCGCATGGCCATAGCGGATGCGCATGCCCCGCGCCGGATGGTCGTCCGAGCGGTCGGAGAAGGCCTCGGCGATGGTGAGGCCGAGTTCCGCGTCGGGCACCACCAGCCCGTAGAAACTCACGAGATCGCCGAGCCGCACCTCGCCCACGAAGGGGAAGGCGGCGCCGTCGTCCATGGGTGTCACCTCCTGCGGGCGGAACAGCCGGTCGAGCTGATGCACCCGCTTGGGCGGCGCCAGCACGTAGCCGTAGTCGCCGACCTTGAGCGGGCCGGCGGCTTCCGGGGTCAGGGTCTGTCCGGCGCGCACCACCATCACCAGCCGCGCCCAGCTGGGCAGCGCGTGCTGTCCGGTGGCGGGGGTGCCGGTCACCACGGGATAGGCGACCAGCTCCACCTCGGTCTGCCCCGGCAGGTCGATCTCGAAGCGGCGGATGCTGGGGGCGGGATCGGACAAGGTCACGTCGAGCCGCCGCGCCACCGTCGCCATGGTCCAGCCGTGCAGGATGAGGGAGACCAGCACCACCGCGAAGGCGACGTTGAAATAAACCTCGGCCTGCGGCAAATGCGCCAGCATGGGAATGGTGGCGAGGAAGATGGACACCGCCCCGCGCAACCCGGCCCAGGAGATGAACAGCTTCTCCTTCAGCGAGAAGCGGAACGGCGCGAGGCACAGGAACACCGCCGCCGGGCGCCCCACCAGGATGAGGAACGCGGCGACCCCCAAGGCGGGCAGCGCGTAGACCAGGATCTTCTCGGGCGACACCAGAAGCCCCAGCATCACGAACATGACGATCTGGCACAGCCAGGTCACGGTATCGAGGAACGAGGTGATGGAGGCGATGGCCCGCACCGGCCGGTTGCCCAGCACCAGGCCGGCGAGATAGACCGCCAGAAATCCGGAGCCGTGCAACAGCGAGGTGACCGCGAACAAGAGCACGGCGATGCCCATGACCATCACCGGATGAAGGCCGCCCGGCAGGTCCACCCGGTTCAGCAGGGCGACGATGGCATAGCCCCCCGCCACCCCAAGCACCGCACCCACCACCATCTCCCGCAGCACGCCAAACACCATGGCCATGCCGGGGCTGCCCGCGCTGGTGGTCAAAAGCTCCACCAGAAGCACGGTGAGGAACACCGCCGCCGGATCGTTGGTGGCCGACTCGATCTCGATCACCGAGCCCACCCGCCGGCCGAGATGAAGGCCCTGCGCGCGCACCAGGAACAACACCGCCGCCGCGTCGGTTGAAGCGACGATGGCGCCCACCAGCAGGCTTTCCAGCGGGCCGAGGCTTAGCAGCGGCCCCGCCACCAGCGCCACCAGCGCCGCCGTCATCACCACGCCGATGGTGGACAGGCCCACCGCCGGGATGATGGCACCGCGCATGCTGGCGATACGCATGCGCAGCCCGCCGTCGAACAGGATCACTGCCAGCGCTGCCGAGCCCACCATGTAGGTGGCCCAATAGTCGTTGAAATGGATGCCGCCGGGGCCGCCCTCCCCTGCCGCGACACCGATGATCAGGAATACCAGAAGGATCGGCGCACCGAACCGCGCCGCGAGCAGGCTCGACAGGGTGCCGACCACAACCAGGGCGGCAACCACAAGAAGAACAAGATTAGAAACGAATACGGAACCCATCACATGCCGGGCCGCGCGCCCGCCCTTCGCAATTGAGATGCAACAGTAGCGTCTGTGGAGGCGAGGGCGTAAGCTCCTGATCGTCGCGGTCGCGAGGTCAGAGCTGTCCGCGATGTGAACCGTTAGCCGATCCGGGGGCGGAAAGGTTCAGGAAATGTCGTTCACCGGCATTCCCGCCGCGTATCTCGTCATGTCGATGGTGCGTTCGCGGGGCAATCTCGTTCTGGAGAGCGAGACGGTCTGCTTCGACCGTGATCTGGCCGTTGCCATAGCGACGGACGATTGTGGGTGTTGTGCGTGGTCTGGCGTCTATCCGCTCGACGCAAATGGCCGTTGCGTCACCGGTAGCCC
This sequence comes from Xanthobacter autotrophicus, assembly GCF_005871085.1. Classification (GTDB taxonomy): domain Bacteria; phylum Pseudomonadota; class Alphaproteobacteria; order Rhizobiales; family Xanthobacteraceae; genus Xanthobacter; species Xanthobacter autotrophicus. Next base: position 36,950 of record NZ_VAUP01000015.1, on the reverse strand, counting down.
GATCTTCTGCAGGGGTTCCCTCAGCGACGGATTCCGCGCCGATCAGGACGGCATCAAGACCGCGAACCACGGCGAGGCCGCGCTGTCAGCGCCCTGATCCGCGCTTGGCGACGAAGGCCATGGCAAGGTAGGGCGAATCGAACTCGACCACCTGCACCCGCCTGCTGCCACACAGGTCGCACCGCAGCGTGACCGGCTCGGCCGGCGCGCTGGTGAGTTGCGGTTCGTGCGTGTCGGAGCGTTGGGACAGGATGGAACGGCGCCCGCAGCGGCCGCATTCGGCACAGATCATCATCGGCCGAAACAGCCCCCAAATCACGGTGGTAAGATGGCAGAGGTTGCCGGGCGGCCTAAAGAAGCGCCCGGGCGTGGAAAAACAGGCGCACCTTGCGCTCCGCGAGTGCCACATCCTCCGGCCGACCCGCCTCTGCGGCACCGATGAGTGCCTTGAGGGCGGCATCGAGGCCCGGCCCGCCTTCTCCCGCCGCGAATCGTTGCAGCAGCAGGCGACCGCAATCGGTCAGCGTTTCGAGCTGACTGCCGTCGGGGAGCCAGATAGGCCGGTTGAGCGGGGTTTGCCAATGTCGTGCCATGGTGACCTTCAAACGCATGGTGGAAGTCTCCGGCTCTGTCCGGACACCTCCTCCGTCTGGCCCCCAACCGCCCCGCGCCGACGGGTCCCGCCCGCCGGCCTGTGTCAGCCGACCTCCCCCTGCCGCTCCAGCGCCGCCACGGCGAACCACCTCTTGGGATCGGTCCACATGGCGCGCTGCCGCCACCCGGCGTGCCGGGCCATGGCGAGGAAGGCGTCGACGGAGAACTTGTAGGAATTCTCCGTATGGATGGTTTCGCCTCGCGCGAAGGCGAAATGGTGGCGGCCCATGCGTACCGCCTGCTCCCTCACGCTTTCGAGATGCATCTCGATGCGGTTTTCCGTGCCATTGAAAAAAGCCTTGTGCCGGAAGCCGCCGGGATCGAAATCCGCTCCCACCTCCCGGTTGATGCGGGACAGCAGGTTCAGGTTGAAGGCGGCGGTGATGCCGGCCCGGTCGTCATAGGCGGCTTCCAGCACAGCGCGATCCTTCGCGAGGTCGAAGCCGATGACCAGGGCGGAACCGTCGCCGAGCACCTTGCCCACATGGGCGAGGAAGGAAGTTGCCGCCTCCGGCGTGAAATTGCCGATGGTGGAGCCGGGGAAGAAGCCGACCCGCCGTCCCTCCAGCCGCCCGCCCTCCCCCAACGGCGGCAGGCGGACGGCCTGCGTGAAATCCGCCTCCACCGGCACCATGGCAACCGCCGGATAGGCCTCAGCCAGCCGCGCAACCGCAGCGCGCATGTGCGGACCGGAAATGTCGATGGGCACGTAGGCCGCGGGCTCGGCCATGGCATCCAGCAGCAGGCGCACCTTGATGCTTGATCCCGAGCCGAACTCAACCAGGCTCGCGCCGGGCCCGGCCAGCGCCCCAATCTCGGCGGCGCGGGCTTTCAGGATCTCCAGCTCGCAGCGGGTTGGATAATATTCGGGCAGGCGGCAGATGTGGTCGAACAGGCGCGAGCCGGCAGCGTCGTAGAAATATTTGGGCGGCAGCGCCTTCTGCGGCTGGGACAGGCCGAAAATCACATCCGCGCGGAACAGGGCTGTGGCTTCGTCCGCCGCGCGGTGCTCGGCCGTATCGCGGGATGCGGTACGCGCGCCGGCGGGAGGCGTGGCGAGGGAGACAGGCGCCATCAGGCATCCTCCGCTAGTCTCAGGCCGGCGAAGGGCCAGCGCTGGTGGGGGTAGAAAAAGTTGCGGTAGGTGGCTCGGACATGCCCGTCCGGCGTGGCGCAGCAGCCGCCGCGCAGCACCATCTGCGAGCACATGAACTTGCCGTTGTATTCACCCAGCGCTCCCGGCTGCGGCCGGTAGCCGGGGTAGGCGACGTAGGGGCTCTGGGTCCATTCCCACACGTCGCCATAGAGCTGAGCGGGATGGCTGGAGGCTGGCCCCGCCGGCAGTGGGCGCAGGGCACCGGCCTCCAGGAAAGTCCCGGCCACCGGCACCTGGCACGCCGCCACTTCCCATTCGGCCTCGGTGGGCAGGCGCCGCCCGGCCCAGCGGGCATAAGCGTCGGCCTCGTAATAGCTCACATGGACCACCGGGGCGGCCGGATCCACGGGATGCTGGCCGGCGAGGCTCATGGCCTCCCAGCCGGCGTCGGTCTTCTCCCAATAAAGCGGCGCCGCGTAGTCCCCCGCCTTCACCCGCGCCCAGCCGTCCGAAAGCCACAGGTCGGGACGGCCATAGCCGCCATCTTCCATGAAGGCGATCCACTCGCCATTGGTCACCGCGCGGCTGGCGAGGCGGAACGGCCTCAGCAGCACCTGGTGGCGCGGTCCCTCGTTGTCATAGGCGAAGCCGGTTCCGGCCTGGCCGATCTCGAAGATGCCGCCGGGATAATCGAAGAAGATCAGGTCCGGCGCGCGCCCCGCCGGGACGCTCGCGCGGGGCCGGTAGGCCGGGCGCAGCGGGTTGGCCGCGAACAGGTTCAGGATGTCCATCAGGATGAGTTCCTGATGCTGCTGCTCGTGATTGATACCGATCTCCAGCAGCGGCGCGATGGCGGCAAAGGCCGCCTCGCCGGCCGAGGCAATCAGCTCGGCCATGGCGTCCGTCACCCGCGCGCGATAGGCGGCCACTTCGTCCACGGTGGGCCGTGTGATGAGGCCGCGCGCAAAGCGGGCGTGACGGGCGCCGGCGGCCTCGTAATAGGAATTGAACAGATAGGCGAACTGGGGATGGGCCACCGTGTAGCCGGGACAATGGGGCACCAGTACGAAGGTCTCGAAGAACCAGGAGACATGGGCAAGGTGCCACTTGGTAGGGCTCGCGTCCGGCATGGACTGGACGGTCTGATCCTCGGGGTGGAGGTCACGCGCCAGATCCTCGCTCAGCGCCCGCACCTTCTGGAACCGGCCCAGCCAGGCGCTGCGCGGCACGGCAGGCGCGCGCATCTTGTGATGGATCGTCATTTCACCTCGCCGTCGGGCAACTTTGCGGGCAGCACCCGTCCACAGCGATAACGCTGGTGGACACGTGTTGGTTCTACGGACGATTTCCGTTTGATCGGCACCGGCGGTTACATCCGGTCCAACACGATCGCGCGAGGACAAGCTTCAGGTTGCAGCGAGCGCGACCACGGCCGCGATGGAGCGCAGGGATGGGCTCGCGGCGTGCCAGACCGCCAAAGTGCGTACATCCGGCCCGGGGATGGGGCGGGTCTCGATCTCGCCCAGGGCCCGCCAGCGCTCCACCGCCGCTTCCGGCAGCAAAGTCCGCCCGAGTCCGGCTGCGACGCATCCGATGATGCCATCCAGCGTGCCGAGTTCCAGCAGGGGCAGGTCGCCGAGCACCGTGCGGCAGCGCTCGCGGTAGCAGCAGCCTTCCCGGAACACGATGGCCGCGCTTTCCGGCGGCGCGCCGTTGGGCAGCACTTTGGGCCCCACCTCCACCAGCCGCTCGCTCCACAGCGGCTGCGAGGCGAAGCGATCATCCGCCAAATCCTCGGCGACGAAGACGAGGTCGAAGGCGCCGCGCCGCAGGCCCGCCATCAGCTCGCCGCTGGTGCCGGTCTTCAGGGTCAGGCGCAGGGGGGAGAGGGTGTCGCGGATGCGCTTCAGCACCGGCGGCAGGCGCACGGCGGCGGTGGTTTCCATGGTGCCGAGACGCAAAGGCGGCCAGTCCTGCGCCGAGGCCTTCAGCCGCGCCTCCACCTCGGTGGAGAGGCTGACGATGCGCGCGCCATAGTCGAGGGCGAGGCTGCCGGCGGCGGTGGGCACCATGCGCCCATCCATGCGCGCCACCAGCTTCTGACCCAGGCGGTCCTCAAGCTTTTTCAGGCGCGCGGTGACATTGGACTGCACGCAGCCAAGCCGCTCCGCAGCGCGGGTGATGCTGCCGGTCTCGGCCACCGCCTGGAGAAACTGGATGTCGCGGATATCCATCATCAGAAGTGAACAATAATATCAGAATGTTTCAATTTCAATGAAACTGGCATGGGCCATAATAGATAAATGAGCGAAGGAGGCCCGCCCATGACCCACGCGACTCGCCCGCCGGACGCCATCCAGCAGACCGTGCGCTGGCCCGACCGGCGCATCCTCGATCTGTTCGACATTTCGCATCCCATCCTACTCGGCCCCATGGCAGGAGCGGGCACGCCGAAGCTTGCCATCGCGGTGGGCGAGGCGGGCGGCCTCGCCTCCCTGCCCGGCGCCATGTACCAGCCGGACGAATTGCGCGCGGCCATCGAGGCGGTGCGCGCCGGCCTCCCCGGCCGGCCGCTCAACGTCAATTTCTTCTGCCACACCCCGCCCGTGCCCGATCCGGTGCGGGCCATGCGCTGGCGGACGCGCCTCGCGCCTTATTACGTGGAGCACGGCCTCGATCCGCAGGCGACGCCGCCGGCCGGCGGACGCGCGCCCTTCGATGCCACCTTGTGCGCCCTCGTGGAGGAGACGCGGCCGGAGGTGGTGAGCTTCCATTTCGGCCTGCCCGATCCCGCGCTGCTGGCGCGGGTGAAGGCGACGGGGGCGAAGGTGATCTCTTCCGCCTCCACCGTGGCCGAGGCCAAGTGGCTGGAAGCGCGCGGCTGCGACGCCATCATCGCCATGGGGCTGGAGGCGGGCGGCCATCGCCCCACCTTCCTCGGCACCGATGTGGCGGGCGACATGGCCGGCGACATGAGCCGGCAGGTGGGCACCTTCGCCCTCGTGCCGCAGGTGGCGGACGCGGTGGGCGTGCCGGTGATCGCCGCCGGCGGCATTGCCGACGCGCGGGGCATCGTCGCGGCGCTGGCGCTGGGCGCTTCCGCCGTGCAGGTGGGCACCGCCTTCCTGCTGTGCCCGGAAGCGAAGATCCCCGCCGTCCACCGTGCCGCGCTGGAGGCGGCGGGGGACGACAGCACCGCCCTCACCAACCTGTTCACCGGCCGCCCCGCGCGCGGCATCATGAACCGGGTGATGCGGGACGTGGGCCCCCTCTGCGCCGATGCGCCCGCCTTCCCGCTGGCCGGCGGCGCCCTTGCCCCGCTGCGCGCGGCGGCGGAAGCCGAGGGCCGGGACGATTTCACCAACCTGTGGGCCGGGCAGGCCGCGCGCCTCGCCCCCCGCCTGCCCGCCGCCGACCTGACGCGCAAGCTCGCCGCCGACGCCCTCGCCCGGCTCGCTCCGACGGCGTGATGGAATTCGGGGCGGCTGGAGACAACGGTCCCGCGCGGTGCGCGCTTGGCCACGGGGCCGGCCCGCGTGACAAGCGCCGTAGCTCCCTTTCCTGCTTGCTGGGGAGGGGGCAGGTCGCGCTGAAAGGCACCGGCGGCGCCAAACCATAACACCTGTTGCCCCTACACGACCCTCCCCCACACGGCCTTCACCCGCACGCGGGAGCAAGTTCCGGTGGTGCCCGGTCGAAGCAGCAGACTTTCAAACCAGAACATTCCCACCTCTGCGCGCCTGCCCGTTGCTCTCCTGCCCGGAGCTCTCCTGCCCGGTGCGTAATCTTGACGCTTGGCGCCGGTCGTCCCGCGTGGTCATCTCCCGCAACCATTGAAGGCCGAAGCACGGCCGGGGGAAGCGTGCGGACGGGACTTGAGGATGCCAGGTCGGGGACGAAGACGGTGAGTGACGGCTTCCTCAAGGACGCGTTCGTCTATCTGCTCGCCGCCGGAATCCTCGTTCCGTTGTTTCACCGTGCCCGAATCGGCGCCGTGGTGGGCTTCATCGCCGCCGGCGCGCTCATCGGCCCCCACGGCCTCGGCCAACTGGCCCACAGCCTGCCCTTCGTGCGGTTCATCACCATTTCCAGCCCCGAGCGCGCCGCCCCCTTTGGTGAGCTGGGAGTGGTATTCCTGCTGTTCCTGCTCGGCCTTGAGTTCTCGGCCCCACGCTTGTGGAAGCTGCGGCGCGAGGTGTTCGGCGTCGGTACCCTTCAGGTGCTGTTCTGCGGGGTCCCCCTCGCCCTCGGCCTCGCACTGGTGGCGGTGCCCGGGCCAGAGGTGGCGCTGGTGCTGGGCTTCGCCCTCGCCCTGTCGTCCACGGCGCTGGTCAGCCAATTGCTCATCGACCAGCATCGCTCTTTGGCGCCGCTGGGGCAGTTGGTCATCGCCGTGCTGCTGTTCCAGGATCTGATGGTGGTGCCGATCCTGCTCGCGGCCGAGCTTTTGAGCGGGCCGGCAACCGATGTCCTCACCCTCGCAGCCATGGCGCTGGCCAAGGCCACGGGCGCGGTGGCGCTCATCCTGGTGGCCGGGCGCTTCGTGCTGGCGCCGCTGGTGGCGGTGGCCGCCTCCACCCGCTCGCGGGAGCTGATCATGGCCATCACCCTCGTGGTGGTTGTGGGCTCGGCGGCGGTGACCCATGCGGCCGGACTTTCCAGCGCGCTGGGCGCGTTCCTCGCCGGCATGGCGCTGTCGGAAACCGCCTACCGCCACCAGATCGAGGTGGACCTGGAGCCGTTCAAGGGCCTGCTGGTGGGCGTGTTCTTCGTCACCGTGGGCATGAGCCTTGATTTCGCGGCGGTGCTGCCCCGCGCCCTGTGGGTGGTCGCGGCGGTCGCGGCGCTGATCGCGGTGAAGGCCGCCTGCACTTATGGCGCCGCCCGGCTGCTGCGGGTGAGTGCGCCCGCCGCCGCCGAGGCGGCCCTGCTGTTGTCCCAGACCGGGGAATTCGCCTTCGTGGTGCTCGGGCTGCTCGCCGCCAAGGGCGTGCTGGGCGCGCAGGATGCCGCCACCCTCGTCGCCGTGGTCAGCCTCAGCCTTGCCGCGACTCCGGTGCTCGCCCGTGTCGCGGCAAGGCTCGGGCGCACGCTGGATGCGAGGCTCCACGACGCCCTGGCGCCGGTGGCCAGCACCGCCAGCGGCCATGTGATCATCGGCGGGTTCGGCCGGGTGGGCCGCACCATCGCCGATGCGCTGGACGAGGAAGGCGTGCCCTATGTGGCGGTGGACGCCGACCCCCGGCGGGTGGCGGAGGCGCGGGCATCGGGCCGCCCGGTGTTCTTCGGCGATGCCGGGCGGGCCGAAATCCTCGATCGGCTGGGGGCGGACCGCGCCCTTGCCTTCGTCGCCACCCTCGACGCGCCCAATGCCGCCGAGCGCATGGTGACGGCGGTGCGCCAGCACTGGCCCGGCACCGCGGTGATCGCCCGCGCCAAGGATGCCGAGCACGCCCGGCGCCTGGCCGCGCTGGGGGTGGCCGGCGTCATCCCCGAGGCGGCGGAGGCCAGCCTCCAGCTCATGGCCCAGCTGCTGTCCGCCCTTGGGCTGTCCGACGAGACGGTGTCCGCCCGCACCGACCTGACTCGGGCGCGCATCCGCGACGACATCGAGCGGCGCGCCGATGCGGAAGGGATCTGAGCCCGTGGGTGAACACAAGATGGGTGAACACAAGCCGGCCCTGCGTTCCTTGCGCCGCCGCATCTTCGATATTCTGGAGCGGGACCTGCCCGGCGACCATATCGCCGACGCGGTGCATTACATCCTCATCGCGGTGGTGCTGCTCTCAGTGGGCGGAGCGGTGCTCGCGACCGTGCCGTCGCTCCAGCTGCGCGAGAAATGGTGGTTCCATTGGGGCGAGTTCAGCGCCCTCATCATCTTCACCGTGGAATACGGCGTGCGCCTGTGGGTCGCGCCGGAACATCCGCTGCGCAAGCGGCTCAAGCCGCTCGTGGCACGGGCGCGCTATGCGGTGACGGCGCCGGCGCTGATCGATCTTGCCGCCATCCTGCCCTGGTTCGTCGCGCTCATCTCCGAGTTCGACGTGCACGCGCTGCTGGTGCTGCGGCTGCTGCGCTTCCTGAAGCTGGCGCGCTATTCCTCGGGCTTCAACGCGCTCTACCTGGCAGTGCGGCGCGAGCGCTATGCGCTGTTGTCCTGCCTCATCATCCTGTGGACCGGCGTGCTGATGGCGGCCACCGCCATGTATCTCATCGAGCGCAACGTGCAGCCGGACAAGTTCGGCTCCATTCCCGAGGCCATGTGGTGGGCCATCACCACCCTCACCACCGTAGGCTATGGCGACGTGGTACCGGTGACCAATCTGGGCCGGGTGGTGGGCGCCATCACCATGGTGTCGGGCCTGATGATGCTGGCGCTGCCCATCGCCATCATCGCCAGCTCATTCTCGGAGGTGATCTCCAAGCATAATTTCGTGGTCACCTTCTCCATGATCTCGCGGCTGCCGCCGTTCTCGGACCTGGAGGCGCCGGTGCTGGGGGACATCCTGCCCCTGCTCAATTCCCGCAGCTTCGACCGGGGCCATCACGTGGTGCGCCAGGGCGAGACCGCCGCCCACCTGTTCGTGGTGCTGCAAGGGCGCCTGGAGATGGAGGGCGAGGAGGGCACACGCTCGCTCGGCCCCGGCGACGTCTTCGGCCTGTTGCCCGGCCACACCAAGGCGAGCCTGTTGCCGGTGCGCGCGGTGATCAAGACCAAGATCCTCGCCATCGAGGAGAACGAGCTGCACATGCTGGCGCTGCGCCATCCCGCCGTGATGGGCCGCCTCGCCGCCGCCGCGCGGGACCGGGATCCGGAGGCTTGAGGGCGCGGAGGCTCGCGCAAAAAGAAAGGGGCCGCGCTGCGGCCCCTTCCCAAACTCTCGAAGGCGGTCGATGCCGCCCGCGCCGCTACCTCACGCAGCCATCGCCTTGGTGAGGTTCTCGGAGATCTTGTCGAGGAAGCCGGTGGTGGAGAGCCACTTCTGGTCGGCTCCGACGAGGAGCGCGAGGTCCTTCGTCATGTAGCCGGACTCAACCGTGTCCACGCACACCTTTTCAAGGGTGGCGGCGAACTTCGCCAGCTCGTCGTTGCCATCGAGCTTGGCGCGGTGGGTGAGGCCGCGGGTCCAGGCGAAGATGGAGGCGATGGAGTTGGTGGAGGTCTCCTTGCCCTTCTGGTGCTCGCGATAGTGACGGGTGACGGTGCCGTGGGCGGCCTCGGCCTCCACGGTCAGGCCGTCGGGCGTCATCAGCACGGAGGTCATGAGGCCGAGCGAGCCGAAGCCCTGGGCCACGATGTCGGACTGCACGTCGCCGTCGTAGTTTTTGCAGGCCCACACATAGCCGCCGGACCACTTGAGGGCCGAGGCCACCATGTCGTCGATCAGGCGGTGCTCGTAGGTGATGCCGCGCTTGGCGAACTCGTCCTTGAACTCGGCGTCGAACACTTCCTGGAAGATGTCCTTGAAGCGCCCGTCATAGGCCTTCAGGATGGTGTTCTTGGTGGAGAGGTAGACCGGGTAGTTCCGGATCAGGCCGTAGTTGAGCGAGGCGCGGGCGAATTCGCGGATCGACTCATCCAGATTGTACATGGCCATGGCCACGCCGGCGCCCGGGAACTTGTAGACTTCCTTCTCGATCTTGGTGCCGTCCTCGCCCACGAAGGAGATGGTCAGGGTGCCCTTGCCCGGCACCTTGAAATCGGTGGCGCGATACTGGTCGCCGAAGGCATGGCGGCCCACCACGATGGGCTGGGTCCAGCCCGGCACCAGGCGCGGCACGTTCTTGCAGATGATGGGCTCGCGGAAGATCACGCCGCCCAGGATGTTGCGGATGGTGCCGTTGGGCGACTTCCACATTTCCTTGAGCTTGAATTCCTCGACGCGGGCCTCGTCCGGAGTAATGGTGGCGCACTTCACGCCCACGCCATGCTTCTTGATGGCATTGGCCGCGTCGACCGTGACCTTGTCGCTGGTGGCGTCCCGGTTCTCGACCGACAGATCGTAATATTCCAGGTCGATGTCGAGATAGGGGTGGATCAGCTTGTCCTTGATGTACTGCCAGATGATCCGGGTCATCTCGTCGCCGTCGAGCTCGACGACCGGATTTGCCACCTTGATCTTCGCCATGGGACGGCCTTTCAGGACTGCTCTTTGAGCCAAAAGGGAAAGCAGAGAAGGGGCGACCGGCGCTCGCGCGCCGAAACTCCTTCAACTTCGCCGCTATAGCACTGGCGTGGCGCAGTGCAACAGCCGCAAACCCCGGCTTTGGTGTGAGATGATTTCCCACGCCGTGGCAGACCGCGCGGCCTTACCTCTCGACCTTACCCCTCGACCTTTTACCATCGGCCTCGGTCTTCGACCGATGCCAAGTGGGTAGGCTCAAGCGCCGCGCGGGCTTGACCAATGGCCGATGCGCCAAGCTCATCGCCATTGATATCACCCCTCGACTTGGCCGCCCGCCCTGTGCAAAACAGCGCGAAACGGGAGACGACATGCCGGGTGCCGGGACCGACAGCACAAAACCATGGGTGGCCGGCGGGCCGGTGGTGATCCTGGTGGAGCCGCAGCTGGGCCAGAACATCGGCTCGGCAGCGCGGGCCATGGGCAATTTCGGCCTTTCGCGCCTGCGCATCGTGAACCCGCGTGAGGGCTGGCCCAGCGAGCCGGCCCGCATCTTCTCGGCCGGAGCCGACCGCATCCTCGCCGAGGCCACGCTCTATCCCGACCTGCGCTCGGCGCTTGTGGGCGTCAACTATGCCTTCGCCGCCACAGCGCGGGAGCGCGGCATGGCCAAGCCTGTGCTCGGCGCCGATGCGGTGGCGCAGGAGGCCCGCTCCCGCCTTGCCGGTGGGGAAGATGTGGCCCTCGTGTTCGGCCGCGAGCGCACCGGGCTCTATACGGAGGAGGTGTCGCTGTGCGATTCCATCCTAACCCTGCCGGTGAACCCCGCCTTCGCCTCGCTAAACCTCGCCATGTGCGTGGCGGTGACCGGCTATGAATGGTTCAAGGCGGAAACCGGGGGCGCCCTGCCCTTCGCCCCGCCGGACCGCTCGCCGCTGGCGGACAAGGGCGACCTCCTCGCTTTCTTCGATCATCTGGAGGGGGCATTGGAGCAGTCCGGCTTTTTCCGCTCGCCGGAAAAGGCGCCCTCCACCATCCGCAACCTGCGCAACATCTTCCATCGCCTGGGCCTGACGCGTCAGGACCTCGCCACCCTGCACGGCGCCGTCACCGCGCTGGAGGAAGGCCGCGCCGGCCGGGACGCGCGCAAGACCATCCGCATCGCCGAGGCGGCCATCCACAAGACGCGCAAGGCGACCAAAAGCAAGGCGCCGTCCGCAAGCGCGGAGCCGCCGGTGCCGGTACCGCCCGAGGGCGAGGGCGACTGAGCCTCAGCCGCCGAGCCTTTCACCCAGGAAGGCGCCAGCCTCGGCCAGCGCACGGCGCCCGTCGGCGAGGCGGTGGTACCAGATGGGCCAGGCGTGGATCATGTGCGGATAGATGGAGAGGCGCACCTCCCCGTCACAGGCGCCGAGCCGTCCGGCCATGCGCACCGCATCATCCAGCAGGGTCTCCGCCGATCCCACCTGGATGAGGATGGGCGGCAGGCCCGAAAGATCCGCAAGAAGCGGGCTGACGAGGGGATCGCTCCGGCTTCCACCGCCCGAAAGATAAGCCTCAGCCAGCATTTCGAGATAGGCCCGGTGGATGAGCGGGTCCACCGTATCCTTGGCGTCGATGCTCGCTCCCGTCATGTGGAGATCCACCCAGGGCGAGACCAGCCAGCCGCAGGCCGGCTGCTGCCTGCCTTTGGCCCGCAGCCGCTGGAACAGGGCCAGTGTCAGCCCGCCGCCCGCACTGTCGCCGCCGACTGCTATGTGGCGCGCCGCATAGCCCTGCGCCAGCAGGAAGCCATAGGCCGCCTCGGCATCGTCCAGCGCGGCAGGAAAGGGATGCTCAGGCGCGAGGCGGTAGGCGACGGCGAGGGTGCGGATGCCGGCCGCCCGGCCCGCCCCCGTCACCATGGTGCGGTGGCTCTTCAGCGAACCGGAGGAGTAGCCGCCGCCGTGCAGGAACAGCAGCACCCGTGCCTGATCCGCCCCCGGCGCCAGCGACCATTCCCCCGGCACGCCGCCGGCGTCCACAGGCGTCACCGTGATGCCCGGATCGATGGGGTCGATGGCGGTGACCTCTTCCATCCGCGCCCGCCGCTCGGCGAGGCTCTGGGGCCGGGGGCTCGCCGCGAGGATCGCGCGCAGCGCATCCATGTCGGAATTTCCCATCGGCCCTCTCCCCCATTTTGCTGACCGCCCATCCTGGGCGTTTTCCGAGGGCTGGCAAGGGCTGGCGCGGGACCGGCCGGACCGGTGGATGACTCGTCGTCCACAGGGCGGTACGCTCGTGGGCATTATTTCCGCGCCAGCCCTTTCAATCGGGAACGAGGGTTGCTACATACGCCTCGTCGACGGGCGGTTCGCCGGCTCGACAATTGACGCGGGGTGGAGCAGCCCGGTAGCTCGTCAGGCTCATAACCTGAAGGTCGTAGGTTCAAATCCTACCCCCGCAACCATCTCAAATTGCGATACCAAATCGCGCAAATCAGCCGCCCCCACGGGGCGGCTTTTTTGCGTTCGCAAGTTCTGATCAGAGCAGGTCCCCGCAACCATCTCGACTTGCGATCGGCCCGCCCCTCTGGGGGGCCGTTTGCTTTTGAGCGAAATCGCAAGAATTCCAGCCAGATCACCTCGCACGTCGACCCGAAGCTCGCCTTCTGCCGGCGTCAGGATGATCTCCTTCACCAGCGAGCGAATCAGGTCGGCCGCCGTCATCCGCTTTTCCTCCGAATCCTCCTGAAGCGCCGCATACAGCTCATCCACCTGGGCGTGGTAGTGATGCGCCATGTTTGGATGCAGGAGGGGCGGCGGCTCCTGGGCGTCCTGCAGGAACGCTTTTAGCTCCTTCTGGCGAGCCTCCAGCTCCTTCATCTGCTTCATCATCCGGGTGGGGGCGTCGTCGCTGTCGGACGCGAGGATGAGCTTCATCAACTTGTCGAGTTCCCGGTCGATTCGCTTGATCTCGGCCTCGGCCGCATCGATCGACGCTCGGCCTTCCATGCGCAGCCGATTCATCTCGCGGGTGAATTCCTCGCAGAATTCTTTGAACAGCGCTGGGTCCATCAGGTGATGGCGCAGCGCGTTCAGGACGCGCGCCTCGAACTGATCGCGCCGGATGTTCCTGCGATTGTCGCAAGTGCCCTTATTCCGGGCTGTCGAGCAGCCAACCAAGTCAGCCGAGATCATCGAATAGCCACCGCCACAGCAGGCGCACTTGGTCAGGCCCGAGAAAAGGTATTTGGGGCGCCGACGTTCTCGGAAGTGGTTCTCGGTCTCGCCGTCGTCGCTACGGTTCAGTTTGACGGCTTTCTGGCGATCCTTGACCGCCCGCCACAGCTCGTCGTCAAGGATGCGCAACTCGGGCACATCCTGGGTGATCCAGTCCTCCTCCGGGTTTATGCGCGCCTGGCGCTTGCCAGTGTCCGGGTCTTTGATGAAGCGCTGACGGTTCCAGACCAGCTTGCCAACGTACATCTCGTTGTTGAGGATTCCGTTGCCGCGCTTCGGATTGCCGTTGATCGTGCTGAAGCCCCATTCTCCACCGCCCGGCGCGGAGATGCCCTCCTTGTTCAGCTCGAAGGCAATTCGCTTCGCCGACTTTCCGGCCGAATAGTCACGGAAGATGCGGCGGATGACCCCCGCCTGAAACTCGTTGATGGTCCGGTCGCCGCGTATGGGCTCGCCGCCGGCGTCGAACTTCTTCACCACATCATAGCCATAGGCGTTGCCGCCGCCGGACTTGCCCATCTCGACGCGCCCGCGCTGGCCTCGGCGCGTCTTGTCGGCGAGATCCTTGAGGAACAGGGCGTTCATCGTGCCCTTGAGGCCGACATGCAGATGCGTGACTTCGCCCTCGGAGAGCGTGACGATCTTCACGTCCGCATAGACCATGCGCTTGTAGAGGCCGGCAATGTCCTCCTGATCGCGCGAAAGACGATCCATCGCCTCGGCCAGCACGTACTGGAAACGGCCGCGCGCCGCGTCCGAGATCAGGGCTTGGATACCGGGACGAAGAAGGGAGGCGCCGGAAATGGCGTGGTCGGTATATTCCTCGACCACCTGCCAACCCTGCTTCTCGGCATGGAGGCGGCAGATGCGGAGCTGGTCGGCGATGGAGGCGTCGCGCTGATTGTCGGACGAATAGCGGGCGTAGATCGCGACTTTCAAAGCGCACTCTCCTGAGGTGTCAGGAGCGCGTCGTGCTGCGTTCCTTTATCTGCTCTTCGAACACCTCCCGCGCAGCACGACGGGCGAGCAGGCGAGCCAACTCGCTCAGGCGCGGGTCGGGACCGTCGCCGCGGCGCACGAGCGACAGTTCCGGCTCGACGAGCCGAAGCGCGCTCCTTTGCTGCTGGCGTTTGTCCTGGTCCATCGTTGCGCCGTTCGATAGCGATTGCAAGTTGATCGGCTTCACGATTGTTGTGAATCGAAGTATAAGCAACGCAAATCAACGGAGAGTATTCGACGGCATTCAGCATATTGTTGCCGGTTCTGGCGCCATCCGGCGTAGAAAAGCGCATCACAGCAGACGGAAAATACCGGCATCGGATGGCGCGGCGATCCGCTCTCTGGCCAAGCCTGTCTGAAACGCGTTTCGCCATCGCGTCCTCACTTGTCTGCACAACAAATCTGGACTATATATCCAGATATAGCATGGAGGGTGGCCATGGGCAATGCTGCACAGAAGAGAGCGATCCAGAATTACCGCGCCCGTCTGACGCAGCGCGGCTTCACGCGCTTCGAGATCATGGCGCTCGAATCCGATCGCGAGCTGATACGCGCTCTTGCCCGTCGTCTGGCTGAGGAAGGGCCGGAAGCGGAGCAGGTTCGCGCGGCCGTGAAGACAGTCGTCGCTGGCGAACCACCCAAGCCCGGCGGCATCCTCACCGCTTTACGCCGCTCGCCGCTGGTGGGCGCGGAGCTTGATCTTTCCCGCCCGCGTGAAGAGGGGCGTAAGGTCGATCTGTGACGCGCTATCTCCTCGATACCAACATCATCAGCAATATCGTCAAGCCGCAGCCGTCGGCGGCGTTGCTGGCTTGGATGGCAGCACAGCGCGACGAGGACCTGTTTATTGCTTCATTGACCGTCGCTGAAATTCGACGTGGCATTCTGGAAAAGCCCCGCGGCAAGAAACGCGATGCGCTCGACGCCTGGTTTGTCGGGCCGGAGGGGCCGCAGGCCCTGTTCACGGGCCGCATTTTATCCTTCGACGCCAAGGCCGGCCTGATCTGGGCGCGGCTGATGGCGGAGGGCAAGGTGGCGGGTCGTCCCCGTAGCGGACTCGACATGATCATCGCCGCCGTCGCCGGTGCGAATGAATGCGTGGTGGTGACTGACAACGAGAAGGACTTCGCCGGGCTCCAGATCATCAATCCGTTGCGTGACGGCCTGGAGGGGGGAGAATGATGACGGCAGCGCCGCCTGTACCCATCGAGTACCAGCTCATCGGTCTGACCGAAGACGGCAACGCTGGAGATCTTCTGCTTGGGCTTGACCAGAAACAGGGGCGGGTTCGCCTCCAAGCTCTGATATCCGAATGGCTACGCATGGAAAACCTCGTGGTTTTGACGGGTTCCGGTACGTCGGTTTCAGCCGGCGGGAAGACCATGGCGAATCTTGAAACCGCTGTCTTCGAAACGATCGAGGCCCTCCCGGATGTGCCTGCCTCAATCGGCCCCATCATCAAGGCGCGGAGGGACGCCGTCTGGCTGGCTAATTTTATCGATGAACCGACGCTAGTGGATTGACTCCAACGCTTGGAACCCACGGTTCCTGGCGGCAATGATAGCTTCGGGGTCGGCGCGCCAGATGAAGGGTTTTGGGGTCTGGTTGTGTTCGCCGATGAAGCGGTTGATGGCGGCCTGGAGATCGACGACGGACCGGAAGACGCCATTCTGCAGCCGGCGGCGCGTCAGGATGGCGAAGAAGCCCTCGACCGCGTTCAGCCAGGAACTGGACGTCGGCGTGAAGTGGAAGGTCCAGCGCGGATGGCGGTCAAGCCAGGCCCGCACCTTCTCGTGCTTGTGGGCGGCGTAGTTGTCGAGGATGACGTGGACCAGCCTGCCGGCCGGGATGTCGCGCTCGAGGGCGTTGAGGAAGCGGATGAACTCCTGATGCCGGTGGCGCTGCATGTTCCGCCCGAACACCGCGCCGGTGAGGACATCGAGTGCGGCGAACAGCGTGGTGGTTCCGTGGCGCTTGTAGTCGTGGGTCAGGGTGGCGCCGCGGCCCTTCTTCAGCGGCAGTCCGGGCTGGGTGCGGTCGAGCGCCTGGATCTGCGATTTCTCGTCGATGCTCAGCACCAGGGCATGGGCCGGCGGGCTGACATAGAGCCCGACGACATCGTGCAGCTTCTCGGCAAAGGCGGGATCGTTGGAAAGCTTGAACTGTCGCCAGCGATGCGGGGCCAGGCCATGGGCCTTCCAGATCTTCTGCACCGTGGAGACCGCCAGTCCCGCGACCTTGGCCATGGCCCGCGTGGTCCAGTGGGTGGCCTCATGGGGCGGCGGCTTCAGCGTCATGGCGACCACGGCCGAGGCCCTGTCCTGCGCCACGGGAGCCTTGCCCGGGGGCCGCGTCTTGTCGCGCAGCAACCCTTCGACGCCTTCCGCCATGAAGCGGGCCTGCCAGCGCCAGACGGTGGTCTTCGCCGTGCCGGTCTCGGCCATGATGGCGTGGGTGCCGACGCCGTCGGCGCTCATGAGCACGATCCGGGCGCGCCAGACGTGCTTCTGCGGGGTGTTGCGATCCGCGACCAGGGCGTCAAGCCGCCGCCGGTCCGCCTCGCCGAGAATGATTGTGATCCCGTTGCGCATGCGCCAGACAAGCACAGTCCGGCGCCAAACGGAATCCACCAACGGACTCTTCCGTCTCGGTCAATCCACTAGGTTTCGAAGCTTGGCTATCCTTCGTCGCCAACGCCTTGGTCATTGGCCAGTCGAAAGACGCACCATTCTCCGGTGTCACCTGGCCGAGCACGCCCGCACCAAGCTTTGACGATCTCCAGTGGTTCGTAAACCGTCTGCGCATGTCGATTTTCGCAGAATGCGCGCTGTCCTTGCCCGATAAGGCCATGGCGAAGTCGACAAGCGAGACCCCGCCGCAGCTCGCATTTCTCTCCAAGCTCGTCGCCCGAGATAGCAATCTCGGGCGAACTCATCTTTTCACGTTGAACTACGACACCCTGTTCGAGCAGGCGCTGGAGTTGCTCGGCATCCAGTATTTCGATGGGTTCACCGGCCGCGCCGCAGCGCGGTTCGATCCCTCCGTCTACGGCCTTGACGTCTATTATCCGGGGGAAGTCGCCGAAGGCCGAGTCCGGCGCTTCGACAAGTTCCTGCATTTTTACAAGCTGCATGGGTCAATTCACTGGTTCGAGCAGGATGGCGAGATGCGGGCGCGGCACCCCGACCTCGCGCCGTTCCGAGCCTATGTGGACTTGAAGCCGGAGGAGAAGGCAGCCGCACTCGTTGATCTTGCCGAGGGAACCGCATCGGTCGGTATTCTGCCGACCGCGAATAAGTTCACGCAGACGCTGACGATGCCGTATGCGCATCTCTTCCGATCATTCCAAGTGCGCCTCGGCATCCCTCAGACGTTCCTGCTCGTCCTCGGCTACGGCTTCGGCGATGATCATGTCAGCCGAATCATCGAGAGTGCCTTGATGAACCCGTCGCTGGTTATGCTGGTGGTGGAGCCCAATCCGGAGAGCCCGGTCGTCGAGCGCATCCGGCGGTACAAGGATCTTGGCAAGCGCGCTTTCGTGTTGTGCCCGACCGACGCAGCCTTTGCGGCTGCCACGTTCAAGCACGCGACCTTTGATGATTTTGCGCGGTCGGCGATGCCCGACGTCCAATGGCTCGACGATTTCCTGCGTCTGCGTCGTTTTGAAAAGCAGATCGCCTCGTCTGCAATGCCCGCCGAACCTGATACGGGGGCTTGACCATGGATAATCCTCGACTTGTCGGCCACATCGTCGCTGTTCAGGGGTTTCGGGTGAAAGTCGAGCTTTTGCCCGAAACCCGCTCGGCGCTTCGCGCGACCCTTGACGGCGTCCAGGTCGCGATCGCCATCAACGCCTACCTGACATTTTCATTGGGGGCGGGCGAAACCGTCATCGGCATCATTACCGACCTCGAGGCGCGCGAGAGCTTCGACCCTGCAAGTGGCGACGACCTCAGCCTTGAGTTGATGAAGCCACGCCGGATCGCCAGCGTGCAGTTGCTGGGCACGATCGAGAACATTGATGACGACGCCTCCTTCAGCCCGGGCATATCCGTTCTGCCAACCCTCGATACCCCTGCTGAAATCGGATCGCCGGCCGTGCTGCGCGCTGTGTTCGAGCTTCCGCCGCGGCGCAATAGGCCAGAAGGCTATGATGACAAGGACTTCGACTACGACCTGAAAATCGGGTTTCCAACGGGCCAGACGCGCAATGTCGTGCGCGCCTCCTACAACGATCTGTTTTCGCGCCCTCTGGCGATCGTCGGCAACACCGGCTCGGGCAAGTCCTTTTCCGTTTCCAGCCTGATCCAGAAGGCGATGAAGGCGCTCGATGGTGCTGCCGAGGAGCCGCATGTCTTTATCCTCGACATTAATGGCGAGTATGAAAAGGCATTCCCAACAGGCAAGACTGTCACACGATTGCCCGATCGCATCTACCTCAACGGTGAAGAATTCGGCCTTCCACTCTGGTTTCTCAATGCTGAAGAGATCTGCGCTTGGTTGAGCGCTGCCGAACAAACGCAGGAGCCGGTCCTGAAGGACTGGTGGGCGATCGCGAAGGGCGGGAATG
Source organism: Xanthobacter autotrophicus (assembly GCF_005871085.1). Classification (GTDB taxonomy): domain Bacteria; phylum Pseudomonadota; class Alphaproteobacteria; order Rhizobiales; family Xanthobacteraceae; genus Xanthobacter; species Xanthobacter autotrophicus. Next base: position 18,287 of record NZ_VAUP01000015.1, on the reverse strand, counting down.
CTGATGAGGTTTCGAATCTTAATACATTCCAGAGTGCTTTAAGCTCGATCGAAAAGCTGCTTTCCGATCTCCAAAAGATACAACGGAAATCGGCTGGTTCATATTGCGATCTGATTATAGGCTATCTGGCGAATTCCGACATCGATACAGCCTCATTTGAGACTCTGTTCGCATCGCACAAAGCGATCACCGGTTTCAATCAAGAGGTCCTTGCGAATGCTGCTCAGATCGAAGCCGAGGCTCGAAAGCTCCAGGATGAAATCCGCGCAAAGATCATCGGCGGCAGCCATGTCGCCGAGACTGCCGCTCGGACAGCCGATTCACCGTTGCGCATCTCCCGTTCGACGTTGACAGATCCATCCCTGATCAATCGAGCGGTGTCCAAGGAAGATACCATAAGGGTCGATGCACACCTCACGACGTTGAAACTGAGGTTGAAGACGCGCCTCGACGATAAACGCTGGCATTCGTTTCTCAATTATGAAGACGCCGAAACCAGCATCCGAGATCTGGCATCGTGGTTTTCCCGTTTTGGTCTCGGCAATGCGGGCGGGCCTAAGGTGTCGGTGCTCGACTTATCCATGTTGGGGAACGAGATTCTCCCTTATGCTTGCGCCGTCATCGGGCGCGTACTCCTTGAGGCAAGGGAACGATTACCGGCGGCATCACGCTATAAGCATCCTTGGGTGCTCGTCCTGGAGGAGGCGCACAACTACGCGCGGCCGGCGCGATCGGACGAAGACCGCGGCCATCGCCTCGCACGTCTCGCCTATGAGCGTATCGCCAAGGAGGGACGGAAGTTTGGCCTCTCACTGATCATCGCCAGCCAGCGACCGAGCGAGATCAGCCAGACAATTATCAGCCAGTGTGCCAACTTCATCAGCCATCGTCTGCAGAACCCGGACGACATCGACCATTTCCGACGCATCATCCCGATGCAGGCGCGGCGTTTGCTCGATCAGGTGACGATTTTGTCGTCGGGCGAGGCGATCGTTTTCGGAAGCGCGTTCCATATCCCGGCGCGGGTTCAGTTCGATCGACCGGAGCCTGGCCCCTATAGCCAGACGGCAGCGCCGTACCACGAATGGTCGAAGGAAAGGGCTCCGTTTCCTCTGCGCCAAATCATTGATGCTTGGGGCGCATAGCTCAGAGGAGCCACCTGCCTCATGTCTCTCAAGCCATTCGACTCCCTTCTCGAGCCCGATCCCCGGTTCGCTGACCTCTATGTTATTGAGCAAGATGTCGCGCGTCGAATGACGCTTCGAGACCATCATGCCGGAATAATTGATGTCGGCTTGAAGGGTGCGGCACCCATAGAGGTTCAAAAGGCCTTCGACAGAGCGCGTAGCGTCATGCTTTACGCCTTTTTTGACTACGATCTCTTCGTGGTGAGAGAAATCCAAGCATTCGGAGCTTGCGAGCTGGCGCTCAAATTTCGTTTGAATGGGCATGGTGGAGACGCACGCGGCACGCTGCGCAATCTGGTCGATCGAGCACGCAAAACGGGCGCGTTGCCGCCAATGGTCGAGGGCGGCATGCTGATGGCCGATCCTGTCGAGGCGCTTATCGCATTACGTAATGGTCTGTCCCACGGCAGCGTTGAAATTCATTCCCCCAGCATGGCGCTGAAGATCCTGGCGGCTTGCGCCGACTGGATCTATTTCCTGTTCCCGAGCCTGCCTGAATGAATCCGGCTCTTCTGATGTGATGCTGCTAGGGGAAAGCCTTCCCCTGCGGCCGAGCCAGGTCTCGGCCGACCCCATCGAGCGGGGAGCCCCCCAGGCTGTGCCAAAACTCAACAACATGACCGCGATGCGGATCGCAGAAGGCTCCCGTCTTGCTCACCTTGCTGGGGTCAGTCGTTCGTAAGCGTCCGGTGATGCCCGTCATTGGGCTGCCTGAAGTTTCCATGGTAGGAGTTCGTTGATCCTGCTGATCGGGTGATCCGCGATCCGTGTGAGCACGTCTCGAAGATATCCCTCTGGCTCGACGCCATTGAGCTTGGCGGTTGCGATCAGCGACAGAATGCCGGCGGCACGTTCGCCGCCTTTGTCGGAGCCGGCGAACAGCCAATTTTTGCGACCAAGTGCGATCGGGCGGATCGACCTTTCTGCCGCATTGTTGTCGATCTCGATTGTGCCGTCGTCGATGAAGCGGTCAAGAGCCTGCCATCGGGTTGTGGCATAGCGGATCGCCTCAGCCGTGGAGGATTTGCGCGGCAACTGGCTGAGTTGAGCGTCGAACCAGCGCCGCAGAGCGTCAAAGCGTGGCCTGGTCTTCGCTTTTCGCTCCTTGAGCCGCCGATCAGATGGAGATCCGCGGATTTCGGCTTCGATATCGTAGAGATCGCCGATACGCCGCAAGGCCTCATCGGCGATCGGTGTCGGCCCCGAGGCCGTCAGATCAAAGAATTTGCGCCTAACATGGGCCATGCAAGCAGCTTCGGAGATCCGAGCCGGTTCGCCTGGCTTCTCGGACACATAGAGGTCTTTGAAGCCGGCATAGCCGTCGGCATGCAGCACGCCAGCGAAGTCTTTCAGATGCCGTTTGGGATGTTCGCCTTTGCGATCAGGGCTGTAAAAGTAACAAACCGCCGGTGGCGTCTCGTCGCCGTATGGGCGGCCGTCGCGTACATAGGCCCAGAGCCGGCCCGTCTTTGTCGCGCCTTTGCCTGGTTCCAGCACCGGAACAGGCGTGTCGTCACCATGCAGGCGATCGCCGGCAAACACATGGTCGCGCAGCGCCTGGACCAACGGTGCCAGTAAAGCATTCGCCTTGCCGACCCAATCCGCCATCGTCGAGCGGGCGATATCGACACCCTCGCGGGCATAGATCTCGGATTGGCGATAGAGCGGCAGATGATCGCAATATTTGGCGACCAACACGTGGGCGATGAGGCCCGGTCCTGGCTTGCCACGCTCGATTGGCGGCGCAGACATCGCGGCCTTGATCTCGGTGTCGCACCCTTTGCAGATAAGGCGCGGCAGCAAATGCCGGACCACCCTGAATGAAGCTGGGACGTAGTCCAGCACCTCGGTGACGGCCGTGCTCGCCTTCAGGAAGTCGGTGCCACCACAGGTCGGGCAGCTGCATGCCGCGATCTCGTGCAGAACCTCGTGGCGCGGCAGGTGGTCCGGCAAAGGCTGTCGGGACGGCTTGGCCCGCTCAGGCTCGCTCTCCTGAACCGGAGCCACGGACTCGAACGATGTCGTCTCAATGTCTTCCAGCGCCAGTTCGAGCTGCTCGATCGCCCGGTCGATCTTCTCGGAACTGGCCCCGAAGCGCGACCGGCGCAACAGCACCAATTGCGCCTTCAGCTTCTCGATCAACGTATCGCGCGACTGCAGCCGACGGGCCTGATCGGCAAGTTCCGCTGCTTGCGCAACGATGATCGCACGCAAAGCGTCGATGTCATCGGGCAGGTCGGCCGCAGCTTGCATCATCAGCGAATACTAGCTGATTTGCCGCCCTTAGGCCAGATTGAAGCTTATGGAATCATTCATGTTTATGCCGTTCTGATGGGCGGAGCCGACCATGACGGTCGACGCCAGTCGATGCCCTCCCAGAGCATGGAGAGCTGGGCGCTCGTCAGCCGCGCGGTGCCATCCGCCGCCGACGGCCAGGGAAAGCGGCCTTTATCCAGGACCTTGTAGAACAGGCAGAACCCTTGCCCATCCCAGAACAGAAGCTTGATCCTGTCACCGCGTTTGCCACGGAACGCAAAGACGGCACCAGACGTGGGCTTCTGCCGCAAATCGGCCTGTACCAGCGCGGCCAAGCCGTCGATGCCTTTGCGCATATCGATCGATCCGCATGCCAGATAAACCCGCACGGCCGAGCCGGGTCCGATCATGCGCCTTCCACCGAACGGATCAGCCTACATAAGATCTCGGCATCAAGCCCGGCCTCGACCTTCAGCACCCGGCCGCCCTTGCAACGAATCTCGATCCGACCGGAGCGCGCCGCAGCCGGCTTCTCGCGACCGGGCGGCGGCTCAGCGCGCAATTGTTCGACAGGCTCGGCACCAACAACAGTCACAGGCAGGAACATCGGCGCGGCTCGGTCGGCGCCTGCAGAAGATCGGAATTGCCGGCGCCATGCATAAATCTGTTGCGGTACAACATCGTGGCGACGGGCGATCGCCGACACGCCAAGTCCGCTCGATACCACTTCGTCCAGGATCGCCAGCTTCTGCTCATCCGACCAACCCCGACGCCGCTCGACCCCCGTCAAAATCTCAACCCGGCCCATCCCACACCTTCGTTACGTCGCTAAATACGGAATTAGTGACGTAACTTCAGCTGCATCGCCGAAATCACAAAGGGGAACTCACCGGACGCTTACAGTCGTTCCGAGCCGAAGGCGTTCACTGCGTGGAGGATGTTGAATGCTAGGATCGAGAGCGCTGCTTCTGCCTTCACTGCTCTGAGCCCTCGTGTGAGGAAGCGTCCGCCACCGGACATTCGCTTTATCGTTCCGAAGGGATGCTCGACAGTACATCGGCGCGTCACCATCAAGCTCGGATCGGCGTAGATTCGCGCCTCCATGCGATCAAGAGCGCTTTGATCGACAAGCCGGTGAATCGTCCGCTGATCGCCGGGCGTGCATCGGCTTTTCAGCGGACAGCCCATACAGGCGGACGTTCGGTATCGGATCGCGCGGTTACGCGTGTGCTTCCCGGATGGTTTCAATGTCTCGCCTGCGGGGCACCGGATCGTGTTGGAAAGCTCGTCGTAAGCAAACTGCGTTGGGCGAAAGAAATCGGCGCTCATGGCGCCCCGTTTGATCGGCGCCGCGACCTCCACATTGTCGCGTTCGCACTGCGCCACCTGGGCGTTGGAATATCCGCCATCGGCCAGGATCTTGAGCGTGTCGACCTCCAGCACTTCCATCGTCGCCATCGACATGGGGTGCAGAAGCTGACTGTCGTTCGCCTCGTTGGCTACATCGTGATGGATGATCAGCCCGCTATCTACATCGACGACGCTCTGCATGTTATAGCTAGGCATCTTGGGAGAGTGCCCGTAACCCATCGGCTTGGCGTCGGGTTCTCCGAAGACCAGCACCTTCTCGTCGCGATCTGCCAGCACCTGTTGCCGGCGAGTGAGGCGGTCCTTCCGGCGGTTCAGCGAGGTTATCGCGTTGGTGAACGCCTGCCGATGATTCGGCTGATCGTCGAAGCCCTGAGCCACCCCCTCATCCATGATGTCGAGGCGATCAAGGTAATAAGCGATCTCCTTCTCTGTATGCGCCATATCTCGGGCAAGGCGATCCGCGCCAGCGATGCTCTTCGAGCTCGCGACGGCGCGCATCTTTGTCCCGTCCAGCGCGACCAATCGACCGCTGATCAGCCCAACCTCACGGCAGAATTGGATGAAGGCGGCACTCGCCGCGACGATGGCTTCCGGATTGTCGTGCCGGAATGCCGCGATGGTTCGGTAGTCGGGGGCGAGTTGGCGAAGTAGCCAAAGAGCTTCCAGATCGCGGACGCACGCCCGTTCCAGATGGCGCGACGACCGGATTTGGTTGAGATAGCCCCAAATGTAGAGCCGAAGCATGTCGTCCGGATGATAACCGGGACGGCCAGTGGCCGCCGCGATGGTACGGCTGAAGCCCAGCTCAAACAGGTCCAGGCTGGCGACAAACACATCGACAACACGCACGAGCGCGTCGTGCGCGACATAGTCATCAACGCAAGCCGGGAGTAGGCTGACTTGGCCGCGATCTGTTCCTTTGATGAAACTCACAAGCACCTCTAGAATCAGATTCGACGATGTGCAGATTCTAAGAGTATTAGTGTTTTATGGACAGAATGATCTTCGTCTCTAGAACATAAAAACGAAGAAATTCATTTGGATGAGTGCTTTCGGAACCAAGAAGATCCCCCGGACGATCTCGGTGAGTGGAAAGCGGATTTTAGCCTCAGAGTGATTATTCGCCATCTCGGCTATTTCGGCGGGGCAAGAGCCTCTATAATCCTGCACTCTGCCACATTGCCGTGGTGGCACTGCCCGATAACAGAATCCAGCTCCAGGCGCAGGGCCTGGAGGTCGGCGATCTTCCGGTCTACCTCGCCTAGATGTTCGCGGGCGATTACGTCCACGGCCTCGCAGGAGCGTTCGCGATCCTCAGCAAGATCGAGCAGGGCGCGAATCTGTTCCAACGAGAAGCCGAGGTCCCGGGCGCGCCGGATGAAGCTCAGCCGCCCGAGATGGGCCTCGTCATAGGTCCGATAGTTCCCGGCACTGCGCGCAGGCGCTGGGAGCAGCCGTACCCGCTCGTACCAGCGGATCGTCTCCACCTTTGTGCCGGTTGCCTTCGCGAGCGCGCCGATATTCAAGAATTTTTCCGTGGCCATTCCCCTTGACCCTATAGTGACTACAGGGTCCATGTAGGGTGCTTCAGTCTCCGCCGCAATGGCTGGGGCTTGCCTGAAAAGAAAGGCGCGAGCGATGACGAACAACGAAACGACGATATCCGAGACCCCGCCGCGGGTAGCCCTGCGCTATCGGATCGAGGGTATGGATTGCTCCAGTTGCGCCCTGAAGATCGAGGACGCGGTCCAGCAGTTGGGCGGCGCTGAAGATATCCAGGTCAACTTCAAGATGCAGGTCCTGGGCTTCCGGCTTGACGAGGCGGCCACACCGCGGTCGACCGTCGAGGAAAAGATCCGCGGTCTCGGCTACGGCGTCGCCCCTCTGGCGTGAATCTGGCGAGGAGGGCAAGGCGATGGCTAACGGTGGAACGGTCGAACAAGACTCCGGGACCAGAGTCGTCCTGCGGTACAATGTCGAGGGCATGGACTGCCCGTCCTGCGCCTCGAAGATCGAGACGGCGGTCGGTCGCTTCGGGGGTGCCGAGGACATCCGGGTCAACTACCACGCCCAGGTGCTGGCCTTCCGGCTGGATGAGGCGGCCACACCCCGCACGGCTGTCGAGGAGCAGATCCGCAAGCTCGGTTACGGCGTAGCCCCAGTCGAGGCGCTGCGGGTGGCGGCCAGCGAACCCGGCGCGGCCATAGAGGACGAGGGGAGCGGCCGTGCCAGCCAAGCTTGGTGGAAGGGTGCCAAGGCCCGTCTGGCTGCTGTCATCGGCGCCCTGACGGTCGCAGGGTTCGCCGCCTCCCTCACCGTTCCCTCGCTGGGCCACTGGACTTATCTGCCGTCCGCTCTGCTCGGCCTCGCGTTCTTCGGCAGGAAGGCTATCGCTGCGGCGCGCGCTGGTTCACCCTTCTCCATCGAGATGCTGATGTCGATCGCGACGGTCGGCGCCATCGCCATCGGCGCGACGTCCGAGGCGGCTGTCGTGGTGTTCCTGTTCACCGTTGGCGAACTGCTCGAGGGCATCGCGGCTAGACGCGCGAGGGCGGGAATTGAGGCGCTCGGCGCCCTGGTGCCGAGGACGGCGCTGCGCGTCGAGGAAGGAATGGCGCGGGAGGTGCCCGCAGCCAGCCTGAAAATTGGCGATCTGGTCCTAGTCCGTCCAGGCGACCGCGTCTCGGCTGACGGTGAGGTAGCCGAGGGAGAGTCGGAGGTCGACGAAAGCCCGGTGACCGGCGAGTCGGTTCCGGTGGTTAAGACCGAGGGCGCCCCGGTCTTCGCGGGCAGCATCAACGCCTCCGGCGCGCTGCAGGTCCGCGTAACGAGGCCCGCTTCCGACAACACGATCGCCCGCATCATCCGCTTGGTCGAAGAGGCGCAGGAAGCCAAGGCGCCGACGGCGCGGTTCATCGAGCGCTTCTCCGCCATCTACACGCCAATCGCGGTCGTCGTTGCGGCGCTGGTCGCCGTCGCGCCGCCGCTTTTCCTTGGCGCGGATTGGGGCACCTGGATCTATCGCGGCCTGGCGCTGCTGCTGGTGGCCTGCCCCTGCGCCCTGGTTCTTTCGACGCCCGCGGCCATCGCCTCCGGACTGGCGGTCGGCACCCGGCGCGGCCTGCTCGTGAAGGGCGGCGGCGCCCTGGAGACTATCGGTCGGATCCGCGCCGTCGCCTTCGACAAGACCGGCACCCTGACCGAGGGGCGCCCGCGCGTGACCGACGTCCTCGCCCTCTCCGGCTCGGAGCGGACCATGCTCGGTCTCGCCGCCGCGGCGGAGAATGGGTCCAGCCATCCGCTCGGCCGCGCCATCCTTGATCGAGCGGACGCGGAGGGCATCCCGCTGCGCCCCGCCAAGGATTCGCGGGCCATTCCGGGCAAGGCCGTCGAGGCAGTCGTCACCGGCAAGAGGGTCGGTGTCGGCTCGCCCCGCTACGCCGCCGAGCAGGCGCGGATTCCGGATGAGGCGGACCGAATGATCGTGGAATGGGAGGACCAAGGAAAGACTGTGGTCGTCGTATCCTTGGACGGCGCGCCAATCGGGCTCATCGCCGTGCGAGACGAGCCGCGGGCTGACGCCGCCGCAGGCATCCGGGCGCTGGACGCCATGGGCATCCAATCCATCATGCTGACCGGCGACAACATCCGCACGGGACAGGCCATTGCCGCAACGCTTGGCCTCAAGGTGAAAGCGGGGCTGCTGCCCGAGGACAAGCTGCGCGAGATCGGCGCCCTCAGGGCGCAGGCGTCCGTGGCCATGGTCGGCGACGGCATCAACGATGCGCCCGCGCTCGCTGCCGCGTCGGTCGGGATCGCCATGGGCGGCGGGACTGATGTGGCGCTCGAGACCGCCGATGCTGCGCTGCTGAATAGCCGGGTTACGGACGTCGCCGCCCTGGTCGGGCTCTCGCGCGCCACCCTAGCCAACATTCATCAGAACGTCGCCATTGCTCTCGGCTTGAAGGCGGTCTTCCTCGTGACGACGGTGGTCGGCATCACCGGCCTCTGGCCCGCCGTTCTGGCCGACACCGGGGCGACCGTGCTGGTGACACTGAACGCGCTGCGGCTGCTCGGATACCGGTTCAAAGGAGCGGCTGCACATGGGTGAGGACGTGACCGAAGCGGCAGCCCTGCGGCCGTCCGGGTCTCGCCTTGTCTGGACGTGGGGAGCGGCCACCGCACTGCTTGCGTTCACACTGGACCAGGTGACGAAGTGGTGGGTGCTTACAGAGCTCATGGATCTACCCCGCGTCATCCCGGTCACCTCGTACTTCAACCTGGTGTTGGGGTGGAACCGCGGCGTCAGCTTCGGCCTGCTGTCCGCGGACCATCCGGCCATGCCTTGGCTGCTGGCCTCACTGGCCCTCGCGGTCATCGTGGGCCTCGTCGTCTGGATGACGCGCGCTCAGCGCCCCGGAACGACTGCCGCGGTCGGGTTCATCGCCGGGGGCGCGCTGGGAAACGTCGTGGATCGCCTGCGGCATGGCGCCGTGACGGACTTCCTGGACTTCCACGTCGCAGGCTACCACTGGCCCTCTTTCAATCTCGCCGACAGCGCCATCTTCGCCGGCGTCGCGCTGCTGCTTCTGGTCGGCGGGAGGGGCGAACCTGCGCGCGCCAGGCTCCACGCTTCGTCCTGAGTGCCGAGTTGTGAACCCCCTCCTTAGATGTGAGCCTCCTGACCGCCTTCACGGCGAGGAATGATGGCCGTCGGCCTCGTTCCTATCGCCATGCGTTTGGCCATTCGCACCCGGACACACGTCCTAAATCGCCCGGCGGTCCGGCTGGCGTCGAAGACCGTCCAAAGCTTCCGGCCGTAATGCGGACCTCAAGTCTGGCCACCTGCTCCAGCCAACTAGGGCCTGTGGGGATTCACAAAGCGTTTGGATTGTGATTCACGCTTCTGATGGATCGATATGTGCTGAGCGACGCCCAATGGGCGAAGATGGAACCGCATTGTCTGGGCAAGCCGACGGACCCTGGGCGCAGTGGCGGCGACAATCGTCGGTTTATCGAGGCGGTGCTCTGGATCGCGCGGACCGGCAGTCCGTGGCGCGATCTGCCGGCTGTGTTCGGCAACTGGAGCACGGCGTTCCGGCGCTACAGCGACTGGCGCAAAGCCGATGTTTTCGTGAGGCTTTTCGAGGCCTGCTCGGACGAGCCCGACATGGAGTACGCCATGGTGGATGCAACGATCGTCAAGGTCCACCGTCACGGACAGGGCGCAAAAGGGGGTCTCAGAGCCAGGCCATAGGACGCTCCAAGGGCGGCATGACGACCAAGATCCTCGCGCTGACCGATGCGCTCGGCAACCTTGTGCGCTTCGAGCTGCTGCCGGGACACCGGTTCGATACCGTCGGCGTCGAGCCGCTGCTCGGCGGGATCGAGTTCGGCGGCCTGATCGCCGACAAGGCTTTCGACAGCAACGCCATCATCGCCGATCTTGACGCACGCGGTGCCAAGATGGTCATCTCGCAGCATTCACGGCGCGCCAAGCCGCGGCCGCTCGACCGCGAACTCTACAAATGGCGTCACCTCATCGAGAACTTCTTCTGCAAACTCAAGGAGTTCAAGCGCATCGCCATGCGCGCCGACAAAACTGATCAGAGCTTCTCTGCAATGATCTACCTCGCCGCTGCCGTCATCAATTCGCGATGAATCCCCACAGGCCCTAATCCGTTTGGGTTTTCGCACAGCCTGCCCCGCAACGCCCCTCAAGAGTGAGAGGGTGGACCGGTTTTCCGTGACGGGTTGACTGCCGGGAGAGAGGCTGCCGGCGCCCGTCATGGAGAACGATCCCATGAACGAACAGGTTCTGGACGCCCGCGGTGATCCGAGCGGCGGGTATAAGGTGGATGTCAATCGCGGCGAGCGCGTCGGCCGCGTGTCGTCGGAGTGGTTCTCCCGGCCGGTGGACGAGCGCTATCTGTCCCTGTCTGAGCTGTATGGCGCGGTGCGCGGCCGGTCCGACCGGAGCCGGACGCGCACTGTGGAGAGCGCGGCTATTCGCGTCGAAGCGAGCCGAGAGGTGCCGGACCGGCTGACGCTCGCGCTGCCTGGCAGGGAGGCACCTGTTGCCCCGACGCACTGGAGCTTCAGCCAGCTTGCGAGCCTGATCGGGGCCCCGGCGTCCTATCTGCGCCAGCTTCCTGCGCCGCTCGCCGGCATCAACCTGCAGCACGGCCTGCTGACGCACCGCGCCGAGCAGGTGAAGACGCTGGAGGTGGAGGATGGCCGCGTCGAGCTGCGGGCCGTGACCGGGCCCGACTATGGCCGCATATACGACCATGAGCTTGTGGATGCGGTGCGTCGCATTGCTGGTAATGGCGCCGGCGACACCCGCTGGAAGGTGCCCGGCGTGCTCGACTGGTCGACCGGCATCTACAATCCCCGCGTCGACATCACCAAGGATACCACCACCCTCTATGCCTCGGACCGGGACGTCTTCCTATTCCTGGTGGACGATCTCAACCCCATCGAGGCCGGGCGGTTGCCGGACGACTCGCCTGACCTGTTCTTCCGCGGCTTCTATTGCTGGAACTCGGAGGTGGGCGCCAAGACGCTGGGGATCGCCAGCTTCTATCTGCGGGCGGTCTGCCAGAACCGCAACCTCTGGGGTGTGGAGGATTTCGAGGAGATCACCATTCGCCACTCGAAGTATGCCGCCTCGCGCTTCGCCCATCAGGCGGCGCCAGCTCTGGAGCGCTTCGCCAACTCCTCCCCCATGCCCTTCGTCAACGGCATCAAGGCGGCCCGCGAGCGCATCGTGGCGCGCACCGACGAGGACCGTACAGAGTTCCTGCGCCGCAAGGGGTTCTCCAAGGCCGAGACGCAGAAAGTGATCGAGACCGTGCTCGCCGAAGAAGGCCGCAAGCCCGAGAGCATCTTCGACTTCGTCCAAGGCATCACGGCTGTGGCCCGGGACAAGCCGCACCAGGATGCCCGCCTCGATCTGGAGGCGCGGGCGAAGAAGCTCCTCGACCGCGCCGCCTGAGATCCACAAAGCCGGAGATGCGGAACGCCGTGTCTCCGGCTTTGTGTGGTGCCGGCTTTCCGGATCGTCGGTTCTGCGGCGCCGTCCTCAGAGGCAGAGGGCGGCGCCGTGCTTCGTGACGTGTTGGAGGCCAGAGAGAGGATCTCCGGCCGCCCGTCGCGGAGAAATATCCCATGGCCACGGCCGTTCAGAAGATCACCCTCTCCTCGTCCCGCGATATCCCCTTCAACAAGCTGGTGCTCAGCCAGTCCAACGTCCGCCGGGTGAAGGCCGGTGTCTCCATCGAGGAACTCGCCGAGGATATTGCCCGGCGCGGCCTGCTCCAGGGCCTCAACGTTCGCGCTGTTATTGACGCCGATGGCGTCGAAACCGGCATGTATGAGATCCCAGCCGGCGGGCGGCGCTATCGGGCGCTGGAGCTGCTGGTGAAGCGCAAGCGCCTCGCCAAGACTGCGCCCGTGCCCTGCATCGTGCGCGAAGGCGGTATCGCCGAGGAGGATTCGCTCGCAGAGAATGTCCAGCGCGCACCGCTGCATCCCCTCGATCAGTTCCGCGCCTTCCTCGCTCTGCGGGAGAAGGGCCAGTCCGAGGAGGAGATCGCGGCCGCCTTCTTCGTCTCGGTCGCCGTGGTGAAGCAGCGGTTGAAGCTCGCCTCCGTCTCGCCGAAGCTCCTCGATGTGTACGCCGAGGACGGCCTCACTCTCGATCAGCTCATGGCCTTCACCGTCTCCGGTGACCATGAGCGGCAGGAGCAGGTGCTGGAGCGTCTCGCCCAGACCTACGACAAGCAGCCCTATGCCATCCGACGCATGCTGACCGAAGGCGCAGTCCGGGCATCCGACAAGCGAGTCCAGTTCATCGGCATCGAGGCCTATGAGACGGTCGGCGGCACCGTGTTGCGCGACCTGTTCCAGGGTGATGACGGTGGCTGGCTGCAGGATGTGCCCCTCGTCGACCGGATGGTGGCGGAGAAGCTCGCCGTCGAGGCCGACATGATCCGGAGCGAAGGCTGGAAGTGGATCGAGGTGGCGCCGGACTTCGCCTATGGCCACACCTACGGCCTGCGCCAGCTGCGGGGCGAACCCACGCCGCTGACCGAAGAGGAGGAAGCTGCGCGGGAGGTCGCCCAGGCGGAGTACGATCGCCTCTCCGAAGAGCACGCCGATGCCGACGAGCTTCCCGAAGGGGTCGACGCGCGGCTCGGGGAACTCGAGGCGATGCTGGAGGCCTTCGAGACGCGGCCCCTCGTGTTCGATCCAGCGGAGATTGTCCGGGCCGGAGCCTTCGTCAGCATCGCACTGCATGGAAAGCTGCGGGTGGAACGGGGTTTTGTCCGCCCGGAGGACGAGGTGCCGGTCGAAGAGGACCATGACCCTTCCATCGAGACCGATGGTGACACATATGCGCCTTCGGGACCTCGCGAGGAGGCAGCATCGTCCGCTGCTCGTGCTGAGCCCGAGGAAGAAGACGGCCTCACCCCCATCTCCGACCGGCTGCTCACCGAGCTGACCACCCACCGCACCCTCGGCCTGCGCCATGTTCTGGGCGAACAGCCCGATGTCGCCTTCCTCGCCGCGGTCCATGCCCTGACGCTGAAGGCCTTCTACGCCTACGGCTCGGACAGCTGCCTTGAGCTCGATCTCAAGAGTGTTTCGTTCAATGCCCAGGCGCCGGACCTCAACGATAGCGTCTCGGCTGAGGCTATCCGTGTCCGGCATGAGAGCTGGGCCAAGGCACTCCCCAAGGAGTCGGGCTTGCTCTGGGACACCTTGAGCGGGTGGGACCGTGACAGCCAGGCTGCACTGTTCGCCCATGTGGTGAGTCTCTCGGTCAATGTGGTGCATGAGGCCTGGAACCGCCGTCCCCGCGCCTTCGCCCATGCCGACCGGTTGGCGCAGGCGGTAGGGCTCGACATGGCGGCGGCCGGATGGAAGCCCACGGTGGACACCTTCCTCGGCAGGGTCACCAAGGCCCGCATCCTGCAGGCGGTGACCGAGGCGAAGGGGGAACGTGCAGCCGAGCGGATCGCCCACCTCAAGAAGGGCGACATGGCGCGGGAGGCTGAAACCCTCCTCGCCGACAGCGGCTGGCTCCCGGAACCGCTGCGGACCCAGCCCTCCAACACCGCCGGCGAAGAGACGGCGGAGACTGACGGCGAAACGGCCATGGCCGACAGCGAGGACCTCGCCGACACTGAGGAGCCCGAAGCGATCTCCTCCTCGATCGCTGCCGAATAATCCTCCCGGGCAACCTGGCCCGCCGCCCGTCGCCTCGCGCTCCCCCTGTCGCGTGGCCCGGACGGCGGGCCTTTCTCTTGGAGCGTTCCCATGACGGATGCTGCGCACGATCTCGCCCGGCAGTTGGGGCGGCAGGCGGAGGCAATCTGCCGACATTATCTCTCGGCCGGCCGGCGACAGGGGCACTATTGGCAGGTGGGCGATGTCCGCAATTCGCCCGGCCGCTCCATGTTCGTGCGGTTGCGAGACAGTGCGAAAGGCCCCGCCGGCAAATGGACCGATGCAGCGACGGGGGAGCACGGTGATCTCCTCGACGTGATCCGCGAAAGCCGGGGCCTGTCCCACTTCTCCGAAGTGGCTGCAGAGGCCGAAATGTTTCTGCGCCTTCCACCAATCTCACGAGAAGCGGAAGCTCCCCATGGCGGAAAGCAATGTTCCTCACGTGACACTGTCACCTCGGCACGTCGTCTCTTCGCCGCCGCACAGTCGATTCCGGGCACAATCGTGGAGAAGTATCTGCGGAACCGCGGCATCACGGCTCTGCACGAAACCGGAAGTCTCCGCTTTCACCCGCGCTGCTATTACCGCCCGGATCCACGCGAACCCATTCAACCCCTGCCGGCCATGATTGCCGCCGTCACCGATCTCAGGGGACGGATCACGGGCATCCACCGGACATGGCTCGCTCCCGATGGGTCCGACAAAGCGAGCATCGCCACGCCACGAAGGGCCATGGGCCACCTGCTGGAGCATGCCGTTCGCTTCGGTAGGCCTGACGACGTTCTAGCCGCCAGTGAGGGCATCGAGACCACCCTCTCCGTGCGCACGGCGCTGCCCAACCTCCCCATGGCAGCGGCGCTCTCGGCCGCACACCTTGCCGTCATCGCTTTCCCACCTGGCTTGCGGCGGCTCTACATCGTCCGCGACAACGATCCTGCCGGCGTCACAGCACGAGACAGCTTAACCGCACGAGCGAACTCCGCCAGGGTCGAGGCCATCGTGCTCTCGCCAACGCTCGGCGACTTCAACGAGGATCTGCGCGCCTTTGGCGTTGACGCCTTGCGGGCGCGACTCCGATGCCATCTTGCTCCCGAGGATGTCAGCCGCTTCATGGCGTTGAGCCCGTGACCTGGAGGAACTGGGAGCGGGGATACGCTAACGCCACGCTCAGAGGCTCACACCGTCGACAGAGGATCCGCAGCCAGGCCTTCCAGAGGGCGATCGGCCAGCAGTCGCGCCGTCCCGGCAATGGCTACGGCCGACGATTTTCCGGCGCCGGTGTTTCCCCACGACGCAGGCGTCGCGGGTCCCCTGCCACCGCCTTTCCATCGCGAAACAAAATCGCCGGCCTCCGCCATCCTCCGCTCACGCTCCGGCCCCGCGCTTCCCGCGGGGTGCAGGTCCGACCCGCCCGCCGGCTTCGTCGCCATGAAGGCCGCAAGGCTGCGGTCCAACCGACGGAGCCTCCCATGAGCACCGAGCACGACGAACCCCACGCCTCTTCTCCCACCGATCACCTGCTGCAGGAACTTCAGCTCTACGGATATCGTCCCTTCGAGGACGAGCCTAATCCCCGGCCGCTTCCCGAGGCCGACCGCATCACCGGCGCCATCGCAGACATCTTCGATGCGCTGATCGCGACGCTGCAGGATACCCTCCTCGAGCCGGATCTATCCGATCTCCTGTGGTCGACTGTCCATCTCTTCCACCGTGCCGCCGGCCGCATCTCCGGTACCCTCGACGACAATGAGCAGGGCCAGCGCCGCAGCCAGCAGGAGCAGGACGGCAGCGAGGTGCGCTCGGTGGAACTGGAACGCCTCATCGCCGAGGGGCAGAGCCTCGTGGAGCGCCGCGATGCCTTCGAGCTGATGCGCGACGAAGCCGCCGATGCCTTCGAGCGCCACACCGGCTCAGCCTGGCGCCCGCGCACCGGATCCATGGTGAACCATCGACACCTCACTGCGGCCCTCATCGACAGCCGCGATTTCCTCGCCGCCCGAAGGCGTTCGGAGACCGAGGTGGTGATGCCCGCCGGACCCAAGATCGCCTTCTCCGGCGGCGACACGGTGGACCACAAGCTGATCTGGACCAAGCTCGACCAGGTCCACGCCAAGCACCCGGACATGGTGCTGCTGCACGGCGGTTCGCCGAAGGGTGCCGAAAGGATCGCCGCCTGCTGGGCCGATGCCCGTAAGGTGCCGCAGGTGGCCTTCAAGCCCGATTGGACCCGGCACGCCAAGGCGGCTCCCTTCAAGCGCAACGACCAGATGCTCTCGGTCATGCCCATTGGGGTCATCATCTTCCCCGGCACGGGCATCCAGGACAATCTCGCCGACAAGGCCCGCAAGCTCGGCGTCCCGGTCTACCGCTTCGGGGTGGGTGGCGCATGAGCGCTGCCCTTCCTCCACCTTCGGAATCGTATTTCACGAGCCCTGAACGTTTCTCATGAAAGTGCTGGCTCCGTTATCGATTTTTACCAGACAGACGAGCAGGACCTGTACTCATCAGACGTGTAGCTGAACAAAGCCGCCAGAGCCTGCTTATGCAGGGAGACGGCCGCACCTGCCGATCTTCGAGCGACGATCCACCCCCGCTTTTTTAGCGCTGATCCTTGGTCCGACCGAGGGCTTGACGCCATCAACCCGCAAGGGGTCGGCTACGCATAGCGTGCCGCCGCTCCGCTTCGCCTGCGCGGTGATTGCGGCCCTCGGCCGGACCCGTCGGGCGCCTGTCAGCGGGGGATGGTCCTCCGCTTCGAGCAGGAGCCGGACCCCATGTCCTCCAACGATGCACAGGCTTTCGCCCTCAGCCTCGCCAAGACCCTGATGGTCGTCATCGTGATCTTCCGCGCCGGAGATGGCAGCCTGTCGGTCGTACCGGCCGACGAATTCGACGGTGATGCCTCGCAGATCGTTCGGGAAATCGACCCCTTCGCCAGATAGCGGAGGTGTACGCATGACGTGCCGGGTATCTCCCTTGCTGGGATTCCGGCATCCATCTTCCCTTGCTATGCTGGTGATCGCGCCGCGGTGGTGGTGGAAGGCGCAACTGTCAGAGCTTTCCTCACGGAGACACCACCATGATCTTCCTCGGCATCCCGCTCGGTCTCGCCGCCATCGTATTATTCTGCTGGCTGCTGTTTACGCTCGCCGTCTTCGTGCTGCCGTTCTTCGCTGCCGTCAGCGCCGGCACTTGGGCATACAATACCGGAGCGGGCTGGCTCGGTGCGATCGTCTTTGGCCTGATCGCCGGGGGCGTCACGCTCGGCATCGGCCAGGTTCTGCTCGTGATCGTTCGTCCGATGTGGGCGCGGTTCCTCGTTGCGCTCGTCTTCGTCGCCCCCGCCGTCTTCGCCGGCTATCACGCCACCCATGGTATCGCGAAGCTCGCCATGTCGTCCGAGACGTGGCAGATCGTCTTCTCGATCATCGGCGCTGTTGCCATCGGCATCACGACGCTGTTGCGGGTCGCGAGCATAGCGCCTGGCGGTCAGTCGCGGACCAGTGCATGGTGGGAGCGATCTTGGCCGGTTGTAACCTTGGCTGCGGAAGCACACGGAGCCGGCCCGGAACGGGGGACGTGAAGCCGAAGAGGATCAGGCCGGTCTTCCGTGAGGTTGCGGCGGGTCGCCATAATCCCCGTTCGGTATCCGTCGGTCGACCGCTCCAAACGGCCTCTCCAATGGGCGGATCTGGCCCAAGGACGGCTGCGCCTCGACCGCCTCTGCCGCAACGGCGCATCATGACTTTCGTCCCCTGCCGGCTGAAGCCGTCATTCCTCGCGAGGCAAGAAAGTCCCTCTCGCGCCATCCTCCGCTGCGCTCCGGTCGCAATTCTCACCCCATCGCGCGAGCGCGACGGGGACCCCGAGGCGATGCGGCGTCGGTCGCCTCCGGCCTTCCGATCGCCATCGAGTCCGCAATGGTGCGGGCTCGGAAACGGAAGACGGGAGATTTACCATGGCCACCATCGGCACCTTCAAGAAGACCGGCGCGAACGAGTTCACCGGCGAGATCGTCACCCTCAGCGTCCAGGCCAAGGGCGTGCGCATCGTCCCCGACCTGCGGACCAACGGTGAGAACGCCCCCAGCCACCGGGTCCTGGTGGGCCGCATCGATTATGCGGAGAGCGGGATTATGCAGAGCGCCGGCCTGTAAGGTCTGTGTTGCCGCCGGTTTCGGCGGGGGTTCTGCTCCGCATAATTGCGGGCTGGAAGGTGGGCGCCCCGCGGGAAGCGGAG